>CAVVRW010000001.1:0-3464281 GCA_963750755.1 uncultured Actinomycetota bacterium
TATGAAGTCAATGCGGGGGCCACCGGTCGTCTGGCACGGCGCTATCGCGACTGCGAAGCCTTCGTTCACGGCAGTACCGGCTCGTTGTATGCATATCAGGGCGAGCGACCGCTGCGCGAAGAGGACCATACGGTTTGCACAGCGCCGGGGAGAACTACGCGGCGAGCAAGATCGGAGCGGAATATCTGTTCAAACACCTCAGCGTCGATTACGACTTGCCGGTCACAATGGTTCGGATCTTCTCATTCTACGGGCCACGTGGCGGCGGCGTCACGCAAAGCGTCGATCAGATGATGCGGGGCGAGCCGGTCAGCGTCTATCCCGGCGTACGTAACGTCCATACTCCGCTCTACGAAAGCGACTACGTCGAGAAGACCATCGCCGCCGCGGGTATCGCCAAAGTCGGCGCCGAAATGGTCAACGTCGGCGGAACTGAAGCCGTCACCACCCAGGAATATTGCCAGATGGCGGGGGAAATTCCTGGCAAGAAACCGAAGTTCGTCGAGAACGGCCGGTCGTGGCCGATCTGGGCAGACACCACGAAGCTGGTCGAGCATCTGGGCCCGAGCACGGTGTCGGTGCGCGAAGGCGTGCGCCGAACGATCGAGGCCGCCAAGGACAGACTGAATACCTCGCATCACGTCATAGGCGAGCCGGCAAAGGTTTAGGCTGATCAGTTGATTACTTTCATTGCGCACCTGCAGGTTCCACCCCCAGAACGCCCAAGCGTTCGAAGACCTGATGTCTCATGTCGCCGCCATCACGCTGGAAAACGAACCCGGAGTCGTCTACTACGGCTTCGCGAAAAGCGTTGAAGACGAACACAGATACGTTGTGGTCGAGGTCTATCGTGACCAGTCCGCTTGCGCGGCGCACGGAGATAACGTCTGGGTGACAGAGTCGGTACCCAAGATGCTGGAGCTGACCGAGGGCATGCCCCAACTCGTGCAGTACGTGAGCCCGGCGCCGATTCAATGTGTCGCGCCTCGAGGACATGACGTGAGTGCACCCGACGGAATGACCGACCTCGAGCGCCTCATCGAACTTCAGGCGATCTTCCACTTGAAAGGCCGGCGAGATCATGCGGATGACCGGAAGGACTGGGCGACCTACGCAGAGTTGCACACCGACGACTACGTCGCGATGTCCATAACAAGCGAACCGATTGTTGGCGGAAAAGCCGGCGGCACGAACGCTTTCAGTTCAGCTGGCAAACGTCCGCAGCACCGTTCATCACCAGGTGGCAACTCCTGTGATCGACTTTGAGGACCGGGACGACGCGACCGGGGTGTGGGCCATGGAGGACAACCTGTTCTGGATACGAAGCGGTAAGAAGCAGTGGCTGCGCGGGTTCGGCTTCTATCACGAGACCTACGTCCGGGGTGAGGACGGCCGATGGCGTTTCAGCTATCGAAAACTCGAACGCACGCATGCCGGGGACGAGGATGCGCAAGGAGCCGCTGTGATGGCGGCCGACTTCTCGGGTGAAAACCCACTGGTCGGCATCGGGTAGAGGCGCCTCGATGGTATCGGAGACGGCCGAAGCCACCTTGACAACAGTCCGCGAATTCATCGCGGCGGCCGGCTTCGTCGAGCATCAAGACACGCGGCGCAGGCTGCTGCATGACGACTTCGTCGTTCACGAAGCCGGCGGTCTGCCCTTCAGCGGTGACTACCACAGATACCGGGGTTTCTTCGAGCTCCTCGACAAGATAAACGACGTACTGAAGCTCACCGCGAGCCCAATCACCGTTGATCTGATCGGGGACAATGCCGCGGCCGCGCGCTTCCAGCTGACGTTCACTTCACGGGCCTCCGGCAGGGGCGTCCAGATGAAACTGGTTGAGATCTACCACAGTGCGAGACGGGCAGATCGCAGAGCTCGACGTTTACTATAAAGACCCCGCGGCGGTGGCTGCACGGCTGACGATGTGAAGTGTTGACGCTTCCTGAAAACTGACCCTTTGCGGTTCCCGGAAAAATGACCCACCCCGGGGACGGTTGGAGGGTGATCAAGTTGGAGGACTGGGCGGAGATCACCCGGTGGCGAAGATGATGGTGTCCACCTCGTGAAGTCGACCCGAGCCGTCACGGACCCCGGTCTGGGTGATCTCGGCCAGAGCGGTGGTGACGACCTCGACGTCTTCGCGGGCCAGGGTGGGCAGCCAGTCGTTGGTCAGCAGGATCCGTTTGCAGCCGATGGTGAAGGTCGGGGTCAATGCCTCGCGCAGGGTCCGATTTCGGACTTGCAGGCGCAGTTGGGCTTTGGCGACCAGTTGGACGAGTGTTAGCAGCCAGGTCAGGTGTGCGAGCGCCGCGAGGTAGATCTCCCGGTAGCCATACACGGTGGCGCGGACCATCGTCTGTACCAATGGGATCCGGCGGTAGAGGGCTTTTTCGAGGCGGCCCAGGGTGCGGTCCAGCCGGGGCAGCACCCACGCCGGGGTCCGCTGGAATACGGTGAGGTGTTCGGCACGGTTGGCGATCTCGGGTACGAACTGCACTGCCGAGGCACCGGTGCCGACCACGGCGACGCGCTCCCCGGTCAGGTCGTGGTCGTGATCCCAGGTTGCAGAGTGAAACACCTTGCCGGTGAACGTGTTCAGTCCCGGCACGTCGGGCAGTTTCGGGGTGGACAGCGCCCCGGTCGCCGCCACCAGGACCCGGGCGGTCAGCTCCCCTAGGGAGGTCCGGACCTGCCAGCACTGGTGCTCGGCATCCCACGCTGCGCCCAGCAGTTCGCAGCCTGGAAGCAACCGTCTCCGTAATCCGGTCTCCTCGACGATGGAGTTGAGGTAGCGAAGGATCTCGGGTTGACGGGCGAAGGTGTGACTCCAGCGGGCGCTGGGGAAGAATGAAAACGAGTACAACGACGTCGGGACGTCACACGCACAGCCCGGATAGGTGTTGTCGCGCCAGGTCCCGCCGACCTCGCTGGCTCGCTCGATGATGAGCACGTCGGCCTCGGGGTCGTCGCGCAGCAGGGCGGGCGGCCGCGAGCCCGGCGAAACCGGCACCGACCACCAGGGTATGTACTGCGCTGGAAAAGGTGGTGGCCGTCGTCATCGGGTGGCTCCGACGTGGCGGTCGAGGAAGTCGATCTGGTCGGTGATGATCTGCTCGAAGTGCGGGTCCAGGTAGGGCTCGAAGTGGCTGCAGTCATAGCAGGACTTCACCTTTGGGTATGCGGGCCACGATTTTTTGGGCGGTCGCGTAGGGGGTGACGTCATCGCGTTTGGCCAGCTGCACCAGTACCGGCGCGGTGATGTCGGCGGCGTGGCGTCCCGGGGAGTAGAACGGGACGCGCAGCGCGATGCGGGCGGCGACGTCGTTCTCGGCGAGCAGTTCTTCGCGGCGGTCCCCGGCCATCCGTTCGACGAGGTCCGCCGCGCCCGGGGAGGTCATCATCGCGAAGTCGCCCGGGTGCCCGATGGCCGCCACCCGGTAGGGCGGGCGTCCAAACCAGGCACCCACCTGGTCGCGCAGGCCCGCAACGATTAACCGGGACACCAGCTTTGGGGATTGGGAGAACGCCGAGGCCGGGCCGGTGACGTGGGGCACCTGAACGATGGCTGCGGCCAGGTCGTGATCGTGGCCGGCCAGTACCAGGACGTGCCCACCGCCGAACGACGAGCCCCAGCCGACCACCCGGGTGGTGTCGACGCCGTCGAGGTTGCGGGCGTAGGCGATCGCAGTTGCGCCAGTCAGCCTGCTGGGCCTTGATGTCGAGGATTCGGCGAGGTTCGCCCGCACTGGCGCCCCAGTACCGGTAGTCGAAGACCAGCGCGGCGTAGCCGGCCTGGGCGAACCGTTCGGCGTAGGCGTCTAGGCGCAGCTCGCGGAAGGCGGCGAAGCCATGGGCCAGCACCACGATCGGTGGATTCTGCACTCCGTCGGGACGGTAGAGCCACGCCGCGCACGTGGTGCCCTCAGACGAAAACGTGATGTCGTCGCGGACGAACGTGTGCTCGGTGGTCATGCACCCTCCTCTGAGGACTATCTTGATTATCATTCAAGGAACCTAGCAGTATCTTGATGGTCGATCAAGATGGGGTCTAGGATGAGCGCATGCCGCGCAACAAACGGCCGCAAGCCCCGGAGGAGAAGCGCGCGGAGATCGTCGCCGCCGCCCGCGAACTCTTCATCGACGCCGGGTATGAAGCGGCGTCGATGGGGCGATTGGCCACCGCGGCCGGCGTCACAGCCAACACCATCTACTGGTACTTCGCCGATAAGGACGAAGTGCTGGTCGCGGTCCTCAACGACGTCATGGCGGAGGCCTGGACGCAATACGAGTCGGTAGCCAACGAACCCCTCGCTACGCGGGTGTTATGGCTGGTGCATCAACTTCAACAGATGAACCGCCTGGTGAGTACCGTTCATGCCCGCGCCGAGCGGTCGTCGGCAATCGCTGAGTGGCACAACAATTTCCACTTCTTCACGGCCAGCCTTGTGCGGGCCGAACTAGAAAACGCCGGCGTCATCCCGGCAGCAAAGCTGGACGCCGAAGTGATGATCGGCACCTTCACCGTCGAAGGACTGCTCATGCATTCCTTGGACGAGGACCAGCAACGCGCCATTTGTGACACCCTGACCGAACGCTGGACCCCGGCACCCCCGCGGTAAACGAACACCCCAAACGTGGCCGTCAGTGAAGACCTAGATGGGTCAATCTTAGGAGAACCGTGAAGGGTCAATATTCGAAAACCGTTGACATGGATTTCCTTTCCGCTATGCAATTTCGTCGATCCGAGTTCTGCTGCACGACGGCGGGATGCGGATTGAGGCCGCAGCCGTCATCGCAGTATGGGTCTCGATGGACCTTTAGGGCCAGTGGCACCGCATCGCAATTGCCCTGCACCAAGGCCATCGGCGCCCACACGAGGCTATTGATGTCATCAACACTTTTCGCGTATCCGCAGGTCGTTCGGTGTCGTTTCACGTTGTTTCGCATGCCAAATCTGAGTGTTTCTGCAGTCCGGCAGGATTCTTGTTGGTGGGTTCGATTCCCGGCAGCTCCACCGGAAAAGGGCCGCAGAGATGCGGCCCTTTTGTTGCTCATCGCGGGTATTCGAGCCGGCCGAGGCGCGGCGACGCGGGCCGACTGACTTGGTCCCACATCGCGGCAGCAAGTGCGTCGACCGGTCTCCCGCCCGCGACGCCGAGGATGGATTCACCTGGTGGCGTGAATGACCAAGTAAATAGGGCTGCCGTCCGTTAGCGGCTCCGGCGCGGCCTTAATGTCAGTCGAATTTGTGGCTCGCTGAATTTTCCGAAACTCCGCAACTGCCGGTCATCTGCGTAACATAAATCATGAGTCGAGCTGACAACTAAACATTTTTGGGAGTATCGATGGCCGACCCGTGGGAGCTTATCCTCCACCACACGTACACGGGGACGCCTGGCGTGGTCTGCGATCAGTCCCCCGGCCGGGGTAGTCACGGGGTAGCGGTGAACCTGGCCGACAGTGACTTCCTGGTCAACGGGATCTCGGCCGGCTCGGGCGCCGTTACATTCCACCCAGGCAGCAGCGTTCGGGTGTCGGGGTCGAAAAGTTGGCATCCGGTGGGCGGGATCCGAGGGGAGTTCGTCTGCAACCTCGACAGCCCTGTAGGACAGAACACGCTGGTCGACGGCGACTCATTCAGAGTCGCTCAGCTCTCGAACGGGGGCTTCGGGGCATGGTTTAAGTCGTCCGCTGAGCATTACGGAATCTTCGGAAGCGCCCCCTTCGTCCCCACCGGCCAATGGATAACGCTCGGTTTTCTGTGCGATGGAGCATCCACGATGGAGCTCCACATCAACGGCGCAAAGGTCAACCAGGTCACCATGCCCATGCGCCCTATCGACGCCCCAGCCAGCGTCAGCATCGGCAGCAACGCCGCGGGCCAACTCAGCGTTGCGGGCCGCATCGATGACGTAAAAATCTGGCGTATCAACCCCTACCGCGTCGGCGAGGAATTCGCCGGCCGTCCGGTCGACGAGAACGTCAAGGACTGCTGGGCGCGGTGGAGCCGCGAACTCGGCTCGGCTCTCCGTGAAAACCGTGACTGCGCTAAACACCTGCGCGACTTACTGATTCGCGCGGTCCAGAGCATTGTTCGCGACGGACTCAATGCCGGCGATCAGACCCGGGCTCGCTGGCAGGATGCCTCCGACACGTACCGCAAGCTGTGGGCCGACGGAAACCTCGCCGACATCGCCCCGCTGATGGCCGACCTCATGTCCTATCTGCAGCTGGTGGGACTGGATCCGAGGCAGAATCCCGATGTCGCCACCTTGCTCAACGACAGCTGCCTGGAGACGATTCTTGGTCGCGTCCCCAAAATGGACTGCGACCCGGAGTTCACCCACATGGGTGATGTGTTGACAAAATCCATCGCGCGCCACGTCCGGGGGGCCTGACACCATGGCACGCAAGAAGCTCACTGCCGGCAACTCGATTGTCAACGCCACCAACTATCAAACGGCAATTGTGCAGCCGGGCCCGAACACCCTGGTACTGATGTTCGTTGCCAACACCCGCCCGACTTTTCCTGGCGGGACCCCGACGACACCGACGATCAGCGGCACCGGTCTCACCTGGCATCAGGTGCAGACCGTAACGACACCCAACGGCAACGACGCGCGGCTGACCTGCTTCCGGTCGATGGCGCCCGCCCCGACAGCCGGGCAGATCGGGATCGACTTCGGCGGCGAGACGCAGGATTTGTGCGCGTGGTCGCTGTTCGAGTACGACAACGTCGACGCCAGCGCGAGCGGGGGCGCCGCGGCCGTTGCGCAGAGCGGCCTGGCCACCGGCAGCGCCGCCGCATTGAGTACCAGCCTTATGCCATCCGCCGATCCGATGCGCAATCTCAGTGTCGGCGCGATCATGCTCGACCTGTTCAACGCGCCGGTACGGCCGGTGGACCCCGGCGCAGGGTTCACGGAGATCGACGAGCAGACACCGAATCACCTTTTCGGTAAGGGCGCCACGCTGCAGACGCAGGATTCGGCCACAGCGCTTTCCACGATCAGCTGGACATGGAATGGTGCAGCCAACGCCGCGGCCATCGTGTTGGAGATCAAGGCCGCCGCCCTGCCCGCCCCACCACCCGGCCCCGGCCCGGTAGTACCACAGGACCCGGACGAGCCGCTGATCCGACGCTTTGAGCCGGTGTTGTTCTTTCACCCCCAGGAGCCTTGCTTCCCGGTCGATGCCAAGCGCTGGGTCGAGCACGCGGCGCTGTGGGCGTCGCGATCTGCCTTCGACGACAAGAACAACTGGGGCGGGATGTCCGGCGATCCGTTCCCACGCCAGCCGATGGTGCCGGCCGGCAACCTGGCCGCCGCCGCGGGGGAGGCCGGGGACTACCTGGGAAAGCCCGAGTTTCTCCTCGCGGACGAGCGCGACGAGCGCTTTCTGGAACTCGGTGGGTGGAAAGACAAAAGCGGCACCCATGAAGCCGGCGTCACCGCAAGCAGCGCCAACGTCTACGCCGACCGCGACGAGATTGGCAACCGCTACCAGAACGAGCCGGCGCTGCGCGACAGTCGCTTCTGGTACCACGCCGAGCTCTACGACACCGATCGCCTCAACCGGCTGTCCGCACAGGTCAGCGCTCCCGATCTCACGAAAATCCTTGCACGGTTCCGCAATCCGCTCTTGCTGTGCTACTACCTATTCTTTCCCGCACACGTCCAGACGGTCGATCTCTGTCAGAACATCGAGGCGATGGAAGCCGGCTGTCATGCGGGTGACTGGCAATGCGTGGCGATCATGTTCGACACGCCAGGGTCCGGCAACACCACGCAGGTCACACCGAGGTTCTTCGGTTACACGGGGTCGCGGCCGGTGCAGGTTCCGATCAACGGAACTCTGACGTACCGGCCGTACCAATTCGATGACGAAGGCCTGACTGTGATGAAGGTCGAGGCGTGGCGGCCGGCGTCGGGCGACACCGCCAATCAGCCGGAGGTCGTCGGCGAGCACCCGCGCCTCTACGTGGCCCGCGGTTCGCACAGCCTGTACATGACGCCCGGCAAACACGAGGTCTTCCCCTTCCCCGACGGAAAGGATTCGCAAGGGTGCGCCCTGTACGACACGCCCAGCGTCGCGCCAAGCGACCTCAGCGACCCACCCGAGGACGACTTCGGCGCCGACGCGGGAGCTTTCTTAGCCAAGATGGCGGGTCTTGGCGCTCTCGCGGGGTTGATCGCCGCGGGTCTCGAGGGCTTGCTGCCAGGGGGGGGTTTTGAGGGCGTTGGCACCAGAGACGCCCCTACCCCGGATGAGGCCCCGCCGGCAGCGGGCGCCGGCAAGACGGTGCGACCCGCAGGTCTGGCCATCCCCGACGGCGGCACGGATGTACAGGACTGGACATCACAACAAGGGCTTGAACTCGACGGGCGCCGGTACTACTTCCTGGTGGACCGCGTGAATCAAATCTGGTGGCCCGCCGACGATAACCGCTCAGGGTTTCGGGGCCGCTGGGGCCAGCACGTGACGTCGGACTTCCTGCCGCGGCGCTCCGGCCCGAAGTTTCCGCCGTACTGGAAGATGTTCCTGCTCGCGCTCGCCGACGGCGACGCCAGCAAATTGCTCGACCTGAATGCATAGGTCAGCTCCGCTCCACTTTGCCGTCGCCCGGATCTGCGGCGATGTCACCGTGCGGGCCGTTCACCGGCTGCGACTTCGTCGGGATAGTCGTCGTAGTACGGGACGTAGCCCTCCTCGCGACCGTTGAGCACATAAACCGGATCGTCGACGTCGGGTCCGTATCCCTGGTCACGCAGATCGAGCTTTTTGGTCTTGACCGTCGCAGTGTGCTCCAGCGAAGCGACGACCCTGATGAACAGCGGCACCGCGTAGCCAGGGAGGCGGTCGTACACGGTGCGGGCCAGCGACGCGCCGTCGAACTCTGTGCCGGCCTTCAACACCGCGGCCGCCATCCCGGCGCGCCCGTCCGCGCCGGGCACCTTCACCCCGAAGACCGTCACCGCCTCGACTCCCGGGTCGGCCGCCACGGCGGCCTCGACGTCGGTGGTCGCCACGTTCTCGCCCTTCCATCGAAAGGTGTCACCGAGTCGGTCGACGAACACAGCGTGACGCCAGCCCTGTGGGCGCAGCAGGTCACCGCTGTTGAGCCACGCGTCACCGTCGCGAAAAGCGTTGCGAATCAACTTCTTCTCGCTGGCTTCCGGATCGGTGTAACCGTCGAACGGCTGCGCCTTGGTGATCTTGCTCAGCATCAGACCGGGCTGGCCGCGACGCACTTTGCGGACCCGGCCGTTCTCATCGCGAACCGGCTCGCCGGTCTCCGGGTCGTACTCGACGAACGCGACCGCGGTAGGGCAGAGGCCAGCGGTCTTGGGGATGTGAAAGATATTGACGAATCCCGTGTTTCCCTCACTGGCCCCGTATAACTCGAAGACCTGCGGGATGTTAAAGCGAGTAGTGAACTCGTCCCAGATATCCGCGCGCAGTCCGTTGCCGCCGATCACCCGCACTTTGTTGATTCGGTCCGTGTCCCGCGCCGGCTGGTTGAGCAGATAGCGGCAAACCTCGCCGATGTAGACGAAGGCGGTGGCGTCGTACCGAGTCACGTCGTCCCAGAACCTCGACGCTGAAAACGACTGGCCCAAAGCAAGAGTGGCTCCTGCGCCGATCACTCCCGACACCGCCACGGTCAACGCCGTGTTGTGGTACAGCGGCAGACAGCAGTACACGGTGTCGCTGCTCCTCAACCGCATGCCTATGGCGCCGGACCCACCCATCGCGCGCAGCCACCGGTAGTGCGTCATGACACTGGCCTTCGGGGCGCCGGTGGTGCCGGAGGTGAACATGTAGAACGCGGGGTCCTTGGCCCGCACCGACGACGTCACCGCCGGGTTGTCGGTGGGCGCGTCGGCAGAGAGGCGATCCAACTCGTCGATGGTCACGGTGTCGGCGACTTCGGCCTTTGATTCGTCGACCGCGGACAGCAGGTCCTGCTCACCGACGATCACCTGGGCATGCAGCAGCCCGACGCTGTGTGCCAGCACGTCGCTGCGCTGTCTTTCGTTCAGCATTCCGGCGATCGCGCCGAGTTTGACCGCCGCGAGCATCACTAGCAGGGTTCGCGCCGAATTGCGCATGATGACGCCCACGACGTCACCGCGACCGACGCCCCGTTCGGCCAGCGTGGCCGCGTAGCGGTTGACGGTTTCGTTGGCCTGGCGGTAGGTCAGCGCCTCGTCGTCGAAACGGATGAAGACGTGGTCAGGGCAACGTGCCGCACGGTCTTGGAAGGCCCGGCCGATCGACCTCTTTGCCGACCCGCGGACGAGAAAAGCCCTGGCAGTGCCCCGCGCGACGACGGGCGCGTCCAGCACCAAGGCAGGCAGGCGCGCGGCGATGTCTGTCAGCCCGACGGTGTCACCGGCCACTGGCCGGCTCAATCCGAGTGCTTGGCGCGCCGCCGCCACCACACCTGCGTCGCCCGCTCCACCGGCGCACGCAGCACGACGGTGGCGACTTCGGCCGGCCACAACCACCAGGGGGCGATCGTGCGGGTTCGATCGGTGATCGCCCTCGCAACGGTCTCCGCCGCCTGCTCGGCAGACAGGCCGGGCGCGTTGCGCAGGCTCTTGGTCGGTTCCATCATCCGCGTGTTGACGATTCCGAAGTAGATCGATGTGACGTCCACCCCGTCGGCGTGCAGCTCGGGTGCAACACTGCGTAGCCACATGTCGAACGCTCCCTTCGACGCCTGGTAGGCACCCCACCGCGGGCCCGGCGGGGTGCGGACGCCGACGCTCGACACGTTCACAATGAGCCCGCTGCCGCGCCGCCGCATCTCCGGAAGCAATTCCAGCAGCAGTCGAATAGGGCCAAGGTAGTTGATGCCGATCGTGCGGTCGAAGTCCTGCGGGCGGTCGTACTGTTCGTGCAGCGACCGGCGGATCGACTTGCCCGCGTTGTTGACGACGATGTCCGGCGCGCCATGCTCGGCGCAGATGCGTTTCGCCAATTCGACGACAGCGGCCTCGTCGCTGATGTCGGCCGGGTAGCCCACCGCTTGCCCGCCGTCGGCGGCGATTGACGCTGCGAGTTCGTCGAGTTTGTCCGCCGATCGGGCCGCGAGCAGCACGGTCGCTCCCGCCGAGGCGAGTTTGCGCGCGGTGGCTGCGCCGATGCCGAACGAGGCGCCGGTGACCAGCACGGTCGCGCCCGACACCGCCTCGTGCAATCGGTGGGGGTCGCACGCTCGCGGATGGTTTACGACCATCCCGAGCACCCTTCCGGCTGAACTCACGACCTGGGACTTCCCGCGACGCCACCTGATCAATCCTGTGCGTCAGCAAGCACATGGCTGATGCGCTGACGGCGCTTCAGCTCGCGAGGCTCAGGGATGATGGTGTGGTGGACGAGTCGACCGCTAGCGACACCCCGCAGGGTTTCCGGACCGGTTCGCGCTTCGGGCATTACCGGCTGGGGCGGCTGCTGGGCAGGGGCGGATTCGGCGAGGTCTACGAGGCCGAAGACATGGTGATGGACCGTGTGGTGGCGGTGAAACTTCTGGCGGCTCCGTACTCGCAAAATCAGGTGTTCCGGCAGCGGCTATACCGGGAGGCGCGTGCCGCCGGGCGGCTGCGGGAGCCGCACGTGGTGCCGGTTCACCAGTGCGGGGAAATCGACGGTGCGCTCTACATTGACATGCGGCTTATCGACGGCACCAATCTGCAACAGGTCTTGGCCAACGAGGGCTCGCTGAATCCGACGCGGGCCGTGGCAATCGTGCGCCAGATCGCAGCTGCGCTCGATGCCGCTCATAGCGCTCAGATTGTCCATCGCGATGTCAAACCGGCCAATATCTTGCTCACCGCAGACGATTTCGCTTACCTGGTGGACTTCGGGCTCGCTAACGCGGCCACCGACGCAAACCTGACCAGCTCGGGCGCCACGGTAGGGACGTTTGCCTACATGGCCCCCGAGCGATTGAGTAACGGCGAGACGACCCACCGCGCCGACATCTATTCATTGGCATGTGTCTTGTATGAATGCCTGACCGGCTACCCGCCGTACGGCGCAACGGGTCTGCCGGCGCTGATCACCGCGCACCTGAGCGCGCCGATCCCGCGCCCCAGCCAACGGCGCCGAGAGATCGCCGCCGACTTCGACCAAGTCATCGCGCGCGGAATGGCGAAGAACCCTAACGAGCGATACAGCAGCGCTGGAGAATTCGCAGCAGCGGCCCAGCGCGCGCTGACTGCACGGGGCCACAGTCCCCCCGCCGTCATTCGGTCCAGCGATCACCCTCCCATCGACCTGTCTGGGCGAGAGGGCCAAAAGCCAAGGCGCACAGCGCAGATCACGTCTCAGTTGCCGATGGCGCCGCCGTCGGAACAATCCCCCTGGGCAGTCGATGTCACCGACGTGGGTGGCCCACGGTCTCGCTGGGTGTTCCTAGGCGCGATAGTCGTGGTGCTGTTGCTTGCGGTTGGTGTCCTTGTCATGCGGCCATGGCAACAGCAAGACCGCTCAGCGAGCGGCAACACGAGTACACCGGCACCGACATCGGTCGCGCCTTCGATCACCTTTGACGGGATGCGCAACTTTGTCGAGGGGTATTACGCGGACCTTCCAGCACAACCTGAAAATGCCTGGGCAAAGCTTGACGCCCACTACCAGAACCAAACTGGACTACGCGATTACCTCGACTTTTGGGCCACTATCCAATCGGTGAGCGTCATTTCGGTCAGTCCGCGAGACGCTACAAGCGTGGTCGCTCGGCTGACCTATGTCCGGCGTGACGGACAGTCGAGTACCGAAGACCGGTGGTTTGACCTGGTTTTGGTCAATGGCGCGATGTTGCTCGACGAATCGGAGATAGCCACGACCGCGGCGCCCAGATGAACGCATCGTGGACGTGGCGCTGGTCGTGCCGGTTTGTTCAGTCAAATGACGGGAAAAACAAAACCTGTCCGACCTCCAACTTGTCAGGGTCGTTGATGTGGTTGGCCGCCGCGATCATCTCCACCATGGTTTTTGTGCGCTCCTCATCTCCCGGGTCGCCATAGTCGTCGGAAGCAAGTTGCCACAGGGTGTCGTCGTCGACCACGCTGTGTCTCCGATTCAGGCGCGGTGGATGATCGCCTGACCGACTGGCGGGTCCTGATTTTCCATGCGGTTGGCGATCGCGATGATCGGCAACCGGCTGGACTCGCCGTACCAGCGCTCGGCAAGGACTTCCCAGGTTTCGCCGGCTACCACCTGGTGACCGTGAGCGTTGGCCAGGTCGGGGATCAGCAGCCACTCGCCGACGATAAGGTCGCGCTGGGCGGCGTGGTTAGCGATCTCAATGATCTCGACCATGCTCACGTCATTGTAAAACTGTTGAGCGAGGCCATTTTTGGTGTCGTCAGCCGTCACCTGCGAACGTCTTCGCCCGTGCCTCATCGGGCATTCCGGGGGCCCTGCCCACCGCGACCAAGGACATCGACATCAGCGGGGGGCTCCTGTGGCCAAGCACGTGCTCAGCTGACGGTATGGGTGCACAATTGAGGTGTCCGTTTGAAACCTGGGAGCCGCGATGAGCGAGCAACTGTACGACTTTTTCGGCGAGATCTTTCAGCGGTACTTCAGACCCGCCATCGACGCATATCCGCGAATGGGTGGAGTACTCGTCGATAGGTTACTCAGGCTGACCGACGACGTTCCGGATAAATTGGCACAGACCCGGTGCGCCGCGATGGCGTGGGGCAAAGCCGAGACCCCGAACGCCAGGATCACCTCGGAACTCTTCGTGATCACCCAACACGGACTGATGTATGCCGCCGCGTTGAACGAGTCGCGCCGGGCGCTGTATTACCTGGCCACGCCGCACGCCCTGTTCGATCCGTTCGTAGATCAGGTCGACACCGCCGAACCGCGTGAGGGCGCGGTAGTCATGGTGGACAGCCGGTTGGGCCGCGACCTTGCATCTGCGCATCCGATGGACGCCGCGCTGCGCCGGATACTCGATGAACACCTGGCGCTGCGGGTGGATCTGCCCGCGTAGCTATTTCTGGCCTGGCCGCCATGACGGACAGTACGGCCGACTGAGCGGGCAGCCCTGCTCGGTGAATGTTTCTCGTCAACAATGCCGTCATCATTCGGGCGGACCAGGAGGCCACTGGCTAGAGCGGCACCTCCGGAGGTGACCCGTTCTTCCGAAGCGGCCGATCCAGCAGCACCCGCTGTCCGCCTAGCCACTGAACGACGCGAATCTGATGGCCGGTTTGCACACCGGTGACCGGGTCGACATGAAACCGACCGAACAAGGTGGTGGTGTCGAGTCGTTGTGACGCGGCCCGCACCGGTAACGATTCAACAGTTCCGGCCTCGTTTACGCAGCGCTGCCAAAGGACACCCGCGGCGAAGGCCGCAGCAGCCGGATAGGGCGGCTCAGCACCATTCGCATCCCGGTAACACTGGCTGAACCACTCGCTGGTGGGTCCGTCCGCGGGATCATCTGTCCCTTCGTCGAACCACTGGCACGGTCCGTAAAGCCCCTCAACGCGATCACCGATGGCGTGCCGGAGCTCATCGACTCCGGCCGCGACCAATCCAACTGCGCGCCAACGGCGTTCGCCGTCCCACTGCGCGATGGCGACGTCGTCGTCGAAAGAACCGGCCGATAACAGCACATCGCCCGCCGGGATCTGCGCCAGCACGTCTCTCGCCCGCCCTGGCGGAAAAGTGACCAACCGCCGCAAGAAACCGAGTCGCCTGGCCGCCACCGCGGCCCCTTCAGCCACCTCGCGGCCGAACCCCGTGTCGACGTGCACTATTACCACCTCCGACCCCTCCCCAAGACCGTCGGCGGCAAGGGTCTCCAGCACCGCGGCGAGATAGTGGTGAGCGGGAGACTCCACGTTGATGACACGCGGATACGCCGGCCGCGCCAATCGAGCGGTGGCGCCACCGTGGTTCCAGACGACCCCTGTGCTGGCGGCCGCGGCCGCCAGCGCCGATCCCGAACCGTAGGGCCCGAACACCACGTCCGGCCGGCTAGCCTCGGCGGCCCGCATCGCGGACGCCGCGGACGGGTAAGCGTCGATGACCCGCAGGCTCACTGCGGAATGCTCGGCCCAGAGAGCGAGGGCGCTAGCCCCTGCATTCCCGAATCTGGCCAGCGGCCCCGACAATGGGGTAGCCAAGACGGCGCGAGCTGCCACACTAACAACTTAAGCAGTGGCTGGCGCCGTTCGGGATGATCAGTCGCGCTGCCCTTCCGCTGCATGCTGCGATTCGAAGAATGCAATCCCGACCGGTCGTTACGGGCGCGATGGCGACGCGATCTGGTAGCCGTCGGCCTCGGGCGCGTCTTCGAGCGCATCGGCGGCGGCTTGTGCCGCCTGAGCCGCATCGGCGGCAGCGTGCGCTGCCAAGTCGTCAGGGGACGCTTCGCGGGTGGCCGATGACTTGGGCAGCGCCTGGGTGAAGGCGCGGGACACGTCTTGCAGGGCGGAGGTGAGCTCGCTTGGAATTACCCAGAACGTGTTTCCCGGGCCCTGGGCCAGCTGCGGCAGCATCTGGAGATACTGATAGGCGAGCAGTTTGGGGTCGGGGTCGTTGCGGTGCACGGACTGAAATACCTCGTCGATAGCGCGGGCCTGGCCCTCGGCCTTGAGGATCGCTGCGGTCCGGTTGCCCTCGGCGCGCAGGACGGCGGCCTGCTTGTCACCCTCGGCGGTAAGGATCTGAGACTGGCGTTGGCCTTCGGCGCCTAGGATTGCGGCACGCTTGTCGCGCTCGGCCCGCATCTGCTTCTCCATCGCGTCCTTGATGGATTGCGGCGGGTCGATGGCCTTGATCTCTACCCGATTGACCCGCAGCCCCCACTTGCCGGTGGCCTCGTCCAGCACACCTCTGAGTTGGCTGTTGATGGTGTCGCGGGAGGTGAGTGTGCGCTCCAAGTCCATTGACCCGACGACATTGCGCAGTGTGGTGACCGTGAGCTGTTCGACGGCTTGCAGGAAGCTGGCGATCTCATAGGCGGCTGCGCGCGCGTCGGTGACCTGGAAATAGAGCACGGTATCGATCTCGACCACCAAATTGTCCTCGGTAATCACCGGTTGCGGTCGGAACGAGACCACCTGTTCCCGCAGGTCAATCATCGGATAGACCCGGTCGAAGTAGGGGATGACGAAATTGAGGCCGGGCTGCAACGTGCGGTCGTAGCGGCCCAGCCGTTCGACGTTGCGGGCACGCGCCTGTGGCACGATGCGCACCGCCCGCAGCACGGTGAAGGCTACGAACAGCGCGATGACCAGTCCAGGGATAAGAGAGAGAGCAGTTGCAGTTTCCACGGGTTACTCCCGGAGGTACACGAGCGCGGTGGTGCCGCTGATCTCCAGCACGTCGACGGTCGCTCCGGCGGGTATCACCAGGGTTTGGTCGTAGGCGCGTGCCGTCCACTCCTCGCCGCGGATACCGCCGATGCGAATCCTGCCGTCGAGCCGGGACACCTCTGACACGACGTAGGCGGGTTTACCGATCAATGCTTCTACGCCGAAACGCTCGAGCTGGGGCCGGAGCATGTTTCGACGGACGATGGGGCGGATGAGCAGCACACCGATCGTGGCGGCGACTGTGAACGCAACGAGTTGGACAGGAATCGGTAGTCCTATTGCGGCGAAGCCCGCGGTGATCAGGGCAGCGACACCGAGCATCCCGACCGCTGCGGTGATCGTGAGCATTTCGACCACCAGCAACACCACGGCGATGATCAACCAGATCAGCCATGCATCCATGCGGCGATCCTCCTTGGACATTCGACGGATGCGCGGGCGCGATAACTGTCACTTCCTCCATCGTGTGCGGTAGGTCACACCCTTACATTATGTCCCCCAAACCAAGCTGGCGCCGCATCGCGTTTCCGGCAAACTGGTGACCGGTTGCGCGGTGTCGTGATCGAGGCGAGTGTGTCGATCGAATCTGGTGAGGCAGTGGCTAGCCAGGTGGTTCGGCCGGTGGTTGCGGCCCCAGCACGATCGGCGGTAGCCCAGGGATCTGGATGACCATTGGACTTCCCGGCGGTGGTTGGTCTGGGTTGTTCGGACCGTCAACCGGAACAATCGGCTCGCGCTGCACCGGAGGCGGCGGTGGCGGTGGACTCCCGTTGCTGATCGTGATCGTGATGATCGACCCGGGGATGATTTGACCGCTCGGGGTGGTCCCCACCACGACACCATAGGGCTCGTAGCTGTTGACGGAAGTGGCCTGGTCGGCGACCTGAAAACCTGCGTCCTTGAGCCGTTTTCGCGCCTCGTCCACCTTCAGGCCGGACACATCGGGTACCCGGCCGCCCGAGGCGCCGCCGACGTAGCGCGGATCGGTTGGCGGCAGATGCACGTCGCCGAAAGCCGTAGCGATAGGCTTCATCGCCTCGAACCAGGTGCGGGCGGGCTCGCTACCGCCGTATAAGTCGCCGCCACCGCACCTGCGCAGCGGAAATGAACAGATGCCGGAGGGTGCGCCGGTGTCGTCGAAGATGTAGTTCGCCGCCGCGTATTTGTTGGTGAAGCCTACGAATCCGGAGGATCGATGCGACTCAGTGGTGCCGGTTTTGCTCGACAGCGGCAGGGTCCAACCCACGGTGCCGGCCGAGCCGGCGGCGGTGCCGGCACCCTGGTCGTCCTTGCTCAAAGCGTTCGCGAGTGTGTTCGCCAGTCCTTCCGGTACCACCTGGTCACAGGCCTCGGTGCTCACGGACACCTGGTGACCCTTGCGGTCGAGGATCTTGTCGATCGGGCTCGGCGGGCACCACATGCCGCCGGACGCGAGGGTCGCTGCCACATTGGCGAGCTCGAGGTCGTTGAGTTGGAATGGACCCAAAGTGAACGAGCCCATGTTCTGTTGCTTGATCAAATCGGCCAAGCTTTCGTCGCTTGTCGAGTCGTAGACGCGCGCCGTTCCCGGAATCGCGTAGGACCGCAGTCCCAGTCGGACCGCCATGTCGACCGCACGCGGCACCCCGATGAGCTGGATCAGCCGCGCGAACGCGGTATTCGGCGAAGTGGCCAGTGCATCGCTGACGTTCATCGAACCGCGGTAGCGGCCCGCGTTTGCCACGCACCAGGTTTCCTTCGGACAGCCGGGCGTATCGCTGCTGCCCAAGCCCTTGGCTTGAAAGAAGCCCGGCACCTGCAGCTGCTGGTTAATACCCATGCCCATGTCTAACGCCGCCGCTGTGGTGAAGATCTTGAAGATGGAGCCTGCCCCATCACCGACGAGCGAAAAGGGTTGCGGCTGCACCGTTTCGCGCGCGTCGCTGTTGAGGCCGTAGGTGCGGTTGCTGGCCATTGCCATCACCCGATGTGCGTCCTTGCCGGGCTTGATCACGCTCATCACGCTGGCGATGCCGTCGAGCGTAGGGCTGGCGAACTTTTCGATGGCTCGCTTGACGGACGTCTGCACCATGGGGTCCAGCGTCGTGCGGATCAGATAACCGCCGCGGGCAACCTGCTCCGCGCTGATGCCGGCCCGTGAGAGGTAGTCCAGCACATAGTCACAGAAGAAGCCGTTATCGCCGGCGGCGACGCAGCCACCCGGCAGCTCATTCGGGTGCGGTAGCACGCCCAATGGCTGGGCCTTGGCGGCACGCAATTCGTCGGAGTACTGGGGGAGATTGTCGATCATGGTGTCCAGCACCACGTTTCGCCGCTGCAGGGCCCCCTCGGGATTGGTGTAGGGGTTGAGCGCACTCGTCGACTTCAGCATGCCGGCCAGCAGCGCGGCCTGCTCCCAGTTCAACTGGGAGGCGTTGACGCCGAAGTAGGTCTGAGCGGCATCCTGCACACCGAACGCACCGTTGCCGAACGACACCAAGTTGAGGTAGCGGGTGAGCATTTCTGCTTTGGACAGCTTCTCGTCGAGCGTCAGCGCAATCCGGATCTCGCGCAGTTTGCGCGCCGGTGTGATTTCTACAGCGGCTCGCCTCTCGGCTTCGGTCCGCGCGGTCACCAGCAACTGGTAGTTCTTGACGTACTGCTGTTCGATGGTCGAGCCGCCGCGCGTGTCGAGGTTGCCAGACAGGTAGCCGGACAGGCCGGTCAGTGTGCCCGGCCAGTCCACCCCGTTGTGCTCTGCGAACCGCTTGTCCTCGATTGACACGGTGGCCAGCTTCATCGTGTTGGCGATCTGGTCGGTGGGGACCTCGAATCGCCGCTGGGAATACAGCCAGGCGATCCGGTTTCCGGCGGCGTCGACCATCGTCGAGACCTGCGGGATGTCACCTTGGAGGATTTGTGCGGAGTCGGCGGCGACAACGTCGGAGGCGCGGTTGAACAACAGCCCAATACCGCCCGCGACTGGGAACATCAATGCCGCCACCAGCAGCGCGGCCAACAGGCAGCATCCCGCGAGCTTGGTAACCGTTGCCGAAGTCGGCGCGCGCTCCGACATACCTGAATTATCCGCTGCCCGGCTCCCGATCGCGGCGAATGCTCACAACGGATCGCCATTGATGTTGTCACGGCGTTGTTACATTGATGGCGTTAGCTGCCCGGGCGAGGATGCGGCTGTGGCATCCTCCGACTCGCAGCAGCCCAACGTCGACTGGGGCTAGTGAATGCGGAGACAGCGGATCGGCAACGCGGGAGAAAGTATGTGCGCGGCCGACTTTACGCCCTCTTGGTTGACGCATGACGCTGTGATGCGTTGCGGCGTGACGCTGCTCGTCGTCACGATAACGTTCGCGCTCGCAGCCTGCTCAGGGTCGACCAGCGCGTCGACCGCGCCGACGCCGACCGCGAAGTCGCCCACAGCAGCGACCGCGCTCCCGCCCGCGCCCCGGCGGCTGGCATCCGACCCCGTGCAACTGGCGGACGACCTGGTTGCCGACGAGCAGGCGCTGCGCGACCCGACGTCGTCGGAGGCACTGCTAACCGAAGCGGCGCACCGCCAGCAAGCGGCCTACCGCGCCCTCGGTTGCCATCCCGGGTGGGATGCGATCACGCGCCCGCGGATCCCGCCGTTGCTGCTCGACATTTATGACCGCAACGTCGACGCGCAACGGCAATTTTTCGGGCCGGCCGCGAGCCTGCCGCAGGACACGCTGCCCGCGTGGCGCATTGACCCGCCGGTGCCGGCCAACGAGCTGCTCCGCTATTACCGCGAAGCGCAGGCGGCGACCGGCGTCGGCTGGAACTATCTTGCGGCGATCAACTTGATCGAGACCGGGCTGGGCCGCGTCGTCGGCGTGAGCCCCGCCGGCGCGCAAGGCCCCATGCAATTTTTGCCCTCGACGTTCGCCGCCTACGGCGGCGGCGACATCCTCTCACCGCACGACAGCATCATGGCGGCCGGTCGCTACCTCGCCGCCAACGGCTTCGCCGAGGACCACGACCGCGCCCTGCTTCGATACAACAACTGGGACCGGTATGTCCGGGCGGTCAACGAC
The DNA here is from genome assembly GCA_963750755.1 of uncultured Actinomycetota bacterium. GTDB lineage: Bacteria > Actinomycetota > Actinomycetes > Mycobacteriales > Mycobacteriaceae > Mycobacterium. The sequence continues at coordinate 20,412 of CAVVRW010000001.1, forward strand.
TACGCCGCAGCTCTCGCCGCCGATGTCGCTAGGTTCGCCGGCTACTACCGGTGGGATATCTACTACCGCACGATTGCTGGTGATGTGCTTTTGCCCATCGGTTACGCGGCGACCGCGCCGATACCCGTCACCGACTATTTGGCGACCCACCCGCAGTGAGAATCTCGAGTCCAATACCAGACGGCGGCACCTTCTCTGAGTTCGTCGGAGCCGCGCTCGCAGCTGTCGGTGTTGGCGCGGCGAACAGTGGTACCACCGCCATGCTTTTACGCAGGCTTGTTGATGTCATCAACACGCGCCCACGTCTCTTCGACCGGTTGACCAGCACGTCCTGCTGTGCCTCTTGGGCGATCGGTCCGTTTCGTCGCGTGAGGCTGGCCCGCCTCGGCGAGCGGGCACGCGGGATGTCATGGTGAAATCCGGTGCGTCAGCCGCGAGATCGGTTGGAAACGCAGTTATTTAAGGCATTGGCCCGCATCGATCGACAGTGGGACACCGGTGATGTAGCGGGATTCGTCGGACGCAAGGAACAGCACCGCATTACTGATGTCCTCCGCCTCCACCCACGGGATCGGCAGCGTGTGGAAGGTCTGGCAAAACGGGGCCAAATCGTCAGGGCCGGGATTTTCCAGGTCCGGGCGGATCATTCTGTAGAGCCCTTCATTCAGCAGCATCGGAGTGTTCACGAACGTGGGGTGCACCGAGTTGACGCGGATCATGTGCTGACCCAGTTCGACCGCGAACGCCCGCATAAGGCCAACGACACCGTGTTTGGAAGCTACGTAATGACCGAGATGGAGATTGCTGTAGGCCTTGAACCCATTGACCGAGCTCGTCAGCACGATCGAACCCCCGCGACCGCCCGCCAATATGTGGGGCACACCGGCTTTCACGGTCTTCCACACGCCCGACAGGTTCACATCGATCATGTCCTGCCAGGCTCTTTCGCTCACTTTGTCGAGTGTGCCGCCGTCGTCGCTGCCGGCATTGCTGATGCCTGCATTGGCCACAATGACGTCCAGCCGGCCCATCTCTTCCACCCCGCTGTCCACTGCTGCTTTGAGGGCTTCGTAGTCACGCACGTCTATTTCGGCAGTAACAATCCGGCGGTTGTGGCCCCTCACCAGATCCGCGGTCTTGGCCAGGTCCTCCGACGTGGACGGCGGGTTCAAGAATCCTTCGATCGGTTTGCAGATGTCGAAGGCAATGATGTCGGCACCCTCTTGCGCCAATCGCACCGCATGCGCGCGGCCTTGACCGCGCGCCGCCCCGGTGATGAACGCGACCTTGCCTTCGACTCGCCCAGCCATAGCTAAGTCAATTCTCTCTTCCTACAGCCAGGTTCATGGTACGAACGCTGGCATTGCCTCCGGAATTTGCGCGGTCATCTCGAACACGCGTAGGCGCGGGCGTTCGAGACGTGTTTCGAGACCCTCATTTGTCGTCTCAATTGAGCCAGCAACGGCAGGAGGGCATATTGCCACTGGATGTCTCGGAAGAGCCGACATTCGCGAGTCTTTGAAATTTTGTGCCTGAATCACCGTGAACGCCGCGGGGCTCCCGAAAGTGTTGACCATCGTTAAAGGACCCTTGAAGGCCGGGAGCCGAGATTGACGAATCTCGCGTCCGCAGCAGGCCAGCGCACGGCGATGCCGTCAACACCTTCCGCGGATCCGCAGATTCTTGGGCGTCGTTTCGCGTCGTTTCGCATGTATAAAATTCAACGTTTACGCAGCTCACTGCGATTTTTGGGTGGGTTCGATTCCGGGCAGCTCCACAGTGAAGATGCTGGCCAGAGCCACAGGCTCTGGCCAGTTTTATTTTTCATCAGGCGTCGCGGCGGTGAGGGTCGCGCTCGTCGGGTCCGACGATGTTTTGGTTACGTAATCGAACGACGCGCAGCCTTGTTCAGGGTTGTGTGGTTGCGTGATGGCATCATCTACTTCTATGTGTCAGCACAATCGGCGACCTGGTGAGGCAGGGCCGAGCCTTCTCGGATCGCGCGTAGTGCCGATCACCACTGGCCCCCGACACCGCGCCGCGTTATGTCCGAGCTGAATCGGCGCCGTTTTTTCGGGGCGCTTTCTGCCACCGTTCTCGCCGGCATGGCCGCGACGGGTGGGGTATTCGACAATCCGCCACGACCTTTGACGGCCGCGGCTGGGGCAGCCGCCCCGCCGCACCCACAGGGGGGCAGCAGGGTCCTCCCTGGTGCATCGAAATCGCAGCCCGCGCCCATCGTGCGGGTGCCGCTGCCCGGTGGCGGTGTGCTCAACAAGCTGCCTGGGGATGGCAATCTGCTGGCACTCACCGTTGATGACGGCGTGAACACTGACGTAGTGCGGCTCTATACACAGTTCGCCAGAGATACCGGCATACGGCTGACCTATTTCGTCAACGGCACGTACCCCTCGTGGACGGACAATCTGGCATTGCTGCGGCCGCTGGTTGAATCCGGCCAGATCCAGCTGGGCAACCACACCTGGTCGCACCCGTACCTGACCAAGGTGCCGGCAAGCCGAGTGGCCCATGAGATCTCCCGCAACGACGACTTCTTGAAAAACACCTTCGGGGTAGACGCGAGGCCATATTTTCGGCCCCCCTACGGAAAGCACAACTCGACCGTTGATCGCGTGGCCGCCGATCTCGGCTACACCGCGATCACGCTGTGGTTAGGTTCGCTGTCGGATTCCACCGTGGTCAAAGAGGACTTCATCGTCCAGATGGCCCAGCGGTACTTCACCGGGCAGGCGATCGTGATCGGACACCTCAACCACCCGCCGGTCACCCACGTCTACGAGCAACTCCGCGATCTCATCCGCGCACGCAACCTACGCACCGTCACCCTCAACGATGTCTTTCTCCTACCCCACTAGGGCAGGCCTCTAAGGCGCACTCCGTGCGTTGCGATCACAGCCCGCGTCGTTTTCGGTGGAGGCCGCGGATTCGACGAGCGACCAATAGTTTCTTTCACGCTCGGTCAGCTCGTTTGACGTGATGGCACCAAAGGCGGCGGCGTCGCGCTCGAATCGGGCCGGCGCATCGGGCAGCGCGTCCGGACCCTCGAGCCGAAAACAGCTCGGTGCGAGCGGACCAAAAAGCAGGGCGCGGTGCAGGTGCGGCCAGTTGTCTAGCTGCGGCTCGACCCCGGCGGCTCGAGCAAACGTGAGAGCTACCAAATTCATCCGAGTTTTCTGCGACATCCCTCGCCGCAAGCGGTAAGCATTGATTGACAACCGCTGGTCGGTTTCAGAAGTCGCCGCGATCGTGCCGCCCCACGTATATGCGATCCACCTGGCCTGAAGTTCCAGCGGCACAAAGTATCCGCCCGACTGGTCCCACATGCCCATGAAGGCCAGCCCGGGGAGGTCAGGGTGGAATGTGTAACGGTCGGCGTCGAGGTGTACTGCGTCGAGGTTGACTACGTCCCGGATGTTTTCACTGAGAAACGGTAGACACAGATCGAACCCAGTGCCGAGCACAATCCCGTCGAACTCCTCGGCGTGCCCGTCGGCGAAGGTTACTGTCGAACCCTCAATGCGTTTCATCCAGGGGCGCACCGTAATTCGCCCCTCGGCCACGAGCGGTAGGTACTGCTGGTTGAGGGTGATCCCAGCGGCGAAAAGCGACGGGTCGGGCGCGGGTGCGCCGTACTGCTCCGGGCTCCCTCCGGCCTCGGTAACGATTTCCTTCAGCTGTCGGTCGATCTCGGCAGCTGGGAGAGTCTCGTTCGCGAGGGCTCCGTATCGCGTGAAGATCCGGTGATCGGATGGAACTCCGCAAGCGAACTTCGGTAGTACGTACCTTTGTCGCCGCTGGGTCACGACGACACGCGCCGTGCCGAATTGGGCTAGTTCGGAAGCGATCTCGAGAGCGCTGACTGCGCAACCTGCCATAAGAACCCGCTCGTCCCGGTGAGGCGAGGGTCCTCTGTAGTCGTAGGTGGAAATGACGCCCGCCGAGCCGCTGAACGTGTCGAGCCCCGCAACCGGGGGGACCGCGGGCGCGTGGAACCTGCCAGTCGCCACCACCACGCGATCGAAGCTCTCATCGTGGCCGGAGTGACCAACGAGCCACCTCTGGCCGCCTGGCCGGAGGGATTCGACCCGATTGTTGAACCGGATGCGCGATGCCAGGCCGAACATGTCGGCATAGCGACGCAGATAATTGAGAATGTCGCGATTCGATGGGTAAACGAGGTCACAGTCGTGCTTGAGGTCGCTGAAGGCAGTCATGATGCGGCTGGTGTTGGTGTGCATAGCCGGCCACACACCGCTCTGGCCAGCAAGCCCGGTCCATTGCCCGCCCAGCATGGGTGCTTGCTCGAAGATGGTCGGTTCGAATCCCTGCGAGAGCAGCCAGCGCGCCGCGATCAGGCCACCGGGTCCAGCCCCGATCACCGCGACAGTTCTCGTCATCGGGGAACTTTCGCATGGCTGCGATCACGGTGCGACCTATTTGATCGTCCGTCGTAGGTCAGGCAACGGGACGCGACCAGGCTGGAGCAGCTCATCGCCGACCTAACGTAACCGCCCATCCCAAATCCTATGTGTCTCTTCGCCAATCGAGGGGTGATGGATCTCCTGAAAATTCCGTCCACCCCGGCCGAAGGTGGCGATCACAGCGGCCGGCACATCCTGCTCGAGGATCGGTACCGGCAGCCACTCGCAAGGTCGAACATGTACCAAGTCGACAGCCACCGCGGTTTGGTCGGTGTCGTAGAAATACGGGCCGGAAACACGCCCCAACCAAAACCACCCGCGGGGGTCACGGGTCCAGACGAATGAGCCCTCGGGCAGCTCAGCGAATCGATCAACGCGGCGGGTGAGTCGCTCATGCTCGGAGGACCGACTCGCGAACTGTCCGAACCCGCAAAGCCCCAGCCGACGAGCGCGATCGATGGTGGCCTCCACCTCGACGGCATCATCGCGGGAACGCATCGGAGCGCGATAGACGGCGACCATGAATGACATCATCCCTCGGTGCCGCGGCGGCGCATGTCCACTGCAAACACCTTGCACCGCGCCATTGTCGAGGTCATCGATTCTGCGCCAAGTCGTCCGATGCTCCGCGTCGCCATGGCTGCGCCTTTAGGCTCCTAGAGGTGCGCTTGTCGTGGCCGTTGATCGGTCGCTCGAGGGAGATTGCGGCGGTCAAGGCCGCCGTCTCGGCTCCAGATGTTTCCGGGATTGTCCTTTATGGTGCGGCCGGTGTGGGTAAGACTCGTGTCGCTCGTGAAGCTCTGTCGGACAATGAGTCTCATCTACGCGAATGCCGTTGGGCGGCTGGCACATCGTCGGCGCGGGGCATTCCGCTCGGGGCATTCACCGCGTGGGCGCCGTCGGGTATCACCGATACGGTCCAGTTGCTCCGGGGCGTGATCGAGTCGCTGACGGCCGCACCGTCGGGCCGCCCGGTGGTGGTCTGTGTCGACGACGTGCATTTGCTCGACGACCTGTCGATCTTCGTGGTGCACCAGATTGTGCAGCGCAGAGCCGCAAAAGTGATTGTCACCATCCGCAACGGTGAGCCGATTGCCGCTGCTGTACGCGAGATATGGAAGGGCGGCCAGTTCGACCGGCTTGACCTGCACCCGCTGTCGGTCGAGGAATCGAACACGCTGTTGTCGGAGACGTTGGCTGGACCGGTGGATCCAGATGCCGCCCAGCGGTTGTGGAAATTGACGCGCGGCAACGTTTTGTATCTCCGCAACATCGTGGAGCAAGAGGTCGCCGACGGCCGAATCGTCCAACGCAACGGGTACTGGCGCTGGCTCGGTGATCCCGTCCTGCCGCCCGGTCTGGTCGAGCTGATCGAATCCCGCATTGGAGCCCTGCCCGGACCGGTGAGCGAGGTGATTGACGCCCTGGCGGTGGGAGAGCCCATCGAATTGGCCGCGCTGCGGCGCATCGCCGATCCGGTGGCGATCGAGGAGGCAGACACCCGTGAGCTCATCACACTCGAACCTGTAGTCGGTGGCGTAGAGGTGCGGGTGGCACATCCGCTCTACGGGGAGGTGCGCCGCAGGCGTGCGGCACCGACCCGCCTGCGACGGCTGCGCGGGCTCGTCGCGGCCGAGCTCGCCTCAGCCGACGACCACGACGACATACAAGTTGTGGTGCGTCGTGCCGCATTGAGTCTCGACTCCGACCTTTCTCCTGACGTCGACCTGCTCGTGAGGGCGGCGCACGGCGCCATCTGGCTGGCGGATCTGCCGCTGGCTGATCGACTCGCCGACGCGGCGATTCGCGCCGGCGCAGGTCCGGAACCGAACTTTGTTCGCGCGCATGCGCTTTCCTGGCTTGGCCGCGGGGAAGAAGCAGAGACAGTGCTCGGCTCGATTGCCGCCGGCGAGTTGACCGATGTCGATCGCGCCAGGCTGGCGTTCCTGCGGGCCAGCAACATGCTCTGGGCGCTCGGTGACACCCCGCGTGCAAAAGAAATCATCGATGGGGCATCACGCACGGCATCGCGGCAGGCGCGCAACTACATCGACGCCTTTCTCACCGTGTACTGGTTTGCGACAGACCAGCCTGAGATGGCGATCGAAGCGTCAAAAAAGTTTGCTCTGCAAGACTTGCCGCCCGTCGTCGGTGCGGAGATCGCCTGGGTCTCGGCCGTCATTTATGCGGATGCCGGGCGCACCACTGAAGCCGTGTCGGCCGCGGAAGCGGGATATGTCAACGCGGCGCGCTCTTTTGACGCTCCGCATATGAGGTTCAACATCGCCGACGCGCACGTTGGGGCATTGCTGCTATCCGGCCGGATTGACGAGGCTCAGGAGGTAGCCGACCGCGTGCGACGGCAGGCGGCCGAGCTCCCCGGGGCCGCGCAGTTACTCGGTGCGGCGGTGGCCGGCCGCGCCGCGCTCGGTGCCGGTCGCCTCGATTCTGCCGGCGTGCTGTTGAAGCACGCGGCACAGGGACTCTCGGCTACGCATGCCTCCGGTTGGGGGTATCGGTATCAGGTCCCACACACGACAGTGCTCGCGATGCGCGGTTCGACTGACGACGCAGCCGCTGGGCTTGCCGCCCTCGACAAGGTGGGACGGACCTTTCGGTCACTCGATTACGAGAGCGCCTTGGCCCGCGCCTGGGTGACTGCGAGTCAGGGTGCCGTAAGCGAGGGAATCGCCGTCTTGTTGTCGGCAGCTGAAAGAGCCTCGGCCAAGGGGCAATTCGCGGCTGAGGTGACGTGCCTGCAGACCGCCACTCAGTTCGGCGACCGCACCGCCGCGGCGAGGCTGTGCGAACTCGAATCGATCGTTGAGGGTCCACGGGCTGGTTTGACAGGACGGTTCGCGGTCGCACTTAAGGAGGGCAATGCCGCTGAATTGATGTCGGTGTCTGAAGAATTCGAGCGCATAGGCGACCTGCTTGCCGCCGTCGATGCTGCTGCCCAGGCCGCCCTGGTGTTTCGCAACCAGGGCTTGCGTGGCTCGGCATTGAGATGCCTGACGCGCGCGACCGAGCTGGCCGAGCAAACTGGTGGCGCTATGACTCCGGCGCTTCGTCAGGTTGCCGAGCCCGTTCCGCTGACCGATCGTGAGCGAGAGATAGTCATGCTGATCGGTCAAGGGTTGTCCAACCGCGCAGTCGCCAAGCGGCTCACGCTATCGGTACGCACGGTTGAAAGCCATATCTACCGGGCCATGGCGAGGACGGGCACCTCCAGCCGCGATGAACTCGCCTCCCTGCTACCCAGCCGGCAGAACGCGAAGAGCGTGGACGGCCAGGCCTGATTGTCTGTGCGGCCGCTGCTGCCTCTCAAGAGTGCAGTACCTCGCTACTGCGCTCCCGCATCCATCCGCAAGTGACGATCAAGCAGTCACGAAGCGAAGGGAGAGGCGTGAGGTGTCTGAAATACGTGTCAAGCAGTTTGGGCGTGCCCATCGAGGGGTTGGGCACGCCGATCGTTCGATGACGCCGGTACTTCAACTAACAGGTGTCAGCAAAACCTATCGCAGGGGTAATGAGCAAGTCCAGGTGCTCGATGACCTCGACTTCACCCTGAATGCAGGCGAATTCGTCGTCGTGACTGGACCATCGGGTGCCGGCAAGTCGACACTGCTGCATATCGCCGGCGGACTGGACGCGCCGAACCACGGCGCCGTAGCCGTTGCGGGGCAGGACATGTGGGGCATGGGTGCCGGCGCGCGCGCCGCGTTCCGACGCCGCAATCTCGGATTCGTCTTCCAATTCTTCAATCTGGTGCCGATGCTGACCGCCGTGCAGAACGTGTCGCTACCACTGGTGCTTGACGGGGTGTCGGCCCGGTCAGCGGACGCCCGCGCAGAGGAATTACTGCGCCGAGTCGGGCTCGCTGACCGGGCCCGGCACCGGCCGGCCGAATTGTCCGGTGGGCAAATGCAACGTGTCGCGGTGGCGCGCGCGCTCGTGGCGAGGCCGTCCATCGTCCTTGCTGACGAGCCGACCGGAAACCTCGACAGCCGCTCGTCGGCCGATGTCCTGGACCTCTTGCGTACCGTCTCCGACGAGGACGGCGCGGCGGTCGTCATGGTGACACACGACCGGACCGCGGCGCTCTACGGCACCCGCGAGCTGCACCTGGTTGACGGGCACGCGCACGCCGTCGATACCGTCGCGCCCCTACCGGGGCCGTGGTGAGTTCGCCGCGCGCCGCGTGGATGGCACTGCGGCGCATCCACTTTGCGGCGTTGATCGCCGATTGGCGCAGAACGTTACTCAGCATCGTCGGCGTCGCGCTCGGGGTATCCGTGGTCCTCGGCGTCCTGATGCTCAAAGCCGAACTCAACCGTCCGTTCGAGTCCTACGGCCCATCGCTCAGCCGCGCGGCCGGCAGCGGCGCACTCGAGGTGAGGCCGAATGTCACCGGCCGCTTGCCGGTCGAGACGGTAAACCGGTTACACGCCGACGTGCCTGGGGCAGAAGCGGTCATCCCCATCGTCGCCGGCTTGATGCCCGTGAACACGTCCGCCGGTGGCACGCACGGGTTCTTCCTGCTCGGCGGATCGTGTCAGATCGAGTTGCTGGTCGGCTCTTTCGACTGTGAGCAGCGCGCCCGCAACGTGACACCTGCGGGCGGTCCCGGGGTGCCGCTGCAGGTTCCCGCGATCATCGCGCAGCGGCACGGCCTACGGCTTGGCGATGAGTTGCGCATCCCCGGCATGCCTCCGGGTTCTGCGCACCTGGGCTGGACTTTTGCGGAGTTCGATCGCGTCGAAGGCATCAACAACGGGTACGTGCTATTAGCCCCTTCTGCGGAGCTGGCCGCCGGCCTGCTCGGCGCACCCGGCTTCGTCACGTCCGCGTTTGTCCTGCCAATGCACGGCGCGGATGTCGAGAAGAGTGTCGCTCGGGTCATCGCCGGCGTCGCGACGGCAGGACCGCCCAAGCCACACCTGCCCACGGTATTCGAGAATGGCGCTCAGAGCTTCAACCTCACGGCACTGGCCGGGATCATCGTCGGCATCCTCATCGCCGTGAACACCATCCTGCTTGCCGTGGAGGACCGCCGGGCGGTAATGGGGACGATTGGCGCGATCGGCGCCAAGCCCGTCGGCTTGTTCGGGGGAATGCTGTGCGAAGGCGCCGTAGTGGGCCTGCTAGGCGGATTGCTCAGCCTACCAAGTGGTTTCATGCTCGGGACGTACTTGGTGGACACTTTCGGAAAGTCCATGCTGGCCGGGTCAGGCGCCACCATCGCCGCGCAATTCACACCGAACCTCATCGCGATCGCGGCAGGCGCGGGGATTTTTTGTGGAATTCTGGCGATGGTCGGGCCCGCGGTCAGGTTGGTTCGCGATGGGCCGCTGGCATCGATGGCGAGCGCCGGCGGAGTGCAGCGCGCCAGGGACATTCCCAACTGGCCGCTGCTGGCCGGGGTGAGCCTGCTGGCGGGCGCCGTTGTCGTCTCGAAGATATTCGAGCGTGGGTGTCTGCCGCTGAACGCGGGCATCGGTGGTTTGACGGTCGCGTTGTGTGGCGTGGTGTTGGTCGCGATGTGGATCGCTCCGCGCGCTGCTGGGCCGTTGATCGCCCTGCTAACGCTCGCACGTCCCGCGGTCGGCCGCCTGCTGGGCGCCGATTTTCGGCGCTACGCCGTACTTTTCGCCTTTTCGGCCGCGCTACTTACCGAAGGCACCAGTTTCGCCATCGGCTCACACAGTATGCAACTACTCGGCGCGAGGGAGGTCGCCGCGCAGAAGGCCGACCGGCTGCCCAATGCCCTATTGATCGCGGCCCAATCAGTGCTGGATCAGCGGGACGGCCGGATCTCCGACGCGACGTTCGAATCGGTGAACGGCGCCGCGGCCGGTCGGAGCGTCTCGTCGCGCTGGCGATCGACGATTTCCTCTGGGACGTCGTCCCGGCTGCTCGTCGGTGTTACGCCGGGTGATTGGTATAGCCAGGCGCTGTATGAATCGCCACCCGGTGATGGAGAACGATTGTGGAAGGGATTGCGAGAGGGCGAGGTTGGCCTGAGTCAGATTGCGGCCAGCCGGCTCGGAGTCGCTGCGGGCGACACCGTCGATCTGCCTACGGTCAGTGGACCGAAGAGCTACCGGGTGGCTGGCATCGTCAAGTCATTGATGGTCAACGACGCCGCCGAGGGCGACATCGTCCTGGTCTCTCAACAACGGGCGCGTTCTGATTGGGCCGCGGTACGTGATCAAGTTGCGGTCGCCTACCCGTCGCCGGCCGACGCGACCACCCATCGACGTGATTTCCTCGACCTCGACGCGGGGCTGTCGGTGTATGACAACGAACAGTGGCACTCGGTGGCAACCACCGGGATCACCCGCTTCCTGAAGCCGTTCACCGTCGCGGGGTATGTCGTGATGGCAGCCGCCGGCTTGAGCGTGCTGAACGTATTCGTGCTGGCGCTTGTGCAGCGAAAGCGTGAGCGGGCCGCGCTGCGGGCGATCGGTGCGACCAGCCGGCAAGAACAGGCCGTAATCGTCTCCAACGCAGCACTATTGGGTTTGTTGGTGGCTGGCCTTGCTGTGCTTGGGGGCGTCGGCCTCACGTATCTGTGGTCATTGGGCTCACCGGTTTATTACGGCATCAAGATCGAGTGGGGTCTATCGCTGCCCTCACTGGGAACCGGAGTGGCGGCCGTGGTGGCGTTGCTGTTGGCGGCTGCGGTGTACCCCACAGTCCAATCGCGGCGGCTTGAGACAGTCGACGTGCTGCGAACCAGTTAGCCCGGATGATCAGGGAGCAACCGCGACATGCCGTCGCCGACAGACCGAAACCGACGGAGATGTTCCCGAACCACGGGACTTGACGCGGCCGCGAAGTCCTTAGGCGGCAGTGAGATTCGAAAGACCAATCCGCGGCCACCCGCCCCTTCGGTCAAGGCACCGAGCCCCGCAACAGGTAGTTTCATCAATGGCATGCAGTACGACGGGAAGGTCTCCTGGAATTCGAGGCGATACAAGCCAAAGCCGCTCCAGTTCGACAAAAGCAAGTTCCACCGGGTCGGATCGAAGGCAGTGGACACACAGCGAGATGCTCTCCATGCCCCCGCAGCGTCCAGGAACCGTTGATTGATCCGCAGGTCGCAATGTTCATCTGCGAAGTGATTCACGTTGCTGCGGATGCGCTCGGCAATCGAACTGGCGGATTGTCCTCGTCGTACGTCGAGGTCCAGCGTCGTGAAGATGTTGCCGATCAACATCGAATCGAGACCACACCGATTTCGCGCGTCTACGGCGATCGCCAGGATGCGGCGATCGACCGCTGAATCGACGTTCATCAGCGCTTCGGAAACATGCGCGCATACAACATCATTCGCGGACAACGCTGTCCGGCTCTGGTAGGAGTCGCGCATACGGTCGATCTCGCCTTCACCGAACTCGAGACTCAGGGTTCGCTGCTTGCGCGCATCTTTCGCCAAATATAGTGCGCTGCGGGCGAGCTCTGCGAGTCCCAGGCAACGGACACCGGGCTGCACAGCGCCGTCAGCAGGCAGATGCTCGTCGAGGTAGGCAGCGCGGTCTTCGACGATTAGTGGCTCAGCAAGGGGCTTGCCGGCGGCAGCAGACGCCCACGCATTCATGAAATGCATGCACGTTTGCATATCGCCGATCGCATGGTGCCATGAGAAGCCGATTGCGGTCGCATCGTCCGCAAGATGGGTAACGCGCACCTTGCACAGCGGGCCGAAACCCCACCGGGCCGTGGCGCCGTTCACCGGGTCGATGAGCCATAGTCCGGCGTCCGCCGACGCCGAGCGGATCGCATCACGGCGCGTCCGAGTGGATGTCACTGTCGTAAACGGCACACCCTGACCCTCGCAGCGGATACGCATCCGGCCGTCGACGATGGCTATTCGGCCCGCGAAGACCGGAAGGTTTGTGAGTGCCTCCGCGAAAGCTTTGCTCAAGGCCGCGGCGTCGAGGTGCCGCTCGAACAGGAACACGACGTGGACCGCAAGGTTTGCGACCATGACATCACCAACATTGCAACGTATTTCGAGCTTTTCTACGTGTGATGGGCTGATCAGCTGCTTAGACATCAGGTCACCTCCGGTGGTTCACTATCACGCGGCCCCCGAGACCAGGGGTGTGAGCGACTCCCCGAAAGCAAGACTTCTCGTCGGCAGCGTTGTCGGTTCGGAACGAGAAGTTGCGCAGCACCGTTCGCAGCACGACGTCCATCTCGGCAATCGCGAAATCGGCACCGAGGCAACGCCGCGCACCGCCACCGAACGGCAGCCACGCTGACGATGGGGGCATGCCGTCGCAGAAGCGATGTGGGTCGAATCGCTCGGGGTGGGGGAAGATTTCGGGATCCCCGTGGAGATCGGCTATTCGCACGAGCACTGTGCGTCCCCGCGGAATGAGCCAACCGTGCAGGTCGAAGTTCGGCGCATTGACCTTGCGGCCGAATACATCGATGACGGTCCGTACCCGCAGCGACTCCAAGATCGTGGCACGACGTAAGGCGCTGCCTCCTTCATCGACTTCGCTGACCAATTCGGCCAGCACGTCCGGGTGACGCCGGAGCCTCTCACACGTCCATGCCAGTGCTGTTGCGGTGGTTTCGTGGCCGGCGCAGACGAGCAAGGCCAGCTCGTCGCAGAGCTCCGACCGTGAAATCGCTGTGCCTGCATAGCTATTGCGTAGTAGTACTGCGAGAATGTCCTGTCGCAGCGCCAGATCTGGATCAGATTCGGCTACCTCGATCAGCCGCCATACGATCCGATCGAACGCTTGACGCAGCTCGTTTAGCTTGCCCCACGGGCTGTGACGTTTGGCCCAGTCCGGCGGCGCCGGTGCAAATCCCAGGAGCTGGCCGAGTCTGATGTAGGGCGGGACGATCGCGCGCAGTGCGTCCAGCTCGGCTCCGTCGGCCGTGAACAGTGTCTGCAAGATGACGTTCAGTGCGATCCTGTTCATCGGTTCGAGAATCCGGAACTGCTCATTCTCAGGCCAATTGGCGCTCTCGCGTAGAGTCTGCTCCTCGATCAGCGTCTCGTAAGTTTTGATGCTCTGCCCATGAAATGCCGGTGCGAGCAGTTGGCGCCGGTCTCGGTGCCGAGTGCCGTCGAGGCCGAAGGTGGAGCCGGGCCCGAACCAATTACCCAGATTTGGTTGCACATTGGCGAGCTGGTCAGTGCCAGCCCTACACACGGACCGCGCCAGGACGGGGTCAGAAACGACGACAGATCGACCGAAGAACGGGACATTGATCTCGAAGATTCGTCCGTGTCGCTTGATCCCATGCCGCATTGTCCTGTGCCGGGCAAAGGCAAATCCAACACCTTGCACGAGCTTGGGTAGATGCACCCGTGGCGGCCTAGACCCGTTAGGCGTCGATGGCAGGCGCGCAGTGGCGGCAGCCAAATCAGTCATGCGGGAATCTTTGCGCGCGCTCGAAGGTGCGACTTCGGTAGTGCACTACTGCAATTTCGGCCCTTTGGTCGCTTCTGCTCAGGGGTGGGACATGACTAACGCAGCGATTCGTTGTCCTCGGTCATCTTTTTCAGCCCATGCGATATGCCCCTCGAAGCCCGCGACGGCGTATCCGAACCGCCCCGCTTCCTGCAGTTCCGTTACGGCGTTGCGCGCCATCGTGATTGCAGCATCGCGGTCGTCATGCCTGATATCCACGGCGGCCGCAATGTCCATTGAGCACACCACGTCGGCGAACAGCGTTGTTACCTGCTTGTACTCCGCGCTATCGGCAGAACCCACAGTTGGGGCAGCGCATGCGTCACAGAACTTGGCGTTTTCCCGCAGGCCAGTCCCGCATGACCCGCCCCGTCGTCATCCGAGCACCACCATCCAGGATTGTCGACTGTTCCGCGCCCTCGATCATCGCTTTGGCCCAAGCCATATGTCCTTCGAAGCCAAGCGTTTCCGCCATCGCGTGGTAGCGGCATGCGCAGTCCCGGTAACCGAGATCATCGCCGCGGGCGCGGGCCAGCAGCGCGCGCAGTCGAAGCAGCGCGATGTCGCGGATCGCTGACTCGCCGTCCGGCAACAAATTTACCAACCTGTCGATTGCCCGTTTGGCTTCGGCCAGGTCACCGTCGGCGCCGCGCTCCAGCAGCGTCTCCGCCAGAATGCCGGCGCCCCAGATGCCGTACCCCACGTGTCCTTCCTGGTGCAGCCCGTCGACGGCTTCTCGCATCACCGGAATGACGGCATCGGGGTCGCCGCGTCTGGCCATCTCCCAAGCGACCAACACATCAGTGACTGGGACCAGGATGGGCACACTGTCGTGCTGCCACCGGCGGGCCTGCACCGCCAGTTCCAGCCCGTGATCGCGGTCTTCCCCGGAGCCCCGGTACAGCAGCGCTACCCCCAGCGAGTACTCCGCGTATGTCAGGGCGATGTCGCTGCTGGACCTCTGTGCGGTGTGCACCGTCGCTTCGATTTCGCGGACGATAAAGTCGTCGGCCGCAATCACCCCGTAGACCATCCCGACGCCATAGGTCCAGGTGACAACGATACTGAGGGTTGACGGGTCGCTGCTGCGGGCCATCGCGAGGGCGTCGTACAGGTCCTGTCGCCAGCCGGGGCGGCCGAGCCACCAGCGAGCAACCCCGCGAAATGCGACCCCGACCGCCAGCGGCGACTTCAGACCGAACCCGGCGCCTATGGTGGGGTCACCCGCAGCCAGGTTGACGACGGTCTGCGACCACCGCAACATCTCGTCGACGTCACCGCTGGCGAACCAGGTGGCGAACGCGACGAACGCCAACCCGACGGTCAAGTTGGGGTCGCCGATCGACTCCAGCAGTGCCATCTGTTCGGATGCCAGCCGCGATCCTTCGCGTGCACGCCCCGCATAGAGGTGCTCGGTGATCAGCCCCGTCATGCCGACGGCCAGCGAGACCTTGTCCCCGGCCGCGGCGCACAGCTCCCGCAGCTCGGCGAAGCGCCCCTGACTTTCGTGCAATGCTCGGGCTTGCCATGCGGTGGCACACAGCATGGTGCGCGGGGCGATGCGCATTGGCAATTGGCCTGGGTCGTAACCCGGAAGCGCGTCGGCGATTTGGCGTGCGCGCTCCCAGCTGACCCGGGCGGCGCCGACGTCGCGGTCGGTTAACCACCCAGCCGCCCGCATGTGCCAGCCATAGGCCGCGTGCAGCTCGCCGGCGCCCTGCAAGTGTTCGGCGATGAGCGCCGCGTTTTCGTCCACGGACCCGGGCTGCGACTCCTGGATCGCGGCGGCCAGGCGCCGGTGCCATTCGGCACGGTCGGATTTCAGCTGAGATTCATAGGCGACGGCGCGAATCAATGCGTGCCGGAAGGCGTACTCGGCGCTCGGCGTAAATCGCACCTGGTCGATCAGCTCCGCGTCGAGCAGCTCATCGAACACCGTGTCTATCCCCAATGCGACGAGAAGTTCCGCCCCGAAGCGGGCACCGATCACCGACGCCGCGTTCAAAGTCCTTCTGGCAGAAGCGGTCAGCCGGTCGATGCGCGCCTCGATCGCCGCTTGCACCGTGGCCGGCACGCTGACCTCGGCGACATTCACGCGACAGACATAGCTTCCGCGCTCACCGGTGAGCACGCTGCGCTGCACCAACTCACGTACCATCTCCTCGGCGAAAAACGGGTTTCCGGCCGCCCGGTCGGCGATGACCGCCGCCAGCTCAGAGACCGAGGGGTCCGAGCCCAGCAACTCGCTCAGCAGCGTCGCGGTGTCCGAATCAGCTAGGGGCGCAAGGGCTATCGTCTGGGAGCCGTGCAGCCGCGTCAGGGCCCCTGCGTACTCGGGGCGGGAGGTGATCAGCACCATCGACGGGGTGCGTGGGATGACGGCGAGGAAGTCGGCCAGCATCGACTCGCTGACCGCATCGATCCAATGCGCATCCTCGATGACGTAAAGCACCGGTTCGGTGCGCGCCAGCGACGCTGCGTTGATCATCGCGGTCAACCGCCGCCGCCGCGCATCCGGGTCAATCGGAGGCAGCGGCACATCGGGGTCGGCGATGCCGAGCAGATCATCGAGCAGCAGCAGGTCCTGCGGATCGGCATCGGGCACCCGAGCCCGCAACCGCGTCCGGGCGGCGTCGCCCTCGAGTTCAGCCACCCCCGTGCTCGTGCGGAGCAGCTGGGCCACGACGTGGAAAGGAATGTCGCCGGCATGCGACTCACAGAAGGCCCAGAACACCTCGACCCCCCGACCGGTCGCCAGCGCCGCAACCTCACGGGCCGCCCGGCTCTTGCCGATGCCGGGCGGGCCCACGACGTTCACCACACCGCCGCGGCCGGCGATCGTGCGCTCAACCATGGCCTCGAGCGCCGCCATCTCCCACCCCCGGCCAACCAGGCCGGCTTCGGCGCGCATGGTTTGGCAGTGCCGGGGGCTGATCGCCAGTAGCCGGCGCGCGCACACCGGGTCCTCGGCCCCCTTGATGCGCACCCACTCTGGTTCACCTAGCAGAACGGTGTGTTCGACCAGCTGCGCGGTGGACTCCGACAGCATCACCCCGCCCGGGGGCGCAACCGATTCCATCCGCTGCGCATAACCGACCGGCTCGCCGGTCGCGGCGTAGCCCAGTGATCCCGAACCCATATCACCGGCAATCACCCGACCCGAATTCAGGCCCACCCGCAACCGCAGAGCCACGCCATCGCGGCGGAGAACATCGGCCGCCAATCTGTTGGCCTCCTCCTGGATTGCCAGCGCCGCCAGACAGGCCCGAAATGCGTGATCCTCCAACGCGACCGGGGCACCGAACAAGGCCATCAACCCATCGCCGGTGTACTCCACGCTCCCGCCGCCGTAGCGCTGGACCACCGCCGCGGACCGTTCCACGACGCCGGTCATGATCTCGCGCAACCGCTCGATATCCACGGTGGCCGCGATGTCCATTGAGCGCACCACGTCGGCGAACAACACCGTCACCTGCTTGTACTTCGCGCCGTCACCCGGAACGGAGGTGGGGGACCCGCACTCATCACAGAACTTGGCGCTTTCCCGCAGGTCAGTTCCGCACGACCCGCACGCCACGCCGACCGTCATCCGATCACCACCGATCCAGACGTCGCGACTACGCCAATTAAACAAATGTCAACAGTAAGGCGTCGACCAGCCGCGGGCGGCGTCATTCACTAATACTTAACGAGCGAAACCTACAGAGATGCAGCAACTCCTCCGGTAGCGCCTGGACCGGTCGAAAGCCCGTACTCTTCCACGGTGAACGCGATCGATCCGGACAAGCTGAACATGTGCCTGCAGGTGCTGGCCGACATCCAATCGTTGCCGCCCGAGCACCCTGATGCCGTTGCTGTGCGGCGGGCCACCGCGGGCATCTTCAAGTCGGTGAAGAAAGCCCGCCGCCATGCCAAGCGCGACGCGCTCGCGGCCGCTGATCACGCCGTCATCGCGGCCACCGCTACCGGTGCCCCGGGCCGCATTGACGACGAGACTCAAGGTTTGCCCTTGGTATCCACTTCGGCGGGGGCCACCGCAGGCACGTTGCTTCGGTCGCGTGCCTGCTACATGTGCAAAAACCACTACACCGTGGTCGACACGTTCTATCACCAACTGTGCCCGGGGTGCGCTGCACTCAGCCACGCCAAACGCGACGCCCGCACGGACCTCACCGGCCGGAGAGCTCTGCTCACCGGTGGACGCGCGAAGATCGGCATGTACATCGCGCTGCGGCTGCTCCGCGATGGCGCCCACACCACCATCACCACCCGCTTTCCGAACGACGCCGTTCGGCGTTTCTCCGCGATGCCCGACAGTTCCGAGTGGCTGCACCGCCTCCGCGTGGTCGGGATCGACCTGCGCGACCCCGCCCAGGTCGTCGCTCTGGCCGACACCGTCGCCGCCCAAGGGCCGCTGGAGATACTGATTAACAACGCCGCGCAGACGGTCCGCCGTGCCCCGGGGTCCTACGCGGCGCTCGTCGAGGCGGAGAGCATGCCGTCGCCGGAGCTCGTCGATGTGGTCACCTTCGACCGCATCAGCGACGCTCATCCTGCGGCGCTTGCCGGTAGCCTCGCCGAGCGTCAGACCTGGCACGCGGTGACCGAACTGGCCCTCGCCGCCCGCAGCGCGTCGCCGGACCGGATCACCGCCGGCACCGCTATCGACGCCGGCGGTCTGCTGCCCGATACGGCGTCGATCAACAGTTGGACTCAACGTGTGCACGAGGTCGACGCGATGGAATTGCTCGAGGTTCAGCTGTGCAACCAGACTGCGCCGTTCATTCTGGTGAGCCGGCTGCGCCCGGCGATGGCCGCCTCACCGTCGCGGCGCACGTATGTGGTGAACGTGTCGGCAATGGAGGGGCAGTTCAGCCGGGCCTACAAGGGACCCGGACATCCGCACACCAACATGGCCAAGGCGGCGCTGAACATGCTCACCCGCACCAGCGCAGCCGACATGCTCGAGCAGGACGGCATTCTCATGACGGCCGTCGACACCGGCTGGATCACCGACGAGCGCCCGCACCCGACCAAAATGCGGCTCGCTGAGGAGGGCTTTCATGCTCCGCTCGACCTCGTCGACGGCGCCGCCCGCGTCTATGACCCGATCGTCCGGGGAGAGCTGGGCGAGGATCTCTACGGCTGCTTCCTGAAGGATTACTCGCCGAGCAATTGGTAGCTCGCCGACGGCTCACACCGCGACGCGCTACCCGACGGTGTGGACGATGAGGATATCGACTTTCGACTTGCGGGCCACGGTGTCCGGCACGGAGCCCAACAGTCGGCCGGCGACCGTGCCCAGGCCTAAATTGCCGACGACGAGCAGGTCCGCGCTGACCTCGTCGGCCAGGTGCAGCAGCGCACTGACTGGCGCGCCGACGATCGACCGGTCTTCGATGTCATGGGCGCCGGCTGACTTTGCCCGGTCGCGGGCGTCCTGAAGGATCGCGTACACCGGCGCGCTCCCGTGCATCCGGTAACCGGAGTCCCGCAGATTATCGGCGGCCCTGCCATCCGTCAGGCGGTCGGGCGAGGGTGCGCGTGACCAGCCGCCCTTTTCCGAGGTGTCGAGATGCGCGCTCGCAATGATCAGCTTCGCCGACAGATCCGCCGCGATCGCGGCGGCGCGGTCCACAGCCTTGAATGACGACTCCGAGCCGTCAGTCCCGACGACGATAGTCCGGTAGCCCATGGCGCCTCCATCAGCCGGTCAACGACGACAACAAGACACTATCGGCCCGACTAGTCGTGTGAGGCCCATTGGCGCTATCTCGACGGCGGCGGTTTGGCGTGCGAACCCTCCAAATCCCGCCGATCGACGAGGTGACCGCCGCTTAGTGGCCTGCTTCGATAGCAGCGACCCGTGCGACGGCGTCCGGCCCGCAGAAGCGCTCGAGATTTACTCCGCCGGCTGCGATCAGGGCATCGATCCGGCGCTTGAGGTCACCCGATGACAGGTGGGCGTACAGATTTGTGCCCGGGCACGAGGTTTGCGCGAAGTCTCGATGACCGGCCAAGGTATTGGTCTTGATGCGGAAATTCTGCGCGGCCCAAGCAAATGCCACAGCGGTGCCGTGCAGCTGGGCCTCCGATACCGCTTCCTGATCGAAGTCGCCTTCGCAAAGCACCAGGAAATGGCCCGTCGTGTCGTAGTCGGTTGCTGTGTCGCCGGCAACATCAGTGCTTCGCAGTTCGTAGAGGTTGCCGTTGCGATCGACCGCGACGTGATACGCGATATCGATCCACCCTTTCTGGTCTTGGTGATACCGCTGGTCCTGACGCAGCCGCTCCGGCGCATTTCGGTTGTCGCCGAGCACAACTGCCTCGTGGTGCAGAGTCATCCGTGTGACGGTGTGCCGCTTGCCCCCCGGGCGGGCCGGTCGCGCGCCCCACGCGTCGCGACATATCAACATCGCCGAGGTGGCGCTGGCCAAGCGTGGATTAGTCATCCACGACGCCGCGCCAGAGCAGGCGCCAACCGTCGAGGCCAGCGCGAATCCGCCGGCTAGCCGCAGCCACTGGCGGCGGTCGACCAAACCGTGAGGCACATCCATGCGCCTACGTTACAAACTCGGGTCAGCTCCCGGTGACGATGCGTTGCTCTACGTAACGTCCAGTGACCACGTTGGCCGTTGCCAGGTTCTCGAGGCGCCGTTCTTCACGTTTGATCCGTCGGTCGAGCACCCGGTCATCGCGTCGAGTCAGGGTGGTGCTGCGCTGCGACAATAGGTCGAGTTGCCGCCAACTGAGTCCGTCCAGATCGCCGACGGAGTCGTGAGTGGCGACCACAACCGCGCCGTATAGCAGCGGCACTGTTTTTGCGGTGAACCGCGTCGTTGCCAGCAGCATTTCCGTTGCGCTGCGGTTCACCTTCCGCCGGCAGCGCCGCGTCGTCGGAGTGAACCAGAAGTCGAATTGCCGATCGGCACTGGTCAGGCTTTCCAGCCCATAGTCGTGAACAAGCCGGACGATATCTGCGTTGCTGTAGGCCCGCGTTTCGTAAACGGCGCCTTCAGGGCTGCAGTAGAGGATCGTGTTCATGTGTTGTTGTCCCTTTCGGCTCAGGGCGGACGTCGCTCAGCGGATATAACGGCGAATTACATTTGTGTAATTCCCGGGTCACAGTGTGAATAAACACACTCAATGGAAATAGGTTTTTTAAGCGATCGGAGGGTGACGGCGGTCGTCAGATCTGGGCTGAATGACATGCCCCTCGCTGGTGAGGGGGTAGATCTCTGACAGACTGTCAGAGTCGGCCCCCCTTTCTCTGTCCGTCACCGTGAGTCTCAACCCATGGAGCACGTTGGTGAATGTGCTGTTCCCGCAGCCGATAAGCAGCTATCGGCCGTGATGCGGGCTGCGTCCCAACAAGAGCACGACGTCGCGGAGCGGTCGCCGTTCTTCACTGAGCTGCTCGGTGGTGGTCTCGGCAAGGGGGCATACCTCGCCTATTTGCTCCAGTTGCGAACCGTGTATGCCGCGCTAGAGGAATCCGTGCGCGGTCACCGGCGCGACCCGCTCGTCGCGGCGGTCTACGACCCGCGACTTGAACGCCTAGCGGCCATCGACGCAGACCTGCGCAGCTGGTCCGCCGGGTTGTCGACGATGTCCGCTTCGCCTGCCGCAGAGTCGTATCGACGTCGGGTGGAAAGCATTGACGACGGCGCCGCCCTGATAGCCCACCACTACACCCGATATTTGGGTGACCTCTCCGGTGGCCAAGTCATCGCTCGTACGCTGGACAGCGTTTTCAACCTCGGCGGCACCGGTCTGGCGCTCTACCGCTTTACGGACCAACCGAAACGGCTCAAGGAGCGTTATCGAAATCGTCTCGACGGCCTCAGTTTGAAGACCGGCCAGGTCGACGAGTTGCTCGGCGAAGTGAAACTCGCGTTCCGACTCAATCAGGCTTTGCTCGACGAACTCGCCGCCACCTACGTCGTGAGCTGTGCGCATGATCGGTGATTCGGCGATGTCGGAAGGTCAGCCGACCGACGAATTCGTCCCAGTCGGCACACCTATCGACTTGGACAACTGCGCGCGCGAGCCGATCCACATACCCGGCAGCATCCAGCCTCGCGGAGTGCTGGTCGTGTTGAGCGACCCGGCGTTTGTGATCCGTCAGGTAAGCGCCAACGTTCCGGAATTGCTTGGCCATTCCGTCGACGAGGTCTTGGGCCGACATCTGTCGGCGTTGATCGGGACCGAGCAGGCGGCACGCATCGAGCGGGCGGCGTCGACGTTCGGCGAACTGCGCCAACGGAATCCGCTCGAGTGTCAGATCGAGGTCGACGGCGAACTGCGCCCGTTCGATGCGATTCTGCGTCGCGAGCCAGGTGGCGTGCTTCTGGTCGAACTCGAAATCGCTTACGGTGAAAGACCTTTCTCGTTTCCGAACACCTATCAGGCGGTCCGGAGCTCCGTCGAAGAATTGAATCAAGCGACGACGCTCACCGAGTTGTACAACACCACCGCGCGCGCCGTTCGCGATCTCACCGGCTTCGACCGGGTGATGGTGTACCGGTACGACGACCACTACAACGGCGAGGTGGTCGCCGAGGCGAAACGAGACGACCTCAACCCGTTTCTCGGCCTGCATTACCCGTCAACCGATATACCGGCGCAGGCGCGAGCGCTGTACGAGAAGAATTGGATCCGGCTCATCTCGGACGTCGACTACACCCCGACGCCCTTGGTGCCATCGATCGACCCCGAAAACAATGCGCCGCTTGACCTCACCTACGCCACGCTGCGCAGCGTCTCGCCCATCCATGTCGAGTACCTGCAGAACATGGGCGTCCAGGCGTCGATGTCGATCTCGTTGCTCCGCCGTGGGAGGCTGTGGGGACTCATCGCCTGTCACCACTACGCGGGCCCGTATCTGCCGCCGTTCGGCACCCGGGCCGCGGCGGAATTTCTTGGCTCGACCCTGTCGCTGCGGCTGGTGGATCAATTCGAAGACGACCTGCTGCACAAGCGACTCGCCGCGCAAGCTGTGCTGGCCAAGCTTGCCGCTGCCACGCTCGGAGGTGACGAGCCGATCGCGTCGGCGTTGCTCGGGGCTCCCGACCTGCTCGATCTCGTACCCGGCGACGGCGTCGTCGTCAATATCGACGGTGACACCGAGACGCGTGGAATCGTTCCACCGGCCGAAGCCGTTGCCGCCGTCGTCGAATGGGCGCGCGAAGCCGGAGACGAGATCGCGAGCAGCGAATGTCTCTCCAGGGACATTCCCACGCTGAACTTTGACCCGCAGGTGGCCGCCGGCGCGTTCGCGCTCAATCTGCCGGACGGTCAACACGCCATCTGGTTTCGGCGCGAGGCGCGGCGGTCCGTGGACTGGGGCGGCGACCCGAACAACAAGGCGATCGCCGTCAGCGAGGACAACGAAATCCGGCTGAGCCCACGTAAGTCGTTTGAACGCTGGCGCGAGGTTGTGCGGGAACGTAGCCAACCGTGGACGCTGAGCGAGACGGAGTCGGCCCAGGCGCTGCGCCGTCACCTGGTCGAGTCGCTTTACCGCCGTACCCGTAGTGCGCTACGGATGGCCGAGACGATGCAGCTGAGCCTACTGCCCGATTCGATTCCGACACTTGAGAATTGGCAGCTGTCTGCGCATTACGAACCGGCGGCCGGCGGTCGCGTGGGTGGCGACTGGTACGACGCTTTCGAATTGCGTGACGGTCGGCTGGTCGTGGTTCTCGGAGACGTTGCGGGGCATGGAATTACAGCAGCAGGGACAATGGCGCAGCTGCGCAATGCGCTACGCGCGCATTTATTCGCAGGCGCCGAACCGGCAGCGGCGCTCCACGAATTGAACGAGTTCTGTGAGCACCTGATGCCGCGCGCGTTCGCCACGGTCGTGATCGCACGTATCGATCTCAAGTCCGGTCAGGTGGAGGCCGCGTGTGCGGGCCATCTGATTCCATATTTGACGAACTCGGCCACGGCTTTTCAGGCGCCGATACAACTTTCGCCGCCGATCGGCCTGAAAAACGTGAAGTATGCAGCGAGCGCATTCACTATCGAGCCCGGGCACAGATTGGTCATGTACTCCGATGGCTTGGTCGAGCGTCGCGGCGAGGCCATCGATGACGGCATCAACCGGCTCAAGGAGACACTCACTCGGCCCGGTGATGCACCGGCGGCGCGCATACGTGAGGTGATGGAGTGGGGTGACGCCCACGACGACGTCACGATTGTCACGCTCCGACGGCCCTAGGGATTGAGGAGCGGACCGAGCTCCGTCAGAAGAGTGCTTGCGGTTGACTGGACCAGCTCGGGCATGTTGGCCCATTCCGCCGTCGCCACAGTTCCCAGCTCGGTGGGAAAGTCGTTGTTGGCGGCCAGGATTGCAGTGGCCAAATCGTCTCGGGCGTTGAGGAAGCCGGCGATGATCCCAGTGTTCGGGTCGAGAACCGTGTCGTTGAACAACGATCCCAGTTGCTGGGGGAGCAGCAGCGACAGGAGCGTTTGGCCTGCCGCCAATTCGGTCGGCAGCGTGATGTCACTGGAAGCCAAAGGCAGATTGTTGAGAACCGCCTCCAGGCTGGCAACCGGGTTGGTGAGTAAGTCGTGGTCGACGGTGGCCCAGTCCGGAGACAGCGCCGGAGTGAACCGCAATTCCAATGGGATGGTCGGATCGCTGCCGAACACCTCGGCGAAGGTGTCGGCACCCATTACGCCCTGCAGTCCGTGCAGGAGCAATTCTTGCAGCACCCAGTCGGGTTGGGCATGCTCGCGCGACAAGTCCAACGCGTAGTCGAACGACAGCACTCGTTGCGACATGTCGGCCGCGTACTCCGCCGGGCTGACGGTGGGCGTATCGGCGGGCAGATAGCTGGCCACGTCGGCCACCGGCACCACTTCGGTGGTCACCGGCAGGCCCGTCGGGTCGACTCCGTCGGGGAGATTCTCGAATCGAGCGAAGATTTCACCGCTGCTAACCCCGCTGCTGTCAAGCCAATTCGCTACTCCGGGGTTCATCGCGCTGACCACGTAATAGGTGTATCCATCTGGATCGGCGAAGGCCGTGGTGTTGTTCAGCGTGGTCTGAGCCAACGTGTAGGGCAGGGCCGCGCCGAAGACGTTCATCAACTCGATGCCGCTGTAGGCGGATGGTACGTCGGGCACCTGCACAATCAGCGCTTGATCTGGATTCAGATCGAAATTACCGGCTGACACGTCCGCGCTGGGCAAACCCGTTGCGAACACACTGGTTTCGGGTGCAAGCGTGCTCATTGTGTTGGGTGGTAGATCGATGCCGGCAACTTTGGCCAGGTTCATGTTCTCCTGGTTGAAAGGCCCAACGATATTGCTGAACGCCGTGAACAACGTGGTCAGCAACGAGTCGACCGAGGTCACCTGCGGCGTAGATGTTCCTGCCAACGAGCCTATTTCGGCCGCGGAGCTCTCCGCGCCGGGAAAGATTCCGGTGGTGGGTATGGAGAAGAACGCCGGGCAATCAGACACGCAATGGATGCTGATGCTGCCGGGTCCCTGTGCCCAGTCGCCCAGCACATCCCGAATCAACAGGGAGGCATCGCCGTTGGTAGTGGCATTGGTGTCATCGATGAAGTTGACTGCCCCCGTCGGTTCCGTGGGACCGATGTCAACGGTGAAGCTTCCATCGGGATTGACGACAAGGCCGTGGTCGAGTTCCAAGCTCTCCTTGCTCACGGCGGTCGAGCCGGTGATGGCTTCGGTTGCGATCGCAAGCGCCTCGGTGCCTTTGCCGACGGTCCCGGTGAGCTCGTAGGTCGCGCCCGGCGCCAGCCCCGCGGTCGCGTGATAGTAGATGTCGGGGGTGAAGAACTGGAAGTACTGGCGGGAGTCGGCAGCATCCGTGGCCACTGCTTCGGGGGACTGGAAGAAGACGCCGTTGAAAAGCTCGGTGACTCGGGAGAGTCCCGCCGAGAGCAACTCGTAGTTGGTGTTCTGCAGGCCGGTCATCAGCATGGTATCGCTGTCGGCCGTGGCGAACGGCAACGCGGCGTCGTAGGCCGCGGCCTGTTGCATTACCGCCAGAAGCTGGTCGAGCGCCGGCTGATAGGCCGGATCGGCCTTCGCGGGCGGCGCGGTGCTCGCCATCGCGAGCGCTCCCGCCGACCCGGCGACAGCCATTCCGAGAAACCGCATCCATCGCGGGACGGCTGAAGACGCCGTTGCGTCGTGCATCGCGGAGGCCATGCCGCTCCCTTCGTTGGGATGCACGAATTATTCGGTACACCCATCGCGGAGAAGGCGATTTTTGCTGTAATGCTCGACAATTTCTGCCGCCGAAAAGGTGAGGGGTGCACCACCTTTGTTCGGGCTATGCTTCAGCCCGCAGGACCAATGAGCAGGAGGGGTCGCCGTGGCTCACGAGTTGAGAGTCGATCCTGTTGCGTTGCACAACGGCAGCAACGACATGCTGGACTCGGTTGGCGAGGCTGCGCTCAGCTTCGTCAGCCATGAGGACGCGTTGGCGGAAGCAGCTTCCGGCTGGGTGGGGTCGTCGCAAGAGGCATTGGGTGAGCTGGCGGCCCGCTGGGAAGCCCGGCATGGTCACCACAAACTGCAGGTCGGCAACCTGGGATCGCACGTTGCGGAGGCGATGCTCCGCTATGTCACCAACGAGGACGAGGCAGTGCGGTCGATGCGGTCGGTGGCGGAGTAAGAGGTGGCTCGTGGCGCCGCTGACCCCGGCAGACGTTAAACGCTGGGATCCCGATGCGATTCACGGCGTCTTCCAGACCGCCAGCAATCGCGCGGCGACGTTGCAGACGCTGGGCGACAGCTTGCAGCAGGTGCACAGCAATCTCAGCGACTGGCACGGCGAAGCCGGTGACGCTTTTCGCGCCGATATCGGTAAGACGCGTCGCGACATCGAAGCCGACGGACAGGAATCCCGCCAGGTCGCCGCGGCGGTGTCGCGCGCGGAAGCCGATGTGCGGGCGGTGAAGTCCGAGCTCGATGGAATCGAGCAGACCGCGGAGAGCTACGGCTTTTCCATTACGCAGGACTGGCGGATCGACCCCGGCGCGGGCGCAATCGGATTCGACAAGCTGACACTGGCGGCGGAAGAACAGCTACTGCAGGGACAGCTCGACACCTGCAAGCTGCATGCCCACGACGCCGATCAGGAACTGGCCAACGCGGTGCGCGGCGCCGTCGGCGAAGCTCCGGTGACTGTCGGCGCACCGGCGCCAGGGGCCCCCGCGCCGGGTGCATCGAATGGCGCCGGCGGCAATCCGAAGTCGTGGCAAGACATGCTGTTACCGGCCGGGCCGGTTAGCCCGCAGGCTGGCGGTGATCCGGCCAAGGGCCCGCCAGTTGCTGCCGGTGCCGGGACCGGCAAGCCGCCGTCGCTGGAGGACTTGATGCTGGGGCGGGGTCAGCCCGCCGATCAGAAGCCGCCACCAGGGGATCCGCTGGATCTGCTGAGCCGGGTCCGGCCACCGGTCGTGGCGCCGCAGCGACTCAATTCCGCCGATATCGAGAGTTTCAAGGCGTTGGCCCGCAAAAGCATGATCGCCGAGGGGGTACCGCCTGATCAGATCGAGGCCAAGCTCAACGACGCCGTGACGCGCACCCAGCAGTGGATGGACGCCGGCATGCCCAAATACGTGGCACCCGAGCCGCCGAAGCCGCCGCCACCTGGCTTCGGCGAAGGATTCGGCGACCGGTGGAATTCCACTTTCGACGGCATTCACGACCTGCTCGGTCAAAACGGCACCCCGGCGATGAAAGACGCATGGAGCGGCATGCTGAAGGGGCTTAGCCAAAAAGCCCAGGAGACACTTCTTTTTGGCCCGGCCGCGCCCCTTGCCGACGCCGCAGGCGAGGTCAAGAGTTTCGCCGACAATCCCGCGTACTACTTGGGTGAAAAAGCAGCTGACGGCGCCATTGCCGCGCCCGGAATGATGTTCGGTCCCGAAGGAGCTGCGGCCGGTGAGCTAGGCGAGGCCGGCGCCGCCGGTGCTATCGCCCGGGATCTACCCGGGGTTCATCCGCCGATGAGTCCGATCGAGCAACTGCTGCCTGACCTTCACGCTCCCGTCGGCCCGCCTGAGGCGCCGCTGCACGATGGCTCCGCGGGGCACGGGGCGCCTGACAGTCTCAGCACGCCGTCCCATTCAGACGGGTCGGTTTCGTCGACCCATGCGCCGGCTGGTGCTCCTGAATCTCTGGTACCGAATGGCCATGGGGGATTGGGTCCGACGGAACCGCCGGCCTCAGGTGGGCACGGTTCCTTCGGGACTGCTGACGGTCATGAGCACGTGCCGTCTGAGCACTCTATTCCCAGCGACCACAGCGTGGATCCTTTTGCCACGGATAGCGAAGGCCACTATCTACCCGGGAGTTTGCCGTCGTACGACCAACTCAAAGGAATTACCGCAACGGACCCGGACACCGCCTTTTACTGGTCAGGAAGAAACGCGGAAGGGATTGGAGTGGGCCCGGACGACTCGGGGATAGCAGAGCTTATTGCACACGGCTCGGGTGGGAAAACTCTGGAGATGACTCTAGCGGATCAGGGCATCGATCCGCTGCCCGCTTGGAACCGTCACGATCCGGTGTCAGTGCAATTCTGGGAAGATGCTTCGACGGCCTACGCGGAGAATGCGAAAGGTGAAGTGACAGCTATCGTCGGTTCCAGTCTCCGTCCTGGCAACATCTGGCAGACGGTCGAGGTACCTCGTCTCATGGAAAATCCGGAAATTTCCCGGATTCTTCAAATCGATCCTGATACTGGGCTGTCGGTCACCATCTTCGAGAGAGGCAAGTAGGTATCAATGACTCCAAATAATGACATCGACCTCAGCGATGCGATCGCGCTTTATCTGAAACGGTATCCTGGCAAGAACGACGAGGAGTTCAACGCTCAATACGGACCCGCAAGGGAAAGCGTGTTGACAGAGGTAAAGGCGGTTTTGCGCGAAGCAATGCAAATTGAACCGGACTGGAATCGTCTTTCCCTGAACGAAGCCGGCGACTACGTGGAATCGGTGATACACGATCGCCACCCTGATTTAGCCCCAAAAGCGTTGGAAGCGATCGGCAATTACTACACGTTTTTGATGCGATAAGACTACGAGATCTAACCGCGAAAAGCTGATGCGGCGAGGCAACTTACGACCGCGGGGCGACAGATCAGCGTGAAGAACCGATGATGCAGCTGGCAGAGCGCGGCGAGACCCGCGCTAAGTAAAGAGCCGGTTGGCAGCACGCCTATCTGTCGGACTGATTTTCTACCGCTTTCGCGGCCCTGCCAGCGACTATCGCGGTGATCACCGCCACCACGACGAACACCGCTGCGCCGCCGATTCCGAGGAGATGAACGCGCTCGATGGTTGGCGCGCTCAGGACGGCCAGCAACAACCCGACGCCGATGAGCAGATGCAGGGGCATCAGCCGCAGCGCGGCCTGGTGACCAGCGACCCAGGCGCGGTCGCTGCGCATGGTTGACGGGAGGCGGATCCCGACCCACTGATTACGTTTGAGTCGACCGTTGGCGGCGGCCCAATCGATCGCGACGAGCAGGAACGCCAGCAACGCGAACATCACGGCCATGAAGGTGGCCACGACCAGGCGTTGCGGTTCCATCGCACCACGGTACTGAGCAAACCGCGGCGACGGTTGCAACCCCGCTTGTTCTGGGTACAGGATCGGCATGCAGCGGCCCGATACGATCATCGAGATCCACCGCGAACGCGTCCAGGACCAGACCGCCGACATGTTCAGCGGCGACAAATACACCGAGGCCGTCGACGGCCCTGGCTACTCCGCAACTGCCACACTCGATCTCACACTGGATCGTGTCTGGTTCGTCTTCGACGGCCGGCATCGGCTGTGGCAAGAGCGAACCAAGGATGAAACCCACGATCCACACAAGCATTTCGCCATCGATCTGGCTATCTTCGACTCGAAGATCACCATCGATTCGGTAACCTGCATCCCGCTGGTCTCGTTGCCACCAGTGACTGTCACGATTCCAGAAGGTCCGCGCGCCAACGAATCTCGTGAAATCGCCTACAACGAGATTCCATTGTTCGGTCGGCTCACGGTTCACGACCAGCTCGAGCCGCGCGAAACCGAGCCCGGCAAGCAAACCATTGCGCTGGACTTGACCGCTCAGGACGCGCCGGAGTTGGTGGCCAACCCGCTACCCGGCGACTACGCACCGCAGTTGTTCGGCACGCACATCGACCGTCGTGAGGACGGCAGCATCGTCTTTGCCGACCAGGACCCGCGCATCACCTGGGAACTCGACTATGCCGAGGCGTACTGGATCACCCACAGCATCGCCGGCGAGCTGATGGTCAATCTCGAAAAGTTGCAACACCCAACAATTTCCGATGACGAGGCCAGAATCAGGATGCTCGACTCCCTGGCCGCTCAGATTGCCGATGCCGTTCGTCCCAAACTCGCCGAGATGGGTGAGGGCGGCGTCATGGACTTGATGCCGACGCCCCTGGAGGTCGACGCCGGCTCGCGCGACGACACCACAGTCAAAGCGCTCGACGCCCTGGTGCAACGCTTCGACGTCAACGGGGAAACCCACGAATCCATGGTCATTCAGCTGCAAACCGTGCGGGAGCTCCCGTCCGGAGAAGAGCTGCCACCATCGATTCTGGCCGAAAACCCGCACGAGAAAACAGGTTTGGCTGTCACGGGGTGGAGCATTCTTCGTCAGGTCCGCGACACCGTGATGAACACCTTCGACTTAGAGGCAAGCGACTTCGACGCCGAGGTCCCGTGCCTCCTGGCCGGCCCCAAGACCATCACCATCGGCGGGCAGGACCGCTGTCTCGAGGCACTCGACGCCGACATCGTGCCGCGAACCGGGGACGGCCGGCTCGTCGTCGACGGCACCGTCAGCGCCGAAACCACCCTCTACGACTTCAAGGCCACCTTCCACGTCACCTACGAGATGGGTCTCGACGACATCCCGCGCGATCCCGACGGCAACGAAACGCGGCGAGCAGACCTGGAAACCATCGAGAGTCTCGAGCAGGCGCTGCGGGCGGCCGGCGAACAGAAGCGCGCCGGTCAGCTGAGCACCGAGGATTACGAGGCGGAGGTCAAACGCGTCCACGAGCGGCTCGACGATCTCCCGAAGACCGTCGGCGTGCGACCCACCCAGAATCCGCCCGAGGCGGAGGTCAACCCGGAGTTCAGGCTGACGTTGCCCGGCAAGGTCGCGGCGGCGGCCGGCGCGGCGGCCACGGTGGGTTTGCTGGCGCTGCCGGTCACGTGGGTCGCCGGGGCGGCCGGAGTGGGCGCTGCCGGTGCGGGTGGCCTGCTGACGCTGGCGATCGTGCAGTACCTCACCACCGTGCTGACCATCGACTGGTTCGGCGTCGGCCTCGGGTCGCGGCAAGTCAAACAGTCACTCAACGATCGGCCCGAAGGCACTTCGCTGCCGCCGATCGGCATACCGATCGATGCGGATTTCAACCGTCAGCGCCTGGCGGTGTACTTCCGCCCGCTGCCGTCGAAATTGTGGATCGGATGCGTCGAGGTCAACGACGAGGAGTCCGACCACAGCGAGGTGCGGCTCGTCGGCGGGCGGTGGCCGACTGACGACAAGCCATGGAAGCTCTCGAACGACGATGCGATCTTGTATGCCGACTCCGGCGAACTCCAGCTCTTCATGGAACCGGACAGCGTCAGCGGAGACGGTCCTGCGATCACCGTCGCCACGGCCCCCAATGGGCGTCGCTACCTCCAGGTGCAGAACGAGGATGCCGACAAACTGCTGCGGCTCCCGCGGGGATGTGGCCAAGACAACGCAAGTGACAGAAAGTGAGTCATTACGTGGACCGAACAAGCCGTGCGGCGCTGATGCGCGTCGCGGCGGCGGGTCAGCGGCGCGCGCGCCGGATTCGACCTCTGTAGGGTTATTCGAGTGTGTGGAGCCACCGGTGAGGTGCGACTCGACGGTCGAGCGCCGGATCTAGCGGCGGTGGCGGCGATGACAGCCGTCATGACGCCGCGCGGCCCCGACAGCGCGGGCGCCTGGTCGCAGGGTCGAGTTGCGCTTGGTCACCGCCGACTGAAAATCATTGATCTGACCGAGGCGGGCTCGCAGCCCATGGTCGACTCCGACTTGGGCCTGACCATCGCCTGGAACGGGTGCATTTACAACTACAAGGAATTGCGCACCGAGCTTCAGGGCTACGGTTATCGATTCTTCTCGACCAGCGACACCGAAGTCTTGCTCAAGGCCTACCACCGCTGGGGTGATGACTTCGTCGGCCATCTCATGGGCATGTTCGCCTTCGCGATCGTCGAACGTGACAGCGGGCGCGTGTTACTCGGTCGCGACCGGCTGGGTATCAAGCCGCTGTACATCACCGAGGACAGCCATCGGGTCAGGTTCGCCTCGTCGCTGCCGGCGTTGCTGGCCGGCGGGGGCGTCGACACCCGCATCGACCACGTCGCGCTGCACCATTACATGACGTTCCACTCGGTCGTACCAGCACCGGCCACCATCTTGCGCGGCGTGCGCAAGCTCCCACCGGGATCGCTGCTCGCGATCGAACCGGACGGACGTCGTGTCGCCACCACGTATTGGCTGCCGGACTTCACCCGGCACCAGGACCGCGCCGATTGGTCCGAACGCGACTGGGAAGACGCCGTCCTGTCGTCACTTCGTACCGCGGTCGAGCGGCGACTGGTAGCGGACGTCCCGGTCGGCTGCCTGCTTTCCGGCGGAGTCGACTCCAGCCTGATCGTCGGTTTGCTCGCCGAGGCGGGCCAGCACGGACTCTCGACGTTCTCCATCGGCTTCGAATCCGCCGGCGACATCAAGGGCGACGAGTTCCAGTACTCCGACATCGTGGCCAAGTGCTTCGACACCGATCACCACCAGATTCGGATCGGCACCGAGCGCATGATGCCCGCCCTCGACGGTGCTATTGGCGCGATGAGCGAACCGATGGTCAGCCACGACTGCGTCGCTTTCTACCTGCTCAGCCAAGAAGTCGCCAAGCATGTCAAGGTCGTGCAGTCGGGGCAGGGTGCCGACGAAGTGTTCGCCGGCTACCACTGGTATCCGCCGATGGGTGAACCCGCCGCTGCCACCCTCGAGGGTGCGGTCGCCGAATACCGCGGCGCCTTCTTCGACCGTGATGAGACGGGTTTGGCCGCACTGCTCGCGGAGGGTTACCTCGCGCCGGGCGATCCCAGCTTGCGTTTCGTCACCGACCATTTCGCGCACGCCGGCGCCGAGACCGGCATCGACCGCGCGCTGCGGCTCGACACGATGGTGATGCTGGTTGATGATCCGGTCAAGCGGGTCGACAACATGACGATGGCGTGGGGCCTCGAGGGCAGGGTTCCGTTCCTCGACCACGAACTAGTCGAACTGGCGGCCACGTGCCCACCGGAATTGAAAGTCGCCCACGGCGGCAAGGGTGTGTTGAAAGAGGCTGCGCGACGGGTCATTCCGTCCGAAGTCATTGACCGGCCGAAGGGCTACTTCCCGGTTCCCGCGCTGACTCACCTCGAAGGCCCGTACCTGGACATGGTCCGCGATGCGCTGTACTCGCCGGTCGCCAAGGAGCGCGGGTTGTTCGATACTGGAGCGGTGGACGCTCTGTTAGCCGACCCCAACGGCCGGCTCACTCCGCTGCGCGGAAACGAACTCTGGCAGATCGCTCTGCTCGAGCTGTGGCTCCAACGTCATGGTGTGACCGGGCCGGCAGCATGAGCTCCATTGGTCCGCCAGCGGACCATTCCGAGGCGATCACGCTGGGCTTGCACGACGCGTCACCGCCGCACATGGTCGACGCCATGGCGAAGGACGTCGAGCTCGAGTTGGGCTGGGGCAAGCTCATTTTCGGTCAGACATTCGCCGACGCCGGCACGCTGGCCGACGCGCTCCGGCGGGAGGCGCCTGGGCGGCGTGACATCTGCATCTACGCCCGCGAACCCCAAATCGTCGTGGCGGGAGCGCCTTCCGAGCTCTTCATCGACCCCAGTCACACGTATCGGCTGCGGTTCGCCGACGACTCCACCGACGACCAGACCGGGCCGTCTCCGGTGGGCATCACGGTGCGCCCGCTCAACGACGCGTCCGACGCCGACGCCATGAACCGGGTCTTCGTCCGGTGTGGGATGGTTCCATCGCCGGTCGAAACGATTTCGAACAACAACCTGCACGAGCCTGCCGTCACCTACCTGCTCGCGGTGCGAGACGACGACGGTGCCGTAGTCGGCACGGTGACCGGCGTCGACCACAAGCTGCTGTTCTCCGATCCTGAACACGGCTCGAGTTTGTGGACACTCGCCGTCGATCCGGGTGCCGGAATTCCGGGCATCGGCATCGCGCTTACGAAAAAGCTCGCCTCACACTTCCGCCGGGCCGGCCGCGCCTACATGGATCTGTCGGTCACCCACGATAATTCGGCCGCGATCCGGCTCTACGAGAAGCTGGGATTCCGGCGCGTACCGGTAATGGTGATCAAACGCAAGAACGCGATCAACCAGCCGTTGTTCAGCCCGCCGCCGGAAACCGTCGACGACCTCAACCCGTACGCGCGCATCATCGCCGACGAGGCTTTGCGTCGCGGCATTTGGGTAGAGGTCCTCGACGCCGAAACCGGTGAAATCCGTCTCAGCCACGGTGGTCGCAGCGTCGTCACTCGAGAGTCGTTGTCGGAGTTTACTTCTGCCATCGCTATGTGCCGGTGCGATGACAAGCGCCTGACCCGCCGACTGGTGGCGGATGCAGGCATTGTCGTACCGCAAGCACGCCTGGCAACTTTCGATGACGGGGACTATGCGTTCTTGAAAGAGGTGGGCGAGGTTGTCGTCAAGCCCACGCGGGGAGAGCAAGGTAAGGGCATCACGGTCGGCGTGACCGCGGAGAACGGGTCCGACGACCTCACCGCGGCCGTCGCGTTGGCGCGCCAGCAATTTCGCGAAGTGTTGATCGAGCAGCGGGTGGTCGGCGACGATCTTCGTCTTGTGGTGATCGACGGCCGAGTTGTGGCCGCTGCGCTGCGGCGGCCACCGGAGGTGATCGGCACCGGCAAGCACAGCGTGCGGGACTTGATCGTCGCGGAGAGTCGGCGACGCTCGGCGGCGACCGGCGGCGAGTCGAAGATCCCGCTCGACGCCGTCACCGAGGCAACGGTCCTCGAAGGTGGCTGGCAGCTGGACGATGTTCTGCCGCAAGGTGATCGCTTACGCGTTCGTCACACCGCAAACCTGCATCAGGGTGGCACGATCCACGACGTCACCCCGGAGGTTAATCCCGAGCTGTGCCGCGTCGCGGTAGCGGCCGCCGAGGCGATTGGTATCCCGGTGACCGGCATCGACCTGCTGGTACCGGATGTCACCGGCGAGGAGTACTCGTTCATCGAGGCCAACGAGCGACCAGGCCTGGCAAACCACGAACCACAGCCCACCGCAGCGGCTTTCGTCGACTACCTGTTTCCGGGGCAGCCCGGCCAGCCGTTGGCTTGGACGCCCGAAGAGTCACCGCGGGTGCCCGACGATTCCGTCGTCAGATAACCTCACCAAGGCGACGGTAAGCCTGCCCGGATGCGGGCGACCTCCGAACGCGCGAAGCGCACCCGGTCGGTGTCGGCGCCGCGCGCGGCGGCCAACTCGTCGGCAAGGGCGTAGGCCGCGTTGAGGATGTAGCGGGCGCGCCGTCGTTCCTGACGATTGCGACCGGCTTTCCGATACGTCTTGCGGGCCTTGCGATTACCCGCCATCGCAGCCAGCTCGGCCGGTGTGATGACGTCACGGGCCTGTTCGGGGGCCATCACGTCGTGGACGAAGTCGCGTTCCCGGGCCACGGTCAGCTTGTACACCCGCGCGACGATGATCAGCGCGACGATGATCGTGCCGACAAGCAGTCCGATCAACGCCCACGCATTCTGGCCGGCGATGGCGGCCACCGAATCCCACGTCCCGTGTAACAGCATCGGAATCACGATCAGAATGAGGCCGCGACCGATTCTGCGTGGCTCGGCCGGTCGGCCGAGCAGGTAGACCACACCGGCGCAAAAGATGGCACTGTAGAGGATATGCGCGGCCACCCCGGTGAGCATGCGCAAGATGATGGTGCCGATCGACGCGCCGATCTGGTTGGCGCCGAACTGAGTACCGGCCGACGTCATCGCGTAGGTGATGTCTTCGACGATCTGGAACCCTAGGCCGATGAACGCGCCGAGGATGAAACCGTCGAACGCGGTTCGCACGTGCCGTTGTGCCAATGCGATGAGCAGGAGCAGCCCGGAACCTTTGGCCAGCTCCTCGGTGAACGGTGCGGCCAGACCGGCACCCCAATTCAGTGCCCACACTTGACCAAAGTGCTTGCCGTACAGCGCCAGGAGCGCGTCATTGGCGTTGGCGGCCATAACTCCGGTAGCGGCGAAGCCTCCCCAGAGGAACGCGACGACCATCAGCTTGTGCGGGAGTTTGGCGTAGTTGTCGATCCGGTCGGTGAACCACCAAAACAAGACCGCGTAGATCGCGAACGAGGTGATCGCCAACCCGATCGCCTCGCCGTAGGCATTGTATTCGCTTGCCAGAGTTGAGAAGAACGTGAGTACGCCGATGCCGACCAACGCCGAATATCCCCAGAACGCGAAGTTGCGCGGTTGGTAGAAGCCGAACCGCCGGCCCCAGCCGGAGATGTCGAGGGCGATGTCGCGTGCGCGATCGAGTTCGGCCAGCGTCGTCATTTCTTTTCCTGCTTCGACTCGCGGATGCTGCCGATCATTCGCAGTACGGCGTCGCTCTGCTCGGTACCGGCGTCGGTCGGCCCGGTCGCCACGGCCTCCACGCCGCGACCGTCGAACACGAAGGCGGCGATCAAACCTCCGGTGTGCGGTCCGGTGACTCGCACGGTCGCGCCCTGCTTGCCCTGCGCGGTGGTGATCGTGGCGGGTGCGCCGGTGATATGCACTCCGCGGCCTTGGTTCAGCGCGTCGGATGTCGCCTCGATCTGATCGAGCAGCTGGTCGGCGTCACCGCGAAACTCGCCGGTGCGCACGGTGAACTTCAATGCGCCGTCCTCGACGGTGGCCGTGGCGGGATACTGCCCGGATGTCGGGGCGTGCCCGGCGCGCACACCTGAGGTGATGCCCCAGCCCGCCTCCGGGACGAAGGTCACGTCGCCCTCGATCTGCATGACATCACCAGCTCTGACGATGTCGTGGTAGGGGACCGTGGCGTTGACGACTGGCAACACCACCGACATCACGAAGACCAGCGCGAACACCGCCAGCGTCGGGCGTAGCGTGCGCCGGTCCAGGCCGAAGCGCCGCTCGTCGGCGGGCACCCACCCCTCGTCGGGCTCGAACCGTGGAGCGGAGGCTGGAGAGGGCGCTGACATCATGACCTGAATTCTGACACCCCATGCGAACCCGATCGTCGACGTGATGGGAAATATCGTGCGACAGCGCCCGACAATTCGACGTTCGGCGAACATCTAGGCTCTGTACCCATGACAATCGACCGTGCGGCGCTGGCCGTGGGCAGCATCCGACTGGCTTCCGGCATCTCGTTTCTCGTCGACCCGCTGCGGGCCAACCGGCTGTGGGGCGACCCGGACACCCCGTCGCCGACCGCGCAGCTATTGCTGCGGTCGATGGGTTACCGCGACGCGTTGATCGGCGGATTGTTGGCTACATCCGCGTTGCGGGGCCGAAATACCCGTGGGTGGTTTCTGGCGTCAGCCGGTGCCGACGCCGCCGACCTCCTGGGTGGCCTGGGCGTGCACCACCAGATGAAGCGCTCGCAACAATTAATCGGGATGGGTGGCGCCCTGGTCGGCGTAGGCACCGGCCTATGGGGCGCGGTCCGCCGCACCCGCGCCGGCGAGGTGCCCGCGTC
Organism: uncultured Actinomycetota bacterium; assembly: GCA_963750755.1. Classification (GTDB taxonomy): domain Bacteria; phylum Actinomycetota; class Actinomycetes; order Mycobacteriales; family Mycobacteriaceae; genus Mycobacterium. Next base: position 58,138 of record CAVVRW010000001.1, read on the forward strand.
GGCTGACGACTAGGACGGCCAGATGCGGGCATTGCGCTTCAGCGAGTTCGGCGATCCCGGGGTGCTGCGCCTCGAGGACGTCGCTGACGCTGTCGCGACCGCTGAGGAAGCGGTGGTCCGCATCAATGCGGCATCTGTCAACCCATCCGACGTGAAAAACGTTGCGGGTGACATGGATTGGACGGTCTTGCCCCGCACCCCGGGACGCGATTTCGCCGGCGTGGTCGTCGGCGGACCCGCTGAGTGGGAGGGAGTCGCGGTGTGGGGGACCGGGGGAGACACCGGCTTCAACCGCGACGGTTCGCATGCGGAGTTGATGTCGGTTCCCATTGCGGCCTTGGTGCCCAAACCCGAACGGCTCAGCTTCGACCAGGCCTCCACTGTCGGCGTCAACTTCGTCGTGGCCTGGTACGGGTTGGTAGAGGTCGCGCAACTGAGGGCCGGCGAGACGCTCGCCGTCTTCGGTGTATCCGGGGGCGTCGGCGGAGCCGTCGCCCAAATCGCACATGCACTCGGCGCCAACGTGATTGGTGTCGATCGGCGCCGTCCCAGGCCCGATATTCCGGCCGCGTCGGTCATCGACCACTTCATCACCTTCGACCCAGCGGTCGACGTGGGGGCCGCGATCACACTGCACACCGGGGGCAAGGGCGCTGAGGTCGTCTACGACGCGGTCGGCGGGGTGACCACGGCGTCGGCTCTGGCTGCCGTTGCTCACCGCGGCCGACTCGTCGTGATCAGCGCCATCGGGTCGCCCACCGTCGAGATCAATCTGCGCGACCTCTACCACAACGAAACTCGGATCCTAGGCGCCGACAGCGGGAAACTGAGCATGACCGATTCGGCACGGCGACTCCAGCGGATGGCGCCCTACTTCGAGTCCGGAGAGTTCCGCCCACTTCCGATTGCGGCGACCTACTCGCTCGACGACGCGGCCGCCGCGTACCGAGCCGTCGCCGACAACACCGCTGGCCGCGTCGTCATCCGGCCCTGACACAGACAGGCAAGCCAATGCCATTCAATCTGACCGAGCAGACGCTCACCGCCGTTGTGCAGCAGACCTTCGACGACTCTACCGACCCACGATTTCGTGAAGTGTTCCAATCTCTGGTGCGGCACCTGCACGACTTTGCCCGCGAGGTACGTCTGACCGGTGACGAATGGTTCATTGCAATGGATTTCGTCGAACGGGTGGGCAAGATCTCCTCCCCGACTCGCCAAGAGGTGGTGCTGCTTTCTGACATCCTTGGCCTGAGCATGCTGCTGGACAAGATCAATCAGGACGCCGGATCGTCGGCAACCGAATCCGCTCTGCTCGGCCCGTTCTACGTCGAGGGGCGTCCTACCGCCGACAACGGTTCCGACATCTCCAGGGGCGTCAGCGGCACACCGATGTTCGTCACCGGCCGGGTTGTCGACGACGGTGGCCACCCGATCGCCGGCGCGAAGGTCGACACCTGGCACAGCGACGGCGAGGGCTTCTACGACGTGCAGCAGGCCGATAAGTTGCACGACCACTTCGCGATGCGGGCACTGCTGACCACCGACCACGACGGGCGGTTCTGGTACCGGTCGATCACGCCGCGCTACTACCCGGTGCCCACCGACGGCCCGTGCGGCGAGATCCTGCGTGCCGCGAACCGTTCGCCCTTGCGTCCGCAGCATGTGCACTTCTGGTTCACGGCCGACGGCTATCAGCCGCTGATCACTCAGCTGTTCTGGCGCGACGATCCGTACATCGGCCATGACGCCGTGTTCGCCGACCAGGACTCACTTTTGGCGGACTTCGTACGACACGAGCCAGGAATCGCTCCAGACGGAACCTTCGTCGACGAACCGTTTGCGACCCTGGACTGGACGTTCACACTGGCCGCCGAATAGCCAAGGGGGAAAGCTGATGTCACGCATACCGTTGGTCGCCGTCGACCAACAATCCGACGCCATCCGCGAGTTCATGGCGCGTCGGGGCGCGCTCAACGTGTTCCGGATGCTTGCCAACGCCCCGGACGTTTTTGTCGGCTGGACGCAGATGGTCGACGAGCTGCTCGACAGCCCCACTTTCAGCCTGCGGACGCGCGAACTGGTCATCCTGCGGGTGGCCCGACTGCAGAACTCGCGCTACGAACTCAGCCGGCACATCGAGATCGCGCGCGGCGCCGGACTGACCGAGCAGCAGATCAGCGCGACCGTGGAAACCGACGACTTCGACGAATTCGCCGGTGACGAGCGGGCGTTGCTCGAAATCGTCTCCGAACTGTGCACCACGCGCCGGCTCAGCGGCGAGTCATTCGCCCGCGCCCACACCATCTTCGGCGACGCAGGAGTCACCGAACTGCTGATGCTTGTCAGCTGTTACTACGGGCTGGCACTGGTGCTCAACGCTGCCGACGTCGAGGTCGACGCGCGATGACACGCATTGCCTATCGCGACCCGGCGGAGATGGCGCCCCAAGCCCGCGAATTGACCCATGCGCGCGGCGATCTCAACGTCTATCAAACGCTGGCCAACGCCGACAAGGTGTTCACCGGCTGGATGGTGGCCGGCGACGCGGCCCTGACCAGCCCGACACTGCCGACCCGGCTGCGCGAAATCGTCGTGCTGCGCACGGCCCGACTGATGGACTGCGCCTACGAGCTCGGACAGCACCGCGACGTCGCCCGCACCGCCGGTGTGAGCGGCGACGAGATCGACGCGATTCTCTCCGAAACCGGATGGCGAACACACCGATTCGATGCAACCGAACACGAGGTGCTGCAGCTGACCACCGAGCTGCTGACCACGCAGAGCGTCACGGAAGAGACGTTCGACCGCGTCCACCGGGCACTCGGCTCGCAGGCCACGGTGGAAGTGCTGATGGTCATCAACCGCTACGCGGGTCTGGCGCTGATGCTCAATGCCCTCGACGTCGACCTCGACGACAGTGCCCGGCTTCCCATCCCTGGGCGACGTGAGCCGAACTGAGCTACATCGTCACCGACAAGGGCCACACATTCCAGATCTCGTCGCAGTATTCGGCGATGGCGCGGTCGGAGGAAAACTTACCGCTGCGTGCGGTGTTCAGGATGGACATCTTGGTCCACTCGTCCTTGTCCAGCCACGCCGTGCCGACCTGCTCCTGCGCGGACACGTAGGACGCGAAGTCGGCGCACACCAGGAAGGGGTCGTCGTAGCGCAGGTTATCCACTAGCGGCTTGAACACGTCGGTGTCGCCGTGCGAGAACGTCCCGCCGGCAATGAGATCCAGCACCGCGTGCAACTCGTCGTTGCCGTCGATGTAGTCCTGCGGGCGGTACCCCTTGGTCTTGACGGCCGTGACCTCGGACTCCGTCAGGCCGAACAAGAAGAAGTTCTCGGCTCCCACTTCGTCCCGCATCTCCACGTTGGCGCCGTCCAGCGTGCCGATGGTTAGGGCGCCGTTGATCATGAACTTCATGTTCCCTGTTCCCGAGGCTTCCTTGCCCGCGGTGGAGATCTGCTCGGACAGGTCCGCGGCCGGGTAGATCAGCTGAGCGTTCTTGACGCTGAAGTTCGGCACGAACGCGACCTTGAGGAACTTGCTGACCTCGGGATCGTTGTTGATCGTCTCGCCGACGGCGTTGATCAGCTTGATGATTCGCTTGGCGATGAAGTAGCCGGGCGCCGCCTTGCCGCCGAACACGAACGCGCGCTGCGGAATCGACAGCCCGGGATTCTGCTTGAGGCGGTGGTAGAGCGCAACGATGTGCAGGACGCTGAGGTGCTGGCGCTTGTATTCGTGGATCCGCTTCACCTGGATGTCGAACATCCAGTCCGGGTTGAGCTCGATGCCGGTGGCCGTGCGCAGGTACTTGGCCAGGCGAGCCTTGTTGCCGCGCTTGATGTCACGCCATTGCGCGCGGAAAGACGCGTCCTCGATGAAGGGCTCCAGGCCGCGCAGGCGGTCCAGGTCCTTCAGCCAGCCGTCGCCGATCGTGCGGTCGAGCAGTTCGCGCAGACCCGGGTTGGCCAGCGCCAGAAAACGCCGCGGCGTCACGCCATTGGTCTTGTTGCTGAACCGCTCGGGCCACAACTCGTAGAAGTCCTTGAGCACACTGTCTTTCAGCAACTCCGAGTGCAGTGCCGCGACACCGTTGACGGCGTGGCTGCCGACGGTGGCCAGGTGCGCCATCCGGACGTTCTTGCCGCCGTCCTCGCCGATCAGCGACATGCGGCGGACACGGTCCTCGTCACCGGGGAACTTGGCTCGAACCTCGTCGAGGAACCGGCTGTTGATCTCGTAGATGATTTCGAGGTGCCGCGGCAGCGACTCGGCGAACAGCTCCAGCGGCCACTTCTCCAGCGCCTCCGGCAGCAGGGTGTGGTTGGTGTACCCGAACGTCGCGACGGTGATCGCCCACGCCTCGTCCCAGTCCAGGTCGCGCTCGTCGATCAGCAGCCGCATGAGTTCGGCGACCCCGATAGAGGGGTGAGTATCGTTGAGCTGCAAAGCAAATCGCTGCGGGAGCTCACGAACGCCGGCGTCGGCAAGGTCGTCCATGATGTGCAGCACGTGTTGCAGCGAGCAGGACACGAAGAAGTACTGCTGCAACAGGCGCAGCCGCTTCCCGGCGTCGGGCTCGTCGTTGGGATACAGCACCTTGGTGACCGTTTCCGAAGTCACCTCGTCTTCGACGGCCTTGTAGTAGTCGCCGGTGTTGAAGGCCTCCAGCGCGAAGGACTCGACGGCCCGCGCGCTCCACAGCGTCAGGACGTTGCAGGTGTTGACGCCGTAGCCCTGGATCGGGGTGTCGTAGGCGACGCCCTTGAGTAGACGCCCCGGCGCCCACCGGACGCGGGCGTGGCCGGCGTCGTCGGTGTAGTGCTCGGCGTAACCGCCCCACTTCACCAAGTAGTTCACGTCGGGTTTGGCGATCTCCCAAGCGTTTCCGTTGACCAACCAGTTGTCGGTCTTCTCGACCTGCCAGCCGTCGCGGATTTCCTGGTTGAAGATGCCGAATTCGTAGCGGATACCGTAGCCGATCGCCGGACGCTCCAACGTGGCCAGCGAGTCCAGGTAGCAGGCGGCCAGCCGGCCGAGGCCGCCGTTACCCAGACCGGGTTCCGCTTCGCAGGCAAGCACCTCGTCGAGGTCCTGACCCATTGCGGCGAGTGCAGTCTTGGCGGCCTGCTCGAGTTTCAGGTTCAGCAGGTTGTTGCCCAGTTGCGGGCCCATCAAGAACTCCGCCGACAGGTAGCAGGTGACCTTGCGGCCGAGATCGAGGGACGTTTGGGTCGATGCCACCCGACGGTCCTGCATCCGGTCGCGCACGGCCAGCGCGAGCGCCCGGTAGTAGTGCTCGGGCTTCAGGGCTGCGGCCGGACGGCCGATCGAGTAGCGGAGGTGATCGGTGATCGCGCGCTGGAGGGCGTGGGCGCCCATCCCGGTGCGGGAGTGCTCGCTGAGGTCCGCCCGTACGGCGGTGGACTTTCCGTCCGCGGGTGTCTGGTCGACATCGGTCATGGTGGGTCTTACTCCCTCGGTCGCGCGGCAGAGAGCAAGTGTGGCAGCGACGTCTGCACAACAGACACGCAACTGACGTCCGGTTCGTTAACGACAGCTCACAGGCTCGCGACGCCGAGCTGTCCGGTCAGCGGCTAGGTGTGAAGGTGTAGGTCTCGCCGTGAGCCAGGTAGACGAACTTCGTTTTGGCGGTCGACACCTGGGCGGCCTTCTTGAAATCGTCGAGCCCGGAACGGAAAACCGAAAAGTCGTTGTAATGAATCGGAATGGCGGTTCGAGGTTTGGTGATCTCGACGGCCTTCACTCCTTGCTCGCCCGTCATTGTGACCACGGTGACCAGGAAGGTGGTGCCGCCGGTATGAATGAGCCCGAGGTCGATATCGGGGTAACGCCGCGGGATGTCCTCGAGGCTGTCGACCAGCATGGTGTCGCCGGTGATATACAACCGGTACAGGTGATCGCCGTTTCGGCTGAAGTCGAGCAAGTGCCCGTTGACCGGCATCAGCAGCTCGTTGACCGCTTCCTCGGTGGCATGCTTGGCCGGCATCGCGGTGATGGTCACCGAAGCCTCGCCCTTGTGCACGTCCAGCGATTCCCAGGTGTTGAGGGGGTGGCCGTGCGCGAAGCCCAACGCGGTGAGCTTCTCCACGGCGTCAGCCGTGGACACGATGGGTAGTTGCTTGTCGAGCTCTCGGGCGGCGACGTCATCGAAGTGGTCACCGTGATAGTGCGACAACACGATCACATCGAGTGGGGGCAGGTCTTCGACCTGACAAGCCGGCTCGACCTCACGTCGCGCCCAGATCCCGTGGCCGAGATCCACGTGTTCGCCCTGGTGGAGGAAGGCGGGATCGGTCAGGATGGTCAGCCCGCCGAAGCGGATCAATGTGGTCGCATTACCGATGAAGTAGACGCTGCCTTCGTCGAAATCTGCTGCGACGCTGCTGGTTAGCTCTAGCGAGGCCATTGTGTGCTCCTGCCGCAGCGCTCTGCGAGCGCTATTCGCCCAGCTTCGCGTGCAAAAATCCTACATCTTGATGGCCGGTATGAGCCGGTCGATGTTCCACAGTTGATCGCGCCGGGCCGACAGACACGAGAGAAGTATTGCCGCTGCCCAGATGCCGATCAGTACCACGATCGCCTGCCATAGCCGGCCGTCGATGCCGCCGAGGATCAGTTGCCGAAGGCCGTTCACGCCGTAGGTCATCGGATCGAAGCGGTGCAAGAACTGAAATGGCTTGGAGGTGGTCTCCACCGGATACATGCCACCGGCGCTGACCAACTGCAGCATGAGCAGCGCCATGATCAACACCCGGCCCACCGCCGGGCCGACGAGTGCATTGATCGCTTGCGTCGCGGCCACGAAGGCGAACGAGATCAGGATCATGAAGCCGAGCATCGAGGCCGGATGCACGACGTGCATGCCGAGGCCGAAACGCACGACACAGTAGAGGATGATCGCCTGGAACATCGAGATTGCGGCGGCGGGAAGGTAGCTGGCCAACGCCACGCGAATCGGAAGTACCTCGGCGGCGATCGCGCGACTCTGCAAGGGTCGCAACACCATCCAGAGCACGAGCGCCCCGAAGAACAGTGCCAGCGTCAGAAAGAACGGCGCCATTCCGGTGCCGAAGTTCTGCGCGGCGTTCTCATGCGCGGTCTCGAGTTGAACAGGACCGCCGATGGTGTCGGCAACGGCGTCCTTCTGCTGTTGCGTCCAGTTGGGTACCTGTTTTGCCCCGTCGCTCAACTTAGTCGCCAGCTCTGCCGATCCGGACTTCAACTGCTGGGCGCCGTCGTCGAGTTTGGCTATGCCGTTGGCTAGTTGGGCGTTGCCATCGGCGACCTGGGTGGCGCCGTCGCGCAGTTGGGTCAGCTTGTTCGTCAGTTCCTGACCCTTGCCGCCGACGCTGTCGAGCGCGGATGAGAGCGGGCTGCCCGGTGTGCGCAGCCCGGAGGTCAGGTTGACGGCGGCGTTCTGGGCGTCGGTGAGGCGCTGTCGAATCTCAGGTGTGAACTGGTGCTGGCGTAGCTGATCCTGCACGCCGCGCAAGTTGTTGGCCAGCGGATCCTGCCGCGCGGAGAGCTGGTCGATTACCGTCGAGAGCGCGTTGGCCGCGTTGTCTTGCGCGGTCGCGATCGTGCCGATCTGGTCCCCGGCCTGTTGCAGTGCGGTGGCCCCTTGCCGCAATTGTTCGGTGCTGCCGCCGATTTGGGACACGGCCTTGGTCACCGCGAGCAGCGGCTCGGTGGCCGAATTGATTCCGTCGGAGAGCTGCCGCGCGCCGGTCGCCAGTGTCGCCGATCCGGACCGGGCGGTGTCCAGACCGCCCGCCAATTGGCCCGCGCCGTCGGCAAGACGGCTTGCCCCGTCGGCCGCCTGCTTGATGCCGGAACCGGACGAAACCACCACGGACAGCATCTGATTGACCGCCTGCCCGGAGATTCGGGAGGAGACCGCGTTGAGTACCTGGCTGATCGCGGTGCGGCCGATACTCGTCGAGATGTAGTTGTTGGCGTCGTTGTAGACGGCGATCAGGTTGGCTTTCTTTGGCTGCCCGGTTACCGGCGACGCGATCGCCGCGCTGAAGTCCGGTGGCAGCTCGACCATGAAGTAATACTTTCCGTGGTCGACGCCGTGGCGCGCTTCCTCGGGGCTGACGACATGCCAGTCGAGGCTGCCGTCGGCGGTCAAGCTTTTGGCGATCTCGGCGCCCGCGTTGAACTGTTGCCCAGAGACCACGGCGCCCTTGTCCGAGTTGACCAGTGCCACAGGCATTCTGTTGACGTGACCAAACGGGTCCCAGAAGGCCCAGAGGTATAGCGCCCCGTAGACCAGCGGGAGCAGAACCAGAACGACGATGGCCACCCGAGTCAGCCGGCTGCGGCCGAAACGTTTGATTTCCGAACCGAATCCAAGTCCAGCGAGCATCGTCAGTCTCCTTCGGCGCGGTGGTCGTGTAGTTCGTGGTCTGGTGCGTGGGCGCCGAGCGGATTGGTCACGCCGACGACGACGGTGCACTGTTTGGCGAGCGCGCCCAATCTGTCCACCGCTATCGCGCGGCGAGCGTTGTCACGCACCTGCTCGAGGTCACCGACAACCAGGATCGGACGATTCGACATCGTCGCCAGGGTGATCCTCAGCAAAAACAGCTCCAGGTCTGACAATTCGACGATGTAGGTACCGGGTGACGGCGGTGCTGTGTCACCGAATACCTCGGTCATCTTGGTCTGCCCGGCTTCGCGGGGTATCTGCGCGTACCAGGGTGCGAGCCACCTCCGCTGTTCGGTCAGCACGGTCTGTACGGTCACCGATTCCTCGAGTTCGTCGATGTCGGGGAAGGCCGCGATCGCACAGTGCCGCCGGATTGCCCGCGGCGTGGTGTCGCCGCGAACGGTCAGGGTGCCACGCGTGGGCTTGAAGCGGCCCGCCAGCGTCATCAGCAGCGTGGTCTGTCCGGGGCCCCCGGGCATCTGAATGGCGTGAAAACCCTCCGGCAGTGTCAAGTCGATGTCGGAGAACAGCGGTCCATGCTCGCCGTCGACCCCCAGACCGGTGGCGCTGATGACCGCGGGCGCGTCCGTGTCGTCCTTCGTGTCCATGTAGTGCTCCTAATCGCGTTGGACGGCAACAGAGTTCAGTAGGGCGGTGATCAACTGTGCGAGCAGGCCCGCATCGATCGTTCCCGGCCGCAGGACTTCTTCCATCGCGATCCCCAAGTTCATGGTGACGACCATCTGCGCGAGTTCAGCCAACGGTCGACCGGACGGCACGACGGCGGCTGATTCGGCGAAGTTGTCGGCCTGCTCGGCGGCGGCGGCGCGACGACGTGCGATCAGGCGCTCGCGCAGCTCCGCGTCACGCACCGCACGCAGCCAGTACTCGACGAACAGCACGTAGTAGTCGGCGTGATCGTGAACCGAATTGAGCACCGACCGGCTCAACGACTGCGCCGCCGCGGCGATGTCTCCGCCACTTTCCAGCGCCGTCGCGATCTGCTGACCCCGGAGCTCGAATTCGCGGTCGAGCAGGGCCAGGAACAATTCGTCCTTGGAGCCGAAGTTTGAATACACCGCGCCCTTGGTGAATCCCGCGGCCTGGCCGATGGCGTCGATAGTGGCCCCGGCGAACCCCTCGGCGGCGAATACTTTCGAGGCGGCATCCATAATCCGGTCCCGTACCTCGCTCCGGGTGGGGCGGGTTCGCGGCGGCTTGACAGGTGACATGCGGATGAGCATACTCCCCGGTATCGACTGGATACTATTGAGTATCGAAAGGCGGCTTGTGGTGTCGAGCTTTGAACTTGTCATCCGTGGCGGGACCGTGTTCGACGGCACGGGTGCGGCGCCGATCACTGCGGACGTCGGGATCCGGGACGGAAAGGTCGCGGCGATCGGGCAGGGTCTCCCGGCCGGTGCTCGCACAGTGGATGCCCACGGTCGGTGGGTGCTGCCCGGACTGATCGACGTACATACGCACTATGACGCCGAGGTGCTGCTCAGCCCCGGACTTGGCGAGTCCGTCCGGCACGGGACCACCTCGGTCATCTTCGGCAACTGTTCACTGTCGACCGTCTACAGCGACGCAGACGATTGCGCCGACATGTTCGCGCGCGTCGAGGCGCTGCCGTGGCAGATCGTGCACGACTCGGTCAAAGAAGCCAAGACGTGGAGTGGACCTGCCGAGTACGTCAAGGCGCTTGATTCGTTGCCGCTGGGGACCAACGTCGCCGCCTTCATCGGTCACTCCGACATCCGCGCCGCCGTGTTGGGTCTGGGCCAGTCGGTCGATGCCGACTACCGGCCGACCCGTGCTCAGATCAAGCAGATGCAGCAGATGCTCACCGAAGCGCTCGACGCCGGCTTCGTCGGCCTGTCGACCTTGCGCAGTTCCTTCTCCAAGCTCGAAGGCACCCGATTTCCGGCGCGCCAGCTGCCGTCGACCTACGCCACCTGGTCGGAGTTCGACGCGCTCAACACCGTTTTGCGGCAACGTGGTCGCGTGCATCAGAGCACCCCGAACCTGGCCCGGCAAGCCGAAGTCTCGCGTTACCTCGCACAGAGCATTGGCCGCCGATTCCGGGGGACCCGGAAAGCGTTGAAGACCACGTTGATCGCAGCCGCCGACGTCAAGGCGGACCGCAGGGCGGCACGGTTGACCCTGCTGGCCGCGAGTCTCACCAACCTCGCCGGCGGTGACTTCCGCTGGCAACACTTACCGGTGCCGTTCGAAATGTACGCCGACGGCGTCGATCTCGTCGTGTTCGAGGAGTTCGGTTCCGGCTCGGCCGCTCTTAATTTCCGCGACGAGATGAGCCGAGGAAAGCTACTTGCCGACGAGTCCTATCGTCGCGGGTTCCGCAAAGACATGACCAAGCAGTTCGGCCCGCGGGTGTGGAGTCGCGACCTGTCCGACGCCGAAATCGTTGCGTGCCCCGATCAACACGTCGTGGGTCAATCCTTCGCCGAGGTCGCCGCGGCCCGCGGGGTCGAACCCGCCGACGCACTGCTGGACCTGACGGTCGAACACGGCGCCCGGCTGCGCTGGCGGACCGTCGTCGCCAATGACCGCGAAGAGGTGCTGGACCGGATGCAGCGCTCGCCGAACGTGCAGATCGGCTTCTCGGATTCCGGTGCGCATCTTCGCAATATGGCGTTCTACAACTCCGGGCTGCGCATGCTGGAACGAGTTCACCGGCGTCGCTCGATGCCCGTCGAGGCCGCGGTGCGGCGCCTCACCGGCGAGCTCGCCGACTGGTACGGCCTCGACGCCGGTTACCTTCGTGAGGGCAAGCGAGCCGACATCGCGATCGTCGACCCAGCCGGATTCGACGGCTCCAGCGCGACCTACGCCGAAGCCCCGTACCCGGGGGCGCCCGACGTCAAGCGGATGGTGAACCGAAACGACAAGCTGGTGAGCGCGACCATCGTCGGTGGTCACATCGTCTATGAGGCAGGAGAGTTCGCGCCCGGCTTCGGCACCGACCTACACGCCGGCCGCTTCCTCGAAGCGACCACTAACTAGGGTTCACGCGACGCCTCGGTGCATGAGGAACGCGCACGATCAGACCGCGAAAGTTGTTGACATAACATCGGTCTCGCCTCGGGGAGAGGCGAGACCGATGTGTGAGGTCGAGCGAAGTGTGGTTACTTGCCGCCACCTGCGCCGCCGCCCAGCAACTTGCCGCCACCTGCGCCGCCGCCGAGCAGTTTGCCGCCGCCTGCGCCGCCGCCGAGCACGCGAGTCCGAGTCATAAGTCCTCCTAATAGCGAGATCACCCGTCCACGGGGGCGGATGACACCGGGTAAGGGCCTTAGCATATCGCCGCCCAGCCTCAGCCAGGTATGAACGAATCAGCAACGGCGAGTTAATAATAGGCGCAAACCCGCCGGATTCGATGTGCTGTCACTGCTCGCCGGCATGGCGGTTTTTCGATAGAACGCGGCACTTTTTTGAAAGCCAGCAGCCGTCTTGTCTCGTAACGTCCGCCATGTCCGAAATTTGTGCCAGGAAGGGCGTCACATCATGGCGATGAACATGTTGCATCAGCGGCGGTGTAGTTCGGCGGGATGGGCTGACATGGTCCGTGACGATCTGTTGCCGTGGGCACTTGCCGACGTCGAACTGGGCGACGAGACGCTCGAGATCGGGCCCGGTTACGGCGCGACACTGCGTGCGCTCCTGGACCGGGCAGGCACGGTCACCGCCGTAGAAGTGGATCAGCCGATGGCCGAGCGGCTTATCCGGCTCTACGGCGATCGTGCGCGCGTGTTGCACGGTGACGGCAGCGATACCGGCCTGCCCGACCGGGCTTTCGACTCGGTGGTGTGTTTCACGATGCTTCACCACATTCCAACGGATCACTTACAGGACCAGCTTTTTGCGGAGGCTTTCCGCGTCTTGAAGCCCGGCGGCGTGTTCGCCGGCAGCGATCGTTTGGCGTCGTTGATGTTTCGGCTCATCCACCTCGGCGATACCTATAATCCCGTTCGACCCGACGATCTACGGGAGCGGTTGGGCCTGGCCGGTTTCGGCGATGTCCACATCGACGTGGCTGGTGTCCGGCTACGCTGGCGCGCCATTAAACCCAACTAATCTGTGGCGGAATCGAATTCGAGGCTGATCGGACCGAAGCGCCAGGTGTATGGCCGAAGCTACGGCGGAACACTTCGATGAACGCGCTCGCCGACGACCAACCGCACTGGTGAGCCACTGTGGTCACCGGTGTCCGCTCGGCCAGCAGGACGAGCGCGCGGTGCAGCCGCAGTTGGGTCCGCCATTGTGGGAATGTCATGCCGAGGTCCTGACGGAACAGCCGCGACAGACTGCGATCGCTTGCTCCGACGATGCGGCCGAGTTCGGCGAGCGTGCGGCTATCGCTCGGATCGGCATGCAGGATGTCGCAGACCGCGACGAGCAGGGGAACGGTCGGCGTCGGCACGTGCAGCGGCTGCTGTGGAGAGCTCCGCAACTGATCGAGCAGGACGGTACGTAGCCTGAACCGCTCCGGAGTCGCGTCATCGCTGCCGGTGTAGGCGATGATCAACTCGCGCAGCAAGGGCCCGACGATCAGCACGGTTGGCGATTCGAGCTGCAGCGGATTGTCGTCGGCGCCCAGTCCGACGGTGTGCAGCTTCACGTCGCCGTACGCGCGGTGAGCGTGGAAGGTGCCGGCAGGGATCCAGATTGCTTTCGTCGCCGGGGCGACCCAGGACCCTCGGTCCGTCGTCACGGCCAGCACTCCGCGGCCGGCATAGACGATCTGGTGATCGTGATGCCGGTGCGCCGGGATCTCGTCGCCCGACGCAAGGCGCAGGGTGCGGGTGGGGGCGGCCGGCTCGTGGCGGACTTCCAACATCGAGAGCCAGTTTATGAAAAGTCCGACAGCGCCGGCGGCGCCCGCCCGCGATCAGGTCACCGACGCGCCGTAGATCTCATCGATGTTGGCCGCGAGCTTGTCGTCGAATTCGCTGTCGGTCTGGTCGACGGTGAGGCCTTCGGTCAGGGCTCGCGAGAAGCTGGCGATCAGTAGGTGGTTGCGGGACAGGATGTCGGCGCTTTGGTCGAGGCTGTAGCCACCCGAGAGAGCGACGACCCGCAGCACCCGAGGATGTTCGATCAGCGGCGCGTACAGGCCGTCCTCGTCCGGCAGCGTCAGCTTCAGCATCACCTGGCGGTCCTCGGGCAGCTCCTCCAGCTTCGCCTGCAGCGCTTCCATCAGGAGCCGGTCCGCGGTTGGCTTGTCGGCGCATTTGATGCTGACCTCGGGCTCGATGATCGGCATCAGGTCGTGTCGGGCGATGGCCTCGGCAGCCTCGAACTGCTGGTCGACGATCGCGGTGATGCCACCTCCATTCGCCTCCGCGATGAACGAGCGCATCTTGGTGCCGAAAACGCCCTTGTCGACGGCGCGTTCGAGCAGCCCTTCCAGGTTCGTCAGCGGCTTCATGAGCTGGACGCCGTACTGCACATCGGCCAGTCCTTGGTCGACCTTGACGAACGGAACGATGTGCTTCTGCTTCCACAAGAAGTCGACGGTGTCTTCACCCGCGACGGTCCGATCCATCGTCTGCTCGAAGAGGATGGTTGCCAGTATCTTCTCGCCGGTGAAACTCGGGCTCTCAATCAGCCGGGCGCGGGCCTGATGCATCAAATCGAACATCTGCGCGTCGTTGCCATACGCCTCTTCGGGAATTCCGTAGAGAGCCAGCGCTTTGGGGGTGCTGCCGCCGCTCTGATCCAAGGCGGCGATAAAGCCCCGACCTGAACCCATCTCCTCGAGTTGCTCTTGGTTCATTTCGATTCCTCCGCCATCCCGTCGTCGCCCGCTGCGTTCTAGCATCGCGCACCCTCGATCTTGCGGCTACCACTTCACCTACCCCGGCAAACCACTCTTGCGGTGTCGCTACGGTTGGCGGGATGGGAGGGCAACCGATGGCACAACGAGAACTCGATCCAACCGAACACCTATTGCAGGAACTGCTGTGGGCATACGGGCCCGGCGGCCAGGAAGACGCGGTCCGGGCGGTGGTTGCCCGTGAGCTGCAACCGCTCGTCGACGACATGTGGACCGACGACGCCGGCAACCTGATCGGATACATCGCGGCGCGGCCGTCGGAGGCGACCGACCACCGTCAGCGCACGAGCTCGATTTCCGGCGGTGCGGCGACGCGGATCATGGCGCACCTGGACGAGCTGTCCATGCTGGTCAAGCGAGTCGAGCCGGACGGCACGCTGCACATGACGCAGCTCGGCGTGATGTATCCCGGGAACTTCGGACTCGGCCCGGTTGCACTGCTCGGTGACCACGAAACGTTGACCGCCGTGCTCACCCTCGGCTCCGAGCACACCACCCAGGAAAGTCCGCGAATCTGGGAGACAAAGCCCGATCAAGGTGACCGCGCGCTCGACTGGCAGCACGTCTACGTCTTCACCGGCCGCACCCCGGACGAGCTGGCTGCGGCCGGAGTGCACGTCGGTACGCGGGTGTGCATCGACCGGAGCAAGCGCGACCTGGTCGACTTCGGCGGATACATCGGCGCGTACTTCATGGACGATCGGGCCGCCATCACCGCGCTGCTGCGCGCTGCGCTCCTGATGCGCGAGAGTCGGCAACGACCCGCGCAGGACGCATATTTGGTCTTCACCACCAACGAGGAGATCGGCGGAGTGGGCGGCTCCTATGCCAGCGCCACACTGCCCGGCACGCTCACGATCGCGTTGGAGGTCGGGCCGACCGAGCGAGAGTACGGAACGACGGTCACCGGCGGTCCAATCGTCGGCTATAGCGACGCACTGTGCGTGTACGACAAAGACATCGCCGACCGCTTGATGGGGCTCGCTGCCGCCCGCGACCTGTCGCCGCAGGCGGCGACGCTGGGCGCCTTCATGTCTGACGCATCGCACTCCAAGGCCAACGGACTGACGCCGCGTGCCGGACTGCTCTGCCTTCCCACGCTTAGTACCCATGGGTTCGAGGTGATTCCGCGCTCCGCGATCGACGACATGGCCGGGATCGTGTCGGATTTCCTGCTGACGACCTAGTCGGGAAGCGTCGCCAACAACGCGCTGAGTCCGTACTCGAACACCGCGTCATAGTCGGTGGGGGATTGCAGTGCCTGCACCAGCGCGCGATCCGGCCACTCGTCGTCCCACAGCGATGGGTCCTCTTCCTCGTGCTTGGCTCCGCGGACCGCCGAGAACTGCATCACCGCCGACGATATGACGTGAACCTGCACCGCCCGCAACACCAAGGCGGCTTCAGTCCCGGTGACGCTCATTTCCGCGAGCAGGGCGGCCAGCCTCTGTTGGATCGGCAAGAACAGCATCGGCGTCCGATCGCGTTCATGGGCGATCGCGAGCAGGTGCTGCCGGTCGATCAACGCCCTACGTTGCGAACGGGCAAGGGAGGCAATGCGTTCCAATGTGGTGTCGCCGTCGACGGGCAAGTGCGCCATTTCGCTGAGCAACCGGTCGACCAGGCTGTCGAAGAGCTTGTCGCGCCCACCGACATGCCAATAGATCGACGTGACCGCCGCGCCGAGTTCCTCGGCGAGGCTCCGCATGGTGAACGCTTCGACCCCTTCGCGTTCGATCAGGCTCGCAGCGGTGTCCAGGATGGCCGCGGCGTTAAGAGCGTCCGGCACTCGCCTCACCTCGCTCATGGCGCCATTGCTCAGCATCGCTGCGCAGTGCATCGTCATCGGCGGCGCTGGTGCGCTCTTCGTCCGGCAGGTCGAGGTAGCGGTCGAGATTACGGTGCAGATTGATCACGCGCCGCTCTTCCGCAGACAGCGTCAGATGGGAGAGGCCCGGCTGGTGCAGGCCGCGCTGCAGTCCCGCCAGCACCGAAATATCCTGTGTCAGAACCAGACCCGGCTCGGCCTGGTCCGCGGTCAGCCGGACGTCGGCGGGCGTGCCGCGCGGCGCCCCCGGCGGCATGCGCATCCACAACATCATCACCAGTTCGCCGTGGTCGGGATCGGCTCCCGGGCGGGAGCACATCACGGTCAGATGGTCCGCGTTGGCCAGGACGGTCAGGTTTGGAAAGACGTTGTACTGGTGCAGCCGCATCAACTGGTCGGTGCTGGCCCAGCTCACATCGACGCCCCGTCCGGCCGCAAAAGTCCGTATCCGGTCGGCGATCTCGTCCATTACGGGCCGGCCACCCGGGAACGGGGTGCCTTCGGCGACGCCCATCAGCGCACCCTGCGTGCGGACGTAGGCGTCCCACACCTCGGCATCGCTCAGCGGCCGCGTGAGATGCGGGCTCGGTAGACCGTAGAGCTGCTCGGACTTACCCGTGTGGTCCCAGATCACTTGCGGCGCGTAGACGTCGTCCATGCACCTGTGCAGCTCGGGATGCAGCGTCTGAATGTGATAGGTCTCGCTGAACCCGTCGGCGATGGTCTTCCAGTTCGCTTCGACGTCAACAGTCATCGTTGCGTAGCAACGGAAGTCGCCGAGACCCAACCAAGCGATGTCGCCCGGTATCGCTTCGAGGTAATCGACCAGCGGCGGCGCGGTGAGATCGAGGTTGACGAAGACCAGTCGCTCCCAGACGTCGACGCGGACGGCGAACAACGGAAGTTCGGCCATCGGCAGCGCTCCGAAGCCCTTGCGGTTGGGGACCCGCTTGAGCCTTCCGGCCAGGTCCCACGTCCACCCGTGATAGCCGCAACGCAGTTCACGCAAGTCCGTACCGGAGCCGGCGCACAACGAGTTGCCGCGATGACGGCAGACGTTCTGGAAGGCACGCAGTGTGCCGTCGTCATCGCGAACAATGAGCACCGATAAAGGCCCGCAACGGTATTCGAAGTAGTCGCCCGGTTCGGCGACATGATCCACAGTGCAGGCGACCTGCCAGACCTTCGGCCACATCCGCTCGACCTCGAGTTGAGCGAACGCGGTCGAGTAGTAGCGCTCCGCGGGCACCAGCGTCGGTCGCTGAGGCGGTATGCCGATCGCATCCTCGCGCCGCACGTCGGACGTGAGGTGTGTGGTCATTCAAGTACTCCCGACATCTCTGTAACGGTGTTACAGTCCCTTCCGATAGTCACTGTAGCTTGCCGGCAGCGCGGCCTAGGGAGTAATTGTGTTCGATCTGAAAATCACCGGTGGCACTGTCGTCGACGGCACTGGCGCGGACCGATTCGATGCCGACATCGCCGTGAAGGACGGCAAGATCGTCGAGGTTCGGCGTCGCGGACCCGGCAGTCCGCCGCTGGAGGGCGACGCCGCCGAGACCATCGACGCAACCGGCAAGGTCGTCGCGCCCGGGTTCGTCGACATCCACACCCATTACGACGGCCAGGTCAGCTGGGACGCGCTGTTGGAGCCGTCCAGTGGTCACGGGGTTACTACCGTCGTCACCGGTAACTGCGGTGTCGGGTTCGCTCCGGTGCGGCCCGGTCAAGAGGATTGGCTGATCGGCCTGATGGAAGGTGTCGAGGACATCCCCGGCGCCGCCCTCACCGAAGGCATCTCGTGGGGTTGGGAAAGCTACCCCGACTATCTCGACGTCATCGGGCGCCAGGAGTTCGCGGTCGACGTTGGCAGCCAGGTGGCGCACGGCGCGGTCCGCGCGTATGCGATGGGGGAGCGCGGCGCTCGCAACGAGCCCGCATCGCCCGATGACATCAAGGCGATGGCACGTCTGGTTCAGGAAGCGATCGAGGCCGGGGCACTGGGTTTTTCGACCTCGCGGACGCTCGGACACCGTGCCATCGACGGCGAACCGGTGCCGGGAACGTATGCCGCCGAGGACGAGCTGTTCGGGCTCGGGCGAGCGATGGCCGCCGGTGGACAGGCGGTCTTCGAACTGGCCCCGCAAGGCGTCGCCGGCGAGGACATCATCGCGCCCAAGAAAGAGCTGGAGTGGATGCAGCGGTTGGGCGCTGAGATCGATCGCCCGATCTCGTTCGGCATGATCCAGGTCGACGCCGCCCCGGATCTCTGGCGCGAGCAGCTCGATATCTCGGCCGCGGCGCACGCCGCCGGCAGCAGGCTCTACCCGCAGATCGCGGCGCGTCCGTTCGGCATGCTGTTCGGCTTCGATGGCCACCACGCGTTCACCCACCGTCCGACCTTCCGCCGGCTGAAGGCCGAATGCACCCGTGACGAGCTCGCGCGGCGACTGGCCGACGGAGGAGTCAAGGCCGCGATCCTCGCCGAGGAGGACCTGCCGCCAGATCCGAATGTGTTGTTCGACAACATGTTTGCGCTCGCGCAGTATGCGATGGGACGCACCTACGCAATGGGCGATCCGCCGGACTATGAGCCCACCGACGAGCGCACCGTCGAGAAGATCGCGGCCGAGCGCGGTGAGGACCCCCTGTCGACGCTCTACGACCTGATGCTCGAACACGATGCGACGTCGATGCTGATGCTGCCGTTCTACAACTATGCCTACGGCAACCACGACGCGATCCGCGAAATGCTGACTCATCCGGCCGGCGTGGTCGGGTTGTCCGACGGCGGTGCCCACTGCGGCATGATCTGCGACGCGTCGTTCCCGACCTTCCTGCTCACGCACTGGGCCCGCGACCGGCGCCGCGGCGAGAAGTTGCCGCTGGAGTACGTCATTCGCAAGCAGTCGTATGACACGGCGCAACTGTTCGGGCTCTCCGACCGCGGTGTCGTCGAGATCGGAAAACGCGCCGACGTCAACGTGATCGACATGGATGCGATCACCTTGCATCGGCCGATGATGGCCTACGACCTGCCTGCCGGCGGCAAGAGGCTGATTCAGGGGGCATCGGGCTACGACGCCACGATCGTCAACGGGGTGGTGACCCGTCGCGACGGCGCCGACACCGGCGCTCGTCCAGGACGCCTGGTCCGCGGCGCGCGCTAGTCGATCGCGGCGTCGATCAGCACCTCGGCGGCCGCCTTGGCGCGGGCCCACGGCTCGGGGTCGTCCAGCGAGGTCGCCAGTGCGCCGGCACCTTCATACAGCACGGCGAGCTGACCGCCCAGCTGTCGCGGATTCGCCGCGCCGGCCTGACCGGCCAGCTCGGTGAGCCAGTCGGCAAAGCCGAGCTTGGAACCCCGCACGATGTCTCGCACTGCGGGCATGGTTCCGGCCGCCTCGACCGCGGCGTTGTGGAACGGACAGCCGCGAAACGTCTCGCCCTCGGCGGTATGACCGTCGAATGCGGCAAGCATTTGCGCGCGCGGTGTCTGATCGTCGTGGCAGTGCATCACAGTCTCGGCGATGCGTTGTCCCATGCCGCGCAGGTACTCCTCGACCACGGCGGTCTTGCTCGGGAAGTGTTGATAGAGAGTGCGTTTGGATACCGATGCCTCCGCTGCGAGTTTCTCGACACCGGTGGCGTTGATTCCCTCGCGATAAAACAATTCGGCGGCCGTGTCGAGGATGCGCTGACGCGCGCCGCGGCCGCCCTTCGTCGACGCAACCTTGTTCATGTCAAGAGTATACCGAACGGTTTACATACCGCGTCAAGTGCTGTAGGTTGGCAGCACGTAGAAGTACACCTATCGGTTTACTAGGAGTTGACATGACACAGCGGTTACCTGTGGTGCTGATCACCGGAGCCTCGTCGGGAATTGGTCACGCAGTCGCGCGTGCGTTCGCGGCCAAGGGCTTCGAGGTTTTCGGAACGAGCCGCAACCCCCAACGCACCGAGCCGATCCCCGGCGTGGAGTTGATCGCACTCGACGTCACCGATCAAGAGTCGGTTGCCAACGCGGTGTCGACCGTGGTCCAACGTGCTGGTCGCATCGACATTCTGGTCAACAACGCCGGATTCGGCGTCATGGGCGCTGCCGAAGAGAGCTCGATCGAGCAGGCGCAGCAACTTTTCGACACGAATTTCTTCGGATTGGTGCGGGTGACCCGCGAGGTGCTGCCGCACCTACGAGCTCAGCGCAGCGGGCGGATCGTCAACATCAGCTCGGTGCTGGGTTTTCTGCCGGCGCCGTACAGCGCGTTGTATGCGGCCTCGAAGCATGCGGTCGAGGGCTACTCGGAGTCCCTCGACCATGAAACCCGCGAATTCGGTGTGCGAGTCACCGCGGTCGAACCCGGATTCACCAACACCTCGTTCGAATCCGCCGCCGTCGACGCCGACTCACCGATCGCCGGCTACGCGCCGGTCCGCGACCACGTCAAGCGAGTGCTTGCCGACTCGATCCCCTCAGGAGACGATCCGGCTGTTGTGGCTGACGTCGTCGTCAAGGCGGCCACGAGCGCGACACCGAAGCTTCGTTACCCCGCGGGACCGACCGCGCGTCGGTTGGCATTGTTGAAAAGGATTGCCCCACCAGCCTTGTTGGACAGCGGAATTCGCAAGTCGTTCAAGCTGGGCTCAGCGCCGAAGTCGCATCAAGTGCCGCAGAACGTTCACTAGCTGTCCTCCGGCGGTGCGTCAGGTTGCCTTTGCGTACCGCCGGACACGGTCGTCTTCGCCGAACGCCTTCGCATAGTCGTGGCCCCTGTCGTCGCGGCCGAAAAAGGTCCACCGTCGCGGACTGCTCTGGGGAACGCTGATCAACTTGACCTTGTAGCGCACTGTCGTTTCGCGAAGCGTGCCGATGATGTCACCGACGCGGATCTGCGACGGATGAATTTCCGCCGCGTCGCACCAGTTCTGTATGGCCATTGCGTTCCCCTAAGACTCTCGTCGCCAGCCTACCCTCAATATGCAGGGCACTGGGTCCCGGAGTCAGTTCAGCGCAGATAGTGGCGTAGCGTCATAACTGAGCCTTTTCGTTGTCAGCGGTGGTTCACCGCGACACGTGAGCATGGCAACTCGCGGGCAATGGGATTCCTCCGCTTCCTGCAGCGGCCGGGAGCGACGCCTGTCGCAAAGGGAATCCGTTGATTATCAATGTTTCTGCCTTAGCTCGATCTGCCGCGTGATGAATGACTGGCGATCGGCCAATCCCGTCCGGCTAACGGTCGCCAACCAGTTGGGCGGCGACATCGACGGGGCCTGGTGGCCCCGAATCGACCGCATGACAAATGAATTGCCCGGTCTCATCGCCGCCCTGACCCCGCTATTGGGAGATATCACCTCCATCAACGTCAACTGGCCGCACCTGCAACGGCCACCCAACCTGAACTGGCCGGGTTGGGAACAGAAACCCCAGCACGTGATAACCGTCAACGGAGAGCTGGCGCGCGCCAATCTGCTGATCGTCGCGTACACGACGTACAGCGGGCTGGCCCTGATGGTGTTGCGCCGCGCCGCCAATCTGCCCATCACGCCGATCGATCGCGACAAGCCCACGTTTGTGACGGCCGGCACCGTCATCAAGGCGGCCCTGCAACAGCGCGCTGCCGTCGTCGACGCCTAGGTGCCGCAGAACGTGCGGTAGTCGCCGAAGTCCTCCGGCGCCGGAAGGGCATATCGCTGCAGGCCGGGTCGCTCGTCGTAGGGGGCGGACACCGCATCGAGCAACTGCCGCAACGGGTTCAGATCGCCGGCGGTCGCCGCTGCCAGCGCCTCTTCGACGAGGTGGTTGCGCGGGATGTAAATCGGATTGCTCCGAACCATCACTCCCGCATCGGGATTCAGTGCTCGCCAGCGCGAGACCCACCCGCCGATCCCGGGCACGTCGAGGTGATCGGGGTCGTAGCTCAGCGCACGGAAGAACGAGGTGTAGTCGACCCGGCCCTGTTTGAGCAGGGTGAGCAGATCCTCGGACAACGTTCCGACCGTCGACGCGTCGACGTCGGCGGACAGCCCGAGCTTGGCCCGCATGCCGTCGGTCCAGGTCGCGTCGTACTGGTCGCGGAACACCTGAAAGGCCTGCTGCGCCAGCGCAACTCCTTCGTCGACGGTGTCGGCCAGCAAGGGCAGCAACGCCTCGGCAAACCGGGCCAGGTTCCAGCCCGCGATTGCCGGCTGGTTGTCGTAGGCGTAACGGCCCCAGTGGTCGATCGAGCTGAACACGGTGTCGGGGTCGTAGGCCTCCATGAAGGCGCACGGGCCGTAGTCGATCGTCTCTCCCGAGATCGTCATGTTGTCGGTGTTCATCACGCCGTGGACGAAGCCGACCAGCATCCACTGGGCCACCAGCGACGCCTGCACCGCGGCCACGGCTTCGAACAGCGCAAGGTAGGGATTGTCGAGCATCGCGGCGCCGGGGTAGTGACGGGTGATCGCGTGGTCGGCCAACCGCCGCAGCAGATCGAGGTTGCGGGTGGCGGATGCGTATTCGAAACTGCCCACCCGCAGATGGCTGGCGGCGACGCGGGTCAACACCGCTCCGGGCAGCGGCGTCTCACGCTGCACCAGCTGGCCGGTCGCCAGCACGGCCAGCGAACGCGTGGTCGGGACGCCCAGCGCATGCATAGCCTCGCTGACGATGTACTCGCGCAGCATCGGCCCTACGGCCGCCAGCCCGTCGCCGCCACGGGCAAACGGTGTGGGCCCGGAGCCTTTGAGATGAATGTCGCGGAGCCGGCCGTCAGCGTCGACGAGTTCGCCGAGCAGCAGCGCGCGACCATCGCCCAGCCGCGGAACGTAGCCACCGAACTGGTGCCCGGCATAGGCCTGCGCGACGGGCTCAGCGCCGTCGGGAACATGGTTGCCGACCAGGAATCGCAAGCCGTCGGGACTGTGCAGCCACGTCGGGTCGAGTCCCAGCTCGCCGGCCAGCGGCGCGTTGAAGGCCAGCAGCCGCGGCTCGGGGAAGGCCTGAGCCTGCCAACTGACGGCCATCTCCGGCAGGTCGCTGGCGAAGCGGTCGTGCAGAGCAACGGTGGTATCCGGTGCGACGCTCATCTCGCCCAGCCTACGGGCGGGACGGGCCGTGACCAGCCTGACTAACATCGACCAGGCAACCTTGCCGAGATTGGAGCCGTCACCGGAATGCTGGAGCCGCACGAGGTCGACCGACTCTTTCCCGCCGACCTGCCCGAGCCGGGCGCGTGGGAGCAGCGCTACCCGCCACGTGACCTGCCCGCCGATGCCCGGGTGACTCGATTGGCCCCATCACCGACCGGCTTCATCCATCTGGGCGGGATCTACACCGCGATGATCGACCTGTCGGTCGCTCATGAAACCGCCGGCCGCTACTTCGTCCGGATCGAGGACACCGATCAGTCACGGGAAGTGGCGGGTGCCTACGAACAGTTCGATCGGGCCTTCGCCTACTTCGGGGTCATTCCCGACGAGGGCGTCGGCGCCGGCGGCGACTACGGGCCGTACCGCCAATCGGAGCGGGCGACGATCTATCTGAGCTACGCGCGCGAGATGTTGCGCTCCGGCAAGGCGTACCTGTGCTTCGCGACCGCCGACGAGCTGACCGAGATTCGCACCCGGCAGCAGCAGCTCAAGCGTCCGACTGGGTACTACGGCGAATGGGCGATCTGGCGCGACGCCGATGATGCGGCCGTTCGCGAGCAATTGGAGAACGGGGCGCCGTACGTGGTGCGGTTCCGATCTCCTGGTCGCACCGGCGGACGGGCGTCGTTCATCGACGCGATCCGCGGGGAGCTGTCCATGGAGGACAACTACAACGACGTCGTCATCCTGAAATCGTCAGCGGCCGTACAACTTCCGACCTATCACTTCGCCCATGCCGTCGACGACCACCTGATGCGGTGCAACCTGGTGATCCGTGGCGAGGAATGGTTGTCCTCGACTGCGTTGCACCTGCAGCTGTTCGAGTCGCTGGGTTTCGAGCCGCCGACCTATGCACACATCGCGTTGCTGATGAAGCAGATCCCGGGCGGCAAGCGCAAGCTGTCCAAGCGCAAGGACCCCGAAGCCGATGTCGACTTCTACATTCGTTCGGGCTATCCCGCCGACGCCGTGCTGTACTACCTCCGCGGCCTGGCCAACGGGCGACTGGCCGAGATTCCGCTGCCCGAGGCTCTTGCCGCGCCGATTTCGCTGGCCGACTGCGGCGGCGCCGGGCCTCTGGTGGACCTGGTGAAGCTGGAAGACATCAGCGCCGATTATGTCGCCACGCTGAGCGGACCGGAGATCTACGCCGCGTTGACGACGTGGGCGGCCGAGTACGACCCCGAGGTGTACAGCGTGATCGAGGCGCACCCGGACCAGACGTTGGCTGCCTTGTCCGTCGAGCGTGACGGCGTCGACAACCCGCGCAAGGACCTGCGCAAGTGGTCGGATTTCCGGGACGCCTACGGCTTTTTCTTCGCCGAGCTGTTCACGCCCGTGGCCGCCGAGGACCCTCGGCTGGGTGGATTGCCGGCCGAACTGGTTCGGTCATTCGCGAGCGCCTTCGTGGCGACCTACCAGGATCTCGACGACTCTGTGCAGTGGTTCCAGCAGATCCGCGACCTGGCCGACAAGTTCGGTTTTGCGGCCAACGCCAAGGATTACAAGAAGAACCCCGAGGCCTACCCCGGGTCCATCCGCGAAGCCTCGCAATTGATCCGCGTCGGTCTGACCGGTTCGACCCGGAGCCCCGACCTGTTCCAGATCGCGCGCACCCTCGGCCGCGACGAAGTGATCCGCCGGATTTCCGCGCTGACCGCCTAGCGGCGATCAGCCGTGCTCGGCGTCCGGTAGACCCTCCGTGGGAGGCGTGGAGTACGCCGGATAGGTCGGCGGGCTTACCGAGCCCTCGTCGGCATCTCGATCGGTTGCCGATTGGTCATCGGCGTCGTCGGGCTTCTCGTGCTTGCTCATAGTCATCTCCCCAGTACGTCAGCCGAGTCCGTGCGCGATCAGATCGCGAGCGCGATCGAGCATCGACGCGAACGGTCCGACCGCGAAGTTCAGCGCGGCTGATTCCACACCCGGATGCGGGCGGGTCGGCGCGATGGCCTCGGCCGCACGGACCGCGGTCGTCAGGCGCTTGGACTCCTCGGCGTCGAGTTGCTTCTCCAGCTTCGGGAACTCGTAGGTTTCTTCGTGCTGAGCGTGATCGAGAACCGCATCCCGGAGTTTCGTGAGTTCGTCGATGAACTCCTGCGAGGTGACATCAAGCTTCTCAATGCTGGACAGCAACTCCTTGGCGTCGTGCTCTTCCTCCAGCCGGGCATCGACGATCGAGTCCATCGGCTCCTTGGCGTGGCGCGCCCGCGGATGCACCACCATCTCCTCGGCGGTCTCATGCACGGCCAGCAGTTGCCGCAACTGGACGAACGGCTTCTCCCTGGCGTGCGGGTCCGAGGCGTGCAGCACCTGATCGAACATGTCCTCGATCAAGTTGTGCTGCGCCTTGAGGAACGCCACCACCTCGTCGGGTGATTCGATAATCATCTCGGACATCGTCAACTCCCAGCACTGCTCGCTTTGATGAATGAAGGCCGTCCAACCGGTCGAGATCGGCGTACCCGCGCAGAATGCAGCTAAACGCCACGCCGAGGGGCGCTAGTCTGCTTGCGGCGCTGCGTCGAACAGGAGGAGCGGCCGCGTGAGCCCTTCGGATCGCGACATCGACGTCGACGATTTGTTGTCGCCTCAGCTGACCGACATCCAGCGTCAAGTCCTCGCGTTCACCGAGTCCAGACCGGTCGAGTTCGACATCGAGCGGATGCTCGCCGAAGCCGTGGACCAGGCTTCGGTCGGCGATGATCTGGATACCGGTGACGGATTCGAGGATCGACTGGCCGCGCACGTCGCCGCAATCGACGCCGACGGCGGCCTCACCCAACTCGCCCGGTCCTCGCTACGGCAGCGCGTCGTTCGTCTGCTGCGTAACCGGCTGTCGCTGATCGATCTGATCAAGCGGTATCCCGAGATCGAGTCGATCCCGATCAAGCAGCCGTTCATCGTCGTCGGGATGCCGCGATCGGGCACCACGCATCTGGTGAACCTGATCGCGGCCGATCCCCGCCGGCGGGCCCTGCCGTACTGGGAAAGTCAGGATCCGATTCCCGCCGTCGGTCAGGGCCCCGACAACTCCGGTGTCGACCCCCGCTACGCGCGGGCCAAGGCTGAGCACGACGCGCTGATGGCCAGCGCCCCGCTGGTGGCCGCGATGCACGACCGATTCCCGGAAGCCATCGAAGAGGAAGTCGAGCTGCTGGATCTCGACCTGGCCGGCTACGTCTTGGAATGGCATGCGCGCGTGCCGGATTGGCGTGACTACTATCTGGGCCTCGACCAACACCACCACTATCGCTACCTGCGAAAGGTGTTGCAGGCGCTGACGTTCCTCCGGGGCCCGCGGACCTGGGTCCTGAAAAGTCCGCAGCACTGCGAACAACTCGGTCCGCTGATCGCGACCTTCCCCGACGCGACAGTCGCCTTCACGCACCGCGATCCGGTCGCGGTGATCCAGTCGGCGATCACGATGATGGCCTACTCGGATCGGCTGCGCCGGAACAGCATCGAGCCGGGCTGGTTGCTCGACTACTGGTCGGACCGGGTGCACAGGTTGCTCAGCGCGTGTGTGCGCGACCGCGAACTGGTGCCGGCGGAGCGCAGCATCGACATCAGCTTCCACCACCTCAACGGTAACGAGATGCCGCTGCTCGAAGACCTTTACCGCTGCGGTGACGTGGAATTGACGCCGAAGGTGCGCCAGCGCTTTCAGCACTACCTCGACGGCAATCCGCGCGGCAAACACGGCAGCATTCGCTACGATCTGCAACGGCATTTCGGCGTATCGCCTGCCGAATTGCGGAAGCGGTTTGACTTCTACTTCGAACGCTTCGATGTGCGGCCCGAATGAAGGAGTCAACACCGATGTTCGAGCCGATCTATCGCAGCCGCCCGGGTGCCGACGCGCTGTCACCGGCCGCCGCCGACGCGGCCGATGAGATCGCCCCGGGGTTGTGGTGCTCACCGGGTCTGTCGAACTCCTACCTGCTGACCACCGACGAGGGTCGCGTGATCGTCAACACCGGGATGGGCTTCGAAGGGCCGGTGCATCGTGCCAACTTCGACGCCGTCGATCCCTCGCCGGTGCGCTACATCATCTTCACGCAGGGCCACGTCGACCACGTGGGCGGCCTGGACAGTGTCCGCGACCCGGACACCATCGTTGTGGCACAACGCAACTGGACGATGTGGCGAGACGACAATGAACGGCTGATCCCATACCGGGCCAACCGCAGCGCGTTCGCGTTCAAGAACACGCTGGCCACCGGCATCAAGGCCATCCAGCGCCGGCTTGGCGTCACCCGTCTGCCGGGCCAGAGCGTCCCGGTTGTCGACCTCGACTTCGACGACACCCTGGCGCTGGAGCTCGGTGGTCGTCGTATCGAGCTGATCGCGGTGCCAGGCGGAGAGACCAACGACTCGCTGGTGGTGTGGCTGCCCGACGAGCGAATCTGTCTGTGCGGAAACACCTTCGGACCGATCTTCGGGCACATCCCCAATCTGGTGACCATGCGCGGCGACCGCTACCGCGACGCACTGACCGCGATCGCATCGGTGGAGCGGGTCCGCGCCCTGCGACCCAAGCTCTTGGTCACCGGCCACTTCGCGCCGATCACCGGGGCGGAACGTATCGACGCCGAGCTGACCCGGCTGGGGCACGCGCTGCAATACATCCATGACCAGACCGTGGAAGGGATGAACGCCGGCAAGGACGTTCGGACGTTGATGCGCGACATCGTGTTGCCTCCGGAATACGAAGTGGGCCAAGGCTACGGAAAAGTCGCGTGGGATGTGCGGGCCATCTGGGAGAACTACTCCGGCTGGTTTCACCACCGCTCGACCACCGAGCTGTACCCGGTGGGTTTCGACGAGGTGACCGCCGACGTCGTCGAGCTGGCCGGTGCCGAGGCGCTGGTGCGCCGGGCAGGCGAACACCTGGCCGCGGGCCGGCCGCTGCACGCGATTCACCTGGCCGAGCTCGTCGACGATCACGCCGGCGCCCGCGACGTCCTGAAGCAGGCCCACGAACGGCTGCTGGGGGAGAGCGCCAACTTTTGGGAACGAGCCTGGCTCACCGAACAGATCGAGAAGAACTCATGACAGCTCAGGTCAGCTTCGACTTCACCGGGACCGCGGTGCTGGTAACCGGGGGCACCAGCGGAATCGGCTATGCGACAGCGTCGTTGTTCCGCGACGCCGGCGCACGCGTCACCGTCACCGGCACGAAACCGGCCGCCACCGACTACGACGCCGACCTGTCAGCCATGGACTACCGCCAGCTGCGGATCACCGAGCCCGACTCGGTGGACGCGTTGGCCTCCGGCATTACCCAGCTCGACGTTTTGGTGAACAACGCCGGCGCGAATTTCCCTGGCGGTCTTGACGAGTCGATGCCCGACGGGTTCGAGGCATCGGTGGCGCTGAACCTCACCGGACCCTATCGACTGACCGTCGGCCTATACCGCGCCCTGAAGGCGTCGACCGCGACCGGCGGAGCGAGCGTGGTCAACTTGGCCTCGATGTCAGCGTTGCGTTCGGTCGCCATGGTGCCCGGCTACAGTGCGGCGAAGTCCGGCATCATCAACATCACCCGCAACCTCGCGGTCAAGTGGGCGGGCAAGGGAATTCGGGTCAATGCCGTCGCACCGGGTGCCATCGACACCCCGATGACGGCGCCGATGCACGGCGCGGCCGAGATCGTGAAGGCCGAACTTGACCACATCCCGCTGCGGCGCTTCGGGTCGGTCACCGAGATCGCACCTACCATTGCTTTCCTGTGCACCGAGCACAGCAGTTACACCACCGGAGCAGTATTCGTCGTCGACGGCGCATCGGACTGCGTCTGAAATTGATAGGACAACAATGACATTCGCGCTCAAGCCGGAGGACTACTATCATACCGGCATTGTCGTACCCGACCTGGACGTCGCGATGGAGCGGCTCACTGCGGTAGCGGGCTACACCTGGATTACTCCGCTGACCTACACACTGCCGTTCCGCACCGTGAACGGATCCCGCGAGCTCACCTCGACGTTCGTCTACTCGCTAGAAGCGCCCCACGTGGAACTCATCCAGCAGGTGCCGGAGAGCCCCTGGACGGCCGCGGCCGGGAACTCGGTGCACCATCTCGGCTACTTCGTCGACGACCTCGCCGAGGCCGCGAAGGCATTAGAGGACAACGGATTCGCGTTCGAAGCGACCGCCGACGTCTCCCCGCCGGAGCTGGCGTTGTTCGCCTACTACATCGACGCATTCGGCACCCGTGTCGAGATCGTCGATCGAAAGTTGTTCCCCGACTTTCCGGCGTTTCTGAGGTCGGCGGGCTCGCCGGCCGACGGCTGACGGAGCCGTCATGGTGCTGCCGGTCTTGCGGTTCAACTTCGCCTCGCCAGGCGGGAACGCCCGCACGCAAGGCGAACTGATCCGTGCGGCAATCGAAATGGCGCAGTGGGGCGAATCGCGAGGGCATCCTGACGGTGAGCGTCGATGAGCACCACGCGACCGGCCACGGGTGGAGTTGCAATCCGATCCTGGCGGCCGGCATGGTCTTGTCGCGCACCACCACGCTGATCGCCAGCGTGGACTGCGCGCTGGGACCACTGTGGAATCCGGTCCGGCTCGCCGAGGACATTGCGTTGGTCGACAACATGAGCCGCGGCCGACTGCACACCACCGTGGGACTGGGCTATCGTGCGAGCGAATACGACGCACTCGCAGTGGATTTCAGTCAGCGTGGCCGGTTGATGGACGCTCTACTCGAGCGGATGCTCTCGGTGTGGTCGGATATCGGTTCCTACACCCGGCCACACCCTCCGCTCTATGTCGGTGGCGGCGCGCGCGTCACTGCCCGACGCGCGGTGCGGTTTCGCTTGCCGCTCAGCCTCGCCGACCACCTGCCGGATGTCGCGGAGCACTACCGGGAGCTGTGCGCGGACGCCGGGCTGGCTCCGTTGATCATCATGCCGGGTCCGGTCAATCGCGGGATGATCTACCTGCACGAAGACCCCGACCGAGGGTGGGCCGAGCTAGGACAGCACATTCTCTGGGAGGCAGTCACTTACGGTGGATGGTCGTCCGACCAGCGCTCGCTGATGCACTTACCCGGCGTGCGGACGCTCGACGAGGTGCGGGCGTCGGGGCGATACCGTTTCCTGACGCCCGACCAATTGATCGCCGAAATCCGCGAAGCCGAGAATTACGGGCCGCTGGTGCTGCATCCGCTGGTCGGCGGTATGCCCCTCGGCGAGGCGTGGAAATCTGTTCACCTGCTGGCCAACAAAGTGTTACCGGCGCTGCGCTGAGTGCGTGTGTGTGAGCTGAACTTGTCGGGTACTCCGGACGCGAAATGACGTAAGTGTGTAGCAGTTACGGGGATGGGTGAATGAAGATTATGTCGAACAAGGTCCTTGGGTTGTCCATGGGCGCAGGTGCGCTGATCGCCGCGATTGGCCTGGGCGTGCAAACGCACGATGTCACCGTCCAGGCGGCGCCGGCTGCCCCGGTGCACGTGAGCACGCCGCCGCCCTCGCCTCCGCCGCCGCCGCCGGCGACGGCGTATGACCCAAGCCAGGACTATTGGACCGGACAAGGCAGCGGCGGTGGCGCGCCGGGTGGTGCTGGTGGAGGAGCCGGCGGTGGAGCCGGTGGCGGCGGCTGAGACTCAATACTTGTGACGGGCCAGTCGCCCGTCGCCATCGCGGCCCAATCCGTCGAGTGAGACGACGGCCGGCACCATTTCGCTGGTGACCAGCCCGTGCTCGGCCGTCAGCTCATGAACGATCTCGAAACTGCGGGCGATCGATTCCGGGGTGTCGATGATGATCGTGACCACGGGGACTCGACGGGTCAACTGAAAAAGCTTGTCGCCGTGGGGTTTGTGATCGCCGTGGAAACCCCATACGCCGCGAAGGACGGTGGCGCCGCGCGCCGTTCCGGAGTCCAGCAGGCGACGCACCAACGCCCGATGGATCGGTACTCCGCCGACGGTGGTGGCTTCGCTGGTGTGCACCATCAACTTTTGCCACAGTGGCCGACCCTGGTCGTCGGTGTCAGGCAAGCGATGTGGTCGCGACATAAGTTCACCGCCGCGTTTGCACACCCGCACCCGCTCGACGGTCAGCAGCGCGCGCGGCGCGAGGTCGCTGAGTTCGGTGATTACCGCTGACACCCGCGCCGCGGACCCCACCGAGATGACCATCATCGGAACATCGACGTTTCGGCTGAAAAATGCGGCCCGGTAGCGCTCGCCGCGCGCGGTGCCGTCGACTCCCAAAAACACTGCGGCACCGGAGAATCCGCGTTGATGCAGGAAGTCGCACAGGGCGCGGTGCGCGGGCTGAGCACCAATGCGGTCCTGACGACCGATGTAGACCGTGAGCTTGACGGCGTCGTCGCCGCTGACATCGGGCGCGCCCAGCCGCGCGCGTTCGAGAGTGACCAGGCCGCGGCCCGTCATGGCGACCACATCGTCCACCAGGCCCTTGATTTTCGACTCCACGTCGACCGCTGCGATCGCCACCGGCGGATCCTCGGAGAGACTCAGCGACTCGTCGGTGCGCAGCACGTGCCGCGGCCCGAAACTGGCGATGCCGCGCAGCATCACGCTGGTCGCAACTTCTCGAGTGTCGAACAGATCCAGCATCGCGTCGGCCAGAAAAGCTGGGCGGCGACCCTCGCCAACGGTGCGTTGCCGCTCGCCGAAGTAGGTGGTGAGTTTCAGGTAGGGCTGGTTCACAGCAGACCGCCGATCCACTGCCCGAGTAGCGCCGCACCGATGCCCAGCACGATGCTGCCGACAATATTGGCGACGGCGTTGCGAACCTGTCGCTCCTCGCCGAGGCGTTGCGTTTCCAGCATCCACGTGGAGAACGTCGTGTACGAACCGACGAACGCGGTGCCGGCGAGCAGTGCGGCATAGCGATTCAGGGCCAGGGCGCCGAGAAAACCGAGCAGGGCCGCACCGCTGATGTTGACCGCCAATGTCCCGAACGGGAACGACTTTCCCGATTTTCGAGCGACCGCGCCGTCCAACAGGAACCGCAATACGGCACCCACGCCGCCCGCCAGCACCACCCCGACCCAGATCATCAGCGCACCGCTGCACGGCGAACCAGCGCCGACGCCAGATGCACGGCTAACAACCCGAAAACCACGCTGGCGCAGGTGTATCCGATCGCCAGGGCGTAGTGGTGGTGCTCGATCATCCTCAGCGTCTCGACCTGCATCGTGGAGAAGGTGGTCAAGCCGCCGCATACGCCCGTCCCCAGCAGCGGCCGGCGGTAGCTCGACAGCGGCAGGCGCTCCAACAGTCGGGTCGTGAAGTAACCCAGCAGGAACGCGCCGACGACGTTGACGGTGAACGTCGGCCAGGGCCAGCGCGCCGGATCGGCGGCGACCAGAAGGCTCAGAGCGGTACGTGCCACGGTGCCCAGGGCACCGCCGGCAAACACCGCGGCCAACTCCCGGTAGTCGCGGGGCGACGCAGAGTTGGCCACTCTCCGAAATCCCTTCCGTTGCAGGGAGTGCTTCCGCAGCTTATTCGGCAGAATGACGGCATGGTGGCCAACCCTCGTGCCGGTCAGCCGGCACTGCCCGAAGACCTCGTCGATCTGCCCCATTTGATCACCGCGTATTACTCGATCGAACCTAATCCCGACGACGTCGCGCAGCAGGTGGCGTTCGGCACGTCGGGCCACCGCGGCTCGGCCCTCAACGGTGCGTTCAACGAAGCCCACATCCTGGCCATCACGCAGGCGATCGTCGAGTACCGCGCCGCGCACGGCACCACCGGGCCGCTGTTCATCGGCCGCGACACCCACGGGCTCTCCGAACCGGCATGGGTGTCCGCGCTGGAGGTGCTGGCCGCCAACGACGTCGTCACGGCCGTCGACTCCGCCGACCGTTACACGCCCACCCCGGCGGTCAGCCACGCGATTCTCACCTACAACCGCGGCCGCAGCGACGGGTTGGCCGACGGCATCGTGGTGACGCCGTCTCACAACCCGCCCTACGATGGCGGCTTCAAATACAACCCACCCAACGGCGGCCCGGCCGAGACCGACGCGACCAACGCGATTGCCAAGCGCGCCAACGAGATTCTCAGAAGCGGCGAGGCGGTGAAGCGGGTGCCGCTGGCCCGCGCGTTGCAGACCGTCCAGCGGCACGACTACATGGACGCCTATGTGGCCGACCTGCCGAACGTGGTCGACATCGACGTCATCCGCAAGGCAGGCATCCGGATCGGCGCCGACCCCCTCGGCGGGGCCAGCGTCGACTACTGGGCAGCGATCGCCGAGCGGCACAACCTCGACCTGACCGTGGTCAACTCGTTGGTCGACGCGACCTGGCGGTTCATGACGCTGGACCACGACGGCAAGATCCGGATGGACTGCAGCTCGCCTGATGCGATGGCCTCGTTGATCGCCAACCGTGAGCACTATCAGATCGCCAGCGGCAACGACGCCGACTCCGACCGGCACGGCATCGTCACGCCCGACGGCGGACTGATGAACCCGAACCACTACCTGGCGGTGGCCATCGACTATCTCTACACACACCGCCCCGATTGGCCCGAGGGTGTTGCGGTCGGCAAGACCGCCGTCAGCTCGTCGATCATCGACCGCGCGGTCGCCGGCCTCGGGCGCAAGCTGGTCGAGGTGCCGGTCGGGTTCAAGTGGTTCGTCGACGGCCTGATCGGCGGCACCATCGGCTTCGGCGGCGAAGAGTCAGCCGGGGCGTCGTTCCTGCGCCGCGACGGATCGGTATGGACGACGGACAAGGACGGAATCATCCTGGCGCTGCTGGCCAGCGAGATCCTTGCAGTCACGGGCAAGACGCCGTCACAGCGCTACCAGGAGCTGACCGACAAGTACGGCTCCCCGACGTACGCGCGGCTCGACGCGCCGGCGGACCGCGACCAGAAGGCCCGGCTGTCGAAGTTGTCGCCGGAGCAGGTCAGCGCGACCGAGTTGGCCGGCGAGAAGATCACCGCGAAGCTGACGACGGCGCCCGGCAACGGCGCCCCGCTGGGCGGGCTGAAGGTCACCACCGCCAACGCGTGGTTCGCCGCGCGGCCGTCGGGCACCGAGGACGTCTACAAGATCTATGGCGAATCGTTCCTTGGTCCGGACCACCTAGTCGAGGTGCAGCGTGAGGCGCAAGAGGTCGTGGATAAAGTCATCGGGTGATCCTCGTCTCCCCGCGTGCCCGCTATACGGCGTGGCGTCGCAATTCGACGAGGCTGCCGCGTGAAGCCTGGGTGCTAATCGCAGCGAACGCCGTGGCCGCGCTCGGCTACGGGATCGTGTCGCCGGTATTACCGGCCTTCGCCCGAACGTTCGGGGTCAGCCTTGGCGCGGTGACGTTCTCGATCACGATTTTTTCGGTGATGCGGCTGTTCTCCGCTCCGCCGACCGGGTTGCTGGTGCAGCGGCTGGGGGAGCGGGCGGTGTACGTGGCCGGGCTGGTGATCGTGGCAATATCCACAGGGGTATGCGCGTTCTCCCAAACCTATTGGCAGCTACTGGTATTCCGCGCGATCGGCGGCGTCGGGTCGACGCTGTTCTTCATCTCCGCGCTGGGTCTGATGATCCGGATCAGCCCGCCCGACGCGCGTGGGCGGGTGGCTGGTTTGTTCGTCACGTCGTTTCTGGTCGGCTCGGTTGCCGGCCCGCTGGTCGGCAGTCTCACCGCAGGGTTAGGGCTCACAGCACCGTTTCTGATCTACGCAGTCTTGGTGCTAGTTACTGCGGTTGCGGTGTCCTATAGCTTGCGCCGGTCCACGCTGGGCGCGGCCGCCGAACACGCCGAGCCGGCCGTAACGGTACGGACGGCCCTTCGACACCGCGCCTACCGTGCGTCGCTGGTGTCGAACTTCGCGACAGGCTGGGCGGTGTTCGGATTGCGAATGGCCGTGGTGCCGCTCTTCATCTCGGACGTGTTGGGCCGCGGGCCACAGATGATAGGCATGGTGCTGGGGATGTTCGCGCTCGGCAACCTCGTCGTGGTGTTGCCCAGTGGCCATCTGTCCGACCGGATCGGGCGGCGCACCCTGTTGATCAGCGGTCTCATCGCCAGCGCTGCGGCGACCGTTTGCTTGGGCGCGTCGTCGGTGCCCCTGTTCCTCCTCGCCGCGTTCGCGGGCGGCGCGACTTCGGGCATTTACTCGTCGCCGCAGCAGGCCGCGATCGCAGACATTCTGGGCAGCACGGCACGCACTGGCACCGCGGTCTCGACGTTTCAGATGATGGTTGATCTGGGCGCGATCGTAGGTTCGTTGTCAGTGACTCAGATCGCGGAACATTTCGGCTACGAGTGGGGCTTTGCGATCAGCGGGCTTGTGCTGCTGGCAGCCGGGGTCGGCTGGATATTTGCGCCGGAGACGCGGGTAGCGGGTCACACGCCGCCGCCTGACGAATGGGAGACCGGGGCTACAACCGACCTGGCCTGATCAGCGACTTTGAAGGCAGGCAGGCCGTGGTGTAACTTCGACAGGCACATCTTTGGGGCTATGGCGCAGTTGGTAGCGCACCACACTGGCAGTGTGGGGGTCAGGGGTTCGAATCCCCTTAGCTCCACTCGTATAACAGCAGGTCAGAGAGCGGCAGCTCAAGCTAATTCGCGATGTTGCCGAAACCGCGACGTCACTGAGTCCAAAAGTCCATCTCGGAAATAGCTGTCTCACAACAAGTGCTACCCGTTTATGAGTCATACCGACATCGAGCATCGCCGGCAGCTAGGCGCACGCATCACCTACACCCGCGACTCAACGATCTCGCAGACGTCACGTCGCTGCACCAGTGGGGATTCGCATATGCGGGGCCGCAGCGGGTGTTATGGGAGTCCGGTATGAACGCCGATGCTTCCGGTGCTGTGCAAAGGGACTGACCGGACTGACTCACTCGTTTCGTTGGTCCTGCAATGCCTCGACGAGAATGCGCACAGCAGGATGGTCGGCGTTCAAGCGGACGGTATCGATTACGGTTGAACCGGGCAGTGACCGCAACTCGTTGAAATTGTGGACCTGGGGACTGTTTCGGAGTTGGTTACGCCGATGGACGTAGCACGCGAAGATCTTCTGCAACGATTCCTCTGTGAAGACCTCCATTGTCCCCCGGCTCCGTAGACGCTGTTCAGCACGATTGGTTCTTGTCCGGCGGTGGCGGTCACCGTCGCCCGAACCGGAACCGTGAAGGCATCGAATCCTTCGTCATCCAGACGGAGTGAGCCAGCGTGCGGGTGCACCGCGTATTGCAGCGTGTGATCGACACCGTCCCCTGCCTGAACGATCACAGATAATTCGCCGAGCAGGTCAATTCCGCCCACATTCCATGTGATCAAAGGGATCTGGCATTCCGGATCGTCGTTGCCGAGTCCGTATCCGGTGGTGTGAACGGAGAACGTAGCGGGGGTGTTCACCGGCTCCGTCACCGACGAGAGCCGGTCTCCACATTTGTCGAAGGTTGCGCCTGCGAAGACTCCGAGCACCTGGTACTCGTCGGAGGGACTCGGCGCGTAGTCGACCACCATCTCGGCGGTACGCTGTCGGCTTGACACTGCGGCGATGTCGATGTCGACGGTGAACGCGATACCGGTCGCGTTCTCGCCAAGGACACGGACGACCACGTCGCTGCCATTACCCAAACCACGCAGCGGAGAGTGCACGGTCAGGTCCGTGACTTTCTCCAGGGGGACGATGATATGGCCTCCATAGCAGCAGTACGGCAGATCGTGATTGTCTGTGGGCGAGTGGGTCAGTGAATATTAGACCGAATGCACTACAACTGACTGCCGCGAGAGCTACGGACGGTACGTCGGGTCACCTGCGGGGTCAACGGTGTGAAGGCATCGGTCCCAACCAATAGGGTACTTGTACTCGATGTACAGGCGGCTTAGACCGTGGCGGGTTAGCCTGGTGGATGAAGGACAATGAGGCTAGGCAGCGTTAAGGGAGTGAAGTGA
This sequence comes from uncultured Actinomycetota bacterium, assembly GCA_963750755.1. Classification (GTDB taxonomy): domain Bacteria; phylum Actinomycetota; class Actinomycetes; order Mycobacteriales; family Mycobacteriaceae; genus Mycobacterium. The sequence continues at coordinate 95,351 of CAVVRW010000001.1, forward strand.
CGCGCCGCTCAGCGTAGCTCTGATAGGCGCTTGCAGGGGTGGGAGGCAAATAGTACTAAAGCAAAGTATAAGATGGGAATGATGAAGGGTAAAAGAAATGGATATGAGATAGGGCTGGTTATGGGATATGCAAGGTATAGAAATAGTTGGATAAATAGTTTTGATTTATAGGATACGAGGTGATAGATGAAAAGGTGGAAAATGTTGGTAGACAGATGTAGTGAGTAGAGATAGGGTTATAGAGAAAGGAGGAGAAGTTCAGGAAGGACATGATGTAGAAAGGGTAGATGTAACACGGATGGCTAGGGGATATCTATATCATAGGGAAACTAAATGGAATGAAGGAACAACAGCACATGAATAAACTAGTGAAGGTAAAAAGAGAAGACAGAGTTGGGATAGAGGACACAGTAGAGAGCTTCGCTCACGCTCCCCGCGTAGTAACGCACGGAAGGGGTGCACAGCAGAATGAGAGAGTAGAAGGAGTACAATTAGGTATGGGTAAAGTTTATCTCTGGGAGAGAGACATAAGCTGAGACTGCATCACTATATAGAGTATGGCGGTAGGCTACTGCTTTGGGGTAGGAGAGAGTGACACAGGGACACGTCACAGTGTTCGCGAATCGTAGGTGACCGTCAGTGAACTCGGTATGATATACAAGCAGAGACGGACTTATTGAAGGACAGTTGACAAACATCTGACAGATAGATTAGTAGGGGATAGTAGATGAGATAGACTTAGTGAGAGATAGCATTATCAGCAAGGAGAGAGTGAGAGTAGATATAGAGGAGTCTTCTTAGAGAGGAAACTGAGGACACACCTAACATATGTAGTCAGGGAAGGAAAGTCTAGAGTAGTAGGCTACTAGGAGCTGGGTATGAAGAGCTTGGCATTCATCTCACACAGTGTACACATAAGGCGCACTGTATACACAAGGGAGAGATAGATGTGCGCGCAAAGTGACATATGATATAAGCAGGAGAACGCAACACCTACACGCGCTGATCTTTGAAAGAGTTCTGTGAGAAGTGTTCGCTTACAGGCTGCTATGGCAAAATACACGAGATAGTTGTGGGTGTTGTGTGACAGAAGCTCTGAGCGCAATCAGTGTTCAGCCGTGACGATAACGGGGCGCAAGCTGGGAGCCGGACGAGGGAAACGGTCACGTTAGTCGCTAGCGTTGGCTTATCGTGTCGCTGAACGCAATTGCCGGGAGGCTGATGTGCAAGGCGCGCACTATTTGCCTTGGCCCGCTGGGTCGTCAGAACAGTTCAATCCTGACAGGGGGCTCCGCGGCCGTCATCAGTCTTTCTGATCCGGGCAATACACCGTGATAGCGTCCCGCTCGAACTGCTTCACCTGGTCCGGCGTCAAAACCCTGCGCTTACTGCCGCAAGCAGAACGGCTGCACGCCGACGATAACCGGGCGGAATGGATCGACAGCCATGGTTGAGTTTGACACCACTGCTGACGAATTGCAGAAGTCAGCTGCCAGGCAGGCAAAGCGGCAGGCCTTGCGCGAGGGGGCCTTGCCCATGACCTCGGCGAAGCTCGCCGTGAGGTCGGTGACCATCGGCCGGTCTAGACGGATGCAGAAGACGCTCGACCGGCTCGCCGGGCAGCGTCAGTTCGTTGCCGCGGCCAGTGGAAGGGCCTCGTCCAGCGGCCGTAGCTGATCGGAAAGACCTGCAGCACTTCGTATTTCGATGAAGGCATCGATCATCGCTTCGGTGGCTTCGTGGGGGTCGGCGAGCGTGACGTCGTCGGTCAACACCGAAATGGCCAGTTGATCGACGTAGCTCCACACGGTGATGTTCATGCCGCTTCCCGCCACGACCGGCCCGACGGAATAGATCTCGCTGACCGTCGCACCCTCGATGTGACCACGTTCGCGCGGCCCGGGCACATTGGAGATCGTCAGAGTTCATCACGCTGGCCGACTCGACGCGTCGGGCTTGCGTCCGGAAGAACCGCGGCGCGAGCGCCGGCGGAAGGTAGGACAGCCAGGCCGGCAACAACGTGGGCCCGAGCAACTGGTGGTTCTCTTTGGCGATCTTGGTGGCCATCGACGTCAGCTCCACCCGCTGCAGCGGGTCGTCGATGTGAACCGGCAACGATGGGGTCATGTAGGTGAATTCGTTGCCTGCCAAGACGATCCGGGGACGTGTTGTAACTGATCGGCACGCCGGCGATCAGCGGCGAATCGGCGTGCCCGTCGTATCGCAGCAGCAGCCGACGCAACGCGCCGGCGGCCGTCGCCAACACGACGTCGTTGAGTGTCACCCCGAGGTGCTTGGCGGTCTCCTTGACATCCGCCAGCGCCAGCGGCGCGGTCGCGAACCGCCGCCCCGGCGTCACGCGGTGGTTGATGAAGCACTGCGGTGGGGCGAAGTTACGGGCAAGGTCGGGATGCGCACCACGTTCCTTGGACCGGCGTCGCACCCGTGAAACACCGGTGGCCGTCTCGTTCACCAGCCGAGGCAGTTTGCCGGATCAGTCCCACATGGTCGCGGGTGGCGGCCCGCAGCAGATGCGACGCGGGTGAGCGACATCGTCGGCAGCGGCTGCGGCGCCGATGACGGTGCGGGCTGATGCGGCTCCAACGCCATGTGCCATCTGGTTGGCCGAGGCGACGCCGTCGGCCAGCACGTGGTGAACCTTGTGGATGATCGCGATCCGGTTGTCGGCCAGCCCCTCGGCGACGTACATCTCCCACAGCGGTCGGTCGCGATCGAGCGGGGTGCTCGCGATCTGGCCGATCAACTGATCGAGCTCGCGACGGCCGCCCGGGGCGGGCACCCGGGCCTGGCGTAGGTGATAGTCGAGGTCGATGTCGGCGTTTTGCACCCACATCGGGTGATGCAACTGCAGCGGGATGTCCACGAGTTGATAGCGAAGCGGTGCCAACGCCATGAGCCGTGAATAGGCGACCTCGCGGAACAACTCGAAACTGAATCCGCCCTCCACATCCGGACACATCGAGAACGCCGATCTTGAGCGTGTGCATGTGGATCTCGGGTGTTTCGCTGTAGAGCATCAAGGCGTCCACGCCGTTGAGCCGCTTCACATCCACCTCGTTTACCAACGCCGGCTACGGACATGCCTCATTTGACCTCGTGCAGACGTCGTCGGGTGGCTTCGGTGAAACTTTACAGAACAGCGTGCTTTTGTAAAGCTGGATCGCTGGGCGGAGGGGTTTCGAGCGCAGTCACACCTGCAGCGACGGGGCAGGCGCATCGCCGTCGAAGCAGGGGTGTGCCGCCTACGGCCACAGCGCAGATAGTCGCTCGTCGAGAAGTTCGTCAAGCTGACGACTCGACGGCTCGCCACGTGCTCGCGGAGGCCTATGTCCAATCGGTGTTAGGACTGCTGCACAGCGCCGACGCGACGCGCGCCTCCGCATCGGCCGCATCACGCTCTGCTTCAGCGCCTCTCTGGCATGCTTCACGGCCTCACGTTCGGCTTGGCGCGCGAGCAGCCAGCGCACGCCAGAGCGCGACGCCGCGGCGCAGCGGCACGCCAACGACATGCTAAAGACCGGTGTGGGTGGCCACATCGGGTCGGACGGCTCTTTACCGCAGGCGCGTATCACGGATGCGGGCTACACCAGGACCGGCTACACGGGCGAGATCGTCTACTGGGGTACGGATTCTCGCTACTCCGAGTGCAGCGCTCGACGCGTGGATGGGAAGTCGCCACATCGAGCGGTCATCGTGAACTGAGCATTCACCGCGGGCGGTTTTGCCGTCGCCTCGGACGGCCACAAGATGACCGCCGTCGGTGACTTCGCGGGTCCCTGAAACCGAAGCGGGCTTAGCTGGTTCAGATCACCATCGCCTTCGCCGCACGAGTAGCAGAATGCCCTTGATTCATCGTGCCAACGCTATTCACTGGCGTCATTGAATAGTGCTCCGGATCTGGAAAATTATCGACGCAATCGACCGTCGGGGCGCAAGCTGCATTCATGCAGCGATGGGCGACGTAAGGACGTGGACTCCGTACAAATGTCGTATCCGCTCACGAGGCTGCTGACACGACACGAATAGATTAGGAGGTTGTGCAGGAATGGATTTCGCCTTGTTATCCCCAGAAACCAATTCAGGGAGGATGTATACCGGTCCGGAGCGGGGCCGATGCTGGCCGCCGCCGCGGCCTGGGACGGGCTTGCTACCGAGTTGCACTCGGCGGCAACCTCATACGGGTTGGTATCTCCGAGCTGGGCGCGGGGCTCTGGCTTGGCGCCGCATCAGCGGCGATGACAGCGCCGCCGCACCTACGTCGCGTGGATGCGATCCACCGCCACCAGGCCGAGCAGACAGCCACCGAAGCCAAAGCGGCGGCAGCCGCCTACGAGGTGACGTTCGCGGCGATGGTGCCCCCACCGGTGATCGCAGCCAACCGCGCCTTGTTGCAGGCGCTGGTGGCGACCAATTTATTCGGGCAAAACACTCCGGCGATGCTGCCACGGAGACGCTCTACGCCGAGATGTGGGCGAAGATGCCACGGCAATGTACGGCTACGCGGGCGCGTCGGCGTCGCGACAACGCTGCCTTCGTTCACACTGGCACCGCAGACACGAACAAGACATCGGCGCAGCGAGCTGCGCAGGAGGCGGCGACTCAGCTGGCCTCCGCGACAGCGCAGGGCCTCACAGCGCCAGCGGCGGCTACTGACACGCTGGGCACGCTGGCGGACCTCATTGATATCGGGCTGTTCTGCAATGTGGCTCAGATTGGGCTGACGCATTGAACACCACGGTTTATTTACCGACTTATCGTTCGACGACGACGAACTCCGGGATGAGGCGTTGAAAGGTACCGAAGAAAATCGCGGCCAAATTGGGAATTCCGGTTACGTGTCCAGCCGCTTGGAGACGCCGCCCAGGCACCACGCCAGGGCTGGCGACGGCGTTGGGTCGGGCGGAGTTCCTTCGGTGACAGCGGGTATGGGAGGCTATAATGATTGGAAGGTTGTCGGTACCAACAGCTCTGGACTGTGGGGGCCCCAGAGGTCAGGCTCGCGCGTTGACGATGCCGACCACCAGCCTGGGCGCGTTCCAGAAGTCATGGCAGCCAGCCCCGGAAGCCTCTTCAGTGAGATGACCTCGCCAACATGGCCGGCCGCGCCATGAGCGGCAGTCGACTCGGGGACGGCGCCAGGAGCGCATCGCGTCGCGACGTGCGCTCGTCCCGTATCGACGACAGCCGCGTGCCGAGCGGACAAAGGATAACAAATGGCGGCTGACATCCACGAGTTTGCCGAAGCGTTAATCAAACTCGGCGATCTCCGCGATTCCGGGCTCCTGACAGACGAGGAATTCGGCGAGGAAAAAGAACGCCTACTCACGCTGATCTCGACAAGAAGTTGATCCGTGAGCTGCTTCAAATCGTTGCGGCGTGCGCAGGTAGCAGCGGGCAACGAAACCGCCGAACCGCAATCTGCGCGCGCTTCGGCGGCCAGGACCACATTCCTGACTGCAACCAAGTTCACATGTGAGCGAGGCCCCAGCCCCCCAGTCGGTGGGGCCGCCATAGAGCGGGTCACGGGGCCTATACCTAAAGCGCTCACGGCTTTTAGGACCATCGGGGAGGGCGTGGGGTTGTCGGGTAGGTGGCAGGAAAACATGGTGAGTCCCTTTAAGCTTTGGCGGGTCAGTCAAGGGGGGCGGATACGAGGTCGCGGTATTCGCGTGCTCGACGCATTGCCGCGCGGCAGTACTGGCAAGATCCTCGTCATGAGCTTGCAGAACTCGTTCCGACCGGTGAGACGGGAGTCGCGCAGGCGGTACCGCTGCTGCGCGCGGTGCCGAACTCGTAACGCGGTCAACGCGGTGGCGCCGCTGCGTCGCCAGGGCTACGCGACGCTGCCGGTGTTCGCGTTCGGATGGCCGAGCAGTGAGGCTGCGCTGGTGGTTGTCGGAGCGTGGCGCTCGGTGCCGCCCGTCGTGGCCTACGCGGCGACTTCGAGGGGCTGCGGGGCCGATCGCGTTGGTGCTTACGTGATTTCCTGGGGGCTGCTGGGTTTCTGCACGCCGCAGCGCCAGTCGCAGCACTGCTTCGAGGATGCTGCGGGAGGCGCTCGGCGAGAACTACGAAGTGATCGCGGCCGCGGATCGACGGCGTCGGCCGGCGGGGTGCTCCGCACCTCGTGGTCCCGTCGCCAGTACGTCAATAAGGCCGACACCATCCGCTACGGCCCCCACCAGGTGAACGTCGCCGACATCTGGCGCCGCGCCGACCTGCCCGCAGACGGCAAGGCCCCGTGCTGCTCCAGGTGCCCGGTGGCGGGTGGGCGATAGGTATGCGCCGCCCGCAGGCCTACCCGATATTGGGCCACCTGGCCGAACACGGCTGGATATGCGTGTCGATGGCGTACCGGGTCAGTCCGAGAGACTCTGGCCCGCACACATCGTCGACGTGAAGCGCGCACTTGCGTGGGTGAAGGCGAATATCGCTGACTACGGGGGCGACCCCGACTTCGTGGCGATCACGGAGGCTCGGCGGGTGGACACCTCACCGCGCTGGCGGCGCTGACGCCCAATGAGCCGGAGTGGCAACCAGGATTCGAGGACGCCGATACCTCGGTCGTCGCGGCGGTGCCGATCTATGGCCGCTACGACTGGTTCACCACCGAGGGTGACGGCAGGCCGGAGTTCATCTCGATCCTGCAGCGCTACATCGTCAAGAAGGGCTTCCGTGAGAATCGCCGGGACTACCTCGACGCGTCCCCGATTACCAAGGTGCGCCCAGACGCCCCACCCTTTTTCGTGCTGCACGGCGCCAACGACACGATCATCCCGGTTCAGGAGGCCCGCCACTTCGTCGCGCTGCTCGCCGAGAAGTCGGACGGTCCGGTCGCCTACGCCGAGATTCCGCATGCGCGGCACGCATTAGACTTCTTCGGCTCGCCGCACGGACACTTCACCGCGAAGGCCGTGGCGCACTTCCTGGACTGGGTGAAGGCCACTCGCGGCTGATTCGCTCTCGCCATGTCCTTCGCCTCATCCGCCTCATCCGCCCGTGACCATTGGTCAAGAATTAAAAAAAAAAAAACATGGAAGATGGCCCAGAGTCGGTGTGTCGCCCCGGGCCATCGTAGGTCACGAAGTCGAAGTGCCGACGATGCGGAATCGGGCACGTTAGGCGATGCGGCGCCGTTAATAGGTGTCGGTGAAGGTCCCCTATGCGAGACGTGGTAGCGAGCGCCAGCCAGCCAAGTGGCCGGCCAGCGGGACAGACGAGGACGTTGATCGGTGCCCGTGGTGCAATGAGAAATATATGCGGCACCTCATGCCGGTCAAAGACGTTCGGCATCAGCTGGGCGGCAGCCCAACCCGTTCTGGACGCTGATCAAGGGATGCGAACTGTCTCTCGTAGATATCGGTGGCGGTCGTTCGTCGACTCAGCTGAACTGGACTATTCCTCAGGAGAAGCGACGTACCGACGCAATCCATCTTGACGCCGTAAGACTCGAAAACATAACGCAGGTAACGAGCGGGATGAGCGGAACAGAGTAGCGAAAGCAGGAAAGTAGGACAGGGGTTCGAATCCCCTTAGCTCCACCACGAAAATTGCTCTCTTCGACCTCAGCGTGCTCACGACCACGCCTTTCGGCCGGGCAGGGTGTAGCGTCACGGGTGTTGGTGTTCCCAGCCCATCCGGAATGGCTCAGCTTCTGACGCTGATCTGCCCGAGCATCCGCTCACGCCGGAAACCTCGTTTTGCCGCTCAGTCGGGATAAAATTGAATGCTCCATCGTTGTTTCAGTCATTAGTTGCCCCCTTTGAGATGCAACACTTTTCGTACATGCCGCGCTTTTGCATTCTCGGCACCTACTCGCCGACACCTTGCGGCCTGGCGACCTTCAGCGCGGCCCTGGCGAACGAATTGACAGCCAGAGGCGCCGACGTCAACGTCGTCCGCATCGCCGACGGAGATGTGTCCGAGGACCCCAACGTCGCGGGCGAACTCGTCAACGGCTCGGCTTCGTCCGTGGAGGCAACCTCCGAGCTACTCAACCAGAGCGACGTCGCCATCATCCAGCACGAATACGGCATCTATGGCGGTCCCGACGGAGACGAAGTGGTCCAGATCATGGCTCGATTGCGCATCCCGTCAATCGTCGTCGTTCATACGGTGCTGAAACATCCCACAGCACATCAACTTTCGGTGCTCGAGTCGGTGACGGCGTTGGCTGGTCAGGTGATCGTGATGTCGGAGGTGGCCCGCCGACGGCTGTGCGCAGGCTTCGCCGTCGACGATCACAAGGTCACCGTCATCCCGCACGGCGCGGCACTTCCCAGCACCCACGGCGCGCAGCGTCCCGACCGGCCGACCATCTTGACCTGGGGCCTGCTGGGGCCTGGCAAGGGCATCGAGCGGGTCATCGACGCTATGGCTTCGCTCAAGAGCCTGTCGAATTCGCCGCAGTACATCATCGCCGGCCGCACCCACCCCAAGGTCCTCGCTGCGCAGGGGGAAAAGTATCGCGAAGCACTTGTCGCGCAGGCGCAACGCCTCGGCGTCGCCGATTCAGTGTCCTTCGACGCTGTGTACCGCACCCCTGAAGAGCTCACCGCGCTCATCCAGACGGCCACCGTCGTCGCCCTGCCCTACGACTCGAAGGACCAGGTCACCTCCGGTGTGTTAGTCGACTCTCTTGCGAGTGGCCGCCCGATTGTCGCCACCGCTTTCCCCCACGCGGTCGAGTTGCTCGGCAGCGGCGTGGGCACGGTCGTTGCTCATGAGGATCCCGACGCATTGGTCGCAGCGCTGCGCCGGCTCTTGACCGATCCGCACGCCGCCGATTCCATGGCCACCAAAGCCCGCGGGTTGGCGCCGACGATCGCCTGGCCCGTCGTAGCGAACGCCTACGTCGGCGTGGCGCAACGGCTGCTGGCCACTCAATCGGCACTGACGTGACCGGCGCCGCTACGCCCACCCCGGTGTTCGCACACCTGTTGCGAATGACGAACCACCGCGGCACCTTCGAGCACGCCCGCATGACCGAGCCCCGCCGTGAGCACGGGTACTGCACCGATGACATGGCCAGGGTGCTCGTCGTCACAACCCGTGAGCCCGACCCACCGGGTGCCGTGAAGGGCCTTGCCGGTAAGGCCCTGCAGTTCTTGAACGACGCCCAGTCCTATAACGGCTCCTGCCGCAACCGGATGGACCACGCCGGGCATTGGACCGACCAGCCCAGCACGGACGACCACTGGGGCCGCTGCATGTGGGGGCTCGGTACCGCCGCCGCCCACAGCGGTGTCAGCCTGGTGCGTCGACTGGCGGTGATTCAGTTCGAGCGCGCTGCCAAGGCCAGGTCGCCGTGGCCACGGGCGATGGCCTTCGCGGCCGTCGGCGCCGCCGAACTCCTCAGCGTCGAGCCCGGCGATTCTGCGGCCCTGCGACTCCTCACCGACTACGCAGCCACCGTCGCGAGACCTAATACCAAGTCCGACTGGCCATGGCCCGAGCGAAAACTCACCTACGCGAATGCGATTCTCCCCGAGGCGATGATTGCCGCCGGCGTCGCGCTGGACGACCCGGACCTGAAACAGCGTGGCCTCGATTTGCTGGAGTGGCTGCTCGACTACGAAACGATTGACGGCCACCTGTCACCCACCCCCGTGGGCGGCCGGGGACCGCAGGACAGCCGGCCCGGCTTCGACCAGCAGCCGATCGAGGTGGCCACCCTCGCCGACGCCTGCGCACGCGCCGCAGCCGCCGATCCGCGGGCGCTCTGGTTGGACGGGCTCCGGTCGTGCGCGGCCTGGTTTCAGGGCGCTAACGACTCCGGGTTGCTCATGTGGGACCCGGAGACCGGTGGTGGTTTCGATGGGTTGCTCGCCGAGTGCGTCAACCTCAACCAGGGTGCCGAATCGACCCTTGCGGTGATCTCCACCCTGCAGCATGCGCAGCGCTTTTCGCTGGTTCCACAGTGACTTCGATGCGCACCGGGCTGGTCACCCGCGACCCTGACCGGGTCGCGGCTGATCCGGCCCGGGTGATCACCCGCCTCTTCGTGCCCGGCCAGGAGGGCTTCGAGCTCCAGGAGTCCCGAGCGGGATTGGTGCTCAAGCGAATTCTCGCCCTGTCCGACGACGACGTTCAGTCGTCCCTGGACGACGTCATCACTCGCTTCGACGGACGCCACCGTGACTTGGCGGGCACCTTCCGTCGGCACGCCCACGAGCTCGCCGACCGCCTGGATCCTGAAATTCAACTCTCCGATGCGCGAACACTGTTGCTGGGAGCAACCTTTACCAGCGAGTACGCCATCGAGGGAGCGGCGCTCTGCAACCCCAGCATTGTGGCCCACCCCGACCAGACCGACAGGGCGCCAGGCAGCCTGCGATTCGTGATGAGCGTGCGCGGGATCGGGGAAGGGCACCGCTCGTCCATCGGCTTTCGCACCGGTGTCGTCGACGCCGCGGGCCGGGCCACGATCGACGAGCCGGCGTGCTTCGCCACCACCGGAAGCGTGTCGGGCGCGCTGCTCGACGCCGCCGTGTTCCGAGGCGAACTCGGCCGCATCGGCAATGCCGGCGAGGCCGCGAACTACGTCTTCAGTGCGCTCGGCGACCGCTTCACGCGATCCGACCTCGACGCGCAACTCGACAATCTCCGGGCCAACTTGAGTACCCGCGGACATGGAGAGCGCGCAGTCGCCCTGATCCGCGCGATCGCCGCGCGGTCCTACACCGTTGAATTCCCCAGCACCGTAACGATTTCCGAACGCGTGCTGTGGCCGTCGATGGAGGCCGAGCAAGCCGGCATTGAGGACGCCCGCTTCGTCCGCTTCGCCGACGACGACGGCTCGGTCAACTACTACGCCACCTACACGGCGTACAGCGGATCCCACATCAGCCAACAACTGCTCAAGACCAAGGACTTCCAGTCCTTCACCTCCGGGCCGCTCGTCGGAAAGGCCGCGGCCAACAAGGGTTTGGCCTTGTTCCCCCGACGAATACACGGTCGCTACGCCGCCATGTCGCGATCGGACCGCGAGACCAACACCGTCGCCTTCGCCGACGATCTGGCGGTCTGGACGGGCGCGTCGCCCTGCCAGCAGCCGGCCGAGCCATGGGAAGCGCTGCAACTCGGAAATTGCGGCCCGCCAATCGAAACCGACGCAGGGTGGCTGGTGCTTACCCACGGAGTCGGACCCATGCGCACATACAGCATCGGCGCGATTCTGCTTGATCTCGATGATCCAACCCGGGTGCTCGGTCGGCTACGACGCCCGTTGCTGAGTCCCGCCCACGACGAACAGAACGGCTACGTGCCCAACGTCGTCTACTCGTGCGGCGCGCTCGTTCACGCCGACACCCTTGTAATCCCATACGGGATCGCCGACGGCGCCATCGGCATCGCCACCGCGCCACTTCCGCAGCTGCTGGCCACGATCGTTCAGCAACCAGATCACCCGAGATGAGGTCACCATCAACACGATGAGAAGCTCCAGCGACAGGACGCCTAATCCGCTCGGCGATTACGTCCTGCACATGGGTGCGGGATTCGTCGCCAAGGAACGCCCGCACGTGCTGGAAACGTTGGCGACGCTTGCGCCGCACTTGGGCCGGTGGGATCCGAATGACATCAGCGTGGAAGTCTCGTTGCAGGAGCGCGGCCGCAAAGAACAACGCGTCACATTGCGGACGACCTTGCCTGGTCTCCCATCGCTCGTGGCCGTCGCCGACAACCTCGACATCACGTGCGCCCTTCGCGAAGCCAAGCATGAATTGATCCGGCAGCTCGAGCACCAAAAGTCGGCGCGCGAACCCCTGCACAATCGCAAGCTCGGCCGCGACACGATCCGCCACCCAGACACCTCGGCACGGGGGCATCGCATCCCGCCTGCACCGTAGTCGCGCGAGTGTCGCCTGCCGCGCTCGCGCAGGGGTTGCAGTCACGCGCTGCCGTGCTGCCGCCTCCGGGGATCACCGCGCTCCGTCAAGGTAGCGGCGCCCTCCCCTTTAGGCTGTGTCCAGTCGAACCGGGTGATTTGCACTGGTGTCGTCGAATCGAATGCCTCGATCATTTCGCCGCTCCGGAAGACATGGCGACACCTATGACGTACTGCTCAGCCCAAGGCCCGGGCTGCCGCCGTAGCTACATCTCCTCTTAAATACGCGATCGGTGGATCGTCTCGCGGGTCGATCGCGCTCGTGAGCAATATGACGTAGCTATCCGAGCGTGGGTCCATCCACAGCGAGGTTCCGGTAAAGCCCGTGTGGCCGAAGCTGCCGACGGGGAAGACCATCCCGCGCGCGCCCGAATAAGCGGTATCGATATCCCAGCCGAAGCCGCGCAAATTTTGTCCCCTGATCGCCGGATAGCGCGGAGCGAGCATGGGGTCGTACCTGTTTGGTGTCCGCGCGATGGCCTCTTGAGTGGCATCGTTGGCTGCCTCGACCTGTCCAGCGGTATGTCCGGGCTGCTGAGGAGTCGTCATCAATTCCAGCGTCGTCTGCTTCAGCGGAAAATTGCTGGGGCGGTTGGCAAGTCGATCTAGCAGAGCCTGCGCATAAAGGCTGACATCGTGCGCCGTCGAGAACACGCCGGCGTGCCCGGCCACTCCACCCATGCGGCGCGTCGTCGGGTCAAACACCACGCCCCGAAGGAGGAAATCAAAATCGGGATTCTTGCCCGGATCGTTGGCGCTTTCGTCGTCACGGGTCGTCGGTGCGATGCGCGACAACAGACTCGTGCTCCACATACCCGCAGGGCACACGCCTGGCATGCCCCCAATCGGTGCAGGCGCCCAGGCAATCGCAGCTCCTCGTGTCACACGTGGACCACATGCTTTGGCGGGCGGAAGATAGCGAGTTTCTGACATGCCAAGCGGCGCAAAGACATTCCGCTGAACGTAAACGTCTTCTGGTTCGCCGGTTATTTTCTCAAGTAGCGCGCCAAGCAGAATGAAGTTGATGTCGGCGTAGTTGAAAACCTCACCGGGAGGCGACTCCAGCGGCGTGGCGAGCGCACGATGGATGCCTTCTGGTTTGTCGGCTCCTTCGAGTCCCCACGGATCGTCGAGGCGCACGTCTTCCGGTTCGCCTGAAGTGTGCGTCAGCAACATGCGAAGCGTTACCTTTGCACGCTTTGGATCGTTCCCTGGGTTGAAGTCGGGCAGATACTTCTGCACGGGATCGTCGAAGGCAACCTTGCCGTGTTCGTACAGCTGCATGACCGCGGTCGCCGTCGCGACGCTCTTCGTCAACGAGGCGATGTCGAAGATGGTGTCCTCTGTCATCGGCTCCGCAGGTGCGGGCGATCCATCTAGTCCCGGTTCGCCGGCCAGCTTGCGCGAGCCATAAGCCTGGTGGAAGGCAACCTTGCCGCCATGCCCGATCATCACCACGCCACCTGGCGCCGTCCTTGCCGCGATCGCATCGTTCATCAGCTTGGAGACCGTGGTGAAGTCCGGAGCAGGAGCCGCATCGAGCGCGGGTCCGGGAGCCGAATTTGGTGTCGGCGCAGGCGTAGGCGTAGGAACCGCAACCGCGGCCGGCGTCGCCCGCGCGCCGTCCTTCAGGCCTCTGTGCGCTGAATGGCCACACGAGGAAGCCGTCGCGAGGGTGAACAACAAAACTCCGAAAGCAATTGCTTTTCGCACAGATCGCTCCGCCATCTGCGTGTGCTGCGTTGCGGTCATGCGGCCGCCACGAATGCAGCGCTGCAGGCGTCTTGCGCATCGCTCACGCCGATATCGTGTCACCACTAGCCGGTCAGCATGCGTCATATCGTCGCCGCGATGCGGCGCGCGGGCAGCGCGGTTGTGACGCGACGCCGGCTAGATCTCAATCCGCGAGCCCATCACCACGGTGCGCTCGGGGGGCAGACCGAAGTAGTTGGCGGCATCGGCGGTGATGTGGGACGTCGCGATGAACAGATGCTTGCGCCATTGCGCCATGTTCTTTGCGGTACCCATGGTCAGTTCGATGTCTGACAGAAAGTAGGAAGCGCCATCGACGTCGATGCGGCCTTCAGTCTCCTTCTTCTTCAGAAGTCGAAGGACGCCCAGGACATCGGGCGCTTCCATGTACCCGAAGTACGCGGTGACGTGAACAATCCCGTCATCGCCATAGCCAAGGCTGTCGATTTCCGTTCGCTCCGATGCGGGTACGCGCGGGACGGGCAGGGTGTCGATCGCCATGACTATCACGTGTTTGTGGAGCACGTGATTGTGCTCGCAGTTGGCCCGCATCGCCAGGGGCGTGGTCTCTTTTCCGCGGTTGAGGAACACCGCCGTGCCCTTGGTGCGCGTCAACGGCGGCTGAGCGTGGGCTAGCCGATCGACGAACTCGCGTAGCGGTCCTTCAGCCTGTGTCCGCGCCCGTGTGACGATGTCTTGTCCACGCTGCCACGTGGACAGGACCGTGAATGCAACCACAGCGATGAGCAGCGGCAGCCACGCCCCGTGCACCAGTTTCGTCAGGTTTGCCGCGAGGAACAACAGATCCACCGTTAACAGCAAGCCGGCGCCGATCACGATGAGCCACAAGGGCGTATGCCACCTCTTCCGGGCGACGTAGAAGAACAGCAGGGTGGTGATGGTGATCGTCCCAGTGACCGCCATCCCGTACGCGTACGCCAGCGCCGCCGAGCTGCGGAAGGCGAACACCAGAATGAGCACCGCGACCATGAGCATCCCGTTGATCCACGGCACATAGATCTGACCCACCGTCGACTCCGAGGTGTGCGTGATTCGCAATCTCGGCAGATAGCTCAGGTGAGCGGCTGCCGATGCCACCGAATAGGCCCCCGTGATCACCGCCTGGGATGCGATAACCGTTGCGGCGGTTGCCAATAGCACCATCGGTAACTGCGCCCAGTGCGGAATGAGCAAGAAGAATGGGGCGCTCGCCGTGGACTCGTCGCCGAGTACCAGCGCGCCTTGGCCGAGATAACTAATGGTGCATGCCGGCAGCACGACGAATAGCCAGCCGCGGGTGATGGCCTTTCGGCCGAAATGGCCCATGTCGGCGTACAGTGCCTCCGCGCCGGTAACCGCGAGTACGACTGCGGCAAGCGCGAAGAACGCAATCCGAGCGTGCCCGAACACGAACGTCGCTGCATAGGTCGGCGAAAGGGCCTTGAGGATTTGCGGGTGGCCAAGGATGCCCTTCACACCGCAGGCGCCGATCGCGACGAACCAGACGATCATCACCGGACCGAACAGCCGACCGACGGCGCTGGTTCCGTACCGCTGAACCGAAAACAGCGACAGAGCAAGCACGGCAGTGATCGGGACGACCCACTCCGCGAGAGAGGGCTCGACGACCTTGAGGCCCTCGACGGCCGACATCATCGACATCGCGGGGGTGATCATGCTGTCGCCGAAGAACAGCGCGGCGCCGAAAATGCCCAGCGCGGCCAGCGCGGCGAGGGTCCGGCGTCCCCCTTGCCCGCCGTAACGCCGCAGCAGCGTGATGAGCGCCATGATGCCGCCCTCGCCGTCGTTGTCGGCGTGCATCACCAGGGTGACGTAGGTCAACGTGACGATGACCATTACCGACCAAAAGAGCAGTGACACAACGCCGTAGACGTTGGCGATGTTGAGCGGCACCGGGTGCGGGTCGCTCGGGTTGAAGACGGTCGCGAGGGTGTAGATCGGACTGGTTCCGATGTCGCCGAACACCACGCCGAGCGCACTGATCACAACGGTCAGGCGAACAGCTTCAGCGCCACCGGGTGTGCGAAGTGACAGCGCAGGTTCTGACGTTGTTTGCACGGTGAGGTCCTCGCTCAACGGCCGCACCTTGTCGTCAGGGGACCGGATGCGGTTTGGACGGGTAGCGGCGTAGCGGACAAATCCTAAGCTGGTCATGACCGTCCGCGCTCAGTAACAAATCCAGCGTTCATCAGTTGGTCTCGCGAATTACAGCAGGCCGAGCTCTCTCGCTCGGCTCGGCCGAAGCTGGCGGCGTCAGGGTCGCGAGGCCGGCACCCTGCAGTGGTGACTAGTCACGGGATTCGGATGACCTGCCCAGGCTCGATCAAGTCGGGATCGGCGATCTGCGGGTTGGCCGCTTCTAGGGCCGCGAGCGTGACGCCGAAAAACTGGTCGGCGATGCCGCTGAGGGTGTCACTCGGTTGGACGGTGTAGACGACGGTGTTCGTGGGGATTCGGATGACCTGTCCCGGGACAATCAGGTTGGGATTGGTGATCTGCGGATTGGCCGCTTCCAGCGCGCCCAGCGTGACGGCGAACTGGCCGGCGATGCCGCTGAGAGTGTCACCCGGCACAACGACATAGACCTGCGTTGCGATGTTCGCGACTGGGACCAGGGTGGCTACCGACATGTGTGGCCAGGTGAGCGTGGCGAAGTTGAGCGACACGTTCTGGCTGTACTGGATCTGCGTGTAGGTCACGGTGATCGATTGCTTGTCGGTGATTGCCGATGCTGAAGTCACTGTGAACGTCGGCGCCGGCGCGCCTGCGGGCACGACCGGTGACACGGTCTGCGATCCACCGGCCTTGAGAGGACCGATTTCGATCGGGGCTTGCACAATCTCGATCCAGAACATCGCCGACATCCGGTGGGCGTCCGCATTTGGAGCCGCAGCGTCACCGACAAGGAAGTCGATGTTGTTGGTGCCGCCACCAGGTATCGCCGACTGTTGGGTGTCGATGGTGAGCACATCAGTGAACAAAATCGTCACGCCCGCAATGTGATTGTTCAGCAGGCTGTTCGGGTTATCGAGCAGCTCTTGGGTGATCGCCGGAACGCTGGACAGATCCTGGGGTATCCGTGGCGTTCCGGCATTCGTCACTCTTTGGCTGTCAAAGAGAATCGGGCTTCCGCCGGCGGTGGAAAACGGGGTGATCGCGCTGGTTCCATTGGGCGCCAATGGAATCTGCTGGTCGGCCGGTGCGGATCCTCCGCTGGCCGGACCGCCCGCGATTGACGCGATCGTGCCCTGCGCGTTGATGGTGGTGCCGTGCGGGATTGAGGCCATCCGCGCCACCGTGGTCACGGGCTGAGCGGGATCGGTGGTGGGAGGCACGATCACCCAGATCCCTGGTTCCAGATGAATCGGGGTGGCCTTCAGCGGGTCGGTGACGTCGCTGATCGATTGCAGGTATGGGACGCCGTTCAGAAAAATGTCGGCTTGCTCCCTTCCTCGGTTGGGGACACTGCCCAAAGGATCCGTGAACGACAACAGCTCGGTGGTCAGGTTCAGCTCGAGGATGTTGTCGCTGTTCGGTTGCGGAATGGGGAGTTCGGTAGGCGTCGTTGAGTTTTGCGGTCGAAATATCGTGTTGAAACCGCGGCCCGTGAACGTGCCGGTGAACGCCGAAAGTGGACCCAGGGGCGGGGGCGGCTGAGTCGCGGCCAACGGTGCGATACCGGGTTCTACCGGAACCTCGTTGATGACAAAGCGATCCGGTATCTGAGCGGCGGCCTTCAGATCTGTTTCTGGGATGGCGACCATGGTGCTCTCCTATCAACGTGCGACCTGGCATAGCCAGTCTCGCTGACCACCGCGTTAACCACACGAGTAGTGCACTACCTGTTTTCGAATCCCGCGCAACCTTGACCGGAATACCTTTGAAGCTCACTGATGCGCCGCGAGCTGATCGCCCCGGCGTTGCAGACGTCGAAGCAGACTTGGCTGTAGCTCCGATCACTCGGCTGAGAAGCGCGACTTCGCGTGCGATTACAACAGGCCGAGTTCTCGCGCCCGGCTGGTCGCCCCGTCACGGTGCTCAACGCGGAGGTGCGGTAGAAAGCAGGCTGGTGAGTCTTGGCGGTGTTGAGCGAGACGTAGAGCCGCGCGCCGATTTCACGTCGCGATAGCCGGGTGCTGAGCAGGCGAAGAACCTCGAGCACCTTAGGGGTCAGCTCCCAGGCCATCATTCCGGCGTTGGTCTGGCCCAGGATCCGCGTCGAAATCGAGGTCACGGCGGTCCGTCGACCCGGCAGCTGAGCCCAGTTCAGACCGCCGAATGGCCAAGGTGCTCGACCTTGGTGACGAAAGGCGACGTCATCGCCCGCACGAGTGCGCCGTAGGAGACACCGAAGTCCATCTCGTCACCGACCGCGACGGGGTGATCACCGAGGTCGACCACGAGGTGATCACTGCTCATTCCAAGGATCGTGATGCCCTCGGGTGGCTGCAGGCCGTCTGGGTCCACGTCCTGGCGACCCAGCGCCAGGATTGCTTGGTGCACGGTCCTGGTGCCGGTCCGGACCGGCACGTCCCCAAAGGCCCCCTGAGCACGATCCCCCCACGGTTGAGCCGGCTTCATGGCAACCTCGATGACCTCGGCGGTCAATGTGAAGGCATCCGTGTGCAGGCCGGGGATCGGTGTCCGGTAGAGCGGATCGACGCCGAGAAGGATTGCTTCGCCGATTCGGAGGTCGTTGATCCGACCAACGTTGTGAGTGTGCAGCGCCCAATTCAGGTTCGCCGAGTTGCCGCCCGAGACGACGTCCAGCGAGATTCCGTGTAGTGCCTCGATGTCGTCGACGAGCCCGGACAGGACGCCCATGTTCCGGTCATCGGGCACGACACCGTTCTGACACGCGAGGTTGGCACCGAGCCCGACGAGCCTGAGGGCCGAGTGATTCAGGACGGTCTGTACGGCGTCAGGGACGTCGTCGAGCGCGATGCCCTCGCGTAGGTCACCCAACTCGACCATGAGCACGACGGAGTGCATCCGCTTCTGCCGGGACGCGGCCTGGTCAAGCGCTGCTAGCACGACGGCCTCGGTGTTCAGGCTGACGTCCGCGGCGTCAACGACCCATGCAACGTGGCTGGGCATCGGCGAGCGGATCAAGGTGCGCAACGGTGGCGGGTCGAGCCCGGCCAACCGAAGGAGGTTCGGCACCCGAGAATCACCGAGGCCGTAGGCGCCGCCGCGCAGCATCGCCGCGCCGACCCCCGGCGAGCCCAACACGGCCTTGGTGATCCCGGTGACCCGGATGCCCGTTGAGACAAGCCGATCGACGAGGATCCGCGTGTTCTGCTCGACCTTGTCGAGGTCAATCTCGATTCGAAGCGTCACACGGGGGCGGCCGTATCGGCCACTACCGCGAGCGCGGGGAAGGCCGTCAGCACCATGTCGACCAGATCCGACGAGGGGCGCGTCAGGGGGTCGGTGACCGGGAGGCCAAGCTGCGAGCGATATTCGGAGATCGCGTTGCTCAGCTCGTCTTCAGTCATGTCCTCGTGGTTGATCGTGACCCCGATGACGCGGGTGTCAGCGAACGCCTCGATCAGTGCGATCTCGCTGGCGGCGGTCGGCATCGGCATCATCGGGAAGTCGCCGAGCACCGTGCGCTTCGGCGCGTGCTGCACGATCACGCCAGCCGGTTGGCTGCCACGCAGGATGTGAGCCGACGTGATGTAGGCGGGGTGGCTAAGCGCGCCCTGGCCCTCGACCACGATCACATCGGGGTCCTCACCCTCGAACGCGGCGACGACTTGGTGCTCGACCTCACCCGAGCAGAACTGGGGGACCAGCGCATCCAGCGCGACCCCGTACTTCCCGCCCTGGATCAAGGTGGTCTGACCGGTGCCCACCATGACCGCCTTGATGCCGTTCGCGTTCAGTGCCTGGACTAGCAGGGTGGCAGTGGTGCGCTTTCCGATCGCCCCGTCCGTACCCAGGATCGCGATCCTGGGACATGTGACGTCGAAGATCCGGCCGGAGAACAGGTGCAGGTCGCGCTTGGCCTTCGGTCGGCGTACGTCGGTGATGCTGACGCCGGCGATCACGGCCGCCGCGACAAACTCGGGGTCGTCGTTCAGGAATTCATGCAGGCCGTTGATGATGTGCATCCCGCGGCCGATGCCTTCTAGCAGCACGGCGCGCTGCTCGTCCGACAGCAGGCCGTCGGCGGGCGCCAGTCCACAGATCAGGTAGTCAGGCACGCGGCCGGCGTGCGAAATGGACTCGGCGAGCGACGCCAGCACCGGAATGCCGTTCGCCGTGCCGTCGAGGAACTTCCCGGCATCGACTCCGGCTCGGAGGCTGTCGATGACACTGAGAATTTCGTATTTCTCCGAGTGCCGGACCAGGCCGTTGGCGGTCTTGCCGTCCTGCTCGCCGAACTGGCCTTCGCAGTAGACGATCGCGGTCGAACCGACAGGCAACGCGAAGGGAGCTGCCGGAAGGGTCCAATCGCTTCGTTCGGACGCGTCGAGGGAAGGGGAACTGCTGGGGAGCGAAGACATGTGATCCTCTGCGAAGTCTCAGAGGAGGCGACGGGATCGTTGCGGAGCCGTGAGGCCAACGTTCAGCGAGGGTCTGCCCTGAGGGCCGGCAAGATTACCGGCGTGTTAACTCTACCCGGTCGGGTCTGAATGTCCGCGTCCGCTAGCTCGCCAGGCAAGCCTTGATTGAATCTCTTTAACTCCAGCGATGTAACGATAGGGCACGTCCGCTGTTTTTAGCGCAACTGAACGTCGGGATGCGCTGCAAGCCAAGCCTTTTCGACGCTCGTCACCCGGCGGTTCTCCACGACGAGCCACAGTGCCCCAGCTACCGCTCCGAGAACCGCGATGAGCACCGTCGTACTGAGCCACTCGTAATGCCGATAGGCCGCGGCCGCCACCGCGCTGATCACCCCGAACGCGGACACAGCCAGCAAGATCAACCCCGGCCAGAAGAAGTTGTCCTTCATGGCAAGGCCGGCATGTGGTTGCGTCGTCCGACAGTGATCCGTCGGATCCTGATGGGTGTCGCCCATCTCATGTCCCTCCGTAGTCGGACGAGATACAACGATGTTACTCACTCGGACCTGCCGAAATGGTCAATTCGGGTCAGGTCGAGCCAGCTTGTTCAGGGCCCAAAAACTCGGGCAGTGAAATTGCCACGATCGTTGTGACGAGCCACACCACCAGTGTCGTGGCCACCCAGGACGCCATGCCGCGAATGGCGAACCCTTGTGTTTCTGTCGTGGCGAGAATCAGCGCGAAGACGGTCAATGCCAAGCCGGTGCCGCCCAGGAGCAGTGAGGCATACCCGTGCGGCAGCTTCAAGATCGACAAGGACAGGACCGCTTGGGCTATCGAAAACGCGACGACGGCGACGATGAATCCCGACAGCGACAACGAAATTCCGGGAACGACCGTTGCGGCCAACAGGAGTCCGAACGCCCACGCTCCCAGCAGTAGAACTGCGCGCCACACGACGTGCGTCATGGCTTCCAGCGTAGGTCTCAGAAGCGCGGCCGTGAAGGACCTGACCGCCGGACGTTCACCCCGTCGCAACCTGCGCAACATCCGTATCCCGGTGCTGGAGCGCTCCGCCCTCCACACTGAAAGATCATTTCGCGGGCAGCGTGGAGGACGTAGTGGTTGTCGAAGACAACGGGGTCGCAGTCGGCCTCGAAGTCGACCCAGCCGGGCAACGGGCGCAGGTGCGGCGTGCGGCGCTGGCCAGTTCGATCGGTACCACGATCGAGTGGTACGACTTCTTTCTCTACAACACCGCCGCGGCATTGGTTTTCCCGCACTTGTTCTTTCCCGCTTCCACCCCGTATGCGGGCGCGATGGCCTCGTTCGCGACCTATGCGGTCGGGTTCGTCGCTCGCCCGCTCGGCGCGGCGATCTTCGGGCACTGGGGCGACCGGATCGGTCGCAAGGCCACGCTGATCGTGACGCTGCTGGTGATGGGCATCTCGTCGGCGGTCGTCGGCATTCTGCCGGGTACCGCGGCGATCGGGGCGGCCGCGCCGCTGATACTCGTGGCACTGCGCCTGGTCCAAGGCCTCGCAATCGGCGGCGAGTGGAGCGGATCGGTGTTGATCGCGATGGAGTGGGGCGACCAACGCAAGCGCGGGCTGCTCGCTAGCTTCGCTCAGCTCGGCGTGCCGATGGGACTGGTGCTGGGCACCGGGGGCATGACACTGCTGTCGGCGACACTCTCGACCGAGCAGTTCAACTCGTGGGGTTGGCGGATCCCGTTCCTGTTCAGCCTGGTACTGGTGGGCATCGGTCTGGTGATTCGGTTGTCCATTCTCGAGACGCCGATGTTCGCCAAGCTGACCGCGGAGCGGAAAACCGCGCGCGTCCCGGTCGCCGACGTGATCCGGCAGCACTGGCGCGAGATCCTGCTGTCGGCGGGGCTGCGGTTCAGCGAGCAGATGCCGTTCTATCTGTTCACGACTTTCGTGCTGACCTACGTCGTGTCGCGGCACGAGTTCACCAAGACGTTCGTGCTCAAGGCCGTGCTGGCAGGTGCCGTGTGTGAACTCGTCGCGATCCCGCTGTTCTCGCATCTGTCAGATCGCTACGGCCGCAAGCGGATATACCTCACCGGCGCGATTCTGACCGGCCTGATCGCGTACCCGTACTTCGCGGTGCTGAGTCACGGTGGGGCCGGGTTGATCTTCCTCGCTGTCGTGGCCTCGTTGTTCATCCACGGGCTGCAGTACGGTCCGCAGGCCGCGCTGATCGCCGAGAATTTCCCCACCCATCTGCGCTACGGCGGCGCCGGACTCGGCTATCAGCTGGCCTCGGTTTTCGCCGGCGGGCCCGCGCCGCTGATCGCAACGTGGTTGCTGCACACGACCGGAACGCCGTACGCGATCTCGGCGTACATCGTCTTCGCCGCGGCGGTCACTGTCGCGTGCGGCCTCGCGTTGCCGAACCGGTCCCGGGTCGACATCAACGACCCCGCGGTCTACCGCAGCTAATCGTCCCTCATTGCCGCACGTGCGGCGGCCGTCCTTGTCGGTGAGAAGTTAACGGTGTAAAAATTGAGGCCTACTGCCGCCACACCGTCGTGGCGTCGCCAGGACGGAATGCCGTGGACATCGAGATCAGAGCCGTCGGGGAGCGCTAGTGCACTCCTTCACCGCAGTGTTCGCCGTCGAGGCGCCGCCCCGAAAAATCTGGCAGGTGTTGCACCCGCCGGCGGCCCCCGACGCCCCAGTGCCGCGCATACTCGAATATCCCGGCGGCAGTATGGAAATCCTCACCGAGGGCGATGAAGCCGGGCAGGGCCTGGTACGGACCTGCGTCTTCGGCGTTCCGCGCTATCTGATGTCAGGCGGCAAAGCGCGGTCCTGGGAAGTCGTGACCGAAGCCGAGGTCAACAAGCTGTCGCGCTACGTCGCCATCGGCAAGCCGCTGTGGTCGCGCGCCGAGGGATATCACGAGCTCGACGAACAGCCTGATGGCACAACGATTCTCACGTTTCACGAGACGTACCACGCCTACAATCCTGTGCTTCGCGCTCTGTTGGAGGGGCCGGTGCACGCCAGGATTTCTGCTGACAACCTGGCAATCTACGAGCATGCACTCCGTTTTGCCGGGAACACGAAAAGGGTGTCATGACCTACGACTTGATTATTCGCGGCGGGACGGTTGTCGACGGTTCGGGATCGCCTGCGCGGACCGCCGACATCGCTGTGCAGGACGGACTCATCACCGAAGTGGGGCGCATCGGCGGATCGGCACGACGAACCATCGATGCCGACGGACTCACCGTCACACCGGGATTCGTGGACGTCCACACCCATTACGACGGGCAGGCCACCTGGGATCCGCATCTGACACCGTCGTGTTGGCACGGCGTCACCACCGCCGTAATGGGCAACTGCGGCATCGGTTTCGCGCCGGTGCGGCCGGACCGGCATGACTGGCTCATCGAATTGATGGAGGGCGTGGAGGATATCCCCGGCAGCGCCCTGGCCGAGGGAATCACCTGGGAGTGGGAGTCTTTCGACGAGTACCTCGACGCGCTCGAAGCGATGCCGCGAGCCGTCGATGTCGGCACGCAGATACCCCAGGCCGCGCTGCGTGCGTACGTCATGGGTGATCGTGCGCTGGATGCCCCGACGGCCGATGACCTGACGGCGATGACCCGAGCGGTCACCGACGGTCTGCGCGCAGGGGCGCTGGGCATGTCGTTCGGCCGCACGGCCGGGCATCGCAGTGCGAGCGGGCAGCCGGTGCCCGGAACGTACTCGGACGAGGACGAGCTCGTCGCATTGATGACTGCGATGGCCGAGGCCGGCAGCGGCGTCCTGCAGGTGGTGCCGGCCGGCGTCGGCGGTGAAATAGGCGGCGACCAACGACATTCCATCGACGCTGAGGTCGAGTGGATCAGCCGACTGGGCGAGCGCTTCAGGATACCGATGACGTTCCTGGCGATGGTCAACGAGCAGGACCCGCACGACTGGCAGCGGTGGTTCCGCGACGTGCGGACCGCCAACGCCGCCGGCGCGAACGTGCGGCCGCAGGTGGCCAGTCGCGCCTTCGGCATGCTGATGGGCCATCAGTCGCGGATGAACCCGTTCCGCCACCGTGCCGGCTACCGGACGTTGATGGATCTGCCTCTGGCACAACGTGTCCAGGCCCTTCGCGACCCACACACGAAGGCTCGAATCCTGGCAGAGAAGCCCGACCGCAGCGAGATGCCGTCGGCCGATCAGCTCAACCGCCACATGTTCACGCAGCTCTATCCGCTGGGGGAGCGGCTCGACTACGAACCGTCGGCCGAGGACAGCATCGCGGCCATCGCGGAGCGGGAGCGCCGCGATCCGTGGGACGTCATCTACGACACCCTGCTGGACGCGGACGGCAAGGAGTTCCTGCTGTTCCCGCTGTTGAACTATGCGGGCAATGACTACCACCACCTGCACGACATGATGTCGGATCCGTTGAGCCTGCAGGGACTTGGCGACGGGGGTGCTCACTGCGGCATCATCTGCGATGCCAGCATGACGACATATCTGATGTCCTACTGGGTCCGGGACCGAACCCGCGGACCGCGGATACCGTTGACGACCGCGGTGCATCGGCTCACCGGCGATCCCGCCGCCTTTTACGGTCTCGGTGACCGCGGCGTGCTGGAGCCCGGTAGGCGGGCTGACATCAACCTGATCGACCTCGATAGCCTCGGCCTGCACTATCCCGAGCAGGTGGCGGACCTACCCGGCGGCGCAGGACGGCTCGTCCAGCGATCCGATGGTTATGTCGAGACATTGGTGCTTGGTCAAACGATCGTCCACCATGGCGAACTCACCGATGCCCGGCCGGGAGGCCTGGTCCGCGGCCCGCGACCGGCGCCCGCGGCGTAGCTGAAGACGTTGAGCGACAGCGTAATTGCGCGTTCCTCGCGTCGCAAGCCGCTGCGGTACGGCGAGCTTGACCGCGAGGTTGTCGTCGCAGCCGCTGTACGGGTCGCCGAACGCAGCGGCATCCGCAGCGTCACAGTCCGGGCCCTGGCGACCGAACTGGGGCTGTCGACCACCGCGATGTACCGCTACGTCGACGGCAAGGCCGAGCTGCTGAATCTGGTTGCGGAGGCGACGCTCGCTTCGGTCGAGCTACCGGAATCGGGTCCGTGGCAGCAGCGAATTCGGGTAGTCGCCAACAGCGCGCGCAAGGCCATGCTGCGTGTAGACGGCATCGCCGAGGTGCTGCAGACTCAACCCGCGAAAGGTGCGGCGCGCCAAGTCGATGCGCTGATGCAGCAACTCGTTGTCGATGCGGGCGTGCCGGCGCCGCGGCGCGAGTCGGCGCGGATCCTGTTGATGATCTTCATCCTGGGATCCGTGTCGTTCGAGCAAGCCCTCGACGGCCTACCGCATCAACTTGTCGAGTCGCCGGAAACCCGGTTCGAGCAGGGACTCGACGTGCTGATCGCCGGACTCAGCGACCGAGCTTCTTAGCGGCGTAGTCGGCCGCCTGCTCCGTCATGCCGTTCGTCTTGTAGGCGCTGTGGGCGGCGCGGCTGAATCCTTCGCCTGAGGAGCAGACCGGGTCCTGCGGTGTGCACAGCTCGAGCGTCTTGTTCGCGTACAGCGGTCCGATGCTGATCGGGGGCGCCTCGCGGTCAACCAGGTTGAGAAATCCGGCGGAGGGCTTGCCGAACAGGGTGACCGCGGCGACGTGCGATGCGGCGTTGGGCGGCAACGGTCCAGAGATGCCCGGGGGGAGCACGTAGCCCGGCGGGACGCTGTCCGAGGTGATGTAGCCGGCGATCGCCGCTCCCTGCGAGTAGCCGCCGAGCACGATCTTGCTGGCCGGACAGGTGTTGACGGTGTCCATGACCTTGTTCGCGGCATCAGCGACACCATCGGCGGCCTGCGAGAAATTGAGCGAGGCAGGGTAATTAACGCCGTAAACGTCGACCGTCCGACCACCGAGGCGACCGGTGAGCGCATCGGCGAACTCCTGCCCGACGGTTCCGGGACCCGGGGGCTCAAGGGTGCCGCGCGCGAAGATGACCTCGACGTCCGCGCACTGCCCATCCGCGGCGGCCTTGCTGATCGCCGGTGTGTTGACCGCCGCGGCGTAGAGCATCGTGACGACGGCCGCCCATTGCAACAGCTTCGTCATCGACTGTGCGCACCATGCCAGAGGCGATATGCCATAGCGGGTCGAGTCATGCACGGGCAGGCCTTTCGTCAAAGCGTGATCGCTGTGAGCAGCGTATGGGGTGGAAGACTCCACCGCAGTGTGGACTTCGGCGTCGATGCCGTTGGTCATCTTCATATCCTGTGGTCGCGCGGGTCAAACTCAGCTTGTTCTAACACCGGGGGCGGCCCGGTTCATCCCCGCCGCGTTGGCCATCACGGAAACTGCAGGTGAAGTTCCTCGTCGCAGTTCGTCGGGACGTAGAGTAACCGCAGCTCACAATGGGGTGTTTCGCGATCGTGTCGGTGAGGCTCTCGGCCGATTAGGTTTTCGTCTGAATCCGCAATACGCTTGCGCGCGGTTTATTCTCGACTCAGGAAAGCGGCTATGCCCATTCAGCCCTTGCTGGTGCGCCCACGTCAGGTGCGCAGCGCCCAGCGATTCGCTTCCCGCGTTAAATGCCCAACGGTCGGTCAGTGCTTCGACATCGAAGTCACTCGCGACGCGGATGGGTGGATGGTTCGTATTCCCGAGATCGGCAGGAGTACCCGCGCGCATCGTCGCGCCTCGGTCGAACTCGCCGCTCGTGAATGCATCGCGATGTGGACCGGTATCCCGATCGGCTATGTAGCGGTGAACGTCGACAGCGAGATTGGCTAGCCCCCTACCTCGCGTATTAGCCGAGGTGTGTCTCGCGTGTGACCTCACCGCGATCGTGAACCGAAATGCTCATCACCATGATGATGGTCGCGATGTTCGCGGTGGTCGCCATGTTGGCGATGTCGGTCGGTTACCACTGCGGACGGCGCGTGGGCGCCGCTCCACCGACGTGGAAGCAGCGAACGAGCCGGATCGCGCTGGGAAGGCGGGCGGTCGATCTGGCGGTGTTGATCGCCGCTCGTCGTGTTCGGCGCAGATTCCGGCACGAACCTGTCTTTGAGACTTTCGGGCTGAGAATCGTTGCGCCACTGGACTTGCTGCGAGGTAGCGTTACTCGTGTGCGTGCCTACCGGGGCGCGCCGGGTTGGTGAGTGAGCCGCATGTCAACGCTTGAGGGCAAAATCGCGTTCGTCACCGGCGCGTCGTCCGGGCTGGGCGCAGAGACGGCTCGACTGTTGTCACGCCAAGGCGCAACGGTTTTCGGTATCGGCCGGGATACGGCACGGTTGGCCGCGGTGTTCGCCGACATCGAACACGGTCGCTATGCCGTCGTGGATTTGGCGTCCATTCAGGCATGTAAGGATGCCGTTGCGCAATGCGTGAGCGAGTTGGGCGGCCTCGACGTGCTGATCAACATCGCCGGCCGACATCAGATGCGCCGCACCGAGTCGATGACCGACGACGACTGGGAGCAGGACCTCGCGGTCAACCTCAACGGTCCGTTTCACCTGTGCAGGGCCGCCCTGCCGCACCTCCTGGAGCGAGGCGGCAACATCGTCAATGTCAGCTCGATTGCTGGCGTTGAGGGTCAGGCGTATTCGGCCGGATACTGTGCGGCCAAGCACGGTCTGATCGGACTGACCCGCGCCCTGGCCGTGGAGTACACCGCGGATCGCTTGCGCGTCAACGCTGTTTGTCCGGGTGGCATGCTGACCCCGCAGATCGAACAGTTCACGCCTCCGGAGAACCCGAACTACGACCTGATCATGCGCACCGCCTCGCCGCGCGGCATGATGCAGCCGCTCGAGGTCGCTAACGTGATCGCGTTCCTGGCGAGCGACGCCGCAGCGGCGGTTCACGGCGCCGTCTACCGGGTCGACAACGGCAAGGGTGCCGGCTAGCCCGCTATGAGCCGGTGAATCGGGGCGGCCGCCGTTCCGCGGTGGCTGAAACTCCTTCGACGAAGTCCGCCGTCGCTGCCAACCGCACCTGCTCGGACTGTTCCAGGGCGGTCGCCGCGCGCACTCGCCCGGCCAGATCGCCCCGCAGGGTTTGACGGATCGAGACCACCGCCAGCGGAGCGCTCGTCGCGATCTTGGCAGCCAGGGCGTGGGCGCCGAGACGCACTTCGCCGTCGGGTGTCAGGCGGTCGCACAGGCCGATGCTCGCGGCTTCGTCGCCAGGAACTTCGCGGCCGGTGTACAGCAGGTCCTGAGCGCGCTGCGCACCGACGACCGCCGGCAGGGTCACGGTGATCCCGAAACCCTGGTGCAGTCCGAGCCGGCTGAAGTTCGCGACGAATCGGGTAGACGGGCTGGCGACGCGAAAATCGGCCACCAGTGCCAACCCGAGGCCACCGCCAACCGCTGCACCGTGCACCGCGGCGACGATCGGTGTGTGGGCCGCGAAAAGGCGCGCCGCCTCCTCGTACAACGACCCGGTTGAGCCCTCGACCGTCGACGCGCTCCCGCTCAGCGCGCCCGGCAGGTCCGCACCCGCACAAAAATGCCGGCCCGCCGAGCACAACACGATCGCCCGCGCATTGGGATCGGCGTCGAGCCGTTCGAAGGCATCGGCCAGTCCGGCGATCAGAGCGGCGTCGAAATGATTGCGGGGGCCGCGCTCGAATTCGACGGTGGCGACGTGGTCGGCGGACACCTCAACGCGGATCTGATGGTTCATGCAGGCATTCAACACCGTGGAGCAGAACGAGCACACCACCGGCGCGGGTGATCAAACGCTGGGCGCGCTATCGGTATCGGTCTCAGCGAAGATCCCCTCCTTCGCTAGATCGGTCAACCTCAGCCTTGACCTCAACGGCGGTTGAGGTTTTAGCCTAGTCGCCATGGTGCACTCCGATCTGACCTGGCCCGAGGAATTGGCTTCGCTGGGTGCTCTCCGATTCGCCCGCCGCTCAGCGCATTTCGCGGAGACCGTGCAGTTCTACCGCGATCTGATCGGGCTGCCGCTGTGCGCCACGTTCGCGGAGAGCTACGGCAGCAGCGGCGCGATATTCGGCTTGCCCCGGTCATCGTTGACTTTCGAAATCGTCGAGGCTACCGAGCCCATCGCGGTCGACAACCACGAACAGCTGTGCCTGTATTTTCCCGACCACGGCAGCCAACGGCGCGCGATCGCAAGGCTTTTGGCCTCAGGGGCCGAACCGGTTGAATCTCATCCCTATTGGGCGGCGACCGGGGCCGTTACCTACCGCGACCCGGACGGCCGGGAAGTGGTGTTCGCGCCGTTCGTCTTTGGGGCAAACGAACCGGTCGAAGGCGCCGGATCCGGCGAGCACTGGAGTGCCCCCTAGAAAGCGGAAGACCACCGGGGTCGGTAACACCGGTGGCCGTCCTTTGTGCTGGCTTGTGAATTACTTTTTGAACGCGTCCTTGACGTTCTCGACCGCGTCCTTGACGCTGGACTTGGCTTGATCGAGCTTTCCTTCGGCTTCGGTGCTGTCGTCGCCGGTGGCTTTACCAAAGGCTTCTTTGGCCTTGCCGCCGATGTCGTCGATCTTGTTGCTCACCTTGTCGTGGGCTCCCATGCGCTTCAGCTCCCTTCGCTGGACACTGCTGCTACGCGTCCGGTCTGTACCCGGCCTGTGTGGGGGCTAAACCCGGTGTGCGAGATTGGCAGGATGCGGGTCGCGATCCTTGACGATTATCAGGACGTCGCCCTGACCATGGCTGACTGGTCGCAGGTGGCCGACCGGGCGACGATCACCGTGTTCAATGACCACCTCGCCGATCCGGACGCTGTGGTCGAGCGCCTGCGACCCTTCGACGTGGTGTGCGTGATGCGGGAACGCACACCCCTGTCGCGAAGCGTCATCGAGCGGTTGCCCCAGCTGAAGATGATCGCTTCAACCGGGCCGTTCAATGCCTCCATCGACGTAGCGGCCGCCAAGGAACGCGGCGTCTACGTCAGCGGGACCGGTGGTTACGTGGAGTCGACCGTCGAGCTCACCTGGGCGCTGATCTTGGCGGCCGCCCGCCGGATTGTCGACGAGGCGGTGTCCGTGCGCGGTGGCGGCTGGCAGACATCGGTTGGTTGGCAACTCGGGGGCACCAAGTTAGGGGTGCTGGGCTTGGGGCGAATCGGTAGCCGGGTCGCGCAGGTCGGTAAGGCGTTCGGCATGGACATCATCGCGTGGAGCTCGAACCTGACGCCTCAGGTCGCCGAGCAGGCCGGGGCCCGCTACGTCTCGAAGGACGAGTTGTTCTCTCGCGCCGACGTTTTGACCATCCACCTGGTGCTCAGCGAGCGGAGCCGCGGTTTGGTGGGCGCCGCCGAGTTGACGCTGATGAAGCCAACGGCGTTGCTAGTCAACACCTCTCGTGGCCCGATTGTCGACGAGGGCGCGCTGGTCGACGCTCTCCGGTCGCGGCGCATCGCCGGTGCCGGCCTCGACGTCTTCGACACCGAGCCGCTGCCGGCCGGGCATCCGCTGCGCACCCTGGACACCGTTGTCGCCACCCCGCACATGGGCTACGTCGCCGAACAGGTCTACCGCGTTTTCTATGGCGAAGCCGCGAGCAAGATCGCCCGCTGGCTGAGCCGGGCCGGCTGACTTCGTGGCGCGACGGCGCAACCACCACGAGTCGAGCAGACCCATCGCTGCGGATACCACCGCGGCAAGCGCCCAGCCCAGCACGATGTCGACCACGAAGTGCTCGGCGGAGTACACCAACACGAAGGCCATCGCCAGCGGGTAGATCACCAGTAGTGGGCGCCACCCGCGTCTGACCCGTCGCCACAGGAACATCGAGATCATCGCGGTCACCGCGGCGTGCAGCGAGGGAATGGCCGCAACCAGATTCACGCTGGCCTGGCCGGAGTCCAGGAGCGCCCCGGCCGACTGCAGATGCAGCGTTCCCCAGCCGCGGGTAGAGATCCGCTCCACGAACTGGTGGGCACCAGGCTGGCTCACGTGCATCGCGCCCAGTAGGCCGCCGTCCGGAACGCCCGCGGCGCCGCGGAACATGCACGGCGGGTTCGCCGGACCGCCGGAGACGTCGGCCGGTGTGCAGCTCGCGGCCGCCCACGGCGGCGCGGCCGGCAGGACGACGTAGACGACGAGCGCGGCGAAGGACAATGCGATGAATCGTCGGACGAAGGCCGCCCACTCGGTGCGGTTGTGCAGCCAGAGCACCCCGGCGACGAGGTAGGGCAGGACGAAGAACGACATGTAGATGCCGCTGATGATCACCTCCCACCACGGTGGTTGCGCCAGCTTGATGTGCTCCTGCAACCACACCGTGGGGACGGTGCCGAAGAACAACCAGCGGTCCGCGTCGGGCTGGAATCGCCAGAGCGTGTGCGCGCCGAGCATGTCGGCGGCACCCCGGCTGAAGTCGTAGAGGACCAGCACAAGGGCGAAGGGCAACCAGTCGCGTAACACCGCGAACACCTTGTGTCCGCGTCCGATGCTGGCCGCGATCAGGCCCGTCGCGATATAGAGCAGCAGCAGTTCGCGGTTGAATGCGAACCCGTCTGTCGCGGTCCGATAGGCGACCACCACGGCCCAGATCGCGATGGCGGCACGCCTCGTCCACGCCAGCCGATGCTCGCGGCTGGATGGGTGGGGCTGCAGGACCGGTGGCGGCGTACCGGACGGCCGGCTGGGGCAGCATTGTCCAGCAGGCTCGGTCTCGGGGTCGCGATCGAACAGTCGGACCCGGCGGTCGGTTGTTGTTGCCACTGGTTCAACCTTATCCTTTGCCGGTCGTTTTCCGTCCGTTCATTCTCATGGTCGTGTCGAATCAGCTAACGAGATCAACCAAACACGCTGTAAGTGAAGGGTTTTAACGCTTCTCTAGCACGCTAGTGCGGGGATCTATGTGACAGCTGTGTATTCGCTACCCGTTACCGATGCTCAGTGGTCGAGGTGGAGGAAGGCCAGCCACTGCCGCTGCACGCGACGCTCGACCGGGGTGGCGATCATTCCGGACGGAGCGAACATCTTGGACGGCACCGGATCGTCTTCGGTGAGCGGCAGACCGCCGCCGCCAATTACGTTGACTATCACGATAATTGCCGACACCAAGACAATCACCACGACCGCGGCGAAGACGATCGACAACGTGCCTTGAATGAACGTATTCCTGATGACGGCGGCAAGCTGATCGATAGTCTTGGCCGATCCGAATGACGTCTTACCCGCCGCCTTGGCGGCCGCGTACTGGAAGTGCTGAGTCCAATAACCCACGCTGGGGTCGCCGGAAAAGATTTTCTGCCATGACGCGGTCAGCGTGACAATCAGGTCCCACAGCAGCGGGACGCCCGGGATCCACGCCCACTTCAGGTAGCCCTTTTTCACCACGATCACGGTGACCACGGTCAGGGCGATCGCCGCCAGCAATTGGTTGGCGATTCCGAAAAGCGGGAACAGCGTATTGATCCCGCCGAGCGGGTCGGTCACGCCCATCAGCAGGATGCTGCCCCATGCCGCGGCTACCGCAAGGCTGCAGATCCAGACGCCCGGGCGCCAACTCGGGTTCTGCAGCCTGCGCAAGGGGCCGCCGAGGTTACCCAGCGCGTCGGACAGCATGAAGCGTGCGACCCTGGTACCGGCGTCGACGGCGGTCAGGATGAACAGCGCCTCGAACATGATCGCGAAGTGATACCAGAACGCCTTGAGGCTCGGCCCGCCCAGAAACCGTTGCAGCACTTCGGACATGCCCACCGCGAGGGTGGGTGCGCCGCCGGTCCGCGACACGATCGAATGTTCGCCCACGCTCGCCGCGGCATCAGTGAGCGTCGCGGCGGTCACCGGAGGTCCCGACAAGCCAAGCTGATTGACGTAGTGGGCGGCCGTCGCCGCGGTGCCCCCGGTGCGGACGACCGGCGCGTTGATCGCAAAGTACAAGTGCTGGTCAAGTATTGACGCACTGATGAGCGCCATCACCGCGACGAAGGACTCGGTGAGCATGCCGCCGTAGCCGATCAGCCGCATCTGGCTTTCTTTTTCCAGCAGCTTCGGTGTGGTGCCCGACGAGATCAGCGCGTGAAATCCCGACAGCGCGCCGCACGCGATGGTGATGAACAGGAACGGAAACAGCGACCCGGCGAACACCGGTCCGCTGCCGTGCGTGGCGAAGCGCGACACCGCCGGGGCATGCATCAGGGGATGGGCGACGCAGATGCCGATTGCCAACAGCGCGATGGCGCCGACTTTCATGAACGTCGACAGGTAGTCGCGCGGCGCGAGAAGTAACCACACCGGCAGCACCGAGGCGACGAATCCGTACCCGACGATCAGCCACGACACCGTCACCGCGGACAGGTTCAACCATGATGCCCCCCAAGCCGTTTCGGCGACGAGATGACCGGATGCCACCGCCAGCATCAGCAGGACGAAACCGATGAGGGACACTTCGCTGACCCGTCCGGGCCTGATGAATCGCAGATAGCAGCCCATGAACACGGCGATCGGGATGGTCATGGCGATAGAGAAGACGCCCCAAGGGCTTTCGGCCAGACCGCGGACCACCACCAAAGCCAGCACGGCGATGATGATCACCATGATGACGAACGCCCCGACCAGGGCGGCGGCGCCGCCCGTGACGCCGAGTTCGTCGCGCGCCATCTGCCCGAGTGAGCGGCCGCGGCGCCGGGTCGAGATCCACAACACCAGGTAGTCCTGCACCGCGCCCGCGAACACGGCGCCGACGATTATCCAGATGCTGCACGGCAGGTAACCCATCTGGGTGGCGAGCACCGGCCCGACGAGTGGTCCGGCGCCGGCGATCGCGGCGAAATGGTGGCCGAACAACACGCGCCGGTCGGTCGGCACGTAGTCCGTTCCGTCGTCGAAAACCTCTGCGGGAGTTGCGTGGTCGTCGCGGGGGCGGACGACTTTCGTTTCGATCAACCGGGCGTAGAACCGGTATCCGATGACGTACGTGCAGATCGCCGCGACGACGAACCACACCGCGTTGACGGTTTCGCCGCGAACAAAACCGATGATCGTCCACGCGATCGCGCCGACCACAGCGATCAGACCGAAGACGATCTTGTGGCGGGTGCCGATGGGCGAGCGGTCGATGATGGCGACAGGTGGCAGGTCGGCGTCGGTATGGACGTAGCTCAGATGATGTTCGTCGGTGTCGGGCGTGGGCTGCGGTGGTGCTACCACTGCGCCTCCTGTCGTGGGATCACGCCAAAATGTGCCGCTGGCAGCTTAGCCCGTGTACATGGCCCGCACGGTGTCGATGGTGTCGGCTTCGGCGGGCTCCTTGTCGTCCCGATAGCGCAGCACTCGGGCGAACCTCAGCGCCAAACCGCCGGGGTAGCGCGACGACCTCTGCACACCGTCGAGCGCGATCTCGACCACTTGCTCCGGCCGGACCCGGACGACGTAGCCTTCGGTGTCGCCGACGGCCAACTCCTGAAACCGTGCGGTCTGCCATTCGAGCATTGCGTCGGTCATGCCTTTGAAGGTTTTGCCGACCATCACCAGGCCGCCGGTGGCGGGGTCGCGGGCGCCGAGATGAATGTTGGACAACTTGCCCTGTCGCCGTCCCGAACCCCACTCAACGGCGAGCACCACCAAATCCAGAGTGTGGACGGGTTTGACCTTGAGCCAGCCGGCTCCGCGCCGGCCCGCCTCGTAGGTCGCGGTCAGCGACTTGGCCATCACGCCTTCGTGGCCGGCGGCCAGGGTTGCGTCCAGGAAGGCGCTCGCCGCAGCGGGATCGGAAGTGATCAACCGGTCGACCCGTTGTTGCGGAGGCGCGAGGTCGTCCAATGCGGCGGCGCGCTCGCTGTTCGGCGCGTCGACCAGGTCGATGCCGTCGCGGTGCAGGATGTCGAAGAAGAACACCGACAGCGGCACAGCGGCGCGGGCCGCTGCCACATCGACCGAGCGGCCGAAGCGTGAGCCGGTGACCTGGAAGGGCTGAGGCCGCCCGTCGGGGCGCAGGGCGATCGCCTCGCCGTCGGCGATCAGGTCACGCACCGGCAGCGCCATCGTCGCCTCGACCACCTCCGGCAGTCGGGCGGTGACGTCGTCGAGGCTGCGGGTGTACACCGTGACCTGATCGCCGGCCCGGTGGATCTGCACCCGGGCGCCGTCCAGCTTGGCCTCGAACACCGCTGTGCCGCCGAGCTTTTCCAACGCCTCAGCGACGCCCGCCGCAGTCTGTGCCAGCATCGGGCCGACAGGCCGGCCGACCTGCAAGGTGAACGCCTCCAACGCCGCCGCACCGCCCGCCATCGCGGCCGCAGCGACCGCGGGTAGCGCGCCACCGAGCATCGCAGCGCGGCGGACCGCGGCGGGCGGGATCTGCGCCGCTGCCGCCACCGCGTCGGCCATCACCCCTGCCAACGCGCCCTGACGGAGTTCGCCGGTGAGTAGGCGACGTAGAAACGTCTGCTCGACTTCCGTTGCCGAGGAGAACAATCCGGCGACCAACTCCGCTCGACGGGCCTGCGACCCCTTCCCGGCGACGGCGCCGATCGCCGACAGGGCGGCGTCAACACCCTGGACGGTCAGGCTCGGTTGCTCGGCGGCGGGCGGGATCGATCGCAACGCCGCCCAGCCGATTCCGATCTGGCGCTGCGGCAGGTCGCCGGAGAGCCAGGCCACGACGATGGCGACCAGCGTGTGTTCGGACCTGGCGTGGCCGAGCAATTCGGCGATGCGCGTGGTCTTCGCGCGCCGCGAAGACGAGCCGCCGACGTCCGCGGAGGCGGTCGCGACGTCGATCAGCAGCACAACCCACCTTTACACGCCTGGCCGACAACGTCACGCGCCGCCGCGATACCGTGCAGCTAACTCACGGGCACCGCCCGGACAAACAAGGAGGTTTGGATGGAGATCAACGGCAAGAAGGTCATCGTGATCGGCGGTGCCTCGGGCATGGGCCGCGCGAGCGCCGAGTTGCTGCATGCCCGCGGTGCCAGCGTCGCGATTTTCGATCGCGAGGGATCGGACGGCAAGGAGGTCGCGGCCGGGATCGACGGAGACTTCTATCCGGTCGACGTCACCGACTTCGAGGCCACCGAGGAGACTCTGAACACCGCCACCGAAAAGCTCGGGGGGCTGCACGTCACGGTGACCACGGCCGGTGGCGGCATCGGGAAGCGCACCATCTCGAAATCCGGTCCGCACGATCTCGAGTCTTTCCGGCAGACCATCGATCTCAACCTGATCGCCACCTTCAACATCAGCCGGCTGGCGGCACACCTGATGAGCCAGAACGAACCGGAGGACGAAGAGCGCGGCGTCATCATCAACACCGCCTCGATCGCCGCTTTCGAAGGCCAGATCGGCCAGGTCGCCTATACGGCCGCCAAAGCCGGCATCGCCGGGATGTGCCTGACCATGGCGCGCGACCTCGGATCGCTGGGCATCCGCGTGCTGGCCATCGCGCCGAGCCTGTTCGCAACCGGATTGACCAAGGGCATCCCGGATGAGTTCGCGACTGCGCTGACCAAGGACGCGGCGTTCCCCAAGCGGCTGGGCCGCCCTGAGGAGTACGCCAAGCTCGTCGCGGCGATCGTGGACAACCCGATGCTGAACGGTCAGTGCCTGCGTCTGGACGCCGGTCAGCGCTTCGCGCCCAAGTAGGCAGCGCATCTTTCGCCGAGCGTGAAGCAAGTTTCACGTTCGGCGACGAGCGTGAATCGGGTTTCACGTTCGCGCGAGAAGCTAGCGCCGATGACTCCCGACCGACCACTCGGTTGGGAGGCATCGGCATTTAAGTACACTCTTTCCAAACGGCCAATGGCGTCCTAGAGGAAGGCCCTGCAATGGGTATCGCACTGACCGACGACCATCGCGAACTCGCCGAGGTAGCCCGCGGGTTCCTCACGTCGCAGAAGGCTCGCGCCGCCGCGCGGTCGCTGCTGGATGCGCCCGAAGAGGATCGGCCGCCGTTCTGGCAGGCGATCGTCGAGCTGGGCTGGCTAGGCCTGCACATCGATGAAGAACACAGTGGCTCGGGATATGGCCTGCCGGAGCTCGTCGTCGTCATCGACGAACTCGGTCGCGCCGTGGCGCCCGGGCCCTTCGTGCCAACCGTGATCGCCTCGGCGGTGATTGCCAAAGACGGTAGCGCGGAACAGAAATCACGCCTGCTGCCCGGCCTCATCGACGGATCCGTTGTCGCCGGTATCGGCCTCGGTGGCGACGTGAGCCTCGGCGGCGGCGTCGCCGACGGCGATGCGGGGATCGCGCTGGGGGCCGGCCTGGCCGACCTGCTGCTGATCGCGGCCGGTGACGACGTGCTGGTCATCGAACGCGGCCGCTCCGGCGTCTCGGTCGAGGTGCCGGAGAACCTGGACCCGACCCGGCGCTCGGGACGGGTCCGGCTGGAGAAGGTCAGCGTCGGTGACGACGACATCCTGCGCGGTGCCCGCGACTCGCTGCTGGCGCGCGCCCGCACGCTGCTGGCCGCGGAGGCGGTCGGCGGAGCGGCCGACTGCGTCGAGTCGGCGGTCGACTACGCCAAGGTGCGTCAGCAGTTCGGCCGCACCATCGCCACGTTCCAGGCCATCAAGCACCACTGCGCCAACATGCTGGTGGCTTCGGAATCGGGAATTGCCTCGGTGTGGGACGCCTCCCGGGCCGCATCCGAGGACGAGCAGCAGTTCCAACTCGCGGCCGCCGCGGCTGCGGCACTGGCGTTTCCGGCGTATGCGCGTAACGCGGAGCTCAACATTCAGGTGCACGGCGGTATCGGATTCACCTGGGAACACGACGCGCATCTGCACCTACGCCGTGCCCTGGTGACGACGGCACTGTTCGGCGGTGACGCGCCCGCCGGGGACGTGTTCGATCGCACCGCCGCCGGTGTCACCCGGGAGAACAGCCTGGACCTGCCGCCGGAGGCCGAGGAGATGCGGACCCGCATCCACGCCGACGTCGCCGAGTTCGCGGGGTTGGAGAAGCAGGCGCAGCGGGACAAGCTGATCGAGACCGGCTACGTCATGCCGCACTGGCCCAAGCCGTGGGGGCTGGCCGCGGACCCGGTGGAGCAGCTGGTCATCGAGGAGGAGTTCCGGGCCGCGGGTATCAAGCGCACCGACTACGGCATCACCGCCTGGGTGATTTTGACCCTGGTTCAGCACGGAACACCTTGGCAGATCGAACGATTCGTCGAGAAGGCGCTGCGCAAGGATGAGATTTGGTGCCAGTTGTTCTCCGAGCCCGACGCGGGCTCGGACGCGGCGTCGATCAAGACCAAGGCCACCCGGGTGGACGGCGGCTGGAAGATCAACGGGCAGAAGGTGTGGACCAGCGGTGCGCACTACTGCGCGCGCGGCTTGGCCACCGTGCGCACCGATCCGGAGGCACCCAAGCATGCCGGCATCACGACGGTGATCGTCGACATGAACGCCCCCGAGGTCGAGGTGCGGCCGCTGCGCCAAATCACTGGTGGGGCCGATTTCAACGAGGTGTTCTTCAACGACCTGTTCGTTCCCGACGAGGACGTTGTCGGGGAGCCCAACACCGGGTGGACGGTGGCGCGGGCCACGCTGGGCAACGAGCGCGTCAGCATTGGCGGCAGCGGATCCTTCTACGCGGGCTTGGCCACCCAACTGGTCGAGCAGGTCAAGGCTCACCCGGAAAGGTTGGCGGGCGGGCGAACTCGCGTCGGTGAGTACCTCGCCGAGGAAAACGCTCTGCGGTTGCTGAACCTGCGCCGCGTCGCGCGCAGCGTCGAGGGTGCGGGCCCGGGGCCAGAAGGCAACGTCACCAAGCTGAAATTGGCCGATCACATGGTCGAAGGCGGCGCGATCTCCGCGGCACTGGCCGGACCCGAAACCGCCCTGTACGACGGCGCCGGCGCGCTGGCGGGCCGCTTGGTGATGAGCGCCCGGGCCATGGCGATTGCCGGCGGCACGTCTGAGGTCACTCGCAACCAGATTGCCGAGCGAATCCTCGGCATGCCGCGCGACCCGCTGATCAACTAGGCCGGGCGGGGCACCGCGGCCGCAAGCGACTGGCCAAGCCAATCCGGCACGGCCCGACGAGCGTCGGTGGTTCCGTGGATGGTGAGCCTGCCGTCGCGTACCGCCTGTGCCCACGATTCATCGCCACGCCAGATCTGGGTCAGGGTCAACAGACTCGTCTCGACGGTGGCGGCCACCTCGTAGCCGGGGTCGAAATCGCAGACGTCGGGTTCGCCCTCCGACACCATCAGCCACCAGTGGGCGGCCTTGGGGTCAACGCCGAACAGATTGAATTCCAACACAGTCCGCGACCGCGGCCATGCGTCGACGGAGATCGTGCGGCGGATATCCCACATCAGCAGGTGCGGGTCGAGGTCGGCGTCGCCGAGTTCACCGATCCAGCGAATTCCCCACGCGCCCAACGCACCCACGACCCCGGCGAGTTCTTGGCCACACGGCGTCAACGCGTACGAAACCCGACCGTCCGACTCGCTGCGTTCTACGACACCGGCGCGGGTCAGCGATTTGAGTCGCTTGGACAACAGTGCCGGCGACATCTTCGGCAACCCGCGCCGCAGGTCGTTGAAATGCACGCTGCCCCGAAGCAGCTCACTGACAACGAGCAGGGTCCATCGTTCGTCGAGCAACTCCATCGCCTTGGCGATGGGGCAGAACTGGCCATACGTCGACATGCTCCCAGTACACCGCGTGACTACCGAATTGACTAGTACAGATCGTGAACCACGCTCGGTTCACATTCGGCACTGGAAACCGTCCGGCGCAGAGTCCGACGATGGGTGGCATGACGACGATCGACACCGCCGAAAGCGGACTCGAAAGCAAGCACCGCGCGCTGTGGGCGCTGGGCGACTACGCGACCGTGGCGGCGGAGGTGGTGGCGCCACTGGGCCCGGTTCTGGTGCGGAGGAGCGGGATCGGCGCCGGCGATCGGGTGCTCGACGTGGCCGCGGGTTCGGGCAATGTGGCGATCGCCGCCGCGCTCAAGGGGGCGAAAGTCGTTGCCAGCGACCTGGTTCCGGAGCTACTGGAGCGCGGAGCGGCGCTGGCCCGAGATCGTGGACTCGACCTGCAGTGGCGCCAGGCCAATGCCGAGGCGCTGCCGTTCGACGACGACGAGTTCGACGCGGTGCTGTCCGCCATCGGGGTGATGTTCGCCCCGCACCATCAGCGGGCGGCCGACGAATTGCTCCGGGTTTGCCGCCCCGGCGGCACGATCGGGCTGATCAGCTGGACGCCAGACGGCTTCATCGGCCAGATGTTCGCGACCATGAGGCCCTATGTACCGGCGCCGCCGCCCGGCGTGCAGCCACCGCCGATGTGGGGCAACGCCGATCACGTGCGGGCTCTGTTCGGCGATCGCGTCACCGGCTTCGGGGCGCAACGCTATGCGCTGCGGGTCGACCACTTCACCGACGGTGCGGGGTTCCGCGACTACTTCAAGACGTTCTATGGGCCGACCATCTCGGCATACCGGGGCATAGACGGGGACCACGACCGAGTGGTGGCGCTGGACGGCGAGCTGGCCGAGCTCGGTGATCGGTACTTGGCCGGCTCTTCGACTATGGAGTGGGAGTACCTGCTGGTCACCGCGCGCAAGCGCTGATCACACTGCGGGGGCGAAGCGCGGTGCGCCGCCGGGGCCGGGCTCCGGCAGAGCCTCGACGCGCATCCCACAGGTCACCGAATCCGGTTGGCAGTCAACAATGTTCGCGGCTACCCGCAGCCCGTCCTGCTCGGCAAGCTCGACCAGGGCGATGACGTACGGCGTCTCGAGTTCGGGATTGAACGCGTGGTAGTTGACCGTGTAGGTGAACACCGAGCCCTGCCCTGACACCGGCTTGGCTTTCAACGGACCGCCGCAGTCGCGGCAGGTGCCGGCCGCGGGATGGACCCAGCGCGCGCAGGTGTCGCAGTGCTCGATCTGCAGTGGAGAGTCGGTCGACACGGGGAATACAGTACACTCAATTCCCTCGGGTTGGTCTAACGGACGGCGTAGATGAGCTACTTCGAAAAAGACGCGATCATTTCCGGCATCGGTATCTCCCGAATCGGCCGTCGCACTGGCATTCCCGGGCTGGACCTGACGATGGAATCGGTCCGGGCCGCTATCGAGGACGCCGGCTTGAGCCCGGGCGACATCGACGGAATCGCCACGTTGGGAGACACTCCGGCCGCCGAGGTGAACGCCGCGCTGGGCATCGAGGCGCCCGACTGCGGGACGGGCTTCAGCACCGGCGGTCTGCTCAACCCGGTGATCTCGGCCTGCCGCGCGGTCTCCGAAGGACATGCGCGCCACGTCATCATCTACCGGACCATCCAGATGCTGGGCGGCACCGTCCCGGTCAAGCAGGACGAGAACGCGCCGGCCCCGCCGCTGGCGAAGATGTTCGAAACCCCGGAAGGTGAGACGCCGCCGGTCGTCGGACCGATGGACGACGTCAACGATCTGGTTGCGGCCCAAGCATATTCGGCCGCGAACTGGCTGGCGCTGGCATGTCGCAGGCACATGGAGCTCTACGGCACCACCAAGGAGCAGCTGGGCTGGCTCGCGATCAACAGCCGTCGCAACGCGGCGCTGAATCCCCGTGCGGTGTACCGCGATCCGATGACGATGGACGACTACCTCAACGCGCGCCCGGTGTCGCTGCCGTTGGGTCTGCTGGACTGCGACGTGCCGATCGACGGATCGATCGCTCTGGTGGTGTCGGCCGCAACCTATGCCAACGACTGCCCGCATCGGGCGGTGAAGGTGGAGGCGATCGGTGGCAGCAACGGTGCCGGCGGCTGGTTCCACCGCGCGGACTATCCGAAGATGGCGTCGGCTGACGCGGCGGCGCAACTGTGGTCGCGGACCGACCTGACGCCCGCCGATCTGAACCTCGCGGAGCTCTACGACGGGTTCACCTTCCTCACCTTCGCCTGGCTCGAGGCGCTGGGCATCTGCGGCGACGGCGAGGCCGGGCCGTTCGTCGAGGGGGCCGAGCGGATCGCATTGAACGGCGCCCTGCCGCTGAACACCTATGGCGGCCAGCTCTCGGCGGGCCGTATGCACGGCTACTGGCTGCTGCACGAGACCTGTCTGCAGTTGCGCGGCGAGGCGGGGGAGCGGCAGGTGTCCCGCCGGCCTGAGGTCGCCGTCGCCGCGGTCGGAGGCGGACCGATCGCCGGATGCATGCTGCTGACATGCTGAATCACGCTGTGCGGGCGGGCAATTGAGCGGTGGAGCTCTCGCATCCGGTTCCGGTGCCACCGCCGAGCCGCGGTCGGACAAGCGAGCTTCCCGTATCGCGCGCCGCATTGAGGCCGACATCATTCGGCGGGGCTGGCCGATCGGAGAGTCGCTCGGCTCGGAGCAGGCATTGCAGGAGCGCTACCAGGTCAGTAGATCGGTGCTGCGCGAAGCGGTTCGGCTCATCGAGCATCATCGGGTGGCGCGCATGCGTCGCGGCCCGAACGGCGGCCTGCTGATCTGTGAACCGGACGCGGCACCGGCCACCCACGCGATCATCATCTACCTCGAGTACCTGGACGTCACGATCGACGATCTCCTCGATGCCCGGCTTTTGCTGGAACCGCTGGCCGCGGCCCGGGCCGCGCAGCAGATCGATGAGGCGGGCATCGACCGCCTGCGTGCGCTGCTGCGCGCTGAGCAGCACCGGCAGCCGCCGAACGACGAGTTCCACACCGTCTTGGCCGAGCAGTCCAAAAACCCAGTGCTGCAGCTCTTTATCGACATCCTCACGCGGCTGACCCTCCGGTACGCCCAAGACTCACGACTGGACTCCGCCAGCGAAGCGTTCGAGGCGATCGAGCATCGCTACCGCGACCACGCGGCCATCATCGCGGCCGTCACCGCCGGCGACGTCGCCCGCGCGATCACGCTGAGCGAACAG
Organism: uncultured Actinomycetota bacterium; assembly: GCA_963750755.1. GTDB lineage: Bacteria > Actinomycetota > Actinomycetes > Mycobacteriales > Mycobacteriaceae > Mycobacterium. The sequence goes on from CAVVRW010000001.1 coordinate 138,379, forward strand.
CACGCGGAGTCGGTGACCACGTGGCTGCGAGACCATCGCCGGCCCGGGTCACGTCAACGCCGCCACGCCAATCACCCAGCGCCACAAGGTAAGCTCGCCGAGGTGTTGGCCGCCGCCATTCGCGACGACATCGCCAGCAGCGGCTGGCAGGTCGGCGAGGTCTTCGGCAGCGAGGTCGCGCTGCTGGAGCGCTACCAGGTCAGTCGCGCGGTGCTTCGAGAAGCGGTGCGGCTGTTGGAGTATCACGCCGTCGCCACCACCCGACGCGGACCGGGCGGCGGTCTGGTGGTGGCGGAACCCCAGGCGCAGGCCAGCATTGACACCATCGCGCTCTACCTGCAGCACCGGCGACCCCGTCGCGAAGACCTGACGCTGATCCGCGACGCCATCGAGATCGACAACGTCGCCAAGGTCGTTGCACGCCACAACGAGCCAGAGGTGCGGGCGTTTCTCGACAACCAGCGGCTGATGACCGAGCAGGTTGGCGACGATCCCGGGAAGGCCGCCGTCGAGGAGTTCCGGTTTCACGCCGGGTTGGCCACGCTGGCCGGCAATGCCGTGCTGGAGCTGTTCCTGCGGATCCTCGTCGAAGTCTTTCGCCGCTACTGGGCCAGCACCGATCAGCCGGTGCCGAGCCAAGCGGATCTCGCCGACGTCCGACACGCTCACCTGCGCATCATCGAGGCGATCGGCCAGGGCGACGACAGCCTGGCCCGTCACCGGATCAGGCGCCACCTGGACGCCGCCGCCTCCTGGTGGCTGTAGCCTCGGCCCCTGCAAAAACGAGTTGCACGGGTCGCTCGGCAGCGTCTAACCTCGGCCGCGTGCAACATCTTCTCGTAGTAGCCGGCACCCGCAGCGGGGTCTGATCCAGACCGACCCCCCGCTGTGGGTCGGAAGCTACTACCCGTCGGTCACTCCAACAGAGTCAGAGAAGACCGGCACATGACCATCACCTTCGCTCCAGAATCGTCGACACTGCTGTTCGACGGCGTCCCGCTGCCGCGTGGCCTCCGTGAGGACGCCGACGCCATGTCGTGGAGCACGTTCACCGCCACCTATGCACCGAGCACCGGGCCATTGCGCCTCGGGCACTGGGCCTGCACTGACAATGGCCGTCCCGCCAGCCGGCTCGGCGCCCGAACGTTCCAGGCCGCGCTGGCGTTCGGCGATCGCATCGAAACCGCCACCGCCACCGCGAGCGGGCCGGTCGCCGCGCTGACCGCGATGCTGCACGAGCAGGGCGTCGCCGTGGAAATGCTGCGGTTTCACCAGCTGCATTCGGACGACACCACCGCGACGTTCATCCAGGGCACCGACGGAACCCGGGCCCAATGGGCAATGGGCTACTCGGATGACCCGACGGAGTCCGCGTTGTCGGCCGTCATCGCGTGCGCGAACCGGCTCTACGCGGAGGCCCGCTAGAGGCGCCGCAGCACGATCGGCATGCCGTCCATCGGAATCGGCATGCCGCCGTAGTCCCATCGGGGCTGGTATCCGGGGCGGGCCAGTTCGAGGCGATAGCGACGCAGCAGCCGGTGCAGGATGGTCTTGACCTCGAGGCGGCCGAACACCATCCCGATGCACTTGTGGGCGCCGCCGCCGAACGGCGCGAACGCGTAGCGGTGCTGCTTGTGCTCGGACCGCGGCTCGAGGAAACGCTCCGGGTCGAACTTCAGCGGGTCGGTCCACAACTCGGGCAGCCAGTGGTTGGTCCCGGGCCACGTGACCACGTTGGTGCCGGCCGGCAGGAAATAGCCGAGAAGGTCAGTGTCGCGCACGGTCTGGCGCATGTTGAACGGCAGCGGGGTCACGAGCCGCAGCGACTCGTCCATCACCAGGTCGAGGGTCTCCAGCTTCTCGAGGGCCTCGATGTCCAGCGGGCCGTCGCCGAGCCGATCGGACTCGTCGCGGCAGCGCTGCTGCCATTCGGGGTTGGCGGCCAAGTTGTAGGCCATCGTCGTGGTCGTCGACGTCGAGGTGTCGTGGGCCGCCATCATCAGGAAGATCATGTGGTTGACGATGTCGGAGTCGGTGAAGCTGTTGCCGTCCTCGTCCTCGGTGTGACACAGCACCGAGAGCATGTCGGTGCCGTCGGTGTTGCGGCGCTGTTCTTTGACCCGCTCGACGAAGTAATCCTCGAGCACCTTGCGGGCCTGCAGGCCGCGCCACCACTTGAACGGCGGGATGCTGGTCCGGATGATCGCGCCGCCGGCCCGGGTGGTGGTGGTGAACGCCTGGTTCACCTTGGTGACGAGGTCGTGGTCCGTGCCTGGCTCGTGGCCCATGAACACCACCGAGGCGATGTCGAGGGTCAGTTCCTTCATCGCCGGGTGGAACAGGAAGCGGGCGTCGTCGGTGGGGTAACCGGCCACCACCGCCGTGGCCACCTGGTCGATGTGGTCGACGTAGCCGGTGAGCCGGCTGCGGGTGAAGGCTTCCTGCATGATCCGCCGGTGGTACATGTGTTCATCGAAGTCCAGCATCATCAGGCCGCGATTGAAAAACGGCCCGATCACCGGGTGCCAGCCCTTCTGCGAGAAGTCCTTGTTGCGGTTGGAGAAGATTGCCTGGGTCGCGTCAGGTCCGATCGCGACGACCGATGGCAGCGCCGCCGACTCGGCGTAGAACACCGGGCCGCGGGTCTTGTAGAGGTGCAGTGGGAAATCCGGTCCGCCGCGGAACATTTCGATGATGTGGCCCAGGACCGGCAGCCCTCGGTCGCCCATCACCGGCTTCAGGCCGCTGCCGGGCGGTGGCGCGGCGAGCTCGCGTTGCTTCCAGTCGACGTTCAACAGCCGCTTTTCTAGCAAGCCCATGCCCGGAATGGTGTTCACCGTCGGCGTGAACCGGCGCTTGGCCTGGTCCAGCAGGTACTCGGTGGTGCTGATGGTCACTGGCACTCCTTCGTGCGGGCGTGCGGCCAAAGATTCAACGCCGTGTGGCGGACGTCACCACCTGTCATCCTCAGGTGAAACTTGACGGCTGTCAAGTTTCCTTTTGCGCGCGGCTTAGTGCAAGGTCGTTGGGTGCGCATCGAACAGGGGGCCGACCAGGCAACCGAGCAATCGCCGGCTGCGCCGCCACCACGCCGACGCGGTGATCGCCAGCGGCACGCGATCGTGCAAGCGGTACGCGAGTTGCTCGAGGTAAAGCCATTCGCCCAGTTGTCGGTGAGCACCATCAGCGATCGCGCCGGGGTCGCCCGATCGGGCTTCTACTTCTATTTCGACTCCAAGTACGCCGTGCTGGCTCAGATCCTCAGCGACGCCACGCATGAACTCGAGGAGCTGACCGAGTACTTCGCGCCGCGCGGGGCCGACGAAACCCCTGCGGCGTTCGCCAAGCGGATGGTCGGCAGCGCCGCGGCGGTCTACGCGCACAACGATCCGGTGATGTCGGCGTGCAACGCCGCGCGCAACACCGACGCCGAGATCCGCGACCTGCTCGACCAGCAGGTCGAAGGAGTGGTCCAGCAGATCATCGGCATCGTCGAGGACGAGTTGCGAGCCGGTACCGCCCACCCGATCAGTGACGACATTCCGACACTGGTGCGCACCCTGTCGGTCACCACCGCGCAGATGCTCTCTGGCGACAGTGCTTATCTCGGCGACCACGGTGATGTCCAGCGTGGCGTGCGTGTACTGGAGGCGTTGTGGCTCAACGCGCTGTGGGGCGGCTCGCTGCCGACCTAGAGCCCGGTGACAATGCAACGGCCGAGCGGGTGGGAGGAACCGGCATATCAGGCCGGTAGGGTCACTGCTCATGTCGAAGAAGACGTTCGCGGGCAAGCGGTGCCTGATCACCGGCGCGGCCAGCGGCATCGGCCGCGCGACCGCGCTGCGGCTGGCGAGTCAGGGCGCCGAGCTGTATCTCACCGATCGCAATGCCGACGGCCTCGCCGAGACGGTGAATGACGTTCGCGCACTTGGCGCTCGGGTTCCCGAGTACCGCGCGCTGGACGTCTCGAACTATGACGAGGTCGCGTCGTTCGCTGCGGCGATCCACGCCAGCCACCCGAGCATGGACGTCGTAATGAACATCGCCGGCGTTTCGGCGTGGGGGACCGTTGACCGGCTGTCGCATGAGCAGTGGGACAAGATGATCTCGATCAACCTGATGGGTCCGATCCATGTCATCGAAAACTTCGTGCCCCAGATGGTGGCGGCGCGCAACGGCGGTCATCTGGTCAACGTGTCCTCGGCCGCGGGCCTGATCGGCCTGCCGTGGCATGCCGCCTACAGCGCCAGCAAGTTCGGTCTGCGCGGCCTCTCCGAGGTGCTCCGGTTTGACCTGGCCCGCTACCGCATCGGGGTGTCGGTGGTGGTGCCCGGCGCCGTGCGGACCCCGCTGGTCAACACCGTCGAGATCGCCGGCGTCGACCGCGACGACCCGCAGGTGAGCCGCTGGGTGGAGCGGTTCAGCGGCCACGCGGTGTCACCGGAGAAGGCCGCCGACAAGATCCTGTCCGGGGTCGCTCGGAACCGGTTCCTGATCTACACCTCGGCCGACATCCGCGCGCTGTACGCGTTCAAACGCGTTGCGTGGTGGCCCTATAGCGTTGCGATGCGGCAGGTGAACGTCGTGTTCACCAAGGCGCTCAAGCCCGCTCCGGTGTTACCTCGCTGACTTCAGGCATTCGAAGTTCCAGCCGGACTCCGAGCAGGCGCACGGGACGGTCCAGTTCGAACAGGTCGAGGACCCGCAGCGCGGCTGAGACGATCGTGTCGGCATCTGTGGTGGCTTCGTCGAGTTTGCGGATCTTCGTGCGCGTGTAGAACGTGTTGGTGCGCACCGTGACCGCCACTCGGGTGACAATGCGCTCCTCGACCACCACGTCATGTAGCGTGCGCCTCGCCAGATCGGTTACCGCGGAATCTATTTCGGCCCGCTCCGTCAGGTCCTGCGGGAAAGTGACGACGTGACTGCGTGAGCGCGGCACCCACGGCTCGGAGCTGATCGTGTCCTCACCGCCGCCATTGGCCAGCAGCAGCAGCCACAGCCCCGTTCGGGGGCCGAACGTCGAGGTGAGCAATTCGGCATCGGTGTGCGCCAACTGCCAGACCGTTGTGATATCAAGGCCGGCAAGCTTTTTCGCGGTCTTGGGTCCTACGCCCCACAACGCGTCGACGGGCCGATCGCCCATCACCGACATCCAGTTCGAGTCGGTCAGTGTGTACACGCCGGCCGGCTTGGCGAACCCGGTCGCGACCTTGGCGCGCTGCTTGTTGTCGCTGATGCCCACCGAGCACGACAGACCGGTCGACTCCGCGATCACGGTGCGGATCTGCTCGGCTAGTTCGGCGGGGTCATCGACGTCAGCACCGAGATATGCCTCGTCCCAACCCCATACCTCGACGGGGTGGCCCAGGTCGCGCAGCAGTGCCATCACCTGTTCCGACGCCGCGTCGTACGCGACGGGATCCGACGGCAGAAACGTTGCGTCCGGGCAGCGTCGGGCCGCGGAGCGCAGTGGCATGCCCGCGTGTACGCCGAACTCGCGAGCTTCGTACGACGCGCAGGTCACCACCTTGCGGGGCTCGGTCGGGTCGCCGCTACCTCCGACGATGACCGGTGACCCGACCAGTTCAGGATGGCGCCCCAGCTCGACCGATGCGAGGAACTGGTCGAGGTCGACGTGCAGAATCCAGCGCGGCTTCATCTTCCACAAAGCTTGCGCGCCAAGCTTTCCCACGCATCGCCGAGTGCCTGCAACGTGTGTCCGCGTTGGATGAGTTGATGTTCGACGTAGTCGGGTTCGAGCAGGGCCAGCAGAGCGTCCGTCTGGCTGTCGAGGTCGCCGGTGGTGCCGGCCGACGTCAGCAACACGCGGACGTGGGTGTGCTGCACCATCATTGGCGCTGAGTACCGCGATGCGGGATCGCGGTTGGCGGCCGACAGCAATTCGTGGTGGGTGTGCACGAACCGCAGGCGCTCGCGGCCGAAAGCCAGCAGCCGGTCCAGCGGCGGCGCATCGGGGCCCAGCGGCGGCGGCCCGAACATGAATGCCTGCTGCATCGCCCGCTCGTCCTCGTCGAGCAACACCACCATCAACCCAGCCCGACTGCCGAAGCGTCGGAACACCGTGCCCTTGCCGACGCCGGCGGCCGAGGCGATGTTGTCCATGGTGACCGCGTCGGCCCCGCGCTCGGCGATCAGTCGACGCGCCGCGTCCAGCAGCAGGGCACGGTTGCGTGCCGCGTCGCCGCGTTCTTGCGGCGCGGAAACCGGCAGATCGCGAACCGGGTCGACGGCGTTCACAAAATTACTGTAGCGTCACCGGAACAAAGCGGACCGGAGTCCGGTTAGACCGTGCAAGGATGTACAACGTTCATCGAAGGGAACTGAAGATCATGTCGGATACCAAAGTCTTGGCGTTGGTAGGGAGCTTGCGCGCCGCGTCGATCAACCGCCAGATCGCCGAGCTGGCCGCCGAAGTGGCCCCCGAGGGAGTCGCCGTCACGATCTTTGAGGGCCTCAGCGAAGTGCCGTTCTACAACGAAGAAATCGACAATGCGATGAACCCCGAGGCCCCGGCCCTGGAGTCGGTGGACGCGCTGCGTGCCGCGGCGGCCAACGCGGACGCCGCCCTGGTGATCACTCCGGAGTACAACGGCAGCTACCCGGCCGTCGTCAAGAACGCGATCGACTGGTTGTCGCGGCCGTTCGGCGATGGCGCGCTCAAGGGCAAGCCGCTCGCCGTGATCGGCGGATCTTTTGGCCAGTACGGCGGGGTGTGGGCCCACGACGACACCCGCAAGTCGTTCGGCATCGCCGGCGCCCGGGTGGTCGAGGACATCAAACTGTCGGTTCCGTTCAAGACGCTGAATGGCCAGCACCCGCGCGACCACGGCGAGGTGTCCGCAAACGTGCGCGACGCCGTGGGCAAGCTCGCGACCGAAGTCAGCTAATTTTCCAGCAGCGCCCCAGCGATCTTGATGTCGCTGGGGCGCTTTGCTGTGCGGGGGCGGGCGGGACGAAATGTCGGTATCGGGTGGTAGTCCTATCCGTACACCGCCGCGAGGCCGATTTGTGACCTGCGACACGCCGGATGCGCTTCACGTCAGGGCTTACGACCAGGGAATTCCATGAATGTTTTTCAGAACATCTTGTATCTCGACTTATTGTCGACCACTAGGTGTAGTGTTTCCGACACCGACAGACCCCAGGTTCACCTGGTCGGTCGGGACGCACCAGCCAATAGGAAACACCGGCTGACGCGGACCGGCGAGACGGGAATTCTGCGGCCCGGCGGTTCGCTGAATAGAAGTACATGCGTCGTTGCCAGTCCAAGCTTTGTCTCACGATCAAGAGGGGTCGTACAGCCGATGAGCGTCACCGTTTACACCAAGCCCGCCTGCGTGCAGTGCAACGCCACTTACAAGGCGCTGGACAAGCAGGGCATCGCCTACGAGAAGGTCGACATCACGTTGGACTCCGAGGCGCGCGACTACGTGATGGCTCTCGGCTATCTGCAGGCCCCCGTCGTGGTGGCCGGCAACGACCACTGGTCGGGCTTCCGCCCGGACCGGATCAAAGGGCTCGCCGGAGCCGTACTGAGCGCCTGACGGGTACCCGGCGCAGTAGGACTGGGAAGGGGATCGCTGTGCCGTCCGCCAGCCTGGTGTATTTCTCCAGCGTCTCGGAGAACACCCACCGATTCGTGCAGAAGCTGGGCATCCCGGCGACGCGGATACCGCTGCACGAACGTATCGAGGTGGACCAGCCCTACGTGCTGGTGTTGCCGACGTACGGCGGCGGCAGGGCGACTCCGGATATCAACGACGGTGGCTACGTCCCCAAACAGGTCATCGCATTTCTGAACAACGAACACAACCGATCGTTGATCCGCGGCGTCATCGCCGCGGGCAACAACAACTTCGGAGCCGAATTCGCCTATGCGGGCGACGTGGTCTCCCGCAAGTGTGGCGTCCCTTATCTCTATCGCTTCGAACTGATGGGTACCCCGGACGACGTAGACGCCGTCCGCGCCGGTCTTGCTGACTTTTGGAAGGAACAGACGTGCCAACAACCGTCGCTGCAGAGCCTGTAACCACAAGCACGCACGCGTTGCCCGATGAAACGGACTACCACGCGCTGAACGCGATGCTGAATCTGTACGACGCAGACGGCAAGATTCAGTTCGACAAAGACCGTGAGGCCGCGAATCAGTATTTCCTGCAGCACGTCAATCAGAACACGGTCTTCTTCCACAATCAGGACGAGAAGCTCGACTACCTGATCAAGGAGAACTACTACGAGCGCGAGGTGCTCGACCAGTACAGCCGCAACTTCGTCAAGACGTTGCTGGATCGCGCCTATGCCAAGAAGTTTCGGTTCCCGACCTTCCTCGGCGCGTTCAAGTACTACACCTCGTACACGCTGAAGACGTTCGACGGCAAGCGTTACCTCGAGCGTTTCGAAGACCGCGTGGTGATGGTGGCGCTGACGCTGGCGTCCGGCGACACCGCGCTGGCCGAGAAGCTGGTCGACGAGATCATCGACGGCCGATTCCAGCCGGCCACCCCGACCTTCCTCAACTCCGGCAAGAAGCAGCGCGGCGAGCCGGTGAGCTGCTTCCTGCTGCGCATCGAAGACAACATGGAGTCGATCGGACGCTCGATCAACTCCGCGCTGCAGCTGTCCAAGCGCGGCGGTGGAGTCGCGTTGCTGCTGAGCAACATTCGCGAGCACGGCGCGCCGATCAAGAACATCGAGAACCAGTCGTCGGGCGTCATCCCGATCATGAAGTTGCTCGAGGACTCGTTCTCCTACGCCAACCAGTTGGGCGCGCGCCAGGGTGCCGGCGCGGTGTACCTGCAGGCCCACCACCCCGACATCTACCGCTTCCTGGACACCAAGCGGGAGAATGCCGATGAGAAGATCCGGATCAAGACGCTGAGCCTCGGCGTGGTGATCCCGGACATCACCTTCGAGTTGGCCAAGAACAACGAGGACATGTACCTGTTCTCGCCGTACGACGTCGAGCGCGTCTACGGCGTTCCCTTCGCCGACCTGTCGATCACCGAGAAGTACTACGAGATGGTCGACGACGCGCGGATCCGCAAGACCAAGATCAAGGCCCGCGAGTTCTTTCAGACGCTGGCCGAGTTGCAGTTCGAGTCGGGCTATCCCTACATCATGTTCGAGGACACGGTGAACCGGGCCAACCCGATCGAGGGCAAGATCACCCACTCGAACCTGTGCTCAGAGATCCTGCAGGTCTCCACTCCGTCGTTGTTCAACGACGACCTGTCGTATTCCAAAGTGGGCAAAGACATTTCGTGCAACCTCGGGTCGTTGAACATCGCCAAGACGATGGACTCGCCGGACTTCGCCCAGAGCATCGAGGTGGCGATCCGCGCGCTGACCGCGGTGAGCGACCAGACCCACATCTGGTCGGTGCCGTCGATCGAGCAGGGCAACAACGACTCGCACGCGATCGGACTGGGGCAGATGAACCTGCACGGCTACCTGGCCCGCGAGCGCATCTTCTACGGGTCTGAAGAGGGCATCGACTTCACCAACATCTACTTCTACACGGTGCTCTACCACGCGCTGCGCGCCTCGAATCGCATTGCGATCGAACGCGGTTCGCATTTCAAGGGCTTCGAGAACTCGAAGTACGCCTCCGGTGAGTTCTTCGACAAGTACACCGAACAGCTCTGGGAACCCAAGACCGACAAGGTTGCTCAGCTGTTCGCCGACGCCGGCATCCGCATCCCGAACCAGGACGACTGGCAGCGGCTGAAGGAGTCCGTGCAGCAGCATGGCATCTACAACCAGAATCTGCAGGCGGTGCCGCCGACCGGATCGATCTCCTACATCAACCACTCGACGTCGTCGATCCACCCGGTCGCGTCCAAGATCGAGATCCGCAAGGAAGGCAAGATCGGCCGGGCCTACTACCCGGCGCCGTATCTGACCAACGACAACCTGGAGTACTACCAGGATGCCTACGAAATCGGCTACGAGAAGATCATCGACACCTACGCGGCCGCCACTCAGCATGTGGACCAAGGGCTTTCGCTGACGCTGTTCTTCAAGGACACCGCGACCACCCGCGACGTCAACAAGGCGCAGATCTACGCCTGGCGTAAAGGCATCAAGACGCTGTACTACATCCGGCTGCGGCAGATGGCGCTGCAGGGGACTGAGGTAGAAAATTGCGTCAGCTGCATGTTGTGACAATTGGTATCTGACAACACAGAATCCGTGACCGCTCAACTTCCGTCCGGAGGCTTGATCTATGGGGTCAGGCTCCGGTCGGAGTCCAGCTATCGCTATGTAGGTCTCACGACCAAGTCAGCCAAAGTTCGCCTCCGGCAGCATTTAAAAGTCGCGCGGTCGGGAAAGAAGACGCCTTTCTACGATTGGCTCAGAATGCACGATAGCGATGGTGTCGTCGTGGACAACCTGGATCGGGTAGACGGCCTCGAAGAACTCGGACGGGCAGAGATCGAATGGATCGAGCGGCTCAGAGTGTGCGGGCACCCGCTGCTCAATCTGTCTCAGGGCGGTCTGGGTCCGATGGGGATTGAATGGACGACCGAAATGCGCGAGGCAGCCAAGCTTCGATCGACGGGCCGGAAAGGCGTCAGTAGATTCGCTGAAGCTAACCCCTTCTACGGTCGCACCCACGGTGCTTCGCAGCGGGCGAAATGGTCGAAGCTTCGAAAGGGGAGCAACGTGGGGCCGGACAACCCGAACTACGGAAAGTTCGGTGAGAATCACCCGGGCTTCGGTCGTGTCATGTCGCAGGAAGCCCGCGAAGGGCTGGCCGAACAGAGACGAGGCGTCCGCAATCCGAACTACGGGCTTAAGGCAAGCGATGAGACCCGCGCAAAGATGTCGGCAGTGCGTAAGGGGCGGCCAATGCCGTCAAGTAGGCGTAGCGCTCACACCAGATATCACACGAATCGGGGTATTAGGAAAGACACCTGCCGGTACTGCACTGAAAATTCGGCATGCGAAACCACACCGTGACCGCCGGCAAACTTTCCGCGCGGCGTGGTGGGGTCGGGTTGTCGGCAGTGGCTGTATGACCTCCAGTCGTCGTGTGTCCGGCGAGCATGTCGCAGAATGGCGGACCAGACCCCGCGGGCGGGGAAGATGCCGACCACGTCGGCCGGGGCGCAGCGTGCCTGGTCTTCCCAGGTCAGCGACGGCACCGGGTATGGTGCTTGACGTGGTTAGAATTCCCCGGCCTGCGCTGCCGCACCCCGGGCCCAAGCCTGCGGTGAAGGTCGACGCGCGCAGCGAACGCTGGCGCGAGCACCGCAAGAAGGTCCGCGCGGAAATCGTGGAGGCCGCGTTTCGCGCGATCGACCGGCTCGGCCCCGACCTCAGTGTGCGCGAGATCGCCGAAGAGGCCGGCACCGCAAAGCCCAAGATCTATCGGCACTTCACCGACAAGTCCGACCTGTTCCAAGCGATCGGTGAGCGGCTGCGCGACATGCTGTGGGCGGCGGTCTTCCCGTCGATCGACTTCGCCAACGACTCGGTGCGCGAGATCATCCGCCGGACCGCCGAAGAGCACGTCAGCATGGTCGACGAGCATCCCAACGTGATGCGGTTCTTCATCCAAGGCCGATTCCCGGAGCAGGCCGAATCCGCAACGCGGACGCTCAGCGAGGGCCGCGCGATCACGCTGGCCATGGCGGAGATGTTCAACAACGAGTTGCGCGAGATGGAACTCGATCCCGCTGCTTTCGAGCTCGCGGCTTTCGCGGCCTATGGGTGCGCGGCGGCAGCCACCGACTGGTGGCTGGGGTCCGACATCGACAGCCCGCGACGGATGCCGCACGCCCAGTTCGTCGAGCACCTGGCCACGATCACGCTCGGCGTGATCAGTGGCACCGCCGAGATGCTCGGCATCAAGCTGGACCCCGATCGGCCCATCCACGACGTGATGCCGCACAACTCCGCTGCCAGCTAAGCGTTGATACCCTCAGTTCCCATGACTACGGCCGAGTCGACCACACATTCCGAGTCGCAGGTGTCGCCTGTGCACACCCGCGCGCTCATCATCGGAACGGGATTCGCCGGGCTGGGCATGGCCATAGCGTTGCAGCGCCAGGGCGTGGATTTCGTCATCGTGGAGAAGGCCGCTGACATCGGTGGCACCTGGCGCGACAACAGCTATCCCGGTTGCGCCTGCGACGTGCCGTCGCACCTCTACTCGTTCTCCTTCGAGCCGAAAGCCAACTGGAGCAAGCTGTTCTCACCGCAACCGGAGATCCTGGACTACCTCCAGGGCGTCGGCGAGAAGTATGGCCTGCGCCGCTACATCCGGTTCGGGCAGAAGGTGAGCCGCGCGCATTGGGACGACGTCGAATACCGCTGGCACGTCTTTACCGATTCGGGGCAGGAGTACGTCGCGCAGTTCCTGATCTCCGGTGCCGGCGCACTGCATATCCCGCGCACCCCGGACATCGAGGGTATGAGCGAATTCCGTGGCCCGGCATTCCATTCCGCAGAATGGGACCACAACGTGGATTTGACCGGGAAGCGCGTCGCGGTCATCGGTACCGGCGCCAGCGCCATTCAGATCGTGCCGGAGCTGGTGCGACGCGATGCCGGCGTCGCCGAGGTACAGCTCTACCAGCGCACCCCGCCGTGGGTGGTGCCGCGGCCGAACAGTCTGCTGCCCGACGTGGTCCGCAAGGCGTTCGCGACGGTGCCCGGACTGAGGTTTTTGGTGCGCTCCGGAATCTATTGGGGGCTAGAAGGTCTCGGGTTCGCGATGACGCAGCGTCCGAGTCTGCTGCGCGCCGTCGAGTTGGTCGGCCGATGGAACATTCGCCGCCACGTCAAGGACAAGCAGCTGCGCCGTCGGCTCACCCCGAGCTACCGCGCCGGCTGTAAGCGAATTCTCTACTCCGGCAGCTACTACCAGGCCGTCGCCAACCCGAAGGCGACGTTGATCACCGAGCGGATCAGCCGGATCACCACGGACGGCATCGTTACCGGCGATGGTGTCGAGCATCCCACCGATGTCATCGTCTACGCCACTGGCTTTCACACCACCGACTCCTATACCTACGTCGACGTGAAGGGCCCGCGCGGGGAGGATCTGGTGGATCGGTGGAACCGCGAAGGCGTCGTCGCGCACCGCGGCATCGCGGTGGCCGACATGCCGAACCTGTTCTTCCTGCTCGGCCCGAACACCGGGCTGGGCCACACCTCGGTGGTGTTCATGATCGAGTCGCAGATCCACTACGTAGCCCGGGCGATCGCGGCGGTCGACAAGGCCGGCGCACAAGCGTTGGCGCCCAGCCGTTCTGCGCAGGATCGGTCCAACGCCGAACTGCAGGGCAAGCTGGCCGGATCGGTGTGGAACACCGGTGGCTGCAGCAGTTGGTATCTGGACGAGCACGGCGTCAACCGGACCCTGTGGAGCGGCATGACGTGGCAGTACTGGCGCGACACCCGCTCGCTCAAGCTGGCCGAGTACAAGTTCTTCGGGGTGGGCACCGGCTCGCGGGCAGCGGTCAGCGCCTAAGTAGTTGGGCGAACGCCTCCGCCGCCGCGTCCACGCCTGCTTCATCGTTGGTGGCCACGAGGTCGAGCAGCAGGCCGCGGACGACTGCCAGCCCGAGTCGCGCCGCGGCCGGCTCGGCGAAGCCCTCGGTGACTGCCAGCCAATCGTCGACGGCGCCAGGAACCATTCGGTCAAATGGCTGTTCCCCGTTGGCGGCTCGTGCGTAGCACTCGAAGAAGAGGCGTTCGAACTGGCGCAGTACCGGACGCCGGACGTCGGCCCACATCGCGTCGAAGTGATCAGCGGGATCCGATGGCAGGTCGGGCAGGACCGTCATCTGACGGCGCTCGACTTCCCCGACGATCGCTACCAGCAGGTCTTCGCGAGAACCGAAGTGGTGCAACAGCATTCGGTGGCTTGTCCCGACCGCTGCGGCAATGTCGCGCAGCGACCGGTCGCCTACACCGCCCGCGGCGAACTCGTCGACCAGATTGTCCAGTAGCTGAGTGCGCCGGCTCCGATCAGGAGGGCTGGCCACTGGCGCGATGAAGTCGCTCAGACTGGTTCTTGAGCCCTTGAGCTTCCAGTTCGAGGAAGCGTTTGGTCTTCTTGAGCATCATCCGTCCGACCAGGGCGCCGATCATGCCGCGTTGCTCGAGTTCCTGACGTACCAGGGTTCGGCCATCGGGCTGGGGGATGACCCAATGACGAGCGCTCACGTTGACTCCGGGCGATCGTTGCACCCAGGTCCAGGACGATCCGGAATCGATCTCGGTGACCTTCCAGACCAGCTTCGACAGGCCGGGCTGCTTGATCGAAAACCGTTTACCCACAGCTAAATCGGCACCATCGTGCCCGACCAGGGATGTCACCGACGCGGTCCAGTCGGGCCAATGTTCGACATCGCTGAACACCTGCCACACCAACTTCGGCGGGGCGTCGATCTCGATACTGTCTTCAGTCCGCATGTACCAAATGGTACATTGAAGCCGTGGCCATATCTAGCGGCGATTGGGGTCGATAATCGCGGGTACGCAGAGCGAGAGGCTGTCCCGCGCGCGACACGCGAACACAAGTTGTTGTGTTCCATCGCCATGTCATACCCCAGGGGTAGTGTTTGTGACCTACGCAACGTCGAGTATCCGTCCTGGTGAAGTGGGGTTCTGGTGACTGATGGAATGAAGCTGATCGACCGGGTCTCCGCGATCAACTGGAACCGTCTGCAAGACGAGAAGGACGCGGAGGTCTGGGAGCGGCTGACCGGGAACTTCTGGCTGCCCGAGAAGGTGCCGGTGTCCAACGACATCCCGTCGTGGGGAACGTTGACGCCCACCGAGAAGCAATTGACGATGCGGGTCTTCACCGGGCTGACGTTGCTGGACACCATTCAAGGCACGGTCGGCGCGGTCAGTCTGATACCCGACGCGCTGACCCCGCACGAAGAGGCGGTGTACACCAACATCGCGTTCATGGAATCGGTGCACGCCAAGAGCTACAGCTCGATTTTCTCCACGCTGTGCTCGACGGTCGAGATCGACGAGGCTTTCCGCTGGTCAGAAGAGAACCCGAATCTGCAGCGCAAAGCCGAGATCGTGATGGAGTACTACAAGGGTGACGAGCCGCTCAAGCGCAAGGTGGCCTCGACGCTGCTGGAAAGCTTCTTGTTCTACTCCGGCTTCTACCTGCCGATGTACTGGTCGAGCCGGGCGAAGCTGACCAACACCGCTGACCTGATCCGGTTGATCATCCGTGACGAGGCCGTGCACGGCTACTACATCGGCTACAAGTACCAGAAGGGTCTGGCTCTCGAGGACGCGGCTACCCAGGCCGAGCTCAAGGACTACACCTACGAGTTGCTGTTCGAGCTCTACGACAACGAGGTCGAGTACACCCAGGATCTCTACGACGAGGTCGGGCTCAGCGAAGACGTGAAAAAATTCTTGCGCTACAACGCGAACAAGGCGTTGATGAACCTCGGTTACGAGGCGCTGTTCCCGCGCGACGAGACCGACGTGAACCCCGCGATCCTGTCGGCGCTGTCGCCGAACGCCGACGAGAACCACGACTTCTTCTCCGGTTCGGGCTCGTCATACGTGATCGGCAAGGCCGTCAACACCGAGGACGAGGACTGGGACTTCTAGGCACGTCCGTTCGCTTGGCGCGGGCGCGTCGCGCCGCCTATTGAAAATGACTACCGGATACACTCATCGCCCGTGACCATCCGTAACGTTGTCGCGGCCCTGGGGTTTGGGACGTCGCTGCTGTTCGGGGCTGCCGGCGTCGCGCACGCACACGGCACGCACGTGGCACCTGTCCAACCCCAGGTGCCGTCGGTTCGCCCCCACCACGGTCCGTATTCCGTCCTCCACCAGGGATTGGTCCCCGGGCCGTTCTCCGTGCTGCGCGAGGCGCACTAGCTGAACGGCGAGTGAATTGTGACCTCAGTCGGGCGTGAAAGTCGCGACTCCGACCCAACCGCCAGGACACTGATGCGGTGCCGATAACACCAGCTTCCGCCGCCGCCTCGGCGGCCAACTTCTTCCGTTCCGTCGTCAAGTGGCTGCAGGTCGGCTACCCCGAAGGTGTCCCCGGACCGGATCGCGTCGCGTTGCTGGCGCTGCTGCGCAGTACACCGCTGACCGAGGACGAGATCAGCGAGGTTGTCGACTCGATCGACGAAGAAGAGTTGTCGGAAAACAACATCGACCGCGACGTGCTCGCGGACTTCATCTCCGACATGACCCACTATGACGCGGGTCCGCAGAATATCGCGCGGGTGGCCGCCCGGCTGGCCGCCGCCGGGTGGCCGCTGTCCGGAATCAGCAATGGCGACGCGACGGCGGCATCAGAGGACTAACTCACAGCGTCGATACGTCGATCACGAACCGATAGCGCACGTCGCTGGCCAGCACTCGCTCGTAGGCCTCGTTGACGTAATCCGCTGAGATGACTTCGATTTCGGGCAATGTGTTGTGCTCGGCGCAGAAGTCCAGCATCTCCTGGGTCTCGGCGATACCGCCGATGTTCGAGCCGGACAGGCTGCGACGCGCCAGGGCCAGCGGGAACGCGTGCACCTTCATCGGGTGTTCCGGGATGCCCAACTCGACGAGCGTGCCGTCGACGTCGAGCAGGCCCAGGTGGGCGTCGAGGTCGAGGTTCGCCGACACCGTGTTCAGGATCAGGTCGAAGCTGTTGCGCAACTTCTTGAAGGTGTCGCGGTCGGAGGTGGCGTAGTAATGCTTGGCGCCCAGACGCAGGCCGTCTTCCATCTTCTTCAGCGACTGCGACAGCACGGTCACCTCGGCACCCATCGCGGCGCCGAGCTTGACGCCCATGTGCCCCAGACCGCCCAGTCCGATGATCGCCAGCCGGGTGTCGGCTCCGGCCTTCCAGTGCCGCAACGGGGAGAACAGCGTGACGCCCGCGCACAGCAGCGGCGCCGCGGCGTCCAGCGGCAGCGACTCGGGGATCCGCACGACGAAGTTCTCGTTGACGACGACGGCCTGGCTGTAACCGCCCTGCGTGATCGTGCCGTCCTTGTCGACGGCGTTGTAGGTGAAGGTCGCGCCGTTCTTGCAGTACTGCTCGAGGCCGGCCTCACAGCTGCTGCAGTGGCCGCAGGAGTTCACCATGCAACCGACGCCGACGTGGTCGCCGACCCTGTGCTTGGTGACATCCGAGCCGACGGCGGTGACGACACCGGCGATTTCGTGGCCGGGCACGATCGGGTACTTCGGAACGCCCCACTCGGCCTTGACCGTGTGAATGTCGGAGTGGCAGATCCCGGCGAATTTGATATCGATCGCGACGTCGTGCGGGCCGGGATCGCGCCGATCGATCGTGGTCTTGGTCAGGTGCCCCGACTTGTCGGAGGCGGCGTACGCGGAAACGGTGCTCATCAACGATCCTCTTCAGTGCGCGTGTGTTGTATCGAATTCCATTGAACGCCATCCAGATTATCATAGACAAGCTATGTAACTGGCCGGGTGCGTTGGACCTCACACCGCGGCTAGTTGATGGGCGCGTTGATCCAGCGCAAGTCGTCGATGATGCCGCGGGCCGCAACCACGCCCTGGCCGGTCTGCCAGATTTCGTTGTTGACCACGAAGACCCGGTTGTCGCGGGCGGCTGCCAGCTGGTGCCACGCGTCGCTGTCGAAGATGGTCGGCGCGCGGTCCTTGGCGGCGGGGGAGTCGAACGAGACATAGACGATGTCGGCGTCGGCTGCCGCGAAGTTGGCGCTGCCCGACAGGTCGTGGTCGGTGCTGCCCACCTCGATGTACGGCTTGTCGGTAAAGCGTTGCGCTGCAGGGCGATCCACGCCGACGGTAATCAGCACGCTGCCCGGAAAGTTGTCGGAACCGTAGATTCGCACGGCGTTCTCGGTGAACTGCACGACCGATGCCTGAAAATGCGCGGAGTCATGGGCTGCGCCGTCGTCGTGGGCCTTGGTGGTGAAGCGTTCGATCACGTCGTTGGCGGCGTCGGCCCGTGCCGTCGCTTCGGCGACTCCGCGCAGGTTGTTCTGCCAGGCGGCGCCGGGCGCCCCGGTGAACACCGTCGGTGCGATCGTGGCCAGGTTCGCGTACAGCATCGGCGTCAGGGCCTGCGAGCCGAGGATCAAGTCGGGCTTGGCCGCCTTGATCGCGCTTAGGTCGGGGTTGTTGCGGGTGCCCACACCCGGCAGTTTGTGCACGACGGTGCCCAGGTAGGACGGCTGGTCCGACGAGCCGTCCGGTAACGCGGCCCCGACGATGCGTGATTGCAGGCCCAGTGCGCACAGCGCGTCGAGCTGGTCGCCCGAGAGCACGATGATGCGTTGCGGGTCGTTGGGCACCTCGACTGTGTCGGGCTGGACGCCCGCGGCGTTGTGGGCGATTCGCGGCGATGCGGCGGGATCCAGGCCGGCCGGTTCGGGTGCGCATGACTCGTCGGGGCGGCGCTGGTTGCCCAGCACGCCCGCTCCGGCAATCTGGGTCGTGCTGGTGATCACCGACGCCGACGGGGTACCGCGGCCGGGTGATCCCGAGGTGCAACCGCTGCACGCGGCGCCGACAATCACTGCCGTCATCGCAGCGCTGAACGCGGGTCCCACACCCCTGATCGGCACGGGTCCGACGGTAACATCTGGCCAGGTGAAGCCGGCCGCAGCGAACCCGCGCCGACACCGCGTCGAAGTGTTCATCGGCTCATTACGACAGTTTGTAGGACCTGTCCGTCATGGCGCCCATGCGACGGCTAGACTCGGAATCCTGTGATCGCGGTTGCCCTGCTCGACGTTTGGAGGAGCTCTTGACTGCCGAAGCCCCCCCTTTGGGAGAACTCGAGGCTAGTCGCCCGTACCCGGCGCGAACGGGTCCCAGAGGCAACCTGATCTACAAGCTGATCACCACGACCGATCACAAGCTGATCGGGATCATGTACGTGGTCACCTGCTTCATCTTCTTCTTCGTCGGCGGACTGCTGGCACTGCTGATGCGCACCGAACTGGCCGCCCCCGGACTGCAGTTCCTGTCCAACGAGCAGTACAACCAGCTATTCACCATGCACGGCACGATCATGCTGCTGTTCTATGCGACGCCGATCGTGTTCGGATTCGCCAACCTGGTTCTGCCGCTGCAGATCGGCGCACCGGACGTGGCGTTCCCGCGGCTGAACGCCTTCTCGTTCTGGCTCTTCCTGTTCGGCGCGCTGATCGGTATGGCTGGCTTCATCACCCCCGGTGGCGCCGCGGACTTCGGCTGGACCGCCTACACGCCGCTGACCGACGCCATCCACTCACCGGGGGCGGGCGGTGACCTGTGGATCATGGGTCTGATCGTCGCCGGTCTGGGCACCATTCTCGGCGGGGTCAACATGATCACCACCGTGGTCTGCATGCGCGCACCGGGCATGACGATGTTCCGGATGCCGATCTTCACCTGGAACATCCTGGTGACCTCTATCCTGGTGCTGCTGGCCTTCCCGTTGCTGACCGCCGCGCTGTTCGGGCTCGCCGCCGACCGGCACCTGGGCGCTCACATCTACGACTCGGCCAACGGCGGAGTCTTGTTGTGGCAGCACCTGTTCTGGTTCTTCGGCCACCCTGAGGTCTACATCGTCGCGCTGCCGTTCTTTGGCATTGTGACCGAGATCTTCCCGGTGTTCTCCCGCAAGCCGATCTTCGGTTACACCACGCTGGTCTACGCGACGCTGTCGATCGCCGCGCTGTCGGTCGCGGTGTGGGCGCACCACATGTTCGCCACCGGCGCGGTGTTGCTGCCGTTCTTCTCGTTCATGACCTACCTGATCGCGGTGCCCACCGGGATCAAGTTCTTCAACTGGATCGGCACGATGTGGAAGGGGCAGTTGACCTTCGAGACACCGATGCTGTTCTCCATCGGCTTCCTGATCACCTTCCTGCTCGGCGGCCTGACCGGTGTGCTGCTCGCCAGCCCGCCGCTGGACTTCCACGTCACCGACAGCTACTTCGTGGTCGCGCACTTCCACTACGTGCTGTTCGGAACGATCGTGTTCGCCACCTTCGCCGGCACCTACTTCTGGTTCCCGAAGATGACCGGCCGTCTGCTCGACGAGCGGTTGGGCAAGTTGCACTTCTGGCTGACGTTCATCGGTTTCCACACGACGTTCCTGATCCAGCACTGGCTCGGTGACCTCGGAATGCCGCGTCGGTACGCCGACTACCTGCCCACCGACGGGTTCCAGCCCTACAACGTGGTCTCGACGATCGGCGCTTTCATCCTCGGCGTATCGATGCTCCCGTTCGTCTGGAACGTCTTCAAGAGCTGGCGTTACGGCGAAGTCGTCACGGTCGACGACCCGTGGGGCTACGGCAACTCGCTGGAGTGGGCGACCAGTTGCCCGCCGCCGCGGCATAACTTCACCGAGCTGCCCCGCATCCGCTCGGAGCGCCCGGCATTCGAGTTGCACTACCCGCACATGATCGAGCGGATCCGCGCCGAGGCTCACGTGGGTCGGTCGCACGGCCCGTCGGACGGCGACGTCACCCGAGCTGACGACGTCAACGTCCGCACGTAATGCCCTTCGCCGGAGGCAATCTGGGGTGAGCACCCCACGCAAGGTGTCGGCGTTGATCACCGTCACCGGTCACGACAAGCCAGGCGTGACGTCGGCGCTCTTCGAAGTCCTTTCGGGCCACAAGGTCGAGTTGCTGAACGTCGAGCAGGTGGTGATCCGCGGTCGGCTGACGTTGGGCGTGGTCGTCTCGGCGCCGCTGGATGTGGTTGACGGCAAGGCTTTTCGCGACGATGTCGAGGCGGCGATCCACGGCGTCGGTTTGGACGTCACCATCGAACGCAGCGACGACCTGCGGATCATCCGGGAACCGTCGACGCACACGATCATGGTGCTGGGCCGGCCTATCACGGCCGAGGCGTTCGGCGTCGTCGCCCATGAAGTGGCCGCCCTGGGCGTCAACATCGACCTGATCCGCGGCGTCTCGGACTATCCGGTCACCGGCCTGGAGTTGCGGGTGTCGGTGCCGACCGGGACCGACGGCCGGCTGCAAGAGGTGTTGACCAGGGTCGCCGCCGCAGTGGGCGTCGACGTCGCCCTGGAGGACTACAGCATCGCGCGGCGGGCCAAGCGGCTCATCGTGTTCGACGTCGACTCGACGCTGATCCAGCAGGAAGTCATCGAGATGCTGGCGGCGCGGGCCGGAGCCGAGGAAGCCGTCAAGGCCATCACCGACGCCGCCATGCGCGGCGAGCTGGACTTCACTGAATCGCTGCACCAGCGGGTCGGGACGCTGGCCGGACTGCCCGCCGAGGTGCTCGACGAGGTCGCGCAGGACGTCGAGCTGACACCGGGCGCGCGGACCACGATTCGCACACTGCGCCGGCTGGGCTATCACGTGGGCGTGGTCTCCGGCGGATTCCGACAGGTCATCCAGCCGCTGGCGGACGAGCTGATGCTCGACTTCGTTGCCGCCAACGTGCTGGAGGTCGCCGACGGCACGCTCACCGGTCGGGTCGTCGGCCAGATCGTGGACCGCGCCGGAAAAGCCAAGGCGCTGCGCGACTTTGCGAGTCAGGCCGGCGTGCCGATGGCGCAGACGGTCGCGGTCGGAGACGGCGCCAACGACATCGACATGTTGTCCGCAGCGGGTCTGGGCATCGCGTTCAACGCCAAGCCGGCACTGCGCGAAGTCGCCGATGCGTCGCTGAGCCACCCCTACCTCGACACCGTGCTGTTCCTGCTCGGTGTGACGCGGGGTGAGATCGAAGCCGCAGACGCGCTGGACGGCATGGTGAGCCGCGTCGACATCCCGCCCGATCTGTAACCACTGCGGTACGGCACGATGGGCGGGTGGCCGAAAACGGTAGCCGGAGGTGCAATCTGAGGATTCGCGAGAATCCGTGGATGGAACCGACATGACTAGCGAGGCAGTCGACCCCGACCTACTGATCGACTTCACCGATGTGTCGCTGCGTCGTGACGGCCACTCCCTGGTCGGACCGGTGACGTGGTCGGTCGAGCTGGACGAGCGCTGGGTGATCATCGGGGCCAACGGCGCCGGCAAGACGTCGCTGCTGCGCATCGCCGCGGCCGCCGAACATCCCACATCGGGTGTCGCCTATGTGTTGGGTGAGCGACTCGGCCGGGTCGACATGGCCGAGCTGCGGTCGCGAGTCGGCCTCAGCTCTTCGGCGCTGGCGCAACGCATCCCCGGCGACGAGGTGGTCCTTGATCTCGTCGTCTCCGCCGGCTATGCGGTGCTGGGCCGTTGGCGGGAAAAGTACGAAGACGTCGACTATCACCGCGCCGTCGACATGCTGGAGAGCCTGGGCGCCGAGCATCTGGCCGACCGTCGCTACCAGACGCTGTCCGAGGGCGAGCGCAAACGGATCCTGATCGCGCGCGCGCTGATGACCGATCCCGAGCTGCTGCTGCTCGACGAACCCGCGGCCGGCCTCGACCTAGGCGGGCGCGAGGAGTTGGTGGCGCGGCTGGCCGACCTGGCCGCCGACCCCGACGCACCGGCGCTGGTCCTGGTCACCCACCATGTCGAGGAGATTCCGCCCGGCTTCAGCCACTGCATGCTGTTATCGCAGGGGCAGGTCGTCTCGGCGGGACTGCTGCCCGACGTGCTGACCGGAGATAATTTGTCCGCGGCCTTCGGCCAGTCGATTGAGGTGGACGTGCTCGACGGGCGCTATTTCGCTCGCCGCACCCGCACCCGCGCGGCTCATCGGAGGCGTTTATGACTGACGACACGTTCGTACCGCTGCCGGTGCGCCCGGCCGCGACGGTGATGCTGGTGCGCGACGGGACGCAAGGGATCGACGTCTTCCTGATGCGCCGTCACTCGAAGATGGAGTTCGCCCCCGGAACCATGGTGTTCCCCGGCGGCGGCGTCGACGACCGCGACCGCAGCGCCGACATCGCGTGGGCCGGACCGCCGCCGCAGTGGTGGGCGGAGCGCTTCGGCACCGACAGCGGGCTGGCCGCGGCGCTGGTGTGTGCGGCGGCCCGGGAGACGTTCGAGGAGTCCGGGGTCCTGTTTGCCGGCCCAGCCGACGACCCCGACGGAATCGTCGGCGACGCATCGGTCTACGCCGACGCCCGCCGCGACCTCGACAACCGGACGCTGTCGTTCGCCGACTTCCTCCGCCGCGAAAATCTGGTGCTGCGCTCAGATCTGCTGCGGCCGTGGGCCAATTGGGTCACCCCTGAGGCCGAGCGCACGCGTCGCTACGACACGTACTTCTTTGTCGGCGCGCTCCCCGAGGGGCAGCGCGCCGATGGCGACAACACCGAATCCGACCGTGCGGAGTGGACGACGCCGCAAACCGCCATCGCCGATTTCGAAGGCGGCCGCTGCTTTTTGCTGCCGCCGACCTGGACCCAGCTGGACTCGTTGAACGGGCACACCGTCGCCGATGTGCTGGCCGTCGAGCGTCAGATAGTGACCGTACAACCGAACGTTGAAATCGACGGCGACAACTGGATTTTCGAGTTCTTCGACTCCGACCGCTATCACCGAGCCCGGAAGGCCGGCGGCCAGGGATGGCACCTGTGAGCGAGTTCGTCAGCGTCCACTCCGATGCCGAACGCCCCGGCGTGGGGACCGTCGTGCTGTCGCGACCGCCGACCAATGCGCTGACGCGACAGGTGTACCGGGAGATCGAGCAGGCGGCGACCGAGGTGGGTCGCGACGACACCATCTCCGCGGTCATCCTCTTCGGCGGCCACGAGATCTTCTCCGCCGGCGACGACATGGCGCAGCTGCGAACGCTGGCCGCGTCGGAGGCCGAGAGCTGGATACGCGTGCACCGCGCCGCCGTCGACGCCGTCGCCGCGATCCCCAAACCGACCGTCGCCGCGATCACCGGATACGCGCTGGGCGCAGGACTCGGCCTGGCGCTGGCCGCCGACTGGCGGGTGAGCGGCGACAACGTCCGATTCGGCGCGACGGAGATCCTGGCCGGCCTGGTTCCCGACGGCGACGCGATGGCGCGGCTGGCGCGCACGGTCGGAACGAGCAAGGCCAAGGAGCTGATCTACAGCGGCCGGTTCTTCGACGCCAAGGAGGCGCAGGCACTGGGACTGATCGATGAGCTGGCGGCCCCCGACGGCGTGTACGACACCGCCGCGGCCTGGGCCAGTCGTTTCGTCGACGCGCCTCACGCCGCGCTCGCCGCCGCCAAGGCCGCCCTTGACGACGTCTACCGCGTCGCTCCCGCCGAGCGATGGGACGCTGAGCGACGCCGCTACCTGGAAGTATTCGACGCGAATTTGCGACGACCGACGCCTCAGTCGACTTAAGGTATGGGCTAGCTCACACCGTCGTCATTCAGGGAGGTCGCAGTGATCTTCCGAACGAGCCTCGGTCTCGGTGCCGCATTCGCGGCGACGGCATTGTTCGTCTCACCGGGCGCACACGCCGACGACTTCGGTCTCGGCGACGTACTCGGCAACGTGGTCGCCGGTGCGGCGTCCGCCGAGGTCGGCAATCAAGCGATCGAGCAGGCCTTCAACGCGAGCGCCTCTGGCGCCGAAACGCTCTCTGCGGCAGGGCTTTTCCAGCAGTACATCTACGACCCGCTGCATGCCGGCGTCGAGAGCTGGATCAACAGCTCGTTCGGTGAGCAGGTTGACCACGCCCTCAACCTGGCGTCTGGCCAGTTCCTGATCGGCAACGGCGCCGACGGTACCGCGCTCGACCCGAGCGGCGGCGACGGCGGGCTGTGGCTCGGCGACGGTGGAAAAGGCTGGGACAGCATTGAACCCGGACAGGCGGGCGGGTCCGGCGGCGACGCGGTCGGCTTTTTCGGCAGCGGCGGTGAGGGAGGAGCAGGCGGTGCGGGCGCTGCGGGCGGCGACGGCGGGAACGCCGGGTCGATGTTCGGCATCGGCGGTGACGGCGGCAACGCGGGGGCGGGGCTCACGACGGCCGGGCTGCCCGCGCTCGGCGGGGCCGGCGGCAATGCCGGCGTGTTCGGCGAGCACGGCATGGTCGGCGACTTCGGCATGGTGCCCACGATCCCGACCGATGGCGGGCTGACCACCAGCGGCGACTGGCTGACCAACAGTGACGGGCAGGTCGTCCTGCTGCACGGGCTCAACGAGGTCTACAAAGTGGCACCCGGCGAGCCGTTAGCCGGTGGTTTCAACGACGACGACGCCGCGTTCTTGGCCCAGAACGGTTTCAACGCAGTCCGCGTCGGTGTCATCTGGTCGGACCTCGAGCCCGAGCCCGGCATGTTCGACACCGCCTACCTGAACTCGATCGAGCAGACCGTCCAAACTCTGGGCAGCCACGGCATTTACAGCATCATCGACTTCCACCAGGACGCCTACGCCACCGCATTCGGCGGCGAAGGTGCGCCGGACTGGGCGACGATCACCGATGGGGGTGCCAACCCGTCGCTGCCTTTCCCGTACAACGAGTTCTTCAACCCTGCCGAGCAGCAGGCCTGGGAGTCGCTCTGGACCAACAGTGACGCGTCGAACGGCATTGGGCTCGAAGACAATTACTCGCAGATGCTGCAATTCGTCGCCGGTGCGTTCAACGGCAATCCGAACGTGGCTGGATTCGAGCTCATCAACGAACCGTCCCCGGGGATATCGACGTTCCTGCCGACCTTGTTCGGCAGCCCGTTTTTCGACAGTCAGCAGCTGACCCCGTTCTACGACCAAGGGGCCGACGCGATCCGGTCTGTCGACCCGACCACGCCGATATTCTTCGAACCCAATGTCCTTGCCAACGCGGGCCTGCCGATCGAGCTGGGCCATGTGGACGCCACGAATACCGTCTTGTCTTTCCACGACTACTGCGAATTCGACCTCGGCCCGCTGGGCTGCATCCCGAGCGTCAGCGCGATCGTCGGCAACGCCGAGAGCTATGCGCAGGCGAACGGGATTCCGGCATTCATGAGCGAGTTCGGAGCCACCAGCGACCAGGCGCAGATCCTC
Source organism: uncultured Actinomycetota bacterium (assembly GCA_963750755.1). Lineage (GTDB taxonomy): Bacteria > Actinomycetota > Actinomycetes > Mycobacteriales > Mycobacteriaceae > Mycobacterium. Next base: position 164,300 of record CAVVRW010000001.1, read on the forward strand.
GGGCCAATGCAGGGCGCCGACCAGCACCTGCTCGGATGGACCGAGTGGGCCTACTCAGGCCAGAACGACATCACCACCAGCGCGAACCCGCCAAGCTCCGAGTCGCTGGTCTACAACCCGATGGAGTCACCGGTTGGCGCCAACGTCAACACCGCCAACCTGGAGACGCTCGCCGAGCCCTACCCGCAGTTGGTCTCCGGCACCCCGGAGTCCTACTCCTTCGAGAACGGGACCCTTCAGTTCAGCTACTCCACCGAGGAGCCCGACGGCCTGGGTAGCTTCCCGGCCGGCTCGCACACCACGATCTCAGTGCCGAGCGTCGAATTTCCGCACGGCTACCAGGTCAGCGTGACCGGCGGCGAGGTCGTTTCGGCCCCCAACGCGACCGAACTGGTGATCGCCTCCAATCCGGGGGCCGGTGCCGTCTTGGTCACGGTCAGTTCCGCAGGATAAGCAGGATGCCCGGCGAGCCGTCCGGACATATTTCATGGCGCTGACCCGCTGCGCCCGGCTTGGCCGTGCTTACGATCGCCGCTATAAGCTGGGCGACCATGACCAGTACCGACCCGGCGCCGCAGCCGCACGCCACCGCCGAGCAGGTCGAGGCCGCCCGCCACGACAGCAAGCTGGCCCAGGTGCTCTACCACGACTGGGAAGCGGAGAACTACGACGAGAAGTGGTCGATCTCCTACGACCAGCGCTGCATCGACTACGCCCGGAACTGCTTCGATACCGTCGTCCCGAACGATGAGATCCACCGGCTGCCCTACGACAACGCCCTCGAGCTGGGCTGCGGCAGCGGTTTCTTCCTGCTGAACCTGATCCAGTCAGGGGTGGCGCGGCGCGGATCGGTAACCGACCTGTCGCCGGGCATGGTCAAGGTCGCGACCCGCAACGGCCAGTCGCTGGGATTGGAGATCGACGGTCGCGTCGCCGACGCCGAGCGCATCCCGTACGACGACGACTCCTTCGATCTGGTCGTCGGACATGCTGTGCTGCACCATATTCCGGACGTGGAGTTGACGCTGCGCGAGGTGCTCCGCGTGCTGCGACCGGGCGGCCGGTTCGTGTTCGCCGGCGAGCCCACCACCGTCGGCAACAACTACGCGCGCACGCTGTCGACGCTGACCTGGCGGGTCGCCACCAACGCCACCAAGCTGCCCGGACTCGACGATTGGCGGCGGCCGCAGGCTGAGCTCGACGAATCCTCGCGTGCAGCGGCCCTGGAGTCGATCGTCGACCTGCACACCTTTTCCCCCGCCGAGCTGGAGCGGATGGCCAGGTCAGCGGGTGCCGTCGACGTCGATACTGCCACCGTCGAGTTCACCGCTGCGATGCTCGGCTGGCCGCTGCGAACCTTCGAGTACGCGGTGCAGCCGGACAAGTTGGGGTGGGCCTGGGCAAACTTCGCGTTTACCAGCTGGAAGGTGCTCAGCTGGGCCGACGCCAACCTATGGCGGCACCTGGTGCCGAAGGGTTGGTTCTACAACGTCGAGATCACCGGGATCAAGCCGTCCTGAAGTTCACCCTCGACGACGTCGCGTACCTGACGTCGGAGAAAGGGTCGGCCGCGCTGGCCGTGGTCGCGGACCGTCCGCTGACCGACCGGGTCCGCGATATCGCAATGCTGCGCAAGCAATTCGGCGATCGAACCCCGCTCCTGGTGGAGACGGTATTGCTGCGTCGTCGCGCGCTGGACAAGCTCGCCGCACTGCCGGGTAGCCACGAGTGGCTGTTCACCGACGATGCGCTGCAGCAAGCCAGTGCCGCACCGGTCGCGCTGCACAGGTCGAAACGGTTGCGCGGCAGAGTCGTTCACGATGTCACGTGTTCGGTCGGTACCGAACTCGCCGCGCTGCGCGGCTCGGCCGCCCGGATGCTCGGCAGCGACATCGATCCGGTTCGACTCGCGATGGCGCGGCATAATCTCGCCGGCACCGTCGACCTCTGCCGCGCCGACGCGTTGCATCCCGTCACCCGCGACACGGTGGTGCTCGCCGACCCGGCGCGGCGCAGCGGCGGTCGGCGTCGATTCGATCCGCGCGACTATCAGCCCGCCCTCGACGAGCTGATCGATACCTATTCCAGACGCGACATGGCCGTGAAGTGCGCGCCCGGAGTCGATTTCGACGCGGTGACACGACTCGGATTCGTCGGCGAGATCGAGGTGACGTCGTATCGCGGTTCGGTGCGAGAAGCGTGTCTGTGGTCGACCGGCCTGGCCGAGCCGGGTGTGCGCCGACGGGCCACGATTCTGGACCGTGCCGAGCACTTCACCGACGCCGAGCCGGACGATTGCCCGGTGCGGCCCGCGGGCCGGTGGATCGTCGACCCCGACGGCGCGGTGGTCCGGGCCGGTCTGGTGCGTCACTTCGCCGCGCGGCACCGCCTCTGGCAGCTCGATCCCAACATCGCTTACCTGTCCGGGGACCAGTTGCCCGTGGGTCTGCGTGGATTCGAGCTTCTCGAGCAGCTGGCGTTCGACGAGCGGCGGCTGCGCCAGGCCTTGGCGAGGCTCGACTGCGGCCCGCTCGAAATCCTGGTCCGCGGTGTGGCTGTCGATCCCGACGCGCTTCGGCGGCGCATGACCCTGCGCGGCGGTCAGTCGTTGTCGGTGGTGATCACGCGAATCGGGTCCGGCGCGGCGGCGCAGGGAACGGCGTTCGTCTGCCGGCCGTCGCGATGAAATGCTGCTGCGCCTGCGCACCAAAAATAGGGAGATCTCCCCATGGTTTGGGGCCGGTGCGGGCCGCAGACTGATGTAAGCGCGCCGGGGACTCGGCAGGGCTGCAGCTAAAGCATCACCGGGACATGATGTGGCCGCTGAAGTTCCCGCCGCCCCCGGCTGCGCGACATCGATGCAGCCGCCATCGGCTTCCTGGTGGGTTTCGCGTTAAGACCTCAGCGCGGACCCGCCAGGTTCCCCCGAGACGCCTCTGCAAATTTGCCAGCGACGCCGACAGCTACGGCAGCCGGTTATGCCCCGTTTCGGCCGTTAACACACGTCAACGGGCATTACGCGGCGCAACTTTGACTCCAGCTTGCTAACTGATGAATTTTTCTCAGGTAACCTGGTTTTAACAAAGGCTTTGACTTACCGTGAATTGGTAGACGAGTCCGAACGATTCCGCGTTGCCGGCCAGGCCGTCGGCGAAAGGAAGTTCACCGATGAACTCTCGTGGTATCGCCCGAGTGGGCCTCTTGGTGTCGAGCTTGATGATCAGCGGACTACTGATATCGGCGCCGGATAACGCCCGGCCATACGCGTCGAACGCAACAGTGGCCGGCTCGGGCGTGACTGTCGGCAGCGCTGGCGGCAGTGCCGTCGCCGGGGAACGCGGGAACCACGTCCAGTCCCTCGGCTGCGACAAGCCGAAGAAACCGAGCTGCAACAAACCGGGGCGACGGTCGACTCATCGCTGATCGCCCTTCTGTATCAGTCCAAAATTTTCAGTGAACACTTTGTCGGCTTTCCCGCTGAACAATGATGCGAACTCGCGGTCTTGATCCAGATCATCGGTGGAACTTTCCGGACGATCGAACGCATCCTCTAAGAAGATGGTCGGTATCTCTCAGTTTGATCTTGGTCTCGACACTCGGTCGAGGTGCGCAAAAACCATACCGGCGGCCTCTGATCTTGATTAAAAGCCTGCGAAATGCGTCTTCTCCCGGTAAGACGCAATACTTGCAATCGGCTTTGGTCGTCCAAAAAAGGGCTGAGGAATTTTTCCAAAATTATTAGACTTTGTTCGATCAGAATTGACGCTTACGCATAAGCTAGGGCGACTCGGCGCGGTGGATGCCGACGGTTATAAGGCGCGCACCTAGCGCGTCGGGGGAAAGGGGATAACCATGAGCAGCACTCGTGCTTTGACCCGGCTGGGAATGCTGGCCATCGGGTTAGGTATTGGCGGGGCGGCCTTCGCAACGCCAGGAATTGCGTCGGCGGATTCGTCCTTCGATTGGCTGTCGACGGTCGACAGCTTTCTATCCGGTAGCGCATTGTCGGCAGCGGACACCACACCGGCTTTGAACCTAGCCATCTCATTCGACGGAATGTCGCTGTTCCAGGACGGCACCGCCCACGCCTATTCAGGGGCCAACGGTGACATTGCGATCGCAAACGGCGCTGGCACCAATGCCTATGCGTTCGGCACCAACAACTACGCCAGCGTCGACGGTAATGGTTCGACCGCCATCGCTGGTGGCATCGACGCAGACCACGCAGGGAGTTCGGCCGACAACACGGCATTCGTGTTTGGCGACAACAGCCATGGTTTGGCGGGGACGACCGATGCTTCTAACCCCGGCAGCTTCAACTACGCCGTGATCTTCGGAAACAACAACACCGCGTGGGCCGGCGGTAACGAGGCGGGGTCAGGCAACTACGACGGCGCTTACGTCGAGGGCAGCAATTTGGGGACCGCTCACGCTCAAGGTGGCGACTACCTGGCGGATATCCTGAAGTTCTACGGCGACGGCGGATCGACGACGACCGCGGCCGCTGCCGAGAGCACGAACCACGTCTCCGATCTGCTCTCGGGGGGTAGTTCGGCCGGGCTCGCCGACGGCAACGCTTTCTGGGCAGACCTGTTTTCCGGTGACACCTCGGGTGCGTTGACGTCCGGCACAGCCTTCTGGACCGACCTGCTGTCCGGTGCCGACGCGACCGGTGCGGTGGCCGACACCAGCAACCTGTGGACCGACCTTGTGTCGGCCTTCGACGGTGCGGGCACAGCCACCGACCTGAGCAACTTCTGGACTGAACTCGCCGGGCTGTCCTAAACAGACCCGCCTGCCGGGTCGGCGGCCGCCGTTAGGGAGGACGGTGGCCGCTGACCTGGGCAGGCGCTCATCCGCTACACGTTTGCAGTCCGTCGCGACGGGGGCCAGGTACGCTGGCGAGACGGCATTTCAGCCGTTCTGAGTCTGCGAGGACAAGTCGACCGATGCGCAAGATGATGTCGGCCGCGCTGATAGCGGCCGGAGTTCTGCTGGGCTGGCCCGGCGGCGCGGTCGCGGCCGCGGACTCGGCGTGTTCGAACTTGGGCGGCGTTCTGCAGGATGACCAAATGTGCAACGTGCACGCGGTGACACCCGCTTACACGGTCAATATGACATTCCCAGCGGACTATCCGGACCAGGCGCTCACCGATTTCCTCGGCCAGAACCGTGATGGTTTCGTCAATGTCGCTCAAACGTCATCGCAGGCCTCCGGTCCGCGGGATGTGCCCTACCAAATGGACGTCACCTCCGAGCAGTTCCACTCCGGCCAAGCGCCCGGGGGGACCCGCAGCGTGGTGCTAAAAGTTTTCGAAGACCTCGGCGGCCCGCGACCGTCCACTTTCTACAAGGGCTTCAATTACGACGTGGCAGGGCAGAAGGCGATCACGTTCGACACGCTTTTCGTGCCGAATACCAAGCCGCTGGAATCCATTTTTCCGATTGTGCAACGGGAAGTCGGAAAGCAAACCGGACTGGGCGCCGCCATTTCACCCGGCTCCGGATTGGACGCCTCGCATTATCAAAACTTTGCCATCACCGACGACGAGCTGATTTTCTACTTCGCGCCCGGCGAACTCCTGCCCTCATTGGCCGGCGCCAGCCAGGTTCATGTCCCGCGGAATGCCATCCCGCCGCTGGCAATCAAAAGCTAGACATCAGCGCGGGGCGAAGCTGTACACCTGGCCATCGCTGGTGGCGGTGACGACACGGCGATCACGACCGATCGAGACGCCGACGGGATACCCGGTCGCTTCGGGCAATCGATAGCTGTTGAGCGTCCGGCCGCTGTGCGGATCGAAGACCAGCAGCGTCATTCCGCGCGCACCCTCGCCCGGGCCGCCCGTCACCACGGCGTAGCCGATTCCAGTTCCGGCGAGGCTGGACGTCGCCAAGGGGCTGACATCGTTGCGACGCCAGATCTCCTGCGCGTGGTCCCCGGCGTCTTTGAAAGCGACCAGGCGGGTGTCCGGGCCACCGCCCGACACGATGAGTCCCTCCGGTGTCACCGATGGCGGCGTCTGCGCCAGAAACTTCAGCGGCACCGACCATTTCGGCTTGCCATCGACGGCGCGCAGCGCCCACAGTCGCTGGTCACGACCGTTGACGTAAATCGTCGACCCGTCGCTGGATACCACCGGACTGGCCTCGACTCCGGCGCCGACGGCGTTGCTGGTCCACTCGCGGGTCAGCAGCGGATCCTGCCCGGGGTGGTACTTGAGCCCGACCAGGATCGGCGCCGGGGCGCCCGGCTCCCACAGGCCGACGACAATCAGCCCGCTGTCTTTCGCGAAGGCGGGGGCGGCCGCTACCGGGCAACCCTCCTTGGCCGGCCCGCAATCCGCGAGCCCGCGGGTGAAGTCGCGGGGGTCGACGTTGTCCACCAGGTCCACCGAGTTGCCGACCACCGTGCCGTGATGGCCGTCAAGAACCTGAACCTGGCCCAGGTGCGTGACGACCAGGACGTGACCGTGCCCGAGAATCCTTGGCGTGGAGGGCATTCCCATCACCGGGCGGCGCCAGCGAATCCATTGGGTGACGGGGAAGGACAGGATGGCCCCGGGCTGGCCGACATAGAGGTTGTCGAAGCCGTCGAACAACGGGCTCGAGAAGCCGCCGCCCTGGAACAGCCGAGTGCACCAGCGCTGTCTGCCGTTGTCGTCGTTCTCCCACTCCATCAGCGAACAGCCGCCGGGCGTCTGAGCATTCGCGGCGAGCCAGTTGCGTGAGCTGAGCGCGACCGACGACGCCAGCGATCCCTTGACCGAGCGGGTCCAGCGCAGGCTCAGCCGGTCGGCGCCGGGTGTCGGGCTGTAGCTGCTGTTGGCGGCATCGCCGTACTGCGCAGGCCAACCCTGGGCCGGCACCGTGTCGACCCAGGCGTCGGTATTGCCGCAACCCGCCGCGACCGTGGCTAGGACGATCGTCGATGCCACCGATGACCAATGTCGCAGCGCACGGCGGGGGATCGGCCAGGACACGGTGTGGGTTCCAAATCCTTCCCGGAACGCGGTGGCACGTCGGCCATCAGCAGAAATCGAGTACAGCCGAGGGTAACCTGTGCCAGCTCGGGTAGGGCCGATTGCCTGCCGCGTCTCGCAGCAGCAGTAGGCTTTCCGGCCATGACGAGCATGTGGGGAGCCCCGATCCACCGCCGCTGGCGGGGCTCGAATCTGCGCGACCCACGGCAAGCCAAGTTCCTCACGCTGGCCTCGCTGAGATGGGTGTTGCGCAACCGCGCCTACACGCCGTGGTATCTGGTGCGCTACTTGCGGCTGCTGAAGTTCAAGTTGGCCAACCCCCACATCATCACGCGCGGCATGGTGTTCATCGGCAAGGGTGTCGAGATCCACGCCACGCCCGAACTGGCGCAGCTGGAGATCGGGCGCTGGGTTCACATCGGCGACAAGAACACCATCCGAGCCCACGAGGGCTCGCTGCGATTCGGCGACAAGGTGGTACTCGGTCGCGACAACGTCATCAACTGTTACCTCGACATCGAACTCGGCGACTCGGTGCTGATGGCCGACTGGTGCTACATCTGCGATTTCGACCACCGAATGGACGACATCACGCTGCCGATCAAAGACCAGGGAATCGTCAAGGCCCCGGTGCGGATCGGACCCGACACCTGGGTCGGAGTGAAGGTCACCGTCCTGCGCGGCACCGCGATCGGACGAGGCTGCGTGCTGGGATCGCACGCGGTGGTCCGGGGCGAGGTGCCGGACTACTCGATCGCGGTCGGCGCTCCGGCCAAGGTGGTCAAGAACCGCCAGCTGGCGTGGGAGACCTCGGCCGCGCAGCGCGCCGAGCTGGCTGCCGCGCTGGCCGACATCGAGCGTAAGAAGGCCGCTCGTTAACTGATGCCCTGGTATCGGCGCAGCGCCTCGGTGCGTTCCGCGCTGTGGTCGACGATCGGCTCGGGATAGCCGGCCGGGCGCTCGCCCGCGGTCAGCGTGACGTCTTTGGCGTCGGAGAGCTCGGCTACCCAGCGGCGAACGTAATCGCCTGCAGGATCGAACTTTTCGGCCTGCCTGGTCGGGCTGAAGACGCGGAAATACGGCGCGGCATCGGTGCCGCAGCCCGCGGACCACTGCCAGCCGTGTTGGTTGCTCGCCATGTCGCCGTCAACCAGCTGATCGAGGAAATGGCGGGCGCCCCACTGCCAGGGCAGGTGCAGATCCTTGACCAAGAACGAGGCGACGATCATCCGCACGCGGTTGTGCATATAGCCGGTGTCGCGCAGTTGGCGCATGCCGGCGTCGACGATCGGGAACCCCGTTTGGCCGGCCTTCCACGCTTCAAATTTCTTTTCGGCGTCCTTGCCCGTGTCGGTCTCGATGGCGTCGAAGTTGCGGTTCCAGTTCCACCAGACGCTGCGCGGCCAATGATGAAGTACAGCGGCGTAAAAATCACGAAACGCCAACTCGCGCAGGTACGCTCGGGCACCGGCGCGGCGGTCGTCTAGGTCCGCGGCCATCGTGCGCGGGTGGATCGTGCCGAAGTGCAGATGGGCGGACATCCGACTGGTGCCGTCGTGTCCCGGGGTGTTGCGGTCGTCGCCGTAGTTCTCGAGCCCCTCGTCCAGGAACTTCTTCCACTGCTTGCGCGCGGCGGCCTCGCCTGCCGGCAGGTCGATGTCCGCGCCCGGGTCGGGAATATCGACCGGTTTGGCGCGCTTGCCCAACTGCGTGGGGTCCACCCATGTCGCGGACTTGGCGCTCGAGCGGGCGGGCGATCGCCAACCCATGTCCCGCCATCGTCCGAAGAATGGTGTGAACACCTTGTAGGGCTCGCCGTCGTCTTTGATCACCCGTCCCGGCGACACCAGATAGGGCGATCCGGTCCCGACCAACGGCACGTCGCCCAGCGCCTCGCGCACCTTGTCATCCCGTCGTCGACCATACGGCGAGAAGTCCTCAGACACGTGCACCGATGGCGCGTCAATCTCTTTGACCAGCTCGGGAATTCGTTCCTCCGCACGCCCGCGTGTCACCAACAGCCGACCGTCAAGGTCATCGCGGAGTTGTCGGAGCGAATCGCACAAGAATTGCATTCGCCGCTCACCCGACGACGCTTCCAGGCGCGGGTCGAGCACGAAGCAAGCCAGCACGTCGTCGCTGTCGGCGGCGGCGCGCAACAGCGGCGGGAGGTCACGCAATCGGAGGTCGCGACGGAACCACAACAGCGCGGGCATTAGCGGGTATCCGGATTCATCGACGATTGAGTACCCAAATATGCCCGGACATCAGAGTGGCGAAGGCGCACCACAGGGGATACGGCGTCAGCGCGGCGCCGGCCCGTGGATCGGCCGCGGCTGTCCGCCTGGTCAAATCGGCGCTGCTGGCCGCCAGCACTGCCGCGCCGACCGCCGAGGCGCCCAATTTCTGGTACTTGAAGAACAGCCAACTCCATCCCGCGTTGAGGATCAGGTTGGCGCCTAACGCAGCGATGTACTTGCGGGCTTCGTCGTGGCGGCCTGTGGCATGCAGGCGATCGATAGCTGTCGCGGACGTCACTGCGATATCGGCGTACAGCGTCGTCCATGCGATCGGAAACACGCCGTTGGGGGGCACATACGGCGGTTTCCTGAGACTTGAGTACCACCGGGTGATCCGCGGCTTGCTGGCTACGCTGCCGATTCCTGCGGTGCCCCCGACGGCGACAGTCGTCGCGGCGAGTGTTTGTTTGTTCACCTGAACTCCTCTCGACCCGGACAAGTATTTCAGTGGTTTAAGTATTAATCAAGTGAAGTAATACCCGGTTGCGGATAAGCTGAGTCACGTCATGGGCCCTGAACAAGTCGCGGACAGTCGCGCCGCACTCGAGCAGCAGATCACCGCCTGTCTGCGCGTGATGACGGCCGAATCCGAGCAGATCGGCCGTGCCTTCGCCGCTGTCCATGATGTGCGTCCCACCGACTTTCGGGCACTACTGCACGTGATGGTTGCCGAAACCGCCGGAGCGCCGGTCACTTCCGGCGAGCTGCGCCAGCGGATGGGCTTGTCGGGCGCCGCGATCACCTATCTGGTGGATCGGATGATGGCGTCCGGTCACATCAAAAGGGAGTCCGACCCCGCGGATCGACGCAAGGTGATCCTGCGGTACTCCGATTCCGGGCTGGCCACCGCACGTGCGTTCTTCGCTCCGCTGGGAAGCCACTCTCATGACGCGATGGCAGACTTGCCCGACGCCGACCTGCACGCGGCGGGCAGAGTTTTCACCGCGCTGATCGAGGCCATGCGGCGATACCAGGAGGACCTCGCATCGCTCAAACTGCCCGAACCGCGGGCGGACTGAGCACGTGAAGACGGGACGTGCCGTGCCGACCGAATCCAACGGGATGACAACCCGGAAACGACGCCATATCGATGTGTGTCTGGACGACAGGGTTACCTACACCGGCGTGACGACCGGGCTGGAGCGATATCGCTTGCCGTACAACGCGCTGACGCAGACCAGCCTCGACCATGTAGACCTGTCCACACAATTTCTGGGTGCGCCGCTGCTGGCTCCGATTCTGGTCGGGGCGATGACGGGCGGCGCCGAGTTGTCCGGGACGATCAACAAGAATCTGGCCGCTGCCGCACAACAGTTGGGCATCGGCATGATGCTCGGCTCCCAGCGCATCATGTTGGACAGCGCACTGGGTGAGCAGGCCGCGTCGAGCTTCACCGTTCGTGATGTCGCGCCGGATGTGTTGCTGTTCGGCAATATCGGCCTAGCGCAACTGACAGCGGCTGCTGCGCAAGACATCTCGAATGCGTTGAAGCGGGTGGGCGCGGACGCGCTTGCCGTGCATACCAATCCGCTGCAGGAGGCTGTCCAGCGAAACGGCGACGGTGACTTCTCGGGTTCGCTCGATCGATTGCGCCAGGTGGCGAGCGCGCTCGAATACCCGATTCTGCTCAAGGAGGTCGGCCACGGAATAGGTGGCTCGGCGATCACGGAACTGACCGGTCAGTCGGACGAATTGCCGGTGGCGGCAATCGACGTTGCCGGCGCCGGTGGCACCTCCTGGTCGCGGGTGGAGCAACTCGTCCGCTACGGCGAGGTTCGGTTCCCTGACCTCGCCGAATGGGGGATACCCACCGCCCAGGCCATCGTGGAGGTACGCGGGGCACTGCCTGCCGTCCCACTGGTCGCCTCCGGCGGCATCCGCACCGGCATGGACGCGGCGAAAGCATTGGCCCTGGGTGCAGACGTGGTGGCCGTAGCGCGTCCATTATTATCTGCGGCTATCGAATCTACTGCGGCAGTGGTGGATTGGTTAGAGCGCTTCATCGAAGAGCTACGGATCTGTTTGCACGGCGCCGGCGCGGCCGATCTCCTGGCGCTGCGCCACATCGGGGTCGCGCCGGTTCACACCTTCTGAGAATTGACTGATTTCGAGTCGACCAGGTCCGACGCGGGAGCGACGCGGGCCGCCGGCGGTTGCTGCTGCGCGACGAGATCACCCTCGAAGATGGACATCGCGGCGACCATCGCAGTAAGCACGCGATGCGCGGCCATCAAGTCGTCGTCGGGCAGGTCCGCGAGTGCAGCGCGCAGGTGGACGCCGAGCGGTGTGAAGAATCCGTGCGCCAGCTCCATTCCGCTGGCCTCGTAGCGCAACAGCGCCTTGCGCCGGTCGGCGGGATCCGATTCGCGCCGGAGGTGCCCGGCATCGATCATCCGGTCGACGAGGTAAGTGATCGCCGCGGGGGAGACGTCCATCCGCTGACGCAGCTGAGCCATGGTCAGCGGAGTCCCCGCCGTCTCGGCGACCATGACGTGCAGCAGAGCGTGGAAGTCGTTGCCGCTCACATCGTGCTGACGCGCGAAGTACCGCCCAATTCGGTCGGATTGCGCCGTCACCGCCCGCATATCGGCTGACATCAGCTTCTCGAGCTGTGGCCGACTGGGAGGTGATTTACTTGTGCCCCGCTTGGTCACCTCACCGCATCCTTCTTAGCGAACAGATCCAGGGTATCGGAAACGGCTGGATCAGGGACGATACGCGAGCACCCTACACAATGTCGGATGGGCCCGCTCCTGTATCGATACCGCGAGCCGCCTCGACCGCGTCATTCGCGCAGTCGGTGACCCGAACATCGTGACGAAATCCATTGTGCGAGAACATATTTCTTACTCGCCAGCTCAGACGTCGCCGACGACCACACGTCGTGCCACAGCAGCCAGCGGCGTGTTGGAATCTTGCGACATCGACTTGAGTGTCTCAAAGGCCTCGGCTGCGTCAATGTCGAATCGTTCCATCATCCTGCCTTTGGCTTGACCAATGACGTCGCGCGAGTCCAGGGCGGCGCGGAACTGCTGGTCACGGCGCATCATGTTCCACACCAGCGCCGCGTGACTCGCGAAAATCACGCCCATGTTGACCGAGCGGTTGTCGAAGGTGTAGGTCCGCTCACCGAAGAAGTTCAAGCTGGCAGCGGTCGACCCCTGTCTGAGCATCCCGAGCGATAACACCGATCGGATCGGGGTCTGCGCGAGCGCTTCCTGGCGGTAGATCGGCCATCGCTCGTCATCGGCGAGGTCATCGACTCGCACGGTCACTTGCGACGTGGCGGCGGTCAGGCACGGACCCTGCCGACATTCATTCTGGATTTCATCGAGTACGGCTGGATAGCTGTGAGTCGCCAAGACGGTTTCTGCAGCGCGCCGTCGCTGGGTGACGGTAATTCCCGCGTACTGCGCGCCCGGCAGGGACTGAGCCGCCTCCTCGATCAGGCTTCGCAGCAGGGCGCACACGTCGAGCGATTCACGTTGGTGCAGATCGGCGACAAGTTGGGCTGCCTCCACATACAGCGCGGATTGAGAATCCCGCGACAACTCATCGGATTCAAGCATTGCCATCACGTCCGCCTTCCGAGGAACGAACTACTTCTTGATCGGATCGTTGCCCCAGTTCATCAGCGAATACCGCCACGGCGTGTCCGTCACGTCACCCGAAGGGCGTTGCGCCGCATGGCGTTTCACGTATCCGACGACCTTGCGCATGTGCGCGAAGTCGTCGTCTGTCAGATCGTTCTTCTTCGCTTTCAGAATCGAGACGATGTGCCGTCCGCTCTCGTGGCCGATAGATTCGCCATCGCCCGATTTCTGGCCTACTTTTTTTGATTGGTCTGTTTTGAGCCACTTCTCGAGCTCACTGGCGGTCATGTTGACGGCGTGGTGGAATTCGTCCCAGGTAGTGGCATCGTCGGTACTCATGTACTCGACCTCTTCAGGACTTGTCGCGGCGCAACGCGTCCGGCTTGTGAACTGCGTCGGCACCGGTCTTGTCGCTGGTGACGCGGTATTGCGGCTCGTCGTTCGACGCGCGAACCTGGCGGCCGGCGGTCTTCTCGTCGTCGGTGATCTTCTCTTCGACCGTGCCCTTGACGTTCTTGCCGTGGCTCTTCCAGGTGACTTTGTCGCCCTTGCTGAAATCATTTGGCATTGAGGGGACTCCTCCTCGCGAAATCGGGTGCCACCCCTGATCAGCTGCGGTTTCTGGTCTCCGCGTGCTTAGATAGCACTATAAACTGAAATATTAACCTTTTGAAAGAGGTTCGAAACCGGACTTTCGGATCTCCCACACCGGTCCCACCAAAACGGGGTATACCCACCTTGCGGCAGGTCGCCGCCCTCGATATGTGACAAGGCAAAGGGAGTAAGCGATGCGGTGCGTAGTGTTCGGAGCCACCGGATATCTCGGCGTACGCCTGGTTTCGGAACTTCTCTCCGCCGGTCACGACGTGCGGGTGATGGCACGCACGCCCAAAAAGCTCGACAACGTGTCATGGCGCCATGATGTCGACGTCGTCAAGGGCGACGTCACCGATGCCGATTCGGTACGACAGGCAGTGGACGGTCAGCAGGTTCTCTACTATCTCGTCCATTCCATGCTGAGCGCGAACTTCGTCGATGTCGACGCGCGTGGCGCCTCGATCGTGGCCGACGCCGCCGCGCAAGCCGGCGTGGAACGCATCGTGTACGTCGGCGGCATCATCGCCGAGCACCAGGAGTTGTCCGACCACCTGGCGTCGCGCGCCGAAGTTGGGCGCCTGCTTCATGATTCCGGAGTCCCGACCGCCGAGCTTCGCGCGGCGGCCATCATCGGCGCCGGTTCGGCGAGCTTCGAGATGCTGAGGTACCTCACCGAGCGATTGCCGTTGATGGTCACGCCGAAGTGGCTGCGCACTGAGGTCCAGCCGATCGCGGTCCGCGACGTCCTCTACTACCTGACCAAGGCGGCCGAACTTCCGGCCGACGTCAGCCGGGTGTTCGACATCGGCGGTCCGGACACGTTCACCTACACCGAAATGATCCGCAAATACGCCGCGATCGCCGGTCTGCAGAGGCGGATCGCCGTTCCGGTGCCCGTGCTTACGCCATTGCTCTCGTCGCATTGGGTGAACCTGATCACCCCGCTGCCACGGTCGCTGGCCTCGTCGCTGATGGAGTCGTTGGAGAACGACGTGATATGCACCGAACACGACATCGCCGAGTACATCCCCGACCCGGAGGACGGGTTGATGCATTACGAGGACGCCGTCGAACTGGCCTTGGAACGGACTCGTGACATCGCCCTGACGACACGCTGGTCACGCCCCGGGCACGAAGACGCACCGTCCGATCCGCTTCCCACCGACCCGGATTGGGCCGGCGGCGCGTTGCACGAGCACACCTCGGAGCGTCGTGTGGATGCCGACCCCGAGACCCTGTGGCAGGTGTTCGAATCCATCGGCGCCGAGCACGGCTGGTCCGCCGCGCCGCCGGCGTGGGCGCTGCGGGGCTGGACCGGTCGAAAAGCCCGCACCGGAAGACGCGGGTCGCAGCGCGCTCTGCATGCGGGCGAGGCGCTGGACTGGTGGCGCGTCGAGCACGTCGATCGCCCCAAGCTGCTGCGGCTGCGTGCCGATGTTCCGCTGCCGGGGCGGCTGTGGCTCGAATTGTCGGTGGATGGCGATGGCGGCGGTCGCTCCCGCTATCGGCAGCGGGTGGTGTTCCAGCCGTATGGCCTTGCCGGTGAGGCATTTTGGACCGCGTCGAGGCCGTTGCGTGACGTGGTGTTCGCCGGGATCGCCCGCGACATCGTCTCGGAAGGGGGTCGACGGGCCGGGCATACCGTTTCCGGCTAAACCCGAGTGGGAATGCGCACCGCATGACTGTGATGGGACTGCTCAGCGCGCCGTTTCGATGGGGCTCGGCACTGCGAGGTCGGCGAATCTTCCACCCGGAAGGTGTGGTGGCCGAGGGCGTGATCGAACGGCTGGCGGCGCCCGGCACCGGGCTTCCGCTGCCGTCGGCGGCGATCGTGGCCCGGCTCTCGAAGGCAGTGGGGACGCCCGCTGCGCTGCCTGACATCATCGGCTTGGCGTTTCGCGTTGGCCTGGGGGATTCGTCGTCCGGCGGGGATTGGGACGTCTTGTTGGCCTCGGCCATGCCGGGCCCAATTCTCCGGTCGATCGGGCTTCGTCCGGTCACGTCCTGGACCGGCACGTCGATGACGAGCCTTGCTCCGCTGCGTTATCGGGATACGAACTGGTGGCTGCGGGCCCGCATCACGACGCCGATCGACGAGTTCGGACTGTCGCTGGACGGCGTCCGTAGCACGCTCGAGCATGACGAGATCTGCATCGACCTGGAACAGGGCCGGGCGACGTCGGAGTTCCATCGGCTGGCGCGGGTGACGTTGACGAACGCGACGCCGGGCCGCGACGTGTCTTTCGACCCGGTGTTGCACACGGCTCCGGGAGTCGAGATGTATCCGCATTGGCTGGCGGATCTGCGCGCATATGCCTATGCCCAGAGTCGAGCAGGCCGCGGCAGAGATCAGGGCTTGGGTGCCCGCAACTGATAGCGGCGCTCGGCGTAGACGAGGTCGTCCTTCCACAGTCGGGCCGCGGCAAGGCGCATCAGCGGTGTGATCAACGGGGCGACGGAAAGCGCACGCCGGAAACCGGTGCGACCGGAGTGCGCGACGGTCGCCTCGATCACTGCGGTCCGCGGCAGCCTGTCCGGGCCCAAACCGATTGGCGTTGCGTGGGTTTCGACGACACTACCGACACCCTCGCCGTCCACGATCCGCATCAGGATGGTCCGCGCCTCCGGGCTGGTGAACTCGGCCACGGTCGGCACGCCGATCCGGCCGACCCGGAACGTCACCGCGACCAGGAAGCTGTCCACCTCTTCGGTGGGCGTGGTCAGCACTTCGAGCTGGGTGAACGAGTAGGGGTGGTACCACGCGCCGTGCCAGGGATCCAGCCGGTTGGCGATGATGTCGGACGGCTCACAGGTGCCTACCATCGTCGCGACGGCGTCGAGAGTGTCGCCGGCCGGCCGGGCCGGAATCACCGGGTGGTCGAGGGGCTCCTCGCCGCCGACGGCGTCGAGCCGGACCCAGGCCAGCACGCCGTCGTCACAGCTGGGCAGCAGGCGCCAGCGGTATTCGTCGGTATCACGACCGAGGCACAGTCCGTGCCATCGACAGATCAAGTCGTCGTCGTGTATTGCGGCCGTCGCCAGATCGGCGCCGAGATGCGGACAGCTGCGCGGGCCGACGCACAACCGGGATTGCCGATCGCGCCAGGCCACCAGCTCGACACCCGCGATGGTGAACCCGAGCGGTTTGTCGCCGCGGACGTCGCTGCTCGCGGCGAAGGTGTACCAGTTCCCGGTGGGCCGGCGTTGCGACCGGTCCAGCGCCGCCTTGATGATTGCCGGTGAGGCGTCGCGATAGGTCGGACGCTGGCCGGTCCAGGTGCCGGGCGGAATCGGTTGCAGTGGCCAATCTTTGGGCCAGCGCCGCCGTACATTGTCGCCGATGCTCATCGTTGCGCCAGCTTTTCCCGGCCGGCGAGATGGCGCAGCAACGCCGAACGGCCCTCGGTGGGAACTGTCGACAGCTGGTGGCCGGCGAGGCCCCACCGCTGCAGTAATTCGTTGGCGGCGCTCCAGCCGGTGGTGGACGCCCGCTCCATCAGCGCGACGGGCAAGTCGATGCGTATTCCGTCACCCGCCAGCAGCAGCCCCGGTTGCGGGGTCACCACGCTGGGCCGGTGCGTATGAGCGCCTGGCGCGAACAGCGGGCAGTCCTGGCGCCGCAGCGTTCGCTCGTGAACGATCCGGGCTCCGCTGGTCTCCGGGTACAGCTTGTGCAGTTGACCGAGCATCGCGTTCTGAGGTTGCGCGGATTCGACGGCATACGAATGCAATTCGACGACCGAGCCGCCGGTGCGCTGAGCCCATTCGGTGGCCTCGCGCTCGTAACGGTCGAGGACGCTGATGTTGTCGACCGGTTCGTGGCCGGACGTTCCAAGGAACGCGGCCCGGCTACCGGCCACCGGACGGTCCAACCACAGCCGCTGCACCAAAAACGGTGGCGCGGTCCGCAACCGCTTGATCCGCGCGCGCCACAGGTCATCGCCGAGGCCCGGCGACGACTCGACGATCCGTTGCAGTCCGGCGATGTCGGTGGCCAGCACAACGGCGTCGGCGTCCATCTGCCCTGCTGCGTCGGTGTGGACGTGAAACCTCTGGCCGTCGCTGGTGATGCTCGACACCGAAACACCTTGCTGGAAACGGACTCCCAGGTCGACAAGGTACTGGCGCAGCGGCTCCCACAACGCGGTATCGAAGTTGGAGGTGGCGACGTCGAAGATCAAGCCCTCGCTGGAGCCGAGGAAGTAGATGTGGAACATGGTGGCCAGCTCCGCGGCCGACAGTGCAGTGGGGCTGGCGAAGAAGCTGCGGGAAAAAACCTCGAAGGCCAGGTGCCGCGCCGCCTCGGGGAAGTTGATGCTCTGCAAGAACGTCTCGGCATCGATGTGGTCCAGGCGCGCAAAGATGTCGGGCAGTGAGACCGCGGCAAGCGGCGCCGCGGCGCGGGCATCGATCTTGAGGAGATCGGTGAGCCGAAAAGTCGGGCTGCGCAACGCAAATACCAGGGCGTTCCAGGGCGGCGTCTGAGGCAGACCGCGGAAGGTGTCCTGGCGGCCGGCGCCGTCGACGAGCGGGTAGTCGTCGACCGCGGTCAGCATCGACAGCGCCGGGTCGATACGGCCCAACAACGCACGCAAGTTGTAGTACTGCCGGAAGAAGGCGTGGAACCCCCGGTTCATGGCCAGCTCGACGCCGTCGACCTGCTCGGTCCAGCCACCGACCCGCCCGCCCAGATACTGCTCGCGTTCGATGACATCAACGGAGATGCCCCGCTCGGCCAAACCCGTTGCGGCGGAAAGCCCCGCGATGCCGGCACCGACAACGACGGCCCGCGGCTGTGACGACAGCGCCATGGCGCTGGGCAGGCCCGGCGGGGCCGGGAAGGTACGGCGATGCCGGTCGGTCACGGCGCGTCCCCGAGGAACGTGTGCGCGATGTTGGTTTCCCAGCCCGGCATCGTCTCGCTGTGCACCGCCACGAAACCCGCGTCACGCATCCGTTGCCGCAATCGTGTGGCGCCGTCGAACGTCAACACGCTGCGCCACAGGTGCCGATACAGCGTGGTGTCGCGGGTCTGCCGCCAGCCGGACGGGATGATGATGCCCCAGCACACCGCATTCCATATCGCGGTGGCGAGTCGGGAGTCGCGCACCGAATAGTCGTGCACCGCCAGGGTGGCGCCGGGCGCCAGCAGGTTGCGCAGGGCGAGCAACTGGGTGTCGGGATCGGCGAGGTTGCGGATCAGGTACGCGGCCAGGATCCCGTCGAACGGCCCGACAACGCCGTTCTCGGCGAGACCTTCGACCGGCGTGTGCACGAATTGAACCGACGGCGGCCACGACTTGTTCTTCGCCTCGTCGAGCATGCCTTTCGACGCGTCGATCGCGACGATGTCGGCGTGCGGGGCGACGCTCAGTAAGGCGGCCGTCGACGCGCCGGTGCCGCATCCCGCGTCGAGCAACCGCAGTCCCCGACCGTCGTTGGGCAGACGGAGTCGTTGGGCCGAAAGGCGAAGGTGCGCATGGTATCCCGGGCTGGCGCCGACCAGTCGGTCGTACGCGGAGGCGCCGACATCGAACGCGGCCGGCACGTCCGCGCGGGGTAGGCCGAAGTTACTGACGTTCACGTTGTCGCTCCCATAGCAGCAGGACGGCGGTGACCATGGCAAAGCCGAACAAAAAGTCTTCGACCGGGATGTCGAACGGGAACCGGACGCCGCTGGTGTGCCGGTTGTCGTAGATCACGATCGGCGAGCTGAGCTTCGTCAACCAGCCATCGGTCAGGATCTGAAAGCCGATCACGATCACCATCGACAGCCAATAAGCCCGGCACCGGAACAGTCCGGTGCGCAACACCGCGAACTCCAGCACGCCGACGGCCAAGACCGACACCAGGGCCGGGACGGTGTAACCGAGGCCGGTCATTTGCCGTTGACCCGTCGCAGGATCGCGTTGACAGCGTTGTAGGTCAGCAAGGCGCACAACGGAATGACCAGAAAGAACAGAACCTCTTCGATCGGCATGTGGAACGGGATGTTCACCCCGGTGACGTATGCGGGGTTGTAAGTCCAGATGCGCAGCCCAATCGCGATTTCGTCCCACACCACGAATACCGCGGCCACCGGCAGAACCGCGCGTGCGGCCCGCCACGCCTGGCGATAGACGCCGGGACGAAAGATTTCCAGCGGCAAGGTGATCGCCAGGCAGGCACCGAGCACAATCAGATACTGCCAGCGATCCACTACGCGGCACCAGATCTGCGGGCATCGTCGTCGGCGACGCGCGCGCGCCGCGCCCGCCACGACCGGATCAGGCCGGCTCCGGCGACCCGCAGCCGCCGCCCATTCCCGACGGTCGCGCGCTGGCTGAAGACGGCGAAGTCGCTGTCCTCGATGCGGTCGAGGATCTCGGCGTAGAGCGTCAACGCCGTGGAAACGCACGGCTGTGATCGAGGCTCGAGCATGGCCACGCCGTCGGCGGCGTAGCGGTAGACACCGCGGGCGATCTCGTGCTGATCAGCCAGCGCGTCGCGCACCCGCTTATCGGTCGTTTGGTTGGCGTGACACCACGCCAACAGTTCGCGGTCGACATCGTAGGCGGCCAGCTCGTCGGCCGGCAGATAGACGCGCCCACGTACCAGGTCTTCGTCGACATCCCGCAGGAAGTTCGTCAGCTGAAATGCCCGGCCCAGCGCCGCAGCGTGGGGAGCGGCCTCGTCGGCGGGGACGACGACGCCCAGGATCGGAAGCACTTGGAGCCCAATGGCTTCGGCGGAGCCCTTCATGTAGAGATTGAGCGCATCACGGTCGGGATAGTCGGTGATCGTCAGGTCCATCCGCATGGACGTCAGGAAGTCGTCGAACAACTCGTCACGAATGGCGTAGCGCCGCGCGGTGTGCCGAACGGCGGCCAGTACCGGATTGCCCGGATGCTCGTCGGAGGCGAAGAACTCGTCGGACAGCTGTTGCAGGCGCGCGGCTCGGGTCGGGGTGTCCAACGCCGAGTCGAAGTCGTCGAGAATGTCGTCGGCGTAGCGCGCGAAGCCGTAGAGCGCGTGGATCGGTGGCCGCTGGTCCGGGGCGAGAAGGCGCGTCGCGAGGAAGAAAGTGCGACCGTGCACGGCGTTGAGCGTCCGGCAGCGCTGATATGCCTCACGCAGCTGCGGATCGTCGATACCGGCGGCGCTCAGTTCGGTGCGGATCATGACCGACCGGCTCTCGCGATGACGGTTCGGGTCGATTTGTCGGCGACGCCGGTGACCCGGTCTGCGGCCAGCCGGCCCGAGATCATTGCGGTGGGCACGCCGACACCGGGCACGGTCGACGACCCGGCAAGGACGGCGTTGTCGATGCCGCGCACCGTGTTCGCCGGTCGGAACGGTCCGGTCTGGGCGAACGTGTGAGCCAGCGCGAACGGTGTGCCGGCGATCATTCCCTGGGCCGCCCAGTCCTCGGGGTTGACGACGTGCAGCACCTCGGCGCCGTCGCGGAAGCCTGGAATCAGTCGTGCCCCAACGATATCGATGAGTTGCTCGGTGTAGCTGTCGCCAACTCGCGACCAGTCGACCTCACCTCGCTCCAGGTTCGGCGCCGGGGCGAGCACGTAGAACAAATCGTGACCGGGCGGCGCCAGGCTGGGGTCGCTGGCCGTTGGTCGGGTGACGAGCAGCGACGGGTCACGCATCAACCGGCCGTCCCGGATGATGTCGGTGAACGTCTGATTCCATTCCTCGCCGAAGATGATGTTGTGATGTGCCAGTGCCTGATTCGCCGGCTCCGGTTGGCGCCGGCCGATGTGCGCGACGACGGCCGAGGGCGCCGGTCGCAAGCGACCGATGCGGCGCGGTGTGCGGCCCAGCAGTGTGTACGTGGTCGGCAGTTCGCTGGTCAGCACGACGGCGTCGCACGCGATGCGCTCGTCGGTGTCGGTGAGCACGGCTGAGACCCGGCTGCCGCTGCGCTGCAATCCCGTGACCGTTGCGCCATAGACGAACCGCACCCCGGCGTGGGCGGCGGCCGCGGCGAGAGCGTCGGGCAGTGCGCGCATGCCGCCGCGTGGGAAGTAGACCCCCGAGATGGTGTCCATGTAGGCGATCACCGCGTAGACCGCCAGTGCCTTGCGGGGCGATACTCCGGCGTACAGCGATTGGAACGTGAACACCCGACGCAGTCGCGGATCGGAGATGTAGCGGCCGACCATGGTGTCCCATTTACGGAATCCGCCCAGGGCCGTCAGGCGAGCCAGCGCAGGATTCAACAGAGACAATGGGGAGTCGAAGTTCTCGGCGATGAACCCGTCGAACTCGGTGCGGTACAACCGCGTCAACCAGTGGCGCAGCTTGCGATAGCCGTCGGCCTCCTTGGCGCCGGCGAACTCGGCGACGGCCTCCGCCATGATCTCCGCCTCACTGTGCACATCAAGGCTGCTGCCATCGGCGAACTGCGCGCGGTAGGCGGGGTCCACTGGCATCAATTGCAGTCGCTCCGAACGGCTTTCGCCGACTGCGGCGAAAGCTTCGTCGATGATGTCGGGCATGGTGAGCACGGTTGGCCCGGTGTCGAGCCGGTAGCCGCGAATGTCGGCGCGGCCGGCACGTCCACCGGGCCAGTCCTCGCGTTCGACCACGGTGACGTCGCGACCGCGACCGGCCAGGTGAAGAGCTGCGGTCAGGCCGGCCAGGCCGGCACCGACCACGACGACGCGATTGTTAGGGCCCTGCACACTGCGCATTATTCAGTTCGCTCCGTACATACGGTGGCCATATTCGTCAAGGCGGCCCTTACCGGCTCGTTGATCCGGAGCTGGTTGAGTTCTATGAGCGCTGAGGCGACCCGATCGTCGATGCTTTCCTCGATCCACTGCACGGCGCCGGTCGCGACGATCAGGGACCGCCAACGCTCGATGGCGCCGTCGTCGAGATCGTCGGAGTTCATCAATTCGATCATGTGGGCGCGGGTGGACGGGTCGGCCAACTGGTGTGCCGCGATGACCACACTGGTGGCCTTGCGCTCAATGAGGTCCTGGCCGTCGGGCTTTCCGGTCACCGTCGCGGCACCGAAGGCCCCGAGCAGGTCGTCACGCAGTTGGAACGCCTCGCCGACCGCTTCGCCGTAGCGACCCAGGCCCGAGACGGTTCGCTCGCTGCAGCCGCTCATCGCCGCGCCGATCTCCAAGGGCCGGCGCACGGTGTAGTTGCCCGACTTGCGTCGCGCCACTTCCAAGACCGTGTCCATCGAGGGCAGGTCGCGGACATCGCTTGCCAGGTCGGCGAATTGGCCCAGCGCGAGTTCGGTGCGCATGGCGTCGTACCGCGGCCAGGCTTGCTGCAGACTCCGGTACTCCAGGCCGCTTTCGCGCAGCATCTGCTCGGCCCAGATCAGGCAGAGGTCGCCCAGCAGGATCGCCGCCGACTCGCCGAAACGTGCCGCGGGCCCGGACAGCTTCCGGTTCCGGTGCCACTGACTGAACTGAATGTGCGCGGCAGGGCGGCCGCGACGCGATGAAGCGGCGTCCATCACGTCGTCTTGCAGCAGCGCGAACGCATGCAACAGTTCCAACCCCGCGGACGCAAACAGCGCTTCCTCACTGTCGGCTGAACCCGCCAGCCAGCCGAGGTACATGAAGGTCGAGCGCAGGCATTTCCCGCCCGCAACAAAGTTCAGCAGGATATCGCCGGCCACTTCGACGCCCGACTCGGCGAGCTCGGCGGCGCACCGACCGGCAACGAACTCGCCCAAGAGGGAGAGAACCTTGGCGCGCAAACCGATTCGCCACACCTCGAACTGCGTGGGATCCAACCAGGTTTGCTGGTCCAGCTCAGCAGGTGCCGCGGACGGTGCCAACGAGAGTGCACGCACCTCGCCCACTTAGGCCCCCTCGCACGATCGGGTCGCGGCCTGGCTGAAACCTCGGACTCACGCGCTATACCTCCCACAGGGCGAAGACAAACACGCGAACCGGTCGACCAGGTTCACTTCACAGAGTTAAAGATTAACTTACTGAACATCTGGCTCGCTCGCCAGCGGACCGACTCGCCTAAGGTTGACGATGCCCGGCGAACCTCAGGAGGAGCGGCACCCATGACCGCAGCGCAGCGCGAACGAAGTGCCCTGGTGTCGACGTTCCGCAAGGTAGGCCCGCAGGCCCCGACGCTCTGCGAGGGCTGGAACACCACCGACCTCGCTGCTCACCTCATCGTTCGAGAACGGCGAATCGACGCAACACCCGGAATCGCGGTGCCTCTACTGGCCGGCTACACCGCAAAAGTCCAGGACAAGGTGGCTCGATCGAACAGCTGGGATGCGCTCGTCGACAAGGTGGCTTCCGGTCCGCCGATCTACTCGCCATTCAAGCTGCTCGATCCGATTGCCAATCTCGGTGAGATGTTCATCCATCACGAGGACGTGCGGCGGGCCATCGACGGCTGGGAGCCGCGCGTGCTCGACGACTCGACAGCGGGGCAACTGCGCCGTCAGCTCGGCCTGATGAGCCGGGTGATGCTGAGCAAGCTGCCCGCCGAAGTCGTGTTGCAGACTCCGGACGGCGACCGGATCGCGCGGGTGGGTCGCGGCGACAGCGTCATCATCACCGGTGAACCGCAGGAGCTGTTGTTGTTCGTCGCGGGCCGCGATGCGGTGCGCCTGGAGTTCGCCGGCGCCCCTGAATCCGTCGCCGCGGTCCGCGCGGCGCCGCGCGGTCTCTAGCCCCGTCCCAGCAGGTGCCGGAGAGTTTGCTCGAGGACGGGGCGGCGGAAGTGGTGGCCGGCCTGCCGCAGTCGCGCGGGCAGCACGCGCTGGCTGGCTAGGGCGAGCTCGCGGGCGCCCTGGTCGCCGAGTAGCACCTTCGGCCCGAGCGGCGGCACCGGCAGCACTGCAGGCCGGTGCAGCACCCGGGCCAGCACCCGGGTGTATTCGACGTTGCGGACAGGATCGGTGGCCACGGCGTTGACCGGCCCGGACAGGTCAACGTCCCACAATGCGCGGTGGTAGACGTCGACGAGGTCGTCGATTCCGATCCACGAAAGCCACTGCTGACCGTCGCCCAGCCGCCCGCCGAGTCCCGCGGCGAACAGGGGCCGCAGCAGACGTAGCGTCCCGCCGGCGGGGGACTGCACGATCCCGGTGCGCACCCGCACGACCCGCGTACCGGCCTGCTCGGCCGGGGTGGTCGCGTCCTCCCAGTCGGCGACCACGTCGGCCAGAAATCCGTCGCCGCGCTCGCTGTCTTCGTTCAGCGTCTGATCCCCCCGGTCGTAGCCGTAAAAGCCGATCGCCGACGCGCTGACCAGCACCTTGGGTCCGTCGGTGGAGTGCCCGATCAACTCGGCTAGGCGACGCGTCGGCCCGATCCGGCTGTCCCGGATCGCGGCGCGGTGGGCATCGGTGAAGCGGCCGGCGATCGATGCGCCCGCGAGGTGGACGACCGCGTCCACCCCGGCCAGCAGACCGGGGTCTGGGCTATCTGGATTCCATTGCCGCTCATCGGCTTTCGAGGATGCGTGCCGAACCAGCCGGATCACCCGGTGGCCGCCGGTGGACAGGAACGCGGCCAATTGCGACCCGACGAGGCCCGACGCCCCGGTGATGGCGACCGTGAGGGGGCTCAACCCGTGGGCGGCAGCCTCCCGGTGCGCTGCGAGGTCGTCGGCCAACTGCTGGTGGCGGTAACGGAACATCGACTTCAGCGCAGCCCTGGGGACCGGCGTCTCGACCCGGTCGATCACCCGAGTCCGTCCGCCGTCGACCTCTTCGAAGTCGTGGGTGTGCCGCCAGCGGACCGCCAGCTTGGCGGGCAGCGATGCCAGCCCGTCCGAGCCGATCTCGTCGACGAAGCGACGCGGCGGATCGTAGCCGTCCGGTTGGTGGTCGGCCACCCAGCGCAGACCGCCCGGCAGGCCGAGTTCGGCCCGCCCGTTGGCCAGCGAGTCCGCCTCGGCGATCAGCCGCATCGGCGACCAGGGCGGCGTCAGCCGGGTGAAGGCGCCGGGGCGGGCATGCCAGTCGAATACGTCGTAGATCGGTGCGTCGACGACGCTCGAATACTCAATTCCCATGAGGCCGACGGTACCTGCGCTGATCGCACTGTCCGCCTCCTCAGGCCGTTGCCGGCCTGCATCGTCGCCGGAGGGCAAACCGCCTACCGATCCGGCAGCGCGTGCTCCACGATCGGCAGCCGGGGCAGCGGCTGGCGCTCGGCACGCTTGGCCGCCAGATACACCTGCGCCGTCTCGTCGGCCACTGTGTGCCAGTCGAATGCAGCGGTCAGACGCTTGCGGGCGGCCTGGGCCCGGCGTTGCGCGGCCGCCGGATCGTCGAGCACCGCGTTTACGGCTTCGGTCAGCCGCGCCACATCGCGTGGCGGGCAGGACATTCCGGTCTCACCGTTGATCACCGCTTCACCCAGGCCGCCGATGTTCGCGGTCACCAGGGGCGTCCCGGCCGCGGCGGCTTCCAGTGCGGCCAGCCCGAACGGTTCATAGTGGCTGGGCAGCACCGCGGCGTCGGCGCGATGCAATGCGGCCAACAGATCATCGTGATCCAGTCGCCCGGCAAAGTGAGTTGCCCTAAGCACCTTGTATTTACGCGCCTGCTCGACCAGCCAGTCCTGCTGGGTGCCTTCACCGGCGATGGTCAGGGTGGTGCCGGGATGGGTGCGCCGGATCCGCGGCAGCGCGGCAATCGCCTCGTGCACGCCCTTCTCGTACTCCAGTCGGCCGACGTACAGCAGTTCCGCCGGACCGTTGCGTCGTTTGCGCCGTGCGAACGGCCACCGCGCCGCATCGATCCCGTTGCGGATCACGGTGGTCTCGGCCAGACCGGGCCCGAACAACTCGGTGATCTCGTCACTCATCGACGCCGAGCAGGTGATCAGTGAGTCGGATTCGCGCACCAGCCACGACTCGACCGCGTGCACCTGCCGGCTCAGCGGACCCGACACCCAGCCGGAGTGCCGACCGGCCTCGGTGGCGTGGATGGTGGAAACCATTGGCACGTCGTAGAATTCGGCCAGCGCGATCGCCGGATGCGCGACCAGCCAGTCGTGGGCGTGGACTACGTCGGGCCGCCACGGGTCGTCGCTGCGCTGTTGCTTGAGCGAGAGTCCGGCGCGGACCATGGCGTGTCCCATCGCCAGGGTCCACGCCATCATGTCGGTGCCGAAGGCGAACTCGTGCGGGTCCTGCGCGGCCGCGACAACCCGGACGTTCTCGTTGATTTCATCCGACGACGGGATGGGTGCTCGGATCGGTGTCGGTCGGGCGCCGCGACAGCACCACGACCTCGTGGCCGGCGGCGGCGAGCGCAGTCGACAGGTGGTGGACATGACGGCCGAGTCCACCGATCACCACCGGCGGGTACTCCCACGACACCATCAAGATTTTCATCGCGGCAGCCTTCGGGCATCCAGCGCGCCGAACAGTCCGTCGGCCCGATTCCAGCCTTCGGCCAGCCGCTGTGCCACCTCGCGGCGGCCCGACGCCAGCGTGCCGGCGATCTCGCGGGTGGCGTGCGCGTGCAGATGCGCGCGATAGCGGGCGTAGTCGGCCGCCGAGTCCTTGCTCACCATGAACGGCCAGTCGCTGGAGACCGTGAGCAGGGTCTCGCGCAGAATCTGGTCGGCGATGTGGTCGCGCGGGGTCGGCCCATCCAATGACGCCGTCTGATCGAGCGCCTTGTCGACGCATGACAACGCGGTGTCGACCACCTCGGCGTTGAGCTGAACCAGGTCGGCTACCTTCTCGCCGGACCACACCTGCCAGTCCTTGCCCGAACCCCAAGAGCTGGGCGGCAATTCGACAGCGCTGCCGACGAGGCCCTCGTTGACGGCGTCGCTCAACGTGCCCAGCCGCACGCCCGCTTCGGGCAGTGCCCGCAGCACCCGCTCGAGCCACGCCGGCCCCTCGTACCACCAGTGGCCGAACAACTCGGTGTCGAAGGCCGCGACCACGTGCGCCGGCCGGCCAATGCGCTCGGATTCGGAGAGCAGCCGGCGCCGCACCACGTCGACGAAATCGGCGACGTGGCTGTCGATTGCGCGATCCGCGCGCTCGGGGTCGTAGGGCGCCTTTTTGTCCGACGGCACGTTGCGACCGGTGACCCGGGCCGGCTTGAGGCCGGTGCGATGGTCGTAAGTGTGGAAGTCGCGGTAGGCGGCGTGACCAGGGTAGCCGGATTTGGGCGACCACACCCGGTAACTCACCTGCAGGTCGCGACCGAACGCGACGACGTTGGTGTCGCCGACCGGCCGTCCCAGCGCGGTATCGCCATGCAGTGACGGGCCGTCGACCATGAAGTGGCCCACTCCGGCGGCGGCGTAGTCGTGCTCCATGCCCGGCGCGTAGGCGCATTCGGGCGCCCAGATCCCGGTGGGCTTGTGCGCCAACCGCTGTCGGGCGTCGGCCAATCCTTCGCGCAGCGCAAACTCACGGAGTCGCGGATTGAGCAAGGGCTGGAACGGGTGAGCCAGCGGGCCGCCCAGTAACTCGACAGTGCCGGCGTCGATCAGGCGGCGCAGCAGCGGGCTGGCGCCGTGACGCCAGTGCGTGTGGAAACGGTCCAGCGCGTGCTCGATCTCGGCCATCTCACGAATACCGAAGGCGCGCAACGCTTCCGGGGCTGATGCGGGCGAACCGTCGGTGCTGTCACCGGGTCGCAGGCTGGCGGCCTCGGCGGCGCGCAGATGCCAGTTGGCTAGCCAATGGTGCATCCCGTCAAGGCAATACGGGTCATCGAGCTGAGCCATCACAACCGGGGTGACTCCCAGCGTGATCAACCGGTGCCGATCTTCGTCGGCCAATCGGTGCAAAACCTCAAGCAGTGGAAGGTAAGACGCCGCCCACGACTGGTAAAGCCATTCCTCGCCGACCGGCCAGCGACCGTGATGGGCCAGCCACGGGAGGTGGGTGTGCAGCACCAGGGTGAACAACCCGGGTACCGGTTCGCTCGGGCTAATGGTCGGAATCATTGGCGCCGCTCCTCGATCCCGGCTGCGCCGGCATCATCGTCGCCGGCGGGGCGCACCGCGATCGCCACCAGGTCAAGACTGTCATCGATCGGTCGCGCCGGGTCCGTGTCGGCCTCGACGATGTCGAAGTCCGCCGCGGCGACGGCGGCGACGTCGGCCAGCAGGTCGTCGGACCACGGCGCGTCGGCGACGGCCCGCTCGATCTGGGCGTCGATGATCGAGCCGCCATGCCGGGCGTCCATCTCGACGAGGCGCGGCCCATGGAACACACCGCTCATCGTCACCGATGTGAAGCCGGCCTCGCGCAACAGTTCCGTCAGCTCCGCGGCGTTGAGCTCGCGGGTGTGGAACGGGTTGATCGGGGTGTCGCGGCCCGGCGAGAACGTGATTCGGTTGGGTGTCGACACCATCAGCACCCCGGAGCGACGCAATACCCGAGCGCATTCACGAATAAATTGTGGCTGATCCCACAAATGCTCGATCACCTGGAAGTTGACCACCACATCCACCGACCGGTCAGGCAGCGGTAGCTCGGCGAGGTTGCCGTGGACCACCCGTACGCGCGGGTAGCGGGCGCGCACGTGGGCGACCGTCGCCTCGTCGTAGTCGACCGCGGTCACCCGGTTGGCGACCCCGGCGATGAGGTCGGCGCCGTAGCCCTCGCCGCAGCCCGCTTCGAGGACGTCGCGACCCAGGCAGCGCTGCGCCAGCTGCTGGTAGACCACCTCGTGGCGGCGAAACCAGTAGTTCTCCACGTCGAGGTCCGGGATCGTGCGTTCACCGGTCAACGGCAGGGCGGCGTCGGCGGAGGCGTGCCGAACATCGGGGATGAATGCGCTCATTGCATAGGCAGGCTAACGCGTGGCGGTGTTTTCTGTGGGTTCGCGAATGCTTCACGCCGGGCAATCCGTCGGCCGGGGCAGGGCACTGGCCGCCTGTGGGGGCCCGGGGGGACAGAACCTGCAGGACGACCCGCTATGGTGAGAGGGCAAACCACACTAAGTTACCGGTCAGTAACATGCGGGTGCGGGGTGCACAAGACGTGACCTAAGTCCTGCCGCCTACGGCTGCGGGACTCATTCGAGGAGGACGAGCCACTCTCATGACGAACATCGTGGTCCTGATCAAGCAGGTCCCGGACACCTGGTCAGAGCGCAAGCTGAAGGACGGCGATTGGACGCTGGACCGTGAGGCCGCAGACGCCGTGCTGGACGAGATCAACGAGCGCGCGGTGGAAGAAGCGCTGCTGATCCGCGAGAAGGAAGCCGCCGACGGCACCGAGGGGTCAGTCACCGTGTTGACCGCCGGCCCGGAGCGCGCCACCGAGGCCATCCGCAAGGCGCTGTCCATGGGCGCCGACAAAGCCGTTCACCTCCTCGACGATGGGCTGCACGGCTCGGACGTCGTCCAGACCGGTTGGGCGCTGGCGCGCGCGCTGGGCACCATCGAGGGCACCGAGCTGGTCATCGCCGGCAACGAGGCCACCGACGGAACGGGCGGCGCGGTGCCGGCGGTCATCGCCGAGTACCTGGGCCTGCCGCAGCTGACTCACCTGCGCAAGCTGTCGCTGGAAGGCGGCAAGATCACCGGCGAGCGGGAGACCGACGACGGTGTCTTCACCGTCGAGGCCGCGCTGCCCGCCGTGGTGAGCGTCAACGAGAAGATCAACGAGCCGCGCTTCCCGTCCTTCAAGGGCATCATGGCCGCCAAGAAGAAGGAAGTCACCAAGCTGACGCTGGCTGAGATCGGTGTCGAGGCCGACGAGGTCGGGCTGGAGAACGCCGGCTCCAAGGTGCTGACGTCCACCCCCAAGCCGCCGAAGACCGCGGGCGAGAAGATCACCGACGAGGGCGAAGGCGGCAACGACATCGCCAAATACCTGGTCGGCCAGAAGATCATCTAAGACGTCCCACTTACCGAAAGACACGGAATAACTCATGGCTGAAGTACTTGTGCTCGTCGAGCACGCTGAAGGCGCTATCAAGAAGGTCACCGCCGAATTGATCACTGCGGCACGCACTCTGGGCGAGCCGGCCGCGGTCGTGGTGGGCAAGCCCGGCACCGCCGACTCCCTCATCGACGGACTGAAGTCGGCCGGCGCCGCGAAGATCTACGTCGCCGAGTCGGACAACGCCGAGGGCTACCTCGTCACCCCGTTCGTCGACGTCCTGGCCTCGCTGGCCGAATCCGCCTCGCCGGCAGCGGTTTTGCTGGCCGCCAACGCGGAAGGCAAAGAGATCGCGGGCCGCCTCGCCGCCCGGATCGGTTCGGGTCTGCTGGTCGACGTCGTCGACGTGCAGCCTGACAACAAGGCCGTGTGGTCCATATTCGGTGGCGCGTTCACCGTCGAGGGTCAGGCCAACGGCGACACCCCGGTGATCACCGTGCGCCCGGGCGCGATCGACGCCGAGCCGTCCGACGGTGCCGGCGAGAGGGTCGACGTCGAGGTTCCCGAGCCCGCCGAAAACGCCACCAAGATCACGTCGCGTGAGCCTGCCGTCGCCGGTGACCGTCCGGAGCTGACCGAGGCCACCATCGTGGTGTCCGGTGGGCGAGGCGTCGGCAGCGCCGACAAGTTCAGTGTGGTCGAGGAATTGGCCGACTCACTGGGTGCCGCCGTGGGCGCATCGCGTGCCGCGGTGGACTCCGGCTACTACCCGGGCCAGTTCCAGGTGGGCCAGACCGGCAAGACGGTTTCGCCGCAGCTCTACATCGCACTGGGCATCTCCGGGGCCATCCAGCACCGCGCCGGGATGCAGACCTCGAAGACCATCGTCGCGGTCAACAAGGACGAGGAGGCGCCGATCTTTGAGATCGCCGACTACGGCATCGTCGGCGACCTGTTCAAGGTCGCACCGCAGCTGACCGAGGCGGTCAAGACCCGCAAGGGCTGATCGCACGCGAAAGCCCCCGCACGCCTGCGCGTGTCGGGGGCTTTCTGCATTGCGTCCGGCCGCAGTGCCGCCGGCTCGCTCACTAGCCTGGGGTGGTGAGTAGCGACCCGCACCGCGAGTTGGTCCGCGCGGCCGAGGGCAGCGGACCGGCTGCCGATCCAGGTAAGGCCGCGCTGGGCAATGGATCGGTCGCCAACCGCCTGCGGGCGGCGATCCTGGCGTTGGCCCACCACCGGGGACCGGACTCCAGCATCTGTCCGTCCGACGCGGCCCGCGCGGTCGGCGGCGACGATTGGC
Source organism: uncultured Actinomycetota bacterium (assembly GCA_963750755.1). GTDB lineage: Bacteria > Actinomycetota > Actinomycetes > Mycobacteriales > Mycobacteriaceae > Mycobacterium. The sequence continues at coordinate 195,882 of CAVVRW010000001.1, forward strand.
GCGAGTTGACCGAGCAGAGTCGCGGAATCGCTTTCACGCTGGCGCGCGGCGGCGAGGTGGAGATCACCCAGCGCGGTGCCGTCGTCGATCCGGACCAGCCGGCGCGCGGCCCCATCCGCATCCGCGTCACCCGCGCCGACGACTCCTGAGCCGCGTGCGGCCAGTGGCTTCGCTTAATCCTGTCAATTACGCGTTTCAATACCCCCGCACCGGTGTACAAACAGTTGCCGAATTCGTTCCAGGAAAGGGACTCGATGATGAAGTCAGTGGCGCCGGCCGCACTCGCGATCGCAGCGGTTCTGTTCAGCGGATGTTCCGCATCGCAGATCGTCAACACCGGTGGTGACACCAAGTGCAAGGACTTCACCACGCAGGACGAAAAGAAGCAGAACGACGAGGTGAGCAAGATGCTCAAAGACAAGAGTGGCGCCGACCCGTCGAACTTGCAGATCAGTGCGACCCGGTTGTCGGCGGCCACCTACTGCCAGACGCTGGGCAAGCCGGACAGCAAGATCAACGAGGCTCCGCACGGCTGAGCCGCAATGGTTGCGCCGGTGGTCTATTCGCCACCGGCTTGCAACACCACCATGGCCCGCGCCGCCACCCGCACGGCGTGGCCGGCGGGGGTCGGCTGCGGATCTTCGGGAGTCGTTCCCACGGCGGTATCGACCACAGGTGTCCACGCCGGGCCGAATTCGGATGGCGGCAATGTGAATTCGATCGGCTCGTGATGGGCGTTGAAGCAGAGGAAGAACGAGTCGTCGGTCACTCGTTGCCCGCGGGCATCGAGATCGGGGATGCCTAATCCGTTCAGGTAGACCGCAACGGACTTGCCGAATCCCGAATCCCAGTCGTCATCGCTCATCTCCGACCCGTCCGGCCGAAACCACGAGATGTCGGGCTGCCCTTCGACGCCGCGTCGGCGGACCGGCACCCCTTGGAAGAACCTGCGCCGGCGGAACACCGGGTGAGCGGCGCGGAGCGCCGACACCGATCGGGTGAACTCCAACAGGTCGGTGTCCACCGAATCCCAATGCACCCAGGTGATCTCGTTGTCCTGGCAGAACCCGTTGTTGTTGCCGTTCTGAGTGCGGCCGAGTTCGTCACCGTGGCAGATCATCGGAACACCTTGCGAGAGCAACGTTGTCGCAAGGAAGTTGCGCTGTTGATGGGCCCGCAGCGCGTTGACCTCGGGGTCGTCGGTGGGACCTTCCACGCCGCAGTTCCACGATCGGTTGTGGCTCTCGCCGTCGTTGTTGTCTTCGCCGTTGTCCTCGTTGTGCTTTTCGTTATAGGACACCAGGTCGCGAAGCGTGAACCCGTCGTGCGCCGTGACGAAGTTGATCGATGCGACCGGGCGCCGTGCGGTGTGCTCGTAGAGGTCGGCCGAGCCGGTGAGCCGAGATGCGAACTCGCTCAACGTCGCCGGCTCGCCGCGCCAATAGTCGCGCACCGTGTCGCGGAACTTGCCGTTCCATTCGGTCCACTGCGGCGGGAAGTTGCCGACCTGGTAGCCGCCCGGACCCACGTCCCACGGCTCGGCGATCAGCTTGACCTGGCTGACGGTCGGATCCTGTTGCACCAATTCGAAAAACGCCGACAAACGGTCGACGTCGTAGAATTCGCGGGCCAGCGTCGAGGCGAGGTCGAAGCGGAATCCGTCGACGTGCATCTCGGTAACCCAGTAGCGCAGCGAGTCCATGATCAGTTGCAGGGAGTGCGGGTGACCGACGTTGAGGCTGTTGCCCGTTCCGGTGTAGTCCATGTAGTACTGCTGGTCGTCGTCGACCAGGCGGTAATAGGCGGCGTTGTCAATGCCGCGCATCGAGAGCGTGGGACCGAGGTGATTGCCCTCGGCGGTGTGGTTGTACACCACGTCGAGGATCACCTCGATGCCCTCGTCGTGCAGGGCCCGGACCATGGTCTTGAATTCCTGCACCTGGCCGCCGGGGGTATCGGTGGCGGCGTACTTGGAGTCCGGCGCAAAGAAGCCAATTGTGTTGTAGCCCCAGTAGTTTGACAGCCCCTTGTCCACCAGCGTGGAGTCGTTGGCGAAGTGGTGCACGGGCATCAGCTCGATCGCGGTGACGCCCAGGTCTTTGAGGTGTTCGATGATGGCCGGGTGCGCGATGCCGGCGTACGTGCCGCGCAGCCGCTCGGGGACGTCGGGATGCATCTCCGTCAACCCCTTGACGTGCGCCTCGTAGATCACGGTGTCGGCGTACTCGTGGTCTGGTGGACGGTCATTTCCCCAGTCGAAGTAGGGGTTGATCACCACCGACTTGGGCATGTTGGGCGCGGAATCGTCGTCGTTGCGGCTGTCGGGCTCACCGAAGTTGTAGCTGAACAGCGACTGGTGCCACTCGAAGGTCCCGTCGATCGCTTTGGCGTACGGATCGAGCAGCAGCTTGTTCGGGTTGCATCGCTGACCGGCCGAAGGGTCGTAGGGTCCGTAGACCCGGTAGCCGTAGCGCTGGCCGGGTTCGACCGCCGGCAGAAAGCCGTGCCAGACGAAGCCGTCGACGTCGTTGAGCGTCACCCGGGATTCGTTGCCGTCGGCGTCGAAGAGGCACAGCTCCACCTTTTCGGCGACCTCGCTGAATACCGCGAAGTTGGTGCCGGAGCCGTCATACGTGGCGCCCAGCGGGTAGGCCTTGCCGGGCCACTGCTCGATGCGCGGCCGACTCGTGTCCACAGCTTCCGGCACTAGACCCTCTTTCGTCTTCAACGCCGCGCAGGTGCGACCCGACGGTGGAGATTACCCGCCGTGGACGAAGTCACACATTGTGTGCGCAGAGGCACAATGGGGTGGTGACACCATGGCCGACGCCCGACAAACCAGGACCCGGACAGGAGTCGGTGTGGGATTACCCCCGCCCGCCGAGGCTGCAGGAGTTCAGCGGATCGATCACCGTGGAGTTGGGCGGCCGCACCATCGCCTCGACCACGCGCGCCTGGCAGGTGCTCGAGACCAGCCACCCGCCGACCTATTATCTGCCCGCTGCCGCCTTCGCCGACGGGGTGCTGCGTCGCGCGGACGGCGCGTCCTGGTGTGAATGGAAAGGGGAGGCAACGTATTTCGACCTGGTGACCGAGGACAAGGTGGCGCCGCAGGCCGGATGGACCTACCTTGCCCCCACGGCGGCCTTCACGCCGCTCACCGGTGCGATCGCGGTGATGGCCGCAGCCGTAGATCGTTGCACGGTCAACGGTGAGACTGTCATCCCGCAGCCGGGTGGCTTCTACGGCGGCTGGATCACCAGCTGGATTGTCGGTCCCTTCAAGGGAATTCCGGGATCCATGGGCTGGTGACGGTCACGGTCCGGTGGTCGCGATGACGTCGATCCGGCGTAACGCGAGCGCGCACACCGACAGATAGGCCGTCGCCCACCACGGAACCGCCATACTCGCTCGCGCGTAGTTGCCGGCCGGCTCGACGCGGTGATGTGTTGCCGGGATGCCGGCCACCTTCCATGCCCAGTGCCGACCCGGCTCGAACTCGGTGATGACGAACGGCGCGGTGATGCCCAAAGCCGTTTGGACACTGCCGGTTACACCCAGCTGCAGCCGGGTGTGCGGGGGATCGAGCCGCCCCCCGCTGACCGTCGGGCCCCACCTCGGCCAGGCGTCGAGGTCGACCAGAACGCTCCACACCACCGATGGTGGGGCAGCGATCACCCGGTCGACGGAGAGCATCAGGGCGCCCGCCCACCCAGGTTTCGTTGTTGCTCCACCACGGCATCGAGGTCTTTGAGGCGTCGCAGGCCGGCCAGCGGCTGGGTCATCCGTTGATTGTTCTCCAAATGCTTGGCATTGCGCTGCAAAAACCACCAGTACCCGCCGGTGAAGGGGCAGGCCTGCTCACCGACCCGCTCGGAGGGTCGGTAGCGGCAGTCGCCGCAGTAGTTGCTCATGCGGTTGATGTAGGCGCCGCCGGAGGTGTACGGCTTGGTGGCCATCAGCCCGCCATCGGCGTGCTGTGACATGCCGATCACGTTGGCGACCATCACCCACTCGTAACCGTCGACGAAGCAGCGGTGAAACCAGTCGGTCATCGCGGCGGGGTTCCAGCCGCGCTGCAGCGCGTAGTTGGACAGCACCATCAGCCGCGGAATGTGATGCACCCAGCCGTGATCGCGGACCTGAGCCAGCACGTCTTTCAGGCAGTGCGCGTCGACGGCGTCGGCGTCCAACTCCGTGAACCACTTCGGCACCCGGGCGTGCGCGTCGAGCGCATTGCGCCGACGGTAGCCCTCGCCGAAATGCCAATAGACGTGCCAGATGTAGTCGCGCCAGCCGATCAGCTGCCGGATGTAGCCCTCCACGCTGGCCAACGAGGCGTTGCCCGACCGGTAGGCGTCTTCGGCGGCGTATGCGCAGTCGAGCGGGTCGAGCAGGCCCAAATTCATCGGCGCCGACAGCAGGCTGTGCGCCATGAAGCGATCACCGCTGAGCATGGCATCCTCGTGAGGGCCGAAGTGCGGCAACCGATCTCGCACGAAGACTTTCAGGGCTTGCTGCGCTTCGGCTGCGGTGACGGCGAATTCGCGGGGGCCGTCGCGGCCCACGAAGGACACCTCGCCGTCACGCTCCCAGCGATCGAGATCCGCGCGGACCTGCTCGTCGATCTCGTCTTCCTCGGGGCGCCATGGCGCCTTGATCCCCAGATCGTCGGTGCCCGGAGCGGGCTCTCGGTTGTCGGCGTCGAAGTTCCATCGGCCCTGGACGGGGCTGTTGCCGTCCATCAGCAGGTCGAACCGCCGTCGCGCGTCGCGATAGAAGTTCTCCAGCTTCAGCGTGCGGTGACCGTCGGCCCACTGGGCGAATACGTCGCTGTCGGTGCAGAACCCGCGGGCCGGCAGCACTTCGACATCTGGCACCGACCGGACGAATCGGTCGGCGGCCCACGACGTCGGCTGGCACACGCTGATCGGTTCGTCGACTTGTTCGAGCGCCCCGCGGTAGGTGCGGGTCTGCAGGAACATGGCCTGATCGCCGAGTTCGGCCGCGCGGTGCCGCAACGCCGACACCACCAAGTGCGCCTTGCGGCGGTGAAAGCGGCGACGCGCGAACGCCGCCTTCGACTCGATCAGCAGCACCGGCTGGTCAGGCGTGTCCAGGAAATGGGGCCCGAGCTGGTCGGCGAAACACCAGCGCCGGGTGTCAGAGCTCATCTGGGTGCCATACCCTTGCCTACAGAATCCGAATCACGGGTCGGTGTCCAGCATGGATCAAGGAGCACGATGGCAGACGCCGTACCGGCACTGGGCGCCGAAAAATTCGTCTCGTTGACGACGTTCAAAAAGGACGGCTCGGCGGTCGCGACGCCGATGTGGATCGGACGCGACGGCGACCACCTGTTCTTCTGGACCCCGGCCGACAGCTGGAAGGCCAAGCGAGCGAGGAACAACCCCCGAGTGGTGCTGGCGCCCTGCAGTCGCAGCGGAAAGGTCCGCGACGGTGCACATCCTGTCGAAGGGGTCGCCGACGTCATCACCGACGCGGCGACCGTTCAGCGGCTGGCCGGCGTGATCCGTCGCAAGTATGGTTTCGAGTTCACCATCGTGACGTTCATCGAACGCCTGCTGGCGCGGGGCGCAAAGCAGCGCCTCGTTCTGTGGGTCGCGCTACCTGGCTGACGTCGACTGTCGAACATCGAAGCCGTCGAGCGTGCCCGCGGTGCGCCAGGCATCCAGGATGTCGGCGTATTCGGTTGGGCTGCCGAAGAAAAAACTGTCCCGGTTCAGCCGTGCACTGGCCTGACCTTCGCGGTTGTAGTAACCGGGAGTGCATGACTCGCGTCGGCCGGCAATGACGCTGGAACGCTCGACGACCGTGTCCACCCAGGCCGCCTCGGCATCCGCAGTCGCCTCCAACTCGACTGCCCCATGCTGCAGCGCCCAGGCGATCACCCAGGCGATGTGACGGGATTGGGTGTCGATCAGGTAGGGGAAGTTCACCGTGAAGCCGGACTGCGCGATGCTCTCGATGAAGCAGTTCGGGAACCCATTGACGTGCAGGCCGTGCATCGTGCGGACACCGTCGGCCCACTTGTCGGTCAGGGTGAGCCCGTTGCGGCCGATGATCTCGAATCCGGTGCGCTGCGAATAGCTGGTGCCGACCTCGAATCCGGTGGCGAAAATCAAACAGTCCACGGGGTATTCGACATCAGCGACGACGACGCCGCCCGCAGTGATCTGGTCGACGCCCAGGCCGCGCGTGTCGACCAGCGTGACGTTGTCGCGGTTGAACGCCTGCAGGTATTCGTCGTGGAAACAGGGCCGCTTGCAGTAGTACCCGTACCACGGCTTGAGCGCCTCAGCGGTGGCGACGTCCGTCACGATCGAGTCGACCCGCGCACGAATCTCTTCCATCTTGGCGAAGTCGGCCAACTCGGCCGCGTTGGGGCCGCCCTCGTTGACGATCGGCATTTTCTTGGTGAGGCTGGTCCACGCGTCGTCGACCAGATCCTCGTCGGAAGTCCCTCCGGCGGTGAGGATTTGGAAGTTCTGCATCCGTCGCCGCTGCCAGCCCGGCTCCAGCGATGCGGCCCAGTCCGGTTCCGTCGCGCGGTTGGCCCGAACGTCCACGGTCGACGGGGTGCGCTGGAACACGAAGAGTTCCCCGGCTGCCTCGGCCAGTCGCGGTACGCACTGGATGGCCGTCGCGCCGGTGCCGACGACGCCCACCCGTTTGTCGGACAGGCCACTCAGGTCGTCGCCGGTGTAACCGTAGTCCCAGCGACTGGTGTGGAAGGTGTGCCCGCTGAAGTTCGTAATGCCGTCGATGCCGGGCAGTTTCGGCTTCTGCAGATAGCCGTTGGCCATCGCCACGAACCGGGCGCGAATCTGGTCACCCCGATCGGTGGCGATCACCCACCGCGAACTTGTTGACTCCCAACGGATTTCCTGAACTTCGGTCTGCAGGCATGCGTCGCGGTATAGATCGTAGTGTTCGGCGATCCGGCGGCAGTGCGCCCAGATCTCGGGGCCTTTGGCATACTTCTCGGTGGGGATGTAGCCGAGTTCCTCGAGCAGCGGCATGTAGACGTAGGACTCGACGTCGCAGGCGATTCCGGGATAGCGGTTCCAGTACCACGTTCCGCCGACGTCGGCGGCCTTGTCGATCAGCCGCACGTTGTCGACGCCGAGCTGCTTGCATCGGGCCCCGATCAGCAACCCGCCGAAGCCGGCGCCCACCACGGCGACATCGACGGAATCGTGAATCGGGTCGCGGCTGAAGTCCGGGTCGGCCCACGGGTCGTCGCCGAACTTGCGGAAAGCGCCGGTGATCTCGACGTATTGGGAAATTCCGTCCGAACGGAGCCTTCGTTGACGCTCCTCGGCGTACTTGGCGCGCAGCGCGTCTGGATCGAATGATTTCCCGCCAACGCCAGACGTCACGGCTGAATACTGGACCAATTCTGTGACGCAGGCAACGCCGAAATGCGGATTTTCGTCATCTACCGTGCACGAACACGTTACGGCTCCGATGCCGTTTAGCTGATCAACAGCGCCACAGTGGCGCACATGAGTCGCGACACGACGATGCAGAGAGTGCAGCGATGAGGAGCAGTGGCGCCGATGAACGCTGAATCGGTCCTCATCGCCGCCGAAAAGCCGGCCTCGGGGACGCGTTCTACGGCAGAACCGCGGTATTCCTTGCTGCTTTCCACTGCTCCGGCCCACATCGAAGCGGCTCAACGGCTGCGCTACGACGTATTCAGTAGCGAACCGGGCTTCGCGCTGAGCGGCGCGGCCGACGGCCTCGACGCCGATCGGTTCGACGAGCACTGCGACCATCTGCTGGTCCGCGAAGAGAACTCCGGTGACCTGGTCGGCTGCTACCGCATGCTGACCCCGACCGGCGCGGTTGCGGCCGGAGGGCTGTACACCGCAACGGAATTCGACGTCAGATCGCTCGATTCGCTACGGCCGTCGCTGGTGGAGATGGGCCGTGCGGTGGTGCACAACGACCACCGCAACGGCGCTGTCGTCCTGCTGATGTGGGCCGGGATCCTGGCCTATCTGGACCACTGCGACTACGACTACGTCACCGGTTGCGTGTCGGTGCCGGTCGTCGTTGAGGGCGAGCCGCCGGGAACCCAGATCCGCGGCGTGCGTGATTTCGTCACGCGGCGTCACGCGGCACCGCCCGAACTCGGCGTTCGCCCGTACCGGCCGGTGGTCATCGACGGCCGAACGCTCGACGAGATCGCGCCCCCCGCTCGACCGGTCATACCGCCGCTGATGCGCGGCTATCTGCGATTGGGTGCGCAGATCTGCGGCGAGCCGGCCCACGACCCCGACTTCGGTGTCGGGGATTTCCCGGCGCTGCTGGACAAGCGCCAGGCCGACACCCGCTACCTGCGAAGACTCCGGTCGATGTCGGTGGCGACCGAGGCAGCGAGCCGGGTGGCCTGATGAATACCCCAGCGCTGCGCGACCACGCCTGGCTCCCGCGGGCGACCTGCGACACGGCCTGCATACGCGCTGGTGGCTACCAGGCAACTCGGCGGGTGATCGTCGCGCTGCGCGTCGCCCGGCGGATCACCCTGCTCGCGCTGTTGGCGCCCGCACTGCCGCTGCTGGCCGGTGTGATCCCAGGCTGGTCGAAGTCAAGGCAGACCTACTGCCGGCTGCTGCTGTGGTGCCTCGGCGTCAAGATCGACGTCTCGGGCGGCCCGATCCGCAACCTGCCCGGCGTCCTGGTGGTCAGCGACCACATGTCCTGGCTGGACATCCTGACCATCGGCGCGACCCTGCCGTCCAGCCGGTGGCGGGCCTCGCCGCTGTCGTTCGTGGCCCGTGCCGACGTCGCAGCCACCGGTGCCGTCAAGATGATGGGCCGCATCGTGAAGGTCATCCCGATCGAACGCGCCAAGCTACGCCAGCTGCCCGAGGTGGTGGCCACCGTCGCCGCCCGGCTGTACGCCGGCCACACCGTGGTGGCGTTCCCCGAAGGCACCACCTGGTGCGGTCTGTCGGGGCGGGCTCACCAGGGTTCGGGGCCGTTCTACCCGGCCATGTTCCAGGCCGCCGTCGACACCGGTCGCCCGGTCCAGCCGCTGCGGCTGCGCTACCAGCACCGGGACGGCAGCGTCTCGACTGTCCCGGCTTATATCGGCGGCGACACGCTGCTGGCCTCGATCGGCCGATTGATGGTCGCCCGCCGCACCGTGGCCAAGATCTACGTCGAATCGCTGCAGCTGCCGGGGGAGGATCGCCGCGAGCTGGCCCGCCGCTGCCAGGCCGCGATCCGCCTCACCTCGGCGCCGCGTCCGGATCAGGGGCAGCGGTCGTCCGTGCTCGCGTCTTAACTGCCGCGCGGCCGCGGCTATCCTGGGCAGGTCATGGTGTACCTCGATCACGCCGCCACCTCCCCGATGCACCCCGCTGCCGTCGAGGCGATGACGGCTGTGCTGAGCACCGTCGGCAATGCCTCGTCGCTGCACGCCACCGGCCGCCTGGCGCGCCGGCGCATGGAAGAGTCCCGCGAGCTGATTGCCGCCAAGCTCGGCGCCCGCCCGTCTGAGGTGATCTTCACCGCCGGCGGCACCGAAAGCGACAACCTCGCCGTGAAGGGCATCTACTGGGCTCGCCGCGACGCCGAGCCGCGCCACCGCCGGATCATCACCACCGAGGTGGAACACCACGCCGTCCTCGACGCGGTGAGCTGGCTTGCCGAGCACGAGGGCGCCGAGATCACCTGGCTGCCGACCAACGTTGACGGGTCGGTGTCCGTCGCGGCCCTGCGCGACGCCCTGGAACGCTACGACGACGTCGCGCTGATCACGGTGATGTGGGCCAACAACGAGGTCGGCACGATCATGCCGATCGGCGAACTCGCGGCGATCGCCGCCGAATTCGACGTACCGATGCACAGCGACGCGGTTCAGACCGTCGGCCAGCTGCCGGTCGATTTCGGGTCCAGCCAGTTGTCGGCGATGAGCGTGGCGGCGCACAAGTTCGGCGGCCCGGTAGGTGCGGGCGCGCTGCTGCTCCGTCGCGACGTCGGGTGCGTGCCGCTGTCGCACGGTGGCGGACAGGAACGTGACATCCGCTCCGGCACACCCGATGTCGCCGCGGCGGTCGGCATGGCGGCCGCCATCCGGATCGCCGTCGACGAGCTCGAGACCAACAGCGCACGGCTTCGGCTGCTGCGGGACCGACTGATCGACGGCGTGCTTGCCGCGATCGAGGACACCCGCCTCAACGGCGCCACCGGCACCCGCCGGCTGCCGGGCAACGCGCACTTCACCTTCGACGGGTGTGAGGGCGACGCGCTGCTGATGTTGTTGGACGCCAACGGAATCGAGTGCTCCACCGGATCGGCGTGCACGGCCGGTGTTGCGCAGCCGTCGCACGTGCTGCTGGCGATGGGCGCCGATCCCGCCAGTGCCCGCGGATCGCTGCGTTTGTCGTTGGGGCACACCAGCGTCGAGTCCGACGTGGATGCGGCGCTGCAAATAATTCCCGGCGCTGTCGCGCGGGCGCGGCAGGCCGCACTCGCCACCGCGGGGGTGGCGCGATGAGGGTGCTCGCCGCAATGAGTGGCGGCGTCGACTCGTCGGTTGCCGCGGCCCGGATGGTCGATGCCGGTCACGACGTGGTCGGCGTACACCTGGCGTTATCGCACGCTCCCGGCACATTGCGCACCGGTTCGCGTGGATGTTGTTCGAAGGAGGACGCCGGCGACGCCGGGCGGGTCGCCGACGTGCTCGGAATCCCGTTCTACGTGTGGGATTTCGCAGACAAGTTCAAAGAGGACGTGATCGACGACTTCGTGTCGTCCTACGCCCGCGGTGAAACCCCGAATCCGTGTGTGCGGTGCAACGAGCGAATCAAGTTCTCCGCGTTGGCCGCTCGTGCGCTGGCCCTCGGCTTCGACGCGGTCGCCACCGGCCACTACGCCCGACTCTCCGACGGCCGGCTTCGCCGCGCGGTCGATGCCGACAAAGACCAGTCGTACGTGCTCGCGGTGCTCACTGCGGAGCAGTTGCGCCACGCGGCGTTTCCGATCGGCGACACCCCCAAGTCGCAGATCCGTGCGGAGGCGGCCCGTCGCGGCCTGTCGGTTGCCGAGAAGCCGGACAGCCACGACATCTGCTTCATCCCATCCGGCGACACCCGGGCCTTTCTCGGTGAACGCATCGGGGTGCGCCGCGGCTCGGTGGTCGACCAGGGTGGAGCCGTGCTGGCCACCCACGACGGCGTGCACGGCTTCACCATCGGCCAGCGCAAGGGGCTGGGCATCGCCGGCCCCGGGCCGGACGGCCGGCCGCGTTACGTCACCGCGATCGACGCCGAGAGCGGCACCGTCCAGGTCGGCTCGGCGGCCGATCTGGAGGTGTGGCAATTGACCGGACAGGGCCCGGTGTTCACCGCGGGCACGGCGCCGGCCGGTGCCCTCGACTGCGCGGTCCAGGTACGCGCCCACGGTGAAACCGTCGACGCCGAAGCACAATTGGCCGACGGGGAACTGATCGTGCGTTTGCGTTCCCCGCTGCGCGGGGTGGCGCCCGGTCAGACGCTGGTGCTGTACCGCCGCGACCCGGCCGGCGACGAAGTCCTCGCCAGCGCCACCATCGCCGCCGCGCAGTAGCACGTCGCCGAATGTGCATCCAGTGCGGCGATCCGGCTGATTTCTCGCAGCCAGTTCACCTCGGCGCTCAGAGGCTCAGCCCGGGACGTTCGCGGCGAGGTTCGAGATCACGATGGTGGACACCGAGTCGGGGAATCCGCAGTACGTGACCTCGATCAGTACTACGGACTTGAGCAGGTAGTCGCGGCCGCAGTCGCCGGGCCGGGTCTGCAGCGAGCGGTCATCGGCGTTCCACTCGCCGACGAGGCCGTAGCCGGCCGAACTGTCTGCACAGTTGTGGACTGTGGTCACCAAAGCCCCGAATGCGCGCCGGGCGGTATCGCCGTCGCGATACGCCGCGGCACCCTCGGAAATCAGCCCGCCGTGCGGCGGATCCTGGAAGGTGATCTTGTGGAACGCTTCGATGTCGGGGCCGAATGTCGTGGTGTCGGAGTAGACGAAGCGGCATTGCGGTGGAGCGGTCCGGGCGAGCGTGTCGATGTCGATCGGGGCCGTGGCGTCCATCGACGGGATGATCGTCAGATGCTCGCCGCCGCCGGTGATCGCCTGCATTCGGGACTGGTCGAGCAGTACCCGTTCGACATCGACACCAGAAAGATTCGGGCCGACACCGGATTCCGTCGCGGGCGTGCCACTCACCACGCGCGTGCATGCCGCGGCCAGCAGTGCCGCGGCGCACAGCGCCAGCCGTCGCGTCGTCATCGTGACCGCCAGCGTAATCGTGCCGACCTGGCCTCGGGTCGGGCCAGTAGGACGCGGTCGAATACGGTTCTCGGATGAGTGTTTTCGCAACCGCCACCGGCATCGGTTCGTGGCCGGGAGCGGCCGCGCGACCGGCCGCCGAAGTCATCGTCGGCGAGTTGGGCGCGGCAATGGCCCATGTGGCCGAGTTGCCGGCCAGGGGAGTGGGGGCCGACGTTGTCGGACGCGCGGGCGCGTTGCTCATCGACATCGCGCTGGACACCGTCCCCCGCGGCTATCGGGTGACGGCCCGGCCCGGCGCGGTGACGCGACGAGCGGTCAGCCTTCTCGCCGAGGACGTCGATGCCCTCGAAGAGGCCTGGGAGATTGCGGGCCTGCGCGGCAGCGGTCGACCCGTCAAGGTTCAGGCGCCGGGGCCGATCACGCTGGCCGCCGGGCTGGAACTGTCGAACGGGCATCGGGCGATCACGGATCTCGGCGCGTTCAACGACATCGCCGCCTCGCTCGCCGAAGGGGTGGCCGCGCATCGGGCATCGGTGTCCCGCCGACTTGATACGCCGGTGGTCGTGCAATACGACGAGCCGTCGCTGCCCGCGGCGGTCGCCGGTCAGTTGACCGGTATGACGACGCTGAGCCCGGTGGCAGCCATTGAGGAGTCGCTCGCGGTCGCCATGCTCGACCTGTGCGCGTCCGCGGCGGGCGCAGAGGTCGTGATGCACTGCTGTGCATCGCCGATTCCCTGGAATATCCTGCAGGGCAGCAGCATTGACGCGGTCTCGGTGGACGCCGACGCGTTGACCGCGGACGATCTGGACGCGGTCGGGGAGTTCGTCGAGTCCGGCCGAGTCGTCATGTTGGGGGTGGTGCCGTCCCTGGCGCCGGCTCGCCGCCCCGCCGTGGAAGAGGTCGCGACCAGCGTGGTGTCCATGACCGATCGGATCGGCTTGCACCGGTCAGTGTTGCGTGATCGGATCGGCATCGTGCCCGCGTGCGGGCTGGCCGGTGCGACCCCGGAGTGGGCCCGCGCCGCCATCGGACTGGCTCGCCGCGTCGCGGAGGGTTTCGCCGACGATCCGGACGCCATCTGAGTAGCGTTTCCACGATGTCCTCACCCGACGTCCACGAGATGCTCGACGACTACGCGTTGCGGAAGCTCGTGCACGCTTACTGCCGTGCGGTCGACCGCGGCGACTTCGAAACGCTCCGCAGCCTTTATCACGACGACGCCGAAGACAGCCACGGCTCCTTCTCGTCGGGTTCGGTCGACACGTTTCTGCGCACACTTGCCGCGACCCGGCCCTACATCCGGTCGATGCAACACCACATCACCACGACGAACTTCGCCATCAGCGGCGACATCGCCGAGGGCGAGATCTACAGCATCGCGACCCATTCGTTCGCGACGGGCAATGGTGACACCGAGGTGGTGGTGGGCGGGCGCTATCTCGACAAATACGAAAGACGCGACGGGACATGGAAATTCACCACGCGTTGCATCGTGACGGACTGGGCGCACGTCAACGATCCGTCCACGGTCGATGTGAGTCACCCGATCACCCGGGACACGCCGCAGGGGCGTCCCGGGGCGGACGACCCGTCGCACGAATTCTTCTTGCTGCTGACCCGCTAAAGGGCAATCAAAAGGTTGCATATGAACTCCGAATCTGATTACCTAAAAGGCAACCAGGAGGTTGCATATGAGTACGGATCGAATCGAGAAGCAGGTGGTCTTGCGCGCGCCGCTGGACCGGGTATGGCGGGCCATCAGCGACTCGCAGGAGTTCGGCCGCTGGTTCGGTGTCCGCGTGGACGGGCCATTTGTTGCCGGGAGCTCGGTGACCGCAACAATCACCGGCACCACGGTCGATGAGAAGGTCGCCGAGATGCAGCGGCCACATGCCGGAGCCAAGGCAACCTGGCAGATCGTCGCGGTGGAACCCCCGCGCCGATTCGCCTATCGCTGGCACCCGTTCGCGGTCGAAGCGAACGTCGACTATGGCGCCGAAGCCGCCACGCTCGTCGAATTCACGCTGTCGGAAGTGCCGGACGGGGTGCTGCTGCGCATCGTCGAGTCCGGGTTCGACGCCCTCCCCGAGGCGCGGCGCGCTGATGCGTTCGAGGCCAACAGCCGAGGCTGGGCCATGCAGACGGAGTTGGTGCGCACGTACCTGTCGTCGGAGCAGCGGGTGTGACCGCGATACTCGAGGCGGCGCCTCTGTTCGACGCCCTGGGCGATCCGAACCGGTTGCGCATTGTGGTGCGGTTGTGTGACGGCGGTCCGAGCTCGACATCCCAAGTCACGCAAGCTGTTTCGGTCACCCGCCAGGCAGCCACCAAGCACCTCGAACTGCTGGAGGCGGCGGGCCTGGTGGCAAGCAGCCGGCGCGGCCGCGCACGCATCTGGACGCTGCAGACTCAGCAGCTGATCGATGCGGGCGACTACCTGACACGGCTCTCCCGCCGTTGGGACGCGGCGATCGAGCGGCTGCGCGCCTACGTCGAGGACTGAGATCCGGCAACGGGTTTCGCGTGCGGCCGGCCGCTCGGCCCGGCGCCGTTCATGCAATTGCTATACCCTGGCGGTCCCTGGGGGGAGGACATCCTGATGAATGGCAAGACCGGTAACGGACGTCAGCGAGCGGTGCTGGCGGGCTGGCTCGCAATCGTCGGGCTTGCCGCTGCGGCGTTCCTGGTCCAGGGCCCGGCGACCCCGTTCGCGAGCGGGACGACGGCCAGCGCACTTCCGACGCCCACCGTCGACGAGCCGTCCACCGGAAGCCCGAAGACCGAGACCGCGGTCTTGGCCGGTGGTTGCTTCTGGGGTGTGCAGGGCGTTTTCCAGCACGTCAAAGGCGTCTCATCGGCCACGTCCGGATACGCCGGGGGAGACAAGGCAACCGCTGACTATGACACGGTCAGCTCCGGGACCACCAAGCATGCGGAGTCGGTACGCATCACCTACGACCCGACCCAGGTCACCTACGGCCAGCTGCTGCGGGTGTTCTTCGGTGTCGTGCAGGACCCGACCGAACTCAACTTTCAGGGCCCCGACGTCGGACCGCAGTACCGTTCGGTGATCTTCACCCAGGACGACAGCCAACAGAAGATCGCGAATGCCTACATCGCTCAACTGAATCAGGCCGGTGCGTTCTCGTCGCCGATCGTCACGGTTGTGACGCCGGGCGCCCAATTCTTTCCCGCCGAGGCCTATCACCAGGATTACCTGAGCCTGCACCCGAACAATTCGTACATCGTGGCCAACGACCTGCCCAAGCTGGGCGCGCTCAAGTCGGACTTCCCCGACCTCTATCGCGACTAGCCGACCCGGGCTGTCGGCGCGCTCCGATAGCCTGCCAAGGTGAGCTCACCAGACGCGGATCCCGCTGGGGCCGATCCCATTGGGCCCGAGGTACGTCGCACGTGGCGCGAGCTGGCCGACGAGGTGCGTGAACACCAGTTCCGTTACTACGTGCGCGATGCGCCGATCATCTCCGACGCGGACTTCGACGTACTGCTACGCCGGCTGTCTGCGCTCGAAGACGAGCATCCCGAACTGCGCACCCCCGATTCACCGACCCAGCTCGTCGGCGGCGCCGGGTTCGCGACGGATTTCACCTCCGCCGACCACCTGGAGCGAATGTTGTCGCTGGACAACGTGTTCAGCGCCGAAGAGTTCGAGCTGTGGGCCGGTCGAGTCCATGGCGAAGTCGGTGCCGACGTTCCCTTTCTCTGCGAGCTCAAGATCGACGGCGTCGCTTTGGCTTTGGTCTACCGCAATGGCCGGCTGGTCCGGGCCGCGACCCGCGGCGACGGGCGCACCGGTGAGGACGTCACGCTCAACGCGCGCACCATCGACGATGTGCCCGAACGGCTGACGCCCAGCGACGACCACCCGGTGCCCGACGTCCTCGAGGTCCGCGGCGAGGTGTTCTTCCGGCTCGACGATTTCGAGGCGCTCAACGCAGCGCTCGTCGAAGACGGCAAGGCTCCGTTCGCCAACCCGCGCAACAGCGCGGCGGGGTCGCTGCGGCAGAAGGATCCGGCCGTCACGGCTCGTCGCAAACTCCGGATGATCTGTCACGGCCTGGGGCACGTCGAGGGCTATCGGCCGGACAGCCTGCACAACGCATACCTGGCCCTGGCGGCCTGGGGACTGCCGGTGTCCGACCACACCACCCGCGTCGAGAACGCGGCCGGTGCCCTCGAACGCATCGCCTACTGGGGCGAGCACCGCCACGACGTCGACCACGAAATCGACGGTGTCGTAGTCAAAATCGACGATGTGACGCTGCAGCGCAGGCTCGGGTCCACCTCGCGGGCACCGCGCTGGGCAATCGCCTACAAATACCCGCCTCAAGAGGTCCAGACCGAACTGCTCGACATTCGCGTCAACGTCGGCCGCACCGGGCGGGTGACGCCGTTTGCATTCATGACGCCGGTCACCGTGTCCGGGTCGACGGTCAGCTTGGCCACCCTGCACAACGCCGCGGAGGTCAAGCGCAAGGGTGTGCTGATCGGCGACACGGTGGTGCTGCGCAAGGCCGGCGACGTGATCCCCGAAGTGCTCGGCCCCGTGGTCGATCTGCGCGACGGCTCTGAGCGCGAATTCGTCATGCCCACAACGTGTCCCGAATGCGGCACCCCGTTGGCGCCGGCGAAGGAGGGTGACGCCGACATCCGCTGCCCCAATTCGCAGTCCTGCCCGGCGCAACTGCGCGAGCGGGTGTTTCACGTCGCGGGCCGCGGCGCGTTCGACATCGAAGGGCTCGGCTACGAAGCCGCGACAGCCCTGTTGAAAGCGCAGGTAATCGAGGACGAGGGGGACCTTTTCAGCCTCACCGAAGACGAGCTCCTGCGTACGGACTTGTTCACCACCAAGGCGGGTGCATTGTCGGCGAACGGCAAACGCCTTCTGGCGAACCTGGATTCGGCCAAGAAGCAGCCGCTGTGGCGGGTGCTGGTGGCGTTGTCGATCCGCCACGTCGGGCCGACGGCGGCGCGGGCGCTGGCCACCGAGTTCGGCGACCTGGACGCGATCGTGTCGGCGTCGACGGAACAACTCGCCGCCGTCGAGGGTGTCGGTCCGACCATCGCCGACGCGGTGACCGAGTGGTTCACCGTCGACTGGCACTGCCGGATCGTCGACAAGTGGCGATCGGCCGGGGTACGGATGGCCGACGAACGCGACGCCAGCGTGCCGCGCACGCTGGAGGGCCTGACGATCGTGGTCACCGGGTCGCTGCCGACCTTCTCCCGCGACGACGCGAAAGAGGCGATCCTGACGCGCGGCGGCAAAGCCGCCGGTTCGGTGTCGAAGAAGACCGACTACGTCGTCGCCGGCGACTCTCCCGGCTCTAAATACGACAAGGCCGTCGAACTCGGTGTACCCATCCTCGATGAGGACGGGTTCCGAAAGTTGTTGGCAGACGGGCCTGCTGAACCCAGCGAGTGACCGACGCGGGCAGTCAGTGCAGCAGGGTCCCGACGATCCCGGCCAGATACCCCAGCCGGGCAACCTCCGACGGGCGGAAAGCCGGGCCGCCCGGTCGACCCAGCATCACGGCCGTGTCCGTGGAACCCAACGGGGCCGCGATGAGCGTGGTGTCCAGATCGCGCCAAAGCTGTGGCACCCAGTCCTCAGTCGCGTCCAGCGCGGTGGGGTGCTCGATCGGTATCCACGGCACGTCGCTCAGAATCGTCTCCGGCGCCCCGGGGCTGCCGGCGATGCGCGCAAACCCGTCGACGGACTTTCGCAACACCGAACACCAGCTCACCCGCAGCACCTGCGGTGCCTCGTCGACCAGCACCTTGAGTTTGGCCTTGGTGTTGCCTGCCGCGGCGACATGGTCGACCAGCGCCAGTTCGCGGTGCGCGTCCAGCAGTCCGGTGTGTGGCCGCAGACTGTCCACTCGCACACCCTGCAGCGCCTCGGCCGCGGTGATCAGGGTGTCGGGCATGCCGCCCGCGGGGAGTTCGACCACGAGATCGTCGATCGCGTAGTCGGGTCCGCGCTCCACGACATCCAACGACAGGATGTCGGCGCCGACCGATCCCAAGGCCACGGCCAGCGAGCCGAGGCTGCCCGGCCGGTCGGCCAACTGGACGCGGAGCAGATAGGACGACACGCGGCAACTGTTCCACAGCGGCGCGCGCTCGGCATGTCGGCGTGTAGCGCGTTCGGAACACTCGACTCCGAGCTTGTGCTGCCAGCGCCGCGCTCGGAGGTGCCCACTAGGCTTTTCAGTCGTGTCCCAGATCTCCCGCGACGAGGTAGCCCACCTGGCCCGGCTGGCCCGGCTGGCATTGACCGCCGATGAGCTGGACAGCTACGCCGGCCAACTCGACGCCATCCTGACCCATGTCGGCCAGATCCAGGCCGTGGATGTCGCCGGCGTCGAGCCGACCGACAACCCGCTCAAGGCCGTCAACGTCACCCGCCCCGACCAGATCGCGCCGTGTCTTACCCAGCGAGAGGCGCTGGCCGAGGCGCCCGAGGCGCTCGATGGCCGCTTCGTCGTCCCGCAGATCCTCGGGGAACCGCAATGAGCGACATCATCCGGCTGGATGCCGCCACGCTCGCCGGGAAAATCGCGGCCAGGGAGCTGTCCTCGACCGAGGTCACGCAGGCGTTCCTGGATCAAATCGCGGCGACCGACCAGCAGTACAGGGCATTCCTGCATGTCGCCGGCGATGCGGCATTGAAAGCCGCGGCGGCCACGGACAACGCGCTGAGCGCCGGCGAGCAGCCGGCATCGCCTTTGGCCGGGGTGCCGTTGGCCCTCAAAGACGTATTCACCAGCCTCGACATGCCCACCACGTGCGGCTCGAAGATCCTCGAGGGCTGGCGCTCGCCCTACGACGCGACCGTGACCGCGCGGCTGCGCGCCGCGGGCATCCCGATCCTGGGCAAGACCAACATGGACGAGTTCGCGATGGGTTCGTCGACGGAGAACTCGGCTTACGGCCCCACCCGCAACCCATGGAACACCGATCGGGTGCCCGGAGGGTCGGGCGGCGGTAGCGCCGCCGCGCTGGCGGCGTTCCAGGCGCCGTTGGCCATCGGCACCGACACCGGCGGCTCGATCCGCCAGCCTGCCGCGCTGACCGCGACGGTCGGGGTCAAACCGACCTACGGCACGGTGTCGCGCTACGGCCTGGTGGCCTGCGCGTCGTCGCTCGACCAGGGCGGGCCGTGTGCGCGCACCGTCCTGGACACCGCGTTGCTGCACCAGGTGATCGCCGGCCACGACCCACGTGACTCCACGTCGATCGACGCCGAGGTGCCCGATGTCGTCGGCGCCGCAAAGGCCGGTGCCGCAGGCGATCTCAGCGGCGTGCGGGTCGGAGTGGTCAAGCAGTTGCGCGGCGAGGGTTATCAGCCCGGCGTGCTGGCATCGTTCAACAAAGCCGTCGAGCAGCTGACCGCGCTCGGGGCCGACGTCTCCGAAGTCGACTGCCCTCACTTCGACCACTCGCTCGCCGCCTACTACCTGATCCTGCCGTCGGAGGTGTCGAGCAACCTGGCGCGCTTCGACGCGATGCGTTACGGGCTGCGGGTCGGCGATGACGGGACGCACAGCGCCGAGGAAGTGATGGCGCTGACCCGGGCGGCCGGATTTGGGCCAGAAGTGAAGCGGCGCATCATGATTGGCACCTACGCACTGTCGGCCGGCTACTACGACGCGTATTACAACCAGGCGCAGAAAGTGCGCACCCTGATCGCGCGCGACCTGGACAACGCGTACCAGTCGGTGGACGTGTTGGTGTCACCGACGACCCCGACGACCGCATTCCCGTTGGGGGAGAAGGTCGACGACCCGCTGGCGATGTATCTGTTCGACCTGTGCACGCTGCCGCTGAACCTGGCCGGACACTGCGGAATGTCGGTGCCGTCCGGCCTGTCCGACGACGACAACCTGCCGGTGGGGCTGCAGATCATGGCGCCCGCGTTGGCCGACGATCGGCTGTACCGGGTGGGCGCTGCCTACGAGGCCGCTCGGGGAGCGTTGCCCACCGCGATCTGAGGTTGAACAGTAACTCCTGCTCCGCCGGCGTCCGCGGGGCAAGATGAGGGGATGCGGATCGGAATACTCACCGGGGGCGGTGACTGTCCTGGACTCAACGCCGTCATTCGGGCGGTGGTGCGCACCTGCGATTCCCGTTACGGGTCGTCGGTGGTCGGATTTCAGGACGGCTGGCGCGGACTGCTGGAGAACCGGCGAATTCAACTAGCCAACGACGATCGCAACGACCGCCTGCTGGCCAAGGGCGGCACGATGCTGGGCACCGCCAGGGTCAATCCCGACAAACTGCGGGCGGGCCTGGACCAGGTCAAACAGACGCTGGACGACAACGGTATCGATGTGCTCATCCCGATCGGCGGCGAAGGCACGCTGACGGCCGCGCACTGGCTGTCCGAGGAGAACGTGCCCGTCGTCGGTGTGCCGAAGACCATTGACAACGACATCGACTGCACCGACGTGACTTTCGGCCACGACACGGCGCTGGGGGTGGCCACCGATGCCATCGACCGGTTGCACAGCACCGCAGAGTCACACCAGCGCGTGATGCTGGTCGAGGTGATGGGACGGCATGCCGGCTGGATCGCGCTCAACGCCGGGCTGGCGTCCGGCGCGCACATGACGCTGATTCCCGAGCAACCCTTCGACATCGACGAGGTGTGCCGACTGGTCAAGCGCCGGTTCCAGCGCGGCGACTCACATTTCATCTGTGTCGTCGCCGAGGGAGCCAAGCCGGCCGAGGGGTCGATGAAGCTCGCCGAAGGTGGTACCGACGAGTTCGGCCACGAGCGATTCACCGGAGTGGCGGCGCAGCTGGCCGTCGAAGTGGAGAAGCGGATCAACAAAGACGTCCGGGTGACCGTGCTCGGCCACGTCCAGCGCGGAGGCATACCGACCGCCTACGACCGCGTGCTGGCCACCCGGTTCGGGGTCAACGCCGCCGATGCCGCGCATGCCGGGGAGTACGGCCAGATGGTGTCGCTGCGAGGGCAGGACATCGGCCGAGTGCCCTTGGCCGACGCGGTGCGACAGCTCAAGCTGGTGCCGCAGAGCCGTTACGACGACGCGGCCGCGTTCTTCGGCTAGACGGTCGGGCAATCTTCCTGTCACTTCATTGAATGAGTGACCGGAAAGGATCCGTTACGTAACGGCTAGCTGTAACGTATTTCCCGTGATTGAGCTTTTGACCTGCGGCGGGTGCGGGATCGGGTTTCGTGGCCGGTCGGACGCGATCTACTGCTCTTCCGCCTGTCGGCAAAAGGCGCACCGGGGCCGTACCGCCCGCCGCGTCGCCGCGCTGGCGGAACCGCGACCAGCGCGCGTGCGGCCTCAGCGGAAGGTGGGCAAGCCGGAGGTCTCCAGCGCCATCGAACGGGCCCAGCGCGAACGGCGCCGCGCACGCGAGTTATGTCGCGCCGCAGCCGACACCGTGCGCCTGACGGTTGCGTCTCAGCAGGCCGCCGCTGCGGACCGCGAGACGCGGGGGTCCAGCGTCGCTTCGCCGAGCGACGAGGGTCAGTGATGCCCGAACTCGACGGCCGCGCGGTCGAAGTAGGGCAGGCGTTCGCCGGGGCGCCGCAGCGGGCTGGGTGGTTCCGCTTCTATTTCGACGACGAACGGTGGGAGTGGTCGGAACAGGTTCAGCGGATGCACGGGTACGAGCCGGGCACGGTGACGCCGACGACGGAGTTGGTGTTACGACACAAACATCCGGACGATCGGCGCCAAGTCGCACGAACGATCAACTCGGCGTTGCAAAGCCGCAGCGCGTTCAGTACGAGCCATCGCATCGTCGACACCCGCGGCGTCGTGCATCACGTCGTGGTAGTCGGCGACCGGCTGCTTGACGACCAGGATGAGGTCATCGGCACGCACGGCTACTACGTCGACATCACGGCGACGTCCGATAAGGCGCGCGAGGATCTGATCACCGCGCGGGTCGCCGAGATCACCGAGCATCGCGCCGTGATCGAACAGGCCAAAGGGATGCTGATGCTGGTCTACGGGCTCGACGAGGACGCCGCGTTCGACCTGCTCAGATGGCGATCGCAGTCGAGCAATATCAAGCTGAGGCGACTGGCGGAACAGATTGTGGTCAACTTCCGCGAGGTCCGCCAGGACGCGATCAGCTCCCGGACAGCGTTCGATCACGCGTTGTTGATCGGTGACGCCGTCACCGACGGTGATGGCTCGACCCATTCGGCGGCCACCTAAGATCGCTGCATGACTTCAGCGGCCATGGCGAGTGCGGAGCTGCTCGACTACGAGGACGTGATCGCTCGTTACGACCCGGTGCTCGGAATGGAAGTGCACGTCGAGCTATCCACCGCGACCAAGATGTTCTGCGGCTGCGCCAATGAGTTCGGGGCGGAGCCCAACACGCACGTCTGCCCGGTCTGCCTCGGACTTCCCGGCTCGTTGCCCGTGCTCAACGAGGCCGCTGTCGAGTCGGCCATCCGGATCGGGCTCGCGCTGAACTGCGACATCGCGCCCTGGGGCCGGTTCGCCCGGAAAAACTACTTCTACCCGGACCAGCCGAAGAATTACCAGATCTCGCAGTATGACGAGCCGATCGCCATCAACGGCTACCTCGATGTTCCGCTCGACGACGGCAGCACGTGGCGGATCGACATCGAGCGTGCCCACATGGAAGAGGACACCGGCAAGCTGACCCACCTCGGCAGCGACACCGGACGTATCGCCGGCGCGACATCGTCCCTGGCCGACTTCAACCGGGCCGGCGTGCCGTTGATCGAGATCGTCACCAAGCCGATCGAGGGCACCGGTGAGCGGGCCCCAGAGATCGCCCGTGCCTACGTCACCGCATTGCGAAATTTGTTGCGCGCGTTGGATGTTTCCGATGTCCGGATGGACCAGGGCTCGATGCGCTGCGACTCGAACGTGTCGCTGAAACCGATTGGGACCACCGAATTCGGTATTCGCAGCGAGACCAAGAACGTCAACTCGCTCAAGAGCGTCGAGGTTGCGGTCCGCTACGAGATGCGCCGTCAGGGCGCTGTTCTGGAGTCGGGCGGCCGGGTCATTCAGGAGACCCGGCACTTCCACGAGGATGGCTTCACCAGTCCGGGCCGCACGAAGGAAACCGCGGAGGACTACCGCTACTTCCCTGAGCCGGATTTGGAGCCGGTGGCGCCCAGCAGCGAGCTCGTCGACCGGCTGCGCCAGACCATTCCCGAACTGCCTTGGTTGCGCCGCAATCGAATTCAGCAGGACTGGGGTATCTCCGATGAGGTGATGCGCGACCTCGTCAACGCCGGCGCTGTGGAATTGGTCATCGCTACCGTCGACCAGGGTGCGTCCAGCGAGTCGGCGCGCGCGTGGTGGGGCAACTTCCTCGTGCAGAAGGCCAATGAGGCCGGTGTCGAACTCGACCAATTGCCCATCAGCCCCGCCCAAGTCGCCGCGATCGTGGCGCTCATCGACGACGGCAAGCTCACCACCAAGCTGGCCCGCCAGGTGGTCGAGGGCGTGCTGGCCGGCGAAGGCGAGCCCGAACAGGTGATGACCGCCCGCGGGCTGGCCGTGGTTCGCGACGACTCGCTGATCCAGGCCGCGGTCGACGAAGCCCTGGCGGCCAATCCTGATGTCGCCGAGAAGATTCGGGGCGGCAAGGTGCAGGCGGCCGGCGCGATCGTCGGCGCCGTGATGAAGGCCACCAAGGGTCAGGCCGACGCCGCGCGGGTGCGCGAGCTGGTGCTCGCCGCCTGCAGCTAGTTGAACAAGCTCGTCAAGTCGCTGAACATGTGGGCGAGCGGCTGACCCACGCCGTCCCAGCCGATCGCTTCGGCGATCGCCTGGTCTTGCAGGAACAAAGACGCGATGCGGACTAGTATCAACTACTTGCTATTGGTGTGGTGAGGTTATACGGTCGGCTGCGAGGGCGCCCAAGAGTCCGGTCAAGCCACTGCGCACGTGAGGGTTTCGGGCGGGCTGCAGACAGGCGCCAACCAAGATCGCACTGTGAGGAGCGGCTGTGGCTCGATTCCCCAAGCCTGCCGAGGGCAGCTGGACGGAGCACTATCCCGAGTTGGGCACCGGGCCCGTCTCCTACGAGGATTCCATCAGCCCTGAGATCTACGAACTCGAGCGCGCGGCCATCTTCAAGCGCGCGTGGCTCAATGTCGGGCGGGTCGAGCAACTGCCCCGCAAAGGCAGCTACATCACCCGGGAACTGAAGGTGGTCAACACCTCAATCATTCTGGTGCGCAACGGGTCCGGCGCCATCAACGCATTCCACAATGTGTGTCGGCATCGCGGCAACAAGCTGGTGTGGAACGACATGCCGCTCGAAGAGACCCGGGGCGTGTGTCGGCAATTCACGTGCAAGTACCACGCCTGGCGCTACGACCTGGACGGCAATCTCGCCTTCGTCCAGCAAGAAGATGAGTTCTTCGACCTCGACAAGAGCCGCTTAGGCCTCGTGCCGGTGCACTGCGACGTCTGGGAAGGCTTCATCTTCGTCAACTTCGCCAAGACGCCCGAGCAATCGCTGCGAGAGTTTTTGGGGCCCATGGTCACGGCGTTAGAGGGCTACCCGTTCGACAAGATGACGTCGCGCTGGGCCTATCGCTCGGAGGTCAAAGCGAACTGGAAGCTCTACCTGGACGCGTTCCAGGAGTTCTATCACGCGCCGGTGCTGCACGCGAACCAGTCGCCGACCGCATACTCAAAAGCCGCTGCCGAGGCCGGATTCGAGGCTCCGCACTATCGACTCGATGGACCACATCGACTGGTCAGCACCTCCGGCGTGCGCGCCTGGGAGATGGCTGCCGAAATGCGCAAGCCCATCGAAGACATCTGTCAGAGCGGCCTTTTCGGACCATGGGACAAGCATGATGTCGGCCCGATGCCCGAGGGCCTGAATCCGGCAAAATGCGATCCGTGGGGCCTGGATTCGTTCCAGCTGTTTCCCAACTTCGTCGTCCTGTTCTGGGGGCAGGGCTGGTATCTCACGTATCACTATTGGCCAACCTCGTTCAACAGCCACGTCTTTGAAGGCACCCTGTACTTTCCGGCGCCACGCACGCCGCGTGAGCGCGTCGCCCAGGAACTGGCGGCGGTGTCGTTCAAGGAATACGGGTTGCAAGACGCCAACACGCTCGAGGCGACCCAGACGATGATCCAATCGCGAGTAATCGACACGTTCGTCCTCAACGACCAGGAGATCCTGCTGCGTCACCTGCATAAGGAGACCGCGGCATGGATCGAGGACTACCGCCGGATGTCGACGGCCGGAGTGTGATCGCGATGCCGACGATGCTGCCTGCCGAATTCGCCGACCTCGAACCGTTTTCCGAATGGTGCCTGCCCAGCGAACCTGAACGCTATGCCAAGCGGCTGGCCAGTTCGATGGTCGAGATGAAGGCCTTCTATGACGCCGTCACGGCGCGGGCCGAAGACGCACTGGCGTTCTGCGACAAGTTCTCCCTCGATGACCTTCCCGACGACGTAGCGAACCTCATGCACCTGTTGTATTCGATGATCATGGTGTCGTTTCCGGTGGAGTGCTGGAAACAACCCCGCGTCCCCGACTCGGGCGCCTCGACTTTGGACTGCGTGTCCGAGCCGGTGCCGTGAGCGGCCAGACCGTCCTGCGGGCCGCGCGGTGGGCGGACGTCGAAGCGGGGCAGATTCGCACGCCTGCCGTCATCGTGGTCGAGGACGGCCGCATCACCGCGATCAATCCCGAAGCGCCGCTGCCGGATTCGGCAGAAGTTGTCGAACTCGGCGACGTGACGCTGCTGCCAGGCTTGATGGACATGGAACTCAACCTGCTCATCGGCGGGCCCGGTGGTCCGGAGGGCCTGCCCTCGCCGATGCACGGCGTCCAGGACGACCCCGCTTATCGAACCCTGCGCGGCGCGGTCAACGCACGCACCACGCTGGAGGCCGGGTTCACCACCGTGCGCAATCTCGGCCTGATGGTCAAGACCGGCGGCTACTTGCTCGATGTCGCCTTGCAGCGCGCCATCGACCAGGGATGGCACATCGGACCGCGGATCTATCCCGCTGGGCACGCCGTCACTCCCTACGGCGGTCACCTGGACCCCACGGTCTTCCAGCGACTCGCGCCCGGCGTGATGCCACTCTCGGTCGCCGAGGGGATCGCCAACGGCGTTCCGGACGTCATAGCGTGTGTGCGCTACCAAATTCGCCATGGCGCCAAGCTGATCAAGGTGTCGGCTTCCGGGGGAGTCATGTCGCACAGCACAGCGCCCGGCGCCCAGCAGTATTCCGATGCCGAGTTCGCCGCCATCGCCGACGAAGCACACCGGGCTGGAGTAAGGGTGGCCGCGCACGCCGTCGGCGACAGCGCGATACAGGCCTGCATCCGTGCCGGCATCGACTGCATCGAGCACGGTTTTCTGGCCAGCGACGAGACCATTCAGATGATGGCCGACCACGGAACCTTCCTGGTTTCGACCACTTATCTGACCGACGTAATGGCCATCGATCGTATCGCGCCGGAACTACGCAAGAAAGCACTCGAGGTGTTTCCGCGGGCAAAGACCATGCTGCCCAAAGCGATTGCGGCCGGTGTGCGGATCGCCTGCGGCACCGACGCGCCGGCTATTCCGCACGGCCAGAATGCGAAAGAGCTCGGCGCGCTTGTCGCTCGCGGAATGACTCCGGCGCAGGCCATCCGGGCAGCTACCATCGTCGCGGCCGAATTGATCGAGGCCGACGACGAGCTGGGCCGACTCGCCCCCGGGTACCTCGCCGACATCATCGCCGTTCCCGGGGACCCGTTCGCCGATATCGCCGCCACCTTCGACGTGCGCTTCGTCATGAAGAATGGGCAGATCTACAAGTCGCCTGCCGCCTAGGGGTCACCGTGGAACTCACCGACAACATTCTGTGGCTGCTGAAGCAGGCCTTCTACTACTCACTCACCACGATCAACGACGCCATGAAAGTCCACGGCGTGAGCACCGCCCAGATCGGTGTACTGCGTCAGCTAGCCAATGAGCCCGGACTGTCCGGGGCCGAACTTGCCCGCCGTCTGTTGATCAGCCCGCAGGGGGTACAGCTCGCGCTCACTGCGCTGGAACGCCGCGCGCTGGTCGAGCGGAAAAAGGACCCGCAACATGCGCGCATCCTGCGGGCCTACCTCACCGGCGAAGGGCGCAATGTCGCCGAAACCGTGGTCAGCGATGCTATCGACGCGCATCAGGAAGTGTTCGGCGTGCTCACCGCCGAGGAGCAACAGACGTTGCGGGACCTGCTCGGTCGAGTGGTCGAAAAGGGCACGGGGCACGAGCTTTTCAATGATCACGTCGATGGCTGACGCGCCGGTGCCCCAGCTCCGAGTATCTAGTACTTGAGATCAATGACAAGTAGTTGATACTCTAACCGAGATGAACGACTCAACCTCGTCGGCGACGCACTGCCCCGCTGGGCTGTGTCCAGATGACGACGTGACCACCGAGCACGTGACAATCGAGCTGGGCCGACAGACGGTGACGGCGCCGTACGCGGCCGGCGACACCGTGCTGCAAACCGCGCGGATGGCCGGCCTCAACGCCCCGTCATCGTGTGAAATCGGCTCGTGCGGAACGTGTATGGCGCGCGTAACCGAAGGCAGCGTGCGGATGCTCAACAACGATGCGCTCGAAGACGAAGAACTTGACGAAGGCTGGGTGCTCACGTGCCAGTCGCTTCCGACCAGCCGAACGGTGCGGGTGGTTTACGAATGAACAGGGTTGCGGTGATCACCGGCGGCGCCTCCGGAATGGGCGAGGCGACCTGCCATGAATTGGGCCGGCGCGGCATGAAAGTGGCGGTCCTCGACCTCAACGAGGCCGCCGCGCAACGTGTCACCGACGACCTGCGTGCCGACGGCATCACCGCCATCGGGGTGGGCGTCGACGTCACCGATCGCGCCGGGGTGGAGCATGCTTTCGCCAAGGTCCGCAGCGAACTCGGGCCGGTGACCGTACTGGTGACCAGCGCCGGCCAGTTCGGATTCTCGGCCTTCGCCGACATCACCGTCGAATCTTGGTCGCGCATCATCGATGTCAACCTGACCGGCACCTTTCATTGCTGCCAGGTCGCGCTACCGGACATGGTGTGCGCGCAATGGGGCAGGATCGTGATGATTTCGTCCTCGAGCGCGCAGCGCGGATCGCCGTTCGCCGCCCACTATGCGGCGTCCAAGGGCGCGGTGATCACGTTGACCAAGTCCCTGGCCCGCGAGTACGCCACCCAGGGGATCACGGTCAACAACATTCCGCCGTCGGGCATCGAGACTCCCATGCAGCATCAGGGTCAGGCCGCGGGATATCTGCCGTCCAACGAGCAGATGGCGAGCAACATACCGCTGGGCTACCTGGGTACCGGCGCCGATATCGCTGCCGCGGTGGGGTTTCTGTGCTCTGAGGAAGCCCGCTACATCACCGGCCAGGTGCTTGGCGTCAACGGTGGAGCGGTGATGTGACGACGACGAGGAGGCCGTGATGACCAAGGCAGGCAGGCCGCCCGAGGGCTCCTGGACCGAGCACTATCCCGAGTTGGGTACGGGACCCATCTCGTTCAAGGACTCGACCTCCGAGGAGTTTTACGATCTAGAACGCGAAGCGATCTTCAAACGGGCATGGCTGAACGTCGCCCGCGTCGAAGAACTGCCACGCGTGGGCAGCTACCTCACCAAAGAGATTGAAATCGTCGGCGCGTCAGTCATTTTGGTCAGGGGCAAAGACGATCAGATTCGCGCCTTCTACAACGTATGCCGCCACCGCGGAAACAAGCTGGTGTGGAACGACTTTCCGGGTGTAGAGACTCGCGGTATGTGCCGACAGTTCACCTGTAAATATCACGGATGGCGTTACGACCTGCAGGGTGCGCTGACGTTCGTCCAGCAGGAATCGGAATTTTTCGACCTCGACCTAACCAAGCACGGCCTGCGTCCGGTGGGCTGTGACGTGTGGAACGGCTTCATCTTCATCAACTTCGATCCCAAGCCTCGGCAGGGTTTACGCGAGTTCCTCGGACCGATGATCACCGGACTCGACGACTACCCGTTCGCCAAGCTCAGCGAACGTTACGACTGGGTGGCGCACAACAACAGCAACTGGAAGATCTTCGCTGACGCTTTCCAGGAGTATTACCACGTGCCGTCGCTGCACTCGCAGCAAGTGCCTGCGGAAGTGCGCGAACCGAACGCCGGATTCACTTGTGGGCACTTCCAACTCGACGGTCCGCACCGACTGGTGTCGACCGCGGGCCGGCGCCGCTGGCTGTTGGCGCCGGAGTACATGTATCCGATCGAGCGGGCTACCCGCAGCGGACTCGTCGGGCCGTGGCGCACGCCGGACATCGGCGAGCTACCGGCCGGACTCAACCCCGGCGGAATAGAACCCTGGGGTATCAGCAACTTCCAGATCTTCCCCAACACCGAGATCTTGATCTACGGCGGCTGGTATCTGCTGTACCGGTACTGGCCCACCTCCCACAACACACACCGTTTCGAGGCCTACACCTACTTCCACCCCGCGCGCACCGTGCGCGAGCGCATCGAGCACGAGGTGGCCTCGGTGGTCCTCAAAGAGTTCGCCCTGCAGGATGCCGGCATGCTGGGCGGCACCCAGGCGGCGCTGGAATACGGCATCATCGACGACTTCCCGCTCAACGATCAGGAGATTCTGGTCCGCCACCTGCACAAGGTGGTTGTCGACTGGGTCGAGGCATACCGCCGCGAGCGCACCCCGGCGGAGGTATGAGGATGCCGGAAGTGTTGTTGCCCAGCGCCTTCGCCGAGCTCGAGGGCTTCGCGAAGCGGTGGTGTCTGGCCACCGAGACCGAGCGATGGGACGCTCGGGTCAGCGCGTCGATGGCCGATTTGCACGAGTTCTACGACGCGTTCTTTCCGCGTCTGGAGGAAGCCATCGAGTACTGCGACAAGTTCCCCCTAAACGACTTGCCCGACGACGTCCTGCATCTGCTGCACATGATCTATTCCTTGATCATGGTCGCGATGGCGGTCGAGATCATGCATCAGCCCGCCCCGGTGGACGCCGCCGACGCGGTCATGATCCGCACCGGTGAACCGACACCCTGATCCACAACCACCGCCGAAAGAAGCGACCATGAGTCTGCTCACCATCACCAAACTCACCGACTCGGTAGGCGCCGAGGTCATCGGCCTGGAATCGGGCACGTTGGCGCACGACGACTCAGTCGGCCAATCGGTGCTGGATGCGTTGGAAGACAACGGAGTTCTGGTCTTCCGCGGATTGCAGCTCGATCCCGCGGCCCAAGTCGCCTTCTGCCGGCGCCTCGGTGAGATCGACCATTCCTCCGACGGCCACCACCCTGTTCCGGGGATCTACCCGATCACGTTGAACAAATCCAAAAACGCGTCGGCGGCCTACCTCAAGGCGACCTTCGACTGGCACATCGACGGCTGCACGCCGCTGCACGACGAGTGTCCCCAGAAGGCCACTGTGCTCTCGGCCGTGCAGGTGGCCGAGTGGGGCGGTGAGACCGAATTCGCCAATTCTTACGCCGCGTACGACGCGCTGGGCGACGACGAGAAGGGCCGCTTCGCTTCGGTCCGCGTGGTGCACTCCCTAGAAGCGTCCCAGAGTCGCGTGTATCCCGATCCCACGCCAGAGCAGGTCGAGCGCTGGCGGAGCCGCCCCACCCACGAGCATCCGCTGGTCTGGACGCACCGCAGCGGTCGTAAGTCCCTGGTGTTGGGCGCGTCGGCCGACTACATCGTCGGCATGGACCGCGACGAGGGCCGCGCCCTGCTCGACGAACTCCTGCGGCGAGCGACGTTGCCTGACAAGGTCTACAGCCATTCCTGGTCGATCGGCGACACCGTCATCTGGGACAACCGGGGCGTGCTGCACCGTGCGGCCCCCTACGACCCCGACTCGCAACGCGAAATGCTGCGCACCACCGTGCTTGGTGACGAGCCCATCGAATAGCGCTGCGATACAGCCATTTCAGGTAAGGAAAGGAACCGGTATGGCGAAAAGCCTACTGCTGGTCGAGAGCAAACCCGAGTCGCCGGAGCACGCGGACGAGTATCACGCGTGGCATGAGCGCACGCATATTCCCGAGATGCTCGGTGTCGACGGATTTGTCGCCGCGCGACGCTGGCAGGCCGAGGACGGTGAGTCGTTCTTCACGCTCTACGAGATCGACACCGACGTCGATACCGCCCGCGCGAATCTCAAGGCCGCGGTGCAGGCCGGCGCGATGTCGAAACCCGTTGCGGTACAGACCCAGCCACCGCCCGTCCAGCGCTACCTGACGTTCGTGAGCGAAGCCAGCACTTCATGACGGACGAGGCCCGACCGTTCTTCGCCACCACCCACGCGATCCCGGAACACGAAGTGGAGTTGATGCAATGACGCCCACCCACCCCGAGCTGGCCCGGCCGTTCGCCCCGCACCGGCTACGGATCTACGTCGTCATGATGTCCTTTGTCGGTGCAGTGTTCGTCTTCATGACGGTTGCCTCCGCGGTCGGTCTGGTCGCACCGACCATGACCGTCGACGTGATCGCCAATCTGATCTTCGGCATCCCGGTCATCGTGCTGCCGTTCGTGTTGTTGTGGAAAGCCCCCGGGGAGAACCGGTCCCGGCTGTCGTTGGCAGCCGAACTGGTGATGATCTACATTCCCCTGACCGCCGGAAGTCAACTCACCTACGAGCTACCGTTTTTGGTCGGCCACCCGTTTCATCTGTGGCAAAACATCACCGACCCTGGATGGCGCTGGCTGTGGTGGCAGTACGGCCTCGCCGACACCCGCTATCGCAGCGACAACAACTTCATCTTCGGCGTCGAGTTCGGGGCGGTACTGGTTGGAATCCTGCTCTACGTGGTGTGGATGAAAATGCTGCGTCGCGACCTGCCCGACGAGTCGCGCATCAAATGCCTATGGCTGAGCTTCTTCGGCACCACGGTCTTGATCGCCGGCACCACCGCCTATTACGTCGCAGAGATCCGCGCCGGTTTCGGTGACATCGGGCAAGGCGGGTTCGGACTGTGGTTCAAATTCATCGGCGAGAACGTTCCCTACCTGATCCTGCCGTACGTGGTGCTCTACGCCATCTACTACCTCGTCGACCACCTCACCCGGCAGGTCGCACTCGCCGAGGTGAACGCGTCGGCGCGGTCAGTCGATCCCGCTGGGGCCTAATCGCTCAGTTACTGATCGCCCGGCGTCGGAAAATGCTTTGCTTGAAGTAGCTTGAGGGTTACCGGTTGGGGTATTCGGGGAGGGAAAGCGCGAGCCGTCGGGCGGGGCCACTGAACGTACGGTGTGTCGGTAAACAATGCGATCGGGGATTGGTGGTCGTCGTGGATGCTAGTGAAGATCAAGAGTCGGGTATTGCATTGAACAACTCTGCCTCAGAGATAAATGTGGGTGCGCGGGTGCGGGTTTATCCCGGGAGCAGTAACGAACAATCCGGTCAGGTAGTCGACGACTTCGGACAGGATGCCGGCACCAGCGTGACAATCGGCGACGCACATATCGCTGACGCGAGTCGTCGGTGGGCCGTCGCCCTCGATGCGGGCGGTTTGGTGTTCGTCGATTCCGACGATCTCAGCGCAGAGTAACGCGGGGCAATCAGGCCGGTTGCGCGGCGACGCGACGCTTCAGCAGCTCCGTCGTTGCCACGCCGCGACGGGTCGAGGGTCCATGTCGCATCGAGTTCCGATCCGCTGCGTATACGGTGAACGCGGCGCAGGCGAGGGTGATCAGGTTTTGGGTGGGCCGCTTGTCGCGCACTGCCCCGGCAATATCGTCGAGACTCATCAGCAGCGTCGGACTCAAGGTCGCGCCCGTCGGATCCGGCGCTACGCCGGACAGCGCCGAGTCGAGCGCCGCGTTGAACTCGGCGAGCAATTCCTCATACGACGCCGCGCCGGTTTGAATCATCGACCGCTCTTTTCGCTGCGGGGGTTCGCGTCCCCAAACTATTTTCCGTCAATACCCGGCCAAAGACGTGGCGAAACGCCGGAAATAAAATTGATGCATTTGTTTGTGCGGTGAGAATTCGCCGCGGACTCTTACTGACGGGGACGCAAAATATTTGAGCCGGCGTGGGGCGCAAGTGAGACACTCAGCGACATGACGGGTATCGGAGATCAGCTCCGCGAACAGACGGTCGACACCGTCCTCGGCCGAATCCGGCTGCAGGTCGGCGGATCCGGCTCGCCGATCGTGTTCTGGCCGAGCCTGCTGATGACGGGTGACATGTGGCACGGGGTGGCCGATCGGCTGATCGCCGATCATCAGGTCGTGCTCGTCGATCCTCCCGGCCAGGGCGGCAGCCAGCCACTGACGGGGTACTTCAGCTTCGACGACTGCTCCCGCTGCGTGGCCGACATCCTCGACGGTCTCGGCCTCGAGAAGGCGCACCTCGTCGGGAACTCGTGGGGCGGGATGATCGGTGCGACCTTCGCCGCGACGTATCCCGACCGGGTCGGGGGAGCGGTGCTGATGAACTGCACCGCCGGCCGCGCCAGCCTCCGTCAAAAGGTTGAATTCGCGATCTTGCTCCAGGCGGCGAAGTGGACCGGTGGAATTGGTCCACTACTCAATCGCCCTGTGCTGCAAGCTTTTTTGGGGCCCACCACAATGAGGGAGCGTCCCGACGTCGTGGCGCAGGTGAGCACCACGGTGAAGTCCGTCAACATCGCCTCGGCCTCGTGGGCGGTCAAGAGTGTAGTGCCACGCCGGCCGGATCAGCGAGAATTGCTGGGCCGCATACGAACACCGGTGCTGGTGGTCGGTGGCGCCGAAGATGCGACCTTCCCGCCGCGTGACGCGATCGACATGGCCAAGGCCATCCCTGGCGCATCCGTTCAGGTCCTCGATGGTGTGGCCCATCTGGCCGGCCTGGAAAACCCGCCCCTGGTGAGCGCACTGATCACACAGTTCCTGGCCGGAATCAGCGAAAGCGACTTAGACCGGCAGGTCTGAAACGAGCCGGAGCTATGTCTTGTCGTCGTTGGCCCGCGGGAAACCGCCGCCCTGCGGGAACAGCGGGAACACGACGTCGTCCAGTTTCTGGGCGTCGCCGCTGGTCTTGTTGATCGTGTCGCCCCAGATGTTGCCGTCCGGCGACATCCGCAGTGCCCACGCATGTCCGTGCGTGTCCTGGCGTACCACATCCGGCTGACCGGTCACGGCGCCCGTTCCCTGCGCGAGGTGGATAGCCACCGTCTGCTTCGTGTTGACCAAATTGAGCAGCACGGTGCCGTCCAGCGCCGAGCAGCCGGCAACCCCGGGCCGGTCCGGCCAGCTCCACACCGTAGAGACCTTGGAATCCTTGGTGATTCGTTGCAATCGGTCGGCGGTGGGCGTGCGGTCGGCGATGAAGAGCGAACCGTCCACCGGGTCGACGCACATGCCGCCGCCCACACCGATGCCGCTGAGCGCGGTGGTCGGCGGTGCCTGATTCAGGGTGGTGGGCTGCTCGATGCGAATCACCTTGCCCGCCAACGATGCCGGGTCGTTGGCCGCTGCCGGGTTACCGGCGTCACCGGTCATGACGACCAGCGTGGTGGGACTCGTGAACAGCATGGCGCCCGTATTGCCCATGGCTCCCTTGGGGATTCCGGTCAAGATGTCCTTGGGGGTGTCACCGTCCGCGATCCGGATGACCCGGTTGTCGCTGGGCGTGCTGATGTAGGCGTACATCAGCCGGTCCTGCGAGTACGTCGGCGACAGGACGATGTCCATCAATCCGCCATCGCCGGCCGGATCGACCGAAATAACGGTCCTCAGCTTCGGCTCGGCGCTGACCGACACCTCCTTGACCGCACCCGTCGTCCGTTCGGCGACCAGAGCCGACTTGCTGTCGGGCTGCATCAGCAGACCGCTGGTGCTCTCCAGGCAGCCCTGCATCACTCCGGGCGCGGGGCATTCCTTCGGGAACGGCTTGTCGGGCAGCGGCGGGGGCGGAGGCGGTGGCGAGCTCGGCGCGCCGTGCCGCTCGGGTTCGGTGGTGAACGGCTGCGACTGGATGTCGTTGAACTGGGCGCAACCAGCCAGAACCAACATCGCCGAGCAGAGCGCAGGCATACTGCGCCACCCCGACCACCGCAATCGCATGACTGCCAGGTTACGGATATGTCGTCGGCTGCGCCCGTGACGGGTGCCGCGCGCCACCCGCATCCGTCGGCAAACACCGACCCGCGCCACGCGGTGAGCAAATCGCAACCGCCAAAGCCCCGCTCAAATCCCCGGTTTGCAGGAATTTGCCTTTACCCTGGCACGGGTGAGCAGTCAATCGAAAAATGCGCATTGGCAACGGCCGGACTCATCCGCGCTGCCAACTGCCGGGCGGCCGACCGCCGCGCAATTGGTCGACCCCGAAGACGACCTGCCATCAGACTCCTACGCAGGCGACTTCGAGACCACCCAAATCCCGCACTACGACTCCTCTGACTCCGGCAGCGTTCGCTCGTCGAGCAGCGGGGCCGGTGTGATCGGCGGTCACGAACCTCTCCCTTATCAGCCCCAACCCACTGGCGCGCACTCGGTGTTTGCGCCGGACGGGATGGACGAACACCACCACTTCGACGATGAGCGGGTTCGCGAGGCCAGCCGTCGCGGTACTCAGCATTTCGGCCTGCTGATTCTGCGCGTTGGCCTCGGTGGCGTGTTCCTTGCGCACGGGCTGCAGAAGTTGTTCGGCTGGTGGGGCGGACAAGGTTTGACCGGCTTCAAAAACGCGCTGTCCGGGGTCGGCTACCAGCACGCCGACATCCTGACCTACTGCGCCGCGGGCGGCGAGATCGCCGCAGGCGTCCTGCTGGTGCTCGGCTTGTTTACGCCGATCGCCGCCGCGGGCGCGCTGGCCTACCTGACCAACAGCATGCTTGCCGGCATGTCGGCCCAGCACGGCCACCGTTCGTTTCCGTACTTCCTGCCGAACGGCCACGAGTACGAGATCTCGCTGATCGTGATGGCCGCCGCCGTCATCCTGGTGGGGCCGGGCCGCTACGGCTTCGACGCCGGTCGGGGATGGGCGCGCAGACCGTTCATCGGCTCGTTCGCCGCGCTGGTCGTGGGAATCGGGGCCGGTGTCGGGTTGTGGGTGCTGTTGAACGGCGCCAACCCGGTCGGCTAATCCGCGTACGGGTTGGGCACTCGGCCGGCGCTGGCGCGGGTCAGCTGCGGCAAGGTCGCGAAGGTGACGGCGGGCAACCGCAACTGTTGGCCGTCCTTCAGCTGAGCGCGGCCCCAGGCGCCCCTGCTGAATCGCAAGCCGTCGATGTCCTCCCACCGCACCGACCTGGTGCCGAGCAGCGTGCGCACCGTGACGCCGGTGTGGTCGGCCCGCGTGCGCAGCCGAACGATCAACGCCGACAACAGCACCGGGATGACCAGCAGCGGCGCCGTCACCGGCCAGGTCAGCACCGGAATGAGCAGCCCGAGGACGAAGAAACCCACCGCCAAGTGGGCCATCGGCGAGATGTTGAGCACCACCGGGGGCGTGCGATCGGCGTCCTCCGCTGAATCGGTGGCCATGCATGCATCATGGCATCGAGCCGGTCGCCGATCCCGTCAGCCACCGAAATTTGACGTTTGACCAGTACGGCAGCTACCGTCGTGGGGCGATGAACACTTCTGGAAAGCTCGTAGTAATCCACCTGCGCGTTGGTGCCTGACTGATCAAGTCCATCAACGCGCAACCCTCGTACAGCTGCTGAGCTGACGGGGGTTTTTTGTTGCCCACCGTCGACGTGACATCAACAAAAACGATCATCTACAACTTTCCAGAGCAAACCAGGACAAAGAGGACACCGTGAGCGCACCCGCCAAGCCGGCGTCGCCGGAGATCGCCAGTCTCGCCTCCGACGCGGCGAAAGCCGCCCCCAAGCCACCGACGGTTCGGCCGAAACATGTTGCGCCTGAGCAACTTACCGGTGCGCAGTCGGTAATCCGGTCGCTGGAGGAGCTCGACGTCGAGGTCATCTTCGGGATTCCCGGCGGTGCAGTCCTTCCGGTCTACGACCCGCTGTTCGACTCGAAGAAGCTGCGCCACGTGCTTGTTCGCCACGAGCAGGGCGCCGGCCACGCGGCCAGCGGTTACGCGCACGCCACCGGGAAGGTCGGCGTGATGATGGCCACCTCCGGTCCCGGTGCCACCAACCTGGTGACGCCGCTGGCAGACGCGCAGATGGACTCCATCCCGGTGGTCGCGGTCACCGGCCAGGTCGGGCGGTCGCTGATCGGGACGGACGCCTTCCAGGAGGCCGACATCTCCGGCATCACGATGCCGATCACCAAGCACAACTTCCTCGTTCGCGACGGCGACGAAATCCCTCGGGTGATGGCCGAGGCATTCCACATCGCCGCCAGCGGACGTCCGGGCGCGGTGCTGGTCGACATCCCGAAGGACGTGCTGCAAAGCCCGTGCACCTTCAGCTGGCCACCGCGGATGGATCTGCCCGGCTACAAGCCGAACACCAAGCCGCACAACCGGCAGATCAACGAGGCCGCCAAGCTGATCGCCGCCGCACGCAAGCCGGTGCTCTATGTCGGCGGCGGGGTCATCCGCGGCGAGGCCACCGAGCAGCTGGCCGAGCTGGCCGAGCTGACCGGCATCCCTGTTGTCACCACGCTGATGGCGCGCGGCGCCTTCCCGGACAGCCACCGCCAGCACCTGGGCATGCCGGGGATGCACGGCACGGTCTCGGCGGTGGCCGGACTGCAGCGCAGTGATTTGCTGATCGCGCTGGGCACCCGTTTCGACGACCGGGTCACCGGGCAACTCGACTCGTTCGCCCCGGACGCCAAGGTCATCCACGCCGACATCGACCCGGCCGAGATCGGCAAGAACCGCCACGCCGATGTGCCGATCGTCGGTGACGTGAAGGCCGTCATCACCGAGCTGATCGGAGCGCTGCGCCACCATGACGCGCCGTCGAAGATCGACATCGCCGACTGGTGGACCTACCTCGACGACGTCAAGGCCACCTTTCCGTTGAGCTACGGGCCGCAGAGTGACGGCAGCCTGAGCCCCGAGTACGTCATCGAGAAGCTGGGCGAGATCGCCGGTCCCGACGCGATTTACGTCGCCGGCGTCGGTCAGCACCAGATGTGGGCCGCGCAGTTCGTCTCCTATGAAAAGCCGCGAACCTGGCTCAACTCAGGCGGTTTGGGCACCATGGGCTACGCCATTCCCGCCGCCATGGGCGCGAAGTTCGCCCGCCCGGACGCCGAGGTGTGGGCGATCGACGGCGACGGGTGCTTCCAGATGACCAACCAGGAGCTGGCAACCTGCGCGATCGAGGGCGCGCCGATCAAGGTGGCGTTGATCAACAACGGCAACCTCGGCATGGTGCGCCAATGGCAGACCCTGTTCTACGAGGAGCGTTACTCGCAGACCGACCTGGCCACTCACTCGCGCCGGATCCCCGACTTCGTCAAGCTGGCCGAGGCACTGGGCTGCGTCGGATTGCGTTGCGAGCGTGAGGAAGACGTCGTCGACGTGATAAACCAGGCGCGGGCCATCAACGACCGTCCGGTGGTGATCGACTTCATCGTCGGCGCCGACGCGCAGGTGTGGCCGATGGTGGCCGCCGGGACCTCGAACGACGAGATCCAGGCCGCCCGCGGCATCCGTCCGCTGTTCGACGACGGCGTTGAGGGGCACGCCTGATGCGCGCCGGTGACCCGACCATGCACCGCATGAGCGACGCCAATGAGGAGGAGCGGCGCATATGATCGCATCGACGACCACGCACACCCTTTCGGTGTTGGTCGAAGACAAGCCCGGTGTGCTGGCCCGCGTGGCGGCGCTGTTCTCGCGACGCGGATTCAACATCGAGTCGCTGGCGGTCGGCGCGACCGAGCAGAAGGACATGTCGCGGATGACCATCGTGGTCTCCGCCGAAAGCACTCCGCTCGAGCAGATCACCAAGCAGCTCAACAAGTTGATCAACGTCATCAAGATCATCGAGCAGGACGACAACAGCTCGGTGTCGCGTGAGCTGGCACTGATCAAGGTCCGCGCCGACGCCGGCACCCGCAGTCAGGTGATCGAGGCTGTGAACCTGTTCCGCGGCAAGGTCATTGACGTGTCGCCCGAGTCGCTGACCATCGAGGCCACCGGCGACCGCGGCAAGCTGGAAGCGCTGCTGAAGGTTCTCGAGCCGTTCGGCATCCGCGAGATCGTCCAATCCGGAGTGGTCGCACTCTCCCGGGGGCCGCGCGCCATCGGTACCGCCAAATAATCCATTCGATCAGTCAAGCCAACAAAGAAGGAGACATTCACGTGGCTTTGGAGATGTTCTACGACGACGACGCGGACCTGTCGATCATTCAGGGCCGCAAGGTCGGTGTCATCGGCTACGGCAGCCAGGGGCACGCGCACTCACTGAGCCTGCGCGACTCCGGAGTCGAGGTGCGGGTCGGCCTGAAAGAGGGTTCGAAGTCGCGGGCCAAGGTCGAGGAGCAGGGCCTGACTGTCGACACCCCGGCCGAGGTGGCCAAATGGGCCGACGTGATCATGCTGCTGGCTCCCGACACCGCGCAGGCCGACATATTCAAGAATGACATCGAGCCCAATCTCGCCGACGGCGACGCACTGTTCTTCGGTCACGGACTCAACATCCACTTCGACCTGATCAAGCCGCCCGGCAACGTGACCATTGCGATGGTGGCGCCGAAAGGTCCGGGCCACTTGGTGCGTCGCCAGTTCGTCGACGGCAAGGGTGTGCCGGCGCTCATCGCCGTCGACCAGGACCCGAACGGCAACGGCGAGGCGCTGGCGTTGTCCTACGCCAAGGCCATCGGCGGCACCCGCGCCGGCGTCATCAAGACGACGTTCAAGGACGAGACCGAAACCGACCTGTTCGGCGAGCAGGCCGTGTTGTGCGGTGGCACAGAGGAATTGGTGAAGACCGGTTTCGACGTGATGGTCGAGGCGGGTTACCCGCCGGAGATGGCCTACTTCGAAGTGCTGCACGAGCTCAAGCTGATCGTCGACCTCATGTACGAGGGCGGCATCGCCCGGATGAATTACTCGGTGTCCGACACCGCGGAGTTCGGCGGCTACCTGTCGGGCCCGCGGGTCATCGACGCCGACACCAAGGAGCGGATGCGCGCGATCCTGCGCGACATCCAGAGCGGTGAGTTCACCAAGAAGCTGGTCGCCAACGTCGAGGGCGGCAACAAGCAGCTCGAGCAGCTGCGCAAGGAGAACGCCGAGCACCCCATCGAGGTCACCGGCAAGAAGCTGCGCGACCTGATGAGCTGGGTCGACCGGCCGATCACCGAAACCGCATAATTGTTGGCTCGAGCGTGAAGCTGTTGCGATTTTTCCGCTGAAATTTCGCAACGGCTTCACGTTCGGCGTTTGTCCCGCTAGCGTCGATCTCGCTCGTCGGGCGGGTCGACGTAGACGCCGAACACCGGCTGCCGCACGCCACCGTTGCTGAAGTCAGGACACCACGGTCGATGCCCCCGGTCGTCCGCCCAGACCAGTTGCAGGGCCTGCACATCGGAGCCGTACAGCGCCACCGCCATTTTCAGGTGAGCGTCGGGATGGTCAACCTGTACCACGCAGAGCTCTGACTGCTCGCCTATCGAGATGAAGTCGCCGGGTACCGGCCTTCCGCCATTCACCAGATAATCGGCGACGCTGTTGAGGGTGAGTGTCGCCCGTTGTGGGGGCATCCCCGTCACCAACAGTTCAGGTAGTCCTCGAGGGTGTAAGCCGATCGTGTACGCGAAGGGCCTGCTGTCGCTCTCCACGAATTGCACCGCCCAACCGTGCTTTTCCACCGTTTGGCGAAGGACATCCAGCCACTCCTGCATGGTGGCCTCGGGGTGATCGCATTTCCAGCACACTGTGCTCCTCCTGTCGTCGCGCTTGTCGACAGGCTCCACCAAGGGACCGACATCGCACCGAATGTGCACTCAGGGCGAAATTCTGGCGATTTTTTTCACGCTGAATTCACGTTCGGCGTTTCTAGTCCGTCCGATCGGCGATGGTGGCGCAATCCGGTGGAACCGCGACCACACGTGATGGCGGCGACCCGCTACGCCCGGCTGCGCCGCGCTTGCGATCGCCGCATAGGCTGGCCCGCGTGAGCCTGCCTGTTGTTCTCATCGCTGACAAACTTGCCGAATCAACCGTCGCCGCGCTGGGCGACCAGGTCGAGGTGCGCTGGGTGGATGGCCCGGACCGCGAGAAGCTGCTCGCGGCGGTGCCCGAAGCCGACGCCCTCCTGGTCCGCTCCGCGACCACCGTCGACGCCGAGGTCCTCAAAGCCGCGCCGAAGCTGAAGATCGTCGCCCGGGCCGGTGTCGGCCTGGACAACGTCGACGTCAAGACCGCCACCGAACACGGTGTACTGGTGGTCAACGCGCCGACGTCGAACATCCACAGCGCCGCCGAGCACGCTCTGGCGTTGCTGCTGTCCGCCGCGCGCCAGATCCCAGCGGCCGACGCCACGCTGCGCGAGCACGCGTGGAAGCGCTCGAAGTTCTCCGGCACCGAGATCTTCGGCAAGACGGTCGGGGTGGTGGGCTTGGGCCGCATCGGGCAGTTGGTCGCGCAGCGACTGGCCGCCTTCGAGGCCAAGATCGTCGCCTACGACCCCTACGTGTCGGCGGCCCGCGCCGCGCAACTCGGTATCGAGTTGCTGTCGCTCGACGACCTGCTGGGCCGAGCTGACTTCATCTCCGTGCACCTGCCGAAAACCCCTGAGACCGCAGGTTTGATCGACAAGGACGCGCTGGCGAAGACGAAGCCCGGCGTCATCATCGTCAACGCCGCCCGTGGCGGACTGGTCGACGAGGCGGCCCTGGCCGACGCCATCTCCAGCGGCCACGTCCGTGCCGCCGGCCTCGACGTGTACTCCAAGGAGCCGTGCACCGACAGCCCGTTGTTCGAGCTGTCTCAGGTCGTGGTGACGCCGCACCTCGGCGCGTCCACCGAAGAGGCGCAGGATCGGGCCGGCACCGACGTCGCCGCGAGCGTCAAGCTGGCGCTGGCGGGGGAGTTCGTCCCCGACGCCGTGAACGTCGGCGGCGGGACGGTCAACGAAGAGGTGGCACCGTGGCTTGACCTGGTCCGCAAGCTCGGCTTGCTGGCCGGCGCGCTCACCGAGGAGCTGCCGTCGTCGCTGTCGGTGCAGGTTCGCGGCGAGCTGGCCGCCGAAGACGTTGAGGTGCTCCGCCTTTCGGCGCTGCGAGGCCTGTTCTCGGCGGTCATCGAAGACCAGGTGACGTTCGTCAACGCCCCGGCGATCGCTGAGGAGCGTGGGGTGGCGGCCGACATCAGCACCGCCACCGAAAGCCCCAACCATCGCAGCGTCGTCGACGTGCGGGCGGTGGCCGCCGACGGTTCGGTCGTCAACGTGGCGGGTGCGCTGTCCGGTCCGCAGCAGGTCGAGAAGATCGTGCAGATCAACGGACGCAACTTCGACCTGCGGGCACAGGGCATCTACCTCGTCATCAACTACGGCGATCAGCCCGGCGCACTGGGCAAGATCGGCACGCTGCTCGGCACCGCCGGTGTCAACATCCAGGCCGCTCAGCTCTCGGAGGACGCCGAGGGCCCGGGCGCGACGATCCTGTTGCGCGTCGACCGCGACATCCCCGCCGATGTTCGCACCGAGATCTCCTCCGCTGTGGCGGCCAACAAGCTCGAAGTGGTTGACCTGTCGTGAAACTCGCCGTCATCCCGGGTGACGGGATCGGACCCGAGGTGATTGCCGAGGCGGTCAAGGTTCT
Source organism: uncultured Actinomycetota bacterium (assembly GCA_963750755.1). GTDB lineage: Bacteria > Actinomycetota > Actinomycetes > Mycobacteriales > Mycobacteriaceae > Mycobacterium. The sequence continues at coordinate 238,947 of CAVVRW010000001.1, forward strand.
CGACACCGTGCTGCCGGGGGTCGAGAAGACGCACTATGACTTGGGCGCCAAGCGGTTTCACGCCACCGGTGAGCTGCTGCCCGATTCGACGATCGCCGAACTGCGGGGGCACGACGCCATCCTGCTCGGCGCCATCGGTGACCCGTCGGTTCCCAGCGGCGTGCTGGAGCGAGGGTTGTTGCTACGGCTGCGATTTGAACTCGACCACCACGTCAACCTGCGACCGGGTCGGTTGTACCCCGGGGTGCTCAGCCCCCTGAGGATCGAGCCCGGCAACCCGGACATCGACTTCGTGGTGGTCCGCGAGGGCACCGAAGGTCCGTACACCGGGACCGGCGGCGCGATCCGCGTCGGCACCCCACACGAGGTGGCGACCGAGGTCAGCACCAACACCGCGTTCGGGATCCGGCGGGTGGTGGAGGACGCTTTCGCGCGCGCCCAGCAACGCCGCAACCATCTGACGCTGGTGCACAAGACCAACGTGCTGACCTTCGCCGGCTCGCTGTGGTCGCGGACCGTCGACGCGGTCGGCGAGAAATACCCGACCGTCGAGGTGGCTTATCAGCACGTCGACGCAGCCACCATTCATCTGGTCACCGACCCGGGCCGCTTCGATGTGATCGTCACCGACAACCTGTTCGGCGACATCATCACCGACCTGGCCGCCGCCGTCTGCGGCGGTATCGGGTTGGCGGCGAGTGGAAACATCGACGCCACCCGGACCAACCCGTCGATGTTCGAGCCGGTGCACGGCAGCGCGCCCGACATTGCCGGCCAGGGGATTGCCGACCCGACCGCCGCGATCATGTCGGTGGCGCTGCTGCTTTCCCACGTCGGCGAAGACGCTGCCGCCGCGCGAGTGGACCGGGCCGTGGCGTCCCATCTGGCCAGTCGCCCGAGCGAAAAGTTATCCACCGACGAAGTCGGCGGAAGGATTGCGTCCGGGCTCTAGCCTCCAGGCCGGGTGGCAGCGTCCGGGCGGGCACGATGGGCACCGCCAGAAGCGGAAACAGTGCGCACACAACGAATGCCGGCGGATAGCCATGCGAGGCGATCAGCCCACCGAACACGGGCGGCGCGCCGGCGGCCATCAGGCGTTGATAGGTGTTCTGCAGGCCCAGCGAGCGCCCGCTCCAGAACGGGCCTGCGTACTCGGTGATCGCCGTCGACTCCAACCCGTTGTCGAGGACGGCGACAACCGACGCGGCAATCATCAACGGCACCGCAATCGGTGCGCGCAGCTGATCGGCGAACGCCAGGCCGACGAGTACCAGCACGCCGACGACCGACATGATGCGAACGGGCCGCAGACGCGACCCGGCCCGGTCCGACCACCGGCCGACCAGGACGCGGCCTGCGGCGCCGAGCAGCTGCGACACGGTGACGAGGGCACCGGCCAGAGCTATCGAGCAGCGGTAGTTCGCGATCAGCCAGATCAGCATGAACGTCACAGTCACGGTTTGCGGAACCATCAACAGCGCGGAGACCGCGTGAATCCGTCGCAGCACCCACGACCGGCGATAAGGATTGGCCAATTCCTCGTCGGTGGCGTCATGCCATTCTTTGCGTGGTGGGTCGGTGATGGCGACGACACTGAGCGCTGCTGAGGCCGCGCAGAGGATAGCGGGAAAGACCAGAGCCGACGTCGCGGACCGGGCGCCCGCGGCCATCCCGGGAATGACCAACGCGCCCAACGCAATTCCGAGCGGCTGGGCAGCTTGGCGGACGCCCATCGCCAGCCCTCGCTGCTCGGGCGGGAACCATCCGGAGACCAACCGGCCGCCGGCCGAGTTGCAGCTGGCGGCGGCCATGCCACCGACGAAGAGCCACACCGCGAACGCGACCATCGAGTGCATGGTGGAGGCCGCGTAGGCGGCGCCGGCGGTCAGCGCCGAGCCAAGCGTGAGAACGATCCGCTCGCCGACCCGATCAAGCACGTATCCCCACAGGATCAGCGTCGCCACCATGCCGAAGCTCGGCATGGATGCCAGCAGTCCGGCCTCGGCCAGCGGTGTGCCCAGGTCATCCTCGAGTGCGGGGATCATGAACGCGACACCGTTGATGAACACGAAAGCGCTTGCGGTCACGACGAGCGAGACGATGACGATTGTCCAGCGCCGGCCGACACTGAGCGCGGCTGCGCTCGTGGTTTGCGTCGTCATCGATCCATGCTGTCACGTCGTCACCCCGGCTGCGCGGACCCTGCCAGGCGCTCAGTAGGCTAAAACGAATGCGCCTTGGCCGAATTGCCAGTCCCGATGGCGTCGCGTTCGTCTCCATCGAGGGCGAGTCCGACGACATGACCGTCCGCGAGATCGCCGAGCACCCGTTCGGCACTCCAACGTTCACCGGCCGCTCCTGGCCGCTGGTCGATGTGCGGCTGCTGGCCCCGATCCTGGCCAGCAAGGTGGTCTGCATCGGCAAGAACTACGCCGACCACATCGCTGAAATGGGCGGCGAGGTGCCACCCGACCCGGTGATTTTCCTCAAGCCGAACACCGCGATCATCGGACCCAACGTGCCGATTCGATTGCCGTCCAACGCATCGCCGGTGCACTTCGAAGGCGAACTGGCGGCCGTCATCAGCCGGCCCTGCAAGGACGTCACGGCCGACCGCGCCGCCGAAAGCATCCTCGGCTACACGATCGCCAACGACGTGTCCGCCCGCGACCAGCAGAAGTCCGACGGCCAGTGGACCCGCGCCAAAGGCCACGACACGTTCTGCCCGGTGGGCCCGTGGATCGAGACCGAAATCGACCCGGCTGACCTGGAGTTGCGTACCGACGTCAACGGCGAGGTCAAACAGGACAGCCGCACGTCGCTGATGATTCACGACGTCGGCGCCATCGTGGAGTGGATCTCCGCAGTGATGACTTTGCTGCCGGGCGATCTCATCCTGACCGGCACTCCGGCCGGCGTCGGCCCGATCGTGGACGGCGACACCGTCAACATCACCATCGCGGGAATCGGAACCCTGTCGAATCCCGTTGTGCAGAAGCCGAACCCGTAACGTCCACCATCGGCTCGGCCAGTGAGCCGGCCGTGGCGCGAAGTGTCGTGGCGTCAGAGTCGCGGGGGAGTCGGGCGTTGGTGAGAGGTAAGCACATTGTTTGGTAGTGTGCTCGTCGGCCCATCACGGCTGGCAGCAGAGTCGGTACGACCACTAGGGGTTGACCGGCAGGCCTCTGACCAGCAGTTTTAGGCAGCCAATGGGGTATGGTGTAATTGGCAACACAGCTGATTCTGGTTCAGCCATTCTAGGTTCGAGTCCTGGTACCCCAGCAATATTCACCAAATTCCTTCCACCACCTAGCGATTAGGTGGGCATTCGGCGGTGAGCTATGCTGGCTGCTCGGTAATGGTTCCGGCCCCGTCGTCTAGCGGCCTAGGACGCCGCCCTCTCACGGCGGTAGCGTGGGTTCGAATCCCATCGGGGCTACTCAATCATCAAGGCAGCTGCTCTAGCCGGCAGCCGGGGCGGTCGAACCCCCCACCGGCATCGCCGGAATTCCCAGCTTGCGGTGATCCCACGACCGCGTGCGCTGCCCGACGATGCGGACCGCGACGCGCTTGTTCATCATCATGTCGACGGCGGGCTTCGCCTCGTCGGTGTAAGGACCGGTATAGCGCTCCCACACGCTGACGCCGACGCGGAAGATCGCGTCCGGTTCGTCGACGATCTCGGCCACTCCTTCGAATGACACCCCGCGCAGGCTGTCGTAGGTGTCGCCGTCCTCGATCATGAAACTGACCCGCGGATCGCGCTTGAGGTTGACGGCCTTCTGGGACTTGGCTTTGGTCTCCAGCCAGATCTCGCCGTCGACCACGCCGTACCACATTGCGGTCAGGTGTGGCTGTCCGTCCGGACCGATCGTGGCGAGCGTGCCCGTGCGGCTGTTGTTGACGAAATCGGTGATCTCCGTCTCGGACATGATGATCTGCGCGCGCTGGTTGGTTCCCATCGCGACAGTGTCTCAGGTCACGAAAACGCGCGTCACAACCGCCTAGTCAGCGCGTCGGCAGCCGCCAATAGATCGGCGGCCCAACGGGCGCCCGGCTGGCGCCCCATGCGATCGATGGGTCCCGACACCGAGATGGCGGCAATCACCGAACCGTGCGTGTCGCGCACCGGCGCCGACACGCTCGCCACCCCGGGCTCGCGTTCGGCTGCGCTTTGCGCCCAGCCCCGACGCCGTACTTCGGCCAGCGTGCGATCGCTGAACTTCGCCTCGGGCAACACCGCCGCCCGGGTGGCGTCGTCGCTGAAGGCCAGCAGCACCTTGGCGCCTGAGCCGGCCGTCATCGGCAGGCGTGCGCCGACCAGCACGGTATCGCGAAGGCCCGCAGGCGGTTCCATCGCCGCGATACACACCCGCGAGGTGCCCTCACGGCGATACAGCTGCACGCTCTCTCCGGTGATCTCGCGTAACCGCGGCAGCACCGCCGCGCTGGCCGCCAGCAGTGGGTCGTTGACCCGAGCCGCGAGCTCGCTGATCGCGGGACCCAGCCGCCAGCGCCCCTCGCCGTCGCGCGCCAGAAGTCGGTGAACTTCCAGCCCAGCGGCCAAGCGATGGGCGGTGGCCCTGGGCAGTCCTGTCCGATCGCACAATTCGGCTAGCCCGCAGGGTGATTCCGCGATGGTCTGCAGTACCCCCACGGCTTTGTCGAGAACGCCGATGCCGCTATCCTGTCTCACAGAGAGATACTAACGTCTCGCATAGTGAGATCAACGAATTGGGATGAGCTCGTGACGAAAACTTCAGCCCAGGAGTCTGCCCGGCGTCCGCGCACGCTGGCGGAAAAGGTTTGGGACGACCACGTGGTGACATCAGGCGGCGGCACCGAACCCGACCTGATCTACATCGATCTGCATCTGGTGCACGAGGTGACCAGTCCGCAGGCATTCGACGGACTGCGACTCGAGGGTCGGCCGGTGCACCGCCCGGATCTGACGCTGGCCACCGAAGACCACAACGTGCCGACGATCGACATCGACAAGCCGATCGCCGACCCCGTCTCGCGCAATCAGGTGGAGACGTTGCGCCGCAACTGCGAGGAATTCGGGATTCGGCTCTATCCGATGGGGAATATCGAACAAGGCATCGTCCACGTCGTCGGCCCGCAGTTGGGGCTGACCCAGCCGGGCATGACCGTCGTATGCGGTGACAGCCACACGTCGACGCACGGCGCGTTCGGCGCAATCGCAATGGGCATCGGCACTTCCGAGGTCGAGCACGTGCTGGCGACGCAGACGCTTCCGCTGCGGCCGTTCAAGACGATGGCCGTCAATGTCGACGGCGAACTGCCGGTCGGGGTGACCGCCAAGGACATCATCCTGGCCGTCATTGCCAAGATCGGCACCGGCGGCGGCCAGGGCCATGTCATCGAATACCGTGGCAGCGCCATCGAATCCCTGTCGATGGAAGCCCGGATGACGATCTGCAACATGAGCATCGAAGCCGGGGCCAGAGCAGGAATGGTGGCACCGGATGCCACCACCTACGAATATCTGCGCGGTCGCCCGCACGCCCCGACGGGTGCGCAGTGGGATGAGGCGCAGGCCTATTGGGACCAGATGCGCACCGACGAGGGCGCCGAGTTCGACACCGAGGTCTACCTGGATGCCGCGTCGTTGACACCGTTTGTGACGTGGGGGACCAATCCGGGCCAGGGCGTTCCACTGGGTGCCAGCGTGCCCGATCCCGAGTTGATGACCGATGACAACGAGCGACAGTCAGCCGAGAAAGCGCTGGCGTACATGGACCTTCGGCCCGGACTGCCGATGCGCGAAATCGCGGTGGACACGGTATTCGTCGGGTCCTGCACCAACGGCCGCATCGAAGATTTGCGCGCTGTTGCCGACATTCTGCGGGGCCGCAAGGTGGCCGACGGGGTGCGGATGCTGGTGGTGCCCGGATCGATGCGGGTGCGCGCAGAGGCCGAAAGTGAAGGCCTGGGCGAGATCTTCACTGCTGCGGGCGCGGAGTGGCGCCAGGCGGGGTGCTCGATGTGTCTGGGGATGAACCCCGACCAGCTCGCGCCGGGGGAGCGCTGCGCCGCTACGTCGAACCGCAACTTTGAAGGTCGCCAGGGTAAAGGCGGCCGTACGCATCTGGTGTCGCCGGCGGTTGCCGCCGCCACCGCAGTGCGCGGAAAGCTTTCCGCGCCGGACGACTTGAATTGACGACAGGGGTAACCACAATGGACGCATTTCACACCCACACCGGGATCGGAGTGCCGCTGCGACGCTCCAATGTCGACACTGACCAGATCATTCCCGCGGTCTATTTGAAGCGAGTCACCCGAACGGGTTTCGAGGATGGATTGTTCGCGGCCTGGCGCAACGATCCGTCTTTCATCTTGAATCTCAGCCCATTTGACAGGGGTTCAGTACTGGTGGCTGGACCCGATTTCGGCACCGGTTCGTCACGCGAGCACGCCGTCTGGGCGCTTATGGACTACGGCTTTCGGGTGGTGATCTCGTCGCGCTTCGGCGACATTTTTCGGGGCAATGCGGGCAAGGCAGGTCTCTTAGCGGCCGAAGTTGCTCAAGATGATGTGGAACTTCTTTGGAAGCTCATCGAGAGCAGCCCGGGGCTGGAAATCACTGTGAATCTTCAAGATCGGAATGTGTCAGCGGGAACGGTGGTGCTGCCGTTCACGATTGACGATTACACCGCATGGCGTCTGCTCGAAGGGCTCGACGACATAGCCCTCACGCTGCGGAAACGCGAGAAAATCGAAGCCTTCGAAGCGGTGCGTCCGGACTGGAAGCCGAAGACTTTGCCCGCCTCTTAACGGCTCGATCGAGTCCGAATTCGCGGCGCTTGGTAGCCGTAATTGACCGCTGCGCCACCTCCCAAGGGCGGCAAGCGGATTCCTAAAAAGTTCGCCAAGAACCATTGAAATTGCGCGTGGCTCTTGGAAATCAGGCACTTGAGGGTTTACCGTGTCTGCTAGTCGGTCCAAACGAGGGCCCACTAGCTTCGGAGGATTTGCATGAACAAAGCAGAGCTCATCGATGTACTCACAGAGAAATTGGGCTCAGATCGTCGGCACGCAACCGCGGCCGTCGAGAATGTCGTCGACACGATTGTGCGCGCTGTGCACAAGGGCGACAGTGTCACCATTACTGGGTTCGGCGTTTTCGAGCAGCGCCGCCGCGCGGCCCGCGTAGCCCGTAACCCCCGCACCGGCGAGACGGTAAAGGTAAAGCCAACCTCCGTGCCGGCCTTCCGGCCCGGTGCCCAATTCAAAGCGGTTGTTTCTGGCTCGCAACGACTCCCGGCGGAAGGACCAGCAGTGAAGCGTGGTGTTGTCGCAAGTGGCGGGGCGGCCAAGAAGGCCGCCAAGAAAGCGCCGGCCAAGAAGACTGCTGCGAAGAAGACTGCAGCTAAGAAGGCTCCGGCCAAGAAGGCGGCTGTGAAGAAGGCTCCTGCCAAGAAGGCAGCGACCAAGCGGACCACCGCCGTGAAGAAGGCTCCTGCCAAGAAGGCAGCGACCAAGCGGACCACGGCCGCAAAGAAGGCTCCCGCCAAGAAGGCAGCAACGAAGCGGGCGCCGGCCAAGAAGGCCACCAAGGCTCCAGCCAAGAAGGCTGCAGCACGTCGCGGTCGTCGTTAAGCACTAACCGCACCAAACGCAGATTCGCCGCGGAGCAGGCTCTCACGAGTCGTCCGCGGCGAATTTGCGTGTCAGGACGCTACGTTGGAGGCCAGCGCGCTGCCGATGTGATCGGCGGCGATCAGTCGCCCGTCCGCCAACGACAGCACCCAGGTGCTGCCCTTGCGGTTGCGCGACTTGTCCGGGCGGACCCCGTCACGCTCACACCACCACGCGATCAGGTCCGGAATCACTTTGCCCTGCGTGCAAATCACCGGTGTGCGGTGTGATTCGGCGATCTGCAGCACACGGCGCCGACCGCGTTTGGGATTGTCGGCGTATTCCTCTTCGGTCAGGTTCGGCTCGTTGTTGATCGTGACGCCCAGCTCCTCGGCCAACGGCTCCACTGTCTGCTGACAGCGCACCCGGTCCGCGGAGTAGACGTCGGTGGGACCGAATGTCGACAGCTGCGCGACGAGCGCCTCAGCCTGCGCTCGGCCCTTCTTGTCCAGCGGCCTCAGCTTGTCGTCGCCGGAGAACCGGGACTTGCTGCCCGCGGTGCCGTGTCGCACGATCAGAACCGACTTCGTGTCGGCGGGGTGTTTGGCCCACCGTCGCAATACCTTTCGGTCGTAGGGGTAAGACACCTTCTTGATCGCAGCGGCGGTCGGCAACCAGATCAGATCGTCCACCTCGTTGTTGGGTGCGAAACTGCCGCCGATACTGCGGGCCGACCAGTACTGCACCTTCTTCGTGCGCGGCTCGATCGGATAGCTCACCGTCGCGATCCGGCGGCCGAGCTGAACCCGGTGTCCCGTCTCTTCGAAGATCTCCCGCGCGGCGGTCACGGGTTCTGTCTCGCCGGGGTCGACCTTGCCTTTGGGCAGCGACCAGTCGTCGTATCGCGGACGGTGGATCACGGCAACTTCTTCGGCGGACCCGCGATGCCCGGGACGCCAGAGCACGCCACCCGCAGCGAGAACGATCTTGCTCCCCGAGCGATTCGACGAGGATTGTGTCGACACCTGAACTCCTGCAGGTCAATTCGAGCCGCGGTGACCCGCGGCCGGAAGTCTAGTGGCTGCGTGCCCGTTAGCTGCTGCGGTGCTTTTCCATCAGCGCCACCTGATGGTCGCGGACCGACCGGCCGGCCTGCGGCATGGCTTTCCAGTGGCCGTCCTCTCCCAACTCCCAGCATCGGGTGGCCGGATCGAGCGCCGAGTCGAGGATGTCGTTCAGCTGCGCGGTCAACCGGGGATCTTTGACCTGAACCAGAACCTCGACGCGGCGATCGAGGTTGCGATGCATCATGTCGGCGCTGCCTATCCAGAATTCATTGATCGCGCGGAAATTGAAGATCCGCGAGTGCTCTAGATACTGGCCCAGAATCGAGCGCACGGCGATGTTTTCGGAGAAGCCCGGCACCCCTGGGCGCAGGGCGCAGATGCCGCGCACGACGACGTCGACGTGGACACCGGCCTGCGACGCCCGGTAGAGCGCGTCGATGACCTGCTCGTCGACTAGGGAGTTCATCTTCAGCCGGATGTGCCCCGTGCCATTTTGCTCATGCGCGGCGATCTCCCGGTTGACGCGTTCGATGATGCCGTTGCGAATACCGTGCGGAGCGACCAGAAGGTTGCGGTACGAGACCTTTCGTGAATATCCGGTCAACGTGTTGAACAGATCGGTCAGGTCGGCGGCGATGTCGGGGTCGGCGGTCAGCAGGCCGAGGTCCTCGTACAGCCGGGCCGTCTTGCTGTTGTAGTTGCCGGTGCCGATGTGGCAGTACCGGCGGATCGTCGAGCCTTCCCGGCGCACGACGAGACATGTCTTGCAGTGCGTCTTCAAACCCACCAGCCCGTAGGCCACGTGGACTCCCGCCTGCTCCAGCGCGCGCGCCCACTTGATGTTGGCCTGCTCGTCGAACCTGGCCTTGATCTCGACCAGAGCCACGACTTGCTTTCCGGCAGCGGCGGCTTCGATCAATGCGCGCACGATCGGCGAGTCACCGGAGGTGCGGTAGAGCGTCTGCTTGATCGCGAGCACGTTGGGGTCGGCGGCGGCCAGCTCGATAAAACGCTGCGTGCTCGTCGAGAACGAGTCGTAGGGGTGGTGCACCAGCACGTCGCCTTCGCGCAACGTGGCGAAGATGCTCTTAGGTGTTTCCCGGTCGGCGAATGCCGGGCTGGTCGCCGGAACGAAAGCAGGATCCTTCAACGCCGGGCGGTCGACGCCGTAGATCTGCCAGAGCGACGAGAGATCAAGCAGCCCAGGCACCTGGATCACATCGCCGGGGTGCACGTCGAGCTCTCGCAGCAACAACTCGAGCATGTGCTCGGTCATGTCATCGGCGACCTCGAGGCGCACCGGCGAGCCGAACCTCCGGCGCGCCAGCTCGCGCTCCAGCGCCTGCAGCAGGTCTTCGTCGCGGTCTTCGTCGACCTCGTAGTCGGCGTTGCGGGTCACCCGAAAGGCATGATGCTCAACGATTTCCATACCGGGGAACAATGCGGTGAGGAAGTTGGCGATCAGCTCTTCCATCGGCAGAAAGCGGACCTCTTTCGGGCCGGCCGAATCGTCGGCGCCGGGCCGGTCGTCCAGTTCGACGAACCGATCGACGTTGTCGGGCACCTTGACTCGGGCGAAATGCTGGCCGCCGTCATCGGGCTGCTTCACCGTGACGGCAAGGTTCAACGACAGGCCGCTGACGAACGGGAACGGGTGTGCGGGGTCGACGGCCAGCGGAGTAAGGACTGGGAAGACCTGCTCGGTGAAGTAGGTCGACAACCGGTCGCGCTCGGCTTGGTCGAGATCGGCCCACGTGGCGATGCGAATGCCTTCGGCCGCCAGGTTCGGCTCGACCGAACTGAGGAAGACTTCGGCGTGCCGGGTCGCGATTTTCTGGGTTTGCTCGCCGATTCGGCGAAGTTGCTCGCGGGGGGTCAGTCCGTCGGCGGAGCGCACCGACAGCCCCATTTCGTCGCGGCGCTTCAGGCCGGCGACGCGGACCATGTAGAACTCGTCGAGGTTGGACGCGAAGATCGCCAAGAATTTCGCGCGCTCGAGCAACGGCAGCGAGGTGTCCTCGGCCAGCGCGAGGACCCGCGCGTTGAAGTCCAGCCAGCTCAGTTCGCGATTGATGTAGCGATCTTCCGGAAGTGGGTTCTCGACCGCGGTGGCCGTTGTGGCGGGCGGCGCTCCCGGCGCGGAGTCGGCGGCGGGCCGTTCGGCGGCGACGGTGGTGTCCGGGGCTTCTATATCAGTCACCCTTGCGATCATTCCCCATCGGCGGGTGATGCGGCCACCGACTCTGAGCGGGACATTTGCCGTTGAGGCGCCGTTCACCAATCGTTACCCGGCCCGGTGGGACAGCCCTTCGATCGCTCTCGAGGTCGCCGGTCCAAGCCCCACGCCGCGCGCGACCGCCAGATCGTCGGGGGTGTCGATGTCGCAGCGCAGTCCCGGCCATCTGCCGGTGAGTTCGACAGCGCCTGAATGCTTGTGTCGCTCACACGAATTCAATCCGAACAGCGGATCGAGCGGGGTGTCGAAAGCGAACAGCGCCGCGGTGCCGGTGCCGAGCCGATCGGCCACGAAACTGCGCTGGTGCCGGCGTGCCGCGGCAAGGGCTTCGGCCAGTTCCTGAGTCTGCAGTGCGGGCAAATCACCTTGCAGGACAACAATATTCGCGACGGATCCGGACACCACCTGCTCGGCGGCCGCGATCGCATTGTTCAACGGATCTGGATGACCGGCCGGCGTCGGATCGGCGATCACCGTGGCGCCGAGCTCGATCGCCGCCGCAGCCGCGACGTCGTCGGGCGTCACGACGGTCATCGAGCGCACCGAGCCCACCCTCGCCGCCGCGGTGAGCGTGTCGACCAGCATTCCCAGCACGATGCCTTCCCGCACCGGCGAGGAGAACATCGATGCGAGCCTGGTCTTGGCGGCAGCCAAACGCTTCACGGCGACGATCACGCCGACGTCTGCGTCGGTGTCGGGTCGGCTGGAGCTCACCGCACCATCCTGCCAGGGCGCTGATCGGGCCGGCTTCACGCTCGCGCCGCGCCGGCCTGCCTCATCGCTGAGCTACGGTGAATCGCCGGGAGTTAGAGAACGCTGACGAGACGGAGACTCAGTCACACCATGTCCACACCGACAGCAGTCATGGGATCCGGCGCATGGGGCACGGCGCTGGCCAAGCTGCTCGCCGATGCCGGCGGTGAGGCCATCCTGTGGGCGCGGCGATCCGTTGTCGCCGACCAGATCAACAGCACGCGGCACAACCCGGACTACGCGCCCGGTGTGACGTTGCCCGAGGGCATCCGGGCCACCGCCGACCCCGCCGAGGCGCTGAGCGAAGCGACGACCGTGCTGTTGGCGGTGCCCGCGCAGACGATGCGGGCCAACCTTTCGCAGTGGGCGCACCTGGTGACGCCGGGCGCGACGCTGGTCAGCGCGGCCAAGGGCATCGAGTTGGGCACGTTGATGCGGATGAGCCAGGTCATCGTCGCCGCCACCGGCGTCGATTCGTCGCAAGTCGCGGTGATCTCCGGGCCGAATCTCGCCAACGAGATCGCCGACGAACAACCCGCGGCCACCGTCATCGCCTGCAGCGATTCCGGCCGGGCGGTCGCCCTGCAGCGGATGCTGAATACCGCATATTTCCGGCCGTACACCAACGCCGACGTGATCGGCACCGAAATCGGCGGCGCCTGCAAGAACGTGATCGCGCTGGCCTGCGGGATGGCGGCCGGCGTCGGGCTGGGCGAAAACACCGCGGCTGCGATCGTCACCCGGGGCCTGGCCGAGATCATGCGGTTCGGGATTGCGGTGGGAGCCAAGGGCACGACGCTGGCGGGCCTGGCCGGCGTCGGCGACCTGGTCGCCACGTGCACCTCGCCCCGGTCGCGCAACCGCAGCTTCGGCGAGAGCCTGGGACGCGGCGAGACGATGGACGCGGCCATGCGGGCGCGCGACGGCCACGTCGTCGAAGGCGTGACCTCGAGCGAGTCGGTGCTGGCGCTGGCCTCCAGTTATGACGTCGAAATGCCGCTCACCGACGCCGTGCACCGGGTCTGCCACAAGGGACTGTCGGTGGATCAAGCGGTGATCGCCCTGCTCGGGCGCAGCACCAAGCCGGAATGAGCTTGTAACCAGCACCGCCGCGCCAGGCGGTAGCCTCTCTAGGTTGTGAACGACCGCTCGCCTTCCAGCACGCCTGATTCCGGCCGTGTCCGGGTCGCCGTCGTGTTCGGCGGACGCAGCAACGAGCACGCGATTTCCTGCGTATCGGCGGGCAGCATCCTGCGCAATCTGGACCCGGAGCGCTTCGAGGTGGTCGCCGTGGGCATCACACCGGAGGGCTCCTGGGTGCTCACCGACGGCGACCCGGACGCGTTGGCGATCGCCGGCCGGCAGCTGCCGGGGGTGAGCTCGAAGTCGGGCACCGAGTTGGCGCTGACCGCCGACCCGCGACGCGCCGGCCAGCTTGTGTCGCTGTCGCCCGGCGGGGCGGAGGTGTTGGCGTCGGTCGACGTGGTCTTCCCGGTTCTGCACGGGCCGTACGGCGAAGACGGCACCATTCAGGGTCTGCTCGAGCTGGCGGGTGTGCCGTATGTCGGCGCGGGGGTGCTGGCCAGCGCGGCCGGCATGGACAAGGAGTTCACCAAGAAGCTACTGGTGGCCGAGGGACTTCCGATCGGTGACTACGCTGTGCTGCGGCCGTCGGAGTCGACATTGGACGCTAAACACGTTGACCGACTGGGCTTTCCGGCTTTCGTCAAGCCGGCTCGTGGTGGCTCGTCGATCGGCGTCAGTCGGGTGACCAGTCGTGAGGAACTGCCCGAGGCCATCGCCTACGCCCGTCAGCACGACCCGAAGGTGATCGTCGAGTCCGCGATCGTCGGTCGCGAATTGGAATGCGGCGTACTCGAATTCCCGGACGGCACAGTGCAAGCCAGCACGGTCGGTGAAATCCGGGTGGCCGGGGTGCGCGGGCGTGAAGACTCGTTCTACGACTTCGCGACCAAATATCTCGATGACGCCGCCGAGCTCGACGTGCCGGCCAAGATCGACGACGACGTCACCGATGCGGTCCGCGAGTTGGCAATTCGTGCGTTCGCGGCAATCGACGGCCGCGGTTTGGCGCGGGTCGACTTCTTCCTCACCGACGACGGGCCGTTGGTCAACGAGGTCAACACGATGCCCGGATTCACCACGATCTCGATGTATCCCCGGATGTGGGCGGCCAGCGGTGTGGACTACCAGACGCTGCTGGCCACCATGGTGGACACCGCGTTGTCGCGGGGAATGGGTCTGCGCTAAATCGGTCTATCGGCCCCGCGACGGGTCGACCGGGCGAGCCGGCACGACACGGTCGATCAGTTCGGAAAGTTGTTGAATCGGCGTCGGTCCGGAGCCCGGCGGCAAACTCAGCGCGACGTAGACCGCGCGATCCACGGTGTACCAGGTGGATCGCTGATCCTGGCTGACCTCGAACCATTGCACCCGGTCGACGACCTGGATCGGGGACCCGACGACGAATTCGGCCGGCCGATCGAGGCCACACCGCAGCACGACCGGATCCCCGGCGCCGGCGGGCTGCCACGCGGCGGCACCGAGGGGGGCCGGCTGGGCCAACTGCGCCCGGGTGTAGTCGCCGAGTCGTTGGGGCAGTGCTTCAGTCAGCTTCCGGCAAGCGGGATCTTGCGCCTGCGGCGCGGGAACGGCGGCAACGACGGCAGGCGTCGCCCGGTGGCGGGTCGCAGCGATCGCGAGAATGACGCCGAGGGTGCCGATCGCCACCACCAAGGCGGCGATCAGCACCGCCCGTGGCGGGCCGGCTTCAATGTCGGGCATTACCTCCACCCTCTGCTCGATCTCGGCGTTCTAGAACCTACCGTTGTCGGTGTGCACAGCGATGGGTCGGACCCGACGCTCGGCGATCTCGGCGAGTTCGGGGTGATCGAGCGGCTAACGCGCGGTCGGCGCGCGTCCGGCGATGTCGTGATCGGGCCGGGCGATGACGGCGGGGTGGTCGCCGCCGGCGACGGCCGCGTGGTGGTATCCACCGACATGCTTGTCGAGGGCCGGCATTTTCGGCTGGACTGGTCGACTCCGCACGATGTCGGCCGTAAAGCGGTGGCGCAGAACGCCGCCGACATCGAGGCGATGGGTGCGCGGATCACCGCATTCGTCGTCGCCCTCGGCGCCCCGGCGCACACCCCGGCCGAGCAGGTCAGTGCGTTGGCCGACGGGATGTGGGACGAGGCCGCACGCGTCGGTGCCGGCATCGTCGGGGGAGATCTGGTCGCCAGCCCGCACTGGGTCGTGTCGGTGACTGTGCTCGGCGATCTCGGCGGGCGGGCGCCGGTGTTGCGATCGGGTGCGCGGCCGGGCTCGCAGCTGGCCGCGATGGGCTACCTGGGTTGGTCCGCGGCTGGATATGCGTTGTGGGACAACGGTATTAGCCGGTTCGACGAGCTCCGTCGGTGCCATCTAGTGCCCTGCCCGCCTTATGGACAAGGGCGCGCGGCTGCCGAGGCCGGCGCCTCGGCGATGATCGACATCTCCGACGGCTTGGTCGGAGATCTTCGTCATGTGGCCGAGGCGTCCGGGGTGTCCATCGATCTGAGCACCGACGCTCTGAGTGCCGACAACGAGGCGTTGGCAGACGCCGCCGAAGCCGTTGGCGCCGATCCGTGGGAATGGGTGTTGGGCGGGGGTGAAGACCACGCTCTGGTCGCGGCGTTCGCCGGTCCGATTCCCGCTGGGTGGCGGGTGATCGGGCGGGTGCTCGACGGGCCGTCGGACGTATTCGTCGACGGTGAGCCGTGGCAGGGAACTGCGGGCTGGCAGTCCTTTGCCCAGTAGGGTGACCCGGTGACCGTCTACGCGATCGCCCAGTTGCGGTTCACCGATCGAGCGGCCTATGACCGTTACCAGGCGCGGTTCATCGAGGTGTTCAGCCGATACCGTGGCACGCTGCTGGCTGCCGACGAGCGTCCGCAGGTCGTCGAAGGTCACTGGGATCGCGAGAAGGTGGTATTGATGTCGTTTCCCGACGAGGCGGAATTCCGCTCGTGGTCGGAATCGGCTGAATACCAAAGTATTTCGAAGGACCGCGAGGCGGGAGCCGACTCGGTGGTGCTGTTGGTGAAAGGGCTGGCGTGACCGCACGACCACTGCGCGAACTCGTCGACGACGGCTGGGCAACGGCCCTGCAACCGGTAGAGGAGCAGGTCGCCAAGATGGGCCAGTTCCTCCGGGAGGAGGTTGCGGCCGGCCGCGGGTATCTGCCGGCGGGGGAGAATGTGTTGCGCGCCTTTACCTTTCCCTTCGACCAGGTGAGGGTGCTGATCGTCGGACAGGATCCCTATCCCACGCCCGGACATGCTGTCGGGCTGAGCTTTTCGGTGGCCGCCGACGTGCGACCGTTGCCGCGGAGCTTGGAGAACATCTTCCGGGAGTACGCCAGCGATCTCGGCTTGCCGGCACCGTCATGCGGCGACCTGACACCGTGGTCGCAGCGCGGTGTGATGATGCTCAACCGAGTGTTGACCGTTCAACCGCGCAATGCCGCGTCGCATCGCGGCAAGGGCTGGGAAGCGGTGACGGAATGTGCGATTCGCGCCCTGGTGGATCGCGGCCAGCCGATGGTGGCGATCCTGTGGGGCCGCGACGCGTCGACGCTCAAACCGATGCTGGCCGGCAGCGACTGTTTGGCGATCGAGTCGCCACATCCCTCGCCGCTGTCGGCGTCACGCGGATTCTTCGGGTCGCGGCCATTCAGCCGCGCCAACGAACTGCTCACCCAGATGGGTGCCGAACCTGTCGACTGGAAGCTGCCCTAGGCACCGTCGCGATCGCAGCGATCTAGCCGCGGACGACCTTGCCGGCCTTGATGCACGACGTGCACACGTTCACGCGGTGCTTGTTGCCCCCGGGGCGGTCGGCGACGCGCACACTCTGGATGTTCGGGTCCCACCGACGGCTGGTCCGGCGATGGGAGTGCGACACCGACTTGCCGAAGCCGGGGGCCTTCCCGCAGATATCGCAGACGGCAGCCATAAGTGAAACTCCTCAGACTCTGGGGCCAACGACCATACGGGTGGCCCGACAACCTAGAAAGAATAGCGGCTGGCGGCCAGAACTGCCAAAACGATCCACAAACGGCGGGTGTCAAGTGATCGGTGCTGTCATCGCGACTGGATAGGCTGGCGCGCACCGAGACAGCGGCGCGAGGAGGTGTTCGAGGTGGGGTCGGGGCAGGCTGGGCCGGGTCGAACGCTGGACGCTTCCGCGTTGCGTGACTGGGCGCACACCGCGGTCGGTGATCTGATCACCCACATCGACGAGATCAACCGTCTCAACGTCTTTCCGGTCGCCGACTCCGACACCGGGGTGAACATGCTGTTCACCATGCGCTCCGCGTTGGCCGAAGCCAACACCGAGACCAAGGCGGATGTCGTCAAAACAGCGGCCGCCCTCTCCGCCGGCGCCCTGCACGGCGCGCGGGGCAACTCGGGGGTGATCCTGTCGCAGATTCTGCGGGGCATCGCTGACGTCACCGCCCACGCGGCCGCCGAGTCCGGCGGCGAACTTGCCGAGATCGACGCCGCATTGCTGGGCGCCGCGCTGCACCGCGGGTTCGACCTGGTCGTCGCCTCGATGGGCGGTCGGGAAGTCGAGGGAACGATCGTCTCGGTGCTCAAAGCCGCCGGTGAGGCCGTCGACGAGGCGGCGGACGCGGGGCTGTCACACGCGGTCATCGCCGCGGGCGAAGCGGCGGTGGTCGCCTTGGAGAAGACACCCGACCAGCTCGACGTGCTGGGGGAGGCCGGCGTGGTGGACGCGGGCGGACGAGGGCTGCTGGTCCTCCTCGACGCCTTGCGCTCGACGGTCACCGGCCAGGCGCCGAGTCGCACCGTCTACGAGCCGGCGCCGCGTCAGCCCGCGCCCGAGCTCGCCGCGCAAGCCCCGGCGCCGCAGTTCGAGGTGATGTACCTGCTGGGCGGATGTGACGACGAAGGGGCCGATCAGCTGCGCGAACGGCTGGACGAGCTCGGCGAATCGGTGGCCATCGCGACGTCCGGCGTGGTGGGCGGCTACTCGGTGCACGTGCACACCGACGACGCCGGCGCCGCGATCGAGGCGGGTCTGGTGTTCGGCCACCCGCGACGAATCCAGATTTCGATGCTGACCAGCGGCACCGGCGGGCTGCCACCGGGCAGCTGGACCCGTGAGCGGGCTGTGCTGGCCGTCGTTGACGGGGACGGTGCGGCCGAACTGTTCAGCGACGAGGGCGCCTGCGTGCTGCGTCCCGACCCGCTCGCCGAGGATCCGACGACCGTGATCACCGCGCAGCAGTTACTGCGCGCGGTCGTCGACACCGGCGCCGCTCAGGTGATGGTGCTACCCAACGGCTACGTGCTGGCCGAGGAGCTGGTGGCCGGCTGCACCGCGGCGATCGGGTGGGGCATCGACGTGGTGCCCCTGCCGACCGGGTCGATGGTGCAGGGGCTGGCCGCGCTCGCGGTGCATGAGCCGGGTCGCCAGGCCGTCAACGACGGCTACACGATGGCCCGGGCCGCGGGTAGCGCCAGGCATGGCACCGTCCGGCTCGCCACCGAAACGGCGTTGACGTGGGCCGGCACCTGCGAACCGGGGAACGGACTCGGCATCGCCGGCGACGAGGTGCTGATCGTGGCGCCCGACGTCGCGTCGGCCGCGACCGGCCTGATCGATCTGCTGTTGGGCGCCGGCGGTGAGCTGATCACCGTGCTGGTCGGGCGCGGCGTCGACGAGGACGCCGTGGAGTCGGCGTTGCACGCCCACGTCCACGACCGCCACCTCGGCACCGAGCTTGCGATCTATCGCACCGGGCATCGCGGCGACGCGCTGTTGATCGGGGTCGAGTAGCCATGGTGTCGCTCAGCGACCGCCTCGACTTCATCGTCGGCGCCAAGGCGGCCGTCCAACTCGACGAGGTGTTCGGCATCCAGACCGTCGACGATCTGCTGCGCCATTACCCGCGCAGTTACGTCGAGGGCACCTCCGTGCGCGGTGCCGACGCCGAGCAGCCGCCGGAAGGCGAACACGTCACCCTCGTGGACGTCATCGCCGACACGGCACTGCTTCCGATCAAAAAACGTCCCAGGGACAAGCTGTTTCGCGTCACAGTCGGCTCCGGACGCGGCAAGGTGACCGCCACGTTCTTCCATCCGAAGAAATGGATCACCGACCAGCTGTCCAAGGGCACCCGGGTGATGCTCTCCGGTGAAGTCGGCTACTTCCGCGGCGCCATGCAACTCACCCACCCCGACTTTCTGGTGCTGGACTCCGCCGATGGACGCAACCACGGCAGTCGGTCGCTGAAGATGATCGCCGACGCCTCGCAGGCGGTGAGCGGCGAAGTGTTGCAGGAAGCGTTCGAGCGCACCTTCTACCCGATCTACCCGGCCAGCGCGAAGCTGCAGAGCTGGGACATCTTCAACTGCGTCCGACAGGTGCTCGAACTGCTCGACCCGATCGCCGATCCGCTGCCTGAAAAGCTCTGTGCTGCACATAATCTCGCCTCTGAGGACGAGGCGTTGCGGGCGATCCACTTGGCCGAGAACGACGCCGACCGTCGCCGGGCGAAGGAGCGGTTGGCCTTCGACGAGGCAGTCGGCTTGCAATGGGCCCTGGTCAGTCGACGCCACGGTGAACTGGCCCAATCCGGCCCGTCGGCGCCGTCGATGCCGAAAGGACTCAAACACGAACTGTTGCATCGCCTGCCGTTCGAGTTGACCGCGGGCCAGCGCGAGGTCCTGGAGGTGCTGTCCAGCGAGCTCGAGGCGAACCGGCCGATGAACCGCCTCTTACAAGGCGAAGTCGGGTCCGGCAAGACCATCGTCTCGGTGTTGGCGATGTTGCAGATGGTCGACGCCGGCTATCAGTGCGCCTTGCTGGCGCCCACCGAAGTCCTTGCCGCGCAGCATCTCCGGTCGATCGGTGACGTACTCGGGCCGTTGGCGATGGGCGGCCAGCTCGGTGGCGATGACAACGCGACCAGGCTGGCGTTGTTGACCGGATCGATGACCGCGGCTCACAAGAAGCAGGTTCGGGCCGAGATCGCCGGCGGCGAGGTCGGCATCGTCGTCGGGACGCACGCCCTGCTGCAGGACACGGTCGACTTTCACAATCTCGGCATGGTGGTCGTCGACGAGCAGCACCGGTTCGGCGTCGAGCAGCGAGACCGGTTGCGGGCCAAAGCGCCTGCCGGGATCACGCCGCATCTGCTGGTGATGACCGCCACCCCGATACCGCGGACCGTGGCGCTGACCGTCTTCGGTGACCTCGAAACGTCGACGCTGCGGGAACTGCCCCGCGGCCGTCAACCGATCACCACCACCGCGATCTTCGTCAACGAGAAACCCGCGTGGCTCGACCGCGCCTGGCATCGCATCATCGAGGAAGTGCGCGAGGGCCGTCAGGCGTACGTGGTGGCGCCGCGGATCGACGACAGCGACAGTGCCGCCCAGAGCGAAGGCGACCAAAGACCTTCGGCCACAGTCGAAGAGCTCTACGCCCGGCTGGGTCACGAACAACTCTCCGGTCTTCGGCTCGGGCTGATGCACGGGCGGTTGAACGGCGACGACAAGGATGCCGTGATGACCGCGTTCCGTGCCCGCGAGATCGACGTGCTGGTGTGCACCACCGTGATCGAGGTCGGTGTCGACGTGCCCAA
This sequence comes from uncultured Actinomycetota bacterium, assembly GCA_963750755.1. GTDB lineage: Bacteria > Actinomycetota > Actinomycetes > Mycobacteriales > Mycobacteriaceae > Mycobacterium. The sequence continues at coordinate 259,282 of CAVVRW010000001.1, forward strand.
CGCGACCGTGATGCTGGTGATGGACGCCGATCGCTTCGGCATCAGCCAGCTGCATCAATTGCGGGGCCGCATCGGCCGGGGCGAACATGCGAGCATCTGTCTGCTGGTCAGCTGGATGGCGCCGCAGTCCCGCGCCGGCCGTCGGCTCAGCGCCGTCGCCGGGACGCTCGACGGTTTCGAGCTCGCAGATCTGGATTTGCAGGAACGTCGTGAGGGAGACGTGTTGGGCCGCAGCCAGTCCGGTCGCGCGATCACGTTGAAACTGCTGTCGCTGATCGATCACCGCGAGGTCATCGAAGCGGCCCGGGACTTCTGCGAGCAGGCCTACGATGACCCGGCGGCACATCACGGAATGGCGCTCCTGGCCGCTCCGTTCACCGGAAACGAGCGCATCGAATTCCTGGACAAGTCATGACCCGCAAAACGTGGCTCTGGCTTTCGGCGACCATGATCCTCACCGTGCTGGTGGCCTACCAGGTGGTGGTCACTTCGGCGGACGATCGTGACCGGGAGTTCGCCGCCCGAGCCGACGTGCCGACCGTGCAGCCCGGTGTCGACGTGCTCAACGGAATCACGATCGTCCCGTGGAGAACTCGTCACTACGACTACCACCGCGCGGCGTTCGGCGAGGCCTGGACCGACGACAACGATGCGCCGGGCGGGCACAACGGATGCGACACCCGCGACGACATCCTCAACCGCGACCTCGTCGACAAGACCAATGCCTGGACCAAGCGTTGCCCCGATGCCGTCGAGACCGGCACCTTGCACGACCCGTATACCAACGTCACCATCAACTTTCACCGCGGCGCCAAAGTCGGTGAGGCGGTGCAGATCGACCACATCGTGCCGCTGGCGCTGGCCTGGGACATGGGGGCCAACGACTGGCCCACTGCGCAGCGGGTCCGGTTCGCGAACGATCCGGCGAATCTTCTTGCCGTACAAGGCCAGGCGAATCAGGACAAGGGTGACTCTCAGCCGGCACTGTGGATGCCGCCCAACGCGGCGTTCCATTGTCAGTACGCCATGCAGTTCATCGCGGTGTCGCGCGGCTACGGGCTACCCATCGATCTGGTCTCGAGCAATGTGCTGCGGCAAGCCGCGAGCACATGCCCGACCGGTCAGCCCTAAGTGCCGGTGTAGGTCAACGGATCCTCACGCACCCGGGTGCCGTCGTTGAGACCGTTGAGCGCCTCCATGTGGTCGGCGGTCAACTCGAAGTCGAAGACGTTGAAGTTCTCGGCGATCCGCTCCGGATTGGCGGAACGGGGGATCACCACGTTGCCCAGCTGGATGCTCCACCGGATCAGCACCTGCGCGGGGCTACGCCCGTACTCGGCGGCGATGGACGTCACCGTCGGGTTGTCCAACACCTTGCCCACACCCAGCGGGCTGTAGGCCTCGGTGACGACATTGCGCGCCGCGTTGGACGCCCGCAACTCGGCCTGATTGAGCAGCGGGTGCAGCTCGATCTGGTTGACGGCAGGAGTGACGTAGGTCAGGTCGATGACCGTCTCCAAGTACTCGTCGGTGAAGTTGCAGACACCAATCGACTTGGTGTGGCCGTTGCCGCGGGCCTGAATCAGGCCCCCGAAAGTGTCGACGTATTTGCCCAGCGCCGCCATTGGCCAGTGCACGAGGAACAGGTCTACGTAGTCCAGCCCGAGCTTGTCCAGGCTGACCTTGACGGCATCCTGGCTGGCGTTGAAGCCCTGGTCGGCGTTGGCGACCTTGGTGGTGACGAACAGTTCCGCCCGCGGAATTCCGGACGCCGCGATCGCGCGGCCGACGGCTTCCTCGTTGCCGTAGACCGCGGCGGTGTCGAGCAGCCGATAGCCGATTTCGAGCGCCGCAGATACCGCGCGCTCGGTTTCGTCGTCTGACAACTCGGCAACGCCGAGGCCGAGTACCGGCATCGTGTTCTCGTCATTGAGTGCAATAGAAGGGACTGAAACGTCAGGGCCGCCCGACATGTTCACCTGCCTGTGAAGTCGAAGGTTCGTGGATCTGGGCCGAGCCGGTTTCCGTCGTCGAGCGAAGAGATTGACGCCATGTCGTTTTCGCTGAGTTCGAAATCGAACACGTCGAAGTTGCTCGCAATACGCTCGGGATTTACCGACTTCGGGATGACGATATTACCGAGTTGAATATGCCATCGAATCAAAACCTGGGCGGTGGTCCGGCCGAGGCTCTCGGCGACGGCGGTTACGGCCGGGTCGGTGAGCAACGATCCCTGCCCGAGCGGACCCCATGCTTCGGTCGCGATGCCGAGGCGGGCGTGTACCTCGCGCAACTCCGTTTGCGGCAGCCGCGGGTGCAGTTCCACCTGGTTGACGGCGGGCACGATCCCTGTCGCGTCGACCAGCGCGGTGAGGTGCTCCGGCTCGAAGTTGCTGACGCCGATCGACCGGATTCGGCCCTGGTCACGAAGGTGCGCGAACGCCTTGAACGTGTCGACGAACTTGTTTAGCTTGGGCATCGGCCAATGCACCAGATAGAGATCCAGGTAGTCGAGGCCCAACCGATCCATGCTGACGTCGAACGCGGCCAGCGTGCTGTCGTAGCCCTGCTCGGAATTCCATAACTTGGTGACCAAGTACAGTTCCTCCCTGGGCACGCCGGATGCGGCGACCGCGCGGCCGGTCTCGCGTTCGTTGCCGTATACCGCGGCGGTGTCGATATGGCGGTAGCCGGCCTGCAGGGCGGTGCCGACCGCCCGCTCGGCTTCCGCGGCCGGGACTTTGAAGACGCCGAATCCGACCGTGGGGATGAAATTGCCGTCGTTCAGTGGGACCGAGGGACTCAAGGAACTAGACATGACACGAAGTCTGCCAGGCGCACCGGATTCGCAGCTCAAGGCGGGGGGCTGGGCCGCGCGGTTGCAGGCCGTCGCCACCTCCGCCGGTCTCAAGGCGATCCCCTGGGTGCCCACCCGCGCGAAACGGCTGCTGTCGGGCGGCCGCGAGGTGACGATCGACGGCAACACGCTGGACCCGACACTGCAATTGGCGCTGGCTGGTATGCGCGCGTTCGGCATGAACGGACTGGTGCTCCGCCAGGACGTCGCCGCCTCGCGCGCCCAGCTGCGCGAGACGACGCAGGGCTTCGGCGGACCGCAGATCCATGTCGGTGTCAGCGACGTGTCGATTCCCGGACCGGCAGGCCCGATCCGAGCGCGGCACTACCACCCGGGGACGTCGGGCCCAGCGCCGTTGGTGGTCTTCTATCACGGCGGTGGTTGGGTGATCGGAGACCTCGACACCCATGACCCGCTGTGCCGCCTGACCAGCCGGGACGCGGGCGTCCATGTGCTGTCGGTCGACTACCGGCTGGCCCCCGAACACCCTGCTCCGGCGGCCGTTGACGACGCCTACGCCGCATTCCGGTGGGCCTGCGAACACGCCGACGAGCTGGGCGCAATACCGGGGAAGGTGGCCGTGGGCGGCGACAGTGCCGGCGGAAACCTCGCCGCCGTAGTGTCGCAGATCGCGCGCGACGAGGGTGCTCAGCAGCCGGTTCTGCAGTGGCTGCTCTATCCGCGCACCGACTTCACCGCGCAGACCCGGTCGCTGACCCTGTTCGCCGACGGATTCGTGCTCACCAAGGCCGACATCGACTGGTTCACCGAGCAGTACCTGGGCGCCTCGGACGCCAACGCCGCCGATCCGCGTATCTCGCCGCTGCTGGCCGATTCCCTGTCGGGGCTGCCGCCCGCCCTGATCGCGACCGCCGGTTTCGATCCGTTGCGCGACGAGGGCGACAGGTACGCGGCGGCGCTGAGGGCGGCGGGCACCCACGTCGACCTGCGCTCGATGGGATCGCTGACGCATGGATTCGCCACCCTGTTTCCGCTCGGTGGCGGCAGCGCGCTGGCCACAACGGAGTTGATTTCGGCGTTGCGGGCGCATCTCAGCCGCGTCTGAGTCAGATAGCGCGCCTCGCCCCCTCGCCGCTGCGCGGCTGGGAGGTACCCCCACCTCGGGCCGTGCCGGCCCGCATCGTCACCGCGCTGACCTGGCCAGTAGGACGTGGGTAGGCTTAAGCGCTATCGCCGACCGCACCGCGGTCGGGTAGCGACGTCGACAATCCGGAATGGTGAGCAAACCCATGGCCGATAAAGCCGCCAAATCGAACCGCCCCAAGTACGACCTGAACGCCGCCAGTCGCCGACGCGACCTGCTGGTCCGAATCGGGCTCACCTCGATCGTGATCCTGTTCGCCGTCGTCCTGGTCGGCTACATCGTGATGTCCCACGACAAGAAGACCGCCGCCAGCGGCGCACGAGCGATCCGGGTGACATCGAGCAAGCTGGTCACCAAGGACGGCACCCACGACCCGAAGGCCGTCGTCGCCTTCTACGAGGACTTCCTCTGTCCGGCGTGCGGCAACTTCGAGCGCGGCTTCGGGCCGACAGTGTCCAAGCTGATCGACGACGGCGCCATCGCCGCCGACTACTACATGACGGGCTTCCTGAGTCGGCCGCAGAACCAGGACTACTCGTCGCGCGCCGCCAACGCCGCCTACTGCATCGCCGACGAGTCAAACGATGCCTTCCGCCGATTCCACACGGCGTTGTACAGCAAGGACATTCAGCCTTCTGAGACCGGTACGTCGTTCCCCGACAACGCGAAACTGACCGAGTTGGCTCGCGAGGCCGGCGTGGTGGGCAAGGTCCCCCAGTGCATCAAGGACGGCAAGTATCTGCCGATGGTCGACGGACTGGTCGCGTCGGCGGGTATTCACGCCACCCCCACGGTTCGCATCAACGGCCAGGACTATGAGTTCTCTACGCCGGAAGCGTTTGTCGGCAAGATCAAAGCGATAGTCGGAGACGTCCCGGGGATCGATTCGGCTGTTACTCCAGCAGCGTCGTGACAGCCCCGGCGGCAGCCAAACCCGATGGGCCGCTCGACGATTCGGGCCCACAGCCAAGGGTGGTGTCAGCCGCCGGCGCGTGGTGGATCCTGGTTGCGGGAGTGCTCGGGCTGATAGCGTCAGCCACGCTGACGGTCGAGAAGATCGAAATCCTGATCAATCCGGCGTATGTGCCGTCGTGCAATCTCAACCCGGTCGTGGCGTGCGGGTCGGTAATGACAACGCCGCAAGCGTCCGCATTCGGCTTCCCCAATTCCTTGATCGGTATCGCGGCGTTCGCCGTCGTAACGGCGACCGGTGTGCTGGCGGTCGCCAAAGTGTCGCTGCCACGGTGGTATTGGGTCGGCATGACCCTCGGCACGCTGCTCGGCGCCGGGTTCGTGCACTGGTTGATCTTCCAGAGCCTCTACCGCATCGGCGCCCTGTGCCCCTACTGCATGGTGGTGTGGGTGGCGACGGTCTCGCTGCTGGTGGTGGTCGCCTCGGTCGCGTTCGGGCCGTCCGGTGACCGCGAGGGAGTCGTCGTGCGCGAGCTTCATCACTGGCGATGGTCGATCGCCACGATCTGGTTCGCCGCCGTATTTTTATTGATTGTGGTCCGGTTCTGGGATTACTGGTCCACGCTGATCTGAACAGCCTGCCATCTAGAAGACCGAAGAGGGACGTGCGTTGATCTCCAAAGTGCTGGTTGCCAATCGCGGCGAGATCGCCGTTCGGGCGTTCCGAGCTGCCTATGAACTCGGCGTCGGCACCGTCGCGGTCTACCCGTACGAAGACCGAAACTCGTTGCACCGCTTGAAGGCTGACGAGTCCTATCAGATCGGTGAGGTCGGCCATCCGGTCAGGGCATATCTGTCTGTCACCGAGATCGTCGACACCGCCCGCCGGGCCGGCGCCGATGCGGTATACCCCGGGTACGGGTTCTTGTCGGAGAACCCCCGACTGGCCGCTGAGTGCGCGAAGAAGGGCATCACCTTTGTCGGCCCCAAGGCCGAAGTGCTGTCGCTGACCGGCAACAAGGCCCGCGCTGTCGCGGCGGCACGCGAAGCGGGTCTGCCGGTCCTGAAGTCCTCGGCGCCGTCGGCATCGATCGATGAACTGGTGGCCGCGTCGGACGGGATGGAATTCCCATTGTTCGTCAAAGCCGTTGCCGGCGGCGGTGGTCGCGGCATGCGGCGGGTCACCGATGCCGAGGCGTTGCCCGAAGCCATCGAGGCGGCCAGTCGCGAAGCCGAGTCGGCCTTCGGGGATTCGACGGTCTACCTCGAGCAGGCGGTGCTCAACCCCCGCCACATCGAGGTGCAAATCCTGGCGGACACCCACGGAAACGTCATCCACCTTTATGAGCGGGACTGCAGTGTGCAGCGGCGCCACCAAAAGGTCGTTGAGTTGGCGCCCGCGCCAAACCTGCCAGAAGAGTTGCGGGACAGGATCTGTGCCGATGCGGTGGCGTTCGCGCGCCACATTGGATACAGCTGCGCGGGCACCGTCGAATTCCTGCTCGACGAGCGCGGCCATCACGTATTCATCGAGATGAACCCGCGGATTCAGGTCGAGCACACCGTGACCGAGGAGATCACAGACGTCGACCTGGTCTCCAGCCAGCTGCGTATCGCCGGTGGAGAAACGCTGGAGGACCTGGGTTTACGGCAGGACTCCATCCGACCGCGCGGGGCCGCACTGCAATGCCGGATCACCACCGAAGACCCGGCCAACGGATTTCGTCCCGACACCGGACGCATCACCACCTACCGCAGCCCGGGCGGCGCCGGCATACGCCTCGACGGCGGAACGAACCTGGGCGCGGAGATCAGCGCTCACTTCGATTCGATGCTGGTCAAGCTGACCTGCCGGGGCCGCGACTTCCCCACCGCGGTGAACCGGGCACGGCGCGCGATCGCCGAGTTCCGCATTCGTGGCGTGTCGACCAACATCCCGTTCCTGCAAGCGATCCTGGACGACCCCGATTTTCAGGCCGGCGACGTCACCACCTCCTTCATCGAGGAGCACCCGGCGCTGCTCACCTCCCGATCGTCGGCCGACCGTGGCACCAAGATCCTCAACTACCTGGCCGACGTGACGGTCAACAAGCCGCACGGATCCCGGCCGTCGACGGTCTACCCGCAGGACAAGCTGCCCGACATCGACCTGGACAAGGCGCCGCCGCCCGGCTCCAAGCAGTTGCTGGTCGAGCTGGGCCCCGAAGGTTTCGCGCGCTGGCTGCGCGACTCGTCGGGAGTCCGGGTCACCGACACCACCTTCCGCGACGCCCACCAGTCGCTGCTCGCGACGCGGGTGCGCACCAGCGGACTCGGGCTCGTCGCGCCCTACATCGCCCGGACCATGCCGCAGCTGCTGTCGGTCGAATGCTGGGGCGGCGCGACTTACGATGTGGCGCTGCGCTTTTTGAAGGAAGACCCCTGGGAGCGGCTGGCCACCTTGCGCGAGCTGATGCCCAACATCTGCCTTCAGATGCTGTTGCGGGGCCGCAACACCGTTGGCTACACGCCATACCCGGAGCTGGTCACCTCGGCATTCGTGGAAGAAGCCACGGCCACGGGAATCGATATCTTCCGGATCTTCGACGCGCTGAACAACCTCGAGTCGATGCGCCCCGCGATCGATGCGGTACGCGAAACCGGCTCCGCGATAGCCGAAGTCGCGATGTGCTACACGGGCGACCTGTCCGATCCGGCCGAAAATCTCTACACGCTGGATTATTACCTGAAACTAGCCGATCAGATTGTCGAAGCCGGCGCGCACGTGTTGGCGATCAAAGACATGGCCGGGCTGCTGCGCCCACAGGCCGCGCGTGAACTCGTCGGGGCCCTGCGCAGTCGCTTCGACCTGCCGGTGCACGTACACACCCACGACACGCCGGGGGGCCAACTGGCCAGCTACATCGCCGCATGGCAGGCGGGAGCCGACGCCGTCGACGGCGCGTCGGCCCCGATGGCGGGAACCACCAGCCAGCCCTCGTTGAGCTCGATCGTGGCGGCCGCCGCGCACACCGATTACGACACCGGGTTGTCGCTGTCGGCGGTCTGCGAACTGGAGCCGTACTGGGAAGCGTTGCGAAAGGTGTACGGGCCGTTTGAATCCGGGCTACCGGGCCCGACCGGGCGGGTGTATCACCACGAGATCCCCGGCGGGCAGCTGTCGAATCTCCGCCAGCAGGCGATAGCGCTGGGGCTGGGGGACCGGTTCGAGGAAGTCGAAGAGGCCTACGCCGGCGCCGACCGGGTACTTGGCAGGTTGATCAAGGTCACGCCGTCATCAAAGGTGGTCGGCGACCTCGCGCTGGCCCTCGTCGGCGCGGGCATGAGCGCCGATGAATTCGCCTCGCACCCTGAGCAATTCGACATACCGGAGTCCGTCCTCGGATTTCTGCGGGGCGACCTCGGCGACCCGGCGGGTGGTTGGCCGGAGCCGTTGCGGTCCAAGGCCCTGGCCGGACGTGGCGAGGCCAAGGCGGTCGAGGAGCTGACCCCGGAGGACGAGACCGCGCTCGGGTTGCAAGGACACAAACGTCAGGCTACGTTGAACCGCTTGCTATTCCCTGGTCCGACAAAGGAATTCGAGACGCACCGGGAAACCTACGGCGATATCTCGCGGCTGTCGGCCAACCAGTTCTTCTACGGTCTGCGCCAGGGTGACGAGCACCGGGTCCAGCTCGAGCCCGGGGTCGAGCTGCTGATTGGGCTGGAGGCGATCTCTGAGCCGGACGAACGTGGCATGCGCACGGTGGTGTGCATCATCAACGGTCAGCTGCGCCCGGTTGAGGTCCGTGATCGCAGCGTCGCCAGCGAGGTCCCGGCTGCGGAGAAAGCCGAGAAGGGCAACGCGAACCATGTCGCCGCGCCGTTCGCCGGCGTGGTCACCGTCGGGGTGTCTGCCGGTGACAAGGTCAGCGCCGGCCAGACGATTGCCACCATCGAGGCGATGAAGATGGAAGCGCCGATCACCGCGCCCACCGACGGCACCGTCGAGAGGGTAGCGGTGTCCGATACGGCCCAGGTCGAGGGCGGGGACCTGTTGGTGGTGCTCGGCTGACCCGCATCGTTGGCGGAGCCGCCGGCGGACGGCGAATCGCTGTCCCGCCGCAGGGGACCCGTCCGACCACCGATCGAGTGCGCGAGTCGCTGTTCAACATCGTCACCGCGCGGCTGGACCTCACCGGCCTCGCGGTGCTCGATCTCTACGCGGGCTCGGGTGCGCTCGGTCTCGAGGCGTTGTCGCGCGGCGCAACATCGGCGTTGTTCGTCGAATCGGACCGCCGCGCGGCGGCGGTGATCGAACGCAACATCGCCACCCTCGGGTTGCCCGGGGCAACCCTGAGGCGCGGACAGACCGCTGCCGTGTTGGCCGCCCACGCCGTCGGCCCGGTCGATCTCGTGCTGGCGGATCCGCCCTACGACGTCGACGCCCGCGAAGTTGAGCGTGTGCTCACTGCATTGACGACCAACGGCTGGGTGCAGGAGGGAAGCGTCGCCGTCGTCGAGCGCGCAGCCGCAAGTGCACCTTTGAACTGGCCGGACGAGTGGGACCCCTGGCCGCAGCGGGTTTACGGCGACACCCGCTTGGAGCTGGCCGAACGGCGGTGAGCGGCGTGTACCGTCATCGGGCATGGCCGGCAGCGACGATGCAGAGCACAGCGATGAAAAGAAGCGGCGCGTATGACTAGCGGTGCCGTATGCCCGGGTTCCTTCGATCCGGTGACGCTGGGCCACATCGACGTATTCGAACGTGCGGCGGCCCAGTTCGACGAGGTGGTGGTGGCGATCCTGGTCAACCCCGCGAAGAAAGGCATGTTCGACGTCGACGAGCGGATCGCGATGATCGAAGAGTCGACGTCGCATCTGCCGAACCTGCGGGTCGAGCCCGGTCAGGGCCTCGTGGTCGATTTCGTGACGACTCGCGGAATGAACGCGATCGTCAAGGGGCTACGTACCGGCACAGATTTCGAGTACGAGCTGCAGATGGCGCAGATGAACAAGCACATCGCCGGCGTCGACACCTTTTTCGTGGCCACCGCCCCGCAGTATTCGTTCGTGTCGTCGTCGTTGGCCAAAGAGGTCGCGACGCTGGGCGGCGACGTATCCAAGCTGTTGCCCGATGCGGTGAATCGTCGGCTGGCCGAAAAGCTGCGAGCGGCCCACGGGCAGTAGTCAATCAGCGCGGCCGGGCGAATGCCGCGGCCGCGCTGATGATTTGGTGTGAGTCAGCCCTCGGCGAGTGCGGCGTGCAGTGACTTCTTGGCCTCGGTGATCGCAGTCAGGACCGTGGTCCGCGCCTCGGCCAGCTTCTCTTTCTGCGCGTCGGTGCCCGACCAGTGGATGGTCCGTGCCAACCCGGCGATCTCGAACAGGCCCCATCGAATCTTTGCGACGTCGCCGAACTTACCGGCCTGGGCCAGCCTCGCGTGGATGGTTTCGCTGCTGATTCCCTTCCACTGCAACACATTTCTACCCAGTTCGGTGAGGGTAGCGACACCGTCGTCGACGGTGACGAACCCGCGGCCGGCCAACTTCCCGAACGCAAGCTCGACGATTCCCTGGGGCGGCGCGAAGGCGCCGTCGGTCGCCTCGGAAACCCGCTGCACGATCTGCTCCGCATTTGCCGGCCCGTCGAGCAGCAGCGCTGCCGTGCCGACCACGACCCTCTTGTGGCGTCCACCGAAACCGTGCCGGCCGGGTCCGCCATGTTCGCCCCAGCCGTGACCGGGTCCACCGAAGCCGGGTCCACCAAAGCCGGGTCCACCGAATCCTGGGCCGCCAAAGCCCGGTCCGCCCCATCCTGGGCCGGCAGAGCCTGGGCCGCCCCAACCCGGGCCGCCGGAAAATCCTCCACCAAACATCTTGTTCTCCTTCAGATAACGGCACGAGCCCCAGTGGCCCGAACGCCGACTTGTATATCTAGCTCCTTGATACCCGGCCGACTGCGAGGTGTCAAGAAACTTGATATAGGCGGTAGTCATCCGCCGCCACCCCGACCAATGCGGCCCTAGACCTGGACTTTCATGTCAGCATGGTCTCCGATGAGCGACTTCGAGGATCAACCCCTGGGCTTCCTGGTCCGCGGCTTGATGGCGCGTCTGCGGCCCCACGCGGTGCAGGCGTTACGGCCGCTGGGTCTGGGACTGCCCGAATTCGTCTGCATGCGCATCCTGGACGACGATCCGGGCCGCACCAGCGCCGAACTCGCCCGCCACACCCACGTGACCGCCCAGGCGATGAACCAGGTACTGCAGGGACTGCAGGACGCCGGCCTGGTCACCCGCCCGGCGACGGCATCGTCGGGCCGCGCGCTACCGGCGCAGCTGAGTCGCAAGGGCAAGTCCCTGCTCAAGCGGGCCGAGGAGGCAGTGGCGTCCTCCGATGAACAACTGCTGGCCCACCTCAGCCTCGCCGAGCGGCGTCAACTGAAATCGTTGCTCTACCGTGCCGGAAATCCGTCAGCGGACGAGGTCTCGGCGTGCGGGCAGAGGGGTAAGTCGCGGAGTCGAGCTGGGAGCTGATGCGTGTGGCGTCGCTTCTTCGAAACTGCCTCTGGCCGCAGGTTCGGCACGATGGTTCACGGCTCAATGAGGCTCGCGGACAACGCTATTCGCTCGTCCTACCGGAATCCCAGGCTCGTTGAAGTTCCATGCGTGAGCGAATCTTGAGTTTGCGGTAGACCCTGCTGAGGTTGACTTCGACCGTTTTCGGGCTGATGAACAGCGCCGCGGCGATGTCACGGTTGGTCATGCCCGACACGGCGAGTTCCGCGACGCGTCGTTCTGACGCCGTCAGCCCGTCGCCGCGCGGCCTGCCCGCTATTCCCCGCGCCAGTTCGGCTTTGGCACGTTCGGCCCATAGCCGGGTGCCGAGTTGGTCGAATGTCCTGAGCGCCTCGCGAAGCGTGGCCGCTCCGGCTTCGCGCTGACGCTGCCGGCGCTGAATCTGTCCGAGTAGCAGCTGAGTGCGCGCCATCTCGAAGGGCATGGGGAGGCGTTTGTGTTCGGTCATGGCCAGCTCCGCCGCTGTGATCGCGCCGTCGAGGTCGCCGCGGGCGGCGAATAACATCGCGCGAGAGCGCAGCGCAGTGGCGAGCATCCAGGCCCGGTCGAGGCGCCGGCCATTTGCCTCCAGCGGGTCGATCAGCGGCTCGGCTTCGTCGAGTCGGCCCAGGCTGATCAGCGCTTCGACGACCTCGGGAAGGTAGGACGCGGCGATGATCTCGGTAGCGTCCGGCATTATCTGGGTCATGCCCAGCAGCGGCTCGAGGACGTCCAGCGCTGCCTGGTAATCACCGAGCGAAGTGTCGACGAATCCACGCAAGATGACTGCCCATTCGCCCATTCGCATTGAGCCGCAACGCTGCGCAGCAGCTATTGCCTCGTCCAAGTCACTCTTAGCCTGCTCGACTTGGCCAAAATATGCCGCGGCCGCGCCCCGGATCGTGAGCCCGATGAATATGGGGAAGTCGCCACCCAGTTGCGATGCCCGTTCGACCGTTTCGTCACCGGCGATCGCGACGCTTCGCAGATCTCCGCGCCAGAGGTCCATCATCGCCTGCGAGAAGGCGACGAACACCAATTCGCTCTCCTGGCCCAACGCGACACATCGGCTACCCGCAGCTGCGAGCACTGCACGGGCGTGATCGAATTCGCCAGTCCAGCCGCGCAGCAGTGCCGCCTGCACGCTGGGCCGAAACGCCACCGGAATCGGCGCATTCCGGTCTTCGAGGTCGACCGCGCGCTGGATGGCGGCTCGATCGAATCCGCGTCCGGCAAGAAATCCCAAGGTCTCGTGCATGCCCAGGGCCGAACTGAGCAGGCTCGGGATGGCGAGATTCTCGGCTTCGGTCACCGCCTGCTGCACGCGGTCGAGTGCCTGGCCGGGTTGCGCCGCGTTGAACCACGCGTAGGAAAGCATGATCAGCATCCGGACGCGCAATAGGTCGTCGGTGCCGCGATCCGGCAGGCCGCTCTCCAAAAGCTCTGCCGCGTCGCCGAAACCGTCTTCGTGGAGCCGGACCAGAGCGAGCTGATAGACGGCTTCGGCGCGAAGCGAGCCGACCGGTAGGTTGGCGACCACATCCTCGAGCATCAGCCGCGCCCGCCCGGGACCGCCGGCCGCAAAGTGGTGTGCTGCGCATAGGATTCGGCGAGCCGGATCGGCCGCGCCGAGATTTATTGCCAAATCGAGTAATTCGGCGGCGGCGGCAGGTGCGCCGCGCGCGTGAGCGATTTCGGCAGCCGCGTCCAGCGCGCTGATGGTTTCGGGCTCACCGGTGATATCCGACAGCGCCAAGTGTCGCGCCCGCAGTTCGGGTTCGACCACCAGTTCGGCGAGCTCACGGTGCATGGCGCGTCGTCCCCGCGGCGACGACGCGCTGTAAACGCCGTGAGCCAACAGGGGATGGGTGAACGAGACCCGATTGCCCTGGATGACCACCACGCCCTGGGTTTCGGCCTCGCCCAGCACTTCCAGCACGTGCTCGGCAGTACTGTCGGTGGCTTGGGCCAGCAGTCGCAGCGTGGGATCGGGCAGACTGGCGGTTGCCAACAACACGTCTCGTGCTTCGAGGCCGATCCGCGCGATTCGTGAGCCCACCAGATCCGCGAGACTGTTCGGAAGCTGCAGGGATTCGGAGGCGGCGGTAGGGTCGATCTCGCGAGCCAATTCCACACCGTAGAACGGGTTGCCGCCGGCGATCTGGTGGATACGCAGCAGCGTCGGCCGCGGCAGCGAGGTCCCCAATCGAAGCGTCAGCACCTGATGCAATTCGGCAACGGTCAACGGCTGCAACTTGATTCGGCGCACCGCATCGGGATGGGCAAGCTGCACCTGTGCGGCCACCGCATTGCTGCGGGTGGTCACCAGCAGCCCCGCGCCCCGCGGTAACCGACGAGCGGCGAAGCTCACCGCATCGGCGCTCGAGACATCGATCCACTGCAGGTCATCGATGGCCACGAGCACGGGGGTCTCAGCCCGCGCGACCAAGCGTTCGAGCACCCCCACGAAAGCCGCACCCACCGCTCGCGCATCGCTGGGTGCTGCCGACCCGCTACCGCGCAACAGGGCAGCGTCCAGGCTTTGCTGCTGCGGGGCCGGTAAATCGGCGAAGAGTGCTTCATCGACCCCGGCGAGCAAATCGGCCAATCCCGCGTAGGCCAAGACGGACTCAGCCTCCGTAGCTCGGCCGGCCAGCACCTGGAACCCGAGCTCGCGGGCCTGGTCCAACGCGTCGAGCCATAACGTCGTCTTGCCGATTCCGGCGTCGCCCTCGATCACGAGTGCCAACGGTGCTTCGGGCAGGTCGTTGAGAAAGGCGCTGACCGACTGCTCGTCGGCTCGCCGAATCGCAGCTCGCACTGCCATACGCCTGCCCGTCAAGTCCCAGGTGAGATCGGCCGATCCGATCGCGTCGTCACCGCACAGGCCCCAGACTTCGGGCGGCAACCTTGTGAATCTCGGGTTTCATAGTAGGTGAATTGTGTGCCGAAGGCAGGAGTTGGCACTGCGGGTTCTGTGCAACGGTCGGCGAATTCTCGGGTGATTGCGGCCGTCAATGGCCGTCGTGGTCGTGCCCGACCTCCGGGGAACCGCCCATCGCGCGAAGCATCGGGTAACCCCCGGTAACAACAAAGCGAATTACGAGCAGCGCCGCAAGTCCGAGAAAGACGATGTTCAGCCAGGTGGTGTAGTTCCAGGAGACTCCGGCCTCCACCACCGTGGCACTGCGGTGCGAGGGGATCAGACCTGCTGTCCCGAAGGCGAATTCGACCACATATCCGGCGAACACCATCGCGGCGTAGAAGGTGCCCAGCAACGTCAGCATCATCGCGGTGCCGTAGTACTTCCGGTAGATGTTCAAGATCGGCAGGATCAGCAGGTCAGCAAAGATGAAGGCGACGACGCCGCCGAAGCTGATGCCGCCGTTCCACAGCACCGCGGCGAGCGGCACGTTGCCGATCGAGCACACGAACGATGCGATTGCCACCAAGGGGCCCACTATCGGTCCCCACAGCGTCGACAGCACTGGATGGTCAGCGAAAAAGAAGTGCTGCCAGAACGATTCGGGCACCCAAGCCCCGATCGCGCCGGCAATCAGCAGCCCGACAATCAAGTCGCGCAGGATGGCCGCCCATTCCATGACGAAGACATGGGATACCGAGGTAAAGCCGTCTCGCGACAGCAGCCGCCGCAGAAACGAGCCGTCGCCGCGCACCGACATGTCCATGGCGGCATGGCCTTCCATCGATCCGGCCAGGCCCTGATCGGCCTGCCTGCGGGCGGCATCGATGAGTCGTGCCCTCACGAAAAGGCGGAACAGCACGGCGATCGCGAGGATCATCAGTGGCCCACCGACGAACTCGGCCGCGGTGAACTGCCAACCCATCAGCAGGGCCAGGACGATGCCCAACTCGACGACCAGATTTGTCGAACCGATCTCGAACGCCATCGCGGCGGTGAAGTCGGCGCCCTTGCGGAAGAGCGAACGGGCGAGGGCGACCGCGGCATAGGAGCACGACGACGATGCCGCGCCCAGGCCAGCCGCCACGACCAGCGTCTTGGGACGGTTGTCACCGAGCAGTGCCACAACGGTCGAACGGCGCACCACCGCTTGCACCACTGCAGACAGCGTGAATCCCAGAATCAGCGCCCAGAGGATTTCCCACGTCATCGAACCCGCTAGCGCCAGCGCATGGCCCACCGCGTGTGTGACGTCCTGCGTCATAGCGCCTCCAACCCAATACCCCTAGGGGGTATTCCTTCCCGGTCGACGACGCGGCCGCCCCGCATGTCGAAGGCCGTCCGGCATTGCCGTCGCAGCGTCGGTGTCGACATAATTACGTCAAGTGTGCAGGTAATCGGGACGGTTCTGAGACCTAAAAGCCCGACACACCGAGCCTGGCAACGCAGTCACAGAAGCAACACCAGGCACACTGGTAACAACAAACGAAGCCGGGAGGGTGTTGCCGTGTACCGAGTTTTTGAGGCGCTGGACGAATTGGGCGCCATTGTCGAGGAAGCACGTGGCCTCCCGATGACCGCGGGCTGCGTGGTGCCCCGCGGCGACGTGCTCGAGCTGATTGACGACATCAAGGACGCGATCCCCGGCGAACTCGACGACGCTCAGGACGTGCTTGACGCTCGTGATTCGCTGCTGAACGACGCGAAGGCGCACGCGGACTCGATGGTGTCTTCGGCGACCGCCGAGTCGGAGTCGATGGTCAATCACGCCCGCGCAGAGGCCGACCGCATCCTGGCCGACGCCAAGGCGCAGGCCGACCGGATGGTCGGCGAAGCCCGTCAGCACAGCGAACGGATGCTCGGCGAGGCCCGCGAGGAGTCGGCGCGCATCGCCGCGTCGGCCAAGCGGGAATACGAGGCGGCCACCACTCGCGCGAAGTCGGAGGCGGACCGGCTCATCGAAAACGGCAACATCTCCTACGAGAAGGCCGTGCAAGAAGGCATCAAGGAGCAGCAGCGTCTGGTGTCACAGACCGAGGTCGTCCAGTCGGCCAACGCCGAGTCCGCCCGCTTGATCGACGCGGCGCACGCGGAGGCCGACCGGTTGCGCGGAGAGTGCGACATCTACGTCGACAGCAAGCTCGCCGAGTTCGAGGAGCACCTCAACACCACCCTGCGTTCGGTCAACCGCGGCCGCCACCAGTTGCGCACGGCGGCGGGCGTACACGACTACGCGCAGCGCTAGCTCCTACGAGCGGTGCAAGGCCGCTGGTAGGCGCCCGTAGAATTGCAGACATGGCGCGCCAACACAGCCGCACGGCTCAACCACGTTCGGACTCGCCGCTCGTCGTCAACATCGCGCGGCTCGGCCGCCGGCCAGGATCGATGTTCGCCTTGCGCGAGACCGTGCCGAACCCTGCCCGCATCGGTCTCGACATGATCGGCATCGCCGCCGGCGCGCCCTTAGACCTCGATTTCCGGGTCGAGTCGGTGTCCGAAGGCGTATTGGTGAGCGGGACCGTATCGGCGCCTCTTAGCGGCGAATGTTCGCGTTGCCTCACCCCGTTCGAAGAGCAGATCCACGTTGACGTGACCGAGCTGTACGCCTATTCGGACAGCCTCACGCAGGCGACCACCGAGGAGGACGAGGTCGGTCACGTCATCGCCGACACCGTCGACCTCGAACAACCGATCATCGACGCCGTGGGTCTGGAGCTGCCGTTCTCGCCGGTGTGCCACGACGACTGCCCGGGGCTCTGCGCCACCTGCGGCGTCGTGCTGGCGACCGCCGATCCGGGACATCACCACGACGAGATCGACCCGCGGTGGGCGAAGCTGACGACGATGCTCGGCGACAGCGGCGGTGCCGCCGGTGAGTGATCTGCTCGACGCGCTCGGCGTCGATCTGCCGGGCGAGTTGTTGACCTTGGCGCTGACCCATCGCAGCTACGCCTATGAGCACGGAGGCCTGCCCACCAACGAGCGACTGGAGTTTCTCGGTGACGCGGTGCTGGGCCTGACCGTGACCGCCGAGCTGTACCACCGTCATCCGCAACGCCCGGAAAGCGACCTGGCCAAGATGCGTGCCGGCGTGGTCAATACCCAGGCGCTGGCCGAGGTGGCCCGCTCACTGACCGATCAGGGATTGGGCGCGCACCTACTACTCGGCCGGGGTGAGCTGAAATCCGGGGGCACGGACAAGTCCAGCATTCTCGCCGACAGTCTCGAATCTCTGCTCGGCGCAATCTATCTGCACAGCGGTATTGATGCCGCGCGAACGGTGATCCTGCGGTTGTTCAGCGAATTACTGGATGCCGGAGGGCTTTTGGATTGGAAGACCAGCCTGCAGGAGTTGGCGGCGGCCCGCAACCTCGGTGCGGTGTCCTACCGTGTCACCGCCACCGGTCCCGACCACCAGCGCGAGTTCACCGCGGTCGTCGTCGTGAAGGACACCTCGTACGGTTCGGGAATCGGACGGACCAAGAAAGAAGCCGAACAGAAGGCCGCCGAGCAGGCGTGCCAGGAGCTGGGCCAGATCGACGGTGCCCTCCCCGGGGAACCCGCCGGCTAGATGCCCGAGCTACCCGAGGTCGAGGTGGTGCGGCGGGGACTGCAGGCCCATGTGGTGGGTAAGACGATTACCGCTGTCCGCGTGCATCATCCGCGCGCCGTCCGCCGCCACGAGGCCGGCCCCGCCGACCTGACGGCCCGTTTGCTCGACGCGCGGATCACGGGGAGTGATCGACGCGGGAAGTATTTATGGCTGACGCTGGACGCGCCGAGCGGCGACGAGCAGGCGTTGGTCGTCCACTTGGGTATGAGTGGACAGATGTTGCTCGGAGACGTTCCGAATGCCGGCCATCTGCGCATTGCCGCCCTGCTCGATGACGGCACCACGGTGAGCTTCGTCGACCAGCGGACGTTCGGCGGCTGGATGCTTGCCGAACTGGTCAGCGTTGACGGCAGCGTGGTTCCGACGCCTGTCGCGCACGTGGCGCGTGACCCGCTGGACCCCCGGTTCGACACCGACGCGGTGATCAAGGTGTTGCGCCGCAAGCACTCTGAGATCAAGCGTCAGTTGCTCGATCAGACCGTGGTGTCGGGGATCGGCAACATCTACGCCGACGAGTCGCTGTGGCGAGCGAAGGTCAACGGCGCCCGGCTGGCGGAGAAGTTGACCCGCCCGCAGCTGACGACGTTGCTCGGTGCGGCCGCAGACGTGATGCGCGACGCGCTGGCCCAGGGCGGTACATCGTTCGACTCGCTGTACGTCAACGTCAACGGGCAATCCGGGTACTTCGACCGATCGCTCAATGTCTATGGCCGCGAAGGTAAACCGTGCAAACGTTGCGGCGCGGTGATCCGCCGGGACAAGTTCATGAACCGGTCGTCGTTCTACTGTCCCCGCTGCCAGCCGCGACCGCGAACCTGACGTTCGACGCGAAAAGCCGAGTGCCACGCGCCCTGAGCGCATAGTCGACCGGCGGGTAGAAATGACCCATGACAGATCTGTGGGTGGAGCGCACCGGAGTGCGCCGCTACACCGGCCATAGCTCGCGGGGCGCGGAAGTATTCGTCGGCTCCGAGGATGTCGAGGGCGTCTTCACGCCAGGCGAGCTGATGAAGGTCGCGCTTGCTGCGTGCAGCGGCCTGTCCAGCGACTCGCCGCTGGCCCGCCGGCTCGGCGACGACTACTCGACGACCATCCGGGTGTCCGGCGACGCCGACCGTGCCCAGGAGGTCTATCCGCTGCTCGAAGAGAAGCTCGAAATCGATCTGTCGGGCTTGGATCCCGAGGAGAAAACGCGGTTGCTCACCGTGGTCCGGCGCGCCGTCGACCAGGTGTGCACCGTCGGGCGAACGCTGAAAGCGGGAACGACGGTCGACTTCCGGGTCGTCGATGTCGGACGCTGAAGCCGCTGTCCGGCTCACCGCGTGGGTGCACGGCCGCGTGCAGGGTGTCGGCTTTCGCTGGTGGACCCGGTCCCGCGCGCTCGAGCTGGGCCTGACCGGCTACGCGGCCAACCGGCCCGACGGCCGGGTGCAGGTCGTCGCGCAAGGCTCGCGTGACGCCTGCGAACAGCTGTTACTCCTGTTGCAGAGCGGGAAAACGCCAGGCCACGTCGACACCGTTGTCTCCGACTGGTCGCCGTGCGGCGAAGCCATCAGCGGCTTCGCCGAGCGGTGAGTCTGGCTGCCCCTCGGACCGCGTTGCGCTCCGCATCGTCGCCAGACGGGGCCTAAAGTCCGCCTCCTCCGCGGAACGCCAGTCGCGTTCCGCATCGTCACCGGACGGGTAGTCTGGCTCGCCGTGTACCTCAAGAGTCTGACGCTGAAGGGCTTCAAGTCCTTTGCCTCGCCGACGACTCTGCGGTTTGAGCCCGGCATCACCGCTGTGGTCGGGCCGAACGGGTCCGGCAAGTCCAATGTCGTCGACGCGCTGGCGTGGGTGATGGGGGAGCAGGGCGCCAAGACGCTGCGCGGCGGCAAGATGGAAGACGTCATCTTCGCGGGCACCTCGTCGCGCGCGCCATTGGGTCGCGCCGAGGTCACCGTCACCATCGACAATTCCGACAACGCGTTGCCGATCGAATACTCCGAGGTCTCGATCACTCGGCGGATGTTTCGCGACGGGGCCAGCGAATACGAAATCAACGGCAGCACTTGCCGTTTGATGGATGTCCAGGAGCTGCTCAGCGACTCCGGCATCGGCCGGGAAATGCACGTCATCGTCGGGCAGGGCAAGCTAAACGAAATCCTCGAGTCGCGGCCCGAAGATCGTCGGGCGTTCATCGAGGAAGCCGCCGGTGTGCTCAAGCACCGCAAGCGCAAGGAAAAGGCGGTCCGCAAGCTCGAGTCGATGGCGGCGAACCTGGCGCGGCTGACCGATCTGACCACCGAGTTGCGTCGCCAGCTCAAGCCGCTGGGCCGTCAAGCCGAGGTGGCCCGTCGCGCCCAGACCATCCAGGCCGATCTGCGCGACGCTCGGCTGCGGCTGGCCGCCGACGACGTGGTCACCCGACAGTCCGAGCTCAACAACACCAACCACGCCGAAGCGACGCTGCGCCGCGAGCACGACGAGGCGTCGGCGCGGATGGCGGTGGCCTCGGAGGAACTGGCCGCAAATGAGGAGGCACTGGCCCGCCTTTCTGAGCGGGCCGAGTCAGCCCAGCAGATCTGGTTTCGGTTGTCCGCCCTGGCCGAACGAGTCAGCGCGACGGTCCGGATCGCCAGCGAGCGGGCCCAACATCTCGACGTCGAAACGGTTGCGACCGGTGGCCCCGATCCCGACGAGTTGGAGGCGGAGGCCGAGCAGGTCGCCGCGGCCGAGCAGCAGTTGCTCGCCGAGCTCGAAGGGACCCGGGCGCGCCTGGAAGCGGCACGCACGGAATTGGCCGACCGTGAGCGCGCCGCCACCGAGGCCGAGCAGGCTCACCTGGCGGCGGTGCAGGCCGAGGCCGACCGCCGCGAGGGCGTGGCCCGATTGGCGGGCCAGGTGGAGACGATGCGGGCGCGCGTGGAGTCGATCGACGACGGTGTCGCCAAGCTGTCTGAGCGCATCGAGGAAGCCGCGGCCCGCGCGCAACACGCCAAAGTGGAATTCGAGACCGTGCAGGGCCGGGTCGGTGAGCTGGACCAAGGCGAGGTCGGTCTCGACGAACACCACGACCGGACCGTCGCGGCGCTGCGACTGGCCGACGAGCGGGTCACTGAACTGCAATCGGCCGAACGTGGCGCCGAACGTCAGGTCGCCTCGCTGCGTGCGCGGATCGACGCGCTGTCAGTCGGGCTCGAGCGCAAGGACGGCGCCGCCTGGTTGACTCAAAACCGTGGCAGTGCAGGACTTTTCGGATCGATTGCCAAGCTGGTGAAGGTCCAGTCGGGCTACGAGGCCGCGTTGGCCGCGGTGCTGGGCTCCGCGGCAGACGCGCTGGCGGCCGAGAACTTCACCGCCGCCGCGGATGCGGTTACTGCGCTGAAGCAGGCCGACGGTGGCCGAGCCGCCATCGTGCTCAGCGACTGGCCCGCCGAGGAGCCGGTGCCGGTGGGTGCGTTGCCCGACGGTGCGCGTTGGGCCCTCGACCTGGTCGAAGCGCCGATGCGGTTGCGCGGTGCGATGGCGGCCATGCTGTCGCGGGTCGCGGTGGTCGGCGAACTATCAGAGGCGATGAATCTGGTTGCGGCGCGGCCACAACTGCGCGCGGTCACCCGCGACGGCGATCTGGTGGGTGCCGGGTGGATCAACGGCGGCTCGGACCGTAAGCCCTCGACGCTGGAGATCACCTCCGAAATCGCCAAGGCGCGAGCCGAACTCGCCGCGGCGGAGGAGCAGACCAACCAGCTGGGCGCGGCGCTGTCCGGGGCGATGAGCGAGCAGACGGCTCGCCAGGATTCCGCCGAGCAGGCGCTGGCAGCGCTCAACGAATCCGATGCCGCGATCTCGGCGATCTACGAGCAGCTCGGCCGACTGGGCCAGGATGCCCGCGCCGCCGACGAGGAGTGGCACCGGCTGATGCGTCAGCGCGAGGAACTGGAGACCGGGCGCGCCGAGACCCTCGCGGAACTCGGTGATCTCGAGACCCGGCTTGGCAATATCGAACAGCCGCAAGAGGTTTCGGGCGCACCGAGCCACGGCGAGCGGCGGCAGCAGATTGCCGCGGCGGCCGAGGTGGCCCGCGGCATCGAGGTTGAAGCCCGACTGGCAGTACGTACGGCCGAAGAACGTGCCAATGCGGTTCGCGGAAAAGCGGATTCACTGCGTCGCGCGGCGGCCGCGGAGCGTGAAGCACGAGTGCGCGCCCAACAGGCCCGAGCCGCCCGTCAACGGGCCGCCGAAGTGGCAGCCGCGGTCTCCGAGGCCGGGCGACTTCTGGCCGTCCGGCTGAACCAGGTGGTTGGCGCCGCGTCGCGCAACCGCGATGTACTGGCCGCCGAGCGTCAGCAACGTTCCACGGCGATGGTCGCGGTTCGCGAAGAGGTGAATACGCTGGGCACCCGGCTCGGAGTGCTCACCGAGGCGCTGCACCGCGACGAGGTTGCCAAAGCCCAAGCGGCGCTACGCATCGAGCAACTCGAGCAAGTGGTGCTCGAGCAATTCGGTATGGCTCCCGACGTGTTGGTCGCGGAATACGGTCCGCAGGTTGCGCTGCCACCGACCGAGCTGGAGATGGCCGAGTACGAGCAGGCCCGTGAGCGCGGCGAGCAGGTGACGGCTCCGGCCCCACTGCCGTTCGACCGGCCCACCCAGGAGCGTCGCGCCAAACGCGCGGAGCGCGAGTTGGCCGAGTTGGGCCGGGTCAACCCGTTGGCGCTCGAGGAGTTCGCAGCCCTGGAGGAACGCTTCAACTTCCTGTCCACTCAGCTCGAGGATGTGAAGGCCGCACGCAAGGATCTGCTGGACGTGGTCGCCGACGTCGACGCGCGCATCCTGCAAGTGTTCACCGAGGCCTATGTCGACGTAGAACGGGAATTTCAAGGGGTTTTCGCGTCGCTGTTCCCCGGCGGCGAGGGCCGGCTACTGCTTACCAACCCCGACGACATGCTCACCACCGGCATCGAGGTGGAGGCGCGGCCGCCGGGCAAGAAGGTAAAGCGGCTGTCGCTGCTGTCCGGTGGAGAGAAATCGCTGACCGCGGTGGCGATGCTGGTCGCGATCTTCCGGGCCCGGCCGTCGCCGTTCTACATCATGGACGAGGTCGAGGCGGCGCTCGACGACACCAACCTGCGGCGGCTGATCGGCCTGTTCGAGCTGCTGCGGGCCAAGTCGCAGCTGATCGTCATCACCCACCAGAAACCGACCATGGAAGTCGCCGACTCGCTGTACGGCGTGACGATGCGTGACGACGGCATCACCACGGTGATCTCCCAACGGATGCGTGGTCAGCAGGTCAACCAGCTGGTCACGGCAGCCACCTAAGCGAGGAATACTTTGCCGCAAGCATTTTGGATCGCGATCGCGGTTGTCGCCGCACTGATCGTCATCGCCGTCCTGGTATTCGGACTGGTTCGATACCGGCGACGCCAGATCCGCCTGTCGGGGACCGAGCAGACACCCACCCTGGATCGCTCCGGCGGATATACCGCGTCATCGGGAATCACGTTCAGCCGCACCGAAACTCCCGAGCGCATCGACACCGCCGGGCTGCCCTCGGTCGGCGACGACGCAACGATTCCGCGTGACGCGCCCAAACGCACGGTCTCCGATGTGCAACTGCCGCAAATCGATACGACGGCGCCAGCGGTCGAGCCGACACCTCCGGTTGAGCCCGCGCCGCCCGTGGCGGAGGCGCCGCCCACGGCGGAGGCGCCGGCAGTCGAGGAGATCGCCCCGCCCGAAGGCCGGCTGGAGCGCTTGCGCGGCCGGCTCGCCCGATCGCAGAATGCGATGGGACGCAGCCTGCTCGGCCTCATCGGCGGTGGAGACCTCGACGAGGATTCCTGGGAGCAGGTCGAGGACACCCTGCTGATCGCCGACTTGGGTCCGACGGTGACCAACTCGGTTGTGGAGAAACTGCGCGGTCAGCTCGCCAGCCGGGACGTCCACACCGAGGCCGATGCCCGCGCGGTCCTGCGGGACGTGTTGATCGCCGAGCTGCAACCCGATTTGGACCGCTCCGTGCGGGCACTGCCGCATGACGACCACCCGTCGGTGTTGTTGGTCGTCGGCGTCAACGGCACCGGAAAGACCACCACGGTGGGCAAACTCGCGCGGGTACTGGTGGCTGACGGCCGACGTGTCGTGCTGGGCGCCGCCGACACCTTCCGCGCCGCCGCCGCCGACCAGTTGCAGGCGTGGGGGTCGCGCGTGGGCGCCGATGTCGTGCGCGGGCCGGAGGGGGCTGACCCGGCTGCCGTGGCCTTCGACGCCGTCGACAAAGGCATCGAGGCGGGCGCCGACGTCGTCGTCATCGACACCGCGGGCCGGCTGCACACCAAGACCGGGCTGATGGACGAACTCGGCAAGATCAAGCGCGTGGTGACGCGGCGCGCCGCCGTCGACGAGGTGCTGTTGGTGCTCGACGCGACCATCGGCCAGAACGGGCTGGCGCAGGCGCGAGTGTTCGCCGATGTGGTCGAGATCACTGGCGCGGTGCTGACCAAGCTGGATGGCACGGCCAAGGGCGGCATTGTTTTTCGCGTCCAGCAGGAGCTCGGCGTGCCGGTCAAGCTGGTTGGGCTTGGTGAGGGGCCCGACGACCTGGCGCCATTCGAGCCGGGGGCCTTCGTCGACGCGCTGCTGGGGTAGTCGGCTCCCCGGGCAGATGTAACACCCGCGAAACCTGTACGCGCCGCATTTTGTAACAACTTCTTTGCAAGGTTCTCGTGCAGGCCACAGGCATTTGTCTGACGGCCCTTCGTGCCTGACCGGAGGTGTAAGCGAGTGAGTTTCCCGATAATGGGTCAGCCGGATACCGGCGATACCGCTTGGATGTTGGCCAGTTCCGCGCTGGTGTTGTTGATGACTCCGGGGCTGGCGTTCTTTTACGGCGGCATGGTGCGCGCCCGAAGTGTGCTCAACATGATCATGATGAGCATCAGCGCCATGGGCGTCGTGACCGTGCTATGGGTGCTGTACGGCTACTCGATGGCTTTTGGCAACGACACCGACAGCATCGTCGGCGACCCAATGGAGTACTTCGGCCTGAAGGGCCTGATCGGCGGAAACTCCGCCGCTGCGGCCGCAGGCAAGGCCGCGACCAACATTCCGCTGGCGGGCACCTTGCCGATGAACGTGTTCGTGGCGTTCCAGCTGATGTTCGCGATCATCACGGTCGCGCTGATCTCCGGTGCCGTGTCGGACCGGCTGAAGTTCAGCGCCTGGCTGGTCTTCGCCGGATTCTGGGCAACGCTGGTCTACTTCCCGGTCGCGCACTGGGTCTTCGCGTTCGACGGCGTGACAGCAGAGCACGGCGGCTGGATCGCCAACAAGCTTAAGGCGATCGACTTCGCCGGTGGAACCGCAGTGCACATCAACTCCGGTACGGCCGGTTTGGTGCTGGCCCTTGTTCTGGGCAAACGCAAAGGATGGCCGACGACGCTATTCCGTCCCCACAACGTTCCGTTCGTGATGCTCGGCGCCGGCTTGCTGTGGTTCGGCTGGTACGGGTTCAACGCCGGTTCGGCCACCAGTTCCAACGGTGTGGCCGCGTCGACCTTCATCACCACCACTGTGGCTACCGCCACGGCCATGCTGGCCTGGTTGGTCACTGAGCGCATCCGCGACGGTCACGCCACCACACTCGGCGCGGCATCAGGCATCGTGGCCGGACTGGTCGCGATCACGCCGTCGTGTTCTTCGGTGAACGTGCTGGGCGCGCTGGTGATCGGCGCGGTGGGTGGATCCTTATGCGCGCTGGCGGTCGGCCTGAAATTCAGGTTCGGCTTTGACGACTCGCTCGACGTGGTCGGCGTCCACCTGGTCGGCGGTATGGCCGGCACGTTGCTGATCGGCCTGGTTGCCGCGCCCGAGGCTCCCGCCGCCGTCAAGGGGTTGTTCTACGGCGGAGGGTGGGACCAGCTGTGGCGGCAGGCAGTTGGCGCGTTCAGCGTTCTCGCCTACTCCGCTATCGTCACTCTCATCCTTGCCTTGATTCTCAAATACACGATCGGCCTGCGCCTGAGCCCGGAGGGCGAAGCGGCGGGTATCGACGAGTCCCAGCACGCGGAGAGCGGTTACGACTTCGCGACCGCGGGAGGCTCTGGCTCTGTTCTTCCGCACGCGAGTTTGCCGGAAAGCACATTTGGCCATAATCGAGTGGGCGACAAAGTAGAGGCGGAATAGGAATGAAGCTGATCACCGCAATCGTGAAGCCATTCACGCTCGAGGACATCAAAGCCAGTCTCGAGCAGGTCGGAATCCTGGGGATGACGGTCAGCGAAGTTCAGGGCTACGGACGCCAGAAGGGGCACACCGAGGTCTACCGGGGTGCGGAGTACTCCGTCGACTTCGTGCCCAAGGTCCGGGTCGAGGTGTTGATCGAGGACTACGATGCCGACAAGGCCCTGGACAGCATCGTGCGGGCCGCGCGCACCGGAAAGATCGGTGACGGCAAGGTTTGGGTCAGCCCGGTGGAGACTGTGGTGCGCGTGCGCACCGGCGAGCGCGGAGCCGACGCGATCTGATAGCCGCCGCATAACCATGCCGGCGGTGCGGCCGACCCGACCAGGACGGGAATGAAGCAGCGCGAGGAGTCACCCGATCCGTCCGGACAACAGGCCGTGGCGGAGACACTTTCCGGCGCGGCAACGGATCTGGCCGCGGCCCGGGAGAAGCTGCTCGCTCGCGGCTCGAACGAGCTGGACTCGGCCGCGCTGCGCGAAGCCTGGGGCGAGCTACACGAATTTTGGTTGACCACAAAAGCTTCGGAGATCGGCATCATGCCCGGCAGTGGCTTCGCGATCGTCGCCACGGGTTCGTTGGGCCGCCGCGAGTTGGTACCGTACTCCGACCTGGACCTGCTGCTCCTGCACGACGGCATGAACACTGACGCGGTCCGGGACGTCGCTGATTCACTCTGGTACCCGTTGTGGGACGCCAACATTCGTCTCGACCACAGCGTGCGGACCGTGGCCCAGACGCTGAAAGTCGCCAGCGCCGACGTCTCCGCATGCCTCGCGATGCTCGACACCCGGCACATCGCCGGTGATGAGGAGCTGTCCGGCCGCCTCATCGAAGGCATCCGTCGCCAGTGGCGTTCCGGGATCCAGTCCATCTTCGGCGAAGTCGTCGATGAGACCCAGGCCCGGTGGCGGCGCTTCGGAGAGATCGCCCACCGCGCCGAACCCGATCTGAAGTCCGGCCGCGGTGGACTGCGTGACATCCAGCTGCTCGACGCGCTGGCCATCGCTCATCTCACCGACCGGTTGGCCGTTGGGGAAACGGACGACCCGCTGGGTTCGCTGACCGGAGCTCATCTAACGCTGCTGAATGTCCGGACCGAGTTGCACCGGGTTTCGGGGCGCGGTCACGACCAGGTCCTGGCGCAATTCGCCGACGAAATCAGCGCTGCGTTGCACTTCGGCGACCGCTTTGACCTGTCGCGGGTGCTGTCCGACGTGGGCCGCACGATCAGTTATCGCGTCGATGCGGGGTTGCGGACCGCCTCCAATGCTCTCCCGCGACGCGGGATGTCGGCGATCCGACGGCGTCCGCGCCGACCGCTCGACGAGGGTGTTGTGGAGTACGCCGGTGAGATCGTGCTCGCCCGCGACGCCCGACCGCAGAGCGACCCCGCGCTGTTGCTGCGCGTGGCAGCGGCCTCTGCGGTCACCGGGTTGCCTATCGCGGTGTCCACACTGACGCGGCTGGCCGATACCGCGCCCGAACTGCCGGCCCCGTGGCCGCGCGATGCGCTGGACAACCTCCTGGTGATGTTGACCGCGGGCCCGGACACCATCGCGGTGATCGAGACGCTGGACCGTACCGGCTTGTGGGGCAGGCTCTTTCCCGAGTGGGGAGCGGTGCGCGACCTTCCGCCGCGCGACGTGGTGCACATCTGGACCGTCGATCGCCACCTCGCCGAAACCGTCTCGCGGGCAAGGATTTTCACGACCAGGGTGGCCCGTTCCGACCTGCTGATCCTGGCCGCGTTATTGCATGACATCGGGAAGGGCCGCGACGCCGACCACTGTGTGCTCGGGGCGCAGTTGGCCACCCAGATCGGCACCAGGCTGGGCATGTGGCCGTCGGACATCGAGCTGCTGTCCAAGCTGGTGTTTCACCACCTGCTGCTGGCCAAGGTCGCCATCCGGCAAGACCTCAACGATCCGCAGACCATTGCCGCGGTCTGCGAAGCGCTGGACGGCGACCCGGTGCTGCTGGATGTGCTGCACGCGCTCACCGAAGCCGACTCGCTGGCCACCGGCCCCGGGGTATGGACCGATTGGAAGGCCTCGCTGGTCGGCGATCTGGTGCGGCGCAGTCGGATGGCGATGAACGGGGAGGCGCTGCCGCAAGCCGACCCGCTCGACCCCGAGTACCTGGTGCTGGCCGCCGACCGCAAGGTGCACGTTGAACTGCGGCCCGGTGCCGATCGGCGCCTGCATCACGCGGTCGTGATCGCCCCGGACCAGCGCGGATTGCTGTCCAAGTCGGCCGGAGTGCTGACGCTGAACTCACTGCGCGTGCACTCGGCGTCTATCAACGTCCAGGACGGCGTCGCGATCAGCGAATTCGTGGTCTCGCCGCACTTCGGCAGCCCGCCGGCCGCAGGGCTGTTACGCCAGCAGTTGATCCGTGCGCTGGGCGGCCAAACCGACGTCCTGGGCACCCTGCAGCAGCGCTCAGCGGACACCGCACCCAAGCCGATCGGCGATGCCCCGACCGCGGTCCCGGTCCACCAACCGTCGGCGCCGACGCGAATCCTCTGGTTTGAAGGTGCGCCCGGTCGGCTGATCATCGAGATCCGGGCGAACGATCGTCCGGGACTGCTTGCCCTGCTCACCGGCGCGCTGGAGCGTGCCGGGGTTGACATCGACTGGGCGAAGGTCACCACCCGCGGGTCGATGGTGGACGACGTCTTCTGCATCGCGTTGCCCGAGCGCAGCGCGGCCGCGAAGGCGACCGGCGAGCCCGGCTCGAGCACCCGGACCGCGATCGAGCACCACCTGCTCTCGGTCTTGGACGGGGCCACAGCGGCCGCGGTCTAGCCGAGCGGGCGCGTGCGCAGCCACCCGTCGATGCGTTCGGCGACCCCGATCCAGCCGGGCTCTTGCATCATGTTGTGCCCCATGCCGGCAAACAGCTCAGCTTCAGTCCGGTAGGCCTGCGCGGTCGCGCGTACCTCGGCGTTGGTGACCATGCCATCGTCCAGCGCGCCCAGCACCAGCATCTGGGTGTTGACCCGTTTCGTCTTCACCCGTCGAATCATCGGGTCGATGAGGGAGGCGCGTACTGCCTCGGATTGCACTGTGGCGGAACCTGTTTCGACGATCTCGTCGGGCGTGTGCGGGCTGAAGAGATGCTCGCGAACCAGCGGCGCGGTGCCGATGAAACCGGTCAGGTCGCCGACCGACAGCGACCGCATCGAGATCCACGGGTGGCGGCTCCAGATCCGCGTCGCCAGCCCCAGGACGCCCTGCGGCGGCACCGACGCCACCAGCACCGCGGCCGGAGCGTCGTGGTCTTCCAGGTAGCGCTGCACCACGAAGCCGCCCAGCGAATGGGCGATGAGGACCGGGCCCCCGCCGAGGCTGTCGGCGGTGACGCGGACATCGTCGACATAGTCGGCGATCGAGCAGGCGTGAAAGCGCTTGCCTGCCGGGCTGCCACCGTGCCCGCGCAGGCTCAGCGCCACGGCTCGGTAGCCGACGTCGGCGAAGTAGTCGAGAAAGTTGGTCCAGCAGGACGCCGAATGCCAGCCGCCGTGCACGAACAGCAGCGGGACGGGATGTGCGTCGTCGCAAGATCCCCTGTCGATCACCTCGAGCATGCCCAAGTATGTCCAACGCCGACATGCCGGGCCAAGGACCTGCGATGCGGCCCGACAACTCCACGTTCGGCCACCGATTAAGCTGAACCGCGTGTTTGAATCGCTGTCCGATCGGCTCACCGGCGCTCTGCAGGGACTTCGCGGCAAGGGCCGGCTGACCGACGCCGACATCGACGCCACCACCCGCGAAATCCGGCTGGCGCTGCTCGAAGCCGACGTCTCCCTTCCCGTGGTCCGAGCGTTCGTCGGCCGCATCAAAGACCGCGCCAAGGGCGCCGAGGTGTCCGGCGCCCTCAACCCGGCGCAGCAGGTCGTCAAGATCGTCAACGACGAACTGATCGCCATCCTCGGTGGCCAGACCCGCCAGCTGGCGTTCGCCAAGACACCGCCGACCGTGGTGATGCTGGCCGGTCTGCAGGGTTCCGGTAAGACCACGCTGGCCGGCAAGCTCGCGCTCTGGCTGCGCAACCAGGGCCACACGCCGCTGCTGGTCGCCTGCGACCTGCAACGGCCGGGCGCGGTCAACCAGCTGCAAATCGTGGGGGAGCGGGCCGGTGTCGCGGTGTTCGCGCCGCACCCGGGCGTCTCGGCCGACGCCGACCAAGGTGCTGGGCCGGGTGATCCGGTGGCCGTCGCCGCGGCCGGTCTGGCCGAGGCGCGGGCCAGGCACTTCGACGTCGTGATCGTCGACACCGCGGGCCGGCTGGGTATCGACGAGGAGATGATGGCCCAGGCTGGCGCCATCCGCGACGCCGTCACTCCTGACGAGACGATCTTCGTCCTGGATGCGATGGTCGGTCAGGACGCGGTGGCCACCGCGCAGGCGTTCGGCGAGGGCGTCGGCTTCACCGGTGTGGTGCTGACAAAGCTGGACGGCGACGCCCGCGGTGGTGCGGCGCTCTCGGTGCGCGAAATCGCCGGTGTGCCAATTCTTTTCGCGTCCGCCGGTGAGAAGCTCGAAGACTTCGACGTCTTCCACCCGGACCGGATGGCCAGCCGCATCCTCGGCATGGGCGATGTGCTGAGCCTGATCGAGCAGGCCGAGCAGGTCTTCGATGCCGAGCAGGCACAAGCCGCGGCGGAAAAGATCGGGTCCGGCGAGCTCACCCTCGAAGACTTCCTCGAGCAGATGCTGGCGATCCGCAAGATGGGCCCGATCGGCAATCTGCTCGGCATGCTGCCCGGCGCGGGCCAGATGAAAGAAGCCCTGGCCGCCGTCGACGACCGGCAACTCGACCGGCTGCAGGCCATCATCCGCGGCATGACGCCGCAGGAGCGGGCCGACCCGAAGATCATCAACGCCTCGCGACGGTTGCGCATTGCCAACGGTTCGGGCGTGTCGGTGTCCGAGGTCAACCAGTTGGTCGACCGGTTCTTCGAAGCTCGCAAGATGATGTCGTCGATGGTCGGCGGTATGGGTATACCCGGTCTGGGGCGTAAGTCGGCGACCCGCAAGGGAGCAAAAGGCAAGGGCGGCAAGGGAAAGAAGGGTAAGAAATTCGGGCCGACGCCGCCCAAGGTACGCGGCCCGCTGGGTGCGGGCATGCCGGCCGGTTTCCCCGATCTGTCCAACATGCCGCAGGGGCTCGACGAGTTACCGCCCGGGTTGGCCGATTTCGATCTGTCGAAGCTGAAGTTCCCGGGCAACAAGTAGTGCCGCACCACGTTCGGGGGATCGGGCTACCCGACGAAGAGCCCATCGAACTGTGGATCGCCGACGGCCGGATCAGCCGCGAGCCAATCGGCGGGGCGGACACCATCTTTGACGGCGGCTGGATTGTGCCCGGCCTGGTGGACGCGCACTGCCATGTCGGACTCGGCCCGCAAGGCGGCACCGACCTCGACGAAGCCATCGCCCAGGCTGAGGCCGAACGCGAAGCCGGCGCCCTGTTGCTGCGCGACTGCGGTTCGCCCATCGACACCCGCAGCCTCGACGAACGCGACGACCTGCCCCGCATCATCCGGGCCGGGCGGCACCTGGCCCGTCCTAAGCGCTACATCCCCGGCCTGCCGATCGACATCGACGACGAGTCGCAACTTCCCGATTTCGTCACCGAGCAGGCCCGTCGCGGCGACGGCTGGGTCAAGCTGGTCGGCGATTGGATCGACCGCGGCATAGGCGATTTGGCGCCCCTATGGTCTGACGACGTGATCAAGGCTGCGATCGACGCCGCCCACGCGAACGGCGCACGGGTGACCGCTCACGTCTTCGGCGAGGACGCGCTGCCCGGCCTCATCAAAGGCGGGATCGACTGCATCGAGCACGGCACCGGGCTGACCGACGACATCATCGAGTTGATGGTCGAACACGGAACCGCGCTGGTGCCGACCCTGATCAACGTCGAGAACTTTCCCGGCATCGCCGATGCCGCGGGAAAGTATCCGGTCTACGCCGCGCACATGCGCGACCTGTACGCGAACTGCTATCCGCGCCTGTCCGCGGCCCACGAAGCCGGGATACCCATCTACGCCGGCACCGATGCGGGCGGCATGATCGCCCATGGGCGCATCGGCGACGAGGTCGAGGCGCTGACCCGCATTGGAATGAGCCCTACCGAGGCGCTCGGTGCGGCGTGCTGGGACGCCCGCGGCTGGCTCGACCGCCCAGGATTGGACGACGGCGCTTCGGCGGATCTGTTGTGCTACTACGACGATCCGCGCTACGGCCCCGAGGTGCTGCACCGCGCGGACGTGGTCATCCTGCGGGGGCAGCTGTACTGAAGGGTTCGACCGGTCAGCCCATGATGGAATTTGGGTCGAGCCGATCGGTCGGCACCCCGTTGATGTACGTGGCAAGGCCGTTGCCCATGGACCAGTCTGCGGGTTGAACGGTCATGAGGTTGAAGAAGACGTCCTCTGGGCGTACGTGCAGCTTCTCCTGTAACTGGTCCACGACCGCCTTATAGAACGCGGCCTTCTGTTCGGGGCTCGCGACGTCGAGGAAGATCAGCTGGATGAAAATGCAGTTCTCGGACCGGTAGATACCGAGGTAGTCGGCGTCGAACAAGAAGTTCTCCGCCTTGTGTTCCGTGATGGTCTGAAATCGATCCTCGGGTACTCCCAGGCATTCGATCATCTTGTCGTACACAACGTCTGCGATGGTGCGGCGGTATTCCGCCGACTTGCCCTCGATGAGGTCGATCCGGGCGAGCGGCATGGCGGCGGTCCTTTCCGGCATTGATGACAGAGCGAGACGAGCTTAGTGGCGCACCTTGTGTTCGTCGCGGTCTCTGTTAGAACGGGACTGTGCCGATCCCCGAATTCATCGTCGAGCTTCGACGCCACATCGGCCATGCGCTGTTGTGGCTACCGGCAATCACCGCGGTGGTCGTGCGCGATCACCAGGTGCTGTTGGTTCAGCGGTCCGACAACCACGCGTGGACTCCCATCACCGGAATAGTCGAGCCGGGGGAGAACCCGGCGGACTGTGCGGTGCGAGAAGTGTTGGAGGAGAGCGGTATCGAAGCGGTCACGCGCCGGCTGGCGTGGGTGCACGTGACGCGGCCGATGGTCCACGTCAACGGTGACCACGCGCAGTACCTCGACCATGTGTTCCGGATGGACTGGTTGTCCGGCGACCCGTTCCCGGCGGACGACGAGAGCCTGCAAGCCCGCTGGTTCGATCGCGCCGCGTTGCCGGACATGTCCAAGGACATGCACCGGCGGATCGCGTATGCCAACGACGGCAACGACCACGCACCAACGGTGTTCGACACAGAGACGCCATGACCTACACCGCCGAGCAACTCGCCGGGTTCGTCGTCCGGGCCGGTCAGGCCGACATCAGCGAGCGGGCCCGCGCGACGCTGAAACGCAACGTGCTCGACAGTGTCGCTTGTGCGGTCGGTGCCCTCGACGGAGCGCTGATCCCCGCGATACGCGCCCACGCCGAAGAGTTCAGCGGCCGCCCGACAGCGACATTCATCGGCGGCGGACGCGGGTCGGTCGATCAGGCGGCCTTCCTCAACGCGGTCCTGGTGCGCTATCCGGACCTGCTCGACACCTACCTCACTCCCGGCGGTCTGTGCCATCCCGCCGACAACTTCGGTGCGGTGCTTGCCGTCGCCGAGCATGCCGCGGCGAGCGGTGCGGATTTTCTGCTGGCGCTCGCGGTCGCCTACGAGATCCAATGTCGTTTCAGTGCACAGGTTCCCGTGATGGGGCGTGGACTCAACCACGCATTGCAACTGGCGATCTCGGCCGCAGCCGGCTCGGCTAAATTACTCGGCCTCGACGCGGACCGAACCGCCGATGCCATCGCCGCGTCCGCGGTGGACAACGTGTCACTGGCGGCGGTGCACACCGAACCGGTGTCGACGTGGAAGGGCATCTCTCCGGCGATCACCGGGATGCGAGCCGTGTACGCGACAATGCTTGCAGGTCGCGGAATTACCGGTCCGCGAGCCATTTTCGAAGGGCCCAACGGTCTGGAGCAACTGTTCGACCAGCCGATCGACCTGCGTCCCACCGATCGGTCGCTGAACGCCGTCGAACAGACCTATCTCAAGCAGTACTGCGCGCTCATCCACGGCCAGGTGGTCATCGACGCGACCCTGGCCCTTCGCGACGAGCACGCCATCAGCCCCGGGGACGTCGAGTCGGTAGACCTGGAGGTGTTCCAGGGCGCGTTCGACATCGCCGGCGGCGGTCGATACGGCGACAAGGACCAGCCGTCGAGCAAAGAGCAGGCCGACTACAACCTCAAATACCTGGTGGCCGTCGCGCTGCTGGACGGGCAGGTTGGCCCGGAACAGCTCGAGACAGAACGGGTTCGCCGAACCGACGTGCAGGCGCTGCTGGCGCGGGTCGACGTCCGCCCAGCGGCGGACTTGACCGAGGCCTACCCGCAGCGGACCGCGGCCCGCGTGCACATCGCGCTGAAGGACGGCCGAAGTGTCGATCGCGAACAATCCGACTTCGAGGGATCGCCCACCCGGCCGATGTCCTGGGATCGCGTGGTGGAGAAATTCCACTGGCTGGCCGAACCGTTCGCGGATGCCGCGCTGCGCGGCGAGATCATCGACGCGGTGCAGCGGTTGGATGAAATTTCCGTCGCCGAATTGGCGGCGCTGCTGGGCGCTGTCAGGCCGGCGCCGCAGCGCCCCCGAAGCAGGGGTCGGCTATAAGTCAGGCTAAGAAAAGATTGCGAGTGCTTACTCTCTATGTTAGGTTCGCAGCACCCCAACGATGCGGAGGACAGCAGTGAGCTACGACGTGATCATTCGCGACGGATTATGGTTCGACGGCACCGGCGGTACGCCGCAGACTCGCACGCTGGGGATCCGCGACGGGATTGTGATCGCCGTGTCCTCCGGCCCACTAGATGAGGCAGGCTGCCCCGAGGTGATCGACGCCAAAGGCAAATGGGTCGTCCCCGGTTTTGTCGACGTGCACACCCACTACGACGCCGAGGTGCTGCTCGACCCCGGTCTGCGCGAATCGGTGCGGCACGGCGTCACCACGGTGTTGCTGGGTATGTGCTCGCTGTCGACAGTTTATGCCGAGGCCGAGGACGCCGCCGACCTTTTCAGCCGGGTCGAGGCGGTGCCCCGCAAGTTCGTCCTGGGCGCTTTGCAAGACAAGACCTGGTCGACGCCGGCGGAATACGTGCAAACGATCGACAACCTGCCGCTTGGGCCGAATGTCAGTTCGCTGCTTGGTCATTCGGACCTGCGCACTGCGGTGCTAGGACTCGAACGCGCCACCACGCCCGACGTCGAGCCCACTGACGCGGAGCTGGACAAGATGGCGGCGCTTCTCGACGACGCACTCAAGGCCGGCATGCTCGGTATGTCCGGTATGGACGCCGCGATCGACAAACTCGACGGTGACCGTTTCCGCTCCCGCGCCCTGCCGTCCACGTTCGCGACGTGGCGGGAGCGCCGCAAGCTAATCAAGGTGTTGCGTAAACGCGGCCGCATTCTGCAGAGCGCACCCAACGTGGCCAAAGCCGAGTCCGGGCTGCTGTTTTTCCTCTCCAGCAGTCCAATGTTCGGTCTGCGCAAGGCTGTTCGCATGAGCCTGCTGGTCTCCGCCGACGCCAAGTCGATGCCATTGGCGGTGCACGTGTTCGGTCGGGGCACCCGGCTGATGAACTTCCTGCTGCGCTCCAAGGTGCGCTTCCAGCACCTGCCCGTACCGTTCGAGTTGTACTCCGACGGCATCGACCTTCCGGTGTTCGAGGAGTTCGGCGCCGGCACCGCGGCGCTGCACCTGCGAGACCAGCTGGAGCGCAACGAATTGCTGGCCGACAAAGAGTACCGCCGCCGGTTCCGCCGTCAGTTCGACCGTGTCAAACTCGGACCGTCGTTGTGGCACAAGGATTTCCACGAGGCGGTCATCGTCGAGTGCCCCGACACGTCACTGATCGGCAAGAGCTTCGGCGCCATCGCCGACGAGCGCAAGCTGCACCCGTTGGACGCGTTCCTCGACGTCCTGGTGGAAAACGGCGAGCGCAACGTGCGCTGGACCACGATCGTCGCCAACCACCGTCCCGAGCAGCTCAACAAGCTCGCCAACGAGCCCAGCATTCACCTCGGTTTCTCGGATGCCGGTGCGCATCTGCGTAACATGGCCTTCTACAACTTCCCGGTCAAATTCCTCAAGCGCACCTTGGACGCCTACCAGGAGGGCCAGCCGTTCATCACCATCGAGCGCGCCGTGCATCGCCTCACCGGCGAAGTGGCCGAATGGTTCGGGCTGGACGCCGGCACACTTCGCGAGGGCGACCGCGCCGACTTCGTCGTGATCGATCCGGCCGGCCTGGACGACTCGGTGGAGGCCTACCACGAGGAGAAGGTGCCGTTCTATGGCGACCTGAGCCGGATGGTCAACCGCAACGATGCCGCCATCGTCGCGACCGGTGTGGGTGGCGCAATTGTGTTCCGCGACGGGCAATTCCGCGAAGGCTACGGGACAACGGTGAAATCCGGCCGGTACCTGCGCGCGGGTGCGGCGCACCGACAGCTCGCCCGCTCGAGCGCATAGGACCCGACGATGGCACGGACCCAGCAGCAGCGGCGCGAAGAGACGGTGGCACGCCTGCTCGAGGCCAGCATCGCGACGATCATCGAGGTCGGCTACGCGCGGGCCTCGGCCGCGGTGATCACCAAGTGCGCCGGTGTGTCCGTCGGGGCCCTGTTCCGGCACTTCGACACCATGGGCGACTTCATGGCCGCAACTGCGTACGAAGTGCTTCGGCGACAACTGGATTCGTTCACCAAGCAGGTCGCCGCGATTCCGTCCGACCGACCGGCGCTGGAGGCGGGGCTGACCATCCTGCGCGACATCACCAGCAGCGACACCAACGCGGTGCTCTACGAACTGATGATCGCCGCACGCACCGACGAGAAACTCAACGCGACGTTGCAGCACGTGCTCGAGCAGTACACCAGCAAGATCTGCGATGCCGCCCGCGCGTTACCCGGAGCCGACGATCTCGACGAGGACACCTTCCCGGTGATGGTTGCGTTGCTGACCAACACCTTCGACGGCGCGGCAATGCTGAGGGCGGTGTTGCCGCAGCCCGAGATCGAAGACCGGCGAATCGCCCTGCTGTCGTCGCTGCTCACCGGGATCGGCCTGCCGGCCTGATCCTCA
The DNA here is from genome assembly GCA_963750755.1 of uncultured Actinomycetota bacterium. Classification (GTDB taxonomy): domain Bacteria; phylum Actinomycetota; class Actinomycetes; order Mycobacteriales; family Mycobacteriaceae; genus Mycobacterium. Next base: position 296,648 of record CAVVRW010000001.1, read on the forward strand.
GCTGTCGGTGAGCTTGCTGACCGCGTCGTCCAGCCTGCGGCACAGGCACATCAGCTCGTTGATCCCGAGCAGGGTGAGCGGTCGGTGGGTAGCCGGCCCGTCGGCCACTACACAGAATGGGGTGGCTTCGCCGAGCGTGTCGCGGGTCTTCATCAGGACGCTGATGCCGGCCGAGCCCAGGAACTCGACCTTGGACAGGTCAACGATCAAGCCGGTCGGCTTCTTGCCGAGCGCACCGTCGATGGCCTCGGACAGTCCGGGAGCGGTAAGCATGTCCACGCTCCCGCTCACAGACAACACCGCGAGCCCGTCGACCTCCGACTCGTGCGCGTAGAAGTCGTCTTTGTCGCTTTGTGGCGGCGAACCAGACGCAGCGTGTTGGTTTTCGGTCATCATCGATCTCTCATTCCTCGCGGATGCCTGTGCTCACGACCGGCAATGCAGACATCGTTGGTGATGGCTGTCGACTCAACCCACGGACCGTGTCGACGTGTGTCGACTTCGATGCCGCGGACTCTCATATTGGACTCCTGCGCAATAAACTGCCACGGCACTGGAAGACTAGCCGAACTCGCCGACTCTGTCGCCGTCGCAGGCCTATAGCGTGCCGATTCCCGATTGCCGGTTGAGAGCGAAGCCCCAGTCGAGCAGGCCGCCAGCCTGATCCCAGTAGGTTGGCCCGCCCTCGCGCACCAGCCCATACATCATGGCTACCACCAGACGGCGTCCTCCGCGAGCCGCAGCGCCGACGAACGTCTTACGGGCGGCGTCGGTGAACCCGGTCTTCCCGCCGATCGCGCCTGGATAACGTGTGAGCAGCTCGTCGTGGTTGGCGATCGGGTGATCGCCGTCGTCGCTCGGAAACATCGCCGACGGCTCGGCGGTTATCTGTGCAAACACCGGGTTGGCCATGGCGGCGCGGAAGATTACCGCCAGATCGTGGGCCGTTGACCAGCCCGAACCGCCGGGACCGTCCAGGCCGGACGGCGTCGAGGCATGGGTGTTCACGGCACCCAGCGAGGCCGCCTTGGCGTCCATTTTGGCGACCGCGGCGTCCAGGCCGCCCAGCATGTGCGCCAGCGTGTTGGCGGCGTCGTTGCCGGATACCAGCAGCAGGCCATCCAGCAGCTGGCGCGCCGTGTAGCTGTGACCCGCTTTCACGCCGACGCAGCTGCACTCGACCTGGCTGTCCGCCGCGTCGGCGACGACTGTCGATTCGAGGTTCAGCTCATCGAGCGCCACCAGTGACAACAGCACTTTGATCGTGCTAGCCGGTGGGTGGCGGAGGTTTTCGTCACGCGCGGCCAGCACCTGACCGGAGTCAAGGTCAGCCACTAACCACGTCTGCGCCGGACCGTCCGGGATCGGCACCGAGCCGACCGGCTGCACGTCGGTGTCGGCCCACGCTGCCGGACTAGACCCGATGAAGGAGAACACGGCCGCGATCGCGGCGATCAGCATCCGCATGGGGCGACAGTACCGGGCCGCATCGTCGCCCGGCGAGTACTGGCCCGCGACGCCCGCTGCCCCGCTCGGAGGTGTTCAATCAAGCCCATGTTGAGCCACGCCGAAATCTCGGACCGGATGGAAATCCAGCAGCTGCTGGTCGACTACTCGACCGCAATCGACACCCGCCGCTTTGACGATCTCGACGCGGTGTTTACTCCGGACGCATACATCGACTACACCGCACTCGGTGGAATCGAAGGACACTTTCCCGAGGTCAAGGCGTGGCTGGCCGAGGTTCTCCCGAACTTTCCGATGTACATGCACATGCTGGGTAACTTCTCGGTCCGGATCGACGGCGACACCGCGTCCGCACGGACGATCTGCTTCAATCCGATGGCCCTGGGCGGTGACAACGATCAGGTGATGTTCTGCGGGCTCTGGTACGACGACGAATTCTCCCGCACCGCTGAGGGCTGGCGGATGACGCGTCGGACCGAAACCAAGTGCATTCAGAAAGTCCTGTAGCAATCCGCCCTGACGTGAATTTCTGCCCAAGGCCCGGGCTCTGGCACAATAGGCGGCTGTCCGTCGCGCGACTCCCCGCTTTCGCGGTGCTTGCTCGCCGGTCACACACGTGAGGCAAAACCGGATCCAGGCATTCCCGCCCGAATCGCTGAATTGCAGCGTGACACTCGTAGGAGAAGTGGCTTCACCATGGCGGTAAAGATCAAGCTCACCCGACTCGGCAAGATCCGCGACCCGCAGTACCGCATCGCTGTCGCCGACTCCCGGACCCGTCGCGAAGGCCGCGCCATCGAGGTCATCGGCCGGTACCACCCCAAGCAGGAGCCGAGCCTGATCGAGATCGATTCCGAGCGCGCCCAGTACTGGCTGTCAGTCGGGGCGCAGCCCACCGAGCCGGTCCTCAAGCTGCTGAAGATCACCGGCGACTGGCAGAAGTTCAAGGGCCTGCCCGGCGCTGAGGGACGGCTGAAGTTCGCCGAGCCCAAGCCCACCAAGCTCGAATTGTTCAACGCGGCCCTGGCCGCCGCCGACGGCGGACCCGACACCGAGGCCGCCAAGCCGAAGCAGAAGAAGGCGCCGGCGAAGAAGGCCGCTGAGAAGCCCGCCGATGAGGCCGACAAGGCCGCTGAGAAGCCGGCCGAGGAAGCTGCGCCCGACGCCGCCGCCGAGCAGGCCGAACCCGCGACCGAGAGCTGACCACGGCCATGAGCACCGTTGTCGTTGACGCCGTCGAACACCTGGTCCGCGGGATCGTCGACAATCCCGACGATGTGCGCGTCGACCTGGTCACCAGCCGGCGCGGCCGGACCGTCGAAGTACACGTCCACCCCGAAGATCTCGGCAAGGTGATCGGCCGGGGCGGACGTACCGCGACCGCGCTGCGCACCTTGGTCGCCGGCATCGGCGGCCGCGGCATCCGCGTCGACGTGGTGGACACCGACCAGTAGCGGAGAGCTCGGCGTGGAGTTGACAGTCGGGCGCGTGGCCAGAGCGCACGGCGTCACCGGTGAACTCGTCGTCGACATTCGAACCGACGATCCCGAACTGCGTTTCGCGCCGGGAGCGACGTTGCGCGCCAAGGGATCCGATCGTCGCGAACGCACGTTCACCATCGACACGGTTCGTCCGCATGGCGGCCGCCTTCTGGTGCGGCTGTCGGGCGTGGCCGACCGCGCTGCGGCCGACGCGCTGCGCGGCAGCGTCTTCGTCATCGATTCCTCGGACTTGCCGCCCATCGACGAGGACGACACTTACTACGACCATCAGCTCGAAGGTCTGCGGGTGCGGACGACGGCAGGTCTCGAATTAGGCCCTGTCACCGAGGTCTTGCACACCGCGGCGGGCGAGCTCCTAGCGGTCAAACGCGAGCAGGCCCCGGAGCTGCTGGTGCCGTTCGTCAGCGCCATCGTGATGTCGGTGTCGCTCGAGGACGGTGTCGTTGAGATCGATCCGCCCGACGGCCTGCTGGACTTGGAGAGCTGAGGCCGCGGTGCTATGAGAATCGACGTTGTCACGATCTTCCCGGCTTACCTTGATCCGTTGCGACAGTCGTTGCCGGGCAAGGCGATTGAGTCGGGACTCGTCCAGTTCGAGGTGCACGATCTGCGCCGGTGGACCCACGACGTGCATCACTCCGTCGACGACTCGCCCTACGGCGGTGGACCGGGAATGGTGATGAAAGCGCCGGTGTGGGGTGACGCGCTCGACGAGATCTGTTCGCCGGAAACACTTCTCGTTGTCCCGACGCCCGCTGGCAGGCTGTTCACCCAGCCGACCGCGCAGCGGTGGGGCGGTGAATCGCATCTGGTTTTCGCCTGCGGCCGCTACGAGGGGATCGACCAGCGGGTGGTCGAGGATGCCGGCACGCGAATGCGGGTCGAGGAGGTGTCGATCGGCGACTACGTGCTGGCGGGCGGCGAATCCGCGGCGCTGGTCATGATCGAGGCCGTACTGCGCCTGCTGCCGAACGTCTTGGGCAATCCGTTGTCCCATCAAGACGATTCGCACTCCGGCGGACTGCTCGAGGGTCCGTCCTACACCAGGCCACCGAACTGGCGGGGACTCGACGTGCCCGAGGTGCTGTTGTCCGGTGATCACGCCCGGGTGACCGCATGGCGCCGCCAGGCCGCCGAGCAGCGGACCCGCGAACGCCGGCCCGACCTGTGGCGAGACCCGGGCCAGGCGATCCACCGGGCCCCTTAGCCGCCTGACCAGCAGCGGGAGGCGCGTTCGCATCGTCAATTCGTGGACATGTGCAGCACTTGTGCACGTCATCCCCGGATCGGTGAACGTCGAGATTCCCCGGGATTTCGCTGCGTGGGCCCGATCTGGCACAATTGACCAGTTGTCTCCTGCGGATGTCGGCCGGCCGGCTCGCTTCCGCCCCCTGCGAGACTCCCAGATGTCCGAACCATCGGCTGAGTTGCCTGCTCACACGCCTCCGGCGAGAGCAGCGGCACTGGCCGCGACCGCAAGGAAGTGTCTCCGACATGAACACGCTGGACTTCGTCGACAAGACGTCGCTGCGCGATGACCTCCCGGCCTTCGGCCCCGGCGACACGATCAACGTGCACGTGAAGGTCATCGAGGGCGCCAAGGAGCGCATCCAGGTATTCAAGGGCGTGGTGCTGCGCCGCCAGGGCGGCGGGGTCCGTGAGACCTTCACCGTCCGTAAGGAGAGCTACGGCGTCGGCGTCGAGCGGACCTTCCCGATCCACTCGCCGAACATCGACCACATCGACGTAGTGACCCGCGGTGACGTCCGTCGCGCCAAGCTGTACTACCTGCGCGAGTTGCGCGGCAAGAAGGCCAAGATCAAGGAAAAGCGCTGATTTTCGGCGCTGTCGGCGTTTCGGCGGCGGCCCTGCCGAATCGCGCGGGGGCGCTGGCTACGCTGAAGCGGTGACTGACACGACCGACTCGCCTGAGGGTCAACCCGATTCCGGTCCGGCCGAACCAGAAGTCGCCAAAAAATCCCCGTCCACTCCGGAGCCGGATCCGGTTCACGAGGACGAGCACGCGGGGAAAAAGCGTGCGGCACTGCGCGAAACCGTCGTTCTCGCGATCATCGCGCTGGTGCTCTACTACGTCATGTTGACGTTCGTGGCCCGTCCCTACCTGATCCCGTCGGAGTCGATGGAGCCCACATTGCACGGCTGCTCGGGCTGCGTCGGCGACCGGATCATGGTCGACAAAGTCACGTTCGATTTCAGCAAGCCGCAGCCCGGTGACGTGATCGTGTTCAAAGGCCCGCCGCCCTGGAACGTGGGCTACAAATCGATTCGTTCGCACAACGCAGCGATCCGTTGGTTGCAGAACTCGCTGTCGTTCATCGGCTTCGTGCCCCCGGACGAAAACGATTTGGTCAAGCGCGTCATCGCGATCGGTGGTCAGACTGTGCAGTGCCGCAACAACACCGGGCTGACAGTCGACGGCAAACGGTTGAACGAGCCGTACCTTGATCCGGCCACGTTGAACGCCGACCCTGCCGTCTACCCGTGCCTTGGGCCGGAGTTCGGACCGGTCTCCGTCCCGCAGGGTCGGTTGTGGGTGATGGGCGACAACCGCACCCATTCGGCCGACTCGCGCGCCCACTGCACCAGCACGCCCGGCGACGCGATCAACGGACTGCTGTGCACCGGCGACCCGATGGCCGGCACGGTGCCGGTCGACAATGTCATCGGCAAGGCGAGATTCATAGTGTGGCCGCCGTCGCGTTGGGGTGTTGTGCGCGCGGTGAATCCGCAGCAGAACCATTAGGCATGGCCACAACCTGGCCGCCGCGGACGGTGATCCGTAAATCGTCGGGACTGCGAACCCTGGAGTCGGCGCTGTACCGCAGCGGGCTCGGACCGGTTGCCGGGGTGGACGAGGTAGGGCGCGGTGCCTGCGCCGGGCCGCTGGTGGTCGCGGCCTGCGTGCTCGGGCCCAATCGAATGGAAAGCCTTGCCGCTCTTGATGATTCGAAGAAGCTGACGGAGACCTCGCGGGAGAAGTTGTATCCGCTGATTCGTCGTTATGCGCTGGCGTACCACGTCGTGTTCATCCCGTCGACCGAGGTCGACCGGCGCGGGGTGCATGTGGCGAACATCGAGGGGATGCGTCGCGCGGTGGCGGGGCTGCCGGTGCGTCCCGGCTATGTGCTCAGCGACGGGTTCCGGGTTCCGGGGCTGGCGGTGCCGTCGCTGCCGGTGATCGGCGGCGACGCGGCCGCGGCGTGTATCGCCGCCGCCAGCGTGCTGGCCAAGGTCAGCCGGGACCGGCTGATGGTGGCGATGGAGGCAGACCACCCGGGTTACGGATTCGCCGTGCACAAGGGTTACAGCACCGCCGCGCACTCGGCGGCGCTCAACGAGTTGGGGCCCTGCCCGGAGCATCGGTATTCGTTCATCAACGTGCGGCGGGTGGCCACCCAATCGGGCGTTCGGACCGTCGCGGAGTGCGCTCCGGACGGCGATGACCAGCCGGGTCGGCGGATCGAAGACGAGTGGGGAAAGATGGATCAGGTCGATCAGCCACGGGACGGAGAAGGACGGTTGAGCTGATGAGTGCCGAGGATCTCGAAAAATATGAAACCGAGATGGAGCTCTCGCTGTACCGCGAATACAAAGACATCGTGGGCCAGTTCAGCTACGTGGTGGAAACCGAGCGCCGGTTCTATCTGGCCAACAGCGTCGAGATGGTGCCCCGCAACGCCGACGGCGAGGTCTACTTCGAGCTGCGGCTGTCCGATGCGTGGGTGTGGGACATGTACCGGCCGGCCCGGTTCGTCAAGCAGGTGCGCGTCGTCACGTTCAAGGACGTCAACATCGAAGAGGTCGAAAAGCCCGAGCTGCGGCTGCCGGAGTAACCCTAGGCTTGGTTGCCGCCACCGAAGATCGGTCTGCCGCGGCTTTCGATGACGTGCCTTGCCACGTCGGCGAGCTTGATGTTCAGGTCTTGGGAGTAGCGGCGCAGAACGTGGAACGCCTCCTGCTCGTCCACGCCGTGCAGCATCATCAGCATTCCCACGGCCTTGCCGATCTCGCGATTGGACAGCAACCCGCGCCGCAGGGTTGAGACGTCTTCGCCCTGCGCGACGGCGTTGATGGCCACGCTGGCGAACGATGCGAGCACAACCGCCTGGCCGGCCGCCTCCGTGTTGAAGACGTTTGGTGTGTCGCTGAACAGGTTGAGCGCACCCGATTTGCGCTTGTCCACCAGGATCCGGAAGCCCATCGCGCCGCGCACCGGCGTCTCGGCGATCATCCTGGCCGCCAGCTGGGGCCATTGGTTCGGCGCGGTGAGGTCGGTCTCGATCTGCGGCGTCTCTTCCTCGATGGCGTCGACGCAGGGGCCGTCTCCGGCCGCGCGCTCCATGTCGTCGATGCGCTGCGCGATGCCGTCGCTGGCGCCGACGGTGACGTAGCGGCCGTCTCGTTTGACCAGCAAGCTTGCGTGATCGCACCCAGTGACGACGAGTGTCGCGGCGACGCAGATGGCCGCGTAGATATGGCTCGACTCCGAGCCTTGGTAGATGATCTCGGCCAGCGCGGAGAAAACCGTGGCAGGGTCTGCTGCCTTGGTTTCCGCGCCCGAACCGTTCTTCGCCTCGTCCGTCACGCGTACATCATTCCAAGCCCGCCTTGCCGCGTGTCACCGTATCGCCTTTTCCGTCGACTCAGCCCTGCCCGCCGCGACTGGGTGTAGGCGTCAAGATGCCGTTAGGAAGCGTCAGATCCGTGAAGGACGGACGCGTGCGGGGCCTTTGGTCGGTTAAGAATAGCTCGTGTGCGTACTGGCCGCCGGGCAAGAGATAGCGCTGTCAGTTTCTGACGCGTGGCAGCGAGTCGTGTACGGCATGCCGTACTTTCCGGTCGCGACGTGACCGAACATCCTCTGCCGCAACCTGATAGCAGATTGTGGCGCAAACTGGCGACATGTCTGGCGTTTCGGCTCGACGGTCGACGCCGCACCGAGGCATCGGCCTTCGATAAGGCGCGCGTTTCGCGTCTCCGTCCGACTGACCCTGTGCAACAACGGGTGCTGGTGTTGGTCGACTCGATCGGCCTCGCCGAAGTCGAGGCGCTGTGCTACGCAAAGGAATTGCAGTGCGACCGGCTGACCGCGGCGCACTTCGTCATCGACGAGTCCCACGCCGCGCGACTTCAAGTGCGCTGGCAGCGCTTCGGGCACGGAGTGGAATTGCGGATGATCGACTGTGAGGATCGGAATCTCGGCCGTGCCGCCCATGACCTGGTCGCGCAGGTCAAGCGAGATTATCCGCGCAGCACGGTCACCGTCTTGCTGCCTCGCCGGATGTACTCGCCGCTGGCCGGTCGATTGCTGCACGACCGGACCGCCGACACGCTGGCCCGAATGGTCACCCGGGTTTCGGACGTCAGCGCCCAGATCCTGGTCTGCGACGTGAAGTCGCGCGTCGCGAGGGCACTTCGGGCTGCTGACCGCGAAAGCCCAGCTCACATGGCCCGAATTGGCGAAAACACCCAGGCCACGACACCCGCGACGTGACGATTCGGCTGCCCGCCAAGATGCGCTGAGCTGGTAATTGGCTGAGAATAACCCCTGGTAGGGCACTCTCGGTTCGGTCAACCCCTACTAGAGCCGCTAACGTTCACCTGCGTAAGTTTTGCGTTAGTTTCGCGACCGTAGAGGGCGGGGAAGAGCAACATCGTGGTAGAGCTGAGCGACGAGCACAAAGCCCCGTCGACATTCGTCGACGCGTGGAAGCGGTTTTTTCTGGGCAAGCCCCTGATCAACGACGACCTCGAGCACGAAGCCCTCTCGAATCCCATTGCCCTAGGCGCTCTTTCGCCGGACGCCGTCTCGTCGACGGCATACGGTCCTGAGCAGATCCTGATCGAGCTGCTGCCCGCCGCCGGGCTCGCGGCGTTCACCTTGATCCTTCCGCTTGGAGGGGTCATCCTGTTGATCCTGGCGCTGGTTACCGCGTCGTACCGGCAGGTCGTCATGGTTTACACCCAGCGCGGCGGCTCGTACGTGGTGGCACGCGCGAACTTCGGGCCCAAGGTCGCGCAGCTCTCCTCGGCAGCACTGCTGATCGACTACGTGGTCACGGTGGCCATCCAGTGCTCGGCGGGCACGGTGGCGGTCGTCTCTGCAGTTCCCAGTCTGGGGCCGTACCACCTGGAAATCACCGTGGGCGCGTTACTGCTGCTCTCGTTCGGCAACCTGCGCGGTATGAAGGAGGCCGGCCGGCTTTTCGCCGTTCCCGTGTACGCCTTCGCCGCGATGATGACGACGCTGATCGTGGCCGGGGTGGTCCGCGAAATCATGGGAAACCTGGCGAAATACGATCCGGAGCACATCCCGGGAGCCGTGTCGGTTCACCAGGGCAACGGATTCGTCATGGGCGCGACGATTCTGGTGCTGCTGCGCTCGTTCGCCAACGGTGGTACGTCGTTGACCGGCGTCGAGGCGATCGCCGACGCGGTCAACGTCTTCCGCCAGCCGCAGGGCCCGAACGCCCGCAGGGCGCTGACGATGATGGCCTGTCTGCTCGGATTTCTACTCTTCGGCGTGATCTGGCTGGCTCACGTCACTCATGCGACTCCCTACGCTGCCGGATACCCGTCGATGCTGTCCGAGATCGCCCGGGCGGTGTTCGGCTCAGGGCTAGTGGGAAACATCTTGTTCGCCCTACTGCAGGCGGCCAGCGCAACAATCCTGTTCTTCGGCGCCAACACCAGCTTCAACGGCTTTCCGGCGTTGACGAGCTTCGTCGCGGAGGACAGCTTCCTGCCGCGGCCGATGATGAAGCGCGGGCACAAGCTGGTGTTCTCCAACGCCATCATCGTGCTCACTGTGGCCTCGACCGCCTTGGTACTTGTCACCGACGGCTCGGTCGACGCCGTCGTCCCGCTGTACGCCATGGGCGTCTTCATGGGCTTCTCGATCTGTGGCTACGGCATGACGAAATACCACCTCGGCCATCGTGACCCCGGCTGGCGCGGCAAGTTGGCGATCAACCTGTCGGCGGCGATCTTGTCGACGATCATCGTGCTTATCTTCGCGATCGCGAAGTTCACCGAAGGCGCCTGGCTGGTGTGCGTCGTGTTCCCGATCCTGGTGGTCGCGCTGATGCGGCTCAACCGCGAATACCGCAGCGAGAACGCGGTTCTGGAGATGCAGTTGACCGAACGTCAGGACGTGGTCAAGCATCCGCACCACACCGTCGTCGTTCTGGTGGACCACTTCGACTTCGCGACGATCGAGGCCCTGCACTACGCGAGCGGACTGCAGCCCGACAAACTTCGCGCCGTGCACTTCATCATCGACGCCCGCCACGCGCAGCGACTGCATGAGCGATGGGAACACTTCGAGGACGACGTCCCGCTGCAGATGGTCGAATGCCCGGACCGCTACCTCAGCCGTGCGGCGCAAGAGCTGGTGATGCGCGAGATCGAGGAGGATCCGAGCACCAAGGTGACCGTGCTGTTGCCGCGTCGTACCTACGCGCCCCTGGTGGGCCGGCTGCTGCACGACCGCACCGCCGACAAGATGGCCGGGGCGATCAGCCGGGTCGACGGCGCGACCGCTCAAATCGTCGCCTACGACGTCGGTTCCCGGATCGCGCAGGCGACGGCCAACGCGCGGTCGGAAAAAGACATCCTGCGGGCCGCCAAGAAGGACGCGACCGCCCGCCGCTGATCCGCGCTCAGCCCAGGAAGCGCCGTTTCCGCTCGGTGACCTCCGCGGTGGTCACCAGCCCCGATTCGGCCAGCTTGGTCAGCAGCGATTGCGCGCGCGTTGCAAGCTCCTGCAGCTCCGTGGCGATGGCGGTGACCGCGGCGTCGGGCGGCGGTGGCGACGGCTTGGGATTGTGGCGGGGCGTGATGCGGACCCGCTCATTGCCGCGCCCGGCCGACGCGGTGCTGCCGACGGCGCCGCCCGCCGCGCCGGCCAGGCCCATGCTGCTGAACAGGTTGCCGGCGCCGCCGACCTCCGGGGCGGCCACGGCAGTGGTGACGGGCAGCATGAAGGCGGCCGGGCGGAGTTCGGGCGCTGCGACCGTCCACGAGGACGGCACCGAGAGCCGGCCTACTTTCTGGGCCGGGCCGAGCCGCGACGGTCCTTCCGAGTCGGGAACCGCGTCCGACGGGGCACCGATGCCGCCCGTGCCGTTGATGATCCATTGCGGCAACATCGTCCCGCCGTAGCCGTTGCCGGTGAACGGCCCTTTGCCGTTGTCATAGTCGCGGTCGGCGTTGATCAGCATGCCTCGCAGCGTGGTGCCAAATGACGTCAAAGACGTTGAGATGCCGACTGTTCCGACGGTTACGGCGGTCGCCGTGAGCGGGACCGTCAGCAACGGCAGCAGCGCCGTGGGATCCGCCGCCGCCGGGGCCGCGGCGGCCGAGAGCCCCTGGAGCGCCTGCGGGATCGCGGTGAGCACCCGCGAGCCGTTCGACACGATCGATGCCGCGGCTTGTTGGGTCCCGCCCGTCGGGGTGGTTGTCGGCGGCGGCTCGGCGAACGGCGTCAGCGTCGACGCGGCGGCGGCGGACACGGCGTAGCCGTACATCGCCGTCGCGTCCTGGGCCCACATCTCGGCGTAGTGGACCTCAGTGGCCGCGATCGCCGTGGTGTTCTGCCCCAGCACGTTGGTGGCGATCAACGTCATCAGCAGACTCCGGTTGGCCGCGATCACCGCGGGCGGCACCGTCATCGCAAATGCGGCCTCGTAGGCCGCTGCCGCCGCCCGCGCCTGAAGGGCGGTCTGTTCGGCCTGCGCGGCCGAGGCGCTCATCCAGTCCACGTACGGAGTGGTCGCGGCAGCCATCTCCGCTGATGACGCGCCCAGCCACGGGCCTCCGGTCAGCCCGGCGATCGAGGCTCGATAGGACGCCGCGGTGGACTGGAGTTCTGCGGCCAGCGCGTCCCACGCCGAGGCCGCTGCCAACATGGACCCCGGCCCGGGGCCGGCATACATCCGCGCGGAGTTGACCTCCGGCGGGAGCATTGCGAAATCCATTGCACTGTCGGCTCAACGGGCCGCGACGGCGTTAGCGGCTTCGGCGGCAGCGTACGACGACGCGCTGGATTCCAGCGTGCTGACCAACTGCTGGTGGATCGCCTCGGCCTGCGTGGCGATCGCCTGGTACATCTGCGCGTGGACGGCGAACTGGGTTGCCGCCAATGCCGACACCGGGTCGCCGGCCGGTGCGAGCACACCCGTCGTCGGGGCCGCCGCGGCAAAGTTCTGAGCACTCATCGAGGCGCCGACGCCGGCCAGCTCGGCAGCGGTCGCGGTCAGCGCCTCGGGTTGGGTCGTGACGAACAACATCAGATTTCCTCTCTGGAGAGACTGTGATCAAACGACGCGCGCGAATACCACACGCCTACAATCGATCTCGACGAACAGGCCGCAGAACAGCGGGATCGTGACTCAGGAGCTACCACCCCCGCCTTCTGACCCGGCCCGGGTAGAAGCCATCAGCCGTGCGGCAGTTGAAGGCGGGCTTCATCGCCTGAACGGGATGTTAACGACGGTTGAATCGCAGATCAACGGGGCGCGCGGCCCCTGTGGATCGCGGCCGGACTGGGGATAACCCGGCGGTCATCGGTCTCGTTTGCTCCACGGCGGAAGCATGAGTCGGTGCTCGGCCGCAGAGTGACCGCATGACGACGTGGACGCGCACTGAGATCGGGGCGCTCGGTGAGCGGTTGGCGGCCGATCATCTGACCGGATGCGGGATGCGGATCTTGGCCCGCAATTGGCGTTGCCGCTATGGCGAGCTGGACCTGATCGCCGTTGACCCGGACACCGGCACGGTGATATTCGTCGAGGTCAAGACCCGCACCGGCGACGGTTTCGGCGGTCTGGCCCAGGCGGTGACGGTGCAGAAGGCCCGCCGGTTGCGCCGGCTGGCCGGTATCTGGCTGGCCGCTCAGGACCGACGCTGGGCGGCGGTGCGTATCGACGTCATCGGGGTGCGGATCGGGAGGCAGCGCACTCCGGAACTCACCCACCTGCAAGGCGTCGGCTGATGGCGCTCGGACGTGCGTTCTCGGTCGCGGTCCTGGGGTTGGACGGTCAGATCGTGGAGATCGAAGCCGACATCACCTCCGGCCTGCCCGGCGTGCACCTTGTCGGCCTGCCCGACGCGGCTTTGCAGGAGTCGCGGGACCGGGTCCGGGCCGCGATCACGAACTACAACAACACGTGGCCGATGTCGCGTCTGACGCTGGCGCTGTCACCGGCGACGCTGCCGAAAATGGGATCGGTGTATGACGTGGCGCTGGCGTCGGCGGTGATGTCGGCGCAGCGCAAACGGCCCTGGCGCCAATTGGAAACTGCGGTGGTGCTCGGCGAATTGGCCTTGGACGGTCGGGTCCGGCCGGTACGCGGGGTGCTGCCGGCGGTGCTGGCCGCGAAGGGCGCGGGCTGGGGAGTCGCGGTGGTCCCGGTCGAGAACCTTCCGGAGGCCAGTCTGGTCGACGGCATCGAGGTCTGGGGTGTGCGTACGCTGGCCCAGTTCTTGGGTTGGCTCAGCGGTTCGGCCCACCTCGACAAGCGGATCGAGGGAGCCGCGCCCGAGCCGGAGGCACCCGCGGACCTGGCCGACGTGGTGGGGCAGACCCAGGCGCGGTTCGCCGTCGAGGTCGCCGCCGCCGGTTCGCATCATCTGATGTTGACCGGACCGCCCGGGGTGGGCAAAACGATGTTGGCGCAACGCCTTCCGGGTCTCCTTCCGCCGCTGTCGAATGGCGAGTCGTTGGAGGTCACCGCGATTCACTCGGTGGCCGGGCTGTTGTCGGACGCCACGCCGCTGATCACTCGGCCGCCGTTCGTGGCGCCGCACCACAGTTCCAGCGTCGCCGCGCTGGTCGGTGGCGGGTCGGGAATGGCTCGGCCCGGCGCGGTGAGCCGGGCGCACCGCGGAGTGCTTTTTCTCGACGAGTGCGCCGAGATCGGCGTCAGCTCGTTGGAGGCGCTGCGAACTCCGTTGGAAGAGGGCGAGATTCGCCTGGCGCGTCGCGACGGGGTGGCGTGTTATCCGGCCCGCTTCCAGCTGGTCCTCGCGGCCAACCCGTGCCCCTGCGCGCCGGCCGACCCGCAGGACTGCATCTGTGCGGCCGCGGTCAAACGTCGTTACCTCGGCCGGTTGTCCGGGCCGCTGCTGGACCGCGTCGATTTGCGGGTCGAGATGCATCCGGTGCGTATCAGCGTGTTCGCCAGTTCGGAACCGGAGTCGACAGGGGAGGTCCGACGACGGGTGACAGTGGCCCGCGACGCGGCCGCGCACCGCTGGCGGGAGCACGGGTTCCGGACCAATGCCGAGGTCAGCGGAACCCTACTGCGGCGCCGCTTCCGGCCGGGAAACGCCGCGATGGCGCCGCTGCGGACCGCGCTGGACCGCGGCGTGTTGAGCATTCGCGGCCTGGACAAGACGTTGCGAGTCGCGTGGACCCTGACTGATCTGGCCGGCCGGACGTCGCCCGGACGCGACGAGGTGGCCACCGCGTTGAGCTTCCGGCAGCCGGGGTCTTCGCGATGACCGACGTGACGCAGCGGGCGTGGGCCTACCTGTCGCGGGTCGTCGAGCCGCCATGTACCGAGCTGGCCGCATTGGTGGCGCGGGTGGGTCCCGTCGACACCGCCGAGCGGGTGCGGCGAGGCGAGGTCGACGACAACCTGGCGCGGCGTACCGAAGCCAGATGTGAAATCGACTGCGCTGCAGAGGACCTCGAATTGCTGGCCCGCCGGGGCGGCCGCCTGCTGACGCCAGACGACCCGGAGTGGCCGACACTGGCTTTCGTCGCGTTCGGCGGGGCCGCGGTTGCGGCGCGACCACAGGGCATGCCACCCCTGGCGCTGTGGGTGCGCGGCGCGGCGCGACTCGACGACGTCGCTCAGCGCGCGGCGGCGGTTGTCGGCACCCGCGCCGCAACCAGCTACGGCGAACACGTGGCTGCTGACCTGGCGGTCGGCCTGGCCGAGCGCGATATTGCGGTCATCTCCGGCGGCGCGTACGGGATCGACGGCGCCGCGCACCGAGCGACGCTCTCCGTCGACGGCTGCACCGTGGCCGTGTTGGCGGGTGGGCTCGACATTCCCTATCCCGCAGGGCATTCCGCGCTGCTGCATCGCATCGCCACGGACGGACTGCTGGTCACCGAATATCCACCGGGCGTGCGACCGGCCCGGCACCGGTTCTTGACCCGCAACCGGCTGGTGGCCGCGTTCGCCGGGGCCGCGGTCGTGGTGGAGGCCGGCTTGCGCAGCGGCGCGGCGAACACCGCCGCCTGGGCGCGAGCACTCGGCCGCGTCGTTGGCGCGGTGCCGGGGCCGGTGACATCGTCGGCGTCGAGCGGTTGTCATGCGCTGTTGCGGTCGGGCGCCGAAGTCATCACCCGCGCCGAGGATGTCGTCGAGCTGGTCGGCCGGATCGGGGAGTTGGCTTCGGAACCCAGTCGACCGCAGCGTCCGCTCGACGAACTCGGCGAACAGGAGCGACGGGTGTACGAGGCGTTGCCGGGCCGCGGGACCGCGACCGTCGAGGAGATCGCTGTCGCCGCGGCACTGGACCCGGAGCGGGTTCTGGCACCGCTGGCCATGCTCGAGCTCGCGGGCGTGGCCGAGCGCGCCGACGGCTGCTGGCGGATCGTCCGAAATCGTAGGCAACCGGCGCACCGCGGTGCGCCTCTATAGTCGATGGGGTCAGTGTTCGAGGAGGG
Source organism: uncultured Actinomycetota bacterium (assembly GCA_963750755.1). Taxonomy (GTDB): domain Bacteria; phylum Actinomycetota; class Actinomycetes; order Mycobacteriales; family Mycobacteriaceae; genus Mycobacterium. The sequence continues at coordinate 312,323 of CAVVRW010000001.1, forward strand.
GAGCCAGGTGGCCGGTCGACCAGTGCACACGTTTGAAGTGGTGCGCACCGAACAACTTACGTCGCACATGATACGAATTGTGCTGGGCGGCAGCGGTTTCGACACGTTCACGCCCAGCGAATTCACCGACTCCTACGTCAAGCTGGTTTTCGTGGCCGACGACGTCGATGTGGCCGCGTTGCCCCAGCCGTTGACACTGGACTCGTTCAACGACCTGCCGGATTCGAGAAAGCCTGTGGTGCGCACGATCACCGTTCGTCGTGCAGACCCGATCGCCCGTGAGCTGACCGTCGACATCGCGGTGCACGGCGAGCACGGTACCGCTGGACCGTGGGCCGCGGCGGCGCGGCCCGGCCAACCGATGTACGTGATGGGCCCCAGCGGTGCCTACAGCCCCGACCCGGCGGCCGACTGGCACCTGCTGGTCGGCGACGAGACCGCGCTGCCGGCGATCAGTGTTGCGCTAGAAGCATTGCCTCCCAACGCAATCGGCCAGGTATTCATCGAGATCGCCGAACCGGAGGACGAGCTTGCGCTGACCGCTCCGGAGGGCGTCCAGATCAACTGGATTCTGCGCGGCGGGCGGGCCGATCTGGTCGGCGCGGACCGGGCCGGCGACCATTCGCCGCTGGTCGAGGCCGTCACGACCGCCTTCTGGATGCCCGGACAGGTGCACGCCTTCGTCCACGGTGAAGCGCAGGCGGTGATGCACAACCTGCGGCCCTACATTCGCAAAGAACGGGGTGTCGACGCGAAATGGGCGTCGATATCGGGATACTGGCGGCGCGGTCGCACCGAGGAGACCTTCCGGCAGTGGAAGAAGGAACTCGCCGCGGCCGAGGCCGGCGCGCACTAGGGCCTCGTCAGCCCGATCGGCGGCTGGCATGCTCATCGCATGGCATTCGGCGACTATCAGAACGAGATCTACCTGCAAGGCCTCGGCGGGGTGGTGCCCAAGCTGCCAATGGTCTTCGCGGACATCGAGGCGAAGGCCGAAAAGTCGTTACCGCCGTCGATCTGGTCGTACGTGGCCGGCGGCGCGGGCGACGAACGCACCCAGCGGGCCAACGCCGAGGTCTTTGCGCAATGGGGTCTGATGCCGCGGATGTTCGTCGGCGCCGCACAACGTGATCTGTCCGTCGACCTCTTCGGCTTGACACTGCCGAGTCCGCTGTTCATGGCGCCGATCGGCGTGATCGCGTTGTGCGCCCAGGACGGCCACGGTGACCTGGCCACCGCGCGAGCCGCCGCCCGCACCGGCGTGCCGATGGTGATGTCGACGCTCACCGAGGACCCACTCGAGGACGTGGCCGCCGAGTTCGGCGACACTCCCGGCTTTTTCCAGCTCTACACCCCGACCGACCGCGACCTGGCCGCCAGCCTGGTTCATCGCGCCGAGGCCGCCGGATTCAAAGGCATCGTCGTCACGCTGGACACCTGGGTCACCGGCTGGCGTCCGCGCGACCTGGGCACGTCGAACTTCCCACAATTGCGCGGCAAGTGTCTGGCCAACTACACCAGCGACCCGGTATTTCGGGCCAGCCTGGCGCAGACGCCCGAGGAGAACCCGCAAGGCGCGGTGCTGAAGTGGATATCGGTCTTCGGCAACCCCCTGACCTGGAACGACCTGCCGTGGCTGCGCTCGCTGACCACACTGCCCTTGCTGGTGAAGGGCATCTGTCACCCAGACGATGCCCGCCGCGCCATCGACGGCGGGGTCGACGGGATTTACTGCTCCAACCACGGCGGCCGCCAGGCCAACGGGGGAATACCGGCGCTGGACTGCCTGCCCGGGGTGGTCGAGGCCGCCGACGGAGTGCCGGTGCTGTTCGACTCGGGGATCCGCAGCGGCGCCGACGTTGTCAAAGCTCTCGCGCTCGGCGCGACCGCGGTCGGGGTGGGGCGGCCTTATGCGTACGGTCTTGCGCTCGACGGGGTCGACGGCATCGTGCACGTGTTGCGGTCGCTGCTGGCCGAGGCCGACCTGACGATGGCGGTCGACGGCTACCCCACGCTGAAAGATCTCACTCCGGACACCCTCCGGCGCGTCACCTGAGGCCTCGCACGGGTCTCTGCGACCGTGAGGTAGTGGAGGCGATCCTCGACGAGTTCGACAGCTACCTGGAACTGCAGTGCCTGCGCTCGGCGCACACGCGCCGCGCCTACCTGGGCGACCTGCGGTCGTTGTTCGTGTTCGTCGAGCAGCGCGCGCCGGGCCGTGGCTTGGCGGCGTTGAGCCTGCCGATTCTGCGGTCGTGGCTGGCCGCCGGAGCGGGCGCGGGTGCGGCTCGTACGACGCTGGCGCGCCGGACGTCGGCGGTCAAGACGTTCACTGCGTGGGCGGTGCGACGCGGGCTGCTGACCGGCGATCCCGCGAGTCGGCTGCAGGTGCCCAAGGCTCGGCGGGCTCTGCCGGCGGTGCTGCGCCAGGATCAGGCACTCGCCGCCATGTCCGCCGCCAAATCCGGTTCACAGCAAGGGGATCCGCTGGCGTTGCGTGACCGCCTGATCGTTGAGTTGTTGTACGCCACCGGGATCCGGGTTAGCGAGCTGTGCGGACTGGACGTCGACGACATCGACACCGTCCACCGGATCCTGCGCGTGCTCGGCAAGGGCAACAAGCAGCGCAGCGTCCCGTTCGGTGAGCCGGCCGCCGATGCGCTGCGCGTCTGGCTGGCCGACGGCCGGCCGGAGCTGGCGACCGCGGAGTCCGGCCCGGCGTTGCTGCTCGGCGCGCGGGGACGGCGGCTCGACGTACGGCAGGCACGCACAGTGGTGCACGAGACGATCGGCGCCGTCGATGGCGCACCCGACATGGGCCCGCACGGCCTACGCCACAGCGCCGCAACGCATCTGCTCGAAGGCGGCGCCGACCTGCGCGTGGTGCAGGAGCTGTTGGGCCATTCCAGCCTGGCCACCACGCAGCTCTACACGCACGTCACCATCGCCCGGCTGCGTGCGGTGCACGACCAGGCCCACCCACGCGCCTGACGCTATGGCCTCAACGGCTTGAGGCGGATCGGCGTGGACTGCAAAAGGCCGAGCGGATCGACGTAGTCGGCGCGCGACGCCGAGCCCCACATCGCGCCCCAATGCAGGCACGCTGCCGCCGGGCAGCCTGAATGCCCGGCCAGCAGCTCGCCGATCACCGTTCCCGCCGCCACCCGCTGACCGGTTCGCACAGCGGCCCGGACCGGCTCGTAGCTGGTGTGCAGGCCGCCGCGGTGGGCCAGCGACACCAGTGGGCGGCCGGCCAGGGTCCCGGCGTACACCACGGTCGCGTCCGCGGCGGCATACACCGGCTGCCCGGCGGTGCCCGCCAGGTCGACGCCGCGGTGGCCGCGGTTCCAGTCCGGCGTCGGGGCGTCGAAAGCCCGTGTCACCGCTGGCGCGGGCCGCATAGGCCAGCGCAGCCGAACATCGTCCGCAACAGCCCACGGCGCACAGATCAGCGTCAACGCCACGGCCAACACCCATCGCACCTGGTCAGTTCACCGCGGCTGCGGCGAACCGGCCAGCCAGCGCTGTGGACAAAGCACCTGGCCGGACCGTGTAAACTGCTCTGCGCAGCCCGTATTACGAGCTGACTTCGCGCGTCCGCATCGCGTCTCCCAGTTCCACTAGGAGTTCGCACCGCATGCCGGGCGGTCCCGTCTCACGGCGGGTCCGGCATCGCAGCAGGCGCCAGGGCCCGACTTCACCCGTCGCCGGGCATCAACCGACACGCAAAGGCATGACCATGGCCGTCGTAACCATGAAGCAGCTGCTTGACAGCGGCACCCACTTCGGGCATCAGACCCGTCGCTGGAACCCCAAGATGAAGCGGTTCATCTTCACCGACCGCAACGGCATCTACATCATCGACCTGCAGCAGACGCTGACGTTCATCGACCAGGCGTACGAGTTCGTCAAAGAGACCGTCGCCCACGGTGGCACGGTGCTATTCGTCGGCACCAAGAAGCAGGCTCAGGAATCCGTCGCCGCCGAGGCGACCCGCGTCGGCATGCCGTATGTCAACCAGCGCTGGTTGGGCGGCATGCTGACCAACTTCTCCACCGTGCACAAGCGTCTCCAGCGACTCAAGGAGCTCGAGGCGATGGAGCAAACCGGTGGCTTCGAAGGTCGCACCAAGAAGGAAATCTTGATGCTGACCCGCGAAAAGAACAAGCTGGAGCGCAGCCTCGGCGGTATCCGCGACATGGCGAAGGTTCCGTCGGCGGTCTGGGTCGTCGACACCAACAAGGAGCACCTCGCCGTCGCGGAGGCCATCAAGCTGGGCATCCCGGTGATCGCGATCCTGGACACCAACTGCGATCCCGACCAGGTGAACTACCCGATCCCGGGCAACGACGACGCAATCCGCTCGGCAGCCTTGCTGACCAAGGTGATCGCCTCCGCGGTCGCCGAGGGCCTGCAGGCCCGCGCCGGCGCCGGCCGCACCGACGGCAAGCCGGACGCGGCGGCCGCCGAGCCGCTGGCCGAATGGGAGCAGGAGCTGCTCGCCTCGGCAACCGCGACCGCCGCGCCGGCCGAGCAGGCCGCCGCGGTCGCATCAGAAACAACCCCTGACCCTTCCTAGGAAAGGCTGAGATGGCGAACTTCACCGCTGCCGACGTCAAGCGACTTCGGGAGCTGACCGGTGCCGGAATGCTCGACTGCAAGAACGCGCTTTCCGAGAGCGACGGCGACTTCGACAAGGCCGTCGAGGCGCTGCGCATCAAGGGCGCCAAGGACGTCGGCAAGCGTGCCGAGCGGGCCACCGCTGAGGGCTTGGTCGCGGCCAAGGACGGCGCGCTGATCGAGCTGAACAGCGAGACCGACTTCGTCGCCAAGAACGCCGAGTTCCAGAAGGTCGCCGAAGACATCGTCACCGCGGCTGCCGGTGCTAAGGCAGCCGACGTCGACGCCCTCAAGGCCGCCAAAGTCGGCGACAAGACCGTCGAGCAGGTCATTGCCGAGTTGTCCGCGAAGATCGGCGAGAAGCTCGAACTTCGCCGGGTCGCGTACTTCGACGGCACCGTCGAGACCTACCTGCACAAGCGTGCGGCGGACCTGCCGCCGGGCGTCGGCGTGCTAGTCGAGTACAGCGGTGGCAACGCTGAGGCTGCGCACGCCGCCGCCCTGCAGATCGCCGCGCTCAAGGCCCGCTACCTGTCCCGGGACGACGTCCCGGAGGACGTGGTGGCCAGCGAGCGCCGCATCGCCGAAGAGACCGCGAAGGAAGAGGGCAAGCCGGAGCAGGCGCTGCCCAAGATCGTCGAGGGCCGCTTGAACGGCTTCTTCAAGGACGTCGTGCTGCTCGAACAGCCGTCGGTGTCTGACAGCAAGAAGACCGTCAAGGCGTTGCTCGACGACGCCGGTGTCACCGTCACGCGGTTCGTTCGTTTCGAGGTCGGCCAGCAGTAGCCTCCGCGGCCATGGTGCACGCATTCGGTGAGGACGCGCTCGGTCACCTCGACGCCGTTGGTCTGATCGAGGCTCTGAACACTGGCCGGGTGGGCCGCGTTGAGGTCCTCGAAGCAGCCATCGCCCGCACCGAGGCGGTCAACCCCGCTCTGAATGGGTTGGCGTATCAGGCATTTGATCTCGCACGAGCTCAGGCGGCAGCGCCGCCGAAGGCGGGGTTCTTCAGCGGCGTGCCGACGTTCATCAAGGACAACGTCGACGTCGGCGGAATCCCGACGATGCGCGGCACCGACGCGTGGCCGCCGCGCCCCGCGGCGATCGACGGTGAGTTCACCCAGATGTATCTGGGTACCGGGATGACACCGCTGGGCAAGACCCGGATGTCGGAATACGGCTTCAGCGCCTCGGCCGAACATCCCCGGCTTGGGGCGGTGCGCAACCCGTGGAACCCCGAATACACCGCGGGCGCGTCGTCCTCGGGCTCCGGCGCCTTCGTCGCCGCAGGCGTTGTGCCGATTGCCCATGCCAACGATGGGGGCGGGTCGATTCGAATCCCCGCTTCCTGCAACGGACTTGTGGGTCTCAAGCCGTCACGCGGCCGCCTGCCGCTGGACAAAGAAGTGCGCCAGATGCCGATCAGGATCGTGGCCAACGGGGTGCTCAGCCGGTCGGTGCGCGACACCGCGGCCTTCTATCGGGAAGCCGAACGCATCTGGCCCGCCGCAAAGCTTCCGCGGATCGGCGACGTTGCGCATGCCAGCCGGCAACGACTGAGGGTTGCCGTCATCACGCACTCCCTGCTACGGGAGTCCAGTCCGGAAGTCCGCGAGCTGACCATGAAAGCCGCCGCCCTCCTCGAAGAGCTGGGCCATCACGTCGATCATCTCGAAAAGCCGCCGATACCAAGCAGTTTCGTGCCCGATTTCGTGCTGTATTGGGGACTGCTCGCGTTGGGCCAGATCCAGCAGAACAAGCGAACCTTCGACAACTTCGACGTCACCCGGCTGGACAACCTGTCTCGCGGCCTGGACCGGCATGCGCGCCGCAACCTGCACAAGGTGCCGCTGGCCCTGGTGCGGCTGTCCCGGACGCGCCGCCACACCGAGCGTCTGGCCCGCACCTATGACGTGGTGCTTACACCGACGCTGGCCGACGAGCCTCCGCAGATCGGCTACCTCGACCCGATGGCGGACTACGAGCAGATCATCGACCGACTGCAGGATTGGGTTGCCTTCACACCGCTGCAGAACGTGACGGGGGAGCCGGCCATCTCCCTGCCGCTTGGGGTTTCGAGGACCGGACTGCCGGTCGGGATGATGTTCACCGCGCCGATGGGACGTGAGGCCCGCCTGCTGGAGCTGGCCTACGAACTCGAAGACGCCCGGCCCTGGGCGCGCATCGACGAGCCGGCTTAGTCCAGCGACGATGCAGGGCGGGATGCCTGCGGAGGAGTTGGACAGGTGTGGTCAGTCGGGTCCCAGCGTCGCGAGCATCCGTTTGAACTCGCGTTGTTGCGGGGCCGACAGCTTGGCGAGCACGCGGGCGTCTGCCTCACCGACCGCTGCCTCGGCCCGTTTGAGCAGCGCCCGCCCATCGGCGGTCAGCGACGCCGGGAGCGCCCGACCCGACGCGACGGACGCGGGACGGCTCACGATCTGTGCGTTCTCCAGCCGGTGCAGCACCGTGTTCATCGCCTGAGGCGAGACGTTGCCCAGCCGGGCGAGCTCCGCGCTGGAGAGCCCTGGACTCATGGAAACCATTCGCATGCAGACGAATTCGGGCAGCGTCAATCCCAGCGGGCTGAGCGCGGCCGACACCTCCGGTCGCAGAGTGGCCATCACTTGAAACAACAGGTAACCGAGTGGTGCATCTTCGGATGAGCCCATATCAACGATGTTGACACATATCAATCACGTTGATATACATGGGGTATGACTGAGACGCAGAAGTTCGATTTCGATTTCGATCCGGCCTACCGCGGCGAAACCACCGAGTTCGGCGCGGGAGCTCGCCCGCCGTGGAGTCTCGGGGAGCCGCAACCAGAGATTGCTGCGCTGATCGATCAGGGCAAGATCCAGGGCGACGTGCTCGACGCCGGTTGCGGCGAGGCGGCGTTCGCACTGCACATGGCGGCCTTGGGTCACAACGCGGTCGGCCTGGACGCCTCACCCACCGCCATCACATTAGCCAAGCAGCACGCCGCCGCGCAGGGGCTGACCAACGTCACGTTCGAGGTAGCCGACATCTCGACCTTCACCGGCTACGACGGCCGCTTCAACACGATCGTCGACAGCACGCTGTTCCACTCGATGCCCATCGAACTGCGCGAGGGCTACCAGCAGTCAATCGTGCGGGCGGCGGCTCCTGGAGCGTCGTACTACGTGTTGGTTTTCGCCAAAACCGCCGACGGCGGTCCGGCCAATCCGGTCACCGAAGACGAGCTGCGCGAGGTGGTCTCGAAGTACTGGGTCATCGACGAGATCCGGCCGGCCAGGATCCACGGCAACTTCGCCCGGGCCAACAGCCCCGACTTCCCGTTCTCCGACGTTCGTGACGAGGACAACGGGCGCAAGTCGGTGCCGGCCTGGCTGCTCTCGGCCCACCTGGGCTAGGCAACGAGCGACTAAAGCCGCTATCCGTCAACCAATTCGGCGAGACGTTCGAGGTGCGCGCGCACCTCGGACGGTCCGTCGTACACCTGAGCGGCGCCGGCGTCTTCCAAGTCGCGGCGAGACGTACCGCCACTGAGAACCGTCACCACGGGCACTCCGGCACGCTGCGCCGCATGCACGTCCCAGACAGCGTCTCCGACGAATACCGCCTCACCGGCCGACACGCCGGCTCGCTTCAACGCGGTGCCGACGATGTCGGGATGCGGTTTGGCCCGCTCGGTGTCGGCGGCCGAGGTGACGGCGCTGATCAGGTCGTCGCAATCGAGAGCGCGCCGCAGGACCCCCAGCTCCTCCTCGCCGGCAGATGTGGCAAGCACCGACTGCCAACCCCGCTCGGCGACGGCCTCGAGTAATTCGCGAGTTCCAGGCAACCGGCGGATGAGCGGAGCCGATTCGACGAAGTATTGGGTGTGCAACTTTTTGACCCGGTCTCCGTGCTTGTCGGCGAATTCGTCGCCCATCAGTTCGGTGATCAGTTCCGAACCGGACCGGCCGATGAGGCCCAGAATTCGCCAGCACGGTACTTCTTCGTCGACGTCGAGGAATGCGTGATGCCACGTCACGGCATGGTGGAAATTTGAGTCGATCAGCGTGCCGTCGACATCGAAGAGAACGGCGGTCTGTGCCATCAGGAGTGAACCTTTCGGTTGATTCGGGACAGCCGATGGGTACCCCACAGTCGGATTGTCAACGCAGCCTCTTCCTCCAGCACCGCGGGATCGATGGACTGCCCGGTCTCGACGGGGCGTCCGTGGGCGCAAGTCTCGAGGAGTATTTGTGGTGGAGTTACAGCAGAGGGCCGACGGCATCGCGGAACGCGCGCGTCGCGAGGCCACCGCATACCGTGGTGATCATGACCGCCCGCTGAGCGGTTACGCCATGGTGATGGGCATCTATGCCTGCATCGTCTCGCTGGCCGGTGTGGTCGCGCTGGCGACCGGGCGGGTGTTGCCGGAACGCTGGCGCGTGCACGACCTGCTCACGGTTGCCGTTGGGACGCACAAACTCTCGCGCACCATCACCAAAGACGCCGTCACCAGCCCCATTCGGGCGCCGTTCACCCGTTACGCCGGCACCGGCGGTCCAGCCGAGGTGCACGAAGAGGTGCGGCAGACCAGCCCGCTTCGACACAGCCTGGGAGAGCTGCTCACCTGCCCGTTCTGTTTGGACGTGTGGGTGACGACTGCGTTCGTCATCGGTTTGATCTTCGTGCCGCGCATCGCCCGGCTGGTCGCCGGCGCATTCACGGCGCTGACCGCGGCGGACTTCCTGCAACTGGCCTACGCGACGGCTCAGCAGTCGGCTGAGCGTTGATTGGAAAGGGTAGCGATGCCAAAAACAACGAAAGATGGCGCAGCCAAGCAGGATGAGTTGCCCCGTCCGATCAAGAAGTCGAACGCCAAGGCGCAGCGCACATTTGCCAAGGCACATGATGCGGCCGCTGATGAGTACGGCAGCGAAGAGCGGGCTCATCGCGTGGCTTACGCGGCCCTCAAGCGCAGTTTCGAGAAGGTCGGCGACCGCTGGCTACCCAAGAAGAAGAAGGGCCCTTCGGATGCCCGCGCAGAACGGGGTGGCCTGAACAACCCGATCCCGTCGGCCGAGGGTGTCGACGCCAACGCCAGCAAGAAGCATCTGCTCGATATCGCCCGCAGACTCGACATCACCGGTCGGTCCACGATGGACAAAGCGCAACTCGTAGACGCCATCAAGAAACAGAATCGTAAAATTCGCGATAAATAGCCACAGATCGCTAGTCCGCGCTCCGCGCGGAGGTGGCCGTGCAACGAGACGATGTGGCTGAACGACAAAATGTTCGCCGCGGTGCGCCCGATTGTCTTCTGCTGCTTTGCGTTTGGCGAAGACGGAACACGAAAAAGGCCCGGTCCGGCGTGGACCGAGCCCCTTCCGACGTGCTCAGTTCTGGTGCGACTCCTGGCGCTTCTCCGCAGTCTCGGCACTTGCACGGGCAGCCTCGGCTTCGGCTTCCCTCTTAGCCGCGTCGCGCTGCGCTTCGGCCTTGTCCTGCTGGGCCTCACCCTCTTGCTCGAGGTCCTTGTTGCCGACCACACTGCCGACTGCCTCTTTGGCCAGACCCTTGGCGCCTTCAACGACGCCCTTGATTGCTTCTTCCGGCCCGCTCTTGTTGTCGTCCGACATCGAGTCCTCCTCTTGGCACATGTCACTGCTGTCTTGGTCACCGGCCGGTGACCAGTCCCGGTTCAGGTGTGCGTCGGGAAAGCATCACTCGCCCTCGGCCCACCGCGATGCGCCGGGTTCCCTCGGTGCGGGTCGACCAAACCTTGGCCGCTGAGCGGAGCGCCGATCGGCCCCTTTCGTCGCTGGTGAGACGGCATGTCGTCGGCGGTGTGAGTCCGGACACGTGCCGACACCGGCCGGCCGCTAGGCGGTATCCATCAGCGGTTTCGGCACCCAGCGGTCGGGTATCCGATGCCCAATGACTCCTTCGCTATGGTTGGCCGGCCGAAACGGGCAGCACCAGAAATCAGAACTTGATCAATCCGCCGCCGATGTCGTCGTGGTCGGGGCCGGCATCACCGGTCTAGTGACCGCGGTGCTTTTGGCACGGGCGGGCAAGAGCGTGCTGGTGCTGGAAGCCCGCACCGCGGGCGCGGTGACCACTGGGAACACCACCGGCAAAATCAGCCTGCTGCAGGGCACCAACTTGTCGACGATCGTTGCCCGGCACGGTCCCAGCTTGGCCCGTGACTACATCCAAGGTAGTCGCGAGGGACAGGACTGGCTGCTGCGGTATTGCGAGGCCAATTCGATTCCCGTGCAACGTGAATCGACGTATACGTATGCGCAGTCCGCGAAGGAAGTGCCGCGGGCACGCGCCGAATTGGTCGCCAGCCGGCTGGCCGGCTTGGACACCGCGTGGGACGATGACGCCGATGTTCCGTTCCCCTTCCACGGCGGCGTCCGGCTCGACGACCAAGCCCAATTCGATCCGATGCCCTTGCTGGACAATTTGATTGACGAGCTGACAAGTCGCGGCGGACATCTGGTGGAAAATGCCAGGGTGCGCTCGGTCTCGCAGCAGCGCAACGGCGGGGTGCAACTGCGGGTGGCTGGCTCGCAGGGCGAGGTAACTGTCGAGGCCGAACGGTGTGTGCTGGCCACCGGCATCCCTATCCTCGATCGCGGTGGCTTCTTCGCCCGGCTGAAACCCAGCAGGTCGTACGGTTTCGCATTCGACGTCCCCGGTGCCATCACCCGGCCGATGTTCTTGTCCGCCGGCTCACCGACCAGGTCAGTGCGTTACGCGCCGTTCGACGGCGGTGAGCGTCTCGTCGTTGCGGGCGCTGGGCACACGGTCGGCCGCAAGAGTCCCCATTCGGAACTGGACGAACTGACGTCGTGGACGCGTACCCATTTCCCGGGTGCGACGGTGACCCACAGCTGGTCGGCGCAGGACTACACTCCGATCGACCGCCTCCCTTACGTCGGACCCATTCTTCCCCGAAGCGAAAGCATCTTCGTGGCAACGGGTTTCAACAAATGGGGACTTACCGGCGGAGTGGCCGCGGCGCTGATCCTCAGCGGCCGGATATTGGGTGGCCGAATGGACTGGGCCCGGGCCTTCGCGGCGTGGAGCCCGCACGAAGTCACCGGTCTCACCACCGCGATGCAGGCCAATCTCGAAGTCGGGTTCCAGATGACCAAAGGTTGGCTTGCGCCAATCGTGCGTTCGCCGGACACGGTGGCCGATCAAGGCGGCGTGGTCAGTGGACCCCCGTGGCGTCTGCAGGCCGAATCCAGTGTGGACGATGTGCAGCACCAGGTTTCGCCGGTCTGCCCGCACCTGGGCGGCATCGTGAACTGGAACGACGTCGACAAATCATGGGACTGCCCGCTGCATGGTTCGCGGTTTGCGCCAGACGGCACGCTCCTGGAAGGCCCCGCCACCCGCGGGCTCACTCGTTCGCACTAGCACGCGATCCACCGCGGTGCTACGCAATGTTGCTGAAGCACAAGTACCGCTGGCGTACCGAGTCGCGGTACGACGTCGTCGCCGACTCTCGGGACGCACGGCTCACCGATAGGGCAGGATGGACCCGGCTGTTTAGGGGACAGCCGTCGCGAAGGCAGCGCAAGGGCGCCTTCCGGTGCGAGGAGTCAGATGACGGAGCAGGGCAGCAACGGCGCCGAGTCGTCGAACCGACCCAAATACACCCGTGTGCTGCTCAAGCTCGGTGGTGAGATGTTCGGCGGGGGATCAGTTGGTCTGGACCCGGACGTGGTGGCGCTGGTCGCCCGACAGATCGCCGAAGTGGTCCGCACCGGCGTACAGGTTGCCGTGGTCATCGGCGGTGGCAACTTCTTCCGCGGCGCGCAACTGCAGCAGCGCGGCATGGAGCGCACCCGGTCAGACTACATGGGCATGCTCGGCACCGTCATGAACAGCCTTGCACTGCAAGACTTTCTGGAAAAAGAAGGCATCGTCACCCGGGTGCAGACGGCGATAACCATGGGCCAAGTGGCCGAGCCGTACATTCCGCTGCGGGCCCAGCGCCACCTGGAGAAGGGGCGCGTAGTCATCTTCGGTGCCGGCATGGGCCTGCCGTACTTCTCGACCGACACCACCGCCGCGCAGCGCGCCCTGGAGATCGGCGCCGACGTTGTGTTGATGGCCAAGGCGGTGGACGGGGTGTTCGCCGAGGACCCCCGGGTGAATCCGGCGGCCGAATTGTTCACCGCGATCACCCACCGTGAAGTCATCGACCGCGGTCTGAAGGTGGCCGATGCCACGGCCTTCAGCTTGTGCATGGACAATCGCATGCCGATCCTGGTTTTCAACCTGCTGACCGACGGCAATATCGCCCGGGCCGTCGCAGGTGAGAAAATCGGAACGCTGGTGATAACCGGAGGAGCGGCGACATGACCGCCGACGATGCAGTGGGGGTACCTCCCAGCCGCGTAGCGGCGAGGGGGACGCAGCGATGACGAGGAGCGGCGGAATTGATTGACGAGACTCTCTTCGACGCCGAAGAGAAAATGGAAAAGGCCGTAGCGGTGAGCCGCGACGACCTGTCGACGATCCGGACCGGCCGCGCGAACCCCAGCATGTTCAACCGCATCGTCATCGACTACTACGGTTCCGCTACCCCGATCACCCAACTGGCCAGCATCAACGTGCCGGAGGCGCGGCTGGTGGTGATCAAGCCCTACGAGGCCAGCCAGCTCGGGAGTATCGAGGCGGCGATCCGGAACTCCGACCTCGGAGTCAACCCGACCAACGACGGCACGCTGATCCGTGTCGCGGTGCCGCAGCTGACCGAGGAACGTCGTCGCGAGCTGGTCAAGCAGGCCAAAGCCAAGGGCGAGGACGCCAAGGTGTCGGTGCGCAACATCCGGCGCAAGGCGATGGAGGAATTGGGTCGCATCCGCAAAGACGGCGAAGCCGGCGAGGATGAGGTGTCGCGCGCGGAGAAGGACCTGGACAAGGCGACTCACCAGTACGTGACCCAGATCGACGACCTGGTCAAGCACAAGGAAGGCGAGCTGCTGGAGGTCTAGCGGCCGATCAGCAGACGACGTCCGTGGCAGAGACCGATACCGGCGCAGACCTCCCCTCCGAGGATGCGGTGCACGAGCCCAAGCGGAAGAAATCGCGGGCCGGCCGCAACTTACCGGCGGCGATTGCGGTAGGCGCGATGTTGGCGTTCGCCATCGTCGCGATCCTGATCTGGGACCGCTACCTGTGGGTTCTGCTGCTTGCCGTCGCGATGCCGATCGCCACACACGAGGTGGTACGCAGGCTGCGCGAGGCCGGTTACCTGATCCCGGTCATCCCACTGCTGATCGGCGGCGAAGCCATGGTGTGGCTGGCCTGGTACCAGCATGCGTACGGTCTACTGACGGCCTTCGGCGCCACCGCGGTGACCTGCATGTTCTGGCGGTTGGCGCTTGGCTCGACGACCGCACCGCACGGGTCGACGGATTCGCCGTCGGGCAACTACCTGCGCGACGTCGCGGCGACCGTCTTCGTCGCGGCCTGGGTGCCGCTGTTCGGTTCGTTCAGCGTGCTGTTGGCCTTTCCATCGGACGGCTCCGGCCGGGTGTTCTGCCTGATGATCGGTGTGGTTGCTTCCGATGTCGGCGGCTACGCCGTCGGCGTGCTGTTCGGCAAGCACCCGATGGTACCGACGATCAGCCCGAAGAAATCATGGGAAGGCCTGACCGGATCGTTGTCCTTCGGGATCACCGCGGTCACGTTGACCGCGACCCTGCTGGCCCACCGGCCGGTGTGGGTCGGCCTGCTGCTCGGTTTGATGATTGTGGCCACCGCGACGCTGGGGGACCTGGTGGAATCGCAGATCAAGCGTGACCTCGGTATCAAAGACATGGGGCGGATCTTGCCCGGCCACGGGGGCCTGATGGATCGGCTTGATGGCGCTCTACCGTCGGCGGTCGCCACCTGGACCGTCCTGACATTGCTGCACTGAGGTATCTGGTGAAGCAAGAGTTGATCTTCGAGGCGCCCCGCCGTGCGCTGCCGCCGCGGCATCTCGCCGACCTCGACGATGCCGCTTGCGCCGAGGCCGTCACAAAGTTGGGTCTGCCGGCGTTTCGCGCGAAGCAGTTGGCGAACCAGTACTACGGCCGGCTGATCGCCGACCCGCAACAGATGACCGACCTGCCGGCCGCGATCCGTGGCCAAGTGGCTGAGGCTTTGTTCCCGACACTGCTGGCCTCTGCTCGCGAAATCACCTGCGATGCAGGCGAAACCCGCAAGACGCTCTGGAAGGCGGTCGACGGCACCACGTTCGAGTCGGTGCTGATGCGTTATCCCAAACGCAACACGGTGTGCATCTCCTCGCAGGCGGGCTGCGGCATGGCCTGCCCGTTCTGCGCGACCGGCCAAGGCGGCCTGACCCGGAACCTGTCGACCGCCGAGATCGTCGAGCAGGTGCGCTCGGCGGCCGTCACCTTGCGTGACGAGTGGGGCGACCGGCTGTCCAACATCGTGTTCATGGGCATGGGAGAGCCGCTGGCCAACTACGCCAGGGTGCTGGCCGCGGTTCGTCGCATCATTGGTCCGGCGGACAAGGGCGCCGGGTTCGGCATCTCCGCCCGGTCGGTCACGGTGTCGACGGTCGGCCTGGCCCCGGCCATCCGCAAGCTCGCCGACGAGCGGCTCGGGGTGACGCTGGCGCTGTCGCTGCACGCCCCGGACGACGAGCTGCGCGACACCCTGGTCCCGGTCAACAACCGGTGGAAGGTGAGCGAGGCGCTGGATGCCGCGCGCTACTACGCCGACCAGACCGGCCGGCGGGTGTCGGTGGAGTACGCGCTGATTCGCGATGTCAACGACCAGCCATGGCGCGCGGATCTGCTGGGTAAGCGACTGCGTCGGGCACTGGGCCCCTTGGTGCATGTGAACTTGATTCCGCTGAACCCGACCCCGGGTAGCGAATGGGATGCCAGCCCGAAAACCGTTGAGCGGGAATTCGTTCGGCGAGTGCGGGCGGCCGGAGTGGCCTGCACGGTGCGCGATACCCGCGGCCGCGAGATTGCCGCCGCGTGTGGCCAGTTGGCCGCCGAAGGCGGGTAGCTGGAGCGGACGCGAATCACGCCTGCGCGTGCGGCCAGTTAGCCGCGGAACCGCCTACCTGAGCCAGCCGCGCCGACGGCCCCACCAGTCGCGCACCAGGAAGAACGTCCCCAACAGCGCGAAACCGATGATCCACAGGTCCTCGACGTGGCCGACGTGGTTGCCGCGCAGGAATGCGACCAGCAGCCCGATCATCAGCAGGCCGTAGACGTGCCAGTTGCGGTGGCTGACTTTGCTCCAGCCCCACGCGGCTGACGGCACCTCAGCGACGTCAACGCCGTTGACGTGACCGCCTGTGCGGTTCACCTCGGTACCGGCCACGACACACTCCTCGGGTTGGGATCAAGATGCCTGCACATTCTGGCATATCGGAATTCGTCCGGCGCGCCGGTGGCGCGGCACAATGGGTGGGTGTCGAACCGCCGCGATGGCCTCGCCGAACGTGAATCTGGCCGCACCAGCGCCACTGGTCGCCGCCTGAAGACCGTGGTGCTGGGCAGCACCGGTTCCATCGGCACCCAGGCGCTCGAGGTCATCGCCGCCAACCCGGACCGCTTCGAATTGGTCGGCCTGGCCGCCGGGGGCGGGCATCCCGACCTGCTGGCCCGACAGCGCGCCGAGACCGGGGTTACCAACCTCGCCGTCGCCGATCAGGCCGCAGCGCAGACGGTCGGCGACGTCACCTATCAGGGAGCCGACGCGGCGACCCGGCTGATCGAGAACACCGAGGCCGACGTGGTGCTGAACGCGCTGGTCGGCGCGCTCGGCCTGCAGCCGACCCTGACCGCGCTCGCCTCCGGCGCCCGGCTGGCGCTGGCCAATAAAGAGTCGCTGATCGCCGGCGGGCCGCTGGTGCTGGCCGCCGCGCAGCCCGGCCAGATCGTGCCGGTCGACTCCGAACATTCCGCACTGGCGCAGTGTCTGCGCGGCGGGAGCGCCGAAGAGGTCGCCAAGCTGGTGCTCACCGCGTCCGGCGGACCCTTTCGCGGCTGGTCGGCCGCCCAGCTCGAGGACGTCACACCCGAACAGGCCGGCGCGCACCCGACCTGGTCGATGGGCCCGATGAACACCCTGAACTCGGCGTCGCTGGTCAACAAGGGGCTCGAACTCATCGAGGCGCACCTGCTGTTCGGCATTCCCTACAGCCGCATTGACGTCGTCGTGCATCCGCAGTCGGTCGTGCACTCGATGGTGACCTTCACCGACGGATCGACGATCGCCCAGGCCAGCCCCCCGGACATGAAACTGCCGATCGCACTGGCGCTGGGCTGGCCCGATCGGGTGCCCGCCGCGGCCGCGGCCTGCGACTTCTCGACGGCGTCGACCTGGGAGTTCGAGCCGTTGGACGATGCGGTGTTCCCTGCGGTCGCGCTGGCCCGGCAGGCCGGCGAGACGGGTGGCTGCATGACCGCCGTCTACAACGCCGCAAACGAAGAAGCGGCCGAGGCATTCCTGGCCGGTCGGATCGGTTTCCCGGCCATCGTGCACACAATCGACGAGGTCCTGAGCGCCGCCGACCAGTGGGCCACGGAACCCGCTACCGTGGAAGACGTACTCGACGCTCAGCGCTGGGCTCGCGAGCGCGCGCGTGGTGCGATCACACAGGAGGTTTCAGCGGTTCGATGATGTTCGTAATCGGCATCGTGCTGTTTGCACTGGCCATCCTCATTTCGGTGGCGCTGCACGAGTGCGGCCACATGTGGGTCGCATTGGGCACCGGAATGAAGGTGCGGCGCTACTTTGTGGGCTTTGGTCCTACCCTGTGGTCGACCCGTCGTGGCGAGACCGAGTACGGGCTGAAGGCGATCCCGGCTGGGGGCTTCTGCGACATCGCCGGCATGACGTCGGTCGAAGAACTGCAGCCCGACGAGCACGACCGCGCGATGTACAAGCAGAGAACCTGGAAGCGGGTGGCGGTCTTGTTCGCCGGTCCGGGCATGAACTTCGTCATCGGTCTGGTGCTGATTTACGCCATCGCGGTGATGTGGGGTCTGCCCAACCTGCACCCCACCGCGGTCATCGGTCAAACAGCCTGTGCAGCAAGCGAACTCAAGCAGGGCGACTTCGAGAAGTGTACGGGCGACGGGCCCGCCGCCGCCGCCGGGATTCGCGCCGGCGACGTGGTGCTCAAGGTCAACGGCACCCCGGTGACCGACTTCTCCGACATGGCCGGCGTGGTGCAGAAACTGCACGGCACCGTTCCTGTCGTCATCAAGCGCGACGGTCAGACGATGACCAAGTACGTCGACATCGCGCAGAAGCAGCGCTGGGTGAGCACCGGCAAAAACGGTGGCGCGAAGCCGGCGAAGCTAGGCGTGATGGGCGTGGTGGGCACCCAGCCGGGGCCCACCCACTACAACCCGGTCAGTGCGATACCGGGCACCCTCACCTTCACCGGCAATCTGACCGTGTTGCTGGGCAAGTCGCTGGTGGCCATCCCGACCAAGGTCGGCGCACTGATCCACGCGATCGGTGGCGGCGAGCGTTCGCTCGACACCCCGATCAGCGTCGTCGGCGCGAGCATCATCGGCGGAGACACCGTAAATCACGGTGTCTGGATGGCGTTCTGGTTGTTTTTGGCGCAGTTGAACTTCATCCTGGGCGTCATCAACCTGGTGCCACTGTTGCCCTTCGACGGCGGTCACATCGCGATCGCGCTGTATGAGAAGTTGCGCAACCTGATTCGGTCGGCCCGCGGCAAAGTCGCAGCGGCGCCGGTGAATTACCTCAAACTGATGCCGGCAACCTACGTAGTTCTGGTTCTGGTGGTCGGCTACATGCTGTTGACGGTGACCGCTGACGTGGTCAACCCCATCCGGCTGTTCCAGTAGCGAATAACAAAGCGAGAGAAGGCAACAGTGACCACAGGTCTGGGTATGCCGGCCGCGCCGGCGCCCACGCTGGCGCCGCGGCGCAAGACGCGACAGCTGATGGTCCGGGATGTCGGGGTGGGGAGCGATCACCCGATTTCGGTGCAGTCGATGTGCACCACCAAGACTCACGACGTCAACTCGACCCTGCAGCAGATCGCCGAGCTGACCGCCACCGGCTGCGACATCGTCCGGGTGGCGTGCCCTCGTCAGGAAGACGCCGACGCGCTTGCCGCGATCGCCAAGAAGAGTCAGATTCCCGTCATCGCCGACATCCACTTCCAGCCGAAGTACATCTTCGCCGCGATCGACGCCGGCTGTGCCGCCGTCCGGGTAAACCCCGGCAACATCAAGGAATTCGATGGCCGGGTCGGTGAAGTCGCGAAAGCCGCTGCCGCAGCAGGCATTCCGATCCGCATCGGAGTCAACGCCGGATCGCTGGACAAGCGGTTCATGGAAAAGTACGGCAAGGCGACGCCCGAGGCGCTGGTGGAGTCCGCGCTGTGGGAGGCGTCGCTGTTCGAGGACCACGGTTTCGGCAACATCAAGATCAGCGTCAAGCACAACGATCCGGTCGTGATGGTCGCTGCCTACGAGCAGCTCGCCGCCGAGTGCGACTACCCGCTGCATCTCGGCGTCACCGAGGCCGGTCCGGCGTTTCAGGGCACCATCAAGTCTGCGGTCGCGTTCGGAGCTTTGCTGTCGCGCGGCATTGGCGACACCATCCGGGTGTCGCTGTCGGCGCCGCCGGTCGAGGAAGTGAAGGTCGGCACCCAGATCCTGGAATCTTTGAACCTTCGGCCCCGCGGGCTGGAGATCGTGTCCTGCCCGTCGTGCGGACGTGCTCAGGTCGACGTCTACAGCCTGGCCAACGAAGTCACCGCCGGTCTCGAGGGACTCGACGTCCCGCTGCGGGTGGCCGTGATGGGTTGTGTCGTCAACGGACCGGGGGAGGCTCGCGAGGCCGACCTCGGCGTAGCGTCCGGCAACGGCAAAGGCCAGATCTTCGTCCGCGGCGAAGTGATCAAGACCGTGCCCGAGGCCCAGATCGTCGAGACATTGATCGAAGAGGCAATGCGATTGGCTAACGAGTCGGGCGCTGAAGGGTCAACGTCGAGCGGTTCGCCAGTTGTGACCGTAAGCTGACGTTGGCCTGATCCGGCCGTCGATTCGTCGCAGAAAGAGTCAGTATGTCGGCTCCGCCCATCCGCCGCGTCAGCGAGCGACGGGTGTCAGTCGTGCGCGACGGAAGCGCGGTGCGACGGGTTTTCGACGACGACCCGGTCGGCTCGTGCATGGTGGCTGCCAGGGTGGCCGATCACGGCATGGACCCCAACTCGATCGGCGGGGAGCTGTGGACGCGCCGCGGCCCCGACGAGTCGTTGTGTTATGCGGGCGCCAATCTCATTCCGTTGCGCGGCCGGCCTAATGACCTCCACGCGTTCGCCGACGCGGCGCTGACCGGCTCACGACGGTGCTCGTCGCTGGTCGGGCGGACCGAGCTGGTGATGCCGATGTGGCACCGCCTCGAGCCGGCCTGGGGTCCGGCCCGCGACGTGCGTGACAATCAGCCGTTGATGTCGCTGACCACGATGCCTACCTGTGCGATCGATCCCGGTGTGCGGCAGGTCAAGCCGGACGAACTCGACAGCTACCTGGTGGCGGCCATCGACATGTTCATCGGCGAGGTCGGTGTCGACCCCCGGCTCGGAGACGGCGGGCGCGGATACCGGAGGCGGGTGGCCAGCCTGATCGCGGCCGGACGGGCGTGGGCCCGCTTCGAAAACGGTGAGGTGGTCTTCAAGGCCGAGGTCGGGTCGCAGTCGCCGACAGTCAGCCAGATCCAGGGGGTCTGGGTGCATCCCGAGTGGCGCGGCCGAGGCCTCGGGACCGCGGGCACCGCAACCCTGGCGGCGGTGATCGTCGGCACAGGCCGCACGGCCAGCCTGTACGTCAATGACTTCAACACCGTCGCGCGGGCGACCTATGACCGCATCGGCTTCACCGAGATCGGCACCTTCGCCACGGTCCTGCTGGACTGACTCGTTCGCCACGCCGAGATCGACCGAGGCGCGATCTTTACTCGCCTTTTCTGGCGCTGGCGTCGATCTCGCTCCAAACGCGGGCGTGGCCAGTGGCGTAACAATTCCGTCTCGGTGTGTCGCGGCTCGTCCTGCGCCAGTAGTTCTAACATCAGCCACAATGGCAACAAAATTCACAATGGCATCAGCTGCCACAATCGCGGCGGCCGTGTTGGTGACGACGTCTGCGGTATCGGCCTGCACTCCGAAACAAGAGGGGCCCGCGCCGGCAGCTCAAAAGTTCTTCGCCGCGCTGGCCACCGGTGACACCGGGGCGGCGGCGGACCTCAGCGACAATCCCAGCGACGCACGCGAAGCGTTGAACGCGGCGTGGGCTGGTCTGCAGGCGAGCCATCTGGACACCCAGATCACCGGATCAAAGTATGCCGAGGACACCGGCTCGGTCAGTTACCGCTACACCTGGCACCTGCCGAAGAATCGGATGTGGACCTACGACGGCAAGCTGAAAATGGCGCGCTACGAAGGTCGTTGGCAGGTCCGCTGGAGCAGTACCGACCTTCATCCACGGCTTGGTGAGCATCAGACACTGGCACTGCGGGCCGACCCACCCAAGCGGGCCTCGGTCAACGAAGTCGGGGGCACCGACGTGTTGGCGCCCGGCTACCTGTACCGCTACACACTGGACGCGTCGAAAGCCGGCGCCTTCCTGATCAGTACCGCCCGCTCGGTGGTCGACGCGCTGCATCCCTTCGACGATGCGATCAACGACCCGCAGCGCCTGGCCGAGCAGGCCAGCGGCACCGGCAAGCCCGTCGACCTGATCACGCTGCGCACCGACGACAACAACCGCATCGCCCCGGCCTTGGGCAGCCTGCCCGGCGTGGTGATCACGCCGCAGGCCGAGTTGCTGCCGACCGACTATCACTTCGCGCCCGCCCTGATCAATCAGGTGAAGAAGTCGGTGATCGAGCAACTCGACGGCGAGGCCGGCTGGCGCGTGGTCAGCATCAACCAGAACAACGTCGATCTGGCTGTGCTGCACGAGGTTCAGCCGTCCCCGGCGCCGTCGGTGTCGATCAGCCTCGACCGGGCCGTGCAGAACGCCGCCCAGCGCGCGGTGGACAACCAGAGTCGGCAGGCGATGATCGTCGTGATCAAGCCGTCGACGGGGGAGATCCTCGCCGTCGCACAGAATTCCGCGGCCGACGCGATCGGCCCGCTTGCCACTACCGGCCTTTACCCACCGGGGTCGACGTTCAAGATGGTCACCGCGGGCGCTGCGCTCGAGCGCGACATGGCAAGCCCCAACACGCTTTTGGGCTGCCCGGGCCATCTCGACATCGGTCAGCGGGTCGTTCCCAACTACGGGGGATTCGATCTGGGGGTGGTGCCGATGTCGCGCGCGTTCGCCAGCTCGTGTAACACCACCTTCGCGCAATTGGCCAGCCAGATGCCGCCGCGCGGCTTGGCTCAGGCCGCCAACCAATACGGCATTGGCCTGGACTATCAGATCGACGGCATCAGCACGGTCACCGGATCGGTGCCGCCGACCGTCGATTTGGCCGAGCGCACCGAGGACGGGTTCGGTCAGGGCAAGGTGCTGGCCTCTCCGTTCGGCATGGCGATGGTCGCGGCGACCGTGGCCGCCGGAAAGACGCCGGTGCCCAAGCTGATTGAGGGACGCCCGACGGCGATCACTGGCGACACCGCACCGATCACCGAGAAGATGATCGAGGGACTGCGCCCGATGATGCGCCTCGTGGTGACCAACGGCACCGGCAAGGAGATCGCCGGCTGCGGCGAGGTCTACGCGAAGACCGGTGAGGCTGAGTTTCCCGGTGGCTCGCACTCCTGGTTCGCCGGGTACCGCGGTGATCTGGCCTTCGCGTCGTTGATCGTCGGCGGCGGCAGTTCGGAGTATGCGGTGCGGATGACCAAGTTCATGTTCGAGTCGATGCCCGCCGACTACCTGGCCTGAAAGTCGTTCAATCGCAATGGTTTACACAAAGCTGTCGCCCGGCCGCGAGGGGCGACCGGGCGACAGGCTTTTACTTCGCCAAGCTTGCGGATTCCAGGGGCTCTGGTTCGTTCCGCGGCCGGCTCGACGTCTGGCGTCCGAACCGGTGGGAAGACCCCCCTCCCCACCGGTTCAGACCGCCACCTCTCATTGAGGTGGATCTACTGGATACGGAATCAGAACGGAGGCGAGCCCGCCAGAATCTCGATGACCGGGCTGAGAAGGAAACCCAAGCCGGTTGGGTCGAGCAGGAAGAAATCGACGCTCCGGGCCAGATAGCCGAGCGCGTCGTCAGGAACCAGGTATCCACCCATGAGGTCGAACGTCCCGGTGATGTCCGGGTCGTACTGCACCGCGAACGCGCTGGGGTCCAACGCATGGATCAGGTCGGCCAGTGCGTGCGCGTTGCTCGACTCGAAAGTGTCGACCGCGTGGTCAAACGACAGCGCGCTGGTGGGGTCCTGAATTAACAGCTGCTGGTCAAGTGCCGCGTTGGCGGCACCCTGAGCGGCCGTGACGTTCTCATTGCCGACTGCCCCGTACAGGTCCGAGTACCCGTCTGCGTCTAGAGCGGTGCCCGGAATGGCGTTAGCAGTGCCCATGCTGAGGAACGCGGCGACCGCCGCGCCCGCTGATGGCTGCGCCTACAGCTAGAGCTGTAGAATTCTTTCTGACTCATGTGCGAGCCTCCTATCTAGGTGTCTCTCCTGGTGGATTGTGGGGTTGCCGCCCCACTGCCGTTGGCTCGCACATGAGTCTTTCTCCCCCTCATGGCGGACGAGCCGTTCGACGGATCGAAGCTTATAACAGCGACAGCGCTTTTGTTAAGCAAATCTTCAGGAAAAAACTCAGGAGATCGTGTCGCGGCGTTAAGCATCCTCTTAGGCCCGGTTCGAGGCCTCCCGTCGTTCAAGTTGTCTCGAGCATGGTCGCCTGTCGGACGCCTCGTCCGAATCCCGAGCGCACGGAACCGCTGCAAAGTTGCAGGTTGGCGCGTTGCTGGAGAGGTTCGGTCTCGGCCCGACCAACACGGGGCTGGCCAACGGCGGTACTGCGGCATCTCATCTTGTGGAACAAAGTCCGATAAACCAGACGCTTAATCCGAAACATCGAACTTGTTGTCTGAGAGCTGCCAACAATTGTTTTGACACTTCAATCAATAACGTCGATTAAGTTAACGAGATCAAATCGATTGCCATTAAATTGGAATGTCGACATGCAAACAGCACCAAGTACCGAGGTCTTGCCAATGGCATTTTTCATACTTCTGGCATCAACTCGGTGTCGCTACAGGGTGACTGTCCAGTGCACCGCGACGGACACTCACGGCGGTACATTGATATCGCCATGACTCGTCCCGGTGAACTATCCGAGCTGCGCGTCTCTGATGCCGACCGCAACGGCACCCTTCGCCGCCTGCACAACGCGGTCGCGCTCGGCCTGATCGACATCAGCGAGTTCGAGGAACGATCAACGCACGTGTCGTACGCGCGGACCCACAACGAGCTGGACAGTCTGGTCGGCGACCTGCCCGGGCCGGGGGCGATCGTCACTTCAGCCGCCGACCGCGTCGAGTTGCGCGGCTGGGCCGGATCGCTCAAGCGTCGTGGCGAATGGACCGTCCCCACCCGCTTGGCGCTGGTGCGCAGGATGGGGTCGGTCGAGCTCGATCTGGTCAAGGCAAGATTCGCCGGCCCGGTGGTCGTCATCGAACTCGACATGCGGTTCGGTTCGGTGGAAATTCGATTGCCCGAGGGCGCCAGCGCGTCGATCGACGACGTCGAGGTGTACGGCGGCAGCGCCAGCGACCGGCGCAAGGTAGCGCCGGCCGAGGGCACTCCGCACGTGGTGTTGACCGGCCGGGTGGTCTGTGGCTCGGTCAAGGTCAAAGGCCCGCGCCGGTCGCTGGTGCGCCGCCGCAGCCGCGCCTGAAGCGCCGCGATGCAGATACCCTGACACCATGCCTGTTCGTTCCGCCCTGTCCGCTGGCGTGGTGTCGCCGACGCTTCCGGTGCCCAAGTCGATCGCACGCCCGGAGTACGTCGGCAAGCCGACCGCCAAGGAGGGCTCCGAGCCATGGGTGCAGACGCCCGAGGTGATCGAGAAGATGCGGGTCGCCGGGCAGATCGCGGCCCGGGCGCTCGCGGAAGCCGGCAAGGCCGTGGCGCCCGGTGTCACCACCGATGCGCTGGACCGCATCGCCCACGACTACATGGTCGACCACGGCGCGTACCCGTCGACGCTGGGCTACAAGGGTTATCCCAAATCCTGCTGTACCTCGCTGAATGAGGTCATCTGCCATGGCATTCCGGATTCGACGGTGATCGAGGACGGCGACATCGTCAACATCGACGTCACCGCGTACATCGAAGGCGTCCACGGCGACACCAACGCCACCTTCTTGGCCGGTGACGTCTCTGAAGAGCACCGCCTGCTCGTCGAGCGCACGCACGAGGCCACGATGCGCGCGATCAAAGCGGTCAAACCCGGCCGCGCGCTGTCCGTCGTCGGCCGCGTCATCGAGTCGTACGCAAATCGATTCGGCTACAACGTCGTTCGCGATTTCACCGGGCACGGCATCGGCACCACCTTTCACAACGGGCTGGTGGTCCTGCACTACGACCAGCCCGCCGTCACCACGATCCTCGAGCCGGGGATGACGTTCACCATCGAACCGATGATCAACCTCGGGTCGCTGGACTACGAGATCTGGGACGACGACTGGACCGTGGTCACCACCGACCGCAAGTGGACCGCGCAGTTCGAGCACACCCTGCTGGTCACCGAGTCCGGCGCGGAAATCCTCACCCTGCCGTGACCACCCTGCCGTGAGCGGCGCGCTGCTGGTCGCAGGCACCACATCCGACGCGGGCAAATCGATGGTGGTCGCTGGGCTTTGCCGATTGCTGGCGCGCAAGGGAATTCGGGTCGCGCCGTTCAAGGCGCAGAACATGTCGAACAATTCTGCCGTCACGATCGAGGGCGGCGAGATCGGCCGGGCCCAGGCGATGCAGGCGCGCGCCGCGGGTCTGGTCCCGAGTGTGCGGTTCAACCCGATCCTGCTCAAGCCGGGCAGCGACATGACCTCGCAACTGGTGGTTAAAGGGCAGGTGGTCGGCACGGCGACCGCGGCCGGCTACTGGTCGGACCGCAATACGCTATCGGCCGTCGTGCAGGACGAATTGGCAGCGCTGCGAAACGAATTCGACGCGGTCATCTGCGAGGGAGCCGGGTCACCGGCCGAAATCAACCTACGTGCAACCGACTTGGTGAACATGGGGCTGGCTCGCGCGGCGAATCTCCCGGTGGTGATCGTCGGTGACATCGACCGTGGCGGGCTGCTCGCGCACCTGTTCGGGACGGTGGCGGTGCTCGACGCGCAAGACCAGGCACTGATCGCCGGATTCATCGTCAACAAATTCCGCGGGGATGTCGCACTGCTCGAGCCCGGTCTACGCCAGCTCGCCGCACTCAGCGGTCGTCCCACCTACGGCGTGCTGCCCTACACCGACGGCTTGTGGCTCGACACCGAGGACGCCGTTGCGGTCTTGGCTCACCGCATCCTCGGTACGCCGCAACCGCCGTGCGGCTCGCAATGGCTGCGGGTCGCGGTGCTGCGGTTGCCGCGGATCTCCAACTCCACCGACGTCGAAGCACTGGCCTGCGAACCCGGCGTGCTGGTCCGCTGGGTGCAAGAGCCTGCCGACCTTGCCGACACCGACGTGATCGTGCTGCCGGGCAGTAAGGCCACCGTCGCTGACCTGGGCTGGCTGCGCGAGCACGGACTCGAGCAGGCGATTCGCTCGCACGCCTCCTCCGGGCGCGCCGTGCTGGGTATCTGCGGGGGATTCCAGATGCTGTGTCGGTCGATCGACGACCCGGTCGAGAGTCACTCCGGTCGAGTCGACGCGCTGGGGTTGCTCGACGCGGACATTGTGTTCGCACCCGAGAAGGTGCTGCGTCGTCGGCAGGACGCGCTTCACGGCTACGAGATTCACCACGGGCGGGTGGACCGCTGCGCCGAGGACACCTGGTTCGACGTCGACGGCGTGCCGGAGGGATATCGGCACGGCCAGGTATTCGGAACGCACTGGCACGGTGTGCTCGACAACGACGACTTCCGTCGGCAGTGGCTGACCGATGTCGCGACCGCTGCGGGCCGTGCCGGGTTCGTGGTTGCCGGCGACACCGACGTGGCCGCGCGACGCAATGCCCAGCTGGACCTGATGGCCGATTTGTTGGATGCGCATCTCGATGTCGACGCGGTCACCGCACTGCTGGACGACGGGCCGCCGCATCGCCCGACGATCGTGTCGGCGCTGCGGTGATCGCCACCAATGACTGCCCCGACCAAAGGCATTTCGTTGACGACGTCACGCGTTGTCACGTGCCGTCGTCGCACCCTCTATGTTGCGGATGCGTTTCCGATCGCCACTCGACTACCGATCCGGTCGAAAATGGCCCGCGCGCGGGGCAATTCACTGTAATTTGCTGTGGTGCCTTCGGCGATGATGACTACCGTCGACGGGTTTCCCATCCAGGTCTGTGACACCGGTCCGGAGAAGGGCTCCGTCGTGGTGCTGCTGTGCGCCGCCCAGCGGGGACTGCCGGCCTATGACGCGCTGTGTGAGCGGCTCCACACCGCGTCGTTGCGCACCATCGCCATCGCTCCGGACCCTCGCCTGACCCCCAAGTCGGTGGTCGGCATTCTCGATGTGCTCGACGTCAGTTGGGGTGTGCTGGTCGGTGACCGCGACGGCGCAGAAGTCGCCTGGGAGCTGGCGGCGACACGGCTGGACCGTTTCACCGGCCTGGTGGTGATCGACCGCGGCCACCCGCGGGTCGCCGACCACACCGGCGTTGTGCGCGACGAAGAGTGCCCGCCCGTCGAGATCAACACGACGGCTCTGGTGAGTAGCTCCGCGTCGCACTCGATCGCGAAGGCCAGCCAGCGCTTCGTTTACGGCGACTACCGAGTGGTCGAGTTGCTCGGCCGCCGCAATGCGCACGAGTCGACGGCGCAACTAGCCGCCGAGATCGTCCTACGCACCAGCACCTGGTGACCAGTACCATCACGCCGTGACCTCGTCGCACGAAGTGATCAAGCGGCAGATCGCCGCCGGTGAGATCGACACGGTGATCGTGGCATTCAGCGACATGCAAGGCCGGCTGATGGGTAAGCGGGTCTCCGCGGCCTTCTTCACCGACCAGGTCGCCGAAGCGGGCGCCGATTGCTGCAACTACCTGTTCGCCGTCGATGTCGACATGAACACCGTCAAGGGCTACGCAATGGCGGGCTGGGACACCGGTTACGGCGACATGCTGATGAAGCCGGACCTCAGCACGTTGCGACGCATCCCGTGGCTGCCGGGCACAGCGCTGGTGCTCGCGGATTTGCTGTGGCACGACGGCCGCCACATCGAGCCCGCTCCGCGACGCGTCCTGTGTCGTCAGCTGGACCGGTTACGCGAGCACGGGCTGCGCGCCTTCGTGGCCACCGAGCTGGAGTTCATGGTGTTCGACGACACCTATCGGCAGGCGTGGGCCAACGGGTATCGCGATCTGAACCCGGCCAGCGACTACAACCTCGACTACGCCGTGATGGCGTCGAGTCGTCTCGAGCCGCTGCTGCGCGACATTCGGCAGCACATGCAGGGGGCGGGTCTGCGCTGGGAGGCCGTCAAGGGGGAATGCAATCGCGGACAGCAGGAGCTCGGCTTCAGCTATGACGAAGCGCTTGTCACCTGCGACAACCACGGCATCTACAAGAACGGCGCCAAAGAGATTGCCGACCAGCACGGCAAGTCGGTCACCTTCATGTCCAAATACGATGAGCGCGAAGGCAATAGCTGCCACGTCCACATGTCACTGACCTCACTGAACGGTGACGCGGTGTTCGCCGACGACAACGACCCGCTCGGCATGTCGCCCACCTTCCGTAGCTTCGTGGCGGGCCAGCTGGTGACGCTGCGCGAGCTGACCCTGCTCTATGCGCCGAATATCAACTCCTACAAGCGGTTTGCTGATCGCAGCTTCGCGCCGATCGCCGTCTCGTGGGGCCTGGACAACCGGACCTGCGCACTGCGCGTAGTCGGTCACGGCGACAGTATGCGCGTGGAATGCCGAGTACCCGGCGGCGACGTCAACCAGTACCTGGCCGTCGCGGCGTTGATCGCCGGCGGACTGCACGGTATCGAACGCGAATTGCCGTTGCCGGAACCATGTACGGGCAACGCGTACCGAGACCTCGAGGACGAGGGCACCGAGCGGTTGCCCGGTACGCTGACCGAAGCTGCGGCGCTGTTCGACGCGTCCGTGGTTGCCCGGCAGGCATTCGGCGATCCGGTGGTCGACCACTACGTCCACAACGCCCACGTCGAGGCGGCCGCGTTCAACAAGGCTGTCACCGACTGGGAGAGGGTTCGCGGGTTTGAGCGGTTTTAAACCTCCGGTGACGATACGGGCCGGAGACGGCTCGGGGAGGAGCCGGGCACATGACGTCTAGGCCTCCGGTGATTGGGCTGAGCACCTATCTCACCCGGGCCCAGATGGGCGCCTGGGATGTGCGAGCCAGCTTTCTGCCGGAGGTCTACTTCAAGGGCGTCACGGATGCCGGAGGTGTCGCGGCACTGCTGCCGCCGCAGCCGGTTGACATCGACATCGCCGAGCGGGTGCTCGACAGCCTCGACGGGCTGTTGATCACCGGCGGCAACGACGTGGACCCGGCAATCTACGGTCAGCAGCCGCACCCCAACAACGACAAACCCGCCCCGCAGCGCGACGACTGGGAGTTTGCGCTGCTGCGCGGTGCGCTCGCGAGAAGGCTTCCAGTGCTTGGCATTTGCCGCGGTGCGCAGGTGCTCAACGTCGCCCTCGGCGGCACCCTTCATCAACACCTGCCCGACGTCATCGGTCACAGCGGACACCGGGCCGGCAACGCGGTGTTCACCACGCTGCCGGTGCGCACCGTGGCCGGCACCCGGTTGGCGTCGGTGGTGGGGGAGTCCGTCGACGCGCGCTGCTATCACCATCAGGCCATCGCGGAACTCGGCGAGGGGCTGGTCGTCAGTGGCTGGGACGCTGACGGCGTGGTCGAGGCCCTGGAACTGCCCGGACGCGACTTCGTGCTCGCGGTGCAGTGGCATCCCGAGGAAAGTTTGGAGGACCTGCGACTGTTCTCGGCGATCGTCGAGGCCGCGCGGGCATACGCGGAGGAGCGGCACCAATGATGATTGACCTGACGCAGCGTCTGGCGGGCCGTATCGCCGTGGTGACCGGTGGTGGCGGCGGTATCGGGTTGGCCTCTGCACGGCGACTGCACGCCGAGGGTGCCACCGTGGTCATCGCCGACATCGACGAGCGGACCGGGGCCGCCGCGGCCCAGGAGGTGAGCGGTTCGTTTGTGGCCGTTGATGTTTCGGATGAGGCGTCGGTCAACGCGTTGTTCGACACAGTCGCCGAGACGCACGGGGCGGTGGATATCGCGGTCAACAACGCCGGCATCTCACCGCCGGACGACGACCTGATCGAGAACACCGAGCTGCCGGCATGGCAACGGGTGCAAGACGTAAACCTGAAGTCGGTATATCTGTGCTGCCGGGCGGCGTTGCGCCACATGGTGCCAGCGGAGCGCGGGTCGATCGTCAACATCGCCTCGTTCGTGGCTGTGATGGGTTCGGCCACCTCGCAAATCTCCTACACCGCGTCCAAGGGCGGGGTGTTGGCCATGTCGCGCGAGCTCGGTGTGCAATTCGCCCGGCAGGGCATCCGGGTCAACGCGTTGTGCCCCGGGCCAGTGAATACCCCACTGCTACAAGAGCTTTTCGCCAAGGATCCCGAGCGTGCCGCCCGCCGGATGGTGCATGTGCCGATGGGCCGATTCGGCGAGGCCGACGAAATCGCCGCCGTCGTGGCGTTTCTGGCCAGCGACGATGCGTCATTCATCACCGCGGCAAGCTATCTTGTCGACGGCGGTATCAGCGCGGCGTACACCACGCCGCTGTAGCGTCAGCCGGCCGTCTTGGGTCGGTCAGACAATCCCAGGCGCAGGTGCTCGCTGTGATAGATCGCCTCATCGAGAAGCTGAGCGACGTGGTTGTCGTACAGGCTGTAGACGATTTTGCGACCGGCGCGCGTGCCCACCACCAGACCAAGGTTGCGCAGCAGCCGTAGCTGGTGTGAGACAGCGGATTGCTCGAGCCCGATCGTGTCGGCGAGCTCGTTCACCGGCAACGGTCCCTGCCGCAGCTCCGTGAGGATCAGCAACCGACTGGGCGTCGCGAGCGCTTGGAGGGTGGTGGCAACGTGAGATGCCGCGTCGGCATCGAGCCGCGCGACCGGCCGATCGCGGCCTTCGACCCCGTGTCCCATGGCCGCCCAGCATACCTGACCGGCACACATGAAGACGTATTCATATTTTCTGCTATCGTCGCGGCCGACAGTGGGCAGGAATTCGGAGGTGAGCCATGGCAGTGTCGGCGACGGCGTCGCAGCGCCCGATGCATGCTCCCACGACGGTGTCGGCGCGGCGGACCAGGTTATTCGCGCTATCGGAAATGCGTTGGGCTGCATTATCTTTGGTGTTATTCCTGGTCGGAATGACAGCGCAGCTGGGCGGGGCGCCCCGCGAAGTCTGGTGGGCGATGTATCTTGCCTGCTACCTCACCGGGGGCTGGGAACCAGGACTCGCTGGGCTCAAAGCGCTAGTGGACAAGACGCTCGACGTCGACCTGCTGATGGTCGCGGCGGCGATCGGTGCCGCGGCGATCGGGCAGATCACCGACGGCGCGCTGCTGATCGTCATCTTCGCGACCTCAGGCGCCTTGGAGGCCCTGGCGACCGCCCGGACCGAGGACTCGGTGCGTGGGTTGCTCGACCTCGCGCCTGAGACGGGCACCCGCGTAAGCGACGACGGTCGCGAGGAACGCGTCCCGGCCGCCGCCCTGCACATCGGCGACGTGGTAGTGGTGCGTCCTGGCGAGCGGATCGCCGCCGATGCCACGGTGCTGTCGGGCGCCAGCGAAGTCGATCAGGCCACCATCACCGGCGAGCCGTTGCCGGTGGACAAAGGGCCCGGCGACGAGGTGTTCGCCGGAACACTCAACGGCACTGGCGCACTGCGCATCCGCGTCGACCGGCGCGCGGGAGACTCCGTCGTTGCCCGGATCGCGTCGCTGGTCGAGGAGGCCAGCCGAACAAAGGCGCGCACTCAGCTGTTCATCGAAAAGGTCGAGCAGCGCTATTCGGTCGGGATGGTTGCCGTCACCGTCGCCGTCTTTGTGATTCCGCTGCTGGCCGGTGATCACCTGCAGGCGGCCTTATTACGGGCGATGACGTTCATGATCGTCGCTTCGCCGTGCGCGGTGGTACTGGCCACCATGCCACCGCTGCTGGCCGCCATCGCGAATGCCGGACGTCACGGTGTGCTGATCAAATCCGCTGTGGTGATGGAGGAGTTGGGCGCCACCACACAAATCGCGTTCGACAAGACCGGCACGTTGACACGCGGCACACCCGAACTCGCCGAGATCCGGGTCCTTGAGCCGAATTTCGCGGAGGACGACATACTTCGACTGGCGGCAGCCGTCGAGCATGCAAGCGAGCATCCGCTCGCCGCCGCGATCATCGGCGCGGCCCGGGCCCGTGAGTTGCAGTTACCCAGGGCAACCGAATTCATCGCGAAGCCGGGCCGCGGGGTCAGCGCTAGGATCGGCGAGCGCGTGATCGGCGTGAGCTCGCCGAATTCGGTTCCTACCGAGTTCGACAACGAGGTCGTCGACGCGTTGCACGCTCAGGGTTACACCGCGGTGATCGTCACCTGCGATACGAGACCCGTTGGCGTGCTGGCTATCAGCGACCGGGTACGCGAGGAAGCCGCCGACGCGATCGAGGCATCAGCGCGGGTCACCGGCACCACACCAATGCTATTAACCGGCGATAACCAGGTCACGGCGGATCAGCTTGCCGTTCAAGTCGGCATCCGCGAGGTACACGGTGGTCTACTGCCGGACGACAAGGTCCGCATCGTCGGTGAGGCTCAAGCGGCAGGACGCAAGCTGGCGGTGGTGGGCGACGGCATCAATGACGCACCCGCGCTCGCCGCGGCACACTGCGGTATCGCCATGGGTGGAGCAGGATCCGACCTCACGCTGCAAACGGCCGACGCCGTCGTCATCCGCGACGATCTGACGACCATCCCCGCCGCGATCAACTTGTCGCGCCATGCCAGACGGGTGGTGGCCGCGAATCTGGTCATCGCTGCAACCTTCATCGGAGCGCTCGTCTTGTGGGATCTGTTCGGCACCTTGCCCCTGCCGCTCGGCGTGGCCGGCCACGAGGGCTCGACCGTCATCGTCGGCCTCAACGGATTGCGCCTGCTTGCGCCGCTCGGCGTGGCGCAACGCCGACATTCTCAGCCGCGGAAGGTGATCAGCGGGATCGCGGATGGTGCATGTGCCGATGGGCCGATTCGGCGAGGCCGACGAAATCGCCGCCGTCGTGGCGTTTCTCGCCAGCGATGATGCGTCGTTCATCACCGCGGCAAGCTATCTGGTCGACGGCGGTATCAGCGCGGCGTACACCACCCCGCTGTGAGGTCAGCCCGCTGACGGCGGGTGTGCCATCACCGTCGGGTGGAGCCCATATCGGGGAGTGGCGGTGCCGAAGCGGTTTCCGGCCGCATTGGCCAACGGCATCCCGGGAATGCCGGCCGCCACTGCGGGCAGAGGTGCCGGCGGCATGCCTCCAAGCGCCGCCCCGGATAGCCCGGACAGCGGGCTTGCCGTCGGTGTGATCGCAGTCCAGTTGGGCGGCACCGCCAGCGCTCCGATCGCCGGACCCCGGCCCAGCGCGGCTGACACCGCGCCGGCACTGCCCAATTCGCCGACTCCCGCAGCCGGGGCCGCCACCGCACCGCCGACCCCGCCGGCTGCCGCTCCCAGCGCCCCATCCCCAGCCGCATCGGCGCCCGCAGCCGCGCCGCCGAACAAACTCGTAAAGGCACCCAGCGTGTTAGCCGGCGTGTAGAAGCCGGACGAAAATATGGTGTTCCAGATATTGGCGTTGAGCCCCAAGCCGTTCGACGAGAACAGCGCATTGAAGAGCCCCGAGAGTCCGCTTGTGGACGTCGAATTCCCGGTCAGTAGATCCAGCAGGCCCTGGAGACCCGACCCCTCCCACGTCGACGTCACAGGCGAGGCGAGCCCCTGCAGTGCAGCGGGGACCGAAGTCACCAACTGCGACAGCGGCGCCGATGTACCCGTGCCAGCTGCCTGCCCGACAGCGGTGGTCGCCGGCGGCGCGGCGAACGGCGTCAATGTCGATGCGGCTGCGGAGGATCCGGCGTAGGCGTACATTGCCGCGGCGTCTTGGGCCCACATCTCGGCGTAGTCGGCTTCGGTCGTCGCGATCGCCGGGGTGTTCTGGCCGAGCACGTTGGAGGCGACCAAGGATGCCAACAACGTGCGGTTGGCAGCGATGACCGGCGGCGCAACCGTCGCGGTGAACGCGGCTTCGTAGGCACTGGCCGCCGCTTTGGCCTGGGCGGCCGCCTGTTCGGCTTGTGTGGCGGTGGTATCCATCCACGACACATACGGCGCGGCGGCGGCCGCCATCGACGCCGACGCCGGGCCTCGCCAGGGACCGCCGGTGAGAGAGGAGATCACCGACCCGTAATCATCTGCCGCCGAAAGCATCTCGGTGGCCAGGCCGTCCCAGGATGCGGCCGCTGCGATGATTGGCCCAGAGCCTGGACCGGAATACATCAGACCGGAGTTGATTTCTGGCGGTAACGTTGCGAAATCCATTGTAAAACCTCTTATCCGGTAGCAACCGCGTTGGCGGCTTCGGTGTTGGCGTAGGAATCGGCGCTGGCGGCCAGCATGGTCACGAACATCTGATGAATCGCCGAAGCCTGCGCACTGACTGCCTGATACGCGTGTGCGTGTGCGGTGAATTGCATTGCTGTCAAGGCGGATACTTCGTCGGAAGCGGGCGGGATCAGACCGGTGGTCGGCACCAGTGCTGCGGTGTTCTGCGCTTGAAGTCTCAGGCCGACGGATTGAAGGTTGTCTGCGGCGGTGGATAATATCTCCGGTACGATGGATACGAACGACATGGTTTTCTCCTAGTTTTGGGCGCACAACGACAACGCAGGTCCGAGGCTCGGACATGCGTGAAAAATGTTCCAGCGCAGGCTGATTGCAGGCAGCAAGCACCGCAACGGGGACCGGTTGAAAATTTGCGGTCATCGACTGGTGTTGGTGGCAAAAGCCACCCGCTCAGCTCAGGGGCTGCGACGATCTGGGGTTCACACCCGGGTCGGGCGCGGTGGTGATCGCGACCTGGGATGAACCCAAGCCGACTTGTCGTCGACGCGCCTCAGGCGACGCGTTCGGTCTGCACCGTCCACTTCTCCTCGATGCGCCCGTAGCGCCAGATCAGCAAGGCGCCGGCCCACGTGACCACGAACAGGCCGACGATGAGAAAACCAATTGCGTTGAGATCGATGCCGCCCAGCCAGCTCCAGAATCCGCTGGTCCAGCCGAACTGCCCGGCCAGCAGCCCGAGTAATTCAACGGTACCGATGAGCAGCGCGACGGCCACCGACAGGCCGGTGATGGTGATGTTGTAGTAAACCTTGCGAACCGGATTCGAAAAGGCCCAGCCGTAGGCGAAATTCATGAACGAGCCGTCGATGGTGTCCAGCAGACACATCCCCGCGGTGAACAACACCGGCAGGCACAAGATGGCATACCACGGCAGTCCGGCCGCGGCGCTGGTGCCGGCCAGCACCAGCAGCGCGACTTCCGTCGCGGTGTCGAAGCCCAGGCCGAACAGCACCCCGATCGGGTACATATGCCGTGACCTGCTCACCGATTTGGTGAAGCGGCCGAGCAGCCGATTGAGCAGCCCGCGATTGTTCAGCTGCTCTTCGAGTTCATCTTCGTCGTAGTGGCCGCGGCGCATTTGCGTGAATACCTGCAGGATGCCTACCAGGATCACCACATTGATGATCGCGATCACATACAAGAACACGCCCGAGACGCTGGTGCCGATCAGGCTCGTGTAGTGATGCAGGGCCGACGAGTCCTGCTCGACGGGCCCGATGATCGCCTTGAGCCCGAACGCGATGAGCAAGGCCAGCCCGAACACCACCGACGAGTGACCGAGGGAGAAGAAGAAACCGACGGCAAGCGGCCGCTGCCCGTCGTTCATCAGCTTGCGGGTGGTGTTGTCGATTGCGGCGATGTGGTCGGCGTCGAAAGCGTGGCGTAGCCCCAGCGTGTAGGCGGTCAGGCCGATGCCGATTCCGAAGGCCTTGCCCCCGACGCTCAAATGCGCTGGCTCGACGACGAGTAGCAATGTGCCCCAACCGATCACGTGCAAGGCGATAATGATGGCGAACATCGATCCCAGGCGCAGCCACTCGTCGGGCGTCAAAGCCGTCCGTAATCGAGAGCGCGTCGACGGCTGCCTGCTGAGAGTGTCAGCGGCCATGTCGCGTCCCATCTGGAGATAAATCCCGGCCTCTATCGACGTTAAACCTCTTGCAGATGATTCGCAGGAAATCTGCGTACTATTTTGCAGGTAAAAATCCAGGGAATGCGTAACCAGTGCACTGCGTCGGTCAGCCCCGGAAGGTGATCACCGGAATCGCCGTCTCGACCGGGTCGTTGGACCCGTGAAAGCCAATGAGCTGAGCCACTTCCGGCGGCTCATGGGCGCTGGCCAGCACCGCCGTGTCACCCCGACAGCTGACGACGACATCGCCGATCCGTGGCAGGTGCTCTGGCCGTACCGATCCGAACAGTCCGGCCGCGACGGCGTCGTCGCGGCTACGCACGTCGGCGCGTCCCATCAGCAGCTCGCTCCAGGCGGCGATCACATCGGTAGCCGCGCCCGGATCGGTGTGCAGGTAGCGCACCCGCGGATCACCGGCAACGGCGCGCACCCCGGCACCCAGGCGCGAATCAGCGTCAAGGTCGATCCGCTGAGATTCCGGCACGTTCAAGCCGCCGTGATCCGCGGTGATCAGCAGGGCGGCGTCCGTTGGCAACGCTTCGACCAGCCGGGTCAGCAGCGCATCCACGTAGGCCCCAGCGGCGTGCCACTCGGCTGAACCGACACCGAACAGGTGCGCCGCGGTGTCGAGTGCGGCGGTGTAGGCATAGACCAATCCGGGTGCCGTTCGAAGTCGGTCGATCACGAGCTGGGCGTAGTCGTCGTGGTGAGCAGCCGGCTGGAGTTGGGCACCGCGGTATGCCGCCTCCGTGAGGCCGCTGCCGAAGAACGCCGCGGGCAGCACGGCATGAGCACCGACCCCCGCCCGGCGCAGCCGTTCGAACCATGTTGGAACGGGCTGCCATTGACTGGGCGGTGGATCGTCGCGCCAATAGATGTGGTTGAGCACCCGGTCGCTCTCGGGCAGCTTGACGGTGAAGCCGAGAACCCCGTGCTGGCCCGGTGCGACCCCGGTGGCCAACGACACCAGGCTGGTCGGTGTGGTGGAGGGGAAGGTGCAGGCGAGTTCGTCCAGCCGACCGTCGTCACCGGCCAACACCGAGGCCAGCAGCGGTGCATCGGCGGCCAGGTCCGGTAGCAGGTGCCAGCCCATCCCGTCGACGAGAACGACGACAACGCGGCGCACGTCGCCGACGCGCGCGGTAACCCCCAGTGCGTCGTTCGCGCCGTCGAGGGAAAGCAGCGCGGCCGCGGCGGGTAGCACATCGCAGATCGACGAATCGCGCGAATCGGGCATGCCCAACAGTCTGACAGCGTCCGATCCGGTCATTGGGCGCGATTCGACGGCCGGCTGCGTGATACTGGATGAGTGGCCAGGCCCTCGGCTTTGGATCCGGTCGTCACCGAGCGTATCGGCGAACTGCTGCGCGCTCATGGGCTGCGCCGGATGGCCTCCCGGATCGCAGTGTTGGCAGTGCTGGAGCCGGTCCACGGTCATCTGTCGGTTGCCGAGATAGACCAGCGGCTGCATGAAATCCTGCCGGCCAACGACCAGCCGCCGGACTTGGCGACGATCTATCGCACCGTGACCACCCTGGTCGACCAGGGTGTGTTGCATGCGCTGACCCTGGAGGGCGGGGTGACCACCTTTGGTCTGGCCGCCGATCCACACCATCACGCGGTCTGCACACGCTGCGCCGCGATCATCGAAGTGCCCGCGGGACGACTGGCCTCTGCGCTGCAACATGCGATGGCGGGTAGTTCGTTCACGCTGACCGAGCGCGCCGGCCTCACCCTGCACGGGCTGTGCCCGCAGTGTCAGGGTGGTGGCCCGGGGGAGGCAGGTCGGCAGGGGCGCTAGACGCGCGCCAGTCGCTGATTTGTCGCCAGAAGCTGACGGGTGGTGCTGTCGGCCAGCGCTTCGATCTGGTCGGGTTGTAACCGGCCGCACAGCCTGTCCCAGTGGATCGCCACCTCGTCGCCGACCGCCACATCGGGTATCGCGCTGTATCCGTCTGCCCACACATCGAGGCGGCGTGCCGACGGCTCGGACAGGGTCAGTGTGTGTCCGTTCCAGGCCAGCCCGCAACACGACACCTCGACGCTGTCGCCGTCGCGGGAAAGCACTGTCCCCCAGGTAATCCGGCACTTGTCCAGCACATTCAGCGGGTGCTCATCGAGTCCCCGGCCCAGCAGCCGCGACCATGGATAGATACCAAAGACATGAAAGCAGTGGTTGGCGGCTGCCTCGCAGGCCAAATCCGCGGCGAGGTGCCCCCAGTAGCGGCCGGCCTTCGGACCGATGATGGCCAGCAACTCGCCGACGAAGTCATCGGGATCGAGCCCGGAACCGACACCGCCTCCGAGCCAGTACGACTCGACAAGGCGGTGATCCAGTGGATCGCTGATGCCAGTCATCTTTGCAAGCACCTGCAAGTACGGCCATGCGCCGGAAAACGTTGTTGCCGCGCGTCGTACATCCTCGACCGACCCGTCGCGCAACGTCGCGCCGAGCGGTGGACCGCAAAAACCCAGTGCGTTAGGCGCATAGGCGTAGCGAGCGAACATCTCCGGCCCGCGGTCGGCTGGGTCCAATTGTCAGGCCTGCCCGGAGGATCCGACCAGCTTCGCGGCGTCCCGGTGCATGCGGCCGAAGTTGTAGTAGGCCGCGCACGCCCCCTCAGGTGACACCATGCATGTTCCGATCGGGGTCTCCGGAGTGCACGCGGTACCGAAGACCTTGCATTCCCAGGGCTTGAGCACACCCTTGAGCACCTCGCCGCATTGACACGCCTTCGGGTCGGCGACCCGCACGCCGGGCATCGCGTAGCGTAGTTCGGCGTCGAAGTCCGCGAAGTCGTCATGCAGCCGCAGCGCGCTCTGCGAAATGAAGCCCAGCCCACGCCATTCGAAATGAGGACGCAACGCAAACACCTTGCCCATTAGCGCGAGCGCGGCCGGGTTGCCGAGTTCGGGCACCACGCGTTTGTACTGGTTCTCCACCTCGCAGCGGCCTTCGCGGATCTGGCGCAGCAACATCGTCACCGCCGCCAGAATGTCCAGTGGCTCGAATCCTGCCACTACCAACGGCTTTCCGTATACGTCGGGCACGAATCGGTATGGACGATTGCCCACCACCGTTGAGACGTGCCCGGGGCCGATGAACCCGGACAGCCGCAGGTCCGGTGATTCCAGGATGGCCTTGATCGGCGGCACGATCGTGACGTGGTTGCAGAACACAGTGAAATTTCGCAGCCCGAGGTCGCGCGCACGCACCAGCGTCACAGCGGTCGACGGGGCGGTTGTCTCAAAGCCGATCGCGAAGAACACCACATGTTTGTCGGGGTTGTCGACGGCGATCTTGAGCGCGTCGAGTGGGGAGTAGACGAATCGGACGTCGGCGCCGCGTGCCTTCGCGTCCAGCAGACTGCCGGCCGAGCCGGGCACCCGCATCATGTCGCCAAAACAGGTGAAGATCACGTCGGGTTGACCGGCCAGCCACATCGCGTCATCGATACGACCCATCGGGATGACACAGACCGGACACCCGGGGCCATGCACCAGTTCGACGCTGTCCGGCAACAGGTGCTCGATGCCGTGCCGGTAAATGGTGTGCGTGTGCCCGCCGCACACCTCCATGAACTTGAAGTGGTCGGGGCCGCTTCCCGCCAGGTGCTCGATGGCAGCCAACAGCTTGCGGGCCGCAGCCGGATCGCGAAACTCGTCAACGAATTTCATCGTCGCCTCCCTTAGACAATCGCCGACGAGTCGAAGGCTTCGACTTCGCCTGCGTAGACCTCGCCCAGCTTCTTGACGGCGGCCAGGGTGAGCAACGCCTCGGTCTCGTCGATCTTGGCCATCGCGAACCCGACATGGACCAGCACCCAGTCATCGGGCTCGGGCAGGTCGCTTTCCAGCAGTCGCACGCTGATCATTCGTTGCACGCCGCTCACATCTACCTTCGCCAGATAGTTTGCGGGATCGGTGATCTCAACGATCCGTCCCGGAATTCCCAGACACATCGGTCGCTCCTCTCGTTGGCTCGAGCCCTCAACAGATTCGCGGCAGCGGGTCGCCGACGAGCATGTCGACAATCCGGGTACCGCCGAACCCGGTACGCAACACCACGCTTTCCGCGGGTTCTGCAACGATTTCCCCGACCACGGCCGCGTCGCCGCCCAGCGGATGGGATTGCAACGCGTCGAGCCCGGCGTCGGCCTCATCGGGCGCGACGACGGCGACGAACTTGCCCTCGTTGGCGACGTAGAGCGGATCGATGCCGAGCAGCTCGCACGCGCCATTCACCATGGGCCGCACGGGCAGTCGGTCCTCTT
Source organism: uncultured Actinomycetota bacterium (assembly GCA_963750755.1). Classification (GTDB taxonomy): domain Bacteria; phylum Actinomycetota; class Actinomycetes; order Mycobacteriales; family Mycobacteriaceae; genus Mycobacterium. The sequence goes on from CAVVRW010000001.1 coordinate 352,704, forward strand.
CGAGCAGGACCCCGAGGCCGCAGGCCTGAGCCAATTCGTTGCAGACGGTGCCGACGCCGCCGCGCGTCGCGTCCCGCAGCCACCGGGTGGATGGAGCCGCGGCCATCAGCAATTCCACCAGCGGGCTGAGGCTCGCGGTGTCGGAATGGATATCGGCTTCGATGGCCAGGTCACCGCGGGCCAGCATCACCGCCATGCCGTGATCGCCCATCGAACCCGACAACAGGACTTTGTCACCCGGGCGTACCGACGCGGCCGAAAGTTTGCGTCCAGCGGGAATGACACCGGCTCCGGTAGTGGTGACGAACATGCCGTCGGCGGCACCCTTGGGCACCACTTTGGTGTCGCCGGTGACGATCTGCACGCCCGCATTGGCCGCCGCGGCGGCCATGTCGGCGACGATCTCCCTCAGCTCGGCGATCGGAAATCCCTCTTCGAGCACGAACGCCGCCGAGATCCACGACGGCACCGCGCCGGACATCGCAACGTCGTTGCAGGTGCCGTGCACAGCGAGTTCGCCGATGGAGCCACCGGGAAAACGCCTGGGCTGCACCACGAATGAATCGGTGGACATCGCCAGTCGCTCACCGCCGGGCAACGTGATCACCGCGCCGTCACCCAGCGATTCCAGCATCGGATTGCGGAACGCCTCCATGAACACCGCGTCGATCAATGCGGCCGACGCCTTGCCTCCCGCTCCGTGTGCCAGGTTCACGTGGTCGTCGAGCAACCTGGGGCGGCGTCTGCGGAACAACTCGATCCGCTGGATCACCTCGCCCTCGGCGAATCCCGGCCCCGAGGACAGATATTCACCCGCTGACTTGCTCATGCGGCCCCCAAATCCCGATCGTCGGACCGTTGTTGGGTGGCCGACCACAGCTGATAGCCCAGCAGCGCTTGTGATTCCTGAATCCGGTGCACGCTCTGCGAACGAACGATGAAGCAGGCATCCACGTGTGGATTGTTGGCGAAGGCGCCGCCGTCGTATCCGGCGAAACCGACGGTGTACAAGCCGCGCTGTCGAGCCTCGGCCAGCGCCGCCAACAGGTTGGCCGAATTGCCGCTGGTCGACATCGCGATCGCGATGTCACCGGCCTTCGCGCGGGCGATCAACTGACGGGCGAACACCAGCTCGAATCCGACGTCGTTACCGAGTGCGGTCACGATCGCTTGATCGGCGGTCAATGACCAAGCGGGTAAGGGCTTTCCGGCCGGCGGGCGGGAGAACAACCCGGCCAGGGTGGTGGAATCCGTGCAGCTGCCGCCGTTGCCGAAGGTGAACATCCGTCCACCGGCCGCGAAGCGGCGTGCCATCTCACTAGCAGCCTGATCCAGCAGGTCGGCGTTGGCTTCCAGCGTGGTGCGCCGCAGCGCCAGACTCTCGGCGGCCTTTGACTGCGCTGACGCGGCGAGATCGGCGAGCAGCGATTGCGGGTTGTCCTCCTGTGCATCGATGAACGGATACAGGAAGTTGGTGGGCTCGTCGTGGGTCATCGGACGTCCTCCTCGATGCGACTGATCGCGGTCCCGGCGTGCACCAGCACCAGCTCGCCGGCGGCAACCGGGTCGATGAGCGCCGTTGCCACACGCTCGACGCCGCGCGCGGTGCGCACCGCGGCCATCCCGTCCACCGACGGCGACACCACCTCGCCGATGCGCCCCTCATCACTGCACGTGACGCAAACCTCCTCCGCGCATTCAGGTTTGAGCAGCCCCGAGTGCTCGAAACAGACGTGGGTGAGTTCCCACAACAGGTGATAGAACAGCACGAAGCCGCCCGTGGCCGGAACGCGCGGGTCGGGGTCGTCGAGCCACAGCACGTGGTCGGCGGCCCCCGCCGCGGGCCGCTCACCACTGCCGATCCAGAGCGTCGTGGCCCCCCACGCCGGGCTGCGCCGCATCACCGAACGCAGGTCGGGGTCCGCGGCCGCACCAACGCCGATCACGATGTCGCCCGGGCGAACGGACACCCGGACCAGATCGATCAGCTTCGGTCCGGTCAGGGCTACCGCGGGCAGTGCCCGCTTTCCCATGATCACCGGATGCACGAACTCGACCGCGATGTGCAGCGCATGCGGCTCCCACGACGGTGCGAGGGACCACATCGTCGCGCCCGCAGCGAACCGCTTGGCCAGCGTGAAGGCGGCTGCGGCCAAATCGGCGGCCAGCTCGGCGCCAAGCCCGCGATCGATCGCCGTGGTGCTCATCGCAACTCAGCCTCCGCCAGTGCCGTCAGCACGGAGATCGCGGCCTGGCCCAGCGCCAGCCCGCCGTCGTTGGGTGGGACCGTCTGATGGGTGAGCACTTCGAATCCCGCCTGCTGCAAGCATTGTCGGCACCCGCGCAGCAGCAACACATTCTGGAACACCCCGCCGGTGAGGCCTACCAATCGAACCGGTCCGGCGGCTTGTCGCACCGACTCGGTGACGGCGACCGCGACCGCCCGGTGAAACTCGGCAGCCAGCACCGCCGGTTGCACACCTGCGCGCAGGGCCGACACCATCGCTCGCAGCATGCCCCCGGGGTCGATCACCCCGTCGCGGCGGACCGTCATTCTCAGCTCGGGCCCCGCGGCATCGCCCATCGAGTCGGCGAGCGCCTCCAGCTCGATCGCGGCCTGGCCCTCGTAATCGATCCGTTGGCGCACCCCCAGCAGGGATGCGACCGCGTCGAACAGCCGTCCCATGCTCGAGCACGGCACACACCCGATGCCGGTTTCCAGTTGTGACCGGGTGAGCCGCAGTTCGGCCGGCGTCGCGGCAGCGACCGGGGGCAGATCCGTCGTCCAGTCGATTCCGGCCATCTGCAACTGAGACAGCGCCATCCGCCACGGATTGCGCACGGCCGCATCGCCTCCCGGCAGTGGCACCGGTAAGAGGTGGCCGACCCGGGTGAACCGGTGACTGTCGGGCCCGAGCTCGAGAATCTCGCCGCCCCAGATCGTTTGATCGCAGCCGTAGCCGGTGCCGTCGAACGAGACACCGATCATGGGCTCACCGAGACGTCCGTGCTCGGCCAGCAGCGACACCACGTGCGCGTGGTGGTGCTGAATCAGATCCAGTGGTCGACCGCCGGCATGGCGCTCCGCCCAACTGCGGGTGTGATAGCCAGGGTGCAGGTCGGCGGCCAATCGCACCGGCTGGTGCCGGATTTCACTGAGTTGGCCCACCGCGCGTTCGAACGCCCGCAGGGTTTCCAGTGTCTCCATGTCGCCGATGTGCCCGGACAGGTATGCGCGTGCGCCGTCGGTGAGGCAGAAGGTGTTCTTCAGTTCACCGCCGACCGCCAGCACCGCCGGGCCGTCGCGGCCGAGGTCGACGGGCAGCGGCGCGTAGCCGCGGGACCGGCGGATCGGTAGCTCGCGATCGTCCACCACCCGTACCACTGAGTCGTCGCAGGGCACATGGATCGGCCGGTCGTGGTCGAGCACCGCGTCGCATAATGGTGGGAGACGTTGCGCGGCATCGTCTTCGGTGAAGCAGATCGGATCATCGGAGCGATTGGCGCTGGTCAGCACCAAGGCATGGGGTATCGGTGCGTCGACACCCGGGACCGGCGCGAGCAGCAGGTGATGGATGGGCGAGTACGGCAGCATCAGCCCGACCAGTGGGCTGCCGGGCGCGACGGCGTTCGCGAGCGGTGAGTCACGTCGCCGCCGCAACAGCACGATCGGTCGCGCGGGACTCGAGAGCACCGCGGCTTCGGTGTCGTCGAGGTGTGCGTAGCGGCGTGCAATGTCGAGATCGTCTACCAGCATGGCGAACGGCTTGGCACCCCGCGCTTTACGGCTACGCAGCGCAACGACCGCGGCCTCGTCGTCGGCCCGGCACGCCAGGTGATAGCCGCCGACACCCTTGATCGCGACCACGGCGCCCGCGGCCAGTGCCGCCTGGGCGGACCCCAGCGCGGCATCGGATCCGGCGATCCGCTCGGTGTGTGCGGTGAACCATAGCGACGGCCCGCAGTCCGGGCACGCGATCGGCTGCGCGTGGAAGCGGCGGTCGGCCGGGTCGTGGTATTCGGCGGCGCAGCGCTCGCACATCGTGAACGCCGCCATGGTGGTGGCAGGTCGGTCGTAGGGCAGGGCACGGATGATGGTGAACCGGGGACCGCAGTTGGTGCAGGTCACAAAGGGGTGCCGGTAGCGACGGTCGCTCGGGTCGAACAGCTCGGCGATGCAGTCGTCGCAGACGGCGATGTCGGGCGGGATCGGGGTGGTGGCACCGGCGGCCGGTTGACTTTCCACGATGCGAAACCCGCTGTCGCACAGCGTGTCAGCGTCGACATCGATGACCTCGATAGCGCTGATCGCTGCCAGCGGTGGCACCTCCGCGCGCAGCCGGCGACGGAATTCGTCGATGCGTGCGCCAGTTCCCTGCACTTCGAGAAAGACCGCGCCCGAATCGTTGCCGACGAATCCGGTCAGTCCGAGTTCGGTGGCGATCCGGTGGACGAACGGACGGAACCCCACCCCCTGGACGACACCGGTCACGGTGAGCCGTTGGCGGACGCTATCGATGTGGACCAGCGTGTCAGTCATCGTCGCGGCCCCGACCCATCAGCTCCAGACCGGTCATCGCCTGTTCGGCGCCGACACGGTCGGTCTTCTCGACGACGAACCCCATGTGAATGATCACCCAGTCACCGGGTGCAAACGTCTCCTCCGGCAACATGCCGACATTGACCTTGCGTTGCTTTCCGGCGACGTCGACCAGTGCGAGTTGTCCCTCGTAGCCATCCAGCATGCTGACCACTTGGCCCGGTATGCCCAGACACATGAGTCAGCCCTGCCCTTCCGCCAGGGCCGCCGGCGATCGAATCTGTAGACCCGCGACGACTTCCTTGACCGCGTCGATGGCCCGTGGGACCGCACCTGCGACGGCTTCGCTGAGACCGATGCCCTCGTCGATGCTCCCGACTTCGCAGCCGACGACGACCGTGTACGGCGGTGTGCCGCCGAGTGCCTGCAGGCTGTCGAACACTGCCGCGGGATTCATGCTGTGGGCATCCAGAGCGGCTGCGGCCGAGGGTGATTCATGGTCGGCCTCGAAGACGTGCAGAGCCCCTGGGCTGCCGCGATTGGGTACCGCGTCGACGAGGACCAGCGCGTCCCAGTCGTCAAGCAGGTCGTAGGCCAAGTGCATGCCCCCGATGCCGTAGTCGACGACCCGCACGCCCGAATCATCATGCCGGAACGGGACATGCCGAACTACCTCGGAGCCGAACGCGTCGTCGCCGAGGAAGATGTTGCCGATGCCTGCCACCAGGATGCGCACTGGAATCGGATGACCCGCCGACGCTACATGTGCCGGATCTTGAGGTACCGCCGGGCATCCGGTATTGATATCAGCCCTACGACGAGGCCGCCCAGAACGAACAGCCCCAGGATGCCGATGAACACCCATCCTACGATCGCCATGTCAAATTCCCTTCGGTGGTGGTGGTTTCGAGCGGCTCGACTTCGTCGGGGGAGAAGTAGAGGTAGCGGCCGTACCACTCGTGCAGATCGGCCGCCGGATCGTCCTCGACTACGACACCGACGTGCTGGTTACCGTCGACGTCTTCGTGTATTGACGTGACGCGAGCCGTCTTCTGCGCGAAGAAGAGGTCTTGCGCGTCAGCCCGGCGTGACGGATGCAGAAGGACTCGACTGCCCCGCGCTACCCGGACGCCATTCACCAGCACCGCATCGAGGTCGGGTTGTACGGCGTTGTCGGCCAGCGGATCCCACCAATCGACCCCGTCGGGAATCTCCGGAATAAGACTCACGGCCTCCCGTGGATCCCGCAGGGCTCCGTGCAGGCGCGCCATGGCTTCAGGTGACATCGAGTCACAGCTGTCGATGATCTGTGCGGCCCGCGGGTCGGTGGCCCGGGCCTGTGCCTTCTCCTGGTCGGTCATCGTCATGACCCGCAGGGTGAGGATCTCGTCGATCTCGGTGCAGTCGTAGAGTGCGGTCTCGCTCTGTTCGGCGACCTCGGGGTGGTCGTAGAGGATGATCGGGGAAATCAGCAGCAGATCCCCGGCGCCGGGCGGGCCGGCTAGCACCGGGAAACACCGGTGCCGGGTGCATCGGGACACCGCGTCCGTGGCGGGTGGCGACGGCTCGAGGAGCGAGATGAACTCGCCGCCAATGGCTTCCGCGATCACGTGGGTGCCGATCAGGGAACGCGCTATCGCGTCGTCCTTGTCCACAGCAGGGGCGCCGGTGTTGGTGACCCGAACCGAGACCCGATGCAGCGCGCCATCCGGCTCGACGCCCACGGTCAGCGCGGCGCTCACCTCCCGCCGGGTCCGGACCAGCCGACCGCCCTCGACCGATTCGACGTCGGTTGCCGGAGCGGCAGTCAGCGACAGTGACCACGGTTGGGCTGGATCGTCAATCGCCAACGGGCCGAACGATGTTTCACATTCGATCGCTTCGTCCCAAGTCAGCCACGAACCAGTTGGCGTGACCAGCTCGTCGACGAGTTCAAAGCCGCCGCCACCGGCGTCACGTTCGACACGGCGGTGCTGCAGCTGCAGAAAGCGCACCACCAGGGTGATTGCGTGCGCCCCGTCGGTGAGGAACTGCGCCGCGATGGTGTCGTCCTCGCCGATCCCGGCATCGACCGCGCCCGCAGGGCTTAAAACGCCCCACTGCCAACGTGATCGGTTCCTACTCGAAGTCGCGCGGTAGGGGTAGAGCAGATAGCCCTCGTACAGGACGGCGTCGGCGACGGCCCGGGCCCGGTCCCAATCCGCGGTCATCGCGCGTCCTGATGCGCCGCGCTGAGCAGCGTGGTGACCGCGTCCTCGACGCTCAACAGGCCGCGCGCCGACCTGTAGGCGGCCAACGCGGCTACCGCATCGTGAGACAGCCGCACCCATCCGGTGTTCGGGTAGTGCAACCGGATGAGTTCCCGCCACACTGCCACCGGCATGTCGTAGTGGTCTTCGCAGTCCCATGACACTTGCTGAACGGAGAAACCGCGTTGACCCGCCGTGAATACCGTTCCACTGAAAAGGAATTGCAGTGGCACGGCGCCGTCGCGCAGCGCGTGCAGGTACTTGGCGGCTGCGACCTCGAAGTCGTAGGTGCACTCCAGGGGCAGCGTGATCTCGTTGGTGCCCACGAAAGCCGGCACCATCGCCGTGCAATGCTGCCACAGGAAGGTGCGCTGGGTGGTGGCCCAGCGTTCCCGCGGCCCGAACAAATCGGTCAGCCCGGCCGCTTCGTCGTCGGAGTAGCCGCGCCGCAGTGGTTCGATGCGGACCTGGCATCGCAGCGCGATCGCGTGCACCGGCTCGTCGTCGGGCGTTGTGACGCTGATCCGAGCGTTCAGTATCGGCACGGTCGCGTAGGGCTCGGGCACGACGTCGACGACCGTGAATGTCAGGCCGGTGGGGCTGGTCATCGCCGTTGCTCCGTACTGCGGGCGGCCAGCCGATCGAAGAATGCATCGATGAATTCGCGGGCCTCCTGCCCACCGTCGAAGCCGCGCCACAACATTCGCAGCCCGCCGATGAACTCGTAGCAGGCGTCGATCGGAACCAGATAGCAGTCGGGTTGTTCGTCCTCGCGGACTCGCACCAGCAGCGCCTCGACGTCGTCGGCGAGCAGGCCTACCCGGGGGTCGGCCGACTTGATCGCGGTCCAGGCCTCCAGGTCCAGATCGGATTCGGTTGCCCCTGCCGGTCCCGGATAGAACGCGACGGTGCGATCGAGCGCCGAGTTGCGGAAGAAGAACGCCAGGCCGACCGGGATCTGCAGCAGTTCCCAGGTGCGGCGGTCGAGCGCGAAGTCGGGAAATGACAGGTACCGGTCGGGAACGGAGCGGTAGCGCAGTTGCGCGTGGCTGTCGGTGAACAGCAGATAGCAGCCGCGGCATACGCACATGAGTTGCCGCCCAGGCACATTCACCACGTGCTGGTGCTCCTCGGCGATTGTCTCTGAGCACATTTCACACCGCTCTCCGGCAGGTTGCGGTGCCCGCCGATTGCTGGTGATGCGGCTTAGGACGTCGTAGGCGCTACTCATTGGCGCCGCTCCTCTTCATCGCTGCGCCCTGAATCGTCGCCGGCGCGGGTCATGCCGGGGCGCCCATCGGCTCGGCCGGTACGGCGATGGACAACACCCCGTCGCGCAGCAGCAGCGGGATGGGATCGAGGTGGCGCTCGACTCCGCTGTCCAGGTCATCTAGCCCCGCCCCGGCGTGTACGACGTCGAAATGCGCGTGGCAGCGCGGACATCGCAGCACTGGTTCGGCCGTAGTGGCCCGTCGGTGCAGCGCCGCACCGGCCAGGGATCCATCGCAGGCCGGGCAGTGGTCGCGATAGGCGTACAGCTGGTCGCCGACCCGGCAGGCCAGCACCACGGCGCCGGCCACCGAGAAGCCGCCGACCTCGCCGGGGGCCAGATCGGCCAGGTCGGGGAGGGGATGCCAGGCCGCCGAGGCCCCGCCGTTGGTGTGCGCCCTGGAATGGACCTGGGCCAGCAGTGATTCCGCCGGAATCACCGTCGTTGATTCGGCTGGAGCGGCTTCGGGTGCCACCACGTCAATCGACGAAACCTCGGGTGCCGCAGCGCGAATCGCATCCTCGACCGCCAGCTCCAGCGTCACCGCCGACGACGGACAACTCTTACAGCTACCGGCGAACTGAAGCTGCACGGCGTCGCCGACGATGTCGAGCAGATGCACGTCGCCGCCGTGTGAGCCAAGATACGGTCGGACCCGGTCGAGCGCGTCGGCAACCCGGCGACGCAGGTCGTGCGGGTGCAGGCCGTGGACGAGCAGCAGGCTGGCCACCAAGTCGTCGGCGACCAAGCGGTTCAGCATGCCGGGGTCCGCCTGATCGCCGAGCGCCGCCATGATCCGCGACAAGCCCGCGCCGTAGAGCTCGACGACCTCGCCAACCAACTGCTCGGCGCGCTCACGCGCGACCGTCCCGCCGGCCGACGTCGCATCCAGCAGCGTCTGGATCCGATCGCCCGCCGAGCGCCATTGCGCATCCCCCTCCAACTCCTCGGGGCGATCAGCCATACATCACTCCCCGGTCACTGCTTGCGTTGGTGAGTGCAACCGCTCCAGGGTCTTGCCCTTGCCGAGGTACATGTGCACACCACACGGCAGGCAGGGGTCGAAGCTGCGCACCGTGCGCATGATGTCGATGCCCTTGAAGTGCTCCCGGTCGTTCTCCTCGAAGATCGGCTGTCCTTGCACGGCGTCCTCGTAGGGGCCTGGGGTACCGAAGCTGTCACGCGGGTTGGCATTCCACGGGGTGGGCGGGTACGGGTGGTAATTGGCGATCTTGCCGTCCCGGATCACCATGTGGTGACTCAGCACGCCGCGCACCGCCTCGGTGAAGCCGCAGCCGATGCCTTCGTTGGGCACCTCGAACTTTTCCCAGGTCTTGGTGCGGCCGGCCCGAATTTCGACAAGCGCCTTTTCGGCGAAGTGCAACGCGCACGCTGCCGCATAGGCCTGGAAATAGGTGCGTGCCCGGTCGCGCTCGATGGTGTTGGACCCGTGTTGGGGGATCTTCCACTCGAACTCGACCGGCCCCTTGAGCGCAGTCTTGGGCAGGTTGATCTGAACTGAATGGCCGGTGGATTTGACGTAGCCGATGTCGACCAGGCCCGCCAACGCGGTCGACCACAACCGGGCCAGCGGGCCGCCGCCGGTATCCAGAGCCAGATGATCCTTGCCGTCGAACCAGCGCGGCGACATCACCCAGCTGTATTTGCCGCCGTCCATGTCCCGTTTCTGCGGGTGCGGATTGGTGTGCTGGTTCCACGGGTGGCGACGATCCACCGGATTGCCCAGCGGGTCGGTTTTGACGAACATCTCCTGGTCATTCCAGTCGTCGTAATACGAACTGCCCAAGAGGATTCGGATGCCAAGGTTAATGTCGACCAGCGACGTTGTGACGAGCTTGCCGTCGACGACCACCCCGGGCGTGACGAACATCTTGCGGCCCCACTGCTCCATGTCCTTGTATTCGAAGTTGCAGTACTCGGGGTCTTGGAAGGAACCCCAGCAGCCGAGCAGGGTGCGGCGCAGGCCGACCTTCTCGTAACCGGGCAGCGCCTCGTAGAAGAAGTCGAACAAATCGTCGTGCATGGGCACGACCTTCTTCATGAACTCCACATAGCGCATCAGCCGCGTGATGTAGTCGGTCATCAGCTGAATCGTCGCCACGGTGCCGACACCGCCGGGGTACAGCGTGGACGGGTGGACGTGTCGGCCCTCCATCAGGCAGAACATCTCTCGCGTGTAGCGGCTGGTTTGCAACGCCTCGCGGTAGAACTCCCCGGTGAACGGGTTGAGTGACCGCATGATGTCGGCGATGGTCTTGTACCCGTGTGCGTCGGCATGCGGAGCAGCGGTGTTCTCAGCTTTCGCCAGTACACCGGGGTTGGTTTCGGCGACCATCTTTTCGCAGAAGTCCACGCCGACCAGGTTCTCCTGAAAGATGTTGTGGTCGAACATGTATTCCGCGGCCTCGCCCAGGTTGACGATCCATTCACCTAGGTGCGGCGGCTTGACGCCGTAGGCCATGTTCTGGCAGTAGCAGGAACAGGTGGCGTGGTTGTCACCGCAGATGCCGCAAATGCGGCTGGTGATGAAGTGCGCGTCGCGAGGGTCCTTGCCTTTCATGAAGATCGAGTAGCCGCGGAAGATGGACGAGGTGCTGTGGCACTCGACCACTTCGCGATTCTCGAAGTCTATTTTGGTGTAAATGCCGAGGCTGCCGACGATCCGAGTGATCGGATCCCATGCCATCTCGACGAGTTGGCCGGGCTCGCGCTTCGCGTGGGACGGCTCGGGGATGATCGTTGTCATCGGAGTGTGCTCCCTACCTTCGAGCTGATGGTGCGCATTACCAGGTGCGGTGTGCGCCCGTGGTGAGTTTGTCGCCTTTGTGTCGCCACTTCGGCTCTTTGTCTACGGTGCGTCCGGTGATCTGGCGCAGGCCGCGGATCACCCCGCCGTACAGTCCCGACGCAGCGGTCGAAACCTTCCCGCCCGGCGGTTCATCCATGAACGGCATGAATTTGTCCGGGAACCCGGGCATGGTGCATCCGATGCAGATACCACCCACATTGGGGCAGCCGCCGATCCCGTTGATCCATCCGCGTTTTGGCACGTTGCATTTGACGACTGGACCCCAACACCCAAGTTTGACAATGCATTTGGGTGATCCATACTCGGTGGCGAAGTCCCCCTGTTCGTAGTAGCCGGCACGGTCGCAGCCTTCGTGTACGGTCTGGCCGAACAGCCACTGTGGCCGCAGCGCGTCGTCGAGCGGAATCATCGGTGCTTGCCCGGTGGCCATGTAAAGCAGGTAGGTCAGAGTTTCCGACAAGTTGTCGGGGTGGATCGGACAGCCGGGCACGCAGACAATCGGGATTCCGGCTTTGCTTTTCCAGTCCCACCCGAGATAGTCCGGTACACCCATCGCGCCGGTCGGGTTGCCGGCCATCGCGTGGATGCCACCATAGGTGGCGCAGGTTCCCACCGCGACCACCGCCGTCGCTTTGGGAGTGAGTCGGTCGAGCCACTCACTGGTGGTCATCGGCTGTCCGGTCGCCGGGTTGTTGCCGAACCCACACCAGTAGCCTTCGTCTTTGAGTTGCTCGTTGGGAATCGATCCTTCGACCACAAGGACGAACGGTTCCAATTCGCCGCGGTCCGCCTTGAAGAACCACTCGAGGAAATCGTCGGCTCCACCGTTGGGTCCGCATTCGAAGTCGATCAGGGGCCAGTGCACCGCGACCTTGGGCAGCCCGGGGAGCGCGCCCAGCGCAATCTCCTCGACACTGGGTTGGGTGGCCGCAGTCAGCGCCACCGAATCGCCATCGCAACTTAGGCCCGCATTGATCCACAGCACGTGGATCAGAGTTTCTTCCGCTTTGACTGCTGCTTCCGTTGGCATACCGCAGCTTTCCGGGGCCTGGGCTCAGTCCCTGGCACCGCTGGAGTCGACCATCGGCCCGCTTACGCGGCACTGATTTCTGGGTCTACTCCTGCAAACTTGCGTTGTCAACGATCTGGCGGCGAACCCGGAGACCTAGTGCGGGCTTCCGGATTTCACCGTTCTCCGCTTCTAAAAGGGAGTAGCCTGGCCGCCGTCTAACGGTCCGCCGAATTGGCTGTATCGATTGTCTTGCAAGCGATTTGCATCTGGTGCCGCCCGCGATGCGGTTGGAGTCCTCTCTGCCCGGGTACGCCACCAGTGACTCTTCTGCGGCGCGCGGAGGGTCACGAGGAGGAGTCATGGAAGACACCACATCAGAGGACCACCTGTCGGAGGAACCGCAGTCTGAGCGCGGCGACTTGGGATCGCGTGACACCGGATCCGACCGGCCGAGCGGTGGGCCGGTCGACCGGCCCGAAGGCGCCGTCCAGGGTGACGAAGCGGTCCCGTCGCACGGCGGCTCCGACGAAGGCCAAATTGGCGGCGGCGGGAACCTCTCGCCGCAGGCCACCGCGCCGGCAGTGCCGCCTTACGAGGGACGCCAGACCGAAGCCAAGCCGGCCGGCGAGAGCGGCGCCGAAGGAGGCGTCAAACCCGTTGAGTCGTCTTCGTACAAGTCTCCTGCACCGGGCAGTACGCCTGGAGGTGTGACGGCGTCACCCGGTGACGAGCAACCGGCGGCGCAGCAGCCTGAGACAGATTTGGACGACGACCATCTCGGCCCGGATCACACCTCGGGCACTAGTAGGGGCGAGAACCAGCTCTGAGCCGCACGGCTGGGTGCGTTTCACCGCCGTCAGTCGCCATCGCACACGCAATAATCGAATCGCACTGAGCCAGCCGGGGTCCCCACGCCCGGCTTGCGAATCTTGTCGCGCACGGGCTGATTTAGGCCGTCGTGTCTATCACGAACTGCCGCAGCCAATCGAACCAGTCGGCCATGCCGTCACCCGTGCGGGCGCTGACGGGCAAAATCGTCGCGGTCGGATTGACTTCGCGCACACGGGCGACATACGCGCTGACGTCGACTTCCAAATACGGCACCAGATCGATCTTGTTGAGCAGTACCACGTCGACGGCGCGGAACATCACCGGGTACTTCAGTGGTTTGTCGTCACCCTCGGTGACCGAATAAACCATCGCCTTCGCGTGCTCACCCACGTCAAATTCGGCAGGGCACACCAGATTTCCGACGTTCTCGATGATCACCAGGTCCAGACGGGCCAGATCCAATCCCTGCAGCGCGCGGTTGACCATGGGGGCGTCGAGGTGGCATTCGCCACCGAATCCGTTGCCGGTGTTCAGCAGGGATATCTGGGCCCCGCGACCACCGAGCTTGGCGGCGTCGAGGTCGGTGGCGATGTCGCCCTCGATCACTCCGACAGCGATATTGCCGGCGAATTCATCGAGGGTGGCTTCCAGCACGGTAGTCTTCCCGGAGCCGGGCGAGCTCATCAGGTTGATCGCACGAACTCTGTTTTCCTCAAACGCTTTTCGATTGAAGTCGGCTCGGACATCGTTCTCTGCGAAGATCGACTCCAACACGTCGATACGCTGGGACCCGGTCCCATAGCCACTGTGATCGCCGTGGTCATGGGAATGAGCGTGGGTGTGCTCACCGTGTTCGTGGGTATGCACGGTTCCGTCGTCGTGGCGGTGAAATCTACCCATCATTAACACCTTTCACGAGACATCCAATGATGTCACCAAAAACTCGTCGCCGCGCAGCACTTCGACGTCCGCACTCCCACAGCACGGGCACAGCAATGACCACTGCGAAGTGATCGCCGATACGTTGCCGCAGGGCCGGCAGCGCACTTCGGCAGTGACAAATTCGAGCTCCAACTCGGCGTCGGGCATGTCCTCGTAGTCGCGGAGCAGCGTCCAGCAAAACGACAGCGACTCGGGAACGACCTGACGTAAGGCGCCGATCCTGACGCGCACGACGTCGACGTGGCGACCGTCGGCATACGGTTTGACCACGCCGGCGATCGCCTCGCAGAGCGAAAGCTCATGCACGGCTAATCTCCGCCGAGTCCCGAGCCCTGACCTCTGAGGCCCATGCGCACTGTTCTACACCCCGGGCGGCGCCAGGGTTGCAGACCAGACAGGATGCCCTCAATCCACCGGTTCGGGCGTGTTCCCAGGACTTATCGCGGAGAGCACAATGAAGGCGACCGGGATCTCACACCACAGGGAGACGACAGTGACACCCAATCAACACGGTCACGACGAACCGCACACCCACGAACACCACCACGACGACATCACTCACGCCCACCCGCACACCAGCCACGAGCACGATCACGTGGAGCACGACCACTCCCACGCCCACGACGACGGAACTGAACACACGCATGAGCACGTGCACCAAGCCGATCTGAGGCAGGAGCACGACCACCCCCATTGAGAAATCTTCAAGACCTGAGGATCGATTACGTTGGGGCGTAGCCGTTTATGCTTAGTTGTCGCTTGCCGGCTGCGGTAACGGGAAAAGCCGCAGAAACCGTGTCAGGACCGCGGTCTTGCCGGCGATCGTCACGTCGCCGGCGCGCACCGCATCGTCGAGCTGACGATCGCCGTAGAGCAGCGCGGCCAACGTCGGTCGGTCGGTGTCCAGCGTCGCGGCGGGTCGTTCGGCCGCTCCGCGAATCAGGTAAAGCTCGCCGTCGGCAATCGTGATGCTGAATTGATTCTCGCCGAGCCGAAGCGCGATCGTTGCGCTAAATCCTTGTGCGGCTTGGCGGTCGAACAGCGCCCGCAACGATAGGACGAGGGAATCAACGCTCGTGTCGGCTCCGGGGTTCAGCAACGGAGAGCGGCTGCCCCAGCGGGCCAAATGGGTGACGACCGGCTCAAGCTCGGCCCCCCACTGGGTCAGCTCGTAAACCTGGGAGGCAGCCGGCGGCGGAAGCTTGCTCTGGCGAATGACGCCGGCCTCGATTAGTTCACGCAGTCGCTGCGCCAAAACGTCCGGGCTTGCGCCGGGGATGCCTTGGCGTAGGTCGGTGAAGCGTTTGGGGCCCAGCAAAAGCTCGCGCACGACAAGCAGTGCCCAGCGTTCGCCGATCAGATCGAGTGCGTGCGACACAGCGCACCCCTCGTCGTATTTCCGCTTTCCCACCATTGACCGCCAGCTTACAGGAGAGATCGGATACTCCGCTTTTAAAGTTGGTATTTCCAATCAATACATAGTAATGTCCAACTTATGTGCTGCCCGCCTACCCGGGAGAGATGACGGAAATGATTAACAACTCGCCTCGCAAGCTCACCGCACTCAGGATCTTCCTGCGTATCTATGGCGTGATGACGCTGACCGTGATGACACTGCTTTTCGTGGGAGTCGCGGTTCAATCACCACTGTTGGCCGAACATGGCGGCGCCCTGAACTGGACTATTTGGAACGACGTCCGGTCCGGCCACGAGCACGCGCACGTTCCGCTCATGCTGTTCGTTGTCTACATCGTGTGGGGGGTGTTCATGCTCCGCGCAGCCGGCAACCCACAGGGTTACCTGTCTTTCTTGAACTTCACGATGTGGGCGAATCTCGCGCACGGACTGCTCATGGTCGTTCAGGCCGCAACGGAGATGGACCGGTACTGGAGCAAGTTCATCACCGATATTCCGTTCATGCTGGTCCTTGCCCTGGGAATCTTCCTGCTGCGACCGAGCGTCAACGCCGAAGGGGTTTCTGCCACTGCGGGCGATCGCACGGTAGCCCGACATGACTCCTGACAGCGCTATGACAGTCGATGACCTGGACAAGGTCGGGTGTGGGCGTATCCGTCGACGCTGTCTGTGGAGCTGGTGAATGAGCTAGAGCGACTGGGATATTCCGCGCTGTGGCTGGCAGACCCGGGAACCGACCTGCGGGACTCCCTACTTGCCGCCGGGTGAGCAACTGACCCCGCCGGCTCGAACGTCTCAACGGAAGGGAGAAACGAAATGAGCAAGCTTGCGTTAGTAACCGGTGCATCCGGGGGCGAGCAAGGATCGACCGGACGTAAGGTCGCCGAGCTGCTGCTGCAACACGGAGTCGCGGTCCGCGCATTCGTGCACACCGATGACGGACGAGCCCAACACCTTCGCGATCTCGGCGCGGAGGTCGTCATCGGCGACCTGCGCGAAATCAGGGACGTCGAACCCGCGATGGCCGGCGTAGATCGGGTGTTTTTCACCTACCCGGTCATCGACGGTCTGCTCGAGGCCACCGCCGTCACGGCAGCCGCCGCCAAGCGTGCCGCGGTTCGCCGGCTCGTCGAGGTCAGTCAACTGTGGCCCGATCCCAACGCCGTCAGTCCACGAACCCGGCAGCATTGGGTGGGTGAACAACTCTTTGACGCCGCAGGCATCGGCGCTGTTCATCTGCGCCCGTCGGCTTTCTACGAGAGTGTCGTCGGTTTCGCGGCGGCTGCAGACGGAGAATACGCAATGCCGTTGGGGCCCAACCACACGATCGTCGCGATGGTTGCATCAAGCGATGTCGCAGCGATGGCCGCTGTGCTGCTCTCCGACCTCAACCGCCCCGCTGAGCGTAATTACCAACTCATCGCCGCAGTGCGAACGATCAAAGAAATCGTTGACGAGACCGCACGCGTGCTCGGAAAGCCGCTTCGATACGTCGAAGTCGACGAAAAACAGTGGCGTGAGCAGGCCATCACCGCAGGCATGCCCGCTCACACCGCCCACCACATATCGCGACTGGGGCGAAATTTTGCCGACGCCATGAATAGACACGGCGAGGCCAACTCCCGAACCACCGACTCCATTCAACATGTCATCGGCAGGGCACCGATCTCCCTTGACGACTTTCTTCAATCTCTCATAGCGTCCGGGGCCAGTGCCGCGAACTAAATTCACAATCAGGCGACCTCCGTTTCGGTTGATCCACTGCGCCTTTGTGGAACACGGCGCCGGCGCGGGGGCGACCAGGTTCTGATCATTGCTCTCCCCACTAGGTGAGGGGCCGTAGCCGCCTGACCGGTGAAGAAGTGTGATCAACCTCAACTGGCGAATGTGACGGAGGCCATTGCCGAGGGCGAGCACGACCGCCGACGCTGATGGCTCGTTCGA
This sequence comes from uncultured Actinomycetota bacterium, assembly GCA_963750755.1. GTDB lineage: Bacteria > Actinomycetota > Actinomycetes > Mycobacteriales > Mycobacteriaceae > Mycobacterium. Next base: position 369,738 of record CAVVRW010000001.1, read on the forward strand.
CGTGTCGGCACTGGGGAAGAACACATGGCTGCTGAGCCTGATCGTCTGGCGTTTGCATACGACCTGACGCTGGATGAGGCGCGCCGCCGCGCCGCGGTCCTTGAAGCAATCGGTGACGACTGGGACCCGGTGGAAGTGCTGGCCCAGGAGGATCGCGCGTACGCGATGCTGTACTCCGATCTTGACCAGGATCAGCAGCGTATCTATGACGAGCTGGTTGCGGCCGGAGTGCTTCCGGATCGGGTGGCTGGCCGTGTTTCCGATTGATCCCACTGCCGATCGGGGTCGGCGCGCCTGGTTCATCTGCCCGCAGTGCGATCACGGCGTGGGATGCAATGACTGTCGGAGCAGCCGCAATTGCGAAGTGCACTGGCAATATCTGCTGAACAATCAGGCGTGGCTACTGCACCTGCAATGTCCCGAGTGTGGTCATTTGTGGTCGATCGACAGCCGGCGGCGCGGTCGATCGTCGACCAGCGCCGCGTAGTCCCGGCCGGAGCCGGCACCGAGGTCAGTCCGAGAGGCCCAACAGTGCGTTTTCGACCACCTCGGGCAGCGCGGGGTGAATCCAGTACTGACCGCGCGCCATATCCTGCACGCTCAGGCCGAAGGTCATCGCCTGAATCAACGGTTGGATGATCGATGAGGCCTGATGGCCCATGATGTGTGCCCCGAGCAATCGGCCGCTGTCGGAGTCGGAGATGAGTTTCACGATGCCGGTGGTGTCCTCCATGGCCCAGCCGTAGGCGACGTCGCCGTAATCCTGAACCTTGCAGGACACGTCGAAACCCTCTGCTACGGCTTCGTTCTCGGTCAGCCCCACGTAGGCGATCTGCGGATCGGTGAAGACCGCGGCGGGGACATACCGATGATCGGTGGCGACCATTGCCGCGGTGTCATCCCAGTCGCAGAGCAGGTTTCGTTGCACGACGCGGGCCTCGTGGTTGGCGACGTGTTTGAGCTCGTAGGGCGACGACACATCGCCGAGCGCGAAAACGTTACGGGCAGAGGTGCGTTGATACTCGTCGACGACCACCCGGCGGTCGTCCAGCTGGATCCCGGCCTTCTCGGCGTCCAACTGGTCGCCGTTCGACCGACGGCCAGTGGCCACCAGCACGGCATCGGCTTGCAACTCCGAGCCGTCATCGAGTTCGAGGACGATGCCAGCATCGTTCTGGTGGGAGCCGAGGATGTTGCGGTGGCTGCGCACTTCCCACTTGCTCGACGCGATGCGGGTGAATCGCCGCGACAACGTGTCGTCGAGATGCCGCAGTAGCGAGCCGCCGCGGATCACGATCGTGATGCGGACCCCCAGCGCGGAAAAGATGTGCGCGAACTCGCATGCCACGAACCCGCCGCCAACGATCACCAAATGCTCTGGCAGTTCTGGGATTCGCATGATGTCATCGCTGGTGTAGTAGTGCACCCCGCAATCGAGGATGGCCGCGGGCACCTCGGCCCGGGCGCCCGCGGCGATCACCACCTTCTCGGCGCTGAACTGCGCTCCGTCGTCGGTCCGCAGGAGGTAGCGACCATCGTCTCCGACCCCCGTGAAGCGGGTGTGGGCGTCGTAGACGTCGACGTTGGGTTGGGCGCGCCGATAGTCTTCACCGCCGATGGCGATCGGGTCGATCCGGCCGAAGACTCGGGACACGATGTCGTCCCATCGCACCCGGTCGATGTGAGCATCGATGCCGTAACGCGCTGCCGAGCGGATGGTTTCGGCGACTTCGGCGGCATAGACGAACATTTTGGTGGGGATGCATCCGACGTTGAGGCAGGTGCCACCGAACGTGCCCTGCTCAGAGATCGCCACCCGCTTCTTCGCGTACCGCTCGTTGAGAATGCTGTTGCCCGAACCGGTTCCGATGATCGCGAGATCGTAGCTTTCCATGCAGTAGCCCTTCAGCCGTTCTGCGACGCGACATTGGCCGCGCCCAGGTAGTCATCCAGCCAGGAGTCCAGCTGTTGGTAGGCGATCTGACGTGGTCGTGGCATTGACAGGAACACATCGTGTTTGGCGTCGACGACGGGGACGATCGTGCTGCGGTTGCCGATGCAGCCTGCCCACCGCGCGATGTGTCTGACGTCGAGGACCGCGTCGCCGCATTGCAGCGCAACAGCATCGGACGCCTCGATCACGCTGTGGTCGGAGCGCAGGATCAGGTTGGGCACGCCGACGTCGAGCCCGCGGTGGAGCTTCGTCTGGCCGCTTCGCACCGCCGAGAGCCAGCCGAAGGTAATCGGGAAGCCGCCCAACGGTTTCCATTGCAGGTTGTAGTCGAATTCGCCGTGGTAGTCCCGATGCAGGCTCGCGCCGTAGCCCCCGCCGGATTCGTTGGGTGCCCGGGCCACCCGCTTGTCGCCGAAGCGCGCGATGCCGGCGATCAGCACTCTGGTCGGTGGCCAGCGCAGCGGCATCGGACCCGGCAGGTCGAGGAACGGGCTGTTGAGCACGAGCCCGGCCGCCCGCTTCCGGGCGGTCGCGCCTGCTTGCCGCAGCCGGTCCAGCCATAGCGAGACGATCAGTCCACCGGCGGAGTGGCCGTACACCAGTACCCGTGCCGACCCGGTCTCCTGGCCGATGATGTCTAGCGCGCGATCGAGTTCCTGGTCGTAGCGCTCTAGTCCGGTGGTGAAGTGGGGCGTCAAGCCGGGGCGCGACGAGCGGCCGCACTTGCGCAGATCCAAGGCGTAGAACGCGATACCGCGACCGGCGAAGTGATCGGCCAGCCCGGTGTGAAAGAAGTAGTCGGTGTACCCGTGCACCGCCAGGACGGCGTCCAGGGCGCCTGCCGCACTATCAGCACCGCCGCGGCGCAACAGGGTCGCATCGATCGCGCCTTCGCCGTCGGGATCGTCACCCAGCGGGATGGTGAGTTGCCAGTAGCCGGGCAGGACGTCGGGCTGCCAGCCAGTCACGCACGCCAGCTTAAGGGGCGACTACTGGTGGCCGGGGTAGGGCACCGCCGTTGAGTGGCGGCCCCCAGCGGCACGGCCGACCTGTGCCCAGGGGATGGCGTTGGTCGCCACCTCGACAGCCGCGAGCAGCCATCGGCGAGGTGGCCGGCGTGGACGGCCCCGCGTCCTGATCTCGCCAGGTCACGGCCACAGGTGACAGACGGCGTAGCCAGCGGGCCGGATCAGCTGCGGATAGCCTGGCCACCAAGGCAACTCCTCTAGCGCAAAGGACGGCCAGCCCGGTGCCAGGCCCGCAGTCAGGGACGACCCCCACTCTCGACGCGGTGCTGGTCGGGACCGGGATCATGAGCGCGACGCTGTCCGCGTTGCTGCGCCGGCTGGAACCGGACTGGTCGATCGGCATCGTCGAGCGGCTCGACGGTGCCGCCTCGGAGAGCAGCGACCCGTGGAACAACGCCGGCACCGGGCACGCCGGGTTGTGCGAGCTGTTCTATACCCCGCAGCGGCCGGACGGTTCCATCGACGTCGCCAAAGCGGTACGGGTGAACGAGCAATTCCAGGTCACCCGCCAGTTCTGGGCCTACGCCGCCGAGAACGGGATGGTTTCCGATGTCCGCGGCTTTCTAAATCCCGTTCCGCACGTCAGCTTCGTCGAGGGCGCCGACCGCGTCGACTATCTGCGTCGCCGACGTCAGGCCCTGGCCGACAACCCGCTGTTCGCCCGGAATGAATTGGTCGAGGGCGCAGACGAATTCGCTCGCCGCCTGCCGTATATGGCTGCGGGTAGGGACTTCTCCGAACCCGTCGCGCTCAACTGGGCCGTCGAGGGAACCGACGTCGATTTCGGTGCGCTGTCGCGACAACTGATCGGCTACGGCGTGGGCAGCGGCACCGTCGCGTGGTTCGGCCACGAGGTGCGCACCCTGTCCCGTCGACGCGACCGCGGCTGGAGACTGACCATCCGCAACCGCCGAACCGCTGAGACCCAGAAGCTGGATACCGCATTCGTTTTCGTAGGCGCCGGGGGACAGGCCCTGCCGTTGCTGCAGAAGTCCGGCATCAGGGAGGCGCGAGGCTTCGGGGGCTTCCCGGTCGGTGGAAGATTCCTGCGAAGTGGCAACCCGGCGATCACCGCCTTGCACCGGGCCAAGGTCTACGGGTTGCCGCCGCCCGGGGCGCCCGGGATGACGGCGGCACACTTGGACACTCGGATCGTCAACGGCAAGCCGTGGCTGATGTTCGGGCCGTTCGCCGGATGGTCGCCAAGATTTTTGAAGCAGGGACGCATCAGCGACCTGCCCCGATCGGTCCGATTGGGCAATCTGGCCACCGTCGTTGGGGCGGGCCTGGGCCAGCTGGGACTTCTCCGCTACCTGGTCGGCCAGTTGGGCGCGACGACGTCAAACCACGTCGAAGCCCTGCGTGAATTCGCTCCCGCCGCAAAGGATTCCGACTGGAGCCTGATAACGGCCGGGCAACGGGTCCAGGTGATGCGGCCTGAGAATCGCCGCGGGGGGCGGCTCGAATTCGACACCTCCGTGGTTACCGCGGCCGACGGCAGCATCGCCGGACTGCTCGGTGCCTCGCCCGGAGCTTCGGTCGCGGTGTCGGCAATGCTCGACGTTCTGCACCGCTGCTTTCCGGAGCGATATCCGATGTGGCTTCCCACCCTCACAGAGATGGTGCCGTCGTTGGGCGTCACGTTGTCCCGCGAGCCGGCGTTCTACGAGGAGTTGCGGTCATGGACCACCAAAGCTCTGGAGCTGGAGTCATGACCGCTGCTTTGCATCGAGCGTGGGCGAAAGATCTTGACGTTGCTGCCCTTTACGCGATCCTGAAACTGCGAGTAGAGGTATTTGTGGTCGAGCAGGCCCGCCCGTACCCCGAACTCGACGGGCGCGATCTGTTCGCGGAGACACGTCACTTCTGGCTCGACGGCCCCGACGGAGAGGTGATCTGCACGCTACGGCTGATGGAGGAGCACGCGGGAGGGCATAAGGCGTTCCGGCTCGGGCGGCTGTGTACCAAACGCAGCGCCCGCGGCGAGGGGCACACCACCCGTTTACTGCAGGCAGCGCTCGCCGAAGTCGGCGACTACCCATGTCGGATCAACGCTCAGGTATATCTAGCGGACATGTATGCCCAGCACGGATTCGTCCGAGACGGCGACGACTTCCTCGAGGACGGCGTTCCGCACGTCCCCATGCTTCGACAAGGGGCGCACACGTGACAGCACCCGAGAACCCCTATCTCGTCGGGCTGCGACTGACCGGCAGGAAGGTCGTCATGGTCGGGGGCGGCAGCGTCGCACAACGTCGGCTGCCGCTTCTGGTGGCCAGCGGGGCCGATGTCCACGTCATCACTCGAAGCGCGACCCAGTCGGTCGAGGCGATGGGCGGAATCACCTTGTCGCTGCGCGAATATCGCGACGGCGACCTCAGCGATGCGTGGTACGCGATCGCGGCCACCGACGACCCGCAGGTGAACGCCGCGATCGTCGCCGAAGCCGACCGCAACCGGATTTTCTGCGTGCGGGCCGATGTCGCGATCGACGGCAGCGCCGTGACACCCGCGTCTTTCGAGTACGCCGGACTCTCGGTGGGCGTGCTGGCCGGTGGCGAGCATCGCCGCTCCGCGGGCATCCGCTCCGCGATCCGGGAGGCGCTGCAACAGGGCGTGATCTCCCCGGAGAACTTCGAGAACAACGACGTCATCCGCGGCGGTGTGGCGCTGATCGGTGGCGGGCCCGGCGACCCCGAGCTGATCACCGTGCGGGGTCGGCGGCTGCTCGCCCAAGCCGACGTCGTCGTCGCCGACCGGCTGGCCCCACCTGAACTGCTCGCCGAACTGGCGCCGAACGTCGAGGTGATCGACGCGGCCAAAATCCCGTACGGGCGCGCCATGGCGCAGGACGCGATCAATGCGGTGATGATCGAGCGGGCCCGCGCCGGCCACTTCGTGGTGCGGCTCAAAGGGGGCGACCCATTCGTCTTCGCCCGGGGCTACGAGGAAGTGCTGGCGTGCGCCGAGGCTGGTGTCCCGGTGACGGTGGTACCTGGTGTGACGAGTGCCATCGCGGTGCCCGCGTCGGCCGGTGTGCCCGTCACCCACCGCGCGATCAACCATGAATTCGTGGTGGTCAGCGGACACCTCGCCCCAGACCATCCCGAATCGTTAGTGAATTGGGATGCTCTGGCAGCCATGACCGGCACCATCGTTTTGCTGATGGCGGTCGAGCGCATCGAACTCTTCGCCCAGGTCCTGTTGAAAGGCGGCCGACCTGCGGATACGCCGGTGGTGGTGGTTCAGCAGGGCACGACCGCCGCGGAGCACACGTTGCGGGCCACGCTGGCGGACGCGCCGGAGAAGATTCGTTCGGAGGGTATCCGACCTCCCGCGATCATCGTTATCGGCTCTGTGGCGGCCTTCGGCATTTAAAAGATCCCTAAGATTACTGTAGGGTAAGTTCTTATGACGGCTCTCAACGATGCAGAGCGGGCTGTCCAACGTTGGACAACTGAACCCTCGAAGCGAGCAGTTCACATGCCCGAAACGCACCCAGAAAAGACCGCCGAATCAGGGCCGACCAAGTCGGTGCCGTGGATGCCGACGCGGCGATTCTTCGCCGCGGTCATCGCCATCGCCGGCATGCAGCTGATGGCGACCATGGACGGCACCATCGCCATCGTCGCCCTACCCAAGATCCAGAACGAGCTGAGCCTGTCCGACGCCGGCCGTAGCTGGGTCATCACCGCCTACGTGCTGACCTTCGGCGGCCTGATGCTGCTTGGTGGCCGCCTCGGCGACACGATTGGCCGCAAGCGGACCTTCATCGTCGGCGTCACGCTGTTCACCATCGCCTCGGCTCTGTGCGGCATCGCCTGGGACGACGTCACGCTGGTGATCGCGCGACTGCTCCAAGGTGTCGGGGCCGCGATTGCCTCGCCGACCGGTTTTGCGCTGGTGGCCACCACCTTCGCCAAGGGGCCGGCCCGTAACGCCGCCACCGCGGTGTTCGGCGCGATGACCGGTGTCGGGTCCGTCGGCGGCCTCGTCGTGGGTGGCGCGCTCACCGAATTGTCGTGGCGGCTCGCATTCCTGGTCAACGTGCCGATCGGGCTGGCGATGATCTACCTGGCTCGAACCGCGCTGCGGGAGACCAACCGCGAACGGATGAAGCTCGACGCCGCCGGCGCCGTGCTGGCCACCTTGGCGTGCACCGGGGCGGTGTTCGCGTTCTCGACGGGACCCGAGGCCGGCTGGATCTCGTTCACCACGATCGGTTCGGCGGCAGTGGCACTGGTTGCCTTCATCGCGTTCGCGTTTGTGGAGCGCTCGGCCGAGAACCCCGTCGTGCCCTTCAAACTGTTCTTCGACCGCAACCGGATGGCCACCTTCGTAGCGATCTTCATGGCGGGCGGCGTCTTGTTCACCGTCACGGTCCTGGTCGCCATCTACGTGCAGGACATCATGGGCTACAGCGCCCTGCGCGCCGGTGTCGGCTTCATCCCGTTCGCGATTGCGATGGGTATCGGGCTGGGCGGATCGTCGCAGCTGGTGTCCCGCTTCCAGCCCCGCGTCATCGTCATTGCCGGTGGGGCCCTGGTCGTCGGCGCGATGGTCTATGGCTCCACCTTCAACGGTGACATGCCTTATTTCCCGAACCTCATCGTGCCGGTCGTCATCGCCGGTATCGGTATCGGCATGATCGTGGTCCCGGTGGCGCTGTCGGCCATCGCGGGCGTCGGCTTCGACCAGATCGGTCCGACCTCGGCGATCGCGCTGATGCTGCAGAACCTGGGTGGTCCCGTTGTCCTGGCTGTCATCCAGGCCGTCATCACGTCGCGCACGCTGTACCTCGGCGGCACCAACGGCCCGGTGAAGAACATGAACACCGCGCAGTTGCACGCGCTCGACCACGGTTACACCTACGGATTGCTCTGGGTGGCCGGCGTGGCCGTGATCGTCGGAGGGGTGTCGCTGTTCATCGGCTATACCCCCGAGCAGGTGGCGCACGCGCAAGAAGTGAAAGACGCCATCGACGCCGGCGAGCTCTAACCCCTCGCGACATAGAACCCACGGCTGTCATCCCACGCGGATCGCAGCCGTGAGTTTTCTTTGGCGAACAGCACTGACAACAGTGCCGACCGGCGTCGACCCGCTTCGCCCGGCTTGCAGCCGCGCTGTGCCAGACTGCCCGGCTCCTCATCGGCCCGAACGGCCCGCATCGTCGCCGGAGGCAAGATCGCCGCTAGGCTTGCGCGCTGTGATCACCCGGATGTCCGAGCTGTTCCTGCGCACTCTGCGCGACGACCCTGCTGAAGCGGAAGTGGCCAGCCACAAGCTGCTGATCCGCGCCGGCTACGTCCGGCCGATCGCGCCGGGGTTGTACAGCTGGCTGCCGTTGGGCCTGCGGGTGCTGCGCAACATTGAGCGGATCGTGCGCGAAGAGATGAACGCCATCGGCGGCCAGGAGATCCTGTTTCCGGCGCTGCTGCCGCGTGCGCCGTACGAGACCACGAACCGGTGGACCGAATACGGCGACGGGGTGTTCCGCCTCCAGGACCGCCGTGGCAACGACTACATGCTCGGCCCCACGCACGAAGAGCTGTTCGCGCTGACAGTCAAGGGCGAGTACAGCTCCTACAAGGACTTTCCGCTGACGCTCTACCAAATCCAGACCAAGTACCGCGACGAAGCCCGCCCCCGCGCCGGCATCCTGCGCGGCCGCGAGTTCGTCATGAAGGACTCGTACTCCTTCGACATCGACGACGCCGGCCTCAAGAACGCCTATCACGCACACCGCGAGGCCTACCAACGGATCTTCGCGCGGCTGAGCGTCGATTACGTGATCGTGTCGGCGGTGTCGGGTGCGATGGGCGGCTCGGCCTCCGAGGAGTTCCTCGCCGAAAGCCCGATCGGCGAGGACACCTTCGTCCGGTGCCCGCAATCCGGTTACGCCGCCAACGTCGAGGCCGTCGTTACCGCGCGGCCGGAAAGCCTGCCGATCGACGGTCAGCCCGAAGCCGTGGTACACGACACCGGCAACACCCCGACGATCGCGACGCTGGTCGAGTGGGCCAACGGCGCCGGCCTCGGTCGCACCGTCTCGGCTTCCGACACCTTGAAAAACGTCCTTCTGAAAGTGCGCCAACCGGGCGGTGATTGGGAACTCCTGGGCGTCGGCGTGCCCGGCGACCGTGAAGTCGACGACAAGCGATTGGGCGCTGCGCTCGACCCGGCCGAGTACGCACTACTCGACGACGCGGACTTCGAAAAGCACCCGTTCCTGGTGAAGGGGTATATCGGTCCGAAAGCATTGCTGGACAACGGTGTTCGCTATCTAGTCGACCCGCGGGTGGTCGACGGTACCAGCTGGATCACCGGTGCCGACCGGCCCGGTAAGCACGTCGTCGGCTTGGTGGCCGGCCGCGACTTCACTGCCGACGGCACCATCGAGGCCGCCGACGTACGCGACGGCGACCCATCTCCCGACGGCGCCGGCACGCTGGTCGCGGCGCGCGGCATCGAGATCGGGCACATCTTTCAACTCGGCCGCAAATACACCGATGCTTTCACCGTCGACGTGCTGGGCGAGGACGGCAAGCCGGTGCGGCTGACCATGGGCTCCTACGGGGTCGGAGTGTCGCGGTTGGTGGCTGTCATCGCCGAACAACAGCACGACGAGTTGGGGCTGCGCTGGCCGGCTGAGGTTTCACCGTTCGATGTACACCTGGTGATCGCCAACAAGGACGCCGAAGCACGCACCGGGGCGACCTCGTTGGCCGGTGACCTGGATCGGCTGGGTCTGGAGGTGCTGCTCGACGACCGCACCGCGTCGCCGGGGGTGAAGTTCAAGGACGCCGAGCTGCTCGGTGTGCCCTGGATCGTCGTGGTAGGCCGCGGCTGGGCGGACGGAAAGGTCGAGCTGCGCAACCGGTTCAGCGGTGAGACCCGTGAGCTGCTGGCCGGCGCCGGGCTGGCGACCGATATCACCGGCGCTGTCACTGCCTAACTAGTCGGCGCCGGGGAAAGCAGTCGTGATCGGCCAGTTGCCGAGCTGCTGCTTCCAGCGAGCCGACAGCACGGCGCTCTGGGTGAGCGCCGTGACACCGAACGTCCGGTCGTCGTTGCTTTGCGCCTGTTCGACAACGGCACGCCAGGCTGCTTCGGTGTCACTCTCCATCCGCACGGCCAGCTTCTCCGCGTCGTTCGGGGTGATCACCGGCATGGGCAGTTGGTAGCCGGCAGCGGCCACCGGCGCGGTCACCGAGCGGCCGGTCAGCATCGAGATGGCCTTGTCGCGCCGCTCCCGGTGCTGGCTCAGTGCGGACGACACCAGCGTGTTCACCGCCGGCGCGCAGCGCGCTGAGACGATGCCGTAGCCGTAGACGACGGCGTGCTCGTTGGCCAGCGCCGCGCAGAGCGCCTTGTCGGCGCGAGTGTTGGCAGTCGATGGCTCAGTGGAGGTCACGACGCGGCCGCTCCAAACGCCAGCGCGACGGTGTAGGACGCGGTGCACGACGCGGCGATCGAGCCGAGCAACCCGGCGCGATATCCCGACGACGTGCTCGCCAGCTGACGGGCGCTGTCCGCCGACGTCTTGAGCGACGTGACCACGGAGGCCAGTGGCGGCGGGGGAGCCGCGGCGGCCGACGTCGTGGTCGTTGTGGTGGTGGTGGGGCTCGTCGTCGCGGACGACGTCGGCGCCAGGCGCTCGATCTCGGTCGTCAGGGCCTGTGCGTGTTGCGAGCGCTCCGCGGCGACCTGCTGCAGAGCCCGGCCGACCTCCTGGTCGGTGCCGACGGCCGCCGCGGTGGCCAATTCGCTGTCCTGACGCGCCAGGGTCAGCTGCCCTTCGAGTTCGTCGGCGGCCGGCGGCGCGGGCGGTGAGCTGCAGGCGGGCGCCGCGATCGACAGTGCGGCGAGTGCGACGCCGCCCGCCAACACCTGTCGTCGAGTAACGACGGGCTCGATTCCCGGCTCGGCGCGAAGCATCGTCACATCCTGCCATTGACGCGACGGCGGGCTTGTAACGCCAGCTGACGCCGCCACGATCACCTGTTACCGCGCATTCCTGGCGTATCGTAGAAAACCAGCTCCTTGCGACCCCGCTTGGCGTCGCAGGACTGACTGACCGGACAACTCAAGATGAGGAGCTCGCCGTGGCCACCGGGCTACCGTCGCAGACGCAGGTGATCGAGCTGCTCGATGGAGAGTTCGCGCGCGCAGGCTACGAAATCGAAGACGTCGTCATCGATCAGCGGTCGCAACCGCCTCGGATAACGGTCATCGCCGACGGCGACAAGGCGCTCGATCTGGACACCGTCGCCGAACTATCCCGGTCGGCTTCGAACCTTCTGGACGCCGAGCGCGACATCGCGGGTGCCTATGTCCTGGAAGTCAGTTCGCCCGGCATTGATCGGCCGTTGACCGACGAGAAGCACTTCCGCCGCGCGCGTGGCCGCAAGGTCGACATTTCTCTGGCGGACGGATCGCAGGTGACCGGTCGCGTGGGCGAGACGGGCGAGGGCACGGTGCACATCGTCGTTCGCGACCGCCGCGACTGGACGGTTCGGCCGATCCCGCTCGATGACGTCGCCAAAGCTGTTGTCCAAGTTGAGTTTTCGCCACCGCCTCAGCGGGAGCTGGAGCTCGCGGGTGTCGATCATCGTGCGGAGGGCAGAACATGAACATCGACATGGGCGCTCTGCACGCGATCGTGGTCGAGCGCGGCATCTCCTTCGAGGACCTGCTCGAGGACGTCAAGGCCGCGGTGCTGAGCGCTTACCGCCACACCGAGGGTCATCAGCCCGACGCTCACATCGACATCGACCGCAAATCGGGGTCGGTTCGGGTGCTGGCGCGCGAAGTCGACGAAGACGGCAACGTGCTCAACGAGTGGGAGGACACCCCGGAGGGGTTCGGCCGCATCGCGGCGACCACCGCGCGTCAGGTGATGCTGCAGCGCCTGCGCGACGCCGAGAACGAGCGCACCTTTGGCGAGTTCTCCACCCACGAGGGGGAGATCGTCGCCGGGGTGATCCAGCGCGACAGCCGCGCCAACTCGCGTGGCCTGATCGTCGTCCGGATGGGCAGCGAGACCAAAGGCTCCGAAGGCGTCATCCCGGCCGCCGAGCAGGTTCCTGGCGAGGTCTACGAGCACGGTGACCGGCTGCGCTGCTATGTGGTCGGCGTCAGCCGCGGTGCCCGTGAGCCGGTGATCACGCTGTCACGCACCCACCCCAACCTGGTCCGCAAGCTGTTCTCGCTGGAGGTCCCCGAGATCGCCGACGGCTCGGTGGAGATCGTCGCGGTGGCGCGCGAAGCGGGACACCGTTCGAAGATCGCGGTCGCTTCCCGGGTTCCGGGCCTCAACGCCAAGGGCGCTTGCATCGGCCCGATGGGTCAGCGGGTGCGCAACGTGATGAGCGAGCTGTCCGGGGAGAAGATCGACATCATCGACTTCGACGAGGACCCGGCGCGGTTCGTCGCTAACGCGTTGTCGCCCGCCAAGGTGGTGTCGGTGACCGTCATCGACGAACACGCGCGTGCCGCCCGGGTGGTCGTGCCCGACTTCCAGCTGTCGCTGGCCATCGGCAAGGAAGGCCAGAACGCCAGGCTGGCGGCCCGGCTCACCGGCTGGCGGATCGATATCCGCGGCGACTCGCCCGAAGGCGACACCGAGCACTCCCAGGACTCGGCGCCTGACGGGATAGCACACGAGCACTAGCCCGGCAGTGGCCGCCCAGGGGGTTCTGACCACTGGTTGGATGCAGGTAAACTAAGCCGTGATCCAGCGCGAGTCTTCAGCCTCGGCGCACCGACGTACCGAAGGACCGGTACGAACGTGTGTCGGTTGCCGAAAGCGAGAGTTGGCTGTCGAACTGCTCCGAGTGGTGGCTATGTCGACCGGGACCGGTGAATATGCCGTGACCGTTGACCCAGCAGGTACTCTGCCGGGGCGGGGTGCTTGGCTGCATCCCGTTCCACAGTGCGCCACAGAAGCAATCCGGCGGCGAGCTTTTGCTCGAGCGCTGCGCATCGCCGGTGCACCGGAAACGTCAGCGGTGGTAGAGCACATCGAGCTTCTCGATGCGTCCGACCATCCCGCCAACAGAACAGGCAGCAACGAACATGAGCACACCGTGAAGTCCCGATGACTCCCATTCCGATGCGTTACAGCTAGTACCCGAGGCGCGGCCTACCACCGCTGTCGCCTCATAGACAGGAGATGTAGTGGCAGGCAAGGCCCGCGTACACGAGTTGGCTAAGGAACTCGGTGTCACCAGCAAGGAAGTACTCGCCCGCTTAGGCGAACAAGGCGAATTCGTTAAATCCGCGTCATCGACAGTCGAAGCGCCCGTCGCGCGTCGACTGCGTGAGTCGTTCGGCGGCGGCAAGCCCGCCCCGGAGACGGCATCCGGCAACGGCGCGGCGCCCGCTAAGCCCGCCGCGAAGGCAACGGCGGCCAAGCCCGCCGCCCCGAAACCCGCTGCCCCGGCACCTACCCCAGCGCCTGCGCCACCCGTCGCGCCGGAGCCCACTGCCCAAGCACCGGCCCCGGCTGTCGAACAGCCGCCGGCTGCGGCTCCGGGACCGAGCCCGACCCGTCCCGGCCCGACGCCGGGCCCGCGTCCGGCTGCCCCGAAGCCGGCGGCCCGCACGCCGCGCGTCGGCAACAACCCGTTCTCCTCGGCGCAGCCGGTAGAGCGTCCTGCTATGCCGCGTCCCCAGGCGCCCCGTCCGGGTGCGCCTCGTCCCGGAGCTCCACGGCCAGGTGGCGCCTCACCAGGCAACATGCCGCCGCGCCCGGCCGGCGCTGCGGGTCGGCCCGCACGTCCCGGCGGTCCCCGGCCCGCCCCCGGCGGCCGGCCAGGTGCTCCCGCCGGGGGTGGACGCCCCGGCGGCGGCGGTGGCGGTAACTACCGCGGCGGCGGAGGTGGCGGCGGAGTCGGTGCCCCGCCTGGAGGTGGCGGCGGTTTCCGCGGCCGGCCCGGCGGTGGCGGCGGTGGTGGACGCCCCGGTCAGCGCGGTGGCGCTGCCGGTGCATTCGGACGTCCCGGCGGTGCGCCACGACGTGGCCGCAAGTCGAAGCGGGCGAAACGCGCCGAATACGAGAACATGCAGGCACCGGTCGTTGGTGGTGTGCGGTTGCCGCACGGCAACGGCGAGACGATCCGTCTGGCCCGCGGCGCGTCGCTGAGTGACTTCGCCGAGAAGATCGACGCCAACCCGGCCTCGCTGGTGCAGGCGCTGTTCAACCTCGGTGAGATGGTGACCGCGACCCAGTCGGTCGGCGACGAGACCCTCGAGCTGCTGGGCAGCGAGATGAACTACGTCGTCCAGGTCGTCAGCCCAGAGGACGAGGACCGTGAGCTGCTGGAGTCCTTCGACCTGACCTACGGCGAAGACGAAGGCGGCGAGGACGACCTGCAGACCCGTCCGCCGGTGGTGACCGTGATGGGTCACGTCGACCACGGTAAGACGCGACTGCTGGACACCATCCGAAACGCCAGCGTCCGCGAGGGCGAGGCCGGTGGCATCACCCAGCACATCGGTGCCTACCAGGTCGGGGTCGACTTCGAGGGCAACGAACGGCTGATCACCTTCATCGACACCCCGGGTCACGAGGCGTTCACCGCCATGCGTGCCCGTGGTGCCAAGGCCACCGACATCGCGATCCTGGTGGTCGCCGCCGACGACGGTGTCATGCCGCAGACGGTGGAGGCGATCAACCACGCGCAGGCAGCCGACGTGCCCATCGTGGTGGCGGTCAACAAGATCGACAAGGAAGGCGCCGACCCGGCCAAGATCCGGGCCCAGCTCACCGAGTACAACTTGGTCGCCGAGGACTTCGGCGGCGACACGATGTTCGTCGACATCTCGGCCAAGGCCGGCACGAACATCGAGGCGCTGGAGGAAGCGGTCCTGCTGACCGCCGACGCCGCCCTGGATCTGCGGGCCAACCCCGATATGGAAGCTCAGGGCGTGGCGATCGAAGCTCACCTGGACCGCGGTCGCGGCCCGGTGGCCACCGTGCTGATCCAGCGCGGCACGCTGCGAGTCGGCGACTCGATTGTTGCGGGTGACGCCTACGGTCGCGTCCGCCGGATGGTCGATGAGCACGGCGAGGATGTCCACGAGGCGCTGCCGTCGCGGCCGGTGCAGGTCATCGGGTTCACCTCGGTGCCTGGTGCGGGTGACAACCTGCTGGTCGTCGACGAAGACCGGATCGCCCGTCAGATCGCCGACCGGCGCAGTGCACGCAAGCGGAATGCCTTGGCTGCACGTTCGCGCAAGCGAATCAGCCTGGACGACCTGGATGCAGCGCTGAAGGAAACCAGTCAGCTGAACCTGATCCTGAAGGGCGACAACTCCGGAACCGTCGAGGCTCTGGAAGAAGCCCTGCTGGGAATCGAGATCGACGACGAGGTGGAATTGCGGGTCATCGATCGCGGTGTCGGTGGCGTGACCGAGACCAACGTCAACCTGGCGTCGGCATCGGACGCGATCATCATCGGGTTCAACGTCCGCGCGGAGGGAAAGGCTACCGAGCTGGCCAACCGCGAGGGTGTCGACATCCGCTACTACTCGGTGATCTACCAGGCCATCGACGAGATTCAGAGCGCGCTCAAGGGCATGCTCAAGCCGATCTACGAGGAGAAGGAGCTGGGTCGGGCGGAGATCCGCGCGCTGTTCCGGTCTTCGAAGGTCGGTCTCATCGCGGGTTGCCTGGTGCAGTCCGGCGTGGTGCGGCGCAACGCCAAGGCCCGGTTGCTGCGAGACAACATCGTGGTGGCCGAAAACCTCACGGTGTCGTCGCTACGACGGGAGAAGGACGATGTCACCGAGGTCCGCGACGGTTACGAATGCGGTCTTACGCTGACCTACTCCGACCTCAAAGAGGGCGACGTCGTCGAGACCTACGAGCTGGTCGAGAAGGAGCGCGTCTGAGTATGAGCTCCGACAAGCTGAACCGGCGGCATGGCTGACCCGGCGCGGGCGCGCCGGTTGGCCAAGCGGATCTCTGAGATCGTCGCCACGGCGATCGAGTACGAGATCAAGGACCCGGGCTTGGTCGGAGTCACCATCGTCGACGCCAAAGTGACCGGCGACCTGCATGACGCGACGCTGTACTACACGGTGATGGGCTCCACCCTCGACGACGAACCCGACTACGAGGGGGCCGCGGCGGCGCTCGAACGTGCAAAGGGTGTGCTGCGCAGCAAGGTTGGGGCCGGCACGGGTGTGCGTTTCACGCCGACGCTGAGCTTCATCCGCGACACGGTGTCCGACTCCGTGCAGAAGATGGAGGAGTTGCTGGCGCGCGCGCGGGCCGCAGACGCCGATCTCGCCCGGGTTCGGCAGGGAGCCACACCGGCCGGCGACGCCGATCCGTACCGCACGAGTGATGATGACGATGACACGCCCGGTGACGATCCGGGCCGCCCAGCGGCCCGAGAAGGAGCCGGGCAAATGAGCACGGGGGCACCAACCGAAAACGGGAAAGGCGCCGGTGACGACGATCAACGCGAAGACTGAATCAGCTGCGGCACAACGCGTCGACGCCATCGGGGCGGCGAAGGTGCTCGATGCCGCAGCCACGGTCGGAGTGGTCTGTCATGTCCATCCCGACGCCGACACGATCGGCGCCGGGTTCGCGCTGGGCCTGGTGCTCGACCGGTGCGGCAAGTCCGTCGAGGTCAGTTTCGCCGCGCCGGCCGCGCTCCCTGAGTCGTTGCGGTCACTGCCCGGTACGCAGCTCCTGGTCGATCCCGCCGCCATGCGCCGAGATGTCGATCTCGTTGTCACCGTTGATATTCCGAGTGTGAATCGGCTCGGCGACCTCCGCGACATGGCGGGCGCGGGCCACGACGTGCTGGTGATTGACCATCATGCGTCGAACCAGATGTTCGGCACCGCGAACTTCGTGGAGCCGGCGGCGGATTCCACCACGATGATGGTCGCCGAGCTGCTCGACGCGTGGGACAAGCCGATCGACACCGAGGTGGCGTATTGCTTGTACGCGGGTCTGACCACCGACACCGGGTCGTTTCGGTGGGCCAGCGCGAACGCCTACCGGCTGGCGGCGCGCCTGGTCGAGATCGGTATCGATAACACGGCGATCACCCGGTCGCTGATGGACACCCATCCCTTCGCCTGGCTGTCGATGCTGTCCCGGGTGCTCGGCTCGGCACAGCTGGTGCCCGACGCTGCCGACGGTGGCGGTCTGGTCTACGCCGTCGTCACCAACCAGGAGTGGGTCAACGCGCGACCTGAGGAAGTCGAAAGCATCGTCGACATCGTCCGTACCACGCAGCAGGCGGAAGTCGCTGCGGTGTTCAAAGAGATTGAGCCGCAACAGTGGTCGGTGTCGATGCGAGCCAAGAGCGCCGTCGACCTGTCGGCTGTGGCATCGACCTTCGGCGGCGGCGGTCACAGACTTGCCGCCGGCTACTCGACCACGGGATCGGTCGACGACGTCGTGGCCGCGCTGAGCGCCGCTCTGGGGTGAACGAACCCGTCCGGGGGCGACCGGGTGGCCGGCAGATCGCACAGTTGGCACTTCCGGCCCTCGGTGTGCTGGCGGCCGAGCCGCTGTATCTGCTCCTCGACACCGCGATTGTGGGCCGACTCGGCGCGCTGAGTCTGGCGGGACTGGCGATCGGCGGACTGATTCTCGGCATGGTCGGGTCGCAGCTGACATTCCTGTCGTACGGCACCACCGCGCGTTCGGCCCGCTATTACGGTGCGGGCGACCGCATCTCGGCGGTGACCGAAGGGGTTCAGGCGACCTGGCTTGCGGTGGGTCTGGGTGCACTGATCGTCGTGGTGGTACAGGCGGCGGCGGTGCCGATGGTCTCTCTGATCGCGGGCTCGCGCGACATCGCGAGCGGGGCGCTGCCGTGGCTGCGCATTGCGATCATGGGCGCACCGGCGATCTTGGTGTCGCTGGCGGGAAACGGGTGGTTGCGCGGCGTGCAGGACACCGTCCGTCCGCTGCGCTACGTGATCGCCGGGTTCGGCCTGTCTGCGCTGCTGTGTCCGTTGCTGGTCTACGGCTGGCTGGGCTTGCCCCGATTGGGATTGGCCGGTTCGGCCGTCGCCAACCTGTCCGGTCAGTGGCTGGCCGCGCTGCTTTTCGCCCGTGCGTTGCTAGGCGAGGGGGTGCCGCTGCGAGTCGATGGTCGAGCGCTGCGCGCCCAGATCGTGCTGGGGCGTGACCTGGTGGTGCGGACGTTGGCGTTTCAGGCGTGCTTCGTCTCCGCCGCCGCGGTGGCGGCCCGCTTCGGCGCCGCGGCGGTGGCCGCCCACCAGGTGGTGCTGCAGCTGTGGAATTTCCTTGCGCTGGTTCTCGATTCGTTGGCCATCGCCGCGCAGGCGTTGGTCGGCGCGGCGTTGGGTGCCGTTGACCTTCCGCTCGCGATGGCGACCGCGCGGCGCGTGACGGTGTGGTCCGCGGTTGCCGCAACCGGGTTGGCCATCGTGTTCGCTGCCGGCGCTTCCACCCTGCCTCGGCTGTTCACCGACGACGGCTCGGTGCTGTCCGCGGTCGGTGTGCCGTGGTGGTTCATGGTCGCCCAATTGCCTTTGGCGGGAATTGTTTTCGCGCTGGACGGTGTTTTGCTCGGCGCGGGAGACGCGGCGTTCATGCGCACAGCCACCGTCGTCAGCGCGTTGGTGGGCTTCCTGCCGCCGATCTGGCTGTCGCTGAAGTTCGACTGGGGCTTGGCCGGCATCTGGTCCGGGCTGAGCGCGTTCATCGTCTTGCGGTTAATTTTCGTCGGATGGCGGGCGGTGTCGGGGGATTGGGCGGTGACCGGTAGATGAGGAGTCAGCGCGAGCGAATGCTGAGCGGCGAGTCGTATCGCGCCGACGATCCCGAATTGGTAGCGGGACGTGAAACCTGCCGACGGCTACTCACGGCGTTCAACGCCGGCGATGAGGACGTGTTGCACGAACTTCTCGGATCGCTGGGCAGGGGCTCGCAGATTCTCCCGCGGTTTCAGTGTGACTACGGCACCAACATCTCGGTGGGGGCAGGCTGCTTCATCAACTACGATGCGATCCTTCTCGACTGCGCATCGATCGCAATCGGCGACCACGTGCAAATCGGTCCACGCGTACAACTTGTTACGGCCCTTCACCCCGTCGACGATCACGAATCCCGACGGGCAGGCTGGGAATCCGCCGCTCCAATCGTGATCGCCGACAACGCCTGGCTCTGTGCGGGCGTCATCGTGTGCCCCGGAGTGACCATCGGCGAGAATTCGGTGATCGGAGCGGGAAGTGTCGTCGTCAGGGACATTCCGGCCGGTGTGCTGGCGGTGGGCAGCCCATGCCGAGTCCTCAGGAAACTGAACGACCACGCTGCGGTCGACATCGAAAAGCCTGTTTGACAGCCGCGCTCGTTACAAGACGGGCCTTGATCGATGGGGCCGGAACCCGCTAGCGCACCTGTGCGCGACCGCGCTGTAGTACTGCCTCGCGGTTGGCCGCGATGTCGTCGCCCGATGTCCGAAAGGCCCGTGCCGCAGTCGCTTCCAGCCACAGGCCCTCACCGGTCTGCGAATCGTCGATCCGGTGGTAGGACGACAGCAGCGCGCGCACCGCGCTCTGATTGTTGCCGACGATGCTTTCGGCGACCTTGCGGGCGGCGGACAGCAACTCGTCGTGCGGCACCACCTCGGTCACCAGACCGGCGCGCAACGCGTCCTGCGCCGAGAGGTAATCACCGGTCATGCTCATCCGGCGGGCGAGTCCGACGCCAACCTTCTGGGGGAGCCGCACCGACAGGCCCCACGTCGGCAGCAGGCCCACCCGGGCGTGGGTGTCGGCGAATCGCGCGTGCTCGGAAGCGATCAGGATGTCGCAATACAGCACAAGCTCCAAGCCGCCGGTGACGGCCGCGCCATTGATGGCGCCGATGACGGGTTTGCTCAATGCCGGCCATCGCGGCGAGATGTCCGGCAGCGCCGTCTGACCGCCAAGTTCCTTCAGGTCCAGCCCGGCGCAGAACACCGGGTCGCTGCCGGTGAGGATGATGACGTCGACGTCGTCGTCGGTCTCGGCGTCGGCCAGTGCGCCAAAGAATTGGTCCCGCAGCGCGGCTGACAGCGCGTTACGTGATTGCGGCCGGTTCAGGGTCAGCGTCCGCACCCGCTCGTCGGTGTGGATCAACAAGATGTCATCAGTCATAAAAACCAACCGTAGTCACCGGCCGACCTATCGTTGAGACATGTGCCGGAACATCACTGAATTGCGCGGTCTCGAGCCGCCGGCGACCACCGAGGAAATCGAGGCGGCGGCCCGGCAATATGTCCGCAAGGTCAGCGGCTTCACCCGACCTTCGTCGGCCAACGCCGAGGCTTTCGAGGCGGCCGTGGCCGATGTCGCGGCGACGACGACCCGGCTGCTGCACGCCCTGCCGGAGCGTCGCCAGCCGCCCAAGACCGATCCGCCGTTGCGGCGCCTCGCTGCCCGGTGACCGCGACGACGCCGGCGCTCAAGGAGTGGAGCGCGGTGGTGCACGCGCTGCTGAACGGGCGGCAGCGGGTACTGCTGCGTAAGGGCGGAATCGGCGAGAAGCGGTTCGACGTCACCGTGGCCCGGGACTTCCTGTTGTTCCCGACAGTCGCGCACAGCCATGTCGAACGGGTGCGACCCGAGTTCCGCGATCTGCTCGAGATAGCGGCGACTGACAGCGATGACGACCGCCTCGTGGTGCGGGCGGCGGCGAAAGTCGTTGCGGCGCTGCCCGTCAACCGGCCGGACAACGTCGATGCGCTCGAGGACCTGCACATCTGGACCGCGGACTCGGTGCGCCGCGACCGCGTGGACTTTCGCCCGAAACACCGCCTCGCCGTTCTGGTGGTGCAGGCCATCCCGCTGCTGGACCCGATCGAGTTGCCCCGAACGCCGGACTATGCAGGCTGTACCAGTTGGGTGCCGTTGCCGCTCACCGATCCGCCGTTGGGCCAACCGATCTACGACGAGGCGTCGCTGCGTGCGGTCGCCGACCGCGTCCGCGACGCCGTCGAATAACGCGTTTTCTCACGGAGTCTGGTCGACGAGCACCGCACCCTCGGGCCAGTCGCCGATCGTGCACAGCGATGTGGGCTCGGCGGCGGCCGTCAGTCGCACGACGTCCGCCAACTGCGCGGGGGCATCGCACTGCAGATAGTGATCAGCGCTCGGCAGTATCCAATAGCGGTTCAGTCCTGGCTTGTCCCGTAAAAACTCCTGCCACACGTAGTTCGCAACCCGGACCGGCGCGACGTTGTCGTGTAGACCCCACACCAGGCTGGTGTTGATGTCGATGGCGGAAAGCGCCTGCAGCCAATTGGTTTCGTGGGCGGCCCGTTCGTGCAGATATTGGATAGTGTCCGCCAACACCGCCGCCTGGTCATTGTGTGCGAAGCACTGCGCCAAAGCAGCGATCTCGGGGTCGTCCGCGCTTCGTCGGGGCATGAACGTCGTCGCACCCATGCCCGCGGCCAGCATCTCGGGAGTGGTGGCGCGCGCAGTGCTTCGCGCCACGGTCGGATCCAGTAGGGCTTTCTGGAATCCGGTCAGATTGGCAAGTGGGAGATAGATATTCGCGTTCGTGAAGATGACCTCGGACGGCGGGCGCGCATCTTCGAGGTCGTCGAACATCGACAGCGCGATCATGCCGATACTGCTGCCGCGGTCATGAGTCAGCATCATGTAGTCGGTCAGCCGCCAATGTTGGGTGATCGCGCTGATCAGCAGCCGCGCATCGTCGTACAGCGAGTACACGTACGGGGCGGTCGGTTTGTCCGAAAGTCCGTAGCCCGGAAAGTCGAGCAGGTAGATATCGAAGTCGGCGCCGAGCTCGCGGGTCAGCGCGAGGAAGTCGATGCTTGCCGTGGGAAAGCCGTGCACGCAGACCAGAGCCGGCGCCCCCGGCGTGCCGCACCGGCGGGTGAAGACCGTGACCTCGGCTCCGGCATTGGCCGCGGTGGTCGACTTCCAGAGCAGTTCCGTTCCGCCGCTGCGCCATTCGTCGAAGGCGTCCATCAGGAGCCGACCGGGAACACGATCCGCGATGTGCCCAAGCGCACCTCGTGGGTGGACGGTGCCAATTGGCTGGCCGTCGACGTCGCCTCGCCGCCGCCGAGGTTACGTTCGAAGCGGGGATGGCTGCCGCCGGCGATCAGCACCCGGATCCGGGTCCCGGCGCGGAACCGGTGCGAGATCGCGTCCAGCTCGAGGCTGATGTGGTCGGTCGGCTCGCTCAGCCGCCGATAGCCGTCACTGACGTTGCGGGAGCGGCCCTTGGCATCGACCTCGCTGATCCGAACGAAGACGTCCATGAACGGGTTGTCGGAGCTATGCGCCAATTCCGCGACCGGGCAGCCGTGCACGACGAGATCGGTGGTGAGCGCGTCGCTGGTGAAGCTGAGCACGTCGCGGCGGGCCGCAAGCGAGGTGTCGTCGCGGTAGCCGCTATCGGGGGAGAGCAGTCGGCCACCGATGCTGGGTGTCGGATCGGTCGGGTCGTATCGGAAACTCGCCGAGGATCCGGGGGCGGGGGCGGTGTCGGCCAGGCCGCCACCCGGCTGCAGATACAGCGCGCGGTCTGTGGCGGTGGGCGGCCAGTCGGATAATTCCCGCCAGCCCTCGTTGCCGACCCAGAACCGAAATCGGTTGGACCGCGGAGTGGCCGGACGACCGGCGAGGTGAATGTCCAACCAGTCCTGGGTTTCCCGGGCGAGAGTGGGTAGCCCCGCGAAGAGCAGCTGCGTGTGGGTCCACGGCCCCATGGTCAAGGCCACGTCGACCCCGCGCTCGCGCAGATGCCGGAATTGGTACAACGTCTGGGGTAGGAACAGGTCTTGCCAGCCGCTGAGCAGTAGCAGCGGCACCTCGATCTGGTCTAAAGCGGAGTCGACCTTCAGCGGTCCCCAGAACGGGTTGTCGTCCGCCGGGGGAGTCAGCCACGACTCCCACCACGGCGCCCCGTCGCCGAGCAGCGCGCGCCCGGCCGCACCCAGCGGCGCCTCACCGGCGGCCCGCACCACGCTCTTCTGCGCCCGCAGTTGGCGGATGCCGGCGCGGATGCGGCCCGGATCCTCTTGATGCGCAACCAGATTGCTCCAGCCCAGAAAGTCGTTGACCGTGAACGCGCCGGTGCCCCACGCCGATAGGCTCATGTCGTGCGGACCCGCGACGATCACGCTCGTGACGAGTTCGGGCGGCGGATCCTGCAGCAGTGCGAACTGGGTGAACCCCAGGTACGAGATTCCGATGGTGGCGAATAGGCCGGTGAACCACGGCTGCCGGCGCATCCACTCGACTGTGTCCGACCCGTCGGCCGCCTCGTTGACCATCGGCGAAAACTCTCCGCCAGAACCGAAAGTCCCGCGCACGCTCTGCAGCACGACGCGATAGCCGCGGGCGGCGTGAAGGTCGGCGAACACGATCGAGAATGGGAAGGCGCGACCGTAGGGCCCGCGGGCCAGCAGGGTGCCGACGACCTCTCCGGTCGGCTCGTAGACGTCGGCAACCAGTTCGACACCGTCGCGCATCGGGATCTTGACCTCGCTGACGGTGAAGCTCGTCGTCGGCGGGGCCAGTCGCAGCGTCCGGGCGAGTGCGCGGCTGACGAGTCGTCTGGGCAGGGTGCGCAACGTCGACCCGGCGGGCCGGTGGGAGGTGGTCGTCACCGCATCAGATTATGGCGACGGCCGGCTCAGAACTTGTAGTACTGCGAAAGCTCATTGGCGCGCTGCAGGTTCGTGGCCGGGCAGTCGACTTCGGGGCTCGAGTAGATCGTCGAGTAGAACAGCGACTGCTGGATCAGCCCGTAGCTGGTTTTGAAGGCCAGCATGCAGGAGAAATAGAAGTAGCTGTTGTGGTAGGTCGGCTTGAGGTTCCACCACTGCGCGGCGCGATGGCCGTTGACGGTCGTCTCGACCGCGTCCGCGGGCAGCGACTGGGCGTATGTGCGCCAGATGATCGGTTCGACCGCCAATTGATAGTTCCCCGCGTCGAAGTGGCAGCGCAGTCCCTCTTCGGGTATCGGCGGGGTGAAGCCCAGGCCGAGTCGCTGGACCGCGTCGAACGGGATGTCTCGGCAGGGGTCGAACGGGCTCGGGTCCGTGGTCGCCACGATCGGACTTTTCATCGTGGTGGGAGGGTCCATCGGCGCGGCGGTGGACCGCAGCTCGACCGTGGATCCACCGACCGTGGCCGGCGGCGCGCTTTGCCAGGTCACGAACACCGCCGTGAGCAGGGCACCGAACGCTGCCAGTAGTCGCAGCTTGCCGGCCATGACACCCCCTCGGAGATTCGCAGTCCGGCGCCTCCTCGGGCCGCTGCACGGCCCGCATCGTCGTCGAACATCAGTCGAGCACTGCGGGGAGTTTACAAGTCGCACCCACGCCGCCACACAGTAAACGAGAACCTGTTCTAGTCCGCTTGCCGGCGGAGCGTTCGCAGGGTCACAGCGACCAGCCGTTAGGCTGGGTAGTCGTGGCTTGGCAAGAACATGGGCAACAGCCCCCGACCGCTCGGCAGCCGACACTGTGGGCGGTATCGGATCTGCACACCGGCCACGTGGGCAACAAGCCCGTCACCGAATCCCTCTATCCGTCGACGCCGGACGACTGGCTGATCGTGTGCGGCGACGTCGCCGAGCGCACCGACGAGATCCGCTGGGCGCTGGACCTGCTACGACGACGGTTCGCCAAAGTGATCTGGGTGCCCGGCAACCACGAGCTGTGGACGACGACCAAGGACCCGATGCAGGTCTTCGGGCGCGACCGCTACGACTATCTGGTCAACATGTGCGACGAGTTGGGCGTCGTCAGTCCCGAGCACCCGTTCCCGGTCTGGACCGAGCGCGGCGGTCCGGCGACTATCGTGCCGCTGTTTCTGCTCTACGACTACTCGTTCCTGCCCAGGGGCGCGACGACCAAGGCGGAAGGGATGGCGATCGCGCGGGAACGGAACGTCGTGTGCACCGACGAGTTCTTGCTCTCGCCGGAGCCCTATCCGACGCGTGAAGCGTGGTGTCACGAACGCCTCGCGGCGACCCGCAAGCGTCTCGACGACCTGGACTGGATGAACCCCACGGTATTGGTCAACCACTTCCCGATGGTCCGCCAGCCCTGCGACGCGTTGTTCCTCCCGGAGTTCTCGCTGTGGTGTGGAACCACCGAGACCGCGGACTGGCACACCCGCTACAACGCGGTGTGCTCGGTCTACGGGCACCTGCACATCCCGCGCACCACCTGGTACGACGACATCCGCTTTGAAGAGGTGTCGGTCGGTTATCCCCGCGAGTGGCGGCGCCGCAAGCCCTACAGCTGGTTGCGCCAGATCTTGCCCGACCCGCAGTACGCGCCCGGCTACCTCAACGACTTCGGCGGCCACTTCGTCATCACCGCCGAGATGAAGGCGCAGGCTCAGCAGTTCCGAGACCGGCTGCGGCAACGGTAGGTCGATGACCCTGTCCACCTTGATGTCGGCGGTGCTGCCCAGCGTCGGCGATCTGGCCTGCGCCGAATTATATTCCGACCCACCAGGGTTGACGCCGATGGCCGAAGAGGAACCGCTCATCGAGCGGTCGGTGGCCAAGCGGCGCAACGAGTTCATCACTGTCCGGTATTGCGCCCGTATCGCGTTGGGCGAGCTCGGGTTTCCGCCAGTTCCGATCCTCAAGGGGGAGAAGGGCGAGCCGTGCTGGCCCGATGGCGTGGTCGGCAGCATCACCCACACGGCGGGCTATCGCGGCGCGGTTGTCGGTCGGGCCGGTACGGTCCGATCGCTGGGGGTCGACGCCGAGCCACACGACGTGTTGCCCGACGGCGTGCTCGACGCGATCAGCTTACCGGTCGAGCGCACCGAGATGGCTGCCCTGCCATCCGGCATGCATTGGGACCGAATCCTGTTCTGCGCTAAGGAAGCAACCTACAAGGCGTGGTTCCCGCTGACCAAGCGCTGGCTCGGCTTCGAAGACGCGCACATCACCTTCACCGTCGACGAGTCGGGTTCCACCGGTGGTTTCGAATCGACGATCCTGATCGACGGGGACACGCTTTCGGGGCCACCCCTGAGCGCCCTGGCCGGCCGGTGGTCGGTGGACCGCGACCTGGTGCTGACGGCGATCACCCTATGAACCCGGGCGTTGTCGTCGTCGACAAGCCGGCCGGGATGACAAGTCATGATGTCGTGGGCCGCTGTCGGCGGATCTTCGGCACGCGGCGGGTCGGTCACGCCGGGACGTTGGATCCGATGGCCACCGGGGTTTTGGTAATCGGGATCGAGCGCGCCACCAAGATTCTGGGTCTGGTGACCGAGACGTCGAAGTCCTATGCGGCCACCATCCGGCTCGGCCAGGCCACCTCCACCGATGACGCGGAAGGCGAAGTCACGCAACAGGTGTCGGCCCGGGACGTGACCGATGACGCGATCGAGGCGGCGATCGCCCGATTGCGCGGCGACATCGCGCAGGTGCCGTCGGCTGTCAGCGCGATCAAGGTCGACGGCCAGCGCGCCTATCGGCTGGTCCGCGAGGGGCGCACCGTCGAACTGGCCGCCAGGCCGGTGTGCATCGATCGTTTCGAGGTGCGCGCGGTGCGTCGCCACGACCACTTGGTCGACGTCGACGTCGAGGTGGACTGTTCGTCTGGGACCTACATCCGTGCCCTGGCCCGCGACGTCGGCGCGACGTTGTCGGTCGGCGGTCATCTGATCGCGCTGCGGCGCACCCGGGTTGGCCGGTTCGACGTCGAGCGGGCCCGCTCGCTCGAGGACCTCTCCGAACGGCCCGGGCTGACCCTGACTCTGGACGAGGCGTGTCTGCTGATGTTTGCGCATCGTCAAATTTCCGACGAAGAAGCCGGCTCCGTCGCCAACGGCCGGGCGCTGGAGCCGGCGGGTGTCGACGGCGTCTACGCCGCGCATACCGCGGACGGCCAGGTTTTTGCGCTGTTGCGGGATCAGGGGTCGACGACGAAGTCCGTGGTCGTCATCCGCCCGGCCACGCTCTAACCGAAATTCCTTGATAGGCGGTTCTTTACGGATCCGGCGCCAGACTTCCATCCGGCGCGATGTGGGCGAAGATCTGCTGCATGAGGGTCAAGATGTGCGGGTCGTCGACCGTGTAGATGTGACGACGGCCCTCTTTGCGGGCGCTGATCAGGCCGGCCAACCGAAGCTTGGTCAGGTGTTGGCTCATGGTGGCCACCCCGAGGCCAGTGCGTTCTGCCAGCGCCGTGACGTCGAGGCTGTCCTGGGCGGCCAGCCAGAGTACGTGCAGCCGAGCTGCATTGCTCAGCAGCGCGAACGTGCTGGCCGCTGACTCGAGCTGGGGTCTGGTCGGCTCGGCCGACAAGGCGCCGGCCTGCGCGGTTTCGGCCACCCGATCTTTTTGTTGTGCCATATCGGCATCCATTCTGGCGTGTTCCCCACGTCCCATTTCGACATATCGAAAAACTTTAACATTTGCGAAACTATCGAAATGTGATGCAAGATGGGTGGCAGCCCAACGCAATCGTTCGCGCCCGCGGCATGAGGAAGGCGGAGCTCACATGGTGCACATCGTGATCCTGCTCGCCTGTGCGATCGCGATCTACCTGTCCTGTGAGTGGTTCGTCAACGCCGTGGAGTGGCTCGGCCAGCGACTGAACCTCGGCACGATGGCCGTCGGAACGGTTCTCGCCGCCTTCGGCACCGCGTTGCCGGAGTCGGTGGTCACTCTCGTCGCGGTCACGACCGGGCCCACCGCCGACGTCCGCAACATCGGCGTGGGCGCCGCGATGGGCGGCCCGTTGGTGCTGGCCACCGTCGCCTACGGGGTGACGGGCGCGGTTCTGTTGTTGCGCCGCCGCGCCCGCAGCCGGGAGAAGGTCTTGGTCGGTGTCGGGGCGGCGACTCTGGTCAGGCGCTCCGTCGTCGAGTCCGACGACGCGCAAGCCGTCGATGCCGGCGGCTTCACCCCAGCTCAGACCCAGCGCCTCGCCCGTGACCAGCGTTGGTTCATGGCAGTCTTCGTCGTCAAGGTCGCGCTCGGGCTGGTGGCGTTCGCGGTGAAGCCGTGGCTGGGTGTGCTGTTCTTCGCGATCTACGGCGTCTACTTCTGGCGTGAGATCCGCGGTGGGCAAGACGGCGACACCGCCGAGGATCTCGAGCCGCTGAAGCTGCAACCACGGGCGATCCAGCCGTCGAACGCGGCCGTGCTGGCTCAGACGCTGGGAGCGTTGGTAGTGATCTTCGTGTCGTCGCAGCTGTTCGTCCACCAGCTCGACGTCATCGCTCCGATGCTGGGACTGTCCGGCGCGGTGACCGCGCTGCTGCTGTCCCCGATCGCCACCGAGCTGCCTGAGATCATGAACGCGATCATCTGGGTCCGACAGGGCAAAACCCAACTCGCCCTTGCCAATATCTCCGGAGCCATGATGATCCAAGCCACTGTTCCCAGCGGCTTGGGACTGCTGTTCACCGATTGGCGCCTCGATCATGCCCTGCTGTGGTCCGGCGCGATCACCATCGCCGCCATTACCTATCTGCTGGCGACGATGCGCGCCAACAAGCTCACCCCCACGCGGCTCGCCATCTCCGCACTGCTCTACCTGATCTTCGCCGCGGGTCTCATTCCCATCCTGTCCTGACGGCGCGGTCGACACCCGTCGGCGTATTCACCACAAACCCGAGATCGGAGGCTGAAATGACATCACTATTCGCACAGGCGCCCGCCGAGGTCGGCGTCCCCAAAATGCGTATTCTCAGCCCTCTGCGCTCACTACTGGTCGGCCTCGTTCTGACCGACGCACTTGTCGGCATCTTGGGTCAGACCGCGTTCGCGCACGCCGACAACGACAGCGGCAGCAACTTTCTGGGGGCGCTCTCGGCCCGGGGTATTAGCTTCGCGTCCGGCCCAGCGGCGATCGCCGCCGGCCGCGAGGTCTGCGACGAGCTCGATCAGGGCAAGCAGACGAGCGACGTCGCCAACGAGGCGATGGCACGGACCAACCTGGACGGCTACCACGCCGGGTTTTTCGTCGGCGCCAGCATCGCCTCGATGTGCCCGCGGCACATGCACTGAGGGCAGCTCCGATTCGTCTGATGCGGCGACGCCCCTCCGCTAAGGTACATTCCCTATAGAACGTAAGTGATCCAGGAGACCAGGGCGGTAGCAAGGGTGGCGGAAGTCAGCGAACGACGTGCTCGACGCACACAAGCCGAGCGTAGCGCTGCCATGCGGACGCGCCTGCTCGACGCCACTATCGAATGCCTAGTGACCTATGGCTACGCGGGCACCACGACGCCGCGCGTCGCCGAGCGCGCCGGTGTCACCCGCGGAGCGCAGATCCATCACTTCCGCGCCAAAGAAGACCTGGTGGTGGCGGCGATCGAACATCTTGCCCAGCAGCGGGTGCAGGCGGCTATGCGTGAGTTCGGCCGAATGCAAGCGACCAGCGATCCCGTCTCGACCGTGTTGGATTTCCTATGGGAGGCGCATCAGGGCCCGATGTTCGTTGCCACGGTTGAACTTTGGGTCGCGGCGCGCACCGACTCCGTGCTAGCCGCTCACATTGAACGCGTGGAACCGCTTGTCAACAGCACCTTGATCTCGGCGATCGCGCAGCTGGTGCCCGACCACGCCGCGCGCAAAGATCTGCGTAATTTCGTCTACACCGCAATGGACGCGCTGCGCGGGATCCTGCTCGCGAGTTTCGTCGACCGTGACACCGATCGGCCGCGCAGGCGCTGGGACCGTGCCTGCGAGCAGTTGCGCATCATTGTCGACGGGATACTGATCGTCGACGCCACGGACTGATTCCACCTCCACGCGAGAACACGCCGCGTCGCACTCCGCGCCATTGCAAAGATACAATCAGGTGTGTATGTTTCGTTGCGAGACCGAGAAAGTACGAGGGAGTGTCATGTCAAACAAGGTCTATGTCATCGGTGTGGGGATGACGAAGTTCGAAAAGCCAGGCCGCCGGGAGAACTGGGATTACCCGGACATGGCCCGAGAATCGGGCACCAAGGCGCTCCAAGACGCCGGTATCGACTACTCCGTCATCGAGCAGGGCTACGTCGGCTACGTCTACGGCGAGTCGACCTCGGGCCAGCGTGCGCTCTATGAGCTTGGCTTGAGCGGTATTCCAATCGTCAACGTCAACAACAACTGTTCGACCGGGTCGACCGCGCTGTACCTTGCCGCGCAAGCGATTCGCGGCGGACTGGCCGAATGCACGATTGCACTCGGCTTCGAGAAGATGAAACCCGGTTCGCTGGAGTCGACCTATGACGACCGGACGAACCCGATGGAAAAGCACATCATGGCGATGGCGGAGATCTCCGAGGTGCGGTTTCCGCCGGCGCCGTGGATGTTCGGCGCGGCAGGCCGCGAGCACATGCAGCAGTTCGGCAGCACCGCAGAGCATTTCGCGAAGATCGGCTACAAGAACCACAAGCATTCCGTCAACAACCCGTACGCGCAGTTCCAGGAGTCTTACTCGCTGGAGGACATCCTCGCGGCGCGGATGATCTACGACCCGTTGACCAAACTCCAGTGCTCGCCGACCTCGGACGGGTCCGGAGCGGCGATCCTGGCTTCGGAGGCGTTCGTGGACAAGCACAATCTGGCCGGCCAGGCGGTGGAAATCGTCGGACAGGCGATGACGACCGACTTCGCCAACAGCTTCGATGGCACCTGCAAGGGACTGATCGGTTACCACATGAATGTGCAGGCCGCGCAACGGGTTTACGATCAGTCCGGCCTCGGGCCCGAGGAGTTCCAGGTCATCGAGTTGCACGACTGCTTCTCGGCCAACGAGCTGCTGCTCTATGAAGCGTTGGGTCTGTGCGCCGAGGGTGAGGCGCCCAAGCTGATCGACAACGGCGACGTCACCTACGGCGGACGGTGGGTAGTCAACCCGTCCGGTGGATTGATCTCCAAGGGCCACCCGCTCGGGGCCACCGGGTTGGCGCAGTGCGCCGAGCTGACCTGGCAGCTGCGCGGCACGGCCGACAAGCGGCAGGTCGACAACGTTACCGCGGCACTGCAACACAACATCGGACTCGGCGGCGCGGCCGTCGTCACCGCTTACCAGCGGGCCGACCGCTGAAGCGACGCGAAAACGTAACAGAGGAAACAACCATGGGACACATCGAAGCAACCCGCGAACTGGCGGCCGACCCGGATGCATTGTGGGGTACCGTCACCGACCTGGTCAACTGGGACAAGTGGTTCACCGTCCACGAGAAGTGGCTCGAGGGACCGCCCGACGCCGTGACCGAAGGCGCCAAGTTGACCGCCAAGATCGTCATGCTGGGGATGGCGAACAAGATCGAGTGGACGATCGAGCAGGTCGACGCACCGCGCTTACTGGTGCTTTCCGGTACCGGAATGGCCGGCGTCAAGGCCAAATTCACCTTCACCATCGACCCTGCCGACAGCGGTTCGAGGTTCTCGGTGTCCGGCGACTTCGAGGGCGCGATGATCAAGGGAGCGCTCGGCAAGGCCGTGGAGAAGGACGGCGCCAAGCAGCTCGACAAGACGCTCGACCAGCTCGACGCCCTGGCGTCGGCCTCCGCATAAGGCTTGAATCTGTGACCGACACTTTGGAATTCGATGACACCGGTCTGAATCGCTGGACTGACGACGAGCGATTCGACGTGACCAGGGAGCGGTTGGCTGAGTACGCGGCCGCCACCAACGACCCGATCGGTGCGCATCGTCAAGGAGACGTTGCGCCACCGGTGTTTGCGATCGCCCCCGTTTTCGAGGCGCTGCTCACCCCGGCGGTCGACGTGATGCCGGTCGAGGCGATCCCGCGAATCGTGCACGGCGAGCAGGACTTCCACTTCCACCGGCCGATTCGCCCAGGCGACAAGCTGGTGTCGCGCGGCAAGATGATCGGCTACCAAGGTCTGGAAAAGGGTACCCGCGCCGCGATTCTGCTCGAATGCCGCACCCTGGACGGTGAACTGGTCAACGAGCAGTACGTCACGACGTTCGTGCGAGGTATGTCGGTCGGCAAGACGATCGGCGACCTGAGTCCCGAGCATAAATTCGACGACAAGCTGCGCGAGCAGGCGCCGGTGGCCAAGGTCGTACAGCACGTCGACCACGACCAGACCTTTCGTTACTCGCCCGCGGCCGGTGACCCGATGCCGATTCACCTCGACGAGGAGGTGGCGATCAGTGCCGGTCTGCCCGGGATCATCGCGCACGGGCTGTGCACCATGGCGTTCACCTCGTGGGCGGTGCTCACCGAGCTTGCCGATTCGGATGTCAACCGGCTCAAGCGGTTTGCGGTCCGCTTCTCGAAGCCAGTGATTCCCGGCGACGACCTGGAAACCAGGATCTGGAAGGTGGGCAGCAGCAACGGAACCACGAGCTACGCATTTGAAACGGCGCGCGGGGATGACTTGGTCATCACCGACGGCCTGGCCGTAGTGGCCGACTGATATAAGGAGTCCGACAACACAATGGGTGCATTGGACGGCCGCGTCGCGGTCATCACCGGCGGGGGCCGCGGCATCGGCCGCGAACACGCGCTGCTGTTCGCCAAGGAGGGCGCCAAGGTCGTGGTCAACGATCTCGGCGGCAGCAACAACGGCGAGGGCGCCGACGCTGGACCGGCCCATGAGGTGGCCGAGGAGATCAACGCCGCCGGCGGGATGGCTGTCGTCAACACCGAGAACGTCTCCACCTGGGCAGGTGCGGAAAGTGTTGTACGCCAAGCGATCGACGAGTTCGGTGGCCTCGACATCCTGGTCAACAACGCCGGGATTCTGCGTGACGCGTTCATCGCCGGCATGGAGGAAGCCCAGTGGGACGCGGTGATCGCCGTCCATCTGAAGGGGCACTTCGCGATGCTGCATCACGCGGCGGCGTACTGGAAAGCCCAGTCGAAGGCGGGTGATCAGCCCAACGCCGCGGTAATCAACACCGCGTCGGGTTCCGGCGTGACACTGCCCAACGCGGGCCAGGCCAATTACGGCTCGGCCAAGGCGGGCATCGCCGCGCTGACGCTGATCGCCGCCGAGGAACTGGAGCGCTACGGGGTGCGGGTCAACGCGATCGCACCGATCGCCCGCACCCGTCTCACGCTGGCTACCCCGGGCATGGGTGCGCTGATGTCCGAGCCCGAGGACGGTGAGCTCGACCTATTCAGCCCGGCCAACATCTCGCCGCTGGTCGCCTATCTGGCCACCGACAAGTGTCCGATCACCGGCAAGGTGTATGCGGTTCAGGGCGGCGCGATTTCGACGCTGTCGGGGTGGCACGACGTCGACACGATCGAGACCGATGGCCTCTGGCTGATCGACGACATCGCCGCCCGGCTGCCTCAGTAACCAAGGAGCAGAACATGTTCGAATGGTCCGACACCGACCTGATGATGCGCGACACCATCCGCGGTTTCATCGACAAGGAGATCCGCCCGCACCTCGATGCGCTGGAGACCGGTGAAATTTCGCCATATCCGATCGCGCGAAAGTTGTTCAGCGAGTTCGGTCTTGACGTGATGGCCGCGGAGGCCGTCAAGACCATGCTGGATAAGGAGCGCGCCAAGCAGGAGGCCAGGCACGACGACGGCGAGAAGAAGACGTCCCGCGGATTCGCGGGCCTTGGTGCGCAGGGATCGATGGCGGCCGTGCTGATCTCCGAGCTGGCCGGGGTCAGCCTCGGCTTGCTCAGCGCCGTCGGTGTCAGCCTCGGTCTGGGGGCCGCGACGATCATGAGCCGCGGGACGCTCGCTCAAAAGGAGCGCTGGCTACCGGAACTCATGACACTGGAGAAGATCGCGGCGTGGGCGATCACCGAGCCCGACTCCGGCTCCGATGCGTTCGGCGGGATGAAGACAACGGTCAAGCGGGACGGTGACGACTACATCCTGAGCGGGCAGAAGACGTTCATCACCAACGGGCCCTACGCCGACGTGATGGTCGTCTACGCCAAGCTCGACGATGGTTCGGCCGACAGGCGGAACCGGCCGGTGCTGACGTTCGTGCTGGACACCGGCATGGCGGGACTGGTTCAGGGTAAGCCGTTCAAGAAGATGGGCATCATGTCGTCGCCGACCGGTGAACTGTTCTTCGATCATGTTCGTCTCTCACCCGATCGTCTGCTCGGTGAAACGGAGAACCACACCGGGGGAGACGGGCGGGAGAGCGCGCGGGCCAACTTCTCCGCGGAGCGGATCGGTGTGGCCCTGATGTCGCTGGGCATCATCAACGAGTGCCACCGGCTGTGCATCGACTACGCCAAAAGCCGCACCTTATGGGGCAAGAACATCGGCCAATTCCAGCTGATTCAGCTCAAGCTGGCCAAGATGGAGGTCGCGCGGATTAACGTGCAGAACATGGTGTTCCAAACCCTGGAGAAAGCCCAGGCCGGCAAGATGCCGTCGCTGGCTGAGGCGTCGGCCATCAAGCTGTACTCCTCGGAGGCGGCCACCGACGTCGCGATGGACGCCGTCCAACTGTTTGGCGGCAACGGCTACATGGCCGAGTACCGCGTCGAACAACTGGCCCGCGACGCCAAGTCGCTCATGATCTACGCCGGGAGCAACGAGGTCCAGGTGACACACATCGCAAAGGGTCTGCTCGCCTGATGGGAGTACGGGCAAACGATTTGCGGCGCAGGTCATTTGCCGCACTGGACGGGCTGTCATACCTCCCGTTCGCCCGGACGTCGTTCAACCTGATGCTCAACGGGTTGTTGTCACGGCAGTCGATGCTGGCCCAGTTGCGCCCGGTCGCCGACTACGCGATCGCCCGCAGCAGCCCGCCGGTGCCGGGAACCCGGGTCCGGCCGGGTCCGCCCGCGATCCCGGGCGAGTGGGTGTGGGCGCCCGGTGTCGACGATGGGGTCGGGGTGGTGCTGGTCCTACACGGCAGCGGCTACCTGATCTGCTCGGCACGCACCCATCGCGGGTTTGCCTCGCGGGTGTCGAAGTACTCCGGTATGCCGGCCTTTGTCATCGACTATCGGCTGGCGCCCGAACACCCCTTCCCCGCGGCGGAGGACGATGCGGTCGCCGCCTATCGCTGGTTGCTTGATCAGGGGCACGACTCGACGAAGATCGTGGTCGCCGGAGACTCGGCGGGCGGGCACCTCGCGGTCGGTCTGGCTTTGCGGGCCAAGGCCGAAGGTCTACCGGCTCCGGCCGGACTGGCATTGTTCGGTCCGTTGATCGACCCGGCCTACCGCGCCTCCATCGCGGATCCGCGGACCCGGCGGCAGCCGCTCGATCCGCGTGCGGCGGCGCGCGCCGTCGCGTTGTACGTCGGGGACTTCGACCCGGCGGATCCGCGGTTGTGCCTGCTGAACGCTGACCTGGCCGATTTACCGCCAACGCAGGTGCATTACGGCTCCCGAGAAGTGATGCGAGCCGACGCCGAGGCGTTCGCAAAGCTGGTGCGCGCGACCGGCGGGCGCTGCGAAGAGATGTTGTGGCCCGGATTGATGCACGGCTACTGGCTGTGGCCACGGCGCGACGACGGAAGCCTGCAGAGCCTGAAGACGGCGGGCCAATTCCTGCGCACCACGGTCGGTGAGGTCGACGCCCAATCATGAGCACGTTCAATGACATTCGTACACGTGTGGCTGCCGCACGCGTGCTGGCCAAGCGCGGGATGATCGACCTGCGCCGACCCGGCGAGGCGGTCCAGGCGTTTCGGGCCATCCGCCGCTACGGTGCGTTCGGTGGGATGCTCAGCCACACCGCGGTGCAATACCGGGACGCGCCTGCCATCAGCGACGACCGCGGGACGATGAGCTTTCGCGAGCTGGATGAGGCGTCCAACGCGCTGGCACGTGGTCTGGTGCTGAGGGGAATTCGGCCGGGTGCGGTGATCGCGACGTTGCATCGCAACAGCCGGGACGTCATGGTGACGGTGAGCGCGGCGAACAAGGTCGGCGTTCGCACGGTGCTGATGAACACCGGCTTCGCCGGCCCGCAGCTGGCGGATGTGTCCGCGCGGGAAAACGTCAGCTGCATCCTGGTCGACGACGAGTTCGAGGACATCCTCACCACGCTGCCACCGCAGCTCCTTCGGTTCAGCACCGGTCGGCTGCACGAGTTGACCGACACCCAGTCGACGTCTCCGCTGCCAGCTCCGCGCCGGCCGGGTGGCATGGCGCTACTCACCAGCGGTACGACCGGAACCCCGAAAGGCGTGCCGCGCAACCGAATCGACCCGTCGCAGTCAGCCCAGCTGCTCGACCGGATTCCGTGGCCGCGCGACAGCGCCTACCACATCGCCGCGCCGTTGTTCCACGCGACGGGGTTGGCGACCTGTGCGTTGGGCCTGGTCCTGGGCAACCGGGTGGTGATGGCGCGTCGCTTCGATCCAGAGGTGACGCTCAAGTCAATCACCGAATATCGGGTCTCCGCGCTGGTGCTGGTGCCGACGATGTTGCAACGCATACTGGACCTAGGCCCTGATGTGCTGGCCAGGTACGACACTTCTTCGCTGAAAGTGCTTTTCGCCGCGGGGTCCTCGCTGTCGCCCGACGTGTGCCGGCGCACCCACGATGCCTTCGGTGGTGTGCTGTACAACTTGTACGGGTCCACCGAGGTGGCGGTCGCGGCCGTGGCCACGCCGGACGAATTGCGCCGTGCGCCCGGCACTGTCGGTCGCCCACCCGTCGGTTGCACCGTCGCGATCTATGACGAGAATCGCCGCAAGGTAACCGAAACCGGCAAGGTCGGAACCGTTTTCGTGTCCAGTGGTCTGAGTTTCAGCGGCTATACCGACGGCGGCACCAAAGAGATCGTCAACGGGTTGCTGTCCACCGGGGATACCGGGCACTTCGACGAGACCGGGCTCTGGTTCATCGACGGCCGCGACGACGACATGATCGTGTCCGGCGGCGAGAACGTCTTTCCGTTGGAGGTCGAGAACCTGCTCGCCGATCATCCCGACATCGTTGAGGCGTCGGTGATCGGCGTCGACGATGCCGAATTCGGCAAGCGGCTGGTCGCGTATGTCGTCAGCCGGACCGAATCCACGCTCGACGCGGACGCGGTCAAGTCACATGTCCGTGCGCAACTGGCCCGTCACAAGGTTCCGCGCGACGTGGTGTTCGTAAAGCAGTTGCCGCGCAACGAAACCGGCAAAGTCCTGCGACGGCAGCTCACCGGTAACTAAGCGAAAGAGAGGGTCGGCGCCGTGTCCGATTCCCGCCGTGCAGCGGCGGTCCTGGTGTCATGAGGACGAGCCGCAATCTGAGCCGCAGAGTCGTGGTGATCACCGGCGCGGCTCACGGCATCGGCGCGCGGGTGGCGCGCGACCTCGTCGACGCCGGCGCATATGTCGCAGTGCTCGATCGCGACATGTTAGGCGCGCAGCGGCTGACCGGCGAACTCGGTTCCACCGCAGCGGCTTTTGAGGCTGACATCACCTCGGCGGAGTCGATTCGCGTGGCATGCGACGCCGCGGCGCAGCATTTCGGGTCCATCGATGTCGTGGTGGCCAATGCCGGCATCGCCGGCCCAGGGGTGACGGTTGCCGCGGTCGACCCGTTCGAGTGGCAACAGGTCATCGACGTCAACCTGGTGGGGACCTTCCACACCATCCGGGCCGCGCTGCCGCACCTGAAGGCAAGCGGCGGTTATGCGATGGTTGTCGCCTCGATCGCCGCGGTGATACCGGGCCCGCTGGTGAGCGCGTATGTGGCATCGAAGGCCGGAGTCGAGTCGCTGGTGCGCGCCGTGCGCATCGAGGTTGCCGGTGACGGAGTCGGGGTAGGCATCGCGTATTTCGGGCTGATCGACACCGGATTGGCTAACGACATGCTGGCCCGGTCCGGGCTGGGCGTCGTATTGCCCGGGCCCCTGGGCACATTGGCGCCGGTCGAAGTGGCGGCCGCGGCCATCACCGCCGGAATCGCGCGACGCTCACGACGGGTCTACGCACCCTGGTGGGTCGGTCCGATGCTCGACCTGCGGCCATTGCTGTTTCTGGCGGACCGGCTACTGGCGGTGCTGCCAAGCACCCGCCGCGCGATCAGCGCGGGCGACCGTCGGTAGGAATTCATCGCCGGAAACGCTAGCGGGCGACCATCCAAATCGCCTGCGCGGCAGGGCTTCCCAAGTCGACTGTGGTGGGCCCGCCTTCGGCGGACTCGACCGCGACCGAGATCATCCCGGCGAATTCGCGACGGGTGAGCACCCGCAGCCGTGAGTCCAGGCTGATGCCGATGCTGTCGAAGTAGCGCAGCATCTCAGGATCCTTATCGGATATCCGGGCGACGATGCCGGCGTCACCGTCGGCGCACGCCCACAGCTGACGGGCCGGCGGGGTGGGCACCTGGCCGTCAGAGCCCGGGATGGGATCGCCGTGGGGATCGCGCTGCGGGTGGCCGAGCTTGGCGTCGATGCGCGCGATCAGCCGGTCCGACACCGCGTGTTCGAGCACCTCAGCCTCGTCGTGCACCTCGTCCCAGCCGTAGCCGAGCTCGGTCACCAGGAAGGCCTCCAGCAGCCGGTGCCGGCGGACCATCGCCAGCGCCGCGCGGCGGCCCGACTCGGTCAACGTCACCGCACCGTATTTCTCGTGATCGACCAGGCCCTGTTCGGCGAGCTTGCGGATGGATTCCGACGCGGTGCTGGCCGATACTCCGAGCTTTTCGGCCAGCATCTTGGTGCTGACCTTGGCATGCGACCATTCCTGGGCATTCCAGATGACTTTGAGATAGTCCTGGGCAACCATGGTGAGCTCGTTGGGCTCGTCAGCGGGGCGCACATCGGAAGTTTAAGCAATCCTCACCTGATCTGCGGCTCTGGCACGACCGCGCGCTACCTCGCCCCGTACGCTTGTCGTTGTGCAACGGTGGCGCGGCCAGGACGAGATCCCCACGGACTGGGGCCGCTGCGTGCTCACGATCGGGGTGTTCGACGGGCTGCACCGCGGGCATGCCGAGCTGATCGAACACGCGGTGAAGTCCGGTCGCGCCCGCGGGGTGCCGACGGTGCTGATGACGTTCGATCCGCACCCGATGGAAGTCGTGCACCCCGGCAGCCACCCCGCTCAACTGACCACCCTGACCCGGCGTGCCGAGCTGGCCGAGGAATTCGGCATCGACGTCTTCCTGGTCATGCCGTTCACCACAGCGTTCATGAAACTCACCCCGGAGCGCTACGTCCACGAGCTCCTGGTCGAAGACCTGCACGTGGTCGAGGTCGTGGTGGGGGAGAACTTCACCTTCGGCAAGAAGGCCGCGGGCACGGTCGAGACGCTGCGCGCCGCCGGGGCCCGGCTCGGGTTCGCGGTCGAGGCCATGTCGCTTGTCTCTGAGAACCACAACACCGAAACCGTGACGTTCTCGTCCACCTACATCCGATCCTGCGTCGATGCCGGTGACGTGGTGGCCGCCGCCGAGGCGCTGGGCCGCCCACACCGTGTCGAGGGCGTGGTGGTCCGCGGCGACGGGCGGGGGACCGAAATGGGTTTCCCCACCGCGAACGTCGCCCCGCCGATGCACTCGGCCATTCCCGCCGACGGCGTCTACGCGGCCTGGTTCACCGTCCTGGGCCACGGCCCAGTGACCGGGAGCGTGGTGCCAGGTGAGCGCTATCAGGCCGCGGTGTCGGTCGGCACCAACCCGACCTTCTCGGGACGCACCCGCACGGTCGAGGCGTTCGTCCTCGACACCGCTGCCGACCTGTACGGGCAGCACGTGGCGCTGGATTTCGTCGCGCGGATCCGCGGGCAGGAGAAGTTCGGTTCGGTCGGCGACCTGGTCGACGCGATGAGCAGCGACACCCAGCGCGCCCGCAAGCTGCTTTCCGCGGGCTGAGCTGGAGATTCAGGCACCAAGCACGCCCGCTGCTAGACTTCCCCGCGACACGGCGCGTGCTGCAGTTCGCGGTGGCCGCTCCCCGATGAATGTTCGCGGACCTATTGATGGAGAAATTTCGTGGCGCTTACCGCCGAGCAGAAAAAAGAAATCCTGGGCTCCTACGGCCTGCACGCAACCGACACCGGTAGCCCTGAGGCGCAGGTCGCCCTGCTGACGAAGCGGATCGCCGACCTGACCGAGCACCTCAAGCAGCACAAGCATGACCACCACTCACGGCGCGGACTGCTACTGCTGGTCGGTCGCCGTCGCCGTCTGCTCAAGTACGTCGCCCAGATCGACGTGGAGCGGTACCGCTCGCTGATCGAGCGGCTCGGCCTGCGCCGCTGACCGAATCGGATCGGGGAGTCTTCGCAAGGGGTTACGTGTCGCGACGTCGTCGCGTGCCCAATGACTCGGGCGGTTTCTAGGAACCACCAGGTCGGCGTGTAGAGTCAAAGACGTTTTGGGCCCCCATCGGCCCGAGCAAGGTGCGGCGCGCGCGATCCGCGCGCACCGTTCCAGCGAGGCACAACAGGACATTGAAGGAAGACGAGTCTGTATCGCGCGGTCTTCGGTAGTGGCTGCCGAGCTCCCCGAATCCGGGGTGGGTCGGCCGCTTCGATCGACGGCCGTCGGCGCTTCCAGACCCGTTCTGTTCAACGGCCTATCGGGCCAGTCCCCAGAACCCTCCGGGTTGTGCGTGCCTACGCGAAATAGCTGAATAATTCCAGAGAGGCTGCACGGACGCATATGTCTGCTGCTGAAATTGACGAAGGCGTGTTCGAGTCGACCGCCACCATTGACAACGGGAGCTTCGGCACCCGCACCATTCGTTTCGAGACCGGTCGGCTGGCCAAGCAGGCTGCCGGCGCTGTCGTCGCCTACCTCGACGACGAGACCATGTTGCTGTCGGCCACGACGGCCAGCAAGACCCCGAAGGACCACTTCGACTTCTTCCCGTTGACGATCGACGTCGAAGAGCGGATGTACGCCGCGGGACGCATCCCGGGGTCGTTCTTCCGTCGCGAGGGCCGTCCCTCCACCGACGCGATCCTGACCTGTCGTCTGATCGACCGTCCGCTGCGGCCGACGTTCGTATCGGGTCTGCGTAACGAGATCCAGGTCGTCGTCACCGTCTTGAGCCTGGACCCGAAGGACCTCTACGACGTGCTGGCGATCAATGCCGCGTCGGCGTCGACCCAGATCTCGGGTCTGCCGTTTTCCGGCCCCGTCGGCGGTGTGCGTGTCGCGCTGATCGACGGGCAGTGGGTCGCGTTCCCAACCGTCGAGCAGCTCGAGACCGCGGTGTTCGACATGGTCGTGGCCGGCCGTAAGACGGCCGATGACGTCGCGATCATGATGGTCGAGGCCGAGGCCACCGACAACGTGATCGATCTCGTCGGCGGCGGTGCGGGCGCGCCCACCGAGAGCGTCGTGGCCGAGGGCCTCGAAGCCGCCAAGCCGTTCATCGCCGCGCTGTGCAACGCCCAGCAGGAGCTGCACGAGGCCGCCGGCAAGGAGACTGCCGAGTACCCGTTGTTCCCGGAGTACCAGGACGACGTCTACTACTCCGTGGCCTCGGTGGCCACCGAGGAACTCTCCAAGGCGCTCACCATCGCGGGCAAGGAGGAGCGCGACGGTCGGACTAACGAGATCAAGGCCGAGGTGCTCGACCGCCTCGCCGGCACCTACGAGGGCCGCGAGAAGGAGGTCAGCGCAGCGTTCCGGTCGCTGACCAAAAAGCTTGTGCGCCAGCGCATCCTGTCCGACCACTTCCGCATCGACGGCCGTGGCATCACCGACATCCGTGCCCTGTCGGCCGAGGTCGCGGTAATCCCGCGGGCCCACGGTAGCGCGCTGTTCGAGCGTGGCGAGACCCAGATCATGGGTGTCACCACCCTCGACATGGTCAAGATGGCCCAGCAGATCGACTCGCTGGGGCCGGAGACGTCCAAGCGCTACATGCACCACTACAACTTCCCGCCGTTCTCCACCGGTGAGACCGGCCGCGTCGGCTCGCCCAAGCGGCGCGAGATCGGCCACGGCGCGCTGGCCGAGCGGGCCCTGGTGCCCGTGCTGCCCAGCATCGAGGAGTTCCCCTACGCGATCCGCCAGGTCTCGGAAGCGTTGAGCTCCAACGGTTCTACGTCGATGGGCTCGGTGTGTGCCTCGACCCTGTCGCTGCTGAACGCCGGGGTGCCGCTCAAGGCTCCGGTCGCCGGTATCGCGATGGGCCTGGTGTCCGACGACGTCGAGATCGACGGCAAGACCGAGCGTCGCTTCGTCACGCTGACCGACATCCTCGGCGCTGAGGACGCTTTCGGCGACATGGACTTCAAGTGCGCCGGCACCAAGGACTTCGTCACCGCGCTGCAGCTCGACACCAAGCTCGACGGCATCCCGTCGCAGGTGCTGGCCGGAGCGCTGGCGCAGGCCAAGGACGCGCGTCTGACCATCCTCGACGTGATGGCCGAGGCCATCGACGAGCCCGACGAGATGAGCCCGTACGCGCCGCGGATCACGACGATCAAGGTGCCGGTCGACAAGATCGGTGAGGTCATCGGGCCCAAGGGCAAGATGATCAACTCGATCACCGAAGAGACCGGTGCCCAGATCTCCATCGAGGACGACGGCACGGTGTTCGTCGGCGCAAGCAACGGCGAGGCCGCGCAGGCCGCGATCGACAAGATCAACGCGATTGCCAACCCGCAGTTGCCCAAGACGGGCGAGCGCTTCCTCGGAACCGTGGTCAAGACCACCGATTTCGGTGCGTTCGTCTCGCTGCTCCCGGGCCGCGACGGGCTGGTGCACATCTCCAAACTCGGGCGCGGCAAGCGCATCGCGAAGGTCGAGGACGTGGTGAGTCTCGGCGACAAGCTTCGCGTCGAGATCGCCGACATCGACAAGCGGGGCAAGATCTCACTGGTGCTCGTAGATGAGGACGCCGGCGCATCCGGCGGGGATTCCGGCGGCGATAACACCGCCGCAAGCCCGGAGACCGCGCCCGCCGATGCCGCGACGGCCAGCAGTTAGCCCAGCGACGCAGCCGCTGCGCCGCGGCCGGCACAATTCTGAGCCGTCCGCGGCGTTCCGGCGCACCACATTGCCCGGCGGTCTGCGGGTTGTCACCGAGTACCTGCCCGGGGTGCGATCGGCCTCGGTCGGGGTGTGGGTAGGTGTCGGATCGCGCGACGAGGGCAGCACGGTGGCCGGCGCTGCGCACTTCCTGGAACACCTGCTGTTCAAGTCCACCCCGACGCGCACAGCCGTCGACATCGCGCAGGCGATGGACGCGGTCGGCGGGGAACTGAACGCGTTCACCGCCAAGGAGCACACCTGCTACTACGCGCACGTGCTCGACAGCGACCTGGCGCTGGCCGTCGATCTGGTCAGTGATGTGGTGCTCAACGGGCGTTGCGCAGCAAGCGATGTCGAGCTGGAGCGCGACGTCGTGCTCGAAGAGATCGCGATGCGCGACGACGACCCCGAGGACGCGCTGGCCGATCAGTTCCTGACCGCGCTATTCGGGGATCACCCGGTGGGCCGACCGGTGATCGGCAGCGTGCAATCCGTGTCGTCGATGACCCGCGCGCAGCTGCATTCGTTCCATCAGCGGCGTTACACGCCCGAGCGGATGGTCGTCGCGGTGGCCGGCAACGTCGACCACGACGAGGTGGTGACCCTGGTGCGCGAGCACTTCGGACCGCGACTGGTCCGGGGCCGCACCGCGATCGCGCCACGCAAGGGTGCCGGCCGGGTCACCGGTCGTCCGCGGTTGACGGTGGTCAACCGCGACGCCGAGCAGACGCACGTCTTCCTCGGGGTGCGCACTCCGGGTCGGCACTGGAAGCATCGATGGGCTCTGTCCGTGCTGAATACCGCGCTCGGCGGCGGCCTGAGTTCCCGGCTGTTCCAACAGGTTCGGGAGTCTCGCGGGCTGGCGTACTCGGTGTACTCGTCGCTGGACACCTTCTCCGACTCAGGTGCCCTGTCGGTGTATGCCGCGTGTCTGCCCGAGCGGTTCGCCGAAGTGACCCGGGTGACCGCCGACGTGCTGGCCGAAGTCGGGAGCGACGGCATCACGGCGACGGAATGCCGAATCGCGAAGGGCTCGCTGCGCGGCGGCCTCGTGCTCGGTTTGGAGGACTCCAATTCACGGATGAACCGCATCGGCCGCAGCGAACTCAACTACGCTGAGCATCGAAGCATCGACCGGACGCTGCAGGAGCTCGATGAGGTCACCCTGGACGAGGTCAACGCGATTGCGCGTCAACTTCTCATCAAGCCCTACGGTGCAGCCGTCCTCGGCCCGCACAAATCGAAGGCGTCTCTGCCGCAACAACTTCGGACAATGACGAGGTAGCGCGATGGTATTGGGCTTCTGGGATCTCGACGTGCCGATCGTGGGAGCGCCGATGGCCGGCGGCCCCGGCACACCCGCGCTGGCCGCGGCGGTGTCCAACGCCGGCGGTCTCGGCTTCCTGGCCGCGGGATACATCAGCGCCGAACGCCTCGCCAACGACATCGCGGCGGCTCGGGCCGCGACCACGGGTCCGATCGGCGTCAACCTGTTCGTGCCGCAACCCAGCGTCGCCGACGTCATCGCGTTGGACGCCTACGCCGAGGCACTCGACGAGCTGGCCGAGCACTACGACGTCCATGTCGGCTATCCGCAGTTCGGTGACGACGACGGCTGGCAGCAGAAACTCGAGGTGGTCGCCGACATGCGGCCCGAGTTGGTGTCGTTCACCTTCGGCGCCCCGTCGCCAGATGTGTTGCGCCGGTTCGGCGCGCTGGGGATGTTGATCTACATCACCGTGACGTCGCCGTATGAGGCCGGGGTGGCCGTCGCCGCCGGCGCCGACGGCCTGGTCGTCCAGGGCCCGGACGCCGGTGGCCATCGCGGCACGTTCGCGCCGGACATGAGTCCCGGCACCGAGCCGCTCATCGACCTGCTGGACCGCATCG
Source organism: uncultured Actinomycetota bacterium (assembly GCA_963750755.1). Taxonomy (GTDB): domain Bacteria; phylum Actinomycetota; class Actinomycetes; order Mycobacteriales; family Mycobacteriaceae; genus Mycobacterium. The sequence continues at coordinate 414,466 of CAVVRW010000001.1, forward strand.
GCCACAGCCACGATGTCCCGCTGATCGCGGCCGGCGGGTTATCCAGTGCTGAGGACGTCGCCGGGGTGCTGCGCAGGGGAGCGGCCGCCGCGCAGATCGGTACCGCGCTGCTGCTGTCCGACGAGGCCGGCACGAACGCTGCGCACCGCTCGGCGCTCAGCCATCCGCAATTCGACAACACCGTTGTCACCCGCGCCTTCTCGGGCCGCTACGCCCGTGGTTTGGCGAACGACTTCACCCGGTTGATGGATCAGATTGCGCCGCTTGGCTATCCCGAGATCAATCAGATGACCGCGCCGATCCGCAGGGCCGCTGTCGAGTTGGAGGACCCGCACGGCACCAATCTGTGGGCGGGCACGGGATACCGGCAGGCTCAGGCGGGGCCGGCGAAGGAGATCGTCGACAAGCTCGGCCACGTCTGAGTCAGGGGCGGCGTCCGGCCTTCGGTGCGCCCGGGCTTCGTGATCTCGAGCTGGCCGGCCGCGCACGAACCCCGACGTCAGACCAGCGTTGCCGACGGGTCCGTGAACGGCAGCGCCAGATCGGCGGCAACCCGTTGACAGAGCAGTGCCCCGTCGTGTGTCGAAAGCCCCTTGGCCAGAGCCGGGTTCGACCGACAGGCGTCGCGCCAGCCACGGTCCGCGAGCTCGAGCACGTAGGGCAGGGTCGCGTTGGTCAGCGCGACCGTCGACGTGGCCGGCACGGCGGCGGGCATGTTGGCCACGCAGTAGAACACGGTGCTGTGCACGGTGAAGGTCGGGTCGTCGTGAGTGGTCGGCCGCGAGTCTTCGAAGCAGCCGCCTTGATCGATCGCGATGTCGACCAGCACCGCGCCGGGCTGCATGCGCGCGACAAGAGAATTGGACACCAACGTCGGTGCCTTGCCGCCGGGCAACAACACCGCGCCGATCACCAGATCGGCGCGTTTGATCGCGGCTTCCAGTTCGAGCGCGGTCGAGTACCGGGTCTGCACCTGGCCGTTGAAGGCGCGGTCGAGGTCACGCAGCCTGTCGATGTTCACGTCGAGCACCGTGACCGCCGCGCCCATGCCGTGCGCGACGCGGGCGGCGTTGTATCCCGCGGTCCCCGCCCCGATCACCACGACCGAGCCCGGTTCGACGCCCGGCACGCCGCCCATCAGCACGCCACGACCACCGTGGGTGCCCATCAGGTGGTACGCGCCGACCTGAGCCGAGAGCCGACCTGCGACCTCGCTCATCGGCGCCAGCAATGGCAGCGCACCGTCAGCGGTCTGCACCGTCTCGTAGGCAATGGACGTGGTGCCGGAGGCCAGCAGCGCCTCGGTGCATGACCGCGACGCGGCCAGGTGCAGATAGGTGAACAGAGTCTGGCCGCGGCGCATGCGCGAATACTCAACCGCGACGGGTTCTTTCACCTTGAGTATCAGATCGGCATCGGCCCACACGTCCTCGGCGGCGGAAACCGATCTGCGCACCAACGGCTTTGAAGTCGCTGTCACCGATCGCCGAGCCCTCGCCGGCGCCGGCCTGAATCAGGACCTCGTGACCGCGACGGGTCAATTCCGCGACACCGGAAGGCGTCATCGCGACGCGGAATTCGTTGTTCTTGATTTCGGTCGGGATTCCCACGCGCATTCCTTTATTGTGAAGAAACTTCGTTTGGAGCGCAAAGACGCCGAAGGTGCAGCGGTATAATCCGCCTATGGCTGAAGGAAGATCGGAGGAGCCTGGCCACATCGGGTTGCCGTCGAAGGATCTTCGGCCCCCCGATCTGGACCGTGTCGACCGCCGGATCCTTGCGCTGTTGCACGCCGACGCCCGGATGACCAACAGCGCACTGGCCGAGGAACTCGGCATCGCCGCGTCGACCTGCCACGGCCGCGTTCGTCGACTCACCGAGACCGGGGTCATCCGCGGGTTCTACGCCGACATCGATCCCGCCGCGGTGGGATTGCCGCTGCAGGCGATGATTTCGGTCAGCCTGCAGTCCCACGCCCGCGGCAAGATCCGCGACTTCATCCAGCAGATTCGGCATCGCCCGCAGGTCATGGACGTCTACTTCCTGGCCGGTACCGACGACTTCATCCTGCACGTCGCCGCGCGCGACACCGACGACCTGCGGTCGTTCGTGGTGGAGAACCTCAATGCGGACGCCGACGTCGCCGGAACTCAGACGTCGCTGATCTTCGAGCATCTCCGGGGGGCCGCGCCGGTCTGACCGCGGTGTATTCGCGATACCAGCGGTACCGGGTATGCTGCTGGCAATGTTCACGGTCAACGACGAAGCTGTCGGTCCGCACCTGGAAGGCAAGGGCTCCGACCACGAGCGACTGGTCCTCGAGGCGCGCGATGTCGCCTTCGACTGGGCGACGCTGCCGTTCCATTACGTGCCCGGCGAGCCGTTCACCACGCACATGCTCAACGTGCTGCATCTCCTCCTGCCGGCCGGCGAGGAGTTCTTCGTGAACCTGTTCAAGCAGGCCCTCCCGCTGATCAAAGACGACCAGCTGCGGCTCGACGTGCAGGGATTCATCGGCCAGGAGGCGATGCACGCCCAGGCGCACACCGGTGTGCAGGAGTACTTCGCAGCCAACGACGTCGACGTGACACCGTATACCGATCAGATGGCCTGGCTGTTCGGCAAACTCCTGGGCGACCGGCCGCGGTGGAGTGTGCGGCGCCAGCGCAGCTGGCTACTCGAGCGGGTCGCGATCGTCTCGGCCATCGAGCACTACACCGCGATCCTCGGCGAATGGATCCTCGAGACCCCCGAGCTCGACGCGATCGGCGCCGACCCGGTGATGCTGGACATGCTTCGGTGGCACGGCGCCGAAGAAGTCGAGCACAAAGCCGTGGCCTTCGACCTGATGAAGCACCTGCGCGCCGGCTACTTGCGCCAGGTCCGCACTCAGCTTGTCGTGACGCCGATGATGCTGCTGATGTGGGCGCGCGGGGTTCGGTTCATGTACTCGGTGGACCGGCACCTGCCGTCCGGGACCAAGGCGCGCTGGCGGTACTACCTCGCCGCGGCGCGACGGGGTCTGATGCCCGGACCGCTGCGCTTCATCCGCGTCATCGGTGCCTACTACCTGCCGGGCTTTCATCCGTCGCAGCTGGGCGGGGTGGAGAAGGCCGTCGACTACCTGGCGATCTCGCCTGCCGCACGCGCCTCGCACTGACCGAGAGGAACAAATGACCACCGCCCCGGCGAGCAGATCTGACCTGCCGTCCCGCAGCACCGTGACCGCCTCGGACGGTGTCGCGCTGGCCGTGCACACCTATACCGAGGTCGACGCGCAACGGCCGACCGTGCTGGCCATTCACGGCTACCCCGACAACCACCACCTGTGGGACGGCGTCGCCGAGCACCTTGCCGGACGCTATAACTTCATCGCCTACGACGTCCGCGGGGCCGGGGAGTCCGCCCGTCCGGCGCGCCGATCGGATTACCGCTTCGCGCAGCTGAGTTCCGACATCGGCACGGTCATCGACAACATCGGCGTCGGTCGCGTCCACCTGCTGGCTCACGACTGGGGCTCCATCCAAGCCTGGGCCGCCGTCACCGACGAGACGGTGATGAGCAAGGTGGCCTCCTTCACCTCGATATCCGGGCCGCACCTCAACTACGCGGGCAAGTTCCTGCGCTCGGTGCGCGGCCCGCGCAGGCTGCTCGACGTGGTCCGGCAATTCCTCGCCTCGGGTTACATCTGGTTCTTCCTGACCCCGGGTCTGCCGGAGTTGTTGATCCGCGCCGGCGTCGGCGTGAAAGTCATCGAGGCCTTTGGCCGTATCGGCAACTCCAGCACGCGGACCCGCCCCGGTGATCCGGTGCGCTCGATCGGCGACTACGTCAACGGGCTCAACCTGTATCGCGCCAACATGCCAGGGCCGTTCCTGAAGCCGGGCGGGACGCTGCCTAACACCAGCGTCCCGGTGCAGGTGCTGGTGCCGCGGATGGACATGTTCGTCACCCCGGCGCTGCAGCGCTACACCGGTTCAATTCCGTTGGGCAGCAGGGTCGTCCCGATCGAGGGCGGCCACTGGGTGGTGACCGCACGCCCCGATGTCGTCGCGCGGCTCGCTGCCGAATGGGTCGACCGGCACGTCGGCGGTGTCGCGTTGGCCGCCGCCAGTGCGGTGCAGTCCGGACCACGCGATGTGCGCGGCAAGCTCGCGCTGGTAACCGGGGCCGGCGCCGGCATCGGCCGCGCCACCGCGCTCGAGTTGGGCCGCCAAGGGGCCGACGCCGTGCTGATCGTGGACCGCGACCTGGCCGCAGCGCAGGAGACCGTCGCCGCCGTCCGCGAAGCCGGCGGCCGAAGCAGCGGCCTACCAGGCCGACGTGAGCGACGAAGCCGCGATGAATGCGCTTGCGGCACAAGTCAACAGCGATCACGGGGTGGTCGACATCCTGGTGAACAACGCTGGCATCGGAATGGCCGGCCGATTCCTCGAGACGACGCCCGCGCACTGGGACAACATCCTCGGCGTCAATCTGCGCGGCGTGCTCAACGGCAGCCGGGTGTTCGCCGCGCAGATGGTCGACCGCGGCCAGGGCGGGACGATCATCAACGTGTCGTCGGCCGCGGCATTCCTCCCGTCGAAGTCGATGATCGCCTACGGCACAACAAAAGCCGCGGTGCTGGCTTTCAGCGAATCGCTGCGGGCCGACCTGGCCGACGACGGCATCACCGTCACAGCGGTGTGCCCGGGGTTCGTCAACACCAACATCGCCAAGAGCACGGTCTATGCGGGAATGACCTCCGACGAGCAGGACAGCGCGCGGCACAAGGCCGACGTGGCGTACCGCCGTCGCAACTACACGCCGGAGGCCACGGCCAAAGCGATCGTCAAGGCCGTCAAGAGCGGCCAGCCAGTGGTGCCGATCGCAGCTGAGTCGCGGATCGGCTACGCGATGAGGCGGATCAGCCCGTCGCTCATCCGGCTGCTGGCCCGCTACGACATACGGCCATAACGTCGCCGAGTGACTGTGTCGCACAGTATTTGGGCCAGCAGGCCGGAAGACATCTACAAACGCCGCGGGCGGGACCGGCTGTTCACCGGCATCTGGGGCCTCGCGCTGTTACTCGGTGGGTTCTCGTCGGCAAGCCGCTGGAAGCCATCCCGCGTGGTGCCGGTGGAACGCACCCACACGGCGGTGATCACCAAGCGTGAACAGCTCAGCCCGGACGTGGTCGCGCTGACGTTCGCCGATCCCGGCGGTGGCCTGCTTCCGTCCTGGACGCCCGGCAGTCACATCGACGTCCAGTTGCCCTCCGGTCGTCGTCGGCAGTACTCGCTGTGCGGACCGCCCGGGCGGCGCACCGATTACCGAATTGCGGTGCGGCGCATCGCTGATGGCGGCGGCGGTTCCGTCGAAATGCACGATACCTATGCCGTTGGCGACTCGCTGGTCTTCGAGGGGCCACGCAATGCGTTCTATCTCGGCGGCGACGAGCGCGATGTGCTCTTCGTCATCGGCGGAATCGGGGTCACGCCGATTCTGTCGATGATGCGGGCCGCGCAACAGCGCGGAATGAATTGGCGCGCAATCTATGCCGGTCGTAGCCGCGAATACATGCCGCTGCTGGACGAGGTCCTGTCGCTGGACCCCGACCGGGTCACCGTGTGGGCCGACGACGAGCGCGGGCGACTGGCCACTGCTGAGGACCTGCTCGACGATGCCACGCCGACCACGGCGGTGTACGTGTGCGGCCCGACCGGGATGCTGGAATCCGTGCGCGCGGCTCGCAACGAGCACGCTGACGCGCCGTTGCACTACGAGCGGTTCAGCCCGCCGCCGGTGGTCGACGGCATTCCATTCGAACTCGAGCTGGCCCGATCCGGACGAGTGCTCGAGATTCCCGCCAACCGCTCGGCGCTTGACGTCATGCTCGACAACGATCCGACGGCCGCACACTCGTGCCGCCAAGGCTTCTGCGGGACCTGCAAGGTCGCGGTGCTCGGCGGAAAGGTCGAACGGCGGGGCCGTACCGCCGAGTCGCACGGTGAAATGCTGGTGTGCGTCTCCCGTGCGACCGGCGGTCGGGTAGTGATCGACGCCTAGGGTGCCGGCGCCAGGTGCAGCTGGTTGGTCTCCTGGTAGCCCTGCGGGTTGCCGCAGGCCGCCACGTTGTTGGTGATTTGGACCGTGCCGTCCAGCGTGTTCGGGTCCCAGGTGTAGTGGAAGTTGATCGCGTCGTGCACGTCGCCGCCCTGCTCGCACGACACGCCGCCCTTGCCGTCCAGCGTCCACTGGTTGTCGACCAGGTGCGCCTGGCCCAGGTGCTGAATGTCGGCGCAGCCGTCGCCGCACGGGGTGATGTACCAATCACTCGGCGGGTCTTGGTGACCATCCGGGTAGGTCTCGGTCTCGATGTAATGGCCGTTCAGCGGGTCTGCCGACGACACGGGAGCCGTCATCATTACCAGGGCGAGACCGGCGAACATCGCGCCAGCGGCCGCGCCGCTTGTGATCCTCATGATCCGGTACCTTTCGTCGAGCTGGTCGGGGGTTCGTTGCTTAGTATCTTCAGCAGAATTTCAGTTCGTGCAGGTTTGGCGCAAACCCATCCTCGGTGAACGTACGGTGACGAACGGGTGAGTAATCAGCTATCGCCACCGCCGGCTATTAAGAAACTTCTCGGGATGGTGATAGCTGTTGGTCCTCGGTCGGCCGGAGTCGAGATGAGGCGGCGGGATCCACTGTGTGCCGTCACTACCGGTTGTGACTGTCTGCCAACCCTTTTCGGCGCGTTTGTGATCGCCTTTGCAGGCGAGCGTCAGCTTGTCGATGTTGGTGAGGCCCCCGCGAGCCCAGTCGTCGGTGTGGTGAACTTCCGTCCAACAGGCGGGTACGTCGCAGCCTGGGGCCGTGCAGCCCCGGTCCTTTGCGTAGAGCACCAGACGTTGGTCGGCCGAAGCGATCCGGCGGGCGCGGCCTAGATACAGTGGTCGGCTTTCGTGTTCGTCGAACACCGTGAGGTAGTGATACGCGCGGCTGGCCATCCGGATGAGGTCGCGCATCGGCAACACTGTTCCGCCGCCGGTAACTGCGTGGCCGGCCGCGGCGCTGAGTTCCTGCAGAGTGGTCGATACGACGACCGTCACCGGTAGTCCGTTGTGCACGCCCAGCTTCGGATCGCCCAAACGATCGCGCACCAGCGCGTTGAGGGCGTCGTGCTGTCGCTGAGCGTGACTACGAGCGTCGACTTCGCTTGTAGCGTAAGCGTTTTCACTGTTGGGATTGCACATACCCGGTGCGGCGAATCGGGCCAGCCAGGCGTCAAGGTTGGCCCGCAGCTCCGGCGTGGCAACAAGTTTGCCGATGCTCATCCCGTCGGCGCGTTGGGGCGACCAGGTGAAGCCGCGGTGCCGTGCACGGTCATCGTCGGAGAACTTTCCATCGGGATTGATCAGCACTGCACAGCGATTGGCCACCTTTTCCAGCTGGTCGGGCCGCAAAGCGGTCGCTTGTTCTGCCAAGAACTGCTCGGCGCGCTCGACGGTGTCGGCGGGCGTATCGCCGGGCAGATCACGCATGAAGGTCTGGATGACCTTGACGTGCTGCGGGTCCAGCAAACCGTCGCGCCAGACCCCGGCCGTCGCCGGCAACTCGGGCGGCAAAACCTCCCCGGTCAGCGTCACCCGCGGATTGAGTTGATCGGCCTCGCGGAGGCGCCGGCGAACGTCCGCGCACGTGATGCGCATCCAATCCGCGATCACCTTATGGACCGGACCACCCATGTCGGCAGGATCTTCATTGGCAAGCCCGGCAATGAGGTCGTGGCTGGGAACCGCGAGTTGACGGCGGGCCGTCTCCAATCGTTCGAGCGCGCGCAGGCGGGTTGTGGCATCAGCGCTGCTGAAATCCAGCTCGCCGATTGCGGTCACGGCGGCGTCGAGTGCGTCGAGCCGTGCCGAGGTCGAATGCATGTTCGAAACGTTAGAAGGTCTTGCCGACTCTGAAGCGCCGCCGAGCCGGTGACTCCGGCCAGGTGTGGATAAAGGCGCAACTGTTGAAAAAATCGACACGTTCTAGGGTGAAGCCATGCGGGTAGCTGTGCTGGGGTCCAAGGGCAAAGTCGGAGCAACAATGGTGCAAGCCGTCCAGGCGGCCGAGGATCTGACGCTGTCCGCGGAGGTCGACGCCGGTGACGCGCTGAGCCTGTTGACCGAGAACAAGACTGAGGTCGTCATCGACTTCACCCATCCCGACGTCGTCATGGGAAACCTCGAGTTCCTGATCGACAACGGCATCCACGCCGTTGTAGGAACCACCGGCTTCACCGACGAGCGGCTACAGCAGGTGCGGTCGTGGCTGGCCGCCAAACCGGATGTCTCCGTGCTCATCGCTCCCAACTTCGCGATCGGCGCGGTGCTGTCCATGCATTTCGCCAAGCAGGCCGCACCGTTCTTCGAGTCGGTCGAAGTGATCGAGCTGCACCACCCGCAGAAGGCCGACGCTCCGTCGGGGACTGCCGGGCGCACCGCAGCACTGATTGCCGAGGCGCGAAAAGACTTGCCGCCCAACCCGGATGCCACCAGCACTAGCCTTGCGGGTGCCCGTGGCGCCGACGTCGACGGCGTGCCGGTGCATTCGGTGCGACTGGCCGGGCTGGTCGCTCACCAGGAAGTGTTGTTCGGCACGTTGGGGGAGACCCTCACCATCCGGCACGACAGCATCGACCGCACCTCATTCGTGCCCGGCGTGCTACTTGCGGTTCGCCGCGTCACCGAAAATCCCGGCCTGACAATAGGAATCGAATCACTGCTCGATCTGCAATGACCCAGAACACGCGCAGTGTGCGGATCCAAGTGGTGATCGCGCTGATGTGCGCGGCCCTGTTGACGTACATCGTGCTGCTGGGCCGTACCGCCGTACTGATGATCGCCTCCGGCCGCGGCGCGGCGATTGCGCTGGGCAGCGCGTTACTCGTCATGCCCGCAATCGGATTGTGGGCAATGATCGCCACGTTGCGCGCGGGCCTGGCTCACCAGAAACTGGCCCGCCTTGCCGCCGAGGACGGAATGGAACTCGACGTGACCGCGCTGCCACGGCGGCCATCGGGACGCATCGAACGCAACGCGGCCGACGCGCTGTTCGCCGATGTCCGTGCCGAATTGGACAACGATCCCGACAACTGGCGTCGCTGGTATCGGTTGGCCCGCGCCTATGACTATGCGGGAGACCGAAGCCGGGCCCGAGAAGTCATGAAGAAAGCCGTCGAGATGCAGGGACGTGAATGAGCAAGACGCTGCTGATCGTTCACCACACTCCGTCACCGGCCACCCGTGAGCTTCTTGAAGCGGTGCTGGCAGGGGCCAAGGACCCTGACATCGCGGGCGTCGAGGTGGTGCTGCGGCCCGCGCTGGCCGCCACCGTTTCCGACGCGCTCGAGGCGGACGGCTATCTGTTCGGCACCCCGGCCAATCTCGGATACATGTCAGGCGCGCTGAAACACTTCTTCGACACGGTGTACTACCCGACCCTGGATCATGTGGCCGGCCGGCCGTACGGCGTCTGGGTGCACGGCAACAACGACACCATTGGTGCGGTGTCGTCAGTCGACAGGGTTGCTACCGGGCTCTCCTTGACCAAAGCCGCTGACGCACTGGAGGTTACCGGTGCGATCGACGCCGGCGTCCGAGAGCGGGCCTATGAGCTGGGCGGTACGCTCGCAGCGACCTTGATGGAGTAGCGGTTGCAGCAGGCCGGGCAGGACCATTGGAATGATCCGGTTACGGGTCGATGTGAGTGTCGGGCGTCAGCATGGCCGGGTCCGCTTCCTTGGGAGGATCGCCCGCGCTCATCGTGTTGCAGTCGACCGAGGCTGGGTTCAGCGGACCACCCGGGTAGTTGGTCAGACAGCGTTCCCACATCCCGTCACCGTCGATGGGGCTGTCACACATCTGGGCCATCGGAGCAAGGCCTGGCGGGTGCAGGCATCCGGCGCTGGCCGGGGCCGCCGTGGCGGTCAGACCCGCGGTCGCCAGTAGTGCTCCCAGGGCTGCGATCAGGTAGCGGGTCATCATCGTGTCCTTCACTGGATCGGTCGGTTATCGACGCGGTACTAAAGCTACTAGCTCGGCTATCGGGTAGGGGCCAATAGTCGAGTAATCGAGGCAGCGGCATGATGAGATCGGGATGGATGCCGAATCCCTTCGAGCCGACCTCGAGAAGGACCGCACGTGACGCGCCTGCTGATCGCCAACCGCGGTGAGATCGCGCTTCGAATCATCCGTACCGCAACGGAGTTGGAGCTCGGCACGGTCGCCGTCTTTGCCGAGGACGATGCCGAGAGCCCGCACGTGCACGCGGCCGATGAAGCGATCGCGCTGCCTGGTGCCGGGCCGGCAGCCTACCTGGACCACGAGGCGATCCTGGCGGCGGCCGAGAATTCCGGGGCCGAGTTCATCCACCCCGGCTACGGATTCCTCAGCGAACAGCCCGGGTTCGCGCGGGCTTGCGCGGGTGCGGGATTGACCTTCGTCGGGCCGGACGCGGCCGCGCTCGAGCTGTTCGGCGACAAGTCGGCGGCCCGGCGGGCGGCGACAGCGGTCGGCGTGCCGGTATTGCCTGCCACCGACGGGCCCGCCAGCGTCGAGGAGGTCCGCGCGTTCGCCGCCGCTCGGAGCGGGCCGATCGTGATCAAGGCGCTGTCCGGCGGCGGGGGCCGCGGCATGCGAATAGTTCGCGGCGCCGAGCAGATTGACGACGCCTACCGGCAGTGCGCCGCCGAGGCCGAACTCGGGTTCGGTAATCCGGCGCTGTTCGCCGAGGCGCACATGGCGGACGCGCGACACATCGAGGTGCAGATCGTTGCCACGCCGTCTCGTGCACTCGCGCTCGGTGACCGCGACTGCAGCATCCAGCGTCGCCACCAGAAGCTTATCGAAATCGCACCAGCACAAGGTCTTTCACCAGCCCTGCGCCGCGATCTGCACCGCGCCGCGGCCCGGTTGTGTGCGCACGCTGACTATCGCGGAATCGCCACGGTCGAATTCCTGGTCAAAGACGAACAATTCGTCTTCCTGGAAGTCAACCCGCGGATCCAAGTGGAACACACGGTGACCGAAGAGGTGACCGGTGTCGACCTGGTCGCGGTGCAACTGCGCATCGCCCAGGGCGCCTCGTTCCATCAGATGCGGTTGCCGGCAGGCATCGTGGCCGACGGCGACGAGGTGGTCGGCGCGCTCGCCGCGGTGCGGGGAATCGCGATTCAGACGCGGGTCAACATGGAGACGATGGATGCGGACGGCACCGTGGTGCCGACCGCGGGGACGCTCTCGGTGTTCTCGCCGCCGAGCGGACCAGGGGTGCGCGTCGACACCTTCGGCCGCGTTGGGCTGACGCCGAGCTCACGGTATGACTCGTTGCTGGCCAAGGTGATCACCCGGGTACGCGGATCGTCGTTCACCGCAGCGGTGCGCAAGGCGCAGACAGCGCTGGAAGAATTCGGCATCGAGGGCCTTCGGACGAATATCGGATTCTTGCGAGAAATTCTGTCCCACAACGATACTCGTTCCGGTCTGGTCACTACGAGTTTTATCGATGAGAACCTGCCGGCGTTCGCCGGTGCGGCCGGGTCTCGGCGCCACGAGACGCGGCCCGCGTCGCCGGAGCTGCATCCGGGTGAGAAAGTCTTGCGAGCGCAGCTGGCCGGCACCGTGGTCGAGATCGCATCGGAGGGGCAGGAGTACGCGGCAGGGGTGCAGTTGGCCGTCCTCGAAGCCATGAAGATGCAGCATGTGCTGAGCGCACCGGATGCGGTGCGCACGGTTCGGGTGTTGGTGACGCCCGGGCAGGTGATCGGAACCGGTGAGCCGTTAATGGTGTTCACGCGCACGGGCCAGACCGCGGGAACCGATGGCGTCGCTGCGCTCGACCTGGACCGGGATCGTACCGATCTCGACGAGGTCCGCCGCCGTCACCTGCTCACGGTGGACGAGGGCCGGCCCGCGTCGATTGCCAAGCGACACAGCCAAAACCGGCGCACCGCGCGGGAGAACATCGACGATCTGATCGATCCGGGAAGCTTCGTCGAATACGGCGCGCTGGCCGTGGCCGCGCAACGCAGTCGTCGCTCGGAGGACGACCTGATCGCCAACACCCCAGCCGACGGGTTGGTCGCCGGGGTGGCGACGATCGGCGGCGCGCGTGCCGCCGTGCTGTCCTACGACTACACCGTGCTTGCGGGGACGCAGGGCATGCGCAACCACGCGAAAACCGATCGGGTCTTCGACTTGGCAGCCCGCCAGCAATTGCCGGTCGTGCTGTTCGCCGAAGGCGGCGGTGGCCGTCCCGGTGACACTGACGTCGCGAACATCGCCGGTCTCGACGTGCCGACCTTCCGGGCGCTCGGCGCACTCAGCGGCAAGGTGCCTTTGGTGTCGATCGTGTCGGGTCGGTGCTTCGCCGGCAACGCGGCGCTCGCCGGCACGTGCGACGTCATCATCGCGACCCCCGATGCGAACATCGGCATGGGCGGGCCGGCGATGATCGAAGGCGGCGGGCTGGGACGCTACCGGCCCGAGGACATCGGGCCGATCGATGTGCAGCGACGCAACGGGGTGGTGGGGCTGGCCGCTCGCGACGAGGCGCACGCGGTGTCGCTTGCCAAGCAGTACCTATCCTATTTCCACGGCAGACAGGACGACTGGGAAGCCCATGATCCACGGCGGGCACGACATGTGGTGCCGGAGAACCGGTTGCGGGCCTACGACGTGCATCACGCCATCGAGTCGGTTGTCGACGTCGGGTCGGTGCTGGAGTTGCGGGCCGACTACGGGGTAGGTGCGGTCACCGCCCTGGTCCGCGTCGAGGGTGTGCCGTTCGGGTTGCTCGCCAACAGCAGTCATCATCTCGGTGGTGCGATCGACGCTGAGGCCGCCGACAAGATGGCCGATTTTCTCACGCTGTGCGAATCGGCTGGGCTGCCGATCGTTTCGCTGTGCGATACGCCGGGCTTCATGGTCGGTCCGGACGCCGAAGTCGACGCCGCGGTTCGGCGCTTCAGCCGGTTGTTCATCGTCGGGGCGCGTCTCACCGTGCCGTTCGGGATGGTGATTCTCCGCAAAGGCTACGGGCTGGGCGCAATGGCGATGGCGGGTGGCTCTTTTCACGCACCGGCCTTCACCGTTGCCTGGCCGACCGGTGAGATCGGCGGCATGGGCCTCGAGGGTGCGGTCCGGCTGGGGTTCAGCAAGGAATTGGCGGCTGTCGCCGATTCGGCCGAACGCCAGAACCTGTTCGACAAGTTGGTCGACGCTGCCTATCAACATGGGAAGGCACTCACCTCGGCCACCACGTTCGAGCTCGATGACGTGATCGACCCGGCGGACACCCGGGGATGGATCACCAAAATGCTGTTCTGCAAGGAAGACCCACTCAACCAGAAGGAGGGGCGCTTGTGAAAGTTGCCGACAAAGTCGCCATCGTCACCGGCGGTGGCAACGGAATCGGTGCGGCGTTGGCGGCCAAGCTGGCGCAGCAGGATGCTCGCGTCGTCGTCGCTGACCTGGACGGCGAGGCCGCGCACCTGGTGGCCGACCGAATCAACGCCGAGCGGCCCGGAGCGGCCCTTGCATCCGGCGGTGACGCCTCCGACACCACGCACATCCAGCAGCTTATCGCGCTGGCGGACAACGCATTCGGTCCCGTCGACCTCTATTTCGCCAACGCGGGCATCACCGGCGTCTCGGGCTTGGATGTCACCGAAGCCGAGTGGGACCAATCGATCGATGTGAACCTCAAAGCCCACATCCGCGCCGCGCAACTGCTGGTACCCGCGTGGGTTGAGCGCGGCGAGGGCTACTTCATCAGCACCGCGTCGGCGGCCGGGTTGCTGACCCAGCTCGGGTCGGCGACCTACTCGGTGACCAAGCACGCCGCGGTCGGGTTCGCCGAGTGGCTCAACATCACGTTCGGTGACCTGGGCGTGCGGGTCAGCTGCCTGTGTCCGATGGGCGTCAATACCAAACTGCTGCACTCCCCCGGGGAGTCCGACGATCCGTTGGCCCGGCTGGCGACTCGCGCCGTGACCTCGGCGGGGGAGGTGATCGAACCGGCCGACGTCGCCGACATCGTGCTGGCCGCGGTCGACGACGAGCGATTCCTGATCCTGCCGCACCCTGGCGTGCTGGACATGTACCGGAACAAGGGCAACGACTACGACCGCTGGCTACGCGGCATGCGCCGCTACCAGCACAGCCTGATGGAGGGGCTATGACCGCATCAAACTTCAAGGGCCGCACCGCAATCATCACCGGCGGCTCGCGGGGAATCGGGCTCGCGATCGCGCAGCGCCTGGCCGAGGGCGGCGCGAACATCGTGCTGACCTCCCGCAAGCAGGACGCCGCCGACGCCGCAGCCGAGCAGGTGGGCGGCGACGCGGTCGGGGTTGCCGCCCACGCCGTCGACGAGGACGCCGCGCGGCACTGTGTCGATCTGACCCTCGACCGCTTCGGCAGTATCGACATCCTGGTCAACAACGCCGGCACCAACCCGGCTTACGGCCCGCTGATCGATCAGGACCACGCCCGGTTCTCCAAGACCTTCGACGTCAATTTGTGGGCGCCGCTGCTGTGGACCTCACTGGCAGCCAAGGCCTGGATGCGGGAACACGGCGGCGCCATCGTCAACACAGCGTCCATCGGCGGCATGCACCAGGCACCCAACATGGGCATGTACAACGCAACCAAGGCCGCGCTGATCCACGTCACCAAGCAACTGGCACTGGAACTTTCGCCACACGTGCGGGTGAACGCGATCGCGCCTGGCGTGGTGCGAACAAAGCTCGCGGAAGCGCTATGGAAGGACCACGAAGACGTGGTGTCCCGGGGTATGGCGCTGGGACGTATCGGCGAGCCTCCCGATGTGGCGGCCGCGGTCGCGTTCCTGGTGTCGGACGAGTCGAGCTGGATCACCGGCGAGACGCTGGTGTTGGACGGCGGACGGCTACTCGGCGATCCGGAGGGCTTCCGGTGAGCGCGGGCGATCTCAACGCGCGGGTACGCACGTTGCTCGAAGAGCACGACCCGGCACACACCGATGCGCACGAATTCCTCGGCGCGCGTTTCGATGCCGGCCTGGCGTGGGTGCACTTTCCGGTCGGCTCCGGCGGCCTGGATCTGTCGCGTAGCTTCCAGCCTCAGGTCGAAGACGCGCTGACCGCGGCGGGCGCGCCGCCGGGTGGCGGTGGCGCGCGCAACGGCATCGGAATGGGCATGGCCGCGCCGACCATCGCCGCCTTCGGCACCGAGGCTCAGCGTCGAGAGTTGTTGCGGCCGTTGTTCACCGGCGAGCACATCTACTGTCAGCTGTTCAGTGAGCCGGGTGCGGGATCCGATCTGGCCGGAGTAGCCACCCGCGCAGTCCGTGACGGTGACGAGTGGATTGTCAACGGCCAGAAGGTGTGGACATCGAGCGCCCAGAACGCTCAGCGGGCGATCCTGGTCGCTCGGACCGATCCGACCGTGCCCAAGCACCAGGGGTTGACCTATTTTGTCCTCGACATGACCGACCCTGGCGTCGAGGTTCGGCCGCTGCGCCAAATCACCGGCGAAGCCGAGTTCAACGAGGTGTTCCTCACCGACGTCCGAGTGCCCGACGCCAACCGCCTCGGACCCGAGGGTGGTGGCTGGAAGGTCGCCACCACCACGCTGAACAACGAGCGGGTGGCCATCGGCTCGATGGCCGGGGGCACACGGGAAAGCGGGATCATCGGCAAGGTCACCGAAGCGTGGCGGGCCCAGCCGGAATTGCGTAACGCCGCCATGCACGACGAGCTGATGCGGCTGTGGGTCGAGGCCGAGGTCGCGCGGCTGACCGGTCTGCGGCTGCGCCAGCGGCTGGCGGTCGGCCAACCCGGCCCCGAGGGGGCGGGGATGAAGGTGACGTTTGCCCGCCTGGCACAGGCGGTTTCGGGGTTCGAGATCGAACTGCATCCAGAACTCGGCCTCCAGTACGACGACTGGACGATGCGTCAACCCGACTCGGTCGATTTCATCGGCCGCGACCCCGGGTACCGCTACCTGCGCGCCAAGGGCAATTCGATTGAGGGCGGCACCTCAGAAATCCTGCGCAACACCATCGCCGAACGCATTCTCGGCCTGCCACCGGAACACCGCGTCGACAAGGACGTCGCATACAAGGATCTGATCAAATGAGCGATCTGCTGTATTCCGACACCGAGGAAGCATTACGGGACAGCGTCCGCCGGTTGTTTGCCGACCGGTGCCCGCCCGAAGCGGTCACATCCCTGTACGACTCTGCACCGCAGGATTTTTCGGGCGTATGGCATACCCTGGCCGGTGACCTCGGGATGGCCGGCCTGCTGGTGCCCGAGGACTTGGGCGGTGCGGGTGCAACCGCCCGCGAGGCTGCCGTGGTGATGGAGGAGATCGGCCGCGCGATCGCGCCGGTGCCGTACCTGTCCAGCGCGGTGGTGGCCACGGTCGCCTTGCTGCATGCCGGCGACACCGACACGGTTCAAGGCTTGGCGGCGGGTTCGCTCACCGCCGCGCTGGCGGTGCCGCTGTCCGTGGCGCCCGGCGATGCGATTGCCGGTCTGAGCGCGGGTGCTGATGGTGTGAGCGGCCAGATCACCAGCGTCGCCGGGGTCGGCGAGGCCGACGTGCTGGTGGTGCCGGTCACGGGGCCAGACCAGCTAGAGCTGCACACGGTGGCCCGCGACGACGCTGGTGTCGAGGTAACACCGGTCCTGAGTTTGGACATGACGAGACCGCTTGCGAATATCCAGTTTTCGGCCGCGGCTTCGGCCAAGGTCGGCTCCGCGTCGGCCGCCGCGGCGATTGAGGCGGCCCTGGCTACCGGCGCGGCGTTGCTGGCATCCGAGCAGCTGGGTGTCGCTCAATGGTGTTTCGAGACCACGCTGGCATATGCCAAGGAGCGCAAGCAGTTCGGTCGGGCTATTGGCTCGTACCAGGCGATCAAGCACCGGCTCGCCGATCTGTGGATTGAGCTCAACTCCACTGCGGCGGCGGCCCGGTACGCCGCCGATACCTGCGCGCGCGACGACGCCGACGCCGGGATCGCGGGCGCCGTCGCGCAGGCCTATTGCAGTGCTGCGGCGGTGCATGCCGCTGAGGAATGCGTTCAGCTGCACGGTGGCCTCGGCATGACGTGGGAGTATCCGGCGCACCTCTACCTGAAGCGGGCCAAGAGCGACCAGTTGGCGTTCGGCACCGCCTACCGTCACCGTGCCCGGTTGGCCGCGCTGGTGGATCTGCCGGCGTCGTAAAGGAGTAGGACATGGACAAGCGCATCCTGGGCGGCACGCTCGAGGTCTCGGCAATTGGCCTGGGCTGCATGGGAATGAGCCGCGGATTCGGACCGTCGGGATCCCGAGCCGACATGATCGCGGTACTGCGCGGCGCGGTCGAGCGCGGCGTCACGTTCTTCGATACCGCGGAAGCGTACGGGGACAACGAGGAACTGGTCGGTGAAGCGCTCGCGCCGTTCACCGATCAGGTGGTGATCGCGACGAAGTTCGGGTTCTCCTTCGGACCCGACGGCAATGTCAACGGAGTGGACAGCCGGCCCGAGCACATCAAGGAGGTGGCCGAGAACTCGCTGCGCCGACTGGGTGTGGAGACCATCGACCTGCTCTACCAACACCGCGTCGACCCGAAAGTTCCCGTCGAGGACGTCGCCGGAACGGTCAAGGAACTCATCGACAGCGGCAAGGTCAAGCACTTCGGAATGTCCGAAGCGTCCGCGGAGAACATTCGTCGTGCGCACGCCGTGCAGCCCCTGACGGCGTTGCAGAGCGAGTACTCGTTGTGGTGGCGCGAGCCGGAAAGCTCTGAAACCGGCGTGCTGTCGACGTTGTCCGAACTCGGCATCGGCTTTGTCCCGTACAGCCCGCTGGGCAAGGGATTTCTCACCGGAAGCATCAGCGAAAGCACCCAATTCGACAAGGCGGATATCCGCAGCAACATTCCACGGTTCGCCGCCGACGTGCGCGAGGCCAATCGCGCGGTGGTGGATCTGCTGCAGAGAATCGCGGACCGTCAGGGTGCCAGTCCCGGCCAGATCGCACTGGCCTGGCTGTTGGCCCAGCGGCCTTGGATCGCGCCGATCCCCGGCACTCGGCGCCTCGAGCGCCTCGACGAAAACTTGGGCGCAGCCGACATCCGGTTGAGCGACGACGACCTACGCGAACTCGACACGTCCTCGGCGGCGATCGAGGTGCTGGGAGCCCGCTATCCCGACTTCATGCAGCGCCTGGTCGGGCGCTGACCTGGCGGGCGACCTCGCCGTACCGCTCGAAGCTGTCGGGGTCGCCGACCGCGTTGTAGAGCACGAGTCGAGTCGCGGTGCTCGCGTACTTGTCGATCAGCTTGTCGGCCAACGTGTCCCACGTCGACTCGGTAGCGAAGGCCGCGACATGGTCGTCGGTGACCTGGGCCGCCATCGCGGCGAAGTCGCCGGCTTTCTGCTTCTCGCGGATGCGGGCGGTCGTGCCGTCGAAGCCGGCCTCATCCCAGATGAACGCGTAGTTGGGGGTGCTTCCGTAAAACGCCATGCTCGCACGCACCGACTCACGCTGCTTATGGCGTTCCTCCTCGGTGTCGCCGACTACCGTCATCACCGGCACGATGATCGCCACGTCGGATGGCGGCCGGCCCGAAATCTTGGCTCCCTCAGTCACCTTCGGTATCACGTGCCGGGTGATATAGCCGGGCTCACCGATCGGGTGGACGTGCACCCCGTCGGCCACCTCACCGGCCATGCGCAGCATCCACGGATTCACCGCGGCGATGTCGACTTTCGGGTCGGGCGCGTCGATCGGCCCCGGACTCCATTGCGGGGTAATGAAATCCAGGTTGTAGAAGTCACCGTGGTGATTCAACGTGCCCGAACGAAAAGCTGAGAAACAATCCTTCACCGACAGCAGGTAATCGCGTAGCCGCGGGCCGGGCCGCTCGAATTCCGCACCGTAACGCCGAACGACGTGGGTGCGCACCTGCGTGCCCAGCCCCAGCCGGAAGTTGCCGCCCGAGGCTTCCTGCAGCTCCCACGCTGCGGCCGCGGTGACGAACGGACTGCGCGGAAACGCGACCGCGACACCGGTCGACAACTGCAGCCCCGGCGCGGCTTGCGATGCCACCGCGGCGTTGAGATACGCCGTGCGCCCCGTTTCGGTGAATAGCAGACCCGAGAACCCGGCGGACTGGGTTCGCCGGGCCAAAGCACCGATCTGGCCGAGCGGCTGTGGGACCGTCATCGCATCAACGTGCATGGCGAATCAGTATGCTCCCTCAGCCGTCTCAGCCACTCGTCGCCGACGGCCTACCGCGGTTACGAGGCACTTGTGTCGCTATTTGTGGAAAAGACGGCAGAAAAGACATCGGTCGTGTCGCCGTTTTGGTCGCAGAATCAATGACAAGGTCCACAGAAGGAGACGATGATGACCACCAGTTCGATCGACACCGTTGCCGGCATCCGGGTGCCCGATAGCACGCTTGCGCGCGACGTCACCGCGTACATCCGCGACGTCGAAGACGACCTGCTGTTCAACCATTCCCGGCGGGTGTTCTTCTTCGGCGCATTGCAGGGTCTGCGTCGCGGACTGCAGGCCGATCTCGAATTGCTCTACGCCGCAGCGATGTTCCATGACATCGGGCTTACCGAGCGCTACCGCACCTCGACGATCCGCTTCGAGGTCGACGGCGCCAATGCCGCACGCGAATTCCTGGCGACCCGTGGTTTCGATGAGGTCGGGATCGACAAGGTGTGGCTCGGCATTGCCCTACACACCACCCCTGGCGTGCCCGAGTTCATGGCGCCCGAAGTCGCACTGCTGCAGGCCGGCGTCGAGGTCGACGTGGTCGGTGTCGGGCGCGAGCATCTGGCACCCGCGGCGCTCGCCGCGGTCACCGCCGCCCACCCGCGCCCACAGTTCAAACAACGCATCCTGGCCGCGTTCAACGACGGCATGAAGCATCGCCCGGATACCACCTTCGGCACGATGAACGCCGATGTGCTGGCGCACTTCGACCCCGACTTTGCGGCCCCGGACTTCGCCGACGTCATCCTCAACAACAGCTGGCCGGAATAGCCGGCTGCTAGCCGAGATTGGCCGCGAAGAGGTCGCGCATCGTGGTCCAGTGCCGCTCGGCCGCGGCCGCGTCGTAGGACCGGTTGTCCGGTACGGCGTAACCGTGGCCGGCGGCATACGGCTCGATCGTGTGCTCGACGCCGGCAGCGGTCAGGGCTTTCTCGAGCTGCTCGGCGTGGTCTGCGGTGAACGACGCGTCGTTTTCCGCGCCGCCCACGTAGACCGCGGCCTGGATCTTGTCGGCCCGCAGGTGTGGGCTGTCGGCACCGTCGGTCACCAGTCCGCCGCCGTGATAGGACGCCGCGGCGGCGACTCGGTCCGGGACGAGCCCGGCGACGGTCAACGCTGCACGACCGCCCATGCAGTAGCCGGTGATGCCGAATTTCGTGCCGCTGACCTCAGGCCGCGCGGCCAAATAATCGAAATACGCGTTGGCGTCCGACGCCCAGTTTTCCGGGCTGATGCTGCCGATGAACTTGAACAGGCGTTTGCGCTGGTCGTCGTCGTTGAAAGCGGTCTTCATGTCGAACGGCGCCCAGTCGCCTTGGCGGTAGTAGACGTCGGGCAGCAGCACCGCGTAGCCGGAATCGGCCAGGTTGGCGGCCATCTCGAAGAAGGTCTGCCGGACTCCGCCGGCGTCGGGGATCATGACGACACCGGGCCAGGGGCCGTCACCTTCGGGGGTGAACAGGCGCACCGGGCAGGTGCCATCGGCGGTGGTGACGGAGTCGGTGATGTTCGGCATGCCTTCCGTTCTACTCCCCGGCGCTCAACGTAAAGTGAACGCGTGCCGATCCCCACGCCGTACGAAGACCTCCTGCGGCTGGTACTCGATCAGGGCACGCCCAAGTCCGACCGCACGGGCACCGGCACCCGCAGCCTGTTCGGCCACCAGATGCGGTTCGACCTCGCCGAGGGCTTCCCGTTGATCACCACCAAAAAGGTGCACTTGAAGTCGGTGGTCTACGAGCTGCTGTGGTTTTTGCGCGGCGACTGCAATGTCGGCTGGCTGCGAGAACACGGCGTTTCGATCTGGGACGAATGGGCAAGCGAGACGGGCGATCTCGGACCCGTCTACGGAGTGCAATGGCGGTCGTGGCCCACGCCGTCCGGCGATCACGTAGACCAGATCAGCGCAGCGTTGCATCTGCTGCGGACCGATCCGGACTCGCGACGCATCATCGTTTCGGCCTGGAATGTCGGCGAGATCCCGCAGATGGCCCTGGCGCCGTGCCACGCGCTGTTCCAGTTCTACGTGGCCGACGGCCGACTCAGCTGCCAGCTCTACCAGCGCAGCGCGGACCTATTTCTCGGCGTGCCGTTCAACATCGCCAGCTATGCGCTGCTGACCCACATGATGGCCGCCCAGGCCGGCCTCGGCGTAGGGGACTTCGTCTGGACGGGCGGCGACTGCCACATCTACGACAACCACGTCGTGCAGGTCGCCGAGCAGCTGAGTCGCGATCCGCGCCCCTACCCGAAACTTGTCCTTTCACCGCGTGACTCGATCTTCGATTACACCTACGAGGATATCGTCGTCGAGGACTACCATCCGCATCCGGCGATCAAAGCGCCGGTCGCTGTATGACGCGTCACGACGATGGTTCCGGCGGCGCCGGGACCGAGGAGTGGCGCGCCTCGGAGGGGCTCGGCCTGATCTGGGCGCAGTCCACCTCGGGGGTGATAGGTCGCGCCGGTGACATTCCCTGGCAAGTTCCCGAGGATCTCATCCGGTTCAAAGAAGTCACTCTCGGCCGCACCGTGGTCATGGGCCGGCGGACGTGGGATTCGCTGCCGTCCCGGTTCCGGCCGCTGCCGGGGCGCAGGAACGTCGTGCTGACTCACCAAACCGACTTCGGTGCCGAGGGCGCCACGGTGGTGCACCGCCTCGACGACGCGCTGACCGATCCGGACACCTGGGTGATCGGCGGCGAACAGATCTACACCCTGGCCTTGCCGCAGGCCACCCACTGTGAGGTGACTGAGATCGACATCGACCTGCCTCGCGACGACGGCGATGCCGTGGCGCCGGTGCTGGACGAGACGTGGGTCGGAACGGCCGGGGTGTGGCAAACCAGCCGCGCGGGCGTGCGCTATCGGTTTCACCGCTACCGACGCTCCTGAGCTGTGGCGATAGGTCAGCCTGACATACTCGGCGGGGACCGTTACACATTGTCGACCTGGCGTTTTCCACAAGGGGGTAGAGGCCGTGACAACCGAAACCGCGCAAACGTTCTCTCGCACACTCTGGGGTTACCACCCGGCCGCCGTCGATGCTCGCATCGAGGTGTTGACGACCAAGCAGGAGTTCCTG
The DNA here is from genome assembly GCA_963750755.1 of uncultured Actinomycetota bacterium. Classification (GTDB taxonomy): domain Bacteria; phylum Actinomycetota; class Actinomycetes; order Mycobacteriales; family Mycobacteriaceae; genus Mycobacterium. The sequence goes on from CAVVRW010000001.1 coordinate 436,848, forward strand.
CTCAACGACGTCGAGAGCTTGCGGGCCCGACTGAAGGATGCCGCCGACGAGGCCGCCGCGCTGCACAAGGAAATCGCGGTGCTTACCGACACGTCGTCATCACCGCACGCGCTGCAACAACGGATGGCCAAGATGGTTCGCCACGCCGTCGACGAGATTGCCGAGATGAGCGCTGAGGCGAAGGCCGAGGCCGAGGCGCTGGTGGCGACCGCCGAAGCCGAGGTGGACGTCGTCCAGCGAAAGCACCAGGACGAACTGGCAGAGTTGGCCGCACAGAAGAAGGCACTGGAGACCGAATACGGCGAAGCGAAGAAGGCGCTCGAAGCCGAAGTGGCCGGTATGCGCGCCGACGCCGAACAGCAGCGTGAGCAGTTGCTCGCCGACGCCAAGCGGGAGGCCGACGACTACCGCGAGGAGGTCAAGCGGGCCGTCGACGAGGCGAGTCGGCAACGGCTCAAGGTCTTGGAGCAGCTGATGGGCGTCTATCGCGATCTGGAAGCCGTCCCGGCAGCGCTGGAGTCCGCGTACCAAGAAGTCAAGAATCATTCGGAGGCAAGCACCGTGGGCAGTGGCGACTCGGCCCGTTAAATTATCCGTTGCACAGGCGCGGCGAATAGCCGTTGCGGCTCAAGGATTCAGCGAGCCCAAGCCGCGGGGAGCCGTAACTCGCGCACACCTGCGCCGGCTGATCTCTCGCATACAGGTCCTGCAACTCGATTCGGTGTCGGTCGCGGTGCGGGCCCACTACGCGCCGGTCTTCAGCAGGCTCGGGCCGTACGACCGCGATGTGCTGGACCGCGCCGCGTGGGCGCACAGCACACGCTCGCCCCGGCTGCTGGTCGAGTACTGGGCACACGAGGCCGCGCTGATGGCGGTCGACGACTGGCCGCTGATGCGTTGGCGGATGGGGCAATACCGCCACGGGCGGTGGGGCACGCACATCGTCAAGGCCAACCCGAAGCTTGCCGACAGAATCTTGGCAGCCGTCGAGGAGCTCGGCCCGAGCACCGCGGGACAGATCGAGGAGCACTTGGCCACCGCGCCGCGGGGCCCGCGAGGAGCTTGGTGGGGGAGTCGCACCGACACCAAATGGGTGGCCGAGGCGCTGTTCGCCGCGGGCAAGCTGACCACGGCCACCCGGGTGGGGTTCGCTCGGCACTATGACCTGGCGGAGCGGGTACTGCCGGCCGAGGTGATCGCGCGCCACGTCACCGAAGACGACGCGGTTCGGGAGCTGGTGCAGCGTGCCGCCACCGCGCTCGGGGTCGCCACCGAGCCGGACATCCGGGACTATTTCCGATTGTCTCCTAGCCGGGCGAAACCGGCGGTCGCCCAGCTGGTCGCCGAAGGTGAGCTCGAGCCGGTCGAGGTCGACGGATGGCCCGCGCCCGCATATATACCTGCGGGACAAGCGATTCCGCGTCGCGACCGTGGCACGGCGCTGCTGTGTCCCTTTGACCCGCTGATCTTTTTCCGTCCACGGGTGGAGCGGCTGTTTGGGTTCCACTACCGCATCGAGATCTACACTCCGGCCGCGAAACGTCAGTTCGGCTACTACGTCTGGCCGTTCCTGCTCGACGGTGAGTTGGTGGGACGGGTCGACCTCAAGGCGGACCGCTCCGCGGACACCTTGCACGTGGTCGGCGCTTTCATCGAGACGGGTCGCTCGCCGTCGCAAGTCGCCGAAGCGCTGGCCGAGGAATTGCAGACGATGGCGGGCTGGTTGGGTCTGGCCGGTGTGACGGTAGGCAGTCGCGGTGACCTGGCTGGCCCACTGCGGGCGGTTCAGGGCAAGTAGAGCCCGCGGATGCGGTGGAAGCGGTGTCGGCCGAGCAGTGCGTTGGCCGCTTGCAGTCCCGACATCACCGCGGCTTCGATGCAGCCGGCGTTCATCGCGCAGTCCGTCCAGTCGCCGGCGAGAACCAAGTTGTCGTAGCCACTTTCGTCGGGGCGCAGGCGGTAACGCTCCGTTCCGGGCACCGACTGCACGTAGCGGTCCGACGGGTCGACGTTGACGCTGACGTGCTGAGTGTCCAGCGCCGCGCGGCCCCGTTCGCCGTTGACGCCACTGAGTAGGCGCCAGTCGAATCCGCTGTTAGTGACCGCATTCGGGAAGAACGGCTGCAGATTGGTATCGACGAATTTGGTGGCCTGTTCTGCCACCTGCTGCTGATAACGGCGTAAGTAGTCGACGCCCGTCTCGGTGGTCGGCCACGTCGCATTGAGGGTGCCGCAGAAGTAGGCGACGGCGCCCGGCCGGTCATCCTCGGGCCAGTCCTCGCTCCACAGCGTCTGCGGCATTGAGGCCCAGGTCTCGAACGGGCGGAGGTAAGCGCTGATCGTCACGGCCGGTTCATGCCAGCCCAACGTGGATTCGTCTGGGCGGAGCCACATTTGGAATGCCTGGGTTGCGACAGTCCGAACACGTGACGTCATCTCCCGCCATTCGATCCGATCGCTGATCATTTCGCCGGCGACGATGGGGAGCATGCCTAGCGAGACGGCGAGGACTACGTGGTCGAAGTCGACGCCACGACGCAACACCCGGGTCTCCGCGTCGGCGTGCTCGGACCAGTGGGTTTCCAGTGAATGCCAACCCTCCGTGGGGATCTGGCCCTCGGCAAGCTGGTCGACCAACGGAACGCTGGGAAACACCGGCAGTCCACGCACCGTGGTTAGAGGCTCATAGGCCGCAAGTCCGTCAGCGATCCGGACCTGTCGGCCCATCGTGATCGAGTCGATGGCGTGATGTCGATCATTGAGATGCAGCGCGTCGAGACGGTGAAAGAACTCGAACTCGACACCGCGCTGGCGCAGCGCCTGATACATCGGTGCGATGACGATGTCGCCCATGCCGGCGGTCATCTTCCAGAAGATGGCGCCCTTGTACTGGAACAGCGCCAGGGCGGTCAGGAAAATCGCTTGCCCCGCACCGAACGACGGACGCTGCGGATCGGCGTCCTCGTAGGCGAAGACCAAGTCGTACAAGCCGCGCACCAAAGCGAAGTCCAGGACGTCCGGATGCGCCCCGTGGCGCAAAAGCCATGCGTTGTAATCCTCGTCGTTGATCGCCCGGAAGCCACGCGGATCGGTCACCAGGTTGTCGGCGAGAATCCCGCGGATCACGGCGACCATCATTGACAGCAGCTGCCATGACCGCCGGTGATCAGGCCGCCGTTCGTAGTCGAGCGCATCGCGCGCCGCCTCGACCGCATTGTCGATCACCCCGATCAACGTGGGCTTCGCGGCGGGTGGATCGGCGAGCGCGAGCAGAGCTGCCATCGCGGCACATTGGACCGTCTCGATCCATCCGGAAATCGGTGTCGGGCCAGCGGATGTGGACAGTTCCAACCCGATCGGCGATGCGCTGCGCTGCGATTCGGCGAAGTCGAGCACCAGTCGTACGGCGCGGCGGATGAAGTCGATCACCGTCATCTCACGGCCGGTGGCATCCGGTTCGCCGGGCAACCCGTCGTTGCGCGTGAAAGTTCCCAGCCACATCAGCCACTCATTGCCAAAGCGGTCTGCCAATCCCAGATTGTCACCGGGAACCAGCGATTGATCCCAGGTTTTGATCGGTGCGGCCGGATCGGTTGTGGCGCGGTCGATTTCGGTATAGCACTCGCGTAGTATCCCGAACGCGTTCTCGTAGTATCCGAGCCAAATATGCAACCCGTGTTCTTCGATGCGTCCGTTCGGGCCACGGCTGGAGGCGCCCTTGCCGCCGAGCCGCCAGCCACGTTGATAGACGGTGATGGAGTCGAAGCGATCTCGCCAGCCCGGTTCGCTCAGGCGCCAGGCAGCGCTCAGCCCGGCCATGCCACCGCCGAGGATAACGACCTTGCCTCCCGGCCGGCTCACCCGAGTAGTGTCCGCGCTCGAACCAAATCCGGCCAGTCGCTGTCGGCGGGGAAGCGGTCGATCGCGTCCGTCAAAGCGGCCCTGGACGATTCACCGTGTAACTCGAAAGCATCGACCGCGGCGCGCAATTCAAAGATTGATGCGCTCTGCTGGCGGGCGGTATCGATGGCAGCCCGCAGGTCGGCAGCGCAGTCGTCGGCGTCGTCGTGGGTGTGGGCCCGTAGCCGCAATAGCTCGGCGCGGTAGAAATTCACACCGGTCTCTTCGCCCAGTTGCAATGCAATGTCAAGACGTTCGCGGGCCTCGTCGGGTTTGCCCGCCGCGGCGAGCAGTTGCGCGAGCACGGCGTCGTAAAATGACACGAATAGCTTCGCCTCTGCGGCGCGCCAGCTTTCGACGGTGAACGTCATTGTCGCGATGTGTGTCTGGAGCTGGGCTGGGTCGGGATTGCCGGACGACAGCAACGCCAGCCCATCAATGACGACCTGCTGCGCCGTGGCCATCAGAATCCAAAAATCGAAACCATGTCGTATCGCATCGGCTTTGAGTTGCGCGACGATCTCGGCGGCCTTGTCGAGTTGGCCTAACTCAATGCGTACCCAGGCCTCGTAACAGCGTTCGTAGGCAAGGCTGTACGGCCCTTGCGGGAAGCCGAGTTCAGCCACACGACGGATCGTCGCGGTGAGCTGCTCCTCAGCGCCGCCGAGGGCGCCCTGGACGAACCGCGCCAACGCCAAGTGCGTATGCGTCGACGCGATTGACTCATTGGGAACGAACCACGCCGATTCGTAATCGAAGGCGTTTCTACCTGCCATCGCTGCGGTGGCTTCTTCGAGCATCGCGCGCGCGTTAGCAAAGTCCCCGCGATACCACGCGACTATGCCGATCGACCCGTTGGTCATGTGGCGAAACCAGCGATCGTCCGCTGAGATCTTCGTGCGCACCGACTCCGACACCTGCAGCGCTCGACGAACGTCGCCCCGTGGCAGGTAATACGCCCACAGAGCGGTCAGAATTGGGAGGAGATCGGCCTCGCGCAGGTCTGCTCCGGCGAGCTCTAGGCAGCGTTCGAAGTCCGCTGCGGCCTGCGGGCTGGCCGTTCCTCCGGCCGCCGACGCCAGGAACCCACGCCGGAGGCGGAGCCTGATCTCGCGGCGGTCCCGCGCCGGGCCGGGTGCCGCACGCTCGATCTGTGCGATGGCGCGGGTGAGGCACGCGTGCGCTTCTTCGAGCGCGCCTCGGCGCCGGGCGTCGTTGGCTGCCTGACGATGCGCATTTGCGGCCTCGTCAAAGCGTTCCGCTTGTTCGTAATGGACGCCGACCAGGTGCCAGTCCGGGTGGTCCGAGTCGCCGACGAGCGCGTCGGCCACTCGGCTATGCAGGATGCGACGCACACTGGGTGGCGGCAGCTCGTAGGCGACCTCGCGGAGCAGCTCATGCCGAAAACGCCAGCTCTCCTTCGTCATTGGCTCGAAGACGAGGGCGGTCTCGAGGTCGCGAACGGCGTCCTCGAGCGTGGATTCGGGCATGTCCAGGACGCTGCGCAACATGTCCTGGTCGAATTCTCGCCCAATCGTCGCCGCGGCCTCGACGACCTGAATGGTCATGTCACTGGCGCGAAGACGCGCGAATAGCGGCTCGTACAGCGCATCCGGCACCCGTGCCCACCGGGCGCCGTCGGTTGGCTGCTCATGCAGCTTGGTAACGACCTCTTCGATATACAGCGGTACACCGTCGCAGCGATGCTGGACTTCGGCCCGCTCGTCAGCGGACAACGTCGGGTCCAGCGCGGTGATCAGCTCGTCGGTTTCGGCCGCCGACAACGGCGATAGGCGAAAAGTTTTGATCTCATCGATGTTTGGCAGCGAGTTGGCTTCGCGCCCCGTGAGGACGAGGAGCATGCGGCCGGTGTTTGCGCGAAGCAGCGACTCGACGACGCCGCGTGTCGACGAATCGAACCATTGCATGTCCTCGACCAAAATCACTCCCGGGCGGTCGCCGACGATGGCAATCAGGTATCTCTGGATCGCTTTTGCGATCAGACGAGATAGCTTGGCGCCCTCGGTCCGAACGGGTTCGTAACCGTGGTCGGCGGAAATACCCAACACCAGCGCCAGCAGCGGGACTGAGGATTCCGGCTCGAACCCGTGTGCCCGCACCTGCTCGTCCAGCAGCCTCAACCGTTCAGCCTGCTCGGTGGTCCGCTCGATCCCGCATCGCTGCTCGAGCAAAGCCCGAATGGGATATAAACCAACGTCGCTGTGAAACGGTGAGCCGATCAGCGCGAGAACCGGATGACCGGACTGCTCGGCAATGTCGGCGGCAACGGTGGCCAGACGGCTTTTTCCGACGCCGGCCTCACCGGTGAAGCCGACGCCGGGAGTGGTCAACGAGCCACGTTGTGCCTCAGCCCAACTGGCTTGCAGATGTGCCAACTCTTCATCACGGCCGACGAGTGGGCCGAGCGGTATCCGAGTCCAGTTGACGCGTTCACCGCAGACTTGATAGTGCTCGACCGGCTCGTCGATTCCCTTGACCGCTTGCGCCGTCTTCGCTTCGAGGTCGAAGTGGGCCCGCGCCAACGGCGCGATCGTGCCGGAGACCACGACGCAACCCGGAGGTGCCAGACCGGACACTCGGGAGGCCAGGTTGGCGCCGAGACCGTACACGTCGTCCTGCTCGACATCGAGATAGACCAGGCCGCGGTGGATTCCGGCGCGCACCGAAATCTCGAAGCCGAATCGCGACCGCACCTGCGTACTGAGCCGGTCCACTTCCCGGGTGATGTCCAGACCGGCCTGCACAGCCCGTCGCACGTCATTCTCGTGGGCCTTCGGGTGGCCGAACACCGCGAGAAGCCCGTCGCCCTTGGTAGAGAAAACATGACCCTCGTAGCGGTTGACGATGTCGTTGACCTGCTGGCGATAGCGACCGATGACAGTGCGGTAGACCTCCGGCTCAATGCGGGTAGACAGCGCGGTGGAATCCACTACGTCGGCGAAAAGAATTGTCAGGCGGCGTAATTCGCCGGTGCCGGCCGCCGGGGTGGCAAGCAGGTCCTCGGCGTCCTGGTTACCGCTGTCGACGGCCAGTACCTGCTGGGCCAGCGCGCTGGCGGTTGCGCGGTCACCGGTGTTGATCGCTTGCACTGCGCGATCAAGCAATTCGTCGATCGTGCGGGGTTGGGTCGACATGGTCACAGGTCCACCGTGACGTCGACCTCCTCGACTTGCGGTGCGGCCGAACCGGTATTGATGCGGGTCAACCGAACTCGGCCGTGGTAGGTGCCGCTTTGCAGGTTCGGCCAGCTGGTCGCCACCCGGAACCGTTGGGCGTATACGCGCAGGTTTGCGGGCACAAACACGATCAATGGGTCCGGGATAACACACGACGGCGCGCCCTCGTGAACGAACGACTTCGCGACCGAGAGCGTCCTTTCGCATTGGTTGTCGGGAGCGACCTCGATGAAGTCTGAGAACTCGAGCTCGCCGAATATCGCTGGAGCGCAAGGGATCATCAGCGGTGCTGCTTCCAGGCCGGCGGTCAAGGCCAGGTTCGCGAATTGCTGCGCTGCCCTGGCGCACTTTGCATGGTCGAACGTTCCGTCGTTGATCTGGTCGGTGGCCTGCAGCATTATTGAACCCGCCTGATTGACCAGACCCCGCATTGATTCGGCGTACTGGGTGATGCGCGTGCTGGGATCGATCACTCGTTACCGCCTTTGGTTGGATCCCGCAGCCGCTCCAGATAGCGCCAGGGGTCTGTCGAGAGCCGGGCCGCCAAGTCAGCGGTGTATGACATGGTCTCGGCGACCGGCATCTTGCCGCTAGCCCACTTGGCGGCCAGGGCCGCGCTCATTTTGGACATGTCATCCATGCACTCGTTGAGCATGTCGACGGCCAGTGCTACCGCGCGGCGACTGAGATCCCCGTCATCGGCCGGCTGTCCCGGCTGGGTGGAACCGCCCGCGCCGGTGGGGGTTGAGGGGTCCCAGCTCGTCCAGCCGGTGGGGTCGCGCCTACGGCCCGCGACGCCGATCAGCACCATGTCCTCTCCCGCGATGGCATATCCCATCAGGCAGGCCAATAGTGCTGCAGGAAAATAGGCCAAGTTGCGAAAGCCGGCAACCTTTTTAGTCCGTACGCGTACGCCGTTCTTGGTCGAATCCCCGCTGGTCGACGTCATCCGGATGAAGCCTTCGTCGACCACCATCCGGCCGTCGCCCTTTTCGCCTGCTTCCGGATCGTCGTCGAGCGTGTAGTTGATAAACGCCGCCGATCGCGCCGACGGGTCGGTGGCGACTGGCCCCTTCAAAAATTTCAGCGGCGTGATCATCTGCGGCGTCCCGGTGATCGGGCATGTCGTGCTGACATGCTCCAGCACCCGGCTCCATCCGTCGGTGCGGGTCTTGTATTCATCCATCGAGCAGAAGAACGGCAAGCATTTCGGCCAGTTCAGCGGCTCCATGACATTCTTCACTTCGTCGAGCGATGCCGTTGTGGTGCTGAATTCGGTGGTGAGCACGACGCACAGATGACCTTGCACCCACTTCGCCTTTGCCTCGCACAGCGGCATCGCGGCCACCAGGCTGTCGACCCATCCCTGCTGCGCGGCGAAGGCCATCACCTGCGGAAAATCCTGACGGCCGCGGAACTGGCTTCGCAGCACTGCCAAGAGTTCTTCGCTCGGCGGGGTGCCACTCACCGCGGCCGATTGCTCACGAAGCTGAGGACTGGCAATTGCCAGGGTTTGGGAGAACAGGCTTTCCCACCCCTGCGGCAACAACTCACCCGGCAGATGGCTGAGCGCGCCGATCGCATACACCATTCGCGACAACTGCACCGCTGTCAGCGGAGGGGGCGTGTCACCTCGTGTCAGCGGTACGCCTTGATCCTGCAGGATCGCTAGCGCGTCGCTGAGATCCGGGGTAGCTGGCGGTCGGTCTGCGCGCTCGGAGGCATCGTTGCTGCCGGTGGCCAGAAAGCCGAGAAGTTCGTCATACCACCCGGCGTTGGGGCCAGTGCTCCCCGGCAGGTAGCGCTCAACCGTTGCTTCTGTCTCCGCGCCTCCGTTGCCGGTGACCGCGAGATCTAGGGCCCCGTAGAGCGCGAGGAGAGCTTGCAGAGGTGTGGGTTCATCGGTCGTCGCCATTGCGCCTCCGATCACGGGTTTGCCCAGGTAGCATACCGTCGCACCGATTGATTTACAGCGTTAACTCACATGCTATTGCCCTTTCGTGCAACACGGCCACTTATGCGGGAGGTTTCGTTGACAAGCCGGAGGTCTCGCGACGACGGGACCATCGACGATCTGCCGTGGGCGTCGGTTTTCGATCCTGCCGCAAATGCGCGGGCGCTCAGTGCAATTCAGGCCGAAGGTTTCCGGGCCGCCAGTCGGATCGTCGACCGATTCGTTCGGGCCGTCGAGTTGAACTCAGGCGGGGAAGCGGCGGAGCCACCGTCTGACACGCAGGTAACCAACGGCAACGCTCCGTTGAACGGCAACGGTGCGGTTGATGGCATCAAGGAATTCGAACGGCTGACCCGGGCATGGTGGTCGATGACTGGGCAGTTCCTGCTTCGGTCGATTCCGGCCACGGCCAAGACCGATGGCGAGTCGGTGAGTCTGGACTCCAGCGATCCGGGCACCAAGCGTGGCGTGAACTTCGATGTCGCCGTGGGGGATTCGGCCAGCTGCGAGGTGTGGCTGCACAACAGGGGATCTGATGACCGTGGCGAGGTCCGGTTACACGCCAGCGACCTGCTCAGCCACGACGGCAACGTGATTGCGGCGGCCCGGCTGCGAATCGAGACCGCGGTCGTGCCGATGCCGGCCCGGTCCAGTCGCGGCATCATCGTGACGGTGGAGGTTGCCTCCGATGTCCGTCCGGGCGTCTATCGAGGCACGTTGCTGGCAACCGGCAACCCTGACCTGTGGCTTCCCGTGGTGCTCACCGTCCGGTTGCCGAGTACATGACGAGCACCGCCGACCGCGCGGAACTGGTGACGGTGGTCGACGAGCGGTTGCGCGAGGTCGCCAAGCAGGTTCGCCGATCCATGCTCGACGCGATGCCCGATGGCGAGCCCAGTCAATGGCTCTACGCGCCAATGCGTGATTATCCGTCGCGGCCGGGTAAGGCATTGCGGCCCGCGTTGTGTCTGTCGGCCGGACGGGCATTCGGCGCCGACCCTAATGAACTGCTGGGTCTCGCGGTCGCGATCGAGATGCTGCACAACGCATTCCTGGTGCACGACGACATCGCCGATGGCAGCGAAATGCGGCGTGGCAGGCCGACACTGGCTGCCGCGCATGGCGTGGCCGCCGCCCTGAACGCCGGCGATGCGCTGGCTGTGGTTGCCGGTCAGGTGCTGCGGCGGGCCACCCGCCGGCTCGACCGCGACCTCGCGGATTTGGTCTGGGCCGAATTCGACACGATGGCAATGCGAACACTCGAAGGGCAGGCCACCGAAGCCGGGTGGCAACTCGACGAAGTCGTGGACCTTGGCCCAGAGGACTACCTGAACCTCATCATGCACAAGACATGCTGGTACACAACAATTCACCCGTTACGCGTCGGTGCGATCGTCGGCTCGCGCGGCAAGGTCGAACTGGGTCCGTTGGTGCGCTTCGGGTTTCACTTCGGCGCGGCTTTCCAGATCCGTGATGATCTGTTGAATTTGGTTGGCGATCAACAGACTTACGGTAAGGAAATCCTTGGCGATCTCTATGAGGGCAAGCGGACGCTGCCGCTGATGCATTTGTCGAGTGTTGCGTCCGGACCCGACCGCGCGCTCGTCAGTGACTACCTGCGACGAACCCGTTCGCAGCGATCACCGGAACTGGTCGAAACGATTCGCCGCTTGCTGGACGACTACGGCAGCATCACGTTCACCAGCGAGTACGCGGAGGGCATCCTGCTGGTCGCCGAGGAGTATTTCGAGCATGCGTTCGCCGATGCCCAGCCGGGGCCGGATCTGGATTTCCTGCGGGCGCTGGTGCCGTACGTCTGGGCCCGCTGGCGCTGACGGCGGGGTCTGATTGCCCGGCTCCTCCTCATCGCGCTGCGCCTCTGCATCGTCGCCGGGCTAGGGTGTTCGCCGTGGCTGAGACCGCGCCGTTGCGTGTGCAACTGATCGCCAAGACCGACTTCGTCGCGCCGCCCGATGTGGACTGGAGCAGCGACGCCGACGGGGGCGCGGCGCTGGTCGAGTTCGCCGGCCGAGCTTGCTATCAGAGTTGGTCCAAGCCGAACCCGAAGACCGCCACCAATACCGGCTATCTGCGGCACATCATCGACGTCGGGCACTTCTCGGTGCTCGAGCATGCGAGCGTCTCGTTCTACATCACCGGCATCTCGCGGTCGTGCACCCACGAGTTGATCCGCCACCGGCACTTTTCCTATTCGCAGTTGTCGCAGCGCTACGTGCCGGAGACGGAGTCGCAGATCGTCGTCCCGCCGGGGATGGAAGACGACGACGAGTTGCGCGGCATCCTCACCGAGGCCGCCGACGCCAGCCGCGCCGCCTACACCGAACTGCTCGGCAAGCTCGAAGCGAAGTTCGCCGATCAGCCCAACGCGCTCCTGCGTCGCAAACAGGCCCGCCAGGCCGCCCGGGCCGTGCTGCCCAACGCCACCGAGACCCGCATCGTGGTGACCGGCAACTACCGCGCCTGGCGCCATTTCATCGCAATGCGGGCCAGCGAACACGCCGATATCGAGATTCGCCGGCTGGCCATCGGCTGCCTGCGGCTGCTGGTCGACGTCGCGCCGGCGGTGTTCGGCGACTTCGACATCGCAACCCTGGCTGACGGCACCGAGGTGGCGACCAGTCCACTGGCGACCGAGGCCTGAGCACTCAAGGCCTGAGCAAAGGGCTCCGCACCGGCAAACGCGTTTGGTACCGCCAGGTAACCTTGGGTCCGTGAGCACCGGCGGATTCGATGTTTATGCGCGCTTGGGAACGCTGCTGACCGCCATGGTGACGCCCTTCGGGCCGGACGGCTCCCTGGACCTCCCGGCCACGGCCCGCTTGGCGACCCATTTGGTAGACGCCGGGTGCGACGGCTTGGTGATATCGGGGACTACGGGCGAGTCGCCGACCACCACCGACGCCGAGAAGCTCGCCGTGCTGCGGACCGTCCTCGAGGCCGTGGGTGACCGCGCCCGAGTGATCGCCGGCGCCGGCAGTTACGACACCGCGCACAGCGTGCACTTGGCGAAGGCCAGCGCGGCCGAGGGTGCGCACGGTCTGCTCGTCGTCACGCCTTACTACTCGCGCCCACCGCAGGCGGGGCTGCTCGCGCACTTCACCGCCGTCGCCGACGCCACACCGCTGCCAGTGTTGCTCTACGACATTCCGCCGCGCTCGGTAGTGCCGATCGAGTACGACACCCTGCGGGCCTTGGCCGCGCACCCGAACATCGTGGGCGTCAAAGACGCCAAGGGTGATCTGCACGCCGGCACCCAGTTGATGGCCGACGCCGGACTGGCGTACTACTCCGGCGACGACGCGCTGAATCTGCCCTGGCTGGCCATGGGCGCCACCGGTTTCATCAGCGTGATCTCCCACGTGGCGGCCGGGCAACTGCGAGACCTGTTGACCGCGTTCGCCTCCGGCGACCATGCCACGGCCCGCAAGATCAACGTGGCGATCGCGCCGCTGTCGAACGCGATGAGCCGGCTCGGCGGGGTGACGTTCTCCAAAGCGGGCTTGCGCCTGCAGGGCATCGAAGTCGGCGACCCGCGGCTGCCGCAAGTGGCTGCGACGGCCGAGCAAATCAACGCACTGGCTGCCGACATGCGCGCAGCATCGGTGCTCCGGTAGCCAAAGGATCGCTCGCAGGTGGAACCAGACCTTCAGCCGCCGGGTCCGTTGACAACGGGTGGTCTACGGGTGACCGCACTCGGCGGAATAAGCGAAATCGGCCGCAACATGACCGTTTTCGAGCATCTGGGCCGGCTGCTGATCATCGACTGCGGGGTGATGTTTCCCACCCACGACGAGCCTGGCGTCGACCTCATCTTGCCCGACCTCCGTCACATCGAACACCGGCTCGACGATGTCGAGGCACTGGTCCTGACCCACGCCCACGAAGACCACATCGGGGCGATTCCGTTCCTGCTCAAGATGCGCTCCGACATTCCGGTCGTCGGATCAAAGTTCACCCTGGCGTTGGTGGCCGCGAAATGTCGTGAGCACCGGGTCAAGCCGGTGTTCATCGAAGTGGCCGAGGGGATGCGCAGTACCCACGGTGTCTTCGAATGCGAATACTTCGCCGTCAACCATTCGATCCCCGACGCGCTGGCCATCGCGGTGCGCTCGGGCGCCGGCACCGTCCTGCACACCGGCGACATCAAACTCGATCAGCTGCCGCTCGACGGCCGCCCCACCGATCTGCCGGGCATGTCCAGGCTGGGCGACGCCGGCGTGGATCTGTTCCTGTGCGACTCGACCAACGCCGAGATCCCCGGTGTCGGACCATCGGAGAGCGAGATCGGTCCGTCGCTGCACCGACTGATCCGCGGCGCGGAGGGACGCGTGATCGTTGCGTGCTTTGCCTCCAATGTCGATCGGGTGCAACAGATTGTCGACGCCTCGGTGGCGCTCGGGCGGCGGGTGTCGTTCGTCGGACGCTCGATGGTCCGCAACATGGGCATCGCGCGCGACCTCGGCTTCCTGAAGGTGGACGAGTCCGATCTGGTCGACATCGGTGCCGCGGAGATGATGGCGCCCGAGCAGGTCGTGCTGATCACCACCGGCACGCAGGGTGAACCGATGGCTGCCCTGTCGCGGATGTCGCGCGGCGAGCATCGCAGCATCACGTTGACCGCCGGTGACCTGATCATCCTGTCGTCATCGCTGATTCCGGGCAACGAAGAAGCCGTCTACGGTGTGATCGACGAGCTGGCCAAGATCGGTGCCCGCGTCGTCACCAATCAGCAAGCCCGCGTGCATGTTTCAGGGCACGCTTACTCGGGTGAGCTGCTTTTCCTCTACAACGGCATCCGCCCGCGCAACGTCATGCCGGTGCACGGCACCTGGCGCATGTTGCGGGCGAATGCCAAACTCGCCGCCAGCACCGGCGTGCCCGAGGAATCGGTCGTGTTGGCCGAGAACGGGGTTAGCGTCGACCTGGTGGGCGGCGCAGTTAAGATCGCCGGCGCCGTGCCAGTCGGCAAGATGTTCGTCGACGGCTCGATCACCGGCGACGTCGGCGACACCACGTTGGGTGAGCGGCTCATCTTGTCGTCCGGCTTCGTCGCGGTCACCGTGGTGGTGCGGCGCGAAACCGGTCAGCCGGCGGCGGCGCCGCACCTGCATTCGCGCGGCTTCTCCGAAGACCCCAAGGCATTGGAACCCGCCGTCCGCTTAGTCGAAGCGGAGCTGGAATCGCTTGTGGCACAACATGTCACGGACGTGGCCCGGATCGCGCAGGCAGTCCGGCGAACGGTCGGCAAATGGGTGGGGGAGACCTATCGCCGCCAGCCGATGATCGTGCCCACCGTCATCGAAATCTGACGTCGGCGTCGATCATGCCCATCGCTTCGACGATGTGGCCGAACAACATTTCGACGAATGCGGCCGGTTGGCTGCGTGCCAGGATCAGCTGCTGACGCAACGGCGGCGCCGTGGTGAAGTCGCCGCCGGCCATCTGATCGAGCAGAGCGATCCCGCCGATGTACTGGTTGCGGAGTTCGGCGACTCGTTGGCGCAGCGATCCCACCAGGTGCAGACCACCGGGCGCGACGTTCAACACCGATAGCAGCCGGTCGACGTAAATGATCACCCGATGGTCGTCCGGGTCGTCGCGCGGACCGAAATCCAAACGGCGAGTAGCGGCATCGAGTACTGCCGCCTGATGCGGCGACAGGTAGCGGTACGCCGGTTCGGCGCAAGCCCCCGGCAGTGTGCCCGGTAGCGGGACAGCCTCGTCGCTGGCCACGTGTCGAGTATGGCCCCGCCGGCCGTCGCGAAGTGGGAACGCCCGCATCGCGGCGTGTCGGCGGTCCATGCGGCAACGGCCGCCCGCACGATCGGACCGAAAGATGTTCGTGCCGCTGGGTTTCGGGGCGCCGCTATTTGTTCAGAAAGCCTGCATCGACGGGGAGGGTCACACCGGTGACGTAGCGAGCCTGATCGGACACCAGCCAGGCCACGGCGTTGGCGATGTCTTCGGGATCCAGTGTTTCCACCGGCATGGCATTGCCCATGGCCCCCGGTGTGTCCGTCGCCGCGGCCATCTTCGCCAGCCACTCCCGGGTGAACTCGTTGTTGATCATCGGCGTCTCGACACCGGAGGGGTGAATCGAGTTCACCCGAATATGTTGCCGGGCAAGCAGATTCGCGTAGATCCGCATCAGGCCAACGACGCCGTGCTTCGCGGCGGCGTAACCGACCGAGCCGGCGTCGGGGCTGCCGACTCCCGCCAGTCCGGCCGAGGAACTGATAAGCACGATCGATCCGCCGGTGTTTTGTTTGACCATGGTCGGAATCGAGACCTTGATGGTGTTGTACACGCCGGTGAGGTTGACGTCGATGACGTCGTTCCAGCCATCGTCACCGGACTGCATGGGAGCGATGCCGGCGTTGGCTACGACGATGTCCAGGCGGCCGAACTCTTCGAGGCCTTGTTGCAGCGCGGAGGACAGCGACGAGCGGTCCCGAACGTCGCCACGAGCGGCCACGATCCGGGATCCGGTGTCCTCGACCAGCTTGACGGTGGCCGCGAGGTCGTCCTCAGTTGCCAGCGGATAGGGGACGCTGGCGATCTGATCGCACAGGTCGACGGCGATGATGTGAGCACCGTCGGCGGCCAATCGCACGGCGTGTGCGCGCCCCTGGCCGCGGGCCGCCCCCGTGATGAAGGCGACCTTGCCGGCCAGGGGTCCGTCCGGTGTTGTCGCGACCATCAGGGACGCAGAGTTCCCTGCTCCGAAGTGCCCGCCGGAATGGGCTGCAGCATCTTGATGTCCGGCGCACCGTCCAGGTGCTCGCCGATTGCGCCGAACATCTTCCCGACCGCCGGCGCGGTGCTGTGGGTCTTGAGCGCGTCCTCGTCGGCCCACTGCTCGACAAAGACGAACGTCTCACCCGTCTGGTGCAGGGAGTACAGCTGACAACCCGGTTCGTTGTGAACCTCCTCCACCGAATCGGTGAGGATCTTGCGGGCGGTGTCGACCGAGTCGGGTTTGACGGTCAGGGTGGCGACAACGACAACGGGCATTCGGGCCTCCTGCGGGCTTCTGAGCAGCGAGTTGCTACGTGACGCATGTCACCCTACTGGGCCGACTCGGCCGATAAACCGGCGGTTGGATGGTCACGGCCAGGTAACCAGTGTGGCGGATGGTGCAGATGGTGTTATTGCTATTAGGCTTGCCCGTATGGCTAGCAAGACTCTTCCGCGGTCCGGGGCTCGAAAGAGCAGGTCAAAGGCGGCTCCGCGGGGCGGTTCCCGATCGGCGCAACCACGGAAGAAGCCGGCTCGTCGGCCCGCGCCGGCTGCCCGCCGGCCGGCCCGGGGCCATCAGCACGGCGTGGTGGCCCGCGCGAGCCTCACCGCGGGTCGGGCGGTCCGCGCGACCTGGCTGATGCTGGCCAAGGGGACGGGGAGCACCGCCCGGTCGGTGGGCCGGGCGCGGGAGATTGATCCGGGTCACCGTCGGGATGGAATCGCGCTGGCGCTGTTGGGCGTCGCGGTAATTGTCGCCGCGAGTTCGTGGTTCGACGCGGCCCGCCCGGTCGGCGCTTGGGTCGACTCGGGAATCCGGATTTTCATCGGGTCGGCTGTGGTGGTGCTGCCGCTCGTGATGGCGGCGGTCGCGTTGCTGTTGATGCGCACCGGGCCGAATCCTGAGGCACGGCCGCGGCTGGTGCTCGGTGCGACGATGAATGCGCTGCCCGTGCTGGGCCTGTGGCACTTGTGGGCGGGTTCGCCCAACACTCCGGCCGGGCGCGCACACGCCGCGGGATTCATCGGTTTCGCGATCGGGGGACCGCTCTCGGAAGGGCTGACTGCATGGATCAGCGCGCCGCTGCTTTTCATCGGTGCGCTGTTCGGCCTGCTGTTGTTGACGGGCACCACCATTCGTGAGGTGCCCGACACGCTGCGGTCGATGTTCGGCACCCGGATGTTCGATTACCGCGACGGCGACGACGACTACTACGACGAACCGGACACCGAAAACGACGGCGTTGAAGACTTCTCCGACGGCTACTACGACGAGGCGTCGGCGTACGGTGACGACGAAGCACAGGCCTGGCCGACCAGCGCCGAGCCGGCCGCACCGGACGACAGCCCGACCGTCCCGGAGCCCGCGGTATCCCGCAACCGCAAGAAGGAACCCAAAGTTGCCGGAAAGCAAGACACTTTGGTGCTCGACCGAGTGGTCGACGGCCCCTACACACTTCCGTCGCTGAATCTGCTGGTCGCCGGCGACCCCCCGAAGAAGCGCAGCGCGGCCAACGATCTGATGGCCGACTCGATCTCCTCGGTGCTGCAGCAGTTCAAGGTCGACGCTGCGGTCACCGGCTGTACGCGCGGGCCGACCGTCACGCGATACGAGGTCGAACTCGGCCCCGGCGTCAAGGTGGAGAAGATCACCGCGCTGCAGAAGAACATCGCATACGCGGTGGCCACCGAGAGCGTCCGGATGCTAGCGCCGATCCCGGGCAAGTCCGCGGTCGGCATTGAGGTGCCCAACACCGACCGCGAAATGGTGCGCCTGGCTGACGTTCTCACCGCGGCGTCGACCCGTCGCGACCACCACCCGTTGGTGATCGGGCTGGGCAAGGACATCGAGGGCGACTTCATCTCGGCCAACCTGGCCAAGATGCCGCACTTGCTGGTCGCCGGTTCCACCGGTTCGGGTAAGTCCAGCTTCGTCAACTCGATGCTGGTGTCGCTGCTGGCCCGCGCCACCCCCGAGGAGGTCAGGATGATCCTGATCGACCCGAAGATGGTGGAACTGACGCCCTATGAAGGCATTCCGCATCTGATCACGCCGATCATCACCCAGCCCAAGAAGGCGGCGGCGGCGCTGGCGTGGCTGGTCGAGGAGATGGAGCAGCGCTACCAGGACATGCAAGCGTCCCGGGTGCGCCACATCGACGACTTCAACGCCAAGGTGCGCAGCGGCGAAATCACCGCGCCACTGGGTAGTCAACGCGAGTACCGCCCGTACCCGTACGTGGTGGCGATCGTCGACGAGCTGGCCGATCTGATGATGACCGCGCCGCGCGATGTCGAGGATGCCATCGTGCGGATCACTCAAAAGGCCCGTGCCGCAGGCATTCACCTGGTGCTGGCCACTCAGCGGCCATCGGTCGACGTGGTGACCGGCTTGATCAAGACCAACGTGCCGTCGCGACTGGCCTTCGCCACGTCGTCGCTAACCGACAGCCGAGTGATCCTCGACCAGGCCGGCGCGGAGAAGTTGATCGGCATGGGCGACGGACTGTTCCTGCCGATGGGCGCGAGCAAACCCGTTCGGCTCCAGGGCGCCTACATCTCTGACGAAGAGATCCAGGCCGTCGTCGCCGCCTGCAAGGACCAGGCCGAGCCCGAATACACCGAGGGTGTCACCGCGGCGAAGCCCAGCGGCGAGCGCAAGGATGTCGACCCCGACATCGGCGACGACATGGACGTCTTCCTGCAAGCCGTCGAGCTGGTGGTGTCTTCACAATTCGGTTCGACGTCGATGCTGCAGCGCAAGCTGCGGGTCGGGTTCGCCAAAGCCGGCCGATTGATGGACCTGATGGAGACTCGCGAAATCGTCGGCCCCAGTGAGGGTTCCAAGGCTCGCGAGGTGTTGGTCAAGCCCGAAGACTTGGCCGGCACCCTGATGCTGATCCGTGGCGGGTCCAACGCCGACGGCTCGGACTCTGAAGCCGAAACATGTTGAGCTGACGCCTACTACGGCAGGTGAGATGCCTGATAGTAGACGATGCTGCAGCCGTTCTCGTCGTGCTGCACCACTACGCCAAGGAACACACTGACCGTCTCTCGATCTGGAAACGCGAAGTCGGCGCGGACATACCCCAGCACGTGGTCTGAGCTCAGGCGGCGGGTTTGCAGGATCTGATAGTGCACCGTCATCCCTGACGGCTGGCTTGCGTAGTAGGCGATGACTCCCTGTCGGCCAACGCTGTAGGGGCGCAGACCCTGGAAAATGGCATCCGCGCTGAAAACCTCGGACACCCGTTCGGGTTCGTGGGCGTCGATGCCGGCCTTCCACCGTTCCAGCGCGTCGCGTAAGACGTCAGCGTCCGGCACTCTGACCTCCGTCCACGTGCAAAATCTCTCCGGTCACGAAAGGCGAGTTGTCCAAGTACAACACGGCGTCGACGACATCCTTGATGTCACCGACCCGGCCCAGTGGATGCCTTCTCGCGAGGGCGTCATAGCTCGCCGGATCATGCATCGGAGTGCGGATGTCACCGAGAGCAACGGCGTTGCAACGAATCCCTCACTTCGCGTACTCGATTGCCAGTTCCCTGGTCACTGCGTTGAGCCCCCCTTTGGTCAACGACGCCAGGGCGGATGGGAGCGCAGAGTCCGCGTGGTCGACCAGGCTGGTCGAGATGTTGACCAGGTGGCCGCCCTCGCCGGTACTCAGCATCGCGGACATCGCAGCACGCGAAACCTCGAAGAAGCCACGCAGATTGACGCCGGTGATGGCGTCAAAGTCGGCGTCGGTGTATTCGGTGAAAGGCTTGGCGAGAAGATCCCCGCATTGTTGACCACCGTCCGAATACCCCCGAACCGCTCCAGCGCGGCGTCGACGATCCGTTGCCCGACGCCAGGTTGCGCAATATCCCCAGCGACCGCCAGCACCATCGGATCATCGGCTCGGGTCACGTGCCGAGAGTTGGCGACCACGGCGTACCCCAGCCTGCGGTAGCCCGCGACCAGACCGGCGCCGATGCCTTGGGAGGCGCCGGTGATGACGACAACGGGTTGCGAACTCACCTGTTATTCCTTCCGGGGTCAGAGCACCAGCAGCATCCGCGAGTTGCCTAACGTGTTCGGCTTGACGTAGCTGAGGTCGAGGAATTCGGCGACACCGATGTCGTAGGAGCGGCGCATCTCCTCGAATACCTCCGGCGTGACCGGGGTGCCCTCGATCTCGGTGAAGCCGTGCCGGCCGAAGAACTCGGTCTCAAAGGTCAGCACGAACAGCCGTTGCAGATCGAGCTCGCGCGCCACGCGTACAAGCTGGTCCACGATGGCGTGGCCGATGCCGCGGCCAGTCACCGACGGGTCGACCGCCACCGTGCGGACCTCGCCGAGATCGGCCCACAGCACGTGCAGGGCGCCGCACCCGATCACCACACCGTGGTGCTCGGCCACCCAGAACTCCTGGACGGACTCGTACAGTGTCACCAGGTTCTTTTCGAGCAGGATCTTGCCGGCGTAGGTGTCGACGAGTTGCTTGATCAGCGGCACGTCCGACGTGCGCGCGCGCCGGATCGTCGGCCCGTCGGCCGGTGGCCCGCTGGCTGCGTTCACGAAGTGGAGAGTATCGGTTTTGGCCCGCCCAGCGACGATGCAGAGCGCGTGGCGCGATGAGGAGGAGCGGGCGAATCGGACCCGCCCAGCGACGATGCAGAGCGCGTGGCGCGCGGCGGAGCAGCGGGCAATCAGCCGGGGCCGGTCGGTAACCGATATTCTATTGCCGTGTCGGGGCAGCCTCAGTCAGGTCCGGTGGTCCCGCGTGTTCGCGTCACCAACCTCGCCAATGTTCTGACGCTGCTGCGGCTGGTCTTGGTGCCGGTTTTCCTGTTGGCGTTGTTCGCCGGCAATGGACACGAAACCCCCAGCCGCATCATCGCTTTCGTAGTGTTCGTTGTCGCGGTCATCACCGACCGGCTTGATGGCGCGCTGGCACGCAACTACGGCATGGTGACCGAGTTCGGCACGATGGCCGACCCGATCGCGGACAAGACCTTGATCGGCGCGGCCTTGATCGGGCTGTCAATGCTCGGCGACCTGCACTGGTGGGTGACGGGGGTCATCCTGGCCCGAGAGGTCGGAATCACCGTGCTGCGCTTCGTGATGCTGCGCCACGGCGTCATCCCCGCCAGTCGCGGCGGAAAGCTCAAAACCCTCGTCCAAGCCGTCGCGATCGGACTATTCGTGTTGCCGGTATCCGGCGCGTGGCTGACGGCCGCCTGGGTGATGATGGCGGCCGCGCTCGTGCTGACCTTGCTGACCGGGCTGGACTACGTGGTCTCGGCCGTCAGGGATTCCCGTGGACGATCCGCTGCTGACTGAGGACGCACGTGCGCTGGTCGCCGATCTGACGGTCCGCAACCAGAGCGTCGCGACGGCCGAATCGTTGACCGCCGGCCTGCTCGCGGCGACGCTGGCCGGTGTGTCCGGCGCCAGTGTGGTCCTGCGTGGCGGTCTGGTCACGTATACGGAGCGCACCAAGATCCTGCTGGCCGGTGTGGCGCCGCAGATTCTCGAAGAGGTCGGACCGGTCGCGGCCCCGACCGCGCGGGCGCTGGCAGTCGGCGCGCGTCAGCGCTGCGAGGCGACCTGGGGCGTCGGGTTGACCGGCGTCGCCGGCCCCGAGCCGCACGGCGGGCATGACGTGGGCACCGTCTTCCTGGGTCTGGCCGGTCCGGTCGATACCGACGTGGTCGAGCTGCGGTTGTCCGGAACGCGTTGGGACATCCGGCTCGCGGCGGTGCGGGAGTCGATCAGTCGGTTGCGGGCGCTCGTCGCGGCGGCTTGAGCAGGGACGGATGGCGGCCGGTCGAATTAATCTCGGTCGGGGAACCAATGGCCGAGCCGCGGGCGTTGACCTGATGAACCCCAAATTGACCGGACATGAGGAGAGCGCGATGCCGTCATTGCTGCGCGAGGTTCTCGGCGACGTACTGCGGCAGGCCCGCATCACGCAAGGCCGGACGCTGCGTCAGGTGTCCGACACCGCACGGGTGAGCCTGGGATACCTCTCCGAGGTCGAGCGCGGTCGTAAGGAAGCGTCCAGTGAGCTGCTCGGCGCGATCTGCGACGCGCTGGACGTGCCGTTGTCGCGGCTGCTCACCGAAGCCAGCGAACAATTGGCCCTCCAGGAGCCGGCGCGCGCCCCGGCCAAGATCGAGTCGCCGACTGCGGCCAACATCGACGCGAGCACCAAGGTCGTCATCCCGCCGGTCGCCTCGCTCGCAATCGCCTAGCTCGACGAGCAAGGGTGTGGCAATCGCGGTGGAGACGATAGGTTGACCCTGACGGCAGACATCAACACACGAAGGCGGAGCTCACTGATGGCCAATCCGTTCGTCAAAGCGTGGAAGTACGTCATGGCGCTGTTCAATTCCAAGATTGACGAGCACGCCGACCCCAAAGTGCAGATCCAGCAGGCCATCGAAGAAGCGCAGCGCCAGCACCAGGCGTTGACCCAGCAAGCCGCACAGGTGATCGGCAATCAGCGCCAGCTCGAGATGCGGCTCAACCGTCAGCTCGCCGATATCGAAAAGCTCCAGGTCAACGTTCGTCAGGCGGTAACGCTGGCCGACCAGGCCACCGCCGCCGGCGACACCGCCAAAGCCACCGAGTACAACAACGCCGCCGAGGCGTTCGCTGCGCAGTTGGTGACCGCTGAACAAAGCGTGGAAGACCTCAAGGTGCTGCACGACCAGGCGCTCGGCGCCGCCGCGCAGGCCAAGAAGGCCGTCGAACAGAACGCCATGATGCTGCAGCAGAAGGTCGCCGAGCGCACCAAGCTGCTCAGCCAGCTCGAGCAGGCCAAGATGCAAGAGCAGGTCAGCAAATCGCTGCGGTCGATGAGCGAGATCGCCGCGCCCGGCACCACCCCGAACCTCGACGAGGTTCGCGACAAGATCGAGCGCCGGTACGCCAACGCGCTGGGCCAGGCCGAACTGGCCCAGAATTCGGTGCAGGGCCGAATGCTCGAGGTCGAGCAGGCCGGCGTCGAAATGGCCGGTCACTCACGTCTCGAGCAGATCCGGGCGTCAATGCGCGGTGAGGCCCTGCCGGCGGGGGGCGCGACCGCTGATCCGGCGGCCGCTCCCGCCACCCCGGCGGCGGCACCGCAATCCGCGCCGACCGAGAACCCCCTGGGTCAGTAGGGGACACGCAGGCGATGGCAGTGCAGTCGGGGCGAAGCGGGGCGTGGCGGACGCTGCTGCTGCGCGGCCTCGACACGGCCAGTGATCTCTCCGAGCTGGTGTTCCAAAAGATCAGCGCCGCAACCGATCCCCGCGAAAGGCAGCTGCGGCGCCGACGGCGTGCGCTGCGCTGGGGTCTGATCTTTGCCGCCGGGACCGTGTTCTGGGGGGTAGTCACCGCGATCCTTGCGGCGTGGGGATGGTTCGCGCTGCTGCTCGAGATCACCGGCGGAGTCGCTGTCGCGCAAGCGATGACCGCGACCCTGCTGCTGATCCGCTACCACTGGCTCAAGACCGATCCGCTGCCACCGCACCGGCCCACCAATATCCGGCGCCTGCCACCCCCGAGTTCGGCCGCGCGGCCGGTCATGTATGCGCTCGGCGCCTCGGAGCGCGGGTTCTTTTCTTTGCTCGGCGTCATGGAACGCGGCAAGATGTTGCCCGACACCGAGATTCGTGACCTGACGGCGGCGGCGAAGAAGAGCTCGGCCGCCATGGCGGCCACCGCCGCCGAGGTGGTGTCGATGGAGCGTGCGGCGAATGGCACTCCGGGATCACGCTCGTACCTGGCGCCCACCATCAATGCCCTTACGGCGCAACTGACCGCCGGCGTGCGCCAGTACAACGAAATGGTGACTGCCGCTGCGCAACTGGTGTCATCCGCGAACGCGGATTGCGGCGCCGCACTGGCGGCCTCACGACAGCGCTACCGTGACGAACTGGCCGACGCCACCGATCGTCTGATCGGCTGGTCGCAGGCGTTCGACGAACTCGGCGGCATTCCGCGCCACGCCTGACTATCGTCTAATCGCGAGGGCCGTAGCGCTCGATGTAGGACTGACGCATCTGCTCCTCACGCTTACTGCGGCGGGCGTCGACCAGATTCGGGTCGAGCCCGTGTACCTGCAGCATGTGCCGGCGCCACACCTTGTTCAGCGCGTGGGAGAAATACACGAACGGGATCAGGATCGGCAGCGTCATGCTCAGATGCACGTCGAGCGTCGTCGGGATCAGCCAGAACGGGGTTAGCACCAGCACTGCCGGAACGGCGACCCGTCGCATCATCCGGCCCGTCGCGCCCTTGCCGGCCAAATCGTCGCGCACCCAATCCCGCATCGAGTCGGGCAATCGGCCGCCGCAGCAGTACCGGAGGAACTGAAAAACGTGGGGCCGTGCGCCCTTGTCAGACATCGTTACAGCGATGCTCGCAGCGACGGGACCACCAGCCCGGCAATGCCGCGCAGGGTGGCTTTGAACATGTCGAAGAAGTCGAAGTAGTCCCGCCACAACGTGATTTGTCCGTCGTGGACCTCGAAGACCCCGCACACCCAGAACTGCAGGCGCAGCGGGCCGAAGATCAGCGCGTCGGTGCGTTCGGTGAGCACCGCGGCACCGTCGGCGGCGATCCGGTGGATTTTCACCTCGAAAGCGCTGCCGCCGCCCAAGGAGCTGAACAGCTTCATGGCGCGACGGCGGCCATGAATCGTTGGAAGGCCGACGTTCTGGTACACCAGATTTTCGGCGAGCGCGGCGCCGGCGGTGTCGAGGTCGGCGTCCTGCAGTGCATGTAGGAAAACCTCGACAGTGCGGGTGTTCTCGAGAGTCTGCTCGGTCATGATCCCTAGCCTAACCAGTCGTTGTGACAGGGTAGTGCGATGCGCGTGGCGGTAGTGGCCGGGCCGGATCCCGGCCATTCGTTTCCGGCGATCGCGTTGTGTCAGCGCTTTCTGGCGGCCGGTGACGCACCCACGCTGCTGACCGGCGCCGAGTGGCTCGACACCGCTCGCGCCGCGGGTGTCGACGCCGTCGAACTGGCCGGCCTCGACCCGACCCAGGATGACGACGACAGCGATGCCGGAGCCAAGATTCATCAGCGCGCGGCCCGGATGGCGGTACTGAATCGCCCGCAGCTCCAGGCGATGGGGCTGGATCTGGTGGTGTCCGACGTGATCACCGCCTGCGGTGGGATGGCGGCCGAGTTGTTGGGAATCCCGTGGATCGAGCTCGACCCGCATCCGCTGTACCGGCCGTCCAAGGGTCTGCCGCCGATCGGGAGCGGACTGGCGCCGGGTACCGGAGTCCGCGGTCGACTGCGCGATGCCACGATGCGCGCGTTGACTGCGCGGTCCCTGCGAGTCGGTGACCGGCAACGCCAACAGGTCCGCGCTGAAATCGGTTTGCCGGCAATCGATCCCGGGCCGCTGCGGATGCTGATCGCGACGTTGCCGGCGCTGGAGGTGCCGCGCCCGGACTGGCCGGCCGAAGCCGTCGTGGTGGGTCCGTTGCACTTCGAGCCGACCGAGCAGACGTTGCCGATACCGGCTGGTTCGGGACCGGTGGTGGTGGTCGCGCCGTCAACCGCGACGACCGGGACCACCGGAATGGCCGAGACCGCCCTGGACGGCTTGGCGTCCCTCGGTGTGCGGCTGGTGATCTCGCGGCTCCGTGGTCCGGAGCTGAGTTTGCCGCCGTGGGCGGTGGCCGGGCTGGGCCGGCAAGACGATCTGCTCGCCCACGCCGACCTGATGATCTGCGGCGGCGGACACGGCATCGTGGCCAAGACTCTGCTCGCCGGGGTGCCGCTGGTGGTGGTCCCCGGCGGTGGTGATCAGTGGGAGATCGCCAACCGGGTGGCGCGCCAAGGCAGCGGGCGACTGGTGCGGCCGTTGACCGGCGACGCACTCGCCGGCGCTGTCGCCGACGTGCTGGCGACCCCCGGGTACCGCGACGCCGCACAACGTTCCGCGGCCGGCGCCGCCGATGTGGCGGACCCGGTGCAGGTGTGCCATCAGGCGCTGGCACTCGCCGGATAGGTAGCTTGGCGGGGTGCGTCTCACAGAGTTCAACGAGCGGATCACCCTGCGATTCGGTGCGACCTACGGCGCCTCGGTGTTGGCCGACCACGTGCTGAGCGGGCTCGACGGGCGCACTGCCGCACAGGCGATCGAGGACGGGGTCGAGCCGCGCGACGTGTGGCGGGCGCTGTGCGTCGACTTCGACGTACCCCGCGAGCAATGGTGAAAACCGGTGGCGTTCCTTACGGCACGATCACGAAATCTTTCGCCTGCTGTAGTCCGATGAGCTCGAGCTTTATCTGACCGACCCACCGCTCGGTGGCTACCGGATAGTTGCAGCGGGGCAGGGTTCACGTTCGGCGGTGAGCGAGCTGTCGAAGCTTCGGTGGCGACGTACTTCTGCGAGGCCTCGGGCACGACACGCGAAGCGGCGCGCCTGCTTGCTTTCGAACACTTGTTCGCTACTGTGGTGATCGTTCGACAGATGCTGACTTGTCGGAGGGCTGCTTTAACGTCACGGCCAATCGACCAACACCGGTCAGACCGAACAACGACTACACCGAGAGGTAGCACCATGGCACAAGCCCCAGACCGCGAAAAGGCCCTCGAACTGGCGATGGCCCAAATCGAGAAGAGTCACGGCAAAGGTTCGGTGATGCGCCTCGGAGACGAAGTGCGTCAACCGATCTCGGTCATCCCGACCGGATCGATCGCGCTGGACGTGGCACTTGGCATCGGCGGGCTGCCGCGTGGCCGCATCGTCGAGATCTATGGCCCGGAGTCCTCGGGTAAGACCACCGTCGCGCTGCACGCGGTGGCCAACGCGCAGGCCGCCGGCGGCATCGCGGCGTTCATCGACGCCGAGCACGCGCTGGATCCCGACTACGCCCACAAGTTGGGGGTGGACACCGATTCGCTGCTGGTCAGCCAGCCGGACACCGGCGAGCAGGCGCTCGAGATCGCGGACATGCTGATCCGCTCGGGTGCGCTGGACATCCTGGTCATCGACTCGGTGGCCGCACTGGTGCCGCGCGCGGAGATCGAAGGCGAGATGGGCGACAGCCACGTGGGCCTGCAGGCCCGGCTGATGAGCCAGGCACTGCGCAAGATTACTGGCGCACTGAGCAATTCGGGTACGACGGCGATCTTCATCAACCAGCTTCGCGAGAAGATCGGCGTGATGTTCGGCTCACCCGAGACGACCACGGGTGGAAAAGCGTTGAAGTTCTACTCCTCGGTGCGTCTGGACGTGCGACGGATCGAGACGCTGAAGGACGGCACCGACGCGGTCGGTAACCGCACCCGGGTCAAGGTCGTCAAGAACAAGGTGTCGCCGCCGTTCAAGCAGGCCGAGTTCGACATCCTCTACGGCCGTGGCATCAGCCGCGAAGGCTCGCTGATCGACATGGGTGTGGATCAGGGCTTCGTCCGCAAGTCCGGGTCGTGGTTCACCTACGAGGGTGAGCAGCTGGGGCAGGGCAAGGAGAACGCCCGCAACTTCCTGCTGGAGAACGTCGACGTGGCCAACGAGATCGAGAAGAAGATCAAGGAGAAGCTCGGCATCGGTGCCGTGCTGACCGATGAGCCCGCCAATGTCGAGCCCCTCCCCGCTCCCGTCGACTTCTGAGTCATCTCGCGAGGAGCAGGCGCGGGCGTTGTGCCTGCGCCTGCTCACCGCGAGGGCACGTACCCGCGCCGAACTGGCGGGCCAGTTGGCCAAGCGTGGCTACCCCGACGATGTCAGCAACCAGGTGCTGGATCGGCTCGCCGACGTCGGGCTGGTGGACGACGCGGACTTCGCCGAACAGTGGGTGCACTCGCGGCTTGCCAACGCGGGAAAAGGCAAGCGCGCGTTGGCTGCTGAGCTGCAGACCAAGGGCGTCGACAAAGATGTGATCACCTCGGTGCTCGGTGGCATCAATCCCGCCGCCGAGCGGGGCCGAGCCGAAGAGCTGGTCCGCAAGAAGCTTCGACGCGAAAACCTCAGCGATGAGGCCGCCGATGCCCGGGTCACCCGTCGACTCGTGGGCATGCTCGCGCGCCGCGGCTTCAGTCAGGGCATGGCCTTCGACGTGGTCAGCGTCGAGCTGGCGGCCGAGCGCGAGCGCCGGCGCGTCTAGGTCGGCCGAACGCCCCAGTCCCACCTCGCCGTACCATGGCCCAGTGACTTCGACGGCGGTACCCGACGCAGCGGCCGCTGTGTCTTCCGTGGCGCCGCTGCGGTCGCAGCGTACCTACGAGGTCCGCACCTATGGATGTCAGATGAACGTCCACGACTCCGAGCGGCTGGCCGGTCTGCTGGAAGCGGCGGGTTACCGACGGGCGCCCGACGGCGACGACGCGGATGTGGTGGTGTTCAACACCTGCGCGGTGCGGGAGAACGCCGACAACAAGCTGTACGGGAACATCAGCCACTTGGCCCCGCGCAAGCGAAGCAACCCCGACTTCCAGATCGCGGTCGGCGGATGCCTGGCGCAAAAGGACCGAGACGCCGTACTGGGCAAAGCGCCGTGGGTCGACGTCGTCTTCGGCACGCATAACATCGGCTCGCTTCCCACGCTGCTCGAACGGGCCCGTCACAACAGGGTCGCCCAGGTGGAAATCGCCGAGGCGCTGCAGGAGTTCCCCTCGTCGCTGCCGGCCGCGCGCGAATCGGCCTACGCCGCTTGGGTTTCCATCTCTGTCGGGTGTAACAACAGCTGCACGTTCTGCATCGTGCCGTCCCTGCGCGGCAAAGAGGTGGACCGCAGCCCCGACGACATCCTGGCCGAGGTGCGCTCACTGGTCGCCGACGGCGTGCTGGAAGTCACGCTGCTGGGTCAAAACGTCAACGCCTACGGGGTGTCGTTCGCCGACCCGCAGATTCCACGCAACCGCGGTGCGTTCGCCGAATTGCTGACCGAGTGCGGCCGTATCGACGGACTGGAACGGGTGCGCTTCACCTCGCCGCACCCGGCCGAGTTCACCGACGACGTGATCGAGGCGATGGCGCAGACGCCGAACGTCTGCCCGGCCCTGCACATGCCGCTGCAGTCCGGGTCGGACCGGATACTGCGGACGATGCGGCGCTCGTATCGCGCCGAGCGGTACCTCGGCATCATCGACCGGGTCCGCGCGGCCATGCCGCACGCGGCGATCACCACCGACCTGATTGTCGGGTTCCCCGGCGAGACCGAAGACGACTTCGCTGCCACCCTCGACGTCGTCCGGCAGGGCCGCTTCGCCAGCGCGTTCACCTTCCAGTACTCCAAGCGGCCCGGCACCCCCGCGGCCGAACTCGACAACCAGGTGCCGAAAGCCGTTGTGCAGGAACGCTATGACCGCCTCATCGCGTTGCAGGACGAGATCGCGCTGCAGGAAAACCGCGACCAGATCGGTCGGACTGTCGAACTTCTCGTGGCCACCGGCGAAGGCCGCAAAGACAACAGCACCGCACGGATGAGCGGACGGGCACGTGACGGGCGCCTGGTGCATTTCACGCCGGGGCAGCAGCTGGTGCGCCCCGGCGACATCGTCACCACCACCGTCACCCGCGCTGCGCCGCATCACCTCATCGCCGACGATGGCCTGCTCAGCTACCGCCGCACCCGCGCCGGAGACGCCCACGCCGCCGGCCGGCGTCCCAGCGGTGTCGGGCTGGGGATGCCGTCCATCGGACAGCCCGTCGCGGTGGGAGAGTCACCGGGGTGCGCGCGATGAGCGGCGACGACGGCGCGTTTGACGCGTACCGCGACGACATCGAGGCGGCCGAGCGTCGTATCGCCCGTGAAATCGAGCCGGGCACAAGGGCTTTGGTGGTCGCGATTCTGGTGTTCGTGCTGATCGGTTCGTTTGTGTTGCCGCATACCGGAAACGTGCGCGGCTGGGACGTGCTGTTCTCCACCCGCGGTGCCCCCAATGCGGCGATTGCCCTGCCGCAGCGCGTATTCAGTTGGCTTGCTCTGGTTTTCGGTGTCGGCTTCTCGATGCTGGCGCTGCTGACCCGACGTTGGGCCCTGGCCTGGATCGCGCTGGCGGGCTCCGCGGTGGCCAGTGCCGCTGGGCTGCTCGCGATCTGGTCGCGGCAGACCGTCGCCTCCGGGCACCCGGGCCCGGGCATCGGGCTGTTCGTGGCGTGGATTGCCATCATCATGTTGACGTTCCACTGGGCGCGGGTGGTCTGGTCGCGCACCATCGTCCAACTCGCCGCCGAGGAGCAGCGCCGGAAAGCGGCGGCGCAGCGCCAAGCGCGGAAGCTGCTGGAAACCCTCGATGAGCCGCATCCCCCCAAGCCCAACGGCCAGGGCGGTTCGAGCTAGCGCCGGCGAGTCAGCGCATCGGCTGCCGCGTCAGCCCACTGCCGCCACTGTTCGGCGTTGGCCTTGGCCTCTTCGGCCTCCTTGTTGCGGCCGGCCGCCTCGGCCTTCTGGGCCTGACGTTCGTACTGCTCGGCGCGCTGCCGGAATTGGTCCGCACGGGCCTGAACCTCGGGGTCGGGGCCGGATGGCTCGGCGGCGGCGTCGCGCACCTTCTTCTCGACGGCGCGCAAACGCCGCTCGAGATCGGCCGATTTCTCCCGTGGAACCTTGCCGATCGCGTCCCACTTGTCACCGATCACACGCAGTGCCGCCGCGGCCGCCTTGGGGTTGCTGGTATCGATCTTCTCGGCCTCGGACAGCAGCGCCTCTTTCGCAGTGGCGTTTGCGATGAATTCCGCGTCTCGCTCGGCCGTGGCCGAGTTGCGGGCCTTGAAAAAGGTGTCCTGCGCTCCCTTGAAGCGAGCCCACAACGCGTCGTCGACGTCGCGAGCCGCGCGGCCGGCGGCCTTCCAGTCCACCAGCAGCTTGCGGAATTCCGCGCTGGTGGGGCCCCAGTCCGTCGAATCGACGAGAGCCTCCGCCTTGGCGCAGAGCTTCTCCTTGGCCTCGCGGGCTCCCGCACGGTCGCGGTCCAACTCTGCGAAATGCGAGCCGCGCCGCCGGTTGAACGTCTCTCGCGCCGCCGAATAGCGCTTCCACAGCGCGTCATCGGTTTTGCGGTCCAACCCGGTGATCGTCTTCCATTCATCGAGAATCGTGCGCAGCCGGTCGCCCGCGACCTTCCACTGCGTCGAGGTGTTGGCCAACTCCTCGGCTTCGGCGGCCAGCGCCTCCTTGCGAGCCGTCTGGGCCGCGCGGTGTTCGTCGCGACGGGTGCGGTCGGCCGCGGCGGCTTCGCTGGCGTGCTCGGCGATGCCGGTGAGACGGGCGGCCAGCGCGTCGATGTCACCAAGCACGTTCGCGCTCGGCAACGTCTCAGCCAGCGCCGCCGCCGTGGCTTTGATCTTGCGCGCATCCCCGGTGCCTGCGGCTAGGCGCTCCTCGAGCAGCGCGATCTCCGTGCTCAGGTCATCGAACCGTCGCCCGAAGTGGGTGAATGCCGCTTCGGTGTCTCCGGCCTGCCAGGAGCCGACGACGCGTTCACCGGCCGTGCTGATCAGCCACACCGTGCCATCGTCGTCAACGCGCCCGAACTTGTGTGGGTCGCTGGCCGGCACTGACACAACCGGGTGGGAGAGGGGACGTGGGGTCGGCTTGGGACCTGGCCGCGGTCCCGGCCGCGGGGCGGGCCGGGTTTCGATGTGTGGCTCGTCAGGCGTCATGATCTGCCGTTACCTACCCTCCGTGCGGTACAGACCGCACACCTGCCGCGCATAGCGGCGCCGTCGACACGAGGTACTCACGCGATACCCCATCAGTATTGAAGCAGCTTGTCGTGAGAAGCGTCCTGACTTGGCCGCTCAGCGCCGTCGGGACGCCCGAAATCTGGCCGGTGACCACGTGCGACTGACGTCGGGTCGACGCTCGCCCTTAGGCTGGTCGGCGGAAACCGAGGATGAATGGGGAGTGAACGATGTCGAAAGCGGACGCGGCGGCGCTGATCGCGCTGTGCGCCGCTTTGGCGTCCGCGATCGGCGACGTGATCCGCCAGCGATCGGCGCAGGAGGTCACCGACAAAGAGGTCGGCCATCTCGAGTTGTTCTGGTTGTCGGTGCGAGACCCGCGCTGGTGGATCGGCGGTATGGGTGCGGTCGCCAACTACAGCCTGCAGGCCGCCGCGCTGGCGTTGGGCTCGGTCATGTTGGTGACGGCGCTGCAGGTCACCTCGCTGCTGTTCGCGCTGCCGATCTACGCCCGGCTGGCTAAGCATCGGGTCACCCGCTGGGAGTGGACCTGGGCGGTGTTGCTGGCCGGCGCCCTGGCGGTACTGGTGACCGTCGGCGACCCCGATGCCGGAACCGCGCGCGGTTCGTTGGGTAGCTGGCTGGCGGTGGCCGCGGTGATGGTCCCAGTTCTGGTGCTGTGTGTGCTGGGTGCGCGCGTCTGGCCCCGCAGCACGGTTGCGCCCGTCCTGCTGGCGGTGGTCGCCGGGTCGTCGCTGGCGCTGTTCGCCGTGCTGACCAAGGGCGCCGTCGGGGCGGCCGCCGGCGGCTTCGGCGCGTTTCTTCGCGCTCCTGAGTCGTATTGTCTGCTGCCGACCGCCCTGGTGGGAATGATCTTCCAGCAGTCGGCATTTCGCGCCGGTGCGCTGACCGCGGCGCTGCCGACAGTGACGGCCGCAAAGCCGCTGGTCGCCACCCTGCTCGGGGTCGTGGTGCTCAGCGAGACGTTGAATGCCGGCGGCCTGACGGAGTTGACGCTGCTCGCCGCGGCGCTGCTGGTGGTGATCGCGACGATCGGCCTCGCTCGCGGCGAGGCGGCGACCATCGCGGCGGGGCCCGGACAGGACGTCGCCATACCCGAGGAACTGCCCTCGAATCGATAACGACGACGCGCGGGGCGAGTGTTTCAGAGCGATCATCAGTAACGTGGCGGTGAACAGATCGTCCATCCCATCCGAAGACCGGCGAGGAGGTAGGCCGTGCCGAAGGCAGAGATCGCCGCAGCGCTGGCGCTGGCCGCCGCGCTGGCGTCGGCGATCGGCAACGTGGAGCGTCAGCGGTCGGCCCATGAGGTCACCGACAAACCAGTGGGTTACTTCGCACTGTTCCTGATGTGTTGGCGCAACCGGAGCTGGCGTGTTGGTGCGCTCGCGGCCATCGCCAACTATGTGCTTCAGGGCGCCGCGCTGACCCTGGGATCCGTGATCATGGTGACCGGGCTGCAGGTGACGGCGCTGCTGTTCGCGTTGCCGATCTACGCCCGAATGACCCGGCAGCCGGTCAGCCGGTGGGAGTGGGCCTGGGCACTGGTGCTGGCTGGGTCGTTGGCAGTCGTCGTCACCGTCGGCAATCCGGTCGCCGGGTACTCGCGGGCGTCGCTGCACACCTGGCTGATCGTTGCCGCCGTGCTGGGTCCGCTGTTCGGCCTGTGCCTGTTGGGTGCGCGCAGGTGGCCCAACGGGGCGATCGGCGCGATTTTGTTGGCGGCGGTGTCCGGGGCGTCGCTGGGCCTGTTCGCTGTCCTGGTCAAAGGTGCCACGGAGGCCGCCGAGGGCGGCTTCGTGGCGCTGCTCGCCGCCCCCGAGCTGTACGCGTCCATCATCGCGGCCGTCGCGGGGATGGTGTTGCAGCAGTCGGCGTACCGCGGAGGCCCGCTCAACGCATCGATGCCGACCATGACAGTGGCGAAGCCGGTGGTGGGCTCGCTGCTGGGCGTCGCGGTGCTCGGCGAGGCTCTCCAGCCCGGCGAGGAGCGAGCGGTTGTGCTCGGCGTCGCCGTCGTATTGACAGTGATCGCGACCGCCGCCCTGGCGCGGGGCGAGGCCGAGACCGTGCAGGAGTACGCCGAGGACATTGCTACCGGACGACTGATGGTGGTGTCGGACCGTTAGCTTTGATGGCGTGTTGAGCGCCATCTCGATCATCCCGTCAGCGCCGGTGCTGGTTCCCGACCTCGCCGGCGCGGCCGCCGACGAGGTCGCGGAATTGCGCGCCGCGATGGTCGCCGCTGCCGCGGCACTGCCGCCGCACTGGATCGTCATTGGTGTGGGTGATGTGGACGGTGTCGTTGGGCCGGACAGTGTCGGAACATTCGCGGGTTACGGCGCCGACGTCGATGTGCGGCTTTCGCCGCGAGCCGGCGGCCCGCCGACCCCGATGCCGCTGTGCGCCTTGATCGCGGGCTGGATCCGGGCGCAAGCGCAGCCGGACGCCAAGGCAGAGGTGCGGGTCTACGCCGACAGCCACGACGCGCTGGCCGCGGTCGAGCTCGGTCGGCGACTGCGCCGCGAGATCGACGGTTGGTCCGAGTCGACCGGTGTGCTGGTGGTCGCCGACGGCGCCAACACGCTGACCCCGGGCGCGCCCGGCGGATACCAGGCCGCCGACGTCGACGTGCAGCGCGGCGTGGACGATGCGCTGGCGTGCGGCGATCTCTCGGTGCTGACCCGACTGCCCGCGCAGGTCCGGGGCCGGGTCGCGTTCGGTGTGCTGGCCGGGCTGACCGAACCGGTACCGCGGTCGGCCAAGGAGCTTCACCGGGCGGCGCCCTACGGCGTCGGGTACTTCACCGGCGTCTGGCAGCCGTGAGGCCGTTGGCCATCGTCGGGCCTACCGGAACCGGCAAATCCCAACTGGCTCTCGATGTTGCGGACCGGCTCGGCGGGGAAGCGGAGATCGTCAACGCCGACGCGATGCAGTTCTATCGCGGCATGGACATCGGCACCGCGAAACTATCCGTCGCACAGCGCCACGGCATCCCACACCACCAGCTCGACGTCCTCGACGTCACTGCGACCGCGACCGTCGCTCGATACCAGCGAGATGCCGCCGCCGACATCGAGGCGATCGCGGCGCGCGGCAACGTTCCGATCCTGGTGGGCGGCTCGATGCTGTACATCCAATCGCTGCTTGACGACTGGTCGTTCCCCGCGACCGATCCCGTGGTGCGGGCGAAGTGGGAGCAGCGGCTCGCCGAGGTCGGAGTGGGCGCGTTGCATGCCGAGCTCGCCGAACGCGATCCGGCCGCCGCGGCGTCGATCCTGGCCACCGACGGCCGGCGCGTCGTGCGCGCGCTGGAGGTGGTGGAACTGACTGGCCGACCGTTCGCCGCGTCGGCACCGGTGATCGGGACGCCCCGATGGAACACCGCGATCATCGGATTGGATTGCGAGACAGAACTTCTCGATCAGCGACTGGCACGACGGACCGAGACGATGTTCGATGACGGTCTGGTCGACGAGGTGATTGGTCTGCTCGATCGCGGTCTGCGTGACGGCGTCACCGCCTCGCGAGCGCTGGGTTACGCGCAGGTTCTTGACGACTTCGACGCCGGCGGTAGCGGCGACGCCGCCCGCGAGCCGACCTTCATCGGCACGCGCCGTTACGTCCGCCGCCAGCGGTCCTGGTTTCGCCGCGACCATCGGATTCATTGGCTGGACGCGGCCGCGGACGCCAACGCCGACTCCGCGTTGCGGGTGTGGCGCCACGTATCCTGAGCGAGTGGTCCGCTTCGCGAAAGGTCATGGCACCCAGAACGACTTCGTCGTACTGCATGACCTCGATGCCGCGCTCGCGCTAACGCCGGACGTGGTGTCGGTGTTGTGCGACCGGCGCCGTGGCCTCGGTGCCGACGGGGTGCTGCGCGTCACCACCGCCGGGGCCGCACTGGCGGCCGGGGTGTTCGAGCGGATTCCCGACGGCGTGAACCCCGACGACTGGTACATGGACTACCGCAACGCCGACGGCTCGATCGCCCAGATGTGCGGCAACGGCGTGCGGGTTTTCGCGCACTACCTGCGGACCGGCGACCTGGAATCCCGCGACGAGTTCGTCGTCGGGTCGTTGGCTGGACCGCGGCCTGTGGTGATGCACCACGTCGACGCGACCAACGCCGACGTCCGGGTCGACATGGGCAAGGCCAACCGGCTGGGTCCGGGGCAGGCCGTCGTTGGCGGCCGGACATTCAACGGCCTGGCCGTCGATGTGGGCAACCCGCATCTGGCGTGTGTCGACTCCGCGCTGACAGCGGAGACGCTGGCGGAGTTGGATGTCGCGGCGCCGATCAGTTTTGACCGCGGCCAGTTTCCGGACGGGGTCAATGTCGAGATCCTCACCGCCCCGAACGACGGTGTGGTGAGTATGCGGGTGCACGAGCGGGGAGTGGGTGAAACGCGTTCCTGCGGAACGGGGACCGTCGCTGCGGCGGTAGCCGCGCTGTCGCATGGCGGCGCGACAACCGGCACCCTGACCGTGCGGGTGCCCGGGGGCGACGTCGTCGTCACCGTCACCGAGGCGACCAGCTACCTGCGCGGACCTTCAGTGCTGGTGGCTCGCGGCGAACTCAGCGAGGAATGGTGGCGAAGCACGCTACGTTAATTCGGATGCGTGCCGCCGCGTATGCGGGCACCATGTGAAATTGCCTATGACATATCCCGATATTCCTGACATCCCTAGCACGGGCGACCTCGCGCTCGATGACCGCGCCGCGCTGCGCCGCGTCGCCGGGTTGTCCACCGAACTCGCCGACGTCTCCGAGGTCGAGTACCGCCAGCTGCGACTCGAGCGGGTAGTGCTGGTCGGCGTGTGGACCGACGGCAGTGCCGCCGACGCCGATGCGAGCCTTGCCGAACTCGCAGCGCTGGCCGAGACCGCGGGCTCGGAGGTGCTCGAAGGGATGGTCCAGCGTCGCAGCAAGCCGGACCCCTCGACCTATATCGGCTCGGGTAAGGCCGCCGAGTTGCGCGACGTGGTGTCGGCGACAGGCGCCGACACTGTCATCTGCGACGGTGAGCTGTCGCCGGCCCAGTTAACCGCGCTGGAGAAGGCCGTCAAGGTCAAGGTGATCGACCGCACCGCGTTGATTCTGGACATCTTCGCGCAGCACGCCACCAGCCGGGAAGGCAAGGCGCAGGTGTCGCTCGCGCAGATGGAATACATGCTGCCGCGCCTGCGTGGTTGGGGTGAGTCGATGTCGCGGCAGGCCGGTGGTCGAGCCGGCGGCAGCGGCGGCGGGGTGGGTCTGCGTGGCCCCGGTGAAACCAAGATCGAGACCGATCGCCGTCGCATCCGCGAACGAATGTCAAAGTTACGTCGCGATATTCGTGACATGAAGCAGATCCGCGACACGCAACGCAGTCGACGGCGACAGAGCGAGGCACCGTCGATCGCGATCGTCGGCTACACCAACGCGGGCAAATCCAGTCTGCTGAACGCGCTGACCGGGGCCGGGGTGCTGGTGCAGGACGCGTTGTTCGCCACGCTCGAACCGACCACTCGCCGTGGCGAATTCGACGACGGGCGATCCTTCGTCATCAGTGACACCGTCGGTTTCGTGCGGCATCTGCCGACCCAGTTGGTCGAGGCATTCCGCTCCACGCTGGAGGAAGTGGTCGACGCCGATCTGCTCGTGCACGTCGTCGATGGCTCTGACGTCAACCCGCTGGCGCAGATCAGTGCTGTGCGCCAGGTGATGTCGGAGGTATTCGCCGACCATCACAGTGGCCCGGCGCCGGAGCTGATTGTGGTCAACAAGACCGATGCCGCAAGCGGTTTGGGGCTGGCCAAGCTCCGCCGCGCGTTGCCCGGGGCAGTGTTCGTTTCGGCAGCGACGGGGGAGGGCGTCGGCGCGCTGCGCCGACGGATGGCCGAGTTGGCCGCGCCCACCGATACCGCGGTGGACGTTGTCATCCCCTATGACCGTGGCGACTTGGTGTCGCGTGTGCACGCCGACGGCCGGGTTCAGGAGACCGAGCACATCGGCGAGGGGACGCGAATCAAGGCACGGGTGCCGGTCGCGCTGGCCGCGATACTGCGCGAGTACTCGACGACCTGAAAAGCCGTTGCAGACAACAGAAAGCGCCGGAGCCCCCCGCTCCGGCGCTTCTGTTTGGTGGCGTTAGAGCAGGCTAGCGCCCAGATCGGTGAGCAAAGTGGCCAAGATGCTGTCGAGGCCACCCAAGCCGTCGCCCAAGCTGCCGAGGTCGAGACCGCCGGTGAGGTCGCCCAGCACGGTTGAGAAGTCAGCGCTGAGATTGCTCAGCCCGTCGAAGCTGCTGCTGAAGTCCGACAGCAACGTGCTCAAATCGCCCAGAGCGGTGGTGTCGCCACTGAGTGCGGTCAGGTACCCCTCGAAGTCAGTGGCCGCTTGCGCGTAGTCGGCATTGGCGATCGTCGTCAGGTCCGTGTCGAAGGTCGAGGTGCCGACGGCACCCGCGAGGTCGGCTGCCGTGAGGTCGGCGCCGGCGGGGATCGGCACGAAATCAGCGTTGAAGACGCTCAGCAGCTCGGTCTGCGAGGCGGTCTCGCTGACGCCGAATAACTGGTTCAGCTGGTCTTCGGAGACGAGTCCGTTGAGGAACACCCCCTCGAAGAGCCGGCTCTCCGCACCGTTGAAGTCACCGCTGTAAATTGGGCTTGCCCCGGTGGCGTCGAGCAGCTTGGTCGCCTCGGAAGTACTTGTCGCGGAAGCCAACGCGGTGAACAGCTTCTCCTCGGCTCCGGTCGGTCCCAACACGTCGTTGAAGAAGGCGTTGTCCAACGTGCCCTCGTCAGTCAGGAGCGACGTCAAGTCCACCAGAGCGACGTCGTGGTGCTGAGTCGGTACGCCCTGTGCCTGGACTGCGCCGTGGTAGGGCAGCGAGCCGAATAGGCTTGCCGCTGCGAGCGCGGCTCCGGCGATCAGTGTGCGTTTCGTTGCAGTGTGCATGAGTTCCCTTTCCCCGGAACGGATGTGGGCCGCGGCCCGTCCTCCCCTTGAGACACTGAAATCTTCTCAGGTGCTTTTAAGTTAGTCCGGTGTTTTTACATGCGTAAAGCAAATACGAGACAAACTTTTGGACTTTTTCGATAGCCTGTCAGTGCTGGTTGACGGGTTTCCTCGGCCTGGCGTGACGGGCTGGTTGCACAACCTGACTTTGCTGAGCGGTACTCAGCGGTCACTCATTCAAAGCCGTTCCGGATTCTCGAGCTAGATCACCAATTCGTAGACTTCCTCCGCGGGCGTCGCCAGTATGTGTCGCGCCAACTGGATGTTGAGTTCGTCCAGATGTGACTCGTCGGCCTGGTCGCGCTCGGGCTTCGCGGTCAGCTCGAAGAATTCGTCAGTGATGAAACCGCTGCGCATCAACAGCGTCGCCGCGCGGCCGTTGACCGTCGCCTGAAAGACAAAACCCCGCAACATGCGGCCGCGGTCGGGTCGCGCCAGCCCGGGATCAATGCCGTAGCGCCCGTCGGTGACAGCTCGAGTGACGGCCTCGATCCCGTCGCGGATCCCGGGTTCGTCGAACGCCGCACGAATGACGATCGACCGGCGCTGTGGCGGGTGATTGGGCGACAGGGCGCCGAATGCCCGCTGGAGCATCTTGAGCGCACTGGCGACGCCCGCCCGGGAAAACGGCCCGGCGTAACACAGCATGTCGGTGTAGGAGAACTCGAGCAGTTGCCCGAGTTCCTGCACCAGGATCGTGTCGTCCATCTCGCGACTCTAGGCCCGGACGGCCACCCCGACCTACCAACCATCCGGTTGGTATATCTTGGGCGACAGTGTTCCCAACCTGCCGGAGGAAATCTCATGGGTAGCGCCGTCAAATACCAGCGCACGCTGTTCGAGCCCGAGCACGACCTGTTCCGCGAGTCGTACCGGTCATTCCTCGAACGCCACGTGGCGCCGTACCACGACGAGTGGGAGAAGGAGAAGATCGTCGACCGCGGCGTCTGGCTGGAGGCCGGCAAGCAGGGCTTTCTGGGGATGTCCATCCCCGAGGAGTACGGCGGTGGCGGCAACTCCGACTTCCGTTACAACACGATCATCACCGAGGAGACCACCTACGGCCGCTACAGCGGCATCGGGTTCGGGCTACACAACGACATCGTCGCGCCCTACCTGCTCAGCCTGGCCAACGAGGAGCAGAAGCAGCGCTGGCTGCCGAAGTTCTGCACCGGCGAGATCATCACTGCAATCGCGATGACCGAACCGGGGACAGGCAGTGATTTGCAGGGCATCAAGACCCGCGCCGTCAAAAAGGGTGATCACTACGTCCTCAACGGCTCAAAGACGTTCATCACCAACGGGATTAACTCCGACCTGGTGCTGGTGGTGGCTCAGACCGATCCCGACAAAGGCGCGCAAGGCTTTTCGTTGCTGGCCGTCGAGCGTGGCATGAAGGGATTCGAGCGCGGCCGGCACCTGGACAAGATCGGCCTGGACGCGCAAGACACGGCTGAGCTGTCGTTCACCGACGTCGAGGTGCCCGTTGAAAATCTGCTCGGCAACGAGGGCCAAGGCTTCATCTACCTGATGCAGAACCTCCCGCAGGAGCGGATATCGATCGCGATCATGGCCGCCGCCGCGATGGAGGAGGTGCTGGAGCAGACGCTGCAATACACCAAGGAGCGCAAGGCCTTTGGCAAGCCGGTCGGCAGTTTCCAGAACAGCCGATTCGTACTCGCGGAGCTGGCCACCGAGGCCACCGTGGTCCGGATCATGGTCGACGATTTCATCGCCCTGCATCTCGAGGAGAAGCTCACCGTCGAACAGGCCGCCATGGCCAAGTGGTATGCCACCGAGAAGCAGGTGCACCTGATCGACCGCTGCCTGCAACTCCACGGCGGCTACGGCTACATGCGCGAATATCCTGTTGCGCGTGCGTATCTCGATGCACGTGTGCAGACGATCTACGGTGGCACCACCGAGATAATGAAGGAAATCATCGGGCGCAGCCTGGGCGTCTGATTGCGGGAGCCGCTGCACACGAATTAGATTCGCTCGCCGACATCTCCCGGTTTGCCGGACTGACGCCCGACGTGTCGATCGGCGGAAGGCGTTTGCGGAAAACGGCTTCGCCGGCTACGGCGCGGCCTCAGCCTCACGCGTCGATTTGCCGGTCAAAGTTGCTGCGGCGTGCACGAGGATATCGGGAGACCGTAACCTAAACGCCGAACGAGCAGAAAGCGACACAAACCGGCCTCGCGGAGCGCATTCGGCGTCGACACGAAGAGCAAACCGTAGGGTCTTGCTATGACTTCTCATCTGCGGTCGCCCGCAGCAGCGTCGCAGCGACCCGCTGGGCGGTTGACACTGGGCCCAGGATCCGGGATGGGCGGCCGCTGGGAGGGCGGGATGACAAGGCAGCGAAGACGATCGGGTGCCTTCGCGCGCTCAGCGCGTGGATTGGTGGCGCTGACCGCGGCACTCGCGTTTGTGGCGCTGCAGACTCCGGTCGCACAAGCCTCTCCCATCGGCGACGCCGACAACGCGATCACCGCGGCCTGGAAAGAAGCCGGCGGCGATACGTCGGACCTTGGTGCCAAGCAGGGTGAGTGCTACGTCGCAGGCCAGGGGTTCGCCCAGGACTTCGTGCACGGCAAGATGTTTTTCACGCCGGCCACGGGGCCGCGGTCGATGATGGGCGCCATCCTCGACAAATACGAGTCGCTAGGCGGCCCGGCGG
Source organism: uncultured Actinomycetota bacterium (assembly GCA_963750755.1). Lineage (GTDB taxonomy): Bacteria > Actinomycetota > Actinomycetes > Mycobacteriales > Mycobacteriaceae > Mycobacterium. The sequence continues at coordinate 477,991 of CAVVRW010000001.1, forward strand.
CCTCCGACCTGGGCTTTCCGACCGCCAACGAGGTTCGCGGCTTAGCCGGACCCGACAGCCGGATCAGCACCTTCTCGGCTAGCGATAAGCCCCTGATCTACTGGACCGCCGACCACGGCGCGTTCGTCGTGCGCGGTGCGATCAACGCCGCGTGGGACAAGTTGGGCAGCTCCGGTGGCGCACTTGGAGTCCCGACCGGAGACGAGACTTACGACGGCGAGCTCGCGACGCAGGCGTTCAGCGGCGGCAAGGTGTCCTGGAACCGGCTGACCAAAGCTTTCACCACCGTCCCGCCCAACTTGGCCGGCCAGCTCGCCGGTCTGCAGGTGCCCGTCGATCCGACTGCATCGATCAACCAAGCGTGGCGCGCTGCGGGCGGCGCTTCCGGCCCGCTCGGCGCTAAACAGGGTGACCAATATCCGATCGGCGGCGACGGGCTGGCGCAGAACTTCACCGGCGGCAAGATTTTCTTCAGCCCCGCCACCGGCGCCAATGCCGTCGAGTCCGACATCTTGACCAAATATGAGGCCCTCGGCGGACCGGCCAAGGGCGACCTTGGCTACCCGATTTCCAACGAAGCCGACGGCGGTCTGAAGCCGGCCAGCAAGGTCAGCGCGTTCTCCGCCAACGACAAGCCGGTGATCTTCTGGACGCCCGATCACGGCGCCTACGTGGTGCGCGGGCCGATCAAGGCCGCGTGGGACAAGCTGCTCGGGCCAACCGGCAAACTGGGCGCACCGCTGGGCGACCAGACGATGGCCAATGACGTCGTGACGCAGAAGTTCACCGGTGGCCAGATCGCCTGGAGCAAGACGAAGAACACTTTTACCACGCAACCGGCGAACTTGGCGTCGGCACTGGGCGGCCTCCAGATACCGGGGCAGAAGACGCCGGCGAATTCGGCATCGCCGCACGCCGCGACAAGTTGGCTGACTGGGCACTGGTGGTGGGTGCTGGCAGGTGCCGTCGCCCTGCTGCTGATCATCCTGCTGGCGCTGATGGCTCGATGGGCGGGTCGGCGCGGGGCCGGCAAACGAGATGGCGAGCGCCACGACGGGGACGATCCACACGACTCGAACTACGAGGCCGCGACCGAGTCGGTTTCGCAGTGGTCGCCGGAGGCCGATTCGGACCTGGCGTCGTCAAGCCTGGCCGAGGACTACCGGCCGCCGCGTCCACGAACGGTGCGTCTGCCCACTCAATCCTCGAGCGCATGGATGCCGTCGGACGACCACCAGAGTTTGGTCGACGAGCTGCTCGAGGACGAACACGACAGTGCCGAAGACTTCTCCGCCTTCGACGATCATGAGCACGACGCCGAAGGGCACTTAGACGAAGATCCCGACGATGTCGACACGGATCCGACCGGGATTCCGATCGGGGGCGATGCGCGTGCGGGACGGCATGCGGCGACGGACATCGAGGACGACGAGGACAACTCTCAGGTGACTGCAGCGGTGCCGATACCGCGAATTGCGCCGGGGCAGTTGGCAATCCACCTTCCGATGGACGACCCCTACCGGGTGCCCGACGGTTATCCCGTCAAGGCCAACGCCAGTTCCGGCCTCTACTACATGCCGGACAGTGGCGTATATGAGGACACTCCAGCTGAAATCTGGTTCGCCACCGAGGAAATGGCGCAGGCAAACGGGTTCCACAAGGCCGGTTAGCTCACCGGACGAGCGGCGAGGTCAGATCTTGCGGATGACCGTGACGACCTTGCCCAGCACAGCCGCGTCGTTGCCCGGAATGGGGTCGAACGCGGGGTTGTGCGGCATCAGCCAGACCTGACCACCGGTGCGTTTGAAGGTCTTGACGGTGGCTTCTCCGTCGATCATCGCCGCCACGATGTCACCGTTGTCGGCCACGTTCTGCTGACGGATCACCACCCAGTCGCCATCGCAGATCGCGGCGTCGACCATCGATTCACCGACGACCTTGAGCAGGAACAGAGCGCCCTCGCCCACGAGCTCGCGCGGCAGCGGGAAGACATCCTCGACGGCTTCCTCGGCCAAAATCGGGCCACCGGCGGCGATGCGCCCCAGGACGGGCACGAACGTCGGCTCAGGCAACGCATCCGAGCCGGTGACGTCGGTGATCACGGCTGGCTTCGCCACGTCGTCGGCGGACCGGACATCGACCGCACGCGGACGGTTCGGATCGCGCCGGAGGAAGCCCTTCTTCTCCAGCGTGCGCAGCTGGTGTGCAACTGAGGAAGTCGACGTCAGCCCCACGGCATCGCCGATTTCCCGAATGCTGGGGGGATATCCGCGGCTGGTCACCGATGCGCGGATGACGTCCAGAATGGTGCGCTGACGCGGTGTCAGCCCTGATTCCGCTGATCGCGGGCTACGGTCTGAGGCGGCGTCCGGGGTATCGCTATCGCTCATACGGACGAATGTAGCGGCCTTTTGCCTGGATATCAAACATGTGTTCGAGGTATGTCGCGTTTTCCGTGCAAGCGGCGGGTCCAGAAGACTTGTCGGTGGGTCGTTCTATCGTCGTTGGCGTGTGCAACGATTCGATCACATGTTCGATCTTCGAACACACTATCGACTACTCTTCGAACAAGTGATCGACCACGAGCCGACTGGAGGAACGCACATGATGCACATTGAGACGATCTCGCCGATCCCGCCGACCCGGATTCGCCCGGTCCAGGTACGCCCCGCTGGCCGCTCCACCCGCCCGGCAGGACGCGGCCCGCAGCCGTCCCGGCCCGTCGCCGCACCACCGCGCTACCGCGGCACCGGCGTCCTGAGGTCGAACGCCTCGCACCGGCCGCGCCCGATCACCCCTGCCACGACCGTGGCGCTCGCGATGGTCGCGGCCGGCATCACGGTCTGGTTAGGGTTCGTGGCGCACTTCGGCGGCATGCTGCACGGCGGACCCGAGAAGGCCGCGGTGCAGATGCCCGACCGGCTCGCCGTGGTCCGCGTGGAACCGGGGGAGACTTTGCAGCGTCTGGCCGCGCGGGTGGCGCCGGACGCCCCGACCGGCGAGGTGACCGCCCGCATCCGCGAACTCAACGAGCTCAAGTCGTCCGCGGTGTCGGCCGGCCAGACGCTCATCGCGCCGGTGGGCTGAGTCGTTCACCAGCCGCGACACCCCACGACGCTAGGCCCGCGCCCCACGGCGCAGGTACGCTCGTGGAGGTTCGGGACATCCCGACGTGAGCGCGGCGAAGGAGCGGCCATGCACTGTCCGTTCTGTCGGCATCCGGATTCGCGAGTCGTTGACTCCCGTGAAACCGATGAGGGACAGGGGATCCGGCGCCGCCGATCCTGCCCGGAGTGCGGCCGGCGCTTCACCACAGTCGAAACCGCGGTGCTGGCTGTCGTCAAACGCAGCGGCGTTACCGAGCCGTTCAGCCGCGAGAAGGTGATGCGGGGCGTGCGGCGTGCATGTCAGGGCCGCCAGGTTGACGACGATGCGCTGAACCTTCTGGCGCAACAGGTCGAGGACGCCGTACGGGCCGCCGGGTCGCCGGAGGTTCCCAGCAACGAAGTCGGGCTGGCGATCCTCGGGCCCCTCCGCGAACTCGATGAAGTGGCTTACCTGCGATTCGCTTCGGTCTACCGGTCTTTCGAGTCCGCCGATGATTTCGAGCGTGAGATCAAAGCTCTGCGTGCTCACCGCAAGGTGCCCGCCCCCGGTTGACCGACGTCGAAGGGTCACATCACATGACGCGAGTCGTACGAACCCAGGTGTGTGTGGCCGGCGGCGGTCCCGCGGGCATGGTGCACGCCCTTCTGCTGGCCCGCGCCGGGGTCAATGTCACGGTGCTGGAGAAGCACAACGACTTCCTGCGCGATTTCCGCGGCGACACTGTGCATCCCAGCACCCTGCGGGTGATGGACGAGCTGGGGCTGATCGACGAATTCCTGCGCCTCCCGCACACCAAGGTCAGTCGGCTTGCCTTCGACACCGACGGGACGTTGCGGACCTTCGGCAACTTCAGCGCCCTGGGACGACTGGGTTTCAGGCAGCCCTACATCGCCTTGATGCCGCAGTGGGATTTTCTCGACTTCCTCGCCGAAAAGGCCAGCGCCTACCTCGAATTCAGCCTGATCCGCAACGCGGAGGTCACCGACGTGATCGTCGAAGGCGACCGGGTGGTCGGCGTGCGCACCCCAGAGCTGGAGGTGCGCTCCGACCTCGTCATCGGCGCCGATGGCCGCAAATCCGCGGTGCGTGCCGCGGCCGGGCTGCGGATCGGCACTTCGAACTCGCCGATAGACGTCTTGTGGTTCCGGCTGAACTGGCGTCCAGGCGACCCCCAGGAACCGGTCGGAGTGGTCCGCAAAGGTCTGATGATGGCCATGATTTATCGAGGCGACTACTGGCAGATCGCCTATGTCATGCCGAAGGGTCAGCAGTTGAGGGACGGTTCATTGCAGGCGTTCAAAGACCGGCTGGTCTCCGTGCAGCCCAGCCTGGCCGAGCACGTCAACGATCTCCATTCCTGGGATGACACCAGCCAACTCGACGTGCGGGTGGACCGGCTCGAGACCTGGTGGCGCAACGGCCTGCTCTGCATTGGCGATGCCGCGCATGCGATGTCGCCGGTCGGCGGGGTCGGCATCAATCTCGCGGTCGCAGACGCGGTGGGCGCGGCCAACATCCTGTGCGGACCGCTGCGCGAAAACCGTTTGACTGTCGCGGATCTGGCCAAGGTGCAACGTCGACGGGAGCTGCCGGCCAAGCTCATTCAGGCCGGCCAGGTGTTCATCCAAAACAACGTCATCGAACCAAACCTGGCCGGTGATCTCTCCTCGGTGCGGGTTCCGAAGATCGTGGGGCGCGGGCCGTTGCAGTTCATCCCGCCGATCCTCGTCGGGAGAGGCTTCCGACCCGAGCATGTCCGCACGCCCGACGTACACGCCGCCTAGATAGGCTGGCCGAATGTCGCCCGACCTGCATCCCAATCTGCACGCACTGGCACCGCTGCTGGGTACCTGGCAGGGCCGCGGTAGGGGCGAATATCCCACGATCGAGCCCTTCGACTACCTCGAAGAGGTCACGTTCTCGCATGTGGGCAAAGCCTTTCTGATCTACGGCCAAAAGACCAAGAGCGTGGCAGACGGGCTGCCGCTACACGCCGAGACCGGCTACCTGCGCGTACCGCGCTACAACGAAGTCGAACTCGTGCTGGCCCATCCGAGCGGCATCACCGAGATCGAGGTCGGCAGATACGTCACCGACGACTCCACGGTCGAGCTGGAGTTGACCACGACTCAAGTGGGTCTGACCCCGACCGCCAAGAACGTGACGTCTCTGGCTCGCCGCTTCCGGCTCGACGGCGACGAGCTCGCCTACTCGGTGCAGATGGGTGCCGTCGGACAGGCTCTGCAGCACCATCTTTCGGCGGTCTTGAATCGCAAAGGCTGATCGCGCCGACGAACATCGAAGGAGGCACCAGCATGGATGTCGTAAACCACGTCTACCCAACGCAATCCTGTGTCGAGACGCTGCTCTCAGACGACTCCGCTGACCGCGTGGTGATGCTCAACCTGCTCAAGTTCCGCGAAAAGGCGGAATACGGCGACGGACGAGTCAGCGAATTGAGCGGTCGAGAGGCCTACCACGTGTACGGCGCGGCAATGCAATCGATCGTGGAGCACAACGGGGGCCGGGTGTTATTCGGGGGTGATATCTCGTCGGTGGTGATTGGCGAGGTGGGTGAGCTGTGGGACACCTGTGTGCTTGTCGAATATCCCTCGGCCGCAGCATTTGCGACGCTGGTGACCTCGCCGGAGGTGATGGAGGCGAGTGTGCATCGCGCCGCCGGACTCGAGGGCCAGTTGCTGTTGCGCGTGGCCCAGCGCGACGCAATTGTGAGCTAAGGCAGTTGCCGCGCTCCGTCGTTCACGACGCGGCCGCCGACCCGCACCCAACCCTGCGGGGTCCACTTGGTTTCGATGACCGATCCGTGACCCTGGATGATGTGCAGGTCGCGGCTGAGGTAGTCGGTGATCCGGACCGCGGCCGAGCCCGTCGCTTCGTCTTCTGCCACACCGAGATTCGGTGCGAACATCCGCGAGCGTAGCGAGCCTGCCGCTTCGTCGGCCCAGGCCCACAGGTAGTGCGCGACGTCGTCGGAGTAGTCGGTGGGGTCGGCGGCGGCAAGCTCGTCCACGCTGCCCAAGTCGTGAATGGCGAATTCCGGCGACCAGTCCGAGCGGGCGCTGACGGTGACGATGTCATCGCCATAACTCACCTGGACCAGTCCGGCCGGCACCTGCAACGTGTCGATCGGCGTGCCCATCCAGCGCAGCCACCACGACGCCCCGACGGTCGGGTGTCCCGCGAACGTCAACTCGGTGAGCGGCGTGTAGATACGCGCATTAGCGGCGGTGCCTCCGGCGGCCGGTAGACCCACGAAAATTGTTTCGCTGTAACCTAATTCGGTCGCAATGCGTTGATGCTGATCCGCTTCGACGGTCGCGGCGTCGACCACGCCGAGTGGATTGCCGAAATTGCCTGCCGGATCGGTGAATACTCGCAACACCGTGACGTCGACGCTCACGTAGCAGACTGTACGACGTTACGGCAGGGCGTCGGTCAAGTGGCGCTGCGTTCGTCGGCGCCCATGGCCTCTAAGACGGCCACTCGTGTGTCGACGGGCCCGGAGACGGTCTGCGCACCACCGCCGGCGCGGAGTAATTCGCGAAGCGCCGCCTGGTCATAGGCGGCCGGCGCGGTGGTGTCGATGAAGCGCTCGACGACCTCGACGAAACGATCGGGGTCGTCGTGAAACGGGAAATGCCCGGAGCGCTCAAAGATCTCCAACTGCGAGCCCGGCATCGCGGCGTGCGCCATATGGGCGTGGCTGATCGGAACAACGACATCGTCGGTGCCCCAAATGATCTGCACCGGAACGGATTGTGTCAGATAACATCGATCGAGCATGGTGACGCTCTGCCCGCGCCAGTCCACCACCGCCCGCAGGGTCCGAGTGAACGCCGCGGAGGCCATCGGTTCCGGCAGACCCGCCAGAATTCGCAGGACGTCGGGCAGGTCGTGACCGATCGCCGTGGATCCCAACAACATGCCGGCCGCCCGGCCGAACACCTGCAACGCCGGCAGCACCAATGGCAGACGCAACAGGGCCAGCGCCTCGCTGCCCATCGGCAACGATGCCACCCGCAGCAGCACATTGACGTCCTTGGTGACCCCGCCGGCGCCGACCAGCACCAGTCGTTCGACCAGATGTGGGAACTGGTAGGCGAATTGCATCGCCACACCGCCGCCGAGTGAGTGCCCGATGACTGTGGCCCGCTCGATGTCCAGGACGGACATGAGGTCACGCATTCCGTTGGCGTAGGCCGCAATTGAGTAGTCGGCGCGCGGCTTGTCCGATTCGCCGTGGCCGAGCAGGTCCACGGCGATGACGGTAAAGCGTTGCGCGAGAGCCGATTGCACCATCGACCAGGTCGTTGAGTTGTCGCCGATGCCGTGAATCAGCAGAATCACCGGGCCGGAGCCGGCGATGCGGAACGCGCGCCGGTAGCCGTGCAATGTGCGGAATTGGAGCTGCGGCGTGACCTCGCGCACTGACCGTAGATTGGGCGTGCGCTGGATCATTGTCACCAACTTCGCTGTCGGGCCCGCCGTCGGCGATCAGGTCGGATCGTCGTCGTCGGACTTCTTCTCGGCCTGCTGTGCCAGGAATCGCTCGAACTCCGCGCCGAGTTCGTCACCGCTAGGCAGGTCTTCGTCGCGCGTCAGCAGCGAACGATTCTCCTGCGCAGCAATGAAAGCATCGTACTGGCGCTCCAGCGCAGCCACCACTTGAGCGACATCCGAGCTGGCCTCGACCTGCTCGTCCACCTTGAGCTTGACCTCCTCGGCCGCCTCGGTCAGCGCGCTCAAAGGCAGCTGCAGCGCGCCGGTTTTGGCCAGCTGTTCGAGCAGCGCCTGCGCGGCCGCTGGATAGTCCGTCTGCGCCAGGTAGTGGGGGACATGGACCGTGTAGCCGACGACCTCGTGCCCGTGCTGAGCCATTCGGTACTCCAGCAGATTCGAGGCGCTCCCCGGTACCTGCACCTCCGAGATCCACGGCGTGAACTCAGCGATCAGCTCACGGTTGTTCGAATGCGCGGTCAAGGTGATCGGTCGGGTGTGCGGGACGGCCATCGGGATGGTGCCGAGCCCGATCGTCTGCCGGACGCCGAGGCGTTCGGCCAGCAGCCTGACCGCGGTGATGAACCGCTCCCATTTCAGGTCCGGTTCCATCCCGGCCAGCAGTAGGAACGGTGTACCGACGCTGTCGTGCATGGCATACAGGCTGAGCTCGGGGTCTTCGTAGTGGGTGAAGTGGTCCGTCTTGAACGTCATGAGTGGGCGCCGCGAGCGATAGTCCAGCAGCTCGTCGATTGCGAACGACGCCACCAATTCAGTGTCCAGGCTGTCTTTCAAATGGCCGGCGGCCAGCTTGATCGCGTGCCCCGCGTCGGAAAACCCTTCCAGGGCATGCACCAGAACCGGTCCGCGGCCGTCGGACAGCGACAGCTGAGGCGCGGGGAATTCGAGCTCGTACATGCCGTTCTGCTCGGCCTGGTAGCGCTTCTCCCGCTCGGGTGTGTTGGGGGGCTCGTCATGGCCCATCGCTGTTACCTCCTCGCCGCGGCGCCAAAAACCGCACCGTGTCAGATAGTGTCCCTCAGATCGCCGAGCAGCGGTTAGCTGACCCGCGTGGTCCTGTGCTTCGAAACGGGATCGACACCCGCGACATTCCTGGGCATACCCGCTTCACGCGGCGCCGAAATGGCCGCGTTCAGCCCGGTCGCACGATCCGTCTCGGGCATGATCGAGGTGATGCGAATTCTGGCGGCAGGGGTGGGGCTGGCCTTGACGTTGGTCGGCTGTGGGCACCAGGCGCAATCGGCGCCCGCCACCTCGAAGTCCGAGCGAGCCGCCGCCGGCGCGTCGAACCAGGTCAGCGCGGCGCCGGTGGACCCGGATCCGCGAGTGGGGACGTTTTTCCTGTCCGACGGCGATGTGCACGCGTGTACGGGCGCAGTGCTGCATTCGGCGGCCGGAAATTTGGTGCTGACCGCCGCGCACTGTCTCAGCCTGGGCGGACCGGTCAGGTTCGTTCCGGGGTTTGCCCGCACGGCCGCGCCCGATGATGTGTGGACGGTCGACGCGCTCTATATGGATCCGCGGTGGCTGGCCAACCGGGATCCCTTGGCCGACTACGCGATCGCGCGGGTCGGCCGGCCCTCCGGCGGGTCCGTCGAGGTCCCGGGCGGATCGGGATTGACGATCGGCATGGCGCCGGCGCGCGGCACCGAGGTGACTGTGATCGCGTATCCGGCCGGCGTGGGCGGCATGCCGATCGGCTGCCGGGTAGCGACCGGTCTCGGCGCCGGTGGATACCCGGAGTTGCCGTGCGCGGGCCTAGTCGACGGGACCAGCGGCGCGCCCTGGATCAGCGGTTCGACCGTCAACGGTGTGATCGGGGGGCTACACGGCGGCGGCTGCGCGGAGAATCTCTCGTACTCGTCGCCGTTCGACCAGCACGTCACCGAGCTCTTCGCCCGCGCTGAGGCGGGCGGTCCCGGTGACGCGGCGCCGAGTTCCTTCGACGACCAGTGCTAGGCCTCGAAGTGGCTTAGCTCGCGCACCTTGTTCATCACATCGAGCGCGGCGACCTTGTAGGCCTCGGAGAACGTCGGATAGTTGAACACCGCGTCGACCAGGTACTGAACCGTGCCGTCGCAGCCCATCACCGCCTGGCCGATGTGCACCATTTCGGTGGCGTTGCTGCCGAAGATGTGCACGCCGAGCAGTTTCAGGTCGTCGGTGGAGACCAGCAGCTTCAGCATTCCGTACGAGTCGCCGGCGATCTGGCCGCGCGCCAGCTCGCGATACCGGGCCACGCCTACTTCGTACGGCTTCGAGTCCTTGGTCAGGTCGACCTCGGTGGCGCCGACGTAGGAGATCTCCGGAATCGAGTAGATGCCGATGGGTTGCAGCGCCGTCAGGCCGTGTACCGGCTCGCTGAACGCGTGGCAGGCCGCGACGCGACCCTGATCCATGGAGGTCGACGCGAGCGCAGGGAAGCCGATGACATCGCCGACGGCGTAGATGTGGTCGACCTTGGTCTGGAAATCCTGGTCGACGAAGATCCGTCCGCGGGCATCGGCTTCCAGGCCGGCGTTCTCCAGCTCGAGATTTTCGATCTGGCCCTGGCGGCCCGCCGAGTACATCACCGTCTCCGCGGGGATCTTCTTGCCGCTGGCCAGGCTGGTGACGGTGCCAGAGGCGCCCACCTGCACACGGGTCACCTCCTCGCCGAAGCGGAACGTCACCGCCAGGTCGCGCAGGTGAAAGCGCAACGCCTCGATGATCTCGGGATCGCAGAAATCCAGCATGTCGTGCCGCTTTTCGATAATGGTCACCTTGGTGCCGAGCGCGGCGAACATCGACGCGTACTCGACGCCGATCACCCCGGCGCCGACCACCACCATTGAGGTGGGGATGGTTTTGAGGTCGAGGATGCCGTCGGAATCCAGCACGCGCTGGTCGTCGAATTCGATTCCCTCGGGGCGGGCCGGCTTGGTGCCGGTCGCGATCACGATCCGTTCCCCGCTGACGGTGGTCCGCTCGCCGCGGGTGCGGTCTTCTACCAGCAAGGTGTGGTCGTCACGGAATCGCGCCTCGCCGGGGATCAGGTCAACTCGGTTGCGCATCAACTGATTTCGCACCACGTCGGCCTGCTTGCCGATGACGTGCTGGGTTCGTGACAGCAGGTCCGCCGGGGTGATCTTGTCCTTGACGCGGTAGCTGGCGCCGTAGAGTTCACGCTGATTCATGCCGGTCAGGTAGAGCACGGCCTCGCGCAGCGTCTTCGACGGGATCGTGCCGGTGTTGACGCATACGCCGCCCAGCATCGGACGCTGCTCGATGACCGCGACTGATTTGCCCAGCTTTGCCGCGGCGATGGCGGCCTTCTGACCACCTGGGCCGGAGCCGATGACCACCATGTCGTATTCGAGTATCGAACCCATGTGCAGACTCTTACGCCCTCAGCGTTTCGGGCATGCGTCGAAAACGGCTACGCGCACATGAACAATGCGGGCTGCGTGCACAGTCGCGACTTTCTCCACAACACGGGGGTTACGCCGGTCGTGCCGCTCACGGGCTGACGGTCCCGGTTGCCAGCGTCATCGCCATGACCAAGCAGCGACGTGACTTCGAACTGACCCGGCCCGGCGCGGTGATTGCCGCCCTCCCAGCGGTGTTGGGCTTCGTGCCCGAGAAATCGCTGGTGTTGCTGTCGATCGACGACGGCGAACTCGGGTCGGTGATGCGCGTCGACCTGACCGACGCGGTCGCCGACCAGCTGGGTCATCTCGCCGACGTCGCCGCGGCCGCCGGCCCAGAGGCCGCGATCGCGGTGATCGTCGATGCCGACGGCGCGTTCTGCCCGATGTGCATCGACCAGTACCGCGACCTGTGCTCGTCGTTGACTGACGAACTGGAGCGGCGTGACATCGTGCTCTGGGCCGCGCACGTGGTCGACCGAGTGGCCGTCGGCGGCCGCTGGCATTGCGTCGACGATTGCGGCGCAGGCGGAGTCGTCGACGACCCGTCCGCGTCACCGCTGGCGGCCGCGGCCGTGCTGGACGGCCGTCGGCTTTACGCGCGCCGCGCCGACCTGCAGGCGGTGATCGCTCCCGCTGACTGGGCCCGCAGCTCGGCGCTCACCGGTCTGATCGCCGAGCGCGCCGCGTTGCGTGACCAGACGCATCGCAAGGACTCGACGGCATGCGTGCGTCGCGACGTCGAGGCCGCGATGGCTGCCGCCGCGGGGGTCGCCGACGGCCAACAGCTCGACGACGCCGAGATTGCCGGCCTGGCGTGCGCGCTGGCCGACGTCGAAGTGCGGGATACGTTGTACGCGTTAGCAGTCGGCCACAGTGCCGGTGACGCCGAGTCGTTGTGGGCGCTGCTGGCGCGCACGCTGCCCATGCCGTGGCGCGCCGAGGCGCTGGTGCTGCTTGCGTTCAGTGCCTACGCCCGCGGGGACGGGCCGTTGGCCGGGGTGTCGCTGGAAGCCGCCTTACGCTGCGAGCCGGGCCACCGGATGGCCGGCATGCTCGACACCGCCCTGCAGTCGGGTCTGCGGCCCGAGCGCATTCGCGAACTCGCGGTCGCCGGCTACCGGCTGGCTGAACGGCTGGGGGTGCGGCTACCGCCGCGACGCGGATTCCGGCGACGTGCGGTCTGACCGCAGCTTTTCAGACCTTCTCGACCTTGACGGCGTGGGCCATCTCGTGCGGCAGCCTGACGTCCTCGTGGCCTGGGATGACGATGGTCACGCCGCCGGCGGGATTGGACTCGACGGTCACCCGGGCATTGGGAACGACGCCGGCGTCTTTGAGACGGCTGATCAGGTCGATGTCGCCCTGCACGTGCTCGGTCAGCTGGCGGACCACAACCGCGACCGGCGGACCGGCCGGCAATTCCGTCAACCGCACCAGGTTGCCGTCCTCGGCCCCGAAGCCGTCGCCGATGCCCAAGTCGATAAGCCCGGGAATCGGGTTGCCGAACGGGGAGGTGGTCGGGTTGTTGAGCACCTTCATCAGGCGGCGCTCGACGTCGTCGCTCATGACGTGTTCCCAGCGGCACGCCTCGGCGTGAACCTCTTCCCACGGCACGCCGATGACATCGACGAGCAGTCGTTCGGCGAGGCGGTGTTTGCGCATCACCGAAACGGCCAACGCCCGGCCCTTGTCGGTCAGCTCGAGGTGGCGGTCACCGGCCACATGCAAGAGGCCGTCGCGCTCCATCCGCGACACGGTCTGGCTGACCGTGGGCCCGCTTTGGTCCAGTCGTTCGGCGATACGTGCACGCAACGGAGTGACGCCCTCTTCCTCCAGGTCGTAAATCGTCCGCAGGTACATCTCGGTGGTATCAACCAGGTCGTTCATTCCGCACCTTCCATTGCGGCTGAGTCTACTTGGCAAGCTGCGTCAATGGTTCGCTAACACTCCCGCGCAGCAATATGCCCGCCGCGGGTGCGGCGGGCATATGTCGATCCGGGTGGCCGGCTAGCTCGCGTACGAGCGAAGCCGGTCGGCCCGTTCACCGTTGCGAAGCTTGGCCATCACCTCACGCTCGATTTGGCGAACCCGCTCGCGGGACAGGCCGAACAGCTTGCCGATCTGGTCGAGCGTGCGGGGTTGGCCGTCGTCGAGTCCGAACCGCAGCCGGATCACCTGATGCTCACGCTCGTCGAGCGTGGCGAGCACGCTGCGAATGTCGGTGTGCAGCAACTCGGCGATGACCGAGTTCTCCGCGGACATGGCTTCGGCGTCTTCGATGAAGTCGCCGAGCGGCGCTTCCTCTTCCGAACCCACCGGCATGTCGAGGCTGACCGGGTCGCGGCTGTGCTCGAGCAGGTCGTTGATCTTCTCGACGGGAATGCCGGACTCGGCCGACAGCTCCTCGTCGGTGGCCTCGCGGCCGAGGTTCTGGTGCATCTCCCGCTTGATGCGCGCCAACTTGTTCACCTGCTCGACCAAGTGGACGGGCAGTCGGATGGTGCGGCTCTGGTCGGCCATGCCACGGGTAATCGCCTGACGGATCCACCACGTCGCGTAGGTGGAGAACTTGAATCCCTTTGCGTAGTCGAACTTTTCCATCGCCCGGATGAGACCGAGGTTGCCCTCTTGGATGAGGTCCAGCAGCGGCATCCCGCGACCCGTGTAGCGCTTGGCCAGCGACACGACCAATCGGAGGTTCGCTTCGAGCAGGTGGCTGCGGGCGGCCTCGCCGTCGCGGACGACGGCAGCCAGGTCACGCTTGCGGGTCTCGCCGAGGCGCTTGCGGGTCTCCAGCAGATGCTTGGCGTACAGGCCGGCTTCGATGCGCTTGGCCAGTTCGACCTCGTCTGCGGCGCTGAGCAAGGCGGTCTTGCCAATCCCGTTCAGGTACACGCGCACCAAGTCCGCGGCTGGGCTTTGAGCGTCCAGATCGCGATCAATCCGGACTGTGTTGGCATTTGCCATGGCGGCCTCCTCAGAGCGTGAACTGTCATCGGGTACAACGACCAACCCGGCGTAGTAGTTCCCGCCGAATGGCGTTCTCACACCCGCTGACGTGCGCGAATGTCCGGCAGCCCTGAGAATGTACTGAGAACCCCCGCGCAGACCGATTATTCGGAACCGTCTGCGTGGCCGTGCTGCCACTCCGGTTGCGGGGCTGGACGACTGCGACGCTCCAGCGCCGGACGCTCGGCGGTGGGGAACAGGGGAGTGCGTCGCTCAAAGCCATCGAACCGACGCGGTTCGTCGGCCCGTCGCGGCGGGCGGTCGTTGGCGACGAGCACCGCGATCCAGGGCAGCGGTATCGACGCCGCGATGATCGCCAACGAGATGAGCCCGTTGTGCCACATGCCGTAAGCCACGGCCGCCAGCAACAGCGCTGGGATACGAAAGGACATGATGGTCAGGTACTTCCGGACACGTTGCCGGTGTTGAACCTCGTATGCGGGTGCGGCGGCGGTGATGAGGATCGGTCGACCATCGTCGTCGAAACCCAGCTCTTGGCTGCGCCTCATCACTCCACTGTTCCACAAGTTGCGCACGTCGGCGTATCCGGTTCCGGCACAATGTGTGACATGGACACCCAGACGATCGAGCGCACCGACACCGACGAACGGGTCGACGACGGGACCGACAGCGACACCCCGAAGTTCTTCCACTACGTCAAGAAGGACAAGATCGCCGAGAGCGCCGTGATGGGCACGCACGTCGTCGCGCTGTGCGGCGAAGTGTTTCCGGTGACCAAGTCCGCTAAGCCCGGTTCGCCGGTGTGCCCGGACTGCAAGCGGATCTACGAGTCGCTCAAGAAGGCCTGACCCGGTCGGAGCCAGCCGGGGCCGGCTCGTCGCCCTCATCCGACGGTGAATCTTCGACTACTTCCTTGGCGCGCTTGACCAGCCACCGTCGCATCCGATGGGCGTGTGTCCGCGGCGCGGGCCATTCCTCTTGGATGGCGGCATTGAACTCCGCGCCCAACATGATCGAGAAGCCCGCGAAGAACGCGAACAACAGAAACGCGATGGGGGTGGCGAGTGCGCCGTAGGTATAGCCAGTGCCGGTGATATACCGCAGGTAGATGCGCAGCCCCAGAGTGGCGATCACAAACGCAACGCTTGCGAGGCTCGCGCCGAAGATCAGTCGATGTGACGGAATCGGATCCGGCAGCGCGACGCGATAGAGCACCACCACGGTCACGATCAGGCCCAGGAGCAACGCGGGGTAGTAGCCATAGGCCAGCACGTCCAACAGGCCGTCAGGGAAGAGCTCGGCGAGCTTGCGCGGGCCTCTCACCAGCAGCGGCGCGGTGACGATGACGAAGAGGAGCATGACCACGTACAGGGCCAGCGCGTAGAGGCGCTGACGCACCGGATGTCGCAGTGGAGTCTGGTCGTGAGCCTCGACCACCGAGTCGACGAAGGCGGAGATCGCCGAGGATCCCGCCCACAATGAGATCAAAAAGCCCAGCGACACGACTTCACCGCGAGCGCCTCGGTCGATGTCGGAGATGGTCGGCTCGATGATCTCGTGGACGACGCTCTGCGAGAAGATCTTGTTCGACATCGACACCAGGTAGTGCTCGATCACCGCCATCGTGTCCGGGCCGAACAGCGGTGCGACGTAGGCAAGACTTCCCAGCATCCCCAGCAGCAGGGGCGGCAAGGACAGCGCCGACCAGAAGGCAGCTTGAGCGGCCTCCGAAAAAATGGAGTCGTCCCAGCTCTTGGAAAGCGCCCGTCGGGTGATGCGCCAGAGGTGATGCCGCGAGGGTTTTACCGGGAGGTCAGTCATGACCCGTTCAGGATTCCTGACGAATGCAGCTCTCGCCAGGACTGCTGGTGGTGAGTCGTGTGCTTTACGACCCGGTCGGGCCGGCGCTGATTTCAAGCACGGCGGACAGCTCGATCAGCTTCGCCTCGTGCTCGTTGGCGTGGTGTTGGCAGAACAGTAGTTCTGCTCCGGAGGGCAGCTTGGCGCGAACTCGTGCAGCAGCGCTGCACCGGTCGCACCGATCAGCCCGGGTCAGTTCTGGACTGGTCAACGTTGCGTTCATGGCTACTCCGTTCTGCCTTCTCTACTGTCTCAGATGTCTGTGCTTTTGGCCGTCTTCACCGGGGGTTTACCGGTTGTGTCGTTTCTCACCTCGACCGCTGGTTTAGGTGGTCGGGCAAAATGGCGGTATGAGTCAGCCGCCGGCGGTGCTGGTACACCTGTGTCCCACCGACGACTGGTCGGCCGCCCTGAACAACGACGGGCTGCGACCGGAGTCCCTTACCAGCGTTGGGTTCGTCCACCTGTCGACGCCGCAGCAGGTGCACCTTCCGGCCAACCGCTTGTATCGCGGTCGCGAAGACCTTGTTCTGCTGCATATCGACCCGACTCGTCTCGACTCGCCCATTCGTTGGGAACTAGGTGTAGCAACGGATCCGGAGTCGATGGTGTTCCCGCACCTCTACGGCCCCTTGCCTATTGCGGCTGTGATCAACGTCACCAGCTACCTTCCCGACGCCGACGGCGCGTTCCCGGTGCTCGCCGAGTAGGCATCGGCTTCGATCTCTACCAGCAGTCCGGGCTCGATGAGCGCGGCGACTTCGACCATGGTCGCCGCCGGACGGGTCTCGCCGAAGATCTCGGCGTGCACCGCCGCGACCTCGCGCCAACGCGCGATGTCGGTGACGTAGATGCGAGTGCGGATCACATCGCCCAGCGTTGCGCCGGCTTCGGCGAGTGCGATTTCGATGCGGCGCAACGCTTCTCGCGTTTGCTGCCGATGCCGTCAGACGCCGCAGGGTCGGTGGTCCCGGACACGACGATGAGTGGGCCGACCCGCACTGCGCGCGAGTACCCGACGGTTGCCTCGAATTCGGTTCCTGACGAGACCAGGATGCGGCTGGTTGACATGCGGTCAACGTAGGACAGTCAGGTCGCCGGTGCACTCGAATAAATTGTCGCGCCAATGCGTAACGGCGGCCGACCGCTGCCGACCGTGAGCCCGCGAATTGACGCGTCCGTTAGGCGTGCTTCGTTGTCGTTCTGCGCGCAAAGCGGTTTGAGCATTCACCTATCGGGGGTAACTAACGCATGGCGCTCGAGACGACCGCTCGCGGTTCCGCTCGGGCAGGGCTTAAGTCACAGGCCCATATCGCCACTTCTTAGACACATCATGGGAGATAGTCATGCGCAAAACACTCGCAATCGCTGCTGCTACCGGATCATTGCTGTTCGGCGGTGCAGGCATCGCAAACGCCACCGCCCCAAGCATTCCCGCGCCGTCCGCGACGACGACAACGGTCGCTCAGAACGGCGACGACGCGAACAACCAACACAGCGACAAGACCGGTCTGTGGGGGCTGCTCGGCCTGGCCGGGCTGGCAGGACTCGCCGGTCTCAAGCGGCGTAACGATGCCCATGTCCCGACCACGACCCCGCGCACGCAGACTCCTCGCGCGTAGCCGGTTCGTCGTTTGATGCTGCCCCGCCGCGTATTTCGTGGCGGGGCAGCAGGCGACTGCCTTGCTAGTCGAGGTAGTCGCGCAACACCTGTGAGCGGCTGGGGTGGCGCAACTTCGACATCGTCTTCGACTCGATCTGACGGATGCGCTCGCGCGTCACGCCATACACCTGGCCGATCTCATCGAGGGTGCGGGGCTGACCGTCAGTGAGGCCGAAGCGCAAGCGGACGACGCCGGCTTCGCGTTCGGACAGCGTCTCCAGCACCGACTGCAGCTGGTCCTGCAGCAGCGTGAACGACACCGCGTCGACAGCCACCACGGCTTCACTGTCCTCGATGAAGTCACCGAGTTGGCTGTCGCCCTCGTCGCCGATGGTTTGGTCCAACGAGATCGGCTCCCGGGCGTACTGCTGGATTTCCAGCACCTTTTCCGGGGTGATGTCCATTTCCTTGGCCAGCTCTTCAGGTGTGGGCTCGCGGCCCAAGTCCTGGAGCAGCTCGCGCTGGATGCGGCCTAGCTTGTTGATCACCTCGACCATGTGCACCGGGATGCGGATGGTGCGGGCCTGGTCGGCCATCGCGCGGGTGATCGCCTGGCGAATCCACCACGTGGCATAGGTGGAAAACTTGTAACCCTTTGTGTAGTCGAACTTTTCGACTGCGCGGATGAGGCCGAGGTTGCCCTCCTGGATCAGATCCAGGAACGCCATTCCGCGGCCGGTGTAGCGCTTGGCCAACGACACCACGAGTCGTAGGTTGGCTTCCAGCAGATGGTTTTTCGCGCGGTCGCCGTCGCGGCAGATCCACATCATGTCGCGACGCTGGGCGGCGGGCAGCTTCTCGCCCTTATCCGTCAGGTCGGTCATCAGCTGCGTCGCATACAGCCCGGCTTCGATCCGCTTGGCCAGCTCGACTTCCTCTTCGGCGTTGAGCAGGGCCACCTTGCCGATTTGCTTGAGGTACGCGCGAACCGAGTCCGCGGAGGCCGTCAGCTCGGCGTCTTTGCGGGCCTGCCGCAGTGCCTCCGACTCGTCCTCGTCCCAAACGAAATCGCCTGAAGCCTTGTCCTTTTCGCTTGGCTCGACGATTTCTTCTTCGTCGCCGGACAATTCATCGGCCGCCTTGGCGGGCTTCTTCTCCGCGGCCGCGGCCGCGTCCGTATCAACCGGCACGACGGCGTCTACGTCAGTCTCGTCCTCGAGGTCTTCGACTTCGAGGTTCAGCTCCTCATCGGCGAGATCGATCTCGTCGACGGGGCCGCTGTCGAGTTCGGCGTCGCTGTCGAGGTCGTCGGCTTCGAGATCGGGGGTCGTCGCCTCGTCGTCGGCGCCCTTCGTGGTCGCCTTTTTCGGACGGCCGCGCGCCGGTGCGGCCTTGGTCGCGGCGCTCTTGGTGGCGGTCTTCTTGGTCGCGGTGGTGGCCTTGGCGGCCTTTGCCGGAGCCTTCGCAGCCTTGGTGGCGGCGCCGTTGGTGGCCTTGGCCGGCGAACGCTTGGCGGGAGCTTTGGCGGCCGTGCGCTTCACCGGCTCCTCGGTTGCCGGTCGTGCTTTGGTCGCTGCCACGTGAATCCCTTCGGTAGAACTTTTCCGCTGCGTAGGCATGCTCAACCGGAAAACGTCAGCTATGTCGGATGTCGGCGTCGATTATGAGGGTGGATATCCGCCGCTATCGGTCAGGCGGCTGCCGGTGACCATTGTAACGACCGTGGGGCATTACCCCCGCCAGTGAGCGCAAATCAGTGGGTCACGTCGCGCGTCGCCGCCATGGCTGCACCGACGATTCCGGCGCTGTTCTGCCAACGCCGCGGCCACCACCGGGGTGCGGTTTTTCAGCAGCGGCACCCATTTGTCGGCCTTCCGGCTGATTCCGCCACCGGCGATGAACAACTCGGGACACATTGCGTTCTCGATCGCGATCAGCACCTTCGTCACCTGTTTGGTCCACTTCTTGTAGCTCCAGCCGCGCTTGTCGCGGACCGACGACGCGGCGCGGCGTTCGGCTTCCTTGCCGCCGACCTCGAGGTGGCCGAATTCGGTGTTGGGCAGCAAAACGCCGTTGTGAATCACCGCCGAGCCGATGCCGGTGCCGAATGTGAGCAGCACCACTACGCCCGTGGTGTCCTTGCCCGCGCCGTAGCGTTCCTCAGCCAGTCCCGCCGCGTCGGCGTCGTTCAGCACGACGACTTCCTGGCCGTCCAACGCGGCGCTGAAGATGTCGCGGGCGTTGGTGCCGATCCATTTCTTGTCGACGTTGGCGGCGGTCCGGACGATGCCGTCGGTGACGACGCCGGGGTACGTCACGCCGAGCGGACCTGTCCACCCGAATTCGTCGACCACGGCGGCGATCGTCTTGGCGACCGCCGATGGCGTGGCCGGCTGGGGCGTCAGCAGCTTGTAACGGTCGCCGACGAGTTCACCGGTGTCCAGATCGACGATGCCGCCCTTGATGCCGCTGCCGCCAACGTCGATACCGAAACCGCGTCGTGCCGGTGTGACGGACCCTCCGCTCGGCGGTACGGCGCTGGTCGAGTCGGCAGTGGTCATCGAATCTCCTCGGCGAGACGTAGGCGTCGAAGAAACCCTAGTGCGTAGCCGGACCGTTTATTGGCCGGTTACCCCGACGTTGCCGACCCCGCCAAGACCTGTGATGCGATGGAACCGTGAGCACACCCGAGAACCAGCCGGCGCAGCTGCGGACGGTGGCCGAGACACTGGCCACCGAGGCGGCCGCGTTCGTGCGGCGACGCCGCGACGAGGTGTTCGGCGCCGACGCGGGCGCCGACGGCGACGACGCGGTGCAAAGCAAGTCGACCCCGACCGACCCGGTGACCGTCGTCGACACCGAAACTGAGCGGCTGCTGCGTGATCGGCTGGGACAGCTGCGATCAGGCGACGCCATCCTTGGTGAGGAGGGCGGCGGCCCGACCGGGCCGGCGAGCCTCGGCTCCGGTGCGGTCACCTGGGTGCTGGATCCCATCGACGGCACGGTGAACTTCGTCTACGGCATCCCGGCGTACTCGGTGTCGGTGGCCGCGCAAATCGATGGCATCTCGGTGGCCGGCGCTGTCGTTGATGTCGTCGGCGAGCGGCTTTATTCGGCGGCTGCCGGACTCGGCGCCTACGTCACCGACGCCGAGGGCACCCGCCGCCTGCAGTGCAGCACCGTTGACGACCTGTCGCGGGCATTGGTGGGCACCGGATTCGCCTACTCCGGGCGACGCCGCGCGGTTCAGGCGCAGCTGGTGTCACGGATCCTGCCGGTGGTCCGCGACGTACGCCGAATCGGTTCTGCGGCACTGGATTTGTGTATGGTCGCGGCCGGCCGGCTGGACGCCTACTACGAGCATGGGCTGCACGTCTGGGACGCCGCGGCGGGGGCGCTCATCGCCGCCGAAGCCGGTGCGCGGGTCGTGTTGCCGGAGCCGGGGGACCCACATGCCGATGCGGCGCTGTTTGCGGCCGCGGCGCCCGGTGTCGCCGGCCAATTGCTTGCTGCGCTAGGCCGATTCGACGGTCTGGCACCGATTCCGGGCTGACCGCTCAGCAGCTCCCGGCGTGAATCTTGGCCAGCAGCGCCGGGTCGGCCGGTTCGGTGTTGCCCGGACGCAGGCCGGCGAGCACCGCGGCGATGTCGTCGCTGTGCGCGAGCGCGCCGAACTCGGTGCCGATCGCCAGGTCGACGGAGTCGTCGGTGCGGTCGTCGCGGTAGAGCTCGGCGCAGGGCGCGACCAGCCACACCGCGGCCGCCCCGGCCTGGCCGGCCTCGCCGAATCGAATCTGCCCCTGACAGGTCAGTCGCGTCTTGGCGTAAACCGGATCGTTGGCCGCCGTCGGCTGCGCGAATCCCAGGTCACGCAGCGCGCCTGAGACGTCGGCGGCCTGGCCGCCCCGCCCGCTGGCGTTCAGGACGCGGACCTTGGCATCGGCGAGTTTGGCCGGCGCGACGTTGATCATCGTGCTGCGCGACACCGCGGCGCCCAGGTGCGGTTGGGCCGGGTCGGGCTGCTCGGGTGGCGGATTGCACGCCAGGACCTCGTGCACCTCGGCCGGGCGAGTCAGCGCGACCGTCCACACCACAGCGCTGGCCACCAACAGCACAACCAGCAGGGCGATCGCCGGTCGGGCGTTGCGGCGGCGGAAAGGGCGACCGTGCTTGTCGAACGCTGTGCCTTCAGTGATTTGCGCGACCACGTACGCACTCTAGAGCGCAATGTTTAGCGGGAGGTAGCGCGGCTAAATAGCTGATGTGACGTAAATCACACTTGAACACCCTGCGATACGGGCACGAATCATTTTGCGGATGCGTTCGACGCTGGTACAAAGCTTTGCTTGCAGGGTTACGAGGGGACAGACGATGGCTACCGATTATGACGCCCCGAGGCGTACCGAAACCGACGACGTTTCAGAGGACTCTCTCGAGGAGCTCAAGGCACGGCGAAACGAGGCGGCCTCGGCGGTTGTCGACGTCGACGAAACCGAGTCCGCCGAGTCGTTCGAGCTGCCCGGAGCCGATTTGTCCGGCGAAGAGCTGTCGGTCCGCGTCATCCCGAAGCAGGCCGACGAGTTCACCTGCTCGAGCTGTTTCCTGGTCCAGCACCGCAGCCGGCTCGCCAGCGAAAAGGGCGGCGTGATGATCTGTACGGACTGCGCGGCCTGACGTTGACGGTCGGGCAGTCGCCGACTAACTGCGCAGCGCCGACAACACCCGCTCGGGGTGGCGGGTGCTCACCAGCCAGTATGGCGTCGGGTCGTCCGCGTCGTCTAACACCACCAGCACCATGGGGCCGACCCAGCCGCGATGCACCACGAAGGCGGCTGGGTCGAACTGGCGGCCCAGCGCCGCGGACTTTGCCGTGCGGGGAATGTCGGCGGACCGGGCGATGACCGACACCGGCAGATGCGCTTCGCCGGCCCACAATTCGACCCCGCTGCCGCCGGTCGTGACACGGACCTCGATGCGGCCCAGCCACAGCAACGCTCCGGTGGCCACGGCGAAGAGGGTGGCGAACGGTAGCCAGTTCGGCAGGCTCGGCACGCCCATGTTGACTTCGACGGCAATCAGCGCCGCCAGCCCGAAACCCAGTGGCCACCACCACCACGGCACCCACAAACGCTCCCTGTACCGCACGCCGTGCGGCGCGACTGGCGTCCCTGACACCCGGTCAAGGGTAATCTGTGCCCCCGTGTCGACCAGTCTGGCGGTTGTTCGTCTCGACCCCGGGCTTCCGCTGCCCGCCCGGGCCCACCACGGTGATGCCGGCATTGATCTATACAGCGCCGAAGACGTCGAGCTTGCGCCCGGGCACCGGGCACTGGTGGGGACGGGAATCGCGGTCGCCATCCCGGTCGGGATGGTGGGGCTTGTGCACCCGCGGTCCGGTTTGGCTGCGCGGGTGGGGCTTTCGATCGTCAACAGTCCCGGCACGATCGATGCGGGTTACCGTGGAGAGATCAAGGTCTCATTGATCAACCTAGACCCCGCGGCGCCGATCGTGGTCAATCGCGGTGACCGGATCGCGCAGCTGCTGGTGCAACGCGTCGAGCTGGTCGATCTGGTCGAGGTGTCGACGTTTGACGAGGCCGGAATGGCCGAAACTTCCCGTGGCGCCGGCGGCCACGGTTCCTCCGGCGGACATGCGAGTCTCTGATGGCATTTGGCAGACGTAAATCAAACGACCAGCTGGTCGACGAGTCGGAATCGGTGGGCGCACACCGGAAGCGGGAAGCCGCCGCCGACACTGTGGCCACCGACGAGGTGGACGGCCCGTTCGACATCGAGGACTTCGACGAGTCGTCGGTGGCGACGGAGGGCCGCCTGGATCTCGGCTCGGTGCTGGTTCCGTTGCCGGACGGGGCGCAGCTGCAGGTCGAGCTGACCGAGAACGGTGTTCCAAGCGCGGTGTGGGTGGTGACGGCCAACGGTCGTTTCACCATCGCCGCCTACGCCGCACCCAAGACGGGTGGGCTGTGGCGGGAAGTCGCCGGGGAGCTGGCCGATTCGCTGCGCAATGACGGAGCCACGGTGGCCATCCAGGACGGCCGCTGGGGCCGCGAGGTGGTCGGCACCGCGACCGGAGTGGTCCGGTTCATCGGCGTCGACGGGTACCGCTGGATGATCCGGTGCGTGGTGAACGGCTCGATCGAAAGCATTGATGCGCTGACCGAGCAGGCGCGAAACGCATTGCTGGACACAGTGATTCGTCGCGGCGACACGCCCCTGCCGGTGCGCACGCCGTTGCCCGTGCAGCTGCCGGAGCCGATGGCCTCGCAGCTGCGCGATGCCGCGGCGGCGCAAAGTGCTGCTGGCGAGCCGGTCGAGCAGACCGCCGCTGACGTCATCAGCCAAGACGAGCCCGTCGAGCGCCGCGGTGCCTCGGGCTCGGCGATGCAGCAGCTGCGCGGTACCGGCGGCTAGCCTCCTCACCCGGCCGCGTTCAGCGCCGCCAGGCAGGCGGCGCCCAGCGCGGCCGGGTCTGCGCCGATCTGTTCGAGCGTCACGGTGCGCAGCGCCGCATGCGGCGCCGCTGCCGCCCACTGCCGGCCGACCGCGATCGGATGAATCGGATCGTCCTCGGCCGCGGCCACGCCCAGCGGTGTGGTCAGCCGCCGCAAGTCCTCCACGTCCGGCGCGACGTAGCCGGCGGCCTCGTCCATCGCATCCGGCAGGTGTGGCCACTGGACGCGCCACGAGCGGGCCAACTCGTCGGCCAGCCAGGCCGGGCTGGATGCGCGCATCTGCGCGGTCGTCGCTTCCAACCCTTTGTCGCGTAGCTGCCGCGCCGAGTGCCGGGCCGCGCTCGCGGCGGTCGCACCGTCCGGCGCCCCTGTCCAGGCCGGCAGCGCGGCCAGCACCGCAACCGCACGGTCGGGATGCTGCAACGCCCACGCGACGGCCACCGCGGCGCCGATCGACACCCCGCCCACCGCGATCGGTCCGCCGCGGGCGGCGTCGTTGAGGGCGTCCAGATAGCCGTCGATCAGACGGGCCGGCTGCGGCGCCGGCGTCAGCAGGCGGGCACTGACGTCCCGCAGCGGCGCGCCGAACGCGCGGGAGGCGTAGCTGTCGTCCGACCCCGTTCCTGGTAGCGCGACGACGGTCACTCCGCGCAGGTCGATAGTCACCCCTAGATATTGCCTGGGCGACGCGCGGCGTTTGGGGAACCATCGGGTCTACGGTGTCCGTTGTCATGAGAGGATCGCGGGTACCCGGTCCTATTGTGTTGCACATCAAGACGCTCAGGAGAGGCCATGGCGGCGGAAGGTTATCTGCGCCGGCTGACTCGTCGGTTGACTGAGGACCCCGAGCAGCGCGACGCCGAGGAATTGTCCGACGAGGCGGTGACGACCGGCGCGCAGCGGGCCATTGACTGCGAGCGCGGCCAGGAGGTCACCGTGGTGGGCATGCTGCGCAGCGTCGAATGCAATGGCAAGGGCTGCGCCGACGGGGTTCGCGCCGAGCTGTTCGACGGCACCGACACCATCGAGTTGGTGTGGCTGGGTCAGCGCCGGATCCCCGGGATCGAGTCGGGCCGCACGCTGCGGGTGCAGGGTCGGCTCGGCAAGCTGGACAACGGCACCAAGGCGATCTACAACCCGCATTACGAGATTCAACGGTGAGCCGTGCGACTGATGCCGGCGGCGCAGCGGACGCGGTCGACGGCGAACTGGACACTGCCGACGACGTCCGCACACCGGCCGAGCGGATGATGCAACAACTCGGCGGGGTGGCGGGAATCGTCTACTCGTCTTTGCCGGTGCTGGTGTTCGTCGGCACCTCGAGGCTGTTGGGCCTGGCCGCCGCATCGGCCGCCGCGCTTGTCGTCGCCACCCTGATCCTGCTCTGGCGCCTGGTACGCCGCGAATCGGTCCAGCCGGCCGTGTCCGGGTTGATCGGCGTCGCCGTCTGCGTTCTGATCGCGTATCTGCTGGGGGAGTCGAAAGGCTACTTCCTGCTGGGCATTTGGACATCGTTGATCTACGCGGCGCTGTTCGCGGCGTCGATCGTGATCCGTCGGCCGGTCGTCGGCTACATCTGGAGCTGGCTACACGGGCACGATCGCGGCTGGCGCAACGTGCGTCGTGCGGTCTACGCGTTCGACGCCGCCACGCTCACCTGGGTGGTCGTCTTCGCCGCCCGCTTCATCGTGCAGCGGGTGCTCTACGACACCAACCACACCGGCTGGCTGGTGGTGGCGCGCATTGCGATGGGCTGGCCGCTGGCGGCGGTGGCGGCACTGGTGACCTTCGTGTCGATCCGGACGGCGCAGCGCGCCCTGGACGCCTCGAACGGAGAAGCCCTCACTGCGGCGGCAGCAGATGCTGACGCAGTTCCTCTTCCGCCTCGGTGACCGCGACGAACAACAGCTCGTCACCACCCTCCAGCGGCTCATCGTCCTGCGGCACGATCACGCGCGGCCCGCGCAGGATCGTCACCAGCGCGACTTCGCGGGGCAGCTGTAGTTTGCGCACCGGCTTGCCGCCCCACGGGGTGTTGTCCGGCAGGGTTATCTCGACCAGGTTGGCTTGACCTTTGCGAAACTCCATCAGCCGCACCAGGTCTCCGACCGCGACGGCCTCCTCGATCAACGAGGCCAGCATCCGCGGGGTGGACACCGCCACGTCGACGCCCCAGGCGTCGGTGAACAGCCACTCGTTGCGGGGGTCGTTGACCCTGGCAACCACTCGCGGGACCGCGAACTCGGTCTTGGCCAGCAGGCTGAGCACGACGTTGGCCTTGTCGTCACCGGTGGCGGCCACCACCACGTCGAACTCGTGCAGCTGGACCTGCTCCAGCACGCTCACCTCGCAGGCGTCGCCCAGCCGCCAGTGCGCGGCGGGAATGGCGTCCTCCTCGATGTGCTCGGGCTTGCGCTCGATCAGCGTCACGTCGTGCTCGTTCTCGATCAGCTCGCGGGCCACCGATCGGCCGACCGCCCCCGCACCGGCAATAGCGACTCTCACGACTCCGCGTCCTCGCTCGGCGGCAGCGCCGCGATGGCCAATGCTTCCGCCGCGTGTCCCGAAATGGCGGCGATGTAAATCTGATCACCCGACTGGATGACGGTCTTGGGTTCCGGGAGGATGCCGGTGCCGAAGCGGATCAGGAACGCCACGCGGGCCGCGGTGGCCGCCTCCAGGTCGGTCACTCTGCGGCCCACCCAGTCCTCGTGCAACACGACCTCGAGGACGGCGACGGTCCCGCTCGGATCGCGCCACCGCGCGGTCTCGCTTTCGCGGGTGAGCGCGTGCAGCAACCGGTCGGTGGTCCACGGCACGGTGGCAATCGTCGGGATACCGAGGCGTTCGTACACCTCGGCGCGCTTGGCGTCGTAGATCCGCGCCACCACTCGCCGAACGCCGAAGGTCTCCCGGGCCAGCCTGGCCGAGATGATGTTGGAGTTGTCCCCGGAGGACACGGCGGCGAAAGCGTCGGCCCCCTCGATACCGGCCTTGAGCAGCACATCCCGGTCGAAGCCCAGGCCGAGTACCCGTTCACCGCCGAACTCGGGGCTCAACCGGGTGAACGCAGTCTCATCGCTGTCGATCACCGCGACGTCGTGGCCGATCCGAAATAGGCCGTTCGCGACCGATGAACCGACCCGGCCGCACCCCATCACAACCACGCGCACTTGAGGTCCTCTCGGCCCGCCAGCCACCGCGGCCAGTCGGTATGGGAGACATTCTCGTCCACCGAACCGTACCGGGAGGCACGGTTGCCTTTACTCTTGGCTCTCGTGTCCAAACTTTCGACTGCGGCGCGCCGAGTGGTGTTGGGCCAACCGTTTCGCAGCGACCGGTTGAGCCACACCCTGCTGCCCAAACGGATCGCGTTACCGGTGTTCGCCTCGGACGCGCTCTCGTCGGTCGCGTACGCACCCGAAGAGGTCTTCCTGGTGCTCTCGGTGGCGGGCCTGGCGGCGTATTCGCTGACGCCATGGATCGGCGTCGCGGTGGCGGCGGTGATGTTGGTAGTGGTGGCCAGCTACCGGCAGAACGTGCACGCCTACCCGTCCGGCGGCGGCGACTACGAAGTGGTCACCACCAACCTCGGCTCCAACGCCGGGCTGACGGTGGCCAGTGCTCTGATGGTGGATTACGTTCTCACCGTTGCTGTTTCGACGGCCTCAGCGATGTCGAACATCGGCTCGGCGATTCCGTACGTGGCCACCCACAAGGTGCTGTTCTGTGTTGTCGCGATCCTGTTGGTGATGGGGTTGAACCTGCGGGGGATTCGCGAATCCGGTGTCGCATTTGCTATTCCGACCTATGCGTTCATCGTCGGAGTGGGCGCCATGCTTGCATGGGGGCTGATCCGGATCTACGTGATGGGCGAGCCGCTGCGGGCCGAATCCGCCGGATTCACGATGCACGCCGAGCATGGTGCGATCACCGGGTTCGCGTTCGCCTTCCTCGTGGCCCGGTCGTTCTCCTCCGGCTGCGCGGCGCTGACCGGAGTCGAGGCGATCAGCAATGGGGTTCCTGCTTTCCGGAAACCCAAGTCGCGCAACGCGGCAACGACGCTGTTGATGCTGGGTACGATCGCGGTGAGCCTGCTGATGGGCATCATCCTCTTGGCCAAGGAGACCGGCGTTCAAATCGTCGACGACCCGGACGCGCAGCTCACCGGCATCCCACGCGGCTACCAGCAGAAGACCCTCGTCACCCAGATCGCGCAGGCCGTTTTTGGCAGCTTCCACATCGGCTTCCTGCTGATCGCCGTCGTGACCGCGTTGATCTTGGTTCTGGCGGCCAACACCGCATTCAACGGCTTTCCGGTGCTGGGCTCGGTGCTTGCGCAGGACAGCTACCTGCCCCGCCAGTTACACACCCGCGGCGACCGGCTGGCGTTCTCCAACGGCATCGTGTTCCTCGCGGTGGCAGCGCTCGCGGCGATCATCGCGTTTCGGGCTCAGGTCACCGCCCTGATTCACCTCTACATCGTCGGGGTGTTCATTTCGTTCACGCTGAGTCAGATCGGGATGGTTCGGCACTGGACTCGGCTGTTGCGCAACGAAACCGACCCGGCCACCCGGCGGACGATGATGCGGTCGAGGGTGGTCAACACGATCGGATTCGTGGCGACCGGCGCCGTGCTGCTCGTCGTCATGGTCACCAAGTTCCTGGCCGGCGCCTGGATCGCGATCGTCGCCATGACGCTGCTGTTTGTGATGATGAAGATGATCCGTAAGCATTACGACACGGTCAGCCGGGAGATCGAGCAGCATGCCGGCGAGCAGGACATGGTCTTGCCCAGCAAGAATCACGCGATCGTGCTGGTGTCGAAACTGCACCTGCCGACCTTGCGGGCGTTGGCCTACGCGCGCGCGACCCGGCCCGATGTGCTGGAGGCCGTCACGGTGAGTGTCGACGACGCCGAGACCCGTTCGCTGGTCCGCCGCTGGGAAGACAGCAAACTCAACGTGCCGTTGAAGGTCATCGCCTCGCCGTATCGCGAAATCACCCGTCCGATACTGGATTACGTCAAACGTGTCAGCAAGGAGTCACCGCGCAGTGTGGTGACGGTGTTCCTGCCGGAGTACGTCGTCGGTCACTGGTGGGAACACGTGCTGCACAACCAGAGCGCGTTGCGGCTCAAAGGGCGGTTGCTGTTCATGCCAGGAGTGATGGTGACATCGGTTCCCTGGCAACTCAATTCGTCCGAGCGGATCAAAACGATGCAACCGCACGCGGCTCCGGGCGATGCGCGACGAGGGATATTCGATTGACCTCGGACACGACCGCGGCACCACCACCCGCAGTGCAGCAGTTGACGCTGACCGTGGGTGCACCGGCGAACGGGGGCAGTTGCGTGGCGCGCCACGACGGCCGGGTGGTGTTCGTCCGCTACGCGCTACCCGGCGAGCAGGTACGGGTGCGGGTCACCGCGGACCGCGGTTCATACTGGCATGCCGAGACGATCGAGGTGATCGATCCCTCTGCCGACCGGACCGCGTCGATATGCCCGATCGCCGGGGTGGACGGCGCCGGGTGTTGTGATCTCGCCTTCGTCGAGCCGGCGGCAGCGCGGGCGCTCAAAGGCGAAGTAGTGTCCAATCAACTTGCCCGCCTTGGCAATTACGAATGGAGCGATGATGTCCGGCCGCTGTCACCCACCGGCGCGACCGGGTGGCGGACCCGGATCCGGCTCGATGTCGGCGCCGACGGCCGCCCCGGTTTTCATCGCTATCGCAGCGACGAGCTGGTCGCCGACCTGAACTGCGCTCAGCTCCCGGCGGGGATGACCGACGGCCTGACCGATACGCGGTGGCAGCCGGGCGCACATCTGCATGTGGTCGTCGACGACGACGGTCGACGGCATGTGGCGCGCACGGTGCGCCACGGGCGGCGCAATGCGACCGAGGTGGTCGAGGGCAGCAGCCAGGGCGTGCAGCGGGCCGGGCGGCATAGCTGGCAGGTGCCGGTGACGGGCTTCTGGCAGGCCCACCGCGACGCCGCGCGGACTTACAGCGATTTGGTGAGCGACTGGGCTCGACCCGATCCGGGTATGACCGCCTGGGATCTCTACGGCGGCGCGGGGCTATTCGCCGCGATGCTGGCCGATGCGGTGGGGGAGTCCGGCCAGGTGGTCACCGTCGACAGTGCGCGCGCCGCGTCCCGTGTGGCACGCGCGACGCTGGCCGATCTTCCGCAGGTGCGGGTGGTCAGCGATTCGGTTCGACGAGCGTTGACCGCCCAGCGCAGCCGTGCCGATGTGGCCGTGCTGGATCCGCCGCGCGGCGGCGCCGGCCGCGAGGTGATCGACCTGCTGGCCGCGGCCGAGGTCCCGCGAATTGTCCATATCGGTTGCGAGGCAGCATCATTCGCGCGCGATGTCGGGCTCTACCGGAGTCGCGGCTACACGGTGGAAAAGCTGTCGGTGTTCGACTCGTTCCCGCTGACCCATCACATCGAGTGCGTCGCGCTGCTGACCCGCTGAACTTTTACGCGCGCTATCAGCCCAGTATTTCGTGGTGGTACCGGCGTCGCGGCCGGTGGGTCGTAAAGAAAGCGTTAGGGAGACAGCCCGCACGCGGCGAGGAGGCCTAACGTCGCATATCGGGCCTCATCGTTGAGGGCTGTGCACTCGAGTAGCGCGAGCGAAATCCTGATCTACCGGCCCAGTTCTGCACGAACGGAGCAGTGTGCATGGCCGCTTGTATCCGGCCGAAAGTGGACCGCGCGTCTCCGCTGAAGTCGCGAATTCTCGGTTGGCCATGACGGACGTAACAGACCTTCCCGACGACCAGAAGGTCTCATCGACCTTCGTCGATGACTGGAAACAATTTTTTCTTGGCAAGCCGCTCATCAACGAGCACCTAGACGATGAGAGCTTGTCGAACACTGTTGCGCTTGGCGCGCTGTCGCCAGACGCGATCTCTTCGACGGTCTACGGGCCCGAACAGATCATGGTCGAACTACTGCCGGCCGCCGGCTTGGCCTCGTTTGTGCTGGTGCTGCCGATCGCGGCCGTCATCCTGCTGATTCTGACCTTGGTGACAGCGTCCTACCGGCAGGTCGTCATGGCCTACACCCAACGTGGCGGCTCGTATGTCGTGGCGCGCAGCAACTTCGGGCCGCGGATCGCCCAGATTTCATCGGCAGCGCTGCTCATCGACTACGTGGTGACCGTCGCTGTGCAATGCGCATCGGGCACATTCGCGGTGGTGTCGGCGATACCCCGGCTCGGCCCTTACCACCTGGAAATCACTGTCGCAGCGCTGCTGCTCATCTCGTATGCCAACCTGCGTGGAATGAAAGAAGCCGGCCGGATATTCGCGGTGCCGGTATATGCCTTCATCGCAATGTTGTCGGTTCTGATCGTGACCGGAGTCGTACGTGACATCGTCTGGGGCCTACCGAAATACGACGCCGAACACATCGTCGGCGCGGTGCCCGTCCACCACGGCAACGGGCTCATCATGGGCGCCACCGTCTTGATCCTGTTGCGCGCGTTCGCCAACGGCGGCACCTCGCTGACTGGGGTCGAGGCAATCGCCGACGCAGTCAACGTCTTTCGGCAACCTCAGGGTCGCAACGCGCGTCGAGTGCTGACCGCGATGGCGTGCATCCTCGGATTCCTGTTGGTCGGAGTCATCTATTTGGTGCATGCCACCCACGCCACCCCCTTTGTCGCCGAATACCCATCGATGTTGTCCGAGGTTGGCCGCGCTGTCTTCGGCAACGGCGTGATCGGCCAAGTCATGTACGTGCTTCTGCAGACGGCGAGCGCGGCAATCCTGTTCTTCGGCGCCAACACCAGCTTCAATGGTTTCCCCGCGCTGACCAGCTTCGTTGCCGAGGACAGCTTTTTGCCGCGACCGATGATGAAACGCGGTCACCGGCTGGTGTTCTCCAATGCCATCATCGTGCTCACCGTGCTGGCGGTGACTCTGGTGATCGTCACCGGGGGATCGGTCGACGCGGTGGTCCCGCTGTTCGCGATGGGCGTGTTCACCGGTTTCTCAATGGCCGGCTACGGCATGACCAAACACCATCTGACGCAACGCGCCCCGGGTTGGCGGCGCAAACTCGTGATCAACCTGTCCGCGGGCATCCTGTCCACAGCCGTGGTCCTGATTTTCGCGGTGGCGAAGTTCACCGAAGGTGCCTGGTTGGTGGTGGTGGTCTTCCCCATCCTGGTGTTCGGGCTGATGCGACTGAACCGCCAGTACCGGGCCGAAGCCTCCGTGCTGGAAACGTCGCGCACTGAACGCCCCGATCTGGTCAGACATCCGCGACACCGGATCTTTGTATTCGTCGAGCATTACGACCTTGCCACTGTCGAGACGCTGCACTACGCAACCGAGCAGCACGCCGAGCAACTGACCGCGGTGCACTTTGCGATCGACGAATCGCACGCAGAGCGGTTGCGGCAGCGCTGGGAGCACTTTCAACAGCAGATTCCACTTGAGATACTTCACTGTCCGGATCGCAACCTGATCCGGACTGCGCGAGATCTCATCGCGCGGGAGATTGATGACAATCCCGGCGTCAAGATTACCGTGCTGCTGCCGCGCCGAACCTACGCGCCTCTTATGGGTCGGCTCCTACACGATCGCACCGCCGACAAGATAGCGAATGCCATCAGCCGCATCCCGGATGCAACCGCGCAAATCCTGGTCTACGACATCGGATCTCGGATAGCGCGAGCAACTAGGGGTCAATGACCCGGCACGGTAGGTATTGCACCGCAAACACCTCACGCCTAAGCCAGTACGAAATACCGTAACCACAGATAGAGCGCGCACAGCACGGCCGACATCGTGGTGATCACGATGCCTTTGCGGGTGAAGTCCCAGAACGAGATGGTGTGCCCTGAGCGCAGTGCGATTCCGATCATCACGATGTTGGCGCTGGATCCGACGGCGGTGAGATTGCCGCCCAAGTCGCCACCGAGCGCCAACGACCACCACAGCACGTTGTGGTGTTCCTGATGCGGCATGGCGGCGCTCAAGTGGGTGACGATCGGTGTCATCGTGGCCACGTAGGGGACGTTGTCGATCAGCCCGGACGCCACCGTCGACACGCCGAGGACCATCATCGTGGTGAACAACATGCTGCCGCCGGTTGCATTCGCTGCCCACTCGCCGAGATGGTGTATTGCGCCCGTTTTCAGGAGTGCGCCGACCATGACGAAGAGTCCGACGATAAACAGCAGGGTGTCCCACTCCACGCTTTCCAAGTAGTCGGACTTCTCCATCTTGGATGCCAGGATGAGCGCGCCCGCACCCAGCAGGGCGACCAGCGACGGTTGGACGTGGATCGTCGGCGACACGATGAATCCGATGAATACGATCCCCATGACCGCGCCGCACTTGACCAGTAGCCCGCGGTCGTTGAGGGCCTCGCGTTCGTCCAGGGTCATGACGTCGGCGACCCGTTCGGGGGAGACGGTCGAGAAGCCACGGAACATCAGCGGCATGACGGCCACGAACACTAGCAGGATGATGACGACGATGGGCGCCATGTTGAGCAGGAAAGCATTGAAGGACAGACCTTTCCGCGCCCCGATGATGATGTTCGGCGGATCGCCGACAAGGGTGGCTGTACCGCCGATGTTGGAGGCGAACACCTCGGCTATCAGCATGGGTATCGGGTTGATCTCCAGTCGATCGCACACCAGTAGTGTGACCGGGGCGATCAGTAGCACCGAGACCACGTTGGGCAGCAGAGCCGAGGCCAACGCCATGACCAGCGTCAGCATGATCATGATGCGCATCGGGGATCCTCTGGCGCGCTTGGCCGCCCAGATCGCGCCGAATTCGAAAACTCCGGTATGGCGCAGAATGCTGACGATGATCATCATTCCCAGCATCAAAAATATGACATCCCAGTCGATTCCAGTTTCCTGGGAGTAGAAGACGTCGGGCGCGTCGATCGCCGGAAGGATGATCATCAAGCCCGCGCCGACGAGCGCGACGGTGGTCTTACCGAAGCGCTCGCTGATGATGAAACCGTAGGAGACGACGAACACCGCAGTGGCGATGTACATCTGGATTTCTGTTGATGTCATGTCCGCTGCTCCGCAGCGCCGGCCGACGCCCTCTTACCTCTGACACAACTGTCGCCGGCGGGGCACGGGTGCGAGACGACAACCGGCACTTCGGTGTTCACAGCAGAAACGTCTCCACGCTCTGAAGCACACCCATGGCAGTCATAGTAAATTGCGCGGAGCACTTGGGGCGGCGCGTTAAAAAATCCTTACGCCCGGGCGGGCGCTCGCGCCTCACCGGCCTGGTCTCAGGTCAGCACGAAATAGCGCAGCCACAGGTAGAGGGCGCACAAGACGGTGGACATGGCCGTGACCACGATGCCCTTGCGGGTGAATTGCCAGAACGAAATGGGATTACCCGATTTCAGCGCAATCCCGAGCATGACGATGTTTGCGCTGGAACCGACGGCGGTGAGGTTGCCACCCAAGTCGCCGCCGAGCGCCAGTGCCCACCACATCACATCGTGGTGGGCCGGGACCGCCGAGGCCAGGTGATCCACGATCGGAGTCATGGTCGCGACATAGGGGACGTTGTCGATGATGCCGGACAGCAGCATCGATACGCACAGGATCAGCATCGTCGTCAGTAGGAGGTTGCCGCCGGTGGCGTCGGAGGCCATCTCCCCGAGGGTCCGGATGACTCCGGTCTTGAACAGCGCACCGACCATGACGAACAGGCCGACCATGAACAGCAGGGTGTCCCACTCGACGTTGGCCAGATAGTCCGACTGGTCCAGCTTGGAGATCAAAATGAGGAGGCCGGCGCCGAGCAACGCGACCAATGACGGCTGCAGGTGAATCGCCTCGGAAACGATGAATCCGACGAGTACCAGGAGCAGGACGGCGACGGACTTGAGCAGCAGCGCGCGGTCGTGCACGGCTTCCTTCTCGTCGACCGACATCACGTCGGCGACCCGCTCGGGATCGGCGGGGGACAGACCGCGGAACAACACCGGCAGCGCGGCGACGAACACCAGCAGGATCACGAGCACGATCGGCGCCATGTTGACCAGAAAAGAGTTGAACGACAGCCCTTTCCGGGCGCCGATGATGATGTTGGGTGGGTCGCCGACCAGCGTGGCGGTGCCACCGATGTTGGACGCGAACACCTCGGCCATCAGCAGCGGGATGGGATTGAACGCCAGACGCTCGCACACCAGCAGGGTGACGGGTGCGATCAGCAGCACGGAGACCACGTTGGGCAGCACGGCAGAAGCCAGCGCCATGATGAGGATCAGCAGGATCATGATCCGCAGGGGCGACCCGTTGGCACGCTTGACGGCCCAGATCGCGACGTATTCGAATATGCCCGTATGGCGCAGGATGCTGACGATGATCATCATGCCCAGCATCAAAAAGATGACATCCCAATCGATTCCGCTGGCTTGCGAGTAGAAGACGTCGTGGGATTCGATCACGGGCAACGTGATCATCAGGCCGGCGCCGACTAGCGCAACCTTGGTGTTGTTGAAATCGCTCGCTGATGATGCATGCGTAAGCCGCGATGAACACGGCAATAGCGAAATACGTCATCGGCGGCGGCCGCGGCGTCCGATCAAGATTCGCTCGGCCTCGTCCCTCACCACCAGGATCCCCTCGACGGCGTTCTCGGCATCGACCTAGCCTATTACACGCTGCGATTCACTACGGCGTGCCCGATCGCTGGCCGGCACCGGTCCCATTTCGCGCCGTAACACGTTGTGTCACGGAGACTTCAGGCATTCTTCATGGCTGGCGGTGACCAGGATGCCGCCAACTGCGGCTACTCTTCTTTGAGCGCGGCAGACAGCAACCGGGACGCGGTGATCACACCGTGGAGGCGGCCATCTTTGACCACGGCAACCAGCGGACTGCGAAGCCGTGCCATGACCTCGGCGACCTCGATGATGGTGTCGTCGGCTTCGGCTACCGGGATGTGCTGACGCTGCTTGGGCAGCATGTCGCGGATGGTCTTGCCGGTGAGCTTCTCCGCGGCATGGTCGGCCATCGTCTCGGTGACCACACTGGCCAGGCCCGGGTCGTCCTGCACGTAGCCGGGCACGATGAAGCGCACGACTTGCGATGCCGGTAGTACCGCGAACGGTGTCTCCGAAGACTCGGTGACCACCACCAGTCCGTTGAGTCGGTGCTCGGCGAGCAGACGAACTGCGTCAAGCGCGTTTGAGTCGATTTTTACAACTGGGAACTTCTCGTCGAGATCCTCTGCCCGCACACCGCCACAATACTTCCGTCGAGCGCATTCGGTTAATGGGACAGGCGTAAGGGAATTCTCAGGTTGCGTTCGAACCGGCGGGGAGCGCGCTCAGGCGAGAGGCGGCGAAGGGGCACTCAGGATTTGAGCGCTGCGGCCAACAGATGAGAAGCGGTGATGACGCCGTGAAGCACTCCACCCTCTGTCACCGCCAACAGTTGGCATCGCTGTTGCGACATTTCCGCGGCCACCTTGATTACGCCATCGCGCACATCGACGCAGGGAACTCTGCGTGCGTCCTTCGGAAGTAGGTCGGCCACCGTCTTGCCTGCCAAGTTCTGGGCGTGATCGGTGAGAGCGTCCCCGAGCACACCGGCCAGCGCGACGTCGGCCTGCACGTAGCGCGGCAACACGAAGTGCAGCATCTCGGAGGCCAGTATCACGGCGTGCGGCTTGTGCGAGGCGTCGGCGACCACAAGGCCTGGCAGACCGTGCTCGGCGATCTTGCGGGCAGCCTCGGTCGCGTCGGAATCGATTTGCACGATCGGAAACTGCTCGTCGAGGTCCTTAGCCCGCACCAGGCCACCATACGACCAAATTGCCGTTCTAGGCGAAGTAGCGCAGCCACAAGTAACCGAGGGACAGCAGGAACGACATGAACGTCACTGCTGCTCCTCGCTTGGTGAAATCCCAGAACGAGACGGGGTGGCCGGAGCGGTTCGCGATGCCGACCGCGACGATGTTGGCGCTGGCCCCGACTGGGGTGAGATTTCCGCCGAGCACGGTGCCCAGCAGCAGCGCCCACCAGAGCACGCCCGAGCTGGCGTGGCCGGGAATGGAGTCGGCGAACTGCGCGACGATCGGCGTCATCGCGGCCGCGTACGGGACGTTGTTGATAACGCTGCCCAACGTGAACGAAATGGTGAGGAGCAGTAGCGTCGCTCTCCAGGCGTCGCCCTGGGCGACGTGGGTGGCCACCTGAGCCAATTCCTTGATGACGCCGGTCCGCACCAGGGCGCCGACCATGACGAACAGCCCGGCAAAGAACAGCAGCGTCTCCCACTCGACGCTGGCCAGGTAGAACTCACGCTCGATGCCTGAAACGACGATCAGGATTCCGGCGCCGGCCATCGCCACCATCGACGGTTCCATGTGGATCTGCTGATGCAAGACGAATCCGACGAACACCAGGACCAGAACGTACGAGCACTGCTTGAGCAGCTTCGGGTTACGGATGGCTTCGCGCTCGTCCAGCGCCATCACGTCGGCTATCCGCTCCTTGTCGGCGACGAAAAAGCCCGGGTAGAGCCAAGGCAGAACCAGGATGAGCGCAACCAGCACGAGCAGCACCGCGGGTGCCATGTTGGCGCTGAACTCGATGAAGCTCAGGTGCGCTCCGGTGCCGATGATGATGCTGGTCGGGTCGCCGACGAGGGTCGCGGCACCGGCGATGTTGGCCGCGATTGCCTCGACAACCAGGAAGGGTGCGGGGTTGATGGCAAGGCGGTCGCACACCAGCAGGGTGACCGGCGCGATGAGCAGCACCGTGGTGACGTTGTCCAGGACGGCCGTGCCGAGCGCCGTCACGATGATCAGAAGGATCAGGATTCGTAACGGAGATCCCTTGGCGCGCTTGGCCGACCAGATCGCGACGTACTCGAACGCACCGGTCTGGCGCACCACGCTGACGATGATCATCATGCCGAGGAGGAGAAACAGTACGTCCCAGTTCACCCCGGTGTCGCGTGAGTAGAAGACATCCTCGGAAGTGATCAGCGGCAAGAAGAACATCAAGATCGCCCCGGCCAAGGCCACTTTGGTCTTGTTGAAGCGCTCCGTCGTGATCAGCACGTAGCAGACCACGAACACGGTTGACGCGTATATGGAGTGGAACAGGGCGCTACTCATCGGCGGTCCTGTCGGGCGGGTGCGTTGCTCGGCATGGACGGATCAATGGCCCTCAAGATGCGTGCGCCGCTGCCAATGGGCGTGACGTCGCGATCACGCCGATAAACCTTGTCGTCCGTCCGCTAAGCGCGGTGGCGCCGACCGAGCAAGTCATGCCGCACTCCCGAATAGCCCGTAATTACAGGAACACCCAAGCAGCCGCCAACGAACGCCGACCAGGCTTCCCGGCACACCGGGAGGTTACGTTAGCAGGCTTATCTGTGTTGTTTCTGAGCGCGCTGGGATGTGTGCAGCAGGGCATCTGCGCTGGTCGGCGTGCCAACTCGGCGGCCCTGCGTACACTGGCACAATGCTTGAACAGATCCGTGGGCCCGCCGATCTGCAGCACCTCTCGCAGGCAGAATTGCGCCACCTGGCCGACGAGATCCGCGACTTCTTGATTCACAAGGTTGCGGCGACAGGCGGCCACCTCGGTCCCAATCTCGGCGTCGTCGAGCTGACGCTGGCGTTGCACCGGGTGTTCGACTCACCGCACGACCCGATCGTCTTCGACACCGGCCACCAGGCCTACGTGCACAAGATTTTGACCGGCCGCGCCGCGGACTTCGAAACACTGCGCAAAAAGGATGGGCTGTCCGGTTATCCGTCACGTTCCGAGAGCGAACACGACTGGGTCGAATCGAGCCACGCCAGCGCGGCGCTGTCGTATGCCGACGGGCTGGCCAAGGCCTTCGAGCTGACCGGACACCGCAACCGGCATGTGGTCGCGGTAGTCGGCGACGGCGCGCTCACCGGCGGAATGTGCTGGGAGGCACTCAACAACATCGCGGCGGCGCGCCGCCCGGTGGTGATCGTCGTCAATGACAATGGGCGCAGCTACGCGCCGACGTTCGGCGGCCTGGCCAATCACCTGGGCACGCTGCGTCTGCAGCCCGGCTACGAGAGCCTGCTGGAGCGCGGGCGCAGCGCGGTGCGCGGCATGCCAGTCTTCGGCGACCTGGCCTACCAGTTCATGCACAGCGTCAAAGCTGGTGTCAAGGACGCACTTTCGCCGCAGCTGCTGTTCACCGACCTCGGACTGAAATACATGGGCCCGGTAGACGGGCACGACGAGCACGCGGTCGAGGTGGCGCTGCGGCGGGCCCGCGGATTTCACGGCCCGGTGCTGGTGCACGTCGTCACGCAGAAGGGGCGTGGCTACGGGCCGGCCGAAGACGACGAAGCCGACCAGATGCACTCCTGTGGCGTGATCGACCCGGTGACCGGGTTGGCCACCAAGGTTCCTGGGCCCAGTTGGACGGCCACCTTCACGGAGTCGCTGATCGAGCAGGCGACCAAACGCCGCGATATCGTGGCAATCACCGCGGCCATGCCCGGCCCCACCGGTTTGAGTGCGTTCGGAGAGCGCTTCCCGGACAGGCTGTTTGACGTCGGGATCGCCGAGCAGCACGCGATGACATCGGCGGCCGGTCTGGCGATGGGCGGCATGCACCCCGTCGTCGCGATCTACGCGACGTTCCTCAACCGCGCCTTCGACCAGATCATGATGGACGTCGCGTTGCACAAGCTGCCCGTCACGATGGTGCTCGATCGGGCCGGGGTCACCGGCAGTGATGGCGCGAGCCACAACGGCATGTGGGACATGTCGATGCTCGGCATCGTGCCCGGCATTCGGGTGGCCGCGCCGCGCGACGGCGCTCGTCTGCGTGAGGAACTCGGCGAGGCGCTGGCCATCGACGACGGGCCAACGGTTATCAGGTTCCCGAAAGGCGATGTCGGCGAAGATATTCCAGCGGTCACCCAGGCTTCCGGTGTCGATGTGCTCGCGGTGCCCGCCGACGGCCTGAGCGCGGACGTGCTGCTGGTGGCCGTCGGAGCCTTCGCCTCGATGGCGCTTGGAGTGGCCGAGCGGCTACTCGATCAGGGCATCGGCGTGACCGTGGTTGATCCGCGGTGGGTGCTGCCGGTGCCAGAGGCGTTGCGGGACATGGCGATTGCGCACAAGCTGGTCGTCACGCTGGAAGACAACGGGGTGGCCGGTGGCGTCGGCTCGGCGGTGTCAGCCGCGTTGCGGGCCGACGAAATCGACGTGCCGTGCCGCGATCTCGGTCTGCCGCAACAGTTCTTCGATCACGCGTCGCGCGGTGAGGTGCTGGCCGACGCCGGGCCTGACCGACCAGCACGTCGCCCGCCGAATCACCGGCTGGATCGCGGCGCTGTCCGGTGAGAGTGCCGACGTTGAACCGGGCACCGCGATCACCGAGCACTTGGACTAGTCGCTGCCCTCTTCGGGCGGGGACTCCAGCGCAGCGGCCAGCACCGGGACCGTCAACTCCCGCTGCCAGTTGCGGGCCTGACCCGCGGCCAGGAACTCGTCGATCGCGGCGGCCACGTCGTTCGCGCCTTCCCAGTCCCAGCACAGCCGCCGGACCAGTTCGGGCGTCACCAAGTTCTCCGTCGGTACTGCCACCTGCTCCGACAATGCGCGCAGCGCCGAACGGGTCGCGTCGAGGCGGGCGGCGGCCTCCGGGCGCCGGCGAGCCCACCGCGCCGGCGGGGGCGGTCCGTTGGGAGGATCGGTTTCCTCTGCGGGACCGGGAT
The DNA here is from genome assembly GCA_963750755.1 of uncultured Actinomycetota bacterium. Lineage (GTDB taxonomy): Bacteria > Actinomycetota > Actinomycetes > Mycobacteriales > Mycobacteriaceae > Mycobacterium. The sequence continues at coordinate 518,690 of CAVVRW010000001.1, forward strand.
TTTCGCGCGCGGTCTTGAGTGCCGCCAGCCAGGTCGAAGCACTGCGACGTTGCCGCTTTCCGCCGAAGATCGGCAAGGCGACCAACTCGTCGAGGGTTTTCGGGTCGGCAGCCGCGGCCTCGATGATCGCCGAGTCGGGCAGGATGCGGCCCGGGGCGATATCGCGTCGCTGTGCGATTTCGTCTCGCACCGTCCATAATTCGCGGACCGCGGCCAGGCCCCGCTGATTGCGCACTTTATGAATGCCGGAGGTGCGACGCCAGCGGTCGCGACGCGTCATCGGCGGGTTTTGGCCGCCGGCGCTCCGAAGGTAGTCGAATTCCTCTGCCGCCCAGGCGGTTTTACCTTGCTCGGCCAGCTCGGCCGCGATCGCCGCACGCAGGTCGATGAGCACCTCGACATCGAGGGCCGCGTAGTTGAGCCACGCTGCCGGCAGCGGACGACGCGACCAGTCCGCCGCGCCATGACCTTTGGCCAGCCCTACACCGAGCAAACGTTGCGTCATCGCCGCGAGGTTGACCCGGTCGAAACCGGCCAGTCGCCCAGCCAATTCGGTGTCGTACACCGCAGGCGGCCGCATGCCGACCTCGGCCAGGCACGGCAGGTCCTGGTCCGCTGCGTGAAGAATCCACTCGTCGGATGCCATCACCTCGGCGACGGGCCGCAGCACGGTCAGCGATTCGCCGCCGTGGCTGACCGGGTCTATCAACACCGTGCCCGCCCCGGCCCGGCGGATCTGAATCAGGTAGGCGCGGTTGGAGTAACGGAAGCCCGAGGCCCGCTCCGCGTCCACCGCGAAGGGGCCGTGGCCTCGAGCCAGCAGCGCTGCGGCGGCCTTGATCTCGTCGGCAGTCACCGACAAGTCGGGCACCCCGTCGGCGGGATGCAACAAGGTCGGGACGTCAGGTTCCGCGGCGTCGGGCGTGTCGGAGGTTACTTCTATCGGCTCGCTGGCCATGTCAAATGCGCGACCGAGTGCCCAAATCTGTCACCCCGACCGGGGGCAGCCCTGCGGCGTGCTCCAGCACTTCGCAGAACGCTTCGACATGGGTACCGATGTCGGTGGTGAGTGCCGTCCAGGACGCGCGCAACTCCAGCTGGTGGGCTCGCGGAGGTCCAGAGATGTCGCCGTAGCGCACCGAGGTGGTGGCGGTGACCGTGCCGCCGAGGGCGGTGACCTGTTCGGCGCGCGCGTCCAGCGCTTCGACCAGCCAGCTCCAGGCGACCTCCGGCAACAGCGGGTCGACGGCTTCGCTGGAATCCAGGTCGGCCTGGATGTAGGCGACCAGGCGCATGGTGCCGTCCCAGGCGTCGGCACCCTCTGGGTCGTAGAGCAGGATCAATCGGCCGAAGGCGTCACCGTCGGACCGCTCCGGGACCACGTCGGTTTCGGGGCGTTTGACCTCGGCGCCGAGGGCGTAGCTGAACGGCGCGAGGCGCTGCGGCGGGCGGATGGGGCCCAGCTCGATCTCGGACCGGACGGTCGCTCCGCTCATCGCCTCCACGGCGTCGCGAAAGGGGGCGGGCTCGGCTGTCGTCGTCATCGGAGCCGCATCTCCTCCTCGCTTCGCTCCGCCTCGCAGCGTTGCTGGCGGTTCACAGCGTTTGACGCTAGCCCTATCCGGCGACACGCGGACACAGGCGCGCCGTTTCGGTCCCGCGGGCGCGACCCCAGCGACGTGACGCGGCATTTCTAGTCGGTGGTGAAACGCGCCGGCCGCTTCTCGCGGTGGGCGGCCAGGCCCTCGCGCACGTCGGGCCCGCTGAAGTTCAAGAACTCCAGGCCAAGGGATGTTTCAAAGGCCGGTGCCACCGTCCGGTACCAGTGGTTGAGGCTGTGTTTGGTGAATCGGATCGCCGACTGGGCGCCTTGGGCCAGCTCGTTGGCAATGCGGGTAGCGGTGTCGAGCACGTCGCCGTCGTCCACGCACAGCGAGACCAGCCCGATGCGCTCGGCTTCCTCGCCGGACAGCGGCGCGCAGGTGAGCAAGTAGTACTTGGCTTTGGCCATCCCGACAAGCAGCGGCCAGCAAATGGCGGCGTGGTCGCCGGCGGCAACGCCCAGCTTCGTGTGCCCGTCGATGATCTTGGCGGTCCGTCCGGCCACCGAGACGTCGGCGAGCAGCGCGACAACCAGGCCGGCGCCCACCGCGGCGCCGTGAATGGCCGAGATCACCGGCTTGTCCAGGTTGATGATGTTGAGCACCAGGTCGCGGGCCTCGCGCATGATCCGCATCCGGTCGTCGAACGCACCCATCGTCTCGTCGATCAGGTCGAAGCTGCCGCCCGAGGAGAACGCTTTGCCCTCGCCGCGGACCAGCACCGCGCGCACGTCCGCGTCCCGACCGATCGCCGGCCAGATGTCGGCGAGGTCGCGGTGCATCTGCGGCCCGACCGAGTTGAGCCCGGGGGAGTCGAGAATCACGTGCAGCACGCCGTGCTCAGCGCGTTCGACGCGCAGACTAGGGAACTCGTCGTAGCTGACTGCTGGGTGGCTGACGGGCATCCGGGCTCCTGACGACTGGCTCGCGGTCATTACCGACGACGAGATTACGCACGGGCCGGGCAACCGCCCGCCGCACCCGGCTGTCGGCCGGTCGTGGCAGCATTGAGGCTGATGAGTGACCGCCGCACGCTTCCCGAGTCGCCGTATCTGGCCGCGGCCACCGGCCGCAAACCCAACCGGGTGCCGGTGTGGTTCATGCGCCAGGCCGGCCGCTCGCTGCCGGAATACCGTGAGCTGCGCAAGCAGAACACGATGATGGAAGCCTGCTTCAACGCCGAGCTGATCGCCGAGATCACATTGCAGCCGATCCGCCGCCACGATGTCGACGCCGCGATCCTGTTCTCCGACATCGTCGTTCCGCTGCGTGGCGCCGGTGTCGACGTGGACATCGTGGCCGACGTCGGGCCGGTCATCGCGTCGCCCGTGCGCACCGCTGCCGATGTCGACGCCCTGCAGGCGCTCGATCCGGCTGGCGTGCAACCGGTTTCAGATGCGGTTGCACTATTGGTCCGCGAGTTGGGGCCAGTGCCGTTGATCGGTTTCGCCGGTGCGCCCTTCACGCTGGCGTCCTACCTGGTCGAGGGCGGCCCGAGTCGCAACCACGCCAGAACCAAGGCGATGATGCTGTCCGAACCCGACCGCTGGCACGCGCTGATGTCCAAGTTGACCGACCTGACGGTCGGGTTCCTGCGGGTGCAGCTCGACGCAGGGGTGGACGCGATTCAGGTGTTCGACTCGTGGGCCGGTGTGCTGTCGCTGGCCGACTACCGCCGCTACGTGCTGCCGCACAGCTCGCAGGTGTTCGCCGAGCTGGCCGACCGCGGCGTTCCGATGACGCACTTCGGGGTCGGCACCGCCGAACTGCTGGGTGCGATGTCGTCGGCCGGTGCGACGGTGGTCGGGGTCGACTGGCGCACGTCGCTGGTCGACGCGGCGGGGCGGGTCGAAGCAGGTAAATCGTTGCAGGGCAATCTCGATCCGGCGGTGCTGCTGGCGGGCTGGCCTACCGTCGAGCGGGCCGCGCGCACGGTGGTCGATGACGGCCGAAGCGCCGTCGACGCCGGTGCGGCGGGACACATCTTCAACCTGGGCCACGGCGTCCTGCCCGAGACTGACCCGGCAATTCTCACCGACCTGGTAGCGCTGATCCACTCGTTATGACGTCCGCCAAACGCTCGTATTGTGTTGTCGGCGGGGGGATCTCAGGCCTGACCGCCGCCTACCGGCTGCGCCAGACAGCAGGCGATCAGGCGAGCATCACGCTGTTCGAGCCGTCGGACCGGCTCGGTGGCGTGCTGCGCACGGAACGGGTCGGTGGCGTCGCCGTCGATGTCGGTGCCGAGGCGTTCGTGGTGCGCCGACCCGAAATGCCCGCGCTGATGGCCGAATTGGGCCTGGCCAACGAGCAACTCGGCACCACCGGGGCGCGCCCGTTGATCTACAGCCAGCAACGGCTGCACCCGCTGCCGACCGGCACGCTCAACGGCATCCCCTCATCGGCGGAGTCGCTGGCCGGGCTGGTCAACGACGCCACCCTCGCTCGCATCGCCGCCGAACCCGATCGGGAGTTGAACTGGACGCACGGCGCCGACCCGGCCGTCGCGGAGTTGCTGACCGACCGCTTCGGTGAGCAGGTGGTAGCCCGCTCGGTCGACCCAATGCTCAGCGGCGTCTACGCGGGATCGGCGGCGACCATCGGCCTGCGCTCGGCCGCGCCGACGCTGGCCGCGGGCCTGGATGCCGGCGCCGCCAGCGTGACGGACGCGGTCCGCCAAGCCCTGAACAGCGTCACCGCCGGCCCGATCTTTGGCGCGGTCGGTGGGGGATACACCGTCCTGGTCGACGAACTGGTCCGGCGCGGCCGCTTCCGATGGGTGCAGGCCGCGATCGACGGCATCGACGCCGACGGACCGGGCTGGAGTCTGCGCGACGCCGCGGGTGAGCGGTGGCACGCCGACGCGGTGATTTTCGCCGTTCCAGCCGCGCGCCTCGCGCCGCTGGTCGACAAGATCGCCCCGGGCACCGCGGCGGCCGCCGACCGGATCGACAGCGCCTCCTCGGCGGTGCTGGCAATGGCCGTGCCCCGCGGCCTTGCCATCCCGCAGAACTCCGGCGTGCTGGTGGCCAGCGGAGAACGCTTACACGCCAAGGCCATTACGCTGTCGTCGCGAAAATGGGGACGGCGCACCGACGTAGAGCTGTTGCGGCTGTCGTTCGGCCGCTTCGGTGACAACGTCGCAACGCAGGCCTCCGACGACGAGCTACTGGCGTGGGCGCTGGACGACTTGGCAGAAGTGTTCGGGCTCACGGTCGAGCCGATCGACGTGCACCTGCAGCGCTGGCCGGACGCGATGCCGCAGTACGGGCCCGGACACCGCGGGTTGATTGCCGAATTGCGGTCCGGGCTGCCCCCGACGTGCCAGGTTGCGGGCAGTTATCTGGATGGGATCGGGGTGCCGGCGTGTGTGGGCGCGGCCGGGCGGGCCGCCGCTGCCGCCGTCCGGGCCGTCGAAACCCCCGTGGCACGATAGTTCTCATGGCTCGATTGGACTACGACGCTCTCAACTCGACCGTCCGCTACCTGATGTTCTCGGTGTTCTCCGTGCGCGCCGGTGAGCTGGGCGAACAGCGGGATGCAGTCACTGACGAAACGGCGACTTTCTTCAAGCAGCGCGAAGACCAGGGGGTCGTGGTCCGCGGCCTCTACGACGTCGCCGGCTTGCGAGCCGACGCCGACTTCATGATTTGGACCCACGCCGAACGCGTCGAAGCGCTGCAGGCCACCTACTCCGACTTTCGCCGCACCACCACGCTGGGGCGCGCCTGCACCCCGGTGTGGAGCAGCGTCGCGCTGCACCGCCCCGCAGAATTCAACAAGAGCCACATCCCGGCGTTTCTGGCCGGCGAGGAGCCGGGCAACTACATCTGCGTCTATCCGTTCGTGCGGTCCTACGAGTGGTACCTGCTGCCTGACGATGAGCGGCGGCGGATGCTCGCCGAACACGGCATGAAGGCCCGCGACTACAAAGACGTCCGAGCCAACACCGTGCCGGCGTTCGCGCTCGGCGACTACGAGTGGTTGCTGGCGTTCGAGGCACCGGAACTGCATCGCATCGTCGACCTGATGCGGGAGCTGCGGGCCACCGACGCGCGGCGACACACCCGCGAGGAGACACCGTTTTTCACCGGGCCGCGGGTCCCGGTCGAACAACTGATCAATTCGCTGCCCTGAGTCGGCAGCAGAGGGGGAGCCATGACGACCGCGCCGGCGACGATTCAGAGCGAAGCGATGGGGAGGCGCGGCGCCAAATGACACAGTTCGATCCCACCGACCACACTCGCTTCGAAGAGATGTACCGCGACGACCGGCTCGCGCACGGCCTGCCCGCCGCCACCCCTTGGGACATCGGCGGCCCGCAGCCGGTGGTCCAGCAACTCGTCGCGCTGGGTGTGGTCAAGGGTGAGGTGCTCGACCCGGGCACCGGGCCAGGACACCACGCCATCTATTACGCGTCAAAGGGATTGTCGGCCACTGGAATCGACGGCTCGGAAACCGCTGTGAAACGGGCCCGGGAGAACGCGCACAAAGCGGGGGTGTCGGTGAATTTCCAGCTGGCCGACGCGATGAAGCTCGACGGTTTGGACAATCACTTCGACACCGTGGTCGACTGCGCGTTCTATCACACGTTTTCGACCGAGCCGGATTTGCAGCGGTCGTATGCCCGTGCCCTGCACCGCGCCACCAAGCCGGGAGCCCGGCTGTTCATGTTCGAGTTCGGCACCGGCAACGTCAACGGGTTCCACATGCCACGTGCGCTGTCCGAGAGCGACTTTCGCGATGTCCTCCCCGATGCCGGATGGGAGCTCACGTATCTGGGGCCGACGACCTATCAGATCAACATGAGCGCCGAGAATTTCGACGAGATGCTCCGGCGCGCTCCCGAGCGCGCCGAGGAGATGAAGTCGGTCATGGAGCGCTTCCGCGCCATCGAGCCGTGGATCACCGACGGTCGCGTGCACGCGCCCTTCTGGGAAGTACACGCGACCCGGATCAACTAGCGCCTACGTTCCTGGACTCGGTGCGTGATGCACTGCCGTGATCATCATGTCGGCGCGCGTGTCGAAGCCGAGCCTGCGATAGAGCTCGATCGCGCGGGTGTTCTCATGCAGCACATGAAGGAACGCGCGATGACCCTCAGCGCGGATGGCGGCCTCCACGGCCGTCATCAGCAACCCGGACAGCCCCTGACCCCGGTGGTCCGGGTGGGTGCACACCGCGCTGATCTCGATCCAGCCCGGCAGGTGCAGACGACGCCCGGCCATCGCGACGAGCCGGCCCTCGCGCCGCACTCCCAGGTAGCCACCCAACTCAACGGTGGCGGCCGCGAACGGACCGGGGCGAGTCAGTTCGGCCAGCGCCATCATCTCGGCGACATCCCGGATGCCAAGCGTGACAACGGTTTCCGGCGACCGCGGCAGGCCGGCGAGTCCGGCCGGGGGCGCGATCATCTGCGCGACCGGGAACAATCTCGTCGCCGTCCACCCCGCGGGCACGGCGATTGCCCGCTGAGACTCGAGCGCCGCCCGGCCGTCGGGTCCGCATAGTCTGGCGAGTTCCTGCCAGGCCCGGGCTTCGTGGACGTCACGCAGCGCGGCGAAGGGCACGACGTCGACCCGGTAGCGGTAGGCGTGCGCGGCAACGTCATCGGATGCGACCGCGAACCGGTGGTGCGGGCCGGTGAGCGCATGCCAAACGGGATCATCGAGCAGTCCGGGATCGGCGGAATTTGGCATCCGCCGAATCCTTGCAGAAGGCATCAGGCGTCGGTGCGCCGGTCATTGAACATGGTGGCAGCACCCAGCGAATTCAGGCGCGGCCGTTGGCCGTTCGTCGACGGGATGGTCGCGGCGCCGGAGACTAAGCCGGGACCAGCCGCAGCGAAATCGAGTTGATGCAGTACCGCTGATCCGTCGGGGTCGGGTAGCCCTCGCCCTCGAAGACGTGGCCCAGGTGGCTGTGGCAGTTGGCGCACAACACCTCGACGCGCGTCGTGCCCAGCGAATGGTCGGGACGCAGGATCACCGCGTCGGAGTTCGCCGGGTCGAAGAACGACGGCCAACCGCAATGGGATTCGAATTTCTCGGTGCTGCGGAACAGCTCGGCGCCGCAGGCTCGGCAGGCGTAGACGCCTTCGGTCTTGGTATCGGTGTATTCACCGACGAACGGACGCTCGGTCCCCGCACGGCGAAGCACGTCGAACTCCTGCGGGTTGAGCTTTTTACGCCATTCGTCGTCGCTGAGCTGGACGCGAGGCTGCGAAGTAGTCATGCATCCACGCTAGCGCTTATGGCGGTGACCCGCCGCGCCCGCCTGCGGCGCGCTTGCGATTACCGCGCGCGAAGTTCCGACCGCGTCATCCAGGGCGGATCGATGCCCTCGTCGAGCCGGTTCTCCGCTTTGGCGTCCCGGTAGCGGAAGTACAGCACGCAGAACACCACGATCAGCAACAGCGACCAGCCGTAGGTGATCTTCAGGTAGTCCAGCGGCCGCCCGAGGTACATCCAGTGCAGCAGCAACCACTTGTCCATCGTCAGGAAACCGTAGACACCCAGCCAGGCGGGCCAGTTGCGAATGACCGAGTTGGGCAACACCACCGTCATCAGGAACGGAAATAACATCATCGAGTAATAGCCCTGCGCCAGCGCCAGCACCAGCCATGACCACAGCAGCAGCACACCCGACGACGTGGTCAACCAGAACAGCGGGTCGCGGGTCCGGTAATAACGGTAGAGCAGCAACATGCTACCAATGGCCAACAGTGTGAACAGGATTCGCAGCAGATGGATCAGCCAGAACGGCAAACCGAAATAGACTCCGTTGCCTTCGATCGAGCTGTTGAAATAGTCGCGGACGCCCAGGATGTAGGGCAGGGTGCGGGTCAGGAAGTCCTGCGGATGGACCACCAGAGGCCATGCGGCGAGGTTGAACGCCGCCGGCACCGCAAAAGCAGGTACCAGCGTCCGCCACTGGCGGTTCAGCACAGGAAGCAGCAGCAGCGGCAGAAGCGCGGGTTTGAGGGTGAACGTCAATCCGATTACCAGGCCAGCCCACCACTGCCGACTGACCCTGCCGTCCAAGACCCAGCGCAGGAACAACACCTCGGCCAGCAGCACGCAGCCGTTGATATTGGTGAATACCAGTGTGCTGGTGACCGATTCGGTGCAGAACATCGCCAGCAGCAGCGCCGGCGCCGCCACCGAGGTGAGGCTGAACTTGAACATTTTCAGCAACACGTACGCCGACAGGACGATGGCGGCGCTGTTGATCGCGACGAACAGGTATCGCGATTCGGCGAACGGCAGATAGCCGAACGGTGCCATGATCAGCGTGCCGCCGGGCGGATACAGGTAGTGCGGGTCGACGTAGTCGAAGTGCTCGTTGTAGATGTCCCAGCCGTGCCGGAAGTTCAGCACCGCCCGGTATACCGGCTTGAAGTCGTCGGTGATGTTGCCGTTGGTGGTGAGGACGATGGTGCGGTGGATGACCGCCATGATGGCCACCGGCCACAGCGCTGAGCGCAGAACGCTCGCGGTGCTCGGCGCCGCGGTGCGGGGAGCGAATACGGCGTGCACCCAGTCGCGAAAACCGGCCCGTGCTGATTCGACTCCCGTCACGAGCGAACCCTATCTGGCGGGCAGGATCAGGCGGGACAGTAGGTGTCGGTGGCCGGCAACGTGCCGCTGTCGAGGTAGCCGACCAGCGGCGGGACGGCGCAGGACGAGTAGATGCTGGCGCCGTGGCCGATGCCTTGCCACATCACCCTCTTGCTTGCCGCGGAAGCGTTGATGATGGTGGCGGCGGTGGCCGAGACGCCCTCGGATCCCACGATCGGATCGTCCTGCACGCCCATCAGCATCACGTTGACGCCGAGCTTTTTCGGCGGTTGTGGGGGCGTCGAGCTCGGCCACGAGACGCACTTGACGAGGCTGAGCGCGCCGACCGTGCCGAACTGCGGGTAGAGCTTGGCCCAGGCGACCACCAGTTCCCGGATCCGGTCGGGGGTGGGCCGATTGACCGCGTCGCTGCACGAGTTGACGAATTGCCCGTCGGTACCGCGGGTGCTCTGCGCACGGTTGATCAGGTTGGCCAGCAGGTTGGTGTCTCCGCCGCGGGCGTTGGCCAGCGCGGTGGCCAGTTCGTTGGTGGTGCCGACCCGGTCGCCGGAGGGGTATCCCAGTGCGGTGCTGATGGCGCTGACGATCGAGGCCACCGACGCGCCCGCCGGGCCGTGCCCGGACCGGGCGTCGGCCAATATCCCGCTCACCGCGCCTTTGGGATCGGGCCCCAGCGGGCAATTCACCGCGGCGCATTGGGCGGCGAACGCGTCGAGCGCCGCTTGCTGGCCTTTGACCCGCTGTTCGGCGGCGGCCTCGGCGCCCACCCCCAACGCCAGCGGCGAGTCGAGCACCAAGCGGGCCACCTTGTCGGGGTGCGCGCTGGCGTACGACAGCGCCACCTGGGCGCCGTTGCCGATGCCGATCAGCGCCAGGGACGGCACGTCCCAGATGCTGCGCAGCCGCTCGATGTCGGTCGCGGCGTGGGTGTTGTCGTAGGCGGAGTCGCCGGGTGCGATGGTGTCGGTGCAGCTGGTGGTGGCGTTGTGCACGATATCCGCGAGGTTCGCGACCGGGTCGTTGCCGGACTCGAACTGTGCCTGGTCGTGGATCTCCTGGCGGTCGAACTGCTCGAGGCAGTCCACCGGGCTCGAGCTGCCCATGCCGCGCCGGTCGACGGCGACGATCGGGTGTTTGCTGAGCACGTCGGCCCCGGCGCGGGCCAGCCAGACCGGCAGCTGCAGCGACGACGGCAGATCCGAGCCGGTGGTGAACACCAGCGGCCCGGCATCGTCGGGGGTCTTCTGCGATTTTGCGCGCACCACGCCGATGCTCAGCGATCCCGCCGCACCGTTCACCGGGTCGAGGTCGGCGTCGTAGCTCGCGCAGTCCAGTTTCACGCCGCCCGGCGCGGGCGCGCCGGCATCGCCGAATTCTTTCGATGTGCAGTCATGCCAGGACAATTCGTTCTTCGGCTTGGCTATCGGCGGCGGCCCAGCCACAGTGGTCGACTTCGTCGACTTGCCCTGCGGCCGGGCACCTGCGTCGGTGGCAAACCGCGGGTTGGCGGCCAGACCCGGCGCGCAACCGGCCAGCAACGTCGTCACCACGATCAGCGACGTCGTGAATGCGGCGCGCCTGCTCATGCCGACCACAGTAGCGATTGGATGATCGATCAGGATCTGTGGCCCGACCTTCGTCAGGCCGTTTCTCGCACGTAGCGCGTGTACAAATAGCCGTCGTCGTCGGTGAGGATGTGCGCGCACCGCATCGCGGTCAGCACCTGTTCCGAACCGGTGGCGATGCGTCCCGCTTCACCGCCGACGAGCGTCGGCGCGATCGTTAGGCAGAGTTCGTCGAGCAGGCCGTGCTCGACGAACGAGCTGAACAGCATCGGGCCCCCCTCGGTCAGCACCCGCGACAGCTCACGGTCGGCGAGGGTAGCCAGAACCGCGGCCGAGTCGACGTTGTCCGGGTCGCCGGTCGAGCAGTCGACGACATCGGCCAGGCCGGCGAGCGTGCGCCGGGTCTGGTCGGCCGCCGCGGTGCACGTGCACACCAGCGGCGGCACTTCGGTGCGGGTGAACACCGGCATATCCCGCTCCAGCCGACCGGATTTGGAGACGATCGCGATGTGGGGGACCTCGCTTTGCCCGCGGTTTTGTCGGCGTTGCCGCTGTGTGACGGTCGGTCGTGCACCCGCGTAGCCTTCGGTCCGCACCGTGCCCGCGCCGACCAGAATCACGTCGGCCATTTCACGAAGCGCACTGAACACCGCCCGGTCGCCGGGCCCGCCGAGTTCGCCGGACTTGCCGCTGAAGGTCGCGCCGCCGTCGAGGCTGGCGATGAAGTTCGCACGCAACCAGACACCGCCATGATCGGCGGGGTAGGCGTAGAGGTCGGACAGGTCGTCGCCGTCGACGTCACGCGACGAGCCAAGCAGCCGCAGCTGCGCCGCACTGGAGCCGTCAGCTGAATGGTCGGCCATGTGCATGATTGCAACACGTCGATAAGGTGCGAGCATGCCCGGGGTTGCTCGTCTGGTCGACCGGCAGCCGGCCGTCTCGCCGGAGCGGCTCGTCGCCCAGCTGACGCCGCCACCGACGTTCGCCGACGCCACGTTTGCGAGTTATCACCCCGACCCGGCCGAGCCGACCCAGTCGGCCGCCGTCGCCGCCTGCCGACACTTCTGCGAGCGCGCCGTCGAACGTCGCGGCGGGCGCAAGAAGCTGTTCGGTCGACGCGAGGTGTTGCCGGGCGTCGGGCTGTATTTGGACGGCGGATTCGGCGTCGGCAAGACGCACCTGTTGGCCGCCGCCTACCGTCAGTTGCCCGACGATTCCCTGCACGCAAAAGCATTTGCGACGTTCATGGAGCTCACGCAGCTCGCCGGGGTGTTCGGTTTCGCCGAATGCGTGGCGCTGTTGGGTAACTACACGCTGCTGTGCATCGACGAGTTCGAACTCGACGACCCAGGCAACACCACGCTGGTCTCGCGACTGCTCTCCCAGCTCGTCGATCGCGGTGTGTCGGTGGCCGCCACCTCCAACACGCTGCCCGAGCAGCTCGGCGAGGGCCGATTCGCGGCGCAGGATTTCCTACGTGAAATCACAACGCTGGCAACCATTTTCGACGTGGTGAGAATCGAGGGCCCCGATTATCGGCACCGCGATCTGCCGTCCGCGCCGCTCCCGCCGTCGGACGACGACGTCGCAGCCTACGTCGCAAGGGTGGCGGGCGCGACCCTCGACGACTTCGACGCGCTCTGCGCCCACCTGGCCACCATGCATCCCTCGCGATATCTGACTTTGGTCGACGGCGTGACGGCGGTGGGCCTGACCGGTGTGCACGTCATCGAGGATCAGAACGTGGCGTTACGACTGGTCGCGCTGACCGATCGGCTCTACGACGCCGGAATCCCGGTGCTGGCTTCCGGAGAACGGCTCGACCGGATTTTCGGTGCCGACATGCTGGCCGGCGGCTTCCGCAAGAAATACCTGCGGGCCACCTCGCGGCTGCTCGCGCTGAACGCCGCCGTCAACGCATCAACGGCCGAACCATCACATAGTCGCTCTCCAGGTGGCGGCCGAGCCGAAAAGTCCTGTGGCCGCTGACCGTAAAGCCGCTTTTCCTGTAAAACTGTTGCGCACGTTCGTTTTTCTTGTTGACGCCGAGCCAGACGCAGCCGTCGCGGCGTTCGGCGGCCGCGGTGAGCGCAGCCTTCATCAGCGCCGCTGCCGCGCCCGAACCGTGTTGCGCCGGCAGCACATACATCTTCGACAGCTCGATGGCGGGCCGGATGTCGACGGCGCGCTGAACGTCGGGATCGTCGGACACACCGCTGATCAGCATGGCGTAGCCGGTGATTCGGTCCCCGTCGCTGGTGGTGAAGATCAGCCGCTGCGGATCGGCCAGATAGTCAGCGAACCGCGCATCGGACAGGTTCGCCTCGACGAACGCGGCAACGTCGCTGAGTACGACCGACGGGGGACAGGCCAGGGGGAACGTGCGCGCCGCGACCGCGGCAAGCTCGACCGCATCAACGGAGTCTGCGGTGGCGATGCGCGCTACAGGTTCCACTGCGCCAAGTGATACCCCGTCTTCTTGTCCAGCAGAACAACAGTGGCGACCGGGTCGCGGTAGGCCTCCCAGTAGACGCCGCCGCGCACGATCGACCCAGCCGGCGCATTCGCCAGCGCGGCGTCCAAAGCATCGGGCGCGTCGGATGGACGTGACTTGTAGGCGTCGCCGAACGGCGTGACGCCGTCGAAGGTGAAATCGGTGGCCATTTGAAACGGGGTCGGCACCCTGACCGCGTGTATCGCCACATCGGCACGCACGACCGCGCTGTTCGGGAAGCTCTTGACCGGGATGCCGACCCGGTTGTAGCCGAATCCCGGCGGCGGATCGACCGGCTGCACGCTGCTGACCGTGACGTCGGCGATCATCTTCCCGGTGTCGACGCGCAACGTGTCACCGAGATGGCCGATCGGCGCGTCGCCCGCCGACGCGCGGGGTACCGCGATGAATGTGGCCGCGATAGCGGTGATCACGACAACCAGGTAGCGGCGCATGTTTCCTCCTCGGCGACCATCGCATGATGGCACACGGCCGGGCTCTACGTTGTCGGGTTGTGCAACCCTCAGCTGTTCTTGCCGGCGGCTAGTGACTCCAGTACCGCCTCCAGATCGGCCTCGGCGCGGGCCTTGTCGACGCCGGCCCGGTGCAGCGGGCCACTGCCGTCTTCGAATTCGAGCAACGCGAGCAGGACATGCTCGGTACCAATGTAGTTGTGGCCCAGACGAAGTGCTTCCCGGAAAGTGAGCTCGAGCGCTTTGCGGGCCGTGCCGCTGAACGGGATCAGCGCGGGCACCGTGTCGGCCGGTGGCGGCAGAGCGATCGCGGTGCGCAACGATTCGGGGTCGACGCGCTGCGCGCGCAGCAACTTGGTCACCAGGGCCTCGGGATCGTTCAACACTCCCAGAAGCAAGTGGTCGGGGGTGATCTCGTTGTTTTCGGCATCGCGCGCGGCCGTCTGCGCGGCGACCACCGAGTCGCGGGCTCGCGGAGTGAAGCGTTCGAAGCCGCCGTTCGGGTCGAGTGTGGTGGTTTCGGCCCGCAGGACGAATCGCTTCTGGGCTGCCTGCTTGGTGACCCCCATGCTCTTGCCGATGTCCGTCCACGAGGCACCAGATCGCCGCGCCTGGTCGACGAAATGCCCGATCAGGTGGTCGGCGACCTCGCCGAGATGCTCGGCGGCCAACACCGCGTCGCTGAGTTGATCGAGCACGTCGGGGTGCACCTTCTTGATGGTGTTGATCAACTCGTCGAGGCGAACCGGTCCGATCTGAGCCATGCCGTCAACATTAGGTTGACGCCACCGATTCGTCAACCCACTGTTGACGCTCGGCGTGGCGTCAGCCCTTCGGGTATCCGAGTCGGACCGTGCGGTCCAAGATGCCCAGCGAGGCCCGCAGGGCACCCTCGGAGATCACGGGGAAGATGCCGGCTTCGCGCCACTTTTCGTCGATCTGCGACCAGTCGTAGAACGAGGTGACGCGCGTGCCGTCGCCCTGCGCGTCGGGCTCGAGCCGGTAGCCGTAGACATGGCCGATCTGCGGCCGGATCTGACCGAGCACCGTCCACGCGATCAGCCGGTCTTGCTCGAATTCGCGGATGGTGACGGTGACGTCGTACTTACCCAGCTCGGGAAAGTCGTTGAGGGCTTCGCGATCCATGTGCACGACGAAGCTGTCGCCCACCGCGGCTACCGCTGCGCCGTCGGCGTCTTGCAACATGCCCGACGAGTCGATTGCGACGTGACCCTGCGGGTCGCACAGGACGGCAAAGATGTCGGCGGGCGTAGCGCTGATTGTGCGCTGGACTTCGATTCTGTCGGCCATTTGTCCGATCTTGTCACCGACTCCCGAAGCCGCGGGGCGGTTCGGCCACCGCGACAAAGAAGACGAGGTGCGCGACGATGTACCGATGACCCGTTGGCTGGCGTTGCTGGTAGCGGCGACGACGCTGGCCTTGGCGTCCCCCGCACAGGCGAGCCCCGCGGGCTCCGACACCGACGCGAGCTTTCTCGACGCGCTCGCCAAGACGGACATCACCGTCAAAAGTCAGACCGGTGCTGTCAAGGCGGCGAAATCGGCCTGCGCCATGATGCAACAGGGCCGACCGGAACTCGACGTCATCCAGCTCGTGACACGGCAGAATCCGGGCCTGGACACAACCCGTGCCGCGCAATTCACCGCCATCGCGGCGAGTGCCTACTGCCCGCAATTCCTGCAACGTGCCGAACAACCCCCGGCGCCGAGCCCGGCCGAACCGCCCACGGGATAACGGCCTTCGGTTCGACTACTGCGCCGGGGTGGGCGATGATGAGCGCCATGAGGCGTCTTCTGATGGTGATCGGCGTTGCGTCGGCGCTGGGTCTGGCGGCACCTGCACACGCGGAACCGGGGGTCGACGCGAGCTTTGTCGATGCGCTGAACAAAGCCGGAATCAGTTTCAACGATCCCAGCAATGCCGTCCAAGCGGGCCACACGGCGTGCGACCTGATATCGGAGGGGAAACCCGGGTTTGCAGGTGGTTCAGCTTGTGCAGCAACAGAATTCAGGGATCAGCACGGTCAGTGCCGCCAAATTCACCGCGATCGCGGTGAGCGCCTACTGCCCGCAGTACGTCCAGCAGGTGGGCGGATCGGGCAGTCAGCAGTAGGCGACGACTGCCGGGGGAGCAACGTTGAAGGTCGGACTTGCGGCGCAGGCGCTGCCCATGCGTCTTTCGCCGATGGGGGTGACGCGAAGCAGCTATCTGTCGGCGGTGGCCGCGCGTGCGGACTCGTTCTGGCTGGCCGATCACTTGAATTCGTTGTTTCCGCGTGCAATGGCACAACCGAAATACATCGGTGCCGCGCGATTTACCCCGAAGGTCGACGCAAACCTCGAGCCCTGGACCGTGCTCGGGCACCTGGCCGCACGAAACCGTGTGGGACGCATGCGACTTGGTATCGGTGTCACCGATACCGGCCGGCGCAACCCCGCGGTCACGGCGCAAGCCGCCGCGACGCTGCATCTGCTCACCAGAGGTCGGGCGATTCTGGGCATCGGCACCGGTGAACGCGAGGGCAACGAACCCTACGGCGTGGACTGGTCGCGGCCGGTCGCGCGATTCGAAGAAGCGATGGCCACAATCCGGGCCCTGTGGAATTCCGGTGGGGAACTCGTCAACCGCGACTCGCCATTCTTCCCGCTGCACAACGCCGTATTCGACTTGTGGCCCTATCGCGGTAAGTGGCCGGAGATTTGGATCGCGTCGCACGGACCCAGAATGCTGCGCGCCACCGGCCGCTACGCCGATACGTGGTTTCCGGCCGCGGTGTTTTCCCCCGGGGACTACGCCCGCGGGCTGGACGCGGTTGCGGGTGGCGGCCTCCGATGCCGGACGGGATCCGTCGTCGATCGGCGCCTCGATCCTGTTCTTCACCGTGACCGGTCGCAGTCGCGACGAGATCGACGAGGCACTCGAGTCCACCGCGATGAAGACCTTCGCGCTGAACGCGCCCGCGGAGTTGTGGAAGCGGCACGGTGTGTCCCATCCACTCGGTGACGACTTCACGGGCTCCCAGGACATCATCCCGCAGGTCTTCGACGAGGAGTCGGTGCTCAGGTTCACCTCGAATGTTCCGCTTTCGTTGCTGAAAGATGCCTGCCTGCAAGGCACTCACGAAGAGATCGTGGATCAACTCGCCGAGTGGCGCGATAACGGGCTGAGCTACCCGGTCTTGCTGAACCTCAGCACGCTGCAACCGAGCCTTCACCGTGGCCTCGCGGCCGGCGGCCCGTTTGCCAAGATCATGCGCGGAGCTCGCAAGCTGTGAGCGATTCACCGTGCCAGACAACGTAATCCGTTGAGCCCACCGCGTTTGAGGCGTTAAATCCCTGCCCAGTACCAGTTCTGGGAACCTTCGTCCCATTTGGGTTCCATGCGCTGCGCCCATGGCGGAGGGGGAGGCGGCGGCGGGACGTCCAGCGGGGCGTAGGGCGGTGCGTAAGCCGGCCGCTCTACCCACCAATCCGGCGGCGGCGGCGGCTTGTGGCATTCGCCAGTCCAGACATTCCGCGACCAGTTGAGGTCACACCGCGGCGAACTGGACTCGCAATGTGAAGCCACCTGCGGGTCGCACTTGGGATCGGCCGAGCCGACCGCGGACGTTGCGATCGCGAGAGCAGTCAGCGGGAGTGCGGCCACCACGGTGACTGCGGCCAAGGGGCGAAGAAACCTCGTCATAACACGCCTCTCGGTTGGACGGGCGTTCCTCAGCTTAAGCGCTCAGGCCCGACTCAAGTCGGGTAATCGAGTGTCCGTCGTGAGTTGGATCACGATCGCGCGGTATCGGGCAGCGTTCGGGATGTCTCGGCGTTGGTAGACGACAGCGGCCACTAACTGAGAACGGTGACCTCGACACTTGCGAGGCTGACATGAGGCACAACATCACTAACGGGCACAGCGTGATCCGCTCTTCTCTGCTGGCGGCCGGAGCCGCAATCATCGCGACGCTGACGCTTGCGGCACCCGCCCAAGCCGCCACTATCGACTCTCGTTACGACATCTGTGCGGCACTGCGAAACGGCACCAGCCTGGCCGCGATCGAGACGACGCTTGAGGCTAGTGGCTATAACGCGACAAACGCCGGAGTGTTGACCGGCAACACGATTCGTCAGCACTGCCCGGACCAGGCTCCCATTGCAGCGGCCCAAGCTCAGGTCGCGAGTTAAAAGTCTGGTCGGCGCGAGAAGGACCAACGTGGCGGTCTGGCCTACTAGTCAGGTGCAGCAGTTCAGGTAGCCCAGGGGCCCACCCCGCCGACCTTCTCGATGGTGATGTGAGTCAGGTATCCCGGGGGTGCGTCAGGCGGGGGGAACCCTGTGCCCGGGCCGAAGATGGTCGTGGCAATCTCGTCGAGCAGCTCAGGAGCACCGCCCTCCTCGACCTTGGCGATGCCCTTGATCGACAGATACGGTGTCTGCGGCCCGCTGCGATCGGTGGACACGACGGTCACCGCCACGCGAGGATCACGGCGGATGTTGCGGATCTTTTGATGCTCCTGCAGATGAGCGGTGACCAGCTCATCACCGCCGTCCGCCGTTTTCTGCACCGTCACCCAGACCACGCTGACTTGCGGGCTGCCGTCGCGGTTGTTCGTGACCAGCGTTGCAGGGTTGCAACCGATGAGTTGGCGTGCACTGTCGTCGACCTTGATGTTCACGGTGTTCTCTCCTCCTTCATATTTCCCGGCATTTCGGGCCTATCTGTATGACGAAGAATGTGTGCCAACTCCGACAGGGCACTCGGCCCGTGCTGGCCATTCGCAGCCAGAAATCGGCGCCGACCGGCGGCGAAATGTGGGGAATCGGGGTGGTGATGTTGGTGAACTGCGACCACTCAGTCGGTTGCTAGCGCCCCGATCAGTTCACAGGTAGTCATGCGGGCAGCGATTCCTTGCGGTTTCGCAGGTGAAACATGGTGCGCGATATTGGGATTGATTACCCAGCTGAGTTAGAGCTTCAAGACGCGCGCTTGGCGGCTTCTTCACACAACAATGCAGAGCGTGCGGGTGCGACTGGAATGGCAGGAGAGAGCGCCGGGCCTCATGTACGAGGCTCCCCACAACACCATCCAGCGGCTTCGGTAAACCTCACGCGGCGCGACGCGAACAATAGGCTCCATCCACTGGGTATCGCGGTGATGAGTGGAGAAAAAACGTAGCGGCCTAAATCCGCTAATCAGACGTCATCGCGACGCCCGGATCTGCGTGCGCCCGGGCCGGTACAGGGCCGCCCCAAGTCGAAAGGGGGTTTGGGCCACTGACATCTTTCAGGCCGCTTCGGCGCGGGTACACGGTCCATCTACTGACATCAAGAGGAGGGCCGAGATGAGCACACCAGCAGACGGCGCGGACACCACGGAAGACGACGTGCGTCGCACCGACGAAGTCATAGAACAAGGGGCTGAACAGGACCAGGAGCTACCGACGGAATCCAAGCCCGCTGGCCCCCTCCCGGACTTCAACACGTGATTCGCTAGTAACGGCCCGCCCCGAGGAGATACGGGGGGCCACATGCTGTCAGACAGAGGTCGAGAGACATCGCTTCCGGCTGGCGTCCACGGACGCCGGGGGCATAGCGCGGCGCCGCGCCTGCAACCCACTCAATAGTTGTTGCAGGTGTTTGCAACCTGCAGGACAGCTCCGGCGTACTCCTGAAAATATTGCTGCGATCCTGGCTTACCCCGCAGCTCTTGAACTATCTGCTCGCGCTCTTCCGGCGAAGAAACAAGGAATCCACGCAACGCGGCCTGCGACGATGGCGAAGCCGACAGCCCCGCGGCCACCGCCGGATTTTGCGCATTGATTGCCGAAACCACCTGCGAGTAGCTACATGTGGTGTTGATGACAGGATCAAGATCGGGATCCGCGGACGCGAAACCGATCCCAGTGGTCAACCACAAAGTCAGACCACCAACCGCGGCACCCAGCCTGGTCGAAAACAGCGTGACCATGTGCAAAGACCTTCCACCAGAACACCACACACTCGCCGGTGATGACGTCAGGTTAGCGCGATCACACCCCCAGCAGTCGGCTCGCGGTGAAGCGCACTTGTCGAAATCGGGCCGCCCCGAGGAGAGAACGGAGCGGCCCGATATTGGGAGGTACACGTGCCCGGTGCGTCTGTTGATTCCCGGCAACCTGCTCAGTGCCGGCACTTCGACGTGTTCCTGTCGCAGCAGCCATGCTGCGGTGCTCAGGTGAGCGGCAAGCTGATCGGCTTCGTCGGCCATCAGGTCGGTCGACATCAACGCAGCACGCAGATGGATGAGCCAGTTACATGCCGCGATGCCGCGGGCCGATGACAGCGCGACGCGCAGCTGCCTATTGAGACTCTAAGGAGCTAAGGGGAATCGAACCCCTGACCTACTCGATGCGAACGAGAAGGCCTTAGCATTTGTTGCCGTTGGCCGCGTTGGTTGCGGCAGGAATCCGCACGTCAGACGGTTGGCTGCGCCGGTTCGTTGGCCGGCAGATCAAGACTGCACCCTTAGGAGGGGCGGGTGCTAACGGTGTTGTCGGCTGCCGTTCCATTTAGGCAGGTGTCGGGACCAGTCAAAGCCGGACTGAACTTGAGGGCGTCGACCAATTCGGCTATCGCCTTCTCGCCCTGGCCGCCCACGACAGCCTCCGAGAAGCAGGTTTCCAAGTGGTTGTGCAGCATCACCCGATTGGTGCGCTCCAACGCGGATTGGACCGCTGAAATCTGCTTCATCACATCCACGCAGTAAGCGTCGGTTTCCAGCATCCGGATGATCCCGTCCAGATGGCCTCGCACTGTCTTGAGCCGGTTCAGCGCAGCCACCTTTTTGGCCGTCAACTCTGGCATTACCGTCCCCTTTCAGTGGAAGCCCGGCACCCCCGGCCCTGGTTTGACTATGCCCAGCCTATCTCACCCCCACCCCACCCTGGGTGGGGTAGCATGAGCTTCACTCAGTTCCCTATGCAGGAGGTTCAGTGATGGCCGAGACGACCGAGGTTGCGCAGCCAACCGACGATGCCAACACCGCGCACACCGCCAGTCCCAACCGTCTGATTCAGGCGCTCGCGTGGGTGGGAATTGTCGCTGGTGGGGTCTTTATCGTCGCCGCAATATTCCTATCCGGCTACTTCTTGAACTGGAGCGAGCACGCACACATGCAAATGGGCCAGTCGGCGATGATGAAAGACTGCTGCGCCGACATGAAGCCGGGCGGGCCGATGAAGCCAGGCGAGATGATGCCCGGCGGCATGATGAGTCCGCAGCCGACCACATCCGCCGGCCCGACTTCTCCTCGGCCATAGCGCCGAGAGTCACCAACCCCGCCCGGAACTCAGAGTGTCAGGGTTAACCCGCCGCACAGCGTTGCTGGCCTTCGGAACCGGCAGCGGCGCGGTGATACTCGGGTACGTCTTACGTGATGCTTTTAGATCGTCAGCGCCAGGCATCCAACTCATCGACCACAACGGCATGGGCGTCGATGCGATGGACATGAGCCGATACATGGAGATGTTCAACCGGCACAACGAAATAACGCGCGCTGTCGAGGAGATTCCCGGCGGCATACGAACCACCACGCAGTCGACTTCGCCTGACCTTGTGGCGCAACTACAAGCGCATGTGTCCAGCATGTACACACATCTCGACCAAGGCGCAGAGGTCATGTGCATGAGTGGAAGCCTGCCCACGCTATTCAGGCAGGCGAACGGTTATCGCCGCCAGTTGACATTGACCCCTACCGGGGTGGTCGCAGAAGAAACCGCCGATGATCCAGCCCTCGCGCAAGCCATCCGCGCGCATGCCCAGGAGGTCACGGGTTTTGTGCGCGACGGGATGCCGCCGATGATGAAAGGCGTGATGGGCTCGGGGATGATGGGGCCAGGGATGATGGGGCCGCACTGAGCTTTCCCTGCCAGCTCCCCTTCTGGACGAGGGCCTTTCGGCCCAACGCGACCGCCGAACGTCATCGGTGTGTGGCGTCGGTGTGGCGCTAAAACCTGCGACACCGGGCCGCAACTGCACCAATCTTGGTGCGCGATACTGGGATTGAACCAGTGACCTCTTCCGTGTCAGGGAAGCGCTCTCCCGCTGAGCTAATCGCGCTGGGGAACAATTCTGGAGGTGGAGACGGGAATCGAACCCGTGTGCACGGCTTTGCAGGCCGTTGCCTCACCACTCGGCCACTCCACCGCTGGATTGATGCCATTTGCACCTTCGAGCGGATGACGGGATTCGAACCCGCGACCCTCACCTTGGCAAGGTGATGCGCTACCAACTGCGCTACATCCGCGCGCCTCGGACGAGATCGTCGCCCGGTGCGAAGCACGACGATAGTCCACCTGAGCATGACCGCACAAATTCCTCAGTAACAACGGGCGCGCCGTGATTTAACGTCCGGCAGCACGTTCTCCCGGAATGGCGCCTCGTGTTAACCTTCGACGTCGTTCGCCTCGGCACCCGGTCTCGTAGCTCAGTGGAAGAGCGCCCGCCTCACACGCGGGAGGTCGCTGGTTCGAACCCAGCCGGGACCACTTTCAGCCATTACCTCGGCCTTCCGACGTCGGCAAGCGAAGACCGAGACTGGCTCGCTGAATGTCGGCCATGTGAGAAAAAACAGCGAATCGCGTGAAGATTCCCGTCGCAAGTACGGGGATCTGGGTAAACCGAAGCATGAGGGTGACGTACGTGGACAGCGCTGATGGGATTTGCATGCAGGCGATTCGGGTCAGTGCCAACTGATGAATCGAATCCAAGATCAAGTTGAAGAACTGCAGGCAGCGCGAGACCAGATAGAGCAGCTCGTTCAGGTGATCGTCGAGATCGGCTCTGACCTCGACTTGCGTGGGACGTTGCACCGCATCGTGCATGCCGCGATGGACCTGACCGACGCTCGGTTCGGCGCGCTCGGTATCCGGGGAGCCGAAGGGGGCTTCGCCTCTTTTGTAAGGGTGGGCCTCGCCGATGACACCGCCCGTCGGCTCGGCAGACTCCCGATCGGCGAGGGGTTGCGCATCGACGATCTCGGTGCTGACCCGCGGGCAGCGGCGCTCGACGCTGACGCGCTCCCGATCCGGGCGCTGTTCGCGCTGCCGATCACAGTCCGAACCGCGGATTTCGGCAACCTCTACCTGGCCGATGACCGACCCGGACGGATTTTCACGGATGCGCAGGACCGCGCCGTGCGGGCGTTGGGATCGGCGGCTGCCGTGGCGATCGACAACGCGCGGCTTTTCGAGCGGGAACGGGAAACGGCGAAGTGGACGACGGCAAGCCGTGAGATCACCTCGGCACTCTTGTCCGGAGACCCGCAGACCGCACCGTTGCAGCTCATCGTCGACCGCGTGCTCGAGCTGGCCGAGGCCGAGCAGGCGATCCTGCTCGTCCCCAGCGATTCCGATGTGGCCGCCGCCGACAACGACACTCTCGTCGTTGCCGCGACCGCCGGCCGATACACCTCGGAGGTGATCGGCCAGCAGGTTCCGATGGATCGTTCGACCACGGGCGGCGTCGCGCGCCGGGGCATACCCATGATCACCGACTCTTTCCAGTACCCGATCGAAGGGTTTACCGACGTCGGCGAAAGACCGGCGATCGTCATTCCGCTGATCGCGGACGAGGCGGCGCTCGGCGTCATCGCCGTGGCACGGAATCCGCAGCAGCCGGCGTTCGGGATCGACTATCTCGAACTCGTCAGCGACTTCGCCCGGCACGCCGCCATCGCGTTGGCGCTGGCCGCGGGTCGTGAGCATGCGCTCAATCGGCAGCTCGCCCAGGCCGACACGGTCGACGACGCGCTGCTTGTCGCCACTGAGGAGCTACGCCGGTTGTGGCGGGCACGTCGCGTTCTGGCCGTCACCTTCCCCGCTCATCGCGCCGCCGTCGGAACCGCCGGCGGCACACCAGATTTGGTGTCGGTCGGCGAAGAAGCTCGCTGGCAGGACCTGCCTGAGCAGCTGCAGAAAATTCTCCGGTCCCTACCCGATGGCGACCTACTCACGCCGTACACCTCGGAGTTCGGAACAGCCGGCATCGCCCTGCAACATCCCGAGGGTGTGCTGGTCGTGTGGATCGATCTGGCCGAGCAGCGACCCTTCACCCTCGAGGACCAGACGCTGCTCACGATGTTGGCCGGCCGCCTCGGCCAGGGCCTGCAGCGGGTGTATCAGGTTGACCAGCAGCGTGAAACCGCCCTGGCGCTTCAGCACGCCATCCTGGGCCCGTCTGATCTTCCTTCCGGCTTCGCCGTGCGATATCAGGCCGCCAGCCGTCCTCTGCAGGTCGGGGGAGACTGGTACGACATCGTCGATCTGGAGGACGGGCGCATCGGGTTGATCGTCGGCGACTGCGTCGGACACGGACTTGCGGCAGCGACAGTGATGGGTCAGCTGCGCAGCGCATGCCGCGCGCTACTGCTCGAACGCCCCAGTCCCCGACTGGCTCTCGCCGGCCTGGACCGTTTTGCGGCGCGCCTTCCTGGCGCTCGGTGCAGCACCGCGGTCTGCGCTGTGCTGAATTCCGAGACCGGTGAGCTGGTGTACTCCAGTGCCGGACACCCGCCGCCGATCGTGATGCACGCTGACGGCACGACGCAGACCCTCGAAGACGGCCGCACCATTCCGCTGGGCGTGCGGCCCGACCGGGCCCGCCCGGAAGCCCGCATCGTCCTGCCGGCGCGTTCTGTCCTGCTGTTGTACACCGACGGCTTGGTCGAGCGTCGGCGCAGTGCGGTGGACGCTGGCATCGCCCGAGTCTGCGAGCTACTCAAGGCCGGCCGGGCGTCAGACTTGGAGCACCTGGCCAACCAGGTGATGTCCCAGCTCACGCCGGGCGGTGGCTATCAAGACGACGTCGCGCTCCTGCTCTACCGCCAGCCCGCGCAGCTGAGGGTCGACTTTCCGGCCGATGCGGATCGCCTTGCAGATGTACGAAGTGCGTTGCGCGACTGGCTAATCCGGGCCGACGTGGCGCCGGACCAAATTCACGCCATACTCGTTGCGGCGGGAGAAGCGGTTGCCAACGCCATCGAGCACGGTCATCGAGACAGTCCCGGCGGGATGATCAGCATGCGGGCCGTTGCGAGCGCGGAAGAAGTCAGCGTGACCATCACCGACACCGGGTCGTGGAAGCCGCCCCGGCCGATCGGCGCCGAGCATAGGGGGCGGGGGATCACGTTGATGCGGTCGCTCATGCTTGACGTCACGATCGACTCCGAGCCGATCGGAACCACCGTGCGGATGACGGCGAGAACGAGCTGATGGCCACGTCGTTGACGCTCGACACGTCGCGATCCGGCGGCGGGGAACTCGTCCTGACCGCGACCGGTGAATTGGACCTCAGCAACATCGAGTCGTTCACTCAAGCGCTGGCCCGGGACGTGGCTGAGGCTGCCGGTCGCGACGAGATGCTGACCGTCGATCTCAGCGGCGTGGACTACTTGGACAGCACGGCCGTCAACGCCCTGTTCACCCACGCCGAACACATCGTCGTCATAGCCAACCGGTTCCTGGTTCGCGTGTTCGATATCAGCGGTCTCACCGAGATGACCACGGTGAAATCCCCGTCGTCGTAGGCCGACAACTGGGGCATCGGGCCGCTAACTGGATACCGCTGTACTGATCCGCGACCGCCTGACCTCCGCCTCGACAAGGGGCGGGAGGTCAGCGTTGTCGATAAACGGCCCAGAGTGGGGCGCCGCGCGGCCGGAAAAGAATGCATGTGTCCCCAATCCGTTGCAAGATGTCCGGCGTGGCTACGTACGAAGGCAGGGCGCTGGCAGACATCAACCTCACCGGACGTGAACTGGGGGAGGCGCTCGAACTATTCATCTCGCGACGTGATCCGAATCTGGAGAACATTCAGATCAAGCGCGCGACCCCTACGGGCGACGTTGAGACGCGCGTGCAGCCCCACAAGCGTTGGTACGAAGTGCTCTTCGAAGTCGACGACAGCCCAGATGACGAAGAAGACGAAGATCCGGACAGCTTCGAGGCGCGCAAGAAGGCTGAGGCCAAGGCTCGAGCCGAAGAAAGGGCACGGGTGAAGCACTGGTCCGGGCGCAACCAGGGAGTCTTCCCGACCAGTGAGATCTGGCCAGACAAACAGTGACGCGAATCGGTCGTCATCGCCGATGATGTAGGGCGGCAGACCGAGAGGAGCGGGCGTGATGGCTGGTGTGTCGGTGGTCGATCGGGCCCGAGGAATGCGTGACCTGGTGCGCGCCGAGGCGGCCGAATCCGAGCGGTTGCGGACGTTGTCACCGGCGATCGTCGACGAGATGTGGGCCTGCGACCTGATGCCTGCCTTCAATCCGAAGGCGGCCGGGGGAGTCGAGCCGTCGTTCCAGGAGATGATCGATACCTGGATCGAGATGGCTTGGCAGGACGGATCTTTCGGCTGGATCGGGATCGCCAATCTACCGTCGACATTCGCGGCCGCCACCTACCTCCCCGACGACGGCTTCGCCGAAATCTTCACGCAGAACGACAACCACATCACCATCGGTGGCCAGTACTTCCCGAATGGGCAGGGCTCAGCGGTCGAGGGTGGCTACCGCCTGAGTGGTGCGTGGAGTTTCGGCTCCGGTACCGGTCATTCGGCTTACATCGGAGCCGGCTTCTTTCCGATGGACCACGGCGAGATGCGCTGGGTCGGTGACGGCATTCCGGACATGCGAGTGGCGTTCATCCCTCGCCACGAGGTGACCTTCACCGATGGGTGGCATGTTCAGGGGCTGAAGGGAACTGGTTCCTACGACTACACGGTCACCGACGTCTTCGTCCCGGGGTGCCGGACCATCCCGTTGTTCGTCCGCGAACCCGCGCGGGGCGATTCTGCGGCGTGCCGGATGGGCCTGATGCCGGTTACCGCGGCCGGTCACGCATCGTTCGCCCTTGGGGTCGCCAAGAGCATGCTCGACGACGTCGAGGAGTTGGCCGCCACCAAGGTGCGGATGAGCGACATGGCGACGTTGGCCACTCGGCAGACCTTTCAGAAAGGACTCGCTCACTGCGTCGCGGCGTGGCGGGCAGCGCGCCTGCTGGTGCTGGATGCGTTCGTGGCGGCCGAGTCAGCCGTCGACGCGGGGGAGGACCTGACACCCCGCCTGCGCGCCGACATGCGGGTCGCGGCCGTGTATGCCACCGACACCTCACGGGAGATCGCGGAGTGGGCTCATCTGGCCGCAGGCACCACCGCGATCCGCGAGGGTAGCCGCCTCGAGCGCGCGTTCCGCGATATCTATACCGGCACCCAGCACGCGTTCATCAGCGAGAAGGTCGCGATGGACGCCGCTCAGATCTGGCTCGGACTCATCGACGACCAATTCGGACTCTGACTGCGTAGCAACGGATTTCGAGAGGAACAGCCGTGGTGAACGCTGATCGTGCCCGCTCCCGGACGCATCTGGTGACCGGCGTCGCTTCCGGCATCGGCCTGGCCACAGCCGAACGCCTGTTGGCCGACGGCGGCAGCGTGATCGGCGCCGACGTGGCCACTCCGCCCGACCTCGGCCGTGACTTCCACTTCGTGTCAGCCGATATCACCGATGAGGCCGCGATCGCTGCCGTGCTGGACGCGGTGCCGGACCGACTGGACGGTGTCGTCCACGCCGCCGGGGTCGCCGGCGGTGGGCCGGTCCATCTGCTGGATCGCGCCGAGTGGGAACGGGTGATCACGATCAACCTCACCGGAACATTTCTGGTCGCCAAAGCGGCCTTGGCGCGCATGATCGACCAGCCGCGTGTCGATGGTGAGCGAGGCTCGATCGTCACGTTGGCGAGCGTGGAGGGCATCGAGGGAACAGCGGGAGGCAGCGTCTACAACGCAGCGAAGGGCGGTGTCGTACTACTCACCAAGAACATCGCGCTCGACTACGGTCCCAGCGGCATCCGAGCCAACGCGATCTGCCCCGGATTCATCGAAACACCGCTGACGGAAAGCGTATTCGGCCTCCCAGGCATGGAAGCGCCCCGGGCCTCGATCACCGAGGAGCATGCCCTGCAGCGGATGGGCCGCTCCGAGGAGATCGCCGCCATGGCGGCGTTCCTCGTCTCGCTCGACGCGTCGTTCGTCAGCGGTCAGGCCATCGCCGTCGACGGCGGTTACACCGCCGGTCGCGACCATGGGGTCGTGCAGCTGTTCGGGCTACCGACTTGACGGGTCGGCGTTTGGGTAGACCCGACACCGGGGTAGCCAACACCACTGATGGCTACGACGAAACCCGTTGGGGCTGAAGAGTTCCTGCCCGCAGCGCGCGACCTGAATGCCTTGGCGCAGGCCGCAAGTCGCTGCCGTGGTTGCTCGCTGTACGAGGATGCGTCACAGACCGTGTTCGGGCACGGGCATCCCGACGCGTCGATCATGCTGGTGGGCGAACAGCCCGGTGATCGGGAAGATGTTGAAGGCCTGCCGTTCGTCGGCCCGGCGGGGCGCCTGCTCGCCCGCGCGCTCGGTGATGCGGACATCGATCCCGAATCGACGTATCAGACCAACGTGGTCAAGCATTTCAAATTCACCCGCAAGGGCGGCACCCGCCGAATACACCAGAAGCCGAACCGCAGCGAGGTCGTCGCCTGTCGGCCCTGGCTGATCGCGGAGATTCACGCTTTGGCTCCGAGGACGATCGTGCTCCTCGGAGCCACGGCTGCCCAGGCGTTGTTAGGCAGTAGTTTTCGCGTGTCCGAGCACCGCGGCGAGCTGCTCGCACTACCTACCGAGATCGACGTGCATCCCGAGCCGCTGCTGTCAGCGACCGTTCATCCCTCGTCGGTACTGCGTGAGCGGCTCGATCGGGAAAACGCATACCAACTGCTGGTCGACGACCTCAAAAGTGTGCGCGCCAAACTGACGGGTGGACGATGACGCGTCAGTCAGCGAAGGCGCACGCGGACAACGCGGCGTCCACGCTGGCGTCCACCGGCAGCAGATCGCTCAGATCGCAAGCCTGCACGATCCGCGCGACGACCGGCTGGGCACTGACTAATCGCAGCTCCACGCCGCGCGCCCGAGCGTGTTCTGCCTCCTCCGCCAGGGCTGCATACGCGCAGCACCCCATGAAGTCCAGGCCGCTGGTGTCGATGACGAGCGGCCCGGGAGGACCCGCTGCCGCGGAGGCCTCGCTCAGCAGGCGTCGCCACGCAGCGTCGTTGGAGGCGTCGAGTTCGCCGCCGGCGTTGACGATGACCGCCGAGCCGAAACGCTCAGTGGTCGCTCGCAGCGTGCTGCGTGCTTGTGCTAGCTCAGAGATCAGCCGACTGCTCAGCATCAGGGGATGGAAAGATGGGTCGGCAATAGCAAAAGTGCTCATAGCGCTCCTGATCCATCGGCGCCGCGCGCCTTGATATGGATGCCTGCCCTAGGAAGCTTAAGACCGACGTCGGTTAGAAGATTTATCATTTATAACAGAAACGCATCTCCAATGTCCATGTCAAGGCGGCTGAGAATTGCGTGAGGATGGTTGGATCCGCGAACTTTTCGGCGAACTTTTTTTACGAAACTAACGATCTTGATTTCGGTTTCGGAGCATGGCCGATGCTGGCACCCTAGCGCCGCCCGGCGTCAAAAGGTCGCGCGGACAGCTCTTTTCGGTCACGCGGCGGGGCTGGGAAGGTTGCCTCGGTACGCTCCCGCCGCATTTCGATTCCGACGGTTGCGAAAAGACGGCAAACCCGAAACTCGGGTTCTCAAACGTGTCCGGAATTTTGTCGGATTTTGCAAAATGCGACAAATTCTTTGCTAACGCGGCAGCGGCAATGATTCGGCGGGCGCCGACACTGCCTGACGTGGCAGAAGTCGGTTACGCGTCGGAGGTGTCGGATTCGTCGGAATGGTCGGCCTCAAGAGCGGCGATCGCACGAGAAGTACGCTCGCGCAGCACAATTGCGGCGATCACCCCGCACACGACCGCAATGACCAGCGCGATCCACGAGAACCGCGTCAGCCAGCGTTCGGCGGCAACGCCGGCGTAGTACACCAGTGCGGTGGTGCCGCCGGCCCAGCACACCGCGCCGGAGACGTTTGCGAGCAGAAATCTGGCGTAGCGCATCTTCAGCGCGCCGGCCAGCGGCCCAGCGAAGATCCGCAGCAGCGCGATGAAGCGACCGAAGAACACCGCCCGTCCCCCCCAGCGTGCGAAGAGCCGCTCGGCATACAGAACATGCCCGGGGCCGAAATGGTTCGGGAAACGCCTGCCCAGGCGGTCGAAGAGCGGTAGGCCGAGGCGGCGACCGAGGGCGTAGCCGGTGGAGTCGCCGATCACGGCTCCGAGCACGGCCGCGGCGCCCACTCCGACGGGGTTGACGGCCAACTCGTGTCGAGACGACAGCAGGGCCGCGCTGACCAGAACGATCTCACCGGGCAGCGGGATACCCAGGCTTTCCACGCCGACGACGGCGCCGACCATGCCGTATACCGCCAGCGGAGGAATCGACTGCAACAGGGCATCCACCGTCATAGGTAAAGAATGCACGATCAGCAAGACTGGGAGCCAAAAGACCACTGGCCACTACCACGAGGGAATGGCTGTCCGACGATGATTCGTGAGGAGGTGACGCCATGGACGCTGCATCGGCGGTGGCGGTCGCGGCGGACTTCGTTTGGCTGGGCATGGTGCTGGCGATCTCGTTCCTGGAAGCACCGCTGAAGTTCCGCGCACCCCACGTCACGCTTCCGATCGGCCTGGGCATCGGTCGACTGGTGTTCCGTGCGCTGAATGCCGTCGAAGTGATGTTCGCGATCGTCATCGCGGTGGCCATCATCGTGAGTCCGCCCTCGGTCGCGGTGACATCGGCGGTGGTGGTCGCGATCGTGGTGTTGGTCGTGCAGATCGGCGCGGTTCGACCGCGGTTGACTCGTCGTTCCGATCAGGTGCTCGCCGGACTGGACGCGCCGCGTTCGCGCGGGCATCTGGTCTATGTCGGACTCGAGCTGGTCAAGTCGGTCGCGTTGATCGCTGGTGGGGTTCTTCTACTATCCAGTTAAGACATTTCCGACAGTTGCGTGCCGACCGAAGGACTGAGGATGGAATCCACTTCACTGACCGACGTGGCCGCCGAACAGCTTGCTGCAGCGCGTCAGGCTCACAGCGGTCGCGCGTCGCACACCATCCACGGTGGTCATACGCTCGAGCTGCGTCAGACTGTCGTGGCGCTCGCATCTGGGCATGAGTTGGGTGAACACGAGAGCCCGGGCGAAGCGACGCTGCAGGTGCTGCAGGGGCACGTCCAGTTGATTTCCGGCGACGACACCTGGGATGGCAATTCGGGCGACTTCGTCACGATTCCGCCGCGCCGTCACTCGCTGCGGGCCCTCGAGGACTCCGTCGTGGTGCTCACCGTGGTGAAGAACGTTCCCTCGGCGTAACGGATGCTGTCGACACCCTGGTCGAGGTCAATGGGCCTTCGCGTGCCCATCGTCAACGCCCCGATGGGTGGCGTTGCCGGCGGAAAGCTGGCCGCAGGCGTGAGCGCCGCCGGGGGACTCGGGATGGTCGGCATGGGCACCGCCGGGTCGACGTCGGCGCTGCATGCCGAGCTGCCACACGTGGCAGGCATGTTCGGTATTGGTTTGGTGGACTGGGTGATGCGCAAGGAAGAGGGGCTTTTCGACGCCGCATTGGCCGCGCGGCCCACGCTCATCTCCGTCAGCTTCGGTACCGATCTGTCCTGGATCAGTCGGGCTCATGAAGCCGGAATCGCAGCTGCCACACAGGTTTACAACGCCGCGGAGGCGCGCAGGGCGCAGGATGCCGGCATCGACGTGGTGGTGGCACGCGGTTGCGAAGGCGGCGGGCACGGGGAAGCGACGATCGGCACGCTGCCGTTGCTGGATGCGGTCCTCGACGCCGTGTCGCTGCCGGTGCTCGCGGCCGGGGGCATTGCATCGCCGCGCAGCCTGGCCGCGGTGCTGGCCGCCGGCGCCAGCGGGGCGTGGTTGGGCACCTGCCTGTCGGCCTCGGTCGAGGCGCTCACCAGCGACGCCGGGCGCAGCGCGCTGATCCACGCTCGCGAGACCGACACCGAGACCACGCGGGTCTACGACATCGTCCGTCATCTGCCGTGGGCGGAGCGATTCCCATCGCGCGTCTTGCGCAACGACTTCGTCGCGCGCTGGACCGGACACGAGGAGGCGTTGGCCGATGACGCCGACGCCGAGTCCGAGCTCGTCGCCGCGATCGCCGCCGACGACCGGCGGATCGCCGCCGTCGACGCGGGCCAAGGCGTCGGAATGGTCACAGACGTGGCGCCGGTGGGTGAGGTCATCGACCGTCTCTGCACTGGCGCGCACGAACTGCTGGCGGGTTGGGGTCAGACCGCCCGCACGTAGCGCTTGTTCATCACCCGCTGCATGAGCGAGGTGAACGGTCCACCGGCTTTGGCCCACCACGTCGCCGGCCGCGAGAAAGCGGAAACCTCGGCGAACACCGCGGAGGTGACGGGGTCGTGGCGCACTACGAACCGCTCCTCGCCGATCTCGGGATGGCCCGGCAGGGTGCCGTAGGCGAAGCCCCGCACGTGCGGTTCGTCGACGACATAGACGACCCGGCACGGAGCCTTCATGAAACCTATTTTCACAACGACAACCGTGCCGGGTGTGACGGTCTCGCTGCTCGGCTCGACGCGCAGCCCGGAGCCTCGCTGCATGCCCCAGTGCATGACGGCGTCGGCGGCCTCCTCGAAGCGGAGTTGACCCATGCCGATGTGGGCCGAGTAGCCCATGTGCTTGTATCCCGGCGGAAATGGCCCGGTCGTCGCACCGACTTCGGGATACGTGAACGGCAACTGAGCGATCGTCTGCAAATCCACCGGTTCAGCTTGCCATGCGCACATGGCCAGGTTTTCGCGGCTCGCGTACGGTCGGAATTGTGACTACGCAGGCACCGGCTCAAGCATCCGGAACGTTCACTCTCGGCGGCGATCTCACGATCAACCGCCTCGGCTATGGCGCGATGCGCCTCACCGGTAAGGGCGTCTGGGGACCGCCCGCCGACCGAGACGAAGCGGTCCGGGTGCTGCGGCGCGCCGCCGAGCTCGGCGTCAACTTCATCGACACCGCGAACTCCTACGGCCCCTACTTCGCCGAGGAGATCATCCGCGAGGCGCTCCACCCGTACGACGGGTTGGTCATCGCCACCAAGGCCGGACTGCTGCGCACCGGCCCCGACGTCTGGGTTCCGCTGGGTTTCCCGGCCTACCTACGCCAGGAAGCCGAGTTGAGCCTGCGCCGTCTCGGTGTCGAGACCATCGATCTTTTCCAGCTGCACCGCATCGACGACAAGTTCCCGCTGGAGGACCAGATCGGCGAATTGGTCAAGCTCCAGGAGGAAGGCAAGATTCGCCACATCGGGTTGTCGGAGATCAACGTCGACCAGTTGCACGCCGCGCAAAAAATCGCCCAGATTGTCTCGGTGCAGAATCTCTACAACCTGACCAATCGCAGCGCCGAAGCGCTGCTCGACGAGTCGACCAAGCAGGGGATCGGGTTCATCCCCTGGTTCCCGCTCGCCGCGGGCCCTCTCGCAGCCCCCGACGGCCCGTTGGCCAAGCTCGGCGAGGAGCACGGACACGCATCGCCATCGCAGCTGGCGTTGGCCTGGCTGCTGAAGCGCTCGCCGGTCGTACTGCCGATCCCCGGGACTTCGAGCGTCGGACATCTGGAAGAAAACGTCGCTGCCGCCGAGATCGAACTCACCGACGACGAGTTCGACAAGCTGAGCGAGCTCGGAAAGCAGAACGCCTAGCGCGACGACGATGCGCGCCGGCTTGCGGCGCGAGAAGGAGTCGTGTCCGTAGGTCTAGCGCGACGACGATGCGCGCGGGGCAATACGGTGTTCGGGTGGCTCCCGAAGACGCGTGGCATCCCGGCGGCGGATTCAATCCGCCTGACCCCAGCACCAAAGGCGGGCCGGACTACGGCAGATTCATCGACGGTGTTCGTGCGCTGCAAGATCACGCCCGGGCCGTCGATGCGCCCGACGAAGTGATCACCGAGGCCGCCGACCTGCTGGACAAGCTCTCCGGGCTGCTCAGTCCCTACGACACCGACGAGTGGCAGTCGCCGTCGGGCCGTCGGATGGACCTGCCGGTTCGCGGCAACATCCTGACCATTCCGATGTCGGCGCACAAGACCGATGACGGTCGCATCGAGGGCTGGGCGCGGTTCGCCCGTTTCCATCTGGGCCGCAACGGCGCCGTGCACGGCGGATCGGTGGGCATGCTGTTCGACACGGTGCTGGGTCTGACATCGTCGGTGCTCAACGGCGGACCTCGACAGCGCACCGCCTATCTGCATATCAACTACCGCCAGATCGTGCCCATCGAGAAGAAGCTCCAGATCGCCGCGGAAGTCGACCGGGTGGAGGGGCGCAAGGTCTTCGTGTCCGGCCGGTTGAGCGACGGCGACACCGTACTCACCGACGCCGAGGCGTTGTTCGTTCTGCTCAAACCGGGCCAGCCTTAAGGCTGCAACCGTCGGGCCGTATTCGCACCGATAGCATGGTCGGGTCCGTTTGAACACCCGAAAGCCATGGAGACCGCGTCGATGACCGCCCTCGCACACCCCGCCCCAGGGCCCGATGGCGGCGACCCGCAGCGCCCGGCTGGGCCGGGCTCGCGATTGCCGCAAGCCCCGATCCGGGTGGCGGCCGGGACGACCGCGGCGGCCGCGGTGCGCGAAGCGGGACTGCCGGGCCGCGGCGCCGCCGACGCGATCGTGGTGGTGCGCGACGCCGAGGGCAAGCTCCGCGACTTGAGCTGGATTCCCGACGCGGACGCCGACGTCATTCCCGTCGCGGCCGACACCGACGACGGACGCAGCGTGATCCGGCACTCGGCCGCCCACGTGCTGGCTCAGGCCGTGCAGGACCTGTTCCCGCAAGCCAAGCTCGGCATCGGGCCGCCGATCACCGACGGCTTCTACTACGACTTCGATGTCGCCGAACCGTTTACGCCCGAGGACCTGGACAAGCTGGAAAAGCGGATGCGCCAGATCGTCAAAGAGGGCCAGCTGTTCGACCGCCGGGTCTACGAGTCCAAGGACGAGGCCCGCGGCGAGCTGGCCGGCGAGCCCTACAAGCTCGAGCTGGTCGACGACAAGTCCGGCGACCCCGATGTCATGGAGGTCGGCGGCGACGAGCTGACCGCCTATGACAACCTGAATCCGCGTACCCGCGAACGGGTTTGGGGCGACTTGTGTCGCGGGCCGCACATTCCCACCACCAAGCACATCCCGGCGTTCAAGCTCACTCGTAGCTCCGCGGCGTACTGGCGGGGTGACCAGCGCAATGCCAGCCTGCAACGTATCTACGGCACCGCGTGGGAGTCGCAGGAGGCGCTGGACCGTCACCTGGAGCTGCTCGACGAGGCTCAGCGTCGTGACCACCGCAAACTGGGTGTCGAGCTCGACCTGTTCAGCTTCCCCGACGAAATCGGTTCGGGCCTGGCGGTTTTCCACCCCAAGGGCGGCATCGTCCGCAGCGAGTTGGAAGACTATTCGCGGCGTAAGCATCTCGAGGCGGGGTATCAGTTCGTCAACACCCCGCACATCACCAAGGAGCAGCTGTACATCACTTCGGGCCACCTGGAGTGGTATGCCGAGGGCATGTTCCCGCCGATGCACATCGACGCGGAATTCAACGAGGACGGGACGGTTCGCAAGCCGGGCCAGGACTACTACCTCAAGCCGATGAACTGCCCAATGCACCACTTGATCTATCGGTCGCGGGGCCGGTCCTATCGTGAACTTCCGCTGCGGCTCTTCGAATTCGGCACCGTCTACCGCTACGAGAAGTCGGGCGTGGTGCACGGCCTGACCCGGGTGCGGGGCATGACGCAAGACGACGCCCACATCTACTGCACGCGCGAGCAGATGCGCGAGGAGTTGGGGTCGCTGCTGGGATTCGTCCTGGATCTGTTGGCCGACTACGGGCTCAACGACTTCTACCTGGAGCTGTCCACCAAAGACCCGGAGAAGTACGTCGGCTCCGATGAAGTGTGGGACGAAGCGACCGAGGTCCTCAGCGAGGTCGCCGAAGCGTCGGGCCTGCATCTGGTTCCCGACCCGGGCGGCGCGGCGTTTTACGGGCCGAAGATCTCGGTGCAGGTCAAGGATGCGCTGGGCCGCAGCTGGCAGATGTCGACCATCCAGCTCGACTTCAACATGCCCGATCGTTTCGACCTGGAGTACACCGCCGCCGACGGTTCGCGGCAACGGCCGGTGCTCATCCACCGCGCGTTGTTCGGGTCGATCGAGCGGTTCTTCGGCATCCTCACCGAGCACTATGCCGGGGCCTTCCCGGCCTGGTTGGCGCCGGTGCAGGTGGTTGGCATTCCCGTTGCCGACGGCCACGTCGAATATCTCGAAGATGTTGCGGCGCAATTGAAATCGAGCGGTATCCGGGTTGAGGTGGACGCCAGCGACGACCGGATGGCCAAGAAGATCGTCAACCACACCAACCAGCGCGTGCCGTTCATGTTGCTTGCCGGCGACCGCGACGTCGAAGCCGGCGCGGTCAGCTTCCGGTTCGGCGATCGCACGCAGATCAACGGCGTTCCACGCGACGAGGCGGTTGCCGTCATCAAACAGTGGGTTGCCGACCGTGAAAACAGCGTCCCCACTGCCGGTTTGGTCAAGGTGGGCAGCCGTGGCTGAAGACGACGCCATCGTCGACCGCGGTGATGGCGGCGACGAGCGCCAGCGTGGGGGTCCCCCCGCTAGCGGGGGAGAGCCGACGGCGCTGATAGACCGGGGTGCCGGCGAGTCAGACCATCTGCAGCGGCTGTGGACGCCGTATCGGATGAGCTACCTGGCCGAGGGCCCGCTCAAGCAGGACAACGCAGACAAGGAACAGCCGTTTACCGACATCCCTCAACTGTCCGACGAGGACGGATTGGTGGTGGCTCGCGGCGAATTGGTCTACGCGGTGCTCAACCTTTACCCGTACAACCCCGGCCATTTGATGGTCGTGCCCTACCGTCGGCTCTCCGAACTCGAGGATCTGACCGAGTCGGAGAGCAGCGAGCTGATGGCGTTCATCCAGAAGGCAATTCGCGTGATCAAGAGCGTCTCGCGCCCGCACGGTTTCAACGTCGGTGTCAATCTGGGCCACTCGGCGGGCGGGTCGCTGGCCGAGCACCTGCACGTACACGTGGTTCCGCGATGGGGCGGCGACGCCAACTTCATCACGATCATCGGCGACTCCAAGGTGATCCCGCAGCTACTGCGCGACACCCGTCGCCTCCTGGCCACGGAGTGGGCCCGGCAGTCATGAGTGGGCGGTCGTGAGCAAGCTGCTGTCGCGCGAGGGAGTCGCCCGGGCCACCGGTCCGGTGGCACGCGCATTCCTGCGCGCGGGGTTCACCGCGGACGGGGTGACCATCATCGCCACCGCCGCGGCCGTGCTTGCCGCGCTGACGCTGTTTCCGATCGGTCGACTTTTCGCCGGCGCGGTGGTGATTTCGTTCTTCGTGATGTTCGACCTCGTCGACGGGGCGATGGCCCGAGAAAGCGGCGGCGGCACCAGGTTTGGCGCGGTGCTGGATGCCACCTGCGACCGGATCAGCGACGGGGCGGTCTTCTGCGGGCTGACATGGTGGGCGGCCTTCGGTCTTAACGACCGGCCGCTGGTCGTGGCCACGTTGATCTGTCTCGTGACGTCGCAAGTGACCTCCTACATCAAGGCCCGCGCCGAAGCGAGTGGGCTGCGCGGTGACGGCGGTTTCATCGAGCGGCCGGAACGGCTGATCATCGCGCTGGCCGGCGCGGGACTATCCGACTGGCCGAGGTATCCATTGCATTTGGCGTTGCCGATCGCCATGTGGCTGCTGGCCGCCGCCAGCATGGTCACCTGTGCTCAGCGGTTGCACACCGTGCGGCATTCGACTGGCGCCGGCACTCCGCTGCCGCCGCCGGACAAGCCGGCGGAAAACCAGCCGTGATCGGCGGACTGAAAGTGCCTGGCATCAGCGGTCTCTCGTTGGGCAGTCGAATGGCGGACTGGGGTTATGCGGCCGGCTGGCGGACGGTGCGCGCAATGCCGGAATTCGCCGCCCGCAACGTCTTTGACGCCGGAGCGCTGTACGCGTCACGCAATGGGGGACCGGACCAATTGCGCAAGAATCTCGCGCGCGTCGTGGGCGTCGCTCCCGAGGAGGTGCCCGGCGACCTCATGCGAGCGTCGCTGGCGTCCTATGCCCGCTACTGGCGTGAGGCCTTTCGGTTGCCGTCGATGGACCACCGCGCGCTCGGCGCGCAACTGGCTGAGACGGTGTCGGGTCAAGAACACGTGAACAGGGCGCTGGCCAACGGCCGCGGTTTGGTGGCGGCGTTGCCGCACAGCGGAAACTGGGATATGGCTGGGGTATGGATGGCCCAGACACATGGCCGATTTACCACCGTCGCAGAGCGGCTCAAGCCCGAGTCGCTGTATCGGCGGTTCGTCGACTACCGGGAAAGCCTGGGTTTCGAGGTGATACCGCTGTCCGGCGGCGAGCAGCCGCCGTTTTCGCTGCTCGCCGAGCGACTGTCGGACAACAAGGTGGTGTGTCTGATGGCCGAGCGGGACCTCAGCCGCACCGGCGTCGAGGTGGACTTCTTCGGCGAGCCCACCCGAATGCCGGCCGGCCCGGCGAAGCTGGCGATCACGACCGGGGCGGCGCTGCTGCCCGTGCACTGCTGGTACGACGACGGCTGCCGGGTCGATTTCTACCCGCCCCTCGACACCTCCAGTGGTGATGTCCGCGTCGTCACGCAGTCGCTGGCCGACACGTTCGCCCACAACATTGCCGAGCATCCCGCCGACTGGCACATGCTGCAGCCGCAGTGGCTGGCAGACCTGTCTGACGCGCGACGGGCCCGATTGGCGGAGAGCTGATGCGGATCGGCATGGTGTGCCCGTATTCGTTCGACGTGCCGGGCGGCGTGCAGTCCCACGTCCTGCAGCTCGCCGAGGTGTTGCGGGCCCGCGGTCAGGATGTCGGCGTGCTGGCGCCGACTTCGCCAGGCCGGCACGTCTCATTGCCCGACTACGTGGTGTCGGCCGGCCGCGCGGTGCCGATTCCTTACAACGGCTCGGTGGCCCGTATCCAGGTCAGCCCGGCCGTGCATGGCAAGGTCCGGCGCTGGCTGACCGAGGGCGACTTCGACGTGCTGCATCTGCATGAACCCAATGCGCCCAGTGTGTCGATGTGGGCGCTCCGGATCGCCGAGGGGCCCATCGTGGCCACCTTTCACACCTCGACCACCAAATCGCTGACACTGTCGGTAGTTCAGGGGCTGCTGCGGCCGATGCAGGAGAAGATCGTCGGCCGCATCGCGGTGTCCGACCTGGCCCGGCGCTGGCAGATGGAGGCGCTGGGATCGGACGCGGTCGAGATTCCCAACGGTGTCGACGTTTCGGCGATGGCCTCGGCGCCGCTGCTGGACGGGTATCCGCGGCCGGCCAAGACGGTGTTGTTCCTGGGCCGCTACGACGAGCCCCGCAAGGGCATGGCGGTGCTCGTCGGGGCGCTACCCAGACTGGTCGAGCGATTCCCCGGATTGCAGGTGCTGGTCGTCGGCCGCGGCGACGAAGACGAATTGCGCGAGAAGGTCGGCGGATTGGCCGGCCATCTCCGTTTCCTCGGTCTGGTAGACGACGCCGCCAAGGCGTCGGCGATGCGCAGCGCCGACGTTTACTGCGCGCCGCATCTGGGCGGGGAGAGCTTCGGGATCGTGCTCGTCGAGGCCATGGCAGCCGGCACGCCGGTGGTGGCCAGTGACCTGCATGCCTTTCGGCAGGTGCTGCTTGACGGCGAGGCCGGGCGCCTGGTCACCGTCGACGACAGCGCGGCGCTGGCCGAAGGCCTGATCGCGGTGCTGGAAGACGAGTCGCTGGCCAGGCGCTACGCCGAGGCAGGCGGCGAAGCGGTGCGCCGATACGACTGGCCAGTGGTGGCCGGCCAGATCATGCGAGTCTACGAGACGGTCGCCGTCAGCGGCAGCAAGGTCACGGTGGCGAGCTGATGTGGTGGACGATCGCTGTGATCGCCGCCCTGGTCGCGGTGGTGCTGGTGTTGATCGGATTCGGCGCCTGGGCATACCGCACGGCGAATCGGCTGGACCGGCTGCACGTGCGTTACGACCTGTCCTGGCAGGCACTCGATGCCGCCCTGGCCCGACGGGCCGTGGTGGCCCGCACGGTCGCAGCGAACGCCCTCGGCGGGCCATCGGACCCGCAGGCCGAGGAACTGGTGTCTCGCGCCGACGCGGCGGAGAGCGCTCCCCGTCGCGACCGTGAGCGCTGCGAGAACAAGCTGGCGGCCGCCCTGGCCATGGTTGACCCGGCCTCGGTGCCGGCGGGGGTGATCGCCGAGCTGGCCGACGCCGAAGCCCGGATGGTGCTGGCCCGGCGGTTCCATAACGACGCGGTCCGCGACACGCTCGCCCTGCGCGAACGGCGTCTGGTCCGGCTGTTCCGGTTGGCTGGAACTGCCAAGCTGCCAACGTATGTCGAGATTGTCGAGCGATCGCATGCCCTACGCCACGTCGATCACCCCGCCGACCGCCGAACGTCGGCGCGGGTGGTGCTGCTCGACGAGGCGGGCGCGGTGCTGCTGCTGTGCGGATCCGACCCCGCGTCCGGCCACACCGAGAGCCCTGCACCGCGATGGTGGTTCACCGTGGGCGGGGAGGTCGCTGATGGCGAGTCACTCAGCCAGGCGGCCGCTCGCGAACTGGCCGAGGAGACCGGACTGCAGGTCGACCCGTCCGACATGATCGGACCGATCTGGCGGCGCGACGCCGTGTTCGATTTCAACGGCGCCGAGATCGACAGCGAGGAATTCTTCTTCGTCTATCGCACTCGGCGCTTCGAGCCGTCGACCATGGGCCGCACTGAGCTCGAGAGCCGCTACATCCATGGCCACCGGTGGTGTGAAGTGGGCGACATCGTCGAGCTGGCCAACTCCGGCGAGACCGTCTACCCACTCCAGCTCCCCGAACTGCTCGGCGAGGCAGCGGCGCTGGCCAGCGCCCCCCATCGGCCTCGGCAGCTGCAGGCCATCCGCTGACCGCGGACACCTCCTGGATTGGCGGCGAAAAAATACGATTTGGCGCTCACCCCTAGAATTGGGTGACACCAGGTGAAGGAGATCAACCGTGGATACCGCCGCTTCCTCGAACGGCACGGGGCGGACCGGAACCGCCCGGGTCAAGCGCGGCATGGCCGAGATGCTCAAAGGCGGCGTGATCATGGACGTCGTCACCCCTGAGCAGGCCCGGATCGCCGAAGGCGCCGGTGCCGTCGCGGTGATGGCGCTGGAGCGGGTGCCC
The DNA here is from genome assembly GCA_963750755.1 of uncultured Actinomycetota bacterium. Lineage (GTDB taxonomy): Bacteria > Actinomycetota > Actinomycetes > Mycobacteriales > Mycobacteriaceae > Mycobacterium. Next base: position 559,709 of record CAVVRW010000001.1, read on the forward strand.
GCCGACATCCGCGCCCAAGGTGGGGTGTCGCGGATGAGTGACCCCGACATGATCGAGGGCATCATCTCCGCGGTCACCATCCCGGTGATGGCCAAAGCGCGCATCGGCCACTTCGTCGAAGCCCAGATCCTGCAGAGCCTAGGCGTGGACTACGTCGACGAGTCCGAGGTACTGACGCCCGCCGACTACACCCATCACATCGACAAATGGAAGTTCACCGTGCCGTTCGTCTGCGGCGCGACGAATCTCGGTGAGGCACTGCGGCGCATCAACGAGGGAGCGGCGATGATCCGGTCCAAGGGCGAGGCCGGCACCGGCGACGTGTCCAACGCCACCACGCATATGCGTGCCATCGGGGGAGAGATCCGGCGGCTCAGTTCGCTGTCTGAAGACGAATTATTCGTCGCGGCAAAGGAATTGCAGGCGTCCTACGACCTCGTAGTCGAAGTTGCCCATGCCGGCAAGCTGCCCGTCACCCTGTTCACCGCGGGCGGTATCGCCACCCCCGCCGACGCCGCGATGATGATGCAGCTCGGCGCCGAGGGCGTTTTCGTCGGCTCGGGCATCTTCAAGTCCGGCGATCCGGCGCAGCGCGCCGCGGCGATCGTGAAGGCCACCACGTTCTATGACGACCCGGATGTACTGGCCAAGGTCTCGCGCGGCTTGGGCGAGGCGATGGTCGGCATCAACGTCGAGCAGGTGCCCGAGCCGCATCGCCTGGCCCAACGCGGCTGGTAAAAACAGCCTGTGTCGATCGAAAAGATCCTCGATCTCGAGCAGCTCGAGGTCAACATCTACCGGGGCGCCGTGTTCAGCCCCGAACAAGGAAACTTCCAGCGCACCTTCGGCGGCCAAGTCGCCGGCCAATCGCTGGTATCCGCGGTGCGCACGGTCGAGCCGCATTTTCTGGTCCACTCGCTGCACGGGTACTTCATCCGGCCCGGGGATTCTTCGGCGCCAACGATTTTCATCGTTGAGCGGCTACGCGACGGCGGTTCGTTCTGCACGCGCCGGGTCAACGCCATCCAGCACGGCGAGACGATCTTCTCGATGTCGGCCTCGTTTCAGACCGATCAGGAGGGCATACACCACCAGGACGTGATGCCGTCAGCCCCACCGCCGGACGACCTGCCCGGGCTCAAGTCGATGAAGGTGTTCGACGACGATGGGTTCAAGCAATTCCAGGAATGGGACATCCGCATCGTCCCGCGCGGCGAGGTAAGGAAGTTGCCGGGCAAGGCCGCCCAGCAACAGGTGTGGTTCAGGCATCGTGATCCGCTGCCCGACGACCCGGTGCTGCACATCTGTGCGTTGGCCTACATGAGCGACCTCACCTTGCTCGGCTCGGCTCAAGTGACCCACCTCGACGAGCGTGACCACCTGCAGGTGGCCTCGCTGGATCACGCCATGTGGTTCATGCGGGTGTTTCGTGCTGACGAATGGCTGCTCTATGACCAGTCCTCGCCGTCGGCGTGCGGCGGCCGTTCGCTGTGCCAGGGCAAGATCTTCAACCAGTACGGCGAGATGGTCGCGGCGGTCATGCAAGAGGGGCTGACCAGGTTCGCGAGCGACTACCAGCCGTCCGGCCAGTGAGTGACGCACGGATCGGTGTTCTGGCGTTGCAGGGCGACGTCCGCGAACATCTCGCGGCGTTGCGGGATTGCGGTGCCGACGCGGTCAGTGTGCGCCGCCGCGACGAACTCGAGGCGGTCGACGGGCTGGTGATTCCCGGCGGGGAATCCACCACGATGACCCATCTGCTACGTGAGCTGGATTTGCTGGAGCCACTGCGCGCCAGGTTGGCCGGTGGCATGCCCGCCTACGGTGCCTGCGCGGGAATGATCTTGTTGGCCAGCGAGATTCATGACGCCGGGACGGCGGGCCGTGAAGCGTTGCCCTTATCTGCGGTCGATATCACCGTGCGGCGCAACGCCTTCGGACGACAGGTCGATTCATTCGAGGGCGACATCGCGTTCGACGGCCTCGACGACCCGGTGCATGCGGTCTTCATCCGCGCGCCGTGGGTGGAGCGGGTCGGGGCGGGTGTGCAGGTGCTGGCGCGGGCCGCGGACCACCCGGTCGCGGTTCGGCAGGGGGCGGTGCTGGCGACGGCGTTTCACCCCGAGGTGACTGGCGACCGGCGTATCCACCAGCTATTCGTCGAGATTGTCAACGGTCGGCGCTGACAGTTTCGGGTGCCGGCAGCGCCCAGCGGATCCCGCCGATCAGCACGCGGCCAACGCTGCGCACGACTGTCAGCTCGACGGGCGGGAAATACGGCAGCAGAAGCGGTATGCGAGCCCACAACGGCAACATCGATACCGCGGTCGCGGACAGCACGCCATAAGGAGCTCGCGCTGCCAGCGGGAGCGGAGGCGTCAACAATAGGAATCGGGCCGCGTCGCGGGCCGCCGACGTGCTGTGCAATTCCGGGCGGTACTCCTTAATCCTCTGGGCGAGTTGCTTTTCGGAGCGCGGCGGGTCAACCACGCCGAGCCTTGCGGCGATTTCGGCCATCTCCGCGACGTATCCGTCCCGGCCGTCCTGATCCAGCGGTGCGGCGCCGTACTGCTGGTGAGCGCGCAGGAAGCTGTCGGCCTCAGCAATGTGCACCCATTCCAGCAAGTGCGGATCGGTGGCGGTATACGGGCGGCCGTCGGCGGCGACGCCGTGCACCCGTCGATGGATGCCACGGACGCGATCGACGGCGCGCTGGGCGTCGGCCGCGGACCCAAACGTCGTCTCCGCCAAAAATGTGCTGGTGCGCTGCAGTCGGCCCCACGGGTCGTCGCGGTAGTTGGAGTGCTCGGCAACTCCGGCCATGGCCAGCGGATGCAACGACTGCAACAGCAGCGCGCGCAACCCGCCGACGAACATCGACGCGTCGCCGTGTACCCGGCGGATCGGGCTATCGTCGGCGAACCACCGAGGGCCCGGCGTGTGGTGGATGCGCTCGCGTTCCGCCGGACCCTCAGGGCCGGCGACCATCTCGAACAAGCTGCTGCCCAGTGCGTCACGCACGGCTTGCAGCGGACTTTGCGTCGTCACGCTTCCACGGTAGTGGAGGGTTTGAAGGATGGCGTTGCGGTGAAAAAGCTATCCGATGACCAACGCCCCTGATTTCGACAAGCCCGTCCACACCTGGCGTGACATTCCGGGCTGGTTCCAGTGGCATCGCCACCAAGTGGAGGCTGCCGCACATTTCCCCGACGGCAGCTGGTTCGCCGAGGTCGGCTGCTATCTGGGGCGCAGCATCTGCTCACTCGGTGAGGTGGTCAGGGATGCGGGGCGCGACGCCCGAATCATCGGCATCGACACCGCGCGCGGCAGCGGCCCGGAAGGGGTCACCAACACCAACGCGCACGAGCACGCCGTCGACCACGGCGGCGGCACGTTCGCGGGGCTGCTGCACCGCAACATCGTCAACTGCGGTCTGGCCGATGCGATCCAACTCGTCATCAGCGACTCCGTCGCCGCCGCGGCGCTGTTCCCCGACGAGTCATTCGCGTGGGTGCACATCGACGCCAGTCACGACTACGACTCCGTCATCGCAGACCTCAATGCCTGGGCGCCCAAGGTGAAGCCGGGCGGTTGGTTATCTGGCGACGACTACGAAGCCGACTGGTGGCCGGGGGTGGTGTCGGCTGTTCATGACGCTCTGCCCGACGCGCGGTCTTGGGAGTCGATGCAGTGGCGGTGGATCAAGCCCGACTGAATTGGTGCCTGGCCGCTGCCCGGCGGTCCACTACACTTCCCGGCGTGCGGTTTCTCACCAGCGTCGCAGCGGTTTTCGCGGCGGTATGTCTCATCGTCGCGTCACCTGCAGCTGCCAGCCCGGTGGTTCGGCAAAACAACATCGACACCCTGGTGCTGAGCGACGACGACGTCAGCGCGATTGTTGGATTGCCGCTGCGGCGAATCGGGGGCATCTATCCATCGCCTGGGGGAGCCCCGTCGGCTGACCACGACGAGTGCCGAACGTTGGTCGCCTCCGGCATCGACCAGTGGAGCGGCGACTTCACCGCCTTCCGGCAGCTTGCGCAGCAAGACAATCCGGATGACCTCCAGTTCTCCGTCACGCAATATGTGGCGACGTACCCGAATTCGCTCGTCGTCGCGCGCGTTTTTCGGCATACCTTCACTTCCGATCTGGTAAGCCATTGCAATTCAAAGACGTTGACGGACGCGGGTGGAAACCAGTGGAGCGTTCTCGACGTGTCCGTTATGGGCGGCGGCGCAACGTGGAAGATCGCCCAGTTGCAGGACGGCCAGGACAACAGTTGGCATTGCGTCTACCAGGTCCAAGCGAAAGGCAACGTGATGTTTCAGATCCAGGAATGCCAATTCGGCAACGGATCTCCGGTGGCCGCGCAACTGGTCAATTTGATCGCAAGCCGGATTCCGTCCTGACGCGGGCCGATCGCGTAGATTCACAGCCGATGAGACGTGTCCTTGCCGGTGTCGGTTCGATCGGCCTCGCGGCGATGCTGACGGTGGGTTGTTCGCACTCGGGGCCGGGCGCGAGTCCCGCGCCGGTCCGGCTTCCGGCGCCGACCGATACCGCGAAAGGTCAGACATCTGACGCGCTCGCCCCCAGCGGTCCGCCGTCGGCCAGTGCATCCGCGAAACCCGTTCCGCCGCCGCTGGTTACGCCCGACCGCCTGCGTACTCTACTGGTGCCGCCCGACGTGTCGGGACCGATGGTCGGTTCGCCGCTCGGCTTCGAAAAGCTGTTCAATCAGCCTGCGCCGGCAATCGACCTGGGTGACCGCTCGTCATGCGCGGTGTTGTTCGGTCCCACGGTTCACGACTACGGCCGAGACTGGACCGCTTACAAAGGCGCGCAACAGAAGAACGCCGAAGACAACGCCGATCATGTTGTCGGGCAGGGCGCCGGGTCTTACGAGGGTCCCGAATCCGCACGACGCGCATTCGCCGCCGCCTTCCCGCCGGCTCTGACCGACTGCAATTCGGTGGCCGTCAATAACCCTCGGGACAACAACGCGCAAATCACTTGGCGTTTCGACGTTTCCAGTATTGACGGCGCCACCGCGCGCTGGAGTCGTGTGCAACTCAACGGCGGTCAGCCGACCGACTGGACTTGTGGGTACGAGGCTCGGCTGAAAAGCAACGTCGTGGTGTACGCCTCGGTGTGCGAGCACGGCGATGCCGGGGCTGCGGCCGCCAATCAGCTGACCGACCGGATGCTGATCTGGTTCCCCGACGCCTGATTGGCGTTGTCAGCCAATCCGATCGAGAATGTAGCCGGCAAGACGACTAACCGCTTGGGCAGGATTGCCTGGCTGTCCGATGTTGGCAATCGCCATCACGTTGTCCACGTGCCACGCAACGAAGACGGTGTTGTAGCCGGTGTACTGGCCGTATGACTTGCTTGCGATCGTCCACAGCATGACGTCGTCTTTGAGTTGGAAGTCGAAGAGCTCAAATGTGATGCCGGGGCTCAAGAGTGGCCCGCGCAGCACCGCATGACGGCAATTGTTGAACAGGTCCGGGTTGAAAACGGCATTGAAGCGATCTCGCGCGCCGGCCGCGTTGGCAAACGTGCCGACGGATTCGCCGACATACATGCGATCCGGGTCGGGCGGATACGTCCACGCTTGAGCACGGAACGCGGCGTAGTCCGACTGCCACACTTCGTCGGTGTTGTTGTACACAAGCGCCCGGCAGTCGTCTCGCTCATCCAGATGATCCTGCACACGTGGCCGCACGGCTGGCGCTCCAGCCCGGGTGACCGGCAGCCCGACGTACTGGCTGACCTCGTCATCGGACGGAATCAGCGAAACTATCCGGCCCGGCGGCACATTGGCGGCGCCGGCAGGCGACGAAAGGGCACACACCGTCACCAGAGCAGCGGCGCAGATCGCGGCCGTGCGCGCCGACTTCGCCTTGACCGCGCCCACGCCCCTGCACCGCACGCGGCGATCATAGCGAGCCGACGGTGGCGCGGAGTTGTTGATTGCGCGCACATCAGCCGGGCTGTGCTGTATCGCCGCTGGCGGGGACCTCGGCTGGTGACACAACTACTCACCCGTTGGCCGGCTTTTACACCGATGCCGATACGAACCTCGCCGCGCTGAGCGCCCACGCCCGGGCGGTCGCGACGCCGTCCTGGACCAGGTGATCGCACGCGCGGTCGCGCGCGCTGAGATCCAGCCCGGCCAGGTCAGCGGCCGCGTCGCGCGGGTACATGTAGACCTGTTCCGCCACGAACTCGTGATGACCATGCAGCCGGTAACGGACGAGGTGATCGAGGAGATCGTCGACGACATTTTCTTGCCCCTGGTCAGGCTGGGTGCCGCAGAGACGTTGTCATCGAACCGCCACGTAGACTCGGCAGGCGAATTGTGAGCGACAGAAGAGGTAATAGCCGATGAGCGGCCATTCCAAGTGGGCCACCACCAAGCACCAAAAGGCCGTCAAGGACGCGCGCCGCGGCAAGGAATTCGCCCGGCTGATCAAGAACATCGAGGTCGCCGCGCGCACCGGCGGTGGTGATCCCGCGGGCAACCCGACGCTGTACGACGCCATTCAGAAGGCCAAGAAGACCTCGGTGCCCAACGACAACATCGAACGCGCCCGCAAGCGCGGGGCCGGCGAGGAAGCCGGTGGCGCCGAATACCAGACCATCATGTACGAGGGCTACGGCCCCAACGGTGTCGCCGTCCTGATCGAATGCCTGACCGACAACCGCAACCGCGCCGCCGGTGAGGTGCGGGTGGCGATGACCCGCAACGGCGGGAACATGGCCGACCCCGGATCGGTGTCCTACCTGTTCACCCGCAAGGGCGTGGTGACGTTGGAGAAGAACAGCCTGACTGAGGACGACGTTCTCGCTGCCGTGCTGGACGCGGGTGCTGAGGATGTCAGCGACCTGGGGGAGAGCTTCGAGGTCGTCTCCGAACCCACCGACCTGGTGGCCGTGCGCACGGCGCTGCAGGGCGCCGGCATCGACTACGACTCCGCGGAGGCCAGCTTCCAGCCTTCGGTCAGCGTGCCGGTCGACGTCGAGGGCGCGCGCAAGGTGTTCAAACTGGTTGACGCACTGGAAGACAGCGACGACGTGCAGAACGTGTGGACCAACGTCGACCTGTCGGACGAGGTTCTCGCGGCGCTCGAGGAGGATTAGTCGTAGCCGTGCCGCATGTCGTCGACGATGCGTGGATGCTCCAGCGTCGAGGGCTCCAGGTTCCGGCGCTGCACGTCGGGGGCGAACACGGCCGCCGCGTCGAGTGTTGACTGAGTGAGGTAGCGCAGCGGCGGGGCGTTGCGCGGCAGGGTCGGCGGTGGGGCCTGATCACCCCGGCGCGCTAGTGCGAAACCCCAATCCCCGAACGTGGGGACGTACACGTGGTACGGCGTGACGGCGTAACCGGCGGCCGTGATGGTGGAAACCGTTCGCCAGAAGGCCGTTTGGGTCGAGTAGGGGCTGCCGGACTGCACCACCATCAGCCCCCCGGGCGTGAGCACGCGCGATACCAGCGCGTAGAACTCGGTGGAATACAGCCGGCCCAGCGCCGGTGTATCGGGATCGGGCAGGTCGACGATGACGGCATCGAAGTAGGGCGTCTTCGCGCCGCGCAGCCACGTCATGGCATCACCGGTCACGATGTGCACCCGCGGGTTGTCCAGCGATCCGCCGTTGGCGGAACGCATTGTGCTGCGCGCCAGTTCGATGACAGCCGGATCGAGCTCGACCTGCACGATGTTGTCGACGCCGGGGGTGCGCAGCAGTTCGCGGGCCGCCAGGCCGTCGCCGCCGCCCAGTACTAGCACCGAATGCGCGCCGGCGCCGAGAGCGGGATAGACCAGGCTCTCGGTGTAGCGATACTCGTCGCGGGTGGAGAACTGCAGGCCGCCGTCCAGATACAGCCGCAGGTCGTTTCCGCGGCGGGTGACTACGATTTCCTGGTAAGCCGACTGCCGGAACGCGATGATCGGGTCGGCGTAAAGCCGTTGACGGCTGGTGGTTTCGATGTCCTGGGCCCGCACCAGCAATGTGGCGAGCAAGGCCAGCGCCACGCCCAGCGCGGCCAGGGCTGTGATCAGCTGCCGGAGGGTCACCACTCCTCGCAGCAGGAAGACCGAAACGACCGCCGCAGCACACAGATTGACGATGCCGGTTGCCGCGGCGCCGCGGATCATGCCTAGGTGGGGCAGCAGTAGGAACGGCCAAGCCAGTCCGCCGATCAGCGCACCCATATAGTCGGCGGCGTTGAGGTTGGCCAGCGTGCGGCCGGTATCGGTGGCGCCAGCCGTGCGGCCCTGCTGCAGGAGCGTCATCAATAGCGGCACTTCGGCGCCCACCAGTGCGCCGATCAACGCGGTGCCCAGCGCCAGCATCAGTAGTGAGCCGCCGAAGAAGGAGAACATCACGTACAGGCCCGCGGCGGACAACCCGCCGACAATGCCGAGCAGCGCTTCAACGGCGACGAAAGCGATTGCCGCCCAGTGCAGTAAGGGTTTGACCAGCAGGGCGCCCGCGCCCAGGGCGGCAATGTAGCCGGCGACGATCAGCGACGTGGCGACGATACCGCCACCGTTCAAGCTCGTCGACAGGGTCAGCAGCGCCAACTCGTAGATGATGCCGCAGGCCGCACATGCGGCCACCGCAGCCAACAGCACGGCACGCCACCGCGTGGTCGTCAGAGGCCGGTCAGTCGCCGGATCAGCCTGCCGGTCAGTCGCTGTCATGACAGCGCGGCAGCGGTCACTCCTCCCACGGCCAGCAGCATCACGGCCGTGGCGAACGCAGCCGGATGCAACTCAGGCTCGTCGACGTGTTCGTGGAAGTCGCCCGGTACCACGACGTGCATGGAAAGAATCGCGACCCCCTGCAGGATGACGCCGATGATCCCGTACACGGCGACCCCGATGAGTCCCTGGCCGAGTTGGCGATAGCTACTGGTGATGGCACAGATCACGACGGCGGCCACCGCGATGTAGTTGGCGCACGCCAGGATCACGGCATTGGGGCGACGGTCGACGAAGACCAACTGCCGCAGCTTTCCCGGTGTCAGCAGGTCGACGACGATGAAGCCGAAGATGAGGACGGCGGTGCCGACCAGGAAGTAAGAAATGGTGGCCAGCGCCCCTTGCAAGACCGGATTGAGGTCGATCGAGCCCAATTCGACGGCTAAGTACATGATTTTCTCCTTCTCCTGCAGGTCATTTGGTTCCACCCGGGCCGCCGGTGCTGCCGCCCGATCCGTGCGACGGGGATCCGGGATAGAAGCCGGGGCCGAGGAAGATGAATGAGCCATGGCTGTAGCCGGCGGCCAGGTCCTCGACGCGGATGCTGCACGGGTGAGCGCCGTCAGCGCCGACTGACACGATCGCGTCGTCGTAGCGCAGGTATTCGCTGCCGCTGTTGGAGGCGCGCGCCGCCGGGTTCTGATAGCCGATCAGGGTGTTCGCCGTCTGCGTAGGCGATCCGGTGCACAGATACCGGGTGCCGCCGGCGTCCCGGGAGTACTCGTGGTAATGCGAGGCGATGTATGAGCGAATATCCTTGTGCTGCAGGGCTATTCCAAAAATCAAGCTGAGGCAGGCCGAGGCGGCCAGCCCGAAGGCCATCACGAACAAGGCACCGCGGCTCATGGATGCCACCGGCTACTGGTGTAGACGACGTTTCCGCCGGCCGCGATCGGGTAGAGATGCCAGGTCTGCCAACGCCATCCCGTGCCGTCTGGTTCGGCGGCGAGTGCGGTCAGGGCGCTATCGTCGCCCGGGAATGTCCCTCCTAGCCAACCGTTCTCGGTGCCGCAGCGCTCACGCAGTGTGTGCGCGAGTTGACGGAATGCGGTCTCGTCGTAGAGGTCGATTCGGGACTGGATGTGATAGCCGGGTGCCTGGGTGGACTCGGGCAGCTCTCCGTCCAGATCACACGAAACCTGCTCGGAGAAAACGGCATTCGGATGCTCAACGGTGACGAGGTGCGATGCGCCCAGCACGCCCAACACCAGCGTTCCGCCATCGGGATGGTCAAGCCGGCAAGCCGCCAGGGGAACAGGGGCCGCCGTGTTGAGGGCCAGCCCCAGTTCGGAACCGCGAACGTCGACAGGGGCAACCGTCAGGCGATGAAGGGGCACCGAGGGGAATCTCTACTCGGAGTCCGGCGGCGGGGCCGGGTACACGGTGAGTTCGCCGGCGAGTACGGCCTTGCCGGTCGATACCTCCCACGGCATCTCCGGTGCCCAGCGCTCGAAAGAGAGCAGAGCGGTCTCGTCGGCGTTGGCGTAATCGACGAAGTCCATCTCGCCGCCGGCCGGCAGGCCGGTTGTGCCCTCGGTGGTGTAGCCGGCATGCCCGCGCTCGGACTCGTTGTAGGTCACACCGTCGATGACGTGCTGGCCGCCCGGCTGCAGCTGCAAGTCCTTTCGGGCTGTCCACATCGCCAGTTCGAGTCGCCCATCGTCGTCTTCGACGCTGAACCAGATGGGTTCGGCGCCACCTTCCAGCAGATGTTCCCACCAGACGAAAGGGCCCTCGCGATACGTGACCGAGCCGCGCACCACGTAGTCCACGCCGCCGTGGCTGACGATCGCCCCCGGGCCGAGTTGGCGGGGTCCGAATTGCGGTGCCGCCGCTGCGAATGCGAGCGGGTCTTGACGCCCGCTGCCGCGCGGCGTTTTAGGACGCCGCAAGGCAATGACGAAGACGGCAATCGCGGCGACGAAAAATATGGCGGCGAGCACGAGCAGCACTGACCCCATGCGCAACCTCTCTGTACGCGGGACCGCGAACGGTGCGGTTCAAGGTAACAAGTTCTGCCGGGTCAGGGCGGAGTACCGCGATCTTGATCGAGGCAGCAGGCTCCAGCCGCGTATCACCCTACGCAAACCCGCGGGGACTCGTTGCCGATCGCGTCCGCTAGCTCGTCACGCGCACAGTTTGTCGGCGGCGCTGAGTTGCGAGTCGAGGTCACGTCGCAACGACTCCTGAGCCTCGCCCGCCGACCGGTTCAGATAATTGATGCCCAACTGTTCGATCGTATTGGCCACCGAGTTGATCGCATTGGCCACGTCGCTCGGCGCCGCGGTGTTGGCGTCAAGGCGGTCCTTCAGGTAGGCGCCACCGCCGACAAGCGCCAACCGCGCGCTCGTGGCCACCGATAGTTCGGCAGCCGGGTCTTGCGGATTCGGGTTTTGCAAATGGGTGTTGAGCACGACGGCGCCGTGAGTCGCGGCGTAGGCCTTGCACACGTTGGCCTTTGCATCCCCACCTTGCTGCATGGCGCCGACGGCGCCGGTGTGCGTCGGGCGGAAGTAGGCAAGCGCGGCGAGAACCACAGCGATCAAAGCTATTACGAGTGTCGCAAACAGTGGCCACTGTGACGCCCCGGTCCATTGGCGAGTGGGTCGATGCTTGCTGACGGCGGAATCCGTCTCGGCGGATTCAGAGGCTGGTGTGTCAGGCATTCACCGAGAATATCCTGCACTGGCGTTACGGGTGACGAATTGTCGAAAGCATTTCGGCCGCAATCGATTTGTGGATGCGCTGTCCACAGTCGGCCTGCTATTCAGCAGAAGGAAGAGCTATCGCGAGAAAGTCCAGACGCCATAACGACTCAAACAGCTTGCGGCCGAACTTCTCGAAGTCGACGATCCTTCCGCGTCCCACACCTTGTCCTTGGGCCACAGCGGCGGCAATCTCACGAATGGTGCGGTGCCCGTCTATGTTCTGCACGTACGGCAGCTGCGTTGAGTTGAGCGGCATGCGCCAATTCGGCCGGAAGATCTCGGCGTCGGCGAGCCCGCACCGCATGCGCATCAGTGGGACGTAATCCAGACACTTGATCGTCGAGAAATCAATGGCATAGGAATTCTTCGGACGGTCGCGGCTGCAGGCCATGAAAAAGTGGCAAGCGTTAGACCAGTGAAGGCGTTCCATCGCCGACCAGATTTTAGACTCGGGTTTTCCGCTGAGCGCCGAACTTAACTCAGGTGTAGGGCTGAGCGACTCGTGGTGGTAATAAGGTGCTTTCCGCAGCCAGCCCTGGAATGCGAGACCGGCCTGGGCGACCAGGTCGAGACAGTCGGCGACCGTGTAGCTGCGCGCGCGACCGTGCAGGAACGTGTCCACCAGGAGGGCATCGAAACGCGCGTCGCCGGACATTTTCAGGTAGCTGCGAGCGGGGTGGTCGGCCGGTAGCCGCGAAATGATTTCTTTGACGACCCGCAGCGAGGCCTCGTCTTGTTGTAAGCCCAAGTCACGGAACGTAGATTCCAGCATTTCGACGCCGGCCCGGCCGTACTTCGCGTAAAGCATCACCCCGATTGCGCCACTGGGTCGCAGGCATGCGGCGAGGGCTTTCATGCCCACCAACGGCTCCGCCATGTGATGCAGCACCCCGGTCGACACAATGAGGTCGAAATCTGTTCCCAGAGTTGGTAATTCTTCGATCGGTAGTAGGCGTAGATCGAGGTTCCGCAACCCGTGCTTGTCTTTGAGGTATTGCTGGTGGTCCAGTGACGGTTGGCTGACATCGACCGCCACCACCTTGGCGTCGGGGTTGGTGTAGGCGAAGACGGCGGCCTGGTTGGTACCGCATCCGGCTATCAGAATGTCGAGGTCATGCTGGTATTCGCGGTCAGGCCAGAGGATGCGGGACGCGTGGCTGGGATCGAACCACTGCCAGTTGCTGCGAAGCCATGCTTTGAGATCTTGAATCGGCTCTGGATATCGCCACCGCTCGTACTGGCGCGAGACAACGTCGGCTTTAGGGTTGCTCACGTCGGCCTCACCTCTGATGACGCATCTCGCATCGGGTGAGAATATCGGCGATTGCGTCAGCGCCGACGCGTTATCGGGACTGCATTCGCCTCGCCGACGCTTTGACCTGTCGACCGGTAATCGGCCCGTGTCGCTGCACAACGATGTCGCTGGGGCGCGTTAGTGTTTATCGAACAGGCGTTCGTAAAATAGGAGACGATGGTGCGCGTGATGGGCGTCGACCCCGGCCTGACGCGCTGCGGGCTGTCGGTGATCGAGAGTGGTCGCGGCCGCCATGTCATCGCTCTGGATGTCGACGTGGTGCGCACCCCGTCCGACGAGCCGCTCGCGCGGCGACTCCTGACGATCAGCGACACCGTGGACCACTGGATGGACACCCATTTGCCGGACGTCGTCGCGATCGAGCGGGTGTTCGCCAACCAGAACGCGAACACCGCGATGGGGACGGCGCAGGCGGGCGGGGTGATCGCACTCGCGGCTGCCAAACGCGACATCGACGTCCACTTCCACACGCCCAGCGAGGTCAAGGCCGCCGTGACCGGCAACGGGCGGGCCGACAAAGCTCAGGTCACCGCGATGGTCACGAAAATCCTTGCGCTGCAGACCAAGCCGACTCCGGCAGACGCCGCGGACGCGCTCGCGCTGGCCATCTGTCACTGCTGGCGCGCACCGATGATCGCCCGGATGGCCGCGGCGGAAACCATTGCGGCCGAGCAACGTCGCAAATACCAAGCCAAGCTCAAGGCTTCCCGATGATCGCCTCGGTGCGGGGCGAGGTGCTCGACATCGCCCTCGACCACGTCGTGATCGAAGCGGCGGGCGTGGGCTACAAGCTGATGGCGGCTCCGTCGACGCTCGCAACGCTGCGGCGGGGGAGCGAAGCCCGCCTGATCACCGCGATGATCGTTCGCGAGGACTCGATGACGCTCTACGGCTTTCCCGACTCCGACGCCCGCGACCTGTTCTTGACGTTGCTTAGCGTCTCCGGCATCGGCCCCAAGATCGCGCTGGCCACTTTTGCGGTATACGACGCGACCGCACTTCGACAGGCGCTCGCCGACGGCGACGTCACCGCATTGACCCGGGTGCCCGGTATCGGCAAACGCGGCGCCGAGCGGATGGTGCTCGAACTGCGGGACAAGATCGGGCCGGTCCCCGCGTCGCTTGGTGCCTCGGTCAACGGTCACAGCGTCCGAGGTCCGGTGGTGGAAGCCCTTGTCGGCCTTGGGTTTGCGGTGAAGCAGGCCGAAGAGGCCACCGACAAGGTGCTGGCGGCTGACGAGGAGGCCACCACCTCGACCGCGTTGCGGTCGGCACTGTCGCTGCTGGGGAAGACGAAGTGAGTGACGACGAAGACGCTGAGGACCGGGAGGTATCGGCTGCCCTGACCGTCGGCGAGGGTGACGTCGATGCCAGCCTCCGGCCGCGCTCACTGGGGGAGTTCATCGGCCAGCCGCGGGTTCGTGAACAGCTGTCGTTGGTCCTCGAGGGCGCCAAAAACCGCGGCGGCACACCGGATCACATCCTGCTGTCCGGTCCGCCGGGGCTTGGCAAGACGTCGCTGGCGATGATCATCGCCGCCGAGCTGGGTACCTCGCTGCGGGTGACGTCGGGTCCGGCGTTGGAACGCGCCGGCGATCTCGCGGCGATGCTGTCCAACCTCGTCGAGCACGACGTGTTGTTCATCGACGAAATTCACCGCATTGCCCGGCCGGCCGAGGAGATGCTGTATCTGGCGATGGAAGACTTCCGGGTCGACGTCATCGTTGGCAAAGGCCCTGGGGCAACATCGATTCCGCTGGAGGTGGCACCGTTCACGTTGGTCGGTGCGACCACTCGCTCCGGTGCGCTCACCGGGCCGCTGCGTGACCGCTTCGGGTTCACCGCGCACATGGACTTCTACGAGCCGGCCGAACTCGAGCGGGTGCTGAGCCGCTCGGCGGGGATTCTCGGAATCGAAGTCGGCGCCGAGGCCGGTGCGGAGATTGCGCGCCGCTCGCGGGGCACCCCGCGCATCGCCAACCGCCTGCTGCGCCGTGTGCGCGACTACGCCGAGGTGCGCGCCGACGGCGTGATCACCCGCGACGTCGCTAAGGCCGCGCTCGCGGTGTACGACGTCGACGAGCTCGGGCTCGACCGCCTGGACCGCGGGGTGCTGTCGGCGTTGACCCGCAGCTTCGGGGGCGGCCCGGTCGGAGTGTCGACGCTGGCGGTCGCTGTCGGCGAAGAGGCCACCACCGTCGAGGAGGTGTGCGAGCCTTTCCTGGTGCGGGCTGGCATGATCGCCCGCACTCCGCGCGGCAGGGTGGCAACCCCGCTGGCGTGGACGCATCTGGGCATGACACCACCCCCGCGGGCCAGCGGTTTGGGGCAGCCGGGACTGTTCGAGTAGCGGCGAAGCGGGTCGTCGCCAATGACTAGGAGATCCGATGATCACTGCCGCGCTAATATTCGCCGGGCTGGCCGCGCTGCTGCACGTCTACATCTTCACCATGGAGTCGCTGACCTGGACCAGCAAGCGCACCCGGGCTGCCTTCGGCACCACCGCCGAGGAAGCGGAGACCACCAAGTTGCTCGCTTTCAATCAGGGCTTCTACAACCTCTTTTTGGCGATCGTCACGGGTGTGGGTATCGCCGCGGTTGCGTTGGGACACCGAGGCGTGGGGGCGGCGCTGATGTTCGCCGGGGTGGGCTCGATGGCCGCTGCCGCGGTCGTATTGCTGGGCTCGGCGCCCGATAAGGCCCGCGCGGCGCTGACGCAGGGCCTCTTCCCGGCGATCGCGGTCGTCCTGCTGGTGATCGGACTCGTCACCCGGTAATGGCTCCTAAGGCGAACCGCTGATCATCCGCCGGCTTGCCGGCCGCTGACGGCGGTTTCCGGTTATCCCGCGGACCCAAATGGGTACTCAGAAGCAATTCATCGCCTTGGTGTCTTGTGAGGAGACTCGTTATGAATAACCGGCGAAGTACCCCTGGCAGCCTGCACATGCCGCGCAGCCGTGGTGCAGTCAGCGGCCTGCTCCTAGTAATACTCGGGCTATGGGGTGCGTTGATCCCCTTCATCGGCCCGTACTTCCATTTCGCTTTCACTCCCGATCAACCGTGGGCGTGGAACGTCGCGCGTGGCTGGCTGGAGGTGCTGCCCGGAGTCGTCGCCGCGTTGGGTGGTTTCCTGCTGCTGGTCTCCGGCAATCGGGCAACCGCCATGCTCGGCGGTTGGCTGGCCGTTGTCGGCGGCGCCTGGTTCGTCGTCGGCCGCTCGCTGGCAGCAGCACTTCGAATCGGGAGCGTCGGTGACCCGATCGCTGTAACCGATGCCAAGCGAGCCGCGCTCGACATCTGCTATTTCTCCGGGTTGGGCGCACTGATCGTTTTCCTGGGCGCCGCGATGTTAGGGCGGGTTTCGGTCCGGACGGCGCGTGACCTCGAGTACGCGATGCGAGACGACGCCGTGCCGGTCGCGCCCGCATCAGAGGCCTACGCAACCGACGCGCCCGCGACGACGTCAGCAGCAGCACCGACCGAGGTGATTGACACGTCGCGAGAGCGTGCCGCGGACACCACGCCCGAAACCCGGCGGGAACGCAAACGCGGATTCTTCAGGCGTCGACTCCCCACCGCAGCGGGCCGCTGACCACCGGCTCTTGACACGATAAAGCCGGTCGCTGCGCACAGCGGCGGCTGGCTCTTGTCAATGGCGCGTACTCGCAGAATCCTGAATAAACTCGGCAGTTGCTGAGGGTGATGATTCTGCGCCAAAGACCGAAACCATCCAGTTTCTCAGCACTATGGGTCGTTGCTCGCGTGGCGTCTGCGGTGCCTGCTTCTGAGGCGGGTCTAAGGCGAGGCGACTAATTTGACATCCGAGTAGATAGCACCGGTCTTGTCGGCGCATTTGAGAACTCAGCATGTGCTCGACGCCCCGGTGTCCCGCCCGACACCTTGGTGTCCACTGGTTGAGGAGAACTCGAAGATGACTGATTCGCGGTCAGGTTTTGGCAGCCTGCGCATGCCGCGCAGCCGTGGCGCCGTGAGCGGGCTGCTCCTACTCGTCCTTGGTGCCTGGGGAGCGCTGGCTCCCTTCATCGGCCCGTTCTTCCATCTCGCCTACACGCCGGGCGGAGCCTGGGTCTGGAGCCCAGCACGAGCCTGGCTAGAGGTGTTCCCCGGAGTCACGGCAGCTGTGGGTGGGTTTCTCCTGCTGATCTCCGGGAACCGGGTGACCGGCATGTTCGGCGGCTGGCTTGCAGTGATCGCCGGTGCCTGGTTTGTCGTCGGTCGCACGCTGGCGTCGACATTGCGGCTCGGCGACATCGGCCAGCCGCTGGCGGCGACGGACGCCAAGCGCGCCGTCATCGAGATCGCCTACTTCTCCGGCTTGGGCGCATTGATCATTCTGATCGGTGGAGCGGTACTGGCGCGGGTGACGATCCGGACCGCGCGTGACGTGGAGCTGGCCAAGCAGGCCGCCGGTATTCCGATGACTGCCGATTCCGGTTCCTTCGACGCGTTCGCCCAGTCAGGCCGCACCGAAGTGTTGACCCCCGCGCACAACCATCGGCGCGAACACAAGGGCGGTTTGTTCCGCCGGCACAGCGCCGGCGCGACCAGCCACTGACTCTCCGATAGCGACAATCCAAAGGCCGACCGCCACCCGATGACGGGACGGTCGGCCTTCGGCATTTCTGTCAGAGCAGTCCGAGCAGTTGCAGGTCGGTGATGTATTTGACGATCACCGGCTGCGAGACATGCGGAATGTCTTTGTCCGGACCGATTTTCGCTTCCTGTACGGCGGCGCGGAACCGGTCGGTCGGAGCCATTGATCCGTTGATCGGCTTGTCCGGCTGCTGGTAGTTGTGCAGTAGCGGCAGTAGCGAGTACTGACGCTGGCGCTCGGGCAGACCACGCAGCGTGCCCTCGAACCGTTGCAACCAGGTGTCGTAGTCGCCGACCCGCTGCACCGAGTATCCGGCGTCGATCAACCAGTCGACGTACTCGTCGAGGCCGATGCCGTCGTCGTACGGGTTCATCACGTGATACGTCTGGAACCCGGCCTCCTCGTCGGCCACCGTTGGGCTCAGTGTCGAGATCGCCTCGGCGATGAACTCGACTGGCAGCCCGTCGTAGTGGGAGCGCTGCCGGTTGCCGTTGGCGTCCAGTTCGTAGAACGATCCGGGTGCGACGCCGGTGGCGACCAGGCTGAGCATCAACCGGGTGAACATGTCCGGCAGGTTCAGCTGACCCGCGTACGTGGTGTCGGCCAGGATCATGTCGCAACGGAACACCGCGACCGGCAGGCCGCACAGGTCGTGGGCCTCGCGCAGCAGCACCTCGCCGGCCCACTTGCTGTTGCCGTAGCCGTTGGCGTAACCGTCGTTGATCCGACGGGTCGCGCTGATCTGCCGGATGTCGGCGTCCTCGACGAACTGTCCGGGCTGGATCTGGTCGCCCACGCCGATCGTCGACACGTACGTGAACGGCTTGATCCTCGTGGTCAACGCGATCTTGATCAGCTCGGCGGTGCCCAACGCGTTGGGGCCGAACAATTCGCTGTAGGGCAACACGTGGTTGACCAGCGCCGCGGGGTCGACGATCAGGTCGACGGTGTCGGCCAGCCGCTGCCAGGTCCGCGGGTCGAGGCCAAGATTGGCCTCGCCCTTGTCACCGGCAATGACCTCGAGGTGATCTGCGGCCAGCTGCTGGTAATGCGCCAACAACTTCGGGTCGCCGCTGTCGAACGTCTTGTCCAGCCGGGCTCGGGCGTCGTCGTCAGACTTGGCCCGTACCAACGCGATCACCTTGCCGTCGACGAAATCCATCCGCTCGAGCCATTCCAGCGCGAGGTAGCGGCCCAAGAAGCCGGTGGCGCCGGTCAGCAACACCGTCCGCACCTCGCTGACGGCCTTTGGCAGGTCGGCTGCAGCGGCCAGCGTGGCCTCGTCGAGGAACTTGTCCAGTGTCAGTTCCGACGCGTGTACCTCGACGGCGTCGCGGCCGTGCACCGCGGCGAAACTCGGCCGCTTGGTGCCCTGTCGTTCGGCCTCGATGTAGTTGGCGATGGCCTGCAGGTCGTTTGCCGGGCTGACGATCACACCCACGGGCACGTCGACGTTGAAAATCTCGTGCAGTAGATTGCCGAATGTCAACGCGGACAACGAGTCTCCACCCAAGTCGGTGAAGTGCGCATCGGGTGTCAGGTCGGATTTGGCCGCCCCGAGCATGGCCGCCGCGGCTCGACTGACGGTCTGCAGCGCCGGCGCGTCAGCGCCATTTCGGCGCAGCTCGTTCAGCTCGTCGACCTGACCCTGTGCCAGATCGGCGTAGAGCTGCTCCAGGCGCTCGCCGTAGTGCTGCTTGAGCTTCGGCCATGCCAGCTTGCGGATGCCGGTCAACAGGCCGTTTTCCAGGGTGAACGGCTTCTTCTCGATGATGAAGTCACGCGGCACCTCGTAGGACTGCAGTCCAGCGGCTTTCGCCACTTTCTGCAGCGACTCGGCAATGCGCGGCTTGAGGTTCTCGCCGTCGGAGGTGGCCAGTGCGTCATCGGTCGGAACGACGACCGCCAACAGGTACGGCTGTGCGCTGTTGCCGTAGACGTAGATCTGGCGGACCAGCGGGCTGTTGCCGAACTCCGCCTCCAGCTTGGCGAGCGTCACGAACTCGCCCTGTGCCAGCTTGAGCACGTTGTTGCGACGGTCGACGTAGACCACGTGGTTTGGCGAGGTCTCGGCAAAGACGTCGCCGGTGCGGTAGTAGCCGTCCTCGTCGAAGACCCCGGCGGTGGTTTCGGCCCGCTTGTAGTAGCCGGGGAACATGTTGCCGGTCTTCAGCAGCAGCTCGCCGCGGGGGTATGGCCGGTCGGTGGCGTAGTAGCCCAGGTCCGGCACGTCGACCAGCTTGTAGCCGATCACCGGCGGACGCTGAATCTCGCCGTCCAGCAGGACCATTCCTGCCTCGGTTGAGCCATAACCGTCCACCAAATGGATCTCGAGCAGCGACTCGACCCAGCTGCGCAGCTCGGGGGAGGTCGGGGCTGAGCCGGTCATGGCGAAGATGAAGCGCCCGCCGAGTTGTTCGTGGCGTAGCTCGCTCAGCACCTGCGCCTGCGCGGTCTGACGATCTGCGCCTTCGGCGGTCCGTCGGCCGACCTCGCTGTGGTATTCGCTGTGCAGCATCTCCCAGATGCGCGGCACGAAGTTCAACTCGGTGGGCCGCACCAGGCGCAGGTCCTCGAGCAGGGTCGACAGGTCGCTCTTGGCAGCGAAGTAGGCGGTACCACCGTTTCCGAGGGTGCCGTAAAGGGTGCCGCGGCCCATGACGTGGCTCATCGGCATGAAGTTCAGCGTGATCGACGCGGCACTCGGCCCGAACCAGTTCTTGCTCGACCTGTTCCACATCTTCGCGACGTTGCTCTGCGGGTACATCGCCCCCTTCGGCGCGCCGGTGCTGCCCGAGGTGTAGATCAGCAACGCCAGCGGGTCGTCGTCGGCCTCGGCGACATCGGTCGCGGGCAACGTCGCGCCACGCTCACGCGCTTCGTCGAGGGTTTCGATGGTCAGCGCGAGCCCGGCCAGCCGGTCGTGGGCCTCGTGCAGGGCTTCGCGATTGTCGTCGACCTCGCTGCGGTAGTCGAAGACCACCAGTCGCGCCGGGGTGTGACCGGCTTCGGCACCGGCGAGGATGACGTCAACGGCGTCGGACAGGTAGTCGACGCTGGCGGCGAAGACGCTGGGTTCGGTCTCGGCAACGATCGGCTGGAGCTGGGCGACCGGAGCACTGGTCTGCAGCGGCACCGAGACGGCGCCGGTCAACACCAAGGCGATGTCGATAGTGGTGTAGTCGACGCTGGTGAAGCCGAGCACACAGACCCGGTCGCCACGCTCGACCATGCCGTCGCTCAGAGCGCGGGAGAACTCACCCACGCGCTCGGCCAACTCGCCGTAGGTGATCTTGTCAAACCAGGGCAGCAGTTTGGGCGTCGTGCGTCCGCTCTGAGGGTCTTTGACCAGCTCGACGGCGCGCTGGGCCAGCGCGGGCCGGTCGGAGTAACCCGCCAGCGCGGCCTTGATGACACGGGGGAATCGCTGATCGGCGGCCTCGATCGCCGCGCTGACGGCGGGGTCAGGCGCCGCGGCCGCGAATTCGGGGTCGTTGGCGGCCAACTCTGCGGCGCGACGTTCTTGGTCGTCGTGGATCTCTGGTGGCATATCGAAACCTCAGAACTGTGCGAATTGGGAAATCTACCGTGCCACGCTGCACGCAATGATTACTACGTTAGCGAAGGTAACGATATTCCATGGATTACCGGATGGTGACCATGTGTGACTCATTGCACGGCTCCGGCCGCGGAGCGTAGTGAGTCGCGTCGGAACCAAGAGTTGTGGGTACCCATGATCGATGCGCCGACCACGCCCGCGGAGCTCGTTCCCTGATCGTTCATACTCGAGCGTTAAGCGTGGGCTGACGAAGTGGGGGTCGGTTGATAGTCGGCGATGCTGGGGCCAGAACACACGCAAAGATATTTGGCCAAACCGCATTTCAGGGTTGGCGCTTTCGGAGGCGTTGTTACACAACGTGTTTGCCGTATGCGAGACCGGTGTTTCTGAAAGTCGACTGGTTCTCGGCCTCGCTTACGGTTTCCCGTTATGACCCGCACAGACAGGCGTGGAAGGCCGCTGAAAGCCTTCTTGCAAGCCGAGATCGCCGGCGCCGACGTCACCATCGAAGAGATGCGCAGGGCATGCGGCTTGACGCGGGCCAGTTACTACGGCGAGCCCAGTGGCACCGGACGCGGGTTCGACGAGAACTTTCCCAACTCCGAGGAACTCCGGCAGATCGCCGAGTACTACAAGCTGGGCGACAACGGCTGGGTCAGCCTCTTGGTCGAATTCGGTTGGCTTGAGCCGATTCCCGGCACCCTGCGAATGCCCTACACCGCGCACAAGTCGGAGATGCCACTCACCGTCCCGATCGGTTTGGTCGCGGTTCGCGACGCGCTTTCCCGCTATCAGAACGCATCCGTTCTCGTCGTATCGTCCGACTCGGCGGGAGTGTCTCTAGCGCCGTTGCGCCAAGCGCTGCACGAGCATCCCGACGGGTTCCTCATGGTGTTCGGCGCGGCGCCCCTCCAGGACAGGTAGCGCCTAGAGGTCGGCGAGCAGGCCGGTCAGCACGTCAAGCCCTTCGTTGAGCAGTTCGTCGGTGATCGTCAGCGGCGGCAGAAAGCGCACGACGTTGCCGTACGTGCCGGCCGTCAGCACGATCACGCCGGCGGCATGCGCAGCCGTGGCAAGTGCGTTGGTCAGCGTGGCGTCGGGCTCGTCGCTGTCGGCTTTGACGAATTCGACAGCAATCATTGCGCCGCGGCCGCGCACATCGCCGATGCGGTCATCGGAGGCATGCAGGGCATGCAGTCGGTCCTTCATCAGCCGCTCGATCTCACGCGCTCGCTCGAGGAGCCCGTCGGCTTCGATCGTGTCGAGGGTGGCCAACGCGGCCGCACACGCCAGCGGGTTGCCGCCGTACGTGCCTCCGATGCCGCTGGCGTGCGGGGCGTCCATGATCTCGGCGCGACCGGTGACCGCTGACAGCGGCAGGCCGTCGGCGATGCCCTTGGCGATGCAGATCAGGTCGGGCTCGATGCCCTCGTGTTCGCAGGCGAACATGGCCCCGGTCCGGGCGATCCCGGTCTGCACTTCGTCGGCGATGAACACCACGTTGTTCTCCCGGCACCAGGACAGCAGCGCGGGCAGGAAGCCGTCGGCCGGCACGATGAACCCTCCCTCGCCCTGAATGGGTTCGATGATGACCGCGGCCAGATTGTCGGCGCCGATCTGCTTGGCAATGATGTCGATCGCCCGGCGGGCGGCTAATTCGCCGTCGGTGGCCATTTCCTTATCGATCAGCCCGTCGCGGTAGGGATAGGACATCGGTGCGCGGTAGATCTCCGGTGCGAACGGGCCGAATCCGCTTTTGTATGGCATAGATTTCGCGGTCAGCGCCATCGTCATGTTGGTGCGGCCATGGTAGGCGTGGTCGAAGGCCACAACCGCAGATTTTTTGGTGTACGAGCGGGCGATCTTGATGGCGTTTTCTACCGCCTCGGAGCCGGAATTGAACAGCGCCGAGCGTTTTTCACCCGAGCCTGGAGCAAGCCGGTTGAGTTGTTCGGCGACGGCCACGTATTCCTCGTACGGCGTGACCATGAAACAGGTGTGGGTGAAGTCCGCGACCTGATCGCGCACCGCGTCGACCACGCGTGGTGCCGAGTTGCCGACGGTGGTCACCGCTATGCCCGATCCGAGGTCGATCAGCCGGTTGCCGTCGACGTCCTCGACGATGCCGCCCGCCGCGCGCGCGACGAAAACCCGCATCGTCATGCCCACGCCGGCCGATACCGCCGCGGCGCGACGTTTGGTCAGCTCAAGCGATGCGGGACCGGGGATTTCGGTGATGAGGTGGCGGCTTTGCTCAATCGCGGGCACGCCAGAAGCGTAGCCCGGCAACGGCGCCGCCCGCGAGGCTCGATCCGATGTTGTACCAGTGAATTCGGGCCGAAGCGGACGCCGCCGGGCGTTCGGGGATCAGCCAGCGGCCGTGTGCCCTAACTCGCGGCAGACGTTGCCGTTCGGGTCCCAGTACTGGCCTGCGGGACAGTTGAGTGCCGGGCCCTCACCAACCGGTCGGCATTTGTTGCTGTACCCGTCCCAGTACTGGCCGGGCTCGCAATTGGCCGGCGGATCTGCCACAGCGAGGGACGGCCCCGCGAACGCCATGGTTGCCCCTGCAAGCACCACTGCGCCCGCCATCCGGCCAATAAGGTTCTTCACTTCAGACCTCCTCGGTAGCCATTGTGAAACCGCTGAAAGACAGTTAGTCACTTGCCACGTTCCGGCTCGCTCTAAACCTGGAATACCGGGCCGTCGATCGAATCGACCGTCACAAAGGAGCTCACAGGTTCGCGGCGAAGTCGGCGAGGCCGTCGAACGGGATAGCCGAGTGCGATCACGGCCGCCAGCGCCAACGGGTCGGCCGCTCCGAGAATCGCTTTCACCTCCTGCTCTTCACGGATCGCGATCGTAGTGATGACACCGCCGAGGCCCTCCGCGCGCGCGGCCAGCATGACGTTCCACGCGAACGGGTAGATGGACGCGCCCGCGGCGAACGTGTAGCGGTCCGCGTCGCGGTCGATCGCCGCCACCATCGACAAGTCGGCGAACAGCGCCAGCAATACCGGCACCTCGTCGAACTTTTCAGCGAAAACGTTTGATACTGCGGGCCTTTCGGCAGCAAGCGCCCGAGCTTCCGCGGCTCGGTCATTGGTCGGGGACCACGGCCGTAGCCCGGCGGAGGCAAGCGCCAGGTAATCGCGCGAACCCTTGAGGTAACAATCGCGCAGCCGGCGACGATTCTCGGCATCCCTGATTACCACCACCCGCCAGGCCTGCGCGTTGCTTCCGCTGGGCGCAAATCTGGCGGTGTCAAGCACCCGGGCCAGCACGGCGTCGTCGACGGCCTGATCGGTGAATTCACGGACGGCGCCGGTGGTGCGCAAGGCCTCGGCGAGGGGCAAAGATGCAGGCCGGGTATCGGCCTGAGTAGGCGTCGGTCCATCGGGTAGCAGTTCCATCGCTCCATGATCAAGCACCGCGACGGCCTGATGGCACACTGGTGACGGTCAAACGACGTCGACGAAAGATCCCTGCCTTCATGAATCAAACGGTTGTCTTCCTGCCGATGCTGATCGTCTTGGGGGCGTTCATGTTCTTCGCATCGCGCCGACAGAAGCGCGCGATGCAAGCCACCATCGACCTGCACGAGTCGCTGAGGGTCGGTGACCAGGTGCAAACCACCTCTGGTCTGCACGGCACCATCACGCGCATCACCGACGACATCGTCGACCTCGAGATCGCTCCGGGAATGGTGACTACCTGGGCCAAATTGGCGGTGGCGAGTCGCCTCGAACCGGAGATCCTGGACACGCAGGCCGACGAGGTCGACGAACTGTCCGACGAGCCTGGCCGACTGCCCAACGACTGAGGTCGCGGGCCCGCCACGTACCCTTTTCGGTGCAGTCGAACCCAGCGGGACCCGAGAGGCGAACGGCGGGCTGACGACCTGCACAAAAGCGCATCGCGCATGAGCGGAGGAGACTCAACACGTGGCATCGCCATCGGCGCCGGTGCACCCTAACCGCTACCTGGCGGTATTCCTGGTCCTGCTGATCGGTGTCTACCTGTTGGTGTTTCTCACCGGCAACAAGCGTCCCAACACGAAGCTCGGCATCGATTTGCAGGGTGGCACCCGGGTCACGTTGACCGCGCGGACACCGGACGGGTCCCGCCCGACCAAAGAAGCGCTGTCGCAGGCGCAGTCGATCATCAGCGCCCGGGTGAACGGCCTCGGCGTCTCGGGTTCCGAGGTCATCGTTGACGGTGACAACCTGGTCATCACTGTTCCGGGGACCGACGGCAACGAAGCACGCAATCTCGGTCAGACGGCGCGCCTGTACATCCGTCCGGTGATCAACGCTCTGCCCGTCGACAGTGCCGGCGCGCAGGGCGGTTCTCAGCTACCTGCGCCGCGCGGCCCCCGAGGCGCGCCAGGTGGGCAACCCGGTGCCCCCGCGCCAGGAGCGGTCCCTGGTGCACCTGCGCCCGGGGTAGCGCCCGGTCTGCCCGGCAACCAGCCGCTGTTGCCCGGCGGCGGGGACGCTGTCGAACCCGACCTGCCTGGCAACCAACCACTGTCGCCCGGCGGACCGGCCGTCCCGCCACAGCCGCGGCCCTATCCACAGGATGCGCCGGCCACGCCTACCCCGGCGCCGCCGTCACCCGCTCCGGCCTCGCCGTCACCCACCGCAGATCAGCCCGCGCCCCCGGGACTTCCTCCGGTCCAGCCCGGTCCGCCGGACCCGCGCAAGGACCTTGCGGAGCGGATCGCCAAGGAGCGGCAATGGCGACAGAGCACCAACAAGGGCGTGCAGTTCCTCGCGCTGCAATATGAGGCCACCCGCTGCTTCCAGGAGGACATCCTGGCCGGTAACGACGATCCCGCGCTGCCGCTGGTGACCTGCGACAAGACCCACAAGCAGGCCTACCTGCTGGCGCCGTCGATCATCAGCGGTGACCAGATCGAAAACGCCAGTTCTGGCCTGGATCAGCACAGCGGCGGGTACATCGTCGACGTCCAGTTCCGCAGCGGAGCGGCGAACACCTGGGCGGATTTCACCGCCGCCCACATCGGCACGCAGACGGCCTTCACGCTGGACTCGCAGGTGGTCAGCGCACCGCAGATTCGCGAAGCGATCCCTGGCGGGCGTACCCAGATCACAGGTGGCGATCCGCCATTCACCGCGAGCTCCGCCAAAGAGCTAGCTAACGTCCTCAAATACGGCTCGCTACCGCTGTCGTTCGAGTCGTCGGAAGCCCAAACCGTCTCCGCGACACTGGGATTGACGTCGCTGCGAGCGGGCTTGATCGCCGGCGGGATCGGCCTGATCCTGGTTCTGCTGTACTCGCTGCTGTACTACCGAGTCCTGGGCGTGCTGACGGCGTTGTCGTTGGCAGCCTCTGGCGCAATGGTTTTCGCCATCCTCGTGCTGCTCGGTCGATACATCAACTACACGCTGGACCTGGCCGGCATCGCGGGTCTGATCATCGGTATCGGTACGACGGCCGACTCGTTCGTGGTCTTCTTCGAACGCATCAAAGACGAGATTCGCGACGGCAAGCGGTTCCGGTCCGCCATACCCCGGGGCTGGGCGCGGGCCCGTCGGACGATCCTGTCGGGTAACGCGGTGACCTTCCTGGCCGCTGCCGTGCTGTACGTCCTGGCGATCGGCCAGGTCAAGGGGTTCGCGTTCACGCTGGGACTCACCACGGCCCTCGACACCGTCGTGGTGTTCCTGGTGACGTGGCCGCTCATCTATTTGGCGGGCAAGTCGACCAGGCTGGCGAAGCCGGCCTACAACGGCCTGGGGGCGGTCCAGCAGGTGGCGCGCGAACGGCGAGCGGCGAAGTCTGGGGCCTATACGACGGGACGGGGGTAGCGAGATGGCGTCAAACGCAGACACGACCGGCACCGATGACACGACTGCCGTCGAGATCGACAAGGAGTCGGCGCGGGTGGTTCGCCCGAGCGGCGACGACTCGGCGGTGCTGCCGCATCATGGCTTCTTGTCCCGCCTTTACAGCGGTACCGGTGCTTTCGAGGTCGTCGGACGACGCAAGCTGTGGTACGCGATCAGCGGGGTGATCGTCGCGATCGCGGTGATCAGCATCCTGGTGCGCGGCTTCACCTTCGGCATCGACTTTAAGGGCGGCACGACGATGTCGATGCCGGTCGTCGGTGACAAGGGACATGCCACGGTCAGCCAGGTCGAGGAGGTCTTCCGACAGACGCTGGGCAGCGACCCGGAGACGGTGGTGATGGTCGGCCGCGGATCCTCGGCGACCGTGCAGATTCGCTCCGAAACCCTGTCCAACGACAAGACCGAGAAGCTGCGCGACGCACTGTTCGACAAGTACGCGCCCAAAGGTTCCGACGGGCAACCCAGCAAGAAGGCCATCTCCGATTCGGCGGTGTCCTCGACGTGGGGCGGGCAGATCACCGATAAGGCAGTCATCGCTCTGGTGGTGTTCCTGGTACTCGTCAGCCTCTACATCACCGTTCGCTACGAGCGCTACATGGCGATATCTGCGCTCACCACAATGGTTTTCGACCTCACCGTCACCGCCGGGATCTACTCGTTGGTCGGATTCGAGGTCACTCCGGCGACCGTCATCGGTCTGTTGACGATCCTGGGTTTCTCGCTTTATGACACCGTGATCGTGTTCGACAAGGTCGAGGAGAACACCCACGCGTTCCAACACACGACGAGGCGCACCTTCGCCGAGGAAGCCAACCTCGCGATCAACCAGACGTTCATGAGGTCGATCAACACCAGTCTGATGTCGACGCTGCCGGTGCTGGCGCTGATGGTGGTGGCGGTGTGGCTGCTCGGTGTCGGCACGCTGAAGGACCTGGCGCTGGTCCAGCTGGTCGGCATCATCGTCGGCACTTACTCGTCGATCTTCTTTGCCACGCCGCTCCTGGTCACGCTGCGTGAGCGGACCGACTTGGTCAAGACTCACACCCGCCGGGTGCTGCGCCGCCGCGGACCGGATGGCACGAAGGCTCCCGCCAAGAGGCAGGAGCGCGCGGATGAGGGCAGCCCGTCCGATGACGACGAGTCCTCGAAGTCGGCGCCCGCTCCTCTCGCCGCGACGCCGCCGCCCAGTAAGCCGGCCCCCGGTGCTCGGCCGGCGCGGCAACCCGCCGGCCGCCACTCGCGGCCGACCGGCAAGCAGAACAAGCGCTAGCCCGATGTTGGCCTGGCGTCGGCGTGTAGCCGCCAGTGGTCTGGTGGTCATGCTTGCGGCAGCAGCGCCGGGCCTGTTGACGGGCTGCTCCGGGAGCGCGGCGGGCCAGGTCGATTACGTCGTCGATGGCGCGCTGGACTCTTACAACACCAACACGGTGAGCGGCGCCGCCTCGGCCGGGGCGCAGGCTTTCGCCCGCACGCTCACCGGGTTCGGCTACCACGGGCCTGACGGTCAAGTCGTCGCCGACCACGACTTCGGCGCGATATCGCTGGTCGGCGGGTCGCCATTGGTCCTCGACTATCAGATCGCCGATAACGCGGTCTACTCCGACGGCAAACCCGTTACCTGCGACGACCTGGTGCTGGCGTGGGCCGCTCAATCTGGCCGGTTTCCCGGGTTCGATGCCGCGAGCCAAGCGGGCTACGTCGACGTCACGTCGATCGATTGCCAGCCCGGGCAGAAGAAGGCGCGGGTGTCCTTTGTCCCGGACCGCAACATCGTCGACTACAACCAGCTGTTCACCGCCAC
Source organism: uncultured Actinomycetota bacterium (assembly GCA_963750755.1). Lineage (GTDB taxonomy): Bacteria > Actinomycetota > Actinomycetes > Mycobacteriales > Mycobacteriaceae > Mycobacterium. The sequence continues at coordinate 588,355 of CAVVRW010000001.1, forward strand.
CGCGATCCTGCCGTCGCATGTGATCGCCGAAGAACTCGGCGTCGACATCGCTGCTTCGGTGCTGGGCAACAACGGACCCGTCATCGCGCGGATCGCGCAGGCGTGGAACACCACCTGGAACCTGAAGCCGGGCACCGAGTCCGGCGTCGTTGCCAAGCACTTCCCGTCATCCGGCCCGTACAAGATCGAATCGGTGATGAACGGTGGCGCAGTCGTTCTGGTCGCCAACGATAAGTGGTGGGGCGCCAAGCCGATGACCAAGCGGATCACCGTCTGGCCGCAGAAAGCGGACATCCAGGATCGGGTCAACGACAAGAGCGCCGACGTCGTCGACGTGGCGGCCGGCTCGTCGGGCGCGCTGGCCACACCCGACAACTACCGTCGAAACGACGCTGCGTCCGACGGCATCGAGCAACTGATCTTCGCCCCGAGCGGACCGCTCGCGGACGTCGCCGCCCGTCGTGCCGTCGCATCGTGCACCCCGCGCGATGTGATCGCGCGCGACGCGCAGTCACCAATCAGCAACGCGCGACTGCACACCACCGCCGACGATGCCATCGGCCAAGCCGAAAACATCCCCGAGGCAGCGCGATTCATCAAGGCGGACCCGGTCGCGGCCCGGACCGAGCTGAAGAACAAGCCGCTGACGGTCCGGGTCGGCTACCGCGGGCCCAACGCGCGATTGGCCGCTATCGTCGGCGCGATTGCCAAAGCCTGCGGCCCGGCCGGAATCGCGGTCTCCGACGTCACGTCCGATTCGGTCGGCCCGCAGGCACTCAAGGACGGCAAGGTCGACGTGCTGCTGGCCAGCACCGGCGGCGCCACCGGAAGCGGTTCGACCGGCTCGTCGGCCATGGACGCCTACGACCTGCACACCGGCAACGGCAACAATGCCTCAGGTTTCACCAACGGGCAGATCGACGGCATCATCGCCTCGCAGGCAGTGTCGGCCGACCCGGCCGACCTGGTCCGGTTGCTGGCCGAAAGCGCACCCGTGCTGTGGGCGGCAATGCCGACGCTGCCGCTGTATCGCCAACAGCGGAGCTTGCTGGCGTCGAAGAAGATGTACGCGGTCGGCGCCAACCCCAGCCGCTGGGGAGCCGGCTGGAACATGGACCGTTGGGTACTGGTGAGGTGACGGCAGCCGACCTGGTTGCCGCGCTGACCCGGCAAGTCGCCGACTTCCCATCGCCGGGAATCCAGTTCAAGGATCTGACCCCGTTGTTTGCCGACCCTCGTGGGCTGGCCGCAGTGACCGACGAGATCGCCGACGTCGCCTCCGGCGCCGATCTGATCGCCGGCATCGACGCCCGTGGATTCCTGCTCGGTGGCGCCGTCGCCGCCCGACTCGGGACCGGCGTCCTGGCCATCCGCAAGGGGGGGAAGCTGCCGCCACCGGTACGGACCGTGCACTACCAGCTCGAGTACGGCACCGCGAGTTTGGAGCTGCCCGCCGATGGGATCGAATTGGCCGGTCTCAACGTTGTGATCGTGGACGACGTGCTGGCCACCGGGGGGACGATGGTTGCCGCGCATCGGCTGCTCGATCAGGCCGGCGCGCTGGTGACCAGCGCCGCGGTGGTCATCGAACTCGCCGGACTCGGCGGCCGCGACCGCCTCGCGCCGCTGCCAGTGCACAGCTTGAGCTTGGACTAGAGCTAGCTTGGGTGATCCTCAAGCCTGGACGTCGGCCCAGACCGTCTTGCCGCCGGGAGACAGGTAGCAGCCCCATTCCCGCGTGATCTCTGCAACTAGGGCTATGCCCCGTCCACCGTAGTCGTGCCGGCCAGCGCGGCGCAGGATCGGCTGAGACTGCGAGGCATCCTCGACCGCCAACCGCACGACGCCTGACGGTGCCCGGGAGATCGCGACCCGGAAGGCGGTCTTGGCGTGCACGATGGCGTTGGCGGCTAGCTCGCTGACAATCAGCGCCACGTCATCGGCGAGGTGCGGTAATTTCCAGGCCGCCAAGGTATTGATCGCGAAGTGGCGCGCGACCGGCACGGCAGCGGCCGTGGGAAGAAACAACTTCGATGCGACCGGGTCTTGCTCGGTGAACCGGAGTTCTGTCATGTGAACGGGATTTCCGAGTAGGACAAGTTCGGAGTGAAGTTGGCATACCGAATTCATCTCATGCAGCGACCCACCGTCAAAGGAACTGCTCGGATAGGCACACATCAAAAAGAACTGCCGCGTCGCCGTCAGGTCGTTCCACAACCCCTCGAGTGCCAGAGCTCCGGTGACGTTGCCCTGTTCCCAAAGCACGGCCACCATTTCGCCGAATGCCCGGACGGGTCGGCCCCTACTCGCGGCCGCATCCACAATCCCGCCGATCACGGACTCAAACAGGTCCGGATCTGGGACGCCGTCGATCATGAATTTCTGCAGCGTGTCGGCAGCGTCCAGGATCACGAGAGTGTCCGTACCACGCTGTGAGCCAGAGTAGAGCGCCTTGGTGATCGCCGCGCGGTGTGGAGCGGTGGCCACGATGACGACGCTGTCGTCCTGCGAGAACCCTTGGGTGATGAAGCTACCGAGCTCCGTCATAAGGTGAGCGTCTTCGGTATAGACGTGCACCACGTGATCGTGCGGTGCATGTGCGCGGCTCGTATGAACGATTAACTCGTGCCCGGACATCATCACACCCTACTAGTTTTGGATCGGATCGGCTTTTTCCAGCCAGCTCATGTCGGTCAAGCGCAGCAAACGTTTCACCGCATCTGCTGGCCGGACGATTTCGATCTTGCATCCATTGGCGGTCAGGGTTCGATGGGCGTTGACAATAATTCCCAGCGCGCTCGCTGCCATGAAGCTGACCGCGGACATATCAAGCTCCACCTGCAGACCACGACTGCAGACGTCATCCAGCGAGTCCGCCAGGATCTGCACGGTGAAAAAGTCGAATTCGCCGGTCACGCTGATTCGCGCTATGCCTCCGGCCACCTCGACGTCCGCCGACGCCAGCTGTGGGGTTTGCACCGCGTGGTCCTCTTTCGGTTGCTCAACATGAAGCGTTGGCTTAACTCCGTATTCATATTGCCAAAAACACTTCAACCTCGGAAGCGGTGAGATCTTTCCTTAGTGGCGTGACCGGTCCGCGCAGTCGTTGCAATCAATTCACGTGCCCCGCCGCCGGAACCTTCGTCCCGCATCGTCGCGGTGCGGATATCCTGGGAGGTCGGAGGTGACGAACGTGGCGGACGACAAGGGTACGGCGATACAGCCGCCCACCGAGCCGCTGCAGCTTGCCGATCTCCCGTCGCCTGCAGCGCAGGCGGCGAACGAGCCGGGCATCGGCCTCAAAGCGCCCAGTAGCGCGTCGCGGCGGGTCCGCGCCCGGCTTGCGCGACGAATGACCGCGCAGCGCGGCACGATCAGTCCGGTGCTCGAGCCGCTGGTCGCGGTGCACCGGGAGGTCTACCCGAAGGCAGACCTGTCGCTGTTGCAGCGGGCCTACGAGGTGGCCGAGAGCCGGCATGCCGACCAGCTGCGGCATTCGGGGGACCCGTACATCACTCACCCACTGGCGGTGGCCAACATCCTCGCCGAGTTGGGCATGGACACCACCACTCTGGTGGCGGCACTTTTGCACGACACCGTCGAAGACACCGGCTACACCCTGGAGGCGCTGGCAGGTGATTTCGGCGACGAGGTCGGCCACCTGGTCGACGGGGTAACCAAGCTGGACCGGGTGGTGCTGGGCAGCGCCGCCGAGGGCGAGACGATCCGCAAGATGATCACCGCGATGGCACGCGATCCGCGGGTGCTGGTGATCAAGGTGGCCGACCGGCTGCACAACATGCGGACCATGCGCTTCCTGCCGCCCGAAAAGCAGGCCCGCAAGGCCCGCGAAACGTTGGAAGTGATTGCCCCACTTGCACATCGGCTGGGCATGGCCACCGTCAAGTGGGAGTTGGAGGACTTGTCCTTCGCTATCCTGCACCCCAAGAAGTACGAGGAGATCGTGCGACTGGTCGCCGGCCGGGCGCCGTCGCGTGACACTTACCTCGCCAAGGTCCGGGCCGAGATCGTCGCGACGCTCAACGGCTCGAAGATCAACGCGGTGGTCGAGGGACGACCCAAGCACTACTGGTCGATTTACCAGAAGATGATCGTCAAGGGCCGCGACTTCGACGACATCCACGACCTCGTCGGCATCCGCATCCTCTGCGAGGAGACCAGAGACTGCTATGCCGCTGTGGGCGTGGTGCATTCGCTCTGGCAACCGATGGCCGGCCGGTTCAAGGACTACATCGCCCAGCCCCGCTACGGCGTATACCAGTCGCTGCACACCACGGTCGTCGGGCCCGAGGGCAAGCCGCTGGAGGTGCAGATCCGCACCCGCGACATGCACCGCACCGCGGAGTACGGCATCGCCGCGCACTGGCGTTACAAAGAAACCAAGGGGCGCAACGGCGTGCCGCATTTGCATGCCGCGGCTGAAATCGACGACATGGCCTGGATGCGTCAGCTACTTGACTGGCAGCGGGAGGCCGCCGACCCCGGCGAGTTCCTCGAATCGCTGCGTTATGACCTTGCGGTGCAGGAGATTTTCGTGTTCACGCCCAAGGGCGATGTGATCACGCTGCCCACCGGCTCCACCCCGGTCGACTTCGCCTACGCCGTGCACACCGAGGTCGGGCACCGCTGTATCGGGGCCCGCGTCAACGGCCGGCTGGTAGCGCTGGAGCGCAAGCTGGACAACGGCGAAGTGGTCGAGGTTTTCACTTCCAAGGCGGTTACCGCCGGGCCGTCACGCGACTGGCAGCAATTCGTCGTCTCGCCTCGGGCGAAGACCAAGATCCGGCAGTGGTTCGCCAAGGAGCGTCGCGAGGAAGCGCTCGAAACCGGCAAAGACGCGATCACCCGCGAAGTACGCCGCGGCGGACTTCCGTTGCAGCGCCTGGTCAATGGCGGCTCGATGGCGGCAGTGGCCAACGAGCTGCACTACGCCGACGTATCGGCGCTTTACACCGCGGTGGGCGAGGGCCACATCTCGGCCAAGCATGTGGTGCAGCGGTTGCTGGTCGAACTCGGCGGGATCGACCAGGCCGAGGAAGACCTCGCCGAGCGTTCCACGCTCACCGCCATTCCGCGCCGTCCGCGCAGCGACGACGTTGGGGTTTCGGTGCCGGGCGCACCGGGTGTGCTGAGCAAGCTGGCCAAGTGCTGCACGCCGGTGCCCGGCGATCAGATCCTCGGATTCGTTACTCGCGGTGGGGGAGTCAGCGTGCACCGTACCGACTGCACCAACGCCACGTCCTTGCAACATCAATCCGAGCGGATCATCGAGGTGCACTGGGCGCCGTCGCCGTCGTCGGTGTTCCTGGTCGCCATCCAGGTCGAGGCTCTGGACCGGCACCGGTTGCTCTCGGACGTGACCCGTGTGCTTGCCGACGAACGGGTGAACATCCTGTCGGCCTCCGTCACAACCTCCGCCGGCGACCGAGTGGCGATCAGCCGCTTCACTTTCGAGATGGGCGACCCCAAGCATCTCGGTCACCTGCTCGACGTGGTCCGCAATGTCGAAGGCGTCTACGACGTCTACCGGGTGACCTCAGCGGCCTGACGAGTGACGGTAACCGGACAGCGGGCCCTGGTCATGGGTGCCAGCGGCAACGTCGGTGCCTGCGTGACCCGTCACCTGGCGGCCCACGGTGCCGACGTGCGGGTATTGCTTCGAAAGACCAGCTCCACCAAGGGAATCGATGGCCTACGCCTCGACCGGCACTACGGCGATCTCTTCGACAGCGCCGGGGTTGCCACCGCGATGGCGGACCGCGACGTGGTGTATTACTGCGTCGTCGACACCAGGGCGGAGTTGCGGGATCCCGCGCCACTGTTCAAGACCAATGTCGAGGCCCTTAGGCACGTGCTCGATGTGGCGGTGACCGCGAACCTTCGGCGCTTCGTGTTCCTGAGCACAATCGGCACCATTGCTGTCGGGCTCGACGGTGAGACTGTCGACGAGGACACCCCGTTCAATTGGGCCGACAAGGCCGGCGGCTACATCGAATCGCGGCGAGCCGCCGAAAATCTCGTGCTGTCCTACGGCGCGGATCGTGGCCTCCCGGCGGTGGTTACCAACGTGTCGAATCCATACGGGCCACCGGATTGGCAACCGCGGCAAGGGATGTTCGTCAAGATGGCTGCGCAGGGCAAGATGCCGTTTTATGTCCGCGGCGTCGGCTCGGAAGTCGTCGGCATCGACGACGTCGCCAGCGCGCTGCTGTTGGCTTCGGAGAAAGGCCGGATCGGCGAGCGCTACATCATCTCCGACCGCTACATGAGTCAGCGTGAACTGATGACGATCGCCGCGCAGGCCGTGGGCGCCCGGCCGCCGCGGCTGGGTATCCCGATGGCGGTCATGTATGGCTTGGGTTGGGTCAATGACGCGCTGGGTGCGTTGCTGCGCAAGGACTTTCCGATGAGTAGACAGAGCGCGCGACTGGTGGAGCTGACCTCACCGGCCAGTCACGCCAAAGCCTCTCGTGACCTCGGCTGGCATCCGACGCCCACCGACGACTTCATCCGGCGTGCGGCGCACGCCTACGTCGAGAGGTCAGTCCCGGCGAGCTGAGGTGATGGTGACCTCGTTGGCGGGTGTGCCGTCGTCTTTGCCGCCGACAACGCCGCCTGCGGCGATCTTGTCCAGGACGTCCAACCCGGTCTGGTTGATCGTGCCAAACACCGTGTAGTTGGGGGGAAGCAACGAGTCGCGGTAGACCATGAAGAACTGGCTACCGTTGGTGCCGGGTCCCGCGTTGGCCATCGCCAGCGTTCCCCGTGGATACACGACAGGCTTCTTAAGTGCCGGGTCGCCGGGCGGATACTGCGTGGTCGGGTACTCATTGGCGAATTCGTAGCCGGGAGAACCGGTTCCGTCGCCCCGCGGATCTCCGCACTGCAATACCGAGAGCGCACGGGCGGTCGTCAGCCGGTGGCATTCGGTGTTGTCGAAGTACGCCTGCTGCGCGAGATTTACGAAACTGGTTACGGTGCAGGGCGATTCGTTGTTCGCTAGCTGCAGGGCAATTCGGCCGCGGTCGGTGACGATCGTCAGTCCGACCGTCGCCGGATCGGTCGAAGCCTTGCCATTCGGTGGTGGTGCGGCCTGTTTGCCGGCCGGCCCGGTGGTCCGAGGGTACTGGCAGTTCGCGCCCACGGCAGGCGACGGAGCGAACGGCGGCAGCTTCGGGCCGGTCACCGGCGGCGCGGGTGGCGTGGTGGACGTTGCGGCCGGCGCGGAACTCGCCGACGTGGTGGCGGTCTTCGTGCCGGCGTTGTGGTGAGTGCACGACGTCACGGTCACGGCAACGGTGAGAGCTCCCAGTGTGGCTGCGATTCGAGTGAGTCTCATCGTCATCAGTCCAACATCACTGACTTGACGTTTACCTCGGAAGCCGGCGGTCCGTCCTGGCCGCCACCGGCGATGCCGCCCTTGGCGATCTTGTCGAGAGTGTCCAGTCCGTCCTGCTGGATCTTGCCGTAGACGGTGTATGCCGGTGGCAACGGCGTGTCCTTGTACACCAGGAAGAACTGGCTGCCGTTGGTATTCGGTCCGCTGTTGGCCATGGCCAGCGTGCCCCGCGGATAGATCACCGGTTCGTGCGCCGCCGGGTCGCCCTGCTTGTACTGGTCGACCGGGTACTCGTCGGCGAACTGGTACCCCGGACCGCCGGTGCCGTCGGCGCTGGGGTCGCCGCACTGCAGGATCGACAGGGTCAGGCGGTGGCATTTGGTGTCGTCGAAGAACTTCTGCTGTGCCAGACTCGCGAAACTGTTGACGGTGCAGGGTGATTCGTTGTTTGCCAGCAGCAGACCGATGTGACCCTGATTGGTGACCATGCTGACGCTGACCTGCGCCGGGTCGGTGGGCACCTTGCCGGTCCGGGGTGGCTTCGCCGGTTTGGCCGCCTGCGCAGCGGACGGCGGGTACTGGCAGTTGGCGCCGACCGCCTCGCTCGGCTTGAACGCCGGTAGTGGCGCGCCTGTCGCGCTGGGGGCCGCGCTGGAGGAGGTGTTTGAACTGGTCGAATTCTTTTTGTCGTCGTGAGTGGTCAGAACCACGGTTGCCACGATCGCGGCGATCACGACCACGGCCGCGACCGATCCTCCGATGATTGCCAGGGTTCGACGACGACGGGCTTGCTGGGCACGGCGTTCGAGTTGCCGCTCCAATTTCCGCTTGGCTGACGCACGTCGCTGTTCGTTGCTCGGCACCGCCGGTCCCTTCGTGATCACGGGCTGGGTCGGAGACGAGTGTGCCAGTTCACCCCCGATCAGGGTGGCGCGACCCGTCGGCGATTGCCTGGATGGGAAACTGGGCATCGTGTTGATCACCGGATTCCCCGCCGGGTTGCTGCAGTGCAACTGCTACGTGCTGGCGCCCCACGCCGGGGCCGACGCCATCGTCGTCGACCCGGGCCAGCGCGCGATGGGCCAGCTGCGTCGCATCCTGGACAAAAACCGGCTGACCCCGGCGGCGGTGCTGCTCACCCACGGCCACATCGACCACATCTGGTCTGCTCAGAAGGTGTCCGACACATTCGGTTGCCCGACGTACATCCATCCCGAAGACCGCTTCATGCTGACCGACCCGATCAAGGACTTCGGACCCAAGATCGGTCAACTGTTGCTTGCCGCGATCTTCCGGGAACCCAAGCAGGTGATTGAGTTGGACCGCGACGGCGAAAAGATCGACCTGGGCGGAATCGGCGTCACCGTCGACCACACGCCAGGTCACACCCGCGGATCGGTGATCTTCCGGGTCAGCGGCGATAAAGAGATGGTGTTCACCGGCGACACACTGTTTCAGCAGTCGGTGGGCCGCACCGACTTGTTCGGTGGCAGCGGCCGGGATTTGCTGCGCTCGATCGTCGACAAGCTGCTGATCCTCGACGACCACACCGTGGTACTGCCTGGCCACGGCAACTCCACCACGATCGGTGAAGAGCGACGCTCGAATCCGTACATCGAGGGGCTTAGCCCGTGAGCCAATTGCCGTCGTTTTCCGCGCCCAAGGGCGTCCCGGATTACGTTCCGCCCGATTCGGCGCGGTTCGTCGCCGTCCGCTCAGCACTGCTGGACTCCGCCCGCCGGGCCGGCTACAGCGATATCGAGTTGCCGATTTTCGAAGACACCGCGCTGTTCGCCCGCGGGGTGGGGGAATCCACCGACGTGGTGTCGAAGGAGATGTACACCTTCGCCGACCGCGGCGACCGCTCGGTGACGCTGCGGCCCGAGGGCACCGCGGGGGTGGTGCGTGCGGTGATCGAGCATGGTCTGGATCGCGGCGCGCTGCCGGTCAAGCTGTGTTATTCAGGTCCGTTCTTCCGCTACGAACGGCCCCAGGCCGGCCGCTATCGGCAATTGCAACAGGTCGGTGTCGAAGCCATCGGGGTTGATGACGCCGCCCTGGACGCCGAGGTGATCGCCGTCGCCGATGCGGGCTTCAGATCGCTCGGCCTAAATGGGTTCCGATTGGAAATCACCTCGCTGGGTGATGACACGTGTCGCCCGCAGTATCGGGAGTTGTTGCAGGACTTCCTGTTTCACCTCAAGCTCGATGAGGAGACCCGCAAGCGCGCCGAGATCAACCCGCTGAGGGTGCTCGACGACAAACGTCCGGAGATCAAGGCGATGACGGCCGACGCTCCGGTGATGCTGGACCATCTGTCCGATGAAGCCAAGCAGCATTTTGAGACCGTGCTCGCCCACCTCGACGGGCTGGATGTGCCGTACGTCATCAATCCGAGGATGGTTCGCGGACTCGACTACTACACCAAGACCACCTTCGAATTCGTGCATGACGGGCTGGGTGCGCAGTCGGGCATCGGCGGTGGTGGTCGTTACGACGGCCTGATGAGCCAACTCGGCGGGCAAGACCTGTCCGGCATCGGATTTGGGCTCGGGGTCGACCGGGCACTGCTGGCGCTGCGGGCTGAAGGCAAGGACATCGGGCCGACGTCGCGCTGCGATGTCTTCGGCGCGCCGCTGGGCGAGCAAGCCAAGTTGCGGCTGGCGGTGCTGGCCGGACACCTGCGCGCGGCCGGCGTGCGGGTGGATCTTGCTTACGGCGATCGCGGCCTCAAGGGCGCGATGCGGGCCGCCGACCGGTCCGGTGCACGGGTGGCGTTGGTCGCCGGTGACCGCGACATCGACGCGGGAACCGTTGGTATCAAGGACCTGGCGACTGGTGAGCAGGTCGACGTCGCGGTCGATTCCGTTGTCAGCGAGGTTATTTCGCGTCTCAGCTAGACAGCGCTCAGGAGCGGCCGTGCTTGACTTGATTGAACGGCACTCCGCGATCGGCGGCGAACTCCCGCGGGAACCCCAGAATCCGTTCGCCAATCACGTTGCGCGCCATTTCCGTGGTGCCACCACCGAGTGCTGCCGTCTGCCGGGACAGGTAGCGCTCACCGACGAATATCAAGTCGGCCGGCCCGTCGACGACACCGGCGCTACCGGCGATGGTCAGCGCGGTGTCGACCTCGCGCGCCACTTCCTCGGCCTGAAACAGCCGGATCAGTGATCCACCGGTCGGAGGCAGTGATCCATCGAGCACGCCCCGGAAGACGTGGTCGATCAGTTGTTGCCAGACCGCGCGGTGGGTCAGCGCGCGGCCGGCCGCCTCGCGCGCCCGCTCGTTGCCGGATAGCCCCGCCGCGCGAATCATCGCGTGATAGTCCGGGGACTGCTCCTGATTGTTTTCCGCGCCGCTGCCGCTGGCGAATTCCGAGCCGCCGCCAACCGCGCGCCGCTCGTGATAGAGCTGGCGGGAGGCCACGTCCCACCCCTTGTCGACCTCGCCGACCACGGCGTCGTCGTCGAGTTCGAGGTCGTCGAAGAATTCCTCACAGAACTCGGTGGATCCGTTGACCTGTGTGATGCGACGCAGGGTGATGCCGGGGCTGTCGAGGCGAACCAGGAACATCGTCAGGCCCTCGTGCTTGGGTACGTTCCAGTTGGTCCGGGCCAGTAACAGCCCGTAGTCGGCGGCGAAGGCCCCGGTGCTCCAGGTCTTGGCACCGTTGACGATCCACTTGTCACCGCGCCGCTCGGCGCGGGTGATCACGCCGGCCAGGTCAGAGCCGCCGCTGGGCTCCGACAGCAGCTGGACGAGCACCTCGTCGCCGCGCAGCGCGGCCGAGATGTGTTGCCGCTTCTGTTCTTCGCTGGCGGTGTCGAGGATCGTCGCGCAGCAGATGGTGAACGTCGGGGTGTTCAAGATCAGCGGCAGCTCGTAGCAAGCGCTTACGTCGTTGAACGCCTTCTGGTAGGCGATGTCGAGGCCGAGGCCGCCGTACTCGGTGGGAAAACAAATGCCGGCGAAGCCACCGTCGTGGAGCCGTCGCTGCAATTGGCGCACGTGCTGCCAGGACTCTTCTTCGCCGCGGTCCGCGTAGGGCGGATTGTTCGGGTCGGCGATGCGGGGCATGTTCTCGGCGAGCCACGCGCGGGCCCGCTCGGCGAATTCCGCTACCGACTCCGCCATCTGACGCCTTCCGAGAGTTCCATTGACGTAAAGCGGTAATGACGTTATCAGTAGGCCAGAGGGCCGCCGGCCAGCGACGAGGCGTCGCGGCCGGCCAGAGCGCGAGCGACGCGCCGGGGGAAAAGCCGTGGATGTAGCCGGGTTGGAAACATTCAGCCGCCCCGAGGCCGCGTGAGCGTGAACTGCTCCACCACGCTGATCGCGCCGTAGGGGCCGTTGACGGCGTAGTGGGTCGCCTTGATCGAGGTGTTGCCCCCCGGTGGCCCGGGGTCGACGTCGAAGGCGACGAAGCCATAGGGGTTCTTGCTGTCCCGAAAGGCCGACCATGGCGCTTCTTCGATCACGTAATTGGGCACATGCCGTCCGAGTGCGTCTTGGGAGTCGCTGATACCGGTCACCACCCGGCATCGCGGCTGGGGAAAGAACAGACCGTTCGACGGCGCAGATGTTCCCCCGCCGCCGATGACGACGTGCACGGTTCCCTTCGTCGTGTCGATCGTGTCGCCGTGGTCTTGCGCAGGAATCGGCGTTCGGGTCTCGGTGTCAAGTGCTCCGCGGATCGGGTGCGAGCGTTCGTAGTGATGCTCGTGGCCGCACACCACCAGGTCGACTTGGTAGCGGTCGAACAGCGGCAGCCAGTCCTGGCGGATACCCAGGTCGGCGCCATTGGTGTGATCGGCCGTCGATACCGCGGTCTGGTGCATGCAGACGATCACCCAGTCCACCCGCTTGTCGGCGCGCGCCTGCGCCAGTTCTGTTTCGAGCCAACGCTTTTGCGCGCCACCGGAATAGTTGCGGACATAAGAGTTGCCACCGTCCTGGTAGCAGATGTCGTCGTTGTTGAGACTGATGACCCGCACCGAGCCGGCGGTGAACGAATACCACAGGCCGCGGAGTTCAGCGTCCGATCCCGCGTCTGGCACGGCGAAGTAAGTCTGGTACGCGGCGTAACCGATTGGGCCGTTGCCCAATTCGTTCTCGTGGTTGCCCGCGGCCGGCATCCACGGTCGGTAGCGCGCGGAGCGGGTGTTGTTGTCGAACCAGTCCGACCAGGTGCGAATGCGGTCGTGGGCCAGGTTCGCGTAGCAAAGGTCGCCGTTGACCAGGTTGAACAGCGGTCCGATGCGCTCGATCGCGGTGGTGATGTCCCCGGCGGCCGGAGACCCCAGGTTGTCGCTGCGATAGCTGTCCTTCTGCAGCCGGCCCAATGTCGGCGTTGCCTGGTCACCGAAACTGGTGAACCGCAACGGACTTCGCCCTGACGGCGCAGTACGCACGGTGCCCAGCTCCGGGTCGGTGCCGTCGTGCACGGCGGCGTACACATAGTCGGTATCGGGGGCGAGGTTGTCGATTCTCGCGTGGTGCACCCGGACTTCGGTCTTTGATTGGGCGTCACTGTAGGTGCGGGTCTCAGCGGGCACGGTGCGGCCGAAGCCTCCGGTGGAAGTGCCCGCCATGACGCGTGGGTTGCTCACTGGATCAGTGGTGTGCCATGACACGACGACTTCGCTGGACGCGTCGCGACCGAATTGCAGGTGCAGGCCGCCCACCGGTTGGGCGCCGCGGCGGGTGGGCTGGCGCCACAAGCTCGTCCCGCGCCTGGACGGGCCGACGAGTGCGACGGCCCCCGCTCCCAGTCCGGCGCCAATGATTGTCGTCGTCGCGCTGGTTGTCAGCAGCGTTCGGCGGCTGATGCCCGATGCCGGCTTCGCGCCCTCGTCCGGTTGCGGCTCGTCCACCATGTCTCTTTCATACCTCCCGCGTGCCGAAGATCGGTGAGCGCTGACCGGGGAATACGTAGAACGGCCCCGGCGGCGTGAACGCGAGGGGACATTGGTCGGCGAGCTCCTGATCAGCGCGGCATGACACCTCCTCCCTCGATCCGCCACTGCATCGGCGTACGGCGACGCCGGGAGACGTTCATAACCCGCTATTTTTAAGCATTTTCTCAGCTTTGTGATGGGCACGAGATTTTGATCATGATGTGTATCTGCCGATCAATAACAACGCGATCAGTTTGAATATCGACCAAACCACAATTGATGCCGCGCCTTTTCCGGAGGCGGCTTACCGCCGGCACCCGGACGTCATTGGGTCGCACTGGGGGCGTCCGCTCCGGGACGGCATATGGGCGGGGTGCAGGCCGCCGCCTCTACCGCGTCGCCAGCCCCGCTGCGCTTGCCGCCTGATGGCCGACGAGCGCAGCGTCCGTCGGCGAATTGCTCTGACATCAAAAGGTTTACGTTATTCACGGGGCAGTGAAAGTTTGCTGAACGTGCCTGGTGCCGTTCGCGATTGGGTGCGAGGGCCGCGACGCCTAACCGACCGGGAGACCTCGGCCGGCGGGCGTTGACCAAACTACTGGCATACGTCCAATAGCTATGGTCCGTTAGGGAAATTTTCACCTACCAGGGCCGCCGGTGGGAACGCGTCGTATGAGCGGCCGAAAAAATTGTCGCCAGTGCAATGTCTCTTTGGATTTTCTCAGCACAAGATGCGCTTCTGTGATTTAAGCTTGCGCAACTGTCAGACCTCAAACGTGCCCACTTTGCGGATCAGTTAATTGCATTAACTGATCCTGCGGCCAGCACGGGTCTGATCCCTGTGCTGAAGGAGGATTCGGTGTCGTTCGTAACTGCGCAACCGGAGGATCTGTCCGGGGCCGCGGGCGGTCTGGCCGGACTTGGCGACGCAATGGCGGCGAGAAACGCTGCCGCGGCGACGCCAACCACCGGTCTGGCACCGGCCGCGTCAGATATTGTTTCGGCGATGACGGCAGCGCAATTCGGTAATCACGGTGCCGCATATCAGCAGATCGCCGCTCAAGCGGCGGCAGTACACGAACAAGTAGTAGCTGCGTTGCGTTCCGGGGCGGGGGCGTACGCGCTGACCGAGGCGGAGAATGCAGCTGCTGCCGGCTAAGGGGGGCCTGGGTCGATGAGTTTCATGATTTTTCCGCCGGAGATCAACTCCAGCTTGATGTACAGCGGCGCGGGGTCGGGGCCGCTGATGGCGGCTGCGTCGGCGTGGAGCGAGCTGGCCGCTGATCTCGAGTCGACCGCGGCGTCATACCAATCGGTGCTCGCGCAACTCACCGGGTCGACGTGGTTGGGCCCATCATCAGCGCGAATGTTGGCGGCGACGACCCCTTACGTCGAGTGGCTGTCAACTACCGCCGGACAGGCCGCGCAGACCTCCGCTCAGGCGTCGTTCGCCGCCGCCGCGTACGAGGGAGCGTTCGCCTCGACGGTGCCACCGGCTGTGATCGCAGCCAACCGGGCGTTGCTGGCGGCGTTGGTCGCGACCAACTTCCTGGGCCAGAACACCCCCGCCATCATGGCGACCGAAGCGCACTACATGGAGATGTGGTTTCAGGACGGCCTGACGATGGATACCTACGCGATGACCTCGCAGCAGGCTGTCGTGTTGCCCCAGCAGACTCCGGCGCCCTCGACCAGCGACGGCGGAACGTCCGCCGATGCGGCCGCAGCCACCCAGACGGCGACGAACACGGCGACGAACTCCGGCACCGATGTGATTACCGCCCTGCAGAACTTGGCTCCATCCTTGACCGGAAATTCCAGCACAACATCCGGTAACAGCCTTTCCAGCGCAACGGCGCTGGCCGCACCCGCTGCCGCTCAGACCGCGGGCACGGCGACAGGTGCGGGGACGGCAACGGGCACCACTGCAGCTGTCGGCTCGACCGGCGCGCTGCTACCCATCCAGGCCACCTACTACGCGACCATGCTCGGTACCACGGCGGGCAAGATGTTTATGAGCCTGGGCAATTCGATGGTTGCTAGCCAAGCCATGCAGGCCAGCCAGCAGGCCATGCTCGCCGACGTGCAGTCGCTGGTCGACGGTAAGTTGAAAGCGCTGATCGGCAGCATATCGGGTCAGATGCGCGGGTTCGGATCGCAGATCACCGCGCAGCTTGCTGGGGCAGGACGCCTCAGCGGCCTGTCGGTCCCGCATGGATGGGCCCAGAATGCTCCCGAGATGGTGCGCGCGGCGCCGGTGCTGCCAGCCAACAGCGTTGCTTCGCCGATCGCGTCCGCGGGGAACCTCCCAACCAGCCCGTACACCCAGGCCCTGATGGGCGCGATGAATGGACGTGGCATGGGCACACAGGCCGCCAAGACGGCGTCCGTGAAAGTTGAGACTCGCACGCCGGCTGGCGGATGAGAACCGGGGGGATGCCTTTGCTGCAGGACGCATTAACCCAAGACATGACAGTGAAATAGAAGGAGAGAGTTATGCCTACGCGTTTTATGACTGACCCGCACGAGATGCGGGCGATGGCGGGACGTTTCGACGTTCACGCGCAGACCGTTGAGGACGAGGCCCGCAAGATGTGGGCGTCGAGCCAGAACATCGCCGGGGCCGGCTGGAGCGGTACCGCTCAGCTGACGTCGCACGACACCATGGGTCAGATGAACACCGCGTTCCGCAACATCGTGAACATGCTGCACGGTGTCCGGGATGGGTTGATCCGCGACGCCAACAACTACGAGTCCCAAGAGCAGGGCTCTCAGCAGATCCTGTCCAGCTAGCCGATCACCGAACAGACTTAGGAGAAACAAGATGTCGATCAGTTACCAGTTCGGTGATGTCGATGCCCACGGCGCGCTGATCCGTGCCCAGGCTGCCTCGTTGGAGGCCGAGCACCAGGCCATCGTTCGCGATGTGCTGGCTGCCGGTGACTTCTGGGGTGGCTCGGGTTCGGTGGCGTGCCAGGAGTTCATCACCCAGTTGGGCCGCAACTTCCAGGTCATCTACGAACAAGCCAACAGCCACGGCCAGAAGGTGCAGACGGCGGGCAACAACATGTCGTCCACCGACTCCGCCGTCGGGTCCAGCTGGGCCTGAACCCTCTACCTCTTCGCGGGTCAACGCACCGGGCAGTCAATGCCCGGTGCGTTGTCGTTGCGACGGGGTATCCGTCGCGTCACCGTGCCCAAAGCTGTTGTAGCAGACCAGCATCCAGCGGCATCCGCAGTGACTTGCCGCGGGATTATCCACCGGCGAAGCCCGGCTTCTCAGGTTTGCCTCAGCTGATAGTCGAGACAAGCAAGAGCGGCCGTTGCTGTCGTGAGCGTCGATTTGACCGCCGTTGCTTACTGCGGCACTCGGCGATCGAAACTTCTAGTCGCGCCAATCGCGAGCGGCTACTCCGCGACGGCCGCGCAACCCCCGAGAATGACCGTGGACGCAAAGTTGGCCGCGTTGGCCAAATGGTTGTCGGTCGGCGTGTAGGTCGGCAGTGCGGTCACAAACGCGCGACGGTACTGAGCCGACAGGTTGGCGAGGTCCTGCCAGATCGCGTTGTCGCTTTGCTTCCCAAGCTGTTCCAATTTGCCTGCGAACGAGTTCATCACCGGTCCCACGGCGTAGTTGACCGCCTTCTGTTCCTTGTTCCAGTAGATCGACGGAACGTTGGGATCCATCTGCTGCCATTGCGCAGTCCTTTGGCCGAACTGGTCCAGCGCCGCTTTCCATTCCCGGCACACATTGTTGTCGGAGGTGAGAAACGGCTGCGGGCTTGCCAGATTGCCTACCGGCGCAATGTCCGACGGAGGCGGCGACGGCGACACCAGCGGGCCGCGGGCCGCGGCCGATCCATCGCTGATGGCAGCGCAGATCGCCCCCAGCGCAGAGGACGCGCTGTTCGCGGCGCCGGCCAAATTGTTGTCTGCCGGCGTGTATTTCGGGATCCGCTCGGAGTACGTACGCGCGTAGGCGATGAACTGTTGATAGAGCTCGCGCATGAGGCGGTGCGGTGTCAGCTTGACCAAACCGACCGCCTGCGCCGCCGCGTTGCGCATCGATTGCCCGGCGGCGATGAACTGCGCACGCTGCTTCGGGTTCCAGGCCGCCGCCGGCACGGACCGGTCGCGGTCATTCCACAGCCCCTGACCGCTGTTAGCCAATTCGTTGTTGATCGACGTCCAGGCAGTACAACTAGGGTCGTCGGTGATGACTGCAACCGGCCCCGTGTCTCTCGCGCTGGCAACGGCCGCCGTTTCCTGACCTGGCCCGTTGTCGGACCCGCCTTTTGGCCCCCCGGAACCTCCGTCGCCGAATAGCAATACAGCCGCGACGACCGTCGCCAATACGGCAACCGCGGCCACCCCACCCATAGCCCACTTAAGATTTTTATTGTCTTTTGGGCCGTCAGTATTAGACGTCACGATGGTCCAGCTTAAATGACAAGCCGCTCACCGCAGCCGTATTGGCGACGAGCGCCATCGTTGGCCGCAGTCCGAGTGCCGTGTCGGTTGGATTGACATGGCATCGAACATGTGTTCGCATATGCCTATGCGTTGGGATTCCCAACAGGTCCGGGTGGACGACGGCGCCTTGCCAGGACTTGAGCGGATCGGCTTTGTCCGTAGCGTCAGCACGCCGCAGTTCGATGGCATCACCTTTCATGAGGTGTTGTGTAAATCGGCGCTGAACAAAGTCCCGCACGCCCCCGCGCTGCCCTTCCAATACACCGTCAACGGCTACCGCGGTTGCTCGCACGCCTGTCGGTACTGCTTCGCCCGGCCGACGCACGAATATCTGGAGTTCAACTGTGGCAACGACTTCGACACTCAAGTCGTCGTCAAGACGAACGTTGTCGATGTTCTGCGCCGCGAACTGAGGCGACCGTCGTGGAATCGTGACACCGTCGCACTGGGCACCAATACCGACCCCTACCAACGCGCCGAGGGCCGTTACGCGCTGATGCCGGGGATCATCGGCGCGCTTGCGGAGTCAGGCACTCCGCTGTCGATTCTGACCAAGGGGACGCTGCTGCGCCGCGATCTACCGCTGATCGCCGACGCTGCCGCGCAGATTCCGGTTGGCGTCTCGGTGTCCCTCGCCGTCGGCGACCCAGAACTGCACAAGCAGGTAGAACCGGGGACCCCCAGTCCGCAGGCACGGCTCGGACTGATCGCCGCTATTCGCGACGCCGGCTTGGACTGTCACGTGATGGTCGCGCCGGTGCTGCCATACCTGACCGACTCTGTTGAGCATCTCGACGGTCTGCTGCGACAGATCGCGGCAGCAGGGGCCAGCGGTGTCACGGTGTTCGGTCTGCATCTGCGGGCATCGACCCGCGGCTGGTTCATGTCGTGGCTGTCACAAACCTATCCGCACCTGGTGGGCAAATACCGCGAATTGTACCGGCGCGGAGCGTATTTGCCGCCGTCATACCGCGACGACCTGCGGGCGCGCGCAACTCCCCTGATAGCCGCACACGGGCTGGGTGGAGTCTCGCGGCGGTTCGAAACCGCGACCCCCCGCCCCGCCGCCGAGATCGCCGCCCCGACGCTGTTTTGACCTAGTTCAGATCCGGTGCGTGGTAGGTGTCGCACTGGTTGGGGTCGCCGGTCTGGTAGCCGACCGTGAACCAGTGTTGACGCTGCTCTGAGGATCCGTGGGTCCACGACTCCGGATTGACCCGGCCGGTCGCGGCCTTCTGGATTCGGTCGTCGCCGACCGATGACGCTGCTGAGAGCGCGTCGGCTATGTCCTTGTCGCTCAACGGTTCCAGAAACGGAACGCCGGTGCTTTCCTGCTTGGTGGTGGAGGCGTAGTGCGCCCACACGCCCGCATAGCAGTCAGCCTGTAGTTCGGTGCGTACACCGTTGCCGTTGGCGCCCTGCGCGCCCTGCTGTGCGCGGCCGAGCGAGCCCTGCAGGTCTTGCACATGGTGCCCGAACTCGTGCGCGACCACGTACTCCTGCGCCAATGGCCCACCGCTTGAACCGAATTGGGTTTTCAGCACGTCGAAGAAGCCGGTGTCGAAGTAGGCGGTCTTATCCACCGGGCAGTAGAACGGGCCCACTTCGGTGGTGGCCGCGCCGCAGCCGGTATTCACCTGGTCGCTGAACAGCCGGACCCGGGGGCGGGTGTAGCCGCGCATCAGCTGCTTCCACACCGCATCGACGGAGTTGCCGGTAGCGACCACCCGGCATTGCACGTATTGGTTGGCGTCGGCTCCGGTTTTACAGTTGCTCAAGTCGAACCCGGGCGCGACGTCCTGGCCGGCACTCGGCGCGGGCAACTGGTTCGTGACTTTGCCGGGGTCAACCCCGAGCAGCAAGGCGACCACGAGGAACAACAACCCGCCCAGGCCGCCGCCGATGGCGATTCCCCGTCCTCCGCCGCCTCCAGATGACGCCGTCGTGCTGGTGTCGATCTGCATACCCTCGTTGAAGGTCATCGCATTCTCCGTCGCGGTTTATCACGTCTTGCCGGCCCGGCAACATCAGCTTTGCACACTACGATTCGGGCGTGCCCGCGGTTGTCGAAGTTCCCGCTCTCGCCCACACGGCCCTCGGCAAGCTTCGCGGGATTGTCGAAGACGGTATCGCGGTGTGGCAGGGGTGCCCTACGCCCAACAACCGGTCGGCGAAGGTCGATTTGCCGCGCCGGCGCCGCTGTCACCCTGGAGCGGGGTCCGCGACGCGCTCGAGCACTGGCCGCTGCCGCCGCAAAGCCGATCGATGGTCGCGGGGGGCGAAACGACCTGAAGGTCCGCGACGCAGCTTGCCTGCCCGCGACGGTGTGGTCGCCGGACGTGAGCGGCGCACGGCCGATGCGCGGATAGGTCGTGTCGCGCCATGTTCTTGTGAATCCGCCGGTGCCACTTCGGTATTGGCGTTACTGGCCAGTCCTGCCGCCAGCGGTCTGTTCGTTCGCGCGATGGCCCAGAGTCCCGTCCTTCCGCTGATCGCCGAACGCGAGGGCCGAGTGGACGGGCGCAGCGATTCCTCGCCCGGTTTGGGGTGACTGTGGGGAAAGCCGATAATCGGTTATCGCTCGGACCCGTCGAGCCGAAAAGCCATGCGGGTGAACGGTTCTCACACATGGGTAATCCTCGTCGCGGTGATCCCGCCGGGCATGTGGAGGATTCTCGTGGTGCCCATCCCGCACTGTTCTCGACTGATCACGTCACCACCGTGGTGATCACGCTGGTCCGCTCCGGCCACAAGTCGGCGTCGGACAACGTTCGAACAATCGCTGAGAGTCGACGTGCCCGCAGGTCCGGTCCCGGCTGTCGGCGCGCCTGCTGCGCCTGAAGTCCGATGAGGCGGATTTCGCTTCCAATTTGGCGGGCGGGCTATGTACGGGTAACGGGGGTTGTCTCAAGCTGAAAGAATGATAAGTTACGGCTGGCAAACTCTCAGTACCGTTATTGACTGACAAAGCGCAGATTGGAGCACCACACATGTTCGGCACATCGCGAGGCGGAATCTTGCTAGCGGCAATATTAGGCGCCCTCGTGACTGCGTACATGATCGCTACCGGCACCGCCGCGGTCGCGCGCGCCGACGACCCGTTCACCGACATCTTCAACGCTGTGCAGGGCGACTTTGCTCTCGGCCAAGAAGCGTTCACCCTTGCCAACGCGGATTTCGTCAACGGCGATCTGGCCGACGGCCTGGCGGTGTTCTACGGCGGTGTGGATGACGACCTTCTTTCGGTGCCGAACAATCTTCTACAGGGGTCGCTCGCGGCGCTACTGGGTGAGCCGATCGGCTCCTCGCTGAGTTGGACGATTCCGACGCCCGCGGACTTCAACGACGCGCTGATCGTCGCACCGACCCTGGAACTGATCGGATTCGGTGATTTGACTACGGCGGCGTCCGACTTGGCGAGTGGCGACTTTTCCGGCGCGCTGGACTCCGCCCTCACCGGCTACGAGTACCTCACCTTCGTCGTCCCTGAGCTATTTGTCGTCGGGTCGGCCGCCGGTCTCGGCCTGTAAGCGCGCGTCGCGGACTGGAGGTGTTCAACTGAGGAAAGTCTCAGTACTCGCTGCGACGTCTCTCAAGTAACGAGATACGTCCCGGCATCTGCGACAAACGATTCCGAGCGCCCGCGCTTAGCCCGGCCCGTCGCTGGACGCCGCAAGTAGCGGCACCAACACATCGCTGATCGGCGTCGCGATTCCGTGGGTGCGGGCCTTGCGGATGATCACACCGTTGCGGATGTCCCACTCTTGGGGGCGGCCGGCCTCGCGGTCGGCCAGCATCGAGGTGCCCATGTCGGCCGGTGCCTCACGAAACATCTCCACCGTGCCGGCGGCGACATCGTCGGGTAGCTGAGCCCCGTCGGCGCGGGCAACGTCGAGGCATTCCGCCGCGTAGCGTTGTGCCAGTTCCGCGAGGTCGTCACGGCGGAACATGCCGGATCGACGACCAGTCAGCACCATCATGCCGGCGACCGCGTTGACCAGCAGCTTCCGCCAGGCGGCGGAGACGAAGTCCGGATCGCAGTCGGCGGTACCGCCGGCCGCGCGCCACAGGTCGGCGAACGTGGTCGCGGCCGGCCCGGTCGGCAGCGCCAGCCGCGCCTCGCCGCGTAGTCGTACCCAACCCTCTGGCTGGGTCTCGGCCGAAAACCAGACAATGCCCGGGATGACGGTCGACGATGAGCAGAACGGTTGCACCTGTTCGACCTGTTCGACGCCGTTCTGCGCGACGACGACGCTCGTGCGCTCATCGCATAGCCGTGCCAGCCACCTAGCCGCATCCGCATTCTGGGTCGCCTTCACCGCAAGCACGACCACCTCGACCGGGCCCGCGATGTCGGTGGGATCGGTGCGAACCGGGCCACGCACGACAATCGCATCGGCGCCATCGGGCCTCAGCTCGATCTGTGTTCGCGCCGTTCGGCCACAGACCAGAACCTGGTGGCCGGCAGCGGACAGGTAAGCGGCGAACGTCGTTCCGACCGCCCCGGGACCGACAACAGCTACATCCATGAGATCCATCGTTCCTCGTGAAAATCCCGGCTCTAGACTGGGCTGTCGTTCCCACCGTTACGAGGAGTATTTGTGCTGCGCAGTCATGCCGCCGGGTCATTGCGGGCTACCCACGCCGGGCAGCAGGTGACGCTGGCCGGGTGGGTCGCGCGTCGGCGCGACCACGGTGGGGTGATCTTCATCGACCTGCGCGACGCGACGGGCGTGTCCCAGGTGGTCTTCCGCGCCGAGGACGTACTGGCCCAGGCGCATCGACTGCGCGCCGAGTTCTGCATCGCCGTCGAGGGCGTCGTCGAGATCCGGCCGGAGGGTAACGCCAACGCCGAGATCGCCACCGGCGAGATCGAAGTCAACGCGACGGCGCTGACCGTGTTGGGGGAGTGCGCTCCGCTGCCTTTCCAGCTCGACGAGCCCGCCGGTGAGGAAGTCCGGCTGCGCTACCGCTACCTGGATCTGCGCCGTGAAGGGCCCGGTAACGCAATCCGGTTGCGGTCCAAGGTGAATGCCGCGGCGCGCGGCGTGCTGGCCGGCCAGGATTTCGTCGAGATCGAAACGCCGACGATGACGCGCTCGACACCGGAAGGCGCGCGTGACTTCTTGGTGCCGGCCCGCCTGCAGCCCGGCTCCTTCTACGCGCTGCCGCAGAGTCCTCAGCTGTTCAAGCAGCTGCTGATGGTGGCCGGCATGGAGCGGTACTACCAGATCGCGCGCTGTTACCGCGACGAGGACTTCCGCGCCGACCGCCAGCCGGAGTTCACCCAGCTCGACATGGAGATGAGTTTCGTCGAGGCCGACGACGTCATCGCGACCGCCGAGCAGGTGCTCAAAGCGGTGTGGGCGTTGATCGGCTACGACATACCGCTACCGGTACCGCGAATCAGCTATGCCGAGGCGATGCGGCGGTTCGGCACGGACCGACCCGACCTGCGGTTTGGGGTCGAACTCGTCGAATGCACAGAGTTCTTCTCCGACACCACTTTTCGGGTGTTCCAGGCGCCCTATGTCGGCGCGGTGGTGATGTCCGGCGGGGCCTCGCAGCCGCGCCGCACGCTGGACGGCTGGCAGGAGTTCGCCAAGCAGCGCGGTCATAAGGGCCTGGCCTACGTGCTGGTCGGTGACGACGGCACGCTGGGCGGTCCGGTCGCGAAGAACTTGTCGGACGCCGAGCGCGACGGCTTGGCTGCCCACGTCGGCGCCGTACCTGGAGACTGCGTCTTCTTCTCGGCGGGCGCGGCGAAGTCGTCCCGCGCACTGCTGGGAGCCGCCCGTGACGAGATCGCGAAGCGACTGGATCTGATCGACCCGGGCGCCTGGGCGTTCACCTGGGTTGTGGACTTTCCACTGTTCGAGCCGGCCGACGACGCCACCGCCGCCGGTGACGTCGCGCTGGGCAGCGGCGCCTGGACCGCCGTGCACCACGCCTTCACCTCGCCCAAGCCCGAGTCGGAGGCCACCTTCGACAGCGATCCGGGCAAGGCGCTCGCCGACGCCTACGACATCGTCTGCAACGGCAACGAGATCGGTGGCGGCTCGATCCGTATCCACCGCCGCGACGTTCAGGAACGCGTATTCGAGATGATGGGCATCGGCGCCGCCGAAGCACAGGAGAAGTTCGGATTCTTGTTGGACGCCTTCACTTTTGGTGCACCGCCGCACGGCGGCATCGCCTTCGGATGGGACCGGATTGTCCAGCTGCTGTCTGGCGCCGACTCGATCCGCGAGGTCATCGCGTTCCCCAAGTCCGGCGGCGGCGTCGACCCGTTGACCGACGCCCCGGCGCCGATCACCGCGCAACAGCGCAAGGAATCGGGCATCGACGCCAACCCCGACGAGAAGCGGACACCCAAGCCCGCGGCCGACGGCAAGGAATAGTCAACCGCTGTCGCTTCGTTGTCGGGGCATGCCTGAAGGATTTCCTGACAACGAAGCGCTCAAAACGTTCAACCAGAGCATCACCGACGAGTTCCGGGCCAACGACGGCAAGGTTGGCGGCCAGTTCGAGGGCGCCAACTTGCTGTTGCTCACTACGACGGGCGCCAAATCGGGCCGGCCCCGGGTGTCCCCGCTGGCTTATTTCAGGATCGACGACAAACTGGTGATCATCGGTTCGTTCGCCGGCGCGGACGTAAATCCCGGGTGGGTGCACAACCTTCGGGCCAACCCGTCCGCGCAGATCGAGATCGGCAACGACTCCTCTGATGTCATTGCGCGCGAACTGCCCCGGGCCCAACGCGACGAGCTCTTCCCGAAAATCGCCGCGGCCGCC
Source organism: uncultured Actinomycetota bacterium (assembly GCA_963750755.1). GTDB lineage: Bacteria > Actinomycetota > Actinomycetes > Mycobacteriales > Mycobacteriaceae > Mycobacterium. Next base: position 612,883 of record CAVVRW010000001.1, read on the forward strand.
CCGGGTTTCGCCGAGTATCAGGCGAAGACCTCGCGGGTCATCCCGGTCTTCGAGCTGCAACCGAGCAGTTAGCCCCGCCGGATAGTTAGCCCGTCAACCGACCCCTCGAAGCACGCGGTTACAGAGCTATCACGGCACCTATCACGGCATTGTCACGTCGCCCGTGAACGACCTAATGCGGGACCAACGACCACAGCGTCTGCAACGTGCCGCGCACCGGATGCATGAAGATGTTGACGACTTGGATCGGGAACAGCTGGCCGTTCCCGCCGCACTTGGGCCAGGCGCCAGGCCCCTGGGTGGCAACCACCCGATTTGCCACCGCGATTTGTTGCTCACGCGACGCCATCGCCGGGTCGCCGACGCCGCCGTTGGCGGCCCAGGTAGACGGCTTGAATTGCAGTCCGCCATAAAACCCGTTGCCGGTGTTTGCGTGCCAGTTTCCGCCCGATTCGCATTGCGCCACAGCATCCCAGTTCATGCCATCCGCGTAGGCCACGCCAGTGGTCGGGTTGACCAGCAGCGTCATGCCTAGGACAACCAAGGTGGCTAGCACCAGGTGCTTGCACATTGTGCTCAGAAGCCCGCCTAAACGACTCATTTAACAGGTCTAACAAGCAGGAGTGAAAGGAGTCAATGAGTGGGGCTTTAGTAATTGGTGAGATTAAAGTTTAATAACGTGTTTTGTGTTGCTGAAAGTAATTGAAGTTAATCAGTGAGCTTATTGAGGCAATTTATAACTAGTGAGTTATATGAGTAGGAAGTTATCTTGTCGTGATGGAGTCAATTAGAGTGACTTGTGATACTCCTGTTACTCAAGTGACAGGAGATACATCGGGACCAGCTAATCGGCAGTGCCGAGAAACTCTTGGACCAGGCGTTTTGGCGCCTGGTGAAGCCATGCCTCGACGATCAGCTCGCGCAGTCCGCGCTCGTCGATCGCCGCGAGCCGCAACAGCACGGCTGGGTAGCCGTCGAAGTGGGGGGTCGTGAAATACACCGCGGGTTCGTCAGCGATCAGCGTGAACTTGACGCCCTCGTTGGCAACCCGAACCCCGAGGATGTCGCCTTCGGGTGGGTCGATGCCGAGCGCGCTCAGCGCGTCGCGGTCCGATGGGCGCAGCGGGCGTTCCCAGGCGATCAGCTTTTTGCCGATTCGCCATTCATGCGGCGACCGCTCCTCGGTGAGAGGCAGCGCTCCGACGACGCCGGCGACATCGTCCCAGGTGGCCATGAACCATTGTGCTCCCAGCGGGCGGTGCCAGGAGCGGATCGGGCTGCGCCGCTGCGGCCGGTCCAGGGCCTCACTAGTGTTGCACCGTGACATCGCCGAGCCCGGCCAGCGATTCAGGGCGATCACCGGGTCAACGCCCGTGGGGCCCGGGAGCCCGCTACCGGATCACCCATCGCACCGAATACCGGTACTCGGACGTGGTGACCAGTTCCTATGGTCGCGGCTTTCTCACCCCGCGCGACCTGCCGCGGCAGCGCTGCCTTATGCACGAGCTGCGGATTTCACCGACCCCGTCGGACAGCTCGACAAGCCAGGACAGCTACGGAAACATCAGCTCCTACTTTCACGTCACCGAGCCGCATCAGCAGCTGACCGTCACCGGTGAGTCCATCGTCGAGGTGTATCCGTCGCCGCCGGAGCGCTGGGGTGGCGGGCCGGCGCTGGAGCCGTGGGAGCTCGCCCGCCCGGCAGGCGTGCGCGGGGCGCTGGCCATCGAGTTCGCTCTCGACCTGAATCCGGCGGAAATCACCGATGAGGTCCGTGAGTACGCGACGCCGAGTTTCACGCCGGGGCGGCCGCTGGTCGAGGTGTTGCGTGACCTGACGTCGCGGATCTACACCGACTTCACCTATCGATCCGGCTCGACCACGGTGTCGACGGGAGTCAATGAGGTTCTGAGTGCTCGCGAAGGGGTATGTCAGGATTTCGCTCGCTTGGCCATCGCCTGCTTGCGCGCCAATGGTCTGGCAGCCAGTTATGTGTCCGGATACCTGGCCACCAACCCGCCGCCAGGAAAGGAACGCATGATCGGTATCGACGCGACCCACGCCTGGGCCGCGATCTGGACACCACAGCCACCCGGCCAATTCGAGTGGCTGGGAATGGATCCCACCAACAATCAGATGGTCGACGAGCGGTACGTGATCGTCGGTCGCGGCCGTGACTACGCTGATGTCCCGCCGCTTCGCGGCATCATTTACACCAATTCTCAGAACAGCGTGATCGACGTCGCCGTCGACGTAGCGCCGTATGAAGGTGACGAGTTGTATGCGTGATTTCCACTGTCCCAACTGCGGCCAGCGTCTGACGTTCGAGAACTCGGCGTGCCTGGCGTGCGGCAGCGCGCTGGGATTCTCGCCCGACGAGATGGCGCTGCTGGTGATCACCACCGGCGAGGACGCCCGGCACGCCGGTTTCGTCAGTGCCAGCGAATACGAGCTGTGCGCCAATCGTTATCTCGCAGAGTGCAATTGGCTGGTTCGCATCCCTGATCCCGGAGGTCTATGCGCGTCCTGCTCGCTGACCATCGAACGGCCGAACGACGCCGACAAGCCCGGGTTGGCGGAGTTCGCGCGGGCCGAGGCCGCCAAACGCCGGCTGATCGCCGAGCTGCACGAACTCAAGCTGCCGATCATCGGCCGCTACGAGGATCCGAACTACGGCCTGGCTTTTCGCCTGCTGTCCAGCGCCCACGAGTCGGTGACGACCGGACACGCCAGCGGCGTCATCACCCTGGATCTGGCAGAGGGCGACGACGTGCACCGCGAGCAACTCCGGGTGGAGATGGACGAGCCGTATCGCACCCTGCTCGGACACTTCCGCCACGAAGTCGGGCACTACTACTTCTACCGGTTGGTGGCGCCGTCGGCGGACTTCTCTGAACGGTTCGAGGAGCTGTTCGGCGACCCCAATGCCGACTACCAACAGGCGTTGGACCGGCACTACAGCGAAGGAGCGCCCGCGGGCTGGGAGCAGAATTACGTCTCGTCGTACGCCACTATGCATCCGGCCGAAGACTGGGCCGAGACGTTCGCGCACTACCTCCATATCCGCGACACCCTTGACACCGCGGCGTGGTCGGGATTCGCTCCGGCGACAGCCACTTTCGACCGTCCAGTCCTGGGGCCGAGTGCCTTCATGACCATCATCGACATGTGGCTGCCGGTGTCATGGTCGCTGAATATGGTGAACCGGTCGATGGGTCACGACGATCTGTACCCGTTCGTGCTGCCCGTCGCCGTGCTGGCCAAAATGAAGTTCATTCACGGCGTCATCGACGAGGTGACCGCGCTGTCGGGCAGGGCCGATCCGGTTAGGGCATGATTCGTCGTTCTTCTCCACCCCACAGCGGCTGCATGCCGCCCGGCAGGGCCAGTTGCGTCGCGGTGATCACGTCGGCCAACTCGCGCAGCGCGTCGTGAACCGCGTTCAGTAGCTTGGCCAATTGTCGACGGCGTCCGGCTCCGGAGATCGATTCCAATTCGGCGGGATGCGAACGCCGCAGCAGGGTGCTGATCTCGGCGACCATGCGCTGCGGACGTGACGACCCCGACGATCCGGGCAGGTCGCCGAGGTCGACATGGAGCCGCTCCAGTTGATAGACCAGCGACCGAGGGTTGGTCGCGTCGAACAGCATCAACTCCGCCAGCGCTGCCACACTGACCTGACCCGCGGTACGGCGCCGGTAGGTCACCGCGGATTCCGTTGCGATGAGCGTTGATTCGATGACGGTGCGTTCGGCGGCCGGCGCCAGGACTGTGGTCAGTGTGGCATTGAGCAGCGCGGTCAGGGCCAGGCCGCGTTCAATGCGCTTGCCGATGTCCATGATCGTCCAGCCGACGTCCTGCACCATCGACTCGGCGGCCACCCCGGCCAGCGTCAGCATTCCCGTCAAGGTCTGCGACTGCGCCGCCGATAGGACCGCGTCCGCTTCGGCCAGCGAGTCCGGCGGCTCGGCCTCGTGGGCCAGTGCGCGCTCGACCCCAGCCAGCACCACCCAGGTGTCGCTGGACAGCTGATCGCGCACCGCCCTGGCCGCCAGCGCCAGCCGGTCCACCGAGTGCACCAGAGCGCCCGGTCGATCGCGGTCCATGGTCAGCGACCACAACGTCGACGGCGCGATCGCAATCGTCTCGGCATGGTCGTCGGGTCCGGGATCGGTGCCGGTGATGTGACCGAGTGCCGCCATCAGCACCGGCACGCACTGACTTTCCGAAATCTCTTGCCGGTGGCGGAATTCGTAGTAACGCCGCCGGGTCGCGATCAGTAGGCGAGCCATGTTCTCGGCGCGCTCGCCGTAACGCCCCATCCAAAACAGGTCGGAGAGCACCCGCGGCGAGCTGACCCCAAGCGTGCCCGCACCTGCCTTGGCCGGCATCTCCGGAGCGGGCAACGTCACCGCCTCGGTTCGCGACCGGTCCGTGGGCTGGACCCAGACATCCTTCGCCGCAACCGTTTTCAGAATATACGCGGCCGGCCCCGGCGCCAGCACGTAACCGAGCCCGCCGAGCATTGGCGCATAGCCGCCGCGTTGGGCCACGGTGAACAATCGCAGGCCCACGCCGCTCGCGGACAATTCGGCGGCGTGGCTGGTGGGCGCCGAGGAAAACTGCGGTAATTCCTGACCGACCCACTGCCACGGCATCGCCGTGATAGCGGCCGCGAGGTCGGCCAGTCGCTCGGCCGAAAGTGTCGGGCCGACAAGCGTTTGTCCGCCGATGGTCGGCCTGATCAACAGAGACGAGAGGTTCGCGAGTAGATGCGACCGTTCGTTGTCGATGCCGCCCCAATAGCTGGGCGCGGTGGACAGCAGGGGGGCTTCACCGAGCAGGCGAGTCGCCAACTGAGGCATAAAGCGTTGTAGCCCAGCGCTTTCCAGAATACCGCTGCCAACAGTGTTCACCACGGTCACCGTCCCACGGTGCTGTGCTTCCACCAGGCCTGCCACCCCGAGCCGGGAATCGGCCCGCAGGTCGAGCGGGTCGGTGTAGGTGGCGTCGACACGACGGAAGACCACGTCGACCCGTTTGAGCGTGCCCAGTGAACGCATCCAGAGTTTGCCGTCGCGGACCACCAGATCGGCGCTTTCCACGAGCGGGAAACCGAGCAGGGTAGCGAGATACGCGTGATCGAAGGAGGTTTCGGAATAGATTCCCGGACTTAGCACCACCACAACCGGGTCCTGCACCCCGTCGGGTGCCGCGTCGATCAGGGCCAGCCGCAACGCCTGAGCGAACGGCGTCGTCGGCCGCGGCCCAACCTGCTCATAGAGGTCGGGTAGCGCCTGCGCCAGCACCCGCCGATCGGCAAGCGCATAACCGGCGCCCGACGGGGCCTGGGTCCAGTCGGCGTTGACCACGAAGGTGCCATCGGAAAGCCGGCTGACATCGCAGGCGTGCATAAAGAGCTGGTGGTTCCCCGGCACCTCGATTCCATTGGCGGCGCGCACATAACCGGGATGGGCGAACAGCAACTCCGGCGGTAACACACCCTCGGTCAGCGAACGGCGGCCACCGTACAGGTCGGCCAGCACCGCGTTGAGCACTCGCGACCGTTGCACGAGACCGGTTTCCAGCAGGTCCCAATCAGGAGCCGACACCACCAGCGGCAGCGGGTCCAGCCGCCAGGGTCGTGGCTCACCCTGAGCGCCGAGTGCGGTGCCCTTCGCGGGATCGACTCGGGTGTAAGTGATGTCGTCGTTGCCGACCAGCTGGCGCACCGCGGAGCTGAGCCGAGTCAGTCCCTCCCGGCCACGGTCGCCCACGGCATCCGCGAGTTTCGCCCACGCCGGTCGCACATTTCCGGCCTCGTCGACGAATTCGTCGTAGCCGATCACCGGACCGCGTTGCGCGGGAGGGCGCAGATCGAACAGTGTCTCCTGCGCACGCGCCGCGCGGTATCCGGCCAGCAGCCGATCGACGTCGGTGCGAGGGTGAGCGGCCGCCGACGAGTCGCTGGAGTGCACTGCCATATCTGCCGAAGACATCACTGCAGGACGCTACGCACGTGCCGCAGACCGACGATGTCCGGCGCGCCGAAACCCGGACAGGTAGTCATACCGCAGATCTCATCACATCGGCCGCCGGGTCGCAGCGTGGCCAACTCCGTATTTCGGTGTGGTGTCAGCGGAGTGGCGTAACCCCGGTTGGCCGCCGATCCTTTCTAGGATCGCTCGCGTGACTGATCGCTACGGTTCCGATGTCCTGGCACGCGACCCGCATCACGCCCGCAAGCCCCGGTCTGCCGAAACGGCAATAGAACTCGGCATGGTCGTGGAGGACGCGCAGACCGGCTATGTGGGTGCGATCGTCAGCGTCGAGTACGACCGGATGCAGCTCGAGGACCGCGACGGCCGCCGCAAGTCGTTTCCGGTAGGCCCGGGCTATCTGCTCGACGGTAAACCGGTGATCCTGACCGCTCCGCGGGGCCCGTCGCCGAAGGTCGCGACCCGTACGGCGTCCGGCTCGGTGGCGGTGGCCGGAGCGCGCGCCCGAGTCGCCAGGACCGGCCGGATCTACGTCGAAGGACGCCACGATGCCGAACTCGTCGAGCAGGTGTGGGGCGACGACCTGCGCATCGAAGGGGTAGTAGTCGAATACCTAGGCGGTGTTGACGATCTCGTCGATATCGTCAAGCAATTCCGGCCCGGCCCGCAACGCCGACTGGGCGTGCTGGTCGACCATCTGGTGGCCGGATCGAAGGAATCGCGACTGGCCGAAGCGGTGCAGCGCAGCCCTGCGGGCGCGTACACGCTGGTCGTCGGTCACCCGTTCGTCGACATCTGGCAAGCGGTCAAGCCGGATCGGCTCGGACTGTCGGAATGGCCGGTGATCCCACGCCATACCGAGTGGAAGCACGGCATCTGCCAGGCCCTCGGCTGGCCGCACCACGATCAGGCCGACATCGCGGCGGCGTGGCGCCGCATCCGCGGGCGGGTACGGGACTGGGCCGATCTGGACGCGGCGCTGATCGGGCGAGTTGAAGAGTTGATCGACTTCGTCACTACCCCCTAGCGCCGTTCGGCGCGCTAGGGAGTAGGCGGCGCTACCGGACCCCCGGAGAGCCTGCGGTAGGTGTACACCTGGATCAGCAGCGCCAACGGACCGGCCACCAAAATGCCGACACCGCAAGCGAACAAGCCCACCACCACCACCAGGGCCTGCACCAAGAACGAGACCAGCGTGTCCCCGACGTGGGCCCGGACGGTGCTGACGCTGGCCTTGAGCGCATCGACCGGCGGCAGCGCGCGGTCGGTCGCGAAAGCAATCGTGAACAGCGCGAAGAAGGTGAACACGACGATCGCGATGAACGACAGCAACGCGAACAGGAAGCCCAGCAGCGAGATCAGGTCCAGCACCGCGCTGATCACGCTCAGCAGCGCGCCGGCCAGAATCACTTTGCCGAAGTTGCGCGGCTTGAAGAACGACCCAACAGAAACTGGCCTGCCGTCGGCGAGGTCGAGCGCGCCGGACAGAAACGCGGCCTGCACGAAGATGCCGAACACGAAGGTCACGATGGACAGCGCCAATGTGCCGCCCGCGCCGAGGCTCGCCGCGAACGACGTGCCGTAGTCGCCGTCGGTTGCGGTGTTGGCCGTTGCGCCGCCTAGGACCACGAAGACCAGGCCGTGCACGACCACGCCGATCACGCCATAGACGAGTGCCGCCAACACCAGCGGACCAATGTTCTTGCTGAACTTATTCCACGACCAGTTGAACGCGTCACCGATGTTGAACACCGAACCCGGCCCTGACCCGTAGCCGGGAGCGCCCGAGTAGCCGGGCGGAGGTCCGTAGCCCGGTGGCGGGCCGTAGCCGGGCGGAGGTCCGTAGCCCGGTGGTGGGCCGTAGCCGGGCGGAGGCGGTGGTGCGCCATAGCCCGGCGGAGGCGGCGGCGTTCCGTACCCCGGCGGCGGCCCGTAGCCGGGCTGCGACTGGCCCGGCGGTGGCCCGTATCCAGGGGGCGGACCGGCGGGCGGTCCGTAGCCGGGCGGCGGCGGATAGTCACCCTGGTTGGGGTTACCTCCGTAAGGCTCGCTCGGGTAGCCAGGGTGCTCCGGAGGTTGGCTCATTGCCGCTCCTGCCTCGTCGTCGGAAGTTGTCCAGGCGTGCGCATTGGCGAACTTAGCAAGTATTCGGCGACCGTGCTGAGACCTCACACTGGGCGCTTACGTGTCGTGCTGACGTGGTATGCCTGACTCCGTGCCTGACGGTCTGTTCGACGTCCCCGACGAGGACAGTCTCGGCGACCCGGCGGTCGGTGGATCGGCCGGCGCGCCACTGGCCGTGCGGATGCGGCCGGCCAGCCTCGAGGAAGTCGTCGGGCAGGATCATCTGCTACAACCCGGCTCGCCCCTGCGAAGGCTGGTCGAGGGCTCGGGCATGGCGTCGGCCATCCTGTACGGCCCGCCGGGAAGCGGGAAAACGACGCTGGCATCGCTGGTGTCGCGGGCCACCGGGCGGCGTTTCGAGGCGCTGTCGGCGTTGTCGGCGGGGGTCAAGGAGGTTCGCGCGGTCATCGACACCGCCCGGCGCGCCGCTGCCCACGGCGAACAGACCGTGTTGTTCATCGACGAGGTGCACCGGTTCTCCAAGACCCAGCAGGACGCGTTGCTGGCCGCCGTCGAGAACCGGGTTGTGCTGCTGGTGGCGGCGACCACTGAGAATCCGTCGTTTTCCGTTGTCGCGCCGCTGTTGTCGCGATCGCTGATCCTGCAATTGCACCCGTTGAGCTCCGATGACGTCCGCGCTGTGGTGCAGCGCGCCGTCGATGATCCGCGAGGGCTGGACGGTCGGGTACAGGTGACACCCGAGGCCGTCGAGCTGCTGGTCCGGTTGGCCGCGGGGGACGCTCGGCGGGCGCTGACCGCGTTGGAGGTGGCGGCCGAGGCGGGGGAGCAGGTCACGGTCGAAACCATCGAACAGTCGCTGGACAAGGCCGCGGTGCGGTACGACCGTGACGGTGACCAGCACTACGACGTGATCAGCGCCTTCATCAAGTCGGTGCGCGGCAGCGACGTCGACGCCGCACTGCACTATCTGGCCCGCATGCTGGTCGCCGGCGAGGATCCGCGATTCATCGCCCGCCGGCTGATGATCCTGGCCAGCGAGGACATCGGCATGGCCGACCCGCTGGGGCTGCAGACCGCGGTCGCGGCGGCGCAAACGGTCGCGCTGATCGGGATGCCCGAGGCCAAGCTGACATTGGCCCACGCCACCGTCTATCTGGCGACCGCTCCGAAGTCGAACGCCGTCACGTCGGCGATCGGGGCCGCGATGCAGGACATCAGCGCCGGCAAGGCGGGCCTGGTGCCGCCGCATCTTCGCGACGGGCACTATTCGGGCGCTGCGGCGCTGGGCAACGCCAAAGGCTACAAATACTCGCACGACGACCCGGACGGCGTTGTGCCGCAACAGTATCCGCCTGACGAGTTGGTCGGCGTGGACTACTACCGGCCGACCGCTCGCGGCGCCGAGCGGGATATCGGTGCGCGTCTGGAGAAGCTGCGGGCGATCATCCGGCGCAAGCGCTGAGGCGTCCCCGCGAAGCGGGGCAGGTGACATTACTGACTTGAAATCTGATATATCAGATGTTAGACATCAACGATGAGTACACGACACATGGCACTCGTCGCCTTCATGCAAGCAGGCAGCTCATCGGTCTATGCCGGATCGTGGCGTCATCCGGCCACCGAGCACGGCTATCTCGACGCGTCGTACTACGCGAAGATCGGCCGGCAACTCGAGCAAGGCTGCTTCGACTTGATGTTCTTCGATGATCGGTTGGCCATGCCCGCCATTTACGGCGGCTCGGTAGCCGAGGCGGTCAAGTACGGCGCCCGTCCGGTGAAGCTCGACCTCTCAATCGTGCTGGGTGTGCTCGCGCAGGCGACCTCGCACATCGGGCTGGGCGCCACTGGTTCCACGACCTACTACACGCCGTTCCATATCGCCCGGACCTTCGCCACGCTCGACCATCTGTCCGGCGGTCGGGCGGCGTGGAACATCGTCACCTCGGTCAACGACGGCGAGGCGCAAAACTTCGGCCTCGACACGCATCTGGGCCATGACGCCCGCTACGACCGCGCCGAGGAGTTTCTCGAGGCGACCGTCGGGCTGTGGGACACCTGGGAGGACGACGCGATCCTGCACGACCGGGTCAACGGCATCTTCGCCGATCCGGACAAAGTTCACGAGCTCAACCACGTCGGCGAATTCTTCTCGGTGCGTGGGCCGCTCACGGTGCCGCGAACCCCGCAGGGCCGGCCGGTCCTCATCCAGGCCGGATCGTCAGGCCGCGGACGCGAATTCGCCTCGCGCTGGGCCGATTTGATCTTCACCGGAGACCCCGGCCTCGAGGTCGCCCGCAGCCACTACGCCGACCAGAAGGAACGCATCGGCGCCGCCGGCCGTGACCCGGATGCGGTCAAGATCTGCCCGATGGCCTACGCCGTGGTCGGCGAGACCGAAGAGCACGCCAGGGAACGCGAGCAGGTGTTTCTCAACGACCTGGTGCATCCGATGGCGTCGCTGACCCTATTGTCGGAGCTGATGAACTACGACTTCGCCAAGCACAGCCTCGACGACCCGATCACCGACGAACTGATCGAAAACGTCTCGGGCATCCGCGGCTTGGTGCAGAACCTGCGCGCCCACATCGGTGACAAGATCACGCTGCGCGACCTGGCCGGCCACCGTGCCACCCTGCTGCAGGGCCCGCGTTTCGTCGGTACCGGAAAGCAGGTCGCCGATCAGATGGAGGAGTGGTTCCACGGCGGCGCTTGCGACGGATTCGTCTTGGCCGCAACGCATTTGCCCGGTGCATTTGAGGATGTGGTCCGGATGGTGGTCCCGGAGTTGCAGCGCCGCAAGCTGTTCCGCGACTCCTACAGTGGGCCGACGTTGCGCGATCACCTCGGATTGCAACAGCCGCTCGGTGTGCCCGTCGGAGCATGATGCTCGAAGGCATCCGGATCCTCGACGTCGCCACGCTGGCCGCGGCGCCGCTTGCCGCCACCTACCTCGGCGAGTTCGGCGCCGACGTCATCAAGATCGAGCAGCCCGACGGGGGCGACCCGATCCGCACCTGGGGTAACCAAGTCGACGGCGTCGGCCTGATGTGGAAGTCGTTGTCGCGCAACAAGCGATCGATCACCCTCAATCTGCGCATCGCCGAAGGTCAGGCGCTGCTGCGACGACTGGTCGAACATGCCGACGTGGTGATCGTCAACACCCGGCCCGCGACCCTGCGCAAGTGGGGTCTGGACTACGAAGCGCTGCGGGCCGTCAACGACAAGATCGTCATGCTGCACATCACCGGTTACGGGCTGTCCGGCCCCAAGAGTGAGCGCCCCGGCTTCGGCACGCTCGGCGAGGCGATGAGCGGTTTCGCCAACATCACCGGTGCGGAGAACGGCCCACCGACGTTGCCGCCCTTCATGCTTGCCGACGGGGTGGCTTCGCTGAACGCGGCCTACGCAGTCATGATGGCGCTCTATCACCGCGACGTGCACGGCGCGCCGGGGCAGCTGATAGACATCAACCTGATCGATCCGCTGGCGCGGCTGCTGGAGCAGACGCTGCTGGGCTACGACCAGCTCGGGCTGGTGCCCACCAGGACGGGCAACCGCTGGGACATCTCGGCGCCGCGCAACACCTACCGCACCGCCGACGACAAGTGGCTGGCGATGTCGGGGAGCTCACCGGCGTTGGCGCTGAGAGTCTTTCGCGCGATCGGTCGCAGCGAGCTGGTTGACGACGCCGACTTCTCCGATCCGCAGCGCCGGCTGGCGCGGGCCCGCGAGGTCGACCAGGTGGTCGCCGACTGGGTGGTCACCAAGACACTCGACGAGGCGATGGCCATCTTGGATGCCGCCGAAGTGGCCGCTGCCCCGGTGTACGACATCACCCAATTGGTCGCCGACGAGCAACTCGCGCACCGCGAAGTCTTCCTACGGGTCGCCGACGACGAACTCGGGGCGATGACCGTCCAGGCGCCGGTGCCACGATTCTCCGGCGCGACCGGTCGGGTGGGACACCTCGGCCCGCGGATCGGCGAGAACAACGCCGAGGTGTACGGCGAGCTGCTCGGCTTGACCGCCCACGACCTCGACGACCTGCATGCCCAGGGTGTGCTGTGAAAGGAGCATCCGCATGACGTCGCTGCTGCGCCGCTCGGAACTTGCCGTGCCCGCCGCGAACGACCACATGTTCGCCAAGGCCGCCGCCTCAGACGCCGACCTGGTGTTCCTGGACCTGGAGGACGCCACCGCGCCGGCACACAAGGAGGCGGCTCGCGGCAAGGCCATCGCGGCGCTCAACGAGCTCGACTGGGGCCACACCGCGCGCGCGATCCGCATCAACGGGCTCGACACCCAGTGGTGCCACGACGACATCGTCGAGGTCGTGACTGGGGCCCGGGACAATCTCGACACCATCATCATCCCGAAAGCGCTTCGGGCACGGGATGTCTGGTGGGTCGACGTACTGCTCACCCAGCTGGAGACCAAGCTCGGCCTGAGGCGTCAGATCCGCCTCGAGGTGCTCATCGAAGAGGTCGAAGGTCTGGCCAACGCCGAGGAGATCGCGGTCGCCAGCCCACGACTGGACGCGCTGATCTTCGGTGTCGGCGACTTCTCGCTATCACAGGGGGCTCGGGTGGACACCAACTTCGACCCGCTCGGCGAATACCCGGGCGATTTTTGGGCCTACGCCCGCAACAAGGTGATCGTCGCCGCCCGGATCGCCGGCATCGACGCGATCGACGCGCCCTACCCGGATTACGGCAACCTGGCGGGTTACGAGCGCGACGCGCTACGGGCGGCGCTGATGGGCTACACCGGCAAATGGGCCATTCACCCCAGTCAGATCGACGTCGCCAACCGGGTCTATGCACCCACCGACGAAGAGATCGCGCTGGCCGAGCGCAACGTCGCGGCCTACCGCGAAGGCGAGCAGAAAGGGCTGGGCGCGGTCGGCGTCAACGGCGTTCTGGTCGACGCCGCACACGTGAAAATGGCCCAGGCCACCCTCGAGCGCGCGGCGCTGATCGCCAAACGCTGAGCGCCTAAACCAACTCGGGCACCCGCAGGTGCGCGAGCGCCAACTCGAACTCGCCGACGTCGTGCTGGTCGGCGCCGAGATCGCGAAGCCGCGCGGTCCGCAGCGAGCGGGCTCGATCCGCGTTGCGCTGCATGGCCTCCACGCTGTCAAACGTCGACGACGACACCGCCCGCCACGACGCACGGTCGATCATCAGGCTGGCGCTGCAGAAGCCGTCGAGGTCTTCGATCGCGGGCAGCACCGACTCCCGGTAGAACTCGATCGCCCGGTCGAACTGCTCGGGCCGCATCGTCAACCACGTGGCGCGCACGCAGGCGCTCGGGCCCGAGCGGTGATCACGGTGCAGCACGGCGATCTCCCACTCGTCGATCGTCGGGCTGCCGCCGAACGTCTGTGCGGCCTGATCACGCAGCGAGCGGGCGCCTCTGGCGCTGGCGTGCATGGCTGCTTCGTCTTCCCACGCCGAGGTCGCGATACAGCGGCCCGATTCGCGGTCGACCAACAACGACAAGCCGATGCAGCCGTCGACTTCGCTCAGCGCCGGCATCACCGCGTCTCGGACGTGCGCGATTCCGGCGTCGATGGACGACGGCTGCGCCTGGATCGTCGTGGAGCGCGCATACATGTCTAGCCCTCCTTGTCTGGGGGCGGCGCCCCAGCGGCGCCACCGGTCCTCTCACCACCTTCCTCCGCAGGATTGGCCATGACAATGGGCAAATACGTAGGCTGGTCAGGTGAATACCGATGTGCTGGATGTGGACACCGCGCGTCGCCGCATCGTCGATTTGACCGAGTCAGTACGTGCGTTTTGCCGTCCGCAGGGCGACGGGCTCTGCAACGTCTTCGTACCGCACGCGACGGCGGGCGTCGCAATCATCGAAACCGGCGCCGGTTCGGACGACGACCTGATCGATACGCTGGAGCGGCTGCTGCCGCGCGACGACCGCTATCGGCACGCCCACGGATCATTCGGGCACGGCGCCGATCATGTGATGCCGGCGATCGTCGCGCCGTCGATCACCGTGCCGGTGCAGGCGGGGGAGCCGCTGCTGGGCACTTGGCAGAGCGTGGTGCTGGTCGACTTGAACCGGGACAATCCGCAGCGCTCGGTGCGATTGTCCTTTGTCCAGGGCTGAACCGCGTCGAAGTTCGTCGCGTGTTCGGGCGCAGCAGGCGGACCGGTACGGTAATCCGGTCGAATTAGGCCGGTGAATCGGCTCGAACCCAGTTGTCAAGAGAAAGCGGAGCAGTGCAGACACACGAGATCAGGAAGAGGTTCCTCGATCATTTCGTGAAAGCGGGTCACACCGAGGTGCCGAGTGCCTCGGTGATTCTCGACGACCCCAACCTGCTGTTCGTCAACGCCGGAATGGTGCAGTTCGTCCCGTTCTTCCTCGGCCAGCGCACGCCCCCGTATCCGACGGCCACCAGCATCCAGAAATGCATCCGCACACCCGATATCGACGAGGTGGGAATCACCACCCGGCACAACACCTTCTTCCAGATGGCCGGGAACTTCTCGTTCGGCGACTACTTCAAACGCGAAGCGATCCAGCTCGCCTGGACACTACTGACCAATGACGTCGAAGCGGGCGGCTACGGCTTCGATCCCGAAAAACTTTGGGCCACCGTCTATTTCGACGACGACGAAGCCATCGAGCTGTGGCGCGAGATCGCCGACCTGCCGGTCGAGCGGATTCAGCGACGTGGCATGGCCGACAACTACTGGTCGATGGGCATCCCCGGGCCGTGCGGCCCATCGTCGGAGATCTATTACGACCGCGGACCAGAATTCGGCATCGAAGGCGGCCCGGAAGCCAACGAGGACCGCTACATCGAGATCTGGAATCTCGTGTTCATGCAGAACGAACGCGGCCACGGCACCGGCAAGGACGACTTCGAGATCCTGGGGCCGTTGCCGCGCAAGAACATCGACACCGGCATGGGCGTAGAGCGGGTCGCATTCCTGCTGCAGGGCGTGGCCAACGTCTACGAAACCGACCTGCTGCGTCCCGTGATCGATGTGGTGGCCGATCGCGCCCCCCGCGGATACGACGCCGGCAACCACGACGACGACGTGCGCTACCGCATCATCGCCGACCACAGCCGCACCGCCGCCATCCTGATCGGCGACGGGGTCAGCCCCGGCAACGACGGACGCGGCTACGTGCTGCGCCGGCTGCTGCGACGAGTGATCCGCTCGGCCCGGCTGCTCGACATCGACGGCCCGATCGTCAGCGAATTGATGGCCACCGTCCGCGACGCGATGGGCCCCTCGTACCCCGAGTTGGCCGTCGACTTCGACCGGATCACCCGCATCGCGGTTGCCGAGGAGGCCGCGTTCAACAGGACGCTGCAGTCGGGTTCGCGCCTCTTCGAGGAAGCGGCGGCCGCCACCAAGGCGTCCGGCGCCGCCGTGCTGTCTGGCTCCGACGCCTTCACGCTGCACGACACGTACGGATTCCCGATCGAGCTGACCCTCGAGATGGCGGCCGAAGCGGATCTACAGGTCGACGAGCTCGGGTTCCGTGAGCTGATGGCCGAGCAGCGCCGCCGCGCGAAAGCCGACGCCGCCGCGCGCAAGCATGCGCACGCCGACCTGACCGCCTACCGCGAGCTGGTTGACGCCGGACCGACCGAATTCACTGGCTTCGACGAATTGATCTCGCAGGCAAGGATTCTGGGCATCTTTGTCGACGGCAAGCGGGTGCCGGTGGTGACGCACGGAACCGAAGAGTCCGCGGGCGCCGACCGCGTCGAGCTCGTACTCGACCGCACCCCGCTGTACGCCGAGTCGGGTGGTCAGGTCGCCGACGCCGGCACCATCAGCGGGACCGGGTCCAGCGAGATCGCCAAGGCCGCCGTCACCGACGTGCAGAAGATCGCGAAAACACTGTGGGTGCACCGCGTCAACGTGGAGTCGGGGGAGTTCGTCGAAGGCGACACCGTGGTCGCGGCGGTGGATCCGGACTGGCGCAAGGGCGCCACCCAGGGGCATTCCGGTACCCACATGGTGCACGCCGCGCTGCGACAAGTGTTGGGCCCCAACGCCGTTCAGGCCGGATCGCTGAACCGGCCGGGTTATCTACGTTTCGACTTCAACAGCCAGGGCGCGCTGAGCCCTGAGCAACTCAGCCAGGTCGAGGAAGTGACCAACGAGGCCGTTCAGGCCGACTACGAGGTCCACACCTTCCTCGAAAAACTGGAGAAGGCCAAGGCGATGGGCGCGATGGCCATGTTCGGTGAGGCCTACCCCGATGAGGTGCGGGTGGTGGAGATCGGGGGTCCGTTCTCGCTGGAGCTGTGCGGCGGAACCCACGTGCACAACTCCGCGCAGATTGGGCCGGTCACCATCCTCGGAGAATCCTCGGTGGGGTCGGGCGTGCGCCGGGTCGAGGCCTACGTCGGGCTGGAGTCGTTCAGACATCTGGCCAAGGAACGTGCGCTGATGGCCGGGCTGGCGTCGTCACTCAAGGTGCCTTCCGACGAGGTGCCGGCCCGGGTGGCGAACCTGGTGGAGCGCTTGAAAGCCGCCGAAAAGGAAATAGAGCGCAACCGGCTGGCGAACGCGCGCGCAGCAGCCGCAAACGCCGCCGCGGGAGCACAGCAGATCGGTAACGTCCGGCTGGTGGCTCAGCGGATGTCGACCGGCATGACGGCCGGTGATCTGCGCTCGCTGGCCGGTGACATCCGCGGCAAGCTCGGCGGCGACCCCGCGGTGGTCGCACTGATCGCCGAAGGGGACGGGGGCAGTGTTCCTTACGCTGTCGCCGCCAATCCCGCCGCCCAGGACCTCGGCCTACGCGCCAACGACCTGATCAAGCCGCTTGCCGCGGCGGTCGACGGTCGAGGTGGCGGCAAGGCCGATCTGGCACAGGGATCCGGCAAGGATGCGACAGGTATCGACGCCGCACTGGACGCGCTCCGGACAGAGATCACCAGGACGAGCTGAGTGGACTCGCCGCATCGCCTGCCGGACCGGCCGGGTAGGGACGATCCCGGCCCAGGGCGACGGCTCGGCATCGATGTCGGCAGTGTTCGCATCGGCGTGGCTACCAGCGACCCCGACGGCATCTTGGCGACTCCGGTCGAGACGGTTCGCCGAGACCGATCGGCGAAGCACATCCGGCGTTTGGCCGAGCTGGTCGCCGACCTGCAGGCGGTCGAAGTGATCGTCGGGCTGCCGCGAACGCTGGCCGACCGCACCGGCCCGTCCGCCCTCGACGCGATCGAGCTGGCTGACGTGCTGGCCGGTCGGATTGCGCCGGTCCCGGTGCGGATGGCCGACGAGCGGTTGACGACCGTGAGTGCGCAGCGCTCGCTGCGCCAGGCCGGGATGCGGGCAAAGGGTCAGCGTAGGGTCATCGACCAAGCGGCGGCGGTGGCCATCCTGCAGGGTTGGCTCGACGAACGCCGAGCCATGCTGCCCGGGGAGGTCAACGGTGTCTGATAGCCGCGACCGCGCCCGGTCACGCCTTGGGCCGCGCGACGATCGCCAACGCGGCGGAGCCGGGCGCAGCGGGTCGCGGCCAGGACCGGTCGCGGTCAGGTCGACGCGCCGCGACAGTTCGCGCGCCGACCGGCTGCGCGCCGAGCGCGAGCGTCGTCGCCGCCATACCACCCGGGGAATTCTGCTGAGTCTGGCCATCGGGGTGCTCATCGCGGCGGTGTTCGTCGGCTCCCGGTTATGGCATGGCGGTGGCTCGCGCTACGACTTCGCCGGTGACGGCAAACAGGATCTGGTGGTCGAAGTGCATGCCGGCGACTCGACCACTGCGATCGCCGAGACGCTACACAAGCAGGACGTGGTCAAGACCGTCAAAGCGTTTCTCGGTGCATCGCAAGACAATCAGAAGATCTCGTCGATCCAGCCCGGTTACTACCGGCTGCGCACCGAGCTCCCGGCGGCGGCGGCGGTGAATCGGCTCGTCGATCCTGGCAACCGGGTCGGCAAGCTGGTGATTCCCGAAGGGCAGCAGCTCGACGACACGTCCGACGTCAAGACCAACAAAACCACGCCGGGCATTCTCACGATGATCGCCCAGGCTAGCTGCGTCGAGCTGGACGGCAACAAGCATTGCGTGTCAGACGCCGACTTGCGGGCGGTCGCCGAAAAAGCTGCGCTGCCATCACTTTTGGTGCCTCCCTGGGCGGCCCCGTCGGTGACGGCGATGGGCAACGACCACCGTCGAATCGAAGGTTTGATCGCGCCGGGCACCTGGAACGTCAACCCGTCGGCGTCTGCAGAGGAGATCCTGTCAACGCTGATCAGTTCGAGTGCGGAGCTGTACATGCGCTCGGGCCTGCAGGACACGGCGACCGCGATGAACATCTCGCCGTACAACGTGATGGTGGTTGCCTCGCTGGTGCAGCGTGAGGCCAAGCCCCAGGATTTCGCGAAGGTGGCGCGGGTGATCTACAACCGGCTCGCCGAGCATCGCAAGTTGGAGTTCGACTCGACGGTGAACTATCCGCTGGATCGCCGTGAGGTGGCCACTACCGACGGCGACCGCGCACAGACCACGCCGTGGAACACCTACGCTGCCGACGGATTGCCTGCCACGCCGATCTGTTCGCCCGGCACCGACGCGCTCAGAGCCGCCGAACATCCGGAGGACGGCGACTGGCTGTACTTCGTGACGATCGATGTGCAGGGCACGACGTTGTTCACTCGCGATTATCAACAGCATCTGGCCAATATCGAGTTGGCCAAGCGCAACGGTGTCCTCGACAGTGCCCGGTAACCGGGAACCCAAAAAAGCAGCAGTTCTCGGCTCGCCGATCGCGCATTCGCGCTCTCCGCAACTGCATCTGGCCGCCTATCGAGCGCTCGGCTTGGACGGCTGGACCTACGAGCGCATCGAATGCAACGCCGACGAATTACCCAGCGTGGTAAGCGGATTGGGGCCGGACTGGGTGGGCGTCTCGGTGACGATGCCGGGCAAGTTCGCCGCGCTGCGATTCGCCGACGAGCGCACCGGACGGGCCGAGTTGGTCGGGTCCGCCAACACGCTGCTGCGAACGTCCCGGGGCTGGCGGGCCGACAACACCGACGTCGACGGCGTCACGGGCGCGCTCGGCGCGGTGAGCGGCGCGGCCGTGGTCGCCGGGTCGGGCGGCACCGCTCCGGCGGCGATCGTGGCACTGGCCGAACTCGGCGTCACCAACATCACCGTGGCGGCCCGCAACCCCGACAAGGCGGCCGGGTTGGTCGAACTGGCCGATCGGGTCGGTGCCGCGGCCCGGTTCTGCGACCTGAACGGAGGATCGGTCGGCGACGCGATCGCCGGCGCCCAGGTGTTGGTCAGCACCCTGCCCGCCGAGGTGGCCGCGGGCCACGTCGACGAATTCGCCGCTGCGCCAATACTGTTGGACGCCATTTACCATCCGTGGCCCACGCCGCTGGCTGCGGCAGTGACCGCGGCGGGCGGCCGGGTGATCGGCGGCTTGCAGATGCTGCTGCATCAGGCGTTCGCCCAGGTCGAACAATTCACAGGCCTACCCGCACCGCGAGCGGCGATGGAGGCCGCCCTGGATTAGCATGCCGCGCATGCTGATTGGGCTCGCGTTCGGGTGGATGCTGACGCTGTGTGGCTTTGACGTGCGCGAACGTCGTTTGCCTAACTGGCTCACCATTCCGGGATTTGCGGTCATCGCGTTGATCGCGGCTCGGTTCGGGCACGGCTGGGCGGCGCTGGCCGGTGCGGCCGCATTGGGCGCCGCCTACCTGGCGGTCCATCTGGCGGCTCCCGCGGCCATGGGCGCCGGCGACGTCAAGCTGGCCCTCGGATTGGGCGCGCTGACAGCATGTTTCGGCGCCGACGTGTGGGCGCTCGCGGCCATCGGCGCCCCGCTGATGACCGCTGTTGTGGGCACCGTGGCGCGCATCGCCCGATCCGTGCGGACATTGCCGCACGGACCGTCGATGTGTCTGGCCAGCGCCGCCGTACTGGCGCCCGCCGTGTTCTGACCGAGTGCGAGAGCCTTGCCGTCAGATAGCGACGACGCGGTCCCAGACGCGGTGTTGCTCGAGGCCGGCGATCAGCGACTCGACGATCTGCGAGCCGCCCGATTCGGCGAATACACCCGGAGCCTCCAGTGGGACATTGGCTGCCGCAAGCAGTTTGGATCCCGGCGGCAATACGCCGATCGGCTTGAGGTGTCGGAACGCTTCGTCGACGATGATCCGCGCGTTGGCCTCGTCGGGCGATCCTGCAATCAGGACGGCATCCACCTCGATCGAACGCCCGGTGAAATACGTCCGCGAGATCGGTACGGGGCCGCCCTCGTGTTGCAGGGTGCCGCCGTGCGGGGCGAACACCAGCGGAACGACCTTCGCCGCGGTGATCGATGCGACCGCTGCCGCGACATCACCGATGTCGGAGTCCGCGTCGGTGAGGATGCCGATCCGGCGACCCGCCACCGGCCACCGGCCGCCGACTTGCGACAGCGCCGGACTGGCTGCCGGGGCCACCGGCGGCGTAGCGGGGACCGGCGCCTCCAGGCCGAGTCGCGAGGCGACAGCCTCGCACAGTTCGGTGTCGATTCGCGCCAACACCGCGACGGCGCGCTCCTTGATCGTCTGCTCGTAGCACTTGCCTAGTTCGAAGGCGTACGCGCCAATCACGTGAGCCTGTTCGACCGGGGTCAAGCTGCGGTAGAACAACGTCGCCTGGCTGAAGTGATCGTCGTAGCTGGCCGGGTTCGCGCGCCGCTTGGTCGACGCGGGTAGCGGTACCGGCGCCTCGATGAATGCGCCGGTATCGGCGCCGGCCATGAACGGGCAACCGCCGTCGAGGGAGTTCGGCTGGTAGGGGGCGACTCCGGGATGGACGGCGTGCTGGTGGAAGCCGTCCCGCAGCATGTCATTCACCGGCGCGTGGGGACGGTTGATCGGGATCTGCGCAAAATTCGGCCCACCGAGCCGGGTGATCTGCGTGTCGAGGTAGGAAAACAGCCGGGCCTGCATCAGCGGGTCGTCGGTGACGTCGATTCCGGGGACCAGGTGGCTGGTGCAAAAGGCCACCTGCTCGGTCTCGGCGAAGAAGTTGGTCGGGTTGGCGTTGAGTTGCATCGTGCCGATGATCTGAACAGGGGCCAACTCTTCGGGCACCATCTTGGTCGAATCGAGCAGGTCGATGCCTTCGAAGGTTTGCTCGGGATTGTCCGGAAACACCTGGACCCCCAGGTCCCACTCCGGGTAGGCCCCCGACTCGATCGCGTCAGCGAGGTCGCGCCGGTGAAAGTCGGGGTCGACGCCGGCCGCGATCTGCGCTTCCTCCCAGACCAGCGAATGCACGCCCAGTCGCGGCTTCCAGTGAAACTTCACCAGCGACGTGGTGCCGTCGGCCGCGATCAGCCGAAAGGTGTGCACGCCAAAGCCTTCCATCGTCCGATACGAGCGCGGGATGCCGCGATCGGACATGTTCCACATGGTGTGGGCGGACGCTTCGGTATGCAGGGACACGAAGTCCCAGAAGGTGTCGTGTGCCGATTGAGCCTGCGGGATCTCGCGGTCCGGGTGGGGCTTGCCGGCGTGGATGATGTCGGGAAACTTGATGCCGTCCTGGATGAAGAACACCGGAATGTTGTTGCCGACCAAATCGAAGGTGCCTTCGCCGGTGTAGAACTTGGTGGCGAAGCCGCGCGTGTCGCGCACGGTGTCCGCCGATCCGCGTGACCCCAGCACGGTGGAGAATCGCACGAACACCGCTGTCTCGGCACCGGACTTCAAAAAGCCCGCCTTGCAGATTTTTTCGGCGGCGCCGTTGCCGCGGAAGACTCCGTGTGCCGCCGCGCCGCGGGCGTGCACGACGCGCTCGGGAATGCGCTCGTGGTCGAAGTGGGTGATCTTCTCGCGAAAGTGGTGATCCTGTAGGAGCGTTGGCCCACGCTCGCCGGCCTTCAGCGAGTGATCGGTGTCGTAGAGGCGCACGCCCTGCCCGGTGGTGAGGTATTCGTCCTGCTGTCCGCGCGCGGTCTCGGGCCCTTCCACCGGCGTCCCCGTTGCGGTGCGAAGCTCGGGTGCCACCTGATCGGGTTTGGGCGGCAGCGGCGGATGCGGTGTAGTCGGTTCGTCCATCTTTGGTGGCTGCGCGCTCGGGGCGCTGGGGATATAGCCGCTGGCTTGGGCGGCCTGCGCCTTGCCTTCCCGAACGAGGTATTCCTGACCTGCCACTGCGCCAATGGCCTGTTTGGCTACGGCCTTGGCGCCCTCTACAACGCCCTTGATCGGGTTGCTGCGCCCACTGTCTTCTGCCATGACTGCTCCTCACTCGGCGGATCTTGCAATGCACCCGCCGGCGGCTTCAGAGGGCAACCCCTCTCGCGTTCCCAATAGCGACGCGGGCAAACCCGTCGAGCGCGACAACGTTGGCAGCATCTGGCAGTGCCCGTGCTTCCGGTGGCAGTAGCTTCGATCGCACGATTGAGGGCATGACAACTACAGCGATTTCACACTCCGTTGATTCATCCCGTCGGCGATCGCTTCGTGCTGACCTCGTCTTCTGGACGGCCGCCGGAGCCGTCGTTGCCGCGTTGAGCGGTCCGTTATCTCACTCGTGGGCCGTGCCCCGGGCGGTGCTTCTCGACGTCGGGCTTGTTTTCGCCGTTTTGGGGCCACTCATGTTGCTTGGTTTGAATCGCATGCGCGTGACCCGCGGGCTCGTGGCCGGCTTCGTGGTGACCAACTTCGTGTTAGCTCCGCTCGCGCTGGCTGCCGCGGGCCTCGATTGGTTTGGCCTGAGCCGGGCGGGCAACTGGGCGTTGGCCGACGCGGGCGTTGTGATGTTGGTCCTGGGCGTGTGGCAGTACACCGCCTTGCGGTCTCTGCGGCGCTGACGCCGAGGCCGCCGCTGTCCCGATTTCGATGTAAGCATGAGTTGGGCGAACCGGTTACGATCCAGGAAGCCATGAACGAGTTGCCAGTATCTGACGTATTAGCGAAATACAAAATGCTTATACATCGGTTCATCAACCGCGAGATCTCTGCGCCGGAATTCGAAAGTTGCTACCTCAAGATGTTCAAAAATGAAACAGCAATCTTCGGGGAGCACGTATTCGACATCCTCGAATATCTGTTCACTAGTGCGGATGGCTACGTTGCAGATCCTCAATGGCGTGAGGAGTTACGCGCCGCCAACCCCGATCTGCGGAAATATGGGCAGTATCTAGATGACGATGAACTTCGCGCCGATGCTCGTGAGGCTTATAGGCAACTGTTTGGAGGATAATGACCGTCAAACCCAAAGAGTAGGCCATCGGGCTCGATCATCACGGTCAGTCGCGGACACATCACATGACTGATGACGAAGACGACCGCGACCGAGTGGCTTATCTGCGGCTGCTTGCGATGGAGTCCCTCAACAACTACGCGGGCGGATTCTCCGAGCTCGAACGGATAGATGGCGATCTCAAGTCAATAATCCGTTCCCTCGATGAGGTTGCCGATCCATCCTGGACTGCCGCACTGATCGGACACTGGGGATCCCTGGAGGCGGTTTACGCTGCGGCGCTTAGTCACAGTCGCTCGGAGCTGACTCAGGACGAAGAGGTCGAGATTCGGGAAAGCATTGCGCAGTTACTTGCAGAATTGCACCGATACAAACTAGAGCTGGTCCCAGGAGCCGGACCTCGCGAGCGTGACACTGTTCGTCTGTTGCGACCGCTGGCGGAACACGACCTCCGGCCCGGCGCGACCGGGACGGTGATCGTGGATTAGGGCGGTGAAAATTTCGATCTCTCACTGCCCGCCGAGTATCTGGTCGAATTCGCGCGACTCGACGGCGTCACGCGGCTTTAGTCGACATTTCAAGCGCGGACATCGAGGTGGTGTGGCGTCTCGGATACGACAACCCGCCGCTTAGCCAGTGACGACGGGTCATTCGGGACGAAATCAGCGCAAGAGTCGACCGTGGATCGCTACTGACCGCTAGCTCGGTTATGCCCATCCACCGTCACCGAGCTACGACGTTTTTCCTTGTCGATGCCCGTCATGGGAAGATGGGACTCGTGTTGCGATGGACTACTGCTGGTGAATCCCACGGCCGAGCACTGGTGGCCGTGGTCGAAGGCATGGTCGCCGGGCTGACGATTACCTCCGACGACATCGCCGACCAGCTGGCCCGCCGCCGACTCGGCTACGGCCGGGGCGCCCGGATGAAATTCGAGCGCGACCAGGTCACCGTGCTGGCCGGCGTACGCCACGGCGTCACGCTCGGCGGTCCGATCGCCATCGAAGTCGGCAACACCGAATGGCCCAAGTGGGAAACCGTGATGGCCCCCGACCCGGTCGACGCCGCAGAACTCGAGGTCGCGCGCAACGCGCCGCTGACCCGTCCGCGGCCCGGCCATGCCGACTACGCCGGCATGCTCAAGTACGAATTCGACGACGCCCGACCGGTTTTGGAGCGGGCCAGCGCCCGCGAGACCGCTGCCCGCGTCGCAGCCGGCACCGTCGCCCGCCAGTTCCTCCGTCAGGCGCTCGGCGTCGAGGTGCTCTCGCACGTCATCTCGATCGGTGACTCGACGCCATATGACGGACCGCCGCCGCAGCCCGAGGACCTGGCCGCGATCGACGACAGCGGAGTTCGGGCCTTCGACAAGGCCGCCGAAGCGTCGATGATCGCCGAGATCGAATCCGCCAAGAAGGACGGCGACACCCTGGGCGGCGTCGTCGAAGCCGTCGTGACCGGCCTGCCGATCGGGCTGGGGTCGTTCACCAGCGGCGACAATCGGCTGGACAGTCAGCTTGCCGCCGCCGTCATGGGCATTCAGGCGATCAAGGGTGTCGAGATCGGTGACGGCTTTGCCACCGCGCGCCGGCGCGGCAGCCGCGCGCACGACGAGATGTACCCCGGGCCCGATGGCATCGTCCGCTCGACCAACCGGGCGGGCGGCCTGGAGGGCGGCATGACCAATGGCGAGCCGCTGCGGGTGCGCGCCGCGATGAAGCCGATCTCGACCGTGCCACGAGCGTTGGCCACAGTCGACATGGCCACCGGCGACGAGGCCGTCGCGATCAACCAGCGCTCGGATGTGTGCGCGGTCCCGGCCGCCGGCGTTGTCGTCGAGACCATGGTGGCGTTGGTGTTGGCGCGTGCGGCGCTGGAGAAGTTCGGCGGCGATTCGCTGATCGAAACCCGCCGCAACATCGACGCCTACCGCCGGTCGGTCGCCGAGCGGGAACCGGTCACCGAAGTGCGGGCGTCCGGGTAACGCTGATGGCGCCCAAGGCCGTATTGGTGGGACTGCCGGGATCCGGTAAGTCCACGATCGGTCGACGGTTGGCCAAGGCCCTGGGCGTCGCCATGCTCGACACCGACGCCGCGATCGAGGAGAAGACCGGCCGCAAGATCGCCGACATCTTCGCCACCGACGGTGAGCCGGAGTTTCGCCGGATCGAAGAAGAAGTGATCCGGGCCGCGCTGGCCTCGCACGACGGCGTGCTGTCGTTGGGCGGCGGCGCCGTCACCACCCCGGGCGTGCGGGCGGCGCTGGCCGGGCACACCGTGGTGTACTTGGAAATCAATGCGGCCGAAGGGATTCGGCGCACGGGAGGCAACACTGTGCGGCCGCTGCTCGCCGGACCCGACCGCGCCGAGAAGTTCCGCGCGCTGATGACACAGCGGGTGCCGCTCTATCGAAAGGTCGCCACGATCCGGGTGAACACCAACCGTCGCAATCCCGGCGCCGTCGTCCGCCACATCGTGTGCCGACTGAATGACTCGAAACTGGGTCATCGGCGTCGACCACCGTGGCGGCGCTCATCGGCGCCCGAAACGCTCAGCGTGCCCGAGCCCCGGACCGGCCCGCCGCCGACACCCGCGACCCCGGCCGCGCTGGCCGCCGCACGTCGGGCCGAGGCGGAGAAATGACGGAGCACCGCGAACCGGTCACCGTCCAGGTGAACGTCGACCCGCCCTACCCGGTCATCATCGGCAATGGTTTGCTCAGCGAACTCGGCGAGCTGCTCGCCGGCCGGCACCGCGTCGCCATCCTGCATCAACCGGTCCTGACGCAGACCGCCGAAGCCATCCGAAACCATCTGGCCGACAAGGGTATTGAGGCACACCAGATCGAAATCCCGGACGCCGAAGCGGGCAAAGACCTGCCCGTCGTCGGATACATCTGGGAAGTGCTGGGCCGCATCGGTATTGGCCGCAAGGACGCGCTGGTCAGCCTCGGCGGCGGCGCCGCGACCGATGTCGCCGGCTTTGCCGCGGCGACCTGGCTGCGCGGAGTATCGATCGTCCACGTGCCGACTACGCTACTGGCGATGGTCGACGCGGCGGTCGGCGGGAAGACCGGAATCAACACCGACGCGGGCAAGAATCTGGTCGGCGCATTCCATCAGCCGGCCGCCGTTCTGGTCGACCTCGCCACGCTGCAGACGTTGCCGCGCAATGAAATTGCCGCCGGTATGGCCGAGGTCGTCAAGGCCGGATTCATCGCCGACCCGGTCATCTTGGACCTGATCGAAGCCGACCCGCAGGCCGCGCTGAACCCGTCGGGGGAGGTGCTGCCGGAGTTGATCCGTCGTGCGATCGCCGTCAAGGCCGAGGTCGTCGCGGCTGACGAGAAGGAATCGGAATTGCGCGAAATCCTGAACTACGGCCACACTTTGGGCCACGCCATCGAGCGCCGCGAACGCTATCAGTGGCGTCATGGCGCCGCAGTCTCGGTCGGCATGGTGTTCGCGGCCGAATTGGGCCGGCTGGCCGGTCGTCTCGACGACGCCACCGCGCAACGCCACCGCGACATCCTGACCTCGATCGGCCTGCCGACCAGCTACGACGCCGACGCTTTGCCGCAACTGATCGAATCGATGGCCGGCGACAAGAAGACCCGGGCGGGAGTGCTGCGGTTCGTGGTGCTCGACGGGCTGGCCAAGCCGGGCCGGCTGGAGGGTCCGGATCCGACGCTGCTGGCGGCCGCCTACGCGGAGGTGGGCACTCGATGAGCGTCCCGCCGGCGACAATGCAGAGCGCAGCGATGAGCCGCAACCGTCAACGTGATCAACGGCCCCAACCTCGGCCGGCTCGGCCGTCGCGAGCCAGAACTCTACGGCGACACCACCCACGACGACCTCGTCGCACTGATCGAACGCGAAGCGGCCGAGCTCGGGGTGAAAGTCGTTGTGCGACAGAGCGACAGCGAAGGCCAACTGCTGGACTGGATCCACCACGCCGCGGACGCCGACGAGCCGGTGATCCTCAACGCCGGCGGGCTGACCCACACGTCGATCGCGCTACGCGACGCCTGCGCAGAGTTGAGCGCCCCGTGGATCGAGGTGCACATCTCCAATGTCTTTG
Source organism: uncultured Actinomycetota bacterium (assembly GCA_963750755.1). Lineage (GTDB taxonomy): Bacteria > Actinomycetota > Actinomycetes > Mycobacteriales > Mycobacteriaceae > Mycobacterium. Next base: position 640,269 of record CAVVRW010000001.1, read on the forward strand.
CCCGCGAAGACTTTCGGCATCACTCGTATCTGAGCCCGGTCGCAAGCGGTGTCATCGTCGGCTGCGGCGTACAGGGATACCTGCTGGCCCTGCGGCATCTCGCCAGCCTGACCGACTAGTCGGTCTTCGGCTTCTCGATGTGCTCGGTGGCCGGCTCGGCGTGCTCGTGGGCCGAAACCTCGGTGGTCTTGGCCTCGCTGGGCGCCGCGTGCGCCTTCGACGTCTCCGCGGCTTCCTCGCTGTAGGCGGTTGGGGCTTCGTGCTCGCTGCGCTCTGCGGTCGCGACGGAGCTGGTCTGCTCCTCCGGCCATTCGGCGACGGCGCCTTCGCCATGGGTCTGATCCGACCGGACGGCGGCGAACACGTCGGTGTCGGCGCGGTCTTCGTCGCCACCTTGGGTGCCGCTCTGGGACTTGTAGGCGCCTTTCTTATCGACTCGCCAGCGCCCGACGGCCACGCCGCCGATCGCACCCAGGAACACCACCAGGGCGGTGAACGCCGCGAACGTGGTGAGCTCGTTGATCAGCCCACCGACGTATACCGCCTTGTAGAACAACGCGACCACCCAGATCACCACCCCGCTGAGCAGCCCGGCGACCAGACCGGCCAGCAGCCAGGTCATCGCCAGGTCACCGCGGCGGTCCGGGTCGGGATTGGAGGCAGCGTCTTCACGGCCGTCGATGACACCCCACGCGACCACGCCCACGATGAACAGAACGAGCAGCACGATGCTGATCATTGCGGCCTGCGTCTGCCACACGCTGATCAACGTTCCCTGGAACAGCCGAACGACGACCATCGCGGCGCCGAACACCAGGCCACGCAGCATCCAGTTAGTCATGGGGCCACAGCGTAGCGAGTAGCGTCAGCTGGCGTGACACATTCCCAGCGGCGAGCCGTTCTCGGAGCCCGACTCCGCGCGGCGGAACTGGACGCGATGCTGGTCACAGACCTGATCAACGTGCGCTACCTGTCCGGGTTCACTGGCTCCAATGCGGCGTTGCTGGTGTTCGCCGACGACCGGGACGCCGTTTTGGCGACCGACGGGCGCTACCGCACCCAGGCCGCGCAGCAGGCGCCCGACCTGGAGGTTGCGATCGAGCGGGCCTGCGCACGTTATCTCGCCGGGCGCGCGACGTCCGCGAAGGCGCAGCGGGTGGGCTTCGAGAGCCACGTGGTCACTGTGGACGGCTACGACGCGCTCGCGGCCAGCCTTTCCGTGGCGGGTGGCACCGAGCTGGTCCGGGCGTCGCAGACCGTCGAAGCGCTTCGGGAAGTCAAAGACGCCGGCGAAGTGGCCTTGCTGCGCTTGGCGTGCGAGGCGGCCGACGCGGCCCTGGCCGCCCTGATCGAGGGTGGCGGGCTGCGTCCCGGCCGCACCGAACGCGACGTGGGCCGCGAGCTCGAGGCGCTGATGCTCGACCACGGGGCCGACGGTGTCTCATTCGAGACCATCGTGGCCAGCGGGGCCAATTCGGCGATCCCGCATCACCGGCCGACCGACGCGGTGCTGGCCGGCGGCGACTTCGTGAAGATCGACTTCGGCGCCTTGGTCGGCGGCTATCACTCCGACATGACCCGCACCTTCGTGCTGGGAAAGGCTGCGGACTGGCAGCTGGAGGTATACGACCTGGTCAGCGTCGCTCAGCGGGCCGGACGGGCGGCGCTGGCAGCCGGCGCGAGCCTGGCCGACATCGACCTCGCCGCCCGCGCGGTGATCGTCGACGCAGGGCATGGCGGGCACTTCGGTCATGGCCTGGGCCACGGGGTTGGCCTGCAGATCCATGAAGCGCCGGGGATCAACGCCAGTGCCGCCGGTACACTACGTGCGGGCTCCGTGGTAACCGTGGAACCCGGCATCTATTTGCCCGACCGTGGCGGCGTCCGAATTGAGGACACGCTGGTGGTCGCAGACGAGACCTCCGGTGACGCACCGGAAATACTCACCCGGTTCCCCAAAGAACTGGCCATCGTGTAGGAGATTCACCGACCGTGCCAAGCACTGCCGATTTCAAAAATGGACTTGTACTGGTGATCGACGGCCAGCTGTGGCAGATCACCGACTTCCAGCACGTCAAGCCCGGCAAGGGCCCGGCGTTCGTGCGCACGAAGCTGAAGAACGTGCTCACCGGCAAGGTCGTCGACAAGACCTACAACGCCGGGGTGAAGGTGGAGACCGCGACGGTGGACCGGCGCGACGCCACCTTCCTCTACCGCGACGGCAGCGACTTCGTGTTCATGGACAGTCAGGACTACGAGCAGCACCCGTTGTCGGAGTCGCTGGTCGGCGACAACGCCCGATTCCTGCTCGAGGGCCTGCCGGTGCAGGTGGCCTTCCACAACGGCGCGCCGCTGTACCTCGAGTTGCCGGTGACCGTGGAACTCGTCGTCACCCACACCGAGCCGGGCCTGCAGGGCGACCGGTCCAGCGCGGGCACCAAGCCGGCCACCGTAGAGACGGGCGCCGAGCTTCAGGTGCCGCTGTTCATCAACACTGGCGACAAGCTGAAGGTCGACTCGCGCGACGGCAGCTACCTGGGACGTGTCAACGCGTGAGTCGCCCCGTCAAGGGACGGCATCAGGCACGTAAGCGCGCCGTCGACTTGTTATTCGAAGCCGAGGCCCGCGGATTGACCGCGGCCCAGGCGGCCGACGCGCGCACCGCGCTGGCGGCGGCCAACGACGATGTGGCACCGCCACATCCGTACACGGTGGCCGTGGCTCATGGCGTCACCGAGCATGCCGCGCACGTCGACGACCTGATCTCCTCGCACCTGCAGGGCTGGACGTTGGATCGGCTCCCGGCCGTCGATCGCGCGATCCTGCGGGTCGCGGTGTTCGAGCTTTTGCACGCCAACGACGTGCCGGCGCCAGTCGCCGTCGACGAGGCGGTGGAGCTGGCCAAGGAGCTGTCCACCGACGACTCACCGGGTTTCGTCAACGGGGTGCTGGGGCAGGTCATGCTGGTGACCCCGCAGATCCGCGCCGCGGCGCAAGCGGTACGTGCGACGACGATGCCGGCGGCCGAAGGCGCCGGAGGAGGAGACGGACCGTCCGGAACTGACGCCGGCGAGTCATGACCCGTTTGGAGCTGCGCGCCTTGATCGCCAGCATCCTGGCGGCGACCGTCATCTTGGGCGCGGTGATGTGCGCGGCCTATGGACAGGCGGCGATCGCTGCGGCGCTGGCGATCTACGCGCTCGGCGTGGGCGCCTGGCTGTACCACTCGGTCGAGCGACTCATCCTGGCCCGCCGCATCGAGACCGTCCGCACGGCCGCGACCCCACTCCGGCCGCTGCTGCCGGTGATGGCCGCGATCATGGCGCTGACCCAGGCCGTCGTGCGATCGCTGTCCGACGTCACCGAGGTGCGGCCGCCGCGGCGCTGGATCCCGATCACCCGCGGGCGAAAAGCCGACGACGACTTCGACGCCTGACACGTCACGGCACGTCGATCGTCGTGGTCACCGACACCAGCTGTGGGGTCGCCGGCGCGGACGAGAAACCGAACCGCACCGGCGGATCCAGATCGGCTAATCCCGAGAGGTCGACGCCGCGGAAGGTGCCCTCGAGCGACACGATGCGACGCGCGCGGCGGACCCCGTAATACTCGCGGCGTCCGCTGCCCGCGCTGCCCGCTGTACGCACCCCTGGCACCAGCCGCGCAGCCACCGGATCGATGGCGCGCAGCCATGCGGGAGCCGTGGCCAACCGACCGGGCACCCATCTGAGCAGCCAGTCGAACGACGCGGCGCCCCCGAGTGCACCCGCCGCCTCGAGCCCCGGAGCCGCCACGCGAAAGTGGTCGGTACTCTGCTCCACCGTGACGTCGCCCAGTTCGATCGAATCGAAGTTGTATGTGGCGGAGACGAACTCGGCGATGTCAGCGTTCGGCGCCAGCAGCGAGCGTCGGCCGTCGGCGGCTTCGACCATGACGTCGGCGAACGGGCCGAAGGGCGACTGGAGCCAGGATCCGACCACGAACCGGACACCGGCCCGCGTGCCGAACCCCACGATATGTCCATTGAAAACCAGGCGTGGCATGCCTTCATTCTGATCTGTCCGTGCGGACGGTCCGAATCGTCCACGGCGAAACACCCGCATCTTTGTTAACAGAGGGACACACTGGCGATATGGACCGAGACGGCAGGCACCCGAGACGGCTGTCCGTGTCCGCGCTTGCCGCGGTGGCGAACCCGTCGTACTCGCGCGTCGACACGTGGAATCTGCTCGACGATGCGTGCCACCAACTGGCCGTCGTCGACCGCGCCGGGATGGACACCGAGCACGAAGCCGCCCGGGTGCGGCGTCTGCTGAACCGGCTCAGCGCCTACGAGCGCTACTGGATCTACCCGGGCCCGGAGAACCTCACCACCTACTGCGGGTATCTCGATCAACTCGCGACGGTGAGCCTGGCCGAACAGGTGTCGCTGGCCGTGCGGTTGCTGTCCGAATACGGCGACCGCGCAGCGCTGTTCGACACCTCCGCATCGCTGGCCGACCAGGAACTGGTGGCGCGCGCCAAGGAGCAACAGTTCTACACCGTGCTGCTCGCCGACGACGCCCCGACCAACGCGCCCGAAGGCCTGGCCGAGAGCCTGCGAGCAATCCGCGACGTCGGTGACGACGTGCAATTCGAACTGCTCGTGGTCTCCAGCGTCGAGGACGCCATCACCGCGGTCGCATTGAACGGCGAGATCCAGGCCGCGATCATCCGACATGACACCCCGTTGCGCTCCCGCGACCGGGTGCCGCTGATGACCACGCTGCTCGGCCCGAACGACGATGTGATCGCCACCGACCGCACCCACGACTGGGTCGAATGCGGCGAATGGATCCGCGAGCTTCGGCCGCACATCGACCTGTACCTACTCACCGACGAGTCGATCGCCTCCGAGGCCGAAGACGACTCCGATGTCTACGACCGCACCTTCTACCGCCTCAACGACGTCACCGATCTACACAGCACCGTACTGGGCGGCATCCGAAACCGTTATTCCACACCATTTTTCGACGCGCTGCGGGCCTACGCGGCCCGGCCGGCCGGCCAGTTCCACGCGTTGCCCGTCGCGCGCGGCGCCAGCATCTTCAACTCCAAGACGCTGCGCGACATGGGGGAGTTCTACGGCCGCAACATCTTCATGGCCGAGACCTCGACCACCTCGGGCGGCCTGGACTCGCTGCTGGACCCGCACGGCAACATCAAGAAGGCGATGGACAAGGCCGCGCACACCTGGAACTCCGACCACACCTACTTCGTCACCAACGGCACCTCGACCGCGAACAAGATCGTTGTGCAGTCGTTGACCCGGCCCGGCGACATCGTGCTGATCGACCGTAACTGCCACAAGTCGCATCACTACGGCCTGGTACTCGCCGGTGCGTACCCGCTGTATCTGGATGCCTATGAGCTGCAACCGTTTGCGATTTACGGGGCGGTGTCGCTGCAGACCATCAAGAAGGCGTTGCTCGACCTCGAGGCGGCCGGGCAGCTGGACAAGGTGCGCATGCTGTTGCTCACCAACTGCACGTTCGACGGCGTCGTCTACAACCCGCGCCGGGTGATGGAGGAGGTGCTGGCGATCAAGCCGGACATCTGCTTCCTGTGGGACGAGGCGTGGTATGCGTTCGCCACCGCGGTGCCGTGGGCCCGGCAGCGGACCGCGATGGTCTCCGCCGAACGACTCGAATCCATGCTGTCCTCGCCGGCCTACGCGCAGGAGTACCTGCAGTGGCGTGAGTCGATGAAGGACGTCCCCCGCAGCGAATGGGGGGAGCACCGGCTGCTTCCCGACCCCAGCAAGGCGCGGGTACGGGTCTACGCCACGCATTCGACCCACAAATCGCTGTCGGCGCTGCGACAGGCGTCGATGATCCATATTCGCGACCAGGACTTCAACTCGCAGTCCCGCGACGCGTTCGGCGAGGCGTTCCTGACACACACCTCGACGTCGCCCAACCAGCAGCTGCTCGCCTCGCTGGACCTGGCCCGGCGTCAGGTCGACATCGAGGGCTTCCAGATGGTGCGCTACGTCTACGACATGGCGCTGGTCTTTCGCCACCGCGTCCGCAAAGACCGGTTGATCAGCAAGTGGTTCCGCATCCTGGACGAATCCGATTTGGTACCAGACGAATTCAGGCTGTCGGCGGTCAGCTCGTATCGGCAGGTGCGCCAGGGGGCGCTGGCGGACTGGAACGAGGCGTGGCGGTCCGACCAATTCGTCCTCGACCCGACGCGGGTCACCTTGTTCATCGGCAAGACCGGCATGAACGGTTACGACTTTCGCGAGAAAGTTTTGATGGAGCGGTTCGGCATCCAGATCAACAAGACGTCGATCAACAGTGTGCTGCTGATCTTCACCATCGGGGTGACGTGGTCGAGCGTGCACTACCTGCTCGACGTGTTACGCCGGATCGCCACCGATTTCGACCACACCGAAGCGGCGGCCAGCCGCGACGACCGCGCCTTGCACCAGCGTCACGTCGAGGAGATCACCGAGGATCTGCCGGCGCTGCCGGACTTCAGCGAGTTCGACAGCACCTTCAAGCCCGACGAGGCAAGCTCTTTCGGTGACATGCGGTCGGCGTTCTACGCGGGTTACGAGGACAGCGACCGCGAGCACGTCATGATCGGCGAGGCGGGCCGTCGGCTCGCCGATGGAAAGTCGCTGGTGTCAACCGGATTCGTGGTGCCCTATCCGCCGGGCTTTCCGGTCCTGGTGCCCGGCCAGGTGGTCTCCAAGCAGATTCTCTACTTCCTGGCTCAACTCGACGTCAAGGAGATTCACGGGTACAACCCCGACCTGGGGTTGTCGATGTTCACCGAGGATGCGCTCAAACGCATCAACGCTGCTCGCTGCGCCGTCGCCAGCGTCGATGGCAACGGGCACCCCGCGCAGGTGATTGCCGCCGCACCGTTGATCACCGGCTGAGGTCCGGCTCTATTCAGTGCCGGTTCCAACCGGCTTCAACCGAATTCCAACCCGGTCTTTCTACCGTGACGCCGAGGACGTAACCGACGTCCGACAGTCAACCCTGAGAAGGAGTCACGATGCAGATGTCGCATCGGTCGGTAGTCGCCGTGGTCACCGCGGTCAGCCTGAGCGCCGCGCTGGGAGCATGCGGAAGCCATGACAAGAGTTCGACGACGTCGAGTTCAGCGAGCTCCAGCAGCGCCGCCTCGACATCGGCGAAGGCCCGGCCGGTGAGGAAGACGCCACGGTGTCCGGCTTTCCGGCGCATCGGATCGCCGGTGAGTACGACCTGCAGGGCGGGAAGGCGGCCTCAGGGCAGGAAACGGTTGTCTTCCAGGGCAGCGACGGCCTCTACGTGCTTCAAACGCCACCAGCGACGAGCAACAGAGTCAGGCGCTGTTCGACGCTCTGGGCGCCATCGACAAATCGATTTCTATCACCGCCTGAGACGGGCGTAACCCGCCCCTAGCCGGCGGCGCGCGGTGATTGTGCCGCTGCGGGTTTCGCTCACCGGGATCACAACCGCGATGTCCTGGCCCAGGTGGCGCAATGGCTCGTGCCCCGCGGGTTTTACCTGGTCGCGCGCGACGCGGAGCGGCGCAATCGCCGGCACTCGATTCCGGTGAACATCGGACGGCCGGGGCTCGGGGGAGGAACGTCGATAGCTTGACGGCGTGGGCGAAGCCGTACCATTGCCGATCCGGCAACCTCGCGCCGATCGGGCGCGTCAGGTGGCCGACGTGCTGCGCCACCAAATCCACGCCGGGACCTATGACGACGGCTTGCCCAGTGAGACGGAGCTGGCCACCGAATTTTCCATGTCGCGCAACACCATTCGCGAGGCGCTCACCACCTTGAAAAACGAGGGGCTGATCGAGCGCGGCCCCAAGGTCGGCACCCACGTCGCGCAGCGCAAGTACGACCACGGCCTGGACACTTTGTTGGGCCTGAAAGAGACGTTCAAGAGTTACGGCGAGGTCCGCAACGAAGTGCGCGCCGCGATGGCGGTGTCCGCGCCGCCGACGGTGGCGCAACGGCTACGCCTGGAACCTGGTCAGCAAGTGGTGTTCGTCGAACGACTGCGTTATCTGGGCGGTCTGCCGCTGAGCCTCGATGTGACGTATCTCGAGCCGGAAATCGGCACGCAGGTGTTGACGCACTCGCTGGAGAGCAACGACATCTTCGCGCTCATCGAACAGCTGACCGGACGACGCCTGGGCGCGGCATCGCTGGCGCTGGAGGCGATTCCGGCCGACGCACATTCCGCCGCGGCACTGCAGGTGCCCGACGGTGCGCCGCTGCTGATGCTGGAGCGGCTCACCAGTCTGGACGACGGCAGGCCGGTGGACTTGGAGTACATCCGGATGCGTGGTGACCGAATCACCATGCGCGGCAACATGATGAGGACTGGGCTATGACATTGGTAAACAACCGTTCCGACGTTCCGGTCACCATCGACGAATCGCTGTGCATCGACGGGTGCACCCTGTGCGTCGACATCTGCCCGCTGGATTCGCTGGCCATCAACCCCGACACCGGCAAGGCCTTCATGCACGTCGACGAATGCTGGTACTGCGGTCCCTGCGCGGCCCGCTGTCCGACCGGCGCCGTCACCGTCAACATGCCCTATCTCATCCGCTGAAACGGGACCACGCATGAAGACCTCCGCCGTCAGGCTGGCGTCGGCCGCTGCCGCCGTCATGGTGGTAGCCGCCGGCTGCGCCCTGGACTCCAACGACGCCGTCAATGTCGTTGTCGGCTATCAGTCCAAGACAATCAACACCGTGACCGCGGGCACGCTGCTGCGCGCCCAGGGGTACTTCGAGCACCGGCTCGCTGACGTGACCAAACGCACCGGCACCAAATATCATGTGGTGTGGGAGGACTACGACACCGGCGCACCGATCACCGCGCAGATGGTCGCCGAGAAGATCGACATCGGGTCGATGGGCGATTACCCGATGCTGATCAACGGATCCAAAACACAGGCCAACCCTCGCGCCGCCACCGAGATCGTCTCGGTCACCGGCTACAACCCCAAGGGTGCGCTGAACATGGTTGTGGTCGCACCGAATTCGCCGTCGACCAAGTTGGCGGATCTGGCCGGCACCAAGATCTCCGCCAGCGTCGGCTCTGCCGGCCACGGCACCCTGGTACGCGCTCTGACCAAAGCCGGAATCAACCCGACCACCGGAGTCGACGTGCTCAACCAGCAGCCGCAGGTCGGGGCATCCGCTCTGGAGTCCGGCCAGGCGCAGGCACTTTCGCAGTTCGTGGCCTGGCCCGGCCTGCTGGTCGAGCAGGGTAAGGCCACACTGCTCTACGACGGCGCCGAACTGAACTACCCAACCCTGCACGGCGTGGTGGTCCGCCGCGCTTACGCGGCCGCGCACCCCGACGTGCTCGACGCCTTCCTGCAGGCCCAGCTCGACGCCACCGACTTCCTCAACTCCACACCACTGGAAGCCGCCCGTATCGTCGCCGAGTCCAGCGGGCTGCCCCAGGAGGTCGTCTACCTCTACAACGGCCCGGGCGGCACCGCCTTCGACGCCACGCTCAAGCCGTCACTCGTCGATGCGCTGAAAAACGATGTGCCATATCTGAAGTCGATCGGGGACTTCGCGAATCTAGATGTGGCGAACTTTGTTCAGGACGGCCCGCTGCGTTCCGCGTTCGCTACCCGCAAGCTCGACTACGACGCAGCGTTGCACGCCGACCCGCCAGTTCGCGGAAGCGAAATCTGGCTGCAGGGATCCAACAGCACCCAGCCCGTCGCCACCCCAGCCGAACTACTGAAGGCCGTTCGCGACGCCACCGCCCGCGGATCCCATGTGCGGGCCGCCTACGTCCCCGACAGCGAGTTGGGTACCCGCTGGTTCGCCGACAAGTCGGTATGGGTGCGCGACGGGGCCAATTTTCTGCCGTTCGACACCGTCGCGGGCGCGCAACGCTATCTCGGCGCCCATCCTGGCACTACCACCATCGACTACCAACAGGCATTGGCAGGTGCGGCATGACGGCTGTTGACGTGAGCGTCACCGGCGCGGCGGTCACCGTGCCGGCGCCCGGTATTGCCAAGGCGCACAAGCCCGCATCGGCCTGGCCGTCTCGGGCGCTGCAGTTGACGTCGATGTTGGCGGCGGTAGGTCTGTGGCAACTCCTCACCGCCGGCCACGTCCGCGTCTGGCTGCGCTTCGACACGCTGCCCACCGTCACCGACATCGTCGGCGCGTTCAGTCGCGCGGTCGGCACCCACGCGTACTGGCTTGACCTGGGACAGTCACTGATCCGCATCCTCACCGGTTTCGGCCTGGCGGCGGCCGTCGGAGTCGCCAGCGGCATCCTGCTCGGCAGGTCCCGATTGGCCGGTGATGTGTTCGGTCCACTGACCGAGCTTGCCCGGCCGATTCCCGCGATCGCGGTTGTGCCGGTGGCCATTCTGCTGTTTCCGACCGATGAGGCCGGGATCGTGTTCATCACGTTCCTGGCCGCGTTCTTCCCGATCATGGTCAGCACCCGGCATGCGGTGCGTGCGCTGCCGACGCTGTGGGAGGACTCCGTGCGGACGTTGGGCGGTGGTCGCTGGGATGTGCTGAGTCAGGTTGTGCTGCCCGGAATTCTGCCGGGGGTGTTCGGCGGATTGTCAGTCGGTATGGGAGTGGCCTGGATCTGCGTGATCTCGGCGGAGATGATCTCCGGCCGACTCGGGGTGGGTTACCGAACCTGGCAGGCGTACACGGTGCTGGCCTACCCGCAGGTGTTCGTCGGCATCATCACCATCGGTGTGCTCGGTTTCGCGACATCCGCAGCGGTGGAACTGATCGGTCGCCGCGCGACGCGGTGGCTCCCGCGCGGAGAGGAGCGACGGAGATGACGCTGGAGAATTTGGGCATGAGTCTGGAACTGGATCGAGTGCGGTTGTCCTACAACGGCGTTGCGGTCATCGACGAGCTCAGCTTCGCGGTTCGGCCGGGGGAGATCCTGGTTCTCACCGGACCGTCGGGCTGTGGCAAGACGACCGTGCTGCGCGCACTGGCGGGCCTACTGAGACCTGACGCCGGCCGGGTGCTGGCCGACGGCACCGAGGTGACCGGCACATCGGGCGATCGCGGAGTGGTGTTCCAGGACAACGCGTTACTGCCCTGGCGCAGTGTGCGTTCCAACATCGTGCTGGCGTTGCGGCTGCGTGGCGAGCCCCGCGCGACCCGGCGGGCGCAGGCCGACCGTTGGATCGGCGAACTGGGGCTGACCGGGTTCGGCGACTATCTTCCCAAGAACCTGTCCGGCGGGATGCGCCAGCGCGTGCAGCTGGCCCGCGGACTGGCCGGCGCCCCGCGCGCGGTGATGATGGACGAGCCGTTCGGCGCCCTCGACACCCAAACCCGGTCGGCCATGCAGCGGCTGCTGATCGAGTCCTGGCGGCAGCATCCGACCACGATTGTGTTCGTCACCCACGACGTCGACGAGGCACTGACGCTGGGAGACCGGATCGCCGTGCTGGGGCGGGCCGGTCAGCCGTTGCGCGCGGTCGTCGATGTCCCGCAACCGCGCAGCGACCGGGCGCATCCCGACCAACGCGCGGAAATCATTGCCGCGCTTCACGATCTGGTGGCCGTCTGATGCAAATTCCCGATTCCACCGAGCCTACCCGGCTGGACTGCGACGTCCTGGTCATCGGCGGCGGCACCGCCGGCACCATGGCCGCGCTGACCGCCGCTGAGCACGGCGCGCAGGTCCTGCTGCTCGAGAAAGCCCACGTGCGGCATTCCGGGGCGCTCGCGATGGGGATGGACGGCGTCAACAACGCCGTCATCCCGGGCAAGGCCGAACCCGAGGACTACGTCGCCGAGATCACCCGCGCCAACGATGGAATCGTCAACCAGCGCACCATCTATCAGACCGCCACTCGCGGCTTCGCGATGGTGCAGCGGCTGGAGCGCTACGGGGTGAAGTTCGAAAAGGACTCCCGCGGCGAGTATGCGGTGCGTCGTGTGCACCGTTCCGGTTCCTACGTGCTGCCGATGCCCGAGGGCAAGGACGTCAAAAAGGCGCTTTATCGCGTGATGCGGCAGAAGTCGATGCGCGAGAAGATTCGCATCGAAAACCGATTGATGCCAGTGCGAGTGCTCACCGACAACGGCCGGGCCGTCGGCGCCGCCGCACTGCACACCCGCACCGGCGAATTCGTTGCGGTCGGCGCCAAGGCAGTGATCCTGGCGACCGGTGCGTGCGGGCGGCTGGGCCTGCCCGCGTCGGGCTATCTCTATGGCACCTACGAGAACCCGACCAACGCCGGCGACGGCTACTCGATGGCCTACCACGCCGGAGCCGAGCTCTCGGGTATCGAATGCTTCCAGGTCAACCCGCTGATCAAGGATTACAACGGGCCGGCCTGCGCATACGTGGCCAACCCCTTCGGCGGGTATCAGGTCAACGCGCTCGGCGAGCGGTTCGTGGATTCGGATTACTGGTCGGGCCAGATGATGTCCGAGGTGCGCAGCGAGATCGAGTCGGCACGAGGGCCGATCTACCTGAAGGTGTCACATCTGCCGGACGAGACCCTGACGGCACTGGAAGGCATCCTGCACACCACCGAGCGGCCCACCCGCGGCACCTTCCACGCCAACCGCGGTCACGACTACCGCACCCACGACGTGGAGATGCACATCTCCGAAATCGGGTTGTGCTCTGGGCATTCCGCATCCGGTGTGTGGGTCGATGAGAACGCCCGCACCACCGTGCCCGGCCTGTACGCCGCGGGTGATCTGGCCTGCGTGCCGCACAACTATATGATCGGCGCCTTCGTCTTCGGTGACCTGGCCGGTGCCGACGCGGCCGCCACTCTGCCCGACGCGATTGCCCCGCAACAACTTCCGCAGGACCAGCTGGACGAGGCCCACGAACTGATCTACCGTCCGCTGCGGCACCCGGACGGTCCGCCGCAACCACAGGTCGAATACAAGCTGCGGCGCTTCGTCAACGACTATGTCGCACCGCCGAAGACGGCGGCCAAGATGTCGATCGCCGTGCACACCTTCGAGCGGATGCGCGACGAGATCGCCGAGATGGGCGCGCGCACGCCGCACGAACTGATGCGCAGCATCGAGGTGTCCTTCATCCGCGACTGCGCCGAGTTCGCGGCCCGCTCGTCGCTGACCCGTACCGAGTCGCGCTGGGGCCTGTATCACGAGCGCGCCGACCTCCCGGCCCGCGACGACCAGGAGTGGGGGTATCACCTCAACCTGCGCAAGTCGTCCGACGGGTCGATGGAATTCTTCAAGCGACCAGTTGCCCCGTACTTCATCTCGGTGCCCGAGCTGGATTCATTGCCGCCCACCGACCGCACGGTGTGGCCGGTCGAACAGCCGCCGCTGATCGGCGGCCGCGCGCCCGTCGAGGCACCGTCCCGGATGGCCGCGGTGCCGAGCGAACCGCCCTCGCCTCGCATCGTGGCGGTGCTGGCGATCGAGGAGCCGACGGTGGCCACGCTGGCCGAGTTCCTCCGCGACCCCGATGCCGGCGTGCGGCGCACCGCCGTCGCGACGCTTACCGAGCACACGCCGGACGGCTACGCGGCCGAGCTGTTCCGGGCCCTGCACGATGACGACGGGTCGGTGCGCCGAGCCGCCGCGGAGGGCGTCCGCGAACTGGTCGAGGTACTCCCGGATCCGCAGGCAGTGCGCGAGTTCCTCGCTTCGACCGATCCGGTTGTGCGGTCGGTCAGCGTGTACCTGCTGGCCGCGCGCCGCGTCGGCGACGCCGCCGCGTTCCGGAATGCACTCACCGACGTCGACCACCGGGTAAGGATCGAAGCAGTGCGGGCACTGGTGTCCGTCGACGACGCGGACGGGGTCGCCGTGGCCACCCGCGACCCCAATCGCGAAGTCCGCATCGTCGCAGCCAACGGCCTGGCCACCTTGCGTGCCGGCCGCGACGCGGTTCGTGAGCTGGTTGCCGACACCGACCCACTGGTGCGGGCGGCGGCGTTGGCGGCCCTGGGCCAGTTGGGTTGCCGCGACGCCGATTTCGCGGCCATCGAGCAGGCGCTGCGAGCCCCCGCCTGGCAGGTCCGCGAAGGCGCGGCCCGCGCGCTGTCGGGCGCGGCGCCCGAGCATGCGGTTCCGCGGCTGTCGCAGACGCTGGTCGACGAGCACCTCGACGTCCGCAAGGCCGCGGTGCTCAGCCTCAGCCGTTGGGCCGCCGAGGGCGCCGCGCGCGATGCACTGAGCGTGGCCCTCAAAGACGACGACGCGGACGTGCGGGCCTACGCCCGACGAGCATTCGGCGACTGAACCCGGGTGGTCGTCGCTAGGCTTACCGCCCATGGCGTCTTCGGCTAGTGCGACCAACTCCCGGCTTTCGGTGAATGACTGGGTGCAAGAGGGTTTTCGGGTACTGGCCGAAGACGGCGTCAAAGCCCTGACGCTGGGCCACCTGTGCAGCCGACTGGGTGTCACCAAAGGTAGCTTCTACTGGCACTTCAGCGACATGACCGCCTATCGCACCGCGTTGATCGACACCTGGGCCGTCGTCCGCGATGAGGACCGGTCATTCGAGCAACTCGCGAGTCTGCCTCCGCGCGAGCGGCTGTCGCGGATGATGACCACCCTCGTGGGTCCGCGGCACTGGATGCTGGAGCGCGCGATGCGGGAATGGGCACGGTCCGAGCCAAGCGTGGCCGCCGCAGTGCGGGCATCAGACCACAGCGTGGTGGCCGCCGTGCGCCAGGCGTTCCTCGACGCGGGTTTCGACCGCGAGGAGGCCGAGATGCGCGCCACCGCGACATTCGCTGCGGGCATCGGCTTTTTGCACCTGTCCGGCTCGCGACCGAGTCCGGCCGCAGGTCGGCGTGAGCAGTTTCTCGAACTCATGCTGCGACACTGACTTCCGGCCGACCGATCCATACCAAAAGGTATGGTAGCGTTTGAAGCCATGACGCCACAGCAGTCGTCGCATCCCGAGGTCAGCGCGAATTTCGTCGCGCGACTCGCCGGTCGTGCGCGGGAGGCGGAGCAGCTGCGGCGGCTGCCGCAAGCCACCGTCGACGACTATCGGACTTCCGGTCTGGCCCGGCTGCTGCTGCCCAAGCGGTATGGCGGCAACCAGGCGGAGTTTCCGGAGATCCTGGAGACGGTGCGGCTGATGGCGCATGGCTGCGCGTCGAGTGCCTGGACGCTCGGCTTCTACACGCTGCACAACTGGATGCTGTCGCTGTTCGGCCAACAGACCCAGGACGAGGTGTTCGCCGACGGCCCGGTGTTGTGCCCCGCTCCGCTGGCGCCGACCGGCCGCGCCATTCCAGAAGACGGCGGACTCCGGCTGACCGGTCGGTGGTCGTGGGCCACCGGAGTCATGGACGCCGACTGGGTGCTGGTCGGCGCCATCTGCGGTCCCGACGATGCGCCGTATCCCGCGTTGGTGCTGTTGCCGGTGGCCGATGTACACGTCGAGGACGTCTGGCACACCGCCGGCATGTGTGCCACCGGTTCCAACGACGTCATCGTCGACGACGTCTGGGTACCCGCGCATCGGCTGGTCGCGGTCACCGACATCTATGGCGGCACGGCACCCGGAGCCGCACTCCATGACGCGGCGGTGTACCGATGGCCGATGGTGCCGGCATTGGCGCTGACCGCCGCGATGCCCGCACTGGGGTCCGCGGAGTTGGCCGCCGACCTGTTCGCCCGTCGACTCAGTGAACGCGTGATCGCGTATTCCGGTGCGGCGCAGAAGGATCAGCCCGCCGCGCAGGTGCGGCTGGGTGATGCCCGGGCGCGACTGAACGCAATGCGTGCCCTGGCCGATTCGGCCGCGGCGGACATCCAGCTGCGGGTCGGCAACGGCGAGCACGTCGGCCGCAAGGCGCGAGCCGGGGTGCGGGTGGCCGCTGCGCACATCGTGCACGAATCCCGCTCGGTGATCGCCGATCTGCTCGAGGCCTCCGGTGCTAGCGCGCAATTTTTGAACCACCCCCTGCAACGGGTCAAGCGGGACGTCGACGTGATCTCAGGACATGTGGTGTTCGACTACGACGGCAGCAGGGAACTGGCCGGTGCCTTGGAGATCGGCGCGACAGTCTCGCCGTTCGCAATGGTTTAGCGGCGAGCACTGAGTGCTTTAGCGCAGTGCCTTGCCGAACAGCAGGCTGTCAAGCGGTTCGGTGCCGAAGCGAGGGTAGATCCCATGCCGCGCCATTCGTCCCTCGAAGGTGAACCCGGCGCGCTCCAGCAGGCGCACCGAACGGTCGTTGTCGACATGGCAGGTCGCCCAGATGCGGTACACGTCGGGATCGGCACTCAGGGTGTCCATCAGTAGGTCGAGGGCTTCGGACATCAAACCCTTGCCCCACCAACGTTTGCCGATGCAATAGCCGATCTCGGCGGCATACTGCACCGGGCGCGCGCAACTGATCATTCCCACGATCTCGTCGCTGTGCTGCAACACGATCACCCAGGTCCGCAGGTGCGGATCGACATTCATCCGTTCGGTGATCACCCGCTGTGTCGTTGTGACATTCGGGTGTGGCGTCCACAGCAGATACTTGGTGACCTGCGGGTCATGGGCGACTCGCTGAAACAGCGGCCCGGCGTCGCCAATCACTGGCGGGCGCAGCAGAAGTCGCGGCCCCTCGATGCGCTCGGGCGTGAACTCGCCCACTACAGTCCCAGCGCCCGATAGGTTCGGTGCACGAACTTCGGTTGAACCGCTTGAAGTTTCGCTCGCGACGTGTTGCCTGCGACCGCAGCAGCGGCGTCGGCCGACAACGCCGGCATGTTCTGGATCAGATACAGCAAGATGAGGTCGGCGGACGGGTCCGCCTGCCACCACGTCCCGTAAGCCCCCGGCCAACTGAATGTGCCGAGGCCGCCCGGCCCGAATAGCGGCGTCGACTTCGACGGATCGGTCACGACCGACAGGTTGAGCCCGAACCCGCGCCCGATCCAGAACGGCGAGCCCAGGAAGTTGTGGCGCTTGTGCTCGTCGGTGAGCCGGTCGGTGCGCATCAGCCGCGCCGACTCCGGCGAGAGGACTTGCACACCGTTCAATGTCCCTTCGTGCAAGAGCATTTCGATGAAGCGCAGATAGTCGTCCGCGGTCGACCACAATCCGCCGCCGGCGTTGCTGAACGCGGGCGGCGTGATGTGCGGCGGACCCATCACGTCATGCTGGAGTTGATCCTTGCCGTCGAGCTGGTACATCGTCGCGGCGCGCCGACGGCCATCGAGTGTCACGTGAAAGCCGGTGTCAATCATGCCCAGCGGCTGCAGGATTCGCTCGTGGAGCACCTGATCGAACGGCTTGCCCTCGACCCGCGAGGCAAGCACGCCGACAACGTCGGTGGAGTGGCCGTAGGTCAGACGTTCGCCCGGTTGATGCACCAGCGGTAGCGCGGCGAGCGCCGCCAGCCACGGGTCTGGCCCCTGCCCGAACGGCAACCGGACGTAGGCCCGAGAGATCGGACCGCTGACCGAGAAGCCGTAGCCCAGCCCGCTGGTGTGGGTGAGCAGATCTTCGACCAGAATCGCGCGGCCGGCGGGATGCGTCCGATCCAGTGGCCCGGTCGGATCGTCGAGTACCCGCATATCGGCGAACTCCGGCAACCAGCGCACGATCGGGTCGCGCAGCGCCAGCTTGCCGTCGTCGACCAACGTCATCAGTGCGGCGACGGTGACCGGCTTGGTCATCGACGCGATACGGAACAGGGTGTCGCGCTGCATAGGCAGCTGGGCGTCGACATCACGGTAGCCGATCTCGTTGACCTGCAGCACTTCTCCGCCCTGCCAGACCATTGTCACCGCACCCGCCAGCAGGCCGGCATCACAGGCTTCGCGAATGGACGTCTGATTGCCCTCGAGGTTCACCCGGTTCAGGCTAGTGGGTGCCCGGCCGGAGGCGTTGCTCACCGGACTGTGACGTCTCGCCAGAAGGCGACTCCCTCGACGATCTCCGGGGCGCGCCCGAAGAGGTCGGTGAAGAAAGCGATCATCGGCTGCCAGTGCTGACCGGGTCCGACGATGACGTGACGGACGTCGGCAGCTTTGAGGTCGTCGGCGATCCGCGCACGGATGCCGCTGCGCGCCACCAGCCAGGCCCCGCGCTGTTGAATCACGAACATGGTGAACGTGAGCTGCGATTGCGCCGGCCCGGAATATGTTCGGCCGTTGGGTTGCGGCACATACGCGTAAGCCTCGGGCATCCGTAGCCCGTAGCCGGTCTCGGCCGCCCACACCATCGGTGCCGCCTCGCCGCCGTTGACGAAATATGGTGCGACGAGCACGGTTTCGTCGGCGCCAATGTGATGGCTCGACCAGTTCCTGAAGAACGCAGGTGTGGCGAACGACGCGCGGGGGAGCGGCGCGGGGATCAACAGCGTCAGTGACGTGCCGACGGCCAGCAGCCACAGTGCGGCCGGTCGCGGGGCGAGACGGGTCGCTCGCTCGACGACGATCGCCACCACGAAAGCCACCGCCAGCCAGACGAAGACGGTGAAGCGGCCCGGCAGTACATGCTCGAGCAGCGGCAGCTTTCCCAGCGGCAGCCACGGAAGTGGCAGGTGCACAACATTGTTGCCGATATGCAGCCACGGCCCCAGCGACAGCACGAGCAGCGCCGCGCCCGTGATGACGGCGATCCGAATGCGCGCATCACGCCAGAGGAGAAGGGCCGCGACGACCAGCAGGACGATCAGTGGCACACCGAGATATGCGGTCGCCTCGTGGGAGAAATTGCTCAAGTCACGCGATGCCCGCGTCGTCGCCGCCGGAGCGATGAGCTGATAGGGCGTCGGAAGGACGAGATTGCGCAGATCGGTCGAAAAGGTCGTCGGGTTTTGAACCTGCGCGCTGACGCGTTGCGGCCCGAAGAACTGCACGGCCAGCGGCCAGGCCGCAAGCAGCAGGAATGTCCCGGTCGCCACCGCAAGCGCGCGCAGGAGGCGGTCCCACTTCGGTCGGTGGTGCGTCGACGACATCACGCCGACAAGCACCGTCGCCGCCACCACGCTGGTGGCGAGCAGCTCCTCGCTGATCAGCAGCTGGGCGACGCCGAGGATTGCGAGGGCCACACCCGACTGCCACGCCGGGCGACGGCACCTCACAACCAGCTCGTCGATGACGATCAGAAACAGCGGCGGCACCCAGGCCATGGCCAGGTTCAGATGCAACGACGCGTGCGACACGACGTAGGGCGAGAAAGCGTAGACCGCCCCGCCGATAAGCGGGCCGGCGCCATCGCCGGTCCAGCGGCGGATCGCCAGCCAGGCAGTGTATCCGCTGAGCGAAATACCAAGCACGACAAGAATATTGAAGGCGAAGATCGGTCCGCCGATTCTGGCGGGCAGCCAGCCGAGGATCCCGAGCAAAGGCATGGACGGGTTCCACATCAGATTCACGCCGTCGGGCGCGCCGATCTGAGTGGTGAAGAACGGGTCGAGACCATTCGCCAGCGCGTGTGGCGTCCAGCCGAGGTACCAGATGGCCTGTTCCGGGTCACAGCAGCTGCCGGCCCAGCCGGACGTCGGGCCACGCCACGCGCGGAAGGTGACGGCCACGGCCCCGAGCAGGTAGACGACGAACGCCGCGAGTCCGCGAAGGCGTTCACACCGAATCGGCCGCGTCGGCACCTAGTGGGCTTGCTCGTCCGGTGGCGCAGCGAACGGGCGAAGCCGGCGGCGCGTCTGGTGATCGGGCGCCCCCGCCTCGCCGTCCGCGTGGACGCCTCGGGTGTAGTCGCCCTGCCACGGCACCTTGTCTCCGGCGGTCATGTCTGTCGCCGCCTGGGCCTGACCCAGCTCCTGGCGTGACCGGATGAAGAATTCGTGCCGGCGCTGCACATCGCCGTCGGACTCGATGGGCCGCGATTCGGGCGTGAACTCCTCCAACTCGCCGCGGCGCTGCGGGACGATCATGCAGATCGGCTCGTCGATCTCGAATCGAACCGGCATGAATTCGCGGGTGAACTTCCAGTTGATACTGAAAGCCGAGCTCGTCCAGTCGGTTTCGACGAGGCCCTCGAGCGGTGAGATGGCGTCCTTTGGATGATTCGCGGGCCCGCGGACCAGCAGGTCGTAGCCGGGGGGAGTGCGAAACAGGATCGGCAAATGCCAGGTCAAAATGCCGTATCCGAAATTGCTGACGGGAAGAAACTGTCCGGGTGCGCGCCGATCTGGTGCGACCGTCACCTTTGCGGGGTCGTCCCCGCCCATCCACGTCGCGGTGAAACCATTCGGATTGCGGAGTTCCCAGCCGCTCTGATTGGCGATCAGCATCGGCAGACAGCGATTGGCCCATCCGCGGCGCATTTCCGACATCCACGGACGATTGATTGCACCCGGGGTGAATGTCGGTGCGTGCTCGCCGGTGACGAACCCGATCAGTGGCCGGGCCGACTCGTTTGGCTGGTCGCTCATCCGATCCTCGGTTAGCGGGAGGCTGTCCTTGGCAACGCGGATGACAGTACTGGAGGGACCCGTGGGCGCGCCGGTCAAGCTCGTGCCGGTCATTTCGGCCAACTGGACGGGCAAATGCTAGGCTGCCCGGCAGTCGACATCCTTTAACGATCCGTCCAGAGAGGCGGAGAAGGAGGTCAAGATCTCGCATGGGTGCCGCGGGTGACGCCGCCACCGGCCGCGAATTGATGTCGGCGGCTGACGTGGGTCGCACTATTTCGCGCATTGCGCATCAGATCATCGAGAAAACCGCCCTTGACGGTGCCGACGCGCCTCGGGTCGTGTTGTTGGGAATTCCTACCCGCGGTGTGACTTTGGCGGACCGGCTGGCGGCCGACATCGCCGAATTCTCCGGCGCTGAGGTCCCGCACGGGGCGCTGGACATCACCCTCTATCGCGACGACCTGATGACCAAGCCCCCGCGGCCGCTGGAGAACACCTCGATTCCGGCCGGCGGCATCGACGACGCGCTGGTGATCCTGGTCGACGACGTGCTGTACTCCGGACGCTCGGTGCGTTCCGCGCTGGACGCGCTGCGCGACGTCGGCCGGCCGCGAGTGGTGCAGCTGGCGGTGCTGGTCGACCGCGGCCACCGGCAGCTGCCGCTGCGCGCCGACTACGTCGGTAAGAACGTCCCGACGTCGCGGACCGAGAACGTGCGGGTCTTACTGGCCGAGCAGGACGGTCGCGACGCCGTGGTCATCTCCCGGGAGGACGCCCCGTGACCCGTCACCTACTGGCCGCCGGCGATCTGTCCCGGGACGAAGCCACCGCGATTCTCGACGACGCCGACCGCTTTGCGCAGGCGCTTGTCGGCCGCGAGGTCCGCAAGCTGCCCACGCTGCGGGGCCGCACGATCATCACGATGTTCTACGAGAACTCCACCCGCACCCGCGTGTCGTTCGAAGTCGCAGGCAAGTGGATGAGCGCCGACGTGATCAATGTCAGCGCCGCCGGCTCGTCAGTGGGCAAAGGCGAGTCGCTGCGCGATACCGCGCTCACCCTCAGGGCTGCCGGCGCCGACGCGCTGATCATCCGGCACCCGGCTTCCGGTGCGGCACACCGGCTCGCCGACTGGACTGGGTCGTCCGACACGGATGCGCCGGCTGGACCGGCGGTGATCAACGCCGGTGACGGCATGCACGAGCATCCCACCCAGGCGCTGCTCGACGCGCTGACCATCCGGCAGCGACTCGGCGGCATCGAGGGACGCCGCATCGTCATCGTCGGCGACATCTTGCACAGCCGAGTCGCCCGGTCGAATGTCATGCTGCTGGCCACCCTCGGCGCCGAGGTGGTGCTGGTGGCTCCGCCCACCCTGCTGCCGGTCGGGGTGAGGGAATGGCCGGTCACGGTGTCGCACGACCTCGACGCCGAACTGCCGGCCGCCGACGCGGTACTGATGCTGCGGGTCCAGGCCGAGCGGATGAACGGCGGCTTCTTCCCGTCCACACGCGAGTACTCGGTGCGCTACGGGCTGTCCGACCGCCGTCAAGCGATGCTCCCCGGCACCGCGATCGTGCTGCACCCCGGCCCGATGCTGCGTGGCATGGAGATTTCGTCGTCGGTGGCTGACTCAACGCAATCAGCTGTGCTGCAACAGGTTTCGAACGGTGTCCACGTCCGGATGGCGGTGCTGTTCCATCTGCTGGTGGGCACCGAGTCGGCCGCCACCGGGCTCGCCGGCAAAGGGGTGATGGCATGAGCGTGTTGCTGCGTGGGGTGCGGCTCTACGGCGAGGGGGACCCGGTCGACGTCCTGGTCGCAGACGGGCAGATCGCTGACATCGGCGCTGGGCTGGGGATCCCCGATGACGCCGATGTGATCGACGCGACCGGGCAGGTGTTGTTGCCCGGGTTCGTCGACCTGCACACCCATCTGCGCGAGCCCGGCCGCGAATACGCGGAGAACATCGAAACCGGTTCGGCCGCAGCCGCACTCGGCGGGTTCACCGCGGTGTTCGCGATGGCCAACACCAAGCCGGTCGCCGACAGCCCGGTGGTCACCGATCACGTCTGGCACCGCGGACAGCAGGTCGGCCTGGTCGACGTGCACCCGGTCGGCGCGGTTACCGTCGGGTTGGCCGGCAAGGAGCTCACCGAGATGGGCATGATGGCCGCCGGAGCCGCCCAGGTGCGGATGTTCTCCGACGACGGCAAATGCGTGGACGACCCGCTGATCATGCGTCGCGCACTGGAATACGCCACTGGGCTCGGTGTGCTGATCGCTCAGCACGCCGAGGAACCGCGGCTGACCGTCGGTGCCGTCGCGCACGAGGGCCCGACCGCCGCCCGGCTCGGGCTGTCCGGGTGGCCGCGCGCCGCCGAGGAGTCGATCGTGGCCCGTGACGCCTTACTGGCCCGCGACGCCGGCGCCCGGGTGCACATCTGTCACGCGTCGACCGCTGGAACCGTCGAGCTGATCAAGTGGGCCAAATCGCAAGGCATTTCGATCACCGCCGAGGTGACGCCGCATCACCTGCTCCTTGACGACAGCCGCCTGGTCAGCTACGACGGCGTGAATCGGGTCAACCCGCCGCTGCGCGAGTCCTCCGACGCGGCCGCGTTGCGCCAAGCACTGGCCGACGGCGTGATCGACTGTGTGGCTACCGATCACGCGCCGCACGCCGAGCACGAGAAATGCGTGGAATTCGCCGCCGCACTGCCGGGGATGCTCGGTCTGCAGACGGCGCTGTCGGCGGTCGTGCAGGCGATGGTCGTGCCCGGTCTGCTGACGTGGCGTGACGTCGCCCGCGTGATGAGCGAGAACCCGGCCCGCATCGTCGGTCTACCCGACCAGGGCCGGCCACTGGAGATCGGGGAGCCGGCCAACCTGACCGTCGTCGACCCCGACGCCACCTGGACCGTCGTCGGCACCGACTTCGCCAGCCGGTCGGCGAACACCCCGTACGAGACGATGACCCTGCCCGCCACCGTGACGGTAACTCTGTTGCGCGGCAAGATCACCGCGCGCGACGGAAAGAGTCCGGCATGAATCGCGCGGGCGACGATGCAGCACGTAGTGATGAGGAGCGGCGCGCATGAACTCGGGAACGCTGGTCGCCTCGGTGATCATGGCCGGCGTGCTGGCCCTGGTCATCGCGTTCATCATCCAGTTGATGCTTCGCGGTTGGCGTAAACGCGGGGAACGCCAGGCCGAGTTGATCGGCACGATGCCCGCGATCCCGACCCAGATCGGCTCGGCTGCCATCACCACCCCCGGCACTTATGTCGGCTGCACCATGGCGCCGGTCTGGAGTCAGCGGATCACCGTCGGCGATCTGGGCTATCGCAGCAAGGGTGTGCTGACGCGCCACCCCGAGGGCATCCTCGTGCAGCGCGTCGGTGCACAGCCGATTTGGATTCCGGGCGAGTCGATATCCGGCATCAGGACCGAGCACGTGATCGCCGGAAAAGTAGCCGCGCGCGACGGAATCCTGGCTATCCGGTGGCGACTGCCGTCAGGGATCAAAATCGATACCGGATTTCGCGCCGATAACCGCGACGATTACAAGGAGTGGCTGCAGAGTTGGCCGGAAGGAGTCGCGCCGTGAAGGCGATGCTTGTCCTCGACGACGGCCGGACGTTCACCGGTACCGCGTTCGGTGCGATCGGCCAAACACTGGGCGAGGCAGTCTTTTCCACCGGCATGTCCGGGTATCAGGAGACGCTGACCGATCCCAGCTATCACAAGCAGATCGTGGTGGCGACCGCCCCGCAGATCGGCAACACCGGTTGGAACGGCGAGGACGGCGAAAGTCGCGGCGACAAGATCTGGGTGGCCGGTTATGCGGTGCGCGATCCCTCACCGCGAGTGTCGAACTGGCGCGCCACCGGAACGCTGGAAGATGAATTGATCCGTCAGCAGATCGTCGGGATCGCCGGCATCGACACCCGCGCGGTGGTCCGTCATCTCCGCAGTCGCGGGTCGATGAAGGCGGGCGTGTTCTCCGGCGACGCGCTCGCCGCACCCGAAGAACTCACCGAGCGCGTCCGCGGCCAGCAGCCGATGCTGGGCGCTGATCTGGCCGGCGAAGTCAGCACCCCCGACGCCTACGTCGTGGAACCCGAAGGGCCACACCGGTTCACCGTGGCCGCGCTCGATCTCGGCATCAAGACGAACACGCCGCGCAACTTCGCCCGCCGTGGCGTGCGCACCCGCGTGCTGCCCTCGTCGGCGACATTCGAGCAGATCGCCGAACTCAAACCCGACGGCGTGTTCCTCTCCAACGGCCCGGGCGACCCGGCCACCGCCGACCACATCGTCGACGTCACCCGTGAGGTGTTGGGCGCCGGAATCCCGTTGTTCGGCATCTGCTTCGGCAACCAGATCCTGGGCCGCGCTCTGGGCCTGTCGACCTACAAGATGACCTTCGGGCACCGGGGGATCAACATCCCGGTGATGGACCACGCGACCGGACGGGTCGCGGTCACCGCGCAGAACCACGGGTTCGCCCTAGAGGGTGAGGCGGGCCAGCGCTTCGACACCGCGTTCGGAGCGGCGGTGGTGAGCCACACCTGCGCCAACGACGGAGTCGTCGAAGGCGTGAAACTGGTTGACGGGCGGGCCTTCTCGGTGCAATACCATCCTGAGGCCGCGGGCGGACCGCACGATGCGGAGTACTTGTTCGACCAATTTCTCGACCTGATGGGTGGTCCCTGATGGCGGGCCGGGGGCACCTCCCGCTTGCGGGGGAGCGTGTTTGTACACCGACACGCCGTTACCTCCCTACGACTGAGCACGCTCGCCGCACGACGGGAAGGCTTACTCATGCCACGGCGGACTGACCTCAACCACGTCCTGGTCATCGGCTCCGGGCCGATCGTCATCGGGCAGGCGTGCGAATTCGACTACTCCGGAACCCAGGCCTGCCGGGTGCTGCGCGCCGAAGGCCTCCAGGTGAGCCTGGTCAATTCCAACCCGGCCACGATCATGACCGACCCGGAGTACGCCGACCACACCTACGTCGAGCCCATCACCCCGAGCTTCGTCGAGCGGGTCATCGCACAGCAAGCCGAGCGCGGCAACAAGATCGACGCCCTGCTGGCCACCCTCGGCGGTCAGACCGCCCTCAACACCGCGGTCGCCCTCTACGAGAACGGGGTGCTGGAGCGCTACGGCGTCGAGCTGATCGGCGCCGACTTCGATGCCATCCAGCGCGGCGAAGACCGGCAGCGATTCAAGGACATTGTCGCCAAGGTCGGCGGCGAATCAGCGCGCAGCCGAGTCTGTTTCACCATGGACGAGGTGCGCGAGACCGTTGGTGAGCTCGGTCTGCCCGTGGTGGTCCGGCCGTCCTTCACGATGGGCGGGCTGGGCTCCGGGCTGGCGCACACCGCCGAAGAGGTGGACCGGATGGCCGGCGCCGGGCTGGCCGCATCGCCGAGCGCCAACGTGCTGATCGAGGAATCGATCTACGGCTGGAAGG
Organism: uncultured Actinomycetota bacterium; assembly: GCA_963750755.1. Lineage (GTDB taxonomy): Bacteria > Actinomycetota > Actinomycetes > Mycobacteriales > Mycobacteriaceae > Mycobacterium. The sequence goes on from CAVVRW010000001.1 coordinate 666,117, forward strand.
AATTCGAGCTCGAGCTGATGCGCGACGGCAAGGACAACGTCGTGGTCGTGTGCTCGATCGAGAACGTCGACCCGATGGGCGTGCACACCGGCGACTCGGTGACGGTCGCCCCAGCGATGACGCTCACCGACCGCGAGTACCAGCGGATGCGCGACCTCGGCATCGACATCCTGCGCGAGGTCGGTGTCGCCACCGGTGGCTGCAACATCCAGTTCGCCGTCGATCCGCGCGACGGCCGGTTGGTGGTCATCGAGATGAATCCCCGGGTATCGCGGTCAAGCGCATTGGCCTCCAAGGCCACTGGCTTCCCGATCGCCAAGATCGCCGCGAAGCTGGCTGTCGGTTACACCCTCGACGAGATCCTCAACGACATCACCAAGGAAACCCCGGCGTGCTTCGAGCCCACGCTCGACTACGTCGTGGTCAAGGCGCCGCGGTTCGCGTTCGAGAAGTTCCCCGGCGCCGACCCCACGCTGACCACCACGATGAAGTCCGTCGGCGAGGCGATGTCGTTGGGCCGCAACTTCATCGAGGCGCTCGGCAAGGTGATGCGATCACTGGAGACCAAGCGCACCGGGTTCTGGACGGGACCCGACACCGAGGGCACCGCTGAGGACGCGCTAGAGCGGCTGCGCACGCCGACCGACGGCCGGCTCTACGACGTCGAGCTGGCGCTCCGGCTGGGCGCATCCGTCGACCGGGTGGCCGAAGCGTCCGGGATCGACCCATGGTTCGTTGCGCAGATCGGCGAGCTGCTGACGCTGCGGCAGGAGGTGAGCGATGCCCCCGTCCTGGACGGTGAATTGCTGCGCCGCTGCAAGCACAGCGGTCTGTCGGACCGCCAAATCGCCTCGCTGCGGCCCGAATTGGCCGGCGAGGGCGGGGTGCGCTCGCTGCGGCGACGGCTCGGCATCCACCCGGTGTACAAGACCGTCGACACCTGCGCCGCGGAGTTCGAGGCCAAGACGCCGTACCACTACAGCAGCTACGAGCTCGACCCCGCCGCCGAGAGCGAGGTGGCGCCGCAGGCCGAGAAGCCCAAGGTGCTGATCCTCGGTTCCGGACCGAACCGCATCGGCCAGGGGATCGAATTCGACTACAGCTGCGTGCACGCCGCAACCACGTTGTCGCAGGCCGGTTTCGAGACCGTGATGGTCAACTGCAACCCGGAGACGGTGTCCACCGACTACGACACCGCAGACCGGCTCTACTTCGAGCCGTTGACGTTCGAGGACGTCCTGGAGGTGTTCCACGCCGAGCAACTCTCCGGTGCCGGCGGTCCGGGCGTGGTCGGCGTCATCGTCCAGCTCGGCGGTCAGACCCCGCTCGGACTGGCGCAGCGGCTGGCCGACGAAGGGGTGCCGATCGTCGGCACCCAACCCGAGGCTATCGACCTCGCCGAGGACCGCGGCGCGTTCGGCGACCTGCTCGCGGCGGCCGGACTGCCCGCGCCGCGCTACGGCATGGCCACCACGTTTGCGCAGGCGCGGCGGATTGCCGCCGACATCGGCTACCCGGTGCTGGTCCGACCCTCCTACGTGCTGGGTGGGCGCGGCATGGAGATCGTTTACGACGACGACACGCTGCAGGGTTACATCGCCCGTGCCACCGAGCTCTCGCCCGAGCACCCGGTGCTGGTGGACCGTTTCCTCGAGGACGCGATCGAGATCGACGTGGACGCGCTCTGCGACGGCGCCGAGGTCTACATCGGCGGCATCATGGAGCACATCGAGGAGGCCGGTATCCACTCCGGCGACTCGGCCTGCGCGCTGCCGCCGGTCACGTTGGGCCGCAGCGACATCGAGAAGGTACGCCAGGCCACCGAGGCGATCGCGCACGGCATCGGTGTGATCGGTCTGCTCAACGTCCAGTACGCGCTGAAGGACGACGTGCTCTACGTGCTGGAGGCCAACCCGCGCGCCAGTCGAACGGTGCCGTTCGTTTCCAAGGCCACCGCGATACCGCTGGCCAAGGCGTGCGCGCGAATCATGCTGGGCGCCACGATTGCTCAGCTCCGCGAAGAGGGCCTGCTGGCACCCACCGGCGACGGCGGCCACGCGGCACCGAACGCGCCGATCGCGGTCAAGGAGGCCGTGCTGCCGTTCCACCGGTTCCGCCGCGCCGACGGCTCGGGCGTCGACTCGCTGCTGGGCCCGGAGATGAAATCTACCGGCGAGGTGATGGGCATCGACCGTGACTTCGGCAGCGCATTCGCGAAAAGCCAGACGGCGGCCTACGGGTCGTTGCCGGTTTCCGGGACGATCTTCGTCTCAGTGGCCAACCGGGACAAGCGCTCGCTGGTGTTTCCGGTGAAGCGCCTGGCCGATCTGGGCTTCCGGGTGCTGGCCACCGAGGGCACCGCGGAAATGTTGCGCCGCAACGGCATTCCGTGCGACGAGGTTCGCAAGCATTTCGAAGAGGCGCAGCCGGGCCGGCCGGCGATGTCGGCCGTCGACGCCATCCGTGCGGGCGAGGTGGACATGGTGTTCAACACCCCCTACGGAAATTCGGGACCGCGCATCGACGGCTACGAAATCCGCTCGGCCGCAGTCTTGGTCAATATTCCGTGCGTGACCACAGTGCAGGGCGTGTCGGCGGCCGTGCAGGGGATCGAGGCCGCGATCCGCGGCGACATCGGTGTGCGCTCGCTGCAGGAGCTGCACAGCGCGCTGAACAACGGCGGTCACTAGCCGTGCGCGGGTTCGGCGCCCGGCTGGCTGACGCGATCTCCCGTCGCGGGCCGCTGTGCCTGGGCATCGACCCGCACCCCGAGCTGCTGCAGGCCTGGGGGCTGCCGGCCAGTCCCGAAGGCCTGGCGGCGTTCTGTGACATCTGCGTCGCGGCGTACGCCGACTTCACGATCGTCAAGCCGCAGGTGGCGTTCTTCGAGACCTACGGCTCGGCGGGCTTCGCGGTGCTCGAGCGCACCATGGCCGCGCTGCGCGAGGCCGGGGTGCTGGTGCTGGCCGACGCCAAACGCGGCGACATCGGCTCGACGATGGCGGCCTACGCGGCCGCCTGGACGGGGGATTCGCCGCTGGCCGCCGACGCCGTCACCGCCTCGCCCTACCTGGGTTTCGGCTCGCTGCAGCCGCTGCTGGACAGCGCCGCGCAACACGGCCGCGGCGTGTTCGTCCTGGCCGCGACGTCCAACCCGGAGGGAGCGAGCGTGCAGCGCGCCCTGTCCGGCGGCCGTCCGGTGGCTCAGCTGATCGTCGACGAGGCGGCTGAGGCCAACCGGGCGCTGGGCGCCGGCACCGTCGGCGTCGTCGTCGGCGGCACGCTCACCGAGGTGCCGGACGTCAGCGAACTCGCCGGGCCGGTGCTGGTGCCCGGGGTCGGATTCCAGGGCGGGCGTCCCGACGCCCTCAGCGGCCTGGGTGGGGCCGTTTCCGGCCAGTTGTTGCCCGCGGTGTCCCGTGACGTGCTGCGGGCCGGACCGGACGTCGCAGCGGTGCGCGCGGCGGCGCAGCGCATGCGGGACGCGGTCGCCTACCTGGCCGACTGAGCATCCGGGGGCGGGCGTCGTTCACTTTTCACCATGGGCGGCCCGTCCGCCGCGACACGCGCGACACGCCGCGAATTTCCGAATCGGACCGGATTCGGCTTTTTGACCAGTGTCAAAGCGGTCGGCTGACGGGTTTTGCAGCGACCGGCCGATAACGCCGCACACGCTAAAGGGCCAGGTAGAAGCTTTTTACGCTGCCGAAAATGATTTTCTCAGGGACGGGTTATCCACAGCCGCCAGTGCGCGCCCCGGGCGGGCAGAATCGTGCCTTTTCGACGCCATAAGCTGCGACTTTGTAGCTTCAACCAGGGGGGCGGGTTAGATTTCGTCAGGAGGCGTGGGTACGGTCGTCACCGCTGGCTGGACTACCTGGCCGAGACAAACAAAGATCGAGATCTGTTGCTGATCGATACGGAGGAATCGTGGCCCTTCCCCAGTTGACCGACGAGCAGCGCGCGGCAGCGTTGGAGAAGGCTGCCGCCGCACGCCGAGCCCGAGCCGAGCTCAAAGACCGGCTGAAGCGTGGCGGCACCAATCTCAAGCAGGTGCTGAAGGATGCCGAGTCCGATGAGGTCTTGGGCAAAATGAAGGTTTCCGCGTTGCTGGAGGCGTTGCCGAAGGTGGGCAAGGTCAAGGCGCAGGAAATCATGACCGAGCTGGAGATCGCCCCGACACGCCGCCTGCGCGGCCTCGGCGACCGTCAGCGCAAGGCTCTGCTGGAAAAGTTCGACTTTTCCTGACCCGGCGGCCTGAGGGAGGGCCAGGCGATCGCCCAGACACCTCCCGGGAACGTCGTTGAGCACCGACGGGGGACCGGACGGCATGGCACGCGTCGTCGTGCTGTCCGGTCCGTCCGCGGTGGGTAAATCAACAGTCGTCCGCTGTCTGCGGGAGCGGATTCCAGATCTGCATTTCAGCGTCTCCGCGACCACTCGGGCGCCCCGGCCCGGCGAGGTCGACGGCATTGACTATCACTTCGTCTCGCCCGACCGCTTTCAGCAGTTGATCGATGACGGCTCGCTGCTGGAGTGGGCGGAAATTCATGGGGGCCTTCACCTTTCGGGCACCATCGCCGGCCCGGTTCGCGACGCCGTCGCCGCCGGGCACCCAGTGCTCATCGAGGTCGACCTGGCCGGAGCCCGCGCCGTCAAGCAGGCCATGCCCGAGGTCATCACGGTATTCTTGGCGCCGCCGAGCTGGGAAGCATTGGAAGCCCGTCTGGTCGGTCGGGGGACCGAGACAGCCGAGGTGATCGAGCGCCGGCTTGCCACCGCACGCACCGAATTGGCGGCTCAAGACGACTTCGACGAGGTCGTGGTGAATCGCCAATTGGAAACAGCGTGCTCAGAATTGGTATCATTGCTGGTCGGAAGTTCGCCAGAGACGGCGTGACGTTCCGAGCAGACTCAAATTCCCATTTAGCCGCACTTCGCTATAGGCCGCCAGGAGAATATTTACGTGAGCAGTTCGCAGACCGACACCTCGTTAGCCGGCGTCCCGGACCAGTTCGACCCGTCCGCGGGTGGCATCGGTGCCTACGACACGCCGCTGGGCATCACCAACCCGCCCATCGACGAACTGCTGGCCCGGGTGTCCAGCAAGTACGCCCTGGTGATCTACGCCGCCAAGCGCGCCCGGCAGATCAACGACTACTACAACCAGCTGGGCGAGGGCATCCTCGAGTACGTCGGCCCGCTGGTTGAGCCGGGTCTGCAGGAGAAGCCGCTGTCGATCGCGATGCGCGAGATCCACGGCGACCTGCTCGAGCACACCGAAGGCGAGTAGCGGAATCGAGGCGGGCCGGCTGTGAGCCAAGCGGGCGAGAAACGGGCCGACCGCAAGCGGATCGTGGTTGGCGTCGCCGGGGGCATCGCCGCCTACAAAGCCGCCACCGTCGTCCGTCAACTCACCGAGGCCGGCCACCAGGTCCGCGTCATCCCCACCGAGTCCGCGCTGCGGTTCGTCGGGGCCGCCACCTTCGAGGCGCTGTCCGGTGAGCCGGTACAGACCGGGGTCTTCGACAACGTGCCGCAGGTGCCGCACGTCGCCATTGGGCAGGCTGCCGACCTCGTCGTCGTCGCGCCTGCCACCGCCGACCTGCTCGCGCGTGCCACGCATGGGCGCGCCGACGATCTGCTGACCGCGACGCTGCTGACCGCGCGATGTCCGGTGCTGTTCGCCCCGGCCATGCACACCGAGATGTGGCAGCATCCCGCGACGGTCGACAACGTGGCCACGCTGCGCCGCCGCGGCGCCGTGGTGCTCGAACCGGCGTCCGGTCGATTGACCGGCGAGGACAGCGGCGCAGGCCGCCTGCCCGAGGCCGAGGAGATCGTCACCTTCGCCCAGCTGCTGCTGGAACGGCACGATGCGATGCCCTACGACCTGGCCGGCGTCAAACTGCTGGTCACCGCCGGAGGCACTCGCGAGCCGATCGATCCGGTGCGCTTCATCGGCAACCGCAGTTCGGGCAAACAGGGCTACGCGCTGGCCCGCGTGGCCGCACAGCGCGGCGCCGAGGTCACCCTGATCGCCGGGCACACCGCCGGGCTGATCGACCCGGCCGGTGTCGATGTCGTCCACATCAGCACTGCCCAGCAGTTGCGTGACGCGGTCTCCAAGCACGCGCCCGACGCCCACGTGCTGGCGATGGCCGCGGCCGTCGCCGACTTCCGGCCGACCCACGTCGCGACCGCGAAGATCAAAAAGGGTGCCGACGAACCGCAGTCCATCGACTTGGTGCGCAACGACGACGTCCTGGCTGAGGCGGTGCAGGCCCGCGCCGCCGGGCAGCTGCCCAACATGCGGGCCATCGTCGGCTTCGCCGCCGAAACCGGCGACGCCAACGGTGACGTGCTGTTTCACGCCCGAGCCAAGTTGCAGCGCAAGGGATGTGACCTACTCGTCGTCAACGCCGTCGGCGACGGCAAGGCTTTCGAGGTGGACAACAACGACGGCTGGCTGTTGGCCGCCGACGGCACGGAGTCGGCATTGCAACCCGGCTCAAAGACGTTGATGGCCAGCCGTATCGTGGACGCGATCGTCACGTTCCTGCAGCGGGGCACCTAAAACGTTCCAGTGGCTTTCCGGGCAGCGCGGACCGGCCGGTAACATATACCAGCCTGGCGATATAATTTGCCTAACTAACAATTTTCATGTGCTTCGAAAGGGAGAAGTGTGAGCGAAAAGGGTCGTTTGTTCACCAGTGAATCGGTGACCGAGGGGCATCCAGACAAGATCTGTGACGCGATCAGTGACTCGGTGCTCGACGCGCTGCTGGCGGTGGACCCCCGCTCACGTGTCGCCGTCGAAACGGCGGTCACGACCGGTCAGGTCCACGTGATCGGTGAGGTCACCACGACCGCCAAGGAAGCCTTCGCCGACATCACCAACACCGTCCGCGAGCGCATCCTCGACATCGGCTACGACCACTCCGACAAGGGCTTCGACGGCGAGACCTGCGGCGTCAACATCGGCATCGGCCGCCAGTCGCCCGACATCGCCCAGGGTGTGGACACCGCCCACGAGACGCGGGTCGAAGGCGCCGCTGACCCGCTGGACCTGCAGGGTGCCGGCGACCAGGGTCTGATGTTCGGCTACGCGATCACCGACACCCCGGAGCTGATGCCGTTGCCCATCGCGTTGGCGCACCGGCTGGCGCGCCGGCTGACCGAGGTCCGCAAGAACGGCACGCTGGATTACCTGCGCCCGGACGGCAAGACCCAGGTCACCATCGAGTACGAGGACAACGTCCCGACCCGGCTGGACACGGTCGTCATCTCGACCCAGCACGCCGACGGCATCGACCTGGTGAAGACGCTGGACCCCGACCTCCAGAAGCATGTGATCAAGACGGTGCTCGCCGACCTCGCCCACGAGACGCTCGACACCTCGTCGACCCGCGTGCTGATCAACCCGACCGGCAAGTTCGTCGTCGGTGGACCGATGGGTGACGCCGGCCTGACCGGCCGCAAGATCATCGTCGACACCTACGGCGGCTGGGCCCGCCACGGCGGCGGCGCCTTCTCCGGCAAGGACCCGTCAAAGGTCGACCGCTCGGCCGCCTACGCGATGCGTTGGGTCGCCAAGAACATCGTCGCCGCGGGCTTGGCCGAGCGCGTCGAGGTGCAGGTCGCGTACGCGATCGGCAAGGCGGCCCCGGTTGGGCTGTTCATCGAGACGTTCGGCACCGCCACCGTCGACCCGGTCAAGATCGAGAAGATCGTGCCCGAGGTATTCGACCTGCGACCGGGTGCCATTGTCCGCGACCTGGACCTGTTGCGCCCGATCTACGCGCCGACCGCCGCCTACGGCCACTTCGGCCGCACCGACATCGACCTGCCGTGGGAGCAGATCAACAAGGTCGAGGACCTGCAGCGCGCCGTGTAACTGCAATCGCGAAAGCCCCCGCCAGCGTGCGGGGGCTTTCTGCGTCAGGCGGTGAAGCGGTAGTCGTCGAGGTCGAAACGCCTACTGCGCCAATAGACTTCGAAGGTGTGCGCGGGTCGCAGCGCGACGTCACCGTTTTTGTCGAAGTAGTAGCTGTTGGCTGCCTGGCAGCTGGCCTGCCAGAACACCTGCTTGTCGCGGCGGCGCAACTGCTCGGCGAAGTACCGGGCGTTGGCCTCCTCGCTGACTTCGACGCGGTCGGCCCCGCGCTGCCGCGCCCGTTTCATGCAGCGCACCATGTGGTGTGTCTGCGCCTCGATCAACGCGAAGTACGACGATCCGACGTAACCGTACGGGCCCATCGTGGAGAAGAAGTTCGGGAAGCCGGGAATCGCCGTGCCTTCGTAGGCCTGCGCGCGGTTTTCTTCCCAGAACTCTTTCAGCGACCGGCCGCCGCTGCCGGTGACCGCGAAGGTCGGCGTGCTGTCGGCGTCGAAGACGTGAAAACCGGTGGCCAGCACCAGCACATCGATGTCGTGGTGGGTGCCGTCGGTGGTGGCCACCGCGGACGGCGTGATCTTGTCGATCGGTTGGGTGACCAGTCGGACGTTGTCGCGGTTGTAGGTCGACAGGTAGCTGTTGTGGAAACCCGGACGTTTGCAGCCGATCGCGTAACTCGGCGTAAGTTGTTCGCGCACCGCGGGATCGCGCACCTTCAGTCGTAGATAGGCGCGGCCGAGCTTCTCCATCCACCGGGCCAGCGGGTACACGGTGAAGTATTGGGCGGGCAGCGGGAAGGTCAGCTCGACGTAGGTCTGGGTGATCAGGCGCTGCACGGTCTTGGCGCCCGGCAGGCGCAGCGCCCAGTGCGCCGGAGTGGGCAGCGGCACGTCGAACTTGGGGAAGCACCAGATCGGTGTGCGCTGGAAAACGTTGAGCTCCTTGACAATTGGCGCGATTTGCGGGACCAGCTGTACCGCTGACGCGCCGGTGCCGATCACCGCGACGCGTTTGCCGGCGAGGTTGAGGTTGTGGTCCCAGCGGGCAGTGTGTACCACTTCGCCGGCGAAGGAGTCGACGCCGTCGATGTCCGGCGGCTTGGGCACGGTGAGCACGCCGCTGCCGTTGTAGATGAATCGCGCCGTGACTTCGCCGCCGGGTTCAACCTGCACCCGCCATAGCGATCGCTCGTCGTCGAACTCGGCGGACAGAACTCTGGTGCCGAAACAGATTTTGGGCCGGATCCCGTATTTGTCGGCGCAGTGTTCGGCGTAGGCCTTCAGCTCGCCGCCGCGCGCATAGGTGCGCGACCAATCCGGCCGCTGCTCGAATGAGAACTGGTAGGACGCCGACGGGATGTCTACGGCGATGCCGGGATAGGTGTTCCAGTACCAGGTTCCGCCGACCTCGTCGCCGGCCTCGACGATGAGATAGTCGCTGAAGCCTTCTTGATCAAGCTTGATTCCGGCGCCGATGCCGGAGAATCCCGCGCCGACGATCAGGCAGTGGTAGTCGGGACGATCGGTGCTCACCGGCACCTCCATTGCTACAGGTGGTAAGTCGATACCGACGGTACCGCGTAGCTAGTGCAGCGCCGCCTTCAGGGCGGCCAGGCCGCGGTTGGTGGCCTCCGCGGCGGCCGGGATGATCAGCGCGAAGCTGGCATAGCCGTGCACCAGGGTGCCTTCGTTGCTCAGCTCGGCCGGAACACCGGCGGCGTTGAGCAGATCCGCGTACAGGGCGGCGTCGTCGCGCAGCGGATCGTGCTCGGCGCTGCCGATGAACGCCGGCGCCAGCCCGGAAAGGTCGGCGGCGTTGCAGGGCGCGAGCGCGGCGGGTAGCGACTTCGGGTCGGAGATGTCGACACCGGGGATGTACCAGCTCAGGAAGGCGTCGATGACGTCGCGGTCCAGGATCGGCGCGTCGGCGTTCTCAGTGAATGACGGCATCGAGAGGTCGGCGGTGATGGTCGGGTACCAGAGCAGCTGAAACGCCAGCCGGGGACCGCCCTCGTCGCGGGCCCGCTGGGCGATTACCGCGGCCAGGTTGCCGCCGGCCGAGTCGCCGGCGACCGCGATGCGGTTGGGGTCGCCACCGAGTTCGGTGGCATGCTCGGCGACCCACTGCAGTGCGGCCCAGCAGTCATTGAGCCCGGCCGGAAAGGGATGCTCCGGGGCCAGCCGGTAGTCGACGGACACCACGATGGCGTCGGCGCCCACGGCGTGGGCGCGAGCGACCGGGTCGTGGGTCTCCAGGTCGCCGAGCGCGAAGCCCCCGCCGTGGTAGAAGACCACGATCGGCAGGTTGCCGGGCTCGGACTGCGGCCAGTAGATCCGGACTGGCACGTCCCCGCGGTCGACCGTGCGATTCTCGATCCGCAGATCCGGCAGCATCTCCGGCGGCGCTTTGAGTTGACGCAGTCGCGCGCGGGCGACCTCGACGCCGTCGGACGCCTTGAAGGTCATCGGGAACGCGTCGACCAGGGCCTTCAGCGTCGGGTCGATCTGCGGTCGGGCGGTGGTCGGCTCCGTCATGGGATCACCGTACGTGCAGCGCCTCGCGGAGCGCGGCCAGACCACGCTCCATCGCCTCGGTCGCGGCGGGAACCACCCCGGCGTAGCCGAGGTACCCGTGCACCATCGACGTGGCGTTGTGCACCTCGACGGGAACGCCGGCGGCGGCGAGCAACTCGCCGTAACGCGCGCCGTCGTCGCGCAGCGGATCGTGGCCGGCGACGGCGATGTAGGCGGCGGGCAGATCGGCCAGATTGGCGGCGCGGCCCGGCGCCATGCCGACCGGCGGATTGAACAGGTCGATCTCGCCGGCGTAGTAACGGCTGAACGCGGCGACGGCGGCGCTGTCCAGGACCGCCGCGTTGGCGTTCTCAGTGAAAGACGGCAGCGACGAGTCCCACAACGTCGCTGGATACCACAACAGCTGGAACGCAATTGGCGCGCCGCCCTCATCGCGCGACCGCTGCGCGATGACGGCGGAGATGTTCCCGCCCGCGGAATCTCCCGCCACCGCAAGCCGACTCGCGTCGGCGCCGATCTGGTCGCCGTGTTGGGCCACCCATTGCGTTGCGGCCCAGGCATCGTCGATCGCGGCGGGGTAGGGGTGCTCGGGCGCCAACCGGTAGTCGACCGACACCACCACGGCCTCGGCGCCGACGGCGTGCTGACGGGCCGTGCCGTCGTGGGTGTCCAGGTCACCGACGACGAAACCGCCGCCATGGAAGAACATCACCACCGGCGGCGCGGCGTCATCGGTTGGCGGCCAGTAGATCCGGACGTTGATCGGCCCGGCCGGCCCGTCGATGGCGCGGTCCTCCACGCGGAGCTCGGGATGGAAGCTACGTCGCGGCAGGTCCCGCAGCGCCGCCCTGGCCGCGTCGACACCGTCGTCGGCGGATAACCGGAAGGGGACCGCGTCCAGTACCTTCTGCAGGATGGGATCGATGGCGGAGCCGGAGTCGTCGACGCTGGGCATGCAGACACCGTACGCACCGCGGGTCATGCTCGGCGCCTGGGTGGCCGGCGGCTGGGCGGGCCTCGCATACGGAGTGTTCCTGACCATCGTGGCGCTGCGATCGGCGCCGGGTGCGGAGCTGACCGGCGTCTGGGGCGCCCAGCCGGCGTTCAAGGCATCGATGGCGTTGTCGCTGGCGCTGGCCGCGGCCGCGCATCCGATTGTCCGCGAACGGCGTTGGCTGATGCCGGCCTTGCTGCTCTCCGCCGCCGGCGACGTGTTGTTGGCCGTCCCGTGGTGGGCAGCGTCATTCGTGTTCGGGCTGGGCGCATTTCTGTTGGCGCACTTGTGTTTTCTGGGAGCACTGATTCCGCTGGCCCGGCGGTCTGGTCAGCCTCGTGGGCGCTGGATCGCCGTCGCACTGATGTGGGCGGTGTGCGTGGGCCTGCTGACGTGGTTCTGGCCGCAGCTGGCCCGCGACGGGATGACCGTCCCGGTGACGGTCTACATGGTCGTGCTGGTTGCGATGGTGTCGGCGGCGCTGCTGGCGGAACTGCCGACGCCGTGGACGGCGGTCGGTGCGGTGTGCTTCGCCTGGTCGGACGCGATGATCGGGATCAGCCGGTTCGTGCTGGGTACCGAGGCGCTGGCGGTGCCGATCTGGTGGACGTACGCGGCGGCGCAGGTGCTGATCACCGCCGGCTTTTTCTTCGGTCGGATGTCGACGGCGTCTGTTACACCTGGCGAGTGACCACCCGGACCCGGCAGGCCGCCGCATTCGAGCCGATTGCTCGGGTGTTGCCGATGCTGTCGGTCCCGCACCTGGACCGTGAGTTCGATTACCTGGTGTCCGAGGAGCAATCCGACGACGCGCAACCCGGTGTGCGGGTGCGATTGCGCTTCCACGGCCGGCTGGTCGACGGGTTCATCCTGGAACGCCGCACCGAGACCGATCACGTCGGCAGACTCGCCTGGCTGGACCGCGTCGTATCGGCCGAGGCGGTGCTCACCCCGGAGATCCGCCGGCTGGTCGACGCCGTCGCGGCCCGTTACGCCGGCACCCGCGCCGACGTGCTGCGGCTCGCGGTGCCGCCGCGACACGCCAAAGTCGAACGCGAAAACCAAACGCTGCCAGAGCTTTCCGTCGTTGACCCGGTCGATCGGGCAGGATGGGACGCCTATGGCAGCGGCGCGCAGTTTCTGACGGCGCTGGCCGAAACTCGCGCCGCGCGGGCGGTGTGGCAGGCGCTGCCCGGGGAGTCGTGGGCCGACCGTTTCGCCGAGGCGGCCGCGCAAACCGTGCGGACCGGTCGCGCGGCGTTGGTGATCGTTCCGGACCAACGCGACGTGGACACCGTGTGGCGGGCGGCGACGGCGTTGATCGACGAGGCCTCGGTGGTCGCACTGTCGGCGGGCTTGGGTCCGTCCGCGCGCTACCGGCGCTGGCTGGCGGCGCTGCGGGGGAGTGCGCGGTTGGTGATCGGCACTCGCAGCGCGGTTTTCGCGCCGGTGAACGATCTCGGGCTGGTGATGGTGTGGGACGACGGCGACGACACGCTCGCCGAACCGCGGGCCCCGTATCCGCATGCGCGCGAGGTGGCGATGCTGCGCGCCCACCAAATGCGTTGCGCCGCACTGATTGGCGGATATGCGCGGACTGCCGAAGCACAGGCGCTGGTGCGTAGTGGCTGGGCGCACGACCTGGTCGCGACCCGAGCGGTGGTGCGCGCCCGAACCCCGCGGGTGGTAGCGCTCGACGACGGCGGGTACGCCGACGAGCGCGATCCGGCGGCGCGTACCGCGCGGCTGCCGTCGGTGGCGCTGCGAGCCGCCCGGTCGGCGCTTCAGGCCGAGGCGCCGGTGCTGGTGCAAGTACCGCGGCGGGGCTACGTCCCGTCGTTGGCGTGTGCGCGATGCCGGGCGATCGCCCGCTGCCGGCATTGCACCGGGCCGCTGTTGCTGGAAGGTCGGGGCGGGACGGCGCCTGTCTGCCGCTGGTGCGGCCGCGCCGACGCAGCACTGCGGTGCGGTGCCTGCGGGTCCGACGCGGTGCGCGCCGTCGTGGTGGGCGCCCGGCGCACCGCGGAGGAGCTGGGGCGTGCGTTCCCGGGTACGACGGTGATCACTTCGGCGGGCGAAACGGTGGTGTCCGAGGTCGACGCTCGACCGGCGTTGGTGGTGGCCACACCTGGCGCCGAACCGCGCGCCGTCGGGGGATACGGCGCGGCGCTGCTGCTGGACAGCTGGGCACTGCTGGGGCGGCAGGACCTGCGCGCGGCCGAAGACACGTTGCGTCGCTGGATGGCGGCCGCGGCACTGGTTCGGGCCCGCGACCAGGGCGGGGTGGTGGCCGTCGTCGCAGAGGCGTCGGTGCCGACGGTGCAGGCGCTGATCCGCTGGGATCCGGTCGGTCATGCGGACGCGGAGCTGGCCTCGCGGACCGAGGTGGCGTTGCCGCCGAGTGTGCACATGGCTGCCCTGGACGGCGGCGGTGCGGCGGTCGCGGCGCTGCTCGACGAAATCCGCTTGCCGGACACCGCCGACGTGCTTGGCCCGGTACCGCTGCCGCCGGGCGTGCGTCGACCACCCGGTGTGGCCGCCGACGAGCCGGTCAGCCGGATGCTGGTGCGGGTCACTCGCGAGCAGGGGTTGGTGCTGGCCGGGGAGTTGCGGCGGGGCGTCGCCGTGGTCAGTGCCCGTCAGACCAGCGAGCCGGTCCGGGTGCAGATCGACCCGCTGCACATCGGTTAACGACAGCTCGTTACGCGGCCGCGCAGCGTTTGTCGGTGAGCGAAGTCCAGGTATTTCATGCGACGATGCGAAAGACTGGCCAAGCGACAACGACGCCCACCGGTCTTTCTTTCCCGCTGTCGAGGGAGGTCAGATATGGCAACGATCGCAGACACCACACGAATCGGGCGCTGCCTTGTTTTTGTGCGCGATCACTCAACCAGGCCGCGCCGCCGGTGACGAGATCCGGGCCATGCAGTGGCACGCGGTGATGGACGAGTTCATCGACGCGTGGCCGCGGTCGGCGTGATCATCGATCCCTCCACTGCACCGAGATCGGCTGTGCCTGTCCGGGCAATCGCTGGTGGACCGGCTGGATCGGACCCTGGGAAATCCATATCGTTCCCATCGACGATGTGCAGCCACATCGGGTGGAGGAATGCGGCTGCGAGCCGCAGATCACGCTGCATGTCGCAGGCGACGGATTCGCGTCGTGGCGGGTGATCCACGACAGCTTCGATCGCCGCGAACTCAGTGAGCGAGCGGGCTGATCAGTTGTGGCGAGCTGCTTGCTGAGCGAGCTGCACGCGGGAGTTCAGGCCGAGCTTGGTGTAGACGTGCGTGAGGTGGGTTTGCACGGTCCGCGGTGAGACGAAAAGCCTTGCGGCGATATCGCTGTTGGCCAGTCCTTCGCTGACCAGGCGGACGACGTCGACGCTCGGCTGGCGTGAGTGAGGGCCAACCACTGGCGGGCCGTTTGCGTTCACCGCGGCACGCTGCGCGTAGGCGATGCCTCCTCAGTGGACAACGCGGCGCCATCGGCCCACGCAGCGTCAAAGTCTTTGTCGCCCATAGTTTCTCGCAGCGCTGCTACTGATGCTTCGTAGTCGGCGTCCAGACCTTGAAACGGACCGCGCCCATAGGCTGTCGAATCTCCGTATGCCGCGCCGAAGAGGCGGGCGGCTTCCTGGTGACTGCCGGCCTGGCCGGCCAGCGCGGCGAGACACTCCAGAATGTCAGGGATAGACAGGTACGCCTCGAACTCGGCGGCGATCGCGAGGGCATCATGGGCGTCGCGTTCGGCCAGCTCCGATTCACCGGCTGCGATCGCCACGCGGGCGCGAATCGCCAGAGCTAACGCCGAATACCAACCGGTGGTGATCGAGACGGCTTCGTCGGCCAGCGGCGGGCGGCGACGAGATCTCGGTCTGCGAGCGCGGCCTCGGCATTCCAGATGCGCCGCAGTGGCGCGTATGCATCACCTCCTATAGTCATTTGCCGGTCGGAGAGCTTCGCGCGCTGCTGCGACCATCCACGGCGGCCAGGGCCGCGGATCACCAACACCAGTTGCCGAGTACCGCGGCCCTCCGCCAAGCTCCGCGCCGCCAGCAACTGCCGCGTCGCTCGCCGCACGGGCTGCGGCCGCCTCACCCCGGTATGCCAACGCGAGGGTGTGAAACGAGAGGCTGGCACCTCAAGATCTCGTCGTGAGCCGCCTCGGCTTCGGCCGCCACCTCGCGCAACTGTGCGGTGGCGCCGGCCAGATCGCCCCGCACCAGCTGCGACGCCCCGAGAAAAAAGCGACACACACGCGAGTTGAACCGTCACCGATTGCGTCGGCGAGGTAGCGCCCTTCCTCCGCCGCCGCGTGCGTCGCGCGCGCATCACCCGCGAGGTGCTCGCCTGGGCCTGACAGCGCGAGGAGCTGGCTGAGGCGCCACCGATCGTCTAGCTGCACGGGCCAGGCCGATCGCCTCGGCGAAGCATGCCCGGCCACCTCGGCGTTATAGCTCTCAGCGGCGACAAAGCCGCAGGCGGCCAATGCCGGGCCAACAGGGCCGGCTCGTAGACCTCGCGCGCGATCGCCAGGGCTTGTTCGGCCGCGTGCAAGCTGCTGTTGATGGCGCCCCATGCATCGAGGACTGCCTTGTCCGCGAGGGCGAGCGCATACACCGCGGCCGCCACGGCGGCTTCCTGGGCAGTTTGGTCGGCGAGGGCGGCATCGAACCAGACCAGCCCTTCCCGGAGACGGCCCCGCGTCACCCACAATGGCTGCAGCGAAGACGCGAGCGCCAATGCCGGCTCGACGTCGAAGTTTTCGCGACTCCAGCCGAACGCGGCTCGCAGATTGTCGATCTCGATCTCGGCTTGCTAGCAGGCGCTGCTCGTATTCGACGTCTGCCGGCGCGTCGAGCAGGGCAGCTAGCGCCGTGTAGTAGTCGCGGTGACGAGCCCGCACGGTGTCCGCCTCACCGGACTCGCACGAGCTTCTCGGCTGCATACTGACGCACCGTCTCCAGCAGCCGGTAGCGCGTTCGGCCCTCTGCATGTCGTCGGCTACGAACAGTGACTTGTCCACCAGCAGGGTGAGTTGATCGAGCACCTGATAACGCTCCACACACCGGCGCCGGCGACCGGCTGGGCGGCAGTCGAGATCGAAGCCGCCGAAGAACACGGCTAGCCGACGAAACAGCATGCGTTCGGTTTCGGTCAAGAGCGCGTGCGACCAGTCGACCGAAGCGCGCAGCGTTTGTTGGCGGCGCACGGCGGTGCGAGCGCCGCCGGTCAGCAGCCGGAAGCGGTCATGCAGGCTGTCGAGGATCTCGAGCAACGACAGGGCGCGCACCCGCGCGGCTGCTAGCTCGATCGCGAGCGGCATCCCATCAAGGCGTTGACAGATCTCCGCGACGGGGCCGCACAGTCATCGGTCACAGTGAAGACAGTCTGAGCGAGACGTGCGCGGTCGGCGAACAACTCAACCGCCTCGTCAGCAATCGACAGCGACGGCACCCGCCAGCGTCGCTTCACTGGCTACTCCGATCGGCTCACGACTCGTTGCCAGCACGGTCAGCGCCGGCGACCCACCAACAAGGCGATGACCAGCTCGGCGCTGGCATCGAGCAGGTGCTCGCAGTTGTCCAGCACCACCAGCGTTGACGGTCCACGGACGAAACGCAGCAGCGTGTCATGGTGGAGCGTCCAGGCTGATCGGGCAGTCCGAGAGCGCGGGCCACCGACGACCGGCACGACGTCGGGGTCGGTGATCGGCGCCAAATCCACATACGAAATCCCGTCGCCAAATTCGCTGGAAAGCTGGCCTGCGATCTGGATGGCCAGGCGGGTTTTACCGGCTCCGCCCGCGCCGGTCAACGTGACTAGCCGATTCTGGGTCAGCAGCTCGCGTACTGGGTCAGTTGGTCTTGGCGACCCACGAAGCCGTGAGCTGTATCGGAAGATGTTGAGCAGACAACTACTTTCGGTGTCCGCAGCGGCGGGAAGTCGTTGTGAACATCGGGATGGCATAGCTGCATCACACGCTCAGGGCGGGGCAGATCCCGCAGAGACATGGCTGCCCAGATCGGATCAGCCACGCATCGGAAGGCAGCGCGTCGAGCACCATCGCCTCGGTGGCGCCGGAGAGCAATGTCTGGCCGCCGTGGCCGAGATCGCGCAGTCGCGCGGTGCGGTTGATGGTGGGGCCGGCGTAGTTGCCTTCATCGCGCAACTGGATCTCACCGGTGTGCACCCCGATGCGCAGCCGGATCGGCGCGAGCGCGGCGCGTTGCATCTCCAACGCCGCACGCCAGCGCGTCCGATGCGCGGGCGAACGCCGACCACGAAGCTGTCTCCCTCGCCTTGCTCGACTGGGCGTACGCCGTCGTGGGCGGCGATGACGAGCAGACACGACGCTGGTTGAGCCGAGCGAATGCGGCTGTCATCTCCGTTGGGCTGGCTCTCCCACAGCCGCGTGGAGCCCTCGACGTCGGCCAGCAGCAACGTCACGGTGCCTGTCGGTAAAAGACTGCTCACGCTCAGCTCGCTCCAGTTCACCAGCGGCGTATCCGCAAGACGATCGATTTCGCTCATGCTAGCCAGCATGCGACCAGAGAAACCGCAAAACATCAGCACAAACGCGTACTTCGCCAGGGATCGCGCAGTGATGTTTCAGTTGTGACGAGCTGCTTCCTGGGCGAGCTGCACGCGAGAGTTCAGGCCGAGCTTGGTGTAGACGTGCGTGAGGTGCGATCTGCACGGTGCGGGGTGAGATGAAAAGCCTTGCGGCGACGTCGTTGTTGGCCAGCCCTTCGCTGACCAGTTGGACGACTTCGCGCTCGGTCGGCGTGAGCGAGGCCCAGCCGCTTGTCGGGCGTTTACGTTCACCGCGGCCGCGCTGCGCGTAAGCGATCGCTTCCTCGGTGGACAGCGCGGCGCCCTGGGCCCAAGCCGAGTCAAAGTCGTTCTCGCCCATCGCATCTCGCAGCACCGCTACCGAGGCGTCGAAGCGGGCGTCATAGATTTTGAACCGCACCGCGCCGATGCGGAGCCGGATTGCAGCTGCCGCGGCGAAGAGGCGCGCCGCTTCCCGGTAGCTGACGCGCGTCCACGGCCAGGGTGGCGAGGCACTCGAGGGGCTCGGCAACGCCAAGGTGCGCCTCGAGTTCGGCGGCGATCGCGAGCGTGTCATGGGCGTCGTATTCGGCCTGCTCGGGCTCGCCCTGTGTGATCGCCACCCGTGCACGCGTGTTTAGTGCCGACATCACGGTCCATCCCGTCGCTGTCGCGACCGCTTCGTCGGCCCAGTGCCGAGCGGCGATCAGATCCCCGCCCGCCAGTGCGGCCAGCGCGATGACGGGGCGCAGGAGCGCCGCATACGCCGGCGAGACACTCCCGTGCTCCCAGGCCGCCGCGGTCGCGTCCCGTGCCGTCCCAACATCGCCGGCGGCCAGGGCCGCGTTTCCTAACGCGAAATAACCAACACTGGCGACGAGCGCGCCAAACTCGGATGCGGACTCGAGGCTGGCGTCGGCCGCGGCGCGGGCCGCGTCCGTCTCACCCTGCAGCGCGAGCACGGTGCCCTGGTGCGCGAGGCTCGCCGCCGCATGGAACCCATCGTGGCCGACCTTGGCCTCGGCGGCCACCTCGCCCAATTGTGCGGCGGCTCCAGCCAGATCGCCCTGGTAACTCTGCGCCAAACCCAGGCACATGCGGCAGTGGCGCGAGTTGAATCGGTCACCGATCGCGTCGGCAAGGTCGCGTCCTTCTTCGGCGGCGTTGCGCGCCGCGATCGGGTCAGCGGCGGCGATCGCTGTGCTCGCCTGAAAGGTGAGGATCTGGCTTAGCCGCCACCTGTCGTGCAACTCCCGGGCCAGTTCGATCGCCTCGGCGAAGTACACCCCTGCCACCTCGGCGTTGTAGCCGGCGGTAAGGCCGCAGGCGGTCAGCGCCCGGGCCAGCACGGCAGGCTCATCGATGTCACGCGCGAGCACCAGAGCTTGCTGCGCGCGATCCACACTGTCGGCAGCGCCGATTAGTAAATAAATGTATTGCCGTGTCGGCCAGCGCTCGGGCGCGCACCGCGGCCGCCAACCTGGTGTCCTGCGCGACCTCACCCGTGAGGACGGCGTCGAACCAGGTCAGCCCTTCGCGTCCGCGGCCTCGCGCCTGCCACAATGGCTGCAGCGAGGACACCAGCGCCAGCGCGAGCTCCGTGTCGGAGTTTTCGCGGCTCCACCCGAACGCTGCGCGCAGGTTGTCGATCTCGCTCTCGGCCTGCTCGAGCCGTTGCTCATAATCATCGCCTGCTGGCGCGTCGAACCGCAGCCGCTAGCGAGGTGTAGTAGTCGCGGTGGCGCGACCGGACTTCGTCGGCCTCGCCGGATTCGCCGAGCTTTTCCAGCGCGTATTGGCGCACGGTCTCCAGCAACCGGTACCGCGTTCGGCCCACGCTTTCATCGGCGACCACCAGCGACTTGTCCACCAGCAGGGTGAGCTGGTCGAGCACTTGGTAGCGCTGCACGTCACCGACGCCGGCGATCGTTTGGGCGGCGTCGAGGTCGAAGCCGCCCGAAAACACGGCGAGCCGACGGAACAGCGCCCGTTCGGGCTCAGTCAAGAAGTGCGTGTGACCAGTCGACCGAGGCGCGCAGGGTCTGCTGACGGCGTACCGCGGTGCGCGCACCGCCGGTCAGCAATCGGAAGCGGTCATGCAGGCTCTCGAGGATTTCGGCCAGCGACAACGCCCGCACACGGGCCGCCGCCAACTCGATCGCCAGCGGCAAACCGTCCAGGCGCGCACAAATCTCGCTCACCGTCGCGCCGTTGTCGTCGGTGACGACGAATTCCGGCCGAGCATGGCGAGCGCGGTCGGTGAACAGTTCAAGGGCCTCATCGGCCAATGACAGCGACGGCACCCGCCAGCTCACTTCACCGGCGACGCCGATCGGCTCGCGACTGGTGGTTAACAACGTCAATCCCGAACATGCTTCGAGCAGCGTCATCACCAGCGCCGCACTCGCATCCAGGAGATGCTCGCAGTTGTCGAGCACCACCAGCATGTGCCGATCGGCGATAAAACGAGTCAGAGTGTCCATTGTGGAGCGGCTCGGCTGGTCGGGCAGCCCGAAAGCGCGCGCCACCGTCAACGGCACCAGCTCGGGATCGGTGATCGGTGCCAGATCGACATACCAGATCCCGTCGCCGAATTCGCCAGAAAGCTGGCCCGCAATCTGGACGGCCAAGCGCGTTTTGCCGGCTCCGCCCGCGCCGGTCAACGTCACTAGCCGGTTCTGGGTCAGCAGCTCGCGTAGTTGGGCGAGCTCGGCATCACGGCCGACGAAGCTGGTCAGCTGCACTGGGATGCCATGGGAAGCAACTGCTTTCGGCACCCGCAGCGCTGGAAACTCGTTGACCACATCGGGATGGCATAGCTGTACCACTCGCTCGGGGCGGGGGAGATCCCGCAGCGGATGGGTGCCCAGATCGGACAGCCACGCGTCGCAAGGGAGCTCGTCGAGCACCATCGCTTCCGTCGCGCCCGACAGCAATGTCTGGCCGCCGTGGCCGAGATCGCGCAGCCGCGCGGTGCGGTTGATGGTGGGGCCGGCGTAATTGCCTTCGTCGCGCAACTGGATTTCGCCGGTGTGCAACCCGATCCGTAAGCGGATCGGAGCCAGCGGCGCGCGTTGCATTTCCAACGCTGCCGCCACCGCGTCCGATGCGCGGGCGAACGCGGCCACGAAGCTGTCACCTTCGCCCTGCTCGACCGGCCGCACCCCGTCGCGGGAGGCGATTATTGCCGACACCGTCTGATTGAGACGAGCCAGCGCGGCCGTCATCTCCTTGGGCTGGGTCTCCCAGAGCCGGGTGGAGCCCTCGACGTCGGCCAATAGCAACGTCACTGTTCCGGTCGGTAGAAGACCGCTCACGCTCAGCTCGCTCCAGTCCACCAGCGGTGTGTCCGCAAGAGGATCGATCTCGCTCATGCTAACCAGCATGCGGCCACCAAAACCGCAAAACATCAGCGCAACGCGCACATTGCGGGCAGTCGAGCGCGTATATACGACCCCGAACGAGCGAATCTACGCGATGATCTCGGTGGGCTGGCGCCGGTTAGTCGAGCTGACCGCTGGAGCGAGCCCACGGGCAGAAGGCTCAGGTTTCAATTGTGACGAGATGCTTTCTGGACGAGATGCACGCGCGAGGTCAGGCTGAGTTTGGTGTAGACGTGGGTGAGGTGGGTATGCACGTGCGGGGTGAGACAAAAAGCCGGGTGGCGATGTCGTTATTGGCCAGCCCTTCGCTGACTAGTCGCACGACGTCAAGCTCGGTGGGCGTGAGTGACGCCCAGCTACTGGTGGGCCGTTTGCGATTGACCGCGGCCTCGCCGCGCGTAGGCGATCGCCTCCTCGGTGGACAGGGCTGCGCCCTCGGCCCACGCGGCGTCTAAGTCTTTGTCGCCTATGGCGTCTCGAAGCGATGATAACCGAGGCTTCGTAGACGGCGTCTCAGACCTAGAAGCGAACAGCGACTATGAGCTGCCGGATGGCGTAGGCTGCGCCGAACAGGCGGGCGACTTCAAGGTGACTGCCGACATCGCCGGCCACGGCGGCGAGGCACTACAAAGTGTCGGAAACGAAGAGATACGCATGTAATACTGCTGCACACGTCAGCGCGTAGTGCGCGTCGCGCTCAGCCTGGTCCAGCTGATCCTGCTACTAGGACTACTCGCGCGCGGGTGGTCAACGCCCACGCCGTAGTAGCACCCGGTCGCTATCATGACTGCCTGGTCGGCGGCGCACGCGCTGCGACAAGGTTTCCGCTGGCCAGTGCGGCCTGCGCACCGAATGTGAGAAAACAGCGCCGCAGAAGAGGGCGGGACATTCGTGAAGTGCGGCAGGCTGCACCGGTTGCGCTCTGCGCGGTCGGAGTGTCTCCGGCGGCCAGCGCCGCCACGCCCAATGATGTGTAGGCAAGGCCAGCGGTGATGTCACCAAACTGGTCGGCGCCCTCGAGAGCATCGTTCGCCGCGGCCCGTGCCGCAACGGCTTCGCCTTGCAGCGCGAGTGCCATACTTTCGCTGGCGCGGGCGTACTTCTGAAAGTTCGTGTAGTGACCCGCTTCTGCCACGCGAGTACATCGTGCGGAAATGTGCCACCGCTCCGGCTGTATCGCCTTGCGCCAGCTGCGACAGTCCGAGGCAACAGTGGCACTGGATCAGTCCGGCGCGATAACTGATCGCCTCTGCGAGGTCGCACCCCTCTGTGCCGCCCCCTGCCTGGCAGATCATGTCACCTGTCAAAACTGCCACTAGGGCCTCGACGCTGAGGACGTGGCTGAGCCTTAACGCATCGCTCAGCTCCCGCGCCAGGCTGATTGCCTCGGCGCGGTACCCGCGAGCAGCGTCGGAATCGAGTGAGATCAACTCGCACGCAGCCAGCGCGCGAGCCAGCAGCGCCGGGTTATCGCACATCGCGCGCAAGCGCTAGAGCCTCGTCGGCCTGATCTTTGATATCCGCGTCTCACCCGATCATGGTGACTAGCAAGACTCTGTCGGCGAGCGCTCGCGCACGCACAGCCGAAGCGATTTCGTGGTGGGCGCTATCGCCAAGGATCGTGTCGAACCACGCGACTCCTTCGGCGGGCCGTGGTTGCCAGAGCGGCGTCAAGGACGACGCCAACGCCAATGCGAGCGCAGCGTCACCCTGTCGCGGCTCCACGCGAACGCGGCGCGCAAGTTGTCGATTTCGATCTCAGTCTTTTCGACGCGCTGCCCGTAGTCGCTGCCGGACGGCTCGTCGAGCAACGACGCCACCGATGTGTAGTGATCGCGGTGACGCGTCGGCAGGACGTCAGCTTCTCCTGACTCGCCGAGCTTTTCGGCCGCGTAGTGCCGCACGTTTCGAGTAAGCGGTATCGCGTTCGACCTGCGGTCTCGCAGCTACCAACAGCGACTTGTCCACGAGCAAGGTGAGCAGGTCCACCACCTGGTACCGCGGCATATCGATGCCGACTACGCGCAGACGCGTCGAGGTCGAAGCCGACCGGGAAGGCGGCCAGTCGGCGAAACAACTCTGTTCGGGAGCCTAAGCAGGGTGTGCGAAAGTACACTGAGGAGAGAAGCGACTGCTGTAGGCGAAACGCAGTGAGAGCTAGAGGTAAGCAGCGAAAAAAGTGAAAGAGGATGTGAAGGATCTAGGAGAGAGAGAAAGAGAGAAAGAGAGATGAGGAGAGCTAGATAGAGAGAGGAAAAGAGAAGAGGAGAAAGGAAAAAAGAGATAAAAAAAGAGAAGGTAATAGAAGGTGAGAGAGAAGAAGGGGAGAGAAAGAAGGGAGAGGTAGATGAAAAACTAGATGGCTACGTGAAAGAGAAAAAGAAGGAAAGAGAAAAAAAAAATAGAGAGAGAAGAAGATAGGTAAAAGAATGGTAGAGAGAGAGAGAAAGAATGTAGAAAGAGAGAAGAGAATAAAAGAGGGAGAGAAAAAGAAGGGAAGAAGGGAAAGAAGAAGGGGGAAAACGACAGTAAAGGGAGAGGAAGGGGGAAGGGAGCGAGGCGGCCCGTGTGGGCCAGGGCAAAAAGAAGAAAGAAAAAAGAAAAAGAAAAAGTAGAAAAAGTAGAGAAAGGAAAGAGAGAAAATGTAGAAAGAAGGGTAAAGAAAGCAAAAAAGGAGAAGGAAAAAAGAAAAAAGAAGGTAAAAGGAAAGAAAAAGAGAGAAAATGAGAAAGATAAGGAAGGAGAAAAAAGAAACTAGTAATAGAAAAGGAAGGAGAATGGCAGAAAAACGAAAAAAAAGAGAAGAGAGAGGAAGAAAAAGAAAAGGAAGGGGAGAAAAAGAAGAAGAAAAAGATAGGGGAGAGAGAAAAAAAGAAAATAGAGAGAGAAAAGAAAAGAAAAAAAGATAAAGGAAAGAAGAAGGAAAGAAAAAAAAAAAAAAGAGGAGAAGGAAAGAAGGGAAAGGAAGAAGAGAAAAAGGAAGAGAAGAAGAGAGGAGAGAAAGAAGGAAGAGAAGGAGAAGAAGAAAGAGAAGAGAAAATGAAATAAGAAAGAGAGAAAAAAGAAAAGAAAAATGAAAGGAGAGAGAGGAGAGAGAAGAAACTAAAAAGATGCTGAGACTGAAACTGAGGAGAGGGCGAATGCTGCGACGAACTGTGAACTTGAAATGAAAGAAAGGAAGAAATAAGAAGAGAGAGGAGAAGAAGAAAGAGAAAGAGAGAATGAAAAGAGAGAAAAAAGAAGAAAAATAGAAAGGATGGGAATAAAAAAGAAGAGAAGAAATATAGAAGAATGAAAAAAGAAGAGAAAAGGAGAAAGAAGGAAAAAGAGAGATAAAAAAAAGAAAAGCTACAGTAGACTAATTGCGAGTTTATGCGTGGAGTTTGTCTAGCTCATGCTAGCCATAAGTTAGTGAAATAAAGAAGAGAGGCTCTGGTAACTGGAATTTAAAGAAGACTCATCGGAAAGGTCCGTAACTATGGTTTGCGCGGCTTACGTGTGGCGGCTGCTTCTTGGACGAGCTGCACGCGGGAGGTGAGACCGAGTTTGGTGTAGACGTGGGTGAGGTGGGTTTGCACGGTGCGAGGTGAGACGAAAAGCCGTGTGGCGATGTCTTGTTGGCCAGCCCTTCGCTGACCAGTCGCACGACGTCGCGTTCGGTGGGAGTGAGCGAGGCCCATCCGCTGGTAGGGTCGTTTGCGTTGGCCGCGGCCGCGCTGCGCGTAGGCGATCGCCTCCTCGATGGACAGGGCGCGCCCTCGGCCCACGACGGAGTCAAAGACTTGCTCGCCCATGGCATCACGCAGCGCCGCCACCGAGGCTTCGTAGCGGCGTCACAGATCTTGAAGCGGACCTCGCCGATGCGTTGCCGAATGGCCGTGTGCCGCGCCGAAGAGCCGGGCGCTTCGCGGTGACTGCCGCCCTCGCCGGCCAGAGCGGCGAGGCACTCGAGGATGTCGGGAACGAACACGTACGCCCTGACTTCGGCGGCGAATCGCGAGCGCGTCGTGGGCGTCACGCTCGGCCTGTTCTGGCTCACTCTGCGCGATAGCCACCCGGGCGCGCGTCGTCAGCGCCACCGACAGGTACCAGCCCGGTCGTGTCGAGACGGCCTCGTCGGCCCAGCGGCGGGCGCGATCAGATCACCGCCTGCCAGCGCGGCCTGCGCAGCATAGAAGATGCGCTCAGCGCGCCTCTCGGGCAGACACTCAGGTGCTGCCAGGTCGCCTCGCTCGCTCCAGCGCCGTCGCAGCATCGCCGGCGGCCAGGGCCGCGGTAGCCAACGCCGAGTAGGCGATGCTCGCGAGCATCCCACCAAGCTCGGCAGCGGCCTCGACGGCCGCGTCGGCGGCGGCCCGGGCCGCAGCCGTGTCACCCTGGTACGCCAGCAGCGACGCCCTGGATCGCGAGGCTATCCGCCCTGAAGATCTCATCGTGAGCTGCCTCGGCCTCGACGGCCACCTCGGCGAATTGTGCTGGCGGCTCCGGCCAGATCACCCTGACATACCTGCGCGATCCCGAGGCACAAGCGGCACAGACGCGAGTCGAACCGGTCACCGATCGCTCGGCGAGATCGCGTCCTTCTTCAGCGGCCGCGCGCACGCGAGTCGGGTCACCCGCGGCGGCTGCCGCGACCGCTTGCGAGATGAGGATCTGGCTGAGCCGCCACGGGTCGCCCAACGCCCGGGCCAGGCCGATCGCCTCGGCCAAGTACGCCCGGGCCGCCTCTGCGTCGAAGAAGCTGGCGATGTAGCCGCAGGCGGTCAGCGCGCGGGCCAGCAGGGCCGGGTCATCGACCTCGCGGGCGATCGCCAGGGCTTGCTGAGCCTGATCCGGGCTGTCGGCGGCGCCCGCCCAGATGCCGAGCATGGCGCTGTCGGCGAGCGCCCGCGCCCGCACCGCGGGCGCCACCTCGGGGTGCTGCGCGTCGAGATCGGCCAGGGCGGTGTCGAACCAGGTCAGCCCTTCCCGGAGGCGGCCCCGCGCTAGCCACAGCGGCTGCAGCGAGGACGCCAGCGCCAACGCCAGCTCGATGTCGGAGTTTTCCCGGCTCCACCCGAAGGCGGCGCGCAGGTTGTCGATCTCGATTTCGGCCTGCTCGAGGCGCTGCTCATAATCACGGCCGGCCGGCGCGTCGAGCACCGCGGCTATCGACGTGTAGTGGTCGCGGTGGCGTGAGCGCACGGCGTCGGCCTCGCCGGATTCGCCGAGCTTTTCCAGCGCGTATTGGCGCACCGTCTCCAGCAGCCGGTAGCGGGTTCGGCCCCCGCTGTCGTCGGCGACCACCAGTGACTTGTCGACCAGCAGGGTGAGCTGATCGAGCACCTGATAGCGCTCCACCTCACCACCGCCGGCGACCGCTTGGGCGGCGTCGAAGTCGAAGCCGCCCAGAAACACCGCCAGCCGGCGAAACAGGACGCGCTCGGGCTCGGTCAGCAGCGCATGCGACCAGTCCACCGAGGCGCGCAGGGTCTGCTGGCGGCGCACCGCGGTGCGCGCACCACCGGTCAACAGCCGGAACCGGTCATGCAGGCTGTCGAGGATCTCGGCCAGCGACAAGGCGCGCACCCGCGCGGCGGCCAGCTCGATCGCCAGCGGCACCCCGTCGAGGCGCGCGCAGATCTCGCCCACCGCCGCGGCATTGTCATCGGTGACGGCGAAATCGGGCCGGGCATGGCGGGCACGATCGGTGAACAGCTCGATCGCTTCGTCGGCCAGCGACAGCGACGGCACCCGCCAGCTCACTTCGCCGGCCACCCCGATCGGCTCACGGCTGGTCGCCAGCAACGTCAGCCCGCGGCGCCGCGCCGAGCAGCGCAACGACCAGCTCGGCGCTGGCATCGAGCAGATGCTCGCAGTTGTCCAGCACCACCAGCATCTGACGGTCGCGCGACAAACCGCAGCAGGGTGTCCATGGTCGAGCGGCCAGGCTGGTCGGGCAGCCCGAGCGCACGCGCCACCGTGACCGGCACCAGCTCGGGATCGGTGATCGGCGCCAGATCCACATACCAGACCCCGTCGCCGAACTCGCCGGCCAGCTGGGCCGCGACCTGGATCGCCAGCCGGGTTTTGCCCACCCCGCCGGCGCCGGTCAACGTCACCAACCGGTTCTCGGTCAGCAGCTCGCGCAGCTGGGTCAGCTGCGTGTCGACGGCCGACGAAACTGGTCAGCTGCGACCGGAAGATGATGGGAAGCAACAGCTTTCGATGTGCGCAGCGGCGGGAACTCGTTACGCAGGTCGGGATGGCACAGCTGCACCACCCGCTCCGGGCGGGGCAGACCACGCAGCGGGTGGGTGCCCAGATCGGTCAGCCACGCATCGGGCGGGCAGCGTGTCGACGACCAACGCCTCGGTCGCGCCCGACAGCACGGTCTGGCCGCCATGGGCCAGATCGCGCAGCCGCGCGGTGCGGTTGATGGTCGGGCCGATGTAGTTGCCTTCATCGCGCAGCTGCATCTCGCCGGTGTGCACCCCGATGCGCAGCCGGATCGGCGCCAACGGCGCCCGCTGCAACTCCAGCGCGCAGGCCACCGCATCGACTGGCCCGGGCGAACGCCACCACGAAGCTGTCGCCCTCACCTTGCTCGACCGGGCGCACCCCGCCATGAGCGGCGATGAGCATCGGACACACGCCTGATCCAGCCGCGCGAACGCGGCGGTCATCTCGCTCGGGTTGGGTCTCCCACAGCCGCGTGGAGCCCTCGACGTCGGCCAACAGCAACGTCACCGTGCCGGTCGGCAACAGCTCGCTCACGCCCAGCTCGCTCCAGTCCACCAGCGGCGTATCCGCGCGTGGATCAATCTCGCTCATGCTAGCCAGCATGCGGCCACGACGTACGGCAAAACATCAGCGCAAACGCGCAGATTCGCGGTCGCCGGTATCTACGACCCCGCGCGACGCAGATCTACGCGTTCTGGCCGATGTCTGAGCCACGCGACGCCAGATAGTCGACTCAACCGCCGCACCCAGCGGATTTAGGTACTGCACTCTGAGCTTCTAGGGCTGGGTGTTGAAAAAGTTGAACTTTACAAAAAGGTAGAAGGATAAGCTAAGAAAGTCTGTACGGACTGATGTCGCGACGCTGCCGTTGGCACCGAAGAATCCGCTGCCCGTATCGGCACCAGCTCAGGGCCGTGCGGACTCTCATCGACGGGTACCAGGAGCTGCTAGATGCCGGCGGACCAGTGACCAGAATAGAGCTCGAGCCCAAACGGCTGATCCCGACGGTGGTGCTGATCGCTCGCCGCAGGGCGCGCGAGACGTACTGGGCCGCACCGACGAGATCGCCGATCGCGGCGGAACGACGACCGCGACCAGATGCGTCGGCTGATGGGCGGCAATCTGCTGGTACTGACGCACGACGAATGGCTGCCGCGGCGACGCACGCTGCAGCCGATGTTCACCAAACAGCACGTCCAGCGCTACGAGGGCCATATGGCCGAGGCGCGCAGACGAGTGGTCGACGGCTGGCGCGACGGCGCGACGTGGACCTGGACACGGAATGCCGCGCGCTGACGCTGCGGGCGCTCGGGCCGCTCGGTGCTCGGGCATGGATCTCGACGAGAGAGCGGATGCGATCGGGCAGGCGCTGCGCGCCGCGCTCGCATGGATCGCCGATCGCGGGATACGGCCGCTGAATGTGCCGCGATGGCTGCCCACCCCCGGCCAGCGGCGGGCACGCAGCGGCAACGAGGACGCTGCATGGGCTGGCCGCGGAGATCCTCGCGGCGGTGCGCGACGACCCCGACCGCGACGCGCCGCTGGTGCGCGCCTTGATCGCCGCGACCGATCCCGCAGACCGGCCAACCACTGTCGGACGACGAGATCTGCGACGAGCTGGTGCTGTTCATGCTCGCCGGACACGACACCACGTCGACCACTCTCGACCTACGCGCTGTGGGCGCTTGGCCGCCACCGAGACATGCAGGACCGACTGCTCGCGGAGGTCAGCCGCACTCGGCGAGCGGCCGCTGACCCCGGACGACGTGCCCCGGCTCGGTCACACCGTGCGGGTGCTGCACGAGGCGCTGCGGCTGTGCCCGCCCGGTGCCGGAACGCCGCGCATGCTGAACAACGACTGTGGCTGTCGACGGCTATCGACTGCAGGCCGGCACCATGGCGGTGGTCAGCTTCTACGCCATGCACCGCGACCCGGAACTGTGGGACCGACCGCTGACATTCGACCCGGATCGGTTCCTGCCGGAACGATCGCAGGGCCGAAGCCGTTGGCAGTACCTGCCGTTCGGCGGCGGACCTCGCTCATGCATCGGCGACCACTTCGCCATGCTGGAGGCCACTCTCGCGCTGGCCACCATCATCCGTGCAGCCCGGATCGAATCGCTCAAGGACGACTTCCCGCTCGCCACACCGTTCACCGTCGTCGCCGCTGCACCGATCGATGCGCGCGTTACAGGCGGATATCAAGCCAGAGGAGATAGTTGTAGGTGTGACGCGCTGCTTCTGAACGAGCTGTACGCGAGAGGTGAGCGAGCTTGGTGTAGACGTGAGTGAGGTGGTTGCACGGTGCGTGGTGAGATGAAAAGCCTGTGGCGATGTCTTGTTGCCATCTCGCTGACGAGACGGACGACGTCGCGTTCGGTGGGCGTGAGTGACGCCCATGCTGCTGGGTCTTGCGTGACCGCGGCCGCGTTGTGCGTAGGTGATCGCCTCCTCGGTGGATAGCGCTGCTCTTCGCCAGGCGGAGACAAAGTTCTGGCCAAGGCATCTGCAGCGTGGCGACGTCGTAGCCGGTTCCCAGACCTTGAGGCGCACGGCGCCCATGCGTTGCCGGAGTGCCGAGCGCGCGAAAAGTGGGTGGCTTCGCGGCGCGCTAGCGGATACATCGGCGAAACGCGCATCAGCCCTGAGCGCGGGGTATCTACGACCCCTGATCGCGTAGATCTACGCGTTACAGCCGATGTTTCTCAGCGCCACCGAAGCGCTCGTGAGGTCGCAGCGAACGGCGCTGAAAGCCAAATTCTGCGGCCGGTCGAGGTTGCGGTGGGAAAGGAAGATAGATGATGAACACTCGCGGTATCGCTCGACTGGGCGTTTGGCAGTGGGAGTAGGCATCGGGGCCGCAGCGGCCCACACGCCGGTCGCATCGGCCGATTCGTCAACCGACTGGTTTTCGTCGATCGATAGTCTTCTGGGGGCTGCGGCCGTCCCCGTCGTGCCGACAAGCTTTGGATTACCAGATCTCAATCGACGGGTTCGACCTGTTCCCCACCGCGGGCAATACCGCGACCGCCACCTCAGGCATGGGGGACGTCGAGATCGCCTTCGGCAGTGGCAGCGACGCCGTCGCCGAGGGCGGCTTCGGCGACTTCGCCAGCGCCGACGGCCCCGGCGGCTTAGCCATCGCCGGCGATGAGGTCCCCGGCGACACCGGCAACAACTTCGACTTCGCCAGCGCCACCGGCAACGGCAGCAACGCCGTAGCCGGCAACCCGGTCGGCCAATTCCCCGATACCACCGGCAGCAGTTTTGACTTCGCCAGCACCGACGGCGCCAGCAGCGACGCCTTGGCTGGCTTCAACGGCAGCGGTGACTCGGCCAGCGCCATCGGCCAGAACGTCGAATCGATAGCGAGCGCCAGCGCCAACGCCGCTGACCCCGCCAACTTTGACTCCACGAGCATCCTGGGCAACCTCAGCACCCCAACCACCGTCGTCAGCGAAGCCATTGCTGGGGGCGGCAGTTCTGCGCTCGGTGGCAGCGGCGACTCCGCCTTCGTCCTCGACCCGTTTGGCATGTTCGGCAGCGAAGCCGTGGCGGGCCTGGCCTCCAATTTCGACCTTGCCGGCGCCTTAACTGACGGAGTGGCTGCAACGGCTACCGGCAGCAACTTCCTCGTGGACATCCTGCCGTCGTTGTAAGGGGCGCTGCCCTCCTGGGCGGGCCCGCGCCCGATCGCTGCGCGCGGTCCCGTCAGGCGCGGGCCCTCCAGCGTGATCAACGGCTGACGAGCGGCGGGCTGCTTCTTGGACCAGCTGCACCCGGGAGGTGAGACCCAGTTTGGTGTAGACGTGGGTGAGGTGAGTTTGCACGGTGCGCCGTGAGACGAAAAGCCGTGTGGCGACGTCGTTGTTGGAGAGTACTTCGCTGACCAGTCGTACCACGTCGCGTTCGGCCGGGGTCAGCGATGCCCACCCGCTGGCCGGACGTTTGCGTTGGCAACGGCCGCGCTGAGCGTAGGCGATCGCCTCCTCGGTGGGCAGCGCGGCGCCCTCGGCCACGCGGAGTCAAAGTCCTCTCGCCCGTGGCGTCTCGTAGCGCTCCGGCCGAGGCTTCGAATGCGGCGTCCCAAACCTTAAACCGGACCCCCGAGTCACGCCGTTCACCGTTGTTGCGGCCGAGCCGATCGGTGCACGTGTTCACGCACGGACGTCCATCAGCGAAAACGCGTAGATCGAGCCCGCGAACAGAGCAACCTAGGCTGGGTCGGGAAAGCGCCGACAAGTTGTCCTGTGGCGAAGCTCGATCGACAGGAGCCAGTGCGTTGAAGCGGACAGCAATCAGCGGTGCAGCCGTCGCGATCCTTGCCACGACGATCGGCCTGGCCGGGTGCGGCACGCAGCCGAGCGAAAAGAACGCACCGACCAAGACGTCGGCGGGCGCGGCCTCGTCGACCACCGCGAAGCCGCAGTCCAAAGTGGCGCCTCGCATCGCTCCGCAGGGCCCGAACCCGACCATCGCCGGCTACTTCAAGGACGCGCATATCAAGGCGACCCCGGTCCACAAAGGTGACCCCGGTGCGCCCACCATCAACTTCCCGATCCCGGACGGCTGGGCCGACGCCGGACCCGATACCCCGCCGACCGCCTACTGGGCCGTCGTCGACAACGGCCCAGAGGCCGCCAAGTACACGCCCAGCGTCGTCGCGACGGTGTCCAAGCTCGAGGGAGACGTCGACCCACAGAAGCTAATCGAGCTCGCCGCCGGCACGACGAAGAACCTGCCCGGTTTCAAGGCTCACGGTGACGGCAACGAGGACAACCTCGGCGGCTTTCCCGCCTTCCAGATCGGTGGCACCTGGACCCAGGACGGCAAGGAGAAGGCCGTCGCGGACAAGGTCGTCGTGATCAACGGCAAGGACGACGTGATCTACCTGCTGGAGCTCAACGCCGACGCGTTGCCCGACCAGATCGAGAAGGCGCTGCCCGCCACCACCACCATCGATGAGAAGACGACCATCACGCCGTAGGTCATCGGAGCCGCGCATGGTCACGGTGGTATCGGGGTACGCGAAGGTGTCATTTAGCCCCGCCAACGAGGACGGTCGCCATGCCACTCAATGTCACTCGCAAACTGATCGAGTCGCATCTGGAATCCGGCGAGATGACACCGGGTGAAGAGATCGCCATCCACATCGATCAGACGCTGACTCAGGATGCGACGGGCACGTTGGTGATGCAGGAGCTGGAGGCGCTTCGACTCGACCGCGCCCGCACCGAGGTGAGCGTGCAGTACGTCGACCACAACCTGCTGCAGACCGACGAGAAGAACGCCGAGGACCACGAGTACCTGC
This sequence comes from uncultured Actinomycetota bacterium, assembly GCA_963750755.1. Classification (GTDB taxonomy): domain Bacteria; phylum Actinomycetota; class Actinomycetes; order Mycobacteriales; family Mycobacteriaceae; genus Mycobacterium. Next base: position 699,016 of record CAVVRW010000001.1, read on the forward strand.
GCACTGCCGCACAGCGCTTCGGTCTGTGGTTCTCCAAGCCGGGCAACGGGGTATCGCATCCGACGCACATGCAGAGGTTCGGGGTGCCCGGCAAGACGATGGTGGGCTCGGATTCGCACACCCCGGCCGCGGGTTCGCTCGGCATGCTGGCGATTGGCGTAGGCGGCCTGGAGGTCGCGCTGGCGATCACCGGCCGCCCGCTACACATCCGGATGCCCGAAGTATGGGGTGTCAAGCTCAAAGGCGAACTGCCGCAATGGTGTTCGGCAAAAGATGTGATTCTGGAAATGCTGCGTCGCCACGACGTCAAGGGCGGGGTCAATCGAATCATCGAATACTACGGGCCGGGCCTGGAGAACCTGACCGCGATGGATCGCCACGTCATCGCGAACATGGGAGCCGAACTCGGGGCCACGACAACGGTTTTCCCGAGCGACGAGACCGTCCGCGAATTCCTGCGCGCGGAGGATCGGGAGGATGACTGGGTCGAACTGCTCGCCGACGAGGATGCGGACTACGACGTCGACGAGGAAATCGACTTGTCGGAGATCGAGCCGTTGATCGCCAAGCCGTCGTCACCGGGCAATGTGGTGCCGGTGCGCGAGGTGGCCGGTGAGGAGATCGCGCAGGCGGTGATCGGGTCCAGCGCCAACCCGGGCCTGCGTGATTTCGCGATCGTCGCGGCGATGGTGGCCGGACGGCAGACATCGCCGAGCGTCAGCCTCGACGTGAATCCGACGTCGCGCGAAATCTTGACCGACCTGACAAAGATGGGCGCGACAACGGAATTGGTGATCGGCGGCGCTCGCATCCATCAGGCCGGATGCATGGGGTGCATCGGGATGGGCCAGGCGCCGGCGACCGGTCGCAATTCCCTGCGGACGATGCCGCGCAACTTTCCCGGCCGCTCCGGCACCAAAGAGGATGCGGTCTGGTTGTGCTCGCCGGAAACCGCTGCCGCCTCGGCGTTGACGGGGGTGATCACCGATCCGCGCGACTGGGCGCGCGACAACAAGATGGACTATCCCAAGCTCGACCTGCCGCGCAAGTCCGCGGTGAACACGGCGATGCTGGTAGCGCCGCTGGACGAGGACGAGGCCAAAAAGATCGAACCGGTCAAAGGACCGAACGTGTCCGACCTGCCCGACCTTTCACCGCTGCCCGACGAGATCGAAGCGCCGGTGCTGCTCAAGGTGGGCGACAACATCTCCACCGATGAGATCTCTCCGGCAGGCGCACGGGCCCTTCCCTTCCGCTCCAACATTCCCAAACTCGCGGAGTTCAGCTTCACCCAGATCGACGAGTCCTATCCCGAACGGGCGAAGGAAGCTGACAAGACGGGCCACGTCATCGTCGGCGGCGACAACTACGGCCAGGGATCGTCGCGCGAACATGCCGCGATCGCACCGCGGCACCTCGGGCTGGCGGCCGTCATCGCCAAGTCGTTCGCCCGCATCCACTGGCAGAACCTCGCCAACTTCGGGGTCCTCGCGCTCGAGTTCGAGAATCCCGAGGACTACGACGACATCGAGCAAGACGACACGTTGCGCATCACCGGGATTCGCGACGCGCTGGCCGACACCGACACCTTCAAGGTCGACAACGTCACCAAGGACAAGTCTTTCACTGTGCGACATCGTCTTTCGCCGCGGCAGGTCAAAGATGTCCTCGCCGGTGGACTCATCCCACGGCTGGCGGAGGAAGAGCAGTAGGGACCCGCACGCTTGCGCGCAGTGCGCGACGAGAAGGCTGGTGCATGACAGACGACCGCGACGTTTCGGCGCGCACTGTTCGGGATTTCGTTGACTACGCGGCGCGTTTGCTCTGTCGTAGTGTGGAGGAGCCCGCGAGACGGGCACGCCGACGACACGAGGTGCCGGTCACGCCGCCGGAGGACCTGATGCGTGAGCATGGCGTGCTCAAACGCGTGCTGCTGATCTACCGGGAAGGCCTCGACGCCTGCAGTCTGACGACCAGGTTTTATCGCAGGCGCTGAACGCGGGGGCCGGCATCGTCCGACAATTCATCGAGGACTACCACGAACACCTCGAGGAACAGTACGTCTTCCCCGCTGGAGAAAGCGGGCAGACTTCGCGACACCACCACCGTTCTGCGCCACCAGCATCAGCGCGGCCGCGAAGTGACCGCCCGTGTATTGACCGCCACCGCCGCATCGCGCTCGCTCAACCAGTCCGAGCGAGAAGCGTTGATGCGCGACCTGTTGGCGTTTGTGCACATGTACGAGCCGCATGAAGCGCGCGAAGACACGTGGTCTTTCCGGCACTGCGTGAGATCCTGCCCGCCAAAGAGTTCGGCGAACTGCCGAGACCTTCGAGGACGAAGAACACCGGCGGTTCGGACCGGCGGGCTTCGAGGGGATTGTTGAGCGGTCGCCGACATCGAGAAAAGCTCGGCATCTACGACCTGAGCCAGTCACCGTAATCAGGGTTTGTCCGACTTGGTCAGCTCATTCGCCCACACCGACCGCGCGCCGGAATCCCCGATGCGGACGACCTGCACAATGGTCGCCAACCCGACGACGATCGCGATGGCCGCAACCGCGACGTTCACGACCCGTCCCGAGGAGGGCGCGCGAACTTCGCGCCGGTGGATCAGAGCCAACATGACAGCGACCGCGAGCAGCGCGATCGCGAAGTAGATCATCAGCGAGCCGCGATCGGCATGGGTGTTCAAAATATCGCGATGGTGACGTTCACGGTCGTACAGCCACGCACCGGCGTTCGCGGTGATCGGTGTCAGCACCGCGGTCACGGCGGCGAGCGTGAGCACCAGCCACACCAGGTGCCGCCGGGCCGCCGGCCAGAGCGCGCACAGGATCTCCAGGAGCGCGGTCAGGGGCGCCAGCACTACCAGCGCGTGCACCAGCAACACATGCGCGGGCAGTCCGGAGATCGTTGTCACAGTCATCACGTACTCCCTAGCTCGGTAACCCGTGGCGTCTACTTCCTACACTGTGCCGGTGCGCCTTGTCTTCGCCGGAACCCCCGAGCCCGCGCTGCCCGCGCTGCGCAGTCTGATCGACTCGCCGCGCCACGACGTTATCGCGGTGCTGACCCGGCCGGACGCCGCCTCGGGCCGGCACGGCAAGCCGAAGCCGTCGCCGGTGGCCGCCCTCGCCCTGGAACGTGGCATCCCGGTCCTGCGACCGGAGCGGCCGAACTCGGCGGAGTTCGTCGCCGAACTGTCGGCGTTGGAGCCCGACTGCTGTCCGGTGGTGGCCTTCGGCGCGTTGCTGCGCGACGACCTGCTCGCGGTTCCCACCCACGGCTGGGTCAACCTGCATTTCTCGCTGCTGCCTGCCTGGCGCGGCGCGGCCCCGGTGCAGGCGGCAATCGCCGCGGGGGACACCGTCACGGGTGCGACCACGTTCCAGATCGAGTCCGGGCTCGACTCCGGCCCGGTGTACGGAGTGGTGACAGAGTCAGTGCGCCCGATCGACACCGCGGGGGATCTGCTTGAGCGGCTGGCGGTTTCGGGGGCGGCGTTGCTGTCCACCACTCTGGACGGCATCGCCGACGGGGCCCTCACGCCGGTTCCGCAGCCGACCGAGGGCGTCAGCGTGGCACCGAAGATCACCGTCGAGCAGGCGCGGGTGCGGTGGGATTTGCCGGCGGAGGTCGTTGAACGACGCATCCGCGCCGTCACTCCTAATCCGGGCGCATGGACCCTGATCGGCGATCTGCGGGTCAAGGTGGGGCCGGTGTATCTCGACACCGATGGCCAGACTCTGCCAAACCCATTGTCGCCCGGTGACATTCACGTTGATCGCCGGAGCGTACGCGTCGGCACCGCGTCGCAGGCGGTGCGGCTGGGCCACGTGCAGGCGCCGGGTAAGAAACTGATGAACGCCGTGGACTGGGCCAGGGGGGCCCGTCTCGAACCCTCGGTGCGTGCGTCATGACCCCGCCGCAGGACAAACCGCGCCGCGACCGGCCGGTGACGCGAAATCCGCAGCGGCCGCCGAGGCGCAAGCCCCTGGATCCGGCGCGCCGGGCTGCCTTCGACGTGCTGCGGGCGGTGCGCGAACGCGACGCCTATCCCAACCTGCTGCTCCCGGTTCTGTTGCGCGAGCGGGGGATAAGCGGTCGCGACGCCGCCTTCGCGACCGAGTTGACCTACGGCAGCAGTCGCGTCAGGGGACTGCTGGACGCGGTGATCGGCGCCGCCGCCGGCCGGTCGCCGGACAACATCGACCCGATCCTGCTCGACCTGCTGCGGCTCGGCACCTACCAGCTGTTGCGTACCCGCGTCGACGCGCACGCCGCCGTCTCCACCACGGTCGAGCAGGCCGGGATTGAATTCGACTCGGCGCGAGCGGGTTTCGTCAACGGTGTGCTCCGCACGATCAGCACCCGCGACGAGCAGTCCTGGCTCGACGAGCTGGCACCCGCCAAATCCGCCGACCCGATCGGCCATGCCGCGTTCGTGCACGCCCACCCGCGTTGGATCGCCCAGTCATTCGTCGACGCGCTGGGCGGCGCCGCAGGAGAACTCGGCGCGGCCCTGGCCGCCGACGACGCGCGACCCCAGGTTCATCTGGCGGCCCGGCCCGGTGTCCTGACCGCGGAGGATCTGGCCGCGGCCGTCGACGGCAGCGTCGGCCGATTCTCGCCCTACGCGGTGTACCTGTCCGCCGGTGACCCCGCGCTGGTGCCGGCGGTCCGCGACGGACAGGCGCTGGTCCAGGATGAAGGCAGCCAGTTGGTCGCTCGCGCAATGACTTTGGCGCCGGTGGCCGACGACGGCGGCCGGTGGCTCGACCTGTGCGCCGGCCCAGGCGGCAAGACGGCGTTGCTGGCCGCGCTGGCGGCCGAATCCGGGGCGCGAGTCACCGCGGTGGAGCCGGCCGAGCACCGCGCCGAACTGGTCATCCAGAACACCCGTGGCCTGCAGGTCGATGTCCGGCCGGTGGACGGGCGGAGCAGCGGACTCGACCCGGGCTTCGACCGGGTGCTGGTCGACGCGCCGTGCACCGGCCTGGGTGCGCTGCGCCGGCGTCCCGACTCCCGCTGGCGGCGCCAGCCGTCCGATATCCCGGCGCTGACCAAGCTGCAACGAGAACTGTTGGCGGCCGCGATCGCGCTGACCCGGCCCGGCGGCGTCGTTCTGTACGCAACCTGCTCGCCGCACCTCGCCGAGACAATCGGCGTCGTCGGCGACGCGTTGCGTCGGCATCCGGTGTCCGCGTTGGATACCCGGCCCCTGTTCGAGCCGGTGACCGATCTGGGCGACGGACCGTACGTACAGCTGTGGCCGCATCGCCACGGCACCGACGCCATGTTCGCGGCGGCCCTGCAGGTCGAGTCCCAGTAAGGTGACGTTCATGTCAGGCACGACCGACCGGCCGCTGATCGCTCCGTCGATTCTGGCCGCCGATTTCGCCCGGCTGGCCGACGCGGCCGCCGACGTCGAAGGCGCGGACTGGTTGCACGTCGACGTGATGGACGCGCACTTCGTGCCGAACCTCACGCTCGGGCTGCCGGTGGTGGAAAGCCTGTTGGCGGCCACCGACATCCCGATGGACTGCCACTTGATGATCGAGGACCCCGACCGCTGGGCGCCGCCGTACGCCGAGGCCGGCGCCCACAACGTCACCTTCCACGCCGAGGCCACCGACAACCCGGTCAGCGTGGCCCGCGACATCCGCGCTGCCGGCGCCAAGGCGGGGTTGAGCATCAAACCCGGCACCCCGCTGGACCCGTACCTGGACATCCTCAAGGACTTCGACACCTTTCTGGTGATGTCGGTCGAACCCGGTTTCGGTGGCCAGAAGTTCATCCCTGAGGTGCTCAGCAAGGTGCGCGAGGTGCGCAAACTCGTCGACTCCGGCGAGTTGACCATCCTGGTCGAGATCGACGGCGGCATCAACGCCGACACGATCGAGCAGGCCGCCGAGGCCGGCGTCGACTGCTTCGTCGCGGGTTCGGCGGTCTACGGCGCCGACGACCCGGCTGCCGCCGTCGAGGCGTTGCGGCGACGGGCGGGTGCCGTGTCACCGCATCTGCGCCGATGAGCCGCGCCAGCGACGATGACGCCGGCCGCGGCGGCGTGGAGGAGTGGCGCTAATGAGCACGCCGGCGGCCATCAGTTACGACGCCGCCATGCAGTTGGCGGTCGAGCAGGCCGAGCTGGTCAAGGGCACGACGTATCCGAATCCGCCGGTCGGCGCGGTGATCCTGGACCGTGACGGCCGCGTCGTCGGGGTCGGCGGTACGCAGCGGACGGGCGGTGCGCACGCCGAGGTGATGGCGTTGCGCCGGGCGGGACGGCTGGCGGCGGGCGGCACGGCGGTCGTCACCCTGGAGCCGTGCAACCACCACGGCAAAACCCCGCCATGCGTCGACGCGCTGATCGAGGCGGGTGTTGCGACGGTCGTGTACGCGGTCGGCGACCCGAATCCGAAAGCCGCGGGTGGCGCGGCACGGTTGGCCGCCGCCGGTGTCGACGTCGTGGGCGATGTACAGGCCGACCGGGTGACGGCTGGACCGCTGCGCGAATGGTTACACAAGCAGCGCACCGGGCTGCCGCACGTCACGTGGAAGTACGCCACCAGCATCGATGGCCGCAGCGCCGCCGCGGACGGTTCGAGTCAATGGATCACCAGCGAGTCCGCCCGTGCCGACGTTCACCGTCGGCGAGCGACGGCAGACGCGATCGTGGTGGGCACGGGCACGGTCCTCGTTGACGATCCGACGTTGAGCGCTCGACTCGCCGACGGCGGCCTCGCCGAACGTCAGCCGATGCGCGTCGTCATGGGTATGCGCGACATACCCTCAGAGGCAAAGGTTCTCAACGACGACTCGCGCACCATGGTGATCCGCACCCGCGATCCGGCGGAGGTGCTCAGGGCGTTGTCCGACCGCACCGACGTGCTGCTCGAAGGCGGCCCGACACTGGCCGGGGCATTCCTGCGAGCCGGGGCGATCGACCGGATACTGGCCTATGTCGCGCCGATTCTGCTCGGCGGACCGATCACCGCGGTGGACGACGTCGGTGTGCCGAGCATTGCCCGGGCGCTGCGTTGGCGCTATGACGGCGTCGAGCGCGTTGGCCCGGACCTGCTGCTGAGCTTGGTGCCGCGGTCGGACCGCTAGACCGCCGGGCTGACCGGTTCGAGGCCCACCGACTCGGGCTCGTCAGCATGCACGCTACGACCGCCGATCAGCAGACCCAACAGCGCGCCGACGATACAAACGACGACGGTGACCTTGAAGATCTGGCCGTACATGTCGGCGAAGGCTTCCCGATACATGCTGGCTTGGTGGAGCACTCGCTCGGCCAGGCCGGCGTGAGCCGGCAATTCCGCCGCGTGCTTCGCGACGAGGTGGGGGAGCTGGTAGAAGCCCCACGCGCTCAACGACGCAACGCCGATCAGCATGCCCGTCATCCGCGCCACCACCACGGCTGCCGACGCGATGCCGTGTTGTGCCGACGGCACCACCCGCAGGCTGGCGGAGGTCAGCGGCGCGATCACCAAACCGAGTCCGATGCCGGCCACGGCCAAATCGGTGTCCAGCGCGGGCAGTGAGAGACCGAAAAGGCTGTGGTGCCGGCTCAGCAGGTCGACCGACCACTTCGAGATCAGCCAATAACCGCCCGCGGCGATCAGCAGTCCGGCGAAGGCCACCACGCGGTCGCCGATCTTGGTCGCGATGGCACCGCCGACAAGCGCACCGATCGGCAGCGCGGCCAGGAACCACAGCAACAGGATCGCGGCCTCGTCCTGATCCTTGCTGAGCACGCCCTGGGCGAACAGCTCCACGTCGACCAGCGTCACCATCAATGCCGCACCGGCGCACAACGACGAGCCGAGCGCGGACAGGAACGGACGGAAGTGCACACCGGCGGGTTCGATGAGTTTGGTGCGCGAGAAGCGTTCCCACACAAAGAAAATCACCGCGAAGACAACGGCCGCGAGGATCAGCGGCGGACCGTAGCTGGGCAGCGCGTGCTTGCCGTCGGGATTGGCGTTGTACAGACCGATGACGGCCAGACCGAGAGTGATCGCGAGCAGCAGTCCGCCGATCACGTCGATCTTCTCCGGCTCGGCGGTGCGGTCGCGTGACGGGAGGCTGAACTGGATCATCACCATCGCGGCCAGCGCAAGCGGCACGTTGATCCAGAACACGTCTTGCCAGCGACTGGTCAACCAGACGATGAAGATGCCGTAGAGCGGACCGAGCACGCTGCCTAGTTCCTGCGCGGCACCGATCCCGCCGAGCACGCCGGCGCGATTGCGCTGCGCCCAAAGGTCGGCGCCCAGTGCGAGGGTCACCGGCAGCAGGGCGCCGCTGGCGACACCTTGGATGGTCCGGCCGACCACCAGCACGTCGAGCTTGGTGGACAGCGCCGTGATCACCGAGCCGATCAGGAAGGTGGCCAGGCTGACCTGGAGCAGCAGCTTGCGCCCGAACCGGTCAGATGCTCTGCCCAGCAACGGCATTGCGGCGATGTAGCCCAGCAGATACCAGGTGATGATCGGGGTGATGCGCTGCAGCCTGTTGACCGGGATGCCGATCGTGCCGATGATGTCGCGCATGATCGTGACCACGACGTAGGTGTCGAGGGCGCCGAGCAGTACGGCGAGGCTGCCGGCGCCGATCGCGACGAAGCGCCCCCCGTGGCGCGTTTGCGGTGCCGTCACGGTGCTGGGGCGACGGGGGGCTTGGTGACCTGAACCGGGGCGTTCCAGTTCGACAGCGTCAGCTGCAGGGAATTGCCCGGGGTCTGTTCCAGCGTGTTCTGAACCAGCTGGTGGTCGCCATTCTCCTCGATCCATACCGTCGAGGGCAGCGGTGCCGTTGCCTTCAGCCGGGGCATGATGCCGTTCACCGCGTCGGCCGAGACCGTGCCGGTGATCTTGATGGTCGACTGCCCGCCGATGTTCTCCCGCGACTCGGACTTGGGGTTGCTGAGGTTGGCCAGCACGTTGGCCAGGCCGACGTCGGGATTGAGGATTGTGGACGGGTCGTACAGGTCGGACGCCTTGCCGAAGCTGTCCCACTGGCCGGGGGTGAGCGCCCCGTACAGGGTGCCGTCGATGACGACGAAGGGTGCGTCGATGTCCGAGCCGCCGAAGATGATGCTCGCGTTGCCCTGGGCTGCGGTCTGCGGCGTGGTAGTTAGGTCGCCGGTTAGGGATTTGACCGGAAGACCCTTGATTTTGCCGTTCACGGACAGCACCAGGTGCACGCTCTTGACGTTCTTGGTGCTCTGCGTGGACTCCTTTATCAGCGTCGCCGCGTCCGGCAGCGGAGCGCCGGATTGCTTGGACGACGAGCAGCCAGCGATCAACGCGGCGGCGATCGAAAGGGAGGCGAGGACAGCGAGGATTGAGCCAAACGGCTTACGCGTCTGCATAAGTTGCAGCGTAGCGGGTCGCGGAGACCGGCCTGTCAAGCGGAAGGCGGCCGGGACGTCGCGCTGGGGGACACGACTCATTAGCCTGAGGCGGTGTTCACCGGAATAGTCGAAGAACTGGGTGCGGTCGTCGGCAAGGATGACCTGGGAGATTCCGCTCGGTTCACCATTGAAGGTCCGGTGGTCACATCCGATGCCGGTCATGGCGACTCGATCGCCGTCAACGGGGTCTGCCTGACGGTCGTCGAGGTGCTGCCTGGCGGACAGTTCACCGCAGACGTGATGGGTGAAACCCTGAGCCGGTCGAGCCTGGGCCGGCTGGTCGCGGGCAGTCCGGTCAATCTCGAGCGTGCCGCTGCCTTGAACAGCAGACTCGGCGGACACATTGTGCAAGGCCACGTCGACGGCACCGGAGAGATCCTGAGTCGCTCGCCGGCCGAACACTGGGAGGTCGTCCGGATCGGCCTGCCCGTCGACCTGGCCCGCTACGTGGTGGAAAAGGGGTCCATCACCGTCGACGGCATTTCACTGACTGTCAGCGCGCTCGGTGACGACTGGTTCGAGGTGTCGCTGATCCCGACCACGCGCGAGCTGACCACGCTGGGTCCGGCTCCGGCCGGCACGCAGGTGAACCTGGAAGTGGACGTGATCGCCAAATATGTTGAGCGGCTGATCGCGCACAAGTAGGCGTCGCGCGGTCCTCCTTCCGAACTCGTTGATACACACACTGATCCGGCCTATGGGCCGGGGTGGTCGACCTACCGGGCATCACGTGCCATCGGGCCCGTCGTGGCCGTAGGCGCCGGGGGAGCCGGGGGGTACGCCGGGGCCGGCCTCCCCGCCCAACGCGCCGAAACCCCCCGCGCCGGGCGCCCCAGGTGCCCCGGGCGCGCCGGGCGTGGAGTCCGTCGCGCTTCCGCCGGGACCGCCGGCGCCGTGGTTTCCGCCCGCGCCGCCGTCGGCGCCGGCGCCACCATTTCCGCCGGGGCCGGATGCGGAGCTGCCGCCGTCACCGCCGGCACCGCCGACCCCGCCGTCAGCGCCCGACCCGCCGGCACCGCCGTTACCGCCGGGGTACACGTTGCGGGGGTCGCCCACGATGTGGTCGCCGCCCGCGCCGCCGCTGCCGCCCGCGCCGCCGTTCCCGCCGTCACCGCCGGCCCCACCAGTTCCGCCGGTGCCTGATCCCTGGGCCGCGCCGCCCGCACCGCCGTCATGGCTGACCCCGGCGCCTCCGCCGTTTCCGCCGGCGCCACCGGCGCCCGGGCGCACGAGACTGTGGCTGGCGGGCGCACCGCTGCCGCCGTGACCGCCGGCTCCCGCGGCTCCGCCGGCCCCGCCGTCACCGCCGTTACCTGACCCGTGGGCTGCGCCGCCCGCACCGCCGGTGACGTGGAACGCGACCCCGCCGCCCTCCCCACCGTTACCGCCGGCTCCGCCTGGGCCGCCGTACTCGCTGTCGATGCCACCGGCTCCGGCGAGCCCGCCTGCGCCGCCGGCCCCGCCGTCACCACTGGCTCCGCCGGTCCCGCCGTCACCGCCGTTGCCTGATCCGTAGGCCTCGCCGCCCGCACCACCGGTGCCGGCCAACCCGCCGGTCCCGCCGTCACCGCCGACGCCGCCGGAACCGCCGGGGAACACGACGGTGCCGGTGCCGGAACCGGGTGTGCAGGGTCCGCCGCAGGTAGTGCTGTCCTTGCCTGCCCCGCCGCCGCCAGCTGTGCCGCCGTGACCGCCGTCACCGGCGGATCCGGCGGCTCCGCCGTCACCGCCGTTGCCTGACCCGTCGGCTGCGCCGCCGCCGCCGCCGTCACCGCCGCCCCCGCCGGCCCCGCCGACTCCGCCGGCGCCGCCGGGTCCGGGGTTGCTGAATGCAAAGCCTGCTGCGCCGCCGTGGCCGCCGCTACCGCCATCACCGCCGAGCGCGCCGGCACCGCCGGCCCCGCCTTCCCCGCCGTTGCCCGACCCCAGAGCCGCGCCGCCGTCCCCGCCGAAGCCGCCGAAGCCGCCGTTGCCGCCGGTGCCGCCGACCGCGCCGGGGTCGCCATCGCTAAGGACAAGACCGCCGCTGTCGCCGTTGAGGCCGCCGACGCCGGTGCCGCCGTTGCCGGCGTTGCCGCCGGCCCCCCCGTTGCCGCCGTCACCCGATGTCGCACCGCCGGTGCCACCGTTTCCGCCCGTGCCGCCGCTGCCACCGGCCGCGCCGGTCGTACCGGGCGCGCCGTTGCCGCCGGCTCCGCCGTTGCCGCCGTTGCCGACTGATCCGCCGTTGCCGCCGGCTCCGCCGGAGGCACCGTTACCGCCGGGGGTGATGCCGGCGAGGGCGTCAGCACCGTGGCCGCCGCTACCGCCGTTGCCGCCCGATTCGCCGTTGCCGCCGTCGCCCCCTTGGCCGCCGGGCGCGCCGATCGCGCCGGGAGCGCTGTCGCCGCCGGTGCCGCCGTTGCCGGCCACCGTGGCGGCGTTGCCGCCGTCGCCACCGTTGCCGCCAAGACCGCCGACGTTGCCCGGTCCGTTGGCACCGATGCCGCCGGCGTAGGAGCCGCTGCCGCCCTGACCGCCGAAGCCGACGCGTCCCGCGTAGCCGCCGTCGCCGCCGTTGGCGCCGTTACCGCCCGCGCCCAGAGCGGAGCTGCCGCCTGCGCCGCCGTTGGCGCCGTCCCCGCCCGCGCCGGCCTTGCCGCCGGCTCCGCCGGGGCCGCCCTGGTGGCCGCCGTTGGCGTATCCGCCGGTCCCGCCGTTGCCCCCGGAACCACCGGCCGCGGAAGTGCCGGCCGACCCGCCCGCACCGCCGAGGCCGGCTCCGTGGGCCGCGCCGCCTGCGCCGCCGTCACCCGCCGCACCGGCAGTACCTCCGACAGCGCCGGTGCCACCAGCCCCGCCGGACGCACCGGCGGCGAACTCGCCGGCTGGGCCGCCGTTGCCGCCGAAGCCGCCATACCCGCCAGCGCCGGCTGCCCCGCCGCCCCCGCCGGATCCGCCACTGCCCGAGCCCAACGCGGTGCCGCCGGCTCCGCCTGCCCCACCGATACCCCCGGCCCCGCCGCTCCCGCCGGCGCCACCGTCATATCCGGAGCACGTTGAGAAGAAGCAGTTGCCTTCGCCGTCGCCGCCGTAGCCACCGGCGCCACCGTCGCCGGCGTTACCACCGGTGCCGCCGCCCCCGGCGTTCCCTGAGATCGACCCGCCGTCGCCTCCGGCGCCACCCGCACCACCAGCGCCGCCGGGGCCGCCGGCGCTGCCCGTCCCACCCGCACTGTCGTCGCCGTTGTTGCCCGAGCCGCCGGCCAATCCAGCCGCGCCGTTGCCTCCTCGGCCGCCCTCACCACCGTTGCCGATCGACCCGCCGTTGCCGCCGTTGCCGCCGGCCCCGCCAGCGCCGTCGCCGCTGAATCCCTGACTCCAGCCGGCCCCGCCGGCGCCGCCGTTGCCCTGCGCACCGGTAGCCAAGACACCGTCGGCGCCGTTGACACCCGGGCTGCCGTTGGTGTCGTAGGGGTCGTTGCCGGGCTGGCCGCCGATACCGCCGTGACCGATAACGCCGGGGTTGCCGCCGTCGCCGCCGTTGCCGCCGGCTCCGTTGTTGACGCCGGGTTGTCCGGGCGCCCCGGCCCCCCCGTCACCGGGGGTGCCGGCGTCACTTCCGTCGCCGCCGTTGCCACCGTTGCCGTCGGTGCCCACGATGTCTTGGATGTTGGCGTTTCCGCCCCGACCGCCATCCCCGCCGGCCCCGCCACTAGCGCCGTCGCCTCCGTTACCGCCGGCCCCGCCCGCCCCGCTGTCGGTACCGGGCACGCCAGCGGCGCCAGTGCCGCCGACACCGGCGGTCCCGGCGTCGCCGCCTAACCCGCCGGCCCCACCGTTACCGGGCAGGCCGTCCTTGCCCGTCACCGCGTAGCCGCCGGCTCCGCCCTGACCGCCTACTCCGCCTTGGGCGCCGGCTCCGGCGTTTCCGCCGTTACCGCCGGCGCCGTTGTTCACTCCCGACACTCCGGTGGCGCCGTTCACACCGCTACCGCCGTTACCGCCGGCCCCGCCGGCTCCGCCGTTACCGCCATGGCCCGGGATCGCCCCAGCCCACGTGGCATTACCGCCATCACCGCCGGCACCGCCGGCTCCACCGACAGTGCCGGCGGTGCCGTTGCCATCGGCGCCGGTGAGCCCGTTGACACCGGGCTCGCCGGATCCACCGTTGCCGCCATTTCCGGCGATGTCCCCGTCGGCCTCAGCATCGCCGCCGTTACCCCCGGGCCCACCGGTGCCATCCACACCGTCGGCACCGTCGGCACCTGAGGTGCCGCTGGTGGGGCTCGCGGCGGCGACGGTTGCCGCCGCGCCGGGCGCTCCTGCAGCAACAGCGGCCGCACCGACGGAGCCGCCGTCGCCGTCGCCGTCGCCCGGGATTCCTGGGTCGCCGGGAGCGCCACCGGTGCCGCCTCCGCCGGCGGTCGCATTGCCAACCGCAGCGGCACCACCCGTGCCGCCTTCGCCGCCTTCGCCGCCATCACCGGAGTTGCCACCGTTGCCGTCGGCACCGTGAGTGGCTAGACCGCCGTTGCCGCCGTTGCCGCCGAACCCGCCGTCGCCCCCGGTGCCGCCATGACCGCCGATGGCCCCGGACGTGGTCGCGGCCAGACCGGTGCCGCCTTCCCCGCCCTGTCCGCCATCGCCGCCGTAACCACCGGCCCCGCCGTCACCGAGCAGCAGCCCACCGCTTCCGCCGTCACCACCGGCCCCGCCGGCATGCCCAGTGCCGCCTTCCGCGCCAATTCCGTCCGGGCTGGCAGCCGTCGCTTCGCGACCGGTGGCGCCTTCGAGACCGTCACCGCCGTAACCGCCGCGCCCGCCATCGCCGATCAGTGTGACGTCCCCGCCGTTGCCGCCGGCTCCGCCGTCCGCGCCGTTGCCGCCGAGGCCGCCATCGCCGATTACCGCGGCGCCACCGCCGCCCCCCACGCCGGAGGCATCGGTGACGCCGTCACCGCCATCGCCGAACCACAGTCCGCCTGCACCACCGGCGGCCTCCGCCAAGGTGCCGTCACCAATGCCGTCGGCACCGTTGCCGATCAGGATGCCGGTGCCGCCAAAGTCCTGCCACAGCGCGTTGAGCTGGGTGTCGAAGCCGTTGCCCAGCGAGCTGGTGATCCAGTCCTGCTCGAAGGTGTGCAGCAATGCGTCCCATGAACCGGCAGCAGACATCGCATCGGCTGACAACCCGAGCGCGGTCAGCGGTTCGGTCGACGTCGCGGCAACTGCGCCACCGATCGTGGGATCCCCGAGGCCGGCGATCGACCCGGCGACGGCGTCGATGATCGCGTCGAAGCCGTCCGCGCTGGCTGGGGGCGCGGCGGCCAGCGGACCGATTCCGAACGCCAACGCCGCCCCGGCAGCCCCGGTCAGGCCGACCACGCGATTACGCCCGCGTGCCCTTGCTTCGCGCGATCGACGATTCCGCTTGCTTGCGTGCTGCGCCATTAAACAACCCCTGAGAAAAATCTGAGATTAGACTGAAGGATTATTATGCACGCGTAAGGACTTTCAAATCTGGTTTTATAGACTTCGAGTCCAGAAAATCGGACGCATCTCGGCGCGCTTGCCGTGAAGCTTTTACTCGGGCAGGCGTTGTGTTGTGCGGCCGGACGCTCGAGATGAGCCGCGCAGCTACCTACCCACCACGGGATCGCCGTGGTGACGGCGGTGATGCACCGGCGGCGTCTGGTTGGTCGGCCCGGCATTGACGGGGCCATCGATGTTCGGCGCGGGCTCCGGCGACGGCGGCAGTCCCGGCTCCTCGACTGCCGCGATCCCCGCCGGGGCAGCGGCCCATGCCGTGGCACCTGCCGGCGCCCCAGGGCGAACGAATACAGGCCCGACGAACACAGCGCCGACAAGCGCCAGGCCAAGGGTCAAGGCGCGCGCAGACCGAGTCAGCGGCGATGCCATTGGACGAGGTTAACGCCGCATAGCTGTAGCGACGCTGAGATCGTCGAGCCGTCGCCGAAGCTGCGCCGAGCCGTGGGCAAACCGTTATCCGGCGAAAAGGCCAGCACCTGGACAAAGGGCAACGCCCGCTGCGCCGATCGGCGAAGCGGGCGTCTGGTGGGTTGATTGTTTACAGCGGGATCCAAACTCCGAAGAAGTTGAACCCGAACTGGTTGAACTGCGGATTCCAGAACGGAGTCTCGTTGTACCCGTAGTAGTTGATCGGGCCGTCGTTCCACGGTCCACCCGGAGGCGGCAGCGGACGGTCCCACGCCGGGCGCGGCGGTTCGCCGGCACCCCAGGGTGCAGGTCCGTCGCCCCAGGGAGCGCCATGGAAGTAGCCGCGGTGGTCGTCACCGTGCCACGGCCCACCCGGCCCACCCGGCCCGCCGGGTCCGTGGTCACCGGGCCCACCCGGCCCACCGGGTCCGTGGTCACCGGGCCCACCCGGGCCGCCGGGTCCGTGGTCACCGGGCCCACCCGGCCCACCGGGTCCGTGGTCACCGGACCCACCCGGACCGCCGGGCCCGTGACCGCCGGGGCCGCCTGGGCCGCCTGGACCGCCAGGCCCGTGACCGCCGGGGCCGCCAGGCCCACCCGGTCCCTGGCCGCCCCCGCCTCCTGGTTCCAAGGGTGCGGGTGCGTGGTTGACCGCGGGTGCGCCGTGGTCACTTGGAGCGGCACTCGCGATTCCTGTGCCCACTCCCAGTGCGGCAGCGCCTAGCGCACCAGCGACGCTCGCGCCGGCCAGCAGTTGGTTCAGTTTCACAGTCCTTCACCTACCTTCTCGGTATTCAGCGGACGTTTCCCCCCGACGTCCAGAACGCTAGATAGACAAGCTATGAATCAGCTACGAGCCGCCTCGGGAAAACTTTTGCGCAGGTGCCGACGAAAGTAGGTGTGACGACCGTGTCCGCTGAGTGAGCAGTGGCAATAACGAACGCGACGTGGTGGTTCATACTGGACGTAATGCCTGAGGGCTATGAGCGGAATTCTGACAAGGTGGCTGCGATGACGAGGTTGGACTCGGTCGAGCGCGCGATCGCCGACATCGCGGCCGGCAAGGCCGTTGTCGTCGTGGACGACGAAGATCGGGAGAACGAGGGCGACCTCATCTTCGCGGCCGAGAAGGCCACGCCGGAGCTGGTCGCGTTCATGGTCCGCTACACATCCGGGTATCTGTGTGTACCGCTGGACGGCGACATCTGCGACCGGCTCGGCTTGTTGCCGATGTACGCGGTCAACCAGGACAAGCACGGGACCGCCTACACCATCACTGTCGATGCGAAAAATGGTGTCGGAACTGGTATTTCGGCGTCCGACCGCGCAACGACCATGCGACTGCTGTCCGACCCGAGCAGTGTCGCCGAGGACTTCACCCGCCCCGGTCACGTAGTTCCGTTGCGCGCCAAGGACGGTGGCGTATTGCGCCGCCCCGGCCATACCGAAGCCGCCGTCGACCTGGCCCGGATGGCCGGCCTGTCGCCGGCCGGCGCGATCTGCGAGGTCGTCAGCCAGAAGGACGAAGGCGCGATGGCGCAGACCGACGAATTGCGGGTCTTCGCCGACGAGCATGGGTTGGCGCTGATTGCGATCGCCGACCTGATCGAATACCGCCGCAAGCACGAGAAGCACATCGAGCGGATCGCCGAGGCGCGGATCCCCACCCGGCACGGCGAATTCCGGGCGGTCGGCTACTCGAGCATCTACGAAGACGTCGAGCATGTGGCGTTGGTCCGCGGTGAGATCGCCGGACCCAACTACGACGGTGACGACGTGCTGGTGCGTGTGCACTCCGAGTGCCTGACCGGAGACGTGTTCGGTTCTCGTCGCTGCGACTGCGGCCCGCAGCTGGATGCCGCGATGGCGATGGTCGCCCGCGAAGGCCGCGGCGTGGTGCTCTACATGCGCGGTCACGAGGGACGCGGCATCGGCCTGATGCACAAGCTGCAGGCCTACCAGCTCCAGGACGCCGGCGACGACACCGTCGATGCGAATCTCAAGCTCGGATTGCCTGCCGACGCACGGGATTACGGCACCGGGGCGCAGATCCTGGTCGATCTCGGAGTCCGGTCGATGCGGCTGCTGACCAACAACCCCGCCAAACGGGTCGGTCTGGACGGCTACGGGCTGCACATCATCGAGCGGGTGCCGTTGCCGGTGCGGGCCAATGCGGAAAACATCCGCTACCTGATGACCAAGCGCGACCGGATGGGTCACGACCTCGCAGGGCTGGACGACTATCACGAATCCATCCATCTCTCAGGCGAATTCGGCGGCGCACTGTGACCGAGGAATGGCGTTTATGAGCGGTGCCGGGGTACCCGACATCGCGTCGCAGGACGCTTCCGCAGTCAAGCTGGCAATCGTGGTGAGCACGTGGCACAGCACGATCTGCAACCAGCTGCTCGACCGGGCACAGCTGATCGCCGACCAGTGGGGTGTGAAAGATCCCACGGTGGTGCGGGTGCGCGGGGCGATCGAGATCCCGGTGGTGGCGCAGGCCGTCGCCCGCGACCATGACGCCGTCGTTGCGCTCGGCGTGGTGATCCGTGGCCAGACACCGCATTTCGACTACGTCTGCGACGCGGTAACCCAAGGGCTGACCCGGGTTTCGCTTGACGAATCCACTCCGGTCGCCAATGGCGTGCTGACCACCAACACCGAAGCTCAGGCGCTGGACCGCGCGGGACTGCCGGATTCCAGCGAGGACAACGGCGGACAGGCGACGGCTGCGGCGCTGAGCACCGCGCTCACCCTGCGCCAGCTGCGCGAAAAGTCGTGACCGCCAAGCCCGACCAGGACACCTGGGATGCACAACTTCGGCCTCACCTGACGCCCTATGTCGCTTACGCCACCGCGGCGGTCCTTGTCGTCGCGCACGTGGTCATCGGTCTGCTGCTCAAGATCGGGGCAACCGGGGTGATCTTTCAGACCTCCGACCAGATCGCGATGGTGGTGCTCGGTGTCGTTCTTGCCGGGCTGGTGCTGCTGTTCGCCCGGCCGCGGTTGCGGGTCGGCCCCGCCGGGCTGTCGGTGCGCAACGTGCTCAGCGACCGTCTGGTGCCGTGGGATGACCTGGTGGGGGTGTCGTTTCCGGCCGGGGCGCGCTGGGCGCGCATTGATCTACCCGACGACGAGTACGTCCCGTTGATGGCGATCCAGTCCGTCGACAAGGATCGTGCCGTTGCCGCGATGGACACCGTCCGGAACCTGCTGGCGCGCTACCGGCCTGACTTGGCGTCGCACTGAACTGTCGCGTGGCGACTGTGCGGCTAGCTTCGCCCCCGCCTCCGACCATGTTCGCGTCGTCGGCGTCGGCGGGCGCGACTAGCCTTGGACACCGTGGCTGATCCCGCGACCTATCGCCCCGCAGCCGGGTCCATCCCGGTCGAGCCGGGCGTGTACCGGTTCAGCGACCAGTACGGACGGGTGATCTACGTCGGCAAGGCCAAGAGCCTGCGTAGCCGGTTGAACTCGTACTTCGCCGACATCGCCGGCCTGCACCCGCGCACCCGCCAGATGGTGACGACCGCCGCCAAAGTCGAGTGGACGGTGGTCAACACCGAGGTCGAGGCGCTGCAACTGGAATACAACTGGATCAAGGAGTTCGACCCGCGGTTCAATGTCCGCTACCGCGACGACAAGTCCTACCCGGTGCTTGCGGTCACGCTGAACGAGGAATATCCCCGGTTGATGGTCTACCGCGGGCCGCGGCGCAAGGGCGTCCGCTATTTCGGCCCGTACTCACACGCCTGGGCGATCCGCGAGACGCTCGACCTGCTGACCCGGGTCTTCCCGGCACGTACCTGTTCGGCCGGAGTGTTCAAGCGGCACAACCAGATCGATCGGCCATGTCTGCTCGGCTACATCGACAAGTGCTCGGCCCCATGCGTCGGGCGGGTGAGCGCCGAGCAACATCGTCAGATCGTCATGGACTTCTGCGACTTTCTGTCGGGTAAGACCGACCGCTTCGCGCGCGAGCTCGAACAACAGATGCGCGTGGCTTCCGGCGAACTGAACTTCGAGCGTGCCGCACGACTGCGCGACGACCTCGGCGCGCTCAAACGTGCGATGGAGAAGCAGGCGGTCGTCCTTGGTGACGGTACCGACGCCGACGTAATGGCGTTCGCGGACGACGATCTGGAAGCCGCCGTCCAGGTCTTCCACGTCCGCGGCGGACGGGTTCGCGGCCAGCGCGGCTGGGTGGTCGAAAAATCGGCGGAGGCAGGAGATTCCGGCGCTGAACAACTGGTCGAGCAGTTCATCACCCAGTTCTACGGCGATCAGGCCGAACTCGGCGGCGCGGCCGACGAATCCGCCAACGCGGTGCCGCGCGAGGTGCTGGTGCCGTGCCTCCCGTCCAACCACGACGAGTTGAGCACCTGGCTGTCCGGATTGCGCGGTTCGCGGGTCGCACTGCGCGTTCCCCGGCGGGGTGACAAGCGGGCGCTGGCCGAAACAGTCCAGCGCAACGCCAAAGACGCTCTCCAGCAACACAAGCTGAAGCGTGCCGGTGACTTCACGGCCAGATCCGCTGCGCTGCAGAATATTCAAGATGCATTGGGTTTGGCCAACGCGCCACTGCGAATCGAGTGTGTCGACATCAGCCACGTGCAGGGCACCGATGTGGTCGGGTCGCTGGTGGTGTTCGAGGATGGGCTGCCGCGCAAGTCCGACTACCGACATTTCGGGATCCGGGAAGCGGCCGGCGAGGGCCGTTCCGATGACGTCGCCTCGATCGCCGAGGTCACCCGTCGCCGCTTCTACCGGCATGTGCAGGACCAAGAGGACCCGAAAGTGCTCTCGCCCGAAGGAAAGTCGCGCCGCTTCGCCTATCCGCCCAACCTATACGTCGTCGACGGCGGAGCCCCGCAGGTCAACGCGGCCAGCGCGGTGCTCGAGGAACTCGGCGTCACGGACGTCGCGGTGATCGGTCTGGCCAAACGACTCGAAGAGGTGTGGGTTCCCTCGGAACCGGACCCGATCATTCTGCCGCGCAACAGCGAGGGGCTCTATCTGCTGCAGCGAGTCCGCGACGAGGCCCACCGGTTCGCGATCAACTATCACCGCAGCAAACGGTCCAAACGGATGACGGCGTCGGCGTTGGATTCCGTGCCCGGACTGGGGGAGCATCGCCGCAAAGCGCTGGTTACTCATTTCGGTTCACTGGCCCGCCTCAGGGAGGCTACGGTCGACGAGATCACCTCCGTTCCCGGCATCGGGGTTGCGACGGCGACGGCGGTGCTGGACGCACTCCGCGGCGACGATGCCGGACCGGACACCGCAACGCAGGACCGGGTCGCGGAACGAGCATCGGGATGACAGGCGAGGGGATGGACGGTCCTAATCAAGCCGGGTCGCTGGAGCAGGCCGACAACCACGGCGCCACAAGCGAATCCGGCATCGACGTGGTTCTGGTCACCGGCTTGTCCGGCGCCGGACGCGGCACCGCGGCCAAGGTGCTGGAGGATCTCGGCTGGTATGTCGCCGACAACCTGCCGCCGCAGCTGATCACCCGGATGGTCGACCTCGGGCTGGATGCGGGATCGCGGATCACGCAGTTGGCCATCGTGATGGATGTGCGTTCGCGCGGATTCACCGGCGATCTGGACTGGGTGCGCAACGACCTGGCCACGCGCAACATCAGCCCGCAGGTGGTGTTCATGGAGGCCTCCGACGACATGCTGGTGCGCCGCTACGAGCAGAACCGTCGCAGCCACCCGCTGCAGGGTTCGCAGACTCTGGCCGAAGGCATTGCCGCCGAGCGCGAGATGCTCGCGCCGGTGCGCGCGACCGCCGACCTGATCATCGACACCTCGACGCTGGCCGTGCGCGAACTACGGGAAAGCATCGAACGCGCCTTCGGCGGCGAGACCGTCGCCCAAACCAGCGTCACCGTCGAATCGTTCGGCTTCAAATACGGGCTGCCGATGGACGCCGACACCGTGATGGACGTCCGGTTTCTGCCGAATCCGCACTGGGTGGACGAACTTCGTCCGCTCACCGGGCAGCACCCGGAGGTCCGTGATTACGTGCTCGGCCAGACCGGCGCGGCGGAGTTTCTGGAGACATACCATCGGTTGCTGACCATGATTGTCGACGGCTACCGCAGGGAGGGGAAGCGCTACATGACGGTGGCGATCGGCTGCACCGGCGGTAAACACCGCAGCGTGGCGATCGCCGAAGCGTTGGCGGGTCTGCTCGAGCCCGACACGCAGCTCACGGTGCGGGTGCTGCACCGGGATCTGGGCCGCGAATGAGTCGGCGGATTGTCGCCCTGGGCGGAGGGCACGGGCTATATGCGACGTTGTCGGCTGCCCGGCGCCTGACCCCGCACGTGACGGCGGTCGTCACGGTGGCCGACGACGGCGGTTCGTCGGGACGGTTGCGCAGCGAACTGGACGTGGTGCCGCCGGGCGACCTGCGAATGGCGTTGGCGGCGTTGGCTTCTGACAGCCCACAGGGTCGCCTGTGGGCGACGATCATGCAGCACCGGTTCGGCGGCAGTGGCGCCCTGTCGGGGCACCCGATCGGCAATCTGCTGCTTGCGGGCCTCAGCGAGGTGCTTGCCGACCCGGTTGCGGCCCTCGACGAAGTCGGCCGGATATTGGGTGTGCGGGGCCGAGTGCTGCCGATGTGCCCGATCGCTCTGCAGATCGAGGCCGACGTGTCGGGCCTCGAGTCCGACCCGCGGATGTTCCGGGTGATTCGCGGACAGGTGGCGATCGCCACCACGCCGGGAAAGGTCCGGCGGGTGCGGCTGCTGCCCGGGGATCCGCCCGCCACCCGGCAGGCCGTCGACGCGATCATGTCCGCCGATCTGGTGGTGCTGGGTCCGGGCTCCTGGTTCACCAGCGTGATCCCGCATGTGCTGGTACCCGAATTCGCGGCGGCGTTGCAGGCGACGCCGGCCCGTCGCGCGCTGGTGCTCAACCTGGTGGCGGAACCGGGGGAGACGGCAGGGTTCTCGGTCGAACGGCATCTCCACGTGCTCGCCCAGCACGCTCCGGGTTTCACCGTTCACGACGTGATCATCGACGCCGAACGGGTGCCGAGCGAACGGGAGCGCGAGCAATTGCGCCGGACCGCGACCCTGTTGAATGCCGAAGTTCAATTCGCGGATGTGTCCAGGCCTGGTACACCTTTACATGACCCGGGCAAACTGGCCGCAGCGCTGGACGGAGTTGGCGTGCGCGACACCAGTCGGCCGCCCGCCGCGACGTCCACCGAAGCGGACAAGCAGGGTCGCAACGGACCAAGGGGTGACGACGCGTGGCGATGACGGCCGAAGTCAAAGACGAACTGAGCCGCCTGGTGGTGACCGCGGTGAGCGCGAGGCGCGCCGAGGTGACCTCGCTGCTGCGCTTCGCCGGTGGGCTGCACATCGTGGCCGGCCGGGTGGTCGTCGAAGCCGAAGTGGACTTGGGAAGCATCGCGCGACGGCTGCGCAAAGACATCTTCGACCTGTACGGATACAACGCCGTCGTACATGTGTTGTCCGCCAGCGGGATTCGTAAGACGACACGCTACGTGCTGCGCGTGGCCAACGATGGCGAGGCGCTGGCCCGCCAGACCGGGTTGCTCGATCTGCGGGGCCGGCCGGTGCGCGGATTGCCGGCCCAGGTGGTCGGCGGGAGCATCGGCGATGCCGAGGCCGCCTGGCGTGGCGCCTTCCTGGCGCACGGATCGCTGACCGAGCCGGGTCGGTCGTCCGCGCTGGAAGTCAGCTGCCCCGGACCCGAGGCCGCGTTGGCTCTGGTGGGCGCCGCACGCCGGCTGGGGATCAGCGCCAAGGCACGCGAAGTCCGCGGCGCCGACCGGGTGGTCGTGCGTGACGGTGAGGCGATCGGGGCGCTGCTCACCCGGATGGGCGCTCAGGACACCCGCCTGGTCTGGGAGGAGCGGCGGATGCGCCGCGAGGTCCGCGCGACCGCCAACCGGCTGGCCAACTTCGACGACGCCAACCTGCGGCGCTCGGCACGCGCGGCGGTCGCCGCGGCCGCTCGCGTCGAGCGGGCGCTGGAAATCCTCGGCGAAGGCGTGCCCGATCATCTGGCCGCGGCGGGCAAGCTGCGCGTCGAGCACCGGCAGGCGTCGCTGGAGGAGTTGGGCCGGCTGGCCGACCCGCCGATGACGAAAGACGCTGTGGCCGGCCGTATCCGGCGCCTGCTGTCGATGGCCGATCGGAAGGCGAAGGTCGACGGGATTCCCGATACCGAGTCCGCGGTGACTCCGGATCTGCTGGAAGACGCGTAACGGCGCGTCGACCGTGCGGGTTATGCACCCGATCGCGTGGCAGATCCGTTCGCACGCTGCACACTCGCGTTTGGGCACAGTGCACTTGAGGGTCCCGCTAGATTGTTTTGGCCAACGGTGGCAGACCTGAAACGAGGCCGTGATGGGATTCATCACCCCGGATCTTCCCGACGTCGAACCCGAGACCTGGCACGCCCGGTCGGCGGCCGACCGGATGCAGGTGGTGACCCGGCACTGGGTCGAGCACGGCTTTGGCACTCCGTCGGCGATCTACCTGCTGTACGTCATCAAGATGGCTGCTTACGCCGCGGGTGCTGCGGCGGTCGTCTCGTTGACGCCGGGCCTCGGCGGACTCGGCCGGATCGGCGATTGGTGGACGCAGCCGATCGTCTACCAAAAATTCATCATCTTCACGCTGCTGTTCGAGGTGCTCGGGTTGGGCTGCGGATCAGGACCGCTCACCGCACGATTCATGCCGCCGATCGGTGGATTCTTGTACTGGTTGCGGCCCAAGACAATTCGGCTACCGCCGTGGCCGAACGATGTGCCGTTCACTCGCGGGGACACCCGGACCCTGGTCGACGTTGCGTTGTACGTGATCGTTCTGGCGTCCGGTGTGTGGGCGCTGCTGGCACCGGGCCACGGCGCGTCCGTCACCGGGAGCGACGTCGGGTTGATCGACCCATTGCTGGTCCTGCCGGCGATCGTCGCGTTGGCCCTCCTGGGTCTGCGCGACAAGACGATATTCCTGGCCGCCCGCGGCGAGCACTACTGGCTGAAACTGCTGATCTTCTTCTTTCCCTTCACCGACCAGATCGCCGCGTTCAAGATCGTCATGCTCGGATTATGGTGGGGCGCCGCGACTTCTAAACTCAATCACCACTTCCCCTACGTCGTTGCGGCGATGACGAGCAACAACGCGCTGCTGCGTGGCAAGCCGTTCAACTGGTTGAAGCGCCGCCTCTATCGCGACCCGGTCAATGACATCCGGCCCACCTGGATTCCGAAGCTGATGGCGCACGGTGGTGGCACGACAGCCGAACTCATCGTGCCCGCGATCCTGGTGTTCGGCGGCGGCGACCACCCGTGGCGGTGGTGGTTGATCGCCTTCATGGTGGTCTTCCACCTCAACATCATTTCGAACCTGCCGATGGGTGTTCCCCTGGAGTGGAACATCTTCTTCATCTTCTCGCTGTTCTACCTGTTCGGGCATTACGGCAACATCGTGATCTACGACCTGAGCTCACCGCTGCTACTGGCGATGCTGATGGTCGCGCTTCTGGTCATCCCGATAGTGGGAAACATGTTCCCGCAACAGATCTCGTTCCTGCCCGCGTTGCGGTATTACGCCGGCAACTGGGCGTCGAGCGTCTGGTGTTTCCGCGCGGGCGTGGAAGACACGATCGAAGAGAACGTGGTCAAGAGTTCGGCGCTGACCGCCAAACAGATAGCCCGGTTGTACGACCCGAACACCGCGGAGATCATCAGCGACAAAGCCCGCGCCTTCCGATCCATGCACGTCCACGGTCGCGCGCTGAATGCCCTGATACCCCGGGCGCTCGGCAAAGATGCCGACGAGGCGGACTACGCGCTCCGCGAAGGCGAGACCGTCGCCGGGCCGCTGATCGGTTGGAATTTCGGCGAGGGCCACCTGCACAACGAGCAGCTGGTCGAGGCGGTGCAGCGGCGCTGCCATCTACAGGAGGGTGACCTGCGGGTGATCATCCTGGAAGGCCAGCCGATCCAGACGAAAAGGCAGCGTTACCGCATCGTCGACGCCAAGACCGGGCTGATCGAGGAGGGCTACGTCTCGGTCGACGACATGCTGGCCCGCCAGCCCTGGCCAGAGCCGGGCGACGAACTCCCGATCCACCCCGTCACGCGCTGATACGCGTGACCTAAACCACCGAATTAGCCCCGCATTGTCGCAGCTACTAGGCTGGCGGCCAGCATTGAGTCCGCATCGAAGGAGACACACGTGACGGTCCGGGTAGGCATCAACGGCTTCGGTCGCATCGGCCGCAACTTCTACCGGGCGCTCCTGGCGCAGCAGGCCGCGGGAGCCGACACCGACATCGAGGTGGTGGCGGCCAACGACCTGACCGACAATGCCAGCCTGGCGCACCTGTTGAAGTTCGACTCGATCCTGGGCCGGCTGCCCTACGACGTCAGCCTCGAGGGCGAGGACACCATCGTCGTCGGCGACCACAAGATCAAGGCGCTCGAAGTCAAGGAAGGCCCGTCCGCACTGCCGTGGGGTGACCTCGGGGTGGACGTCGTGGTGGAGTCCACCGGGATCTTCACCAACGCCGCAAAAGCCAAGGGGCACTTGGACGCCGGCGCCAAGAAGGTGATCATCTCGGCGCCCGCCACCGATGAGGACATCACGATCGTGCTGGGCGTCAACGACGACAAGTACGACGGCAGCCAGAACATCATCTCCAACGCGTCCTGCACCACGAACTGCCTCGGCCCGATCGCCAAGGTGCTCAACGACGAATTCGGCATCGTCAAGGGTCTGATGACCACCATCCACGCCTACACCCAGGACCAGAACCTGCAGGACGGTCCGCACAAGGACCTGCGCCGGGCCCGGGCGGCGGCGCTCAACATCGTGCCGACCTCGACCGGTGCGGCCAAGGCCATCGGCCTGGTGCTGCCGGAACTGAAGGGCAAGCTCGACGGCTACGCGCTTCGGGTGCCGATCCCCACCGGCTCGGTCACCGACCTGACCGCGGAGCTGAAGAAGGCGGCCAGCGCCGACGAGATCAACGCCGCGATGAAGGCCGCCGCCGAGGGCCCGATGAAGGGCATCCTCAAGTACTACGACGCGCCGATCGTCTCCAGCGACATCGTCACCGACCCGCACAGCTCGATCTTCGACTCCGGTCTGACCAAGGTGATCGACAACCAGGCCAAGGTGGTTTCCTGGTACGACAACGAGTGGGGTTACTCCAACCGACTCGTCGACCTGGTCGCGTTGGTCGGCAAGTCGCTGTAACCGTGGCTATCCGGAACCTGGACGACCTTCTCACACAGGGGGTTTCAGGCCGCGGCGTACTCGTTCGCTCCGACCTGAACGTGCCGCTCGACGACGGTGCCATCACCGATCCCGGCCGTATCACCGCGTCGGTGCCGACGATCAGGGCGCTGGCCGACGCCGGTGCCAAAGTGATTGTCACCGCGCATCTTGGCCGCCCCGACGGCAAGCCGGACCCGGCTCTGTCGCTGGCGCCGGTCGCGGCGAAGCTGGGGGAGGAACTGGGCAAGAACGTCCAGTTGGCCGACGACGTCGTGGGGCCGGACGCCAAGTCCCGGTCCGAAGCTCTCGCCGACGGAGACGTTCTGCTGCTGCAGAACATTCGCTTCGACCCACGGGAAACCAGCAAGGACGACACCGAACGGCAGGCGCTGGCCCACGAGCTTGCCGAATTGGTCGGCAGCAACGGCGCTTTCGTGTCCGACGGGTTCGGGGTGGTGCACCGCAAGCAGGCATCCGTCTACGATGTCGCCACGCTGCTGCCGCACTACGCCGGCACGCTGGTCGCCGAAGAGGTCGCCGTGCTCCAGCGGCTGACCAGTTCGACGAAGCGTCCCTACGCGGTGATCCTCGGCGGCTCCAAGGTGTCCGACAAGCTCGGCGTGATCGAGCAGCTTGCCACCAAGGCCGACAGCATCGTGATCGGTGGCGGCATGTGCTACACGTTCCTGGCGGCGATGGGCCTGTCGGTCGGGACGTCGTTGCTGCAGACCGAGATGATCGATACCTGTAAACAGCTGCTCGACACCTACGCCGACGTGATCCGGTTGCCCGTCGACATCGTGGTGGCCGACAAATTCGCCGCCGATTCGCCGCCGGAAGTTGTTGCCGCCGATGCGATTCCGGACGGCAAGATGGGGTTGGACATCGGCCCGGGGTCGGTGATCCGGTTTACCAAGCTGCTGGCCAACGCCGAGACGATCTTCTGGAACGGCCCGATGGGCGTCTTCGAGTTCCCGGCATTCGCCGCCGGCACCAAAGGCCTCGCCGAGGTGATCGCCGCCGCCACCGCCAAGGGCGCGTTCAGCGTGGTCGGTGGCGGCGACTCGGCTGCCGCGGTCCGCGCGCTGGGGCTGCCCGACGACGGCTTCTCACACATTTCCACCGGTGGCGGGGCATCGCTGGAATACCTTGAGGGCAAGACGCTCCCCGGCTTAGACGTGTTGACCACTTGAACAAAGGACGACGATGAGCCGCAAGCCGCTGATTGCCGGCAACTGGAAGATGAACCTCAACCACTTCGAGGCCATCGCCCTGGTACAGAAGATCGCGTTCTCGCTGCCCGACAAGTACTTCGACAAGGTCGACGTTGCGGTCATCCCGCCGTTCACCGACCTGCGCAGTGTGCAGACCTTGGTCGACGGCGACAAGCTGCGCCTCACCTACGGCGCCCAGGACGTGTCAAAGCACGACTCCGGCGCCTACACCGGTGAGATCAGCGGGGCGTTTTTGGCCAAGCTGGGTTGCCACTACGCCGTGGTCGGTCACTCTGAGCGGCGCACCTATCACGGCGAGGACGACGCGCTGGTGGCCGCCAAAGCCGCAGCCGCGCTCAAGCACGAGCTGACCCCGATTGTCTGCATCGGCGAGCACCTGGAAGTCCGCGAGGCCGGTGAGCACGTCAGCCACTGCCAAAGCCAGCTGCGTGGTTCGCTGGCCGGGTTGTCCGCCGAACAGATCGGCAAGACCGTCATCGCCTACGAGCCGGTGTGGGCGATCGGCACCGGCCGGGTCGCGAGCGCGGCCGACGCGCAGGAAGTGTGTAAGGCCGTCCGCGAGGAGCTGGGCTCGTTGGCCTCGCCGCAGATCGCCGACACCGTGCGGGTGCTCTACGGCGGCTCGGTGAACGCCAAGAACATCGGCGACATCATCGCCCAGCAAGACGTGGACGGCGCCCTGGTGGGTGGGGCCTCGCTAGACGGTGAGCAGTTCGCGACGCTGTCTGCCATCGCCGCCGGCGGCCCGCTGCCCTGACACACCGAAACCGTCCAAGACGAATTAACGGGAAACTGCGGGCCGTTCGGGTTGCGATCACGGGTCGGCCACGCTTAGCTTAGAGAACCCTAAAGGAAGCACAGGGTCACTAAGTTTGCGCTCACAAAGTTCATGTAGCCCGGGGGAACAACCAATGGCTGGTCGAAGCGGTAAAGAGTTTTCACGCACGGCGTCCGTGCGGCGTTGCGGTGTGGTCGTGGGCGGTGCTGTCAGCGTATTTGTCGCCGCGGCGGCAATGGCGACCGGCTCCGCTGCGCCCGCGAGAGCGGACTTCGATGCGCTGATCGACCCGATCATTCAGCCCATCGTGTCGTCGCTGACCGAGTCGCTCGCCGCCGTCGATCCGGCCGCCGCGCTCGACTTCACCAGCTGGACCGACAGCCTCCTGAGCAGCTTGAACTCGATCGACCTGGCGCTGCCGTCGACCGATTCGGCGCTGGCCGCCGCCGTGACGGCCGCAGAGCCCGCGGCGTCGACCGGCGGAACCATCCCGCTGAGCGTCTTGGAAGGCACCGAGCCGGCGGTCAACGCCACGATCGACCACAGCGGTGTGTCGGTGCCGTTGCTGGTCGACACCGGATCGAGCGGGCTGGTCATTCCCTACACCGACCTGGGCAGCAACTGGTTCACGCAGCTGGAGAACTTGTTCCAGTTGGGATTCCCTACGACCTATGGCGAAAGCGGGTACAGCGGCGGCGTGGATTACGTCTACGCGACTTACGACCACGTGCCGGTCGCGTACGACGGCGGTGTGACCACCGACGGCCCAGTCGACGTCGAACTTTTCTCGTGGCCGACATCGTTCGCCGCGGGCGCTCCGCTGAGCTTCCAGGAATTCCTCGCGGACAACCAAGTGAGCGGCATCCTGGGCATCGGCGAGAACACCGCCGGTCCGGCTACCAGCAGCCCATTCGAGAGCTACGGCGGCGTCCTAGTCGACATTCCCGATAAGGAACTGGTCGTCAGCGCTACCAACCCGCTGTCGTCCTACGCCTCGATCGGCGGAGACCCGATCAGTACGAGTGCTCTGACCGAAACCGTGACGCACGGCGCGACTCAAGTCGGAACTGGTCCCGTGTACGACGACCTGGATTCGGGCGGTGTCTGGGGAACCATCCCGTCCTCGATCGCCGGGTCAGGCAGCCTGCAGGGTGACACCATTTCGGTCTACGAAGGCAACCAGCTGCTCTACTCCTACGTCGTGGGGGGCGCGAACCAGTACGGCACCAACGCGGCGCCGACCGTCGCGTCGGGCATCGGGACGTCGGTGAGCAACTCGATCGACAGCGGCGTCGTGCCGTTCCTGCAGCACCCGATCTACCTCGACTACGCCAACGACAAGACATTCTTCGACGCCATCGCCACCTAGCGTCGGTTCGAGCCGGGCCGTCGCGGCCCGGTAAGGTGTCCTCCATGGAATTGGCCCTGCAGATCACCCTGGTGGTCACCAGCATCCTGGTGGTCCTGTTGGTGCTGTTGCACCGCGCCAAGGGTGGCGGTCTGTCCACGCTGTTCGGTGGTGGCGTGCAATCCAGCTTGTCCGGGTCGACGGTGGTGGAGAAGAACCTCGACCGACTGACGCTGTTCGTCGTCGGTATCTGGCTCGTCGCCATTGTCGGCATGGCGCTGCGCATCAAATACAACGCCTAACCGCACAGACGGCGAAGTCGGCCACGCACCCTGATACTGGTAGGCATGGCTGAAGCACCCGATTCGCTCGAGCCCTTCGGCGCGGTAAAGCGCACCCGGATAGGTCGTGAAGCGACCGAGCCGATGCGTGAAGACATTCGCCTACTCGGCACCATCCTCGGTGACACCGTCCGCGAGCAGAACGGCGACGAGGTCTTCGATCTGGTCGAGCGGGCCCGGATCGCTTCGTTCCAGGTGCGGCGCTCGGAGATCGAGCGGAGCGAGGTTGCCCAGATGTTCGACGGCATCGACATCCGTCGGGCCATCCCGATCATCCGGGCGTTCAGCCACTTCGCGTTGCTGGCCAACGTCGCCGAGGACATCCACCGGGAGCGTCGCCGGGCTATCCATGTCGCCGACGGCAAGCCGCCGCAGGACAGCAGCCTGGCCGCGACCTATCTGAAGCTCGACGCGGCGCAGCTGGACACCGCAACCGTCGCCGAGGCCCTGACCGGTGCACTGGTCTCACCGGTCATCACCGCCCATCCGACCGAAACCCGGCGGCGGACCGTGTTCGACACCCAGCACCGCATCACCCAGCTGATGCGGCTGCACGCTCACGGCCAGACCGAAACCGACGACGGTGGGGACGTCGAGACCGAACTTCGCCGCCAGGTGCTGATGCTGTGGCAGACGGCATTGGTGCGGTTGTCCCGGCTACAGATTTCCGACGAGATCGCGGTCGGGTTGCGGTATTACTCGGCCGCGTTTTTCGATGTGGTGCCGAAGGTCAACGCCGGTGTGCGCGACGCGCTGCGCGGCCGATGGCCCGACGCCGACCTGCTTCCCGAACCGATCGTGCGGCCCGGCTCCTGGATCGGCGGCGACCGTGACGGCAATCCCAACGTCACCGCCGACGTGGTGCGACTGGCCACCGGCAGCGCCGCCTACACGGCGCTGAACCACTACTTCGCCGAGCTGAGCGCGTGCGAGCAGGAACTGTCGATGTCGGCGCGCCTAGTCGCCGTGACCGACGAATTGACCGCGCTCGCAGCGGCTTGCGACGAGCCGGCCCGCGGCGACGAGCCCTACCGCCGCGCGCTACGCGTCATCCACGCCCGGCTCACCTCCACCGCCGCGCGGATCCTCGACCGAGACGCAGACAACCTGCTCGACCTCGGCCTGCCGCCGTACTCGACACCGGGGGAGATGCTGGCCGACCTCGACGTCGTCGACGCTTCGTTGCGCGCCCACGGCAGCGGGCTGTTGGCTGACGATCGACTGGCGCGGCTACGAGAAGCCCTGCACGTCTTCGGTTTTCACCTGTCCGGTCTCGACATGCGACAAAACTCCGACGTGCACGAGGAAGTGGTCGCCGAGCTACTGGCCTGGGCCGGTGTGCATTCCGATTACGCATCGCTGAGCGAAGACGAACGGGTCAACATTCTCGCGGCGGAACTGAGCACCCGGCGACCGCTGATCGGTGACCGCGACCAGCTGTCCGAACTGGCTCGCAAGGAACTCGCCATCGTCTCCGCCGCCGCTCGGGCCGTGGAGATTTACGGCTCGGAAGCGTTGCCCAACTACATCATCTCGATGTGCCGGTCCGTTTCCGATTTTCTCGAAGCCGGGCTGCTGCTCAAGGAATGCGGGCTGCTCGACGCAGCCGCCGAAGAACCCTACGCCCCCGTCGGAATCGTCCCGCTGTTCGAGACGATCGACGATCTGCGCCGCGGCGCAACGATTCTCGAAGCGGTGCTTGACCTTCCGGTCTACCAGAGCATCATCCGGGCTCGAAACGGCAGCCAAGAAGTGATGCTCGGCTACTCCGACTCCAACAAAGACGGCGGCTACCTGACCGCCAACTGGGCGCTGTACCGGGCGGAACTCGAGCTCGTCGAGTCGGCGCGCAAAACCGGTATTCGGTTACGGCTCTTCCACGGTCGCGGCGGCACAGTGGGTCGCGGTGGCGGGCCGAGCTATCAGGCCATCCTCGCGCAACCGCCGGGCGCGGTGAACGGCTCGCTGCGACTGACCGAGCAGGGCGAGGTGATCGCCGCCAAGTACGCCGAGCCGCTGATGGCGCAACGCAATCTGGAAACGCTCGTCGCGGCGACTCTGGAGTCGACCCTGCTCGATGTCGAGGGACTTGGTGACGCTGCGGGCCCGGCCTA
The DNA here is from genome assembly GCA_963750755.1 of uncultured Actinomycetota bacterium. Taxonomy (GTDB): domain Bacteria; phylum Actinomycetota; class Actinomycetes; order Mycobacteriales; family Mycobacteriaceae; genus Mycobacterium. The sequence continues at coordinate 731,476 of CAVVRW010000001.1, forward strand.
CGAGATCCTCGACGAGCTGGCTGACCTGGCGCAGCGCGCCTACTCCGAATTAGTCCACGAGACAGACGGTTTCGTGGAGTATTTCCTGCAGTCCACGCCGGTCAGCGAGATCGGGGCGTTGAACGTTGGCAGCCGGCCGACGTCGCGCAAGCAGACCTCGTCGATTTCCGACCTGCGCGCGATTCCATGGGTGATGGCTTGGAGTCAGTCGCGGGTGATGCTGCCGGGTTGGTACGGGACCGGAACGGCGATCCAGCAGTGGATTGCCGGGGGCGAGGGCCGTCTCGAAACGCTGCGTGAGTTGTACGAGCGGTGGCCGTTCTTCCAGACCGTGTTGTCGAACATGGCGCAAGTCCTTGCGAAATCCGACCTGGGTCTGGCGGCGCGCTACGCGGGACTCGTCGAAGACGAATCGTTGCGGCGTCGGGTGTTCGACAAGATTGCCGGCGAGCACCAGCGAAGCATCGAGGCGCATCAGCTGATTACCGGACAGGACAACTTGCTGGCCGACAACCCGTCGCTGGCCCGGTCGGTGTTCAACCGCTTCCCGTATCTGGAGCCGCTGAATCATCTGCAGGTCGAATTGCTGCGCCGCTACCGCTCCGGAGACGACGACGAGTTGGTGCAGCGTGGGATCCTGCTGACAATGAATGGCCTGGCCAGCGCGCTGCGCAACAGCGGCTAGTCACGCCGCCACATAATCGAGCAGGCACGGCCCGTCGGCTCGCGCCACGCCGCCGATCTGAGCCGCAACCGGTCGCGGGTGCATCGTCCAGCTCGGCGTCATCTGGTAGTGGCCGAACAACCGTGTCATCGTCGCCGTCATCGCCGACAGCGAAAACGGTTGTGCCGGACAGGAATGCCGTCCATGCCCGAATGCCGTCACCAGCATCGGCGACGGCAGCGCCTTCTCGTCGGTCAACCGGTGGCGCGTCCACCGGTCGGGATTCCACGTCTCAAGCCCCGGCGCGACGGACGTGTTGAGCAGCGGCAACAGCGTGGCGATCGTCCAACCGGGCGGCACCTGGTAGCTGACGTCGCCGGTGTCGAGGACGACCGGCGACACCACCGCGCGTGACATGATCGACCGTTGAGCCAGCCGGGTCGACTCCAGTGCACATCGCTGTGCCAGGTCGGCGTCACCGGCGGCGACCCGCGCCAGCTGTCCGGGATGCTCGAGGAGATCCACCAACGCCCAGCCCAGCGCGGCGGCCAGGTTGGACATCGACGCGATATGGATCAGTGCGACGTCGAGCGCGATGCCGCGAATCTTGTTGTCGCCCAACTCGTCACGCCATTCGTAGACGATCCGGCCGAACAAGCCTTCATCGCCGTCCCGGTGGTACACGGCGTCGGCGACGACTTCGGTTACCTCGTCCAGGGCGGTGCGCTCGGCCCGCTTCTTCGACGCAGCGACCGCCGCCATCGCGTCGGGATGCACGAAAGCTTCGGAGCCGTCGAGGGTGTCGAAGGCCCGGACCAGCCGCTCGAACGGTTCGCCGTGCGCCGACCCAGCACCCGCCCAGGAGGCCAGCCCCATCCGATGGCCCAGTCGGCGGGTCAGAGCGAAGATGTCCACCGATCCCGACGGCCCCAATTCGACGATCGTCGCGTCGAGCGCCTGATCCAGATTGGCCAGATACCCGGCAACGTCGTCACGGCGGAACAGTGTGCTCGGTAGCAGGCGTCGTCCCTGGAAAATCTCGTCAGGCAGTTTGCGGCGCAGCATCAAGTAGTCGGCGACACCCTTGCTGGCTTTCTCCTCGGGCAGTCCGTAGAACGACTCGACACCGGCCGGGGAGAAGGTGAACAGGTAGCGGTCAGCGCCGCTGCGCACAGCGAAGGTGTCGCCGCAGCGGGCACGGGCCGCCGCGATGGCGGCGACCGCGTCGGTGACCGACACGTCCCATGGCAGACCGGTGCCGTCGGCGTAAGGCGGATCGGGAACCGGGCGCGGCACGGTCTAGCGGCTACCGCGATTACGTAAGGCGCTGAATGCGTTGCGGACTACGTGCTCGGTGATCGACAGCGGTGACATCACGGTCTCACCGACACCGACCATGTAGTCGATGCGCTCGACGATCGCCTCCACCGGCGCGACAAGCGTCACCAGCCGCTTCATCAGGTCGTCGATCCGGCCGAGGGTGGCCTCGAAGTGGTCGAGCCCGTTGTCCAGCCGGTCAACGGCGCTGTTGAGGTTCGTCAGCGAGGTGTTTAGGTCACCGAGGGTGTCACCCAGGCCACCCAACACGTCTTCCAGCTGATTGACCGTGACGTCGGCGTTCATCGCCGCCTGGGTGAGCGTCTTGATTCGCTGCCGCGCTGGGCGATCTCCGGCGCCTTTATCTGCCATGCCGTCATTATGGCGGTCGAGGGAACCTGCGGGACCGGATATCCATCTGATCGGATATGCACCCGCAAAATTGTGAACACGACCGCGCCGCGGCGATCAGCCGCGCGATATCACCCGACAGCGTCGAGCGTCGCCAGGAATACGAGCGCGGGTATGCGGACGGGCAGGCCGCGCGCCAGGCGGGTTAGGCGGGCAACTCGCTGGCAGCGCCCTTGTCGAGGAACCAGATGGTGTGCTCGCGACCGATCGCGCCGGCCGCCGGAATCGACGTCGGGTCAGCGCCACCTACGGCGCCGGCCACTGCTTCGGCCTTGCCGTCCCCCGACACCAGCAGCCAAACCTCGCGCGACCGCTGAATCGCGGGCAGCGTCAGCGTGATTCGCAGCGGCGGTGGTTTCGGAGAATCCTCGACGTCGACCACGAGTCGGGTCGTTTCGCGGACGGCGGCGGTGTCCGGGAACAGGGAGTTGATGTGTCCCTCGGGACCCACGCCCAGCAGATGAATATCGAAAGTCGGTGCGGGCTCGCCGGGTTCGGCGTTCGCGGCCAGGATCTGTTCATAGGCCAGCGCGGCGGCCGCCAGGTCGTTGCCGAATTCGCCATCGGCGGCCGGCATCGTGTGCACGTTGCGGGCGGGGATGTCGACATGATCCAGAAGGGCCTCGCGGGCCTGCTTGTCGTTGCGTTCGTCGTCGTCTTCGGTGACATAGCGCTCGTCACCCCAGAACAGGTGGACCTTGGCCCAGTCGATCCGATCGCTCTGCGTGGCGAGGTAGCGCATCAGGCCGTTGCCGTTGCCGCCACCGGTCAGTACGACCAGGGCCTTCCCGCGAGCGTCGATCGCCGCCGAGACCACGCTGATAAAGCGTTCACCCGCCGCAGCAACCAGACCGTCGCTGTCGTCGAATTTCTGCACTTCCGGGCTCATGCGCGCCGCCCCTCCTCATCGCTGTGTGCTGCCTGGTCGCCGACGCAAGTCAGGCGTACTCCACCCGATCAATACCCTCCAGCGCCTCGCAATAAATGGTGTCGGCATCCAATCGCCGGAGATCCTCGGCGAGGCACTCGGGAACGTCCCGTCGCTGCAGTGGCACGAGCGCGTCCGGCTTACCGCTGCGGCTCAACGTCGCGGTGACGCCCTTTTGCGGCCTGCGCAGTACTACCGTCTCGCTGCGGCGCTCGAGCTCGACCTTGAGTTCGCCCACGGCGCGGCGGACCGGGCCGTCGATGCGGCTGGCTAGCCAGCCGGCCAGGATGTCCAGTGCCGGTTCGTCTTTGAGTCCGGACACCAGCGCCGAGGCGATGGGTTCGTGCGGTGGCTGGTCGATCGCCGAGGCGAGTAGCGCACGCCAGTAGGTGATACGACTCCAGGCCAGGTCGGTGTCGCCTGGGGTATAGCCTGCGAGGCGGCTCTTGATCGCCGACAACGGATCCGCTCCGTTGGTCGCGTCGGTGATCCGCCGAATAGCCAACTGGCCCAAGGGATCCTGGGCCGGCACGTCGGGGGCATCGCACGGCCACCACGCAACGACGGGAATGTCGGGCAACAGGAACGGGACGACGACGCTGCCGTGATGTCCAGCGAGCGGACCGGACAGCCGCAGCACCACAACCTCGCTGGCCCCGCTGTCACCGCCGACCCGGAGTTGCGCATCCAGTCGTGCCTCGGCGGCATCGGCGTCGACATCGGTCACCGCGATCACCCTGCTGGGGTGCTCGCGACCGGCGGCATTGGCGGCTTCGATCGACTCTTCGAGCAGGGTCTCGTTGCTTGTCGCGATCACCAATGTCAAGACGCGGCCGAGGTTGACCGCTCCGGACTCTTCGCGCAGGGAGTCCAGTTTCTTGCTGACCTCGTTGGTGCTGGTTCCGGGAAGGTCGAGTATCACGGTCGCCGCCATTCGCGCCCGGACCGGCGCAGCATCTCGAAGGCCGACGCCGGACCCCAGGTACCTGACTCGTACGGATCGGGTTTACCGTGCTCGGCCCACTGGTCAAGCGCGGGATCGAGTATTTTCCAAGCTAATTCGACTTCCTCATTGACTGGGAACAGCGAAGGCTCACCGAGCAGCACGTCGAGGATCAACCGCTCGTATGCTTCGGGCGATTCCTCGGTGAACGCGGCCCCGTACGAGAAGTCCATGTTGACGTCGCGGACTTCCATGGCGCTGCCCGGAACCTTGGAGCCGAATCGCAGCGTGACGCCTTCGTCCGGTTGCACCCTGATCACGATTGCGTTGGCGCTGAGTTCGTCGGTCATGGTCGCATCGAACGGCAGGTGGGGGGGCCGCTTGAAGACCAGGGCGATCTCAGTCACCCTGCGGCCTAACCTTTTTCCGGTGCGTAGGTAGAACGGCACACCGGCCCAGCGGCGGGTGTTGACCTCCAGGGTGATGGCGGCAAACGTCTCGGTGGAGGAGTCCTTCGAGAACCCGTCCTCATCGAGCAGGCTGACCACGTGCTCGCCGCCTTGCCACCCGGCGGTGTACTGGCCGCGAGAAGTGGTTTGGTCCAACGGCTCCGCCAACTCCACAGCGGAGAGCACCTTGATCTTCTCGTTCTGTAGCTCCGACGGCTGGAAACTGACCGGTTCCTCCATCGCGGTCAGTGCCAGCAGTTGCATCAGGTGGTTCTGGATCACGTCGCGCGCCGCACCGATGCCGTCGTAGTAGCCACCACGTCCGCCGAGGCCGATGTCCTCGGCCATGGTGATCTGCACGTGGTCGACGTAGTGCGCATTCCAGATCGGGTCGAACAACTGGTTGGCGAACCGCATGGCCAGGATGTTCTGCACGGTTTCCTTGCCGAGGTAGTGGTCGATGCGAAACACCGACTCCTCGGGGAAGACGCTGTTGACCACCTTGTTGAGTTCGCGGGCGCTGTCCAGGTCATGCCCGAACGGCTTCTCGATCACGACCCGCCGCCAGCTGCCGTCCTGCGCGGTGGCGAGGTCGGCCTTCTGGAGCTGTTCGAGCACCGCGGGAAAGCTCTTCGGTGGAATGGCCAGATAGAAACCGTGATTACCGCCGGTGCCGCGTTCGGCATCCAGCTTCTCCAAGGTCTCGGCCAGTCGGGCGAAGGCCTCGTCGTCGTCGAAGGCGCCTTGAACGAAACGGAAGCCCTCGGCCAAGCGGTCCCAGATCACCTGCCGGAAAGGCGTGCGGGAGTGATCCTTGACGAGCTGACAGACCTCATTGCTGAACGCCTCGTCGTCCCAGTCGCGGCGGCCGAATCCGACGAGGGAGAACGTCGGCGCCAACAGGCCGCGGTTGGCCAGGTCATAGATGGCCGGCACCACTTTTTTGCGGGCCAAGTCGCCGGTCACGCCGAAGATCACAACCGCACAGGGCGGCGCAATCTGCGGCAAGCGCTTATCGCGCTTGTCCCGCAACGGGTTTCGCCACTGCCCGTCGCCGTGACTCATTTGTCAGAGGAGTCCAGCTGCTTCTGAGTTTCCTCCAGCAGCTCACTCCACGACTCCTCGAATTTCTGCACTCCCTCGTTTTCGAGAACCAGGAAGACGTCGGTCAGGTCGATGCCGACGGCCTCGAGCTTGTCGAAGACTTCCTGAGCCGCCGACGCCGTCCCGGTGACCGTGTCACCCGACACCTCACCGTGGTCCGCGACCGCATCGATCGTCTTCTCCGGCATCGTGTTCACCGTGTTCGGGGCGACCAGCTCGGTCACATAGAGCGTGTCGGAGTAGTCCGGGTTCTTCACGCCTGTCGACGCCCACAGCGGGCGCTGCACCCGTGCGCCGTCGGCCTCGAGCGCGGCGAATCGCTCGCCGCCGACGAAGTATTCCTGGAAGGCGGCATAGGCCAACCGGGCGTTGGCCACGCCGGCTTTGCCGCGCAGCTCCAGCGCTTCCGGGGTGTCGATCTTCTCCAGACGCTTGTCGATCTCGGAGTCGACGCGCGAGACGAAAAACGATGCGACCGAGTGGATCTTGGACAGGTCATGGCCGGCTGCCTTGGCCTGCTCGAGTCCGGCCAGGTAGGCGTCCATCACCGCGCGGTGCCGCTCGACCGAGAAGATCAAGGTGACGTTGACCGAAATACCCTCGGCGAGAGTGGCAGTGATCGCGGGAACGCCGTCCTCGGTCGCGGGAATTTTGATGAACAGGTTCGGCCGGTCGACGATTTTCCACAGTTCGATGGCCTGCTTGGCCGTCTTGTCGGCGTCGTGCGCCAGCCGCGGGTCGACCTCGATCGAGACTCGTCCGTCGACGCCGTCGGAGTTCTCCCATTGCGGCGTAAGCACATCGCACGCGTTGCGGACGTCGTCGGTGGTGACCGTGCGGATGGTGGCGTCGACATCAGCGCCGCGTTCGGCCAACTCGGCGATCTGGCCGTCGTAGGCGTCGCCTTCGGCGAGCGCCTTTTGGAAGATCGACGGGTTCGTGGTGACCCCGACGACGCTCTTGGTGTCGATCAGCTCCTGCAGGTTGCCCGACTGCAGACGCTGGCGGGACAGGTCGTCCAGCCAGACCGAGACACCCGCGGCGCTCAGAGCGGCGAGATTGGGATTCTGAGTCATCGGCTTTTCCTTTGGTTAGTTGTCGATAGTTCGTTCGGCGGCGTCGACGACGGCTTCCGGGGTGAACCCGAACTCGCGGAACAACGTCTTGTCGTCGGCGGATTCCCCGTAGTGCTCAATCGAAACGATCTCGCCGGTGTCTCCAACCAGTTTGTGCCAGCTCTGCGCGATGCCGGCCTCGACCGCGACCCGCGCCGACACCGACGGCGGCAGCACGCTGTTGCGGTATTCGTCAGACTGCGACTCGAACCACTCGACGCACGGCATTGATACCACGCGAGCGACAATGTCCTTGTCCGCCAACAGCTTCTGCGCCGCGACGGCCAGCTGAACCTCCGAGCCGGTGGCGATCAGCACCACGTCGGGCTCGTCGCCGCCCGCATCACCGAGGATGTATCCGCCCTTGGACACACCCTCGTAGCTGGTGTTCTCGAGAACCGGCACACCCTGGCGGGTCAGGATCAGCCCGACCGGACCGCTGCCGTTGCCGCGGGCCAGCACGCTGCGCCAGGCATACGCGGTCTCATTGGCATCCGCCGGGCGGACCACCGACAGCTTGGGGATGGCGCGCAGTGCGGCGAGGTGCTCGATCGGCTGATGCGTCGGGCCGTCTTCGCCGAGCCCGATCGAGTCGTGCGTCCAGACGTAGATCGTGTCGATGTCCATCAGGGCGGCCAGCCGCACCGCTGGTCGCATGTAGTCCGAGAACTGGAGGAACGTGGCACCGTAGGCGCGGGTGGGGCCATGCAGCACGATTCCGGACAGGATCGAGCCCATCGCGTGCTCGCGTACCCCGAAGTGCAGGGTGCGGCCGTACCAGTGCGCGGTGTAGTCCTTCGTCGAAATCGAGGGCGGACCGAAGGAGTCGGCACCCTTGATGGTGGTGTTGGTGCTACCGGCCAGGTCGGCCGAACCGCCCCACAACTCGGGCAGCTTCGGGCCCACCGCGTTGAGCACCTCGTTGGACGCCTTGCGGGTGGCTATCGCGTCGGACCCGGGTTCCCAGTGCGGCACATCGGCGTCCCAACCGTCGGGCAGCTCCTCGGCGGTCAACCGGTCCAACAACTTCTTGCGTTCGGGCTCCCGCTCGGCCCACTCCTCGAAGTCGACGTTCCACTTGTCGTGGGCTTCCTTGCCGCGCTGCACCAACTCGCGAGTGTGCGCAATCACCTCGTCCCGGACCTCGAACTTTTTTTCGGGGTCGAATCCGAGGATCTCCTTGACTGCCGCAACCTCTTCGTCACCCAGGGCCGCGCCGTGTGCCTTGCCGGTATTCATCAATTTCGGCGCCGGATAACCGATGATCGTCCGCACCGAGATGAAGGACGGCTTGTCGGTGACCGCCTTCGCTTTTTCGATCGCTTCTTCGAGGGCGACGACGTTCTCGCCGCCCTCGACGTGCTGGACGTGCCAGCCGTAAGCCTCGTAGCGGGCGGCGGTGTCCTCACACAACGCGATGTTGGTGTCATCTTCGATGGAGATCTCGTTGTGGTCGTAGAACACGATCAGGTTGCCCAGTTGCTGCACCGCGGCCAGCGACGACGCCTCCGATGTCACGCCCTCTTCGATGTCGCCGTCCGAGGCGATCACGTAGATGTGGTGGTCGAACGGGCTCGTGCCGGGCGCGGCGTCCGGGTCGAACAGTCCGCGCTCGTAGCGTGCCGCCATCGCGAAGCCGACCGCGGACGCCAAACCCTGGCCGAGCGGTCCGGTGGTGATCTCCACACCCAGCGTGTGGCGGAACTCCGGGTGCCCCGGGGTTTTCGATCCCCAGGTGCGCAACGCCTCGATGTCGGAGAGCTCGAGCCCGAAACCACCCAGATAGAGCTGCAAGTACAGGGTCAGGCTGCTGTGCCCGCAGGACAGGACGAACCGGTCGCGGCCCAACCAGTGCGGATCGCTCGGATCATGCACCATCGCCCGCTGGAACAAGGTGTATGCCAAGGGGGCAAGACTCATCGCCGTCCCCGGATGGCCATTGCCGACCTTCTGAACCGCGTCGGCGGCCAGCACCCGCACGGTGTCGACCGCTGCCGTATCGAGTTCGGTCCAGTCGTCCGGTCGGTGGGGTTGGGTCAGCGTCGAGATGTCGTCAAGTGTGGTCACGTACTGAAGTCCTTGCGGTCGGCAGTCGGCAGATTTTCTGAGGCGAAACGTCCCCGTCCACCCTAATGCCGGAATGTTGCCGACGCGTAGAAGGATGATTGACTTGCCGACTATTCAGGTGCCGTCAAGACCTGCTTCGTGAGTCAGAGCTTGCCGATTGGCTGTCGATAGGCCCTGCGGTGCATGCTGGCCAAGTTGTGCGGTCTACCATCGTGCGTAGTAGAAGCTGCGCGCTGCTGTGATCCGAGGAGTCATTGCGTGAGCATTCGCGAGCGCGTTGCGCCGAGTCGAGTCAGCACTGTCGTGCTGGCTTATCTGGCGCTCACCAAGCCGCGGGTCATCGAACTGTTGCTGGTCACTGCGATTCCGGCGATGTTGTTGGCCCACCGCGGCAGCGTGAATCCGCTGCTGATCTTCAATACGCTGGTCGGCGGAATGCTGGCGGCGGGTGGGGCTAACACGCTGAACTGCGTGGCCGACGCCGACATCGACAAGCTGATGAAGCGGACCGCACGCCGTCCGCTGGCCCGCGCCACGGTGCCTACCCGAAATGCCCTGATCTTCGGGCTGACGCTGAGCGTCGCGTCGTTCGCCTGGCTGTGGCGGACGACCAACCTGCTGTCGGGACTGTTGGCGGTGGGCACGATCGCGTTCTACGTATTCATCTACACCTTGCTGCTCAAGCGCCGCACCTCGCAGAACGTGGTGTGGGGCGGCGCGGCGGGCTGCATGCCCGTGATGATCGCCTGGTCTTCGGTGACCGGAACCATTGCGTGGCCGGCTCTGGTGATGTTCGCGATCATTTTCTTCTGGACGCCGCCACACACCTGGGCACTGGCGATGCGTTACAAGGAGGACTACCAGGCGGCGGGGATCCCGATGCTGCCGGCGGTCGCGACGGAACGTCAGGTCACCAAGCAGATCCTGATCTACACCTGGTTGACGGTGGCCGCCACGCTGGCCCTCGCGCTGGCCGCCGGGTGGCTCTACACCGCGGTCGCGGTCGTGGCCGGCGTCTGGTTCCTGGCGATGGCGCATCAGCTTTACGCCGGCGTGCGCCGTGGTGAGCCGGTCAAGCCGCTGCGATTGTTCCTGCAATCCAACAATTACCTCGCCGCGGTGTTCTGCGCCCTGGCGTTGGATTCGGCGCTGGCGCTGCCGACGCTCCTGCGGGTCTAATTCGGACCGGCAGGTCCTGGACCTGCGAATACCCCATACCCCGACGGGGTCTTGCGACTACGACGCGGCGTAGTTTTCAATGCCCGTCGTGATCAGGTCATGACCGCGCCGATCTGGATGGCGCTACCCCCGGAAGTGCATTCGGCGTTGCTCAGCAGCGGCCCGGGCCCCAATTCGCTGCTGACCGCGGCGGGCGCGTGGTCGGCGCTGAGCGCCAAATACACCGAGGTCGCCGACGAGCTGACTGCGGTCCTCGCCGGCGTGCAGACCGGCGCCTGGCAGGGCCCCAGCGCCGAGCGCTACGCGGCCGCCCACGCGCCATATCTGGCCTGGCTGACCCAGGCCAGCGCCGACAGCGCGGCAGCAGCCACACAACATGAAACCGCGGCCGCGGCCTATACCGGCGCGCTGGCAGCCATGCCGACCTTGCCCGAGTTGGCCACCAACCACGTGGTGCACGGGGTGTTGACCGCGACCAATTTTTTCGGCATCAACACCATTCCGATCGCGCTCAACGAGGCTGACTATGTCCGCATGTGGGTTCAGGCGGCCACCACGATGAGCATCTACCAGGTCGTCGCGCGGAACCGCTCTGGCTTCGGTGCCAACGGCAGCGCCCGCGCCCCAGATCGTGGCGCCCGGCAACGAAACCTCCTCTGCCGCAACGCAACCCGCCGCGGACACGTCGTGGCAAGACCAGCTGGCCGCGCTGCTGCACATCTACACCCAAGGTTTCGCCCAGCCGCTGGGCGAGTTGATCTATCCGGATGGTTGGCCTTTCCCGGCGTTCCCGTTCGCCAGCGGCGTCGCCAGCGCACTCCAATCGGCGATACCCGGTCTATCGCCCGCGCTGGCCTCGGCGCTTGGCTGGACGGTCTTTCACACCGTGGTCCTGTTCTGGCCGTTCGTGCAGGCGGCGCCCTTCCTGCTACCCCTCGCAATACCCGCGGCGTTCGCGGCGGGCTTCGGTGGGCTGGCCGGACTCGCCGGCCTGGCCGGTATCCCCGCCGCGGCCGTGCCGCCGGTGGCCGCCGTGCCGGCCGCACCAATTGCCCCCGTGCCGGTGAGCGTGACGCCGTCGGTCTCGACGATTGGCGGTGTAGGAACCACTGGCGGCCATGCCCCGGCGGTGTCGAGTGCTGCCGCGCCGAGCACGGTCACCTCAAGCGGCGGCCCGCCGCCCGGCGGCGGCCCCGGGTTTGCGCCGCCGTACGCAGTCGGCGGTGCCTCGCAAGCGTCGGCGATCAACGCGCAAGCCAAGACGCGCGAGCCGACCTCGCGCGGAGCCTCGAGAGCGCCCGCGGCGGCCGTGCCGGCGGCGGCCGGCGCCAAGCACCGGACCCGGGGCCGCCGGCGCCAGCGTGGCCGATTGCACTCGCACGCTCACGAATTCATGGACATGAACGTCGGCGTCGGGCCGAACTGGAGTGCGTCCGCCGCCATGTCAGATCGGGGAGCGGGATCGCTCGGATTCACCGGAACGCTTCGCGCCGGGGATGAGCGTGCGGCCGGGTTGGCGACGCTGTCGGACGACGGCTTCGATGGCGGGCCCGGTCTGCCGATGTTGCCTAGCACCTGGAGCGGGCGGGAGCCCGGTTGACCCGGCGCCCGTGGATACCCCCTACCCGTACCGAGTCTTGAGCTACGACACGGCGTCGTATTCACTTTCATTGTGAACTCACATGTGTGTGCCGGCTCGGCGGTGGATGTGAGGTCATGACCGCGCCGATCTGGATGGCCGCGCCGCCTGAGGTGCACTCGGCATTGCTGAGCAGCGGCCCAGGTCCCGGCTCACTGTTGGCCGCGGCGAACGCGTGGAGTTCGCTGAGCGCCGAGTACGCCGCGGTCGCCGAGGAACTCAGCCACGTGCTGGGCGGGGTGCAGGCCGCCGCCTGGCAGGGACCGAGCGCCGAGCGCTACGTGGCCGCCCACGTGCCCTACCTGGCGTGGCTGATGCAGGCCAGCGCCAAGAGCGCGTCCGAAGCCACCCAGCACGAAACCGCGGCGTCCGCCTACACATCGGCGTTGGCCGCCATGCCGACGTTGCCCGAGTTGGCCGCCAATCATGTGGTGCACGGGGTGCTGATGGCGACGAATTTCTTTGGCATCAACACGATTCCGATCGCGCTGAACGAGGCCGACTATGCGCGCATGTGGATTCAGGCCGCCACCACCATGACGACCTATCAGGCGGTGTCGACGACTGCGCTGGCCGCGGCGCCCCAGACCGATGCGGCACCGCAGATCGTGAATTCCACCAGTGCTCAGCCCGGCGACAGCGGCGATCAAGGCCTACTGGACATCATCGACGACGACAGTGGAACCCCGCATGACGCCTCGTGGTATGTAAACAGGGTTCTCGAAATCACCCAAACGCTGCAGCGAGATTTCAACGAATTCTTCACAAATCCGTCTCAGGCCATACCGCAGCTGACAAGTGACATTTCCGGGCTGGTGTCGGACGAGGTTGGCCACGTGGGGGAATTCCTTAGCACCTTCCCCGAGGTGTACGCGCTTCCGCTGATCGCACCGGTCGTGTTGACAGGCGGCGCCGCGGGTGTGGCCGGGCTGGCCGGGATCGCAGCCGATGCGCCGCCACTGCCGGCCGAGGTTGCGGCGCCGGCACCGCAACCTTCGATGCCGGTCGCGAGCAACAGCCCGGTCACCATCGGCGCGCCGGGGGCGCCGACGGTGACGCCCGCCTCAGCGCCGGCCGCCCCGGCCAGCACGGTCACGCCGTCGATGCCGACGCCGCCCCCTTCGCCCGCGGCCGGCCCGGGCTTCGTTCCGCCCTACGCGGTGGGTCCCCCGGGAATCGGCGCGGGCCCTGGGATGGCGAGCAGCGCCCGCGCCGGCGAGGGGAAGAAGGCCGCCGAGCCCTTCGTGGCCGCCGCCGCCGCCACCGCGGCCGAACGCGGGCAGCTCCGTTCGCGGCGACGCCGACGTGCCGGCATGCGCGGGTACTCTCACGAGTTCATGGACATGGACATCAACGTTGATCCGGATTGGGCCGGACCGACGGCGACGTCCGACACCGGCGCCGGCCCGCTGGGTTTTGCCGGCACCGTGCACAAACGTGTCGCGGCGGCAGCGGGTTTGGCTACGCTTGACCACGACGATTTCGGCAGCGGCGCGGTGCTGCCAATGGTGCCCGGCACCTGGAACACGTATCAGGACGGCGAGGCGGAAGCAGGCGGAGCACACGACTGATGCGGCAGCGCTCACCGGTTCTGCCGCGATGACCGTGAGTGGGTCTCTGGTTTGGCTGCCGAAAGCAGGAAACAGCTGATGGCGCAGCAGCTTTCGCTGGCGTGGCTGCTTCGACCGTTGACCGTCGATGCGTTTCTCGACGAAATCTGGGGCAAATCGCACTACCACGTGAGCCGCAACAGTCCGAAGTATTTCGACAGCCTGCGCGAAGGTGCGGACTCCATCGACGCCTTACTCGCGGTGTTCCGACCGCACCTCTCGCTGGTCAGTCTGGTTCGGAAGGCCGAACGCAAACACCAGTTCCTCTACCGGCTCGCCGACGGCGGCTTCGACGTTGCGGCCATCGGCCAGGACTTCGCCGACGGCTACACGATCGTGTTGGAAAGCATTCAGCGATATGTGCGGTCAATCGCCTCACTGGCGCATTCCATCGACGTCGAGCTGGATTTCGCGGCACAGGTCAATGCGTACTTCACCCCACCTCAATCACAGGGGTTCGTCGCCCATCTCGACGACCACGACGCACTGATCGTGCAGCTCCAGGGGTCCAAGATCTGGCACCTTTACGACGGGATCGACGTGGCTCCGCACGAGATGGGGAACCACGGGTCAGTCGCGGCGGCAGACCTTCCCGCGCCGGTCGACGTGTGCCTGGAAGCCGGCGACGTGCTGTACATCCCGCGCGGCCGGGTGCATGCCGCCGAATCGACGTCGGAGTTGTCGGTTCATCTGACGATCGGCCTGCATGCGCCCACGCTGCTCCTGCTTGCCACCCGAATGCTGGACGCGCTCAACAACACTGATGATCGCATCCATGCCCAGCTGCCGCCGCGTTTCCTGTCCGATCCGAAGGTGCGGGCCCGCCTCGATACGTTCGCACACCAGATCGCTGAGGTATTCGACGAACCGGATGCCCTCGCCGGAGGTCTCGACTCGCTGGAGGCGGATCTGGTCAAGCGGGGTCAATGCCAGCCGCTGGTGGCGGGGATTTCGGACGCGGTCGACGTCGACGACCGCACCCGGGTGGTGAAGTGTCAACCGCTGTATTCCCGGGTGACCGAAGACTCGGCCGGGGTGGCCCTGCACTTCGCCCAGTCCGTGGTGAACGCCGGTCCCGACTACCGGGAGGCTCTGCGTTTCCTTGCGAAAATTGCTGAGCCGCTGAGGGTTTGCGATCTGCCTGGGCTTTCCGAGACGGAGCGGATCGAGCTCGCCCGAACCCTCATCCTGCAGGGGTTCCTCGTGCGGCTGACCCACGATTGATGGACGTCATCGACCTCGCCCGCTGGACGCCGATCAGGTTCAACCTGTCGACGCCCACCCCGACCGTCGACTGGGCCGACCTCACGGCCGAACGCTTCACAGCGCCGTTCTTCGACCAGACGGTGGCCCGGTGGTCCACCGGCCCCGAGGCCCAGCCACTTGTCCGAACCGGGCTCGATGCGCTGGTAGCGCTCGATCAAGAACCGTCACTCGACCCGGCCGGACTGATCTTTCATCTCTCACGATGCGGATCGACGCTGATATCCCGGCTGCTCTCGACGTTGCCAGGGGTGGTGGTTGTCGCCGAACCGTCGCCGCTGAACGCGCTTCTGGGGCTGGACCCGGCGCGGGTGGACGGAGCCACGCTGGTCCGGGTGGTGCGGCTGCTGGTGCGAGCTCTGGGACGGCGCCGCCACGGTGACGAGCGCCAGCTGGTGCTCAAGTGCACTAGCTGGAACATCCGCCGTCAGGAGATCCTCACCGCCGCTTTCCCCGGCACTCCATGGGTATGGGTTCAACGTGATCCGGCCCAGGTGGTCGCTTCGCTGCTGGCCGGCCCGCCGGGCTGGCTCGGACAGGACGTGCCGCCGGAACAGACGGCGATGCGCTTCGGCATCGACCCGGCCGCTGCGCCGCTGATGAGCCGAGCCGAGTTCGCCGCCCGCGCCCTAGGTGCGATGTTGTTTTCGGCCAGTGTCGGTCCAGCCCAGCGCATCTGTATCGACCATGCTGAGCTACCCGCGGCGGTATGGCAGCGGGTAGCGGCGCACTTCGGCATCGACATCGACGCCACGGCGATAGAACGCCTGACGGAGCAGTCTCAGTTCTACTCGAAAGATGCTGAAGGGCAGCAATTTTCGAGGGAAAGTCAGGAGCTGCGGCCGGTGACCGACGAGATCAGGGAAGCAGTCCTGCGCTTCGCTGAACCCGGCTATCGATTGCTGGCCTCGCGTCCGTAGTGCCCGGCGGGACTCGCCGTTGTTTCGTTGAGTTTCCAATCCCGGTCCCGTGTGCTAAAAATGCTAATGAAAATCATGTTCATCACGGTGACCGGAGGGCTGTCATGACGTTGCGCGTCGTTCCAGAGGGCCTGCTGGCTGCGAGCGCGCGCATTGAAGCCCTGACGGCGCGGTTGGCGTCCGCTCAGGCCGGAGCGGCGCCGATGATCACTGCCGTGCAGCCGCCCGCGGCGGATCCGGTGTCGTTGCAGACCGCGACCGGGTTCAGCATCCGCGGGGGTCAGCACGCGGCCGCCGTGGCTCAGGGCGGCGCGGAGCTCGGTCGTTCGGGTGTCGGGGTCGCAGAGTCGGGTGCCGGGTATGCCGCGCGCGATGCCGCGGTGGCGGCGTCGTATCACGGCGCCTGGGGCTGACGATGACGGCGCCCATCTATATGGCCGCGCCGCCGGAGGTGCACTCGACGTTATTGAGCAGCGGTCCTGGGCCTAGCTCGCTCCTCGAGGCCGCGGGGGCCTGGAGTTCACTGAGCGCCGAATACACGTCGGTCGCTGAAGAACTGAGTTCCGTATTGACCGAGGTCCAGACCGGCGCCTGGCAGGGCCCTAGCGCTGAGTCATTCGTATCCGCGTACGTCCCGTACCTGGCCTGGCTGACGAAGGTGAGCGCCGACAGCGCCGCGGCGGCCACCCAGCACGAAACCGCGGCCGCAGCGTACACCGCAGCGCTGGCGGCGATGCCGACCTTGCCGGAGCTGGCCACCAACCACGTCGTGCATGGAGTGCTGCAGGTCACCAATTTCTTTGGCATCAATACGATCCCGATCGCCGTCAACGAGGCCGACTATGCGCGGATGTGGGTCCAGGCCGCTGCCACGATGAGCACATACCAGGCCGTCGCAGACATAGCGGTGGCGGCGACACCGGCCACCGACAGCGCGCCCCCGATTCTCAAATCCAACGACGCCGGCCAGCCGGCCGACAGCGGGGGCAACCCGCTGGGTATCCCGCAGTGGCTGCAGCAGTTCCTGCAGCAGTTAGGGATCGGCGACGAGCAACTTGCGCACGACCCGATGGTCGACACGCCCTTCGATGACGCCATCGCACAGTGGCTACAGAACTTCGGATACAACTGGCAACCTGCTCAGGGCCTGCTCAACGGAGCGACTTACGACACCTATACCAACCCCGGCCAGGCTTCTTACTGGGTTGCGCGAGCCCTCGAACTCACCGAGGACTTCCAATATTTCGGGCAGCTTCTACAAACCAACCCTGTGCAGGCCATTCAATGGTTCATCAGCTGGCAGCTGTTCGACTTTCCCACTCACATCCTGCAAGTCGCCAGCTTCTTGGCAGAGAACCCGGCGCTCTTCGTCGCCTTCGCCCCGGCGTTGACACCATTGGCGGCCGGCACGGGATTGGCCGGGCTGGCCGCCCTGGCTCAGCCGGTGATCCCGATGGCCCCAATCGATTCCGTGATGATGCCCCCGCCGTTGCCAATAGCTGCGCCCGCCCCTGCGGTGCTCGCGTCGTCGGTGGCACCCAGCGCCCCGGCGCCATCACCCACCTCGGCGACAGCCGCGAGTGCCCCCGCCGCGCCACCGCCGCCGACAGCACCGGCGCCGCCTGCCGCCGGGCCCGGGTTCACACCTCCCTTTGTCGTAGGTGGTCCGACAGTCGGACCGGGGATGAGCACCAAAGCCAAGACGCAGGAGCCGACATCGCGCGGTGCGTCGAAGGCGCCGGAGATGGCTGCCGCGGCGGCCGCTGCCGCGGCGAAGCGTCCCACCCGGCGGCGCCGGCGAACGATGCACAGCGATCACTACGACGAATTCGCCGACATGAATGTCGATGTCGATCCCGACTGGAGTGCGGCGACGGTGTCATCGGACCGCGGCTCGGGACCGCTGGGATTCTCCGGGACTGTGTCGAAGAACGATGACCGGGCGTCCGGATTGACTACGCTGAACGACGACGGGTTCGGCAACGGGCCCACGATGCCAATGCTGCCGAACACCTGGCCCGCGGGTGGGTCGCCGGGGGAGGGCGCCGACAACTGAATGTCTCTGTCTACCAACGGTAATCGGGTGAGGAAAGGATTTTACGAATGAGTTTGTTGGATGCTCACATTCCGCAGTTGGTGGCGTCGCAGTCGGCGTTCGGCGCGAAGGCGGGACTGATGCGCTCGACGATCGGTCAGGCCGAGCAGGAAGCGTTGTCGGCGCAGGCGTTTCATGCCGGTGATGGTGCGGCGGCGTTTCAGGCCGCGCATGCCCGGTTCGTGGCGGCGGCGGCGAAGGTGAACTCGCTGCTGGACATCGCTCAGGCCAACCTGGGTGATGCGGCGGGCACCTACGTGGCCGCGGACAGTGCCGCGGCGAGCAGCTACCCGGGCTTTTAGAGCCGATACTTCAAGAAGGGATTTGTGATGTCGCAGATCATGTACAACTACCCGGCGATGCTGGCGCATTCGGCGGACATGGCCGGGTATGCGGGCACCATCCAGAGCCTGGGTGCCGACATCTCCGCCGAGCAGGCTGCGTTGCAGTCTGCGTGGCAGGGTGACACCGGTCTGAGTTATCAGGCGTGGCAGGCGCAGTGGAACCAGGCGCTGGAGCAGTTGGTGCTGTCGTATCGGGCGATGGCGAGCACGCACGAGAGCAACACCACCTCGATGCTGGCCCGCGACTCGGCCGAAGGCGCCAAATGGGGCGGCTAACCGAGCGGACGTGATCAGCCGCCGGAGGATTGCTTAGTTCGGCCGAATCGCTCTCGTCTGTGAGCTTTCGGGTGTTAGCTTAGCCAATGCTAACGGCGTGGGTCGTTATCGGAACAGGTCGGGGCCGCAGAGGCGTAGGTGACTGCGCTGTGACGACGCTTGTGACTCGAGTCAGGATGGCCGAGTCCCAATCCGGCTATCTCGCAGATGATGTTGAAGCGCCCGCCTTTTTCCTTGGGGACGGCGCCTGACGATGACCGCGCCCATCTGGATGGCATCTCCGCCCGAAGTGCATTCGGCGCTGCTCAGTAGCGGGCCGGGGCCGGCCTCGCTGCTGGTTGCCGCCGAGGCGTGGAATTCGTTGAGTGTCGAATACGCTTCGGCAGCTGACGCACTCGCCGCCGTGTTGACGTCGGTACAGGCCGGCTCATGGGAGGGGCCGAGCGCTGAATCGTATGTGGCCGCGCATGTGCCCTATCTGACCTGGTTGATGCAGGCCAGCGTCGATAGCAGTGCAGCGGCCGCCCATCACGAGGCCGCGGCCGCGGCCTACACCGCGGCGCTGGCCGCCATGCCGACCCTGGCCGAACTGGCCGCCAATCATGCGATTCACGGGATGTTGCTCGCCACTAACTTCTTTGGCCTCAACGCGATTCCGATCGCGCTCAACGAAGCTGACTATGTTCGAATGTGGGTCCAGGCGGCCACCACGATGGCGAGTTACCAGGCTGTCTCCGCTACGGCGGTGGCGTCGTCGCCGCAAACCCAGCCGGCGCCAGCGATGGTCAACGCGGCGGCCTCCGGGTACGGCAACACGGTTTCCAACGCCATTGCGGCAATCGAGCAGCTGCTGCACGACGCGTCCACGCTGAACCTGTCCGACCTGCAGTCGTCATTGCTCAACGTGGTGCAGAACTTCAACGTGACTGCGTTCCTGCAGAATCCGGTGGGATACAGCCAGCAAATCGTCGAATCTTTCGTGAACAACTTCCCTGTGCTGTCCGATCTCTATTACGGCTTCGGCGGCGACCACGTCTTCGAATTACTCACAGATCCGGTAGGATTCGTTCAGCACATCATCAGCAATTTTCTAGCCAATCCGCTTGGGGTGCTGCAGAATCCATTTACGTTACTACTTAGTGCCGACGACTATCCGACCATCTTTTATCCGCTGATCTCGCCGGCCATCGCCCCCGCCTTCGCGATCGCCTCCGTCGGCTCTGCCGGCGGTCTCGCGGGGCTGGCCGCAATTCCGCCGACCACAATGCCCGTCATTTCCCCAGTGCTTGCACCGGCCCCCCTTGCTGCGTCGGCCGTCGGGATCACCCCGACCGTCGTCGTATCGACCGTGGCCCCTGCGGCGGCACCGGCATCGGCTCCCGCCCCGGCAAGCCCATCGGCGCCGGCAGCCACCGCCACGGCGGCTAACCCACCGCCGGCGTTACCTCCCGCAGGCGCACCATTTGTGCCTCCGTACGCAGTGGGTCCGCCCGGCATCGGGTTCGACTCAGGAATGAGCGCTGGCGCGGCGTCCCGTGCCAAGCGCAAAGCGCCCGAGCCTGACAGCGCTGCTGCAGTAGCCGCTGCGGCCGTACGTGGTCAGCGCG
The DNA here is from genome assembly GCA_963750755.1 of uncultured Actinomycetota bacterium. Lineage (GTDB taxonomy): Bacteria > Actinomycetota > Actinomycetes > Mycobacteriales > Mycobacteriaceae > Mycobacterium. Next base: position 751,407 of record CAVVRW010000001.1, read on the forward strand.
AGGCGCGGCGCCGTCGGCGCGCGATGTTGCTCGATCATGGCGACGAGTTCGTCGACATGAACATCGAAGTGAATCCAGACTGGGACGCCCCACCCGATCGCGAGCCGCCGGCGTCGAGCAAGGACGCGGGTCGGTTGGGACGTGCCGGTGCAGCGCGCAACGAAGCCGCCGGGCGCGCAGCTGGGCTGGCCACGCTGGCCAGTGATGAGTTCGGCGGGGGCCCGACGATCCCGATGCTGCCGGGCAGCTGCGCGCCCGACGCCGCGCAGCAGTAGGGGCTACGGCGTCAACACGATCGATCCGATGGTCTGACGGCCCTGCAGGTCGCGATGCGCCTGCGCGGCCTCGGCCAGCGGGTAACGGTGACTCACCTCTACGCACAGCGAACCGTCGGCAATGGCGTCGAACAATTCGCCTGCGCGCCAAGCGAACTCCTCACCCGTGCGGGTGAAGTGCACCAACCCTGGACGGGTCAGGAGAACTGAGCCGGCAGCGTTGAGCCGTTGGGGGTCGACGGGCGGGACCGGACCGCTGGACGCGCCGAACAGCGCCAGGGTTCCCCGCACCGCGAGGCTGGCCAGGCTGGCATCGAAGGTGCTCGCCCCGACGCCGTCGTAGACCGCGGCCACCCCGACGCCCGCGGTCAAGTCGCGGATCTGCGCGCCGAATGCGGCTGCGTCGTCGCCCGGGTAGTCCAGCACTTCGCTGGCCCCGGCCCGCCGCGACCGCTCGGCCTTCTCCGGCGTGGACACCGTCGTGATGACTCGGACGCCGCGATGCGCCAACCACTGTGTCAGGATCAAACCGACTCCACCGGCGCCCGCGTGCACCAGCACGGTGTCGCCGGGCTGTACGGCGTACACCGAGGTGATCAGGTAGTGCGACGTCAGGCCCTTCAACAGCGCCGAAGCGGCGATGTCCGAGCCGATGCCGGCCGGCACCGGGGCCGCGAATCTGGCTGGCGCAGTGCTGAATTCGGCGTACGAACCGGATGACGCGACAGCCGTCACCACCCGGTCGCCGACCCTCGGTTCGGTCACTCCGTCGCCGACGGCGGCCACCGTCCCGGCCACCTCGTTGCCCAGCACGAACGGCAACTCGCGCGGATAGGTGCCCGAGCGAAAATAGGTATCGATGTAGTTCACGCCGATCGCTTCGGCCTTGATCAGAACCTCACCCGGCCCCGGGGACGGCTGCGGCCGCTCGACGTAGCGCAGGACTTCCGGACCACCGATTTCGGCGACTTCAATTGCGTGCATGGTGACTATCATCCGCATGCATGGAGTTCGCATGAAGTTGGCCCGCCCCGACATTCGCCATCCCCGGATCGTGCTGGCCGGTTCGGCGGACGGCGACGATGCCGGTCTGGTGGCGGCACTGCGTCGACGCGGCCTGCACGCGCACTGGCTAGCCTGGGACGACCCGCGCACTCTGGACGCCGACCTGGTGATCCTCCGGGACAGCAGCGATCACGCCGACTTTTTGCCGTGGACTACGCGGGTCACGAATCTGCTCAACGCGCCCGAGGTCGTCGCCTGGAACACCGGCCGCCGTCATCAGCGCGACCTCGGCCGCGCGGGAGTGCCGGTGCTGCGGGGCCGTCGCCCGTCGGAATCCGCGGCGCGCACCGCCCTGGTGTTTGTTGGTGGCATCCAGTCCCACGCCTTCGTCGAGGGCGCGACAGTGGACGCCGATTTCGAGCTCTGGGACCTCGGGCAGGCCGCCCTGCAAGCCTCCGCCGACTACATCGGCATCGGTGTCGAGGAGCTGCTGTACGCCCGTGCGGATGTCATCGAAGACGCCGGTGCCGCTGAACTGGCTGAGCTGAATCTGGTTGCGCCGTCGCTGGGTTGGGCATTGCTCGGCGACGACGCCCGCGACGACGCTCAGCGTCAGTTCGCGCTGTGCGTCGAGTCAGCCCTCGACCGGCTGGGCCTGGGTCCGCTCTCGCATCGAGGCCCATAGCGCGGCGGTGGCCGCCGTGCAGATCGCCGCTCCCGCGACATGGACCGCCACCAGGGCCGCGGGCACGCCGGTGAAGAACTGCACGGTCCCGACCGCGGCCTGGCCGAATACCGCCACCACCAACACGCTCAGCCGCACCAGCACCGGCCGCGGCGCGTGCACGGCCACCAGTCCGAACCCGAGCCCCACGAGCAGCGTCAAGTAGGCGATCAGCAGCAAGGTGTGCGCATGCACCAGCGTGGTGATCTCGATCCGCAGCCGCGGCACGGTCCTGTTCGGGCTGGTGTCACCGGCATGCGGACCGGCGGCCGTGACGAGAGTCCCGGCCACCAGCACCGCGGCCAGCGTCAGCGCGCTCAGCGCGGTCAGCATCCGCAGCGGCCTGGGCACGAGACCGGTCACCCCTCCGGCTCCGTTGTCATCGGGTTGGCCGACCTTGACGAACAACAACACCGCCAGCCACACCATCATCATCGACGTCAGCAGGTGGATGGCGACCGTCCACCACAGCAGCCCGGTGCGGACCGTGATGCCGCCGATCACCGCCTGCAGCACCGTCGACGCCGGCATCAACCAGGCGTAGACCAGCACCTCGCGCCGTCGGTGAGCGCGCATGACGGCAAGCACCGCCAACGCCGCCGTGAGCACCACGGCGAAAGTGATCATGCGGTTGCCGAATTCGACGGCCTGGTGAATCCGCGGCACCTCGGAATGCGCGACCGGCGTGAAGCTGCCCGGGAAGCACTGCGGCCAGGTCGGGCAGCCCAGCCCGGAGGCGGTGACGCGGACGATCGCCCCGGTGACGGCGATGCCGCCCTGGGACAGGATCACCAACGCCGCGACGACTCGCTGCACGCGGAGGCTGGGCCGCGATAACCGCCGCAAGGATTGCCCGATTGGCATCGCCCGATCGTAGGGCAACCAAAACTACGTCACGTAGTAGGGCCGGGTCACGGAGCCAGGCCGTCCAGGTGGGCCAGCATGAGCCGCTTGGCGCGGCGTCCGGCGCCCCAGTCGGCGAGCAGTTGGATCTCCTGATTGGCCGACATCGCGATGCCGGTGAGCGCGGACACCACGTCGTCGGGATCGACGTTGTCGCGCAGCTCGCCGGCGCTCTGCGCCGTCGCCACCTGTTCACGAAGAAAGCCCCGCCATCGAAGGACTAGTTCTCGCAAAGCATTTCGAAGCTCACCGGGTTGTCCGTCGAGTTCGCAGGAGGCCGCGGTCATGAAGCATCCGTTGGTGAACGGGCCATCGGCCAGGTACCCGCACCAGTGATCGATCACCGCCCTCAGTCGCGGCAGTCCGGCCGCGCGGCTCAGGCTGGGCTCGATCACCGCGCGGGTGAACATGTCGCCGACCTTCGCGATCACGGCGAGTTGCAGGTCTTCCCGAGAACCGAACGGTCCGACGACTCCGGCCTTGCTCATGCCGAGCGTCGCGGCGAGCGACCCCAGGGTGATGCCGCCCAGACCGTCGCCCGACGAATGGATGACACCGGCCGCCACAATGCGCTCACGGGTCTCGAGCGCGACTTCGGCCGACTTCCTCACTCACGACACTTTACCGAACGATCGTGTGCTAATTTACCGATCGGTCGTTCGCTAAAGCTACGAAAGGGTCTCGATGAAGGTGCGTTGGCTCGGGTGGGCAGGTTTCGAGATCGAGGCGGCCGGCGAGAGCGTGGTCATCGACCTGCTCGGCCGCCCCGAGGGCGTCCTGGAGGGCACCTCGCTGGATGCGCCGATGCCGAAAGTGGTGCCACCGCGACACCCGGGCGAGGTCCTAGCGGGCCTCTGCACGCACCTGCACCGCGACCATACCGACGCCGACGCGCTCGCCGGCGCCCTGCGGCCGGGCGCCCCGGTGCTACACCCCGCCTCGTTCGGTGGCGACGACCACGAGAACCTCTGGACACTCAAGGCGGATGCCGAGCTGGACCGGAACCGCTTGTCGCGCAAAGCAATGAGCTATTGGGAGACGATAACCGTCGGCCCATTCACCATCGCTGCGATCCCGGCCGTCGACGCGTTGGGCGATCCGCAGGTCTCGTGGGCGGTGGAGGCGGACGGCAAACGGATCATCCACCTCGGCGACAGCATGTATCACGGCTATTGGTGGCGGGCCGCCCACCGGCACGGGCCTTACGATGCGGTCCTGACCCCGATCAATGGGCCGACGGTCTGCTTCCCGCATTGTCAGCCGCCCAGCCCGTTCCCGTCGACTCTCGACGACCGGCACGCCGCCGTGGCCGGCCGCCTGCTCGGCGCGACGGTGGCAATTCCCATGCACTACGACGGGTTTCACCTCGACGGCTTTTATCAGACCGAGCCCGAAGAACTCGCTCGTTTCCTAGACGCCGCCGCTGACCAGCCGTACGAGGCCGCACCACTCGTACCGGGTGCCGACATCGAGCTGTGACGCTCAGGTAAACCGGAACCAGCGCATCGCGGCCAGGCCGGCCAGCGTGCCCCACACGACGAGCACCAGCACACCGGACCAGTCCACCGACAGGCTCATGGCCCGGGACAACGATTCGGTCAACGCCCCGGCCGGGGTGAGTCGCGCCGCCCATTTGACCGCGGCGCCCACCATGCCCGATTCGACCGTGAGCGCGCCGAGTCCGGCGAAGACGAACCACAACAGGTTGGCCACCGCGAGCACGATCTCGGCGCGTAGCGTTCCACCGAGCAGCAGGCCGAGCGCCGCGAAGGTGGCGGTGCCCAGCGCAATTACTGCCGCACCGAGTGCCAGGCCGAGCGGCTGCGGCCGCCAACCCAGCGCAAAACCGATGGCGCCCAGGATGACTGACTGCAAGAACACCACGGTCACCACCGCCAGCGACTTGCCGGCGATGATGCCCCACACCGGCAACGCCGTCGCACCGAGGCGTTTGAGTGCGCCGTAGCGACGATCGAATGCGACCGCGATCGCCTGGCCGGTGAACGCGGTCGAGATGACCGCCAGCGCCATGATCACCGGAACGAACGTGGCGGCGCGGTTGGTGCCGAATGATCCCAACGGCAGCAGCGTCAGGCCGATCAGCAGCGTGATCGGGATGAACATTGTCAGCAGCAGCTGCTCACCGTTGCGCAGCAGCAACTTCAATTCCAGCCCGAACTGCGCGGCCAGCATCTTCGACACTGCGGCGGGTCGTGGGTTCGGCGCGAAAGTGCCTGCGGCGAAATGGTTTTGGGGGTTCATGAGCGCAACTCCCGACCAGTCAGCTCGAGGAACACGTCTTCCAGGCTGCGCTGCTCCACCCGCAGATCGGTGGCCAGCACGTTGATCTGGGCGCACCACGCGGTGACAGTGGCCAGGACCTGCGGGGCGACGGGTCCCTCGACGAGATACTCGCCCGGGGTCGCCTCGGAGGCCTGGTAATCCTCGGGCAACGCGGACACCAGCAGCGACAGGTCGAGCCGCGGGGGAGCGCTGAACCGGAGTTGGCCCTTGGCGCCGCTGCGGGTCAGCTCCGCCGGTGTCCCGGCCGCCACCGTCACGCCGTGGTCGATGATCACCAACCGATCGGCCAGCTCTTCGGCTTCCTTGAGCTGGTGGGTGGTCAGCACGACGGTCACGCCGTCGCGACGCAGTGCATCGATCAACTCCCACACCAGGATTCGGGCCTGGGCGTCCATCCCGGCGGTGGGCTCGTCGAGAAAGACCAACTCCGGCCGTCCGACCAGTGCGCAGGCCAGCGCGAGCCGCTGCTGCTGGCCGCCCGAAAGCCGTCGGTAGGTGGTGCGAGCGGCGTCGGTGAGCCCCAACGTGTCCAGCAGCCACTGCGGGTCCAGTGGATCGGCGGCATACGAGGCGACCAGTTTCAGCATCTCGCCGGCGCGGGCCGCGGGATAGCCGCCGCCGCCCTGCAGCATCACGCCGATGCGGGGCCGCAACCGCGCGTTGTCCGCGATCGGATCCAGGCCGAGCACTTCGACGCTGCCGGAATCGGGGCGGATGAATCCTTCGCACATCTCCACCGTCGTGGTCTTGCCGGCGCCGTTGGGGCCGAGCAGCGCCAGCACCTCGGCGGTGTGCACCTCGAGGTCGAGCCTTGAGACGGCGGTGGTCGCGGACGCGCCGGTGCCGTACTGCTTGCAGACCCCGCGCAGCCGGACGGGTATTTCGGAAGCGGGGCTCACGACGATTTAGCGTAAGCGCCGGGCAGGGGATCAGGCCGTGGGGTCTGCCCGCCGGGCGGCGGATCTTGGTCGGCAGCGTCCGTCGCGGACTCTCGAATGCGCAACGCCCGCCACGGTAGGCGGTCGTAAGTCACCGCGATCAGCAACAGCACAGCGACCGTGCTTGCCACCGTGGCGTCGACGATCTGGAACAGCGCGAAACGGTCGCCGTTGGCCGTGGGCCCGAAGATCCCGATGACGATCGTCACCACGATGACCGCGATCCGGAAACCGGGCCGGGTCGCCCAGGCCGCTAGCGGAATGATTGCCCAGAGCAGGTACCACGGCTGCACCACCGGAAACAGCAGCACACATCCGCCCAGTGCGACCCCGAGTCCGCCGACTGGATGCAGCCGGCCGCGCAGCACGGCCACCAGCAACCAGGCGACCAGGACGGCAATGATCAGCACACCGATGCCACGGGTCAGCGACAGCACCGCGGTGGTGTGATCGCCGAGGCCCAGCAGGATGCCGACCTGCCCGGTGCCCAGCGCGATCAGTGTCGGAGGTGACATCCAGCTGCGGACCACGTTGGCGGTGCCGAGCGTGTAGATCCAGCCGAAGCCGAGCCGGCTGGCCGATCCGACGGCGGCCATCACAGCCAGCGACAGCGCGGTCATCAGACCACCGGTCAGGAGGAACGCCTTGAGGCCGCCGCCGTAGCGCGCGGCCAGCGCCATTGTGACGAAACCCAATGCCAGCAGCGACGGAAGTTTGATCTGCGACGACAGCACGATCAGAACGGATCCGGCCAACAGCATGCCGAGCGGCGCCCAGTCGGCTCGGTCGCCGCTGGCCCGTGGCCACGGTCGGGGCCACAGCGGGCGCGTGGAGTCGACGCCGCGCAGCGCGAACTCGGTGCCGGTGAGCATCAGCCCCAGCATCGGCGCCTCATTGTGGATGCCCGCGACTAGGTGCATGATCAGCAGCGGATTGGCCGCCCCCAGCCACAGCGCGCTGACTTCAGCGACCCCGCAGCGGCGAGCCAGTCGCGGCGTCGCCCACACGATCAGGCCCACCCCAACCAACACCACCAGGCGATGGCACAGCACCGCGGCGACGATGTTTTCCCCGGTCAGCGCCGATATTCCGCGGCCGATCCACAAGAACAGCGGGCCGTACGGCGCGGGGGTCTCGCGCCACAGGCTCGGCACCGACAACGTGAAAACGTGACCGAGGCCCAGGCCGGTGGCCGGGCCCACCCGGTACGGGTCGAGTCCCAGGCGGGCGATCTGGCTCTGCGCCAGGTAGGAGTAGACGTCCTTGCTGAACATCGGCGGCGCGATCAGCAGCGGCAGTACCCAGAGCAGGAGCGTGCGGTCCAATTCGCCGCGCGACATCCGCCGCTTACCCAGCGCGAATCGGCCCAGCATCAGCCAGGCCAGCGCCATCATCGTGGCCCCGGTGGTTGTCATCGTCAGCGACACCGTCTGGATTCGTGACGGCAGGTTGAGCAGCCGGACACCGAACGTCGGGTCTTGCACCACCGGCCGTGCACCGGCACCGAGCGCCCCGATGGCCATCAGGACCGTGCCGGTCGCGCCGAAGACCCGGGTGCGGCGAAGTTGCCGCTCCTCGGCCTCGTCCAGCGGCTGGCCCACCGGCACCTCGTCGCCATGGAGGCTGGCGATCGACGAGCTCAGCGAGTGGTGGCGGTCTGCCATCAGAGCAGCGTAACCGCCCCTGGGGGCCTGCCGAACTGGTCAGGTGTGACCAGCGCAACCGCGCCAGAGGGTAGCCTTGCTGGACCCGTCCCCGGAATTGCGTCACACTGGTGTTGTGAAATTCCCGTCCTCCGTTCCCAGCGTCGAAGCAGCAACTGCTGCCGCGACGCACGACGGTCAGACCCGCAGCGCCGTCATTCGGCTGCTGTTGGAGTCCGGGTCGATCACCGCCGGGCAGATCGGCGAACAACTCGGGTTGTCCGCCGCAGGCGTGCGACGCCACCTCGACGTCCTCATCGACGTGGGTGAGGCTGAGTCCGTTCCCGCAGCGCCGTGGCAACAGGCCGGACGGGGACGCCCGGCTAAGCGCTACCGGCTGACCGCGACCGGGCGCGCGAAGCTGGACCACAGCTATGACGACCTGGCGTCGGCCGCGATGCGCCAACTGCGGGAGATCGGCGGCGAAGAGGCGGTCCGCCGTTTCGCGCGCCAGCGCATCGACACGATTCTGTCCGGTGTCGAGGCGGCCGGTTCCGACGCCGACGAAGAGATCGAAGCCACCGCCGCGCGAATCGCCGGTGCATTGTCCAAAGCCGGTTACGTCGCAACCACCACGCAGGTGGGGGGCCCGATCCACGGTGTGCAAATCTGTCAGCATCACTGCCCGGTGTCGCACGTCGCCGAGGAGTTCCCGGAATTGTGCGAAACCGAGCGGGAGGCGATAGCGGAGGTTCTGGGTACCCACGTGCAGCGTCTGGCGACAATCGTCAACGGCGATTGCGCCTGCACCACCCACGTTCCGCTCGCCGCAACTGAAGCCACACCGATTGAACTTCGGCGCACAGCCCGTGCCGAAGCCATCACGAGCACCAAAGGAGTGTCGCTATGACTCTCACCCCGGAGGCCACCAAGACGGCTGTGCCGACCGAGACGCTGACCCAGGAGGAGACCATTGCCTCTCTGGGCCGCTACGGCTATGGCTGGTCGGACTCCGACGTGGCCGGCGCCAGCGCGCAGCGCGGGCTGTCCGAAGCGGTGGTGCGTGACATCTCGGGGAAGAAGAACGAGCCGGAGTGGATGCTGCAGCACCGGTTGAAGGCGCTGCGCATCTTCGAGCGCAAGCCGATGCCGAACTGGGGATCCGACCTCGAAGGGATCCACTTCGATAACATCAAGTATTTCGTGCGCTCCAGCGAGAAGCAGGCCGCCACCTGGGACGACCTGCCTGCGGATATCAAGAACACCTACGACAGGCTCGGCATCCCAGAGGCGGAGAAGCAGCGCCTGGTCTCCGGCGTTGCGGCGCAATACGAGTCAGAGGTCGTGTACCACTCGATCCGAGAGGACCTCGAGGCCCTGGGCGTGATCTTCCTGGACACCGACTCCGGGCTGCGCGAGCAACCCGAGCTATTCAAGAAGTACTTCGGCACGGTGATTCCGGCCGGCGACAACAAGTTCTCCGCGCTGAATTCGGCTGTGTGGAGCGGGGGTTCGTTCATCTACGTCCCGCCGGGCGTGCACGTCGACATCCCGCTGCAGGCCTACTTCCGGATCAACACCGAGAACATGGGCCAGTTCGAGCGGACGCTGATCATCGTCGACGAGGGCGCCTACGTGCACTACGTCGAGGGCTGTACCGCGCCGATCTACAAGTCGGACTCGCTGCACTCGGCCGTGGTCGAGATCATCGTCAAGCCCGGTGGCCGTTGCCGTTACACCACCATCCAGAACTGGTCGAACAACGTCTACAACTTGGTCACCAAGCGGGCCCGGGCCGAGGCGGGCGCCACCATGGAATGGGTCGACGGCAACATCGGATCCAAGGTCACGATGAAGTACCCGGCGGTCTGGATGACCGGCGAATACGCCAAGGGCGAAGTGCTTTCGGTCGCGTTCGCCGGTGAGGGCCAGCACCAAGACACCGGCGCCAAGATGCTGCACCTGGCGCCCAACACGTCGAGCAACATCGTGTCGAAGTCGGTCGCCCGCGGCGGTGGTCGCACCTCGTACCGCGGCCTGGTCCAGGTGAACAAGGGTTCGCACGGATCACGTTCCAGCGTGAAATGCGATGCGCTGCTGGTGGATACGATCAGCCGCAGTGACACCTACCCGTACGTCGACATCCGCGAGGACGACGTCACGATGGGCCACGAGGCCACCGTGTCCAAGGTCAGCGACACCCAGCTGTTCTATCTGATGAGCCGCGGGCTGACCGAGGACGAGGCGATGGCCATGGTGGTGCGCGGCTTCGTCGAGCCGATCGCCAAGGAACTTCCGATGGAATACGCGCTCGAGCTCAACCGGTTGATCGAGCTGCAGATGGAAGGTTCGGTCGGCTAGTGACGGGACTGACTGAAGCGGTTGAGGGTTCGGCCCTCGCCGCTGCCAACAAGGGTGAACTGTTCGCGTCGTTCGACGTGAACGCCTTCGAGGTGCCTGGCGGCCGCGACGAGCTGTGGCGGTTCACCCCGCTGAAGCGACTGCACGGTCTGCACGACGGGTCGGCGCAAGCCACGGCATCGGCGAAGATCACCGTCGGCGAGGTACCGAATGTGCGGGTGGAGACCGTGCGCCGCGGTGACGAGCGGCTCGGACAGGCCGGTGTGCCCGCTGACCGCGTTGCCGCGCAAGCATTTTCGTCCTTCAACGCCGCGACCATCGTCACCGTCGCCCGCGACACCCAGCTGGCCGAGCCGATCGAGATCACCGTCGAAGGCCCCGGGGCGGGAGCCGTTGCCTACGGCCATCTCCAGGTGCGCGTCGAAGAGCTGGCCGAAGCGGTGGTCGTGATCGACCAGCGGGGCAGCGGAACCTATGCCGACAACGTCGAATTCGTCGTCGACGACGCCACCCGGCTGACGGTGGTCTGGATCGCCGATTGGGCCGACGACGCGGTGCATGTCAGCGCGCACCACGCCCGGCTGGGCAAGGACGCCGTGCTGCGGCACGTGGCGATCACGCTCGGCGGCGACGTGGTGCGGATGACTGGCAACGTGCGATTCGGTGCGCCCGGCGGCGACGCCGAGTTGCTCGGCCTGTATTTCGCCGACGACGGTCAGCACCTCGAGTCGCGGTTGCTGATCGACCACGCGCAGCCGGACTGCAAGTCCAACGTGCTGTACAAGGGTGCGCTGCAAGGGGATCCGGACTCGAAGCGTCCGGACGCGCACACCGTCTGGATCGGCGACGTGTTGATCCGCGCCGAGGCCACCGGGACCGACACCTTCGAGGTCAACCGCAACCTGGTGCTGACCGACGGCGCGCGCGCCGACTCGGTGCCCAACCTCGAGATCGAGACCGGCGAGATCGCCGGCGCCGGGCACGCCAGTGCCACCGGAAGATTCGACGACGAGCAATTGTTCTATCTGCGCGCCCGTGGCATCCCCGAAGAGCAGGCCCGCCGGCTGGTGGTGCGCGGCTTCTTCAACGAGATCATCGCCAAGATCGCGGTGCCCGAGATACGTGAACGCCTGACCGCAGCCATCGAACACGAACTGGCCATTACCGAATCGAGAATCGCCGCATCATGACAACCCTGGAAATCAAAGACCTGCACGTCAGCGTCGAGAACGCTACGGACGGCGAGGAAATCGGCATCCTCAACGGTGTCGACCTGACGATCCGCTCCGGAGAGACCCATGCGGTAATGGGCCCCAACGGCTCCGGCAAGTCGACGCTGTCCTATGCGATCGCCGGACACCCGAAATACCGCGTCACGTCGGGCTCGATCACCCTCGAGGGCCAGGACGTCCTGGCCATGAGCGTCGATGAGCGCGCCCGCGCCGGGCTGTTCCTGGCCATGCAATACCCGGTCGAGGTGCCCGGTGTGTCGATGTCGAACTTCCTGCGTTCGGCCGCAACCGCGGTTCGCGGTGACGCGCCGAAGCTGCGGCTTTGGGTCAAAGAGGTCAAGGCCGCCATGGAGGAACTGAATATCGACCAGGCCTTCGGCGAACGCGGCGTCAACGAGGGATTCTCCGGTGGCGAGAAGAAGCGCCACGAGATCCTGCAACTCGGACTGCTGAAGCCCAAGATCGCGATTCTCGACGAGACCGACTCGGGTCTGGACGTCGACGCGTTGCGGGTGGTCAGCGAGGGCGTCAACCGGTACGCGGAGGCCGAGCACGGCGGAATACTGCTGATCACGCACTACACCCGGATTCTGCGCTACATCCGCCCGCAGTTCGTCCACGTCTTCGTCGGCGGCCGGATCATCGAATCCGGCGGCCCGGAGCTGGCCGACGAGCTCGAAGAGAACGGCTACGTCCGCTTCACGCAGACGGCCGCCTCGGGGGCCTGACATGACGGCCTCGGCCACTCGTCCCGCGACGCTCGACGTCGCGGCGATCCGGCCCGACTTCCCGATCCTGAGCCGCGTCATGCGGGGTGGAAATCAACTGGCGTACCTGGATTCCGGCGCGACGTCGCAGCGGCCGATTCAGGTGCTCGACGCCGAACGCGAGTTTCTGCTCACCTTCAACGGCGCCGTGCACCGGGGCGCGCATCAGCTGATGGAAGAGGCCACCGACGCCTACGAGCAGGGCCGCGCCGACGTCGCGGCGTTCGTCGGTGCCGAGCCCGACGAGCTGGTGTTCACCAAGAACGCCACCGAAGCGCTCAACTTGGTGTCATATGTGTTGGGGGACAACCGCTTCGACGGTGCCGTCGGGCCCGGCGATGTCATCGTCACCACCGAGCTCGAGCACCACGCCAACCTCGTCCCCTGGCAGGAGCTGGCCCGCCGGACCGGCGCCACGCTGCGTTGGTACCGCGTCACTGACGACGGGCACATCGACCTGGACTCGCTGCAGCTCGACAACAGCGTCAAAGTCGTGACATTCAGCCATCATTCGAACGTGACCGGTGCGGTGGCCCCGGTTGCCGAGTTGGTCGCGCGGGCTAAGGCCGCGGGAGCGTTGACGGTGCTGGACGCCTGCCAGTCGGTGCCGCATCAGCCGGTCGACTTCCACGCGCTCGGTGTCGATTTCGCCGCGTTCTCGGGGCATAAGATGCTCGGCCCCACCGGAATCGGCGTGTTGTACGGCCGGGCTGAACTGCTCAACGCGTTGCCGCCGTTCCTCACCGGCGGCTCGATGATCGAAACCGTCAGCATGGACGCAACGACGTTCGCCGCGCCACCACAGCGCTTCGAAGCCGGCACACCGATGACCTCGCAGGTCATCGGCCTGGGCGCGGCCACCCGTTACCTCACTGCCCTCGGCATGGACGCGGTCGAAGCTCACGAGCACGAGTTGGTAGCGGCCGCCATCGACGGACTGCGCGGCATCGACGAAGTCCGGATCATCGGGCCGACCTCAATGGAAAACCGCGGCTCGCCAGTCTCTTTCGTGGTCGACGGCGTGCACGCCCACGACGTGGGGCAGGTGCTCGACGACGACGGCGTCGCGATCCGGGTCGGGCACCACTGCGCGATGCCCCTACACCGCCGATTCGACGTCGCGGCAACCGCGCGTGCATCGTTCGCCGTTTACAACACCATGGACGAGGTTGATCGGCTGGTGGCCGGCGTGCGCCACGCCATCGACTTCTTCGGCGGGGCGTGAGCCGGCATGCGCCTCGAGCAGATGTACCAGGAAGTGATCCTTGATCACTACAAGCACCCGCAGCACCGCGGTTTGCGTGAACCGTTCGGCGCGGAGGTCTACCACAAGAACCCGACGTGTGGCGATGAGATCACGCTGCGAGTGACGCTGTCGGACGACGGGGAGATGGTCAGCGACGTCTCCTACGACGGGCAGGGCTGCTCGATCAGTCAGGCCGCCACCTCGGTGCTCACCGAGCAGGTGATCGGGCAGAGCGTCGGACAGGCGTTGAAGACGGTCACCGCGTTCAACGAGATGGTGTCGTCGCGTGGGAACGTCGAGGGCGACGAAGACGTGCTCGGCGACGGGGTGGCGTTCGCCGGGGTCGCGAAGTACCCGGCCCGGGTCAAATGTGCTCTGCTGGGCTGGATGGCATTCAAAGATGCGCTGGCCCAAGCGAGTCACCAGGTAGAGGAGGTCAACCGATGAGTGAGATTGCGGCGCCGGACAACGAGCTGCTCGGCGACATCGAGGAGGCGATGCGCGACGTCGTCGACCCCGAGCTAGGCATCAACGTCGTCGACCTCGGACTGGTCTACGGGGTGAACCTCGAAGAGGCGGAGGAAGGCACCGTCGCGCTGATCGACATGACGCTGACGTCGCCGGCGTGCCCGCTCACCGACGTCATCGAGGACCAGTCGCGAAACGCGCTGATCGGCGCGGGCCTGGTGGATGAGCTGCGGATCAACTGGGTCTGGAACCCGCCGTGGGGCCCGGACAAGATCACCGACGACGGCCGCGATCAGCTGCGCGCATTGGGCTTCACCGTCTGACGTGCTGTAAACGTCCTGTTAAGGCCCTGATTTTCGCTGGTTAAAAGTCGCGAGAGCGCGAACTTCCCCGCAAAATTGAGGGACCGGATGGAAAGGGACCGCTCGATGACGAAAAGATTGATGATGGTTGCCGCGTGTGCGGCTGCGGTTTTGATGGGCAGCGGCATCGCCCACGCCGACGATCCGCCACCGACCGACCCCAAACCCGCACCTCAGGCGGGCAGCCCGTTGTGCAACGTGATGGGCGGCGACGATGGCACCAAGTGGGAACTCGCTCCCTGTGGCTGGGCCTACGGGGAAGAGAAGGGCTGGTACCAGGTTCCCTAGCCGGTCCCGCAGCGGTCGCGCGCGCTGTTCACCTGCGTAGGGTTTGAATACTAGGAGCGTTGGCTACCATCGTGAAGGTGAGCGACGCCAATAAAGCCCGCGAGATCACGCCGCCGGGAAGCAAAGTTCCTCCCCACGTCGTCGTGATGTTTGGCGCCACAGGCGATTTGGCGCAACGTAAGCTTCTGCCGGGGTTGCTTCACCTGTCGTGTTCGAAGCTGGCTCCCGAAATGCGGGTGCTCGGGACGTCGCTCGAAGAGATGGACAGCGACGAGTTCCGAAAATTGGCACGCAAGGCCTGTAAGGAATTCGCCCACCACGAGGTGGCCGACGAGGCGTTCGATCAGTTCATCGCCAATCTGACCTTTGTCTCACAGCAAAACGGTCCGGAGGCACTTGCCGGAGCGGTGGCCGAGCAGACGGAGGCGCTCGGTGGTGAGGCTCATTTGCTGCATTACCTGAGCGTGCCGCCCAAAGCCGTGATGCCGGTGATGGACACCTTGCACAAGGCCGAGCTGGCTCAGGGGTCGCGGGTCGTCATGGAGAAGCCGTTCGGCGTCGATCTGGAGACTGCGCGCGAACTCAACAAGGCGATCCACGAGCGGTTCGACGAAGAGCAGATCTTCCGGATCGACCACTTCCTCGGCAAAGAGGCCGCCCAGAACATTCTTGCCTTCCGGTTCGCCAACGGCCTGTTCGAGCCGATCTGGAACCGCCAATTCATCGACCACATTCAGATCGACGTCCCAGAGCGGCTCACCGTCGAGAACCGCGCCCAATTCTACGAAGCGGTCGGCGCGTTCAAAGACATGGTTGTCACCCACCTGTTCCAAATCCTGGCCTTTGTCGCGATGGAGCCGCCCACCGAGCTGGCTTCGGATGCGATCAGCAGCGAGAAGAACAAAGTCTTCCGCTCGATGCGCCTTCTCGATCCGAGCCAGGTCGTACGCGGCCAGTACCGCGGCTACCGGGACATGCCCGGCGTCGCGCCGGAGTCGGACACCGAGACTTTCATCGCGCTCAAATGCGAGATCGACAACTGGCGATGGGCGGGCGTCCCCTTCTTCCTGCGCACCGGCAAGGGATTGGCCGAGGGACAGCGAATCATCTCGATCGCGTTCCACGAGCCGCCGCGCAGCATGTTCCCGCCGGGATCCGGTGTGGGACAGAAGGGTCCGGACCACCTGACCTTCGACCTCGCCGACGTGTCGAAGATGTCGCTGTCGTTCTACGGCAAGCGGCCGGGGCCGGGCATGAAGTTGGACAAGCTCAGCCTGCAGTTCACCATGGAGGAGACCGGCCATGCCGGCGACGTCCTCGAGGCGTATGAGCGGCTGATCCTGGACGCGATGCGCGGAGACCGGACGCTGTACAACAGCGCGGAGGGCATCGAGCGACTGTGGGAGGTCTCGGCGCCGTTGCTCGAGGATCCGCCCCCGGTGCGCAGTTACGACATCGACTCATGGGGGCCCAACGCCGTCCACCCGCTGATCGCGCCCCGCTCATGGCGGTTGCCGTTCGAACGAGGTTGGCGCGGAAAGGAATAACGGCGCTTCAGCGCCAGGGCAGGTCGCTGTTCTCGCCCCGCCACCGAGATGGTGGAATCATCGGCGCAGCGCGCAACCCCGACGCCTCCACGTGGCGTAGCGCGGCCGCGAGGTGCTGTTCCATGCGGCGCTGCGCCTTTTGGGGATCCTTCGCCGAGATGGCCGCTGCGATCGCGCGGTGTGACTTGGCCGCTTCGTCGCGATCGAACTGTGTGATGTCCTGTTCGGCCGCCGCCCAGCGCACCGCCTGTTCGACTGCCGCCAAAACCGTTGTCAGCAAGGGATTTTCGCTCGCTTCGACCAGTAACTCGTGGAATTCGTGGTACCCGCTGCCGTCGGGCGCGATGCCGCCTTCGGCGACGGCCGCAATGCGCTCGCGTTGCTGCTTGGTCGCGTGCCCGGCGACGTGCGCGGCGGCGGCGGGTTCGAGCAATATCCGAAAGGACAGCAGGTCGCCCCAGGTTGCTCCGGTGAGGGTGAACAGTTGGACGAGTGAGCGTGCGACCCGCTCCGGCTCGGGATGCCGGATACGGACGCCGCTGCGGCCTTGGCTGGTGGTGGTGAGGCCCTCGGCGTCCAATAGCCGAAGCGCCATCCGGACCGTTTCCCGGCTGACGCCGATCTGGCTGATCAGTTCGCCCTCGGTGGGCAGGCTGTCACCGGGCGCGAGCTCACCGGACAGGATCTGGCGGCGCAGGGTCGCAGCCACGACGTCGGGTGCGCGGGACGGTCTTGCCATGGTCATGCCACTTAGTATACTAAGTCGCCATGGTAAACGTCCCCAACGCCGCGGTGCTCACCGGCGCCTTCCGGCCGATGCGTTTCGAGGCGACCGTCGAGGACTGTGTGACGACCTTCGGCGAAATCCCGACAGACCTTTCCGGCGGCTTCTACCGGGTCGGGCCGACCTTCAAACGGCCCACCCGCCAGGGCGGAAACGGATTGCTGGCGATGGACGGCATGGTTCAAGGACTCGTCTTTGACAATGGCCGCGCCGACTTTCGTAATCGATGGGTCCGCACGCCCAAGTATCTGCTCGAGGACAAGCATCAGCGGGGGATGTTCGCCTGGTCCGACGGTGAGTGGACCGATTGGCGCAACCTCGGCTTCGGCGCCGCCGTGCCCGACGAGCACACCCGCGGAATTCCGCAGGGCACCAACAACATCAACTGCTTTCCCTTCGCGGGGGAGATCCTGGCGTCGGGTGAACAGGGCAGTCCGCCGCTAGCGCTGGATCCCATCACCCTGGAGACCCGGGGCATGGTGTCGTGGTCGCCGCAGTTGTCTCGCGGCATCTTCGACAAAGCCGGCTACGGCGACGCGGCGTTCACAGCACATCCGAAGTGGGACAGCGAGACGGGCACCCTGTACGGCTGGGCCTACAGCAACCGCCGGCCCTACGTCACTGTGCATGTCGTGCAACCAGACGGTGCGGTGGCATCCCGCGAACTCTGGGATGCGCCGTACACCTCGGAGGTCCACGACATGTGGCTGACAAAAGACTGGATGGTGTTGCCCTTTCAGGGATTCGCCTTCGACCCAGACCGCATCGAGCGCGGGCAGTCGGTGCAGGACTGGCGGCCCGACCTCCCGATCAAGCTCGCACTCATACCGCGTGGCGATATCGAGAACGGCGAAATTCGTTGGATCACAGCCGAGATCGAGCAGCAGTACGTCATGCACACGCTGGCCGCCGACGTCCACGGCGACATCCTGACACTGGAAGCCCCGATCTTCGAACGCCCGCCGTTCCCGTTGGACATCGACGGATTTCAGGGCGAAGACGTCCAGCTGTTCTTCAACCTGGCCCGCAGCACGCTCGGACGCTGGACCGTTGACCTGGATGGCGCAACAGTCCAATCGGAGATGCTCCACGACCAGCCCTGTGAACTTCCCAAGGTCGACGAGCGGTTCTACGGGCATGGCCAGCGGTGGGGTTATTTGATCGGCGGTGACGCCAAGGGCAAAGGCATGCGCATGCACAGCCTGGTGGTGCGTGACCGCCACAGTGGCGACGAGCAGCGGTACCGGCTCCGGCACGACCGGCCCTCGCTGGTGATGGAGCCGACCTTCGTACCACGCACCCCCGACGCGGCCGAGGGCGACGGATATTTGATGGTGCCGATCTCCAAGTGGACCGAAAACCTCGGCGAATACGCCATTTTCGACACCGACGACATTACTGCAGGGCCGATCTGCCGGATCGAGATTCCGTTCCTGCTCGGCTTCACCCCACACGGACACTGGATGGACTTCCGATGATTCTCACCGACACCGAAGAGGCCGAGCTGCGGGCTTCGGTCCACGGCATCGTCGCCGGATTCGGCAACGCCTACTTCACCCACTGCAGCGAAACCCTGCAGCACCCCACCGAACTCTGGGACGCGTTGGCCGCGGGCGGATTCGTCGGCGTCAACCTGCCTGACGAATACGGCGGCGGCAGTATGGGATTGAGTGCACTGAGCGTCGTCGCCGAGGAAGCCGCCGCGGCGGGTTGCCCACAGATCATGCTGATGATCTCGCCGGGAATCGTCGGCAGCCTGCTGGCCCGGCACGCGACCGACGAGCAGAAGCGGCAGTGGTTGACGCCGATGGCGGCGGGCACGATGAAGATCGCCTTCGCGATCACCGAACCCGACGCCGGTTCGAACAGTCATCAGCTGGCCACCACCGCGCACCGCGACGGCGACAAGTACTTCATCAGCGGCCAGAAGACGTACATCACTGCCGCCGACCAGGCCGACGCCCTGCTCGTTGTCACCCGCACCGGCGCCGATGCCCAAGGCCGCGCGCAACTTTCGCTGTTTCTCGTCGACCGCGACACACCCGGCATCGAGATGAACCGCATCCCCATGACATTCGAGATCACCGACAAGTCGTTTATGGTGTTCTTCGACGACGTGGCGGTCCCGGCTGGCCGGCTGATCGGCGGTGAGGGCAACGGCTTACGGGTTGCCTTCGACGGGATGAACCCCGAGCGGGTCATCATCGCCGCGATCTGCAACGGCGTCAGCCGTTACGCGCTCGACAAGGCCGTCGCGTATGCCCGGGAGCGTCGGGTTTGGCAGGTGCCGATCGGCGCGCATCAGGGCCTCGCACATCCGTTGGCGGAAGCGAAGATCGGGCTCGAGGCCGCGCGGCTGATGACACGTCATGCCGCCGCCGGCTTCGACGCCGGGACCGATGCCGGTGAGCAGAGCAACATGGCGAAGTTTTTGTCGGCCGACGCCGCCATCCGCTGCCTCGATCAGGCAATCGAGGTGCATGGCGGCGCCGGCTTCACCCGCGAGGTGGCGCTGGCCAACATGTACGAGTTTGTCCGGTTGTTCAAGACCGTGCCGATCAGCCGCGAGATGATTCTCAATCACGTGGCCCAGCACAGCCTTGGTTTGCCGCGCTCGTACTAGTGGTCGTGGTGCTTGCCGCCGTGCTCGGGGCAACTGCCGTTCACGGCGTCCTGCACGCCGATTCTCTTGGCCTGCAACGCGCCACCGCCGTCCCGGCTGCCGTGTGCCACCAGGCACTTGCCCTGAGCGATCGCGTGGGCGTCGGTAGGCGTCTTCTTGCTGTACTTGGTGGTGTCGGTGACGTTCACCGTCGTTGTCGACGGATTGCCTTGTGCGTCAGTGCCGTTCAGCGTGATCGTGTTGCCTGCGACGGAGGCGACCTGACCATGGGGCGGCACCTGGTGGTTGGGCTTGTCGCCGGCCGGGCGCGCGGCGGGCCCGGGGCACTTCCCGTCGACTGCGGGGCTGACGCGCACCCCGCGGGCAATGACCGGTCCAGTCGCCGGGGCGTCGCCGTTGCGGTCGGGATGAACCCACACGCAGCTACCGGGGGTGACGTCGGTCAGCTGCGCCGGGGTGATCTCGGAAATCGCGGTCGACGGCGTGAAATCGACGGTGGTGGGTCCGGACTTCGCGGTCACCTGGATGGTGCTGCCTGAGACCGAGTTGATCAGCCCTTTCACCCAGTCGTGGCCCTTGCCCGGCGCCGGCGGCGTCGACGAGCTGGGGGCGCTGGCGTTGTTGCTCGATGTCGCCGGGGCCGGCTTGGTCTCGCTGGAGCTTCCACAGGCAGCCAGGGATACGACAGTGACGCCGGTGAGCGTCGCGATCGCCAATCGGCTCAACCCGGGGGATGGGGACGTGACAGACATCGAGAGTCCTTTCAAGTGAGGGTGCGCTGCGCTGACCGGCCACGCGGCGCCTCTCACGATGAGCGAGTCAGCTAAGTGCCGGCCATCGCCCAGTTATGAGCCAGCTGTGCGTTGGGCGTTGCGGCTCAGTGGTGATGGCGGTGCAGCCACCACGGCAGGTGGATTCCGTGATGCGGTCGACCCATGGGTGGGCACGGCTCGATGTCGATCGTCGCTGCCTGCAGCACGCCGCCTTCCAGGCTTCCCTGGGCAGCCATGCACTTGCCGTTCTGGACCGCGTGGGCGTCGACGAGACCGTGTTTGGTGTAGGTCGTGGTGTCGGTCACGGTGACCGTGGTGTGCGTGGTCTGGCCGGCCGGGTCGACGCTGTTGACCTTGATGGCGTTGTCGGCAACGGAGTCCACGAGACCGAAGACGGCGCCGGCCGCATTCGGTGGTGGCGGGCACCTGTGCGCTACCGCTGGGCTGATCTCCACGGATTGCGCGGTGACTGCGCCCCCGGCGCTCGGTGACACGGGCTTGACGTTGACGCAATCACCGGGCTTCGCGTCGGTCAGCGCGGCGGAGCTGAGCTCGGTAATCATGGTCTTCGGTGTGAAGTCCACCGTCGCCGCGCTTCGGTCTCGCTGGGTGAGTTCAATTGCGTTGCCGGACACCGATCTGACGAGACCTTCGATGTGGTCTTTGCCGACTGGCGGGGGCGGGGGCGGTGGTGGCGACGGCGGCTTGGGCGCGGGAGGCGGTGGGCTGGCAGCCGGCTGCGACGGGGCGGCGTGCTGCTCGTTCGACGAGCCGCACCCGCCGACCGATACAGCGATAGCGCCGATCAGCAGGCAAATGAGTACCCGAATCCGTAAGGGACTCGGCGAGCGCGCGGGCATTGACAATTCTCCGATCCAGATCGACGCAAGGGTACTCGCTCACGCGTACTTCTATCGACCGGCGGACGCAGGTGGCCGCGCTCGACCTGGGGAACACCGGCGCGCGCCGAGACGTTGAGAATTCCGTGACTACCCAAGAACTCACCGCCGCACAATTCAACGAAACGATCAACGGCAACGACATCGTGCTCGTCGACTTCTGGGCGTCCTGGTGCGGGCCGTGCCGGCAGTTCGCGCCGACCTTCGCTGCTTCCGCCGACAAGCACCCCGACGTGGTGCACGCCAAGGTGGACACAGAGGCCGAACAGGAACTCGCAGCTGCCGCGCAGATCCGGTCGATCCCCACGCTGATGGCTTTCAAAAAGGGCAAGCTGATTTTCAACCAGGCAGGCGCGTTGCCGCCGGCAGCACTGGAAGACCTGGTTCAGCAGGTCAAGGACTTCGACGTCGAGGCAGCCGCCGCGACGCAGCAGGGCGACCCGTCCTGAGCTGACTTCGCGCTCACCCGGGTTACCGTTCAACGGTGAGCATGGTCCTTGTCGAACACCCGCGCCCGCACGTTGCCCTGATCACCCTGAACCGGCCCGAGCGGATGAATTCCATGGCGTTCGATGTCATGGTGCCGTTCAAGGAAGTGCTGGACAACATCACCTACGACAACTCGGTTCGGGTTGTCGTGCTGACCGGCGCCGGGAAAGGTTTTTCCTCCGGTGCCGACCACAAGTCGGCCGGTTCGGTACCGCACGTCCAGGACCTGACCCGGCCCAGCTACGCGCTGCGTTCGATGGCGATACTCGACGACGTCATCCTGGCGCTGCGCAAGCTGCATCAGCCCGTCATCGCCGCGGTCAACGGTGCCGCGATCGGCGGCGGGCTGTGCCTGGCGCTGGCCGCCGACATTCGGGTCGCGGCCCGGAGCGCGTATTTCCGCGCCGCGGGCATCAACAACGGGCTGACCGCCAGCGAGCTGGGCTTGAGTTACCTGTTACCGCGCGCGATCGGCTCGTCACGGGCCTTCGAGATCATGCTGACCGGCCGCGACATCGACGCCGAGGAGGCGGGGCGCATCGGCCTGGTGTCCCGTCAGGTCCCCGACGAGCAACTCCTGGAGACCTGTTTCGACATGGCCGAGCGGATCGCCGCGTTCTCCCGGCCGGGCGTCGAGTTGACCAAGCGCACACTATGGAGTGGACTGGACGCCGCTAGCCTGGAAGGGCACATGCAGGCCGAAGGTCTCGGACAGCTCTTCGTCCGCCTGCTCACCGGCAACTTCGAAGAAGCGGTTGCCGCGCGCGCCGAGAAGCGCCCGCCGGTGTTCACCGACGACAAATAATCAATCCGCAGGGAGAGTGACGTGATCACGGCTACGGACCTCGAGGTCCGCGCAGGTGCGCGCACGCTCCTCTACGCCGATGGCCCGGCCCTGCGGATTCAGCCCGGCGACCGGATCGGGCTGGTCGGGCGGAACGGCGCCGGCAAGACCACGACGCTGCGCATCCTCGCCGGCGAGGGGGAGCCGTACGCCGGTGCCGTGACGCGCACCGGCGAAATCGGTTACCTGCCGCAGGATCCGAAAGAGGGCGACCTTGACGTGCTGGCCCGCGACCGCGTGTTGTCGGCCCGCGGTCTGGACACCCTGCTCACCGATCTGGAGAAACAGCAGGCGCTGATGGCCGAGGTCGCCGACGACGACGCCCGCGATCGTGCCATCCGCAAATACGGCCAACTAGAGGAGCGTTTCGCCGCGCTCGGTGGCTACGGTGCCGAGAGCGAGGCAGGCCGCATCTGCGCGAGCCTCGGCCTGCCCGACCGCGTACTCACCCAGCAGCTGCGCACCCTGTCCGGTGGTCAGCGCCGCCGAGTCGAGTTGGCGCGCATCCTGTTCGCCGCATCCGACAGCGGCTCCGGCTCGGCCACCACGCTGCTGCTCGACGAGCCGACCAACCACCTCGACGCCGATTCGGTGAGCTGGCTGCGCGATTTCCTGCGCAGCCACACCGGTGGCCTGGTGGTCATCAGCCACAACGTCGACCTGCTTGCCGATGTCGTCAACCGGGTCTGGTTTCTCGACGCTGTCCGTGGCGAAGCCGACGTCTACAACATGGGCTGGCAGAAGTACCTCGACGCCCGCGCCACCGACGAACAGCGCCGTCGCCGCGAGCGCGCCAACGCGGAGAAGAAGGCCACCGCACTGCGCGCCCAGGCCGCGAAAATGGGGGCCAAGGCCACCAAAGCCGTTGCCGCACAGAACATGCTGCGCCGTGCCGACCGGATGATGGCCGCGCTCGACGCAGAGCGGGTGTCCGACAAGGTGGCCCGGATCAGATTCCCGAGCCCCTCGGCGTGCGGACGCACGCCGCTGACCGCATCCGGGCTGACGAAGAACTACGGGTCGCTGGAGATCTTCACCGGCGTGGACCTGGCCGTCGACCGGGGTTCGCGGGTAGTGGTTCTCGGCCTCAACGGCGCCGGCAAGACCACGCTGCTGCGATTACTGGCCGGCGTCGAACACGCCGACGCCGGGACGATCGAGCCCGGACATGGTTTGAAAATCGGCTATTTCGCCCAGGAGCACGACACCCTCGACGACGCCGCGAGCGTGTGGGAGAACATCCGCCACGCCGCGCCCGACTCCGGTGAGCAGGATTTGCGCGGTCTGCTTGGCGCGTTCATGTTCAGCGGCAGCCAGCTCGAACAATCGGCGGGCACGCTGTCCGGCGGCGAGAAGACCCGGTTGGCCCTCGCCGGCCTGGTGGCCTCCACCGCCAACGTGCTGTTGCTCGACGAGCCGACCAACAACCTGGATCCGGCGTCGCGCGAACAGGTTCTGGATGCATTGCGCAGCTACGCCGGAGCGGTCGTGTTGGTCACCCACGACCCGGGTGCCGCCGAGGCGCTCGATCCCCAACGCGTCGTGCTGCTGCCCGACGGAACCGAGGACCATTGGTCCGACGAATACCGGGATCTCATCGAGCTGGCCTGACCACCGCGACGCAAGTTTCGGTCTATAGCACAGGATTTGGTCAATCCGCTCCGCCGTTGCACCCAGGTTCTTACTCTGTGTCTCTGGGGCTCGTAGCTGAAGCGGGGAGGGGCCGATGAGGAAATCGAAAAAGCCGCGCGAGCAGGTGCTGCGTGAATTGCGCAGTGCCTACGAGGGCGGAGCCAGCATTCGGACGCTGGTCGGGTCGACGGGTAGGTCGTACGGATCGATCCACAGCATGCTGCGCGAGTCCGGAACCACGATGCGCAGTCGGGGCGGCCCCAACCACCGCACCCGAACACCTGAGCGCGCGTTGAATTAGCGCTGCCGGACGGAGCCCTCGACCAGATCGAGGACAGCGGTGAGCAACTGAGTGTCTTCCCCGGAAGCCACTTTGGCCACCAACCCGTCCAGCACCAGATCCAGGTAGCACTGCAGCACATCGCTGGGCACGTCGTCGCGGACCCGGCCGGCCAGCTTCTGGCGACGCAGGCGCTCGATCGTCGCCGCCGCCAACTCCGCTGAGCGGTCGGTCCACTCCTTGTTGAACTCCGGCTCGTGTCGCAGCTTCCGCGCGATCTCCAATCTCGTGGCGAGCCAGTCGAACTGCTCAGGGGCCGCCAGCATGTCGCGCATCACCTGAACCAGGCCCTCGCGGGACGCGACGTCGGCCATCCGTTCGGCGTCTTCGTGAGCCAGCTCGAAGAACAGCGTGTCCTTGTCGCGGAAGTGGTGAAATATCGCACCGCGCGACAAACCGATCGCCTGCTCGAGGCGGCGCACCGTCGCTCCGTCGTAGCCGAATTCGGCAAAGCAGCGGCGGGCGCCGTCAAGGATCTGACGGCGCCGGGCCACCAGATGATCCTGGCTGACCTTGGGCACGCTACGGCACTCGTTACGACTTGAGCATGTTGCGCAGCACGTACTGCAAGATGCCGCCGTTGCGGTAGTAATCGGCTTCACCAGGAGTGTCGATGCGCACCACGGCGTCGAATTCGATTGGCTCACCGCCATCTTTGGCGGCCTTCACGCGCACCGTCTTGGGCGTCTTGCCGTTGTTGAGCTCTTCGATACCGGTGATGTCGAACACCTCGGTGCCGTCCAGACCCAGGTCCTTGGCGGACTTGCCCTCCGGGAACTGCAGCGGGATGACGCCCATGCCGATCAGGTTGGACCGGTGGATGCGCTCGAACGACTCGGCGATCACTGCACGCACGCCGAGCAGCCGGGTGCCCTTGGCCGCCCAGTCTCGTGACGAACCGGAGCCGTATTCCTTGCCGCCCAAGACGACCAACGGAATGTCCTGTGTCGCATAGTTTTGCGCCGCGTCGAAGATGAATTCCTGCGGGCCGCCGTCCTGAGTGAAGTCGCGGGTGTAGCCACCGGAGACGTCGTCGAGGAGCTGGTTGCGCAGCCGGATGTTGGCGAACGTGCCGCGAATCATCACCTCGTGGTTGCCGCGTCGCGAGCCGAACGAGTTGTAGTCCTTGCGATCCACGCCGTGCTCGTCGAGGTACTGCGCGGCAGGTGTTCCCGGCTTGATGCTGCTGGCGGGGGAGATGTGGTCGGTGGTCACCGAATCACCCAGCAGTGCGAGCACGCGCGCCCCGGTGATGTCGCTGACGGCCTCCGGTTCGGCGGGCATGCCCTCGAAGTACGGGGGCTTACGCACGTACGTCGAATCAGCACCCCACTCAAAGGTGTTGCCGCTCGGGGTCGGCAGTTCGCGCCACCGCTCGTCGCCTTTGAACACGTCGGCGTAGTTCTTGACGAACATCTCCTTATTGATCGCCGAGGCAATGGTGTCCGAGACGTCTTTCTGCGACGGCCAGATGTCCTTGAGGAAGACGTCGTTGCCGTCCTTGTCGGTGCCGAGTGGGTCGGAGTCGAAGTCGAAGTCGAGCGATCCGGCCAGCGCGTAGGCGACCACCAGTGGCGGCGAGGCCAGGTAGTTCATCTTCACGTCCGGGCTGATCCGGCCCTCGAAGTTCCGGTTGCCCGACAGCACCGCGGTCACGGTGAGGTCGTTGTCGTTGATGGCCTTCGAGACCTCCTCGGGCAATGGGCCCGAGTTACCGATGCAGGTGGTGCAGCCGTAGCCGACGAGGTAGAAGCCCAGCTTCTCCAAATACGGCCACAGCCCGGCCTTTTCGTAGTACTCGGTGACCACTTGCGAGCCGGGGGCCATCGTGGTCTTCACCCACGGCTTCGACGTCAGACCTTTGTCGACCGCGTTTTTGGCCAGCAGTGCCGCCCCGAGCATCACCTCGGGGTTGGAGGTATTGGTGCACGACGTGATCGCGGCGATCACCACCGCGCCGTGATCGAGCACGAATTCACCGCGCTCGTTGGACTTCACCGTCACCGGGTTGCTGGGGCGGCCCGTGGCGTGCTCGGCGGCGGAGTGCACGACTGGTTGGTCGTCGGCGTGGCCGTTCGTCACCGCCCCCGGGTCACTCGCCGGGAAGGTTTCCTCGACCGACTCGTCCAGCTTCGAGTAGCCCTGCTGCCCGTCCTGGTCGCCGACGTAGCTTGGGATCTGATCGCGGAACGCGGCTTTGGCGGCCGACAGCGCGATGCGGTCCTGCGGACGCTTGGGGCCGGCGATCGACGGCACCACTTCGGAGAGGTCGAGTTCGAGGTATTCCGAGAACGCGGGCTCGCGCGTGGGGTCGTGCCACAGGCCCTGCTCCTTGGCGTAGGCCTCCACCAGCGCGAGCTGCTCGGGTTTGCGGCCGGTGAACTTCAGGTAGGAAATGGTCTCTTCGTCGATCGGGAAAATCGCGGCGGTGGAACCGAATTCGGGGCTCATGTTGCCTAGGGTGGCCCGGTTGGCCAGCGGCACCTCCGCCACGCCCTCGCCGTAGAACTCGACGAACTTGCCGACGACGCCGTGCCTGCGCAGCATCTCGGTGACGGTCAGCACCACGTCGGTCGCGGTGACGCCCGGCTTGATCTCACCGGTCAGCTTGAACCCGACGACCCGCGGGATCAGCATTGACACCGGCTGGCCCAACATCGCGGCCTCGGCCTCGATGCCACCGACGCCCCAGCCGAGCACGCCGAGGCCGTTGACCATCGTGGTGTGCGAGTCGGTGCCCACGCAGGTGTCGGGGTAGGCGACGCCGTCACGCTCCATCACCACGCTCGCCAGGTACTCGATGTTGACCTGGTGCACGATTCCGGTGCCCGGCGGCACCACCTTGAAGTCGTCGAATGCGCCCTGGCCCCAACGCAGGAACTGATAGCGCTCGCCGTTGCGCTGGTATTCGATCTCGACGTTGCGCTCGAACGCGTCGGCGGTGCCGAACAGGTCGGCGATCACGGAGTGGTCGATCACCAGGTCAGCCGGCGCCAGTGGGTTCACCTTGTCCGGGTCGCCGCCCAGGTCGGCTACGGCCTCACGCATGGTGGCCAGGTCGACGATGCACGGCACACCGGTGAAGTCCTGCATGACGACGCGGGCGGGCGTGTACTGGATTTCGATGCTGGGCTCGGCCTTGGGGTCCCACTGGGCGATCGCCTCGATATGCTGCTTGGTGATGTTGGCGCCGTCTTCGTTGCGGAGCAGGTTCTCGGCGAGCACCTTCAAGCTGTAGGGAAGCTTTTCCGTGCCTGGCACTGCGTCCAGCCGGTAGATCTCATAACTGTCACCGCCGACCTTGAGCGTGTCCTTGGCTCCGAATGAATTCACCGAATCTTTGTTGCTCACATCAACTCCCGACATCTGTCTCGTCGGCGGGAACACGCTGCGCCCGGCTCGGACTCAGCTGCCGCGTCCGCGGTCTCGCCGTTCGTTCTGCGCGCCGGCGGGCCGTGCCAACGCGCGCTGCCAACCCTAACAGTACGCTTGTCCTGCATTCCGTCGGGTTCGAAAACTTCCTCTTTCTCACTCGACCGGCTGCTGTAACGCCCGCGCCGTCAAGCGGTACGGTTGTCGTCCGTGACCACCCCGCACGCGCCGCTTTATATACCGGGCGAAATCTGCGGCACCCTCGGTGTCGATCCGGCGACCAAACCCGACGACTGCCTCGCGCTCGTCCAGCATCAGGTCACGGCGGGGAACATCAGCGCACCGCCCTCCGTCACACCGTCCTTACTAGAGTTGATCGACCAGGCCCACGGTCACGGCATCGACTTGAAGATCGTGGTGCTGGACCACAACCCGCCGAACGACACTCCGCTTCGCGACATCGCGACGGTGGTCGGCTCGCATCATCCGGACGCCACCGTGCTGGTGCTCAGCCCGAACTACGTCGGCTCGTACAGCACTCACTTTCCGCGCTCGACCCTGGAGATCGGCGAGGACCATGCAAAAACCGGCAACACGGTGCTTTCCGCGCAGAATTTTCTGCATCAGCTGGAGACGCCACAATTTCCCTGGACGCCGTTCACAATCCTGGTGTTGATCGGGGTATTGGCCGCCGTTGTCGGAACCCGATTCATGCAATTGCGCGCGAGGCGGACAGCAACGCCTGGCGTCATCGCCGGTTCGACCGCCGAAGGCGCCGATCACAGCGGCTAGCGGGCTTTATTCGCCTCATGTCGGATAGCGCCGACGTAAGTACCGCGAGCGCGAGCAAATTCGTGATGTCACCGTAGGGTCACAGTTTCCAGAAGAACAGACTTGTAGTTTGTGACATAAGTTTCCACTGGGTCAGATGTGATTTACGGTGCAGAGGATGCATTTGGTTTATTCGTGCTTCCAGTGATAGCTGGGGCTCGGAGTGCCAGCGCCATCCGCCCGCGTTGAGCCAAGGAGACCCGAGTCGAATGAGACGCAACTGCCGCGGCTCGTCAAACCGCTTGGCGAACACGCTTGTCCATCGAGTGGGACCGGCGGTGCTGAGCGTGGCGCTGCTGCTGGGCACACCCGGTCTGGCCAAGGCCGACCCGGACTCGATGGCCCAGCTGATTGCTGATGTGGCGCAGGCGAACCAGCGTCTCCAGGATCTCAACGCGGAAATCCAGACCGAGGAAGAAGGCGTCAACAAGGCGATCGTCGACGTCGAGACCGCTCGTGACAAGGCTGCAACCGCACAGCATGACGTCGAGGCCAGCCAGCAGTCGGTGAAGGACGCCGATGCGGCTATTACCGGCGCCCAGAAGCGCTTCGACCGTTTCGCGGTAGCCAGCTACGTCAACGGTCCCGCCGACAGCTACCTCACCGCGAAGAACCCCGACGACATGATCGCGACGGCGGCCGCCGGTCAGGCGCTGGCCACCAGTTCGCAGCAGGTGATGGACAACCTACAGCGCGCCCGCACCGAGCAGCTGAACAAGGAATCCACGGCGCGATTGGCAAAGCAGAAGGCCGACAAGGCCGTTGGCGACGCCCAAGCCAGCCAGAACTCGGCGGTGGCGGCGCTGACCGACGCTCAACGCAAGTTCGGCGAGCAACAGCAAGAAGTCACTCGACTGGCCGACGAGCGTAACGCGGCCCAATCAAGACTCGACGCCGCCCGCAATTGGTCGGCATCCGCGGGCGGACCGGATGCCGGACAGCGGGCGGCGTCGTCCCCCGGAGACCGATGGGACCCGGCGGCGCCAGGCTCGCCGGAGCGGCCCCGTGGTAACGGTGCCAACTGGGACGGCGCGTGGGACCCCACGCTGCCGATGGTGCCCAGCGCCAACGTGCCCGGTGACCCCGTCGCGATTCTCAACAAGGTCCTCGGGACGATGTCGACCTCGTCCGAGGTCACCTCCAACATGGGCCGCAGCTTCTTGCAACAGCTCGGATTGGCCCCCACGCCAACAGGTTTCACCAATGGCAAGATCCCGCGTGTCTACGGACGGCAGGCATCTGAGTACGTGATCCGACGCGCTGGCTCGCAGCTAGGCGTGCCGTACTCGTGGGGTGGTGGCACCGCGGCCGGACCGGGCAAGGGCATCGGGTCGGGCTCGGGAACCACCGGCTTCGACTGCTCTGGCCTGGTGCTGTACGCGTTTGCCGGTGTGGGCATCAAGCTGCCGCACTACTCGGGCGCCCAGTACGACCTCGGTCGCAAGATCCCGGCGTCGCAGATGCGTCGCGGCGACGTCATCTTCTACGGCCCCGGCGGTAGCCAGCACGTGACGATCTACCTCGGCCAGGGCCAGATGATCGAGGCGCCTGACGTCGGTTTGAAGGTCCGGGTCGCGCCGGTTCGCACCAGCGGCATGACGCCCTACGTGGTCCGTTACATCGAATACTGACGCGTTGAAAGGATTTATGCGCCATCGGTTTACGGGTTCCACGAGAGTGCGCCGGACCAGAGTTGTCTGGCCGATGGTGGCCGCCATCAGCCTGCTGATTGCGCTGGCGACCCCTGCCCAGGCTGAGGACGGTGCGTGGGATCCGACCCTGCCGCCGACGATCAGCGCGGGCGCGCCGGGGGACCCGGTGGCGATGGCCAACCAGTCGCTGCAGGCGACCGCCCAAGCCACCCAGACGACGCTCGGACTAGGGCAGCAGTTCCTCAGCGGCCTCGGAATCAACCTGGGCGGTAAACCGGCCGGCACGAGCGCAAGCGGAATCCCGCGGGTGTACGGCCGACAGGCCGTCGAATACGTGATCCGACGCGGCTCGTCACAGATGGGTGTGCCGTACTCATGGGGTGGCGGCACGCCCAATGCGCCGAGCAAGGGCATCGACTCCGGTGCCAACGTCGTCGGTTTCGACTGCTCGGGTCTGGTCCGCTACAGCTTCGCCGGGGTGGGCGTGCTACTGCCGAGGTTCTCCGGCGACCAGTACAACGCCGGTCGCCACATTCCGCCCTCGCAGGCCAAGCGGGGCGACCTGATCTTCTACGGGCCCGGCGGTGGCCAGCACGTGACCATATATCTGGGTAACGGCCAGATGCTGGAGGCATCCGGCAGCGCCGGCAAAGTCACCATCAGCCCGGTGCGCAAGGGCGGTATGACGCCGTTCCTGACCCGGATCATCGAGTACTGAGCAGCCTTTAATGGCCCGGTTCCTCGGCAGGCCACGACGCGGCCTGCATCGTCACCGAACGGGCCACGTCGACGGATCCCTAGTCGCCTGGAATAGTTGAGCCAGGGCACGCCGCTGCCCCGCGACGTTCGCGGTGCGAGTAGTCGTGTTCGATGGATTTCTGGAAGGTAAGAGCCGTGGAGGGTAATCGATGACATCAGCAGGCGGGCCGCCGCCGGGCACCAGCGGTTACTCGGGTCCGGGCAGCGCATCAACGGCATCTGCGCACGCGGCCCCCGGCGGTGGCGGCAACGGCTTGGCGGCCGAGGTTCACACCTTGGAGCGCGCCATCTTCGAGGTCAAGCGCATCATCGTCGGCCAGGACCGGCTCGTCGAGCGGATGCTCGTCGGACTGCTGTCCAAGGGGCACGTGCTGCTCGAGGGTGTGCCCGGGGTGGCCAAGACCCTGGCCGTGGAAACCTTCGCCAAGGTGGTCGGCGGGACGTTCGCCCGCATCCAGTTCACTCCTGACCTGGTTCCCACCGACATCATCGGTACCCGCATCTACCGGCAGGGCAAGGAGGAGTTCGACACCGAGCTGGGTCCGGTCGTCGCGAACTTCCTGCTCGCCGACGAGATCAACCGTGCGCCGGCCAAGGTTCAGTCCGCGCTGTTGGAAGTCATGCAGGAACGCCAGGTGTCGATCGGCGGCAAGCGGTTCCCGCTGCCCAACCCGTTCCTGGTGATGGCGACCCAGAACCCGATCGAGCACGAGGGCGTCTACCCGCTGCCCGAAGCGCAGCGCGACCGCTTCCTGTTCAAGATCAACGTCGGCTACCCGTCGCCGGAGGAAGAGCGCGAGATCATCTACCGGATGGGTGTGAAGCCCCCGGAGCCCAAGCAGATCCTCGACACCGGTGACCTGCTTCGGCTGCAGGAGATCGCGGCGAACAACTTCGTGCACCACGCGCTGGTCGACTACGTGGTGCGTGTCGTCACCGCCACTCGGCACCCCGAGCAACTCGGCATGAACGACGTCAAGAGCTGGATCTCGTTCGGC
Source organism: uncultured Actinomycetota bacterium (assembly GCA_963750755.1). Lineage (GTDB taxonomy): Bacteria > Actinomycetota > Actinomycetes > Mycobacteriales > Mycobacteriaceae > Mycobacterium. The sequence continues at coordinate 783,466 of CAVVRW010000001.1, forward strand.
GCCTCGCCGCGTGCATCGCTGGGCATCATCGCGGCGTCGCGTTCGCTGGCGCTGGTGCGCGGTCGCGACTACGTGATCCCGCAGGACATCGTCGAGGTGATCCCCGACGTGCTGCGGCACCGCCTGGTGCTCACATACGATGCGCTGGCCGACGAGATCTCCTCGGAGATCGTCATCAACCGGATCCTGCAGACCGTGGGCATGCCGCAGGTGAATGCTGTTCCGCAACAAGGTCATTCGGTGCCCCCGGCGATGCAAGCCGCGGGCGCGGCCAGCGGTCGGTGACCGATACCAATTCCGCCGCCGAGCGGCCCGTGGTCCGTCCGCCGTCGATGCAGCGCGGGAACATCGACGACCCTAAGCTCTCGGCGGCGCTGCGAACCCTCGAGCTCACGGTCAAACGCAAGCTTGACGGTGTCCTGCACGGCGACCACCTGGGCCTGATCCCGGGCCCGGGATCGGAGCCGGGGGAGTCGCGCGAGTATCAGCCCGGTGATGACGTGCGCCGGATGGACTGGGCGGTCACCGCGCGCACCACCCATCCGCACGTCCGGCAGATGATCGCCGACCGTGAATTGGAGACCTGGCTGGTCGTCGACATGTCGGCCAGCCTGGACTTCGGCACTACGGTTTGCGAGAAGCGTGACCTGGCGGTGGCCGCCGCGGCCGCCATCACGTTCCTCAACAGCGGCGGTGGAAACCGTCTTGGAGCGCTGATTGCCAACGGCGACAAGGTGACTCGCGTACCGGCTCGCTCCGGACGTCAGCACGAGCAGACGATGCTGCGCACCATCGCCACCATGCCGAAGGCGCCGGTGGGTGTGCGCGGCGATCTCTCGGTGGCCATCGATGCGTTGCGCCGTCCCGAGCGCCGCCGCGGTATGGCGGTGATCATCAGCGACTTTCTCGGCCCGATCAACTGGATGCGGCCGCTGCGGGCGATCGCCGCCCGCCACGAGGTGCTCGGCGTCGAGATCCTCGATCCGCGCGACGTCGAGTTGCCCGACGTTGGCGATGTGATCCTGCAAGACGCCGAGACCGGGCGTTCCCGCGAATTCACCATCGACGAGCAGTTGCGCGACGACTTCGCCAAGGCCGCAGCCGCGCATCGCGCCGACGTGGCCCGCACGTTGCGCAGCTGCGGGGCGCCGCTGCTCTCGCTGCGCACCGACCGCGACTGGATTGCCGACATCGTCCGTTTCGTCGAATCCCGCCGACGCGGTGCATTGGCGGGGCGCCAGTGACTCGCGTTCTCCACGAGTCGGGCCTAACCATGAAGACGGGTCTGCTATGACATTGCCGTTGCTCGGGCCGATGACGCTCTCCGGGTTCGCCCACGCGTGGTTCTTCCTGTTTCTGGTCGTGATCGCCGCCATCGTCGCGCTGTACGTCTTCTCCCAAATCGCCAGGCAGCGCCGGATGCTGCGCTTCGCCAACATGGAACTGCTGGAAAGCGTTGCGCCCAAACAGCCCACGCGTTGGCGACACCTCTCCGCGATCCTGTTGGTGGCCTCGCTGCTGCTGTTCACCATCGCAATGGCCGGCCCCACCCACGACGTCCGGATCCCGCGCAACCGCGCGGTCGTCATGCTCGTCATCGACGTGTCGCAGTCCATGCGGGCCACCGATGTCGAGCCCAACCGAATGGCCGCCGCTGAAGTCGCGGCCAAGGAATTCGCCGGTGAACTGACGCCCGGCATCAACCTCGGCCTGATCGCCTACGCGGGCACGTCGACCGTGCTCGTCCAGCCGACCACCAACCGCGACGCGACCAAGGCCGCGCTGGACAAGCTGCAGTTCGCCGATCGCACCGCGACCGGCGAGGGCATCTTCACCGCGCTGCAGGCCATCGCCACTGTCGGCGCGGTGATCGGCGGGGGCGACACCCCGCCACCGGCCCGCATCGTGTTGTTCTCCGACGGTAAAGAGACGATGCCGACCAACCCGGACAACCCCAAGGGGGCGTTCACCGCTGCGCGCACCGCCAAGGACCAGGGTGTGCCGATTTCGACCATCTCGTTCGGCACTCCGTACGGATTCGTTGAAATCAACGGCCAACGCCAGCCGGTGCCGGTCGACGACACCACGATGAAGAAGGTTGCCGAACTCTCCGGTGGCAACCATTACGGCGCCTCTAATCTGCAGGAGCTCAAGCAGGTGTACGCCTCACTGCAGCAGCAGATCGGCTACGAGACGATCAGGGGTGACGCCAGCATCGGTTGGCTGCGTCTGGGTTCGCTGGTACTGGCCCTGGCCGGGCTGGCCGCATTGCTGATCAACCGGCGGCTGCCGACCTGATCAGCGCAGCCGATGAGAGCCAGGCGATTTCAACGACGCCGTGGTCAAGCGATAGGTTGTCCGAGTGACTGACACGGCCCCCCACGCCACCGACGGTGGCAAGCCCCCATTCGTGTCTCGCTCGGTCCTGGTCACCGGGGGAAACCGCGGGATCGGGCTGGCAATCGCTCAGCGGTTGGCGACGGACGGCCACAAGGTCGCCGTCACGCATCGCGGATCCGGCGCTCCCGAGGGACTGTTCGGTGTCGAGTGCGACGTCACCGACAGCGCGGCCGTCGATCGCGCGTTCACCACGGTCGAAGAGCATCAGGGTCCGGTCGAAGTGGTGGTGTCCAATGCCGGCGTCTCCGCGGACGCCTTCCTCATCCGAATGACCGAGGAGCGATTCGAGAAGGTCATCGACGCCAACCTCACCGGCGCATTCCGGGTGGTTCAGCGCGCATCGCGCAGCATGCAGCGAAAGCGGTTCGGCCGGTTGATCTTCATCGGTTCGGTATCGGGCACCTGGGGCATCGGCAACCAAGCCAACTACGCCGCCTCAAAGGCCGGCGTCATCGGCATGGCCCGCTCGATCTCCCGGGAGTTGTCCAAAGCCAACGTGACCGCCAATGTGGTCGCCCCCGGCTACATCGACACCGATATGACCCGTGCGCTCGACGAGCGGATTCAACAGGGTGCGCTGGATTTCATCCCCGCAAAGCGAGTCGGCACCGCCGCCGAGGTCGCCGGTGTGGTCAGCTTCCTGGCCTCCGAAGACGCGAGCTACATCTCCGGCGCGGTCATTCCGGTCGATGGCGGTATGGGCATGGGCCACTGACCGGCTCGTAAGAACGAAGGAATCAGGACAGATATGGCAGGACTGCTCGAAGGTAAACGGATCCTGGTCAGCGGGATCATCACCGACGCGTCGATCGCGTTCCACATCGCCAAGGTGGCCCAGGAAGAGGGCGCCCAGTTGGTGCTGACCGGCTTCGACCGGCTGCGGCTCATTCAGCGCATCGCCGACCGGTTGCCGGAGAAGGCGCCGTTGATCGAGCTCAACGTGCAAGACGAGAAGCACCTCGACACACTGGCCGAGCGCGTGACGGCCGAGATCGGTGAGGGCAACAAGCTCGACGGCGTGGTGCACTCGATCGGCTTCATGCCGCAGACCGGCATGGGCGTCAACCCATTCTTCGATGCGCCCTACGAGGATGTCTCGAAAGGCATTCACATCTCGGCATATTCGTATGCCTCGATGGCCAAGGCGCTGCTGCCGATCATGAATTCCGGTGGCTCCATCGTCGGTATGGACTTCGACCCGACGCGGGCGATGCCGGCGTACAACTGGATGACGGTGGCCAAGAGTGCGCTGGAATCGGTCAACCGGTTCGTGGCCCGCGAGGCCGGCAAGTTCGGGGTGCGCTCCAATCTTGTTGCCGCCGGACCGATCCGGACGCTCGCGATGAGCGCCATCGTCGGTGGAGCACTTGGCGACGAGGCGGGCGCCCAAATGCAGCTGCTCGAAGAGGGCTGGGATCAGCGGGCCCCGATCGGGTGGAACATGAAGGACCCGACGCCAGTAGCCAAGACGGTGTGCGCCCTACTGTCGGAGTGGCTGCCGGCCACCACCGGCACCATCATCTACGCCGACGGCGGCGCCAGCACGCAGTTGCTGTAGCGCTCAATGGATTTCGATGCTGTCCTGCTGCTCTCCTTCGGGGGGCCGGAAGGGCCGGAGCAGGTGTGGCCGTTCCTGGAGAACGTCACCCGGGGCCGCAACGTGCCACCGGAACGGCTCGACGACGTGGCCCAGCACTACCTGCACTTCGGCGGAGTATCGCCGATCAACGGGATCAACCGCGGTCTGATCGACCAACTTCGAGCGCGGTTGGACATCCCGGTCTACTTCGGCAACCGCAACTGGGAGCCGTACGTCGAGGATGCGGTCGCGACCATGCGCGACAACGGCATTCGGCGTGCCGCGGTGTTCACCACGTCGGCGTGGAGCGGTTACTCCGGATGCACGCAGTACTCCGAGGATCTCGACCGGGCCCGGCGTGCGGCCGGTCCCGGCGCTCCCGAACTCGTCAAACTCCGGCGATACTTCGACCACCCGTTGTTCGTCGAAATGTTCGCCGAGAACCTCGCCGCCGCGGCGAAGACGGTGCCCGCGGATGCGCGGCTGATTTTCACCGCGCACTCGGTCCCGATCGCTGCTGACGACCGCCTCGGCCCCAAGCTCTACAGCCGCCAAGTGCGTTATGCAGCAGAGCTTGTCGCGGCGGCCGCCGGCGTACGACGAGTACGACGTGGTCTGGCAGTCGCGCTCGGGTCCGCCGCAGGTGCCCTGGCTGGAACCAGACGTCGCCGATCACGTTGCCGGGCTTGCCGATAAGGGGACGACGGCCGTCATCGTCTGCCCGATCGGGTTCGTCGCCGACCACATCGAAGTCGTGTGGGATCTGGATACCGAGTTACGCGAACAAACCGACGCGGCCGGTATCGCGTTCGCGCGGGTGAGCACTCCCAACGCCGACCCGCGATTCGCCCGCCTTGCGGTGGATCTGATCGACGAACTCCGCCAGGGACGCGCGCCGGCACGGGTGAACGGGTCGGACCCGGTGCCCGGATGTGCGGCCGGCTTCAACGGCGAGCCATGCCGCCCGCCGCACTGCGCCGCTGAAACCGCGAGCCAGAACTAACGCTGCCAGGCAGAGTGCAGCATCGCGCTGAGCGCAGCCATTCTTGCTGATCGGACGACGCCGGCCAGCGGTCGCAGCGCGTCGGTGGCGATCTGCGCCTCGGACAACGACTGGGTGCCGATTCTGCTCAGTCCGGCGCTGACCGCGATGATCGCATCGACGTGTGCGGCGTTCTCCAAGACCCGCAGTGCGCGCGTCGGAGCATGCTCGGGAACCTGGTGGTGCCGAGTGGATTCCAGCAACTGCTCGACCATGCCGCGCGGATCGTCGACATCGACTCCGGCTGATCCGAGCCCGATGGTGGTGAGGGCGTCCGCAGCGGACCGGACGGCCAGCCGCAAGTCGTACTCGGCCTCGCCCAAGTCGATGTGGTCGATCGTCGGGACGTCGGCCAACGAATACACCGTCCACGACAGGGCGGCGAGTTCGGGTATCGCGAGCTCGTCGTCGGATTCGTCGTACTCGAATTCCGGCACCAACCCGACGGCGATCCCGGGATCGTCTGGGTGGGTGACGATCACCGCCTCGCCCGCAGCGATCGCGTCCCGCTCGAACTGTGTTCCCGGGACCAGGCCGCGGACGTCGCCGGGAATGGGCAGTACCACCGAGATCGACGGCGTTCCGGTCGACGACCGTCCGGCAGCCGTCCGCAACGTCTGCAGCAGAGAAACCACGCCGGCGTCATGGATATCCGGCCAGGGCAGCCCGGTGTGGCCCGCCGCCACCGCGTCATACGCGGTAACGGACTGCGCAGGGGCCCAACAAGATAACGCGTCGAGGACGTCATCGGGCGCGGCCTGGCCGGCCAGCCAGGCATTGGCCCACACCGAGAGCGTTGCGCTTGGGCACCACATGAATTCGCAGTCTAGTTGTTCGTCGTGGACAAGGCCGGGCACGCGATATCCTGACGGCATGTCTGCGGCCGTGCTATGGCTCATCGTCGCGTTGGGTCTAGCCGGCGCGGAGGCGCTCACCGGTGACATGTTCCTGTTGATGTTGGGTGGTGGCGCGTTGGCCGCCGCCGGTTCCAGCTGGTTGACGGACCTGCCGATCTGGGGCGATGGCATGGTGTTCCTGGTCGTCTCGGTGCTGCTGCTGGCGTTGGTTCGCCCGGCCCTGCGACGACGGCTGACCCCGCCGAAAAGCCTCGCGACAGGCATCGAAGCACTGGAGGGCAAGCGCGCGCTGGTGCTCGATCACGTGGCTCGCGACGAGGGCCAGATCAAAATCGACGGTCAAGTGTGGACCGCGAGACCATTGAATGACGGTGACGAGTTCGAACCCGGCGAACAGGTCACGGTCATGCATATCGATGGGGCCACCGCGGTGGTCTGGAAAAGTCCATAGTCCGCTGAGAGCTTGAGGAGATCCCATGGGTGCAACTGCCGGGTTGTTGTTGTTCGCTGTGTTGGTGGTGTTCGCCGTCATCGTGGTAGCGAAGTCGGTGGCGCTGATTCCACAGGCGGAAGCCGCTGTGATCGAACGGCTGGGCCGCTACAGCAAGACCGTCAGCGGGCAACTCACCCTGCTGGTCCCATTCATCGACCGCGTCAGGGCCCGGATCGATCTGCGGGAGCGAGTGGTGTCGTTCCCGCCGCAGCCGGTGATCACCGAAGACAACCTGACGCTCAACATCGACACCGTCGTCTACTTCCAGGTGACCAACCCACAAGCCGCGGTCTACGAGATCAGCAACTACATCGTGGGTGTCGAGCAGTTGACCACCACCACTTTGCGCAACGTTGTCGGCGGCATGACGCTCGAGCAGACCCTGACCTCACGAGATCAGATCAACCAACAGCTACGCGGCGTGCTCGACGAGGCGACCGGACGTTGGGGACTGCGGGTCGCCCGAGTAGAGCTGCGCAGCATCGACCCCCCGCCGTCGATCCAGGCGTCGATGGAGAAGCAGATGAAGGCCGACCGTGAGAAGCGGGCGGTGATCTTGACGGCCGAGGGCATGCGGCAGGCGTCGATTACGCAGGCCGAGGGCGAGAAGCAGTCGCAGATCCTGGCGGCCGAAGGTGCCAAGCAGGCCGCGATCCTGGCCGCCGAGGCGGACCGGCAGTCCCGCATGCTGCGCGCTCAGGGTGAACGAGCGGCTACCTACCTTCAGGCGCAGGGCCAAGCCAAGGCGATCGAGAAGACGTTCGCAGCGATCAGAGCCGGCCGGCCGACCCCGGAAATGCTTGCCTATCAGTACCTGCAGACTCTGCCCAAGATGGCGGAGGGCGACGCCAACAAGGTGTGGGTGGTACCCAGCGACTTCGGGACGGCGCTGCAGGGCTTCTACAAGTCGCTCGGCGCACCCGGCGACGATGGGGTGTTCCGTTTTGCCCCGTCGCCCGTCGACGACGCCCCGGCCAAGATCGAGGACGACAGCGACGTCGCCGACTGGTTCTCCACCGAGACCGACCCTGCCCTGCTTCAGGCGGTGGCCAAGGCCGAAGCCGACGCGCGCAAACCGGTCGACGAGGTACTGCCGGCGCGCCACCAACTCGGGCAGTGAGATGGGCTCGCTGACCCGGCCGAAAACCTACGCCGGCCTCGCCGCGTTCCAGGCTCTCGATGCGGTGGCATGCGCGATACCGATTCCCCCGATCGCGAAGAGCCTGGACAGCTTGGGTGTCCCGCCGGAGATCCGCTGGCTCCTGCCGACGGCCAAGGCGGCGTCGGTGATCGGATTGCTCTCGGCCGGCCGTGTGCCCGCGCTGGCGCGACTGACGACGGCCATGCTGACGCTGTACTTCGCGCTGGCGGTCGGCGCGCATCTGCGGGTCCGCGACAAGCTCGTCAACGCCATTCCGGCGGCGTCTTTTCTGGTGACGTATGCCGTGCTGACCGCGAAAGGACCGGAGCCGGTCTAGGCGAGCCGCAGTTCCACGATGGGAACCGAAGGGTTGGTTTCCTCGATCGCATTGCTGAGCGTCCGTTCGAGCACCGGCTTGAACCTGTTCCACGCCTGAGCATGGTGACGGGCGTAGTCGCCGAGGGCGCGGCCGGCTTCCTGTCGAGTCAGGATCCGCGCGGTCGCCGACGCGGGACGGCGGCTACCGAGATAGACCCGCACCTGGGAGTTGGCCTTGATGTTGCGCAACCATTGCGCCTTCTCCCCGAATCCTGAGGCAACGAGATAGCTGTTCGGCGACGGATGATCAAGGACTTCCAGGACGACGTTGCGCCGTAGCCCGGAGTTCCGGCCGACGTGTTCGAGCATGAGAAGCCGCGGACCGAGCAGCGCGCCGGCGCCGGACCGGTAGATCCAAATGGGTGCTCGCATCAGTGCGCGCGTACGCAGGATGCGGGCGCCCAGAGCCGGAAGCTGCGACCGCAGCCAGCTGGCCGCTGTCATGCCGCCATGCTGTCGCAACAACCTCTGAATTTACTGGCAACGACATGAAGGCGGCCGCTTCTCGTCGCATCACGTTCGAATCACCAGGTAATGGGTATCTGACCGCCTGATGAATACGTCACGCCGGCGAATCGGTCCGGGCCGGCGGCGGTGGACCCGCGATCAGATCCAGGTCACCGACCCCGAGGTGATGCGGCAGTCCCTCAGGGGTGCCTCGATTGGGAACTTCATGGAGTGGTACGACTTCGGGGTCTACGGCTACATCGCCACCGTGATCGCGCAAGTGTTCTACCCGGGTAACAGCGTCAGCGCGGTCCACTTGCTCGCCACCTTCAGCACCTTGGCGGCAGCGTTCGTCGTACGCCCGATCGGCGGAATGATCTTCGGCCCGCTCGGCGATCGCATCGGGCGCAAGCGTGTGCTGGTGATCACGATCGTGCTGATGACAATCGGGACGACCGGTACCGGCCTACTTCCGGGCTACGGCACTATCGGCATCTGGGCGCCGATTCTGTTGGTCGTTGCGCGGGTGTTTCAGGGCTTGTCCACTGGCGGCGAGTACGTCGGCGCGATGACCTACATCGTCGAACAGGCACCCGACCGGATTCGCGGAAGGGTGGTCGGATTCCTGCCTTTGGGCAATCTGGCCGGCTTCGTCGCCGCGGGTCTGATCGTCACCGGATTGCAGACCTGGCTGCCGAACCACGAGATGCTGACGTGGGGATGGCGAGTTCCGCTGCTGTTGAGCGCGCCGCTCGGGCTGGTCGCGGTGTTCATGCGGACGCGACTCGAGGAGTCGCCCGCCTACGAGGGTGAGCATGGAGCTTCGTCGTCCAACGAGGGCGTGAGCTATCGCCGGACCATCGCCGAGCAGTGGAAGCCGATGCTGATCTGCGCTGCGTTGGTCTACACGTCCAACGCCGCCGACTACATGCTGACCGGATACCTGCCCACCTACCTGAAGGTCTTCGCGCACATCAGCCACACGTCCGGGCTGGCGATGATCACCGCGACGCTGACGATCCTGGCCATGCTGTTGGTACCCGTGGCGGCGCTGTCGGACCGCATCGGGGTGAAGCCGATCATGCGGACGGGATCCCTGCTGCTGATCGCGGCCTCGATCCCGGCATTCCTGTTGATCCGCAGCAGCGGCGGTCTGGTGTTGGTCTTTGCCGGCGTGCTGTTGATCGGGCTGATGGAGTTGTGCTTCGACAGCACGTCGCCGGCGACGATGCCGGCGCTTTTCCCGACCAACGTCCGCAACGGAGCGTTGGCGATCTCGTACAACGTCGCGATCTCCGCCTTCGGTGGGACCACGCCGTTGATCGCCCAGGCGCTGGTCAGCGGAACCGGCAACCTCATGATTCCCGCGTACATGCTGATCGTGGCGGGCGCAGTGGGAATGGCGACGCTGGTCTTCACGCCGGAGGTCGCCGGCCGGCGGTTACCCGGATCGCCGCCCACCGTCGAGACCGAGGAAGAGGCCCGCGAGTTGGTGGAGGGGTGCGACTAGCCCACGCTCAGCCGAGGCGGAATCAGTGCGGGGTGCCGGGCGGGCACGGCGGCGGGTAGACCGGAACACCGCCACCGCCTCGAGCGCTGCCCGGGCCGACCCGCCCGTACGGCCAGCACTTCATGGCCTTGAGCGGGGGTGTGGGGGACGCCGCGCTCGGTTCCGGCGGAGGGGGCTCCAGCGGCGCGGCTGTGGAGACCGCCGAACCGCAGGTGAGTGTCGCTGTGACGATTGCCGCCGCGGCAACGAGGTGCTTGACGTCCATGTGTCGCCTCTCAGGCGGATAGGACCACGCAGCGGTCCACAGATACTTCAGTTTCTCAGTGTATCGCCGAGCGCCGACCGCTGCCGGGCTCCGGCTGCCGACTATCGACGTCAGCCCCCGCGGCGTGGTGGTGGTGTCGCCGGTAGTGACGAATTTCGTAGGCGAACAGCGCAAGCCCGATGAGGCCCGTGCACAGCGACACCGTGAACAACAACGGGCTGACGTGACCGGTGAGTGCGTCGCCGAGAATCACCACGGCCGAGGTCCCGGGCAACAGGCCCGCGACCGTCGCCAACAGATAGGGCAGGACTCGGACTCCGGACGCGCCGACCGCATAGTTCAGCGGCGCGAACGGCACCACCGGGATCAACCGCAACGACATCACCGCGACCCAGCCCCGCTCGCGCAGCCGGGCATCGACCTTCTCGACGGCCTGGTGACGCACCAATCGGTTGAGTTGCCAGCCGGCGGCGCGAACAAGCCCCAGCGCGATCATCGCGCTGACCGTGCTCGCCGTCACGGCCAGCGTGACACCGAGAATCGGCCCGAACAGCAAACCGGCGGCCAGCGTGAATGCGGTACGCGGAAAAGGCAATACGGTGACCACGATGTGGCCGCAAAGAAAGGTCAGCGGTAACCACGGACCCATCGTCATCGCCCAGTCTCGCAACTCCACCGCGGACGGCAACCGAACGAGCAGCGCCGCCGCGACTAGGGCAACGACCACTACCGACGTCAAGATCAATCGACGCTTGGACACCTGACGCGCGGTGGCGGCCAGCGTGGAACCCAGCGGACGCAGCATGTCTGCGAAGCTGCGGGCCTGTCCGGTCACAGCGTGCAGCCTACGGTCTCACGGCGACCAACGGGTCAGCGGACGAATAGGGACAGCAACTTGCGGCCCAATGGCATTGCCGCCGTACGGCTTTCGCTGATGACCGTGATGTCACGGCCAGACCGTCGACGCAGCTCACGCTGCAGGTTGTCGTGCAGCGTGGTGGTTGCCGCCGGGCATCCGTGGCAGGCGCCTGACAACCGGACGTTGACGTTGTCGCCGTCGATCGACACCAATTCGATCGAGCCGCCATGGGATTCGGCGAGCGCGGCGATCGGTCCGGCAAGCAACTCGGCCGTGGTCGCGGCGAGCTCAGCGGTGGCGTCGGCTGCCGGGTCAACGTGCCAGCCCGTCCGGTCCGACAGCGCGTCCGACAGCGCCTGACGGACGTCGTCGCCCAATTCGCGCCAGTTACCCCCGCGATGCAGCGTGATCAGCACATCGGATGAGCGCACCTCGATGGCGTCGAGCACCCCGTCGTGCAGCAGTTCGCCGAGGCGGCCCGGGGCCTGACGCACGCTGCCGCGGGCCGGCAACCGCTCGGCCGCGACCACCCAGCGCAATTGCTGCGGATTCGCCGTCGCGGTGGCGTGGACGGGGATCATGCGCCCAGGCCCACGGCAATCGCGCGAGCAACGAACGCCATCACCCAAGCCAGGACGAACATGTAGCTGAACGCGAAGGCGGGCCATCGCCAAGTGTTGGTTTCGCGGCGCATCACCGCGATCGTGGACATGCACTGCAGCGCGAACATGAAGTAGACCATCAGCGCGATCACGGTCGGGGCGGTGAAGATGCGATGCCCGTGATCGTCGGTCAGCGTGGCCAGGGCTTCGTGCGGGGACTCCGGGTTGGTCGCCGCCGCCACCTGGCCCAGGGTCGAGACGAACACCTCGCGGGCCGACAGCGAGCCGACCAGCGCGATGTCGGTGCGCCAGTCGAAGCCCAGCGGCGCGAAAACGGGTTCGACAGCACGACCGACATCGGCGGCGAAGCTGTGATTCATCACGTACGCGGTCGCGTCGGTCGTCGACATACCCCGGGTCTGGGCCTCGCGGACGGGCAGATTCAGCAGTGCCCACAACAGCAGGGACGTCGCGAGGATGATGGTCCCGGCCTTGCGCAGGAAGACCCGCGCCGCGCTCCACATCGCGGCGAGCATCGCCTGCGGCGACGGCAGCCGGTAGGGCGGCAGCTCCATGGTGAACGGCAGCAGATCGCCGCGCAGGATGGTGGACTTGACCACCAGCGCGGCCAGCAGCGCGGACAGCCCGCCGCCCAGATACAGCAGAAACATCGTGACGCCCTGCGCGCTGAGGCCCCACCATCGGGTCTGGGGCGCCACCAGCAGCCCGACCAGCAACGTGTACACCGGCAGGCGTGCCGAGCAGGTCATCAACGGAGCGGTGACGATCGTCGCGATCCGATCGCGCGACGAGGGCAGCGTCCGGGTGGCCATGATGCCGGGGATCGCGCACGCGAACGACGACAGCATCGCCACGAACGCACGACCTTCCAGACCGGTCTTGGCCATCACCCGGTCCATCAGGAACGCCGCCCGCGACATGTAGCCGACGCTTTCCAGGAACGCGAGCAGACAGAACAGCAACACGATCTGCGGAATGAACTGCAGCACGGTCCCGACGCCGCCGATGAGTCCCTGGCTCAGCAGTCCGCGCAGAACGGGATTGCCGACGTGCTCGGCGACCTGGCCGCCCAACCAGGTCAGCGCGCTGCCGATGCCGTCGCGCAGGGGTGCCGCCGCGGTGAACAAGACCTGGAAGAAGTAGAACATCACCGCGAAGAAGATGACCGTGCCCCACAGCGGGTGCAAGAGCACCCGATCGATCCGCGCCGTGCGTCGATCCGGTTGCGGGGCAACGTAATCGGCTGCCTCGAGCACCGATTGGCCCCACGCATCGATGTCGTCCTGGCTGACCGGGGGAAGGACCGGCGGGCGCTGCCACTGCTTGAACGACGCCAATCGCGCCCGCATGTCAGCGATTCCCGAGCCGTGCGACGCGACGACCGCGGCGACCGGGATGCCCAGCGCCGCCGAGAGCCTGTCGGCGTCGATGCGTCCGCCGCGAGAAGCCAGCTCATCGCCCATGGTCAGCGCCAGCAGGCATGGCAGATCCAGCCGGAGCACCTGCCCGATCAGCAGGATCGACCGACGCAGCGTGGTGACATCGGCGACCAGCACGATCGCATCGGGCGGGTCGATGCCCGGGCATGTGCCCGCGAGCAGGTCGGTCACCACCTGCTCGTCCGGACTGATCGGGTCAAGGCTGTAGGTGCCCGGCAGATCCTCGACGGCGATCGGGACGCCGTCGACGGTGGTGGTGCCCACGCTGCGTCCCACCGTGACGCCCGGGTAGTTGCCGGTCTTGGCGCGTAGGCCGGTCAGGTGGTTGAAAACGCTGGTCTTGCCGGCGTTGGGGCTGCCGACCAGCGCGATTCGCCGGACGCCGGCGACGGCAACCGCGGAACCTTCGACGTCATGGCAGGCCGTCATCGGTCCGTATCGGGGACGACCTCGATGAGCCGTGCCTCGCGGTTGCGCAGGCAGAGTTCGGTGTCGTGCACCCGGTAGATGGTGGGATCGCCCAGTGGGGCTCGACGGATGACGTCGACGCGGGCCTTGGCGCGAAAGCCCAACTGTCCCAACCGGTTCGCGATGACCGGATTGGCCTGTGCGCTCGTTCCGACAACCGTCGCCCGCTTTCCGGGGCTCAGCTGCGCAAGCACGATCGTCTCGGATTGATCGTGTGCACCCTGCGGTTGCGTACGCATGATCGCCCTAACGTTAGCGGGTCTACCTTCGTAAGGTACTCCTTACTCCGACAGCCCGTCATGGCTCGAAATCCTCGCAGTTCGCGGTGTGAGGCGTGACACTAACGACCATCATTTAGCCTGGTTCTCGGGTGACAGACCAGCGTCGGGATGTCACGTGCTGGACAAGGAGCCGCCGGTGTCAGTCGATGTGTCCGCTGAGCCTGCCGATCTCGAGCAGGGCCGCGCCCGCTGGCGCACCGCGGTGGCCGGAGTCCTGGCCAAGGGCACGAGACGGAACGTCGAGGAAATCCTGGCGCTCGGGCCGGAGCCCGAGCAGATGCTGGAAACCCGTACCTACGAGGCCGTCGCGATTCGGGCGCTGTACACGGCGCTCGACGAGCAGCCCGAGCCGCCGCTGCCGGGCGAGTGGCCTTTCCTGCGCGGCGCCGACGCGCTACGTGACGTCAAGTCGGGTTGGAAGGTCGCGGAATCAATCCCGGCCAATCGGGTGGCCGGGGTGGCGGCCGAAGACGTCAACTCCGCGGTGCTGGCCGCGCTCGCCGAGGGCGTCAGCGCGCTGCTGGTCCGGGTGGGGGAGTCCGGTGTGTTGCCCGCCCAACTCGAGAAGGTCTTCGACGGCGTCTATCTGAGCATGGCGCCGGTGATACTCGACGCCGGAGCCGACTATCGGTCCGCCGCCGACGTGATGCTCGAACTGGTGGGCAAGCGTCGAACCCGATCAGCGCGAAATCCTGTCGATCGACTTGGGGGCGGATCCGCTCACCGCCGCGCTCAGCGAGCGGCCGGCCCCGCCGTTGGCGGAGGTCGTAGCCATGGCCACCCGGGTGGTCGACACCACCGGGGTCCGGGCGATCACCGTCGACGGCCCCGCTTTTCACAATCTGGGCGCCAACGCCACCTGGGAACTCGCGGGCAGCATCGCGGCCGCGGTGTCGTACCTGCGGGAGCTCACCGAGGCGGGCCTGCCGGCGGCCAAGGCGCTACCCCAGATCAGTTTCCGGCTGGCCGCCGACGACGACCAGTTCCTGACCATCGCCAAGGTAAGGGTGTTGCGCCGACTCTGGGCACGCGTCGCCGAAGTCGTCGGTGCGCCCGACAGCGGCGGAGCCGTTGTGCACGCCGAGACATCGTTGCCGATGATGACCCAGCGCGATCCGTGGGTGAACATGCTCCGCACGACGCTGGCCGCGTTCGGCGCCGGTGTCGGCGGCGCCGATACCGTGCTGGTGTATCCCTTCGACGTCGCGATCGACGGTGGATTCCCGGGTATGGCAACGAGTTTCGCCCGCCGGATGGCCCGCAATATTCAACTGCTGCTGCTCGAGGAGTCGCACGTCGGCCGAATCCTGGATCCCGCCGGCGGATCGTGGTTCGTCGAGGACCTCACCAACCAGTTGGCACATCAGGCGTGGGAAGCCTTCCAGACCATCGAGCGGCACGGCGGATTCGTCGACGCGGGCGACTACATATCGGAACAGATCGCCGAGATAGCCGCCCGTCGCGCCGACGACATCGCCCATCGCAGGACCGCGATCACCGGCGTGAACGAATATCCGAATATCGCCGAACCCGCTCTGCCTCAGAGCAATTCGTCGTACTCACCGCTCGCGGCCGGCAAGCTGATCCGCTACGCCGCCGAGTTCGAAGCGTTGCGTGACCGATCGGACGCGTTCCTCGCCCGCACCGAGTCGCGACCGCAGGTGTTGCTGTTGCCGCTCGGCCCACTGGCCGAACACAACATCCGGACCACCTTCGCGTCGAACCTGCTGGCCTCCGGCGGCATCGAGGCGATCAATCCGGGAACTGTCGACGTCGACGGTGTTGCCAAGGCGGTCTCCGGCGCGGGTTCAGCCGGTGGTGGCGGTGGTGTGCGGTACTGATGCCCGGTACGGCACCGAGGCGTCCGGCGTCGTCGAGGCAGCCCGCGCCGCGGGGGTGTCACATGTCTGCCTGGCCGGTCCGGCGAAAGCGGTGACCGAGGCGGAACATCAGCCCGACGTGTTTCTGACCGCAAAAATCAATGCGGTAGAAGCGCTTTCGAACCTGCTCGACCGGTTGGGGGCATAGCGACCATGACCACCACAACTCCCGTTGTCGGCAATTTCTCCGATGTCCCACTGGACAGCGAACGTAGCGTCGCGCCGTCGACCGAGGAGGCTGTCGACAAGCACATCGCCGCGGCCGCGGCCGCGCACTGGTACACCCCCGACCAGTTGGTGTGGCACACCCCGGAAGACATCGACGTCAAGCCGGTGTACATCGCCGCCGACCGCGCCGGTGTCGAGTCCAGCGGTTACCCGCTGAACACCTTTCCCGGCGAACCGCCGTTCGTCCGCGGGCCCTATCCGACGATGTATGTCAACCAGCCCTGGACGATTCGTCAGTACGCCGGATTTTCCACCGCCGCGGAGTCCAACGCGTTTTACCGACGCAACCTGGCCGCCGGACAAAAGGGTCTGTCGGTGGCGTTCGACCTCGCCACCCACCGCGGCTACGACTCGGATCATCCGCGGGTGCAGGGCGACGTCGGAATGGCCGGTGTGGCCATCGATTCCATCCTGGACATGCGCCAGCTGTTCGACGGAATCGACCTCTCGTCGGTGTCGGTGTCGATGACGATGAACGGCGCGGTGCTGCCGATTTTGGCGCTGTATGTGGTGGCCGCCGAGGAGCAGGGGGTACCGCCGGAGAAGCTGGCCGGCACCATCCAGAACGACATCCTCAAAGAGTTCATGGTGCGCAACACCTACATCTATCCGCCGAAGCCGTCGATGCGCATCATCTCCGACATTTTCGCCTACACCAGCGCGAAGATGCCGAAGTTCAACTCGATTTCGATTTCCGGTTATCACATCCAAGAGGCCGGGGCCACAGCGGATTTGGAGCTCGCGTACACGCTCGCCGACGGTGTCGACTACATCAAGGCCGGCCTGGACGCCGACCTCGACATCGACAAGTTCGCGCCCCGGCTCTCCTTCTTCTGGGGCATCGGCATGAACTTCTTCATGGAAGTCGCCAAGCTGCGGGCGGGTCGGCTGCTGTGGAGCGAGCTGGTCGCGCAGTTCAATCCGAAGAGCGCCAAATCGCTGTCGCTGCGCACCCATTCGCAAACGTCCGGGTGGTCGCTGACCGCCCAGGATGCGTTCAACAACGTCGCGCGCACCTGCATCGAGGCGATGGCCGCAACCCAGGGTCACACCCAGTCGCTGCACACCAACGCTCTCGACGAGGCGCTGGCATTGCCCACCGACTTCTCTGCTCGCATCGCCCGTAACACGCAGTTGTTGCTGCAGCAGGAGTCCGGCACCACCAGGCCGATCGACCCCTGGGCCGGTTCGTATTACGTGGAGTGGCTGACGCATCAGCTCGCGCAGCGGGCCCGGGCGCACATCGCCGAGGTCGCCGAGCACGGCGGTATGGCCCAGGCGATCAACGACGGCATCCCCAAACTGCGCATCGAAGAAGCGGCCGCGCGGACCCAGGCCCGCATCGACTCCGGTGCCCAGCCGGTGATCGGCATCAACAAGTATCAGGTGGAAGAGGACCAGGAAGTCGAGGTCCTCAAGGTCGAGAACAGCCGGGTCCGGGCCGAGCAATTGGCCAAACTAAAGGAGCTGCGGGCGAATCGGGACCAGTCGGCGGTCGATGCGGCGCTGGCGGCCCTGTCGCGGGCAGCGGCGGCCCATTCCGGCGGAGCCGGCAAGGGAGATGGAGACGGATTCGGTAACAACCTGCTGGCCCTGGCCGTCGACGCGGCCCGGCACAAGGCGACCGTCGGTGAGATCTCCGACGCGCTCGAAAAGGTCTACGGCCGCCATCAAGCCGAGATCCGCACCATCGCCGGGGTATACCGCGACGAAGCTGGAAAGGCCGAGAACATGGCTGACGCCGTAGAACTCGTCGAGAAATTCGCCGAGGCCGACGGTCGACGGCCACGGATCCTGGTCGCCAAGATGGGACAGGATGGCCACGACCGTGGACAGAAGGTGATTGCAACGGCGTTCGCCGACATCGGGTTCGACGTCGACGTGGGGGCCCTGTTCTCCACGCCGGACGAGGTGGCCCGGCAGGCCGCCGACAACGACGTCCACGTCGTCGGGGTGTCGTCGCTGGCGGCCGGCCACCTCACGCTGGTACCCGCGCTGCGGGACGCGCTCGCCGAGGTCGGTCGCTCCGACATCATGGTGGTCGTCGGCGGCGTGATCCCGCCCGGCGATTTCGACGAGTTGTACGAGGCCGGAGCCACCGCAATCTTCCCGCCGGGCACGGTCATCGCCGACGCCGCGATCGATCTGCTGCACAAACTGGCCGAGCGACTCGGATACACCCTCTAGCCGCATGGCAACCGACAACGGCGGTGACATCGACACACTCGCCGCGGCGGTGCGCGACGGCGATCGCTCCGCGCTGCCACGGGCGATCACGCTGGTGGAGTCGACCCGTGCCGATCACCGCGACCGCGCGCAGCAACTTCTGCTGGAGTTGATGCCCGCCGCCGGCAACGCTTTGCACGTCGGCATCACCGGGGTCCCGGGAGTCGGCAAGTCAACCACGATCGAAGCCCTCGGCATGTACCTGATCGGGCAGGGCCACCGGGTCGCGGTGCTGGCGGTCGACCCCTCGTCGACCCGCACTGGGGGATCGATCCTCGGCGACAAGACCCGAATGCCGCAATTGGCAACACATTCAAACGCATACATCCGGCCGTCGCCGACGTCGGGAACCCTCGGTGGTGTCGCCAAGGCCACCCGGGAAACCATCGTGCTGCTGGAAGCCGCCGGGTTCGACGTGATCCTGGTCGAGACGGTAGGTGTCGGCCAGTCCGAGGTCGCGGTGTCCAACATGGTAGACACCTTCGTCTTCCTGACGCTCGCACGCACCGGTGATCAGTTGCAGGGCATCAAGAAGGGCGTGCTCGAGCTCGCCGACATCGTGGTCGTCAACAAGGCCGACGGCGATCACGTGACGGAGGCGCGCAAAGCGGCTCGCGAGCTTTCCGGGGCGATCCGGCTCATCTATCCGCGTGAAACCCTCTGGCGTCCACCAATTCTCACCATGAGCGCGTTGGAAGGTAGCGGACTGGAAGAGCTATGGAGCACCGTCGAGCGGCATCGGGACGTGCTGACCGAAGCCGGAGAGTTCGAAGCGCGGCGACGGGCCCAACAAGTCGACTGGACGTGGCAGATGGTCCGCGACACCGTCCTAGACCGGGTGCTGTCCAACCCCGCGGTCCGCAACGCCCGAGCCGATATCGAGCGACGGGTCCTGACTGGTGAATTGACGCCGGCGTTGGCCGCTCAGCAAATCTTGGAACTAGGTTCATAACGGAAGGGTAAATTTCACTTCGTTAATAGAGTGAAGCAACTAAATTCGAATCATGACCCTCGAAGTAGTGGGCAACCGCCGGTCCGTGCTCCCGCGCGGCGTTCACGGCGCAGCCGATCCACATTTTGCCTGCGCGGTGCGCAGTTTTGCCAGCACCTTCCACGGACGCCGATTCGGCGGGGGGGCATTGGCGGTGTACCTCGACGGGGAGCCCGTCGTCGACGTCTGGACCGGCTACGCGGATCGGCGGGGGCGGGTGCCGTGGACGGCCGACACCGGCACCATGGTGTTCTCCGCAACCAAGGGCATGGCCTCGACCGTCATTCACCGTCTCGTCGACCGCGGTTTGATCGAGTACGACGTACCCGTCGCCCAATACTGGCCGGAATTCGGCGCGAAGGGCAAGGCCGGCATCACCGTCCGGCAGATGATGCGGCACCAGGCTGGGCTCTCGGCATTGCGCGGGGCCAGCAAGTACGACCTGCTTGACCACAAGCTGATGGAACGCCGCCTGGCCGCCGCGCGACCGGGCTATTCCTTCGGCAAGTCCGCCTACCACGCGCTGACCTACGGGTGGCTGCTGTCTGGGTTGGCGCGGGCGGTCACCGGTAGAGGCATGCGGGAACTGATCCGCACGGAGTTGGCCGAACCGCTGGGCACCGACGGTTTGCATCTTGGCCGGCCACCCGCCGATGCGCCGACCCGGGCCGCGCAAATCATCATGCCGCAGAGTGCTTTTCAGAATCCGGTGTTCAATACGGTGGCGCCGATGATCGCGGCGATTCCGCAGGCCGCCGGCTTCAGCTCGATGTACTTTCCGGGCGTGAAAGCGGCTGCCCAAGGCGACATTCCGTTACTGGACGCCGAGATTCCGGCGGCCAACGGTGTCGCGACGGCACGCGGTCTGGCGCGAATGTACGCAGCGCTCGCCAACGGGGGCCGCATCGACGGTACCCAATTCCTGTCGCCCGAGGTGACGGCGGGACTCGTCGGCCGGCGAAGCCGGCGACCGGATGGGAACCTGGTGATACCGCTGTCCTTCCATCTCGGCTACCACCAGCTGCCGTTGGGTCTGGTGCCGGGGTTCGGCCATGTCGGTCTGGGTGGTTCCGTCGGTTGGGCCGATCCGGACAGCGGTTTGGCGATCGGGTTTGTGCACAACCGGCTCCTCACGCCTTTCGTGCTCGTCGACCACGGCGGGCTGGTTGCGACCAGTGCGCTCTGTCGGATCGGTGCGGCCGCGGCACGCAAGGACGGGTTCGAGCGGGTGGCCGACCTCGGTTCGCCGTTCGGCGAGCGCGGAGCCGTTGCCGGATAACGGGTCTGACGGATACGTGACGTCTGACCGAGAGGGCCGGGTTCCCCGTCTGGCAGTGGACGAGGCGAAAGCCGCTGCCGACGAAGCGGGCGTCCCGGACTACATGGCCGAGCTCGCCATCTTCCAGGTACTGCTGAACCACCCCAAGCTGGCTTCGGGTCTCAATGATCTGCTCGCCAGGATGCTCTGGCAGGGCACGTTGGATTCCCGGCTGCGCGAGCTTGCCATCATGCGCATCGCCTGGCTGACCGCCTGTGAGTACGAATGGTCCCAGCACTGGCGGGTCGCCCAGGGCCTTGGTGTGAGCGCCGATGATCTAGCTGGTGTACGAGATTGGCAGTCTCACAACGGATTCCGATCAACCGAGCAGGCGGTGCTATCTGCCACCGACGATGTGGTGCGCGACGGTGTGGTGAGTGCGGACAGCTGGGCGGCGTGCAAGCGGGTGTTCGGTGACGACCACGCGACGCTGGTCGAACTGGTCACCGCGATCGGTGCGTGGCGCATGGTTTCCTCTATTCTGCAGAGCTTGCAGGTGCCGCTCGAGGAGGACGTGGCCAGTTGGCCACCGGATGGACGGCAGCCGCGAGCGTAACTGACTGACACGTCAGTCATTGTCTGCCAACGTTTTTCGCTGCGCATAGCGATTGCGCCGGCTGCCTGCGGCGGTAAGGTGACGAGTGTGGCCGAACTGACCATTCCCAGTGTTCTGCGTGAACGCGCGAGCCTGCAGCCGAATGAAAAGGCGTTCACCTACGTCGATTATGAGCAGGACTGGGACGGCATCGCCGAGACCGTAACCTGTCCAGCGAAATTCCAATGGCCAGATCAATATCACCTGGCAGAGCGGGTCGCAAACGTATCGCAGAAAATGCGTGCTCAGTTGAAGGAAAAACGGACGCAACAATGGTAACCGGAGTTGTCACCTCTTTACCGTTGAACGAATACCGAGAGCCATAATCGATGTACGTCGAACGGCCGACAATCATCCCTAAAGCAGTATCTAGCCCTTCATCGTGCCTGCGGCTACGTAGAAGTAGGTGATTTCGGACCAAGAATTAGCGATTCGTGCAGGCCAAGTTTGATTGACATGTCGGTCAGTTAAATATCAGTGCGATTGACATATCAATCAGTAATTCGTGGCTGCATATTGACACGGTAATCAGTAATTCGTAGCGTCATGGCGATGCGGACGAGAGTGGCAGAAATGCTCGGCGTGGAGTTTCCGGTCTGTGCGTTTAGCCACTGTCGCGATGTGGTGGCCGCCGTGTCGAACGCCGGCGGCTTCGGCGTTCTGGGCGCCGTGGCACACAGTCCAGCGCGACTGGAAAGCGAGCTGAGCTGGATCGACCAGCAGACCGGCGGAAAACCGTATGGCGTCGATCTGCTGCTGCCGCCCAAGTACGTCGGGCACGACAGTGGCGGCATCGACGAGGGACAGGTTCGCGAGTTGTTACCCGAGGAGCACCGGGCGTTCGTCGACGAGTTGTTAATCCGCTACGGGATAAAGCCATCCGACGATCGGGAGCGCCGGGCGCCGGGCCAACTGAACATTTCACCGAAAGGCTACGAGCCGCTGCTCGACGTCGTCTTTGGTCATCGCATCGGACTGATCGCCAGCGCACTCGGACCGGCGCCGGCGGATCTCACCGCTCGCGCTCACGACAACGGCGTGCTCGTCGCGTCCCTCGCCGGCAGCACTCGGCACGCGCGGCGGCACGCGGAGTCCGGTGTCGATTTGATCGTGGCTCAGGGAACCGAGGCGGGCGGGCACACCGGTGAGGTGTCGACGATGGTGCTGGTTCCGGAGGTGGTCGATGCGGTGGCACCGATCCCGGTGCTAGCGGCGGGCGGAATAGCCCGGGGACGTCAGATCGCCGCAGCGCTCGCGCTGGGCGCGGAAGGGGTGTGGTGTGGGTCGGTGTGGCTGACCACCGAGGAAGCAGAGACGCCTACTGTGGTGCGGGACAAGTTCCTTGCCGCCACCTCGTCGGACACCGTGCGATCGCGCTCCTTGACGGGCAAGCCGGCACGCATGCTGCGCACCGCGTGGACCGACGAGTGGGAGCGCGAAGACAACCCCGATCCGCTCCAGATGCCGCTGCAGACGGCGCTGGTCGGCGATGCCCAGTTGCGCATCAATCATGCTGCTGCGCAATCTGATTCGAAAGCACGCGAACTGGCCACCTATTTCGTCGGACAGGTGGTGGGTTCGATGGACAGAGTCCAACCGGCCAGGCGTGTGGTGCTGGACATGATTGCCGAATTCATTGATGTCGTGGAACTTCTCAAGGGGGTAGTCGAAGAGTGATCGAGGATAGGGGCACCCGCAGGCGGGCGGGCAGTCAGTAAAGAAGACAAGACTAGGCGGCGCGACGAGATCATGGCCGCGGCTAAGAAAGTGTTTGCGCGCAATGGTTTTCACGCCACGACAATCTCGCATATCGGGGAGGCGGGATTGGCCTACGGGTCGGTTAATTAGTACTTCGACTCGAAAGATGAGCTTTTCCATGCGCTGATGGGCGCCGAAGGAGACGCTTTGCGCGCGCATATTGCGACCGCAATCGCCGCGGCGAGCGACCGGCCGGATCGAAATTGGGAGCCGCTGCGCTCCGCCGCGGATGCTCGCCTTCAGCCTGGCGGCGCTGATCGGCCAACTGGCACATCGCCGGCTCACCACCGACGACGGGGTCAGCGCGGCCGATGTCTCGGACATCGTGGTGTCCTTCGCCCTCAACGGGCTGCGGCCCCGGGAGAGTTAGGCAGCGGGTCACGGATCCGTAACGGCTGGTCAGCGTGTTCGGTGTGGTGGTTTGACCCGGGCGGGATGTTCGTGCATCATCGACACGGTAAGCACCTCGTTAGGTGAGGCGTCTACACGGATATAGGCCACTGACCCCGAACGTCGAGAGACGCCCAGGGTCAGGACAGCTCCTCCCGGCTTAAGGGTTGAGCCCAAGTGGCTTCCGGAATCTTCCGGATACGGCGTGTAGTGCCGAAACTCTGACGAGTGGGGTGCGGACTTCCCGACGATGTTCGGGTTCTGCTTCCCTGCTTGCGTGTGAAGTGTGCGAAGTATCCGCACGTGGCGCGACCGCGAGGAGGTGAGGGACACATGAGTTCCAGTTCTAGTCCGGATCGATATCCGGGCTTCGTTTCGTCCCGATCCGGCCTGCGGCGCATTGCCTTCTAGCTGAGCGTTTTCCGCTACTCACGGCTTCCCGCCTGCTCGACGCCGTTTCGGACGGACACGAATCCCACTGTGCCCGTTTGACTTTCTGCGTAGGAGGCGATCATGACCGCTGTTCTTTACGACGAGGTAGTAGCGGCAACGGCCGCGCCACGGCTGACGCTGGTGCCGGACCCGGCGCCCACGACATCGCCGACGCCAAAGGCCTCCAAGCGACCCGACTCGCGTCTGCTGGGCGGCGACCCGTTGGTCGACGGTGCCGCTCGGTTGCTGTGTGTTCCGCTGCGTCAGCTCTACGCCGCGCTGTGGCGCGCCGGCGTCATTGAAGTCGGCGCCTGAAGGGCGTCCCACGCTCCCGGTACCCGAGGTGTGTCACCGCTTTGGGGCCGGGAGCTTTGCGTTACTGCTGAGCCGTGATGTACGCCGACAATCCGTTCTGATACGCGGCCAGGCTGTGGCGCCAGCCGATCTGAACCGCGCCGCCGCTATTGACGTCGATTGCCGCGCCGACGTGCACATACGGCGCGGGAGGCAGATACGGCACGATGTCAAGGAAGTTCACTACGCGATAGCAGCTCTCGATGAGTGCGTTGAATGTCGAAGCGAAATCGCTCGCCCCGACGCGCGGACCCGCGAAGGTGATCAGCCGGGGCTCGATCGTGTTCGGGGGCATGTTCCGGGCGATGTCGGGCGCCGCGAGAACGGCGAGCGCCGCACCGAGGCTGTGCCCGGTGACCAAAATCTGATCACACCCGGCCGCCGCGGTCGCCAGATTGGCGGCGATGTTGGCGCGCACGAGTTGATAGACATCCTGAAAGCCGGAATGCACCTGGCCGAACCCGCTGATGGGACGGTAGTCGTCGGGTATGGCATCGATGTCGGCTACCCACTCCGCGACATCGGACGTGCCGCGAAACGACACGAAAGCGGTGCGGCTGGCGATGTTGTGTCCCATCAGTCCAAAGATGTTGGTGTCTTGAGTCATCGCGGCGACGGCGGGGTGTGGGTCGGTCATCGCGGTCAGCACCACGGCGTCCGCCTGAATCAGGCTGGTCTGGCTGTAGCCGGCAGGCAAGGCGGCTGGGCCGCCGCCCATCACGGTGTAGGCGGCCTGCGCCAAGGGCAGCGCCACGTCGCGGGCGAACACGGGATCGAATGCCACCGACGGAGTGTAACGACCTCAGGCCTGTCTTGAGGCAAGTTGAGTCAGATGTAGGCTGACGTCTGGAATCACCGACGATCGCGAACGCTGCTGCAGCAGAGTCGAACTCAGGAGATGCATCGATGTCATCGCACCCGTTGGACCGCGCGCTCGAGTTCGAGGTGGTTGATGACGATGTCGTACGTGGCCGGACGCAAGCTGAGTGGGCGAACATGGTGGGGCCCTTCGGCGGCATCACCGCCGCGGCACTGCTGCGCGCCATCGAATTCCATCCCAACTGCCTCGGTGAGCCCGTCGCTCTGACAGTGAATTTCGCCGCGCCCATCGCCGACGGTGCTTTCGAGATCTCTCGGCGGGCTGCGCGCACCAATCGAACGAATCAGCACTGGATTGTCGAACTCAGCCAGGACGGCGAGGTGAAGACGACCGCCACCGCCGTATTCGGCAACCACCGGGACACCTGGTCGGACACCGAAGCAACGATGCCGGTGGTGCCGGCGCCCAACGAGATTCCGCGCACCAATCACACGAACCTGCCGACCTGGGTTCAGATGTACGACATGCGTTTTGTCGACGGTTCGTTTTCCGGTGGTGAGATCCAGACCGGCCCCGCGTCGGTGTCAACGCTGTGGGTTCGCGACGTCGCGCAACGCGGAATCGACTTCGCGGCACTGACCGCGTTGTCAGACATCTTTTTCCCGCGGATTTTCCTGCGCCGCGGCATGGTGCCGTCCGGCACCATTTCGATGACGACGTACTTTCATGCCGATGGCGGGCATCTTGCGGCGCTGGGCGACGACTACATCCTCGGCACCGCGCATGCCAACCGCTTCGATCGTGGATTCTTCGACCAGAGCGCGCAACTGTGGAGTCGTGGCGGGATGCTGCTCGCCACGACGTATCAGATCGTCTACTTCAAGGGCTAGGCGCGCTGACCCCAGCCACCCTGAGTCAGCGGGGCGGAGACCGTCGGATTGCGGTGGCCCGTAGAATTGCGGCATTGGCATTGATCCGGCCATCACCGGGGAGCCTTCGGAAGAACAGCCCGCACCTGTACTGATGCGGACCTAGTAGACCCGAACGGGTTGGCCCGTCACAGCCGAGCGACGAGCGGCCACGCTTCAGCGTGGCAAGCGGGGTGGTACCGCGGCGTCTGCGCACCAGCGCACCGTCGTCCCCGTGCCAGGTAGCGGCACATGGAGACGACACGCAGTGACCGAGAACACCTATCCGAAGCCGGCCGGGGGCGCTCCGGATCTTCCGGCGCTGGAACTCGAGGTCCTGGACTACTGGGCGCGCGACGATACGTTCCGGGCAAGCATCACCAACCGCGCCGATGCTCCCGAATATGTCTTCTACGACGGGCCGCCGTTCGCCAACGGACTGCCGCACTACGGCCATCTGCTCACCGGTTACGTCAAGGACATCGTGCCGCGCTACCGCACGATGCGTGGCTTCAAGGTCGAACGCCGCTTCGGTTGGGACACCCACGGACTGCCCGCCGAACTGGAAGTCGAGCGCCAGCTCGGCATCACCGACAAGTCTCAGATCGACGCGATGGGTATCGCCGCGTTCAACGACGCTTGTCGCGAGTCGGTGCTGCGCTACACCGACGAATGGCGCGCCTACGTCACGCGCCAGGCACGCTGGGTCGATTTCGACAACGACTACAAGACGCTCGACCTGCCCTACATGGAATCGGTGATCTGGGCGTTCAAGCAGCTGTGGGACAAGGGGCTGGCTTACGAGGGTTACCGGGTGCTGCCCTACTGCTGGCGCGACGAAACCCCGCTGTCCAACCACGAACTGCGGATGGACGACGACGTCTACCAGAGTCGGCAGGACCCGGCTCTGACCGTCGGATTCGCCATCACCGCAGGTGATTTGGCAGGAGCGCATCTGCTGGTGTGGACGACGACGCCGTGGACCTTGCCGTCGAATCAGGCTGTGGCGGTCAACCCCGACGTCAGCTACGTACTGATAAGGGCCGGAGAGCACCGGGTCGTGCTGGCCGAGGCCCGGTTAGCTTGCTACGCAAGGGAATTCGGCGAAGAACCGGAAGTGCTCGGTACGTACCGGGGCAGTGACTTGGTCGGGATGCGGTACCGACCGCCGTTCCCGTACTTCATGGACTCCGTTAACGCTTTTCACGTCCTCGAAGCCGACTTCGTGACGACCGACGACGGTACCGGCATCGTCCACTTGGCCCCGGCCTACGGTGAGGACGATAAGGCGACAGCCGACAAAGCCGGCATCGTGCCGGTGACACCGGTCGACGCCCGAGGACGATTCGACGCCACCGTGCCGGATTACCAGGGCCAGCACGTGTTCGACGCCAACCCGCAGATCATTCGCGATCTGAAGAACCACACCGGCCCGGCCGCCGCGAACGGCGCGCTGCTGATCCGCCAGGAAACCTATGACCACCCGTACCCGCATTGCTGGCGGTGCCGCAATCCGCTGATCTATCGGGCGGTGTCGTCCTGGTTCATCAAGGTCACCGAGTTCCGCGACCGCATGGTCGAACTCAACCAACAGATCACCTGGTACCCCGAGCACGTCAAGGACGGTCAGTTCGGCAAGTGGCTGCAGGGCGCGCGCGACTGGTCGATCTCGCGAAACCGCTACTGGGGCACCCCGATTCCAGTGTGGGCCTCTGATGATCCGGCCCATCCGCGGATCGACGTCTACGGCAGCCTCGACGAGTTGGAACGTGACTTCGGCACTCGGCCCGACAACCTGCACCGGCCCTACATCGACGAGCTGACTCGGCCCAACCCGGACGACCCGTCGGGGCAGTCGACCATGCGGCGCATCCCGGACGTCTTCGACGTGTGGTTCGACTCCGGTTCGATGCCCTACGCCCAGGTGCACTACCCGTTCGAGAACCGCGACTGGTTCGACACGCACTACCCGGGCGATTTCATCGTCGAGTACATCGGGCAGACCCGCGGCTGGTTCTACACCCTGCATGTGCTGGCCACCGCGTTGTTCGACAGGCCGGCTTTCAAAACCTGTGTGGCGCACGGGATCGTGCTGGGCAGCGACGGACAGAAGATGAGCAAGTCGCTGCGCAACTATCCCGACGTCAGTGAGGTCTTCGACCGCGACGGCTCCGACGCCATGCGCTGGTTCCTGATGGCCTCGCCGATCCTGCGCGGGGGCAACCTGATCGTGACGGAGCAGGGCATTCGCGACGGGGTGCGCCAGGTGCTGCTGCCATTCTGGAATGCCTACAGCTTTCTGGCCCTCTACGCGCCGAAAGTCGGTACCTGGCGGGTTGATTCGAAGAACGTGCTGGATCGCTACATCCTGGCGAAGCTGGCGGTGTTGCGTGACGACCTGACGGCGTCGTTGGACGGCTGCGACATCTCGGGGGCCTGCGAACAGTTGCGCCAGTTCACCGAGGCGCTTACCAATTGGTATGTGCGGCGGTCACGTTCGCGGTTCTGGGAAGAGGACCCCGACGCGATCGACACCCTGCACACGGTGCTCGAGGTGACAGCGCGGCTGGCCGCACCGCTGCTGCCGATGACGACCGAGATCATCTGGCGCGGCATCACCGGCGAACGCTCGGTGCATCTGTCCGACTGGCCGGAGGCCGACCTGTTGCCCGCCGACGCCGCGCTGGTCGATGCGATGGACCAGGTGCGTGAGGTGTGCTCGGTGGCATCCTCGCTGCGCAAAGCCAAGAAGCTGCGCGTGCGGTTGCCGCTGCCGAAACTGACTGTGGCGGTGGATAATCCGGAGCGCCTGTCGCCGTTCACCGACCTGATCGCCGACGAACTCAACGTGAAAGCGGTCGAGCTCACCGACGACATTGCCGCCTACGGGCGTTTCGAGCTGACCGTCAACGCCAAGGTGGCGGGCCCGCGACTGGGCAAGGACGTGCAAACCGCCATCAAGGCGGTCAAGGCGGGGGAGGGCGTCGTCAACACCGACGGCACGCTGACCGCCGGTCCCGCGGTGCTGCAGCCACAGGAGTACAGCTCGCGGCTGGTCGCCGCCGATCCCGAGTACACCGCGCCGCTGCCGGGTGGTGCCGGGCTGGTGGTGCTGGACGCCGCGGTGACACCCGAACTCGAGGCCGAGGGTTGGGCCAAGGACCGCATCCGCGAGCTTCAGGAGCTGCGTAAGTCGGCCGGTCTCGACGTGTCCGACCGGATCAGCGTGGTCATGTCGGTGCCGGCGGGGCGGGCCCAGTGGGCGGCCACTCATCGCGAGCTGATCGCCGCGGAAATCCTGGCCACCAGCTTCGAATTCGGCGAGCCGACCGACGGCGCCGGGATCGGCGACGGCGTGCGGGTGGCTATCTCGAAGAATTGAACGCTCGCCGTGCATGCGCCCAGAATGGGATACCGGCTATCAGCGTGCCACCGGCGGCGATCAGGCCTACGGCGGCGTCGACGCTTTCGCGGCCGTCAGTCGACCAGTAGACGTCTTCGAGATCAAGCAGCAGCGCAAGCTCGTCGACGATAAGCGCGTTCGCCGACCCGAAAGCGATCGCGGCGATCGGATGGTGCCGCTGCCGCTCCGTTCCCCGCAGGCCGACCGCTGCCACCGATGCCAGCATTGCGATACCGAGGTTGTAGTGATGGAAGTGATTGCCGCGCAGCTGCATACCTCCGCCTGACGGTCCGTGACCGGCACGGATCCAGTGGGTGAGCGCGCGCACGCAGGCGAAAGTGACGGTGAACGCAGCCCAGGCCAGGACCGTGGCCTGTTCGCCCGGTTCGAGCCGTGCGCGCCATTCGTCGCGGACTCGCGTCCACCGCGTACCTCGGTCGTTGCCGGCTTTCATCAACGGGCCTTCATCGCGCCGTCGACAGTGTCGGGGTGCAACGGCTGAGGTTCGAGCGCCAACACGATCGTTGACACGGAATCATCGCCACGATCGAAGACGGTAGCGCACATACCATCGGTGTTTGTGGATTCCCGCTGGGTGCTGCACCTCGACATGGACGCGTTCTTCGCGTCGGTCGAGCAGCTCACCCGGCCCACTCTGCGGGGCCGGCCGGTGCTGGTCGGCGGGCTGGGTGGACGCGGTGTGGTCGCCGGCGCCAGCTACGAGTCACGGGTCTTCGGCGCGCGTTCGGCGATGCCGATGCATCAGGCGCGGCGGCTGATCGGGGTGACGGCGGTCGTACTGCCCCCGCGCGGCGCGGTGTACAGCGTGGCAAGCCGCCGGGTGTTTCACACCGTGCGTGGGGTGGTGCCGGTGGTGGAGCAGCTGTCGTTCGACGAAGCGTTCGGCGAGCCACCGGAGTTGGCCGGCGCATCAGCGGCTGAGGTCGAAGAGTTCTGCGCGCAACTACGGCAGAGAGTCCGCGAGGAGACCGGGTTGATCGCGTCGGTCGGCGCCGGCTCGGGTAAGCAGATCGCCAAGATCGCGTCCGGCTTGGCCAAACCCGATGGCATCGAGGTGGTCCGGCGCGCCGACGAGCGGCGGCTGTTGGACGGACTCGCAGTGCGCAAGCTGTGGGGGATCGGCCCGGTCGCCGAGGAGAAACTGCATCGGTTGGGCATCGACACGATCGGTCAGCTCGCCGCGTTGAGCGACGCCGAGGTGGGCAACATCCTCGGCGCGACCGTCGGACCGGCATTGCACCGGTTGGCCCGGGGGATTGACGACCGTCCCGTGGCCGAACGCGCGGTGGCGAAACAGATCAGCGCCGAGTCCACCTTCGCTGTCGACCTGACCACCCTCGAGGAGTTGCGCGACGCAATCGCCCCGATCGCCGAGCATGCCCACCAACGGCTGTGCCGCGACGGCCGCGGCGCGCGGACTGTCACGGTGAAGCTGAAGAAGTCGGACATGAGCACGCTGACCCGCTCCGCGACGCTGCCCTATGCGACCACCGACGCCGCCGCGCTGTCTGCGACCGCTCGCAGGCTGCTGCTCGACCCGCGCCAGATCGGCCCGATCCGCCTTCTCGGCGTGGGGTTTTCGGGCCTGACGAGCGTGCGGCAGGACTCGCTGTTCCCGGATCTGGAGCTGGCCTTGTCCGATACCGAGGCGGGCGACGACGGCGCGCCCGCCGAGCGGGACGCCCTCGCGCCGGCGACCACAGTGACCACCGGCTGGCGAATCGGCGACGACGTCGTCCACCGTGAGTTCGGCCACGGTTGGGTACAGGGCGCCGGCCACGGCGTCGTCACCGTGCGCTTCGAGAGCCGGGCCAGCGGCCCGGGCCCGGCGCGGACATTCGCCGCTGACAACGCCGACATCGGTCCGGCGAATCCGCTCGACAGCCTCGACTGGCCGGAGTACCTCGCGACCATTGCCGAGGCGGCCTCACAGCACGCGGTCGACGATGTCGCTCAGGGGTGACTTCGCCGCCAGCGCGGCCATTGTCAGCACCCTGGCCTGGCTCGCAGGCAACCTCGGCACCATCACCGCACCGGCGTCGACCAGGTCGCGACCGGGACCGTAACCCGGGCTGACCCCGCCACCGACGACCCGCGTCGACACCGCGACGGTGACTCCGTCGGCGCAGTGCCGTCGCACCCCGTCGATCACCGCTTCGGGGACATTCCCCGAACCCAGTGCCTCCAGCACAATGCCGCGTGCCCCCGCAGCCACAAAGGCGTCCATCGCGGCGGCGTCGCCGCCCGCATAGGTCGCGACGATGTCGACCCGCGGGGCGCTCGCCGCGGACAGTTCACCCAGAGGGCGACGAGTCTTGTTGTGCGCCAGCGTGACTCCGCCGTTGACGCTACCCAGCATGGTGCCCGCGAAACAGCTTCCAGCGGCCACCTTGTGCAGTCCGGACGGCTGCAGGATCTGACCCGCGAACGACACCAGCACACCGAAGCCACGGGCGGCGGGCGCGGCGGCCACGGTCACCGCGTCGCGCAGATTCGCCGGTCCATCCGCGTCGGGTGCGTCGGCGCCGCGCATCGCTCCGGTGATTACCAGCGGGACGGCGCCGCCGTAGGTGAGGTCCAGCCACAGCGCCGTCTCCTCGAGGGTGTCGGTGCCGTGTGTGACGACCAGGCCCAGCGCGCCACCGTCGGCGGCCTTCCGGGCTGCCGCGCCGATGACGTCCCAGTCCGCCGGCCCCAGCTGGGAGCTGTCCTTGGCCATCACGTCGACGACGTCGACGTCCAAGCCCGCGGCGAGTTCGGCACCGCCGTGGGTCGGCCGCTGTACCCCGTCGGCCGCTGCGCTGCTGGCGATGGTCCCGCCGGTGGCGATGACGGTCACGCGACTCATCCTTCAGATGATCCCGCATACCGGGCGGTCCCGCGCCGATCGCCAGCGCGGCGGTTCGTGGCCGATCCCGGCACTAGTGGATGATGGGGGCGTGACTGACCAACCAGCGGGATCGGCGGATCCGGTGGCCGAGGCCGACAAAGCCGGGGAAACCGAGGTCGCGCCGCGGCGCCGGCAGCCGCTTCTGCTGTCGGTGGCAGCGGTGGTGCTGACGTTGGACATCGTCACGAAAGTGGTGGCGGTCAAGCTGCTCACGCCCGGTCAGCCGGTGCCGATCATTGGCGACACGGTGACCTGGACGCTGGTGCGCAACTCCGGCGCCGCGTTCTCGATGGCCACCGGCTACACGTGGATGCTGACGCTGATCGCCAGCGCGGTCGTGGTCGGGATCGTCTGGATGGGTCGCCGGCTGGTGTCGACGTGGTGGGCCATCGGGCTCGGGATGATCCTGGGCGGCGCGATGGGAAACCTGGTCGACCGGTTTTTTCGTTCGCCGGGGCCGTTGCGAGGGCACGTCGTGGACTTCCTGTCGATCGGCTGGTGGCCGGTGTTCAACGTCGCCGACCCGTCGGTGGTCGGCGGGGCCATCCTGCTGGTGACGCTGTCGGCGCTGGGATTCGATTTCGACACGGTCGGCCGTCGGCGCACCGATGACGCGGCCGAGGAGCCTGCCAAGGGCGTCGACGGGCCTCGATGACCGATCGGTCGATGCCGGTGCCGGAAGGCCTCGCGGGCATGCGAGTCGATGCCGGGGTGGCGCGACTGCTCGGGGTGTCACGCACCGCCGCCGCGACGCTGGCCGAAGAGGGCGGCGTCGAACTCGACGGGGCGGCCGTCGGAAAGTCGGACCGGCTGACCGGGGGCGCCTGGCTGCAAGTCCGGATTCCCGATCCGCCGGCGCCGATAGAGAACACGCCCGTCGACATCGAGGGCATGACAATCCTGTACTCCGACGACGACATCGTCGTCGTCGACAAGCCGGCGGGCGTCGCCGCGCACGCGTCGGTCGGGTGGACGGGGCCGACCGTGCTCGGCGGACTGGCCGCGGCCGGCTACCGCATCACCACGTCGGGCGTGCACGAGCGACAGGGAATCGTGCATCGCCTCGACGTCGGCACCTCCGGGGTGATGGTCGTGGCAATATCCGAACGGGCCTACACGCTGCTCAAGCGGGCCTTCAAACAGCGCACCGTCGACAAGCGTTATCACGCGCTGGTGCAAGGACATCCGGACCCCTCCAGCGGGACCATCGACGCGCCGATCGGGCGGCACCGCGGCCCTGAATGGAAGTTCGCGGTCACTTCCGACGGCCGGCACAGCGTGACCCATTACGACACCGTCGAGGCCTTCGTGGCCGCCAGCCTGCTCGATGTTCACCTGGAAACCGGTCGGACACACCAGATTCGGGTGCACTTCGCCGCGCTGCACCATCCGTGCTGCGGTGACCTGACCTACGGGGCCAACCCGAAGCTCGCGGAAAAGCTTGGACTGGAACGGCAATGGCTGCACGCGCGGTCGTTGTCGTTCATCCATCCCGGTGACGGGCGGCAGGTCGAATTCATCAGCCCCTACCCGGCGGACCTACAGCACGCGCTCGACGTGCTGCAGCGCGAGCATTAATTGCGGACTTTGCGCGGATAGCTCCTCGCCTCATCAGTCCACTGCCCTTCGATTCGGCCGATTTCAAGCGACAGCAACGCCACAGTCTGGTTGTCGCAATGGATTTCGTGCGCCGTGCGGAACGTGGCGGCCTCGCCCGTCGTGGGCAGATGCGGTCGCAAACCCTCGAACCATTCGTCACCGACGGCGTTGGGAGCATCCTGATTGCGGGGACCGGCTTCCCATTGCCGATAGCTGTCTCGTGCGGTTGCCAGCCCGGCCCGCCAGCGCTGGACAGTCTCGTGCCGCTGCGTCTGAAGACTCGCGATCAACTGATGTTTGCGGTCAGAAGTCGTTGCCATCTGCGGCAGCCAGTGGTCGCCCATCAGTCGCACCAGACCCAGGATCCCCGCGGTCGAAGCGCCCGCCGTCAGGCCCATCAGGCCCATCGTCGCCATGCTCATGCGCTGATCGTTGCACGCCGATCGGCCGCTACGGCTTGCGGGCTTCCACGAGGAGTCGCGTCGAATGCGCGACGAAAGGGCCGTCGGCCTCGATCTGCTCGTGCATCTCACGCAACCGCTCGCGGTAGCGTTCGACGGTGAAGTCGGGCACCGTCCAGATCACTTTGCGCAGGAAATAGATGACCGCGCCGATGTCGAAGAATTCGGCGCGCATGCGTTCCAATCGCATCTGCACGACCTCCAGGCCCGCGGCCTGCGCCTGCGAGGTCTGCGTCTCTGGTTGCAGCTCAGCCCATTTGGACGGTTGCGGACCAAGGAAGAATTCGAAGAGCTCCCGCATCGTCGCGGGCCCGATCTGCTGAGCGAGGTAGCCGCCGCCGGGTCTGAGCACCCGCGCGATCTCCGCCCAGCGGACCACGGTCGCGTGCCGACTGGTCACCAGATCGAACGCCTCGTCGGCGAAGGGCAACCTCGGCTCGTCGCGGGTGGCTACCACCACGACCCCGCGCGGGTGCAGCAGCTTGGTGGCAAGCAGCGCGTTGGGCGGCCACGACTCGGTGGCCGCCATCGTCGGCGGGAACACCTCGGCTCCGGACAGCACCTCACCGCCACCGGTGTCGATGTCCAGCGCGGCCGTCACGGTCGCCAATCGCCGGCTCATCAGTCGCTGGTAGCCCCACGACGGGCGCTCCTCGGTGGCACGACCGTCAAGCCACGAGAAGTCCCAGCCATCGACCGGTGCCGCGGCGGCTTCGGAGACCAACTCGTCGAACGTCCGGCTCATGCAGGCATTGTCGCAGCCAAACCCCTCAAATACCGGCGGTCGCGTGGTCCGACGCGATATCGGCGGCCAGCGGCGCGATCGCACCGATGATTTCGTCGACGGTTGTCGGCGGCACTCCGGCGGCACGTAGTGCGTCCGTCAAATGCCCTGCCACCAAGGCGAAGTGCGACATCATGATGCCGCGGCCTTGGTGAAGCTGCTTCATCGGCGCGCCGGTGTACGGTTCCGGGCCGCCCAACGCCGCGGCGAAGAACTCGGTTTGCTTGCCCTTGAGCCTGTTGACGTTTGATCCCGCGAAGAAGTCCGACAACTGGTTGTCGGCCAGGACCCGCGCATAGAACTCATCCACCACGATCTCGATCGCCTCATAGCCGCCGATCCGGTCATAGATGCTGGCCGTCTCGGCCGCACCCGGGTCCCTGCGCCGGCGCAATCGTGAAAGCATTCCCATGCCCGAAACTTCACCATCGGGCCGTTGCCCGACCATTAGTTCGCAGTCACGCCGCGATTAACGGAGGTAACCGCTCGATTGCCGCATATCAGCGCGAGTTCGCGACGGCGCGGCACCGACGGTGAGCAATCGAACACTTTGACGATTTGCAACTCCGGACGCCTTCAGCGAGGCTGGTATATCGCGCTAGACATCGCTTCACCAGGTATTTTCCCCGGCTCACAGTGCCGCCGGGCAATATGTGAGGCCGAATTTATCGCGGCGACATCGCGGGCATCGAGGCAGCAACATCGTCCTCATAAGTTCGTCAGACAACACAGCGGAATGGGCAGGGAAATTGGCTGAGCGATCGGACGTAGGCGGCGGCACCGCCGAGCCGGACGGTGCCTCGCTGACCGGTTTCACCGTGGCGATCACCGCGTCGCGTCGGGTGGACGAATTCACCGCCATGCTGCGCCGCCGCGGGGCCGAGGTGGTGGCCGCCGCAGCGATGAGCATGGTTCCCCTCGCCGATGACGCCCGACTGCGTGCGGCCACCCATGACGTGATCGATGCGCCACCGGACGTCCTCATCGCCACGACCGGAATCGGCTTTCGCGGCTGGGTCGAGGCGGCCGAGGGCTGGGGAGTCGCCGAGCAGTTGCTGGCGGCCCTGGGCAAGGCCAGGGTGATCTCCCGCGGACCGAAAGCCACCGGCGCGCTGCGCGCGGCCGGCCTGCGCGAGGCGTGGTCACCGGTCTCGGAGTCCTCCGAAGAGGTGCTCGCGCATCTGACGGTCGATGACCTCAGAGGCAAACGGGTCGCGGTGCAACTACACGGCGCCACCGACGAGTGGGATCCGGTGCCGGGATTCGTCGACACACTCATCGAACGTGGCGCCACCGTGGTCGGGGTTCCGGTGTATCGGTGGGAGCCACCGGAGCAACTGGGACCGCTGGACAGTCTGATCGAGAAGGTGGCACTCGGCGGCGTCGACGCGGTCACGTTCACCTCGGCACCGGCCGCGGCCTCGTTCCTGATGCGCGCCGACGATTTGCGGCTCATCGAGGCGGTGCGGCGGTCGATGAAAGCAACGGTCACGCCGTTCTGCGTGGGTCCGGTGACCGCGCGGCCATTGTGCAATGCCGGGATTCCCTCGGTGCAGCCCGACCGGATGCGCCTCGGCGCGTTAGCCCGTGTGGTCGCCGATGAATTGCCCCGACGGCAGCCGGATTTGGTGGTTGCTGGGCACAGCCTGGGTGTGCGAGCCAGCTGCGCAGTCGTCGACGGTGTCGTGCGGGACCTGTCGCCCAACTCGCTGGTTCTGCTGAAAATGCTCGCGGCCGCTCCGGGCGCGGTCGTCTCGCGCGACGTGATGCTGGAGGCGCTCGGCGGTGACGACCCGCACGTTGTCGAGGCCGCCGTGGCGCGGCTACGGTCGGCGATCGGCGCCAAGGAGTTGATCGCAACCGCGGTCAAGCGCGGCTATCGGCTCGCGGTGGACTACATGCCCGACGAGGCCGGGTCGCGGGAATGACCACCCTGCTGGTGGCCCACGGTACTCGAAACCCGTTGGGCGTCAGAATGATCGGTGATCTGGCCGCGGCCGTTGCCGAGGTGCTGGATGAGCCGGTGCGGGTCGGGTTCGTCGATGTTCTTGGGCCCACGCCCGCCGAAGTGTTGAGCGCGTTGCGCGATCAACCCACGGTCGTCGTACCGGCGTTGCTGTCCAGCGGAATTCACGTGCGCGTCGACGTCCCGCGACATGTGACCGAGTCCGGACACCGGCGCGTGACGGTCGCCCGCCCGCTCGGCCCCTCGCCGGAGTTGGCCCGCGCACTGCTGTGCAGGTTGGTCGATGCGGGCTGGCGTCGCGACGATCACGTGGTGCTGGTCGCGGCGGGCACCCGCGATGCGCGGGGACGCGGCGAGTTGCGCTATACGGCCGCGGCGCTGTCGGCTTTGGTGGGGCGCCGGGTGTCCATCGCGTTCGCCGCGCCCTGTCGCGACGGGTCCGGGTACCCCTCGGTGCCCGAGGTGGTGGCGAAGTCTCGGCAGGAGGGCGCCCGCAGGGTCGCACTGGCCTCATACCTGTTGGCGGACGGGCTGTTTCAGAGTCGTCTCTACGAGGCGGGTGCCGACGTGGTGGCCGCGCCGCTGGGTCTGCATCCCGCGGTGATCCGGCTGGCGTGTCGGCGTCGACGGGAAGCCGTGCTGACGGCGCCCGTGTTCGCGGGTGCGTCGAGCTAGTAGCCGCTCACGCCGACATTCCCACGCGCCGGTAGCCGAACCGGATGTCGGGAGAGTTGGCCACCCACACCGTCCCGTCCACACCGACGCGGGTGGCGTACACCGGAATCGACACGCCGTCGGCGTCGAGGCACCGTCCGTCGAGCAGACTGAAGGCTTGCTTCTTCAGCGGCGATTGCACGACCGGGAACCCGCCGCGATCGCCGACGATGCCGCGCGACAGCACTGCCGCCCGGCCGATCGGGTCGACGTTGCCAACCGCACGAATACTGTTGTCGGCCAACAAGAACAGCGCGACCTGTGCGTTGTCGGGCAACAGCACAGCCACACCGCGCATCGGCTGTAGTCGCGCGACAGAACACGCGGCGGTCCAATCGTGCCGCCAGCGGCCTAGATCGAAGTGCTTTGCCATATCAGCGGGTCCTCACAGTAGGGGTGCCGATCAGAACGGGCACGGTGCGGCCGTTCTTCTCGGTGAATTCGATGGTGGGGTCGGGGGCGCCGGGTGCGTTGACGAAGGACACGAAGCGGGCCAGCTTGTCCGGGTCGTCGAGTACGGCCTTCCATTCGCAGACATAGCCGGCGACGTGGCGCTCCATGGCCGCTTCGAAATCGGCTGCCAGACCGAGTGAGTCGTCGATGACTACCTCGCGCAGGTGATCGAGGCCGCCGTCGAGTTCGTCGAGCCATGGTGCGGTGCGCTGCAACCGGTCCGCCGTGCGGATGTAGTACATCAGGAAGCGGTCGACGTAGCGCACGAGGGTTTCGCTGTCGAGGTCGGAGGCCAGCAGTTGGGCGTGTTTGGGTGTCATACCGCCGTTGCCGCCGACGTAGAGGTTCCAGCCCGACTCGGTGGCGATCACGCCGACATCTTTGCCGCGCGCCTCGGCACACTCACGGGCACAGCCCGAGACGGCCATTTTGATTTTGTGCGGCGCCCGCAGGCCGCGGTAGCGCAGCTCGAGGTCGATGGCCATCTGCACCGAGTCCTGCTGGCCGTAGCGGCACCAGTCGGTGCCCACGCAGCTCTTGACCGTGCGCAACGATTTGCCGTAGGCGTGCCCGGATTCCATGCCGCCCTCGACGAGGCGGAGCCAGATCTGGGGTAGCTGGTCGACGGTGGCACCGAACATGTCGATGCGT
Organism: uncultured Actinomycetota bacterium; assembly: GCA_963750755.1. Taxonomy (GTDB): domain Bacteria; phylum Actinomycetota; class Actinomycetes; order Mycobacteriales; family Mycobacteriaceae; genus Mycobacterium. The sequence continues at coordinate 822,090 of CAVVRW010000001.1, forward strand.
TGGCCGCCGGTGATTTTGGTGTACAGCCCGTAGTCGCGGGCGATCTCACCGATCAGGATCAACTGCTCGGGGGTGATGTCGCCGGCCGGCACCCGCGGCACCACCGAGTAGGTGCCGTTGCGCTGCAGGTTGGCCAGGAAGTGGTCGTTGGTGTCCTGCAGCGAGGCCTGCTCGCCGTCGAGGATGTGCCCCGAGCTGGTCGAGGCCAGGATCGAGGCGATGACCGGTTTGCAGATGTCGCAGCCGGTTCCGGTGCCGTAGCGCTCGATCAGTCCGGTGAAGGTCCGGATGCCGCTGGCTGCCACGACTTCGAACAGCTCGGCCCGGGATTGGGAGAAGTGCTCGCACAACGCTTTCGAGACCTCGACGCCTTCGGCGGCCAAGAGCTGGGCCAGCAGCGGCACACACGAGCCGCACGATGTGCCCGCCGCCGTGCAGCCCTTGAGGTCGGCCACCGTGCAGGCGCCCTGGGTGATGGCCGAACACAGGTCGGCCTTGGTGACGTTGTTGCACGAACAGATCTGCGCCTCGTCGGGAAGTGCGCCCACACCTATTGCGGGTCCGCCGTTTCCGGCCGGAGCGATGAGTGCGACCGGATCACCAGGCAGTGGTGAGCCGACCAGTGGCCGCAGTACGCCGTAGCTGGAGGCGTCGCCGACCAGAACCCCGCCGAGCAGGGTCTGCGCGTCGTCGGAGAGCACCAGCTTGGCGTAGGTACCGCCGATCGGGTCGGAGACCACCACTTCCAATGCGCCCGGTGTGACTGCCAGCGCGTCGCCGAAGCTGGCGACGTCGACGCCGAGCAGTTTGAGTTTGGTGGACAGATCGGCGCCGGGGAATTCAGCGTCGCCGCCGAGCAGGCGGTCGGCCACGATTTCGGCGGTCGTGTAGCCCGGTCCGACCAGGCCGTAGCAACGGCCCTCGACCGCGGCGACCTCGCCGATCGCATACACATCGGGATCGCTTGTCGTGCAACTCAGGTCGCACACGACGCCGCCCCGCTCGCCGATGTCGAGGCCGGCCGCCTTGGCCAGCTCGTCGCGCGGGCGAACCCCGGCGGAGAAGACCAGCAGCGCGGCGTCGATCACCTCGTCGTTGCTCAGCCGCACCCGCACACCGCCGGACTCGAGTCCCTCGATGGCCGAGGTGCCCGCCCCGACCGTGACGCCGATACCGAGTTCCCGCACCGAACGCATCAGGTGCTCGCCGCCGGCCTGATCGACCTGCAGCGGCATCAACCGCGGCGCGAATTCCACGACATGCGGCCGGATTCCGAGCAGGCGCAGGGCGTTCGCGGCTTCCAGGCCGAGTAGCCCGCCACCGACCACGATGCCGACGGCATTGGGATCGTGGGCCAGCGCCGCCTCGGCATCGGTGCGTATCGCATCCAGGTCGTCCAGCGTTCGGTACACATGACAGCCGGGGGAGTCCTTGCCGGGCACCGGGGGGACAAACGGATACGAGCCGGTGGCCAGCACCAGAGCGTCGTAGGCCTGCTCGGAACCATCCGCAACCGTCAGACGCTTGGCGGCGCGATCGATGCCGGTGATCGCGCTGCCGAGACGGAGTTCGACAAGATGGTCGCCCGCGTAGTCGTTGCCGGCAAGCGCGAGCAACGACCGGTCCCAGGCTCCGACGTACGACGACAAGCCGACCCGGTCGTACGCGGCATCGGCCTCGTCGCCGAACACAACGATGCGCCAACGCCCTTCGGTGTCGCGCGCCCGCAAGGCCTCAACGAACCGATGCCCGACCATGCCGTGCCCGATCACCGCTACGGTGCGTTGACCCACTCCGGCGCTCCCTTCCCGAATTACCGAGATCGACGCTAGAAGCCGCGTATTGCGGTCGCGTCGCGCTGGGTTGCCGCGTCGTCACCTCTTTCTCACGCCGCGTGGCTTGCGCGCGTGAGGGGTTATGCCAGCCGCTCGACCAGCGCCCCTTCACCGGCCGCAGGCGGAATGAGGGCCAAGCCGCGTCGGCCGACCATCGCCGCGAGATGCGCGGTTGCGGCATGTGTCGCCGCGATCCAGGCTCCGCGGCCGTCCGGTTCGACGGGAACAACCCGCCACCTGTCGCTGCTGGGCAGGCCGCGCACCGCGATCAATTCACCAGCCGAGGGTTCGGCCGCGGTAAGGGCATCGACGACAACCGGCGCGAGCAGGGCTGTCCCGGCGACCGCGGCCAGTGGGTTGCCGCCTACCCCGAGCAGGATCCTGGCCCGAGAGTCGGCGCCGGGCAACACCGCCACCAGAACCGAACCACCCGGGCGCATGGCCACGCCATCGGCGATGACGAAGCCGCGGGCCTGAGAGATCGCCGCGCGCAGATGATCAGCGACCCCGCGACCGGTCGCTCCGATGACCACCACCAGATCCGTGTCGCCGGCCAGAGCCGCGGCAAGCACGGCCGTATCGTCGGACAGGTGTGGCCCGATATCGACTTTTCCGCCAAGGCGCCGCAACCGGGCAGCCAGTGGAGCGGCCGCGGTTTCGGGTAGCAGCGGCTCGGCTGAATCGGGAACCATTGGTCTGGAATCGATTTCGTCACCCGAACTGTGCACCGTTACCGAAACCGGTCCGCGCACGACGAGCCGCTCGACACCGGCGGACCGAGCGAGCGAGACGAGCGCTTCGTCCACCCGGGTGCCGGCCGGCGCCAGAACGGCGCCGGGCGTCCACTCGCTTCCTCGGCGACGGGTGTCGTCGCGGGTGGCCGACCCGGTATCGCGTGGACGGACCAATTCACCGGTCGCATCCACCTCTTCGTCGCGGATGACACGCTCCGCGCCGGCGGGCAGGCGCGCACCGGTGGCGATGCGCCGCGCCTGTCCCGCGGCCAGTGTCCCGCTATGGGTTCCGGCCGCGATCGCATTGTCCTGGGGGATCCACGGGCCCGGCCCCGCGATCGCCCAACCGTCCATGGCGGACGCGTCGAATGGCGGGAACGATGTTGCGGCTGACAGCGGTTCGGCCAGTACCGCGCCGAGGGCCGTCGCTAACTCGCGTGCGACGGTGGGAAGCGGGCCGATCGCCGAACGTACGGCGAAGCGGACACCGTCGGGCGAACGGTCCGCCTGCGACCGAGCCGCAGCGAGTTGTTCGGGAGTGTCGACGTCGGCGATGTCGGCAAGATGAACGCTGACCGCGTTGTCCGGCAACAAGTCTCGTATTCGCGACGGAACCGCGCTGAGCGCGGTCGCCAACGCCGCCGAATCCCACACCGCGATGAGGTACTGCAACCGCTCGTCGTGGTCGACGGCGAGCGCGACCGGCGCTTCGCCCCGTGCCGCGGCGAGCGCTTCGACGGCTTCTGCGGAGATGCGCGGCAGATCGGCGGCGAGCACCACGACGTCGGCCGGGCCGTCGGGAAGTGCGGCGAAGCCCGCGGCAAGCGCAGCAACGGGTCCGCGCCCGGGTGGTTCTTCGCGCACCACCGTGACCCCCGCCGGCACCTCACGCGGCGGACCGACCATCACGACCGCGTCGGCGTCGGCCACGGCGGTCACCGCGATGTCGAGCAATCGGCGCCCGCCGACACGTTGCTCCGGCTTGTCGGTTCCGAGCCGTGTCGAGGCACCGCCGGCAAGGATGATCGCGTGCAGCGGCCTGCGCCGGCAGTGCTCAGTAGACATCCCGTACATAGCGCCGCTCCGCCGACATCGCGTGTAGGTAGGAGGTCGCGCTCTGGGGGCTGCGACCGCTCTGCTGAGCGATGATGCCACGCAGCGTCTCGTCGACATCGCGGGCCATCCGCGCCGCATCGCCGCACACGTACACGTATGCGCCGTCGGCGATCCACTTCCACAGGTCGGGAGCGTTCTCCCGCATCCGATCCTGGACGTAGACCTTGGCGGCGCCGTCGCGGGAGAACGCGGTATCCATCCGGGTCAGCACTCCGGACTGGACGAAGGCGTCCAGCTCATCGCGATAATAGAAGTCGGTCGCTTCGTGCCGCTCACCGAAGAAGAGCCAATTGTGACCGGAGTGCCCGCGCGCGGCGCGGTCGTGCAGGAAACCGCGGAACGGCGCGATACCGGTGCCGGGCCCGATCATGATGGCTCGCGCATGAGGATCCTGAGGCGGCCGGAAGTGCTTGCTGCGCTGGACGAAAACCTCGACCGCGGCGCCGGCTTCCAGGCCGGCGAGATGCCCCGAGCACACCCCGTGCCGCGGTGTCCCGCGCGGAGAGTCGAAGCGCACGATGCCGGGAGTGATGTGGACCCGCGTCGGGTCCTCGAGCGGGCTCGACGAGATCGAGTACAGCCGCGGGGCCAACGGCCGCAACACGTTGAGCCATTCGTCGATCTCTGCGCGGACCGGGAAATCGGTCAGCAAGTCGAGGGTTTGACGGCCCCAGGCCCATTCGGCGAACCGCGGCGGATCGTCGATCGCGGACTGCAACTCGTCGACCGGATGCCGTTCGCGGACGAACCGCAGCAGGTCCGGGGTGATTCGGGTGATGTCCAGTCTTCGCCGCAGGGCCTCGGCCAGGGGCATGGTCTGTTCCCCGACGGCGATCTCGGCGGCGCCATCCAGACCGGACAGTCCGAGGAACTCGGCGACGACCTCGGGCGAGTTGTGTGGCCACACGCCGAGTGCGTCACCCGCGTCGTACTCCAGCGTCGAGGGTGGCACGTGGAAGCCGATGCTGCGCACATCCTTGCCGGAGCCCGCGCCACACAGCGCACGGTTGGAGCTGATCGTGGTGCACAGCGGATTTGTTCGCGAATATGCTTGTTGTGCAGACCCTTCCAATTTGGTTTGCTCTGCTGCTCCATCGGTCAGCGCCGCGGTGACGCGGTCGGTCCAGGCCTGTGCGGTCGGTCTCGTAGTCGGGCTCGCACAACGCGCGGTCGGTAAAGCGTTGAGCACCAAGGTGTTCGAGCCGGGCGTCCAGCTTGCGGGCGAAGCCGCAGAAGTCGGCGTACGAGGAGTCGCCGAATCCCAGAACCGAGAATCTGAGGTCGTCGAGGTCGCCGGGCTCGGCGGCGGCCAAGGCGTCCCACAGCGCGATGCCGTTGTCGGGCGGATCACCATCCCCGGTAGTGGATACGACGAACAGCAGCGTGCCGCTCAGGTCGGCGACCGCGACCTCTTCCGCACCACGCAGCCGCGCGGTGATGCCTGCGCCGTTGAGGTATTCGACGCAGCTGGCGGCGAACTCTTCGGCGGTGCCGGTTTGCGACGCCCACACCACCGTGGTGACCGGTTCGCCCGCGACTCGCCCGGGTTCGGCGACGGCCGGTATCGCCGAACGCGAGAAGATTCCGGCCAGCACGCCGTCGACCCACACCCGATTTCCCGGTGACAGCGGTGTGACCGCGGGCAGCAATGGAAGCTCGGCGCTGGGCGGGTTCGCGCGTATGCCGGCCATCAGGCCGGACAAGAACAAGCGTTCGTCGACGGACAGCGCGCCCGACGTCGGCACCGCATCCAGCACGGCGGCGAGTGCTTCAACGGGCGACCGTGCATCTTGTGTGGTGAGTTCGGTTGAGGCGGAACCGGTTTCGACCGGCGCGAGATTGACCGCGCAGACTTTGAACTCCGGCTGCAGCGAGTCCGGGTCGACAGCGTCGTTCGTCACCGCATTGACGGCGACATCGGGTGCGAATGCGTCGGCCCAGTGCATGGGCGCGAAACAGACACCCGGGCGCACGGCGGCGTCCACGTTCGCGGGCAGCACGGCTCGGCCACGACGCGAACGGATTTCGACCTGGCCGCCGTCACGCACCCCGAGCCGGGCGGCGTCCTCGGGGTGCAGTTGCAGGAAAGGTTCGGGGTTGAGCTTGTTCAGCCTGGCGACCCGCCCGGTCTTGGTCATCGTGTGCCATTGGTGGGCCAGCCTGCCGGTGGTGAAGACCATCGGGAACTCGTCGTCGGGCAACTCTGCCGCCGGAAGGTGGGGCCGCGGCAAAAATCGGGCGCGTCGAGTGGGCGTGGGGAAGGCCAGCGCGGGCACGGTGCCGTCCTCGGCGGTGTGCAGGTCCTGACTGACGCCATCGTTGCGGTAACGAATCGGATTGCGGTCCTCACCGCCGGGCGGCGCGGGCCACTGCACCGGTCCGCGGCGCAACCTCTGGTAATCCACGCCACGCAGATCCCATCCGGTGCGGGGATTGTGAAACCCGGCGAGCTCGTCGAAAACGGCTGCAGCGGAATCGAACTCGAATCCAGAATATCCCATTGCGGTCGCCACTCGGCAGATCAGTTGCCAATCCGGCACGGCGTCGCCGGGTGGATTCATCGCGGGTGCGCAATGCGTGATGGTGCGCTCGCTGTTCACCATCACGCCGTCACTTTCGGCCCACAGCGCCGCCGGCAGCACCACGTCGGCGTACGCCGAGGTCTCCGCGCCGTTGAAGGCCTCCTGCACCACCACGAAGTCGGCCCGCTCCAGCCCGGCAATCACCGAGGCCCGATTCGACACGGAGGCAACGGGATTGGTGCAGATGATCCACGCCGCACGGATGTCACCCTCGGCCATCCGCCGGTACATGTCGATGGTGCCGGTTCCTCCCTCGGCCCGAACGGTGCCGGGCTGCAGTCCCCAGCGGGCTTCGACGAAGGCGCGGTCGTCGGGATCCAACGCCGAGCGCTGCCCGGGCAGGCCCGGACCCATGTAACCCATCTCCCGGCCGCCCATCGCGTTCGGCTGCCCGGTGAGCGAGAACGGGCCCGCGCCCGGACGGCAGATCGCGCCGGTCGCCAGGTGCAGATTGCACAGCGCGTTGGTGTTCCACGTTCCGTGGGTGGACTGGTTGAGGCCCATCGTCCACAGGCTCATCCAGTTCTTGGTCCCGCAGATCAGGTCTGCGACGGCCCGCAGGTCCGCCTCGGCCAAGCCGGTGATGCCGGCGACCAGGTCGGCCGGATACTCGTCGAGCAGGGCGTCCAGCGGCTCCCAGCCCTCGGTGTGGGCGGTGACGAAATCGGCGTCCACGCCGCCCGCGTCGCGGACCAGGCGCAACAAACCGTTGAGCAGCGCCAGGTCGGTGCCCGGGCGGATCGGGAGGTGCAGGTCCGCCTTGTTTGCGGTGGCGGTCCGGCGCGGGTCGACGACCACCAGCTTGGCGCCGTCCCGAACCCGGTCCATCATGCGCAGGAAAAGAATCGGATGGCAGTCGGCCATGTTGGCCCCCAGCACCAGGAACAGGTCCGCGCTGTCCAGGTCGTCGTAGCTGCCCGGCGGTCCGTCGGCTCCGAGTGACTGCTTGTAGCCCGTTCCGGCGCTCGCCATGCACAGCCGCGAGTTGGACTCGATCCATTGCGTGCGCAGATAGCCTTTGGCGAGCTTGTTGGCCAGATACTGGGCCTCGGTGGTCATCTGGCCCGATACGTAGAGTGCGATCGAGTCGGGTCCGTGCTCGTCGCGGATCGCCGACAGCCGGGTGGCGACCTCCGCGATGGCAGCGTCCAGCGCGATGGGCTCGGCTTCGGCGCCGCGTCGGCGGCGGCGCAGGGCCTTGTCGAGGCGCCCACCGGCGCGGAGCATGTCGGCGGTGGTGTTGCCCTTGGTGCACAGCCGACCGCGGTTGGCGGGATGGTCGGCCCGCCCGGTGGCCTTCGTCACCACCCCCTCCGACACGTGCAGGTCCATTCCGCAGCCCACGCCGCAGTAGCCACACACCGTGGCGACCTGTGCAGAGGAAGCCATACCACCCACTCGTCCCGGGCCGCGATCGCGGCACCAAACCAGGACTCCATGGTGGCGCGGGCGTGTTTCGACACTCGTCGCTCCGGTTACGCGCGGATCAACTCGACCTGTCAGTGCGACGAGGTCTCGCGGTGAGGTGCCAAACCGCAGGTCGAGGCACTACGGCTGGGACAGCACGACGCAGTCGTGGATTGCGTCCCCCGGCCCGTCCGCGTTGCGATGCAGCAACGCCCGTGTCGGCAACACCTGAAGCACTGCCGCGCCGTCGGTCTCGATGACCAGGGCTTGACCGTCGACGATCAGCGAGTAGGCATCCGGATCGGTCGGCGGCCACAGCAGCGTGACCGCGCCGTGGCTCTCGACGTTCGCCCGGGTTCGATCGCCGATCAACCCGATCTCCAACACCCGTTCGCGCAGTTCGGGTTCCACGGTGACGGTGTGGAGCCGGTAGTCGTCGCCCACAGTGACGAGGTAGGCGAACCGATAATCGCCCAGTGCGTTGGCCAATCGCTGTAAGTCGACCTTTTTCGCGGTGGTGCTCATCAGCCAAGCGTAATTGCCAGGATCACAGCGTTGGAGGCTGCCGATGTCGCCGGCTATCCGCAACACATGATCGTTATCGTCCACCCATGAACTACCGCAAGAGCGAAAGCTCAGGTCTTTTGGTGCGGGAGAAATTCCTGTGCCTTGGTCTTGAGTCCGGTCTTGATGAACCCGACCCGGTTCTCGTCGCCGGCCAGGACGGCCGCGGTCGCGGCCTTGAACTGATCCCAGGTGGCGTGCGGCGGGATCGGGGGCATGTTGGGATCGGTGTAGACGTCCAGAACAGTCGGCCGATCCGCTGCCAAGGCGCCACGCCACACATCCGCGAGTTCGTCCGGGTCTTTGACCGACGAGGCGTTGAGGCCCAGACTAGTTGCGAAAGCCGCAAAGTCGACATCCGGAAGGCTCTGCGACTCAGCAAATTTGGGTGAACCAGCCATCGCGCGCATTTCCCACGTGACCTGGTTAAGGTCGTTGTTGTGCAGGATCGCGATGATCAGACGTGGATCATCCCATTCGCGCCAATAGCGTTTAACGGTGATTAGTTCGGCCATGCCGTTCATCTGCATGGCGCCGTCACCTTCGAAAACGATGACTGGACGTGTCGGTTCGGCGAACTTGGCCCCGATTCCGTATGGCACCCCCGGGCCCATAGTGGCCAGGTTGCCCGACAGCGAGCCGCGAATTTCATTCCGAAACCGCAAGTTTCGTGCGTACCAGTTGGCCGACGAGCCGGAATCGGCGACGACGATTGCGTTTTCCGGGAGTTGTGGGGACAGTTCTGAGAACAACCGCAGCGGATTGACGGCATCAGTGGTGACCATCGATTCCATGTCCATGGTTTCCCACCAGCGGGCCACGTTCTTTTCGATGCCCTCGCGCCACGACCTGTCCTCTTTGCGGCGCAATAACGGAATGAGTGCGCGCAAGGCAGCTTTAGCGTCGGCCACCAGGTTTATGTCGTACTGGTAACGCATCCCGATGAACCGGCCGTCCACATCAATTTGCACCGATCGACACTGCCCGAACTTTGGCATGAACTGGGTGTAGGGGAAGCTGGACCCGACCGTCAACAGAGTGTCGCACTCGCTCATCATCTCGTAGCTGGGGCGGGTTCCGAGCAGACCGATAGAACCTGTCACCCAAGGTAATTCATCGGATAGCACATCTTTGCCCAGCAAAGCTTTGGCTGCGCCGGCTCCAAGTAGGTCGGCGACTTCGATAAGTTCTTCGCGGGCTCCTCGCGCGCCGGAGCCTACCAGCATGGCCACCTTCTTGCCCTCATTCAGGATGGCAGCCGTGCGGGCGATGGCGTCGTCGACAGGAGCAATAGCCGGCCATTCAATGCCTAGGCTGGATGGCACCATTTTGAACGCGTGCGTCGGCGGCGAGTAGTCCAATTCTTGGACATCCGACGGAATGATCAACGCTGTCGGCGCCCGTTGTGACAGGGCCACCCGGATGGCGCGGTCCAGCACGTTGGGCAATTGCTCCGGGACCGTGACCATCTGGATGTAATCACTGGCGACGTCCTTGAACAGGCTCATCAGGTCGACCTCTTGTTGATACGATCCGCCCATTGCACTGCGATTGGTCTGCCCGACAATTGCGACCACCGGTACGTGATCGAGTTTCGCGTCGTAGAGCCCATTGAGCAGATGAATTGCTCCAGGCCCGGATGTCGCCATGCATACTCCTACACGGCCGCTGAATTTGGCGTATCCGACCGCCTCAAAAGCACTCATTTCCTCGTGTCGCGATTGAACGAACATCGGCTGATTGTTAGCACGACCGAACGCAGCTAGGAGCCCATTTATGCCGTCGCCGGGATAGCCGAAGACATGCTCGACATCCCACGCCCGCAGCCGCTCCAACAAATAGTCACTCACTTCTTGCTTAGCCATCATTACTCCTTTTTGTCGACATAGAAGGTTGGTGTGACGCTGGTTTTAACCGTCATCACCGGTGAACTTGTTGACCCTCCTCACCCGACGCGGTACTGCTCTGCGTCGCGGCATTTGAACGCGATGCCCAGCCCCGGACGACGCTGATCGGGCCGCAAGACCCCGCCTTCGGGAGACAGTGCGCCTTCGAACAACATGTGCTCGATGCGGTGATGATCGTGAAAGTACTCGAGGTGACGCAGATTGGGCACGGCGGCGGCGACGTGCGCGTGCAGATTCGGCGCGCAGTGGCCGGATACGTCGACGCTGTAGGAGGCGGCGATCGCCGCCGCTCGAAGCCAGTCGGTGATGCCGCCACAGCGGGTCACGTCGATCTGTAGGCAGTCGACGGCGTCGGCGGCCAGCATCCGGTTGAAATAGCTGAGGTCGTAGCCGTATTCGCCCGCTGTCACGTCGGCACTGACTTGATCGCGCACCTCGTGCAACCCGGCGAGGTCATCGGACGAGACGGGCTCCTCGAACCACGTGACGTCATGCTCGGCCATGGCGTGTGCGACGCGGATGGCCTGCTTGCGCCGGTAACCACCGTTGGCGTCGACGTATAGCTCGGTATCGGGGCCGATTACGTTGCGCGCAAGCGCGATTCGGCTCAGGTCCCGTCGCTCGTCAGACCCGGCGGACTCGCCGATCTTGATTTTCACCCGGGGAATCTTCCAGGTGTGGACCCATTGTTCGAGTTGGCTGCGAGTTTGAGGCTCGTCGTAGGTGGTGAAACCGCCGCTGCCGTAGATCGGTACTTCGGGGCGCGCCATACCGAGCAGTCGGCACACCGGCAGGTTGAGCAGTTTGCCTTTGAGGTCCCACAGCGCGGTGTCGACCGAGGAGATGGAGCAGGATGCCAGGCCCGGCCGACCGTTGTTGCGGATCGCTTTGACCATCGACTGCCAGGCGCCGGTGATGTCGAGCGCCCGGCGTCCTTTGACGGCGTCGGCTAGCGATCCGGTGATCAGTTCGCGGCATGCGCCGGAGGCGTAGGTGTAGCCGATCCCGGTCTGGCCACCGGCGGTCACCTCCGCGATGACGAGTGTGGTCGACGTCCAGGTGAAGGTGCCGTCGGCTTCCGGCGTGTCGGTCGGGATGGTGTAGACCTGCGCAGTGACGTCGTCGATGCAGGGGTCGTCGGACATCGGTGGCTCCTAGGAGATCAACTCGGCCCGCACCGCCGTGGGCAGCGTGTACCGGCTGACGGCCACAGTGACCTGATGGCGGAGACGGACGAGGCTGTTCAGCAGTTGGCCGGTCTCGGACGGGGGCGGCACCGCTGGGGTCCGCCGAGCCTGCGCTGCCCCGGCGACGGCGAAAACCGCGGCGAGTCCGGAGCTCAGCAGCGTCAGGCGCCGGGAGTTGCGGTCGACAACGGACCACACGACCATCGAGATGGCGTGAGTGAGATCGACTTCGGCGCCTAAGGCCACGCTGAGGGCGTCCGGCCGAACATCGGTCACCGCGGCCTGTGCCAGCAGTCGTGCGCCGAGCACCCGGGTCAGCGTGCGCTCTCTTGTGCTGGCCCGGCCGCCGGATACTCGATGCAGCAGGGGGTTTGGTACGGCGAGCAGCACCAGGCCGTAGACGATGCGGGCGAGCGCGGTCATCGTGTCCGCCCAAGTCTCGCGGGCCGCAAGCGCGGCGCCCAGTCCGAGTCCGGCCGTGCCGAGGGCGGCTTTGATCGGGTTATGGGAGAACCACAGCTGCGGGCTGCGGGCGTGGGATTTGCTGTCGAATCCTCCGCCGGCACCGTGGTCGCTGCCCGGCGGGTCATCGACGGGCCGCCAAAGGTTCTGCGGCTGTTCGCCGTTCACCAGCTGATCGGTCTGCTGGGACTCATAGCCGGTGCGGGCCAGGTAGCGGTCGAGAAGCGGCGCGACGAACTTCTGCGCGAGCAGGGTCGCCACTGTGCTTTCGCCCACCCAATACTGTTTGCGCTGTGGGTGATCGGCGGCGTACAGCACGCCGCGGGCGGCGACCTCGGGCTGGTAGATCGGTGGTACCGGTTGCGGGTGTCGGGGCAGGCGGGACAGGACCCAGGAGAACTGCGGTGTGTTGACGGCCGGCATCTGCACGACGGTGATCCGGACCTGCGAGCGGTCGTGGAGCAGTTCGCAGCGCACGGATTCGGTGAACCCGTTGATCGCGTGTTTGGCGCCGCAATAGGCGGACTGCAGTGGAATGGAACGCTGGCTCAGCGCGGAACCGACCTGCACGACGGTGCCGCGATCGCGCGGCCGCATCTTGGCCAGCGCCGCCATGGTGCCGTGCACGTAACCGAGGTAGGACACCTCGGTCACGCGCTTGAATTCCTCGGCCTTGATCTCGGTGAACGGCGCGAACACCGACGTGAACGCGACGTTGACCCAGACATCGATGGGGCCGAACGCCGCCTCGACTTCGTCCGCCGCCGCCGCGACTGCCGCATAGTCGGATACGTCGGTGGGGAGGGTCAGCGCCTTGCCGCCCCCGGCTTCGACGTCGCGGGCCGCACCCTCCAGACCGTCGGAGCCGCGGGCGAGCAGCGCGACGTTGGCGCCGCGTTTCCCGAACAATTGGGCGGTGGCGCGTCCGATGCCGGCGCTGGCGCCGGTGATGACCACTGTCTGTGTCATTGCAATTCGCCTTTCCTCGACGTGTCAGTGCTCAGTCGTGGTGGACGGCGTCGGCGGCCAGGGTCGCGGTGCACTCCAGCATCAGCGCGTGCGCGAATGCCTGGGGCAGGTTGCCGCGCAGCTGGCGCTGCCTGACGTCGTATTCTTCGCAGAACAATCCCGGCGGTCCGCAGGCGGCCCGGTTGCGCTCGAACCAGCGCATTGCGCAATTACCATGGCCCAGTTGATGTTCGGCGAGCGCCATCATGAATCCACAGAGCAGGAAGGCGCCTTCGGCCTCGCCGAGCGCCCGTTCGTCATGCCGGAAGCGGTAGACGAAGGCGTCCTGGCTGAGTTGGCTGCGGACGGCGTCCAACGTGGCCCGGGTACGTGGGTCGTCGACGGGAACGGCGCCGCGCACGGGTGCCAGCAGGAGCGAGGCGTCGACGCCGGGCAGTCGCGGGCTGCGCTGCCAGTAGCCATCTCGTGGATGCAGGCTGACGGCGGCGGTGTCGGCGAGGATGGTGTCGGCCAGCGTTATGCACCCGGTGGACTCGGCGCCACCGCCGGCCACCGCGGCGATCGTGCGCAGTCCGGCTACGCACGCCAGACGAGACTGAGTCCATTTCTCGTCGTCGATTTCCCAGATCCCGGCATCTGGTTCGTGCCAGCGCTTTTCGATCGCGGCGATGGCGGTTCGCGCAGCGCGCCAGCCGTCGGCGTCGAGCCGATCGGCCTTTGCGGCCCGGGCCAGTAGCTGCAGTGCCTCGCCAAAGACGTCGAGCTGGAACTGCTGGTTGACCCAGTTGCCGATTTTGTCGGTTCCGCCGGGGTAGCCGGGCAGCTCCAGGGTTTCTTCGCTGGGGACGCTGCCACCGGTGACGGTGTAGGCGGGTTTGAGGTTCGGGCCGTCCTCGAGCAGTCGGGCGCCGACGAATTCGACTGCGCAGTCGAGGAGTTCGGATGCTCCGACGGTCGCGGCGGCGATACCGGCGTAAACCTGATCACGGATCCAGGCGTAGCGGTAGTCGTAGTTCTGGTTGGTGTGCGCGCGTTCGGGCAGACTCATGGTCGCGGCGGCGACCATGCCGCCGCCGCTGCTGGTCAGACCGCGCAGCACCGCATAGGAGTGCCTGCCGTCGTGCTCGGCGATTGCGCAATTCAGTTCGGGAACGCTGCGATGCCACGCGTCTTCTGTTGCGGTCCAGGCGATGTCGGGATCAGGAGGCGGGTCGGGGAGTGTGCTCTCGGATAGCTCGAGCACCAGGTCGTGGTGCTGCCCCTCGTCGACGGTGAGGTCGCATGCGAGCAGTTCCTTGCCGTCGTGCTTCTCTTTGGCGGCGCGTGCGTCGCAGCCCCCCAGCCACCGCCACCGCAACTTCCCCGACTTTCCGGTCCAGATGCCGTCGTCAACGTTCGGACGGCCGGCGCCCCAAGTGCCGAACTCCGCGCCCGGCTGCAGCAGCACCCGCACCCGGGCGGTCCCGCGGCAGCCGATCAGGCGGCGCAGCAACACCACCCGTCCCGGCTCACCCGGAAAACACAGTGCCTCACGACATTCCACGATGCCATCACGGGTGATCCAGCGGTTACGCCAAATCAGGGTTCCCGGCTCGTAATACCCACCCCACACATGCCGCATATCGGTTGGCGTGATGGCGTAGACCCCGCCACCACCGATCAGATTGGAGAAGACGGCATCCGAATCCCATCGCGGCGCACACATCCACGCGATGTCGCCCTGCGGTCCGATCAGGGCCCCCCGTTCACCATCGGCGAGCAGCGCGTATTCCCGCAGCACCCGAGGCGAGAACGTCGCCTCGATGTCGATCGTGCGGTCAGACACGGGCCCCTGCCTTCGAGGGCCGTGCGCTGACTTTGCCGCTTGCCAACCGTTCGGCGAGGCGGGACGCCAGCGCCATGATGGTCAGCGCCGGGTTGGCCGAGCCCTGCGTCGGGCAGACCGAGCCGTCGGTCAGGAACAGATTCGGCACACCCCACACCCGGTGGTCGCGGTCGACCACCGAATTGCCGGGGCTGGTGCCCATCCGGGCCCCGCCGATCAGGTGGGCGAACCGCTGGATCGTCAGCACGTCCTGGGCGCCGGCCGCGTGCAGGATGTCAGTGAGCACGTGGTTCGAGTAGGCCATGTTGGCTTTGTCGTTATCGCACAGCGTGTAATCGAAGCGGGCCACCGGCAGCCCGTAGGGGTCGGTCTCCGTCGGCCAACGTCACTCGGTTCTCCGGTAGCGGTAGCAGTTCGTTCAGCACGCCGATCGTCGCCCAGTGGTTGTAGTCGCGCATGTACTCGCGCATGGCCCGACCCCAGTGCCCCTCGGCAAGAACGTGTTCGGCCCAGCCGATCGGCAGGGGCGATACGGTTTGAACGGAGAAGCCGCGGGCAAAGCCGCGCGAGGGGTCGGTCTCGTAGAACTGCTCGGAGGACACCTCGGGCGGTGGCGCCTTGTACATCCGCAATTCTTCGGACCATCGGCCCGCGGACTGGGTGGCACCCTGCACCATGACATACCGGCCGACCTGATCGTCGTTGTTGCCGAGCCCGTTCGGGAAGCGTTCGCTGACCGAGTTCAACAGCAGCCGTGGCGTCTCGATGGAATAACCGGCCACCGCAACCGCTTTGGCGCGTTGAAGACGCTCGGCCCCACCGGTCTCATCGAAGTAAACCACGCCGCGGGCAGTGCCGGTCTCGTCCAACTCGACGCGGGCGGCCATGCTGTCGGCTCGGATCTCGACATCGTGGGCCAGTGCATCGGGCAGATGCGTGACATACGGGCTGGCTTTCGCGTTGACCTTGCAGCCCTGCAGGCAGTAACCGCGGTAGATGCAGTGCGGACGATTGCCGAATGTTCCGTTAACGATTCCGACGGGTCCGACCCGCATGTCGATGCCGAGCTTCTGCGCCCCACGCCAGAGCTTGGCGGCGGATCCTGAAATCGGGTGCGGGGCAAAGGAATACCGGTGCGGATAACCCCAGGGCCAGTTCTGGCCGGCCACCGGTAGTTCGAGTTCGATCTTCTCGTAGTGCGGGCGAACCTCTTCGTACCCGATCGGCCAGTCGGCCCCCACGCCGTCGAGGGTGTAGGTCTGGAAGTCGCTGGGATGGAACCGCGGGGTGTAGCCGGCGTAGTGCACCATGGAGCCGCCGACGCCGCGACCGGAGTTGTTCTTGCCCAACTCAATTGGGTCGTCGCCGCCCAGAATGCGCTTTTGCGTCCAGTAGAGGCCGTGTGAGCCGGCCTCATCAGAGACCCAGTCTTCATCTGGGTGCCAGAACGGCCCGGCTTCCAGGATCACGATCCGCCAACCCGCCCGGGCCAGCCGTTGCGCCAACACCGAGCCGCCGGCCCCGGCGCCGACGATCACCATGTCGACTTCGTCGTCGTCGGCATAGCGGCGCATGGTCTTCTCACCGGGCAGATCGCGGGAATGGACGTCGAGTAGGTAGCGGGAATCGTTGTCCTTGGGTCCAACCGCCCCTTTGAGCAGGCCGCGCAACAGATCGCCCATTACAGTTCACCGCCTTTGACGACGCGGACCGGATCTTCGTCGGTGGCGCCGGGCGTCTCGAACGGCTCCCGGCTGGCGTTCGGCCCGGTGGCCCCGCCCAGCCGCATGAACCCACGGGGATAGGCGGGACCGCCGAATCCGATCTCATTCCACGCCCACGGGTGGGAGTAGAAGCCCGACAGTATGGCTCGCATGCACAACGACCACGCGCGCTTGACGTTTAGCTGCTGCCAGGCCCCGCCGCTTACTGCTCCCTTGGCGAACTGGTCGATGATGGCTTCACGTGTGCCGATGTCGGCGGCGGCGAACGAGCCCTTGCCGTACCGCTCGGATGCGGTCTCGTCGAGCGCCTGCAGCACCAGCCGCCAAGTGTCGCGGTCATCGGGCATGTCGGCGTACTGGTAGCCGTCGAGCCGCCCGTCGGCGAGCTTCGAGTCGACGGACTCGGCCACCGGCACACGGGGTTCGGCGTCTTGGGCCAAGACGGTGTCGCAGAATGCGCGCAGGCATGGCACCTCACGGGTGGTGAAGAAGCGCAGCGGACCGGGCGGTTCGAGGCGGGCGAGCACGACCTTCCTGGTGGCGTCGTCCCACGTGTCCGCGGTTTCCAGGACGTCGTAATCGGGATAGCGACCGATCATCTGCGGGGTGGTGCCGCGTCGCTGCTTGGGCAGCCAAGACGGGTGGGGCGGCTTGCCGTCCGGGCGCAGGTTCGGCAGGTGATCGGGACGTGAGGTATCGGCCATCGCGATTATCTCCGGAAGTTCTCGCGGCGCAGCGCCGCGGCCAGCAGCCCCATGCCGCCGACCATGCACATCAAGCCCGGCGCCGCGATCGGCGGACCCATCGGCACGTTGTAGGAGGAGTTTTTCCAGCCACCCGGCTTGCGGGCGACTCCGCGAGCGTGGAAATACTCGCCCATCAAACCGTTGGCGGTGTAAATGCCGGCGGTGATGGGCAGCCACCGCTTGGCCCAGCGCCGGGAAAAGACGCCGCCGACGCCGGCGACCACCACCGGCGGGGTCACCACGACCGGACTCCACATCCATTTGTTGCCGAAGCTGGCCTTGTAGTGCTCGAAGTAGATCTCCGCGGTCGTAACGACCGCCGCCATCGCGGTCAACCCCGCGAGAGAGCGTTCGAACCGGCCGTGCGCGACGTCGTACAGGGCGCGTTCGGTCAGCTGCCTGGGTTCGTCTTTACGCCGTCCGACGTTGGCTAACAGAAACATTGACTGTCCTCTCTGAGTCGGTGCGGTCGAGTACGATCGCCGTGTACGCATGGTCGAAAACTGATGCTGGGCCCTGAAAGGGAATATGCAGTAACAGATTTGGAGCCGCTGCGACATGGATCGACGTCGGCGCTGCCGCTATCTGTGGTCTGAAGTCGTGTGACGAGCAATATGCCTCACTCGATGAAGGGGCGCACTCAGGCCTGCCGCCACCGTTAGCGGAGTGCCCGGTGAGCCGGTCACGGATTAACTGCGTGTCTGAGCTAGTTGGTCGGTCACGCTGTTCCGGATGTGCGACCTACCCCTTTAAACGGTACCCGCAAATCTGCGACAAAAAACCCACGAAAGCTGGTATTTCACTGATGGTTTCGTCGCGAATAGGTGATTGTGAGCGTTCCGGTAGTGCGCCGTAAGCCTGTGGCCTCGAACATCGTCAAAGTATGCAGAACTCCCGTTTGCTAACTGTGAACTGCTTGGCAAATAAATGACGTAGGTAATAACGGGCCTACTCGACTGGGCCGCTGCGCGCCACGGGCCTGGCACAGCCAGGCCCGCTGATCGACTGGGGTACTCGCCTGCGTGCTGTCCGATTTCATTCCAACACAACATAAGTCGAGTCGTTGCATACTGGTGTTGGTCATTTCGGCGCGACTGAGCCGACCTGCTTCCGCCTTCATCGACCATCCGAGCGGTCGTCGGTTGTGTGGGGAGCTCGCGCCAAGATTGCCACGCGGACGAGCGCAGCGACTTTAACAAGATATAGTGCGCCACAGGAATCTTGGACAACCGATGGGCAAGCGCGAAGGACCAACGCAGCCCGGAATATCGCGGTGGCGCTGGCCCAACCATCATTCGGGTGTGCTGAAGCGGTGATTGCTCGACCAGACCAAATCGATGGCCCACGTAGTTTGCTGCACGTCCGGCGCCGGAGCCGGCGTCAGCTCTGCGGCTCGCCAGGCAATTCGCGCAGGACATACCCCACGCCGCGCAGCGTGTGGAGCAGCGGCTTCTCACCCGTGTCGATTTTTCGGCGCAGGAAGGACACGTAGGAGACGACGGCGTTGACCTGCCTACCGATGTCGTAATGCCAGACGTGTTCCAAGATGTTCGCTTTGGTCAGGACCTTGCCCGCATTCAACATGAAATATTGCAGCAGGGTGAATTCGGTGGGGGACAACGACACCAGTTCGTCGGCCTTGAAAACCTCGTGCGTATCCAGGTCCAGTTCGATGTCGGCGAACGTCAGGCGGGGCTTTTCAGTATTGTCGACTCGACCCGCGCTGCGCTTCAAAATGGTGCGCAGGCGGGTAGCCACCTCTTCGATGCTGAAGGGTTTGGTCACATAGTCGTCTGCGCCATGTGTCAGGCCGAAAATCTTGTCGCTCAATGAGTCTCGCGCACTAAGGAGCAGGACCGGGACGCCGACGCCGTCGCCCCGCAGCCGCTGCAAAACCTCGAAACCGTCCATACCAGGCAGCATCACGTCGAGAAGCACGACGTCCGGTTTCGCCTTGCGCGCGAGGTGCATTGCCTCCGTGCCATCTTTGGCTGCGCAGACGGTGAAGCCCTGGAACTCGAGGGCCATCGACAGCAGTTCGATGATGCTGTCCTCGTCGTCGACGATCATCACCCGAGCCGCCGGCCCGGAGGTCCCACATTCGCTCGGGTTCATTTTTGCTTCCGAGAGAACCGAGTTACAGCCGGTTAGAGCGAGCGCACTAGCACCGTGCGCCCTTTGGTGCGCAAGCGGCGTATTGCCGACCCGCGATACTGCTCGATGCGCGTGAACATCTCCTGGCCGAGAGCCTCCAGCTCGGCGGTCGCGATCGACCCAACCGTCGGCCATCGGAGCCGCCAGATGCGGGCAAAATTCACCGAAGGCCGAGACGACTCCCGGCCCTGTCTGACACACCACCAGACCCATGCCGTCCACTTCGACACGCACTGGCTTGCCGTTGAGCTTATTAATCGGCAGCACCGACCTCCATCCGTCTGTGCGGAGTCGCTGCCCGGACCTGTCGACTCCGATGCCGGAGCCGAAGACTAGCGCGCCACCGAGATAACTGCCGCCGAGGGTGATCGCGTATCCCATTGCGGTAAGCGCCATTCCGCGTCCATGCCGGCCCCGACCGCGGTCCCACCAAGACTGGGCATACAGCGCGGTTGCGGCCAGATTAATCACGCCGTGCACTACGCCCACCCGACGATCGCTCCCGTGGGTGTGCTGCCAGTCGGTGGCGCCGGTGACCGCCGAGGCAATACTGGCCAGGATCCCGATGCCGAGCGCGCGCCGTGCGAATCGCGCCGCGTCTCGGACTTCGGCGGCGGGGCGGACCGGTACCAAACTGAGGGTGTCGAGTGCGACCGACGTGCCCAGCGCTCCGGTCGTGAGCGACGCGAGAGGAGGATGCACCGGGTGGCCGAGCCAGACCCCGTGGAGTGCATTCATGACGGTATTGCGGATGCCGCTCAAGCTGTTGAACGCGAAGCTGAGCAGGTGCTCGAGCCGGTAACTGGGCCTGTCCAGCCACTGCTGGCGCCTTATCACGGCCAACGCTGCGGGGCCGAGTTGTCTTAGCCGGGCGGCGTTCTGCCGTGATCGAGCCATGTGGCATCGACTCCTTCTCTGCTCGGAGCAGCGGGTGGTAGCTGCCGAAGTGCATAAGGTCAGCAACTGATGCTTATAGTAACTATTGCTTATAGCAATAGTTACAGTCAAGACCAGAAGCTGAGGTAGTGGCAAATGTCATGATCGTCGTCGCGAGCAATTGTCGCTGGCGGCAAATGTGGCCGCCCTGCACTATGGCTCGCTGCTAGCATTCGACGGGTTGCTCGAAGGCAATGACCAATATCGCCGGCGGGAGGAACCGTGTCTGGTAGGGCTGCGGCGCAGCGCGATTCGGTAGATGCGATCACCGATGCGCTGCTGACCGCCTCTCGGCTGCTGGTGGGCATCTCGGCTCGCTCGATCGACCAGGTCGACGAGACGCTGACGATTCCGCAGTTCCGCGCGCTGGTGACATTGTCGCATCGGGGCTCGATCAATCTCGCGACCTTCGCCGGCTTGCTCGAGGTCAAGCCGTCGGCCGCCGGCCGCATGGTTGATCGACTCGTGAATGCGGGGCTCATCGAACGCAGTCCGCATCCGACATCGCGACGCGAACTCTTGGTGTTGCTCAGTGCTCGGGGCCGCAAGGTGGTGCGAGAGGTCATGATCCGACGGCGCAGAGAGATCGAGGAGATCGTCGAGAAGATGCCGACCGCGGATCGTCGGGGTCTCGCGCGAGGACTGACGGCTTTCACCGTCGCTGGCGGTGAGCCGTCCTTGCTTCTGGACGGCGAACCCTGAGCGCGCCTGTCGTTCGACAGTCGGGCGTGAATACGTTGCTGGTGGCTCGCGGCAGTCGAAATCCCAATGCGGCTGGAATGATTCGTGCGCTTGCCGAGGCAATGCGCGAGATAAGTGTTGTGGATGGTGGAGATCTGGGCGCGGTCAGGCGTAACGTCAGCAACAGCTGGACGATAGGGAATCATGACGAAAGCAAAGATGCGCGCGGTCTGGTGTTGGCGGGCCTTGGCGTCCGGTGTGATCGTGGCGGCCGGTTGTTCGGCGCCGGGCAACTCGGCGGGGGAGTCGCCGGAAGTCACCGTGATGAACGCCGTTGCGACGCTGCACGACCCCGTGTGGTCGTATCGCGACAACGCGCTCGTCGGGCTCACCGACGACGGCCGGATCGCCGAAATCTCTGACCTGCTCTCGGGTCACGCGAGAACGCGACTTTCACCGCCGCTCGGGGCGGGACGCAACGTTCAGATCAGCAGGAAGAACGAACAGCACGTGTTCGTACCCCAGCCGGTACGAAACCGAGTCGCAGTCCTCGATTTGGGAACCATGCGCACCGTCGACGAGTTCGACGCCGGGCCGGCGCCCGCCTACCTGTCCGAAGACAGCGGGATGCGAGTGCTGCTGGCGTTATCGGCGGACGGATCGTCGGTGACACCGGTCGACGAGTACGGCTTCCAGACGCTGCCGACCGCCCACGTCGCAGGTGGTCCGGCGGACATTCTCGACGGTTCCAATCGCGGTCGCGATATCGAGTTCCACATCTGCGGCCACTCGGGAGTCCGTTATTTCAAAGGACATTCGTCGCCGCCGGAAGAGGACGGGTCGCTGAGCATGGATGTCGCGGTGTCGGCAGGCGATACCACCGCCACAACGCGCAGCTATGTGGCCCGGCCCAATGACGACACGCTGTACGTCGTCGACGTCCGGCGCAGCGGGAAGGGTATGCGGGTCCGCGCGGCAACCCGGTTGCCGTCGCCGATCCGGCGACTCGGTTCGGATGAAAGTCGGATCTATGCAGCGACCGATCAGGAGGTGGTGACGCTGGAGACGAACAGCTTCATGCGTTTCGAGGACGACAAGGTCCCGGTGCTGCGAAGTACGAAGTATCGTGCCGCTCTACCCGAATCGCAGCGATCGGCACCGCTGTCGGGGATGGCGGTCGGGCAGCACCGGGTGTACCTCACCTTCGCCGGGACGCCGATGGTGGTCAGCGTCGCGAAAGCGCACCTGTAACGGGCGGCCGACCGGCGATGACATCTGCGATGAACGACAATCCGACCCCGGTGACTATCGACGACGACGTGGAGTGGCTCACCGAACACATAGTTGCGCTCAAACAACTTGGCAACCAAGACGACGTCGGTGACGATGAGAAATACGACTTCAGTATCGGGTGGGGGACCGCGCTCGCCGGACGGCTGCCGCGACTGGTGCACTACAGCTCGCGCGGCCTGCTCTCCGATCCCGACGAGCGCCGCTTTCAATCCCTGTGTGACGAGCTGCGCGGGCTGTCCGATCTGATCGACCGCATCGGGTTGGCCCGTCCGGATTTCACCCCCGCGGCCGAGCGCCGTCCGGGGCCGAGGCGAGCCAACTCGCGGCGCGGGCTTCGCTTTCGCCGCGGGTGAGAAACTCGCTCTCGCGCAACCTGATTCCGGTGCGCCGGCCGCAGTCCGGGTTGCGGCATGTCAACGCGACCATGTACGCGTCGAGGTCCTCGTCGAGGAACAGGTATCCAAGGTAGAGGGCATGGCCGATCTCGAAATCTGTCGCGCCGCAGGATTCACAGCGCCCGCCCCGCGCGGCGACCAACTCCGCCACCCGATCGCGGTCGACCGGCACCAAGCTGACCAGCTCCGGTCGAACCTCTGCCTCGTCGCCGACGGTCAAATCTCCACATCCTTGGAGTAGTAGACGTTGTCCTCGCGCCAGCCGCCGGCACCCTTGCCGATACCGGAGTAATCGTTGACGAACTCGATCTGGTTGATCCATTTAGCCATCTTGAAACCGACCTGCGTCTCCACCCGAAGCCGCAGTGGCGCACCGTGCTTGATTGGCAACGGTTTGCCGTTCATCTCCCAGGCCAGAATGGTTTGCGGCTTGTAGGCGAGTTCGAGGTCCATCACCTCGTAGAACTGTCCTCCGCCATGTGAGGCCGGCTCGTCGCGGTCGTTGTCCTGCATGGTCATCGAGCAGATGTATCTGGCTTCCGGTAGCGGCCGGACAAGTTCGACCAGCGCGCTGAGGTGCAGGCCGCTCCATTGGCCGATGCTCGACCACCCCTGCACGCAGTTGTGCATCACCCGCTGCATCTCCGGTTCGCCCAGCGCGCGCAGTCCGGCCATGTCCAGTGTCACCGGATTTTCCACCAACCCGCCGACCCGCAATCGCCAGTCGACGAAGTTGTGCACCGCCATCACCTTGTACTCGGCTGAGCACGGCGGCTTACCGTTGACCCGATGCTGCGTGGTGAGTTTTCGTTCCGGGTAGTTCTGCCGAGAGTTCAACGGGCGCAGCAGCGGCCGGCGAACGAGGGCCACGACGCGGTCGAGTTTCTGCTGAACCGAACGAGGGTTGCGCAAGCTCCATACCGTCGCCGCGACGTGGACGGCGACGATCGTGGCGATGATCACCAGTGACAGCGCGGTGGCCCAGTAGGTGTTGCGGATCGAGCCGAAGATCATCGCGGCGGTCAAATGCCCCCAGCCCCAGAAGAACACCATCGACAGATGGATGACGATGAAGATGATGAAGGAGATCAAGCCGATGAAGTGCAGGCTGCGAGCCCACTGCCGCCCGCCCCACATCTGCACGTACCACGGGAATCTGGCTTCGACAGCGGGGGATTGGGCTGCGCCGGTGAGGATCTGGAACGGCGCCAACACGAAGATGACACCCGCGTAGGCCAGCTTCTGCATGGCATCCAGCGGTTCACCCGGCAACAGCGGCGGCAGGTTGAACGTCATGTATGTGACGATGTCGTCCCAGGCCTCGGGAAAGATCGACCACGAGGCCGGCCAGTAACGATGCCACTGCCCGGTCCAGAACAGCAGGATGTAGTAGGACAGCCCGACCAGGATCCAGCCGATCACCGAGAAGAAATGCCAGTGTCGACCGATGCCCAGTTGCGCGTGACCCGGCAGGGAAATGAAGGGGCTGTAGTCCTCCTCTTCATCGAGAGAGTCGAACAGCCGGTCTTTCGGCATCACCTTGCGGGTGAAGCGCGCCCACTCGCTTCCGGGCCGACTGTCGTCGTGCCAGTACAGCTTCGGGTGCGTGGCGAGGATCTCGAGCCCGCTGCGAATGATCAGCGTCACGAACAACACGTTGAGCCAGTGGTCGATCCGAAGCCACAGCGGATAGTCGAACGTCGTCATCGGGACATCCTCATCAGTCCGACCACTGTTGGCGTTGCGGATAGGCCACGTTGATTTCCAGCAGTACCGACATGTGGACGGCGACAAAACCCAACGCCAATGCTCCCGCCAGTGTCCCGGGCGCGAAATCCCATCGCCCCGTCACCGCCACCAGGCCCGTCAGCGGCACCGGACGGGTCGCCAGGTAGATGGCGAGGTAGACGAGCGACAACCCGTCGCCGGCGAACCAACCCCACCGCGGAATCCGAGGATTGATGGCGAATCCCATCGCAGCTACGGCCAACAGGCACCAGGCCACGACCAGACTGGCATACACGGCAAAAACCGCCGGCAGCCCCGGCCGACTGGCCAGCACATAGATGTGCACCGCGGCGATACCGAATAGCAATCCGGCGCCCAATCCGGTCACCGCGCGCGGCAGGTTGAAGGCCACGTAGCCCTTCAACCGCATCCACTCATACATTCGCGTGCGCTTCACCCGCTGGGTCATGCTGCCCATCGCGTCCGAATACCCGCCGATATAGTGAACGAATCCACGCTCGTTGAGCGTCTTAACGGGTAGGCGAGCAGGATAACTTATCCGAAAGGCGTTGACACTCAGATCTTTCCGCTGGATTGGTACGTCTGCCGGCTGCGGGGCAGTCACATGTAGAAGTCCTGCCAATATCAGTACGAACCGCTGGAATGCGAGACCGGTCCGCTCTGCGATTCGCCACGGCCAGGCTCTCGAGGCGGCGTGCCACACCATTGCAGGGATAATGGGCGGTGATGTCCATCCAACACCCGCATGTGCGGGCGACCAGCGGCGGCGCGGCCTCGTGACCATCACGACGCTCGGCGTTCCGTTGGTGCCGCGTGGGCGCGCATCCTCGACGTCCCGGCCGCCATCGGACGGTCCCTTGGTCGACAGCTACGGACGGGCGGCGACTGACCTGCGCGTGTCGCTGACCGACCGTTGCAATCTGCGCTGTACCTACTGCATGCCCGCCGCCGGGCTGCCGTGGCTCGGTGCAGCGGAACTGCTTGCAGGCCGGCGAGATCGACCGGCTGGTGCGCATTGCCGTGACCCGGCTCGGGGTGAGCAAAGTACGGTTCACCGGCGGAGAACCGTTGCTGGCCAAGCATCTTGACTCGGTTGTCGCCGCGGCCGCGGCTCTGCGCCCTCGCCCGGAGATCGCGCTGACCACCAACGGGGTGCTGTTGGCGGATCGCGCGGAGGCGCTGGCGCGGGCCGGTGTGGATCGGGTGAACGTCTCGCTGGACAGCGTCGACGCCGCACACTTTTCGGCGATCACTCGTCGAGACCGGCTGACCCACGTGCTGGCCGGTCTGGCGGCGGCGTCCGCGGCGGGGTTGCGGCCCGTCAAGGTCAATGCGGTGCTCGACCCGCTGAGCGGCCTGGACGACGCCGTGGCCTTGGTCCGGTTCTGTCTCGAGCACGACTACCAATTGCGCATCATCGAACAGATGCCGCTGGACGCCGGACACCACTGGCAACGTCAGACGATGGTGACCGCTGACCAGACGCTGGCGGAACTGCGAGGTCACGGATTCGCGGTGGAGCCCGACGACAGCCCGAGGGGCGGCGCGCCGGCGGCGATGTGGCAGGTCACCGACGGCGCGACGGGCCGCGTCGGCCAGGTCGGGATCGTCGCCTCGGTATCAGACCCGTTCTGTTCATCGTGCAACCGCACTCGCTTGACGGCCGACGGGCAGCTGCGGAGTTGCTTGTTCGCCACCGAGGAGACCGACCTGCGGGCGCTGCTGCGCGGCGGGGCGGACGATGACGCCATCGAGGCCGCTTGGCGGTCCGCGATGTGGGTCAAACCCGCAGGCCACGGGATCAACAGCCCACATTTTGTTCAGCCGCAACGGTCGATGAGTGCGATCGGCGGTTGACATGGCCGCCGAGTCGATCGAAGTCGGTGTGCGCTACTTCGCGGCCGCCGGCGCGGCGGCGGGCTCTGAGGCGGAGCAACTGACCGTACCGGCCGGCAGCACGGTCGGCGCGCTCGTCGACGAGCTGAGCAGACGCAGCCCGGAACTGGCACGGGTTCTACTGCGGTGCTCGTATCTCTGCGACGGCGTTGCGGTGCGGGACACGGCTCAACTCTTGCACCCCGGCAACACGGTCGATGTGTTGCCGCCGTTCGCCGGGGGATAGTGCTATGCCGAGCCCACCCACTCGTCGCTACCGTCGGCGAAGAACTGGTGCTTCCATACCGGCAACCGCGCTTTGATGGCGTCCACCAAGTCCGCACAGGTCTCGAATGCTTCCCGGCGATGATCGGCGGCGACCGCCACTACCAGAGCCGCGTCTCCGATATGCAGCGAGCCGGTTCGGTGGCTTGCCGCAATCGCGCGCACGCCAGCAGATTTCACGCACACGTCGGTCACCACCTCGGCGATGACGTCGTCGGCCGACGGATGCGCCGAGTACTCCAGCTTCAGCACCTGCTGCCCGCCGTCGTGGTCGCGAACCGCGCCGACGAATCCGACGATGGCGCCGGCCGCCCGGTCGTGCACCAGGTCTTCGTGTTCGTGCAGCGTGATCGGTTGGTCGGTCAGCGCGGCGCGCAGCACGCGAGCTCCCGTCGAGCCACGACTTTCCATGACAACCAACTATATTGGCAATCTCAGGTATTCGAGAGTGAAGGCTGGCGGGCGGGACATGTCGATGATTGACGGCCAACGGTTTTCTCCCCTGACGTGATGCGGTCGGTCGAGGAACATCAGCGAGTCGTCGCCGAGCTGATCGGTGCGCGGACCGCCGCGTCGCTGGGCTTGCCCGAGGCCGAGGGTCTGGTGCTGGCCGCTGATGTGACCGCGGCGCTTGCGCTGCCGGTGTTCGACAACTCGGCGATGGACGGCTATGCCGTGCGCGCCGATGAGGTGGCCGGCGCAACGGCCGAGCACCCGGTGAGATTGCCTGTCGCCGAGGATATTCCGGCTGGCCGAACCGACATTCCCGCGCTGGCCACCGGGACGGTGCATCGAATCATGACCGGGGCTCCGGTCCCGGCCGGCGCAACGGCGATCGTGCCCGTGGAGGCGACCGATGGCCGGACCGACGTCGTGACGATCACGGCGCCGAGCGCCGAGGGGAGCTTCATCCGGCGCGCGGGTGAGGACGTCAAGGCGGGCGCCACGGTGTTGCGGGCCGGGCAGCCGGTGACCCCGGCCGTGATCGGATTGGCTGCCGCGACCGGACTGCCCCAGTTGACCGTCATCCCACGGCAGCGGGTTCTGGTGATTTCCACCGGCTCAGAGCTCGTGTCACCCGGTGCGCCGCTGGCGCCGGGGCAGATCTATGAGTCGAACTCGAGCATGCTCGCCGCCGCGGTTCGCGACGCGGGCGCGGAGGTGGTTGGCGCGGTGACCGTTACCGACGACGTCGCCGACTTCACCGCGGTGCTCGACCGGTACGCCACGACGGCGGACTTGATCATCACCAGCGGCGGGGTGAGTGCGGGCGCCTACGAGGTGGTCAAGGACGCTTTCGGACGCTCCGGTGATCAGGGCGTGGAGTTCGTCAAGGTGGCGATGCAGCCGGGTATGCCGCAGGGCACCGGCCGGTTCGCCGGAGTGTCGATCGTCACGGTGCCCGGAAATCCGGTGAGCGCGCTGGTGTCCTTCGAGGTCTTCGTCCGCCCGGCGCTGCGGTCGGCCATGCGGCTGCCGAGCCCCCATCGCCCACGGCGATCCGCGGTGCTGGTGGACGGGCTGACCGCCCCGGCCGGCAAACGCCAGTTCCGGCGCGGTGTCTTCGACGCGACGGCCGGCACGGTGACAAGCCATGGCCCGGCGGGTTCACATCACGTGCGCTACCTGGCGTCGGCGAACTGCCTGATCGACATTCCGGTCGACGCAACCGAGGTTCTCGCCGGGTCGCAGGTCGAGATCTGGGACATCGGCTGACCCGGCTGCGAAGATGAACTGCCATGTCTGATCACGCGCCTACCCCAGCCAGCGGTCCGCTGTCGCATATCGATGCCAGCGGAGCGGCCCACATGGTCGACGTGACCGAGAAGACGGCGACCAAGCGGGAAGCGGTCGCCGCGGGAACACTGCGCACCTCGGCCGAAGTCGTGGAACTGATCTCGGCGGGCGGACTGGCCAAGGGCGACGCGCTGGCTACCGCCCGGATCGCCGGGATCCAGGCCGCCAAGCGCACCAGCGAGCTGATTCCGCTCTGCCATCAGCTGGCATTGACGGGCGTCGACGTCGAATTCTCCGTCGGCGCAAGCAATGTCGACATCACCGCCACGGTGCGCAGTACCGACCGCACCGGCGTCGAGATGGAGGCGCTGACCGCGGTGAGCGTGGCGGCCTTGACGCTTTACGACATGATCAAGGCCGTCGACCCGGCCGCTCGCATCGACGACATCCGGGTGCTGCGCAAAGAAGGCGGCCGGCACGGAACCTGGACGCGGTGATGGCAGGCAGATCGGCGGCGGTGATCATCGCCTCGACTCGTGCGGCCGCCGGCGCCTACGACGACCGCTGCGGCCCGATCATCTCCGATTGGCTTGTGCAGCGAGATTTTCCGCAGGTAGCTCCGACGGTGGTCGGCGACGGAGATCCGGTAGGACAGGCGCTACGGGATGCGGTCACGGCAGGTCTCGACGTGGTGATCACCTCCGGTGGCACGGGCATCTCGCCGACCGATCAGACGCCGGCCCAAACCGTCGCGGTGCTGGACTACGAAGTTCCCGGGCTGGCCGATGCGATACGTCGCTCGGGTCTACCGAGGGTACCGACGTCGGTGCTCTCCCGTGGCGTCTGCGGGGTGGCCGGACGCACGCTGATCGTGAATCTGCCGGGCTCACCCGGCGGTGTGCGCGACGGCCTCGGCGTGCTCGCCGGAGTACTCGACCACGCGCTTGATCAGCTTGCGGGCAAAGATCATTCGTGACGGGTCCGGCGCGAGTGAACCACCTCGACCAGCCACCAGATCACCAGCGCCCCGACCAAAGCCACGGCGAGATTGCTCAGAAATCCGGTGACGCCGACGGCGATCGCCATTGCCCAATGCCAGGGTCCTCGAAGGTCTTTCAGCAGCATGATGTGCAGCAGTCCGGCGACCGTCAACAGGCCGGCGAGAATGGGGACCGGGAAACCGGACAGGGCGGCGGTCAGCGTTGCTCCGATTCCGAGTGCGAGCGCAATCAGGATGCTGCCCAACATGATCGGGGCCCCGCCGCTGCGCGCGCCGAAGGTGCGGTGCGCGGTCATGCCGCCGGCGCCATGGCACACCGGCATCCCACTGATCGAACCGGCGAACAGGTTGGCCAGACCGATCGTGGTCGCCAAGCGTCCCGGCCGCACCCGATGGGCGGCGTCGCCGAAGTAGGTCCGCGCGGTGTCCGCTGTGGCCAGGCATGAGTTGGCGAACGACAACGGCACCTGCGGCAGCACCAGGGCAGCAGCGGCCGCCGCGAACGCCTCGGTGCTCAAGCGCGGAATGTGTACCGCGGACGGACCGAAGCTGAACGAGCCGTGGGAGGACAGCGCCATGGCCAGCACGGCTATCGCCAGAAACACCAGGGTGATCTGGTGGCGCCGCAGCAATAATGCGACGGCGATCACCGCGACGGTGAAGCCCGCCAGCCACCAGATCGAATGCCGATGATCGGTGAACGACCTGGGCGGAACGGAGACCAGCCGCCATGCCAGCTGACAGAACAACAGCCCCACCGACAGCTGAATCCCGCGAATGATTGCGTGCGGGAACATCTTTGCCACCCAGTCCAGCAGGCCCGACGCGCCGAGCACCAGAAATAACAGGCCCATCAGCAGCGCACCGGCGGCGATGTCGTTGGCCCCGAAACCGTGCGCGATTGCGATGGCGCCGAACGCCTTCAGCGGCTGCACCGGAACGGGTAGCCGATAGATCACCCCGGCCACCACGTAGAGCAGGCCGGCTGGCAACAAGACCGCGGTCGGCGTGAGACCGTTCTTGACGATCAGCGCTACAGCAATGGGGACCAGCACGCCCAGATCGCCTAGCGCCCCGGCCATTTCCGCGCGGTCGAACCGGAATGGGCTGACGTCCGATTCGGGTTCTGCGGGCGCCGTATCAACCATGCCAGCACTGTAATGCAGTGCTACGGCACCGGCTCACGGTGCTCGAGGCCGGCGCGTGAGGGTGATTTCACGGCCGCGACATCGTGAGACGCCGCGCGGCAACATCGCACTTTTACGTTCGCCTCGACAAGTGTCGGAATCTGGCGAGGAGAACGCGGTGGCGCGAGCGCACATCACAGGGTGGGACCCCGAGGACCGGGTGGCGTGGGAAGGTGGTGGAAAGGCCGTCGCTCGACGCAATTTGGTGTGGTCGGTCGCCGCCGAACACGTGGGCTTTTCGGTGTGGTCGCTGTGGTCGGTGATGGTGCTGTTCATGCCGCAGTCGGTGTACGGGTTGACCGCTGGCGACAAGTTCCTGATCGCTGCCACCGCAACGCTGGTCGGCTCGACGCTGCGATTGCCCTACACGATGGCGACCGCGCGCTTCGGTGGCCGGAACTGGACGGTGTTCTCGGCCTGCGTGCTCGTGGTGCCGGTGCTCGCGACGATCGCCGTCCTGGCCCGGCCGGGTCGGCCGCTGTGGTTCTACCTGGTGTGTGCGGCGCTGTGCGGGCTCGGCGGCGGCAATTTCGCCTCGTCGATGACCAACATCAACGCCTTCTTCCCGCAGCGGCTCAAAGGTGTGGCACTGGGCATCAACGCCGGCGGCGGCAATATCGGTGTGCCCGCCGTGCAACTGGTCGGCTTGTTTGTCATCGCGACCGCGGGCAACCGGCAGCCGTATTGGGTCTGCGCGTTCTACGTCGTCGCTCTCATTGCTGCCGCTGTCGGGGCCGCTCGGTACATGGACAACCTCGACGTGGTGTCGGTGGACATCGGCGCGATGCGGGCCGCGCTGCGCAACCGTCACACCTGGCTGGTCAGCCTGCTCTACATCGGCACCTTCGGTTCGTTCATCGGCTTCTCTTTCGCGTTCGGTCAGGTGCTGCAGATATCGTTCGCCGCAAGCGGGCAGAGCCCGGCCCAGGCATCACTGCACGCCGCCGAGATCGCCTTCGTGGGGCCACTTTTGGGATCTATCTCACGAATCTACGGGGGTCGGATCGCCGACCGCCTCGGCGGCGGCATGGTGACTTTCTGGGTGTTTGTCGGGATGATCGGCGGCGACGGGCTGCTGGCCATCACCGCGACGCTGGCGGGTCGGCACACCACGGCCACCACCATGGTCGCGTACGTGATCGGCTTTGTGGTGTTGTTCGTGTTGAGCGGAATCGGCAACGGCGCGGTCTACAAGATGATCCCGTCGATCTTTCACGCCGCGTCACGCTCCCTGGACGCCGACGAGCAGACCCGGGCCAACTACTCCCGTTCGATGTCGGGCGCGGTGATCGGTATCACCGGTGCGATCGGCGGCCTGGGCGGCGTGGCGATCAACCTGGCGCTGCGCACCTCTTATGTCAACGACGGCACGGCGACCGCCGCGTTTTGGGACTTTGCCTGCTTTTACGTGATCGCGGCGCTGATCACCCTCGGCGTCTACGCCCGGCGGACGTCGATCACCGCCGTCGGCGAGCCCGCATTGGCCGCCGCCTAGGGCGCAAGCCGGATGTGGCCAGGCGGCGACGGCTGATCCGGGGTCTGCGGCGCCGGAGCGCGTCCGCCGCCGGTACCACCGCCGGGCGCACCGGGCACCGGGGCGTTTCCTCCGCCTCCGGGCGCATCGGGAGCCGAACCGTTTCCTCCACTTCCTGGCGCGGCAGGGGCCGGGGGTGCGGCCTCGGGCGGAGGTGCTTGCGGCTCTTCGGCCGGTGGCGGTGGCTGCTCCGGCGGGGGTGGCGGTGCCTGCTTGGGCGCCGGTGGCGCGTGTCGTGGCGGAGGCGGCGGTTGAAGCGGTACCGGCGGGATCTCTTGCGGCAGCGGTGGCGGTGTTTGCGCCGGGACCGGCAACGGCTTGGTCGGATTGATTTCCCCGTCAGGCAAGGGTTCGACATACGACACCAGCGTGATGCGCGCAGCTGCGTCTGATCGCGTTTCGTACCCGGCAATTGAGGCGATCTTGCCCTTGTTGTACGGGCAGTAGGCCTCGACCGCGGCGTTGATGAACTGGTCGATCGTTCGGGTGATGCGATCCTGGGGCTGCAGACGGGTGAGGGGATTCTCGTTGAAACCGTTGGTCCTGACCAACTCCACCAAGTCGCCGACCGGCATACCGCCGTCGAGTTTCTCGCACGCGTGCCGGGCGGAGGTGATCAAGCTGTTCGCATTGTCGACAGGCGGAATGTCTTTCTGGCCGAGCAGATCGAAGAATCGCTGGTCTTGGCCAGGGTCGGCGATCGCGGTGGCCGACGACCCCAGCGTGGACGCCGCAACAAGGGCGACGGCGCTCAGGGCCTGGAAGCTTCGAATAACGCCGGAAAACATGGTCTGGTTTCCGTTCTGTCGAATTGCTGACGCGCCGCCAGTATCAATTTAGGCCGCGCGAGGCACTTCGGCAGAACAGATTCCGGAGAGGGGTTCGCCGAGCGTGCGGTCTGCGTGAAAGCCAGGCCGCTGATTCGCAGACGATGCACGCTCGGCGAAGTTCGTGGTGGTGTTCAGACGACGGCTGTGACGTCCTTCGCGGCGATCTCGTCGGCCAGCGGGGCGATCGCGCGCAAGACCGCGGTGATCGTGTCGGGGTGCAGACCGGCCGCGGACAACGAATCCGCCAAATGCGCTGCCACCATGGCGAAGTGGTGCATGGTGATGCCGCGGCCCTCGTGCACCTGCCGCATCGACGAGCCGGTGTAGGGCCCCGGTCCGCCCAGCACGGCGCTGAGGAATTCGATCTGTCGCGCCTTCACGCACTTCATATTCGAGCCCACATAAAAACCGGCCAGATGGTCGTCGTCGAGAACACGGCAGTAGAAATCCTCGACAATCACCGCGAGGGCGTCACGGCCGCCGATCTTCGCGTACAGCGAGGCGGTGCCGGGCCGGCGAAAGCGGCTGAGTATTCCCATGCGCGTTAGCGGACCACGGAGGGATTGCCCGCCCGTTAGACAGCGATCACCGCGCGATTACCGCTCGTAACAACCGGATTGCCGGAGAACCACCTCAACGTCGCGGTGGTGTAGCAGACTCGGTGAAAATCAGGGGAGTCACTACCGGGAGCGTGAAGGAATGAATCTGGGTGATCTGACCGGCCTCGTCGAGAAGCCGTTCGCCGCCGTGTCCAATCTCGTCAACACCCCGAACTCGGCGGGCCGATATCGACCTTTCTACCTACGCAATCTGCTCGACGCGGTGCAGGGCCGCACGCTGCACGACGCCGTCGAAGGCACGATCACCCTCATCACCGGCGGATCGTCGGGAATCGGTGAGGCCGCGGCCAAGAAGATCGCGGACGCCGGCGGCGAGGTGGTCCTCGTCGCGCGAACGCAGGAAAACCTGGACAAGGTAGCCGACGACATTCGCAGTAGCGGCGGGACGGCGCACGTCTACCCCTGCGATCTGACCGACATGGATGCCATCGCCGCCATGGCCGACAAAGTGCTCGCCGATCTCGGCGGCGTCGACATGCTGGTCAACAACGCCGGCCGATCGATTCGGCGCTCGCTGGCGCTGTCCTATGACCGGATCCACGACTACCAGCGCACCATGCAGTTGAACTACCTCGGCGCGGTCCAGTTGATCCTCAAATTCATTCCGGGCATGCGGGAACGCGGATTTGGGCACATCATCAACGTGTCATCGGTCGGTGTGCAGACCCGGGCACCCCGGTTCGGCGCCTACATCGCCAGCAAGGCAGCGCTGGACAGCCTCTGCGACGCGCTGCAGGCCGAGGTCATCGACGAAGACATCAAATTCACCACCGTGCACATGGCGCTGGTCCGCACGCCGATGATCAGCCCCACCTCGATGTACGACAAGTTCCCGGCGCTGACGCCGGAACAGGCCGCCGGGGTGATCGCCGACGCGATCGTGCAGCGGCCGCGGCGAGCGAGCTCGCCGTTCGGACAGTTGGCCGCGGTGGTCGATGCGGTCAACCCCGCGGTGATGGACCGGGTGCGCAACCGGGCGTTCACCATGTTCGATGACTCATCTGCCGCCAAGGGTGATGAATCCGACAGCAGCACAACTGAATTCGACCGTCGCAGCGAGACCTTCGTGCGGGCCACCCGCGGAATCCATTGGTGAGGCAATCATGAGTCTTCCGAAACCGACCAACCAGGCTCCCGTCGTCATCACCGGCGCCTCGTCAGGCATCGGCACCGAACTGGCCCGCGGGCTGGCGCGACGTGGATACCCGCTGCTGCTGGTCGCCCGCCGCAAAGAGCGGATGGACGAGCTGGCCGACGAACTGCGCACGCAGTTTTCGATCGGCGTCGAGGTGCAGCCGCTCGATCTGTCCGACGCCGGAGCCCGCGAGAAACTGGCCGAGCGACTACGCGCCGAACCCGTTGCGGGTCTGTGCAACAGCGCCGGCTTCGGCACCAGCGGCGTCTTTCACGAATTGCCGGTCGAACGGGAGAGCGAAGAGGTCGTCCTCAATTCGCTCACGCTGATGGAGCTGACCCGCGCGGCGCTGCCCGGCATGGTCGAGCAGGGGGCCGGCGCGGTGCTCAACATCGCCTCGATCGCGGGCTTTCAGCCGATGCCTTACATGGCGGTGTATTCGGCGACCAAGGCCTTCGTGCAGACCTTCTCCGAGGCCGTGCACGAGGAATTGAGCGGAACGGGCGTGTCGGTGACGGTGCTGTGTCCGGGCCCGGTGCCGACCGAGTGGGGCGAGATCGCCAATGCCGAGCGATTCAGCATCCCGCTCGCCCAGGTGTCGCCGCACGACGTCGCTGAAGCCGCCATCGCCGGAATGGTCGACGGTAAGCGCAGCGTGGTGCCCGGGATCGTGCCGAAAGCCGTCAGCATCGGCGGCAGGTACATGCCGCGGACCCTGTTGCTGCCCGGCCTGCGGATCGGCAACCGCTTACGCGGTGGGCCCAGCCGCTGATGGCCAAGGTCGATGTCACGGCCGACGTGCCGATGACCCCGCAAGACATGTGGGACCACGTGTCCGACCTGTCTCAGCTGGGCGACTGGCTGACCATGCACGAGGCGTGGCGCAGTGAGCTCCCCGACGAGCTGAGCGAGGGCACCCAGATTGTCGGCGTCGCGCGCGCCAAGGGCTTTCGCAACCGGGTCACGTGGACGGTGACCACCTGGGACCCGCCGCACCGGATCGCTTTGTCCGGATCGGGCAAGGGCGGCGCGAAGTACACCGTCACGCTGAGCGTCTCGCCCACCGACCAGGGCTCCACCCTGGGCGTACGTCTTGACCTGGGCGGACGGGCGTTGTTCGGTCCGGTCGGCGCGACGGCGGCCCGCGCCGTCAAAGGCGACGTCGAGAAATCGCTGAAGCAATTCGTCGAGCTGTACGGATAGCTCCGCAGCCGGTTATAGCGGGTCGGCGCCGACTTACCTGAGCCGATAGGCCCTACACATATAGCCAGGCGGAGTAGCCTGACCGGGTGTTACGGGGGGCTCGTAAAGCGACGGTGGCTGACGGCCGAGGTGTCTTCGGCTGGATCGGCGTGGTGGTGCTGCGGTGGCCGTGGGCGGTCATCGGATTCTGGATCGCGCTGGCCGCCGTGCTCGCGGTGATATTCCCGCCGCTGACCGAGATGGCCGCCAAGCGCCCGGTTCCCATCCTGCCGCCGGATGCCCCAGTGCTGCAGACGACCAAACAGATCTCCGAGGCCTACCACCAGTCGGGCTCCGAGAACGAGAACGTCTTGCTGGTCGTCCTGACCGACGACAACGGACTCAACCCGAGCGACCTGACTACGTACCGGACGCTGGCCGACAATCTGCGACCGGACACTCGCGACATCGTCATGCTGCAGGACTTCGTGCACACGCCGGCCCTGCGCGAAGCGATGACCAGTAAGGATCACAAAGCCTGGTACATGCCGATGGTGGTCTCCGGCGGGGTGGGCACGCCCGAGCTGCATGAGGCGTTCGGCCGGGTCGCCGACATCGTCAAGAAGTCCGTGGCCGGCTCCACGCTGACGGCCAACCTCACCGGCCCCGCGGCCACCGGCGACGACCTGATGTACATCGGTATCCGCGACATGCACGTGATCGAGACCGCGGTCGCCCTGATGGTCTTGATCATTCTGTTTGTCATCTACCGAAATCCGCTCACGATGATGCTGCCGCTGGTCACGATCGGCGTATCGATCGGAGTAGCGCAGTCCATCGTGTCCGGCGTCGCCGAACTCGGGCTCGGCGTGTCCAGCCAGACCATCACGTTGATGACCACGATGATGGCCGGCGCCGGGATCGACTACGCGGTCTTCCTGATGAGCCGCTATCACGACTACCTGCGGCTCGGCATGGAATCGAGCGAGGCGGTCGCCAAGGCGTTGACGTCGATTGGGAAGGTCATCGCCGGATCGGCGGCGACGGTGTCGATCACCTTCTTGGGGATGATCTTCACGCAGTTGGGGGCCTTCCGGAATGTCGGTCCAGCCCTGGCCATTTCCATCGCGGTGGCGTTGTTCGCGGCGGTCACGTTCCTGCCGGCCCTGATGGTGCTGACCGGCAAACGCGGCTGGATCAAGCCGCGTGGCGATCTCACCAGCCGGTTCTGGCGGCGCTCGGGAATCCGTATCGTGCGCAAGCCGGTCGCCCACCTGGCCGGGAGCATGGTCGTCCTGGTCATCCTGGCCGGCTGCTCGATGTTCGCCCGTTTCAACTACGACGACAGCAAGACGCTGCCGAAAGACGTCGAGAGCTCGATCGGATACGACACACTGGCCCAACACTTTCCGTTGAACGCCACCATCCCGGAGTATCTGGTCGTTCAGTCGTCGGAAGACCTCCGCAAACCGCCCGCCCTCGTCGAGCTGAAGCAGATGGAGCAGCGGGTCAGCCAGATGCCCGACATCGCGGCGATCCGACCCGCTCCGGTGCCGTCGGCGAAATCGAGCGATCACAAGTCGGCGGCCGACGGCACGCTGCCCGACAAGATCGGCAACGGTAGTAAGTCCAGCGACAAGGCGGGCAACAAAGACCTCGAGGGCGCCGAAGGTTTTCCCAACGTTGCGGCGCTGCTCTACTCGGTGTCGGCCAGCGGGTCGGTCGACCTGACCCCGGACCTCGCCAGTCTCGGCCTGCCGCCCGGCATGACCCTGCCGACCACCCCGGCCGCTCCGGCCAAGCTGGCCGACGACACGGCGATGTTCGTCAGCACCGTGCGCGGGCTCGGTTTCGCGATGTCCGTCGACATCGCCGAGATCGCCAACACGGTCAACGCCGCACCGGTGACGGTGTTGGACGTCGTGGCGACCGCCGACCGCGACGGCGGCGCGCTCAAGAAGATGTCGGAGTTCGCCGAGCAGCTGTCGTCGTTCCCCGACGAGCCGACGATGGAAACGGCGTCGCGCGACGTTCGGAGGATCGTGAACAACGCGCGTAACGACCTACGAGCCCTGAACAACGACCCACCCGTGGAGAAGGACCGCACCGTCGCGCCGCCGAAGGAGGCGCACACCTACACCGACGCGGTCCAGCAGATGATCGACGAGGTCAAGGCGCTGATCAAGGACACCTCACACACCGGAGGCGGCCTGAACAGCGCGCTGACCGCATTCATCTCGCCCGACGGACACACGGCCCGGTATCTGGTGCAGACCAAGCTCAATCCGTTCGCCACCGCGGCGATGAACCAGATCCACGACATCACCGACGCCGCCCGCGGGCCGCACCCGCGGCCGCTGATGAAAGATGCATCGATCTCGGCGTCGGGAGTCACCGCGATGCTGCGAGACACCCGCGCCTATTACGGCGAAGACATCAACCTCATCATCGTGATGACCATTCTGATCGTGTTCCTGATTCTGGTCGCGATCCTGCGCGCGGTGGTGGCGCCGCTGTATCTGATTGCGTCCGTTGTGCTTTCGTATCTTTCGGCGCTCGGTGTCGGCGTGATCGTCTTCCAGTTCATCCTCGGAGAGCCGCTGACCTGGAGCATCCCCGGGCTGACCTTCATCGTGCTGGTCGCCATGGGCGCCGACTACAACCTGCTGCTGATCTCGCGGCTGCGCGAGGAGTCACCGCACGGCATACGCGCAGGCGTCATCCACACGGTGAGTTCGACCGGCGGCGTGATCACCGCGGCCGGCGTCATCTTCGCCGCCTCGATGTTCGGCATGCTGTTCGCCAGCATCAGCACCCTGGTGCAGTGCGGTTTCATCATCGGAACCGGCTTGCTGCTCGACACCTTCCTCGTGCGCACGATCACGGTGCCCGCAATTGCGGTCCTCGTCGGCAAGTGGAACTGGTGGCCGTCCAAGCCACCCGCGCCCGCGCGCCGCGAGCGACCAGCCCGGGCTGCCGAGGCCGCGGCCCAGCCGGCGCCGACCGGCAACGGGCACCAACCGGACGCTGTGCCGGCTGCGAGCGAGACCGGCACCGTCGCAATGAAGTCGTGAAAGGACAACCCGGCAAGACACACTTCGCGACACGCCGGGTATGCGTCGGTGTCCGGTCATAGACTGGCGTCCCTATGAGCAAGTCGTTCGTGCACCTGCACAACCACACCGAATACTCGATGTTGGACGGTGCCGCGAAGGTCTCGCCGATGCTGGCGGAGGCGCAGCGACTGCAGATGCCCGCGATCGGGATGACCGACCACGGCAACATGTTCGGGGCCAGCGAGTTCTACAACGGAGCCACCGCCGCCGGCATCACCCCGATCATCGGCATCGAGGCCTATATCGCCCCGGCATCCCGCTTCGACACCAAACGTGTCCAGTGGGGTGATCCCGGGCAGAAGAGCGACGACGTGTCGGGTAGCGGCGCCTACACCCACATGACGATGCTCGCCGAGAACGCCACCGGCCTGCGCAACCTGTTCAAGCTGTCGTCGCTGGCCTCGTTCGAAGGGCAGTTTGGCAAGTGGTCCCGGATGGACGCCGAGCTGATCGCCGAGAACTCGGCCGGCATCATCGCCACCACCGGTTGCCCGTCCGGTGAAGTGCAGACCCGGCTGCGGCTCGGCCACCACCGTGAGGCACTCGAGGCTGCCGCCAAATGGCGCGAGATCTTCGGGCCCGAAAATTACTTCCTGGAGTTGATGGACCACGGGCTGTCCATCGAACGCCGGGTGCGTGACGGCCTGCTGGAAATCGGTCGCGCGCTGGGCATTCCGCCGCTGGCCACCAACGACTGCCACTACGTCACCCGCGACGCCGCTCACAACCACGAAGCGCTGCTGTGCGTGCAGACGGGCAAGACGCTCACCGATCCCACCCGGTTCAAGTTCGACGGTGACGGCTACTACCTCAAGTCGGCCGCCGAGATGCGCGAGATCTGGGACGGCGAGGTTCCCGGCGCCTGCGACTCCACCCTGCTGATTGCCGAGCGGGTCACCTCCTACGCCGACGTGTGGGCACCCAAGGACCGGATGCCGGTTTTCCCGGTGCCCGACGGACACGACCCGGCGTCGTGGCTGCGTCACGAGGTCGAGGCCGGACTGCGGCGCCGCTTTCCCGATGCGACGCCTGACGGATACTCCGAGCGGGCCGCCTATGAGATCGAAGTCATCTGCGACAAGGGTTTTCCGTCCTACTTTTTGATCGTCGCGGACCTGATCAACTATGCGCGCTCGGTCGACATCCGGGTCGGCCCGGGCCGTGGTTCGGCGGCCGGGTCGCTGGTGGCCTACGCGCTCGGCATCACCGACATCGACCCGATCGAGCACGGACTGCTGTTCGAGCGGTTCCTCAATCCCGAGCGCGCGTCGATGCCCGATATCGACATCGACTTCGACGACCGTCGACGCGGCGAGATGGTGCGCTACGCCGCCGAGAAATGGGGCTCTGACCGGGTCGCCCAGGTGATCACCTTCGGCACCATCAAAACCAAGGCGGCACTGAAGGATTCGGCTCGGATCCACTACGGCCAGCCCGGCTTCGCGATCGCCGACCGGATCACCAAGGCGTTGCCGCCGCCGGTCATGGCCAAAGACATTCCGCTCTCGGGGATCACCGACCCCAGCCACGAACGGTACAAAGAGGCCGCCGAGATCCGGGGTTTGATCGACACCGACCCGGATGTCCGCACGATCTACCAGACCGCCCGCGGCCTGGAAGGGCTGATCCGCAACTCGGGCGTACACGCCTGCGCGGTGATCATGAGCAGCGAGCCGCTGACCGATGTGATCCCGCTGTGGAAGCGGGCGCAGGACGGCGCGATCATCACCGGCTGGGACTACCCGTCGTGTGAGGCGATCGGCCTGCTGAAGATGGACTTCCTCGGGCTGCGCAACCTGACGATCATCGGCGACGCGCTGGTGAACATCAAAGAGAACCGCGGCATCGACCTCGACCTGGAATCGGTCCCGCTCGACGACCCGGCCACCTTCGAATTACTCGGCCGCGGTGAGACATTGGGCGTGTTCCAGCTGGACGGCGGCCCGATGCGGGACCTGCTGCGCCGCATGCAGCCCACCGGGTTCAAAGACATCGTCGCGGTGCTCGCGCTGTACCGGCCCGGCCCGATGGGCATGAATGCCCACAACGACTACGCCGACCGCAAGAACAACCGGCAGGCGATCAAGCCGATCCATCCCGAGCTCGAGGAACCGCTGCGCGAGATCCTCGCCGAAACCTACGGCCTGATCGTGTATCAGGAGCAGATCATGCGCATCGCGCAGAAGGTCGCCGGCTACTCGCTCGCCCGAGCGGACATCCTGCGCAAGGCCATGGGTAAGAAGAAGCGCGAAGTTCTGGAGAAGGAGTTCGAGGGCTTCTCAGAAGGCATGGCGGCCAACGGCTTCTCGGCCAAGGCCGTCAAGGCGTTGTGGGACACCATCCTGCCCTTCGCCGACTACGCGTTCAACAAGTCGCATGCCGCCGGCTACGGCCTGGTGTCCTACTGGACGGCGTACCTCAAGGCGAACTATCCCGGCGAGTACATGGCCGGCCTGCTGACCTCGGTCGGTGACGACAAAGACAAGGCCGCGGTGTATCTGGCTGACTGCCGCAAGCTCGGCATCACCGTGCTGCCGCCGGACGTCAACGAGTCCGGGTTGAACTTCGCCTCGGTGGGGACCGACATCCGGTACGGACTGGGTGCGGTGCGCAACGTCGGCGCCAATGTCGTTGCGTCGCTGATCAATACCCGTACGAAGAAGGGTAAGTACACCGACTTCTCCGACTACCTGAACAAGGTCGACATCGCGGCGTGCAATAAGAAAGTCACCGAGTCGCTGATCAAGGCCGGCGCCTTCGACTCGCTCAAGCACCCGCGTAAAGGCCTGTTCCTGGTTCACACCGATGCGGTGGAGTCGGTGCTCGGCACCAAAAAGGCCGAGGCGATGGGCCAGTTCGACCTCTTCGGCGGCGACCCCGACGACGGGGGAGCGGGTGCCGACGCGGTGTTCACCATCCGGGTTCCCGACGAGGAATGGGATGACAAGCACAAGCTCGCACTGGAGCGAGAGATGCTGGGCCTCTACGTGTCCGGGCATCCGTTGAACGGCGTCGCGCACCTGCTGGCCACCCAGGTCGACACCGCGATCCCGGCGATCCTCGACGGCGACGTCGCCAATGAGACGATGGTGAAGGTCGGCGGCATCCTGGCATCGGTGAACCGGCGGGTGAACAAAAACGGGATGCCTTGGGCTTCAGCGCAATTGGAGGATCTCACCGGTGGCATCGAGGTGATGTTCTTCCCGCACACTTATTCCGCTTTCGGCGCCGACGTCATCGACGACACGGTGGTGCTCGTCACCGCCAAGGTCGCGATCCGCGATGACCGGATCTCGCTGATCGCCAACGACCTCGTGGTGCCGGACTTCACCAATGCTCAGGCCAATCGGCCGCTGGCGGTCAGCCTGCCGACACGGCAGTGCACGATCGACAAGGTCAGCGCGCTCAAGCAGGTTCTCGCCCAACACCCGGGCACGTCGCAGGTCCACCTGCGACTGCTCAGCGGTGAGCGGATCACCACGCTGGAGTTGGACCCGTCGCTGCGGGTGACGATGTCGCCGGCGTTGATGGGCGACCTCAAGGCACTGCTCGGTCCTGGCTGTCTGGGCAGCTAACTCCGAAGCCGCAGCGCCGCTGGGTGATCGTGGCCGCAGCGAATCGAGAATCAATCCCGCTGCGGCCGAGCAGCATTGGCGCAGTCCGGATGAGCGCACGTCAGACATTGGCCAGCTCGACCCGGACGATGACGCTGTCGGACCAGACGCCGCGGTCGCGTGAGCGCCGGAGCCGCTCGCGCAGGCACAGATCCCGATGAACGTTGGTGACTCCCGGGACTTTGATCAGCGGCACGATGTTCCATTGCCAGCCATACCGGCGGTGCAACGCGCTGTTGGCCTCCCCGGCCTCCGCGCCGGACAGGATCGTCGCACGGCCGGCCAGGGTCGCGGTGCCGGGCCGGACTTGACCGCGGTGATCGCATGCGGTGAGTTCGACATCGCGACACGTGGTGAGCCGCCTGGTCTTGGGGCCGATTTTAGTGCGGAACACCACCTGTCGACCGTCCATGGCGAACCAGATCGGGGTGTCGACGGGAGTGCCGTCACCGCGGAATGATCGGAGCCGGGCGTAGCGGGCATCGCTGAGGTCACTGGGCATGACACCAGTGAAAGACTTAGAGTTGGCTCTAAGTCAAGCACCGATTCCGGGAGGACTGATGGCCGCAGGATTGACGATCGGCAAGGTGGCCCAAGAGACCGGGGTCGCGGCGACCACGCTGCGCTATTACGAGCAGGTCGGCCTGGTGCCGGCACCGGTCCGGGTCGGTGGTCAGCGCCGCTACGACGACTCGGTGCTGACCCGCCTCGAGGTGATCGGGCTGTGCAAGTCGGCCGGGTTCACCCTCGACGAGATCCAGGTGCTGTTCGCCGAGGATGCGCCGGGACGGCCCGCGAGCAAGGCCCTGGCCGAGGCCAAGCTGGTCGAGATCGACGCCCGCATCGAGGCGTTGACGCGTGCCCGGGCGGTCATCGAGTGGGGGATGCGCTGCACCTGTCCGTCGATCGATGCGTGCACCTGCGGCATCCACCCGCCGAAAGGCGCGTCGGTCGGATTCTTGCCGAGGCGCTAGAGAGGCGTGGCGAGAATCGGGCTTCGATGCACTTTGACTAAATCGATTGTGGCGCAATAGGGCTGCGTGAGCTTGGTGCCTCCCAAGTCCAGCCTGAGATTCGTGGGTCGTCCTCGCCGTGTTCGCGCGTGTATCGGCGCGCTGCCAGGCGGGCGTCGGCCATTCGCTGCCTCAGAATCGCCGCTCGGTCGGCCAAGCCGTCCACTCGGTCGATGACGTCCATGACAAGGTGAAAGCGGTCCAAGTCGTTGAGCATCAGCATGTCGAACGGCGTGGTCGTCGTGCCTCGTTCTTTGAACCCGCGAACGTGCATGTGGTGGTGGTTGGCGCGGCTGTAGGTCAGCCGGTGGATTAGCCACGGGTAACCGTGGTAGGCAAAGATCACCGGTTTGTCGACGCAGAAGATGGCATCGAATTCGTTGTCCGGCAGGCCATGCGGATGTTCGGAGTCGGGCAGTAGCCGCATCAGGTCGACGACGTTGACCACCCGCACGGCCAGATCGGGCAGTTCGTGGCGCAGGATCTCGGCGGCTGCCAATGTTTCCTGGGTCGGGATGTCGCCGGCGCAGGCCAGCACCACATCGGCTTCGGCCGTCGCGGTGCTCGCCCATTGCCAAATGCCCAAGCCGCGGGTGCAGTGCGAGATTGCGGATTCCATGTCGAGGTAGGCCAATGCGGGCTGTTTGCCGGCGACGATGACATTGACGTAGTTGCGGCTGCGTAGGCAGTGATCGGCCACCGACAACAGCGTGTTGCCGTCCGGCGGCAGGTACACCCGGGTGATCTCCGCGCGCTTGTTGGCGACGAGGTCGATGAACCCAGGATCCTGATGCGATGCCCCATTGTGGTCCTGACGCCAGACATGGGAGCTCAGCAGATAATTGAGCGAGGCGATCGGCCGTCGCCACGGCAGTTCCCGGCTGGTGGCCAACCATTTCGCGTGCTGGTTGAGCATGGAGTCGACAATGTGCACGAATGCCTCGTAGCAGTTGAACAACCCATGCCGCCCGGTCAGCAGGTATCCCTCCAACCAGCCCTGGCACAAGTGCTCGGAGAGCACCTCCATGACCCGGCCGGAAGCAGCTAGGTGCTCGTCGACGGGCAGTATCTGCGACTCCCACACCTTGTCGGTCGACTCGTAGACCGCATCCAGCCGATTGGAGGCGGTCTCGTCGGGGCCCATCAGCCGGAATCGGTCGCGGTTGCGCGCGATGACGTCTCG
Source organism: uncultured Actinomycetota bacterium (assembly GCA_963750755.1). Taxonomy (GTDB): domain Bacteria; phylum Actinomycetota; class Actinomycetes; order Mycobacteriales; family Mycobacteriaceae; genus Mycobacterium. The sequence goes on from CAVVRW010000001.1 coordinate 866,667, forward strand.
CAGGAACGTGCCAAGCACCCGGGTGGCCTCGTGGGTTGTGGCGCCCGGTTGCGAGACGGTGACTGCGTAGTCGCGAAAGTCGGGCAAGTCCAGATCATGAAGCAGCAGACCGCCGTTGGCGTGCGGGTTGGCGCTCATCCGCCGGGAACCGTCAGGGGCCAGCGCGCGCAGCTCCGCGCGCAACCTGCCGTCGTCGTCGAACAAATCGTCGGGCCCGTAACCGCGCATCCACGCTTCGAGCTGTTCGCGGTGGGCGGGGTTGTCTCGGGTTTCGGAGAGCGGGACCTGGTGAGCCCGCCATGTGCCTTCCACCTGCTTGCCGTCGACCTGTTGTGGGCCTGTCCATCCTTTGGGGGTGCGCAGCACGATCATCGGCCACACCGGTCGCTGCGTGTTGCCCTCGCCGCGCGCCAGCCGCTGGATCGCAGCAATGTCGTCGAAAGCATCATCAAGAGCCGCCGCGAGCTGTTGGTGGACGTCGGCTGGATCGTCACCGGCGACAGTGATCGGTCGATACCCGTAGCCGCGTAACAACGCCTCCAGCTCGGCGTCCGGAATCCGGGCCAACACGGTCGGGTTGGCGATCTTGTAGCCGTTGAGGTGCAGGATCGGCAGCACCGCGCCGTCGTTGATCGGGTCGAGGAACTTGTTGGAATGCCAGCCGGCTGCCAGCGGTCCGGTCTCGGCCTCGCCGTCGCCGACGACGCATGCGACTACCAGATCCGGATTGTCGAATGCTGCGCCATAGGCATGCACCAGGGAGTAGCCGAGTTCTCCGCCTTCATGGATGGAGCCCGGGGTCTGTGCGGCCACATGGCTCGGGATGCCACCGGGAAACGAGAACTGCCGAAACAACTTCCGCATCCCGTCGGTGTCTTCTTCGATGCCGGTGTAGATCTCGCTATAGGTGCCCTCCAGATAGGCATTGGCCACCAGACCCGGACCGCCGTGTCCAGGGCCGGTGATGAAAATGACGTTGGCGTCCCGGTTGCGGATGATGCGGTTGAGATGCGCGTAGATCAGATTCAAGCCTGGTGTGGTTCCCCAATGACCCAATAGTCGCGGCTTGACGTGCTCACGCGCCAGGGATTCATGCAACAGCGGATTGTCCAACAGATAGATCTGACCCACCGAGAGATAGTTGGCGGCCTTCCAGTAGGCATCGATGCCTGCGCGTTCATCATCGGACAGCGTCGCTGTATGTGAGCTCATCTGGCTGGTCCTTTGCATGACGGCACGGCACCGGATATTCGCCACGAACTCTACGTGCATGGCTGACGTGCGACGAGTGGAGAGAAATCGCCGTGGAAGCCTGGTCGAACGTGAAGCTGGACGAACGCTCGGGCGCGAACGTGCGGCCAATCTCACGCTCGGGCATTGGTGCCGGCCGGCTCCATCATCGGGAATTCGCGCCAATTATCGTGGTGCGGAAACATTCCGGCGTCGGTGCCGAACGCGATCCGAACATCGCTGGTCGCCAAGCATTCGGCGGCGGCCAGCGCGCCAAAATACTTCTGCATCGTTCGTCGTGATTGCTCCCATCGCGCGGCGCGCACCCGTGATCAGGCTAGAAGCGGTAACGCAGAATCCGCGCGGTGCGAGCGCCTGATTTGGTCATGCCCATCAGCCGGGTGGATACCCGGGCGGCGGTGGGGTAGCGGTCGACCTCCGACACGTGCGACAGGCTGGTCTCCTCGACCAGTCGCAACCGCGGGCTCCAGCGTTCGGGGACGTGGGCGTCATTGAATCCGCGATATACCCATTGGTTTCCGACCGCGCCGAAGACCATCTTCATCGCGGCGATGTTGATGGCGCTGACTCGCCCGTAGTCATTGATGGCCAACTCGCCGGTGCGGAAATGCTCGGGAATGTGGCGGAATAGGTTGACCAGCAACGACTCTGGGACGAAGGCGAGGAGTCCATCGGCGATGAGGAAGGTGGGCCGATCGGCCGGGATCAGCTCGGTCCACGCATTGTCAGCCAGCGAAGCGGCGATCGAATGCGCATGCGCGTGCGACGGAACCACCTCGTCGCGCAGGGCGATGACGTTGGGCAGGTCGACGTTGTACCAGTCGACGGTGGACGGTGGTGCGACGCGTTGCATCGGCGTCGCCAGACCCGCCCCGAGATCGACGATGACGGCGTCGGGATGTTCGGCGATGAATTCGCGGGCCCGGTCGTCGAGCAGCTTTGCGCGCAGCGCTGTCTGGCGGATGGCGCTGGCCGGAACTTTAAGCCCGTCGAAGTCGAAATCGATCTTGGCGACGATGTCGTCGGCCAGGGTGTCGCCGAGTATCGGCGTGGGCCAACGGCTGTCGACGGCTCGGGCGTATTGGGTGACGAACGCGGTCTGCTCGACAGGCGTCAAGTCCGTGATCGCATTTCCCATACTCGCAACGTACCTCGGGACTAGCCTCGGCTGAGTGACAGCTTCGAAAGCCCAGCTGAGCAGTCCGGCCACGATGTGCGAGTCGTTCCAGCATGTCGCCGCCCTGAACCCGGACGCCGTCGCCCTGCGCACCCCGGGCGATACCACGACCCTGACCTGGCGGCAGTACGCCACCGAGGTCCGTCGGGTGGCGGCCGGTCTGGCCGGCATCGGCGTCCGGCGCGGGGACACGGTATCGCTGATGATGGCCAACCGCGTTGAGTTCTACCCGCTGGAAGTCGGGGCACAGCACCTCGGTGCGACGTCGTTTTCGGTGTACAACACCCTGCCCGCCGAACAGCTGACCTATGTCTTCGGTAACGCCGACACCAAGGTGGTGATCTGCGAAGAGCAATACGTCGACCGGATCAAAGCCAGCGGCGCGCATCTCGACCACATCGTCTGCATCGATGGTGCGCCGGAGGGAACCATCTCCCTCGACGAGTTGTACGCCGCCGCATCCCACGATTTCGACTTCGATTCGACGTGGCGCTCTGTACAACCCGACGATGTGATCACCCTGATCTACACCTCTGGGACGACGGGCAACCCCAAAGGCGTCGAGATGACCCACACCAACTTGATGTTCGAGGCGGACGCGCTCAGCGCTGTCCTCGATGTCAGGCCCGATGACCGCGCCACGTCGTATCTGCCGTCGGCGCATATCGCCGACCGGATGATGGCGCTCTACAACCAGGAGCGCTACGGCCTCCTGGTCACCGTGGTGTCCGACGTCCGCGAGATCGCGGTCGCGTTGCCCGACGCCCGCCCCACCATCTGGGCCGCGGTCCCTCGTGTTTGGGAAAAGCTCAAAGCCGGAATCGATTTCGCTGTCACCCACGAGCCCGACGAGACCAAGCGCCAGGCCCTGCAGTGGGCGATGTCGGTCGCCGAGAAGCGGGCGGCGGCACTGCTTTCCGACCGGCCACTACCCGACGAGCTGGCCGCCGAATGGGCGCAGGCCGACGACTTGGTGCTATCCAAGCTGCGCGAGAAGCTGGGCCTCGACCAGTTGCGGTGGGCCGTGTCGGGCGCGGCGCCGATTCCGCGCGAGACGCTGGCGTTCTTCGTCGGCATCGGAATTCCGATCACCGAAGTGTGGGGCATGTCCGAGCTGAGTTGTGTTGCGAGCGTGAGTCATCCCCGAGACTCGCGGCTGGGTTCGGTGGGCAAGTTGTTGCCGGGGCTGGAATCGAGGATCGCCGACGACGGCGAATACCTGGTGCGCGGACCGCTGGTGATGAAGGGCTACCGCAAAGAGCCGGCCAAGACCGCCGAGGCGGTCGACGCCGACGGCTGGCTGCATACCGGCGACATCCTGGATGAGGACGCCGACGGCTATCTGCGGGTGATCGACCGCAAGAAGGAACTGATCATCAACGCGGGCGGAAAGAACATGTCGCCGGCCAACATCGAAAACGCGATCAAGGCGGCTTGCCCGATGATCGGCGCGATGCTCACGATCGGTGACGGCCGTCCCTACAACACCGCGCTGCTGGTGTTCGACGCCGACTCGGTCGGCCCCTACGCGGAACGGCACGGACTGTCCGAGGCATCGGCCGAGGCGCTGGCGGCCCACCCGGACGTGCTTGCTCAGATCTCGGCGGGGGTCGCGGCGGGCAACGAGAAATTGTCCCGCGTCGAGCAGATCAAACGCTTCCGGGTGTTGCCGACGCTGTGGGAACCGGGTGGCGACGAGATCACCTTGACGATGAAGCTCAAGCGGCGGCCGATCGCCGCCAAGTACGCTGCGGAGATCGAAGCACTGTACGCCGACGAACTGGGCCCCGATGTACACGAGCCTGCCCGCGCAACGACGACGCAGCCGGCCTGACTCAGCCGGCTTTGCGTCGAGCCTGATGGGCGAGCGTCGCGGTTGCCAACCCGCTGCGCTGCCCGTCTTCGTCCACGAATGAGGCGTTTCCTCGTTTCGCGCTACTGCGAAACTTGTTCTCCGAGCACGTTTCCGGCGCGTCATCGCAGCTGTCGGTGAGGTAGCCCACCGGTAGCGCCAATTTGCAGATGGTGCGCACCGTGAGCAGGTACTGACGCAGGAACGACCCGGTCGTGTAGGGCAAGTCATAGGCCTCGCACAGCGCGCGGACCCGCTCGGAAATCTCGGGCAGACGATTGCTCGGCAGATCAGGGAACAGGTGATGCTCGATCTGGTAGGAGAGGTGCCCACTCATGAACGAAAGCACCCGCCCGGACCGGAAGTTCGCGGTGCCCAACATTTGCCGCAGATACCAGTCCGGTTTGGTCTCGTTCTCCAGAACCGAGGCGGTGAACTTGTCCGCGCCGTCGGCGAAATGCCCGCAGACGATCACGATGTAGGCCCACGCGTTGCGAAGTCCGTTGGCCACCAAGGTGGCTCCGAACGTGCGGCGCCACTTGCGCAGGCTCAACGCGGGAAAGAGCACATAGTCCTTGACGGATTGGCGGATCATCTTGCGGACCATCGTCTTGTGGTGGGCTGCCTTGGAGGCCTCGGTGTCCTCGCGCTCCTGCACCGAATACAGGCCGTGCATCGCGACACCCCACTCGAACATCGCCGCCAGCATCACGGCCCGCAACGGCTGCAGCAGGTTTCCCGGCCGCCACTCCTGGTCGCGGGTGACGCGCATGACTCCGAAGCCCAGGTCGTGGTCCACGTCGACCACGTTGGTGAAGACGTGATGCCGGTGGTTGTGCGAGGACATCCAATGCGCTGACGGGCCGACCATGTCCCATTCCCACGTCGCGGAATGGATTTCTGGATCGTTCATCCAATCCCACTGACCGTGGAGGATGTTATGGGCCAGTTCCATGTTCTCGATGCACTTGGCCACCGCCAGGCCGACGGTTCCGGCGATCCAGCCCAATCTGCCTTTGCTGACGAGGATCGTCAGCCTGGACGCAACCTCGAGGCCGCGCTGAATGGCGATGGCGCGCCGGATGTACTCCATGTCCTTGGTGCCGCGCGACTGCTCGATGTCGCAGCGAATCGTGTCCAACTCGGCAGCGAGTGCGGAAATGTCCGCGTCACTCAGATGGGCGTACTCGGGTATCTCGGCGATTGCCATCGCGGATTATCCGGAACACGCAGCGTTGAAGGCGCGCGTCGACCAGTGGGACGGCTGAGGCATGTGTCTGTACCTGCTTTGTCGGCTCGGAGCCGTCCATTTGAGCATGGATGATCGGGGTCGCTCGCAGACACTACACGGGGCGGGTCACCGGAAGGTCTCCAGGAGATCTCGGTGCCTGTTGCCGCGGTTAAGGTGGGGTCATGCCACTCGAAGGTGAATATGCCCCGTCCCCGTGGGACTGGTCTCGCGAGCAAGCCGAAAAGATTGCCGAATCCGGTGGAACCGACGGCACCGACATGAAGGGAATGCCGGTCATCCTGCTGACCACGGTCGGCGCCAAGACCGGCAAGCTGCGCAAAACGCCGCTGATGCGGGTCGAGCACAACGGCGAATACGCCGTGGTGGCGTCGTTGGGCGGAGCGCCGAAGAACCCGGTCTGGTACTACAACATCTCGAAGAATCCACGGGTCGAGCTGCAGGACGGGCCCGTCGTCAAGGACTACGAAGCGCGGGAGGTCTTCGGCGACGAGAAGGCCGCCTGGTGGGAGCGAGCAGTCGCCGCCTACCCGGACTACGCCGACTACCAGCAGAAGACCGAACGACAGATTCCGGTCTTTGTGCTGACCCCTGTGCACTGAACGCGCAGCTTGGTGGCACCATTGACCGGTGTCTGCCGAACTGAGTCAAAGCCCGAACACTCGGGGTAGTGGGCCGCTGTCTGCGGCCGACATTGACGCGGCTGCCACCCGAATTGCCGGCGTGGTCACCGCCACGCCGCTGCAGTTTTCCGACCGCTTGTCCGCGACGACCGGTGCGAACGTCTACCTCAAGCGCGAGGACCTGCAGACCGTGCGCTCCTACAAGCTACGCGGGGCCTACAACCTGCTGGTGCAGTTGTCCGACGAGGAACGCGCCGCCGGCGTGGTGTGCTCGTCGGCCGGCAACCACGCGCAGGGCTTCGCGTACGCCTGTCGCACGCTCGGAGTTCGGGGCCGTGTCTACGTCCCGGCCAAGACACCGAAGCAGAAGCGGGACCGCATCCGCTACCACGGTGGCGAATTCATCGAGCTGATCGTGGGCGGGTCCACCTACGACCTGGCGGCTGCGGCCGCGCTTGCCGATGTGGACCGCACCGGCGCCACGCTGGTGCCGCCGTTCGACGACCCGCGGACGATGGCCGGGCAGGGCACCATTGCCGTCGAAGTTCTCGACGCACTGGACGACGAGCCGGACCTGGTGGTGGTCCCCGTCGGCGGTGGTGGCTGCATTGCCGGCATCACCACCTACCTGGCGGAGCGGACGAGCAAGACGTCCGTGCTCGGGATCGAGCCGGCCGGTGCGGCCGCAATGATGGCAGCGCTGGCCAACGGCGGACCGGTGACGTTGGACCATGTCGACCAGTTCGTCGATGGCGCGGCGGTCAGCCGGGCCGGCCAGCTGACCTATGCGGCGCTGGCCGCGGCCGGCAACATGGTCTCGATCACCACGGTCGACGAGGGCGCGGTGTGCACCGCGATGCTTGATCTGTACCAAAACGAGGGGATCATCGCTGAGCCGGCGGGTGCGCTCGCGGTCGCCGGCTTGTTGGAAGCCGACGTCGAACCGGGTTCAACGGTGGTGTGCCTGGTCTCCGGAGGCAACAACGACGTTTCGCGCTACGGCGAGATCCTCGAGCGGTCGCTGGTCCACCTTGGACTCAAGCACTACTTCTTGGTCGACTTCCCGCAGGAGCCAGGGGCGCTGCGGCGCTTTCTGGACGGTGTGCTCGGACCGAACGACGACATCACGCTCTTCGAGTACGTCAAGCGAAACAACCGGGAAACCGGTGAGGCGCTGGTCGGTATCGAGTTGAGCTCGGCCGCGGGCCTAGATGGCCTGCTGGAGCGCATGCGGGCCACCGAGATGCAGATCGAGGCCATCGAGCCGGGTTCCCCGGCCTACCGGTACCTGCTGTAGGCGTGTGAATCAACGCGTGTCGACGACCCGCTGAGCAACCTCGGTCAACGGCACGTTCATCTGTTGGGACAACTTGCGCAGCATCTCGAACGCAGCGACGGCCTCGACCTGATAACGCTCCATCAACATGCCCTTCGCCTGGCCGATCAAATCTCGGCTCAGTAGGGCGGACTTCAGCTGTTCGCTTTCCCGGCTGGCCAGGATCGCCGCGGCAGCATGGGCTGCCAGCACCGAACCGATGACTTCGGAATCCGCATCGAAACCATCGGCTTCGCGGGAGAAGACGTTCAAGGCGCCCGCGGTCCGGTCGCCGGTGTACAGCTTGAACGAGAGGCTGCTGCGCACCCCCAACTTGTACGCCGCCTGCGAATACGGCCCCCACCGCTTCTCGGTCTTGAAGTCGTCGGTGCGGACCACCAACTCGTTGACCGCGGCATCGATGCATGGACCCGTGCCGTGCTTTTGCTGCAGGCGGTCCAGTTCGTAGATCAACTCGGATGTGCCGGACAGCGACTCGAACTTGCCGCCCTTGGCGAGCAGCAGCACACCTGCGGTATCGGCAGCCTCGAGGAGTTCGACGGCGGCCGACGTAACCCCGTCGAGAACGTGTTCGATGTCGCGGGGAGCAGCCACCGAGCGAGACAACTCGGCCATGCGTTGCGCCAGCTCATGCGTCAAGGGAGTAGGCATATCCCGGCGGGTTACCCAGATGCGGCGGAAGTAATCGCTCGCGCCTCACTGCATTGACTCATCGAATGGCTTCGACGGCCTTCTTCGCCTCGGCCAGCCCGGCACCGGTCAGAGTGCGATATTCCTTGATGGCACCGATCAGGTTCCCCGCGCGAGCGAGCTCGACCACGGTGGCAGGCATGCCGGTGACGCGGGCGTTCGCGAAGGGCACGTATTGGTTCGGGAACAGCGCCTGGAGTTGGGTTTCGATGTAATCGAGACGGGCTCTCGCGCCCTCGTCAACGTCGCTCACAGGCGAAAGCTACCCGATTCGAGATCCGTTAGCCCAGCACTACGACCGACTCGTCGTTGGCCCGGAAGATCGGTTCCAGCGGAACGGCGAATCTCTCGGCCATCTCGGTCAGTGCCTTCGACCAGACCAGCTCGATGGTCGACACCGGGCCCCTTCCGGGGCCGGACAGCAGCAACGCCACCGTGGTTCCCGGTTCCAGGTCGTCGAGCAGCGTCCGCAGCGACGACATCAGGTTCCACACGACGCGGCCCCGCGGCCGCGGACGTATCGAGATCTGGCTGAGTTTCTTGGCGAAACAGCGGTCCGGCCCGATTAGGCCGAACCACAGCAGTCGGGCGCCGAATCCCAACGGTCCTATCAGCGCTCGCCAGCGCTCACGCAAGTCCTGCGTCGAGTGGACCGGGTCGCACGCGGTCTCGATGGGCGGGATCGGCAACACTTCTGAGTGGGTCATCCGCGCATCATCAGCGGCTGCGGGCCGCGCCGGTAGTCAGTTATCCACAACGCAGAATGGCAAACGAGTGCGCGCGCAACTCGGTGCTTGCTTCGCCTCGAGAGGCCTCCTCGGAGGCCAGCACCAATTCGCCGGTGAACGGAACGGCGACCGGCCGCACGCCGAGATTGCAGGCGATCGTCAGGCCGCCTCGACGCAGGGCGATCCAGTGGTCGGCCTCGTCGTGGTCGACGACCAGATTGTCCAGCCCCGGATCACGCAGGTCGCTTTCGTTGCGCCGCAACGCAATCAGATTGCGATAGATTCCAAGAAGCCTGGCATGATCGCCGTCGTCGAGCTCGGACCAGTCCAGCTTGGAGCGCTGGAAGGTCTGCGGGTCCTGCGGGTCGGGGATGTCGTCGGCGTCCCAGCCGTGGTCGGCGAATTCCTTTTTGCGGCCCTCGGCGGTGGCACGGGCCAGCTCGGGTTCGGGATGGGAGCTGAAGAACTGGAACGGGGTGGACGCGCCCCACTCCTCGCCCATGAAAAGCATTGCCGTATAGGGGGAGCTGAGGACCAGCGCGGCCTTGACCGCGAGTTGACCATAGGTGAGATTCTGCGACGGCCTGTCACCGAGCGCACGGTTTCCGACCTGGTCGTGGGTGCACGTGTAGGCCAGTAGCCGGCTGGCCGGAATCGCCGAGGTGTCCAGGGGCCGCCCGTGGCGCCGCTGCCGAAACGATGAATACGTCCCGGCGTGAAAGAAGCCGTGACGCAACGTCATTGCCAAGGTTGCCAGCGACCCGAAGTCGGCGTAGTAGCCCTGGCGTTCGCCGGATACCGCGGTGTGGATTGCGTGGTGAATATCGTCGGCCCACTGTGCGGTCATACCTTGACCGTGTTCGGCGCGGGGCGTGATCATCCTCGGGTCGTTGAGGTCGCTCTCGGCAATCAGCGACAACGGTCGGCCGAGTTCTCGTGCCAACGCGTCGGTTTCGCTGGACAGCTCCTCGAGGATATGGATTGCGGTGGTGTCGAACAGTGCGTGCACGGCGTCCAATCGCAGGCCGTCGGCGTGAAAATCGCGCATCCACCGCAGCGCACAGCCGATGATGTAGCGCCGCACTTCGTCGGACTGGGCGTCAGCGATGTTGATCCCTTCACCCCACGGGTTGCTCGCCGACGACAGATAGGGCCCGAACCGCGGCAAGTAATTGCCCGACGGCCCCAGGTGGTTGAACACCGCGTCGATCAGCACCCCGAGCCCGCGTCGATGGCAGGCGTCGACGAAGCGCACCAAACCGTCCGGGCCACCGTAGGGTTCGTGAACGGCGTACCACAGCACGCCGTCGTAGCCCCAACCGTGCGTGCCGGAGAACGCGTTGACCGGCATCACCTCGACGAAGTCGACGCCGAGCTCAACCAGGTAGTCCAGCCTGTCAATGGCCGCATCGAAAGTCCCCTCCGCAGTGAAGGTTCCGATGTGCAGCTCGTAGATCACCGCACCGTCCACCGAGCGGCCCGCCCAACCGTCATCGGTCCGCGCCGACGGCTCCCACAGCTGCGAGCGGTCGTGCACGCCGTCGGGCTGGCGTGGTGAGCGCGGGTCGGGCAGCGGAGTCGGGTCGTGGTCGACCAGGAACCCGTAGCGTGCGTCCGGCGCCGCGTCGACGGTGGCGCGCCACCAGCCGTCCTCGCCGCGGGTCATCGGTGACACCGTCCCCTCGACGTCCAGGCGCACGGTGTCCGGTGTCGGTGCCCAGACCGCGAATTCAGGCATCGGAACGCTCCAGGAGTGCCACCGGCAGCTCGGCGAACAACTCGGCGGCCGGGACGGCCCCGTTCACCGTCGTGCCGGTCAGCGCATTAGTCCACGAGCCATCGGGCAGCGTCATAACCGTGTCTTCCCATCCGGTTTGTTCCAGGTGCACCGTCCAACGGGTGACCGCGACAAGCACGTCGTCGCCCCGCCCGAAGGCCACCACGTGGTCGGCGGCGGTCCCGTCGGCCAGCACCGGGTGGTAGCCGCCGCGCAGGAAGGTGTCCGGGTGAGCGCGCCGCATCTTCAGCGCGGCAGCAACCACGCGAATTTTGCTGTCTTGCAGCGAATTCAATGCCGCGCGTCGGGCGGCGTAGTCGACCGCGCGCCGATTGTCGGGATCGACCAGGCTGTCGTCCCACAATTCGGTGCCTTGATAGGTGTCGGGGACACCGGGCGAAGTCAGCGACAGCAGCTTCTGGCCCAGCGCGTCGTTCTCGGCATGCGGTTGCAACCGAACCACCAGTGTGGTCAGCTCACGCGCCACCGGGCCGTCGAGCACCGCATCCAGCCAGCGATGCACGGCGGCCTCGAAGTCGGCATCGGGGTCGTTCCAGGTGGTGTGAACGGCTGCCTCGCGGATCGCCTTCTCGGCGTAGGCGTGCAGCCGGTCCCGCAGCTGTTCGGTGACCGTGCCGTCGGCCGGCCAGACACCGAAGATGTTCTGCCACAGGAACAATCCGGTCGCCGGATCGGGGGATGGCGTCGAGCCTTCCCAGCGGGAAACGAATTCGCCCCACAGCGAGGGCACCTGCGAGAGCACGCCGATGCGGGCGCGGACATCCTCACCGCGTTTGGTGTCGTGGGTCGTCAAGGCCGTCATCGCCTGCGGCCACAGCCGGGCTCGGGTTGCGGCGCTCTGATGGAACTCCGCCGCGCCGACGCCGAAGCGATGAGGCTCGCCGCCGACCTCGTTCAACGACACCAAGCGAGCGTCGCGATAGAACAGGCAGTCCTCGACCGATTTGGCGGTCACCGCACCGCACAGCTGCTGCAGCCGGGAGTCGACTTCACCTCCGCCGGTGAACGCCGTGGCCAGGACCTGCAGCGGCTGCCGCAAATGCGGCGCGGCCCACTCGGTTTGAGCTAGGGCGGTGGACAGGGTCGCGGCCAGGCCCAGGTAATCGAAGCGATAGACCTCGATGTGACCGAGCAGCGCTGCCACCGCTTCGTCCAGTTGCGGGTGGTCGGTGCCGGCTGCAGCCACGATCGCGCGGTGCAGCCGGGCGAGCTCGCTGCCGAGGGTGTCGGTGGCCACGGCCGCCTTGAGCTCGCGCAGCAACGCCGGTGTCGCGGCATAGTCGACGCCGGTCGACTCGTACAGCGCGGTCAGCGCCTCGGCACCGGTCGGATAGATGAACAAACCACCGACCTCACGCAGGGCGTCATAACCGGTAGTGCCCGCGATCGGCAGAGTCGGCTCCAGTGCCTCGTCAACGGCGAGAATCTTTTCGATTACGATCCATGCCCCGGGTCCGACCAGTTCACGTAGCCAGGTCAGATACCCTGCGGGATCGGACAATCCATCGGGATGGTCGATGCGAACCCCGTCGACGAGCCCCTCGGCGAACCATCGGCCCACCTCGGCATGGCTGGCGTCGAACACCGCGCGGTCTTCTTGCCGGAGACCCGCCAGAGACGTGATCGAGAAGAACCGCCGATAGCCGACCACGCCGCGTTTCCAGCCGACAAGCCGGTAGTGCTGGCGGTCGTGCACGTCAGGACCTTTACCCTCACCGGTGCCCGGCGCGATCGGCAACGCGAGGTCGCCCAGTCGCAACAGATCGCCGTCGACCGTGAGATCGGCGACGTCGTCGTCGGAACCCAATATCGGCAACACAATTCGGGCGTCACCAAGGTCCCAGTCGATGTCGAAGAACGATGCGTACGCCGACGACCGGCCGTGCCGCAACACATCCCACCACCACGGGTTTTGCTCCGGTGAGTCCACGCCGACGTGGTTGGGCACGATGTCGACGATCAGGCCCAGGCCACGGGCCCGCGCCGCCGCCGACAGCTTCGCCAGCCCCTCGGGGCCGCCGAGTTCGGCCGACACCGTGGTCGGATCCGCGACGTCATAGCCGTGTGCCGAACCCGCGACCGGAGTCAGGATCGGTGACAGGTACAGGTGCGACACCCCGAGGTCGTCAAGGTAGTCGAGCAGATCCTCGGCGTCGGCGAAGGTGAATGCGAAGCCGCTCGAGGCGCCACGCAACTGCAGTCGATAGGTCGACAGTACTGGGAAACCCATGCGTCACTTGGTCTTACGGAAGACGAGCAGCGCACGCGCCGGGAGTGACACCTCGTCGCCGTCGTGGACGACCAAGCTCACCGATCCGGTGGCGTCGGTGGTATCCAGGACGGCGGTCCACTCCGAGGCGTAGTCGTCGGACGGAATCACAAAATCCACCTCGTGGTCGTGGGCGTTGAAGCACATCAGGAACGAGTCGTCGACGACCCGTTCGCCGCGGGCATTTGGTTCGGGGATCGCCTCGCCATTGAGGAACACCGCGACGCTCTTGCCGAACTCGCCGCCCCAGTCCTGGTGTTGCATCTCCTTGCCGGCCGGCGTCAGCCAAGCGATGTCGCGGACCTCGTCGCCACTACGAATCGGCTCACCGTCGAAGAACCGGCGGCGCCGGAACACCGGGTGGTTCGTGCGCAGCGCGGTGGCCTTACAGGTGAACTCCAGCAGGTCGCTGTTTTTGTCGACCAAAGACCAATCCATCCAGGACAATTGAGAGTCCTGGCAATAAACGTTGTTGTTGCCCTGCTGAGTGCGACCGAACTCGTCGCCGTGCGCGATCATCGGCGTACCCTGGCTGACCATCAGCGTGGCCATGATGTTGCGCATCTGCCGGCTGCGCAGTTCGACGATCTCGGGGTCGTCGGTCGGCCCCTCGACCCCGCAATTCCAGGACCGATTGTGGCTCTCGCCGTCACGATTGTCTTCGCCGTTGGCCTCGTTGTGCTTCTCGTTGTAGGAGACAAGGTCGTTGAGGGTGAATCCATCGTGGGCGGTCACGAAGTTGATGCTGGCGCCGGGCCGGCGGCTGGTCGCCTCGTAGAGGTCCGACGACCCGGTCAGCCGGGACGCGAACTCGCCTAGTGTCGCGGGCTCGCCCCGCCAATAGTCACGCACAGTATCGCGATACTTCCCGTTCCACTCGGTCCACAAACCCGGGAAGTTGCCGACCTGGTAGCCGCCTTCGCCGATGTCCCACGGTTCGGCGATCAGCTTCACCTGGCTGACGACCGGATCCTGTTGCACCAGATCGAAAAAGGCGCTCAGCCGATCGACGTCGTAGAACTCGCGGGCCAGGGAGGAGGCCAGGTCGAAGCGGAAGCCGTCGACGTGCATCTCGGTCACCCAGTAGCGCAGCGAGTCCATGATCAGTTGCAGCGTGTGTGGGTTGCGGGCGTTGAGGCTGTTGCCGGTGCCGGTGAAGTCCTTGTAGAACCGCAGATCGTCGTCATCGAGCCGGTAGTACGCGGCGTTGTCGATACCGCGGAAATTGATGGTGGGGCCGAGGTGGTTGCCCTCAGCGGTGTGGTTGTAGACCACGTCGAGGATGACCTCGATGCCCTGCTCGTGGAACGCCCGGACCATCGACTTGAATTCGGTGACTGCGCCGCGCGCGCGCCTGTTCGCGGCGTACAGATTGTGCGGGGCGAAGAATCCAAAGGTGTTGTAGCCCCAGTAGTTTCGCAGACCGAGATCGAGTAGCCGGTGATCGTGCATGAACTGGTGTACCGGCATCAATTCGATAGCGGTGACGTTCAATGACTTCAGGTGCTCGATGATCGCGGGGTGGCCCAGGCCGGCATAGGTGCCGCGTAGCGCCTCGGGAATGGCTGGGTGGCTCTGCGTCATGCCTTTGACATGAGCCTCGTAAATCACCGTCTCGTGGTACGGGGTACGGGGTGCGCGATCGTTGCCCCAGTCGAAATAGGGATTGATGACCACGCTGGTCATCGTGTGTCGCAGCGAGTCGACCCGGGGCGGTGTACCGGTCTCGGCCGGATCCTGCTCGGCGGCGGCCAAATCGTAGGAGTACAACGCCTGGTCGAAGATGAATTCGCCGTCAAAGCATTTGCCGTAGGGGTCGAGCAACAACTTGCTGGGGTCACAGCGGTGACCGGACGCGGGGTCGAAAGGGCCGTGCACCCGAAACCCGTAGCGCTGCCCGGGGGTGACGTCCGGCAGGTACGCGTGCCAGACGTAGCCGTCCACCTCGTCGAGGGTGAACTTGGTTTCCAGCCCATCGTCGCCGATCAGGCAGAGCTCGACCTTCTCAGCGATCTCGGAGAACAGCGCGAAGTTGGTGCCGGTGCCGTCGTAGTTGGCGCCCAACGGGTAGCTGCTTCCCGGCCACACGGTGGGCAGCGCCGGAGGTCCCGCGGTGCCACTGGTCGGGTCTGACAAAGACATCACTCGACCTTAGTGGCGCTGCGATCGGCCCGCTCAGCCGCGGCGGCGGCGTTGCGCCGAGCTACCACCAACCGGTCGCCGGTCCGAGCTGGCGACCCAGCTCGTTGGTCATCGTGCGCATGTACGTGGCCGACAGGTGATGAGCGTCGTGATATACCAACACATTTCCCTCGACGGCCGGGCAGATGTCGGTGCGGCAGATGGCGTCGCTCATGTCCAGCGGCTTGAGCATCGGAAACTGCTCGACCCAGTCGAGGGTGGGATTGCG
The DNA here is from genome assembly GCA_963750755.1 of uncultured Actinomycetota bacterium. Classification (GTDB taxonomy): domain Bacteria; phylum Actinomycetota; class Actinomycetes; order Mycobacteriales; family Mycobacteriaceae; genus Mycobacterium. The sequence goes on from CAVVRW010000001.1 coordinate 882,050, forward strand.
GTCAGAGAGCACCTCGGAGCGCTGGATGCCGCACGATGTCCCGTTGCCGCCCTTGGCCAGGCAGTCGGCCGCGTTGAACGGCTGCCCGTCCTTCACCAGCCATGGGGTGTCGCGCATTGCCAGGATCGGAATGTTGTTGTCGGAGAACGTCTGCCAGATGCCGACATAGGTGCCGGGCATCACGTCGCCGGGTTTGATGTTCCACGGGCGCGTCGAGGTGGTGAACACGAAGTCAGGGTGGTCGGTCACTACCGCGTCCATCGCCTTCGACACCCATTCGGCGCACTCCGGGTAGGGGTCATTGTTGCCCATCACCAATGGCTTTTGCTCGGTGCTCAGCGCACAACCCATCTTGAGGTAAGTGGTGACCTTGAAATGGTGCCGGCGTCCCAACAGGTCCAGCGCGGTCAGCCAGTGCTCAGCATGCGACCCGCCGGCCAACGCGATCGTCCGGGCGGCCTGCTTGTCGCCGTAGCTGCACTTGATCACGTCGGTGTTCTTGAAGTCACTGATGCAGCCGTCTCGGGTGGACGGCGGATAGTCCGTCTGGGCCTCCAACACCGTGGGTCGCATCCGCAGCGTCGGCACCCGCACGTGCTTGACCAAAGCTCGCGCGCCCGGGTAGTCGCTGGGACTCAGCCCGGTGAGCTCCTTGCCGCTGGCCCGTTCGACGTTGACGTGCTCACGCCAGGTGAACGCCGTCGCCGTCAGCGTCACGGCCATCAGCCCAACCACCGAGCCCAGCACCATCGTCGGACGGCGCAGCCGGGTGCGCCACGGCACCGCGACCGTCGTCTCGCGGGCCGCGTTCGCGGGTTTGCGCTGACGCAGCGGCTCCTCGATGTAGCGGTTGGTCAGATACGCCAGCAGGCCCGAGATCAGCAGCACCACGGTGCCCTCGGCGACGTTGGCGTGCGGGTGACCGGTATAGGCCAGCCAGAAGATCAGCAGCGGCCAGTGCCAGAGATACAGCGCGTAAGCCATCTCGCCGAGTCGCACCAGCGGCCGGGTGGCCATCAGCCGGTTGGGCAGCGGCAGGCTGTCACCGTCGCCGCGATTGGCACCGGCCAGGATGAACAGCACCGTCGCTCCCACGGGCACCAGCGTCCACGGGCCGGGGAACTGCCGGACGCCGTCGATCAGCGCGCCGCAGGACAGCACCGCGGCCAGGGCGACTGTGGCGGCGGTCGTGCGCAACCACATCGGCCAGCGGATGTAGGGGACCAGCGCGCCGATCAGGGCGCCGAGCAACAGCTCCCAACCCCGGGCGAAGCTGTTGTAGTAGGCCACCGCCTGGCTGGCTTGGTGGGCGAAGATCGCGTAGACGAACGACGCGATGGCCAGGGCGCCGAGCAACACCACGTAGGCGGTCCGCAGCCGCTCACCGAGGCGTCGCCGGAGCAGGTAGGCGAAGCCGAACACCAGCGCGAGGAACGCGATGTAGAACTGGCCCTGCACCGACATCGACCAGATGTGTTGCAGCGGGCTGACCGATTCACCGGCCCGCAGATAGTCGGCGACGGTGCGGGCCAGCTCCCAGTTCTGGTAGTAGCCGAGGCTGGCCAGGCTCTGGTCGGCGAACGACTCCCAGCGCGTTTCCGGCTGGATCAGGATGGTCAGCGCCGCACATCCGGCCAGCACCACCACCAGGGCCGGCAGCAGCCGTCGCACCAGCCGGACGACTTCGGGGACCGGCGACAGCGTCGAGTCCGGATTGAGCGCGGCGCGCAGCAGCTTGCCGCCGAAGAAGAAGCCGGAGAGCGCGAGAAAGACATCCACCCCGCCGGAAACCCGGCCGAACCACACATGAAACATCGCGACGAGCGCGATGGCGATGCCGCGCAGCCCGTCGAGGTCGTGTCGGTAGAACCCTGCCCCGTTCGTCGCGGTTTGCGCCTGCGGCACAACGCCGACGTCGGCCGGGCGGGTCGGGGAGATCGTCATGATTGACAGACAATCTACCTAACCCGGCGGCCGACGCGCGTGCTCGAAAACCGGTTGGTGAGCCGTCCGGTCAGGACTCCAGGATGCGAGTCAAGTACGGAACCATCCCGCTGGTGCGGGCCGCGGTGACGGTGACCGCGGGTTCGGTGGCCTCGATCATCTGGTTGTTGCCGAGGTACATCGCGACGCTCTGGGTGCCGCCCGGGCCGTAGCAGAGCAGATCGCCCGGACGTGCCTCGGCCGGCGTGACCTTGCGGCCGACGCTGCATTGTTCGGCCGAGGTGCGCGGCATTTTGACACCGGCTCCGGCGTAGGCGTACTGGATCAGCCCTGAGGCGTCGAAGCCGACGATGTTGGCCTTCAGACCGGTGCCCCGGGTGGGTCCGGCGGCGTTGCCACCGCCGTACAGGAACGGCACATTGCGCTGCGACAGCGCGCGCTGAATCACGTAACTGGTGTTCTGCTGGTAGCCCACCAGAGTCGGGCCGGTCGGGTCAGCGCCGGCGACGTGGGGGTTGACCATGGGCAGCGCCAACAACAGGGCCAGGCTGGACGGGATGGCGAAACTGCGCTTCATGTTGATCACCTCTCTGCGGCTTCGGCGCGGTGACTTCACGCCGTTGGGCCGCCGATTCGCCGATTCACCCCGAAGTCACTGCGCCGGCCCGCCCCGTTGGTGGCCGCGCACCCGCCCCCACGACCGATCCGGCCGGCAAGCGGTGCCCCGTTGGTGAACCGCTGAATTCACAACAGTCACTAGAACCACTGTGACAACAAACGCCTGTAAGAGCCACCTTTTTGGGTATCTCGGCGGTATTTTTTGTCGTACCGTGATCGAACGGTGATCGCAGACCGGTTTTCAGCCCAAAACCATGCGCTCAGTTGTGATTTCGCTCTCACCCCGGCGATTGCTCGACGCTGGGGTCGCTGTGCCAGTAGGTGCTGCTGAACTCGGTGAGCGCGCCGCCCGCGCCGGCCGCGAACAACACGAGCGCGATCGCCAGCAGCGGCCAGAACGACAGGTACCAACCCTTCAGCAGCGACACCAGCGGCCCGAGCAGCGCCGCGGCGACCGCGGCACCGATACCGCCCCACACCACGGGATAGATGTAGTAGTCGACGCCGAACGGCGCGGCCGGACAGTCGCCGACGCAGGTGTCCTTGAGGAAGCCGAAAAGCCTTGCATACCAATCGGTCCCGAAGGCAAGCACGGCGAGTAGGACGAGCAGTGCCAGCAACGAGACGAGGTCCCAGGCGACGAGCCGCAGCCTCAGCACCCGCGGCGGGGATTCATCGTGGTGGCTGTCGGACGGGTCATCGAACTGCTGCGGCGAAGCCATGATGGCCTCAATGCTGCCGGACGTCCGCCTTTTCTGCGACCGCTCTACGCTCATCCGTTATGGCCGCGCAGACTCCCGGGCTCACGCCCGAGCAGATCAGCGCGATCGACGCAGCCCATCTATGGCACCCCTACAGCACGATCGGAGCCGAGGCGGTGGCTCCGATCGTCGCGGTCGGGGCCCGCGGCGCGTGGCTGACGCTGGTCCGCGACGGCCGCGAGATCCAGGCGATCGACGCGATGAGCTCCTGGTGGACGGCTGTGCACGGGCACGGGCATCCGGCGCTGGACGAGGCGATGACCCGTCAGCTGGCCACCATGAACCACGTCATGTTCGGCGGACTCACCCACGAGCCCGCGGCGCGGCTAGCTCAGCTGTTGGTCGACATCACCCCCGCGGGCCTGGAGACGGTCTTCTTCAGCGACTCCGGCTCGGTGTCGGTCGAGGTCGCGGTCAAGATGGCGCTGCAGTACTGGCGCAGCCGGGGGCTGCCGGACAAGCGGCGGCTGATGACGTGGCGTGGGGGGTACCACGGCGACACGTTCACGCCGATGAGCATCTGCGATCCCGACGGCGGCATGCACTCGCTGTGGAGCGACGTGCTGGCCCATCAGGTGTTCGCGCCCCAGGTGCCCCGCGACTACGACCCGGCTTACGTCGTCGCGTTCGAGGCGCAGTTGGCCCAGCACGCCGCGGAATTGGCCGCGGTCGTGGTCGAGCCGGTGGTCCAGGGGGCCGGCGGGATGCGCTTCCACGACCCGCGGTATCTGACCGACCTGCGCGATATCTGCAGACGCCACGACGTGCTGCTCGTCTTCGACGAGGTCGCCACCGGCTTCGGGCGCACCGGCGAGTTGTTCGCCGCCGACCACGCCGGCGTCAGCCCCGACATCATGTGCGTCGGCAAGGCCCTGACCGGCGGCTACCTCAGCCTGGCCGCAACACTGTGCACCACCGATGTTGCGCACACGATCAGCAACGGCGAGGCCGGCGCGCTGATGCACGGACCCACCTTCATGGCGAACCCGCTGGCCTGTGCGGTGTCGGTGGCCGCGGTGGAATTGCTGCTCGGTCAGGATTGGCGCTCGACGGTCGCCGACATCGGCGGCGGCCTGGCAGCCGGCCTCGAGCCGGCGCGGGCACTGCCCGGGGTGAGCGACGTTCGGGTCTGCGGGGCCATCGGCGTGATCGAATGCGACCGCCCGGTCGACCTGGCCATCGCCACGGAGGCGGCCCTGGACCGCGGGGTCTGGCTGCGCCCGTTCCGTAACCTGGTCTACGCGATGCCGCCGTTCGTCTGCACCCCCGACGAGATCGCCCAGGTCACCTCGGCGATGGTCGAGGTGGCCCAGCTGACCGGTTCTCGTAGTCTCTAGTGCGATGACCCAGATCGAAACCTCACCGCTGGCGTGGCTGGAGGCGCATGCCGAGCATCGCCGTCAGGCCGGGTTGCGACGCGCACTTCGGCCGCGGCCGCCGGTGGCCACCGAACTCGACCTGGCGTCCAACGACTACCTCGGGCTGTCTCAGCACTCGCATGTGATCGAGGGCGGGGTCGACGCGTTGCGCACCTGGGGCGCCGGTGCGACCGGCTCGCGGCTGGTCACCGGCAACACGTCCCTGCACGAGGAGCTGGAATCCAGCCTCGCCGAATTCGTCGGCGCCGCGGCGGGTTTGGTGTTCTCTTCGGGCTACACCGCCAACCAAGGCGCGGTTGTCGGCCTGTCCGGTCCGGGCTCGCTGCTGGTGTCCGACGCGCTGTCGCATGCCTCGCTGGTCGACGCGTGCCGGCTGTCGCGCGCCCGGGTGGTGGTCACGCCGCACCGCGACGTCGACGCCGTCGACGGCGCGCTGGCCGCGCGCGACGAGGAGCGGGCCGTCGTCATCACCGAGTCGGTGTTCTCCACTGACGGCGCGTTGGCCCCGCTGCGCGAACTGCACGAGGTCTGCCGCCGGCATCGGGCGCTGTTGATCGTCGACGAGGCCCACGGTGTGGGGGTGCGGGGCACCAGCGGCCGCGGGCTGCTGCACGAGCTGGGTTTGGCCGGTGTGCCCGACGTGGTGATGACGACGACGCTGTCGAAGGCGCTCGGCAGCCAGGGCGGCGCGGTGCTCGGCTCGGTTGCGGTGCGCGATCACCTCATCGATGCCGCCCGGCCGTTCATCTTCGACACCGGGCTGGCGCCGGCGGCGGTCGGTGCCGCACTGGCCGCCCTGCGGGTCCTCCAGCGCGAGCCGTGGCGACCCGCCGCCGTCCTGCGCCATGCCGTGACGCTGGCCGAGATCTGCGACGTCGTCCAGATGCCGCAGTCCGCCGTGGTGTCGGTGATCCTCGGTGCGCCCGAGGTGGCGTTGGCGGCCGCGGCGTCCTGCCTGGACGCCGGTGTTCGGGTGGGCTGCTTCCGTCCGCCGACCGTGCCGGCGGGCACGTCGCGGCTGCGCCTGACCGCGCGGGCATCACTGGACGACGAGGACCTCGAGCTGGCCCGTGCGGTGCTGACCGACGTGCTGGCCGCGGCACGGCGTTGACGGTTCTGGTCGTCACCGGGACAGGGACCGGGGTCGGCAAGACCATTGCCACTGCGGCCCTGGCCGCGGCCGCCCGCCAGGCCGGCATCCCCGTCGCCGTCTGCAAGCCGGTGCAGACCGGGACCGCCGTTGGCGACGACGACCTCGCCGAGGTGACCCGTCTGACCGGCGTGAGCAAAGTGGTGGGCTTGGCCCGTTACCCACAGCCGATGGCGCCGTTGGCCGCCGCGGAACAAGCCGGGAGGGCGTTGCCCAGCAAGCGCACCATGCTCAAGCTCATCAACGCCGTCGACCATCCGGGGCAGCTGACCCTGGTCGAAGGCGCCGGCGGACTGCTCGTCGAACTCGCCCACGGCGGCGTGACGTTACGCGATCTGGCCGCCGATCTGGGCGCCGAGGTCCTGGTGGTCACCAGCGCCGAACTCGGTACCCTCAACCACACCGCGCTGACCGTGGAATCACTTGCTGCGCATAATATTTCATTTGCTGGGCTGGTGATCGGCACCTGGCCACTGCTGCCCGGCATGGTGGAGGCATCCAACAGGTCGGCGCTGGTGCGGCTGGGGCCGCTGCGCGCCGCGCTGCCGGCCGGCGCCGGCCAGCTCACCGCCGCCGAGTTCACCGCGATGGGCGCCCAAGCCTTCGACCGCGACTGGGTGAGGAGTCTGCTCGGCTGATGGTGCATTCGGTCGAGCTGCTCTTCGACGCCGACACCGAGGCGCGGCTGCGTCGGGTGTGGGATGACCTGAACAGCGCGGACCTCTCCAGCCGCCTTCCGGCCGGGCGTCCGCACGTCACGGTGGCGGTGGCCGAGCGGATCGCGCCCGATGTCGACGAGTTGTTGGTGCCGATCGCGCAGCGACTGCCGATCGACTGCAGCGTCGGAGCGCCGGTGCTGTTCGGCCAATCGAACGCGGTGCTGGCCCGCCTCATCGTGCCGACTGCCGGACTGCTCGCCCTGCACGCCGACGTCCACCGCGTCTGCGGTCCGCACTTGCTGCCCGGTCCGCTCCCGCACAGCCTGCCAGATCAGTGGACGGCGCACGTCACGCTGGCCCGCCGCATCGACGGCGCTCAGCTCGGCCCGGTCCTACGCCTGGCCGGTCAGCCGTCCGAGATTCATGGCCGCCTCGCGGCGCTGCGGCGCTGGGACGGCACCGCACGGGTCGAGTATCCGATCGGCTGAGTTACGGGCCGCTGCTGCCCGGGCTCGCGCCACCGCCGGCGGTGTAGGACGCCTTGCCGGTACCGGCCAACGCGCCCCCGGACACGATCAGATACTCGTCGCGAATCGGATTGTCGGCGAAGAAGTCCTCGAGGATCTCGCGGGTGCCGGCGGCGTAGCGGGCCTGCGCCGACAGCGTCGTCCCGGAAATGTGCGGAGTCATCGCGTTGTTCGGCATCGTCCGCCACGGGTGGTCCTCGGGCGGGGGCTGCGGATACCAGACGTCGCCCGCGTAGCCGGCCAGCTGACCGCTCTGCAGCGCTGCCGCCACGGCGTCGCGCACACAGATCTCGGCGCGCGCGGTGTTCACGATGTAGGAGCCCCGGCGCATCGACGACAGTAGCTTCTCGTCGAACAGGTGATAGGTCTGCGGGTGCAGCGGAGCGTGGATGGAGACGATGTCGATCGCACGGACCAGTGACGCGGCGTCGGGGTGATAGGTGACGCCGAGCTCCTTCTCGAGGCCTTCCGGCAGCCGCCGGGTATCGGTGTAGTGCAGGTTGACGTCGAAGGGCGCCATCCGGCGCAGCACGGCTTGGCCGATGCGGCCGGCGGCGATCACGCCGACGTCCATGCCCTCGACGTCGTAGGCGCGTTCGACGCAGTCAGCGATGTTCCAACCCCCGTCAGACACCCACCGATGGGAGGGGACGAAGTTGCGGACCAGCGTCAGGATCTGCATCACCGCGTGCTCGGCGACACTGATGCTGTTGCAGAACGTGACCTCGGCGACGGTGATCCCGCGAGAGATCGCGGCGTCCAGGTCGACGTGGTCGGAGCCGATCCCCGCGGTCAGCGCGAGCTTGAGATTCTTCGCCTTCGCGATGCGTTCCGCGGTCAGGTAGGCCGGCCAAAAAGGTTGCGATATAACCACATCCGCATCGGGAAGCTCGCGGTCGAATTCCGAGTCGGGTCCTTCCTTGTCCGACGTGACAACCAACTGGTGACCGGCATCCTCGAGAAACCTCCTGAGTCCGAGGGCGCCGGAGACGCAGCCCAGGAGGTCGCCCGGCGTGAAGTCGATCGCCGACGGGGAAGGCACTGTCTGACCGTCGGGGTAGCCGGTGACCGACGGGATGCCGTCGCGGGCGTACGTCGGGGGATAACCGCTGATCGGATCCGGATAGAGAACGAGCAGGATCTTGGCCATAAGCGTCTCCTTTGACACGTCTAAATCCAAAGCCTGTGCGGCTCAGAGCATTCGATGACGTGCCCGTCGGCCCGCTGCGGGTTCGAACCGGACGAACACGCCCTTCGATATGTCGGGGTGTTGCTGACCTCTGCGACGCTGTCCAACGGTACCAGCACCTTGGTTCTCGGGGGAGCAGGACGCCGCCGGGCCGAGCCGCCGGATAACTGACCACGCGAAAACCCTTGGCGCGCCGCCCGATACCGTCGTCCCACGTATTGATCACGTCGACGAGCTGGCGATCGGTCAGCCCCAACGCCTCTATCTCCTTGGGGTTCGGGTGCCTAGGCTGCCTTGTCGGGCGGGTCTGGGTCTCCCCGGAGGAGTTCGTCGGGATGGTGGGCGTGGTTGACCTCCGGTGGGGCGGTGCCGTTGGTCCAGCCCAGCCGTCCGTCTTTGGTGACGATCGTGCGTGCCTCGCCGCGGCTGACCACCCCGTGATCATGGCCGCACAAGAAGTAGAGCTTGTCGGCATCGGTAGCGCCGCCGCGGGCCCAGTCGTCTGAATGATGGACTTCGCAGCGGTAGCCCGATTCGAGACAATTCGGACGTGAGCAGCCGCGGTCGCGTGCGTGGCAGATAAGCCGTTGGTCCTGGGTGGCGATGCGTTTCTGGCGGCCTAGGTAAAGAGGTCGCTCGGTGTGATCGTCGAACACGGCCAAGTAGTGAATGGCGTTGGCCGCCATGCGGATGAGATCTCGCATCGGTAAGCGCGAACCGCCACCGGTTGTCGCGGGCGCGGTATTGGCCGCGCTCGTGAGCTCAGCCAGCGTCGTCGTCACGACCACGGTCACCGGATGGCCGCGGTGCACGCCCAGATCGCCGGAAGCGATCGCGGTCTCCAGACCCAACTTCAGCGCGTCGTGGCAGCGCTGGGCGGGGGTGCGGTCGTCACGTGAATCCGCGTCGTCGGGCTGGTGTCGGCCGGGCCGTACCGCAGCGTCGACGGCTTCGAAGTAGGCACGGGCCTCGGGGTCGAGAAAGCCGGACAGCCGCGACATTCCGTCAGGTCCTTGGGCGCCGAGGTGTAACCCGCGGCGCCGGGCGCGGTCCTCATCGCTGAACAGGCCATCGGGATTGAGGTAATCGGCGATACGCTGTCCCAGTTTCACCACGATCCCGGCGTCGACCTTGTCGGCGTGTTTGACCAGCGTGCGCTCGGCGGCTTCCGCATCGACCGGTGATACGCACGCGGGCAACATATCCACTCCTCGGCACACGGCACGAATGTGGTCGTCGCCGATGGCGCCGGCTTCGACCGCGGCGGCCAATTCCGGCAACTCCGGCTGCAGCGTCTCACCGGTCAGCGACCGGCGCGGGCAGATCCGTGCGGCCAGCCTGAACCGCCGCGTGATTTCACCCGGAGTAATGCGTAGCCGCTGCCACAGCATCGATCGCATCTGCGCGATGGATCCGGTTTCGTCTGGCGGGTCGGCGAGCTCCGCGAAAATGCGGTACATCAGGCCCCGGTTTACCCGCTGCTGGGTCTCCAGCCGCGCCGCGATCTCGACGCGAAACAGGTTGCCCGCCAAGCTCGCCGGCGTATCGCGCAACAGGTCGTGGGCAGCGTCGATCGCATCGAGAGCGGCGATGATCCGTTCCCGTGCCGCGTCGGCGCTGACCGTTGAACTCATACCTTGACGCTACGAATCTGGCCCGACAATTCTGGCACCAGCGCCCCAATCGATGTCCGCCCTGTGGATCAACTGCCAACTGTGGATAACTCACTACGCTGGCGTCTAGCCATTCGTCACGAGATACCTACGCGCTGAACAGCAGATACAACCCGGTAAAGGTGTAGCCGACCATCACCAGCATCATGGTGAGCTGGCCGGTGAGCTGGTGGCCGGAAGGCAGTAGCCGCAGCGCCTTGTCGTGCGCCGCGATCACCGCGACGATATGACCGGTCACCACCGACGTCACCTTGATGACGGCCAGCACCGTGGGATGCATGGACAACACATACGCAACGTGTAAATGCCCGAGCCCGAGCAGGTTCCAGTGCTTCCCCATCGGATCGGCGAGAGCGATGATCGCCTGCTGTCCGCGCTCGACCAGATACGACAGGTAATGCGCGAAGATGTAGCCGACCACGATTGGGATCAGCGAGTGCGCCACCTCGCCCGGTAAGGCGCGCCGCTTGTCACGGTCGAGGCCGCCCGTGGCGCGGGCGGCCAGGGAGAACGTGGTCGCCACCACCGCGACGAAGACGAGCAATCCGGCGGTGCGTAGTGCGCACTGCGACGCCGACACGGGTACCCCGTGCACCGAGCGGGCGAGCGCGTCGGCGAAGTTGCGCCAGGTCGCCGACGACGAGAAGCTGTCGAATGCGGTCGAACCCAGCAGCACCGCCAGCACCGCGACGACGCCCGGCCGAATCGGTAGCGACAGTAGATGATCGAACGGGTTGCCGATCGCGATTTTTTTCGTCTGCAGGTCGCGACGAAAAGGGGAGAGCCGAGAGACCGCCATGCTGTACACGCCGAACGGGTCGGCCCGGGCCAACCACCGTTGCCCACACAACCACGCTCCGACCAGCAGCACGAGGGTGTAGAGCAACAGCCAGGTTTTGACCCACGACAGCGCGGCCGGGTTGGGGCTCGCCAATTCCATCCAGACGAACGCGAACAACCCCACCGCCGCGGGCCGATACCCCCAGGCTTCAGGGTAGGAGAGCCGCGGCCGGAAGACGCTCTCGGGTGTGATCCGTTGCAGCAGTAGATAAACAGTGCGCACCGGCGAGATCACCCGCCATACCGGCCCGGCGACCAACGAGAGGGCCACCAGCCCGACCCACAGCAGCACGTAGAACACTCCGAGCAGTGCGTTGCCCTGCGTCTGCGGCCCATACCATCCGGCGAGCAGCACCCATCCCGTGAATACCAATGCGATGATCGCCGCGACGCTTCGGGTGATGCGCGAGTCGACGACGGTGGTGACCGCGGCCGGTAACGGCCGAGCGGAATTCTCCGGATCGAACCGCGGTCGCTTCCACGCGAACGCGACCAGCGCGAAGGTGAACGTCAACGCCCACGCCGCGCCGATCACCGAAAACGCATACGGCACAGGCAGATCGCTCGAACCGCCGAGACCGTGCGCCAGGACGACGTCAGTCATCGGCGCCGATCACGGATGTACGTGAATGGTGGCGACGGTCCGGTCGAGATGGTGCAATTCGACGTCGACGCTGCCGGGCACATCGACGCTGAATTGGAACGTCTGGTTGGCCGTTGCGGCCACCTCGAACTTATGATCGGGCACCGAATGCACGTGCAACTCGTCCGGGACATCGCTGTTGACATGCAACGTAATGGGTTGGTGCACCGCCGCCTGCAGCGTTGCGTTGGCCGGCGTCACCTGTCCGTGCGCGATCGTGATGTCCACCGAAAGGCCGGACCCACCAGGCGGTTTCGACGCGCCACCGCACCCGGCGAGCGCAACCAACAGCACCGATACCGTCGCTGCGACAACTGCTTTGGGCAAAGCTGTCACACCGCTCACGCTGCCCGCGGGGGCGAGTGCTCGACCGCCTCTTCACCTGGCTCGTTGGGCGCCATCTCCGAATTGTTGATGCGCCCAGCCCCCCACGTGAGTGCCGTGATGACGCTCAGCGTGAAGAACAGCACGACGACCCCTCCCGCGGTGAACAACCATGCGGGCACGCCCGGATCGCGTTCGCGCTGCAGGATCGACACCTCGAAAGCGAATGGCCGGGTGCCGTTGGCCAGAACCGGAATCTCCGGCACTGGAATGGCTTCGTCAGCCGGCGCCCAGATCGGCACGGCGGCCAGGTCCCGTCCGTCGTGAACACGCAACAGGGTCTTCCAGTCACCCCAGACCGGGATCGGTTCGGTGGATACGTAGTGACCGGGCCCGACCTTCTGCAGTCGGTTGATCACCAGTCCGCGGTGATGTTCCATCTTGCCCTGCCAGGCCAGGATCGTGATCCAGTCCGGATGATCACCGGCCATGTTCGGCGGGTTGAGCTGAACATCGGCCGACGCCAAGCGCTGTCCGGGCGGGCTGGGCAGGTCGGTCAGCTTGACGGTCGCGGAGTCCTGCTTCGGGACGTGGATGTGCAGACCGTTGGCGACGGTGCCGCCGATGACCAGGACGGTGAGCGCCACCGCAGTGATGCCGAACGCGCGACCCGGCAGCCGCTGACTGGTCAGCACCATGCCCAACAGAGCCGCACAGATGCCGGCGAGGATCGCGACCGGCACCGCCGTCGGCAGCGCCTCGCGCCACAGGTCGCTTGGCCACGGGTAGTGATACACCCGGCCAATCCATAGCGATTCCAGCCATAGGCCCGCTGTGCCGATGCCGAGTCCCGACACGGCGCCAAAGATGATGGGACGCTTGAAAAGGGGTGTGAGAGCGATCAATTCGACGACCAAAGCCGGGCCGAGGTAGAGCGGGAACCAGTTTATCGCCGCCCCGAGGATCGGCCCGACGATCACGGCCACCGCACCGCGCAGTGCGATCGCGCACAGCGCCGCGATGATGGCCGCGCCTTTGCCGAGCGTCATGCGGGCGATGATGGTGCCGATGGCGGCCGCCGCGGCGATCAGCATCGGCTGGAAGACCAGGCGGAACTGTGGCACTCCGAAGTCGAATTCGATTTGGTAGACCGACATGCCGATCAGCAGGCCGCCCGCTGACAGGTAGCGCAGGAACTTGACGAAGGGCCTGTCGTTGCGCACGGGCGGCCCGTCGGTCGGTGCGTCCTCGAGGTCACGCGCGCCCTCGTACTCGAGCATCAGCACCGCGAACAGCGAGAAATTGGCGCCGCCAATCATCATCAAATGGGTTGGGCCCCAGAGAGTTACGTCCTGGCCGAAAATACGGTGCCAGATGTCGTCGAGCGGAAAGCCGATCATCGCGTACATGCCGCAGCCGGCCATCAGCAGGCCACCGACCGGGGCATACCAGTTGCGGGTGATCCGCACGGCGGCCGGGCCGGGCTTGTCGTAGGGCAAGACGACCGCGATCGCGCCGGCCAGGAAGATTCCGAACAGACCGATGATGATGAAGTAGTGCGCTGGGTTCGCCAGCGGACCTGGGTCACGGCCGTTTCCGATGTGCCAGCTGACATCCCAGATGAATCCGAACAACGCGCAGATGATCGACGTGGTGAACACCAGGATGGTCAGCGCGACCCACGGCGGCCGGTTGAACTTATCGCCCAGGCGCGAGGCGACCGTGTTCAGCCAGGTAATCCGGCGAGTGCGGTGCGCCCACCCCACGTAAAGCAAACCCGCGCCGATGATCATCGCCGCGATCGTCAACCCGATTACCTGGTTGAGTCCGGCGCCGCGCGCCGGCGGCTCCGCTGCAAGAAGTGTCAGATCCACTGTCTACCTCCCACCACGCCGATAACGCCCGAAGTATCTCCGGGCGCCTAACTTACCCAAGGGTAGGTAGCCTTCGGGTCCTACGCTCAAACTTCGGCGATTTGCCGCTTGCGTGTCTCAGTCAGGCTTCGAGTTGGAGGTGTCGGCGGCTGGCGCCTGCTGGTCATCATGCGGTGTGCGGCGGTCTTTGATCGCGATGTACAGCACCACCCCGACGACAACGACCGCCGGCAGGAACGCGGGCCCGGCGAGCAGCAGCCAGTGGTGAGCAACGTATTCGACGTGTGTACTAGGCAATTGAATTCACTTCCGGGGCACGGTCGCTTACCCCGTTCGGGTACCCAGCGGCGCCCAGCCTGACCACATGACGTTTGTGCAGGTGCACGCCGCTAGCCTAGCCTGGGCACCGTCCAACGCCGGTTGCGATGAGCCGGGATCATATTGCGTTCCGCGGGCGTGGACACGACCAACGCGAAGACCGAAGGAGTAGCTGGTGACTCAGGCGGCGACTCGGCCATCACCCGACACCGACAGCACCGACATCCTGGCGGTAGCCCGCCGGCAGGTGCTCGAGCGCGGCGAGGGGCTCAGCCAGCAGCAGGTGCTCGACGTGCTGCAACTGCCCGATGAGCGTCTCGAAGAACTGCTGGCGCTCGCGCACGAGGTGCGAATGGCCCACTGCGGCCCCGAGGTCGAGGTGGAAGGCATCATCAGCCTGAAGACCGGCGGCTGTCCAGAGGATTGTCACTTTTGTTCTCAGTCGGGCCTGTTCGCTTCGCCGGTGCGCAGCGCATGGCTGGACATTCCCAGCCTGGTCGAGGCGGCCAAGCAGACCGCGAAGTCCGGCGCCACCGAGTTCTGCATCGTCGCCGCGGTCCGCGGACCCGACGAGCGGCTGCTGGCGCAGGTGGCCGCGGGCATCGAGGCCATCCGTGACGCTGTCGACATCCAGATCGCCTGCTCACTCGGCATGCTCAGCGCCGAGCAGGTCGAGCGCCTGGCCGCGATGGGTGTGCACCGGTACAACCACAACCTGGAGACCGCCCGCTCCTTTTTCCCCAATGTGGTCACCACGCACAGCTGGGAAGAGCGCTGGGAGACACTGTCGATGGTCCGCGAGGCCGGCATGGAGGTCTGCTGCGGCGGCATCCTCGGCATGGGCGAGACCGTCGAGCAGCGCGCCGAGTTCGCCGCCAACCTGGCCGAGCTCGACCCCGACGAGGTACCGCTGAACTTCCTCAACCCGCGTCCCGGCACCCCGTTCGGTGACCTGGACGTCCTCCCGGCCAGCGAAGCGCTCAAGGCGGTGGCGGCCTTCCGGCTTGCCCTGCCACGAACCATGCTGCGGTTCGCCGGTGGTCGCGAGATCACGCTCGGGGACCTGGGCGCCAAGCAAGGCATCCTGGGCGGGATCAATGCCGTGATCGTCGGCAACTACCTGACCACGCTGGGGCGCCCCGCCGAAGCCGACCTGGAGCTGCTTGATGACCTGCAGATGCCCATCAAGGCGCTCAACGCCAGCCTGTAGCGCGTGATGGTCCGTGATCTGCCCGCGCCGGTGAGCGCCGGCCTCTACAACATCTATACGGGCAAGGCGTCCGCGGAAGGCGCCGAGATCCCGACCGCGGCGCAGCTGGGCTTGGAGCCACCCCGGTTCTGCGCCGAGTGCGGCCGCCGGATGGTGGTACAGGTACGTCCCGACGGCTGGTGGGCCAAGTGTTCGCGGCACGGCCTGGTCGACTCCTCCGAATTCGAAGCGCGTCGATGACGGATCCGCGGATCTCCCGGCGGCGCGCGGCGGTCACGATCGCCGTCGGTCTGGTGCCGTTCGGCGCGCTCGTCGGCGCGCTGTGGTCGTGGCTGGCCCCGCCGATCAGGGGCGTGCTGGTGTTGACGCACACCGGAGAGCGGCTTCATGAATACCTGGGCCCGGAGTCCGATCACTTTTTCGTCGCGGCGTTTCTGATGCTCGGAATGCTGAACGTCGTTGCCGCCGTCGCTGCGGTGCTGGCGTGGCAGTGGCGTGCCCATCGCGGGCCGGAAATGGTCGCGGCGCTGTGCACCGGCATGGTGGTCGCCGCGGCCACCGCGGTCGGAGTGGGTCTCCTGATAGCCCACTTACGCTATGGCACAGTCGATTTCGAAACGATCAAGCTGAACCGCGACCAGTTGCACTACTTCGCGGAGGCGCCGCCGGTGTTCTTCGGTCCGTCGCCGCTACAGATGGCCTGCACGCTGTTGCTGCCCGCGGCAACCGCCGCACTGGTTTACGCGGTGCCGGCCGCGGCGACCGCGCGCGACGATCTCGGCGCCCATCCGCGCGTCGAGGCGGTGTATCCGCAGCCCTCGGCGGTCCCGGTCGAGCGTTAGCCGACGCAGCCCGGTCAGACGCGGCCAGACAGAAGCGCACGAGTAGTGCCTTTAGACTGACGCGGTGGCCCCAAGCTTCGCAGATGTCGCCAAAGCGCAATACGTCCTACTGACCACGTTCACCAAGGACGGCCGGGCGAAGCCCACGCCGATCTGGGCGGCCAACGACGGCGACCGCCTGCTGGTCATCACGCAGGCAAAGTCGTGGAAGGTCAAGCGAATTCGCAACACCCCGCGGGTCACGCTGGCCATCTGCGACATGCGCGGCAATCCGAAGAGCGAGCCGATCGAAGCGACTGCGACCGTCCTCGACAAGTCGCAGACCGGCGCCGTTTACAACGCGATCGGACACGAGTACGGCATCGTCGGCCGGGTGTTCAACCTGTTCAGCAAGTGGCGCGGCGGTCTGGCCAACAACGTGGGCCTGGAATTGCGGCCCGCCTGACTCAGCCGCGCAGGTGCTCGCCGAAGAATGCGAATACTCGCGCCCAGGCGTCCTCGGTCGCTTCCTGGTTGTAGCCGAATCCTGTGATGCGCAGCAGCGGCTGCGCGGGCAATTTGTTGGCGAAGCTGTGCCCCGCCTTGTAGGTCTTGACGTCGTTGGGAATGCCTTTGTGGTCAAGCACCCGTTGCAGCTTCTTGGGCGCCCCGATACCGATCGGGTCCCGGCCGCCATAGCTGGCCACTATTGGGCAGGCGCCGTCCAGGGTCTGGCTGAGTTCGCGGGGGAGCGGCGCACCATAGAACGGAGCTGAGGCGTCGAAACCTTTCGGCGACATGACAAGCGCGAACTGCCCGCCCATGCAGAATCCGGCGATGCCGACGCGGCCGGTGCAGTCGGGCAGTGCCTTCAGGTGGTCGCGGGCCGCCAGCACGTCATCCAGCGCCTGTCCCTCTTTGGTGAGCAGCTGACGCATCACCTTGGTGATGCAGCGCGCCCATCCGCCGCGGGAGAACAGGTTCGGGGTCAGCGCGACGTATCCGGCCGCGGCGACGTGGCTGTTGATCGACTCCTTGTCGGATGCGTAACCGATCGCATCATGAATGATCACCACTCCGGGCCACGGGCCCTGACCCAGGGGGATGTCGAGCAGGGCATCGATCGGGCCGGTCGGGGTGTCGATCTGGATTGTCGTCACCAAACCATCTAACCGTGCGATGGCGGTCAGCGGAACTCCGGCGGCGGTCTACGACGTTGGCAGTTCATGGTGTCGCGACTGTTTCTGGTCTACGTCGTTCTCGAGCTCGCCGTCGTGGTTGCGCTGGCGTCGACGATTGGGCTCGGGTGGACCCTGCTGTTGCTGTTGGCGGCATTCGCCGGGGGCCTCGCTCTGGCGGGCTCGCAACTCAAGTTGCAGCTCAACCGGCTGCGGTCCGGCCTGAGCGCCGACCAGCCGAAGCTGGCCGCGGACGGCATGGCGGTCGCATTCGGCACCCTGCTCGTCGTGATGCCCGGCCTGCTGACCAGCGTCGCGGGATTGCTGCTGTTGCTGCCTCCCACCCGGGCCGCTGCGCGCCCGGTGCTGAGCGCACTGGCGGTCCGCGGGCTCGGCCGACGCGTCCCTTTGATCACCGTGTCGGGCCTAGGCGGCTACCGCCGTCCGCCGCGACCGGACTACATCGACGGGGAGGTCATCGACGTCACCGAAGTCGACCCCCCGGCGGTTCCGCGTTCGCGGTCCGAGTAACCCGTCCAGCGTCCCCGCGTAGGTTCTTCCGCGTGACCGACGTCTCGACCACGCTGCTGATCAACGCCCGCGTGCACAGCCCGAGCCATCCCGACGCCACCGCGATGGCGGTGCGTGACGGCGTTGTGGTGTGGCTGGGCAGCGATGATGTGGGCCGCGATCAGTTCGCCCGCGCCGACGTGGTCGACCTCGCGGGGGGCTTCGTCGCCCCGGCCTTCGTTGACAGCCATGTCCACCTCACCGCGACCGGGCTAACCCTCACCGGACTCGATCTGCGCGCCGCCAGGTCGCGGCAGCACTGTCTGCAGCTGATCGCCGACTACGCGGCGGCCCATCCCGGCGAGCCGATCTGGGGCCACGGGTGGGAGGAATCGTCGTGGCCGGAGAACGCCGCTCCGAGCACCGCGGAACTCGACGCGGTTCTCGGTGACCGACCCGCCTACCTGGCCCGGGTCGATGTGCACTCGGCGCTGGCCTCGGCCGGTCTGCGCGGGCGGGTCGACGGGCTGCCCTCGGCGGCCGGATTCGACGACCAGCGGCCGCTGGTGGCCGACGCGCACCACCGCGTCCGAGCTGTTGCGCGAGGCCTCTTGACCGAGGCGCAATGTACAGACGCTCAGCGGGCCGCATTGGATGCTGCCGCGAGGAACGGGATCGTCGCTGTGCATGAATGCGCCGGCCCGCAGATCGGTGGCCTGGACGACTGGCAGGAAGTGCGGGCAGTCGACCACGGCGTCGAGGTGATCGGTTACTGGGGCCAGGCCGTGACCAGCCCCGCTCAGGCACGTGCGCTGCTCGACGAGACCGGCGCCGCCGGGCTGGCCGGCGACCTGTTCGTCGACGGCGCCCTGGGATCGCGGACTGCCTGGCTGCACGAGCCCTACCACGACGCTCCGAGCCATCTCGGCAATTGCTATCTGGACGGCGCAGGAGTCGCGGCACACCTGCGGGCATGCACCGAAGCCGGCGTGACGGCCGGCTTCCATGTCATCGGCGACGCGGCGGTCACCACCGTCGTCGACGCCTTCCAGGGAGTCGTAGACGAACTCGGCGTCCCCGCGGTGGCCCGCTGCGGCCACCGGTTGGAACACCTGGAGATGGTCACCGCCGAGCAGGCGGCCAAGCTCGGCGCCTGGGGCGTCATGGCCAGCATTCAGCCCAATTTCGACGCCCTCTGGGGCGGTCGCGAAGGCATGTATGCGCGGCGTCTGGGTATCGATCGAGCCGGGCGGCTGAACCCGTTTGCGCTGCTAGCATCCCAAGGCGTGGCCCTCGCGTTCGGATCCGACGCCCCGGTTACCGGCCTCGACCCGTGGACGACGATCCGGGCGGCCGTCCATCACCACACCCCGGACAGTTCGATCTCCGCACGGGCTGCCTTCGCCGCGGCGACCCGTGGCGGCTGGCGGGCCTGCGGCGCGGGTGACGGCGCGACCGGCAGCTTGGTTCCGGGCGCTCCGGCGTCCTACGCGATCTGGGACGTCGACGAGTTCGACGCGAGCGCGTCGAGTGATGCTGTGCGTCGTTGGTCGACCGATCCGCGCTCGCGGGTGCCGGCACTCCCGCGGCTTGATCCCGCGGATCCGCTGCCGCGCTGCCGGCAGACCGTGCATCGAGGCACGGTGATTCATGCCTAGGGGCATCCGAAGATTCGATCGGCGGAGCCGGCCCGCGCGAAACACGGAGACCACCGACGTCTTCCCTGCGATCACGGACCCGGTCACGGGTGAGGCTCCCGCAGCCGGTGAAGTGCCGGCCCCGGACGCCGAGGTGACCGGGGAGGTCCCGGCGGTCCCGGACGTCGAACCCGACCGCGACGAGATCGAGGACGATATCGACGACGTCCTCGCCGATCTCACACGGCCGCGAATGGATGCCGAGACGCGCGGCGCCCCGCGCGATCGGCTCGCGGACACACGCGGCCAGGCCGCGCGCATTGGCCGGTACGCCTGGCGGTGGCTGACGCACCTGTCCGCCGTGCTGGCCGCCTGGCTGGCACGCGAAACGCGCAGCCGGGTGCCGCGGGTGGGCCGCTGGCTGAAGCCCCGGTTGGCGCGGCTGAGCGCGTCAGTCGTGGCAGGGTTGCTGCTTTGCTCGAGCTACCCGCTATTGAACTGGTGGTGGGCCGCCGTCCCGGCCTTCGCCGTGATGGCCTGGGTGCTGACCCGGCGAGACACCACGCCGATGGGCGGGTTTGGGTACGGTCTCCTGTTCGGCCTGGCGTTCTACCTGCCGTTGATCCGATGGATCAGCATCCTGGTGGGCGCTGTGCCACTGCTGGCGCTGGTGCTGCTGTGCGCGCTGTTCCCGGCCCTGTTCGGTTTGGCGGCCGTCACCGCGCGCCGCCTGCCCGGCTGGCCGATTTGGTTCGCGGTGCTGTGGGCGGCGCAGGAATGGCTCAAATGCACGATCCCGTTCGGTGGCTTCCCCTGGGGAGTGGTGGCCGCCGGGCAGACCTCGGGGCCGTTCCTGCCGCTGGTTCGGCTGGGCGGCGTTCCGCTGTTGTCGCTGGCGATCGTGCTCACCGGTTGCGGCGGCACCGCGTTGGTGATGGAAGCGTTGTCCTGGTGGCGCGCATCGCGTCGGCGCCACACCGCCGAGGATGTCCGGGTCGCCGATGCCCCGCCGGCGGTGCTGTTGCCCGCGTTCTGCATCTGCCTGATGTTCTTCGTCGCCGCCGCGGTCTGGCCGCAGGTTCGCCACTCCGGCACCGGGTCCGGAAACGAGCCCACCGTCACCGCCGCGGTGGTGCAGGGCAACGTGCCCCGACTGGGCCTGGAATTCAACGCGCAACGACTCGCGGTGCTGGGCAACGACGTCCGCGAGAGTCGCAAGCTGGCCGACGACGTGCGTGCCGGTCGCGCGCCCCAGCCCGACTTCGTGGTCTGGCCCGAGGACGCATCGGAAATCGATCCGATCGCGAACCCTGAAGCAGCACAGGAGATTACGGTGGCGGTCGACGCAATCGGCGCGCCGATCCTGGTCGGGACCGTGCTCGACGTCCCGAATCGGACCATCGAGGCGCCGGCGCAGACGAACACCGTGATCGTCTGGAATCCGACGACGGGTCCCGGCGACCGTCATGACAAGCGCATCGTGCAGCCGTTCGGGGAATACCTGCCGTGGCGCGGCTTCTTTCGGCACCTGTCGAGCATGGCCGACATGGCCGGCTACATCGTGCCGGGCAAGGGCTCCGGTGTCGTGCGGGCCAAGGGGACCCCGATCGGCATCGCGACCTGCTGGGAGGTCAGCTTCGACCGCGCGTTGCAGCACTCGGTCCGCAACGGTGCCCAGCTGCTGGCGGTGCCGGCCAACAATGCCAACTTCAACCAGACGATGAGCGAGCAGCAGCTGGCCTTCTCCAAATTGCGTGCCGTGGAGCTGGACCGCTACGCGCTGGTCGCCAGCAACGTCGGGATTTCGGCCGTGGTCACTCCTGACGGCCGCGAGCTGCAGCGCACGCAGTTCTTCACGCCGGCCTACTTGGACAGCCAGGTCCGTCTCAAGACATCGCTGACACCGGCCGCAAAGTGGGGTCCTATCGTGCAGGGGGCTCTGGTGCTGGTGGCTCTGGCGGTTCTATTCGCCGCGATGCTGCACAATGGATGGTTCGCGGATCTCCACCGACGGCTGTCGCAGCTGGCAAACAGAGGTGGTCCGGCGTCGGAGAATTCCGACGACCACCCGCCCGGCGACGACGAGGTGGCCGACGTGGACGAGCCGTCACCCCACGCAGAGCTCGATGACGACGCTCGAGATGCCGCCCGCGGACCTAGTCAGCGGCCAGAAAGAGGAGACCTATGACCCGCGCCAGCGACGATGCAGAGCGCAGCAATGAGGAGGAGCGGCGCGCATGACCGAGGGCGACTCGGTGTCTCGGGCCGCGGGCGATCTGCCCAGCCTGCGCACCCTGGTGATCATTCCCACCTTCAATGAGCAGGAGAATCTCCCGCTCATCGTGCGGCGCCTGCGCACGGCCCGGCCCGACGTTCAGATCCTGGTTGTCGACGACAACAGCCCGGACGGCACTGGACAACTAGCCGAAGACCTGGCCGCGGAGAACCCCGGTCTGATCCACGTCATGCACCGCACCGTGAAGGACGGCCTCGGGGCGGCCTACCTGGCCGGCTTTGCCTGGGGCCTCGACCGTGGATACACCACGCTGGTCGAGATGGACGCCGATGGCAGCCACGCACCCGAACAGCTCCACCTCTTGCTCGAGGCCATCGACGGGGGCGCCGACCTGGTCATCGGTTCGCGCTACGTCGACGGCGGCAACGTGCAGAACTGGCCGTGGCGGCGGTGGGCGCTGTCCTGGACCGCGAACACCTATGCCCGGCTGGCGCTGGGTATCGGTATCCACGACATCACCGCCGGTTATCGCGCATACCGGCGGGATGTGCTGGAGAAGATCGACCTCGAGCACGTCGACTCGAAGGGTTACTGCTTCCAGATCGACCTGACCTGGCGCACGATCACCAATGGATTCGTCGTCGCCGAAGTTCCGATCACTTTCACCGAGCGTGAACTCGGCGTGTCAAAGATGAGCGGATCCAATATCCGCGAAGCCGTGGTGAAGGTCGCGCAGTGGGGAATTGACGGGCGCCTGCACCGCACGCGCCCGGCTCCGGTCAAGCGGTAACTGTCAGCTGCCGCTGCCGCGGCGGCGGGTTTTGATCAGCTCGAGGCGCTCCTTGAGCAGCTCGTCGAGCTCCTCGACCGAGCGGCGCTCCAGCAGCATGTCCCAGTGGGTACGCGGCGGCTTGACCTTCTTCGGTTCAGGCAGGTCACCCTCGATCAGGGTGCCTTCCATGCCGTTGCGGCACAGCCAGGTGCCCGGGATCTCGGCGTCGTCGGCGAACGGAACGTCGAACTCTTCGCCGTTTTCAGTGCGGTAGCGCGCGATCTGGCGCGGCGCCAAGTCATGGTTGCGGTCGGTCTCGTAGCTTACGGCTCCAAGGCGACTGCCTCTTAGGACGCGATCGGCCATTGGTTAGCACTCCTCTTAACATCTTCTCAGCAGGTAGCGCCCTGAACAACGTCATAGCGGGCGACTTGGTTCCCGGGGGTCGCGCGATATGACGAGCGACCCAACGGTCCATGATACCGGGATTCGACTGGCACCCCGACTAAAGTCGGGCCCGTGACACGCCGCGACCGCCCGCAGCCGTGCCGTTGGTGTGGCCGTGACGTCGCCGATAACGGGATGGGTCGGCGGCGGCAGTACTGCCGGCAATCGTGCCGCCAGCGGGCCTACGAGCAGCGCGCGTCGATCAACGGCGCGAGGGGCGTCGCTCTGCCGGCCGACGCGGTCGTGCTGTCGGCCGATGAGGCGGCAAGCCTGTCCGACCGGGTCTATCAGGTGCGATGCGCAGCGGAGGACGTCGCCACCGCGCTTGACGAAGGCGCGGGCACGCCCGAGTTGCGCGAACTGTGTGCGACGCTCATGCAAGCCGCCGAAGCCGCCGACGGGTGGCGCTGACCGGGCTTAGGCTCGGCTGACTTGTGGCGGGTACAGTCTCGCCATGGATCGCTCGGCACCGGAATCAGGTGCGGAGCCAAGCCATGCGCGGGGTGGGCGAGTCGGCGCTCACCAACGATGTTCTCCGGCCGACGAGCAGGTCCGCCGCCAGCTGCGCGGCGAGTGACCTGCTCCTCATCCAGGGCCGCATTTCTTCGTTGAGCGACGACCGACGGTAGGCGAGGGGTAACGACATGGCTGACCAACTTCAGCATGCAACTGAGGCGTTGCGGAAAGCGCTGGTTCAGGTCGAGCGGCTGAAGAGCAAGAACCGCGCGCTGCTGGAGCGCTCCGGTGAACCCATCGCCATCGTCGGGATGTCGTGCCGTTTTCCTGGTGGAGTCGATTCGCCGGACAGCCTGTGGGACATGGTCGCTGACAGGCGCGACGTGATGTCGGAGTTCCCGACCGACCGCGGATGGGACCTGGCCGGCCTGTTCGACGATGATCCAGACGCCCCGCACAAGTGCTATGCGCGCTCCGGCGGATTCGTGGATAACGTCGCGGACTTCGACGCAGGATTCTTCGGGGTGGCGCCGAGCGAAGCGCTGGCCACCGACCCGCAGCACCGCATGCTGCTGGAATTGTCGTGGGAAGCTTTGGAGCGGGGCGGAATTGACCCGACATCGCTGCGCGGCAGCGCGACCGGAGTCTTCGCCGGCATTATCGCCCAGGGCTACGGCATGCTCGCCGAGGAGATCGAGGGCTACCGGCTGACCGGCATGACGTCCAGCGTCGCCACCGGCCGGGTGGCCTACGTGCTCGGCCTGGAAGGCCCGGCGGTCTCGGTCGATACCGCATGTTCGTCGTCGTTGGTGGCATTGCACATGGCGGTGCAGTCGCTGCGGTCGGGGGAGTGCGATCTGGCGCTCGCCGGTGGCGCGACCGTGAATGCGACCCCGACGGTGTTCGTTGAATTCAGCCGGCATCGCGGTTTGTCGCCGGACGGCCGCTGCAAGCCCTTTTCCGGTGCCGCCGACGGCGTCGGCTGGTCCGAGGGCGGCGGGATGTTGGTGGTGGAGCGCCTTTCGGACGCGCAACGTCTCGGCCACCGGGTGCTCGCGGTGGTGCGCGGCACGGCGGTCAATCAGGACGGCGCCTCCAACGGGTTGACCGCCCCCAATGGTCCATCGCAGCAACGGGTGGTGCGCACCGCACTCGCTAACGCGGGGTTGAGCGCCGGCGAGGTGGACGTGGTCGAAGGCCACGGCACGGGAACGACTTTGGGCGACCCGATCGAAGCCCAGGCGCTGCTGGCCACCTATGGCCAAGACCGCGCCGAGCACCCGCTGTGGCTGGGCTCGATCAAGTCGAACATGGGTCACACCCAAGCCGCCGCCGGTGTGGCGGGCGTGATCAAGATGGTGCAGGCCATGCGCCACGAAACGTTGCCCGCGACTCTGCACGTGGATGTGCCCAGCCCGCACGTGGATTGGACGGCCGGGTCGGTGTCGCTGCTCACGGAAGCGCGGCCGTGGGGCACAGGCGGTCACGCACGTCGCGCGGCGGTGTCGTCATTCGGGATCAGCGGTACCAACGCACACGTGATAATCGAGGAGTCCCCGGCGGTCGAGCCGGCCAAGAGTGACAACGCGCAACCGTCGGTGGTGCCGTGGGTGGTGTCTGCCAAGAGCCCGGCAGCCTTGGCCGCCCAGGCCGCGCGGCTCGCCAAATTCGTCGGTGGCCGTGCTGAATTGGACCTTGTTGATGTGGGGTGGTCGCTCGCGGGGCGGTCGACCTTCGAGCATCGGGCGGTGGTGCTCGGTACCGACCGAGATCAGTTGCTGAGTGGGCTGGGCGAGGTGGCCGAGGGGCTGCCGGGTGCGTCGGTGACCACCGGCCACGCCGTGCCGGCGGGCAAGACCGTCTTCGTATTCCCCGGCCAAGGCTCGCAGTGGATCGGGATGGGTGTCGAATTGCTGGACACCGCACCGGTTTTCGCCGAGCAGATGAATGCGTGTGCCGAGGCGTTCGCTGAGTTCGTCGACTGGTCGTTGATTGACGTGCTGCGTGGCGCCCCGGGGACGCCGGGGCTCGACCGCGTCGACGTGGTCCAACCGGCACTGTTCGCGGTGATGGTCTCGCTGGCCGAATTGTGGCGCTCAGTCGGCGTGCGCCCGGACGCCGTCATCGGCCACTCCCAGGGTGAGATCGCAGCTGCCTACGTCGCGGGCGCTTTGTCGCTGCGCGACGCCGCCCGGGTAGTGACGCTACGCAGCAAGCTGCTGCTGGCGCTGTCCGGCCGGGGTGGCATGGCCTCACTAGCCTGCGGTCCCGACCACGCTCGAGAGCTGTTGGATCCCTTTGGCGATCGGGTCAGCATCGCCGCGATCAACGGACGCTCGGCCGTCGTCATCTCCGGCGATGAGGCCGCCCTCGACGAGATCGTGGCGCGGTGCGCCGAACGCGAGATGCGCGCCCGCCGTATCGACGTCGACTACGCATCGCACTCGGTTGCCGTCGACGAGATCCGCGACCAGCTCGCCGGGGCACTGGCAGGTATCGAACCCCAATCGACCCGCACCCTGTTCTTTTCCACCGTCACCGGCCAGGCCCAGGACACCGCCGGGCTGGATGCCGACTACTGGTTCCAAAACATCCGGCAGACAGTCGAATTCGACCAGGCGGTACGGATCGCCGCCACGAGCGGCTATCGGACCTTCGTCGAGTGCAGCCCGCACCCGGCGCTGATCGCGGGTATCGAGGACACCGCGACCGACAGCGGGACTGAAGCCGTCGTCGTGCCGACTCTCGGCCGCGAGGACGGCGGCCTGCAGCGGTTCCTCAGTTCGGCTGCCCTGGCGTTCGTCTCGGGTGTGAGGGTGGACTGGCGTGTCGCACTGCCGTCGGCCCGCTTCGTCGAACTGCCGACGTATGCCTTTGAGCGGCGGCGGTTCTGGCTCTCCGGCGACGGGGCCGCGGTGGATGCGGCCGGCCTCGGGCTCGGCGCCAGCGAGCATGCGCTGCTGAGCGCGGTCGTCGAGTTGCCGGACTCGGGCGGGGTGGTGCTGACCGGTCGGCTGTCGCCGGCCACGCAGGGGTGGCTGTCCGACCACGCCGTTGACGGTGTCGCCGTATTCCCG
Organism: uncultured Actinomycetota bacterium; assembly: GCA_963750755.1. Lineage (GTDB taxonomy): Bacteria > Actinomycetota > Actinomycetes > Mycobacteriales > Mycobacteriaceae > Mycobacterium. The sequence continues at coordinate 908,293 of CAVVRW010000001.1, forward strand.
GGCGCGGGATTCGTCGAGCTGGCAATCCGGGCCGGCGACGAAGTCGGCTGCCCGGTGATCGACGAGCTGACCCTGCAGTCGCCGTTGCTGCTGCCCGCGTCGGGGGCAGTGTCCGTCCAGGTGATTGTCGGCGCAACCGAGGACTCCGGTCAGCGAAACCTGTCGGTGTTTTCCAGGGCGACTGCGGATTCGGCGTGGAGTTGTCACGCTACGGGGATTCTGTCGTCGGGCCCGGTGGAGCCGCAGGCCGACCTGTCGGTTTGGCCGCCGGAGGGAGCGACCGCGGTCGACGTGACCGACGGTTATCAGCGGCTGGCGGAACGGGGCTATCAATACGGCCCCGCATTCCAGGGTCTGACTGCGTTGTGGCGACGCGGCGAGGAGTTCTTCGCGGAGGTGACGCTGCCTCAGGCGGCCGGCGGCGTAGGCGGGTTCGGTGTGCACCCGGTGCTCCTCGACGCGGCGTTGCACGCCGCTGCGGTAACGCACGACGGCGCCGGTGTGGCATTACCGTTCGCGTGGCAGGGCGTATCGCTGCACGCGGCCGGAGCGTCGGCGGTGCGGGCCCGGATTGCGCCGTCGGGTCCGTCGGCGGTGTCGTTGGAGCTGGCCGACGGGCTGGGCCTGCCGGTGCTGACGGTGACCTCGATGATCGCGCGGCCGATTTCGCAGCAGCAGTTGATGGTGGCGATGGCTGGTGGTGGCGGCGATCAGCTCTTCGAGCTGGCGTGGTTGCCGGCCTCGCCCTCCTCGCCGGCCGAGACGCCGTCGTATGAGGTGTTCGAATCCGCAGGCGCGGTTGGCGATCCGGTGAGCGCAAGCTACCAGCGGGTGCACCAGGCGCTGGCCAAGCTGCAGTCGTGGCTGGCCGAAGACGAGTCGGGCGTGCTGATAGTGGCGACCCGGGGTGCGGCCGGCCTGGCCGGACAAGACATCACCGATCTGCCCGGGGCAGTGGTATGGGGCCTGGTGCGTTCGGCGCAGACCGAGCACCCCGGCCGGATCGTGTTGGTTGATTCCGATGCGCCGCTTGATGATTCGACGATCGCGGCGATGCTGGCAGTCGGGGAGCCGCAAGTCCTTGTCCGCGGCGACACGATCTACACCGGCAGGCTGCGGGCCAGCCGGGCCGTCGACAACCTCCTCGTGCCGCCGGCCGACGGCCCGTGGCGGCTGGGCCTGTCGACCGCGGGCACCTTCGAGAACCTGCAACTCGAGCCGGTGCCCAACGCCGACGCGCCCTTGGAACCCGGCCACGTTCGGGTGGCGATGCGCGCGATCGCCACCAATTTCCGCGATGTGATGATCTCGCTGGGCATGTTCACCCACGATGCGCTGATCGGGGGTGAAGGCGCTGGCGTCGTCGTCGAGGTCGGCCCCGGCGTTACCGAATTCGCGGTCGGCGACGACGTGTACGGATTCTTCCCGGACGGCAGCGGCACCCTGGTCCCCGGCGACATCCGGCTGCTGCTCCCGATGCCATCCGACTGGTCGTACGCCGAAGCCGCAGCGATATCAGCTGTTTTCACCACCGCCTACTTCGCGTTCGTTCATCTCGCCGACGTCAAGGCAGGCCAGCGGGTGCTGGTGCACGCCGGTGCCGGTGGAGTGGGCATGGCCGCGGTGCAGTTGGCGCGGCACCTTGGACTCGAGGTTTTCGCTACCGCAAGCCGTGGCAAGTGGGACACGCTGCGGGCGATGGGCTTTGACGACGACCACATCGGCGACTCGCGCACGCTGGAGTTCGAGGACAAGTTCCGTGCTGTCATCGGCGAGCGGGGATTCGACGTCGTGCTGGACTCGCTGGCCGGTGAATTCGTCGACGCCTCACTGCGACTGGTCGCCACGGGCGGGATCTTCCTCGAGATGGGCAAGACCGACATCCGCGACCCGGGAAAGGTCGCCGAGGACTATCCCGGGGTTCGCTACCGCGCGTTCGACCTGTTCGAGCCAGGCCGCCCCCGCATGCACCAGTACATGCTCGATCTCGCCGAACTTTTCGACGCGGGCGTGCTGCGACCGTTGCCGGTAACAACGTTCGACATTCGGCGCGCGCCTGCAGCTCTGCGGTACCTCAGCCAGGCCCGCCACACCGGCAAGGTGGTCCTGACGATGCCCGACGCCTGGGCGCTGGGCACGGTGCTGATCACCGGCGGCACCGGTATGGCGGGTTCGGCGCTGGCCCGCCACCTGGTCGCCAATCATGGTGCGCGGCATCTGTTGCTACTCGGCCGTCGTGGCCCCGACGCACCGGGCGCCGCGGAGTTGACGGCCGAGCTGACCGCGGCAGGCGCCGAGGTGTCGGTGGTGGCGTGTGACGCCGCCGACCGGGCCGGACTGGCCAAGGTGATCGCCGACATCCCCGTGCAGCATCCGTTGACGGCGGTGGTCCACGCCGCCGGTGTGCTCGATGACGCGGTACTGACCTCGCTGACGCCCGACCGGGTGGACGCGGTGCTGCGGGCCAAGGTCGACGCGGCGTGGAACCTGCATGAGCTGAGCCAGGATTCGAATGTCTCGGTGTTCGTGTTGTTCTCGTCAATGGCCGGTCTGGTCGGGTCCTCGGGCCAAGCCAACTACGCGGCGGCCAACAGCTTCCTCGATGCGCTGGCCGCGCACCGTCGCGCACATGGTCTGCCGGCGATCTCGCTGGGCTGGGGCCTGTGGGATCAGGTCAGCGCCATGACGGGTGGTCTTGACGACGCGGGTCGGGCTCGGCTGGCGCGCACCGGCGTCAAGGCGCTGTCGTCGGCCGACGCACTACAACTGTTCGACACCGCAATGGTGGTCGACGAGCCGTTCCTGCTGCCCGCCCACATCGACACGACCGCACTGCGGGCCAACGCTGCGGTGGTCCCGCCGATGTTCATCGACCTGATCAACGCGCCGACCCGCCGGCGGGTGGACGACTCACTGGCTGCCAGCAAGTCCAAATCGGCTTTGGCGCAACGCATCCACGGCCTCCCCGAAGCCGAGCAGGAAGCGGTGCTGCTCGATCTGGTGCGCTCACACATCGCCACCGTGTTGGGCACCACCACGCCGGAGGCTATCGACCCGGACAAGGCGTTCCAGGAGTTGGGCTTCGACTCGCTGACCGCCGTCGAGATGCGGAACCGGCTCAAAGCCGCTACCGGGCTGACGCTTTCGCCGACGTTGATCTTCGACTACCCGACGCCGAGCCGGCTCGCCTCGTACTTCCGCACCGAGCTCGCCGGAGTGCCACAGGAAGCCAAGAGCGTCTCAGCCGTGCGGATCACCGGTGACGATCAGATCGCGATCGTCGGTATGGCCTGTCGTTACCCCGATGGAGTCAACTCCCCGGAAGACCTGTGGGACATGGTGATCGAAGGCCGGGATGTCGTCACGGAATTCCCCAATGACCGCGGCTGGGATCTGGCCAACCTCTACAACCCCGACCCTGACGTTCCCGGTTCTTGCTACACGCGTACCGGCGGCTTCCTCGAAGGCGTCGGAGACTTCGACCCGGCATTCTTCGGAATCGGACCATCCGAAGCGCTGGCAATGGATCCCCAGCAGCGGATGTTCCTCGAGCTGACCTGGGAAGCTTTGGAGCGTACCGGGATTGACCCGACCACGTTGCGCGGCAGCGCCACCGGGGTATTCGCCGGGGTCTACGCCCAGGGCTACGGCATGGGCGCCGCGCACGCTGCGGAGGGCTTCCGGCTCACCGGACAGTCGTCAAGTGTGGCGTCGGGGCGGGTGTCGTACGTGCTGGGACTGGAGGGCCCGGCAGTCTCGGTGGATACCGCCTGCTCGTCGTCGTTGGTGGCTCTGCACATGGCCGCGCAGTCGTTGCGGTCGGGCGAGTGCGATCTAGCGCTGGCCGGCGGCGTCACCGTCAATGCCACACCCGACATCTTCGTGGAATTCAGCCGCATGCGGGGGTTGTCCACCGACGGCCGCTGCAAAGCGTTCGCCGGCGCGGCCGACGGCACCGGGTTCTCAGAGGGCGGTGGAATGCTGGTGCTGGAGCGGCTGTCCGACGCGCGGCGCAACGGTCACCCGGTGCTCGCTCTGGTCAGCGCATCCGCAATCAACCAGGACGGCGCGTCGAACGGATTGACCGCACCCAACGGGCCCTCACAGCAGCGGGTGGTCCGCTCGGCGCTGGCCAGCGCGGGGCTCACCGGCGCCGACGTCGACGTGGTCGAGGGCCATGGCACCGGCACCACTCTCGGCGATCCGATTGAGGCACAGGCGATTCTGGCGACCTACGGCCAGGACCGGCACACGCCGCTGTGGCTGGGCTCGATCAAATCGAACATGGGCCACACCCAGGCCGCCGCGGGCGTCGCGGGCGTGATGAAGATGATCCTCGCAATGCGCCACGAGATGTTGCCCGCGACACTGCACGTGGATGCGCCCAGCCCACACGTGGATTGGACGATGGGATCGGTGCAACTGCTCACGGAGCCGCAGGCATGGCCGGTCAATGGTCGGCCGCGCCGCGCGGGCGTGTCGTCGTTCGGCATCAGCGGCACCAATGCGCACGTGATCATCGAGGCCGCCCCGCCGGCCGAGCAGCCCGCGCAGATTCCGGTAGCGCCGCCGGCGGTCATCCCATGGGTAGTGACGGCGAAGTCGACCGTGGCGCTGGAGAGTCAGGCCGCGCGCTTAGCTGAATTCATCGGTGCCCACGGCGAATTGGCGGCTGCCGACGTCGGGTGGTCGCTGGCGGGTCGTACGGCATTCGAGCACCGCACGGTCGCGCTGGGCGCCGACCGCGACCAACTGCTGGCCGGTCTGGCCGAAATGGCCCGCGGTGAGCCGGCATCGGTGATCACCGGTACCTCGTTGCCCGGCAAGAGCGTATTCGTGTTTCCCGGTCAAGGCTCGCAGTGGCTCGGCATGGGCATGGGGCTGCACGCCACCTACCCGGTATTCGCCGAGGCGTTCAACACCGTGGTCGGCGAGTTGGACCGGCATCTGCTGCGCCCCCTGCGCGAAGTGATGTGGGGGCACGACGAAAGCCTGCTGAACACAACGGAATTTGCGCAGCCGGCACTGTTCGCCGTCGAGGTGGCGCTGTTCCGCCTGCTGCAGTCCTGGGGAGTGCGGCCTGACTTCGTGATGGGCCACTCCGTCGGCGAGCTCACCGCGGCGCACGTCGCCGGGGCGCTGTCGGTGGAGAACGCGGCGCTGTTGGTGGTCGCCCGCGGCCGCTTCATGCAGGCGCTGCCGTCCGGTGGCGCCATGGTCGCCGTGCAGGCAGCAGAGGACGAGGTGCGTCCGCTGCTGACCGACAACGTCGGTATCGCCGCGGTGAACGGCCCGTCGTCGGTGGTGGTGTCGGGCGACGAGGACGCCGTGACGGCGATCGCCGAACGACTGCGTGCGCAGGGCCGGCGCGTCCACCAGCTCGCCGTCTCGCATGCGTTCCACTCGCCGCTGATGGAGCCGATGATCGGCGAATTCAAGGCGGCGGCACGTGAGCTGGCGGTCCACCCGGTCACCATCCCGGTGATCTCGAATGTCACCGGTGAACTCGCCGGCGATGACTTCGCATCGGCCGACTACTGGACGCAACACATCCGGGCCGCCGTCCGCTTCGCCGACAGCATCCGTCATGCCAATTCGGCTGGTGCGAGCCACTTCATCGAAGTGGGCCCGGGCGGTGGCCTCACCTCGTCCATCGCGGAATCACTGGCGGATGCCGACGTTGCTTCGGTTCCGTTGCTGCGCAAGGACCGTCCCGAACCGACCAGCCTGATGGCCGGTGTCGCGCAGGCGTTCGTGTCGGGCGTCGGGGTCGACTGGCGCGCGACGCTGCCGGGCGCCGGCTTCGTCGAGTTGCCGACGTATTCCTTTGAGCGACGCCGCTTCTGGCTTTCCGCCGACGACGCGGCCGTCGACGCCGAGGGCCTCGGCCTGTCGCCCAGTGAGCACGCGTTGCTCGGCGCGGTCGTGGACCTCCCGACTTCCGGCGGGGTCGTGCTGACCGGCCGGTTGTCGGCGCAGTCGCACGGCTGGCTGTCCGACCACGCGGTCGGTGGCGTGGTCATCTTCCCCGGTGCGGGCTTCGTCGAAATGGTGATCCGCGCGGGCGACGAGGTCGGCTGCTCGGTCGTCGACGAGTTGATGCTGGCGGCGCCGCTGGTGATCCCGGCAACCGGGTCGGTGGCTGTGCAGGTCGTGGTCGACGGTGCCGACGAGTCGGGCCACCGGGCGGTGTCGGTGTTTTCCCGCGTCGACGCGCACTCGGGCTGGACGTTGCACGCCGAGGGCATTGTTCGACCGGGCGACGCGGAGTCCGGTGCCGACCTGTCCGCCTGGCCGCCGCCCGGGGCGACCCCGGTCGACATCGACGGCCTCTACGACCGGCTGGCGGCGCGCGGCTACGGATATGGACCCGCGTTCCAGGGACTGACGGCGATGTGGCGCCGCGGCGACGAGGTATACGCCGATGTGGCGTTGCCGAGCGACGCCGGCGTCTCGCCGACCGGATTCGGTGTGCACCCCGCGGTTCTGGATGCCGCGCTGCACGCCGTGATCGTTGCGACCGAGGCCGACCACGACGACAACGACGGTGTTCTGGTGCCGTTCTCGTGGCAGGGTGTGTCGCTGCACGCGGCGGGCGCATCGTCGGTGCGGGCGCGGATCGTGCCCTCGGGTCCGTCTTCGGTGAGCGTAGAACTGTCCGACGCGCTGGGGCTCCCGGTGCTGTCGGTGGCATCGATGGTGGCTCGCCCGGTGTCTCGTCAGCAGCTGATGGCCGCCGTGTCCGGCTCGGGTCCGGACCGGATCTTCGAAGTGGTCTGGTCGCCCGCGGTGTCCGGATCGCGTACCGACACACCAACCTACGACGTGTTCGAATCCCAGCCTGCCGACGACGACGCGCTGGGCTCGACCTACCGCCGCACCCACGAGGCGCTGGCCGCGCTGCAGGCGTGGCTCGCCGAGCACGACTCGGGGACGCTGGTGGTGTCGACCCGCGGCGCGGTCGGGCGGCCGGGGGAGGACGTCACCGATCTGGCCGGCGCCGCCGTGTGGGGTCTGGTGCGTTCGGCGCAGACCGAGCATCCGGGCCGCATCGTGCTGGCGGATTCCGATGCGCCGCTGAGTGATACGACGATCGCTGAGATCCTGGCTGTCGGTGAGCCGCAGGTCGTGGTTCGCGACGAGACGGTGTACACGGGTCGGGTGCACGGCAGCCGAGCGGTGGACGCGCTATTGGTGCCGCCGAACGGCAATGCGTGGCGGCTGGGAATGTCCAGCAAGGGCACCTTCGAAAACTTGGTGCTCGAACCGATCCCGGACGCCGACGCGCCATTGGACGCGGGTCAGGTGCGGGTTGCGGTGCGCACCATGCCGGCCAACTTCCGCGATGTCATGATCGCGCTCGGGCTCTACCCCGACGAGAAAGCGGTGATGGGCGTCGAGGCGTCCGGTGTCATAGCCGAAACCGGGCCGGGCGTAAGCCGTTTCGCGGTCGGTGACCGGGTGACCGGGTTGTTCCCGGAGGGAACCGGGACGTTGGCGATCACCGACGCGCGCCTGCTGATGGACATTCCGTCGGGCTGGTCGTACACCGAAGCGGCCACCGCGCCGGTGGTGTTCGCCACCGCCTACTACGCGCTGACCGCGCTGGCCGAGGTCAAGGCCGGCCAACGGATCCTGATCCATGCGGCCGCCGGTGGTGTCGGAATGGCCGCGGTGCAGTTGGCGCGGCACTTCGGGTTGGAGGTGTTCGCCACCGCCAGCCGTCCCAAGTGGGACACGTTGCGCGCGATGGGCTTTGACGACGATCACATCGGTGACTCCCGTTCGGTGGAGTTCGAGGAGAAATTCCGCGCGGCGACGGGTGATCGCGGAGTGGACGTGGTGCTGGACTCGTTGGCCGGGGAGTTCGTCGACGCCTCACTGCGTCTGGTCAAGCCGGGCGGGGTGTTCCTCGAGATGGGCAAGACCGACATCCGGGACGCCGGCGAGGTCGCCGCGACACACAACGGTGTGCGCTACCGTGCCTTCGACCTGTTCGAGGCGGGAGCGGACCACATCGAGCGGATGCTGTCAGAGCTGACAATGCTTTTCGAGGACGCCACGTTGCGGCCGCTGCCGGTGACGACGTTCGACGTGCGGCGGGCACCCGCGGCGCTGCGGTACCTGAGCCAGGCCCGTCACGTTGGCAAGGTTGTCCTCACGATGCCGGACGAGTGGGCGCTGGGCACGGTGGTGATCACCGGCGGCACCGGCATGGCCGGGTCGGCCCTGGCGCGCCACGTCGTCGCCCACCATGGGGTCCGCAACTTGGTGCTGATCGGCCGCCGTGGCCCCGACGCGCCCGGTGCCGCGGAGTTGGCCGCGGACCTCTCGGCAGGTGGGGCCGAGGTATCGGTCGTCGCCTGCGACGCCGCCGACCGTGCAGCGCTGGCCAAGGTGCTGGCCGACATCCCGGTCCAGCATCCACTGTCGGCGGTTATCCACACCGCCGGTGCGGTCGACGACGCCGTGGTGACGTCGCTGACGCCGGAGCGGGTGGACGTGGTGCTGCGGGCAAAGGTCGACACCGCCTGGAATCTGCATGAGCTGACCAAGGATTCGAACCTGTCGGCGTTCGTGATGTTCTCGTCGATGGCCGGCCTGGTGGGATCCTCGGGCCAGGCCAACTATGCGGCCGCGAACAGCTTCCTGGACGGACTGGCGGTCTACCGGCGCACCCGCGGCCTGCCGGCGATCTCGCTGGGCTGGGGTCTCTGGGATCAGACCAGCAGCATGACCGGTGAACTGGGCGCGGTCGACTTCGCCCGCTTCGCCCGCGACGGCATTATGGCGATGACGTCCACGCAGGCGCTGCAACTGCTCGACACCGCAATGGTGATCGACGAGCCGTTCCTGCTTCCGGCGCACATCGACACCGCGGCCCTGCGAACGAAGTTCGACGGCGGCACGCTGCCGCCGATGTTCGTCGACCTGATCAACGCACCGGCCCGCCGCCAGGTGGACGACTCGCTGGCCGCCGCCAAGTCGAAGTCGGCTCTGCTGCAACGGCTCGACGGTCTGGCGGAGGACGAGCAGCAGGCGGTATTGCTGGATCTGGTGCGCGCGCATATCGCCACCGTGCTGGGCAACAGCACGCCGGACGCGATCGACCCGGACAAGGCGTTCCAGGAGTTGGGCTTCGACTCGCTGACCGCCGTGGAAATGCGTAACCGCCTCAAGGCCGCGACCGGGCTTCCGCTGTCGCCGACGCTGATCTTCGACTATCCGAACTCCGCGGCACTGGCGGGCTACTTCCACCAGGAGCTGGTCGGCGCCTCGGCGGACGTGGCCCCCAAAGCCGCGCCCGGTGAGGCAGAGATCCAGCGTGTGGTGGCGTCCATCCCGGTCAAGCGACTGCGGCAGGCCGGCGTGCTGGACCTGCTCCTCGGCCTGGCCAACGAGGCCAACGGCGCCGATGCGGAACACGACAAGGAAAAAGATCTCGCCACAATGGATCTCGACGATTTGGTCAATGCCGCGTTCCTCGACGACGACGACTAGCCGGTGAGGATTGCTGTCACCGGGGCCGGCGGCCCGGTCGGCCGCGGCATTGTCCTGCGGTTGCTCAGCGCGGGACACGACGTCGTCGGCCTGGGTCGTCGCAAGCCCGAAAGCTGGCCGAGCCAAGCGTCGTTCGTGCGAGGCGACGTCCGCGACGCCGCCGTTGTCGACCGGGCGGTGGCCGGCGCCGAAGTCGTCGTGCATTGCGCGTGGGCAACCAACCCCGCCAAGGAGCGCCACTCGGACCGTGAGGTCAACATCGGCGGCACCCGCAATGTGCTCGACGCGATGGCCCGCAGCGGTACCCGCCGCATCGTCTTCGCCTCGTCAGCCCACGTCTACGGCGCTGGACGAGACAGAACGGAAGACGCACCGCTGCAGCCGAGATCGGTCCTCGGCCGGGACAAGGCACACGCAGAAGACCTGATCGCCTCGTCCGGCGCCGAGTGGGTGACGATCCGCAGCGCGGCGATCGTCGGCCGCGGCATCGACAATTGGGTGCGCCGGGCGTTGGCGTCCGCGTTCTTCCCCGGTTCGGCGAGTCGCGTTCTGCAGCTCGTGCACAGCGACGACGCGCATCGCGTGCTGGTCCGCGCAACTCTCGACCCGGACATCGGCAGCGGACCGGTCAACCTCGCCGCATCCGGGGAACTCACTCTCCGCGAGGTCGCCCAGACACTCGGTCGACCCATTGCACCCCGGCTGCTTCGCGCGCTGAGCCCCGCGGACGGACTCGACCTACTGCTCTGCGCTCCATCGATGAATACCACTCTGCTGCAAGACAACTGGAACTATACGCCGGCTTGGACCGGGCTCGAATGCCTGCACGACGTCGCCGTGGCGGTGCGCGGCCGGGTGAGCATCGGGACATGGTCGACGTCGCTGCCCTGGCGTTTGACGCACGTCCAGGACATTCCAGCCGTCGACATCCCGGCCGCTGACGGGGTAGCGACCACTATGGCCGGGCCGGATGGCGATAACGGTGAATTCGACACCCCGATCGACCCGCGCTTTCCGATGTATCTCGCCACCAATCTGTCCGAGGCGCTGCCCGGGCCGTTCTCGCCGGCGTCCGCGTCGGCCACGGTCCAAGGGCTCCGGGCGTCCGGCGCGGTCATCGCCGGACGCCTGCGACCCGGCGGACTGATCCAACGCGAAATGGCCACCCGCACAGTCGGAGTGTTCGCTCATCGCCTTTATGGCGCGATCACGACCGCACACTACATGGCCGAGGTCGTGCCCTTCGTCAAACCGGAGACGGTCGTTCGGCAGAGCCAGTTCTTCGGCCCGAGCCTGGCGTCCATGCCGATCCACGGCGAACAACGGTTGCCGCCCGAATCACGCAGCGCCACTGGACCGTTACGCACCATCCGCAACCTGGGTGTCTTCGGAGTCAACCTGGCCGGGCTGATAGCTGGGGCGAACCGCGACACCGCCGACTACGCGGACGACATCGAATGGCTGGAAGAGGTTGTCAACGGCGATCTTTCGCAACTTTCCGAACCTCGTCTGCAAAGCCTGATCTTGCTCGCCCGCGACCACGTCATCGACGGCTGGGTGCTGGCGTCCGGATCGTTCATGGCCTTCGCGGCACTCAGCGTGATCCTGCGCGGTCTCAACGGACGCGACATGGTGTTGCCGGTCGGTCAAGAGTTGGCCAGCGCCGGTCTGCTGAGTGCGGTGTATCGACTGTCGGAGGCCGCGCAACGCGACTCCGCCGTCACCCGGATTCTGGCTGGGCCGGGCGATCATCTTCAGGAGCTGTCCACCCAGGCGCCGGAGTTCTACCGGATGCTGCTCGCCGAAGTGAAGACATTCGGACACCGCGGGCCCGCGGAATTGGAGATGCGCTCGGCCAGTTACGCCGATGACCCGGAGTTGCTGCTCCGTATGGTCGCCAAAGCTTCTGACACCCCGCTACGTTCGCAGGCCAGCCGCCCGCCGATCCCGCTGCGGGCCCGACCGGTGGCAATGCTGGCCGCCCACCAGATTCGTGACCGCGAAATCCGCCGCGACCGCGTCGTTCGGGCGAACTGGCTGCTGCGCAACCTGCTTCGAGAGCTGGGACGCAGGCTGGTGGCTTCGGGCGTGCTGGAAGCCGCCGATGACGTGTTCTATTTGCTGGTCGACGAACTCGACGCCCTGCCCGACGATCCCGCTGCCGTGGTGGCGCGTCGCCGTGCCGAGCAGCACAGGCTGGCGGCGATCACCGCGCCGGCGGTGTTCAGCGGCGAGTGGCGCCCCGCGCCCGTTGCGGCATCCGTTCTCAACGCCGGCCAGACGCTGACGGGAGCCGGCGTTAGCAGCGGACGAGTGCAGGGGCGGGTCCGCATCGTCCGGCCGGACACCATCGACGACCTGGAGGCCGGGGAGATCCTCGTCGCCGAGGTCACCGATGTCGGCTACACCGCCGCGTTCTCCTATGCGGGTGCGGTCGTCACCGAACTCGGCGGCCCGATGTCGCATGCCGCGGTGGTGGCTCGTGAATTCGGCATCCCGTGCGTGGTCGATGTGCACGGCGCGACGCGACGCCTGCCCCGGGGAGCGCTGATCGAGGTCGACGGCACGGCCGGCACGATCCGGGTCCTGGAACCCGACCTGCCGAGCGCCGCTACCTGACGTTCGCTAACGTCGGGTGATGCACGAACACACGGTCCGCGTGACGACTGCCGCAGGCACCGTCGAAGGCTTCACCCGCGACGGCGTTCACCGTTGGCGATCGATCCCGTACGCCCGTCCGCCCGTGGGTTCGCTGCGGTTCCGCGCGCCGCAACCGGCGCAGCCCTGGCGCGGCGTGCGTTATTGCCACGGCTTCACCAAGTGCGCACCGCAAGAGCATCGCTACACGATGCTCGGCGTCGGTAAGTATCAGGCGATGGGGGAGGACTGCCTCACCCTCAACGTCGTCGCTCCGGAAGCAGCTTCGGCTGAGCCGCTACCCGTCATGGTCTTCATCCATGGCGGGGGATACATCATGGGCAGTTCGGCCACACCGATCTACGACGGGGTCGCCCTGGCCAAGCGCGGTTGTGTCTACGTCTCGGTCAACTACCGCCTCGGCGCCCTGGGTTGTCTGGACCTGTCGTCGCTGTCGACGGCCGACGTCACCATCGACAGCAATCTATTCCTGCGCGACCTCATCCTGGCGCTGCGCTGGGTGCAGGACAACATCGCGGCTTTCGGCGGTGACCGGTCCAAGGTGACGGTGTTCGGCGAGAGCGCGGGTGCGCACGCGGTCGCGGCGCTGCTGACGGCGCCAGATGCCGACGGCCTTTTTGCGCAGGTGATCTCGGAGAGCCCCGCCAGCGGCATGACACGGTCGACGGATGTCGCCGCGGAGTTCGCCACCCGGTTCGCCACGATCGTCGGTGGCACCGGGCGCGACGCCGTGGACGCGCTGATGAGCGCATCGCCGGCGGAACTGGTAACGGCGCAGAATCGGCTGATCAATGATGGTGTGCGAGATATGTTGGGCGCGTTCCCCATCGGGCCGGTTTTCGGTGACGACGTGCTGCCCCTCGACCCGGTCGACGCGATGCAGCAGGGCAAAGCTCACCGCGTTCCGCTGATTGTGGGAAGCAACGCAGACGAAGGCCGATTGTTCACCCGCTTTCTGCAACTGCTGCCGACCAACGAGCCGATGATCGAGGCGCTGCTGGCCGAGGTCGAACCGGCCGAGCGGACCCGTATCACCGACGCCTACCCCGACTATCCCGACCGATCGGCGTGCATTCAGCTCGGCGGCGATTTCGCCTTCGGCTCGGCGGCATGGGGGATGGCCGAAGCTCACGGCCGGCACGCGCCGACCTACCTGTACCGCTATGACTACGCGCCCCGCATGCTGCGCTGGTCCGGTCTGGGGGCTACCCACGCCACCGAACTGCTCGCGGTGTTCGGCACCTACCGAACCAAGCTCGGCGCGCTGCTGACCGCGCCCGCCGATCGACGGTCGGCGATGCGGGTGACCCGCGAAGTGCAAAGGCGCTGGCGGACATTCAGCCGGACCGGAAATCCCGGCGACGGCTGGCCGGCGTACACCGACACCGAGCGGGCGGTGATGGTGTTCGACCGCAAGTCCCATCTCGAGTTCGATCCGCACCCCGAGCGGCGACGGGCGTGGGAAGGCTTTTCCCTGGCGCGATGACGGTCGATGTGATTACGTGGACGAGCCATGACATCGCACACCGACAATGTCGTCGAACGGCCCACTGACCTCACCGCTGATTGGCTGACGGCAGCCGTCGGCGCCGGAACCATCGCCGATTTCACCACCGAGCGCATCGGCACGGGCCAGATGAGCGAGTGCTACCGGGTCCGGCTCAGCTACGCCGACACAGCGGCGGGCGGCCCGGAGTCGGTGGTGCTCAAGGTCGCCGCCACCGATCCGATGAGCCGTCAGACCGGCATGACCCTTGGCCTCTACGAGCGTGAGGTCCGCTTCTACCGTGACATCGCCCCGGGACTGCACGGTCCCGTCGCGCCTTGCTACCACACCGCGTTCGACGCGACGACGGGCATTTTCGATGTACTGCTCGGTGACGCCACCCCGGCCGTCGTCGGCGACGAAATCCGCGGCGCCACAAGCGCACAAGCCCACACCGCGGTCACCGAATTGGGCCGTCTGCAGGGGCCGTTGCTGGGTGACACCACGCTCGCGGACGCGGCGTGGCTCAACCGTGACGCGCCCATCGACCAAGCGTTGATCACCGCGTTGTTCGCCGGCTTCGTGGACCGGTACGGCGACCGGATCTCACCGCGGCACCGCCTGGTGTGCGAGCGCCTGGTCGGCGGATTCGATCGCTACCTGGCCGGCGAGGCGGCCGAAGACCGGCTCCACGGGTTGATCCACGGCGACTATCGGCTCGACAACATGCTGTTCGGTGCCGAGGGTGCCGAACGTTCACTCACCGTGGTCGATTGGCAGACGGTCACCTGGGGCCCGGCCATGACCGATCTGGCCTACTTCCTCGGCTGCGCGCTGCCGGTCGCGGACCGTCGCGAACACTATGACACGCTGCTGGAGGGCTACCAGCGTGCGCTCGGACCAGACGCGCCGATCAGCCTGGCCGGCGTTCGTGACGGCGTGCGCCGGCAGAGCTTCTTCGGGGTGATGATGGCGATCGTGTCCTCGATGTTGGTGGAACGCACCGAGCGCGGCGACGAGATGTTCATGACGATGCTGCAACGTCATTGCGAGCATGTGCTCGACACCGACGCGCTGGCAATCCTGCCCGAGCCGGCTACTGTCGAGCCACTCTGCCCATCCGCCGACGACGAGTCGGCACACGATCCCACCGATGAGCCGTTGTGGAATGAAAGCTGGTATGCCGACTTCGCTGATGCCGCACAGGGGTTGGGCGGCTGGGTACGGCTGGGCTTGATTCCCAACCAGCAGACGGCCTGGCTGAACGGCCTGCTGTGCGGCCCCGACCTACCCACGATCGCGCTCGTCGACTTCGAGGTTTCGCTGCCGACCGATCCATGGGCGGTGCATACCGGCGCGCTCGATTTCGCCCACTCGGTCGTCGACCCGCTGCGCACCTATCGCGTAACGCTGAGCGGGCGCGGCCAGTCCTACCCGGACCCGGCCGCGTTGCTGCGGGCCGAACAAGGATCACCGGTTGACGTGGCGCTCGAGCTGGAATGGAGCACCGCCGGCACGCCCTACCAGTACCGGGTCACCACCCGGTACGAAATACCCTGCACGGTAACGGGATCCGTCACGATAGGCGACCGGCGGTTCCCCATCGACGCAGTGCCCGGACAGCGGGACCACTCCTGGGGGGTTCGGGACTGGTGGAGCATGGACTGGCTATGGAGCGCATTGCACCTCGATGACGGAACGCACCTGCACGCGGTGGACATCACGATACCGGGCCTCCCGCCGATGAGCGTCGGCTACGTCCAGCGGGACACCGTCGAGGAGCTGCAAAAGGTCTCTCGCACCGAAACATTCGACGCCGCCGGATTGCCGGTCGGTGCGACGCTGGTGTTCCAGCCTGGCGACATCGCCGCGACCGTCGACGTGCAAGGTCACGCGCCACTGCGCCTGTTTGCCAAAGATGGTCGAATCAGCCACTTTCCGCGGGTCTGGGCCACCGTGAGCACCGCCGACGGACGAACTGGGACCGGCTGGCTTGAGTGGAACCGCAACCTGTCCGCCCAGTGATGTGACGGCCGAAAATCGCTGTCCGCCGGGTGCTTCGGTCGTCGTGATGGGTGTCTCGGGCTCCGGCAAGTCGACCGTCGGTGCTGCCCTGGCCCAACGACTGGGCATTCCGTTCGCCGACGCCGACACGCTTCATCCGGCAGCCAACATCGCAAAGATGTCCGCGGGCACACCGCTGGATGACGACGACCGCCGACCCTGGCTGGCCGCCGTTGGTCAGTGGCTGGCAGATCATGACAGCGGCGTCATGAGCTGCTCCGCCCTTAAACGCCGATATCGCGACCAATTGCGTTCATACCGAACAACTGTCGCATTCCTACATCTGACAGGTTCGCCAGAAACGATCGGCGGCAGGCAGGCCGCGCGCCCCGGCCACTTCATGCCCTCGTCGCTGGTGAGGTCGCAATTTCAGGCGCTGGAACCGTTGGGTCCCGACGAGCATGGCGTGGCGATAGACGTCGGACATAGCGTCGACGACGTCGTCGAGACCGTCGTCCAGTTTCTGGCACTCACGACTTGACTATTTCTGGGCCGCCGGCCGACGGGCTCGATCAGGTCCAGTGACGCGCCTTGGCCCGCCCGCGATAGGCCAGCTCTTCGCCGCGGTCACGGGCGGCCTCGGCCAGCTCACTGCCGCGTTCGTAGGCACGTTCACTGAGTTCGCTACCGCGGTCACGGGCGATCTCCGCCCACTCGGCCCCTCGGTCGAGGGCAATGTCGGCCCAGTCACTGCTTCTGTCACGCACTGTCTCGGCCAACTCGGCACTCCGCTTGCGAGCCTTTTTGCGCGCTTTTTTCACCACGGGCTTGCTCTTTTTGGCCGCATCCTGAGCCCATTCGCTGCCGCGGTCGCGCGCCGTCTCGGCCAGGTCGGCTCCGCGTTCGCGCACCGTTTCGGCGAGCTCGGCGCCCCGTTTGCGTGCCTGTTTGCGTGCCTTCTTCACGACCGGCTTGCTCTTCTTGGCAGCATCGTGCGCGAGTTCTTCGCCGCGCTTGCGGGCCGCCTCGACCACCGGCGCACTGCGTTCTGCCGCCGCGCTGGCAAGTTCGCGGCTACGCTCGGCACCGATCTGCAGGCCGTGCGCGATTCTTTCGGCGAACTCGGAGTCCAGCAGCGAGTCGTCGGACCCCGTAAGAGGAAGCGCCGACGACACCTTCTCTGAAACACGTTCTGCCGCTTGCCTTCCGCGCCATCCCAGCGAGGGCTTGCCGGCCGTGTCCGCCGCGGCGATGATCAGGCCGCCCAGCAGGCTCAGGTCGGTGAGCAGGTCACGCCGCTTCTGAGCTTTGCGCTCCGGGTCGCTTTCGGTCCAAAACAGGTGGCCGCCAAGGCTGCCCGGTATCACCGTGAACGCCAGCGCCGCCGAAGCGATGCGCGGCGCCTTGCCTGTGGCCAGCAACGCTCCGCCGGCGATTTGGACGGCCGCATTTATTCGCGCGGCGGTCTCGGGATTGGACGGGACCTTATCTCCGTAGGGCTCAGGCAGTTGGCGCAGAGCCGCGACGGTGGGCTCGGTTGCTTCGAGCGACACCGCAGGATTGCGTAATGTCTCGACACCTTGGCCGATGAATGCTGCAGACAGCAGAGGACGGGCGATTCGGCGAATCAACATGGCTGCGGTGTTCCCAGCTTGCCCGCGTCGCAAACCGGACGACAGTGGCCACGTCGGCGACGCCCGATCACTCTGGTGGAGGTGCGGCATGCCGCACCCAGAGCGGCAAAAACACCCAGAAAGAAAGTTGCGCCGCTATTGCACAGCCCCCGGCCACGACACCAGCGGTCTGACCGGCCACCGCCCCGAAAATGATCACCGTGACACCGGTCAGCGCAAAGCCCATGAGCAGCAGCCCGGCATAGGCGAACCGATGCGCCGCCGACACCAGGAACTGGGTCCGGTGGCGACGAAACAACAAGCGGTGCGCGCCCACCGGGGCTTCCAGCAGCACCGTGGCTGCGACCGAAGAGCCCACGGTGATCAGATAGACGATCCGCATCGCATGGCTCAAGCCGTCGAAGCGAGGCTGAAACGGCAGCGTCAGCAAGAAACCGGTCAGCAGTTGAACACCGGTTTGGACCACCCGCAGTTCCTGCAACAGACTGAGCCAATTGCGGTCCAACCGTTGGGTTTCAGTCTCCGAGCGCGCCGTGCTGTCCCAGGCCTGATCCCGTTCAGGATGGTCGACGACGTCCATGGGCGTTGATCATGCCAGCCCGCGACGTGGTGCTAGGGCCTCTCGGTCAAGAGAAGTCGCGCGGATGTCTCCAACCGATCGGCGATCTCGGTGTAGGACGCATATCCCATGCCGGCCCGGACCAGGGCGCCGGCATACAGCAGCTCGAGCGATTCGACCAGCTCAGGCGCGTTTCTATCGCCCAGGGCGGTGGCCAGGCGCTGATGTACCTCACGGCCGATGCGCAACCGCAGATGCTCGACCTCGGGGTCTTGACTGAGCAAGGCGTTGGTGACCGCACCGGCCAGCGCCGGCTCGTCCGCGACCAGCAGCGCGATCTGACGCAACACGGCGATGACGCGCATCGTCTCGTGGGGCGAATCAGTGGGCGCAACGGGAGTGGACGCCAACCGCCGCCAGAAAACCTCCGCTACGAGATGTTCTTTGGAGGAGAAGTACGTGTACGCGGTGGCGGCGCCAACACCGGCTTCCGCTGCGACCATACGAATCGTCAACCCGGAGAAGCCTTCTCGGCTCAGCACCCCGATCGCGGCGTTGCCCAGCCGGTCGACGGTGTCGGCTTGCTTGGCGGACAGGCGGCGTCTGGTCGATTCCCGAGCTACCGGGTTGGACACGTGTCCGGACACTACTACACCCGTCCAGGTGCGGCAACCGGATGCGTTACCGTGCAGGGGATGACGACCTCCTCTGAACACGCCGCGCAGGACGATCTGACCAGTCGATTGTTCGCGCTGGCCGACCGGGTGACCGGCTTTATGCCCGCCGACGAGGGGCAGGCCCTGCACGACGTGGCCATGAGGTACCTCGACCACGGCATCGGCGTGGAGATCGGGACGTATTGCGGCAAGTCGACGGTGCTGCTGGGCGCGGCCGCGCGGGCGCGCAGCAGCGTGTTGTACACCGTCGACCACCACCACGGCTCGGAGGAGCACCAGCCCGGCTGGGAGTATCACGACACGTCACTGGTGGACCCGGTGACGGGGCGATTCGACACCCTGCCGGCATTGCGGCACACGCTCGACGAAGCCGGCTTGGACGACAACGTGGTGGCCGTGGTCGGCAAATCGACTGTGGTGGCTCGGGGTTGGCGTAGCCCGCTGCAGCTGCTTTTCATCGACGGCGGTCACAGCGCGGAAGCGGCACGCAAGGATTACGACGGCTGGGCCAAATGGGTAAGCGCGGGCGGCGCACTGGTCATCCACGACGTGTTTCCCGATCCGCGCGACGGCGGACGGCCGCCGTATGAGATCTATTGCCGCGCATTGGATAGCGGCGCATTCACGGAGAAATCCGCGGTCGGTTCGATGCGGGTGCTGGAGCGTACTACGGGCGACGCCGGGGCCGGCGTCTAGCGATCCGACTGGCTGGTCGCGCACTCGCAGTCGTAGTCGCCCTCGAGGCCGCGCGGCAGGTCCGTGGCGCGGAAGATGCCACTGCCCGCGGTGGTCGATGACAATGCGTCGGCCGCCAGGATCACGGCCGCTCCAGTCCAGGTGGTTCGCTCGACGGGCCAACGCTTCCCATCGCTGAACACCAGACCGGTCCAGTACGAGCCGTCCTTCTCGCGTAGGTGCTGCATCGCGGCGAACTGAGCGAGTGCGGACTTTCGTTCGCCCATGGCGTCGAGCGCCAGCACCAATTCGCAGGTCTCCGCGCCGGTCACCCATGGCCGGTCGTTTACGCACCGGATGCCGAGTCCGTCGACGACGAAATCGTCCCACCGGTCGGCAATCCGGGCCGTCGCCGCGGAACCGCGCAACGCGCCGCCGAGGATCGGGTAATACCAGTCCATCGAATGATGCGGCTTCTCGGTGAAAGCCGACGGATGGACTGCGATCGCGTGGCCCAGCCGGCCCAGGGCGACTTCCCACTCGGGTTGCGGCTCGTCCATCAGGTTCGCCAGCGCGAGAGCGCAACGGATGCTGTGGAAGATGCTCGCGCAGCCGGTCAGCAGCGCTTCGGCAAGTGGGCCCGAAGTACTGCGGGCCCAGCAGATTTCGCCGCCCTCGAGCTGTAGATCCAGCACGAAATCCATGGCGGCGCGCACGGTCGACCACATATCGCGGGCAAACGTCAGGTCACCGGTGACCAACACGTGGTGCCATACGCCGACCGCGACATAGGCACAGAAGTTGCTGTCGCTGTTGCCGTCCTCGATCACGCCGGCGCGCAGTTGGATGGGCCAAGACCCGTCTGCGCGTTGCTGATAGCGACACCACTCGAAGGCGCGTCGCGCCGGTGCGAGCAGACCCGCTGCCGTGAGGGCCATCGCGCATTCGACGTGGTCCCACGGATCGGTGTGTCCACCATCGGACCACGGAATCTCACCGGATGAAAATTGCAGCGCGGCAATAGATTCCGCCGTCTGGCGGCATTGTTCAGGGGAGAGGACGCCTGCGACGCCCGGAACCTCAGACCAGCTCAACGGCGGGTACCGGTTTCTCGAAGTACAGCGCGACGCTCTTGCCGATCAGTGGGTTCAGAGTCGACTCGGCGACCCGCGTCAGCAGCGGTCGCTGCATCATGTCCCATACCAACAACTTGTGGTAAGCCGCGACGGCGGGATGGTCCGATTTGTCGACGCCCACCGCGCATTTCAACCACCAGAACGGAGAGTGCAACGCATGCGAGTGGTGGGTGTGAGTGAGCGTCACGCCGCGGCCGGCGATCTTGCTTCGCAGCTGATCCGCCCGGTAGATCCGGATGTGGCCGCCCTCGTTGGCGTGGTAGTCGTCGGACAGCAGCCAGCAGACCCGTTCGGGTAGCCATCGAGGCACCGTGACCGCCAGTGTGCCGCCGACTTTGAGCACTCGGATCAGCTCGGCGATCACCGCATCGTCAGCCGGAATGTGTTCGAGGACTTCAGAGGCGATGACGCAGTCGAAGGTCTGGTCGGGATAGGGCAGCGCCCGCGCGTCGCCCACGACAGTCTCCGCGTGAGCCGTCGGCGGCACCTCGCCGGCGTCCGCCATGCCGCGAAACATCATGTCGACGTCGCCGAGTTCGGTGGCGTTCTGGTCGAATGCCACCACATCGGCACCCCGCCGGTAGGCCTCGAAGCTGTGTCGTCCGGCGCCGCAGCCGACGTCGATGACCTTGCTGCCGTGACCTATCCCGAGGCGGTCGAAATCGACTGTCAGCACAGCTCGCCCACCGCGGTGCCGCTGACCGTCGAACTGCGGGCGATGGCCTGCTCGTAGACCCGCACGGTCTGTGCCGCCACCGACTCCCAGCTGAACACCTCGACCGCGCGACGGCGGCCGGCCGACCCCAACCGCGCGAGCTGGTCGGGGGAGTCCAGCAACTCGCCGACAACACGGGTGAGCGCGTCGGCGTCGCCGGGCGGGACCAGCCGGGCGCAGACGCCGTCGGCGCCCAGGACCTCCGGCAATGCGCCGGCGCGACTCGCCACGATCGGGGTCCCGCTGGCCATCGCTTCCACAGCCGGAAGCGAGAAACCTTCGTAAAGCGAAGGAATGCAGGCGATTTCGGCCGAAGAAAACAGCCGCGCCAGTTCGGCGTCGGACAACCCGCTGGAGATGTGCACGATGTCGGAGATGCCGAGCTCGGCGATCAGCTTCTCGGTGGGGCCGTTGGGCTCCAGCTTGGCCACCAGCTGTAGTTCCAGGTCGTAGTGATGGCGGAGATTGGCGATCGCCTGCAACAGGTGCGCAACGCCCTTGAGCGGCACATCCGCACTGGCGATAGCCATGATGCGACCCGGAACCCGTGGCTCCGTCGACGGCGCGAAAACGTCGGTCTCGACGCCCAGCGGCACCACGTGAAGCTGATCGGGATCCACGCCGAAGTCGGTGGAGATATCGGTGGCCGACGAGGACGACACGGTCAGCAATTCGGGGATGCGGCGAGCCACCCGCTCCTGCATCGCCAGGAATCCGTACCACCGGCGCACCGACGGCCTGCGCCACCAGCGCGCCGCGGCGAGGTCCACCACCCGGTCGCGGGTGATCGGGTGGTGCACAGTCGCGACCACAGGCAGACCGGCCGCCGCGATCTTCAGCAGTCCGACGCCCAGGCTCTGGTTGTCGTGCACCACGTCGAAGTCGTTGCGCCGATCGGCCAGCAGGCGCGCGGCCCGCAAGCTGAACGTGCGCGGCTCGGGGAAGCCCGCGCTCCAGACTCCAGCCAACTCGAGCAGGTCGATGCGATCCCGGATTTCTCGCGGGTGCGGGATGCGCCACGGGTCCGGCTCGCGATACATGTCGAGGCTGGGCACCTCGGTCAACACCACTCGCGGGTCGAGCTCCTCGGGGTACGGCTGCCCGGAAAACACCTCCACGTGGTGTCCCAGATCGACCAGGCTACGGCTCAGATGCCGGACGTAAACTCCCTGGCCACCGCAGTGCGGCTTGCTGCGATAGGACAGCAACGCAATCCGCATATTCACGCCCGATCCGGTGTGAAGGTGCCGAGAATAAGCACGATGAGAGGTTCGGGTGAGACGTCAACGAGCTTTCTGGACACGTGTCTGGACTATAGTTTGACAAGCTACCTGATGCAACGCGCAGCTAGCGGCGTTAACTTTGCCGATCGTACTCAGCCGAATGATCGCGAGCACTCGGGTACCGGCACTGTCGGCGATAACGTGGTCTCATGCGCGCGCTGGTCGTCGTCGACGTTCAGAGGGACTTTTGCGAGGGCGGCGCACTGGCGGTCGCCGGCGGGGCAGCCCTGGCAGGCGCCATCGGCCCGTACCTGGCCGGCAATCGCGACTACCACCACGTGGTGGCGACGCAAGATTTCCACATCGATCCCGGCAACCACTTCTCCGATCATCCGGATTTCATCTCGTCATGGCCGCCGCACTGTCGCGCCGGCACGTCCGGCGCCGAGTTTCATCCCGATCTCGACACCGGCCGGTTCGAGGCGATCTTCCGCAAGGGCGCCTATGACGCCGGCTACAGCGGATTCAGCGGACACGACGAGCATGGGAAGCCATTGGCCGACTGGCTCCGACAACACGACGTCGACCAGGTCGACGTCGTTGGCATCGCCACCGATTACTGCGTACGCCGGACCGCGGAAGACGCTGCGGCACAAGGCTTCACGACGCGCGTGCTGGTCGATCTGACGGCCGGCGTGGAAGCGAAGTCGACTGCAGCAGCGTTTCTGGCGTTACGCGCGGCAGGTGTTGAGATCGTGGAACGCCAGTGACGGGCGCGCTGGAGTCGGCCCTGCTCGCCGCGGTCGAGCGATCGCCGCAGGCGGCGGCGGCGCACGACCGTCAGGCCTGGGTGGGGCTTTTCGCCGCCGAGGGCGGTGTCGAGGACCCAGTGGGTTCGCGGCCGCACACCGGATCGGCCGAGGTCGGTCGGTTCTACGACACCTTCATCGGCCCTCGCGACATCGCCTTCCACCGCGACCTGGACGTCATCCGCAATACTTCGGTGATCCGCGACCTCGCGCTCGAAGTGGCGATGGGCCCGGCTGTCACCATGACGATTCCCGCTGTGCTCCGATACGACCTGCGCCAGGTCGACGGGGAATGGAAGATCGCCACGCTCCGCGCCTACTGGGAGCTGCCCGCAATGATGCTGCAATTCCTCGGCAATGGCGTGTCAGCGCTGCCGGCCGGCGTTCACTTGGCCCGCGGCTTGATCCGCAATCAAGGGCTGCGTGGCACCGCCGGATTTGTCGCGGGGTTCCGTCGCGCGGGTGCACGGCAGAAAACTCTGGTCGACACATTTGTGAACGCCGTGGGACGCGGTGACGGATTCGCCGCGCTCCAGGCATTGTCATCCGGTGCGACAATCACTTTCGGTGACGACGAGGCCGCCGACCTCGCCGACCTCGTGGCGCGATGTTCGGGCGCGACGACGACGAAGCTGATCGCCGCGGGTCCGACTGTCGCCGCGTCGATCGCGTCGACGTCACACCGCGGCGTTCTGTTCGCCGAGGCGGCACAGCGGAGCAGCGGTATCGCGCGGGTGCGCTATTTCGCGCAGTGATATCGGCGGCGCGCCCAGGAACACCACAGCCGGATCGGCTACGAAGAAACCACGTATTCATCATCGGGAGACACACCACGAACACCAGCCTCGGTTGCGGTAGGCCCTTCGGTCGGCGGACCTTGCTACGCGGTGCCGGGGCGATCGGCGCGGCAGCGGTGACGCTGCTGCCCACCGCGTGCGGATCCGACGACGACGATGCGCTGACCTTCTTCTTCGCGGCCAACCCCGAGGAGGCCGACGCCCGGCTACGAGTCGTCGACGCCTTTCAGCGCCGGCATCCTGACATCAAGGTGCGAACGTTGTTGTCCGGTCCCGACGCCCTGCAACATGTGTCGATCTACTGCGCCGGCGGCAAGTGCCCCGACGTCATGATGGCGTGGGAATTCACCTATTCGGGGCTGGCCGAGCGGGGAGTGCTGCTGGATCTCAACACTATGCTCGTGCACGACAAGACGTTCGCCACCGAACTCCGAGCGGATAGCGTCCCATCGATGTACGAGACCTTCACGTACAACGGGGGGCAGTACGCGTTTCCGGAGCAGTGGTCGGGAACCTTTCTGTATTACAACAAGAAGCTGTTCGCCGAGGCCGGGGTGCATCCACCGCCCGGACGGTGGAACGAGCCGTGGAGTTTCGACGATTTCCTCGATGCGGCACAGACACTCACCAAGCGCGACCGCTCGGGCCGAGTTCATCAATGGGGATTCGTCGACACCTGGGCCCCGTACTACTCGGCGTTGCTGTTCGGGATGAACAACGGTGTCCCGTGGTCGGATCCGCGGATGAACCCAACGCACCTCAACTTCGACAACGCCGCCTTCATCGAGGGCATTCAGTTCTACGCCGACCTGAACAACAGGTACCGGGTTGCACCCAGTGCATCGGAATCGCAGTCGATGTCGCAGACCGACCTATTCACCTCCGGTCACGCCGCAATGGCGCTCGGTGGCCACTGGAGATACCAGACGCTCGAGCGGGCCAACGATCTCGACTTTGACATCGGGGTACTGCCGACCGGGCCGAAAGGGCATGCCGCGCGATCGAATATCGGCACAACGGGGTTGGCCATCGCTGCCAGCAGTGCCCGGAAAAAGCAAGCGTGGGAATTCGTGAAATTCGCCACCGGGCCGGTGGGCCAGGCGGTGATCGGTGAGACGGGCCTGTTTGTACCGGCACTGCGTTCTGCGGTCGGATCGTCCGGGTTTGCCAAGGCGCACAACAGCATCAGCAACATCGCAGTACTGACCGGCGGCCCGGCACATGCCGAGGGGCTGCCCATCACTCCGGTATGGCCCAAGATCGTTGCCCTGATGGACCGCAACCTCGGGCCGGTGCTGCGAGGCACCCGACCGGCAACGGCCCTCAGTGGTGGTTTGACGCCCCAGATCGACGAGGTGCTGCGAACACCATGACGCTGACCGACGCACCCCGAAGGCGGGGATCATTCAGCCGCCGCGCGCGATTTGGCCGCCTCTTCGTCGCGCCGAACCTGATCGGCGTCGCGGTGTTCATGCTGTTTCCGCTCGGGTTCTCGCTGTATATGAGCTTTCACAACTGGGACATGTTCAGCCGAGCCGAATTCGTCGGCCTGGCGAACTATCGCAGCCTTTTCGGCGCGGACCCGCTGTTCGCCATCGCGCTGAGCAACACGGCGCTCTACACCGTGGGCACCGTCGTCCCCACTCTGTTGATCAGCCTCGGCGTAGCCGGCGTTCTCAACCGAAAGATCAAGGGCATCGCCATATTTCGCACCGTGATCTTCGTACCGCTGGCGGTGTCGTCGGTGGTGATGGCCGTCGTCTGGCAATTCGTGTTCAACACCAACAACGGTCTGCTCAACATCGTCCTCGGCTGGATCGGTGTCGAACCCATTCCGTGGCTGGTCGACCCGAAGTACGCCATGGCCTCACTGTGCATCGTCAGCGTATGGCGCAGCGTGCCATTCGCGACCGTCATCTTGTTGGCCGCAATGCAGGGTGTACCGGAAAACCTTTACGAGGCAGCGCGACTCGACGGCGCGGGAGAGTTACGTCAGTTCGCGTCTATCACGGTGCCGCTGATCCGCAGTGCCGTCTCGTTCGTGGTCGTCATCTCCATCATCCATGCCTTCCAGGCATTCGATCTGGTCTACGTGCTCAACGGACGCAATGGCGGACCGGAAACGGCGACGTATGTCCTTGGGATAATGCTGTTCCAGCACGCGTTCGCTTTCCTGGAGTTCGGGTACGCGTCGGCGCTGGCGTGGGTGATGTTTGCGATCTTGCTTGTCCTGACCGTGGTGCAGTTGCGGTTGGGTCGCCGTCGGGCCGCGCAGGAGGAGCGATCGTGGGCCTAGCAGGACGTTCCTTCAGACCGGCGGTTTTCCGCGGTGTCGTGCTGTACGTCGTGCTGACGGCAATTGCGATGTGCGCGCTGTTCCCGATTCTCTGGGCGATCTCCGGGTCCTTGAAAACGGCCGGCGAGGTGACAATGCCGACGCTGTTTCCCGCGCATCCGCAGTGGTCCAACTACCGAGAAGTGTTCGCCGTCATGCCTTTTTGGCGTATGTTCGCCAACTCGGTCGTGTATGCCGCTTGTGTGAGCATCGGGCAGGTATTTTTCTGCTCGTTGGCCGGATATGCGTTCGCACGCCTGCGGTTTCGGGGCCGGGACACGTTGTTCGTTCTGTATCTGGGCACGCTGATGGTGCCACTGACCGTCACCGTGATTCCGCAATTCATCTTGATGCGCGTCGCCGGACTGACCGACACGCCCTGGGCCATGATCGTTCCGGGCTTGTTCGGCAGCGCATTCGGCACCTACCTGATGCGCCAGTTCTTCCGCACCCTGCCCGACGAACTCGAAGAAGCGGCAATCCTCGACGGTTGCTCGCCATGGCAGATCTACTGGCGCATCCTGCTTCCGCACGCGAAGCCGGCGGTGATGGTGCTGGCGGTACTCACCTGGGTTAACGTGTGGAACGATTTTCTCTGGCCGCTGTTGATGATTCAGCGCAGCAGCATTGCAACCCTCACCCTCGGACTGGTCCGCATGCAAGGCGAGTACTCCGCCAGATGGCCGGTTCTGATGGCCGCATCGGTGCTGATTCTGTTGCCGTTGTTGTTGGTGTACACGCTCGCGCAACGCGCCTTCATCCGCGGTATCGCGGTCACCGGATTGGGTGGCTAGCCCATGGCGTCGGTGACATTCGACCAAGCGACCCGTCGCTACTCGGGCGCGGATCGGCCAGCGGTCGACCACCTGGACCTCAGGGTCGGCGACGGTGAATTCGTGGTGCTGGTCGGACCGTCCGGATGTGGCAAGACCACCTCGCTACGCATGATCGCCGGACTGGAATCCGTCGACTCCGGGCGCATCGTCATCGGCAACCGGGACGTCACCAACGACGATCCGAAGGATCGCGACGTGGCTATGGTCTTCCAGAACTACGCGTTGTACCCGCACATGACCGTCGCGCAGAACATGGGTTTCGCACTCAAGATCGCGGGTCTGGCGAAAAGCGAAATCCGGGAACGGGTTCGAGATGCCGCACGGTTGCTCGACCTCGAGCCTTACCTAGATCGCAAACCCAAGGACCTGTCCGGGGGTCAGCGCCAGCGGGTTGCGATGGGGCGTGCGATTGTTCGCCGCCCGCAGGTGTTCTTAATGGACGAGCCGCTGTCGAACCTGGATGCGAAACTTCGCGTGCAGACCCGCAATCAGATAGCCGGACTGCAGCGCAGGCTGGGCACCACGACCATCTACGTGACTCATGACCAGGTCGAGGCGATGACGATGGGAGACCGCGTCGCGGTTTTACGCGATGGCGTCCTGCAGCAATGCGCGGCTCCCCGCGAGCTGTACCGGAATCCCGTCAACATGTTCGTGGCGGAATTCATCGGGTCGCCGGCTATGAACCTGGTTACGGTTCCGGTCGTCGACCACCGGATCGCGCTGGCAGACTGGTCGATTCCGTTGCCGCGTGAGATCACTTCAGCCACAAGCGAACTCGTCATAGGTGTGCGTCCTGAGCACCTGGACATCGGCACCAGCGGTATCGAGATGCTGATCGACATGGTCGAGGAACTCGGCGCGGACGCATACCTCTACGGCCGAATCGCTCTAGGCGACAACACGTTTACTCAACCGATCGTTGTGCGCGCCGATGGCCGAGATCCGCCGGAGCGTGGCTCTCGGGTGCGCCTGCATCCGCAGCCGGGACACCTGCACTTCTTCGGCGTCGACGGCACCCGACTGCTCTGAGCGCAGCAAGCCGGGGCCGGTCGACGTTCGATCCGGCCCCGGCGATTGCCGCAGACGCGTTATGCGGGGACGGAATTCCCGATTCGGTCCAGGATTGTGGGCACCGCGGCGCCGACGTCGCCGCGCTGGCACACCCTGGCCGCGAAGATCACGTTGTTCTTCACCCGCGCACCGTGGGTGCACCCCCAACCGTCGGGGTTGTTGTTGGCCAACTCGGTGTTGTGCCAGTTAGCACTCGCCGGGTCACCGGGCTGAACCTGGAACTGCCACGTGGTCCCGGCGTTGTCGGTCGGCCTGTGCACCGTGACGTTGTTGCACTGGTTGACCGTCTTGAATGCGTTCTGGAACGCTGCGGTCGCGGCTGCGGCGTCGGCGTAGGTGGCAATTTCCTGCTCGACGACGTGCGTGAAATTGTCCTTGCTTTCCTGCTGACGCAGCGCCCGGAAGGTGGTGAACTCGCTGCCGACGGCGGACGTGTTGAGTCCGAACAGCACCGCGCAGCCCGACTGGTTACCCAAGGCGTACGGCTGCAGCGGCGTCTTGAACTTCTGCTCGTAATCCAAAGCGCTGCTGATGATTCCGCCGGTCTCATCCAGGGGCAGCAGTAACGCATCGACCTTACCGGGGGTGACCATCGGCGGCGGCGGAGGCGTGGCCGGGGCCGCCGAAGAAGGTGGGGCCGAAGCCGGGGCAGTCGGATCGCCCGCTGCGGCCTGCTGAGACGTCGCCGTCGGCGCCGGCTTGTTCACCGAGGGGTGGACGGTGTCTTCGTCGTTTTTGTTGTCATGCGAACACCCGACGGCGGCCAGCACAATCAGGCCCGCGCAGGTAGAGGTAAGTTTCACCCGCTTCATTGAGTTTGCCCTTTCATTCGTTCACATCCGAAGTTTGGTAGTTGGCTTTGTCTCCACTCAGGACGGGAGACCGCCCACGATCTGGTCCATCATCTGGCTGACCGCCGGCCCGGCATTTCCCATCTGGCAGATTTGCGCTTTCAAGATGGAGTTCTCGGCGGTGTGCAGATCGACATAGCAGTTCCAGCCGATGGGATCGCCTTCGTACAGCTGGCCTTGATGCCATTTCGCGTCGCTGGTGGTGATTTTCGGCGCCGAGAGCTGCCACGACGGCTTGCTGTCGACGTCTGTGATTTGAACGACCGAGTTGCAGCTTGCAGTCTGTTCGATGCCCTTGGTGAATACGTTTTGCGCCGTTTGTGCGTCGGGGTAGGTGGCGACCGTCTGGATCACGATGTAATCCGGAGAATCCTTGTCGTCCTTGAACAAGGTGATTCGAAACAGATTCAGATCGGATCCGTAGAACTTGGTGCCCGCATCGATAAGTGGGGCGCATTCCTGGTGCTGGTCGAGCTGCATTTCCGGCAACGGGCGCTTGCCCTTTAGCTGGACCGGGAGATTGGTGCCGATGATGTCGCCGACCGTGTCCGCGGACAGGAGCACCGAGTCGATGTTCGACCCCGTCACACGACCGGATGACGAGTCGGCCATGGCGGGTGATGTTCCTGATGTGAACGCCACCAGGCCGGCACAGCCCAGCGTCAAAAGTTCACGTTTCATCGAGATTCTTGCCTCCTATGATCTCCACCCTCAACGTTTCACGAGCGCATGCGTACCGTAGGGAGCGTAACGCGGTCGGAAGCGTATCCCGCGCACCAAATTTCTTAGACTGTATCGACCCAAACTCTGGTCTGATCAATATGTCTCAGGCACGCGGGCGAACCCTTGACACGTCGCTCACTTGGGGATCGAACCACTCATCTGATTGGCGATCTGCGAGACGACGTCGACCGGATTGCCGTATTGGCAGACCTTGGCGGCGAATAGAACATTGCTCTGCACCCGGAAATCGAACGCACAGCGCCACGTGTCCGGTTGTCCGTTGGTGAATTCGATGAAAGACCATTGAGCGTCATTGCCGTTGATGGTCGGCGCGGACAACTGGAACTGCTGATTCGCCTGCGGTGTGGGGACCCGAGCACCATCACACCCGGCAATGCCCTTGAAGGCGTTCTGAAAAGCGTTGGACGCAGCCTGAGCGTCCGTGTAGGTGGCAACCTTCTGGTTGACGATGTGTTGCCACGTGTCCTTGTCTTCTCGTGAATCCACTTCGCGAAACGCGGTGTAATCGACGTTGAGGCCGAACGATGTGGTGTCGAGCCCCACGAGAGGACTGCAGTTGCTCTTGGCGCCCAAGTCCGCCGGATCCGGCGGGTAGTAGAACTTGTCCGTCGAGCCCAGGTTCGCGCCCAAGATCTTGCCCAGCTGCGCAACACTGACGATGACGGACTTGATCTTGTCCGGTCCGACGAAATCCGATGGCGGTCTGGGAGCCGGCTTGTCTGGGGGCGGTATCCGGGCGCTGATCTGATCGACCGCTGCCGTCACTGTCGGCGTCCCGTTGGCCCAGGCGCAGAAGTAGGCCTCGATGATGACGTTGTTCTTGACGCGTACTTCGTGGTCACAACGCCATCCGAGATTTTGTTGTTTGTCGGTCTGCTGGAGCGAACTGAACGTGACCTCATCGCCGTTGAATGGCCCTGGCGCCAATACCTTCCAGATGGTGGTGGAAGAATTGAGGTTGATTGTCGTTGCGTTGCATTTGCCTAGCGAGTTGTAGGCGTTGTGGAACAACTCGCTGGCTTTGGCCGAGGTTTCGAATGTCGCGACGTTCTGGGTGAAGGATCCGATAAGGCTGTCGCCCTTGGTCGCATTGTTTTTGATCCCGCGATAAGCGGTGAATTCCCCACCGCCGAGGGCATCTTTGGTGACGCCCATGGCCAGGGCGCAGTCCGGCTTGCTGTAGTCGCTCGCCGCCGTGCTGGGGGACGCGAACTCGGTCCGGTCGTCCAGTGGTAGCCCGGCGACCTCATCGACGTCCTCGGTGGAGAGGGTGAGGTTTTTGATACTGCTGGCGGACAACGGTTTTGGTGCGGGGGCGGGACTGGCCGGCGCGGCGTCTGAGGCATGCCCGGCGGTAGTCTTCTTCGCCTGCACCGGGATTCCGGCCGTCGTGTGAGTGCCACAGGCGGCAAGCGACAACGCAATCGCGGCAGCACTGCCCACCACCAAAGAGCGACGCCGTAGTCCATGCATCATCAGTTGCGGTCCTCTCGTCTTTCCGGTGCACACGGGGGGGTAGGCCACGCTGATGCTAGCCTGCTTGCCAGATTTGTGTGATTCATATGTGTCGGCTCGCGGTAGCGTAAACGGCGGCGCATGAGCAAAATTCGCAGAATCGGTACAAAGCCGGTTTCGAAGTGAAGTAATTTTGCCGGTGGCCGGCACTCACACGGAATCAATCGTCGAAGGAGTAGCGGTGATTCGACTCTGGCGCTCAGCGGGTGCCCTTGTCAATCGTTCGAGCCACCGGTCGGCGCCGCGAGTGATGGTGCTATTAGTCGCGACGTACCTGACACTGGCGACGGCAGCCGGGTCGGCCGGCGTCCGCGGTCCGCGTCTGATTGCGGGACCGATGGCGTGGCTGCTGAGCGCTTCCAAGGACCTGGGTCCGGCTCACAAAGACGCCATCTCGTTGGCGGCTTCACTGCGCCATTCGATGCGCCCCGAGGCGTTGATCGGGTGGACTCAGCGGCATCACCTGAACGTGCAGTGGCAGCCCGGCGCTGACTGGGCATACATCGAAGGGACACCGGCAGACCTCGGATCGGCGTTCGACGTGGCGATCCACGACTACCGCAGCCGAAGCGGGGAGGTCTTCTACGCTGCTGCACAGCAGCCCGTGATTCCGGCTGCTGTGACTGGTGAGGTCAGCGAACTCGGCAGCATCGTGGGCTATCAGCTGATGCACCGGTCACTACCGCCGGACATCCCGCTTGATGTGCCGCGCGGCGGCCTCAAGCCTACGGCGCTACTGCGAACCTACAACGCCGAACCGTTGGCCCGCGACGGCTTCACCGGCAAAGGGCAAACCGTCGTGTTCTTCGAGATCGACGGTTACAAGCAAGCCGATCTCGATCAGTGGGCCGACAAACTGGGCTCGCCGCGTTTCACCCCGCAGCTCATCGGAGGCCAACCGGGCAAAGTACTCGGCGAAACCGAGATGGACCTCGAAGTTGTCCACGCCATAGTTCCGGACGCCAAGCTGGTGGTCGTCAACGCACTCGCCTTCGGCGGTTCGACGAGCTACGCGCAGGCGGGGCAGATGTATCAGCTTGCCGACCGACAGTTCCCAGGCGCGGTGTGGAGCACGTCGCTTGGGATCGGCTGTGACCGGATGGCCACTGCCGCCGATCTCGCGCCGGTGGAGTCGGCAGTTCAAATCGCGGAGTCCCACGGCACATCGGCCTTCATGTCGAGCGGTGACTCCGGCGGCCTGGAATGTGCGAGTTTCAACGGTGATTGGTCCACACCGCCGGGCGATAAGGATCAAGGCATCAATGCCGTCGGATCGGTTCCGGCAATGACCGATGTCGGGGGAACCACGCTGAGCACCGACGCCAGTGGCGTCTGGGTGTCAGAAGCAAGCTGGTTCGACTCGCCCATGTCGCAGGGAACCGGCGGGGGAGTTTCCCGGCTTTTTCCGCGACCCTCGTGGCAGAGCACCGTGTCCTCGGCGTGGGACTCCACTCATCGTCTGACGCCCGACGTCGCTGCGGACGCCGACCCCTACAGCGGGGTCAGCATTCTCGTTGACGGACAGTGGATGGCCGGTGGCGGTACATCGCAGTCGGCGCCGATCTGGGCGGGGCTGACTGTGTTGGTCAACCAGTTCCTCGCTGCCAATGGTGGACGTCCGGTGGGTAACCTCAACCCGGTGCTTTATCAAGTGGCCGCCGCCGCGGCCAGGCCGGCTTTCCACGACGTGGTCATCGGCGGCAACGCGGTGCACATCGCGGTACCCGGATACGACTTGGTCACCGGCCTGGGCACTCCGGACACCGACAACCTCGCGCACGATATTCTCGATCTCCAGCGGGGGGCCCGGCAGTGACCGCGAGTAGCACTGCCGCCCAGCGGGATTCGGTGATCGTGCAGTGCCACACGTGCCGAAGCGATGTTCCCGGCGGGGCATTCTGCGGTTACTGCGGCGCGCATCTCTATCCGCTGCCCGGCACCGGACCCGACCGGCTGCGTGCCGACTCCTATGTCGCCGAACCCAACGAGCAACTGGTTCGGCTTTCGTTGGCCAGCAGCCTGTTTCCGCATCTGCTGCCGAGCTCACGAGCAGCGTTCCGGATGGCGCTGGGCCTGCTGACGGTCGCTCTGGTTGTGGTGGCACTGATGCGTTGGCAGGCGGCTTTGGTCGCGGTCATCGTCTTCGGCGTACCCGCGCTGTTCGTTGCCTACCTCCGGCAGGCGGGCGTCCGCGGCGATCTCGGGTGGCCGGTCGTTGCGCTGACATCGTTGACCGGCCTCCTTCTCGGAGCCGGCTGGGCCTATCTGACCGGTCCGGTGTTGGCTAGTACCTACCTCAGCGTCCTCGGGGTCGGGCACGGTGGTGCTCGATTATTAGCGCAGGGACTGAGCATTCCGGTGCTGGGAGCGCTGCTGATGGTCGTCCCGACGATCGTCGCGCGTATTTACCGGCCCGCCAGTCGTGAATCTCTCGACGGGTATGCGATCGGTGCCCGGTCTGCGGTGTTCTTCACCGCAGCCGCCGTCGCGGTTCGCGCGGCCCCTCAGCTGTCGAACGGGCTTGTCGCGCATCACAAACCGCCCAGTGTGCTGCTCATGCAGGCCGGTGTGCAAGGTCTCGCCATGCCGCTGACTGCCGCCGCGGCCGGAGGTTTGGTAGGTCTGGCGCTCTGGTTCCACCGGCGCGGAGCGGCGCAGCGCGGCCCGCTGCGGCGAGCCGTCCTTGCGGCATTGGCGGTGGTGATCGTCATCTATGGCGCGTTGGGTCTGGTCGATGTTGCGAGCTTCACGCCGGCCGTCCAGTTGGGACTGCACCTAATCTTCGCTGCGATTGCCGTGGTGGCCTTGCGAATTGGCGTGCATTCAGCCCTGCTGCACGAGCAGCCGGACGCGACGCGCGGCGAGGCGGCGTTGTGCTTTCATTGCCGCCACGTGGTTCCGGACATGGCTTTCTGCCCCAACTGCGGAGCCGCGTCGAGAGCATCGAGCCGAGTCGCTCGTCGGGCCAGACGCGCGGTCGCCGAGGTGCCTGCGGGCGCGGCGCCGGTGGCGCTGTTTCCCGGCTACGGTGTACCTCCGGGCTCTTACAGCGCACCGCTTCCGCGTTTGACCTCGCCGGCCGTGCTGATCTCAACGGTCGCCGGCGTGTTAGTTGTTGCGGTCGCGGCGGTTTCGGCGATCTCCGTCAAGGCAACTCCGGCCGAGGTGCATTACGCGTGCCCGCCGGATTGCGGTCGGCCGCCGATCGGTCCACCCGTCGGCGGTGAACAGGGGCAGGCGCCCACGTCCGAACCACCCGTCGCGACACCCCCGAATCAGCCGCCGGTGGCCGTCACGACCTATCCGCGATTCACCTCGAAGGACGAGGCGTTCTCGGTCGCCTATCTTCCCGCCGCCGAAGTGACGAAAACCGACGACGGCATCTCAATGACGTTCGACGGTATCGAGGGTGAGATCCGGTTGTTCGGCACCCCGGCGAACAACCGAACACCGCGCCAAATAGTCGAGCAGTACATCGAGAAGAATTATCGGACCGCGAAGACGGCCTACCAGATTCCGAATGCGATGGTGGGCTACGAACCCGGATACGGGGAAGTGGATGACTTTTCCGACGAGAACCCCAATGCGACATCCACCCGTGGCCGCCTGCTGGTGATGACCGCCGTGCGAAACGATCTTGCTCTCGTCGCGGTCGCCGAGGGCCCGATGGTCCGGTTCACGCCGCGCACGTCGTCGCATCCTTCCGCGGTAAACATGATCATCGCGCAGCTGATGGGCAACTCGGTCAACAGCTTTACGTGGAACAAATCGGCCACGCAGTGAGGGATTCCGCGCAACGGATGCTGGCCTGCCTCGTCGCGGCCGCCGGCTTGGCCGGCGTGCTACCGGGTTGCGCGCGTTCCATCGACGGAACACCGGTGAGTCCGTCCGGCGCGGCGTTGGTGCCGACTTCGCTGCCCACACCGAAAAGTGCACCGCCACAGCAGTCGCGCTACTACGACATCAGTCAGCTCAGCAAGCTGGCAGGACCAGTTTCCGCCCGGCTTCGAAAACGTCCAGAGCACCAGCGTGGCAACGCTGGGGCCCGATGCGGAGAAATTTTTCGCCGTCGGTGTCGGTGACATCGTGAAGGTGGACCCACCGCTGTGCCGATCAGTCCTGCAGCCGGTGCACGCTTCCCAGGATGCGCAGTACACGATGATCGGCGGAGTCGGGCGGGGAGCGATCCTGGTCGGCGCCGTGAGTTCGCCTTCGCCACTTGGCAAACCGGTCGTCCCGAAGGGTTGTGAGCAAATCAAACTGACTCAGCGAATCGCCGGCCGGCTCGTGGTCTCGACAGTCTCCCGCCAGCCCGGTCCGCCGATCGAGGGTGTTGTCACCACCGAATCGGTCGCCGAAGCCGTCCAGGGCGCGCCCAAGTCCTACGTCTTCGCGGCCTTCCTCAGCGACACGGTCGCTGTCACCTCCGAGGGAGTTCTGCCCGGGAACCCGAATGCCGAAGATCTCTTGAGCGGCATGTTGGTCAAGGCCGTGAACGCATTACGGACGCCGTAGCTGTGACGCCCGCACACTTCACCCGGACCCCAAGTGGTGAGTTCGAGCCAACCGAATTTGCCGGCAGCCACTGGGGCGACGACCATCTCAATGGACCCGCCGTCGTCGGCCTCGCCGCTCAGGCGCTGGAAAGCTTCTGCGGATCAGCCGATTTCATGCCGACGCGGCTCACTGTCGATTTGTTCCGGGCGGCGCGTGCAGTGATGACGTCGGTGAGCGTACGAATGGTGCGTGACGGTAGGCGCGTGCGAAGTGCGGAGTGCGATGTCGCCCAAGAGGGCCGATTGGTGGCCCGAGCCACCCTTCTGCAATATCGCCGGTCGGCTGCGCCGCCCGGGCGCCTCTGGAGCGTGCCCGCGACGATTTCATTCCCGCGATCGCTCGACGACAAAGAACAGACCGCGGTCGACAGCGATGCCGGCAATTGGAGCCGTTCACCGGGAGAGCATCAAAACGACTCTCGAAAACGCTTCTTCAACAGCCCGATTGACGTCGTGTCAGGCGAACCAAACTCGCAGTTCCTCAGGGCGGTGATGGTCGCGGAGGCCACCAGCCTGGTCACCAATCTGGGCACAAAGGGCGTCGGCTACATCAACGGCGACCTCACGGTGGGACTGGCCCGGTTACCGGTCGGGGAATGGATTGGGGTGCAGGCCGATTCCCATTGGGCCGCCGACGGAGTGGCGGTCGGCTTGGCGACGCTCTTCGACCGCTCCGGAGCTTTCGGATCGGGAATGACCACCGCCGTCGCCAACCCCGCAGCCCAGATCGATTTCGCCAATGACCCGTTCCCACTGAAGATCCCGTAGAGCGCCGGGGTCGTGTCGTAGGAGGTTGAAATGACCGGTCAGCGAATCGCCTTCAATCATGTCGGGCTGTGTGTCGCCGACACCGCCCGCTCGCGCCGGTTCTACGAGGGCCTGCTTGGCTTCACGTTCTGGTGGGAGCTCGCGCCGCCCGACGAGGGCACCGCACAGCTGCTGCAGCTGAACAAGCCGATCGGACTGCATGCGACCTACCTGGTTCGCGACGGTCTGGTACTGGAGTTGCTTGCCTACTCTCACCGCGTGCTGCGCGCGGGGGCGCATCGCGTCATGGATCAGATCGGGCTCACTCACCTCTCGTTGTCGGTGTCCGATCTCGGGGAGGTGCTCGGGGCGGTCGACGAGTTCGGCGGATCGATCGTTGCCGACACGGTTTCTGATCAGTCTGCGATGGTCCGCGATCCCGACGGCCAGTTGCTGGAGCTGCTCGCGGATTCGTGGCTCACGGTGTTACCGCCGCGCCCACACAGCAGTGGAGATGCAACGATCTAGGCGTGACGCCTGGCACCGATCCAATCGACGACGACGCTGACCCGCATATCGTTCTGGGTCTGGTCGGCGACCCCGGCGCAGCTTTTGCGCTCGCGCGCGAACTCGCCGACACCGACTTGCATCGCGAACTCGACCAGCGGCTGCCCGGAGCACGGTGGTGCGTCGAGATCATGGAGGGCCGGTTGGTGCAGCCGCCAGCGACCGACGCGCAGATCGTGAGTGCCGCCCGCAAGACTTTGCTCGAAAAAGGCTGGGACGTCGTCATTTGTCTCACCGACCTACCGTTGCACGTCGAGCAGCGACCGGTTGTGGCGCACGCGAACCCGGTCCGCAACGTGGCAATCGTGTCGGTTCCGGCCCTGGGAGCGATGGGTGCACGACATCGGATTCGCGAGACGATTGTGCGCCTGCTGGTGCGACTGATCGCCGGATCCATCGAGTTGCATGGCGACCACCTTCATCACTTGGGCCGACCGGCGCGGCGGGTGACCATGCAGCGCGTCCGCGAGTTGGGCACCGACCCCGATGATGAGGCGTTCTTGTACACCGCACGAGTCCTCACCGGAAACCTGACTTTGATCTCCGGGATGGTGGCCGCGAACCAGCCGTGGCGGCTGTCGTTGCGATTGTCGCGCGCGTTGACCGGTGCCGTGGCCGCTGGAGTGTTCGGCCTGGTGACCGCCGATATCTGGCGGCTGGCCGACGCCTACGGCTTGCTACGGCTCGCCGGCACCGCGCTGGTATCGGTCACGGCGACAGTCGTTACTTTGATCGTTGGCGCCGAGCTCTGGGAACCGATGGTCAATCGCGCCGTGCGCAAGCAGGTGATCCTGTTCAACATCGTCACCGTGGTCACGGTGTTGATCGGTGTGACGGTGTTGTATGTGGTCCTCTACCTGTTGGCCCTCGGCGCCTCGTTCTGGTTCGTCTTGCCGCAGATATGGAAGGACCAGGTCGGTCACCCGGCCACGCTCCGCGACTACTTCGAATTGGCGTGGCTGATTTCATCACTGGCGATGATTGGTGGCGCATTGGGCGCGGCGCTGGAGTCCGACGACGCGGTGCGAGAAGCGGCTTATGTGCAACATTCCGATGATCAGAGTGACATCGACGAGGCAGCCTGACGGGCGCACAGGGGACGAAGAATGGCAGCCGGCCTACTTCGACCTATTGTATGCGATTGCGGCGCAGACGAGTTCCTTGAGTGCCTTCTCGGGGACCTCGTCGCCTTCGTGGAAATCGATGGCGCGCCGGGTATTTCCATCGAGGCTGGAATTGAAGAGGCCGGCAGGGTCTTCGAGCGAAGCCCCTTTGGCGAAAGTCATTTTGACGACGCTCTTGTAAGTCTCACCGGTGCAGAGCATTCCGTCGCGATACCATACGGGGACGCCTCGCCATTTCCAATCCTCGGTCACCTCCGGATCGGCCGCTTTGATGAGCTTTCTGATGCGCGCGAGCGTCTCGCCCCGCCAGTCGCCGAGCTCGGCGATACGGGCATCAATTTGTTGCGCCGCGGACTTCTCCGTCATCTCGTCACTTCTCTCTCGTCAAAAGGGCTGTACCACAATGCTATCGGTAATCACGTGAGGCGGTTCCGAAACGTCACGGTGACGATTCTTTGCAGCGAGCGGTTGGTGACAGCAGGGGAGTCGCTCACGACTCGAGCTGATTGAACATCAGCAGCGGGTCGATGCCGAGCTGCTTGGCGATGTGCGCGGTGTCCCAATACTCGCGCCAGCAGGAGATCTGCCCGTCGCGCACCTCGAAGATGGCCGCCACATAGAACGTGATCGGTTTGTCGCCGATCATGTTCACGTCGACTCGCTCCACGACGACCGTGTCACCGGTGGACACGACCGTGCGGATTTCGCTACCTGACACCATTCCCGTGGACAGTCCCGACTGCTGCTCCAGGGCGGCCCTGGCGGCGTCGCGGCCCTGGACGACGGGCGAGAGCGGCACGTTGAGCTGCCAGACGAAGTCTTCATGCAGTAGCGCCGTCATTGCCTCGACATTCATCGTCTCGCCGTAGGCGGCGTGCACGAAGTCCACGACGAGTCGCTCGTTGTCATTGAGCGGTCGATCGATGTTCGCCATTGCTAGGCCTCCGACTGTTGACGTGTCGACCAGTCAAACATTTTCAGCCCAGTTAAACGGCTCAATTTACATATAGCAGACGATGTGGCGGCCCGCCGGTGATGCGGAGATACCCTGGGACCGACCGTGAACGCTAAAGGTTCTGCGCGGGAGGATATCTGGACCCACAGCGGCATGACGAAATTTCGTCACTGTGACGTATTAACGTCGCGGGACGGAATTGAGACTGGGGTGATTCGGTCGGGCGACGGCCCAGATACGGCGTGCCGGGCATCGGACGCGCCGTTGCGAGGCTGCCACGTGGTCGACGGACGGTCTCTGGCAACCAGGGCCGGGGCGCTGATGCCGAAATCGGGATGGCCGCGACTCAGGGATGTCGAGACCGGTCGCGGGCCCCTAAGCCTCATCGCATGTCACCCTTTTGCCGATAAGCGACATTATGTCAACTCGCGGTTCCTCCCCGGGGTGAGGCATGCGGTTCCCTGTCCCCTTGCTAACCCGCTGTTGACGGTTGCCGTTCCCAGGCTGTTCGCCAGTCCTGTTCTTCGTCGTGTTTGTTGCGGTGCAATGTCTCTGATGGCGGGCTGAGGTGGATGGCAGGGTTTGGCATTGTGAAGAAGTCGCCCTTGCCGAGCGCGGACCGGCCGTTGCCGGTGTCGACGTAGCAGTAGCCCTCGCCCGACAGCGCGGCGCCGGTGTCGGTGACGCCGAGGTGGTGCAGCGCGTTCAGCGCGGCGGCTTTGGCGCCGTTCTTGGCGAAGATCGCCGCTTTGGGTAGCGGGCGTCCCGATGGCGAGGTGGTCGCGGTGGTGTCACCGATGGCGAAGATGCCTGGGTGACGGGTTTGCCTGCTGGTGGCATCGACGTTGATCCATCCGGGTCCGTCCAGTGTCACGGCCGGCTCGTGGGGCGGCACGAAGACCAGCAGGTCGAATGTCGTGGTGGTGCCGTTGCGAAAGTGAATCTCGTTGCGCTCGTTGTCGATGTGCTCGACGGCGTGCTCGCCGAAGAACTCGATGCCGTTGTCGTGGAGTAGCCGCACGAGCTCAGGTCCGGCGTAGGGCCCCGCCGATGGCATCGGTTGCTTTTCGGGGCTGTAGACCGAGATGACGGTGTTTTGATGGTTTCCATTGTCGCGCAGTAGGTCTGCGGCTAGCAGCGATCCCTCGTAAGGTGCGACGGGACAGCGGTAGGGCTGCGTTGTCACCAGAAACGTCAGCCTGCCGCCGGTGAATGCCTCGAGTGCGTGGTGGGCGTGTTCGGCGGCCTCGGCGCTGTAGTAATGCACAGCGGTCCCAGCTTCGACGGCTGCGGCGAGCCCGGGAATCGCGTCGATGTTGTTGCGGGCGCCGGTGGCGATGATGAGTGCGTCGAAGTCCAGTTCGGTGCCATCGGCCAGGGTGACGGTGCGTGCTTGTGGGTTGATGGCCTCGACGGTGCCGGTGACGGTGTGCACACCGTCGAGGGCCGCCGTGCTGGGCCGGATGATGACACTGTCGCGTTCGCGCCAACCGCGCATCACCCACGGCAAGGTGAAACCCAGGAAGTGGGAAAAGTCGGTGTCGACGACGGTGATCTCGACGTCATCGAGACGGGTCCCGGAGTCGTGGAGTTCGGTGATGGCGCTGAGTCCCCCGATGCCGGCGCCGAGGATCATTAGCTTCTTGGTCATGTCTGCTCCGTCTGTGGTGTTTGTTGGGGCTGGGTCGAGTTACGTTGTGTAGGCACACGTTCAGGAGTGGCTGCGAGGCCGCTCGAGTTGGTGGAACTGAGGCGTCGACATCAGCGCGGTGACCGCGTCGAACACGCGCAGGGTCTGGGCGGGCTCGGGTGGGGCGCTGAACACCGGTCCGAACATGGTGCGCTCCCCGATCGAGAGCAACGGGCTACCCGCAACGTCGCCGTGCGCGCGTTGACTGGCCTCGTGCGATTCACGCACCACCGCATCCAGGGCCGAATCATCCAGAACTGCCGCGGTGATGGTGTCTGCGGCGGCGGCGCGGCTGACGTGGGCAACCAGGTCCTCGTCGACGGCTGCTGAATGGTCGAAATATTGCTGCCCGAACGCGAAATAGGCGTCAAGGAGCGCATCGGGCCCGCCGTCTCGAGACACCGCGGCCATCAGCCGGCCGACTCGGCGCGAGTCCTGTATCCGTGCCTGCTGCGTGGGCGGCAAGTCACGGCCCTCGTTGAGTACAGCCAGGCTCATCAGCCGTAATTCAAGGTCGAAACCGGCTTTGCCGGCCGCGTCGTGAAGCCAGCGTGCGGTGTTCCACGAAAACGGACACACCGGATCCAGCCACACCACAACGTCAGCGGGTTCGGCATCAGCCGATCGGTCGCCAGTCATAGTCCACTTCCTGTCATCTGCGAGTACTTATGTGCGGCGCAGGTAACGCGCTGTAAGGGGTAACGCCCCGACACCTCAATACCATACCCCCTATGGTATATCTAGTTACGCGAACGAGGTCGTCAGCTCGATCGGCGGAATAGGCGTCCCGCTGTCACCTCGAGATATTTATCGGAGGTAAGCGGTGTGACGAGCAGGTCGAATACGATCAATGTTGTTGGGAGGGTTTGGATTCCACTGGTTACGGCTCCCCCGCCACACGCTACCACCGCAGCCCGATACCCCCCGGGGTAGAATGATTTTCGACCTAATCTCCTGGAGGACCCATGATTGACGACGCCGAACGTATGGACGCCGTACTGAGCAGACTGCGCCGAGCGCAAGGCCAACTCACCGGCGTGATCAACATGATCGAACAGGGCCGCGACTGCAAAGACATCGTCACTCAACTCGCCGCCGTCTCCCGGGCTCTGGACCGCGCTGGCTTCAAAATCGTCGCCACCGGCCTGCGCCACTGCATCGCCGACAACGAAAACGGCGCCCAGCCAACACTCACCGAAGACGAACTCGAGAAGCTCTTCCTGTCCCTCGCCTGACGGCAACAAGACGAAATCCGATACGGAATGAGCCCGGCCGCCGAATTCGACTTCATCATCGTGGGAGCCGGCAGTGCGGGCTGCCTGCTCGCAAACCGGCTGAGCGCCAACCCTGAGCACCGCGTGCTCTTGATCGAGGCCGGCGGCAAAGATGACTGGTTCTGGATCAAAGTGCCGGTGGGCTATCTGTACACAATCGCCAATCCCCGCACCGATTGGTGCTTTACGACCGAGCCCGACCCCGGCCTGGCCGGCCGCAGCATTCACTATGCGCGCGGCCGCGTGATCGGTGGCTGCTCATCGATCAACGCGATGATCCACATGCGCGGGCAGGCGAGCGACTACGACTTGTGGGCGCAGGCCACCGGTGACGAGAGATGGCGTTGGGGTGGTCAGGGCTGCCCGGGCGAGACGCTGGCGATCTATAAGAAGTTGGAGGACTACTTCGGCGGAGCCGACGACTTGCACGGCGCAGGCGGCGAGATCCGCGTCGAGCGGCCACGTGTGCGCTGGAAGATCCTGGACGCCTGGCAAGCCGCCGCTGCCCAACTGGGTATCTTCCCGATCGACGAATTCAATCGGGGCTTCAACGCCGGCTCTGCGTACTTCCACGTAAACCAACGGCGTGGCCGTCGCTGGTCGATGGCCGATGCTTTCTTGCATCCCATCGCCCACCGCTCGAATCTCACCGTGTACACGCAGACGCAGGCCCTGCGGCTCCTGATGGACGACCAGGTCCCCCAGGATCAGCGCCGCGGTGCCTGGACCACGGCGCAGCAGCGCGTCACCGGTCTGCGCCTGCTCAAAGGCAGCGAAGTCCTCGACGTCCGAGCCCGCCACGAGGTGATTCTGAGCGCCGGCGCCATCGGCTCGCCGCATCTCATGCAGGTCTCGGGGCTGGGCCCAGCTGAGCTGCTTGCCCAGCATCAGGTGCGGGTGGTCGTCGATCTACCGGGCGTGGGCGAAAACCTCCAGGATCACCTGCAGCTTCGAACGGTCTACCGAATTCAGGGCGCCTCGACCGTCAATACGCTGTATCGAAACTGGATCACCCGTGCGGGCATGGGACTTCAGTACCTGTTGTTGCGATCAGGACCCATGACGATGCCGCCTTCCACGCTAGGGGCTTTCGCCAAAAGCGACCCCGCGCTAGCCAGTCCCGATTTGGAATGGCATGTGCAGCCGTTGTCACTGCCGAAGTTCGGCGAACCCCTGCATCCCTTCGCCGCGATCACTCCCTCGGTCTGCAATCTGCGACCCACCTCCCGTGGGCATGTCCGCATGGCCAGCGCAGATCCACTGACGAACCCGAAGATTCTCTGCAACTACCTGTCGACCGATTCCGATCGTCGACTCGCCGTGACGGGCCTTCGAATGACCCGACAGATCATGGCGGCGCCGGCGCTAGCCCGCTACGACCCGCAGGAGATGCTTCCCGGCCCGCAATTGCAGAGCGACGAAGAACTGCAGAAGGCCGCCGGCGAACTCGGTACGACGATCTTCCACCCCGTAGGTACCTGCGCGATGGGAGCGTTTGACGATCGGGGTCGGCCGCGGTCGGCCACCACGGTGCTCGACACTGATTGCCGGGTGTATCGCGTCGCCGGTCTTCGGGTGGTCGATGCGTCGGCGATGCCCTCCATCATCTCCGGCAACACCAACGCGCCGGTCATGCTCATCGCAGAGCGCGCAGCGCGGGCAATCATGGAAAACGTCGGTCCACACTGAGACATCAACCTGTCGGGCAGGCGCGTCCTTCTCAGATATGTTGCGCCGTTTGGTGAATCGGCTACAGTCCGGTCGGTACGACCTTGCCGTCTACCGTTACCTCGACCTGGTCGGTCCGCTCGCGGTACTTGATTTCGCCGTGCTCGAAATTCGACACAAGCAAATCGCCGACGGTGTTGACGTCGCTGGTCGGGAAACCAAGCGGACCGGCCGAGCCATTGTTACCGGTGGCCGTAGGCACGCCGTCGGGGCCGCGCGGGACATTCCAGGCGTCCCGGATCTTGCCCGTGGTGATGTAGGCGGGCGTGCCGGGCGCGTCGTCCTTGGCGGTGATGACGCCGCCCTCGAACTGTTGGAACACCAGGCCACTCTCCCGTGTCCCCGCGTTTCGATCGCCCGTCAGCGGCTTGCCTAGAGCCTTCTTCTGACTCTCGGTTGCCGAGGAATACTTCGCCGCGATCGGACCCGTCAGCGTGACCTCGACGTCGCCCTCACCGACGAGCTTGACCTCCGTCGGTGGGGCTGGCGTGTGAGACGCCGCGCTCACCGCAGCCCGGGGCGGCGCCGAGGCGTCGACACCCTTGCCATTGCTGCACCCCACCGCGATCAGCGCGACGGCGGCCATCCCGACGCCGGCCGCGTGGCGGTATGCGATCGTTCTCATGAGCTTCCCCTCGCGTGTTCGTCAGGTGTCGATCAAGTTGCGGCTAACCCCTTTCGGAGCTCCGAACCAACTTACGACGCGGTCCCATACGCAAGGGAAGGCACCCGAGTATGGACGGTGAGGTTCAACTACGTGCAGGGAAATTGTCGATTGAGCTGACAATTCGACGGTGGCACGTAGGAACCGGTCAGCACGCCTCTGAGGCCGCCTGTCGCTGAACCGCCGGGTGCAATGATGCGATTCCAATTCGCCGGACTGAGAACGTAATGCGTCCCCGACTGCGCAACCGTGCTATTCCACGTGTGCGAGATCGATTCGCCAATAGGCAT
Organism: uncultured Actinomycetota bacterium; assembly: GCA_963750755.1. Classification (GTDB taxonomy): domain Bacteria; phylum Actinomycetota; class Actinomycetes; order Mycobacteriales; family Mycobacteriaceae; genus Mycobacterium. The sequence continues at coordinate 953,117 of CAVVRW010000001.1, forward strand.
GTCGAATTCGAGCCGCCAATCGCTTAGCGGCACAGTGCTTGAGTTGGTGATCGCGAAACGGGCAATGAAGCCGGTCTGCCATGTCGATGTCACCGATAGAGAGGCCGTCACTGCCGCGGCATGAGCCACCGGAGTCATCGCGAGTACGAGGAACGCAACCATTAGCGCAGACCCCGTTGCGCGAACCGCTGCACATCCCCGCTTCGCGTAACCGCCCTGTACAGCCATGCAATCAACAGTAAAGCGAAACGGGCGATATCGGCTCAGGCACGCCGACCCGCGCCGCGTAGTCCCCTGCCGCCGCGACGTCCGTTGCGATATGCAGCTGTCAAATAAGAAATTGACCGCTCGCAGGTTTGAAACCCCCGAGTGTGGACACCCTCAGCCGACAGAAGGAATGCACTTTGCATAGCAGCAATATGTTGGAGGGAGTTTGACGTGGCGTTCTCAAAGATGGCATCGAAGGCGACAGCAGCATTTGCTGGGATCGCGGCAGCCGGAATCCTGGCGGCAACACCGGCGATCGCAGACCCGACGGCGGCGGCATTCGGCCAAGGCCAGGAGATTCCCACTGTCGGCGGCGCGATCAACTACACGGTGAGCGACTTGCAGCCCAGCGGTCACAACGACGGCATCTGGTACTCAGACGTGACGGCGCGGGGTGTGAGCGGCAACCCGACCCCGAACATCGCCGACTTCAATGCGCGGGCGGCCAATAGCTCCACCTACGCGACGATGAAGGGCAACGAGACCGACGGCCTGCCTAACGCACCGATTGCGCCGGGCGCCCAATCAAGCGGTCGGATTTACTTCGACGTACGCGGGGGCACGGCGCCCGACAGCGTCGTGTACCGCGACGCCGGAGGAACCGACAAGGTGGTGTGGAAGGGGTAACCCCCTTCTCCCCCGGCTCGGCTGCGTTGTTGCGCAACGGAGCTCGAGGCACAGGCCTCCCAAGCTGATCGGTGCCGGCCGTAGCCGAGCTACTCGGGTCCAACGACGTCGGTCTCCCAGCGGGTTTGGCGTTGCCGATCGGTCTGTTCCCACCACGGCGGCTGGCCGCGTTCTCCGAGCGCCACTTTCGCCGCGGTCACGCCCGCTCGAGCGGCCGACTCTGCCGGTGATCCCTTGACGCGACGCACTTCTCTGCGCCACGCCATCAACACCTGTACAAGCTCAGCGCGACGACTCGGGGGAATCAACGGGTCGGTGGCCCGCCACTTTCGTCCGTCGATGATGACGAAGTGTCCGTCGTCAGTCGTTCTTGGTGGGCTCATGCAGGTGTCGACCGCGGCGTCAGTCCCCGCCTCGGCCGCTGGTTTTCTGAAGCTCCTCGATGAGATTCGACGCTCCAGCTTTGGTCAGGTCGTCGGGAATTTCGCGCCCAGCTTCCTGTCCAAGGGTGTGCAGATAACTCCGCTGCGGTCCGGTCATCGGCTCGTCCCCGGTCACCCAATCTGCGGGGTCTTTCTCCGCCGTCTCATTCGGCGCCTGCTGTACCTCATCGCTCATGTCGCGATCACCTCCGCAGGGGGAATAACCCTCGCACACACGTTCGAAACCTCGGTCGCCGCAGAAAATCGGAAGCTGACCTCAAGGGTCCTGGCAGGATGTGCCGATGACCCCGTCGCCGGCACGCAGCATCGCGCGCGTCGTTCTCGGCGCCTTCCTCATCTTCGCCGGTATCAGCCACCTGAGCTTCGCCCGAGCCACCTTCCATGCTCAGGTGCCGACTTGGCTGCCGCTGAACGCCGACTTCGTGATCATCGCCTCGGGCATCGCGGAGATTCTGCTCGGCGCTGCCCTGCTGGTACTGACGCGGTGGCGGAAGTGGGTCGGGTGGGTGGTGGCCGCCTTCTTCATTGCGGTCTTCCCCGGAAACATCTCTCAATTCCTCACGCACACTGATGCGTTCGGGCTCGATTCAGATCTGTCCCGCGGCATCCGGCTACTGTTTCAGCCACTGCTCGTGGTGTGGGCGTTGTGGTGCACGAATGCGATAGCGTCGCTGCGCGCACGTTAGTAGGGATTGCCGCGTTAGGCGTGAAAGCTGTTGTCGGCTGCCAGAGTTCGTCGCCCGGAACGATCAGGCGACTTACGACCGTTGCCCCTGAACTGCGTCGCTTACGGTCGCATAGAGTTCGAGGATCCGATCAAGGCCGATGATGCGCATCGGCCGGCCGGTCGCCGTGCCGGCGGCGGCGACACGCAGTGTGGTGGGTGTGGGCTCCGTGAGGCGTTGCGTTTCGACCAAGAGGTTCATGCCGGCCGAGGACATGAATTCCACGCCGGTGAGATCAACAACCAGCAGCGGCGGCTGGGCGGTCAACACGACATCAAGATGCGTGGCCAGTGACGGCGCGGTCACTTCGTCGACGGCGCCGGTCACCGACAACACCACCGCGTCGCCTTCGCTGTGGCGAGCCACCGCGAAGCGTGCGCTTCCATCCATTGAGAGACCCACAGCCCACGGACACCTTCCTGTACGAACCGCACCGTACACGTCCCCAGCAGCCGAGCTAGGGGGAATCGTGCGGCAGGGGCACGGCTGCGATGGCAGCGGATGTAACGTGGCGGATCGTGAATCTCAAGCGCGCGTATTTCTCGGTTGGGCTCGCCGCCTGCGCCACCTCGGCGGTCTTGGCACTTTCGGCTTGCAGCGCCCATAAGCCGGCGGTGTCCCCGAGCACGTCCACCGGGGCGGCCAATGCACCCGCGATGACTGCAGCCGAGTCACCCGCGCCCGGCACCGGTTGCCCCACCCAGGCGCCGGGTGGCGGCGCAGCGCCGGATTGGACGGTAAACGGCGCCACCGGCAGCGTGGCCGTAACGGGATCGACCGACAAGGCCGCGCCGCTGATCACGGTGACGCAACCATTCAGCGTGGCGGAGACCGAGGTCCACACGCTGCACGCCGGCGACGGGGCGGTTGTCGCGCCCACTGCCACGGTGACGGTCTGCTACATGGGCGTCGACGGACGCGATGGCAAGGTGTTCGACAGCGCCTACGAGCGCGGCACCCCGGCGCAGTTCTCGCTCGACGGAGTGGTGCCGGGCTTCCAGAAGGCGATCGCCGGCCAGAAGGTCGGCTCGACGGTCGCCGTCGCGATGAGTGCCGCGGACGGCTACCCCGAGGGCCAGCCCCAGGCCGGCATCGAAAAGGGCGACAGCCTGATCTTCGCGATCAAAATCCTCGCCGCCGGAAGCTGACCGCCTCGGAACGCCCCCGTGCGTTGTCCGGCTACGTGTGTGGATCACCATCGGCCGCGGCGTCGATCGCTCGGTAGATTCGCTGCTCGCTGACCGGCCGCGGGGTGCCGAGTTGTTGGGCCCACAGGCTCACCCGTAACTCCTCGATCTGCCAGGCGATGTCAGCGACGTCCGCAGCGGCCCTGCGTTGCGCCGGCAGCGCGTCCACGAGGTCGCCGTAGGCGTCTTGCACCGCGCGCACGCGCGCCATCCGCTCGCGATCCGCGTTGGTCGCGCGCGGCAACAGATCGAGACGTCGCCGCGCCGTGGTCAGATAACGGGCGAGGTCGGCGAGACGCGTTGCGCCGGTGGCGGTTACGAACCCGGGCGGAAGTAGCTGCTCCACGTGGGCGCGGATGTCGGCGACCGCGTCGGTCTGCGCTGACGGAGGCGAAGCGGGCAGCGCCGATTGGACGTCGTGCGCCGCGGCCAGCACCTTTGCGGCGCGATCCACAATGGCAATCGTGGACGACGCCAACTCCCTGGCGACCCGGTCACGCAGCGCGGCGAACTCCTCGCGCGTCCACACCGGCTCGGCGACCAACGAGTCGACCGCGGCGTCGGCGCAGTCGTCCAGCAGCGCGGAAAGCGAGCCGTCCGGATTGATGCCCAGGGTCAGTCGGGTGCGCGGGTCGAGCCGTCGCTCAATGGCTTTGACCGGTGACGGCACACTGAGCCGGAGTAGCCGACGCAGGCCGGGCCGCGCCGCAGCGGCCTGCTCGCCGGAGGTTGCGAACACGCGCACGTCGACAGCCGCACCCGCATCGATGAAAGCGGGAAAGCCCCGCACGATCCGTCCCTCGATGGCGCTCTCGACCGTGCGCGGCAACTCGTCGATATCTTCGGGCCAACGTCGTAGGCCGCTGCGTTCCAGGTCGCTGGCAACAACGGCGGCGACCGCGCGCCGGGCAGTCGCCGCCAGTTCCTGCTGAAGCACCCCGAGATCCTTCCCGCGTGCGACCTCGGCGCCCTCGGGTGACTCGACGGCGAAAGTCACCCGCAGGTGCGCCGGCAGCTTGTCCAGATCGAATGCGTCGATCGGGACCAGAATGCCGGTGCGACGGCGTAATTCGCGCTGTAACGCCGCAAGCAACGGTTCGCCGTCTGTCACGATTCCCGCCAGCACGGCCCGGGCTGTGTCGGGCGCCGGAACGAAGTTGCGGCGCAGATCCTTCGGTAGCGACTTGATGAGGGCGGTGACCAGCTCTTCGCGCAGAGCCGGTACCTGCCAGGCGAACTCGTCACCGCCCAAGCGTGCGAGCACGTCGATCGGAACGTGGACGGTGACGCCGTCGTCGGTGGCGCCAGGCTCGAAACGGTAGGTCAGCGGCAGTTTGACGTCGCCGCTCTGCCAGGTATCGGGTCGCTCGGCGTCGGTCTGGTCACCACTGCGCAGCAAGTCGTCGCGCGTGAAGGTCAGCAGCGTCGGTGTGGCACGCCGTTGCTTACGCCACCAGTCGTCGAAATGCCGCGCGGAGACGACGTCGGCGGGAATACGGCTGTCGTAGAGGGCGAAGATGTCGTCGTCACTGACGAGCAGATCGCGACGTCGCACCCGCTCCTCCAACTCCTCCAGTTCGGTTCGCAGCGCCGCATTGTCGCGAAAGAAGTGATGACGTGTCTGCCAATCGCCCTCGACGAGAGCGTGTCTGATGAACAGCTCGCGTGCCACCACCGGCTCGATCCGGGCGTACCCGACGCGGCGACGCGCGACGAGCGGCAGACCGTAGAGCGTCACACGTTCGTAGGCCATCACCTCGCCTCGCTTGGCATCCCAATGCGGTTCGCTGTGGCTGCGCTGCACCAGGTCGCCCGCCACCCGCTCGACCACCTCTGGCTGGATGCGCGCCGCCGTTCGCCCGAACAGCCGGCTGGTCTCGACGAGCTCGGCGACCACCACCCAGCGCGGCGGCCGCTTGCTGAGCGTCGAGCCCGGTGCGAGTACGAACCGCGAGTTACGCGCTCCCAGATACTCACTCGCGTCTTCTCGGCGCATACCGACGTGCGACAGCAGTCCGGCCAGCAACGCCGCGTGCACGCTGGCGGCGTCGGCCGGCTCGTCGGATTCGACGATCCCGAGGTCACGCGTAATGCTGCGCAGCTGGCCGACCAGGTCCTGCCATTCGCGGATACGCAGGTAATGCAGAAATTCGTTACGGCACATCCGTCGAAAGACGTTGCCGGAGAAGTTGTTTCGCTGTTCACGCAGATAGCGCCAGAGGTTGAGGTAGGACATGAAGTCGGAATTATCGTCGGCGAACCGGGCATGGCTCTGGCGCGCGGCCTCTTCGCGTTCGGCGGGTCGCTCCCGCGGGTCGGGAATGGTCAGCGCCGCTGCCACCACCAGCATTTCGCGGACGCATGCCTCGGTCTCGGCGGCCACAATCATTCGCGCCAACCTAGGGTCGACGGGTAGTCGCGCCAGCCGACGCCCGACGTCGGTGATCTCTCCGACGCCGTCGAACGCGCCGAGCTCTTGCAGGAGCTGCACACCGTCACGAATACTGCGCCGATCCGGTGGATCCAGGAACGGGAACTTCTCCACGTCACCCAATTCCAGCGCCGCCATTCCCAACAGCACCGCCGCCAGGTTCGTCCGCAGGATCTCGGGATCGGTGTAGCGCGCGCGGTTCGCATAGTCCTGTTCGGAGTACAACCGAATGCACACCCCCGGCGCGACGCGTCCGCACCGACCGGCTCGCTGGTCGGCCGACGCCTGCGAGATCGGCTCGATCGGCAGCCGCTGCACCTTCAACCGACGGCTGTAGCGCGAGATGCGTGCGCTACCTGGATCTACGACATACCGGATGCCAGGCACGGTCAGAGATGTCTCGGCCACATTGGTCGCCAACACCACGCGGCGTCCGGTGTGCGGCGCGAACACCTTCTGCTGTTCGGCGGTGGGCAGCCGGGCATACAACGGCAGTACCTCGGTGTGCTTCAGGCCGATCAACGCCTCTGCGGTGTCGCGGATTTCGCGCTCGCCGGATAAGAACACCAAGACGTCACCCGGCGGTTCCGACTCGAGTTCGTGAATCGCGTCAACGATCGCCTCGACTTCGTCGCGCGTTTCGGTCCGGACGATCTCGTCATCGGGATCGTCCGGATTATCTTGTGCAGCAACTGATATCGGGACTTCCAACGGTCGATAGCGGACCTCGACCGGGTACGTTCGGCCGGAAACCTCGACCACCGGCGCCCCGCCGAAGTGGGCGGCGAAGCGACGTGGCTCGATCGTCGCCGACGTGACGATCACTTTCAGGTCCGGACGGCGCGGCAGCAGCTCGTGCAGGTAGCCGAGCAGAAAGTCGACATTGAGACTGCGCTCGTGAGCCTCGTCGATGATCAGGGTGTCGTAGCGCAACAGCCGACGGTCGCGCTGAATCTCGGCCAGCAGAATGCCGTCGGTCATCAGCTTGACCAGGGTGCGGTCACTGACCTGGTCATTGAATCGCACTGTGTACCCGACAGCGTCACCCAGCGGGCTGCCCAGCTCGTCGGCGATGCGCTGGGCCACCGTTCGCGCGGCTAGCCGGCGCGGCTGGGTATGCCCGATCATCCCGCGCACGCCGCGCCCGATGTCAAGACAGATCTTCGGCAGCTGAGTGGTCTTCCCCGACCCGGTTTCACCGGCGACCACGACCACCTGGTGGGCCCGAACGGCTTCCGCGATTTCCGCACGCCGCGCGCCGATGGGAAGGTCCGGAAATCCGATGACCGGAACGGCGGCCCGTCGGGCGCCGACAAGCGCTTCGGCCGCGGCGATCTGATCGGCGAGCTGCCGCAGCTTCTTCGGATCCGCGCCACGCAGATTCTTCAGCCGTCTCCCGAAGCGGGCCGCGTCACGAAGCGTCAACCCATCCAGCTGCTTCCGCAGATCAGCGACGGACGTGTCGATCATTCCGGCCAGGATAGGCTCGGCGACCCGTGGTCGGGCGTCAGGCTGCCCCGAGCGAGGTGTTGTGATCACCACGATTGTGATGCTTCTGCACTCGTCGAGACCCTGCATACCGTCCACCGGTGACATCTACGGTCGGCAGCGTCCCGGTCCAGGCTCCTCGCGCTGTACCCGCCACGTTCAAGCAGGCGCTCTTCGTCGCGGTGACGGCGGGGCTGGGCTACGGCTTCGATTCATATGCGGTGAACATCTACGGATTGGTTCTGCCGGAGATCAAGCGGACGCTGCACATCACCGATGCCCAGGCCGGGTACATCGGTTCGATCTTCCTGCTCGGCTACACGATCGGCACGATCGGTTTCGGCCTGGCGGCCGACCGGTGGGGACGTAAAGCCACGCTGGGCGCGTCGATCCTGCTGTACGGCGTGACCACGGCCCTGGCCGGACTGACCACGAATATCGCGGCGTTCACTGGTTTACGGTTCTTGACCGGTGTGGGCGGGGCCGGTGAACTTGCCGTCGGCGCGCCGTACACCGCCGAGGTCTGGCCCGCCAAGACACGCGCGATCGGCGTTGGCGGCGTGATCTTTTCGCTGTTCTCGCTCGGCTACGTGCTGGCCGCCGGTGTCGCGCTGGCGCTCGTGCCGCGCTTCGGCTGGCAGTCGGCGTTCATCGTGGCCATTGTCCCCGCCGTCATCTTATTTCTGGTCCGACAAGGAATCACCGAGTCCCACCGCTACGTCGACGTGCGCGCCAGCGTCAACGTCGACCCCCCGCCGCGGCTGTGGCACTTGCCCGGCGTACGGCGGCGGTTGGCCGTCGGCTGGTTGATCTACACCGCGAATGCGGTCGGCTACTGGGGGATGACGCTGTTCCTGACGACCTACATCGTGAAGCGTTTTCACGCGACTCCGATCGAGGCGATTCGCTACGCGCTGGTGTTCTTCCTGCTGCAGGCCGTGTTTGCCTATCTCGGGACCGCGCTCGCCGACTGGATAGGCCGCCGACCCTCGGCGATGCTGGCCGCTGTGATCGAGGTGGCCACGACCATCTTCGCCGCCACTTCCGACTCACTGGCTCAATACCAGGTGTTCGGTGCGGTCGCGATCGCCACCCTGGGCTGGCTGTGGGGCGTCGGCGACACCTACATCTCGGAGCTCTTCCCAACGGTGTTGCGCGGAACCGGTTTTGGCATCGCTGTTGGCGGTGGACGCGTGGCGTCCATCGCCGCACCGACGATCATCGGCTGGGGCATAACGCGGTATGGACTGCAGGCACCGTACCTGGCACTGGCCGGCTTGTGGATCCTGACGATCGTCGGTTACCTACTCGGGCCCGAAACGAAGGGCCGCGAGTTGGAGGAGCTCACCGACGAGGCCCTGACCGAAGATCTGGTCAAAGCGGAATCCTGACTCACTGCGGATGGGTCGCCACGTAGTCCGCCACCGGAATCGGTGACGTCGCAACGTAACCGATGGGCAGCAATACGTCGCCCGTCGTCGTGCGGCAGTAGACGTCCCACCGGTAGTAGGCGGCAAACGCGGCAGGGTCACCGCCGATCAGCGCGGCGTACTGGTTTACCGCGCGCACGTAATCGCCGGAGTGGTTGTACCGATAGATCGCGTGATCGTGATCGTTGACGAAGTTGTTGGCGGCCAGATAGCGACCCGCTGCCAGGATGCTGTCGTGCGGCGAGTGAATGTCGCCGCCCTGGCCGTAGGCCGCGAACGTCGCGGGCAGGAACTGCATGGGGCCCTGCGCGTCAGCGGTGCTGACACCGTCGATGCTGCCCAGGCGCGTCTCGACGAGGTTGATCGCGGCCAGATAGTTCCATGCGACACCGGTTTCCGACTCCGCCTGGTGATAGAAGCCGAGAAGTTGATCGGCCGGAGCGGGCGCCGCGATGCGCCAAGCCGGCAACGTCGTGCGTGCCGGGGTTATCGCATTGAGCGCGCGGCGGGCGTCGACGTTGCGTTCGTAGACGTCAAGCAGCGCACCGGGGATGCGCGGACGCGCGGCGGCGTCCCAATCGGGGTGCAGTCCAATGGCGCGGTAGGCGGCCTGCTGACGATGCGCCGCCGCGACCAGCGCCGCCTCCCCCGTCGAGGGGTCGCGCAGTGCGTGCTCGTCGGCGACCAGATCGTCGGCCACCTGTGCGGGATTTGACGCCAACCGCGGCTGCGCGCCGTCTGGTGTTTTCGGGGTAGCCGCCACGGTCATGGTCGTGGGCGGATTCGGATCCGCCGCGGCTCGCGGCGCGGCGGGAACCGGAGGATGTGAACAGCCCGCGAGCGCCAGCGTGATCGCGGCAAGGACTGGTAAAGCGATGTCGGTGCTCCGGCTCATCCTCTACTCCGATGTGTGGTTGCCGCCGACTATAGAGCCGCCGGTAGCGGAGGCAATGGGAAGTCGATGGGCGGCTGCCACGCCGGCGTCGGGTTCGGTGCTCCCCCGAGGTGCGCCGGGCAGTAAACGGCCTCCGCGACTTTGGCGAACTTCGCCGCGCTGTCGTCGCTGAACCCGGAATTCTGCTGCGTCATCGCGGTGATCACATCAGCTTCCTTGGCACCTTGGTCCATGAATTCACACAGCCGCCGACCAGTGGTTATGGCGTCAGGCGGGCTGTGGTAGGTGATTCCGGCGTTGTTGAGCCCGCGCAGGAACCGTGCGTCGGGATCCGGATCGGCATGCGCCGGCGCGGCCAGTGCAATCAACGCAGTCGAGATCATCAGGACGAGGCGTAGTCGCATGTCTTCATCCTTATGGAAAATACCGTCAGAATCCAGACCGGACCACTGGTGGACTTCTTCGTGAACGTCGGCTGGACGGGACATGAATCGCATCGTGATGCGTTGCCGCGTAATGGGTTCCGGAAGTCGGTCGTCTGGGATCCAGGCCTGCGAGCCGCGCACGCTGAGTATAGTCTACTATATCTAGCATGATGCCGCCGTTGCCCCGCCGTCTGACCGAGCACCCCACCGTGCGGAAGGTGATGTCCGCCCGCACCGATCGCCCGCCGCGAGACGACATCCTCGACGCCGAATGGCTCAGGTCGATCTGCCTGGCCGCCGGAGCCGACGACGTCGCGTTCGCCTCGGTGGACAATCCCGATCTGGCCTCTGAGGTGTCGCACGTACAGCAAGCCCTGCCCGGCACACGTAGCTATATCTCGCTGGTGGTCAAGATGAACCGTGAGAACGTTCGATCACCGGCACGCAGCGTGGCAAACCAGGAGTTTCATCGCAGCGGTGAAATCCTCAACGAAGCCGCCCGCGAGATCACCCGCATCCTGGAAGATCGCCGCTACCGGGCGCTGAACCCGTCGGCGACTTTTCCGATGGAGATGGATCGCTTTCCGGGGCGAATCTGGGTGGTGGCCCACAAGCCGGTCGCGGTGGCATCCGGCCTCGGCGTTATGGGTATACATCGCAACGTCATTCATCCGCGGTTCGGCAACTTCATCTTGCTCGGCACGATCCTGGTCGACGCCGACATCAGCTCCTACGGGCAGCCTCTGGACTACTCCCCCTGCCTCGAATGCAAGTTGTGCGTTGCGGCCTGCCCGGTCGGCGCCATCGGCAAGGACGGCGCGTTCGACTTCTTCGCCTGCTCCACGCACAACTACCGCGAGTTCATGGGCGGTTTCACCGATTGGGCGCAGACCGTCGCGGACAGTTCCGATGCCAACGACTTCCGTTCCAGGGTCAGCGATTCCGAGAACGCCTCGATGTGGCAGAGCCTGTCCTTCAAGCCGAATTACAAGGCGGCCTACTGCCTCGCCGTGTGCCCGGCCGGCGAGGAGGTCATCGAGCCCTATCTCGATGACCGCAAGGAATTCATGGATCGAGTGTTGAAACCGTTGCAGGACAAGCGCGAAACGCTGTATGTCCTGCCGAACTCGAACGCCAAGGCGTACGCCGAGAAACGCTTTCCGCACAAGCCGGTGAAGGTTGTCGACGGCGGCGTGGCGGGGCGCAGCTAGATCCCGGCAGCGCCTAGGGTACCTCTGGCGGCCAGTGCGAGCCGGGAGATACGTCGCCGGGGTCGGCATGTTCGCCGCGCGCCAACGGTACCCACTGTTCGATGGGGGCCGGCTGTTCCGAGGACGGGAAGTCGCGCAACTTTCCGGAGGGATGGGCGTCCCATTTCGCGAACGTCAGCGGTGTCTGCAGCCAGGCGTGCAACAAGTTGTAGGTGGCCTCGAGCGACTCGATGTGAGTGCGTTCCCAACCGTGGCTGCCGTCCAACCCGAAGCCCACCAGTGCCGCGCGCGTACCCGCGCCGGCCTCGATCGCGGCGGCCGCATCGGATCGGTAGTAGCGGAACACATCTCGCGCGTACGGGATTTTGTGTTCTTCGGCCAGACGGCACAGCTTGCGCGTGAGGTGGTAGTCGAACGGGCCGTGCAGATCGGCCATCGGGATCGTGACGCCGTCCTCGATGGAGTGCTGCCCCGGGGCGCACACGGCGTTGTCCACCGAGACAAGCTCGGCGACGTCGGCAGGCAGGCCGTCACTGGCCCCGTGGCCGACTTCCTCGGTGATCGTGACCATGATCGTGGTCCGATGCGGCAGCACCACTTTTTGTTCGGCGAAGTTCCGGGCCAGCGTCAACGCGACCGCGACCCCGGCCTTTCCATCGAGGTGACGCGAAACGATGAAGCCGTCCGCGGCGAGTTCGGGGCTGGTGATCAACCCGACGAAGTCACCCACCGCGATGCCGAGCCGCACCAGGTCGTCGCGTGACGACACCTTCCTGTCGATGCGGACCTCGACGTGATCCCAGTCGGTGGGCTGGGTGTCGATCTCGTCGCCGAAGGCGTGACCGCTGGCCTTGAGTGGCATCACCGTGCCGGTGAGAAACTCGTCCGGGTCATCGCTGAAGATGCGAACGCGGGCGCCGGTGGCGAAGCGGGCCGAGAACGTCCCGACGGGAATCAGCTCGAGGCGGCCGTTGTCCTTGAGCGCGCGGACCATGCACCCGATCGTGTCGGCATGGACGACCACCGCACGATCGGTGGTATCGGACTTGCCGGGAAGTTCGGCGATCAGCGCGCCCCGGCGAGTCAACGAAAACGGCACACCAATGTCGTTGAAGATTTCGCCGATCAGCTGCATCACGACGTCGGTGCGCCCGGATGGGCTCGGTGTTTGCAGAAGAGCCAGCAACGTGTCGATCATCCACGCGCGGTCGGTTTCGGGCATGACCGCTTTCTTGCCCACGTTGTCTCCCTCGTGCTCGTTGCGGAATTACATCCAACCAGCACCGTTGCTGCAGTGAGAGCCGCGTGCGGCCCTGACCCTTGCCCTAGAACGTAGTGGCTCCCCGAAAAGTCTTCACTGTGGCCCACTGCCAGGTTTCAGTTGCAGTGCGCCGGGCGATACCTGCCGTCATGGATAAAAGCAGCTTTATCGAGTCGCTCAACGAGGACCTCGGCACTGAATATCAGTCGATCGTCCAATACATCCAGCACGCTGCGACGATCAAAGGACCCGAGTACCACTCCATCGCCGAAGAGATCGACACCCACCTCTCGCAAGAGCTGGAGCACGCGAAAATTCTCGCCCAGCAGATTGATTTTCTCGGCGGCAAACCGACTGTGAAAGTGCCGGACGTACCGGACGTGTCCGACGGGCCCGCAGCGCTCAAGGCAGACGTCGACCTGGAGCGGCGTCAGCTGGACCGCTACCGCAAGCGTGTGGCGGAAGCCAACGAACTGGGCTTGCCGGACGTGGCTGAGGCTCTGCGTCCGTTGCTGCAGCAAACGCAGGATCATGTCCGGGAACTTGAAGATGCCCTGGCGGGCTGACGCCGAACTGCCCGACCGCCGCTGGCAAGATTGACGGCATGGCTGTCACCGAATCACGTCAGGTCGTCATCGAGGCGTCGCCAGACGAAATCATGGACGTGCTGTTCGACCTCGAGTCGCTGACCGAATGGTCGTCAGCGCACCAGAAGGTCGAGGTGCTCGAGCGCGACGAGGACGGGCGTCCGACCAAATCCCGTCAGGTCGTCAAGATCGTCGGCGTCACCGACGAACAGGTGCTGGATTACTCCGTTCACGACGATGGTGTGAGTTGGACATTGGTCAGCTCCAAGCAGCAGCGCGCGCAGGAGGGTCGCTATCGGCTCATCCCAGACGGAGAGTCCACCAAGGTCAGCTTCGAGTTGACCGTCGACCCGACGATCCCTATCCCGGGGTTCCTCATCAAAAAGGGGGCGAAGGGATTGATGGAGACAGCCACCGACGGTCTGCGCAAGCGGGTTCTCAAGCTGAAGAAGGGTTAGGCGGTCCCAACTACCTGCCGGAACGCGTCGCAATCTGGCGTCGGTGCCGTCCCGACCCAGGTGGCCGATCCTATGTCCGGAAGTTGCCATGGGCCAGCGTGTTTCGCATCGACGACAAACCCGATCCGTCGATATGTATTGATCGAGAGGACACAAGTCTTCATTCTGTTGGGCGTCACCCCTAACCGATTCGCTTAATTCTTGATCAACTCCAAATCCGGTCTTGACTGATTCCAGATAAGAGCGAATATTGGGTTCGTGTCGTCGACGGAGACGGATTTCTCGGCAAAGCTGCGAATGGCCGATCTGCGGGTGACCCGGCCGCGGGTCGCCGTGTTGGAAGCGGTCGACGACCACCCGCACGCTGACACCGAGTCGATCCTGTCCGCCGTCCGCCACCGCCTTCCCGATGTCTCGCGACAAGCGGTCTACGACGTCCTCAATGCGCTGACCGCCGTCGGTCTTGTTCGCCGAATCCAGCCCCTCGGCATGGTCGCCCGCTATGAGTCGCGGGTCGGCGACAACCATCACCATGTCGTGTGCCGATCGTGCGGGGTGATCGCCGATATCGACTGCGCTGTCGGTGATGCGCCGTGCCTGACCCCCTCCGATGACGATGTGCTCGAGGGTTTCGTGCTCGACGAAGCCGAGGTCATCTATTGGGGTTACTGCCCCAACTGCTCGAGCGCAGTATCCGGATTACGACCGTGATCTCAGCCCATTTCACCCACCCCTGAAAGGAACGCAGTGTCTGATACATCCCACAGCCGCCCGCCCAACCCGGAAACCGGTACTGCCAGCAACAGCGAGAGCGAAAATCCGGCACTCGACTCCCCCAAGCCATCGGGTGACACTCCCAGGACCATCCAAGACTGGTGGCCCAACCAGGTCGACACTTCGAAACTGCACCCTCATTCCCCCCAAGGCAACCCGCTCGGCGAGGACTTCGACTACGCGGCGGAATTCGCCAAACTCGATGTCGACGCGCTCAAGTCCGACCTGGTCTCCTTGATGACGAGTTCCCAAGACTGGTGGCCCGCTGACTACGGCCACTATGGCGGCTTCTTCATCCGGATGAGCTGGCACGCCGCGGGCACGTACCGCATCTTCGATGGCCGCGGCGGCGGCGGGCAGGGCTTGCAACGTTTTGCCCCACTGAACAGCTGGCCGGACAACGGCAACTTGGACAAGGCGCGGCGGCTGCTTTGGCCGGTCAAGAAGAAGTACGGCAGCAAGATCTCCTGGGCGGACCTGCTGCTTCTGGCCGGTAACGTGGCACTGGAATCCATGGGATTCAAGACATTTGGATTCGCCTTCGGCCGCGAAGACGTCTGGGAGCCCGAGGAAATCATGTTCGGCGAAGAAGACGAATGGCTGGGCACCGACAAGCGCTACTCGGGCAAGCGCGACCTCGCGCAGCCATACGGCGCCACCACGATGGGTTTGATCTACGTCAATCCCGAAGGCCCCGAAGGCAAGCCGGATCCCGTCGCAGCGGCACACGACATCCGCGAGACGTTCGGCCGGATGGCGATGAATGACGAGGAGACCGCAGCGCTCATTGTCGGCGGCCACACCTTCGGCAAGACCCATGGCGCCGGCGATGCCGACCTGGTGGGACCGGAACCCGAGGGCGCCCCGATCGAACAGCAGGGTCTGGGCTGGAAGAGCGCCTATGCCAGCGGCAAGGCCGAGGACGCCATCACCAGTGGCTTGGAGGTGGTCTGGACTCCGACCCCGACCACCTGGGACAACACCTATCTGGAGACCCTCTACGGGTATGAGTGGGAGCTGACCAAGAGCCCCGCCGGCGCATGGCAATTCACCGCCAAGGACGGCGCCGGAGCCGGAACCATCCCCGACCCGTTCGGCGGACCGGGGCGCGCCCCGACCATGCTGGTCACCGACGTTTCCATGCGCGAGGACCCGATCTACCGCGAGATCACGAAGCGCTGGCTGGACCACCCCGACGAGTTGGCTGATGCGTTCGCCAAGGCGTGGTACAAGTTGCTGCACCGCGACATGGGACCGATCACGCGATACCTCGGTCCCTGGATCCCCGAGCCGCAGTTGTGGCAGGACCCGGTGCCCGCGGCCGACTACGCGCTGGTCGACGAGAAAGACGTCGCAGCCCTGAAAACGAAGGTCCTCGAGTCCGGTCTGTCGGTGCCGTTATTGGTGAAGACGGCGTGGTCGGCGGCGGGAAGCTATCGCAACACCGACAAGCGCGGTGGTGCGAACGGCGGACGCATTCGCCTTGAGCCCCAGAAAAATTGGGAGGTGAACGAGCCCTCCGAGTTGGAGAAGGCGCTCGCGGCGCTGGAGAAGATCCAGCACGAGTTCAACGACTCTGCCTCGGGCGGGAAGAAGATCTCGCTGGCCGACCTGATCGTGCTGGCCGGATCCGCGGCGGTCGAGAAGGCCGCCAAGGACGCGGGTTACGAGATCAACGTGCACTTTGCACCGGGTCGTACCGACGCCTCGCAGGAGACCACCGACGTGGAGTCGTTCGCGGTACTCGAGCCGCGGGCCGACGGATTCCGCAACTACGCGCGATCCGGCGAAAAGGCACCGCTGGAGCACCTGCTGCTCGAGAGGGCCTACTTGCTCGGGGTGACTGCTCCCGAGTTGACCGTGCTCGTCGGTGGCCTGCGCGCGCTGGGTGCCAACCACGGCGGCAGCAAGCACGGCGTGTTCACCGACAAGACGGGCGTTTTGACCAACGATTTCTTCGTCAACCTGCTCGACATGAACACCGAGTGGAAAGCGTCGAAGTCGGCGGAGAACGTCTACGAGGGCCACGACCGCGCTTCCGGCGCGCTGAAGTGGACCGCGACCGCGAATGACCTTGTTTTCGGGTCGAACTCGGTGCTGCGCGCGCTGGCCGAGGTCTATGCCCAGGACGACAACAAGGGGAAGTTCGTGGAGGACTTCGTCGCGGCATGGGTCAAGGTGATGAACAACGATCGCTTCGATCTGACCTAGAGCCGGATCGCCCGCGCGAGACACTGCACCCGGCGAACTTCGATTCGCGGGGTGCAGTGCTTCGAGCGCAAACCGGCGCGCGACGGCGGGATAATCAGCATCGTCAGCATCGGCGCCATCAGACATCCGTACGACTGCCGATCCGATGCGAAACTTTTCCGCGGGATGTTCTGACCTGCAACCGTCGTCACTACGCGATGGCAGTATGAGGTCGTGGAACTTCGGTCGCGAAACAACGTAAGGTTCGCGGGAGTCAAGGGCGCGCCGCTGATCATGTTGGCTCACGGTTTTGGGTGCGATCAAAATCTTTGGCGTCTAGTTGAAGCGCGGCTTGAATCGACTTACCAATTACTTCTTTTCGACCATGTCGGATCCGGTAACTCAGATCCCTCCGCGTGGGACCCGCAGCGGTATGCGTCACTAGAGGCGTATGCCGACGATATTCTCGCCATCGTTGGCGAACTCGACGTACACAACGTTGTACTCGTGGGTCACTCGGTAGCGGCAATGATGGGTGTGCTTGCGGTTGCCGCCGATCCCAGTCGCTTTGACAAGCTCATTCTGCTCACGCCGTCGCCGTGCTATTTGGATCAGGACGACTACCGGGGCGGTTTCTCTCAGCGCGACATCGACGAACTTCTGGAATCGATGGAGAGCAATTACCTTGGGTGGTCACGATCGATGGCGCCGGTGATCATGGGTGCGCCCGATAAACCGGAACTCGACGACGAGCTCATCGAAAGCTTCTGCCGGACCGACCCAGCATGCGCGCGAGTATTCGCACGCACCACTTTTCTATCCGACAATCGTGCTGATCTCGCACGAGTGTCGTTGCCCACGTTGGTGATCGAATGCGCGCACGACACACTTGCTCCCCGCGGGGTAGGCGCCTATGTGCAACAACGTATTGCCGGAAGCGAGTTAGTCACACTCGAAGCCACCGGACATTGTCCGCAACTCAGCGCTCCCGACGCTACAGCGGAGGCCATCGCGGCATTCGCGGGCGGGTCGTGACGCCGTTGCCAGAAGGAGTCGACGAAAGCGCCGAGGACCTGTATGAGAACGCCCCATGCGGCTACATTCTGGCCCGCCCAGACCGAAGTGTCGTCAGGGTCAACGCCACCTTACTGTCCTGGCTGGGTTACGAGCGACACGAGCTGATCGGTAGGTCGTTCCTCGATCTGCTGTCTGTTGGTAGCCGCATCCACTATGAAACCCATTTCGGGCCGTTGCTGCAGCTGCAGGGCCAACTCGGCGGTATCACAGTAGATCTGGTCGGCGCGGACCGCGCGCGGCTACCCGTATTCCTCACTGCCAACATCAAATCGGATCCCGAGGGCCGACCCATGCTATGGCGCATCACGATTCAAGATGCGCGAGACCGACGCTCGTACGAGCGTGAACTGCTCGAGGAGCGACAGCGGGTCGAACGCGAACGCGCACGTGTCCACGAGCTGGCTCAGACACTTCAACGCTCGCTGCTGCCGCCTTCGCTGTTTCCTCCTCAAGGCTTGGATGCGACGGCGTACTACCACACCGCTTCCCCTGACGACGTCGGAGGCGATTTCTACGATTTGTTCCCAGTCGCCCACGACAAATGGGCCTTCTTCATCGGCGATGTCAGCGGAAAGGGCGCGGGCGCTGCCGCGGTGACGTCGTTGACCCGCTACACGTTGCGCGCGGCGGCGGTTTTCGACGCCGATCCCGCAGAAGTGTTGCAAAACCTGCACGCTGTCTTGAGTCAGGAATTCCGCGACACCGTAAACATGTTCGCCACAGTCGTTTTCGGAGTCCTCACCCCACAGCCCGATGGGTTCGACGTGCAGATCGCAAGTGGCGGCCATCTGCCTCCGATCATGCTCGGCGCCGACGGCACGGCACAGTATTGCGCCACCGTCGGCGGCCAGCCGGTCGGAATACCTGCCACACCCAAGTTCACCGGCACTCAGTTTCGGCTTGGGCAAGGCGACACGCTGATTCTCTACACCGACGGCCTCACTGAAGCACGAATAGGAAATGGCTCACAACGCTACGACGACGACGGGGCGCTGCTGGAATTCGCGGCCGCGCACGCGCCGACCACCGCGTCAGCAATCGTTGCCGAGATTCGGACGTTACTAGACAATCTGGGTTCGGGCGTCGAAGACGACGCCGCCGTGCTGGCCCTAGGGGTTCCGTCCCGGGCTGCTCGCAGCGAGTAACAGCTGGTCGAACCAGGACAGCATTCCCACCCCCAGCGCGCCACCGCCCCGCGCTAGACTCGTCGCCGCCAAGGTCCCGCGAGTGAGGCTGACGATGAAGATTGTGCTGGCCGCGTACGGTAGTCGGGGCGATGTCGAGCCATGCGCCGTCGTCGGTCGCGAGTTGCAGCGCCGCGGCCACGATGTGCGCATCGCGGTGCCGCCCAACATGCTCGCATTCGTCGAGTCAGCCGGCCTCGACGCGACGGCCTACGGACCCGACTCCCATGCGCAACTGCATACCGCAGCGGACTTCTTCGTCGGCAACATAAAAAATCCCTACAATGCGCTGCCCGACGTCGTCGAGCGTGTGACCAAGGTCTGGGTGGACAAAGGCACGGCGCTCAACTCCCTCGCCGAGGGTGCCGACGTGCTGGTAACAGGAATGAATGAGCAGCGGCTTGCCGCTAATATCGCTGAGCATCAACGTATTCCGCTGGTTGCGCTGCATTTCTTCCCATCGCGGTTTCAACCCTCCGGCCACCTCAACTCGCGGCTGGTGAAGATGTCCGAGGAGCCACTTCGTCGAGCGCTGGGCATGCCTGACGCACCCGAGCCCACGCCGGCGGTCCTAGAGGTCCAGGCTTACGACGAACGGTGCCTGCCGGGGCAGCCGGAGGAATGGGCAGAACCCGGTAAGCCCTTCGTCGGTGCGCTCAATCTGGAATCGCCGACGAGCAACGACGCCGCTGTGCTGTCGTGGATTGCCGAAGGATCGGCGCCGGTGTATTTCGGCTTGGGCAGCACGCCGATCTCTCCGCCCGCCGAGATTGTCGACATGATCATTGCCGCTTGCGCGCAACTGAACCGGCGCCTGCTGATCTGCACCGGGCCCAACGACCTATCCGGATTCGATCGCTACGATCACGTCAAATTCGTCGACGCGGTCAGTCACGCGGCCGTCCTTCCCGGCTGCGAGGCGGCCGTCCACCACGGCGGTGCGGGCACCACCGCGGCGGCCATGCGAGCCGGCGTGCCGTCGTTCATTATGTGGCTCTGGCTCGATCAGCCCGCGTGGGCGGCCGGGGTTCAGCAGCTGAAGATTGGCGTCGGCCAGCGTTTTTCGGAGGTCACCGCGCAATCGCTGGCCCTTGGCTTGAAATCGATTCTCACCCCAGACCACCTGGCTCATGCGCGCATGATCGCTGGACAGATGATTACGACAGGCGAATCCGCCGCTGCCGCTGCCGATCTAGTGGAGAGCGTGGCGGGCTAGGTCACCGATTGAGGTCCCACTGCCCGTAATCCGCGGCGAGCACGTCGTCGACGTCGATGTGTATGCCGCCGAGCAGCGGGCCGGGTTCCGATGGGGTGTTGACCACCGCCTGGTACAGCACGGCAGCCGTCTCGCGCTGGCCGTGCGACCAGGCTTTGGTCTGCCACGCCCACGAGTGTCCCGGGGTGCTGGAACGGCCGATGACGCTGTCGTTGATCGCCCAGCGACAGGATTGGGCGTGCCCGTAGATTCCGGTCCGCTGCGTGCCGAGTACCGAGTTGATACCTCGAAACCAGTTGACTGCCAGGGTATTCCAGGTTTCGCCGTTGATGTCGTCGTCCACGCTGAAGAAGATCGGTGCGGAGGCGCTGCCTCCGGCGGCCTCATGGAGGCGCAGCGCCGTGTGCGCGTCAGCCACGCCGCCGTCGAAGCCGCGAGTGAAGTCTGACGGGGCAGTTCCGTTCGGCTTGCCGTACTGATAGTTGCTGACGATGTGTAAACCGGCCGCGCGCAACGCGTCTGCGTACTCGCGGGTCAGCGGCTTGGCTTCGAAGTTCGAGCCCGGACGCGCCTCGGACACATAGTTCACCACCCCGGCATAGCCGGCCGCTTTGATCTCGTTGGGCGCGATGCGGCGCTCCGCGAAATCGATCAGCCGGGGGTTATCCGCCGACGCTCTGCGCCCGTCGAGCGGCGCGAGGCCCAGAAGAGCCCCTGCCGCAGCATATTTAGCAAGCTCGCGTCGTGAAATCATGCCTTTTCCCGTCGAGTAAGGAGTGCCGTCGCGCTCCAGGGTCGACCGCTCGGTTGGCGCGGATTCGGCTGCGGTCCCCATAGGGCCGGCCACATGAAGATCGGCAACCGGCGAAACCGCTTGGCGGCCGCCATCAGGTACTCGGATTCAATGACGCGCCAGCCCAGCTCTTCGAAGTACGCCAATCCATTTTCCGGCGCAAAAATGAAGGGCGCATTCTGCAGTAGACCGTCGACCTTCTTGTTCATCAGCCTCTTCAGCCCCGGGCCGCCGAAGTCGAACATCCACCAGCGCAACTCGGGCCTGTCCAGTGCTTCCGAAAGTGCCGCGACGTCACGGTCTTCCAGGTACATCAGCAGACCTTCGGTCAGCACCAGCGCATTGGTCGCGCCCTCCAGTGCCTCGTCAAGGAACGCGTCGCGGGCCGCCGGGTCGGAAAGGTCGACCGCCGATCGGGTCAACCGGCAGCGCGGCGTCTGGTCAGCGAGCAGTTCGGCCTTCTCCGCGAGCATTTGCGGCAGGTCCGCTTCGATCCACTGGAAATCCGGCGGGAGGTCCAGCCGGTACGGCCGGGTGTCCAAGCCCGCGGCCAGATTCAGCACCCGATCGCAGCCCTGGGCAATCACCTCGGCGATGGCATCGTCGATGATCTTCGTACGCGCGACCAGCCACCAGCCGCTGCGGCTCGTCCTCGGCGTCTTGGCGACGATCGCGCGGCCCTGCTCCCCCGCCAGCCGCTCGGCGAGTGGATCGCGAAACAAAGCGTCGGCCCGCGCCGACTCGGTGGCGCGATACAGCGCAGTCCACCTGGCCGTGTCCGAGACGTGTGTGATCACATGCTCGCCGTCTGACATACGTTGCGTTATAGCACTCGCGCGCTGGTGGAATTGGGGTCGGGTCGTGTACAAGGGTCTCATGCGCGATCCGGCCGCCAGGTCCGTCAGCCCGGCCAAGCTGCACGAGGCAACCGTCCGGCGCTTGTACCGGCGATCGGTGGTCACCGCACAGATCACGGTGCCGGCCGTCCCCGGCATGCTCGACGAATACGTGAGGATGTGCGACAACGTCTTTGCCGCCTCGGGAGTGCAGTACACCGCCGAGCAATCCGCTCAGCTCCGGTCGGTGCTGGACGCCGAGTTGATCAAGGCCTACACCTCATCCACCCGGTCGAACATCGTGATCTCCTTCCACGCTCCGTTCGGCATCGGCATGAATTACCGCGTCGCAACGGAATCCGTGACGCTCGGCGGCGCCTACGACGGTTGGGTCGCCACCCGGGAAGGGCCGCTGTTCGGCACCGAGCCAGACGCCCGGGTGTGGGCACTTGCCGGCGAGATAGCCGAGCCCGGCGACAAACCGGTGCTCGACGTCGGTGCCGGCACCGGCCGCAACGCGCTGGCGCTCGCGCGACGCGGGCACCCGGTCGACGCCGTAGAGATGAGTCCGAAGTTCGCCGAGATCATCCGTGCGGCGGCCGAGCGCGAATCGCTGCAGGTACGCGTCCTGAACGGCGATGTCTTCGAGAC
This sequence comes from uncultured Actinomycetota bacterium, assembly GCA_963750755.1. Taxonomy (GTDB): domain Bacteria; phylum Actinomycetota; class Actinomycetes; order Mycobacteriales; family Mycobacteriaceae; genus Mycobacterium. The sequence goes on from CAVVRW010000001.1 coordinate 975,273, forward strand.
CATGGACGGTGTCCGCCGCGACTATGCGCTGATCATCCTCGCCGAGGTGGTCCCCGATTTCCGCACGACTGGCGAGCTGCGCGGGATTTTTGAACTCGCGGCCGACTGCCTGGCGCCGGGAGGACAGCTGGTGTTCAACTCCTTCCTGGCGCGCGAGGACTACACCCCGGACGATGCGGTGCTTCAGCTCGGACAACAGTGCAACACCATGATCTTCACCCGCGACGAATTGGCCGTTGCCGCAATCGAGTTGCCGTTTGAGCTGGTCAGCGATGACGCGGCTGGTGAATACGAGAAAATTCATCTTCCCGAAAGCGCCTGGCCACCAACGGATTGGTTCGAGGGCTGGGCCAACGGACTCGACGTGTTCGATCTCGACGCGGAAGACTCCCCCATCGACCTGCGCTGGCTCGTCTACCGCAAGCGGTGACACTCCGCGAAACACAAGTCCGAGCTGCCCGACCGCCGGAACGACGACCACTGCTTCTCTTTCACTGCGGGCCCCGCCCGCTCGATAACGCCGGTAACGGCTGCTATCGTGCTGTGCCTATGCCGGAAATGGATCGCCGCACGTGGTTGTTGATGACAGGTTTCGGCGTGTTGGGCGCAGCCGTTGGCGCCCCAGAAGTCGGGGCAACCCCCAGGCCACCGAGCGCACCGGCGGGCAACTACATCTTCTCCGACGACTTCGACGGCCCGGCCGGGACTGCCCCTGATTCGTCGAAATGGGCAGTGGCGACTGCGCGCGAACACATCAAAGACCCGACGCAGTGGGAACTACCCGAGAACATCGGCCAATACCGCGACGATCGCCGCAACGTGTTCCTCGACGGCAAATCCAACCTGGTGATCAAAGCTGCGAAGGATGGCGCCACGTTCTACGGCGGCAAGATCCAGAGCCGCTGGCGGGGTGGCGTCGGCCATACCTGGGAAGCGCGGGTCAAACTCGACTGCTTGACGGCCGGCGCCTGGCCCGCCTACTGGCTCGGAAATGACGACCAGGGCGAAATCGACATCGTCGAGTGGTACGGCAACGGCAGCTGGCCGTCAGCCACCACTGTCCACGCCAAAGCCAACGGCGGCGAGTGGAAGACCCAGAACGTCTCGGTCGACAGCGCCTGGCACACCTGGCGGTGCCAATGGGACGCCGGCGGCATGCGGTTCTGGAAAGACTACGTCGACGGGGCCGCGCCCTACTTCTCCGTTTCGGCAGACTCGTTGCCGGACTGGCCGTTCAACGGTCCCGGCTACACCGTCTACCCGGTGTTCAACCTCGCGGTGGCCGGCTCGGGCGGCGGCGACCCCGGACCGGGAACCTACCCGGCGCAGATGCTGGTCGACTGGATTCGGGTTTGGTAAGACGCAGATGACGGGGTGAACCCGTAGGTCCACCCCGTCATCTGCGAAAGCGTCAGAAGTTATTGCAGGTGTTGGCAACCTGGTTGATCATCGGCAGATACTTGTTCGCCTGTGCCGGGAACTGTGCCTGAGCGTCGTTCGCCATCTGAACGCGCTGGTCGGGCCCGGAAGCCAGGTAGCGCTGCAGGAAGCCGCTTGCCATCCCCGAGCTGGTCAGCTTCGTCCCGGCGCCCGGTGAATTCGCATCCAGCGCGCGGACGACCTGATCGTAGTTGCAGGTGGTGTTGATTGCCGCCGGCGACAGCCCGTCCGCAGACGCGATCCCCGCGCTGGCGAGCGCCGACAGTGCCAGACCCCCGGCTACAGCAGCCAGTTTGCTCATTGAACGCGTGACCATATGTGGAACACCTTCCGGATTACCAATCGCCGAACCTCGGCGTCGAGACCCTTACTTTACCGGAAGGACGCGGTGGTCAACCTGGTCGAGGAATGGACTCATGAACCTCACAGGTCACACTTAGCTTTCCTCTCCCACGGGTAGGTTCGCGCTATGTCCGAGGATCCGGTCCGCAACCTGGCAGTGGACTTCTATCGCGTAGTCGGCGTGATCTTGATCGTGCTTGGTCACTGGCTCGCCGGATCGGTGACCTACCGCGACGGCTCGTTCGGAAGGCAGAACCCGCTATTGGATCAGCCGTGGACAGAGTGGCTCACCTGGCTATTTCAAGCGGTGCCGACGTTTTTTCTGGTGGCCGGCTATGCGGCTGGAGTGTCCTGGAGTCATCGACGTGCCCACGACGAGATGTCGCGTCCGATCTGGCTTCGCCATCGTCTCGCCCGGGTGCTGGGGCCCTCGACGGTCTATGTCGCGCTGGTGTCGGTGGCTGTCGTGGCGTTCGACAGCACGGGCGCATCGAGTTCGCTGCTGGAATACGCGGGCTGGGCCGTGGCCATGCACCTGTGGTTCCTCGCGGTCTACCTCGTTGTGGTCTCGCTCACGCCCATTGTGATTGCGGCACATCGTCGTTGGGGCCTGCTCGTGCCGGCGGCGCTTGCCCTCGGGGTGGCGGCGGTCGACGTCGGCTCGCTGGCCGGCCATCTCCCCTATCTGGGTTGGCTGAACTACTTGCTGTGCTGGGCACTGCTCTACCAGCTCGGAATTGCGTGGCAGAGCGGGCTTGTGACGGGGTCGAGGGCGGCGATATTGGCAGCCGGCTCGATAGGCGCGTTGTGGCTGCTGATCCGCCTCGGCCCCTATCCGGTCAGCATGATCGGCATTCCCGGCCAAGCCGTGCAGAACACCGAGCCGCCCTCGCTGGCCATGGTGGCATTCGGGTGCGCGCAGGCCGGGCTGGTTATCGGCGTTGCGCCGTTGGTCGACCGCGCGTTACGAGCGAGTGCGATTCAGCGTGTGCTGTCTCGAGCCAACACCAACGTGATGGCGCTCTACCTATGGCACATGATTCCGGTGGTGATCGTGGCGATCGTTGGCTATCCGGCTGGGCTGTTGCCCCAACCGGCCGAAGGCGGCGGCGCCTGGTGGCTCGGCCGATTGGAATGGGTGACGATCCTCAGCCTGGTCACGGCGGTCGAGCTGGCCCTGCTGTGGTGGGGCCGACGATTGTTCGCCGCGCCGCTGCCGGGGCCACGCCTGCTGCGGGGACGCCAGGCAGAACCGGTCATGCTGACCGGCGCCGCAATGGCGTCGTTCGGGCTGGCCTACCTGGCGGCGGCAGGCTTCGCGCCGTCCGGGCGCTTCCCGTGGCTGATTGCGCTGATTTTCGGTGCTGGCGTCGTGCTGGTCGCGTGTTGTTCACCGGAACGCGCGCGGGGGTAGCGCACCGCCACCACCAGTCAGGACGCTTCGTTCAATGCGGCCAGTGCCGCGTCGTAGTTGGGCTCCTGCGCGATCTCCGGCACGAGTTCCTCATAGGCGACATTGCCGTCGGCCCCGATCACCACGACGGCCCGGGCCAGCAGGCCGGCGAACGGTCCGTCGGCGATGGTGACGCCGTAGTCCTGGCCGAAGGTGTCGCGGAAAGCCGACGCGCTCTGCACGTTCTCGATGCCCTCGGCGCCGCAGAAGCGCGCCTGCGCGAACGGCAGGTCGTTGGACACGTTCACCACCGAGACACCGCCTGCGGCGGCACTCTCGTTGAACTTGCGGACGCTGGTCGCACAGACCGGGGTGTCCACCGAGGGAAAAATGTTCAGCAGCACGGGCTTACCCTGAAATTGCTCGCTGTTCACCGCGCCCAGATCCGAACCGGTCAGGTTGAACGCGGGCGCCTTGGCGCCGACGGCCGGCAGCTCGCCGACGGTGTTGATGGTGTTTCCGCGCAAAGTTATCTGTGCCATGCACCTAAGTCTGCCAAGCTCGGCCGATCGGCATCAGGTCGGGGCGCGGTTGTTCCTCAAGCGAAGCTCCGCGCCGTCTTAAGGCGCGCCTTCCCTGCGGAGCGCCGAGGTTCTCTTATAGGGTGCCTGCTGTGGCGAGTATGAATCGACGCAACATGCTGTTGACAACGGGAATGGGCATGCTCGCAGCTGCGGCTGCAGCCAATGTCCCGGAAGCGGGCGCTAATCCGACGCATGCGTCGCCTCCGGCTGCCCCGACGGCGGGTCCTGCCGGACCATATCTCTTCCAGGACGAGTTCGACGGCCCGTCCGGACAGGGTCCCGATCTGGGCAAATGGACGCCTCAGACCTGGCAGGACGACGTGTTTCCCCCCGTCGACGGCATCTACCGGAGCGAGAACGCCTTCCTGGACGGCAACTCCAATCTCGTCCTCCAAGCCAGCCGGGAAAACGGTCAGTACTTCACCGGGAAGCTGCGCGGCAACTGGCGAGGCATGATCAACACCACGTGGGAGGCGCGGATCAAACTCGACTGTTTGTTCCCGGGCCTGTGGCCCTCGTTCTGGACCGTCAACGAGGATCCCCAGCCGGACGGTGAGGTCGACCTTTTCGAGTGGTACGGCAACGGTCAGTGGGCCCCGGGCACAACGGTCCACGCGGCGTCCAACGGCAAGACCTGGGAAGGAAAATCGATTCCCGGGATGGTGGACGGCGGTTGGCACACCTGGCGAATGCGTTGGGACGAAGAGGGATTCAAGTTCTGGCGGGACTACGTCGACGGCGCCAAGCCGTATTTCAGCGTTCCCCCGAAGCCCATCCACGTATTCGGTGCCCCTCCTGAAGATATGCGGTGGCCGTTCAGCAAACCCGGCTACTGGATGTCACCCATGTTCACGCTCGCCGTCGGCGGGGTCGGCGCCGGTGATCCCGCGATGGGGACCTTCCCGTCCCGGATGCTCGTCGACTACATCCGCGTCTGGTAGTCGGCGGTTATCGCACGGCTTTGATCACCTGGACCAGGTTGAACTGCCACCGCTCGATGAGTCGAAAACCCAGGTCGCGCGGAACCGCGAAGGCCGGTGTCGCTCCATAAGTTTGGCCGGGCGGAAGCATCGCGGCTTGCTCGTGATCGGGCCTGTCGTGGTCGGCCTGGGTGATGATCCACACCACACCGCAGCGGCTTAACGATTTTGCTACAACTTCGGGGATCAAGTTGGTGTCGAAGACGGCGCTGCGGTCCGTCGCCAGCTGCCAAAGGGTCAGATCGATCAGTTTCCGATAGGCGTCCGGCCGCGCCGCCAGCAGTGGGCGCATGGGCGCAGGCATGAAAGTCACCGTGTCGTTGACCAGCAAGCAATCCCCGGGCGCCGCTTTCGCCGTGATCACGTCGGCGACCTGGCTGTAGTCCATACCGTATTTCGCATACGAATTGCGCTGCACTAAAGCGTAATTCGGCGCTGCGGCGACGGCGAGCACGCTGACGATCGCTGCCGCGGCCCAACGAGCGACGGCCAATGCGCCGATGCACACGCCCAAAGTCACGGCCACCGCCGGTGCGGTGAAGGACAGATAGCGCGGCGTGTAGATCGGGTGAACCAGTGCCGACCAGGTGACGATCACCGCGGTCGGTATCGTCAACCATCCGATCGCCAGCGTCAGCAGTTGGCGATCTCCATCCTTCGGGCGCGCGGATGTGAAGAGCCACAAGGCAATAGCCGCCAAAACTATCAGCGCCGACACGATCATGAACGGCGGGCTTCTTTCGAAATATTGTTGGATTGCCACGTCTTCGATCGTGCGATGGCCAATCGGTGCGACCCAGCTGATCTGATGGGTTTGGCCGGCTGCCGCGACCAACAGGGGCGCTACAACGCAGCCCGTCAATACCGACGTCACGGCGAACCGGGCGACGACGGCTCGGCGGCGCATGAAGACACAAATGAACACGAGGTGAGCCGCCGACAACAGGAGCAGATACACGTCGAGCACCACCGACAACGCCAGGACCAGCCCGTAGGACAGCCATGCCCAGGCGTTGTTGCGGCGCGTGGCGCGGACGAGCAGCACCGTTACCCACACGCCCGCCATCATCGAAAGGGCATACGGTCGAGCTTCCACGCCTGCCCAGGTGGCCCGAGGCAGGATCGCGCACACGACCCCCGAGCTCACCGCGACAGTGCGCGTCGAGAACTGCTTGCTCAGCACCACAATCCCGGCGGCGGCGCCTCCGACCGCGAGACCGCTCGGCGCCCGCGACCAGAACTCCGTGGGTGCAACGACTTTGAACCAGCCGTGCATAAGCAGGTAGTACAGGCCCTCAACGGCGTCGACGTTGTGCAGCATCTGCCACAGCTGGCTCAGGGAACGGCTGTACGAGGCCGAAATCGTTGCGGCCTCGTCGTACCAGAACGACGGGCGCGCCGCGCCCAATAGGCTTACGACGGCGCCCAGGACCGCAACGATCAGCGGGTCCAACACGGCTTGCGGCGACACCTCGCGGGCAGCGCGAAGCCTCGCGATCGGGCTGGTGACATAGCCGCTGAGCACGTCGCTATGGTGCCAGAAGCTTTGCGTGCCGCGATCCGGCGTGGGGCAATCACCCGGCCTGCGCTCGTCAGCGCCGTGACTGGCGCACCTTGTAGGTGGACGGCCACGAATGGCGTGTCTCGTCGCCTACCAGCGCGGTGCCCTTACTTCCCACCTTGACGGCGTACGCCTCTTCGCCGGCGCCGACCTCGCGGTTGGCGTGCTCCTGAGCCAGGTAATACAGCTCGTCGATAGTGGCCTCGTGATAGGCGACGAACGTGGTCTTGCGTTCGATGTCGCCGGCTGCCGCCGTCATCCAGTCCGGAAGAATTCGGGTGGCCAGGGCGCCGAGACCGAACAGTGCAGTCGGCACTATCCAGTACCCGACGTAGTCGACGGGCGCGTGGGTGTCGACGATCGCTGCGTCAGCGGCCACGATCGGCGGAATCAACGACGACACCGTCATGGCCGCGAACACCGCGACCCAGATCCACGTCAATCGCGCGATGATCTGGCCGAAGACATCGCTGTTGATCACCGCAGGGGGCTGGTTCGCAGCGGCGTACTCCTGTACGAACGAGGTGCCGAATCGCCGGCCGAGCACGGCGGTCAGCAGAGCGCCGGCGAAGCTGATTGCCAGCGCCCACCGCTGCACCAGCGACTGGCCGGCCAGCACGGTCAGGACGGTGAGTATCAGAAACGTTGTTGCGGAACCGATTTCGAGCGACCGCCGCGGAGTGCGGGTGAGAAAGCCGACGGCCAGTCCAGCTACGGCGATTACGAACGCGGTCAGCGCCGCCGCGAGCAGCGGCGCATTGCCGACCAGAAGCCAATAGACGATCCACGGTGCGAAGCCGAACAGAATGCCCACGATGGGTCAGTGTATGAGCACCGTCACAACGACTTGAGCGGCGGGTGTCGTGCGAGTGCTCAGCGCCGCAGACTGCGCAGGGTGCTCTTGACGAATTTCTTCAGCACTTCGTCGCGTCCGGATCCCGGCACACCGGCGCTGATGAGTTGCCCGTGAACTCCGATGAGAAAGAACGCGGCACTGTCGTATGGGTCGACGTCGTCGTAGAGCTCGCCGCGGATGCGTGCTCGCTCGATCTCGGCGGCCAGCAGCAAGAACGTCGGATGTTTGGTCCAGTTTTCGTCTTTGGGCGCTGCCGGGGAGAAATAGAGGCTGATCACGTCACGAAAAAGTGCTGCACCCCAACGTGTTTCGAGTGCGACGACGAGTCGGATGATTTCGGTCAGTACCGCCGACAGGTCGCGGCGAGTGTTGAGAAACCGGCTGAGTTCTTCGGCGAGGTAGTCCTCGTCGCGGCGGATCAGCTCGAGCAGAACGTGTTCTTTGGTGGGAAAGTGAAAGTAGAACGTGCTCCGGGCTACCCCAGCGGCTTCGACGATCGCGTTGATGTCCGCAGCGTGCGCGCCGGCACGCTGGAATTCCACGATGGCGGCATCAAGCACCCGTGCGCGCGTTTGTCGGCGCTGAGCTTCTCGACTCGTGGCAGTTGCCTGGCACGCTCCACATTCTGCCGTATGCGCTCCGCTCGCTGACGGATATCACTGAAAGCCTGCCAAACCAAAGGTCGCGCGACGCGCTGCGGTGTACCCATCACCGCTCGTCACCGGTGCATGTGACATGGCCGACCGGGGTGCGCGTTGTTCCCGTCGACAGTGGCGTATCGTCAGCTTTCGTTGTCATCTGTCAGCGAACGTGCTAGATCTGAGACGCACGTTTTCTCGGCGACACGCGCAGTGGAACTCCGCTATTCGAATCCGGTGAGGCAGGGACGGCATCGATGAACACCAAGGGACAACGCATCCTGTTGTGGACGGCGCCGCCCGCGGTGGCGTTGTTCGTGCTGGCCTACTTCGCGTTTCCGGTGTTTTCCCCGCCCCTATCCCCCACCCTGACACCCGATCAAGTCGCGGCGTTCTTCCGGGGCAACGTCACCGGAATCCTCGGGGTCGCGATCCTCTGCAACCTCATCGCGTGCTCACTGGTGCCGCTGTTCGCGGTGACCGCCGTGCAGATCTCTCGGGCCGCGACATCAAGCCCCGTCCTGACGTACGCGTACGTCATCTGTGTCGGCGTCGGGACGACGGCATTCATCCTCGCCGACTATTGCTGGGGCATGGCCGCTTTCCGGCCCGAGCGCGATCCGCAGCTGACCAGTCTGCTCAATGACATGGCGTGGTTCTTCTTCATCGCACCGGTCGGCACGATCATCGTGCAGAACTTGTGCTTCGCCTTGAGCGTCTATCTCGATGATCGGCCCGAGCCGATCTTTCCGCGCTGGGCCGCGCACTTCAACGTCGCAACGGTCGCCCTGTTGGCCCCGAGCGCCTTCTCCATCCTCTGCAAGACCGGCCCCCTCGCATGGAACGGCGCCTTGTCATTCACGCTGCGGCTGAGCACCTTTGCGGTCTACATCGTGGTGATGTTCGTCGTGCTGCTGCGCGCGGTCAGACATCAGGGCGACGATCGGGTGACCCTCGCATGAGCCACGGCGTGACGGAGGCCCACAACGCCCCGAGAGCCCCCGCTCGTGAAACGAAGTCGTGGCGCGCGAATCGCAAAATCGATCAGTGGATCGCGTTTTGGAGCGTGCCGTTCTTCTTCAACCTCTTTGGGCTGGTCTTCGTGCCGCTGAGCTGGATGATGCCGCCGCGGTCGCCCAGTAGCCCCACACCGCGCATCGTCGACTTCATGCACTCTCACAACCTGCTGATCGCGTGCGTAATCCTGACTCTGGCTTACGGACTGGCGCCGGTGTCGAACGCGTGCTATCTCATTCAGGTCAAACGGATGTCGGTCAGCCCGGCGTTCCGGTACTCGATGATGATCGGCGCGACCACCGGCGCGATCGTCGGCATGCTCTTCCCGATGTTCTGCTTCGGACTGGGCGCATTCCGTCCGGGCTACAGCGCCGCGATACTGACGATGCTCTACGACTTCGGCTACCTCGCCTTCATCGGCTCACTAGGTTGCTTCTGTGTCATGTGGATGGCCTTCGGTCTGGCCATCATTCTCGACGAAAACAAGATTCTGCCAAAGTGGTTGGGCTACTACACCATTTGGCAATACGTGACCGAGTTGATGGCCGCCCCGGTGTGGATTGTGAAGTCGGGGCCCTTCGCGTGGAACGGCTTGATGACGTTCTGGTTCGCGATGACCCTTTATGTCTCCTGGCAACTCATCGTGTACGTGTGCATCTACCGGGCGATCAAGAACCAGCCTGACTGCGAGCTCGACAACGCTCCTTCTTCCGCAGCGGCGGTCGGCGCGTGACCGACGTTGCCGAGGGGTTTAGCACCGGCCTCGGCGATGCACGGCCCGGCGCCGACGCGCGCGGTCATGTCCCCGGCGAATCGAGCATGTGGTTCTTCGTCATCGGAGACCTGCTGATTTTCGCCGTCTATTTCGTCGGCTACATGTACTTTCGTGGCCAGCACCAAGATCTGTTCCTGCGGAGCCAAGCTCGGCTCAACGTCGACATCGGTGCTGTCAACACCGTGATGCTGCTGACGAGTTCGCTGTTCGTGGCGCTGGGTACTGCCGCGGCTCGCGTCGGCAATTCGGCAAACGCTCTGCGCGGCTGGGGAATTGCACTCGCCTTTGGGGCGGCTTTCCCGCTGCTCAAACTGTTCGAGTGGATCCCCGAGGTCAACGCGGGTCTGACGCCGGGGCAAAACCTGTTCTTCATGTACTACTTCGTGATGACTGGCATGCATCTCTGCCACGTCGCGCTCGGGCTGGTGATCATGTGCTTCGTCATCCGCAATCTCAGAACATCGGCGGAGCCAAAGATGTCGTTGGTTGAGACCGGCGCCACCTACTGGCACATGGTCGATGTGTTGTGGCTTGTCCTGTTCGCGCTGCTGTACCTGATGAGGTAGATCTGTGACGTCGCTGATCCGCAGTCCCCTGACCATCGTGTGGGCATTTCTCACGACGGTCACCGTCGCGTCGTCCTGTGTCTCCCTCGACGGCGGCGCCGCGCACCAGATCAACACAACGGTCACAACGGTGGTGTTGCTGATTGCGGCGATCAAGGCGCACTTGGTGATTCGGCATTTCATGGAGGTTCGGCGTGCCCCGCTGTGGCTCAAGGCGGCGACCGGCGGGTGGGTGCTCGGGCTGTTCACGCTGCTGCTGGGCTTTTACTTCGCGGCCCTGTGACTCAGGCGGTGATCTGTTGCACCAGCTCCCAAGCGGTCTCGGCCATACTGCGATAGCGCTCGCGATATTCGTCGGTGCCGGCCCGTGAATCGGCCGCGTTGCCGTCGACCCCGCGCCGCCATACCCCGGCGGTGATCGACGCCAGCCGGAACATCGAGAACACCACAAACACATCGAGCGACTCGGGAAGCACCCTGTCGGTATGCGCACAGTAGCTCTTCAGAAACGACTGCTGATCGGGAAGCCCAGTGCCAGTAAGGTCTTCGTCGCGGACGCCGCTCCTGCCACCAGGCCCGCCCGGCACGTGATACGTCACGCAGAAGTACCCGAGATCTGCCAGCGGATTGCCGATCGTCGAGAGTTCCCAGTCCAGCACCGCCACCACGCGCGGCTCGGCGGGATGCAGCAGAACGTTGCCCAGCCGATAGTCACCGTGCGCGATGCACGGGGGCTCATCATCGGCCGGCAAATGCTTCGGCAGCCACGTCGCCAGCAGGTCCATCGCCGGCATCTCCTCTATCCGCGCGGCCTCCCACTGGCGGGTCCACAGCGCCACCTGACGCTGCATGTAGCCCTCCGGACGGCCGAAGCCCTCGAGGCCCGCGGCGCGCCAGTCAACCCGGTGCAGCGTCGCCAGCACCCGGGCCAGATCCTCGTACACCGCTGCGCGGTGCTCCGGTGTCTCCTCACGCATCACCCGGTCGGGGTAAACCCGGCCCGCAACGTGGTCCATCACGAAAAACGTGGTTCCTATTATGGATTCGTCGTCGCACAACAGTCGCATCCGCGGTACCGGAACGCCGCTGTCAGCGAGCGCGGCCATCACGCGGTGCTCACGCTCGACCTCGTGCGCCCGTGGCAACAGCTTGCCGGGCGGTTTTTTACGCAGCACGTATTCGCCGTCCGCGGTCTGCAGATGGAACGTGGGATTGCTCTGGCCGCCCTGAAACTGCCGAACCTGGAGTCGGCCATCGAATCCAGGGAGGCGGCCCCGCAGGTAGCCGATGAGCGCGTCCTCGTCGAAGCGATGCGCAGGCAGAACCGGTACCAGCTCTGCCATCCCCGCCATCTGCGGCCCCTTGTCGTCGACGGTGTTGCGCAAACCCTACCGAGGAGCAACAGGGCGCGCGGCGGTCCGGTCGCCGGCGAGGCACCGTAGTCACCGACCTCGGTTAGTGTCCGGCTATGGACATTTCGTGTGCGTTCGCCACCTCATCGGATACCCCGGCGCACGTCGAGCTGGCAGAGTCGCTCGGTTATCGACGGGCGTGGCTCTACGACTCCCCCGCACTGTATCCCGACGTCTGGATGATCCTGACCCGCTGCGCCGAGCGCACGTCGCGCATCGGCCTGGGACCCGGCGTGCTCGTTCCCAGTCTGCGGCACCCGATGGTCAACGCGGCCGCGATTGCCGAACTCGCGAATCAGGCACCGGGTCGTGTTGCGGTGGCTGTTGGTTCGGGTTTCACCGGGAGGTTCTCGCTGGGCAAGCGTCCGCTGCCGTGGCGCCAAGTAGCTGACTACGTCCGCTGCCTGAAATCGCTGCTGGCAGGTGAGACCGTCGAGTGGGACGGCGCCCGCATCGCGATGATGCATCCACCCGGGTATGGGGCCGAACGTCCGATCGAGGTGCCGATCCTGATCGGAGCCGACGGTCCCAAGGGCCTGGCGGTTGCGGCCGAACTGGGCGATGGCGTGTTCTCGGCCGCGGTTCCGCAGCCCGACGCGGTCAATGCCTCGGACTGGCGGGCACTGTTGTCTTTCGGGACGGTGCTCGACGAAGGCGAAGACCTGACCACGCCCCGGGTGGTCGATGCCGCCGGTCCCGGAGCGGTGGTGATGTATCACGCCGTCTACGAGCGCGGTGGCGCCTCGGCCGTGGACGGGCTGCCTGGCGGGCGCGGGTGGCGGGAGACGGTCGAGCGGCACCCCGAAAACGAGCGGCACCTCGCCATCCACGAGGGGCACCTGGTGAAGGCTAATCCGCGTGACGAGCCCTACGTCGCCGACCTCATCCCGATGGCCAGCGCCGCGGCGCTGACCGGGACCGCCGAGCAGGTGAGCGCCTGGGTGCGCGGCCTTGCCGCCGTCGGGGTCACCGAAGTCGCTTACCAGCCAGCCGGATCCGACATCGAGCGCGAGCTGCGCGCCTTCGCGTCTGCCACCGGCATCGCGGGCTGAGGTCTACCGTGTAGCAATGACCGCCAAGGTAGTAGTGACGGCGCTGCTTGCCGCAATGCTCGGGTTTGCCGGATTGATCAAGATTGCCGGCGTTCAACAGTCATTGACGATTCGCGACCACCTCGGTCTCAATCCAGTGCAGTGGCGGACGATCGGGGCGCTCGAACTCGCCGCGGTCGCGGGCGTCCTGGCGGGACTTGCCTGGCCGCCAATAGGTGTGGCCGCCGCGATCGGTTCGGCTTTACTTCTATTGGGCGCCATCGGATTCCATACGCGGGCGTCCGACAGTGCGGGCGAGACGGCGCCTGCGGTGATCGGCCTAGGCCTGGCCGTCGCCACAGCCATCCTGCAGCTCGGCTGAGTCGAGAAACTACTAACACCGAAAGTCGGCTATTTCGAACCGATTTCGTCCTGGTACTTCTTGGTCATGTGAGCGACGGCATCGTTCTGCGATTGCGCCAGTCCTTCACGCACCTCGCTGGCGCGGGTGGCGGCGTCTAGCGTCGGCTGTGCCTGGCCCTGGAAATGCGGCATCACCTCGGCGGCAAACAATTCTGCCGATCGCCGAGTGGCCGCCGGATTCGCCCACTCGTGGCCCATCTGCAGCATGCAACCGAACCCGCCCGATTGATCCCACATCCGCTGCACCTGCGCGCGGGCCTGTTCGGGCGTACCTATGATGCCGGCGCCGTTGTCGTTGATGACATCGATCATCTCGTCGACCTGCTCGCCGGGCATAGTCATCTGCGGGAACGCCGCAACCTTCTGGAAGTAGTTAAACCACGGCGCCAGACCGAATTTCACGTCCTCGCGGGCTTGTTTCTCGGTTTCCGCGATGTGGAACGGGCTGACCAGGGTCCAGTTGCCACGATCGACCGTGGTGCCGAAAACCGAAGCCCGCTCTTCGACGATGTCCCAATGGTATTGCAGGGCATTGAAACCGTCGATGGTCAGCGTCGCACCGATCGACAGCAAGCCGATGCCGTGTTTGCCGGCCAGTCGCGCGCCCGTCGGGGAGGCGACCGCGGCCACCGCGAGCGGGACACCGCCGTCGGAGTACGGGGCGAGTTGCAGGCGAGCGTTGTGTAGTTCGTGCGTAGGCGTTTTCGCCGACACCGTCTCGCCGCGCAGCAGGCGCACCAGGATGTCGAGGTTGGTGTCCAGCAGTTCTCGTGTGTCGGTCGGCGTCAGCCCGATCATCGACGAGTCGCTAGGCAGCGAGCCGGGACCCACTCCACCGATCACCCGGCCATGGGTGAGGTGGTCCAGCATCATCAACCGGTCGGCGACCCAAAGCGGGTTGTGGTACGCGAGCGAAATGACGCCGGTGCACAGCTTGATCCACCGAGTCCGCTCCGCGGCGGCCGCGATGAAGATCTCGGGCGAGGCGATGATCTCGCTGCCCGCGGAGTGGTGCTCCCCGATCCACGCTTCGTCGAAGCCGAGCGCGTCGAGGTGCTCGACGAATTCGAGGTCACGTCGCATGGCCAGCGTTGGGTTGGTTCCGGCGCGGTGAAACGGTGCGATGAAATACCCAAACCTGAGCTTGGCCATTAGCGCTCCCTAGCAGTCGAGTTGCCCCGACCCTAATCCCGTTCATGCGTGGGGACTACGGAGTTGGCGCCTCGACTTTCGCCAGGAGTGTCCGGGTCATATCCGGCACGCGATCAGGGGATGTGGATGTTCGGGCCACCCGGAATGCTGCCGCCGCCGCCACCCGGTCCGCCGCCACCACAGCCCACGCCGGGCACACAGCCGCTACCGCCGCCGGGTCCACCACCACCGCTCGGGCCGCCCGGAATGCCGCCGCTGCCGCCGCCGGGTCCACCACCACCGCTCGGGCCGCCCGGAATGCCGCCGCTGCCGCCGCCGGGTCCCCCGCCCCCGGTCGCGCCGCCCGGGGCCCCGGGCGCGGGCGCGATACTCGACGACGGCGTAGTCGTCGTCGTGGTGGTCGTCGTGCTGCTGGGGCCGCCCTTGTCATGGCCACCGCAACCGACGGCAAGAGCCATCAATGCTGCGCCACAAGACAGTGTCATTGCCGTGCGAACAGACTTCATCGCTGATCCCCACTCTCGTCTCGTGCATCCCGAGGTACCCGGGACGGGAGGCCACAAAACGAGAGACGGCAAGCCGGGTCAGCGCCGGGACAGCTGGGCGTGGATGAGCGGAGCGATCTTCTCCGCCAGGTACGCGTGTCCGGCGTCGTTGGGGTGCACGCCATCGGGGCCGATCAGTTCCGGCCTCCCGACAAACCAGCCTTCGCTGATCGGATCGATAAACGTCGCGCCGAGCTCTTGGGCCTGACCGGCAAGAATGTCGCGGATATATAGGACATCCCCGGGCGGGTCGGAATCCGTCCATGGCGGGCCGATCACGAGCAGCTTCGCCGACGGAGCGATTCGGTGGGCCAGATCCAAGGTGTCGTGCGCCATCGCCGTCATCTGCATCGGGTCCACACCGTGGTCGTTGCGCGAACCGAAGAACACCACCAGCGCATCGTCCGGGTGCACTGCGCGATTCGTCAGGTCCTCGAAAACGCTGCCGTGGTCACCGCGGACGACATAACCGGCCCTGCCCTCCGAGGCAACCTCGGGTGCGACCTGGACGCCCTGGCGGGCGAGCGTCAGCCAGGTGCGGTTGGTCCACGTGTTTGCTCCCCAGCCGCCTTGGTCTGTGCCCGTGGTGTATGAGTCACCGACCACCGCGACGTGCTCGATGGGCGTTCCGCGGGCGACAGTCCGGAAAGACTGCGACGCGACGGGACTGTGCGTGACCGTGCCGGCCGCGACCGCGGCCGCGACGACAACTGTGGCCACCCGACCCACCGTTACCTGCACTGTTCACCACCTCGGCCGCGTCACCTGCCCGTGTCCGCGGCATCGTAAGAGCTCTACGACGAATTACGCCGTCGACCGCACGGTGCCCGGATTGGACGCCGCAACGGGACCAGTCAGCACTGGCAAAGCCCCCACCGTGTCGACGAACGCGAGACACCGAAGGCCTCGCGCCACAGGGATCGTACTTGATCGGTCGTGGCGCGCAGTATCGGTCGCGTCACCACGCCACGCTCAACCCGCGCGCGCCGAAACGGATTTCGGCCGCTTTTCGTGGGATCCGTCGACGGCCTGCAGCCTGGCGGCCGAACCCTGTGTCGCGGAATCGGTGTCGACGACCGGCCTGCCATCGCCGACCATCCTGCGCATCCAGAGCCGGGCCGGTTCCTCGACGAGGTGGTACAGCACGGCCGCGGCGATGAAGGTCACCGTGAGCACGGCGGCAAGAAGCAGCTTTCCGTCATTGCCGAACATCGTGAGCTCGAATTGCTGCGCCGTCCAGATCCAGCTGGTGTGCACCAACTCATGAACCATGTACAGGCAGAACGAAATCTGGCCGCCGTAGACCAGCGGCCGCGTCGACAACACCGCCGGCAAGCTGCCCGTGCCTATCGCCAGCGTCAGCACCAGCGGCACGAACAAAATGTCGACCAGCCCAGCGGTGTCGGATATGCCGTGCAGCGGATGGGCGTCGGACCAGTACAGGAAGCCCAATACGCCGGCGATCATCAGCACGGACGAGTAACCGGCCGCGCGGCGGCCACGATCGGTGAGCTGCAGGCGACTGACCGCGGCGGCGACCAGCGCTCCAGCGGTGAACTGCATCACGATTCGCGGCAGCCAACTCCACGGGGTGTAGAACTGGCCGGTCAGCAGCAGCGACATGACGGGGGGCAACGAGGCCGCGACTGCCAACCAGACCAGGTTGCGGGCACGCGTGGCCCGGGCCATCCGAAAAATCACCAGCACGAGCAGACCGAACAACAGGTAAGCCAACCACTCGGCGCTGATCGACCACGCGGGGCCGTCCCAGCTCGAGTTGTCGAAGAACGGCTGAAACCACAACTGGGTCAACAGAACCTGACGCACGTAGCTGATCGCGGTGAACCGGTCGATCTCCTGGGACGGTACGTGACCGACGTGCAGCGTGAAGATGATCCACAGCGCCGCCAGGTGCAGCGTGACCAGATACACCGGCCACACCCTGGCCAGCCGCAGCCACAGGAAATGCAAGGTGGCGCGAGTCGACCAGGCGCCACCCATTCGGTCGAGGTAGTTCCAGGTCAGCACGAACCCACTGAGGATGAAGAACAGATCCACACCCTGGGCCCCGCAGTTGAGCACCGGGGTCAGCGCGTCGAGAAATCCCGGCACGGCATCGCGCAGCAACGGACGGAAATGGAACAGCACCACCCACACGGCGGCGATGATGCGAAGTCCAGTGAGGGCCTTGATATCTCCGCTGCGCACAACAATCTCTCCGTGAGACCACCGGCGGCTTGTCACCGGTGGCGCATTCGTCATAGGTGACGGCGTTGGCAGGGTATCAGTGCGCCAAGGCGATAGCGAGCCGCCGACCCGGTGTGCCACGAAGCGAATGCGCAGGCAGGCGATATCCACGCAGCGCACGGGGAGTGCGCGAAGTTGCGGAAGCGAACGGTCCCGGCGCGCGTTGACTTCTCTAGCGTGAGCACCAAGCCAGGTGCCATCAGAGGAGAAGCCATGCCGCTGCTGTATGTCGACCTGATCGAAGGTCGAGAACCCACTGAGATCCGTAGTGTGCTTGATGCGCTGCACGATGCGGTCGTCGAGGCATTCGGCGTGCCGGAGCGTGACCGCTATCAAGTCGTCCGCACACATCCGAACCACGAAATCGTGGCCTGGGACACCGGCCTTGGCATCGAACGTTCCGGCGCGCTTTTGGTGGTGCACGTGGTGAGCCGGCGGCGCTCGCCGGAGATGAAACAACGGTTTTACAAGTTGGCCGCGGCGAATCTGGCGCAGCGATGTGGGCTGGACCCCGCGGACCTCATCGTGTCGATCACCGAGAACGGCGACGACGACTGGTCTTTCGGCCACGGACGAGCCCAGTTTCTGACCAAAGAACTCGCATGAAAACGCGCCTCACCGAGTTCTTCGGCATCGAGCACCCAATCGTCTCGGCGCCGATGGCGCTGACCTCGGGCGGCAAGCTCGCCGCAGCGGTGACGACGGCCGGCGGTCTGGGACTGATCGGCGGCGGATACGGCGATTCGGCCTGGCTAGAGCGCGAGTTCGGGATGGCCGACGGCGCCCGGGTCGGGTGTGGCTTCATCACCTGGAGTCTGGCCCGCAAGCCCGAACTGCTCGACGAGACACTCGGGAGGCAGCCGGCGGCGGTGATGCTGTCGTTCGGCGAGCTCGAGCCGTTCGCCGAACGCATCCACGCAGCCGGAATTCCACTCATCGCGCAGGCCCAGACACTCGAGCACGCACGCCAGGCACTCGACGCCGGCGCGGAGATCGTGGTCGCCCAAGGTGGCGAGGCCGGCGGACACGGCATGACGGTGCGCTCCACATTCACGCTGGTGCCCGACATTGTCGATCTGGCCGCTGCGCGCGCACCAGAGACGCTGGTCCTGGCCGCCGGGGGTGTCGCGGACGGCCGCGGACTCGCGGCGGCGCTGACCCTCGGTGCCGACGGTGTGGTGGTCGGCACCAGGTTTTGGGCGTCCCCCGAGGCGCTGGTGTCACCGCGCGCGCACGAGCGGGCGATCGGGGCCAGCGGCGACAGCACCTACCGCACGCGGGTTTACGACCACGTGCGGCAGTTGGATTGGCCGCCCGAATACAACGAGCGGGCTTTGAGTAACCCGTTCGTCGACGGTTGGCACGGCAACGAAGCCGACCTGTTGGCCTCACTGCCCGAGGCGATCAATACCTTCGAAATAGCAGTCGCTGCAGAAGATTTCGAAGCCGCCGCGATTCTCATCGGCGAATCGATCAGTCTCATACACGCCGTGCGCACAGCCGGCGACATCGTCACCGACATGACCGCCGAAGCCAGCCGAATCCTGAGCCGGGTCAACGACTTAACAGCCGACGGTTGATACCTCGTCAGCGGGTATGTCTCGGATCGCGGGTACCGCCTGGCGGATAACCTAGACGCCGACGACACGCATCTGGTTGGCTCACAACCATGGCCAGACTCCACGTGCCCGACGGCCCCGGTGGCGAGGCAGCGATGATCTGGACGCTGCGACCGCCGCTCGGCGACATGGTCGAGCGGATGATTCGCGGCGCCTACCAGCAGAGCGTGCTACCACCGGAGGAACGCGAACTGGCCAGAATGCGAATCGCGCAAATCAACGACTGCATCGCGTGTTCGGACTTTCGGGCACCCTCGGTCGTCGAGGCCGCCGTCGCGCCGGAGCTCTACGCGAACGTGGCGGCCTACGCCACCTTTCCCGGCTACACGGCGCGACAACGCCTGGCAATCGAATACGCCGAACGCTTCGCGACCGACCACGGATCGATCGACGACGGGTTCTTCGAGCGACTGCGTGACTGTTTCTCCGATCCGGAGATTCTCGATCTGACACTGTGCGTGGCGGTGTTTCTCGGCCTCGGGCGCTCGTTGAGCGTCCTCGGCGTCGACCAGTCCTGCGCGATCGACATCTGAGGAGACGAGTGGACATCGCGTCGGTCGACGAGCTGCTGACCACCACGCGCTCGGTTCGCCGACGTCTCGACCTGACCCGGCCGGTCGGTCGAGACGTGATCATGGAATGCCTGCAGCTCGCCATGCAGGCTCCCACGTCGAGCAACGCGCAGGACTGGCGCTGGCTGGTGATCACCGACGCCGACAAGCGGGCCGCGATCGCGGAGATCTACCGGAGCATCGGCGTGCACTACCTGCCGCAGATGGCCGCCTCGGAGTCCGACCCGCAGACCCGACGGGTGCTGAACAGTGCGCTCACTCTCACCGACACCCTCGCCGAGGTACCCGTGCACGTCATCCCGTGTCTGCAACGCCGTTTCGACGGCAACGACGCCGTCGTCGCGTCGTCGGCGTGGGCGTCGATCATCCCGGCCGGCTGGAGCTTCATGCTGGCACTGAGGTCACGGGGACTCGGATCGGTATGGACCACAATGCATTTGGCCAAGGAGCGCGAAGTGGCCGAACTGCTGGGGATCCCCGACACGGTCACTCAGGCGGCACTTTTCCCGGTGGCCTACACGATCGGCACGGATTTCAAGCCGGCCGCGCGGCCGCCCGCGGAGAGCAT
Source organism: uncultured Actinomycetota bacterium (assembly GCA_963750755.1). Lineage (GTDB taxonomy): Bacteria > Actinomycetota > Actinomycetes > Mycobacteriales > Mycobacteriaceae > Mycobacterium. The sequence continues at coordinate 994,994 of CAVVRW010000001.1, forward strand.
CACTTTCTGGGACGGCTGGGGCAACGACTGAGCCGCTCCCCAACTTTGTTGCGAGCGCGTGAAATCGTTTCTTAGCAAAGTATTAAAGGCTGGAACAGGTGACCTTAGAGTAGGCAATTAGCGTCTCAAACAGATCAGGGCCATCGCTGATCCTGGTTGTGCAGTAAGCGGTGTTTGGGAACGGGGGAAGTGCGAAATGGACGACTCGATCAAGGTGGCAGCCCACTTGGCGCCGCGGCACGCTCATCTTCCCTTCGATTGCAACGGCGCCCTCGTGCGCGCACAGTGCCGACACCTGGCCACGGTGGTGACCATCACCGGTTCAGTCGACGCGAGCAACGTGGATCAGGTCATCAAGTACGCCCAGCATTTCAACCTGCCGGACAAGCCCTTTGTGCTCGATTTGACCGGTGTGGACACGTTCGGCGCGCAGGCGGTGCGGTTGCTGTACGCCATTGACGACGCGTGCGGTGCGGCGGGCCTGGAGTGGGCGGTCATCCCGAGCCAAGCCGTGAGCCTCACATTGCTGGTTACGCACGGGGACATTGATTTCCCGACCGCAGCGACGGTGCACGAGGCACTGCAGTTCTTCGCCGACGCCACCACGACCCGGCGTCGCCTGCTGCTGCCGCTCTTTACCAAAACCGCCTAGTTCCTCGTTTGCGCTCCGGCGTTCGTTTCGCGAAGTCCGTATGCTGCTATTCGTGACACCCAAGTCAACGGTTGCCGCCGCGACGGCGCTCCTAGCGTTCGGCTGGTTTACTCCGGCCGGTCTCGCGGCCGCCGACCCTGCGCCTGGCCCGCCTCCCCCGGCACCGGCGCCACCTGCCGGAGCAGCACCGGCAGCTGGGCAAGGCCCGGCACCCGCCGCCGCCAAAACGACGATCGACAAGGACGGCGTGTACAACGTCGGAACCGACATCGTCCCTGGCGTATACACATCAGCCGGCCCGGTTAATGGCGGCGTCTGCTACTGGAAGCGGCTCGGCGACGACGCCAAACAACCCCTCGACAACGCCATGAGCAAGAAGGCGCAGATCGTGCGGATCGAGCCGACAGACAAGACGTTCAAGACGGACGGCTGCCAGGCCTGGCAGAAAAACGACGCCGCAGTCCCGGATCCGGGCAAGTCCCCGGAGCAGGCAGGTCTGGGACTGGGCATCCTCAACTCGCTGATCGGTGGTGGCGGCGGTACACCCGCACCTGCTGCGCCGCCGGCGCCGCCCAAGTAATCGCGAGATCACCACACCGCATGCAGACGTTCGAATACGCCGTCGGTCGTCTGGCGGATGTGTTCGGTGACCTTGCCCAACCCGCGGTTTTGCTGTGGCATGGCCAGCAGGCTGATGCGCGCTCCTCGGTTCGGTCGCTTGCCGAGCTGATCGCGAGCCACGGTCTCGGGGTCGTCGCCGCGGACTGGGATTCCTCCGCCGCGGACGGTGGCCGCGCCGATCTGCTGGCCTCGGTGCGGTTCACCCGAGACCGCGTCGCTGACCCCGACGGTGTCGTGCTCGTCGGCTGGTCGATGGGAGGGCTCGCGGCGGCGGGGCTCACCATCCAGGCGAGCCGGCTCGGCGTCACCTTTGCCCATACCGTCTGCCTGGCCGGCGCTTTCATGGTTCCCGATCCGATCTTCCAGGAGCTTCCGGCCGACCGACTCCAGGACGCGTCGGACTCGACGCCGTTCACGCTTCTGCACGGCGTCGACGACCAAGTGATCCCGCTCGCGGTCGCCCACGAATTCGCCTCGGCGCTGCGGGAACACCACTGGCCCGTGCAGGTTGTCGAGCTACCCGCCGATCACGGGTCAATTGCCGGCGCGACGTACGACCCGGCGGCCGGGCGGTATCACGCCGCGACGGATGAGCCCTCGCTAGCGGTCGCCGCTGACGTCGCGGCTCTGATCGCTGACGCCAGCCGGGGGCAGCGCTGACTGGGACAACCAGTCGCGCAGTTTCGCGTAGACCCGCGGATGGTTCAGCAAGTCAAAGTGATTCAACCCGGTGAACCCCAGAGTTCCGCGGCGATAAAGCCCGCGGCGTGGGTGACGCCACGCAGTCCACGGTCGACTCCGGCGTAGATGTCAAGATGATGGACGGGCAGCTTCCCTAGCTGTCCGAACCCTACGGCTGGAGCCCCTCTGAGCTGCCGGTTTGTCCACTCAGTATACAAGCGTTTACTGTTGGCACTAGTGGCCGAACTCGACGGGTGCCACCTGAGTGCGGGCGCAACGCCTGATAGGAGCGCTAATGGACGCGACCTTTTCGCTGGAGCTGTCCGATGAAGTGGTGCAGGTCCGTGACTGGGTGCACGAGTTCGCCGACTCGGTGATCCGCCCGGCGGCAGCCGAGTGGGACGAGCGGGAAGAAACGCCCTGGCCGATCATTCAGGAGGCCGCCAAGGTCGGGCTTTACACTCCGGACCTGTTCGCGCAGATGGCAGGCGAAGCCAGCGGGCTGGGCATGCCGACCGTCTTCGAGGAAATGTTTTGGGGCGACGCCGGCATTGCGTTGTCCATCATGGCCACCGGCCTCGCCGCGGCCGCCCTGGCCGCAAACGGAACGCCGCAACAGATCGGTGAGTGGCTGCCGCAGATGTTCGGCAGCCCCGGCGATCCCCAGTTGGCCGCGTTCTGCTCGTCCGAGCCAGGAGCCGGTTCGGACGTCGGCGCCGTTCGCACCCGGGCGAAATACGACGAAGCCAGCGACGAGTGGGTGCTCAACGGAACCAAGACGTGGGCGACCAACGGCGGCATCGCCAACGTCCACGTCGTGGTGGCATCCGTGGAGCCCGAACTGGGCACCCGTGGGCAGGCCACGTTCATCGTGCCGCCCGGCACGAAGGGCCTGTCCCAGGGACAGAAATTCAAGAAGCACGGCATCCGGGCGTCGCACACCGCCGAAGTGGTGCTCGACGACGTCCGGCTTCCCGGCGAGCTGATCCTCGGTGGCCGCGAGAAATTCGAGAGTCGGATAGCCAGGATCAAGGAGGGACACCGAACCTCGAGCCAAGCCGCGATGATGACGTTCGAGCGGACGCGTCCCACCGTGGGCGCGATGGCTCTGGGTATCGCCCGCGCGGCCTACGAGTACGCCCTCGAATACTCGGGCCAGCGTGAGCAGTTCGGCCGCAAGATCGCCGAATTCCAAGCTGTCGCTTTCAAATTGGCCGACATGAAGAGCCGCATCGACGCCTCACGGATGCTGGTGTGGCGGGCCAGTTGGATGCAGCGCAACAACAAGACCTTCACCTCGGCCGAGGGGTCGATGGCGAAGTTGTACGCCAGCGAGACGGCGGTGTACGTCACCGACGAGGCGATCCAGATTCTCGGCGGCAACGGATACACCCGTGACTATCCGGTTGAGCGGATGCACCGGGATGCGAAAATCTTCACGATCTTCGAGGGCACCAGTGAGATTCAACGACTGGTGATCGGTCGGGCAATCACCGGACTTCCCATCAGGTAATCGAAAGCGGTTGCCGTGCAAGGCATGTCACGCTCACGCGGTGACCATCTCACCCCGGCTGGCACCTGGCTGTCGAGGCGGCGAGCGAACGTGCGAGTCGCGCTAATTCAGACCGTAAAAACGCTGCGCATTGAGCCCGCCGATTTTCGCGCGTGCGTCCTCGCTGAGGTCGGGTCGCGTGCGCAGATGCCTCGTGCTCTCCGGCCACTCGCCGTCCCAGTGGGGGTAGTCGCTGGCGAACATGATGAAGTCGTCGCCCAGCACGTCGATGACCCCGGGCAGGATCGGCTCCTCCGGCTCGCAGGTGACGAAGATGTTGCCGGCGTGCAGGTACTCCTGCGGGTCGCGCTGCCACCCGCGCTCGATCCAGTTGCCGCGCTTCTCGAAGTGCTCGTGCAGCCTGTCGATGAAGAACGGCACCCAGCCGACACCGGCCTCGAGGAAGGCCACCCGCAGCCCCGGATGCCGATCGAAGACACCGCCGGAGACCATCGCGGTCATCGCCGTCATCTGGTCGAACGGAAAGCTGATGCAGTGCACCTGAACATAATTCGTGAAGCGATCGACACCGATCTTCGGCAGGTGGATGCCCGGCGCACCATGAATCCCGAGCGGCATATCGAGCTCGACCGCGGCAGCGTAGAACGGGTCGAGGTCGGGGTGATCGAGGTTGCGGTTCTTGAGCGCCGGCGGAACCAGGGTCGCCACCAGGCCCAGCTCCTTGGCTTCCCGCATGACGTCGATGGCCAACTGCCCATGCTCAATCGGGGTCACCGCAACGCCGTGTAGCCGACCGGCCCCCGGCGCGCAGAAGTCGGTGATCCACTGGTTGTACAGGCGCGCGAACCCTCCTGCGAGATCAGGGTTTTCGATGCTCGGCGCGCACAGCCCAAGGCTGGGGTACAGCACCATGGTGGCGATGTGGTCGCGATCGGCATCGCCCAACACACCCTCGACCGACCTGCAGTTGATGTCCGGTGCGTCGCTGATCCCATGCTCGGGTGGGCAGCCCGCGCCCGGACCGCTGTCTTCGGGATAGTTACGTCCCTCAATCACCAGTCGCGGCCGACGGTCGGCGCTGACCGTCACGAGTTGCGGCCAGCGTTTGAGGGCCTCGATCGCCAGCGACGGATCCTCCGCGACGTGTCCGTCGGCATCGATGATGCGCATAGCTCGCTCCCGTCGGCAGGATCCACGGTGTTGTATGCAGCCTGCACCACCGACCGGGTCGTCGCGCCGAAACGGACCGGGCAGTTGCCCAAGCTGGATCGCACCGGACCGGTCCATGTCAGACTGCGCTCATGGCTTATTCGATTGCGCGTCCCAGGCTGGAGGGCAACATCGCGGTCGGCGACGACCGGCAGCTGGGTTTCGCCGAATTCGGCGACCCGCATGGGCGTCCTATCTTCTGGCTGCATGGCACGCCAGGCGCGCGACGGCAGATCCCCGCCGAAGCCCGCGTCTACGCCCAGGACAATCACATCCGGCTGATCGGGATCGACCGGCCCGGCATCGGCTCGTCGACTCCCCACCAGTACGCGAACGTTTTCGCCTTCGCCGACGACCTGCGTACCGTCGCCGACACGCTGGGCATCGACAAGATGATTGTCATCGGGCTGTCCGGCGGAGGTCCGTACACCCTGGCCTGCGCGGCGGCAATGCCCGATCGTGTCGTCGCGGTCGGGGTGCTGGGCGGTGTGGCCCCGACGGTCGGCCCCGAGGCGATGAGCGGCGGCTTGATGGCGCTCGGCAGTACGGTTGCGCCGCTGCTGAAGGTGGCCGGGCTCCCGATCCGGTTGGCGGCGGCCTGGTTCATCCGGCTGCTGAAGCCGGTCGCCGAACCCGCCCTCTACCTGTACGCCGGGGTGTCCCCCGAGGGTGATCGCCGGCTGCTGGTGCGCCCTGAGTTCAAGGCGATGTTCCTCGACGACCTGCTCAACGGTTCCCGCAAGCAACTGGCTGCGCCGTTCGCCGACATCATCGTTTTTGCCAAGGACTGGGGCTTCGCGCTCGACGAGGTCAAAATCCCGGTCCGCTGGTGGCACGGCGACAAGGACCACATTGTCCCGTTCGCCCACGGACAGCACGTTGTCAGTCGATTGCCCGACGCCGAGCTCTATACGCTCCCGGGTGAAAGCCATCTCGCCGGCCTAGGTTTCGCCGAGGAGATTCTTCGCACCATGATCGAGCTTTGGGACACCATCGAAAAGAAGTGAATTCTTGTTTTGCGCGCGACACCGTTGCACGCCGTGTGATAGACGGAGCGGGTGCCCGCGAACCCGTCGCTGACCAAGGACCAACGCAACTCGTTCATCGCCGCGATGCTGGGCTGGACGATGGATGCCTTCGACTACTTTCTCGTGGTGCTGGTGTACGCCGACATCGCGAAGACATTTCATCACACCAAGGCTGAAGTCGCGTTCCTCACCACCGCGACGTTGCTCATGCGTCCGGTCGGCGCCCTGCTCTTCGGACTGTGGGCCGACCGGGTCGGTCGGCGGCTCCCGCTGATGGTGGACGTGGTGTTTTATTCTGTGGTCGGTTTCCTGTGCGCGTTCGCGCCGAACTTCACGGTGCTTGTTGTGCTGCGACTGCTGTACGGCATCGGGATGGGTGGCGAATGGGGGCTCGGCGCCGCGCTGGCGATGGAGAAGGTCCCCGTCGAGCGACGGGGGTTCTTCTCGGGCCTGCTCCAAGAGGGGTACGCGTTCGGCTACCTGCTCGCCACGGTGGCGTCGCTATTGGTGATCGACCAGCTCGGCTTGTCCTGGCGCTGGCTGTTCGGGTTGAGCGTCATCCCGGCGTTGATCAGCCTGATCATTCGCTACCGGGTACAGGAGTCCGAGGTCTGGGAGGCCGCGCAGGACCGGATGAAGTTGACGCGCACCAGGATTGGCGATGTTCTGCGGGACGCGGCCGTCATCCGGCGGTTCATCTACTTGGTGCTGCTGATGGCGGCCTTCAACTGGATGAGTCACGGCACCCAGGACGTGTACCCGACGTTCCTGTCGGCGACCCACAACGGTGGTGCGGCGCTGTCCCATGCCAGCGCCAAATGGATTGTGGTGATTTACAACATCGGTGCGATCGCGGGCGGGCTGATCTTCGGCTCGCTATCGCAGCGGTTCGGCCGCCGATACACCGTGGTGTTCTGCGCCGTGCTCGGACTGCCGATAGTGCCGCTGTTCGCCTACTCCCATTCCGCCGCGATGCTCTGCCTCGGCTCGTTCCTCATGCAGTTCGCGGTGCAGGGCGCGTGGGGCGTGATTCCCGCGCACCTAACCGAGATGTCGCCGGATGCCATCCGCGGCTTCTATCCGGGGGTCACCTACCAGTTGGGAAATCTGTTGGCGGCGTTCAACTTACCGATCCAGGAACGGCTGGCCGAGACTCACGGGTATCCCTTTGCGTTGGCCGTCACGATCGGGCCCGTTCTGGTCGCGGTCGCCGTGTTGACGGCGATCGGCAGGGACGCGACCGGAATCCGGTTCGGCAGCGACGAAAGCAGCGCAACCGCGTTGAGCGGCAGCCGATAGGCTCAGCGGTATGTCCGGCGGCGTCAAGGGCTTCATTCGCGGCGAACTGGCCCAGCTCAAACTCCCCCAACTCTGGCATCTGATCGCCGGGGCGGTCATCGCGGTCGCCGCGCTGTTCGGCGGACTGGATGACGTGGAAGCCAAACCCACGGTCTTCAACGTCGGCCAACCCTACAGCGATGGCGAGTTCACCCTCACCGTCAAAAGGGCGCTGCTGTTCGACGAAATCCGCGCCGGCACACGCATCGTGGCACCACCCAAACCCGGGTACGACTATCTCGCCCTGGTGAGCACAGTTCGCAACGACGGGCCGATCCGAGGCGGACTCGGCACTGGCTCCCACGACGACCTATTCGACCTGCAGAAACCGAGCAAGGAATCCCTCGGAGCGTTCCGGATCGCGGATGCGTCGATCGTCGGTGCGCTTGGACCCAAATTGTCCGACGAATTGCTGTTCGTCTGGAAGCTGCCAATTGGCGAGATCAAGCCCGGTTCCAGTGTGACGCTGCGGGTTTGGAAGAAACAATTGCGGGAGATGATCGTGACGTACGGAAAGGTCTGGCTGTCCAGTGACACCAGTTTTGCGCAGATCACACTGCCGGTGGTGAAGCGATGAACGGCGGACGTGGCGGCCTCGCGCAACGAGCGGTGCTGCCGGTAACGACGGTGCTTGTCGCCGCGTCAGCGATGCTGTGGCACCACTTGCCGGTCCCGACCCAGATCTACGCACCGTTCGACGTGCACGGCAGCCTGGACAATCAGGTGCGCGGACGTTCACTGGCCGTCACGGCCACGGGCGTGCGAATCGCCCCAAAGGGCAAATTCCCCTTGGGACCGCATTCGTTTGAAACGATGTCCGCGGCGGGAGTGTGGCTGGTGGTTGACGCCACGATCTCGGCGATCGAGTCCTCGACGCTGGCAGCGGCCGATCTGGTGCTGGGCGCAAATGTCTACCCGGCGTCCATCCGCTCGGCCCGTGGGTACGACGTCCGGATCGAACCGGGCCTGCCGCAACACGGGTACTGGGTCTTCGACGTGGCGCCGGAGCTGATTGGACCGTCGATCGTCAAGCCGTTCCAGCTGCGGGTGTGGCCCGGCGGCGACGAACGGCTCAGCAGCCGAGTCGTGGTCGACCTCGACAAGCGATCGCCGACCCGTGCCGATTTCGTCACGGTGCGGCCCTACGTGGTCGGTCCGGCCGAATGAGCCGACTATGGGCCCGAAACCTGATCGGGCTCGCGGTTGTGATCGCCGCGGTCGTCACCCTCTGCGTGCTCGAGCTGTATCCGCAGTGGTCGTCGTATCGACGGACCGTCGATACGCAGCGTGTTATCGGCCGCGGAGGCAGCGCGTCAATATTGGGTCAGACCTGGCGGCTCGCCTCGGTCCATCGCACCGGCACGCTGCCGGAGAGGCGATTCGGACCCTCGATACCCAAGGGAGCGGTGTTAACCGCGGTCACCATCGAGCGGACCGGGAGCCCGGTCCCCGGGCAATGTGTCGGCGTCCTGACGGATGGACGGCGACGGTGGCAAGACCAGTTTGCCTCCGGCACCACTTTCCCGGTCAGCCGCGGTGCCACCGAGTTCTGTAGCAAACCTGGTGCCCTGCAGTTCAACTTCCTGCTGCCCAGCGACGTCACCCCCACCGCTGTCGACGTCACCGACACGAACAACGCCATCCTCTTGCGCATCATGCTCTAGGCGCGCGTCGTGCGCCGCCAGCTGCGCGCGGGTGGCGTGTGTCCAGCAGTAGCCGAATGCAGTGGCAATCAACGCGATTCGCAGCGGCACAACTATCAGCTGGGATACCAGGTCGAGCGTCGGCATGAACGACGTCCAAAACCCCCAGTCGTGTGGACCGAGGACCCATGCCATGCCCCGGATCAGGTAGCCGTGATCGTTCGATGGGCCGTAGAAGCTGCCCGCTACATCGAGCCAGGCCAGCACCAGATAGGCCAGCACATAGGACGCCAGCGCGACCGGACCGCCGTGCAGGATCAGCTTGGCCGAGTCGACGATCGGTTGATACCGCCCGGTCTTCGACTTCGCGTAGTCGGACACCTTGCCGCGCAACGATGTCGGCATCACCGACCAACTGCGCTCGAACCGCCTCGCCGGCAACATCTTCTCCAGCAGGGCCGCGCTGCGCTCACCCACGGTTCGGCGCGCCGCGGCACGCCAGTCGGCCTGCGTCGAAACCCCGTAGACGATGCCGATCACGGCAAGCCACATCAACGGCACGCCCGCCCCGCCGAACACCGTCTTCAACGCCCAGGTCAGGCCATGCCAGGCGACCTGCAGGGGCTTGACATGGGCGAACAGTTCGGCGCGGGTACCGTTGAAACACACCACAATTCGACGTTTGGCCAGCCAGCCGGACGGGTTGACCAGAAACGTGAATCCGGCTGAGAGGGAATAGCTCAGCACCAGAAAGACCCAGAGCGAGTCGATGTAAATGCGTACCGCGGTGAGCCATCGCGGTAAACGGCCGGCGAAGTAGCGCAAGGGGTAGCGGATGATCAGCGCACCGCCGATGACGAAGAACGTCGTTTTGGGCACTTGTAGTGCCTGATTGGCCGCCCCGCTGAACGCCGCGTCCAACTGGTAATCCAGCGAACGCGCCATGTACGCCAGCCAGTCTTCTTTGAACAGTTGCCAAGCCAGGTAGATCGCAAAGAACGGTGCGATGATCGAGGAGAACAGATCAGCCCCGCGAAGCGAAGGCCTGGGCAGATCGGCCAGCGCGGGCACCCCCCGGCGGACCACCAGGAACATCGCGACATACGACCCCAACGTGGCCAGCCCCGCGAACGGCATGATCATCGCCGCCCAAAAGGCATGATCGTGTCCGACGTAGGCGGCCCATTCGACCGCACCCTTGCGGGCCAGCATGCCAACCAGATAGCACGCCGCTATCTGCGGCCAATACCGCCACGCCAGTGCAAACGGCCGAAGCAGGTAGGACACCCGGTCATGCTAACGGTGATGTAGGAGCGTTTGGCGCAGCAGATGCATCGCCACTGTCGTCGACCGCTCGCGAATGTCGTTGCGGGTGCCGGGTAGTCGAAGTGTTCGGGTGGACGGTGTGTCGCCGGCCATCGCCACGGTGAAGCAGACGGTGCCGACCGGTTTGTCGTCGGTTCCCCCACCGGGCCCGGCGATGCCGGTGATGGCCACGGCGGTGTCGGCGGCGAAGCGGTGGAGCGCGCCGGCCGCCATCGCCTCGGCCACCGGCTCGGACACCGCGCCGTGCGCATCGATCAGCGCGGGATCGACACCGAGCAATTCGGTCTTCGCGTCGTTGGCGTAGGCCACCACACCTCCGGCGAGGTAGGCCGATGAGCCGGGACGTTCGGTCAGCCGGGCTGCCAGCAGCCCCCCGGTGCATGATTCGGCCGTCGCTATCCGGCGCCCAGTCAACAGCTGCGCGATCTGATCGTCGACTTGCAAGCCGTCTTCAGAGAAGATCTGCTGTCCGTGCCGATTTCGGAGTAGTTCGGTCAACCGGCGATACGTGTCCGCAGCGTCGGGCTCGTAGCGCGTGACGATCTCGAGCTCACCTCGGCGCAGACAGGTGGTGACCTCCAGCGCGCCGAATTCGGGTACCTCGTGCTCGGCCTCGCGCAGTGTCTCGGCGAGGCCGGATTCGGGCAGCCCGAACATCCTGATGGTGTCCTGGCGGTAGACGGTCCGTCCCGCGATGGCTTCCTGGACGGCACGTGTTTGTACCGCGGTTCTCCACATCGGCTGCAGTTCGCGCGGCGGACCTGGCAGCACGACGACGGTCGGCTTACCGGGGATGACGACGCCGGGCGCGGTGCCGACCGGATCCATCACGGTGGCGCCAGCCGGGACCATGGCCTGCTTGCGGTTGGCGGCCCGCACGGCCTCGAAATCGCCGGAACCGATGCGCGCCATCAGCTTTTTCAGAATCTCGGCGATCTTGTTCTCGAGTTCGGGGTCCAGCGCGAGCTCGAGGCCGCAGAAGCGTGCCACGGTGGCCACCGTCATGTCGTCGGCGGTGGGCCCGAGCCCACCGCTGGTGACGATCAAGTCGACACCTTCGTCGGCCAGGAAGCGCAGCTGCGCCTCGATGTCGGACGCCCGGTCGCCGCAAATAGTGATGTGGGCCAGTTCGACGCCGAGTTCGAGCAGCCGATCGGCGATCCAGGGGCCGTTGCGGTCGGCCACCCGACCGGTGAGGACCTCGGTACCAGTAACGACTATGCCTGCGCGTGCACTCACCGCTATGACATTAGGCGCGCTCGGCGAGGTGACGTTCCACCGACTCAGTCTTGCTGCTCATCGCGTCGCTGACGCCGGAGCGACAGTCCGCTTTGATCACCACGCTGACGCGCGACGACCTGGCGGCGACCGCGTCGACGGCCCGTTCGACGACGGCCATCACCTGCCCCCAGCTGTCACCCTCGATCACCGTGAACATCGAATCGGTCTTGTTCGGCAGCCCCGACTCGCGAACCACCCGGACGGCTTCGGCGACGAGCTCGCCGACACCCTCACCGACCCCGAGCGGTGTGACCGAGAAGGCGACCAGTACAGACACATCACGACCCTACTCGCACCGCGTGGCAGCATCGGGGGATGCGGGTTCTCGTGCAGCGGGTTGCTTCGGCAACGGTGTCGGTAAACGGCGAGGTCGTCGGTGCGATCAGCCCCCACGGCCAGGGCCTGCTGGCACTGGTCGGCGTGACGCACAGCGACGACGCCGGCAAAGCCCGTCGGCTCGCCGAAAAGCTCTGGCAATTAAGGATTCTCGACGAGGAGCGGTCAGCATCTGACACGGCCGCGCCGATCATGGTGGTCAGCCAGTTCACCCTGTACGCCGATACAGCGAAAGGCCGTCGGCCCTCGTGGAACGCCGCCGCGCCCGGGCCGGTAGCCGAACCGCTGCTCGACGAATTCATCCAGGCGCTGCGGGGTCTGGGCGCCGAGGTTCAGACCGGGGTCTTTGGTGCCCATATGCAGATCGAGCTGGTCAACGACGGACCCGTGACCGTATTACTGGAACTGTGAGGGGATTTCGATGAGTGACAGGTGGGCGCAGGACCGCCTCGACGGCGACACGTGGGACATTGTCAGCGGCGTCGGTTACACGGCGCTGCTGGTCGCCGGGTGGCGCGCGCTCCACGCCGCGGCCGAGCACCCGCTGGTGCGGGACGAGTACGCCGCGCATTTCATCGCGGCCTCCGGGGACGGATTTCTGAACAAGGTTCTTGCCGACCCGAGCAGATCCGAAGCGGCGTCGGCCTTCCCTCGGCTGTATGGGGTGCAAACCAGGTTCTTCGACGAATTCTTCATCGCCGCAGCGATGTTGGGCATCCGTCAGGCCGTGATCGTGGCAGCCGGGCTCGACTCACGTGCCTACCGCCTTGAGTGGCCACGCAGCACAACGGTATTCGAGATCGACCAGCCGATGGTTCTGAAGTTCAAGGCGCGGGTGATGGCCGAGCACTCAGCCGAAGCTGCCGCTGACCGGCGCGACGTCGCGGCCGATCTCCGCGACGACTGGTCGATTCCCTTGAAGGCAGCCGGCTTCGATCCGACGCTCCCCTCGGCGTGGTCTGTGGAAGGCATCCTGCCCTACCTGAACAGCGACGCTCAGGACACGCTGTTCAGTCGCATCACCGACCTCACGGCCCCGGGCAGTCGGCTCGCAATCGGCGCCCTGGGCTCCTGTCTTAACCAGGACCGCCTCTCGGCACTGGAAGAGCGCTACCCCGGCCTCAACCTGTCCGGTGACGTCGACTTCTCCACCTTGACCTACGACGACGCGACGAAAACCAAACCCGCGCAATGGCTAACGGATCACGGCTGGGCCATCGACCCGGTCCGTACCAATCCGGAACTGCAACGCGAGTATCGCCGGACGCCGGCTCAGGTCGACCTGGATCTCGACGAGATCATGCACTCGGAGTACATCAGCGCCACGCGCTAGTTCACCACGGCATAGGAGGTGCCCCGTCCAGAACGCTCCCACAGGATGCCGCCCTCGGCGGTCACCCCGGCTCGGATCAGGTCCCGCTTGAGGATCTTCGTGGTAGCTGTCTGCGGAAGCGCATCGTTGATCCGCACGAACCGGGGCCATGCCTTCGGCGACAAGTCGGATTGATGCGCGAGAAACTTCTCGAACTCCTCGGTGGTCAGCGACTGGCCGTCGTGCAGGACAACGGCAGCCATCACCAGGTCGCCGATGTCGTCTCGAATGCCGTACACCGCAACCTGACTGATCGGCTCGAGCCGCTGCAGGACTCGCTCGACGGGCGCCGCGGCCAGGTTCTCGCCGTCCACCCGTAGCCAGTCGGAGGTCCGGCCGGCCAGGTAGATCCAGCCGTCGGCATCGCGGTAGGCCAGATCCCCGGACCAGTACATGCCGTGGTGCATTCGCTCGCTGGTGGCCGCAGGATCGTTGTAGTAGCCGGCGAACGGGCCCGAGCCCTGAGTGTTCACCAGCTCCCCGACCGCCTCGTCGAAATTGGCCAGCGCGCCGTTCTCATCGAAAATCGCCGTTGCACACTCGGTTACGGTCTGCGAATCATACACGGCGACACCGGGATACCCTTTGCCGATGGATCCGGGCGGTGTGCCGTCCTCGCGGGTGATGATCACCGCGAACTCACTGGATCCGAAGCTGTCCACCACTCGGCAGCCGAATCGCCGGGCGAATTCCTCGATGTCGCGGTCGGACGCCTCGTTGCCGAATGCGATGCGCAGCGTGTTGTTGGCGTCGTCGGGGCGCTCGGGGGTGGCCAGCAGCAGGGCTAACGGCTTGCCGACGTAGTTCAGGTAGGTGACGCTGTGGCGACGGACATCGGCCAAGAATCTCGACGTCGAGAATCGAGCCGGGACCATTGTCGCACCGCTTCCGATGGCAACGGCCCAACCGGCGGCCACACCGTTGGAATGAAACAGCGGCATCGCGAGGTAGCACACGTCGTCGGCGGTCACGTCGTACTGTCCAATCAGGCTGGCGCCGCACATGATTGCCATCACGTGCGAGAACCGCACCGCCTTGGGGTCGCCGCTGGTCCCCGAGGTGAAGATCATCATGAGGGTGTCGTCGAAGCCGACCTCGCGATGCGGGATAAGGGGCGGCGCCGCCGCGACGCCGTCGTCGTAATGTGGCGAGGTCACGTCGATCACGGTGATGTCGGTCAGGTCGAGTCCGTCAAGCAGACCGCGATGATCGGCATCGACCAGCAGCAGCTGACAGTCCGCACGCCGGATGTCGGTTGCCAACCCGGCTCCGCGGCGCGTGGTGTTGATCCCGCACAACACGTAACCACCCAGCGCGGCGGCCGCCATCGAGCGCAGCATGGCGGGTGAATTCGCCAGCAGCGCACCGACATGCAATGGACGCGCCGGGTCGGCGAGTCCGATCATCATCGAGGCTTCGGCCGCGGCTTCAGCCAGGTGTCGGCGCCAGGTCCACGTCTGATCGCCGTAGGCCACCGCGGAAGTGTCGTCGTGCAGCCGGGACCGCAGCAACTGCTGCACGGTCTCAAACATCGGTCGGCCGATACTTGAGCAGGGTCATCTCACCGACGTCGCAGAACACCGGGCTCACCCGCATCCCGATCCGGACGTTGGCCGGGTCGACGTCGACGAGTTCGGTGCTGAAGCGGGGCCCGGCGTCCCACTCGACGACGGCGAGAAGCTGCGGAACGGCGTCCGCCCATGGTGGACCGGTAGGGCGGCGAGCGATGGTAAACGTATATACCGTTCCGGCACCGTCGATTTCGCGCCATTCGAGGTCGTCGGCCAGGGTGCCCGGTGCGAGTGTGCGTGGGTAGAACAGGTAGCGTCCCAGCGACGGCGAGAACTGCACCATGATTCGGTGCTCGGTGAGAGCCTGCCAGAATGGCGCCGATACGGGCGTGGCTTCCGGAAGCGGTACCGCCTCGGTCATTTCAGTCACCCCCGACTACGAGTGCGACCTGTTCACTCATGATGCCGCCCGTCCCACTGACGAATGCGTGGTTACAGTCGGCGACCTGCGCCGCGGCGGCCCGGCCCATGATTTGCCGCGCGGCGTCGACGACATGGTGCATGCCACCCGCCATGCCCGCCTGGCCGAAGGAGAGTTGTCCGCCCGCGGTGTTGAGTGGGAAGTCGCCGGCGAAGGTGAGGTCTCGCTGGTTGACCCAGGTCATGCCGTCACCCTTGCCGCAGAATCCGGCGTCCTCGAGCGTCATTAAGACGGTGATCGTGTAACAGTCGTACAGCGATGCCATGTCCATGTCCGATGGTGTGAGGCCCGCCATGGCGAAAGCTCGTTCGGCCGCGCGTGATACGGGTGTTTTCATCAAGTCCTCGGCATAGGTCGCGGTCTTGAATGCGATGCGCTCGCCGAATCCCCGGATCCAGACCGGACGGTGACGCGCGCGACGCGCGATGTCGGCATTGGCGATCAGGACGCCGGTTCCGCCCTGCACCCGCATCACCGTCTCGAGCATGTGGATGGGATCGGCGATCATCGGGCTGGCCAGCACCTCGTCGACCGTGAGGGGCTTGCCGTGAAACACCGCCCCGGGATGCGCGCAGGCATTGGTCCGCTGGTCGACCGCAATCTTTGCCAGAGCCGTTGCGTCATAATCGAAAAGCGCGGCGTACCGCTGGGCAATCTGCGCGTAGGGCCCGTTCTGGCCGACGTTGCCGTATGGGATCTCGAACTCGGCCTGTGGTGAGCCGTACTTGCCACTCGATGCACCGAGCCAACTAGGCGCCGGCGCCGGATGACGCGTGGAGGTGGGCAGGATCGCGGATCCGGGAACGACAGCCAAAACCGCGTCGCACAGCCCGATTTCGACTGCGGTCGCGGCCCGCCACACCATCCCCGCAGCGGTCGCACCGCCCAGGTCCACCCGTTCCCCGAAGTTCACCGGCAATCCGAGATACTCAGACAGCGTCGCCGGCGCGAACATGTCGGACTCGGCCAGGCCGTGACACACCAGGCCGTTGACCACCGCGGCATCCACGCCGGCATCGTCGAGGACCATCTTGGCCAGCAGCGCGTACTGGTCCAGGGTGAACGACGGTGGCCGGGTCTGCTTGCGTTCGGCGGGTAATTCCGCGATACCGATGATCGCCGCCTCGCCGCGCAGGCCCGTCATCGGTGATCACCACGTAGCGGTAGCGCAACCGTGGCGGTGCCCGGCATCAGCACCGTCTCGTCACGTCGCCCGGCGATTTCCAGGTCGACCAGGCCGACATCGCCGGACCGCCGTTTTCCGGTCACCGAGCCGCCGAACGTCAACTCTTGGCCGACCAGGGCGACCGCGCGGTTCTGCACGGAATACTCGATCAGGCGTCCCAGCCCGCCGATCCAGTCGGTGACGGCCCGAGCCAGCAACGCGGCCTGCAATGGGCCCTGCACGATGACGTCGTCGTAACCCTCGACCGTGCCGGCCCAGTCCTTGTCGTAGTGGATGCGGTGACCGTTGTATGTTGCCGCGCTGAAAAAGAACAGCTGCCGTTCGTCGGGCGCGATGGTCAGCGTTGGCAAGGTGTCGCCCGGTTGGACGTCGTCGTAGAAGATCTGCTCACGGCTCACGGCACTCCTAGGGTCGAGCGATCATCGAAGTCGTGGCCTCGGCGAGCAATTCAGCGTGCTGGTTGCGGTAGACCGTTCGCCAGGTCACCAAGACGAAATTGCCGGAGCGGCCCTGCTTTTCCACGATTGACTCGATGGTTCGGACCATGTCGATCTCGTCGCGGTGATACGCCGGCCCACGAAATGTCGTGCTCTCACCCCCGGCCATCCGCTTGGGTGCGCGCGGAAACGCGAGGCTGCCCGATACCGCGCCGGACGATCCGTCGGGCCGTAGCTCCTCTAACGGCGTGACCCCTAGGATGGCGTATTGCAGATACAGCGGCGGGCAGATGATGTCCCGGTAACCTTGCGCGCGAGCATAATCCGAGTCGAACCAGAGCGGGTTCCGGTCGCCGACCGCGACCGCCCAGCGCTGCCAGTCGCGGCGGTTGACCTCACCCGATGCGGTAGCGGCCACCGTTCCCACCCGCGCCGCCGATTCGGCGTCGATCAGACCTGGTTCGTCTGCGCCGTCCCTCATCGGCGCCGCTCATGCGGCGCAGGGTCGGGTCGTCGTCGCTGCTCGCTCACTCTTCCTCCTCCAGCCACGTCGCGGCGATGTCCGCCCCGCCTCCCAGCGTCGACAGCACCCGGGCCCGCTCGGAGAACAGATGCAGATCGGTCTCGACCACATAGCCCATACCGCCGTGTAATTGGTGCGCGTCGAGCGTGATCAGCTTGGCCGCGGCCGCGGCATGCATGCGCGCGATCGCGGTCTGCCGGGTGGCGGTGTGTCCCCGTCCTATCCAGAACACCGCCGACTGCGCGGCCAACCGCGCCGCAGCCAACGCGATGTGCATATTGGCCACCAGATGCTGAGCTGCCTGAAACGATGCGATCGGCCGGCCAAACTGCTTGCGTGCCTTGATGTATTCGACCGTGCGCTGCAGCGCGGCGTCACCGACGCCGACCAAGTCGAGCGATTGCAGCGCGAGTGCCGCGTTCGCCACCCGCCGCAGATCGACCGCCGCCAGGCCGGCCTCATCGGCGCCCGCCAGCACCGAGCCCCGGTCATTCACCTCGACGTCATCGAAGCTGATGCGAAAGGCGCGGTAGCCGCCCATCAGCGGTTGCGCGTCGAGGCGCAGACCCGCCGCGGCCAGTGGCACGACGAAGCCCAGGATCCGCCCGTCATCTGCGGCCGACACCACCACATACTCGGCGACGTCGGCGTCCCTGACGAAGTCGACGGTGCCGCTGAGTCGCCAGACGTGCGACGCCCCGGTATGCGCCCGAAGTGCCGGAGCGACGACGCCCGCGTTGCGGCTATCCCACAAACTGGTTGTGGCGCTGAGTTTTCCGTCAGCCAGCGACGGCAGCCAGGCCGCGTGTTGATCCGGACCTCCGAGCTGGTGAATGGCCAGGGCAGCGTGCAGTGTGCCGTGCACGATCGTCGGACACAGAACGCGGCCGGCCTCGAGACAGAACACCCCCAGGTCGGTCAGCCCCCCGCCGGCACCGCCGTACTCCTGCGGGAGCATCAGCCCGAACACACCCGCGTCCGTCAACGCCTTCCACAGCCGCTCCGGCATGGACCTGGGGCCGGCGCCGCGCAGCTCACGGACCAGAGTCGTCGGGCACTCGGCCGCCAGCAACGCCGCCAGCATCGACGCTAGGTCGCGTTCGTCTTCGGTGGGCAGCAGATTCACCATGGCTCAGCGCCCGTAGGAAGGCATAGCGTGTCCGCGTTGGGCGATCACGTCTCGCAGCACCTCATTTGTGCCGCCGCCGAATCGCATCAGCGGCGACATTCGGTACAGCCGCTCGAACGTGCCACCCTCGGGTGCGCCCGGGCTGAGATAGGCCAGCAGACCGTCGGGCCCGAGTACGTCGATGGCCAAATCGGCAATCCGCTGGCGCAATTCACTGCTGAAAACTTTCTCGACACTGACCTCCACGGTGGGTATCACGCCGCTGTCCAGTAGCGAGGCCGCCTGATATCCCATCAGCATGGCCACCTCGACATCCGCCTCAGCCTGAGCGAGTCGCCGACGAAAGCTCCCGAGTTGAGCAGGTCCGGCCAGCTCGGTGAGCGCGTCAAGGGCGCGGCGCAAGTCCCCCGCATTGGTCAACGCGCCGCGCTCGAGGTCCAGCGCGCCGGTGATGTAGGTCCAGCCCCGGTTGAGTTCCCCGATCAAATTGCCGGCCGGAACCCGTACCTCGTCGAAGAACGTCTCGTTCGTGCGATACCCCGACCACGCATACAACGGCCGAATCTCGATGCCCGGCAGACCGGTAGGCACCATGATCACCGAGATGCCGCGGTGCCGCAGTGCGCCGGGATCGGTTCGGACACAGAGCCATTCATGCGTTGCGCGATTGGCGACGCTGTTCCAGATCTTGGATCCGGTGATCACCCATTCGTCGCCATCACGCACCGCGCGGGTGCGCAGGCCGGCCAGATCGGTGCCCGCCTCGGGCTCCGAATACCCCACCGCGCAGATCAATTCGCCGCGCGCGATCGGCGGCAGGAATTCACGCTTGTTTTGCTCGGTGCCGTGCCGCATGATCATCGGCGCCACCGACGTGACCGTCAGGTCCGGACCCGGGACACCCCAGTACTCGAACTCGCGCATCAGCAGGTGCTGATACACGGCACCCAATCCGAGGCCCCCATATTCCGAGGGCCAATTCAGTCCAAACCAGCCGCGCTCGCCGACCTTGCGTCGGAACGACGCGACCTCTCCGTCCGGTACTTCCTGTCCGTGCTCGGCCAGTTCGGATCGCAACGCCGGACTCACGTGCTCGGTCAGGAATGCACGCACCTCGACCAGCCAGGCCGCCTGTCCCGCGTCGAGTTCGAAATCCACCATCTTGTTCCTAGCCGGTTCGTCGGGCTTGCGCCCGCGATTTCGAAAAGGAACTTAAAGTCTTTTGACGTGCCCTGCCACGATTCGCCTTCGGCGTCCGCCGGCCCGGCGAGAGGCAGCTGCACTCTCGTCGCTGCGCAGGGGGCATGATGCAGTTTTGGTCCGGCACACCGTTTATGGACACCGACGACGCGCTCGCAATCGCGCGCATGCTCGACGAGTGCGGCTACGACGGGGTGATCTGTGCCGATCATCTGATCTATCCGCGCAATCTCACGTCGCCGTACCCGTCACCGGTGGGGGTGCCGCCATGGCAGCCCGAGACCGCCTGGCCGGATTCGTGGATCATGATCGGCGCGATGTCGTCGACCACCCGGCAGCTGCGGTTCTCCAACGCCATCTACGTCGCGCCGTCCAGACCGCTCGTCGAAGTGGCGAAACAGGTGGCGACGGCGTCGGTGATATCCGGGGGCCGGGTCTCGCTGGCCGTCGGGGCCGGCTGGATGCGCGAGGAATTCGACTTGCTGGGCCAGGATTTCAGCACGCGCGGCAAGCGACTCGACGAGATGATCCCGGCGTTGCGGGCGTTGTGGCAGGGCGGCTGGGTGTCATGGAACGGCCGCTACTACCAGGTGCCGGAGTTGATGCTCGAGCCGCACCCGCCGTCGGCCGTGCCGATCCTGTCCGGCGGTGAATCGGAGGCGGCCCTGCGCCGGGCGGCGAAGCTGTGCGACGGATGGGTCGGCACCGCCTACGTCTGGGACGACGCCGTCCGATACGTGGAGAAACTGACGGCCTTGCGCCGCGAATACGGCCGCGGCAGTGAGCCTTTCGAGATCATGCTGGCGCTGCTCGAAGTGCCATCGGCTGATCTTTTCCGGCGCGCCCAAGACATCGGCATCAGCGCGGTGATGTGCGCCCCGTGGATGGGCGACGGCGTCGAGCCCAGCGATCGCGAGGGTTGCCGCGCCGCCATCGAGCGGTTCGCCGAAACCGTGATCGCACGGTGTCGGTAGCGGCTAGAGCCGGTGCGGAACGTCGTTGACCAGGCCGCCGTCCATCACGAACTCGGCGCCAGTGGCGTACGAAGACTCGTCACTGGCCAGGAACACCACGAACGTGGCGACCTCGTCGGAGACGCCGGGGCGGCCGAGCGGGACGGTGACCATGTCGTCCGGAAAGTGCTTGGTCATCGGGGTACGGATAAAGCCCGGGTGGATCGAGTTGACCCGGATGTTCTGCGAAGCGAGTTCTAGTGCGGCGGACTTCGTCAGTCCGCGAACCGCCCACTTGGATGCGACATACGGGTGCACCATGACCGCGCCGCGCAGACCCTCGATCGACGAGACATTGATGATCGAGCCGCCGCCGGCGGCCTTCATCGGCTCGACGACGGCCTGGATGCCGTGGAAGGTGCCGTTCAAGTTGACGTCGATGACCTTGTTCCACTTCTCGACGACGAACTGGCCGAGCATTCCGAGCGCCACGATGCCGGCGTTGTTGACCAGCACGTTGAGCTTGCCGAAGTCGTTGACCGCGGTGGCCACCGCGGCGTCCCATTCGGCGGGCTGCGTGACATCCAGGTGGACGTAGCGCGCGGCGTCGCCGATGTCGTCAGCGAGCGCCTTGCCCTCGTCGTCGAGGATGTCGCCGATCACCACCTTGCCGCCTTCGGCTACCAGCGCCCGGGCGTGGGCAGCGCCCATCCCCCGAGCGCCACCGCTGATCAGTGCAACTTTTCCGTCCACGCGTCCCATGACGCGTCAGGCTACCGCAGCCGGATCAACGGCTAGAACCTGTTCCGTCTGCACCACAGCGATCGCGAACTGGGAAACAATAAAACGGTGAGCGCTACGACCTCGCTACTGACCGCCTGCAGTGGGTTCCTCTTCGCCGTGCTATGGATGGACCTCATGTTCGATGCGCAGGTGCTCGCGGACCGGCATCCCGGCGGCGAACTTCCCGAGTCAGTGCTCGATTCCATCGCGCGCTACTACCGGCGCGCGGTCACCGAATCGCGGCCGATGAGTCGCCTCATCGCCGTGGTCATGGTGGTGCTACTGGGCGCGTTGGGGTTTCGGGCGGTCCGAGGGTACGACCCAGGCTGGCTGGTGGCAGTGTCGACGCTGCTGGCGGGCGGGCCCATTCTGCTGGCCGCGACCCATACCGTGCCCAATGCCGTTCGACTCGGCAGCCGTTCTGGCGCCCTAGCCGCCCAAACCGCCCTGGCGCGCTCCATCTGGCGTGATCATCTGGCCTGCGCGGTCTGCATCTTGGCGTTTCTGGTGCTGTGGGTGGTCCGCGACGCCGTGTTCTGAGCGGTCCGCGCGAACCGCTTTCACCCGGGTGGTCCGTTGCGGCGAATCCGTACTAAACTAGAACACGTTCCAGTTCGCCTACGCCGCTGTAAGCAACCAGTTAAGGATCTGCCCATGCACACTCCCATCTGCGACGAGCTCGGCATCGAGTTTCCGATCTTCGCGTTCACGCATTGCCGCGATGTCGTGGTCGCTGTGAGTAAGGCCGGCGGCTTCGGTGTGCTGGGGGCGGTCGGCTTCACGCCCGAGCAACTCGAGATCGAGCTGAAGTGGATCGACGACAACATCGGCGACCACCCGTACGGCGTCGACATCGTCATCCCGAACAAGTACGAGGGCATGGACTCGCACCTGTCCGCTGAGGACCTCGCCGAGTCGCTGCGCAAAATGGTGCCGCAGGACCACTTGGATTTCGGTAAGAAGATCCTCGCCGATCACGGAGTGCCGATCGAGGACAGCGACGGCGACAGCCTGCAGTTGCTGGGCTGGACCGAGGCGACCGCGACGCCTCAGGTCGAGGTCGCGCTCAAGCATCCCAAGGTCAAGATGATCGCGAACGCGCTCGGCACCCCGCCGCCCGACATGATCTCCCACATTCACGGGGCCGGCCTCAGGGTTGCCGCGCTTTGCGGATCGCCGTCACAGGCGCGTAAACACGCCGATGCCGGCGTCGACATCATCATCGCCCAGGGCGGCGAGGCCGGCGGACACTGCGGCGAGGTGGGCTCAATTGTGTTGTGGCCGCAGGTCGTCAAGGAGGTCGCACCGGTCCCCGTGCTCGGCGCTGGCGGTATCGGCAGCGGCCAGCAGATCGCCGCGGCACTCGCGCTCGGTTGTCAGGGCGCGTGGACCGGATCGCAGTGGTTGATGGTCGAGGAGTCCTCGAACACCCCGGTGCAGCAGGCCGCCTACGTGAAGGCCGGTAGCCGCGACACCGTGCGCAGCCGTTCGTTCACCGGTAAGCCGGCGCGGATGCTGCGCAACGACTGGACCGAGGCCTGGGAGGCGCCGGACAACCCGAAGCCGCTCGGAATGCCGTTGCAGTACATGGTTTCCGGGATGGCGGTGCGGGCGACCAACCGGTACCCCAACGAGTCGGTCGACGTGGCGTTCAACCCGGTCGGCCAGGTCGTCGGACAATTCTCCAAGGTCGAGAAGACCGCCACGGTCATCGAGCGCTGGGTCGAGGAGTACCTGGAAGCGACCAACAAGCTCGACGAGTTGAACGAAGCCGCCTCCGTCTGATTACTCGTCCGCGCCGCCGGTGAAAAGCTCTTTGGTCCGCTCGACGGCGTAGGTCGCGATCTCGATCGAGTTGTGCACGATGTCGCCGGTGCCGCCGGCGACATCGCCTTTGATGATGTGGCCGGCGTTGTCGACGATGTCCGCCGACCGCTCGACGGCATTGGTCACAATGTCGCGGGCGGCGTCGATCGCATCCTTGGGCTTGAAGGCCACAGCTATCTCCTCATTCGTTGTCAGTGGGTGACGCCGGTGTCCGACGGGAAGCCTCCGCCGGCACCGTTCGGGGCACCGCCGCCGGTCAACTGCCCGATCTGCCAACCGTGTTCGGTGCACAGCATCGGCTGCCCGTCGGGTGACTGGGCGGACAATCCGCGCGGGTTGTCGCACTTGGCACCGACCTGCTGCACTCCGCGCAGCGGATAGGTGATGACCCAGTAGCCCGACTGTGCGGCCGGGAACTGGTTGATGATGAAGTGGCAGGCCTCGGCCTGACCGCCCGGGCCGCGGCCGAAGATGAACCGCTCGTAATTATCGCAGGGCGCCCCTAGCGAGGCGTCGTAATTCATGCCAGGCACGTCGCCGTCGTAGTGCCCGGGATCGGCGAGCGCAACCGGGGCCAGGCCGACAGCGGCACCGCTGATCGCAGCGGCGACGAACAGTTCGCGAATCATGATCCACCTTCGGTGTTGCGTCACCGCGCCATTCCACGGGCCGTGACCTGGAGCAAGCATAGTCAGTACCGGAGGCGGGACAAGTCCGTTTCGCACGCCGGCCTGCCATCCGGCGTCAGCCGGCGGCACGCCGGTAAGTGCAGATCAGGACGCCGGTGGCGGCCCTGGTGGCCGAAACAATCCCGAGGGCGCGGGCGGCGCCGTCGTCAGGAAAGAACCATGAGAACACGTTCCAATCGCGCCCGGGGTAATCCCATCAGAGGCGTTCCATCTCGGGTGTCGCGGTGCTTTACTGGGCCAGAACGCGTCATATCCAAGCTGTTTTCCCTGGAGGGTCACCGATGCCGACTCCGAATCTTCCCTCTGGATTCGATTTCACCGATCCCGACATCCACGCCGAGCGCCTGCCGGTAGAAGAGCTCGCCGAGTTGCGTCGCGCCGCGCCGATCTGGTGGAACGAGCAGCCGGTGGGCGCGGGCGGGTTCGACGACGGCGGTTTCTGGGTGGTGTCCAAACACAAAGACGTCAAGGAGATTTCGCGACGCAGCGACGTCTTCTCCAGCCTGGAGAAGACCGCGCTGCCGCGCTATAAGGACGGAACAGTCGGCGAGCAAATCGAGCGAGGCAAGTTCGTCCTGCTCAATATGGATGCGCCACAACACACCCACCTTCGCAAGATCATCTCCCGGGGGTTCACGCCCCGCGCCGTCGAGCGGCTTCGCGAAGACCTCCGCGAGCGGGCCCGCCAGATCGTGGAAAACGCGGCGGCGCAAGGATCCGGTGACTTCGTCGAACAGGTGTCATGCGAGCTGCCACTGCAAGCCATCGCGGGACTGCTGGGTGTGCCGCAGGAAGATCGGATGAAGCTGTTCCACTGGTCCAATCAAATGGTCGGCGACCAGGACCCGGAATTCGCCGGCAACGATGCCATCGACGCTTCGATCCAACTGATCATGTACGCCATGCAAATGGCCGCTGACCGCGCCGCGAACCCTGGCGAAGACCTTGTCACCAAGCTGGTCGAGGCTGATGTCGACGGCCACAAGCTCTCCGACGACGAGTTCGGGTTCTTCGTCATCCTGCTCTCGGTCGCGGGCAACGAGACGACCCGTAATTCGATCACCCAGGGCATGATGGCCTTCACCGACTTTCCCGACCAATGGGAGCTCTACAAAAAGGAACGCCCCGCCACCGCCGCCGACGAAATCGTCCGATGGGCCACCCCGGTCACGTCGTTCCAACGGACCGCACTGCAGGACTACGAACTGTCCGGCGTCCAGATCAAGAAGGGTCAGCGCGTCGTAATGGTCTACCGCTCAGCCAATTTCGACGAGGATGTGTTCGAGGACCCGTTCAGCTTCAACATTCTGCGCGACCCGAACCCGCACGTCGGCTTCGGCGGCACGGGCGCCCACTACTGCATCGGCGCCAACCTGGCGCGGATGACGATCGACCTGATGTTCAACGCGATCGCCGACGTGATGCCCGACTTGCAGTCGGTCGGAACGCCCGAACGGCTGCGCTCCGGCTGGCTCAACGGCATCAAGCATTGGCAGGTCGACTACCACAGCGATGCCGCGGCGAAACACCCTGTCGCGCACTAGGCTACGGCTATGCCGTCACACAAAGCAGTTCACGTCAAGTCTGCGGGTGCGCCACTCGAGCTCGCCGAGGTCGAGACACGATCACCCGAGCGCGGTGAGGTGCGGATCAGCGTCGGAGCCTGTGGCATCTGCGGCACCGACGCCCACTTCGTCGCCGGCGACTTCCCCGGGTTGTCCTGGCCACTGACCCTCGGCCACGAGATCGCCGGGACGATCGCCGAAACCGGGCCGGGCGTCGAGGAATTCGCGGTCGGCGACCGCGTTGCCGTCGGCTGGTTCGGAGGCAACTGCAACCACTGCGCGCAGTGTCGCAAGGGTCAGTTCATCCATTGTCTGAATGGCAAGGTTCCGAGCTGGCATTATCCCGGCGGCTACGCCGAATCGGTGACCGTGCCGGCGACCGCGCTTGCCCGCATTCCCGCGGAGCTGTCCGACGCCGAAGCTGCCCCGATGGGTTGTGCGGGTGTCACGACCTACAACGCGCTGCGGCACACCAGAGCACTGCCCGGCGACCGGGTGGCGGTCCTCGGCGTCGGCGGTCTCGGGCATCTCGGGATCCAGTTCTCCCGTGCCATGGGTTTCGAGACGGTGGCGATCAACCGCGGCACCGCCAAGAAAGAGGATGCGCTCACATTGGGTGCGCACCACTACATCGACGCGACCGACGGTGACGTCGCTGAGGCGCTGAACGACCTCGGCGGCGTGGCCGTCGTCTTGGGAACCGCCGGGGCATCGAAGGCGATGGCCGCGACGGTCGGCGGCCTGCTCCCCCGGGGCGAACTGCTGACCATCGGCGTCACCCCCGAGCCCCTGCCGGTCAGCCCGCTGCAGCTGATCACCCCGGGGATCAGCATCGTCGGGCACCCCTCCGGCACGGCCAGCGAGATCGAAGACACCATGCAGTTCGCGGTGCAGACCGGGGTTCGGGCCTGGATCGAGGAATTGCCGCTGACACAGGCCGCGGACGGCTACGCCGCGCTCGAACAAGGCCGGGCGCACTATCGGACCATCTTGACGGTGTGACTCCCCACGACGCCGCCGACTGGAGGCTGGAGGACTCCGACGGTGACTTGCTGATCCGCACCGGTGTCGCCGGCCCCGCCGCGGCGATGGGACATCGGCTGACCCTCGCGATGCGCCAATGGCAAGCGACAACGCGATGGGATGCCGGCCAGCCGGTAGGTGCGGAACTGACCGTCGAGATGGAGTCGTTGGAAGTCGTGCGCGGCGAGGGCGGCGTCACCCCGCTGACCGCGCCGGAGAAGATGTTGGTGCGCAGCAACGCGCTGCGATCACTCGAAGTCAAGCGGCATCCGCGAATCACATTTGTCAGCAACGACATTGACGGAACCGCAGACGGTTACCGGTTGACCGGGACATTGACCATCTACGGAGTTGCCCGGCCGCAAGTCGTCGATCTGCGCATCGATGACCAGGGTGCCAACTGGTGGTTGTCGAGTGAGACGACGGTCCGACAATCCGAGTTCGGCATCAAGCCGTACTCGCAACTGCTGGGCGCGCTCAGAGTCGCCGACGACGTCGTGGTGGCGTTCACCGCGAAGCGCGCCAAACGATCCTGACAGAGGGAGCCGCCATGCAGATCGGAGTCGTGTTCCCGCAGACCGAGATCGGCGCCGACGGGGGCGCCGTTCGAGCCTACGGTGAGCACGTCGAGGGGTTGGGTTTCGCGCATCTGCTGGCCTACGACCACGTCGTCGGCGCCGACACCGCAGTGCACGCCGACTGGAACGGTCCGTACGACCTGCACAACACCTTCCACGAGCCACTGGTGACCTTCGGCTATCTGGCGGCGGTCACCAGCACGCTCGAGTTGGTCACCGGCGTGGTGATTCTGCCGCAGCGGCAGACCGTTCTGGTCGCGAAGCAGGCCGCCGAAGTCGACCTGCTCAGCGGCGGGCGGCTGCGCCTGGGCATCGGCTTGGGCTGGAATGCCGTCGAGTATGAGGCTCTGGGAGAAGACTTTTCGACCAGGGGCAAGCGCTGCGACGAGCAGGTGGAGTTGATGCGCAAGCTGTGGACCGAGCCGAGCGTCACCTTCGCCGGCCGCTATCACACGGTGACGGGTGCGGGCATTGCGCCGATGCCGCTCCAGCGTCCTATCCCAGTGTGGTTCGGGGCGTCCTCACCGCGCGCGTTCCGACGGGCCGGGCGCCTCGGCGACGGGTGGTTTCCGATGGTGGGACCGGGACGCAAACTCGAGGAGGCGCGCCGAAACGTGGAGCAGGCGGCCAGGGAGGCCGGCCGCGATCCGAACGTACTCGGAATGCAGGGCCAGGTCTCCTGGAACGGCAACGCCGATGAGCTCGCCGACGGCTTCCGGATGTGGGCCGATGCGGGTGCATCACATGTCGCGGTCAACACGATGAACGCGGGGCTGGCGTCGGTTGACGAACATCTCAAGGTGCTCGGTACCGCAGCCGAAATCGCCTCTGAATTCAGGGATTAACGCTAGGGTGCCGGTGCCCCGGGGGGCGGAGGCGGCGGCTGTGGCTGATCTGGGTCTTGCCCGTGCAGACGTTGCAGCAGCTTGGTCAGCAACGGGTGCGGGTTGGGCGGCTGCTCCGGCGGTGGCGGAGGAGCTGCCGGCGGTGGCGGCGGCGGTGCAACCGGTGCGACCGCGGGCACCTCGACCGGTGCCTGCGCGACGACGGGCTGCCGCTCGACCACCGGCTCTTGCACCGGCGCGGGATTGGGCGCCGGGCGAGCCGGGGGCGGCGTGAGGGCAATCGGTGGCGCAGCCGCGGCGAGAGGCGCCTGAGCGGCCCGGTGGGCGAACGGCCGGACCGGATCTGGCGCGTGGTTGGGCACCAAGTGCGGGCCGAGCGCGAGCGCGAGCGAGGCGACGAACGTAACGGCTCCGGCGGTCAGCATCGCCATCGCACCGCCCAAGGACCGCTCGCGCGTAGTGTCGTGGTCCCGTCGCCAGCTGTTCACGGTCGCGAGCATCTCGTCGTCGGTGAATTCGGTGCTCTGCGACGACACCAGCGCGGCTCCCCGCGCCAGCGCCAACTCCGCACCCGCTTGGGTGATGACCGGCACCGGCAGCGTCGACAGTCGCGCCGACAGCACGTCCACGTCGTCTTGGGCGCCGACCACCACGATGCCGCCGGGCTGCCAGGAGCTGCGGTCGAACAAGGTGGTCAGCCAATGCACCAGATGCGCGGGGCCGCCGGACAGCTGCTTGATCGCGGTCTGCGGTTCGCCGTCCTCGGCGTCGACCATCACCACGATGGTCGAGTCCCCGTCGCGCACACATACCGCGACTTGGTCGTAGCCGACGACCGGAGCGATGGCGCGGGCCAGCATGTCGCAGGCGTCGTGCAGCCGGACCGGGATGATGTTGTCGAACCCGGCGTCGGTCAGTGATTCGAGGAGCAGCGCCGCTTCGGCTGAGGATTCGTCGCTCC
The DNA here is from genome assembly GCA_963750755.1 of uncultured Actinomycetota bacterium. Classification (GTDB taxonomy): domain Bacteria; phylum Actinomycetota; class Actinomycetes; order Mycobacteriales; family Mycobacteriaceae; genus Mycobacterium. Next base: position 1,023,685 of record CAVVRW010000001.1, read on the forward strand.
AGGTGACCCCGACGACATGCATTCGCTGGTCGAGCCCACCAGCGGCCGCCTGGGCGTCGAGCACTGCCGCGGTCGCTTGTTCGGAGGTATAAACCGCCTGTACTCCGGCGGCGGGGCTCACATCGAAGTCATCGTGATCGAGGATGGCGCCGTCGGCGCCACGACCCTCTACCAGGACCCATCCGACTGACGTCGACGTCAGCGACAGCCCAAGTACCGTGTCCAAATTCCGCACCTCAATCGCAGTCCAAGGCCCGTGCGCCGCACCCGGCGAACATGGCAATTGACGCGTTGCTTGGCGGGCGGCGGAAGGACCGGGACAGCGTGGTCTCGTCGGTCTATCTCGGGTCACCCTACGCGTCCCCAGCAGCAAATGGCGACCCGGGGATCAACACCTGTGCAATTGCAGGATGCCGCGCGACGTTGCCGAAACGCGTCGTTCAGCGCCCTTGACGGCGGGTACTTGCAGGTGGCCGCGGTCGACGACGACTCGACACAGCTTTGCGTCCTAATCGACATATAGACGACCGCACGGTAAGTTTCTCCGGGAGTTCGAGACAGCGTCGACAAGGGGCCTGCTATGGCAAATGTAAGCGAGAAGATGCGTGGCTGGATTCGGCGGCTTTCCGTCGCCGCAATTGCAGCCGCCGCCCTACCGGGTTTGGTCACTCTGATCGGTGATACACCGACAGCTGGGGCGTTCTCCCGGCCGGGTCTTCCCGTCGAATACCTGCAGGTGCCGTCGGCTGCGATGGGCCGCAGCATCAAGGTGCAGTTCCAGAGCGGCGGCAATGGCTCGCCGGCGGTGTACCTGCTGGACGGCCTTCGCGCCCAGGACGACTACAACGGCTGGGACATCAACACCCCCGCCTTCGAGTGGTACTACCAGTCCGGCCTGTCGGTCATCATGCCGGTCGGCGGTCAGTCCAGCTTCTACACCGACTGGTACCGCCCGGCCTGCGGCAAGGCCGGCTGCTCGACCTATAAATGGGAAACGTTCATGACCAGCGAGCTGCCCGGCTACCTGTCGTCGCAGAAGAGCGTCAAAGCGACCGGCAGCGCGGCGATCGGCATCTCGATGGCGGGCTCATCGGCGATGAACCTGGCCATCTACCACCCCGGCCAGTTCATCTACGCGGGTTCGCTGTCCGGTTACCTCAGCCCCTCGACGGGCCAGAGCTGGATCGGCCTGGCGATGGGTGACGCGGGCGGTTACAAGAAGGAAGACATGTGGGGCCCCGACAGCGACCCGGCCTGGGTGCGCAACGACCCCACGATCAACGTCGGCCAGCTTGTCGCCAACAACACTCGCCTCTGGGTGTACTGCGGTAACGGCACGCCGAGTGAACTGGGCGGCGACAACCTGCCGGCCAAGTTCCTGGAGAGCAACTTCATGATCGGCGGCAACAAGAAGTTCCAGGACGCCTACACCGCCGCGGGCGGCCACAACGCCGTATTCAACTTCCCGGCAACCGGTACGCACAGCTGGGAATACTGGGGCCAGCAGCTCAACGCGATGAAGCCCGACCTGCAGGGCGCGCTGGGAGCTCACGCAGGCGGCTAACTCTCTCGAAAAGAACTGCGCTTGGCGGATTTTCGCCAAGCGCAGTTCTTTTTGTCAGCTTGGTGAGTGCAGCCTGTCGGTGACGTCGACCCATTCCGCCTTCGCGCTCCGGTGATCGGTCACGTCGTGGCACTGGCCATAGATCCGTGCGACGCCGTGCCTTGCGGAGTCGCGGTCAGGATAGAGAAGCGCGTTGACGCCGTCCTTCGACAGATTGCGGCCGAACAAGTGCTGGTTGGGCAATGGGCCTTCATGCCAGCCGCGGGCCACCATGGCAGCGGCGACGCCACGGAAGTATTGATCGGCGTCGGCGTCGGCCGGCAGTTGAAAATCCAGGTAGATCGCGCCCTGATAGGGCGGGTCGTCGCGGTTCTTGCACGACATCAAGAGATAGCTGGCGGTGGGCTGGTGCAGTTCGGCGATCGCCACGATGTCTCGGGCGTGCTCGACGACCTCGGTTTGTGTTTGCGCGTCGGTGGCCGCGGGGCCGGGGTGTTCGACCGCGTTAGACGCCTTGGCATGCAGTCGGTCGATCGCCAGGTATACCGCGCCGACGATTAGAGCCGTCGACAGGATGACGAGGGTCATCGCCCGCACTGCCGTCGAGCGCAGACCCGACGCCGAGTCGCCGTTGTTCACAGCTGAGCACGTTAGGCCCGCGCCCGTTTCCGTTATTCGGGAACCAACCAATTCGATGGGTCCCTTGCAAGGGCGAACATCCCCTTTCCGCGCACTGCCCAGCCCCGGACATGCTTGGATCAGCCCATGCAGGGTTCTGCGACAGTTCATATAGCGGCATCGGCGGACCGGATCTGGAACCTGATCACCGACGTCGACAGCATTGGCCGCTACTCCCCCGAAGTGTTCGAAGCCGAATGGTTGGACGGTGCCACCGGACCTGCTTTGGGCGGGCGATTTCGCGGACATGTCAAACGCAACGAGATCGGCCCGGTCTATTGGACGGTTTGTCGCGTCACCGCGTGCGAGCCAGGCCGCGAATTCGGCTTCGAGGTGCTCGTCGGCGACCGTGCGGTCAACAACTGGCATTACCAGCTTGCGCCTGCCGGCGACGGCACCGACGTCACCGAGTCATTCCGGATGGCGTCTTCGCCATTCGTCGGCGTCTATTACTGGCTGTTCGGCGGCTGGCTGCGGCAGCGACGCAATGTCCGGGACATGACCAAGACGTTGAACCGAATCAAGGATGTGGCAGAGGCATGAGCGGCCAGTGGACGCGCGAAGAAATTGACGAAGCCTTCGAACACCACAAACAAGTCGTCGTCGAGATCGGATCGAGTTGGGACTGGTCGCGGTTCGCCGACCAATTCACCGAGGACGCAACGTATGTCGAGCACACCTACGGCACGCTGCACGGCCGCGAGCAGATCCGTGACTGGATTGTCTCGACCATGAACGTGTTCCCCGGCAGCGAGATGCCGTTCTATCCCACGTCGTGGCATTCCATTGATGTCGATCGCGGGTGGGTGTTCTGCGAATTCCTCAACCGAATGCGCGATCCCGGCGACGGGAGCGTCCACCAGGCAGCCAACCTGTCGGTGATGAAATACGCCGGCGACAACGCGTGGAGTTATGAGGAAGACGCCTACAACCCGATGAACTTCCTGCCGATGGTGCAGTCCTATGTCGAGCGCAGCCACGCGATGGGCACCATCAGCGATGACGCGATCACCTTCGCCAGGAACATGAACTGGGAACTGGGCTGACACCGACCGCCGTGTTGAGTCCGTAAGCTTTGGACAGCACTGTGCGACGAAGTGGAGGCTTGATCTGTGGCTAGCGCACTGAAGCAAAGGCTGCATTGGCTGGCGCTGCACGGCTTCGTTCGCGGTGGGTCCTCGATCGGCGCTCGCCGTGGTGATCTCCAGGCGCGCCTGATCGCCGACCCGTCCGTCAAGGCGAACCCGGCGCCGTTCTACGAGGAGGTGCGGGCCCGCGGACCGCTGGTCCGATCCCGCATCGGCCACATCACCGCGGATCACGCGGTAGGGCACGAACTGTTGCGATCCGACGACTTCCGGGTGCTCTCGATTGGATCGAATCTGCCTGCGCCACTGCGATGGCTGGAATTGCGTACCCGCGACGATCTGCTGCATCCGCTGCGCCCGCCGTCACTGCTGGCCGTCGAGCCGCCGGATCACACCCGCTACCGCAAGACGGTGTCGTCGGTGTTCACCCATCGGGCCGTGGCCGCTCTGCGGGACGGGGTCGAGACGACTGCGGAGTCGTTGCTGGACGAGCTGTCTCGCGAACCGGGCGTCGTCGACATCGTCGATCGGTACTGCTCCCAGCTTCCGGTGGCGATTATCAGCGATATCCTGGGAGTGCCCGACGGCGATCGACAGCGCATTCTCGAATTCGGCGAACTCGCCGCTCCCAGTTTGGATTTCGGTCTGCCTTGGCCGCAGTATCAACGGGTGCAGCGCGGTCTGATCGGATTCAACGTCTGGCTGGACACGCACCTGGACAAGCTGCGCCGCGCTCCCGGCGAAGATCTGATGAGCCAGCTGATCCGCAAAGCCGAAAGCGGTTCGCCGGATACCTATCTCGACAAAGACGAGCTTCGAGCGGTCGCCGGTCTGGTACTGGCCGCCGGGTTCGAGACGACGGTGAACCTGCTGGGCAACGGGATTCGCATGTTGCTGGACAAACCCGAGCACCTGATCACCCTCCGCCAGCGGCCCGAACTATGGCCGATCGCGGTGGAGGAGATCCTGCGGCTGGAATCCCCCGTCCAGCTGACCGCACGAATCGCATTGCGAGACACTGAAATTGCCGGTCGTACGGTCAACCAGGGCGAACTGGTGGTGGTCTACGTCGCTGCCGCCAACCGCGATCCGGCCGTCTTCCCCGACCCCAACAAGTTCGACATCGAGCGCGACAACGCGGGCAAACACCTGGCGTTCTCCGGCGGTAGGCATTTCTGTCTGGGAGCGGCGCTGGCGCGCGCCGAGGGCGAAGTGGGCCTGCGGGCGTTCTTCGACCGCTTCCCGGACGTACGTTCGGCCGGCGCCGGCAGCCGGCGCGACACCCGGGTTTTGCACGGGTGGTCGACGCTGCCCGTGGCACTGGGCCCGGCCAGGTCGATGGCTGCGCGCTAACGGCCGGTGTTCCCGCCGAAGTAACACTCCAACGTCATCGTGCACACCAGTTCGCCGGAGCGGTTGAACATGGTGCCCTGCGCGAGACCCCGGCCACCGATGCCGCTGGGTGAATGCTGTTCGTAGAGCAGCCAATCCGATAGGTCCGGTGGATGGTGAAACCACATCGCCAGGTCCATCAGAGCGGAGAATCCCGGCCCCAACGGTGTCGTGCGGCGCGCGATCATCGCCGACTCGAGCAGAGTGCGGCCCGCGACGAAAGCCGTGAGGCAGTCAGCGACCACCGGTTCGGCCGGGGCGGCGCCGTTGGGTCGCCACCACATTCGGATGCCGGCGGATGGCGGCTCGGAGAAGTCGGCGGCGAGTCGGGCCGAGGCATCGACGTATCGGTAGTCGATGGGCTGCTCGCGTACCCACCAGCCATCCCGTTCGTCCCCCAGGTCGCGGTGTTGCTCGGCGAAGCCCGGCACGCTGTCGGGATCGGGTAGGTCTGGCGGAAGCTGTTGATAAACAACATTATCGACGGTCTTGCTGAACGACACGACGCCTTCCAGCAACACCGATCCGAACTGGCGGGCGGTCATCCGACGGGCCGAGAAGGTGCCGCCGTCATGCAGCGCCGTGACTTCGAAGTCCACCGGGTGCCGGGCGTCGCCGGCGCGCAGGAAGTACATGTGCATGCTGTGCGGCAGGCGGTCGGTGACCGTCCGGCTCGCCGCCATCAACGCCTGTGCGGCGATATGACCGCCGGAGATGTGATGCGCGATTTCGTCGAGTTGATTCCCGACGAAGAACTCCGCGTTGACCTGTTCGAGTTCGAGGCTGTCGAGAACCTGCTTCAGTGTGATGACGGGCGCAGAAGTCACGCACGCATCATGCCGCTAAGACAGGTAGCGGCCAAACCATTCCAGGGTTCGACGCCACGCGTCCTCGGACGCGGCCGCGTTGTAGCGCGGTCCTCCGTTGTTGAAGAAAGCGTGATCCGCGTCGGGTTCGATCACGATGTCGTGAATCAGGCCGGCCCGCTCGAGCGCGGCTCTGGCTGCCGGCTCGGAATCCGTGACGCGCTTGTCCTTGGCCCCGTAGAACGCCAATACGGCGGTGGCCTTGTCGCCGCTGAAGTCGGGGTTGTCGGGAAGCGGACCGTAGAACGGCACCGCCGCCGACAGGCGCGCATTGTGCGAGGCGAGTAGTTGCCACACCAGCCCGCCGCCGAAACAGAAACCGACGACCGCGATCTTGCCGCCGGGCACCCGGTTCTGCAGTTCCGTGATGCCGGAATTCAGGTCGGCGAGGAAGCGGTCCTGCGACGCGGTCGCCAGCGCCGCGGTGGCTTTGGCGGGATCGGAGAACTGGCCCGTGCCACCCTCTTCGGACAACAAGTCGATGGCCAGCGCCGAGTAGCCGGCTCCGGCAAATCGCTCAGCCACCGAATGGACCCAATCGGTGAGGCCTTTGTTCTCGTGAATGACCAATACCCCGCGGCGGGCGTTGTGTGCCTGCGCCCACGCGCCTTGCAGTTCTCCGCGTGGGCCGGACCAGGTGATCGGCTCGGTGGGCAGCGCCTGCTTAGCGCCCGGCGCCTCCACGCCCTCGCCCGAACTCGAGTGCAGTGGCCGGGCCTCGTCGTTGCCGCACGCCGCGATCAGCGCGGCAGCGGCGCCGCTGCCCAATCCCAGCAGCGCCAACCGGCGCAAGGCCTCTCGTCTGGTCAGCAATCCGTCGACGTGGTCGGTGGCGATCTCTTCGGCGATGTATTGCTGTAAAGAAGTCATCAAGATTGAGTATCCCCCACAACCCGGCGGAGTGCCCGGATTACGCTGCCGCACTGGATCAGTCGACGTTGTCCGGGTCGGCCACCGGGATGAGCAGATGCGATGGGGTGGGCCCGCCCTGGTGCAGCCGATATGTGCCGCCGGCGAGCGCTTTTCGGGCGGGTGCGGTCGGCACGAGGTGCGGGAAGTCGAAGGTCGTCACCGTCAACCGCAGCCGGTGACCGGAGTCGAGCATTGCGGCGGTCGGAAAAATCTCGATGTCGTAGCGGGTGAGTTCGCCGGGAACGACCGGCTTGACCGCCGCCCTGGTGCTGATGTGATGCGGTTTGAGCACGGTGCCGTCGGGCAGGTACCAGGTGCGCTCCCGGTCGAGCTCGCGGTGCGACCCAAGCAGCGCGCCCTGGGTCAGCGGGCGCGACGAGCCGTCGGGTGCGACATCGTCGATATGCGCGACGAAAAGTGACTCAGTGGTGTCGGCAGTGGCATTGAGCGTCAGCGTGATCGGTCCGGCTATCAGGGTCGGCGCGGCGAAAGCCTCGGTGGTGTAAGTCAGCGCGCCGCGCTGCACCCGACGGTTGTCCTGGTCGTAGCGGGTGCGCCCGCCGCGCTGACTGCGGATGAAGCTGGCCATCCCGAGTGTCCATTGCTCGACGCTGCGTCCGGCCACCGGCCCACGACCGACGTATGTGACTGTCGCCGTTGAGGTTTCAGGCGCGCAATCCGCGGTGAGCCGGCCCCCCTCGGAGAGGTAGAACCGGGTCGGCGTCGCCCGATCGAGCGGATAGTCGCGGACATGGAACCAGCGCGAGCTACCGATCGGTTGGAAGGTCAGCGGCGGGCCGGAGATTTTCGCGTCGGCATCGTCGTTGAGCCAGTAGTCGAACCACCGCAGTTGCACCGCTTGCAGGTGCAGGTTGCCGTACAGCGTGACGTGATACCAGGGGCCCATCATCAGGCGCAGGTGCTCGGAGACCGGCTGCCCGGGCTGCATCGGCTGCTCGTCCGGGCGCCCGGCATATGCGTTCTGTAGCGCGGCGTAGTTGAGCGGCACTCCCCGTTGGAAGGCGTCATGCCAGCCGCCGACCAGGAAGACGGCCACCTCGTTGGCGACGATCTGTGGGATCACCGTCGCGGGCCGCAGGTCTTTCCAGAACTCCTCGTCGAAGGCCGTCTCCCCGCCGGCAATCGCGTCGGCGATCAACGGCCCGAAGTAACCCCGTTGCGCGCGTCCGCGCTTGCGCACGCCGGCGATGCCACCTGCTCGCGGCCTGGGGTGCTTGCCGCGGTTGATCACCTCCAACAGCGGGTTGACGAGATTGAGCAGGTTGTAGACCCCGCCGTAGGCGCGGATCGTGCGCAGATGCGGCGCGCCGCCCATCGCTGCCGCGTCCCGGTAGAAGTCACGGGCGGCCATTACCGGGAAGATCGCCTTCAGCGGAGAATTCGGCCCGACCGCAGCGGCCGTGAAGAGTTGATTGATCGCCAGGTAGGACACGCCGAACATGCCGACCCGACCGTTCGAGTTGGGCAGTGTGGACGCCCAGTCGACCAGCTCGACGCCGTCTTGGGCTTGGCGTGCCCCGAACATCTGGAACTCGCCGCCGGACACGCCGCAGCCGCGAACGTCGACCATGACCTCGATGTAGCCGCGCTTGATCAGAAACGGAGTGGCGCCGCCGCCGATCTGCGCGGCCGGCGGCGGCGCCTTCTTGCCATAGGGCGTCAGCGACATCAATACCGGGAACGGCCCGGTCGTGGGCTCGCCGGTGACGAGGTCGGTGGGGTAATGGATGTCGACCCGCAGTTCGACGCCGTCGCTCATCGGCACCGCGACGTTGTGGTGTATGCCCACCCCGTACTGCGCCGCACGGGGCGTCCATGGTGGCGAGAACGGCGATGGACTGGTTTCGCGGGTACGCCTGCGTCGTGATCGCAGCGTTGGCATCCCCACCTCCTGGGAGCGTCGTTGCCTGCGCAGACTTTAAGGATGCACCGATCCTTGCCCGGCACCGGGGGCCGTCTGCGAGCCTTAGTCCATGTCGGTTGACGAAGCGGTGCTCGGTTTGTGGAAGGCCCTGTCAGGGCGCGACTGGGAAGCCGTCACAACATTCCTGTCCGCGGATTGCATCTACGTCGATATGCCAGTGGGGCCTACCTTGGCCGCTCGGGGGCCCGACGACATCGTGAAGCGACTCAAGGTCGGACTCGAACCGCTCGCCGGTTATGAGAATCACGACGGGTTGCTGGTGTCCAACGGCGCCGACGCCATGTACGAGCATTCCGAGACGTGGAACTGGTCGAGCGGGGAATCCGCTGTGCTGCAATTTGTTTCGGTGCACCGCGTCGAAGACGGCAAAGTGACCTTGTGGAAGGACTACTGGGACATGGGCGCGCTGACCAACCACGCCCCGCCGACGTGGCTGGAGGACCTCGGAAAAGCTGACACCAGTTGGATTTTCGACGCGACCGGTCTGATCTGAGACAAGCGTTTCGGTACCCCAGCGCGCCGTCTGTATCAGAGGAAGCGCCGCGGCGCTTCGGGCGCGTCAGGCTTATCCCCCATGATTCGCGGCCGCTTGAAAAAGCAGGTGGCCGTGAAGGGCTTGGCCTGGTCCATTGCGAAGTTGACCATCTCCCACTTTTGTTCCCCCAGCGCGTTCGCTCTGCGCATCATGTCGTTCAGAGCATCATCACCGGTGGCAAGGAACCACGTGTACTCCCATTGCTGCCCATCAGCCTCGCCCATTTCGCCACCCTAGAACAGACACGGGAAGGGTCGCTGCCGCCGCTCTTGGGCAACGCCTTCTCGGCTGGCCGCCGGACGATATGTACCGCCGATGATCAGAACGTCGAGAACAAATCGAGGAACTGGGTGAAGGCGGCGTCGAAGCTGGTTCCGAAGGCACTGAAATCGGCCGCGCTGGCCGCAGCGTCAGAGCCGATGCCGGGGTCGATACTGGCGAAGTCGATGGTTCCACCGTCGACCATGGTGGCAAAGCCGGCATTGAATTCGGCTGGGAGAACTTGGAAGAGCTCAGCATTGAGAAAGCCGAAGGCCGCTTCGAGTCCGGTTATCTTGTCGGAAAATGTTTCCGTGGCGCCCAGTGGCAAGTCCCCGGCGTTTATGGCGTTCACCAACGTCTGGCTTGCCGCAACCAGGTCGCCCGAGGCGTTCGCAAGCTGCTGGTCGGCGTCGATGAGCTGAGAGCTGCCTTGTAACGCTTCGGAGAACGTGTCCTGCTGCGTCTGAATCTGCGAGATCAGTTCGTCCTGACTCTGCAAGCTCGATAACAATCCTGCAAGCGACGGCAGTGACGAGGAATCGAGTCCCGAAAAGAGGGTGGCGGTCTGGGTCATGTCGCCCTCAGCCTGGAGCAGGAAAGCGTCAATGGTGTCGGCGCGGGCGATCGACGTTCCGATCATCGCGGCCGTCACGGCAGCGCCGCCAGCCAAACCCATACTGACAACCCAGCGCGAAATGCCACTAGTCATCGGAATCCCCCCATCAATGTGCTGCACCCCGGACATAGCGGGACATGCGGCCGGCTGATATTCGCCGAGCATAAAATGAGGTCGCACGCCATTGGTCTGATATCCCGGACACTCCAGCAAGTTCACAGCTCCGAATGATTTTCGACGCGACCGACAGGCTCTGAGTGTCGCGCTGCTAGTCAGCCTCGGCGACGCTGACGATCGTCTTGCCGCGCGTGGGCGACGAAGGGTCGAACGCCGAAGGCGCTTCGGTCAGCGAACACACCGCTCCCAAGACCGAGCGCAGCCGGCCATCGCGCAGTCTTTGTTCCAACGCCATCAGGCCTGCCCGGTCGGGTTCGACGACGAAGAAGATGGCGCGCCCGTCGTCGGGATGAACCGGCGGGGGCTCCGCGACGCTGATCAATGCGCCCCCCGCTCGCACCACGTCAACCGAACGTCGCAAAGTCTCGCCGCCGATCACGTCGAATACGACGTCGACCTCGCCGACATCCTTCAGCTGGTCGCCGTGCAGATCCACGAAGTCGTCTGCACCAAAGCCCAACACGGTGTCTTTGTGCGCGGCACGGCCGCTGCCGATCACCCGAGCTCCGACCTCGCGGGCGAGTTGCACTGCCAGCGAACCGACGGCACCGGCGGCACCGTGGATGAGAACCGTCTGGCCGGCGACGAGGCGCGCGTGGGTGAACAATCCTTGCCATGCGGTCAGCCCGGAGATCGCCGCCGCGGCAGCCACGGTGTGGTCGATCCGCGCCGAAAGCGGCGCGAGGTTGCGGGCCTCGACGGCGACGTACTGGGCGAGCGAACCGTTGCGGGCCCAGTCGGTGATTCCGAAGACCCGCTGTCCGATTGTCAATCCAGTTGTGCCGTAACCGAGTTCGGCAACCACTCCAGAGACTTCGTGCCCGGGAATAACGGGACGGCGATCCCGTCCACTGCGGTCAGTCCATGTCGTCGGCCAGTCGAGCTCTCCGGGAGTGAAGCCGGCCGCGTGGACCCGAACGATGACGTCGTTTTCCGCGGCGTGCGGATAGGGCATGTCGGCTAGTGAAAGCCCGCCAATGCCGGCAACGCGGTCGTGCGCGACAACAGCCCGCATCAGGGACATGCTTGATGACGATTGCACCAAGACCTACACCTCCGTGAGTCGCTTGCTCAGCTCCATCGTCATCCCACCGCGGCCAGGCCTGCGGTCGTGTCGCTCTGCGGCGGCCACAGCGGCTGCGCTACCTCGACCCCGAACGGAACATCCCAGCGGTTTCGAGACGAAACGTCGTGTACAGGATGGCGATTGGCCGCCACACCCCATTTGCCCGACGGGTATCCGAGAGTGAGCATGGCCGACATCTTCCAGCCCTGCTCGACGGGAACGCCCAACATCTCGTTCACCTTGTCCTCGAAATTGCGGAGCACCATCGTCATGACGCCGCCGACGCCCTCGGCGCGGGCGGCGAGCAAGACGCTCCAAATCGCCGGGTAGATGTTGGCGCCGCCAAGGTCGTCGATGGCGTAGACGAACAGCAACAGCGGAACCTCGTCGAAATGGTCCGCAAGATAGTTTCCTGAGCCCTTGATCCGGCGCATTGTTTCGGCGTGCGCGGCCGGATCCGCACCGGGCGCCGTCGCAACCATGGGCCCGGCTCCCGCCTGGAACTTGTCGTACTCGATCTCGCGGGCTTTCCGGAACAGCTGGCCGAACTCATGTATCAGCTTCGGATCGTCGACGGCGATGAAGTGCCAGCGCTGGGTATTACCGCCGTTGGGCGCACGGATGCCCGCGTCGAGGATGCGGGCCTGTGTGTCCAGCGGAACGGGATCCGGCCGCAGCCGGCGCATCATCCGGGTGGTGTAGAGCGCCTCGTGAACATCCATTGTTCTATCTCCTTTATGCGTGCTATGCAGCTCAGGGCCTTCCACCTGGACTGAGTCTGCGCCGCCGCTGGTGGCAGCACCACCCGGTTGCGGCCGCCTTTCCCACGAATTCCGACATGCCCTAATGAATAGCGGGAGCTCGGCGCGGCGGCACAGTTCTCCACAATGTGCGACACAATGGATCCGTGACCGAGGCTTCCCGCTCACGGGTGGTGGTTCTCGTCGTCTTCGACGACGTGACAATGCTGGATGTCGCCGGACCCGGCGAGGTGTTCGCCGAGGCGAACCGTTTCGGCGCCGACTACCAGCTCAAGGTCGCCTCGGCGGACGGGCAAGACGTCACGACGTCGATCGGCACCAGATTGGGTGTCACGCACGCGCTGTCGGAAATCGACCGCGCCGACACCGTCGTCGTCGCCGGCAGCGACAATCTGCCGCACCGACCGATCGATCCCGGCCTTGTCGAGGCGATCAGGTCGATCGCCGGCCGGACCAAGCGCCTGGCCTCCATTTGCACGGGCTCATTCGTCCTGGCGCAGGCCGGCCTGCTCAACGGACGGCGCGCCACCACTCATTGGCACGATGCCCGTCTATTCGCCCGGGCCTTTCCCCAAGTGACCGTCGAGCCGGATGCCATCTTCGTCCGTGACGGCGACATCTTCACCTCAGCCGGGGTGTCATCAGGCATCGACTTGGCCCTCGCGCTGGTCGAAATGGATTACGGCACAGCGCTTGTCCGTGACGTCGCACGCTGGTTGGTGGTCTATCTCAAACGCGCCGGCGGGCAATCGCAGTTCTCGACGCTGGTCGAGGTCGATGCCCCGCCGGACTCTGCGCTACGGGCGGTCACGCAAGCAGTGGCAACCAACCCCGCCGCTGACCACAGCGTCCGGACACTCGCCGCACGCGCCGCCTTGAGCACCCGGCAGTTGGCTCGGCTGTTCCGCTCCGAACTGGGGACGACGCCGGCCGACTACGTCGAAATGGTGCGCATCGACGCAGCCCGCGCGGCACTCGACGCCGGCCGCAGTGTCACCGACACGGCACACCTCGCGGGCTTCGGCAGTACGGAAACACTTCGGCGGGCCTTCGTCACGCACCTTGGTGTATCGCCGAAGGCGTACCGAGATCGGTTTCGCACCGCCATTCGTGGATGACGGGCCAGCACGACCGCTGCGAGTTCAGCCGAGTTCGGCGAGAACCTTGAGCCGCTTGAGCGTATCGGCGGCAATGCGGCCCACCTGACCCACCGCCACCCGATCCGCGATATAGCCCCAGAAGCCACCCGGCGCCTGATAGGACAACCGGAACGTCACCTTTGTCTGGCCATCGCCCGCGTCACGCAACCGAATTCGGCCTCTTAGGTTCACGCCAGTGATACCCACCCAGGCTAGGTCGCGCCGGTCGTCGAACTCGACGAATTCGATCAGGCCACCGACCGGCACCGAGCCGATCTTCCAGTGCACGAGGTAACGGGCACCGATGCCCGGCGGTTGATCGTTGGCGCTTTCCCAACGCTCCAGTCGCGTCATGAACGATGGGTAGTTATCCGGGTCGCTGACGATCTTCCACACTGTGTCGCGGTCGGCGTCGATGACACAGCGGCGTTCGACGCGCATCAGCCGATCACCGGGAATCGCCTTCGAGCGGCAAGACGGTCGACGCCACCCTGCAGGCTCGCCATGACCTTGTCGTGCACAGCCTGGTCGTCGCCGTCCACCTCGATGGGATGCTGCACTTCGATCGAGATCTTGGTGGGCAACGGGATGTGCCCGGCGAGATCGCTGATGTTGAGACCCCACGGCAGCGCGAGCGAGATAGGAATGCTTTTGAGCCGAAGAATCTTGTCGGCGCGCAGCAGCTTGGCCAGCCACTGTCCGCGGGACAGAAACAACGCCGCTTCCTGACCGCCCACACTGGCCACCGGCACGATCGGCACCCCGGCTTCTCGTGCCAGCTTGACGTATCCCATCCGGCCGTCGAAGTCGACCTTGTGCCGTTCCCACGTGGGCCGGAACACCTCGTAGTCCCCGCCCGGATACACCAGCAGTGCCGCTCCGGACTCCAAGGCGAGTCGCGCGTTCTCGTGATTCGCGGCCACGGTGCCGAACTTGCGCAGCCACCCCAACGGTGGCGCCGACACGACGAGGTTGTGGGCCAGCTGGTAGAACGGCCGTTCCACCCCGAAGTAGGAACAGAACGCCAGCGTGAACACGAAGGTGTCGGGTGGCACGTTGCCGCCGCTGTGGTTGCCGACCAGCAACACCGGGCCCTGCTCGGGGATCCGGTCGAGATGCTGGACGTCGGCCCGGAAGTACAGTGAGGCGAACAACCAGGTCATGGGCAGTTGCTCGCGGATGTAATCGGGATCCCGCTGGTCGAGGTCCGCTTTGGGGACCCGCGACGTGACTTGCTCGCGGGCCCACTCTAGCGCCTCGGTTACACCGGCCATGTGGCCTCTATACCCGTACGCCGGTGTCCCTAATCTCGGTATCCAGCTGATAAATGCGGGCCGAGTTTTCGTATCCGATCAGGTCGACGACCCGTCTCGCGTCGGCGAGATTCCAGTCACCGTGGTCGACAAACCCACTCAGCACGCGATGAATCCCGTTGCGCCACAACGCTGCACCAAGATAGTGCAGCTCAGTCGGGCCAAAGCCATCCGACGAGTAGACGATCTTGCGGAACGGCGCTAGTTCCAGCAGTCGCGCGATGAAGGCGGGTGCTCGGGCGCCCAGGTGATTGGTGCTCAGCCCGCCGTCGAGATAGACGTTGTTGAACGCCTGGGCCAGGTAGCCGGCCTCGCGTTCGTAGGGGTAACAGTGCAACAGCACGACCGGGGTCCCGCCCGATTCACGCAGGAATTCCCGCAGATACAGCGGATTGGCCTTGCGTAGGTCGCAGTCCCGGTCGCCGAAGCCCACATGGAATTGCAGCGGTTTGCCCACCCGCAGCGCTTGGTGCAGGCCGAAGCGCAGCAGCACTCGGTCGGTGAGTCGAAGGCCGCCGCTCTCGCGCCACCTCGCGGCGGCCGCGTCCACTTCGGCCGCGGACGGCTCGCTCAGATCACCCTCGAATCCGCCGCGGTAGGCCAGGATGGATTTGGTGCCGACTGCGGAGGCCGCGCGCCGCCTCAGGATGTGTTCGAATGCCGTCGCGTAATCATCCGGGGAAGCTGCCGCCTGTTCGGCTATGTGTTCGAGTCGGACGATTTCATGTGCGCGATTTCCGGACCACTCGGCGACCCGGCTGACGTCTGCGACACCATCGGCGTAGCCGGTGTCGACCAGCCAGTCGCTCACGCCGGCTGCGGGTAGGAAGATCCGCGCCAGATCGGCCTCGGAGAGCTGGCTGCGGCGACGCCAATAGTCCCACGGCTCGGCGTGTTTCGGTAAGTCGAGCAGAGGCGCGCAGTGGGCGCGGATGGCGAAGCCGAGTTGGGTGTCAAAGCCAGAGTCGAAGTCGGCGAGTGACTCGGTGTTGGCCTCGTTGAGGGCATTCTCGAACCGTGGCCTGTCCCCCGCAGTCAGCCAGCAGCCGTGCATGTGCTGGTCGATCAGTCGCACGGCGGCGATGTGCTCGGCCAGTGCTGTGACCGTCATACGCTCCAGGCCATCCGGAACTTGTCGGCGAGCTGTTCGCGGTTGAGGTGGGCGTAGTTGTCGTGCTCGAAACGCCGGACCGCGACCGTGGCGTCGACGGCGGGGTCGCCGAGGATGCCACGTAGCCGTTGCGACTTGTCCAGCGCCGCAATCACTTGCGTGTGCGACGTGGACAGCAGTTCGATGCCGGCGTTGCCGCGGTCCGCGTCGCTGAGCGTCGCCGGGTCGACCTTGATCTCAGCCGGCAGCACCGCGTTGTGGGTGATGCCGTCCAGCGCCAGGCCCAGGACCGCGGCCGTCGCGAAATACGGGTTCGCCGACGGGTCGACGGGTTTGACCTCAACATGGCCGCCGTAGGGGCTGCCTGGGCCGCCGGCGACGAATCGGACTGCGGCTTCGCGGTTCTCGGTGCCCCAGCAGACGTAGCTTCCCGCCCAGTTGCCGGGATGCAGTCGCAGTCCCGACACGATCGAGCCGCAGAGCAGTCCTTGGGCCTCGGGCAGTCCGCGTAGCAGTCCCGCGACCGCGCTTTCGCCCCTGCTCGTCATCCCATGCGCGCCCGCGCCGTCGGAGAACAGTTGGCCGGCCGCGCTACTCAACGAGAAGTGTTGATGGGCGCCGCATCCGGCGTCACCGACGAATGGAGACGGCGACAGGCTGACCCGCATACCGTAACGGCGGGCGATTCGGCTGACGATGATCCGGGTCAGCATCAATTGATCGACGGAGGCGACCGGTGACTGCGGCGTCAGGGAAATCTCGAATTGGCTGGTTCCGTACTCGGGATGCAACTGCTCGATCGTGATGCCGGACAACGACGTCGCCGCGACCACGTCGCGAACGAAGGCCTCGTGCTCCAGAACACCGGCCAGTCCGTACTGTGCCCAGACCGTTGACGGCAGGCGGTGCCCGTCCGGCTGGACGAGCAGGAATTCGATTTCGTGACCGACCAACGCCTCGAGGCCCGCATCCGCGAGCGCAGTCTCGATGCGCCGTAGCGCCGTGCGGCTGCACTCGGGAACCGGCGTGCCGTCCTGCTCGAAAAACGAACCGGGCGCCCACGCCAGCCCATCGCCGAGGATCCGTAACGCCGACAGGTCAATTCGCACACGCTGATCGCCGACCACACCGATGCGATCGGTGAATGCGATACCGGTGTGGTCGATCGCGAACGCGTGCCATACCGGGCTGGCGCCCAGGCCGGGATCGGCGAACGCGTTGGTGCGGCGGATGGGCACGGTCTTGGCCTGGGTGAGACCGGCCGGATTGATCACCGTACCGATGATCGCGTCCACTCCCTCGGCCTCGAGTTTGGCGATGGCCGCTGCGGCGAGAGGTGTGGTTGTCATCTACCGGGAGACGAAAGTTGGCCCCGGGCTACCGAAGTCGGCTCGTCAGACCCGGCTGGGCAGGGTGAGCGTGCACGACTGGGCGATATCCAGCGTGCGCAGGACGCGTCCCATCCCGACCCACAGCGCGCAGGACAGCGCCAGGTCGGCGAGCAGCTCCTCGGAGAAGTGTTCGTGGCAGCGGGTCCAGAAATCCTCGTCGTCGCGCAGCACCGTGTGCTCGGTGGCGAACCGGTAGGCGAACTCGGCGGCGAGGCGCTCCTGGTCGCTGTATCCGGGCCAGGTGCGCCACTGGTCGGCGTGGTCGTACAGCTCTTCGTCGACACCGTTGGCGGGTCCGTCGGCATCGCGAGTGTTGACGCACACTTCGCATTCGTTGCTGTGTGCGATGACCATTCGGGCCAGCTCCCGCGTTCTCATCGGCAACCGGTTCTTGCTGTATACCGCCTCGGCAAACGCGCCGATCGCACCGCCCAGATCGGGAGACTGCAGGGCCCAGCCGGCGATGTCGTCGTCAGCGAATGTTCCGATTCTGCTCATGGCGAGATGGTACGCCCCCCGCGCTCGTGTCCCGCAAGCCCAAAACACTGAAAGGCGATCGTCGGACCAGAACTCAATCGGCCATTCTGGTGATGCCTATTAACGAATGACGCCACTTCTCCGACACCTTAGCGTTAGATATACGTCGAATTCTATTTGATTCCCAGACATGTACGGAAACGCGGATCGCGCATGCCGAACAGTGCCGCTCGCATCGCGTCGCTGCCCAGCGGGACCGAGAGATTCTTTAGTCGAAATCTGTTGCACGGCAACGAGTCCGCAGGGAACTCCCATCGCGATCCGTGTAGGTGCTGCTCGCCGTTGACGGGCTGCGAGGCTTGCGCGCTTTCCCTGAAATCAACCTAAGTAGTCATTAATAGAAACTCAGGCGCATCCAAAATTTTATTTACGTAACCACCGTCTTCTGAGATAAGCTCGTGCGGTCGGTGACCCGTTGGGCGCCGAAATGTGCTGCAAACCAATGCGCATCCACACTGACACATACCGGATTGGACACTCCCATATGAGTCGCAACGCCCGCCGTTTAGCGGTAAGCCTTGGCACCGTTGCCGGCGCCGCCCTTGCTGCCGCGTCGTTCAGCATGGGCACCGCGCCCGTGGCCGGCGCCGACGTGTTCGGTGCGGACGCGGTCAGCGACGTGATCGGAGCGGCCGACACGCATGCGCTTGCCGCGGCGGGCGTCTCCAATACACTGGCACTCAGCTATTTGATCGAGGCATTGGACCCGAGCTCCTTCAGCTCCGCGGGTCTACCTACTGACCCGCTTGGCATTGTCGGTTACTACGCCGACACCTATCTGTTGGGGCCCACCGGCATCGATGCCCAGCTCACCCCGCTGGTTCAAGAACTGGTGGGTACGATCTCGTCCGGGACCCCCGTGACGTACACACCTGAGATCAGCGAGTTGGTCTTCGCACTCGACCCGCAGGCGTTCAACTCGGCCACGGACCTCACGCCCACAGACCCGTTTGGCCTTCTGGCTTACGGTCTGGACACCTACCTGCTGGGCCCCTTCGGCCTCGAACCCCTGATCGCGCCGTACGTTCAAGAGATCATTTCGTCGCCGGCCGGCGGCGGCGGCGCAAGCGTCGACGTGAGTCCGTTCAGCGACTTGATCGCGGCACTGGAACCCAGCGCGTTCACCGCTGACGTGACGGCGCCGGTCATTGATGGCTTGCTGAACTCGGGTGTGTCCCTGTTCTAGTGCCGGCGCTGTAGAGCTCTGGGCGCTCCTCGTCCCAGTCCGGCTGCGCGACGATCCGGTGCGTGATCCGGTTGAGCGCGGCATCGACCTGGGCCCGGTCGGGTCGGCCTTGGTAGTTCGGCGAGCGGCTGAGCTTGTCTACGACCCATCCTTGCAGCAGCGACGAGACGAAATCGACCTCGCGGGCGCCGGACTGGGTCAGCCAGAACCGGTCGACGTCGCGCTGCGCGTAGCCGCCCAGAACCAACCGGTCGAAGGTCGGCTCGAGAACCTCGTAGGGGATTCCGAATTGGTCGGCGATGTCGATGATCCGGGCAATGCCCAAGGCGCGTTGATAGCGATTGATCCGCAGCAACGCCCACAACTCGGCGACGTCGAGCCGACAGTCCGGCCGCATGGCGATGCTGCGCAACCGCATACCCGGTTCGACCCGCATGAGGCGGCCGATCGCGGTCTCCAGCATGTCGTCGGGCGTTTGCGTGCTCGGCATTGCGAAGCCGTCGCCCATGTCGGCCGCGTTCTGGCCGATGTCGCGCAGCGGCACCTCGCGCAGGAACAGCGCCACGGTGAAACCGACCAGCGCGACCGGGACCGCCCATAAGAACACCTGGGTCAGTGACGCGGCGTAGGCCGCGACGATCGGCGCGGCCTGCGCGTGCGGCAATCGGTGCAGCGCCTCCGGTGAACTGGCCGCGGCGGGGGCCGCGCCCGACGCCGCGAGCGCCGGCCCGATGCGACTGTGCAGGAAGTTGGTGAACAACGACCCGAAGATCGCTGCACCGAACGAACTGCCGATGGTCCGGAAGAACGTCACGCCGGACGTGGCGACGCCGAGGTCTTCGAATTTTGAGGTGTTCTGCACGATCAGGACCAATACCTGCATGCACGATCCGATACCGGCGCCGAGGATGAACAGGTAAACCGATTGCAGCAGTGCCGATGTGGACGGGTCCATCCGGGACATCAGCACGAAAGCGAGCGCCATCACCGCCGTCCCGGCGACGGGAAAGATTTTGTACCGGCCGGTCCGGCCGACCAGGACACCGCTGCCCATCGAGGTCGACAGCATGCCGGCAACCATCGGCAGCGTGCGCAGACCCGACGTGGTCGCCGACACCCCGTCGACGAACTGCATATAGGTGGGCAGGAAGGTCAGTGCACCCAGCATGGCGAACCCGACCACGAAGGACAGCACGCAGCAGACCGCGAAGACCGGATCGGCGAACAGCCGGGTCGGCAGGATGGGCGCGGACTGCGGTCCAGAGGCGCGGCTTTCGACCCAGACGAAGATGCCCAGCGCCACCACCGAGGCGGCGAACAGCCCGATGATGGTTGCCGAACCCCACGGATAGGTGGTGCCGCCCCAGCTGGTGGCGAGTGTCAGGCCGGTGGCGCCCAGACCCACGAACAGGATTCCGGCGTAGTCGATCACCGGTTTTGCGCGGGCGGCCAGCGATGGGATCGCCGCCGCCGCAACGAAAAAGACGACAACCGAGACCGGCACGTTGACCCAGAACGCCCATCGCCAGGTGAGGTGGTCGGTGAAGTACCCGCCGAGCAGCGGGCCGATCACGGTCGTCACACCGAACACCGCACCCAACGCACCCTGATAACGGCCGCGGTCGCGCAGCGGGATGACCTCGCCGATCAACGCGGTGGCCGTCACCGTGATGGCGCCACCGCCGATGCCCTGCAGGGCGCGGGCGCCGACCAGCATGGCCATCGACTGCGCCAGTCCGCACAGCACCGAGCCGGTGACGAAGAACATCACCGCCGCCTGGAATATCCGTTTGCGGCCGAACAGGTCGCCCAGCCGGCCGACCAGAGCGGTGACGATCGTCGACGCGAGCAGATAACTCGTGACTACCCACGACTGGTGCCCAGCCCCGCCCAGATCCGAGACGATTGTGGGCAGCGCGGTCGCGACGATGGTCTGGTCCAGCGCCGCCAGCAGCATGCCCAGCACTATCGCCAGGAAGACGAAATTGCGTTGTCGCGGGCTGATCAGCGCACCGCTGATTTCTGCTTCTGGTGGGTTTGTGGTCTGCGCGCTCGTCATAAGCCGCAGCTATACCCGCTCAGGCGCCGCCTTGACCTGTCGTCGGCGGACGCGAGACGCACTGAGCTGAGTACAGCTCCTCGCCGAGCTTGTCCATCAGCTGCAATTGCGTCTCGAGGTAGTCGACGTGATTTTCCTCATCGGCGATGATGCCTTCGAGCAGGAACGCGCTGGTCGAATCCTGCTTCTCGCGGCACACGATGACGCCGGGCTTGAGCCGGTTCAGCACCTCGTATTCGATCGCCAGGTCGGCTTCGAACTGCTCGCGCAGCGTCTGGCCGATGCGCAGGGAGAACAGTCGCTGATAGTTCGGCAGGCCGTCCAGCAGCAGGATGCGGTCGGTGATCGCCTCGGCGTGGCGCATCTCGTCGAACGACTCGGCGCGGGTGTGGCCCGCCAGTTCGGTGAATCCCCAATTCTCCTGCATTTTGGAATGCAGAAAATACTGATTGATTGCGGTGAGCTCGCTGGTCAATTGCTCATTGAGTAGACGTAAAACGTCGGGGTCGCCTTGCACCATTACTCCTCGTTAAAATCGCCGCTGCGCGTGTCGGCGTTACGCTACCGCAGGTCAAACCCCTTGTCACCGAAGGTAATACTCACTTCGGACAGCGTTCCCTAAGTAAGGCAAACCATTGCTGACCGGGGATTGCGGCCGGTATGCACGAATTCACCGGATCACGCCCCCGGCACAAATGAACTCCGCCCGAGCCGACCCATTACGGGCCCCGAACGCTCCCGATCCGCGACGGTTGAGGCGCGGTATGGACCTCGGGCCCTAAGTTAGGTTAGCCTTTACGAACCTAGTTAGGTTAGACTCGGCTAATACGAAGGTCGGTCGTCGGAGACCAAAGGCGGGAGATTCTCGTGTACGTCTGCCTCTGCGAAGGTGTCACCAGCCAGGCCGTCTCCGAGGCGGTCGCCAGTGGCGCGTCGACGTCCAAAGAGGTAGCCGCACGATGCGGGGCGGGATTGGATTGCGGGCGTTGCCGACGCACCGTGCGGGCGATCATCGAGGCCGCCGCTCAACTGCAGCCGACCGGCACCTAGCGCTCAACTCCCCCGCTTGGCGGCGAAGTCCGCCAGCGCCGCCGCGTTCGCGTGACCGCCCAAAAGCTCGGCGAAATGGGCATTTTCGCGTTCCGTCGCCGCTGCGATGTCGGGCAGTGTGGGCTCGACGATGGACTGCTTGACCGCAATCAGGCTCGGAATCGACCGCGCGGCCAGGATCTCGGCGTGCCTGCGGGCCTCGGGGAGCAAGTCGTCGGGCTCGCATACCTTCCACACCATGCCCATGGCCAGCGCTTCCTGCGCGCTCACCCACTCCGACGACATCAGCAGCCAGGCGGCGTTCTGCCGGCCGATCAACTTGGGCAGCAGATACGACGACGCTGCCTCGGGTGCGACGCCCAAACTGGTGAACGGGCATTTCAGTCGCGCCGTTGACGACATGAAAGTCAAATCGGCGTAGCCCAGGATGGTCGTCCCGATGCCGACACCGACACCGTTGACCGCGCAGATCAACGGCTTGGGGAATCGGGCCAGGGCGTCGATCATCTCGGTGAAATGTGAGCCCTGGTTGGCCATCGCGGGGTCGGTGATGCGCGCCTGCATCTCTTTGAGGTCGTTTCCGGCGCTGAAAGCACGTCCGGCTCCGGTCAGCAACACGACGGCGACGTCCGGGTCTTCGGCCGCCTGCTGCAGCGCCTCGGCGGTCACTTCGTAAAGCGCCTCGTTGAACGCGTTGAGCGCGTCGGGTCGGTTCAGCGTGAGGGTGCGGACCCGGTTGTCATCGTCGATCTGGAGTATCACCGGCGTCTCCTCAGCTGTTGAACGGTGTCTTGAGCACGTAGCGACTGGTCGGTATTGTGTCGATGTTTTCGTTGGCGCCGAAAGCCGTTGTGCTGGCCACCATTCGGGATAGTCGCAGTTGCAGGTCGGCGTCGTCGGCCGCACCGAAGAATGCCTGCAGATCAGTGACCGCCTCGATCGGGAACAGCTCCTCGACGATGCCGGCCAACTCCGGCGCGTCGGGCGTCAGCGCCCGCACGACAGCGTTCTGGGTGTAGCCGAAAGTCGACTGAGTTTCGATCGCCACCGGCGTGTGATCGTGCTGCCAGCGCCGCAGCCAGATCGCGTAATCCAGCTCCGCCGGTCGGCGCAGCAGCGCAATGTTCGCCAAACCCGTTGTGCGCTGGCCCAGTTCGACCGGCGCCAGCAGCGGGTTCGATTCGGTGACCAGGTAGGCCGCCAGCTGATCGCATTCGGCGGCCAGCAGGCGTAGCGCCTCGCCGATCTGCTCCCCGTAGCACTGAGGCGTCCACATGCTGACGACGGCCGCACCGGGCGGATCAAGTGTTGTCAGCGTCATCATCGAATGTCTCACCGCGGCGTCACGCACATTGACGGTCAGTCCGGCGACTCCAAGCGCCAGGATCGCATCGGCGACCGGCCCGCGCTGCCGTTGGCACCAATCCTCATCGCGGTCGGCGGCTCGCAGGACCGCCACTACTTTCTCCACGGTCGAAACCTAGTCTGAGCGGTCCCGCGCCCAGCGCGGTTGGATGAATACGCCTTCGGCCTCGACGGTGACTCCCTCGTCGTCGGCGAGGTGGCCGACGGCATAAGTCTTGACCCCCTCGGAGCGGGTGATGCGGGCCTCGGCATGCAGGTCCCCGAGCCGGGTGGCCCGCACGTAGCGGAAGTTGATCGTGCCGGTCAGGCGCGGATTGATGCCGTCGCTGGCGGCCTCGCCGAGCAGATGATCCAGCACCAGTGCAGCTACTCCGCCGTGGACGTGGCCCGGCGGCCCCTCGTAGGCGGCGCCGAGATGGAAATCGCACACCGACGTGCCCGAGTCGTCGCGGTGGATCTGCACCGGCGGCGCGAGCGGATTGCGGATCCCGATGACCGCGTTGCCCCAAGCCATTCGCTCGCCGGTCGCGAGGTAGCGCACACCGAAGCTTCCTTCAGTCTCTTGACGGCGCAAACGGGCTGTGGCCGAATCGATTTCGGCTTTCGCGGCCGCTACGGCGTCCGCGTCTACCTCGGTCCTGATCGTCGCGTCGATCAAGGCCCGCACCGACTCGGTCAGCGGCTCGTAGACCGCCCGTAGCCGATCGACGTCCTCAGCGCTGAGATCCTCGAGGGTGAAGTCCAACATCTAGCGAAACTAGAACACGTTCACTTTGGTCGCGGTAGTGGGGTGGTCGTGGCTAGGCAACCGGACGTACTTGCTGGTCGTCGGCGAGCAGCTCCCCGATCAGACCGGCCAGTTGGCGATACGGTCCTTCACGTCCGCTGGATGCGCGAAACACCAACCCGATGCGGCGCCCGGGCCGGGGGGTGGCGAAGTAGGCCAGGTCCAGATGGCTCCGCGCGGTTTCGACGGGCACCGCGCTCTGCGGGATCAGCGTGACACCCAGGCCGCCGGCGACACATTGCACGGCGGTGGCCAGCGAGGCTGCCCTGGTGTTGGCCAGGTCGGCGTGCACACCCGCCTTGCGGCAGACGTCGAGCGCCTGGTCGCGCAGGCAATGACCCTCGTCGAGCAGTAGCAGCGGAAGGTCGGCCAGCGCCGCGGGTGGTACCCGTTTCCTGCCCGCCAGCGGATGTCCGGCCGGCAGAGCCAGCACGAAATCCTCGTCGTAGATCGGAATTTCGTTCAGTCCACCGGCCTCGGCCGGCAAGGCGATCAGAGCGGCGTCCACCGATCCTTCGCGCAGCCCGGTCAGCAGCCGTTCGGTCTGGTCCTCGATCACCCGCAGCGTCAGGCCGGGCAGCCGCTCGTCCAGGCCGGCTAGTAGTACCGGCAGCGCATACGGCGCGACGGTCGGGATCAGGCCGAGCCGGATGGTGCCCTGCAGCGGGTCCGCCGACCCGGCGGCCGCCGCGGTGAACGCCGTCGCCGCCTCGATGACCGCCTGAGCCTGCGGCAGCAGCGCGCGGCCCTCCGTCGTCAGGAAAACTCGACGGGTGGAGCGCTCCACCAGCTGCACGCCCAGACCGGTCTCGAGCGCCGACAGCGCCTGCGACAGGGTCGACTGACTGACCCCGAGAGTGGTTGCGGCGCTGCCGAAATGCTGTTTCTCGGCGACCGCGACGAAGGCCCGTAAACCGGCGATCGTGGGTTGATAACTCCTATCGGTCATACCGATCAGTGTAGTGGGAAACATCACCTTTCATTCATAGTGTGCTTCAGGCATGCTTGGGGGCAGCAGATTCTTGACTAAATCCAATTTGAGCGGAGGAGCGGCATGTCATTGCTGACAATCGGCGACCAGTTCCCGGCCTACGAGTTGACGGGGCTGATCGGTGGCGACCTGTCCAAGGTCGACGCGCAACAGCCCGAAGACTACTTCACCACGATCTCCAGCGGCGACTTCGAGGGCAAGTGGCGGGTGGTGTTCTTCTGGCCGAAGGACTTCACGTTTGTGTGCCCGACAGAAATCGCGGCGTTCGGCAAGTTGAACGACGAGTTCATCGACCGCGACACCCAGGTGCTCGGGGTTTCGGTGGACAGCGAGTTCGTGCACTTCCAGTGGCGCGCCCAGCATGAGGACCTGAAAAAGCTTCCGTTCCCCATGCTTTCGGACATCAAGCGGGAGCTGGTGGAGGCCACCGGTGCGCTCAACAAGGACGGTGTCGCCGACCGTGTCACCTACATCGTCGACCCGAACAACGAGATCCAGTTCGTCTCGGTGACCGCCGGTTCGGTGGGCCGCAACGTCGACGAGGTGCTCCGCGTGCTTGACGCGCTGCAGTCCGATGAGCTGTGCGCATGCAACTGGCGCAAGGGCGACCCGACGCTGGACGCCGGCGAGCTGCTCAAGGCATCGGCCTGATCGGAGAACTGATGAGTATCGACAACTTGAAAGAGGCACTGCCCGAATACGCCAAGGATCTCAAGCTCAACCTCGGCTCGATCAGCCGCAGCACTGTGCTCAACGCCGAACAGCTGTGGGGCACGTTGCTGGCCAGTGCGGCGGCGACGCGAAACCCTCAGTTGCTGGCCGAAATCGGCGCCGAGGCGGCCGACGAGCTGTCCGCCGAGGCGTACCAGGCAGCACTGGGAGCCGCCTCGATCATGGGCATGAACAACGTGTTCTACCGGGGCCGCGGCTTCCTGGACGGCAAATATGACGACCTGCGTCCGGGCCTGCGGATGAA
Source organism: uncultured Actinomycetota bacterium (assembly GCA_963750755.1). Classification (GTDB taxonomy): domain Bacteria; phylum Actinomycetota; class Actinomycetes; order Mycobacteriales; family Mycobacteriaceae; genus Mycobacterium. The sequence goes on from CAVVRW010000001.1 coordinate 1,049,451, forward strand.
CATCATCGCCAATCCGGGCGTGGACAAGGCGAACTTCGAGTTGTGGTCGTTCGCGGTGTCGTCGATCAATGGCTGTGGACACTGCGTGACCGCTCACGAGCACACCTTGCGCGAGGCCGGCGTCGACCGCGAAGCCATCCTGGAGGCGTTGAAGGCGGCGGCCATCGTGGCCGGCGTCGCGCAGGCGATCACCACGGCGCAAACGCTGACCGCCGCCGGGTAGCTCGCGCCCGTAGACTCCGGGCTTGTGGTCGTCAACGAGGTCGATCTGCGGCACTTACGCCGCTGCGTCGAGCTTGCCCGCACCGCACTGGAAGCCGGACACGGTCCTTTCGGTGCGGTGCTGGTGGGCGCCAGCGGGCGTGCGCTGCACGAGGATCACAACCGCGTCACCGACCGCGACCAGACCCTGCACGCCGAGGTGGGTGTCATCCGCTGGGCGGTCGCGAACATGGCTCCGGTGCAACGCATTCGCGCCACCCTGTACACGTCGTGCGAGCATTGCCCGATGTGTGCTGCCATGCACGCATGGGCCGGGCTGGGCCGGATCGTCTACGCGACCTCGAACGCCCAGCTGACGACGTGGCTCAACGAATTGCAGGCGCCGGCACCGCCGGTGGCCATGTTGGCGGTGGCGACGGTGGCGCCGCGGACCCTGGTCGACGGCCCGGCCCCCGAACTCGAGGATGAGATGAAAGCGCTGTACGAGGCCAGGTACCGGCGATGAGCGAACCCGCCTGGGTCGAGCATGTTATCTGGTGGCACGTCTATCCCTTGGGATTCGTCGGCGCCTTTCCAGCCAGCACCGCCCCGGCCCCGCAGGAGCATCGACTGCGTCGAGTCGTCGAGTGGTTCGACCACGCAATCGCGCTGGGCGCGTCCGGAATCGCGCTCGGCCCGATCTTCGCTTCGCGCACCCACGGCTACGACACCTCCGACCACTACCGCATCGACCCGCGCCTCGGTGACGACGACGACTTCGATCACCTGATCGCCGAGGCGCGGCAGCGAGGATTGCGGGTGCTGCTCGACGGGGTCTTCAACCACGTCGGCGCCGACTTCCCGCGCTATCGCCGGGCGTCCACCGACGAAGCGTCCGCCCGCTGGTTCTGCGGTGAACCGGGCCGTTTCCACACCTTCGAAGGCCATGAAGGCTTGCTCACCCTGAACCACGACAATCCCGAAGTTGCCGAGTACACCGCCGACGTGATGGCACATTGGCTCGAGCGAGGGGCCGACGGCTGGCGGCTCGACGCGGCTTATGCTGTGCCGCAACACTTCTGGACCGCCGTTTTGCCGAAGGTACGGGAGTCGCATCCGCAGGCCTGGTTCGTCGGGGAGCTGATTCACGGCGACTATGCCGCGGTGGTGCGCGACACCGGATTCGACTCCGCTACCCAGTACGAGCTGTGGAAAGCGATCTGGAGCGGCCTCAACGACGGCAACTTCTTCGAGCTGGATCATGGCCTGCAGCGCCATACCGCCCTGCTCGACGGCTTTGCGCCGCTGACCTTCATCGGCAATCACGACGTCACCCGGATCGCCAGTCAACTCGAGCGCCCCGAACACCTCGCTCACGCGCTGGTCGTCCTGATGACGGTGGGCGGCGTGCCCAGCATCTACGCCGGTGACGAGCTGGGCTACCGCGGCGTCAAAGAGGAGCGGTTCGGTGGCGACGATGCCGTGCGGCCCGAATTCGGCCCTCCCCCAGCCCAACTCGACGAGCGTGGAGTGCAGACGTGGTCGCTGCACCAGTACCTGGTCGGTCTGCGTCGACGGCATCCGTGGCTACACGCCGCGTCGACATCGGCGCTCCAGCTGGACAACCGGCAGTACGTGTATCGGACCAGCCATGGTGACGACGCGTTGATCGTTGCGCTCAACATCGACGACAAGCCGCTGAGGTTTCGGCTGGATTCCGGGCCGGCGGAAGTCATCGCGGGCAGCGGAGCGCCGCCGCAGGAGGTGGTCCGCTCGTTGGCGGTCGAGCCGCACGGCTGGCGGATTCTGCGGCCGGTCTAGGCCAGGCGGCGCAGCGTGAGTGGGTCCTCTTCGCCGTCGTAGTAGCGGTTCAGCAGCGCGACGAAATCGTCGTTGTCGGTTGTCGCGTGCGCGAACAACGTCATCGACGAGCGCACTTTCATGTCGTCGGGCGACCCGAAGATCTGGCCGATCGAACGGCCTTGTACCGCGTTGACCAGTTGCGTGCATTCGTGCAGTCGGGGCCCCAGCAGATCGTGGCGAAGGTAGGCGCGCGCCTCGTCAAGCGACGAGATGGCGTAGCGGGCCGCGGTCGCGCTGCTACCCAATCCGGCGATCTGGGGGAAGACGAACCAGATCCAGTGGCTGCGCTTGCGCCCGGCCCGCAACTCGTCGACTACCTGTCCGTACACCCGGGCCTGCGCATCGACGAACCGCTGCAGATCGAAGGGGTCGCTTGAAGATTCCACATGTCCTACGGTGGCACAGTGGCCAAACGGCGGATGCCGAAGGTGCGGGATCTCGCGCCGCTGATCCGTATCCGCAAACCACGCTTCGACCGCGTTCAGCGTCGCCTCGACGACGCGCTGACCATCGACGACCTGCGCCGCCTCGCGAAGCGCCGCACCCCCAGGGCGGCCTTCGACTACACCGACGGGGCGGCGGAGGACGAGATATCGATCCGGCGCGCGCGAGAGGCGTTCCGCGACATCGAGTTTCACCCGGCGATCCTGCGCGACGTCAGTCATGCCCGCACGGATTGGCAGGTGCTGGGCGGCCCGGTCGCTCTGCCGTTCGCCATCGCACCGACCGGCTTTACCCGCCTGATGCACACCGCGGGCGAGATCGCCGGCGTCCGGGTCGCCGCGTCGGCCGGCATTCCGTTCTCGCTGTCGACGCTGGGCACGGCGTCGATCGAGGATGTGGCGGCCGCTGCGCCGCACGGCCGCAGGTGGTTTCAGCTGTACATGTGGCGCGATCGGGACCGGTCGATGGCTCTGGCGAAGCGAGCCGCCGACGCCGGGTTCGACACCCTGCTGGTCACCGTCGATGTTCCGGTCGCGGGCGCGCGCCTGCGCGATGTCCGCAACGGGATGTCGATTCCGCCGGCGCTGACGTTGCGGACCGTGCTCGATGCCGCGTGGCGGCCGCACTGGTGGAGCGACCTGCTGACCACCGAGCCACTGTCGTTCGCGTCGCTGGATCGCTGGTCGGGCACCGTCGGCGAGTATCTGGATTCGATGTTCGACCCGAGCCTGACTTTCGACGACCTCGCATGGATCAAGGCGCAGTGGCCGGGCAATCTCGTCGTCAAGGGAATCCAGACTCTCGACGATGCGCGGGCCGTGGTGAATCTCGGCGTCGACGGCATCGTGTTGTCCAATCACGGCGGCCGTCAATTGGATCGCGCCCCCGTGCCGTTCCATCTGTTGCCGACCGTGGCCCGCGAGCTCGGGGCCCACACCGAAATCCTGGTCGACACCGGCGTGATGTCCGGCGCCGACGTCGCCGCCGCTGTCGCGCTGGGTGCGCGCAGCGTCCTGATCGGCCGGGCCTACCTCTACGGCTTGATGGCTGGTGGCGAGGCCGGCGTGCACCGCGCGGTCGACATCCTGTCCGCTCAGTTGCTCCGGACTATGAAACTGCTCGGTGTGACCTGCCTCGAGGAGCTGTCCCCCAGGCACGTCACTCAGCTTTGCCGGCTAGCGCCGATGATCAATGATGCGTCGACATGAATAGGTAGTAGCTGACATACGCCACGACGAACAGCGCCACGAGCACCACCGACGTCGCCCGCTGACTGTTGGTCTGGGCTCGATGGTGCGGTGTGCACGTCGTGACCGGAAAGCCAAGCGTGGTCAGGATTTGCGCGGCCGGACCCTGGCCGCCGGGGTCGATGTTGACCTGGCCGCGGTGGCGTACCAGTAGCTCCACGGTCAGCGGGTATGACGACAGATCCACGTGACCGGTCGGCGCGGCCCCGCCGTGGTTGGCGTGACCGGTGGGGCGAGTATCGAGCGCCGGCCTGATGTACGCGTGCTCGATGTCCCCGCGCAACGCGAGCGGTGCGTCGTCGGCGTAGACGCCGTTCTGGTCTACGAACAGATCGACAGGCGCGCGATGCGGCACCAGCGCGCACGACAGGGCGCGCGGGTAGATCGTGATGAAGCCGACAAGGATGGCCGCCGCGGCGAGCAGCTTCGTCGGCCCAGGCAGCACCGCGATTGCGGCGACCAGTAGCACCGAAGCGGCGGCTGATGCACCGAACACGGACTTCACCCGAGGGCTCGACTGCATGAGCGTCGCGTGTCCGCGAAACATGAAATGTGAATGTACGCGCCTCGACGGCCGCTTTGGTCGCTTTGCACGACCGTTCACACAGCTCAACGCCGGTTCGAGCCGTCTGCCGGAGCTAGGAACGCTTCGGCGGCTTCCGAGAACCCGCGCTGCGCAGCACGAGGTCGACGGCCGCGGCGATGACGTCGTCTTCGGGCAACGACCCGAACATGATGGACGGACACGCGACGACACCGGTGAGCATCGACACGGCCGCCTCGAGTTCGGCGCCGCTCAGCACGTCTGCGAGCATCGCCCGCAGCGGGCCCTGCCCGGAACTGTTGATCGCGTCCCGGATCTCCCGCATCTCGTCAACCGAGGCCCATTGGGCCATTCCGGTCAGGATGCGGTCCAGCCGCATCTCGGTGATGCCGCCCCGAAACGCCTGCAGTTCGCCGATGAGGTCGCTGCGAAGGTCACCGCTTTGTTCGTGATGCGGCAGCTCGCCGAGGCTGTCGAGCGCGAGCGCGATCAGTTCGACCCGGGACGGCCAGTGGGTGTACAGCGTGGTCTTGGAGTAGCCCGCAAGCTCAGCAACCCGCGCGTGGGTGACGGCGTCGGATCCCTCGCCGGTCAGCACCTCGAGGGCGGCCCGCGCGACGTCCGCACGGGTGCGAGCCACCCGCGCATCTTCGCTCGCCGCGAGCGGCTTATCGCCCGTACCGGGTGCCATCGAAGCACTCCACCTTTGCTGGCCTTTCGGAGTTGAACCGCCTCAGAGAAATTAGCCGATGAAGACCTGATTCGGTAGTGAAAGATTTAGTCACTATTGTACGTTTAGATCAATAGTGTACTGGGAAACGGTTACCGTACGAGTTGATCAGATTGGCGACTCGAACTGCTCACCCGTTCCACGAGAGGGGATCCCATGCCCGCCATCCTGTTTGGTTCCATCAGCACACTCGTCGACTCATCGGAACTACAGCGCCGCGCCTTCAACGAGGCGTTCGAGGCGCACGGTCTCGACTGGCAGTGGTCGCAACCCGACTACATCGCGATGCTCGACTCCAATGGCGGTGCCCAACGCATCGCTGACTACGCCGAATCGCGCGGCGATGACGTCGACGCCGATGCGGTGCACGCCACCAAATCGCAGATCTTTCAGGAACTGCTGGCGACGGCCGGGCTCAAAGCGCGTCCCGGCGTCGCCGAGACGGTCCAGGAGGCGAAGCGCCGCGACGTCAAACTCGGCTTCGTCACAACGACGTCACCGGAGAACATCTCGGCGTTGCTGGAGACGCTGAGTCCCGACATCACCGCCGACACCTTCGACCTGATCGTCGACCGAGACTCGGTGTCCAATCCGAAACCGGACGCCGACGTCTACCTGTACGCCCTCGAGCAACTGGGCGAAGACGCCTCATCGGCGGTCGCGATCGAGGACAACGTCGGGGGTGTCGCCGCCGCGTCGGCCGCCGGCGTGAAATGCATTGCGTTCCCCAACGAGAACACCACAGACGGTGATTTCGCGGCCGCCGCCGAGACCGTCGACACCCTCGACGCGGAACAACTCGTGGCCAGCGTCGCCTAAGCACGGACCGCACGGTCGACTCCCCCACCCTCTTACCGCAGCAAGGACATATCCATGAGTGAGCTACACGCGCGAGTCATCAACGGTTCCCGAGCATTTCACGTTGAAGGCTACGAAAAGATCGAGTACGACCTGATCTACGTCGACGGCGTCTTCGGCCCGGACAGCGTCGAATTGGCGGACACCTACCGGCCGTACGGTCGAACCCTGATGGTGGTCGACGAGGTCGTCTACAGCCTGTACGGCGACCAGATCCATGCCTACTTCGAGCGGCACGACATCGATCTCACTGTGCTGCCGGTGCAGATCCGTGAGACAGCGAAGTCGCTCGAGACGTTCGAAAACATCGTTGCGCAGTTCAATGTCTTCGGCTTGGTCCGCACAGAACCGGTTCTGGTGGTCGGCGGTGGCCTGATCACCGACGTCGCAGGGTTCGCCTGTGCGAGCTACCGGCGAAACACCCCGTACATCCGGATCCCGACCACGCTGATCGGTCTCATCGACGCCAGCGTGTCCATCAAGGTTGCGGTGAACCACGGCAAGCACAAGAACCGGTTGGGCGCCTACCACGCGTCGCAGAAAGTCCTGCTCGATTTCTCCTTCCTGAAGACTCTGCCGGAGGATCAGGTTCGCAACGGCATGGCCGAGTTGATCAAGATCTCGGTCGTCGGCAACACGGAAATCTTCGAGCTGCTCGAACAACACGGCGTCGACCTACTGCACACCAGGTTTGGCCACTTAAATGGCACACCTGAATTACGTTCTGCCGGCGAACGTCTCACGCATCAGGCGATCGCCACCATGCTCGAGCTCGAGGCGCCCAACCTGCACGAAATCGACCTCGACCGGGTGATCGCCTTCGGGCACACGTGGAGTCCCACCCTGGAACTCACACCGCCCGACCCGTTCTTTCACGGACACGCCATCAACATCGACATGGCGTTGTCGACGACGCTCGCCGAACAGCGCGGTCATCTGTCCGTCGACGAGCGGGACCGGGTGCTCGGATTGATGAGCGACCTGGGCCTGGCGCTGGACAGCGAGCACCTGACACCGGAACTCCTCAGCGCGGCAACCGCTGCCATCCTCAAGACTCGTGACGGCGCGCTTCGGGCGGCGGTACCGGCGCCGATCGGACAGTGTTTGTTCCTCAACGATGTGACCGTCGACGAACTCGCGGACACATTGGTGTTGCATCGGAAACTCTGTGAAGACTATCCGCGCGGCGGCGACGGGATCGACATGTTCACCTCGACGACGTACGGCGGAAGCCATGCATGAGGTTGTTCCGCTGCGGCATCCTCCGGATAAGCCGCGATCCGCCGTCGAGGGCGCCACTCGACCGATGGTGCAGCGCGTCAACGTTTTTCGGACGCTCGCCACTCTGGCCGGGCTGATGGTGACACTGCCGATCGACGCGCTGGTGGTGGCCCTCGCCCTGGTCCGCCACGCACGCACGCCCGCGGCGGCGCCCAGCGGCACTTATCCCCACACCGTGATGATCACCGGCGGCAAGATGACCAAGGCGCTGCAACTCGCCCGGTCCTTTCACAGCGCCGGCCACCGGGTGATCCTGGTCGAGTCCGCGAAGTACCGGCTCACCGGGCACCGGTTCTCCCGGGCGGTCGACGCGTTCTACACCATCCCCGAACCGACCGCGCCGGGCTACGAGCGTGCGCTGTTTGAAATCGCCCGCTACGAAGCGGTGGACACCGTGGTACCGGTATCCAGCCCGGCATCCAGCGTCCAGGACGCGAAAGCACGCTACCTGCTCGACGAGATCTGCGAGGTGGTACACGCCTCGGAAGACATCGTGCGCATGCTGGATGACAAAGCCGACTTCTCCAAAGTTGCCACCGCGCAAGGTCTTCGCGTGCCGGACTGGATGCGGGTCACCGACCCGCGGCAGATTCTCGATTTCGACTTTCCGCCGGGACGTGACTACGTGCTCAAGCGGATGGCCTACAACCCGATCGGGCGGCTCGAACTCCCCCGCTTATCGGGGCGAACGCCGCAACACAACGCCGCGCTGGCGCACTGGTTGCCCATCTCCGAGGACGACCCATGGATTCTGCAGGAATTCATCGAGGGTCGGGAGTACTGCACGCACGGCACCGCCGTCGACGGACGACTCCAGGTGTATGGCTGCTGCGAGTCCTCGGCGTCACAACTCAATTACGCGATGGTCGAAAAGCCCGAGATTCGTTCCTGGGTGGAGTCTTTCGTCACCGGCCTCGGTGTCACCGGGCAGTTCTCTTTCGATTTCATCGAGGCCGCGGACGGCCAGGTCTACGCCATCGAGTGCAACCCGCGCACGCACTCAGCGATCACGATGTTCTACAACCACCCGCAACTCGCGTCGGCGTACCTGCACCACGGTGGCCCGGTCATCACGCCGTTGCCCGATGCGCGCCCCACCTATTGGATCTATCACGAGCTCTGGCGCCTGCTCACCCAGCGGGGTCGGCGCGTGCGGCTGAGGGGCATCCTCAACGGCAAAGACGCGATCTTCGCGGCATGGGATCCGTTGCCCTATCTGATGGTTCACCACCTTCAGATCCCTGCACTGCTGATCGACAACCTCCGCCGCCGCCGAGGCTGGGCCAAGATCGATTTCAACATCGGCAAGCTGGTCGAGCCGGACGGCGACTGAATGCCGCCCGCCGTCCGGTCGTTGCGGATCCTGCACCTCATCGGCTCCGCGTCCGACGACTTCCATGCCGACCTCTCGCGCCTGTACGCCGGAGCCTGCCTGGCCGCGCTGGCTGAATCGGCCGCCTACGACATCCAGATCGCGTACGTCTCCCCGGATGGATTGTGGCGATTCCCCACCGCACTGAGCGCCGACGCGCTCGAACGGGCTCCGGCTCTCGAACTTGCCGACGCCGTGGGCCGTATCCGCGCGCTCGGAGTGGACGCGATGGTCCCGCAGATGTTCTGTCGTCCCGGGATGACTACCTATCGCGCGCTGTTCGACGAACTCGGCATCCCCTATCTCGGCAACCCTGCTGACGTGATGGCCCTGGCAGTCGACAAGGTCGCAACCCGGTGGACGGTTGCCGGCGCCGGAGTCGCGATCCCCGATGCCCAAGTTCTGCGAGCCGGTGACCGGCCGACGCTGCCGTACCCGGTGGTGGTGAAACCCGTCGACGCCGACAATTCCGTTGCGGTGTCCCTGGTGCGTAGCCCGGATGAGTACGACGCCGCTGCCGCATCCGCGCTGATCCACAGCGACACCGTTCTCGTCGAAGCCTACGTCGAGCTCGGTCGAGAAGTGCGGTGCGGCATCGTCGTTCGCGACGGTGAACCGATCTGCCTGCCGCTCGAAGAGTATGCGGTGGACGCCGGCGCCAAACCGATCCGTACGCGCACGGACAAATTGGCCCGCACCGACGACGGTGATCTGTATCTGGTCGCGAAAGACCCCGCGCTCGCGTGGATTGTCGCTGACGATGACGCCCTCACCGAACGGGTGTGGGAGGTGGCGCGTCGCTGCCATCGGGCACTGGGCTGCCGGCACTACAGCCTGTTCGACTTCCGCATCGACCCGGACGGGCGACCGTGGTTTCTGGAAGCGGGACTGTATTGCTCTTACGCGCCCGGCAGCGTGATCGCCGTGATGGCATCGGCCGCCGGCATCGACGTCCGCAAACTGTTCGACATCGGGATATCGGAGCTGCAAAGCGAGGGGATGTCGTGCTCGACGTCACGGCGATGACCCCGGTGGGTGCCCAACTGATCGGTCTTCGGGTCGACACACTTGATGACGGCACGGTCGCGGCCGTGCGGCGGGCGCTGGGCGAGCACGGCGTCATCGTGTTGCCCGGCCAGCACGCCGACGACGACAGCTTTCTGCGGTTCCTTCGCAGCTTCGGGCCGACGATGTTCACGGCCGGCGAAACCCCGGTGCCTGGGTACGGCGACCTTAACGTCGTCAGCAACGTCGGCCGCAAGACGCCGCCCCGTTCGACGTTTCACACTGACACCAGCTACGTGCGGAGACCGCCGGCCTACACCGCGCTGCGGGCTGCCGCGGTGCCGAAGCGCGGCGGACAGACTCTCTTCAGCAACCAGTACGCCGCCTACGACTCCTTGCCGCTACGGGTACGTGAGGAACTGGACGGACGGACCATCACCCATGTGGTGACCGGCCTGCAGCTCGGACCCGATCAGGAAACATCGGCCGCCCATCCGATTTTTCGAGTGCATCCGATCTCCGGCCGCACATACCTCTACATTTCCACTCCGGCGCGGTGCGCCCAGGTGAGCGGCATGTCAGCGCGCCGCGCGGCGGATGTAGTGGCATACCTGTTCTCGCATTCGACCCGCGACGACAACGTCTACCGGCATGCGTGGGCACCCGGCGATGTCGTGATGTGGGACAACCGATGCGTGCTGCACCGCGCCGACCATGCCGGCGTCCTCGGCGACCGGGTGATGCACCGCGGCATGGTCGCCGACGCCGCCCGGGAATGAACTGGACCCAGTCCAGGTTGAGCGCATCAGGCTTAACTTTGGAGGAATGATGGCTGAAGCCAAATCAGTGCCGGTGTTGTTCGTCAGCGACCCGGTGGTTCTGCCCGGGATGGTCGTGCCGATCGCTTTGGACGACGCCGCTCGCGCCGCCGTCGATGCGGCCCGCGCCACTGAATCCGGGACGTTGCTGATCGCTCCCCGACTCGACGACCGTTACCCGTCCTACGGTGTGCTCGCGACGATCGTCCAGGTCGGCCGGATACCCGGTGGCGGCACTGCGGCCGTCGTGCGGGGTGAGCGCCGAGCTCACATCGGCACCGGCGCCAGCGGGCCGGGCGCCGCGCTGTGGGTCGAGGTCACCGAGGTGACCGACCCGGAGCCCACCGACGAAACCCGCACGCTCGCAAGCGAATACAAGAAGCTGTTGCTGGCGATGCTGCAACGCCGTGAGGCCTGGGAACTAGTCGACGTGGTGAACAAACTGACCGACCCGTCGGCGCTGGCCGACATGGCCGGTTACGCGTCGTATCTGACCGACGTGCAGAAGCGTCAGCTGCTGGAAACCGAGAACGTCACCGAACGCCTGCAGGCGTTGATCAGCTGGACCGGCGATCACTTGGCCGAAGTCGAGGTCAACGACAAGATCTCCCAGGACGTCCGCGAGGGCATGGAGAAGCAGCAGAAAGAGTTCCTGCTGCGCCAGCAGCTCAATGCGATCCGCAAGGAACTCGGCGAGGGTGAGCCCGAAGGTTCCGATGACTACCGAGCCCGCGTCGAGGCGGCCGACCTGCCGGACAAGGTCCGCGAGGCGGCGCTGCTCGAGGTCGGCAAGCTGGAACGCTCCAGCGACCAGAGCCCCGAGGGCGGCTGGATCCGCACCTGGCTGGACACCGTGCTCGACCTGCCCTGGAACGTCCGCACCGAGGACTCGACCGACCTGACGGCCGCGCGCCAGATTCTCGACGCCGACCACCACGGATTGGACGACGTCAAGGACCGCATCGTGGAGTATCTAGCGGTTCGGGCCCGGCGTGCCCAACGTGGCCTGCAGGTCGTCGGCGGCCGCGGGTCCGGTGCCGTGATGGTGCTGGCCGGCCCGCCCGGGGTTGGTAAGACCTCGCTAGGCGAAAGCGTCGCCCGTGCGCTCGGTCGCAAATTCGTCCGTGTCGCCCTAGGTGGTGTGCGCGACGAGGCCGAGATCCGCGGCCACCGCCGCACGTACGTCGGCGCATTGCCGGGCCGGATCGTCCGCGCCATCGGCGAGGCCGACTCGATGAATCCCGTTGTGCTGCTTGACGAGATCGACAAGGTCGGCTCCGACTTTCGGGGCGACCCGGCCGCGGCGCTGCTGGAGGTCCTGGACCCGGCGCAGAACCACACCTTCCGCGACCACTACCTGGACCTGGATCTGGACCTGTCGGACGTGGTGTTCCTGGCGACCGCCAACGTGATCGAGAACATCCCGTCGGCGCTGCTGGACCGGATGGAACTGGTGCAGATCGACGGCTACACCGAGGACGACAAGGTCGCGATCGCACGGGACTTCCTGCTGCCCCGCCAGCGCGACCGGGCCGGCCTGACCGATGCCGAGGTCAGCGTGACCGAGGATGCGCTGCGCAAGATCGCCGCCGACTACACCCGCGAACCGGGCATGCGGCAATTCGAACGCCTGCTGGCCAAGGCGCTGCGCAAGGTCACGACCCAAATCGCCGACGACCCGGTGACGATCGACGAACCGGACCTGGTGGGTTACCTGGGCCGTCCGCGCTTCACACCCGAGTCGGCCGAACGTACGGCCGTGCCGGGCGTGGCGACCGGACTGGCGGTGACCGGCCTCGGTGGTGATGTCCTCTACATCGAGGCGGGCGCCAATGACGGTGAGCCGGGATTGCAGCTGACCGGTCAGCTCGGTGACGTGATGAAGGAGTCCGCGCAGATCGCGCTCTCCTATGTGCGGTCGCACGCTTCTCGATTGGGCGTCGACCCAGCCACCCTGAACCGGCGGATTCACGTGCACGTGCCTGCGGGCGCCGTCCCCAAGGACGGCCCGTCGGCCGGCGTCACGATGGTGACCGCGCTGGTGTCGATGGCTACCGGCAGGCAGGTCCGTGCCGACGTCGGCATGACCGGCGAGGTGACGCTGAACGGGCGGGTCCTACCGATCGGCGGCGTCAAGCAGAAGCTGCTGGCCGCTCAGCGCGCCGGGCTCACCACGGTGTTCATCCCGCAGCGCAACGAACCCGATCTGGACGACGTGCCGGCGGAGGTGCTCGAGGCGTTGGACGTCAGGCCGATGACCGACGTCGCCGAAATCATCGCGCAGGCATTGGAACCCGTCGCCGAAGAGGCGACCGTCGCAGCCTGACGGTTGGGAGGCCGCGCCCCCGAGCGACTAGTTCAGCAGCGCTCGCGGGGCGCGCCCTGCTGTCTGGCGCATGCCGCGCACATGCGGGGCAGCCGGCTGAGGACCGCGGGGGAAGCGATGCCGTAGCGCCTTGATCAGACGGTCGACTTCGATGATGCGAGAACGCATTTCGGCCTGGCCCTGCGGCGGCAAATTCAACAACTCAACGATCTCTTTGCGCAGGATGTCCTCGAACAGCCGGGCTTGAGTCGCTTCAGCCGGCGTGGCTTGAAGCTGCGGGTCACCGTTGTCCGCGGGCGGGCGGGGCGGAACGACGCTTCTGAGCGCGCCGCTGTTCACGTCCCCGTGCCGTGCGGCCACGGGGCTGCCGTGCGCGCGGTGCGACATGCCTGGCTCCCTGAAGTTCACTGGTGTCCGATCGGAAGGATGGCCCGCATGCCGCGACGAGTCCTCAACCGTGATGCGGTAACGAGATTAGGAAAAACGGCAAACCTCGGTCAAGAAAAACAGGCGGCCAGCGGTGAGGACTTCGTCACACTCGACGTCGGTGCGCGGCGTTATCGTTACCCATGGCCTACGACGCCGATCTCGCGGACCGCATCCGTGAACTGCTGGGCCCCATCCGCGGTGTCGACGAGAAGCGGATGTTCGGTGGCCTGGCTTTCCTGATCAACGGTCACATGTCCGTGGCCGTCAGCAAACAGGGCGGGATCATGGTTCGAGTGCCACGGGACGAGACGGAAAGCCTTCTCACGCGAGCACACGTCAACCCGATGGTGATGGCGGGCCGTGAAACCCTCGGGTGGGTTCGCGTCAACGCCGAGGGCGTGAGAACGAAACGCCAACTCGCGGACTGGGTGAATCGTGGCGTCGACTACGCGCGCGGGCTTCCACCCAAGTAAGCACCACGTTTGCGAAGCCCGCGTGGGGGTACGCCGACAACCATGGACCAGCACAAGCAGGTGGTCCGACAACTGCTGAAAGTTGCCGGGACGACATACGCCGCTGAGGCCGAGGTCCGCATCAGCGACAAACCCATGCCCCTGTTCCAACTTCTTGTGCTGTGCATGCTCGCCAGCAAACCAATCGACGCGACCATCGCCATGCGCGCCGGGCTCGAACTGTTCAACGACGGCCTCAAGACACCGAAGGCCGTCCTCAACGCCGATCGCCGGACGATGATCGAAGCGTTCGGTCGCGCGCACTACGTACGCTACGACGAGAGTTCGGCGACCCGACTGACCGAGATGGCTCAGCGCGTCGTTGACGATTACTCCGGGGATCTGCGGGAAATTCGGCGACGAACGTCCGACAACGTGGACGCTGCCAAAGAAATGCTCAAGCAGTTCAAGGGAATTGGCGACACCGGAGCCGACATCTTCCTTCGCGAAGTCCAGGATGTGTGGACCTGGGTCCGCCCGCATTTCGACAAGCGTGCCACCCGAACCGCGAAGGCATTGGGGCTACCCGGCGACCCGGACAAACTCGGCGCACTCGCCCCGAGGGCCAACGCCAGGCTGGCGGCGGCGCTGGTCCGGGCGTCCCTCGACGATGACGTGCGCCGACAGGTCGTTGGTTGAGCCGTCCGGTGACTGTGCGAATTGGCATGTCGGGGTGGTCCTACGACCACTGGACCGGGGTGCTGTACCCACCGAAACTGCCTGCCGCGCAACGGTTGCGTCGTTACGTCGAGGAATTCGACACCGTCGAGCTCAATGCGAGTTTCTACCGCTGGCCCAAGGATTCAACTTTCCTGAAGTGGCGAACAGAGCTGCCCGACGGCTTCGCGATGTCGGTCAAGGCGCACCGCGGATTGACCCATTACCGCCGGCTGAACGCACCCGAGCCGTGGATCGAGCGGTTCGAACGCTGCTGGCAACTGCTCGACGGCCGCCGCGGCGCGGTGCTGGTCCAGCTGCATCCGGAGCTGGCTCGCGACGACGGCCGCCTCGACGCGTTTCTGGCCGCCGTGCCACCGCACATCCGGATCGCTATGGAGTTGCGGCACCCGTCCTGGGATGACTCCGCGGTCTATGCGTTGCTGGAGAAGCATCACGCGGCCTATGTCGTGACGAGCGGGGCGGGAATGCGGTGTGTCCCCGTAGCCACCTCCGACTTGGTCTACGTCCGCCTGCACGGACCCGCCTCGGATGATCTGTACACCGGGTCCTATCCGAGCGAAGATCTCGAGAAGTGGGCCGCGCAGATCATCAAGTGGGACAGTGAAAACCGAGACGTGTTGGTCTACTTCAACAACGACCTGCACGGCAACGCCGTGCGGAACGGCCGCGTCCTGCGGGACATGCTGCCGTCACGTGTGATGAGTACTGGCAATTTCATAGGATGGAGCGATCGTGGCTGACTCGAGAACATTCGTCATCATCGGCGGTGGCCTGGGCGGCGCCAAAGCGGCCGAGGCGTTGCGAGACAAAGGTTTCGACGGCAAAGTCGTGCTGCTCGCGGACGAAGAGTATCTCCCCTACGAGCGGCCACCGCTGTCGAAAGACTTTCTGGCCGGCAAGAAGTCGCTCAGCGACTTCACCGTGCACGATTCAGACTGGTACCGCGAAAACAAGATCGACTTGCGCGTCGACGCCGAGGCGGTGTCGATCGACCCCTCGGAGCACACCGTCTCGCTCGCCGACGACTCAGAAGTTCACTACGACAAGCTGCTGCTGGCCACCGGGTCACGCGCCCGATGGCTCAGCATTCCCGGCGCCGAATCCACCGGGGTACATCACCTGCGCAAGTACGACGACGCGTCCAATCTGAACACCGCCCTCAAGGAGGGCTCGTCGCTCGCCATCATCGGCGCCGGCTGGATCGGTCTGGAAATTGCGGCGAGCGCGCGCCAGCGCGGTGTGGACGTGACCGTCGTTGAGACCGCGAAGGTTCCGCTGAGTGCCGCTGTCGGTGAGGAAGTCGGCAAGGTGTTCGCTCAACTTCATCGCGACCACGGCGTCGACTTGCGGCTGGACACCGAAGTCAAAGAGATCACCGTGGAGGACGGCAAAGCCACCGGCCTGAAACTGGGCGACGGCTCGACCATCACCGCCGATCGCGTGCTGATCGCCGTCGGTGCCCAGCCCAACATCGAACTGGCCGAGCGGGCCGGTCTGCCCACCGAAGGTGGCGGGGTGCTCGTCGACGCGTCTTTGCGTACCGCCAATCCCGACATCTACGCGGTCGGCGACATCGCCGCGGCCGAACACCCGTTGTTCGAGGAACGCATCCGCACCGAACACTGGGCCAACGCGCTCAAACAACCCGACATCGCGGTGGCCGGCATGCTCGGCGAGCCGGGTGAATACCAGGAGCTGCCTTACTTTTTCACAGACCAGTACGACCTGGGCATGGAATACGCCGGCCACGCGCCGGACTATCAGCGAGTGGTGTTCCGCGGCGACAAAGATGGCCGGAAATTCGTCGCGTTCTGGCTCGACGCCGACAACCATCTGCTGGCAGGCATGCAGGTCAACATCTGGGATGCCCTCGACGACATCAAGAACCTGATCCGCAAGAAGGCTCCGGTGGATCCGGACAAACTGGCCGACCCGGAGGTGCCGCTGAGCGACGCGGTCAGCTGACCACGATGACGTCGGGCAACCGCAGCCCCTGGAACCGCTCCCGCTCGGCGCGCCGGCGCTTGATGCGCAGCCGCGCATCCGACGGCACGGTCACCGCCTCGTCGCAGGTGAGGTAGAAGACCTCACCCGCCACGCCGATGATTTCGGTATCGACGATTCGAGATCCGATCTCGCGCAATGCCTTTCGCAATTCGTGCGTGAACCGGATGGTCGCGTCGTAAGCCAGTTCCCGAGAGGCGCGGGCGCTGGCGGCCAGCCGTTCGGGCAGCTTCGCCTCAGATGCGGTCGATGGCCTCCGCGGGGGAAGCTCGGTGGCGACACGCCCCACTGCCGCGAGCAAAATCGCCGGATCATCATCGATCATCAGGTTGGCCAGTTCCACCTCGCCCGGACCGCGGTGCCCGATCCGGCTGATGGCGGTGGCGAACGCCTCGCCGACCGTCGGCGAGGCGGCGCTGATCCCACCCAGTTCGCCGTCGATGGCCAACGCACACAGTTGCAGGTCGTTGGCGATCAATGCTGCAAGCGTGGATGTCTCGGCCGCAACGGCGTCGCTGTCGAGCAATGCGCCCAGACCGCTGACGGGAACGTGAACGCCGCGGTGTTCCACCGTTGCCGCGGTGACGCCACTGTCGACCAGCCACATCCCGGTCAATCCCCAACCCTGGTGAATCCGGTCGCGAAGCAGACGGACCCGCGCCTGCAGTTGGGCGTCGGTCAGCGAATTCAGTTGCGCCGCAGACAGATGCTCCGTGGCGGCGGCTGAGACGTAGGCCTGGGTATCCGTCTTGAGATGCCGCAGCAGTGCGAGCGCGCGTTTGATTACCAGGGCCTTCGCCGCGGCCGAGGAGAGCCGCCCACTCTGCGTCGGCCGGCCGTGCGGGAACAGGTCTGCCGTCGAGCCGTGCAGTGACGCACGCACGAGCCCGTCAACGTCCCAGCCGGGCAATTGTTCCGCGGCGAGCACGCTCGCCGAAACGCCAACGTAGGGGCGGTGACCGAAGACCGCGATGGCCCTGCTCCGCCACTCGGCGGCAACGACGTCACTGCATGCCAGCACCGCGCCGATCATCCGGGTGGCGGCACGCAGCCCGGCCAGCTGGACGTCGAGTGTCATCGGAGTCAGTGGCCCGGGCAACGTCTCGGCCAGCGGCGCCGCGCTGAATATCGGAAAGCGCGGGTCGGCCCGGTCGTCGAACTCGCCTTCCTGCTCATCCGGCGAGGCCGAGCACAGTGGCATCCCGTCCCACGGCTCGATCGGCGGGACGATCTCAACCGGCAGCGGGAGGCGTCCAGGCTCATCCGCCGTGCCGGTGACGGTGAGCTTGCGGCCGACCAGCCCGCGCGCCGTGTCGGCCACGGCATCCTTTGCAGGCCAAGCAAATTCGAAGCGCCACCCCTCGGGCAACGCCGCGACGTCGAGCTCCGTCACCGGCCGAGGCCAGCCCGGCTGCCGGGCGCGCCACCCGCGCTGCCCGGTCGGACCCAGCATGCTGCGCGCGGCCGCCGAGTCGACGGTATCCGGACTCGCCAAATCGATCATTCCGGTGCGATTGGTCGCGACGGCGAGCATCAGGAAGCGAAGCAGATCGTCGAAATGCAACAGCCGCAACGATTCCGCCGCGGTCTTGACGTGCAGCAGGCTGCCTACCGTGCGGCAGATCATCCAGTCGAGCTGCCGGCCTACCAGCGGGGCGATTCGCACCACCAGGCTCGGCGCCCAGCCACTGGTGACCAGCGTCTCGGCCTGCTCGCACAGGGTGGGATCACCCGCCATGGCGGACACGTAGATAAGCCTGGCACCGGCCCGCGCCGCTGCATGGGCGACATGGACCAGACCGTCGAGTCCGGCGCTACCGGGCACACCGGGTTCGATTGGGGCGAGGTGCACCACCACCTCGGCCGAATCGGCCAGCCGCAGCAGGATCGGGTCACCCAGTGCGGCGCTGACGAATTCGACGTCGGGATGAAGCGAGTCGTGCGGCCGGGGTGCGATGCCGGTGACGGCGTGACCGGCGGCGATCAATTGCCGGGCCGCGGCACGCCCGAGCAGACCGGTGACGCCGGTCAGCAGAATCCGCACGCCCGAGCACCTCCACGGCGTTTAGTCGATTGAAAGACCATAGTCGCTGAGGGCGTTCCCAGGAAGTTTTCAGCTAACCCTGTTAGCTCATTGAAATGTTGCAGACCCGTCGGCGTGGACCGTGACCTTGGCGCCGCCGATGTCCTCGGTCACCGTTGCCGCAGCCGATTCCGGGTCGGTGATCAACGCCAACGTGCGACGTTCGTCCGGGGTGCGAACCGCGAGGAAAGCTTTCTCGGGCCGACCGTCCCGGTCGAACGGTGTCGTCCATGCTTCGACGGTG
Source organism: uncultured Actinomycetota bacterium (assembly GCA_963750755.1). Taxonomy (GTDB): domain Bacteria; phylum Actinomycetota; class Actinomycetes; order Mycobacteriales; family Mycobacteriaceae; genus Mycobacterium. Next base: position 1,068,093 of record CAVVRW010000001.1, read on the forward strand.
CCCACCCCTTCCCACTCCACCGCGGCCGTTCGGGTGGGTTCGCGGTCGACCGCGGATTGCACGTCTTCCCAACGGAATTCGGCCTTCGGCGGCTCGGTGCCGTAGACACCGAAGCTGTGCTTGGTGAGGTAGCCCCCGTTGGCGGTGACCAGCCCGTGCCGGCCGGGGTTCTCGGTGAGCAGTTGGGCCATCGTCGCGATGGAGTGCGCGACGTAGTTGTTCCACGGGCCACCGGCGAACGTCAGCCCGCCGGTGACGGTCAGAGCCCGGGACGGATCGTCGGCGGGCAGTCCCAGTTCGTTCGCCGCCACCTGCACGGCGGACGGGAAGCACGAGTAGAGGTCGACGTAGTCCATGTCGTCGACACCGAAGCCGGCCAGCTCCAAGGCCCGTGCGCCGCCGATCCGGATGGCCGGCGACGCGTGCAGTTCGGCGCGCTCGCTGATCGAGTACGTGTCATGCGCGTCGGTGCCCGCGTACGGGTACACCCATCGCTCGGACGGAATGCCCAGCCGGGTGGCGGCCTCGACGGACGTCAGGATCAGCGCGGCGCCCTGATCGACCATATTGTTGGAGTTCATCAGCTTGGTGTAGGGCCAGCTGATCATCCGATTCGACGGTCCGGGTTGCGAAATGTCTTCCGCGGAAACCGGTTCGCGAATCCACGCATGCGGATTCCGACCGGCGACCTCGCTGAATCGGGCCCACAATTCGCCGATGCGGCGACGGTGGTCGTCGACCGATTCACCGGTGCTGACGCGCAGCGCCTGCTCGAACATCGGGTAGATGTAGGCCGGACGATCCAGCTTGATTCGGATCTCGGATTCCCCGGCCATCGGTACGTTCTCGTTGCTGCCGTCGGGTTCGGGAATCGAGTTGTCCTGTTCGGTCGCGGTCAGCCGCTTGCCCGCGGCGCGCAGCTGCGTGCGAGTCCGCCACATCTCCGCGCCGGCCACCAGGACCACCTCGGCCTGGCCCTGCTGGATATCCACGCAGGCGCGGTTCACCAGCGTCTGCGGGACGTTGCCGCCGATGCCGCTGTATTTGGTGGTGAATTTGTCGATGCCGAGGCGTTGGCCCAGCAGCAGGGCGGGGTCGCGGTAGTACACCGACAGCAGGTTGACCACCCGGACCGAGTCGACGGCCTCGAGCACCCGAGCGTCGGCCGCCTCGCGTGCCGCCGCGACCATGAGGTCGACCGGCTCCAGGGTGTTGTTCTCGGCCGGCTCACGATGGTTCACCTGCCCATGGGCGACCAGGACCGGCGTTCTGGGGTTGACGGGCATCAAACACGACCTTCCGCGGTGTCGGTGGACGCGAACAACACGCCATCGTTGATCAATTGTTCGATTTGCTCGCTGCTCATGCCGAGGACCTTGAGGCAGACTTCGCGGGTGTCCTGCCCGGGCAGCGGCGCCGGGCGTTGCGGCGCCGGCGGGATGTTCCGGAACGGCGCGGGGCCGGTCTCGGCCGGCAGCGCATGGTCGAACAGCCGATGATGCATGTCGGCGTACAACTTTCGCTCGCGCAGTTGCGGGTCTTCCAGGATGTCGGGGGGACGGTTCATCTGCGCGGCGGCGACACCCGCCGACTGCAGTGCCTCGGCGACCTGTTGCGGGCTGCGCTCACGCGTCCACGTCGACATCAGCTCGACGAGCTCGCCGCGATGTGCCAGCCTCGCATCGCCGGTCACGAATCGCGCGTCGTCGATCGGCAGCCCGAAAACGCCACTCGCCGAACGCCAGTCGTCATCAATGAGCAGTGAGATCACGCACCACTCGTCGTCACCCGCGCAGGGCAGGACCTCGTGGATGCTGGTGTCGTGGTCCAACTCGGCGCCGTTGCCGGCCCGCGCCGCGTCCGTGACGTAGCGGGCGTCGAGCTGGTTGACCACGGCTTCGGCCTGCGAGACGTGCACTCGCGCCCCGACGCCGGTTCGATCGCGATGGATCAGCGCGGCGAGCGCGCCGATCGCCGTGATCCGTCCGACCACGTGATCCGGGAAAACCGTTGTCGCATCGTAAAACCGGTGCCGGGAGGGGGTTTCGTCCGCGTGCCGGTGCGGGTTGGTCCAGAGCTTGCTGACACCGGCGGTGGCGCGCACCAGTGGGCCGTACCCCAGCCGATTGCTCCAGGGGCCGCGGTCGCCGAAGGCGCTGCTCTCGGCCAGCACCACGCGCTCGTTCAGCGAGTGCAGGGTGTCATACGGAAACCCCAGCGCGGCAAGCGTTCCCGGCTTGAAGTTGGCGAATACCGCGTCGGCGTCGGCCACCAGGCGGCTGAACACCTGCTTGCCCGCGTCGCTGCGCAGATCGAGGCCGAACGCCAGGTTGTTGCGGTGTGTCCAGGCGAACGACTCGCTCATCGGGTCACCGATGCGCGCCTGGCGCAGTCCGTCCGGATAGGAGGCGCTTTCGACCTTGATGACTTCGGCCCCCAGATCGCCGAACAGTCGGCTGAGTTCCCCGCCGGCGACGATTATGCCGAGGTCGATGATGCGTAAGCCGTCGAACGGACGTGGGCCTGACTTCGCGGGCGCCGCTATGGTCGTCGACTCGACGGGCCAGCGGGCGTCGTCGGCACCCGCGGCCGGTGCGGGCTCGCGAAAACCGATGTGCTTGCCGTTGACCGAGTAGTAACCCGTCGGGATGGTGGTGCGTACTCCAGGGACGAGTTCGGCATCGGCGACGGCGCCGACCGCCTCGAAGTGTTCGGAGCTCAGGATCTGCGTGGGGTCCAACACGGCAGATATTGCCACCCCGTGCGACTGCCCCTCGGCGACAAGCGCTTTCATCGTCTTGTCGGCGAACACTTGCTGAACCAGCGCGCCGATCTGCGGCCACGCCTTGAAGCGCGCCGCGATGACGTCGTACCTGGGGTCCTGGAACTCCTCGGGCTCGCCGAGCCAGCGCCGCAGCCCATGCCACTGTCGGGGCGACATCACACACAGCCGGACGAAGCCGTCCTGGCAGGCGTAGATCGGGTAGGCGTCCTGGTTCTTCGGGCGACCGCGCCACCGATCGGGATGCCGGATACCCGCGGCGGCCTGACCGTGGGCCCCGAACGCCGGGTCGAGCGCCATCACCACGGCCTCGTAGCGCGAAAAGTCGATGTAATCGCCTGTGCCGGAACGCAATTTGTTGTAATAGGCGGCCAGCACCGACCATGCGGCCTGGACCGCGGCCGTCGCCGAGGCGATGCCGTCCGGCGGCGAAACCGGAGTTCCGGTGGTGGGCCCTGACCGCGCCAGCGCTCCGGACAGCGCGTAGAGCACCGGATCGGTCGCGCGCCACGACGACAGCGGTCCGGTCCTGCCGAAGTCGGTGACCGACAGCGTCACCAGTTGCGGGAATCGGTCGGCCAACTGCTCACATGATGTCCCGTACGCGGCGGCTCGGCCCGGAATGCCGCTGTCGACGACGATGTCGGCGTTGCCGGCCAGTTCCACCAGCCGCTCGCGATCGTCCGGGTCGGACGGGTCGAGCACGGAGCTGCGCTTGTTCGCGTTGTGCAAGGCAAACCGGACACTGGTCCCCCGCAGCAACGGCCGATCGGTGCGTGCCGGGCTGCCGCCGGGCGGCTCCACCTTCAAGACGTCGGCGCCCAGATCGGCGAGCAGTCGGGTGACCGCGTCGCCGTCGCCGTCGCACAAGTCGAGCACCCGCAGCGACGCGAGCAGGTCGTCAGGCATCAGGTCAGCGTAGTTGGCAGGTGTCAAGTTCCCGCCACCTGCCGCTCCGACGACGACGATTGCGCGGCCGGCTAGGCGCGCAGCGCCGGTAGCCTGGTGAGATGTCCGGCTACGAGAGCGCCGCAGCGGAACCGCATCCGCTGCTCGCGCAGCTCTCGGCGCTTCACCACTTCCGCATACAGGTCGACGTCGCGGTCGTCGTGGTCGTGCTGGCGTTGAGCAACCTGATCGCCCACTTCACCACGGCATGGGCGGGCGTCGTCACGGTCCCCACCGCGGCGATCGGGCTGGTCGCCTGGCTACGGGTGAACGGCCTTGGCTGGGCAGAACTCGGCTTGGGCCGCGAGCACTGGAAATCCGGCGCCGCCTACGCCGTCGGCGCGGTCGCGGTGGTGGTGACGGTCATCGCGGTGGGCGCGCTGTTGCCGGTGACCCGGCCGATGTTCATGAACCATCGGTACGCGACCCTGTCCAGCGCGCTGATGGCGTCGATGGTCATCATTCCGCTGCAGACCGTCATCCCCGAGGAGTTGGCATTCCGCGGCGTGCTGCACGGCGCCTTGAACCGGGCGTGGGGGTTTCGCGGTGTGGCGCTGGCCGGTTCGCTGTTGTTCGGGCTGTGGCACATCGCCACCTCGTTGGGATTGACGAGCAGCAATGTCGGCTTCACCCGGCTGTTCGGCGGCGGGGTTCTCGGCATGCTGGCCGGGGTGGCGATGGCGGTGCTCGCGACCGCGGCGGCTGGGTTCGTGTTCAGCTGGCTGCGACGGCGCAGCGGCAGCCTGCTGGCGCCGATCGCGCTGCATTGGTCGCTCAACGGGCTGGGTGCGCTGGCGGCCGCCCTGGTCTGGCAGCTGTCCAGCTGACTCAGACGAGCAACACTGCCGCCCCGGAGATGCGGCCGGCGCTGAGGTCCGAGAGCGCCCGATCCGCTTGATCCAGTGGATATTCCGGAGTGGTGACCTCGAGGTGGTGTTTTCCGGCGAAGTCGAGGAACGCCCGCGCGTCAACGCGGGTGTTCGAGGTCACCGAGCGAATCTGGCGCTCCTGGAACAGGTGCCGTTGGTAGTTCAGGGCCGGGATGTCGGTGAGGTGGATCCCCGCGATCGCCAACGTGCCACCGCGATCCAGCGCCTCCAGCGCCGGCGGCACCAAGTCGCCGACGGGTGCGAACAGGATTGCGGCGTCTAGTCTTACCGGCGGCGACTCGGCGGCCCCCTGGGCCGAGGCCGCGCCGAGATCGAGGGCCAACCGCTGGGCTGCGGCGCCCCGCGTCATCACGTGTACCTCGGCACCTTGCGCCAGCGCGACTTGAGCGGTGAGGTGGGCGCTGCCACCGAACCCGTAGATCCCCAACCGGCCCCCGGCCGGCAGCGCCGAGCGTTTCAGCGACCGGTAGCCGATGATGCCCGCGCACAGCAGTGGGGCGAGCTCGCTGTCGGTGTAGCCGGCCGGCAGGTGGTGAGCGAATGCCGCTGGCACGGTGGCGTATTCGGCATATCCCCCGTCGGCGTCCCAGCCGGTGTAGCGAGAGTTGGGGCACAAGTTCTCGTCACCGCGCCGGCAATAGATGCATGCCCCGCAGGTGTGTCGCAGCCAGGCGATCCCGACCCGGTCGCCGACACGGAACTCGTCGCCGGCGTCGGCGCCTATCTCTAGGACTTCGCCGACTACTTCATGTCCGGGCGTCACCCGTTCCCGGTGCACCGGCAAGTCGCCTTCAGTGACATGTAGATCGGTGCGACAGACCCCGCACGCGCGCACCGCGACGAGCAGTTCGGCCGGGCCGGGCTGCGGGACCTCGCTGGTGACGTACTCAAGAGGTCCGGTACTGACCGGACCCGGGCGCGCGACCCGCCACGCGTACATTGCGGTTTAGGTGCGCGACCTGGCCGTCTTGTAGATGAAGAGCAACAGCACGGCGCCTACCAGCGCACCGAGGAATGAGTGGTTGATCGGTGGGGTGACGGTGAACTTGTGCGGCGGAAAGACGACGCTGCCGAGCGTGCCGCCGACGTAGGCGCCGACGATGCCGAGCAGCGATGTTGCGATCAGGCCCAACGACTGGTTGCCGGGGACGATCAGTCGTGCGACGAGGCCGACGATCAGACCGAGGATGAGCATCCAGATGATGTGCAAAATCATGACCGGCTCCTACTCGTATTGATGTGTGGCCAGCCGCTGCTGGACCCTGACGCGGTATACCCGCGGCGGCTAGGTCGATACTGCGCCGGGTGCCGGCGCCGCGCCATTGCCACCGGCCGGCTGCCCGGGAGGCGGCGGCGGTGCTGCTGGCGGAGGAGCCGCGGGCGCGGGCGCACCGGGAGCGGGCGCACCGGGGGCGGGCGCCGGGGCCGGTGCACCCGGGGCGGGGGCGGGTGCCGGCGCCGCCGGACCAGGAGGTGGCGGGGCGCCCGGGGCGGGCCCCGGGGCCGGTGCGCCCGGCGCGGGAGCCGGACCGGGGGCGGCCGGCAGCGGCCGGACGGACTCGGCCAGCGCCTTCGCTGCGGCCTTATCGACAGGGTTGTTGCCAGTGCCCAGCCACACCACGAACCAGCGCTGGGCTGCCGCGCCTGCCGGTCCCGGCGAGCTGACCACCCCGGCCCAGATCTGCCCGTTCGGCTTGGTGGTGTCGCTGAACTTCACCTCGTAATAGGACGCTCCGCCTGCCGCGCCGTTCGCTCCGAGCGGGATGGTCTCCTGGTTCAAGCGGGTGCCGGGATACGGCATGAAGAACTCGCCCATGTCGGAGGCCAGCCGGGCCGCGGCCTTTGCGTTGTCGGCTTCCGCGCTGGCATACAGCTTTTGGTCCAACTTGCCGAGCACTACCCGGGTGTCGTTGGCGACCGGTGGCGGCTGACCGGGGGTGGGCGCACCGGCGATCTTGCTGAGCAGCGCCGAACCGTAGTCCAGGTGGGTCGCATCGGATTCCACCCAGCCGCCCGGAAGGACGTAGCTGAAGCCGCCGACCGGGTTGTCGACCCGACCGGCGTTTGGGTCGGCGGGTGGCGGTGGCGGAACGTTGGGGTCGGCCGCGGGTGGCGCGCCGAGCGGGGCGGCCGGCGGTGGCACCACGGCGGGGCCGCCCGGTCCCGGCGCCGCATCCGGAGCGGCGGGAGGGACGCCCGGCGCAGGCGCTGGGGCCGGTGCTCCGGGGGCCGGTGCAGGCGCGGGTGCGGCCGGCCCCGGCGGCGGCGGCGGCACCGGATCGGCGCCGGCGACTGCCGGCCATCCGAACGCGATCGCCCCCACACCGCTGATCGCCGCTAATACGCGCGTCATCCTGCGGTTTTTGGGCCGTGTTGAATAGCGGTCCACCTGGTTCATGAGGCAAAAACTACCGTGTTACACCCGTGACGCGAGTGTGAACTGCGAACGTTTCGCCCGAATTTTCACGATGCCGGCGATCGGATGGCGTTGTATACGCGCAGCTCATCGCTTGCGGTGGCGGCCGAGGTGACAATTCGCTAACACCGCCGCGGCCGGGCGCGTCACGATAGCTGCGATATTGCCTGCTCAGGGAGTGTCGAAGCCGGCCTGACTCAGCACCCACTGGCCCGTTGCGCCGGTGACCAGGTCGACGAATTTCTCCGCCAGCACCGATTGGGATGCCTTTTTGAGGACGACGATCGGATAGACGTTCACTGCGTCGTCCGCTTCGGGGAAGCGGACGATGTCGACCCTATCGCCGGCCTTGTGCGCATCGTTGAGGTAGACCAGCCCGGCGTCGGCCTCTCCGCCGGTGATTTTTGCGAGCACCCCGGCTCCGATCAGTTCCTCGCTCACCGGGTCGACGTGCACGTTGACGTTGTCCTCGATGCGTTGCGTCGCAACCCCGCATGGCACGGGGGCCTGGCAAACGACGACCCGCAGGTCGGGCCTGGCCAGGTCGGCGAACGAGCGGACCTGCTTCGGATTCCCCGGGGCGGTGGCGATCACCAATGTGTTGGACGCGAAGTTGACCGGCTCTCCGCTCGCCAGGCCTGCCTTGATCACGGTGTCCATCTGGGCGGTGTCCGCCGCGGCGAAGACGTCCGCGTTGGCGCCCTGGCTCAACTTGTTGGCGAGTTCGGCCGAGGTGGCGAAGTTGAATTCGACTGTGGCGCCGGGGTTGTCGGTCTGAAACTTGCCGGCAAGCAAGGTGAAGGCCGGCTTGAGCGGTTGCGCGGCAAACACCATGATCGAGGTGGCCGGCCGGTGAGCCGACGGCGATTTACCCGTCGTCGCGGTCGGGCCATGGCCGCATCCGGTCAGAACCGTCGCCAGCGCCAGCGCCAGCGCCGCGGCCATACCGGCTGCGCGCGCGCTGCCGAATCGAGATGCCACGGTGCTCAGCGTTGTCCAAACAGTGATCACGCCGTGCCGGATTCGGAGTTTCATATCTAGCTACCGTCCAGTAACATAAGGAAACGTTAATGCCATACACGCCCTGAAATCCCAGGGACCGGCGTTGCGGTGTGCCACCATCGAGACATCGGAAAACTGTTGCTCACGACGTACGCCGCGGTGCTCTTGAGCGGTCGGCACCTGGATTCGACGCTGAATACGAGGAGGTCATGGCGGTGGAGGTACTTGTCACCGGAGGCGACACCGAACTGGGTCGCGCCGTTGCTGAAGAGTTCCACAACAACGGCCACACGGTCACTCTGCTCGGCGCCCGCCGAGACGACCTCGAGGTAGCCGCCAAGGAGATCGAAGCGGACGCGATCGTCTGCGACAACACCGATCCGGCCGCGCTGGCGGAGGTTCGCCACCTGTTCCCCCACCACCTCGACACCATCGTCAACGTTCCGGCACCCCGCTGGGACTCCGGTGACCCGCGGGCGTACTCGCTGTCCGACCTGGCCACCGCCTGGCGCACGTCGCTGGATGACACCGTGCTGTCCGCCGTCCTCACGCTCGAGACGGTCGGCGACCACCTGCGGTCCGGCGGATCGATCATCAGCGTGATGCCCGAAAATCCTCGCCCGGGTAGTGCCGAGGCCGCGGTCAAAGCCGCGCTGTCCAGTTGGGTGGCCGGCCAGGCGACGATCTTCGGCACCCGCGGCATCACCGTGAACGCCGTCGCGACCGGACGTAGCGCGCAGCCCGGCTACGAGGGCCTGTCCTGCACGCCACCGTCGGTGGCCTCCGAGGTCGCGCGGATGTCGCTGTTCCTCACCAGCGGCGCCGCCCGTCACATCACCGGCCAGACCCTGCACGTCAGCCACGGCGCGCTGACTCAGTTCGCCTAGCGCGTAATTCTCGTCGGCGACCGTCGCCGTCGAGCCTTGGTCACTAGGCTGAATTCGTGACCATTCGACTTGGCTTTCAAATCCCCAACTTCTCCTACGGTACCGGCGTCGAAAGACTTTTCCCGACCGTCATCGAGCAGGCTCGCGAGGCTGAATCAGCGGGCTTTGACTCGGTTTTCGTGATGGACCACTTCTACCAGCTGCCGATGCTCGGCTCCCCCGACCAGCCGATGCTCGAGGCGTACACCGCCCTTGGCGCACTGGCGACGGCTACCGAGCGAGTTCAGTTGGGCACCTTGGTGACTGGCAACACTTACCGGAATCCCACGTTGCTGGCCAAAACCATCACAACGCTGGACGTGGTCAGCGCGGGGCGGGCGATTCTGGGGATCGGCACCGGCTGGTTCGAGCTCGAACACGATGAACTCGGCTTCGAATTCGGCACGTTCACCGACCGGTTCAATCGACTCAACGAGTCGCTGGAGATCATCCTGCCGATGCTCAAAGGCGAGCGACCGACGTTCTCGGGCAAGTATTACCGCGCCGAAAACGCATTGGCCAACCCGCGCTACCGCGATCACATCCCGCTGATGATCGGTGGCAGCGGCGAAAAGAAGACGATCCCTTTGGCGGCCCGGCACTTCGACCATCTCAACGTCATCGCCGGCTTCGACCAACTTGCGGGCAAGGTCAAGGTGGTCCGGGAGCGCTGCGAAGAGATTGACCGCGACCCCGCGACGCTGGAGACCAGCATGCTGGTGACCGTGCTGCTCGACGACAACGTGAAGGCGGACCAGATTCCCGAGGAGATGAGTGGCCGCATGCTGGCCGGTAATGCCGACTTCATCGCCGAGCAGGTCCGGACGAGAGTGCTGGACGCCGGAATCGACGGCGTCATCATCAACATGCCGTTCTATACCCCCGGCATCATCGCCGCGGTCGGTGAGGCGTTGCGGCCGGTGGTGGGGCTGTCGGCCCAGTAGCGAGATGTATCACGTGTGACGCCTCGGGTGTGGGCGATCACACGCCGCTACCTCGATAATTGCAGGTCCGGCCGACTATCGTGGGGGTGAACCCAGTCGCCGCTGAGGAGCAACCACACCCATGAACGCCCAGCTCGAAAACCCTGCGCTCAATCGTCGACACCGGGTCGTAGTCATCGGATCCGGATTCGGCGGCCTCAACGCGGTCAAGAAGCTCAAACGAGCTGACGTCGACATCAAGCTGATCGCCCGCACCACCCACCATTTGTTCCAGCCGATGCTGTATCAAGTGGCGACCGGCATCGTCGCCGAAGGCGCGATCGCTCCCCCGACCCGCATGATCTTGCGGGGCCAGCACAACGCGCAGGTGTTGTTGGGCGACGTCACGCACATCGACCTGAGGGGCAAGTTCGTCGTCTCGGAGTTGCTCGGGCATAGCTACGAAACCCCGTTCGACAGTTTGATCATCGCGGCCGGCGCTGGTCAGTCGTACTTCGGTAACGACCACTTCGCCGAGTTTGCGCCCGGCATGAAGTCCATCGACGACGCCCTGGAATTGCGGGGCCGAATCATGAGCGCGTTCGAGGCCGCCGAGCGGTCCAACGACCCCGAGCGACGCAAGAAGCTGCTCACGTTCACCGTCGTCGGCGCCGGACCGACCGGCGTCGAAATGGCTGGGCAGATCGCCGAACTCGCGGACTTCACGCTCAAAGGCGCGTACCGCCATATCGATTCGACGAAGGCACGGGTCATTCTTCTCGACGCCGCCCCCGCCGTGCTCCCGCCAATGGGCGAGAACCTCGGCAAGAAGGCCGCCGCGCGCCTGGAGAAGATGGGCGTCGAAATTCAGCTCGGGGCGATGGTGACCGACGTCGACCGCGACGGCATCACGGTCAAGGACGCCGATGGCACCACTCGTCGCATCGAATCTGCCTGCAAGGTGTGGTCGGCGGGCGTCTCCGCGAGCCCGCTGGGCCGCGACCTGGCCCGGCAATCCGGCGTCGAACTCGACCGCGCGGGCCGAGTCAAAGTGTTGCCCGATTTGTCAATCCCCGGTAATCCCAACGTGTTTGTCGTCGGCGACATGGCTGCCGTCGACGGTGTGCCCGGTGTGGCGCAGGGCGCCATCCAGGGCGGCAAATACGCGGCCGGCTTGATCAAGGCCGAACTGGCCGGTGCCGACCCCGCCCAGCGGGAGCCGTTCCAGTACTTCGACAAGGGGTCGATGGCGGCGGTGTCGCGGTACTACGCCGTGGTGAAGATCGGCCCGGTCGAATTCGGCGGCATCATCGGCTGGCTGGCCTGGCTGCTGCTGCACCTGGTCTATCTGATCGGGTTCAAAAACAAGATCACCACGGTGCTGTCGTGGATCGTGACGTTCCTGAGCGGTCGGCGTGGCCAGCTCACGATCACCGAGCAGCAGGCATTCGCCCGCACCCGACTCGAACAACTGGCCGTACTGGCGGCCGAAGCGCACGAGGACGAGACGGCGAAAGCCGCCAGTTAGCTCTCGGCTTCGAGATTCTGCAGTCGTACCTGGCCGCGGGCGACCAGACGTTCGTCGGAGTCGACGATGCTGACCTGCCACAGTTGCTGACGCCGTCCGCGATGGATCGGCGTCGCGGTGCCGTAGATCATTCCGCTGCCGATCGCCCGCAGGAAGTCGGTGTTGTTGTTGACGCCGACGACTGATCCTTCGCCGCCCTTGGCGGCCATCCAGGTGTAGGCCGCGACGCTGGCCAGGCTTTCCACCATCGCGCAGTAGACCCCGCCGTGCACGATGCCCATCGGTTGCAACAGCTTGGGCGCCACGTCCAGTTGCGCGCGCGTCCGGTCAGGACTGATTTCGGTGAACTCCAGTCCTAATTCCTTGTCGAACGGCGCTTCTGGCATCGGCTGCATGCTTGTAGTGTCTACCTGCCGACGGACACAAGGGGCGTTCGGGGGGCGGCAAATTTGTGCAGACCAGTCGGTCAACCGATACTGTGGGCCTGATTCGACGCCTCCTCGAGTACGGCTCCCAGGCGCTCAAGAACATCCACAGCTGGAAGGAAAGACATGGTAGCGGCGACGACCGAGCCGGTGCGGTTGCCGCCCGGTCCCCGGACTCCGAAGCTGGTCCAGACGGTCCAGTTCCTGGTGCAGAACCACGCCATGTTCGACAACCTCTGCAAGCGCTACGGCAGCAACGTCGTGAGCGTCAACCTGCCTCACAACGACCATGCGGTGGTGGTCAACGACCCCGCACTCGCCAAGGAGCTGTTCAGCACCGGCACCGAGTTGATCCAGCGTCCGCCGTCGGGGAACGGATCGATCGGTGGGGCCTTCGGGCCGGGATCGACCTTCAGCCTGGCCGGCGACGAGCATCGCCAGCGCCGCAAACTGCTGGCGCCGCCATTCCACGGCAAGCGGATGCGCAGCTATGACCGCATCATCGAAGAAGAGGTCGAGCGTGAGATCGCGACCTGGACCGAGGGCCGGGAGTTCGAGACGCTGGAGCCGATGCTGCGGATCACCGTCGGGGTGATCCTGCGCGCGGTGTTCGGCGCCGAAGGTGCTGCGCTGCAAGAACTTCGGGAGACCGTGCCGGCGATGGTGACGCTCGGCTCGCTGCTGGTGGTGTGCCCGCCGATCGTGCGCAAGGACCTGGGGCCATGGAGCCCGTGGGGTCGCTACATGAAGCAGCGACGCCGGTTCGACGCCGTCATCGCCCGCCTGATTGCCGAGGCCCGATCAGACCCGGCCATCGAAGAGCGCAAGGACGTGCTGGCGCTGCTACTGCAGGCCCGCTATGAAGACGGCGAGCCGATCTCCGACGAGCACATCACCGACGAGCTGCTGACCCTGCTGGGTTCCGGCCACGAGACCACCGCGTCGTCGCTGGCGTGGGCATTGGAGCGGTTGAGCCGACACCCCGAGCTGTGCAAGCGGCTGGCCGACGAGGCCGACGCCGGCGGCGGCGAACTGCGGCAGGCCACGATCTGGGAAGTACAGCGCACCCGCCCCGTGCTGGACGGCACGACCCGGCGCACCAAGACCCGGATTCGGTTGGGCGAGTGGGTACTTCCGGAGGGCACCAACATCATCATCAGCATCAAGCTGGCCCACGCCTCTGAGGAGGACTTCCCCGACCCGGAAGCGTTCAACCCGGACCGCTACATGGGCACCGCCAGCAAGCCGGTCGCGTGGATTCCGTTCGGGGGCGGCGTCAACCGTTGCGTCGGTGCGGCTTTCGCCAACATGGAGTCCGACGTCGTGCTGCGCATTTTGCTGCGTGAATTCCGTTTCGAGCCAACCGATGCGCCCGGTGAGAAGGCGTTCTGGCGGGGCGTCGCGACCGTGCCTGCGAAGGGTGCGCGGGCGGTTGTCTACCGGCGCACGGACAAGCCTCCGGTGGATTCCGACTCGCTGTTTGTGGCCGACCACGGCAGCGTGTGACTCACTGGCATACTTGCGACCTGTGACAGGCGGCCTCAGGCAATACGTGAAACCCCTCGGTAGCTATTCATGGTTCAAGTTGGCCATGAACAAGTACTGGTATCCCTTCGTCACCCGCAGGTGGGATCAGGACGACGTCGTCTTCCTGAACTGGGGCTACGAGGAAGACCCGCCGCTGAGTCTGCCGCTGGCGCCCGAGGACGAGAAGAACCGGTGGGGCATTCAGCTCTACCACCGCACCGCGACGCAGACCGACCTCAGCGGCAAGAAGGTACTCGAGCCCAGCTGCGGCCACGGCGGAGGCGGCGCCTACGTGATGAAGACGCTGCATCCGGCGTCCTACACCGGTCTGGACTTCAACCCCGACGGCGTGGCCTTCGCCAAGCGCCGTTATCCCATGCCGGGCCTGGACTTCGTCCACGGCGACGCCGAGAACCTCCCGTTCCCGGACGAGTCGTTCGACGCGGTGCTCAACGTCGAGGCATCGCACGCGTACCCGCACTTCGATCGATTCCTCAAGGAAATGGTTCGCGTGCTGCGTCCGGGCGGACACTTCCTGTACGTGGACTTCCGCGGATTCCTCGAGTACGACGAATGGGACGCCGCGCTGGCAGCCCTGCCGATGCGGATGGAATCCAAGCGCGAGATCAACCCCGAGGTGTTACGCGGACTCGACAACAACTCGGGTCGCTACCTGGAATTGATCGGCAGCCGGCTGCCGGTGTTTCTGCGGCCGTTCGGCAAGCTGTTCGCCGGCGCGCCAGACACCTTGATGTACAAGGAATTGCAGCGCGGTCGACTGTCCTACCGGATGTACCACTTCATCAAAGACTGACGCATCCCCTTCGACACCAGCGAGCCCCTTGCGCGTGATGCACGGGGCTCGCTGTATCGAGAGACCGGGGGTCGCTGCAGCCCTCCCCGGTATCCCACGCCTTGGCTTCCAGCACCACCAGTGCAACCACCCCCCCGATTACGGTGTGGACCAGCGTCGCCGCCAATTGCTTGCGGCGCTTCGGGAGTCGATGTCGATCGCGGCTGCGTCGAACGTCGACTTCATCCGGTCGGTGCTCAGTGCCGATGACAGGAGCCACCAGCGGCGCACCGCCCAGTACCGCGACGCCGTAGACCCGCGGGCATTGCGGATACAACTCGCGAAGCCGCCGGCTGGACTCGTGCAGCGGCAGCACGCGCTCGATGGTCATGGCCGAGATCAGCGGGTCCTCGTTCACAATGGTCCCGCGAACAACTGCGAACGGTACTGTGAAGTGCCCGCGCGCGGAAACCTTGGCGGTAATGGAACGGGGAGCGGACGAGATGCTGACGGTGACCACCGACCCGGTGCATTTACCTCCGGGTACACGGATACCGAAACCTCTTCAGGGTCTGTGGTTTTTGCGCGACTACCACCACATGTATGGCGCTCTCAGTCGACGCCACGGACCGGTTTTCCGGGTGAACATGCCGCGTCTGGGCCGTGCGGTTGTGGTTAGAGACGCAGCCCTGGTCAAAGAGGTGCTGAATACCAGCACCGATTTGCTCGAACGTGCGACGACAGGGACCGCCAGCCTCGGCGACGGATTCGGCGCGGGATCGACGTTCGCCCTTGCCGGAGACGAACTGCTCGAGCGACGCAAGCTCGTGCTCCCCCAATTTCACGGCAAACGGATGCGCAGCTACGAGCCTGTCATCGAGGAAGAGGTGTTGCGCGAGATCGCGAAGTGGCCGGAAGGCCGGGAGTTCGAGACGCTGCCGTCGATGACGACGATGACTCTCGGCGCCATCCTGCGAGCCGTCTTCGGCGCCGAGGGCGACACGCTGGACGAGCTATATGACCTGATTCCGCCCATGGCCGACCTCGTCGGGGTGTACCTGACACTGCCGTCGAGCTTGCGGCGTGATTTGGGGCGGTGGAGCCTCGGGGGACGGTATCAGCGATACCGGCGTCGTTTCGATGCTGCGATCGACTCGCTCATCGCCGATGCGCGGGTCGATCCCGCGCTGGAAGCGCGCAGCGACGTGCTTGCACTTCTGGTGCGAGCGCGTTACGAAAACGGCGAGCCGATCACAGACCAACACATCGCGGACGAAATGCTGACCTTGCTGGTCTCCGGCCACGAGACCACCGCCGGATCGCTGGGCTGGGCGGTCGAGCGGATGATCCGCCATCCGGAGCTGTTGGCGCGGCTGACCGAGGAAGTCGATGCCGGCGGTTCCGAATTGCGCCAGGCCACCATCGCGGAAGTGCAGCGCACACGGACGGTCCTCGACTCCACGGTGCGGTGCACAAAGGCGCGTCTTCGCCTGGGTGACTGGGTAATTCCGGAAAACACCAGGATCGTCCTGAGTCTCGCCCTGGTCCACGATTCGGATGACGTGTTCTCCGACGCGATGTCGTTCAACCCGGACCGATTCCTCGGCAGCGCCGCAAAGCCGAAAGGGTGGATTCCGTTCGGCGGTGGCGTCAACCGTTGCGTAGGTGCGGCGCTGGCCACGATGGAGATGGACATCACCCTGCGCCTCATATTGCGCGAATTCAGTTTCACACCAACCGATGCGCCGGACGAACGACCACACTGGCGCGGTATCGCCTATCAGCCGGCGCGGGGGGCGCGGGCGGTGGTTCACCGGCGGGCCGCGAAGGTCGTGTGATGCCGATTCCGCTCTGGTGGCCGATCCCGGCAGCGCGTAATACGCCATGGCATACTCGCCGCTGTGACAAGCACCCTTCAGCGGTACCTCAAGCCGATCGACCCCCTACCGTGGCTGAAGTTGGCCATGAACAAGTACTGGTACCCCCTGATCACCCGGCGCTGGGAGAACGACGACATCGTCTTCCTCAACTGGGGTTACGAGGAAGAGCCGCCGCTGGGATTGCCGCTGGCGCCTGAGGACGAGCCCAATCGGTACTCGATCCAGCTGTACCACCAAACTGCTAGCCAAGCCGATCTCAGCGGGAAAAAGGTGCTGGAGATCAGCAGTGGCCACGGCGGTGGCGCCGCTTATTTGACGCGGGCCTTGCACCCGGCCTCCTATACCGGGCTCGACTTCAACCCCGACGGCGTCGCGTTCGCCCAAAAACGGCACAGTGCACCGGGGCTGGATTTTGTGGAGGGCAACGCCGAGAGCCTGCCCTTCGCCGATGCGTCCTTCGACGCGATCGTCAACGTCGAGGCTTCGCACACCTATCCTCACTTCGACCGCTTCCTCCCCGAAGTGGTGCGGGTATTGCGCCCGGGCGGTGATTTCCTCTATGCCGATTTTCGCGGGTATCTCGAATACGACGATTGGGACGCGGCACTGGCGGCGATGCCGATGGCGATGGCCTCGAAGCGCGACATCAGCGCCGAGGTGCTGCGCGCCAGAGACAAGAATGCTGAGGTCTTCCTCGATCTGAACAGACGCCACATACCCAGGGGCCTGCAGTTTTTCGGAAAGATGTTTTCCGGCGCACCAGGCACGCTGGCATACCGCCAGATGCAGGCCGGGAAGGCCTCTTACCGGATGTACCACTTCATCAAAGACTGACGCGTCCCCTTCGACACCAGCGAGCCCCGTGCGTACTGCACGGGGCTCGCTGTATCGAGAGACCGGGGGTCGCTGCAGCCCTCAGGACACCGTCTCGGTCATTGATCGCTCGATGCCAAAAGCATAGGCAAGGCTGTCCTAATTTCGCAAGGGGTTGCCCGCCGTTGCGGCCGTGCCGACGACAAGCCGCGCACCGGCAAACCGAATCCGACCAGGGCGTCGAGCACCGCCTGCCCACGGCGCATCGCCGCCAGCTCATCGGTGCCGGCCAGCTGCGGCACCTGAGTCGCCGAGGCCACCACCATCGAGCCGACGATGTGCCACATCGCCGCGTTCGACAGCGCGCCGCCACTCACAATGTGCAACTTGGTGAACAACGGTTCCAGCGTTCGGTGGCAGCGGTGGGCCACCCAGGTGGTCAACGCCGCCTCGCTCGGCAATCGGACGACACCGTCGCCCACGGTGTCCGCGGCACACGGGTCATCGGGCAACACCCGCACCGTCGGGTCGACCACGCCGGCCCAATCGATCACGCCGTCGGAGTCGACGTGAACCCAGATGTTCTCCAGCCCGGTGTCCCACGCCCTGGCCTCCAACACCACCAGCGCAACCACGCGGCCGATCACGGTGTGGACCAGTGTCGCCGCCAATTGTTTTGCGGCACTGCGCCTATCCATGTCGATCGCGGCGGCGTCGAACATGGTCTGCAGCCGGTCGGTGCTCAGCGCCGCGGCCAACGGCCACCACCGGCGCACCGAGACGTCGCCGAGCACCGCGACCCCGTAGACCCGCGGGCACTGCGGATACAACTCGCGCAGTCGCCGGCTGGACTCGTGCAGCGGCAGCACGCGGTCAATCGCCATTGCCGCGATGAGCGGGTCATCGATCGTGATCGTCACGGGACACCTCCTGTTGTAAGGTTAGCCTAACCATAGGATGACTGGGTGACGTTGGGGCCCTCACATCCATCGCCGCTCTCGGGAGGTGATGGTGTCGTCGACAGGATGAGGTACGACGGTCAGTAGTAAGCGCGAGTACGCTGGCTGCATTGCACAGGAGATGAGCAAACATGGCTAAACAAACGCGGCTCGGAGATCTTGAGCGCGCGGTGATGGACCACCTGTGGTCCGCCCCCCACCCGCAGACCGTCCGCCAGGTGCATGAAGCGCTCTCTGAGCAGCGCGACCTGGCATACACGACCGTCATGACCGTGCTGCAGCGACTGGCTAAGAAGAACCTGGTTTCGCAGATCCGTGACGACCGCGCGCATCAGTACGCGCCGGTGCATGGGCGCGACGAGCTGGTTGCCGGACTGATGGTCGACGCGCTCGACCAGGCTGCGGATACCGGAAGCCGACAGGCCGCGCTCGTGCACTTCGTCGAACGGGTGAGCGCCGACGAGGCCGAAGCCTTGCGACGCGCACTCGACGAACTGGAATCAGGGAATCTGAGACCTCTATCTGGTGGCGCACGGCCAGAGGACTAAGGGACACTAGGACCATGTCTGGGCTGGCCTTCACCGTGCTTGCGGTGATGCTGGTCGGTCCGGTTCCGGAGCTGTTGGCGCGGTCCACCTGGCCGCTGCGCGCCCCCCGCGCCGCGATGGTGCTCTGGCAGGCGATCGCCGTCGCCGCCGTGCTGTCGGCGTTCAGCGCAGGCATCGCCATTGCCAGTCGGCTGTTCGTCCCAGGCGCCGACGGCCGGCCGACCGCAAGCCCAGCCGCAGAAATCGGTCGGCTCGGCTGGCCGCTGTGGCTGCTGGATGTCGCCGTCTTCGGGCTTACGCTGATCATCGGCGCGCGACTCATCGTCGCCGTCGTGCGGGTGGCGGTCGCCACCCGGCGCCGGCGGGCCCACCACCGGATGCTCGTTGACCTGCTCGGGCTGTCGCCTGACCTGGTCTCCGCCCGGGCCTGCGTGCGCGACCGCGACCTGCGGGTGCTGGAAGTGGCGCAGCCGCTGGCCTATTGCCTGCCCGGGGTGCGCAGCCGCGTGGTGGTCAGCGAAGGCACGCTGGACTCGCTGACCGAAAACGAAGTCGCTGCGATCTTGAGCCACGAGCGCGCCCATCTACGCGCTCGCCACGATCTGGTACTCGAGGCGTTCACCGCGGCGCATGCCGCATTCCCCCGATTCGTCCGCAGCGCAAGCGCTTTGGATGCCGTTCAGCTGCTGGCCGAGCTGCTGGCCGACGACGCCGCGGTCCGGGTGGCCGGCCGCGCTCCCCTGGCCCGGGCCCTGGTGGCCTGCGCGTCGGGTCGCGCCCCGATGGGTGCGCTGGCCGCCGGGGGCGCCCACACCCTGCTGCGGGTACGACGGCTCTCCGGCAGCGGCAACAGCCTCTGGGTGTCGACGGCCGCTTATCTCGCCGCCGCGGCGGTGCTGGTCGTGCCGACCATCGCGCTGGCTATCCCCTGGCTCACCGAGTTGCACCGGCTGTTCACCGCCTTCTAACCAGCCAAGCGGTCGCGTGCCGCGCCAGGGCGATACGTTGGATTGCCGCTGTGCCACAGTGTTCGGTGCAGGGCCCAGGATGAAGTCACGAGTGAGAGGCGCTTACATGAGCTCGTCGGAATCAAAGACCGGGACCGCGCAGATCGGCGTCACGGGCTTGGCGGTGATGGGCTCCAACCTCGCCCGCAACTTCGCCCACCACGGATACACGGTGGCCCTGCACAATCGCTCGATCGCGAAGACCGATGCTCTGCTCTCCGAGCATGGCGACGAGGGCACGTTCGTCCGTTCGGAGACCATCGAGGAATTCCTGGACGCGCTGGAGAAGCCGCGACGGGTGATCATCATGGTCAAAGCCGGTGACCCCACCGATGCCGTCATCAACGAACTCGCCGACGCGATGGAAGAAGGCGACATCATCATCGACGGCGGCAACGCGCTCTACACCGACACGATTCGTCGGGAGAAGGCGATTCGCGAGCGCGGACTGCACTTCGTCGGCGCCGGCATCTCCGGCGGCGAGGAGGGCGCACTCAAGGGGCCGTCGATCATGCCCGGCGGACCCGCCGAGTCGTACAAGTCGCTGGGCCCGCTGCTCGAGGAGATTTCGGCACACGTCGACGGTGTCCCCTGCTGCACCCACATCGGCCCGGACGGCGCCGGTCATTTCGTCAAGATGGTGCACAACGGCATCGAGTACTCCGACATGCAGCTCATCGGCGAGGCCTACCAGCTGCTGCGCGACGCGCTCGGCAAGACCGCACCCGAGATCGCCGACGTGTTCGCCGAGTGGAACAAGGGCGACCTGGACAGCTTTCTGATCGAGATCACCGCGGAAGTGTTGCGCCAGACCGATGCCAAGACCGGCAAGCCGCTGGTGGACGTGATCGTCGACGAAGCCGAGCAGAAGGGCACCGGCCGCTGGACGGTGAAGTCCGCGCTCGACCTGGGTGTGCCGGTGACCGGTATCGCCGAGGCGGTATTCGCTCGTGCGCTGTCCGGCTCGGTGGCCCAGCGCAAGGCCACCACCGCACTGGCCTCCGGCCATCTCGGCGAAAAGCCAAGCGATGCACAGCAATTCATCGACGATGTCAGCAAAGCGCTGTATGCATCGAAGATCATCGCCTACGCCCAGGGCTTCAACCAGATCCAGGCCGGCAGCGCCGAATACGACTGGGACATCACGCCGGGCGACATGGCCACCATCTGGCGCGGCGGCTGCATCATCCGGGCCAAGTTCCTCAACCGGATCAAAGAGGCGTTCGACGAGAACCCGGACCTGCCGACACTGATCGCGGCGCCGTATTTCCGCAGCGCGATCGAGGCGGGCGTCGACAGCTGGCGTCGTGTGGTGGTGACCGCCACCGAACTGGGTATCCCCATCCCGGGCTTCGCTTCGGCGTTGTCCTACTACGACGCACTGCGCACGGAGCGACTGCCCGCCGCGCTCACCCAGGGCCTGCGGGACTTCTTCGGTGCCCACACCTATGGACGGATTGATGACGACGCGAGCAGCAAGTTCCACACCCTCTGGAGTGGGGATCGCAGTGAAGTTCCCGCTTAGCGGGGTCCGATGAAGTTCCTGGACGGGCACCGGCCCGCGTACGACCTGACCTACGACGACGTCTTCATCGTGCCTAACCACTCAGACGTCGCGTCACGCTTCGACGTCGACCTGGCCACCGACGATGGCTCCGGCACCACCATGCCGGTGGTGGTGGCCAACATGACCGCGGTCGCGGGTCGTCGGATGGCCGAGACGGTGGCCCGTCGCGGCGGGATTGTCGTTCTCCCGCAAGATCTTCCGATCACCGCAATGCAGCGGACGGTGGACTTTGTCAAAAGCCGCGACCTGGTGGTCGACACCCCGGTGACCCTGGAACCCGACGATTCGGTATCCGACGCGCTCGCGCTGATCTCCAAGCGCGCCCATGGTGCGGCGGTCGTCATCTTCGAGGGACGGCCGATCGGTTTGGTCACCGAATCCTGCTGCGCCGGCGTGGATCGCTTCGCCCGCGTGCGTGACATCGCGATCACCGATTTCGTCAAGGCCCCGGTTGGAACGAATCCGCGAGAAGTCTTCGATCTGCTCGAGCACGCCTCGGTCGACGTCGCGGTCATGACCGCGGCCGACGGCACGCTCGCCGGTGTGCTGACCCGGACCGGGGCGATCCGTGCCGGAATCTACTCCCCGGCCGTCGACGCGAGCGATCGACTGCGCGTCGGCGCGGCAGTCGGCATCAACGGCGACGTCGTCGCCAAGGCCCAGGCGGTCGCCGAGGCCGGGGTCGACCTGGTGGTCGTCGACACCGCCCACGGTCACCAGGCCAAGGCCCTGGATGCGATCAAGTCGATCGCGTCACTGGACTTGGGTGTGCCCCTGGTCGCGGGCAACGTGGTGTCAGCGGACGGCACCCGCGACCTGGTGAACGCCGGCGCCTCGATCGTCAAGGTCGGGGTAGGCCCGGGAGCCATG
Source organism: uncultured Actinomycetota bacterium (assembly GCA_963750755.1). Classification (GTDB taxonomy): domain Bacteria; phylum Actinomycetota; class Actinomycetes; order Mycobacteriales; family Mycobacteriaceae; genus Mycobacterium. The sequence continues at coordinate 1,089,897 of CAVVRW010000001.1, forward strand.
TGCACCACCCGCATGATGACCGGTGTCGGCCGGCCCCAATTCTCAGCTGTCCTCGAATGCGCTTCGGCGGCAAGGCAACTCGGTGCACACGTGTGGGCCGACGGCGGCGTGCGACACCCGCGGGACGTGGCCCTGGCACTGGCGGCCGGCGCGTCTAACGTGATGATCGGGTCATGGTTCGCCGGCACCTACGAATCGCCCGGCGATCTACTGCATGACCGGGACCACAAGCCGTACAAGGAGAGCTACGGCATGGCGTCCAAGCGCGCCGTGGTCGCCCGCGCGGCCGCCGACGGGGCGTTCGAACGCGCCCGGAAGGCGCTGTTCGAGGAAGGTATCTCGACATCGCGGATGGCGCTCGACCCCGTTCGCGGAGGTGTCGAGGACCTGCTCGACCACATCACCTCCGGCGTGCGCAGCACCTGCACCTACGTCGGGGCGTCGACGCTGGCCGAGTTGCACGAGCGGGTGATCGTCGGCATTCAATCCGCGGCGGGCTTCGCCGAGGGGCATCCGCTGCCGTTCGGCTGGTGACTCTGGGCGTGTCGCTGCGGCGACCCGAACTCGGGCGCGTCGCACCTTCGCTACCATCAGAGTTCACTTGTGAGTGGATACGTCGAAGAAAGGGTCCCCGTGCCGCAGGCACCCGCGCCGACCGGCGTGTGTGACGCCGACCCAGAGGAGCCTCCTTCTCGCGGAGTGATCGCGAACGCGGGCGCCGCCCGGGTGAAGCGGGTCGCGACCGCTGGACGGTGGCATCGATGAATCTGCTCGTCGCAGTTCTCAGTTTGCTGGCGATCGTGCTGCTCACGGCGGGTACGGCGCTGTTCGTCGCCGCCGAATTCTCACTCACCACGCTCGAGCGCAGCACCGTCGAGGCCAACGCCCGCCTCGGCGGGCGCCGCGACCGGTACGTGCAGCGGGCCCATCACAGCCTGTCGTCGCAATTGTCCGGAGCGCAGCTCGGAATCTCGATCACGACGCTGATTACCGGCTACCTGACTGAGCCGCTGGTAGCCGAGCTGCCGCATCCGGCGATGGATGCGCTCGGGATTCCCAACCGGGTCGCCGACGCGGTGATCACGTTCGTGACGCTGTTGATCGTCACGTCGTTGTCGATGATCTTCGGTGAGCTGATCCCGAAAAACATTGCTGTGGCCCGTCCCCCGGCGACGGCACGGGCGGTTGCCGGCATGCAGCTGCTGTTCTCCTGGCTGATGACGTGGCCGATCCGGCTGACCAACGGGGTGGCCAACTGGATCCTGCGCAAGCTCGGTGTCGAACCGGCCGAAGAACTCCGGTCGGCGCGCTCGGCGCAAGAGCTGGTGTCCCTGGTGCGCACGTCGGCCCGGAGCGGCTCGCTGGACCCGGCCACCGCGGCGCTACTGGACCGCAGCCTGCAGTTCGGTGAACTGACCGCCGAGGAGCTGATGACTCCGCGATCGAAAATCGTAGCGCTGCAAGTCGACAACACCGTCGCCGACCTGGTGGAGGCCGCCACCGAGAGCGGGTTCTCGCGGTTTCCCGTCGTCGACGGAGACCTTGACGAGACGGTCGGCATCGTGCACGTCAAGCAGGTCTTCGCAGTGCCACCAGCCGAACGTGACAGCACGTTGGTCACAGCCGTCGCGTGGCCGGTCGCCAAGGTGCCGTCGACCCTCGACGGCGACGCGCTGATGGGACAGATCCGCGCCAACGACTTGCAGACCGCGATGGTGGTCGACGAATACGGCGGCACCGCCGGAATGGTGACCGTCGAGGACCTGATCGAGGAGATCGTCGGCGACGTGCGCGACGAACACGACGATGCCACCCAGGACGTGGTGGCCGTGGACAGCGGCTGGCGGGTGGCCGGCCTACTGCGCATTGACGAAGTGGCCGCCGCGACCGGCTACCGCGCCCCCGAGGGGGAATACGAGACGATCGGCGGTCTGGTGCTGGAACAGCTCGGCCGCATTCCCGTCATCGGCGACGAACTGCAGCTCAGCGGATACGAGCACGACGGCGTGCCGCACAGTTCCGCGTGGCGGGCCAGGGTCCTGCGGATGGACGGCCGCCGCATCGACCTGCTCGAGCTGACCCAATTGCCCGATCGCGCCGATTCCGGCGCACTGCGAGGTCGCTGATGCGCGATCTGTTTGAGTTGTTGGCGACCATGCTGCTGATCGGCGCGAACGCATTCTTCGTGGCGGCCGAGTTTTCGCTGATCTCCGCGCGCCGCGATCGGCTCGAAGGGCTGGCCGAACAGGGCCGGTCGGGCGCGATCACCGTGATCCGGGCCGGCGAGCAGCTGCCGCTGATGTTCGCGGGCGCGCAACTGGGCGTCACCCTCTCGTCGATCCTGCTCGGGCGCATCGGGGAACCAGCCGTCGCCGACCTGCTGCGGCGCCCGTTCGACCTGCTCGACAAGTCGCCCGCGCTGCTGAACACCGCGTCGTTCCTGGTGGCGTTGGCGATCGTGGTGATGCTGCATCTGCTGCTCGGCGAAATCGTGCCGAAGAACATCGCGATGGCCGGCCCGGAACGGGCCGCGATGCTGCTGATCCCGGTCTACCTCGTCTACGCGCGCGCCGTGCGGCCCGTCGTGAATTTCTACAGCCGCTGCAGCAACATCATCTTGCGGGTACTGCGGGTGCGCCCCCGCGACGAGCTCGACGTGACCGTGTCCACCGTCGAGCTCAGCGAGATGATCGCCGAGTCGGTGTCGGAGGGATTGCTGGACCGCGAAGAGCACACCCGGCTCACCCGAGCACTGCAGATCCGCAATCGCACGGTTGCCGATGTCGCGGTTCCGGTGGCCGGCATCCAGGCCGTCCCGGTAGCCGGGGCGGGCTCCGGTCCGACGGTCGGCGTCATCGAAAAGGCTTTGGCCACAACGGGTTACTCGCGGTTTCCGGTGGTCGGCGTCGACGGCAGCTTCGTCGGCTACCTGCACATCAAAGACATGCTGTCGCTGGCGGGCGACCCTCAGGCCGTCATCGACCTGGCCAGAGTCCGGCCGCTGCCTCGCATTTCGGAGTCGCTGAGCGTCCCTGAGGCCCTGTCGCGTATGCGTCGGACCAACAGCCACCTCGCGCTGGTCACCGCGCACGACGGCGGCGCGGTGGTCGCGATGGTGGCGCTGGAGGACCTGGTCCGCGACCTCGTCGGCGTCGTACGCGACGGAACGTCGCGTGCGTGAGACCGGCACCCGGTTGGATGCCGAACAGTGGCTGGTCCGCGCCCGCGACCACGCCGTGCGGGCCGAGGACCTCATCGGCCCGCACGCGGAACGCGCCCGGGTCGGCGAGCCACACCCGGTGTGGGACTTCCTGTTCAGCTACTACAGCCTGCGCCCCGGGCAACTGCGCCGCTGGCACCCGGGCTACGGCGTCACGCTGGCCGGTGACGAGGCGATCCGCCGCTATCGGGACCGCCGCGGCTACGCCGCCGACATGTCCGGCGTCGCGGTCAGCCGCGCATACCTGCTCAGTCGGGTCGAGACGATCGCGTTCGTCGCGCGGCTGCTACGCGCGACCACGCATCGACCGGCCCAACTGAACTGCTTCGGGCTGCACGAGTGGGCGATGGTCTACCGCAGCGGTGATGTACGCCACGGTCGCGTTCCGTTGCGACTCGGCGCCGAGGGTACTGACACCGTCGTCGAGGCGGAGGTCGCAGGACCGTTGCGCTGCAGCCACTTTGACGCGTTCCGCTTCTTCAGCGCCGAGGCGGCGCCACGCAATGCCGGCTCACCCAGTCGCGACACGCAGCAGGATTGGGAGCAGCCCGGCTGCCTGCACGCGAACATGGACCTGTACAAATGGTCCTACAAGTTGAGCCCGCTGATCGACTCCGAGACGCTGCTCGACTGCCTGGAATTGGCTGCGGCCGCGCGCGCGATCGACATGCGGGCCAGCCCGTATGACTTGAGCGGCTACGGGTATACGCCGATTGCGGTCGAGAACGCGGCCGGCCGCGCCGAGTACGTGCGCTGCCAGAAGGCCATTGCGACCCGCGCCGAGCCGTTGCGGGCCGCGCTGCTGGAGCGGTGTGACCTGCTGCTGCAGGTTGCCGGTTACGAGCGGGCGGGTGGCTGGCCGGTAGGCTGAGATGTGATTTCGCTAGGTAAGTCCGGAGGAAAAGATGACTGATCGCGTGTCGGTGGGGAACCTACGCGTCGCCCAAGTGCTGTACGACTTCGTCAACAACGAGGCTCTGCCCGGCACCGACATAGACCCCGACAGCTTTTGGGCGGGTGCAGACAAGGTCATCACCGACCTGCAGCCGCAGAACCAGGACCTGTTGGCGCGTCGCGATGAGCTCCAGGCGCAGATCGACAAGTACCACCGCCAGCACGTCATCGAGCCGCTGGACCCCGAGCGCTATCGCGAGTTCCTCACCGAAATCGGTTACCTGCAGCCCGAACCCGCCGACTTCACCATCACCACCGCCGGCGTCGACGACGAGATCACCACGACCGCGGGCCCGCAGCTGGTGGTGCCCGTCCTCAACGCGCGCTTCGCGCTCAACGCCGCCAACGCCCGATGGGGTTCGCTGTACGACGCGCTTTATGGCACCGACGTGATCCCGGAGAGCGACGGCGCCGAGAAGGGCACGAGCTACAACCGGGTCCGCGGCGACAAGGTCATCGCCTACGCCCGCGAGTTCCTGGACGAGGCGGTTCCGCTGGCGTCGGGCTCCTGGTCCGACACGACCGGGCTGAGCGTCGAGGACGGCCATTTGCAGGTCGCAACCGACGACGGATCCACCGAACTGGCCAGCCCGGAGAAGTTCCTCGGCTATACCGGTGAGCTCGGCTCTCCCAGCTGGTCGGTGCTGCTGGTCAACCACGGCCTGCACATCGAGATCCTCATCGACCCGGAGTCGCCGGTCGGCAAGACCGACACGGCCGGCATCAAGGACGTCGTGCTGGAGTCGGCGATCACCACGATCATGGACTTCGAGGACTCGGTCGCGGCCGTCGACGCCGAGGACAAGGTGCTGGGTTACCGCAATTGGCTCGGCCTGAACCGGGGTGACCTGTCCGAAGACGTTTCGAAGGACGGCAAGACCTTCAGCCGCGTGCTCAACCAGGACCGCACTTACAAGAAGCCCGACGGCGGCGAGCTGACGCTGCCCGGGCGCAGCCTGCTGTTCGTCCGCAATGTCGGTCACCTGATGACCAACGACGCCATCGTCGATGCCGAGGGTAACGAGGTGTTCGAGGGCATCCAGGATGCGCTGTTCACCGGGCTGACCGCGATCCATGGTCTGAAGACCGGCGACGGCAACGGGCCGCTGACCAACAGCCGCACCGGCTCGGTCTACATCGTCAAGCCCAAGATGCACGGCCCCGACGAGGTCGCCTACACGTGCGAGCTGTTCAGCCGCGTCGAGGACGTCCTCGGCCTGCCGCAGGGCACGCTCAAGGTCGGCATCATGGACGAGGAACGCCGCACCACCGTCAACCTCAAGGCGTGCATCAAAGCCGCCGCCGATCGGGTGGTGTTCATCAACACCGGCTTCCTGGATCGCACCGGCGACGAGATCCACACCTCGATGGAGGCGGGTCCGATGATCCGCAAGGGTGCGATGAAGACCACCACCTGGATCAAGGCCTACGAAGACAACAACGTCGACACCGGGCTGGCGGCCGGGTTCAAAGGCAAAGCGCAGATCGGTAAGGGCATGTGGGCCATGACCGAGCTGATGGCCGACATGATGGACCAGAAGATCGGCCAGCCCAAGGCGGGGGCCACCACCGCGTGGGTGCCGTCACCGACGGCGGCCACGCTACACGCGATGCACTACCACTACGTGGACGTCGCCTCGGTGCAGGAAGAGCTTGAAGGCAAGAAGCGGGCCACCATCGACGAGTTGCTGACGGTGCCGCTGGCCAAGGAGCTGGCCTGGGCGCCTGAAGAGATTCGCGAGGAAGTCGACAACAACTGCCAATCGATCCTCGGCTACGTGGTGCGCTGGATCGATGCAGGGGTCGGCTGCTCGAAGGTTCCGGACATCCACGATGTCGCGTTGATGGAAGACCGTGCCACACTGCGGATTTCCAGCCAGTTGCTGGCCAATTGGTTACGGCATGGCGTCATCACCGAAGAGGATGTGCGCGCTAGCCTGGAGCGGATGGCCCCGCTGGTGGACGAGCAGAACGCCGGTGACTCCGGTTATCTACCGATGGCGCCGAACTTCGACGACAGCATCGCGTTCCTGGCCGCCCAGGAGCTGATTCTGCAGGGCGCGCAACAACCCAGCGGCTACACCGAGCCGATCCTGCACCGGCGGCGGCGCGAGTTCAAGGCTCGCGCGCATCAGTGACGTCGGTTCGGGGACTTTTCACCACTTGTGATGACTAGCGGCTGCAGGCATCTCCGGCGCTCAGGAGAGGACCGGAATGGGTAGGCACAGAGCTCCCGACGACGATAACGAACCGTTCGACGAACCGGTCGACGAACCGGCAGACGAGCATCCCGAGCCGGAGAGTTTCGGCGATGCGGGCGAATCTCTGGAATCGCCAGTCTTCCCGGCAGACGAACCGCCCTATCCCGGTTCGTTCTCGGCGCCGCGTTATCCGACTCGTCCGCCGGAAGACTCCGCCGACGAGTTTTCCGACGACGCAGGGTTTTTCGGCTTCGACGAACCGGCGGACGAGCACCGCGAGGGGTTCACGCCTGCGGCCCGGCCGGAGCGGGACGTGCCGATCGCCGAGGACCCCGATGCGTCGGACGACTTTCCCGACTTCCCGCGGCGCGACCCCGAACCGCCGACCCCACCCACCGGACCCCCGACCGGCGGACACCGCGGCCTGCCCGGCTTCAGCGGTGGCCACCGCAACGAAGGCGGACGGCGCGGCGTCAGCATCGGCGTGATCGCCGCTTTGGTCTCGGTCGTCGTGGTGGTGGGCGTCGTCATCCTGTGGCGCTTTTTTGGCGACGCGTTATCCAACCGCTCCCACAGCGCGCGATGCGTCGGTGAGAAGGTGCCCGTCGCCGTGATCGCCGACCCGTCGATCTCCGATCGGGTACAACATCTGGCCGATCGGTTCAACGGCCAGTCCGCGCCGGTTGGCGACCACTGCGTCGCCATCGGGGTGAAGGCCGCCGGCTCCGACGCGGTTGTCGACGGGTTCATCGGCAAATGGCCCGGAGACCTAGGCCAGCGGCCGGCGCTGTGGATACCGGGCAGCTCGGTGTCCGCGGCGCGACTGACCGCGGCCGCGGGCAAGGAAACTGTCAGCGACAGCCGATCTTTGGTGACCTCGCCGGTCGTCCTCGCGGTGCGACCGGAGCTCCAGAAGGCCCTGGGCGACCAAAGGTGGGCCAACCTTCCCGATCTGCAAACCAAGCCGGACTCGATGGCGGGGCTGAAGCTGCCGTCTTGGGGGTCCCTGCGGCTGGCGTTGCCCACCGGTGGCAACAGCGACGCCGCGTTCCTCGCCGGCGAGGCAGTGGCGGCCGCATCGGTACCGCCCGGCGCCCCACCGACTGACGGCAGCGGGGCCGTGCGCTCGCTGATCAGCGGGCAGCCGAAACTCGCCGACAGCTCGCTGGGCGAGGCGATGAACGCGTTGCTCACGTCGGGCGACGCCGCAGCGGCCCCGGTACACGCGGTGGTCACCACTGAGCAGCAGGTCTTCGCCCGCGGACAGTCGCAAGCCGATGCCAAAAGCGCGCTGAGCGCCTGGCTGCCCCCGGGCCCCGCCGCTGTCGCCGACTACCCCACCGTGCTGCTCAGCGGTTCGTGGCTGTCGCAGGAGCAGGTGACGGCGGCCAGCGAGTTCGCCCGCTTCATGCGCAAGCCCGACCAGTTGGCCGACCTGGCGAAAGCGGGTTTCCGCGCAGAGGGCACCAAACACCCGAACAGCGACGTCACCAGCTTCCCGGCGCTGCCGTCGACGTTGTCGGTCGGCGACGACGCGACGCGCGCCGCGCTGGCCAACGCCGTGTCGGCGCCGGCGAGCGCCCCGGCCGCGATCATCATGCTCGAGCAGTCCCTGACGACCGACGAAGGCGGCAAGACCCGGTTGGGCAACGTCATCAGTGCCCTCCAAGATCGGATCAAGGCGCTGGCGCCCAACGCCGTGATCGGGCTGTGGACCTTCGACGGTAAGGAGGGCCGGCCGGAAGTGCCGGCAGGCCCGCTGGGCGATCAGGTCGACGGTAAGCCGCGTTCCGATGAGCTGATGGCGGCGCTGGATCGCCAGCACGCGTCCTCGGGCGGAGCGGTGTCGTTCACCACGCTGCGGCTGATCTATCAGGGCGCTCAGGCCAATTTCCGTGCGGGACAGACGAATTCGGTACTGGTGATCACGGCCGGACCGCACACCGACCACAGCCTCAGCGGTCAGGGCCTGCAGGACTTCATCAAACAGAGCGCCGACCCGGCCAAGCCGGTGGCTGTCAACGTCATCGACTTCGGGTCCGACGCCGATCGGGAGACCTGGGAGGCCGTCGCCAAGCTCTCCGGCGGCAGCTACCAGAACCTCGCCACGTCGGCCTCACCCGACCTGGCCACAGCGGTGACGAACTTCCTGAGCTGACCGTTCGGTTCACCGACCGCGCACGACTTCAGGCACGTTCACTCAGCTTACTCACGGTGTACGTTCGATTGACGTTCGCATCAGGCCCTTGCGTATCGAACCAAATCTGAGCGTGAATGCCCGCTTGGGCTTTGACATAAGGCAAGTCGCCTGGTGAGCGGCCATTAATCGAGCAACTCAGGCCAGATTCCCGAGCTTCGCCAGGTGAATCGATTCACATTAGAGTTTTGTCCAATTACTCAGACGCGCCTCAGGTAAGGTCGACTCTGCCTCGGCCGTGTGACGGCCATCACAGCGCGGTGTTTGACAAAGGAGATGCCCGCTATGCAACACGCCCTTCGCCCCTACGCCAGCGCTGGCGTCGCCATCGTCGGCGCCAGCATCATCGCGATCACTCCGGTCGCCGCGCCGCTCCCTGAGCTTCAGACGCAACCGGTGAGACTGGTCGACGCCTGGTCGGAGTTGGTGTCCAACACCACGGCCAACCTCGACGCCATCGTTGGCCACGCCAGCTCGTCGGACCTCACCCAGCTCTTCGACCAGTTCGTCACCAACCCATTCGGCGTGATCGAAGCGTTCGCGAACTTCGACCCGACGGTCACCACGGAGCTCGGCACGTTGCCGGCAACGATCTCGGTGGAATTGCCGCCAGGGCTGGAACTCGCGATCGCCGGCTTCGGGGCGACAGGTGCAACGCTCACTACGCTCGAGACCGTTGCTCAACAGCTCCAGACCGACCCATCGTTGACCAACCTCTCCGAGGGCCTGGCCACCGTGCTGAACGCCTACCTCAACGGCGCGAGTGATATCAGCCTGTTGGACGGCGCCATCACCATCCCGCTCTACAACGGCCTGCTGGCCCCGGAAATATCGGGACACTTCGACATCAACCTGGTCAACCTGATCGACGCGCTGGGGCTCGGCGGCACGAACGTGGACCTCAGCAGCCTGCTCGGTCAGCTGGGCAATATCAGCCTGAGCTCGCTGCTCACTGAGCTAGGAATCAGCGGCGACAAGCTGGGCGACCTGCTGGCCCACCTGACCACCCCGATAACGTCACTCGGAGGTGTGTTAGACCTACTCGGCCTCGACAAGCTGACGTTGCCCAGCCTCGACCTGACGAGCATTTTGCACGGCCTGGGACTGGACACCAGCGTAGACCTGAACAGCCTCACCTTGAGCGATGTGTTGAGTGACTTCGGAATCAACTCGCCGCTGGCCGATCTGAGCAACTTGAGCTTGAGCAGCATTTTAGAAAGCTTCGGCGTGGTTTTGCCGTCCGGCGCAACCCTGGGCGCGACGACTCTCACCAGCCTGCTGGGCGACCTCGGGCTGGGAAATCTCGGATTAGGAGACTTGCTTCAAAACGTTGCCAACAGCGGTGTGCTTGGCTCGACTACGACAGCGCTACTCGACACTCTTCTGTTAGGCAGCAAGAGCCTGTTGAATGACGTGAGTCTGGGCACGTTGGTGAGCGGGTTGACCTTGGGCAATGGCGGTTCGCTCAGTTTGGACACGTTGCTCGGCGACTTGGGCATCAACCTTCCAAGCAGCGCTGACTTGGCCAACATCGACATCAGCGATGTCTTGACCAGCCTGGGAGTCCACCTCCCCGGCAACCTGGATCTCGGCACGTTGCTAGGCGAGCTGGGCTTCGCCAGCGGGACCGGGCCGTTGACTCTGGGCGACCTACTGGGCGACCTGAGTACCGTGGCCAATCCGCTCCTCGACCTGAACGTGACCGGCCTGCTGGACAACCTGACTCTGGGCGGTCTGGTCAACGACCTCGGGCTGGGCAACCTGGAGCTGGACCTCAACAATTTGATCGGCGACCTTCCCAGCCTGAATCTGGGCAACCTGCTCGGAGATCTGGGTCTGGCCGATCTGGCCAGCGTCAGCGTCGGGCACCTCGGTGGTTTCGACACCTTGCTGGTGGACGTGATCCCGCAGCAGATCCTGACCGCGCTGGGGATGTAACCGGCTAGGCGTAGGACTCCACCGGCGGGCAGGAGCACACCAGGTTGCGGTCGCCGTAGGCGCCGTCGATGCGCCGCACCGACGGCCACACCTTGGGCCGGAAGCCCTTGCCCAGCGGAAACGCCGCGACCTCGCGGGTGTAGGGGTGCTCCCACTTGTCCACCAGTAGGCATTCGGCGGTGTGCGGCGCGCCCCGCAGCGGGTTGTCGTCGACCGCCCACTCCCCCGAACCAACGCGATCGATTTCGCCGCGGATGGCGATCATCGCGTCGCAGAACGCGTCAACCTCGGCCAGGCTTTCGCTCTCGGTCGGCTCGACCATCAGCGTGCCTGCGACCGGGAAGCTCATCGTCGGCGCGTGGAATCCATAGTCCGCCAGACGCTTTGCGACATCGTCGACGGTCACGCCGGTCGACTTGGTGATCGGCCGCAGGTCGAGGATGCACTCGTGGGCGACCATGCCGTTCTCGCCGGTGTACAACACCGGGTAGTACTCGTCGAGGCGGCGAGCGATGTAGTTGGCCGATGCGATCGCCGTCAACGAGGCCAAGCGCAGGCCGGGCGCACCCATCATCCGGATATAGGCCCAGCTGATCGGCAGGATCGACGCCGAGCCGTAGGGTGCCGCCGAAACCGGCGCGCCAGCAGGCAATTCGGGAGCATACGGGTGGCCCGGCAGGAACGGCGCCAGGTGTGAACGCGCAGCGACCGGCCCGACGCCCGGGCCGCCACCGCCGTGCGGGATGCAGAACGTCTTGTGCAGGTTCAGGTGACTGACGTCGCCGCCGAACTTGCCCGGCCGCGCCAGGCCGACCAGCGCGTTGAGGTTGGCGCCGTCGATGTACACCTGGCCGCCGGCATCGTGCACGGCCGCGCAGACGTCGGCGACGTCCTGCTCGTACACACCGTGCGTCGAGGGGTAGGTGATCATCAGCGTCGAGAGCCGCTCGGCGTGCTCGCTGACTTTGGCGCGCAGATCGTCGAGGTCGACGTCGCCGTTCGAACGGCAAGCCACCACAACAACTTTCATGCCGGCCAGGGCAGCGGATGCCGCGTTGGTGCCGTGCGCGCTGGACGGGATCAAACAGATGTTCCGCTCGGCTTCGCCGCGGCTGGCGTGATAGGCGTGGATTGCCAGCAGCCCGGCGTACTCCCCCTGCGATCCGGCATTGGGTTGCAGCGACACCGTGTCATATCCGGTCATTTGCACCAGCCAGGTTTCCAGGTCGGCGATCAGCCGGCGCAGACCCTGGCTGTCGGCTGCGGGTGCGAACGGGTGCTGGCGCGCGAATTCCGGCCAGGTGATCGATTCCATTTCGGCGGCGGCGTTCAGCTTCATCGTGCACGAGCCGAGCGGAATCATCGTGCGGTCCAGGGCAAGATCTTTGTCCGCCAGCGCGCGCAGATACCGCATCATCGATGTCTCGGTGCGGTATTCGACGAACGCCGGGTGGGTCAGGAATTCCGATGTGCGCGTGGCGATGTCAACGGCATTGGCCTGAGCGCCCTCGACACCGAACGCGTCCAGCACGGCCTCGACGTGCACCGCGGTAGTCACCTCGTCGCACGTCACCGACACGTGGTCGCCGTCGACCCGCCAGAGGTTGATGCCCTTGGCCTTGGCCGCCGCGACAACCTCGTCGGCTCGACCCGGCAGGTGGGCCACGACCGTGTCAAAGAACTTGTCGTGCACCAACTTGTCGCCAAGAGCGGCGGCGATGGTCTCGGCGTGGCCATGCACGCGCCGGGCAAGGCCGCGCAGCCCGTCGGCGCCGTGATAGCTCGCGTACATCGCCGCCATCACCGACAGCAGCACCTGGGCGGTGCAAATGTTGCTGGTCGCCTTGTCGCGACGGATGTGCTGCTCGCGGGTTTGCAGCGCCAGCCGGTAGGCGGGCGAGCCGTCGGCGTCGACGGAGACGCCGACGAGCCGGCCGGGCAGCTGGCGGGCATGCTTCGCGTGCACCACCAGGTATCCGGCGTGCGGGCCACCGAATCCCATTGGCACACCGAAACGTTGGGTATTGCCAAACGCCACATCGGCGCCGATCTCCCCCGGCGGCGTGATCAGTGTCAACGCCAGCAGGTCGGCACCGAGGGCCACCAACGCGCCGCGATCGTGGGCCGCGGAGACCAGCGCCGACCAGTCGGTGATCCGGCCGCTGGCACCGGGCAGCTGCGCGATCACGCCGAAGAACTCACCCTCGGGCAGACCGTCGCGCAGATCCGCGGTGACGATTTCGATGCCGAGCGGCTCGGCGCGCGTGGCGAGGATCGCGGCAGTCTGGGCGAACACGTCGACGTCGACGGCCAACTTGTTGGCGTTTCCCTTGACCGCCCGGTGCATCAGCGTCATCGCTTCGGCGGCCGCGGTGCCCTCGTCGAGCATCGACGCGTTGGCCACCTCGAGGCCGGTCAGGTCGGCGACCATCGTCTGAAAGTTCAGCAGAGCCTCGAGCCGGCCCTGGCTGATCTCCGGCTGGTACGGCGTGTAGGCCGTGTACCAGGCCGGGTTCTCCAGGATGTTGCGCAGCAGCACCGGCGGTGTGTAGGTGTCGTAGTAGCCCTGCCCGATCATCGACACCGCGACGGTGTTCTGGTCGGCCAGTTCCCGCAGCTCGGCCAGCGCCTCGGCCTCGCTGGCGGCCGGCGGCAGCTGATCGAGGCCAGGCGCGGCGCCGGAGTCGGTCAAAGCGTCAAGGATCCCCGCGGGCAGGGCGCGGCGCGCGAGTTCGTCTAGCGATTCGAGCCCGATGACCTCGAGCATCGCCTTGACGGCGGTGCTGTCGGGTCCGATGTGCCGGTCGGCGAAGAGCGGGTTGGTGTAGTCGGACATGGCGACTCCTGACAGAACAGAGAAGGCAGGTCCTCCCCCTCTGTCGTCTACCCGAACCGGGCGCCTGAGAGATTCGACGGATGTCTTTCCCCATGGGCGGGTGACTGCTCGCCACCGCTTTCCAGAGGCATCGGGCTCTGGCGCGGTCCGGGTGCCTGAGAGGTTGACGGAGAGGTATTGCTCCTTCGGCGTCCGTGGCTGGCCGCCACGAAACTCTCCCGCGCAAGAACGATGCGTAGCCGAGTCTACCTACTAGATGCCCTCGGGATGGTCGGCGGCGCCGATACGACGGGGCTGATCAGCCGATCTTGCGGTCGCGGTGCTTGCGCCGGGAAGCGAGCTCGTCTTCCGGCGCGGCGATGGACTCGCCGCCGTCGGCGCGTTCGCCGGGGAAATCGGCGATGGCACCGGTCAATTCGCGCATGGCGCCGGAGACGGCGATGCCGAATACGCCCTGTCCGCCCTGCAGCAGGTCGACGACTTCTTCGGCCGAGGTGCACTCGTACACCGTGGTGCCGTCCGAGAACAGGGTGATGTTCGCGAGATCCTGCACGCCGCGCTGGCGCAGATGGTCCACGGCGACGCGGATGTTGTGCAGCGAGATCCCGGTGTCGAGCAGTCGCTTGACGATCTTGAGCACCAGGATGTCTTTGAACGAGTAGAGGCGCTGGCTTCCCGACCCGGCCGCGCTGCGGATCGACGGGACGACCAGTGAGGTGCGGGCCCAATAGTCCAACTGGCGGTACGTGATGCCGGCGATCTGGCAGGCGCTCGGGCCGCGGTAGCCGACCAGTTCGTCGGGCACCGAGTCGTCAGGGAACAGGCCGCCTTGTACGGGTTCGCTGGACACGCGGATCGCCGGTTCGGGGGCGGCTTCTGGACCGTCATCGAGCGTGGTCACAGACTCGAGATCCAGTTGATCCTGACGTGGCTGGTCACCCACGGTGCATCCTCTCGCCGATCGCGCGCTCGATACGGGCTGCCGTTGTCGCGTTTGCTCAATCGAGTGCTTGTGAGCATACGCTTTTAGACCCGTTGTCGTGTTCGTAGAACTAATCAGTCGAAGCAAAGTATGGCTGTCAGGACGGTGTCCCCACGCTATCCAATGGGCGTGTCGAGGTCGAACTCGCAGATGAGACGCATCCGTGATATTGCGGATTCAGATCGGAATCGGCCGGATCGCGGCGCGCCGCACGAGGTGCGGCCAAACGCCTTTTGCGCCTGCTAACGCGTCAGGTGGCCTTGAAATCGTCGGGCGAAACGCTGTCGAGGAATTCTTTGAACTTCTCGACTTCGTCCTCGCGGACCGCGCCGGACTGCTCGTCGTCGCTCTCGTCGGGAATAAGCAGCCCGGCTTCGGCGAGCACCGCTTCTTCGACGTAGATCGGCACGCCCACCCGCAACGCGATGGCCACCGAATCCGACGGCCGCGCGGAGACGGTGATATTGCGGTCGAAGATCAGATCCGCGTAGAACGTGCCTTCTTGCAGGTCGACGATCCGGACTTCTTTGAGCGAATGGCCAAGTGCGGTAATGAGATCGCGGATCAAGTCGTGGGTCAGCGGGCGAGGCGGCTCGACCCCCTGCTGTTCGAGAGCTATTGCGGCGGCTTCGGACTGGCCGATCCAGATGGGTAGGTATCGGTCGCCGTTGGCCTCACGCAGCAACAACACCGGCTGGTTCTGCGGCTGCTCGACGCGAATGCCGACGACGCGAACTTCACCCATCTGTGTCTGCCCTCCGCACGTGCTGCGTTGTCTCACTCGAACCTACTCCGACGCAGCGGTGGAAACGCGAAGCCGCCGAACGCAAGTCTGTGCCCGAAGTCTAATACTTCAGCGGTGCAGAACGTCGCGCACGGCGGACTTGATCAACGACGTATGAAGCGTGATCGCAAGGGCGGCGACCTCGCGAGCCAAGTCGTCGGCGCGGTCCCGCGAACCGGTCTTACCGGCCTTGATGAGCGGGCCGGCGATCTGTGCGATCAAGTCGGATTGCCGGTCGGCGGCCGAGCGAAATGCCCGTAAGTGGCGTGGCTCGACTCCGTAGTCGGCGAGCGCGCGTGCGCACTGCAGGATCGCCGGCGCGTGCTCGTCGAAGAATCCGCCCGGACCTGTCGTGATCACTCCCGCTTTGAGCAGCGCGGTCAGCAGATCGTCGTCGACTCCCGAGCGCTCCAGCAGGTCTTCGCGGCTGAGCCGGACCCGGCTGGAGGTCGCCACCACCGCGTCCGCCTCGGTCGGGGCGCCGTCACCTACCGTCACCAATCGCGGTACCCCGTAAGGCGATCCGCCGAGCGGCAGCTCACCGTCAGGCTGCGCATCCAGCTGCGCCTTGATCACCTTGAGCGGCAAATACTGGTCACGCTGAGCCGTCAGGATGAAACGCAGGCGAGCGCAGTCGTACGCAGTGAACCGGCGATAGCCCGACGCCGCGCGCTGCGGCGTTACAAGACCCTCAGCCTCCAGGAAACGAATCTTGGAGATCGTCACATCCGGGAAGTCCGGCCGCAGCAGGTCGAGAACCGCTCCGATCGACATCCCGCTCAGTGCGGGGGTCTCGGGCGCGGTCACTAGCCTCCGGACCCTCCGTCTTCGCCGGCCTTGGGCCCAGTCAGGAAGACCAGCCGGAATTTTCCGATCTGGACCTCGTCGCCATTGGCCAGCACGGCCGAGTCGACCGGCTCGCGATTGACGTAGGTGCCGTTGAGGCTGCCGACATCGACGACGTGGAACTCGTCGGTTTCCAAACGGAATTCAGCGTGCCGACGGCTGACCGTGACATCGTCGAGGAAGATGTCGCTGTCGGGGTGGCGGCCGGCCGAGGTGGTCGGTTGATCGAGCAGGAAGCGGGAGCCGGCATTGGGCCCCCGTTTGACGACCAGCAACGCCGAACCCGCGGGCAGTCCCTCGACACCGGAGACCGTCGTCTCGGAGCCGGTCTGCGCCGGAGCGTCGAGTTCATTGAGGAAGTCGGCGCGGAAAACAGAAGTCGTTTCCACAGTGACTTCATCCGAAGTCAGGTCGTTGTCCTTATCCGTCACCCGCTGCTCCTCACTGGCCGCCTGCTGCGTTGTCTGGTTGGGTCCGGCCGACCGGCTTCCCACCCGCAGTGACCGTCGACGTGACGACCGTACCGCGCACAGGAGCCCAATGTGCCGTCCCCCGCCGGATCGGCGGCTACATCTGCTAGCCGCACAACTTCCGCCCCGGTCGGGCCGGCATTGTCGCCGGGCGCAGGGAACGATAACAGGGTCACTCCGCCAGCGACCCGCGGTACGTCTCGGCGTCCAAGAGCTCGGAGAAACTCTTGTCGAGCGCAGCGGCGTCGACCTGGAGATCAATCAGCCATCCACCGCCGTACGGTTCTGAGTTGACCAGTTCGGGCGTGCCGTCCAGATCGTCATTGACGGCAACGACTTTCGCCGAAACAGGCGCGTACAGGTCCGACACGGATTTGGTGGACTCCACCTCGCCGAAGGCCTCCCCGGCGTTCAACTGGTCCCCCACGTCGGGCAGCCGAACGAACACGACGTCCCCCAAGGCCGACTGAGCAAAATCCGTGATCCCCACCCGGACGGTGTCGTCACCGGTTCGCCGAACCCACTCGTGGTCGGTGGTGTAGTGCAAATCTGGTGGGATTTCGCTCACGGTGTTCCTGTTCTGGTCGGTGACTATTTGACTGGCTGAGCGTATTGGCGCGGTTTTGGCTGCCGCAAGGCGGTGATGCTCACCTTGTCCGCCTGCTGCACCGACATCGTGCCGCCGACCCGTTTGACGCTGTCCACCGCGCCGCCGGGGATGTTCATCGCCGCGGCGAGCGTCGGCGAATCACCAATGGCGACAACCGAATACGGCGGTGTCAAGGTCTTGCCGTCGACGGTGAGCGCGCCGGGCGCTCCGACGATCCAAGTATCAAGGCCGGTCCGCACCGCCTGCCGGCGATCGCTGATCTGAATCGCCTCGGCGCCGGCTGCCCGCAACTCGTCGAGCACGTCCAGCATGGCCTGCGGCGCCACCCCCGGCCCCGGGTCGTCGATCTTGACGGTCACACCGGGCCCGGTCGCCCCGACAGTGCCAATCAGGATCGACAGCGCCGCGAGTCGGGCCTGGGCGTTCTGGATCGCGGTCTGGTCGCTGCTGCCCGAAGCCTGCAGGGCGTTCAATGACCGCTGCAGTTCAGCGACTTCGGTGCTCAGCGTGGCCTCGCGTTGACGCAGCGAGTCGAGCAACACGAGCAAGTCTGCGGGGCGCGCGGTGTCCAGCGAGTCGCCGGTGGTGGTCTGGCGCACCTGGGTGGCGATGGCCACGCCGAGCAACAGGCACAGCATCACCGCGAGCGTGCCGAACATGGTTCGGCCGCGTCGCAGGAATCCGCGGGGCTGTAGCTCGCCGATCGCGGGTGTCGGCTGGTGGGGCGCCAACTCGTGTCGACCATGCTCGTCGGGCTCGTCGGGCTCATCGACCACCCGATCGATTTTCTGGGTAGCGGTGTCGTCGGCGGCTTCGATCTTCTGGGTGGCGTCGTCTGCCGCGGGATCGGTGTCGCTCATGGTGCGTCCATACCCGTTACGCCCCGAACAACCGGCGCCGCAGCGCGGCGGCGTTACCGAAGATGCGAATACCCAGGACGACGATGATCGCGGTGGATAGCTGTGTGCCAACCCCCAATTGGTCACCGACATAGACGACCAGGGCCGCGACCAACACGTTGAACACGAACGACACCACAAACACCTTGGGGTCGAAAATCCGCTCGAGGTAAGCCCGTAACCCGCCGAAGACCGCGTCGAGCGCGGCGACCACCGCGATCGGCAGATACGGCTGGATGACCTCCGGCACGTTGGGATGGAAGACCAGACCCAGCACGATACCGACCGCCAGCGCTGCGATCCCGATCATCGGCGCCCTACTCCTATCCGTTCGACTTTCCGCACTACGAACCAATCTGTTTGGCGAACTTGACATCTCGTGCCGCACCGGCCGGCAGGGTGAGGTTGTCCTTGGCGCTGACGTTGACGCCGACTCCATACGAGGCTTCCAGGAGTCGTAGCCGGCGCAGGCCGGGGCTGTTGTCGAACACGTCCTGCATGGCATGCGGCGGCCCGACCGCAAGGACCGCATACGGACTGGTCGTCGGGTTGTTGTCAACCAGGATCGCGCCGCCCGCCTGCCGGATCGTGACGTTCGGCCCGATCCGGACGCCGTCCACCGAGATGGCCTCGGCGCCGCTGGCCCACAGCGAGTTGACCACCAGCTGCAAGTCGCGGTCGAGGATGATCTGCTGACTGCCGGCGACCCGCTGCTTGGACACGTCGGACAAATTCGGCCCGACGGCGGGCTCGGTCACGGTCACGCTCAAACCCGGGCCGGTGACCGGTGTGCTCGCGGCCGCCAGGCTGAGGCGGTCGAGACTGGCGAGCAGCCGCCGTCCCGCGGTGTCCTCGGCCAGCGCCTTCCTCTGGACGTCATCGCGTTGTGCCGCAAGCGTATTGCGCTCCTTGGTGAGCCGGCCCGTCGTCGCCTCCTCCGAGCGAACCCCAGACGCCAGCACCCGCTGGGCCGCGCTCACCCCGGGGGCGACCAACCGGGCCTGGGCGACAGCGGCGGCGAACACGGCCGCCACCAGCAGCGCAGCCAGCGCCTGCCAGAACCAGCCCTGGACGCGCGCGCGGCCGGTCGGCTCAGCACTGGAATCCCGCTGCGCGGCTGCGGCCGCGTATCCGGGGTCCAGGTGTTCGGAGAGCAACGCACGCAGCAATGACGGCACCGGGATCCGCTGCACCCGACCGGCCTCGTGCGCGTTGAGACCGGCGTAGGGTTCGTAGCCGCCCAGGGCTGCGTCAGGCATTGCGCACCCTTACCGCCGGCATCCGGCGCAACACGATGACCACCTGCCAGGCGTAGACGATGAACGACCACAGGTACAGGTAGGTACCCCAGATCAAAAACGCCCAGCCGCAAGCCAATACGACGCGACTCCACTGCGCGTCGAACTGCCCCAGCAGGATCAGCGGGAAGGCCGACATCAACGCAAACGTCGCGGCCTTGCCGACGTAGATCACCGGTAGCGCGGTGATGCCGCGGGTGCGCAGCAGCGGCAGCTCGGCGGCCAGCAGCACGTCGCGCGCGAGCAGGATCGCGATGATCCACCAGGGCAGGATGTGCGCCAGCCCGAACGCGATCGGCGTAGTCACCATGTACAGCCGATCCACGAACGGATCGAGGTACGCGCCCAGCTTCGAGGACTGGTTCATCAGCCGGGCGATTTTGCCGTCCGCCCAGTCGGACGCGCCGCTGAACGCCAGGATGGCGACGGCGAGCGCGTCGGCGTGCGCGACCAGCAGCGCGTAGATGAAGACCGGGATCAGGGCCAGACGGAGGCCGCTGAGCACATTGGGCACCGTCAACAGCCGGTCGTGTGCGGGCGGCCGGTTCATGTGCGGGAACCTTATCTGAAAATGCCGGGCAGGCTCAGTGCGGAAAGCGAGTCATCGGACAGCGGGTTGTCGTGCACCATGTAAGTCCACGTCGAGGTCGGACGGGCCAACTTGGACAGATCGACGCCCGGCTCGTCTTCGATGGACGTCGATGTTTCGAACGTCTGCTGGGCGGCCTCGATCGCATCGGCGGCCAGCGACGCGAACGCGTCGACCGCCATCCGGTGGAACTCGTCGAGCGGGTTCTGCCGTCCCAGGGCACGCAGATGGATGCTCTCCCGGATGTCGGCCAGGTAGGCCAGGTGATCGGCCCAGCCGCGGTCGAGATGGAACAGCATGATCAGTCGGCAGATCTTCTTCAGCTGCTCCTCCGAAAGCCGCTCGGACAGTTCCTCGTAACGCTCGGGCGCCAGCTCGGCCAGCTCTTCGCGCGCGGCCGAGGTGCTGAGCAAGGTGTTGCGCCGCTCGACGATGATCGCGCGCTGCTGGGCGGTCAGCTGGTTGTACCGCCAGGTGTTGGCGTGCACGTCAAGCAACCGGCCCTCGGCGACGCGCTGGGCGTGCTCGAGCAGTCCGGCGACCTTGTTGCTGACGATGCGGCCGTCCTCGTCGGTCTGCCTGGGCAGCTTGTTGGGTTCGAGGTTGTTCGCCGCGATGTCGTCTTCCCAGCTGGAGAAGAACACCGACGAACCTGGATCACCCTGGCGGCCGGCACGACCGCGCAGCTGATTGTCGAGCCGCTCGGTGTGGTGCCGGCCGGTGCCGACCACATGCAGGCCACCGAGCTCGACCACCTTCTCGTGGTCGGTCTCGTCGGATCCGCCCAGTCGGATGTCGGTGCCGCGGCCCGCCATCTGGGTCGAGACCGTGACGGCCCCGAGCTTGCCGGCCTCAGCGATCACCGTGGCCTCCTCGGCGTCGTTCTTGGCGTTGAGGACCACCGCCGGCACGCCGCGGCGCTGCAGGCGCTCGTGCAGCTCCTCGGATTCGGCGACGTCGTGGGTGCCGACCAGGACCGGCTGCCCCGTCTCGTGGATCTCGATGATGTGAGCGATGATCGCGTCGATCTTCGCGGCGGCGGTGATGTAGACCCGGTCGGTTTCGTCGTCGCGGATGTTCGGCGTGTTCGGGTCGATCGGTGACACCCCGAGTTTGTAGAACTGACGCAGCTGTTCGCCTGCGGCCAACGCGGTTCCGGTCATACCGCACACCGTGGGATAGCGATTGATCAGCGCCTGCACGGTGATGGTGTCGAGTACCTCGCCGGTCTCGGTGGTCTCGATGCCTTCCTTGGCCTCGACCGCCGCCTGCAGACCATCGGGCCAGCGCTGCAGTTGCGCGATACGGCCGCGGGACGCGTTGATCAGATGCACGGCGTCGTCGCGCACGATGTAGTGCACGTCGCGGTGCAACAGGACATGCGCGTGCAGGGCGACGTTGACCTCCGTGAGCGTGGTGCCGACGTGCTCTTCGGAGTAGAGATCGATTCCGCCGAGCTGCTTTTCGAGTTTGTGGGCGCCGGCGTCGGTGAGGTGCACGTTGCGGTTGTCGGAGTCGGTGTCGTAGTCCTCGCCGGCCTGCAACCGCCCGACCAGGCGGATGACCTCCAGCCGCGGCTGCTCGCGGTGGCTGGTGCCGGCCAGCACCAGCGGGACCAGCGCCTCGTCGACCAGCACCGAGTCGGCTTCGTCGATCAGGGCGACGTCAGGGTTGGGCGACACCAGGTCGTCGACGTCGGTGACCAACTGGTCGCGCAACACGTCGAACCCGATCTCGTTGACCGAGGCATAGGTGACGTCGCACGTGTAAGCCGCCCGTCGCTCCGCGGCGGTCGACTCACCCGTCACCCAGCCGACAGTGACACCCAGCGCCTCGAGCAGTGGGCCCATCCACTCGGCGTCACGGCGGGCCAGGTAGTCGTTGATGGTGACGACGTGCACGTGCCGGCCGCCCAGCGCGTAACCGGCGGCCGCGATCGCGCCGGCAAGCGTCTTGCCCTCACCGGTGGCCATTTCGACCACGTCGCCGGCCAGCATGCGTAGCGCGCCGAGTAACTGGACGTCGAACGGCCGCAGATCGGTCGCCCGCTCGGCGGCCTCCCGGGCGATGGCCAGGAACTGCGGAATGTCGTCCGATTCGGCCAAGTCGTCGAGGTCGAGCAGGCCGGCGGCTTTCCGCAACTGCTCGTCGTCGAGCCCTTTGGCTTTCTCCTTGTACTCGCCCGACGCCGTGACCTGCGCCAGTGAGCGGCCCTGGTTTCTCTCGGTGGTGGCGCCGAGCAGTCGCCAGAAGCGGCCGCTTAGACGGCCCGACGTTGAGCTGGTGGTCTTTGGCACAGGTCAACGGTACCGGCCTGCCAAGCGGGTCGGCAGAAAGGTCAGGCGAGATTCGACCGGCGCGGGTAGGCGACGTCGGGATCGGTCAGCACGTTGACGACGGCCGGCAGGCCGCTGTCGAAGGCACGGGTCAGCGCCGGCCGCAGCTCGGCGGGCGTCGAGACCAGCTCGCCGTGGCCGCCGAGGGCACGCACCACCTCGTCGTAGCGGGTCTTTGGCCGCAGTTCGGCCACCACCGAGTAGCCGTACAGGGCCTTCATCGGGTGGTGTTCGAGGGCCCAGATTCCGTTGTTGCCGATCACCGAGACAACGGGAACATTGTGGCGCGCCAACGTATCCCACTCCATGCCGCTGAATCCGAATGCGCCATCGCCCTGCAGCAACACCACCTGCCGGTCCGGCCGGGCCAGCTTGGCGGCCAACGCGTACCCAGGCCCGGAGCCGAGGCAGCCGAACGGGCCGCTGTCCAGCCAGGCGCCGGGCACGTAGCTGTCGATCACCCGGCCCGCGTAGGAGCCGAAATCGCCGGCATCGACCACGACGATCGCATCGCGGTCGAGCATCGGGGCTAGCTCGGCGTAGACGCGCATCGGATGCAGCGGGCTGCGGTCGTCGGCCAGTTCGCCCTGCTCACGGTCGCGCGCCGCCGTCTCGGTAGCGCGCAGATCGGCGACCCACTTCTCGTGGCCTGACGTCTCGGCCCGCGGCGTCTCGCTGAGCACCGTCAAGGTCGCCGCCAGGTCGCCGTACAGCGCGGCAGCGACCGGCCGCGGATGCTCACGATCAGGCTGCACGCGGTCGGCCACGATCAACTGGGTCTCCGGCCCGAACACGCCGCCGAATCCGAGCCGGAAATCCATCGGCACCCCGACGACTACCGCAACGTCGGCTTCTCCCAGTGCTTTTGAGCGTGCCCGGGAGTACGCCAGCGGATGATCGGCGGGCACGGTACCTCGGGCCATGCCGTTCATCAGCACCGGGATCCGCCGCTGTTCGACCAGTCGCAGCAGCGCCTCCTCGGCGTGCCCCCACCAGACATTGGTGCCGGCCATGATCACCGGCCGCTCGGCGGACGCGAGCAGGCCGATCGCGCGATCGAGCGCGTTGCCGTCGGGCAGCGCCGATTCCGGCGACGCGGTCAACGCCCCGGGCTGACCGGTGTCGGCAGCCATCGAAAACACGTGGTCCATCGGGAAATCGATGAACGCCACCCCGGATGGCGCACCGACCGTGGCCCGCAGTGCGTCGTCGATCAGGCCGCTGACGGCCTCGGCCGAGGACGCCGTCGCGGCGAATCGCGTCAGGGGCGCCACGAATGGCACGTGGTCGATCTCCTGCAAGGAGCCCATGCCCCATCGTCCGGCGGGTGCTCGTCCGCCGAGGACCAGCAGGGGGGACGAATTCTGCTGGGCGGCGGCCATGGCGCTCATGCCGTTTGTCACGCCCGGGCCCGCGGTCAGCGCGGCGACGCCCGGCTGACGTGTCACCTTCGACCAGCCCTCAGCGGCGAACGCGGCGGTCTGCTCGTGGCGGGTATCGATCAGCCGGATGCCTTCGCTGCGGCAACCGTCGTAGATCGAGAACAGATGTCCGCCGGACAACGTGAAGATGGTGTCGATCCCGCTGGCTTTGAGTCGGCGCGCGATCAGTTGCCCGGCGTGGAAGGTGTTGTCGGCGTCGTTGCCCATGGGCGCAGCCTATCGGCCGTCCTACGGTACTTTCGCGGGGAAGCATCCACTGTGACGGCGGCCGGACGGCCCTCGTCAGCGAGGAGACGCGATCTTGGACCCCAAGCCATTCAAGCCGTCTATCGACTGGTCTACGGCAACCACCGACTCGTTGTGGTGGCTGGCGAAGGGCTGGGTGATCGCTGCGGTGTGCGTGCTGGTGGTGCTGATCCTGTTGCGCTTCCTCACTACGTGGGGCCGTCAGTACTGGCGGATCACCGGCGGCTACTTCACTGGACGGCATGCCGCGCGGACATGGTTGCAGTTGGCGGTCCTGCTGTTGTTGGTTCTGATCGGGGTGCGCCTGGTCGTTCTGCTCAGTTTTCAGAGCAACGACATGTTCAGTGCGTTGCAGACGGCGGTTGGAGGTATTGCCACCGGAAACCAGAATGTCAAAAGATCTGGCGTGGAGGGGTTTTACACATCGCTCATGCACTTCAGCGTGCTGGCCGCGCTATACATCGCCCGGGTGATGCTCGATATATATCTGACCCAGCGGTTCATCATCACCTGGCGAATTTGGCTGACCGCTGACCTCACCGACGATTGGCTGCGTGGACGGGCCTATTACCGGGATCTGTTTATCGACAACACCATCGACAACCCCGACCAGCGTATCCAGCAGGACGTCGACATTTTCACGGCTGGAATCGGTAGCTCGCCCAACATCCCACAAAACGACACCACCAGCACCCTGCTGTTCGGGGCAGTGAAGGCAGTGGTGTCGGTAATCTCCTTCGCGGCGATCCTTTGGAACCTGTCGGGCACTTTGAGCGTC
This sequence comes from uncultured Actinomycetota bacterium, assembly GCA_963750755.1. Classification (GTDB taxonomy): domain Bacteria; phylum Actinomycetota; class Actinomycetes; order Mycobacteriales; family Mycobacteriaceae; genus Mycobacterium. The sequence goes on from CAVVRW010000001.1 coordinate 1,114,523, forward strand.
GCAAGCCTCGAAATTCCTCGCGCGATGTTCTGGATTGTTGTTGTCTACGTGCTCATTTCAACCGTTGTAGCGTTCTGGATCGGGCGTCCACTGATCTGGCTGAGCTTCAACAACGAGAAGCTCAACGCCGCGTTCCGTTACGCACTGGTTCGGCTTCGCGACGCCGCCGAAGCGGTCGGCTTCTACCGGGGCGAGCGAGTTGAGCGAACGACATTGTTGGCGCGATTCAACCCGATCATCGACAACTACCGGCACTACGTCCGCCGGACCATCGGTTTCCTGGGCTGGAACGTCTCGATGTCACAGGCGATTGTTCCGCTGCCCTGGCTTGTCCAGGCCCCGCGGCTGTTCTCCGGTCAGATCCAGCTCGGGGATGTTACGCAGACGGCCTCGGCGTTCAGCGAGATCCACGACGGGTTGTCGTTCTTCCGCAACAACTATGACGCGTTCGCCGCCTTCCGCGCGGCCATCATCCGGTTGCACGGACTGGTCGACGCCAACGCCAAGGGCCGCGATCTGCCCGCGGTGCTGACCCGGGGCACCGACGACGGCTCGGTCGAGTTCGACGGCGTCGAGGTGCGCACGCCTGATGGCGACCCGCTGGTCGACTCGCTCGATGTGCGGCTGGAATCCGGTCAGTCCCTAGTGATTACCGGACAGTCGGGAGCGGGCAAGACCACGCTGCTGCGCAGTCTGGCCGAACTGTGGCCGTACGCGTCGGGAACGTTGCGCTGCCCGGAAGGCGACAACGCGACGATGTTCCTGTCGCAGTTGCCCTATGTACCGCTGGGCACGTTGCGGACCGTGGTCTGTTACCCGAACGCACCGACTGACATCTCGGACGAGACCTTGAGCCAAACGCTGAACAAAGTCGCGCTCGCTCCGCTCAGCGAACGGCTCGACGAAGTGCGCGACTGGGCCAAGGTCCTCTCCCCCGGCGAGCAACAACGCGTCGCGTTCGCCCGCATCCTGCTCACCAAACCCAGGGCGGTCTTCCTCGACGAGAGCACCTCAGCGCTCGACGAAGGGCTGGAGCACGCGCTGTATCAATTGCTGCACAACGAGTTACCGGAGTGCGTCGTCGTCAGCGTCAGTCATCGACCGGCCGTCGAACTGTTCCACGAGCAACATCTGGAGCTGCTCGGCGGCGGCCCATGGCGGCTGGGGGTCGTCGGTAGGGAGCCCGCGTCGGTCTAGCGGTTTGCGGCCGCGCGCGTTCCGGCGCGGCGGCCGAAGAACGATCCCTCGCCGAGCTGCGTGCCGCTGGCGTAGCCCTTGCCGTCTTGGGCGATGTTGGAGGCACACGCGCCCACCGCGTAGAGGCCTGGGACGACGCTGGCGTCACCGCGCTGCACCTGACCGTCGACAGTGACCGCCAGACCGCCCATGGTGAAACCGGAATACATCGCCCGCCCGAGCGACAGGTCGAACACCGCCCACGGCCCATTGTCTTGCGGCGCAAGATAATCCTGCTGCTTATGGAAATCTGGATCTTCGCCCTTGGCCGCGAACGCGTTGTAGCGTTCCAGGGTCGCGGCGACATTGCCGGCGGGAATCTCCAGTGCGGTCTCGAGTTCGGCGATCGTCTCGTAGCCGTCGAGGAATTTGATCAGCGGCATCGCGGGCATCTCGGTATGCGCCTCGTCGACGATCAGGTACGCGGTCTGCTCCGGCTGCTCCAACACGAAAGCCGATGTGCGCGAATGGTAGGAGTCCTCCGCGACGAACCGCTTGCCCTCTTTGTTCACGATCACACCCGTCAGCAGTATCTCGGGTGGATACGCTGCCGCGGTAATGAACTTCTCGTTCATGTTCTCGGCGACACCGCCCGCCGATATACCCATCCTCAGGCCGAGCCCGTCGTCGTTGGGATTGCCCAGGATGTAGGGCGCCACCAATCCGTGGTGCTTGGTGCGCCGCGGCTGGCCCAATTCCGGTGTGTGTTCGGCGACCATGTCGGGGTTCATCGCGAAACCGCCGGCGGCGATGATGACCGAGTTGGCTTTGACGGCACCGGTTTCGGTGAAGTGTTTCCACGCGACGCCAACCACGGCGCCGTCGGCATCCAGGATCAGGTTGGTGGCGCCGGTCTCGTAGCGAAATTGCACGCCGAGGCTCTCGGCCCGTTTGACCAGTAGATCGATCACCATCGACGCGCCGCCCAGCTCGCCCGGCACCGGAACCGAATGCCCGCGCGGCGACGGAACGGCCTGCTCACAGAACGGCCAGACTTTCTCGTTGCCGGTGTAGCTCAAGCCTTCGGTGCCCGGCGGGACGACCACCTTGCCCGGGTAGAAGCTGCGCTCGAACTGAAAGCCCAAGTCCTCCAGCCAGTCGAAGTGCTCGACGCTCCCGTCGCTGTAGGCGCGGATCTTCTCGTGATCGGGTTCCCGGGACACCGCGACCAGATACTTGTACATCTCCTCGGCCGAGTCGGGATGTCCGGTGGCTTGCTGAACCGCGGTGCCCCCGCCTAGGTAGAAATGTCCGCCGGCCATCGCGGTCGTGCCGCCGGCCGCAGCGGCCCGCTCCACCACCAGCACCCGCGCGCCCGCGGCGGCGGCGCTGACCGCCGCGCAGCCGCCCCCGATGCCGAAGCCGATCACCACGACGTCGACCTCGTCCGACCACAACTCAATGTCGTTGACGCTCAAAGTCGCTGGAATGTCAATGCTCATCGGCGCTACTCCTCCTCATCGCTCGCACCGCGTATCGTCGTCCGCGCGACTCACCGCTGCTCCTGCTTGATGTAGTTGAAAAACTGGCGCATCTCGGGCGAGAAGTGCGCGAGCTCTACGAACGGGACCCCGTATTGCGGCGCAGACAGATAAGCGAAGCGCAGGCCGCCGGGCATCACACCCTGTTGAGGCACCGTGGCTCCCTGCTCGGCCGCCGAGGCCAGCACGGCGTCGAAATCATCGAGGGTGTCGGCCTCAACGCAGATGTGGTGCAGACCCGGTCCGTTGCTCTGCAAAAAGTCACTATAGATATTAGGCCCGCGGACTGGCTCGATCAGTTCGAGTTGCATGTCGCCGAGATAGCTCAGCGAGATGTTGGCGACGAAGTCGGCTGGCGCGTCGTGGTAGCTGCACGACTCTGGGGCGAAGTGAATGTCGGGCAGCCGCACCCACTTCTTCACCCCTAACAGCCCGGTGAGAGCGGTTTCTGTGGCTTCCAGGCCGTTTGTCACCCAGGCGGTTTGGACCGGGGATCCGAAGCGAAGGCTCATCGTCTCGCAGAATAACCCAGCAGCCACCCCGGCTGAAACCGCCGGAACAATGTTGCCCTCACCGCAGTGCACGACCCTGCGGGACCCGCACTGAACACGTTCTAGTTTTGGCTTGCGACGCCAAATGGGGCCGGGTCGACCTCCGGGTGCGTCAGCAGGGCGAGGAGCAACCGCACCTGGGTGTCGAACACCGTCTGGACGTCGCTGAGCGTGTCGGCGCCGTACTGACCGAACACCTCCAGGCTGATGGCCCCCACCACGCCGGCCCAAATCGCAAAACACTTGACGATGACGGAATCGTCGCCGGGAAAACCGAATTCGTTGCGAAGGCGTTCGAAGTCAGACGAAACCCGTTGTGGCGCAGTGTGATTGGTGAGCATGATGTCACCGGTGGCGATGCCGGCCGCAACGGCGTCGAAAAAGGCTCCGATGACTCGTGTTCCGGGCCCGACTGTGCGCTCGGCCGGTGCGTTATACCCGGGTACCGGACTTCCGTACAACAGAGCCCAGCGGGCCGGGTGCGTGACGGCCCAGGAGCGGGCCGCATGTGCGATCGCAATGACGTCATCGCTCCACACGTCCGGCACGGCTTCGCGAGCCCGATCCACTGCGTCGGCCAGTTCGGAGTACGCGTCGATCAGCAGCAGAGTCAGCAACTCGTCCCGGCTGGACACGTAGCGGTATACCGCGGACGACACCATGCCGAGGTCGCGGGCGATCGCGCGGAGCGACAACCCGGCCGCGCCGTGTTCGACCAGATGGCGCCGACCCAGCTTTATGATCTGGGCTTCGGTGCGCTCCCGCGAGTCGCGCCGCTTTGCCATCAGGCAAGTTTCGCACGAAAGAGAACAGTGCTCTTGCTTTTTGCACCTCGGTGTGTCACTGTCAAACCATTAGAGAGCAGTGCTCTCATCTACCGAGGAGGGTTACCCATGCCGCTGCGATACGACGAACTCAACGGCGTCGAGAAGGCCGCCAATGCGCTGATCCGCCGGCTGGCGGAGGCCGGCATCAGCTTGGCCGGTGCCCGTGCTCTGCGGGTGCGTGGACGCACGTCGGGCCGGGTTCGCGGTGTCGTGGTCAATGTGCTGACCGTCGGCGACGTCGACTACGTGGTGTCACCACGCGGCAACACCCAGTGGGCGCGCAACGTCCGAGCGGCCGGGTCAGTCGAGGTAGGGCCGGCCTGGCGGCGTCGCACGTTGCGCGCCTCCGAGGTGGACGACGCGGCGAAGCCCGAGCTGCTCAGGCGCTATCTGGACAGGTGGTACTGGGAGGTCAAAGGCCATATCGCGGGGCTGACCCCCGATTCCAGCGACGATCAGGTCCGCGCAGCGGCCCCGTCGATCCCGGTCTTCGCGCTGACGGCAGACGCCTAGATCGCCGGACCGCCGACGCCCACGTCGTGCCGAATCTGCTGGGTGGTGGACTGCCACGACACCGCAGTCGGGAAATTGCCCCAGACGCTGTTGAAGATCCCGACGATGCGGGCGGGCCCGGGGCCGCCGGTCAGGTAGACGGGCCCGCCGGAGTCGCCTTGCTGGCTGACCGCGCCGTGGCCCATCGTGAACCAGCCGTTGTTGACGGCCTCGACGGTCCCGCAGCTCTCCCCGGTGATCACGCCGAAGTGGCAGATCGGTTCGCCGGGCGTGACCACCAGGCCGGGGTCCGACTGCAGCATGCGGCCACCTGGCAGGACGTTGTTCACCGTGACGTCGGGGGCCAGCACGATCGACTCGTAGTCGGAGATTTCCTGGTCGGTATTGACGAAGGCGCCGTTGGGTGTGTTGTCACGAGATGTCGCGACGTTTCCGATGACTTTGTTCGCCCGGTCGAGCACCGGGCCGTCGCTGCGGCAGTGACCTGCGCTGAACGCCACCCGCAGCCCGGGATCCACGTAACCCAGGGTGCACAGGTGGCCGCCTTGATGGATTTCCATCCCGGGAAAGACGACGACCGGCTCGGCATGCGCGTGAACGGGGACGGCAGCCGAGGCCGCCGCCGCGATGACCATCGCGCCGAAAGCGCGGAATACCGGACCCCCCACGCCGACTCCGATCCTTCGATGCCGGCGCCCCACCGGCAAACCTTTAGGTTAACTAGTTGATATTAAACGAGCCGACCGCGCGGAGCAGCACAAATGGAAAAGCGCCGACCACGTATACGGCCGGCGCCCTCCATCAAGCATCAAGGAATGGTCAAAACCTGCCCCGGCTGGATCAGATCGGGGTTCGAGATACCGCTGGCGTCAGCGATGATCTGGTACTTGTTGCCGTCGCCGTAGAACTGCTCGGCAATGGCCCACAACGTGTCGCCGGACTCGACGGTGTAGGTGCGCGCCGCTGCGGGCTCCTCGTGCGCGGCTTCCTCGACGGCGGGCTCCTCGGCGGCTGCCGGTGCGGCGGGCTCCTCGGCGGCCGCCGGTGCGGCGGCTTCCGGTTCCGGCGGTGGCGGTGCGTCGGTCTCGGTCTTGGTCGACCAGGCGGCGGCGTCGCCGGAGTAGAGCACCAAGTTGCGGTCGTCCTGCAGGACGAGGTGCACGTCCTTCTTGCCCTTGGTGTCGGTGTGCCACACCGGCTTGTCGGCGGTGTAGAGAACGAAGTTGCCGTCGCTCTGAACCTCGGCGCGGACCACGTCTTCTCCGTTGGTGCCTGATGTCCAGATCGCGTTTCCTCGTGATGCCAGGACCAGGTTTCCGTCGTCTTGCAACGTCAGGGTGTAGGCCCCGTTGCTCGAGGTGAGCGATTCACCTTTGACGAGCTTTTGCCCCTCGGTGAGAGTGTCTCCCACAGCAATTCCCTTCTCGTGGTCACGGCAGGCGGATACCGGCCTCTCCGTCGAACTTACTGATCTTGGCTGAGCCATGGGGCCTTTCGGCTCGCCGTAATAAGAAACGGCGGGTGAACAGGGGCCCACCGCTGCGCGGTGATCAACGCGCCGGTGTCAGTGGTCCCGAAGCTTCGGTCCGGGCAGACGAGGGCTGCCAACCGGGTGGCCCGAACACGTAACCGATTCGGTCGCGCATACGTGCCGCGGAACGGAAATCGCGCGCGATAGCAAGGTATTCGTGCGTCTGGAGTTTCCAGACGTTGAAAGTGTCCACCTGTTTGGTCAGCCCGTAATGCGGACGGAACGTCTCTTGCCGGAAGCTGCCGAACATCCGATCCCAGACGATGAAAATGCCACCGTAATTCTTGTCGAGGTATTCGGCGTCCATACCGTGGTGCACGCGATGATGCGACGGCGTATTGAAGACGAATTCGAAAGGCGCCCACATTCTGCCGATCCGCTCGGTGTGCACCCAGAATTGATAGATCAGGTTGACCGAGAAGCTGCAGAAAACCACCCACGGCGGAATACCCAAGAGCGGCAAGGGAATCCACATGAGGATCTCGCCGCTGTTGTTCCACTTCTGCCGCAACGCGGTAGCGAAATTGAAGTACTGGCTGGAGTGGTGGGCTTGATGGGTAGCCCACATCACGCGGATCCGGTGCGCGCTGCGGTGATAGCAGTAGTAGAGCAGGTCGACACCGAGAATCGCAACGACCCAGGTGTACCAACGCGTCGCCGCCAAATGCCACGGCGCCGCGTAGGCATAAATGGCGGCGTAGCCGAGCAGCGCAAGGAACTTCCAGCCCGCGGTCGTCGCCACCGAGATGAGACCCATCCGGATACTTGCCCACGAATCGGCCGTCAGATAGGCACCTGAGCCCGGACGATCGGAATGCACATCGGCTGCCCGCTCGATCCGTTCGAGCTTGCGGGCCGCCGTCCACTCCACAATCAGCAGCACAATAAAGAAGGGGATCGCAAACAACACCGGGTCGCGCATCTGCTCCGGCAGAACGGAAAGGAAACCGGCGACCGCACTCACGACACATACCCTACGACGTCACTGACCTGCGTTGGGGAACTGATTGGGTCAACGTGCCTGCGGCATCGGCTCGTCGTCGTCGCCGGCGTACCAATGCACCGCCTGAACGCCTTCCTGTATCGACATTTCCGCGACGAGTTGCTCGAGCCGCGCCGGGGCGTGGCCGTCGCTGAGCAGATAGGCGGTCAGCGCGACGCTGTCGTCAGCGATGCGACCGGTGTGGATACCGCGCAGCACCAGGCGGTCACCGCCAAATCCGGTGCGCTGCACGATTTGAGCGCGCGCGTACTTCTCGGATTTGGGCCGACAAATGACCTGCAGTTGGTACGGCTGGTCATCTTCATCTTCCTCGACCACGTTGTCGCGATCGATCAGATGGCCCAGCGGGCGTCCCAGGACGTGGATCGCCAGGATCGCGGCGGTGGCGATCAGGGTGAACACGTAATGCCCGCTTGCCGCCAGCACGCCAACCGCCGCCGAGCACCACAGGGTCGCGGCGGTGTTGAGCCCGCGCACGTTGAAGCCCTCACGCAGGATCACCCCACCACCGAGGAACCCGACTCCGGAAACAACGTACGACGCCACCCGGGTCGGGCTGCTGTCGTTGGTCACCACGGCGTACAGCACGAACAATGTCGCACCGGTGGCGACCAGTGCATTCGTGCGCAGTCCGGCCCGTCGCGCCTGCCACTGGCGTTCGATCCCGACCAGGGCGCCGCAGCCCAGCCCCATCCCCAACCGCAGCGCGAACTCCGCGATGCTGATCGTTTGCATGGCACGAATCTCCTTATCTCCGGGCTAGCGGTGCCTACCAGTGTGGACGAAGCCGTCCGTGATCGGCGTCAAGGCCAGCTCCGTAGCTCGAACAGGTTGTCTTGGTTCATCCGACCGCGGCCCAGGACGGGACCATCGGTGGCCGAATGAGGAAGCGGGTGTCGGCGATCCCAGCGTTCGCGCCGGCGCGCGCCCCCAGGGCGGCGCCCGTCGGGGCGACTCCGGGCACGCCCGCCACTTCCGGAGGCGCGGCCAACGGATTGCTACCGAGTGCCGGGGCGAGCGGCGCTGCCACCGACGGCCCCGTGCCAGTCCAGCTGGGCGGCACCGACAGGGGTCCGACGGAGGCGCCTTGACCGACGCCCGCCGAAATCGAAGAGCCCGCCGCGTCGAGCCCGGCAACACCTGAAATCCCCTGCGAGCCGGCGCCGACCCCGCTAGCCACGCCCAACGGTGAAAGTCCGCCCACGCCTTCGGTTCCTGCTACGGTGTTGGGTCCCAGAACGCCCGCCAACGCCTGCAGCGGGTTGATGACGCCGGTCGAGGTCAACGTGTTCCAGACGTTGGCGTTCGGACCCCATGTGCTCCAGAAGCTGTCGAGCTGAGAGTTGCCGGATGGGCCGCCGGTCAGCAGACCCTCGAGCATGGTCGTTGACGACGGCGTGGATGCCGCCGGTGTGGCCATCCCCTGCAGCGTGCCGGGCACCGCGGAGGTCAACTGCGACCACGCCGCCTGCGTGCTGGATCCAGTGGCCTGGGTGGTCGCGGCGGCCTGTCCGGCGAGCGCTCCCGCCGTCGTGGTCTGCGGCGCAGTGGCGAACGGCGGGACCTTGCTCGCCGCCGCCGACTGCCCGGCGTAGCCGTACATCGCCACGGCGTCCTGCGCCCACATCTGGGCGTAATGAGCCTCGGCGGCTGCGATCGCCGGCCCGTTCTGCCCCAGCAGATTCGTTGCAACCAACGACGCCAACTGGCTGCGGTTGGCCGCGATCACCGGAGGCGGCACGGTCATGCCGTGAGCGGTCTCGTACGCGCTCGCGGCGGCCCGCGCCTGGCCGGCGGTCTGCTCGGCCTGGGCAGCTGTCGTGTTCATCCATGACGTGTATTGCCCTGCGGCGGCGGCCATGGCCGTCGCCGCCTGGCCCCGCCAGGCGTCACCGGTCAAGTTCGACACGATCGAGCTGTAAATGGCGGCTTGCGATCGTAATTCGGATGCCAGTACGGTCCAGGCGGTTGCGGAAGACCTCATCGACGCCGATCCCGGGCCGGCATACATCTTGGCGGAGTTGACTTCTGGCGGGAATGCGCCGAAGTCGAAGGCTGCAGTCATCGTGGCATCCCTTTCAGATGGCTGAGGCCGCGTTGGCGGCTTCGGTGACGGCGTACGAATCGGCGCTGGTTCCCAGTGCGTCGACGAACAACTGGTGCACCGCTGCCGCGTGTGCGCTCACGGCCTGGTACATCGCCGCGTGTGACGCGAATTGTGCTGCGGTCAAGGCTGATACCTCATCGGCCGCCGCCGGAGCGACGCCCGTCGTCGGCCCTATCGCAGCGGCGGTCTGCGCCGCGATCGCTGAACCGACAACCGCCAACTCGCCGGCCGCCGTCGCGAGCATTTCGGGCTGCGTTGTCACGAAAGTCATGGGGTTCTCCTTTTTCAGGGCAGGCTGAAGCCGCGTCGGTCTCGAGGCACGACAGCCTGGCGCACGCATGAAAGATCAAGCGCGCGTTATTAATTGAAGCGGCGAAAGCCGATTCAGGGGATGATTCGGGCGCCGGGGCCGGATCCAGACGAAACGGTCACCGGTCTCGGATATGGACTGTCAGTCGGACTCATTTCGCCTCACCTCCTCGCGGCCAGGGCACACGGGGGTGCCGTTTCGGTGCACACGGGACGAGGCGATCCGACAGCTGAGCCGGCCGCCGCACCCCTCTCGACAGAGCTTTGGCACTGCGCGGCGTATCCCGAGAAGCCGGAAGCCACTTGGGCTCAACCCTTAAGCCGGGAAGAGCTGTCCTGACCCTGGGCGTCTTTCGACATTTGAGGTCAGTGGCCTGTATCCGCGCAGACGCCTCACCTAGCGAGGTGCTTGCTCCGGTCATGGTTCCATCCGGATTCGAGGGAGTCAACTCGTCGCGCAGGCGGATTCACATGTACGGCGAGCCGAAACTGCACAGTCTCGACCGGCGGGGCGACATCGCGTGAATCGCATATGGCGTGAAAGTCATTGTTTTGCAGCCCTATCCGGCCGCCGGCGGTCGAGAGACCACGGCTGACTTGAATCCATAACGGGGAGCGGCAAAGCCGTATCCCCGATTCCCCAGACCGCCCGATACGCCCGGCAAACCGGGCATCCCGGCCGCCGGTGCCATCTCCGCCATCCCTGCATCGGGCGCGATGGCCCAACCTTCGGCCGCCGCGGGCAAGGAATTCGCCGTGGTATTCGCGGCCGGAGCCGCGGCGGCCCAACTTTGCGGCACCGACATCTTGCCAACCAATGTGGCTTGGCCGATCCCCGCCGATACCGGGGCGCCACCCACATTCGCCGGTGCCGCCGGCCCAACGGCGTTGATGGCGGCTATCCCTCCACCGGCCACACCGGGGGCGTCACCGGGAGCAGGAACGGTATTCAGTGCGCGCATGACCGATGCATCCGCGCCGACCTGGGTGATACCGGCCACCGACATGGGAGTGAACGAGCTGCTGGCGAGGTTCGACAGCAAATTCGTCAAATCACCGGGAGCCAGACCCAGCGGGGCGCCAATGGTGGCAAGTATCGAACTGGTGGGCGCCGACTGCACCGGCGCTGCCATGCTCTGCAAGGCAGAAGGCACCGTAGACACGACTTGCGCCAGTGTCGATTGCACGCCCGCGCTCGACGACGCTGCAGTCGCCTGGGTGACCGCTGCCCCTTGGCTTGCCGCCGCCGCGTTAGTTGTGTCCGGCGGCGAGCTGAACGGAGTCACCGTCGCTGCGGCGGCCGAGGAGCCGGCGTAGCCGTACATTGCAGCCGCATCCTGCGCCCACATCTCCCCGTACAGCGATTCGGTGACGGCGATCGCCGGGGTGTTCTGGCCCAGCACGTTCGTGGCTAACAGTGCCGCCAGCTGAGCCCGGTTGGCGGCGACGACCGCCGGCGGAACCGTCATCGCGTACGCCGCCTCGAATGCGGCGGCAGCTGATTGCGCCTGGCTGGCCGTCTGGTCAGCCAGCGCGGCGACCGAATTCATCCAGGTGACGTACTGTGCGGCCGCTGCAGCCATCGCCGCCGAGGCCGAGCCTCGCCACGATCCCTCGGTCAATTCGGAGACGACAGTCGTATACGACGTTGCGGCTGAACCCAATTCGGCAGCCAGGCCATCCCACGCCGAGGCGGCCGCCAGCATCGGCGCCGAACCCGGGCCGGCGTACATGCGCCCGGAATTGATTTCTGGTGGCAGAATCCCATAATCCATTGCAGTGAAACCCCTTAACTCGCATCGTTGCGGTGAAGTGCGTACCGGCCGCGTTGCGCGCGGTGCCGGTTGCGCGGCCACGAAAGGCGTGACCCGGCTAGGTCCGACAGAGGACTGCCGAGCGAATCAGCGTGCTGGTTTCACCTCCCCCGAACCGGTGCACCCGGTCCGGAGGCTCGCGGAGAGGAGTTTTACCCGACGCGCGCCGTCGGACAGCACCCCTCTCGCCGGAGCTTTGGCACTGCACGCCGTATCCGGGAGTTCCGGAAGCCACTTGGGCTCAACCCTTAAGCCGGGAGGAGCTGTCCTGACCCTGGGCGTCTTTCGACGTTCGAGGTCAGTGGCCTATATCCGCGCAGACGCCTCACCTAGCGAGGTGCATGTAACGTTTTCGAAACATCACCATCTCAGGGTTTCCTTACCTCGTCAACGAAAACGCCCGTGAGGATCTCGTAAGAATTGATCGGCGTCGCCGCGACGGCTAGTCCGGCTTCTTCTCCGCTACCGCGGCACTGAGCCCCTCGGCGAGGTCGTCGCGGGTCAGTTCTTTGAAACGGCGCAACTGATCGTCGCTGAACTCATCGACGTCGCTGGCCAGCACCGCGTCGAGATCCTCGTCGTCGAGGCGGAAGCTGCGGTGATCGCGAGCTTTCTCCACCACGTTGCGCACGAATCCGGCGTTGCCCAGCGTGTCGATGCCGCGAATCAGGTCTCCGTCGGGCGACATGGTCTCGTCGTCATAGAACCTGGTGTAGGACGGCAACAGGCTCTCCGCGGCGTCGTCGGTGATGATGTCCTCGTTTTCCCGGCCCATCAGCTGAGTCAGCGCGACGAGTTCTTTCGGGTTGTAGCTGAAGAACTCGATAACGGTGGAGAACCGGCGTCGCAGACCCTGGTTGACCTCGAGCATCTTGTCCATCGCCCTGGCGTATCCGGCTCCGAACACCACCAGCTCGTCGCGGTGGTTCTCCATGTAGAGGAGCAGGGTGTTGATGATCGCGTTTCCGTACGCGTCACCGGTCGAGTAACCGCTCTCATGCAGGTTGTGCATCTCGTCGAAGAAGACGGCGCCGCCGAGTGCTTCTTCGAGCATTTCTTCGGTGTTCTTCTCGGCATCAGCCATGTACCGGCCGAGCAGCTTCGCACGGCTGGTCTCCACGACCAGCGGCTTGCGCAGCACGGTCAGGCCGCACAATTGCTTCGAAAAAGCCCGTGCCACAGAGGTTTTGCCGGTACCGGGCGGCCCCAACAGCAGCGTGTGGCGTGAGGTGACCGGGACCGGAAGGCCCATTTTCGCGCGGGCCAGGTTCACCTTGGTCGTGGACTTGATCAGCTTGATTTCCCGCTTGGCCGCTTCCATGCCGAGCATCGAATTGAGCTCGGCATCGCCTTCGTCCAGATACTTCTTGGCCATCTCGGCGTGCCGGGCGGACTCGGCCTGTTCGCGGGACGGCGCACTGTCGGCGTCCCACGGATCGGTCCGTGCCTCAATGGTTTCCGGGTCGGTCAGCACCAGCCGGTAGCTGGGGTTGTCCAGCGCCTCGCGGGCCGGGGTGAACTTCGCGTCACGCGAGTACACCCGGCGCAGGCTCTCGACCGCCTCTTCCTCGCGGCCCAGGTGCCGCAAGCACATCCCCTGCGTGTACATCGCGACGTTGGCCGCGCTGGGCACCCTGTCACCCTCGATCGCCTCCTGAGCGCGACGGGCCGCCTCTTCAAACACGCCGAGCGACGCCAACGCGGTGGTCGCCATCGCGGCTCCGGCGGCTTTCAACTCGGGATGACGCCAGCCGGCTCCCGGCGGGAACTGCAACAGCACATCCGGCCACCGGCCGGTGCGGAAGTAGAGCAGCCCGCGGACATACTTGATCAATTCCTCATCAGAGCCGTGCCGCGGTGTAATGGAATCCAGCAGGTCGGCCGCTTCCGCGTACCGCTTCGCCTCGGTCAAGGCGGCCGCGTAGCTCGCAGCCAGGGACTCCACACTGGTCACCGCCAGCTTCAAAAACATCCCGTCGGAAACTTCGGGGCGGAACTCCAGCTCGGTCAGGCCCAGGCGGCGGATCTCCCAGCCGAACGTCCTGACGGAATTCCACGCGCCGGTGAGCACGTCGATGCTCTGGTCGCCGGCCAGCAGCCGGGCCAGCCACGCGTCGCACATGTCCGGGTCGAGACTGGTGGCCGTCGTGAACATCCGCAGGGCCACCTGCGGATTGTGGCTGGGCTGAAGCCCATTGACCGAGACGCCGGATGCGAGGAGCCCCGCGACCATCGCGTTGCGGGAGTCCGGCGCGCTGGCTTGCGGACGCGTCATCCTGTCATCGTAAGGCTTAGACGCTGCTCGCCTGCGCCCCTGCTGTTGCCCCCACCGGCACCAGGATGTCCTCGCTGCGAGTCAGAGTGCGGCTCGGCATAGGCAGCGGCCGACGGGAGGTCGGCGCCGGCAGGCTGGCGGCGACCGCGCCGAGCTGGCGTCCGGTGAGCCGGTTGAGCCCGTTGAAGGCTTCTTTCCGCAACCGCTGGTGGCTGTGGTAGCGCACCCACACCGACACGTCGGCTTCGTGGCCTTCGGCGATGATGCGGATCGTCATGACGGTGACGTCGGCGTCGGTGAGCCACAGCTGCTCGAGCGTCTCGCTGGTGATGTCGCCAGGCGACACCCAGAAGCTGGTCACGTAGCCGTCCGGGGTCTTGAGGTAGCGCCAGAACGGCCGGACGTGCGCCGGCTGCAGCCCGGCGAGCACGGCGTCGTCGACCTCGGCAATTTCATCGGCCGTCAGCGGCCGGGCGGCACAGCTGCGCCCGTCCAGGTCGTAAGCCAGACGCTCGGCGGCGGCGGCCAAGGTGCAGGCCACCGAGTCGCGGGCGGCAACGGCGCTCACGTTGTGCTGCGGGTCCATCCGCAGCACCAGCCAGGTGTTGCGCTCCTCGATCGGGCGTCGATCACGATCCCCACCGGAGTCATCGGCGACCGCCGACTTGACGTCCTTATTGCCGTGGCGTGTACCGACCGAGACGATGTCGACGCTGTCCAGACGAACATCGAACTGGCGCAACGACGTAACGACCGCTTCCAGCGGAATGCTGGGCGACAGCCCCTCGCGGTGACGATGCCGTCCGGCCTCGCCCGCGCCGTCGACCGAGATCACGGCGATCAATTGGCCCTCGTGCTCGCGGATCCCGACCGTTTCGCGACTGAACTGACGACGATGGTCGGTGGCCGGGGTGCAGCCGACCGTCAGTGCCTCGGGGTCGGCATACCAGTTGCGGACACGAGCGATCGGTGCCGACGACACCGGTACTCCCCCATTGGTCAGCAGGGCAACGACGGTCAGGATGACCGCCAGGCCGACACCGATCCAGAAGCAGAGGTTTCGGCCGGCCTGCCACGAGTCGGGTAGGCGACTCGTAATCACCAGCAGCGCAACGTCAATCAGGAACACCGTGGTGACCCGCGCCCACGAGAGCGACAGGCCGTACTCGCGTTGTGCCTTCATTCCTGTCTCCCTGCTGTTTTTCTCATCAAGACGGCTCCTCCGAAGACAAGCCCGGCCAAAATCAGCGCGCCACCCAACCCGCCGGCGGCCACCCACACCGGCACCATGTTGCGCGGGGTCGGGGCCGGGGGCAGCTTCAGCGGCTTGGCCGAATCCTTGGGTAGCACAGAACCTTCGGGCACATCCCAGGTCAGCGCGGCGACCGGGTCGACGATCCCGTGGCCGATCTGGTTGTCGACGCCGCGAGCGGGTGCCCGCGCCGTACGGATCAGGCGATCGATGATCTGATGCGCGGACAGGTTCGGATACTTGGCCCGCACCAAGGCCGCCACGCCGGACACGATCGCTGTCGAGAAACTGGTCCCGGCCGGCACCAGCAGCGAGTTGTCCGGGCCGTCAATGGCGTTGACCAGGCTGTCATCTCGCGGCGAGAGCCCGACCACATCGGTGCCGGGTGCCGCGATTCCCACCCACGGCCCAGCGACGCTCAGCTTGTCCATCGGCGTGCCGGCGGAGTCCACCGCCCCAACCGTCAAGACGTAGTCGCTGTACCAGGACGGAGTGACCACGGTGGTCACGCCGTTCCAGTCACGAGAGTCGTTAGGATGCAACGGATCGACCAAAGGGTTCTCTTTGCAGTCGCGCTGGCTGGTGTCGCCTGCGGCCGCAACGATGACGGCATCCTTGTCGACTGCGGCATAACGCACCGCGGCACCCAGGTCGGGCGCATCGATGAGGCTGCGCGCGCTCATGCACATCACCATCGAAATGTTGATGACCCGCGCGCCCATGTTGGCGGCGTGCACGATCGCCCTCGCCATCGAGAAGATGCTGTCGCGCTTCTGCCGCGTCTGCGGGTCCTCGTCGCCGGTGTAGGCGTCTTTGAGCCCAAAAGCCTGGCTGGTCTGTCGAATTGAGATCAGGTCGACATCCGGGGCGACACCGCTGTAGGCGTCACTGGGTGCCGGCAGAGGCGGTGGGTCCAGCGGCGGAGGCGGCGCCGCCGGCCGGGGGTAATCCACCGAGACGACCTGGCCGTGCTTACTGCCGGAGAAGCCGGGCAGCACAGCAGTGCCGTGGCCGTGGTTAGCCGCACCGGGGGCCGCATTCCCGGGAGCCGCACCGCCGGGAGCCGCACCGCCGGGAGCCTTGGGTGCTCCTGGCGGACACCACGGACAAGCCGGCGCCTCCTCTCCCTGTGACGCCGGCGGCGCCGGAACCATTGTGATGGTCTGCGGCGGCGGCGGGGCCACGCTGATGGTCTGAGGTGGCGGTGCCTGCGGCGGTGGTTCCTTGGTGGGGACCGGCGGTGGCCGACGCGGGCCGGGTGGTCCTTCCGGAATTCCTGCGTTGCCAGGCGAAGCCGCGATCATCGACGCCACGAGGGTGCCATGGGCATCGCAGTCGGACAGTCCGTCGCCGCCGCCCATCACGTAGTCGCCGCCTGGGATCAGGTGCGGCAACCTCGGGTGCGGGGTGACACCGGTGTCGATGACGGCCACCTTCACGCCGGCGCCGCGCCCGAATTTCCACGCCTCGTTCAGGTTCAGCATGTCCATGTACTTCGGCTGAACCCGGAAGTCGCTACCCGGCAGGACGCCGACCTCAGTGCAGTACGAGTTCTGCTTCATCGGCTGGCCAGGGCCGGGCGCGCTGTCCGATGGTGTGGCGCCCGGGTCGATTCCAGGCGGGTTGATCGCGTACGCCGGCGAGCCGGACAGCGCGATGGTGGCGACGATCAGCGTGGCGGCAGTGACTGCGGCCGCACGAAGCGGCCGCAGTCGTCTGGTGTGCCGACCCGCTGCGCCCGGCTTCGCCGCACTTGCGATCGGCACGCGCCGACTAGCGGTAACGGATCGCGGCATAGACATTCATCAACCACAATGCCAGCGGGAAGATTGGCATCAGGCAGAGGTATTCGACCCACTCCACAAGCTTGCGGAACAGCGGGCTGTAGATGGTGTTCGGCACCGTCGCCGCGGCGGTCAATCCAGCCGCGGGCAGCAGTACCGCAAGACCGGCCGCGACCGAGATCGAGGCAGTCGAGGACAGCACCAGCGAATAGCGGACGATGACCGCGCCGACGATCAGGACGGATGTCACCGCAAGAATGATTGCCTGCCAACGGTCGACGTACGACCGTCCGCGCAGCATCAGGAAGCCCGCAGTGGAGGCAGCCAGTAGCAGCGGCAGCCAACGGTTGGCGGTACGCGGGTCGGAGACGCCGGCCAGCGAGAAGATGGTCAGCACGCCGAAACCGACCAGTAGTCCCGTCAGGAACGACCGGGCGCGCTCGGCCCGCAGCACGACATCCTGGATGGACTCGGGGCCCGCCAGTGTCGGGCGGCCGCCGTCAACTCCGGCCGTGACGGTAGTCGGCAGGTCCGGTCGGGCCTCGAACACCCAGCGGCTGGTCGCCGACGGGAAGACCGGCAACCGGATACCCGACAGCCAGCGAGACATCGCCGGCGCGCAGTGGTAGCCGAAAACGCAGACCAGCAGGATCGTGGTCAGCAACGTGACCGCACCGGTGTCAAAAGCCATCCGGCACAGGCTCGCGACGGTCGCGATAAGCGACACCGTGACGACTGCCGTACCCGTACCCAGGCGACGGCCGGTGAACCGCATGATCAGCATGGCGGCGACGGTGGTGACCGAAAACCCCATGACGGCGTGGGGGGAGCCGACCGGTCCGGGAGGAGCCGAGGCCGCGGCGATCGAGATCGGGGCGATGCCGCTCCAAAGCAGCATGTCGCCTGCGCGCCGGTTCTGCGGGGTGTGCGCGCGATTCAGGATCAGCAGCGCAACGGTGAACACCAGGATCGAGATCACCAGCGCGTACGGCGCAGGGATCCAGGAGTCGTGCCGGTAGCGGAACCAGCCCAGCAGCAGCGACGCCAGCAGAACGCCGCTTGCGACCATCGCCGCGCCGACCTGGATGGCGACTGACGGGTTGATCGAGGAGAAGCGCTTGCTCAGGTTGACCGAGACGGCGGTCGAGATGTGCTCGATGACCTGTGAGCGGTGCTCGGTGTCCTCGACGAACCGCAGCCAGAGTCGGTCGCCGTCATAGACGTCCTGCTCGGTGAGCGACTGTGTGGCCCGCAACGGCGTGCCGTCAACCAGGCATAGTGCCCATCGGCCGCGCTGCTTGGATTCCAGTGCCGTGAGGCCCAACTCCCGCAGTCGAACATTGACGACCTTGAGAAGTGGGTCGACCATCACCGACACCGGAGCGTTGGCGTCCAGCAGGACACCGATCTGCACGCCCTCGCCGGCGATGATGCCGATCACGGCCGATTGAGGCGACGAAACTGCCTCGATGCCAGGCTGTGAGGCCTCGGCTACTGCGGTCATCGTTGCACCCCTCCGTCGACGATTTGTGGGTCCATAGTGTGTTGCCTCGCTATGTGGAACTACGACGTCGCGTCGCAATTGTTGAGCAGATTCTAAGAGGAATTTGCGGCATCCGCATCTTTGCTAAATGCTGCATCGAAAATCCTTGGCGTGCTCGGTCTCTGCGTAAAAGATTGGTTAAACTCTGCTGTGCGTTTTCCACTCTCCGTAGGGAAGGGTTTCCAGAACGGTTTTCACGCCGACCTGAACCAACTGCGGAGTTGCGGGGCAGATCGCGAGCCAGGCCTCGTTCGAACCTGCGGTGCGCGCCTGCTGATACATCGCGATCCGGCCGCCTGACCCGTCCTTCAGGGAGAGCACCGAGGCGCTGGGCGCCTTGTCGTCGTCGCGGTACTGACGGGCGTAGACCGCTGCTTCGGCAGCCGGGTCCGACAGCGCTTGGCCGAGAGCGGCTACCGTCGCTGCGCTGATGCCCAGCCGGCGCAGATCTCCGCCGGAGAAGACGTTAAAGCCGGAACTCTGCCAGGCTTTCGTGATTTCGAGCATCTCGTCGAGCGGCACGTTTACCGCGTTGATCGCGGCGGGCTCGGCGTGGTGGATCGACTCCAATGCGTCGAAGACGAGCGTCGCGATTGAGGTCGTGTCCGCGATGGCGACGTCGTCGACGGTGATCTCGTCACCGACCCGGACGGCCGACACCCAGTGCTGGCCACGGCGCGCGAGCAGCACGCGGAATTCGTTGTCCGGGATGTCGCGCGAGCCCACCTGTTCCTCCGGGGCGCCCTCTTCTTTTTCCTTGACGCCGTAGAGCAATTTGCCGCGGGACAACAGCGCAACAATTTCAAGATCGGGCGCGGCAAGTACGCGCATTCTGGCGGCCACCGCCTCATTGACCGTCTCGCCATCCACGATGCCCTGTTCGCGCATGACCGCCATGCCCGGATGCTGATTGAGCCAGTCCATGGAATCCGTGGAGACGAATGGTCGACATCGCAATTCGGGCGCGACGTGGCGAATGTCCAGCAACGCTTGCAACATCCAGAAACCCTCGACATTGACGGTGATGTCGGTGCGTGTGCTCTGATCCATTCGTTTCCCTCGTGTAGACGTATTTACGGCTATCGCACGACGCGGCAGCACACCTGAATCGGTGTGCTGCCGCGCCCTGTGCTGATTATCAGGCCCAGCTTGAGCCCACAGCCGAGTCGGTGGACGACATGTTGTTGCCTGCCGTCTGCACCTTCTGGCCGTGGGAGTTGGCCTGCTCGTAGATCACCTGGAAGTTGCGACCCAACTGGGTGATGAACTCCTGGCAAGCCACCGAACCCGAGCCACCCCAGAAGTCACCGGCAGCCAGCACATCGCGAACGATGCTCTGGTGCTCGGCCTCCAGCGAAGCGGCCTGGGCGCGGATCAACGCGCCGTGGGCGTCGACATCACCGAACTGGTAACTGATCGACATTATCTGTCCTCCTGTTTGTGAGAGTTTACGCTGCGAGTGGAGTTAGCTGCTCAGGATCTGCTGAGAGCCCTGCTCTTGGGCCTCGTAGTTGTTCGCGTCGCGGATCAACCCATCCCGGACACCGTGCAGCATGTTCACGATGTTGCGGAACGCGGTGTTCATCTGACCCATGGTGTCGTGCGACGTCAGCTGAGCGGTACCGCTCCAGCCGGCCCCGGCGATGTTCTGGCTCGACGCCCACATCTTGCGGGCCTCGTCCTCAACGGTCTGCGCGTGGACGTCGAAACGTCCCGCCATCGCCCGCATCTCGTGCGGGTCAGTCATAAAACGCGTAGGCACTTAACTTTCTCCTTGCTTGAGTAGTGATTGACAGTGATGAACGTGGTAGTCGGATCGGTTACCTGAGGTAACCGCCGACTTGAAACACACGGCTGGTCCCCCCTTCCCCGCGTGATGGCTGCCACCGTGTGTGGAGCCACAGTGGGATGGTCTTCATGGGCAACACTCAGCCCGCGGCGGCTGCGTTGGCAGCCTCGGTCGCCGCGTAGGAACCGGCGCTGGTGCCCAAAGTGTTGACGAACGCTTCGTGGATGGCTGCGGCCTGGGCGCTCACTGCTTGATAGAGCTGGGCGTGGGCGGCGAACTGCGCGGCGGTCAACGCCGACACCTCGTCGGCCGCCGCCGGGACAACGCCCGTGGTCGGGGCTGCCGCAGCCGTGTTCTGAGCGTTCAACGCCGAGCCGATTCCCTGAAGGCTGGTGGCCGCTGCCGATAGAGCCTCCGGCTGCGTGGTCACGAACGACATTCCGGGATCCCTCCTGAGTCAATTCCGGCGATCTGTTCGTGGATGAGAATAACGGTGCGCATCGCGCTGTGCTGGGGCCGGAGCTGGGTGTTTGCAACTGTTCACCCGCTGGCAACAACTGTTCATCTGCTGTAACAGCTCAGTAACCGCCGCAGCTCCGCCAGCGCCCCTCCGTAGCGTGAAACGCGCGCTGAAGTGGCCGAATGCGTGGTGGTTGATTGAGCGTCGCGCCCGGCCTCGAAGTCCGTGCGCCCACGCGCGGTGAGGCCGTGGACGATGCAGCGTCGCGGTCGGCCGAAAAAATCTAGCCGCGGATAACGCCCGCGCCGGCTCCGCTTGGTCCGCGGCTCCCCTGGCTGACTGCGACCGCGCCTCGTGGCTCAGCCCAATCGCAGCGGCAATTCCCGGAGGGCGAAAGTCTTGCTCGGAAACTTGATTTCTGGCTCGTAGTCGGGCGGTAGTTCGAACTGAGGGATTCGCTTGAGCCACTCGTCGACGATCACGGTCAGCTCCATGCGCGCCAGATGCGACCCCAGGCAGCGATGCGGTCCGCCACCGAATCCCCAGTGGCGGTGCACCTTTCCGTCCATGGTCAGTTCGTCGGTCGAGATGGAGTCGCTGCCGTCGCGGTTGATCAGAGCCATGCACAGAAACACTGACGAGCCCGCCGGCAGTGTCATGCCACCCACGACGACGGTTTCGGTGAGCACCCGCGGCGCCACCGGCGCGGACGGCTCCAAGCGGACGATCTCTTCGATGAAGACCCTGATCTGCCTTGGGTTGTCGCGAAGCTGTTCGCGCAGCTCCGGTCTGCGCGCCAACTCCAGGATGGCGAATCCGATCGCCGCGGTCACGGTGTCCAACCCCGCCAGGATCAGCAGGTGGCTCATGCCCAGTAATTCGATGTCCGTGAAGTTGCCGTCGCTTTGCATCACGGTAGAGAGCATGTCCGAGCCCGGATTTTTCCGGCGGTATTGGATCGCGTCCACCAGGTATTGGTACATCGCACGCGCCGCCGGGGCGATGTCCGCGTGAGTGGCGTACAGATCGTCGGCGAGCACAGCGTTTTTCCAGGCGATCACGCGGTCGCGGTCCTCCAACGGCAGCCCGTACAGGTCCAGAAACACTTGGTAGGGGTACGTGATCGCCAGGTCTCGCATCACCTCGCACTCGTCACCGCCGGCAATGGCGTCAATCATGTCGGCGGCGTGGCGAACCAGCACCGGTCGCGATTTACTCAGCCCGTGTGGGCTGAAATACGGCTGCAGAATTTTGCGGTACCGGGTGTGCTCGGGCGGGTCGAACCCCAACGGAATCACCGGGATTGGGCTTCCCGGTGGTTGGAGCGCCAATCGGGCGGAGAAGACGTTGGGACTGCGCAACGCCGCCAGCACGTCCTCGCGGCGGGTGAGGTAGTAGTAGCCGTTCATGAACACCACCGGTCCGGCGTCGCGCAATACCTTCCAGCCGGCGCCGCGGTCGGCCTTCATCGGCAAGGCGGAGTATTCAAGCCGCGGAAGGTGAAAGCCTTTGCCGTACAGGCTTTCATCGATGGTGCTCATGTACCTGATCTTTCTGTCGGTGCGATCCCAATCGCCGGACTCGTGACCGACAGTGAACATGCTATGCGGCCCGTGGTGGTTCGGTCGCCCGTCGTCGCGGTAGCGGGTATCGAACGGCGCGACGATGTTCTCCGACGTCTTTTAGACTCGGCGGTGTGAAGGTACGTGTCGAACAGTCGAGGTGCGTTGGTCACGCCCAGTGCTTTGCGGTTGACCCCGAGATTTTTCCGATCGACGATTCCGGCTACTCCATCCTCGAAGAGCATGAGGTTGCGCCGGAGGATGCCCAGACAACTCGCGACGGCGTTGCATCCTGCCCGGAGATGGCGCTGATTCTGGACGAGGATTGACTACAGCGACAACCTATTTCGCGACGGAGTGCGGAAACCTGCCCTGCAGGGCCCTAAGCAGTCCGTCGACTTCGTCGATGCGAGCGTGCAGTTGCGTCAGGTCGCCGGACTGCTCGTGGCCGGCCAAGCGATGCGCAAGCTCACGCAGTTCGGCGCCCTCGGCCTGCAGAAGCCGCTCGAACACTCGCGCCTGAGCGATCTCGGCGGGCGGTGCGGGATCGTGCGGCAAAACACCCCTGGCGGAGGACGCTGGCGACCCGATAGCGGCCCTCGGGAGCGCGTGGGAAGTGTTGCGGGGCCTGCGTGATAGAGCCATCGAACCGGGTATGTCAGCGTGTTGCGCCACGGATCCCTCCCTGCCGAAGGTCCTAAGTGTTCACCTACCGGCAACCTACGCCAACGCTCTCGGCGGCTTCCGAATACGCCCCAACTGTTCACATTCGAGACATGATTGCGCCATCCCGAATTCACCTTGCCCGGCGGTGACGAGCGCTGCGTGAGCTCGGTGAACACAATGCAACCCGGGGTGCCACGCCGTAGCGTGACACCCCAGGTTGTGTTGAGCCTTAAGCGGTTTCAGCCCCCGATCGGCGGGCGGCCCATCACGGTCGGCTTGAACCCGTAGCGCGGGCCCAGGCCGTTGCCGAAGCCGGCGCGTCCACCGGCCAGCGGCATACCGCCCATCAGGTTGCCGCCACCACCGTTGGCGGCGGCCTCCGGGGCAGCGCTGACGCTGCTGACCAGCTGCACGCCGTGCGGAGCCGCCGCGGGCGCTCCACCGATCCAGGACGCCGGCACTGCCAGCTTGCCGACCGAACCGGCCCCGCCCGAAATAGCGGACACCGCGTGCGCTCCGGCGCCGGCGGCACCAGCGGCGCCGCTGCCCAGTCCGGCTCCGAGGCCACCCAATCCCTTGAGCGCCGGGGCAGCAGCGGCCGGAGCGGCCCCACCCAGGAGTCCCGCGCTCTTGGCGATCTGGACGCCGAAGTTGCCCATACCAACGCTGAAGTACGGCAGACCCTCAGTGTTGTAGAAGAGGCTGGCGTACGGCGAGTAGTTGGTGACAAATGCCCCCAGGTTGGTGGGCAAGACGGTCGTCCCAAATATGAACGAATAAAGATCTTGGAACGGTGTCGTCCCGGTGGCCGCCGGCGTCGCGAGGCTTTGCAGCGAGCCCGGCGTCGACGAGGTGAGCTGTGACAACAGGCTCTGGGTACTCGACGCCGCTGAATTGCCGGTAGCCGCAGAGACCGCGGCGGATTGACTCGCGGTACCAGACGGGTTGGTGGTGGCTGCCGGCGTGGCAAACGGCGTGACCTGGCTGGCCGTCGCCGATTGGCCCGCATAGCCGTACATGGCCGCGGCGTCCTGCGCCCACATCTGGGCGTACTGCGCCTCGAGCTGCATGATCAGCGGGGTGTACTGACCAAACACGTTGGCCTGTACCGCCGCGGCCGTCTCGGCGCGGTTGGCCGCGACGAGCGGCGGCGCCACGGTTGCCGCGAACGCCTGCTCGAAGGCGGCAGCCGCCGCCTGGGCCTGAGTCGCAGCCTGCTCGGCCTGCGCGGCGGTCTCCTGCATCCAGCTGATGTACGGCTGCGCCGCACTCGCCATCGCTGCCGAGGCCGGGCCATTCCACCCGTCGCTGGCGAGCTGCGTGACCGTCGTCTCGTAGCCCTGAGCGGCCGACTGGAGTTCAGCAGCAAGGCCGTTCCATGCCGATGCGGCAACCTGGAACGACGACGACCCGGGACCCGCGTACATGCGGGCCGAATTGATCTCAGGCGGTAACGCCCCGAAATCCACCATGTTGAATGCCTCCTAGCCGGCCGCAGCCGCGTTGGCGGCCTCGGTGGCTGCGTAGGAACCGGCGCTGGTGCCCAGTGTGTTGACGAAAGCCTCATGGATGGCCGCAGCCTGCTGGCTGACGGCCTGGTACAGCTGCGCCTGAGCGACGAACTGAGCCGCCGTCAGCGCCGAAACCTCGTCTGCGGCAGCGGGAATCACGCCAGTGGTAGGGGCTGCTGCCGCGGCGTTCTGGGCGTTCAGGCCCGCGCCGATCCCCTGCAGGCTGGTGGCCGCGGCCGATAATGCTTCCGGCTGTGTGGTCACGAACGACATCCGGTCTCCTCCTTAGTAACCGTTGCGCGTCTACGACCTTGGGCAAGGTCGTTCGGTTGAAAGATTAGATGGTCACGTTCGCGTAAAGCCCCTGCCGAACTAACTGTTCACGCCTGGACGGCGAGTATTCACCCCCCGATATCGGCTGTTTACCTCGAGTTCGACAAACCTTTCACCTGCGGTAATGCTTCGACCGTCGGGGAGCAAAAACACCGGGCGGTCGACGACGCTCCGACTGCCGCGCGGCCCACTCCTAATCGTGTGAAGATCGTGGGAGTGAGGTTGTGCGACAAGCACTTTCGGTGCACTCAGACGGTAAGGCTCCGAGAGAAGCGACGGTCGTGAGGGCGAAAGTGTGGCGCGCAAGCGGGTTTTGGCCTACGTGGCGGGAACGAGTCACGCGACATGCCGGGCTGTTTGTCACAGGCTTGGCGCGACGGGCCGGGCCCCCGCGCCCGCCAGGGCCGCCGCTGTTGCGAGGCCGGCCTGCGCCGACGGTTGACGCCAATCAGCGGGAACCGTCGGTATTTTGGCGCACCCAGCCAAATGTTGCCTTAACGGCACGGATCTCCGAGCTCTGGCCTAACCGCCGGCGGGCGGCTTGGTCATCACGGAGTGCTTCAGCCCGTATTTCACGGTGTATCCACTTCCGCGGCTTCCACCGAGACCGGCGTTGCCCGCCATCGGAACACCGTTGAGGATTCCATTCGCACCCTGGGGTCCGACCGGCCGTGCGGCGCTGACCAACTGGGCTTCCTCGACCATCGCGGGCGTCGCCCCTTGCCAACCGGCGGGTACCGAGAGACGTCCGAGACTGCTGGACTGCCCCAGGCTGGCCGACACGCTGCTGGCCGTGAACGGCGCACCGCTCACACCCGCGGTGCCGCCCAATCCGCCAAGCGCCCCCGGCGGAATCACGGTTCCGGCTCCAGCCGCGGCCGGGTTGAACAGTGCCGTCGCCTGCTGCGGGGTGATCAACTGCTGGCCAATACCCCAGCCGAAGTTTGCGAGACCGACAGCGAAGTAGGCCTGGAATATCTGCCGCAGTGAGTTCAGGTTGGCATTCGAAAAGCCCAGGCCGAAAGCACCGGTTGGATAATTGGCGACGGTGTTGGTGTACAGCGTCTGGAGCCAACCGATGAACGTGTTCGGGTCGGTCGCCGCGGGCAGCGCGGTGCTCGCGGCGGTCTGAGTGGTCGTGCTGGGCGCCGACGACGCCGCGTTCTGCGCCACTGTCGCGGCTTGGCTGGCCGGCTCAGCGGCAGCCTTGGCGACCGCGTCAGCCTGGTTGCTCGTCCCGTCAGCGTTGGTCGTCTGCGGGGGTTGCACAAACGGCGTCACCTGCATGGCCGCCGCCGAGGAGCCCGCGTAGCCGTACATGGCAGCGGCATCCTGCGCCCACATCTCGATGTAGAGGGCCTCGGTCATCATGATCGCGGGGGTGTTCTGCCCGAAGAAATTGGTCGCGACCAGGGCGGCCAACAGCGCGCGATTGGCCGCGATCACCGGCGGTGGCACCGTCATCGCGAACGCCGCCTCATATGCGGCGACGGCCGCGCGAGCGTGGTTGGCCGTCTCCTCGGCTTGCGTGCCGGTAGTGGTCAACCAGCTGATGTACGGGGTGACGGCGGAGATCATCGCCACCGACGTTGGGCCCACCCACGCATTGCTCGTCAACTCCGCCAGCGCGGAACCGTAACCGCTGGCCGCGAAACCCAGTTCCGCGGCCAGGCTGTCCCACGCCTCGGAGGCCGCCAATAGCGGCCCAGGCCCGGGTCCCGAGTACATCCGACCTGAATTGATCTCCGGCGGCAACATGGCGAAATCAAGCACTAGACCCTCCGTCAGCAAGCCAAGATTGCGTCTGCTCCGTCACCTGCTGCATGAATGCGGCAGCGTGCGGCGTTGTCCTGAACTGGTCAGCAGTCGGCGGATCCTGGTGGATGACCGCCCAATCGACGTCGATGTGCGGAACGCGGTGTGTGGCCACAGACGAAATGCGCTTTCTTTTCCTCGGTAACCCTCAGCGTCAACAACATTGAGTTCGACGTTCATCGCTGAACAGTCGCTGGCTGAGACACTAGATGGCCGCGCGGGCAATCCGCGACGACGAAGCCGACTATTCATTCCTGATCAAGCAGAGTTCATCCACGATCAACTGTTGTTCAATTGATGTTCCCTTCCGCGCCACCCGGTGGCCGCAGAACGACCGTTAGCCGGCGGCCGGCGAAAAGGGGACGACGGTCGAGCGAAGCTCGAATCGGGTCGGCGTGGGCGCGGCTCCCCGGCCACCCATCGCGGTGATCGGCATCATCGGCGGCACGCCCGAGTGACCACCGGCGGACGCAACCGGAATTGTGCTGCCCAGCGGCGGGCCGGCGACAGCACTGGCGGCGGGCGCCGCGACGGCGTTCCACGCCGTCGGGACGGACAATGCGCCCGCGGTCGTGGCCTGGCCCATGCCCGCGGAGACGGCCGGCATGCTCTGACCCAGCCCGGAAAATCCGGACAGGGTCAAGGCCTTTGTGCCAGAACCGATTCCGGCCGACTGGACCGCCCCCAGTTCGTTGGCCGCGGTCGTCGCGGCTTTCGCGGCGGTGGCGGTGCTGCCCGCCGTGAACAGCTTCGACAGCATGCTCATCGGCATCGACGCGAACCTCATCGGCGTACTGAGTTCGTTGAGCAGCGAGGACGATGACAGCGAAGAAGACGACGACGAAGTATCGGTCGCCGTCGAGGCCAGGCCGCTCAGAGTCTGCGGCGACGAGAGACTCTGCAGCGCTTGCGGTGTGCTGGAGATCAATTGCGGGCCCGATGACATGAGCGACTCGACGTCGGTCCCGCCGGACGTGGCCGCCGACTGGGCCGCGGCCGCCGCCTGACTCGACGATCCAGCCTGATCGGTCGTCTGCGGCGGTGTGGTGAACGGGGTGACCTTCGATGCGGTAGCCGAGGCGGCGGCGTATCCGTACATGGCTGACGCATCCTGAGCCCACATCTCGGCGTACAGCGCCTCGGTGGACATGATCGCCGGCGTGTTCTGCCCCAGGACGTTCGTCGCGACGAGTGCTGCCAGCAGACTACGATTCGCAGCGACCAAGGCAGGCGGAACCGTTGCAGCGTAGGCGGTTTCGTATGCGCTGACGGCGGCTATGGCCTGGGCGGCCGCCTGCTGCGCCTGGTCTCCGGTGGCACTCAACCATGTCACATACGGCGCGGCCGCCGCGGCCATCAGGGTCGAGCTGACGCCCGTCCACGGACCGCTGGTCAGCGTCGCGAGGATCGAACCATAGCCCGCGGCAAAAGAACTCAACTCGTCGGCCAGCGACTGCCAGGACGTCGCAGCGGCCAACATCGTGCTCGGCCCCGGACCCGCATACATGCGGGCCGAGTTGACCTCCGGCGGCAGAGCGGCGAAATCCAACATCGTCGTCGACCGCCTAGCCGGCCGCGGCTGCGTTGGCGGCCTCGGTGGCGGCGTAGGAGCCCGCGCTGGCGCCCAAGGTGCTGACGAACATCTCGTGGATCGCGGCCGCCTGGGCGCTGATGACCTGATACATCTCGGCGTGGGTGGCGAACTGTGCCGCCGTCAACGCCGAAACCTCATCTGCCGCAGCGGGTATCACGCCGGTCGTGGGGGCCGCCGCGGCGGTGTTCTGCGCCGTCATCGTCGAACCGATGCCCTGCAGATTGTCCGCAGCGGCGGTCAACTCGACCGGTTGCGTGCTCACATACGACATCTGGCACTCCCTCCAGCGCGAACCTCATCTGTCACTGGTGAGAGACATTAGGGAGGAAAGATGGGCTGCCGTCATGGCGAGGCTATGCGCCGGCTATGAGAGGTCTGGCAACGAAATCCTGCCCGCCAAAAAGTCCCCCCGACCCTGGCGGGCGGGGGGACTTTTTTTGAAATTCGACTATCGACGCAGGTCGGTGGCAGCTACCTGGACGAACACCCCGGTGTCCTCGGCCATGAGCAGACCACGACCGCGAGGCAGCGGGCCACCCTTCATCTTGCCGCGGATGAAGCCCTCGTCGGGGTCGGCGTCCATCACCAGCAACGGCGCATTGGCCTGAGCCAAGGCCCGCAGCATCGGGTCGCTGCCCGCCGACGACCACCCACCGAAGGTGCGGGTGACGATGACGTGCAGACCGACGTCGGCTGCCCGGGTCACCCACGGCGCTGCCCGCTGGAGCGGCGAGTCGAAGCCCGGGGGCAGCTGCTGCACGTCGTCGATGATCAGGAAGATCTCCGGACCGCTCCACCAGGCGCGGGACAGCAGCTCCTCGGCCGACAAGCCTGGCGGCGGCTCGCGACGGGACAGTACCTCGCCCAGTTCGTTCATCATCGCGGAGACGCCGTCGAGGTTGTACGCGAACTTCTCGACGTAGTCGGTGCCCAGCGTGGTCAGCAGCTGACGACGCGGGTCCACCAGCCACACCTGCGCCGACGGACGCGACGTCGGCGGGGCGATGCTGGCGCCCGGCTCGTAGACCCGTCCGATCTCGGCCATGATCGTCGCCAATGTCGTCGTCCGACCACACTCGCGTCGACCCGTCACCATCAGGTGCGCGTTCTCGGCGAAGTTGAGGTAGACCGGCTGCAGGTCCAGTTCGTTGATGGCCCAGGCGATTCCGCCGACGCCGACGTTCTGACGCTGGTCCTGCTGCGCGAGCGCCCGCACCTGCTCCACGCCGAACTTCGCGGGAAGCCGACGCACCGGAGGCGCGTGGCCGACCGCAACCTGGCTGACCGCCGCCCCGACGCTTTCCGACGAGAAGACGTTGTCGGCAGTATTGGCCAGCGCCGGCCGCGCGACCAGCGTGTGCAGGCCGGATTGCGGATCGCTGTCCAGCCGCACGTAGTTGACCGCGACCATGCCGCGTCCCGGCTTGACCGGAACATCCTTGGCGAACCGCGAGCGCACCAGCTTGGCGTCCTCGACCGCAGCCAACCGCAGCTCGATCCTCGACCCGAAGCCGCTACGGACCGGGGGTCGAAGTTCCGATTCGCGGTCGGCCGTGACCATCACGTGGATACCGAATGACGGTCCCTGGTTGATGATCTGGTTGACCTGCTCGATGAGCACTTCGTTCTCTTCGGCGAGCGCCCGGTAGTTGTCGATCACCAGGAAGATGTCGCCGAAGCCGTCGTTGGGCACTCGGCCCGCTTCCCCGGCGAACTTGCGCCGGCGGAACACCTCCATCGACGGCACGTCGTACTCGAGGAATGTGTGCTTGCGCTCGCGGAGCAGCGCAAGCAATTCCGCCACGGTGCGGCGAACGCCGTACGGGTCGGTCGGACCGACGACCTCGCCGACGTGCGGCAACCCGCCCACCGTCGTCAACGCGGTGCTGCTGTACGCCAACACGTAGAACTGAACCTGCTCAGGCGTGTGAGTCAGCGCGGCCGACGTGATCAGCGTCTGCAGCGCAGTGGTCTTGCCCGACCCACCCGCGCCGAGAATGAGCACGTTGGAACCGGGCCCGGAGACGTCGACCGTCCACGGCGGCTGGTCGTGCTTGAACGGGCGGTCGATGATCCCGACCGGGAACACCAGGTCCGTGGTCTTGCCATACTCCTCGTGCCAGGGGTGGTCGAGGAAGCGATCGACCAGGCTCTCGATCGACACCGGCCTGTCCAACGGCGGCTGCCACAACCGGTACGGCTCGAAGTCGATCCGTCGAAGCTGGTCGATGATCACGGTACCGACCTTCGGCGTTCGGATCGCCTCTTCTTCTTCCTCCTCCGGCGTCTCGCCGGAGCCATTGCCGAGGAAGATTTCGCCGTTGCCGCTGTCGCCGTTGGTCAGGACGTCAAAGTCGTCCGGCCCCGTGACGCTGACCTCGATCGGCGTGAAACCGGTGGTAAACAGCTGCGGCCGAATGTAATCCACGGAGTGGGTCAGCATGGCCGGCCCGTCGTCATCGAGCGACACACCGCGGCGGTAGTCGCGCCACAGGAACTCCGCCTGGAAGCGGACGATTTCGTCGAGGCTCTTACGGAAGTAACCCAGCCCGGCCTGGGCGGGCAGGTTCACGGCGTTGGGCACACCAGCGGCCTGCGCCGCACCGGCGGTACGCGCCTTCAGCACCAACCGGTAACCCATGTTCTCCATGAGCTTTTCGGCTCGGCTCTCGATCGTCTGCGACGCCATCATCAGGTGAATCCAGTAAGCACGACCCTGACGGCCGATGGAGTCCAGCACGTCGACGGCGGTCGGCATGATGCGGAACCACTCGTAGAACTCGTCGATGACGACCACGAGCATCGGCAGCGGCGGGATGTCCTGACCGCGTGCCCGCATGCGCGAGCGCATCTCGTTGTATTCCTTGGCGTCGTCGACACCGGCGTTGTCGCAGACCGCCTTTCGACGAGCGATCTCACCCCACAGCGAGTCCAGGAAGCGCTCCATCAGAGCCTGGTCCTCTTCGAGGTCGGTGATGATGCGCGACACGTGCGGAACACCGGAGAACGGCTTGACCGCGGACCCACCCTTGAGGTCGGCGAGCACGAACTGCAGCTCGTCGGGCGGATGCGAGAGCATCAGCGACTCGAGCACGGTTCGCACCAGGGTCGACTTACCGGAACCGGTCGTTCCCGACATGACCCCGTGCGGACCGTCGCCACCCTCGTCGAGCGACTTCATGTCGAGGAACAGCAATTCGCCGTTGTCCGAACGGTTTCCGAACGGGATCCGCAGCCGCGAGCGGCTCGTCAGCGCGTCGCGCCGACTGCTCCACAGCGACTCGAAATCGATCTCGGAAGGGTCGTTGATCCCGTAATACGACAAGATGTCGCGGGCGCCGATCTGCGCGACGCGCTGCCCGATCTCCTCGTAGGCTTCGGCCAGTCGCCAGCGAGCCACTCGCTGCGCGAACTGCTCGGCCTCGGCCTCGGTGACGTGATCGGCGAGGGCGAAGAACCAGCGGTTGTCGTCGATCACCATCCAGGTGTCGCGGTCGCGGGGCAACGCCTCGATCACGCCGACGTCGTTGGTGAACTTGAGCACGCGCTCGGGGTTACCGGTCCACAGAGCAGAGCCGGTCAGGTCGAAGAAGGTCACGCCGTCGACGCCGTCGACGCTGATGACGTACTCCCACTGGGGGTCGTCGACGTCGGCGATGATGACGTGGTGCGGGGTCGGCGTCTCGGCCGACGAGCTGGCGTGGCGAGGCGTGAAAGATCCACGCCCAGCGAACAATTCGGCCTGATCGGCGGCGAACTCGCGTACCGAGGCGTAGACCATCCGCGCGTTGCCGGCCGCGTCGCGGCGGCGCGGGTCGCCGAAGTGCGGCAGCCACTTAACCCAGTCCCACTTGCTCATGTCGGACGTGACCACGATCATCTGCACGTGGTCGGGCCCGTGCGAGAAGGCCAGCTGACAGATGAGGGCGCGCATCGCGCCCAGCGTCTGCTCGCGGTTGCCGATCAGGGCGTACCACGGCTCGACCAGCAGCGACACCATCTTCGGCAGGTTGTAGATGACGCTCTGGTAGCGACCGAATTCTTGCAGTGCCTTACCGGTTACCGGTTCGAGCTCGATGTCGGTGGGCATGTTCTGCGGCTCGCCCCAGGTCACCTCGGGACGGGTCATGCCCACCCCGATGCGGGCGACACCGAAGTTGAGGTCCTTGCCGTCCGGCTTGCGCTCCCACATCCGGGCTGAGCCCACCGCGGCGGCCAGCGTCGTGGGCTCCGGGTGGAACCAGCGGTAGTTGGCGTCCATGCTGTCGGCCGACTCGTTCGCGGTGTCCCGCAGCATGTCCAGCATCAGCATGAACTGGGCGCGCATCGCGTCCAGCTTCGGCCGGCTCATCTGCTGCTGGCCACCGAAACGGCCGCCGAACATCATCATCGCGACGCCACCGATCATGAAGATCGGGAAGATCGAACCGGCACCCAGAAACATCCGAGAGCCGTTCGCGACGGTCATCCCGACCATGCCGACCAGCAGGCCGACTACCAGCACGCCCACCACGATCAGCCACCACGGCTTGCCTTCGGGCGGCGGGACACTCAGCGGTGTCGGAAGGACGATGTTTTCCGGCCTGACGGCCGGTGCGCGCTCGGGCGTCGGGCGTGCGAAACCTTGCTTCACTTGGGTACCACCAACTCTGCGGGGTTCATATCGGTCGGAAGGGTGTCGTGGCGCACCAGCGCGTCCGCCCGCGACAGCGCGGGTCCCGGTGCCAGCAGGCGCAACGCGACCCACGGCGCCGGCGACGGCTGAGCCGTCAGACCCAGTGCGGACCGCGAGTCGCGGGTGTTCTCCACGCCGAAGCGCGCGCCGGAACTCGTCAGCCACCACAGGGATTCGGATGTGGTGGACCCGGGGTCGTTGCCTGTGACGACGACCCAGTTGCCGTATTCGGGGCCGAAGTAGACGTGATCGGCTTCGCGGCCGGACGAGTCCGCCTTGACCAGCGAGACGATCTTGTCGTTGGACCCGTTGGGCACCGGAATCGTCGGCCCGGAGATCACCTGGATGCGAGCGCGTTCCTCGCCGGCAGTCTTCTGCCACCACCAGCACGTCGCGGGGTTCTCTTTAAGGTCGACCGGGCTGAGCGGAGCCTCCGGGTAGGCCGATAGGTCCATCCCGTTGACCACCGGCATCTTGGCCAGCGACGCGGGGGCGACCACCATCGGCGAGTTGCCCGCCGGGGTGCCGGCGTTCTGCAGGATCTGGGCGACCACCGGATTGACCGTCTGCACGCCGTCGGCCAGCACCACTGAATACTGTTGCGGCCCACTGATTTGCGGCGTCACGATCACAGTTCCGATAGGGCCGGGCGCACCGGCGAATGCGGCCTGTTGGCCCGCGCCGGGCACCTTGGGCACCGACAACTCGGGACCGACCGGCAACGAGTCGAACAGCGCACGACTCATCGGGTGCGCCTGGCTGACGTTCTCTGGGGTCAGACCCAGCGGCAGCAACACCGCGCGGTTCGACGAGTCGATGCGGGAGCGACGACCCTGGCGGACCACGTAGGTGTCCTTTTCGTACCTGAGCACGACGGCGTCGGATCCGTTCAGCACGCGACGACGGTTCGACAGGTCGGGCTTGCCGTCGATCACCGTGACCGTCACCGGTGGCGCACCGACGCCGGCCGTCGGTGTCACCGAGTCGCACACCAGCCACGACGACGTCGCCGGGTTGGTCGGCGAGAACTCAGACGGTGCTCCGGGAATGCCGACCAGCGGCCCGTGCGGCTGCTCGGCGATCTGGCTGGCGCGCACCTTGTGCGGGTTGTCCGCGCGACCCGCGATCAGCCGTGCCGAAGCCAGGTTCAGCGCGGGGTACAGCTTGTCGCCGACGCGCACATACAGGGCGCCCGAATCGCGATCCGCGATGATCGGAGTGTCGTTGAGCTGCCCGGACGGGTTGATGAAGGAGTAGAGCAGGGCGCCCAGGCAGATCACCAAGGCGGCCGATATCGACGCCACCACGGCCAGCGTCTGGCGCCGGCCGGGTTCGATTTCCATCCGCACCCGCCAGCGCGTCAACGCCATCGCGGTACGACGGGCCAGGAATTGGTAACCGGTTACCTGGGTCCGGGTGGACAGTCCGAGGCCGTAGCCCGAACCCCGCTGCTGATCACCGGCCATGTTTGGTCACGCTCCAGTCGGACCCGACGACCGAAGATTCCGTAGTCCCACGATTCACAGGGATAACGGTAGGGCACCCCGCGCGACCTCGCCACATGAATGTTCGACGGCGGACGCTGTTCACGTCCGCGCCGTGTGAGGTTTGCGCCACAATGCTGTCACCTGCCAGTTGGTAGTGGAAAGATTCGACGGCTCCGTCTTTGCGCATAGTACGGCCAGAAGCAAACTGCACCCGACGCAAAAGTGACGCTGAGGTGGACACTCGGGTCGCATCTCGGACATCTCGACAAGCAAGATAAAGCTATGAGCCAAATGGCGCCGTCGTTGCTCGAACTCGCGGCTCGATTCGGGATCTCCCCCACATACGAAGACTGGAGCGGTAGGCGGGTCGACGTCCCGGAAAGCACTGTGATCGCCGTACTGGCCGCGCTCGGCGTCGACGCCGCGGACGAGGCGCAACGCAACGAGGCGCGGGCGGCGCACGACCGGGCGCACTGGGCGCGCGCGCTGCCGCCGACGATCGTCGCCCAAGCGGGCACCCAGACGACGTTCTGGGTGCACGTCACGGACGGCCAGCCGGCCGAGGTGTGGCTCGTGCTCGAAGACGGCACCGTCCGTACCGGAATTCGTCAGGTCGACAACTTCACTCCGCCGTTCGCTCTGGACGGACGGCGGATGGGCGAAGCCAGTTTCGTGTTGCCCGACGATCTGCCGCTGGGCTATCACCGGGTGCACCTGCGCTCCGGCGAAGACGAGGCCGACGCGGCGGTTGTGGTGACACCGCCTTGGCTGGGGGTGCCCGAGCGGCTGGGCGCTCGGCGCACCTGGGGCCTGGCGACACAGTTATATAGCGTCCGGTCCCGCCAGTCGTGGGGCGTCGGCGACCTGACCGACCTCGTCGACCTGGCGGTCTGGTCGACATCGGCACACGACGCTGGCTATGTGCTGGTCAACCCGCTGCACGCGGCCGGACCGACTGCGCCGATGGAGCCATCGCCGTACCTGCCGACCTCGCGCCGGTTCGTCAATCCGCTGTATCTGCGGGTGGAAGCCATTCCCGAATTCGCCCAGCTGTTCAAGCGGAGCCGGGTGCGCAGGCTGCGCGACACCGTCCAGAAACACGCCGCGGCGCAAGACTCAATTGACCGAGACGCCGCATGGGCGGCCAAACGGCAGGCCCTCGAGCTGGTCTTCGCCGTTCGGCGCACCGCCGGCCGTGACCTCGCCTTCGCGGCGTATCGCGCGCGGGAGGGCACGGCGCTCGACGACTTCGCCACCTGGTGCGTACTTGCCGAAAAGTACGGCGCCGACTGGCACCGGTGGCCCGAGTCGTTGCAACATCCGGGCGCCGACGGCGTTGCCAAATTCGTCAAGAAGCATTCGGCCGCAATTGATTTCCACCGTTGGCTGCAATGGCAACTCGACGAGCAGCTGGCCGCCGCGCAGACCCGGGCGGTGTCGGCGGGCATGGCGTTGGGTGTTGTGCACGATCTCGCCGTCGGGGTGCATCCCGACGGAGCCGACGCCTGGGCGCTGCAGGATGCGCTGGCCCTCGGTGTTTCGGCCGGCGCTCCCCCGGATGAGTTCAACCAGCTGGGCCAGGACTGGTCACAACCGCCGTGGCGTCCGGACCGCCTCGCCGAATTGGAGTATCTGCCGTTCCGTGCCCTGATCCGCAGCGTGCTGCGGCACGCCGGTGGAGTGCGGATCGACCACATCATCGGGTTGTTCCGGTTGTGGTGGATCCCGCAGGGTCAGGCGCCCACCGAAGGCACCTATGTGCGCTACGACCACGAGGCGATGATCGGCATCGTTGCCCTGGAGGCCTATCGGGCGATGGCGCTGGTGGTCGGCGAGGATCTCGGCACGGTCGAGCCGTGGGTCCGCGACTATCTGCGGGCCCGTGGCGTGCTGGGCACGTCGATTCTGTGGTTCGAACTCGACCGCACTGGGGCGGGCGGCCCGTTGCCGGCTGAACGCTGGCGTGAGTATTGCCTGTCCTCGGTGACTACTCACGACTTGCCGCCGACGGCTGGCTACCTCGCCAATGAGCATGTGCGACTGAGGGATTCGCTCGGACTCCTGACCCGACCGGTGGACCAGGAACTTGCGTCCGCGCAAGCCGAGCAGGCGGCCTGGTTGGCGGAGCTGCGTCGAGTCGGCCTGCTGTCCAAGCACGCCGACGAGGAGCAGACCGTGCTTGCCCTGCACCAGTATCTGGGACGCACACCGTCGCGGCTGCTCGGTCTCGCGCT
The DNA here is from genome assembly GCA_963750755.1 of uncultured Actinomycetota bacterium. Lineage (GTDB taxonomy): Bacteria > Actinomycetota > Actinomycetes > Mycobacteriales > Mycobacteriaceae > Mycobacterium. Next base: position 1,150,875 of record CAVVRW010000001.1, read on the forward strand.
CACCGACGCGGTCGGCGACAAGCGAACCCAGAACCAACCGGGCACCACGGACGAATATCCGAACTGGCGGGTTCCGTTGAGCGCTCCCGACGGCCGCCCGATCCTCCTGGAGGATGTGTTCACCGACCACCGGGCGAACACCCTGGCCGAGGCGATGCGTACCCAGTTGGCCGATGGTCCGCCCGAGCCCACCTGTTAGCGTCGATTTGCCATGAATCAATTGAGGTTTGGCGTGGTTGCCCCGGTCGCCGCCGGAGTGACCGCGGACCCGCACTGGATGGCCGCCTTCGCGCGTCACCTCGAATCGTGCGGCTTCGAGTCCATCGTGGCCGTCGAGCACACCGTCCTTGCGACTCGTTACGACAGCGTGTATCCCTACGACGCCTCGGGACGTGTGGAGTTGGCGCCGGATTGTCCCGTGCCCGATCCGCTCGACCTGCTGTCCTTTCTGGCCGGCCACACTCGCGGACTGGGTCTGGCCACCGGCGTCCTGGTACTGCCCAACCACCACCCGGTGGTGTTGGCCAAACGGGCCGCCACCGTGGATGTGCTGTCAGGCGGGCGCCTTCGACTCTGCGTCGGGGTCGGCTGGCTGCGTGAAGAGATCGAGGCCTGCGGAACCGAGTTCGCCAGCCGAGGACGCCGTGCCGACGAGCAATTGGCGGTGCTGCGAGCACTATGGGATTCACGACCAGACGGTGTCACCCATCGCGGTGAATTCTTCCAGTTCGACAACGTGGTATGCAGCCCCAAACCCGTTCACGGACAACACCTTCCCGTACATATTGGTGGCCACAGTAGGGCCGCGGCGCGGCGGGCCGGGCGGCTGGGCGACGGCTTCCAGCCGCTGGGGGTGGCCGGCGCGCAGCTGGAAGGCCTGTTGAGGCTGATGCGCGATGAGGCTGCGGCAGTTGGACGCGACGTCGACGACATCGAACTGACGCTGGGGCATTCGGTCAGCAAGATCGATCAGGAACGTGCCGAGCGTTTGGCCGCTGCGGGCGCCAACCGGATTGTGCTGGCCATGCCGCCGATTGCCGACCTCGAGCAAGCCAAGGACGAGCTGTCCGCGTGTGCCCAGCGACTGTCCCTTGCGCCATGCTGAGCGCCGACGAGCGGGCGGCGCTGACCGACCTTGTACACCGCTACGCCGCCGGAGTCGATGACCGACAATTCGATTCGCTCGCAGATCTTTTCACCGACGACGCGGAGCTGGTACTGCCCGATCCGCCGGCCGTCCTGGAGCCAGTCACCACGTATCGCGGCCACCCCGACATCGGAGCGGCACTTGGCGCTGTCGCGGCCACCGTCCGCACCCAGCACGCGGTCGTCGGCGAGGTCTATGACGCCGGCCTCCAGCCCGATTCAGCCCGCGGACGGATCGGCTGCATCGCGCACCACTGGGTCCGGCACGACGATCAGATCCGCGACGTCACCTGGCACCTGCGCTACGCGGACGACTATCAGCGCAGCGCCGATGGGAGTTGGCGGTTTCGCCGCCGGGTCTTGACGATCGACGCGATCGACATTCGTCCGGTCCGTCAGGTACGGCCTTCTCAGTCCTGACAACCCCGCGCTGCGGCCGCTTCGAGCAGATCGATTGTCCGACTGAGACTTTCGGACGGCGGGGTCATCTGATCCGCGACTGCTGCGGCTCGGCTCGCGTAGTGCGGGGTGAGGACCGCGCGCAGGTCAGCCACCAGGGAATCCAAGGTCGACTCCGAAAAACGCCGTCCCAGACCAACTTCGAGGAATGCGACCGAAGTTGCCCAGATCGGCTGATCGAGACCGTTCCACAGCAGCAAAGCCGGCACCCCGGCCCGTAGGCCGGCGGCGGTGGTCCCCGCCCCGCCGTGGTGGACCACGACGCGGCAGGCGGGAAAGACGGTCGCGTGGCTCACCTGCCGGACGATGTTGAGGTGATCCTCGACCTCATCTCCGTCAAATTCGTTGTGACCCAAACAAACGAGCGCACGAACACCGACCCGGGAGCAGGCCGCACCGATCACCGCGATCGTGTCGGCGGGTGCCTGGACCGGCGTACTGCCGAAGCCGAAGTACACCGGCGGTGCGCCGCTCGCGATCCACGCTCGCACGTCGTTGTCGACGGCGGTTTCCAATTCCAGCGTCAGCGCCCCCACAAAGGGCCGGTCACTGTCCTCCCATTGGGCTGCCAGTCGAGGCACGCAGAATTTCTCGTAGGCCTGGATTTCCAGCGGCCGCCGTAGGCGAGGCTCCTCCGGCAAACCCAACGCCCGGCGCTGCGCCTGATCGGATTTCACTGAAACTCTGTCGTCCGGGGATCCGTGCTGCAGTATCTGCGCCGGAAAAAAGTGCAGTGCGGCCAGCGGGATGCGGTAGTACTCGGCGACATTGGCCGCGGGCTCCTGCTCCGTCATCCCCGCTACGATCAGATCGGCATCCTCGGCCAGCGACACCAGGGTCGCGGTTTTTTCCGCCACGACCTGAGCCACATACTCCACGGCCTGTGGGATCGCGCTCATCGGGTTCTGCAGCATCCGAGTGAAGTCTTCATCGCTCAAAAGTTCCTGCCAGTCCCGCCCGTAGGGAACGGTGACCAGCGCTTCGGTCTCGACGTAGGTGCGCAGGTCCGCCGGGACCGTGAGCGCCATCCGTACGTCATGACCACGGCGCTGCAGCTCCGCGGCCACGGCGATACACGGTTCGGTATCGCCGCGACTGCCGTAGGCGGCAAGGACGAACTTCACCGGCATAACCTAACGTGCGCCGATGCCGTCGCGCCCGAGCGGTAGTTGTGTTGGTGTCAGCCGGTTTCCGGCAAGGGGATGCCTTCGCTGGTGGAGAATTCCGCGTCGCTCTGCGTCGCGAGGCCCAGCGACACCACCGACCGCGCGAACATCGCGTCGGTCAGATACGCGAGGGTAACGGCCCAACGGTTGACTCCCCGCGGAATGGCATACAGGTGGTAGGCGCGTGTGACGACCTTGGCCGGGAACCCGGACAGCGGGATTTTCAATGGGTTCGCTACGGCCTGGTGCGGTCCCAGGTCGACGACCAACCCCATGTCGTGGTGTTTGTACTCGCGCGTCTTGCCGTGACCGAGGCTGGCCGCGACGTTGTTAGCGAGTGTCTTGCCTTGACGCGTCGCGTGCTGTGCCGTCGGCGGCGTGATCTTGCCCGGCTGCGTGACGTCTGGCACCGCTGCCGCGTCACCGGCGGCGAAGACATCGGGATGTCCCGGCACCGACAGGTCGGTCTGCACCTTGAGTCGACCCTTCTCGGTCGGCAGGCCGAGCGTCCCGATCAGGGGTGCGGCCGTCACTCCCGTCACCCATGCCACGGTGTAGGTGCCAACGCGGGCGTCGTCGCTGAGCACGACATAATCCGGGTGAACCTCGTTGAGCGTCAACCCCAATCGGACGTCGACGTTGCGTTTCCGTAGTACGCGTTGAGCGCGGGCGCCGAGCTTCTCACCGACCTCCGGCATCACTTGTTCGGAGAGGTCGAGCAGCAGGAATTTCACTTCTGCCGGATCGAAATTCATCTGCTTGGCGGCAGCGTAGGCCATCGCGCGAAGCTGCAGTATCAGCTCGGTGCCGGAATACGAAGCGCCGACCACGACGATGGTGCGGCGCGCCTGGGCCAACTCGGGGTCCTCTTCCAGACACGCCAGTTCCAGTTGCTGCAGCACGTGGTCGCGGAGATAAAGCGCCTCCGCCGTCGACTTCAAACCCCTTGCGTAGTGGGCTAATCCGGGAATATCGAACAGACGCGTGACCGATCCGGGCGTCAAGACCAATCGGTCCCACGAAAGCTCGCGGGAGCGCTGCTCGAGATCGGTGAACTGTAGTCGGTGTCCGTCGAGATCTACGTCGTCCACCCGACCGCGAATGGCGCGCACACCTTTCAGCGTTCCGGCCAACGGGATCGCGACGAATCGCGCGTCGACCACGCCGCCGGCCACATCCGGTAGCAGTGGCGTGTAGAGCATGTAGTCGACCGGGGAGATGATCGTCACTTGGGCGTCGGTCCTGCGTAATCGGCGGGCCAACCGCCGCGCGCACTCGAATCCGGTAAACCCGCTGCCCACGACCACGACTGACGTCATTGTTCTTTTGTAGCCCCTCGCACCCTGGCACAAACCGGTAGCCCTCGGCTGCTCCCTCTGTTTCGCCTCTCTCGATGGGGGTATCTGCCCTGCACGTTAAGACGTAGGCGATGCAAGGAGAATCTATGGGCAACACCGCACGCGACCTCATCGACGATCAGCACGGCACCACGCCTCTGCCGGGCGATCGCACGAAAAACACTGCACGGATTCCCGGTCTGGTTTCTGTTGCGGTGGCGGCCGCGGCGTTCGTTGTCTGCGTGGCCAGCTTCGCGGGTGGGCATGTCGGCGTGGGGATCGGCGCGATCATCGTCACGCTGCTGACGGCCGGCGCCGCCCTGGGCTGGTTGACGATGGAGGGCCGACGCATCCGCCAGGTCGAGCGAGACTGGACTCGCGCCCACCACCCGGCAGCGTGACCTATTCCAGAGAAGCCAAGTTGCACACCGACTTTCGCACGTCCGACGTAATGATCCGTGCGACCAGCCGCCCCACCGGTCCGTTGAGTAGGCCACCATTTAAGTCAGCCGTGAGGTCGAACGTCGATCCGGGGTTGTTGTCCTTCACCCGCATCGCGACCGTGATCCCTATTCCGCCGCGACCGCGGCCGGAGAGTTCGATCTCCTTCGGCTCGTCGTATCGCGTGACCGTCCAGTGGACGATGTTGCGAAATCCCTTGACCTTGATCAGCGACGAGACACAGGTCCCTTTCTCGATCACGTCAGGTACTTCGCCGCGCCAGCCCCCGAAGATGGTCATCCAATCGCCGAACCGGTTCAGGTCCGACGCCAACTTCCACGCAGACTCGGGAGAAAGTCTCGAGGTCGTCGAAACATTGACTTGAGCCACGCCGTCTCACTTTCTGCTTTGGGGAAACCCGGTCCGCGGGCGGGCTGTACATACCCTGACGTCCCAGCCTGGTAAACCGTGGGCTCAGTGATCAGATCCCGGTCCAGGTCTGATCGAGTTGTTCGGCGACGTCGATAACTTGCGCCTGTTGCGATTGAGGCGCATCAATCTCCTCGCTGACGTATTGAGCGATGAAACGGCGGATTTCCGCGTCGACGCCGCCGATCACGCGCACAATCTCGCCGCGGATGCTTTTCGACGACACATGCACCGCGATGTCCGACGATCGCGGCTTGGCGACATCGACAATCAGCAACAACGGCTCCGCGGCCCGCGCGGTGGCGCTGAGCGCGATGTCACCGTCAACGATGAATCTCTGTTTGTCGATTCGGAGGTCGACGAGCAGGTCGATCAGCAGCGGGATGTGAATGTCAAAACTGATCGTCTCGGCGACATGCCGGGTGACCTTGGGCTGCTTGATCGTGACGGCGGCACTGACTCGGGCGAACTTCCCCGGCCCCTGTGCCATCGGCGGCATCTCGAACTGGCTACCGGCGATCGCGGCGAACGCGGCGCCGACGCGTTCTTCGGTCACCGCCACTTCGAAGAAGCGCCGTCCAAAGGTCTCGTAATTGACGTACTCAAAGCCCTGCATGAGTAACTACCGTCTCATGTCGACTCTCAACACGACGGATGATCCGGTCGTGTCGGGTCTGCGGTGCAGGCAGCGGCGTTAGCGCGTCTTATCCGCTGGGTAAATGAGAGCGGTGGAGTACAAAGCGAATCCGGGCGAACGCCGATGCCTCGGAATTGGGTCGCCATGAAGCTGCGCACTAGCAATGTCAGCGGACCGGGGCTGCACCGAGTGCGCCGTGGCCGTGGGTTCTCCTATGTCGACGACGACCGCGCCCCTGTTTCCCACGCCGAGGTGCTCGCCCGGATCGAAGCCTTGGTGATTCCCCCAGCGTGGAAGAACGTCTGGATCTCACCGCACCTCAACGGCCACATTCAAGCGGTCGGCACCGACGCTGCCGGACGCCGGCAGTACATCTACCACGAACGCTGGCAGGACGAGAGATCCGAGGAGAAGTACGAGCGCACGCTCAGGCTCGCCAAGCAGCTGCCCGATTGGCGCCTTGCTCTCCTCGTGGACCTGCGACGTCGCGGCGTGGCACGCGACCGCATTCTGGCGCTCGCCCAGCACCTGATAGATCAGGGATACTTCCGCGCGGGGGGCGAGGAGTACGTCGACGAGAACGGTTCCTACGGCCTGTCGACCTTGCTGCGCGAGCACGTGCACCTGAAGCGTGACAGCGTCGAATTTGATTATCCGGCGAAAAGTGGTGTGCGCCGGACGATTTCCCTAGAGGATCCTTTAGTGATCCGCGCTGTCGGGTCACTGATGCGAGCCGAGGCCACGACGCCACGTCTGCTTGCGTACCGGACCTCAGACGGTTGGTCGGAAGTCCATGCCGACGACATCAACGGGCGATTCCGGGAACTCGTAGGTGATGAGTTCAGTGTCAAGGACCTACGAACGTGGCATGGAACGGTTCTCGCCGCCGAGGCCTTCGCCATCGCTGGTGATCCAACCTCGAAAACGGCACGTCGCCGTGAAGAGGCTGCCGTCATGCGTGCGGTGTCCGACCAGTTGGGGAACACTCCCGCGGTGGCGAGGCGATCATATGTGGATCCGCGGGTAGTGACCGCCTACGAACGCGGGCTGACCATTTCGAGTGCGCTGCGCACAGCCGAACGCAAGCGCAACCCAGAGGATCGGCGCGAATTGATCGAGCGGGCCACGGCGCGAATGATCAACAAGGTCGCTCGCGATAAGTAGTTGGGCTACAACATCATTCGCAACTCGAAAGTGCATACTGCTGCGATGCAACCCATTACGCTGATCAGTACCGCCCCGCGCGACCATCTCGCATTGAACGGCGGGCAATGTGTAAATAACGAACGACGCGCGAACTTCTGACGAAAGGCCAACGCGCGCCTAAACGTTGGCTGAGTGCGATGTGAAGAATGAGGCGTATCAGGCGATTTTGATGTAGGTGACGAATAACACTTTGCTAAAGGGCGGTTTTGGCCTAAAGTTGCTGGATCTGAGGCTTTCCGTGCCGAAAAGTCAAGAACGAGTTACTCTTCCACCCGTGTCGAATTGCCCTTGCGAGAGCCCCCCTACCAGCACCTTTCGTCCCAAGATGAGACCTGCGTCATGTTCTGCGCGCAAAGGTGATGGCCTGCACAAAGTTTGGTTCGAATTTGATCTTGTAAGTACCGTCCCGGCTCATGTTTGTTTTAGCAACGCTGATGACACTGCTGCAACAGATGTCGGGTACCCCGTACATCACCGGCGGTAACTCACCCGCGGGAACGGACTGCTCCGGTCTGGCTTCCTTAGTTTCGAATGTGGCGACAGACCGGCCCGCCTTCAGCGGGCGGTTCAACACCGGCAACGAAGAGTCGGCACTGCTGGCTCGGGGCTTCAAGTACGGCACGGCACCGGGCGCCCTGGTGATCGGCTGGAACGGTGGCCACACCGCCGTCACATTGCCCGACGGCACTCCCGTCGCTAGCGGCGAGGGTGGTGGGGGCGTGCGCATCGGCGGCGGCGGCGCTTTCCAGCCCCAGTTCAGCCACCACATGTATCTGCCCCTGGACGGGGATGCACCGGCCGATTCGGCACCTGTGCTGGCGAACGCCGTGGCCCCGATGCCCCCGCCGCCGGACGCCCCGCCGGCCCCGGACGCTCCGCCTCCCCCGCCGCCCGCCCCCGACGCTCCGCCTCCCCCGCCGCCGGCACCCGAGGCTGCCCCGGCCGGGGATGTACCGAACGACGCGCCGGCACCCCAGGAAGCCGCCTGAGCGCGTCAGACTGAAAAACGCTCGCGATAGCGGGTGAAACGGCTGGGCAGATCGTGCTCGTCAAGTCCGAACATTTCGGCCGAGGTCGCGATCGTGCCCAGCCGTCCGCGTCGATGGTGGTCCAGGTAATCGACCGCCGCGGCGCGGGCGGGGTTGGTCAGCGGCTCTCCCGCCAGTTCGTAGATTCGCTCGACGGCGCCGAGTTCGTCCCTGATGAACTCCTCGAAGCGGACGTCGACCGAGCGCTCGGGCGGTATGAGGTCTCGATCCCGCGCCAGCGTGTCCAGCATCAGCTCCAGGCGGTCGCACCACGATGCCGCTATTTCGTGGACCGGCACCGGGGAGCGATGCATCCGTGCGGTGTAGGTCAGCATCGCCAGCATCGAGAGGGCGACGGGGACAGGATCGCGGTGGGTGAATACGACGACGACCCCCGGGAACACCGCGTCCAGGACCGGCAACTGTTCGAGGTGCTGGGGCGATTTCAGCAGCCACCGGCGGCCGCCTCGGAGAAACTGCAGGGCTTGCAGCTGCAGTCGGAGGTGCTCGTAGGAGGATGTCTGGTCGTGCGCGAGGTAATAGTCGCGCCAACGCGGCACATGGGCAAGCGTCTCGAACAGCATCGTCGACACATCGTTTGCTAGAAGTTGAATCTCCTCATGGACATGCTCGGTGGTCATCTCGTGCATCAGCGGGAAGTGCGGCATCGCCGCGTTCATGAAGTCGACCGCCATGTCCATCCGGGCCTTGCGTGGATCGGGCTCGATTCCGTGCTCGGCCGGCAGCGGGAACGGCTCGACACTCTCCCAGTACGGAATGGTGCGAAATGTCGGGCCCACTGCCAGCAGGTTGTGCAGATGGGTGGTGCCGGTCCGGGGCAGACCGGCGATGACGACCGGCGGCGATAGGTCGATCTCGCGAATCTCGGGATGGCGCGCCAGCAGGTCGTTGAGCAGCAGTCGATTTTTGAGTAATTGCAATGCCTGTGCGTGGAAATTGACGATCCCCGCGGTATTCAAGCCGTCGATTTCGCGCAGCGCGGCGAGGTACACCTCGAGGCGCTCGCGGTAGTCGCCAGGACCGAAGTCGGTCAGTCCCGTCTCGGCCACCGCCTTGGCGTGCAGTACGTCGGCGTCCAGCGGGCATTCCGGCGCCATCGTGGCCATCAGGCCCCGAATCTGGTCGACGTCCGGGCTGAACCGTGGCACCGCGAGGTCGTCGAGATGTACGACGGCGGGCCCGGAATCGGTCATGCCGACTTATGTTACTCTGAGTTTCGTAATGACGACAGAGCTTGGCCGCCCTCGCGATAAGCGCATCGATAGCGCGGTGCTGCGCTCGACCGTCGAGCTCCTTGCCAAGACCGGCTACGCGGAACTTTCAGTCGATGCGATCGCGCGCCTCGCCGGTACCAGCAAGCCCGCGATCTACCGCCGTTGGCCGAGCAAAGCGCACCTTGTTCACGAAGCCGTTTTCCCGATCAGCGACGCGACCGCGCTCCCGGACACCGGGTCGCTGGCCGGAGACGTTCGCCAGATGGTCAGCCGCACCGCGGCCGTGTTGACCACCCCGGCGGCCCGCGCCGCCCTCCCCGGGCTGGTCGCTGAGATGGCGGCCGATCTGACGCTGCATGCGGCACTGCTGGAGCGCTTCGGCAACATCCTGTCCCAGGGACTGACGGATCGCCTTGCCGACGCGGTCGTTCGTGGTGAGGCCCGGTCGGACGTCACCGCCGCGCAGGTCGTCGAAGTCGTGGCCGGAACCACCTTTCTGGCGCTGCTCACCCGCGGCGATGCTCTCGACGAGTCCTGGGTGAACCGGACGGCGGAACTGATAACGAGAGGGATCACCGGATGACCACAAGCGAGCACGAGTCCACCGCGGCATGGCGTGAGCTGCTGGAGACCCTGGGCGGATTGGATCGCGCGTTTCTGGACGGTGAGCGTGCCGTCACCGACGACCAGCAGATTGGCGACGGCTACCGAATGTTGGCCACCACCTTGGGTGTCGCGTTCGACACCTGCTTGTTCGGTGAGCCGAGCCGACCCTTGTTCGTGGCCGTCAACACCCCGTTCCGGCGTGACCGCCGGTGGGGCGGCGACAACACCGATGCCTATTACTACATCTGTCCGGTCGACCCCGAACGTCGCTACCGCATCAGCGGCAACCGGGGCGACAGTGTCTACTTCTCCCTCACCGCGTACAACGAGCCCTCGCCGGGCGCCTGGTCGGATCGGATCGTGGCCATCGTGCGCGACGACGATATCGACTTCGATGCCGACGGCAATTTCTCGTTCGAGCTCGGGCCGACACCGGATGCGGCAGTACTGATGACCCGCGACTACCAGGCCGACCCACAGACGGGTCGCCCGATCGACTGGCACATCGAATCGCTCGACGAGCCCGAGCCCGTCCGACATGGCGATGCCGAAACCGCGGCAAAGCTTCGTGCCGCAGCCACCTGGATGCGAACCATGTTCGCGATTGTCCCGTTGGCCGTGGGTGCTCGGGTGGACAAGTCGCACTCCCTGGGACACCAGATCGCGCACTCAGCAAATGAATTCGCCGACCCCTACCAGGTTCGGGACGCGAATTTCGGATGGTCGGCCCGCGACGCCTGCTACTCCTACGGCAGCTTTGTGCTCGACGAGGACGAGGCGCTGGTGATCACGCACCACCCGCCGTCGTGCAGATTCTGGAATCTGGTGGTGTGGAACCAATTCATGGCTACGCACGGCGTCACTGATGCGCGCTGCTCGGTCAACGGCCACACCGCGGTGCCGAACGCTGACGGTTCAGTGACCGTTGTGCTGTCTCGAGGGGTGACGACACACCCGAATTCGTTGACCACACTTGACTATCCACGCGGCAACCTGGCCTTTCGATGGTTTCTCACAGACGGCGTTCCGGGCCTGCCCCGGGTCCGGTTGGTGAAAGTGGCTGATGCGCCGACCAGCATCGATACGCACCCCTGAAATGACCTGCCGTATCACCCAACTGGCGGCCGATCCCTTCGAGCGAGCGAACTCAGCCGAATCACCTGCCTCCTCAGGGTTTACCCAGGAAATTTTAAGTTTGGAGAAACATCCGTATGGGAACCTTTTGCCTCATGAATGCGCATCGCGTCACTCGTCCAGTCAGTGCTGCGCTCGCCGCCGTGTGGGGGCTTGGGATTTCCGCAGCGTCCGCCTATACCGCTCCGCCGGCCAACGCGCAGTGTCCGGATACCCAAGTGGTGTTTGCGCGTGGCACCGGTGAAGATCCCGGCGTAGGGCCGACCGGCCAGGCGTTCGTAGATGCGCTGCGCGCCCGACTGCCCGGGAAGTCAGTGGACGTCTATCCGGTCAACTACCCGGCGAGCGACCAGTGGTCGACCGGACTCGACGGCATCAGGGACGCCGGCGGGCACGTCGTATCCGAGGCCGCGTCCTGCCCGAACACCAAAATAGTGCTCGGCGGATATTCGCAGGGCGCTGCGGTCGCCGGCTTCGTCACGTCCCCCGCCGTGCCGGACTCGGTGCCACAAGACGTCGACCCGGCATCCATCCCCAAGCCGCTTGATCCCGCTGTCGCCAATCATGTTGCCGCCGTTGTGCTCTTTGGCACGCCCAACGTCCGCGCGATGAACTTTCTCGGTCAGCCGCAGCTCGTGATTGGCCCGCTGTATCAGTCCAAGACCATCGAAGTGTGCGCGGTCGAGGACCCGGTGTGCTCCGAAGGGGTGAACTTCGCCGCCCACAACAGCTATGTGGAAGACGGCAGCGTGATCGCTCAGGGCGCCGACTTCGCGGCCAGCCACCTGCAGGGCCCCGGTAGTCCTGATACGGCGTCGCACCGCGGCAGTTTCGGTAACTGAGCTGAACTAGCCGGCGTCGACCGCCACTTCGAGACCGTTCGAGGAGTGCGAACGGTGGCTCTTATCGCGGGGTTTCGTGGATGGGAGGCAACGCCCGCGCCGGCATTGGCCGTGGACTAGCGTCAAAGGCGATCTGTCGCGCGCATCCAGGGATGGAGTACATCTTATGGCGATCCGAGTCGCCCACGTCGCCACGGGGAACGTCGGTCGGCTGGCGCTGATCGAGCTGATCACCAATCCGCAATTCGAACTGACCGGCCTCTGCGTTTCGACGCCGGACAAAGTCGGCAAGGATGCCGGTGAACTCGCCGGCCTGGATGTGTCCACCGGGATCGCCGCGGTCGACGACCTCGACACCCTGATCGCCGCCCGGCCGGAGGCCGTCGTGTACTGCGCGATGGGCGACACTCGCCTCCCCGAAGCCATGGCCGACGTGATGCGCATTCTCGGCGCCGGTATCAACGTGGTGGGTTCCTCGCCCGGGTTGCTGCAGTACCCCTGGGGCGTGATGCCGGATAAATACATCCGGCGTGTGGAAGATGCCGCACTACAAGGCAATTCGAGTCTTTTTATCAGCGGCGTCGACCCTGGTTTCGTCAACGACCTGATTCCACTGGCGCTGGCCAGCACCTGCCAGCGCATCGAGCAGGTCCGCTGCATGGAGATCCACGACTACGCGTCCTACGACGGCGCAGAAGTCATGCACTACATGGGGTTTGCGCGTCCGATGGACGAGATTCCCATGCTGCTGCAGCCGGGCGTGCTCAGCATCGCGTGGGGCACCGCGATCCGGCAGCTCGCCGCGGGCCTCGGCATCGAGGTCGACGAGATCAGCGAGTCGTATCAGCGCGAGCCGGCGCCCGAGGACTTCGACATCGCGGTCGGCCGCGTCGCCAAAGGCACTTTGGCTGTCTTGCAATTCGAGATCCGCGGCATGGTCAAGGGCCACCCGGCGATCGTCATCGAGCACATCACCCGCTTACGACCGGATCTGCGGCCAGATTTGCCACAGCCCGCAGCGGGCGGCGGCTCCTACCGCATCGAAATCACCGGTGAGCCTTCGTATGCGGTTGACATCGTGCCGAGCAGCCGCTTCGGCGATCACAATCAGGCGGCGATCTCCGGAGCCGCCGGACGTATCGTCAATGCCATCCCGGCGGTGATCGCCGCCTCGCCCGGCATCAGGACGACCTTGGATTTGCCGTTCATCACCGGCAGCGGTCTCTATGCTCGTGAAGAAGTCGCAGCCGGATAACCGTCGACAACTATTGATACGCGGGATATCCCGCCGACTTGAGTACGTGCGCGAGGTGCACCGCGTTGCGCGCCGCCGCCGCCGTGGCCGACACGACGGGAGCCCTAAAACTCGCTCTCGATTTTCTGGGTAGGTCCGAATGCGAAACGGTCCGGCCCGCGACAACGGACCGGACCGCACGCAATCCAGGACTACTGGTGCTTTTTCTGCCGCTCTTCGGCGGACTCGGCGCCGGCGCGAGCCGACTCGGCCTCCGCCTCTTTCTTCGCCGCGTCACGCTGGGCGTCGGCCTTGTCCTGCTGGGCCTCGCCCTCCTTCTTGATGTCGTCTCGTCCGGCGATCGTTCCGCCGACTTCCTTCACTTTGCCTTTGATGCCTTCCACCGCACCCTTGACGCCTTCTTCTGGCCCACTGTTGTGATCCGCCATGGATCTCCCCTTTCGTCAGTGTCGGACTTCCGTGCGAATCAGCTGACGCGCAGCACTCGAACTGCGCTATAAGCGCATTCGGGTTTTGGATGCTTCAACGATCAACTGTTGTCTGTTCGCACCCAGTGGCTTCCCGGGCATGCGACCGGTCAAACACCGATATGACGATGGCGGCTCGGCGTACCGGCGTGAGCACCCCTGAGAACGATTCGGCGCCGCAAAGCCGCAGACGAATCGCCACGTCAGACCGCTCTGGGATACGGTTTGACGTTATCTGACGTAAAAAGGAGCTCGGTGTGATGAGGATTCCGCCGCCGGTGATCGCCACGACGGTGATCGCGGCGACGCTGGTGGTGTCGACTGCCGGCTGTGGCAACGATTCGAAATCGTCGACGGCGTCGTCGGGATCCGCCACCACCACGCACCCGGCGATCGGTGACTACACCACGTTGCTGATCAAGGCCAGCGACATCAAAGCCCCCGACGCCTTTACCGCCGGTCCGGCCACCAAAGACCCGAACGGTCAACAGGGAGCGACCGTCACCTTTACCGACTCAGACCACAGCCACTCGATCGTCGACACCATCCAGATCCTGCCGGACATCGAAGCCGCCGCGAGTGCGCTCGACTCGGCCAAGGCCACGCATCGTGAAACGCTGCAAGCCAAGTCGCTGCGCGTTGAAGTCGGGGTGGGGGGCTCGACGGTGACCGGGCAGTCCACGGACCATTCCAAGGGCGTGACGGTTCTGCTGTTCACCGAAAACAAGGCATTGGTCACGATCGAATTCGACGGGCCCACGTATGCACTCGCGCCCCAAGAATTCGTCACCGATGTCGGACAAAAACAGGACGAGCTGATCAAGAAGGCCCTCGGCAGCTGACCGGCTCGAATTCAACTGTTGGCTAGTCCGTTTGACCCAATTCAGTCAGCAAGGACCGTGCGCGCTCAACGCACGGCAGTAATCGGTCGCGAGCACTGACGCCGGCCTCTGCGCTCGATCGCATCGGTATTTCCAGGCCGACGACCGGCTCTTCCGGTAATGCGGCCAGCAGGTCAAGCAGTGGCAGCTCACCGTCGCCGGGCGCCAACCTTTCGAACATGGCTTCCTCGGCGTAGTGCTGCAAGCGTTTTTGCATCGTGGTATCGCTCAGCTGGATGTAGCCGATCCGTTCCGCCGGGATCGCACGAAGCTCGTCGGCGGTAGCCCCAAAACGGGCCACATGCATCGTGTCGATGAGCAGGCTGATCTCGTCACGGTTTACGTACTCCACGGCGGCCATCGCCGACGGAAGGTCTGCAATGCTCAGCCCGACAACAGGTTCGACACACGTTCGAATTCCCCGGTCGGCGGCCAGTGCCGTCAGCGCAGCGAGTTCGTCGAATGCTCGCGGCCGATCAGGCTCCAAGCTGACGGTGTTGATCCGCGGTATATGTAACTCCGCCATGACGTCCAGATCGGCGGCGTAGGAGTGGACATCGACCTGTGGGGCAATGAGCAGCCCTTCGCCCAACGAGATCGACACTCCGCGCTCGTCCAGCGCCACAAGCAGGTCTCGGCGCAGTTTGGGGTCGTCGCGCAGCGAAAACGGCGGATAATTAAGAGCTTTCACTGGAGCAAACCCGACCATGCCGACGGTGATGTATCGGCAGCCGAGATCGGCCGTCAGGTGGACGTAATCAACCGGAGGCATGCCGAACACGCTGAGCATCTCAATGCCGAGTCGATCCATGTCGCGATGCCCGCTCAGCCGCCGACCATCGCCAGTCCGCCGTCAACGGGTATTAGCTGACCCGTGATGAAATGGGCCGCCGTGCTGGCCAGGAATACCAATACCGGACTCAGGTCGTCGGTGGGATCACCGAGCTTGCCGCCCAGCGGGATGGATAGCTTCATCTGTTGATCGATGTACGGGGCGACATCCGGTCCGAGGAACTCGCGCAACCGGTCGGCGCCCGACGTCTGTACCGCCGGCGCGAGCGCATTGACGGTGACGCGATCCGCGCCCCACGCCTTGGCCGCCGAGCGGGTCCAGGCCTGAACAGCGCCCTTGGTGGCGGCGTAGACCGCCGCGAACGGGCTGCCCATCACGGCCTCAGCGGAACCGAAATTGATGATATGGCCGCCCCTTTCGCGCATGAGACGGTGGGCGGCCTGATTCGTCAGCATCGTCGCTTTGACGTTGGTCGCCAAGAGAGAGTCGATCTCCTCGCTGGTGATGGACCCCGGCACTCCCGGTTGCCACAGTCCCGCGGCGTTGACCAGCACGTCTAGGCCGCCGAGTTCTTGTGCCGCGCGCTCGAAAGCGGCGTCCACCGAGTCGGCATCGCGAACGTCACACTGCACCCATGTGATGGCTGGCGCGTCAGCTGCGACGGGGCTGCGGTGGTAGGTGGCGGCTACTTCGGCCCCCGCGTTGTGCAAGGCGCGTACGGCTGCGGCCCCGATCCCAGTGGCGGCTCCGGTCACCAGAATCCGGCGGCCTTCCAGTAAGGGTTGCGATACCGTCATGGCCGCGGAGTCTAGCCGCCCGACATCGCCTGGACTCACCATCGGCTCGTCAGAACGCGTCTGGATCGTGCTGCACATCGGCCGGTACGGGGTGACGATACAGTCGTGAAGCGTTCTCCCAGGTGAACTTTCGGATCAGGTTCGGCGGGAGATCCCCGATCTGCTCGTGCACCGTTTCCTGCGTGTGCGGCCAGGTGGAGTCACAGTGCGGATAGTCGGCTTCCAGCATGATGTTGTCAGCGCCGATGCGATCGTGCTGCACGAACGAGGACTTGTCTTCCACGGCACAGAACCAGAAGTTGCGGGTGAACACCTCGGCCGGTGTCAGGCTCTCCCCTAACGCCGCCCACGTGCCGTACATCTCGTGGTAGCTCAGCATGTGGTCTAGACGATCCAACAGCCCAGCGACCCAGCCGATTCCGCCCTCGGACAAGCAGATCTTGAGGTCCGGAAACCTGCTCGGCAGCCCGGAGTAGAGCCAGTCGACCGCAGCCGAGATGGCGTAGGCGAAGAACAGCACGCCCTGCACATCCGGTGGCGCGTCATCGGTGGTCGAGGGTGACGAACCCGATGACCCGATGTGCAGGTTCACCACGGTGCCCGTCTCCGCGCACGCAGCCATCATCGGGTCCCAGTAACCCGAATGAATGCTGGGCAACCCCAGCATGGAGGGGTTCTCACTGAAGGTGACCGCATGGAAGCCCCGCTCGGCGTTCTCATAGATCATCTGCGCACCGAGTCCAGGATCCAGCAGCCAGGGCAGCTGGCACGGGATGATCCGGCCCGGATGCGAACCGGCCCACACCTCGTGGTGCCAGTCGTTCCATGCCCGCACCGCCGCCAGCGCCAAGTCGCGGTCGTGGGTCACCTGCTGCAGCCGCTGGCCGGCAAAACCCGGCAGGAATGACGGGAAGTTCAACGACGCGTAGACGCCGTTGAGGTCCATGTCTTTCACTCGGGCATCGATATCCCATGCGCCTCTGCGCATTTCGTCGAAGCGGACTGGCTCGAAGCCGTACTCCGACACCGGTCGCCCGACGACCGCATTGAAGCCGACGTTGGGCAGTACCTGGTTGTCGTACACCCACGTCTGGCCGCCGTCGTCGGTGTCGACCACCTTCGGCGCACGGTCGGCGAATCGTTGCGGCAGACGCCCGGTGAAGGTGTCCGGTGGTTCGACGATGTGGTCGTCCACCGAGATCAAGGTGTAGTGGCGCGACGCCCTGGGCGGATCGGGCAGGAACGTGACCGACCGGTCTTCGCCCGTTTTGGCGGTGGTGAAACTCAGGTTGGCGGCCAGCTCGTCGATCGATTTCATCGCCTCACGCTCACTTCGGTCCGGGCTCAACTCAGCACGGCGGGATCGGCTTTGATGGTGAGGCGGGCCGCGCCCGCCCAGTACACGTCGGCCGCCCGTTCGATGAGTGACCGCTGCATGCCCGCCATGTCCGACCAGTTCATCGGCGTGGGTTGCAGGCCGGTGAGCATCACGTCGTAGGCGAGCCGGCAGACCCGTTCGATGGAGGCGGCGCGGTAGACGGCCTCGGCCAGGTTGCGGCCGGTGGCAATGACGCCGTGATTGGCCAGGATCGTGAGATTGGCACCACCAATGCGGGCCGCGAGATCGGCTGCGCGCGAGGCACTGTCGATCTCGCCGTCGTAGGCCTCGACCAGGCACAGATCGTCGAGGAACAGTGCGCCGGTCTGATGCACCAGTTCCGGGAGCCTGCCCAGCGCGGCCAGCACGCAGACGTAGTACGGGTGGTTGTGTATCACCACGCGAGCGTCCTCGCGGACACGATGGAGTTCGGTGTGAATGTGAATTGCCGGCGTGACATCCCACCGGCCGTGAACGACCCGCGCATCGGCGTCGACCACGCAGATGTCTGACGCGGTGATCTCCTGCCACCACAGCCCCCACGGGTTGACGAACATCTCGCTCTGCCCATCGGGCTGCCAGGTGATGTGTCCGGCCAGATTCTCGGCGAACCCGATACCGGCCAGGTGGCGGAAGGCGACCGCGAGAGCCTGCTCCGTTGAAAGGTGGACGCCGATGGGTGGAACGACCGATGGTGCCCACACCTCTAGGCCGCCGCGGCGAGCATCAGGGGCGTTCATGATCGACCTCCATCCTGGCCTGAATGTCTTCACGGAGCCGGCCTTTGGCGATCTTGCCGCCCGATGATCTCGGTAATTCGTCGACGACGATGAGCCGCTCGGGAAGCAATTCCTTCGAAACACCTGCCGCTAAGAGGAATTCGGTCAGGCTCGACAGATCGATCGGGGTCGTGTCAACGAGTTCCGCGTAGAGGCAGACCTTCTCGCCGAACACCGGATCGGGCATCGCCACCGCGGCAGCGACGGCGATAGCGGGATAAGTAATCGCGGCGTCCTCTACCTGGGCCGCGCTGATGTTCTTACCGCCGCGCAGGATGAAGTCCGACGCGCGCCCGGTGACGCTCAGGTAGCCGTCGGCGTCGATCTCGCAGATGTCGCCCATCCTCATCCACCCATCGCGGGTGAACAGCTTGTCGTGGTCGGTGCCGCCGAGATAGCCGAGGCTGGTTGCGGGACCTCGACATGCGGGCTGGCCGCGACCAATCGTAGTCACGTCCTGGTCGCGATCGAAGAGGCGCACCGCCATCTCCGGGACAATCCGGCCGGCCGTTCGCAGCCGGCGCGACTGCGAATCATGAATAGTCGTGGCGCTGAGCAGGCCGGTTTCATTCGACCCGTAGAACTGCAGAATAGTTGCGCCGGTGAGTGTTTCGAATTCCTCAGCCGGACGGACGGGCAAAGCCTCACCGCCGGTGAAAACAACCCGCAACGAACTCAGATCGAACTCCCGCGACGCGCGGTCGGCGACCAGCATTGTCAACTGCGTACTGACGCAACACAACACAGTGACCCGGTGCTGCGCTATCGCTTCACACGTCGCACGGGCGCTGAAGCGATCGAGGATCACTGTGGTGGCACCAGCGAGGATCGGCGTGGTGTGGCTGGTCCACACCCCGAATCCGAACGGCATCGGGATGACGGGCAGGAAGATGTCGTCCGGTGTCAGGTTCCCATTGGCAACTGCCTTCTGGTGGAAGTAAAACCAGCGGTTCTGGGTGTGTACGACGCATTTGGGAAGCCCGGTGGTCCCCGATGTCGAGTTGATCAGAAACACGTCATCTGGGCCGAGCGCGCGACCGAGCGGTAGCGCAGCGGGGGCGGCCTCGAGGCCTAGGCGAAGTTCCCCGCTCCCGCCGGTGAGGACCACGACCGGGATACCGGCGGCGGCCCGGGTCGCGTCGTCGTTTCGCTGAGCGTCGCTGATCAGCATGGTCGGCCGCGAGGTGTGAAGGATCGCGGTGACCTCACGGACGCCGGCGCGGGCGCCGATGCCGACCACGACCGCCCCGCAGCGCTCGATAGCGACCAACAACGCATGAATGGCGCTCGAGTCGCCGTGCCACACCGCGATCCGGTCGCCGCGGGCCACCCCCGCACCGGTCAGTTGTTCCGCCAAAGCTATTGCAACGTGGTCGAATTCGCACCATGTCAGAGCATCACCGGGGTGGTCGATGTATGCGCAGCGATCAGGGTGCTGCGTGGCGTTGCGGGTGACCGCGGCAGACAACGTCGTGTCCGACCACCAGCCCGCGGCGTGGTAGCGGGCCGAGTCCTCGTCGGTAAATGCCGGCGAGCCCACGGTGTCCGAGCCGCCGGCGATCATCAACCGATGATATGGCGCGAACTTACGCGGACGACCAGCATTCGATTAACTCGGCTGACGCAGGGGAAGGCCCGCGGCAGAGTAGATGGCGTCGATGACGGTCATGTTCTCAACCGCGTCTTCCGGCGTCGTTTTCACCGGTTCACCGCGCAGGACCGCGGCCACGAACGCGTCCAACTGGTACGCGTAGGACGGTCGGCGCGAAAAGCGCTCGATGTGGCTGCCGTCGGCGGACCGGACGGCGAGGCGGTGGATGAAATGCGGGGTCACGGGGTTGAACAGCTTCAATTCGCCGCGCGCGCCGATGACCCGGGTGCTGATTTCCAGCAAGCGGGTGGACCACATCGAGCAGCGGATCTGACCGGTGTGGCCCTCGGGGAATCGCAGCTCTGCCGTCATGGCCCGGTCGATCTGCGGGTCGCGAAGTTTCGCCTGGGCCGACACCACGTCCGGGGTCGAGCCACCGAACGTGCGAACCATGTGTACGGCATAACAGCCGGCATCCATCAGTGCTCCACCCGCAAGCGCGTAGTTGTACCGGATGTCGGAGAACTTCGGCAGCGGGAAACAGAGGGCGGCTTCGACCCGCGTGAGCTTTCCCAGCGCGCCCGAGGCGATGATCTGTTCACTGCGCAGGGTGAGCGGATGGTAGCGGTAGTGAAATGCCTCCATCACGACCAGATCGGACCGCGCCGCCAAGCCGGCAATCTCACGGGCCTCGTCGGCATTGGCGGTAAACGGCTTCTCGCACAGCACGTGTTTGCCCGCGTCAATTGCGGCCCGAGTCCATTTGCCGTGCAAGCCGTTCGGCAGCGGGTTGTAGATCGCGTCGAGCTCTGGGTCGGCGATCAGCGCCTCGTAGCTGTCGTGCACCCGCGCAATGCCATTTTTAGCAGCGAATGCCCGAGCGCGTGCGCCGTCGCGCGCGGCTACCGCAGACACCACCACGTCAGAGTTGTCTTTGGCCGGGTTGATGAGCGCCGCTGGTGCGATCCGGGCCGCGCCGAGCACGCCGATACGCAGTTGTCTTCCGGGTTCAGCCACGGGTCGAAGCTAGCACCCGTCGATATGCAGCACGCGAAACATAGTAATGCTCAGTTTCTTTCGTCGAACTCACGATTGGTCGAAAGACCGCGGCGGGCTGAACTTTTCTCAGCCAGTCCATCTAGTTTCTTAATGCCGCACGCAGGGACAGCACTTACCTTCGCTCTATGACTGCGGTCGGTGAACTGGTGCTGTTTCCGCCGATTCGCAACGCGCCGCCGCCGCTGCGCTGTCCCCGCGGTCATCTGATGAGAGCCGAACGCATCGTGAACAAGACCGCGATCTGTTCGTGCGGCCGGCATCAGTCCCGGCGATGTCATTGTGGCGCAATGACATACGAGCCTGAGATTGGTGCTCATTGCGACCTGCTCGCCCGAGCCGAGTTCGCTGGAGCGGGTCGGTTCCGGCGTGCGTGACCGATGCGCCGAGTCGAGTCGCAGGTAAACGCGATGTCAATGTCTCGTAAAAGTGGTCTTCGGCCCTCGCGGACTAGTTGCTGGACGACGTAGATTTTGCACATTGGATTGTCGGGCTGATTGCCCGTCCTGCCCGAGGGAGAAGGCCATGATCACGGTTCAGACCCGGCTCGAAGACGAATTGCGCACCTGCGCCGTTGAATTACGCCAGCTCGCCTACACCCTGGCGAACGGGATCGGTGAACACGACCTGCTCCGTCTGTCGGAGCGGATGCGCGCAGCGGCCGACGAGGGAGTGCGCGGCGGAGCCTAATTCCCTTAGGAGCCGGGCGGTTTGGGAGAGTCGCCCTCAGCAGGCGGTTTCGGGCGATACTCGGTAGGCAGGAATTTCGGGCAGTACTCACCGGCCGAGAGGATGACGAACTTCCTGACCCCGCTCGTGGTAAATGAAGGGTTTTCCGATAGCAGGTCCTTCTCGATATCGGCCTGGGGCGTTCCTTTGTCGGCCAAATCGCACACGCTCTTGGCGACCGTTACCGCTTGCTTCGGGTCGTGATACGACAGTCCCGCATCGCCTATTTGCTTGAGGAAATCTACGTCGTCGTTGGGAGCGGAAGGAGGGTCGGCGTGTGCCAAGGCAGCCAGACCGATCACGACGGGGGCACTGAGTAGCATCAGCAGTCGCTTCATGACGCCAGAGTCTTCCAAAGTTGCCGATAAGGCGCAGCCCCCAAGCGCGTAATTGCGCCGGTGGCCGATGCAATTTCAGCAAGTGTTAACGACGATGTGGCTCGCGCGACGCTTTCAACCCCGCTCCGGCTGTTCGTCGCCCTCGGCGTCGGCCACCGTCAACGGCAGCGCCAATTCCTCCAGTGGGCGTTGTTCTGCGGCGATACCGAGCCACAACTCCACCAGTCCCGCAGCGGCCATGACGGCGGCGCCGATCAGGAACGACCACATCACCTGTCCGCGCTGGCCGGACTCGATCAGCTGGCCGAACAGCAGCGGCCCGCTGATCCCGCCGATTGCGGTGCCGACGGCGTAGAAGAACGCGATGGCCAAAGCCCTGGTCTCCATCGGGAAGATTTCGCTGACGGTCAGATAGGCGGCACTCGCGCCGGCCGACGCCAGGAAGAACGTCGCGGCAAGGACGGCAATGAAGGCCCAGACTCCCCCGGCCTGGGTCACGAACAGGATCCCGAGCACCACGGCCACGGCGGCAGAGCCCATGTAGGACATGGTGATCATCGGCTTGCGCCCCACGGTGTCAAAGAATCGGCCCAGCACCAGCGGGCCGAAGAAGTTGCTCAGCGCCCACAGCACGTAGAACTGCGGCACCTTCCCGGCGTCGACTCCGTAGAACCCGCTGAGCAACGTGCCCAAGTTGAACGTCACACCGTTGTAGAGAAACGCCTGCCCGATGAATAACGCCAACCCGAGCACAGCGCGTCGCGGATAGAGCATGAACGCGACTTTGGCGATCTCGACAAACGAAATCGTTTCGCGCTGACGCACTTTCAGCGGTTTACCGTCAGGCTCCGGAAGTGGCCGGCCCGTCTCCCGCTCGACGTCGGCTTCGATCTCGCCGACGATCTGGTCGGCTTCCTCGTTGCGGCCATGGATGAACAACCAGCGTGGGCTTTCCGGAACGTTGCGCCGGACCAGAAGGACGAATATTCCGAAGATCGCGCCGATGCCGAACGCGAGCCGCCAGCCGATGTTGGCCGCGAAGTTCGACGTGTTCAGCAAAAGAAGCGCCGCGCCCGCCCCGGCGGCCGAGCCGAGCCAGTACGTCCCGTTGATCACGAGATCCACGCGTCCGCGCACCCGCGCTGGAATCAACTCGTCGATTGCCGAGTTGATCGCGGCGTACTCGCCACCAATCCCGGCGCCGGTGAAAAATCGGGTCAGGAAGAAGTACCACGGCGCAAAGGCAAACGCCGTCGCGACCGTTGCGGCCAGGTAGACCGCAAGGGTCAGGATGAACAGGTTCCGCCGTCCGAATCGATCGGTCAAGTGGCCAAAGAACAACGCGCCCAAACATGCTCCGGCGATGTAGAAGGCAGCGGACGTGCCGATGTCCGCGGCGGTGAGCGCGATTCCACTGCCGTGCTCAGTGAGGCGGGACGAGACGTTGCCGACCATCGTGACCTCGAGCCCGTCCAGCACCCAGACCCCGCCCAGTCCAATGACGACGCGCCAGTGGAAGCGCGACCACGGCAGCCGGTCCAGCCGGGCAGGTACGCGGGTTTCGATCGTTCCGATCTGCGCGCTCTCGCTCATGTTGCTCCGTTCTCGTCGGACACCGGGGACGTTCAGGTGATCAACCCCGGCGGGTCGGCGGCGTTGGCTGCGCCCGGCAAATCGCACTGCATCCACGCGACGTCATGCCACTGATCGTTTTTCCATTCAACGCGGCGATATAAACCAGCATCCTGGAAGCCCATGGACCGGTGGAATGCGTTGCTGGCCTCGTTGGGTTGTGTGATTCCGGCAAACGCTCGCCGGTACCCACGTTCGCCGAGACGACGCAGCAGGTGCGTGTAGAGGGTTCGGCCGCCACCACGACGTTGGTCGCCGCTGTTGATATAGAGGCCGGTCTGCGTGGACCAACGGTAGGTGGGCAGACTCCATAGAGCGTGCCCATTGGCGAATCCGATTGCCCGGTGGTCTCTTTCAAGGACTAACCAGGCGTGAGTTTCGCTGATCGTCGCGATACGATCCGCCATCTGCTCGACACTGGGCAGCTCGAGTTCCCAACTCACTGCGGAGTTCTCGACATAGGGGCGGTAAATCTCCAGGCAGGCAGCCGCATCCTGCGGGCCGGCGTCGCGCACTCGGGTGTCGAACGATGGCATACGAGCCAGTCTTGCAGTCTCGACGGAAAGGCCGGATTTCGCTCGCGATGTTAGGTTCGCAGTGGCGAAGCGAAGGAGCTGGTTGTGAGCACGTTGGGTTGGAGTACATATTTCTGGGGCCTGCTCGCCTTGGTCGCGCTGGCGGTGACGTTCCTGCTGCTGGCGATCGCAACTGTCTACGTACGCCGGCTGGAGAGCGAGCCGAAGATCCCGTTCAGCGAGGAAATCGGAGCTGCGCCGCGAGTCATCAGGAAATTGCGCAAGCGCGAATCGATGACGCCCGCGGAGTTCGAATATGCCCAGCGCATCGTCGCCCTCCGCGGCAACCCGATGGCCTTCTGCATTCCCTTCACGCTGTTCGCCCTGTCGGTCTACTACGTCTTCGGGTGTCTGGAGTACCTGCAGGGGGCTACTCCGTCCGAGCGGACCTTCATCGGCGTGATCCCAATGTTCACCTCGACAAACCTCGCCATCCAACTTCTGCGTGCAAAGCGGCTCAAGGGTCGTCTGCGGACCGCCGAAGTGGTGGGCTGAGTCCCAGTTGGCAGGGCTGCCGAGCGCGTGGAGTGGTGATAACGTTCCGCAAGTTGTAGTCGTTCCCGTTCTGTACTGGTAACGTCATAACGGCCGCATATCAACCTGGTTGATATGCGCCGACGATGGGGTCGGGTCGCAGTACAAGATTCGGGGAAGGTGTTCGAAAGGGTGATCGGGTGAGCCCTCGTCCAACCGCGCGGAGCGTCCTATCGCGAATTTGGATGCCGCTGGTTGCCGTGATCGCGGTCAGCGCCGGCTTGGAGTGCATGTACAAAGTGCACCAATTCTCCGAACCGGAACCGGTCATCACGGTCAACGGTCCGCAGGCCCCTGAGGAATTCAACGTCAAACGGATCACGTACCAGGTATTCGGCCCCTTCGGCAAGAAAGGCAAGATCGTCTACGTCGACATCGACGGGCACCCGCACCCGGCTGACGTCACCTTCACGAATGAGCCCTGGACCCACGACGAAACCACCACACTGACGGTGGCGTCCGGCGCCATCTCAGTGCACGTCCACGGTGGTCCGCTGCGCTGCCGCATGCTGGTCAACGGGATGTTGCCACCGCCGCAATCCGGCGTTCCCGAGGCTACCGACAACCATCCCGACGCCGACGTCCAGTGCAGGGTGAAGTCCGCATGAGCGAGCATCGCCTCGACCAGCCCCGTGTCAAACGTCCGTTCTTTCCCCGAATGGTGCGCCGGTTCGCCATTCCCATCATCTTCTTCTGGGGCTTCGCTGCGGTCACCATGACGGCCTTCACGCCCAAGGTGGAGGACGTCGCCGAGGAACTCGCCGGACCGATGGTCCCGCACTATGCGCCGTCGCAGCGGGCGCTGCTGCATATCGGCGAAAAGTTCCACGAGTCCAATTCGACCAACCTGAGCATGGTCGTACTGGAGGCACCCAACCGTAAACTGGGCGACGAGGACCACGCTTACTACGACAAGTTGATGAAGCGCCTCCAGCACGACACTCAGCACGTGCAGTACGTGATGGATCTCTGGGGCAAATCGTTCACCGCCGCCGGGGCGCAGAGCGTCGACGGCAAGTGCACTTATGTGCTGTTACGGCTGGCCGGCGACATCGGGACGATCCAAGCCAACGATTCCGTCAACGCCGTCCGCAACATCGTCAACCACGGCGACAAGGATCAAAACACCCCTCCACCCGGACTCAAGGTGTTCGTCAGCGGCGCCGCGCCGCTGGCGTCAGACACGCTCAGCATCGCCAACGCCAGCCTGAACAACGTCACGATCGTGACCATCATCCTCATCTTGGTCATGCTGATCATCGTCTATCGCTCTCCTCCGACGGTGTTGCCCGTACTCCTCGGCGTCCTCATCGAAATGCTGTTCGCCAAGGGCCTTATCTCATTCCTCGGGCACCACGGATACCTCGAGTTGTCGTCGTTCGCGGTCAACATCGTCATCGCGCTGACGCTGGGAGCCGGAACGGACTACGGCATCTTCTTGATGGGCCGTTATCACGAGGAACGCCACAAAGGGTATAGCCGTGAAGACGCGTTCTACATCGCCTACAAAGGTGTCTTGCCCATCGTCGTAGGTTCAGGGTTGACGATCGCCGGCGCGTGCTACTGCCTGACGTTCGCGCGGCTGAACTACTTCCACACCATGGGCCCCGCTGTTGCGGTCACGATGCTTTTCACCATTGCCGCCGCGATGACCCTCGGTCCGGCGGTGTTGACCGTCGGCAGTCTGTTCGGCATGTTCGAACCGCGACAGCAAGCGAAGGGACAGCTGTATCGACGGATCGGCGCCAGCGTGGTGCGCTGGCCAGTGCCGATCTTGGTCGCGAGTTCGGCGATCGTGATGCTCGGTGCGATCTTCGTGCCGAGCTATCGGCAGAACTACGACGACCGGCAGTATCAGCCGCACCGCGCGCCCGCCAATCTCGGCTTCCAGGCCGCCGACCGACATTTCCCCAAGAGCAAGCTGTTCTCCGAGATGTTGATGGTCGAGACCGACCACGACATGCGCAATTCCGCCGACTTCATATCGCTGGACCGCGTCGCCCGAGCTTTAATTCGCCTCAACGGTGTCGCGATGGTTCAAGGCATGACCCGGCCTCTTGGCCGCGCACTCCAACACGCGTCGATCCCATATCTGTTCACCACTCAGGGAAGCGGCAATGGCGCTCAGCTGCCGTTCAACATCGAACAGAACAACAACACCGACGCCCAGGCCAAGATCCAAGACGACTCGGTCGCGGTGCTACGCAAAGAGATCACTTTCTTTCAGAAAGTCTCCGACGAGCTGCACAAGACCGTGCTCACCGTGGAGGATCTGGAAGCCGTCAGCAACGAGATCAATGACGACGTCTCCAATCTCGATGACTTCTTCCGTCCGATCAAAAGCTATTTCTTTTGGGAGAAGCACTGTTTCGACATTCCCATCTGCTGGACGTTCCGATCGGTGTTCGCAACGGTCGATCAGATCGATCACCTGGCCGAGGACATCAAATTCGCCAGGATCTCGCTGTCCGAAGTCGACAAAACCTTCCCGAAGATCATCGAACAACTGAAGGCCACCGCCGATGACACCGAGGCTCTGAAGGCGAAGCTGGTCAACAGCTACGGTTCGGCGGATCTGCAGTCACAATCGACCCAGCAGACATATGACGACTCGATCAACGTCGGCAACGACTGGGACCAGTCACGCAGCGACGACTTCTTCTACATCCCGCACGAGGGCTTCGACAACGAAGACGTCAAAACCGGCATGAAGCTGATGATGTCGCCGGACGGCAAGGCTGCTCGCTTCATCGTCACCCACGAGGGCGACGCGATGGGTCCCGAGGGCGTCGAGCATGTCGAGATGTTTCCCGAGGCGATCAAGACGATCTTGAAGGAGACCTCGCTGGCCGGCGCCCGTGTGTACATCGGTGGCTCGGGCTCCAACGACAAGGACATCAAGCAATACGCGATGTCTGACCTACTCATCGCCGCGATCGCGGCGTTCGTACTGATCTTTTTGATCATGATGTTTATAACGCGAAGTCTGGTGGCGGCGTTCGTGATTCCGGCCACCGTGGCGTTCTCGTACGCCGGCGCGTTCGGACTGTCGATCTTGCTGTGGCAGCACCTGATTGGACTGCCGCTGCACTGGTTGATCTTGCCGCTGACGTTCATCATTCTGGTGGCGGTCGGCTCGGACTACAACCTGCTGCTCATCAACCGGGTCAAGGAAGAGTTGCACGGCGGACTGCATACCGGTCTGATCCGCGCTCTGGGCAGCACCGGAGGGGTGGTGACGTCCGCGGGTCTGGTGTTTGCGTTCACCATGCTGGCCATGTTGATCAGCGATCTGCGGACCATTGGCCAGGTGGGCTCGACGGTGTGCATCGGTCTGTTGCTCGACACGTTGATCGTGCGTTCGTTCATCGTGCCGTCCATTCTCGCCATCTTGGGTCCGTGGTTCTGGTGGCCCACGCTGGTCCGCAGGCGACCCTCGGATCCACTGCCTGTTCGCACTTAACCGTCACCTGCTCGTAAGAATTACTCGGCAGAATTGGTAACTATGCCGACGCCATCTCCCCGGGTGCTCCAATTGCGGGCAGTCGATCTCACCAACCGTTTACCCGGTTACCTGCTCCGCGAGTATGGCGAAGGCGACGACGCGTGGAAGCGGGTGGCAACGAGAGTTGTTTCCGAGCTTGCCCCATACGAAGGCGGCTTCCTGCCTGAAGTGTGCACGGTGAAGTTCACCGACGGGACCGAGCGTTATTTCAATCCGAACGACAAGGTGGAAATTCGGCCGTAATGGTCACTCGGGAATCTTGACCGCATAAAGCTGGTGAATTCCCTGCAGCCCTTTGAGTTCGGCTTCTCGGGGCGCGCACAGATCGATTCCGCTAGCGCCGGCGATTGCCTCCCGCACCGCGTCGCTGATGAGAATCTCGCCGCCGCCGGCCTGCCCTGCAATGCGGGCGGCCATCACGACATTGCGGCCGAACAGGTCGTCGCCACGCCTGACCGAGGATCCGATGTGAACACCGATCCGGACCCGAATTCCGTTCCACTGCTCGGCATTCTTGAGCAACGCCCGCTGTACCCCGATTCCACACAACACCGCCTGCTCGGGGTCGGCGAACGCGATCATGAACCCGTCGCCTTGAGTCTTGATCACGTGTCCGCCGTGCTCGACGACGAGTTTCTCGATGAGCCGGTTGTGCCGCTCCAGTACCCTGACCCAGTCCCGGTCGCCCAACTCCTCGTTGTGCATTGTGGAGTCTTCGATGTCTGAGAAGACGATCACCACATCACCGTCCGCGGTCAGGCGGGCGAGATCTGGACGCTCCACCTGCGCCCACCCCGCGAGGTCCTCGATCGAGTTACGGACCGTGGCGCCAATGCCTTTGCTCATCAAGGAGTCAGCTGTCCGCCATGCTGTCCGGATTGCGAAGGGCGCGAGCCCGGGGCGGCGCCGCCGCCTGCCGGTGCTCGTCTGACGACTGCGTTCCACCTCGGTGCGCGCTTCCTTCAACTGATGCCGCGAGACGCTCAGCAACACCCCGAGTGCGATGAGTCCGCCGAGCTCTACGACAGCGACACCGCTAGCCACCACAACCGTGTTCACGGATCGATTATGACGATCGCGCTACGAAGGCCGCGGAGCCACTACTTCTTGCCGGCCTCACCGGTCGGTGCGGATTCGACGATTGCGATCTCGCTCAGGCCGGTGATCGACAAAACGCGCACCAACAACGGATGCACGATGAGGTGGAGGCGGTCGATTTCGTCGGCGTGCTTGAACAGTACGTTGACGCCGGCGCTGTCCAGATATTTGACCGCGCTCATGTCCACGGTGATCGGCCTGCCACTGGCTCCGCTCGCCGTGCTCAACGCTTCGGTGAACACGTGGATGTTGCTGATGTCGATTTCGCCCGTCGCGGTCACCCGCGGCGTCCCGTCGATGCCACGGTCGGTGTTGAGGGTGAGCGGGGTCATCATTACGTGATCCTTGCGTACATGTGAACTGTAGTACCCGCATCGTTGGAATGGATGCTCAAGTCCTGCACCAGACATCGCATGAGAGAAAGCCCGCGACCTCGGTATTCATTGGGTACCTGGCGCGGTATTTTCCAGACGCCGGTGTCGATCACGCTGACGTGCAGACCGTCGACAACGGCCGTCGCCCGCAGTGAGATGGTGCCCTCCGGCCGGTTGCGGTGCCCGTGTTCGATTGCGTTGGCGACGGCCTCACCGGTCGCGACGAGCATGTCTTGGATCTGCTCCGGTTCGACGCCCGCCTCGGTCAGCCAGGTCCGCAGGGCGTCGCGGCTGGGCGCCAGGTGTCGGACGTGGGCGGTGAAGTCCATCTTCAACGGGGCCGGCTGGCGGTACAGCAAGAATGCGACGTCGTCTGGATAGCCGCCGGTGGGTTCGAGACTGGACATCAGTTCATCGGCGAGCTCATCGAGTTCGCTTGCGCGGCCACCACCTACGAGATGTGCGGCGCGGGCCATGCCTTCTTCGATGGAGTCACCGCGACGTTCGACCAAACCGTCGGTGTAGAGCAGCAGGGTCGAACGCGGTGGCATCGTGATGCTCGCCTCGGGCCGCTTTTGGTCGGCCCGGATCGTGAGCGGGAATCCCTGGCCGCTTTCCAGCATCTTGGTGCTGCCGTCGGCCTGCACGATGATGGCCGGTGGATGTCCGGCGCTCGAGTACACCAGCTCGCCGGTTGACAGGGTGAGAACCGCGCAGAAGGCGGTGGTGCAATCCGCCCCGGGCAGCCGGGCGGCGAACCGATCGAGTCCAGCGAGTACCGCACTGGGGCTGGACTTCTCGAGCAATAACGCCCTGCAGGCGCTCCGCAACTGACCCATCACGGTCGCGGCCGCCAACCCGTGTCCGACGCAATCGCCGACGATCAGCGCGACCCTGCCGGCGTCGAGGCTGACGACGTCGTACCAATCCCCGCCGACCTGCAACGGGCGGCTTGCCGGGTGGTAGCGCACCGCGAATCCACCGGGCAGACTCGCGGGACCGAGCATCGCGTGTTGCAGCGCCACAGCGGTTTCGCGTTGTTCATCGACCTCGTACACGCGTTGCAGGCCCTGGCCGAGGCGTCCCGCCAACACCGTCAGTAGCGTGTGGTCTTCTGAGGTGAAGGGCCGAGCCTCGGCCAACTCGACCCAGAAAACCGAGACGCCGCGCAGATGACGCAACGTGATGCCCGCGGCGCCGGGCGCCTCGGCGACGGTGGTCAGCAGTTCGGCATCGCGCAACGACTCGATGAGCTCCCGCTCCTTGGGCGACAGCTCGTTCCAGACAACGGGATCGTCGTCGCACACCAGATCCGGCGGGGCGGACTCGTCGTTGTTGTCGAACGTCGCAACCAGGACCCGGCGCGCCTTCCACACCCGGCGTAGCTCCTGCGCCGCTCCCCTCAACGCACCGTCGACCGTATCTGCTTGCGCCAGTTGCTGATTCAACGCCGCTAGGGCAGTTTGCCGTTGCACGATGTAGTGCTCGGCCGTGACGTCCCGCATCGTGCCGACCATGATCTGCCGACCGGTGTCGGGATCTTCGGCATGGTTGAAGGTGGCGGCCACCCAAACCCGGTGCCCGTCACGATGATTGACCGGGACCGTGAAACCCCCGTGGGGGCTACTCAGCATGCGTTGGAAAGCCTCTTCGACGAGTCGGTGGGCTTCCGGGTCGGCCGCAGCGTCGGGCCACCACGGGTGCGTGGCCGCGTATGGCAGGTCCTCGGGGCCGTAGCCGAGAATCTCAGTGAAGGCGTCGTTGATCTCGAGGACCGCGCCGTTCTCGTCGCACACGAAGAAGGCTTCTTGCAGGGAGTCGACTAACGCAGTGCGCCAACGGAACTGATGATTACGCAGCCGTGCCAACTCGATATTGGCGCGCACCCTGGCCAGCAGTTCGGCAGCGGCGAACGGTTTGACGAGGTAGTCGTCGGCACCGGCCTGCAGTCCTTCGATGGATGCTTCCTGCCCCGCCCGCGCAGACAGCAACAACAGCGGAATGGCCGCTGTTCGCGACTCTGCGCGCAGTGCGGCCACCAGTTGCAGACCGTCCATCCCGGGCATCATCACGTCGCTGATGACCAGATCGGGAATTTCAGTCCGGATGGCCTTCAGCGCTGCTTCGCCGTCGACCACTTCGCTCACGTCGTAACCGGAGTTCTTGAGCAGGTTGGTCAGGTATTCGCGCATGTCGGCGTTGTCATCGGCGATCAGCACCCGTGCGCGTTCCCCGTCACCTTCGGCCGGGATGATGCCGGCTGTGGTGACCTCGGGGACCTCGGACGCTCCCTTCCCAGAGGGCAGCCAGCGCAGCGCTTCCTGCACGTACGGGTCGGCGATGACCCCCGGGATCGCGTGCGATGCCGGGGCCGAAGCGAAGCCGTCGCCGGCGAGTGCCGCGGCCTCGAAGGGCATGCGCACGGTGAACGTCGTGCCCTCGCGCTCTCGGCTGTCGGCAGCGATGGTTCCACCGTGCAAGCTGACTAACTCTTTGACCAGGGCCAAGCCGATTCCGCTGCCCTCGGTCGACCGGGCGCGCGCCGTATCGATGCGATGGAAACGCTCGAAGAGCCGGGGCATCTCCGCCGCGGGTATCCCGATTCCGGTGTCGGTGACGGTGACAATCGCGTTGGTGTCGTCGTGCCCGACTCGCACCGTGATCGAGCCGTCGAACGTGTACTTCAATGCATTAGAGAGCAGGTTGAGCACAACCTTCTCCCACATCTCGCGGTCGAGGTAGACGGGTCGATCGAGCGGCGGGCAGTCGACGGTGAAGGTCAGGCCCGCCCGGTCAATTGCGGATCGGAAAATGCTGGCGAGTTCGGCGGTGACAAGCGACAGGTCGGTCGGCTCGAAATGGCCCTCAATTCGCCCCGCCTGGATTCGCGAAAAATCGAGCAAGGTGTTGACCAGCTTGGTCAGCCGAAGCCCGTTGCGCCGGACCAGCTCGAGTTCCTGTCGCGCCTGCTCGTCGAGTCCTGCGGGCAGGTTCAGCAATTCGTTCACCGGACCAAGGATCAGGGTGAGCGGTGTTCGGAATTCATGGCTGATGCTGGAGAAGAACGTGGTCTTGGCCCGGTCGAGTTCGGCGAGCTCCTCGGCGCGCGACTGCTGGGCCTGGTAACTACGCGTCCGTCCTACTCCGGCAGCGATGTATCCGGCCGCCATTTCGACAAAGCTTCGATAGTCGTCGTCAAATACCCGATGCCGGTTCAGCGCTGCGACCAGGAACCCGTAAGGCGTGCCGCCGGCTTGGAGCAACGGCACCACGAGCGCGTTTGCCGGGGGTTCGCGCCAGGCACCGGTCGGCAGATCGAGCGTGCGGTCGAGGACTACCAGCTCGGATTGCCCGCGGGCCGCTTTCGCGACCGGCCACAGCCCAGCAGTGTTATTGCCGGGAAGCGTTTGGGGCGCACCGGGATCGCCGGGCGCGATGCCGCTGACCCCGGCCAGCCGCGCGTCGCCGTCGTCGTCGAACAAATAGGTGAGGGTGAAGGGGAGATCGTAGGTATTGCGAGCGAGTTGGTCGGCGGCGAAGTC
This sequence comes from uncultured Actinomycetota bacterium, assembly GCA_963750755.1. GTDB lineage: Bacteria > Actinomycetota > Actinomycetes > Mycobacteriales > Mycobacteriaceae > Mycobacterium. The sequence goes on from CAVVRW010000001.1 coordinate 1,183,865, forward strand.
GAGCATCTGCTTTTCGGTCCGAACCACGCTGGAATCCGAACCGAGGTCGCGCAGCGTCGCCATCCGACGCTCGGCGATCACCCGGTCGGTTTCCTCACTGACCACACACAACATCCCGACGACCTGTGCGTCGTCATCGCGCAGGGGGCTGTAGGAGAACGTGTGGAAAGTCTCCTCGGAATAGCCCGAACGCTCGAGAAGCAGCATCAGGGCTTCGTCCCACGTCGACTCGCCGGCAGACATGACGCGCTCGATTCGAGAACCGATGTCGTGCCAGATTTCGGCCCACACCTCGCTGGCCGGACGCCCCAGCGCCCAGGGGTATTTGCTTCCCAAGGTGTTGTGCCGGTAGGCCGCGTTGCAGAAGAACGTCAGCTCCGGTCCCCACCCCATCCACATGGAGAATCGCGACGCCAGCAGCATGTTGACCGCAGTGCGGAGACTCTGCGGCCAGTTCTCGACCGGTCCGAGCGGGGTTGCCGCCCAATCGACAGCGGCAAGATCGTGTCCGATCTCTTGGTCTGCGCGAAAGACCACCGACATCCTTTCGAACCGTTACCGTCGCTCTGCCAAGACAACCAGCTGTCGTGCTCCGGTCGCTAGCGTTCGCTGGATCGCGTTTGCTACTGACCGCATGCCCAGCCGTGCTCCGCATCGGCGGGTGCTTTCTTGTTCCCATTTTTCTCGGCGTCCAAGCCAGACGGAGTGCAGCTCACCATGAGTTGGCTCCTCGGATCAGTCACGGTCCGACCACCGGAAGACCGCGAGGCAGGCGGCCAACCCCCCGACCGTCCAGGCCGCCAGCACCAGGAAAATGCGCCAGTGTTCCCAACTTCCGGCCGGCTCGAAGGCGGCCATCTTCGCCGGCAGCAGCACCGAACGGAATCCTTGTGCCATCCACTTGACCGGAAAAATGGAACCGACGACCAGCATCCAGTTGGGAAGCACGACAAGCGGCACGTAGGTGCCCGACACGAACTGCAGAGCGACCGCCGGGCCGTTGGTGACGACCGCGGCAGCGACCGCATTGCTGGCCAGGTTGCTGATGAAGATGCCCAGCAGCGAACAGCTGACGATCCCGAGAAGAAATACCCAGAACAGCGTGAACCATCCGGAAGCCGTTGCAGGTAAGCGCAAATCGAAGAAGAGCAGCCCCACCGCCAGCAGGATGACAGCTTCGGCAAGGCTGACGATTGCGACCAGGAATATCTTGCCGATGAAATAGGACAATGCGGTGGTCGGTGTCCCGCGCAGACGTCGCAGGGCGCCGGTGTCACGGTCGGCGGCGATGCTGATCCCCAGGTTGATGAACGAGGTGGAGAGAATCCCGTAGGCAAACATGCTGGCCGCGATGACCGCGCCCGTGCTGGTTTCGGTGTTGGGCAGCTTGGTGGAGAAGATTGATCCGAGCAAAATGCAGATCAGGGCCGGCAGCGAAAACGTCAGAACCATCTGTTCTGGCCGGCGATAGAACATCTTTAGTTCGGGCACCACCCGCGATAAGCCGATGCGCAGGGGGGACGGCAGAGCTTCGCGCGCTCGCTCTCCCCGTGCCGGAGCCACGCGGCCGACGTCCGTCACTTCATCCCAATCAATTGCAGGTAGGCATCCTCGAGCGTGGGACGGGAGACCGTCAGCTCAGACAGCTCCGCACCCTCCATCGAGCACTGCCTGATCAGCGTGGTCGGCTGATCGGTCCGCTCCGTGTGCATTCGGCCGTCCACCTTCCACCGGACGGTGGCGGCCGCATCGACATAGCGGATCAGGTTCTGCGGCGAGTCGACCGCGACCACCTGTCCTTCGGCGATGACCGCGACGCGATCTGCCAGCGCCGCCGCTTCCTCGAGGTAATGCGTCGTCAGCAGGATCGTCGTACCGCCGCGCGCGAGCAGCCGGATGAGGTCCCAAAAGCGCAGTCTCGCTTCGGGATCGAAGCCGGTCGTCGGTTCGTCGAGAAACAGCAGCGTGGGCAGGTTGATGATGCCCAGAGCGACGTCAAGTCGGCGGCGCTGTCCTCCGGACAATGTCCTCACTTTCGACTCAGACAACTGTCCTAGTCCGACGAGCTGGAGCAGTTCCTCAGGAGCACGCACCGCTCCGTAGCACTTCGCGAACATCCGGAGCGTCTCAGCGACGGTTAGCATCCCGGCGTCGCTGACCTCTTGCAGCACGATGCCGATCTTGGCGCGCCAACTGCGGCCGGCGGTCCCGGGATCTTCGCCCAGCACGCTCACGTGCCCGGCATCCCGCTTGCGGTGACCTTCCAAGATCTCGATCGTCGTCGATTTGCCCGCCCCGTTGGGCCCGAGGATCGCGAACACCTCGCCGTATCCCACATCGAGGTCGACGTTGCGAACGGCCTGTAGTTGCCCGTACCGCTTGGACAATCCGCGGACGTGCACAGCGGAAGTCACGACAGCGACCCGCCCTGCTCCTCGAGCTCGGCCAGCAGTTGCCGCAGCTCGGCGTCGGTCAATTGGTCGACCATCCGGTCGACGTCGAGGTCGATTGCCGCGGGCTCCTCGTGCGCCGCGGCCGCACCGTCGGGATCGGTCCCATCAAAGCGCAATTGGGACAAGATGCGGATCGCCACCGAATTCACGCTGACGCCGCGCAATAGTTCGAGCAAAGGTAGGTCGATGGCAAACGTCGCGTTGATCCTGAGCCGGAAGTCCATCGCCATCATGGAGTCCAGACCGAGGTCGTCGAGGGCGTCGTCGGGGCTGAAGTCGCCGACCGCGATCTCGAATACCCCGGCCGCGATCTCGTGGACGCGAGCGGCCACCGCGTCGAGCCGCTCGGAAGCCGGGCACCTAGCCAAGAAGTCAAGTGCCGATAAGTCGGATTCCATTGTGCTCGATTGGGTTTCGGCTGAATCCAACTCGGAGAACATCGGTGAAGCTTGGTTGCCGAGGCCGGCGCGGCGAGCCCGCGCCCAGTCGACGGTGATCGCGACCACCGCCGGTACCTTCTGCGTAATGAGGCGGTCGAGAATCGCGGTGCCGGCGGCGGGCGTGATCAGTTCCATGCCCCGCTGCGCGTAGAGGTTCTCCAGCTCGAGTTCCTCAACCATGCCGACCGACCACGGACCCCAGCCAATGGTGAGTGCCGGCAGTCCTTGGGCCCGCCGGAAGTGCGCGAAGCTGTCCAGAAAAGCATTGGCGGCGGCGTAGTTTCCCTGTCCGGGCGACGCAACGACCGACCCCGCCGACCCGAACATCACGAAGAACTCGAGTTCGTGGCGACTGAGAGCGTTGTGCAGGACGCGGGTACCGGTGACCTTCGGCGCCATCACGGAGATGAAGTCGTCTTCGGTCATGTTCACCAGGAGCCGGTCGTTGACCGAACCTGCGGCATGGATGAGCCCCCGGATCGGGCGGCCCCCACGGCGGGTGTGTTCGGCCAGCCAACCGTCGACCTGAGCCGCGTCAGTGATGTCGACGCTCGCAGTGGTCACTGTCGCGCCGAGGCGCTCGATTGTGCGGATCGCCTTGACGGTGGGGCCGTGCCGGTGTTTCTCGGGTAACAGCGACCACTGCTCGCGCGACGGAATCACGCTCCGGGACAACAGGATTATGTGGCGAGCTCCGCGTTCGGCGAGATAGGTGGCCACAACGCGGCCGAGGGCTCCGGCCCCACCGGTGACGACGTAGCTGGCGTCGGGGGTGAGTTTCGTTGGGAACGCCGGTGTCAGGCTCGCCGCCGGGCGCAGCCGCGGAACGAATGTCTCGGCGCCCCGGATGGCGACCTGATCCTCGGGACTTTCGGTCAGGATCTGCTCGCAGATTCGCGACGCCAGGTCCGCTCGGTCGTGGTTGGCGTCGATGTCGATCAACCCACCCCACCGGTCGACGAACTCCTGGTGACCTACGACGCGCCCGAGTCCCCATACCGCGGCCTGGTCGACGGCAAGTGGCTCGCTTCCTAAGACCGGCTGCGCGTTGGCTGTGAGCACGTAGAGCCGTGGCCTCACGGAGTCGTGCTCGGCCAAGGCCTTCACGAGATGCAGAATCGTGAAAACGCCAAGTCCGTCGTCTAATTCGCTGCGGCGGTCCGGTTGACGGCGATCGTCATGGGCGCAGATGTCCAGCGGCCAGCAGTTCACGATGCCGGCGAGGCCGCCATCGCTGTCCAGCTGCGTCTCGATCAACTCACCGATATGGTCCGGCCGGCGGGGGTTCAACGCGTATCCGCCGTCGACCTTGCTCAGTGCGGTGACGTCTTGATGCAGCACAACCCGCACGCGGTGCCCGTTGCGGCGCAATTGGTCGGCCAGCGCGGCGCCGACACCGCCGCTGTCTAGGAAAACCAGCCAGGACAACCCATTTGGTGAGGTCGTAGCCTCGGTGTCCACGTCCGCGGGCTCTGGGCGCTCGACCCACTCGAGCTCGTAGAGTCCCTTGTCAACCCGCTCCGCTGATAGGTGCGAGGTCTCGCTCAACGCCTGCAATCTAAAGCCGGTGAACACGGCGACGGTCTCGCCGTCTTCGCCGAGCAGCGTGATGTCACTTTCGATCCCGTCCTTGGTCGTCGAGACAACGGTGATTCGGGCCGTCATGCGTTGCTGGGGGGCGCGGTAGATGGCGCTGCGCCTGATGTGGACGGGCAGGTAGGCGTCTTCGTCGCCATCGCAGTCCAAAAGCGTTGTGCCAATGACGGATTGAAAGGCACCGTCGATGAGGACGGGGTGGAAGCGGTACTCGCCGATGTAGTTGGCGATCGGTTGGGGTGCCCGGATCTCGGCAGTCGCCCAACCGTCGCCGCAGACGATGCCGGCGATTGACTGGAGTGCCTTGCCGTAGGTGAAGCCGACTTCTTGGGAGCGGGTGTAGAACTCGTCGCCGTCGACGGTGGTGGTGACCGGCGTGGCCGGGTTAGAGCGCGCTGTGACGACCGGATCTGGTGCGGTGAGCCTGTTCAGTTCCGCTGTTGCGGTAAGCGTCCACTTGACGTCACCGGACGTGGTTGCGGTGAACGCCGCGAACTCAAGACACCCGGTATCGCGGTTGAGGGTGGTGCGCAGGACGGGGTCGCAAGTGTCGTCAAGGATCACCGCACGCAGAAGACGGAGCTCGTCGACGCAGTAATCCGTCGAGCCGTAGGTTGCTTCCGCTGCGGCTAAAGCCATTTCGACATAGACCGCACCGAGAACCAGAACACTGCCCTGCACCTGGTGTTCGGCCAGATACGGCAAGGTCGCGGTGTTCAACTCGACTTCCCAGGTCGGGTGAATGCCGCTCACCGGCTGCCCCAACAGCGGGTGGATCGGGTTGTAGTGCAGATCCTCGGACGCTTCCTGGGTTTCGTTCCAATAGCGTTTGGACTGCCACGGATAGACCGGAAGCTTGAGCAGCCGCGCGTGTTGGCGAGGATAGAGAGCATCCCAGCTAACGGGGTGGCCGTGGCTGTGCAGTGCACCGACGCAATTCATCAGCGTGCGAGCGTCGTCTTCGTTGCGTCGCTGGGTGGCTACCACTACCGCGTCGGCCTTCTGCGCCGCGGCGATCTCGAACAGCGATGAAGCTAGGACCGGATGTGGTGCCAGTTCGACGAAGTGGGTGTACCCGTCTTGGAGCATCTGTCGAATTGCTGGTTCGAAAAGAACTGTCGCACGGGTGTTTTGCCACCAGTAGCCGGCGCCGTCGGCGTAGCCCTGCAGGAGTTCGCCGGTTACCGTCGAATACAGCGGAATTCTCGCTGAACCGGGCGTCAATTCCCGGATGGCATTGACGAGATCGTCTTTGATGGCATCCATGAAATGGGTGTGATACGGGACCTTCCCGTTGAGAAACCGGTTGAAGACCCCGGCGCCTTCCAGTTGGCAGGAGATCTTTTCAAGAACGTCTCGCTCGCCGGCGACGGTGACGGTGGACGGGCCATTGACGGCGGCGATCGATATCTGGTTCCCCACGGCGTCGCGAGCGGCGTCGTCGATCGTCGCCATGAAGGCTTCGGCGCTGAGGCCAACCGCGAGCATGCGCCCCTGGCCACTGGTCCGCTGCTGCAACCGACTTCGGTGATAGATCACCTCGGCTGCCTGCTCGAAGGTCAAAATGCCGGAGAGGTAATGCGCCGCCACTTCGCCGGCGCTGTGTCCAACGATCGCGTCGGGGACGATCCCGAATTCCCGCAGTTGCTTGGCGAGTGCGACCTGGATGGCAAAATTGGCAGGCTGGGCGACCTCGGTTTCGCCCATGCGCGAACGGCTTTCGTCAGCGCGGAGTTCGTCAAGAAGGGACCAGTTGGTGTAGCGGGACAGCTCGCGATCGCTGCGCAGGAGGCTTTCGGTGAAGGCTGGGTACGCGTCAAGCAGATCGCGGCACATTCTCCACCACTGAGGACCCATACCGGAACAGACGAACGCGAGTTTGGGTGTGGTCGCCGCGACGCGGGTGGCCGTGATCTGACCGGCGTCGGCCAGGGATTGAAGCTGTTGTTGCGCGTCGGTGATGTTCTCGGCGATCAGGGCGCGCCGATAGTTCATGTGCGAGCGTCGTTGGCCGAGCGTGTAGCCGAGGTCGAGCAACGAGAGATCTGGGTGTGCGGCAATGTGATCAGCCAACTGGCGGGCTGTGATCGCCAGGGCATCTTCGGCCCTCGCTGAGATCGGCAGCAGGGCCAGTGGCAGCGGCAGTCGGGTCTGGGAACTTTCCAGCCGCGGCGCGGGCGGCTCGGCGATCACCACGTGCGCGTTGGTGCCGCCGAAGCCGAAGGAGTTGACGCCGGCCACGCGACGCGCGGTGTCCGGGAACGGCCGGCCGGTCCGGGGAACCTCGATACTCAGTTGCTCCCAAGGGATCTGCGCGCTGGGATTGTGCAGGTGCAGGTTCGCCGGAATGTAGCCGTGTTTGACCACCAAGGCAGCTTTGATCAGCCCTGCGACTCCGGCGCCGGCCTCTAGGTGGCCAATGTTGGTTTTGACCGATCCGATCACCAACGGGTCGGCTGCCGGACGCTGCGATGCGAGCGCGTTCGCCAGAGCTCGGACCTCGACCGGGTCGCCGACCGGGGTTCCCGTGCCATGTGCCTCGACGTAGCCGACGTCGTGGGGGCGAACGCCGGCCCGGTGCAGGGCAGATGTGATGGCCGCTTCTTGCGCGTCCGCGCTCGGCACCGTAATGCCATCGGTGTGACCGTCCTGAGACACCGCCGAGCCCAGGATCTGGGCATAAATGCTGTCGCCGTCTCGAAGCGCCTGCGCCATCGGTTTGATCACGACCACGGCGCCACCCTCGCCACGTGCGTACCCGTCAGCGGCCTCGTCAAAGGCCTTGCACCGGCCGTCAGGCGCCAAAAATCCACTCTTCGACTCCGCAATTGCCGTATTCGGCCCGATGATGACGTTCACGCCGCCGGCTATCGCCAGATCGCATTCGTCGTTCCAAATGCTTTGGGCCGCAAGGTGTACCGCGACAAGTGAGCTTGAGCATGCGGTGTCGACGGTCATGCTGGGGCCGCGGAAGTCGAAGGCGAACGAGATCCGGTTCGCCAGCATCGTCATCATCATCCCGGTCGCGGAGTGTGTCTTGAACCGGTAACGACTGGTGCGGCCTTGATTTTGCAGAAGCTGGTAATCGAGGGTGAATCCGCCGACGAAGACCCCGACATCAGTGCCGGCCAGGCTGTCGGCGGAGATACCGGCGTCTTCGAAGGCCTCCCAGGTGGTGCGCAGCAGCAGGCGCTGCTGGGGATCGACCAGGTTCGCCTCCCGCGGCGAGATGCCGAAGAATTGAGGGTCGAATTGGTCGATCTCGTTGAGAAACCCGCCTCGGCGCGTCGCCATCTTCCCGACCTTTTTCGGGTTCGGATCGTAATATTTGTCGGCGTTCCAGCGTGTTTCGGGAACCACCCGAGTCGCGTCGGTTTCGCTGCGCAGCAGCTCCCAATACAGTTGGGGGGTCAGCGCGCCGCCAGGAAGATGACAACCTATCCCGACGATCGCCAATGGCTCGTTTGCGCTTTGTTCGCCACGCGTGTTCAAAACTATCGACCTTACAACCTGTGAACGGAGCAGTCGTCTGCTCAGGTGAACTCGAGTTGAGGAGCGTCTCGGACGATCCACTTCTGGCTGAGCGGCTCAGAATCGTCCTCATGGCGATACGTGGATCGCAGCTGCCGCAAGTACGTATCGCGCTGCCAAGCCTGCACCTGCCGCATCACCTCGTCGGTGAACAGACGGCATTTATCCGTCAGGATCGTTTCGATCAGCTGACCTGCCAACTGCCGCAGCAGCAGAATGTTGGCGTCGAATTCCGCTGTGAAGTCTGCCGATCTGCCCATCATCGCGGTGTGCAGCTTGACCATGAAATTGTGGGCGGAGTACAGATCGACGAATTGCTCACTGTGGTGGGCGGTTTCAACTCCGGCCCACTCACGGAAGAATTGTTGCATCCGGTTACTCAGCTCGATCAGACCTTCCAGGTGTGGCACTACCCCAGGGTCGTCGGCGACGCTTGCGAAGCGGTCGTTGCTGTACATCATTCCCAAAAAACCCCAGTAAAACGCGACGTCCCAGATGACTTTCGCCGTCATCACCGCAGGCGTCCCCATGAGCTTGTACTGGTTGCAGTAGATGTTGAGCCACATGTCAGCCAGCGACCGGAACAGCGAGTCGTTGATGCTGGCGCGACCGACAACGTCTTCACCGTCGAGTTCGCGGGTAATCATGTCCGTGATGAGCCCGTTGCCGATTGCGACAAGGTCGAGTCCAGACGAGTACAGCGGGTCGAGAAACACGGCCGCATCGCCGGTCAGGCACCAGCGAGACTGTGCGTCATACACTTTGGTCGAGCCGTGGCTGTATTTCTTCATCACCCGGAAGTCCTGAATCAGGTGCTTGCTCTGATCGAGGATCGCCGCGCACTGCGGCTCGTGCTCAGCCAGCCACGCCTGTGCCTTCTCCAGCGTATTGAATTCACTGAATGGGTGGAAGGCAGGGTCGGCGACGATACCGACGCTGGTAGAGCCGGACGCGAGCCTGATCAGCCACACCCAGTAGCCTTCGCCCATCAGGTGATTGGTCGACAGCGCCCGGTCGCCTTCGCGGAGGCGCGCTTGCCAGCTGGGGTCGTCGCTCCATCGGCCGATGTCGATTTCGGTAGCCACCCGAAGCCAGACGGCGTTGCAGTGGTGGTTGTTGGTGCGCTTGAGTTCGAGCTGGCGAGACAATGCCCGGTTGCGGCCGGACGCGTCGACCACCCATCGGGCGGTGGTTGTCGTGGTTTCGGTACGGCGTTGAATGCTGAGTCTGTGGGGATGGCCGCCGTGGCCGAAGTCGACGAATGTGACTCGGCCCGCGAGGATTTCGATGCCCTCTGACTCACAGCGACGGGTTAGCTCGTTCTCCAGGCGCCCGCGATCAATCTGGTAGGTGACCTGTGGGGTGAACGAGGAGCTGCCGAGCTCCAGACGCCGGGTGATGTCGGCGTTCCCGTCATGGGTGAAAAACATGCGCAGTCCCATTTTGCGGATCTGCGCAGTATTGAGGTGATCGGCCAGACCGAGTCGGTCTCGCAGGTACTGGGCGGAGATTTCGACGGTGGACTCCCCGACCGTGTGCGTGATCTCAGGCAACGGGTGCTCGCGCGGCTCGACGACGACGACTCGCATCGTCGGCCGAGCGTGACGTAATTCCAGGGCCAACGTGAGCGCGGCGGCTCCCCCACCGGCGATCGCCACATCGTGCTCAGACTGGACGTCGCCGCTGTCAACGAGCCGGGATTTGATACGCCGCGCCAACGCGGCCCGCGCCTCCGGGCTCAGGTGCGACAGCTGTGCCTGAACGTCCACCAGGTCCCTCCCGCAGTTCGGATAGGACAGTTACTTAACATTTAAGAAGCTACACTAACTCCCAGCTCCGGCAAGCGGAGATTCAGAAGAGTCAGGCGAACCCCGAGGATCCGTCCATGCCTGCTGCAACCGCAGTCCATTTCCTGCTGGAGCTGGCCGTTATTCTCGTGCTCTGCCGCATCAGCGGACTGATCGTGCAGCGACTTGGCCAAGCCCCGGTCGTTGGCGAAATGATCGCCGGCGTGCTGCTGGGGCCCTCGTTGCTGGGTCGACTGTGGCCGGACCTACAGCACCATCTCTTTCCCTCTGGACCAGCGAATGTCGTGCTGTACACGATGGCCCAGCTCGGCCTGGTGCTTTACATGTTCCTCATCGGCCTCAATTTCGACCTCAACCTCATCAAGCACCGTCTCGGCACGGCGGCTGCCGTATCGGCGGCGGGCATCGTCGCGCCGCTCACCCTGGGTGCGCTGATCGCGGCGCCGTTGATATCCAGCGGTCGTTATTTCGACAAAAGCGTGACACTCGTCATGGCGATGATGTTCTTGGGCGCGTCGATCGCGACCACAGCCTTTCCGATGCTGGCCCGAATCATTTACGAAAAAGGGCTAGCCGGAACACCTCTGGGCACACTGGCGCTCGCGTGCGGTGCGGCTGACGACGCATTCTCCTGGTGTTTGCTGGCGACGGTGCTTGCGATTCATCGAGGAAGCGCCGCAGTGGCGGTTATCGCCATCGTCGGCGGAATTCTGTACACAGCGTTGCTCCTGACGTTTGGCCGCCGAGTATTTCAGGTGTTCGGGACGATGTCGGAGCGACGGCAAACCGTCTCGCCGGCTGTACTGAGCACGGTGCTGATTCTTCTGATGGGGTGCGCTTGGTTGACCGATACCATCGGGATCTACGCCATCTTCGGCGGTTTCATCCTCGGTGTAGCAATGCCGTCGGGGTTTTTCGCCGAGCGCCTGACGATGAATCTCGAGCCCCTCGTCACCACGTTTCTGCTGCCGATGTTCTTCGTTTATTCGGGACTGAACACGCAAATCGGCTTGGTGAACACTCCAGGACTGTGGGCGGTCACCCTTGGGATACTTGCCATCTCGGTCGCCGGCAAAGGAGTCGCGTGCGCGCTCGCGGCTCGGCTCAGAAAAGTTCCGGTACGCGAGTCGGTTGCGCTGGGCGCCTTGATGAACGCTCGGGGTCTCATCGAGTTGATCCTGCTGAACATCGGACTGCAGGCGGGGATCATCACCCCGACGCTGTTCACCATGCTCGTGCTGGTCGCCGTCGTCACCACATTGATGGCGAGCCCGGTCTTCGAGTGGGTCTACGGGCGGCACAACAAGCCTTCCGCAGCCGAGGCACCTATTCCTGTGCCGCAATCGGCGGCTCCCGTCGTGAGCTGAGCGTCAGCCCCGTAACGTCGCGACCGTGATGGCCGACGACGCGATGATGCACCAAGCGCGCGAGCTGTATTTCGGTCACGACGGCTCGCGGTTCTACATGTCGCGCAACGACGTTGAAGGCGAATACCTCAGTTATCGGGTCCCGCCCGAGCTCGAGGAGCAATGGCGTCGGGAACTGGTCGCGGACAAGATCGCAAAGCTCAGTCAACCCGGCAACTGGGGGACCGTGCATTACCTGTGTCACCACAACGACATCGGGTACCTCAACGAAGCCGTCGCAGCTGAACCGCTCGGCGAACCATGGCAGCGCGTCTCCTATCTCGAGCTGTTGCTCGAATACATCGAGCGGTGCGCGCCCTTCTACCCGATCGACGTCCTTCGGAATGCGATCGACACCGCGATCATCAGGATCGAGCAGCTCGACTTCCCCAGCGGCTCGGTCGAAGCTCAGCTAAGCGGGCGCGTCCGCAAACTCATCGGCGATGCTGAGTTGATACAGGCACGAATCGAACGGGTTCACGGACCGCGACCGCGCGGGTTCAAGCACTGGTGGCGACAGCACGTAATCCCGACTGGAGCGGGAACCCCCGGCGGTTGGCGCGGTCGCTAGTCGCGTGATGACGAACCGCTCGATGAACGTCGGGCGAACTGAACCGGAAGCCGGCACTGCACACGCAACATCTCAATATTCTTGACGACGTGCTCGTCGGTCGCTGGAGAAGGCTCGCCGTATTGCTCATGGTGCCGTTCGCAGTGCTGCTCGCGGCGTGCCACCCGTTACGAAGCACCTCCTCGACACCGGGGATGGGCCGAGAGGTCATCGACGGCGATTTCGCGTTCGTCGTCACCCAGGTCGACACCTCCCCTACGTTCGGCCACACACATGCCCAAGGTGTGTATCTGGTCGTGTCGATGGCAGTCAGGAATGTCGGCAAAGAGCCGCAATTCTTTGTCTGGGGTGCGCAGAAGTTGAAAGACAGCACCGGGCGCAAATACTCGGCAAGCTTCATGGATCCGCCGCGGATCGGTGACGTCGGCGACAGCATCGATCCGGGCCTACAGGTGAGCGTCAAGTTGGCTTTCGACGTCCCCGACGCAAGAACGACCGAGATCGTGCTGCACGATTCGCCATCCTCAGAGGGAGTGGCGGTCAAGCTGAAACGACCGCAGCCTGCATCACCATCTCCAGGCGGCCCTGCGTCGGGCTGACAGGATTTGAACCTGCGACCACTCGACCCGCAGTGAGTCGGACGATTGAGACATGCTTTCAAGCCTCTTGATCGAATCGCTTGCGTTGTCGAACCCCATATGCCGCCGCCTTGACGGCGTCGTCATCTTCCATCCCCGATCCCAGGGCACCGCCCAAAGTGGCGACTGCAGCGACCAACCAGGCCATCAACATCAAGGAGGAAAGTCCGAACGGATGGCCTATGTTTCGAGCGACCATCTGGGGCGGAAGTGTCCACCAGGCGGTCACTAGAAGGAGGATGAACAGCCCGGCGTGGAAGATGACCACACCGATCGTCAGGGTGACGACCGTCGATGCGTTGTACAACACCGCACGGTCACGCTCTTCGGCCGATTGCGGCCGTTCCCACAACTTGTGTTCCACGATGAGCCATGCGATCAACGCCGTGCTCGCCAAGACCGTTGCCATGCTCAATCGCCAGGGACCCATAGTGGCGGACAACTGCCAAATCGTCGGATATGCAAGGCTCACCGCTCCGGTGGCGAACGCCGCCATCAACACCCTCGACATACCAGTGACCAATCGCCACGGTCTATTGGCGTAGACCATGCCCGCCAGGAGTCGTAGACGTGACATCGCAGACGGCGCGATGTAGTGCACAACGTCGTCGTCTTGGATCCGCGTCAGCCGCTTCACCGGCGCGCATTGCTTCCTCGCCTGGCACGTCACCTCGGCCACCACGGTTCGCGCCAAGTTCCTCACCCGACGATCGACGAACGCACCACCTAACCCCGGGAGGGAAATCACTCCGAAATGGTTGGGCACGCTGATGTCTGCGATCACCGGCGTCGTCCCCTGACGTCGCGGCAGATCAGTGAGATAGATGACGATGTCTTCTGCCTCGGCCCCCGGCTCGATTGTGCCGATTACCTCTGAAACCTCGGTGTGCTCGTCGATGGGGTAGGCGTGACTCCGCACCGACACAACCCACTTGTCATCTGCGGTCTCGTCCGTCAACGCACTCGGCAGCGAACCAGACAGACGTTCAGCGACCACTGCTGGGGCACCGGGATCGGCGATCAGCAAGATCGAGGAGGGCTCAGCTGGCACTGCAATCGCCTACCCGCAACCCAACCGGCCAAACGCGCGACGCCTTGGTGCTTTACGACGGAGCGCATGAGCCTGGCCGTTGTCGGCGCGTGATCGCGGGGTACTCGGGCTGCAGAACGGCTTTTCAAACTCTCAGTAAAAGGCCCCAAGGTGCACAGTATGTAGGCGGCTGGACCGCGTAGAGTTCCGATCCTGGCTGTCGAAAAACCTGGTCGGCTCTCGAAAAGTCCGGCGTTTCAGCCAGTCCTGCCACCGGAAGAAATTATGCCCACAGTTGAGGCGCAGCTCCGCCAGGAGTTGCGCGATCACGCCGTCGAGTTACACAACTACGCCATCGAGTTACGGCAGCTTGCCTACACCGTGCCCAACGGGGTAGGCGAGCACGATCTGCTTGGATTGGCGGGTCGGATGCGCGCTGATGCCGACAAGTAGTCACTGAACCCTAGCCACCCACTTCCGCTCAGGAAGGCAAGGGTTGATGGCAAGGTTTTGCGACCGCGCTACGCTGTCCGTTGCGCTACATACCCCAGCAGGGTATGTAGTTCCCAACTAAAATCTACAGGTTACAGTGCCTCTGACCTGCACCGACTCTCTGTCGGGCTGACAGGATTTGAACCTGCGACCACTTGACCCCCAGCTATCGCTAGCACGTTCGCACATGTCCGCCGGTGTGTCCAAACCCGTTGCGCGCCAACACCCTAAGAGCAATGGTGAACAGCGGTGGACACTGTCGAACACGGCGGGTTTTGGGCCTGGTTTGGGTACAAGTTTGGGTACGTGCGTCGGGTGTGAATGCCTCCGATTGCTGCCGCACGGGGCCCCGCCGGTTGGGGGCTTTGCACGCTGGGGGCCAACTTGCGTGCGCTCATAGTGATCGCACCAGCGATGCACCACACGCCACGCGCATTCATTGCGGGAAGAATGCAGCAGACGCATCGCAACACTCCTGGCCGATCCGCTGCACAGCCAGTGAGGGCCCCACGCAGTCACCACCTCCCCCGGCCCGGGCGCCCCGTCGCGTCTGAAGGGGTATTTAGGCAACGAAGCGAAGTCCTTTAGTAACCGACCTAAATTGCCGCTGCGGCGATCTGCCCTGTCGGAATCTTCAATCAGGAGTCCGGGTAGAGGTACCGCGTCAGCAGAGCGCAGTTACGCGGAACTTCAATAATCTCTGCCACACTTTCGCGTGGGGCGCCACTAAACGCAGACATTGATAACGGTCGAATGAAATAGCTAGTGGACGTCGATCCGACGAGTATTCCCGATAAGGTATTTCCCGGCAAGTCGCTGAAAGCTGGCGGGCGTTGTGCGTCGGGACAGATCCAAGAAGCCACCACGTGCTCAGCAGATACGTCAAGCAGAGGCATGCCAAATAACGTTTGGGGCTCTACCCTTTTGCCAGCCACAGGACCTCCCTTCGCTAGGTCACTGGCCGCGGAATAGACCGCGAGCGCAGGGAGGACGATAACAACCACTGCCGTGACCATAAGCGCACAAGCTGCAATGATGCGGTCTCGGGACGATTTAAAGGAATTACGTCCAAGTATGACGCTAGAAACCATCAACGCAGCCGCAAAAACGTAAGCCACTGGCTTTCCTACGCCCAGAGCAGACGTAATGACGGCCGCAACAGCGATGAACGCGACAAGGGCCGCGATCGCTCCGGTGTCGGAGCGACCCCAAGGGTCTCCGTCGGTCAAACGTCTGATGAACGCTGCAAAAAGAAGCGCAGCCCCGGCAATAACAGCGGCGATCAGAATGAAGCCCACGCTTCGCTGCGCGATGAAGGTATTGTCTACTCCCACATCTTCCGGTTGAAGCCTCAGCTCACTGAAATACTCGCGGTAGCCAATAAATAATGCCCCGTAGATCGCACCGGCGAGTATGGCAAGTAATTTGAGAATATCTCCGAAACTCGGGATATTTAGACCGGACGGCGGCGGCTTCGGCTCTGCCGACCGTTCAGGGGTGGTAGTCGCGCCGTCAGCCGTCTTAAGCCCTAGACCGTCACCCGTACTCGGCGATGCATCGGACCGTGTGATTGATTCGTCACTGCTGAGTGTCTCGTCGTCCCCCATAAGTCCTAAGTGTCCCATGGCACACACCCGGGAAGCTTCGGTGGCGGCGAGGCGGACGCAATACGGCAATTCGTGAAACTCCGCGCAGAATACGAGCGCGACATTCCCGAGTAGTGCCACAGTCAGAGCGGACCATCGAATGAAGCTGTTCAGCGATTCCGAGCGCACGGATAAGAGGCCGGCTCGCTTCTCGGAAAGCGACTACCAGTTCCTCGACCGAGTCGCGGGTGACCACTGGCAAAGCGTGCGCGTCCTGCTTGATCAGTGGTTCGACAAGCACCCGGCGGATGCCAAGCGCGAGCTCTACAACCGCTACACCGACAGCGACAACGGCCAGCACCTGGGCGCATGGTGGGAGTTGTACATCGCCAGCCTGTTTCGGCATTTTGGGTATCAAGTCGTCGCGCACCCGGTTGTCGAGGGCTCGGAACGCAAGCCCGACTTCCTCATGACGAGCGCAGCAGCCACCTTCTACGTGGAGTGCACTGTCGCGGGTGCCGGCGGGACTCGCGGAACCATAGAGTGGATTTACGATTGCATCAGCGATGTCGAAACGCGCGACTTCCTTATCGGCATCGAACGCATCATCACGCAGGGCAAAAGCAAACCGAAACGCGTGGATGTGACGCGAGCCATTGCGCAATGGCTCGCCGGATTGGACCCCGACGAACACTACTCGAATTCACACCAATCGTTACCCCGCAAGGTAATTCCGATCCGCGACTGGTCGATCGAGTTCATCGCCTACCCAAACCCTCCTGATGGGCGCTACAAGGGAGGACGGTTGATTGCCAACCTCCCCGCGGTTACAAACTATCCCTCCAACACGATTGATCGCATCCACGAAGCGATCAGCAAGAAGGGCCGGCACTACGGCCGTGAGCCACTATCGCTGCCACTTGTGGTTGCCGTGCTTGAGGGCTCCGGGTGGATGGACGAAGAAGAGCTCGGAGAAGCGTTATTCGGCCGCAAAGAATGGCAATGGAATCAGGGCGACCCTCAATCCATTCACCAGGTGCGTCAACGCAACGGCTACTGGCGCGGCGATTGGTCGGCGGATGACGTACAGCGCGGAACCCGAGTATCTGCGGTACTTCTCGGGTCGAACCTCCGCTACTTTCGCATTGCCACTGACCTACCCAACATGTGGGTCAACCCTTGGGCCGCCGTGCCCCTCGATCACAACGACGGCTTCAACTGGACGACCGCGCGTGAAGACGGGGAGACGATCCGCACGGACGGCACGCTTAACGCGCACACCGTGTTCGGCCTTGATCCGGATTGGCCGTTTTTCCCGGAGAATCGCTTCGGTTAGCCACCTGGTGGGCTGCGATAGATATCTCGCTGTCGACGAGGATGCGCAGTTTGCGTGGGTCGATTTCGAAGGTCGGTCTGCGTTGCATCCAGCGGCACGCTGCAGGTGACGGTTGGCCGTGCAACGCCTTGGGGCGGTGGTCATGCAGGGTGAGTAGGTTGGCCATCCAGGGCGGTGGTGGCGGTGGAACCATCGCCCGAATGTGCTCGGCGACAATGTGAGCGTGAGCCAACGACTGGAGTGGCGCGAGACCGCTCCCGGCTTGCTCTACGAAGCGGCTGGCGACGGCGGCCGCCGCTACGTCATCGCCGCGGCAGGCCAGAACTGGACGCTGGATCTACTCGTCGACGGCGAGTACCAAAGCGAGACGGCGACCGATCCGCAGCACGCACAGTCGCTCGACGAGGGGAAGCGGATAGCGCAAGAGTGGGAATCCGGGCTGTGGTGAAACCGCTGCGTTGACCACTGAAGCGGCTTACCGTTGTTTGGCCTGCCAGGCTCGGCCCCTGGGGGATGCCGAGCGAACAACTAAAAGGCTGTGTCCGATGACCGACGACGAAACCCAGGCTGCTCCATCTGACGATCCAACCGACCACGCCTACGCGTGGTCTGTGGACGACACAGTCCCGTACTTCGATGCCACACAACGAACAACGCTCTGGCTCAGGATCTGCGCAGGACTGGCCGCTGCCTCAGTCGCAGCTTTGATCGCCGTGCTCGTATTCGTTCTGCACGACCGACACAGCGCACCTCCATCGGATCGGATCGGGCCTTCGCGTAATGAACCGGTGGCCGCACAGCCGACGACAGCAGCGATTCCTGCGGCCGCAGCTCCAACCGAGACCGTGACCAAGACGGTCGCGCCGCCGCCGGCTCCCGTCGAAGCGGCTCCAGCATCTGACCAAACAACGTTCGTGATCTGCGGCGACGGACGCGAGGGCGTTGTCGGCGGACACACCACCTGCTCATTCGCGGAGAATGTGCGTCGCGCCTTCTTTGCGAACGATGACGGCTCTAGTGTCGTCGCGTATTCACCAGCGACGGGCGAACGCTACGAGATGTCCTGCTCTGGCAACTACCGAGCGAATTTCGCTGACGGTTCCCACCGTGTCGCGACGCGTTGTATCGGCGGTGACAACGGCTCTGCCGAGGTCGTGATCTGGTGAATGGCTTCTGACGTGTCGCCCGCGAGCGTGGGTACTCGACGTCGGACAGCATTCGACGACAACACACGAGGAACCACGATGAGCACACCAGCAGAGGGCGCGGACGAGGTAGAGGACGAGCTGCGCCGCACCGCAGAGGACCTCGAGCAGGGGTCTGAGCGAGACCCGGAAGGGCCCAACGACAACACCCCGGCTGGCCCGCTCCCAGGTTCCAACGCCTGAGTTGTCGGGCCGCCCCGAAGAAGAAGGCGGCAGGCCAACTATCGAGATCCGACAGCTGGGTCGCAGAGCGGTTCCCAGCCGCCGCCTGTTCCCGGCGATTCCGGAACGGAGAAGTCCGGCCAAGAAATTAGTGACTGGTCGACTGTCTCAGGCACTCATATGATCGACGCACGGAGTTCACCGGGTCGAGGAGGGCTGGCGTTATGTCGGGAGTACCCGCCCCATTGTCAGCCGTTCCGCCTGCGCTCTACGGCGCATCAGCGGTAATCAGCGGCAACGCTGCTCCGCTGGCGTCTCCGTCGACCACCGCGCCGACATCAACGGAGTCTTCGGCTCTAGCCGGCGCCGCCCTGGATCGCGCGCTGGACGGTTACTGCGCGGCGTTCGCGGGGCGAGTGTCGACCGTTGCGGCCGGACTGGTCGGCGCAGCCGGTGCCTACACCGCGAACGAAGCGACGAGCTCTCGTGCCATGTCCGACCTCGCGCCGATCGAAGAGGCTTAACTGTGGCGGCAGTTGCCGGGCTCATGACGCGGTCGCGGATCGAGGGATTCGACCAGGCGGCGAACCAGCTGTCTGAGGCTGTTCGAGCTGGTTTGGGTATCTCGTTTGGGTGCTGGCCCATTCGAGCCTGACATCCACGAACGGAAACCGCCTCTGACCTGTGTCGGGCTGACAGGATTTGAACCTGCGACCACTTGACCCCCAGTCAAGTGCGCTACCAAACTGCGCCACAGCCCGTTGCCGCCGAACCGGCAGCAGGGGGAAAGCTTACAGGAGACGGTGAAGCCGACCCCCAACCGAACGTGACGTGGCACGATCGCGCGAATGGCCGGCAATTCCAACGACGATCAGCGCTTGCGCGACCTTGCACGCCTGCGCCGCGTCCGGGATCGCATCGACCGCGACTACGCCCAACCACTCGACGTCGAGGCGCTGGCCCGCGACGCGAATATGTCGGCCGGCCATTTGAGCCGCCAGTTCAAGATCGCCTACGGCGAGTCGCCCTACTCCTACTTGATGACCCGACGGATCGAGCGTGCGATGGCGCTGCTGCGCCGCGGCGATCTCGGCGTGACCGAGGTCTGCTTCGCCGTCGGCTGCTCGTCGCTGGGTACTTTCAGCACCCGGTTCACCGAGTTGATCGGTATACCGCCCAGCCTGTATCGAGATCAGACGGCACACGTCGATGCGGGACTGCCGTCGTGCGTGGAGAAGCAGGTGACCAAACCGGTCAGGAATCGAGAAGCGCCCGCCTCCTCGTTGCACCTAGCGTGACCGTCATGGACATCACCATTCACTCGAGCATGCTGCCCCACGACGATCCGGAAGAGTCGCTGGCGTTCTACCGCGACACCTTGGGCTTCGAGGTCCGCCTCGACGTCGGCAAGGGCGCGATGCGCTGGATCACCGTCGGGCCGCCGAATCAGCCTGACACATCTATTGTGTTGAGTCCGCCGACAGCCAATCCCGGCATCACCGATGACGAACGTCGACTGATCGCTGAGATGATGGCCAAGGGCACCTACGCGATGATCGTCTTGGCCACAAAGGATCTCGACGGCACCTTCGAACGGCTACAAGCCGGCAATGCCGACATCGTCCAGGAGCCCACCGAGCAACCCTACGGAATTCGCGACTGCGCCGTGCGCGATCCGGCGGGCACCATGATCCGCATCCAGGAGTTGGCCTAGGTCGTCGGCTCGCTCAGTTGGACCAGCATCTTGCCGATGTTGGCCCCGGTGAACAATCCGTTGAGGGCATCGACACAGGACTCGATGCCCTCAAACACGGTCTGGCGGGCGTTGATTCGCCCCTCACGCCCCCACTCGCGAAGCGCGGCCGACGCCTCGTCGAAACGGCCCCATTGATCGAGCGCATTGAATCCCTGCATCGTCGCGGTCTTGGACAGCAAATTGACGTAGTTGGTCGGGCCGGGGTGTTCGCCAGTCAGGTAGCTGGAGATGATGCCGCACAACACAACTCGTGCGTTCATCGCCAGCCGGCCCAGCACCGCATCAAGAATCGGGCCGCCGACATTGTCGAAGTACACGTTGACCCGTTGCGGGCAGTGCTGTTTGAGCGCCACCTCGAGATCGTCGTTCTTGTAGTCGATGCAGGCGTCGAAACCGAAGTCCTCGACCACGGCCTGGCACTTCTCCGGCCCGCCGGCAATGCCCACCACCCGGGCGCCGGCGATCTTGGCGATCTGCCCTGCGATCGAGCCGGTGGCGCCAGCGGCGGCCGACACCACCACCGTGTCACCGGCCTGCGGCTTGCCCACATCGGTCATCCCGATGTACGCCGTCGCACCGGTCGGCCCGTACACCGACATGATCGCCAACTGGTCGCTTTCGCCGGGGATCGGCGTGCTGAATACGTCATCGCGGATGATCACGTATTCCTGGAAACCGGTGAGCGTGGTGATCACGTCGCCCACCTTGAACGCGTCGCACCGCGACGCCACGACCTCCCCGATCCCGGCCGCGCGAATGACTTCGCCCAACTGCACGGGCGGTAGGTAGCCCGGTTGGTCGTTGAGCCAGGTCCGCACCGCGGCGTCCAGTCCCACGTAGGTGGTGCGGACCAGCGCTTCACCCTCGGCGGGTTCGGGCGCCGGCGTGGTCACCAGTTCGGTGTCGTCGGGCTGGACCAGGCCGCTGGGGCGGCGGCGCAGCAGAATCTGGCGGTTGGCTAAGTCGGGCACGATGCAGAAACTACCGAATGCGAATGCCTATTCGGGGTGATCTTGGTATGCGAGCATCGACAAATGAAATCCGAGGATGATGCCGAGGCCCGCATCCGGGAACTAGAGCAGCCGCTGGCCGACGCGGCACGCGCATCCGAAGGCGCGGCGAATCCGCCCCCGGGCAAGTGGGCACCGCCGTCCGGGCCACCCATGCCGCCGCCGACGACGTTGCCCTATGGCGGCTCTTTCCAGACGCCGCCCACCGGAACGCCCCGACAGGGCCGAGGTCTGTGGATCCTGCTGGCGCTGTTCGTGATTGGCATGATCGCACTGCCGATTGGGATCTTCATGTACGGCGCGCACCAGGTGTCTCGGAGCGGGCTGACCACGCTCCTGCCGGCGCCAAGCATCTCCTCGATGAGTCCCTCGCCGTCCGGGGTCGTGCCGAGCGCGACGGCGGCGGTGCCCTCGGCGCCTAGTGCAGTGACGACCGCGCCGGTGGGCGGGAACATCACGGTTTCCGGCATCAGCGAAGTGCGCACGATCGTCTGCAATGGGGGCAGCGTCAGCGTCAGCGGAATCACCAACAACGTCACGATCACCGGGCACTGCGCCAGCGTGAGTGCGTCCGGCATCCAAAATCAGATCACCGTCGACGCATCCGACAAAATCCAAGCCTCCGGCTCGGGCAACCAGATCACCTATCACACCGGATCGCCGACAGTCGGGAACTCCGGTCTCAACAACGTCGTGCACAAGGGTTGAGGCCTAGACCGCCAGCAATCGGTAGAGGCCGATCAGGCCGACAACAACGATCGTGGCGCGCAGCGCATTCGGCGACAGACGCCTCCCGTAGTGCGCACCGAGCCAGCCGCCGATCAATGATCCCAACGCGATGAGGCCCGCGACCGCCCAGCTGATCCGGTGAAAAGCGACGAGCGTATAAGCAAGCGCCGCAACGGCATTGACGAGCAATGCCAGCAGGTTCTTCGCCGCGTTGGTGCGTTGGACCGATTCGGGGAGCAACGCACCCATGGCACCGACGAGCATGATGCCTTGAGCCGCAGTGAAATATCCACCGTAGACACCGATCGCGAAGGTGCTCACCACCAGGGCGGCCATCCGGCGAGGCGACAACTCGTCGGATGCGCGGCCCGCGTTCTCGGCCCGCCGCCGGGCCCAGTTTTGAATCCGCGGCCCGACCACCACCAGCACCAGTGCCGCGACGAGTAGCACCGGCACTATCTGGCCGAACACCTTCTCGGGGAGGTGCAGCAACAACCAGGCACCCAACCCCGCGCCGAGGATCGATGCCGGGATCTGCCAACGCAGCCGGTCCCACTGGCCGCGAAGTTCACGGCGATATCCCCACGTCCCGGACGCGCTGCCCGCTACCAGGCCGACGGCGTTCGACATGGTGGACGTCACCGGCGGATAGCCCATCGCGACCAGGGTTGGGAAGGTGATCAGTGTGCCCGAACCGACCAGGGCGTTGATGGTGCCGGCGGCCATGCCGGCGAGCGCAATCAGGATCGCGTGAGTCACTGACACCGAAACGACGGTAGTTGGCCCGGTTTCGGCGACTACGTCACAGTCAGCGGGACTTCGGTTTGCGCTTTTCGCGCATTCGCACATTGATGCGGATCGGGCTGCCTTCGAAGCCGAAGGTCTCGCGCAGGCGCCGCTCGAGGAACCGGCGATAACCGGCTTCTAGGAAGCCACTGGTGAACAGCACAAACGTCGGCGGACGGGAGGCGGCCTGGGTGGCGAACAGAATGCGCGGCTGTTTGCCGCCCCGCACCGGTGGCGGAGTGGCTGCCACCACCTCTTTGATCCAGGTATTCAGCTGACCGGTGCCGATGCGTGCATCCCATGACGCCAATGCATTCTCCAGCGCCGGC
Source organism: uncultured Actinomycetota bacterium (assembly GCA_963750755.1). GTDB lineage: Bacteria > Actinomycetota > Actinomycetes > Mycobacteriales > Mycobacteriaceae > Mycobacterium. The sequence goes on from CAVVRW010000001.1 coordinate 1,206,729, forward strand.
ACCAGCTTTTGCACGGCGCGGCCGGTCTTGGCGGAGATGTTCACCCGCTGGGCCCAACGGATCTGCACCAGCTCGCGGTCGATCTCTTTTTCCAACAGATAACGACGATCCTCGTCGACGAGGTCCCACTTGTTGAACGCCAACACCAGTGCTCGGCCGGCCTCGATGACCATCGACAAGACACGCAGGTCCTGCTCGGTGAGCGACTGCGAACCGTCGATCAGCACGATCACCACCTCGGCGGCGTCGATCGCCCCGTGGGTACGCACCGAGGCATAGAACTCGTGCCCGCTGGCCTGCCCCACCTTGCGCCGCAGGCCGGCCGTGTCGACGAATCGCCACACCTTGCCGTCCAATTCGATCAGCGAGTCGACCGGGTCCACGGTGGTGCCCGCAACGTCGTGCACCACCGAACGCTCGTCGCCCGCCAACCGGTTGAGCAGCGAGCTCTTGCCGACATTGGGCTTGCCCACCAATGCCACCCGTCGTGGACCGCCTTGACTGGAGGCCAGTTCCGCGACTTCCGGCAGCGCACCGACGACGGCGTCGAGCAGATCGGCGACGCCCCGGCCGTGCATCGCGCTGATCGCGTACGGCTCACCGATTCCCAGCGACCACAAGGCGGAAGCGTCGGATTCGCCCCTGTCGCTGTCGACTTTGTTGGCGGCCAGGAACACCGGCTTGCCGGAGCGCCGCAGGATGCGCGCCGCCGCTTCGTCACCGGCGGTCGCGCCGACGACGGCGTCCACCACCAGGATCACCGCGTCGGCGGTACGCATCGCCACCGACGCCTGCTCGGCCACCAGTTGCTGCAGGCCCTTGGCGTCGGGCTCCCATCCGCCGGTGTCCTGCACGACGAATCGACGCCCGGTCCACAGCGCGTCGTAGGAGACACGGTCGCGGGTCACCCCGGGGATGTCCTGCACCACCGCTTCCCGCCGGCCCAGGATTCGGTTGACCAGCGTCGACTTACCCACGTTCGGTCGCCCCACCACCGCCACCACCGGCGGCGGGCCGCCGAACTCATCATCGATGGTCTCGATGAAATCGGTGGATTCCCAGTCGCTTTCGTCGACCCAGGTGCCGTCTTCGCTCACCGGGTCGCCTCGCTTCGCTTGGTGACCAGCTGCACAAGGTGGTCGATGACTTCGGACTCCGTCATGTCGCTGGTGTCGACAACCACCGCATCCGGGGCGGCGCGCAGCGGCGATACCGCACGGGTGGAGTCCAGGTGATCGCGGCGACGTACGTCGGCGAGCACGCCCGCATAGTCGTCGGGTAGTCCGGCGGCCACGTTCTGGTCGTTGCGACGACGTGCCCGTGTCTCGGCCGAGGCGGTCAGGAACACCTTGAGGTCGGCGTTCGGCAGTACGACCGTTCCGATATCGCGGCCTTCGACCACGACGCTGCCCGCGCCGTCGGCCAGGCTGCGCTGCAAGTCGACGAGCCTGCTGCGGACCGCGGGCACGGCGGACACCGCGGACACCGCCCGAGTGACCGCGTCGCCGCGGATCTCGGACGAAACATCCTCGCCGTCAAGGTAATTGTGATCTTCGTCGGGGTCGTGGCCCACCGACATGTTCGCGGTGGCCGCCACGGACTGGACGGCGTCGCGGTCAGCCGGGTCGACGCCTGCGCGCAGCACCGCCAACGTGGCGATGCGATACATCGCGCCGGTGTCGAGGTAACGCGCATGCAGCGCACGCGCCAATCCCCGTGATACCGAGGACTTGCCGGTGCCTGCCGGACCGTCGACGGCGACGACTGCGTTCAGTGCCGGACGGTTCGCAGCACTGCCGTTACTCGCTGCGCTCGTGCCGCTCGCTTCGTTCACAGCCCTACCGCTTTATAGAGTTCGCCGATCTCGTTGCGGCGCAACGCCCGAATGCTGCCCGGACGCTGGTCCCCCAGCGTCACCGCACCGATGTCGGTGCGGACCAGCGCCTGCACCGGAAAGCCGACCGCGGCCAGCATCCGGCGCACGATGCGTTTGCGCCCCTCGTGCAGCGTGACCCGGACCAGCGTCTTGCCGGGAACGGCGTCCACCACCGCGAAGTCGTCGACGGCGATCGGCCCGTCGTCCAATTCGATTCCGGCTTTGAGCTTTTTGCCGAGACCGCGGGGCACCGCACCGTTGACGGTGGCGACGTAGGTCTTGGGTATTTCGTAGGACGGGTGCATCAGACGATGCGCGAGCTCACCGTCGTTGGTTAGCAGGATCAGGCCCTCGGTGTCGGCGTCGAGCCGTCCGACGTGAAAGAGCTTCTTGTTGCCCCGGACTCGGTGCTCCACCAGGTCACCAATGCACGGTCGGCCGCGGTCGTCGGACATCGTCGAATGCATGCCATGAGGCTTGTTGAGCGCCAGATACACCAGCGAGTCGTCAAGTATCACCCGTGCGCCGTCGACGCGGATCTCCGTTGCGTTCGGGTCGACCCGGGTGCCCAGTTCGGTCACCACCTGGCCGTCGACCTCGACGCGGCCGTCGGTGATCATCCGCTCGGCGACCCGCCGCGACGCAATCCCGGCCTGCGACAACACTTTTTGAAGGCGAACCCCATCGGGCTCGCCGGCGGTGGCCATCATTCGTGGTCCACGTCGAACGACAGCGGCTGGTCGCCGGTCGCCGAACCGCCGGACAGCTTCGCGAAACGTGGCTCGTCGTCCAAGGATTCGCTGAGGTCATCGATCATGTCGACATCCGGCAGCAGCGGTGCGATGTCGGGGAGATCGGTCAGCGACGACAACCCGAGCCGTTCCAGGAACAGCTCGGTGGTGGCGAATGTCACCGCGCCGGTGTCGGCATCGGTGCCCGCCTCGGTGATCAGTCCGCGCGCCAACAGCGTGCGCATCACCGCGTCGACGTTGACGCCGCGGACCGCGCTCACCCGCGCTCGCGTCACCGGTTGCCGGTAGGCCACCACGGCCAGGGTCTCCAGGGCGGCCCGGGTCAGCTTCGAGCGAGACCCGTCCAGCAACAGCCGCTCCACGTAGGGCGCGTAGCGCGCCCGCGTGTACAGCCGCCAGCCGCCGCCGGCCTCGCGCAGCTCGATGCCGCTGTCGCGTTCCGTGAAGGCATCGGCCATCAGCCGTAGCTTGGCCGCCACTCGGTGGGCGGTTTGCTCGGTGGCCGCGGCCAGCGCTTCGACGGTTACCGGGGTGTCGACCACCAGCAGCAGCGCCTCGAGCACCGCACCCAGTTCGCCGTCCTCGAGCTCAGGTGCCGTGGCGACGTCGATACCGAGGTTGGTCTCGGAGTCGTCGAGAGCCGCCTCAGGCTCAGAATCGGGCGAGTCAACGGGCACGGTCTCGGGTACGTCGATGCGCACTTCTGCATCGTCGTTGGAGGTCATTGGTATTCGTCCCGTAATTCTGCGCTGGTCGGCTGTTCTCCGGTCCACGAAACCTGGAGCACACCAAGCGGTTCTGACTGGTCGAATGCTACCGCCCGCGAGCGATAGAGCTCGAGCAGCGCCAGGAAGCGGCCGACGATCTCGATGGGCTCGCAGTCGGCGACGAGGTCGGAAAACGAGGCCCACTGCCCCATCCCGCGCTGCTCCAGGAACCACAGCAGCCGCTTGGCCTGCTCGGGGACGGACACATACATCTCATGTAGGTGTTCGGTGCCGACCGTCGGCACCGGCCGCGGGCTGAAGGCCGTGGCAGCGATCTGCGCGAAGGTCTGGGCGTCTACTCCCAACATCACTTCGGGAAGCAGGTCGGCGAAGTGGTCTTCCAGCGACACCGCACGGGGATAGCTGCGCAGCGCGGCGGCTTCGAGCTCGCCGAACATTGTCGCGACGTGCTTGAACGCCCGGTACTGCAGCAACCGGGCGAACAGCAGGTCGCGAACCTCCAGCAGGGCCAGGTCTTCCTCGTCGGTGACCTGCCCGGACGGCAGAAGCCGGGCCGCTTTGAGGTCGAGCAGCGTCGCCGCGACGACAAGGAACGCCGTGGTCTCGTCGAGCTCCAGGTCGCGTCCGATGGCCTTGGTGTAGGCGATGAAGTCGTCGGTGACCTGGTGCAGCGCCACCTCGGTCACGTCGAGTCGGTGAGCGAAGATCAGCTGCAACAGGAGGTCGAACGGACCCTCGAAATTGACCAGCTTGACCTGGAAGCCGTTCCGGGGTGATGCCTCGCAGGTCGCTCCGCCGGTCACGCGCCGAACCGGTCGATCACCTCGCGGGCCAACGACCGATAGGCGGCCGCGCCGCCCGATTTCGGTGCCCACGACGTGATCGGTTCGCCGGCGACGCTGGTCTCCGGGAAGCGGACCGTACGGCTGATGACGGTGTCGAACACCAGGTCGCCGAAGCGCTCGACCACCCGGGCCATCACCTCGCGGGAGTTGACTGTCCGCGGGTCGTAACGCGTGATCAGGATGCCGCTGATATCCAGCTTCGGGTTGAGCCGGTCGCGAACCTTCTCCACGGTGTCTGTCAGCAACGCGAGGCCGCGCAACGAGAAGAACTCGCATTCGGTCGGAATCACGACGCCGTCCGAGGCGGCCAGGCCGTTGACCGTGAGCAGGCCCAGCGACGGCTGGCAATCGATCAGGACATAGTCGTAGCGGTCCAGCACCGGGTGCAGCGCCCGGGACAGGGTCTGTTCGCGGCCGACCTCGTTGACCAACTGGATCTCCGCGGCGGAGAGATCGATGTTGCTCGGCACCAGGTCCAGGTTCTTGACCCGGGTGTGCATCAGCACATGGTCCAGCGACACCCGTGGCTCGATCAGCAGGTTGTGGACGGTGTGCTCCAGCTCGTAGTGCGGCACGCCCAGGCCGGCGGACAACGCACCCTGCGGGTCCAGGTCCACCAGCAATACCCGTCGGCCGTATTCGGCGAGCGCGGCACCCAGGTTGATCGTCGACGTGGTCTTTCCCACGCCACCCTTCTGGTTGCACATCGCAATGACCTTGGCCGGGCCGTGCGACGTGCGCGGCCTGGGCTCGGGGATCGGCCGGGGTGGACGTCCGGTCAGGCCGATTTCGGTGCCGCCGGCGGCCTCCTCAGTCATCTGCGCCGCTCCGCATCGTCGCCGGCGCCCGTCACGCGTACCGCTTTTTGCGAGGCGATCGGGCAACTGCGGGCATGGCACGAAAGTGTAACGGTTACGAGCGCTGCCGCCGGGAGACCCGCAACAACGTCACCAGCGAATTTGTGGCGGCCGTGCCGACCGTCTTGCGGGCTAGGGTGGCGATCATGAGTCTGAAGCGGCGCATTCCACTGTTGCGGTGGTCGTTCTGGCGGATGGCGACCGGTGCCCGCAACATCACCACCACCGGCCAGATCGGCGACGGGCGCGAGGCCGCCGCCGTCGAATACGTGCTCACCCAGGCCAGGGCCGGCGATATCGACGACGTGATCGCGACCATCGACCGTTTCGCCTACGAGAAGTCGATGCTGATCAACGTCGGTGACGAAAAGGGCGCGCTGCTCGACGCGGCGGTCCGGCGGGCCGACCCGAAGCTGGCTCTCGAGCTGGGCACCTACTGCGGTTACGGGGCGCTCCGCATTGCCCGCGCCGCGCCCGGCGCCAAGGTGTACTCCGTCGAGCTGGCCGAGGCCAACGCCGCCAACGCTCGCCGGATCTGGGCGCATGCGGGCGTCGCGGATCGCGTCACCTGCGTCGTCGGCACGATCGGCGACGGCGGCCGCACCCTCGATGCGCTGGCCGGTCAGCACGGATTCACGGCTGGCGCATTGGATTTCGTGTTCCTCGACCATGACAAGGACGCGTACTTGGTTGACCTGCAGAGCATCCTGGACCGTGGTTGGCTGCGTACGGGGTCGATCGCGGTGGCCGACAACGTCCGGATTCCCGGGGCGCCCAAGTATCGCGAATACATGCGTCAGCAGCAGGGCACGCTGTGGAACACTATCGAGCACAAGGCGCACCTGGAATACCAGAGTCTGGTCTCGGATCTGGTGCTCGAGTCGCAGTACCTGGGTAGCTAGCGCGCCCGAGGGTGGGCCTCGGCCCAGACCTCGCGCAGCGCGTGCACGGTGACCATCGTGTAGATCTGCGTCGTGGTGACCGACGCGTGGCCCAGCAGCTCCTGCACGACGCGGACGTCGGCTCCGCCTTCGAGGAGATGGGTCGCGAACGAGTGCCGCAGCGTGTGGGGCGAGACGCCCGACGTGATGCCGGCGCGCTCCGCGGCGTCCTGCAACACCTGCCATGCGCTCTGCCGCGACAGCCGGCCGCCGCGGGCATTGAGAAAGATCGCTGGCGTCCCGCGACCGCGGCGGGCCAGCTCCGAACGTCCGCGAACCATGTAGGCGTCCAACGCCTGTACCGCCGGCCGGCCGATCGGCACTAGGCGCTGCTTGCCGCCCTTGCCACGCAGCAGCACCGAGCGAGCCTGGGTGTCGATGTCGTCGACGTCGAGTCCGACCGCCTCGGAGATGCGCGCGCCGGTGGAGTAGAGCAGTTCGAGCAGCGCGCGGTTACGCAGCGTCAGCGGCCCGTCGGAGGGGCTGTCGCCGCCGGCGCCGGCCAACAGCGCGAGCACCTGGTCGAGGCTGAGGCTTTTGGGTAAACGTCGACCCGGCGTGGGCGGTTTGACCGCCTGCGCCACATCGAATTCGGCCAGGCCCTCGGCCGCGGCGAACCGGTGGAAACCGCGGACCGCGATCAGCGTCCGCGCGGCCGACACCGCCGACAACGGCGAGACGCCGGACTCCGGGTCGCCGCGCCGCAGCGCCATCAGGAATTCGCTGACATCGTCCTCGGTGACCTTGACCATGTCGTCGACGCCGCGGGTGGTCAGGTGCTCGAAATACCGCCGCAGATCCCGGCGGTAGGAGCTCAGCGTGTTGGCTGCGACTCCGCGCTCGATCGTCAGGTGATCGAGATACCCCTGCAGCTGGCCCTCCAGCGGCGGCGCGAGGGTCGTCACTCCGCGGCCTTTCGTGCGCTGAACGCGGTGGCCCGGTCAATCCACGGCGCGTCGACCGGTCGTGGCTCCGCGACGCCCTCGGTGACGGCGGCAGCCGCCAGAATTCCGCTCACCGCAAGGGAATTCACGATTTCGCCGCTGAAGATCCGCTGCACGGCCTCGGCAATGGAACTCCATTCCAGCGTCATGTCGGCTTCCTCGTCGAACGCCTCGGGCCGATCGACCTGGGTGAGGCCGGTGGCCAGGTAGACGCGCACCGACTCGTCGCTGAAACCGGGTTCGGAGTCGATGTCGACCAGCACCTGCCAGGTTTTCGCCTCCAGGCCCGCCTCCTCGCGTAACTCCCGGGCGGCAGCCAGCTGCGGCGCCTCGTCGTGGACGTCGAGAAGTCCGGCGGGCAACTCCCACAGCCGTCGGCCGAAGGGATGGCGGTACTGGTACACCAGCGGAATCCGGCCGTCGTCGTCCATGGCCACGATCGCCACAGCACCGTAGTGCTCCACGACCTCGCGCGGCACCACTTTGCCGCCGGGCATCCGGACCTGATCTATCCGCAGCGCGAAAATCTTTCCGCTGTACAGGGTTTCGGACGACGTCGTCTCGAAGACGTGCTCACCCACGGGTGACAGGTTCGGGCTCAGACAGCGGTGACTCCAACCCGTCGTGCTGTTCGCTGTTGCCGTTGGCCCGGTGCTCGGGGATCTCCAGCGACAGTCGCTCGCCCGCCTTGTAATCGATCGCCGCACCGATGAAGCCGGTGAACAGCGGATGCGGACGGGTTGGGCGGCTTTTGAGTTCGGGATGCGCCTGGGTGCCGACGACGAACGGGTGCATCTCCGGCGGGTATTCAACGAACTCGACCAGGTGCCCGTCCGGGGAGGTCCCGGAGAATTTCAGGCCGCTCTCGGCGATCCGGTCGCGGTACGCGTTGTTGACCTCGTAGCGGTGCCGGTGGCGCTCGGACACCTCGGTCGCTTGATATGCCTGGGCGACAATCGATCCCGGCTCCAGGACCGCCGGGTACGCACCCAGTCGCATGCTCCCGCCGAGGTCGGCTTCGCCGGCGACGATCTCCTCTTGGTCGGCCATCGTGGAGATCACCGGGTCGGTGGTGTCCGGGTCGAACTCCGCCGAGTTGGCCCCAGAAAGGCCGACCGAACGCGCCGCCTCGATCACGATGCATTGCATGCCCAGACACAGTCCCAGGATGGGCAACCCGCGGGCCCGCGCATGCGAGATAGCGCCGATTTTGCCCTCGATGCCCCGTATGCCGAATCCGCCGGGGATCAACACCCCGTGCACGTCCTCGAGCACCGCGGCCGCGCCACCCGGCGTCTCGCAGTCGTCGGACCCCACCCAGCGGATCTCGACCTTGGCGCGGTGTTTGAAGCCCGCCGCCCGCAGCGCCTCGCTCACCGAAAGATAGGCGTCCGAGAGATCGATATACTTGCCCACCAACGCAATTCGCACCGTCTCTTGTGGGTCGTGCACCCGGCGCAGCAAGTCGTCCCACTCGGTCCAGTCGACATCGCGGAACGGTAGGTTGAGCCGCCGCACGACATAGGCGTCCAGCTCTTCGCGGTGCAGAACTTTTGGGATGTCGTAGATCGACGGCGCGTCGGGCGTGGAGATGATGCCGTCGATGTCGACGTCGCACATCAGCGCGATCTTGTTCTTCAGCGGCTCGGGCACATCTCGGTCGCAGCGCAGGATCAGCGCGTCGGGGGTGATACCGATGCTGCGCAGCGCGTTGACCGAGTGCTGGGTGGGTTTAGTCTTCAGCTCTCCGGACGGCGCGAGGTACGGGATCAGCGAGACGTGGAGGAAGAAGACGTTCTCGCGGCCGATGTCGTGGCGAACCTGGCGCGCTGCCTCGAGGAAAGGCTGTGACTCGATATCGCCAACGGTGCCGCCGATTTCGGTGATGACGACGTCGGGCCGGCGGCCGTCGGCGCCGGGTTCGGCCATCGCCAGGATGCGGCGCTTGATCTCGTCGGTGATGTGCGGGATGACCTGAACCGTGTCGCCGAGGTACTCGCCGCGACGCTCCTTGGCGATGACGGTCGAATAGACCTGTCCGGTCGTGACATTCGCCGAGCCGGACAGGTCGCGGTCGAGGAAGCGTTCGTAGTGGCCCACGTCGAGGTCGGTTTCGGCACCATCCTCGGTGACGAACACCTCGCCGTGCTGGAACGGGTTCATTGTGCCCGGATCGACGTTGAGGTAGGGATCCAGCTTTTGCATCGTCACCTGCAGCCCGCGAGCGGTGAGCAACTGTCCCAGGCTGCTTGCGGTCAGTCCCTTACCGAGCGAGGACACAACGCCACCGCTGACGAAGAGATGCTTGGTGGCGGTCTGCGGATGCTTACGCAATGTGGCGACCTCCGTGAAGACGGCGCAGGGCTAGACCTCTGGTGAGGGCTGTTTTCCAGCTTTGGGCCTGCCGACCCACGGAAACCCACCCTAACAAACACTCAGCGGGCTCGTCGCGGACACGCCCGTAACCCTTACTGCGTGACGGTGAGGCCGGTGCTGCGGTGCCCGGTGCCGTACTGACCGGTATGACCCCCGTTGATCAGATCCGCGACGCCGAGGACCACCGTGACCCGTCCAGACGCGGCGTCGAGGTCGTCAACGGTGCTGATCACCGGGGTCACCGTGGCGTCACCGCGGGCCACCCCGACCGCGGCGGGCCCGTCCGACGAGCCGTCACGTCCGGCGAGCATCACACCCGACCCATGCGGTGCCAGCGCTGCGGCGAACCGGGCCACGCTGACACCCTCGTTGCCGGCGTCGGCGTTCAGCGAGCCGCCGGTGATGACCGCGGCGGCATTAGCGGCGCCGATGTGCTGGTTTCCGTAGCCGATGAAACCGGTGTCGCGCAGCGCCGCTAGCACGGTGTCACGTTGCGCGTCATCGACCGGCGGCGCGGCGGGATCGCGGTTGATCAGCAGCGCAATGCCCAGCAGGTCGCCGGCCTGCGAACCTTGGTCGACCAGCTTGGTGCTCAGCTGGGCACCAGCGGGCAGCACCGATGAGTTGACTACCGAGTGCATCTTCTCCGCCGAGTTGGCATCGACGAATTCCTGGGTCAGGGTCACTGTGCCGGTGACTGCTCCCCCGGCCTGGCTGACGATCTTGGCCACCGCGTCGACGTCCTCGTCCTTCGCATCGGGCGCGCGGAAGATGACCAGCGACTTGCCGTTGAGGGCGTCGTGCACCATTCGGCCGGCCATCTGGGTGTCGAAAGCGTTGGCAGAACCGAGCTTTGCAGTTAGTTGACTCTTCTGGTCGTTGAGACCGTTGACCTCATTGTGCAGATTTCGGGTCTCGTCACGCAAACCCGAGACCAGTGTGTTGGACAGGAAGCCCGATCCCAGGACGACTCCCACCGCCAGGGCCAGAAATACGGCGGCCAACGAAATCGCATGCTGGCGAAGAGTTATCACGCTGCCTACCGTCCTAGTGGATCCAGTGTTGCAACCAGAGCAGGAAGTGATTCCAGTACAGGCCGGCCCAGTGCAGGACCACAGTGTCGGTGCGCGACACCCAGAGCGCGGCGACGATCGACAGCAGCATCGTCAGGATCAGCAACGCGATGGCACCGCCGGAAATTCGGTTGTGATACAGCGTGGCAACGGCTTTCGCGTCCACTACCTTCTCGCCCACGCGCAGCCTGGTGAGGAAGGTCGAGGGGTTGCTGTCCTGGCGGGTCCGGTCGAAGAACGTCTCGATGTTGGCGCGGTGGCCGACGGTCACCAGCAGAGCTGCGCCGTGGTGGTCGGCCAGCAGCAACGCCAGGTCGGCCGGTGAACCGGCGGCCGGGAACGTCATCGCCCCCACACCGAGGTCTTGGATGCGCTCCAGCCCCGGTGCGTGACCGTCGGCGTCGGCCGGCAGGACCACTTGGGCGCCGCACTTGAGCACTTCGGCGCTCAAGTTGCTGGGGTCGCCAACGATCAGCTGGGGACGATATCCGGCCTGACGCAACACATCTGCGCCGGTGCCGACGCCGATGAGGACCGGTTGGTATTCCTTGATGAACGGCTTGAGGCGCTTGAGGTCGTCGGCGGCGTCTTCCTCGTCGGCGACGATCACGACGTGGCGGCGACGCAACTCGATGTCGACATCGGGTATGCCGATCCCGTCGATCAGCAACGGGCTCTCGCTGCGAATGAACTCAATGGTGTTGCCGGCGAACGCTTCCAGATGGGCGACCAATCCGCTCTTGGCTTCCTGCATGAGGCTGGCGATCTCTTCGTCGGTGCGCTCGGTGCCGTGGATCAGCCGACGGTCTCCGGCGTAGACGCCGCCGTTGTAGAGGCGGACCTTCGAACCGTCCTTGACCTTCTTGAAGACGTCGGTGCCGGTTTCGTCGATGAGCGTGACACCGTTGGCCAGCAGCACCTCGGGCCCGAGGTTGGGATAGCGGCCCGACACCGATGGAGAAGCGTTCACCACGGCGGCGATGTCGGCGTCGACGAGTGCGTCGGCGGTGATCCGGTCCAGGTCCAGCACGTCGAGGACCACGATGTCGCCGGGGCAGACCCGGCGCAGCAAGCGGTCGATGTCGCGATCGACCCGGGCTGTGCCGACAACGCCCGGCCGCGAGGTGTTACGGGACAACAATGAGGACAAAGTGGTGGTCACGCTCATGGGGGCGATTCTGTCGGGGAACCCGAACCGGACCGGGGAGGCGCGCCGTAACAATTGCCTCAGAAGTTATATCTTGTCACATCTGTCACAGGTCTGTTGCGCGCTTCAGGTCGCAATCCGGTCACAGTCCGCGGCCTCGAGCAGTTCTCGGGCATGAGCGCGTGCGGTATCCGAATCGCCCAGTCCGGCCAGCATTCTGGCGAGCTCGTTTACCCGGTCGTCGCCGTCCAGGCGACGCACCCCGCTGGCACCGTTCTTCCCGTTCGTGTCGACCATCAAGTGAATATCGGCGTAGGCCGCGACCTGCGGCAGGTGCGTCACCACAATCACCTGCCGGTTGCGGGCCAACCGCGCCAGGCGTCGACCGATCTGCACGGCCGCCCGCCCACCGACGCCGGCGTCGACCTCGTCGAACACCATCGTGGTGCCGGTCGTCGATGCCGCCAGCACGACCTCCAGAGCCAGCATCACCCGCGACAACTCGCCGCCCGACGCGCTTTTCGCCAGCGGCAGCACCGTCATCCCCCGGTGCGCGGCGAAGCCGAACTCGACCAGGTCGACACCGTCGCCGCCGGCATGAGCCAGGGTGCCGGATGCAAGTGCCAGCGCCGCGGGATCGTCGGCGGTGGCGGGCAACGTCGACACGGAAATGGTGAACACGGCGTCGGCCATCGCCAGACCGGAGAGTTCACTGGTGACTTCCTTCGCGAGGCGCTTGGCCGCCTGTGTGCGCGCCTTACTGAGTTCAGCTGCGGCACTGGCTAATTCAATCGCAAGTCCCTCGACGCGCTGTTGCAGGCCGGCCAACGCCTCCTCGGAGACATCGAGCTGGGCCAATCGCTCGCGCGCTTCGCGGGCCCAGAGCAACACCCCGTCGATGTCCGCGGCGTACTTACGGGTGAGTGTGCGCAGCTCCGCTTGTCGGGCCAGCTTCGCGTCCAATGTGCTGGCGTCGGCGGGTAATTCGCCGAGATACCCGCCGAGCTCTCGCGAGGCATCGCCGACCACGGCGAGCGCTTCTCCGAGTTGGGCGGCCAACCCGCGCAGTATCGTGTCGTCGGTCGATTCCAGTGCCGATTTCGCGCGCGCCAGCGAGTCGGCCGCTGAAGACGCCGGCACCGTCGGATCGACGCCGGCGTCATCTCCCGCGCCGGCCAATGCGACGCGTGCGCCGGAGGCGGCCTCGCGCAACGCATCCAGCTCCGAGAGCCGACGGACCTCGCCCACCAGGATGTCGTCCTCTCCGGGCTTCGGATCGACGGTGTCGATTTCGTTCAACGCGAACTTCAGTCGATCGGCCTCCTGCGCCAGCTCGCGTGCCCGATTGGTCCGGTCGACGAAATCGCGACGGGCGGTCTGCCACGCATCCCGCACCTTGCGGTATTTCTCCAGGCGGGCCTCAACGCCGGCGAACCGGTCGAGTGCTCCGCGTTGCTCGTCGGGGCGCATCAGCCGTAGCTGGTCGTTCTGCCCGTGCAGGGTAAGCAGTTCGGCGGTGAACCCGCTCAGCGATTTCGCCGGGATGCTGCGCCCGCCGAGGTAAGCACGCGACGGCCCGTCGCGGCTGACCGAGCGCAGCGCGATGATGCTGCCGTCCTCGTCACGTTCGGCCCCCGAGCCGTCCAGCATCTCGTCGAGCAGAGCAACGGACTTGTCGTCGAGATCCGCTGTGGTGAAACGCCCTTCGACGACGGCACGTTCGGCCCCCGAACGCACCCGGTTCGCGTCGGCGCGCGCTCCGCCGAGCAGGTGCAACCCCGTCACCACCATCGTCTTGCCGGTACCGGTCTCACCGGTCAAAACTGTTAGGCCACGGTCGAATTCGGCCGTCGCGACACTGATGGCGCCAAGCGACTCGATCCGAATCTCGGAAAGCACCGTTACCGTCCGCGCCAGCCGATGACCGGCAGCCGGAATTTACGCACCAGACGATCGGTGAACGGCGCGCTGTCCAGCCGGGCCCATTTCACCGATGCGTCGCAGCGCCGCACTTCCAGCCGCGCACCGGCGGGCACCCGCATCTCGCGGCGGCCATCGCAGAACACCAGAGCATCGTGCCCGTCGGACTCGATTTCGATCGCGATGCGCGCATCCGGACTGGTCACCATCGGCCGGGCGAACAGCGCATGGGCGTTGTTCGGCACGACCAGCAGCGCTTCCAGGTCGGGCCACAGGATGGGCCCACCAGCGGAGAACGCGTAGGCCGTCGAGCCCGTCGGGGTAGAAACCAGCACGCCGTCACACCCGAACGTCGACACCGGGCGTCCGTCGACCTCGAGGACGACGCCGAGCACCCCGAGTCGCGGTCCTTTTTCCAGGCTGGCCTCATTGAGCGCCCACCCGCGTGAGATGACCTCGCCCTTTGCCAGCACCGCGATATCCAGCGTCAACCGTTCCTCGAGCCGGTAGCTGCGCGCGACCACGTGCTCGAGAACACTGTCGATGGCTTCGGTCTCGGCTTCGGCGAGGAAGCCAATCCGGCCGAGGTTGATACCCAACACCGGCACATTGGCGTTGCGGGCTAGCTCGGCGGCCCGCAGAAACGTGCCGTCCCCGCCCAAACCGACGACCAGCTCGCAGCCCTCGGCGGCGTCGGGATCAGCGTCGACGAGCTCGATGTCGACGCCCAACGCGCGCACATCGTCCGGACCGAGCGGCACCGGACCGCGGTCGACCGCTTCCGCTGACAACACGCGAAGGCCAATATCGTTGTCGCTCAACACTTTTTCGATCCGATGGGCGGTCTCGGTCGCTTCTTCACGACCGGTGTGGACCACCAGCAGTACGGTGCGCTCAGTCGTCATTGCGGGCCAGCCTCGACCGCACCGCGGACCGCACATTCCAGCTCATCAGCAGACAATCCCCGATCGGTTTCGGCGCGTAACCACAGGAAGTATTCAACGTTGCCCGACGGGCCCGGCAGCGGGCTGGGGGTGACCCCGACCGGGTGCCATCCCAGCTCTTCAGCGCGGCCGGCGACGTTCAGGACGGCGCTCGCCCGCAGCTCGGGACTGTGCACGACCCCGCCGGCGCCCACTTGACCTTTGCCCACCTCGAACTGCGGTTTCACCATGGGAACGATATCCGCGCCACTTGACGCGCATCCAGTCAGCGCTGGCAACACAGTGGTGAGCGAGATGAAGGACAGGTCAGCGACGACGGCGTCGACCTTGCCGTCGACCGCATCGGGCGTGAGTTCTCGAACATTGGTCCGCTCGATCACCACGACACGATCGTCGGACCGCAATGACCAGGCCAGCTGTCCGTAGCCGACGTCGACGGCGACCACCTCGCGCGCACCGCGATCCAGGAGGACTTCGGTGAATCCGCCGGTTGAGGCCCCCGCGTCGAGACACCGTCGCCCGTGGACGTCGATACCGAAGGCGTCCAGTGCACCGATCAGCTTGTGCGCGCCGCGCGACACCCAGCTACGTTCGGCGTCGGCGGTGACTTTCAGCGAGGCAGTGGGGGCGACGGCGGTACCCGCTTTGACGGCGGGCATCCCATCGATGCTGACCTTGCCGGCGCCGATCAAGTCCGCGGCCTGCTGGCGGGAACGGGCTAGCCCGCGACGGACCAACTCGGCATCAACACGGGTACGCCGCGCCACGGTGGCCTCAGGCCTTCTCCGCCGACTCGAGCGCCTGGACCAGCATGTCGTGCGCCTCGGAAAGCCTGCGTGCGATCTCCTCGAGATCGGCTTCGGTGGGCAGGTTCTCGAGGTTGGCCGGATCCGGTAGCTCGGCGAGCGCGGCGTCGATCCGTGCGCGAATCTCTTCAGGGTCGTTGGAAATGGCGCCGCTCCTTCTCATCGCTTGGCTCTGCATCGTCGCCGGCGCGAGTCATCGCTGTTCCACGGTACGGGATTTACGCCAGAGACCACCGTTGCAGGGCGGCGTGTGCGGTGTCGTCGCCGGCCTTGACGCTGCTGGCGTCGGGTCGACCACACGGCATGGGCGACGGCGCGGACGATCGCGAGGCCGTCTCCGTCGTCGTCCTGCGCGGCGCTGACGGTGACGGTGTCACCGTCGGTATCGACCTTCCAGGCATGTTGTGGGCCCACCGTGAGTTCCTGTGCGTCGCGATGGAGCGCCCGCAGGTCGTGACCGATGAACGTCGCCCGTTGCTCGGGCACGGCGTACACCGCGTCACGCGCGGAGTTGACGCCGGTGAGCACCATCAGGCTGGGCAGTTCGGCGGCGTTGGCGCCGGCGATGTCGGTGTTGAGCCGGTCGCCGACGACCAGTGGTGCGCGAAACTCGCCGCGCGCCAACGCATCCAGCAATAACGTCGGCGCCGGTTTGCCCGCAACCTGTGGCTCGGCATCGGTCGCTGCCTTCAGCGCGGCCACCATCGATCCGTTGCCGGGCAACAGGCCGCGTTCGGTCGGCAGCGTCGCGTCGACGTTGGCGGCGACCCACACCGCGCCGGCCCGGATGGCGAGCGCTGCCTCGGCCAGGTTCGTCCACGCGGTTTCCGGCGAATGGCCTTGCACCACCGCGTCGGGGCCGTCGTCGTAGCTGCGGACCGGCGTCGAGCCCGACGGCCAGAGACCTCGGCGGCCAGCGAGTCGGTGCCAACGACCAGGACCCGCGATTCCGGCGCCAGCTGGTCGGCCAGCAGGTGTGCCGCGCTCTGCGCGCTGGTGACGACATCGTCGTCGGCAGCCCGCAGGCCGAGGTCTTGGAGATGGGCCGCGACTTCGCCGGCGCTGCGCGACGCGTTGTTGGTGACGAACAACGCTCGGCCCGGGGTCTTTTCCAGCGCCTCGACCGCGCCCTCGGTCAATTCGTGGCCGCGGAAGACGGTTCCGTCGAGGTCGAGGAGAAGGCAATCATGTTCCTGCGCAAGCGTTCCCACGTCAGCCGAGCTCGCTCACTCGATCTTCGGCGTCGGTGGCACCCTCGACATCGGCCTCGGCGGCGTGCAGGAACCACTGCAGCGCCTCATCTTTGCGGTCGAGCGCCAGCAGCGTCTCTGCGTAGGCGTAGAAGAGCCGGGCCGAGATGGTGCCGGTGCGAGCCGGGTCGAGCTGCGGCGTGGACAAGACGGTCAGCGCCTGCTCGAGCTGGCCCAGGTCGGCGCGGGCACCGGCGATGACGATGCGCATCTCGTCGGCTTCGTCACCGGTGAGCTTGGCCGCATCTTCGCCGCGGGCCAGCTCGAGCGCGCGTTCGGGGCGGCCGAGGCCGCGTTCGCAGTCGGCGATCAGAGGAAGCAGCGGCGACTTGCTGCCCATCCTGCGTGCCGCCCGCAGTTCGGCGATGGCCTGAGACCAGTCGCCGCACTGATAGGCGGCGATACCGACGGCTTCCCGTACTGCGGCGATGCGGCCGGAGCGGGCCCGGGCGGCCCGGGCATGGCTGAGTGCGGCCTCGGGGTCCTCGTCGAACAGCAGTCCCGCGGCGACCAGATGGCGTGCGACGGCGTCGGCGGTGTTCTTGTCCAAAGTGCTCAGTTCCCGGCGTATTTCGGGGGCTAGCTGCTTGGCTTCGATCTCGGGCGGAATCGGCGGGCCATGCGTGTTCGTCCGTCGGCGCCGTTCCGGGGCTGAGCTCTGCGGTCACGGCCCGGCCTCGACGTGGGGCCGTCGGGACGCCTGTCGCGCCGCTGCGGGCTACGCGGGCCGTCCCCGCCTCTGCCGCGAGACGGGCGGCGCTCGCCGCCTGTTCTGTTGTCGACCACGGAAACCTTTCGCTACGAAACCTCGTGTCAGGATACGGCCCGTGGCGGTGGGCCCGGTAATCACAGCAACTCCGCCCGTCCTTGAACCAAACCCCAAGGAAACCCGGAATCCCGGAGCAACGGGTCTGCAAGGTAGCACTTGGTCTGCCGTCGGTGGGTACCGTCCAACTGGTCAAGGCGTGATCGTGGCTAGAGCGCGGCTCGTGGCTCGTTGATCCACCATGCTGTACCGGTTGGCCGGTAACCTCACGACGGTGCTCGACTGGGATCACAACGCTTTCTACCACCGGCTACTCCTCCGCCAGCTGCCGGCACGCAGTCGCCGGGTGCTCGATGTCGGTTGCGGGCCAGGCTCATTCGCGTCGACGCTGGCCCGGCGGTCCGACCACGTCGATGCCCTGGACCGTTCGCCGGCGATGATCGCGATTGCCGCGAAATCAACGCCCTCCAACGTGGAATGCATCCTGGGCGACGTGATGACTCACCCGCTTGCCCGAAGAAGGCTATGACGCGATCGTGTCTATCTGCGCCTTGCACCACATGGACCTGGAGCGCGCACTGACGCGGTTCGCCGCCTTGTTACGCCCCGGCGGTGTGCTAGCCGCGATCGCCTTGCCGCGCACGCGATCTGCGCGGCGAACTACCCGCGGAGGTCGTTGCGGCACTTGGACATCGCGCACTGGGTGCCGCATTTCTGGTCGGGAGGTCCGTCGGTCGCACCGATTGGTTCGCGAAGAATGCGACCAATTCGGCGATGCCGGTCGTCATGTCTCCGGATCTGACTACCCGCGAGGTCGCCGGCCGAGCGGCCGCAGCGCTTCCGGGCGTACGGGTTCGCAGGCTGATTTTCTGGCGCTATCTGCTGCGCTGGCAGAAGCCGACAAGGTCTTGAGACGTACATATGCCCGTGCCCCCCAAGGGTTTTGGGGGGCACGGGGCTTGTTGTGTGTGTTCGGCGGTGTCCTACTTTTCCACCCTGGTGGGTAGTATCATCGGCGCTGGCAGGCTTAGCTTCCGGGTTCGGGATGGGTCCGGGCGTTTCCCTGTCGCTGTGGCCGCCGTAACTTTATTTAAATTGATTTTGTTGTTGGTGGTGGGGTGCAGTGGTTGTGCGTTGCGTGGATTGTGGTTGCGTGTGTGTAAGTTTTCGGCCGGTTAGTGCCAGTTCCCTGCGCCCGTTGCCGGGTTTGTAGGTCTGGTCTATTGATCCCGTGGTCTGCGGGGGGCCTTATCCCACTTAAATGGGTGAGAAGCCTGGTCTTGGAGAAGGTTTCCCGCTTAGATGCTTTCAGCGGTTATCCTGTCCGAACGTGGCTATCCAGCGGTGCCCCTGGTGGGACAACTGGTGGACCAGAGGTTCGTCCGTCCCGGTCCTCTCGTACTAGGGACAGGTTTCCTCAAGCTTCTGACGCGCGCGGCGGATAGAGACCGAACTGTCTCACGACGTTCTAAACCCAGCTCGCGTGCCGCTTTAATGGGCGAACAGCCCAACCCTTGGGACCTGCTCCAGCCCCAGGATGCGACGAGCCGACATCGAGGTGCCAAACCATCCCGTCGATATGGACTCTTGGGGAAGATCAGCCTGTTATCCCCGGGGTACCTTTTATCCGTTGAGCGACACCCCTTCCACTCGGGGGTGCCGGATCACTAGTCCCGACTTTCGTCCCTGCTTGACGTGTCAGTCTTGCAGTCAAGCTCCCTTGTGCACTTGCACTCAACACCTGATTGCCGTCCAGGTTGAGGGAACCTTTGGGCGCCTCCGTTACATTTTGGGAGGCAACCGCCCCAGTTAAACTACCCGCCAGGCACTGTTCCTGAACCGGATATACGGTTCGAGGTTAGAGGTCCAATACGATCAGAGTGGTATTTCAACAACGACTCCGCAATTACTGGCGTAATTGTTTCACAGTCTCCCACCTATCCTACACAAACCGTACCGAACATCAATACCAAGCTGTAGTGAAGGTCCCGGGGTCTTTTCGTCCTGCCGCGCGTAACGAGCATCTTTACTCGTAGTGCAATTTCGCCGAGTCTATGGTTGAGACAGTTGAGAAGTCGTTACGCCATTCGTGCAGGTCGGAACTTACCCGACAAGGAATTTCGCTACCTTAGGATGGTTATAGTTACCACCGCCGTTTACTGGGGCTTAAATTCTCCGCTTCACCTTTTAAGGGGTTAACAGGTCCTCTTAACCTTCCAGCACCGGGCAGGCGTCAGTCCGTATACATCGTCTTGCGACTTCGCACGGACCTGTGTTTTTAGTAAACAGTCGCTTCTCACTGGTTTCTGCGACCCACTCCCGCTGCCGGCCGCGAGGGCCATGACGGTGTGTGGGCCCCCCTTCTCCCGAAGTTACGGGGGTATTTTGCCGAGTTCCTTAACCATAGTTCTCTCGTACGCCTTGGTATTCTCTACCTGACCACCTGTGTTGGTTTGGGGTACGGGCCGTGTGTGTGCTCGCTAGAGGCTTTTCTCGGCAGCATAGGATCACCGAATTCACCTCATCCGGTTATGCATCACCTCTCGGAACTATGTGACATCCGGATTTACCTAAATGTCGTTCCTACGGGTTTGCCCCAGTATTACCACTGACTGGTACGGCTACCTTCCTGCGTCACCCCATCGCTTGACTACTACCAGTGCAGGTCCCACGCAGCCGGCGGCTCTCGTTTCCCTCGAAAGGTCGCAGATGGGCCACCTTTTGGGTGGTTAGCAGCCACTGGATTCATCATGGGCGCGCACACACGGGTACGGGAATATCAACCCGTTGTCCATCGACTACGCCTGTCGGCCTCGCCTTAGGTCCCGACTCACCCTGGGCGGACTGGCCTGGCCCAGGAACCCTTGGTCTTTCGGCGGGCAAGGTTCTCACTTGCCTTATCGCTACTCATGCCTGCATTCTCACTCCCGCACCCTCCACCACACGATCACTCGATGGCTTCACTGGATGCAGGACGCTCCCCTACCCAATCAACAAAGGTTGATTGCCGCGGCTTCGGCGGTGTGCTTGAGCCCCGCTACATTATCGGCGCACAATCACTTGACCAGTGAGCTATTACGCACTCTTTCAAGGGTGGCTGCTTCTAAGCCAACCTCCTGGTTGTCTATGCGACTGCACATCCTTTTCCACTTAGCACACGCTTAGGGGCCTTAGCCGGCGATCTGGGCTGTTTCCCTCTCGACGCACGGAGCTTATCCCCCGCCGTCTCACTGCCACGCTTTGACTTACCGGCATTCGGAGTTTGGCTGACGTCAGTAACCTAGTAGGGCCCATCGGCCATCCAGTAGCTCTACCTCCGGCAAGAAACACGCAACGCTGCACCTAAATGCATTTCGGGGAGAACCAGCTATCACGGAGTTTGATTGGCCTTTCACCCCTACCCACAACTCATCCCCTCAGTCTTCAACCTAAGTGGGTTCGGGCCTCCACGCGGTCTTACCCGCGCTTCACCCTGGCCATGGGTAGATCACTCCGCTTCGGGTCCAGAACACACCACTACACCCCCTCACGGGGGATACGCCCTATTCAGACTCGCTTTCGCTGCGGCTACCCCACACGGGTTAACCTCGCGACATGTCCCTGACTCGCAGGCTCATTCTTCAAAAGGCACGCCATCACCCCACGCCAAAAGCGAAGGCTCTGACGGCTTGTAGGCACACGGTTTCAGGTACTCTTTCACTCCCCTCCCGGGGTACTTTTCACCATTCCCTCACGGTACTAATCCGCTATCGGTCATCAGGAAGTATTCAGGCTTACCGGGTGGTCCCGGCAGATTCACAGCAGATTCCACGGGCCCGCTGCTACTCGGGTAACAACACAAAACAGGATGCGGGTTTTCACCTACCGGGCTCTCACCGTCTACGGCAGACCATCCCAGGCCACTTCGACTAACCCACACCTACTGCCCTCCGGTCGGATAGAACCAGACGCGTTATCCCCACAACCCCGCACACACAACCCCTACCCGGTTACACATGCGCACGGTTTAGCCATCCTCCGCTTTCGCTCGCCACTACTGACGGAATCACACTTGTTTTCTTTTCCTACGGGTACTGAGATGTTTCACTTCCCCGCGTTCCCTCCCGACGCCTATGTATTCAGCGGCGGGTGACACGACATCACTCGTGCCGGGTTTCCCCATTCGGACATCCTCGGATCCACGCTCGGTTGACAGCTCCCCGAGGCATATCGCAGCCTCCCACGTCCTTCATCGGCTCCTGATGCCAAGGCATCCACCATGTGCCCTAAAACACTTACAAACACAAAAAAACAACTCAAACAAAAACGCTACAAATACAGCAATTTTGCTTAGATGCTCGCAACCACTATCCAATAAACAAACACCACACCCCACCACCAAGATGGAGCGACACCACCCACCCGACCCCACAGACCAGGACAACAAGGTGTTGCCTCAGGACCCAATAGTGTGCCGGCGAATTTTGCTGCCTCAAAAAGAGACGAATGTTGTTGCGCACCAAACCCCCACCCACTACAGGTGAACAGGCTCCTCACGGCTCACACCCCCACCAATTGAGGATGTCTTTTCGTGGTGCTCCTTAGAAAGGAGGTGATCCAGCCGCACCTTCCGGTACGGCTACCTTGTTACGACTTCGTCCCAATCGCCGATCCCACCTTCGACAGCTCCCCCCACAAGGGTTAGGCCACTGGCTTCGGGTGTTACCGACTTTCATGACGTGACGGGCGGTGTGTACAAGGCCCGGGAACGTATTCACCGCAGCGTTGCTGATCTGCGATTACTAGCGACTCCGACTTCACGGGGTCGAGTTGCAGACCCCGATCCGAACTGAGACCGGCTTTAAAGGATTCGCTAAGCCTCACGGCATCGCAGCCCTTTGTACCGGCCATTGTAGCATGTGTGAAGCCCTGGACATAAGGGGCATGATGACTTGACGTCATCCCCACCTTCCTCCGAGTTGACCCCGGCAGTCTCTCACGAGTCCCCGCCATAACGCGCTGGCAACATGAGACAAGGGTTGCGCTCGTTGCGGGACTTAACCCAACATCTCACGACACGAGCTGACGACAGCCATGCACCACCTGCACACAGGCCACAAGGGAACCGATATCTCTACCGGCGTCCTGTGCATGTCAAACCCAGGTAAGGTTCTTCGCGTTGCATCGAATTAATCCACATGCTCCGCCGCTTGTGCGGGCCCCCGTCAATTCCTTTGAGTTTTAGCCTTGCGGCCGTACTCCCCAGGCGGGGTACTTAATGCGTTAGCTACGGCACGGATCCCAAGGAAGGAAACCCACACCTAGTACCCACCGTTTACGGCGTGGACTACCAGGGTATCTAATCCTGTTCGCTCCCCACGCTTTCGCTCCTCAGCGTCAGTTACTGCCCAGAGACCCGCCTTCGCCACCGGTGTTCCTCCTGATATCTGCGCATTCCACCGCTACACCAGGAATTCCAGTCTCCCCTGCAGTACTCCAGTCTGCCCGTATCGCCCGCACGCCCCCAGTTAAGCCAGGGAATTTCACGGACAACGCGACAAACCACCTACGAGCTCTTTACGCCCAGTAATTCCGGACAACGCTCGCACCCTACGTATTACCGCGGCTGCTGGCACGTAGTTGGCCGGTGCTTCTTCTCCACCTACCGTCACCCGACAACAAAAATCATGGGCTTCGCCGATGGTGAAAGAGGTTTACAACCCGAAGGCCGTCATCCCCCACGCGGCGTCGCTGCATCAGGCTTGCGCCCATTGTGCAATATTCCCCACTGCTGCCTCCCGTAGGAGTCTGGGCCGTATCTCAGTCCCAGTGTGGCCGGACACCCTCTCAGGCCGGCTACCCGTCGTCGCCTTGGTAGGCCATCACCCCACCAACAAGCTGATAGGCCGCGGGCCCATCCCACACCGCAAAAGCTTTCCACCACACACCATGCAGTCCGTAGTCCTATCCGGTATTAGACCCAGTTTCCCAAGCTTATCCCGAAGTGCAGGGCAGATCACCCACGTGTTACTCACCCGTTCGCCACTCGAGTACCCCCGAAAGGGCCTTTCCGTTCGACTTGCATGTGTTAAGCACGCCGCCAGCGTTCGTCCTGAGCCAGGATCAAACTCTCCAAACAAAAACATCCCACACCCACAGGCCCAGGCAGAATTCGAATCAGAACAACCTGATCACAGCAAAAAGACACCAAAAACTGGCATCAAAAAAACAAAACCACACCCCCACACGGGAAGTGAAAGGCATGGCCAAAAACAACAACAAAAACAAAACCACCAAACACACTATTGAGTTCTCAAACAACACCCCACCGGCCGCGCAACAAGACCCGCGGCTCAAAGCCGCTCGACTCGTTCTGCGGACGACGAAGGAAGACCACCGAAGTGGAGTTTCCCTCTGGGACATCGCCGCGCTCGACGGGCTGACCGTGTCGCGGCGACTCGATTAAGTTACGCGACAGGAAACTTGGAGTCAAACAAGCTGCTAGACGGCGTGTTTCGGTCAGTCTCAAGATCAACTCGACGCGCTCGACGCCGGCGATGTTCCGCTTGCCGCGGCGCAGCACAAGCCACCGTCCGTGGAGGAAGTCGCCGGGTTGCGGCGCCCAGGCCTCGTCCTCGATCTTGGTGTTGTTGACGTACGCCCCGCCCTCGGCGATCGTGCGCCGCGCGGCCCCTTTGCTCGGCGCCAAGCCGCTGGCCACGAGCAGGTCGACGATCCCGTCCGGCGATCCCGGCTTCAGCTCGGCTATCGACGTCTCCTGCAGCGCCGCACGCAACGTGGCGTCGTCCAGCCGGGTCAGCTCGCCGCGGCCGAACAGCGCCCCGCTGGCATGCTCGACCGCCTCGGTGGCCTGTTCGCCGTGCACAAGGGTGGTGAGCTCGCGCGCCAACCGCCGTTGCGCCGCACGCTGCTGCGGGCGTTCCGCGGTGACCGCCTCCAGTTCGGCCAGCTCGTCGGCCGACAGGAAGGTGAACCAGCGCAGGTACCGGATGACGTCGGCGTCGGCGGTGTTGACGAAGTACTGGTACCAGGCATACGGGCTGGTCATCTCCGGGTCGAGCCACAGGTTGCCGCCGCCGGTGGACTTCCCGAACTTGGTCCCGTCGGCGGAGGTCACCAGCGGAACCGTCAGGGCATGCACCGAGGCGGCCAACTTCTGGCGCACCAAGCGGACGCCGGCGATGATGTTGCCCCACTGGTCGGATCCGCCGATCTGCAGCACGCACTGATGACGGCGATGCAGCTCGACGAAGTCGTTGGCCTGCAACAGCATGTAGCTGAACTCCGTGTAGGAGATGCCCTCACCCTCCAGGCGGCGCTTGACGGTGTCCCGGTCCAGCATGACGTTGACCGAGAAGTGCTTACCGATGTCGCGCAGCAGCTCGATCGCCGACATCGCGCCGGTCCACTCGAGGTTGTTCTCGACGATGGCGCCCGTTGGTGAGCTGTCGAAGTCGACGAAGCGCTCGAGCTGGCCGCCGAATCCGGCTGGTCCATTCCTGAACGGTCTCGGCGGTGTTGAGCACACGTTCGCCGGTTTCGCGCGGGTCGCCGATCAGGCCGGTCGCGCCGCCGGCCAGAACGATGGGCCGGTGGCCGGCCCGCTGAAACCGGCGCAGCGCCAGCAGCGGCACCAGGTGTCCGGCATGCAGGCTGGGCGCGGTGGGATCGAAGCCGGCGTACAGCGTGATCGGACCCTTGGCGGCCTCCGCGGTCAGCGCGTCAAGATCGGTGGACTGTGCGATCAGCCCACGCCAGCTCAGCTCTTCGATGATTTCAGCGCCCACAGTCATCAGATCTTCTCGCATGCCACGTCACCACCCCGGCGGGCGCGCCCGACTCAGTCGCTGGCGCCCGGCGCCGGAGCTCGAGGGCTGCGTCGATAGGCCGAGACTTCCGCCCGTGCCCGGCAAGCCACAGCCGCCACGGCCGGTCGGCCGCGTGGCTGACACCGACGCGAGGTCCAACGGTCGCGTCGACGACGTCGTTGAGCTCGAGCCGAATCGGGCTATCGGGGTCGAACAGGTCAATTCCGTTGTCGGCCAAGGCGATTCCCAAGGCGGCGCAGAGATTTCCCGGTCCGCGGGCCAGTGCCCGAGTCCGGATCGCCGGACCACGCCGCGCCTGGGCAACGTCGAGCCCGGCGTCGATAACCGCGGCTCGCAGCAGCACGGCTGCCGCGATCCCGTCGGTTGGCGCACACCACGTTCGCGCAGACGTGGATGCCGTGGCTGAGATAGGCGTAGAGCCGACCCGGCGGACCGAACATCACCGCACTGCGCCCAGTCATGCCGCGATAGGAGTGCGCAGCGGCATCCGGCCACGGCCCGTCGGGCACGCCGCCATACGCCTCCACCTCGACGATCGTCGCCTCGACTCCGCGACCGATGAGGGTGGCGCCGAGAAGGCGATGCGCCGCTTCGACCGGGTCGACCGCGAGTTGGTCAGCGCCCATCCGACAGATTCTGCCTTCGCCCTTGACACTTGACCGAGCAGGGGGGAATATTCATCGCATGATGACTTCATCAAGTGATGAATTTTTACATCACCGCCACGAAGCAGCGATCCACATCGACCATCTGCGCGTCATTCGCGGAAAACGGCCGGCGCTGCACGACTTCTCGGTCCGGGTGGCCCGCGGGAGCATCACCGGCCTGCTGGGTCCGTCGGGCTGCGGAAAAACCACGCTGATCCGGTGCATCGTCGGCACCCAGCTCATCGCGTCGGGCACCGTCAACGTGCTCGGCTTGCCCGCTGGATCGGCTGCGCTGCGTCATCGCATCGGCTACGTCCCGCAGAACCCCACGATCTACGACGACCTACGGGTCATCGACAACGTTCGATACTTTGCAGCGCTGTACGGCTTCGACAGTCACGCCGCCGGGTCGGCGGTCGAACGGGTCGGGCTCGGTGATCACAGCACTGCCTACTGCGGCAACCTGTCCGGCGGCCAACGCACCCGGGTGTCGCTGGCGTGCGCTTTGGTCTGCCAGCCGGAGTTGTTGGTGCTCGACGAGCCGACGGTCGGCCTGGACCCCGTGCTTCGGGCCAACTTGTGGGAGCAGTTCGACGAGTTGGCTCGCGGCGGAACCACGTTGCTGGTGTCCAGCCACGTGATGGACGAAGCCGACCACTGCGGTGACCTGTTGCTCATGCGCGAAGGGCATCTGGTCGCGCACACCACCCCGACTCAACTACGAGAGGACACCGGATGTCGGTCACTGGAGGACGCATTTCTGTCGATCATCACGCGCCGAGCCAGTTAGGCCTGCAGGGTCAACTGAAACCGTTTGGCGCCACGACCTTTCGGATCCTGCGCCAGTTGGGGGCTGATCCCCGCAGCATCGCGATGATCTTGTTCGTGCCCATTCTGGTGATCACGCTGATGTACTTCATGTTCGAGAACGCGCCGCACCGGCCGGGCACGCCAACCCCGTTCAACAACGCGTGTCTGATTCTGCTCGGCCTGTTTCCGCTGTTCTTGATGTTCATCATCACCTGCATCACCATGCAGCGGGAGCGCGCGTCGGGGACGCTGGAGCGAATCCTGACCACCCCGCTGCGTCGGCTCGACCTGCTGATCGCTTATGGCAGCGCGTTTTCGATCGCCGCGGCGGTTCAAGCCACCCTGGCGTGCGGCGTCTCGTTCTGGTTGCTCGGCTTCGACACCGCGGGAAGTCCGCTGTGGGTGTTCGCGATCGCGATCGTGAACGCGGTGCTCGGGGTCGGACTCGGGTTGTTGTGTAGTGCGTTCGCGCGCACGGAATTTCAGGCGGTGCAGTTCATCCCGCTGGTGATGGTGCCGCAGTTGCTGCTGGCCGGCATCATCGCCCCTCGCTCGATGATGCCGACCTGGCTGGAGTGGATCAGCAACGTCCTGCCGGCTAGCTATGCCCTGGAAGCCCTGCAACAGGTGGGCGCGCACACCGACCTGACCGGCGTCGCGGTCAGGGACATCGGGATCGTGCTGGGCTTCGCACTCGCGGCGCTGTGCCTGGCCGCCGCAACGCTGCGGCGCCAGACGCCATGACCAACCTCGGCCGCAAAAAACCGGGCCGGCCCGCCGGCAACTCGAACACTCGGGAGCGCATCCTGATCAGCTCTCGAGAGTTGTTCGCCCGCAACGGGATCAAAAACACCTCGATCCGGGCGGTGGCGGCCGCGGCCGGCGTCGACTCGGCGTTGGTGCATCACTACTTCGGCACCAAAGAGCAGTTGTTCGCCGCGGCGATCCACATCCCGATCGACCCGATGGATGTGATCGGCCCGCTGCGCGAGGTGCCGGTAGACGAACTCGGCCACCGGATACCGTCAATCCTGTTGGCGCTGTGGGACTCCGAGATCGGCGCGAGCTTTATCGCGACGCTGCGATCGATTCTGGCGGGCTCGGAGGCCAATCTGCTCCGCAGCTTCATCGAGGACGTGATCGGTTCCGAGGTGGGCCCGCGGGTCGACAGTCCTCCCGGCAGTGGAATCATCCGCATCCAGTTCGTCGCTTCACAATTGGTCGGCGTCGTCATGGCACGCTATATCCTGGAGCTCCAGCCCTTCGCGTCACTGCCCGCGCAACAGGTCGCGGACACCGTCGCGCCCAACTTGCAGCGCTATCTCACTGGCGATCTGCCGGAGTTCCCCTCGCGATGAGCCGGGCATGCTCGTCGTCGCCGACCTCGACCGCCTCGTCCACCAGCAACACCGGGATGCCGTCCTCGATGCGGTAGGCCCGCCGAAGGCGAGGGTTGTACAGCACCTGATCGACCAGCATCAGCGGCCCACGATCGGACGGGCACACCAGGATGCTCAGTAAGGTCTCGTCGATCACGTTGGCTCCCACTGTCATTGCGCACTCGATAGCTCTGCACGCGCCGGACCGGTCAACCGCCGGAACTGATTGGCGTCGGCGTCGAATATCCAGGCATGCCGGCCTGCCTTGGGAATGCCGGCCGCCCGCAGCGGGCTGACGGTCGGACGGTAGGTCGCGCTGAGCGTGAGCTGCGGCACGACGTGCACGATGTCGGGACCGAGCCCGAACGGCATGGCAGCGATGGCCTCGGTCAGGTCAGCCGCGGTGATCGTCGCACCGGGGCGTGTCGTCACCGCGGCGACCGCCACCTGCTGGCCGTCCATCGCCACCCCATACGTCGCCGCAAGGTCCACCGCGGGAATCAATCCCAGTGCGTCGGTGACCGGTTCGCAATAGACGATGCCGCGCGCGGTGTGGACGGTCGTGCCGCGACGGCCGACCAACCAGAAATCGCCTTCGGTGTCGCGACGGAACAGATACTCGGTGGAGATCCAGGTGTCGGCGGGCGCGAAGACGCCGCGCTTCACCGACGCGGTGGGATCGATCGGCCCCCGCGGCTCGGCCAGCAGGACGCCGACTTCGTTGGGTTCCGGGATGCGGACCAGCCCGCGCTCGTTCTCCAAAATCAGATCGTGCTCGGCGTCGTAGGCTCCCAGCTCGGCGCGCCCGGCACCCGGGAGCGGCCGGCCCTTGCTGCCGATCTTGGCGCCCGAGACGTTGGCCAACACGGCGTGGCCATCGGTGGTCGCGAAGAACTCGACCACATGGGCCGGTGCGAAGGCGTCAGAGATCCGCTGCCACAAGCTCGTTGGCATACCCGAGCCGATGAACAGCCGGATCGGTGTGTTGTGCAACGCGAAATCTGGATCGTCGAACACATCGCTCAACATCGCCCAGGTATAGGAGACAACGGTGACGCCGTACTGACGGACCTCGGCGGCGAATCGGTCGGGCCGCAATCCACGCGACAGCGCAATCCGGGTACCACCGACGACTGCTCCACCGAGGCTGACCAGTAGTCCGGATTCGTGGTGCAACGGCGTGAGGCAGTACACCGTGTCGGTGCGGTCCAGCGAAGCGGTCGAGGCGGTGCCGAACGCCGACAACGCCCAACGGTAGTTGGTGATCTGCTTGGCGACGAGTTGCCCGCTTGCGGTGCTGAACGCAATGAAGGCGATGTCGCGCGCATAGCCGGGGTTCGACCGATACCAGGCCGGTAACTCGACAGCGTCGGGGTCGATCTTCTCCATGTCGATGACGTTGGCGTCGTCGGGCAGGTGCAGGTCGCGAGACTCGCCGCCGCCGAGCACCAGGATCTGCTCCGGCAATTGCCGGGCGGTCTCCAAATTGGAGGGGTCGGTGATGATTTCGGACACTCCCCCGAGCCGCACCGAGGCGGCCAGGTCGGTGTCGGGTTTGAGCAGGACCGCGACGGCGCCCAGCCGCGACAGCGCGGCGATGGCCACCAGCGCGCTCGGCCGGGTCTCCATCAGCACGCCGACATGCTCGCCCTGACGCACACCGACCGCGATCAGACCCCGTACCACGTTGTCGATGCGTCGGTTCACCGCTTCATAGGTGTGCACCCGACCGTCGAAGAGTAGGAATTCGCCGTTGGGGGCGTCGTGTGCCTGCTCACCGATGATGCGGCCCAACGAGATTCGGGTGTGGTCGTTGATCTGGCCGAGCCGGGCCAGACGAGGCAGCGTCCGCACGGTCTCGACGGCCAGCGTGCGCATGGACTTGTTCGCGGCGACCACCGCGTCGGCCGCCCCGCGGGCCAGCGTCAGCGCCACTTCGGAGGCCTCACCCAACCCGTGCAACACCCGGGAGCTGAGCGCGACACCTCGGTCGGAGGGCTCGTCCGGCTGGTCGGCCATCGGGAAGATGTCGGTCGGCTTCTTGCCGTCCCCGGAAATCCACAGCACCCAATCGGCGACGGTCGGCCAGGATTCTTGCGCGGCTTTTGATCCGACAACCAGACCGAAATGCCCTGTCCGGATGAGGTATTCGTAGACCTCGGCATTGGGGGCGGCACGCCTGATGCCCCGCACCGCGGCCGGTTGGCCGATGTCGTCGACCTCGCCGACGAAGGCCAGGATTGGGCAGGTGATGTCGGTCAGCGTCACCAGTTGGCCGTTGATGGCGAAGCCACCGGTCATCATCCGGTTGTGCGCGACGAATTGCTTGAGTAATTCGGAGATCGCCGGACCCGACCAGGCGATCCAGCCCTCGGACTCCAGGAACCGGCGCTGAGCCTCACGCGGCAGCAGCGCCTCTCGGTCGTGGAGTTGGCGGACGAAGTCGATCCGCGCCTTCGCGGTTTTGAGCGGATCAAGCATCTGAAAGCCGGTGCGCGCCAACCACCCTGGAATGTCCAGCCGGTTGAAAACGTGGTCGGCCATGAACGTCGCCACGCCGGGGGCGATGTTCGGCGGCAGGCCCATCGGCAGCGCCGCCAAGGTGTCGACCGGCGAGCCGAAGGTCACGATGCTCGCGATGCTCTTGGAACGCCGGTAGGCAGCCGCCTGGTAGCAGAACATTCCGCCCTGCGAGTAACCGATCAGGTGGACGTCGCGTCCGGTGGTGTCGGCCATCAGGTCGAGCGCTTCGCTGAGCGCGACGATATGGTCGGCCAGGTTGCGGCGCATACCGCCTTCGATCTTATCGGGTGAGCCGAAGTCGATCACCCAGGGATCCAGCCCGGCCGCGTGCAGAATGCCGACCGCGCCCTCCTGCCGAGTGACGTCCCACATGTTTGCCGACATCATCATCGGGTGCACCAGCAGCACCGGTTCGCCCGCTTGCGGATGCCCCGGCCTGCTGTCCGGCGGGTAGTAGCGGCGCAGCTTGTACATCGCGGTGCTTTCGACGGTCTGCGAGGGCGACGGGGAGTTGCCGGTTTCCAGCCCACCGAGTCGCAGAACCTCGAGTCCGTTCTGCGCCGTGGCCACTAGGCGCTCAACCGGTCGGGTGACCGCTGAAAATTTCAGATCCATGCCGCCGCTCCCTCGAAACCAAGACCATGCTGTGCTGCGCGTGGGCCTGACAGCGCGCTCATCATGGCACATCGCGCGGGGTGCGCCCGTTGCTTTGGTCACGGTGCCGGTCCGCATCCCAGCCTAGTGGTCCGCCTGCCGAGGGGCCGCTGTGCGGCGTACGTCTAGGGTCGGCCCGGTGGCACACCTGCTGGGCGCCGAGGCGATCCACCTCGAATACCCGACTCGGGTCGTCTTCGATTCGACGACCGTGGGAGTCAACGACGGCGACCGCATCGGCGTCGTGGGGCGCAACGGCGACGGCAAATCCAGTTTGCTGGGCTTGCTCACCGGACAGGTGCGCCCGCACGCCGGACGGGTCACCCGGCGCAGCGGACTGCGGGTCGGGGCGCTGAGCCAGGCCGACATTCTCGACCCGGATGCCACGGTGGGATGGACGTTGGTCGAAGACCGGGCCGACCATGAATGGGCCGGCGATCCGCGGATCCGTGACGTGGTCAGTGGCCTGGTGTCCGACATCGCCTGGGATGCGATGATCGGCACCCTCAGCGGCGGACAGCGTCGACGCGTCCAGTTGGCAGCCCTGCTGATCGGCGACTGGGATGTCATCGCGCTCGATGAGCCGACCAACCATCTCGACATCGAGGGCATTACCTGGCTGGCGACCCATCTTCGTGAGCGGTGGGCCCAGACTACCGGCGGGCTGCTGTTGGTGACCCACGACCGGTGGTTCCTGGACGAAGTGGCAACGACCACTTGGGAAGTGCACGACGGGCTCGTGGAGCCGTTCGAGGGCGGCTACGCCGCGTACATCTTGCAGCGTCTCGAACGGGACCGGATGGCCGCCGTCACGGAATCCAAGCGGCAGAACCTGATGCGTAAAGAGTTGGCGTGGCTGCGTCGCGGTCCGCCGGCCCGAACGTCGAAGCCCAAGTTCCGGATCGACGCGGCGAATCAGTTGATCGCCGATGTGCCGCCATTGCGCAACACGGTCGAGTTGGCCAAGCTCGCCACCGCGCGACTCGGCAAGGACGTCATCGATCTACTCGACGTGTCGGTCTCGTTCGACGGCCGGCCGGTGCTGCGCGACGTGGAGTGGCGAATCGGTCCGGGTGAACGCACGGGAATTGTCGGCGCCAACGGCGCCGGTAAGTCGACGCTGCTGGCTCTCATCACCGGTGCGATCCAGCCGGAGAGCGGAAGAGTCAAGCGCGGCAAGACAGTTCGGCTGGGAATGCTCGACCAGCGTGCCGATGAGTTGGTGCCGCTGGCCGCCGACCGCGTGGCCGACGTGCTGAGCCGGCTGCGCACTGGCTACGAGGTCGACGGCCGAGACGTGACGCCCACCCAGTTGTTGGAGCGTCTCGGATTTGCAGGTGGTCAGCTCTCCGCCCGCGTCAGCGAGTTGTCGGGCGGCCAACGACGTCGCTTGCAATTGATGCTCACACTGCTCGCCGAACCCAACGTGCTGCTGCTCGACGAGCCCACTAACGACGTCGACACCGACATGCTGGCCGCCACCGAAGACCTGCTCGACTCCTGGCCGGGAACATTGATCGTGGTCTCGCACGACCGCTACCTGCTCGAGCGGGTGACCGACCAGCAGTACGCGATTCTGGATGGCCGGCTGCGCCACCTGCCGGGCGGCATCGACGAGTACCTGCGACTCGCCGAGCAGGCGCACAAGCGGCGCGTCACCCCCGCGGCGGCGTCCAGGCCGGCGGACACACAGGAGGTTTCCGGCGCCGAATTACGCGCCGCGCAAAAGGAGCTGGCCGCCATCGACCGCAGGCTGGCACGGCTGGCCGAGCAAATCGACGCCCAGCACCAAGTTCTGGCCGCGCACGATCAATCTGACCACGTTGGTATCAACCGGCTCACAGAGCAATTGCGTCGTCTGGAAGGCGATGTTGCCGAGCAGGAGAACCGCTGGATGGAGGTCTCCGAACTTCTCGAGTGATTTAGCCTGTCACCGGCTCAGCCGTGCGCGAAGTCGCTCGGCGGTCGCGACCACCGAATCACGTTGGCGGGCAACTTCAGAAGGTGCGGTACCACCGCGGGCGTCTCGTGACGACACCGACCCCTCGATCGTGAGAACCTCACGAACGTGCGGGGTGAGGGCGTTGCTGATAGCCGCCAGCTGATCGTCGGTCAGCTCTTCGAGCCCAACGCCGAGCTTCTCCGCGACCTGAACCGCCGCCCCGGCGGCCTCGTGTGCGTCCCGAAAGGGAACTCCCTGGCGCACCAGCCATTCGGCGATGTCGGTGGCCAGCGTGTAGCCGGCCGGAGCCAGCGCGGCCATCCGCTCGAGGTCGAACGTCAGGCTGCCGATCAGGCCGGCCATTGCCGGCAACAGCAGCTCCAGCTGCGCGACCGAGTCGAACACGGGTTCCTTGTCCTCTTGCAGGTCACGGTTGTAGGCCAGCGGCTGAGCCTTCAGCGTCGCCAACAGCCCTGCCAGGTTGCCGATCAGCCGACCCGATTTACCGCGCGCCAGCTCGGCGATGTCGGGGTTCTTCTTCTGCGGCATGATCGAACTCCCCGTCGACCACGAGTCGTGCAGGGTGACATAGCCGAATTCTGTTGAGCTCCAGAGGATCACATCTTCTGCCAACCGCGACATATCGACGCCGATCATCGCGAAGACAAACGCCGCCTCGGCGGCGAAATCCCGTGACGCGGTGGCGTCGATGGAATTTTCGGCGGCCGCCGTGAAACCGAGACTCGCCGCGATCGCGTCGGGGTCCAGGCCGAGCGACGACCCGGCCAGCGCCCCCGAACCGTACGGCGACATCGCCGTGCGCGCATCGAGGTCGACAATCCGGTCGACGTCGCGCAGCAGCGGATGCGCATGCGCCAGCAGATGGTGCGCCAACAGGATTGGCTGGGCGGATTGCAGGTGCGTCTTGCCCGGCATGATGGCGTCCGGGTGTGCGGCGGCCTGCGCCGCCAACGCCGCAACGAGGTCCAGCACGCCATCGGCCACCCGCCGGAGCGCGTCGCGCAGCCACATCCGAAACAGCGTGGCTACCTGATCATTTCGCGATCGCCCGGCCCGCAGTCGGCCGCCCAGGTCGGGTCCGACCCGATCGATCAGACCCCGTTCCAGGGCGGCGTGCACGTCTTCGTCGGTGACCAGGGGGCCGAAGCTGCCATCGGCGACGTCCTCGGCCAGGCTGTCCAGGCCGGCCAACAGCCCGTCGCGCTGTTCGGTGGTCAACAAGCCGGCGTTGAACAACACCTGGGCGTGTGCTTTGGACGCGACGACGTCGTAGGGCGCCAGCACCCAGTCGAAGTGGGTCGAGCGGCTCAGCGCGGTCAGCGCGTCCGACGGGCCGTCGGCGAACCGACCGCCCCACAGCGAACCCTCGTTAGTGCTCAACCGGCAGGTCTCCCTGCTCGGAATGCAGGTCACGGCGTGCGGCGAGCTTGGACGACAGCCCGTGCACGTGGACGAAACCCTTCGCCATCGACTGGTCGAAGGTGTCGCCCTCATCGTAAGTGGCCAGGTTGAAGTCGTACAGCGACTCTGCGCTGCGCCGGCCATTGACGGCAATGTGGCCGCCGTGCAACACCATTCGGATCTCACCGGTGACGTGCTGCTGAGTGTTGGCGACGAAGGCTTCGAGCGCCTTCTTCAACGGCGAGTACCACAGCCCGTCGTACACCAACTCCGCCCAGCGCTGGTCGGTGTGCCGCTTGAACCTGCCCAGCTCGCGCTCCAGCGTCACGTGCTCGAGTTCGGTGTGCGCGGTGATGAGCACCATCGCCCCCGGGGCCTCGTAGATTTCCCGGCTCTTGATGCCCACCAGCCGGTCCTCGACCACGTCGAGGCGCCCGACACCCTGCGCCCCGGCGCGGCGGTTGAGTTCCTCGATGGCCTGCAGCACCGACACGGACCGGCCGTCGATGGTGACCGGGACACCGCGCTCGAAGCCGACGATCACTTCATCGGGGGTGTTCCAGTTGACGGTCGGGTCTTCGGTGTAGTCGTAGACGTCCTTGGTTGGTGCATTCCAAAGGTGTTCCAGGAAGCCCGTTTCCACGGCCCTGCCCCACACGTTCTGGTCGATGGAGAACGGCGAGCGTTTGGTGACATTGATCGGGATGGCGTTCTCTTCGGCGAACGCGATGGCCTTCTCCCGGGTCCACGCATAGTCGCGGACCGGCGCGAGCACCTCGAGATCTGGTGCCAGCGAGGCGAATCCGACCTCAAAGCGGACCTGGTCGTTACCCTTACCCGTACACCCGTGGGCGACGACACTGCCGCCGTGCTCGCGGGCGGCCGCCACCAGATGCTTGGCGATCAGCGGACGGCTGATCGCCGACACCAGCGGGTAGCGGTCCATGTAGAGGGCATTGGACAGGATGGTCGGCAGGCAGTACTCGTCGGCGAATTCGTCGCGGGCGTCGACGACGACGGCTTCCACCGCGCCGCAGTCGAGCGCGCGCTGGCGCACCAGCTCCATGTCCTCACCGCCCTGCCCGAGGTCGATCGCGACCGCGACGACCTCTCGACCGGTCTCCTTGCCGATCCAGCTGATCGCCACCGAGGTGTCCAAACCGCCGGAATACGCCAAGATGACGCGCTCGGACATGGGTTGATCTCCTTTAAGTCGTGCGGTTACGTAAGATTTTGGATCAGGGTTGCGAGCTCTGCGCCGGTCATCGGCTCGCGGGCCGCCACGAAGATGGTGTCATCCCCGGCGATGGTCCCGACCACGTAGGGCAGTGCGGCCCGGTCGATGGCGCTGGCCAGGTAATCCGCGGCACCGGGCGGCGTGCGCAGCACGGCCAGGTTGCCGGTGGCGTCGGTAGACACCAGCACCTCGCTCAACAGCCGGGATAGCCGGGCGGTGCCCCCGGACACGCCGCGCAGCGGGCTGCCGTCCTCGGGCACCACGTAGACACCGACTCCGCCGTCGGCGCCGCGCAACTTCACCGCGCCGAGCTCTTCGAGGTCGCGCGACAACGTGGCCTGGGTGACCTCCACGCCGTCGGCGGCGAGCATCGCGGCCAACTCGCTCTGGCTGCGGACCTCGGCCGACGACAGGATCGCGACGATGCGGGCTTGTCGCCCGACGCGGGTGATCTCGGGCGTCTTGCTCGGGCTCACTGCGCCGCTCCTCCTCATCGCCGCGCTCTGCATCGTCGTTGGCGCCGCGTCATGGGAGGCGTTCCAGCAGCCACACCAACAACGCTTTCTGCGCGTGCAGTCGGTTCTCCGCTTCGTCCCACACGGCGCCGTGCGGGCCGTCGATCACCTCATCGGTGATCTCGTGGCCGCGATGAGCCGGAAGGCAATGCAGCACAACAACGTCCGAGTCGGCCTTGGCCAACAGGTCGGCGTTGAGCTGGAACGGCCGGAACGGCCGTACTCGATCCAGCCCGTCGTCCTCCTGACCCATCGATGTCCAGGTATCGGTGACCAGCACGTCGGCCCCGGACGCGGCGGCGACTGGGTCGTCGGTGACCGTGACCGAGGCCCCGGTGTCCGCGGCCCGGTGCTCGGCGGCGGCGGTGAACAACGGATCGGGCGCGAAACCCGTTGGGGCGGCGACCGTGACGTGCATGCCGGCGGTCACCCCGCCGAGCATCAGCGAGTGCGCCATGTTGTTGGCACCGTCACCGAAAAACGACATCCGCAGCCCGCGCAACGATCCCTTGCGTTCGGCGATCGTCTGCAGGTCGGCCAGCACCTGGCAGGGGTGGAACTGGTCGGAGAGCGCGTTGACGATCGGCACGGTCGCGGTTTCGGCCATCGCGCTCAGCCGGGCCTGGCCGTAGGTGCGCCACACGATGGCATCGACGTAGCGGGACAACACCTTCGCGGTGTCCTGCAGCGTCTCTTCGCGGCCCAGCTGGGTGCTGCGGCCGTCGACCACCACAGCGTGCCCACCGAGTTGGGCGATACCGACCTCAAAGGAGAAGCGGGTGCGGGTGGAGTTCTTGTCGAAGATCACCGCGACGCCCCGCGGGCCGTCCAGTGGGCGACGGCTGAACGGGTCCTTTTTCAGTTCGGCGGCCAACTGCAAGACGTCGGCCTGCTCGTCTGGCGTCAGATCATCGTCGCGCAGGAAGTGTCGCGTCATGTCGCCCCCTCGGCGGTGTCCAGGATGCTCGGCAACGCCGTGACGAACGTGTCGAGCTGATGCTCGGTGATGATCAGGGCCGGCGCCAACCGGACGACGTCGGGTGCGGCGGCGTTGACCAGGAAGCCTGCCGCCCGCGCGCACGCCTCGACCTCTTTCGCCGCTGGAGCGGCGAGAACGATCCCGCAGAGCAGTCCGCGGCCGCGGACGTGATCGATCGCTGGGTGGTGCAGCCCTTCGATGTTCTGGTGCAACGTCTTTCCGAGCGCCCCAGCCCGTCGGATGAGGTCGTCCTCGGTGATCACCCGCAGTACGGCCAGCGCCGCCGCCGCACAAATCGGGTTGCCGCCGAAGGTGCTGCCGTGCAGGCCGGGCGTCAGCAGTTGCGCGGCCCGGCCGGTCGCCAGGCAGGCGCCGATCGGCAGGCCCCCGCCGAGACCCTTGGCCATCGTGACGACGTCGGGGGTGACGCCGTCGTGCTGGTGGGCGAAAAACGTTCCGGTACGGCCCATCCCGGTTTGCACCTCGTCGAGAACCAGCAGCGCGCCGTGGCGGGCGGTGATGTCGCGGGCCGCAGCCAGGTAGCCGTCCGGGGGAACGACGATGCCGCTCTCCCCCATGATCGGCTCGAGGAACACCGCGGCGGTATCGTCATCGACCGCGGCGGCCAGCGCTTCGGCGTCGCCGTATGGCACATGGGTGACGTCGCCGGGCAGCGGCGCGAACGGCGCCTGCTTGCTCGGCTGGCCGGTCAGGGCCAGGGCGCCCATTGTCCGGCCGTGAAAACCACCTTGCGCCGCAACCAATTTCGTCTTCCCGGTGAGACGGGAGAGTTTGAATGCAGCCTCGTTTGCCTCGGTGCCGGAATTGCAGAACAACACCCGGGTCTCGGCATCGGCACCGAGCAGACCGGCCAGCGCCTCGGCGAGCGCGATGCCAGGTTCGGCGGCGTACAGATTCGACGTGTGCCCCAGCGTCGACATCTGTCGCGTGACGGCCTCGAGGACGGCCGGATGGCCGTGGCCCAGGATGTTGACGGCGATGCCACCGAGCAGATCGAGATAGGACTTGCCGTCCACGTCGGTAACCACCGCTCCGCTACCGCTGGCCAGCGCGACCGGCGGAACGCCGTAGTTGTTCATCATCACCGCGGACCACCGCTGCTGGATGTCTTCGGTGCTGGTCATGCGCTCACCACCTTCGTTCCGGAGCCTTCGTCGGTGAGCAATTCCACCAGCACACAATGCTCTACGCGGCCGTCGATGACGTGCGCGCTGGGCACGCCGCCCTTCACCGCGTGCAGGCAGGCTTCGACTTTGGGGATCATGCCGCTTTCCAGTGTCGGAAGGAGTTGCGTCAATGTGTCGGTGTCGATTTCGCTGGCCAGCGAGGCTTTGTCGGGCCAACCGGTGTAGAGGCCTTCCACATCGGTGAGCATCAGCAGCTTCTCGGCTCCGAGTGCCTCGGCGAGCGCCCCGGCGGCGGTGTCGGCGTTGATGTTGTGGACGACGCCGTCGACGTCTGGCGCCAGTGTCGATACCACCGGAATCCGGTTGGCGGCAATGAGATCCAGCACCACGGAAGGGTTGACCTCAGCGATGTTGCCAACCAGGCCGATGTCGGTGTCGATACCGTCGACGGTGACGCTGCGTCGCACGGCGGTGAACAGCTTCGCGTCTTCGCCGGTGATGCCGACCGCGTACGGTCCGTGTGCGTTGATCAGGTTGACCAGTTCGCGGCCGACCTGACCGAACAACACCATCCGCACCACGTCAAGCACTTCTGGTGTGGTGACCCGGAATCCGCCTTTGAAGTCGCCGGCAATGCCCAGTCGTTCGAGCATGGCGCTGATTTGGGGGCCACCGCCATGGACCACGACCGGGTGGATGCCGCAGTTACGCAGAAAGGCCATGTCGGCGGCAAATTCGCGGCGAAGCGTGTCGCTGGTCATCGCGTTGCCGCCGTATTTGACCACCACGATCTTGCCGTGAAGCGCGGTGAGCCACGGCAGGGCTTCGGCCAGTACCTGTGCCTTGACGTCGGTGGAGATCATTGATCACCGCCGACGACGCAGAGCGCAGCGATGCAGAGGAGGCGGGTGATCATGAACTGTACGCCGAGTTCTCTTCGACGTAGGCGTGCGACAGGTCGGTGGTCCGGATGGCCGCCTGTTCGGTGCCGACGCCGAGGTCGACCACCACGTCGATGTCGGTCGCCGACAGGTCCACCTCGCGGGCTCCCGGAGTCCCGGCGCTGTCGATGCAGACCGCGGAACCGTTGAATGACACGCTGATCCGGTCGGGGTCGAGCTGCACGGGCGCCATGCCGACGGCCGCCAGGACACGTCCCCAGTTCGGGTCAGAGCCGAACAGCGCGGTCTTGACCAGGCTGTCGCGCGCGATGACGCGGGCGGCGGTGACCGCCTCGTCTTCCGTCAGCGCACTGGTGACCCGGATGGTGACGCGCTTGGTGACGCCCTCGGCATCGGCCTGTAGTTGGGCGCACAGATCGTCGCAGGCCCGCAGCACCGCGTCGTCGAGTTCGGCTTGGCTGGGCGTGATTTCACTTGCGCCCGAGGCCAACAACAGC
This sequence comes from uncultured Actinomycetota bacterium, assembly GCA_963750755.1. Taxonomy (GTDB): domain Bacteria; phylum Actinomycetota; class Actinomycetes; order Mycobacteriales; family Mycobacteriaceae; genus Mycobacterium. The sequence goes on from CAVVRW010000001.1 coordinate 1,246,438, forward strand.
ACGGTGTCGTTCGTCGAGCAGGCGCCGTCGATGTCGAGTCGGTCGAACGTCTTCGTGGTGGCGCGGCGCAGCGCCTGCTCGAGCGCTTCGGCGTCGACGGCGGCGTCGGTGGTCAGGACGCACAGCATGGTGGCCAGCGACGGGGCCAGCATGCCGGCGCCTTTAACCATGCCGCCGACGGTCCAGTTGTCCGGATGATGCAGCGCAACCTGTTTGGGCACGGTGTCGGTAGTCATGATGGCCCGGGCGGCCTCGTCGCCGCCGGTGATGCCGCCGGCCATCTCGTGCACCAGGTTCACGACTCCCGCGAGCACCTTGTCCATCGGCAGCCGGTCGCCGATCAGGCCGGTCGAGCAGACGGCGACCTCGATCGCCCCGGTCTCGGTGCCCCACTCGGACAGCGCTGCGGCCAATGCCTCGGCGGTGGCATGGGTGTCCTGGAACCCGCCGGGGCCCGTGCAGGCGTTGGCGCCACCGGAATTCAGCACTACCGCGCGAAGCTGACCGTCGGCGAGCACCTGGCGGGTCCACAACACCGGCGCAGCCTTGACCTGATTGCGGGTGAACACCCCGGCGGCGGCGTGGTCGGGCCCCTCGTTGAACACCAGCGCGAGGTCGAGATTGCCGGATACCTTGATGCCCGCGGCGATGCCGGTGGCCCGGAAGCCGGCCGGCGCCGTCACGCCCTGAGTGCGGATCAGTGGCGCGGCGTTCACGACGTCACTCACGGCGCCACGCCGACCACCGAAAGGCCCTCGGACTCAGGCCAATCCAGTGCCAGGTTCATTGACTGCACGGCGGCGCCTCCGGTGCCCTTGACCAGGTTGTCGATGGCCGCGATCGCGATGAAGGTGGACGCGTCCTCGTCCACCGCGATCGCGATCTGTGCCGCGTTACTTCCGATCACCGAGCCGGTTCGCGGCAGTTGTCCCTCGGGCAGTAGGTGCACGAAAGGCTCTTCGTGGTAGGCCTTTTCGTAGGCCGACCGGAACTGTGACATTCCTGACGTGGTGCGCGCAGTACAGGTGGCCAGGATGCCGCGGGTGGTCGGAATCAGGACCGGCGTGAACGACACCGTTACATCGCGGTCGGTGACCTGACGCAGCCCCTGCGCGATTTCGGGTGTGTGCCGGTGCGCCCCGGCGATGTTGTAGGCCCGCGCCGACCCGATGACCTCCGAGCCGAGCAGGTCGACTTTCGCGGCCCGACCGGCGCCGGACGTACCGCTGACCGCGACGACGGTGACGGCGGGCTCGATGAGGTCGGCTGCCACGGCGGGAAACAACGCCAGAACCGCGGCGGTGGGATAGCAGCCCGGGACGGCAATACGGCGCGCGTTGCGCAGCGCGTCGCGGTTGCCCGGCAACTCGGGCAGCCCGTAGGGCCAGCTGCCGGCGTGGGGAGAGCCGTAAAAGCGCTCCCACGCGGCCGGGTCGCTCAACCGGAAATCGGCGCCGCAGTCAACCACCAAGGTCTGCGGCCCGAGTTGCTCGGCCAGGGCCGCCGAGTGGCCGTGCGGCAATCCCAGGAACACCACGTCGTGGCCGTCGAGCACGTCGAGCTCGGTGGGCTCGAGCACCCGCTGGGCCAACGGCAGCAGGTGTGGATGATGATCGGCGACCGTGGTGCCGGCGCTGGCGGCGGCCGTGAGCGCGCCGATCGTCAGCCGTCCGTCGTGGTAGGCCGGATGGCCGAGCAGCAACCGCAAGATCTCACCGCCCGCATAGCCGCTGGCCCCGGCCACGGCCACCCGTATCGCCTCGGTCATGAGACCCATCGTTGCATGACTATGCACGACTGTGCAAACTCATTCTTTGGTCGTTTGTCAGCCACGTAAGACCGCGCCAACCCGCTCGGCCGCGCGGCTCACCGCGGCGTCCCGGGCCGCGCTGGCCTCGTCTTCGGTAAGGGTGCGGTCGGTGGCCCGGAACCGCAGCGCAAATGTCAGCGACTTGCGGTTCTCGCCGACCTGGGGGCCGGTGAAGACGTCGAACAACCGCACCTCTTCCAGCAACTCCCCCGCGCCGTCGCGGACGGCATCCGCCACAGCCTGCGCAGGGACGTCGTCGTCCACGACCAGGCTGACGTCCTGGAAGACCGCGGGGAACGGGGAGACCCGCGGCGCGGGTAGCACCTCGACGATCGGGATCGCGTTCAGGTTCAGTTCGACCGCGCAGGTGCCCTTCGGTAGAGCGGATCTTTCGATCACCGCCGGATGTAGCTGGCCGGCATGCCCGATCACGACGTCACCGATCAGCACCTCGGCGCAGCGGCCGGGGTGCCACGGCAGGTATTGCGCGGCGCGGAGCGTCACCTCAACTCCGCTGGCGCGGGCGATGATTCGGACCGCCTCGAACGCGTCGGCGGCGTCGGCGCGTCGGCCCTCGCCCCACGGTCCGCGCGGCTCCCTCAGCCCGGCCAGCACCGCGGCGACGTGCTGCGGTTGCCGCGGCAGCGACGCGTCGAGCGCGGCGATCTCGTCGTTGGTGGGGCGTCGGTGCACCGGGATGACCTCGACACCCTTGGTTTGATCTGTCGGCTGCACCACCTGTGCGACCGCGAACAATGCGACATCGACGATGCCGCGAGAGACGTTGCGCGACAACGCCTCGAGCAGTCCGGGCAGCAGCGTGGTGGCCAGATGTGGCCGATCGGCCTCCAGGGGGTTGAGCACTCGGGTGGTGTGTCGTCGCGCGTCGTCGGCGGCCAGGCCCCAAGCGTCGAACACGCCGGCGGGCAGGAACGGCGTCGGAAGTATTTCGACGTAGCCCGACAGCCCCAGCGACTTGCCGATGGCGCGCCCGCGATGCTGAACGGCGGACAGTCCGCGACCGGCCGGAGCCGGGGGCAACACCGAAGGAATGACGTCCAGCCCCTCCAGCCGCAACACCTCCTCGACCAGATCGGCCTGCTGCAATAGGTCGGGGCGCCAGCTGGGCGGCGTGACGGTCAGGCTGTCGCCGCCATCCTTGACCTCGGCGCCGACCTGCGTCAGCCGTCGGATGGTCGTCCCTGGGCTATACCTCACTCCCGCCGTCCGATCGGGCAGGTCGGCTTCGAGCTCAATCGGCGACCCGGCCCAATCGGCGGCCGAGTCGCCCACTGGTGGGTCGCCCCGCCAGTCGGTCAGGGTCGGCGATACCGTGCCGCCGGCGATCTCGGCCAGCAAGGTAGCGCAACGGTCAAGGGCGGCAACCGAAATGGCCGGGTCGACCCCCCGCTCATACCGACGGGCCGCTTCGCTGGGCAAATGCAGCCGGCGCGCCGTCCGCGACACCGCGGCCGGTTCCCACACCGCGGCCTCCAGCAGCACGTCGGTGGAGTCGTCGCGCATTTCGGTGCTGCCCGAGCCCATCACCCCGCCGATCGCGGCGGTCGCCACCTCGTCGACGATCAACACGTCGGCCGGGTGGAGGGTGCGTTCGATGTCGTCGAGCGTCTCGACCTTCTCCCCCGGCTCGGCGAACCGCACTTCGAAGCCGCCGCTGATGCGGTTGAGGTCGTGCGCGTGCATCGGATGACCGAGTTCCAGCATTACGTAGTTCGTGGCGTCGACAGCCGGTGAGATGGCCCGGATTCCGCTGAGCAGCAAGCGGCGCTGTAACCACCACGGCGACAACGCAGTTGGGTCGATGCCCGACACCGGGCGTAGCGCGAAACGGCGAACCCCGGTCTCCGGGTGCACCGTCAGCGGCCAGGCCTCGGCCTCGGCCGGGAGCGCGGGAACGTCGGCGGGGTCGACGAAGTCGAGGTCATACGCACAGGCGATCTCGCGAGCCAGGCCGCGCACCGACATGCAGTAGCCCCGGTCCGGGGTGATGGCGAGGTCGAACACCACATCATCGAGTCCGAGCACCTCGACTCCGGCGGCGCCCGGCTCGGCGGTCCCAGGCGGTAACACCAGAATGCCGGAATGGTCTGCGGCCAAACCGAGTTCGGCGGCCGAGCAGATCATGCCGTCGGAAGTATGGCCGTAGGTCTTGCGGGAGGCGATGTGGAAGCCGCCGGGCAGCGTGGTGCCCGGCAACGCCACCACCACAAGGTCGCCCACTGCGAAGTTCGCTGCACCGCAGACTATTTCACGCGGTTGCTGCTCGCCCACGTCGACCTTGCAGGCGCGGATTGGTTTCTTGAACTCGGCGAGCTCGTCGATCTCGGCGACGCGCCCGACTGTCAGCGGACCCTCGACCGGACCGAGCGTGATGACATCTTCGACTTCGTGGCCGATGCGGACCAGCGCCTGCTCGAGGTCGGCGGGCGTGACATCCCATCCGGGAGCGCTGGCGCTGACGACGTCGCGCAGCCAGCTGTAGGGAAGGCGCATCAGGCACCCACCCCGAACGGCAGCGAGAAGCGCACGTCGCCTTCGACCATGTCGCGCATGTCGGGGATGCCGTTGCGGAACTGCAGAGTGCGCTCCAGGCCCATGCCGAAGGCAAAGCCCGAGTACTCGTTCGGGTCGATCCCGACCGCCCGCAACACGTTTGGGTTGACCATGCCGCAGCCACCCCATTCGACCCAGCCGGCGCCGCCCTTCTTGTTCTCGAACCAGACGTCGACTTCGGCCGACGGCTCGGTGAACGGAAAGAAGTGCGGCCGAATCCTGGTGCGCGCCTGGGGTCCGAACTCGGCGCGGGCGAAAGCGTCGAGCGTTCCCCGCAGGTGCGCCATCGACAACCCGCGATCCACCGCGAGTCCTTCCACCTGGTGGAACACCGGCGTATGGGTCGAATCGAGTTCGTCGGTGCGGAAGGTGCGGCCGATCGAGATCACGTAGACCGGCAGCGCGCGCTCGAGCAGCGCGCGGACCTGCACCGGTGAGGTATGGGTGCGCAACAACTGCCGGGAACCCTCCGGCGCGATGTAGAAGGTGTCCTGCTCGCTGCGCGCGGGGTGGTCGGCCGGGAAGTTCAGGGCGTCGAAGTTGAACTGCTCGGTCTCGACTTCGGGTCCCTCGGTGAGTTCCCAGCCCATTGCGATGAAGGTGTCGGCGACGTGCTCGGCCAAGATCGTAATCGGATGGCGCGCGCCGGTCGGCTGCCGAGTCGAGGGCAACGTCACGTCGATGCGCTCGGCGATCAGCACCGCGGCGTCCCGCTCGGCGCGCAACGTCGCCAACCGCTCGTCGTAGCTCTGCTGAATGTCGCCGCGAGACGCGTTGACCAGCCGTCCGGCCTCGGCCCGTTCGGTCTTGGGCACCGATCCCAGCGCCTGACGGGCCAGCGCCACCGGTGAGCGGTCGCCGAGATGCTCGGTCTTGGCGCGGGCCAACGCGTCGAGATCGGCCGCGGCCGCGAAGGCCTGCCGGGCAGCGTCGACCGCGGCGGTCAACGCCTCCGGCGACAGGGCTTCCGTTGACGGGGGCTGAGCACCCAACGCGGTGACACTCTCCTTCTTGCCGGGAAGATTGCGGGTGAGCGGCACGGCGTGCCGCGCAAGTGCCGATCATATGTGGTCACGTCAGCGACTTTTCCAGCCCGCCGTGCGCGCGCCAGCCGGGGAAGCGGCGTGGCTTGAGTATTTTCGTACGGGTGGCGACGCCCCAAGCTCCCGAGCGCATCCCGGCGCAGTTCCTGTTGTCGCCGCGCGCCGCGGGTCCGCGCACGCTGATCGACGTCCTCTACGACACGGCCGCGTGCTTCCCGGAGGCCGCGGCGATCGACGACGGCACGGTTCAGCTCACTTACAGCGAGCTGATCGGTGACATCGAGGCGAGCGTCGCCTGGCTGGCCGCCCGCGGCATCGGCCGCGGCGATCGCATCGGTATCCGGATGCCGTCCGGCAGCTTCGCGCTCTACGAGGCGATACTGGCGACGTTAGCCACCGGCGCGGCCTACGTCCCCGTCGACGCCGACGATCCGGACGAGCGGGCCGAGCTGGTGTTCCGCGAGGCCGGAGTCGCCGCGATCGTCACCGAAACCGGCATGGCCAGGGGGCCGGGCTCCTCACGAGGCTGGCGAGCCGGCGCACCACTTCCCCGCGACGACGCCTGGATCATCTTCACCTCCGGATCGACCGGCACGCCCAAAGGCGTCGCGGTGACGCATCGCAGCGCGGCCGCATTCGTCGACGCCGAGGCGCAGATGTTTCTGCGGGACAATCCAATTGGCCCAGGCGACCGAGTGCTGGCCGGCTTGTCGGTGGCGTTCGACGCTTCCTGCGAGGAGATGTGGCTGGCCTGGCGGCACGGCGCCTGCCTGGTCCCGGCGCCGCGGTCGCTGGTACGCAGCGGGATGGATCTCGGGCCGTGGCTGGTCAGTCGTGACGTGACCGTGGTGTCGACAGTGCCCACACTGGCCGCGCTCTGGCCGGCCGAAGCGCTGGAAGCGGTGCGGCTGTTGATTTTCGGCGGCGAGGCCTGTCCCCCCGAACTGGCCGCGCGGCTGGCCGTCGACGGCCGGGAAGTGTGGAACACCTATGGCCCAACCGAGGCCACCGTGGTGGCCTGCGCGGCCCAGCTGAGTGCCGAGGGACCGGTGCGGATCGGCCTGCCCCTGCCGGGCTGGGACCTGGCCGTCGTCGACGGCGACGGCCAGCCGGTGGCCGAGGGTGGCATTGGTGAGCTCGTGATCGGTGGCGTCGGTCTGGCGCGCTACCTCGACGAGGCCAAAGACGCCGAGAAGTACGCACCGATGCCGACGCTGGGCTGGCGGCGCGCCTACCGCAGTGGTGATCTGGTTCGGCTGGAAAACGACGGGCTGATCTTCTGCGGCCGCGCCGACGACCAGGTCAAGGTCGGCGGTCGACGGATTGAGCTCGGCGAGGTGGACTCGGCATTGGTACACCTGCCGGGGGTCAGCGGCGGCGCCGCGGCGATTCGGCGGACCGCGGCGGGCACGCCGGTGTTGGTTGGCTACGTCGCCAGCGCCGATCCCGACTTCGACATGGCCACCGCCAGGGCAACCCTGGCCGAGCAGCTGCCGGCCGCCCTGGTGCCGCGGCTGGTCCGGGTCGACGAGCTGCCCACCCGCACCTCCGGCAAGGTCGATCGCGACGCGCTGCCCTGGCCACCGCCGGGCGGCGACGCCGAGGCGACGGCCGAGCTGGTGGGCATCGCGGGCTGGTTGGCCGGCCTGTGGCGTGACCTGCTCGGTTCGGCTGTTGAGGGTCCAGAGGCCGATTTCTTCGCCCTCGGCGGCGGCTCGCTCGCCGCGGCCCAGCTGGTCGCCGTCCTGCGGGACCGCTACCCGCAGGTGACCGTCGCCGACTTGTACGACCATCCGCGGCTCGGGTCGCTCGCCGGTTTCCTCGACGAGCAGGAGAAGCCGCCGGACGTCGTGGAGCGGCGGGTGCGCCCGACGCCGCGGCTCACGCAGCTCGCACAGCTTGCGCTGTCGGTGCCGCTGGCCACCGTGGCGGCGCTGCAATGGGTGACGTGGTTGGCGTTGGGCAACAACGTCGCCCGCGCGCTGCATCTGGTGCCGTGGACGGTCGCGGTGAACTGGTGGCTGGTCGCGGTCGCGTTCGTTCTGTTCGTCACGCCGCTGGGCCGGATGAGCATTGCGGTGCTGGCCGCGCGGCTGGTGTTGCCGAATGTGCAGCCGGGCAGCTATCCGCGCGGCGGCTGGCTGCACTCGCGGGTGTGGCTGATCGAGCGGCTCGCCGAAGCCAGCGGTGCCGAGAACCTTGCCGGTGCGCCGTGGCTGGTCTACTACGCGCGCGCGCTGGGCGCCGACATCGGCAAGGGCGTCGACCTTCACTCGGTGCCGCCGGTCACCGGTCTACTGACGCTCGGACACCGCAGCGCGGTCGAGCCCGAAGTGGATCTGCGTGGGCACTGGATCGACGGCGACGTGTTCCATGTCGGGGCGATCACGATCGGCAACGACGCCACGATCGGCGCCCGCACCACGCTGCTGCCGGGCGCGGTCGTCGGCAAGAACGCCGACGTCGCGCCGGGCTCGGGGGTGGTCGGCAAGGTCAAGAGCCGGCAGTACTGGAAGGGTTCTCCCGCAGTGAAATCCGGTCGGGTGAAGCACCCGTGGCCCGACGAGCGGCCGGATCGCCGCAGCCACTGGGTCGCGATCTACGCGCTGACGTCGGTCCTGCTGGCGGCGATGCCGTTGGCCGCCTTGGTGGCGGGACTGGGCGTGATCGGCGTCGCCGTTGCGCACACGCACCGGCTTTCGCAGGCCGTACTGCCGGCGCTGTATTGGACGCCGGTGGCGACCGTGGCCGGCCTGGCCGCGTACGCGGTGATGACGGTTGCCGCGGTACGGATGCTGTCGATCGGCCTGCAGGAGGGCTACCACCCGGTGCGCAGTCGCAGCGGGTGGCAGCTGTGGGCCACCGAGCGACTGATGGATGGCGCGCGGAACTACCTGTTCCCGCTCTACGCGAGCCTCGCGACGCCGACGTGGTTGCGGGCGCTGGGCGCCAGGGTCGGCCGCGACACCGAGATCTCCACGGTGCTGCTGACGCCGAAGTTCGTCGTCATCGAGGACGGCGCGTTCCTGGCCGACGACACCATGGTGGCCTCGTATGAGCTTGGCGGCGGCTGGATTTACGCCGCCACGACGACTGTCGGCAGGCGCGCCTTCCTCGGTAACTCGGGCATCACCCAACCGGGTCGACGGGTGCCCGACGACGGGCTGGTCGCGGTCCTGTCCGCGACCCCGCCGAAGGCGAAACGCGGTTCGTCCTGGCTGGGCAGTCCGCCGATGCGGTTGCGTCGACGCCCGGCCGAGGCCGACACCACCCGTACCTATGAGCCGCCGTGGCGGTTGAAGGCGATGCGGGGGGGAGTCGAGACACTGCGGGTGATACCGGTGATGGTGACGGCCGCGATCGGGTTGGCGGTGCTGGGTGTGCTGCAGGCACTAGTCCGGATGTTCGGCATCTGGGCGGCCGCGCTCGGCGGCGGGCTGGTGCTGTTGGCGGCGGGCGTGGTGGCCGCGTTGGCCGCGGTAGCCGCGAAATGGCTTCTGGTTGGCCGAATTCGGGCCGGCGAATATCCGCTATGGTCGTCGTTCGTGTGGCGCAACGAACTGGCCGACACCTTTGTAGAGACCGTCGCCGCGCCATGGTTCGCCCGTGCGGCCAGTGGGACACCGGTGATGAACATGTGGTTGCGGGCGCTCGGCGCCAAAGTCGGGCGAGGCGCGTGGTGTGAAACCTATTGGCTCCCAGAAGCCGACCTCGTGACACTCGGCGCGGGCAGCGCCGTCAACCGTGGGTGCGTGGTGCAGACGCACCTGTTCCACGACCGGATCATGCGGATGGACGAAGTCGTCCTCGAACAGGGCGCGACGCTCGGACCGCACGGCGTCGCGCTGCCGTCGGCCCGGCTCGGCGCAGGCGTGACCGTCGGCCCCGCGTCGCTCGTGGTCCGCGGTGACTCGGTGCCCAAATCGACCCGCTGGCAAGGTAATCCGATCAGGCCGTGGAATCCGGTCCGGGAGAAGACCGGCAAGAAGGCCGCCGCGTGAAACGTACCGCCAAGAAGCCGGCGGCCAGCCCGGCTTCGAGCGTGATCGACCCGTACCTGCCCAAGAGCGGGAACCTCGGGTATCGCGCGTCGCACTACGAGCTGGCCCTGGAGTACAAGGTCGCGATCAACCGGCTCTCCGGATCGGCGACCATCACCGCCGAGGCGCTGACCGAGTTGAGAGAATTCACCCTCGATTTCTCCGACGCGATGACGGTGTCGAAGGTGTTGGTGAACGGCAAGCGCGCGGCCCATTTCGCTTGTCGCGACAAGAAACTGCGCATCCGCCTGTCGTCGCCGCTGGCATCCGGCGCGAAGGTGTCGATCGCCGTGCATTACCACGGCGCCCCGCGACCGCTGCGATCCCTATGGGGCGACGTCGGTTTCGAGGAGCTCACCAACGGCGCGCTGGTCGCCGGCCAACCCAACGGCGCGCCCTCGTGGTTCCCCTGCGACGACCACCCCAGCGCCAAAGCCTCCTACCGCATTCAGATCAGCGCCGACAATCCCTATCGAGTGGTCGCCAACGGCCGATTGGCGTCGCGACGACCGCGCGCAGCCCAGACCGTATGGACGTACGAACAGCCCGAGCCGACCTCGACCTACCTGATCACCCTGCAGATCGGGATGTACGAGATGACGCGGCTTGGTGCTTCGCCGGTGCAGATGCGGGCCGCATTACCCGAGCGGCTTCGTCGCGACTTCCACGAGGACTTCGGTCGGCAGACCGAGATGATGGAGTTGTTCGTCGAATTGTTCGGGCCGTATCCGTTGGCGAACGGTTACACGGTGGTCGTGACGGACGACGATCTCGAGATTCCCCTCGAGGCGCAAGGGATTTCGATATTCGGCGCCAACCACTGCGACGGCACGCGAGGCAGCGAGCGCCTGATCGCCCACGAACTGGCCCACCAGTGGTTCGGCAACTCGGTCACCGCGCGGCAGTGGCGCGACATCTGGCTGCACGAAGGGTTCGCGTGCTACGCCGAATGGTTGTGGTCGGAGCACAGCGGCGGACGCAGCGCCGACGAGCTCGCGCGGCACTATCACCACAAGTTGCGTGACTCGCCGCAGAACCTGATTCTGGCCGACCCCGGAGCACGTGACATGTTCGACGACCGCGTCTACAAACGGGGCGCGCTGACCCTGCACGCGCTGCGCGGACGGCTGGGCGACGAGAAGTTCTTTGCGCTCCTGAAGAAGTGGACGACCCGCTACCGCCACGCCAACGCCGTCACCGACGACTTCACTTCGCTGGCCGCCGAGTATTGCGACGAATCGCTGGACTCGTTATGGGACAGCTGGCTGTACTCGCGGGCCCTGCCCTGACGCGAACGGCTCAGCCGGTGACGGCCGGCTCCGGCACCGCCTCGGCTTCGGCCTGACGCATCACCCGCGAGCGCGCGAACAACGCGGCGGCCAGCGAGCCCACCACACCGACGGCAATTCCACCCATCGTCGACCAGGCGCCGTGAGCCAGCAGGAAGAAGCCGAAGACCGAGGACACCGCGAGCAGCGCGCAGCGCACCCGCGTCCAGCGGGCGGGCCCGTCCAGCCGGGTGGAGACCAGCATTCCCAGCATCAGCGCGACGGCGTGACCGACGTCGGTGAAGTCTTCGCCCAACACGGCCGCGGCCAGTCCGACGGGGACCCAGAACCCGATCCAGGCCGGGCGCCACCGACGAGGGATCGCCGACGTCAGCGCGCCCAGCACCGCGACGGCGCCGTAACTCACCCCGACGTCGCTGGCCCGCGACACCGACAGCGGCAACCAGTGGAACTCGATGGCGGCGGTCAGGCCGATGGCGACCAGCAGCGTGGCACCGATGTGGCCGGTGATGAACACGATCGCCAGCCGTCCACTGCGCCAGATCAGCTCGGCCAGGGCCAGCAAGCAGACGAAGCTCGGTAGCCAGTAGTAGAGCGGGCCCGCGTCAGTGACGAATGCACTGCCCAACAGCGTGACGAGGTGGCCGTGCGCCAGGTTGTGCAGATTCGTGCTGGCCTGCGCGACGACGTGGGCGCGGGCGCGCGGACCGAGCTCGACGAGCGCCGCGCTGACGCCGATCAGCACGACCGCGTACGCGAGCGTGATCCGCACACGCGAAAGCCGCGACAGCACCTGCACAATCATCGCTATCTACTATGCCTGCGGCGCGTCCTCATCCGGATTCTCCAAAGCTGATAAGTCGCTAACAGTTTCCCTGGACGGCTTGAGTCGGTAGATCGCCAGATCAGGGGGCAGACCTGCGGGTTTACTGCCGAACACCGACCAGTGCACCCGCTTGGCCGCCACCCCGAGTGTGACCAAGTCGTCGGGCCCGAGTAGGTCGAGCGTGGCTCCTGAGACCATGACTCCGCCGCGGCTAGCGCGCTCCATCACCCGCGCGGCGACGTTGACGTCGACGCCCAGCCAGTCGGCCGCGAGCCGTTGCGGACGCCCGGTGTGAATCCCGACCCGCATCCGCGGCTTGTAGCCCTCGATATTCACGTCGGACTTCAGCGCCCGCTTGGCGTCCAGTACCGCGGCGATCGCGACGAGCGGGTCGGCGAACACCGCCATGATGCCGTCACCCATTCGTTTGACGATGTGCCCGCCGGCGTCCAGCAGGGGTGGTTCGATTGCGCGCGCTACCTGCCGGAGCAGCTTCAGCGTGGCGTCGTCACCGGCATGCAACGACCAGTTGGAGAAGCCGACCAGGTCGGTGAAAACGATGGTGACCTCTTCGTTGGCCGGCCGCCGGGACACCGCCTCGGTCAAGGCCTGCCACACCTGCAACGCGCCGAGGCTGACTTCCCGGGATGCGCCACCGCGTTCACCCAGGAGTCGGCCTGCGGCCCGGGCCGCAGCGCGGGGGCCGCCGTGGCCGGCCGTCGAGAGCGGGTCACCGAAATCGGGATCACCGGGCAGGCCGCGGCGCGCGCGTCGGACCAGCGAGATCAGGCCGGGGCTTCGGTTGGTGCTGCGCAACCAGTGCGCCGCCCCCCGCAGGGACGTCGGCGAATGCTCTCGCGAAGAAGGTGAATCCGGCGTGGTCACCGTTTGCTCGGGCTCGCCGGACACCGTTTTGGGCCCGAGTTCCACAACGCTCAGAGTAGGTGCATTCCGGAAGGACCGGCAACGACCATTGCGGTGGTGTCCGACACGATTGGCGGCGAATCGCCTGATCACCGGGCCGCGACGCGTTGGTTGAGGCTCGATAACGAGCGCACGACGCGCCCGCCGGATCGTAGACAACGAGTGTTGTCATCACTATCGTGAGTTGATCAGCGCCAATCGGGACCAGGAGGCTGTGATGACAGTGACGCCGATGACGCCCACTCCGCGCGAGTCGGCCGACCCGTCCCACGAGATGTCGCCGTCGGCCGATCCCCTGGGCCCGGACTCGCTTACCTGGAAATACTTTGGCGACCTGCGCACCGGGATGATGGGCGTCTGGATCGGCGCGATCCAAAACATGTATCCCGAATTGGGCGCCGGCGTCGAGCAGCACTCGATTGTGTTGCGCGAGCCCCTGCAGCGGGTGGCGCGGTCGGTGTACCCCATCATGGGCGTGGTCTATGACGGCGGCCGAGCCTCCCAGACCGGCGAGCAGATCAAGCAGTACCACCACACCATCAAGGGCACCGATGCCAGCGGACGCCGTTACCACGCGCTGAATCCCGAGACGTTCTACTGGGCCCACGCCACCTTCTTCATGCTGGTGATCAAGGTCGCCGAATACTTTTGCGGCGGGTTGACCGAGGCCGAAAAGCGCCAGCTGTTCGAAGAACACGTGCAGTGGTACCGGATGTATGGCATGAGCATGCGACCGGTACCCGAGTCCTGGGAGGACTTTCAGGAGTACTGGCAGCGGGTCTGCCGCGACGAGCTGGAGATCAACCAGGCCACCCTGGACATCTTCCAAATTCGAATTCCCAAGCCAAAATTCGTGCTGATGCCCACCCCGGTGTGGGATCAGCTGTTCAAACCGCTTGTCGCCGGCCAGCGTTGGATCGCGGCCGGATTGTTCGAGCCGTCGGTGCGCGAGAAGGCCGGCATGCGTTGGACTCCGAGCGACGAGGTGGTGCTCAGGCTGTTCGGGAAACTCGTCGAGCTGGCATTCCTTGCGGTGCCCGACGAGATCCGGCTGCACCCGCGAGCGCTCGCCGCCTACCGACGGGCCGAGGGACGCGACTCCGCCGACGCCCCGCTCGTCGAGGCGCCGAGATTCACGGCGCCGCCATCGGACCGTCGCGGCATGCCGATGCACTATTTCCCGCCTCGCAAATCCATCATCGAGCGGGCCGGTTCGCTGGTGCACACGACCTTCTCGCTGGCCGGTTTGCGACCGGCGCGCGGCCGGGGCAAAGCGGCCTAGCCGGCGATCAAAATCAGTCGCGCTTCGCCCTCGCGCTCTGGTAAAGGCAAATCGCCGCGGCCGCAGCAACATTCAAGCTCTGCGCGCTGCCGGACATCGGGATGGTCACCCGGGCGTCAGCCTGCTCGGCGACGTGAGCCGACAACCCGTGAGCCTCGGAGCCGAACAGCCACGCGGTCGGTGCCGCGAGATCGGCGTCGTCGAGCGACAATTCACCATCCACGGTGGTCGCCAGCACCTGCAGTCCGGCACCCTGCATTGCGGCGATAGCAGAATTCATCTCCGGCGCGACAACGACCGGGATGGAGAAGATGCTGCCGGCCGAGGCGCGCAGGCACTTGCCGTTGTACGGGTCGACGCTGTGACCGATGAACACCACGGCGCCGGCACCCATCGCGTCGGCGACGCGGATCAACGTGCCGGCGTTACCAGGCTCACCGATCTCCACACCGACGGCAACGAGCCGCGGCGATTGCGCGAGCACGTCGGACAAGGCCGCGCTCGGATGCGCGCACACCGCCACCAGGCCGGCCGGAGTCACGGTGTCCGACAACGCTTTTGCAGCCCGGTCGGTAACGACATGCACAGCTGCGCCGTGCTGGTCCAGCAAGTCGCTGTATCGCTGCGCCGCCGCCTCGGTGACGAAGATCTCGCGGATCAGTCCCCGGCGGGCGGCGGCTTCGACGAGGTTGGCGCCCTCGACCAGGAAGCGGTCGCTGCGGCGCCGGGCCACCTGCCGGTGCAGTTTGACCGCGGCGACCACCCGGGTCGATCGTTCGGTGAGCACCGGGCGCGGTTAGGCGGCCTCTCCGGACGGCGCGTTGACGTCCTCGGGCAATGCCTTGCGCGCCACCTCGACCAGCGCGGTGAACGCCGCCGCGTCGCTGACGGCGATCTCCGCGAGGTTCTTGCGGTCGACCTCGACGCCGGCGGCCTTGAGACCCTGGATCAGCCGGTTGTAGGTGATGTCGTTCGCGCGGGCCGCGGCGTTGATCCGGGAGATCCACAGCTTGCGGAACTCGCCCTTGCGCGCACGACGGTCGCGGTAGGCGTAGGTCAGCGAATGGAGCTGCTGCTCTTTGGCTTTGCGGTAAAGGCGGGACCGCTGGCCCCGATAGCCCTTGGAAGCCTTCAGAATGGTGCGGCGCTTCTTTTGGGCGTTGACTGCCCGCTTCACGCGTGCCATGGGGGTGTTCCTATCTGGTTGGGAAGTGGTTGTTCCGGCGCTGGGCTGCCGGTCAGCCGTTCAGCATTCTGTTGACCCGCTTGGTGTCGTTCGCCGCCACCGCGGTACGCCCGCTGAGGCGTCGCGTCCGCTTAGTCGGCTTGTGCTCGAGCAGGTGCCGACGGCCGGCCTTCTCACGCACGATCTTCCCGGTGCCGGTGCGCCGGAATCGCTTCGACGCTCCGCTGTGGGTTTTGGCCTTAGGCATCTTTTCTAGGTCCTCTGTCTTGTTGGGTCAGTTCGGTGACGGTTCGGTGTCACCAGGGGGCGCGGGCCGGGTGCTGGGGCCGGCGGCATCTTCAGCCGCACGGGCGCGGGTCTTCGCGCCGCGGTGCGGTGCCAGCACCATCGTCATGTTGCGTCCGTCCTGCTTGGCCGAGGTTTCGACGAATCCGTAGTCGGCGACGTCGGCGCCCAGGCGCTGCAGAAGCCGGAATCCGAGTTCGGGCCGCGACTGCTCGCGTCCGCGGAACATGATCGTCACCTTGACTTTCGCGCCGGCTTCCAGGAATCGGATCACGTGACCCTTCTTGGTCGCGTAGTCGTGATCGTCGATCTTGGGTCGCAACTTCTGCTCTTTGACCACGGTCTGCTGCTGGTTCTTGCGAGACTCGCGCGCCTTCTGCGCCGCCTCGTATTTGAACTTGCCGTAGTCCATGATCTTGCAGACCGGTGGCCGGGCATCCGGCGCAACTTCGACGAGGTCGAGATCGGCATCCGCGGCGACGCGAAGCGCGTCTTCGATGCGCACGATGCCTACCTGCTCCCCTCCCGGCCCGATCAAGCGGACTTCAGGTACGCGGATGCGCTCGTTGACGCGGGTCTCAGTGCTGATGGGGCCTCCCTCATTGATCTTCTGGTCAATTGCCACCGTCACCTGCCCCACGCGGAGTCAGCGGTTGGAATGCCACACCATCAGCAAAAAAGCCCTGCATAAGCAGGGCCCGGTGCCGACCGATCGCGGCAACACGCCGCCTGCGAGACGCAGAACCTGCACATCTGGTGTGCTGGTGACCGGACCGCTGAGCCGAGTTGGCCAACGGTGGGAGCGGGACTCCACTTGCTGTCTCAGGCTGAGCCGGAGACGGTCGCGGAGGTGAGTCTACCAGTCACGACGCACTGCTCGGTCAACCTCGCTGGCCGGCCGCCCGCGCACCACTCATCGCAGGCCCGACACAAGAGATTCACTGCTAGGCGGATGATAGGCATTCCATAGCAATACCGAATATCCTCGCCGTCTGTGACCCTCACCGCTGCCCCCCCACGAAGCGAGTCGAATTCTCGGCTTCGCTGGGTTCCGGCAGCGTCGGGCTGGACCGTCGGCGTCATTGCCACCCTGTCGCTGATCGCCAGCGTGTCACCGGTGATCCGGTGGGCCATCCGGGTGCCGCGAGAGTTCATCAACGACTACGTCTTCAACTTCCCGGACACCAGCTTCGCCTGGTCGTTCGTGCTGGCGTTGCTGGCGGGAGCGCTGACCGCGCGCAAACGCATTGCGTGGTGGGTGCTGCAGTTCAACCTGCTGCTCGCCGCCGGCCTGAATGTGGTCGGACTGGTCGCCGATCACATCAGCCCGGCCAAGAGCTTCGGCGAGACGCTAGGCCTCGGCCTGCACCTTGCGGCCGTGGTGGTGGTGACGCTCGCTTATCGGGAGTTCTGGGCCAAGGTGCGCGCGGGTGCGCTATTCAAAGCGGCCGGGGTCCTGCTCACCGGCTGGGCGATCGGAATCGTGCTGTCCTGGGGCCTGATCGAGACGTTCCCGCGCACGCTGGCCGCCGAGGACCGGCTGTTCTACGTGGTGAACCGGGTCGTTGGATTCGCCGTTGTGGAATCGGCGCAGTTCACCGGCCGGCCACCGATCTTCCTCAACGTGTTGATGGGATTGTTCAGCGCGATGGCGTTGATCGCGGCGGCGATCGTGTTGTTCCAGTCCCAGCGCGCGGAGAACGCGCTGACCGGTGAGGACGAGTCGGCTATCCGCGGGCTCCTCGAGTTGTGGGGCAAGAACGATTCTTTGGGTTACTTCGCCACCCGCCGGGACAAGTCGGTGGTGTTCGCGCCGAGCGGACGTGCCGCGATCACCTACCGCGTCGAGGTGGGTGTCTGCCTGGCCAGTGGCGACCCGATCGGCGACCCGCGGGCGTGGCCGCAGGCCATCGACGCGTGGCTGGCGCTCTGCCAGACCTACGGCTGGACACCGGGCAACATGGGCGCGAGTTCGGCCGGGGCCAAGGCTTTTCGCCAAGCGGGCCTCAACGCGTTGGAGCTCGGCGACGAGGCGATTCTGCACACCGCCGAATTCCGGCTGTCCGGGCGAGAGATGCGCGGTGTCCGTCAGGCGGTGACGCGGGCGCGCCGCGCCGGGCTGACCGTGCGCATTCGCCGGCACTACGACATCGAACCCGCCGAGATGGCGCAGGTGACTTCGCGGGCGGATGCCTGGCGAGACACCGACAACGAGCGCGGGTTCTCGATGGCGCTGGGTCGCCTGGGTGATCCGGCTGATGGCGACTGCCTGCTGGTCGAGGCGATCGATCCCCACGACAACGTGGTAGCGATGCTGTCGCTGGTGCCCTGGGGACGCAATGGGGTCTCGCTGGACCTGATGCGGCGGTCCCCGCAGTCCCCCAACGGGACCATCGAGCTCATGGTGAGCGAGCTCGCCTTGCACGCCGAGCGCATCGGCATCACCCGAATCTCGTTGAACTTCGCCATGTTCCGGTCGGCGTTCGAGCAGGGAGCCCAGCTCGGTGCCGGTCCGGTGGCGCGACTCTGGCGCGGCTTCTTGTTGTTCTTCTCGCGCTGGTGGCAGTTGGAGACGCTGTACCGCTCCAACATGAAATACCAACCCGCCTGGGTGCCGCGCTTCGCTTGCTACGAAGACGCCCGAATGGTTCCCCGGGTGGGGGTCGCGTCATCGATCGCCGAGGGCTTTTTGGTGCTGCCCTTCACCCGGCGCGACGAACAACACACCGGACACCACCCGTCGGTGCCGCCGACGCTGTTGGCGACCGGTCTGCTACACCACGACGGCTCGGCCCCCGACGTGTTGGCGTTGCAGGAAGTCGATTTCAGCGACGGCGACGAGCGCAGCCGCCGCCTGCCCGAGCAGATGCGGGTCCGGCTGTCGAAGCTGAAGGCCTTGCAGGACAGCGGGATCGATGCTTACCCGGTCGGGCAGCCGCCGACCCACACGGTGGCTCAGGCGCTGGAAGCCGGAGACCAGACCGGGGTCTCGGTGGCAGGCCGGGTGTTGCAGATCCGAGACTTCGGGGGCGTGCTGTTCGCCGAGCTGCGCGACTGGTCAGCGGAAGTGCAACTGCTGCTGGAGAATTCGATCCTGGAGCATGGCCGCACCGCGGATTTCACCAAGGCCATCGATCTCGGCGACCTGGTCGAAGTCACTGGCAAGATGGGATTCAGCAAGACCGGCACCCAGTCGCTGATCGTGCACCGCTGGCGGATGATCGGCAAGTGTCTGCGACCGCTGCCCAACAAGTGGAAAGGGCTCACCGACCCCGAAGCGCGGGTCCGCAGCCGCTACGTCGACCTGGCCGTCAACGCCGAGGCACGCGAGCTGATCACCGCCCGCAGCGGTGTGCTGCGCGCTATCAGAGACACGTTGAACGACAAGGGATTCACCGAGGTCGAAACCCCGATCCTGCAGAAGATCCATGGCGGCGCGACCGCCCGCCCGTTCGTTACCCACATCAACAGCTACGACCTGGATCTGTACCTGCGGATCGCGCCCGAGCTGTACCTCAAGCGGTTGTGCGTCGGTGGCATGGAGCGAGTCTTCGAGTTGGGCCGGGCATTCCGCAACGAGGGGGTTGACTTCAGCCACAATCCGGAGTTCACGCTGCTGGAGGCCTACCAGGCACACGCCGACTACAAGGACTGGATCGACGGCAGCCGCGAGCTGATCCAGAACGCCGCGCAGGCCGCCAACGGCGCTCAGGTGGTGCTGCGACCCTCGCCCAGCGGTGCGCTGGAAGAGGTTGACATCTCGGGCCTTTGGCCAGTGAAGACCGTTCACGACGCGGTCTCCGAGGCGCTCGGTGAGCACATCGACGCCACTACCGACCTGGTTACGCTGCGCCGCCTGTCCGACGCCGCGGGCATTCCGTACCTGGCGCGCTGGGATGCGGGCGCGGTGGTGCTCGAACTGTACGAGCACTTGGTCGAAGACCGCACCGAGCACCCGACGTTCTACATCGACTTCCCGTCATCGGTGTCGCCGCTGACCCGGCCGCACCGCAGCCAACCCGGCCTTGCCGAGCGATGGGACCTGGTGGCGTGGGGCGTCGAGTTGGGCACGGCGTACAGCGAACTCACCGACCCTGTCGAGCAGCGACGTCGGCTCGAGGAGCAGTCGTTCCTGGCCGCCGGAGGAGACCCCGAAGCCATGGAACTCGACGAGGATTTCCTGCAGGCCATGGAGTACGCGATGCCACCGACCGGCGGCCTCGGGATGGGCGTCGACCGGGTGGTCATGCTGGTCACCGGCCGCAGCATTCGCGAAACGCTGCCCTTCCCCTTGGCGAAGCCGCGCTAGCGAACTGCGCGTTGCGAGAAACGCGGACCAATAGATGCGCAAAAGTCATGCTCACAGCACGCAAAATGTACGACAATGGACTGCGTGACAGGTTCAGCGGCGAACCTCCCCGTTGCAGTGCTGGCCGACAACCACACTTCGTTGATGCACGGCTGGGTGCCTGGTGTCGTCCAGGCCCTGTCGGTGGCACTTTTACTCGTGGCTATCGGATGGCGAAGCCGGATGTGGCGGATGTTCCATCTGCCGGTTGCCGCCGTGCTGGGCGCCGCGTTGGCCGCGTGCTCGAGCTGGTACATCGCCAGCGCCGGTCTGGCCGATGACCCCGCGCCCCAGCCGCTGTGGTGGTGGATCGCCGGTAGCGGTGCGGCCGCCGCCGTCTTGATCCTTGGCTGGGGCAGCGCACGCTGGTGGCGCCGTGGGGCGTCGGTGATGGCCGTACCGCTGTGCTTGCTCAGCGCCGCGCTGACGCTCAATCTCTGGGTCGGCTACTTCCCTACCGTGCAGACCGCGTGGGATCAGCTGACCGCCGGGCCGCTTCCCCATCAGACCGACGCGGCGGGCGTAGCCGCGCTGTCGGCCGCGGGCCTGCCACCCGCGCACGGCGTGGTGGTGCCGGTGACGATCCCCGACAACGCCTCGCATTTCAAGCATCGCGGAGAACTCGTGTACCTGCCGCCGGCGTGGTTTTCCAGCAGCCCTCCGCCGCCGCTGCCCACGGTGATGATGATCGGCGGCGAATTCAACACGCCCGCCGACTGGCTGCGGGCCGGCAACGCCGCGAAGACGATCGACACGCTGGCCACGACGTACGGCGGCAACGCCCCGGTATTCGTGTTCGTCGACTCCGGCGGAGCGTTCAACAACGACACCGAATGCGTCAACGGCAGCCGGGGTAACGCAGCCGACCACCTCACCAAAGATGTTGTGCCCTTCATGGTCTCGAAGTTCGGTGTCAGTCACGAGTCGGCTCACTGGGGCATCGTCGGCTGGTCGATGGGCGGGACGTGCGCGTTGGACCTCACCGTCATGCATCCGGAGTTGTTCAGCTCGTTCGTCGACATCGCCGGCAACATGGGCCCCGAAGCCGGAACCAAGGCCCAGACCATCGCGCGGCTGTTCGGCGGAAACGCCGCCGCCTGGGCCGCGTTCGATCCCTCCACCGTCATCGCCAAACACGGTCTGTATCCGGGGGTCTCGGGATGGTTCGACGTGTCGTCGAGCACCCGTCGTCACGTCATCTCGGTGACCGAGGCCGGCGACAGCACCCACGGCGGTCGAGACTCCGCACCCACCCCGGGCGACCAGACCACAGCGGCCGAGTCATTGTGCGGCCTCGGTCGCACCCACGGCATCGACTGCACGATCGTCGCGCAGCCCGGCAATCACGATTGGCCCTTCGCCAGCAACGCTTTCGCCGCGGCACTGCCCTGGCTGGCCGGCCAGCTGGCCACGCCCGGGGTGCCGCGGATTCCGACCCCGTCGAGCTGGCCGGGAACGCCGGATCCGATCCCACATGCCACGCCGGCCGGTCGTTGACCCGGGTACGGTGTGTTCATGCCCGACGATCCGGAGAACTCCGCGACCGAGCCCGACACCGGCTACACGAGTTCCGGAGTGCCCACCTTCGACTCGGTTCGCGACAAAATCGAGTCGCGATATGAAACCTCTGTCGGCGCAGCGGAACTCGATTCCGAGAGTCCGGAAGGTCGCGACGTCGAGCAGCAGTTCGAGGCGCGCCGGCGCGCGGCCTCCGACCGGCTGGCGCACATTCGCGAATCAATGCGCGACGACCACAGCTGACCCCCGACCCAGGCACCGTGCGCCACTTCACCGCAGACGAACGCCGGCGGCGGCTGGTATACCGGCAGTTCCTTTCAATCACCGACAGCGTCCCCCGCGCCACCGCGGAGCTGGTGGGACTGCACGCCACCGACCCGGCCACGCCCTTTCTGTCGTTGTGGGCGCGGTGTCCGGGCTTCGCCGTCGCTGATCTCGAGCACGAACTCTACGAGAACCGTTCGGTGGTACGGCAGTTGGCGATGCGGCGGACCCTGTGGGTGGTGACCGCCGATGACCTGCCGATCATTCAGTCCGCGGCCAGCGACCGCGTTGCCGCCAACGAGCATCGCCGGCTGGTCGGCGACCTGCACAAGTGCGGGCGTTGCGACTGATGGCGAAAGTTGGCTGGCGACAGCATGTTCCGCGGTCCTGGACCACTTGGGTAGGCACGGTCCATGCAGCAGCACCGAACTGCGTGCAGCGCTTCCCGAGATCGGTGGAACCTACGATCCCGCCCCGGGAAAACCGTGGGGCGGGCTGGTTCCAGTGGCTCCCCGGGTGCTGACCGTGCTCTCGGCCCGAGGTCAGATCGTGCGGGGGCCCAACGATGGCAGCTGGACCACGTCACGGCCCAAGTGGGTGCCGACCGCGGACTGGCTGGAGCGCGGTGCTCCGGCCGCCGAAGCATTTTCCGAACTGTTGCGCAGGTGGCTGCGGACCTTCGGGCCGGCCACCGCCAACGACGTCAAATGGTGGTTCGGTACCACGCTCACTGCGACCCGAAAAGCATTGGGCGCCATCGGCGCTGTCGAGGTCGAACTGGACTCGGGCCCGGGATATGCGCTCGAGACCGACGTGGAAGCCGAGCCGGAGGCGGCGCCCGTGGCGGCGCTACTGCCCGGGCTAGACGTGACGACGATGGGCTGGTTCGACCGCGATTGGTATCTCGGCGAGCATCGGGGTCAGGTCTTCGACCGCAACGGCAACGCCGGACCCACCGCCTGGTGGAACGGGCGCGTGGTCGGCGGCTGGTATCAGGACGATTCGACGCACGTGCACGTGCAATTGCTGGAGGACCCCGGGCGAGACGGGCGACGGACGTTGACGCGCCGTGCCGCCGAACTGACGTCGTGGCTTGACGGTATCCGCATCAAGCCGCGGTTCCCGTCGCCGTTGTCCAAAGCCGCCGGCTAGGCACTGACCTTGCGGCGCTTGGTCACTCGCTTCGCCGGTCGGGCCACGGTCTTGCTCGCGTCGGTAAGCACCTCGGCAAGGAACTTGCCGGTGTAGCTCTCGGGCACCGCCATCACATCTTCGGGCGTGCCTTCCGCCACGATCGTGCCGCCACCCGCACCACCTTCGGGTCCCATGTCGATGATCCAGTCCGAGGTCTTGATCACGTCCAGGTTGTGCTCGATGACGATCACCGTATTGCCCTTGTCCACCAGCCCGTTGATGACGTCCAGCAGCTTGCGGATGTCTTCGAAGTGCAGGCCCGTGGTGGGCTCGTCGAGAATGTAGACGGTGCGCCCGGTCGAACGCTTCTGCAGTTCGGACGCCAACTTCACCCGCTGCGCTTCACCGCCGGACAGCGTTGGCGCCGGCTGGCCCAGCCGCACGTAGCCGAGTCCGACGTCGACCAGCGTGCGCAGGTAGCGATGGATCCCGGTGATCGGCTGGAAGAATTCCGCGGCCTCCTCGATCGACATGTCGAGCACTTCGGAGATCGTCTTGCCCTTGTAGTGCACCTCGAGCGTCTCGCGGTTGTACCGCGCGCCATTGCACACCTCGCAGGGCACGTAGACGTCCGGCAGGAAGTTCATCTCGATCTTGATGGTGCCGTCGCCCGAGCACGCCTCGCAGCGACCGCCCTTGACGTTGAACGAGAATCGACCCGGCTGGTAGCCGCGCACCTTCGCTTCGGTGGTCGCCGCGAACAGGGTGCGGATCTTGTCGAAAACACCGGTGTAGGTCGCCGGATTGGACCGCGGGGTGCGGCCGATCGGCGACTGGTCGACCCGGACCAGCTTGTCGACATTGTCCAGCCCTGTGACGCGGGTGTGGCGGCCCGGGACATGCCGGGCGCCGTTCAGCCGGTTCGCCAGCACCGACGCCAGGATGTCGTTGACCAGGGTCGACTTGCCGGAGCCCGATACGCCCGTCACCGAGGTCAGCACGCCGAGCGGGAACGTCACGTCGATGCCGCGCAGATTGTGTTCCTTGGCGCCGACCACCGTCAGGTGCCGTTTCTTGTCCAACGGGCGCCGAATCGACGGCGCCGCAATGCTTTCCCTGCCGGACAGGAAGGCCCCGGTGATCGACTCCTTGTTCGTCAACAGGTCGGCGTAGGTGCCGCTGTGCACGATATGACCACCGTGCTCGCCGGCCCCGGGACCGATGTCGACCACCCAGTCGGCGTGCGCGATGGTGTCCTCATCGTGCTCGACGACGATCAGGGTGTTGCCCAGATTCCTCAACCGCGTAAGGGTTTCGATGAGCCGACGGTTGTCGCGCTGGTGCAGGCCGATGGACGGCTCGTCGAGCACGTAGAGCACGCCGACCAGACCGGACCCGATCTGGGTGGCCAGCCGGATGCGTTGCGCCTCACCACCGGACAGCGTTCCCGCCGCCCGCGACAGCGACAGGTACTCCAGGCCGACGTCGAGCAGGAAGCCCAGCCGCGACTGGATTTCCTTGAGCACCTGGCCCGCAATCGCCTGCTCGCGGGTTCCCAGCGTGAGCGCGTTGAGGAACTCCGCGCAGTCGGAGATGGACAGCTCGCAGACCTCGGCGATCGACTTGGCGCCGTGCTTACCGGCGGTCATCGTGACCGCCAGGATCTCCGGCTTGAGCCGCGTGCCGTCGCACTCGGGACACGGGACGTCCCGCATGAAGCCCTCGTAGCGCTCCTTCATCAGCTCGGACTCGGTCTGGTCGAGCTTGCGCTCCAAAAACGCCAGCACGCCCTCGAAGTCGGCGTAGTAGGACCGGGTGCGGCCGTAGCGGTTGCGGTATTTGACGTGTACCTGCTCGTCGCAGCCTTCGAGTATCGCCTTGCGTGCCTTGGGCGGAAGCTTGCGCCACGGGGTGTCGACATCGAAGCCCATCGCCTCGCCGAGGCTGGCCAGCATCCGGGTGAAGTACTCCGACGTGTGCCCCATCGACCAGGGCGCCACCGCGCCCTCGGCCAGCGTGCGATCCGGGTCGGGCACCACCAGTTCGGGGTCGACTTCTTTGCGGATGCCCAGACCGACGCACTCCGGGCAGGCGCCGTACGGCGAGTTGAACGAGAACGACCGCGGCTCGAGGTCGTCGACCGCCAGCGGGTGCCCGTTCGGGCAGGCCAGCTTCTCGGAGAAGCGCTGCTCCCGGTTGTGCGCGTCGTGTTCCTCGTCGACGAACTCCAGCACCACGATGCCGTCGGCCAGGTTCAGCGCGGTCTCGACCGAATCGGTGAGCCGCTGCTTGGCGCTGGCCTTGACGGTCAGGCGGTCGACCACCACCTCGATGTCGTGCTTTTCCTGCTTCTTCAGCTTGGGCGGATCGGTCAGCGAATGCACCACGCCGTCCACCCGTACCCGGCTGTAGCCCTGCGCGTTGAGCTTCTCGAACAAGTCGACGAACTCGCCCTTGCGGGTACGGACCACCGGGGCCAGCACCTGGAACCGGGTGCCCTCCGGCATCACCAACACCTGGTCGACGATCTGCTGCGGGGTCTGGCGGGCAATCCGCTCACCGCAGACCGGGCAGTGCGGGCTGCCGGCCCGGGCGTACAGCAGACGCAGGTAGTCGTACACCTCGGTGATGGTTCCGACCGTCGACCGCGGGTTGCGATTGGTCGATTTCTGGTCGATCGACACCGCCGGCGACAGGCCTTCGATGAAGTCGACGTCGGGCTTGTCCATCTGCCCAAGGAACTGGCGGGCGTAGGCCGACAGCGATTCGACGTAGCGCCGCTGCCCCTCGGCAAAGATCGTGTCGAACGCCAGCGAAGACTTTCCCGAGCCCGACAGCCCGGTGAACACGATCAGTGCGTCGCGCGGCAAATCAAGATCGACACTGCGCAGATTGTGCTCTCGCGCACCTTTGACAACAAGGCGATCAGCCACGCAATCCCTCTCTGAGCACTCACCAGACACGTCGCTCCCATGCTATGTGCCCGTACCGACAAGCCAACCCCGGCCAGTACCGTGACAGGTATGACCGTCCTGGACGACAACTACACCGGCCACGTCGAACCGGGCAGCGCGGCCCGCCGGACTCTGCCGGGCGCGACCATCGTCAAGACGTCGGTCGGCCCCATGGACAACAACGCCTACCTGGTCACGTGTTCCGCGACCGATGAGACACTGCTGATCGACGCCGCCAACGACGCGGACACCCTCGTCGAGCTGGTCCGCACCCATGCCCCGAAAGTGTCGCTGATCGTGACCAGCCATCAGCATTTCGACCACTGGCAGGCGTTGGAAGCCGTCGCCGGTGCGACTGGCGCACCCACCGCGGCCCACGAGATCGACGCCGAGCCGCTGCCGGTCGCCCCGGACCGGCTACTGGCCGGCGGCGACACCATCCAGATCGGCGAGCTGACCTTCGACGTCATCCACCTGCGCGGGCACACCCCGGGATCAATCGCGCTGGCCCTCGACGGTCCGACGACGGGCGGGATCACCCAGCTGTTCACCGGCGACTGCCTGTTCCCGGGCGGCGTCGGCAAAACCTGGCAGCCCGGCGACTTCGAGCAGCTGCTTGACGACGTCACCACCCGGGTGTTCGACCGGTTCGGCGACGACACGGTGGTGTACCCCGGCCACGGCGACGACACCACGATCGGTGCTGAGCGGCCGCATCTTGCCGAGTGGCGCGAACGCGGCTGGTAAGCCGCCGGCGCGACCTCGTAAGCGGTGAGTAAATTGCGCCGCGAAACCCGGTGCAGCCCCTACGCTTAGCGGATGCGAGTGGGGGTCGACTTCGGCACAACACACACCGTCGTTGCGGTCGTCGATCGGGGCAACTATCCCGTGGTGTCGTTCGACGGAGTCGAGTCGTGGCCCTCGCTGATCGCCGCCAACGCGGCCGGAGAGTTGCGCTACGGCCCGGATGCCGCCGCGGTCCGGCATGACCCGGACTGGTCGGTGCTGCGTTCGTTCAAGCGGCTGCTCAACGACGCCGGACCCACGACGACCGTCGAGCTGGCAGGGCGTTGCCACCGGCTGGCGGACCTGTTCGCGGGGTTTCTCGCGCAGCTGAAGAGCGACCTGCAGCACCGGTCGAACGCCGAGCTTCCCCGGGGCGAGAGCGTCGAGGCTGCGATCAGCGTGCCGGCCAACGCGTCCAGCTCGCAGCGCTTCTTGACCCTCGATGCTTTCGCGCGGGCCGGCTTCCAGGTAGTCGCACTGCTCAACGAACCATCGGCGGCGGGCTTCGAATACGCCCATCGATACCGCTCGACGATCACTGCCAAGCGTGAGTATGTGCTGATCTACGACCTCGGCGGCGGCACGTTCGACGCGTCGCTGCTGAAGATGACCGGGCGCCTCAACGAGGTCGTGTTCAGCGAAGGCATCCAGCGCCTCGGCGGTGACGACTTCGACGAGGTGATCCTCAAGCTCGTCCGCGCCGGTGCGGGTCTGCGCAGACTGCCGGCCGGTACCCGCGAGCAGTTGCTCGAGGAATGCGCGACCCGTAAAGAGGCGGTCAGCCCCAACACCCGTCGATTCCTGGTCGACCTTGCCGCGGCCGGCAAGCCGCCGTTCACCTGCCCGATCGACGACGTCTACGAAGCGTGTACGCCGTTGGTGGACAAGACAATCGCCGTCCTCCCCCGCGTGCTGCGCGACCGGGCCGGGGGCGAGCTGGACTGGTCAGAGGTCGCCGGCGTGTACGTGGTGGGCGGCGCGGGCAGCTTCCCCCTCGTCGCACGCGGGTTGCGCGCCGTGTTCGACGAGAAGCGGGTCAAGCGTTCGCTGCACCCGTTCGCCGCGACGGCGATCGGCCTCGCCGCGTTCCTCGACAAAGAGGCCGGATTCGCCCTCTCCGAACGCCTTTCGCATCACTTCGGTGTCTTCCGGGAGGCCCGCGCGGGCGAAGACGTGTACTTCGACCCGATCGTGCCCAAGGGCGCCGAGCTGCCCACCGCGGGCCAGCCACCCTTCGTCGTCACCCG
This sequence comes from uncultured Actinomycetota bacterium, assembly GCA_963750755.1. Lineage (GTDB taxonomy): Bacteria > Actinomycetota > Actinomycetes > Mycobacteriales > Mycobacteriaceae > Mycobacterium. The sequence continues at coordinate 1,273,948 of CAVVRW010000001.1, forward strand.
GACCTACCGCGCGGCCCACAACATCGGGCATTTCCGTTTCGTCGAGTGCAGCCGGTTACAGGACGGCCGCCCCGACGGTGACGTGACGCCGTATGACCCGGTGTTCTTTCCGTTTGATCCGGCTCTGGACGACGACGGCGACCTGCCGCGTCGGCCGGTGCAGCGCCGCGACGACGGACCCGACGTCGAAGAGCGCTATGTCATCACCGACGGCGGAACGGTCGAGGTCACGCTCACCACGCGCCCCGACCGGCTGAGCCGCACCTTCCGGTTGGAGCGCCGCGACCTCGCCAGCGCCTAGCCGCCTCAGGTGTCCAGATCAGGCGCCCAGGCCACGCCGTTGATATGGCTACCGCCGTCGACGAACAACGTGTTGCCGGTGAGGTAGCGACAGTCTTCACTGGCGAGGACCAGCGCGACCGGTGCGATGTCGAGGTAGGGATCTCCGATCCGGCCCATCGGGTTCATGGCGTCGGCGAAGGCCGCGACGTCGGGATTGTCGCCGAGGGCGCGCATGAATGCCGCGCTCTTGGCTGCCGGACAGATGGCGTTGACGGTCACGCCCAGCGGCGCCCACTCGCGGGCGGCGGTGCGGGTCAGGGCTCGCAGCGCCTCTTTCGCGGCGTTGTATTCCAGCGTGCCCATGTGCGCGTTGACGCCGTTGAGGCTGCAGACGTTGATCACCCGCCCCCAACCACGGGAGCGCATGTGCGGCAGCGCGGCCCGCATTGCCCAGAAGGGGCCGTAGTAGGCCACCGCGATGCCGTCGCTGAGCTGCTGATCAGTCTTGTTCTCCACGCGGCTCATCGACCCGCCGGCCCCAGGCGTTGTTCACCAGCACGTCGAGCGAGCCGTACGTCGAGACAGCCTGTTCGACAGCGTTTTCCACCCGGCCTCGGTCGGCGACGTCGACCTGGACGAACAATCCGTCGACCGCCTCGGCGACGGCTCGACCGTTTGACGCGTCACGCTCGGCGACAACGACTTTGGCGCCCGCTTCGGCGAACCGACGGGCAATGCCCGCGCCGATGCCCGCGCCCGCACCGGTGATCAGCGCGACCTTGCCGTCGAGGGCGAACGTCATGCCGGCCGCCCCGTCGCCCCGGCCGCCAGCAGGTCGCGGGCCTGTGGGGAGCCGTCCAGGGCGCGGGTAGTGCGTTTGGCGATCCGCCAGCCGGCGTCTGTCCGCCTCAGCGTGACGTGGTTCGCCCCGGCCCGCCACACCCGGTACCCGCGCCCCTCGTCGTTGTGCCGGACGACGATCGACTCGCAGACGGCGATGGCCTCGTCGCCGTCGACATGGACGCATATCGGACCGAGGAAGTGAGCGGCGCCACCGGCGATCATTCCCTGGTGCGCGGGCGATCGCACCATCGCGGCGACGTCGGCCTGGCTGCGCATCAGCCAGCCGTCGACGTCGTATTCGCCGTCCTTGGCCCACAGCGCGCCGACGGCGTCACCGTCGCCGGCGTCAACCAATGGCCCATAGGAGGCCAGCAGGCGTCGGATGGCCAGCTCGTCCTCAACCCGGCGCAGACGCTGTTCCAGCGCCGCGAGTCGTTCCTCCACCGTCATCGGGCTCCTTCTCCGCGCGCAACAGCCGCTGCATCGTGCGATGAGCGGCGAGAATGGTCGCGGCCCGATCGGGATCGTTGCGCGCCGCCACGATCCGCTCGTTGCCGCTGACGATGTGGACTGGACCGCGCCCCAGCCACTCCAGCCCTTCACTCGCGACGTCGCGGGGATCCGCGACAACGACGCCGGGCGCGTCGAAGTTCAGGCCGACCCGTTCCATGGCGGGTGTTCGCGTCACGCCCAGCACGAGTTCCAGGACGTCGACGCCGTGCTCGCGCAACTCCAGCCACAGTCCTTCGGCGAAGATTTTGGAGAACGCCTTCACGCCGCCGTAGACCGTGTGCCGGGCCGAGCCGAGATACCCCGAGAGCGAACCGAGCAGGATGATGCCGCCGCGCTGTCGCGAACGCATCGCCTGCCCGTAGTGGTGCATCAATGCCAGCGGGGTTAACACGTTGAGTTCGATCACCCGGTGGAACTCGGCGAGGTCGCCGTCAAGGAACTCGCGGCTGTGCGTATTCGCGCCGGCGACCAGGATCAGCAGCCCGATTTCGAGGTCGCCGGTCGCGCGCTTGATGTTCCCAGATACGGCCGGATCGCTGAGATCGGCTTGCACAGTGCGGGTTTCGACCCCGTGCGCGCGGCACGCGTCAGCGGTCTGTTCCAGCGCGCTCGCTGTGCGGGCGACCAGTACGAGGTTCAGGCCCGCTTCCGCGAGCAGCACGGCGAATTCGGCGCCGACGCCTTCCGAGGCGCCCGCGATCAATGCCCACGGCCCGTACTTCGCCGTGTCGATCACCGAGCGGGCGGACGACTACGAGGTGTGAACGATGAGCACGTCGACTTTGGCGCGCCGCGACACGTTGGCGGGTACCGAGCCCAGCAGTCGGCCGGCGATGGTGCTCAGTCCGACGTTGCCGACGACCAGGAGGTCGGCGCCGACTTCCTCGGCGAGGCCGACCAGCGCGTCCACCGGAGCGCCAACGACGGACCGCTCCTCGATTTTCTGGGCTCCCGCGGCGCTGGCACGCTCCCGAGCCTCGCGCAGGATCGCGTAGATCGGGGCACTGCCCGAGACCTTGTAGCTCTCGTCCTTGAGCGCGTCAGCGGCCCGGGAATCTTCTTGCTGAGGTAAATACGCCGTCGCGACGATCAACTTCGCATTCGCCCCGGCGATGCTTCCAGCCTTCTCCACCGCGCGAAGCGACGAATCCGATCCGTCGGTTCCTACCACCACGGTCTGATAGGCGCTCATTTACCCTCCCAGGTGTTGGTTGCTTCGCCAACCAAAGACAGTAACGCCTTGCTGTAGCCAGATGGTTGACTTTGAGCACGCCGCTCTGGTGGGCAATTCCTGGCTAACGCTGCGGCGCGCGCACTCTGAGGCGCCACCTGCGTTGGCGACACGACCAGTTTGCCGACGCCCTCGATGAAACACATTGATATACCTATCTTTTCGTCGATATCACGCCCGCGCAACCGGGTAGCCCGAATCGACCACGACTGCAAAAGTGGCTTGTGATCAGGAAGGACGGGTAAGCAGGTTCACCGAGGTGGCCCTAAAGTGACTTCCATCATGGTTGCCACAACTGTCGCCGAACCCAGGACGGCGGTCACCCCTATCGCCCCGCGGTCGCGCCGGTTCATTGACCCGCTCGCGATCGCGGTGCTGGCCGCCGTTGTCGGCGCCGTCGGTGCGGCCCGGCCCTCGCTGTGGTTCGACGAGAGCGCCACGATTTCGGCCTCCGCCGGCCGGTCGGTACCCGAACTGTGGAAGCTGCTCGGTCATATCGACGCCGTCCACGGGCTGTTCTACCTGCTAATGCAGGGCTGGTTCGGCGCCTTCCCGGCAACCGAATTCTGGTCGAGGGTGCCGAGTTGTCTTGCCGTCGGGCTCGCCGCGGCCGGCGTGGTGGTCCTGGCCAGGCAATTCCTGCCGCGACACACCGCGGTCTCCGCGGGCATCATATTCGCGATCCTGCCGCGCGTGACGTGGGCAGCCATCGAAGCACGGTCGTACGCGCTGCAAGCGGCCGCGGCCGTCTGGCTGACGGTCGTGCTGATCAACGCCATACGCCGCGATCGAGCCCGGCAGTGGGTTTTCTACGCGCTCGCGCTGATGGTCTCGATCTCGCTCAACGTCTATTTGGTGTTGTTGGTGCCGGCCTACGCCGTCATCACGCCGATGCTCCGGCGGCAACGATCCGCCGTGGTGTGGTGGGCGATCACGTCTGCCGTGGCGGTGGCAGCGTTGACGCCGCTGATGCTGTTCGCCCACGGCCAGAGCTTCCAAGTGGCCTGGATTCACCCGTTGACCTGGCACAGCATGCTCGACGTTTTCCTGCACCAGTATTTCGACAACAGCGTGCCGTTCGCGATCCTGACGGCATTGATTTTCGTTGTCGCGCTGACGATTCGGTTGACCGGCCATTGGCAGTCCGCCGGGGACACCCGCCGGATGCTGATCATCTGCGCGGCCTGGATGGTGGTGCCCACCGCGATCAGCCTGATCTATTCGGCCCTCAGCAATCCGTTCTACTATCCGCGGTACCTGTTCTTCACGACGCCGGCGATCGCGATCGTGATGGCGATCTGCGTCGACGGCATTGCCCGCAGGCCGCGGTTGATCGCTCTCGTGCTGGTCGCCCTGACCGTCGCGGCGTTGCCGAATTACCTTCTGTCGCAAAGGCAGCGATACGCCAAAGAGGGCTGGGACTATAGCGATGTCGCCGACCTGATCACCGCTCACGCGGCACCCGGTGATTGCCTGCTGGTCGACAACACGGTGGGCTGGCTGCCCGGGCCGGTGCGCGCGTTGATCGCGGCCCGGCCCGCCGCTTTCCGGCCGTTGGTGGACGTCGGCCGCGGCGTCCCCGCGCCCAAGCGCGAGACGTTGTGGGACGGGCACATTGCGGTGTGGCTGATCGTCGGGCGGTTGTACAGGTGCAACACGTTGTGGACGATCACCACGCACGACACGAGGCTGCCGAATCATCAAGCCGGACCGTCATTGCCGCCGGGGCGCGAGTTCGGCCGGGCGCCGGCGTATCTGGTTCCGAAGAACGTGGGGTTCCACATCGTCGAGCGGTGGCAGTTTCACCGAACCCAGGTCATCAAGTCGACACGTTGATCACGTCGCTTGGTCGTCGCGGAGAACGATCCGGGGTGGTGCTTCGCGAAAGTCACTGCGGCAGGGCTAGATTGCGGGCCGCTCGGCGCGAGGCGAGGGCGCCTAACAGGCCCACCGCCGCAAAGACCGCGAACAGCGCCCGCGCAGCGGTCACTACGTCGCCCTCCGCGCTGTTGACGACGACACCCGCCAGCCCGGCACCGAAGGCCCCGGCGATCACCTCGATCGTGTTGATCGCCGCGCCCGCGGCGGCGCCTTCCTGCTCGTCGACGCACTGCATCGCCCACGCCGACAGATGCGGCCACCCCGCGCCGATGCCGGCTCCGGTGATGGTCAGCGCCACCGCCCAGGTGACGACAAGGCCTACTGGTGCATTGTCGACTTGCGTGACGGCGGCCAGGAAAAGGCCGACCGCTATGACCAGCGGAGCCGCCGCCACCAGCCGGTTGACGGCTTTTCTGCTCGTCAACGACGCGCTGACCAATTCGCTGACCGCCCAGCCGATCGCCAGTGCCGCGCCTAAGAATCCGGCCACCACCGGCACCAGATGTGCGAGGCGCTGGCCGAACAGCGGCACGTACATGTCGACCATGGCCGAGACCATCAGCACCGCTAGGGCAACGTAGATCCACTTCAACGGGCCCGGACCAAACATGCTCGGCGGCAGCACTTTCACCGGCATCCGACGGTCGACGAACACGAAAGCGACGATCAGGATCGCGCTGACCACCAGCAGGCCGGCGGTCAGCGCAATGCTGGTCGGAACCTGGGCGATGCTGACGGTCAACGCCGCGCTGCTCAACAACAGCACCGACCACACCGGCACCCGAAGCGCAGGAGCGACATGGTCGGGGTCGTCACTGCCGGCCGGCAACACCATCGGGACGAGCAGTGCCATCGCGACGGACAAGATTGCCATGGCGCCGAATGCCCAACGCCACAAACCGAATTGGGCAAACAGGCCGCCGGCCGCCGGCCCGATCACGGTTGCGACACCCCACATCGCCGACACCAACGCCGACGCCCGGGTCCACAGCGCTCGGGGCAAGGCGGTCGTAATGAGGGCATAACCCAACCCGGCGAGCAGTCCCCCGGCCGCCCCCTGCAGCGTCCGGCCCGCCAACATCACGCCCATGTCCGGGGCCGCCGCACACACCACGCTGCCGGCTCCGAATACGACCAGTCCCAACAGAAATGACCAGCGCGCGCCGACCCGCAGCAGCATCGCGTTGACGGTCGCGGCCGTCACCACCGACCCGACGAGGTAAAGCGTGGTCACCCAGGCGAAGAGCCGCTCACCGCCGATCTCGGCGATCGCGCTCGGCAGCAGACTGATGGTTAGGAATTCGTTGGTCGCATACAGCGCCACCCCGCCAGCCAGCAGCGTCGACGTACCCAGATGTCGTGGGCCGAGAAGCGCCCGCCAGCTGTCGTCGGCCGGTGTACCGCTCACTTCAGGCCGGCGGCGTCCATCCCCCGCAGCTCTTTCTTGAGGTCATGGATCTCGTCGCGGAAGCGGGCGGCCAGCTCGAATTGCAAGTCTCGCGCCGCGGTCATCATCTGCTCGGTGAGGTCTTTGATCAGGTCGGCCAGCTCGGCTCGGGGCATGTTCGCGGTATCGCGCCCTTCGAAGACACCGGCGCTGACCGCACGGCCCGGCTCACCCGGGGCACGCCGGCCCCGCGACGAGTTGCGACCCGAGCCGCCGATCGCCACGCTCTCCGTGTCGTCGGCCTCGCGGTACACCTGGTCGAGGATGTCGGCGATCTTCTTGCGCAGCGGCTGCGGATCGATTCCTTTCTCCTCGTTGTAGGCGACCTGCTTGGCCCGCCGACGGTCGGTCTCGTCGATCGCCTCTCTCATCGAGTCGGTGATCTTGTCGGCGTACATGTGGACCTCGCCGGAAACGTTGCGCGCGGCGCGGCCGATGGTCTGAATCAGGCTGCGCGACGAGCGTAGAAAGCCTTCTTTGTCGGCGTCGAGGATCGCCACCAGCGACACCTCGGGCAGGTCCAGCCCTTCACGCAGCAGGTTGATGCCGATCAGCACGTCGTAGTCACCCATCCGAAGCTGGCGCAGCAGCTCCACCCGGCGCAGGGTGTCGACCTCGGAGTGCAGGTAGCGCACCCGGATACCGAGTTCAAGCAGGTAATCGGTCAGATCCTCGGCCATTTTCTTGGTCAGCGTCGTCACCAGGATCCGTTCGTCGGCCTCGGCACGCTTGCGTATCTCGCCGATCAGATCGTCGATCTGCCCCTTGGTCGGCTTCACCACGACCTTCGGATCGACCAGGCCCGTCGGGCGGATCACCTGCTCGACGAACTCTCCGGCGGCCTGGCTCAGCTCGTATGGACCGGGAGTCGCCGACAGGTACACCGTCTGACCGATCCGGTCGGCGAACTCCTCCCAGGTCAGCGGGCGGTTGTCGCACGCCGACGGGAGTCGGAATCCGAATTCGACGAGGTTGCGCTTGCGGGACATGTCGCCTTCGTACATGCCGCCGATCTGCGGCACGGTGACGTGCGACTCGTCGATCACCATCAGGAAATCTTCGGGGAAGTAGTCGATCAGGGTCGCGGGCGGCGAGCCCGGCCCGCGGGCATCGATGTGCCGCGAGTAGTTCTCGATCCCGGAGCAGAACCCGACCTGACGCATCATTTCGACGTCGTAGTTGGTCCGCATCCGCAGCCGCTGGGCCTCGAGTAGCTTGCCCTGACCCTCGAGCTCGGCGAGCCGCTCCTCGAGTTCCTGCTCGATCGTCGAGATGGCCTGCGCCATCCGTTCCGGTCCTGCCACATAGTGCGTCGCCGGGAAGACGCGGAGCGAGTCGACTTGGCGCACAACGTCGCCCGTCAGCGGATGCATGTAGTACAGCGCCTCGATTTCGTCGCCGAAGTACTCGATGCGTAAAGCCAGCTCTTCGTACGAGGGGATGATCTCGACGGTGTCGCCGCGCACCCGGAACGTGCCGCGGGTGAACGACATGTCGTTGCGGGTGTACTGCACGTCGACCAGCAGCCGGAGCAGCCCGTCGCGCGGCACCTCACTGCCGACCTTCAGTTCCACCGAGCGATCCAGATACGACTGCGGTGTGCCCAAGCCGTAGATGCAGGACACCGATGCGACCACCACGACGTCCCGTCGCGATAGCAGCGACGACGTCGCCGAGTGCCGAAGCCGCTCGACATCGTCGTTGATCGAGCTGTCCTTCTCGATGTAGGTATCGGTCTGCGCGATGTACGCTTCGGGCTGGTAGTAGTCGTAGTACGAGACGAAGTATTCAACGGCGTTGTGCGGCAACATCTCTCGCAGCTCGTTGGCCAGCTGTGCGGCCAGCGTCTTGTTCGGCGCCATCACCAGGGTCGGCCGCTGCAGCCGCTCGATGAGCCACGCGGTGGTGGCCGACTTGCCGGTACCCGTGGCGCCGAGCAGCACGACATCGCGCTCCCCCGCTTCGATCCGTCGTTGCAGATCGTCGATCGCGGCCGGCTGGTCGCCGGCGGGCGCATACGGGCTGACCACCTCGAACCGGCCGCCGGCGCGCACCATGTCCTCGACTGGGCGGTATTCGGAGTGCGCAAGCACGGGATGCTCGGTAGCAAACGCCATGTCACCAGGGTAGAGCGGACCACCGACATGCGGTCGTCGAGCGACGATGCAGGCGGGCGGGGCCTGAGGAGGAGCCCGACAATGCAGCGCAGGGTGAAGATGCGGGACCATGGGGATGTGGACCTTGCCGACTGCCCCGTCATTCCCGCCGAGGCGGGAATCGCCCTGAGTACGGACCGCGGCCTGGGTTGGCGGCTGGCGCGACAGGCCGGGCCGATCTTGCGGCACCCCGCGGCGAATTGGGTGTTCGTCGTCGGACGGGACGAGGTGTTGGCGAATATGGACGACGCCCGATTCGATCGCGCCCGAGCCCTTCCCGAAAGTGATCTCGAGGTACACCGGCAGCTGTTCGCCCCAAAAGCGGCCCACGACGTTGCGGCGGCATTTCGCCCGATCGCTGCCGCGCTGATCGATCGTTTCGTCGCCGCTGGCGGGGGTGACGCGGTGGCCGACGTGACCACGCCAATGGTCACCGCCCTATTCGACATCGTGTCGCACCTGCAGCTGTTGCCCGTCGAACACCTCAACGGGCGGTCCGGCCATGTGTTTCTGGAAGCGTGTCGCAATCTGTTCAAGCATGCGGGCTGGCACCTGTTCGAGTTGGCCCGCCGCCCCGAACTGTGCGACACGCTTCGCCGTCAGCCCGAGCTGATTCGCCGGTTCGTCGAAGAGGTCCTACGGCTGGAGCCGATGGTGCAAAGCTGCCAGCGGTTTACCACCTCACCGACGACCGTCGGTGAGGTAGAAGTGCCGGCCGACATGGTGGTGATGTTGTGTTTCGCGGCGGTGCAGCGGGACGGCAACGATGCCATGTCCACCGATGATCTGGTGATCGACAGCAGGGCGCACCGGCATTGGAGTCTGGGTGCGGGATCCATGCGCTGCCAGGGCGGGCACATCGTCCGGCAGGTATTGCGGGTGCTGGTCGAGGAGTGGGTCGACCGGGCCGGGCGGATGGAGCCGACTCCGGGCTTTCGGCCGACTGCGGGATTCCCCGCGACCGAGAGTGTGCTGAGCCTGCAGGTGCTGCCGTTGGTGGCCAGGGCTTAGCGTCCGGTCAGCCGTGCTGGCTGCTCCACACCCGGCTGCCCGGGTCGCATTCGATCAGGTGCCCGTCCTCGGATTTGGACATGGTGAACACCGGAATGTCGGTGCACGAGGTCCCGACGGGGTGCACGCCGTTGGTCGCCGGCGCCTTGTCCCAGACGTTGCCTTCGCAGACGACCTGCTGATTGGCCGCCGAGTCGAAGGCGACTTTGTCGATGTCGGCGCAGGGCCCACCCAACACGGCAGGCGTCGCAGTACCGACCGGTGACGCGGTGTTTTTGGCCGCCTGCGCCGGATCAGGAATCGTCACGTCCGCCGGCACGTCGCCGGTCCGGGACGCGACGACGGGTGTCCGCAGCGTCGCTCCCTGTGATCCGCATTCGTTGCTCTGCACGGTCTGGGTTTGCACACCACGCAGCGTGCCGTCCGGTTCCGGCGTCAGCGTCCACACCACCGTCTCTGACTGCATGGACATCGGTCCGCCACGAGACATCCGGCACGGCAGCTGAAGCTGACGGGGCTCGGCCTGCCAGTTGCCGTCGACGAAGTGCAGGACGCCGGTGTTGCCGGTGCCGGTCGTCTTGGCCTCGGTGTGGCTCGTTTCGTCCAGCTTGGTGCCGGTCGCCGCGCATCCCGTGGCGGTGCACGCCGACGAGAAGGCCCACCAGCTGGCGGCTCCGCCGTTGGTGCGAATGACACCGTTCGAGGTTTGCTTCGCGCGGTCGTAGTTCAGCCGGTAACTGCCGTTCAACGGCGGCGCCGCGAGCGCCGATCCCGACGACGACGTCTTGCTCACTTTCGGCGGCGTGCCGGGATGGGCCGGCGGCTGGTCGTCCCATGAGAAAAACGAGATCGCCCAGGTCACGGTCAGCGAGAGAACGGCGAGGACGCTCCCCATTACGAGGCCGGATTTCAGCGTCAACTTCCGTCGACCGGTCTTCCGCTTGGGGCGGCGGGCCAGGGGTCGCGGACGGGCGCTATCGGCGCAGCCGGAGACCTGCTCGCTGAAGGCCGCGGCGAACTGGCGGCACCGATCGAACCGTTCGGTGGGCTCTTTGGCCAAGGCCGTGAAGAACACCTCGTCGAGGCCGGCCAGGTCGGGCCGGTAGTCGCTGAGCCGCGGTGGCGCCGCGTGCAGGTGCTGACTGATCACCGCAACCGGGTTGGAATTCTGGAACGGCGGCACACCGGCGAGTAGGTGGAACGCCGAGGCGGCCAACGCGTATTGATCGGCGCGGCCGTCGATGTTCGACCCGACGAGCTGCTCGGGGGCTGCGTAGGCGACGGTGCCGACAGCGACGTTCGTCTCGGTGATCCCGCTGATGTCGGCGAGCTGGCGGGCAACGCCGAAGTCCGCCAATAGGATTCGACGGTCATCCTCCTCGGGATGGGTCAGCAGGATGTTGGCGGGCTTGACGTCGCGGTGCAGCAGTCCGCGGGCGTGGGCGTAGTCCAGCGCACCCGCGACGGCGGTCACGATCGCGCAGACGTCCGCCTCGGCCATACCGCCGCGAAACCGCTCCCGCATCAGCCGCGCGGCGTCGGTGCCCTCGACGTAGTCCATTGCAATCCAGAGATGCCCGTCGAACTCGCCGCGGTCGTGCACCGCGACGATGTGCGGATGCCACAGGGTCGCAGCCAGATCCGCTTCGCGGTTGAACCGCTCGCGGAACTCCTCGTCGGCGGTGGTCCCCTCGCTCAGGATCTTGAGCGCATCACGACGCGGCAGGCGCGGGTGCTTGGCCAGGTAGACGTCGGCCATCCCACCGGAGCCGAGCGGCCGCAGGATCGTGTAGCCCGCGAACGACGTCGGCGTCGCCAGCGCGCTGTCTGACCGGTTGCTGGTGGCCGGTCGACCGACGTTCACCGGTTCGCGCTGAGGTCGCGACCCGACCAGCGGCACTTTGGTCAGCAGCCGGTTGATGCCCATATTCGGTAGCGACGCATAGCCGCGCTCCAACAGACTGCGGGAGTGCGGTGGGTCGGCCGGCGGCGTCGGCGGACCTGAGTGGGCGTCCCAGCGCTCGGTAGCTCTGGTCGCCTCGTCCATTACAGCTTCCCCCTCACTTCTCTCACTTGGCGTGTGGTTCGCCACAATCCCGCTCACCCGCCGGAAAGGCACGAGAATCACTTGCGGGCCGGGCGTTTTCGACATTCCCCCAGGCGGCTACCGAGTTCGCAGAACTGGTACACCCTTCACGATCATGCCGCGAGATGCGGTGCGCGCCTGCTGCGCGGCTTATGAAACAGCTGTGAATCAAGGACTTTGGAGCAGTTCGCGACGACATATAAGCGAATCACAGTCCGTCCCATACAAGCCATACGGCGGCGGAGTCGATACTGGAGTGGTGAGTCGACCAGCCCCGCCCGTTCTGACGATCTGGCACAACGGATCACAGAGCACATTTCTGCCAGGTCACGACGTGGTGATCGGACGTGACCTGCGTGCCGACGTCCGGATCGCCGACCCGCGGATCTCGCGCGCCCATCTGATCCTGCGCTTCGAACAGGGCAAGTGGGTCGCGATCGACAACGGTTCGGTGAACGGCACATTCGTCAACGGCTACCGGCGACCGGTGATCGACATTCACGACGGGCAGAGCATCAACATCGGCAACGCCGGCGGCCCGCAGCTGACGTTCGAGATCGGGGCGCGTCGCGGCAAAGGGGCACCGCCCGCGCCGAGTGCGTCCCCGCGTGGCCCGCAGCAGACCATGACGTGGTCGACCCCGGCGAGCCCGATGCCGCCGGGACCATCGCCCGCGTCACCCGCCGGGCCGCCCGGTCCGTCACCGCGGCCGGTCCCGCGACCCCGCCCGGCACCGCCGCTGTCGCCGTCGGAGTATCCGACGAACGTGCAGGCCGGACGGCCGGCCGCCGGCCCACCGCCCGATCAGGTCACGGTCGTCAACGCACGATCGGCGCCGGCGCAACCAGGCGTGCCGCTCACCGAAGTCACCATGCTCGACACCCGCGCTTCCGAGGGCGCCAACTTCGCGACCCGCTTCGTCAAACGCCTCACACCCCGGGCGACCCCGGCCGCCAAGCCGGCCGGCTCCGTCACGATCGGCCGGGCAGCCGACAACGACGTCGTCGTGCCCGACGTCCTGGCTTCGAGATACCACGCGACGCTCAACCTGACGCCGCTGGGCACCGAGATCCGCGACACCAGTGTCAACGGGACTTTCGTCAACGGCACCCGGGTCGGTTCGGCGATCCTGCGCGAGGGCGACGTCGTGACCGTCGGGAACATCGACCTCGTGGTCGACAGCGGCCTGCTGGTCCGCCGCAGCGAAACCGAGGCCGCCACCAGCACCGGTGGCCTGGAAGTGCGCAACGTCCAGTACGTCGTCGAGAACGGCAAACAGCTGCTCAGCGACATCTCGCTGACCGCGCGTCCCGGGAGCCTGACCGCCGTGATCGGCGGATCCGGCGCCGGCAAGAGCACGCTGGCCCGGCTGATCGCGGGATACACCACGCCCAGCTCCGGCTCGGTGACGTTCGAGGGCCACGACATCCACGCCGAGTACGCGTCGCTGCGCAGCAGGATCGGTATGGTTCCGCAGGACGACGTCGTGCACCGCCAGCTGACCGTGAACCAGGCGCTGAGTTACGCCGCCGAGCTGCGCCTGCCGCCCGACACCAGCAAGGCCGACCGGACCAGGGTCGTCTCCCAGGTGCTCGAGGAGCTCGACCTGACCAGGCACGCCGGCACCCGGGTCGACAAGCTGTCCGGCGGTCAGCGCAAGCGCGCCTCGGTGGCTCTCGAGTTGCTCACCGGGCCGTCGCTGCTGATGCTCGACGAGCCGACCTCCGGGCTGGATCCCGCGCTGGACCTGCAGGTCATGACCATGCTGCGGCAACTGGCCGATGCCGGTCGCGTGGTGCTGGTCGTCACGCACTCGCTGTCCTACCTCGACGTGTGTGACCAGGTGCTGCTCGTCGCGCCTGGCGGCAAGACGGCCTACTGCGGACCGCCGGACGGCATCGGCGACGTGATGGGCACGACCAACTGGGCCAAGATCTTCAGCCAGGTCGGCGCCGATCCGGACGAGGCAAACCGGCGTTTCCGCGAGCGCGAGCAACCCCAGCCGCCGTCGAAGTCGGGCAAGCCGGCCGACCTGGGCGAACCGGTGCACACCAGCGTCCCGCGCCAGATCTCGACGATTGCGCGGCGACAGGTCCGGCTCGTCGTCGCCGATCGGGCGTATTTCGTCTTCCTGGCGCTGCTGCCGTTCATCCTCGGCGCGCTGTCGCTGACCGTTCCGGGCAACACAGGTTTTCGCCCGGCCGGCCCACCCACCGGGACACCCGACGAGTCCGCCCAGATTCTGGCGCTGCTGCTGCCGGCTGCGGCGTTCATGGGTGTCGCGCTGACGATCCGCGACCTGGTCGGCGAGCGTCCCATATTCCAGCGCGAACAGGCGGTCGGGCTGTCCACGACGGCGTATCTGCTAGCCAAAACGCTGGTGTTCTGCGGTTTCGCGGTGCTCCAGGCCGCCATCGTCACGGCGATCGTGGTCGGCGGCAAGGGCGCGCCCAGCCGCGGGGCAGTGCTGCTGGGTCATTCGACAGTCGCCGCGACCGGCGAGCTGTTCTTGACCGTCGCCGCGGCCTGCGTCGCCTCAGCGGTCCTGGGTCTGGCCATCTCCTCGCTGGTCCGATCCAGCGAGCAGATCATGCCGCTGTTCGTGGTCGCGGTGATGGCGCAGCTGGTGCTGTGCGGCGGCATGGTCCCGGTGACCGGGCGGCTCGGGCTCGACCAGCTGTCCTGGTTGATGCCGGCACGCTGGGGCTACGCGGCGGCGGCGTCGACGGTCGACCTGCGGCACCTGGTGCCACCGACTCTGCTCCCTCAGGATCAGTTCTGGCAGCACACCCGACATTTCTGGCTGCTCGACATGGGCATGCTGGCTGGCCTGACGGTGTTTTTCGGCCTGTTCGTCCGATGGAAACTCCGGCTTCGGCGCTGACCCGCGATGCATCCGCCCAAGCACGAGACGTTCGACCTGCGCGCCGGCACCAACACCGATCCCAAGGGCATCGTGCGGGCGGTCGACGAGTACACCGTGCGGCCGTGGGGCCTCTACCTTGCCCGCCCGACACCCGGACGCGCACAGTTCCACTACCTCGAGTCGTGGCTGCTGCCGTCACTGGGGTTGCGCGCCACGGTGTTTCATTACAACGCCGGCCATGAGCGCGATTACGACTTCTACCTCGACGTCGGCGAATACACGCCGGGCGCAGACGTCTGGACGTCCGAAGACCACTACCTCGACCTCGAGGTTCGCACCCACGCCGGGGTGGTCCTCTCCGACGTCGACGAACTCCTGGACGCCGTTCGGCACGGCCTGCTGACGCCCGAGGACGGCGAATCAGCGGTCCGGCGCGCAATGCACGCCGTGGAAGGCCTGGCCCGCAACGACTATGACCTCGGCGCGTGGCTGGCCGCCGAGGGCATGTCGGTCAAATGGCGCTGATCAAGCGGAAAGCATTGCCGCGCAGCCCTTTAGACGGACAGCAATCGCTCGAAGAATGCGCGGTAGTGCATGAGGGCGAGCCGTAGGTCTTCGGTCGACGCTTGTTCCCCGCGCGACCACTGCTCCTCGAGCCGTGACCGTGCATCGGAGAACCCATGGGTGAGTTGCTCGACCAGATCGGAAACCAATCCGTCCGCCTTTTGGACGCAATCCCTCGGATCGTCGACGAAGGCCGCTTGAACGCCCGCCCAACGCTGACGCAGATCCGCCAAGTCGTTGTCAGCGAAAAGGACGTCTTCGGAGGGTGTTTCGCGTGTCGAAGGTGTTGACTCAACCGGAGTCTCCGCGACCGATGCCGTCTCGTCGTCGGGCGTTGGCGGCGGTTCCGAGATCGCTACCGCACGATCTTGTGACGACTCGGTCAGTGTGGGTTCGTCATGCGTGGTCATGCGCTTCTCTCTCGTGTGATGTGTCGCTGTCGGCGGGCGTCTCGAGCAACTTCTCGAACAGCGCGCGGTAGTGCACGAACGCCTTTCGCTGTTGCTCGGTGTCGGCGCGATGCTCTGAAACGTGGATACCGTGCGCCGCCCGGTAGTT
Source organism: uncultured Actinomycetota bacterium (assembly GCA_963750755.1). Lineage (GTDB taxonomy): Bacteria > Actinomycetota > Actinomycetes > Mycobacteriales > Mycobacteriaceae > Mycobacterium. The sequence continues at coordinate 1,289,386 of CAVVRW010000001.1, forward strand.
GTCCACGATCTGCGGGTGGTCGACGGAGATGTCGGCGGCCCTCCGCTCGAAATCGTCTACGGGGTAACCACGTTCACGCATCACCTCGGTCACCAAACGGTCGGCGTCCGCGACGGCCGTCGCGGGGTTGTCCACGAATCCGGCCTGTACTTCTTGCCAGCCTGCGGTGAACGTCGAATGCGCCGAGGGTGAAAGGGGGACGATGTCCAGCTTGTCCCGTTTGCGCTCACGCGTGGTGAGTTCGCGCACGGCGCCTTTCTCGCTCCCTTTCTCGTCGACCACTCGCTCGTATTCAGGCCCGTAATGCTGTTTGAGCCGCTTCGTTTTGGTGCGAAAGTTGACCATGCTGATCACGACAACCGCAGCGACTATGACGACGACTGCCACGGCCGCGATCACGATCCATTCCCAGATAGGCATCGCGTGCTCCTTTCAACGTGTGTCGAATAACCCGCCGGCTTTCTAAGCAAACACTGCTTTGTGATGCACGGCACAGCTCTTCGGGGCGAGCGGGTGTCCGGGTCAGAAGTAGTGGCGACGGCCACCAACGGCGCGGCCAGTGGCTCCCAGGATGGCGAGGATCGCGCCGACGACCAGAGCGATGATGCCGAGCGTCCACAGGATGGAGATCTTGAGTAGGAATCCCGCGATCAGCAGGATGATGCCGAGAGTGATCATGTTCGAGCCTTCCTCGAGTGACGGTGGCGGGCTGATCGGGTCAGCCGGTCCACAATTAGTGGACTACCCGTAAGGGGGGTGGAAATACACCCCTACGGAGGTAATCTCGGTCGTCATGCCGCCAATGTCCCGAGCGCCGATCACCGTCGCACTCGTCGATGACTACGACGTCGTCGTCAAGGGCGTCGCAAACATGCTGGAGCCCTATCGCGACCGGGTCGTCGTCGCCGAACTTGACTCCACCATGCCGGTCAAAGACGCCGTGGACATCGTGTTGTATGACTCCTTCGCTCAGCCCGAGTCGGATCACGAGGAGATCGGCGTCTTGGTTGCCAATCCCAGAGCCAATCGAGTTGTGGTCTATACCTGGAACTTTCATCCCGAACTCGTCGAAAGCGCACGCCAGCACGGCGCGCACGGATACCTGTCGAAGACGCTGCCCGCGCGTGAGTTGGTCGCGGCGCTAGAAGCAGTTCATGCCGGCGACCTGGTGATCAGCGAAGTGGGTGCCCGGGCACGAAGCGCGCCCGGGCAGGACTGGCCCGGCCGCGGCGAGGGGCTCAGCGAGCGCGAGGCAGAGATTCTCGCTCTGATCACTCAAGGCAAGAGCAACGCAGACGTGGCGCGTCTGACCTATCTCAGCCCGAACACCGTCAAGTCCTACATCCGCACGATTTATCGCAAGCTGGGCGTGGACAGCCGCACCCGAGCCGTGCTGTGGGGTGTGAATCACGGCTTTACCCCCGATCACCACAGGATCGAACACTGGCGAGGCGGGCCTTGATCACAGGCATTGTGCAGTTTCCGTGACCCTCCCCAGCGGGTACGAGGCACGGATGGCTTTGAGAAATCACCGGCCCGATCGGCGGACCGGACACAGCCCCGCGCCAAGGGGACGTCGGTCGCGGCGAGGACAATCAGGCAACCGAGGACCGTGTTTCGTGATCCAGCACCACGAGGCACGCGAGGATTTCTACGACTTCCGGCTGGAGATCGACGGCGTCCTGGTGTCGTGGGCGATCCCGCGCGGTCCGGCGGTCAACCCGCAGGAACGCCGAATGGCCCGACGCACTCAAGACCATCCCTTGGATGAAGCCGACGTCGAGATCACCGTCAACGATGACGATGTCGTCGTCTGGGATCGCGGCACCTACGCCAACAAGACCGGGCACGAGATGACAACGTGCCTGGGCCGGGGACATCTGTCCTTTTTGTTGAACGGTGAAAAGTTGAACGGCGGCTACGCGCTGACTCGGGTCCGGGAAGGCGAGGAGGAGACGTGGCTGCTGGTCAAGCGCCGCGATGACGCTGTTGCTGATGCGGTGAATCACGTCAATCAGTAGCGGTAATCTGTGCGGTCATGGGCACTATGCAGAGATGGATGGCAGTCGCCATGGCGGTTGCCGGTGCGCAGTTGATGCCCGCGACAGCGCGGGCCGATCTGCACAACATCACCTACGTTGCGCGCGTTGACGGCGTGGCTCCCGGCAGCGTCGCCACCTTCATCACCGCCGACAACCAGACCAACATGGCTCAGTTGAGCACGATGCCCGGCAACGCCTTTCAGGCCGATGCGGTTCTGCCCGATCCTCATCACGCCGGCATGCAGGTGGCGGTCAAGTGGCCGTACTCGGCTAATGTGCACTGCGAGATCGACGTTGACGACAAGGTTTTCGTTCAGGCCGACCAATTTGTCCACCCGGCACCGGGCAGCGACGACCCCATGAACGGCGTCCTGCCCTGCGGAGCTCCGCTGCCTAACCCGGCGCCCTAAGGGCGCCAACCCGATTCGTCCGCCCACGCCCAGGCGTCGCGGTAAGCGTCGAGAAACCACGGCTCCTTGGCAGCGACGTAGCCGGCGATGTCGCCGGCCTGCTCGGCGTCGCGCTTGACGGCCAGATAGCGCTCGCGCGCTTCGGGATTGGCTTTCAGCCAGTCTACGAACAGCAACGCGAACTGCTGGTTGGGCCAGCCGTCGACCCGCAAATGAACGTGGGTCGGCCGGCCGGGATCCGCCGATGCATGAATCCGCTTCTGCCACAACGACGCATCGTCGGCATGATCGAATTCAGCGACGGTGCTGCGGGCATGCGACTTGGTCTCATCCGAGGTGATCGGCCGGTGAACGTAGCCGGCGCTGGTCAATGCCTCGGCCAGCGCGTCAGCATCGTCCAGCGAGTCGACCGTGACCTGCATGTCAATCACGTCCTTGGCGGCGAGCCCGGCAACCGCGGTCGATCCGATGTGGTCGATCCGCCGGGGGCGATGGCCGCAGGCCGTGTTGAGTCGCGCGGCGATGCGGCGCGCCTGGTCCGGCCAGGACGGGTCGTAGGGCACCAGGACGGCCTGAGAGCGGGCCGGCTCACCGCGGTCGAGGTTCTGCTCGAACGGCAGGATGCGCTGCAGCCACAGCGTGCGCGCCTGCTCGACCAAATCCTCTGCGCTGCCGGTGTTGTCGAGCCACACATCGGCGACCGCGCGACGTTGTTCCTCGGTGGCCTGCGCGGCGATCCTGGCCCGAGCGTCCTCCTCGGTGAAGCCGCGATGTTCGATCAACCGCTTCACCCGTAGGTCCTCGTCGGCATTGACGATGATCACCAACGGAAACATCGGCGCCATACCGGATTCCACGAGCAGAGGGATGTCTTCCACGATCACCGCGTCGTCGTCGGCCTCGGCGATCAACTCCGAGCGGCGCTTGCCGACCAGCGGATGCACAATGCCGTTCAGCGTCTGACGCTTCTCCTCGTCGCTGAACGCGATCGCCGCCAGAGCGGGCCGGTCGAGTGAGCCGTCGTCGGAGAGGATCTGCTCACCGAACGCCTCGACAAGCTTGGCCAGACCCTCGGTGCCTGGCTCGACGACCTCGCGAGAGATCACGTCGCCGTCGACGACGACTCCGCCAAGATCGCTGAAGGTCGAGGACACCGTCGATTTCCCGGCGCCGATTCCGCCGGACAGGCCTATGCGCAGCACCGCTCCAGTCTGTCAGGGTGCCGCAATGACGAACGCCCCGACTCGGTTGAGCCGGGGCGTTCGTCAGGGACTGACTGCTAGGCGCTGCCTGCCAGCTTCTCCCGCAGCGCGGCGAGTTGCGCGTCGCTGGCCAACGAACCACCGGTGGGCGCGTCGTCGCTCGACGAGCTGCTGGACTGCGGACGGGCGGCCTCTTCGGCCTCCGCAGCGGCGAACTTCTCCATCTGCGCGGTGTGCATCTTGTGCCGGCGCTCGGCCTCGGCGTAGCGGGCTTCCCACTCGGTGCGCTGCGTGTCGAAACCGTCGAGCCATTCGTTGGTCTCGGCGTCGAAGCCCTCGGGGAAGATGTAGTTGCCCTGGTCGTCGTAGCTGTCGGCCATGCCGTACTTGGCGGGGTCGAACTCTTCGGTGTAGTCCTCGTTGGCCTGCTTGAGGCTCAGCGAGATCCGACGACGCTCGAGGTCGATGTCGATGACCTTGACCATCGCGTCGTCACCGACGGCGACGACCTGGTCGGGCACCTCGACGTGGCGCTCAGCCAGTTCGGAGATGTGCACCAGACCTTCGATGCCCTCTTCGACGCGGACGAAGGCACCGAACGGCACCAACTTGGTGACCTTGCCCGGCACGATCTGGCCGATGGCGTGGGTGCGGGCAAAGTGGCGCCACGGGTCTTCTTGAGTTGCCTTGAGCGACAACGAAACCCGCTCGCGGTCCATGTCCACATCGAGCACCTCGACGGTGACCTCGTCGCCCACCTGGACAACCTCGGACGGGTGATCGATGTGCTTCCAGGACAGCTCGGACACGTGCACCAGACCGTCGACACCGCCGAGGTCGACGAACGCGCCGAAGTTGACGATCGAGGACACCACACCCTTGCGGATGGCACCCTTCTGCAGCTGGTTGAGGAACTCGCTGCGCACCTCGGACTGCGTCTGCTCCAGCCACGCGCGACGGGACAGCACCACGTTGTTGCGGTTCTTGTCCAGCTCAATGATTTTGGCCTCGATCTCCTTGCCGATGTACGGCTGCAGATCGCGGACCCGGCGCATCTCGACCAAGGACGCCGGCAGGAAGCCACGCAGGCCGATGTCCAGGATCAGACCACCCTTGACGACCTCGATGACGGTGCCCTTGACGGCCTCGTCCTTCTCCTTGAGGGCCTCGATGGTGCCCCAGGCGCGCTCGTACTGCGCACGCTTCTTGGACAGGATCAGGCGCCCTTCTTTGTCCTCTTTGGTGAGGACCAGGGCTTCGACTTCATCGCCCACGGAAACGACCTCGTTGGGGTCGACGTCGTGCTTGATGGACAGTTCGCGGGAGGGGATGACGCCTTCGGTCTTGTAGCCGATGTCGAGGAGAACCTCGTCCCGGTCGACCTTGACGATGGTCCCTTCGACGATGTCGCCATCGTTGAAGTACTTGATTGTTTTATCGATGGCGGCGAGAAAGTCCTCGCTCGAGCCAATGTCGTTGACGGCTACTTGCGGCGAGGTGACGGTGGGACTCGGCATATTGTTGGGTTGCTCCGGACAGGTTGAGGTCGTAGGGACAGTGCTGGTTTCTATTCGATCGCCCGGCTTTCCATCGCGCTCAGCGCTCTGAAATGCCGCCGGACTACCTGACGAGATTACTCGACCAGGCCTACCTGGCCAAACTCGACCCACGGCATCTGGTGGACGTTTCGGTGCCGGACATTAGTGGGCGGCGGTGTCCCAGCTCGGCCCGTAGCCCACGGAGACCTCCAATGGCACGTCAAGCGGGTATGCACCGCCCATCTGGGCCCGCACCAACGCCTCGAGTTGCTCGCGCTCACCCTCCGCGACCTCGAACAACAGCTCGTCGTGGACCTGCAGCAGCATCCGCGACGCCAGCCCCGCGTCGGTGAGGGCCTTGTCGACCTCGATCATGGCGACCTTGATGATGTCGGCGGCGCTGCCCTGGATCGGCGCGTTGAGCGCGGCCCGCTCGGCGGACTCGCGGACCTGACGGTTGCTGCTGTCCAGCTCAGGCAGATAGCGGCGTCGGCCGAAAACCGTCGAGGTGAAACCGTCCTTGCGGGCCTGCTCGACGACGTTCTGCAGGTAGTCGCGCACCCCGCCGAACCGGGCGAAGTACTGGTCCATCTGTTCCTTGGCTTCTTCGGTAGAGATTTTGAGCTGGGCTGACAACCCGTACGCGCTCAGGCCGTAGGCCAGGCCGTAGGACATCGCCTTGACCCGGCGCCGCAGCTCGCCGGTCACTTCGTCGATCGGCACGCCAAAGGCTCGCGACGCGACGAACGAGTGCAGGTCTTCCCCGGTGTTGAAGGCTTCGATCAGGCCCTCGTCGCGCGACAGGTGGGCCATGATCCGCATTTCGATCTGGCTGTAGTCGGCGGTCATCAGCTCGCAGTAGTTGGTTCCGGCTCCCCCGCCGACCACGAACGCATCGCGGATCTGCCGACCGGCGTCGGTCCGAATCGGAATGTTCTGCAGGTTGGGCTCGGTCGATGACAGCCGGCCGGTGGCCGCGATCGTCTGGTTGAAGGTGGTGTGGATACGGCCGTCGCCCGCAACGGAATTCAAGAGGCCGTCGACGGTCACCTTCAACCGGGTGACGTCGCGGTGCGCCAGCAGATGCTGCAGGAACGGATGCCCGGTCTTGTCGAACAGCGTCTGCAGCGCGTCCGCGTCGGTGGTGTAGCCCGTCTTTGTCCGCTTGGTCTTCGGCATCTCCAGCTCGTCGAACAGCACTACCTGTAGCTGCTTCGGCGAGCCGAGGTTGATCTGCTTGCCGATCACGCCGTAGGCCGCTTCGGCGGCGTCGCGGATCTGGTCGCCGAATTGGCTTTGCAGCGTGCCCAATTGGTCCAAGTCGACGCCGATCCCGACGGCTTCCATGCCCGCCAGCACCCGCTGCACCGGCAACTCCATGTCGGCGAGCAGCGTGGTGGAATCGATGCGGTCCAGTTCGGCGTCGAGTGCGTCGGCCAGGTCGACGACGGCGCGGGCACGCAATACCGCGGTCTGCACGGCCTGCTCGTCGACGCCCTCGCTGTCATCGAGAAGCGAAAGTTGTTGCTGCTCAGATGTTTCCGCGCGCAGCTCGCGGCGAAGATAGCGCAGCGAGAGGTCGTCGAGCGTGAAGCTGCGCTGCCCGGGACGCACCAGGTAGGCGGCCAGCGCCGTGTCGGAGGTGAGCCCGTTCAACGTCCAGCCCCGCCCTGCAAGGTCGTGGATCGCCAACTTGGCCTCGTGCAGCGCCTTGGGCCGCTCGGCATCGGCGAGCCAGGCCGCCAGCGCCTTGTCGTCCTCGGCGGTCAGCGTCGTGGTGTCGATGAAGCCGCCGTCGCCGTCGGCGGCGGCGATGGCCAGCGCGGTCGCGTCGCCGTCGTAAGGCAGATGCGTGCCAACGACCGCCAGGCCCGCGCGCCGGCCGTCGCTGAGGTGATCGGCCAGCCACTGCGCGATCTCACCGGGCTCGAGGGTTCCTCCGCGAACGTCGAAGCCCTCGTCCACCTCGGGCTCGACGGCGGCCAGGGTGTCGAACAGCCGGTCGCGCAGGACCCGGAACTCCAATTGGTCGAACAGCGTGTGGATCTGGTCGCGGTCCCAGGGCTGCATCCGGAGGGTGTCCGGCGTCTGGGCCAGCGGCACATCGCGAACCAGGTCGGTGAGCTCGCGGTTGAGCACCACGCTGGACAGGTGCGCCCGTAACGCGTCACCGACCTTGCCGCGCACCGACTCCACGTCGTCGACCAGCGCCTGCAGCGACCCGTACTCGGCGATCCACTTGGTCGCGGTCTTCTCACCCACACCGGGGATCCCCGGCAGGTTGTCGCTCGGGTCGCCCCGCAGCGCCGCAAAGTCCGGGTACTGGGCGGGCGTCAGGCCGTATTTCTCGACCACCGCGTCCGGAGTGAAGCGGGTCAGCTCGCTGACCCCTTTGCGTGGGTAGAGCACCGTGACGTCGTCGGTGACCAGTTGCAGCGAGTCGCGGTCACCGGTGACGACGAGTACTCGGTAGCCCTCCTTCTCGGCCTGCGTGGCCAGGGTGGCGATGAGGTCGTCGGCTTCGAAGCCCGGCTCGGCGAGGACCGTAATGCCAAGGGCGGCAAGGACTTCCTTGGTGATGTCGATCTGGCCGCGGAACTCGTCCGGCGTGGTGGACCGGTTGGCTTTGTATTCCGGGTAGCGCTCGGAACGAAACGTCTGCCGCGACACGTCGAAGGCGGCGGCCACGTGGGTGGGCGCCTCGTCGCGCAGCAGGTTGATCAGCATCGCGGTGAATCCGTAGACCGCGTTGGTGGTGAGCCCGCCCTGGGTCTTGAAGTTCTCGGCGGGCAGCGCGTAGAAGGCGCGGTACGCCAACGAATTGCCATCCAGCAGCATTAACGTCGGCTTGTCATCGGCGGCCTGGCCGGCGGCTGCCTTCTTGTTCGCGGTCCTGGCTGGGCTCACGGCCTCAACTCTAGGCACATGTCACGACATCAAGTCAGCCGCTGTTCGCTGCCCACCTCGTACTCGCACACCGACGCGCGGACGATCAGCTCTTGTTGATCGTCGCTGGGCCCGCTACCGCGGAACTTACTGAGTGCGACACGCGACTCCCAGCGTTCGAAGATGTCAATGCGATCCGACTCGATCAGGTCGGCGCTGATCGCGAAGTCGAGGCAGCCCTGCGTTCGCCGGGCTTGCTGCACGACCGCCCCGCAGTCATTGAGATAGTTGTCGCGCTGCACTGGGTCGACGACAAGGTAACCCGCCACAATCACCACTGGAAGCTCCTTCGCTTGACTCACACTTTGACAATGTGACCTCGGAGGCCGGCGGAACTCATCAAAATTCGCGACAAACTGCAACACGTTTCAGTTTTGTGCCGGTGCTGGGTAGGCTGGCCCGGTGCCCGAGGTCACCAGCCCACAACCGGCAATCGACGGATGGTTCGCCACCGATTCGAACACCGACGGGGCCGAGGGCCCCCATCTGATCGGCAGTAAGTGCCCGAGGTGCGGCACGTATGTGTTCCCGCCGCGCGAGAACAACTGCCCCAATCCGGCCTGCGACAGCGACACACTCGAGGCCGTCGCGTTGTCGAGACGCGGAAAGCTGTGGAGCTATACCGAGAACCGCTACCCGCCGCCGAAGCCCTACCCCGCGCCCGATCCGTTCGAGCCGTTCGCCATCGCCGCGGTCGAACTCGCCGATGAAGGCATCATCGTGCTCGGCAAGGTGGTCGAGGGCACCTTGGCCGCCGACCTCAAGGTCGGCATGGAGATGGAGCTGGCCACCATGACCCTGTACACCGACGACGATGGCGTCGAACGCATCGTGCACGCCTGGAAGGTGTCGTCATGAGCCCCGAGCCGCTGTACATCCTTGGTGCGGGCATGCACCCGTGGGGCAAGTGGGGCCGCGACTTCACCGAATACGGTGTCGTCGCCGCCCGGTCGGCGCTGGCCGAAGCCGGCCTGGACTGGCGACAGATCCAGTTGGTCGCCGGAGCCGACACCATCCGCAACGGCTACCCGGGCTTCATCGCCGGGTCGACGTTCGCGCAGAAGCTCGGCTGGAACGGTGTGCCGGTCAGCTCCAGTTACGCCGCGTGTGCCAGCGGCTCGCAGGCGCTGCAGAGCGCCCGCGCGCACATCCTGGCGGGGTTCTGCGACGTCGCGCTGGTGATCGGCGCCGACACCACCCCGAGGGGCGCCTTCGCCCCGGTCGGCGGCGAACGCAAGAACGACCCGGACTGGCAGCGCTTCCACCTGATCGGCGCGATGAACCCGGTGTACTTCGCGCTGCTGGCGCGCCGCCGGATGGACCTGTACGGCGCGACGGCCGAGGACTTCGCTCAGGTGAAGGTGAAGAACTCGCAGCACGGCCTGCAGAACCCGAATGCCCGCTACCGCAAGGAATCCTCGATCGAGGACGTGCTGGCCAGCCCGGTCGTCAGTGACCCGTTGCGCCAGCTCGACATCTGCGCCACCTCTGACGGCGCGGCCGCGTTGATCGTGGCCAGTGCGGACTTCGCCCGTAAGCATCTCGGCTCACTGGACGGTGTCCCGTCGGTTCGCGCGGTCAGCACCGTCACCCCGCAGTACCCGCAGCATCTGCCCGAATTACCCGACATCGCAACGGATTCCACCGCGGTCGCACCGGCGCCGGAGCGGGTGTTCAAAGACCAGATCCTGGACGCCGCCTATGCCGAAGCCGGCATAGGACCTGAGGACGTGAGCCTGGCCGAGGTCTACGACCTGTCGACCGCACTCGAACTCGACTGGTACGAACATCTGGGCTTGTGCCCGAAGGGCGAGGCCGAGGCGCTGTTGCGCAGCGGTGCCACCGCGATCGGCGGCAAGGTGCCGGTCAACCCGTCGGGCGGGCTGGCCTGCTTCGGCGAGGCCATTCCGGCGCAGGCGATCGCGCAGGTCTGCGAGTTGACCTGGCAGCTGCGCAGTCAGGCGACCGGCCGGCAAGTGGAGAACGCCAAGGTCGGCGTGACCGCCAATCAGGGTCTGTTCGGCCACGGCTCCTCGGTGATCGTCGCGCGCTAGCCATGTTGGGGCACCTCGGCATCAACGTGCCTGACTTGGCCGCGGCCAAGCGGTACTACGGCGAGTTGATGCCGCTCGTCGGCTTCGAGTTGTTCCTGGAAGCGGACGACCAAATCGCATTTCGACCGGTCGGCGGCAAACGGGGAACGTACATCTTTTTGTACCCGGCGATCGAATCGGGCGAGTATTCGCGCCACCGATCGGGACTACAGCACCTGGCCTTCATGGTGAAGACGCGCTCCGCCGTTCGCGACGTGCATGCTGCGCTTACCCGGATTGGCGGCGACGTCGTGCATGAGCCGCAATCGTTCCCGCAGTACCCGCCGCCCTATTTCGCCACGTTCTGGCTGGACCCGTTCGGCGTGATGCTCGAGGCGGTCTGCCACCACGACCGGGACTGAGCCCGCGCCTTCCGCTAGGCGGACGCGTCCTTGGACGTGTCGAGGGTTTCCAGGACGACCTCGGCGACGTGCTTCATCGTGGTGCGCCGGTCCATAGCCGCCCGCTGAATCCACTTGAAGGCCTCGGGCTCGGTCATGCCTTGATTGGCCTGCAGCAGACCTTTGGCCCGCTCGACGAGCTTGCGGGTCTCCAGCCGGTCGGACAGCGTCTCGACTTCGCGCTCCAACGCCTGGATCTCGCTGAATCGACTCAGCGCGACCTCAATCGCCGGGATCAGGTCCGAGATCGTGAACGGCTTGACCAGGTACGCCATCGCCCCGGCATCGCGCGCCTTCTCCACGAGGTCGCGCTGGCTGAAGGCGGTGAGAATCACGATTGGTGCGATCCGCTTGCCGGCGATCTCGGATGCGGCGTCGATGCCGTCACGGCGGGGCATCTTGACGTCCATGATCACCAGATCGGGCTTCAGCTGCTCGGCCAGCTCGACCGCTTCCTGCCCGTCACCGGCCTCACCGACGATCTCGTAGCCCTCCTCGCGCAGCATCTCGGCCAAGTCGAGCCGGATCAGCGCCTCATCCTCGGCGATCAAAACCCGGTGCGGGGGGCGAGCGTCGTCGTCGGTCATGCAGGACATTCTCCCGTGAACCGCGGGAAACCTCGACTGCGGGGCTGTGAGTCCGCTCGCACCAGCCCATCCTCTATGGTGGGAGGCCGAAGTTCGCAGGCCCTCGTATCCCAACTGGCAGAGGAAACGGATTCAAAACCCGTCCAGTGTGAGTTCGAATCTCACCGAGGGCACCAAGTAACACTGAGGTCGGGCATCGAAAGTCACGTCGGTCAGAACGCCGACGATTGCCCGCAACATTGCCCGAATAGTCCTCGAAGAACGTCTGGTCTTGGCCGTTGAACGTCCGTCCGCCGCGCTGGCCATGAGCAATCTCCCCACCGCCGCATGACGGTCCGGAGGGCTACCGAGCCAGCCATATCACCGGAACCCTGAACTCGGGTGCGGGTCCTGGACCCTTCCGGGTGTCCAAGAAGGCGAAGCCTTCTGGCCTCACACCGAGACCGAGGTTCCGCATCGGTGGCCGATCATTGGCTATTGAATCGGTGGGTCGCGGTAGGCCGAGTAACTGAACGTCCCGCTCTGATAGGCGCGCGGGAATGATTCGTAGCCGGGGTTTTAGTTTTCTGTCCTTGGAAAGCTGCGAATCAAAGCAGTCCAGACGGGTGGGTTTTGAAATATTCACCACCCGTCGCGGCTGACCAAATCCAAGGGGAACTGGGGCCTGCCAGGGGAGGTCCGACCCCAGTTCCTTAAATATCTTAACAGTCTTGCCGCTGCTCACCCCCGGAATCTCCCCCTGGTGGATTGCTGCGCGGCATGGTCGCGGATTAATGCCTTATCTCCGCGCCCGGGGTGGCGGTGGGCAACTCGTAGGTGGTCACCGAGGCGGGCATCCCTTGCGCGAGTCATTTGACTCGGACTTGCTAACCGGCGGCGGCTGTCCTGCCTCCCGGTACAGCAAGTGATCGGCGAGATTTCGTCACAACCGGGGTTGCGGTCACGGGACCGCGGGAACACGAGCCGTCATGGGAGACCACCGCGCCGCCCAAGCCGAAGTCCTCATCCGCGCCCTGCTCGCTCAGCGAAGCAAATCGCTGCACCAGTTGGAGCGACTCGAAGGCGTCGGAAGCAAGCGCGAGGTCGCTGCGCTACGCCGAGACGTTTCCGAAGCAGAGACGCACCTGTCGAATTTGCACCGTCTCGTCCTCAGCGAGAGGGAACGAGCACCCATCGTTGCAGCGTCACGGTCGGTGACGCGGGCCGTACCACCACCCCCACGACGGTATCGGTGACGACTCAGCCCGTAGGAACGATGTGGCTACGACTCGTCTCGAGTGACGAGAGCATCGGTTAATTGTGGGTGAACGCGACGCTGCCCAGGCGGAGGTGCTGATCCGGGCATTGGGTGACGTTCAAGAAAGATGCTTAACCAGTTACAAACGTTGGAGCGGTTACAGCGTTCAGGGAGAAAAGGCAGCGTCACGCCGAGACATCGATCAAGCACAAAGGCATATCCGCGGGCCTCGTTGGTGGGTGCGTCGAGCACACGAACGGTCATCTCGTGAGGGCATAAGTCTTTGGCACCCATTCGTCGATCCGATCGACTAGTATCCGGGATGCTGACAGTTCAGCTGGTCCGGGAAATCCTCTGCCGCCTATTGACCGCAGATCTTTCAGGGGCAACGCCCCGCACCCGACGCGCCCGGTGATCACTCGCGGATCGGATGCGCTGCCCGATGCCCCTCTCATCGGATTCCACCAAACTCCACAACGGTCAGCCCGCCGGTGCCGACAGTGGCGGCCCGAACCATGAGCGTCGCCGCCGACCCTCGCCGAGCACCCCGGAGGGATATCTATCCACGCTGCCCGCATTGGTCCTGCTGGACCGGTTAGCGGTGCCGATGGTGGCGACCAGGCTCGACGGCATCATCGTCTACACCAACCCAGCGTTCGCCGCCATGCTCGGCTACCCGCCCGACACCCTCACGCTGATCGGGAAACGACTTCCCACTCTGCTGACCGGACAAGCCGACACCTCACCGCCGGACTGCGTCACCGCGCGGCGTGCGGCCCGCAACGTAATCGTCGACTGGGTGCACGCCGAAGGTTTCCCGGTGCGCAGCGTGATATCGGAGTCGGTTTTCGTGCGCGCTTCGGACCAGGTCGTGCTGATCGGCGTCACCGATATCACCGAGCTGGCGTGGAGCCAGTAGCCGCCACAGCTTTGCTCCAAGCGGTTAGGCTTTTGCTGTGGTGGCTAAGCGGTGCGCCGCCCAACAACCAGCAGGTTCGCGGCGGACACCGGATTGTGTAGCGGCAGCGCGGGAGCTGCCGCGTGCCCGCAGCCAGGTTTACTCCGAGCGGATCGAACGGCGCCGCCGCATTCTCAACCTCACTGCAGCGATGGCGGTGTTCATCAGCGCCGGTTTCGGCTTCGTCCAGGTTTTCTCGGCGCCCACGTTGTGGTGGACGGGCCTGATCAACATCGTCGGCGCCGCGATTTACGCCTCGGTCCCGCTCCTGCATCGGTTCGGTGAGCTGATCCCGCCGCTGACCTTCATCTGCACCGCCTACCTGTCGATTTTCGCGATCTGCTGGTTCGTCGGCACCGGCTCGGGGCTGCAATTCTACTTTTTGGTCGCGGCGTGCCTGGTGGTGCTCCAACTCGGCGTCGACCGCATTTTTCTTGCCGCGATTCTGGCCGCGATCGCCGCCGGCATGGTGATCACATTGCAGTTCCTGGTCCCCCACGACACCGGAGCACAGCCGGTGTGGGCACTCTCGCTGAGCTTCGTCGTCACCACCATCTCGGCCTGCGTCATGGTGGTGACGACCGTCTGGTACGCGGTGCGTGAGATCGTTCGTGCCGAAGCCGCGATGGAATTGGAGTACGAACGCTCCGAGGCACTGTTGGCGAACATCTTGCCGGCAAGCGTGGCCGAACGTCTAAAAGACCCAGCGCGCAACATCATTGCCGACAAGTACGACGAAGCCTCGGTGTTGTTCGCCGACATCGCCGGGTTCACCGAGCGGGCCAGCGATATGCCCCCAGACCAGTTGATCCTGTTCTTGGACAAGCTTTATGGCGATTTCGACGCACTGGTTGACAAGCACGGTCTCGAGAAAATCAAAGTCAGCGGCGACTCCTACATGGTGGTCAGCGGAGTGCCGAATCCCCGGCCCGATCACGTCGAGGCGCTCGCGGCATTTGCGCTCGAGATGGCCGAAGTCGCACGCGTGCTGAGAGATTCGCGCGGCGACCCACTACCGCTGCGAATCGGACTGGCGTGCGGACCCGTCGTCGCGGGCGTCGTGGGCTCGCGGAGATTCTTCTACGACGTCTGGGGCGATGCCGTCAACGTCGCGTCGCGGATGGAATCGACCGACTCGGTCGGCCGGATCCAGGTGCCGGAGGATGTGTACCGACGACTGAAGGACGATTTCGTCCTCCAGGAGCGCGGCGATGTCGAGATCAAGGGCAAGGGACGCATGCACACTTGGTACCTGATCGGGCGCAAGCCGGATACCGTTTCCGGTGACGTTCTCACCAAGGCACCTGAAACAGCGAGGGTTTAACGGACCGCAAATCTTCACCTCGGTGGTCGTATGTGCGAAAATTCCGGGCATGGAAACCACTGCTGGTCCAAAGCTGTTGCCGCACCTGTGGAAGTCGACCCTGCTGTCCGGGATTCTATCGCTGGCCCTGGGCATCCTGGTCTACGTTCTGCCCGGACATTCCATCGTCTTCGCTGCTGCGCTGTTCGGCATCTACCTGCTCGTCACTGGTGCTGCGCAAGTCTTCTTCGCGTTTGCGCTGCACGTCTCGGCCGGCGGCCGAGTGCTGTCATTCATCAGCGGGGCCGCCTCGCTGGTGTTGGCCGTGCTGTGTTTTCGGCACTTCGGCCAGGGCTACGCGATTTTGCTGCTCGCGATTTGGATCGGCATCGGCTTCATCTTTCGCGGTGTGGCAACGTCGATCTCGGCAATCAGCGACCCGCACCTGCCCGGCCGCGCCTGGCAGATCTTCCTGGGCTTGATCAGCCTGCTGGCCGGCATCGTGATGCTCGGGTCTCCCTTGGAATCGATCGAAATCCTGACCTTGGTCGTAGCGATCTGGCTGATCGTGATCGGCGTCTTCGAGATCGTGTCCTCGTTCGGCATCCGCAATGCATCCCGGCGGCTGGAGAAGGCGGTAGCAGGCGGTCCGCCGACCGCGGCCTGAAGTTCGGCGCACGCTCCCCGATGGTGAATTCGGTTGTGCCGTAAGCCGGAAATGCGTCCGTCGTATCCACGTCGACGCGTATTCTGGCTGACAGCCAACCCGTCAGCTGACCAGAGAGCGAGTGATGACCGGCTCTTCGGATCGCCCCGTTAGACGGGAGAACCCGGAGGAAGCGCCCTATCCCGGTCCGCCGCAGCCGCACACGCCCGGTTACCCACCGCCCTCTGCCAGTCCTTGGCAACCGACGCCGCCGAAGAACGGCGTCGGTATCGCCGCGCTGGTATTGGCCGTCATCGGCCTCCTGAGTGTCGCGACGGTGTTTGCCCCCATCGCTCTGGGCGCTGTCGCGGTGATAATCGGCATCGTTGGGCGCGGACGGGCCAAGCGTGGGATCGCCGACAATGGCGGAGTCGCGATCGCCGGTATAGTGCTGGGCGCCTTGGCGATCGTCGTCGGTCTGGCGTTCATCGCGATCTGGACGACGGTGTGGAAAGACGTCCGCGGCGGCGACTACATCGACTGCATCCAGAAGGCCAACAACAACCAGGTTGCCGAACAGCACTGCGCGGATCAGTTTCGGCACAGCGTGCAGGACCGGTTGAGCGTCACGCTGACGCCGGTACCGATGCGCTAGATCGCTACCGGCCGCGTCGGCGCGGCATGAACTCGAGCGACATCATTACGTACATCAGCGGCACCAGCTGGCTGAGACAGACCAACGCGTAACGCCGTTCACCCGTTGCATGATATTTGCGGAGGTATCGGCACAACGACTCAAGCGCGATCAACGGATCGAGGCGATGGATCAGCCAGTAGAAGGCCGCATGCGCCCAACTGCGGTCCCGCTCGTCGAACAGGTCGGAGAAAGCGGCAAAAGACAACGATACCCGCTGCGCGCCAGCACTTTTAGCGGACTCGATCATGTCGACACTGAGCCGCTCGTCAATTCCATTGGGCGCACCGCGCCGCCGCCACGGCACATCGAGACTGACCTCTCGCCCGCCACCGGCTGTCGCGTACCGGTGAAACCCTTGCACGCAACCCGAGTCATCCCGCGCGACGACCAGTCGTATTCCCGGGAAACAGCCTTGGAGTACATCATCGAGGCCCATACAGAATCCGCGGTCGCTATGCGCTCCGCTGGGCGATGCCCGCAGCACGTCGCTGAGTTCGGACACCTGTCGGTCGTCGAGGTCACTTTCGGCGACGATATCCGTGGTGATCCCGCAGTTGTGCGTGCGCCGAACGGCTTGTCGCAGATTGCGGAACCTGCGACCCTCCATGGTGAAGGTGGCCACGTCGATGACGACATCCCGCCCGATCGGTATGGGCCGCAACGACCGTCCGACAATGCTCGGATCTCGCCATAACGGCAACCGGCGTTCGCTGCACGCGAGCACCGCGATCCGCCAGCCGTGGACACGGCAATGGGCGACGAAGTCAGCGACCAATTGGGGAAACTGGGTCTCGTCGCCGACGGGATCGCCGCTGACGACGGCGAAGCCGATCCGGGTCCGATACGCCAGGCCTGCCCTGCAGTCCGGGCTGAAGAAGTAGCACTTACCGGCCTGCATCGTGAATGGCGCCAGCGGATCGCCATCAGTGGCGTTGACCAATTTCCAGATTCGTGCGAGGTCGCCGGGCTGTCGTCGCGCGCTCATCGGCCACATGAGCGCCAAACCGGAGCCAGCGATCAACAGGCCACCGAGTACATCGAAAGCCAGTAACCGCACGGCAATCCCGACCATGAGGACGATGGAGGCCACAGCCGCGTGACGCGCGGTGACAGGACGTCCCAGAAACAGCCCGCGGACGATGAACGCAACCGCGCCCAGAATCGCGACCGACCACGCGAGCCGGCCCGGCGCGTGCCAACCAGTTTGAACATGGGCTCGCACGATGATCACGATCGGCCAGCACCCAGCGAACAACAGGGCCAGCAGACCTGACCAGCGCGCGGCCGTTGAATCGACGCGAGCGACTTGCTTCGCTGAATGGACTCGACTCGCGAGCCCGAGTGACGACTCCTTCACGCGCACCCCCGGCCGGCTCGACTACCCAACCTCTACGTCGAGAATACGCCTCAGCGCGTTAGCCGGGCGCTACGCGGAATCGACAGGGACGCGATGGTTTTGCGCTCGCGTCAGCTCTTGTCCGGAAAGTATTTGACCAGACCTTCTTGCACCACGCTGGCCACCGGGCGGCGGGAGCGATCGAAGAAGTATCCCGTGCCGAGCCCGCGCGAATCCGCCGCGACGGGTGAGGACGTCGAGTACAGCACCCAGTCGTTGAAGTTCACCTGGCGGTGGAACCACACCGAATGGTTGACCGTCGCCGCGAAGATGCGGTCGTATCCCCACGACAGGCCGTGCGTTGTGATGATCGAATCCAGCACGGTGGTGTCCGAGCTGTAAAGCATTGTGGCGGTGTGCAATACCGGATCGCTCGGCAATTCACCGTCGGCCTTGACCCACACCCGGTTGTAGTCCAGCTGATTGCCTTGATCGCGCATCACCCAGGACGGCTCGTTGGTGTACCGCCACTCAATCGGCTGCAACGCGTTCACAAACAGCGGCACCCGATCCTCGTAGCCCCGCAGTCGCTCCATGAGCGGTGGGACGTCCTCCGGCTCGGCCACGTCGGGGGGTTCGACGTGGTGCTCGAGACCGCTGCCGCCGGCGAGGTAGGAGATCATCACGGTGGCCAGCAGAATCCCGTCCTGCGTGACGTCGACACGGCGATTGGCGAATCGTCGTTCGTCGCGTAGCCGGACCACCTGAAACTGCATGTCCTTGCCGGTGTCGCCGCCGTTGATGAAGTGGGCGGACAGCGCGTTGGGCGGCAGGTTGCGCGCGCGGGTGCGGCTGGCCGCCACAAAGGACTGCGCCATCATCAGTCCGCCGAAAGTACGCGGTGGGTTCTTGCTGGGATGGCTGCCGGCGAATATGTCGTCACCTTCGTGGTGCAGGTCGAGGACCTCTATCAGCTCGTCGAAGTCAGACACCGGGCCTACCTTAATGGTCCGTCTTCTCAGCGCTCCGCTGCACGGAGCGCATTGTCGACGGACGGCCTTGATGGTCCGTGTGGCGGCTCCTAGACGTCCTCTTCGCCGATGCGGTGCACGTGAATCAGGTTGGTCGAGCCCACCGTGCCCGGCGGTGCGCCGGCGACGATCACCACCATGTCGCCGCGCTTGTAGCGGCCCAGCGACAGCAGCGACTTGTCGACCTGGCGAATCATGCCGTCGGTGGTTTGCATGATCGGGACAATGAATGTCTCGGTCCCCCACGTCATGGCCAATTGGCTGCGCACTTCCGGCAGCGGCGTGAATGCCAGCAGCGGCAGCGGCGTGTGCAGTCGCGCGAGCCGGCGGACGGTGTCACCGGATTGGGTGAATGCAACGAGCGCTTTTGCGTCGAGTCGTTCGCCAATGTCCCGGGCGGCGTAGCTGATCACGCCGCGCTTGGTCCGGGGCACGTGCGTCAGTGGCGGCGCCGCCGTCGAATTCTCCTCCACCGCGCAGATGATCCGGGCCATCGTCTGGACCGCCGCCAACGGATACTTGCCGATTGATGTCTCACCGGACAACATCACCGCGTCGGCACCGTCGAGGACGGCGTTGGCGACATCGGATGCCTCGGCCCGGGTAGGCCGCGAATGCTCGATCATCGACTCCAGCATCTGGGTCGCAACGATCACGGGTTTGGCGTTCTCCCTTGCCATTTGGATTGCCCGCTTCTGCACCAGCGGTACCTCTTCCAACGGCAGCTCGACACCCAGGTCGCCGCGCGCAACCATCACCGCGTCGAAGGCCAGCACGACGGCTTCGAGGTTGTCGACCGCCTCCGGCTTCTCCAGCTTGGCGATCACCGGTACCCGCCGGCCGACCCGGTCCATCACCTCGTGCACGAGCTCGACGTCTGACGGGGACCGGACGAACGACAGCGCCACCATGTCGACGCCGAGGTGCATGGCGAACTCGAGATCGTCGATGTCTTTCTCCGACAGCGCAGGCGCCGAGACACTCATGCCGGGCAGCGACATGCCCTTGTTGTTGCTGACCGGGCCGCCCTCGGTGACCGTGCAGACCACGTCGTCGCCCTCGATGTGGTCGACGACCAACCCGACGTTGCCGTCGTCGACCAGTACCCGGTCGCCGGGCACGGCGTCCTGAGACAGCTGCTTGTAGGTGGTCGAGATGCGGTCGTGGTTGCCTTCGCAGTCGGCGACGGTGATCCGCACCGTTTCACCGTTGGCCCAGTAGGTCGGCCCGTCGGTGAAACGCCCGAGCCGGATCTTGGGCCCCTGCAGGTCGGCCAGCACCCCGACGGCGCGACCGGTCGCGTCGGAGGCGGCGCGCACCCGGTCGTAGGAGGTTTTGTGGTCGCTGTAGTCGCCGTGGCTGAAGTTGAGTCGGGCGACGTCCATACCGGCTTCGACCAGCGCTCTGACCGACTCGTCGGAGCTAGTGGCCGGACCGAGAGTACAGACGATCTTTCCGCGTCTTGCCACGACAAAAGCATAGTCGCGCAACCTGATCATCTCGCGTCAGTTCCGCTTCGCGGAGCGGGCTAGTGGGTGAGCAACGTCGGAACCAGGGGGAATCCGGGCAGGTTGCGGACCACTGTCCACGCCAGCAGTGTGACGATCACGGTTGCGCCGGCCGGGAGTGTCAGCGGCCACTGTCCCCTGTGCCGGCGCAGCAGGACCCATCCGGCGAGCAGCGGGATTCCGATCAGCAGCACGGCGTTGTCGTTGAGTGCCGCAGCCAGGTGACCGTGCAGCACGTCGTGGACCATCCGGAGCCCGCCGCACGCCGGGCAGTTCCATCCGGTGAGCAGCCGAAACGGGCAGATCGGAAACAACGAGTCCGGCTTGTGCGGGTCGACCAGGCCGATGTAGCCGAGCGCACCCGCCAGCAGTGCAGTCGATGCGAGCAACGAGTACAGGTGCCAGCGTGCAGCGGGCCGGTCAGGGCCGGGTGCAGCTGGGCCGGACATCAGTCGTCGTCCGGCTTCTTCTCGGTCTTTTCCGCCGACTCCCCAGCAGGCTCAGGCTTCGCGTCCCGCTCCTCGGCCGGCTCGACCTCGACAACGGGCGGATCGAGCTCGGCGGCATCGGCCTCGGCGACGACGGCGGCAGCGTCGGCGTCCGGTTCGTTTACCGTCGCCGGCTCGTCGTTTGTCTCGACCGCGCCGGCCACTGTCGCTTCGGGAGCGCCATCGTCGATCGAGTCCGGCTCGAGCAACTCGGCGGCCGAGCCGCTGAGCGTTGCCGGATCTTCGCGGCCCTTCGGTGCCAGCACCAGGTACACCACCGCGCCGATCAGTACGAACGTCGAGGTGAAGGAATTGATTCGGATACCGGCGATGTGGGTGGCGGTGTCGTCGCGCAGCAACTCGACCCAAAAGCGGCCGATGCAGTACCCCGCGACGTAGGTCGCGAATAGCCGGCCGTGCCCGATCGTGAATCGCCGATCGATAACCAGCAGTACGACGAAAACCAGCAAATTCCAGAGTAATTCGTAGAGGAAGGTCGGTTGGACGACCATGGCGAGCTGTCCGGTCGAAACCCCGTCGAGGGAGTGCACGTCGACGAACCCGGCCGGGTCGCGGCGGTAGAAGATTTCCAGGCCCCACGGCATTTTTGTTTCGCGGCCGTAGAGCTCTTGATTGAAATAGTTCCCGAGACGACCGATCGCCTGCGCCAGGACGATGCCGGGCGCGATCGCGTCGCCGAACGCCGGCAGTGGGATGTCCCGACGCCGGCAGGCGATCCACGCACCCACCCCGCCGAGCGCGACGGCGCCCCAGATTCCCAGGCCGCCGTCCCAAATGCGCAGCGCGGCAATGGGTCCAGCGCCACCTTCGCCGAAATATGTCCGCCAGTCGGTCGCCAGGTGATACAGCCGGCCGCCGACGAGACCGAATGGCACGGCCCATAGCGCGATGTCGTAGATCACGCCGCGCTCACCGCCGCGGGCCTCCCAGCGACGGTCGCCGATCAGCAATGCCGCAATGATCCCAGCGATGATGAACAACGCATAGGCGCGGATCGGGATGGGGCCCAGATGCCACACACCTTGCGACGGGCTCGGAAAATACGCGAGGACAGTCGTGGTCATGACGTCGAATTCTCCTGCCGGACACCGGCAGCGAGTTCTTCGGCCAGAGCACGCATGGCGGCCACACCTTCGGACAACGCGGACACCAGGGCCGAGCCGACGATGACGCCGTCGGCGTAGCGCGCGATTTCAGCGGCCTGTTCGCGCGATCGGACACCCAGCCCGACCCCGACCGCGATGTCCGACACCTCCTTGATCCTGCCGACCAATTCCGGCGCCGCATTCGACACCGCGTCGCGGGCGCCGGTCACGCCCATCGTCGATGCGGCATAGACGAATCCGCGCGATGCCTCGACGGTGTCGGCCAAACGTTGCGGCGTCGATGACGGAGCGACCAGGAAGATGCGGTCGAGCTGATGCTGCTCGGAGGCGGCAAGCCACTCGTCGGCCTCATCGGGGATCAGGTCCGGTGTGATCAGACCATATCCGCCCGCAGCGGCCAGGTCGCGCGCAAAGGCGTCAATTCCGTACCGCAGCACCGGATTCCAGTACGTCATCACGACGGCCCGGCCACCCGCAGCGCTGATCGCTTCGACGGCTGACAACGTGTCGCGCACCCGCACGCCGCCATGCAACGCGACCTCCGCGGCGTTCGCGATCACGGGACCGTCCATCCCGGGGTCCGAATACGGGACGCCGACTTCGATGAGGTCGCAGCCGGATTCGGTCAGCGCCTTCATCGCCTCGATCGAACCTGGGACGTCGGGATAACCGGTCGGCAGATATCCGATCAGAGCCGCCCGATGCTCGTCCCGGCAGGCACTGAAAAGTGCTCGCAGTCGGCTCTTCTCGCTCTGTTCGACGGTCACGATCGTCCGTCGTCGAGCAGTCCGAACCACTTTGCCGCTGTCTCGACGTCCTTGTCTCCGCGACCGGACAGGTTCACGACGATGATTGCCCCGCTGCCCATTTCGAGACCGAGCTTGAGTGCACCCGCAATCGCGTGCGCCGACTCGATCGCCGGGATGATGCCCTCGCTGCGGCACAGCAGCATGAACGCATCCATCGCCTCGGTGTCGGTGATCGGCCGGTACTCGGCTCGCCCGACGTCTTTCAGGAACGCATGCTCGGGGCCGACACCCGGGTAGTCCAGACCCGCCGAGATCGAGTGCGATTCGATGGTCTGCCCGTCCTCGTCCTGCAACAGGAACGAGAAGGACCCCTGAAACGCGCCCGGCGTCCCGCCGGTGAACGTGGCTGCGTGTCGACCGGTTTCGACGCCGTCACCGGCCGCCTCGAAGCCCACCAGACGGACACCCGGATCGTCGAGGAAGGCATGGAAGATGCCGATCGCGTTCGATCCCCCGCCCACGCATGCGGTGACGGCGTCGGGAAGGCGACCGGCCTGGTCCTGAATCTGGACCCGTGTCTCGAGGCCGATCACCCGCTGAAAGTCGCGGACCATCGTCGGGAACGGGTGCGGCCCAGCGGCGGTGCCGAAGCAGTAGTAGGTGTCGTCGGCGTTGGTCACCCAGTCGCGAAACGCGTCGTTGATGGCGTCTTTGAGGGTTTTCGACCCGGACTCGACCGATACGACCTCGGCGCCCAGCAGGCGCATCCGGGCCACGTTGAGTGCCTGCCGTGCGGTGTCGACGGCACCCATGTAGATCACGCAGTCCAGTCCGAGCAGTGCGCATGCCGTCGCGGTCGCCACCCCGTGCTGGCCGGCGCCGGTCTCGGCGATCACCCGGGTCTTGCCCATCTGGCGGGCCAGCAACGCTTGACCCAGCACGTTGTTGATCTTGTGAGAACCGGTGTGGTTGAGATCTTCTCGTTTGAGGTAGATGTGCGCGCCGCCGGCATGCTCGCTGAGCCGGCTCGCTTCATACAGCGGCGACGGTCGACCCGTGTAATGCGTCTGCAAGCGGTCGAGCTCGTCGAGGTAGGCCTGGTCGGTCCGCACCTTGTCGTAGGCGGCCGTGACCTCCTCGATGACAGCCATCAGCGCTTCAGGCACGAAACGGCCGCCGTAGACACCGAAATGACCGCGCGCGTCGGGATCGTGGGTGGTGGGCTCGGCGATTGCGGCGCTGGAACGCGGTAGTTCCGGACGCAGGATGTCAGCCATTACAAATGCTCAACAAGTAAGCGGTGCATGGGATTCGACCACCGTGCGGGCTAGCGGGCTGGCTTGGGGCACGACGGGTGCTTGCCGGCAGTGACTAGGTCGGCGCACGCCGCGCGCGGGTCCCCGCTGGTGACCAAACCTTCGCCCACCAGCACGGCGTCGGCGCCGGCACCCGCGTACGCCAGCAGGTCAGCCCTGCCCCGCACGCCGGATTCGGCAATCCGGATGATGTCGGAGGGCAGCCCGGGGGCGATGCGCGCGAAGCAATCCCGGTCGACCCGCAGGGTGCGCAGATCGCGAGCGTTGACGCCGATCACCCGGGCTCCGGCCTTCAGGGCCCGGTCCGCTTCGCCTTCGGTGTGTACCTCGACAAGGGCGGTCATGCCCAGCGATTCGGTGCGCTCGAGCATCGACTCCAGTGCTGGCTGGTCCAGCGCGGCGACGATCAGCAGAAGCATGTCGGCGCCGTGCGCGCGGGCTTCGTGAATCTGGTAGGGGCCCACCACAAAGTCTTTGCGCAGCACAGGGATTGAGACCCCGGCGCGTACTGAGTCGAGGTCGGCGAGGCTGCCGTGAAAACGACGCTCCTCGGTCAGCACGCTGATGATCCGGGCGCCGCCCTGTTCGTACGCGGACGCCAGCGCGGCCGGGTCGGCGATCGACGCGAGTTCTCCCGCCGACGGGCTGGCGCGCTTCACTTCGGCGATGACGCCGATACCGGGCTCGCGCAACGCTGCCAGCACATCACGAGGCGGCGGGGCGGCTTCGGCGGCAGCCTTGATCTCCGCCATGCTCACATCCGCTTCACGAGCGGCAACGTCGGCGCGGACTCCTTCGATAATGGAGTCGAGCACGCTTGCCGAACTCATGCTGTCGGTTCCTCTCCCCGGCGTCCGCCGGAGTATTGACGGCGTGCATCGAGGGTAGCGAGCGGCACCGTGGCGTTCGTCACCGACCCTCGCTGTCAGGTTCGGCCGGCGGATCGTCTGATGGGTCGGTCGGGTCGCGGCCCTCGTCGATCTCGTCCCACATCGTCCGTTCCGACGGGGCGTCGTCACCGCGGCGCACCGCGGACCGGCGGGCAGCGGGCGCCAGATACTTGGTACTCGCTGCGCCGGCCGAGGCCGCGGCGCGCATCAGCAGCGCGGCCGCAAGCAAGATTCCGACGGCCGCCACCAGCGTGGTGACCGGCCCCGGGTAATGCCGCTTGCTGCCGACCAACGCCATCAGTGGAACATGCGCCAGTTCGGCACCCCGCACGGCGACGTCGCGCGTCTCCAGCGTGCTGATTGCCAGGTACCCCGTCGCCAGGCTGGCCAAGGCCACCAGCACCGCAAGGATCCGCAGCGACCAGCCGCGCACCGCCAGGGCGGCCAGCGCGGTGGCCAGCAGTAGCAGCGCCAGCGGCAGCAGCGCCGACGACCACCCCGACCCGGATAGCGTGACGAGCCTTGGCGGGCCCAGGCCGTCGAAAGTGTTCAGCTCGACCCAGGTCAGCCGCGAGGCCGCCCACAACCCGGCGGCGCAGACGATCAGCAGCAGTTGCGCCGCCCGGATGGTCCGTCGGCCGCCGGCAGCGGGCGGGGCATCAGCCATTGCGGTCCGCATCTGGACCGCGCAGCGTTTCCGCCGCGGCGATCGCGCTGAGCACCGCCCGCGCCTTATTCGTCGCCTCGGTGTACTCGTAGGGCCCGTTGGAGTCGGCCACCACGCCGCCGCCGGCCTGCACGTAGGCGGTGCCGTCACGCATCAGGGCGGTGCGGATCGCGATGGCGAAGTCGGCGTTTCCGGCGAAGTCGAGGTAGCCGATGACGCCGCCGTAGAGGCCCCGCCGGGTTTTTTCCACCTCTTCGATCAATTCCATGGCGCGGACCTTCGGCGCCCCCGACAACGTGCCGGCTGGGAAGCAGGCCGTCACGGCGTCCAACGCGGTGCGACCGTCGGCGAGCAGCCCGGTCACCGTGGAGACCAGGTGCATGACGTGGCTGTAGCGCTCGATATGGCTGTAGTCCTCGACGCGGACGCTGCCCGGCACGCACACCCGGCCCAGATCATTGCGACCCAGGTCAACCAGCATGAGGTGCTCGGCACGTTCCTTCTCGTCGGCCAGCAGCTCCTTCTCCAGCAACTGGTCCTCGTCTTCGGTGTCGCCACGCCACCGGGTGCCGGCGATCGGGTGGGTGGTTGCCCACCCTTCCTGCGCGGTCACCAGCGCCTCAGGGCTCGACCCGGCAATCGAAAACGCTATTCCCCCTTCACCATTGGGCACATGCAGGAGGTACATGTATGGGCTGGGGTTGGACACGCGAAGCATCCGGTAGACGTCGATCGCCTCGGCGTTTGTGTCCATCTCGAAACGCTGCGACGGCACCACCTGGAACGCCTCGCCGCGCTCGATCTCACCGACGAGACGCTCGACGATGGCGCCGTACTCCTCGACCGTCCGCTGCGAGCGGTGCTGCGGCTCAGGCCGCGTGAATGTCGCCACCGTCGACGGCAACGGCTGCTCGAGCGCGGCGGTCATCACGTCCAGCCGGGCGATCGCATCGTCGTAGGCCTCGTCCACCCGCTCGTCGGTGCCGTTCCAGTTCACCGCGTTGGCGATCAGCGTGATCGTGCCCTCGTGATGGTCGACGGCGGCCAGGTCGGTGGCCAGCAACAGCAGCATGTCCGGGAGATTCAGGTCGTCGACCGCGATCTCCGGCAGCCGCTCGAGGCGCCGCACCAGGTCGTAGGCGAAGAACCCGACCATGCCGCCCGACAGCGGCGGCAGGCCCGGCAACACGGCCGTCGCCAACAGCTCCAGCGTCTCGCGCAGTGCCTGCAGCGGATCCCCGCCGGTGGGTGCGTCCTGGGGCACCGTGCCCAGCCACACCGCCTGCCCGTCGCGCACGGTCAGCGCCGACGGGGCGCCGGCGCCGATGAACGACCATCGCGACCACGACCGTCCGTTCTCGGCCGACTCCAGCAGGAAGGTGCCCGGCCGGTTGTCGGCCAGCTTGCGATACGCGGACAGCGGAGTTTCGGCGTCCGCCAGCACCTTGCGGGTCACCGGCACCACCCGATGTTCGGCTGCCAGCGCCCGGAAATGCTCCCGCGATGTCGTGGCGGCGGCGAGGTTGGCGTGCACGCAGCCATCCTCCCAGATGGGAACGGCGGGTTCGCTCGCCACTGGCGTAGCGTGACGCCCATGAAAACCGGTGACACCGTGGCTGACTTCGAACTTCCCGACCAGACCGGCACGCCGCGCAGGCTCAGCGCCTTGCTGTCCGACGGGCCCGTCGTGCTGTTCTTCTACCCGGCGGCGATGACGCCCGGCTGCACCAAGGAAGCCTGCCACTTCCGCGACTTGGGTCAAGAATTCGCCGCCGTCGGTGCCAATCGGGTGGGTATCAGCGTCGATCCCGTTGCCAAGCAAGCGAAGTTCGCCGACACCCAGGGGTTCGATTACCCACTGCTGTCGGACACTGACGGCGCGATCGCCAACCAATTCGGGGTCAAGCGTGGGCTTTTGGGTAAACTACTGCCGGTCAAACGCACCACGTTCGTCATCGACACCGACCGCACAGTCCTAGACGTGATCTCCAGCGAGCTGAGCATGGACTCCCACGCCGACAAGGCATTACAGACGCTGCGAGGTCGTAGCTAGCTCGTCAGTGCGGGGCCGGCGAGGCCAGCAGCTCCATCATCGCGGCCCCGGTGATCGGCGGGCTGTACAGGATGCCCTGGGCGACTTCGCATCCCCGGTCGCGAAGCCATTGTGCGATGTCGGCGTTCTCCACTCCCTCAGCGACCGTTGTCACGCCAAGCGCGTGCGCCAGGTCGATGACCGAGCGGACGATCGCCTCGGCGCGCGGATCCGTCAGCACATGGCTGATCAAGTCGTAGTCGACCTTGACCTCGTCGATAGGAAGCTTGCGGAGATAGGTCAACGCCGAATAGCCGCTGCCGAAGTCGTCGAGGGCCACGTGAATGTTCCTGTCGCGCAACACATCCAACACCTGCCGGGTTCGGTCGATGTTATCCAGCAGCAGGTCCTCGGTGATCTCGACGATCAACGCATCGCCGGGTAGGTCGTGTCGCGCCAGGGCCTCGAAAATGCGTGCAGGCAGATTGACATCGCCGACCAGCGGCGGGAACAGGTTGACCGCAACGGGTATCGCCATCCCGCGGCGCCGCCAGTGCGCGGCGTCGCGGAGAGCCTGGTCCAAGATCAGGTCGGTGAAGCTCCGCATCAGACCGTGCTGGCGCACCAACGGCAGAAACTGGTGTGGCTGCACAATTCCGAACACCGGATGCGGCCAGCGCACCAGCGCCTCGGCGCCCACCACATGGGTGGTAACCAGGTCGACTTTGGGCTGATACAGCACGGTGAGGGCGCGGCGGCTGATTGCCTGACGCAAATCGCTGAGCAACCGCACCTCGACCAGTCCGCCCCGTGATGGCTGGCTGTCGGCGGCGGAGAACGTCCCGGAGCCGTCGTCGCCGATGTGGATGTCCGGGCTGAAAGTCTGCAGACCGCCGCCGATCCGTTTGGCCGAATACATCGCGATGTCAGCCTGTTTGAGCAAGTCGTCTGCGCGCAGCTCCGCATCATCGAGGCCGGCGACGGCCAGACCCGCACTGGGTCGCATGAAGATGACCTCGCCGTCGGTGTTGAACGGCCGCTCGAATGCCTCCATGATTTGGTAGACGATCAAATGCGCGTTCTCCCCGGCATCTTCGATGAGCACGGCGAATTCGTCACCGCCGAGCCGTGCGACGGTGTCACCGGTGCGCACACAGCTCGTCAACCGTTGGCCGGCTTGTACGAGCAGTGCGTCGCCGGCGGCGTGACCCAGGTTGTCATTGATCAGCTTGAAGTCGTCGAGGTCCATCGACAGCACCGCCACCGAGCGATGATCGCGGTGATAGAGCTGGATTGCGTGGTCGAGCCGGTCGTGGAACAACACCCGGTTGGCGAGGCTGGTCAGCGGGTCGCGAAGCGCTCGATCCGACACGCTGTGCAATAACCGGCGGTTCTCGGCGACCACCAGAAACTGCCGGGCCAGCACCGCGATGATCAGCGAAGACGTCGCGGTCAGCGCGGGATCGGAGCCGAGGTTGCCGCGAAGCGCGGCGAGTTCGAGCCCGCCGGCAATAGCTAGCGGAATGTAAGGCAGCCACATTGAAATAGGGGCGGGTGACACTGAGGGCTCAGACGCTGTTTGAGATCCGTCCGAAGGACACCTGAGTGCGGCGATGCCTAGAACGACCAGTCCCGCCGGCCACTCCAAGCTCCAGGCGCCGTCAGCCAGGTGGTTGTGCCGGACGAGCGAAAACACGTAGGCGCCGCCGGCAGCGGCAATGAGAGTCAGACCGATGGTCAGCAGGGTGAATGTCCTGCGCCAGTGGGCATCGGCGCGGGCCAGCCCCAGGATGGCGACCGTGACCGCGACGATTCCAGCCATCGGACACGCGATCGACAGCGACTCGTCGAGGCGGCTTACGCCGGTCGCGGAATAGACGTCGCGCAGCAGCGTCACCCAGGCCACGACGAACAGCGACGCGCCCACGATCGCACCGTCCAGGAGCATTCGAAATCGGACAACTCCTGGCGAACCCGAGGGGAAAATGAGTAACGCGAGGGAAGCGACCAGCGGAAAAATCAAAAACCCAACCATTGCAGTGGGCGGGTACAACGGTAGGACCGAGCCACGCAATCGTATGTAAAGCACCACGATCGAGCCGAACTCCAATGCGAGCAGGCCGACCGCCATGACGCACCATGCTTGCCGTTGGCGGCCGCGTCCCCGCCACGCCGCAATGATGGCGCACCCAGCAGCGAACGCCGGAAATCCCAGTGTGCCGGCAGCGCGTAAAGCGCTCAGCACCGCCGGACCGCCCCACCCCGCAATGAACCAGACAGCAAAGACCACGAAAACCGCGCCGGGCACAGCGGCTATAAGCACACGGCGACGCGCCGCGCTCGAAGGCCCTGCCACTGCGCCCATGGTCTGCCGTCCGGAGTCTCGGTCTGCGACTGCCGATGCCGCGCCTGAAAAGCTAGCAAAGGTCGTGCCGGCTCACCCGCACATCACGCAGATCATCGTGCGTTTACCGGTGGCGTCGGAGCGTGATTCCGGTCCACCGGCGGTGGTGTGCGCCATAGCGGACTCGCGAGTGAAGCGGAGGCAGTCACCGGTCGAGGGCGCCATCCAGTGACGGTAATTCGTGAGGCTCATCGACCGTAACCGACGACGTGAATGAGCTCGAAGGATCAGCCGACGACAAGCACCGACCGAGTCCCCACCCGTGAGACTCGGCCGGTGCGGTCTAGGTTGACCCGCTCAGGTCACAGCAGGCCGGTCAGCCAAGAGCCGTCCAGGAGGTCGGTGAACAGCGAGCCGGCGGAGGCAGTGCCGCTGAACAATTCGGCCATGCCACTGGCTGCCATCATCGTGGGTTCGATGTCTGTCATGTTTCCCCCGACCGCACTTGGGTTGAGCAGATCGCCGAGTGCGATGGCTAAGTCGTTGTTGCCCAGCCCGGCGAATGCAGTGCTGCCGTCGCCGAATACGGCAGCGAGGTTGTAGTCGCCACCACCGGCGGTAGCGGAGCTGCCGTCGCCGAAGATGAGCGCGATGTCGTGCAGACCCTGGGTGAAGGCCTGAGTGTCGTTGTTTCCAACGATTCCCAGAACGTCGTTACTGCTGCCGGTGTCGGCGAGACTGTTGGCGCCGTACACGGTTACAAGGTCGTTGCTACCGCCCAAAACCTGCGACTGGCTGGACGCCCCGTCGGCAATGACGGTGTTGGAGTTTCCGAATACCGCGCTTGCGTTGCTCAGGTAGCCGGTCGCGTCGACGAAGTTGCCGTTGCCGTTGACGTTGGTGATGCTGTCCGCTCCGTCGGCGATGCTGACGTTGCCCATGCCGCCGCCGACGTAGGAGGTGCTGTCGGCGCCGTTGGCATAGACCGAGTCGTACATGCCATTGTCGAGCGCCCTGCTGCCGTCGCCGTAAGCGATGGCCAAGCCGTAGTTGCCGGCGATGGTGGTGGCCGTCGCGTTGCCTTCCTGCAACAGCGACATCCCGTCGTACGAGATCGCAAAGTCCGGCATCGACCCCGCGTCCGCCGCCGGCAGTGCCGACAACACGTCAGATGCCCATCCGGCAACTGGCGTCAGCGAGTCGGTGGCATCGGCGGCGGCGAGCCACGGCACCGACGCCATCGCCGATCCGAGACCCAGCCCTAGTGCGACTCCCCCGACGCAGCTGACAAATTTGGTGCAACCCATCAGATTCCCCTCGTAGGCCCGCGCCCGGTAACGCGGATCACAGGAGGTTCGTCACTGCACGGGCCGGAGATTGGCCTGAGAGGCAAGTAAAAAATAGTTAACTTATTGGTGATATTTCGCTGAGCCGGAAAGACTGCGGGGCGTACGCTCGACGCCGCCACATGCGGCGAAGGGCGAAGTCATCGGCTCTCAGGTTCGAGCAGGACGTCGGCGTCGAAGCAACTGTGGTCACCGGTGTGACACGCTCCGCCCACCTGATCGACCACCAGCAAGACGGCGTCGCCGTCGCAGTCCAGTCGCACCGTGTGCACCCGTTGGGTGTGGCCGGACGTAGCACCTTTGACCCACTGCTCGCCGCGGGAGCGGGAGAAGTAGGTGCCTTCGCGGGTTTCCAGGGTGCGGGCCAGCGCGTCGTCGTCCATCCAAGCGACCATGAGGACCTCGCCGGTACCACGCTCCTGGACGATGGCGGTGAACAGCCCGTCGGCGTTGCGCTTGAGGCGGGCCGCGATGTCGGGATCGAGTGTCATCGGACGGTGATCCCTGCTGCGGCCATCGCCTGCTTCACCTGTCCGATGGTCAGCTGCCGGAAGTGAAAGACGCTGGCCGCCAACACGGCATCGGCTCCGGCGGCGACAGCGGGCGCAAAGTGTTCGATTGCTCCGGCGCCGCCGCTGGCGATCACGGGCACGCTCACGGCCGCGCGAACCGCCCGCAGCATCGCCAGGTCGAACCCGGCCCGGGTGCCGTCGGCGTCCATCGAGTTCAGCAGGATCTCCCCCACCCCCAACTCGGCGCCGCGGGCCGCCCACTCCACGGCGTCGATGCCGGTGCCGCGCCGCCCACCGTGCGTGGTGACTTCCCAGCCCGATGCCGTCGGCTCCGACCCGGCGGGCACCGTGCGGGCGTCAACCGACAACACGATGCACTGCGAGCCGAAGTGAGCCGCCATCTCGCCCAGCAGTTCCGGGCGGGCGATGGCCGCGGTGTTGATCGACACCTTGTCCGCGCCGGCGCGCAACAGCACGTCGACGTCGGCGACTGTCCGCACGCCGCCCCCGACGGTGAGCGGGATGAACACCTGCTCGGCGGTGCGGCGCACCACATCGAGCATGGTGGTACGTCCCGACGACGAGGCGGTCACGTCGAGAAACGTCAGCTCGTCGGCGCCCTCGGCGTCGTAGGCCGCGGCGAGTTCCACCGGGTCGCCCGCGTCTCGCAGGTTCTCGAAGTTGACGCCCTTGACCACTCGCCCGTCATCGACGTCCAGGCAGGGGATGACGCGTGTGGCAAGGCTTGTGCTGGTTGGGATTTCAGTACTCATCAGGTCGTCCTACGGTCTGCAGCATCTCGAGCAGCTGGTCGTGTACACCGGGTGCGGCGGCCAGCGCGGAGCGCGATTCGGGTGTCCATTGTTCGCCCGCCAAGTTGGTGACGATGCCGCCCGCGGCCCGCACCAGAGCGACCCCAGCGGCGTGATCCCAGACGTGGTCGCCGAAACTGATCGAGCCGCCGAGAACCCCGTCCGCGACGTAGGCCAGGTCGATGCCGGTGGCGCCGTGCATCCGCATCCGTGACGACACCCGGCTGAGCTCTTCGAGCACGGCCACCCGGTAGCGGCCGGGAAACCGGCCGCGCGAATCGGCATTGAACGTTCCGACGCCGATGATTGACGCGGTGAGATCGGCACGGGTCAACATGGGTTGCGGCACACCATTTTTCATCAGAGGTCCACCGACCACCGCCGCGTAACGCTCGTTCATGAAGGGCAGCCAGGTCAGGCCGGCGACCGGGTCTCCGTCGTGCAGCAGCCCGAGCAGAATCGCGGCCATCGGGGATCCGGCCGCGTAGTTGAACGTGCCGTCGACCGGGTCGAGTATCCAGACCCACTCCGAGGCGATGTCGGCACCACCGAATTCTTCACCGTGCACGCCGATACCGGTCGCCGACACCAACGCGTCGACCACTTGGCGCTCGATCGCCAAATCGACCTTGGTGGCGAAATCGTCGCCGCGCTTGCTGACCGCGGAATCCGCGCGATGCCCGGCGACGAACGGTTTGGCCGCGGCGTCGAGAATCGCCGACGCCTCGGCCACCAGCGCATCCAGATCCATGTGCGGCCCTATCCTGCGACCGCCGCCAGCGCTTCGGGCAGCGTGAATCGGCCGGCGTACAGCGCCTTGCCGACGATCGCACCCTCCACCCCGCTGCCGGTCAGCGTGGCGATCGCGCGCAGATCGTCGAGGCTCGACACCCCGCCGGACGCGATGACGGGGATGTCGGTGCGGTCGGCGACCGCCCGAAGCAGGTCCAGGTTGGGACCGGTCAACGTGCCGTCCTTGGTGACGTCGGTGACGACGAAGCGCGAACACCCCTCGCTGTCAAGGCGTTCCAGCACCTGCCACAGATCGCCGCCGTCGGTTTCCCAGCCGCGGCCGCGCAACCGGTGTTCGCCGTCGACGATCTGCACGTCCAGGCCGACCGCGACCTTGTCGCCGTGCTCGGCGATCGCCTTCGCACACCACTGCGCGTTCTCCAAGGCGGCGGTCCCGACATTGACTCGCGCACACCCGGTGGCCAGCGCGGCGCTCAGCGAGTCGTCGTCGCGGATACCGCCGGACAGCTCGACTTTCACGTCGAGCTTGCCGACGACCTCGGCGAGCAACTCACGGTTGGAGCCTCGGCCGAACGCCGCGTCCAGATCCACCAGGTGGACCCACTCGGCACCGTCGCGTTGCCAGGCCAGCGCGGCGTCCAGCGCTGAACCGTAATCGGTTTCGCTGCCGGCCTTCCCCTGCACCAACCGCACCGCCTTACCCTCGACCACGTCGACGGCGGGCAACAGAATCAACGACACGTCACAACCCTTCAACCCAATTGCTCAACAGGGCGGCTCCGGCGTCACCGCTTTTCTCGGGGTGGAACTGGGTGGCGGCCAACGGGCCGTCTTCGACCGCGGCCAGGAACGGCACCCCATGATTAGCCCACGTCAGCAGGGCGTCGTCGTTCCCCTCCCACCGCTGCGCCGCGTACGAATGCACGAAGTAGTAGCGGGCGTCTGTATCCAGACCTTTGAACAACGCGCTGCCCGGCGCGGCGCCGACCACGTTCCAGCCCATGTGCGGGATCACCGGCGCGTCCAGCCGTGTCACGACTCCCGGCCACTGGCCGCAGCCGGTGCTTTCTACCCCGAACTCGACGCCACGGGCGAACAGAATCTGCATGCCGACGCAGACCCCGAGCACCGGGCGCCCGGCGGCGACCCGATCGGCGATGGCCTGTTGTCCGTTGATGGCGCGCAGGCCGGCCATGCACGCCTCGAACGCGCCGACGCCCGGCACCACCAGTCCGTCTGCGGCAGCGGCCTTTTCGAGGTCGGCCGTCACTTCGACGTCGGCCCCGGTCCGCTGGAGCGCGCGTTGCGCCGAACGTAGGTTGCCCGAGCCGTAATCGAGCACCACGACGGATTTAGCTCTCACAGAGCACCTTTGGTGGATGGCACACCACTCACGCGCGGATCTGCCTCGACAGCCTGTCGCAGCGCCCGCGCGACCGCCTTGTACTGCGCCTCGGTGATGTGGTGTGGATCGCGACCGTAGAGCACCCGCACGTGCAGCGCGATGCGCGCGTTGTTCGCCAGGGTCTCGAAGACATGCCGGTTGATCACCGTGTGATACGGCACGGAGCTACCCGCGATCGTGGTGTGCCGCAGGTGATCCGGCTCGCCAGTGTGCACACAGTACGGCCGGCCGGAGACGTCGACGATCGCGTGCGCCAGCGTCTCGTCCATCGGGATGAAGGCGTCACCGAATCGACGGATGCCCTTCTTGTCGCCGAGCGCCTCCCCCAAGGCCTGGCCGAGCACGATCGCGGTGTCCTCGATCGTGTGGTGGCCTTCTATTTCGACGTCGCCCGTGGCGCGCACGGCCAGATCGAAGCTGGCGTGGGTGCCCAGCGCGTGCAGCATGTGGTCGTAGAACGGGACGCCGGTGTCGATGTGCACGTCGCCGGTGCCGTCGAGATTGAGCTCGACGACAATCTCGGATTCCTTGGTGGTGCGCTCAACGCGTGCGCGACGGCCGGCGGTCATGACGCTCCTATTCATCTCCGTGACGACCCGCTGCGCACGGCTCCGCCGCGCTTGCGATCGCCACGACGGGCTGGGCCAGTTCGGTGGCGGCCAGGTCTGCGCTGGCCGATAGCAACGCGTCGTTCTCCGCAGCGAGCCCGATGGTCGTGCGCAGGTACCCACGGATGCCGACGTCGCGGATCAGGACGCCGGCATCGAGGTAGCGCTGCCAGGTGGCGGGCGCATCGGCGAAGCTTCCGAACAGCACAAAGTTCGAATCGCTCGGCACGACATGAAAACCCATGCCGCTCAACGCCGCTTCGACCCGCTCCCGTTCGGCGATCAGCGTCGCGACGCTGCCCAGCGTGTCGTCGGCATGGCGCAGCGCGGCCCGGGCGGCGGCCTGGGTCACCGACGCCAGGTGGTACGGCAGCCGCACCAGCAGCATCGCGTCGACCAGGGCCGGGGTGGCGACCAGGTAGCCAAGCCGGCCACCCGCGAAGGCGAACGCCTTGCTCATGGTCCGGCTCACGACCAGCTTGGTCGGGTATTGCTCGAGTAGCGCTACCGCGCTGGGCTGGGCAGAGAATTCGCCGTAGGCCTCGTCGACGATCACGATCCCGGGTGCGACATCGAGTAGCCCCCGCAGATCTGACAGCGAAACACTCTGGCCGGTCGGGTTATTGGGACTGGTGACGAAGACCACGTCGGGCCGGCGCTCGACGATCGCGGCCACCGCGGCGTCGGTGTCGAGACCGAAGTCGGTCGCACGCATTGCCTCGAGCCATTCTGTGCGGGTGCCGTCGGCAATGATCGGGTGCATCGAATACGACGGCACGAAACCGATCGCACTGCGTCCGGGCCCGCCGAAGGCCTGCAACAGCTGCTGCAGAATCTCATTGGAACCGTTTGCGGCCCAAAGATTTTCGACGCCGAGCCGCACCCCGGTCTGCGCGCTGAGGTAGGCCGCCAGGTCGGTTCGCAGCGCCACCGCGTCCCGGTCGGGATAACGGTTCAGCTCGACGGCCGCGTCACGCACCGACGCGACGACGTCGTCGACGAGCGCCTGGCTCGGCGGGTGCGGGTTCTCGTTGGTGTTCAGCCGAACCGGGACGTCGAGTTGTGGAGCGCCATAGGGCGACTTGCCCCGCAGGTCCTGACGCAGCGGCAGGTCGTCGAGCGTTGGGCGGATCACCATCAGCCGAACCTCCGCCGTACCGCTTCGCCGTGCGCGGGCAGATTTTCGGCGCCGGCCAGCGTAATGACATGTCCGGACACGTCTTTGAGCGCCGCCTCGTTGTAGTCCACGACGTGGATGCCGCGCAGGAAAGTCTGCACCGACAGTCCGCTCGAGTGTGCGGCGCTGCCCGCTGTCGGCAGCACGTGATTCGAGCCCGCGCAGTAGTCACCCAGGCTGACCGGCGAGTAGGCGCCCACGAATATCGCTCCGGCCGAGCGGATCTGCGCGGCGACCTCGTCCGCGTCGGCGGTCTGGATCTCCAGGTGCTCGGCGGCGTAAGCGTTGACGGTGCGAATCCCGGCGTCGATGTCGTCGACCAGGATGATGGCCGACTGCCGCCCGGCGAGCGCGGTCGTCACCCGCTGACGGTGCACGGTGGTCTCCAGCTGGCCGGCCAGCGCGGCGTCGGTGGCGTCGGCCAGCTCACTGCTGGGGGTCACCAGCACGCTGGCGGCCATTTCGTCGTGTTCGGCCTGGCTGATCAGGTCGGCCGCGACGTGCTCCGGGTGGGCGGTGTCGTCGGCCAGGATGGCGATCTCGGTTGGACCGGCTTCGGCGTCTATGCCCACCCGCGACCGAACCAGGCGTTTCGCAGCGGTCACGTAGATGTTGCCCGGCCCGGTGATCATGTCGACCGGGGCCAACTCGGCGCCATCGGTGTCCACGCCGCCGTAGGCCATCAGCGCCACGGCCTGGGCCCCGCCGACCGCCCACACCTCGTCGACGCCGAGCAGCCGGGCGGCGGCCAGGATCGTCGGGTGCGGCAGGCCTTTGAACCTCTCCGACCCGCCCTGGGCCTGCGGCGGGCTGGCCACCACCAGCGAGCCGACCCCCGCGGCCTGAGCCGGCACCACGTTCATCACCACGCTCGACGGGTACACCGCGTTCCCGCCGGGCACGTACAGCCCGACGCGCTCGACCGGCACCCAGCGCTCGGTGA
Organism: uncultured Actinomycetota bacterium; assembly: GCA_963750755.1. GTDB lineage: Bacteria > Actinomycetota > Actinomycetes > Mycobacteriales > Mycobacteriaceae > Mycobacterium. Next base: position 1,326,490 of record CAVVRW010000001.1, read on the forward strand.
CAGTGGCGCCCGGGCCCAGCGTCGTCGTGACGTCGGACCGCCGCTGGTCGGCATGCACCGCGCGGGTGCGTTCGATCACCACCTCCAGCGCGGACCGGACATCGCGGTCCAGGCCGGCCAGGGCGGCGTCCAGCTCGGCGCTGGGCACCCGGACCGACGGCGGGCGTACCCCGTCCAACGATTCGCCGTATGTCAGGGCGGCCTCGACACCCCGGTCGGCGACGGCATCGACGATCGGACGCACCGTGGACAGGGCGGCTTCCACGTCCACTCCGCCGCGGGGCAACGCCGCCCGCAGGCGGGCGACGGACAAGTCTGCACCTCGCAGGTCGATGCGCGCCATCACAGTCACGCTGTCCATTGTCCCAGAACAGAGCAACCGCATATCGGACCGGTACATTGACGACACACTCACGAAGAGGGAGTCGCCATGTCTGCGAAGGACCATCCCAACCACGTCCCGGGCGTTCCGATGCTCGTCCCGCCGGCGCTGGAACGCTTCCAGATCAAGTACTTCAACCCGCTGGTGCGGCCGTTCGCGCGTTTCATCCCCGGGTTTTCGGTGATCAAGCATCGCGGACGCACCTCGGGTACGCCCTACGAGACCATCGTCACCGCGTATCGCAAGGGCGACGTCCTTGCCATCGGCCTCATCCACGGAAAGACCAACTGGGTCAAGAACGTGCTCGCCGCCGGCGAGGCCGACGTGCATTTCATTCGCTCGAGCGTTCACATCACCAACCCGCGTGTCCTGCCCGCCGGCAGTGACGGCACGGGGCTGCCGTTCTTGGCGAAGCGGCAGGTAGGACGGGTCGGCGTCTTCGTCGCTGACATCGCCTAGCCGCGAGACGGGGCGCTCGCGAGGACCTAGGACCTGGTGAAGACGGTCTTGCCGGTCATCGCCGGCCAGGCCGAGGGCGCGTCTTCCCACGGGACCACGCGATCGACTATCGGCGACAGGTCGCATCCGCCGGCCAGCACGTCCAGGATCTGCGGAATGACGGCGCGGGCGCTGACCCGGCCGGTGGCGAAGCGCACTCCCCGCGTGTAGGTCTGCAGCATCGGTATCTCGACGCTCGGCTGGAAGTAGATGCCGGTGTCGGTGCACACCCCGTCCGGCCAGGTCGCTCGCAGCGTCGCGGACAGCAGCTTCGGGTCGCCGGCGGTGTGCACCGTGACCGGGTAGGGGTCCCAGGACTTGTCCGGCCTGGCGAGGTCGTGAACGGTCGCGCCGGTCTTCTCCGCCGCGGCGAGGCGGGACGGGTCGGTGTCGACGTAGTCGACCTGACAGCCGAGCGCGACGGCCAGCGCCGCCGCGTACAGCCCGATCGACAGCCGGCCGACCACCAGCACCCGACGATCGGCGGACTCCAGGCCGGCCAGCTCCGCCGCGAACGGGCCGATCGCCCGCCAGCCGTCCGGAATGTTGTCCGAGAGCGACGCGACGGCAATCGGGTCGACGGTGGCCGGAAGGGGGATCAGCATCGCGTCGGCGTAGGGGACGAGCACGAGGTCGGACATGAACCCGCCGCCGTCCAGGCCGGCCAGCGGACCCAATCCGTACATCGCCATCAACGGCACCGAGCCGCACGAACTGGTGACGCCGCGGCGACACTCGCGACATGTCCCGCAACTGATCTGGAACGGGACCACCACCCGGTCGCCCATCGTCACATCCGTGACCTCATCGCCGACGGCGACGACCTCGGCCAGGCCCTCGTGTCCGACCGCGTAGCCGGGTGGCAGCGGCGCCGCGCCGCGGGCGACCGCGACATCGAGGTCGCAGCACGCCACCTGCAGCGGCCTGACCAGTGCCTGCTGCGGCCCGTTGATCTCCGGGTCGGGGACCTCACGCCATGCGTAACGACCTGCCTCTTCGAACGTCAATTGCCTCATCACCACATTCTTGAGTGATCACTCAAGTAAAGTCAATGCCGTGCCCCGACCCGACCGCAGTCGTCCCGCGCTGGTCCGCGCCGCGACCACCTTGTTCCGGCGACAGGGGTACGCCGCCACCGGGCTCAACCAGATCCTCGAGGAAGCGGGCGTCCGGGCCGGTTCGCTCTACCACCACTTTCCACAGGGCAAGCAGCAGTTGGCCGCGTCGGTTGTCGAGGACAGCGGGACGGCCATCGGGGAGCTGCTGCGTGGGCTGCTGGCCAAAGACGTTCCGGTGGCCGACATCATCGATCGCTGGGTCGACATCCTGATCGCCGGCCTGACCGCGGATTGGCGAGATGGATGCCCGATCGAGCCGATCGCGACCGAGGCCGTCCATGCCAGCGAGCTGGTCCGCGCGGCGTCGGCGCGCGCGTTCGACGGCTGGTGTACGGCAGTCGAGCAGCGGTTGCGGCACGATGACTGGCCGCCCGAAGACGCGAAAAGCGTGGGCCTCGCCGTTATCTCACTGATCGAGGGCGCGCTGATACTTGCCCGAGTCTCCGGAACCGCAACCTCGCTGGAAGCCGTCAAGCCATCGGCGCGGCGGCTGTTGAGCCGCTAGATGTCCAAACCGATGTCGAGCACCCGCACCGAATGGGTGAGTGCACCGACCGCGAGGTAGTCGACGCCGGTCCCGGCGTAGTCGGCGGCGGTGTCCAACGAAATTCCGCCGGAGGACTCGAGTTTGGTGCCAGGCGCCCTGGTATCGCGACGCTGCACCGCGATCTGGGTCTGCCAGACCGGGAAGTTGTCGAGCAACACCAATTCGGCATTCTCCGAGAGGATTTCGTCGAGCTGCTCGAGTGAGTCAACCTCGACCTCGCACGGCAGATCGGGCGCGGCGGCCCGCACCGCGCGCAGCGCGGCCACCACCGAACCCGCGGCGGCGACGTGGTTGTCTTTGATCAGCGCCGCATCACCGAGGCCTAACCGGTGGTTCACACCCCCGCCGACTCGCACCGCGTACTTCTGCAGCGAGCGCAGACCGGGCAGCGTCTTGCGGGTGTCACGGATCTTCGTCTTGGTTCCGTCCACCGCGTCCACCCACGCCGCGGTGGCCGTGGCGATCCCGGAAAGATGGCACACCAGATTCAGCAACGTGCGTTCGGCGGTCAACAGTCCGTGCATCCGCGCCTCGACCGTCAACGCCGAATCCCCTGGCTGCAAACGGGTTCCGTCGTCGACGCGGTTGACGATCCGGTATCCGTCAGACCCCAGGACTTCGTCGAGTACCAGGATCGCGACGTCGACGCCGGCGATGACACCGGGTTCGCGGGTGATCAGCGAGGCGGTGGTGGACGCGCCGTCGGGCACGGTCGCCGCCGTCGTGATGTCGGGGCCGTAACGCAGGTCCTCGTCGAGCGCACGGGAGATCGTGGCGCGAGCCTCGGTGAGCTCGCTGTTCGAGAGGGCCATCAGGACGCCGCCGCCAACGCCTCGACCTCAGCTCCGCAATCGGCGGCCAGTCGAACAACCAGACTGGACGCGGGAGTTGCTGCGGCGTCGGCATATTCAGCCCGATGGTGGCAGCCGCGGCTTTCCTCGCGAGCAAGTGCGGCAGCGGCGACGGCGCGGGCGGTGACCGTCAGTGCGGCATTTTCGAACCCAGCTCGCGTGACGACGGCGCTGACCGATGCCGCCGACAGTGTGTCGATCAACTGGCACAGCCCGTCTGCGTCGCGCACCACGGAGGCGTCGCCGCTCATCGCCCGCTGCAGATCGCCGCGGTCGAGCGACGGACATTCGTTCGGCTCGGCGACGGCAGCGCGCACCTGGCCGCGCAGGGTTGCGTGCGCAGCAGCGGCTTTGCCGGCCCGTCCCCCGACGACCAAACCCTCCAACAGGCTGTTGGACGCCAGTCGGTTGGCGCCGTGCATACCGGTCCGCGCGACTTCCCCGGCGGCGAACAGCCCGGGCAGTTCGGTGCGACCGTGAACGTCGGTCACCACGCCGCCGCAGCTGTAGTGCGCCCCGGGAACCACCGGAATGGGCTGGGTCGCCGGGTCGACGCCGGCCGCCCGGCAGGACGCGGTGACAGTCGGGAAGCGGCGCTTGAAATCAGCGATTCCGCGGGCGTCGAGGAACACGCACGGCTCTCCGGTTGCTCGCAGCCGGGCGTCGATCGCGCCGGCGACCACGTCTCGGGGAGCCAGATCGCCCATCGGGTGTACCCCGGCAGTAACCGAATTACCTTGGCTGTCAACCAGAACCGCGCCTTCACCACGGATCGCCTCGGTGACCAGCGGCCGTCGTCTACCCGCGCCATGGCCGGAAGCGGGCGAGTACAGCATCGTGGGGTGGAACTGGATGAACTCGATGTCGCTCACCGCGAGGCCGGCCCACAACGCCAGCGCAATCCCGTCGCCGGTCGAGCCGTCGGGGTTGGTGGTCGCACTGTAGAGCTGCCCCAGCCCCCCGGTGGCCAGGATCACCGACGGCGCATGAACGACGCCGATCCCCTGGCGATTGGCGACCAGCACGCCGGTTATCGAGCCGGCGTCGCGGAGCAGTTGCAGCGCAGTGTGTTTGGTGCGGATATCCAGGGTGTCGGCCGCGTGGTCGAGAGCACGTTGGACCTCGGCGCCGGTGGCATCGCCGTTGGCGTGCACGATGCGCCGGCGGGAGTGCCCACCCTCGCGGCTCAGCGTCCAGACGCCCGCCGAGGATTCGTCGAATCGTGCTCCGTCGCGGACCAATTCGGTCACTGCCCGATAGCCGTCGGCGACGATCGAGGTCACCGCGTCGGGATCGCACAGACCGCCGCCGGCGGCCAGCGTGTCGGCGACGTGCGCGTCAATCGAGTCGTCGTTGTCCGGAAGCACCACAGCGATGCCGCCTTGCGCGTAGTGCGTAGCCGTTCCGCCGGATTTGCGTCCGGCCTTGCTGAGCACGACGACCCGGCGGCCGGCCCGGTGCGCCGCCAGCGCGGCGGCCAAACCGCCTACGCCGGTACCTATAACCACGACGTCGGCGGTCTCCTGCCAGGCCCCACGGATGTTCATTCGCCGCCGCCCGGTTGGCCGATCGCAATCATCCGCTGCACGCTCCTGCGTGCTCGCGCCGCCGTCTGCGGGTCGACGTCGACTTCGTCGGCACCCTCGATCAGGCAACGCAACAGCGCGGCGGGGGTGATCATCTTCATATACCTGCATGAGGCACGGTCATTGACGGCCTGAAAGTCGGTGTCGGGAGCGGCATTTCGCAGCTGATACAGCATGCCGACCTCGGTGGCGACCAGCACCTGACGGGCTCGGGTCTCCCGCGCCGCGTCCAGCATGCCGCCAGTCGACAGGATCTTGACCCGGTCTTCGGGAAACGCGCCCTCGCCGGCGAGATACAGCGCCGATGTCGCGCAGCCGCATTCGGGATGGACGAACAGCTCGGCGTCGGGGTGCTTGCGCGCCTGCTCGGCGAGCTCGTCGCCGTTGATCCCGGCGTGCACGTGGCATTCCCCGGCCCAGACGTGCACGTTGTCGCGGCCCGTCATGCGGCGCACGTGCGCCCCGAGGAACTGGTCTGGGCAGAACAGCACATCGCGCGCCGGATCGATGGATGCGACGACGTCGACGGCGTTGGATGAGGTGCAGCAGACGTCGGTGAGCGCCTTCACCGCGGCGGTGGTGTTGACGTAGGAGACGACGACGGCGCCGGGGTGCTCGTCTTTCCAGGCCTGCAGGTCGTCGGGGGTGATCGAATCGGCCAGCGAACACCCAGCGCGCTGGTCCGGGATGAGGACCGTCTTCTCCGGGCTCAGGATCTTGGCGGTCTCGGCCATGAAGTGCACACCGCAGAACACGATGGTGTCTTCGGCGGCTTCGGCCGCGACCCGCGACAACGCGAGCGAGTCGCCTACGTGGTCGGCGACATCTTGGATGGCCGGCAACTGGTAGTTGTGCGCCAGAATCGTCGCGTTGCGGAGATCGGCCAGCCGGCGAATTTCCGCCGCCCATTGCTCGTCGCCCTCGATACCACCGAAACCGTTGGGAGAGTTCGTGATTCCTGCGGCCAGATCGTTTGCCACGTCAGTATCCAGTCCGTTTGACCGCACGTCGGTGCGATTCACGACTGCCATAGTCGATCCTTTCGCCTCCCGGCAATGGGTTTTCGACTTATAATCGAAAACATGGCCAATGGTAGCACTGCGCACGAAGTGCTCGCTGTCGTATTCCAGGTTCGCGGGCTCGGACCAGGCCCGAAGTCGCAGAAACCTGAGCTCAACGTCCTGCTGTGGCAACGTGCCCGCGATCCTCAGCGCGATGCGTGGTCGCTGCCCGGCGGGCGGTTACGCCACGACGAAGATATGACGACGTCGGTGCGGCGCCAACTCGCCGAGAAGGTCGACCTGCGCGAGGTCACTCATCTTGAACAGCTCGCCGTGTTTTCCGAGCCCGAGCGACTGCCCGACACCCGCACGATCGCATCGACCTTCCTGGGCCTGGTGCCCTCCCCTGCCACCCCGGAACTGCCGTCGGACACCAGCTGGCATCCCGTCACCTCGCTGCCCCCGATGGCGTTCGACCACGGCCCGATGGTCGAGCACGCCCGCACCCGCCTGGCCGCCAAGATGTCGTACACGAACATCGGATTCGCCCTGGCACCGACCGAATTCGCCATGTCGACGTTGCGCGACATCTACAGCGCCACGCTGGGCTACCAAGTCGACACCACCAACCTGCAGCGCGTACTGGCCCGGCGCGGCGTGATCAGCCCCACCGGCACCGTCGCGCAGTCCGGCCGCAGCGGCGGTCGTCCGGCCGCGTTGTACCGTTTCACGGATTCCCAGTTGCGCGTTACCGATGAATTTGCGGCGCTGCGACCTCCCGGTTCGGCGTGAAGTGAGCGAATCACCGGCGATCCGACTGGATTCTTAATGCCTTCTTAAGACAGAATGTCCAGATGGATATTGGGAACCTGGCGACCACGACCGGTGCAGAGTGGATCGGAGTCGCCCCGCACGAGGAGTTGCAGACAAAAGCGCGTCCGCAACTGCCGTCGAAGGACCCGTTCTACGAGCCGCCGCCCGGCTTCCAGCACGCCGAGCCCGGCACCGTCCTGCGCTCGCGTGACGTTGAGCTGGCGTTCCTGGGCCTGATCCCGCAGCAGATCATGGCCACCCAGTTGCTTTACCGAACCACCGACATGAACGGCCAGCCGGAGGCGACGGCGACCACCGTGTTGGTGCCCGCCGATGCGACTCCCGAGCGACCGTGCCCGATCCTGTCCTACCAATGCGCGATCGACGCCGTGTCGTCTCGCTGCTTCCCGTCCTACGCATTGCGGCGACGCGCCTTCGCGCTGGGTTCGCTGGCTCAGCTGGAGTTTCTGCTGATCTCTGCCGCGCTCGCCGAGGGCTGGGCGGTGTCGATTCCCGACCACGAAGGCCGCGCCGGCATGTGGGGGGCACCGTTCGAGCCCGGCTACTTCATTCTCGACGGCATCCGCGCGGCGCTGAACGCCGAGCGCCTCGGGCTGTCGTCGTCGGCGCCGGTGGCGCTGTGGGGCTACTCCGGCGGCGGGCTGGCGACCGCGTGGGCGGCCGAGCTGTGCGCCGACTACGCGCCCGAGCTGGAGATCTGCGGCGCGGTCCTGGGCTCGCCGGTCGGCGACCTCGGCCACACCTTCCGCCGGCTCAACGGCAGCTTCCTGTCCGGGCTGCCGGCCATGGTGGTGGCGGCGCTGGTGCACATCTATCCCGAGCTGAACAAGGTGATCGATGAGCACGCCAGCGAGGACGGACGCGCGCTGCTGCGACGGCTGGAGAGCATGACGACGGTCGGCGCGGTCATCCGGATGGCCAAAAAGGATATGGCCGACTACCTCGACCGCCCGCTCGAGGAGATCCTGACCATGCCGGAGGTCCAGCACGTCTTCGAGAGCATCCGGTTGGGCGCCAAGGTACCCACACCGCCGGTGCTGATCGTGCAGGCGGTGCACGACTACCTGATCGACGTCGAGGACATCGACCGGTTGGCCGACGCGTATTCGGCCGGCGGCGCCGACGTCACCTACCACCGCGACGCGTTCAACGAGCACCTGTTGCTGCATCCGTTGTCGGCGCCGATGGCGTTGCGCTGGTTGCAGGACCGCTTCGCCCGCCGGCCGCTCAGCGACCACCTGGTCAGGACGAAATGGCCGACGATGTTCAACCCGACGACCTATGTCGGGATGGCGCGACTGGCCGTGATCGCGGCCAAGGTCATCACCGGGAAATCGGTGCGCCGCCGTCCGCTGTGACGACGTAACGCTCAGCGCGGCATCCGGCGCCAGACGAACTGCGGAAGCAGCTTGAAGCCGAAGAACACCGGCCGCAGCGTCCACGGAATCCACACCGTCCGGCGGCGGCCGGCCAACGCCCGGGCGGTCGCCGCGGCCACCTGCGCGGGCGTGCTGGACAACGGCGCGGGCGTCATGCCTTCGGTCATCCGCCCGATCACGAACCCGGGCCGCACGATCAGCAGCCGCACGCCGCTGCCATGCAGCGCGTCGGCCAGCCCGCTGGCGAACCCGTCCAGACCCGCCTTCGCCGACCCGTAGACGTAGTTGGCCCGCCGCACCCGAACCCCGGCCACCGACGAGAACACCACCAGCGCTCCGCGGCCGGTCGGCCGCATCGCGGCGGCAAGCTCGGTGAGCAGGCTGACCTGCGCGACGTAATCGGTGTGGACGACGGCGACCGCGTGCGCGGCGTCGGTCTCGGCGCGGCTTTGGTCGCCGAGAATGCCGAACGCCAGCACCGCGACGTCGATCGGCCCGTGGGCGGCGATCACTGAATCGATCAGTGCGCCGTGTGATTCCAGGTCGTCGGCGTCGAATTCGACGCATGCCACACTCACCGCCCCGGCCGCCCGGATCGCCGCGACCTGTTCGTCGAGCCGGCCGGCGTTGCGGGCCGCCAGCACGATCGAGGCGCCGGGAGCCAGCCGCACCGCGAGCTCGGTGCCGATTTCGCTGCGACCGCCGAGAATCAGCACTGTCTGCGCGCCCGTGTCATCCACGGCTGCGATTATGTCCTGCGCTAGCGTGAGCGGTGATGGCGAACTCCACGGCGCGGCTGACCAACGACGCACTGGCGTTTCTGACCGAGCGTCACCTCGCGATGCTGACCACGCTGCGCGCCGACAACTCGCCGCACGTGGTTGCGGTTGGTTTCACCTTCGACCCGAAGACTCACATCGCGCGGGTGATCACGACCGGCGGCTCGCAGAAAGCCGTCAATGCCGACCGCGGCGGGGTCGCCGTGCTCAGCCAGGTCGACGGCGCCCGCTGGCTCTCACTGGAAGGGCGAGCCAGCGTCAACGGCGACAGCGACGCCGTCCGCGACGCCGAACTCCGCTACGCTCAGCGCTACCGCACACCGCGGGAGAACCCGCGGCGGGTGGTGATCGAGGTGCAGATCGAGCGCGTGCTGGGTTCCTCGGATCTGTTGAACCGCAAGGGCGACTAGCCCGCTAGACGAGCGTGGCGCCCGGCGCCCGGATCACCAGCGGCACCGCCGGGAAGTACGCCGCCATCTCCGGTCGCGACTTGGCCAGCGCGGCAGTGCCATAGCCCCGGTGCCGGTAGTCCGGGTGGATCCAGATCCGGACGTGTACCTCGTGCTCGTTGAGCTCGCCGAACACCATGCCGACCTTCTCGTCGCCGTCCACCGCGACGAACCAGGCCGCCTCTTCGGCCTCGAATCGATCTTGCGCCGAACGGATTTCGTCCTCGAGATCGGCGGCGGGAGCGCCCGAGCCGTCGCCTTTGGCGCCCATCTCCTGGGTGCGCGCCGCGAAGATGTCGTGGTCGGACTTGCCGGAGAACGCGCGCAGCGCCAGGGTTTCACCCGCGCTGGCCGGACGGTCTTTGAAGGTGAAGCTCAAGATGTTGTTGAGATCTTCGAGCTCGGCGATGATCTTCTTGCGCGAGTCCTTGGTCAACTGGTCGAACGACATTCCGATCACCGCTTCGGCGCCCAGCCGTGAGGTGCCCAGCAATTCGACGATGCCGTCCACCGCCGACGGCCGATCGTCGGCCTTGACGATCAGATCCAGCACTTCGTGTCGACGTTCCAGCGCGTTCATCAACGCGTTGGTGATCTCTCGGCGGGCGGCGGTGCGGTCGTGGTCGGTCATCGTTCGAGCCTAATACTCACGGTGGTCGCAGCGCTCGACTCGGTACGGCTAGACGGGCACCACGACCAGTTCGTGCGGGCGGTGGTTCACCGACTCGGCACCGTCTTCGGCCACCACGACGATGTCCTCGATGCGGGCGCCCCACTGGCCCGGGAAGTAGATCCCGGGTTCGACGGAGAACGCCATACCGGCCTGCAACGGCAGGTCGTTGCCGGCGACGATGTAGGGCTCTTCATGCACCGACAATCCGATGCCGTGCCCGGTGCGGTGCACGAAATACTCGGCAAGGCCGGCTTCGGCCAGTACGTCGCGGGCCGCGGCGTCGACCTGTTCGGCGGTCACTCCGGGTCGCACCGCGGCGACCGCGGCTTGTTGGGCCCGCTGCAAAACCGAATAGTGCTGCACCACTTCGGGACTGGGCTCACCGATGCTGTAGGTGCGGGTCGAGTCCGAGTTGTATCCCGGCGCGTAGGGCCCGCCGATGTCGACGACGACGATGTCGCCGATCTCGATCTCGCGGTCGGAGTATTCGTGGTGCGGGTCGGCGCCGTGCGGCCCGGAGCCGACGATGACGAACGCCACCTCCGTATGTCCCTCGGCGACAATGGCTTCGGCGATGTCGGCGGCGACGTCGGCCTCGGTGCGGCCCGGCACCAGGAACTCGGGCACCCGCGCGTGCACCCGGTCGATCGCCGCGCCCGCTTTGCGCAGCGCGTCGACCTCGGCGGCGTCCTTGACCATCCGCAGTTCGCGCAGCACGTCGGTGGCCAGCACCGGCAGCGCGCCGAGGACGTCGGCCAGCGGCAACAAGTGCAGCGCGGGCATCGAGTCGGTGACCGCCGTCGCCGCCGGGCCGCCACCCAGGGCGTCGGCGACCAGCGCGTAGGGGTCGTCACCGTCGACCCAATCCCGTACTGCGACACCGAGATCGGCGACCGCGGACTGCTTCAGCGATGCCAGTTCCAACCGCGGCACCACAATGGTCGGGTCGCCGGACACCGGCAACACCAGCGCGGTGAGGCGTTCGAACGTCTGCGCGCGCGAGCCGAGCAGGTAACGCAGGTCGTACCCCGGGGTGATCACCAGGCCGGCCAAACCTGCCTTCGCGGTTGCCGCGGTCGCGGCCGCGACCCGGCGGCGGTACACCTCGGCATCGAAGCGGTCAGAACCCATGGGTGCAAGGCTACTGGCAGGATGACGAGCATGTCCGCACCGCTGCTGCTGCTCGACGGCGCGAGCATGTGGTTCCGTTCGTTCTTCGGCGTCCCCTCCTCCATCACCTCTCCCGACGGCCGACCGGTCAACGCGGTCCGCGGTTTCATCGACTCAGTGGCCACCGTGATCACCCGGCACCAACCGGCGCGGCTGGTGGTTTGCCTGGATTTGGATTGGCGACCGCAGTTTCGGGTCGACCGAATCCCGTCGTACAAGGCACATCGGGTTGAGGAGGAAAACCCAAGCGGGCAACCCGATGTCGAGGAAGTCCCGGACGACCTGTCGCCGCAAGTCGAGATGATTGCCGAGCTCCTCGACGCGTTCGGCATCTGCACCGCCGGTGCCGAGGGTTACGAAGCCGACGACGTGATCGGCACGCTGGCCGCCCAGGAACGGCGCGACCCGGTCGTGGTCGTCAGTGGCGACCGCGATCTGCTGCAGGTGGTCCGCGACGAGCCGGTCGCGATCCGGGTGCTCTACCTGGGCCGCGGCCTAACCAACGCGACGCTGATGGGCCCCGTCGAGGTGGCGGAGCGCTACGGCGTGCCGGCCGATCGGGCCGGCGAAGGGTACGCCGAGTTGGCGCTGCTGCGCGGCGACCCGTCCGACGGGTTGCCCGGCGTACCAGGTGTGGGCGAGAAAACCGCGGCGACGCTGCTGGCACAGCACGGCTCGCTGGCGGCGATCCTGACCGCCGTCGACGACCCGAAGTCCTCACTGGCCAAGGGTGTTCGGGCGAAACTGCGAGCGGCCGCCGACTACATCGAGGTGGCCGGTCCGGTCGTGGCCGTCGCCACCGACGCCCCGATCACCCTTTCAACGGCCACCGATGCGCTACCGCTAGCGGCCGCCGACCCGAAACGGGTCGCCGAACTCGCGACCCAGTTGGGGGTCGGGTCGTCGATCGCCCGGCTGCAGAAAGCGCTCGACGCGCTGCCCGGATCGTGAATTACTTGGGTCGACCGACTTCGTAGGTCCCCTTGTTGTCCTGGAACGTCACGGTCACGGAACGCTTGGTGCCGTCGATGCTGACGTCACAGTCGAAGGTGGCGCCCTTCTTGACGGTCGGGTTCTGGCCGTTGTTGCACTTGACGTCCTTGACGTTCTTCGCACCGTAGCCATTGGTGCCGTCGCTGAGGATCTGCTGCACGCCCGCCTGCGCCTTGCCGACGTCGAGCTTGGTGGTGACGAAGAATCCGGGAGCCCAGAATCCCAGCACCAGAATCACCGCCACCAGGACGGCGGCCAACACCCCGGCGATGGTGCCGATCGTCTTCTTCGACCGCTGCGGGCCGGCTGGCGGCTGTCCGTAGGGTCCCGGGTACTGGCCGTACTGCCCAGGCTGGCCGGGTTGCTGCGGGTATTGGCCCGGCTGACCGTACTGGCCTGGTTGCGTGTATTGACCGGGTTGACCCGGTTGGGCGTACTGCCCCGGCTGCCCGTAGGCGGCGGGCTGGCCGGCGCCGTACTGGCCCTGCTGCGGGTAGCCCTGCGGATACTGCGCCGGCGGATAGTACTGCGTGGGCGGCTGCTGATACTGCCCGTATTCGGTGGGGGTGTAGGCGGGCGCGTGCCAAGTCTGCTGTTCGCCGCCCGAGGGCTGCCAGCCGTGCTCACCACCGCCTTGCTGCTGCCAGGGCGACGCCTGCTGAGTGTGGTCCTCGCCGGAGTGCTGACCTTCACCCTGAGGCGGCTGCCACCCTTGCGTCGGGTCGGTTCCCTGCGGTCCACTCATCGTGTCCCAGTCCTCTCGATCGGCGATTGCAGTCCTCGCGTCGGTCGCCCTAAGCAACCGTAACTTCGGCTCAGCCTACCCGGCGTCAACTGCCACTACACCGCGCCGAACCGCGTCGATCGCGCGCTTGGCGGTCGCCCGCAACTCCGGTTGCGGTGCGGCATTGCGAACCTGGTCGAGCAGGTCAAGCACTTGCCGGCACCAGCGGACGAAATCCCCCGGTGACAGCGCCGAACCGGTGCCCTCCGCGTCGGCGGCGGCCAGCGCGGTGACCAGGTCGCCGCTGCTGGCCCACCGGTAGATGGCGGCGACGAAGCCGTCATCGGGTTCGCGACTCGGCGTGATGTGGTGGCGATGCTCGTCGGCACGCAACGCTGACGACAGCCGCCGGGTTTGCGTCAGGGCCTGGCGCAGCCGCGGTGTCGGGACTTGCTCGTTGCGCGGCGCCCCGGGCCCGTCGCTGCCGCGCGTCTCGAAGAGCACCGCCGACAGCACGGCGGCCAACTCGGCGTCCTTGAGGCCGGTCCACGCATCGGTGCGCAGGCATTCGGCGACCAACAGGTCGCTCTCGCTGTAGATCCGGGCCAGCAACCGACCGTCGTCGGTCACCGTGGGACCGCCGTCCTCGAGGGCGATGAACCCGCGTTCGGTCAGCAGGCCCACGATCCGGTCGAAGGTGCGGGCCAGTGAGTTGGTGGCGGCGGCGACTTTCTTTTCCAGCGCGGCGTTCTCGCGTTCGATCCGCAGGTAGCGCTCGGCCACTCGCATCCGGGTCTCGCGATCGGCGTCGCGGTGGGCGGGATGGCGACGCATCTTCTCCCGCAGCGCCACCGACTCGGGGTCACCGTCGCGGCTTTCGGCACGCTTGCCGCGATGTTCACCCGAGGTCGAGATTCCAGCAGCCGCCGAACGCAGCGCCGAGGCCAGGTCGCGACGGACGCGGGGCTGCCGGTGCTCGATCCGCTTAGGCAAGGTCATCGACCCGACCGGCGCCGACTCGCCGGAGTAGTCGGCCGATGAAATCCTTCCGGCCCAACGGTTTTCGGTGAGCACCAACGGCCGCGGGTCGGAGTCGTCGCGGGCCGGTTCCAGCACGACGGCCAGACCACCGCGCCGCCCGTGGGTGATCGTGATGATGTCGCCCTTGCGCAGCGCGGAGAGCGCATCGTTGATCGCCTGCCGGCGCTGCAGCCGCGACGCCCGCGCCTGGGCGCGCTCCTGCTGGCTGATCTGCTCGCGCAGTCGGGCGTAATCCAGGATCGGCGCGTCCTTGCCACCGAGTTCGGCTGCGACATCGTCGAGCATCTGTTGGCCGCGTTCCACGCCGCGAACCAGGCTCACCACCGAGCGGTCGGCCTGATACTGCGCGAACGACCGCTCCAGCAGCCGGTGCGCCTGCTCGGTGCCCACCCGGTTCACCAGATTGATCGTCATGTTGTACGACGGCGCAAACGAACTGCGCAGCGGGAAGGTTCGGGTCGACGCCAGTCCGGCGACCTCGGCCGGTTCGGTGGTTTCTTCACCCGGGTGCCACAGCACGACGGCGTGACCTTCGACGTCGATGCCGCGCCGCCCGGCCCGGCCGGTCAGCTGCGTGTACTCCCCGGGGGTCAGCGGCAGGTGCTGCTCACCGTTGTACTTGACCAGTCGCTCCAACACCACCGTGCGAGCCGGCATGTTGATGCCCAAAGCCAATGTCTCGGTGGCGAATACAGCGCGGATCAGCCCAGCGGCGAACAGCTCTTCGACGGTGTGCCGGAATACCGGCAACAAGCCGGCGTGGTGGGCGGCGATGCCACGCATCAGGGCCTCGCGCCACTCGTAATAGCCGAGCACCTCGAGGTCGGAGTCTTCGAGGTCGCCGCAGCGGTGCTCGATCACCTCAGCGATCTGCGCCCGCTCCTCCTCGGAGGTCAGCCGCAGCGACGACCGCAGACATTGCGTCACCGCGGCGTCGCAGCCCACGCGGGAGAAGATGAAGGTGATCGCCGGCAGCAGGCCGTCCGCATCGAGCATGCGGATCACGTCGGGCCGCGACGGCGGGCGGTAGAAACCGCGGTGGTCGGAGCGTCCCGATCCTCCCCTGCCACCGCCCCCTGCGCGACGCGGGCCGCGCCAGTCGGATAGTCGATCGGCCTCGCGGCGATTGGCGATGTGGCGCAACAGGTTCGGGTCGACGATCGCATGCCGCCGGTCCCCCGGCTCGTGGGCCGCGTAGTCGAACAGATCGAACAACCGCTTGCCGACCAGCATGTGCTGCCACAGCGGGACCGGCCGATGGTCGTCGACCACCACGGTCGTGTCGCCGCGCACGGTCTGGATCCAGCCGCCGAACTCCTCGGCGTTGCTCACCGTCGCGGACAGGCTCACCAGTCGCACATCCTCGGGCAGGTGCAGGATCACCTCTTCCCACACCGCGCCCCGCATCCGGTCGGCAAGGAAGTGCACCTCGTCCATCACTACATATGAAAGACCTTGCAGCGCAGGCGAATCCGCGTAGAGCATGTTCCGCAGCACCTCGGTGGTCATCACCACCACCGGTGCGCCGGCGTTCACTGACAGGTCGCCGGTGAGCAACCCGATCCGCTCCTTGCCGTAGCGGGCGACGAAGTCGTTGTACTTCTGATTGCTCAGCGCCTTGATCGGCGTGGTGTAGAAGCATTTGCCCCCGGACGCGAGCGCCAGGTGCACCGCGAACTCGCCCACGATGGTCTTGCCGGCGCCGGTCGGGGCGCACACCAGGACACCGTGGCCACCTTGCAGTGCCGCGCAGGCCCGCCGCTGAAACGGGTCGAGCTCGAACGCCAAGTCGGCTGCGAATCGGTCGAATTCGCCGGCGAGAGCCTCAGGTGATGTCGTCATGAGGTCCGGAGGAGCTCGACGGCACGCCCACCGGTGAAGGTGGGTCGACCGTGGGCGGCGGCTCGATGATCGAGGCTTCGTCATCGTTGAGGGTGGTCAGTGCCTCCCGTCGGGCTTTGCGCTTGTCGTGCACACGAGCGATCTGGATGGCGAGCTCGAGCAACAGCGTCAGCGCCAAGCCCAGTGCCGTCATCGAGAACGGATCCGAGCCCGGCGTGAACACGGCGGCGAACACGAACATCGCGAAAATCAGGCCGCGTCGCCAGGACTTCAGCCGCGCATAGGTCAGCACCCCGACGAAGTTCAGCATCACGACCAGCAGCGGGAATTCGAAGCTGACCCCGAACACCAGCAGCAGGTTGATCAGAAAACCGAAGTAGCGGTCACCGGAGAGCGCGGTCACCTGCACGTCGCTGCCGACCGTCAACAGGAACTGCAGGGCCTTGGCCAGCACGAGGTACGCCAGCACCGCGCCGGTAACGAACAGCAACGCGGCCGGCACCACGAACGCGACCGCGAAACGCTTCTCCTTCTTGTACAGACCCGGGGTGATGAACGCCCAGAGTTGGTACAGCCACACCGGGCAGGCCATCACCACGCCGGCCGTCAGCGCGACCTTCAACCGCAGCATGAATTGCTCGAACGGCGCTGTCGCCAGCAGCCGGCAGTGTCCGTTGGCAATGTCGGCCCGCGCCGACGCCGGTAGCGCGCAATACGGGTGTCGCAGCCACTCGCCCAGGCTTTCCAGCCCGAACAACGAATGCGAATACCAGACGAACCCGATCGCGGTGGTCAGCGCGACGGCAACCAACGAGATCAGCAGCCGCGTGCGCAGCTCGGTCAGATGGGCGACCAGCGACATGGTCGCGTCGGGATTGGTGCGGCTGCGACGGGAACGCGGGTCGAGCCGCCTGAATAAACCGGTGGTGCGCACAGTGAAGAGGCGCTCGGGCGCCGTGGAAGCGGAGCCGGCTAGGCCGAGCGACCGTCAGCCGCCGGCGGTTCTACCCGCTCGGAATGCACCGGCTGTGCCGGCGCGGCCGGGGCGGCGGACGCTTCGGATTTGTGGTCGCTTTGCAGTTCGCGGACCTCGGACTTGAAAATCCGCAGCGACTTGCCCAGTGAGCGCGCGGCGTCGGGAAGCCTCTTGGCGCCGAACAAAACAATCACCAGGACCGCGATGATAGCCAGGTGACCCGGAGTCAGAGCGTTCACGTGTATTTACCTCCAGATGTCTCCACGATGCTACCGCAGCCGCGGTTCGATCAGCGGGACCGCGCGGCGGCCGCGTACGCCTCCAGCGCCGCCGCGGCGTCGCCGGCGATCCGGGCGGCCAGCGAGTCCGGCTCCAGCACCCGCACCGCCGACCCCAGCCCGAGCACCTGACGGGCCATCCAGTCTTCGGAGGCGTAGGTCATCGCCGCCTCACAATAGCCGTCCGGCAGCTCGCGCAGCAGGCGCATCGGGTAGTACTCGAACATCCACGAGGCGGCCGGCGACAGCCGCAGCGTCGCCGACGGCAGCGACGGGTCGGCATCGAACAGTGAGGTGTCCGGCGGCGCCTGGATCGCGGGTTCTGGTGGCGCAGAGGGCTCGTCGAGCACCGCGGCGTCGACGATGCGGTCGAACCGGAACAGCCGGACGCCTTCGGCCTCCCGCGACCACGCCTCCAGGTAGCTCTGGTCGCCGACGAGCACGACCCGGATCGGATCGACGATCCGGGTGGCCAGGGTGTCGTGCGAGGCGGCGTAGTAGTCGATGCTCAGCGCCTTGGTGTCACGCACCGCGGCACGCACCGCGGCGGCGGCCGCACTCTCGACAGGCGCGGGCGCGCCGACCGCGGTGACGTCGTTGCCATCTCCCGCGGCGCCGGCGGCCGCCTCGATCTTGGCGATCGCGCTGCGGGCCGCCTCCGGATCGACCACGCCCGGGATGTCGGCGAGCGCGCGCAGCGCCACCAGCAGTCCGGTCGCCTCCGGCGATGTCAGCTTCAGCGGTGTGTCCATTCCGGCAGAGAACGTCACCTCGATGTTGTCGCCGGTGAATTCGAAGTCGATCAGGTCGCCCGGGCCATACCCCGGCAGCCCGCACAGCCACAGCTGGTCGAGGTCATCCCCTAGCTGCTTGACCGAAACCCCGAGGTCGGAGGCTGCTTGAGCACGGGTGACCCGCGGGTTGGCCTGGAAGTACGGGACCATGTTGAGCAGCCGGACCAGGCGGGTAGACACGGGAGTCACCGACGGACCTCCTCGACGTGGGCGCGTAGCAGGCTCAGCACATCGTCGCGCAGCGTCGCCGGCTCCAGGACGACCGCATCGGCGGCGTACCCGGCGATATCGCGGGCCAGCCGGCCGGTGGTGCCGATGTCGACTTCGATGACGTCGCCGTCGCGGCCGTTGACCTGCCGCGCGCCCAGCGATGTCCCCGCGTGTCGCAGCGCGGTGGCGCGCCCGTCGGCGACCCAGACCTGCGCCTTGAACCCCGTCGGCGCATCGCCGACCGCCTTGGCGACGATGTCGCGCAGGTCGACGTCCTCAGGAGGGACAACGGCGCCGGCCGGTCCGATCGGTGTCACCTCGGCGCCGATGCGAGACAGCCGGAACGTACGGGTGGCGTCGCGGTCGCGGTCATGCCCGACCAGGTACCAGCGACCCTTCTCGGTGACAACGCCCCACGGCTCGACCGTGCGCAGGGCGTACGGCTCAGTGCGCGACGGGCGATGCGGAAACTGCACGGCCTGACGGGCCGTCACGGCCGAGAGCAAAGCGTGAAGCACGTCCTCCGACCCCCGCAGCCCGACGCTGCCGACCGGTGACGCGATCGCGATCGGCGCGTCCGGGTCGACATCGACACCGGCCGCCCGCAGCTTCAACAAGGCGCCCTGGGTCGCTGTGATCAACTCGGGCGACTCCCACAGCTGGGTGGCCACCGCGACGGCGGCCGCCTCGTCGCCGGTCAACTCGACGGCGGGCAGCGCGTAGGTGTCGCGGTTGATCCGGTAACCCTCGACCGGGTCGTAGGACGACACCCGCCCGGTCTCCAGCGGGATGCCCAGATCGCGGAGTTCGTTCTTGTCACGCTCGAACATCCGAGAAAAGGCTTCGTCGCTGGCGCTGTCCGCGTATCCGGCCACGCTGGAGCGGATCTTCTCCGCGGTGATGTAGCTACGGGTGGACAGCAGTGCGATCACGAGATTCATCAACCGCTCGACTTTGGAAACCGCCACGCGTACGAGGTTAGGGCAAAGGCTTGGGCGGCAATGTCATCGGCTCACGACGCAACGGCGTTGGAACGTTCCCGCCTGCCATGTGCGGCTAACGAGCGCAGCTGACGCAGCGCGAAGGTGCGGCCGCGTCCGTATTCGGGGATGTGCACACCCGACCACATGCCCTGGGCGTTGGGCGTCTTCAGCGCGTCCTCTGCGCACAGCCAGCGCCGCGGGCAGGCGCGACACAACGCCTTGAGTTCCGGGTCGTCCCCGCCGTCGCACCAGCGATCCGCGTCGTCGAAGCAGGGCGGGTGGCTCAGCGTGCGCGGCATGTCGAGCATCACTGGCACGATCGGTCCTCCTGTCGTCAGGCGTGTTCCAATACGCGCGTATTGGATGACGATATGACCATATTGGAAAACCCTACTGCTAAATTGCTCTCATTGCCGAATCAGCCCGAGCGCGGTTCTTCGCGCCCCGCCCGCCGAAGCCAGCCGAACCGTCAAGCGCGGAGCGGATCCGAAACGCTGCGCTGAAACGCTTTGCCGCACAAGGCATTGCCGCGACGTCACTGAAAGCGATCGCTGAAGCTGCCGGGACGTCGGTTGGGTTGGTGCAGCACTACTACGGCACCAAGTCGGCATTAGTCGAAGCGGTCGGTGATTACGTCGTCCGGGTGATCAGCGAGGCGTTGGTGGGTGGGTCGCTGCCTCCGGCGCCCGAGGATCCGTCGCTCGTCATGGGACGCCGGATAACCGCCGTCATGGCGGAGCACGGCGACGTCATCAACTACATCGGTCGCGCGCTGGTCGAAGGCGAATCGATCGGTGCCGAGATATTTGACGGCCTACTGGGAGTCAGTACGGCTCAGCGAGACCGGCTCCTCGAGCGAAACCAGGTGAGGGATGGTTTGGATCCGCTCTGGTCGGCCCTGAATGTGCTTCTGTTACGCCTCGGGCCGGTACTGCTGCGTTCCCACATCGAGCGCCACCTCCCCGAGCCGTTCAACAGCCCGACCCAGCTCGAGCGCTGGGACGATGCGGTGACACTGCTCATTCGTGAAGGCCAAATGCAGATCGGGCAGCACTGAGCCTCGAGCCCGCTACATGCTGGCGATCAGCCGTTTGACCCGCTCGTCGACCGACCGGAACGGGTCCTTGCAGAGGACCGTGCGCTGAGCCTGGTCGTTCAGCTTGAGGTGCACCCAGTCGACGGTGAAATCGCGTCCGGCCGCCTGCGCGGCGCTGATGAATTCGCCGCGCAACCGGGCCCGGGTGGTCTGCGGCGGCTGATCCACGGCCGCGTCGATGTCTTCATCGGTCGTGATGCGTGACGCCAGGCCCTTGCGCTGCAACAGGTCGAATACGCCGCGGCCGCGCTTGATGTCGTGGTAGGCCAAATCGAGCTGGGCGATCTTCGGGTCGGACAGGTCCATGTCGTAGCGGTCCTGGTAGCGCTGAAAGAGCTTGCGCTTGATCACCCAGTCGACCTCGGTGTCGACCTTGGCGAAGTCCTGACTCTCCACCGCGTCGAGCTGACGGCCCCAGAGGTCGACGACCTGCTCGATCTGTGGGTTGGCCTCACGGGTCTGCAGGTGCTCCACGGCACGGGCGTAGTACTCGCGCTGGATGTCCAAGGCGCTGGCCTGCCGCCCACCGGCCAACCGCACCGGCCGACGGCCGGTGACGTCGTGGCTGACCTCGCGGATGGCGCGGATCGGGTTGTCGAGGGAGAAATCGCGGAACGCCACACCGGCTTCGATCATCTCCAGGACCAGCGCCGCCGTGCCCACCTTGAGCATCGTGGTGGACTCGCACATGTTGGAGTCACCGACGATGACGTGCAGGCGCCGATACTTCTCGGCATCGGCATGCGGTTCATCGCGGGTGTTGATGATCGGGCGGCTACGCGTGGTGGCCGAGGACACACCCTCCCAGATGTGCTCAGCACGCTGCGACAGGCAGAAAGTCGCGGCCTTCGGGGTTTGCAGCACCTTGCCGGCGCCACAGATCAGCTGGCGGGTAACCAGGAACGGCAGCAGCACGTCGGAGATCCGGGAGAATTCGCCGGCCCGCACGATCAGGTAGTTCTCGTGGCAGCCGTACGAGTTGCCCGCCGAGTCCGTGTTGTTCTTGAACAGGTAGATGTCGCCGCCGATGCCCTCGTCGGCCAGCCGCTGCTCGGCATCGATCAGCAGGTCTTCAAGCACCCGCTCGCCCGCGCGGTCGTGGGTGACCAGCTGCACCAGGCTGTCACATTCGGCGGTCGCGTATTCGGGATGGCTGCCGACATCGAGGTACAGCCGGGCCCCGTTGCGCAGGAAAACGTTGGAGCTACGGCCCCACGAGACCACGCGTCGGAACAGATAGCGGGCCACTTCGTCGGGCGACAGACGCCGGTGACCGTGGAAGGTGCAGGTGACACCGAATTCGGTTTCAATGCCCATGATTCGACGCTGCACAATTCGAGCCTACTTGCTGAATCCCCGACTGGTGTGCAGCCCCCGCCGACGGGTCGCGTTGAGCAACGAGACGCGACGAACGCTCGTCACGGTGCGACGTTCACGACTTGGCAGGCTCGGGCGCCTCGCCGAACCGGCTCAACGCCAGCGCCGCGAACACCGCCACCACGAACCCGACCTCCACCATCCAGCCCAGGCCCGGACGGGTGCGGTCACCCAGCCAGGCCACCCCGACCAACGCCGGACCAACCGTCTCGCCGATCACCATCCCGGCAACGGCCGTGGTCACCGAGCCACGGGTCAGCGCGGAGGTGAGCAGCAGAAAGCCGGCCGCTCCTCCGATGACCAGCGCATAGACGGCGGGGTTGGTCCAGAAGGTGGCTTCGGTGAAGTCGATCGAATCGATCAGGCGGACGGCGATCTCAACGACGCCGAAGCCGGCGCCCGCGCCGAACCCCAGCACGAGTGCGCGGGCTCGATCGCCCAGTCGTCCCGCGACCGCCCCGGCCGCAAAGACGACCACGACGACAATCAGCAGCGCCCAGCCCAGCCCGGCCGGGCCGCGCGCGTCGCCCTCGGGGCCGGCGGCAATGCCCAACATCGCCAGGCTCGCGCACACAACCGCGACGGCGCTCCACTCGATCCCGGACAGGCGGGTGTGCAGCAGCCATGCGGCGACGATCGCGGTGACGGCCAAAGACCCGGCGATCGCCGCGGCGACGACATAGATCGGAACCAGCTTCAGCGCCGCGATCTGCAGCAGGAAGCCCAAGCCGTCCAGCGCGATCCCGAGCAGATACCGCCATTGGCGCAGGGCGCGCAGCAGCAGGGCGGCGTCGACGCCGGAATCGCTGTTGCCGGCGTCCACCGAGCGCGCCGCGGCGGCTTGCAACACCGTCGCCGTGCCGTAACAGACCGCGCAGCCCAGCGCTAGCAGCAATCCGATCAGCATGGGACAGCGCCTATTTCGTCGATTTCTCCACCGGGTCGCCCTCCGACCCGGAGCCGTTGCGTTCGGGCACCAGATGCTCCAGCGCCGCACCGGTGATGCGACGGAAAGCACGCCGCGGCCGGTTGGCGTCGAGGATCGCGACTTCCAAGTTCGCCACGCCCAACGGAGGCTGGTCGTTATTCGAGCCTTCGGCGCGGCTGGCCTGGAGCGCCTCGACCGCGATGTGCACCGCATCGGCCAGGTTGGCGTTCTCGGCGTAGGAATCCTTCAGCGCGTTGATGATCGGCTCGGTCGTTCCGCCCATCACCACGTAGTGCGGCTCGTCGGCAATCGAGCCGTCGTAGGTAATCCGGTACAGCTCAGGCGCTTTGGTCTCGCCATGGTGGGCGACCTCGGCCACGCACAGCTCGACCTCGTAGGGCTTGGCCTGTTCGGTGAAGATGGTGCCCAGCGTCTGCGCGTAGACGTTCGCCAGCTGGCGACCGGTAACGTCGCGGCGGTCGTAGGCGTAGCCGCGGGTGTCGGCGAATTGAATTCCGCCGCGCCGCAGGTTATCGAACTCGTTGAACCGGCCGACCGCGGCGAAACCCACCCGGTCGTAGAGTTCACTGATCTTCTGAAGCGAGCGCGACGGGTTCTCCGCGACGAACAGCACCCCGCCCGAGTACGCCAGCGTGACCACGCTACGGCCACGCGCAATGCCCTTGCGTGCGAGCTCGCTGCGCTCGCGCATCGCCTGCTCCGGCGAGATGAAATACGGAAAACTCATGAATCACTTCCCGTACGGTCGGCGTCCGGGCCGAAAGTGTCAGCGCGGGAACGTCTTTTGATCACTTCCCGGGCCAACTCGGCGATGCGCTGTTCGGCTACGTCGACGGCGCCGTCGGCCCCGATGGTGACCGCCGTAGGGAAGATCCCCCGCACCAGGTCCGGCCCCCCGGTGGCCGAGTCGTCATCGGCCGCGTCGTAGAGCGCCTCGACGGCAACCCGCAGCGCCGAATCGGCGTCCGTCACTTGCGAATACAACTTCTTGACCGATGACTTCGCGAAAATCGAACCCGAGCCCACCGACTGGTAGCCCTCCTCTTCGAGGTTCCAGCCACCGGCCGCGTCGAAAGACACGATGCGGCCGGCCTTCTGTGAATCCGGGTCGTCGATATCGAAACCGATCAGCAGCGGCAGCGCCACCAGACCCTGCATCGCCGCAGCGAGGTTGCCGCGCACCATGATTGCGAGTCGATTCACCTTGCCCGCGAAGGTCAGCGGCACACCTTCCAGCTTTTCGTAGTGCTCGAGTTCGACGGCGTACAGCCTGGCGAACTCGACGGCGATGGCCGCGGTGCCCGCGATTCCGGTCGCTGTGTAATCGTCGGTGATGTAGACCTTTTGCACGTCACGTCCGGCGATCATGTTGCCCTGCGTCGAGCGCCGGTCGCCGGCGATCAAAACCCCGCCCGGATACTTCAGCGCGACGATCGTTGTGCCGTGCGGCAGCGCGGAACTCGGCGTAATGGCATCGATGCCGCCGCCGATGCTGGCAGGCAGCAGTTCCGGCGCCTCGCGGCGCAGATAGTCAGAAAAAGACGACAAGCCGCCAGAGGCGGTTCCGGGGAGAGCTGAGTGGTTGGCCAGGCGATCGCGGTTAGGCCAGGTCACTGTCCGCCCTTTTGGACGTATGCGCGGACGAAGTCTTCGGCGTTCTCTTCCAAGACATCGTCGATCTCATCGAGCAGGTCGTCGGTCTCCTCGGTCAGCTTTTCGCGACGCTCCTGGCCCGCGGCCGTGCTGGCAGTGGGGTCGTCGTCATCGCCGCCGCCACCGCCGCGCTTGGTCTGCTCCTGGGCCATCGCTGCCTCCTGCATCGTCATCGGCTGTGTAACGCGCCGTTGGTTTCTCCACCCTACCGGTCAATAGCCTCAAAGCTCAGGGGAAAGCCTCGTGTCCGACCCCGTCAGGTGGTCAGCTGCTCCACCAGTTCGACAGCGCTGTCCACCGAGTCCAACAGCGCCCCGACGTGGGCCTTCGAGCCGCGCAGCGGCTCCAGGGTCGGGATGCGGACAAGGGAATCACCACCCAGATCGAAAATCACCGAGTCCCAGCTGGCGGCTGCGATGTCCGCCCCGAATCGGCGCAGGCATTCCCCGCGGAAGTAGGCCCGGGTATCGGTGGGTGGGTTGTCGACGGCATCGATCACCTGCTGCTCGGTGACCAGACGCTTCATCGATCCGCGCGCCACCAACCGGTTGTACAGGCCCTTGTCCAGGCGCACATCGGAGTACTGGAGGTCGACCAGGTGCAGCCGCGGCGCCGACCAGCTCAGGTTCTCCCGGTGCCGGAAACCCTCGAGAAGACGCAGCTTGGCCGGCCAGTCCAGCAACTCGGCGCACTCCATCGGGTCGCGCTCGAGCAGATCGAGCACGTGCGCCCACGTTTCCACAACGTCAGTGGCGCGCGCGTCGGGGTCGCGGCTGTCGACCAGCTTCGCCACTCGGTCCAAGTAAATGCGTTGCAGCGCAAGGGCAGTCAGCTCACGGCCGTCGGCCAGCGCGACGGTGGCGCGCAGCGCGGGATCGCGGCTGACCGCGTGCACGGCGTGCACCGGTCGGGCCAGCGCCAAGTCGCTCAGGTCGATTCCGTGCGCCGGACCTTCCTCGATGAGGTCGAGCACGAGCGCTGTGGTGCCGAGCTTGAGGTACGTCGATGTCTCGGAGAGATTCGCGTCGCCGATGATGACGTGCAGCCGCCGGTAGCGGTCCGCGTCGGCATGGGGCTCGTCGCGGGTGTTGATGATGCCGCGCTTCAGCGTGGTCTCCAGCCCGACCTCGACCTCGATGTAGTCGGATCGCTGCGAGAGCTGGAAGCCCGCTTCGTCGCCGGACGGGCCGATCCCGACGCGCCCCGAGCCGGTGAAGACCTGCCGGGACACCAAAAACGGGGTCAGGCCCGAGATGACGGAGGAGAACGGCGTCTGACGGCTCATCAGGTAGTTCTCGTGGGAGCCGTAGGACGCGCCTTTGTTGTCGATGTTGTTCTTGTACAACTGCAGCTTGGCGGCGCCCGGAACGCTGGCCACATGTCGGGCGGCGGCCTCCATGACGCGCTCGCCTGCCTTGTCCCAGACCACCGCATCGAGCGGGTCGGTGCACTCCGGAGCGGAATATTCCGGATGGGCATGGTCGACGTAGAGCCGCGCGCCATTGGTCAGGATCATGTTCGCCGCGCCCACCTCGTCGGCGTCCACCACCGGCGGCGGGCCCGCCGAGCGGCTCAGGTCGAAGCCACGCGCGTCTCGCAGCGGCGATTCCACCTCGTAGTCCCACCGGGTGCGCTTGGCGCGCTGGATGCCGGCGGCGGCGGCGTAAGCCAGCACCGCCTGCGTCGAAGTCAGGATCGGGTTGGCGGTCGGGTCCGACGGCGACGAGATGCCGTATTCGACCTCCGTTCCGATAATTCGCTGCATCCCCCGAGCTTAGGCGTGACGACGATGCGGCCCGCGCAGCGGGGCGAGGAGGAGTCGCGCAATCACGACCCAGCCTGACGACGATGCGGCCGGCGCCACGGCGCGTGGCGGCGAGGTGAACGCGGTGCGCACAACTGCGTGCATCCCATTGACGCAGGGGAGGCGGAGTCATTACCTTCACCCTGGTGTCTGCCGAACCCATCACCGGCCTATGCGGAAAGCGCTACGGCGAAGTCCTTCTTGTGACGCCCGGTGAGGCGGGGCCGCAGGCCGCGGTCTACAACAGCTTCGGGCTCAACGACCTGCCCGCCGAGTTGTGGTCGGCGCTGGACGCGAAAGCCATTGCGGCCGAAAACGGCGCTGCCACAGCATTACTCAACGGCCCGCGGTACTGGCTGATGAACGAGCTGGAGAAGACGACGCAGGGTCCGCGGATCGTCAAGAACTTCGGCGGAATCGAAATGGCGCTGCAGGCCCAGACTCTGCTCTCGGGGATGAACCCGGCCCCGTACACCGCAAACCAGGTTCACCGGCACACGGTGTTCACCTTCGACGTCGGCGAAGAGGTCTACGAATTACACGACCCGGCGCTGCGGCGGTGGGTGATGCAGACCTGGAGCCAGATCGTCGATCCGAATCTATCGCGGACCGATCTGCCCCGGCTCGGTGAGCGGCTCACGCTGCCGGACGGATGGACTTTCCAAACCCGGACGCTGACCAGCCCGCTACGCATCGACACCAGCACCCACGCCGCGCAGGTGCTTCAAGACGACCTGAGGAACAGCTACTCGCTGCTGGCAGGCTGAGCGCTACAGGTACTGGCCGAGATTCGACTCGGTGTCGATCGCCCGTGAGGCGCTCGAGCTCTTGCCGGTGACCAGCGTGCGGATGTAGACGATTCGCTCGCCCTTCTTACCCGAAATCCGCGCCCAGTCATCGGGATTGGTGGTGTTGGGCAGGTCCTCGTTCTCGGCGAACTCGTCGACGATCGAGTCGAGCAGGTGCTGGATGCGCAGACCCTTCTGACCGCTCTCCAACACCGCCTTGATCGCGTTCTTCTTCGCCCGGTCGACGACGTTCTGAATCATCGCGCCGGAGTTGAAGTCCTTGAAGTACATCACCTCTTTGTCACCGTTGGCGTAGGTGACTTCCAGGAACCGGTTGTCGTCGATCTCGGCGTACATCCGGTCGACGACCTTCTCGATCATCGCCTTGATGCACTGCGCACGGTCGCCGGAGAACTCGGCCAGATCGTCCTCGTGAACCGGCAGCGCCTCGGTGAGGTACTTGCTGAAGATGTCCTGCGCCGATTCGGCGTCAGGCCGTTCGATCTTGATCTTCACGTCGAGGCGGCCGGGCCGCAGAATCGCCGGGTCGATCATGTCCTCGCGGTTGGAGGCGCCGATCACGATGACGTTCTCCAGACCCTCGACACCGTCGATCTCGCTGAGCAACTGGGGCACGACCGTGGTCTCGACGTCGGAGCTGACGCCGGTTCCGCGGGTCCGGAAGATCGAGTCCATTTCATCGAAGAACACGATCACCGGGGTGCCTTCAGAGGCCTTTTCGCGGGCGCGTTGGAAGATCAACCGGATATGCCGCTCGGTCTCGCCGACGAACTTGTTCAGCAGCTCGGGGCCCTTGATATTGAGGAAGTAGGACTTCGCCTCCCTGGCGTCCTCGCCGCGGACCTCAGCCATCTTTTTGGCCAGCGAGTTTGCAACTGCCTTGGCAATCAAGGTCTTTCCGCAACCGGGCGGGCCGTAGAGCAGTACGCCCTTGGGCGGGCGAAGCGAATACTCGCGGTACAGATCCTTATGCAGGAAGGGCAGCTCGACGGCGTCCCGAATCTGCTCGATCTGCCGGCCCAGCCCACCGATGTCGTTGTAGGTGACGTCGGGAACCTCTTCGAGCACGAGGTCCTCGACCTCGGCCTTCGGGATGCGCTCGAACGCGTAACCGGCTTTGGTGTCCACCAGGAGCGAGTCGCCGGGACGCAGCCGGCGCGGCCGGGTGTCGTCGTTGAGCGCGTCGGGGTGGCCCTCGGGCAGGTCCTCGGCCACCAACGGCTCGGCCAGCCACACGATCCGCTCTTCGTCGGCGTGACCGACGACCAGCGCGCGGTGGCCGTCAGCCAACACCTCGCGCAACGTTGACATCTCGCCGACCGATTCGTAGGTGCCGGCCTCGACGACCGTTAGAGCCTCGTTGAGGCGAACTGACTGCCCCTTGCGCAACGAGCTCACCTCGATGTTGGGCGAGCACGTCAAGCGCATCTTGCGTCCCGACGTGAAGACGTCGACGGTGTCGTCCTCGTGCGTGGCCAACAGCACGCCATAGCCGCTGGGCGGCTGTCCGAGCCGGTCGACCTCTTCGCGCAGCGCCAGCAGCTGCTGGCGGGCCTCTTTGAGGGTCTCCATCAACTTGGAGTTGCGTGACGCCAGCGAGTCGATGCGCGTCTCTAGCTGGTGAACATCGCGTGGACTGCGTCCGGCGCCGTGCGACCCGGCAGCGTTGTCCAACTGCTCACGCAGGATCGCGGACTCTCGACGAAGCTCTTCCAACTCGTCGGCGTCCTCGTTGGAGAAATCGGGTTCGCGTGCGCTACCGAACGGTTCACGGTCAATGTCACCCATGGTGCGCTCCTTCCCCGCCCCGAGACGGTGGTGCGGTGGATACCCCAACGCTACCGGCGATTTCCGTTTCATGCGGGAACTCGAAATGGGGCACACTGGCAACAGCGTTAACATTTTGTTTAGTCGGCTTTACCGAAAGGACCTTCGTGACAGTGAAAACCCTAGCCACAGGCATGGCGGCGGTGGCCGCCATCGGTGCTGCCGCCGCGGGTGTGACCTGTATTGCATCAGTCACCGCTGTTTCGCCTAACGTTCAGCCGGTGGTCTTCAGCGATCCGCTGCCGCTCGACCCGGCAATTCCCGCGGGTGTGGATGTGCCCACCACCGACCAGCTGGCGACCGTCCTGAACGCGCTGCAGGATCCGAGCGTGTCGTTCGCGCAGAAGGGCAACCTCGTCGAGGGTGGCATCCCGGTGCCGATCGGCATCGCCGACCACGAACTGCAGAAGGCCGCTTCCAAGGGCAGCCTGCCGCTGACGTTCAACATCACCAACATCGCGCCCTCCGGCCCCGGTGCCGCGATGGCCACCATCACCGCCTCAGGCCCCCGTCTGGCCCCCACGCCGGAGTACCTCCGCTTCGTCGATCAGGGTGGCTGGAAGCTGTCCCACGACTCGGCGATGACGCTCGTCTCGGCTTTGCGTTCGCACTGACGGCCACCGAATGCGCCGGACCCTGGCCGCAGTCATGAGCACCGCCGCAATTGCGGCGGTGCTCATGCTTCCGGGGTGCTCCAACGATGAGGACAGCTCGTCGCCCCAGACCGCGCCGACGCCCTCGACGTCCGCGTCGCCGAGTCCCGCGCCGGCCGCGCAGGCGGCGCCGCTGCCGCCTCCCGACGCGCTGGCCGGCGTGCTGTCCCGGCTGGCCGACCCGGCGGTGCCCGGTGCCCAGAAGCTGAATCTCGTCGAGGGTGCGACGCCGGAGAACGCCGGTGCCTTCGACGAATTCGCCAACGCGTTGGTCAACGGCGGTTACGCGCCGGCGAAATTCGATGTGCGCGACATCAATTGGTCTGATCGCGACCCCGCCGACGTGGTGGCCAACGTCGCTGTCAGCTCATCGAATCCGAAGGGTCCGCATTTCGCGTTCCCGATGGAATTCAAGCCCTCCCAAGGCGGCTGGCAACTCTCGGCACGCACCGCCGACGTCCTGCTGGCGTTCCGGGCCGACGCGTCCGGGCCGCCCACGACGCCCGGTCGTTGAACTCGCGTGTGGATCGGCTGGCTCGAGTTTGACCTGCTGCTCGGTGACGTGCACTCGCTCAAGCAGAAGCGGTCGGTGGTGCGTCCCGTCGTCGCCGAGCTGCGGCGCAAGTTCAACGTGTCGGCCGCCGAGACCGGGTCGCTCGATCTGCATCGCCGGGCCGGGATCGGCGTCGCGATGACCTCGGCCGATCGCACGCACGCCGTCGACGTGCTCGACGCCGCCGAACGACTCGTGGCTGCGCACCCGGAATTCGAATTGCTCTCGGTGCGAAGGGATTTGCGGCGCAGCGACGACTAGTCAGGCGACGCCGGCTCGGTGGGGCGCTGCTTGCGGCGTAACGGCGTCGGCGTGACGGCTCCGGGAGCCAGCTTTCGGGCAAACACCAGGAAGGCGGTGTGCCCGCGCATGTTGTGTTGCGGCCGCACCGCCAACCCGACGACGTTCCAGCCGCGCTGCATCGTCTCCCAGGCCCGAGGCTCGGTCCAACACTGTTGTGCGCGTATCGCTTCCACCACCTTCGACAGCTGGGTCACCGTCGCCACGTAGATCATCAGCACGCCACCGGCCACCAGCGCCCGCGATACCCGGTCGAGCACCTCCCACGGAGCGAGCATGTCCAACACCACCCGGTCGATGGACCCGTCGGGCAGGTCGGCGTCGGCCGCATCAACCAGGTCGCCGATGATCAGATCCCAGTTGTCTGGGAGGCCGCCGAAAAACGTGTCCACGTTACGGCGGGCGTGCTCGGCGTGGTCGGCGCGCACGTCGTAGGAGATCACCTGGCCGTGCGGACCTACGGCGCGCAGCAGCGAACAGGTCAGCGCACCGGACCCGGCCCCGGCCTCCAACACCCGTGCGCCCGGGAAGATGTCGCCCTCGTGCACGATCTGCGCGGCGTCTTTCGGGTAGACGACTTGCGCGCCGCGTGGCATCGAGAGCACGTAGTCCACCAGCAGCGGGCGCAACACCAGGAATTGATCGCCGTTGGCGGACTTGACCACGCTGCCTTCGGGCCGGCCGATCACCGCGTCGTGCATGATCGCGCCGCGGTGGGTGTGGAACTCGCTGCCGGGGCTGAGAACCATCGTGTAGTGCCGGCCTTTGGCGTCGGTGAGCTGAACGCGATCGCCGATGACGAACGGGCCGGTTGTTGACACAGCCGACAAGCCTGCCAGCAGACGCGCCGCCGCAGGTGCGCGGGGTTGTCTGACCTGGCTTCTAGGCTGCGGGGTATGAACCGCGCTAGCGAGGAAGCGGAGAAGCCGGCCAGGCGGCGGCCTGCGCTGTCTCCGTCGCGGGCCGCCGACTTCAAGCAGTGCCCGCTGCTCTACCGATTCCGGGCCATCGACCGGCTACCCGAGCCTGCGTCCACCGCACAGGTGCGCGGTTCGGTGGTGCACGCCGCGCTGGAACAGCTTTACGGGCTGCCCGCCGAGCAGCGGGGGCCGCAGACGGTCGAGGCCCTGGTCGGTCCGGCGTGGGAGCAGGTGCTTGCCGCCGAACCCGAGCTGACCGAGCAGTTGGATGCCGATCAGCAGACGCACCTGCTCGACGAGGCCCGCAAGCTGCTGTCCGGCTACTACAGCCTGGAGGACCCGACTCGGTTCGACCCGCAGAGCTGCGAGCAGCGCATCGAGGTCGAGCTGGCTGACGGCACCCTGCTGCGGGGGATCATCGACCGCATCGACGTCGCGCCGACCGGAGAGCTGCGGGTCGTGGACTACAAGACCGGTAAGGCACCGCCGGAGGCCCGGGCGCTGGCCGAGTTCAAGGCCATGTTCCAGATGAAGTTCTATGCGGTGGCGCTGCTGCGCTCGCGCGGTGTTCTGCCGACGCGGCTGCGACTGATCTATCTGTCCGACGGCCAACTCTTGGACTACTCCCCCGACGAAGCCGAGCTGCTGCGCTTCGAGAAGACGTTGATGGCGATCTGGCATGCCATCCAATCTGCCGGTGCGACAGGCGATTTCAGGCCACGGCCGTCGAGGTTGTGCGACTGGTGCGCACATCACTCGCACTGCCCGGCCTTCGGCGGCACGCCGCCGCCCTACCCGGGCTGGCCGCAGGTTCCCGACGAGGGCAACGCCGACACCGTCCTGCAGCACGGGGCCGAGCCGGCCGCCTGAGCGTCTATTCCGGCAGCCGGCACAGACGCGAGTTAAATCTGCGCGGCGCCTCCGTCGACGAATAGTTCGCTGCCCGTCATGAAGCTGCTCTCATCAGAGGCCAGAAATAGAACTGCGGCGGCGATCTCGTCGGGCCTGCCGAGGCGGCCCATCGGGACCTTCGACGCTTCGCCGTCGAGCAGTTCCTGCACCCGACCTGCCGGCGCAAGGCCTTTGAGTCCCGGCGTTTCGACGGGTCCCGGAACC
Source organism: uncultured Actinomycetota bacterium (assembly GCA_963750755.1). GTDB lineage: Bacteria > Actinomycetota > Actinomycetes > Mycobacteriales > Mycobacteriaceae > Mycobacterium. The sequence goes on from CAVVRW010000001.1 coordinate 1,358,655, forward strand.
ACGGTATTCACCCGGATCTCGCGGTCGACGAGCTCTGCGGCCCAGGTCCGGCCGAAGGACCGGATCGCCGCCTTGGTCGCCGCATAGACGCTGAATGCCGGTGTCCCGCTGTACGCGGCGGTGGAACCCGTCAGCACGATCGATGCGCCGCGGTTGAGCAACGGCAACATCGTTTGCACAGTGAAGAGCGTCCCGCCGACGTTGCTGAGAAATGTATCGGTGAAATGGGCGACAGTAATGTCGCCCAGCGGGGCAAATTCGCCACCGCCGGCATTGGCGAAGATGATGTCGAGTCCGTTTCCGCGAGCCTCGATCTCGGCACCGAGGGCAGTGAGGTCATCGATGCGTGACACGTCGGCGCGGATGCCGGTTGCGCTCGGGCCGATGGACGACACCGCTGCGTCGATTGTGTCCTGATTACGGCCGGTCAGAAAAACGTGGGCGCCGTCGGCGGCCAACCGCTGGGCAGCGGCTAGCCCGATGCCCGAGTTGCCCCCAGTGACGAGTGCAGTTTTGCCGTTCAGTTGTGCCACGATCTTCTCCTGGCCTCAGCATTATTGATGTTCTTGACCGCGTCCCATTGCGAGTCAACCATGCGCTACCCGCGATGGGTCCAGGTGCCGTTCGATGTTGCCAAGACTTCATGTAGACCTACTGCAGCGGCGAGAGTTCCTGCAGCATCGTCGGTATCAGTTCGCTGACCGTCGGGTGGATGTGCATGGTGCGGGCCAGGGTGGTGTACGGCGCCTTGGCCGACATCACATCCAAGATCGCGTGAATAGCCTCGTCGCCACCGACGCCCAAGATGGCCGCCCCCAGAATCTGCTTGGTTTCGGCATCGACGATGATCCTCATAAAGCCCTGCGTCTCACCCTTTTCCACCGCGCGACCCACCATCGTCATCGGCCTAGTACAGATCAAAGCCCGGTGAGCGGTTTGTCGCACCTGCTCGATGGTCATCCCGGCGCGACCCAGCGGCGGGTCGATGTAGAGCGCGTAGGTGGAGATTCGGTCGCTCACCCGCCGCGGGTCGTTGTCGAGCAGGTTGGCGGCGACGATCTCGAAATCGTTGTAGGACGTGTGGGTGAAGGCGCCTTTGCCGTTGCAATCGCCCAACGCCCAGATGTGTTCAATGTTGGTGCGCAGCTGGTCGTCGACGGTGATGTAGCCGCGGTCGTCGGTGGCGACACCGGCCCGATCGAGGCCGAGGTCTTCGGTGTTTGGCCGTCGCCCTACCGCGAGCAACAGGTGGCTGCCCGTGATCGGCGCGGCACCGGCCCGCGGCGTCAGCTCGAATCCGTTGTCGCGCTTGGCTATCCGGATGTCAGCGGCATCAACGACGATGTCGATGCCCTCGTTCTCCAGGATCTTCCGGATGGTTTCGGAGACGTCGTCGTCTTCCCGGGACGCCAGCCGCGGGCCCTTCTCGACCACGGTGACGCGTGCGCCGAAGCGGCGGTACATCTGAGCGAATTCCAGCGCGATGTAACTGCCGCCGACCACGACGAGATGGTCGGGCACCGTGTCGAGTTCGAGGATCGACACGTTGGTCAGGTAGTCGATGTCGGCCAGTCCGGGGATGTCCGGGACCACCGCGCGGCCGCCGACGTTGAGGAAGATCTGGTCGGCCTGCAACATATCGTCGCCGACCCGCAGCGTGTGCGGGTCGACGAACTGCGCGTGACCGCGAAACACCGTGCAGCCGTCCATGCCGTCCAGCCAGCCCTCGACGCCGTTGCGATCATCGAGCACGATGCCGTCCTTGCGCGCCTTGACTTTCGACATGTCGACGCTGACCTCGCCGGTGCGCACGCCGAAGTCGGAGCCGCGGCGGGCCAGGTGCGCGGCGTGCGCGCTGGCCACCAACGTCTTGGTCGGGATGCAGCCGGTGTTGACGCAGGTGCCGCCGAACAGCTTGCGCTCCACGATCGCGACGGTCTGTCCGGCCGCGGTCAGACGTCCGGCCAGCGGGGGCCCGGCCTGGCCGGCGCCCACCACGATTGCGTCGAAACGCTGTGTCACAGAGCGGCTATGACAGCGGCGAGCGCGAATCCACCACCGACTGCAACGGCGTCTTCGATGAGGGCCGCCGGCAGGTCGCGGCCCAACGACCCGGACAGTCGGGCGCGCACGTGGTAGCCGACCATCGTGCCCACCACGGCTCCGACCACGCCGGCGCCGAGTGCGCCGTAGGTGAACGACCACACGGTGCCGACGACGGCTCCGGCGAACCCGCCCGAGATGATCCGACCGATGAACGACGGCGGCGCGGTGCGGGCAGGCGTCTTCGGTTGCTTGTCGAGGAACAGCTCGCCGACGGCCAGCACGCTGAAGACGATCGCGGTGATCAGGTTTCCGACCCAGGACGCCCAGGTGTTGTTGAGGTTGATCCAGTGCAACACCGCGGCCCAGGACACAACGGCCGGCGCGGTGAAGGTTCGTAGACCGGCGATCACGCCGATCCCGAGAGCAAGCAGCAGAACATAGAAATGCGTCATGACGACTCTCCTAGTGCTGGAAAACTCGGCTTCCGCCGGACGCTAACACAGCCGCGAGCCTGATCAGAACCGGAAGAATCGGACGCTGGACGCCAGTATCGCTTTCGCCCCGATCGCTGCCAGCTGGTCCATCAGCGCGTTGACACCGCGACGCGGCACCAACGCCCGGATCGCGACCCAGTCGGGATCCGCCAGCGGTGAGATCGTCGGCGACTCCAACCCGGGCGTGATCGCGGTTGCCTGGTCGAGAACCACACGCGGACAGTCGTAATCCAGCATCAGGTACTGCTGACCGAACACGACCCCCTGCACTCGCGCCACCAGCTGATCGCGGGCCGCCGCGTCTGGCCGCTCCGCGGCGTGCGGGTCGATCTGTTCGATGAGCACCGCTTCTGAATCGCACAGCGCGTCACCGAAGGCCGCCAGGCTGTGCAGGTTCAGCGTGCGGCCGGATCCGACGACGTCGGCGATCGCATCGGCCACCCCGAGTTGTATCGAGATCTCCACGGCGCCGTCGAGGCGGATCACGGTGGCGTCAATCCCCCTGGCTTTCAGGTCTTCTCGCACGATGTTCGGATATGCGGTGGCGATACGCTTGCCGGCCAGGTCGTCGACAGTCCAGTCGTGTCCCTTCGGTGCGGCGTACCGGAAGGTAGACGAACCGAATCCCAGTGCGAGCCGTTCGTGCACCGGAGCGCGGGATTCGCGGGCCAGATCCCGTCCGGTGATTCCGAAGTCGAGTTCGCCCGAACCGACATAGATGGCGATGTCCTTGGGCCGCAAGAAGAAGAACTCGACATTGTTGTGCGGGTCGATGACCGTCAGATCCTTGGGATCGGTGCGGCGCCGGTAGCCGGCCTCGGCCAGGATGTCGACGGCCGTTTCACTCAGCGCCCCCTTGTTGGGAACAGCCACCCGCAGGTTGGTGGACCCGTGCGCCGTCATCAGAGTTTCCGATACACGTCGTCGAGCGTGAGGCCGCGGGCGATCATCAGAACCTGGGCCCAATACAACAACTGGCTGATCTCCTCGGCGAGCGCCTCGTCGGATTCGTGCTCGGCGGCCAGCCACACCTCGCCCGCCTCTTCGAGGATCTTTTTGCCCAGGGTGTGCACGCCGCTGTCCAGCGCGGCGACCGTGCCGCTGCCGGGCGGCCGGGTGCGGGCGCGTTCGCCGAGTTCGGCGAACAGATCCTCGAAGGTCTTCACGGCCAGCGATTGTGTCACGGGTAGCTGATCGAAGTCACGGCGGTTTCAGCTGGCGGCGAGTGAGCCGCCTGGACGAGCCACCTCGTCGGGCATGTCTTCCAGGGACACCCCGTTGGTCTCCCGGACCCATCGCCAGACGAAGACCAGCGACAGCACCGCACACAGCGTGTAGCAGCCGTAGGCCACCGGAAGCACGTGACGTAGGGCGGGAAACGTCACCGCGATGGTCCAGTTCGCCATCCACTGCACCCCGGAGGCCAGACCCAGCGCCGCCGACCGGATCCGGTTGGGAAACATCTCGCCCAGCAGCACCCACAACACCGGTCCCCACGACACGGCGAACGCGACCACGAACAGGTCGGCCGCCACCAGTGCGACGATCCCGGAGGCCCCGTCGAGTTGTGGTCGACCATTGCGGACGGACGCCCCGGCGAACACGACCGTCATCGTCACCAGCATCAGCGACATGCCTGCCGAGCCCGCCAGCAACAGCGGTCGGCGCCCGAGCCGGTCGATCAGCGCGATCGCGACCAAGGTGATCAGCACGTTGACCCCGGTGGTGACCAGACCGATGGTGAACGACGATTTCTCTCCGAAACCGACCGTTTCCCAGAGTAAGTCGGAATAGTTGAAGATCACGTTGATGCCGACGAACTGCTGGAACACGGCCAGCCCCAGCCCGACCCAGACGATGCCGTACAGCCCGCCGGTCGGCTTGCGGAGATCACGCCACGACTGCGGCTTCTCCCGCTCGAGGGTGTCGGCGATCCGGGCGATGGTGTGCTGGGCGTCGCGTTCACCCAGCAGCGTGGCCAGTACCTGACCGGCCTCCGTAATGCGTTGCCGGGCAACCAGATAGCGTGGCGACTCGGGGATGGTGAATAGCAGCGCGAAATAGACCAGTGCCAGCAGCAGCTCGGTGAGGAAGGTCCACCGCCACGCCGCCAGACCCAGCAGCGGCGCGCCCGGGCCACCTGCGAAGTGGACCGGCACCCATGTCCAGGCCAACGCGAGGAACAGACCGCACACGATGGCCAGCTGCTGGAGTGAGCCAAGCCGGCCGCGGAGCCGCGGCGGTGAGACCTCCGCGATGTAGGCCGGTGCCGCCACCGACGAGAAGCCGATGCCGATACCGCCGATGAGGTGGAAGGCGATGAACATCCAGATGCTGCTCGCCAGGCCGGCGCCGAGCCCGCACACGAAAAATGAAGCGGCCGAGAGCTTTAGGAGCGAGAGCCGGCCCAACCGGTCGCCGATCCGACCGGCCCACACCGCCCCGATGGCAGCGCCCAGCACCCCCGAGGCCGCGGCGAATCCCAAAATTCCGTTGCCGATGTGAAAGGTGGCCTGCAGGGCCTTGACTGCGCGGTTGGTCGTCGAGATGTCGAAGCCGAACAGCAATCCGCCGATCGCGGCCACCGAGGTGTATCGGACCGCGGCCCGGAAAGCTGTCCGCGCGGCTCGCGGGTCGACGGGCAGGTCTTCGTGCGCAGCCGGCAGCAGCTGGCCGCCAGCGTCGGCGGACTCTTCGGAGACCATGGGGCCTTCAGTCCTCGGGGTTGTAGCCCAGGTTGGGCGCGAGCCAGCGCTCAGCTTCCTGCAGGGTCCAGCCCTTCCGCTTGGCGTAGTCGGCGACCTGGTCCTGGGCCAACCGGCCGACCACGAAGTACTGCGATTGCGGGTGCGCGAAATACCAGCCGCTGACAGCAGCACCGGGCCACATCGCCATCGACTCGGTCAGCTCGATGCCGGTCCGCTCCTTGACGTCCATCAACTCCCAGAGCGTCGCCTTCTCGGTGTGCTCCGGGCAGGCCGGATAACCGGGGGCCGGGCGGATTCCCCGGTACTTCTCACCGATGAGCGACTCGTTGTCTAACTGCTCGTCGGGCTGGAATCCCCAGAACTCCTTGCGGACCCGCTGGTGCATCCGCTCGGCGAACGCCTCCGCCAGCCGGTCGGCGAGCGACTCCAGCAGGATCCCGTTGTAGTCGTCGTTGGCTGCCTTGAACTCGGCGATTCTGTCTCCGCTGCCGAGCCCCGTGGTGACGGCGAACGCGCCGACGTAGTCGGCCAGACCGGTGTCCTTGGGCGCGATGTAGTCACCCAGCGAACGGTTCGGGATGCCGTCCCGGTGCAAGCCCTGCTGGCGCAAGTTGTACAACGTGGTCAGCACGTCGGTACGGGTGTCGTCGGTGTAGACCTCGATGTCGTCGCCGACCGCGTTCGCCGGGAAGAAACCGATCACCCCGTTGGCGGTCAGCCACTTCTCCTTGATCAGGGTGTCGAGCATCTCCTGGGCGTCGTCGTACAGCTTGCGGGCCGTCTCGCCCGACACCGGGTTGTTGAGGATGTCGGGGAACCTTCCCTTCATCTCCCAGGCGTTGAAGAACGGCTGCCAGTCGATGTACTCGCGCAGCTCGGCGAGGTCGTAGTCGAGGAACTCGCGCACGCCCAGCCCCTGTGCCGGCGCCGGCGGGGTGTAGCCGTCCCACTCGATCGGCGTCCGGTTCGCGCGGGCCTTCTCCAGCGTCAGCATCGGCCGCTCGTTCTTCTGGGCGTGCCGTTCGCGCAGCGACGCATAGTCCTTCTCGGTGGCCTCCAACAACGCTGGACGCTGCTTGTCGTCGAGCAGCGCGGCGGCGACGGGCACCGAGCGGGACGCGTCCTTGACCCAGACCACCGGGCCGCTGCGACGCGGCGACACCTTGACGGCCGTATGGGCGCGTGACGTGGTCGCGCCACCGATCAGCAACGGGATCTCCAGCCCTTCGCGTTCCATCTCGACGGCGAAGTTGACCATCTCGTCCAACGACGGGGTGATCAGCCCGGACAACCCGATGATGTCGGCATCGTGCTCCTTGGCCGCGGCCAGAATCTTCTCGGCGGGCACCATCACACCGAGGTCGATCACCTCGAAGTTGTTGCACTGCAGCACAACTCCGACGATGTTCTTGCCGATGTCGTGGACGTCGCCCTTGACGGTCGCCATCACGATCGTGCCGTTGGTGTCCTTCTTCACAGCCTCCCCGGGCAGCGGCGCCGCCTTCTCTGCCTCGATGTAGGGCAGCAGATACGCCACGGCCTTCTTCATCACCCGGGCCGACTTCACCACCTGCGGCAAGAACATCTTGCCCGAGCCGAACAGGTCCCCGACGACGTTCATGCCGTCCATCAGCGGGCCCTCGATCACCTCGATCGGGCGACCTCCCGCGGCCTCGATCTCGGCCCGCAGCTCTTCGGTGTCGGCATCGACGTTGGCGTCGATGCCCTTGACCAGCGCGTGCGTGATGCGCTCGCGGACCGGCAGGCTGCGCCACTCGGCGGCCTTCGGGTCCTCGGTCTTTTCCGACTTGTTGTACCGCTCGGCGATTTCCAGAAGCCGTTCGGCCGCGTCCTCGCGTCGGTTCAGAACGACGTCCTCGATGCGGTCCCGCAGGTCGGTGTCGATCGAGTCGTAGGGCACCAGCGCGCCGGCGTTGACGATGCCCATGTCCAGCCCGGCCTTGATGGCGTGGAACAGAAACACCGCGTGGATTGCCTCGCGGACCGGGTTGTTGCCCCGGAACGAGAACGACACGTTCGAGATACCGCCGGAGATATGCACCCCGGGCAGGTTCTCCTTAATCCAGGCGCAGGCCTCGATGAAGTCGATCCCGTAGGTGGCGTGCTCTTCGATACCGGTGGCCAGCGCGAAGCAGTTCGGGTCGAAGATGATGTCCTCGGGCGGGAAGCCGACGTCTTCGGTCAGGATCCGGTAAGCGCGCCCGCAGATCTCTTTGCGGCGCTCCAGGTTATCGGCCTGACCCTGCTCGTCGAACGCCATCACGACGACGGCGGCGCCGTACTTGCGGCACAGCCGTGCCTCGCGAATGAACTTTTCCTCACCCTCCTTCATGGAGATCGAGTTGACGATCGGCTTGCCCTGCACGTTCTTCAGGCCCGCCTCGATGACGTCCCACTTAGACGAGTCGATCATCACCGGGACCCGGCTGATGTCCGGCTCGGCCGCGATGAGCTTGGTGAACCGGTCCATCGCGGCGACGCCGTCGATCATGCCCTCGTCCATGTTGATGTCGATGACTTGCGCACCGACTTCCACCTGCTGCAGGGCGACCGACAACGCGGTGTCGTAGTCCTCGGCCTTGATCAGGTTGCGGAACCGGGCGGAGCCGGTGATGTTGGTGCGCTCACCGATGTTGACGAACAGCGACTCGTCGGTGATGTTCAGCGGCTCCAGGCCCGAGAGCCGGGTGGCCACCGCGACCTCCGGCACCTCACGCGGCGGCTTGCCCGCAACGACCTTGGCGATCTCGGCGATGTGAGGCGGAGCCGTGCCGCAGCACCCGCCGACCAGGTTGACCAGTCCGGACTCGGCGAAGTCGGCGATGTAGGAGGCCTGACGTTCCGGGGACTCGTCGTATTCGCCGAAAGCGTTGGGCAGGCCGGCGTTCGGGTAGCAAGAGACGAAGGTGTCCGCGATCCGCGACACCTCAGCGATGTAGGGCCTCATTTCCGGCGCACCCAGCGCGCAGTTCAGGCCCACCGCGATGGGCTTCGCGTGCCTGATCGCATTCCAGAAGGCCTCGGTGACCTGACCGGATAACGTCCGCCCGGACGCGTCGGTGATGGTGCCGGAAATGATCAGCGGCCAGCGGCGTCCGCGCTCCTCGAACAGCGTCTCGACGGCGAACACCGCCGCCTTGGCGTTCAGTGAGTCGAAGATCGTCTCGATGATGATCAGGTCCGCGCCGCCGTCGACCAGACCGTTGACGGATTCGAGGTAGGCGGCGACCAGCTGGTCGTAGGAGACGTTGCGCGCGGCGGGGTCGTTGACGTCCGGGGAGATCGACGCGGTGCGCGTGGTCGGCCCGATCGCGCCCGCGACATAGCGGGGCTTGTCCGGGGTGCTGTACTCGTCGGCGGCCTTGCGGGCCAGGGCGGCGCCCGCGTAGTTCAGCTCGTAGCTCAGGTCGGCCATGTCGTAGTCGGCGAGCGAGATCGCGTTCGCGTTGAACGTGTTGGTCTCGAGGATGTCGGCGCCCGCCTCGAGGTACTCGCGGTGGATGCCCTCGATGATCTGCGGCTGCGTCAGCGTCAGCAGGTCGTTGTTGCCCTGAAGGGCGGTCGGCCATTCCGTGAACCGGTCGCCCCGGTAGCCGGCCTCGTCCGGCCGGTCCCGCTGAATCGCTGTGCCCATCGCGCCGTCGATCACCATGATCCGTTGGCGCAGCGCAGCGCTCAGTTCCTCGGTGCAGTCGGGTCGGATGTCGGGCTCGAAGACAGTCGCCTCAGACGCGTTCACGCATGCATTCCTTCCGTAACGGAAGGCGTCCTTGACTCTGCCGAGCGTGGCGGCCACCGGCGGGGAACCGGAACCGTTGCAACGCCTCTCGACCAGAAAAGTCTACGTCGTCACCCGACGTCTGGACGCCCAGCTCAACCCGGCCCGCGCGGCAATCGTGACGCCGGCTCGCGGATGGTGTCGGCCATGTCGCAATTATCAAATTTGACGAGATTGCGGTCGAACGTATTTCGCCTCGAAAATGTTGGTGTCGGAGGCGGAATCGTCCGGCCGAGTCGTCCACGCAAGAATAGCCCAGCTATGCAAATTCACCGTCGCTCTGCGCGCCGCGAGCTTGATCACGCCGTACGCTAATTGCGTGACCTCGCCGGATGTCAGCGCCTCATTTCCCGACCTGCACAACACGATCGTCGTGGCTGCGTTCGAGGGATGGAATGACGCCGGAGACGCGGCCAGCGACGCGCTGGAGCACTTGGACGCGATTTGGGAGGCCGACCCGATCGTCGAGATCGACGACGAGGCCTACTACGACTACCAGGTGAATCGCCCGGTGATCCGCCAGGTCGACGGTGTCACGCGGGAGCTGGTCTGGCCGTCGATGCGGATCTCGCACTGCCGCCCGCCCGGCGCTGACCGCGACATCGTGCTGATGCACGGCGTCGAACCGAACATGCGGTGGCGCACCTTCTGCGCCGAGCTGTTGGCCGTGGCCGACAAGCTGAACGTCGACACCGTCGTGATCCTGGGCGCGCTGCTGGCCGACACGCCGCACACCCGCCCGGTGCCGGTATCCGGCGCGGCCTACTCCCCTGAGTCGGCGCGCCGGTTCGGATTGCAGGAAACCCGCTACGAGGGCCCGACCGGCATCGCCGGCGTGTTCCAGGACGCCTGCGTGATGGCCGGGATACCGGCTGTCACCTTCTGGGCAGCGGTCCCGCACTACGTGTCGCAACCGCCCAGTCCGAAGGCGACCGTCGCGTTGCTGCGCCGGGTCGAGGAAGTGCTCGACATCGAGGTGCCGCTGGCCGACCTGCCGGCCCAGGCCGAGGAGTGGGAGCAGGCGGTCACCGAGATGACGACGGACGACGAGGAGATCGCGGAGTACGTGCAGTCGTTGGAGCAGCGCGGCGACGCCGAAGTCGACATGACCGAGGCGCTGGGCAAGATCGACGGCGACGCACTGGCCGCCGAGTTCGAGCGCTACCTGCGCCGACGCCGGCCGGGCTTCGGGCGCTGACCGCATTTCGCCGCGAGCGTGCACAGTTTGCCGCGCAGCGCCGGCGTGTCGTGTGCAAACACGCACCCTCGCGCAGAATGCGGAGTATTGGGATTGCCCGCTAAGCCCCCGCCGACAGGCTAAGGCTTGTCGAATTTGGCGTTGAAGGAGCTGGTCGAGCGGCCCAGCGCAGCGACCTCGGCGTCCATCCGGGGCAACAGTTCCTTGGCGGTCTTGGCGACCGCGCTCTCGCCGATCGGGGTCGACAGCAGCGGCTTGAGCCAGCGGAACCAGCCCACCCAGCCTGGGCAGTAGACGCGGCGCTTGCGCTGCTCGATGCCCTTGACGAAGGCGTCGGCGCAGGCGTCGACCGACGTGGTTTTGTTCAGCGGCCAGGGCAGCTTGGCCAGCAGTTCGGTGAACGACGGAAGGTCGGCCTTGCTGTCGCGGACCAGCGCGGTGTCGATCCAGGACATGTGGGCCGAGCCGACCGTGACGCCGTGGCCGGCGACCTCCAGGCGCAGCGCGTGGGTGAGGTGCTCGACGCCGGCCTTCGACGCGTCGTAGGGGCTCATGCCGGGTGCGGCGGCGAACGCGGCCAGCGACGACACGACCAGGACGTAGCCCTTGCGCCCGATGAGGGTCGGCAGTGTCGCGCGCACGGTGTTGAACACGCCGACCAGGTTGACGTCGATGACCCGCTGAAACGCCTTGGGATCGACTTGGAGCACCGAGCCGTAGCTGGCGATGCCGGCGTTGGCGACCACGACGTCGATGCCGCCGAACTTCTTGACGGCGGCCTCGGCCGCGGACTCCATGGCCGGAAGGTCGCAGACGTTCGCCACCACGGTCAGGACATGCTCGTCGCCGCCGAGTTCGCTGGAGATGGCCGACAGCGCTGCCGAGTCCAGGTCGGTCAGCACTAGCTTTGCGCCCTTGGCGTGCAGGCGGCGGGCCACCTCGGCCCCGATCCCGTGGGCGCCACCGGTGATGAATACGACTTGCGAGTTCACTGACGTCATGGCGGCAACCTACCGGTTAGTTGTGCGCTGGGGACAATTCCACACCTAGCAGCGCATCCGCCAACGCGGCCACCGCTCGCGGTGCCTCGGCGTCATGACCGCCGTACTCCAACGCATCGGTCGTCCAACCGTCAAGCGCGGCAAGCGCTTTGGGTGTATCAAGGTCGTCGGCGAGATACTGGCGAACCCGGGCGGTCACGTCACCGGCGTCCGGGCCGGCCGGCAGGGCGGTCGCGGAGCGCCAGCGGTGCAGCCGGGCGTTGGCGTCGCCGAGCAGCTGCGGTGTCCAGTAGCGGTCGGACCGGTAGTGCCCGGCCAACAGGCCGAGCCGGATCGCGGCGGGGTCAACGCCTTCGGCGCGCAGCCCGGAGACCAGCACCAGGTTGCCGCGGCTCTTGGACATCTTGTGGCCGTCCCAGCCGATCATTCCCGCATGGACGTAGTGGCCGGCGAACCGTCGTTCGCCGCTCACGGATTCGGCGTGGGCGGCGGTGAACTCGTGATGCGGGAAGATCAGGTCGCTGCCGCCGCCCTGGATGTCCAGGCCGCTGCCGATCCGGCTCAGTGCGATCGCGGCGCACTCGACGTGCCAGCCCGGGCGGCCGTCGCCGAACGGCGAATGCCAGCTCGGCTCGCCGGGTCGCGCGGCGCGCCACAGCAACGCGTCGAGCTGGTCGGTCTTACCCGGCCGGTCGGGGTCGCCGCCTCGTTCGGCGAACAGGGTGAGCATGGTCTCGCGGTCATAGCCGGACTCGTAGCCGAATTGCAGCGTGGCGTCGGCGCGGTAGTAGACGTCGGGGAATTCGGCGTCCTCGACGATGTAGGCGGCCCCGGACGCCAGCATTTTCTCGACGAGTTCCACGACCTCGGCCACCGTGTCTGTGGCCGCGACGTATTCGCGCGGCGGCAGCACCCGCAGCGCGGTCATGTCCTCGCGGTACAGCTGCACCTCGCGGGCCGCGAGGTCACGCCAGTCGATGCCGTCACGGTCGGCGCGCTCGAAGAGCGGGTCGTCGACGTCGGTGACGTTCTGCACGTAGTGCACGTCGTGGCCGAGATCCCGCCAGATCCGGTGAATCAGGTCGAAGGCCAGGTAGGTGGCGGCGTGACCGAGGTGGGTGGCGTCGTAGGGCGTGATGCCGCAGACGTACATGGTGGCGGTCGGCCCGGCCGACACCGGTCGGACCTGGCGGTCGGCGCTGTCGTAGAGCCGTAGCTCTGGGCCGCGTCCCGACACTGCTGGTACGGGTGCCGGGGCCCACGACTGCATATCGACGACTTTAGGCCCGCCGACGATGCGGGCCGGAGAAGGGCCCGGGGAGGAGGCGGGCAATGGGGAAAGCCCGCCGACGCTGCCGGCGGCGCAGCGGCCCGGTGAAATCCCAGGTTGCGTTGCGGAGACCATGCGAGCGACAACCGCGGTGGCCGGGCTGGAATTCCGCGGTCGCTAGCTCGCCACCCGGATCGCGCCCAGCAGCAGATCCGCGAGCTCGCTGCGACACATCAGGAAGTCGGGCAGATACGGGTCGGGCCGGTTGTAGATCATCTCGGAGCCGTCCAGCCGGGAGGCGTGCATGCCGGCGGCCAGGATCACACCCGCCGGTGCGGCCGAGTCCCATTCCCACTGCCCGCCGGCGTGGATGTAGGCGTCGGCGTCGCCGCGGATCACCGACATCGCCTTGGCTCCGGCCGAGCCGATCCGGACGAATTCGACGTCGAGCTGACGGGCCAGGTAGTACAGCACGGCCGGTGGGCGATTGGAGCTGGCCGTGATCCGGATCGGTCCGGAAAGCGTTGTGGTGGGCGCGGTTACGGTGTCACTACGATACAACTCCCCCATCGCCGGCAGGGCGACGGCGGCGTCGGTGATGGAGCCGTTGGGCCCGCCGTGGCGCTGCCACAGTGCTACGTGCACGGCCCAGTCGTCGCGGCCCTCCCAGGAGAATTCGCGCGTGCCATCCAGCGGGTCGACGATCCAGACCCGGTCGGATTGCAGGCGATTCAAGTCGTCGTAGGCCTCTTCGCTGAGCACCGCGTCGGCGGGGCGCTCGGCATGCAACCGCTTCAGCAGCAGCGCGTTGGCCCGGCTGTCACCCTCGTCCCCGAGTAGCCACGGATGGTCGAATCCGACCCGGTCGCGCACCGTCAGCAGCAGTTTTCCCGCCTCTTCGGCAAGGTCAGCGGCCAGCGCTGCATCGCTTATCGGTTCGGGGGTCACCGGTCCAGTATCGCTGACGGTCTCAGCGGTTCGTCACGATCCAGTTGTTGGTGAAGCGTTGAACCGCGGCGATCTCGTCACCGAGGCGGCTGACGATGAAGCTTTCCACCTGGCCGCCGACCAGCGGGATATTCACCCGCACGCCTGCGCTGAAGTCCAGCCGTGACCCGCTGCCCACCGGCACCAACGACACCGTGCCCGTGGCGGACACCGGCGCTCCCGGCACCTTCACCGCGATCGCGCCGCGCGCCGTGCCGTCATCGACCGGATGCCAGGATTCGGTGCGGGCCATCTCGAACTCGCCGGGAACCAACGCGGTGACGATTTTGGGCAACCTATTCGCGAACAGGCTGACCGTCAGCGCCGCCCTCACGCTGCGGTCGGAGTCGACGGTCAGCGAGTTCAATGTTGCTGTGCCGCCGTCGAAAGCGGCCAGCCTCGCCTGCCAGTAATCCTTGTCGGCGAAAGCCGTCAGGATCTCGTCGACTCCGACCGGGGTGTCGAGCGACAGCGCGAGGGAACGGGACATCAGCAACCGGGCTAGAACGCGGGCCAGGGAATGGGGCGGTGCCGATCGGGTCCCGGCATCACCGGGCGGGCGAGCAGCACCCGCGCTCGCAACAGCAGTGCCGCGATCTCGGCGCTGGTGATGTGCTCGGCCAGCGCGTCACCCAGCGAATCGCTCAGCCCGTCGATTAGACAGGACACCTTTTCCAGGGTGTTGTCGTCGATGGTCTTGCCGGCCCACCCCCACAGCACCGTGCGCAACTTGTCTTCGACATGCAGGCACACGCCGTGGTCGACGCCGTAAACGTCGCCGTTGACACCGCGCAGCACATGGCCGCCCTTGCGGTCGGCGTTGTTGACCAGCACGTCGAACACCGCCATCCGCCAGAGCCGAACGTCGTCGGCATGCACCAGCTCGACGGGGTCGCCAGCGTAGTCGTAGGCACGCAGCACCGGAAGGTAGCCGCGCGGGCACCGGTCGGCCGGAACCAGGTCGACCAGATCCAGCTCGGGACCGGGCTTTGAGTCGGCGGCGTCACCGGGCTGGTCGATCCACAGCTGCAGCATGCCCGGCCCCGCGGGGCCGTGCCGAATGATGGTGTACGGCACAATGTTCCAGCCCAGGTGCGCCGAGACCAGATAGGCCCCGAGTTCGCGACCGGCCAAGGTGCCGTCGGGAAAATCCCACAACGGCTGCTCGCCGGAGACCGGTTTGTACACGCAGTGCACGGTGTGGTCGTTCAGCGTCGCCTCACACAGAAACGTGGCGTTGCTTGCGGAGCGAATGCGTCCCAGAACCGTCAACTCGCCGGTGCGCAGGACCTCGCGATCGTCAGGCCTCTGCGTCATCGTCCGGGCCGAGCAGCGCGCTGCGCCGGTAGCCGTTCGTTCGCGGACAGATGTGTCCCTGCGCGTCCAGTGGCTCGTCGCAGAGCGGGCAGGGTGGGCGGCCGGCGGAGATGACGGCGTTGGACCGAGTGGCGAACTCGCGCGCCGACTGCGGGGTTAGAAACACCCGTACCGCGTCGGGGCCCTCATCGGTGTCGTCGAGCACCACCGATGCATCGAATTCGGTGTCGCTGACCGCCAGCAGCTCGACCACCACGGTCTGCGCCTCGGAATCCCAGCCCAGTCCCATGGTCCCGACCCGGAACTCCGCGTCGACGGGTGTCACCAGCGGGCTGAGGTCTTCGACTTTGTCGGTTTCGGGCGGCACCGGCGTGCCGAAGCGGCGGTTGACTTCGACCAGCAACGCGTCGATCCGCTCGGCGAGCACCGCGACTTGCTGCTTTTCCAGCACCACCGACACCACCCGGGCGTCGTGCACGGCCTGCAGATAGAAGGTGCGGTTTCCGGGCTGCCCAACGGTCCCGGCGACAAAGCGGTCGGGTGAGCGGAAGACATGGATCGCACGAGACATGGCACTTCCAAAATACCGGCTGTTGCAGCGGGGTCGTAACTCCAGGCGGGTTTTGGGCTGCGTGACGGCTCAGTCCGTGGAGCCGCCGACGACGGCATCGTCAGCCGGTGCGTCACCGTCTGGAGCCGGCGGGGGTGTCAGCGCGGACGTCAGGCTCGCGCCGGTGTGGTTGGAGTGCAGCACGAACGGGCGAAGCCGGGTGTAGCGGATGACGCTGACCGATGCCGGGTCGGCCGATATCCGCTGAAAGCCGTCCAGATGTACGCCCAGGGCGTCGGCGACGACGGCTTTGATGACATCGCCGTGAGTACAAGCCAGCCACAGCGCGTCGCCGCCGTGCTGCTCGGCCAACGCCGCGTCGTGCTCCCGGACCGCGGCGACGGCACGGGTCTGGACCTCGGCCAGCCCCTCGCCGCCGGGGAACACCGCCGCGCTGGGATGGGCTTGGACCACCGCCCACAGCGGCTCGGAGACCAGGTCACCGAGTTTGCGGCCCGTCCATTCGCCGTAGTCGACTTCGGCAAGCCGGTCGTCGACGCTCACCTCGACGGCCAGCGCGGACGCCAACGGCTCAACCGTCTGCCGGCACCGCAGCAGCGGCGAACTCACCACGGCGCGGATCGGCAGCTCGCCCAGCCGGTCGACGAGGTCGGTGGCCTGCTGGCGGCCCTTGTCGTCGAGCTCCACGCCTTCAGAACGCCCGGCCAACGTGTGCGCGGTGTTCGAGGTGGACCGGCCGTGCCGCAACAAGATGACGGTCATACGGCGCTCACCGTCCCGGTCGCGAGCAGAATCATCACGGCGACGCCGACAACCACGCGGTAGCCGACGAACCAATACATGCTGTGGCGCACCAAGAATCGTAAGAACCAAGCCACCGCGGCCAGGCCGACGACGAACGCGATCGCCATCGCCACCAACAGTTGTGGGCCCGTCGCGCTCATGCCCTCCAGCACCGGATGAAATGCATCCGGTATGGAGAACAGGCCGGACGCGAACACCGCCGGAATCGCCAGCAGGAAGCCGAAGCGGGCGGACAACTCGCGCTTTTGGCCGAGGAACAGGCCGGCGCTGATGGTCGATCCTGACCGCGAAACCCCGGGCACCAACGCAAACGTCTGGGCGATCCCGACGATGACGGCGTCGCGCCAGGTCAGCTGCTCGACGTCGCGGGTCTGTCGGCCGAGGCGCTCGGCCAGGGCGATCACCGCGGAGAACAGCACCAACGCCGTCGCGATCACCCACATGTTGCGCACCCCGGAGCGGATCGCGTCCTTGAAAAGAAGGCCGAGGACGCAGATCGGAATGGTCCCGACGATGACGTACCAGCCCAGCCAGTAGTCGGCGTTGCGGTGCCCGGCGTCGCGGAGGCCCGAGAACCAGGCCACCAGGATTCGGGCGATGTCGCGGGCGAAGTAGACCAAAACCGCTGCCTCGGTGCCTAATTGGGTGACGGCGGTGAACGACGCGCCGGCGTCGTCGGCGAAGAAAACGCGAGACACGATCGCCAGGTGGCCCGAGGATGACACCGGCAGGAATTCGGTGAGGCCCTGAACCACGGCCAATACGACAACCTGCAGCCACGACATCGCCTCTACCGCCCGCACGACGACGACCGTACCGGGTGACCGGAGTCGCTGCGCCAGACAGTCCGGCGGTATCTAGGTGGATGCTTCGGCGACGGCGACGGCATCCCGAACCGCGGCGGCGAGGCTGCGCTCATCGCTGATGTCGATGTCGACCACATTTCGCCGCGCCGTGGCGACGATGTCCTCGGATTGCGGTACCGGGCCCTTGAGCCGTGGCCGGTACACCTCGACCAGCAACTGCTGGCCTTCGATGCGGAACGCGAAACTTCGGCCGTCCCCTACCTGACCAAAGCCGCTGGCCAGGACCTTGGTGGAGAAGACCCCCAGCCACATGTCCTCGATAGCAAACTCTCCGTCTGAGAATTGGCCGGGTCCGGCAACGCTCATAAGCCGACCGTACCTCGCTCGCTCAGACGGGAAACTCCGACGGACCTGAGCCCCGTCGGACAGACTTCCCTAGGATCGAATTCCATTTGGACCATCCTTGCTACCACCGGCGAGCCCCCCGAGTATCAGAGAGTTACCCTGTGCCAGCAAACTGCAAACACGGTGCGCCCGCGCGCCGGATAGCCGTCATTGGCCTGCTGTTTTCGCTTGTCGTCCCGACCGCGTGCTCGAAGAAGTCTTTCGACGACATCCCCGCCGCGGTTCCGCCGGCGCAAGCAGTGCAGTCTCCGCCGGTGACGCGGGCTCCCGCGGGGGAAGTCCGTCCGCTGGACGCGCGAGCGCAGACCGCGATGTTCGACGGCCGAACCGGGCAGCTGGTGATCCTTGGCTCCGGGCCCACCGCGGGTGCGCCCTCGAGCCTGCAACTGGTAGGTCGTCAGCAAACTCCTCCGCGGCTCATTCCGCTTCCACGCCCGGCGACCGGGCTGGCCGGCGACAATGCCGGCACGGCCTACCTGTCCACCCGCGGCGGTTACGTCTCGGTGGACCTGGCCGTTGGGCGCGCCACCCTGGTGAGGGTTCGTGATGCCGACCACGCCGACTTCACCGCGATCACCCGTCGCGCAGACGGCACAGTGGTGCTGGGCACCGCTGACGGAACGCTGTACGCATTGCGGCCCGGCGCGACGGAAGCCACCCGTACCGCGGTGCATGCGCGCATCGATTGTCTTGCCGCGCAGGGAAATACCGTGGCCGTGCTCGACCGCGGGCAGACCTCGATTGTGACGATCGGCGCCGACGGGCGGATCGGGCAGTCACTGCGCGCCGGACAGGGTGCGACCACGATGGTCGCCGATCCGGCGGGGCGACTGCTGGTGACCGACACCCGCGGCGGGCAGCTGCTGGTGTTCGGGGTCGACCCGCTGATTCTGCGTCAGGCGTATCCGGTCGCGGACGCCCCGTACGGCGTCGCCGGGTCGCGTGGGTTGGCGTGGGTGTCGCAGACGTCGGCGAATACTGTTATTGGTTACGATCTGTCAACCGGAATCCCACTGGAAAAGGTACGGTACCCATCCGTGCGTCAACCCAATGCGCTGGCCTTCGACGATGCCGCGGGCACGTTGTACGTAGTCTCGGGCGCCGGCCAGGGTGTGCAGATCATCGAGCACGCGGCGACGGGCACACGTTGACCGCGGCCCGGCACGGCAGGATGCCGGTGGAGTGGAACACCGATCTGTCCGACGAATACGAGTGGGCGCCTTTGCGTCTGCCGCCCGACGTCACCCGGCTCAGCGCCTCCACCCGCCTGTCCATCGAAGCGGAGTATCGCGGCTGGGAACTGACCCGGGTGCGGCTCTACAACGACGGAAGCAGGCGAGTATTGTTGCGCCGCAAGAAGTCTCGGATCAAGAGTCGGCCCGATCAGCCGGATCTGTGACGGTGGCTTCCGACCCGTCGGCATACGCAGCGCTGCGCCGCATGCTGTTCCTGGTGCCCGCGGAACGCATCCACCGCATCGTGTTCGCCGGGTTGCGGGGTATCACCGCCGCGACCCCGGTCCGGCACCAACTCCGCCGTCGACTGGCGCCCATGGATCCGGTGCTGGCCAGCACAGTGTTCGGCGTGCACTTCCCCGGCCCGCTGGGCTTGGCCGCCGGATTCGACAAGGACGGCACCGGTCTGAATGCTTGGGGCGCACTGGGTTTCGGCTACGCCGAAGTCGGCACGGTTACCGCCCACGCCCAGCCAGGCAACCCGGCGCCGCGGCTGTTCCGGCTGCCCGATGACCGCGCCTTGCTCAATCGGATGGGCTTCAACAACCACGGCGCCGCCGCACTGGCCGAACGACTGGCCACCCACCAATCCGACGTTCCGATCGGTGTCAACATCGGCAAGACCAAAGTCACCGCGGAAGAGGATGCCGCCGACGATTACCGGGCCAGCGCGCGGCTGGTCGGGCCGCATGCCGTGTACGTAGTGGTCAACGTCAGCTCACCGAACACACCCGGGCTGCGAGACCTGCAGACCATCGAATCGCTGCGCGCGATCCTGGCGGCCGTGCTGGCCGAGACGTCGACGCCGGTCCTGGTGAAGATCGCACCCGACCTGGCCGACACCGATATCAACGACATCGCCGATTTGGCAGTCGAACTCGGGCTGGCCGGCATCGTCGCAACCAACACCACGGTGTCGCGAGACGGCCTGCGCACACCGGGTGTCCAGCAACTCGGCAACGGCGGTATCTCCGGGCCGCCGGTAGCCCAGCGAGCCGGTGAAGTGCTCGAGCGACTGTACGGCCGGGCCGGTGACCGGCTGACGCTGATCAGCGTCGGTGGCATCGAGACCGTCGACGACGCCTGGGACCGGATCGTCGCGGGAGCGTCACTGCTGCAGGGTTACACCGGCTTCGTCTACGGCGGTGGCCTGTGGGCCAAGCACATTCACGACGGCTTGGCTATTCGGCTGCGTGAGCGCGGATTCGGCTCACTGAGCGAGGCGGTCGGGTCGGCGACCCGCTAGGCGCCTACTTCTGCTCGTAGGTCGCGTGGATCACCGCTCGTGCGATCGCGTGTTGAAACAGGTTGAAGCCCAGGAACGCCGGGCTGGCATCCTCCGGCAGGTCGAGCGTGTCGACGTCGACGGCGTGCACGGCGACGTAGTAGCGGTGCGGCCCGTGACCGGCGGGCGGTGCCGCGCCGATGTAGCGACGCTGCCCCGCGTCGTTGACGAGGGTCAGTGCGTCGCCCGGCAGGTTGCTGCCGTCGCCCGCGCCGGCCTGCAGTTCGTGGACCGATGCGGGCAGATTGGCCACCGCCCAGTGCCAGAAGCCGGACGCCGTCGGCGCATCAGGGTCGTAGACGGTCACGGCGAAACTCTTTGTGCCGTCGGGGAATCCCGACCAGGACAGCTGCGGGCTGACGTCCTCGCCGCCAGCGCCCATGATCCCGCTGACTTGCGCGTTCGCCAGCGCCTGTCCGTCGGCGAACGACGCCGACTCCAGGTGAAACGACGGCAACGTCGGTAGCGCGGCGTACGGGTCGGGTGCTGTGGTCATTAGTGAAGTCGCCTCTCGTGTGATCGGTTAACAGTGCAACAAAAAGTGTGCGAGCACCTCGGTGCCGAACCTCAACGCGTCCACGGGTACCCGTTCGTCGATGCCATGGAACAACGCCGCGAAATCGAGGTCCGGCGGCAGCCGCAGCGGAGCGAAGCCGAAGCAGCGAATACCCAAGCGCTCGAACGCTTTCGCGTCTGTTCCACCGGAAAGCATGTAGGGCACCGTCCGGGCGTCGGGGTCCACGGCAAGCAGCGCCGCGTTCATCGCGTCGACCAGGTCGCCGTCGAACGTCGTCTCATAGGACGGCAGGCTGGTGACCCACTCGCGCGTCACGTCGGGTCCGATCAGCTCGTCGACCTCGGCCTCGAACGCGGCCAAGCGACCGGGAAGGACCCGGCAGTCCACGATCGCCTCGGCGGTGGCCGGCACCACGTTGGTCTTGTATCCGGCCTTGAGCATTGTCGGATTGGCGGTATCGCGCAGCGTGGCCTTGACGATTCGCGCGATCGGGCCCAATTTTTCGACGGCACCGTCCAAGTCGGGCGAGTCGGTATCGAAGGTGAATCCGGTTTCTTCGCCGACGGCGGTCAGGAATTGCACCACGCTGTCGGTCGGCACCACCGGGAAGCGGTGGCGGCCCAGCCGTGCGACCGCCTCGGCGAGCGTAGTGACGGCGTTGAGGTCGTGGACCATCGAGCCGTGACCCGGTCGACCGTGCGCGGTCAGCCGCATCCAGTGCATGCTCTTCTCGGCGGTTTCGATCAGGTACAGCCGTCGCTCGCCGCCGTCGCGACGGGGAACAGTCAGCGAAAAGCCGCCGACCTCGCCGACCGCCTCGGTAATGCCTTCGAACAGGTCGGGCCGGTTGTTCACCAGCCACTGCGACCCCCACTTGCCGCCGTTCTCTTCGTCGGCCACGAACGCGAACACCAGATCGCGCGGCGGAACGATGCCGGAGCGGCGGAAATGCCGGGCCAACACCAGCATCATGCCGACCATGTCCTTCATGTCGACCGCGCCGCGGCCCCAGACATAGCCGTCCTCGACGGCACCGGAGAACGGATGCACGCTCCACTCGGCGGGCTCGGCCGGCACCACGTCGAGATGTCCATGGATCAGCAGCGCACCGCGTGAGCTGTCCGCGCCCTTCAGGCGGGCGAATACGTTGCCCCGGCCCGGTGCGCCGGATTCCAAGTACTCGACCTGGTAGCCGGCCTCCTCGAGCTGCTCGGCCACCCAGTGGGCACACTCGGCCTCGCCCTTGGTGGTCTCGAGGTCGCCCGTGTTGGTGGTGTCGAACCGGATCAATCTGCTGACCACGTCCACGACGTCGTCGATCGGAATCTCGGCGGGCACCGTCACAGTCACCTTTCCTATCATTGACGCCGGCGCCGCCGCGCGCCACGCTGCCCGGCAGGCTGGTTTGGGCGCGGGTGAGCAGATCCGATAGCCTTAGCTGCCAATTCATTGGCGTCGGTCCGAGTGGCGGAATGGCAGACGCGCTAGCTTGAGGTGCTAGTGCCCTACTAATGGGCGTGGGGGTTCAAGTCCCCCCTCGGACACACGACGAGGCGAGCGAATGAACGCTCGCGTCATTTCCGAACCGATGGAGTGTGCGAGCGGCGAAGCCGCGATCACACCCGGTGATGAGTGAACGCTCGCGTTCATTTCCGAACCGATGGAGTGTGCGAGCGGCGAAGCCGCGATCACACCCGTGTGATGAGCGAAATGAACGCTCGCGTTCATTTCCGAACCGATGGAGTGTGCGAGCGGCGAAGCCGCGATCACACCGGTGTTTTTGAGTAAAGCCCGATTGACCACTACACGTTCGAAGTCGTTGTGGCCGTGGGTGAATCGTGAGGTATAGACCGATCAGTTCCCAGGAGCCGGTAAAACCGGTTGGCAGGCAACAGCGACTGCGGGTAGTTTTCGAGAGACCGTGCGAGAGAACGAGGAGGTGGTACCCGTGAACGTATCGACGTGGGTGCTCCTGTTCGGGGTCACGGTCGGGCGATAGGTCGTCCGGGAGCGCCGTTGACGAGCCCTCCCGAAAGGCACGACCATGCACTTCACTTCCGAACAGCGCCTCGATAATGGTTGCCTCGAACGCGAATTCGCCCTCGGCGACATCACCGGCATCTTGTGGACGCCGAAATCCTCACCAGCGCCACTGATCGTGCTCGGCCACCCCGGCGGACCGGGCGGATTGCGCAGTATGTACCCACGCTTGGCGGGCCGAGCCCGGCGCTGCTTGGCGGCCGGCTTCGCCGCGGCCACCATCGAGCTTCCCGGCAGCGGTGACCGTCCGCGGTCAGCCGACGCCGAGCAGGCCCGTGCCGATCTGCGCCGTGCGCTGATGGCCGGAGAGCCGGTCGACGAGATCGTCGATCGGCTTGTCATCCCCCTGGTCGAGAAGGCGGTCCCGGAATGCCAGTCCACCCTCGACGCACTCCTTCAGCTGCCCCAGATCAGCGGCCCGGTCGGGTACTCGGGCGGGGTGATCGCGATCGGCATTCGGTTGGCTGTGGTCGAACCGCGTATCGCGGCCGCCGGTCTTTTCGCCGGAAGTTTCGTGCCCCGCTCCATGTTCGACGAGGCCCGTCAGGTCATGATTCCGCTGCATGTCCTGCTGCAGTGGGACGACGAAGCAAACGACCGGCAGCGGGCACTAGAACTGTTCGACGCCTTCGGCTCCCAGGAGAAGACGCTGTACGCCAACACGGGCGGACATACCGGCGTCCCGGAGTTCGCAGGGGACGACGCAGCCCGATTCTTCACCCGCCACCTGAAATGAGGGGCGGGGTTGGTTCCTACGTGCCCCTCTAGCCAGGCGGATTGCTCGGCGGTGGGTGCAGCCGGCAGCCCTATCGGAACGAGTCCTTCCAGGTCCACACTCAAGGCATGCGCACCTTCCGCGACCGCCGCGACGCCGGTCGCGTGCTCGCCCGGGAATTGGCGTCCTACCGAGGCACAACCGGTCTGTTGGTGCTCGGATTGGCCCGCGGCGGCGTGCCGGTCGGCTGGGAAGTGGCCGCGGCGCTGGGCGCAGAACTCGACGTCTTCCTGGTCCGCAAGCTCGGCGTGCCGCAGTGGCCCGAGCTGGCGATGGGCGCGTTGGCCAGCGGCGGCGGTGTGGTGATGAATGACGCCGTGGTCGCCAGCCTCCAGATCAGCGACGAGCAGATACGGCACGTCATCGATCAGGAGACCGCCGAGCTCCATCGTCGCGAGCGGGCGTACCGCGGTGAACGCCCGCCGGCGGACCCGCGCGGCAAGACCGTGATCGTGGTGGACGACGGAATCGCTACCGGCGCAAGCATCCTGGCCGCGGTGCGTGCCCTGGGAGCGAGCGAGCCGGCCGCGATCGTCGTCGCCGTGCCGGTTGGACCGCGGTCAGTGTGCCAACTGCTGGCCGAGGAGGCCGATGACGTGGTGTGCGCGACCATGCCCGACAACTTCGACGCCGTCGGGCAGGTGTTCGCCGACTTCACCCAAGTCAGCGACGACGAGGTCCGCGAACTGCTGGCCGCCTCGCCCCGGCTTTAGTGCTTGGTGTGATCGTCGCTGACACTGTCGTCAGCGTGCTCCGACTCCGGGTGCGCCGAAGTCTCGTCGGACTCCTCGCCCGCGTCCTCCGGGTAGTCGGCGGCGGCTTCTTCGTCGTGCAGCTCCGGTGTCGACGACTTGTGGGCCTTCGAACCCGTCTCGCGACGCTGCCGTTCCTGCAGCGCGTCGATGATCAGCAGCACCACACCGAGCACACTGGCGCCGATGCAGACCCACGCGACCAATTCGTTGCTGGTGATGACCGCGAACACGAGCGCGGCAAGGCCGATCACCGCGAGCACCAGCGAGATAATCAGCATCGGTCAACCTCCAGCCGACTCCGGCGATATTGCCAACTGTGCAGGATAGCGACAGTTGGTGTCAGTATCGCCGACCGGCTTAGTTATTACCGCGATTGAACTGGTTGAATCCCGCCGAGTCGTTGCCGGCGCTGGAATCGACCGGGGCCGCAGACCCGCGCTGACCCAATTCCTCCAGCTGAGACTCCAGGTAGGTCTTGAGCCGGGTGCGGTATTCGCGCTCGAAGGTGCGCAGCTGCTCGAGGCGGCCTTCCAGCACAGTGCGTTGCTGGTTGATCGTGCCCATGATCTCGGAGTGCTTGCGCTCGGCGTCGGCCTGCAGTGCATCGGCCTTCTCCTGGGCCTGGCGCAGCTGGGTCTCCGACCGGGTCTGAGCGTCGGCCAGCAGCGCGTCGGCACGCTGACGTGCATCGGAGACCGTGGTCTCGGCCTCGCGACGAGCGTCGCCGACGATCTGGTCGGCGTTGGCGCGGGCGTCGGACAGCAGCTTGTCCGACTCTGCCTGGGCGGTGCTGGTCAAACGGTCGGCAGTGTCCTGCGCCAGGCTGAGCACGCGGGCGGCCTTGATGGCCTGCTCCTCGCTGACTGAGGGGGAGGCGACCGGGGCTGCCACCGGAGCGGGCTGCGGCGCCTTGACCGGCTCGGGCTCGGGCTCGTACACCGGAATCGATTGGGTGGCTTGAGCACTGGCGCCGCCGCCGGCCCGGGCGCTGGTCAGTTCCTGGTCCAACTCGGCGACGCGCTGGCGCAGGTCGGAGTTCTCCTCGATGAGTCGAGTCAGCTCGTTCTCAACCAGATCGAGGAACGCGTCGACCTCGTCCTCGTTGTAACCACGCTTGCCGATCGGCGGCTTGCTGAACGCCACATTGTGGACGTCTGCGGGTGTCAGCGGCATTCTTAGCCCCCTTGAGTATGGACGGTCCTACCAACCAGGAAAGTGTAGAACGGGTAGAACGGTGTCGTAGCCATGCTGCAACTGCGGCCCATCCTGTCACACCAGACCCGCCGGTTGCCGAATCGGCCAATAAATAAGACCGAATTTCACAGATTAAGAGGTAACAACTCGGCCTCTTACGAGACCTATATCCCGTGCCCCAGCAAACTGCCTCAAGCCGGAAACGAGCGGCGCGTCAAGCGTGGTAGTCCAGCGCCATGGTCATGCCGATGAAGGCCAGCAGCAGGAGCACCATGATCGACAGGTCGAAGCGCACCGCGCCGACGGTGAGCTGTGGGATCAGCCGTCGCAGCAGGTTTACCGGCGGATCGGTGACCGACAGGATGATTTCGAGGACGACGACAGTCAATCCGCGCGGATGCCAGTCCCGGCTGAACGACCGGATGAACTCAACGACGACGCGCGCGATCAGCAATAGCCAGAAGATGAACAGCGCAAAACCGATGATGTGCACAAACAGCGTCAACGACAGCCCGACCTTAGTGATGAAGATGTGACCTTGGCGACCGCCCACGCTGCGTTCCAGCAGGGCGAAGTCAGCCTACCGGCTCGGACCCTTGCCCGCCCTGCGGCTACTGGTAGGCGTAAAACCCGGTCTCGGCGATGCGTCGCCGCTCTTCAGGAGAGACATCGACATCCGCAGGCGAGAGCAAGAACACCTTGGTCGCGACCTTGTCGAACGAGCCACGTAGCGCGAACGCCAGGCCGGCGGCGAAGTCGACCAGCCGCTTTGCGTCGGCGTTGTCCATGGAGACCAGGTCCATGATCACCGGGGTGCCGTCGCGGAACCGCTCACCGATGGTGCGGGCCTCGCTGTAGTCCTTAGGGCGCAACGTGGTGATCTTGGACAGGGGGCTGCTTTCGTCGAACAGCATCGCCATCCGGCGCGGGTCCATCGCGAGGGCGCCACGGGTGGAGCCGCGCAGCGACCCGAAGCGGGCTCGGGGCATCTCGTTGCGCTCGTAGTCGGGTCCGCGGAATCGCGGTTCGTCGGTGTAGCCGCCGCGGTAGCTGCCGGCGGCGTACTCGGCGGGCTCGCCGCGCGGGTCGTCGTATTCGCGACCCTCGAAGCGGCCGTAGCCGTCGTCGGCGAACCGCTGCCGCGGGTAGCCGCCGGCGCGGGCCGGACCGTGGTCGTCGTAGTACTCGTCGTCGTAGTCCTCCATCGGAGCCATACCGAAGTAGGCCTTGACCTTGTGAAGTGTGCTCATCGCTTGACCCTTCTACAGCTCTGGGGATTCCGGTGTCTGTGATGAAGATGTGACAGGAGTGACTATTGACGGTGACGGTATCCGTCGTTGGCCCAACAATGCGGTACCGACACGCACACACGTCGAACCATGTTTGACCGCCGTTTCGAGGTCGTTCGACATTCCGGCGGACAACCCGGCCGCGTCCGGGTGTGCCTGGCGCACCCGCTGGTGCTCCGACTGCAGACGCGCGAAGGCCCGATCCGGCTCCCAGTCCAGCGGCGGAATGCCCATCAGCCCAACCAGTTCGAGGGACTCCGCGGTGTCGACCTGTGCGCAAATCTGATCGACCGCGCCGGTGTCGGAGACGTCGACACCGCCACGGGACACATCCCCGTCGAGGCTGATCTGGACGTAGACCCGCAGCGGGTTCGTCCGGCGTCCCTCGCCCAGCGCTGTATCGACCGCCCGATCCAGCGCGGTCGCCACCTTGCTGCTGCTGACCGAGTGGGCGGTATGCGCCCAGGTGGCAAGCGACCGCGCCTTGTTCCGCTGGATCGTGCCGACCATGTGCCAGTGCGGGCGTGCGGTGGCGCAATCGCCCTCCTGCGGGCCGTCCAGCAACCCCTCGACATCGGTGACCTTTGCCGCCGCTTCCTGCTCGCGGGATTCACCGAAGTCGGTGCATCCCAATCGCGACAAAATCGCGACGTCGGTTGCCGGAAAGAATTTGGTAATAGGCAGGAGTTGAATTTCGTCGAGTTTGCGGCCGGCCGCTTCGGCGGCCGCAGCAAGCCGCGAACGCAAGGCCGACAAAGAATCGGCCAATTCCATTTCCCGCTCGGACCGGGTTGCCCCGTTTACCGCCACCCTCATTCCATCCACACCACCGAGGCCAGCCGTCCGGTCGGAGCGCCGCGGCGATGGCTGAACAGGTTGGTGTCGTCGACTGTGCATCGCGGATCGACGTCGATGGCTCTGACGCCCAAAGCCTTGAGCTGAGAGGCGATTCCGGCGCGCAGGTCCAACCCCGGGGTGCCCGCCGAGGTGGTGGTTCGACTGCCCGGCAGCACCGCCTCGACTTCGTCGGCCATCGCCGCCGGCACCTCGTAGTTGCGGCCGCTGACGGCCGGGCCCAGCAACACGGAGATGTCCGACTCGTCCGCGCCCAGGCCGACCATGGCCTCCACCGCCCGCGTCACCACCCCGTCGCGTGCTCCGACTCGGCCGGCGTGCACGGCGGCGACAACACCGGCCCGCGCGTCGGCCAGTAGTACCGGAACGCAGTCGGCGGTCACCACTGCCAACGCCAATCGTGGTGTGCGCGTGACCAATCCGTCGGTCTCGTCCAGCGGGGTCTGGCGTGGGCCGTCGACGACCTCGACGTGGTCGCCGTGCACCTGGTTCATCCACACCACCCGGTCGGCACCCAGGCCGATGGCGGTGCCCAGCCGGGCGCGGTTGGCGGCGACAGCGGCCGGATCGTCGCCGACGTGGTCGCCGAGGTTGAAGCTGTCATACGGCGGCTGAGAGACACCGCCTGCCCGGGTCGTGCTGACCCGCCGGATGCGAACATTCACCCGTCCAGTATCCGGCGGAAGCAATGCCGCCATCGTGCCGTGGGCTAGCGCCGCATGAACGGCGGCACGTCGACATCGTCGTCCTCGCCGCCGACGTCGAAGGTGGCGCCGTTGGTCGGCACCGACACGCTGACCGCGTCGGCCGGCTCGAACAAGCTCGAGCTGACCGTGCCGTGCTTGCCTGAGGCAACGATGCCCGACGATGAGCCGGCTCCGGCGTTGCCGACGACCGGCTTGCGGCCAGGACCGGCGGCATCGAAGCCCGCGGCGATGACCGTCACCCGGACCTCGTCGCCGAGCGAGTCGTCGATGACCGTGCCGAAGATGATGTTGGCATCCTGATGGGCGGCGTCCTGCACCAGCGAGGCCGCCTCGTTGATCTCGAAGAGGCCGAGGTCGCTGCCGCCGGCGACCGAGAGCAGCACACCCTGGGCGCCTTCCATCGATGCTTCCAGCAGCGGCGAGTTGATGGCGATCTCCGCGGCCTTCAGGGCGCGGCCGTCGCCGCGGGCCGACCCGATCCCCATCAGCGCGGTGCCCGCGCCGCTCATCACGCCCTTGACGTCGGCGAAGTCCACGTTGATCAGTCCCGGCGTCGTGATCAGGTCGGTGATGCCCTGGACACCATTGAGCAGCACCTCGTCGGCGCTGCGGAATGCGTCCATCAGCGACACCGCGGCATCACCCATTTGCAGCAGGCGGTCGTTGGGGATGACGATCAAGGTGTCGCAGCTTTCCCGCAGCGCCGAGATGCCGGTTTCGGCCTGATTGCCGCGGCGCTTGCCCTCGAACGAGAACGGGCGGGTGACGACACCGACGGTCAGCGCGCCCAGCTTGCGCGCGATGCTGGCGACCACCGGCGCGCCGCCGGTACCCGTCCCGCCACCCTCACCGGCGGTGACGAAGACCATGTCGGCACCGCGCAGCAGTTCCTCGATCTCATCCTTGGCGTCCTCGGCGGCCTTCTTACCGACCTCGGGGTCGGCGCCGGCGCCGAGCCCGCGGGTGGAGTCGCGACCGACGTCAAGTTTGACGTCGGCATCGCTCATCAACAGCGCCTGGGCGTCGGTGTTGATGGCGATGAACTCCACGCCCTTGAGCCCTTGCTCGATCATGCGGTTGACGGCGTTCACACCGCCGCCGCCGATCCCCACGACTTTGATGACGGCCAAGTAGTTGTGCGGCGGGGTCATCATGCTGTCTTCCTCCTGGTGGGACTGCCAAAAACGAACCGGGTGGCAAATCTCAACCTCTAGTAAAGGGTTAGAGTTATGTCAAGTTGATTCGCGCAAACAGAACGGTATGGCCGTCGCGCGCGGGATCGATGCAGGCGCGCCGAAACACGCCGGGCGAATTTCGGCGGAATTTGTGCTGCGCCGACCCGCGGTTGCGCGTCGACCGGTGCGGCCCAAGGGTTTACCGGCGCGGCGTACTACCCGAAATAGGCGAAGCTGCAGGTGGGTCGGGGTTCGGTCTCAAACGACAACAGCATCCCGTCCATCATGATCGTGCAGGTGATGGCCGTGTCGCCAGCGTCCGCGCTGACCGACGTCGACACCTCGTGGTACACCGGATACTGCTTTTCCCACGGCAACGTGACGTCGGTTTCGGTCTGTTGAGGACCGCCATTGATGTGGTAGCGCAGCGTCACCGGACCGTCGGCGCCGCTGATCCGCATCGTCGCGGTGCCGATCTGCGGTCCGGGGTCGGCCTGCACCTGCGGCGCGCTCACGACGGCGACGGTGAGGCTGGCCGCGGCAATGGCGGCGAAATGTGTCACCTCTCGAATTTACGGCGAAAGCCGGCGGTCGGCGGACGCTTATTTGATCGTCGGCAGATCGGGGCTGGACACGTCGTAGATCCGCCCCGGCCGGGTCAGCAGCGCCGCCAGCTTCTGCGCCTTCTCCTCGGTCCGGTCGTTGGTCCCCCAGATCACCTTGCGCCCGTCGGTCAGCGTCAACGTGATCGACGCGACCGACGGCGCCGCGATCCGGCTCACCTGCGCCACGACTTCGGGCCTCAATGCCGTCAGCACCGCGAGCGCCGCCTTGGTCGAAGGGTCAGCCGGCCCGGGGTTATCGACGTCGATGTACGGCAGCGCGGGCGGCGGAGGCGCCGTCGCGAAGTCCACACCATCCCGGTCGAACAGATGCGGGCCGTCGGGTAAGTCCTTGACCACCACCGGAATTCGCTCGACGATGGTGATCATCAGCGCCGAGGGGTAGTCGCGCTGAACCCGTGCGCTGGCCACCCGGCGGATGGCGGCCACCCGGTCGGCGACGTTGTCGGTATTGATCTGCAGCAGCGGGGTACCGGGCTTGACGTGCGCCGCGTCGAGCACCTCGTCGCGGGTCAGCGCGCCGATACCGGTGACGATGATGCCGCGGGCCGCCATGAGCGGCGTGAAGTAGAGGATCAGTCCCACCCCGACGATCGCGACGACCATCAGCAGCGACACCAGAAACAGCTTCAGACCGCGGACCGTGCCGCGCGCAACCGGTTTCGGTGTGGCCGAGCCTCGTCCGCGGGTCGCGCGTTTGGCCTCGCGGCGAGCCTCCTCGATCGCCGTCGCGCGGGCCTGCGCCTCCCGGCGCTCGGCGCGTTCCCGGCGCTCACGGCGCCGCGGGCCCTCGACCAGCTCGGGTTGGTCGGTGTTGTCCGGTTCGGCGGCATCGTCGTTGTTGTCGCCGACCTCGGTGACCGGCTCGGCGGCGGTGACGTCGTCGACGGGCTCGTCCGTCGTGTCGCCGGGGGGCCCAGTCACCGCGACGCCCCCGGCGCGCTGCGGTTGGCTCGGACCCGCAGCGCGGTGACGATCTCGGGCGCCAGCATCGTCACGTCGCCCGCGCCCATGGTCACCACGACGTCGCCGGGCCGAGCGGCGGCGGCCACCGCCTCGGCGACCGCGGACAGGTCGGGCAGGTACTGCGTCGGGACGCCGACGTGCTCGGCGACGCTCGCCCCGCTGACCCCGGCGATCGGTTGCTCGCGCGCGCCGTATACGTCGAGCACGAACACCTGGTCGGCGCCGTCGAGCGCCGCCCCGAATTCAGCGGCGAAAGCCTTTGTCCGCGAATACAAGTGCGGTTGAAACACCACCAGCGAACGTCCGGTGCCGGCCTGTTCCAGGAGGGTCCGCACCGCCTCCAGCGTGGCGCGGACCTCCGTCGGGTGGTGTGCGTAGTCGTCGAAAACCCTTACCGCGAAGGCAGATCCGATCAGATCGAAACGGCGGCGCACGCCCTCGAAACCGGCCAGGCCGTCCAGCACGCATTCGGTCGCAGCGCCGATCTCGATGGCGGCCAGCAGCGCGCCGAGCGCGTTGAGCGCCATGTGCCGGCCGGGCACCGACAGTCGCATCACCCGCGGTCGGGTTTCGCCGTCGAGCGCGATGTGCGCGACCGCTTCGGTGCCCTGCTGCTCCCACGACAACAAGGTCCCGGCCAGCCCGTCGCCGGACGAGCCGTAGCGCAGCACGCGGATCCCAAGCGCCGCAACGCGTTCCGCGAGTGCCGCGGCTCCCGGGTCGTCGACGCAGACGACCAGCGCGCCGCCCGGGGCGATGCGCTCGGCGAACGAGTCGAACACCGCGATGTAGGCCTCGGGGGTGCCGAAGAAGTCGAGGTGGTCGGCCTCGATATTGGTGACCACCGCGACATTCGGGGTGTATTCCAGCAGCGAGCCGTCGCTCTCGTCGGCCTCGGCGACGAAGCAGTCGCCGCTTCCGTGATGGGCGTTGGTGCCGGCCTCGCCCAGCTCACCACCGACGGCAAAGGACGGGTCGCGGCCGCAATGCTGCAGGGTCACGATCAACATCGACGTGGTGGTCGTCTTGCCGTGGGTCCCGGTCACCATCAGCGTGGTCCGCCCGGCCATCAGCTTGGCCAGCACGGCCGGCCGCAACACCACCGGAATGCCGCGACGGCGGGCCTCGACGAGCTCGGGATTGGTCTTCGGGATCGCCGCGTGGGTGGTGATCACCGCGGTCGGCCCGCCCGGCAACAAGTCCAGCGACGACGCGTCGTGGCCGATCCGGATCTCCGCCCCGCGGGCCTGTAGCGCGCGCACCCCGCGCGACTCCTTGGCGTCCGAACCCGAGACCTGTCCGCCCCGGTCCAGCAGGATGCGGGCGATCCCCGACATGCCCGCTCCCCCGATGCCGACCATGTGCACGCGCTGCAATTCGGGAGGCAGCGGCTGGGTCATCGGCGCCACTCCTCCATCCCGGCTGATGCCGGCATCATCGTCGTCGGCGCGGTCATCGGTCCGCTCTCCCCGATCGTGCGACATCGGCGGGACGGCGCCGCTTCTTCGCGCGCTTGCTGTCCCGCGCTTCGCGCGCGACGTCCAGCGCGACCCGGGCCACCAGCCGCGCCGCTTCGGGATGACCGACCAGCGTCGCGGCCGCCGTCATCGCCGCCAGCCGCGGTTCGTCGTTGAGTAATCCGGCCACCTGTTCGGCGACGTAGCCCGGCGTCAGGTCGGCATCGGCGACCACCATGCCGCCGCCGGCATTGACCACCGGTAACGCGTTGAGCCGCTGCTCGCCGTTGCCGATCGGCAGCGGCACGTAGATCGCGGGCAGACCAACGGCGGTCACCTCGGCGACCGTCATCGCGCCGGACCGGCAGATCGCCAGATCGGCGGCGGCATAGGCGAGATCCATCTGGCTCAGGTACGGCACCGCGACGTAGGGCGGATCGCCGGGCTGCGGGTCGCGCAGGTCGATGGTGTTCTTGGCGCCGTGCGCGTGCAGCACCGCGACCCCGGCGGCCGCCAGGTCACCGGCTGCAGCGGCGACCGCGCGGTTGATGGACGCGGCGCCCTGCGAGCCGCCGAACACCAACAGCACCCGGGCGTCCTCGGCGAAGCCGAAGTGGGCACGTGCCGTCGATCGCAGCGCAGTGCGATCCAGCGAGGTGATCGCCTCGCGGACCGGGACACCGACCACCTCGGCACGGCGCAGGCCCGGGTCCGGTACGGCGGAGAGGATGCGGTGCGCGCCGCGGGCGCCGACCCGGTTGGCCAGTCCGGCGCTGGCGTTGGCTTCGTGGATCACCACAGGCACCCGACGGCCGGGTCGCGCCCTGCCCCGAGCGGCCAGGTAGGCCGGGAGCGACACGTAGCCGCCGAATCCGATCACCACGTCGGCCTCCACCTTGTTCAGCACGGCCCGGGTCTCCCGCACCGCGCGCAGCACCCGTGCGGGCAAGCGGGCGAGATCGCCGGTGGGCTTGCGGGGCAACGGCACCGGGGTGATGAGCTCGAGGTGATAGCCACGCTCGGGCACCAGCCTGGTCTCCAGTCCGCGGGCGGTGCCCAGCGCGGTGATGCGTACGTTCGGATCGAGACTGACCAGGGCGTCAGCGACGGCCATTGCGGGCTCGACGTGCCCGGCTGTGCCGCCACCCGCGAGCACAACCGACAACGACGAAGGCCCGGTTGGCTCTCTGACCGAGTCGTTCACCCGTGGCGCTGACCTTCCAGTGCTCGACGGCCCTGCGCTTGACGCTGGCCGCTGTACCGCTGTCCGCCTACATGATGCCCTGCCCGCCCGGCGCGCTTGTCCGCCGCACGCGGTCTGGGCGGGCGCGCGGCGCGGGCCGGCGGAGGCTTGCGCTGCGACGTGGCTTGCTGCGGCTTGCGTCGCAACCGGTCGCGCAGGGCCTCGACCCGGGTGGGCGAGTACGGCGCTGGCAGCGGTAGCCGCAGGATGCGGTTCATCCGGTCGTCGCGGCCGGCGCGCAGGGCAGCCACCGCCTCAGGTTCGTGACGGGCCGCGTTGGCCATCATGCCGATCATCAAAAGGGTTGTCGCCGTTGATGTTCCACCAGCCGATATCAAAGGCAACTGGATGCCGGTGACAGGCAGCAGCCCGATCACGTAGCCGACGTTGATGAACGACTGACCGATCACCCACAGCGTGGTGGTCGCGGTCAGCAGCCGCAGGAACGGGTCGGCGGAGCGTCGCGCGATCCGCATGCCGGTGTAGGCGAACAGCCCGAACAGCGCCAGCAGGCCGAGGGCGCCGACCAGGCCGAGCTCCTCGCCGATGATCGCGAAGATGAAGTCATTGTGGGCGTTGGGCAGGTAGTTCCACTTCGCGGTGCCCTGGCCCAGCCCGTCGCCGAAAATACCGCCGTTTGCCAGCGCGTACTTGGCCTGCCGGGCCTGATAGCCCGAGTCCTGCGGATCCTGGCCCGGGTCCAGCCAAGACCGCACCCGGTCGGAGCGATAACCCGCCGACACCGCGAGGATCCCGCCTGCGACGACCGCTGCCAGCAGCGAGCTGACGAACACCCGCAGCGGCAGACCGGCGTACCACAGCAGGCCGAGCAGGATGATGCTCATCGACACCGTCTGGCCCAGGTCGGGCTGCGCGACGATCAGGGCCAGCGCGATGACCGCCGCCGGCACCAAGGGGATCAGCATCTCCCGCAACGAGGCCCGCTCCATGCGTCGCGCCGCCAGCAGGTGCGCGCCCCAGATCGCGAACGCGATCTTGGTCAGCTCCGAGGGCTGCATCGAGAAGCCCGCGACCACGAACCAGCCGCGAGAACCGTTGGCTTCCTTGCCGATTCCCGGGATCAGCACCAGCACCAGCATCACGATGGTGGCGGCAAAACCGGTGAACGCCATCCGGCGCATGAACCGCACGGGCAAGCGCAGTGCCAGATAGCACGCGAACAATCCGATGATCGTCCAGAGCACCTGGCGACCGAAGATCGTCCAGGCTGACCCGTCGTCGTCATAGGACCGGACCCCGGACGCCGACAGCACCATGATCAGGCCCAGCGTGGTCAGCAGGGCGGCTATCGCAATGATCAGGTGAAACGACGTCATCGGACGGCCGAGCCAGGCCCCGAATCGGGTGCGCGGCTCACCGGCGACAACCGTCGCGGCCTTGGCGGGCTTGCCCTTGTCAGCGTCCGCCGCATCGTCGGCCGCCTGCTCTGCCGACTGGCCGTCCTTGGTCCCCCGGCGCAGCAACCGGGTTAGCGCGTTCTTCACCCGCGGCTACTGACGTACGGCGCGGGCAGCGGCCGCGAACGCGTCACCGCGGTCCGCATAGCCGGTGAACTGGTCAAACGAGGCGCCAGCCGGGGCCAGCAGCACGGTGTCTCCGGGCCGCGCCAGGTCTCGAGCGGCGGCCACGGCTGCATTCATCACGCGAGTGCCGACAGTCTCGTCCGACGACGGAACCACGTGTGTCACGTAAGTAACAGGAGACTCAGCAGTCGCATGCATGTCAACATCCTCGCGTGCCACAACCTGTACGACGGGCACATCCGGCGCGTGTCGCGATAACGCCTCGGCAACCGTCGCCCGGTCGCGACCGATCAAGACGACCCCGACCAGCCGTGACGCGACCTTCTCGACGGTCGCGTCCACCGACGCGCCCTTCAGCAGACCGCCGGCGATCCACACCACGCCTGGGTAGGCCAGCAGCGATGCCTCGGCGGCGTGCGGGTTGGTCGCTTTGGAGTCGTCGACGTAGCTGACCTGGTCGATGGTGGCGACGAGCTCGGCCCGGTGGCGGCCCACCCGGAACGACGACAGCGCCGCCGCGATCGCCTCGGCGGGCACTCCGATGCTGCGGGCCAGCGCGGCGGCGGCCAGTGCGTCGAGCACGCCCACCGGGCCCGGCACCGGAATGGACGACACCGAAGCCAGAGCCAGACCCTCGGAGCGGTTCGTGAACGCGCGATCGACCAGCATTCCGTCTCGTACGCCGAGCTCACCGGCAGCTGGGTCGCCCAACCGGAAGCCGGCCCGTACCGGCGCCGGGGCGTCCGCGAGCAGCGCGGCCGCCGGCGGATCGTCCAACCCGGCGACGGCCACCCGGCCGCGCAGCACACCGGCCTTCGCGGCCGCGTACTCGGCGAAGGTGCCGTGCCAGTCCAGGTGGTCTTCGGCGATGTTGAGCACCACGCCGGCCTCGGGCCGTAGCGACGGCGCCCAATGCAGCTGGAAGCTGGACAGCTCGACGGCCAGCACGTCGGCGGGCTCGTGCAACTCGTCCAGCACCGGGTTACCGATGTTGCCGCACAGTCGGCTGTGGACGC
The DNA here is from genome assembly GCA_963750755.1 of uncultured Actinomycetota bacterium. Classification (GTDB taxonomy): domain Bacteria; phylum Actinomycetota; class Actinomycetes; order Mycobacteriales; family Mycobacteriaceae; genus Mycobacterium. The sequence goes on from CAVVRW010000001.1 coordinate 1,394,737, forward strand.
CGCCGGCGACGAGCATCGCGTGCAGCATCGACGTGGTGGTGGTCTTGCCGTTGGTGCCGGTGACCGTCAACCAGCGCCGCGGCGGGCCGTAGTGCCCGGCCCGGTCGAGCCGCCAGGCGAGCTCGACGTCACCCCAGACCGGGACGCCGGCGGCCGCGGCGGCAGCCGGCACCGGGGCGGTCGGCGCGAAACCCGGGCTGACCACGACCAGGGCGTAGTCGGCGATGTCCGCCGCGGCCGTCGCCGAGTCGACCGTCGGTGTGCCCGCGTCCTCGAACTGCTGTCGGGTTGTTGCGTCGTCGTCGAAGACAGTCGGTCTGGCGCCGAAGTCGTTGAGCGCCGCCAGCACCGCGCGGCCGGTCACCCTGCCGCCCGCGACCAGCACCGGCGCTCCGGCCGACAACGGCTCGAGCGCGGGATCGGGGCTCATCCGCCGCCGGTGGCCGCGAGCCATTCGCTGTAGAACAGCGCCACACCCAGGCCGCAACTGATCGCGGTGAGCAGCCAGAACCGGATGATCACTGTGGTCTCCGCCCAGCCCGCCAGCTCGAAGTGGTGGTGAAAGGGCGCCATCCGGAACACCCGGCGGCCAGTCGTCCGGAACGCCAGGATCTGCACCACCACCGACACGATCTCGGCCACGAACAGGGACCCGAGCACGACCGCGAGGATCTCAGTGCGGCTGGTCACGGAGATGCCGGCGATGATGCCGCCCAAGGCCAGCGAGCCGGTGTCACCCATGAAGATTTTGGCCGGAGCGGCATTCCACCACAGGAAGCCGATGCAGGCGCCCGCGGTCGACGCGGCGATGATCGCCAGGTCCAGCGGATCGCGCACGTTGTAGCAGCCCAGGCCCGGAGCGGTTGCGCACGCGTTGCGGTACTGCCAGAAGGTGATCAGCACGTAGGCGGCGGTCACCATCGCCATCGATCCGGCGGCCAGGCCGTCCAGCCCGTCGGTGAAGTTGACCGCGTTGGACCAGGCGCTCACGATGACGACGCAGAACAAGACGAACAGCGCCGGCCCGAGTGCGACGGTGGCGATTTCGCGTACGTAGGACAGCTCGGAAGTGCCCGGTGTCAGGCCGGCGTCGTTGCGGAATCGCAGCACCAGGATGCCCACCAGGACCGCGGCGGTGATCTGACCGACTGTCTTGGCGGTCTTGTTCAACCCCAGGTTGCGGGATCGCCGGACCTTGATCAGGTCGTCGACGAATCCGACCGCACCCAGCGTGGTGGCCAGGAACAGCACCAGCAGACCCGACGCCGACGGGCCGTTGCCGTTGAACGCCAGCCCGGCCAGGTGGGTGCCGAGGTAGCCCGCCCAGATACCGGCCAGGATGGCGACCCCACCCATCGAGGGCGTCCCGCGCTTGGTCTTGTGGCTCGGCGGGCCGTCCTCGCGCACCTCGTGCCCGAAGCCCTGCCGGGTGAACAGCCGGATCAGCATCGGGGTCAGCAGGATCGAGACCGTCACGGAGATCGCGACGGCGAGCAGGATGTCGATCATCGAGCGTCGCCCTGGCTCTCCGCCGTCAGCGAATCGGCCAGCGCCCCAAGCCCCGCCGCGTTGGAGGCCTTTATCAGCACCACGTCGCCGGGCTGCAGCTCAGCCCGCAAGACGGCCAAGGCGGCGTCGGCGTCGGCCACGATCGCGGCCTCTCGGCCCTCTTCGAAGCCCCGCGCCCCCTCCATGACCGCGCCCTGGTGCATGGCGCCCATAGACCTCCCCGTTCCGACGACAATGAGTCGAGACACATCTAATCGCACCGCCAGCCGTCCGATGCGGTCATGCTCGGATATCGCGTCGTCACCTAGTTCGGCCATCTCCCCGAGCACCGCCCAGCTCCGACGGCGACCTCCGGCGCCCTCGGCCCCGCCCGAAGCCGAAATCCAGGCCAGCGCCTGCAGCCCGGCGCGCATCGAATCCGGGTTGGCGTTGTAGGCGTCGTCGATCACCGTCACGCCGTCGGTTCGGGTGCTCACCCGCATCCGGTGACCCGAGACCGGGCCGGCCCCGGCCAGCGCCTCGGCGACCTGCGCGGCGGTGGCACCGCATTCCAGCGCGACCGCCGCGGCGCACAACGCATTGCTGACGTGATGGTCGCCGTGCACGGCCAGGTTGATGTCGACGTATGCGTCCCCCGCGTGCAGGGTGAACTGCGGCCTGGCCAGCTCGTCGAGGGTGACGGGTCCGGCCCAGACGTCCGTCTCGCGGTTGCGGCTGATCCACACGACGCGGGCCGCGGTCACCGCCGCCATCGCGGCGACGGCCGGGTCGTCGGCGTTGAGCACCACCACACCGGAAGGCGGGACAGCTTGCGGCAGTTCGCTTTTGGTCTGCGCGATGACTTCCCGGGAACCGAATTCGCCGAGGTGGGCGGTGCCGACGTTGAGCACCACCCCGATGGCGGGCGGCGCGATGGCGGCGAGCGCGGCGATGTTGCCGGGGTGACGCGCCGACAGCTCCAGCACCAGAAAGTCGGTGCTTGGGGTGGCGCGCAGCACGGTCCACGGGTGACCGAGTTCGTTGTTGAAGGACCCGGGCGGCGCGATCACCTCGCCGAGCGGCGAAAGAACCGCGGCCAGAAGGTCTTTGGTCGACGTCTTGCCCGATGACCCGGTGATGCCGACGATCGTCAGTCCCCCGGCCACCAGCTCGGCGGCCACCGCGGCGGCCAGTCTGGCCAATGCCGCCAGCACCGCTGCGCCCGAACCGTCGCTGTCGTGTTCGAGGACACCGGCACCGGTGTCACCGTGCTTGAGCGGCGCAACGACGATCGCGGGGACGCCGACCGGCCGGGCGGCCAGCACCGCGACGGCGCCGGCCGCGACCGCCGACGCCGCGTGGTCGTGTCCGTCGACCCGGGCGCCTGGCAACGCCAGAAACAGACCGCCGGAAGTGACCTTGCGGGAATCGAATTCGACTGTCCCGGTGACGTGTAGCTTCGCCGCATCGTCGGCGGAGATGTCGGTGAGTTCACCGCCGACGATCGCCGCGATCTGCGCCACGGTGAGGTCGATCATCTGCGCCGCTCCTCCTCATCGCTGCGCTCTGCATCGTCGCCGGCGGTCATCCGCGGGCCTCCAGCGCGGCCGCGAGTTCGACCCGGTCGTCGAAGGGCTGCGTCTGCCCGTTGCGGGTCTGACCGGTTTCGTGTCCCTTACCCGCGATCAGCACCACGTCCCCGGCCGTCGCCCAAGCCACGGCGTGCTCGATCGCCGAGCGTCGGTCCCCGATCTCGACCACGTCGACGTTGGCGCCGGCTTCGGCTGCGCCGGAGAGGATCTCACGACGGATCGCGACCGGATCCTCGCTGCGTGGATTGTCATCGGTCACGACCACCAGGTCCGCGAGTTCGGCGGCGACGCGGCCCATCTCGGACCGCTTACCCGGGTCGCGATCACCACCGGCGCCGAAGACCACCCCCAGTCGGCCTTCCGGACGTCGGAGCGTCCGCAGCACCTCGCGCAGCGCGCCCGGCTTGTGTGCATAGTCGACCAGCGCGAGGAAGTCCTGACCACAGTTGACCTGTTCGAGTCGCCCAGGGACCTGGGTGTGCCGCAGGCCGGCTGAGGCCTGCTCCGGGGAGACCCCGACAGCGTCCAGAACAGCCAGTGAGACAAGGCAATTGGCGATATTGTAGTCGCCGGGCAAGGCGACGCCCATCCGGTGGTGGACACCGGCCGGGTCGACCGCGGTGAATTCCTGCCCGCTGGCCTGCGCGGCGACGGCCTCGGCGCGCCAGTCGGCGGGTCGGCCCTTGGTGCTGACCGTGACGGCCCTATCGGCCCGGTGGGCCATGGCGCGGCCGGCATCGTCGTCGACGCAGACCACCGCGCGGCGGGCACGCAGCGGCGAGGCGGGGTCGAACAACCGTGCCTTGGCGTCGAAGTAGTCCTCCATCGTCGGGTGGAAGTCGAGATGGTCGCGAGACAGGTTGGTGAAGCCGCCGACCGCGAACTCGATGCCGTCGACGCGCCCGAGGGTCAGCGCGTGGCTGGACACCTCCATCACCACGGTGTCGACGCCCCGCTCGATCATCGCCGCCAGAAGTGCTTGCAGCGCAGGCGCTTCGGGAGTGGTGAGCGCGCTGGGGATGTCCTCGCCGTTGATCCGCAGGCCGACTGTGCCGATCAGCCCGACGGATCGGCCGGCCGACCGCAGGCCCGCTTCGATCAGATACGTCGTCGTCGTCTTGCCCGATGTGCCGGTGATTCCAATGACGATGAGGTGCGCAGACGGACGCCCGTACACGGTGGCGGCGATCTCACCGAGCACGCCGCGTGGCTGGGGGTGCACAAGCACGGGCACCGTACCGGCGTCGCGGTTCAGCTGCGCCAGCCCCTCGGCATCGGTCAGCACCGCCGCGGCTCCGCTTTCGACCGCCTCGCCGTAGAAGCGGGCCCCGTGGGTCGTCGCGCCGGGTAACGCCGCGAACAGGTCACCTGGCTGCACGTCCTGGGCGCGCAGCGTGACCCCGGTGATCTGATGGTCCGATTCCGTACTGCCCTGCGCGGGAACGGCGCCTACCTGAGCGGCCAGCATCGACAGCGGCACGCCTGCGCACGACGAGGGACGCAGCGCAGCGGGCACCGTCATCACCTCCGTCTGCAGATCAGCCCTGACACCTTATCGAGCGAGCGAATGTCGATCCGCGCCGCAAGCTCAAGTCGGCGTAAAGCGATTGCGACCCGGGTAGCCGACCACACGTGAACACAACAGGACTCATCATCGTCGGAAGTGGCCCCGCCGGCGTCAGCGCAGCCGAGGCCTTTCGCCAACACAATCGGCAAGACCCGGTTCGCATCCTGACCGATGACGCGGCCCTGCCCTACGAACGGCCACCTCTGAGCAAGGAGTTCCTGCGCGGCGACGCAGAGGCGACCGATGGCCAACTCCATCCCGCGCAGTGGTTCGACGACAACGGCATCGACTTGATTCGGACGGGCGGTGTCGATGCGATCGACACCGCCGCGCACCACATCACGGCCGACGGGGCTCGCTATTCCTACCAGTCACTTGTGCTTGCCTGCGGGGCGAAGCCGTCCCCGTTTCCGGTGTCCGGGGGCGAAAAAGCGCTGCAGCTGAGGTCGCTGGCCGACGCGGAGGCACTACGCGCCGCGGCGACCAGCGCCGGCTCAGCCGTGGTGATCGGAGCCGGCTTCATCGGCTGCGAGGCCGCGGCGTCGCTGGCGATGCGCGGTGTGACCACGACGCTGGTCGCTCCCGGTCCGGCACCCCAGGTCAAGCGCCTTGGCGAGCAAGCCGGCGAACGTATCAAGCGTCTGCTCACCGAAGCGGGCGCTCGCTACACCGGCTCGGTCCACGTCAGCAGCGTCACCGACGGAGCGGTCCATCTCGACGATGGGACCACCATCGACTGCGACCTCATTCTGGCTGCCACCGGCGTCACTCCCCAATCGGATCTGGCGGCGCAGGCCGGTATCGAGACCAGCGACCGACGGATCGCCGTCGACGCACATTTGCGGACGTCGGCCGACAATGTCTACGCCGCCGGCGATGTCGCGTTGGCTTACAACAGCGCCGCCGGTCGCCAGGTGGCCGTCGAGCATTGGCAGGACGCCATGGATCAGGGCGAGTTGGCCGGCGCCGCCGCTGCCGGGCACAAGGGCGAATGGGACTCGGTGCCGGGATTCTGGACGACGATCGGCGAGGCGACCCTGAAATATCACGCGTGGGGCGACGGGTTCGACCGGGCGCATTTCCTCGACCACGGCGACGGGTTCACGGTCTGGTACGAGGCCGGCGGGGCGACGGTCGGTGTCCTGACCTACAACGCCGACGACGACTACGACCGCGGCGAGGCGCTGATCCGAGACCACCAGCCACCCTCGTTCTGACTGCTACGACTCGATTCCGGGGATCGGGACACCGCTGCGCGCTGCGACCGACCTGCCGTCGGCGGTATCGAACACGTCGATGGCGACGTCGGCGTCGCGGTAGCTTGCGATCGCGTGCATCCCGGTGATGCCGGCCACGATCTCGTTGACCTGGTCACCGGCCATCAAATAGTCGTCGACCCGATGACGCCAGTGAGCGGCAACCACCGTCGCGCCCGATGCCAGGCGCGGGCATTCCCGTTCAAGTAGGTCGTGCAGCGCATCCGGCGTCAGGTAGTAGCCGAGTTCGGAGAGCACGACGAGGTCGAACGGGCCGGCCGGCCAGGGCTCGTCGATGGACCGGCGAAGCAACGTCACCCCCTCGCCGCGACCGGCATCGGCCAGGCGCCGTCGGGCACCGTCCAGGGCGGCCGCCGCGACGTCGGTGGCGGTGACCCGGGCGCACCGCTCGCTGAGCAACTCGGTCAATACCCCGACCGAGCACCCGGGCTCGAAAGCATGGTGATAGCGCTGCCGTGGCAGCAGGGCGAGGGTGATCGCATACTTACGCTGTTCGTACCAACGGTTGCCGAGGTCCCACGGATCGGCTGAGCGCGAATACATGTGGTCGAAATAGTCGTCAGACAGCCGGCTCAGACGAACACCACCTCCCCAACCGTCAAGGCCCGTCGAACGACCGCTGGCGGGAGCACCGTGTACCCGTCCCGGGTCGGCCGGGTTTGGCTCGGAAAACATTCGACAGCAGACCTTTTCGCGTTCAACGCCTGGTCGGTCAGCCTCACTCGTCTGGCCCGGTTCCACGGCACCACAGAATCGCCGGGCTGCGCCCAGTGCCACATCCAGACCGGATACTCCATCAGCACGGCGCCGGTCTGCGAGGCAGCGGCCGCCGCCGCACGACCGACCGCCTCATGGTCTGGGTGGCCGTCGCCGCGCCACGTCGCGGCGCACCACCTGCCCGCCGGAAAGTCGCTGAGCAGCACCGCGATCCGATCAGTGAGTTCCTGCTCGCGTCGGGACAACTCACCGTCGGGAAGCTCGAGGCTGATCGGCTCGGCGATACCGAGGAGCTGCGCGGATCGGCGAACCTCGTTGCGGCGCAGGGCTTTGAGTTGGCTACGTGCCTCCGGGGGGGACCCTGGGTATGCGGCTTCGCCATCAGACGCCGAGATTACCTGGACGTCGATGCCCGCCGCGGACAGCGCAGCCATGGTTGCTCCCAGGCCGAGCGTTTCGTCGTCAGGATGTGGGGAGATGACCGTCAGGCCAGGGCACCGGCTCAGGTCCAGCGCCGCAAGGCCGTCGTCCCATGAATCCCAGGCCTCGACCGGAGTGCCGCCCTCGGCGACCGGTGTCGCGTCGAATCGAGCCGTGCCCGAACGTGGTTCAGGAGACATCGTGGTGCCTGGCGGCAATCGAACCCAAGGTTGCGAGGTCACGCTCGGCGTGGCTTTGCCTGACGTAGACGCTCAGATCCGCGACAGCACGAGCATGCTGCTCGTCGAGGCAGAGCGGTCCCGGCCCGAGCGCCCGATCGGTGCGCACCAGCGCCTCGTCGACCGCCGTCTCGACGACCGCACGCACGCGCCTGGCCGTCAGCTCGGCCAACCCGGAGCGATCGCCGGGGTCCGCGTCGACGTGACCGGCGGCCGTCGTGAGGGCGGCGTCGGCGGCGGTGAGCACGGCGTCGACCGCGCCGAGGTGAGCCAGCAGATGCTCGTCGGCGGACGGCCTGGTTGCGCGTTCATACAGCGGAGCCGCAACCGCTCGCGCTCCGCCCAGCCAGCACGCCGCTACCCCGATAGCGCCGAACCAGAAGCCCGGACGGTTCAGGTAGTCGTTCGGTCCGCCGACGAAAACCGCTGTCGCACCGTCGAATCGAACCGACCGGGTGTCGCAGTCGGCCATGCCGGCATTGCGCCACGTGTGTTCGAGTGGTTGCACCCCCGGGCCGCGCAGATCGAGCGCGAACAGGCCGCGCCTGCCGTCCGGCAGGCGAGCGGTGACCAGCGCATCCGTACACAGTCCCGCCCCCGAGCACCACGCTTTGGTGCCCTCGAGCGTGACGATGTCACCCGCGCCGTGAGCAGTGACGATCGCGTCGGGGGCTTCAGCGGCCCATACGCCCCACAACTCCCCGCTGTCGGGCAACGGGCCGCCGAGTTCGAGCAGAATTGCCACTGCGTCCGCGTGTGCTTCTGCCAATCGGCCCGCGGCAACATCGATTTCAGCCAAGTGAGCAAGTCGGCGCCAGCGCTGCCCGGTCTGGCCCGAGCCGGGAAGCGGCAGCTGCAGTCGACCAGTCCGCAACCACTCGAACACCCGCGACGCGGTCATGACACCTCGTCGGTCCTGTCCTGGTCGCCCGCAACGTCTCGGGAGACTTCGGCGAGGTGATCGGCGAACCCTCCTGGTGCGCGGCCATTCCAGCGATCTGAGGTGGTGACGAACAGGTTGTCGTCGGAGTGGACGCACAGCCCGGCCGTTCGGAACCGGTCGACCAAGTCGACGTCTTCGCCGCTGCGCAGCGCGGCGAACCCGCCCACTCGCCAGTACGCGTCGGATCGGAATCCCATATTCGCACCGTGGATGTGCTGGTGGAACGGCGCCTCGGCGCGGTAGCGGGCCTCATACTCCGCGGCCACCTCCTCCGAGTGGTGACGCCATTCACCTACCCGTACCCGGCCCAAGACCATGTCTGCGCCGCAGCCGAGTTGGCGTACCAACCAGTCCCCACCGACCTCCGTGTCGGCGTCCGTCGTTGCGTACCAGAGCCGCCCGCCTTCGGCGCCCAACTCGTTCCTCGCGTACCGAAAGCCGGCTGCCCGCGCGGCACCGACGTTGCTTTCCTCGATCGCGATGAAGTGCACGCCTGCGCCGAACTGCCCTGCCAGAGTTGAACTCTCATCATCGCAGGCGTCCAGGACGACGACCACCTGCGTAGGAATTGCGACAGCCACCGCTGCTGTCCGCACGGCTCCCAAACATCGCCACAAAGCCCCGAACTCGTTGTGCGCGGGTACGACGATGACCACGCCCGGCTGTGCTGTCACGGGAAGGGACATAGCCACTCGGGCGGAGTTTGACACTTCATCGGCGAACGGCGTCCCACTTACGCAGGAACGAGACCCCGCAGATGGCTCCTCGACGCCACTTCCCTGCAAAACCCTGTCGCGCACTCACAAGGTGAACGAAAGATGAACGACACGCGAATGTCGAGGTGTTCGCCAAAGGGCGCATCTGTACCGATCCGCGCTGTTCGCGGAGGCTCGGACAACTCCGACACGCTGGCCGGGCAGATGATCACACTGGCCAGCCCCTTCGTAGATCCCCAGCTCAGAGCCCATAAATGCGCCAGGCATCGCGTCGACAGCAAGACCGAAACATGCATACAGACAACCTTAAGTTTAGGCGTCCATGATATGAATACACGATATACTCACGATGAACTAAAAGTGAACGGAGCTACTCGTGATCGCAAAAGCCCTGATCGGTGCTGCGGGAGCTGCCATTGCCATCGGTCTGGCCGCGCCGGCCGGCGCCGACCCAGCACCGCCACCGAACCCGGACCTCGTGGGCGTCGCCACCCAGGCTTCGCCACCGAAACCGTCGTCCCCGGCCTTCCTGGCCGCCGCCCGCGCGGCGGGCGTCAACGGTTCGGATCCGGCGATGTTGGAAGACGGCAACAACGTGTGCTGGCAACTGTGGAATGCGCACGCCCAGGGCACTGACGTAGCGGCCGACATGGCACGAGATCACCCAGGGGTCACCGTCGGCGAAGCGGCCAATTTCGTGCTGGCCGCTTACCACAATCTGTGCCCGGTGCCCGGCACAGATGACTACTGGTCGTACAGCACCAGCTGAATTCAGCTGGCCCGCAACGACCCACTGATACTGCCGGCTTGCAGCGGAACGCGAAATGACACATCGACTATTCGCTCTACTCGGTGAAATGCGCGCCGGGCGAGCGTGTTCCGCACTCCATCGACACAACCGACGTCGCTCGGCCGTCCCTGTGCCGACGCACGAAGAGCGTGCGCCACGACGTCTCGTCAACGGGCAGGAGTCAATCATGATCGCAAAAGTTCTCATCGGTGCCGCTGGAGCCGTCCTCTCCATCGGCCTCGCCGCGCCGGCTGGCGCCGACCCCGTGTCGACCGTCGGCGCCGTCCCGACACCGCCGACCCCCGTCCCGGGCTTCTTGGCCGCCGCACGGGCCGGAGGTGTCACCGGAGCCGATCCGGCGATGCTGGCCGACGGCTATGACGTGTGCTGGCAACTGTGGAACGGCCGCGCCGAAGGCACCGCGGTGGCCGCCGGACTGGCGCGCGACCATCCAGGCGTGAACGCCGCCGAGGCGGGCAATTTCGTGCTGGCCGCGTACCAGAACCTCTGCCCGGTGGCGGGCTCGTACGACTACTGGGCGTACAGCACCAGCTGAGATCAGTTGGCCTGCAACAACAACGGCGGGCCCGGGTCGGCCGACAATGGCACGTTGCCGCGCTGCAGCAGCCAGCCGGCAATGTTGTGGAAGAGCGGGGCCGCCGAGTGGCCCGGCGTTCCGTCGGCATTGCGTGTCGGGTTGTCCATCATGATGCCGATGACGTAGCGCGGATCGTCGACGGTGGCCATGCCCGCGAAGGTGATCCAATAGACGTTGTCGTAGTAGCAGCCGCACGCCGGGTTGATCTGCTGCGCGGTGCCGGTCTTGCCGGCGATCTGATAACCCTCGACGGCGGCGGCCGGGCCAGTGCCCTGCTGAACACCCCGCGGGTCACGCTGCACGACCGCGCGCAGCATGTTGCGCACCGTGCGTGCGGTCTCCGGCGACACCACCCGGACTCCTTCCGGGCGCGGCTCTTCGGTGCGTGAACCGTCGGCGCCGACCGTGGACTTGACGATCCGCGGCGGCATCCGCACACCGTCGTTCGCGATCGTCTGGTACATCCCGGCCATCTGCACCAGGGTCATCGAAAGACCCTGCCCGATCGGCAGGTTGGAGAACGAGCTACCGGACCACTGACCGATGGGCGGCACCAGGCCCGCGCTCTCACCGGGGAGGCCTACCCCGGTGCGCTGACCCAGGCCGAACTTCTCGACCATGTCGTAATACCGTTGCGGCCCAACCCGTTGCGCAAGCATCAGGGTGCCGACGTTCGACGACTTACCGAACACGCCGGTAGTTGTGTACGGCGCGACGCCGTGCTCCCAGGCGTCGTGGATGTTGACCCCGCCCATGTTGATCGAGCCTGGGACCTGCAACACCTCGTCGGGATTGGACAGGCCGTATTCGATCACCGACGACGCGGTGATGATTTTGTTGACCGAGCCGGGCTCGAACGGCGAGGACACCGCAGGGTTCCCTAGCTGCTTGTCTCCCTGGCGCCCGATGTCCTGCGACGGATCGAACGTGTTGTCGTTGGACATCGCCAGCACTTCGCCGGTCTTGGCATCCATGACGACCGCCGAGACGTTGCGGGCACCCGAAAGGTTCTTCGCCTGCTGCACCTGCTGCTGAACGTAGAACTGGATGTCGTCGTCGATGGTGAGCTGGATCGTCGCGCCGTTGACCGCCCGGTGCTGGTTGCGGTAGCTGCCCGGAATCACCACGCCGTCGGATCCGCGATCGTAGGTGACCGAGCCGTCGGTGCCGGCCAGTTCGGCGTCCATGGAGTCTTCCAGGCCGAGCAAACCGTGTCCGTCCCAATCGATTCCGCCGACCACGTTGGCGGCCAGCGATCCGCCCGGGTACTGGCGCAGATCCTGACGCTCGGCACCTACCTCGGGGAACTTCCGCGTGATGGTGGTGGCGACTGCGGGGTCGACTGCGCGAGCCAGATACACGAACGTTTCGTCGCTGCGCAGCTTCTTGAGGATGGTGGCTTTGTCGGGCTTGTTGTTCAGCCTGGCCGCCACGTCCTTGGCGATCTCGTTCAAACGCCGTTGCGGGTCAGGCGCTTTGGCATTCTTCTGCTTGGCTTCGGTGAGCTGCTTGAGAATGCGCTTCGGCTGGAAAGTCAGCGCGCGGGCCTCGATCGTGAAAGCCAGTTGGTTGTTGTTGCGGTCGACAATGCTGCCGCGGACCGCTTTTTCGACGTCGGTGACCTTGAGCTGCCCGGCGGCCTCGGCGCGCAGACCGGCCGCCTTGGGCACCTGGAGGTAGAACAGCTGCGCGCCGGCGATCAGTAGCGCCAGAAAAATGACGCCGTTGCCGACCCGGTGCCGGAAGACGAATGATGCACCGCGGCTTCCGACCTCAACCGCCTGGCGGGTACGACGCGCACGTGCCGGGCGGTCGGGTGCGCCTGCCTTGGCGCGTGGTTTACGGGACTGGGCCGGCCGCTTCATCGCGGCGGGCCGGGCGGGGTGACCGTCAGCGGACCGAATTGCTCGCCGACCAGCGGACCAGTGGGCGCGAGGTGATGCGGCATACCCGGTAAGTCTGCCGGCGATGTCGCAATGGGTGACGGTGCCACGCCGGCTGGCGGCACGGGTGCTGCGGGCGCGACCGCCGGCGGCGGCAGCACCGGAGGGACCGGTCCGGGCGCGACGGCCGGCGCCGGCGCAACCGGAACGATCGGCACAGCGGCCGCCGTGGGTAGCGGTTGCGTTCCGGGCGCCAGCGGCACTCCCGGCACGATCGGCAGGCCGGGCGCGGCGGGCAGCCCGGGCACCGCCGCCGGGCCGGCACCAGGCATGGGAAGTGGGCCGTCCGGCGACGGCAGGTGCTGGGGGCCAACGGTGGTCGCGCCGTCGGGCGTGCGGATTAACGTATCTGGGCCCGGCGCCGGCGGGGCGGCGGGCGCACCGTTACCGGGCGGCACCAGCGCAGGCACCTCGACCCTGGCCGGCGTCTGCGGTGTGGCCGGCTTCTCGTCGGGCAGCTTGCTGTTCAGCGGCGGCGGCGGAACGCCCTGGGCCGGCTTCGGGGTACCGACCACCACCCAATTGCCGGCGGGATCCTGAACCAGGTGCGCGGTGTCGCGGGTCGGGATCATGCCCAGCCCGCGCGCCGCCTCGGCCAAGGCCGGCGCGGACTGCGCTTCCTGGACGTCGCGCTCGAGCGCTTCCTTTTCCTGCTGCAGCAATTCGGTGCGCTGACGGGCACTGCCCAACTGATAGGACCGCTCGGCGGCATCGGTGGACAGCCACAGCGTGAGGCCGAGCCCCGCGCCGAGCGAACCGATCACGAGCACGACGAACGGGACCTTGGCCACCAATGAACGCGGCCGCAGGTCGATCGACGCCAACCGGTCGAACAGTCGCTCCCGCAGCGGCGGCCGAACAACTTTGGGCGCCTTGGCCTTCCGCGCCTTGGCACGGGCCTTGGCCTGAGTCGCACTCTTCGCGCGGGCGGGTTTTTCGACCGGCCGGGCCACCGGCGAAGTCTGCGGCGCGGACCGCGACGTCCGCGGTTCGCGGGCCGGCGCGGTGGGCTTTCCGGGGCGGGGACGGCCGCGGCGAGCCGGCGCCGGATCGGCTACCCGCGAAACCTTCACCGGGCCGCGACGCCGTACACCGGCGCGGGCCGATTGCGCTGAGCGCTTCGCCTTCATGCGCCTCCCCTTCTCGCTACATCTGATTTCGATTGCACCCGTTGGATCGCGCGTAATCGCACCGCGGCGCTGCGCGGGTTTTGCTGGACTTGCGCATCGTCGGCGCGTTCGGCACCGCGGGTCACCAGCGTGAATTTCGGTGCGTGCCCGGGTAGTTCGACCGGCAGGTCCGACGGCGTGCTCGAGCTCGTCGCCTCGGCGAACACCCGTTTGACGATGCGGTCTTCGAGTGACTGGTACGCCATCACCACGATGCGGCCGCCGACGGCGAGGGCGTCGAGCGCGGCCGGCATCGCGTCGCGCAGCGCATCCAATTCGCTGTTGACCGCGATGCGCAACGCCTGGAAGGTCCGCTTGGCCGGGTGTCCCCCGGTCCGTCGCGCCGGCGCCGGAACTGCTTGGTAGATAACCTCTACGAGCTCGGCGGTCGAGGCGAACGGTGAGCGGGCGCGCCGCCGGACGATGTGTGCGGCGATGCGGCGAGCCAACTTCTCCTCGCCGTAGCGGCGCAGGATGTCACTCAATGCGGCTTCGTCGTAGGTGTTCAGGATCTCCGCGGCGGTCAGCGGCGAGGTCGGGTCCATCCGCATGTCCAGCGGCGCGTCCTGGGCGTAGGAGAAGCCGCGCTCGGCCCGGTCGAGTTGCATCGACGAAACCCCGAGATCGAAGAGCATGCCATCGACGGATTCGGTTGCGCTGTAACCTGATTCGGCTAACGCATGCTCGATGGCGTCGTACCTGGTCTGCACCAGGGTGAGCCGGTCTTCGAAGCGGGAAAGTCGCTCGCGGACGATGTCCAGCGCGGTCGGGTCGCGGTCGACGCCGATCAAGCGCAGGCCGGGCAGTTCGGTGAGGAAGCGTTCGGCGTGTCCGCCGGCACCGACCGTCCCGTCGAGCAATACCGCACCCGATCCGTCACCGTGGTGGCGGGTCAGTGCGGGACGCAGCAATTCCAAGCAACGGTCGAGCAGTACGGGCACATGGCCGAAACCACCACCGGCGTCAGGCATGAGTGCACCTTCCCGACGTGAGAAATGGTGGGCGGCAGCGCGATATTGCGACCGGCCGGTCCCGATGCGGCCGTCCGTTGCATCGAGGTCCCTGTCCGAGGGCACGAACCTGGCGTTGGGGAAGTACGTCAGGGTCGGTTCGGGCAGAGGCCACGTTGCACGGGCACGCGCCTCAGATAATGTCGCCGAGTGCTTCATCGCTGGCTGCGGAGAAGTTCTCTTCGTGGGTTTCTTGGTACTGCTGCCAGGCCGCGGCGTCCCAGATCTCCAGGTAATCGATCGATCCGATGACGACGCAATCCTTGGACAGGCTTGCGTAGCGACGGTGGTCGGCCGACAAGGTGATTCGGCCTTGCGCGTCGGGGTGCTGTTCGTCGGTGCCGGCGGCCAGGTTGCGCAGGAACGCTCTCGCCTCCGGATTGCTGCGCGATGTCTGACTGGCTTTGCGCGCCAGTTCCTCGAACGCTTCTCGCGGGTAGACGGCGAGGCTGTGGTCCTGACTCTTGGTGACCATCAACCCCCCTGCCAGCGCGTCACGGAATTTGGCGGGCAACGTGAGTCGCCCTTTGTCATCGAGTTTTGGCGTGTAGGTGCCGAGAAACATCTGGCTACCTCCATGCCTTTCGACTTCCGCCACGGTACCCCACATTGCCCCACTTCGCTCCATTTAATGACACGCATGTCGCGGATGGGTGTCGTTTCTGCAGGTTTTCGGCCAACCTTGGGGTTGATCCGCGTCGTGACGGCGCCTCAAAGGATCACGTAAAGACGCCCCGAACTGGGCATATAGCCACTGGTGGGGCTTAGTGGGGTGGTATTAGCGAGACAGCTCGCGACCGGCGTGTGAGTGGGGCACAAAAAAGGCAGCCAGGTGGCTGCCCTTTGTGTGCTGCGCCGACTACTGCTCGAAGCGGCGGCGGAACCGGTCTTCCATGCGACTGGTGAACGACCCGCCGGCTCCCCGGTTGCGACGTTGACGCGCCGCCGCGGCGGGTCCGGTGCGCTCGCCCCGGCCACCAAGCCGCGGACCGCTGATGGCAAACACCACGCCGCCGAACATCACCACGAAACCGACCACGGACAGGACCGGAAACGTTCCAATCATGGTGGCTTTGAACGCCACTCCCGAGACCAGCATCGCGAGTCCAAGCACGAACAACGCGGCGCCCTGCAGACGCCGCCGAGCCGTCGGGGCGCGCAGTCCGCCACCGCGAACGCTCGAGGCGAATTTCGGGTCCTCGGCATAGAGAGCGCTCTCGATCTGGTCGAGCATTCGCTGCTCATGATCGGAGAGTGGCATCCGTCCCTCCTTGCCGAAAACATGTCACGTTAATACCGATAACACACCTGTCCCCGCTGTGGGGACAACTAATAAGAATGATACGAGGTCAATCTGCGCGTTACCACCGCTTCGCTTGCTGATTGTAAACGTGACGGTCGGCGGGCCGCGCAGTGCCGCCACGCCCGATAATGAGTTGGCGTATCGCACTGGACGACTGAGGAGGAGACCGCCCGTTGGTGACGTTCCTCATCAATCTGCCGCCGCAGGACATGCAGCGACGGCTCTCCGAAGCGTTGGGCGTGTACGTCGACGCCATGCACTATCCCCCCGGCACCGAGAATCAGCGCGCCGCGATGTGGCTCGAACACACCCGGCGGCGCGGCTGGCAGGCGGTGGCCGCGGTCGAGGTCGACGCCCCGGCCGGGCCGGAGCCCTCGTCGGACGAACTGAGCAACGCACCCCTGCTGGGCGTGGCCTACGGCTATTGCGGCGCCCCCGACCAGTGGTGGCAGCAGCAGGTGGTCGCGGGCCTGCAACGCAGCGGCTATCCCGACCCCGAGATCACCAAGCTGATGGCCAGCTATTTCGAGCTGACCGAGCTGCACATCGCCCCCCGGGCTCAGGGTCGCGGACTCGGCGAGGCGCTGGCCCGTCGGCTCCTGTCGGAGCGCAGCGAAGCCAGTGTCTTGCTGTCGACGCCGGAGACCAACGGCGAAGCCAACCGGGCCTGGCGGCTCTACCGGCGACTGGGCTTCATCGATGTCATCCGCGGTTATCACTTCACCGGCGACCCACGGGCATTCGCGATTTTGGGCCGCGAGCTGCCGCTGTAGTGGCCCCGGCGCCGTCACCGTCTGGCACGATGACCTGGTGCGCGCCAGCGGTATACAGCTCTCGTCCCGGGGTCCCACAGCGCGGCGGACAGGCCGCCGCCTCTCTGCATTGGCGTTGCTGCTGCTGGTGATACCGATGCTGGCCGGGTGCGTGCGGATCAAGGCATCGATCACCATCTCCCCCGAAGACCTGGTGTCCGGCGACATCATCGCCGCGTCCAAGCCGCGCAACGAGAAGGACAACGGCCCCCAGCTCGACCCCAACCTGGCGTTCGGCCAGAAGATTGCGGTGTCCAAGTACGACCGCGACGGCTACGTCGGATCCCAGGCGACATTCTCGGATTTGACGTTCGCCGAACTGCCGGAGCTGGCGCGGATGAACTCCGACGCACAGGGCGTGAACCTGTCGCTGCGTCGGGCCGGCGACCTGGTGATCCTGGAGGGACGGGCGGACCTGACCTCGCTCAACGATCCCGACGCCGACGTGGAGTTGTCGGTGGCGTTCCCGGGGTCGGTGACCTCCACCAACGGCGATCGCGTCGACGACCAGACCGTGCAGTGGAAGCTGAAGCCCGGCGTGGTCAGCCTGCTGACCGCTCAGGCGCGTTACACCGACCCGAGCACCCGCTCATTCCAAGGTGCGGCGCTCTGGCTGGCGTTGGCCTCGCTGGCGGTCGCCGGGACCGTGGCCGGTCTGGCCTGGTACACCCGCGACCGATCGCCGAAGGTCGCGGAGCCGAGCGACCCCCCGTCCAGCTGATCTACGCCGGCGACCAGTAGTCCAGCATCTCGGCGAACGTCTCGAACGCCGGCGCGGAATTGCCGTAGGTGGCTTCCAAGTGGATGCTCAGCGGATAGCCGAGGTCGACGACGCCGTCGATCACCCGTTTGTACAGATCGAGGATCAGCGAGCGGCGTTGCACCGGTTCGGTGTTCGCCAGCTTGGTGACGAACGTCTGCTCCTCGGCGACGGCCGGGTTGCCTGGGTCTTGGATCAGCCAGTTGATGAAGCCGATCTTCTCCTCGAGCTTGGGCACGAAGCCGAACCCGAGCAGGATCTCGGGGCGGTGGTCGGTCTTCTTGGCGAAGTCGGTCAAAAAGCCCACGATCGCATCGGAATACAGCAACTGCGTCTGCGCGAAGGTCGCGCCCTGATCGCACTTGAAATTCAGCCGACCCGTTTCGCCTTCGCGGGTGGGGATCAGGATGACGCCCCGATTGTCCACCAGCCCTTGATAAATCGACAGCGCGTCGGTCGGGGCAACACCTGAGCCCTCGCCGTCGGCCATCGTGCGCGGGACACCGACGAACACAATGCCGTCGATCCCGGCACCGACCAGTGCGCCGACCCGTTGGCGCAGGGTCGGCTCATCCATGAAAGCCGTGACCTGACTGCATAATCCGCGCACCCCGGGCAACTCGGGCTTGATCGTCGACCAGAAGTCGAGGACGTCCAGCTTGGGCTTCATCTCGATCGGACGGTCGTCGTCTTCTTCGATCAGCCCGGGCATCATCACGTGGCCGATCCGGCCGTCGATCCCGGAAGTCGCGGCCAGCTGCACCACCTTGCGGGCGTCTTCGAGAGCTTTCTCGGTGCCGCTTTCCAGGTTCGGCGGCACCAGCTCAAGCGCGATGGTGTTCAAAGTCAACGAGCTGCTCCTCATTCAACGACTAGTCCCCCGCCGCAGCGGGCAGCTGCCGCGAACTCACGCCGGCCGCCGGCGGCGCCGGCCAGACCCGCGCCGGGCATCACGACAGCATAGTGACGCCGCCGAGACCGCGACCCGCCGACGGTCGACCGCGCCGCCGGGCCGACGTGCGGCGGGCAAAACCCGCTGCACAACGCCGCGCCGAATACACTTGGCGGGCCATCATCGCAAGGGACCGGGAAGAGGTGTCGCGCTGAGCGCAGGAGCAGCGGCAACCGTCGAGCTGGCCGACGCCGTCACCGACCGGTTGCGCAGGTATCTGCGGGGCCGTCGAAGCGAGGCCGCCCCCATCGGCCGCGACTATGACGCGCTCGTCGCCGGCCTGGAGGATTTCGTCCTCGGCGGCGGCAAACGGTTGCGTCCGGTCTTCGCCTATTGGGGCTGGCGGGCGGTCTGCGACGACGACGCCGACGAGCAGGCGCTGCTGCTGTTCGCCGCCTTGGAGCTGCTGCACGCCTCGGCGCTGGTGCACGACGACGTGATCGACAGCTCGGCCACCCGGCGCGGGCGACCGACCTCCCATATCCAGTTCGCGGCGTTACACCGCGAGCGAGGCTGGCGCGGGTCGGCCGTCCAGTTCGGGGTCTCGGCGGCGATCCTGCTCGGCGACCTGGCGCTGGCGTGGGCCGATGACATCGTCGCCGGAGTCGAATTGCCGCAGGGTGCCCGTAACCGAGTGCGCCGGGTGTGGGCCGACATTCGCACCGAGGTGCTCGGTGGGCAGTATCTCGACATCGTGGCCGAAGCCAGCGCGGACGAGTCGATCGCCTCGGCGATGGCCGTCAACACCTACAAGACCGCGTCCTACACGGTGGCCCGGCCGCTGCAGTTGGGGGCGGCCGCCGCGGCCGACCGGCCCGACGTGCACACGCTTTTCCACGAGGTCGGCAACCAGCTGGGTGTGGCGTTTCAATTGCGCGACGATGTGCTCGGCGTGTTCGGTGACCCGGCCGTGACCGGCAAGCCGTCCGGCGACGACCTGCGCTCCGGCAAACGGACGGTGCTGCTGGCCACCGCGCTGGAGTTGGCCGACAGGTCGGATCCGGCCGCCGCCACGCTGTTACGCGCCGCGGTCGGTACCGACTTGAGCGACGACCAGGTCAAGGAGTTGCGCGCGGTGATCGAACGGGTCGGCGCGCTTGCTTCGGTCGAGGAGCAGATCGCCGCCTTGACCCGCGGCGCGCTTGATCTGGTTGCCGACGCTCCCATTCACGCGGCGGCCAAGGCCGGGCTCGCCGACCTCGCCGAGCTCTCCGCGAACCGGTCGGCCTGACAGCATGTCGATTCCGACGTCGGCTCCGGACTCTGCCCCGAGAACCACTGCGGCGCAACCGCTTTCCCGATTGCGGGAATTCGCCGTCGCCGACGAAGGACGGCCGGCCCTGCTGGGGTTCGTGGGCGCGGTGCTCATCACTACCGGCGGCCTGGGCTCAGGCAGCACCAAACAGCACGATCCGCTGCTGGATTCGTTGCATCTGTCCTGGCTGCGCTTCGGACACGGCCTGGTGCTGTCGTCGGTGCTGCTATGGGCTGGCGTGACCCTGATGCTCAGCGCCTGGTTGTGGCTGGGCCGTCGCGCATTGGCCGGCAGTGCAAGCGAATACGCCATGGTGGCCAGCGCCGCGTTCTGGCTGGCGCCGCTGCTGCTGTCGGTGCCGCTGTTCAGCCGCGACACCTACTCGTATCTGGCGCAGGGGGCGCTCTTGCGCGACGGGCTGGATCCTTACGGGGTGGGGCCGATCGACAACCCGAACCCGTTGTTGGACAACGTCAGTCCGATCTGGACCATCACCACCGCGCCGTACGGTCCGGCTTTCATCATGATCGCCAGGTTGGTGACGATGCTGGTCGGAAACCACGTGATCGCCGGAACGATGCTCCTGCGGCTATGCATGCTGCCCGGGCTGGCGCTGCTGGTGTGGGCGACTCCGCGGATCGCTCGGCATGTCGGCGCGAATGTGCCTATCGCACTATGGATCTGTGTGCTCAACCCGCTGGTGATCATCCACCTGATGGGCGGCGTCCACAACGAGATGTTGATGGTCGGCTTGATGGCCGCGGGAATCGCATTGACTTTCGAGCAACGTCACGTCGCCGGCATCGCGGTAATCGCCGTGGGGATGGCGGTCAAGGCAACCGCGGGACTCGCACTCCCGTTCATGGTCTGGGTATGGATGCGGCATCTGCGTGACCGCCGCGAATACCGTCCGCTGCGGGCGTTTTCGGTGGCATCGGTGATGTCGGTCGTGATCGTCGTCGCGGTGTTCGCGGTACTGTCCGTCGTTGCCGGGGTGAGCCTCGGCTGGCTGACCGCGCTGGCCGGCTCGGTGAAAATCATCAACTGGCTGACTATTCCGACCGCGACGGCGAATCTGGTGCACGCCCTCGGCGGACTGTTCTTCTCGGTGAGTTTCTATGGGGTACTGCAGGTTACCCGCGTGATCGGGGTTGCGATCATCGCGGTCGCGCTGCCACTGTTGTGGTGGCGATTCCGGCACGACGACCGGGAGGCGCTGGTTGGCACCGCCTGGGTCATGTTGGTAGTGGTGTTGTTCGCCCCGGCCGCGCTGCCGTGGTACTACTCGTGGCCGTTGACGGTGCTGGCTCCGCTCGCCCAGTCGCGCCACGCGGTCGCGTCGGTCGCGGCATTCTCGACGTGGATCATGGTCATCTTCAAACCTGATGGCGCGCACGGCATGTACTCGTGGCCGCATGTGCTGCTGGCGACCGCCGTCGCGGTGTTCGTGTGGCGGGTCCTGGACCGGCCGCAAGCGACGGAAGTCAGTACGCCATAGCCTGCGCGCGGCGCAGCACTTCGCGCGCCTGATGAGCATGTAACGCGTCGACAGGGCGCGCGTTGCTCAGCGCGTCACGCGAGCCGTCCCGCGTCACCGTCAGCGATGGGTCCGGGGCAAACAGCCAGCGGACGATCTCGGTGTCCTGGTAGCCGCCGTCGCGCAGCACCACCAGCAGGCCGGGCAGCGTCTTGAGCACTTCGCCGGTGCTGGTGAAGAAGATCTGCGGGATCACCACATCACGGGCGCGGCGCACCGCGACCAGGTGTCCGTCTTTGAGATGCTGCTGCACTTTGGCTACCGACACGCCGAGCATATCGGCGACTTCGCGGAGATCGTAGGTCGGTTCGTCGGGGTCGAGAACATCGTCCCCGGCCGGAATCCTGCTCACCCGAAGTAGTGTACGGCGGGGCGGTCCGCAAGTTCGCCGCTCGCAGCGTAAAGGTTTCGGGCGCAGGGCCGGCCGCCGCCTACGATAGGCGCGTGACTGCAGCGTCGAGCAACGATCTCGAGGGAGCATTGCTCGACGGGCGCTATCGCGTGGCGGCCAAGATCGCCACCGGCGGCATGTCGACCGTCTACCGCGGCCTCGACACCCGGCTGGACCGCCCGGTGGCGCTGAAGGTGATGGACTCCCGCTATGCCGGCGACCAGCAATTCCTGACCCGCTTCCAGTTGGAGGCCCGCAGCGTGGCCCGCCTGAAGGATCCGGGCCTGGTCGCGGTCTACGACCAGGGACTGGACGCCCGGCACCCGTTCCTGGTGATGGAACTCGTCCAGGGCGGCACGCTGCGCGAACTGCTCGCCGAACGCGGGCCGATGCCGCCACACGCCGTCGCCGCGGTGCTGCGTCCGGTGTTGGGCGGGCTGGGCGCGGCGCATCGCGCCGGGCTGGTGCACCGCGACGTCAAACCCGAGAACGTGCTGATCTCCGATGAGGGCGACGTCAAGCTGGTCGACTTCGGGTTGGTGCGCGCCGTCGCGGAAGCCGGAATCACCTCGACCAGTGTCATTCTGGGCACCGCGGCCTACCTGTCCCCCGAACAGGTCAAGGACGGAACCGCCAGCCCGCGCAGCGATGTCTACGCGGTCGGGATCGTCGCCTACGAGCTGCTGACCGGTCAGACCCCGTTCTCCGGCGACACGTCGCTGTCGGTCGCCTATCAGCGGCTGGACACCGACGTGCCACTGCCGAGCAGCGTGATCGGCGGAGTGCCTGCGCAATTCGACGAACTGGTCGAGCGTGCCACCGCACGCGACGCCGCCGGCCGCTACGCCGACGCTCAGGAGATGGGCGCCGAACTCGACGCCATCGCCGATGCGTTGCAGCTGCCCGCCTTCCGAGTGCCTTCACCGCGCAACTCGGCGCAACACCGCTCTGCCGCGGCGGGCCACAGCCAGGTCGCCACGGACCGGAACCGCACCACGGATCTGCGTCAGCCTCCCGCCGCGAGGCCGCCGGTGCACCGGCCGACCCGCCAGCTGACCCGCGACCCGCAGGACGGGGCGGACAAATCCAGCGCCGGCGGCCAATACCGGGAACTGCCAGGGAAATTCGCCGGCATCGACCTTATCGAGTTCGCCTTCGAGCGTCAGCGGGCCCGGCGCGTGATGCTGATCTGGATCGCGATCGTGTTGTCGATCACCGGGATGGTCGCCGCCGCGGCGTGGACCCTCGGCAGCAACATCGGCGGATTGATCTAGTCGCGCGAGCGTGCGCAGAAGTACAGCGTCCACGGCGTGTTGGCGTACAAACACGCACGCTCGCGAATAAAGCAGAGAGCTATACGCGGAGCCTGCTGCGCTACCTTTCAGTCGCGCAGCATCTCCGCGACCAGGAACGCCAACTCCAGCGACTGCTGGGTGTTCAGCCTTGGGTCGCAAGCGGTTTCGTAGCGGCCGCTCAGGTCGGTATCCGAAATGTCTTGCGCACCACCGAGGCACTCGGTGACGTTCTCACCGGTGATCTCGACGTGGATGCCGCCCGGATAGGTGCCCAGTGCGCGGTGCACCTCGAAGAAGCCCTGCACCTCATCGACGATTCGATCGAAGTGTCGGGTCTTGTACCCGGTGGACGACTCGTGGGTGTTGCCGTGCATCGGGTCGCACTGCCAGATGACCTGATGTCCTGTCGCCCGGACCTTTTCGATGATCGGCGGCAACAGGTCGCGGACCTTGTTGTTACCCATCCGGCTCACTAGCGTCAGCCGCCCCGGCCTGTTGTGCGGGTCGAGGCGCTCCACGTATTCGACCACCTGATCCGGCGTCGTCGACGGTCCGATCTTGACGCCGATCGGGTTGGCGATCACCTCCGCGAACGCGATGTGCGCGCCGTCGAGTTGACGGGTGCGGTCACCGATCCACAGGTAGTGCGCCGACAGGTCGTACAACTGCGGCTCGCCGTCTTCCTCCGAGGACAGCCGCAGCATGGAGCGCTCGTAGTCGAGCACCAAAGCCTCATGGCTGGCGTAGATTTCGGCGGTTTGCAGGTTGCTGTCGGCCACCCCGCAGGCACTCATGAACTTCAGGCCGCGGTCGATCTCGGACGCCAGCGCCTCGTAGCGGGCCCCGGCGGGCGAGGTCCGGACGAATTCGCGGTTCCAGTCGTGCACCAGGTGTAACGACGCCAGGCCCGAGGAGGTCAGCGCGCGCACCAGGTTCATCGCCGCGCCCGCGTTGGCGTAGGCACGCACCAGCCGCGACGGGTCGTGCTCGCGCACCGCCGCGTCGGGGGCGAACCCGTTGACCATGTCGCCGCGGTAGGAGCGCAGGCCCAGCGCGTCGGTGTCGGCGGACCGCGGCTTGGCGTACTGGCCGGCGATGCGGGCCACCTTGAGCACCGGCATGCTGGCGCCGTAGGTCAACACGACCGCCATCTGCAGCAGGGTGCGGATGTTGCCCTTGATGTGCGGCTCGGTGTTGTCGACGAAGGTCTCCGCGCAATCGCCGCCCTGCAGCAGGAATGCCTCGCCCCGGGCGACCTGGGCCAGCATGTCCTGCAGCCGCACGATCTCCGACGGCACCGTCACCGGCGGGACACTTTCCAGAACCTTGCGCAACGGCTCGACCTGCTCGCGGGTCCAGCTCGGCTGCTGCGCGGCCGGCTTGGCCAGCGCGGCGTCCAGGCGGGCACGAAGCTCCTCCGGCAACGGAGGCAGCGACGGGAGCTGCTCGATCGGTACGTCAACGGTCCAGTTCACTTGTCTATGGTAACCGGGTCACGCACACCTCTGATCCCGCCGCGATCAGCGCCGATGCGAACGGGCCGGGCTAGCGGGCGTCGCCGTGGGACATCATCACCCGGTAACGCGCCAGCTGGTCGCGGGCGTCGACCAGGGCGTCGTGCACGTTCTCCGATCGTCGCGGGAGCCGGGGGCTGCCACGGTCCTCCCACAGCTGGCGCAGCTCACGGGTGAATCGCGGGATCGGCGGCGGCAGGTGAGTCATCGGGCCCCACAACTGGCACAGCGCGACGTGGTCGTAGGCGCCGACCCAGGCCCACAGCTCGATCGGCTCGGCCCCGTCGACGTCGAAGAACGTCTCGAGGTCGTTGCGGATCTGCGAGCGCGTTCGCCACACCTTCGAGGCCGGCGACGGCAGCTTGGGCAACACGTTCGCGCGCACCCACTTCCCGGCCCGCTCCGGATTGAATTCCGTTGAGACGGCGTAGTATTCGCGGCCGTCTTCGGCGACCACGCCGATCGAGATCAGCTCGATCGTGTACCCGTCGTCGATGAACTCGGTGTCGTAGAAATAGCGCACCGGCGGCTACCCCACACCGAGCCCGCCGGCCAGCACGCTGGGCACCTGCTCCGGCGGGGGCGCGGGATGCACTTCACGGTCCAGCTGCGCGTTGACCATCCGGTGTGACGGCATCCGCGGCGTGCCGGCGATGGTGTACTGCAGCCACAGCTTGGCCCGCACCACCGGCCGGCGCAGCGTCCGCTCGCGCTGCAGGGCGCGGCTCATCTTGTTCAGGCGCGTCATATAGAGGTAGCGAGCCCACGGCGCCTGCGGGCGTGACAACCGGATCGCCCCGATGAACAGCAGCGGAACGAAGAACATCCCGATCAGACCGGTCCACACCTTGCCCTTGAGCACGACCAACACCGCGAGGGGCAACGTCAGAACCATCCCGAAGACCACGGCGGCTCGCAGCACCATCGAATGGGTGGTGTCCTGCCACAGGCTGAGGAAGAACATCAATGGGTGCAATCCCAAGACCAGCAGCCCGCCCACCGCGATCGCGGCGAACACCGCGTCCACCGAGGTCCGTCCGTCTTCCTCCCAGTAGACGTCGGACACGTGCAGGATCAGCGCGTACTCGTCGAGCACCAGCGCGGCACCGATGCCGAAAATGATTGCGGCCGCGGTGAATTCCAGCTCGGTACCGTTGACCGAAAGCGTCACCAGCGTCGATGCCGGAGATCATCACCAGCACGACACCGACCACCACGTGGTGGATGTGCTTGGAGCCGATGTGGATGTTGCGCGGCTCCCACCAGCGAGGCGGCCGGTCGGTGTGGATGCGGCGGCGGATCAGACGCACGAAGGTGCGCGTGACGAAAAACGTCAGGATGAAGGCGACCAGGCAGCACAGCAGCGGCAGTCGACCGCGACCGATGATGTCGTGTTCGAACCAGTGCAGCACCCTTCAAAAGCTACGCGCACGGGGTCCCGATCACCGTCCGCGACACCGCTTGGGACCTCAGCACCGATAGGCTGTCCCCCGACATGACTAGATGGCGCTCGCCCGACGCGGGCCGTTCGCGCGGGCGGGAAGCCGGCACGCAACCGAGCAATTGGCGCAAAGCCTGCTGGCTGCTACTTCAACTGCCAGCGCTCGCGGCGCTGGGCTACGCCGCCTGGCGGGTGCTCGGCAGCACGGTGTACCGGATCGACATCGACGTCTACCGGATGGGCGCCCAAGCGTGGCTGGACGGCCATCCGCTGTACAGCCCCGACGTCAAGTTCCACACTCCGATCGGGCTGAACCTGCCGTTCACCTATCCCCCGCTGGCCGCGGTGATCTTCGCCCCGTTCGCATGGCTGGGCATGCCGGCTGCCAGCGTCACCATCACGTTCATCACGCTGGGGCTGCTGCTGGTTTCCACGATGATCGTGCTGACCCGCCTCGATGTCTGGACCACCAGCCGGGTGGTGCCGGGGCCCGCCTGGTTACGTCGGTGGTGGCTGACCACGCTGATCGTGGCCTGGGCGACGCTGTACTGGGAGCCGATCCAGGCGAACTTCGCATTCGGGCAGATCAACGTCGTGCTGATGACCTTGGTGATCGCCGAATGCGTGCCGCGGCACACCCCGTGGCCGCGCGGACTGCTGCTGGGGCTGGGCATCGCACTCAAGCTCACTCCGGCGGTGTTCCTGCTGTACTTCCTGCTGAACCGGGACCGCCGCGCGGTGCTCACCTCGCTGGCGTCGGTGGTGGCTACGATCGCGGCCGGGTTCGCGTTGGCCTGGCAGGACTCGTGGGAGTACTGGACCCACACCGTGCGCAACACCGATCGGATCGGGTCGGCCAGCCTGAACACCAACCAGAACATCGCCGGCACCCTGGCCCGGCTCGGCCTCGACGACCATCAACGATTTTTGCCCTGGGTGGTGGCCTGCTTCCTGGTGCTGGGCCTGACGGTGTGGGCGGCACGTCGGGCGCTGGGCGCGGGCGAGCCGGTCCTGGCGGTGGTCTGCATCGCCCTGTTCGGACTGGCCGTGTCGCCGGTCTCGTGGTCGCACCACTGGGTGTGGATGCTGGAGGCGGTCGTCGTCACGTCGGTGCTCGCCTGGCGGCGGCGCAACCTCGCGCTGGGCTTCGTCAGCGTCGCCGGAGTGGCTGTGATGGTGTGGACGCCGATCGACCTGATGCCCAAGCATCACGAGGTCACCGCCGCGTGGTGGCGTCAACTGGTTGGAGTGTCGTATCTGTGGTGGGCGCTGGCGACCCTGGTTGCGACCGGGGCCACGGTCGCGGCGCGGACCGCTATCGCGGCCGCACCACAGCCATCAACCACGCCCGCGCCGGTATCTGCCTGATCCTGCTAGCCGGCCGCCGTCTCAGGAATCCGAGACGGCGATGCTTTTCCCGGCGACCCCGAGCCGTCGCCGTTTTTCAGCGTGGCGGCGTAGATGTCCACGTATTCCTGGTCGGACAGCCCCATCAGTTCGTAGATCACCTCGTCGACGACCGCGCGTTCGATGAAGCGGTTGCCCGCCAGGCCTTCGAAGCGGGAGAAGTCCATCGGCTTACCGAACCGAACCGTGACCTTGCCGAACCGGAGCATCGATGTTCCGGGCGGGTTGACCTTGTTGGTGCCGATCATCGCCACCGGGATCACCGGGACGCCGGTTTCCAGCGCCAGCCGCGCCAGACCGGTTTTGCCCTTGTAGAGACGGCCGTCGGGTGAGCGAGTGCCTTCGGGGTACATGCCGAGCAACTTGCCTTGGTCCAGCACCCGCTTGGCGGTGTCCAGGGCGGCTTGTGCCGCGTCCGCGCTACTACGGTCGATCGGCACCTGGCCGACGGCGGTGAAGAACCGTCGGCTACACCAGCCCTTGAATCCGGTGCCGGTGAAGTACTCCGACTTGGCCAGGAAGGTGATCCGGCGCCGCACCACCAGCGGCAGGTAGAAGCTGTCCATCACGGCCAGGTGATTGCTGGCCAGAATTGCCGGGCCGGATTGCGGGACGTATTCCAGTCCTTCGATTTTCGGCCGACCGAGCAAAGCGAGCAACGGGCCGAGGAGGATGTACTTCAAAAGCCAGTACGCCATCAGGCCTCCTGCTCAGCCGCGCCAACAGTGTCTGGGCCAAGAGTACCGACCGAGTGTGGGTGCGACCACATCACACTGACGACTTGCTGACACCCCGGCGCGGCGCCAACCGATGTGGTAGGCGTGCGGCTATTCCTCGACGGTGACGGCGATGGGCTGGTAACGACTGGGCGGTGCCGGTTCGTCGATGGCCTGGTCCGGCGCGGGACCAGTCGACGGTCCGTCCGGTGGTGGGGGCGTTGGCTGGCCGACGGGATCGACGATCGCGCGGATCACCGCCAGCAGTGTGACGCTGTGTTCGGCGATCACGGTCAGCAGCGGATGCTCGTCACCGGTGACCACCGCGGCCAGCGCGCACACCGGGCACCACACTTGCTGGCACGCACCGGTGCCGGCACCGTCGCCGACCGTGCGCGCTGCCATCAGCCGGATCGCGGGGTCGAGCTGGTCGAGAACTCTCTGCGCGAGTTTGCGGAGTTCCGGGCCGATGTCGGAGTGCGCGGTGCTCATCTGCGCCGCTCCTCAGCATCGCCACGCTCTGCATCGTCGTCGGCGGTGCTCACTTCGGCCACACCTCCGGATCGGGTTGAAAACGCACCGTCAATTCGCTGCCACGCAGATGCGCGTCCATTACCGTGCACCGCCGCAGAACGGATGCCAGTCGCACTCTGCGCCGCATACCGCCGGCGCCGACGATCAGATCGTCACCGACGCGTCCTAGGCTCAGCGCGCCGGAATCGATCTGCGGCAACTCTAGCCGCATGCGGTAAACCGACTGCAGGCCCGAACCGGATTCGAGATCCACGACCGGACGCAGCGGGCCGGGCGGCGCCGACCCGTCCCGACGGCGTGCGCTGTCCAGCAATTCGGCCAACGCCTTGGCGCCGATCGGCTCACCCGCCAGATGAGGTGTCAGGACGAGCGCCACGTCGCCGATCGCGGCATCGACTTCGTCGAGCACGGTCCGCTGCTCGCTGATTCGCTCGGAGTACCAGTCGAACGCCGGATGCGCGGGCAGATTGCGGTACTCGTACGAATCGTCTTGCATCAGAATCTGGTTGACGATTAGTTCTTCGACCCGCACACCCATCAGCGCCAACGAGCCCAGCGTCCGGATCGCCTCGGCCGCCACCACCCGCTCCGCGGTGAGTACCAGGTGCGCGCCCACCCGCGTTCCGTCGGTCAGCAGTGCGCTGAGCTTCTCGACGTGCAAGCTGATGCGTTCCAGCAACTCCACCAGCGGCGGTCGACCGGGCGTCGTCGGCACCGGTGGAAAGCCGGCGGTGGCGCGGCCACGCGCGCTCGACGTAGAGCGCGAACGTCGCCGGCAGCGTCAGCATCCGCAATGCGTCGGCCGTCGAGGCGCAATCGACCACCAGGTGATCCCATTGCCCGCTTCGGGCCAGCTCGCCGACCTCGTGCAGGCCGAGCACTTCCTGGACACCCGGTAGGGCCGAAAGCTCTTCCGGCGCAATGTCTGTCAACTCCGATTCGGGAAACCGGCGACTGAGCGTCTCGACCACCGTGCGCCACCGCGTCTCGAGCAATGACAGGGTGTCCATCGCCAGCGCGTCAAGGGAGCCCGTTTCGAGGTCGGCCATCACCCGCACCGCGTCGCGGTAGCCGTTCGGCGAAACCGTCACGCCCAGCACGTCACCCAGCGAGTGCGCCTGGTCGGTGGAGATCAGCAGCACGCGCTGACCGGCGCGCGCTTCATGCACGGCCGTGGCGGCCGCCAGTGTGGACTTCCCTACCCCGCCCTTGCCGACGAACAGACTGATCCGGGCTGGAGCCGGCGCTGCAGAATCACCTAGCTTCACCCCGACTCACTCAG
The DNA here is from genome assembly GCA_963750755.1 of uncultured Actinomycetota bacterium. Taxonomy (GTDB): domain Bacteria; phylum Actinomycetota; class Actinomycetes; order Mycobacteriales; family Mycobacteriaceae; genus Mycobacterium. The sequence continues at coordinate 1,424,405 of CAVVRW010000001.1, forward strand.
CCTCGGCTCGTTTCTTCAGGTCCTTCAGCGCGGTGTCGGTCAACCTGCGTTCGGCTTTGCGCTTCAGCAGCCCGATCATCGGGATCGCCAGATCGACGGTGAGTTCATAGGTGACGTCGGTACCGGATCCCTTGGGCGACAACCGATATACGCCGTCAAGCGATTTGAGTAGTGAGCTGGAGACCAGCGACCAGCTCACCGATTTGCGGTCCTTCGGCCACTTGTAGGACAGCACCAGGGTGTCCTTGAGGACGCTGGTGTCCAGCACCAGCCGCGCGACCTTCGGGTTGCCGGCGGAGTCCGTTTCGAGGACCTCGGCCTCCTTGTATTCCGACACCCAGGTCGGGTACGAGCCGATGTCGGCGATCACGTCCATCACCGTGCTGGGGGCCGCGTCGATGTAGATCGTCTGGGCCGTCTTTTCCGCCACCTTGTTGCTTCCTTCTCCGCGCCACGCGGGTTGGACCGCCCTGCCCGTTGGTATGCCCCGAGGCATCGCGAGTCAACCGCTCCCACGGCAGAAACGGTACTCCCCGGCCGGGCTCAGGCCTGGTCAAGCACCGGAGAAACCCCCACTGGGCGGGCACTCTCCAGCGTCGTCTTCACTTCGAACGCCATCTTCTTGCCGGCCACCCGGCGCCGATGCGTCATTTTCGCAAGGTTCAGTTTGGCCAGCTGCGGCGGCGTGACGCCGGTCGGCTCGGCGTGCAGAAAGTAATGCAGGAGTGCACCACCCAGCATCGGCTCGAGCCAGATTTCCATGGTGCCGGTCAGCGGTCCGGCCACACCCCAGCGAACGCCTTGCGGCCCGCGATCTTCGGTGACCTCCAGGCGAAGGTCGGGCCACCACCGTCGCCAGTTGGATGGATCGCCGACGGTGGCGCCGATGCGCGCCGGGTCGGCGGCGACGTAAGTCTCGTCGGCGATCTGAAGGCTGGGCACGGCCACTAGCTTCACATACGAGGGCGTGCGCCGGGAATCGCCCGCACGTCACGGGCCCGCCAGGCGGGCGCGCGTGCCGGACTAGGCTGGTCTTCGCTTATTCGCCGGAAGCATTGAAGCGAGGTCACCAAGAGTGCGCGAATTGACTGTTCCCGCCGAGTTCACTGTCGGCGAACACGACAACGTCGTGTCCACGGTTTTCGAGCATGAGCGCAACGACCCCGACACCGTGATCTACCAGCGGTTGGTCGACGGGACCTGGACCGATGTGACGTGTGCGCAGGCCGCGGCCCAAATCCGTTCCGCTGCACTGGGTTTGATTGCCCAGGGGGTAAACCCCGGCGACCGGGTGGCGATCTTCTCGGCCACCCGCTACGAGTGGGCGATCCTCGACCAGGCCATCCTTGCGACCGGCGCGGTCACCGTCCCGATCTACGAGACGTCCTCGGCCGAGCAGGTGCGCTGGGTGTTGAGCGACTCGGCCGCGGTGATCGCATTCGCCGAGACCGACGCCCACGCGAAGATGGTCTCCGAGTTGACCGGTGACCTGCCCGAACTGCGACGGGTGCTGCACATTGACGGCTCTGGTCCCAAGGCGCTCGAGCAACTCCAGCAGGACGGCACCTCGGTCGACCCGGCTGAGCTCACCGCCCGTGTCGAGGCGCTGCGCAGCGAGGACCCGGCGACGCTCATCTACACCTCGGGTACCACCGGACGCCCCAAGGGCTGCCAGCTGACCCACGCGAACCTGGTCTATGAGACTCGCGGCACCAAGGCGGTGCTGCCGACGCTGTTGACGAAGGGTGAGCGGCTGCTGGTATTCCTGCCGCTGGCGCACGTGCTGGCCCGCGCGCTGACGCTGTGCGCGTTCCACAACAAGGTCGTCGTCGGATTCACCAGTGACATCAAGAATTTGGTGCCCATGTTCGGGGTGTTCAAGCCGACGGTCGTGGTGTCGGTTCCCCGGGTGTTCGAAAAGGTCTACAACACCGCGGCGCAAAACGCCGCCGGTGACGGCAAGGGCTGGATATTCGAGGCGGCCGCACAGACCGCGGTCGAATGGAGCGAAGCCTTGGACCGCGGTGGGCCCGGTCTGCTGCTGCGGGCCAAGCACGCGCTGTTCGACAAGCTCGTCTACCACAAGCTGCGCGCCGCGCTGGGCGGCAACTGCCACGCGTCGATCTCCGGCGGCGCGCCGCTGGGTGCGCGGCTGGGCCACTTCTACCGCGGCGCCGGTCTGACCGTCTACGAAGGCTACGGGCTGACCGAGACCAGCGCGGCGATCACCGTCAACCAGGTCAACGCGTGCAAGATCGGGACGGTCGGAAAGCTGGTGCCCGGCAACAGCATGCGCATCGCCGACGACGGCGAATTGCTGCTGCGCGGCGGTGTGGTGTTCCACGGCTACTGGCACAACGACCAGGCCACCGGCGAATCGTTCGAGGACGGCTGGTTCAAGACCGGCGACCTGGGCGCGGTCGACGACGACGGGTTCCTGACGATCACGGGCCGCAAGAAGGAGATCATCGTCACCGCCGGCGGAAAGAACGTTGCCCCAGCGGTTTTGGAAGACCAGTTGCGTTCGCATCCGCTGATCAGCCAGGCGATGGTGGTGGGCGACGCCAAGCCGTTCATCGGTGCGCTGATCACCATCGACCCCGAGGCGATCGAGGGATGGAAGCAGCGCAACGGCAAGCCGGCCGGCGCGTCGGTGGCCGACCTGGCTACCGACCCCGATCTGCTCGCCGAGGTGGACGCGGCCGTCAAACAGGCGAATCTGTCTGTGTCACACGCGGAGTCGATTCGCAAGTTCCGCATTCTGCCGGTCGACTTCACCGAGGACACCGGGGAGTTGACCCCGACGATGAAGGTCAAGCGCAAAGTTGTGGCCGAGAAGTTCGCCAACGACATCGAGGCGATCTACCACAAGGACTAGCCGCGGATCAGGTCGGACAGCCGCGCGGCCAGATCGTCGGAGCGCCACTGCGCGGTGATCCAGTCGCGGCCGGCGGCGCCCATCGCGGCGGCACGGTCCGGGTCGGCCAGCAATTCGCTGACGGCATCGCCGATCTGCTGCACCGAAGTGCCGTCGACCACCATTCCAGTCTTGTTGTGCTGCACCGTTTCCGGTGCGCCCCCGGACGAACCGGCGATGACCGGAACGCCGGTGGCCGACGCCTCCAGAAAGACGATGCCCAGGCCTTCGACGTCGAGTCCGGCCCCGCGAGTCCGACACGGCATGGCGAACACGTCGGCCATCGCGTGGTACGCGGGTAGTTCGTCGAACGGCACGCCGCCGGTGAACGTGACGTGATCGGTGACGCCGCAGCGTTCGGCCAGTCCGCGCAGCGTGTCCAGATATGGGCCGCCCCCGACGATCACCAGTGCGGCGCCGCCCACCCGTTGCCTGATCGAGGGCAGCGCCCGGATCAACATGTCCTGGCCTTTGCGCGGCACTAACCGCGACAGGCACAGCACCGTCGGCCGCTCACCGAGGCCAAGGCGCGAACGCAGATCGGCGCGGCTGGCCGCATCCGGCCGGAAACGCTCGGTGTCGACACCGGGTGGCAGGTGTTCCAATCGGGCTCGCGGTCCGAACGCCGAGGCGAAGCGGCCTCGCGTGTAGTGGCTGACGTAGGTGACGACGTCGCTGTGATCGCCGATGCGGCGCAGCACCGAGCGGGCGCCGGGCAGCATCGACCAGCCCACCTCGTGGCCGTGGGTGCTTGCCAGCACCCGACGCGCACCGGCCTGACGGGCTCGCGGGGCCAGCAGCGCCAATGGCGCGGCGGCGCCGAACCAGACCGTGTCGATGCCGTGCTCGGCGATCAGCCGGCGCATCCGCGCGTCGACGCCGGGGACCGGCAGCATCAGCGTCCCGGGATGTCGCACGACCCGGTAACCGGCGGTCGCGGCGTCGAAGGAGTCAGCGTCCTTCCACTGCGGCGCGTACACGGTCAGCGTGTGCTCCCCCGCGGCGGCCAGCCGGGTCACCAGGTCGACCAGATACGACTGGATCCCGCCGCGGCGAGGCGGAAAGTCGTTGGTTACCAGCAGGACCCGGGACACCTAGGAAGGCTAGCCTGACGTCGCGGCGATCAGCGCGTGGGCTGACGTGTCAGCCATCGCTGCCAATCGAGGAGCAGCCCGGCCTCGTCGGTACCGAGCACGTCGCGGACAGCCGACGGCAGATCGGTGTGCGCGGCGCCGCAGGCCGTGACGTAGAGCGCACGCAGCGTCGGCGCTCCTCGGGTGTTGGCGACGAACAGCGCGAACAGCCAGGCGCGGTCGTAGGCCTGCGACCGCAGGGGCCCGGGGTCGTCGAGATCGGCGTCGGACGGCAACGCGGCAGGAGTCGCGACCCTGGGCAACGGGGACGGCGGCCGGGCGACATAGTCCGCGACGCCCTCGGTCAGCCAGCGCGGCGCATCGAGTGCGGTATCGGGACGGGCGGCGTAGTGAAAAAGCTCGTGAGTCAACACGATTCGCAGTGCACGCTCACTCATGCCCACCGCGCCGGGCGCGAAAACGATCCGCTGCCCCAGCGCGATTCGCTGCGGCGGATCCACGCGATCGGCGACGGCGATCGCGGCGATGTCGGCCCACTGCGCGCTCGGGCCACCACCGGCTCGTGCCGCGAATTGGGGTGGGCTGCCGGTGGCGACCACATCGATCTCGCGGGCCCAGTCGCGGCCCCAGAATGCGTCCACGGCGGAAATCGCCGGGCCGATGTCCGCGGCAATACGCGTCAGCAACGATTGCTGCGCCGGTCCGCCGAGGTTGGTCATCGACAGGAGGTGCCCGGCGACCTCGACGCGTTGTGGCGCGCCGCTCGCAGGCGGTGGCGAGCGCCGGCTCGCCACAACGACGGCGCCCAGGATCACCTCAGCGACCAGTACGCAGGCCAGCAGCCGGCGCGCCCGGCTGCGATTAGTAGCGGCGGGCGTCGTAGATCGGGCCGGAGGAGTTCATCGGCACCACTCGCACCGGCACGCCATACGTGGACGAGTGAATCATCAAGCCGTCACCGATATAGAGGCCGGCGTGCGATGCGTCGGAATAGAAGGTCAGCACGTCACCCGGCTGCAGGTCTGACAACGCAACCGGCTGTCCGCCGTGCGCCAGCGCCTGGCTCGAGTGCGGGAGCGCGATGCCGGCCTGCTGAAATGCCCACATCACCAGGCCCGAACAGTCGAATCCACCCGGAGCGGCGCCACCCCAGGAGTAGGGGTCGCCGACCCGCGTCAGCGCCGCCTGAACGGCAACCGCGCCTTGACCGGAGCCAGGACCGGCCCCTGGGCCGCCCGGTTGTCCCATGCCCGGTGGCAGCGCTTCGGGAGCCGGGGCTGCGGCGGCGGCCGCTGCGGCCGCCGGCGGGGGCGGCCCGGGCGCGGCGAGCTCGGTGCGCTCGTGCGGGCTCAGAGCGAGGTACTGCGACTTGACGATGCCGATCTGCAGCTGCAGGCGGCTCTGCTTGGACTGCAGGTTCGCGCGCACCGAAGCGGCCTGCTCGGCCGCCGTCTTGGCGTCGGCCGACGACTTCGCCGATTCCTTCTCGGCGTTGGCGGCCTCTTCGCGGGTGGCGCGGTAGTTGGCCATCTGCTGCAGCATCGCGGTCGAGATCACCCGCGACACGGCCAGCTTGCCGATCAATTGCTGCGGCGACTCGGCGGTCATGATCGCGTTCATGCCGTCGGTGCGGCCACCCATGTACATCGCGGCGGCAAACTTGTCGACCCCGGTCTGGAAGGTTGCCAACTTCGACTTCGCGGCGTCCGCCGCGGCCAGGTCGTCGTTGTGCTTCTTGTCGGCGGCCTGCTGCGCGGCCAGCTTGTTGTTGAGGTCGAGTTGCGCGCTGTGCATCGCCTCGGTGGTCTGCTCAGCCTGTCTGGATAGCTCGTTGAGCTTTGCCATAGCGTCGTTGGCCGGATCAGCCAGCACATCGCTTGCGGCCACTCCGGAGAGAGCGACGAATGCGGCTAGCGCTCCAGCTGTCAAGCACTTAGCGACGCGCAAACCAACGCGATCACCGATGAGCCATTTTCGCAAAACCATTTATTCCTTAAAACCCGTTGGCACGACAGCCGGATCTGCTTTAGGTCTCAGATAGGTTACGAAAAGGCTTCGAGGTTGTCCAACTCTGGATTGTTAAGAAAACAGCAAGATTTGAGGCTAACGGCGTTAGGCTACGCCGGGCCGCCCTCGATGGATGGGCACCAGCCGCAGTCGTGGCGCCATCCCAGCGTCGGCAAGCACCTCCAGTGCCGCACGTTCGTCCTCCAGCAAAGTTTCCGGTACCCCGAGTATCACGCTGACCACGCAATCGCGACATCCGGGACCGCGAACCGCGCAGTCGTCGCAGTCGATGACCACTGGTTCCGCCGTCCGTTCAGGCTCGCTGCTGAGCGCCATCTGGCTGCTCCTTTCCGTCTCCATCGATCGGTCCTGGCCCAGACGTTAACTACGAGCACCGACATGTTTTGCGGGCGCGAGTCGCGGGCCGCGCCAGCGTCGGTCGCGACGCGCCGCGACAGAGACCGGGCCATGTCGGTGTGACTGGTTAATGTCGCCGCCATGGCCGCGCCCGCTGCCGAGCAGCTGAGCCTCCCCGATCTGGACGGGGCGACTGAAATGTCGCTGCGCGAAACCACTTTCGTGATTGTCGACCTGGAGACCACCGGCGGCCGGATGACGGGCAGCGATGGAAAACCCGCGGACGCCATCACCGAGATCGGGGCGGTGAAGGTGCGCGGCGGCGTGGTGCTGGGCGAATTCGCCACCCTGGTGGATCCGCAGCGCAGCATTCCGCCGCAGATCGTCCAGCTGACCGGGATCACCACCGCGATGGTCTGCGATGCCCCGAGAATTGCCGCGGTCTTGCCGATGTTTCTGGAGTTCGCCCGCGGCGCGGTGCTGGTCGCCCACAACGCCCGGTTCGACATGGGGTTCCTGCGCGCCGCCGCCGATCAGTGCGGCATCCGGTGGGCCCGTCCGCAGACGCTGTGCACCGTCCAGTTGGCCCGCCGGGTGCTCAGCCGCGAAGAGGCGCCCAGCGTCCGGTTGGCGGCGCTGGCGAAGTTGTTCGCGGTCGCCAGCGAGCCGACCCACCGCGCGCTCGACGACGCCCGCGCCACCGTCGAGGTGCTGCACGCGCTGATCGAGCGCGTCGGCAACCAGGGCATCCACAGCTTTGCCGCGTTGCGCTCCTACCTGCCCAACGTGCCACCGGCGCAGCGCCGCAAAAGGGTCCTCGCCGACGGCCTGCCGAGACGGCCCGGGGTCTACCTGTTCCACGGGCCTGCCGACGAAGTGCTCTACATCGGTACGGCAATTGACCTGCGCCGCAGAGTAAATCAGTACTTCAACGGGTCAGATCAGCGCACCCGGATGAAGGAGATGGTCGCGCTGGCCACCAAGGTCGAGCACGTCGAATGCGCGCATGCACTCGAAGCCGGGGTTCGAGAACTGCGGTTGCTGAGCGCTTACGCCCCGCCCTACAACCGCCGGTCGAAATTTCCGCAGCGCTGGTGGTGGCTGGTGCTGACCGACGAGGCCTTCCCCCGATTCTCGGTAGTGCGGGCGCCACGCCACGACCGCGCCGTCGGCCCGTTTCGGTCCCGTGCCGACGCCGTCGACACCGCTGACCTGCTGGCCCGCCTCACCGGAATCCGCACCTGCACCAAACGGCTGGCCCGCACGGCCCGGCACGGGCCGGCCTGCCCGCAACTCGAGGTGTCACCGTGCCCCGCGGCCCGCGATGTCACCCCGATGCAATACGGCCCAGCGGCCTTCGGCGCCGAGGCGCTGATCGACGGCCTGGACAACGCCGCGCTGGCCGCGGCCGCGGAGCGGATCGCCGACCTGGCCGGGCGTCAGCGCTACGAGAGCGCGGCGCGGTTACGCGACCACACGGTCGCCGCCGTGCAGGTGCTGTGGCGCGGACAGCGGCTGCGCGCGCTGGCCGAGCTGCCGGAGCTGGTGGCCGCGGCGCCCGACGGGGAGGGCGGCTGGCAGCTTGCCGTCGTCCGGCACGGCCAGCTCGCGGCGGCCGGCACCGCCCGCCGCGGCGTTCCGCCGATGCCCGTCGTCGACGCGATCGGCGCCGCGGCGCAGGTGATCCTGCCGCAGCCCGCACCGCTGGGCGGCGCGTTGGTCGAGGAGACGGCGCTGATCGCGCGCTGGCTGGCGGCCCCCGGCGTGCGCATCGTGCGCACCAGCGACGAGCAGGGTTGGTGCTCGCCGCTACGGTCCGCCGGCCCCTGGGCCGAGTGGGCCGCGGCGGCGCGATCGGCCCGAGTTGCCGCCGAACAGGCCGTCACCAGCCGCGACTCAGAGCTGTTGACCGAACCGCACCCAACGCGCGAGCAGTTGTTCGGCCGCCCCGCTGTCGATCGCCTCGGCGGCGCGGCCCAGCCCGTCCTCCCACGCCGGCAGCCATTCGGCGCGGCTGGATAGCCCGGCGTGGGCCACGATCGCGCCCGCGGCGTTGAGCACGACCGCGTCGCGCACCGGGCCCTTGGTGCCGGCCAGCACCGAACGGGCTTCCTGCGCGTTGGCGACGGCGTCCCCGCCCTTCAGTTCGTCGAGCTCGGCGCGCGCGAACCCGAATCCGGCGGGATCGAATTTCAGCTTGTCCACGGTTCCGGCCTGCACCCTCCAGATGGTGCTCGTCGTGGTGGTGGTCAGCTCGTCGAGTCCGTCGTCACCGTGCACCACCAGCACGCTGGACCGCCGCGCGGCGAATACTCCCGCCATCACCTCGGCCAGCTCGGCGAACGCGCAGCCGATCAGCCCGGCCCGCGGCCGCCCCGGATTGGTAAGCGGCCCAAGCAAATTGAAGACGGTAGGCACGCCGATCTCACGCCGCACGGCCGAGGCATGCCGGTACGACGGGTGAAACAGCGGCGCGAAGCAGAAGCCGATTCCGACCTCGGCGACGCTGCGGGCGACATCGTCTGGGCTCAGGTCGATGCGCACGCCGAGCGCTTCCAGCGTGTCGGCGCCGCCGGCCAGTGACGATGCCGCCCGGTTGCCGTGCTTGACCACCGGCACACCGCTGGCGGCCACCACGATCGCCGCCATCGTGGACAAGTTGACCGTGCTGACGCCGTCGCCGCCGGTGCCGACCACGTCGACGGTGTCGGTGCCGATCTGATCGGTGGGCAGCCGACGGCCGTGTTGCAGCATCACGTCGGCTAGCTCGGCGACTTCCGCCGAGGTCGGCGCCTTCATCTTCATCGCGACCGCGAACGCGGCAAGCTGCGCCGGCGACGCGGACCCGGTCATGATCTGCTCCATCGCCCAGGCGGCCTGACCGCGCGGCAGGTCCTGGCCCGCGGTCAAAACCTCGAGGACTTGCGGCCACGCCAACGACCGCTCAGAGGGCCCAGATGTCGACGCCGCCACACCGGAAATCGTCCCATGGCAATCGCCGACCCTGCGATGCTGGGCACGGGCGGCGGAACGATGTGAATTTCGCGCGCCAAATTGCCGCCCCGGGTAGAGGCCGACAACTACAAAGCGTCATACTTGCGGATGTGACGAGTGCGGTAGGGACCTCGGGTACAGCAATCACGGCGCGAGTACATTCGCTCAACCGCCCGAACATGGTCAGTGTTGGCACCATAGTGTGGCTTTCCAGCGAGTTGATGTTCTTTGCTGGGCTGTTCGCCTTCTACTTCACGGCACGGGCGCAGGCAGCGGGCGACTGGCCGCCGCACCCGACCGAGCTGAACCTGTATCAGGCGGTGCCGGTCACGCTGGTGCTGATCGCGTCGTCGTTCACCTGCCAGATGGGGGTGTTCGCGGCCGAGCGCGGTGACGTGTTCGGGCTGCGCCGCTGGTATCTGCTCACGTTCGCGATGGGGTTGTTCTTCGTCCTGGGGCAGGGCTACGAGTACCACCACCTGATGAGCCACGGCACCACGATCCCCGGGAGCGCCTACGGCAGCGTGTTCTACCTCGCCACCGGATTCCACGGACTGCACGTCATCGGCGGGCTGATCGCGTTCATCTTCCTATTGGCTCGCACCACGATGACCAAGTTCACGCCCGCGCAGGCCACCGCCTCGATCGTCGTCTCCTACTACTGGCACTTCGTCGACATCGTCTGGATCGCGCTGTTCGCCACGATCTATTTCATCCGATGACCAGCAGAGGAAAGAACAGGAGTGCTCGGTTGAAGAAACTGGGGTTGAACCGCTCGCTGAGTGATCGGGCGCGCCGTCGCCTGCGTCGCCGGTTGTCGGCCGGACTGCTGCTGGTGTTGGCCCTCGTGGTGGCCGGCGGCCTTGCCGCCGTACTGACTCCCAGCCCGCAGGTGGCCGTCGCCGACGAGTCGTCGTCGGCGCTGCTGCGCAACGGCAAGCAGCTCTTCGACACCTCGTGCGTGACCTGCCACGGCGCCAACCTGCAGGGTGTGGCCGACCGCGGACCCAGCCTGATCGGTGTCGGCGAGGCCGCCGTCTACTTCCAGGTGTCCAGCGGCCGGATGCCGGCAATGCGCGGCGAGGCCCAGGCCGAGCGCAAGGAGCCGATCTTCGACGAATCGCAGATCGACGCGATCGGCGCCTACGTCCAGGCCAACGGCGGTGGACCAACCCTGGAGCGCAACGCCGACGGCAGCCTCGCGATGGGCTCGCTACGCGGCAACGACCTGGGCCGCGGCGGTGACCTTTTCCGGCTCAACTGCGCGTCCTGCCACAACTTCACCGGCAAGGGCGGCGCGTTGTCCTCCGGCAAGTACGCGCCGCCGCTCGAACCGGCCAACGAGCAGCAGATTCTGAGCGCGATGCGGACCGGTCCGCAGAACATGCCCAAATTCTCGGACCGTCAGCTCTCGTTCGACGCCAAGAAGGACATCATCGCCTACGTGAAGAACGCCACCGAGACGCGCAGCCAGGGCGGCAACGGCCTGGGCGGCTTCGGGCCCGCGCCGGAAGGCATGGCGGCGTGGATCATCGGCATGGTTGCCATCATCGGTGGGGCGCTGTGGATCGGGGCACGGTCATGACGCGCGCCGCGACGACGCAGAGCGTAGCGACGAGAAGGAGCGGCGCCCGATGACAGACGAACACTCAGGCACGCAGCCCACCGAGGCCGAACTGAACGCGATGTCGACAGAGGACCTCGTCCGGCTCGGTGGCCGCCTCGACGGCGTGGACACCGTCTTCAAGGAGCCGCGCTGGCCGATCGAGGGCACCAAAGCCGAGAAGCGGGCCGAACGCCAGGTGGCAATCTGGCTCCTGCTCGGCGGTTTGCTGGGACTGGCCCTGCTGTTGGTCTTCCTGTTCTGGCCGTGGGAGTACCAGCCGCAAGGCTCGTCGGGCAACCTGGTGTACTCACTGGCGACGCCGCTGTACGGCTTGACCTTCGGTGGATCGGTGCTGTGCATCGCGATCGGGGCCGTGCTCTTCCAGAAAAAGTTCATCCCGGAAGAGATTTCGATCCAGGAACGTCACTTCGGCGAGTCCGGATCGGACGAGATCGACCGCAAGACGGTGGCCGCCAACTTGGACGACGCGTTCCAGGGTACGACGCTGCGTCGCCGCAAACTGATCGGATTGTCTCTCGGCGCGAGCCTGGGCGCCTTCGGATTAGGCACCCTGGTGGCGTTTGCCGGTGGCTTGATCAAGAACCCGTGGAAGCCGGTCGTCGAGACCGCCGACGGCAAGAAGGCCGTGCTGTGGACGTCGGGCTGGACGCCGCGTTTTCACGGCGAAACGATCTTTTTGGCCCGCGCCACCGGCGAGTCCTCGGGGGCGCCGTTCATCAAGATGCGCCCCGAGGACCTCGACGCCGGCGGCATGGAAACCGTCTTCCCGTGGCGCGAGTCCGACGGGGACGGCACCACGGTGGAGTCCCACGAAAAGCTGACCCTGATCTTGGCCGCCGTCCGCAACCCGGTGATGTTGATCCGCATCAAGTCGACCGATCTGCCGAAGGTGGTCAAACGCAAAGGCCAGGAGAGCTTCAACTTCGGGGAGCTGTTCGCCTACACCAAGGTCTGCTCGCACCTCGGTTGCCCAGCATCGCTGTACGAGCAGCAGGACTACCGGATTCTCTGCCCGTGCCACCAGTCGCAGTTCGACGCCCTGCACTACGCGAAGCCGATTTTCGGCCCGGCCGCGCGGGCCTTGGCTCAGCTGCCGATCACGATTGACGCCGAGGGTTACCTTGTAGCTAACGGTGACTTCATCGAACCCGTCGGTCCGGCATTTTGGGAGCGCACAACAACATGAGTCCGAAACTGAGTCCCCCCAGCATCGGCCAGATCATGGCCGACCAGGGTAACGCCGTCGACTCGCGTTACCACCTCTCCGCGGCAACCCGCCGCCAGCTCAACAAGGTCTTCCCGACGCACTGGTCGTTCCTGCTCGGCGAGATCGCGATGTACAGCTTCATCGTGCTGCTGCTCACCGGCGTGTACCTGACACTGTTCTTCGACCCGTCCATGCAGGACGTCACCTACAACGGCGTGTACCAGCCGCTGCGCGGTGTCGAGATGTCCAAGGCGTTCGCGTCGACCCTCGACATCAGCTTCGAGGTGCGCGGCGGACTGTTCGTCCGCCAGGTCCACCACTGGGCCGCGCTGCTGTTCGCGGCGTCGATCATGGTCCACCTGGCGCGGATCTTCTTCACCGGCGCCTTCCGCCGGCCCCGCGAGGCCAACTGGGTGATCGGCTCGCTGCTGCTCATCCTGGCCATGTTCGAGGGCTACTTCGGCTACTCGCTGCCCGACGACCTGCTGTCCGGCATCGGCCTGCGGGCCGCGCTTTCGTCGATCACGCTGGGTATGCCGGTGGTCGGTACCTGGTTGCACTGGGCGCTGTTCGGCGGCGACTTCCCGTGTGGCGGTGCGGGAAACGACTGCGCGACGGCGGGCTACATCGTCCCGCGGATGTACGGACTGCACATCCTGTTGCTGCCGGGCATCATTCTGGCGCTGATCGGTCTGCATCTGGCGTTCGTGTGGTTCCAGAAGCACACCCAGTTCCCCGGCCCCGGCCGCACCGAGAACAACGTCGTCGGGGTGCGCGTCATGCCGGTCTTCGCCGTCAAGTCCGGCGCGTTCTTCGCCTTCACCACCGGCATCCTCGGCCTGATGGGCGGTCTGCTGCAGATCAACCCGATCTGGAACTTGGGTCCTTACAAGCCATCTCAGGTCTCGGCGGGTTCGCAGCCGGACTTCTACATGATGTGGCCGGACGGACTGGCCCGACTCTGGCCGGCGTGGGAGTTCTACTTCTTCCATCACACCGTTCCCGCCACGGTCGCGGTCGGGACGCTCATGCTGGTGGTCTTCGCCCTGCTGATCGTCTATCCCTTCTTGGAGAAGCGATTCAGCGGCGACCACGCTCACCACAACCTGCTCCAACGGCCGCGCGACGTGCCGGTGCGGACGGCGCTCGGCGCCATGGCGATCGCTTTCTACATGGTGCTGACCCTGTCGTCGATCAACGACATCATCGCGCTGAAGTTCGATATCTCGTTGAACGCGACGACGTGGATCGGCCGCATCGGCATGGTGGCGGTGCCGGCGATCGTCTACTTCGCCGCCTACCGCTGGTGCATCGCGCTGCAGCGCAGTGACCGGTCCGTCCTCGAGCACGGCGTCGAGACGGGCATCATCAAGCGCCTGCCCCACGGTGCCTACATCGAGCTGCACCAGCCGCTGGGCCCGGTCGACGACCACGGCCACCCCATCCCGCTCGGATACCAGGGCGCTCCGGTGCCGGTGAAGATGAACAAGCTCGGCTCCGGTGGTTCCCCCGGCTCGGGCAGCTTCCTCTTCGCCGACCCGGCTTCCGAAGACGCGGCTCTGACCGAAGCCCACCATGCTGCCGCATCTCGTGCGCTCACCGCACTGCGGGAGCACCAGGGTGGCAGCAACGGCAACGGCAACGGCTCGTCGAACGGCCACGGCTCTTCAAACGGCCACGGCTCGACGAACGGCCACCACTAGAACAAGCCGCACAGCTGAGCCCCGCTTCGGAGACGAAGCGGGGCTCAGCTGTTTGGGTGGACCGGCCGTCGCTGCGGCGTCGAAAGCGGTCAGGCGTCGGCTACATCGAATCGGGTTGCGCCGCAAACAGAATCAGGCGGCGAGCATGCCGCGCAGGTGACGCACCTGGCGCCACGGCACCAGCGGCATCGCCAACGTGATGGCGCCGGCGATCGCGTAACCGGTCCACGAGAACGCGTCGTGGCCGATCGCCATCGCATATGTCGCGGCCGCCACCGCGAGGAATGCCCCGCCCATGGTGCCCATCAGCGCGACCGTGCCGCGCAGCCAGAACCGATCGACCTGGGCGTCGGGCAGCGCGGGCCGTTGCGTGGCGATTCGCTCGGTCGAGCCGCGCGTCATGCCGGCCATCGAACCCGACCTGATCGATCGCGCGCTCACCGTTCGCGCCGGTGACGGCGCAGATCGGTCGGCCGTCCCGTCCCGGGTGAGGCGACGGGCCCGCAGCAGCATCGGAATGGCCGCCAGGATGATCAGCGCCGAGATGATGATGATCGCGTACAGCACCGACGAGGTGTGCGGGTTGCCCTTGGCGGAATGAAAGCCCCGCCCCAGGTCCATCAACGCGACCAAGGCGGCAACGCTCATCCCGACCAGCGCCAGCCAGACAACCGCGCACGAGCCGATCAGGACGCGATCGGACGCCGACGCGGCAAACTTGCCGCGTGCGCCCCAGGGTTGGGAGGATTTGTCAGTCATCAGCAATTGACCTGCGGTTGGTTGTTCTCGTTGGCCGACAATACCGTTCCGTCGCTGGCCGTGACCTTGCAATTGAGCTTGCTCAGCCGCAGCAGGCTGGACGCCTCGATCGAGCCGACGTCGGACGCCGAAATCGGGGTCAGCGTGATCGTCCACGGGATGTAGACGTTGGGCAGCGTCCGCCGCATCCCCGACGCGTCGGTGTAGGTGATCGTGATCTGGTCGAACGGCGCCTTGGTGCCGGTCACCGAGTAGGTGTATTGCTTGGGGCCGGCCGGTGCGGGCGGGGGCGCTGGTGCCGGCGGCGCAGGAGCCGGGGCCGGGGCCGGTGCGGGCGCGGGTGACGGCCCCGGGGAGGGCGGCGCCGGGGGCGGCTCACTGGGCGGCGGAGGAGGCGGTGGTGGCTCACTGGAGGACGGTGGCGCCGGCGGATGGGTCGTGGTGGTGACGATGATCTCGTCCTGCATCGGCGGCGTCGACATCGTCGGCGTGCTGGGCGTCGCCAGCTTGTTGGAGTCGGTCCGTGCGAACAGCAACGACACCGAGACGACCAGCGCGATGGCCGCGACGATCGCGGCGACGCCGACGATCCACGGCCAGCGGGCGGTCTTGTCCTGCTGGTCTTCGACGACCGGGTCGTCGTAATGGTCATAGTCGTAGAGGTCGAGGTTCGCCGGCACGTACGGTCCGCTGCTGATGTGCTCGGACTCTGGAGCGGAGTAGGCCCGCGAGTAAACGTCGGTCTGACCGGTCGCGTCGGCGCCGGACTCGCCCAGGCCGGCACCGAATTCGGTGTCACCACCGTCGAATTCGCTGCCGCGCTGGCTGGCCTCGACGCCGGGTCCGGGATCCTCGGACGCTGGCCCAGGTGGATTCGGCCCGCTCATGATCGTCTGTCCTGTTCGACTACTTCACCGGCGTACGCAGTACCGCGGTCGCGGTGTCGGGCGCGCGCTCCGATGTTCCTCACCATGCCTCGGGAAACCCTACCCAACGGGATCTCGCGCGACAGTCTGGGCGACCCGGTCACTGATCAACTGACGTCCGGATTGTGACCTAAATGCCGGCTGCCGGAGCGTCTCAGTGCTTCTCGGGACCCACGTAGTACTCGAAGACCAACCCGGCCGCCGAACTCAGGATGAACACAACTCCGGCACCGATCAGCCACGGCAGCCACAAGGCGATGCCGACCGCGGCCACCGAACCGGACAGCGCGATCAGGATCGGCCACCAGCTGTGCGGGCTGAAGAATCCCAGTTCCCCTGCGCCGTCGCTGATCTCAGCGCCCTCGTAGTCCTCGGGACGGGTGTCGAGCCGGCGGGCGACGAACCGGAAGAACGTCGCGATGATCAGGGCCAGCCCGCTGGTCAGCGCCAGCGCGGTAGTTCCGGCCCACTCGATGCCGCCGGTGGCGAACAGGCTGGTCAGAATCCCGTAGAGCACCGTGCAGAAGACGAAGAACGCCGCGATGAACTCGAACAGCCTGGCTTCGATGTGCATGGGGTATCCCTACTTACTCGCCTGCGGCGCCATCTCGCCGCGACGGGTGTCGAACGGATGGGTGGTGACCGCGACCGGAGATTGCGCGATGGCCTGCAACGCCTGAGCGTTCGTCTTGCCGGCGGACCGCTGCTGCAGGTAGGCCTTGAAGTCGTTCGGCTGAACCACCCGGACCTCGAAGTTCATCATCGAGTGGTAGGTGCCGCACATTTCCGTGCAGCGACCCACGAACGCACCGGTCCGGTCGATCTTGGCGACCTGGAAGCGGTTGACCGAGTGGTTGGCCGCCGGGTCCGGCAGCACGTCGCGCTTGAACAGGAACTCCGGCACCCAGAACCCGTGGACCACGTCGGCGGAGGCCAGCTCGAACTCGATGCGCTTGCCTGCGGGCAGCACCAGCACCGGGATCTCGGTGCTGGTCCCGATGGTCTCGACCTTGTCGAAGTTCAGGTAGGTGCGGTCTTCGGTGTTGTGCCCGCGGACCGGGCCGACCCGCTCTTCGCCGCGCGCGTCTTTGCCTTCGGGCTTGGAGACCATGGCCGCCTTGCGGGCCGCGTCCGCGCCGTCGTATCTGAGGGTGCCGTCCTTGAAGTCGACCTTCTGGTAGCCGAACTTCCAGTTCCACTGGAATGAGGTGACGTCGATGACGACCTCGGGGTCGGCCTCCAGGTGCAACATCTTTTCCTGCACCACCACGGTGAAGTAGAACAGCACCGAGATGATCAGGAACGGCGTCACGGTCAGCACCAGTTCCAGCGGCATGTTGTAGCCGAACTGCCGCGGCAGTTCGGTGTCGAGTCGCCTTCTTGCGGTGAAACGCCGACGACCAGAAGATCAGCAGGAAGACGATCGCGCCGACCACCAAAGCGGCGATGACGGAGCCGATCCACAGCTGGCGGTTCCAGTCACCTTCCTCGGTGATGCCCCGCGGCCAGCCCAACGCCACGGCGTCCGACCAGCTGCAGCCGCTCAGGCTCATCGCCAGCAGACCCAGCAGGCCGATCACCGCCGGTTTGCGAAGCCTGGGTAAACCTGACGAACGGCTCTTCAACAAGCCCTGCGAACAGCCTGGCTCGCGAGATGTCACGGTCGCGCCTCCTGAAATTCACAGCTGGATCGACGGCACACATCCCCCGGTCAAGGGGACTGTCGGCTGACTCGCACGTCGAATACTACGCAGCGTAGACCACCGACGCAGCGGAGCTGAGTGCAGGCCCGCCGCTTTCCGGCATCCATGATCGACCGCCGCTTTGCGGCATACTGATCGACGATGTGTGGACTGCTGGCCTTCGTGGCTGCCCCGGCCGGCGCTGAGCCGTCCGGCGCCGCGCACGCCACCGCTGAAGCCATCGCGCAGGCGTCGCACCTGATGCGTCACCGCGGGCCCGACGAGCCGGGCACCTGGGCCGACCCCGCTGGGACCGTCGTTTTCGGCTTCAACCGGTTGTCGATCATCGACATCGCGCATTCGCATCAGCCGTTGCGCTGGGGCCCGCCGGACACCCCCGACCGCTACGAGCTGGTGTTCAACGGCGAGATCTACAACTACCTGGAGCTGCGCGCCGAGCTCGCCGCGCAACACGGCGCCGTCTTCTCGACCGACGGCGACGGCGAGGCCATCGTCGCCGCCTACCACTACTGGGGCGCCGACGCGCTGGCGCGGCTGCGGGGCATGTTCGCGTTCGCGTTGTGGGACACCGTGAGCGGTGAATTGTTCTGCGCCCGCGACCCTTTCGGCATCAAGCCGCTGTTCATGGCGACCGGAACCGGTGGCACCGCGGTGGCCAGCGAGAAGAAATGTCTGCTGGATCTGGCCGACGTGGTCGGGTTCGACACCGCGATCGACGAACGCGCCGTGCAGCACTACACCGTCCTGCAGTACGTGCCGGAACCGGAGACGCTGCATCGCGGCGTGCGCCGGCTGGAATCGGGCTGCTACGCGCGCATCCGCCCGGGCGGCCAGCCGGCGACCACCCGCTACTTCGTGCCGCGCTTCCAGGCGGTCCCGATCGCCCGCGGCACCGAGCAGGCCCGCTACGACGAGATCACCGCGGTCCTGGAGGACTCGGTGGCCAAGCACATGCGCGCCGACGTCACTGTCGGTTCGTTTCTGTCCGGGGGCATCGACTCGACGGCGATCGCGGCGCTGGCCATCCGGCACAACCCGCGGCTGATCACGTTCACCACCGGCTTCGAGCGTGAGGGATTCTCCGAGGTCGACGTGGCGGTCGCGTCCGCCGAGGCGATCGGCGCGCGCCATATCGCCAAGGTCGTCTCACCCGACGAGTTCGTCGAGGCGCTGCCCGAAATCGTCTGGTACCTCGACGAACCGGTCGCGGACCCGGCGTTGGTGCCGCTGTTCTTCGTCGCCCGCGAGGCGCGCAAGCACGTCAAGGTGGTGCTCTCCGGAGAGGGCGCCGACGAACTGTTCGGCGGCTACACGATCTATCGGGAACCGTTGTCGCTCAAGCCTTTCGACTATCTCCCCCGGCCGCTGCGCCGTTCGATGGGCAAGGTGTCCAAGCCGCTTCCGGAGGGCATGCGCGGCAAGAGCCTGCTGCACCGCGGATCGCTGACGCTCGAGGAGCGCTACTACGGCAACGCCCGCAGTTTCTCCGACGCGCAGCTGCAGCGACGTGCTGGCGGTGTTCCGGCCGGAGTGGACCCACGTCGACGTCACGGCGCCGGTCTACGCCGAATCGGCCGACTGGGATCCGGTTGCGCGGATGCAGCACATCGACCTGTTCACCTGGTTGCGCGGCGACATCCTGGTCAAGGCCGACAAGATGACCATGGCCAACTCGCTGGAACTTCGGGTCCCGTTCCTGGACCCCGAGGTGTTCGCGGTCGCATCGCGGTTGCCGGTGGATGCCAAGATCACCCGCACCACCACCAAATACGCGCTGCGCCGTGCGCTGGAGCCGATCGTCCCGGCGCATGTGCTCAATCGCCCGAAACTGGGCTTCCCGGTGCCCATCCGGCATTGGCTGCGCGCCGGCCCGTTGCTGGAGTGGGCGCACGAGACGATCGACGCGTCGGCGACCGACTACCTGATCGACCGCGCGGCGGTACGGCGAATGCTCGACGAACACCGTTGCGGCACAGCCGATCACAGCCGCAGACTGTGGACCGTGCTGATTTTCATGCTGTGGCACGCGATCTTCGTCGAGCACCGGGTGGTGCCGCAGATCGCCGAGCCGCCGTACCCCGTCGAGCTCTAGTCGTCGGCGGCGACCCGCCGCTAGGCCGAGGATCGCGGCGATCTCGTTGGCCGCCTCGTCGCCGTAGGCGTTGGCCAGCCGGGTCTTGGCGGCCGCCGCGTCCCAGCGTCCATTCCTGGGTGCCGGTCGACTCCAGCACCAGCACCGCGACGAGCGAGCCCAGCTGCGCCGAGCGCTCGAGGCTGAGGCCGCCGCTGCGGCCGGTGAGGAAGCCGGCGCGGAAAACGTCGCCGACGCCGGTCGGGTCGACTGGGTTGGTCTCAGGGATGACGCCGACGTGCAGAGTGCTGCCGTCTCGGTCGACGATGTCGACGCCCTTGGCGCCCAACGTGGTGACCCGCAGGCCGACCTTCTTCGCCACGTCGGTGTCCGTCCAGCCGGTCTTCGACTGCAGCAGTTCCCACTCGTAGTCGTTGGTGAACAGGTACTCCGCGCCGTCGACGAGCTTGTCGATCTCCGCGCCGGACAGCCGCGGCAGCTGCTGCGACGGGTCGGCGGCAAAGGGCAGGCCCAGCGTGCGGCACTCCTCGGTGTGCACCACCATCGCGTCGGGGTCGTTGGCCCCGATGATCACCAGATCCGGCTTGCCCTGGGCCTCGACGAGGTCGGCGAGCTTGATGTTGCGGGCCTCGGACATCGCACCCGGGTAGAACGACGCGATCTGCGCCATGTCCTGGTCGGTGGTGCAGACGAAACGCGCGGTGTGCGCGGACTTCGAGATCAGCACGTGGTCGATGTTGACGCCGTGCGACTGCAGCCACTTGCCGTAGTCGCCGACGAAATCGTCACCGGCGGCCCCGACCAGCGCCACGTCGCCACCCAGCACGCCGATGGCGAAGGCGATATTGCCGGCGACGCCGCCCCGATGGATCACCAGGTCGTCGACCAGGAAGCTCAGCGACACCTTCTCCAGGTGCTCGGCCAGCAGGTGCTCGGAGAAACGACCCGGAAACCGCATCAAATTGTCGGTGGCAATAGAACCGGTTACCGCAATCGTCACGAAACTCCACCCCTTTAAGTCCTCAGTTCGGCTATCGCAGCCTACCTGTGGTCGTGGTCGGCTCTGCATCGCGGGCGGACGCCCGCTAGCCTCCCTAGGAGAACCTCGCGGCGGCCTGACGCGTCCTGACGGCCCTGCTTCCTTGCTATCCGAGGAGATCCGTTTATGGCTGGTCCGTACCCGTCGGACGGCCGTATGGGCTCCGAAGGACCGCCATTCACCGACATGCATCCCAGCGATCCGATCCCGGCGCCACCGGGCTACCCCGCGCGCGGCTGCTTATCCGGGCCCGCTGCCACCCCCGGCGCCCTTCCCGACGCCGCACCGCCGGCGGCGCCGGCTCGTCGGCAGTCGCCGTCGCACTGCTCGTCATCGCCGCGATGGTCACCGGGGTCTTGTACCTCACGCACCGCGCTCCGGCGCCGGCGCGCGGAGCGTTCTCCGACGCCACCGCCACGTCGGCCATCCAGGGCTACCTCGACGCGCTGCAGCACCGCGACACCGAGACCATCGCCCGCAACACACTGTGTGGCATCTACGACGCGGTCCGAGACCGCCGATCCGATGACACGCTGGCCAAACTCAGCAGCGACGCGTTCCGCAAGCAGTTCTCCGAGGCGCAGGTGACGTCGATCGACAAGATCGTGTACTGGTCGGACTACCAGGCCCAGGTGTTGTTCACCATGCGTGTGCAGCAATCCACCGGCACAAGTACCCGCGACGAGGTGCAAGGCGTCGCGCAGCTAATCAGCCAGCACAACCAGACGCTGGTGTGCTCCTACGTGCTGCACAGCGCCGGCGTGTACTGAGCGCCGGCCCAGCGTCAGTTGAACGAGTCGCCGCAGGCGCAGGAGCCGGTGGCGTTCGGGTTGTCGATGGTGAAACCCTGCTTCTCGATGGTGTCGACGAAGTCGATCGAGGCGCCCTGGATGTAGGGCGCGCTCATCCGGTCGACGGTCAGCTTCACGCCGTTGAAGTCGGTGGTGAGGTCGCCGTCGAGGGCGCGGTCGTCGAAGAACAGGTTGTAGCGCAGGCCGGCGCAGCCACCCGGCTGGACCGCGATCCGCAGCGCCAGGTCGTCGCGACCTTCCTGGTCCAACAGTGACTTAGCCTTGGCTGCCGCGGCATCGGTCAAGATCGCGCCGTGCGTCGTGGTGGCGGTTGACTCGTCCTGAACAGTCATTGCTTCTCCTGAGTAAGTGCTCTATGTCCTCATGGGCTCGCTTCAGCGATTCGACCCATCTCCTCAAAGGTACCTTGTCGCGCCGCTATCCGGACAGTCGTGCCGCGACGTCGGCGGCGAGTCCCATCAGCTGGTTGGCGGCATCAGCCAGGGCCAGCCGCACCGATCCGGCGTGATCGGAAACACCTGCGGCCCCCAGAATGCCGGCGGCTTGGAAGGTCGCCTCGTCCAGCACGACCTGGCCGGCCAGTACCACCACCGGGACCTGCGACGTCCTCGCCAGGGTTCCGACGACCTTGCCGCGCAGCGACTGTTCGTCGAATTTGCCCTCACCGGTGATGACCAGGTCGGCGGCGGCCAGGTCGTCGGCCAGGCCGGTGTGCTCGGCGATGATCGATGCGCCCGACTGGACGCGTCCACCCAGCGCCAATAGCGCCGCCCCGAGCCCGCCGGCGGCGCCGGCACCGGATTCCGCGCTGACCGAGCGCCCGGCGGCGGCATCGAACTCGACGGCACACCCTGACAGCCGGTCTTCGAGCGCGGCCACGGTGTCGCGGTCGGCGCCCTTCTGCGGGCCGAACACCCGGGCCGCGCCCCACGGCCCTACCAGCGGGTATTCGACGTCGCAGGCGGCCACCAGCTCCACACCGGCCAACCGCTGCCGGGCCACGTCGAAACCGCCGAGCGCCTCGAGCAGCCCGCGGCCCCCGTCGGTGCAGGCCGAGCCGCCCAACCCGACCACGATCCGGGTCGCCCCCGCGTCCAGCGCCGCGGCGACGAGTTGGCCGACTCCCCTGCTGTGCGCCGCCAGCGCTGTCTCGGGCGTCGGCGAACCGCCCAGCAGGGGCAGCCCGCACGCCTGCGCGCACTCCAGATACGCGGTCCGCGTAGCCACATCCAGCACCCACTCGGCGCGCACGTCGTCGTCGAGCGGGCCGCGGACGGTCTCTGTCCGGCGCTCCCCCAACCGGCCGGCCAGCACGTCGACAAACCCCGGGCCGCCGTCGGACTGTGGCGCGACGACGATGTGGTCGCCCGGACGCACCCGATTCCAGCCCGCCGCGATTGCCGCTGCCGCCTCGACCGCGGTCAGCGAGTCACCGAAGCTGTCGGGGGCGATGAGCAAACGAAGGGCCGGCGCGATCGGGTGCCGTCCCAGTCATGTCAGCAACAGTAGAGCTTGGCGCGGACCCGGCCGTTTTTCAGACGCTCCATCGCGAAGTAACCTGGCGGGCGTGAAACTGCTGGGCCGTGACAAGGACGACGACCGGGGCGATGCGGCGCCGGTGGCCGACGTGGTCGAGGCGCCGGAGTCGCGCTCCCCGCGGACCACGGCTCCCAAGGGACGGCCCACTCCGCGCCGCGACGCCGGGCGCAAGGGTCCGGTCGCCCCGGCGCCGATGACGTCCTCGGAGGCCCGGGCCCGGCGAAAGTCGTTGGCCGGGCCCAAGCTCAGTCGTGCGGAACGCAAGGAGCAGAGTTCCGCGCGGCGCTCTCAGATGTCCGAGCGGCGCGAGCGCATGATGAACGGCGACGAGCGGTACCTGCTGTCCCGCGACCAGGGACCTGTGCGCCGGTATGTGCGTGACATCGTCGACGCCCGCCGCAACGTGCTCGGGTTGTTCATGCCGGCGGCCCTGGGGCTGATGTTTTTCATGTTCGCCGTCCCCCAGCTTCAGTTCTACGTGTCGCCCGCGATGCTGGTGCTGATGCTCGTGATGGCGCTCGACGGCCTGCTCCTCGGCCGCAAGGTGTCCCGCAGGGTCGACGAGAAGTTCCCCGAGGACACCGAAAGCCGTTGGAAGCTCGGGCTTTACGCGGCCAGCCGGGCCTCCCAGATGCGCCGGATGCGGGCGCCGCGACCCCAGGTCAAGCACGGCGCCAGTGTCGAATAGGCCACCCCGGAAGGCTGATTGATCCACGGTGCGAACCTTGGTGCTCGGTGGAGTCAGGTCAGGAAAGTCCCGGTGGGCGGAGAGCGCCATCGCCGAGTCGCTGGCAACCGACCAGCCCGTGCACTACCTGGCGACCGGACAGCTCGCCGAGTCAGATTCGGGCTGGTCCCAACGGGTCGCCGAGCATCGCGATCGCCGGCCGCGGCATTGGCGCACGGTCGAAACCCAAGACATCGCAGCGCAATTGCGACAGTCACCGGATACCGCGACCCTGGTCGACGACATCGGCGGCTGGCTGACGGCCACGCTGGATCGACGGCAGGCCTGGGACGGTGGATCGGTGTCGGCCGATCTGGACGAACTCACCAGCGCCGTGTCGGATTTCGGCTCGCTGCTGGTACTGGTCAGCCCCGAAGTAGGTTTGGCGGTCCACGGCGCCACCGCGTCGGCTCGCCGGTTCACCGACGAGCTGGGCGCGCTCAATCAGCGGCTGGCAACGGTGTGTGAACGCGTGGTGCTCGTGGTGGCCGGCCAGCCGCTGCCGATCAAGCAGCCCGGGACATGACGATGTTCGCGCCGGTGACGCCGCCCGACACGGTCGCCGCTGCGGCCGCCCGCGCCCGCCAGGACACCCTCACCAAACCCCGCGGCTCGCTGGGCCGCCTCGAGGATCTGTCGGTCTGGGTGTCCTCGTGCCAAGGGCAGTGCCCGCCAACGCAATTCGAGCGCGCCCGGGTTGTGGTGTTCGCCGGTGACCACGGCGTCGCCCAATCGGGCGTGTCGGCCTATCCCCCTGAAGTCACCGCGCAGATGGTCGCCAACATGGCGGCCGGCGGCGCGGCGATCAATGCCCTCGCCGACATCGCCGGGGCGACCGTGCGGGTCGTCGACCTCGCCGTAGACACCGAACCGCTGTCACCCCAGATCGGCGCCCACAAGGTACGCCGCGGCAGCGGCAACATCGCTATCGAGGATGCCCTCAGCGAGCAGGAGACCCGCGACGCGATCGACGCCGGCCGCCAGATCGCCGATCAGGAAGTCGACGGTGGCGCCGATCTGCTGATCGCCGGCGACATGGGAATCGGAAATACCACTGCGGCAACGGTTCTGGTTGCGGCACTGACCGGCGTCGAGCCGGTTGCCGCGGTCGGCTACGGGACCGGCATCGACGACGCCGGCTGGGTCCGCAAGACCGCGGCGGTACGCGACGCCTTGTTCCGGGCCGAGCATGTGCTGGCCAACCCGGTCGCCACGTTGCAGTGTTGCGGCGGAGCCGATTTGGCGGGCATCGCCGGCTTCTGCGCGCAGGCCGCGGTGCGGCGAACGCCGGTGCTGCTCGACGGCATGGTTGTGACTGCGGCGGCCCTGATCGCCGAGCAGCTGGCGCCAGGGGCGCGGTTGTGGTGGCAGGCCGGTCACCGGTCGACCGAACCCGCGCACGCGCTGGCGCTGGCCCGGCTCGGCCTGGATCCGATCGTCGATCTGCAAATGCGGCTCGGCGAAGGCAGCGGCGCCGCCGTGGCACTCCCGGTGCTGCGGGCCGCCGTGGCCACCTGCGCGTCGATGGCGACATTCGCCGAGGCGAATGTCACCGACCGCCCGTCGTCATCGTGATCGGTTCTCTGGCAGCGGCTTTCGCGTTCGAGACCGTCGTCCCGATGCCGCTCCGCCATGATCGTCCGTTCGGCCGCGGCGCAATGACCGCGCTGCCGGTGGTCGGCCTCGCGCTCGGCGCACTCGTCGCCGCTGTGACGTGGGCGGGCTGGTGGGCGTTTCGGTGCGGGCAGTCCGCTGGCCGGTCTGCTCGGAGTGGCCAGTGTTGCTGGCGGTGACCCGCGGCTTGCACATCGACGGCGCCGCCGACACCGCCGACGGACTCGGCTGTTACGGACCGCCCGAACGTGCGCTGGCAGGTGATGCGCGACGGGTCGACGGGTCCCTTCGGCGTGGCGACCATCGTGCTGGCGATCGTCGTTCAGGGAGCTGGCGTTTTCGACGCTGCACCCGGCCGGGATCGTGGTCGCGGTGTGCGCAGGCCGGGTGGCGGCGGTGCTGGCCTG
Organism: uncultured Actinomycetota bacterium; assembly: GCA_963750755.1. Classification (GTDB taxonomy): domain Bacteria; phylum Actinomycetota; class Actinomycetes; order Mycobacteriales; family Mycobacteriaceae; genus Mycobacterium. The sequence continues at coordinate 1,449,929 of CAVVRW010000001.1, forward strand.
CCGCCGGGGATTACCGGCCGCGCCCGGCAGCATGCTGGGTGCTGGCAGTCGTCGGTAGCCAGCCTGCGCTGGTCGCCGCGGCCTGGGTCGCGGTGCTGCTGGCAGCGTCGTCGGTGGCGGGCGCACACCGTGGCACGGCCCGGTCGCGGTGCTGGCCGCGCTGTCGCCGTCCATGCTGCTGGTCCGGCACTGCGTGCGCCGATTCGGCGGCGTCAGCGGCGACGTGCTCGGCGCCGCAATCGAATTGACGACGACGGCGGCCGCTGTTCTGCTGGCCGCGTTTGCGCGGTTTTGACCGCGAAGGCACGTCGTCGCGATACGCTGCGCGGCTAGGATCCGCACTGTTAAAGGGGGTCGATGCTGGCCAGTTCGGTGCCGATCGAGTCGATAGCCCAAGCCATCCACGAGCGTTGGCGCCAAGAAGCGATCGCCAGCGGCGAAGCGGCACCGACGTGGCAGGAACTCGACGAATTCCGCAAGCACTCGAGCCGTGACCAGGCCCGCCACATCCCGATCCATCTGCGCACGATCGGCTGCGCGGTAGCACCGCTGAAAGACTCGGAAAACCGAGAATTCAGCTTCACCGATACCGAAATCAAGGATCTCGCAACCGCCGAACACGAGCGATGGAACCGTGAACGCACCGCCGATGGCTGGACGCTGGCCGCCGAGAAGAGCGTCGAACGCAAGGAAACCCCGTATCTGCTGCCGTGGGAGCAGCTGAAAGAGCGGTATCCGAACATCGCCGCAATGGACGCTGTATTTATCAGGGCGCTGCCGGCCATCCTCGCGGCGGCCGGCCTGCAGATAGTCCGTACCCCCGCCCAGTCGGAGCCGTCCGCATAGCTTGTCCCACATTTCACCCCGAGCAATCCGCTTCGATGCCATCATCTTTACCGCGCCTCGAGCAGGAAGGAGGGTCGGATGCAACGCAGAGCCGCACTTTCTCGCTCGGTGGAGATCGCGCTCTTAGCCGTTGCGCTGCTGCTGCTCGGGTGGCTGTGCCAAGTGGCAGCGCGTCCCGAGTCCGCCACCTGGTTGCCGAACGTGGTTGACGTGGTTCGGCGGCGCGGGATCGATCCCGACCATCGCGATCGTGGTAACGGTGCTAGTCGCACTGTGCGTGTTGAGCTTTCGTTCCCACAGCGCAAACCGGTCGCGCAACGTTCCGGTCGTGGTCGTCGCCGGCCTCGCCGCTTGCCAGCGTCGCGCTGGGCTCGAGCTCGTTTTGGCATTGCAGCGATGCGACGCATCCGGCGTTCTTTCAGCCTTTGCTGTGGACGATCTCATTCGTGAAGGGTGGCGTCGGCGATTTCGCGTATGAGAAAGCAAACCTGCCCCGAGATCCCCCCGGACGCCCTATGGGTTGCCCGGCTGACCGCGGACGGCGCGATCTTCACCGGTCTGGCCGGCGTGGTGATCGCACTGTTTCGATCGCAGGTGGATCGGCTACGGGCCAGGTTCGCCAGATCGGTGACTGCCGTCATCGGCATCGACGAAGAAACGCGGTCCATGATCAGGGTGATCGCCGGGACGTCGGACTCGAGCACGCTGGTCGTCATCACCGATGGTCCCGACGAGCCCGGGCGCAATGGAGGCCAGAATGCAGGGCGGCCGGGTGGTGTCGGTCGACCTCAGCGTCCCGGACAGTCTGACGACGTTGTCGCTGTGGCGCAACCTCGAGCGGCTCTACCTTATGTCGCCCGATCCGCCGACCAATCAGGCGCGGCTCGACATGATCACCCGCGCGCTGTGCGAAAGTCGGCCATCGAGCAACGGCTTCCGCTCACCGTGCGCGTCGACGATCCGTGGCAGGCCGAGGCGTGGCGCGCCGAGCAACTCGGCGGAACGGATACCCGATGGGCAGCCGACGCCGTCGGCAAGTACGAAGTCACCGCTCGCTGGCTACTCGAAAATATTATCGCTACGCAGCACGATTCGAGCATGTATTCGTCTGCGGCGCATCGGAATTGACGTTAGCACTGTGCGCGGACCTGACCCGACGCAAGCTGGAAAACGACTATTACTCTGAATCCGGACGACAACGCGTTACCCGCGCTCAGCTCTGGTCGGCGACGGAGGCCGACGAATACCTGCAGGACCACGAATTCCACCGCAAGCCAGCTCGGATTCGCCTCAACCGGGCCGACCATCGACGCCGCACCGGAGCCGGCCGACCGTGTCGGTATTGATGGGCTTGATCGGCGAGAGCGGCGGGCGCAAGCAACGCGGTGATATTCGTGGACGACAAGGCGAGCGGACCGTTGAACGCAAGGTCGACCGGCACGCGGCTGGCTGCGCGTTTCCCGACAATGCCCATCTACATCTGGGACGCCGCCGCTCAAATGGCGCAAGACCCGCATGCCCATCGTCGGCCGTCTGCGCACCTACCGCCTGGCGCTCGACGTTCCCGAGGGACAGGCACAGGACGTTTGGGAACGCGCAGCGAGAGTTGATTCACCAGCGCTATGTCGCCGACCTCGAACCGGAACCGAACCCGCCGCCGGCGACGGTTGCCGTGGGCCGAGCTTGAGCGACTTCTACCGCGGGTCGAATCGGCGTCAGGTCCGCAATGCGCTATGGATGGTCGAGAAGATCGCCGGACACACGTGGAACACCTGGGGCGACCCGCCAACACCGCTGGGCGTGCGGCGACATGGCCGGGTTGACGGCGCTGCAAAAATTGGCGCACATGGGCTTCGACCGCGACGCCGCGATGAGGATGGCAAAGGCGGAACATGAGGACTGGTGCCGCTATCTACCGCCGCAATCACTGGAAGTACGGCGAGATTCGCGACGATGCGCACCGGATTCACAACAAGCTCATCGACTGGTCCGTCGTCGAAGACGACGAGTCGAAGAAGCTCAACGCTGCGGTAACGCAGTCTGGCGGCCACCCTGTGGAGCCTTCGCCAGCTTGGCTACCGGTCACGTCCGGTATGGCAGCGGTTCACTCGCATCGGGACGGTCACCGCCGCACAGCAAAGCACACCGTGGACGTGGACGTCGCGGTCGGGTCAAACCATGCAGGCGAGCGCCGACAGACTGGCACATCCAGGCCGACGGGCGAGACGTGGTCGGTACGCGACGACATCTTCCGAGCCAGCTACGAGCATGTCGGCGGCGACCAATGGCGAAGGCGCGGAACTGTTTCCGCTCGACCGGCGCGGCCGGGCGAGACGATCAGAGACCCTCGAGGGCCCCACCGCAGCCGCCGACGGCGACTGGGTGGTGCGGGGCGCCGACGGTGAGGAATGGCCGGTTCCCGCCCAGGAGTTTGCGGAGCGCTACACCGCACTCGATCCAGCCGCAAAAGCAACGCCGAGCCCCCAGACCTGACGGCCGACCAGCCGGTCGCTAATCCATCGAGACCATCATGCTCGCGGTGTCGTGCGCCGCCGCTTCAACGCGTCATTACTCCCGGCCCAGAGGTTGAAGAGGCCCGACGTGGGTAGCAGAGTTGTACAGCGTCACCCATCCGCCGTAGATCTGACCCGTGCCCCGGTTGGTTTGAATGTCGGCGAAGTAGTCAACCTCGAGCAGCTGTTGAAAGTTCTTGCCCTGCAACGGCTGCAGCTGCGCCGGGTGCTGCTAAACGTTGGTCAGCCCGGAGCTCTGAATATTCTGGTTGATCAATTCTTGTTCGATGTTTGACGTGTTCGCGCTGGGGTCGGCGTGCCGGTGACGACGACCTCGGGAGCCCGACGAGGACAAGATGCAGGCATACGACGTGCATATGCTGGATCCAACCAACGGACAATTCCTTTGCGATCTGCAGCTCTTGCGGGCTGAAGTCAGTGGGAGCCGCCGGTGAGGCAAGAATTGACGCGAATGCGCCGAGGGAAGTCAATGCACCAGCGCAGCGCTTCCTGTGTGCGATTTCCGGAGCCGATCATGGGGCTACCTCGCCGCGGGCTGTGGAGAACAGCGTTTAAACTCCGGGGACCGGCGCCGCCGGGTACCGTGGGTGTGCACCGTCAACCTACGTGAGGTGTGACTGATGACAGATTCGTCGGGCAGGCCGTTCGGCGAGCCCGCCGGTGCGCCGCAGCCGTATTACCCCGGTTTCATTCCGCCGGTCACCGGTCGTAGAAATGGCCTCGGCATCGGGTCGTTGGTGCTTGCCCTGGTCGCCCTGGTGGCGACGGTGACAATTTTCGGCGGCCCCATCCTCGGTATTGCCGCCACGGCAATGGGATTCACCGCGCGCAGGCGCGTGAAGCGCGGCGAAGCCACCGGCGGTGGCGTCGCGATGGCCGGCATCGTGCTCGGTATCGTCGCGGTCGTCGTCGGCCTATTCACCATCTGGCTCGCCTTCGGTACGGATTTGTTCAATGAGAACTACCAACACTGCCTCGGCGAACGGAATGGACACGCGGAATACTGCCAGCAGTATCGCTGACCGAAGTGGTGGATGAGGCATGAGTCTGGTTGCCGGTTACGGGCCGCTGAGAACTGCTACGGCGGGAGGGTTTCGCCGTCATTACCCGCCGACGTGCCTGCGCCACTGCGGCAACATGGACCTGATGACGCCGAAAGATTTTGAAGCGTCGACGATCTCACTGGCCTCGACGGCTCGTTCCGACGTGTGCCCGTAGAGCTCCCTCTCATGTTTACGGTTCCGCTTTTTGAAGAACTGCCGGTTGTTACCGACAAGGGCCAGACGGCCGCGCCGGTTTCATTGCAACTCGTAAGAATCGCGCGCGATGTGAGAAATAGTGACCGGTGCCAGCGTCCGTGCATGTCAGACCCGAGGGCTCGCTGTCGCACGTGATCGCACCGGCCGACAATCTGTCGCCATAGCCGAGCGTTGGCAGGTCGCTGCCGCGGACGGTATCGGTGTGGCAGTCCAGCGTGGCCGCGCTGCCTTGGTTCAACCCGACACGGTCACCCCACCCTCCTTCGCAGGCGGTCGGGCGCGCCGGCGCTACCCAGGTGTGCTCGCGGATTTCGCAGAGGGCAAAGGCACTGTTGTTCAGCAACCCCAGACCGCAGTCAATGTTTCCCGATGGTGACTGAAACTGATAGTAAGGGTCGGCTCGTGCGGTGGCCGCGAGTGCCATCGCCGTCGCGGCGGATAGTACGGGGACCACCAACGCTGCAGCGAACTTCATGGTGTCGTTCCAATCCCGTTGGGCGCCGATAGAACCCGGCGACCGATCCACTAGGAGCAGAGGCCGCGAATCCACGCCCGCAGCCCTCCGCGGCGATCGGCTCCGGTGCTGATCGCCTGGACGGCTTCGGCGGCCGGCAGTTGGCGCAGCTTCTTGGCGCGTGCGAGGTGCTGGCGGCAGAACAGCCCGACACCGTCTGGCGCGGTCACCCCGAGCGAATTCGACCAGCCGACGATCTGGGTCCCGTCCGCGTTGCACGGCGGTCGCCATGAGGGGATGTAGTCGGCGAACTCAACCGAACCTGCCACCTCGGCCGCACCGGAGTATCCGCACACCACGCAGTGCGGCATGATCGCCACGACATCACCCACTCCCAGTCTGCGGGCCTCGCGAACACCGTGCCCCGCCCTGACTACCCCAATTATCTTCGAGGTTCGGACCGCGGTCTATGGCCGAACGAAGAGCTTGCAGAGTCACTGGCTCTCAGGGCTCCGGCCACGGGCCGGCCGGCAGCAGACAGCGCCGCGACCATTTAAGTCGACGTCATTGAGTGGTGCCCGTCGGACGATAGGTCAACGACACGCGCGGCTGCTTGGCTTCGAGCTGGGGCCCCTTTGCAGACGCATTCTTTGTGTTGGCGACGACCGCCGCCGGTGGCACACTTGGCGAATCGCAGTCATTGCCGGATCGGAGGCCGCGCTGTGATCGGCAACGACAGGCAACCACAGCCGGCAACGCCGGACGTCTCCGAGGCGGCCCAGCCACCCTCCACGCGGAATGCGCGCTGGGACGCCTACATAGCGGCCGCGGGACCGGATCGCCGCCTTGCCAACGGGATTCTCAAGGGACTGCGGCGGATCGGAAGGCGACCCGGCCAGTTGAGGGCCTTGCGGGTGCTTTTACCGGCCGCAGACGACAGCGACAGTGCCGCTGCGCTCGACCAGTCTCGCTACCTGATTGCCGTGCTGTCGCCCGCTGCGGCGTCATCGCTTCGTCTCGACGGCGAACTCGCCCACTGGCTACTACGCCACCACCTGGACCGGCTCCTGCTCGTGCTGGCTGACGGGCAACTGTTGTGGGATCCCGAGCAACATCGTTTCGATCCCCGCACCTCCGACGCCGCGCCAGCCGCGCTGACTCAACTTGGCTCGCTGCCTGCCGAGCCGTTCTACATCGATGTCAGCGGCGACTCGCCCTGGGATTCCGGTGAGCCGGTGTTTCGCGACAAGGTCACCTCGCTCGCCGCCCCGGTGCACGGCAAGCCCAAGGACCAACTCGCCGGCGACGACATCCGCGAACAGCGCCGGTTCCGGCGGCTACGCGCAGCCGCGGCGTTTGGAATGGCCGTGCTGCTGGTCGCCTCCGTCATCGCGGGGACCGAAGCGCTGCACAGGCGCCGCGACGCCGACGCCGCCCGCGATAGGGCCACCGTCCAACGGCTCGACGTCGAGGCCCACGGCATGCTCGCCGGCACCCGTCCCGGTGGCGACGCGCGTGCGTTCCAGGAGTTGCTGGCGGCGCACGACATCGCTCCCGGCGACGACGGTCCCCTATTGCACGCGGCCGCCGTGCGGTCCACTACCGAGAAGATCATTCCGACCGGCGCGAAGGTCACCAACGTCATCGTCAGTCCCGACGGGCGGCGCATCGCCACTGCCGAGGGCGACGGTTGGGTCCGGCTGTGGGACGCCGACAGCGGCCGCGCCGTCGGCGGGGTCCAGGCGAACCAGCACAGGGACCCCGTCTACGGAATCGCCTTCAGCGCCGACGGCTCCCGGCTGGCCGTGCCTGACACCGACAACTCCATCCAGTTGTGGAACGCCGGCGCCACAGCAAAGATCGGCGTTCCGCTCAACGGGCACACCAAAGCCGTCACATCGGTCGCATTCAGTCGAGACGGTCGGCACCTGGCCTCGGGCGGCCTCGACGGCACCGTCCGGCTGTGGGACACCACAGGACACCAGCTCTCGATATTGCTGAACGATCCCACCGACAAGGTCACCAGCGTGGCGTTCAGCCCCGACGGACGGCGGCTGGCCTGGGGCACCTTCGGTCACGGCATCGTGCTGTTCGACCTCGATGCCGGCCAGCCGATCGGAAACCCGCCGAAACTGGACTCCGGCGCCATCAACAGTGTGGCATTTAGTCCCGACGGGAATCGGCTGGTCAGCGGCAGCCAGGAGGGCAACGTGCAGCTGTGGCACGTCGAGGACGGCACACCCGAGGGCGACGCCAGAGACCAAGGGCAGCCGGTCAGCGCCGTAGCCTTCAGCCCAGACGGAGCCCTGATCGCCGCCGCCGACCTCAAGCGGTCGGTGCGGCTGTGGTACGCCGACTACAAGCAGGAAGCGACCGGCCCGCTTGCGGGACACACCGACGGGGTGCGGGGCGTCGCGTTCAGCTCCGACGGAGCCCGCCTCGTCACCGGCAGCCTGGACGGCACCGTCCGCGCCTGGGATCTGCGACCGGTCATACCCACTGGCGTCCCGATCGCGGCAGTGGCATTCCGCCGCGATGGGCACCAGCTTCTTGCGGGCTTCCGGGACGGCACCACGCGACTCTGGGATACCCAGACTGGGCACCAGATCGGCCCGCCGCTCAGCCAGGACAACGGTGCGGTGCTTTCGGTGGCGTTCAACCCTAAAGAGCCGCAGGTCGCCAGCGGCGCGGGCGACGGCACGGTTCGGCTGACCCGCCTCGACTCGGGCAGCGTCACCATGTTCACCGCCGACGAGAAGGTATTCAAGATCGCGTTCAGCCCCGACGGGCGAATCTTGGCGAGCGGCGGCCATGACGGGATCAAGCTGTGGAACGCCGCGGACGGAAGCTCCCTCGGCCCTCCGCTGGTCGACCCGTCCTCCTCCTTCGAAATCAGCGCCGTCGCCTTCAGCCCGGACGGTCATCACGTCGCCGGCGGGGGAAGCAACACGACGATCATTATTTGGGACATCGACACCCGCCAGCCGGCCGGAGATCCGTTGCGGACCGACAGCCCGGCGGCCGCAGTCGAAAGCGTGGCCTACAGCCCCGACGGCCACCGGCTGGCATCTGCCCACGCCGACCGGACCGTGCGGGTCTGGAACGTCGACACCGGCAAGCCCCTCTTCGAACCCCTGCGCGGTCACACCGACATACTCTCGGGCGTCGCCTTCAGCCCCAACGGACACCTGCTGGCCTCGACCAGCTTCGACGGCACCGTACGACTCTGGGATCCTCGCACCGGGAATCCGCTCGCAGACCCGTTCACTGGGCACCTCGGGCAGGTAAAGGCGGTCACTTTCAGCTCGGACGGCACCCGCATCGCGTCCGCCGGAGACGACGCGACCATCCGGATCTGGCCCGCGGTCGTCACCTCGCAGATGGTCTGCAACAAGCTCAGCACCGGGATCAGCCAGGACGAATGGCCAGATTGGATCAGTCCTGACCTGGAATACCACCCGCCGTGCCCCGGGCTGCCCACCGATTCCGCCCAGACCTCGCCGTGACGACGAAAGCCAGGCAGCAACCCGCTGACATGCCGGCGCCGGCGGTCTACGACGCGTTCCTGTCTTACACGCACCACGACCGCCCCGTCGCCACCGGCATTCAACGCGTCTTGCACCAGGTGGGGCGACGCCTGGGCGCACTGCGAGCGCTGCGCGTCTTCCGCGACGACACCAATCTCGAGGTGAGTCCCGACCTGTGGGGCAAGATCACCGAGGCGATGGACCGCGCCCGCTACCTGGTGGTCGTGGTCTCCCCCAGCGCCGCCCAGTCCTACTGGGTCAACCGCGAAGTCCAGTACTGGCTCCAGCACCATCCCCGCGACCGGCTATTGCTGGTCCTGGCAGACGGTCGCCTGGAATGGGATGCAGCCGGCCGCCGCTTCGATCCCGCGACCTCCGACGCCGCCCTGCCGGTGCTTACCCAACCCGGGGTGCTGGACGCGCAACCTTTGACCATCGACGTCGCCGACGACGCCCCATGGGATCCACACTCGGCGGCGCTGAGAGACAAGCTCACCACGCTGGCCGCCCCCATCCACGGCCAGACTCCCGACGAGCTGGCCAGCCTGGACCGGCGTGAACTGCGCCGGTTCCGCCACTTGCGCACGGGCGCCGTGACGGCGCTGGCCATGTTGACGGTCACGGCGGTGGTGCTGGCTATCGTCGCGTTCGTCCAGAACGACCGGGCGATCACTCAACGCAACCGCGCGATCGCTGCGCGGCTCAACGCCGAAGCGGACGCCATGCTTGTCAAGGATGAACCGGGCGGAGACGATCGGGCGCTACAGCAGGTGCTGGCCGCCAGGCTCATCGCTGCCCAGAGGACGGGGTGCTACTGAACGCGTTGGCCCAGCGCGCGACGACGGCCAAGATCATCGGGACGGGTGCGCCCGTGTACGGCATGGCGGTCAGCCCGGACGGGCGTCTCATCGCTACCGCCGAGAAGACCACCGTTCGGTTGTGGGACACGAACACCGGCAAACCGGTGGGCAGCCCGATGCGCGGGCACACCGGGCAGGTCGTCGCGGTGGCGTTCAGCCCCGACGGGAGCCGACTCGCAACCGGCGGTGACGATCAAAGTATCCGGCTGTGGGACACCGCGACTCGCCGCCCCATCGGTGCCCCAATGACCGGGCACACGAACGTAGTCCTCAGTCTGGTCTTCAGCCCTGGCGGCGGCCACCAGATCGCCAGTGTCAGTTCCGACGGAGACATCAGGTTCTGGGACGCGGACACCGGTGCCCCGACCGGCACACTGCCCGCGGGAAAGCGCCAAGGGTTTTCACAGGTGGTTTACAGCCCCGACGGACATCGCATCGCCTGCGCCGGCAGCAACGATCACTCGATCCACGTCTGGAACCTCGACACGGGCAACGAAACCGGCGAACCCCTGCACGCCGGCGACTACCCGATGAGCACAGTCGCGTTCAGCCCCGATGGCCGCTTTGTCGCGGGCGCTTCGGACTACGTCTACCTCTGGGACGCCGGCACCGGAGCGCCGGTGCGCGAGCTCGGCGGCTACAGCGGCGCAGCGTTGAGCGTCGCGTTCAGCCCCGACGGGGGACGCATTGCCGCCGCCGGCACCGACGGCACCATCCGGCTGTGGTCGACCTCCACTGGGAAGCCGGTGAGCGCGCCGCTGCTCGGTCATACCGACACCGTCCGTCAGCTGGCGTTCAGCCGCGACGGCACTCGCCTGGTGTCCGCCGGCTCCGACAGCACCGTTCGGGTGTGGTCACTGGCCCGCATGCTGGGTCGCGGCGACGCCTTCAGCGTGGTGCATGTCGCGTTCGACCCGACCGGCCACCGCATCGCCGAAGCGAATGCAAATGGCACTGTGGTCATCTTCGACTGGGCCGATGGCCGATTGATCCGCGTCCTGCCCGGTCACTCCGGGATCGTGTGGTCGGTGGCATTCAGCCCCGACGGGCATCGCCTGGCTAGCGCCGACGCCGGCGGCATCACGATCTGGAACGCCGACACCGGCGACCCGATCCTGCCCCTGCCGACGGGGTCCGACGGCGTGGTGCACGCCGTCGCGTATAGCGCTGACGGGCACCGGCTGGCTTCGGGCACCGACGACGGCAGCGTCCGGCTGTGGAACGCCGACACCGGCCGACCGCTCGTCGCGCCGATGAAGGGCCACGGCAAGACCGTGCGCTCGGTCGCCTTCGGCCCCGACGGAAACCTGCTGGTTTCCGGATCCGCAGACGGCACCATCCGGCTCTGGGACGCGCACAGCGGCAAACCGCACGGGGGTGCCCTCGACGGGCAGGGCTACGTCGTCGACAGCGTGACGTTCAGTCCGGACGGACGACGGTTCGCCTCGACGGGCGGCAACGCCGTCCGGCTCTGGAACACCACCGACGGTTCGCCGGCCGGCAAACCGCTTGCCGGACACAGCGACACGGTCACCGCCGTGGCATTCAGTCCCGACGAACACCGGCTGGCCTCGGCCAGCATGGACCAGACCATACGGCTGTGGGACGCCGACACCGGACGCGCCGTCGGCGATGCCTTCACCGGCCACGCGGGAGGCGTCTACAGCGTGGCGTTCAGCCCCGACGGCCAGATCCTGGCAAGCAGCGGCGACGACGACATGATCCGGCTGTGGGACGCCGCGGCCCGGCCTCAGCTGCTGTGCGACAAGCTCACCGCCGACATCACCGAGGACGACTGGCGCCAGTGGATCACGGACCAGATCCCCTACACCCCGCTATGCCCGAAACTTCCGGCCGGCGGACCGGCACCGCCGCCGGCTGCATTCACCGCGCTCAGCGTCAAAGGGCTCGATTACCCCCAGGCGGTGGCGGTGGACCGCTCCGGCGATCTGTACGTCGCGGATACGAAGAACAACCGCGTGCTGCGCGTCGCCGCGAGCACCGGTGCGACCAGCACACTGCCGATCAGCGACATCCACGAACCGGCGGCCGTTGCGGTCGACGACGCCGGCGACGTGTTCGTCGGGACTGGCGAGAATAAGGTCTACAAGCTGCCGTCCGGCGCTACAGCGGCCGTGCAACTGCCGATTTCGGACCTGCACGCCCTCGGTGACATTGCGACCGACGGTGCCGGGAACCTTTATGTGGGCGACGGGAACCGGATCCTGGAGCTGACGGTGGGATCGAACAGCCTTAAGGTGCTTTCCATCGGCCAACACGCCCACATCGGAGGACTCGCCGTCGACGGCCGCGGTGACGTCTTCGCCAGTGATCGACACATTGATGAGGTTGTCGAACTCGTTTCGGGTACCACGCAGCCGATCGTCCTGCCGTTCCACGGTCTCAGTGGCCCCGGTGGGCTGACCGTCGACACCTTGGGGATCTCTTCGTCGCGGACACCGACAACAACCGAGTGCTGGAGCTGCCAAGCGGGTGGCGCAGCGACGACCAGCTTCCGTTTGACGGCCTCAAAGAAGCCTATGCCGTCGCGGTCGGGCCCAACGGAGACCTTTACGTGGCCGACGCGGGCAACAACCGCATCCTGAAACTGCCGGCCGCTGCCCGCTGAGGACAGCTGTGTAAAAAGGACGCACTCGCGATCAACTCGACAGCGGTCGTCCGTATGGCCTCGAGGCTGATCGCGATAGCCGGCCCCGTTTCGCGGGCATTACCGGCCATGTGGGTGGACAATGCTGATGACAGCAACACACCGATGAGCGTTACGTCAGTCCGACCAAAGGTTTCAGATGTTCGGTGTCACCACGTGGGCACGCTCGTCGGTTGCGGTCCAGCTGATCTGCACGAGCGCGCTGGGCTGCGCGGCGCCAGCTGCCGCGGATCCGACGCCGGACGAACAGAAGCTCTACGGCCTGCTATCGAAGGGCTACACACCGCAGGACTGCCATCTGTTGGCGCCGGCCGGCAATCAGACCGCCTCCCTGTCGTGCGATGTCAACGCGGACCCCGGTGGTCCGTTCGGCTCCACCTATGCGCTATACCGCGATCCCGGCGCGCTGCAGGCGGCGTTCTTCGCCGCCATCGGCGACAGCACCCTCGTCCCGTGCCCGGGAGTCAACCAGTCCCCGACGGTGTGGCACCTGCAGGGCGCGCCCGATCAAACCGCCGGTTCCATCGCGTGCAGTGACAACGGTCACCTGTCCGAAGTTCTATGGACCAAAAACTCTGACCTGCTCCTGGGCCGCGTCGACAGCGTCGATGAGATTCCTCGGCTGTATCAGTGGTGGCTGCAGGAGGGCTGACCGCCGCTGCCCCAATCATCGTGAGTATTGGCCGGATCCAGATGAATCGGAAGGTCAGCGATGAACCTTCTCGTCGCCCGACGTGTAATGAAACGGGAATTTCGAATGTGTTGCGAATTCAATGAGTAACCCGCCCAGCGGTTTAACCTCGTAGTAGTAGTGAACATAGCCCTGCGCATCAGGTGCCGTAGCACACGCGTAATCCACCGCACCGCACTCATCCTTGATTGGCACAGCTAGGACGCCGATGATCACCAGTGCGACGACAACCCCGACAATAAGTCGAACTCTGTTCATGTGTCCCTCGGCGGCGCGGCGTTGACCTAGCAGGAATGCAGGTAAGCGGGGTTAATCGCGTGAGGTCTGATCTCGGTGCTGAACAGGAAGAGGATAATTACTACCCCGAGCGCACCCATCACCATTGCAGCAATCCCCATCGCGCGATAGGCGTCGCGCGCACGTGGCTGACCGCGGCTGACCAGCCCGGTTATCGCCGCACCGAGGCTTAACAGGCCGCCGAAAGGTAAGCACACCAATGTCCCTACATCGTGCAGCGGCTTGTCGACACGGCATCCGCTTGTCCAAGCGTGACTGGCCACGATAAGCCAAATACTGAAACCCGCGACGAGCCAGGCCAGCAACGCCAAGATCAACGCAACCGCAGCCACTTGATTGCGCGGTTTCTCCACGACCGCGCCAGTCGGTGGGACTGGCGGATAAGGCGGCCTCGGCAGCCCATGCCCTGGGCTATTCATACTGGAACACTATGCCGCAGCCGCGGCCATAAAATGGCCCCATCAGACGCCGCGACGTCAAACCGGGCCCCGTCATGCCGACCAGCGCGCCGGCGAAGAAATTCAGGGTCTCTGGCGCGGCTGGGTATCCGACGACTTTGGCTCGTGGAAAAGCGTGCGGGTCACGAATGCTCGCGCCTGCCGAAGCACCGTGTCGCTCGTCCTTGTGGTCGTGTCGATGCACATCGCCGGGATGCCCGCGAAGGGCGCCAAGACCGGAAGGCCTGCGTCGACAGATTCGTAGAACCGCACGGTTTCCCGGTGCTGTTCGGCAATGAAGTCGGCTGTCTCATACTTGTCGCCGTAACGGTCCGCGGCGATACGGCTGAAGGCGACCTGCGGCTCGGCGATCAGATAGATGATCGCCGAGGGACGTTCGAGCTCCGAAGGCCGCAACAGCTCATCAGCCTCCTGGTAGCTGACGCCTTGCACGGCGCCGAAAATGAAATTGTCCATCCAGCCACGCTGGGACAGCAGAAGCGGATGGGTCTGCCGCCATCCCCGGATGAGAGTGTTGGTCAATCGGGCGTCCGTCGCGAACAGCAAGCGGTCCGTATGGACATCACCGAAGGCCGACCCGTCTCCCGATAGGCCAAGAAATTGCCGCACGAACCGGTGGTGAGGCAACCGGAACTGGAATGCGCCCAGTTCCTGGGACAAAGCCCGCAGCAATGTCGTCTTGCCCGAACCGTCCAACCCGGTGATCGTGATCCAGGGCGCGGGAACCCGTTTCACCGTTGCGCCTGTCCGTGCGGACCCGCCGGCGACCGCGCGTCGAGAGGATACCGACCGTCTGACATCTCGCTCCACCGAATCCTGGGAGGCACAGCTTGATTGTCCTACAGGGAGCATCCGAGATCTGGGTTTGGGCGGCCGCCGGAGTGATCGCGGTTAAGTGATGTCGACCTCACCTCTCTGCGGGTCCTCTCCAGGGGGCTGAGCTGCCGCTACGACCGGTGTCGGCTACTGGAGAATCGGCAGATAGCCACCACCGATTACTCGACTGTCGACTCTTACATTCTTTGTGGTGTGCCCATTCGTGTGCCTCCCCTGGCGGTACGCGAACAGCGATACGACACACGGCCGCACCTAGCAGAAGGCACCGCCCTGCGCGGGAGCTCAAATCGACGAGCGCGAGTCAGTACTGGTAGACGGCGATTTTCTGCCGGGCACCGCCGGGTGAAAGACGCGGCAGCCTGAAGGTCTGGACTCACATTTTCGTTCACCAGAGCGCCCGCGGAAAACAACGATCGCTGCGTCAACTAAATCGGTTGCGGCCCTTCGGAACTCGAACGTGTCGAATAGATCATGGTCGCTGTCAAAAGCCTGACTCATTGACCTGGATTCAATCGGCCGATCGGGTCGTGTATGGCGTCAAGGCACGTTTCCACATGCGAGCCGATAAAAGGTTAACCCAGGCGCGACATCCAGCCGTGCGTGTCGGCGAAGGTGCCGCGCTGGATGCCGGTCAGCGTGTCACGCAGCGCCATCGTCACCTCGCCGGATTCGCCGTCGCCGATGGTGAATTCGGTGTCGCCGTACTTCACCTGCGACACCGGTGTGATGACAGCGGCGGTACCACACGCGAACACCTCGGTGATCTCACCGTCGGCCGCCTTCTTCTGCCACTCTTCCATGTCGATCTTGCGCTCTTCGATGGCAAACCCCGCATCGGTTGCCAACTGCAGCAACGAGTTTCGGGTTATACCCGGCAGCAGTGAGCCAGACAGCTCGGGTGTGACCAGTCGCGCCGACCCGCCGCTGCCGAAGACGAAGAACAGGTTCATCCCGCCCATCTCTTCGATGTAGCGGCGCTCCACGGCGTCCAGCCACACCACCTGCTCGCAGCCCTTCTCCGCGGCCTCGGCCTGGGCGACCAGCGATGCTGCATAGTTGCCACCGAACTTCGCAGCGCCGGTACCGCCAGGGCTGGCTCGCACGTAATCCGTTGAGACCCAAACGGTTACTGGCTTGATGCCATGCTTGAAGTACGCACCGGCCGGCGAGCCGATCACCATGTAGCGGTACTGTTTGGCCGGACGCACCCCCAGCCCCGGCTCGGTAGCGAAGACGAACGGCCGCAGATACAGCGACTCTTCGCCGCCAGCCGGCGGCACCCAGGCATTGTCGACCGCGATCAGTTGTCGCAGCGACTCCAGGAACAGCTCCTCGGGCAGTTCGGGGATCGCGATCCGGCGCGCGGAATTTCGCAGCCGCGCTGCGTTGGCCTCGGCGCGGAAGGACACGACCGACCCGTCCGCCCAGCGGTAGGCCTTGAGTCCCTCGAAGATCTCCTGCGCGTAGTGCAACACGATCGCGGACGGATCCAGTTCGATCGGCCCGTACGCATCGACCCGCGCGTCGTGCCACCCCTGGCCCTCGGAGTAGTCGATCGACACCATGTGGTCGGTGTGATACCGACCGAAGCCAGGGTCGGCAAGGATCGCCTCGCGCGCGTCGTCACTGGCCGGGTTTGCGGTGCGGGACACCGTGAACTCGAGGACGTCGCTGGTCAGCGCCGCTCCTCTCCTCCTCTGCTCTCGTCCGCTGGTCATCAGGCGATTGTATAACCGGGTGCTAGCGAGTTTTCGCGTCGATAAACGGCGGCTTGACCACTTCGCACTCGATACCGCGCCCCCGGACATCCACTGTGACGTGCTGACCGTCCTCGATACCGGCGTCGACGTCGATGAGCGCCAGCGCGATACCGATCTTCAATGTCGGTGAAAACGTGCCCGAGGTAGTGATCCCGACGTTCGCGTCACCGGCGAGAACGTTCAGGTCGGGTCGCAGCACGCCGCGGCCCACCGCGCGCAGACCTCGCAGCAGTCGCGGCGGGCCGGCTTCCTTCTCGGCCAGCAGCGCATCGCGGCCGAAGAACGCGTCCTTCTTCCAGCCGATCGCCCAGCCGCATCGGGCCTGCAGCGGCGAGATGTCCGCCGAGAGCTCATGCCCGTGCAACGGATAGCCCATCTCGGTGCGCAACGTGTCGCGCGCGCCGAGGCCGGCCAGTTGACCGTCGGCACGCGTGACGGCCGCCAGCAGCGCATCGAACACCACCCCGGCGGAATCCCATGGCGGCAACAGCTCATAGCCGTGCTCGCCGGTGTATCCGCTGCGGCACACCCGCACCGGCACACCGTCCAGGGAAGCGTCGGCGTAACCCATGTAGTCCATGTCGGTCGGCAAGCCGAGTCCGGCGAGCACCTCGCTCGACCGCGGCCCCTGCACCGCGAGCACGGCGTAGGACCGGTGCTCGTCGGTCACCGTAATCTCTTCGGGTGCAGCATCTTTCAGTGCAGCCACGACGGCAGCTGTGTTGGCGGCGTTGGGCACCAGGAAGATCTCGTCGGATGAGACGTAGTAGGCGATCAGGTCATCGATGACGCCGCCAGACTCGTTGCAGCACAACGTGTATTGCGCCTTGCCTGGCTGGATGCGGTTCAGGTCGTTGGTGAGCGTCGAGTTGACGAACTCCGCGGCGCCTGGTCCCTTGACCAGCGCTTTGCCCAGGTGGCTGACGTCGAACAAACCAACCGCGTTGCGGGTCGCGGCGTGCTCGGCGACGGTCCCGGCGTACGAGACGGGCATCAGCCATCCGCCGAACTCGGCGAAACTCGCACCCTGCTCGCGGTGGCGATCATCCAGCGGTCCGTGCAACAAGTCGCTCACTGGTGCTGCTCCTCCCATCGCTGCGCTCTGCATCGTCGCCGGCACGGCTCATAGACATTTCACCCTAATGCGGGCCGTCGTTGGCTGCCCGCCTCCTCCCTTTCCGCGAGGCGGAGGGCATCGTCGCCGGGCGGGCTGGCACACTTGGCCGGTGGTCGATTCCCTGGACTTCGAGGCTATCCAGGCCGCCGGAATCGCGGATGCGCAGGCCCGCGCGAGCCTGCTCGAATATCTGACCGGCCTGGGCTTCACCGTCGACGACATGGCGCAGGCCGAGCGCCGGGGCCGGCTGTTCGGACTGGCCGGTGACGCCCTGTTGCAGTCCGGACCGCAGACCTTCACGCTGCGCACCGCCGCGGCCTCGATCGGCTTGCCGGTCACCGACGTCGAATACGCCTGGGCCATGCTCGGCCTGACGATCGAGGACTCGGATACCCCGGCCTTGACGCAGGCCGATGTCGACGCCCTCGCCACCTGGAGCGCGATGCGAGCCCAACTGGGCCGCGACGCCGCCGATGGCTACATGCGCGTGCTGGGTGCCGCTCTCGCGCGATTGGCAGAAGCCGTGTCGTCGATGATCCGGACCAATGCTCCGCGACTGTGGCTGGGCGATACCGGTGACGAACTTGCCACCGCGCGGGCCTATCGGGAGGTCGCGGGATTCGTTCCGCGACTGGGGTCGATGTTCGATGCGATCCACCGCCACCATCTGGTCAGCACCCGCACGTTCATCGAGGGAGTGGAGCGCGGCCCGTCCTCCAGCATTCTCTGCGGCGTCGGGTTCGCCGATCTCTCCGGTTTCACGGCGTTGACGCAAGCTCTCACACCGGCCGAATTGTCCTCGCTGCTGACCGAATTCGGAGCCGTGGTCAGCGATGTGGTGCACGCCGACGGCGGGCGGGTGGTGAAGTTTCTCGGCGACGCGGTGATGTGGGTCAGTCCGCAACCGGAGCGGCTGGCCACCGCGGCTCTCGACCTCGTGCGTCATCCGCGGGCGCGGGACGCCGGCCTGCAAGTCCGCGCGGGACTGGCCTACGGCGCGATTCTCACCTTGAACGGCGACTACTTCGGCAACGCCGTCAACTTGGCCGCTCGGCTCGTGGCCGCGGCGGCGCCGGGTCAGATCCTGGCTTCCGCCGAGGTATCCGCGCTGCTGTCGGATTGGCCGGTTGCCGAGCAAGAACCGTTGCAGCTCAAAGGTTTCGACGCTCCGGTAACCGCCTACGAGCTAGGTCGCCCGGACTCGCCGTAGGCGACCTCGATGCCGGTCTGCAACGACAACGCCGAACTCTGGGTCACCAGCAACGCCGCGAAGACCGCCACCCACAGCCATGCCTCGCTCGGCGCCAGATGCGCGCTGGGATTGCGCACCGGCAGCGCCGTAAGGGCGCGGCCCACGACGGCGACCACTACGACCACCGTGACGTACGGCAGCGCTGTCCGGAACGTGTGCACCCGAGGATCCGACGGCGCTTCCACGCCGCGCCGACCGCGGCCGAACCACCACACCGCGGCGCAGACCACCAGCACCGCCAGCGCGATCGGCACCCCGAAGTTGGTGGCGTCATTCCACAGCGGCTGGAGCGGCTCGTGGGTTTTCGGGTCGGCCAAGGCGAGTGCCAAATCGGAGACCGTCCCTTCGATGAAGAACACCGCGATCGGCGGAACCAGCACCGCGACAATGAAACCGCAGTGTTTGGCCAGCGTCCCCGCCGTGCCCGAGACGAACTGCACGACGGCGTACAACAGCATGTACACCGACGCGACGAAGGAGATTCCGCCCAGCAATTCCGCTGATGCCGCACGGCCGCCGGTGAGCGAACACCCGTTCTCGCCGGCGAGCAAGCTGTACTGGATGGCCGCCAGAAACAGTCCGAGAAACGCATTCATCAAGGCGACCCCGGTCAGGGTCTCGTGCTCCACCTCATGCGCCGCGCGCTGTTTGCCGTCGGCACGACGCCGGTAGCCGCGATCGAGCACGAGGTTGATGACGACGAACGCGAAACCGGCGAGCACGCCGGCCAACTGTGCGTAATTCCTCGCAACGATCGATATGTCGAAGCCGGTCCACAGCACGCAAGGCTCGGCAAGTTGTCCCGTCGGCATCGGCAAAATAGTAATCGTGCCAACCGCGTGAACAGGGCTTAGACACGAGCTCGAGTTCACTTGCCCATCACCGGCGGGCAACTCGAAGTCTCGATCGTTAGGGTTGACATTCGTGAGCACACAACCCGGTTACCTGGCCCCCGCTGTCTCCGTCACCGCCTCGCTGCCCCGTCGCGGTGTCGCATCGGCGGTGCTGGTTGTTCCGGTGGTGTCGTCGGGTCCCGAGGACGTCAACGACGAGCCGGGCGCGGTCGTCGCCAACGCCGACGCGGTGCTGCCGAAAGAGGCGATCACCGAAATCGAGGCCGGCTTGCGGGCTCTGAACGCCACCGGTGCCGTCGAGCAGGTGCACCGACTGGTGGTGGCGTCGCTGCCGGTGGGCAGCGTGCTGACGATCGGGTTGGGCAAGCAACGCGACGAGTGGCCCTCGGACCTGATTCGTCGCGCGGCCGGCACGGCCGCACGCGCGCTGGGCGGTGCCGAAGCCGCGATCACCACATTGGGTGCCGTCCCCGGCGAGGGCGCGCTCGAGGCTGCGGTCGAGGGCTTGGTCTTGGGCAGCTATCGGTTCACCGCGTTCCGCACCGACAAGACCGCCCCGAAAGACTCCGGCCTGCGCACGATCACGGTGCTGTCCACCGACAAGGCCGCGAAGGCGCGAGCCGCGCACGCTACCGCGGTGGCCGCCGCCGTCGGCACCGCGCGCGACCTGATCAACACCCCGCCGAGCCACCTGTTCCCCGCGGAATTCGCCAAGCGGGCAAAGGCTTTGGGTGACGCTGTCGGACTCGAGGTCGAAGTCCTCGACGACAAGGCGCTGCAGAAGAACGGCTACGGTGGCATCATCGGCGTCGGACAGGGCTCGTCGCGGCTGCCGCGGCTGGTCCGGCTGTCGCATCACGGGTCACGGTTGGCCAAGAAACCGAAGCAGGCCAAGAAGGTCGCGCTGGTGGGCAAGGGCATCACCTTCGACACCGGCGGGATCTCGATCAAGCCCGCGGCGTCGATGCACCACATGACCTCCGACATGGGCGGCGCGGCGGCGGTGATCGCGACCGTGGCGCTGGCCGCGCAGCTGCAACTTCCGATCGATGTGATCGCCACCGTACCGATGGCCGAGAACATGCCCTCGGGGACGGCGCAGCGCCCCGGCGATGTGCTGACTCAATACGGCGGAACGACGGTCGAGGTCCTCAACACTGACGCCGAAGGACGGCTGATCCTGGCCGACGCGATCGTGCGGGCGTGTGAGGACAGCCCCGACTACCTGATCGAGACGTCGACGTTGACCGGCGCTCAGACGGTGGCGCTCGGCGCACGTACGCCCGGAGTGATGGGCAGCGACAAGTTTCGCGACCGGGTCGCCGCCATCTCGCAACGAATCGGCGAAAACGGTTGGGCCATGCCGCTTCCGGACGAACTGAAGGACGACCTGAAGTCGACGGTCGCCGACCTGGCCAACATCAGCGGACAACGGTTCGCCGGGATGCTGGTGGCTGGGGTGTTCCTGCGTGAGTTCGTCGCCAACGGGGTCGACTGGGCGCACATCGATGTCGCTGCGCCGGCGTACAACACCGGTGGCCCTTGGGGTTACACGCCGAAAGGCGGAACGGGTGTACCGACTCGCACCATGTTTGCGGTGCTAGAGGATATCGCCGCGAACGGCTAGCCGCGGACGGCTGGGCGGCTGAACCAGCGCACCTTCTGCCGCCAGGAGTATGCCGAGATCACCGCGAAACCGGCCCCGCAACCACAGGCGAAGAACCAGACCAGCGCCGCGTCCATCGGGCCTTGAATCGCCGGCACCAGCGCGGTGATGATGCGCACCGAGCAGGCCGCCATGCCACTGGCGCAGGCAAGCAGATAGAGCGTGGCGATGCTCGTCGAGCGCGGGTCCTGCCGCAGGACCAGCATGGCGCGGAAGCCGAACGCGAGCAGGTATACCAACGTTCCGCACAGCAGGATCCAGTAGACGCTCAACCAGAAGTCGGTGGGCAGCGCGAAGAAGTCTCGGGCGTACATCTTGCTGCCGCGGCTCAGCGTGAAGGTCGCCAGCAGCATCGGAATGCACAGCGTGGCAGGACGTTCCACGTATTGCTTGAACGACGCCTGCAGCATGTGATCGTCGGTGATCCGGCCGAGCGCGTTGTAGACGATCGCCGAGGCCGCGACGATGTAGCAATCGTGGCCGAGGTAATTCTGCAGATTCCACACACCGGTCAGATCGTGCAGGCCGACGCCAAGGGTGTTGGCCGCCATCGGCGACATCAGGAGGACCGCAAGTCCCTGCAGGGCGATGTTCAACGTGGCGGCGACTTCCCAGCGGCAGTGCCAGGTGACCCGGCGGATCCACAGGCTCCAGCCGATGCACGCCAGGGTGATGATGATGAGAGCGCTCAGTGCCATGGCAGTACCCCGTAGGACTTGAAGATTTACAGCGGGGGCGCGTCGGAGCGTGGCCGCCACTCCGCGATCTTTGTCGGCTGCTGGAGAGTCTTGACGTTCCCGTTCGCGACGGCATGAATCTGCATTCCGCCACGGATCTCTTCGGCAAGTGCGGTGACCTCTTCCGGCTCGATGAACCGGTACCGCGTCAGCAACTCGGCGCGATTGATGCCGAGGTTGGCCGCGGCGACCCGCAGGTTGTCGGCGGTGATCAGTGTTCCCTTGTCCAACTGGTCGTAGTAAGTCGAACGCGGGAGTTCCATCGCGGTCCAGATCTCTTCCCTGCTGAGGGAACGACCTGCCAGGTAAGAGAGCACGGTGGCAAGTTCCTTGCCGCTGTCATCGGGATACACGCCGAACAAGATATCCAAGTTTTCGGCTTTCCGGAATCCTATTCGCGTTAGATGCCGATGATTTCGCGCTTTCAGGACGGCTCGTATCCGCTGCTGCGGTAATAAAGTCCAACTAATTGGACGTCACACTTCGGGCTGACCACTTTGCTTGCTCTCAGTAAGGGTTCGATTGAGACATGCCTCACACCATTCGGGCAATAGCGTAATGACGCGGTAGCGGGCCAAATTCGCGCGTCGCCAGCGCGCCCTGGTTGTGTGCTGGCGTTGCCGCAGTGACAGGATGGTTTCGGTAATCAAGGGTGCAGCTTCGCGTACACCACGCTGTGGTAAGCCGGAGGCCGACCTGCTTCCACCGACCGACCAATCGAGGAGTCGATTTCAGATGGCCTTCTCAGTGCAGATGCCGGCGCTCGGTGAGAGCGTGACCGAGGGAACGGTTACCCGGTGGCTGAAGCAAGAAGGCGACACCGTCGACGTCGATGAGCCGTTGCTGGAAGTGTCCACCGACAAGGTCGACACGGAGATTCCCTCGCCCGCGGCGGGTGTGCTGACCAAAATCGTGGCCCACGAGGACGACACCGTCGAGGTCGGCGGCGAGCTCGCCGTGATCGGTGACGCGTCGGAGGGCGGCCAGCAGCCCGCCGAGCAACCCGCGGCGCCCGAACCCCCGGCCGCTCCCGAACCCCAGGCCGCTCCCGAGCAGCAACCCGCGGGCGAGCCGCCGGCACCCGCCGCGCCGGCCGGCAATGACCAAGGCGCCGACGGAGACTCGCAGCCGGTGTTGATGCCCGAACTCGGCGAGTCAGTCACAGAGGGCACCGTCACCCGCTGGTTGAAGAAGGTGGGCGACTCCGTCCAGGTCGACGAGCCACTGGTCGAGGTCTCCACCGACAAGGTCGACACCGAGATCCCGTCACCGGTCGCGGGCACGTTGATCAGCATCACCGCCGAGGAGGACGTCACGGTCTCGGTCGGCGGTGAACTTGCCCGGATCGGCACGGGCGCCGCTGCGTCGGCCCCGGCGCCGGCAGCACCCGCACCGCAGGCTGCGCCCGCGCCATCGGCGCCTCCCGCTCCACCGGCGCAGCCCGCGCCTCCCGCGCCATCGGCGCCTCCCGCGCAGCCGGCGCCCACCGCGCAGCCCGCCCCCGCGCCGGCGCCGCAACCGGCGGCCCAACCCGCACCGACAGCCGACGGCAGCCCGTACGTCACTCCCCTGGTGCGGAAACTGGCCGCCGAGAACAACATTGACCTCAATGCGCTGAGCGGAACCGGGGTCGGTGGACGCATCCGCAAACAGGATGTGCTGGCCGCCGCCGAGCAGAAGAAGCAAGCAGCGTCAGCTCCGGCTCCGGCGGCACCCGCTGCGGCGCCTGCGCCGACCGCCCCCAAGCCCAGCGCTTCGACGCCTGCACCCGAGCTGGCACACCTGCGCGGCACCACGCAGAAAGCCAGCCGGATCCGCCAGATCACCGCGAAGAAGACGCGCGAGTCGCTGCAGGCGACAGCACAGCTGACGCAGACGCACGAGGTCGACATGACTCGCATCGTCGCGTTGCGCAACAAGGCCAAGACGGCGTTCGCCGAACGTGAGGGTGTGAACCTGACCTTCCTGCCCTTCATTGCGCGCGCCGCGATCGACGCGCTCAAGGTGCACCCGAACATCAACGCCAGCTACGACGAAGACACCAAGGAGATCACCTACTACGACGCCGAACATCTCGGTTTCGCGGTGGACACCGAGCAGGGCCTGCTCTCCCCCGTCATCCACAACGCTGGCGACCTGTCGCTGGCCGGACTGGCTCGTGCCATCGCCGATATCGCCGCTCGCGCCCGCTCGGGTGATCTGCGGCCCGACGAGTTGTCCGGCGGCACCTTCACGATCACAAATATCGGGAGCCAGGGCGCGCTGTTCGACACGCCGATCCTGGTTCCGCCGCAGGCGGCGATGCTGGGGACCGGCGCTATCGTCAAGCGGCCCCGCGTAGTCGTCGACGAAACCGGCAACGAGTCGATCGGCGTGCGCTCGATCTGCTACCTGCCGCTGACCTACGACCACCGGTTGATCGACGGCGCCGACGCCGGCCGCTTCCTGACCACCATCAGACATCGGCTCGAAGAAGGCGCGTTCGAGGCCGACCTAGGTCTTTGAGGTTTCCGGGCATACTCGACTCGTGGCCGCTACCGTTGCGATCGCAGGCTCGTCCGGCCTGATTGGGTCGGCGCTGGTGAATGCGCTGCGCTCCGCGGATTATCGGGTGCTGCGCATCGTGCGCCGGGCGCCGGCCAACGACGGTGAGCTGCACTGGGATCCCGACAGCGGTGAACTCGATGCCGCGCTGCTGAGCGGCGTCGACGCCGTGGTGAACATGTGCGGCATCAACGTCGGCCAGCGGCGCTGGTCCGGAGCGTTCAAGCAGAACCTGCGCGACAGTCGCATCACTCCGACCGAAGTGCTATCCACCGCGGTCGCCGAGGCCGGCGTCGGCGTGCTCGTCAACGCCAGCGCGGTCGGCTATTACGGCAACACCAAGGATCACACCGTCGACGAAACCGGTTCGGCGGGAACGGGTTTCCTGGCGCAACTTTGTGTGGACTGGGAAGCGGTCACCGCGCCCGCGCGCGACGCCGGCACCCGGGTGGTACTAACCCGCACCGGCGTGGTGCTGGCCGCTGCGGGCGGTGCGCTGCGCCAGTTGCGGCCGCTGTTCTCGCTCGGCCTCGGCGCCCGGCTGGGCAGCGGCCGCCAATACATGTCGTGGATCAGCCTGGAGGACACCGTCCGGGCGCTGCAATTCGCGATCTCCGACGAACGGCTGTCGGGACCCGTCAACCTCACCGGACCCGCACCCGTCACCAACGCCGAATTCACCACGGCGCTAGGCCGGGCGTTCAACCGGTCCAGCCCGCTGATGGTGCCCGGGTTCGCGGTGCGCGCGGCGCTCGGTGAATTCGCCGACGAGGCGCTGTTGAGCGGACAACGCGCCATCCCCGGCGTTTTGGAGCGGACCGGCTTTGAGTTCCACCACAACACCGTCGGCGAGGCTCTGCGCTACGCCACCGCAACGCGCAGCGTCGACTAGCCGTTGCCAGGTTGTCGCCAGGGTCGGGTTGTACCGTCGGTGTGTGAGTTCGATCCGCTCGAGCGGTGCTGCCATCGACATCCGGCAGATGGGCACCGTTGACTACCGAG
Organism: uncultured Actinomycetota bacterium; assembly: GCA_963750755.1. Lineage (GTDB taxonomy): Bacteria > Actinomycetota > Actinomycetes > Mycobacteriales > Mycobacteriaceae > Mycobacterium. The sequence goes on from CAVVRW010000001.1 coordinate 1,475,292, forward strand.
TCGCCTGGAAGCTGCAGCAGGAGTTGGCCAACTCCCGGGCAGCCGGCGGCACCGATTCGCTGCTGCTGCTTGAACATCCCTCCGTCTACACCGCCGGGCGGCGCACCGCCGCCGAGGAACGGCCGACCGACGACACCCCGGTCGTCGACACCGACCGCGGCGGCAAGATCACCTGGCACGGGCCGGGCCAGCTGGTCGGCTACCCGATCATCGGCCTGGCTGAGCCGCTCGACGTGGTCAACTACGTCCGCCGCATCGAGGAAGCGCTGATCGAGGTCTGCACCGACATCGGCGTGCAGGTCGGTCGGGTCGACGGACGCTCCGGAGTGTGGCTGCCGGCCGGCCGCGGACGACCAGCACGCAAAGTCGCCGCCATCGGCGTACGGGTCTCGCGAGCCACCACGCTGCACGGATTTGCGCTGAACTGCGACTGCGACCTCGCCGCGTTCACGGCGATCGTCCCGTGCGGTATCAGCGACGCCGGGGTGACGTCGCTGTCGGCCGAACTGGGCCGCCGGGTCGGGGTGGAAGACGTCCGGTCCGCGGTCGCCGAGGCGGTCTGCGATGCCCTCGACGGCCGGCTGGCAGTGGACCTTCAGCACACAGCCGCCCGCGTAGCATCGTCTACGTGACCGTCGCCCCCGAAGGTCGGAAGCTGCTGCGCCTGGAAGTGCGCAATGCGGAAACCCCGATCGAACGCAAGCCGCCGTGGATCAAAACCCGGCTGCGGATGGGGCCCGAGTACACCGATCTGAAGAAACTGGTCCGTCGCGAGGGCCTGCATACGGTGTGTGAGGAAGCCGGCTGCCCCAACATCTACGAGTGCTGGGAAGACCGCGAGGCCACCTTCCTGATTGGTGGTGAGGTGTGCAGCCGCCGCTGCGACTTCTGCCAGATCGACACCGGCAAGCCCGCGCCGCTGGACCGTGACGAACCCCGCCGGGTGGCCGAGAGCGTGCAGGCGATGAGCCTGCGCTACTCCACCGTCACCGGAGTCGCCCGCGACGACCTGCCCGACGGCGGCGCCTGGTTGTACGCCGAGACCGTGCGGGCCATCAAGCAGCTGAACCCGTCCACCGGGGTCGAATTGTTGATCCCCGACTTCAACGGTGACGCGGATCAGCTGCGTCAGGTCTTCGACGCCCGGCCGGAAGTGTTGGCGCACAACGTTGAAACGGTGCCGCGGATCTTCAAGCGCATCCGTCCCGCGTTCTCCTACCAACGCAGCCTCGACGTGCTCACCGCGGCGCGCGACTTCGGACTGGTCACCAAAAGCAACCTAATCCTCGGCATGGGCGAGACGCCCGACGAGGTGCGGATCGCGCTGGCCGACTTGCACGCCGCCGGCTGCGACATCGTCACCATTACCCAGTACCTGCGCCCGACGGCGCGGCACCACCCGGTCGACCGCTGGGTCCATCCCGACGAGTTCGGCGAGTACGAGCGGTACGCCGAGCAACTCGGGTTCGCCGGGGTGCTGGCCGGTCCGCTGGTGCGCTCGTCGTATCGGGCCGGTCGCCTCTATCAGCAGGCCAACCAGCGGCGGCTCTAGACGCCGACCGCGCAGCCAGGCTGATACCGGCTGTTTGCGTATTCTTGGCGATTATGGCCAGATCCCGCGGCGCCAAGCCGAGCAAGGCCGCCCGAGCCGAGGCGAAAGCCGCTCGCAAGGCGGCCAGTAGAGAACGTCGTAGCCAGCTCTGGCAGGCGTTCAACATCCAGCGCAAAGAGGACAAGCGGCTGCTGCCCTACATGATCGGCGCGTTCCTGCTGATCGTCGCGATCGCCGTGGGAATCGGCGTGTTTGCCGGCGGCCTGTCGGTGGTCTCGCTGCCCGTGCTGGGTGTCGTGCTGGGCGCGTTGGTGGCGTTCATCATCTTCGGCCGGCGTGCGCAGAAGTCGGTGTACGGCAAGGCCGAAGGCCAGGCCGGCGCCGCCGCCTGGGCGCTGGACAACCTGCGCGGCAAGTGGCGGGTCACACCCGGGGTGGCCGCCACCGGGCACCTCGACGCCGTGCACCGGGTGCTCGGGCGGCCCGGCGTGATCCTGGTCGGCGAGGGCGCGGCGGGACGGGTCAAACCACTTCTCGCCCAGGAGAAGAAGCGCACCGCTAGGTTGATCGGCGACGTGCCGATCTACGACATCATTGTCGGCAACGGCGACGGCGAGGTCCCGCTTGCCAAGCTGGAGCGCCATCTGACCAAGCTGCCGGCCAACATCACCGTCAAGCAGATGGACTCGCTGGAGTCGCGGCTGGCCGCATTGGGCACGCGGGCCGGCACAGCCGCGATGCCCAAGGGCCCGATGCCCGGCGGCGCCAAGATGCGCGGCGTCCAGCGCACCGTCCGCCGCCGCTGAGACTCTCTCGCGCCGCGACGATGCAGGGGGTCCTGAGGAGGAGCGGCGCCGGAAATCAGCGCCGAACGACGGCGGTGTCGGTCACGCGGTCCTGAATTCCTCGCCCGTCGACGTCGACGAACAACGCCGGGATGACGAACGCGATCAGGACTCCTCGCACCGCAGCACGGCCCACGCCGACGTTCAGCCTCTCGTCGACCGACGCCACCCGCAGGCCTAGCGCGAATTGCCCTGGGGTGAACTGGAATAACCGCACGGCGACCACGCCGAGTACCAGCCAGGTCGCGAGCACGACCGCGGCTCCCGCCTGCCCGTAGAGAAATTGGCGGCTCGTCATCAGACCGAAGGTGACGGTGAGACGGGCCAGGCCGTAGGCGATGAACCAATCGATGAGCAGCGCCACCATCCGGCGGCCCAGGCCGGCCAGCGAGCCGGGCCCGTTCTCGGGCAGGCCGAGCGAGCGGCCCGGATACCCTTGCGACTCGTCCGGATCGTCGGATCGCGGAGGACGGTTGCTGCGGGTCATCCCCCCACAATAAGGTCAGGCCGGGGCAGCCTCTTTAGCCTGCTGAGCAGTCACGTAACGTCTACGAAACGCAGGGTTGATTACCAGGCAACACCGCGTCCCTAGCGTCTGGTCGAGCTTTCAATTACGGCCACGTAAAGGGAAGCTCATCAGCGACCACAGTGGTTCGAAGCTCGCAGCAAAGGAGAGCGCTTCGGTGTCCGAAAATACGGCCGACGACATCATCAAACTGGCCAAGGATGAAAACGTCGAATTCGTCGACGTCCGGTTCTGTGACCTGCCAGGCATCATGCAGCACTTCACGATTCCGATCTCGTTCTTCGACGAGAGCGTGTTCGAGGACGGCCTGGCGTTCGACGGCTCCTCGATTCGCGGATTCCAGTCCATCCACGAGTCCGACATGCTGCTCCTTCCCGACCCGGACACGGCGCACATCGACCTGTTCACCCAGGCCAAGACGCTGAACCTGAACTTCTTCGTGCACGACCCGTTCACGCTCGAGCCGTACTCGCGCGACCCGCGCAACATCGCCCGCAAGGCGGAGAACTACCTCAAGAGCACCGGCATCGCCGACACGGCGTACTTCGGCGCCGAGGCCGAGTTCTACATCTTCGACTCAGTTGCCTTCGACTCGAACATCAACGGCACCTTCTACGAGGTCGACGCGATCTCCGGGTGGTGGAACACGGGTGCAGCGACCGAGAACGACGGCAGCCCGAACCGTGGTTACAAGGTGCGCCCCAAGGGTGGCTACTTCCCCGTCGCTCCCGTCGACCACTACGTCGACCTGCGCGCCAAGATGCTGCAGAACCTGATCAAGGCCGGCTTCAGCCTGGAGAAGGGCCATCACGAGGTCGGCACCGGCGGCCAGGCCGAGATCAACTACAAGTTCAACACGCTGCTGCACGCGGCCGACGACATGCAGCTCTACAAGTACATCGTCAAGAACACCGCGTGGCAGGAGGGCAAGACCGTCACGTTCATGCCCAAGCCGCTGTTCGGTGACAACGGCTCGGGCATGCACACCCACCAGTCGCTGTGGAAAGACGGCAACCCGTTGATGTACGACGAGACCGGTTACGCCGGGCTGTCCGACACCGCGCGTCACTACATCGGCGGACTGCTGCACCACGCCCCGTCGCTGCTGGCGTTCACCAACCCGACGGTGAACTCCTACAAGCGACTGGTCCCCGGCTTCGAGGCGCCGATCAACCTGGTCTATAGCCAGCGCAACCGCTCGGCGTGTGTCCGCATCCCGATCACCGGAAGCAACCCGAAGGCCAAGCGCCTGGAGTTCCGTTGCCCCGACTCGTCGGGTAACCCGTACCTGGCGTTCGCGGCCATGCTGATGGCCGGCCTGGACGGCATCAAAAACAAGATCGAGCCGCAGACTCCGGTCGACAAGGATCTCTACGAGCTGCCGCCGGAGGAGGCTGCGAACATCCCGCAGGCTCCGACCCAGCTGTCGGCAGTGATCGATCGCCTGGAAGAGGACCACGAATACCTCACCGAGGGCGGCGTTTTCACGTCCGACCTGATCGAGACGTGGATTACCTACAAGCGCGAGAACGAGATCCTGCCGGTCCAGATCCGGCCGCACCCGTACGAGTTCGCGCTGTACTACGACGTATAAGTCGGTTAACGCGCTCGCAGCAGAGTCGAAAGAGATGGCCCCGGTCGCTAAGACCGGGGCCATCTTCGTTGTCAGAGCGCTGCGGGATACCCACGTCGGCGCTAATTGAACACCCATCGTGCGGGCCAGCCGACAAGCCGTCTCACATTTCCGACTACCTCCGCGTCTACGTCTTAGTGGCCGCAGCCGGCCACCGAACATCGCGGAGTGCGCAAGTCCAACGGATTAGTCGGAGGTAGAAGAACATGACGACATCTCAAGAAACGCCGTCGCTGGAGGCGGAGGCACTGATGGCCACCCTCGCCGAGGTTGCGCCGAACACGCCGACAGCCTGCGCGGGTTGGACTGTCCGCAACATCCTGGCGCACTTCGCAGGAGGCACAAAGGAAGTCGCTGACCTCCTCGAATTGAAAGTGAACCATCACCAGCAACGACCGACCCTCGGATTCGATGAACGCGAAGCACCATTCCTCGCGCTGGACGATGTCGAACTGGTCCGGGCGGTGGCCGCCGAAGGCGACCGAATGACAGCTGCCGTGGCGGCGCTCGCCGCCACCGACGATCCCACCTTCCTGTTCACCGGGACCACGCTCACCGTCGCGCAATTCGCGACCCACATGCGCAGCGAGACGGCGCTGCACCGCTGGGACATCGTCGGCGACGATGACCTATCCGAACAACTGTTGACCCAGGCTGAGCTGAGCCGCCATGCGGTCGAGGTGCTCGACTCCATGCCCGTGCTGTACGAGGCCCCTGAATGGCGCGCCAAGCTCGCCGGTGTCACCGGAGGATTACGGATCGTGCTTCGCAGCCCGAACACCGCCGACATCGTCTACGAACACGCACCCGCGGGCGCGCTTTTTGAGATCGTCGAGAATGGCCCCGCTACTGGCGACGCGGTCGTCACCACCGACACCGCCAACCGCTACCTCACCCTCTGGGGACGCCGATCAGCGCAACGTCCGCTGACAGTCGACACCGACACCGTCAGCGCAGCCGTCGTGGAGGCAGTGCTCTGGGGTGCCGGCACTCCGTGGGCACCAGGGCGACCCCGAAGCGCATCGACTTAAGTTGGGCCGCTGCGTATTTCGTTGCGCAACCCCATCAGGACGACGCCGAGCATGTTCCGGGTGTTGCCCTCGACGAGCGGGTGGGGGTGGTGGGTGGCGGTGATTTGTTCGGCGGGCGCTGCTTCAAGCGTGCGGCCTCGTGCGTTTCACGCCTGTGTTGAGTTTGCTTTCTCGTGGGCCACAACGAGTTCCGTCTACGTCCGGCGATGTACGCCTGCCGCTGGACCAAGGGTGGCGAAGCCGACGTCGTCGCTGACGTACGGGTCGGTCATATGGCTTGGGCAGTAAACTTCTGATGACACGGCGATAAATCTGATCGCGGTTCTGTGCACCCGCGCGGCCTGTTGGCGCAGACCCGGATCTTCGTCGAACATGCCGTTCATCTCTTCGTCCACCACGGTATATACCGAGACGCCGCGATCGAGTTCACCGCAAATTTTGTGGGCTTGGGCGACGAGAGCAGGCAGATTATCGATCAGGGGAACCTGATCTTCCTCGAGCAACGCCACAAACTGATCCTGCTGTTCCTGCTGGCTCGGTCCGGCGCCTGCCGCGCCAGCGCACATGATTGCGGCGATCAGCACCAACGAGGCGCTGATCAGCGCGTCCTTGAGGCTGGTGATGCCGGTGCGCACGCCAGGAGTTCAGCAGTGTGGGGCCCAGCAACGCTGGTTGGGGCAATAGACGGCATGGGCGATGTTCACCATGGCACCGACGTCGTGCACGTGGATGTCTTCCGGGTCCAGGTTGGCGTGGATCTGGTTGGCGATCTGCTGCGGTGTCCAACCCCACCCGAGGTCGTCGCAGACGAGCAAAGCCGTCCCGATGAGCGCCTGCTCGTGTCCGGGCGGCCAGGTCAGGCCGGCGCCGCGGAGTTGATTGAGATAATTGTCGGCAAGAGGATCGGCCGTCGCGGTCCCGGTCCCGCTAGCCAGGGCGGCGCCGGCAAGGATCGGGATCATGAATCTGGCCAGCCAGCGAGGTGAGGGCATAGGACGTCCTTCATGTCGGCGTTGTGGTGCCGTAAGTGTGCAGTAAACACATGAAGAATAGTGAAAGCCCGGCAAAAATCTTGTGTACGCAACTTGAGCAAAAGGCTGCGGCGGCCCCACGAACCCTGAGCGCCCACGACCGGGCAAGGCCGCCTTTTCTAGTTCGCAATACCTAGAACCTCCGAGTGATAAGCCGTTGACGGCGCTGCTCGCCAAGGCCCTGGACTCGTGAGTCCATCGAGTCCCGCAGACCCGGTCGGGTAGCATTCCCGATGCTAAGCAAGTGCCCAGCATCGGCAACGCAGAGAGGCGACAGATGACGCTACAGACAGTTTTGGACGACCTCCGCAAGCGACCCGGCTCGGGTGACGTCATCGCGGTCATCGATCCCGCGACCGAGGAGACCATCACCGAATTCACCGACTGCGGCGAAGGGGCGGTCAACGAGGCCGCCGCACGGGCCAGGTCCTCCTTCGAATCCGGCGTCTGGTCACAGCTTCCCGGCCGGGAGCGGGCCAAGGTGATGTGGAAGATCGCGGACCTGATCGACGAGCACGCCGACGAGTTCGCCCAACTCGACTCGCTGAACACCGGCATGCCGCTGATGCAGGCCACGCTTCAGATGTCCACGGTTTCGGAGTTCTTCCGCTACTACGCCGGCTGGTGTTCCAAGCTCAACGGCGTTGCGTACGACGTGAAGACGGACGGCATCGCGACCGATGCCTTCGTCGACATGCACGCCTACACGCTCAAAGAGCCCTACGGCGTGGTCGGCCTGATCTTCCCGTGGAACGGCCCGATCTTCAACGCCAGCGCAAAGCTCGCCCCCGCCTTGGCGGCCGGCGGCAGCCTGCTCGTCAAACCCGCTGAGGAGACGCCACTTTCGGCCGTGCTGCTCGACCGGCTGATCCACCAGGCCGGCGTTCCCGAAGGCGTCGTCAACCTGCTCACCGGCTACGGCCACACCGCCGGTGCCGCGATCACCGCACACGCGGGAGTGGAGAAGGTCGCCTTCACCGGTTCGACTGAAGTCGGCAAGGAGATCGTGCGGGCCTCGGCGGACAACCTCAAGAAGGTCACCCTCGAGCTCGGCGGCAAGTCGCCGGTGCTGATCTTCGACGACGCCGACCTGGACAAGGCCATCCTGATGGCATCGCTGGGCATCTTCGTGCACTCTGGCCAGGGCTGCGTCTGCGGGTCGCGGATCTTCGCCCAGCGTGGCGTGTACGACCGTGTGGTAGAAGGCATTTCGATGATGGCCAACACCTTCAAGCTGGGCGCACCCAGCGAGGAGGGCTGCGTCAGCGGACCACTGATCAGTCAGAAGCAGCTGACCCGCGTGATGGGCTTCATCGACGAGGGCAAGACCGAGGGCGTCGAGGTCGTTACCGGCGGCCACCGCCTCGACCGCAAGGGCTACTTCGTCCACCCGACCGTGCTGACCAACGTCGACCCCGGCATGCGGCTCTACCGGCAGGAGATCTTCGGCCCGGTGGTCAGCATCCTGCCGTTCGACGACGAGGACGAGGCCATCGCCATGGCCAACGACACCACCTACGGGCTGGCGGCCACCGCCTACACCGAGAACCTCAGCCGCGCCCACCGGCTCGCCAAGCGCATGCAGGCGGGCAGCGTGCAGGTCAACTGCCAGTTGGTCTTTGACCACGACGTGCCGTTCGGTGGCCACAAGCAGTCCGGTTGGGGGCACGAGTTCGGCAAAGAGGGCATCGACATGTACATGAAGACCAAGTCGGTCTGGATGCAGCTCTGACACGTATTGTCTGCGCATGGCGCAGAATCTCGAGGTTCGGCTGAATTCGTATCGGCCGATCGCCCTGTCGGTGTTCCGGATCGTTTTCGGGCTGCTGTTCCTCAGCCATGGGCTGTCCTCGGTGACCGGCTGGCCGGCGGCGGGTCACGTTGCGCCCGTTGGGCAGTGGCCGGATTTCTACGCCGGCTGGATCGAGCTGATCACCGGGGCACTGATCGCCGTCGGACTGTTCACCCGGCCCGCGGCGTTCTTGGCGTCCGGCGAGATGGCGTTCGCGTATTTCACCGTCCACTTCCCGCACGGGTTCTGGCCGATCAACAACCAAGGCGAAGACTCGGTGATGTTCTGCTTCGCCTTCCTGCTGCTGGTGTTCACCGGCGGCGGCCCCTATGCGCTCGAGGCCCGACGCGGATTGCGGTTTGCGGCGCTGAGGGCTAACGCAGCGTCGCGAAGAACGCGCGGACGTCGTTGACGTACAACTCCGGCTGCTCGAAGGCGGCGAAGTGGCCGCCGCGCGGCATCGTCGTCCAGTGCGTGATGTTGTAGGCCGCCTCACACCAGCTGCGCGGGGTACGCAGGATTTCCTTCGGGAATGACGCGACGCCGGTGGGCAGGTCCACATGGCCGTCGCTGACGAACCTGTTGAAGCTCTCCCAGTACAGCCGCGCCGACGACGCGCCGCTGCCGGTGACCCAGTACCACATCACGTTGTCGAGCAATTCGTCACGGCTGAACACCTTTTCGGGGTGCCCGTCGCAGTCGGCCCAGGCCCAGAACTTCTCCACGACCCACGCCAACTGGCCCACCGGCGAGTCGACCAGGCCGTAGCCCAGCGTCTGCGGGCGGGTGGACTGCTGCTTGGAATAGCCGGTGCCCCACTTGCGGTGTTCAACGTACGCGGCCAGGGCCCGTTGATCGTCCTCGCTGAAGTCGCCCGATCCTTCGACCGGTTTGGCGATCGGCATGTTCAGGTGGATGCCCGCGCAACGTCCGCCGTTGCGGCCGATCTGCGTCGTCACCGCCGCACCCCAGTCACCGCCCTGCGCGCCGTAGCGCTCGTAACCGAGCCGGCCGACCAGCGTCTCCCACACCTCCGCGATCTTCTCCACACCCCAGCCGGTACCGGTGGGCTTGCCGGAGAACCCGTAGCCGGGCAACGACGGGCAGATCACGTGGAAGGCATCCTCGGCGCGCCCGGACGGCGGGTTGACCAGCGGCTCGATCACCTTGTGGAACTCCACCACCGAGCCCGGCCAGCCGTGGGTGATTAGCAGCGGCAGCGCGTCGTCGTGCGCAGAGCGCTGGTGGATGAAATGAATGTCTAGGCCGTCGATTTCGGTGACGTACTGGTCGAAGCGGTTCAGCGCGGCCTCCCTGGTGCGCCAGTCGTAGCCGTCGGCCCAATAGTCGGCCAGCTCGCGGGTGTAGCTCAGCGGGATGCCCTGGCTCCAGTCGTCGACGGTCTCGGCCTCGGGCCACCGGGTGCGCGCCAGGCGCTCCTGCAGATCGTCGAGCGCGGCGGCGGGAACGTCGATGCGGAAGGGCCTGATTTCGGACATAACCTTCATCATGCAGGTCGACGCTCAGCCGTCGAGGCCGAGGTCCTTGCGGAACCGTTGCATGCCATCGATCTTCTGCGACAGGGTGGCCAGCGGACCGGAGTAGAACATCCACGGCATGGTCAGGATCCCGGTGATCCCGGCATCCGCCGCCCGCTGGAAGTGGGCGGCGGTAAAAGCATCGGTCAGCGGCGTCAGGATAGTGAAATCGTCCATCCCCAAACCCTTTTCGGCCCGCAATGCCCGTATCCGCTTCGCGGCGTTGATCGCCTGGTCGGTGTTGATCAGATCGCCGATCCAGCCGTCGTACCGGGCCGCGCGGCGCAGCGCGATCTCGCTGAGCCCACCGACGTAGATCGGTATCCGCGGTGGCGTGGGCTGCATCTCGAGCTTGGGCGTCTGATAGAACTCGCCGTCGAATTCGGTCCAGTCCGGCGACCACAGCGTCCGCATCAGATCGAGCATCTCGTCGGTGCGTTTGCCGCGCTGCGCGAACGGCTGCTCCATCAGGTCGAACTCTTCTTCACACCAGCCGACGCCGATACCGAGTTCGACCCGGCCATCGGCCAGATATGCCGCGGTGCCAATGGCTTTCGCCGCCGAATACGGATTGCGCATCGCCGGAATGTAGACCGTGGTGACGAACCGCAGCCGGGTGGTGACCTGCGCGAGCGAACCGACGAGCACCCACGGGTCGGGCCACTCGGTGAACGGCTGCCAGCGGCGCTCGCCGTCTTTGGTGTAGGGGTACTGGGTGTTCAGCGTCTCAAGGTTGACGATGTGATCGGGGATCGCCATGCCGTCGTAGCCCAGATCGTCGGCCACCTTGGCGACCTCGACAATCTCCTTGGTGTCCAGGAACGCGCTGCTGACGTAGAACTTCATTCAGCGGCCCGCGCCCACGAGGGCGTGATGAAAATACCCTCGGCTTCGACGGTGACCCCATCAGCGTCGGAAAGATGGCCGGAGACAAAGGATTTGACGCCTTCGGTGCGCTCGATGGCCGCGTCGGCGCGCAACCTGCCCAACGGTGTGCCGCGGACGAAGCGCAGCGTCAAGGTTCCGGTGAACAGGGGCTTGGTCAGCCCCGCGCTGGCGGCCTCGCCGAGCACGTGGTCGAGCACCAGCGCACACACCCCGCCGTGCACCCACCCCGGCGGACCCTCGTAGGCGGCGCCGAGGGTGAAATCGCTCCAGCAACTGGATCCGTCGTCGGCGTGGCGGATGGTAAGCGGAGGGGCCACCGCATTGCGCAGCCCGATCACCGCGTTGTTCCACACCACCGGGCGTCCCCCGACCGCGTAGCGCACCACCTGCGTCTCGTCGCGTTGTCGGCTGCGCAGCGCGTCGGTCGCGGTGCGGATCGCCGCCCGCGCGGCATCGATCGAGGCGGCATCGGCGTCGGTCCGCAGCGTCGCCTCGATGAGGTCGCGGACGTCCTGGGTCAGCGGACCGTAGATTGCCGCGAGTCGATCGTGTTCGTCGGCGCTCATCACCTGGTAGGGGATTTTCGCGTCCAAGCCCGCCTCCCGGCGCTCGTGGCGGGCTCCGTCAGTAGCCGACCGTTACGTCCTTACTAACACCGAGGTCTGCCACGCACCGCGACCGGGGCTGGCTCATTCGTCGAAGATCTTGTGCACGACCGCTTTTGCGCGCCTGGTCACGCGAAGATAGTTGTCGAGGAATTCGCCCCCGTCACCGTTTCTCGCCCAACCGGCCGCCACCGCGACGGTGTTGAGCAGTCGTCCCGGTCCGGGCAACTGGTCGGTGGGCTTGCCGCGAACCAGCACCAGTGCGTTGCGGGCCCGCGTGGCGGTCAGCCAGGCCTCCCGCAGCAGATCGGCGTCTTCCGTCGTGATCAGCCCAGCCTCGGCGGCGGCGTCCAGGCTCTCGAGCGTCGAGGTGTTGTGCAGGGCCTCGATCTCGCTGGCGTAGCGCAACTGCAGCAGCTGAACCGTCCATTCGATGTCAGCCAGTCCGCCGCGTCCGAGCTTGGTGTGGGTCTTGGGGTCGGCACCGCGCGGCAGCCGCTCGGAGTCCACGCGCGCCTTGATCCGCCGGATCTCCAGGACCGCCTCGGCGGACACCCCGCCGGAGGGGTAGCGCGTCTTGTCGACCAGGTGCAGGAAGCGTTGACCCAGATCGGCGTCACCGGCGACCGCGTCGGCCCGCAGCAGCGCCTGGATCTCCCACGGCTGCGCCCACTGCTCGTAATAGGCGGCGTACGACGCGAACGTGCGGACCAGCGGACCGCTGCGCCCCTCGGGCCGCAGGTTGGCGTCGACTTCCAGCGGCGGGTCCGCGCTGGGGGTGCCCAGCAGCGCGCGGATCTGCTCGGCCACCGTCGTCGCCCACTTCACCGCGGCCGAGTCCTGAACCCCGTCCGCCGGCTCGCAGACGAACAGCACGTCGGCGTCGGACCCGTAGCCAAGTTCGCGGCCGCCGAGGCGGCCCATCCCGATCACCGCGATTGCCGCCGGAGCGCCGCCGCTCTCGGGGAGGTTGGCGCGAGTCACCGCCTCCAGCGCCGCCTGCAGCACCGCGACCCACACCGCGGTCAGCGCCGCGCACACATCGGTGACGTCGAGCATGCCCAGCAGGTCGGCCGAGGCCACCCGCGCCAACTCACGGCGGCGCAGCGAGCGTGCGATCGCGATAGCGCGCACCGGGTCGCTCTGCCGCGCCGCCGAGGCGACCAGCGCACCTGCGACCGCTTCGGGATCGACGTCGAGCAGCTTCGGCCCTGCGGGTCCGTCACTGTAGTTCTGGACCACTTCGGGTGCGCGCATCAGCAGCTCCGGCACATAGGCCGACGTGCCCAGCACGTGCATCAGTCGCTTCGCCACCGACGGCTTGTCACGCAGCGTGGACAGATACCAACGCTGCGACACCATCACCTCGCTGATCCTGCGGTAGGCCAGCAGGCCGCCGTCGGGATCGGGGGTGTCGGAGAGCCAATCCAGCAGCCGCGGCAACAGCACCGACTGCACTCGGCCGCGGCGGCCGCTCTGGTTGATCAGCGCGGACAGGTGGGTCAGCGCGCTGTGCGGGGCGTCGTAGCCCAGGGCGGCCAGCTGCCGCTCTGCCGCCGCGGGTGTCATTCCCTGCGAGAACTCCAGGCCTTCTGGCGCAAGCGATTCCAGCAGCGGTTGGTAAAACAGCTTGGTGTGCAACCGCGAGACGCGCAGGTGGTGGCGCTTCAATTCGTCGCGCAGCACCCCAAGCCGGTCGTGGCTGCCGTCGGGCCGGACGTGGGCGGCCCGGGCCAGCCAGCGCATCGCCTCGTCGTCATCGGGCGCGGGCAGCATGTGTGTGCGCTTGAGCCGCTGCAACTGCAGCCGGTGCTCCAGCAGCCGGAGGAACTCGTACGACGCGGTCAGGTTCGCGGTGTCGTCGCGGCCGACGTAGCCGCCGGCGCCGAGCGCGGCCAGCGCGTCGACCGTCGAGGCCACGTGCAGCGTCTCGTCGTTGCGGCCATGCACGAGCTGCAGGAGCTGCACCGCGAACTCGACGTCGCGCAGTCCGCCGCTGCCGAGTTTCAGCTCACGGGTCCGGACGTCGGCGGGCACCAACTGCTCAACCCGCCGCCGCATCGCCTGCACCTCGGGCACGAAATCCTCACGCTCGCAAGCGTTCCACACCATCGGCATCAACGTCGCGATGTACTGTTTGCCCAGTTCGGCGTCACCGGCAGCCGGCCGGGCTTTCAACAACGCCTGAAACTCCCACGTCTTGGCCCACTGCTGGTAGTAGGCGACATGGGAGTCCAGTGTGCGGACCACCTCGCCGTGCCGGCCCTCCGGCCGCAGTCCGGCATCGACCTGGAAGAAGGCATCCGAGGCCAGCCGCATCGTTTCGCCCGCGATCCGCGCCGACACCGGATCGGCCGGCTCGGCAACGAAGATCACATCGACGTCGCTGACGTAATTCAGTTCGCGCGCACCGCATTTGCCCATCGCGATGATCGCCAACCGCGGCGGTGTGTCGTCGCCGCAGACTCCTGCCTCGGCGACCGACAGCGCCGCCCCGAGCGCGGCGTCGGCGAGGTCGGCCAGGTGCGCGCCCACTTCCCGAAAGGACAGCACCGGCTCGTTCTCCACGACCGAGGCCAGATCCATCGCCGCCAGCACCAGCAACCGGCTGCGGTACAACTCGCGCAGCCGCCACGCATGCGACCCCGCGGCGGTCGCGGGTTCGGCGACGCACTCGGCGAACGCGGCCCGCAGTTGTTCGGTCGACGGCAGCTTCACGTTGCCCTGCAACAGATGCCACGCGTGCGGGTGAGCCACCAGGTGATCGCCCAGCGCCAGCGACGACCCGAGGACACCGAACAGCCGGCCCCGCAGGCAGCGGTCGGTGGCCAGTGCCTCGTTGAGCTCCGGCCATTTGTCGCCGAGCGCCTCGGCCACCCGGACCATCGCGCACAGCGCGGCATCGGCATCGGGCGCGCGCGACAGCGACCACAGCAACTCGATGTGCTCTTCGGTGTTCCAACCCAGCTGTGCCAACCGGGCACCGGCGCGGTCGTCGACCAACCCCAGGCGGCCGAGGCTGGGAACCTTGGACCGTTCTGTCACTGGTTGGTTCACGTCATTGACGGTAGCGCAGTCGTCTTCAGATCTGGATGCGTCCTGATCACCGGCATCGGTTAGAGCGAAATGTATGTCTTCAGCTCGAACGGCGTGACGTGACGGCGGTAATTCGCCCACTCGGTGCGCTTGTTGCGCAGAAAGAAGTCGAAGACGTGCTCCCCCAGTGTTTCTGCCACGAGTTCGGAGCCCTCCATGGCCCGCAGCGCCTCGTCGAGGCTGGAGGGCAGTTCGCGGTAACCCATCGCGCGGCGTTCGGTCGGGGTGAGGTCCCAGACGTTGTCTTCGGCCTGCGGGCCGAGCACGTAGCCCTTCTCCACCCCGCGCAGGCCGGCGGCCAGCAGCACGGCGAACGTCAGGTAGGGGTTGCAGGCGGAGTCGGGGCTGCGCACCTCGACGCGCCGCGACGACGTCTTGTTCGGGCTGTACATCGGGATCCGAACCAGCGCTGAGCGGTTGGCCGCCCCCCATGACGCTGCCGTGGGCGCCTCGCCACCCAGCACCAACCGCTTGTAGGAGTTGACCCACTGGTTGGTGACGGCGCTTATCTCGCTGGCGTGCTCGAGGATTCCGGCAATGAAAGACTTGGCGATATCGGAGAGCTGCAGCGGGTCGTCCGCGCTATGGAACGCGTTGACCTCACCCTCGAACAGACTCATGTGGGTGTGCATGGCCGAGCCGGGGTATTGGCCAAATGGCTTGGGCATGAACGTCGCTCGCGCACCCTCATTGAGCGCGACCTCTTTGATCAGGTAGCGGAACGTCATGACGTTGTCGGCCATCGAGAGCGCATCGGCGAAGCGCAGGTCGATCTCCTGCTGGCCGGGCGCGCCTTCGTGATGGCTGAACTCGACCGAGATGCCCATCGACTCCAGCGCGTCGATCGCGTGGCGGCGGAAGTTCGAGGTCGAGTGCACGGCCTGATCGAAGTAACCGGCGTTGTCCGCAGGAACCGGCTCGCTACCGTCCTCTGGGCCGGCTTCCAGCAGGAAGAACTCGATCTCGGGATGCACGTAGCAGGAGAACCCGAGGTCGTTGGCTTTACCTAGCTGACGCCGCAGCACGTGGCGCGGGTCGGCCCATGACGGCGAACCGTCGGGCATCTTGATGTCGCAGAACATTCGGGCCGAGTGGTGATGACCGCTGCGGGTGGTCCAAGGCAGCACCTGGAACGTCGACGGGTCGGGGTGCGCGACGGTGTCGGATTCCGAGACTCGCGCGAAGCCTTCGATGGACGACCCGTCGAAACCGATGCCTTCTTCGAACGCACCCTCAAGCTCGGCGGGTGCTATCGCGACAGACTTGAGGAACCCGAGCACGTCGGTAAACCACAGCCGGACGAATCGGATGTCCCGTTCCTCCAGCGTGCGAAGCACGAATTCCTTTTGTCGATCCATAACTTGAACAGTATGCATCCAGCGTTAAATCTGTGTTACCGGCGCGGCTTAACACCTTAAGTTTCCGGGCGCGATGCCGTCGACGAAGTAGCGGACCACAGCGCCGTCCACGCAGTCGTTTCCGTTGAACGTCACGGTGTGTTGGGTGCCTTCGAAACTGATCAGGTTGGCGCCGAGCTGGTTGGCCAGATTGACGCCGGCTTGGTATGGCGTGGCCGGGTCATGCGTGGTGGATACGACGATCACCTTGCCCGGGGCGGTCGGAGCGGCCGGATGCGGCGACGACGTCGCGGGCACCGGCCACAGCGCGCACAGGTCGCGCGGCGCGTGACCGGTGAATTGGCCGTAGGACGAGAAGGGCGCGACCTGACGAATTCGTTGGTCGGTGTCGGCCCACGTGGCCGGGTCGGTCGGTTCGGGTGCGTCGACACAGCGGATCGCGTTGAACGCATCCTGCGAACTGTTGTAGTGGCCCTTGGCGTCGCGGCCGTAGTACTCGTCGGCCAGCATCAACAGATCGCCGGGATCGGCTCCGCGTCGTAGCCCGAGCAGGCCGCTGGTGAGATATTTCCAGAACTGCGGGGTGTAGAGCGCATTGATGGTGCCGGTGATCGCATCGGAGTAGCCGAGGGGACGACCTTCCGGCGTCGGCGCGGGCCTGGTCACCAGCGGGTCGATCAACTGGTGGTAGCGGACGACCCATTGGTTGGGGTCGCTGCCCAGCGGGCAGTCCGCCGAGCGGGCGCAGTCAGCGGCGTAGTCGTTGAACGCGGTCTGGAACCCCGCCTGCTGATTGATCAGCTGGTCGATCGGGCCGATGCTGGGGTCGATCGCGCCGTCGAGCACCATGGCCCGGACGTGATCTCCGAAGCGTTCCAGGTAGGCGGTCCCCAGCTCGGTGCCGTAGCTGTAGCCCAGATAATTTATCTGGTCGTCGCCAAGCGCCTGGCGGACTAGATCCATATCCCTTGCGGCAGAAGCGGTTCCGACGTTCTCCAGGAATGCGGAGCCGTTGCGGGCGACGCAACGCGCAGCGATCTGCCGGTAAATCTGCTCGATGTGCGCCACGCCCGCCGGGCTGAAGTCGACCATCGGGTCGCGCCGGTAGGCGTCGAACTCGGCGTCGGTCTGGCAGTGCACCCCGGGCGTGGAATGGCCGACGCCGCGCGGGTCGAAGCCGACGAGATCGAAGCGGCGGCTGATTTCGGAGCCCGCCAGATCCGGTCCCATCGAGGCGACCATGTCGACCGCCGACGCCCCGGGCCCGCCCGGGTTCACCATCAGCGCGCCGATCCGCGGCCCGGTCGCCGGGATACGGATTAACGCAAGTTGCACTTGTGCGCCAGCCGGATTCGCGTAATCGACAGGGACGCTGACGGTTCCGCATTGTGCCGCGGGCACGTCTTTGGTGTTCTTGACGACCTGGCTGCAACTCCCCCAATTCAGCCGCGGCGCCGAGGCCGGCTGCGGTACAGCCGGGCTGGGTGTCGGGCCCGCGTCGTATCCCGGCGTCGCGCCGGCCGGCGTGGCAACCGCAACCGAGGTGGTGAGCATGAGAGAGAACAGCGCAGAGCCCATCTGTCTCATGCGCCACATGGTGGTCAATCGTGGCACGCGTCGGCCACAAGCAGTGATCCCATTGGTCACACCTTGGTCTCGTTATGGGCGATGGTCGTGATGCGTCAGACGCCAACCGACGTCAGCACTTAGCGCCTTTGGACGGCACGGTACCGCTGACGAGGTAGGCCGTCGCATAGTCATCGATGCAGCTGTTGCCCTGGAAGACGACCGTGTGCTGGGTGCCGTCGTAGGTGAGCAACCCGCCCTTCAACTGGCTCGAGAGGTCGACGCCGGCCTGGTACGGCGTCGCCGGGTCGTGAGTGGTGGACACCACCAGTGTCTGCGTCAGGTTGGGCACAGACAGGGTGTGCGGCTTGCTCGTTGGCGGCACCGGCCAGAACGCGCAGGTGCCGAGAGGGGCGTTACCGGTGAACTTGCCGTAGTTCATGAAGGGCGCGACCTCGCGGGATCGGCGATCCTCGTCGACGACCTTGGCTCGGTCCTTGACCGGCGGCTGATCCACGCAGTTGACCGCGACGCGGGCATCGGTGGAGTTGCTGTAGTGACCCTGCTTGTCGCGCCGCATGTAGAGGTCGGCCAACTGGAGCATGACGTCGCCGCGGTGGTGCGACATCTCGGTCAGGGCGGCCGTCAGGTTGTGCCAGAACGTCGGCGAGTACAGCGCCATGATGGTGCCGATGATCGCGTCGCTGTAGCTGAGTCCGCGCGGGTCTTTGGTGCGCATGGGGATTCCCCGCGTCGGGTTGTTCTTGTCGACCATCGGATAGGTCAAATTGTGGTACACGTCAACGGCTTTGGCCGGGTCGTTGCCCAGCGGGCAGGTCGGCGATTTGGCGCAGTCTTTCGCGAAGTCGTTGAACGCGTCTTGAAAACCTTTGGCCTGTCGCAGGTCTGACTCGACTGGATCGGCGTTGGGGTCGATGGCACCGTCGAGGATCATCGCGCGGATGTTCTTCGGGAAGGCTTCGGCATAGGCCGACCCGATCCGGGTGCCGTAGGAGTAGCCGAGGAAGGTCAACTTGCTGTCGCCCAACGCCTCCCGAATGGTGTCGAGATCGCGTGCGACATTCTCGGTTCCGACGTTGGCCAGGAATTTCTTGCCCACCTTGGCGACGCAGCGGTCGACGTACTCCTTGGTTTCCTTTTCAATGTGCGCCACGCCTGCCGGGCTGTAGTCCGCCTGCGTCTCGGTGCGCAGCCGGTCGTTGTCGGCGTCGGAGTTGCACCAGACCGCCGGCCGCGAGGTGGCCACGCCGCGCGGGTCGAAGCCGACCAGGTCGAAGCGCTCGCGGATCTCCGTCGGTAACGACTGCACGAGCCCCACTGCGGCCTCGATGCCGGACTCCCCCGGCCCGCCCGGGTTGATCACCAACGAGCCGATCTTGTCGCGGGTCGCAGGGAAGCGAACGAGCCCAAGCGTCGTCGCGTCACCGCCGCGGTGCCGGTAGTCGACGGGCACCGCGAGTTTGCCGCACTGGACACCGCCGGGCAGCTTCACCGGCGCGCCGTTGCCGCCGCTCACCCGGCACGGCCCCCACTCCACCGGCTGGCCCACCTTGGGCCCGTACATCACGGCCCGACCCTTGACGACCTGGGTGCAGCCGGCCACTGTCACCGCGATGACCGCCATCGCGGTCCAGATCAGCATCGTGCGCGCGATCCAGCCGCGGCGAGGGGTCCCCATGCCAGTTATGGTGCCATGCGCCGGCGCGGGCCCCGGCTCGCTGGGGCGTCTAACGTGTCGCGAGCAGCAGTTCTTCCATTCCGACCGCGAAGTCGTCGGCCAATTCCCACAGGTCGGGCAGCAGCTCGGG
Organism: uncultured Actinomycetota bacterium; assembly: GCA_963750755.1. GTDB lineage: Bacteria > Actinomycetota > Actinomycetes > Mycobacteriales > Mycobacteriaceae > Mycobacterium. The sequence goes on from CAVVRW010000001.1 coordinate 1,494,582, forward strand.
GCAGGCGATGATCCCGACGTCGAGTTTGCCGGTCAGCGACATCACGGTGATATTGAGGCCGGAGCCCTCGAAGATCGGACCCAGCGGGTACATCGCCTTGACCTCGCTACCCAGGAAATACAGCGGCACCTGGGGCCCGGGGACGTTCGATACCACCAGGTTGTGCACTGGCATGCTCTTGGTGAGGCTGGTCCGCGAGTAGACGCGCATCGCCATACCGAACACCGCGGGCGCCGCGAACTGCGACCAGTCCTGCAGGAGCGTGGCTCCGATCGCCGAACTATGTTGCTTGGCAATTGAATTCGCGTCTGCGATGGACTTGATCCGCTCGGCCGGGTCGGCGATGTGGGTCTGCAGGCTGGAGAACATGCCCGAAACCTGGTTGCGCCCAGGCCGATCCGACCTGTCGTGCACCGACACCGGCACCATCGCCACCAGCGATGACTCCGGCAGCTCGCCGCGGTCGAGCAGGAACTGCCGTAGGACGCCCGAGACCAGGGCCATCACCACGTCGTTGACCTTGACGCCGAAGTAGTCCTTGACCTTCTTGATGTCGTCGAGGTCCAGCTGGGCGTAGGCGATGTTGCGGTGCGGGCTGATGCTGGCGTTGAACGCGGTCCGCGGGGCGGCGAACGGTGGCGCCATCGTCTGGCCGCTGCGCGCCCGCATCACCGTTTTGACCACCGACGATGCGGTGCCGGTGAGCGCGTTGGCCAGCCGCAGCGGCCGGGCCGCGAACTTCAGCGCACCGGTCAGCGCGATCTCGAGCTCGTTGGCGCCGCCGACGCCGTCGACCGGATCCGGGGCCGGCGCGTCGGCCTCGGTGCTGCACAGTTGAGACATCAGGTTGGCACCGGTCACTCCGTCCACAGCGGCGTGGTGCACCTTGGTCATCACGGCCATCCGGCCACCCTGCTGCGCGTCGGTGCCCGCCACGCCTTCGATCACCCACATTTCCCACAGCGGGCGCGTGCGGTCCAGCGGCAACGAGGCGATGTGGCCGGCGATCTCGGCGAGCTCGATGCGCCCACCCGGTGGCGGCAGACCGATCCGGTGCAGATGTCGGTTGACGTCAAAGTCGTTGTCCTCCACCCACACCGGATGGTCCAGGTTGAAGGCGCTGTCGGCCAGCTTCTCGCGGAACTGCGGCATGGCCTTGATCCGCAACGCCAACTCGTCGCGGAGCCGGTCGAAGGTGTAGCCACCCGGGGTCGTCGACGTGTCGAGCTCGAGAATCGAGCAGACATGCAACGGCTGTGATGGCGTTTCGAGATACAGGAAGCTGGCGTCGAGTCCGCTGAGTCGCTGCATGCGCCCGATGCTATGTCTGCCGCGCAGGGGCGGCACCGGAATCGCTCGATGGACTGCGCTGTGAGCAAGTCCACTGACCTGATCTTCCACCCAGACCCCCGAAGTGGCAGAATGGCCGGGTCAGACGAACCCGGGGACCCGGATGGGCCTCGAGGATCGACCGGACCACAACTAGGGACAACGATGTCTGAACAGACTGTTTATGGTGCCCATTCTTCGAGCCCGCGGGCCAAGACCCGCATTCACCACCTGCAGAAAATGAAGGCCGAAGGCCACAAGTGGGCGATGCTCACGGCCTACGACTACTCCACCGCGCGCGTCTTCGACGACGCCGGCATTCCGGTGCTCCTGGTCGGCGACTCGGCGGCCAACGTCGTCTACGGCTACGACACCACCGTGCCCGTCTCGGTCGACGAACTGATCCCACTGGTCCGTGGCGTGGTGCGCGGCGCCCCGCACGCTCTGGTGGTCGCCGATCTGCCGTTCGGCAGCTACGAGGCCGGCCCCGCCGCGGCGCTCGACGCCGCAATCCGATTCATGAAGGAGGCCGGCGCCCACGCGGTCAAGCTGGAGGGCGGCGAACGGGTCGCCCCGCAAATCGCAGCCCTCACCGCCGCGGGTATTCCGGTGATGGCGCACATCGGGTTCACGCCGCAGAGCGTCAACACACTGGGTGGTTTCCGGGTGCAGGGCCGCGGCGACGCCGCCGAGCAGACCATCCACGACGCGATCGCCGTCGCCGAAGCCGGGGCGTTCGCCGTCGTGATGGAGATGGTGCCCGCCGAGTTGGCCACCCAGATCACCGGCAAGCTGACGATTCCGACCGTCGGCATCGGCGCGGGCCGCAGCTGCGACGCCCAGGTGCTGGTGTGGCAGGACATGGCCGGACTCACCAGCGGCAAGACCGCCAAATTCGTCAAGCGGTTCGGCGACGTCGGTGGCGAATTGCACCGCGCGGCAACGCAGTACGCCGACGAGGTCGCGTCCGGAGCCTTCCCCGACGACGAGCACAGCTTCTAGGCCTCTGGTTTAACCCGGACCCAGACGTGGCACGCTAACGGCCATGTCCCCCAGCGGTCCGTCCCGTTATCTCGAGATCGAGCGCAAGTTCGACGTCGACGCCTACACGGAGCCACCGTCATTCGATGGCATTCCGGGCCTCACCCGGGTGGAGCGCGCGGAGACCCAAACCCTTGACGCCGTCTACTACGACACCCCCGACTGCGACCTGGCGTCGAACCGAATTACGTTGCGCCGTCGCATCGGTGGCCCCGACGAAGGGTGGCACCTGAAGCTGCCGTCCGGCCCGGACGCGCGCACCGAGGTGCGAGCGCCGCTGGATACCGGCGAGCACCACGAGGTGCCGGCCGAACTGCGCGACGTGGTACTCGCCGTCGTCCGCGACCGCCCGCTGAACCCGGTGGCCCGGATCAGCACCACCCGCGAGGTTGCGCTGTTGCACGGTGAGCACGATGCCGTCGTCGCCGAGTTCTGCGACGACCAGGTCACCGCCGGACAGGGCGCCGACGGCGCCACCTCGCCGCAGCAGTGGCGGGAGTGGGAACTCGAACTCGTCGGCGACGAAGCGGACGGCGAATTGATGGATCAGGTGTCCGAGCGCCTGTTCGATGCCGGTGCGAAGCCGGCCGGAGTCGGCTCCAAGCTGGCGCGGGTGCTTGGCACGTCGCCCAGCGAAACGCCGGACGACCCGCTGCACCGGGCGATGGCCGAGCAGATCGGCGAGTTGCTGGTGTGGGATCGCGCGGTGCGGGGCGAGGTCGACGACTCGGTCCACCAGATGCGGGTGACGGCCCGCAAGATCCGCAGCCTGCTGCAGGCTTCGCCGGATTCGTTCGGGCTCACGGGCGACGCGCCGATCATCGACGAACTGCGCGAGCTGGGCAATGTGCTGGGTGTGGCTCGCGACGCCGAAGTGTTGGCCGAGCGTTATGGGAGCGCGCTGGACGATGTGCCGCCGGAACTGGTCCGCGGACCGATTCGCGAGCGATTGGTCGGCGGCGCCGAACAGCGCTATCGCACCGGGCTTCGACATGCGTTGGCCGCCTTACGTTTACCGCGATACTTCCGGCTGCTCGACGGACTCGACGCACTGATCGCCGGATCCCCGTCGGCCGAGCACCAGTCGGCCCCGACCACCGTGGCGGCCGCCGGCAAGAAGGTCCAAAAAGCGGCCAAGGCCGCGCGACGGACCCACGGCGCCGCCGAGCGCGACGATGCGATACACCGAATCCGCAAGCGCGCCAAGCGTCTTCGCTACACAGCGGATGCCACCGGCGCGAAAAAGGTGTCGAAGCGGGCCAAGAACCTCCAGTCGCTGCTCGGCGATCACCAGGACAGCGTGGTCACCCGCGAGCATCTGATCCAGCAAGCCGACGCCGCGCACGCCGCCGGTGAGGACACCTTCACATACGGCCTGCTTCACGAGCGGGAGGCCGCGCTGGCCGCCGAAAGCCGTCGCCAACTCGAGCCGAAGCTGACCAAGCTGTACAAAGCGGTCCGCAAGCTGTAGCGCCGATGGGGCGGGCGAGTTGGCCTGTAAGCCGGATTCTGCTATCTGGCCGTTTGCTGCCTTTAGCTGTGTTGGCACTGAAGAATCTGGCCAGGTCAAGACGTTGGATGTGTTGGCTAATAATGGGTGTCGCTGAATCTGCTGCGGACGCACTGCGGACTGTCCACGTGCTGTATGAGGCGCATGGCGATAGCGGCCGACGTTACGTCGCATCGTGCGGCGGTCAGGCTTGGACGCTGGACCTGTACATCGATTCGGAATACGAGGCCGCGCACGAGGTCGAGCCGCAACCCGCGGGGTCGTCCAAGGCCGCGCTGCGGATGGCGCAACAATGGGAGACCGAGGCGTACTAGCCGGGATTGCCGGCGGTCATTGCGGGGGTCCGGGTTTGCATCGGTGGACCTAACTCATGAGTCGCGGTGTCGCCAGTCTTCGAGGTGTATGAAGTCTGCGTCGGGTTGGGGAGACCCTTGGGCGCCCAGCGCGTTTAGCTCCCACGCCGCAGCGTTCGCCCGCTTCAGGCAATGCTCCTCCCAGGCGCGCTCTTGCGTGGCCTCATCACCATATGCAGGCAGGTTGGCGATCCGATCCCCTGTTCGGTCCCGGCCCTCTTCCGTCCAGAACACGATCTCGCGATTCAACAGGTATCGCTTCAGCTCCACTCCGTCGGCCATCTTCGGCATTATGCGCCGTCATTGTCGCCCGGCGAGGCCGTCTTTCTCATTCGTGGCCCTCCTTCGGGGCTGTCGATGAGCTGGATAGGTGGGTAGCGTGTTGACCGCGAAGCACGACGAAAACGCCACCACCTGGCGCGACCTCGCCGACCAACTGACAGCCGAGCAGATCGCGCGTTTTGAACGCGCCGAACAGCTCTGCATAGCCGGCGCTCACCTCGTGTTCCCGCAGAACGATCGAAGCGAACTGCTCGCTGACCTTCTCGCCGGCGTACTCATAGAGGCGCGCTGGGAAGCGCAGCAGAACTGACGGGCCCCCCGGTAATCGCCGTCTGAACAGTTATCGGCCCGTCCTCGTGGCGGGCCGAGTCGTCAATCGGCGTTGCGCGCTTCAACCCCGAGGAATTTGTGACTCCCACACCCTTGTATCAGTTCTCCAAGCGGAGTCCTGAGGCGGTGATGAATCGCTGGGTCGTATCCGAGGCCCGCGCCAGTATTACCACGTCGATCGACGGAAGTCGTGTCGCCGTCTGACTGGCGGGATCGGTCTGGGTCCCGCCAGCCAGACGGCAGCCCCGATTAGACGCCGGCGGCGACGAATGCGTCAGTGAACGAGTCGAGGAAGCCACCCAGAGTCGTGGTACCGAACGGGATGAGGTCCACGAAGCTGTCAATCGGGGTACCGGCGGCCCCGAACAAGTCCGCGAAGGGACTGCCCACGGCGTCAAAACTGTCATAGGCAGGGTCTAACGAAACCGAGAGAGCCGGAAACAGCGTGTCAAGGAAGGCAGCGCCGGGCCCGAAGAGGTCGACGAACGCGCCGGGGTCCCCGGCGTTTGCGCCGTCCGTGAGCTGGTCAGTGAACGCGGCCAAATCGGCAGACAGCATGGGAAACGCCGTGTCAAGAGGGCCACCTTGGGCAGACCCCAAGAGCTCAGTGAACGTGTCGGCGTCCGCTGCGGCGACCGGGAAGTTGTCGACGTATCCGTCCAGCACGCTAGCAAAGGTGGGATTCAGGGCATGTCAAGCCCTGATCCAGCGTGGTGCCGGTGCTGCCGGTTACTCCCAGGTCGCTGAACGGGTCGTCCGCCGGGATGGCGGCCGCCGTGCCCATCGACATGAAGGCGGCGGTCAGCACGCCGCCGGCAGTGGCGCCGAGGCCTAACGCGACACGGCGGCGCCTAGGGGTGCGATCCTTGAGACTCATGTACGAGCCTCCAATCTTGATGTTCTCGGAGCTGCGATTGTTGGCACTCATGTCAGGACTCCTATCTGAGAAAGTACTAAGCACCGTGATCAACTCTGCGGTGCGGTAGAGGGTGGGCGCCTCAGTAGACGACTACTCAATTGTGAGTAGGCGACTACTGCATTTCTGCGGATGACGGCTGATCGAATAGTTGCAGCGTGCATGAGATTCCCTCACCTGCTTCGATCCTTGAGCTGCGCTGAAACGGTGCTGCCCGGCGGCCCCATAGTTCTCAGGCAAAACTTAAGCTACGCTCAAGCCGGGCGTTTGGGAATGGCTCGGCACACAAAAATTCAAAGCTTTCGCTGCCCTGCCGGGTGCTGCATCACGATGCTGGTACCACGTGATTTGTGTACGTTACAGGCCCTTGTAACTAACCAGCTTTTCGGTAACATCACCGTCGATGAACAGGCATGGCAATAGCTCAGCTAACACCAGACGATTCGTCCTCAGCCTTGTCCGCCAACGCCAGAGATGCCATCCCGCCATTGTGGCCGGATTCTGACGACCGGACACGCATAGCTATTGATTCTGTGCTCGGATCTGCTGCGGACGTGCTGCGGACGGAAGGGCTCATTTAGATGAAGTGAAGGTCAAAGGGGGGCGAGTTGGCCTGTAAGCCGGATTCTGTTCCGCGTTACAGGTAACGCGGCGGCGACCATCCATCTGGGCACACCGTCGCCGGGTGCCTCGAGCGGTCTACCCGCAGGCTCGGGCGAGCAACCCTCGAACACCTGCGCGACCGCACCGTAGTGCGGTCTTCTTGACCTTGCTTCGGGTGGGGTTTGCCTAGCCATTCCGGTCACCCGGAACGCTGGTGCGCTCTTACCGCACCGTTTCACCCTTACCACCTTGATAAGTGGCGGTTTGTTTTCTGTGGCACTTTCCCGCGAGTCGCCTCGGATTGCCGTTAGCAATCACCCTGCTCTGTGAAGTCCGGACTTTCCTCGACTCGTAGCGAAGCCCGAGCCGCGGCCGCCCAGCCAACTCGTCCGCGCTAACACCGTACTCGTTGCGGAATCCGCAGGCCAGCGGCTATACCCGCGCCTCACATCGCGGTCATCCCTATCGTCTACAGGGTGGGAGCGAAGGGAGGGCGATGTTGATGCCGGCGAATCGATGGTCTACGCGCGTCGACAGCGGGGACTGGGAGGCGATCTCCGCCACCGTCAACGACTTTGGTGGCGCGTTGCTGCCCCGCCTGGTGACGACGTCGGAGGCCCGACGGGTTCGCTCGCTCTTCGATGACGACGACTTGTTCCGCTCGACCATCGACATGGCGCCGCGTCGCTACGGTTCCGGGCACTACCGCTACTTCCACTCCCCCTACCCCGAGCCGATCGAGCACCTCAAGCGGGCGCTGTATCCGCGGCTGCTGCCGATCGCCCGGGATTGGTGGGCCAAGTTGGGCCGCGTTGCCCCCTGGCCCGACACCCTCGACGAGTGGCTGGCGATGTGTCATGCGGCGGGGCAGACGCGGTCGACCGCGCTGGTGCTCCGATACGGAACGAACGACTGGAACGCACTGCATCGAGACCTCTACGGCGACTTGGTCTTTCCGCTTCAGGTGGTGATCAACCTGAGCGACCCGGACAAAGAGTTCACCGGCGGCGAATTCATGCTCGTCGAACAACGGGCGCGGGCCCAGTCACGTGGTACCGCAACCCAATTGCCGCAGGGCCACGGTTACCTGTTCACCACCCGCGACCGGCCGGTGCGATCCGCCCGGGGTTGGTCGGCCGCGGCCGTCCGCCACGGACTGTCAGTGGTGCGATCCGGCGAACGGTATGCGCTCGGGCTGATCTTTCACGACGCCGCCTGAATTCAACCGGCCGGTGATCGTGGCGAAGGACTCATCGGGACCGATCCGCGCCCACACGGTCTTGCCAGCGGACGTGGGCGTATTGCCCCAGCGACGGCACAGCGCCGAGACGATGTCCAAGCCCGCGGGACAACTGCCGGGCGCGCGCTGCCGCCGGACCGCGAGTGCCGGACTGGAATCCGACACCGCAATGACGACCTCGTCGTCGGTGCTTTCGAGGCGCACGTCGAACCCTTCGGTCGCATACGCCAGGGCGTTCTCGGCGAACACGGTCATCACCGTGCTGGCCGCCGGGGCCCGGTCGCGCAGCGACCATGCCACCAGGTGCTCGTGCACGAAGATCAGCGCGGAGTTCACGCTGGAGGAGTACGCGCCGAACTGTTCACGGGCGCGGTAGCGGTAGCGGCACGTTCCATCGCCGACCGCATCGACTGCAGTACTCGTCAGCATCGTCCTGTGCCGCTTTCTGGACTCAAGGAGGACTTTGACGCGCGAGCATACCCACGGATTGCGTTGTTACCGCGACATTTCCGGTTCCGCGGACGTTTTGGCTGGCGGACCAGCAGGGGCCGAATCCCTACCCAGCGCGATCGTCGCGGCGGTCATCGCAGCGACGGCCACCCCGAGTATCACCGCGCCCACCCCCCGCACCACCAGATGCTCGCCGAGTATCACTACACCCAGCAACACGGCCACCACGGGCTCACCGACGAGCATGACCGGCACCGACGCCTGCAACGCGCCGGCGTGGAACGCCGACTGCTGCAAGACCGTCACGGTGACCGCGAGTGCCACCAATAGATACGGCGCCGGCACGATCAGCAAACCGTGCCACCCATGGGTGACGAGGCGGTGGGTGCTCACTTTCGTCAAGACCGCGACCATGCCGAGGAGCACCGCGACGGCGCCCGCCAACAACATCGCGCGACGCCGGCCACTAGCGCGTCGGGCGGCCAGCACACAGACGAGCACCACCGGCACCGAAGTCGCCAGCGCCACGCTCCACGCGGGGACCGGCGCCCGGTAGTGGCCTTCACGCGGCTGCCCAACCAGAACGAACACCGTGAGCGCGGCTATCAGCAACACTGCCCAGCCCCAGTCACGCGCTCGCACATGCTGATTGGAGAAACGCGCGCCCAACGGCAGCACGAACAGCAACGACGAGACCAGCAGCGGCTGCACAAGGAGCAAGGACCCGTGCGCCAAGGCCAGCGCCTGGAACACATATCCGCCGATCGCACCCAGGGTTCCCAACCACCACGCCGGTTGACGAACCCACGACGTCACGATCGCTCCCGAATCGGCCGACGCCTCAGCCTCCGCCTGAATCGCACGCTGCCGCACGACGATGCCGACCGCTGCGAAAAACGCCGCCAGCAACGCCGACCCGATAGCCAGGGCGTGCGACGCTAACCACTCCACAGTTGGCTCACTACCCGGACGTCGCCGATCTCTAACCCAAATACCCGGTCTGGTTGACCAGCCGGACCGACGACGCGCCGTCGGGGTAGAACTCCGCGATGCTCAGCGATGCCAGGTCCAGATGCAGCCGGTAGAGGATCCCCGGGCCGGCGTCGAGCGCTTCGCGCAGCAGCATCTTGATCGGGGTCACGTGCGACACCACCAGCACCGTCCTCCCGCCGTGCTCGGCGACGATGCGATCCCGCGCGCGAGACACCCGCTCGTTGACGTGATCGAAGCTTTCCCCGCCGGGCGGCTCGGTGCTGGTGTCACGCAGCCAGCGCCGGTGCAAGTCGGGGTCCTGTTCGGAGGCTTCGGAGAAGGTCAGCCCCTCCCACCCGCCGAAGTCCGTCTCGATCAGGTCGTCGTCCACCGCGACGTCGAGACCCAGCCGTTTGGCCGCGGCGGTCGCAGTGTCGTGGCAGCGCTGCAACGGTGAGCTGATCACCGCGGCGATTCCGCCCCGCGCGCCCAAAAAAGTCGCGGCCGCCTCGGCCTGTTGCCGGCCCAACGTGGTCAGCGGCGGATTGCCGCGGCCCGAATAGCGCCGCTGCACCGACAATTCGGTCTGCCCGTGCCGCAGCAACAGCAGCTGGGTGGCGGCCCCGCGCGCGCCGCTCCACCCCGGCGACTGCGTCTCAGTGACGGCGGGTGCGGGCGAGGCATCGGCGTGCGCCGACAGCCCGGCCGCCGCATCCATTGCCTCGTTGGCCAACCGGTCGGCGTGGGAGTTATCGGCCCGCGGGATCCACGTGTAGGTGATCCGGTCGAATCGCGCTGCGAGCGAACGGGCTCGGGCGTTCAGCTCGGCCAGGTCCGGATGCTTGACCTTCCACCGCCCGGACATCTGTTCGACGACCAGCTTTGAATCCATCGCCACCGCGACCTCGGTCGCGTGCAGATTCGCGGCCTCCTCCAAACCCGCTATCAGACCGCAATATTCGGCGACGTTGTTGGTGGCCCGCCCAATCGACTGCTTGGCTTCGGCCAGCACGAGCGACCGATCCGCGCTCCACACCACCGACCCGTAGCCCGCCGGTCCCGGGTTGCCGCGCGACCCGCCATCGGCCTCGACGATGACCTTCACCGGTTGATACCCTTGATTCGCAACAAGATTGCGTTGCACTCAGGACAGCGCAGGACCTCGTCGTCGGCCGCCGCGGAGATTCGGGCCAGCTCGCCACGGTCGATCTCGATGCGGCACGCCCCGCAGCGGCCGCCCTGCAGCAGCGCCGCCCCGGGACCGCCGCTGGCCCGCTGCCGTTCGTAGAGTGCCAGCAGGTCGGGCGCCAGGCCGGCGGTGAGCTCGTCGCGGCGCGCGGAGTGCACCCGGCGATGGTGATCGAGGTCGGCCAGCGTGCTGTCGATGGCCTGCTGCGCGGCGGCCAGGTCGGCGCGCAGCCCCTCGATGACCGCCTCTTCGGCGGCCTGCTGCGTCTGTAGCTGCTCGCGACGCTCCATCACCTCCAGCAGCGAATCCTCCAGGCTGGACTGACGACGCTGCAGGGTCTCCAGTTCGTGTTGCAACTCGGACAATTGCTTGGAGTCTGCGATGGATTGCAGCAGCGAACGATCCCGATCCTCGCGCTGGCGCACGCCGTCGATCTCCGACTCGAAGCGAGCGACCTCAATGTTCAAGTCTTCCAACGCAATCTGCAGGGCGCCCAGCCGGTCGTTGGCGGCAACCTGCTCGGCCTTGATTCGCTCGCTGTCGGCCCGCTCGGGCAGGTGCCCGGCGCGATGGTCCATCTTGGCCAGCTCCGCGTCGAGCTCGGCGACTTCGAGCAGCGAGCGTTGCTGTGCGACTTCGGCTTTCATGTGTCCTGTCCCCCCACGACGTTGTCGACGTTCCAGGGATCGGTGCGGATCCGGCACACGTCAACCGAGAGCGCGGACCCGAACGCCGACCTAAGCACACCCGCGGCCTGTTCGCACCACGGGAATTCGCTGGCCCAGTGGGCGACGTCGATCAGTGCAACATCCGAGGCGCGGCGATGCTCGTCGGCCGGATGGTGTCGCAGGTCTGCGGTGACGTAGGCCTGCACGTCGGCCGCGGCGACGGCCTCCAGCAGCGAGTCACCGGCGCCGCCGCACACCGCGACGCGCGACACCGCCGCGTCCGGATCGCCCGCGGCGCGCACTCCCCACGACGTCTGGGGCAGCCCGGCCCGGACTCGAGACACGAACGCGCTCAATGACTCTGGTCGTTCCAGCAATCCGATTCGCCCCAACCCGACATCGCTGGGCAGCGGCGCGAGCGCGATGACGTCGAAGGCCGGCTCCTCGTAGGGGTGCGCCGCCCGCATGGCCGCCAGCACCTGGCGTCGCGCCCGCGTCGGCGCGACGGCCTCGACGCGGTCCTCGGCCACCCGCTCCACCGCACCGACCCTGCCGATCGCCGGGTTGGCGCCGTCATGGGGCAGGAACTGGCCGGTGCCGGTGACGCTCCAGCCGCAGTGTGAGTAGTCACCGATCTGGCCGGCGCCGGCGGCAAAGATGGCCTCCCGCACAGCATCCGCATTCTCAACCGGAACGAAGATCACCCACTTGTCCAATTCCTGGCGCGCCGGAGCGGGCTCCAACACCGCCTCGACGGTCAACCCGAGCGCCTGCGCCAGCGCGTCCGAAACCCCCGGGGACGCCGAGTCGGCGTTGGTGTGCGCGGTGAACAGTGAACGGCCAGAACGGATCAGGCGGTGGATCAACGAGCCTTTCGCGGTGCTGGCGGCCACGGTGTCGACGCCGCGCAACAGCAGCGGATGATGAGCCACCAGCAGTCCGCCGTCGGGAACCGCGTCGACCACCGCCGCGGTGGCATCCACGGCGATGGTCACCGAACTCAGCGTGTCGTCGGGGTCTCCGCAGACCAGGCCGACCGAATCCCAGGACTGGGCGAGCCCGGGCGGGTATGCCGCATCCAGCGCCTCGATGACCGCGCCCAACCGAACCGTCATCGCGCCGCCCCGCTGTCGACGATCGCCTCGACCAGCGCCGGCCACTCCGGCCGCACCGCGGCGCGCAGGTAGGGCCCGTCCAGGCCGACGAACGTGTCGCAACGGCGTACCGCGATCCCTTTGGCACGCAAATGCTTTCGCACCAGCGCTGCGTCGCCTACGGTGAACAACACGAACGGCGCGTCGCCGTCCACAGTCTCGATGCCGGCCGAGCGTAAACCCGCCACCATCTCGGCACGCATCGCCGTCAGTCGCCGCGCCCCGGCCGCCGCCTCGGCGACCGCCTCGGGCGCACAGCAGGCCGTGATCGCGGTCAACTGCAGAGTGCCGATCGGCCAGTGCGGCCGAGTCGCGGTCAGCCGCGCAAGCACGTCCGGTGCACCCAGCGCGTAGCCCACCCGCAGCCCGGCCAGCGACCACGTCTTGGTCAGGCTGCGCAGCACCAACACATCGGGCAGCGGCTCGGCGGACAGCGATTCGGGCTCGCCGGGCACCGCGTCGGCGAAGGCCTCGTCCACCACGACGATGCGGCCGGGACGCCGCAGCGACAGGATCTGCTCTCGGGTGTGCAGCACCCCGGTCGGATTGGTCGGGTTGCCGACCACGACGAGGTCGGCCTCGTCCGGGCACCGGCGTGCCGGCCAGCCCGAACGGCGGGTCGAGCACCACGTGTTGCACTGCCACGCCCGCCGACCGCAGCGCGGCGTCCGGCTCGGTGAACGACGGCGCGATCAGCGCCGCGAGCGTCGGGCGCAGGTTGGCCAGCAACGCGAATCCCTCGGCGGCTCCGGCCAGCAACGCGACCTCGTCGACGGCACGGCCATGCCGCTGCGCGACGGCGCGACGGGCAGCGCCCTCGTCGTCGGCCCCCGGGTATCGGCCGAGGTCGGGCAGCCGGGCGGCGAGCCGATCCGTCAGCCAGCTGGGTGGCTGAGTGTGGCGCACGTTGACGGCGAAGTCGAGCATGCCGGGTTCAGCGGCCTGATCGCCGTGGTAGCGCGCCGCAGCGAGCGGAACTGACGCGCTCGACTCCGGATTCGCCACATCTGAAACAGTAACGACCTTCCGGAGTGGCCTGGTATTGGGACACGATCACCAGCGGGCGAGGCCATCACGGACAATGGGGACGTGACAAGCACGGTCCCGGCAGATCTCGTGATCTTCGACCTCGACGGCACGCTGACCGACTCGGCGGAGGGCATCGTGTCCAGCTTCCGCCATGCGCTCAATGAAATCGGCGCTGCGGTGCCCGAGGGCGACCTGGCCAGCCAAATCGTGGGTCCGCCGATGCATCACACCTTCGAGGCGATGGGTCTGGGCAAGCACGCCGAGGCCGCGATCGCCGCCTACCGCGCCGACTACACCACGCGCGGCTGGGCCATCAACAGCCTCTTCGAGGGGATCGGGCCGTTGCTGGCCGACCTGCGGAGCGCCGGAGTGCGTCTCGCGGTGGCCACCTCGAAGGCCGAACCCACCGCGCAGCGCATCCTGGCTCACTTCGGTCTCGACGGGCACTTCGACGTCATCGCAGGCGCCAGCGTCGATGGCACGCGGGCCGCGAAGGCCGATGTGCTCGCGCACGCCTTGGCGCAACTGCAGCCGCTTCCCGAGCGGGTGCTGATGGTCGGCGACCGCCGCCACGACGTCGACGGCGCGGCCGCGCACGGCATCGATGCCGTGGTGGTCGGCTGGGGTTACGGCCAGTCCGATTTCGGAGACGGGCCCAGCGGCGCCGTGCACGTCGCGACGATCGACGAATTGCGGAAGGCGTTGGGTGTCTGACGTGAACAGCGCGACTCCAAACTGCACATCACGTTCGTGTGCACCGGCAACATCTGCCGGTCGCCCATGGCGGAGAAGATGTTTGCCCACCAGATCACCGAGCGCGGCCTGGACGACGCCGTGCGGGTCAGCAGCGCCGGCACGGCCGGCTGGCACATCGGCAAGTCCGCCGACGAGCGGGCCAACCGGGTGCTGCGCGCCCACGGCTACCCCACCGACCACAGCGCCGCGCAGGTCGACATCGACCACATCAACGCCGATCTGGTGATCGCGCTGGCCCGCAATCACGTGCCGTTGCTGCAGCAGATGGGCGTCGACACCGACCGGATCCGGATGCTGCGATCCTTCGACCCCCGCTCGGGCGCTTTCGTTCTCGACGTCGACGATCCGTATTACGGCGACAACCACGATTTCGAAGTCACCTTCGCCGCTATCGAGGCGTCGCTGCCGGGGCTGCACACGTGGGTCGACGAGCAGCTGGCGAAGGACGGGTCCGGCTGATGCGGCGCCTGGCCTTCCTGCTGCGTCCGGGCTGGGTTGCGCTGGCCATCGTGGTGATCGCGTTCACCTACCTGTGCTTCAGCGTGCTTGCGCCGTGGCAGCTCGGGAAGAACACCAAGACGTCGCGGGAGAACGATCAGATTCAGCGTTCGCTGACTTCCGACCCGGTGCCGTTGAAAACGCTTCTGCCGCAGCAGGATTCGTCGGCTCCCGACGGGCAGTGGCGGCGGGTGACGGCGACCGGCCACTATCTGCCGGACAAGCAGGTGGTGGCCCGGCTGCGGGTCGCGGAGGGCGACCAGGCGATGGAAGTGCTGCTGCCGTTCGTCGTCGACGGCGGACCCACCGTGCTGGTGGATCGCGGCTACGTGCGGCCACTGCCCGGTTCGAAGGTGCCGCCGATCCCCCCACCACCCCGCGACACCGTGACGTTGACGGCGCGCCTGCGCGATTCCGAGGGGCCGGTGCATGGACAAGCAATCCTTCACTCACGACGGTGTGCGACAGGTGTATTCGATCAGCACCAGTCAGATCGCGACGTTGATCGGCACCCCGCTGGCCGGCTCGTATCTGCAGCTGGTCGACAACCAGCCTGGCGGACTGAGTGTGATCGCGCTGCCCCACCTGGACGCGGGCCCCTTCTTGTCCTACGGCATTCAGTGGATCACGTTCGGCGTCATCGCGCCGATCCTGTTGGGCTACTTCGTGTATGCCGAGATGCAGGCCCGACGCGCCGAGAAGGAGCATGGCGCCAAACCGGCGGAGGAGCCGGCGCCGACGACCGTCGAGGACAAACTCACCGACCGCTACGGACGGCGACGCTGAGGGCGGCGACCGTCACCGCCGCAGCCGCCTGCACCACCCGCGAAAGCCGCACGGCGCGGCCCACATCGGACACCGTCGGCGGCGAACCGTCGCCGAGGGTCGGGCGGATCTGCAACTCGTAGTGATAGTGGGTCGGGCCGCCGAGTCGGACACCCAGTGCGCCGGCGAAGGCCGCTTCCACGACACCGGCGTTCGGGCTGGGATGACGGCCCGCGTCGCGGCGCCACGCCCGCACCGCGCCCACCGGCGAGCCTCCGACGATCGGCGCGCATACCGCCGTAAGCGCCGCCGTCAGCCGCGCCGCGATGTAGTTGGCTGCATCATCCAATCGTGCAGCGGCCCAACCAAATCGGGCATAGCGTACGGACCGGTGCCCGATCATCGCGTCCAGGGTGTTGACGGCCCGATAGCCGAGAACTCCGGGCACACCGCCGACCGCCGCCCACAGCAGCGGCGCGACCTGTGCGTCCGAGGTGTTCTCGGCCAACGATTCCACCGTCGCCCGGGTCAGCCCCGCGGCGTCAAGCGTGGCAGGGTCACGTCCACACAGCGAGGGCAACAGCCGGCGGGCGGCGTCCAGGTCATCGCGGGTCAGCAGGTCACTCATCGCCGATCCGACGCGCGCCAGCGATGTCCCGCCGAGCGCGACCCAGGTCGCCACCGCGATCGTCACCGCCGATCCGCCCGGACCGCATCGGCGGGCCCGCTGTTCGAGCGTTGCACCGACCACGCTCACCACGCCGACCAGACCTGCGGTGTACGCGGCGCCGGCGGCCCGGCTGTCGCGGTAGGCGAATCGTTCGAGCGAGCCTGCCGCAGCACCGAATCCCGCCACCGGATGCCCGGTTTGCGGATCGCCCAAGTAAAGGTCAGCCAGATATCCCAACAGCACTCCAACGGCCCGGGTCTGCCGCGTGGTGCCAAACACTCCGGCAGCGTCTCACACGTGGTCTACTCGGCTGATGGGGCCTCGCGGCGAGGGAGACACCTGATGAAGCGGCACGTCACGCGGGTCGCCGACCTGCTGAATCCCGCCGCGGCGCTGCTGCCCGCCGCCAACGTGATTATGCAGCTGTCGCTACCCGGGGTGGGCTACGGCGTGCTGGAGAGCCCGGTCGACAGCGGCAACGTCTACAAGCATCCATTCAAACGGGCGCGGACCACCGGAACGTATCTGGCCGTCGCGACCATCGGCACCGAATCCGACCGAGCGTTGATCCGCGCCGCCGTCGACACCGCGCACCGCCAAGTGCGGTCGACGGCGTCGAGTCCGGTGTCATACAGCGCGTTCGATCCCACGCTGCAGTTGTGGGTGGCGGCGTGCCTCTACCGCTACTTCGTCGACCAGCATGAATACCTGTATGGCCAGCTGGATGAAGCGGCGGCCGACGCGGTGTACCGGGATGCGCAGCGGCTCGGCACCACGCTGCAAGTGCGCGAATCGATGTGGCCGCCCGATCGAGTCGCGTTCGACGACTATTGGAAGCGGTCGTTAGAAGACCTGCGCATCGATCCTCCGGTCCGCGAGCATCTTCGCGGCGTCGCGGCACTGGCATTTCTTCCGTGGCCACTGCGCGCGGTCGCTGGGCCGTTCAATCTGTTCGCGACGACGGGCTTTCTGCCTCCGGAGTTCCGCACTTTGATGCGGTTGGACTGGTCAGAATCCCAGCAGCGACGGTTCGAGTGGTTGCTTACTGCCTTGCGATTGGCCGACCGTCTCATTCCACATCACGCGTGGATCCTGGGCTATCGGCTCTATCTGTATGACATGCGCTTCCGCGCCCGCCGCGGTCGGCGGGTGGTGTGAGCCCTAGCCGAAGATGGTGAGCGCGACCATGCCGATGACGCCGACGATGGCCAACCAGAACCACGGCTGCAGAAAGACGGGGCCGTTGGTGGTGTCGAAGTCCTTGGGCAGGACGTCGTTGTCAGTGCGCTTGGAAGTCAGCTGCGAAGTCATATAGCAAGCATGACTAATTAGAGTGCCGAAGTAAATGTGGCGCTCGCCACCCTGCGCCAAAAGGTGAGACGTAGGTCACACTGATGAGGCCCGACATCGCCCGTCGGTGCAGACCGGCCAGAAAGGAATCTCCAGCATGGCTTCTTTCACACTGAACCATGTCGCCCTGACCGTGCGCGACATGGCGGTGAGCGGTCCCTGGTACCGCCGGCTGTTCGACGCCGACCCGGTGATCGACGAGCACACCGCCGCCGGATTCCGGCACCAGGTATGGATCCTCGGCGGCGGAACCCTGGTCGGCATCCACCAGCACGAGCATCCGGCGCCCGACGAACGCTTCAGCGAGTTCAGGGTCGGGCTCGACCATGTCGGGTTCGGTTGCGCGGACCGCGCCGAGTTGGAGACGTGGATGGAGCGTCTCAACGCGCTCCATATTCAGCACGGCGGGATCGTCGACGCCCCCTACGGCTCGGGGCTGAGTTTCCGCGATCCGGACGGCATCGCGCTCGAGTTCTTCGCACTGCCGAACGGCGCTGCGGGGTAGATACCCGAGTCGCAATTGCGCGGTTGATGGCGCCCCGCACGCGCCGCCGATGTGCCAGCATGAACCAATGACCGCCCGGCTGATAGGCGCCGTGATGACAGTGGCGACCTGGTCCGCGCTGATCGGCGCCGCCACTGCTCCCCCATCCGCGTCCGCGGCCCCCTGCCCGGACATCGACGTGACATTCGCCCGCGCTACCGGCGAGCCGCCCGGCGTCGGCGTGGTCGGCCAGGAATTCATCGACGCTCTGCGCACCCGTGTCGGTGGCCGCTCGATCGCGGTCTACCCGGTCAACTACCCCGCCTCGGGCGACTTCGTGCCATCGGCGAACGCCGGCACCGAGGACGCCAACGCACACGTCAACGGCGTGGCCGCCAGCTGCCCCAACACCAAGTTGGTGCTCGGCGGATACTCGCAGGGTGCATTCGTGATCGACCAGATCACCATCGCCCAGGCCCCGGTGGCCGGTTTCGTCCCTGACATTCTCACCGCCGAAGTAGCCGATCATGTTGCGGCGCTTGCCCTGTTCGGCAATCCGTCGGACCGATATCTGGGGGCGCCGGTGAGCACCGTCAGCCCGTGGTACGGGGCGAAGGCCATCGACCTGTGCGCGTCCGGCGACCCCGTCTGCGCCCAGGGTGCGATGTACACCATTCCCAGCCACGATGACATATCCTCTCCGGCTCACCAGTCCTATCCGCACTCCGGAATGCCCGGGCAGGCAGCCGATTTCGTGGCCGCTCACCTTTAGCTATGCGCGCCGTCGTCATCACCCGGCACGGTCCTCCGTCCGTGCTCAAGGAAGAGGAACGTCCGGATCCGCCGCCGCCGGCGGCCGGTCAGGTGCGCATTGCGGTGCGTGCGGCCGGGGTGAACTTCGCCGACCATCTCGCCCGCGTCGGGCTGTATCCCGATGCGCCCAAGCTCCCCTGCGTCGTCGGCTACGAAGTGGCGGGGACGATCGAGGGGGTGGGCGCCGGCGTCGACCCTGCGCGGGTAGGCCAGCGGGTGCTGGCGGGAACACGCTTCGGCGGCTACGCCGAGACCGTCAACGCCGGCGCGAATGACACTGTGCCGCTGCCGGATTCGATGAGCTTCGAGCAGGGGGCCGCGGTCCCGGTCAACTATGCGACGGCGTGGGCGGCGCTGCAGGGTTACGGCTCGTTGCGCGCGGGCGAGCAGGTGCTGGTGCATGCGGCCGCCGGCGGCGTCGGCATCGCGGCGATCCAACTCGCCAAGGCGGCGGGCGCGATCGTGCACGGCACCGCATCACCGGGCAAGCATGCTCAGCTGACCGCGCTCGGTGTCGACAAGGCCATCGACTATCGCCGCGACGGCTGGTGGAAAGGCCTGGGCCCGTACGACATGGTGCTCGACGGGCTCGGCGGCACGTCGCTGAAGCGGTCGTTCAATCTGCTGCGCCCGGGTGGAAGGCTTGTCGCATACGGTCTTTCGGCGCTGCAGCAGGGCGAGAAGCGGTCGCTGCTGCGAGCCGCGCCGCAGGCGCTGGCCATGTTGCGCGGCCTCAGTCTGATCTCGCAGATCAGCGACTCCAAGACGGTCGTCGGCATCAACATGCTGCGACTGTGGGACGACCGCGGGACGCTCGAGCCGTGGATCGGACCGCTGTCGACGGCGCTGACCGACGGCACGGCATCGCCGGTCGTGCACGCGGCGATACCGTTCGCCAACGCGCCTGAGGCGCATCGGATTCTGGCGGCGCGGGAGAACGTCGGCAAGGTCGTCCTCGTCCCGTGACCCGGCGAGCCCCGGATTCCGTCATCTGACCAGCCCATTCCTGGCGTCGAGCCAGACGATGCCGGATTGTCGGCCGTCCCGCGATTAGGCACCGCCGAACTCACGGTATGTAATTGACCATTTTGACTACTATTTGTATGTATAGTCTCCTCTCAGCATATCTATAGTATGAAGGTCAGGTCCGGCGTTCGAGGGGCGTGGCCGCCGTCAACGCCCGGAGAATCGCATGTCGTTGGTCGTCACAGTGCCTCAGACCTTCGCGGTTGCAGCTCCCTGCTGCCGCGGGTCACGCGCGGGCCGGTACGGGCGAGCGAGCAGATGACCGTGACTCAATCGATGTTGCGGCTGACCGCCGGCACACTCAGCGGAATTCCGTGCGATCGTCCACGATCGTCGCGTCAGGGTTGTGCGAGCGGGGCGATCTCGCTGGCGATCAGCCACGCCACCGCAGACGGTCTGCGCACCGCGGCGCGCACCGTCGACGGTGACCTTTCTGATGCGCTCACCGCCGCGTTCGCGTGGTGGCTTCATCTGTATACCGATTCGACCAAGGTGGTCTTCGGCAGTGCCGGCAACCGCGTGACGCCGCTGCTTGTGGCATGTGGAGTGTCAGGGCACGAGCCCTTCAGTGAACTCCTTGTCCGGATCCGTCGCGTGCTGGCCGAGGCACGTTACGGCGTGGAGGCGTCTGACGCTGTCGACTCGGCGCTCGTCGACATCGGCACTGAGGTGGACGGGCGGGACGATGGACGGCTGGTGGGCGAGTTCGCCTTCGACCCGGACGTATTCGAGCGCGAGACAGCCCGCGCGATGGCCTCGCATTGGGGTCGTCTGCTCGATGCCGTTGCTGCGGAACCGACCCGACCGATGGCCGACCACGATGTAGTTACCGCGGAAGAGCGCCAACGACAGTTGAGTTGGAATCGAACCAGCGCGGACGGGGTGTCGTCGCGATGCGTGCACGAGCTCATCAGATCGCAGGTCGCACGCACACCCGATGCCGCAGCGATCACGGCAGTCGACACGACCCTGACCTACCGGCAACTCGACGACCGTGCCGGCAACATTGCGTCGTCGTTGGTACAAGCGGGGGTCAAGCCTGGCGCGTTGGTGGCCCTACTGTTGGGCCGCACGCCCGATGTGGCCGCGGCGATTCTGGGAGTCCTGATGTCGGGGGCGGCTTTCCTGCCGCTGGACCCACGCCAACCCGCTACCCGAAACGCTCTCTGCATCAAGGATGCTGGCGCGACCGTCATCCTGACCGATCGTGAGCTTTCGGCCGGCGTCGAAGCGATCAGCGCCACGGTCGTCAAAATCGGTGACGTCGGAGCGTACCCACCCCGCCAGCACACCGTGCCCGACGAACAAAAAATGTCGTCGACAGATCTCGCCTATGTGATCTGCACATCCGGCTCTACCGGTCGTCCGAAGCCGGTGCTCGTCGAACATCGCGGCGCCACGAATCTGATGCGAAACTTGGTCAGCGAGTTCGGCATTCGATCCGGCGACACAGTGTTGTCGGTGGCATCGATCAGTTTCGATATGGCGCTTTTCGACATCTTCTCCGCACTCGTCTGTGGAGCACGCGTAGTGCTGGCCACCCCCGATCAAGCGGTGAACCCTGCATCGCTGAGCGGGTTGATCGCTGACCGCGGTGCGACATTCATGTTTACGACACCCACCACGTGGGCCGCCCTCATTGCCGCCGGCTGGTCCGGCGACCGCCGGCTCAGGGCGGCGTCTGGTGGCGAGACGCTCACCGAGGGGTTGGCCGAGGCCCTGCTGCAACGGTGCGGCGCGGTCTGGAACGGCTATGGCCCGACCGAGGCGACCGCCGGCACCAGCATCGCACGACTAGTCAAGGGCGACAGCATCACCGTGGGCACGCCGTTGCCGAATGTGCGGGTGTACATCACCGATTCCCGAGGACGCCTGCAACCGGTCGGGGTCCCGGGCGAGATCTGCATCGGCGGTGTCGGCGTCGGCCGCGGCTACCTCAACCGACCCGACGAACAGGCATACCGCTTCGCTGACGATCCTTTTCACGCCGACGGGCGAATCTACCGGACCGGCGACCGCGGCAGATTCTTGCCCGACGGGCGTCTGCAGCATCTGGGCCGCTACGACGAGCAATTCAAGGTCCGTGGCTGTCGCATCGAACCAGGCGAGATCGAGTCCGTCCTGTGCGAACACCCGGCGGTAGGCGCCTGTGCGGTGGCTGCTCGGGAATTGCCCTCCGCTGACGCGCAATTGGTCGCGTACATCGTCGGTGAACGGGGCGGCCTGAGCGGCGCCGAGGCACGTGACTGGTTGCGACGTCGACTGCCCGAATACATGGTGCCCAACGCATTTGTGCAGCTGCCTGTCCTGCCGATGACGCCGAGCGGGAAACTCGACAAGGCCGCGCTACCCGCACCGCCCCCGCTCGACATAAATGCCGTTGACGCCCAGCCGCCGCGAACAGACACCGAGGCGCGGGTGGCAGCACTGTGGGGAGACCTGTTGGGCACGCCCGTCACCGACATCAGGTCCGACTTTTTTGACCTCGGCGGTAATTCGTTGTTGGCGGCCCGGCTGATCTCGGAAGTCAAGCGGGTATTCGGTGTTGCGCTGTCGCTCGAGTCGTTCATCGACAGCGGCCGCATCGTTGGCAAACTCGCGGAGTGGCTCAGTGCCGAAAGCCCCGACAAGACAGGCGAAGTCGACACCAACCCGCCACTGCATTTCATCTTCGCCGATTCCGTGTCGGCCATGAGCCTTCGACATTTCGCGGCACAGTGGGGTACCGCGCAGCCGGTACACCCGCTGGTACCCGAACAGCCCAGCGGCCTGTTCGACCGATCCGTGACGATCGAAGAGCTTGCCAGACAAACCCTTTCGATGATCCGCGACCGGCAGCCGACCGGTCCGCTGGCTCTGGTCGGATACTCGATCGGCGGCCTGTTGGCCTACGAAGTCGCCCGTCAGGCCGTCGCGGCCGGCCAGCAGATCGAGTGGCTGTGCATTCTGGATACGACGGCACCGCCGTTGAAGCGCACACAGCTGACGATGCGGTGGCGGCTCCGCTCGATACGCCATCGGCCGGCCCGTGAGCGGTGGGCCAAGTACGCGACGGCCTCGCTTCGGGTCATTGGCAGCCGAATCCCTCTTCGACAACGCGGCTTCGACTATCGGGGCGTTACCACCGTGGGTAAACGCTATCGGCTGCCGGGACATCGCGTGCCGATGCACTTGTTCGTGAGCGAGGCGACCGCTGCCGCTGCCGAAAACGACTTATTGGGCTGGGACGAGTTCCATCAGGGCCCAATAGCGGGGCATCTCGTGGGCGGTGACCATACCAGCCTGCTGCGGCAGTCCGAGGCGGCGCGCCTCGCCGAGATCATGTTCGAATCGCTATGCGCCGCAAGGGAATCGATCTGTGAGAGTGGGCGGACGTGAGTGCGCGGAGTCGCGATGCTTTCGACCTGCCGGTGACGCTGTCGGGTCTCTCCGATCCGGCGCCGGGGGCCGACCCGATGGGCGAATTCGACACGATCAAGGATTGGGCCGAGAACTGGCTGAGCAAGTCTCATCCTGATCTCGGGCGCTCCGGTGCGGTCTGTCCGTTCACCGGCACCTCGATCAAGAAGAATTTGTTTCGGGTGGCGTTGGTGCGCGGCAACACACTTGACCACTGCAGAATGGTCGCCCTGCTCGAGGAGATCGCTGCGGCTTTCCCTTCGCTCCCGCCGGCCGAAGCACCGGACTCCGTCTATAAGGCCGTCGTCCTGGTCTTCCCCGAGGTGACCGAATTCGGGCAGATCGACGCCGTCCAAGATGAATGCAAGACGGCGTTCGTGAAACGCGGATTGATGGTCGGCCAGTTCTACCCAGGCCACCAGCACCGAGGTTTGCGCAACCCGGACTTCAGGCCGTTGGACGCACCATTCGCGATGCTCGCCGTCCGGCACATGGTGGCTACCGACTACCCGTTCCTCTGTGACGACGAGAGGTGGATGGATGCCTACGACGCGCGATTCGTGTCCGCCAGCTCGGCAACGTGTCCGAGGGGGGATCGTCGGCCGATCCGCCCTGACCGGGCGACGGCACGGCTCGCGACGTCGACGATCCGCACCGCGTAGCCGTCAGCGCCTCGTCAACTCGAAAACCCTGATGTCGCGATCGGTTCGGTCTCGGTAAGCGCCGTAATTGCTGGCGTAGTCGGCGAAATTTTGGTAGACACGCTCACTCTCGGGCCCAGTCAGCCGCTTGGCGACGACGGATATCTCGTGTCCGCCCATCGTCACCCACGCGTTGGGGTCCGCCAGTAGGTTCGACGACCACGCCGGATGACGGGTCTGTCCGAAGTTGCTGCCGACCAGATACAACCGGTCGCCTTCGCGCAGGTAGGTCAGCGGTATCTCGCGCCGCTGTCCCGTCTTGCTGCCCGTCGTCGTGAGCAGCAGCAGTGGCACTCCGACCGGACCGAAGATCGTGAAGCGTCCGCGGCTTCGCCGCAAGAGTCGGTGATCCAACGGCGTCAGCTTCCGAACACACCAGGCACCCGCCTTCGAACCGAGAACCGCGGTGATCGGCCGCAGCACGAGCCGGCCGGGGCTGCGGCCCCATCGGACATCGGGAAAGGCGTTATCGCTCATAGAGCGGACTATCCAACACGCCCGGAACTCGTGCGCCGAGTTCGACCGATTCGTCGCGCGAGCGTCCCTAGACCGCGTCGAGGCGGTGACTCACTCGAGCCAGCGCTTCGTCGAAGACCTCCACCTTTTCGCCACGCCGTTCATTCGCGGGTTGCGCGGCGCCGCGAGCGCCTTCGGCCCCGACCCGGGCCGCACCCTGGCGCTTCAGCAGGCTGAAGTTCTTCTCGCGTGCGGTCCGCAGTCGGCTCTGCAGTTCCTTGAGCTGCTTGTCGTCCATGCGTTCCAGCGCATCGGGCTGGCTCTCGCTGATCAGCGAGTTCTCCTGCAGGGTCAGATTCACGTTGTGGTTGCTCACCGTTGATTTGTAGCCCGCTATCGGCGCAGCGACACGGCGAATCTGCGGACGTCACGGCGGGGTCATCTCGAGTTCATGTTCCTCAGCGACGACCGCGATTGGCGCTCGCTGTCCCATGGCACTAATTTCCCAGATGTGATGTTCTCTGCTGCCCGTGCAGTCATGCGATGGATTTCTCCCCTTATCACCGTGGCCGCCATGGTCGTCATGGGCGTCGTGGCCGATCCGGCACCGACCCATCGCGCGCCGGCGGTGCGCTTGGCCGACGCGGCCAATCCCTTGGCCGGCGCGCCCTTCTACGTCAACCCCACCTCGGCGGCGATGCGTGCCGCGCAACATGCTGATCCGCCGAGCCCCGAACTGACCGCGGTCGCCAACACGCCCCAGGCGTACTGGGTCGTCCCCGGCTCGTCGGCGTCGACCGTCGCGAAGTACACCGGCGACGCGGTGGCCGCCGGCGCCATTCCGGTCTTGACGATTTACGGAATCCCGCACCGCGACTGTGGCAGCTTCGCCGCCGGCGGCATGGGATCGGGTGAGGCCTACCGCGGGTGGATCGACACCATCGCATCCCAAGTGGGTGGGTCGAGGGCGGCGATCGTCGTCGAACCCGACGCTCTCGCGATGGCCGACTGCTTGTCGGGTGGCCAGCGCGAAGAGCGCTACGACTTGATCCGCTACGCCGTCGACGCGCTGACCCGTAATCCCGCCGCGGCCGTGTACGTCGATGGCGGACACGTGAAGTGGCACAGCGCCGCGGACATGGCCGACAGGCTCAACAAAGCCGGTGTCGGCCACGCGCGCGGCTTCAGCCTGAACGTCGCGAACTTCTTCACCACCGAGGACGAAATCGGTTACGGCGAAGCGATTTCGGGACTGACCAACGGCTCGCACTACGTGATCGACACGTCGCGCAACGGCGCCGGGCCCGCGCCCGCCTCCAAGCTCGACTGGTGCAACCCCGCCGGCCGGGCACTCGGTACACCGCCGACCGCGGCCACCGGCGGCGCTCACGCCGACGCCTACCTGTGGATCAAGCGGCCCGGCGAATCGGACGGGACCTGCGACAAAGGCGACCCACCGGCCGGAACCTTCGTGAACCAGTACGTCATCGATCTGTCCCACAGCGGGGGTCCTGTCGACCTGGCCCGCGCCGGACACTAGCCAGAAAACGACTGGAGGACAACGCATGTTCGCCGCTCTGAGGGCAACAGGACTGGCTTCGATACTGGGCTTGGCGATGCTGCTGGGCGCGGCTCCCGCGCTGGCAGATCCGCCTCCCGACGATCCAGGGGCAGGCCAGAACCCCGCTCCGTTCACCGGCGCGGCGCCTTTCGGGCCGCCAAAGCTCTTCCCCGTCAACGGAACAACCGTGGGCGTGGGTCAGCCGATCATCATCAACTTCCCGGGTCTGGTCGATGACTCCGGCGCGGCCGAAGGCGCCGTGCATATCTCGTCGGACCCGCCGGTTCCCGGCAAGTTCTACTGGATGAAGCCGACGCAGCTGCGTTGGCGGCCGCTGAGCTTCTGGCCCGCACACACAGCGGTCACCGTCGACGCGGGCGGCACGGTCTCCAGCTTCCGGACGGGAGACACCCTGGTGGCCACGGCCGATGACACCACCCATCAGCTGACCGTGACTCGAAATGGGGCCGTGGAGAAGACCATTCCCATGTCGATGGGGATGTCGTCCGGCGGTCATCAGACGCCGAACGGCACATACTACGTGCAAGAAAAGATGCCCTCGGTCGTCATGGACTCCTCGACCTACGGCGTTCCGGTCAACTCGGCGTACGGCTACAAGACGACGGTCGAGCTTGCCGTCCGGTTCGACGACAGCGGCGACTTCGTGCACAGCGCGCCGTGGTCGGTAGACGATCAAGGCAAGCGCGATGTCAGTCATGGCTGCATCAACATCAGCCCGAGCAACGCGAGATGGTTCTTCGACAACTTCAACGCCGGCGATCCCATCGTGGTGGCCAACTCCAGCGGCGGCACCTACTCCCGGCACGACGGCTCCAACGACTGGCAGCTCTAGAGCCCCTCAAGCGCGACGACGGGACGCTAGGGTCTGCCAGCGCCTGGTGCCGGTGCGGGGAACACGACGATCTGGCCGGTCGGTTCCTGCGGTGTCACGGGGCCGCCCCATTCCTGGCTGACAACGTAGAGCTGTGCCGGCTGATCGTCACGACTCAGCGTGCAGGCGAACGCGCCTCGGTCGAGCTCGACGGTGTCGAGGACATCACCGCCCTCGCGTACCCGTACGCAGTGCCGGTTGCCGACGTCGGCGTACCAGACGGCGCCTTCGGCGTCGAGACAGATGCCATCGGGGTGATCCCCCGCGGTATCCGCCCACGTCCGCCTGGCGGACAGGCACCCGTCATGACCGATGTCGTAGGCCGTGAGCCGATTAGCGTATGACTCGGCCACGATCAGCTTGGCACCGTCCGCGGTGATCGCCATGCCGTTGGGAAAAGCAAGATCGTCGGCGACTGCGCGGACGGCTCCATCCGGCGTCACCAGGGCGATGCTTCCAGGGGCAGGTTGGCCGCCGGGGAACTCGAAACCAATCGTGTTGACGTAGGCGTTGCCGTGCGCATCGACCACGATGTCGTTCCACGGTTTGTTTGAGACGGTAGCCAGGTCGGCGTGCGTGACCATCGAGCCGTCCGGCTCGCGACGCAGCAGGCGACAGTGCGCCGAATCCACCACCAGCAGCGTTCCGTCGGGCAGGAAGTCGATGCACATCGGGAACGAGTCGACGCTGACCACGACCTCGTGGCCGCCGTGCGGATCGAGCGCAATCACCTGGTGCGATCCCCAATCGGAGAACCACACCCGCCCGTCGTGCCAACGGGGCGACTCACCGAACCAGATCTGCCGGTCCATCAAAACAGTCATGTCCGTAAGACTGCCTGGCCGGCGACAATTCATCGCCAGCGCTGGTCTCCGACGGCGAAGCGTGGGCGCGGACGGCATCGAACCGCCGACCGCTGGTGTGTAGAACCGAGCCGAACCGTCCATGGCGATCTCGACGGTTCGGCCTTCCTTCACCCACTCCCCGCGCAGCGGCAGCCGGATAGCGTAATGGGGCTCGGTTTTTCTGTGACTCGGGGACTTTCAGGCCTAAACTTCTTCGTCATGGCAGCCGAATCAGAGGCACTCCCCGACTTCTCGCCGTTCCACAGGATGAGAGAGATCGAGCTTGACCCTGAGTCCGTCGTGGGCAAGGAGCTCCGCGACCGGTTCGCTCAGCTCGACCAGTCCTTTACCGGAAAGAACCCGCTCTGGGCCGCCGTCGTGAAACTCATCGGCCTAACTGCTATGTGCGCGAAGGGTGTGATCGACCTCGAAAAAGAGGTGATCGACCTGAGGCGCGAAGTGAGATCCCGCCGCGACGGATGATCGTCGGCAACTGAGCCGCCGCGCTGGCAGTCGCCTGGAACGTCGTCTGCCCTGACCTGCACTGCCTTGGGTGGGCGCGGACGGTATCGAACCGCCGACCGCTGGTGTGTAAAACCAGAGCTCTACCACTGAGCTACGCGCCCGTGCCGGGCAAAGATACCGTCCGATGGCTCCCGGCCCCAAAACGGTCAGGCGGTCAACGCCGCCAATGCGTCTAGCCACAGTCGCTGGTCACGGGCCTCGCCGGGCTGTTTCATCTCGGCGAACCGAATCACTCCAGACCGGTCGATCGCGAATGTGCCGCGATTGGCGACGCCGGCGTCGTCGTTGAACACGCCGTAAGCCTGGCTGACGGCGCCATGTGGCCAGAAATCAGAGAGCACCGGGAACAGGAACCCGCTCTGGGTGGCCCACACCTTGTGGGTCGGCGCCGGCCCCACCGAGATGGCGAGCACCGCGCGGTCGTCGTTGTCGAAGTCGGGCAGGTGATCTCGGACCTCGTCGAGCTCGCCTTGGCAGATGCCGGTGAAGGCGAGCGGAAAGAACACCAGCAGCACGTCTTTGGCGCCGCGAAAGCCGCTCAGCGTGATTGGTTGTCGGTTCTGGTCGAGCAGGGTGAAGTCCGGTGCGGTGCTACCGACCGCAAGCATCAGCGCCGCCCGGCGGCTTTCGATTTCGGTTGCACCAGACGGCTGGCGGCCCAGTCGCCGAGGTTGACCGACGAGGTCGGCATCAGACCGGCGGTGGGCGCCGCCTCGGCAATCTCGGCGGGCTGCACGTGGCCGGGCTTGCCGGTCTTGGGGGTCAGCACCCAGATCACGCCGTCGTCGGCGAGCGACGCGATCGCATCCATCAGCGTGTCGACGAGGTCGCCGTCTTCGTCGCGCCACCACAACAGGACGATGTCGACGACTTCATCGGTGTCTTCGTCGAGCAACTCGCCGCCGCACGCATCCTCCACGTCGGCGCGAATGTCGTCGTCGGTGTCCTCGTCCCAACCCCACTCCTGGACAACCTGCCCTGGTTGGATGCCCAGTTTGCGGGCAGAACTCGGGGCGTCATCCGCGGCCAACACCGTGCGACCTCCTTGTCAGTTTCAGTAGCTCGAGCGTCAAAGACGCCGTGTGATGCAATTTATCGTCGCATAGCGCGCAGCGTTGCACATCAGTCGACTCAACCGAACGCCCGGCAACGCTTCACGGCTTCGGTCTTGGCGTCGTTGAGCTGATTGACGCGCTGATTGAACTGGTCGGTCCCGGCGTGCGCCCGGATCGCGTTCGCCACCTCGCGGGCGGCGTCGTTGTAGGCGTTGAGCGCCTCGCGCAGTTGCCGCGACAGCGGGCCTTTGCTGTCGCCCTCGACCGTGTCAGCGCTGTGGGTGAGCGCCTCGATCGCGGGCTGCTCGGCGCCCGAGGTGTCGCCGCCCCGGTTGAAGGCGGACACGAAGTCGTTGACCTTGTCGACCGCCTCCTTGCTGCTGACGGCGAACGACTCGCAGGCCTTGACCACGGCGGCGACGGTGATCGACCGCTGACGCTGCGACTCCCTGATGCTGGACGTGGCCGCCGAGGCGGATACCGATGCCGAGACCGACTGCCGGTAGGCGGGGGCGATGGCGACGTCCGCGCTCGGCGAGCCGTCGGTGACGGTGCTGCAGCCGACGACGACGATCAGGACGGCCGCGATGCAGCCCGCCGCGCGCGCTGCGCTGGTCCAGCCGAGCCATCCGATCCGCACAGATCACGACGTTACCGGTTGGCGTCGACGGGCGTTGTCACGCGCCGCGATCACGGCGTTGCGCACGGTCTGAGCCGGGCGCTACGCGCGACGAGATGCGGTGCGGCACGATAGGAGCAACCCCCACCGGGGCCGCAGCAATCCGCGACGGCCCGACCAGCCACAAGCCGGTCAGCCGCCTACGAAGGAGTAGTGCGTTGACCACCGAGTTCGTCCGCCACGATCTGGCGAAAACGTCAAGTGCCGCAAGCGAACCCGACCGAGTGCGGGTGATCCGGGAAGGCGTCGCGTCCTATCTCCCCGACATCGATCCCGAGGAGACCGGCGAGTGGCTGGAGTCCTTCGACGGGTTGCTGGAGCGCTCGGGGCCGGCCCGGGCCCGCTACCTGATGCTCCGGTTACTGGAGCGTGCGGGCGAGCAGCGGGTCGCGCTGCCGTCGCTGACATCAACCGACTACGTCAACACGATCCCGACCGAGTTGGAGCCGTGGTTTCCCGGTGACGAGGACGTCGAACGTCGCTACCGCGCCTGGATCAGGTGGAACGCCGCGATCATGGTGCACCGCGCTCAGCGCCCGGGAGTCGGTGTGGGCGGCCATATTTCGACGTACGCGTCGTCGGCGGCGCTCTACGAAGTCGGTTTCAATCATTTCTTTCGCGGCAAGTCGCATCCCGGCGGCGGCGACCAGGTGTTCATTCAGGGCCACGCCTCCCCCGGCATCTACGCCCGGGCGTTCCTCGAGGGCCGGCTGACCACCGATCAACTCGACGGCTTCCGTCAGGAGCACAGCCATCCCGGCGGCGGCCTGCCCTCCTACCCGCATCCGCGGCTGATGCCGGACTTCTGGGAATTCCCGACGGTGTCGATGGGCCTCGGGCCGATGAACGCCATCTATCAGGCCCGGTTCAATCACTACCTGCACGACCGCGGCCTCAAGGACACTTCGGACCAGCACGTGTGGGCCTTCCTCGGCGACGGCGAGATGGACGAGCCGGAAAGCCGCGGCCTCATCCAGGTGGCGGCCAACGAGGGTCTGGACAATCTGACCTTCGTCATCAACTGCAACCTGCAGCGCCTCGACGGCCCGGTTCGCGGTAACGGCAAGATCATCCAGGAACTCGAGTCGTTCTTCCGCGGCGCCGGCTGGAACGTCATCAAGGTGGTGTGGGGCCGCGAGTGGGATGCGCTGCTGCACGCCGACCGCGACGGGGCGCTGGTGAACCTGATGAACACCACACCCGACGGCGACTACCAGACCTACAAGGCCAACGACGGTGCGTACGTGCGCGACCATTTCTTCGGCCGGGACCCGCGCACCAAGGCGCTCGTCGAGCCGATGACCGACGCCGAGATCTGGAATCTCAAGCGTGGCGGTCACGACTATCGCAAGGTCTATGCCGCCTACCGGGCCGCGGTCGACCATCACGGGCAGCCGACGGTGATTCTGGCCAAGACCATCAAGGGCTATTCGCTGGGCGCCCACTTCCAGGGCCGCAACGCCACGCACCAGATGAAAAAGCTTGCGCTACAAGACCTCAAGGACTTCCGCGATGCCATCCGGATCCCGATCAGCAACGAGCAACTCGAGCAGGATCCCTACCTGCCGCCGTACTACCACCCTGGCGCGGAGGCGCCGGAGATCCGCTACCTGCTCGAGCGACGCCACGCCCTGGGCGGCTTCGTCCCCGAGCGGCGCACCAAGACCAGGACGCTGCGCCTTCCGGGTCGCGACATCTACGCACCCCTGAAGAAGGGGTCCGGCCACCAGGAGGTCGCCACCACGATGGCGACGGTCCGGACCTTCAAGGAACTCCTGCGCGACAAGGAGATCGGCCCGCGCATCGTGCCGATCATTCCCGACGAGGCGCGCACCTTCGGCATGGACTCGTGGTTCCCGTCACTGAAGATCTACAACCGCAACGGCCAGCTCTACACCGCCGTAGACGCCGATTTGATGTTGGCGTACAAGGAAAGTGAAAACGGCCAGATCCTGCACGAGGGCATCAACGAAGCGGGATCGGTGGCGTCGTTCACCGCGGCGGGCACGTCGTATTCGACGCACAACGAGCCGATGATCCCGATCTACATCTTCTATTCGATGTTCGGCTTCCAGCGGACCGGCGACGGGCTGTGGGCGGCGGCCGACCAGATGTCGCGCGGATTCCTGCTCGGCGCCACCGCCGGACGCACGACGCTGACCGGCGAGGGGCTGCAGCACGCCGATGGTCAGTCGCCGCTGCTGGCGGCCACCAATCCGGCGGTGGTCTCCTACGACCCGGCGTTCGCCTTCGAGATCGCCTACATCATCGAAAGCGGCCTGGCCCGGATGTACGGCGAGAAGGCGGAGAACGTCGTCTTCTACTTGACGATCTACAACGAGCCCTACGTCCAGCCGGCGGAGCCGGACAACTTCGACCCCGAAGGCGTGCTGCGCGGCGTCTACCGCTACCGGCCGGCCGCCGAGAGCCGCACCAACACCGCCAACATCCTGGCGTCCGGGGTGTCGATGCCGTCCGCCTTGCGGGCCGCCGACATGCTGGCCGCCGAATGGGACGTCGCCACCGACGTGTGGTCGGTGACGAGTTGGAGCGAGCTCAACCGTGACGGCGTCGCGATCCAGAAGCAGCGGCTGCGCCATCCCGACCAGCCCGCCGGCGAGCCGTACGTGACACAGGTGCTGTCCACGGCGACCGGCCCGTTCATCGCCGTCTCGGACTGGATGCGCGCCGTGCCCGAACAGATCCGGCCGTGGGTGCCGGGCACCTACGTCACGCTGGGCACCGACGGATTCGGCTTCTCCGACACCCGCCCGGCCGCCCGGCGCTACTTCAACACCGACGCCGAATCGCAGGTCGTCGCGGTGCTGGAGGCACTGGCTCGCGAGGGCGAGATCGACCCGTCGGTGCCGGTCGCGGCCGCTCGGCAGTACCGCATCGACGACGTGCAGGCCGCGCCGGCGCAGACCTCGGATCCCGGCCCCGGCGCGTAGGTTCCGCCGAGCGCCCGGCCAGCCGCGCGCTGGGTGCCGAGCGCCCGGCCAATAGGGCATTCGCGCTCAGCGCGCTGTTATCAGAAACATCTAGAAAATCGGCGTAGCTTTTAGGGATGGTCGACAAGCAGTCCCCCACGCGTCGGACGACCCTGGATCTGCTGGACACCGTGCCGGAGTCGCTGTTGCGGCGGTTGAAGCAGTACTCCGGTCGATTTTCCACCGAAGCCGTGAGCGCCATGCAGGACCGGCTGCCGTTCTTTGCGGAGCTGGAAGCCTCCCAGCGGGCCAGCTTGGCGCTGGTCGTGCAGACCGCCGTGGCGAACTTCGTCGAGTGGATGACCGACCCGAACAGCAACATCGACTACACCGCTCGGGCGTTCGAGCTGATGCCGCAGGACCTGACCCAGCGCATGCCGTTGCGTCACTCCGCGGAGCTGATGCGGGTGACCCTGGAGTTCTTCGAAGAGGTCGCCCCGATGCTGGCCCGCTCCGACGAGCAGTTGACCGCACTGACCGTCGGGATTTTGAAGTACAGCCGCGACTTGGCATTCAGCGCCGCGACGGCCTACGCCGACGCGGCCGAGGCGCGCGGCACGTGGGACAGCCGGATGGAAGCCACCGTCGTGGACGCGGTCGTGCGCGGCGACACCGGCCCCGAGCTGCTGTCCCGCGCCGCGGCACTGAACTGGGACGCGGGCGCCCCGGCGACAGTGGTGGTGGGTATCCCGGCGCCCGGCCGGGAAAACCGTGCCAGCCAAGACGTTCGAGACATCGCCGCCCGTCACGGTCGCGCCGCGCTCACCGACGTGCACGGCACCTACCTGGTGGCCATCGTGTCGGGCCAGCTGACACCGACCGAGAAGGTCTTCGCGGCCCTACTCGATGCCTACTCCGAAGGCCCAGTGGTGATCGGGCCGACCGCGCCGATGCTGACCGCGGCCTACCACAGCGCCAGCGAGGCCATTTCCGGGATGAACGCGGTGGCCGGCTGGCGAGGGGCGCCGCGGCCCGTGCTGGCGCGCGAACTGCTACCCGAGCGGGCGCTGATGGGCGATGCGGCGGCCATCGCGGCCCTACACACCGACGTGATGCGACCGCTCGCCGACGCCGGCCCGACCCTCACCGAGACCCTGGACGCCTACCTGGACTGTGGCGGCGCGATCGAGGCCTGCGCCCGCAAGTTGTTCGTTCATCCAAACACCGTGCGGTACCGGCTCCGGCGCATCGCCGACTTCACCGGCCGCGATCCGACCCTGCCGCGCGACGCCTATGTCCTGCGGATCGCGGCGACCGTCGGACACCTCGCTTACCAGGCCCAGCAGTCCAGCGCTGCGGGCAACGTCGTGACGCCCGTCACGCCGTCGATCGAAAAGGACCTGGTCGCCCCGTCGGGGACCGCCAACGTCCGATAACAGATTGCGGCGCGATATCGAACACGTCGCATAAAGTGCTCTTTTGTGGGGTTTCTACAAAAACATAAGACAAGGTTCATAATCCCCTACACGGCGCAAACACGTCTTCACAGTGTTCCCTTAATTACGTGATCGCGTTACTGGCGCCCGGACAAGGGTCGCAGACCGAGGGGATGCTGTCGCCGTGGCTGGAACTGCCCGGCGCGGCAGACCGACTGTCGTCGTGGTCGACCGCCAGCGGACTCGACCTCGCGCGACTCGGCACCACCGCCTCCACCGAGGAGATCACCGACACCGCGGTCGCCCAGCCGCTGATCGTCGCGGCCACCCTGCTCGCCTACCAGGAGCTGATCTCGCGCGGTCTGCTCGCCGACATGCGAGATCATCGTCGCCGGCCACTCCGTCGGTGAAATCGCCGCCTACGCCATCGCCGGGGTGCTATCCGCCGACGACGCGGTCGCGCTGGCTGCCACCCGCGGCGCGGAGATGGCCAAGGCGTGCGCCACCGAGCCGACCGGAATGTCGGCGGTGCTGGGCGGTGACGAGACCGCGGTACTCGCGCGACTCGAACAGCTCGACCTGGTCGCGGCCAACCGCAACGCCGCCGGGCAGATCGTGGCCGCCGGCCGGCTGAGCGCGCTGGACAAGCTCGCCGAAGACCCGCCGGAGAAGGCCCGCGTTCGCGCGTTGGGTGTGGCCGGCGCGTTCCACACCGAATTCATGGCCTCGGCCCTCGACGGGTACTCCGCGGCGGCACAGAACATCGCGACCGCCGAGCCGACTTCCACACTGCTGTCCAACCGTGACGGCCAGCCGGTGAGCTCGGCCGCCGATGCGATGGAAAAGCTTGTCGCACAACTGACCCGGCCGGTGCGCTGGGACCTGTGCTCCGAGACGCTGCGTCAGCGCAGCGTGACCACGATTGTCGAGTTCCCACCGGCGGGAGCTCTATCCGGCATCGCCAAGCGTGAATTACGCGGAACACCGACGCACGCCGTCAAGACCCCCGCAGACCTGGACGGTCTGGGACAGCTGTAACCCCAAAGAAGTTGGCCACCAGGCCAAGTCGCCAAACCCGTCCGCCATCACAACCGCACAAAGCACGCAAATCAGCAGTACACAACATATTACGAAGGGAAACACAACGTGTCCGTCAGCCAGGAAGAAATCATCGCCGGTATCGCCGAGATCATCGAAGAGGTCACCGGTATCGAGCCCTCGGAGATCACCCCGGAGAAGTCGTTCGTCGACGACCTGGACATCGACTCGCTGTCGATGGTGGAGATCGCCGTGCAGACCGAAGACAAATACGGCGTGAAGATCCCCGACGAGGACCTCGCCGGTCTGCGCACCGTCGGTGACGTCGTCAACTACATCCAGAAGCTGGAAGAAGAGAACCCCGAGGCCGCACAGGCGCTGCGCGCCAAGTTCGACACCGAAGGTTCGAAGCAGGAAGCCGACAGCAAGTGACCAAACCTTCCACTGCTAACGGCGGTTACCCCAATGTTGTGGTAACCGCCGTCGAGGCGACGACTTCGATCGCGCCAGACATCGAAGGCACGTGGAAGGGTCTGCTCGCCGGAGAA
This sequence comes from uncultured Actinomycetota bacterium, assembly GCA_963750755.1. Classification (GTDB taxonomy): domain Bacteria; phylum Actinomycetota; class Actinomycetes; order Mycobacteriales; family Mycobacteriaceae; genus Mycobacterium. The sequence continues at coordinate 1,530,075 of CAVVRW010000001.1, forward strand.
TCCGGCATCCGCGTGCTCGAAGACGAGTTCGTCACGAAGTGGGACCTGCCGGTGAAAATCGGCGGGCACCTCAAAGAGGCTGTCGACGACCACATGGGACGACTGGACCTGCGACGTATGTCCTACGTTCAGCGCCTCGCCAAGCACCTCAGCGGGCGGCTGTGGGAGTCGGCCGGCAGCCCCGAGGTCGACCCCGACCGCTTCGCGGTCGTGATCGGCACCGGATTGGGCGGCGCCGAAAAGATCGTCGAGACCTATGACCTGATGAACGAGGGCGGGCCCCGCAAGGTGTCCCCGCTCGCCGTGCAGATGATCATGCCCAACGGCGCTGCCGCCGTCGTCGGCCTGCAACTCGGCGCCCGCGCCGGGGTGCTCACGCCGGTGTCAGCCTGTTCGTCGGGATCGGAGGCCATCGCGCACGCGTGGCGACAGATTGTCATGGGCGACGCGGACTTCGCAGTCTGCGGTGGCGTCGAGGGCAACATCGAGGCGTTGCCGATCGCGGCGTTCTCGATGATGCGGGCGATGTCGACCAACAACGACAACCCCGAGGGCGCATCCCGTCCGTTCGACAAAAACCGTGACGGCTTCGTGTTCGGCGAGGCCGGCGCGATGATGATCATCGAGACCGAAGAGCACGCCAAGGCCCGCGGTGCCAAGCCGCTGGCCCGGCTGCTGGGTGCCGGTATCACGTCGGATGCGTTCCACATGGTGGCCCCCGCCGCCGACGGCATCCGCGCTGGACGTGCGATGGCCCGGTCGTTGGAGATGGCGGGCTTGTCTCCCAAGGACATTGACCACATCAACGCGCACGCGACGGCCACCCCGATCGGCGACACCGCCGAGGCCAACGCCATCCGGGAAGCCGGATGCCAGGAGGCCGCGGTCTACGCACCCAAGGGCGCGCTGGGTCATTCCATCGGCGCCGTCGGCGCCCTGGAATCCATCCTGACGGTGCTTGCGCTGCGCGATGGCGTCATTCCGCCGACACTTAACTACATCACTCCCGATCCCGAGATCGACCTCGACGTCGTCGCGGGCGAGCCTCGTTATGGCGAGTACCAGTACGCCATCAACAACTCGTTCGGATTCGGCGGCCACAACGTCGCGCTGGCCTTCGGACGGTACTGAAACAAGCAAGGAAGGACGCGTTCGCAGCACCCATGACCGGATTGTCAAAGTTGGCTACGGGGAACGGTTTCCCCGACGTGGTCGTCACGGGCTTCGCCATGACGACGGCTCTCGCGAGCGATGCCGAGACTACCTGGAAACTGCTGTTGGACGGGCAGAGTGGCATTCGTACCCTCGACGACCCGTTCGTGGAGCAGTTCGACCTACCGGTTCGCATCGGCGGGCACCTCGTCGAGGAATTTGACAGTCAACTGACACGCGTCGAAGGGCGCCGGATGGGCTATCTGCAGAAGATGGCCACCGTGCTCAACCGGCGGGTGTGGGAAAACGCCGGTTCGCCCGAGGTCGACACCAACCGCTTGATGGTGTCCGTCGGCACCGGGATGGGCTCGAGCGAAGAGCTGGTTCTCGGCTACGACAAGATGCGTGAACGCGGCATGAGTGGGGTCAACCCACTGGGTGTGCAGATGTACATGCCCAACGGCGCATCCGCGGCAATTGGATTGCAGCAGCAGGCCAAGGCGGGGGTGATGACCCCGGTGTCGGCCTGTGCGTCCGGGTCGGAGGGCATCGCCCGTGCCTGGCAGCAGATCGTGCTCGGTGAGGCCGACGTCGCGATCTGCGGTGGCGTCGAGACCAAGATCGAGGCGGTGCCGATCGCGTCGTTTGCCGCCATGCGCATCGTGTTGTCGAAGAACAACGACGACCCCGCTGGTGCCTGCCGGCCGTTCGACAAGGACCGTACCGGGTTCGTGTTCGGCGAAGGCGGCGCGCTCCTGGTCATCGAAACCGAGGAACACGCCAAAGCCCGCGGCGCCAACATCCTGGCCAGGCTGATGGGAGCCAGCGTCACCTCCGACGGCTTCCACATGGTGGCGCCGGACCCCAACGGTGAGCGCGCCGGACACGCGATGACGCGCGCGACCCAGCTGGCCGGGCTCACACCGGCCGACATCGACCACGTCAACGCGCACGCCACCGGCACCTCAGTCGGCGACCTGGCCGAGAGCAAGGCCATCAACAGGGCTTTGGGCCCGCACGGTGGACACGCGGCGGTGTACGCGCCCAAGGGCGCGCTCGGCCACTCCGTCGGGGCGGTCGGCGCGGTGGAATCGATCCTGACCGTGATGGCTTTGCGCGACCAGGTCGTTCCGCCCACCCTGAACCTGAAGAACCTCGACCCGGAGGTCGACCTGGACGTCGTGGCGGGCACGCCGCGGCCAGGTAACTACCAATACGCCATCAACAATTCGTTCGGCTTCGGCGGGCACAACGTGGCGCTGACCTTCGGCCGTTACTGACCCCGGATCCGCGAACAGCAATGAGACGAGGAAACCTGCGATGACGACCCTGGCCCCAGAGGCAATTGACGAATCGCTCGACCCGCGCGACCCGCTGTTGCGACTGAGCAGGTTCTTCGACAACGGCAGCATCCAACTGCTGCACGAGCGGGACCGCTCCGGCGTGCTCGCCGCCGGCGGGACCGTCAACGGCGTGCGCACCATCGCGTTCGCCACCGACGGCACCGTCATGGGCGGTGCGATGGGCCTCGAGGGCTGCACGCACATCGTCAACGCCTACGACACCGCCATTGAGGAGCAGAGCCCAATCATCGGTATCTGGCACTCCGGCGGCGCCCGGTTGGCCGAGGGCGTCAAGGCGCTGCACGCCGTCGGGTTGGTGTTCGAGGCGATGATCCGGGCGTCCGGTTACGTCCCCCAGATTTCGGTTGTGGTCGGCTTCGCCGCCGGCGGTGCCGCCTACGGGCCAGCGCTGACCGACGTCGTCATCATGGCGCCGGAAGGCCGGGTGTTCGTCACCGGACCCGACGTCGTCCGCAGCGTCACCGGTGAAGACGTCGACATGGCATCGCTGGGTGGCCCCGACACCCACCACAAGAAGTCCGGCGTATGCCACATCGTCGCCGACGATGAGGACGACGCCTACGAACGCGGTCGCCGGCTGGTCGGATTGTTCTGCCAGCAGGGACATTTCGACCGCAGCAAGGCCGAGGCGCACGAGACCGACCTGCACGCGCTGCTGCCGGAATCGCCGCGACGGGCCTACGATGTGCACCCGCTGATTACCGCACTGCTCGACGACGACGCGCCGTTCGACGAGTTCCAGGCCAAGTGGGCACCGTCGATGGTGGTCGGCCTGGGCCGGTTGTCCGGACGCTCGGTGGGCGTGCTGGCCAACAACCCGCTGCGACTGGGCGGCTGCCTGAACTCTGAAAGTGCGGAGAAGGCAGCGCGTTTCGTGCGGCTGTGTGACGCGTTCGGCATCCCGCTGATCGTGGTCGTCGACGTGCCCGGTTACCTGCCCGGTGTGGACCAGGAGTGGGGCGGCGTCGTTCGCCGCGGGGCAAAGCTGCTGCACGCGTTCGGTGAGGCCACCGTTCCGCGCGTCACGCTGGTTACCCGAAAGATCTACGGCGGGGCTTACATTGCGATGAACTCGCGCTCACTGGGTGCCACCAAGGTGTTCGCTTGGCCGGACGCCGAGGTCGCGGTGATGGGCGCCAAGGCGGCCGTCGGCATTCTGCACAAGAAGAAGCTGGCCGCCGCGTCCGACCACGAGCGTGAGGCGCTGCACGAAGAGCTCGCCGCCGAGCACGAGCGGATCGCCGGCGGCGTCGACAACGCCATCGAGATCGGCGTCGTCGACGAGAAGATCGATCCCGCTCACACCCGCGGCAAGATCACCCAGGCGCTGGCCGAGGCACCGGCCCGACGGGGACGTCACAAGAACATCCCGCTGTAAACACATTACGTCATCGGCACATTTTGGCGGCGGTGACGACGTGAGTGCGGATCAGCGGTAGTCCCCACCACGCGCGCCAGCCAAGGCTTCGGCGCTCGATTCCCGCCATGCCGCACTGCCGAAGCCACGCGGCGTACCGGCGGGTGAAGCCGATGTCGGCAAGTACTACGCGACCGCCGGGTTTCAGCACCCGAACCGCCTCGACTATCGCCCTGCGTCGCGCCCTATTGCCGGGCAGATTGTGGATCGCAAGGCTGCTTACGACGAGATCGATTGATTCCGAAAGGAATTGGAGATCTGTCATGTCCTGGGTGTGCAGCTCGATCCGGTCGGCAACGCCTTCGGCATCGGCGTTCGCCAAAGTCGCCTGCATGGAGTTCCCGGTCTGGTCGGCCCGCCAGATGTCAACGCCGATGGCACGCCCGTTTGGGATCAGCTTCGCGGCCGCCAACAGCACCGCCCCGCGTCCGCAGCCGAGATCGAGCACGCGCTCGTCGCCGCGCAGTCCGAGGCCGGGCAGAAGTCGTGCCCACACTTCGAACTTGCCCTTCCGGCTGAAACGCCAGACGCCAAGGCCGGCAACGATCAACGCGACGGCTACCGCCGCGGCAGCGATGCCCGCCGGTACATGCCCGGTCGACAGCAAGGATCCGGCGAAAACCGTTGCGGTCAAACACAACAGCAGATAGCCGGCAAGCATGACCGGTGCCGGGATCATCGAGTAGTCGCCGTCGACGCCGTAGTGCCCGCGCGGACTCGAGAGCTCGGTCGCGATATCAGTCATGGCTGTCGCCTCCGTAAGTCGCGGTTCGGTATGCGTGAGCGAGTCGCTCGAGGATCGGGATCGCCTTGGCGGCAGCGCGTTTGGCCGCGGATTTGTTCGCCGGGGCGACGGGCTCGAAGGCTCGGCGGATCGTCTCGGCGAGCTGGTCCGCCTTGTGCTCCAGCGTCAAGCCCGTCGCCGGTGACAGAAACGGTTCTGCTGCGAAGAATCCGAACACGATGTTGGGAAGCGCATAGTCGAGATCGCTTGGCCGCAGGTCCGGCCGCAGCATCGACTCGGATGCCAGCACGCCCAGGTAATCGCCGACGATGTCGACCTTGCGTTGCTCCAGCTGCTGATGAGGCGGTGCGGCCAGAAAAGCCCCGAGCGTGTCCGCGTCACGGGTGTACAGCGCCCGCAGCACAGGCCGGTTCATCGCCTCGACAAATACGCGTCGGTAGTAACGGTGCAGCGCAACCTCGGCCGGATCGGCGCGTATTCCATCGACGATCGCGTCAGCCATCATCGCCGCCTCGCGGGCGCTCACCGCGTGGAACACATCTTCGCGGGACCGCCAGTGCAAGTAGATCGTGCCCTTGCCGACGCCGGCGCGTCTGGACAACTCGTCGATGGTGACGCGCCGATAACCCCATACCAGCAACAGCTCTCGGGCGGTATCGAGGATTCGATCCGCTCGTTCCCGGCGTTCGTCGCGAATGCGCTCCACCACGAAGCCAGAATATGACCAAAATGCGATTTTGGTCAACGGTCATTTTCGCGCGCTCGGCGTCCGCTACCCGCGGCCGAGGATGTGCCGTAGTACGTCGCGAAGACGCAACTCGGGCGATGTCGGTGCAGTGCCACTGCGCCAGGCCACGAACCCGTCGGGACGCACCAGTAGTGCCTCGTCAGCGGACAAGCCGGTCAGTTGTGCCCATTGGCCGTCGATGTCACGCAGCTCGCCGGTGGCGCTGATGCTGCGCACAATGATGGCGACCTGTGCCGTGGCGGATACCGCATCGGCGGCGGCGGCCCAATCAGCGCCGGACGGACCGGTGAACAGCGTGAAGCCGGGTCCGATCAAGTCGAGTGTCGAGACTCGGCGGCCGTCGCTGTGCACCCAGACATGAGGCACCCTGGTGCCTGGCTGCGCCCGGAGCTCGTCCACCACTGACAGGGCATCGGAATTCCCCGGTGCGCAGTCCTCGAGAGTAATTGCTGCAGAACAGTATTGGTAGCCGATGAGCAAGTCGAACAGCGGAGCCTCTTCGTCCGCAGGCAATTTCGGGCGATTCTCGTCGAGCCGCAGAAACTCCAGCGCCGGACCGGTGAGGGACTGTCGCGCATTGAATCGGCCAACTGGGTGCCGCTCGGCGTGGTAGGTGGCGAGGAGCGCGGGGTCGGCCGTCCCGTCGAGCACGGCGGCCAGCTTCCAGGCGAGGTTGTGCGCGCTCTGGATGGCGGTGTTGGCTCCGCCGGCTTTGAACGGCGGCATTGTGTGAGCCGAGTCGCCGACGAGAAACACTCGGCCACTGCGGAATTGGTCGGCCACCTGCTCGTAGGGCCGCCACGGCGCAACATCGATGACGTCCACATCGATCGGCTCACCGATCGCCTTCGTCAATACTTCGCGGCAACGCTGCGCGGTGAATTGCGCGGCGCTGTCACCTTCGGGCGGGAAGTAGGTGGTGATGAACATGCCGAGGTCGTCACGCACCGGCAGAAAGATGCCATCCACATCAGCGTTTTTGACTTGCACGGCATCGCCGTCACCGAGCTCAGGCACAAACTTCCGCCATGGCGCCCGGAAGTAGATGAAGACGACGTAGATCGGCAGAGCGCCGTAACCCGAGGTCGTTATGCCAAGCGCGTTGCGGACCGGGCTGTGCACGCCGTCGGCAGCCACTAGATAGTCGGCGCGTACGGATTCCGCGACCCCCGACTCCCGTTGTCGCACAACGGCGGTGACACCGGTGTCATCCTGCTCGAATGAACACAGCTCGGTCCCATACCGTGCCTGGCTCTGACTCTGGCGGATGAGCCTGAGCAGCATCGGCTCGAACGCGCTCTGCGGGCAATATTGGCCGCCTGGCTCGGGACTGAGCTCACTGAATAAACTGAAAAACGCATCGGCGTCGAAGGATTCCCATTCCTCGGCGCTGTTCAGCGTCGACCTGCCGCGCATGCTCGACACACCTTCGGCTACCGCGTGCACGTCGCCGGACAATCCCAACTCGCGCAGGATCTCCAGGCTCCGGAAGCTCAGATTGCGCGCTTTCGGATAAATAAAGACCTCGTCGCGCTTTTCGACCAGCAGCGAACGCACACCGAATCTGGCCAGCAGTGCGGACGCCGTCAGGCCGCCGGCGCCGGCACCGACGATCAGCACGGGCACCCGGGTGACACCCATGGCCGCTCCTTCCTATATGGAACGGATTAGTTCCGTATAGGTCGAAAATGCCACCTTACGATGCGTCGTGCAACCCCTAACCGGACGGCGCGCCAGTGAGTGGCAAAATCACGTCTTCAAGCACCCGGCGGACATAGACCCGGTCGATCGGCCGCCCGGTCATTACGCGCAGCACGTTGAGACCCAGGGCAACATCGGGAATCAGACTCAAGTCCCGGCCGGCCGGTATCTCCCCGCGCTCAACTGCATGGTCCAACACCGTCCGAACCACCTGCCGCGGGATTGCCAGCACCAGGTCGTCCAACGCGGCCGCCAGGACGGGATCGTGTGTCGCAGCCGTCGCCACGCCGAGAATGACATGAATCATGCTCAACTGACTGTCATTCAGGTCCGGCACGGCAGCGACCAGTTCCTCGATGTCACCCAACAGGCTGCCGGTATCCGGTGGATCGACGGGGCCCAGCCGGCGGCGCCAGTGCGCGATCGCGTCCGCCACCACGACAGCCTTGGAGGGCCAGCGGCGATAGATCGCGGCCTTACCCACTCCCGCGCGAGACGCGATGTCGTCCATGCTCAGCCGGTCGTAACCCCGCTCGGCCACCCCGGCCAGCGTCGCCTCGAGGATCACCGCATCCAGCGACCGGTCCAGGCGTCGTTTACTTCCCGCCGGTCGCCTGGTGGGCGCCGATTGCCCGGTCTCAGACTCCATATGATCGTCCTAACACCGATACCGATGAGTTCCGTTTGATGGTATCGCGTCAGGCGGAACCGCTCAGCAATTCCTCGGCTACGCCGGTCACCCTCTCCCGGTCGGCGGCCACCAAGCCGATTCTGGTGCGCCGGTCGACGATGTCGTCGACCGTCAGGGCGCCCTCGTGGGTGATGGCGTACTCGAACTCCGCACGGGTCACGTCGATCCCGTCGGCCACCGGTTCAGCGGGCCCCTCGCACGAGGCCGACGCGATCACGTTGGCCGCCTCAGCTCCGTACCGCAGGACCAGCGACTCCGGGAGCCCGGCCATCGGCGCCGTCGTCGAACCCGGGTTCCCCGGCGCGCCGACCAAGGGCAGGTTCCGCGTTTGGCACGCAGCGGCGTCGAGGTGGCGTAACGCGATGGCGCGGTCGAGGACGTCCTCGGCCATGTGCCGGTATTCAGTCAGCTTGCCGCCGATCACACTAATCACGCCGGATGAGGATTCGACGACGGCGTGGTCGCGCGAGACGTCGGCCGTGTGGCCGGCGCCGGTGTCGATCAGCGGCCGCAGTCCCGCATACGACCCGATGATGTCTCCTGCGTCCAGCGTGATGCCGAGGGCGGTGTTCACCACGCCTAGCAGGAAGGTCACCTCCCCCGCCGTCGGTTGCGGCACATCGGGAATCGGGCCGGGAGACTCCTCGTCGGTCAACCCGAGGTAGATCCGTCCGAGTTGTTCGGGCATCGCGAAGACGAAGCGGTTGAGCGCGCCCGGGATCGGAATCGTCAGCGCCGCAGTGGGATTGCCGAATGTCCTGGCGTCGAAGACGAGGTGGGTGCCGCGGCTGGGTCGCAGTTTCAGCGACGCGTCGACCTCGCCCGCCCATACCCCGGTGGCGTTGATTACCGTCCGCGCCGAGATGCCGAACGACTCGCCGGTGTGCTGGTCGGTCAGCGTCACGGAGGTACCGGTGGCCTCCGACGCCGACGTGTAGGTCAGGATCCGGGCCCCGCGCTGGGCGGCGGTCCGCGCCACGGCGCAGACCAGGCGGGCGTCGTCGATCAGCTGCCCGTCGTAGGCCAGCAGGCCGCCGTCGAGACCCTCGCTCCGGACCGCGGGGGCCAGATCGATTGCACGTCGCGCCGAAATGCGTTGCGAGCCGGGCAGAACCGAGCTCGGCGTCCCTGCCGTTTTACGCAGTACGTCGCCGGCCAGGAAGCCGGCGCGGACCAAGGCCCGGGTCGGGCGGCTCATCGAGGGCAGCAGCGGAACCAGCTGTGGCATGGCGCGAACCAGATGAGGAGCGTTGCGCGTCATCAACATTCCGCGTTCCACCGCGCTGCGCCGGGCGATCCCGACGTTGCCGGTCGCCAGGTAGCGCAGCCCGCCGTGCACCAGCTTTGAGCTCCATCGGCTGGTCCCGAAGGCCAGATCGTGCTTTTCCACCAGCGTCACGCGCAGGCCTCGTGACGCCGCGTCCAGCGCGATGCCGACACCGGTGATGCCGCCGCCGATCACCACGACATCGGTCGTGGCGCCGTCGGCCAGCGCGGTCAGATCGGCGGTGCGCCGGGCGGCGTTGAGAGCGGTCGAGTTCACGCCAGGTATCCGTTCAGCGAGTGGGCGAGTTCGGTTGCCAAGGCGTTGGCGTCAAGGATCGGGCGGACGATCTGTGCCGACTGGATGGTCGACTGGGTGATGAGTAGCACCATCGCGGCCATCTGATGGGGATCGCCGGCCCGCACGCTGCCGTCGTACTGGGCCGTCCGAAGGCCCTCGGCGAGCGCTTCGATCAGCATCTGCTGGCTGCTACCCAGCCGCTGGGCGATATAGACCAGCGCCAACTCCGAGCGCAGCACGGCCATCACCAACTCGTCGTCCCGCAGCCGCTCGGCCACCGCGACCACCCGGTCGACCAACGCGGCACGTCCGCTCCCGCGCGCCGGAATGTCGGCTAGCGCTTCGGTGATATGGCTGGTCAGGAGCGCGGCCAACACCGAGCGGGTGTCGGGCCAGCGGCGATACACGGTTGGGCGACTCACACCCGCGCGGCGCGCGATCTCTGCCAGCGTCACCCGTTCGACGCCGAAAGCGACGACGCAACTCGCCGCGGCCGCCAGGATGCGGTCCTGCACCGGGGCATTACTGATTGACAGCATGTGTAATACTGTAACGCATGCCTGCCGACTTGCTACCCCCGATGAAGTGGAATGCTTGGGGAGATCCCCACGAAGCCAAACCGCTGTCCGACGGCATCCGCTCGCTGCTCGCGCAGGCGCTTGGCGTGACTGGAACTTCGGAGGCCGAACTCGAGGCCGACCAGGTTCGCCTGACGCCGTCGCGGCTGGCGGCAGAACACCGCGAGGCGCTGGCAACCATCGTGGGCCCCGAGCATTGCCGTGTCGACGACAACGACCGGCTGTTGCGCGCCGGCGGCAAGTCCACGTTGGACCTGTTGCGGCGCAAAGACGCCGGCGTTCAAGACGCCCCCGACGCGGTCCTGCTGCCGGGCTCTGACGACGAAATTGGCGCAATTTTGCAGTACTGCTCGCAGCACGGGATCGCCGTCGTGCCATTCGGCGGCGGAACCAGCGTGGTCGGCGGACTCGACCCGATCCGCGGCGGGTTCGCCGCGGCGGTGTCGCTGGACCTGCGGCGCTTCGACCAACTGCTGTCCTTCGACGAGGTGTCCGGCGAGGCGGAGTTCGGCGCCGGTGTCACCGGGCCGCAGGCCGAGGAACTGCTTGGCACGCATGGCTTTTCGCTCGGACATTTCCCGCAGAGCTTCGAGTTCGCCAGCCTCGGAGGCTTCGCCGCGACCCGCTCGTCCGGACAGGACTCCGCGGGCTACGGCCGCTTCGACGACATGGTCCGCGGGTTGCGCGTGATCACGCCCGCCGGGGTCCTGGACCTCGGCCGGGCGCCGCAGTCGGCCGCGGGCCCGGATCTGCGGCAACTCATCATGGGGTCAGAAGGCGTGTTCGGCGTCATCACCCGGGTGCGGGTCGCCGTCCACCCTGCGCCGCAGGCCGCTCGCTACGAGGCCTGGTCGTTTCCCGACTTCGCCGCGGGCGCAGCGGCACTGCGCGCTGTCACCCAGACCGCTGCCGGGCCGACAGTGATCCGGTTGTCCGACGAGGCCGAGACCGGGGTCAACCTGGCCACCACCGAATCCATCGGCGAAAACCAGGTCACCGGTGGCTGTCTGGCGATCACCGTGTTCGAGGGCACCGAAACGCACGCGGAGAGCAGGCACGCCGAAACCCGTGCGCTGATGACGGCCCAGGGCGGCACATCTCTAGGCGAAGGCCCGGCCCGCGCCTGGGAACGCGGCCGATTCGGTGCGCCCTACCTGCGCGACGCCTTGCTGGCCAACGGAGCGCTGTGCGAGACCCTCGAGACGGCCACCGACTGGTCGAACATTCCCGCGCTGAAGACCGCGGTCACCGAGGCGTTGACCACCGCGCTGGCCGAATCCGGTACACCCGCGCTCGTGCTGTGCCACATTTCCCATGTGTATGCCACCGGCGCATCGTTGTATTTCACCGTCGTCGCTGGGCAGCGCGGTAATCCGATCGAGCAGTGGCGCGCCGCCAAGACCGCAGCATGCGACGCGATCGTCGCCGCCGGCGCGACCATTACCCACCACCACGCCGTCGGCGCCGACCATCGGCCGTGGATGACCGACGAGGTCGGCGATCTCGGTGTGCAGGTGTTGCGGGCGGTCAAAACGACGCTGGATCCCGCGGGAATCCTCAACCCCGGCAAGCTGATCCCGTGACCGCGCCACGACAATGCAGAGCGCAGCGATAAGCAGGGGTGGCGCCGTATGACTGAGCCGCGCCAGATTGGCCGGGTGACCGTGCTGACCAATCCGGCGTCGGGACACGGCAACGCGCCACACGCCGCCGAGAGGGCCATCGTCCGGCTGCAACAGCGGGGCATCGATGTCACCGCGATCGTCGGCAGCGACGCCGAACATGCGCGCCGCCTGCTGCACGCCGCGGTCGACAAGGGCACTGACGCGCTCGTCGTCGTCGGCGGCGACGGGGTCATCGCCGACGCGTTGCAGGCCCTCGCCGAAACCGGCATTCCGCTGGGAATCGTCCCTGCCGGCACGGGCAACGACCATGCACGCGAATTCGGCTTGCCGACAAAGGATCCCGTCGCTGCCGCCGACATTGTCGCCGACGGCTGCACCCAGGCCATCGACCTGGGCCGGATCCGCGACCGAACCGGCACGACCAAATGGTTTGGCACCGTCGCAGCCGCGGGATTCGACTCGCTCGTCACCGACCGGGCCAACCGGATGCGCTGGCCGCGCGGCCGGATGCGCTACAACCTGGCGATGCTCGCCGAACTCTCACAATTGCGGCTGCTGCCGTTCCGGTTGGTGCTCGACGGCGGCGAGGAGATCTCCACCGACCTCACGCTCGCGGCCTTCGGCAACACCCGCAGCTACGGCGGCGGAATGTTGGTGTGCCCCAACGCCGATCCCACCGACGGCAAACTCGACATCACCATGGTCCACTCCGCGTCGCGGACCCGGCTGATCCGCCTCTTCCCCACCGTCTACAAAGGCACTCACGTCGACCTCGACGAGGTGACGACCGCACGGGTAAGCACCGTCGACGTGGATTCGCCCGGCATCAACGCCTACGCCGACGGTGACTTCGTGTGCGCGCTGCCCGCCCAAATCTCGGCCGTTAAGGACGCGTTACACATCCTGCGGCCGCTTCGGTAATCGATTAGCGTGTGCACATCGTTGGCACCAAGAAGCACATGACCGGCACCAGGTCGACAGTCGGCGTGGTCTGGCTGTCCGCGGCTGCGCTGCTGACCGCGTCACCCGCCGCCGACCCGAACGACGACGCATTCGTCTCCGCTCTGACCAAGAACGGAATCAGAAGTCGAGCTTTCTGGCGCTGAAACTAAGCAGAGCGGATTATCGCTGAAGCAGTCCAGCTACTTTGTCGGCGTTGCCATTTCGGCGTACTGCCCGGAATACGTGGGCCACACCGACGACTCGGCGCGGTGGCTCAACCCTGTGCCACCACTGTTGTAAGTGCCAAAGACGGTGACCCGCGGGACTCAGCCGACCCCGCGGTTCAGCCAGGAGATCTCCGCGCCGTCGCCGCCGTCGCGGTAGGCCTCGAGCGCCTCGTCCCACGCGGTACCCAGCGCCGAATCCAGCTCGGCGGCCAGCGCATCCGCGCCGGCGGACATCATCGACCGCAACCGCATCTCGCCGATCATCACGTCACCGTTGGCGCTCATCGCCCCGTTCCACAGACCGAGCTGCGGAGTATGGCAGAAGCGGTGCCCGTCGACGCCGGCGCTCGGATCTTCGGTGACCTCGAACCTCAGCACCGACCAGGACCGTAGGGCGTCGGCCAGTCGGGCGCCGGTACCCACCGGCCCGACCCAGTTGGTGACCGCGCGCAACTGTCCCGGCATCGCCGGCTGCGGGGTCCATTTGAGGTTGGCTTTGGATGACAGCGCCGACGACAGCGCCCACTCGACATGCGGGCATACCGCGGCGGGCGAGGCATGGATGTACACCACACCTGTCGTCACATCAGCGAACTGGTTCGACGCACGCATCTGTTGCTCCTTCGGCTCCACGAGGGACGTCTTCCCCAACGACCTGGTGTTTCCGATGAGCACGTATAACGATTTGTGTGCCTTGCGTGTCTATTGTGCCTCGTGAGGCCTATGTTGCGCTAGTCCGACTTGAATTCACTCAGGACACTGTCAGAAAGGGCCGGCCACAGCGGCAGCGCCCACTCCCCAAAATCCCGGTCGGTGAGCACCACCAGGGCCAGCTTCGCCGCTGGATCTGCCCAGATCAGCGTGCCTGATTGGCCGAAATGGCCAAAGGTGCCCGGTGAGTTGCCCGCGCCCGTCCAGTGCGGTGTCTTCGAGTCACGGATCTCGAAGCCCAGCCCCCAGTCGTTGGGGCGCTGCACCCCGTAGCCGGGGAGAACACCGTCGAGACCGGGAAATTGAACCCCCGTCGCCTCGGCTTGCATCTCAGGCGACACCGTCGACGGCGAGAGCAGATCCCCGGCGAACGCCGCCAGGTCCGCGACCGTCGACACCGCCCCGTAGCCCGCCACCTGCGCCCCGCCGTCGAGCCGGGTGTCGGTCATGCCCAGCGGCTCGAGCACCGCCTCGGCGAGGTAGCGGCTGAATTCGATACCGGACGCGTTTTGCACGGTTTCGGCCAACACGGCGAAGCCGTAATTCGAGTACATCCGGCGCGTGCCCGGGCGGGCCAGCGTCTTGCCGTCGAGCATTGCCAGCCCGGAGGCGTGCGACAACAGGTGCCGCACGGTCGAGCCGGGCGGGCCGGCCGGGCTGTTTAGTTCCACCGCGCCTTCTTCAATCGCGACTTGTGCGGCTCGCGCCACCAGAGGCTTGGTCACCGAGGCCAGCACAAAATGCCGAGCGGTGTCGCCATAGGTAGCCAGCACGCCGTGGCTCCCGACCACTGCGGCGGCCGCGTTGGTCACCGGCCAGTCGTCGAGTACGTCCAGTGCGGCCACCGCGCAGACACTACCGGCGACGGTGCAGAGCGCGGAGCGTGAAGAGGCGGGGGTACCGCCCAGCCGCGCAGCGGCTAGGGGGGAGAGCCGGACAATCGGCTGAGCCCGACCAAGCGCTAGGTTGAACCCCATGAGCCAGACAGTGCGCGGAGTCATCTCACGGAAAAAAGGTGAGCCCGTCGAGGTGGTCGACATCGTCATTCCCGACCCCGGCCCGGGTGAGGTCGTCGTCGACGTCACCGCGTGCGGGGTGTGCCATACCGACCTGACGTACCGCGAGGGCGGCATCAATGACGAGTTCCCCTTTCTGCTCGGCCACGAGGCCGCGGGCACCGTCGAAGCCGTCGGTGAGGGCGTAACCAACGTCGAGCCAGGCAATTTCGTCATCCTGAACTGGCGCGCGGTGTGCGGGCAGTGCCGGGCCTGCAAGCGCGGACGCCCACACCTGTGCTTCGACACGTTCAACGCGGCACAGAAGATGACGCTGACCGACGGCACCGAGCTGACCCCGGCGCTGGGCATCGGCGCCTTCGCGGACAAGACGCTGGTGCACCAGGGCCAGTGCACCAAAGTCAATCCCGACGCCGACCCCGCGGTGGCCGGCCTGCTGGGCTGCGGGGTGATGGCCGGTCTCGGCGCGGCGATCAACACCGGCGCGGTCACCCGCGACGACACGGTCGCCGTAATCGGCTGCGGCGGTGTCGGCGACGCGGCGATCGCCGGGGCAGCCCTGGTCGGCGCCCGGCGGATCATCGCGATCGACACCGACAACACCAAGCTCGAATGGGCCCGCAAATTCGGCGCCACCCACACCGTCAACGCGCGCGAACTGGACGTGGTCGAAACCGTCCAAGACCTCACCGACGGCTTCGGCGCCGATGTCGTCATCGACGCCGTCGGACGCCCCGAGACCTGGAAGCAGGCCTTCTACGCCCGTGATCTCGCCGGAACCGTTGTGCTGGTTGGTGTTCCGACACCCGACATGCAACTCGAGATGCCGCTGATCGACTTCTTCTCCCACGGTGGCTCGCTCAAGTCGTCCTGGTACGGCGACTGCCTGCCCGAACGCGACTTCCCCACGCTGATCGATCTGTACCTGCAGGGACGCCTACCGCTGGAGCAATTCGTCTCCGAACGCATCGCGCTCGACGACGTCGAAGAGGCATTCCACAAGATGCACGGCGGCCAGGTGCTGCGCTCGGTGGTGCTGCTCTGATGGCCGGGATCGACCGCATCGTCACCCACGGCACCTTCGAACTCGACGGCGGCAGTTGGGAAGTCGACAACAACATCTGGGTGGTCGGCGATGACTCCGACGTCGTGGTGTTCGACGCCGCGCACACCGCGGCACCGATCATCGACGCCGTCAACGGGCGCAATGTGGTGGCGGTGGTCTGCACCCACGGCCACAACGACCACGTGACCGTCGCACCCGAACTCGGCGACACCCTCGACGCCCCCGTGCTGCTGCATGCGGGCGACGACGTGCTGTGGCGAATGACTCACCCGGACAGAAACTTTCGTGCTGTCTCCGACGACGAGAGGATCAGCGTCGCCGGACTCGAGCTGCATGCCCTGCACACGCCCGGGCACTCCCCCGGGTCGGTCTGCTGGTATGCCCCGGATCTGGGCGCGGTGTTCAGCGGCGACACTCTATTCTCCGGAGGGCCTGGCGCAACCGGACGCTCATACTCCGACTTCCCGACGATCCTGCAGTCGATCTCGGGACGGCTCGGCGCCCTTCCCGCCGACACGGTCGTCTACACCGGGCACGGTGACACCACCCGGATCGGCGACGAGATCGTGCACTACGACGACTGGGTCGCCCGCGGCCACTAACCGCCGTCGAGCACCCTGCGTTTTTCGTCCTGGAATTCCTTCTCGGTCAGTGCACCCGAATCCCGCAGCGCCGCGAGCGTTTTCAGCTGCTCGATCTTCACCCCCTGGTCGGAGGGGACCACGATAGGGCTCTCGACTGCCGGCGTGCCGGCCTGCCACGCCGGCGGCTCCGGCGCCGCCCGTTTGCGGGACAACCACACCGACGACATGACGGTGCCGGCCAGTCCGATGGCGAACAGGCCGGCGGTGATCCCGAGCCACGCGTTGTCCATGCCGCTGTCATGGCCGAAAGCCATTCGGGGACTGATGTATCCGTTGACGTCTCCGCTGGTCGTGATGACGTAGTCACCGTCGACGAGAATCTGCGCCACCCAGACCCGACGATGAATGTCGTTGTTGACCGAGGTTGAGCTGCCGATGTTCTCGGTGACCTTGGGGTTGGCCGCCCCCGCCGGCGGGTCGATGTCGAGTATCAGGTGCGGCACCGGCAGACCGCTGCCAGAGGAACCGCTGATCGTCACCGTGTGGAAGCTCGCGGTTACCTGTCCGGCTGGCAGATGCACCTTGGCGGTGCCGGGGATCGGGACCTCGCCGTAGGCGTCGTACTTGTCGAGCACGAAGGCACCCAGAACCAGGGTTGCGATGAACCCGATCACCGAGGCGACCATCAGCGCGATGGCGGTGGCCCGCGTCATCTTCGCGACCCGTCCGCTGCTCATGCACGCAGTGTGGCAGAGAGCAACCTTGGCCGCGCCGTTTGGACCGCTCGGCATCGGGTAGCCCCCGCACAGCGCCAAGACGGTGCGCGGCAAGGACGGAGAGTCATGAGCAAGGACGAGAAGGACCAAGAATCTGCCCGCGACGATCAGGACGCGCCCAGTGCGGACGATCAGGACGCGCCCAGTGCGAACGATCAGGACGCGCCTAGTGCGGACGATCTGAGCGACGAGGGTAAGGAAAAGGTCGAGCAGATGCGGGCGGCCTACGACGACGACCGTCCGACGGCCGTTCTTCCTGGCACCGACAACACCATCACCGGCGTCGCGGTCAACGAATGGCTAGATGACGACGGCAACCCGAAGTTCGGGCAAGACGAAAAGCCAGACGACAAGCAACAGGACGACAAGGCGCAGGACGACAAGGCGCAGCACGATAATGCGCAGGACGACGAGCAGCAAGAGGAAGCTCACCAGGACGAAGCGGGCTAGCGTCCGCCCTGGCCCGGAACGGGGAAGAGTGGACCGCCGGGTTGCCGCGGGAACAGGGGGCGGTCCGGTCTGACGGTGGTCGTCGTCGCCTGCGAGCTCGGTGTGGTCGCCGTCGTCGTCGTCGTCGGGGCCTCGGTCGTCGTGGTCGTTGTCGTAGGTGCTTCGCTGGTGGTCGACGCGGGCGTGCTCGTGGCGGGCTGGGCAGACGATGTCGGGTTCGAGGACGGCTGCTGGCTTGCGGTGGTCTCGGCCGACGTGGGCAGCGACGGCGCGGGAGTCGTACTTACGCTCCGCGACGGGTCGCTGGGCGCGCTGCCGGAGGTGTGGCGCAGCGTAAGCATGATTCCGGCTCCGATGGCCAGCACTGCCAGCGCCGTGCCAACCGCCACTACCAAAGGACGGCGATACCAAGGGTCGATGCTCGCGCCGATGACGTCCGGCTCGCCCACAAGTTGGGCCCCCGGACGCGCGACAGTTCGTCCGGTGGTGCGAGGTTCGTCGTCGTACTCCCCGGGGCGGATCGGCATGATGCCGGAGTCGTCGCCGGCTTCCGACCAGGCCAGTGCCGGAGCGGCCGCGGGTTCGACCGGCAGAGCCGCCATGATCGTCGCCTCACCAACGGAACCGAGAGCCGTCGGGGCCAGCGCCGTGTCGCCGTCCGCGGACCCGCGCGAGGCATGCAAGGCAGCTCCGACAGCGGCCGTCAACTGGGGCCGCGGCGCGGAGATGACCAGCGCTCCCGACTGTTCCGACAGCGTCCTGGTGACGAACGGGATGCTGGCGCCACCGCCCACCGACGCGACCGCCGCTAGATCGGCGGGGCCGATTCCGTTCTGCTGCAACACGTCGTGAAAGAAGCCGACAAAGCTGTCCAGCGGCTGGCGGATCGCGTCTTCGAGTTGGCTTCGAGTCAGCCGGATTTCGCCGCGATAGCCGGGAACCTCGGCGGCCAGGCTGGTTTCATACGCCGACGACAGCTGTTCCTTCGCGTCGCGGCAGGCGGTCCGCAGTTGGCTCAGCGATCCGATTGCTGACGTCGCCCCGGTGTCGAACGATCCCGCCGTCGAGAGATCACCGATGACGTGGGTCAACAGCGCCTGGTCGATCCGGCTGCCGGAAAACTCGGTGTGCCGCACGGACTGAGTGATCGCCTGATAGCCGTTCGCGGCGTCGATCAGGCTCAGCGTGGTGCCGGACCCGCCGAAGTCGCACACAGCGATGATTCCGCTCCCCGGCACGCCGGGGTTGGCGTCCAACGCCAACAAAGCGGCCGTTGAGTCCGGCAGCAGGACCAGCCGCCCGCGCGACCATTCCGAGACCCGGCTCAACGCCAGTCGCACCGAATTCACCGCTGCCGGATCCCAGTGTGCGGGGTGGGTGACAGCGACCGCGTCCGGCAACGTTCGCCCGTCTGTCACGGTGTAGGCCAGCGCCCGCAGCGCGTCGGCGATCAGGGTTTCGCTGCGATGGGTGGTGTTGTCTGCGGCCGCGATGCCCGCCGGATCACCCGCCCGATCCACGAAATCAGTGATCACCAGCCCCGGCTCATCGAGCTTCGGATTCTCCGACGGCACGCCGACCTCGGGTGGGCGTTGCCGGTACAGCGTCAGCACAGGCTTGCGCGTCACCGCCCGATCGGCGGTGACCGCCGCCAGGTTGGTGGCTCCTATCGAGAGGCCTAACGCCAGCCGTTCGCCGTCAGCCATGTCGTCTCATCGTGCTCATCACGCACCAACTTATCGGCTATCCCGGTTACGCCCGGCAGGCGCGTCGCCTAGCGGATCGTGCCGACCCCGGCAATAAGCGGCAGATCCAGCGCGGTGACCCAGCCCGGGGGCAGGTCATTGACGGCCGGCACGGCATTCAGCGCGCGCAGTCCGGTGGACAGGCACCCGGCCGCGGCCGCATCCCGACCGGATCCATCGGTGAATCGGAATGCGGTCTCCTGCGAGATGCTGGGCGTGCCTTCGATATCGACGCGGTAGACGTCGTCCTTGGTGCCGGCCGGCCAGTCCGGCGCGGCGTCGAGCCCGATGCGGTTGACATGCTCGAGCTGAATCCTGGTCTCTCCCTTGTACACACCGTTGATGGTGAAGCGGACCGCGGCGACGTGTCCGGCCGGGATGACGCCCTTGGCCGTCTTGCGCTCGTTGGGCGTCACCCACTTGTCCCAGGTCGTGGTGATCTCGTCGAGCATGATGCCCGCAGCGTGGGCGATCATCGGGACGGTGGCGCCCCACGCGAAGATCAGCACCTCGCGGTTCTCCAGCATCGGCCGAAACTCGGGCTCGCGCCCAATTCCCATCTCGACCTCGTAGTCACCCTCGTAGTTCGTGTAATCGAGCAGCTCGGAGGCGCGGACCGTCCGCACCTCGGAACACAAACCCATCAGCGTCATCGGGAACAGGTCGTTGGCGAACCCGGGGTCGATCCCGGTGGTAAAGCACGACGACTCCCCCAGCTCGCACGCCTCGGTGATCGGCTGGATCCAGTTCGGCGGGTTCAGATGCATGGTTGGCCAGACCCAGGGCGTCATCGCGGTCGAGCAGACGTCGATACCGGCGCGCAGGAAACGCGTCAGCAATGCGATGTTGGCGTCGGCGTGCGCGGCGGTCGGACCGTAGTGGACCAATGCGTCGGGCTTGAGCGCGATCAGTGCGTCGACGTCGTCGGTGGCGGCTACGCCGGTTTGGCTGGGCAGTCCGCAGATATCGCCGGCGTCCCGGCCGACTTTCTCACGCTTGCTGACGCCGACGCCGACGAGTTCGAACTCCGGATGCTTGACGATCTCCGCGATCACCATCTTGCCGACGAAGCCGGTACCCCACACCACAACCCGTTTAGCCATGCGGTTCACCCTAGGCGCGGCTGCGGTCACCCTTCGTTCGAAACCGGAAAGTCATTCGTTCGATCAGCCGGTCGCGCAGCGTCAGCGTGTGCAGTAGTACAGCCGAGACATGCGCGGCGATCACGGTCATCAGCGTATACGCGATCACCGAATGAGCTTCGCGCAGAACCCAATACAGCTGCGCATCGAACGGCGCGATCCGTGGCAGGTACACGGAGCCGAAAACGGCGACCGGCCCGCCGGCCGCGGACAGCATCGCCCAACCAACCAGCGGCTGCAGGAGCAACAGCGCGTACATGAGCTTCTCGGAGAGCCCCACCAGTCGGCCTTCCAGACTCCCGATCGTCGGCGGCCACGCCGGTGGGTGCTGCCTCAGCCGATTGCTGACGCGTACCACCATCACCAGTAGGACAAGCGCACCCAAAGTCTTGTGCACCACGATCAATTGCGCGTACGAGCCGATTGAGTTGACCATCACGAACCCGACGAACAGCGCCGAGAAGACCAACGCGGCCGTCAGCCAGTGCAGCGCCCGGCTCAGCCGGGTGAACTGATTCGGCTCGGTCATAGCGTGTTCTCCCCGGTACGGCGACGGTAGGACGCGGCGTATACGGCGGACCGGGCGCTCAGCAACGGGTCGTCGGACGGCTCGATGCCCGGCGGCAGCACCAGCGGGTCGAAATTGATGTCGCGCGCATTGCCTTTCGCCTCGGCGGCGACCGTGTCGAGCATGAGCACTCCGGCGTCGACGGTGCGACGGTCGGCGGGCCACGGGACCGTCGCATCGTTCGTCGGATCACCCGGCGCACCGAGTGTGAAGATCAGCCGCCAGCGCAGCGGGCCGGCGCGCAGCTGCTGGGTCAGCGGATCGAACACCGCGTTCTGTCCTGATGCCGGCGGCAGTGCACGTTGCAGCGGAGTCAGCGACCACCGGACCGGTACGCGTGTCCCGGATTCGTTGACGAGGTAGAAGGCGTTCAGCCCACTGAAGATGCTGTCGGCGAAGCCAGCCGTCGAGGGATGCTGCTTCACGATCTTCATCGCGCGCGCGGTTTCCGGGTGGCCGGCGAGGAAGGAGTCCATCGCCTTTGGGTCCGGCTTGCCGGTCCCGGGAACAACGGCCGACGCGATCAGCCTGTCGTAGAAACTCCGCGGCGACTTGTCAAGGAAGACAGGCAGATTGATGGTCGCAATGCGCCACTGTTCACTGCCCGGGAATCCGAATGCCACCCCGAGGCCCCGCACCGCGGCGGCTGTGTCAGCGGTGTGCGGGTTGCCCCCGGCTAAGGAGAACCGACCGACCACCGGCGTGCGGCCTGGCGCCAACACCGCGGCCTTGCTCAGTGGCGCGGCGTTGCCGGTGCTGTCGAAGAAGCCGGTGACGGTCACGCCCTTGGCGTGGTTTTTGCGGAAGCCGGGTTGACGGCCGAAGACTGTGGCGAACCCGTCCAGGAAGACCTGCGGGCTCAACCGCTTCGGCCCGATCCAATTGATCGCCGTCAGCAACGCTGCCGCGTCCACCGCCAGAAAGGCCCCCACCACCGCGGCACCGCGCAGCACGTCGCGCCGTCCCGGACGTCCGGTCCCCCAGCGTCCGGGTGGCCTCGTTGGTTCGGTCATCGATGAGCTCCTTTGCCGCAGCGTCCCTGAAGGTACTCACGACAATTCTTGGGTATCGGTTCGGCGGCGGCATCCCGGGAACCACACATCGGGCAAAAGACCCGAAAACCGACCCGGACGACGGGCGCGGATGACACGATCCCGAGTGATACGACGTCGCGGGAGATGACGATGACCAGCAAGGCGATCTTTATCGCGGCCCTGACCGCGTTCGGGGCCACGGTAGGCCTGGGCGGAACCGCGCAGGCGGACCCGCCCACCAAGGTGACCTACCAGCTGACCGGCAGCGCCCCGATCGCCGACTACGTCTCGTACGAAGTCGAGGGTGCCCAGCGGCAGGAGACCCATGTGACGCTGCCGTGGAAGGCGGATTTCACCGTCATTGGCAGCAGGGTTTTGGTGATCAGCGCGCAGAGCCCCGGGTCGATCACCTGCTCGATCCTGGTCGAGGGCAAAGTGGTCAATCAGGCGACCGCGAATGGGGCGCCGGCCCGCACCGTCTGCTCGACCTAACCGGCGTCAGGCCGGTCGGCGAGGTTTCGGCGGCGGGTAGACGACCCGCCCGATACTTGCCGACAGCCAGCCGATGGCCCAGCCGCCGAAGAACACCGTGAACGTGTGCCGGATTTCGCCGTCGGCGCGGGTCCATACCGCCGTCAGGATGGCGGTCCATACCACCGCGCAAGCGATGCTGTACCCGGCGTAGGTACGAGAATAGCTGCGCAACAAGCGAATTCGTTGTATCAGGCCCGACCAGACCAGCGACAGCCGGGCCCGCCGTGGAAGATCGTCGTCACCGTGGGTGTCATCGAGCATCGCGATCAACTCCTCGCCGTAGCGGCGGCGCCAAGCCGCGGGGTACCACCGCAGAACGCGTTGAGCGTCGCGGGTATTCATTGCGCCCAGCCCGGATTGGGGGCATGCAACGCGATGCCAAGTCGGCGGGCACCCTCGGCGGCGATCGCCCCGAGGCTGCGGACGGCCGCCGTCAACTCGGACTGCCCCGCGGCGGTCAATTGGTAAGGGCGCCTTCGCTCGTCGTGACCGGCGGGTTCGATCAAACCACTCTCCTCGAGGGTGGTGATCGCGCCGTACAGCGTGCCGGGTCCCAGCGTGACGCCGGCGAACCGTTCGATGTCGCGAGCCAACGCGTAACCATGCTTGGCACCCGAGGCGAGGCTGGTCATGATCAGCACCCCGGGATCGTTTCGTCTGGCCGGCTTGCCAGCCGGTCGGGAGGCACGTGCCACGCCACAAAGTTTAGTACGCTTCACGTAGTACGCCAAGCGTAGTATTCCGATCGCTCGAGGCCGGTTTAAGCTCGCGCCTACAGTCCGCTCAACGACGAGGACGGCCCCTATGACTCTTGCGACCCGAGCGAACGGCACAGCGCCGCCCGACATCGCGCTGGGCGACATCGATCTCGGCGAATGGGAATTCTGGGGCCTCAACGACGACCGTCGGGACGGCGCGTTCGCCACCCTCCGTCGCGAGGCGCCGATCTCGTTCTGGGCCGAACCGGTGCAGGAAGGCTTCCAGCAGGGCGACGGGCATTGGGCCTTAACCAGACTCGACGACGTCCACTTCGCCAGCCGTCACCCCGACATCTTCAGCTCGAGCCCCAACATCACTATCAACGACCAGACGCCGGAGGTGTCGGAGTACTTCGGCTCGATGATCGTGCTCGACGACCCACGGCACCAACGGCTGCGCTCGATCGTCAGCCGGGCGTTCACTCCGAAAGTGGTGGCGCGCATCGAGACATCGGTGCGCGAGCGGGCCCGCCGGCTGGTCGCCGACATGGTCGCCAATCATCCCGACGGCAACGGCGAGGCGGTCGCCGAGCTTGCCGGTCCGCTCCCCCTCCAAGTCATCTGCGACATGATGGGCATCCCCGAGGAAGACCATCAGCTGATATTCCATTGGACCAACGTCATTCTCGGCTTCGGCGACCCCGACCTGACAACGGATTTCGACGACTTCCTCAAGGTGTCGATGGACATCGGCGCCTATGCCAGCGCATTGGCCGAAGACCGTCGCGTCAACCACCACGACGATCTGACGACCAGCCTGGTGGAGGCCGAAGTCGACGGCGAACAACTCACGTCGGCTGAGGTGGCGTCGTTCTTCATCCTGCTGGCGGTGGCCGGCAACGAGACGACGCGCAACGCGATCAGCCATGGACTCGTCGCGCTGACCCGCTATCCCGAGCAGCGGCACACCTGGTGGTCGGACTTCGATGCGTTGTCGCACACGGCCGTCGAAGAGATCGTGCGATGGGCGTCCCCGGTGGTTTACATGCGCCGCACGCTCACCCGCGATTTCGAGATGCACGGCACGAAGATGGCCGCCGGCGACAAGGCCACCCTGTGGTACTGCTCGGCCAACCGTGACGAGGCGAAGTTCGCCAACCCGTGGAGGTTCGATGTAACCCGCGACCCCAATCCGCATGTCGGCTTCGGCGGTGGCGGCGCCCACTTCTGCCTCGGCGCGAACCTGGCCCGCCGCGAGATCCGGGTGATGTTCGAGGAATTGCACCGCGAAATCCCCGACATCGTCGCGATCGACGAGCCGGCGCGCCTGCTGTCGCCGTTCATTCACGGCATCAAGAAGCTGCCGGTCTCGTGGACGCCGCGCTGACTCCCGTGGACGACGCCCCCGGACAAGACGTCTCCCCCGACGTGCAGCGCGCGTTGGAACGCAGCGCAGCCGGCTTGCACAACGAATGTGCCGACCGCTTCGATGTGGAGACCGTCCGTCGCATGGTCTACAAGTCGTACAAGGCGTTGGCCGAGTACTTGACGGACCGGGATCTCCTGCCCGTGCTCGCCGGACGCTTCGCGCGCCAGCAGTTGCACGCCCGGGCGAAGGTCCAGCACCAGTCGGACGCCGACATGCTGATCGTGCTGTTCTTGTGCAATCACAACGCCGGCCGGTCCCAAATGGCCATGGGCTTCTTCAACCACCTCGCCGGCGGCGGGGCCGTCGTGTGGTCCGGCGGGTCCGAACCGGAAGGCGCGATCAATCCCGCCGCCATCACCGTCATGGCCGAAAGCGGCATCGACATATCCGATGAGTTCCCCAAGCCGTGGACGGGCGAGATCATCCAGGCCGCCGACGTGATCGTCAGCATGGGATGTGGGGACGTCGCGCCGACGCTGCCGCATTGCCGCTACGAGGTCTGGGCACTCGACGATCCGCACGACAGGGACCTACCAGAGGTGCGTCTGATCCGCGATGAGATCGAACGGCGCGTGCGCTGGCTGCTCGACGACCTCCGAATTCCCATCCGCCACTGAGTCACAACTCAGCGGTTACGGACCGTCGAGGTGAAAGTTGCCCGGGCCGTACCGCATGATGTGCTGATGTTCGGGCTCGTAGTCATCGTTGTGCTGATCGCCGTCGTCATCGTCGGGACGGTGCTGGGCCGACGCTACCGGGTGGGTCCGCCGGTATTGCTGATCGGCCTGGGCGCACTGCTCGGCCTGATCCCGCGGTTCGGCCATGTCCGGCTCGACGGCGAACTCGTGCTGCTGCTGTTCCTGCCCGCCATCCTTTATTGGGAAAGCCTGAACACCAGCATTCGCGAGATCCGCGCCAACATGCGCGTGATCGTGTTGCTCAGTGTCGGTTTGGTGATCGCCACCGCGGTCGCGGTGGCGTGGACGGCGCGGGCGTTCGGAATGGAGTCCCATGCCGCCTCGGTGCTCGGCGCCGTCCTGTCCCCGACCGATGCGGCCGCGGTCGCCGGTCTTGCGAAACGGTTGCCGCGCCGCACGCTGACCGTGCTGAAGGGCGAGAGCATCATCAACGACGGGACCGCGCTCGTGCTGTTCGGCGTGGCGGTATCAGTCGCGATGGGCGGCGCGCCCGTCGGCCCGATCGACCTGACCATCCGGTTCGTTGTGTCCTATCTCGGCGGAATCGTCGCCGGCCTGCTCGTCGGCGGTGTGGTGACCTTCGCCCGAACCCGACTTGATGCGCCGCAAGAAGAGGCGGCGCTCAGTCTGCTCACGCCGTTCGCCGCGTTCCTGCTCGCCAACGCTGTCGATTGCAGCGGTGTCGTCGCCGTGCTGGTGTGCGCGCTCGTGCTCGCCTACGCGTCGCCGCGGGTGATCCGGGCACGCTCTCGACTGGTGTCGTTCGCGTTCTGGGACATCGCGACGTTTCTCATCAACGGCTCGCTCTGGGTCTTCGTTGGAATCCAGCTGCCCACTGCGGTGCGGGGCGTCTCGCAGATCGGCGGCGGCATCCACCGCGCCGTCGTGATGGCGGGCGCCGTCACCCTCGTCGTCGTCGGTACGCGACTGGTCTGGGGTGAAGCCACCACCTGGCTGATCCGCGCCGTCGATCGTCGCGAAGTGCAGCGCGCGCGCCGGGTCGACTGGCGCCAGCGGATGGTGTCCGGCTGGGCCGGATTCCGCGGGGCGGTGTCGCTCGCGGCGGCGATTGCGGTGCCGCTGACCACCCACGGCGGCGCGCCCTTCCCCGATCGCAGCCTGATCATCTTCGTGGTGTCCTTCGTGATCTTGACGACGGTGATCGTCCAGGGCACCACCCTGCCCGGCATCGTGCGCTGGGCCAAGATTCCCGAAGACGAGGCGCACGCGGACGAGCTGCGGCTGGCCCGATGCGCAGGCGCGCAGGCCGCGCTCGACGCGCTGCCGATGGTTGCCGCCGAACTCGGCGTGCCCGACGCGCTGCAGGACCGTCTGCAGGCGGAGTACCAGAAGCACGCGGCGTTGGTCCGAGCCAGCGACGACGGCGCAACCCGCGACGACGCCGAGGCCAAGAGCGATCTGATTCGCCAGGTGCGGCTGGGCGTGCTCGAACACAAGCGCCGCGCCATCACCGAGTTGCGCGACGACCGCCGGATCGACGACATCGTTCTGCTCGAACTGCAGGAGTCGATGGATCTGGAGGAAGCCCGGCTGCTGGGGCCCTCGGGCCCAGACTGATGAATTGCGTTAGCGCGAGTTAACTTTCGCGACGATCTGGTTGGCGATGTCGACGGCGGAATTCCCGGGATTCGCACTGCAGGTATTGACGTCGACGACGACGTTGTTCCTTGCCGACAGTGCGCGACCGCACGCCCACCCGCCGGTCTTGGCTTGTTCTTGCGTCGACACCGTGCTCACCGTGTCGTTGTCGTCCGAGATCGGTGCGACGTCCCAGACCGTCCGGGACTGCGTGTGGGTGTACTGGTGGCAGGCCGGCCAGCGCAGCGCTGAGGCGACGAGGAACACATGGGCCTGCTTCACCGTCGGAAACAGCACCACCGCCTGCTCGGCGTAGTGGGTGAAATTGTCGCCGTCGTTGAGCTCCTGATCGCGCACGCCGGTGAACCCGGAGTCGGCGTACACCCGGGCCTGCGCCGATCCGTCGATGGCCAGGCATTCCGGCGGCTTCATCGTGGCGCTGTCGTCGGACATCGCGTCGTGCCGGCGGATCACCGCCATTCCAGTCGCGCCCATCAGCGGGTTGACCTGCGCCGGGGTGAGCAGCAACGGATCGAGTTCACGTTCGACGACCGGCCGCGGGATCAGCGAGGTGATGGTCGTAGTCGACGTCTGGTTCGACTGGTTGCTTCCGCCGCACCCGGCAACGAGAACCGCTACACCGGTCACGCCCACACAGGCCGCCACATGGCGCATTCGTTCGGTCCCATCCCCGT
This sequence comes from uncultured Actinomycetota bacterium, assembly GCA_963750755.1. Classification (GTDB taxonomy): domain Bacteria; phylum Actinomycetota; class Actinomycetes; order Mycobacteriales; family Mycobacteriaceae; genus Mycobacterium. The sequence goes on from CAVVRW010000001.1 coordinate 1,557,574, forward strand.
CGTCGCTCCGACCTGCTTTGCGGTGAACACCCATCGGCGTCGCCGGTCAGAACCCGCACTAGGAATTTTACCCGGTGCGGCAAGCGGTAACCCCAGGGCAGCAGAGCGAGCTCGTGTCCGCTGAGTGATCGCCAAGCGCGGCAAGTTGTTTGCGGGATGCTGTCGCGATCCGGCGCTCCGATACGCGATCTTTGCGTGTTCATGCCGAGTTCAACCGATTGTCAGTGTTAGATCGTTGACCGCACACGAGCGCCGGTTGTGCTGGCTATATGCGCGTTGTTCAGGTCGCCAATTTCTATGGGCCTCGCTCCGGCGGCCTTCGCACGGCCGTAGATCGGTTGGGTGCGGAGTACTGCGCTGCAGGCCACGAGGTGTTCCTGATCGTGCCGGGGCGCCATGCCGAGCACGCGCATCTGTCGACTGGGGTCGAGCGAATCACCGTGCCCGCCAAGCTAATTCCGTTCACCGGTGGATATCGCGCGGTGCTGCCGGGGCCGGTACGGACGCTGTTGACGTCGTTGCGGCCGGACACCCTCGAGGTATCCGACCGGCTCACGCTGCGGTCGCTGGGCCGTTGGGGCCGCGACCGCGGGGCGACGACGGTGATGATCTCCCACGAGCGCCTGGATCGCCTTGCCGGTCAGCTGCTCCCGCGCCGCGTCGCGCGGCGGTTCGCCGACTACGCCAACCGCCGCACCGCCGCCGACTACGACACCGTGGTCTGCACTACCGGGTTCGCGCGTGAAGAATTCGATCGCATCGGTGCGACCAACACCGTGACCATTCCGCTCGGCGTGGATTTGGAGACGTTTCACCCGTCAAGACGTTCCCTGCAGGTCCGCCGGCGCTGGGCCGAGCCGGGCCAGATCCTGCTGGTGCACTGCGGACGGCTGTCGGTGGAAAAGCGCGCCGACCGCAGCATCGATGCGGTGGCCGCGTTACTCGACGCCGGCGTCGAGGCCCGGCTGATCGTGGTAGGCGACGGACCGCTGCGGGCCCGGCTGCAGCGTCAAGCGGCCCGGCTGCCGATCGACTTCACCGGGTTCATCTCCGATCGGCACAGCGTCGCCGAGTTGCTGGCCACCGCGGACGTCGCGCTGGCACCCGGACCGCACGAGACGTTCGGGCTAGCCGCGCTGGAGTCGCTGGCCTGTGGCACACCGGCCGTGGTTTCGCGCACGTCGGCGCTGGGCGAGATCATCACGGCAGACAGCGGCGCGTTGGCCGACAACAACCCGGAGGCTATCGCCGAGGCGGTCGCCAGCGTGGTCAGCCGCCCCGAAGGGCATCGCCGCGCCTGCGCCCGGCAACGCGCTGAGATGTTCACCTGGCAACGGGCCGCGGTCGGCATGCTGACCACCCTCGGGGCCGTCTCACTTGACGACGACCCCGGCGACAGTCAGCACACCGCTTAGCTGCTAGCTGGAGTGGCCGGCCCGACCTGGCCCGTCAACGGATTGACCTGGACGGTCATCGGTCCCCCAGGCGCTTGCTTGCCCTGCGCCGCCGCACGCTGCTGCGCCGCGGCGAGTGCGTTCATCACTGGGTTGTTCTTGGCCATCTCGCGACGGTCTTCTTCGGACAACTCATAGAACGACCACAACCCCCACGCGGAGGGTCGGACGTAGATCATCACCTTCTGATGCCGACGCTTGTTCGCCGTCAACACCGCCGGAACTGCTACGACCCGGTCCAGAGTCGCCGAACTGACCATCTCCTGGGCGATCTTGTCCACGTCCACTCCATCCTGGAGTTCGTAGACCATCGACTGGTGGGGTGTGTGGTGTGGGCCTTGGAGGGCCATGAACCACGCCATCCGCGTCTCCTTCGGTCGTAAGTGTCAGCGCAACTGTAGAGGACGCGCGAAAGCGGCAGTGCCGATTGGCTTTGCGGCCTGGGCTAATTGGTGTCGGGGAAGGCGACCTGCGCGGCCGGCGCCCCCCGGGCCACCACGACCGGCATCGAGGTCGAGGAGTTGGTCTGCAGGATCGTCTGCACCACCTCGATGAGGTCCTCGACGGGCATCAATTTGCCGGGCATGCAGCCGCCGGACACCCACAGTGGGTAGGCCTTCATCGCCAGGTCCATGTCCCAGCCGGCGTTCATCCCGGTTGCGGCGTCGCCCTCGCCGCCGGCGCACTCGCCGACGATCAAAGAGGTGAAGCCGACGTCAGGGTGTTCGGCCCGCCAGGCTTCGACGAGTCGCTCCAGCGCGGCCTTGCTGACGCCGTAGGCGCCGAGGCCGGGCCACGGCGGCCCGAAGCTGCCGGCGTCGGAGGAGAGGTAGACCGCTTTGCCCGCCGAGGCGGTCAGGTGCGGGATCGCCGCCGCCGTGGCCAGTGACGCGCCGATGACGTTGGTGTCGAAGATGCGCCGCCAGGTGTCGGCACCGGTGTCGACCATCCGCACCAGCGGGCTGATCGCGGGAGTGTAAATGAGGTTGTCGATGCCGCCCATCGCCTCGGCCGCCTGGTCGAACGCCGACCGGCAGGACTGCTCGTCGGTCACGTCGCATTCGATCGCAACTGCCGTTGAACCGGCTTCCTCGGCCGCGGCGTCAATGCGCGCCCGGCGACGTGCCAGCAAGCGCGATGTGCCCGCCCCGCTGTGCAAGACCGATCCCGATACAACGCCCGAGCCCGCTCGACGCCCCGACGACCACCGTCCGTGACATTTTCGCCCTTTCTTGTAACGCTCCCGCTGCAGGCACAGCGTAATCGCAGGCGCTATGAGCTTCCATACTCGCGTCGAATTCCAGCACCTCAGACGCAAAGTCCGGATAGTCGGCAGTGCGTGAATTAGTGAGTTTAGACACCTTTGTGATGGGCTAACCGACGCGCACGATCAAAGATTCGGTGCGCGAGGGGCACCCTGAAAATCAGGAGCGTGACCGTCATGAGCTTGACTTATTTCCCGGTGGCGGAGCTTGGCTATGACGAGCGCGACTACGACACCTGGCTCGCCACGCTGACTCAAGCGTCGGAGCGGCTGGACACGTTGCAGACCGTCGTCGACGAGCTCCGCGAGCTGTGCTCGGGCACGACGTCCGTCGAGAGCCGCGAAGTCCTCGAGGTCCTCGAAAAGCACCACTCCGTCGCCTGAGCGCGGCGTCGCGGTGGTCAGTACCGTGAGCTAAATGAAGTATTTGAACGTCGACGGCATCGGCAAAGTCAGCCGCATCGGGCTGGGCACCTGGCAGTTCGGGTCCCGCGAGTGGGGTTATGGCGACAGTTACGCTTCGGGTCCCGCGCGCGACATCGTTCGTCGCGCACGCGCGCTGGGCGTGACCTTCTTTGACACCGCCGAGGTATATGGGCTCGGGAAGAGCGAGCGCATTCTCGGCGACGCACTCGGCGACGAGCGCGATGAGGTCGCGGTCGCCAGCAAGATCTTTCCGGTCGCGCCGTTTCCCGCAGTGGTCAAGCAACGCGAGCGCGCCAGCGCACGCCGCCTCCAATTGGACCGAATTCCGCTGTATCAAATCCACCAACCCAACCCGGTGGTTCCCGACTCGGTGATCATGCCGGGAATGCGCGATCTGCTCGACAGCGGCGCGATCGGCGCGGTCGGCGTCTCGAATTACTCGCTGTCCCGCTGGAAGCAGGCCGACGCGGCACTCGGTCGCCCGGTCATCAGCAACCAGGTGCACTTCTCCCTCGCGCACCCGCAGGCGCTCAAGGATTTGGTGCCGTTCGCCGAGCAGGAGAACCGCGTGGTGATCGCGTACAGCCCGCTGGCGCAGGGGTTGCTCGGCGGCAAATACGGTGTGCACAACCGGCCCGGCGGCGTCCGCGCGGTCAACTCGCTGTTCGGCACCGAGAACCTGCGGCGCATCGAACCGTTGTTGCAGACGCTGCGCGACGTTGCCAGGGATGTCGACGCCAAGCCGGCACAGGTGGCGCTGGCCTGGCTGATCCACCTGCCCGGCGTGGTCGCCATCCCGGGCGCATCCAGCGTCGAGCAACTCGAATTCAACGTTGCCGCAGCCGATATCGAACTGAGCGCCGAGTCGCACGCGGCCTTGACCGACGCGGCTCGCACCTTCCGTCCGGTGTCCACCAAACGTTTTCTCGCCGACTCGCTGCGGGAGCGGCTGCACCTGAGCTAGCTAGCCCAGGCTCACCAGGTGGTCGATCGAGTCGAACGGCAGATCGCCGTCGACCCAAGCGGTTACGTTCATGCCCGTCAACGTGATTGCGCCGGCATGGTTGTCCAGGAATGCGGTGTCGGCGGCGTCGCGGCCGGTGGCGATACGCACCATCGACTGCCGCGGTGCCAGGCACGTCGCGTCGACCACCCGCCACTCGCCATCCACGTACGCCTCGGCGACCGCATGGAAGTCCATCGGGTCACATCCAGGTGCGTACACCGCCGCCAGCCGGGCCGGCATGTGCAGCGCCCGCAGCAGCGCGATCACCAGGTGCGCGTAGTCGCGGCACACCCCTGCCCCCGCCAGCAGTGTGTCGGCGGCGCCGTCGATCGGATCACTTGATCCTGGAACATAATCCAACCTCGTGCCCACCCATGACGAGACCTTCTCGAGCAGCGTCGCCGAGTCCGCGAATCGTCCGAATTCGGTCGCGGCGAATCCAAAGAATTTGTCCGACTCGGCGTAGCGACTCGGCCGCAGATAGGTGATCAGGTCGATACTGCGAATCGGCGCGGGTTCAGCCTGGCCGGCCACCGTTGCCTGATACGACAGGCTCACGGCTCCTTCACCGACCTCGATCGTATGGATTCTGGTCTCGTGCTGCCCGATGATCTCGCGCGGCTGAACTAGTTTGCCGTTGAACGTAATTGCCAGCGATTCGCGGATGTCGAGGCCGGGCTGTCGCGCCACGGCGACCTGAAACTCCAGCGTGGTGGGCGCGGTGACCTCGACGTCGATCTGCGCGCCGACTTCGCGATTGGCGATTGTCGTCGCTGTCGCCTCACGGCTGCCGTTGTGGTCCTGCCAGGAGGGCATGCTGCTACCGCCCTTTCGTTGTCGCAACAAGATGCGCGCCGAGACAATGGGCTGCCGTCGACCGATGTCCCGCGAAATTCTTCGCATACGCCATCGGCTGCGGACTCAACCAGGGCACTGACTTCGGGTCCAGAGTACAGAGCTGCCGAATTGCTTGGCTCAGAGGATGTACAGCATCTCCTGATAGGTGGGCAGCGGCCACAGGTCATCGGCGACAACGCCTTCCAACGCGTCGGCGGCGGTCCGGATCGCAGTCATGGCCGGCAACAGCTTTTCCTGTGCGTGTCTGGCCTCGTCCAGCACCGACTCCGCGTGAGGCTCATCCAGCGCCTGCTTGAGCTCGGCCAGACCGGACTCGAGTTCGGCCAACCGACCCGAAACCGCCTCCAGCGCAGTCATGCTCGGCGGAACACCCGCGGCCCTCAGCGCCAACACGTTCTGCGCGAGCTCAGTCTGGTAGCGGATGGCCGCGGGCAGGATCACTGTCGAGCCGATCTCCATCGCCAGCTTTGCCTCCACCGCGACGGTGAGCGCGTACTGCTCGAGGCGGACCTCGTAGCGGCTGTGCAACTCGCGCTCGGTGAACACGCCGTACTTCTCGAAGAGCTCGACGGCGTCCGGCTTGATCAGCTCGGGAATGGCGTCCAACGTGGTCTTGAGGTTCGGCAGTCCACGCTCGGCCGCCTCGATCTGCCAATTGTCTGAGTAGCCGTCGCCGTTGAAGACCACCGCGCCGTGCTCGGTGATCACCTCGGTCAGCAGCCTTTGCACCGCTGCGTCGAAGTCCTCGCCGTCGGCGGCAGCCTGCTCGAGGATGGTGGCCATGTAGTCCAGCGAGTCGGCCATGATCGAATTCAGCACGATCATCGGCACCGCGACGGTCTGCCCGGACCCTGGCGCGCGGAACTCAAAACGGTTGCCGGTGAACGCGAAGGGACTGGTGCGGTTGCGGTCACCGGCATCTGTCGGCAGGTGCGGCAGCGTGTCAACACCAATGATCATGGTGCCCTTGCCCTTTGACGAGGTGGCGGATCCCTTGGCGATCTGTTCGAAGACGTCGGCGAGTTGCTCTCCGAGGAAGATCGAGATGATGGCGGGCGGCGCCTCGTTGGCGCCGAGGCGGTGGTCGTTGGTCGCGGAGGCGACCGAGACACGAAGGAGCCCGCTGAATTTGTGGACGGCGCGGATCACCGCGGCGCAGAACACCAGGAACTGCGCGTTCTCGTGCGGCGTGTCACCGGGAACCAGCAACGAGCCCAGCTCGGAGTTGCCCATCGAGAAGTTGACGTGCTTGCCCGAACCGTTGACGCCGGCAAACGGCTTCTCGTGGAAAAGGCACTCCATACCGTGCTTCTTGGCGATCGTCTTGAACACCGTCATCAACAGCTGCTGGTGGTCGGAGGCGATGTTGCCGCGCTCGAACATCGGCGCGATCTCGAACTGGCCGGGAGCCACCTCGTTGTGCCGGGTCTTGGCGGGAATGCCGAGTTTGAACAGCTCGCGCTCGGTGTCCATCATGAATCCCAGCACCCGCTCCGGCACCGCGCCGAAGTAGTGATCGTCGAACTCCTGGCCCTTGGGCGGCTTGGCCCCGAACAGCGTGCGCCCGGCGTTGATCAGGTCGGGGCGGGACAGGAAGAAGTGCCGGTCGATGAGGAAGTACTCCTGCTCGGGACCGCAGAACGCGACGACGTGGTTCAGATCCTTGTGCCCGAACAACTTCAGGATGCGCTCGGCGTGCGTGCCCATTGCCTGCTGGCTGCGCAGCAGTGGTGTCTTGTAGTCCAGCGCCTCACCGGTCATCGACACGAAAACCGTTGGGATACAGAGCGTCTTGCCGTTCGGGTTGTCCAGGATGTAGGCCGGGCTGGTGACGTCCCAACCGGTGTATCCGCGGGCCTCGAAGGTGCTGCGCAGGCCGCCGGAGGGGAAGCTGGACGCGTCGGGCTCACCTTGGATCAGTGTCTTGCCGGCGAATTCGGCGAGCGTCTGCCCGTCGGAGACGGGTTCGAGGAAGCTGTCGTGCTTTTCGGCCGTGAGGCCGGTCATCGGGTAGAAGACGTGCGCGTAGTGGGTGGCGCCCTTATCCAGCGCCCAGTCCTTCATTGCCACCGCGACCGCGTCGGCGACGGCCGGATCGAGCTTCACGCCCTTGTCGATGGTGGCAACGACGGACTTGTAGGTCGCCTTGGGCAGGCGGGCCTGCATCTCCGCCTTGGTGAAGACGTTGGACCCAAAGATCTCCCCCGGCTCCTCGCCCGGGTCGAAGCTGATAGCGGGAGGCACGTACGCCTCGACGTTGGTAATCGCCTGCAGGCGTACAGCATTGCCGCTCAATCTAGTCCCCATCGCCGCGTGGTCAGCTTGTGCGCCTGACATTAAGGACGATCGGTTCCGGGAATGTTACGTCGCTGTCACACTCTCCGTTTGCGGCGTAAATAATCTTCACAGAAGGCATCCACCGGTACGGGCGCCCGCACCGCGCCCGACGACTACCGCTTGAAGCGGCCCGCGAATCCACGTAACGGCAGGTCGGCGCTGGTCATCAGCCCTGGAGGTGCCGCAACGACGCTGGCGATGGCGGACAATGCGGGCATGCCGGTGACCGTCATCCCGATGGATGCGAAGTTCGCTGCATCGGACAGATCCACGCCGGGTTTCGGGAAGATCATGTGCTTGTTGTAAACACACGGGTCACCCATGATCTGGGTGATGTAGCAACCCTTGATGTGCCAACTCGGGTCGGTGTGCGGCGTCATCTGCCATTCCAGATGGGTCTCGACGCGCGGCACACCGTCGACCATGCCCTGATATTTGATGTAGTTGCCGCCCAACGACCCCTTGGGCAAGGTGTACCAGCCCAGGTCGACGTCCTTGGTGCAGGCGGCCAGCTCGTAGCTGAACTTCACTTCGTCCAGGGTCAGGTCGAAGCAGTCGGCCATCATCAGGACGCTGTCGGCGAACACCCGGGTGTACTTCTCCAACTTTGCCGGTATGTCGGGATCCTCGACGGGCAGGCCGTAACCGACCTCGATCCAGGTGTCCTTGGAGTGGTGGCACGACACGTCGACCGATTCGATGGTGGTGACGTTCTCGATCTCGGCCACGTCGGCCGAACACACCACTCCCAGAATCTGATTGAGCCCCGGGTTCATTCCGGTGCCGTAGAACGTGGCGGCGCCCTTTTCGCAGGCCTCCTGCAGCAGCCGACTCACCGGCTTGCCGGAGGGATGCGGGTGGTTGGTGTCGCGGTGCCAGCCGGTGATCCAGTCGGCGGTGGTCACGATGTTGATGCCCGCCTCGAGCACCTGTACGTAAAGATGCTCGTCGGGGAATACGCCGTGAAAGGTCAGCACGTCCGGCTTGGCCGCGATGATCTCCTCGATGCTGCCGGTCGCCTTGATGCCGTTGGGCGCTATACCGGCCAGCTCGCCGGTGTCCTTGCCAACTTTTTCCGGCGAATAGCAGTGCACGCCAATCAATTCCAGATCGGGACGCAGTGCGATGCGCTTGATCATCTCGGAGCCGACGTTGCCGGTGGCCACTTGGAACACGCGCAGCGGTGCAGTCATTCGTTCAGCCTCTCTGAGATGCGGCATCGACCTCGGCGGCGCTGCCACCTATGCCGCCGGGATAGAACTGTTTGGCCCAATTGCGGATCGCGGTGAAGCCCTCGTACTCGGCGGTCGCCAAAGCCGGCGGGTCCGAATAGCGTTGGTGCTGCCAGATTTCGACGTCCTGCTCGAACTGGCGGATCACCTCTTGGCCGAATTCACGGGCCTTGGTTTCGGCTCGCTCCGTGTCCTTGCCCGGGGTTCGGCCGATGTAGACCATGAACCGGATGTCGGAGGTGGATTCGTCGACGGGCGTGACCGCCGAGATGGTGCGGTTGTCGATCATTCCCCAGCTCTTGGTCACCGCAATACCGAGACCGCCGTTGATGGCTTCGACCCTGCTGTCGATGTCTTCGATCTTTTGGTTGTCGTCGCCTTCGAACGTGATGGTGAAATCGACGAACGAGACTGGTTGGGCGAAGTCGTGGCGGGTGAAGACCGGCACGATCGGTGTGTTGTGCACGTACTTGAAATGTGCGAAGTCGACACCATTTTCGAGCACATACTGCGGATGCATCTCAAGGCGCTGCCGATACAACCGCTGCTGCGGGTAGTAGCCGTCGGCGCTGCTGCCGTCGTTGAATCCGGCGAAGATGTCCGGCGCCTCGAAGTACGGTTCGCGGCCCTGCACGTCGTGCCAGATGTAGACGGACTCATTCCGCTCCACCACCGGATAGGTCTTGATGCGACGGCCACGGTTAGGACGATCCTGATACGGGATACGGACGTTGCGCCCCTCGTGGCTCCACTGCCATCCGTGAAACGGGCATTGCAGAACTTCGCCGACGACTTTGCCGCCGAAACCCAGGTGCGCGCCGAGGTGTTCGCAGTAGGCGTTCATCACGCTGAGCTCGCCGGATTCCGCCCGCCAAGCGACCATCTCCTGGCCAAAGTACGTCATCTTGTGGACGTCACTCATGCCGATGTCGTCGGACCAGGCAACCTGAAACCAGCCAGTCGGCTTCATCGACAGCGGCGGTTTAGCCATGTCTGGGATAGTAACGAGCTTCGGCAATTTTTCATAGTGGGCGCTATGAAATGCGAGATCAGTCGGGCGGCTCGACGCCCTCCGCCTCGGTCTCGCGAGGGACGACGTCTTCCCGCTCGGCGGCATTGCCGGGCACGCCTTCTGCCTCGTGCTCGTTGGCCACCTTCTCGTCGAGGCCGTCGACGAGGCGTTCGAGCTTTTGCGAGCGACCCAATGGGTCTTCGTTCAATTCGGGCACATCGCCTCCACGGCTTGTTCGTTTCGGCGAAACTCGCCGATGCGTTGACCACATTGCTTCAGACGCTCGGGGTGCCCGAGTTGTGAGTCGTTGAAACGGTGGCCGACAGGGCTACCATCCGGGGCATGGCTTCCGCGGACGTGCAGCAGCGGCGCAGCAACAAGCGCGGCCTGGCGACGCGCGAGGCGATGCTGGATGCGGCGGTGCGCTCGTTGGCCTCAGGCGATCCTGGTTCGGTCTCGGCCAGTCGCATCGCCAAGGAGAGCGGCGCGACCTGGGGCGCGGTGCAGTATCAATTCGGCGACGTCGACGGATTCTGGGCCGCGGTGTTGCATCGCACGGCCGAGCGACGTGATGCGACGATGTCTGCGTTCACCAGTGCCGAGCCCGATGCGCCGTTGCGTGAGCGCGTCTCCGCGATCATCGACACGCTGTACCACGGCCTGGCGTCGGAAGATTCGCGTGCGATCGAGAATCTGCGTGCCGCGCTCCCGCGTGAGCCCGACAAGTTGGAGGGGCTGTTTCCACGTACCGCAGCCGAGCTGTTCTCGTGGGGCAAGAGCTGGCAGGAAACGTGTCAGCGGGCCTTCGCGGGTTTGGGGGTCGACCCGCAGCGCGTTCGCGAGGTTGCCGCGCTCATCCCCGGCGCGATGCGCGGCCTGGTGTCGGAACGTCAGCTCGGCTCGTACGCCGACCTCGACGAGGCCCGCCAGGGGTTAACCAACGCTCTGGCAACCTATTTGGAGCCTAGGTGACCCACTCGGGCTGCTGGTCGGTGTCGACCGCGGAGAAGTCCTTGTGGCCCAGGCCGGCCGTGCAGCCGCCGTCGACGACGAACTCCGAGCCGGTCGAATAGCTGGACTCGTCGCTGGCCAGGTAGATCACCAGGTTCGACACCTCTTTGGGTTCGGCGGCCCGACCCAGTGCGGTCTGGAAGATGTCGTCGGGCACCCACTCGGTCATCGGTGTCTTGATCAAGCCCGGGTGGATCGAATTGACCCGAATTCCACTGGGCCCCAACTCCATTGCGGTGGACTTCGTCAGCCCGCGAACCGCGAACTTGGTGGCGGTGTAGCCGTGGCAGGCGATCGTGCCGGCCATCCCTTCGATGGACGAGATATTGATGATCGATCCGCGACCGGCGGCCTTCATCGTCGGCACGACGGCGCGGATACCGAGAAAGACGCCGGTCAGGTTGATGTCGAGGATGCGCTGCCACTCCGCGAGCTCGTAGTCCTCGATAGTGCCGACGTTGATGATGCCGGCGTTGTTGACCAAGATGTCGACACCACCGAAATCGTCGACCGCGGCCGCGACCACGCGTTCCCAGTCTCCGGGTTGGGTGACGTCGAGGTGCAGGTAACGGCTATGAGCACCAACGTCTTTGGCGACGGCTTCGCCTTCGGCGTCGAGGATGTCGCCGAACACCACCTTTGCGCCTTCGTCGACGAGGGAACGGACGTGCGAGGCACCCATCCCGCGAGCACCGCCGCTGACGACCGCGACCTTGCCGGTCAACCGACCTGCCATCGATTCCTCCTGCTGCAACGAGGTGGCATCAGTGCCACTCGCGAGGCAGCCTATCGGCAGGCGGCTATCGCGCGGTCAGAAAAGGATGCTGTCGGCAATTTGCAGCTGGGTGAGCAACGCTTCCAGGCTGTTGACCATCGAGTCCTGGATGGTGAAGTACTCGGTCATACCATCCACTACCGGTGCCCCGGCAGACGCAATTTCCTGCGTGGTCAGGCCGAGATACTCGAGGTGATCGCTGAACAATCCGGCGTCGTTGAAGCCGTGGTCGTAGATGGACCAGCCGTCTCCCGACAGGGAGTAGACCTGTGTCGGGAAGAGGTCGTTCGGTGTGACCTGGCCGAGTATCTCGTCGGCTCCGAATTCTTTGAACCACTCGACGATGGACGGCTGCCACGAGGTGGGGAAGTCATCGAGGAATGCATTCAAGAATCCGCCTTGTGACGACGCACTGTCGCCCACCATGACGAAATCCAAAGCCTTACTATCGATGCCGTAATCATGAAGCTGCTGCTCGGCCATGCCCATCACGACGGAACTCTGCGAGTAGCCGAACACGTATAGCGGGTCAGTGCTACCGAAGTCATGCGCGTCCCACTCGGTTTCTATCTTGCCGACGAGTTCGCTGACGCCGTAGTTGACGGCGTCATTCAGTGTTCCGCCCGAGACGACCTCGGGCATGTCCAAGGTGGCGACGTTGCCATAACCGGGATCGACGGTCATACCCGCCGCTTTGAGATAGAGGTCCGCGGCGGCATCGGCGTATGCCGGATTGTCGACCGGGATGATGACCAGCGCCTCGTCGTCGATCAGCCTGAAATCGAGATGACGGGCGGTAGGGGTGGAGGCGAGAAAGAAAGAACCCGCGAGGATTGACGGGGCCGCAAGAATTGCGCTGATGGCGAATTTGGACATGTATTGCTTTCCGGGCGTACCGGCGCACTGGCGCCGTGGGCAATATGGTGTGTCCCGCTTGATTCAGGACGCTCGTAGTCGCCGCCGAGCAGCACCTTTGCCGATAAAGAGCCACCGCGCCAGCGATCCGGTCGACACGCGCCGCGGTGACTTTCGTTGCGCGGCGGCCCCCGTGTTGTACGGATAGCGCGAAGCCGAGCCGCGCGCCTGTGCGGATTGGAGCAACTCGACCTCTTGACCTCAGCCATTGAGGTTAACGGGCACGGTAATAGATCTATGAGCCCATTAGGCAGCTTTGAACCGGATACCGTCGTTAAGTCAGAAAAGATCCGCCGATCGGTGGACGAATTCCGTTAGCCGGATCGGAATTCCTCTTCGATTTTCTTTCCGATATCGGGATCTATGTTGCGCCAATATTCGAACACCCGGGACAGCACCGGCTCTTTCACGCCTTTTGAGACGTGTCCAACAACGTTGTGTACGAGACGATCTCGCGCGGCGTCGTCAAGAACCTCGCGCACCATGGTCCCGGCCTGGCCCCAGTCATCGTCTTCCGGGCGCAGCGTGTACGCGGCGCGGATCATCTCGCCATCGGCCTGCCAGCGGACCTCGGCGGCGCGTGCCGGGTCGGCGTGGGGGCCGCCGTAGGAGTTGGGCGCGTAGACCGGATCAGTGGCGTTCTTCATTCGCATCGCGCCGTCTTTGGAGTAGCTGTTGACCTCGACGTGGGGCGTGTTGACCGGGATCTGCTTGTAGTTGGTTCCCAGCCGGGCGCGGTGCGCGTCGGAGTAGGAAAATCCGCGGGCCAGCAACATCTTGTCCGGGCTCAGGCCGGTGCCCGGCACGATGTTGTTCGGCTCGAACGCGGCCTGCTCGATTTCGGTGTGGTAATCGGTGACGTTGCGATCGAGCGTCAGCGTGCCGACATCGATCAGCGGATAGTCGCCGTGCGGCCACACCTTGGTCAGGTCGAAGGGGTTGAACCGGTAGGTCTTGGCCTCCTCGAACGGCATGATCTGCATTTTCAGAGTCCAGCTCGGGTGGTTGCCGGCATCGATCGAGTCGTAGAGGTCGCGCTGGTGGTAGTCGCCGTCCTCACCGGCCAATTGATCGGCGTCTTCCTGCGTCAGGTAGTCGATACCCTGGTCGCTGATGAAGTGGTACTTCACCCAGAAGATGTCGTCGGCGGCATTGATCCAGCTGTAGGTGTGGCTGCTGTAGCCATTCATGTGGCGCCAGTTCTTCGGGATACCGCGATCGCCCATCAACCACGTCACCTGATGCGCCGACTCCGGCGAGAGCGTCCAGAAGTCCCACTGCATGTTGTTGTCGCGCAGATTCGTTGCCTGCATACGCTTTTGGGAGCGGATGAAGTGCTGGAATTTCATCGGGTCGCGCATGAAGAAGACGGGCGTGTTGTTCCCGACCATGTCGAAGTTGCCCTCTGAGGTGTAGAACTTCAGAGCGAAACCGCGCGGGTCGCGCCAGGTGTCTGGGCTGCCGCGCTCGCCGGCGACGGTAGAGAACCTGGCCAACGTCTCGGTTTTGGTGCCCGGCTGAAAGACCGCGGCGCGGGTGTACTTGCTGACGTCGTTGGTCACCTCGAAATGACCAAACGCGCCGCCACCCTTCGCGTGCGGTTGGCGTTCGGGGATGCGCTCCCGGTTGAACTGAGCCATCTGCTCGATCAGGTAGTGATCCTGCAGCAGGATGGGTCCGTCTGGCCCGACGGTCAGCGATCGCTCGTCGCTGGGCGCCGGAGCGCCGCCGTCGGTGGTGGTGTAACGCTCGGTCATGTACTGCCTCCTTGCTGAGCAGCAGCGCCGGATGGACTAATCGACGCGCAGGGGTCAGATACCCACAAACGGCCGAAACTAGACCGCGTTCGGTCAGAGGCGGCTACCTGATCAAGCGGCTGATTTATCGCGCGCGGGCCGTCATGGACCATGGGAAGCGTGCCCGAAGGTGACACCGTCTATGCGCTGGCTCGCCGACTCGACGCCGCCCTGCGTGGTCGGGTCCTTACCCACGGTGAGCTGCGGGTGCCGGCACATGCCACCGCGGAACTTGCCGGGCTGACCGTGCTGGAACACGTCACGCATGGAAAGCACTTGCTGACCCGGCTTTCGAGCGATCTGACGTTGCATACGCATCTGCTGATGTCGGGTTCCTGGACCGTCTCGGACGCCGGACGTTGGCTGCCCAAAGCGGTGATGGTCGATGTCCGCGTGGTGTTGCGGACGGATGGCCCGGCGGCCTACGGCGTCAAGATCCCAGTCGTCGAACTGCTGCACACCCGGGATGAAGGTGAGGTCATCGGCTACTTGGGTCCCGACCCGCTGCGCGACGACTGGAACATCGACGAGGCCGGCCGACGGCTGACCGAGGACCGGGACCGACCGCTGGTGGCCGCGCTGCTCGACCAGCGGTGCGTGGCGGGATTCGGCAACCTGTGGGTCAACGAATTGTGTTTCCTGCGCGGCCACAACCCATGGACTCCGGTTGGCACGATCGACGTTTCCGCACTGCTCGAACTCGGCGCGCGGGCACTGCGCCATTCGGCCACCGTGCCCGGCGCGATGCAGGTGACGACGGGCATGAAGCGCAAGGGCGAGCAGCACTGGGTGGCCGGACGCGCCGGTCGCCCCTGTTTGCGTTGCGGCACAACGGTTCAGGTCGTCGCCGAGGTCTCCAACGATCCCGAGCGGCGACGCACCTGGTGGTGCCCGACCTGCCAGCCGGGACCGGCCGGCCCTCCCTAGTCATCGAATGGCGCGCCGGTTGGCATCCGGCGTTACACCGCGACAGCCAGTAGCCTGGAAACCAGCAGTTCCGCAGAACGGGAGCCACTACCGATGTCGGCGAATTTCTGGATCGACGAAGACGTGTGCGAGATATGCGGGGGTCCTGTCGACGTCTTGGTCAAGCGGGACTTCGCCAAGGGCGGCCGTCCCCTGCCAGCGATAGCCCAGTCAGCCGCTTGCCGGCATGGCTGCTCTGGCCAGATCCTGTCTCAGCGGCGAATGACCAAACACCGAGCCTGAACAGGTCGTGGCGAGAAATACTCAAGCAGCCAAAGCTTGAGTGACGGTGACGCTGCGGAAGTGCTCAATCCCGTGTTCGTCCGTCAAGTCGCGCACAACCTCGGCCAGTTTGGTTCTCACGTCAATCGGTGACGAATACTCCGTGATCGCACGAGCACCGTCGTCGAACTCAATCGTCACAAGGTAGTTGCTCACGCGAGCCTCCTGATGCTGATGGGATCGCCTAACGCTAAACCGAAACCCTCGGTGCCGCGCTTTGATCAGGCTGTGAACTCGCTGTAGATCAGGCCGCTGCCTTCCGGCTGCAAGCGCGCAACGTGTTGGTTACGCAGGCCCAAACAGGTTGCGGGACAACAATTTACGCACCGAAATCCCACCCGCAGGGCCGATTCGCCTGCGCGTCGAACATATGTTCTAATGAATCGCCCGTCAGACCGGCGGCCGATATTCAGGAGGAGAACGCTCGCATGATGACTGTAGACGCCTTGGCAACGGAACCATCACCCGTCGACTCCCACGTTTCCGACGCCTGGGAATCGTCCGTCGAGCGCAACTTACCGATCGGTGCGCAGTCACCCGACCGCGTCGACGTCGGCGCATCTGCGGAGGAAAGGCCGAAGAAAGCATTGGCCAAGAAACCAGCCGGCAAGAAGACCAAGACCCTCGAGCTGACCCTCACCGTCACGGGCACCGCGGACGGCGAATGGCGCGCGGAACTCAAGCAGGGCGCCAGCTACCTGGCCCGCAACCTCGCTGTCGCGGCCGCCGCCGTCTCGCGGGCCGCCAAGGAACTTCATGAGGATCTTTCCAACCCGATCGACCGGGTCATCGAGGAGGCACGGTCTCAGCAAGCTGCCCGGGTCGCCGCCCTCGAAGCCGAATTGGACGCCGCACGTAGGGCGCTCGCAGACCTGGACTGACCGCAGCCGTTCCAGGCCGCGAATTTCTCGCCGTGGATGAGTCCGCACGCCGGCTCGCGTTCAACCGACTGAAGATCAATTCGACGGCGCCGTCGTGCGAGACGGCCGTGAGGAGCAGTCATGCGCGTGGACAACGTTTCAGTGAGTACGTCGGGTGTCGGCGAACTGGTTCCATCCCGCTACGCGGTGAAAGTCGGCGACATCGAGGTGCTGATCATCAGCGATGGGGTGTTGCCGATCACCGCCTCGACGCTGGCTACCAACGTCGACCCGCCGGAACTCGCGGGCTGGCTGGGCGACAATTTCTTGCCCCCCGATGTCCTCGACTGGCCCCTGAACATTGTCGTAGTGCGTACTGGCGAGCAGACCATTCTCGTCGATGCGGGACTCGGGGTGGAGTTTCCGGACTTTCCGAAGGCCGGGCAGACGGTCCAGCGGATCCGCGCCGCCGGTGTCGACCCGGCGTCCGTCACCGACGTGGTGCTCACTCACTTGCACATGGATCACATCGGCGGCCTACTCACCGATGGGTTCAAGGCCGGGCTTCGACCGAACGCGAGGATTCATCTGTCCGCCGCCGAAGCACACTTCTGGGAAGCGCCCGACTTCTCCCGCACCGTCATGCCTCCCCCGGTGCCGGACGCACTTCGGTCCATCGCAACGCGGTTCTTGAACGAGTACCACGGCCGACTGGTGACCTTCGAGACCGACTACGAAGTAGCGCCGGGAGTGTTGGTGTCACGCACTGGAGGGCACACTCCAGGCCACAGCATCGTCCGGGTGGAATCGCGCGGTGATCGGTTGACGTTTGCCGGTGACGCCGTGTTTGCGCCTGGATTCGAGAATCCCGAGTGGCAGAACGGATTTGAGCACGATCCGGCGGAGGCGGCGCGCGTTCGGGTCGGTCTGCTGCGCGAGTGGGCGGCGACGGGTGAGTCGCTTGTTGCCACCCACTTGTCGTTTCCCTCGTTGTGTCACGTGGCGGTCGCCGGCGACACCTTTCGTTGCGTACCGACGGTGTGGAATTACTGATTGGTCAGCGCGGGCCGTGTGTCTTCATCGGGTCGCCGGCGGCGCCACATGTCTGGCCAGATACGGCGCCGTCCGACTGCCTTTCGCACGGGCCACTTTCGCCGGCGGACCCGCCGCGACGACCCGACCGCCATCCCGGCCGGCTCCCGGGCCCAGGTCGATGACCCAGTCCGCACCCGCGACCATCCGCATGTCGTGTTCGGCCACCACCACGGTATTGCCCGCGTCGACCAGGCGGTGCAGCTGACGATCGAGTAGATCCACATCGGCGGGGTGAAGCCCGGTCGTCGGCTCGTCGAGGACGTAGAGAGTGTGTCCGCGACGGGGTCTCTGTAATTCGGAGGCCAGCTTGATCCGCTGCGCCTCACCGCCGGACAGTTCGGTCGCGGGCTGTCCGAGACGCAGATATCCCAATCCGACCTCTTGCAGGGTGGTCAGGCTGCGCGCTGCGCTGGCGACGTCGGCAAAGAATTCCGAGGCCTCATCGACGGTCATCGCAAGCACGTCGGCGATGGTCCGGTCGCGGTAGCGCACCTCGAGTGTGTCATCGGAGTATCGCGCTCCGTGACACGCTGGACAGGTGGCGTATGTGCCTGGCAGGAACAGTAATTCGACCGACACGAAACCCTCGCCCTGGCAGGTTGGGCAGCGACCTTCGGCCACGTTGAACGAGAATCTGCCCGCCGTCCAACCGCGGCGCCGCGCCTTCGGGGTCGCGGCGAACTCGCGCCGCACGGCATCGAACAAACCGGTGTAGGTCGCCAGCGTTGAGCGCGGCGTGCGTCCGATCGGGCGCTGGTCGACCGATACCAGCCGATTGATCGCCTCGACGCCCTGCGCCGTTACCCCAATGCTTGCGTCGTGATCGAGATCAACGATGCCGGTGTCGGCTTCGTCGTCATCGGCCTCGGCTGGCTCGGCTGAGCGTCCCGTGCCGATATGGCCGTGAACGACATCGCCGAGGACCTTGACGACGAGGGTGGACTTGCCGGAACCCGACACTCCGGTGACGGCGGTGTATACACCGAGCGGCAGGTCCACGTCTAGGTCTCTTAAATTGTGAAAGCAGATGCCGCGCAACCGCATTCGCCCGGACGGAGTGCGGGGTTGACCTGACGCCGGCCGGGTGTTTTCAAACAGATAGCTCCGAGTAACCGACTCTTTGACGTCGGCGAGACCCGCCACCGGGCCGCTGTAGAGAACACTTCCGCCACACTCCCCCGCCCCGGGCCCGACGTCGACGATCCAATCCGCTCGGCGTACCACGTCCATGT
Organism: uncultured Actinomycetota bacterium; assembly: GCA_963750755.1. Lineage (GTDB taxonomy): Bacteria > Actinomycetota > Actinomycetes > Mycobacteriales > Mycobacteriaceae > Mycobacterium. The sequence goes on from CAVVRW010000001.1 coordinate 1,576,095, forward strand.
CGTGCTCGACAACGAACAACGAATTACCCGCTCGCCGTAGGTGATCGAGCACCTCGAGTAGCGGCTCGGCATCTGCGGGGTGCAATCCGGCTGACGGCTCGTCGAGCACGTAGAGCACCCCGAACAAGCCGGCGCGCAGTTGAGTGGCCAACCGCAACCGCTGCAGTTCACCGGGTGACACCGTCGGTGTGCGGCGACTGAGCGTCAGATAGCCGAGCCCGAGGTCTATGAGTACCTGCAGGCGTGCGACGAGGTCAGCGGCGATCATCGTCGCCACTTCAGTCAGTTCTCCGGATTCCGTCGACTCGTAGGCGGCGGCGAAATCAGTCCTAGAAGCCGTGGGGCGCAGCGCGTCAGCAAGGTCAGCCAACGGCAACGCCGTGTAGTCGGCGATGGTCCGCCCGGCGAAGGTCACTTGCAGCGCCTCCGGTCGCAGCCCAGAACCGTCGCATACCGGGCACTGAACGCTGTCGACGAATTGCAATACGCGGCGACGCATCATCGCGCTGTGGGAGTTGGCCAACGTGTGGCGCACATGGCGTTCGGCGCTGGAGAACGTGCCGTTGTAGTAATAGTCGGCCTGCACGGCGTGCTGGTCGGGATTTATTTCTACTGTTGGCTGTTCATCGGTGAAAAGAATCCAATTACGTTGCCGCTTGGTCAGTTTCCGCCAGGGTTTGTCGATGTCGTAGCCGAGCGTGACCAGGATGTCGCGTAGATTTTGGCCCTGCCACGCTCCCGGCCATGCCGCGACAGCGCCCTCGCGGATGGTCAGCGACGGGTCTGGCACCAGCGTCTGTTCGGTTACCCGGTGGATGCGTCCCAGCCCGTGACACTCGGGGCACGCCCCTACCGCGGTGTTCGGGGAGAACGCATCGGAGTCCAGACGTTCCGTGGCGCCCCGCGGGTAGGTTCCCGCGCGCGAGAACAGCATCCGCAGCAGGTTCGACAGGGTAGTGACGGTGCCGACCGTCGATCGCGACGTCGCCGAACCGCGGCGCTGCTGCAAGGCGACCGCGGGCGGCAGCCCGGTGATGTCATCTACCTTCGGCGCATCGGTGGGCAATAACAGGCGACGGGCATACGGTGCGACCGACTCGAAGTAGCGGCGCTGGGCCTCCGCGTAGATGGTGCCGAAGGCCAACGACGACTTGCCGGATCCGGAGATTCCGGTGAACGCGACCAGCGCGTCCCGCGGCACCACGACGTCGACACCCCGCAGATTGTGGACCCGCGTTCCATAAACGCGCACGCACGGGTCGATGTCGGTCGTGCTTCGGTCGGACAGTTCTGTCATCGTGCTCGCACGAGTACCCCCGCTGTCGTCGCGCAAGCATGATGTTTGCTGCTGGCCAACGGGGTTAGGCGACCGCCTTGGTCGTCAGTTCCCGATGGGCGGTCGGGGTTGCCCTGCCAAGGGCGGAAACGGTCCCTCGCCGTGCTCGGGCTTGACCTGCTCGGCTGGCTCGGACGAATCAGGTTCGTCGGCGACGTGGTCGGACGAGTCGTCCTCGTGCGTTCTGCTCATCTTTCCAATGTAGGAGGCCCTCTCGCCACGAGCCCCCGAGGAACCGTTCCGACAGTGAGAAGAGAGCGCGTCGCCACCATTGCATCGGTGCGAGTCGCCGCATAACCTCGCGCTATGAGCTCGGCGGCTGCCGGCAACGAGAAGCCCGGCCTGACACCGGATTTTGAGAATGTCCAGGCTCATTACGACCTGTCCGATGAGTTCTTCCGGCTCTTCCTCGATCCGACCCAGACCTATAGCTGCGCCTACTTCGAGTCCGACGACATGACGTTGGAGCAGGCCCAGATCGCCAAGATCGACTTGGCGCTGGGCAAATTGGGGCTACAACCCGGAATGACGCTGCTCGACATCGGGTGCGGCTGGGGGGCCACGATGCGGCGTGCTGTGGAGAAATACCAGGTCAACGTCGTCGGCCTGACCCTGAGCAAAAATCAGGCTCTAGCCGTTGAGAAGATGTTCCGCTCAATGGACAGCAGGCTCAGCCGACGGGTGTATTTGGCGGGCTGGGAGCAGTTCCACGAACCGGTCGACCGGATCGTGTCGATCGGCGCGTTCGAGCACTTCGGAAAGAATCGCTACGACGATTTTTTCAAGATGGCCTATTCGGCGCTGCCCGGCGATGGCGTGATGCTGCTACATACCATCGTGAGAGCCAGCCCCGAGGAGTCCCGAAAACGAGGGCTGCAGCTCCACGCGAAACTGCTGCGCTTCATCTTGTTCATCATGGATGAGATCTTCCCCGGCGGGGACTTACCCATGGTTGCCCAAGTCGAGCAACACGCGGCCAGGGCCGACTTCCAGGTGGCCCGCATCCAACCGCTCCGCCTGCATTACGCACGAACGCTGGACACCTGGGCAGCGGCGCTGCAGGCCCATCGGGAGCAGGCCATCGAGATTCAATCCGAAGAGGTCTACGAGCGCTACATGAGGTACCTGACCGGTTGCGCCGACCTGTTCCGCGACGGCTACACCGACGTATGCCAGTTCACCATGGTCAAAAACAGCTGACTGGTTTCGGCCGGCGCAAGGAGGGCGGGCCGGGGGATAGGCCGGACCGCCGTCAGGGATTTACACCCGGTCTGACCCATCACCCGGGTTGGACGTCGCCATCCAGCGCAACGGTTACCCGCGGCTTTCGCATGAAAGAACTTTCAGATAACGCCGATTTGAAATCTCGCCGTCCGGGCTTTTCGCGGCGAAGATCTCATCCATGACCGATAGGACGGTCGCCGTCGTTGCGGGGTTGGCCGCAGCCGCCGCTGTCTCACTAATACCAGGTAGTTCTGCCCACGCGTCGGGACAGTGCGCCGACCAGATCGCGGGCAATCTGCGCGCGTACTACGCCTGCATCAGCTTCGCCTCGGCCCGATGCACCGAATCTGGTGGAGCGTTCGCTCACACGTTGGGCATCATGCGCGGGCATATCACCTGCGTTTACCCAGACGGCAGTCGCGACGAATGCGACTACAACGGAATTCCCGGGTACGGCGACGGCACCTGCGACAACTTCCCGGCCTGAGAGCCGAAGATATGCCCGGTCGCCGGGACGAACGTAGACCTTTTGTGAACCCTCCTCGAAGTGCAGTGGTCAACTACTGAAATCGGCTCATCGGCTGGCCGTGAAGATCGCGTGATGAGATCCGTCGCGCGCGGTCATCGAGAAAAGAAGCGCATGCCTAAGAAACCTTCGGTGAAGTTCTTCCGTCACAAGGCCGATCGGCTTCCTATCGCGCTGTTCACTCTGGTCTTCTGCTGCGACGTGGCGATCTGGGCCCTGGTCGACTCCCCCATGGTGCTCACCGGGTGGATCATCATCACGCTCACACCGCGTGGCGGCGCCTGCGCGTATAACCACCACCACCAGCATCTCTCGGTCTTCCGGATCAAAATCCTCAATCGGTTGCTCGACCTCGTATACGGGCTACAGACTGGGATCACGAGCCAGGGATGGGTGTTGCATCACTCGCTCGGTCATCACGCTCATTACCTCGATCGCGACGACGAGTCGCGGTGGCGTCGTGAGAGCGGCTCGCGAATGCACGAACTAAAGTACGCGTTCATCGTGGCTGCCACTCTCTATCCGCGCATCTGGCAGGCTGCGAGGTGTCGGTCGTCGCATCGGCGCGCGTTCGTCGGCATGGCCATGCTCACGCTCGCGATCGTCGGGACGCTCTTCGTCCTGCGTCCGCTCCCGACGCTCATCGTCTTTATCCTCCCGATGATGATGATGCTTGTTCACACGTCATGGGTTAACCAGGGCCATCACGCCGGCAATGAGACGTCGTCGCACTTCGTTGCATCGAACAACGTCCTCCACCGGGGATACAACCTCCTGACGGGGAACCTCGGCTATCACACCGCGCATCACTACAGGCCCGGCCTGCATTGGTCGAAGCTCCCTGCGCTGCACGACAAGATCGCCCATAAGATCCCGGCGGACTGCTACTTGAGCCCCGCTGTGGCGTGGCCAATGCAACAGCGCGTCGTCGGCCCCCCGCCCGGCATGCCCTTCGCGCCCCGGACGAGCACGGCCGTGGACTGCGCGTCCCCTCCGCGACCGCGACACATGGTAAGCGACACCGATATAAGTACGCTCGAGACGACCTGAAGCGGCACGTCGCGCGCCACACCCTCCGTTCGCGCGATTGAACATTCACGGCGCGTCATCGCGCAGCAGCTGCAATCCGGGGCGGTGTGGTTTCTCGGTGCAGCGACAAGCGTTCTCATCGAATCGCTGCTTGGGCGCGGCGATGATGACGACCTAGTCGAGGCGCAGGACGCGATCGAGACACCGGCCGCCGTTCCGACCGACCCGGACTTCGTGCTGTACCACCTACCGCTGCGCAGAGCCCGGGCTCTACTGGCGAGGACCGTTGCGACGCGCGTAGCTACCGGGTCAACGCCGATCAGTACAACGCTTCGGCACGCGCGCTCGGCTTCGAAGGGCACATAACTAACAAGCTCGCGACCGAGTGACAGCCTCCCTCCGTCGGCTCGAACGTTTTGGTGCACTACCTCAGCGAGCTTGTTCTCACCGCAGTGACGCGGGTTGGGAAGTTTCGAGCCTCCTACGTCATCCGGACAACTATCGTCACTGCGTGCGGCGTCGAACAGTGCTCAAGCTTCCAGTGCTGCTGGCCGCGGGTGCTTCTCTGACGCCGGTGCCCCGCGCCGCCGCAGAGCAAAGCCCATGGTCTCCTGATCGCGCCAACCGCTGGTATCAGGCGCAAGGCTGGCCCGTCGGCGTCAACTACATCACCTCGAACGCCATCAACCAGCTCGAGATGTTTCAGGCCGAGACTTTCGACCCCCGGCGCATCGATACCGAGCTCGGCTGGGCCCAGCTACACGGACTCAACACTGTGCGGGTCTTCCTGCACGATCAGCTTTGGGCCCAAGACCATCGAGGTTTCCAAAGCCGTCTCGCGCAGTTTGTCGGCATTGCGGCCCGCCACCGGATCAAACCAATCTTCGTCTTGTTCGACTCATGTTGGGATCCGTTCCCCAAACCGGGGCGGCAGCGTGCCCCGAAGCCTGGAGTCCACAACTCGGGTTGGGTGCAAAGCCCCGGCGCTGTGCACCTCGATGACCTCGACTATCGTCGCAATCTGCTCGAGTATGTCACCGGCGTATTGACCCAATTCCGCACGGATGACCGCGTTTTGGGGTGGGACCTGTGGAATGAGCCGGACAATCCCGCCCGCGAGTATCGCAAGGTCGAGAGGGCGGACAAACTGGATCGCGTCGCCGACCTGCTCTCGCTGGCGTTCGGGTGGGCACGGTCGGTTGAACCGAACCAACCGTTGACGAGTGCTGTCTGGGACGGTGCGTGGGGAGATCCCCAGCGGCGCAGCGAAATCGCCGACATCCAACTGGATAACTCCGACGTGATCACCTTCCACTGCTATGACAAACCAGCAGGCTTCGAGGCCCGGATCGCCGAACTGTCCCCGTTGGGGCGCCCGATCCTGTGCACCGAATACCTGGCTCGGTCACTGGGCAGTACCGTTGAGGGGATCCTGCCAGTTGCCCAGCGGCACAACGTTGGTGCGATCAATTGGGGGCTGGTCGCTGGCAAGACGCAGACCAACATTCCGTGGGACTCCTGGGATCACCCGTACACGAAGGCTCCGAAGCTCTGGTTTGCAGACCTGCTGCAACCCGATGGCCGGCCGTACCGGGACACCGAAATTCAAACGATCAGCAAGTTGACCAAGCTCTAACTGCCTGGCCATACAAAACCGCTCACGCCTCGTTAGTGAGCTGGGCCAGGGTCTGCGACCGCGCCGTCACTGCCTTGACGGATGCGACGGCGCCGTCGTCGACACGAGCAATCCCAGCGATGTGAAGGGTGGCGGGCTTGCCAACGTGCTTTTCGGTACCAGCACCCAGACCGCCGCGGTAGGGGCCTCGTATCGTGACGTGGAACGGGACATCGGCGCCCGCGGAGAAGAGATCGTTGACGACGACCTCGCGCGGTTCGAGCACCGCTTCATATGCGGCGCCGGTGCGTGCGTCATCGATCTCGTGCACGGGGGCGGCGGCAAGGTCGGCCTTCTCCAGCCAAGTGCGTACGGTCGCTTCGGCTTCGGGATCAGCCGGCACCGGCTCCGTTGACGTCCAGGGATCGATGTGCGGCGAGATTAGCGGATGAGGATGGCCACTCGCCATCTGCACTTGCATTGCGAAATAGTCTTGCTCGACGTAGTTCTCCGTCAGCCGCCTGCCGTTCCATTTGTACAAGCCGATGCCACGCCAACAAGCAAGTGCCCTGCCTCCCCCAACCGGCATGCCCGCGTGCTCGCTGAAGTGCATGCAGAGTCGATCGCCGTTCAACACGAAGTCGTGAACGGAAATGCCTAAACCTGGTGCGGCATTGAAGATTTGATGAACGGCCTGAGCGTAGGTGGTTGACCGGACGAGGGACATACCGTTGATGTGTACGACGTAGTCCGGCTCCATGATCTCGTCGTAGAGGGCTTGATCATGCGAATTCGTATAATCAATGCAGTATTTCCGCATCAGTGCGACGAATGGATGCATCTCACTCCTGCACAAACGACCCGAGTAGCTGGGGTACGCGGAGGGATTCGGGAACTCGCTCCATACCAATGGCCCGATCGATTGCTTCGTGGAGGTAGTAGATGCGCCGCTCTTGGTAGCCGAGGCGCAACGACTCGAGCGTGCCCGCATTAATCGAACGTTGCTCGCCGGGAAGGACGTTCAGGTCTTCGAACAGCACCTCCGACAGTGCCGCGATCACTATGTCGTGGGTCTTCCGGTTAGCTTCGTCGTCGGCGTTGAGCGATGAGCACCAGTGCACGTTGTATGCCGACGTCGACGGACCGGTCGGCCAGTTGGTGATCAGGAAGACAAATCCCGTGCCGGCGAACACGATGCTCAAGTTGGGGAACACGTGATACGAGAACGTTCCGCAATACGCCAGATCACCGAGATTGGGAAATACGCACGGGAAAGGCGACAGCGCTTGGCCATCGACGCCGTCGCGGTAGGGCACTAGCATCCGCGAATGGCCGTTCGGCAGCAGCTGTATGCCCGTCCCTGACTGTTGAAGCGTTCGTGCCGCCGACGTCCGGTGCACGTAGTTGACGTGGTAGCTCTCGAGGTTGGCGTCGACGGGAAGCTTCCAGTTCACTGGAACCTCCCGCACCGTACGATCCACCAGGCGCAGGCGGCCGTCGAGGTCGGCGAAGTCGCTGAGGTCCTCACCGACTGAACCGAGGAAGGCGGCCAATGGCCGCGCGTTCGCGTCAAGGTTGATGAAGACCAGCGGACCCCATGACTCGCAACGTATTTCGGCCAGACCATGGCATTCACGGTCAAGGTCGGAGAAGTTCAACGGCTCTGGGTAACTGACAAGCTTTCCCTCCAGCGAGTACGTCCATGCGTGAAACGGACACGTCACGCGGCGGCCGACGTTCCCTTGCGCCTCTTCGACGAGCGCAGCCCCTCGATGTCGGCAGGTGTTGTAGAAGGCGCGTACAGCGTTGTCCGTGCCGCGAATCAGCATGATCGGCTTGTCGAGCTGGCCGAGCAGGACGTAGTCGCCACTGTTGCGAAGCTGGTCGGCATGGGCGACGAACAACCAGGAGCGGGAGAAAACCATGTCGGCCTCGAGTTTGGCGAAGCCGGGTTCGAAATAGCGCCCCGCGGGAACGGGCGGGAGCACCGGGAACTGCGGCGGATACGCCCGTCGTTCTGCCTCCGCTCGAGCCCGGTCCTTCACAGCATCCATCACTTGGGTGCTCATCACCATCTGGGTTGCCTCGTTTCGGCTCCGTGCTGCGGTTGTAGCACAGTTTTATGAATGACCATTCATTTTGCAAGCATCTCGTCGCATCTCAGTCAGAATGGGTGCATGCCAGAAACCCAGAAGACCCCACCGCGTCGCCCGCGCGGGCGGCCGCCGAAGTCCGATGGTCGAGCCACTGCGCAGCGGTTGCTCGAGGCCGCGACGTCGGTATGTGTTGAACGGGGCTTCGACGGCACCAACTTGCCTCTGATCGCGGAGCGAGCACGCGTGTCACCTTCCGCTGTGTACAACCACTTCCACAGCCGAGAGGAGTTGTTGTATGCCGCGGCGGTAAGTGCCCTCGACCAAATCACCGCCGTCGCGCTGCAGACCGGTCGTGGGGAGCGCGCACTCCAAGCCATCGCGATGGCTTATCTGCGGCCCGAGATGAGACAGAACCGACGGCTCATCGCCGAGTTACATCTCGCCAGCAGACGCGATGCACGTTTAGCGACGCTGATTGCGCAGTGGCACCGGGAGTATGCCGGCCAGTTCGTCGGGATGCTCTCGGGCACCGACCCGAACCCAAAAGCCACCACAAAAGTCGTCTTCCTGCTGCTCTTAGGGCTTTGTCATTTCGACGACGTGTCGGCGATCCGGACGCCACGCGACGCGGTGGCCGAGCGCGTCGAGCGCCTCATCGATGCACTTGTTCCCGGCCTGTCGGACCATGAGTGACGCGCACCCGTTGGGCAACGACGGGTCGTAGCGTTGCAATGGGTATTGGTCATCTCGAACGTGGTTGTGAACGAGGAGGTTCCATGCGGGTACCAAGGGCCATCGCAACCTTCAATCGTCGAGTCACCAATCCAGCAGCTCGGTCTATCACGCCATGGCTTCCAGGCCAAGGGACACTCGAACATGTCGGACGCAAATCAGGCAAGCGGTATCGAACGCCGCTCTTGGTTTTTCCCATCCGCGACGGCTTCGTCGTTCTCATCGGGTACGGGCTGAAATCGGACTGGTTGAAGAATGTATTCGCCGCTGGACAGGCGGTGCTACATAAGCGCGGCAAGGGTATCGCGCTAGCCAATCCCCGCCTCCTGAGTAAGGCTGAGGCCGCAACGCTCGTTACAGGGCCGTCTGCTGTGTTCTACCGTCTGTTTCCGTACAACGAAGCGGCGCTGGTGTTGACCAAAGCCAATTCTACGCAGTGACTTTGAGCAGTAGAGCGAACAAGTTGAGCCAGCCCGAAGTACGCATTGCTCGAGCACCTCGGGACTCCTGTGCCTGCCGCTCTCACCGAATCATGGGGCGACGACCGCGGTTTCGGCGGACTCCATCCGCGGCCGGTGGCGTCATGTCGTCACCGCCTGATCGATGGGGTTTGTTGCGAACCTGGTGGACAGGGCAACAGTTCGTTCCAGGTCCGCGAAGGTTCCGTCCGGGTGTCGATGGACTTCGTCGAGAAAGACTGAGCGCATCTGCGTGACGAAGTCGAGGCGGGGATACGCGGACATGATCCCGGAAAGCAAGTCGCGGTCTATCTCGTCGCTGCCGAGACCCGCAACATCGACGCTCGCGCCGGCTTGCACAACCCGATGGACCGGAATCTCTTCGGCGACGAGATTCGTGTGTCGCACAATCGCTTTCTCGACGAGCCGGATCCGTTCGAGCGGCCATCCTTGCCGTTCCAGAAACGAACACGCCAGCTCAGCGCCGCGATGCATAAACTCCCGCTCGGTTGTGTACTCGTCGGTCAGGCCGAGGTCATGCAGCATGGCGGCGACGAACGCGGCTTCGTTGTCGACATCACCGGCGGGAACCAAGCATCGCCCGAAAAGGAATGTTCGATAACTGTGGTTGAGCAGGTAAGGCGGCGCCGCGGCAGCGGCAAGGTCGGCAGCGGAAGCGGCCGACGCTGACTCGGGGATTGCGGGAATCACTTGAGCTCCTTAGCGTTTGGGTTCACCAAATCGTCGGACCAAGCGAGCATGTCCGCAAGGACGGGCGTCCCTGATAATCGGACATGAGCGGCCGGCCGCGTCAGCGAGGAAGGCGCCGCCCCGGCCAGCTGGTGACGAGCCACCCCTCTCCTACCTCGCGCGATCTCGTTGAATGGTGTTCCGAGGTTGACTTTTATGCAGACCGGTCTGGCTGAACAGGCAGCAGCGAACCGCCAGAACGGCTTGATGCCTCTGCTCGGCCACGCTCAACTCCCTCATTAGGGAGTGCCGCGGATCAACCAAAACACGGTCGCATATCAACCGAAGACGAACTGTCACACATCAGCCGAGGTCATACAGCTCTGAAGTAGGGCGGGCGGGGCTCGAACCCGCGACCTACGGATTATGAGAACGACTGAGCCGGGGTTTTGGAATTTGCGATAATTCACTGCAGTTACGAGTTGGTGACGGCAAATTTCTGCGCCCCAAGTCTTTTCGTCATTGTTGACAACTGACAGAGATGGTTGCCGACGAGTGCTCTGCGGACTGGGTGCGGACTAGGGCCGTCGAATATCAATCAGCCCTGAAACGGTCAGTAGAAGGTGATACCGGGCCGAATATGCGGAGTGACAACGGCGACGCCACAGGGTATTCACCGAGTCAGTTATGACCGCGAACGCGCCAAGCTCGCGGCAGACCGCCGCGATGCCCTTACGCTTAGCCAGCGGCCGAGTTCTCGGCGCCGCTCTCCCGCAAGTAATTGAGGGTGTAGGCCTGGCAAGTCAACCCGTTGGGGTCGAGCCCAACGAGCGACAGCAAGCGCGCCCACTCGGCGGAGTCCACGAACCAGTCCCAACGCGTGATATGTCCATCCTCGTTGATCCAGAGATAGTCGTACTCGCGGAGTTCGAATCTCGACCCGTCGGGAAACGTCCCGGCGTAGGTATCGCAGGAGGAGAAGCCCCAATCGCCGGCTACACATTCGAATGGGCTGACGAGGCGGTAGTCCGGCATGTGCTTCCACCACATGCGCCACTCTGGGGTGAGCACGTCGCCATCCGGCGCATATTTGGCCACGGCCTCCGCCACCTCGCCCGAGAACATATCGGTTATCGACTGCGGGACACCGTTGTTGAACAGCGGGCTCATCATCACGAAATCTGGGGCCATGATGTAGTTCTCGCCGAAATTGACGTGGCGACCACGTTCGATGGGTTTCGCATAGCCTTCCCACTTTTCGAAGGCGATCTTCTCGTGTAACTTGACGCGATCCTGATTCATGTCATTGCCTTTCCACTAGTTCAGCTCGGCGAATCTCTTCAAATACGGCCACGCGATCTCGGGTGGAATCCCGCCGCACAACGGTGAGAGGTTGAACATCTCTCCGCCCGCGAGGCGCTGCTTCGCCTCTTCGACCGAAAGAATCACGTGCGACGACGCCGTGTGGCGGAGTTCATCGATGGTCTTCGCGGTGGTGATGTTGGCCGACACCTGATTGTCGGGGTTCCATTCCGAATAGGCCATCGCGTCGTGAAGGAGGTAGCGGCCGATCTCGTCCCAGGCGGCATCGACATCCTCGGCTACGAAGCAGTTCGCCACGGTGTCTCGTTCGGGTATGAGCGCGAAGCCGGGCTCGAAACCGTTGTCGCGACAGGCCTGCTCGTAGGCCTCCTGCATACCCGGCACCCCGCCGTTGGCGAGCAGGCCGAGTCCGTTGCGTCCCGCACGCCGCGCCGCTGCCAGGCTAGAACCGCCCCAACTCAGCATGGGACCTTCCGGCAGTCGCGGGCGCGGGGTCACCTTCATCCGCCGGCCACCATGTTCGACCTCTTCGCCTGCCAACAGCCGGCGCAGCAGGCCGAGCTTCTCGTCGGCAATGCGGCCGCGATCGGACATGGACAGTCCGAAGTGGGCGTATTCCTCAGCGCGGTAGCCGATCCCGAAGACGTAGGTGGCACGGCCCGCACTGATGTGGTCCAGCACTGAGATGTCCTCCGCCAGGCGCGCAACATCGTAGAGCGGGAGGAGGATCACCAAGTTCAGCATCAGCTGCTCGGTGCGTGCGGCAATGGCCGCGCCGAGCAGTAGCGGCGACGGGAGATAACCGTCGTCGGCGCAGTGGTGTTCACACAGGACTGCGGCGACGCAGCCGCGGGTCTCGGCCCACACCGACATCTCACTTGCTGCGGCGTACAAGTCGGTTGGTGGTCCACCTATCGCAGGCGCTCGCATGTCGAATCGAAGAGTGAACATCGTGGTGCCTAACTCCCCTGACGCGCGTCGGTGCCCATGACTTCGGTACTGACCTGCATGATCAGCCGAACCACCTCGTTGCGCGACAACGACTTGAAGAGTTCAAGACCCATGCGGACGTCATCGCCTGTGGCGATCGTCGGGCCGTTGCCGAGGTTGGCGATGGCTTCATCCACCACGCTCGCGGCGGTGACCGCACCCTCGGGGATCTCGTCGAGCGATGCGAGGCGTCCGCGCTCGAACTCCAACTGGCGCAACGCCGGTGTGTCGGTCATCCCGAGTACCAGGCCGAGCACGTCGACGCCCTTGTCGTGCAACTCCACCCATAAGCCTTCGGTGAACACCATGTCGAACGCTTTGGTTCCCCCGTAGGTGACCATGTTTCGGCCACCGGCCAGCGCGGCTCCCGACGTGAAGTTCACGATGCCGCCCCTGCCCCGCTCGACCATGGGCCCAGCGAAGTGGTGGCACAGCCTCATCAGTACCAGGCAGTTACGTTGCAGCAGGGCTTCCGCTGCCGATATCGGGCTGGCAAGGAAGGGTTGGTAATTCGGGTCACCGCCTGCGCAGTAGACCAGCATGCCGACCTCGAGATCCGCGGTGGCTTCGATGATGTTCTGCGATGCGTCAGCGTTGGTCAGGTCAACGGCAAGCGTCCGGGTCTCAGCGTCGGTGCGCTCGCGAATGCCGGCTGTGCCACCTCGTCGAGTACGTGTTGGCGACGGGCGGCGAGCACGACGTTCACACCCTCGTGTGCGAGGCGTCCGGCGAACTGGGACCCGACGCCGTCGGAAGCGCCGATGACGAGCGCCCACGGGCCGTACTTGGTCACGTAATCAGCCGTCATTGATCTGACACCGCTACCAGTCGAACCGAGGTGTAGGTGCGGCGCGAGATTCGCCAGCCGTCACTGGTGCGTACGACGTGATCGTCGTAGTAGCCGACGGGGTTCGCCCCTCCACCTTCGAAAAGGATCAGGGCGTCGACGTAAGTCCGGACCGTCGCTGTGTCTCCGTCGACATTCACTGCCTGGTTGGTCATCCGGTGCATGGTGTGTTTCGCTGCCGCGTGGACTGCCTCCATGAACGCGGCCACCTCCGCGCCGCCGGTCCATTGACCGATTTCGCCGTAATCCACCTGGGCGTCCTCGGTAAAGACCTTTGTCAGCAGCGAATATTGGAGGCTGTCGATGGCGGTCGCATAGCGCACCGTCAGTTCGACGATGTCTTCTCTGTCGCTCATGCGACGTCTCCGTTCGGATGGACTACGACTCGGGGCGGTCCCTCGGCTCGGCGGGCTTGCTCGATCGCATCCGGCACCTCGTCGAGGCCGATGATTCGGCCGACGCTCGGCATCGGGTCGAGCCGTCCCTCGACGACGGCATCGAGCACGCCGTACCAGTCCTGTGGCATCGGGCCGCCACCGAACTGCAGAGTCAATCCGTTGCGCGTTGCTTCCGTGATCCTCAGCGTGTCGCCGGTGTACCAGCCGCCGGCGCAGTAGATCCGAGACATGAACTCCGCCTCCGACACGAGCCGGTCGATGAGCCCCGGAGCGCCGACGCATTCGAACACCACGGCCGAGCCGCCGAGCTTGTGTTCGGCGCGGACTTCGCGAAAGACGTCGAACACCGATTGATCGGCGGGATCGACCAGGACGTGCGCGCCGAAGCCGTTGCGCGCCAGCTCGCGTCGTTCAGCATGGAAGTCGGACACGATGATCGGCTGGATGCCACGACTGGACAATGCGGCGACAGCGGAAAGGCCGACGGCCCCTGCCCCGATGACGATCGGCACTTCACCGGGCTGCACATTGGCGGCGCGCACATAGAACTCGCCGACCGCGAAGCAATCGACGACGGCGATGGCGTCGCTAGATACGTCGCCCTCCACGACCCTCGCTGCCGCCTCGGGGACGACCAGTAGTTCCCCGAAACTTCCTTGCGCCTCGGGATGTTGTCCGATGATTCGCAGGCCACCGGCGCCACCGTCCACCAATCGGATTGGCATCGATGTCACCCGAGCACCGATCGGGAAGGCGTCGCTGCACCCAGGCCCGTGGCCGATGACCTCGCCGACGAACTCGTGGCCCATCACGATGTCGCGATTGGCGTCGTACAACGAGCGTCCCGTCGGGTCGTCGATTCCGGCCTCAGGGTTGTCCATGAAATGAACGTCCGACGCGCAGATCGCCGTGCTCAACGTTTTGAGGAGCAGATCGCCTTGTCCCGCAACCGGATCGGCGGTTTCTCGGACCGTCAGTTCGCCGGCTCGCAAAACGACTGCACGCATCCGATTCACATCCCTGCTGGTGTTATTCTCTAATAATCGAGAAACAATTCTCTAACTGCTGAATCGACCGTAGGATGCCGATCAAAGGGAGTCAAGGGTGCGAGGATCCGGTTCGGCGCCAACCGAACGAGTTCTCGACATTGTCGAGTTGCTCAGTCGCCCGGGTAGGGGCGAGATTCGATTCTCGGACGTCGTGCGCGAACTGGACTTGTCCCAAGGCACCGCGCACGCGATCCTCAAGACGCTTTCCGATCGCGGCTGGGTTACCCGCAACCCGGTGACCAAGGCATTCGCGCTCGGCCCCGCACTGACGCTCGTCGCTTCCGGCCTCGACATCGGCCGCCCGCTGGCCCATCTCGCACGCGCCTCGGTTCGGCGGCTGGTCGATACGACGGATATGGCCGCATCGGTCCTGGAGCGAGCAGGTGACGAATCTGGTGATCACCGCCTTCGAGTATCCCGCGGACCTGTCCGCAGTCGTTCAACCCAACGAGCGCATCCCCTACGCGCCGCCATTCGGTATCGCCTTCGCAGCATGGGATAGCACCGACGAGCAAGAAGCCTGGATCCGACGCGGCGCTGCCGATGATGCGGGTCTGCACCAGCGATTGCGCACTGTGCTGACCCGCACCCGCGAGCGCGGCTACGACGTCGACTGGATGACACCTGCGTTGAACCAAGCGGCCCAAGCGATTGGCACGCTGTCCGGAGACGTGATCCCCCGCAATCTTCGTTCCGTCATCGATCAGTTGCGGGTGGAATTCGCCTCGGCCGACCCGCTGCCGGACGACAGCACCCGCGGCGCGCACCCAGTCGCGACGATTTCCGCGCCGGTGCTCGACGCCGACGATCGAATTGCGCTCGTCCTTGCCATACATCCACTGCGCGCCATGACGATTCGCGAGATCCGAGCTGCTGCGAAGCCGCTCCTTCGCGAGGTCAACCACGTCCGGAACTCCTAGCATCGGTTCACCAGGGCGGCTGTCCGCTCCCACAATTCGTAGGTGCGACGCGGGTCGTACGTGGTCCGATGCGCACGACCGACGCGGCGTTTCACGAAGTACTCGCCGGCAGGTTCAAAGTCTTCACTGCCTTCCGAGGCCAGCCACACCAGTTGATCGCACGCCGCCTCTGGGGTGATACCGACGAGGCGTTCGGTATGCGCTCGTTGCATGACCGCGAGAACGCGTGAACCCGATGCCGGGCCGAAGTTGCTATTGACGAACCCGGGGTGGAACGACGCGGCGGATACACCGAATCCGCTGTAGCGACGGTGCAATTCGCGAGCGAACATCACGATCGCGATCTTGGACCGCCCGTAGGCAACCGTCGGGCGCACCGGCTTGGTGCAGAGCAGGTCGTCCACCGACACACCCGGGCGCATCAGCCGTTGCGACGAACTCGACGTGCAAATGATCCGCGCATTCGACGCGATCAAGACGTCCATCAGCAAGGTGCTGAGAAGGAACGCTGCAAAGTAGTTCACTTGGAGCACGCTGTCGAACCCATCAACGGTGAGGCCATCGGCGGCGAAGACACTTCCGGCGTTGTTGGCCAGCACGTCGATTCGCGGATAGCGCCGCCGAAGCTCCTCGGCCAGGGCACGCACCTGGGCGAGGTCCGAGAAATCCGCACAGAGATAGTCGGATCGCGAGTTCGTCGAGCGATCGCCTTCGTCTTGGATGCCGAGCGACCGATGACAACGACGTTGTCGCCGGTCGGCCGCCAACCGCCGGGCCGCTGCTGCGCCGACGCCGTCGCTCGACCCAGTGATGACGACCGTCCGCTTCGACACGCGCGCCGTACCCCTCGTCCGCCGCCGCTACTGCAACAGCTACTGGTAAGTCATACTGGTTACGCCTACAGTAAGTTGCGAACTGATGTGTTGGCAACCGCTCCCACCGCACCGAGAGGCACGACCTGTGACTTCATCTCCCGACGCCGCGAAGCGTCGCGTCGTTCACGTCGGCACCGGCATGACGGGCAGCGTTGCGCTGCGCGCGGTCATCGACGATCCCGCACTGGAACTGGTCGGGGTCAAGGTGTCCTCGCCGGCGAAGGTAGGCACGGATGCCGGCGCTTTATGCGATCGCCCCGATGTCGGCATCGCGGCGACCGACGACCTCGCAGCGGTCCTGGACGCCCAGCCTGATTGCATCGCCTACTGCGCGACCGCCGTTCGCCGTGAAGGCGAGGTGATCGCCGACATCGTCGGCTACCTGGAAGCCGGGATCAACGTGGTCACCATCTCCGCGATCCCCATGGTGTATCCGAAAGCGGCACCGGCGAACTGGCGCGAACCGATCGAAAACGCAGCACGTAAAGGCAACGCAACCTTCTACGCCACCGGATGCGAACCCGGCTTCGTCAGCCTCAATCTGCCCACCGCCCTGCTGGCCGGTGCCGGGGTGATCGACACCTACCGCATGGACGAGTACGCCGTCGACCTCGACTTGTCCTATCCGATCTGGGAGGTGCTCCACGAGTCGATGGGATTCGGAAAGCCCAACGGCCACGTGCCGATTCGCATCGCTGTCGGCAAGGTGAACAACGACTGGGAGCCCGTCGTGCGCTACATCGCCGACACGCTCGGCGTGGACGTCGAACGTGTGGCGCTGGACTGGGAGACCATCCTCGCCCCGAACGACCTCGACACCGCCCTGGGAGTGATCCCGAAGGACACCATCTGCGGCCACCGCTGGCAGCTCGCCGCGATCCAGAACGATCGCCCCGTCGTCTCGGTTCAGTACTTCGCGGCGGTGACCTCGACGCCGTGGCCCGACTCTTGGCCGCGCCCAGCACAACCCGGTCAGGGCGGCATGGTGTTCCGCATCGAAGGAAACCCGAACATGACCCTCGACCTACATCTGGACCCCACGCCAGATGACGCCACCAACCCCGGCGTCGCCGCGACGGCGATGGCCGCCATCAACGCCATCCCGGCAGTCATCGACGCCGAGCCCGGACTCCTAGACGTGCCACTGGCCGGCCCGTCGATCGTGACCCGTCAGACCCGGCGCTGACATGACACGCCCGAAAGCCGTTGACCTGTATTACGACCCGTTCGACTTCGCGATCGACGACGACCCGTATCCGGTGTGGCGGCGGCTGCGCGAGGAAGCGCCGCTGTACTACAACGAGCCACACGATTTCTACGCGCTGAGTCGATGGGATGACGTCGCCCGTGAGCTGCCGAACTGGCAGACCTACCGGTCGGGCCGTGGCACCGTCATGGACGTCATCAAAAGCGGTCTGGAAGTACCACCGGGGGTGATCCTGTTCGAGGACCCACCGCAGCACGACCTGCATCGGCGACTGCTGTCGAAGGTATTCACCCCGCGCCGAATGGCTGCCATCGAACCGTTGACACGCCAGTTCTGTGTGGGGGCTCTCGATTCGCTATTGGGGCAGAACGAATTCGACGTCATCGCCGACCTCGGTGCCCTGATCCCGATGCGCACCATCGGTTATTTGCTCGGCATCCCCGAGCAGGGCCAGCAGCTGATCCGGGACACCACGAACAACGCTATTGACCTGAAGGAGGGCCAGTTCGCGGTTGCCGACAACGCGTTCGAAGAGTCGTATCTGTTGTTCTCTGAGTACATCGACTGGCGGGCCGACCACCCATCCGACGACCTGATGACGCAGCTGCTCAACGCCGAAGTGGAAGACGATGGTGGAACACGCCAGCTGACGCGCACCGAGGTGCTCACGTACACCAGCATGATCGCCGGTGCCGGCAACGAAACCACCACCCGGCTCATCGGTTTCGCGTGCCAGCTGCTGGCCGATCACCCGGATCAGCGCAGCGAGCTCGTTGCCGACCCCGAACTGATCCCGGGCGCCATCGAGGAAGTGCTGCGCTTCGAAGCACCGTCACCGGTGCAGGCGCGCTACGTCGCCCACGATACGGAATGCCTCGGCACGCCGATCGCGGAGGGATCGATCATGTTGCTGCTCAACGGATCTGCCAACCGCGACGATGCGCGTTTTCCCAAACGGCGAGCGGTTCGACATTCACCGCAGAGGCGGCCACCTCAGCTTCGGCCAGGGTCTGCACTTCTGCCTCGGTACCTCGCTGGCACGCATGCAAGCCAGGGTCGTGCTGGAAGAGCTCCTCAAGCGGTGGCCGGAGTGGGACGTCGACTACGCGGGAGCGGCGAAGGCACACACCGCCAGCGTGCGCGGGTGGTCCAAGCTGCCGATCATGACACGATGAATGTCACACGGTGAGTGAGGGGTGAGGGTGCAGGCTTCGAAGCCGCAGCGACAATCAGTCCGACGACCGCGCGGCTCGCTGACCGAAGACGCGATCGTCGAGACGGCCTTTGAGATAGCAGCAGACTCCTCAATCGAGCAGGTGAGCATTCCACTGATCGCCAAATCGCTCGACGTCGGCGTAACCAGCATCTACTGGCACATTCGCAATAAGTCGGAGCTTCTCGACGCCATGACCGACCGCGCGTTGCGCCGCAGCGGGTTGCCGGCCTATGCCGAGTCGGACGATTGGCGCGAGTCGTTGATGGCGCACGCACGCGGTGTGCGCCGGATATTCCTCGGCGATCCGGTGTTGACGGATTTGATCCTCATTCGAGGCGCACTGAGTCCGATGGCTCGACGGCTCGGCGAACAGGAGACGCAGAAAGCGATCGCCAGCATGACCCAAGCCGGTCTCGATGAGCAGACAGCGCACGACACTTACTCCGCGGTGTCGGAACTTGTTCGGGGGTCGGTACTTCTCGCCAGGATGACGCAGAAGCACGGTGCAGCAGGGGCGGCGGCGTCTGCCGATGACGGTGGATTCCCAAACGCCCCGATAGCGCTGGATGATCGACCGTTTGAACTTCTTCTGCAGGGACTACTGAGACAGCAATCCCAGCACACGAACACCCCGGTGCGCGCCAGCTAGACAAGCAGGTCGTGCCTAACATCCTCCGGGACACGCCGTGGCGTTTACGAGGCTCTTGTGATTTCAGAAGCGCCGACCCAGGTGCCCCGAGAATTAGCTCGTGAGCACACACCCGCGCCGCTCGCCGGGACGACGCCGGGATGAGGGACCGTCGCCGCGTCGCCCGGGCGATCAAACTGCTTCTGACCAGGCGCTTTATGGTAGGGCGGGCGGGGCTCGAACCCGCGACCAACGGATTATGAGTCCGCGGCTCTAACCAACTGAGCTACCGCCCCTAGTCCGTGCGTTGCACGAGCTTGAAGACTAGCGCCCGCGCTGGTCGGCGTTTGACTCGCGCCGGTCACCGGACCGACTTCGCCCTTCGGGATGAATCTGCAGGCCGGCCATCCGTACTGAGGGTTAGAAGCTGCTGGAATCACCCGCTGCCCGACCATCGCTTAAGAGGAAGGCTCGTCATGAAAATCGTCGTCATCGGAGGAACTGGGCTCATCGGGTCAAAGGCGGTGCAGCTCTTGACCGAACAAGGACATGAGACTGTCGCGGCGGCGCC
Organism: uncultured Actinomycetota bacterium; assembly: GCA_963750755.1. Classification (GTDB taxonomy): domain Bacteria; phylum Actinomycetota; class Actinomycetes; order Mycobacteriales; family Mycobacteriaceae; genus Mycobacterium. Next base: position 1,595,825 of record CAVVRW010000001.1, read on the forward strand.
CTCGACCGGAGTGAACGCCGTAACCGGAGAAGGCCTGGCCGAGGCGCTCGTCGGCGCCTCGGTCGTCGCCGACCTCTCGAACTCGCCGTCGTTCGACGACGCCCCGTCGATGGAGTTCTTCACGAAGTCGACCACCAACCTGCTGGCCGCCGAGTCCGACGCCGGCATCAAACACCACGTCGCGCTGTCGGTCGTCGGCACTGACCTTCTGGCCACCCAGAGCGGCTACTTCCTGGCCAAGCAGAAGCAGGAAGACCTCATCAGCGCAGGCCCGATCCCCTACACGATCGTGCATGCGACCCAGTTCTTCGAGTTCCTCAACTTCATCGCCGACTCCGCCACCGAGGGGAACACGGTCACTTTGCCGCCTGCGCTCTGTCAGCCGATGGCGGCGGCCGACGTCTCCAAAGCCATGGCGGATGCCGCCCTGCGTGACCCGGCAAACGGCATCGTCGAGGTCGGTGGACCTCAGGCGTACCCACTTCCCGATCTCATTCGCACGGTGTTGACCGCCCACGGCGATCCTCGCGAAGTGATCGCCGACCCCGCCGCGAAGTACTGGGGCGTGGCGATCGAAGAACGCACCCTTGTCCCCGGCGAGGGCGGGCGGCTGTCGGACACCAAACTCGAGGACTGGATTCTCCAGTCTTCCGCTAAGCCATAGCTGATTCCGTTGCCTTACAAGCACATTCATGATGAGGAGGCATCGAGCTGGTGGACGTTTACGAGGCGGTCACGAGCCGACGAGCGGTTCGCGGATTCACCGACCGGCCCGTCCCGAACGAGGTTCTCGAACGCGTGCTGTCCGCCGCGGCGTGGGCACCGTCGGGATCCAATCTCCAGCCGTGGCACATCTACGTGCTGACCGGCGATCCGCTGGTGCAAGTCAAAATGCTCGCCGTGCACCGCGTGGGCGCCGGTGACCCCTGGGACGAGCGGGAGTTTGAGATGTACCCGCCCGAACTGAAGTCCCCGTATCACGAGCGCCGCGCCGCTTTCGCCAAGCAGCGCTACGGCGCGCTCGGCATCAAGCGCGAGGATCTGGAAGCCCGGCAGCGGGCCGCCATCGCGAACTGGGACTGCTTTGGTGCGCCGGCGGCGCTCTTTTGCTACGTCGACAACGACATGGGGCTGCCGCAATGGGCAGACCTCGGCATCTACCTCCAGACCGTGATGCTGCTGCTGCGCGCCGAGGGCCTGCATAGTTGCCCGCAGATGGCGTGGTCGCAAACGCGCAAGTCCGTTGCGGAGGTCGTGTCACCCCCGGACGGACGCATCCTGTTCTGTGGTATGTCGATCGGGTACGAAGACGAATCGGTTGCCTACTCCCGCACCGGCCGGGCGCCGCTCGAGGAGACCGTCACGTTCATCCAGGGTTAGACCCCGCTGACCGATCTCACTACCATCAGGTCCGGACCGGCCGTCATTCCCGAACACCAACCGGGTGAGGTCCATCCGAACCAGACGCGGTGGTGCACATGTCGAGCGAAGGCGGGGGCGAACGTCTGCGGGGTCGTGCCGCCGAACGCGAGACGCTGCGCGAACTGATCTCCACCGTCCGATCGGGCAGCCACCAGGCGCTGGTTCTTCGCGGCGAAGCGGGAATCGGTAAAACCGCCTTGCTGCGGTACGTATCGGAGCTGGCGTCAGGTTTCCGCTGCGTCGAGGTGGCAGGCGTGCAGTCGGACATGGAGCTCGCGTTCGCCGGGCTGCAACAGCTGTGCGCACCGCTGATGGATCGCTTCGACGACCTACCGCCACCGCAGCGGGAGGCACTGAACGTCGCTTTCGGTCGCGGAGTCGGCCCGACGCCCGACCGCTTCCTGGTGGGCCTGGCCGTGCTCAGCCTGATGGCCGCGGCCAGCAGCGACCAGCCCCTGCTCTGCGTCGTCGACGATGCGCAGTGGCTTGATCAGGTGTCGCTGCAGACGCTGTCCTTCGTCGCGCGTCGCCTGTTGGCCGAGCCGGTCGCACTGGTTTTCGCGGCCCGCGACGCAGGCGCAACAGCGCTGGCCGGCCTGCCGGAACTCCTGATCACGGGGCTGTCCGACGGCGAGGCCAGAGAGCTACTCAGCTCCGTCATTCCCGGCCGAATCGATAGTCGGGTGGGCGACCGTATCGTTGCCGAGACGCGCGGCAATCCGCTCGCCGTGCTCGAGGTGCCGCGAAATTTGTCCGCGGCCGAGCTTGCCGGCGGCTTCGGCGAGCTGACCGTGCATCGCTCGGCGGGGCAGTTGGAAGAAAGCTTCGTGCGTCGCATCAAGACTCTTCCTGCCGACACCCAAAAATTGTTGCTCGTTGCCGCCGCCGAACCCGTAGGCGACGCGGCGCTGTTCCTGCGTGCGGCGGCCAAGCTGAACATTCCGGTCGACGCGCTGGCCCCAGCCGAAGCCGAGAGGGTGATCGAGTTCGGTCCGCGCATGCGATTTCATCACCCGCTGATTCGCTCGGCTGCCTATCGCGCCGCAGATCTTTCCGACCGCAGGGACATACACCGTGCGTTGGCCGAGGCGACGGATCCCGAGTCCGACCCCGACCGTCGCGCATGGCACGCCGCCAACGCTGCCGCGGGACCCGACGATTCGGTGGCCGCTGAATTGGAATCCTCCGCCGTTCGCGCACAAACAAGGGGTGGCATCGCCGCGGCCGCGGCATTCTTGGAGCGCGCGACCGCGTTGACGGTGGATCCTGCTCAACGCGTTTCTCGGGCGATCGCGGCCGCACAGGCCAAGGGCGATGCGGCCGCGCCCGACGCCGCGTACGACCTTCTCGCCATTGCCGAGATGGGCACACTGTCCGACCCTCAACGCGCCCAAGTCGCCCGGTTGCGCGCCCAACTGGACTTCGCCCGCAACCGCGGAGGCGACCCTACCGCTCCGCCAGTCAGTGGGCCCGCGTCGCAACTGTTGCTCGCCGCAAGACAATTGGGGACACACGACGACGACCTATCCCGAGAAACCTATTTCGAGGCGCTGGCCGCAACGATGTACGCCGGTCGATTAGGTGAGCCCGACGCGCTGCCGAAGGCGGCCGAGGCGGTCCGCGGTGCCGTCGAAGCGATACCGGAACTGCGCCAGCCGATGGACATGCTGTTGTGCGGCATGGCGCATCGAATCTCAGGCGCTGGGGGTGTCGGGCACGACGTGCTGCGCTCATCGCTCGAGCTGATCTGCGCCGAGACGAATCGTCAGGTGCTGCGCTGGATGTCGCTGGCCTTCCCGATCCTGCAGGAAACCGCGGCAGCCGAAATCTGGGACGACGCGATCTATTGCCAGCTGGCCACCGACATCGTCCGCCACGCCCGTAACACCGGTGCCTTGGCGATCCTCCCGCGGGCGCTTGCCTACCAGGCCAGGGCTCACGTGCTTGCGGGCGAATTCGTCACGGCAGCAACGGTAATGGAAGAAGCGGCCTCGATAAGCGCAGCAATGGGCTACACGCCTTCCAAATACGACGTGTTGTATTTGGCGGCCTGGCGCGGGATTTCGGCGGACGCGGTCGGCTTGATCGAGACGGCGACCGTGGAAGGAAATCTCAGAGGCGAAGGCCGAATGCTCGGCCTGGCTGGATTTGTCACCGCGCTGCTCTACAACGGACTCGGCCGATACGAAGAGGCCCTGGTCGGTGCGCGCGAAGCGTGTGAATACGAGGATCTCGGGTTCTACGGCTGGTGCTTGATCGAACTGGTCGAAGCCGCGACGCACACGGGCGAGCAGGCATTGGCCGCGAACGGCATTCGACAGCTCGAAGAACGAGTCGGCGTCAGTGGAACCGACTGGGGCCTCGGTGTTCTGTCGAGCTCGAAAGGCTTGCTAGCGGACGACAACGACGCCGAGAGCCTGTTTCTCGAAGCCATCGAGCGTTTGGAGCGCACCACCGTTGTCGCTCACCTGGCGCGCGCGCATCTGCGCTACGGCGAGTGGCTTCGCCGAATGAACCGGCGCCTCGATGCTCGGCGACACCTCAACGAGGCGCATACGATGTTCACCCGCATGGGCGCCCACGCCTTCGCCGAGCGTGCCCGGCGAGAACTGGCAATCATCGGCGAAAAGGTGCGCAAACAACCGGTCAATTCGGGCGATCAGCTCACCGCACAGGAGGCACAGATCGCGCGGCTGGCCGCGGATGGGCTGACGAATCAGGAGATCGGTGCGCAGCTGTTCATCAGCACCCACACCGTCGAGTGGCACCTCAGGAAGGTCTTCGTCAAGCTCGGCATCACGTCGCGTCGCCAACTCCGCACCATATCGTGGGCCAGTTAGGCCGTAGCGGATCAAGGACTACGGACTTTCAAGGGTCCAATTCGGCGTGGCAAACGCGACTCTGATCTGGAACCCCTTACGGGCTTGCCCACTAGAAGCCGGAGTCCGATCGTGAGCGTCGCTGCCGCACCCACCGTGTCCACATCCGACCGCAACCTTGCTGACCGCTTCGCCCGCGAAGCCGAGCCCCTCCTCGACGTCCTTTACCGCCGAGCCCACAAGCTGACCCGTTGCGACGCCGACGCCGAGGACCTGCTTCAGGACGCCTTGCTGGACGCATACCAGGGCTTTCATGCATTCCGCGAGGGCAGCAACGTCAAAGCCTGGCTCTTCCGGATTCTCTACAACCGTTGGATCAGCACATACCGCCGCCGACAGAGCCGCCCGACCGAGGTCTCAGTCGAGGAACTCACCGAGCGCCATCTTGCCGCCCGCGCCATCCGCTCCCCCGCCGGATTGCGCTCCGCCGAGGAGGAAGCCCTGGAAGCGTTGCCCGACAGCAGAATTCGGTCAGCAATACGGGACTTGCCGGAGGACTTCCGGGTAGTGGTCTACTACAGCGAGGTCCGCGGCTACACCTACGCGGAAACCGCTGCGGTGCTGGACATTCCCGTCGGAACGGCGATGTCGCGCGCGTCGCGCGCGCGGAAACGGCTGCGTGCCGCACTGACCCCCGACTTCGCCGCCGTCGAACAGCGAATCGCGTGACGTCAGCTGAACACCGTCTGACCGTCGACGTCGAGCAGGTACTGCTCGGTGCCGCTCTCGACGCGTGGCGCATCGCCGGCCAATGCGACCGCGACCTTGTTGCTGGCGTTGCGCATCACATCGAGGGTCAGTTCGACGGCCTCGTCCTCGGAGAAGTGCTCGCGTACCCCTGCGGCGATGTCGGCGTCGATGGAAGCCGGCGACCAGATCAGCGCATCGGCATATCGCAGGGCGGCCTTGTGCCGGTCGGTCAACTGCGTTGACGCCTCGAACCGCTCGATGTCGTCGTAGAGCGTCTCGGTCCCGCCGGCGTCCAGCGCGGTCGTCTCGCGCAGCGATTTGCACAGTCGGCAGTTGTGCTGGGTCGCGCCGCGCAACCGGACCAGTTCGGCGGTCAGGGCGTCGAGCTCACGCCGCCGAGCAACCGTAGGCAGGAAGGTGTTGAACACCAGGTCGGACGGGTCGGTGTCGTGGTCCCACGCGACCGGCCCAGCCACCCAGCCCAGGTACCCGTCGCCGAGGCCGAGTGCTTCCAGCCCGGCACGCACCCGCGGAACGAAGTCGGCGATGTACATCTGTACGACGGCACCGAACGTGCTGTCGCCCAGCGTTTTCCACAGCGTGGACCGTTGCTCACCGTCGATCGTCGAGACGTCGATACTGAACTGCTCGGCGAACGCGGCGACGACGTCATCCGAAGCCGGGTCCGCGTCGTAGGGAAGCGAAGGCAGGCCCAGCGTCTGGCCACACACCCGCCGAATTAGCGCCGTCAATCGACCGTCGCCGGGCGATAAGGCGACCAACCGAGTCAGATCGTCGTGCAACACCATTCGCCGATTATGTCGCGTGGTTCGCGACGGCATGCGCGATTCAGGGCACGACGATGCCGAAGCTTCCTAACGCGGTGTCCCACAGCGCCTGGAGCAAATTCACCGGGTCCGCCAGGGTGAAGTACGTGGTCGCGCCGTCGGCGACACCGGCGGTGTCGATCGCGGTCAGTATCTCGGACTCGGGCAAGCCCCCGAGGTAGACGCCGTGTTCGAAGAAGCCGAGGAAGTCTTGCCACAGGGCCCCGAGCGGGTTGGCCGCGAAATCCGCCGGCGTGGCGGTGTCGGCGAAGAAGTCGTTGACGACGGTGAACACGTCAGTGGGATAGAGGTTGTTCGGCGTAGTGACGTCGTCCAGGTTCGACCATCCCAAGAAGGCATTAACCTCCTCTCCAAACGGGGTGGCGCCCCAGGTGTCGAGCAGCCCGGTAGGTCCCGACGGCGGATTGGCGGCGGCGTCGCCGATCAGGACGAACCGCAAGTCCTGCAGCGGAATGTGGTCTGCAGCGAGTTGTTGTTCGGCGACCGATGCGATGACGGCCGATTGGCTGTAACCGAACACCGTGAGTGGGTCGGCTGCCGAGAAGCCGCCGGCGTGGTAGTCGGATTCGATGGCGTGAACCAGCGTGTCAACACCTGAGGCGATGGACGGTCCGAAGTTCGGCGACTCTTCGGTGATCAACGGGGTCACCGTGCCGGCGTCGGAAAATCCAAGTGGCTGAAGGTATTCCGTGACCGCGCCAGGGACATAACCAGGGTAGAAGGTCGGATCCGGTATGAACGTGGGACTCATGATGATCGCGTGGGTCGATCCGTCGAGGAAATCCGCGCCAGAGCCGGTATCGGCGTGTGCCGCGAAGACCGAACTCCAACCGGCCGCTGCCGCAATGGCGAAGGCGGCGCCTACTGCACGATAAAAGCACCCGTTGGACATCGGATCCCCCCAGATCGATAATGTGACCCTCGTCACATTACGCTTCAAGTGGGCCCGGCGACCGCAAATCGGTCGCATCTCCCGTGGGCTATGTCGCTTGGCTCACCGACGACATGTGAAAGTCGGGAATCCGCAACGACGGCATCGCCGCGCGGGTGACCCAATCGCCCCACTCGCGCGGCAGCGTCGGTTCACTGAGACCGGCCTGGCTGGCACGCCGCAACAGGTCCAACGGGCTCTCGTTGAAGCGAAAGTTGTTGACCGCCGCGCTGACTTCGCCATCCTCGACGAGGTAGACGCCGTCCCGAGTCAGGCCGGTCAGCAACAGCGTGGTGGGGTCGACCTCACGCATGTACCACAGCGTGGTCAGCAGCAACCCGCGCTCGGTCTGGCCGATCATGTCGGCGATTTCGGTGGTGCCGCCGGTCATCAGGATGTTCTCCGCGGCGACGGCGACCGGCGCACCGAACTCGGCGGCCGCGGCCCGTGGGTAGGCCAGCGCGTTGATCACGCCGTCGCTGATCCAGTCCACCCTTGCGATGTTCATCCCGTTGTCGAAAATCGACAGCGTCTCAGAGGAACTCGTGGCCGCAACGAACGGGGTGCAACCCAAACCCGGCGCCTCCGGATCGGAGTACAGCGTCAGCGGGAGGTCGGTCAGCTTCTCTCCCACCCGGGTTCCGCCGTCGGGCGCGGACAGCGCGTTGCGGCCCTCTTGCGCACCGCGGCCCATCATCGACCAGCCCAGGTAGATCATCATGTCCGCGACCGCCGACGGCGGCAGGATGGTCTCGTAGCGTCCCGCCGGCAGGTCAACCCGTCTGGCGGCCCAGCCGAGCCGCGTGTCGAGTTGCTCGAGCAGCGAATCAATCGACACGGCAACGAAATCGGAGGTTCCCACGCCCGCCCAGGCGCTGGCGCCGTCCCGCTTGGCGTTGATCTCTACCGAACCCGCGGGCTGGGTGTAGCGGCGGCGCAGCCCGGTCGACGTCGCCAGGAACGTCGCCTCCACCGTGTGCTGGGCGAAACCGTACAGCAGGTTCCCGCCCCGGAATCCGCGTGCCAGCGGGTCGGCGATGCCGGCGAATACGTCGGGGCCCGTCGACGGAATCGCCGCATCCCAGTCATCCGGCGCGGTATTTCCGCTCAGCAGCGCAGCGGCATCGCGCGCCTCGGGCGCCGCGATCGCTGCCGCCTGCGACGCGGCGACCAACTCCCTGATCGCCGACGGCTTCACCTCGGCCGTGGTTAGCGAGCCGACCCGCGCGGTATCCCCTTGTCGTGCAATCGAAATCACCGTAGTCTGGCGCGCCGTCGACACACCGTTGGTGGTCATCGAGTTGTTCGCCCACCGCAGCGACGTCGTCGAGCGATCGGTGACCAGCACGATGGTCTCCGTCGCGCCACCCAGCGTCGCCGCGGTGTCCAACGCGATGTCGATGACCTGCTGCGCGTTGATCATCTGCGCCACTCCTCAGCATTGGCGCCGCTACTGCGGCGCACGGCTACGTCGCCGGCGCGGATCACAGGCCGGCCTCCGTACGAGTGTTGAGCACGTTGATCCCACGGAACAGCGCCGACGGGCAACCGTGGCTGACGGCGGCAACCTGACCGGGCTGGGCCTTGCCGCAGTTGAACGCGCCACCCAGCCGCCAAGTCGTCTGGCCCCCAACGGCTTCCATTGAATTCCAGAAGTCAGTGGTGGTCGCCTGATACGCAACGTCGCGCAGTTGGCCGTCCAGCCGTCCATCACGGATTCGGTAGAATCGTTGGCCGGTGAATTGAAAGTTGTAGCGCTGCATGTCGATTGACCACGACCGGTCGCCGACGATATAGATGCCGTCCTCGACCCGGCCGATCAGGTCGTCGGTGCTGAGGTCCTCCGGTCCGGGCTGCAGCGACACGTTGGCCATCCGCTGGATCGGCACGTGATGTGGCGAATCGGCATATGAGCAACCGTTGGACCTCGACTGGCCCAGCCGCGGAGCGAACGCCCGGTCGAGTTGATACCCGATGAAAATCCCGTCGCGGACCAGATCCCAACTCTGCGCGGCCACCCCCTCGTCGTCGTAGCCGATGCTAGCCAAACCGAATTCAACGGTGCGGTCGGCGGTGACGTTCATGATCGGCGAGCCATATTGCAGCGTGCCGAGCTTGTCGGGGGTGGCGAACGACGTGCCCGCATACGCCGCCTCGTATCCAATGGCACGGTCGTATTCGGTTGCGTGACCGATGGATTCGTGGATGGTCAGCCACAGGTTGCTGGGGTCGATCACCAGGTCCGTAGGACCGGCTTCGACGCTGGGGGCCTTGATCTTCTCGGCCAGCTGCGACGGCAGCTGAGCCAGCTCGTCGGTCCAGTTCCACACCTCGTCGCCGGCCAGCACCTCCCAGCCGCGACCCATCGGCGGCGCCAGCGTGCGCATGGATTCGAAGCCGTTGTTGACCGAAATCGCCTCGAAACGTGGCTGCACCCGCACCCGTTGCTGCGTGATCGACGAGCCGACGGTATCGGCGTAGAAGCTCTGTTCCTTGACCGACATCAGGCTGGCCGACACGTGGTTGACACCGTCGGCGGCCAGCAGCCGACCCGAGTATTCGTCGAGCACCGCGATCTTGTCGGCCAGCGACACCGTGAACGGGTCGATGCGATAGCTCGATACCCATGACGCGTCGGCGTACACCGGCTCGGCCGCCAACTCGACGCGTTCGCTGTTCAACGCGGCGAGGGTGCGCGCCACCGCTACCGCACGGCGGGCGGTCTCCGCGGCCACCTCCGGTGACAGCTCGGCGTGCGACGCGAAGCCCCACGTCCCGTCGACCACCACCCGGACGGCCAGGCCGATGTCGCGATTGAGGACTGCCGTCTCCAACTCGCCGTCGCGCAACTCGATGATCTCGTTGACCAGCCGGTGAATTCGCAGGTCGGCGTGACTGGCGCCGGCCGCTGTGGCGGCGGCCAGGGCAGCGTCAGCTAACTCGTGGCGCGGCAGATTCAGGAAGTCCGCATCGATCCCCCGGTTTGGTGTCACGACAACTACCGTATCGACCGGCTTTAATGACTGCATGCGTGACGCTGCGGTGACCGCCCGGCGCCGATCCCATGCGCTGGGGTATGCGTTGATCGCGCCAAGCCTGTTTGGGGTCGTCACCTTCATGCTGCTGCCGATCCTGGTGGTGGTGTGGCTGAGCCTGCACCGCTGGGACCTGCTCGGGCCGATCGAGTATGTCGGAAGCCAGAATTGGCGTTCGGTGCTCACCGATCGGGCCTTCGGCAACTCGTTGCTGGTGACCTGTGCGTTCGTGGCGATGGTGGTTCCGGTGCAGACCGTGCTGGGCCTCGCCGTCGGTGCCTTGCTAGCCCGCGAACTGCCCGGCAGTGGACTGTTCCGCACGATCTACGTCCTGCCGTGGATCAGTGTGCCGTTGGCGATCGCGGTGCTCTGGCGCTGGATCTTGGCGCCTTCCGACGGCGCCGTCAGCACGGTCCTGGGGCATCGTATCGAATGGCTCACCGATCCCGGGCTGGCCCTGCCGGTGGTGTGCGCGGTGGTGGTGTGGAGCAACGTCGGCTACGTCTCGCTGTTCTTCCTGGCCGGCATTCTGGCCATTCCCGACGAGATCCACTCGGCGGCGCGCATCGACGGTGCGACGTCCTTGCAGCGGTTTTGGCGCATCACGCTGCCGATGCTGCGGCCGACGATGTTCTTCGTGCTCGTCACCGGAGTCGTCAGTGCCGCACAGGTTTTCGACACGGTCTACGCGCTGACCGGCGGCGGACCCCAGAACCGCACCGACCTGGTCGCCCACCGCATCTACGCCGAGGCGTTCGGTGCCGCGGCCGTCGGCCGGGCCTCGGTGATGGCGGTGGTGCTGTTCGTCATCCTGGTCACCATCACCCTTGCACAGCACCTGTACTTCCGACGGCGGACCAGCTATGACCTCACGTAAGACGCCTTCGGCGGCACTGATTTACGTCGGCCTGGCGTTGGGCGCGGTGATCACGCTGGCGCCCTTCGGCCTCGGCCTGCTGACCTCGTTCACCTCGGCTCGCCAATTCGCGACGGGCACCCCATTGACGTGGCCGCGGCCACCTACGCTGTCGAACTATTCCGGGTTGGCCGACCACGGATTCGGTCGTGCGCTCGCGGTGACGGCATTGATGACCGCGACCAGCCTGCTGGGACAACTGACGTCGTCGATCTTCGCCGCATACGCGTTCGCCCGGTTGCGGTTTCCCGGCCGTGACGCATTGTTCTGGGTGTATTTGGTGACTCTGATGGTGCCCGGCACCGTGACGGTTGTACCGCTGTATCTGATGATGTCGCAGGTGGGTCTGCGTAACACGTTCTGGGCGTTGGTTTTGCCGTTCGTCTTCGGCTCCCCGTATGCGATTTTCCTGCTGCGGCAGCACTTTCGGACGATTCCTGATGACCTGATCAACGCCGCCTACCTCGACGGTGCGAACACGTTGGATGTGATCGTGCACGTGGTGGTGCCGTCCAGCCGGGCGGTGATCGTCACGCTGGCGCTGATCACCGTGGTGGCCGAGTGGCACCACTTCCTGTGGCCGCTGATCATCACCAGCGGCACCAAATGGCAGGTGCTGACGATGGCGACGGCCGCGCTGCAGTCCCGCTACAACGCCCAGTGGACGCTGGTGATGGCTGCGGTCGGGGTAGCCGTCGTGCCGCTTCTCGTCTTGTTCCTGATCTTCCAGCGCAACATCGTCCGCTCGATCGTCGTCACGGGCCTCAAGTGAGCCGGCTTCGACTCTCCACCCGAGCCGCGCTGGCGTGGTTGCTGGCCGCCGCGCTGCTCGTCACCGCGGCGGTGCTGCTGGATGTCGCCGCGCGGCCACCCAGCGGCAAAACCGTTGTGACCGTGCGACTGTGGGACCAACAGGTGGCCAAGGCGTACCGGTCGTCGTTCGCGGCGTTCATGAAGACGCATCCCGACATCGACGTGCAGACCGACGTGGTCTCCTATTCCACGTACTTCAACACGCTGCGAACCGATGTCGCGGGCGGCAGCGCTGACGACATCTTCTGGCTGTCCAACGCCTACCTCGCCGGATACGCGGACAGCGGTCGGCTGCTGGACATCGGCGCGACGTTCGGGGCCGATGCCGCGTCGACCTGGGAGGCGTCGGTGGTCCAGCAGTTCACCCGGCACGGCACGCTATGGGCCGTCCCGCAACTGACCGACGCCGGTATTGCGTTGTACTACAACGCCGATCTGCTCGCCGCCGCGGCCGTCGACCCCACCGCGTTGGCGACGCTGCGCTGGAGCCCGGGCGCCGATGACACACTGCGACCACTGCTGGCCCACCTCACCGTCGACGTCAACGGACATTCAGCGAGCACACCGGGTTTCGATCCGAACCGGATCCGGCGCTGGGCCTACAACGCGGCCAACGACGCGCAGGGTATCTACCTCAACTACATCGGGTCGGCGGGCGGCATCTTTGAGGACGGCGACCGGTTCGCGTTCGACAATCCCGCCGCTGTCGAGGCGTTCACTTACCTGGTGAAATTGATCAACCAAGATCACGTCGCGCCGCCGGCGTCGGACACCAACGAAAACGGCGACTTTTCCCGCAACCAATTCCTGGCCGGCAAGATGGCACTGTTTCAGTCCGGTACTTACAACCTGGCGGCGATCTCCGGGCAAGCCACCTTCCATTGGGGCATCGCGATGCTGCCGTCAGGCCCGAAGGGCCGGGTCAGCGTCACCAATGGCATTGCGGCTGCTGGTAATTCGGCTTCACCGCACCCCGATGCGGTGCGTCAGGTGCTGGCCTGGATGGGCAGCACGGAGGGCAACCAGTATGTTGGCCGCCAGGGCAGCGCCATCCCCGCGGTCATCGCGGCCCAGCGGGCCTATTTCGACCACTGGCTGAGCAAGGGCGTCAACGTCAAGCCGTTCTTCGACGTTCTCAACGGTCAACGCATCGCCGCCCCCGGTGGTGCCGGCTACGCGGCCGGATACCAGGCGATCAAGCCGTATTTCGACGAGATGTTCCTCGGCCGTAGCGATATCGCGACCACCCTGCGCCGAGCTCAGGACGCGGCTAATGCCGCGGCACGCCGCTGAAGCCGATGTGAATCTCGAGTGCGATAGCCGCAGCACACACCGCCGCGGTGATAGCGAAGGCGATCCAGTCGGCCTGCTTCGGCCGCGACGGCACCGCCGAAATCTGACCGATGCCACCCCGCGCGGTGATGGCATCACCCATTTCGTCGGCGCGCCGCAGTGTGACCGTGAGCGCCGCGGTGAGCAGATCGACCGCCTCGCGTGCCACGCGGCGTCGGCGGGCCCGGCGGGTTGCCGCAACCCGTTTGGGCCTCAGTTGGCGCGCCGCATACAGCACGCGGAATTCGTCGATCAGCATCGGGAAAGCCCGCAGCGCCAACGCGATGGTGACGGCCCACTCGTCCACCGGGATGCGCAGCCATCGTAGTGGCCGTCCCAAAGTGGCTACTGCCGGCGCTATTTCGGCGACATTCGTGGTCCACGACACCATCGCGCCGAGCCCTAGCAACACGACTGACAATGTGGTGATCCGCAGGAAATTCAGCAGGCCACCCAACCCGAGCGAGGCTCCGGCCAGGTTAACGATCGGGCTGCCGCCTGCGAATGCCGCGGAGGCGCCCCCGAGCACCAGCAAAATCCACAACCAGTGCGGCACATTAGGAAGCGCACCCCGTGGTATGTGCGCGAGGCGAGCCGCGGTCAGCACCAGCGCTGCGACCAGTCCAATGGCGATCCAGCCCGGGTAGAACGTCAGCAGGACCGAGATACCGCCGACCGCCACCAGTTTGGTGCCGGCCCACAGGTCGTGCACGACCGAGGTTCCCGGCACCGGGCGCAGCAGCACGACAGAGCGCGACGGCCGACGTTGGGATCGCCGGTCGGAAGGCGCCGTGGTCATGACAGTCCCCCAGCCGCCGTCGAGGCCGTATGCAGTACCCCGCCGCGAAGATCCAGGGTCTGCGGGCAGAGGTCTTCCAAGCCTGCGAAATCATGCGATATCACCACGACGGTCAGACCCTGCTCGCGGCGCAACTCCTCGAGCAGGCGCACCAGACCGCTTTGGGTGACGGCGTCCAGTCCGGCCAGCGGCTCGTCGAGGATCAACGCCCGCGGTGAGCGGGCCAGCAGGCCGGCGAGCACCACCCGGCGCATCTGGCCGCCACTGAGCTGGTCGATGCGTCGCTCGACCAACCCGCTGTCGAGTCCGACGACGCCGAGCGCGGCCGCCACCCGCTCGTGGTCTTTCGGCGAAAAGCCCGCGGCTGACGCCACTTCCAGGTCGACGCGACTGCGCATCAACTGCAGTCGGGCCGCCTGGAATGACAGGGCAACCGCGCCAACCTGTTCGTCGACGGGCCGGCCGTCCAACAAGCAAGCGCCGGTGGTCGGCACTGTCAGCCCAGCGAGAATCCATGCGAGCGTTGACTTTCCCGAGCCGTTGCCGCCATGGATCAGCAGCCCGTCGCCCTGGTGTACCGAGAAGCTGACGTCGCGCAATGCGGCCTTTGCCCACGGGGTGCCGCTGTTGTATTCGTGGCTGACGCCGATGACCTCGAGAATGGCTGGGCCGGACTCGTGGCTCAGCACTTCGCTCGACACCGGCGCGGCAACCGTGTCGACCATGCTGGTGTTCTCACCGGAATCGCTGAGATTGATGGTGCTGTCGGCGGTTTCGGCTTCGTTGTTGTAGTGCGTGATGTGCACGACCGCGGTGCGGTGGCGCTGCTTCAGGCCAGACAGCACGCCGAGCAGCGCGTCGCGGCCCTCCTGGTCAACCATGCTGGTGACCTCGTCAGCGATCAGCATGGCCGGCTCGCGGGCCAGCGCGGCCGCGACCGCCAGTCGCTGTAACTCACCGCCGGACAGGCTGCCGGTGTCGCGTTCGGCGTGCGACTCGAGTCCGACCTCGCGCAGCAGTTCAGCGACGTCGGTCGTGGTTCCCGGCGGCAGACCCCACACCACGTCGTCGGCGACCCGGGTGCCGAGCACCTGACTTTCGGGGTGCTGCATGACCACGGCGGTGCCGCCCATCTTGCCCAAACCCACCGATCCGGGGCGTTCGATGGTGCCCGACGTCGGTTCCCGGCCGGCCAGCACGAGCATCAGAGTGGTCTTGCCGGAGCCGTTGGCGCCGGTGATCGCGAGATGTTCGCCGACCTGGACCGCGAGGTCGACCGGACGCAGCGCGTCGTGCTCGGTGTTGGCATAACGGAAACGGACTTGGTTCAGCCGCACCGGAACCGGGCCGACCGGCCCATTGTCGGCCGGCTCGTCCAGCTTGTGCACATCGGGTATGCCGCGCATCCGGTCGAGCACCCGTGACAGCGCCCACCACCCGATCAACGACACCACGACAATCGAGACGATTCCATTGGCGAAGATAAGCCACGGCCAGTATTCGAGCGCCTTGGCGAGAATCCACTGCAATTCGTGGGCCGACCATTCCAGACCGGACCCGATGCGGGCACTCATCGGAAACGGGTGGTCGATCGTGAAGCGCCCGATCGACCGAAGGACGGCCGCGACCCC
Source organism: uncultured Actinomycetota bacterium (assembly GCA_963750755.1). GTDB lineage: Bacteria > Actinomycetota > Actinomycetes > Mycobacteriales > Mycobacteriaceae > Mycobacterium. The sequence goes on from CAVVRW010000001.1 coordinate 1,611,121, forward strand.
GTCGACGTTGGCGGTGATCGCATCGAAGATGAGGTGCCGCAGCCGCGACAGCAGCGCCAACGCCGCAACGGCCACGACGTTGAACACCGCCCCGGCGAACAGGGAGACCACAATGACCGTCCCGGTGCCGCGGTCCCGGCGTTTGACGACACCGGTCAAACCGCCGACGTAAGCGCTGTTGCCGACCGTCATCAAGCCGCCCAAGCCGGCGATCAGGAAGGCGATCAGGCCCGCAGCGACCGTCGCGGCGACCAGTACCCGGAAGCGATACCGGTAGGCCAGCAACCCCATTGGCACCGTACCCAGCAACGCCAGCACTCCGGCGAACGGAATGACGATGGACATGATCGCGGTCGCCGCGCATAGTGCGGCCATTACCGATGCCTGCGAAAGCTCGCCGGGGCGCAGCGAGCGGGACGTGGCTGTCCCGCGCGCAGGGCGAGTCGCGTTCATTGCATCAATTCTGCCAGCTCGCCGGAGAGTGTTTCGCTAGCAAACGTCGGCGTTTATCAGTTAATAATCGACAAATTAGCCGGATCGCGATCTAGATAGCCTGGCTATGCTACCTATGGTAACCATGACGTCATCCGCAACCGTTGAGCGAACCGCTGCCCAGGAGGCCGTCGCCGGTCTGGGGTCGGATCTGCTGACCGTCGTCGCCCGTCTCAACCGCTACGCCACTCAGCGCATTCAGATGCAATTGCCGGCCGCCCAGGCCCGGCTGTTGTCGACGATCGACGCCCAGGGCGAAGCGCGCATCTGCGACCTGGCGGCGGTGGACCACTGCTCGCAGCCGACCATGACCACCCAGGTGCGACGCCTCGAAGATGCCGGCTTGGTCACCCGCGCCGTCGACCCAGGCGACGCCAGGGCGGTGCGCATCAAGATCACCGCCGAGGGCATGAAGACGCTCAACCGGGTCAGGGCCGACCGCGCCAGTGCGATCGAGCCACAACTTGCCGGGCTGAGTGCCGCGGACCGCGAGACCTTGGTCGACGCCGTCACAGTGTTGTGCCGCCTTCTCGACGACTCGGCGCCCGGTCCCCGACCCGGCGGATCCCGCTAGCTGCCGGCCTCGCAAGCGTCTGGCCAGCGCCGACGACCTACGGTCGATACCCGGTGCAGCACGGCTGGATAATGGACTCTCGACTTCGTAAATCGGTTGAGAAAAGGGCGGTGGGCGTGTCGATGGCAGCGTTCGGCACACCCCTGGTCGTCTGGCTCGGTACGCACCGCTACGCCTTCCCCTCTGATCGCGACGTCACCATTGGCTCGAACAGCGGAGCTGACATCCAGCTCTACGGCCTCGGAGGGTTGTCTGAGCCGCAGGTCCTGCTGCACTTCAATGGCAGCGAGTGGATCGCGGTCGACCGCAGCGAAGCCGGGATGTATGTCGACGGGGTCCGCATGTCGACGGTCTTCATCCATGAAGGTCGAGTGATCGCCTTTGGCGACCCTCAGCGCGGCCCGCGCCTGGCCTTCCAACTTCCCGCCCCTACCGCTTCGCCACCGCCGCGGCGGGTGCCGCCGCCTCCGCCGATGCGTCCTCCGCCACCGCCGCGGCCGATGGCGCAATTCCCGCCTCCGCCACCTCCGCGCCCGTTCGCACCGCCACCACCCCCGCCGCGTCCGGTGCAGCGGGCCGCTCCGCCACCGCCACCACCTCCGCCGCGTCCGGTCCAGTGGGCCGCTCCGCCACCTCCGCCGCGCCCGGTCCAGCGGGCTGCTCCGCCACCCCCGCCGCGTCCGGTCCAGTGGGCCGCTCCACCGCCACCCCCTCCGCCAGCGCCGCGACCGGCACCTGCGCCGCAGGTCGAACGTCCCTGGCCGCCGCAAGCGCCGCCGCCTTCGCCGCCCATCGTTCGGCAGGATCCGGTGGAGTCGCCCGATGCCGCCGCACCTGCTGCGCCCACGCCGAGCGCGGCCGCTCGGCTCGCGGCAGTGCTACAGAAACTGCGGAAGCCGAAGCCGCGCCGACCCACGCCGCCGGCGCAGGAGGCTGAGGCGGTCGTGACGGCCCAGCCCGAAGAGCCAGAACAACCGGAACAGCCGGCCCCGCCGGAACAACCGGAACATCCGGCCCAGCCGGAACAACCGGAACATCCGGCCCAGCCGGAACGACCGGAACATCCGGCCCAGCCGGATCAGCCGAGCGAAAAACAGCCTGGTCCGCCCACGACGATCGTCGGCCCACTGGAGGCGCGCCGGGTGCGGCTCAGCGTCGACGGCGAGCAGGCGCTGGCCGATCTCTCGTTCACCGCGACGCCCGGCACGCTGACGTCGGTGATCGGGTTGTCCGAAGCAAGCACCTCGGCGTTGGTCGAGGTGTTGGCCGGCACGGTGCAACCAAGCATGGGCAAGGTCGACTTCGATGGTCACGACGTTGCGGCCGACGATGTGCGGCCGCATGTGGCAGTGGTTCCGCGGCACGATCTGCTTCGTCCCCAACTGACCGTCGAGCAGGCATTGCGTTACTCTGCCCAATTGCGTTTGCCGTCAAGCACTTCCGCCGATCAGCGGCGCGAGGCAGTGCGCTCGGTGCTCGACAAACTGGAGCTGACGGCGCTGCGCACGACCAAGGCGGGCGCATTGACCGCCGAGCAGCGCAAGCGCGCCTCGCTGGCGGCAGAACTTCTGACCGATCCCGCGCTGATGGTCTTCGACGACCCGACTGCCGGCCTCGATCCCGATGCGGCGCAACGAATTACGGCCATACTGCGGCAGCTCGCCGACGAGGGACGCGTGGTTTTGGAGGTGACGACCGCACCTACCGATCTCGACGTGTGCGACCAGGTGGTGCTGCTGGCGCCGACGGGCGTACCGGTATTCGCCGGGCCACCGGCGCAGATCGGGCCGCAGCTCGGCACGACCGACTGGACCAGGATCGCCCGGCGGGCCCGCAACGATCCCTACGGCGCGCACGACGAATACCTGGCCCGCCGACAGGAGCCGCCACCACCGGAGCCGCCGCCGGCACCATCCGAGGCACCAACCGCGCCCAAGATGCAGCGAAACATCGCGCGCCAGATCGCCGTGTCGACCCGTCGGCAGGCCTGGATGATGATCGGCGATCAGCGCTATTTCGTTTTTCTGGCAATCCTGCCGATGTTGTTCGGCGCGATTTCGCTGTTGATCCCTGGGGACGCCGGGCTGGGGCCGGCAAGCCGGTACGGCAACAACCCCGACCAGGCACTCGCGATTCTCACCGTGCTCACCCTCGGTGCCGTCGTGATGGGGACCGCGCTGGGAATCCGTGACCTGTTCGGTGAGCACCGCATTTTCCGGCGCGAACAAGCGCATGGCTTGTCGGCGTCGGCCTTCCTGACCGGCAAGGCGATCGTGTACAGCTTGGCCGCGATCGTCCAGACTGCTTTGATCACCATCGTCGCGACCGTCGGCAAGAAGCCGCCCGCCCACGGGGGAGTCCTACTCGGCCACAACAAGATTGCGGCCAGCGTCGAGTTGTTCATCGTGTTGGCTGTCATCGCCATCGTCACCGCCCTGGTCGCACTGGCGATCTCCTCGCTGGCGACGCTCTACGAGCAGGTCTTGTTGAGCGCGGTGCTGATCGTCCTGATCTCGATGGTGTTCTCCGGGGCGCTGTTCCCGATAGCGGGACGGTTCCCGCTCGGGCAGATCGCCGCGCTGGTTCCGTCGCGATGGGGTTTCGCCGCCGCGGCGTCGACCGTCGACGTGCATGCGGTCAATCCGCTTGCCGAGGCCGATGATTCGTGGATGCACACATCCGGGCAGTGGCTGCTCGACATGGGCCTACTGATCGGCTACGGCGTCATCGCGACCGCGGCGCTGCGCTGGCGGCTGCGGCGGCCGTCGCGCCGGCACAACAAGGAACCGATCACCTGAGTTCGTCGCGGAGGATCTCCGACCACAGCGCTTTGTAGCAGAACGCCGCGGGACTGTTCGGTGCCGCCGCGGTCACCGGCGCGCGATGCTCGGCCATCTGCTCGATGATCGACAGCGCCGGGATGGACGTGGTCAAGATCCCCGGCCGCTCCGACGAGAGGTTCTGCACCAGGTCGCAGTGCAACCGTTTGCGCTTGTCCACCATCGAGAAGAAGGCACGGACCCGCGGCCGACGGCCCTCGAAATCGCTGACGAAATCGGTCAATTGATCGAAGGTGCGGACCGACAAGGTCGCCGGAATCATCGGCACCAGCAAGGTGTCGACGGCGTGCAGCACATTCTCCGACAGCAGCGAAATGCTCGGCGGGCAGTCGAGGAAGACCATGTCGTAACGAGTCTCGAGGGGACGCAGCAGTTCGCGGATCCGGCGGGTCGGCCGTTTCATGTCGTCGAGCTGCACGTCGAGATTGCGGTACCGGAAATCCGCCGGGACCAGGTCGAGCCCGGCGAAATCGGTGGCTTTGATCGCATCGTCGAGCGTTCGCGATCCGTCCACCAGAGCCTGGCCGCCGCCCTTGACCTTCGGCCGGACCCGGAACATGTACGTCGCCGCGCCCTGCGGGTCGAGATCCCACAGCAGCACGTTGTGCCCGTCCATCGCAGCCAGATGCGCCAAGTTCACCGCGGTCGACGTCTTGCCCACGCCACCCTTGATGTTGTACGACGCGTAGACCTTCATCAGCGCACCAAAGCCTTGACTCGGGCGCGATTCGCATCGGCCAGGAATGGTTGCAGCCGCTCGGCCAGCGATACGCGCGCGTTCGTCTGATGCGCGTCGAGTTGCGCCGCCATCTCTCCCATCGCCAGCACCGTCTTGGCGGGCGCCGCACCTTGTTGGATCATCGCTGCGGCGAATTCGTGAATGGCCCCGCGCTGCACCTCACCGTCCTGGAAGTCGCCGAGGGTGTCCTGGAGCGACTTGAGCTCCTTGAGCAGCGCTCGATGCGACGATCGGTCACAGACCGGCTTGAACACCTCGAGCAAGTAGCGCAGCTCCTTGCACCGCTTACGCAGCGCGTGCACGTCGTCGCTGGGCGAGTCCTCGGTAATTCGTTTTCCTAGACGCGCCGCTTTCCGGTATGCCTGCCAAAGTCGGTCGCGCGCCAATTCCGCAACGGTCGGCCCATCCTCCACACCTTCCGTCAATTCCAACAGCTCCGCGCGCCAGTCGTCGAGCAGACTCTTAAAGCGCTTCGAATGCAGTCCGCGCACCAGCTTCCGCCGCTCGGCGGCACGGCGCTTGACGAGAAATGACCGAAAGGGGTCCAGGTCGCCAGGCGCCGACGTGAGCCGCGCAGACAACGAGTCGAGTTGGAGTGCAAAGACGTCAAGGTCGCGGACCGGGGTGGTCAAGTCGCCGAGCCATTTGAAATCCGCACCGTAACCGCCAGTCAGGTCGACGGGGAGCACGTCGCCGACCAGTTTGAGGATCGACCGGGTGCGACGGACCGCGACCCGCAGATCGTGCAGGAATTCGGTGTCGGTCGACGCGAGGGTCCCGGGCAGGTTGTCATCGATCGCGGCGGCGAACTCGGTCAGAATCTCGGCAATGGCCACGACGGCAAGCGTGTGCGGCTGCATCGCCGCGGGCCGCCTCGATCCGTTGGAGGGGCTGCGGTCAGCGTGGGTGAGCGCGACTTCGTAGGGCGTGGTCAAGATCGCGCTGAAACCATCGGCGCGAGCCAGTAGTTGCGCGATCCGGTTACCGGAGGAGTCATAGCCCCGCAGCGGCTGGATCCTCAGCTGGCTGGTTCCGTCGTCGACACTCTCGGCCAATAGTCGGGCGACGGTTTTCTCCTCACCGTCGAGCACGCGGACCTCCTGGAAGGCCGACCGCACGGTGACGACAGGCATCAGCGCCCGCGGTTGGATGAGCGCTGCCAGCGCATCGCGCACTGGCCCTGCCGGCAGGTCGTGAGCCTGCGCGGGCCATTTCATCCCTGCCGACGGCGCCTGCAACCGGACCCCGTCAGCCAGCTCGAGAACAAGTGGACCGGCGTCAACGTAGTGCAGCGACAGGCCGGCCGAGTGCAGGCGCCAATCGAAGGTGTCCAGCCAGATGCGCGACGCCGTGTGCTGCGCTCCGGCGGCCAACGTGAACTTCGTTCTCAAAGCCGCAGCGATGACGTCGAGATCGATCGCGCCCTCCCTGCTGAAAGCGCGGGATGTCCCGCTCATGGCGCACCTTTCTTCGCCCGCTTGACCACGACCGCGGAGCAGACTATAGACACCTTCGGTTAACGGAAACGTTCACTCACGTGCTTCGGCGCCGAAGTGTCGGTCCGCGTGACGGAGCGGATCTCGGCGTCTCGATTCTGATCGGTTACCGTCGGGTATGACCACCATTGCGGAACATTTACGCAACTCACTCGACGGCCGTTGGCGCGACGTTAAGAACCAGATGCGAGAGCGGCTGGCTGAGGAAGTCTTCCGTCCGCACTACACACCGAACACGGTGATCGCCCGCGCCAAAGTGGCCGAGCAGATGAGCATCATGGCCGCCGCGGGCGCCGCCGACGACGGCTTCCGCAAGGAGCACGGCGGCAACGGCAACGTCGGCGCCGCGGTCGCGATGATCGAGATGCTGGCGATGTCGGATCTGTCGCTGATGGTCAAGGCCGGCGTGCAGTGGGGACTGTTCGGCGGGGCCGTCGAGAACCTCGGCACCGAGCGCCACCACCAGAAGTACGTCAAGAAGATCATCAACCTGGAGCTGCGCGGGTGTTTCGCGATGACCGAAACCGGCCACGGCAGCGACGTCCAGGCGCTGGAGACCACCGCGACCTATGACGCGGAGACCGAAGAGTTCGTGGTGCATTCGACGACGCCGAACGCGCGCAAGGACTACATCGGCGGGGCGGCCGAAACCGCCACGATCGCAGCGGTTTTCGCGCAACTCATCACCACCGAGAAGGGTGAGCAGGTCAACCATGGCGTGCACTGCGTGCTGGTGCCGATCCGCGACGCCGAGGGCAACGACCTGCCCGGCGTGACTACCTCGGACTGTCAGTACAAGGGTGGTCTGCCCGGCGTCGACAACGGCCGCATCGTGTTCGACCACGTCCGGGTCCCGCGGGTGAATCTATTGAACAAATACGGCGACGTCGAGCCCGACGGCACCTACACGTCGCCCATCGAGAACCCGAACCGACGTTTCTTCACCATGATCGGCACCTTGATCCGCGGCCGGATCACCGTCGGCGGCAGCGCAGGCGCCGCGGCCCGGGTGGCCCTGGACATCGCGACCCGATATGCGTTGCAGCGCAAGCAGTTCACCGCGCCGGGCGACGACAGCGAAGTGCTCATCATGGACTACCTGGTGCATCAGCGTCGGCTGTTCCCGCTGATCGCCAAGTCGTACGCGCTGCAGTTCGCGCAGAACGAACTGGTGTCCAAGTGCCACGACCTGCAGACCGCCGACTCCCCCGACGCCGAGGAGCAGCGCGAGTTGGAGGCGCGGGCGGCGGGTCTGAAAGCCGCGAACACCTGGCACGCGTCCACCGCCATCCAGGAGGCCCGCGAGGCCTGCGGCGGCGCCGGCTACATGGCCGACAACCGGTTGATCGCCCTGCGCGCCGACACCGACGTGTTCACCACTTTCGAGGGTGACAACCATGTGCTGACCCAGCTGGTGGCCAAGGAGCTGCTGACCGCGTACGCCGACGACATCAAGAGCATGAGCCCGGTCGAATGGGTGCGCTTCGCTGCCAACTTCGCCGGCGAGCGGGTGCTCAAACGCACTGCGGCCGAGACGATCATCCAGACCGTGATCGACGCCCGGCAGGACAACGAAGAAGAAGGCAGCCTGTTCAACCGCGGTACCCAGGTCAAGATGTTCGAGGACCGCGAGGAGTACATCATCGCCTCGGTGGCACGCCGACTGCAGGCCAAGTCGAAGGAGATGTCAGCCTTCGACGCGTTCAACTCGGTGCAGGACCACGTGCTGCACGCCGCCAAAGCCCACATCGACCGGGTGGTGCTCGAAGCATTCGTCGCCGGAATCGACTCGTGTGAAGACGACGGGGCCCGCGAGGTGCTGGGCCTTATCTGCGACCTCTACGCGCTCACCGTCATCGAGGAAGACAAGGCGTGGTACGTCGAGCACCGCTACCTGTCCACCGAACGGGCCAAGGCAGTCACTCGCGCCATCAACGATCGGTGCCGGTTGCTGCGCCCCTACGCGGAGACGCTCGTCGACGGGTTCGGTATCCCCGAGCAACTGCGCTACGCCGACATGCTGCATCCGGAGAAGCTGCCCACGCCCGGCGACGACGAGGCGGACGAGACGGGCGCCACCGATTCGGCCCTGATCAACGGCTGACGCAAGGCGACCGCAAGACTCACGCCGATCGGAACTTCGGGGGCGCTGTGACTGCCGGGTATGCGACCCTCATGACCGCTGCCATCACCTCGAACGAACTGAACGACCGCATCACGTCGCAAGCACCGCCACGGATCCTCGATGTGCGGACACCAGCCGAATTCGAGACCTCCCACATCGATGGATCTTTCAACGTGCCGCTCGATGTACTCGACGAGCACAGCGCGCAAGTCGCTGAACGACTCAACAACGGCGACGACATCGTGCTGGTGTGCCGCTCGGGTCAACGCGCCACCCAGGCCGCGCAGCTGCTGCAGGGCGCCGGGCTCGACGGCGGACGGGTGCTGGCGAACGGCATCACCGACTGGGAGAGGCAGGGTTTCGACGTCAACCGCGGCGTCCAGCGCTGGGATTTGGAGCGTCAGGTTCGTCTGGTCGCCGGATCGATCGTGCTGTCCTCGGTGGTCGGGAGCGTCGCCGTTCCCCGGCTCAAGTGGCTGGCAGCGGCTATCGGCGGCGGCTTGACCTTCGCCGCGATCTCCAATACCTGCGCGATGGGAACCGCGCTGTCGAAACTGCCGTACAACCGCGGGGCGATCGCCCACGCCGAAACCGTGCTCTCGCGGATCACCGATTGAGCCGACGGGATGGCGTTAAAATCAGCGCAAGTCTTGCCCGGACCACCAGGTAGAGCGGATTCGACAGATAGTCAACGGCCCCAGCGCGATAGGCTCGCTGCATGAATCCGAACCCCGACTACGACGCCAGCGACGAGCTGGAATACGGCATCGCGGGATTCGCGTGGCTGCTCCGAGGGGTCTACCCGCCCCCGTCCTACGCGCCCGACCTGGGCAACGCCGGCACCGGCAACTAGGTCACTGCGGAGGCGGGACGTAGCTGCCCGCCGAATTGCGTAACTGCCACAGCTGGGCCGGGCAATAAATGTTGACCGCGTTGGAAATCAGGTAGTTGGCCGAGTATTCGTCATTGGGCAGCACGTCACGCTTCACGTCACCGGTGACTTGGCCGTAGCCGGCGCCGCCGGTGATCTTGTCGCAGATGCCGTGCGCGTAGCTGATCGCGTCCGCCGTGTTCGCGAAGCTGTATTGCTTGCGCACCGTCGTGTCGTAGATGAATTCGATGTCGGGCGCCGGGACGGCGTGCGCGGGCGCGACTCCGATGAACGAGATGGCAATCATCAAGCCGGTCAACCGAATTGCGCGCTTCATCGATCCGGCTGTCCGTAGACGGCGACCAGGACGCTCCGGTCCACGCTGTTCTCCGACCACACCCCGATTTGGGTATTCGCGCAATTCGACATGATCGCTTTGTAATCGGGCCGGTAGTACCAATTGCCCATCACGTCAAGGTCATTGATGGCCAGCGAGTTGTTGATCGCCACCGTCTCGGCCACCACACCACGGTATCCCGCATCGCGTGCCCGGTCGGCCACCGACGACCCATCTGAACCAACGTCAGCGTCGAGATTTCGATTGTTGAGCGCATCGACGGTGTGGCGCTGCGCCGCGGCCTCCAGTTGCGGGTTCTTCTTCAGCTTGGTGGTGCAACCCGCCTGCGCTTTGATGGTGTCGACGTTGACCACGATGCCGTTATTGAGGCGGTCGTTGTTGCCAGGAACTCCCGGGGCGGCCGCGGCGACAGCGCTGGTAATGACGAACGCCAACGGCGCCCAAAGTAGCGCTGTGAAGCGACGAATACGCTTGTCAGTCATCGCTTTTCCTAGCGGATGTTGGCCGCGAGATCGGCGGACATCGCACTGAGCTGCCGCGACCACGTCGGCCAATCGTTGCCGCCGCCGCGACCCAGATCGAAGTGGGCATTGGTGCCGCCGACGTCTCGGTAGTGCGAGTAGAACTGGGCGTTGGTGCCCTGCGAGATGTCGCCGGTATCGCCCATGGCACCCGGATCGGTCGGCGCACCACTGCCCGGACTGTAAATCCAGAGCCGGGCATCGTTGTCCACCAGCTGCTGGATGTTCTGGTTCGGCGAATGCCACTTCCAGCGACCCAACTGCGGCGCGCCCCACATTGCGCCGCTGTCGGCGCCGCCCTGCAACAGCGCAGCCCTGATTGCACCGTCCACGCCGGTGCGTTCCGGGGCCAGGAAGCCGGAAAATGAACCGGCATAACGGAATCGGTCCCGGTGGAAGGTCGCCAACGCCGTGGCCGCATATCCGCCCTGTGAGACACCGACGACGCCGTGCCCGCCCGGCGCCAAGCCCTTGTTGGCGACCAACCAGTCCGGCAGCTCGGTGGACAGGAACGTGTCCCACTGCTTGCCGCCGTCCTGCTCCCAGTTGGTGTACATGCTGTAGGCGCCGCCGGCCGGCGCCACCACCGAAATTCCTTTACCGGCAAGCGTGTTGAAGCCATTGCCCGAGGTGGCCCAGTTGCTCACATCCGGAGCAGCGTTGAAACCGTCGAGCAGGTACGCCGCGTGCGTGCCGCCGGCCAGGAATTGCACCGGAATGCTGCGGCCCATCGACGCCGACGGCACCTGCAAAGTCTCGAAGCCAGCCGCCTTGGTGGTGGCCACCGGGCCCGAAATCAGGTTTGTCGCAAACCATCCGATACTCAACACGATGACGGACAGCCGCCGCGCGATCGTCGGCACTCGTTTCATATCCACCTCACCTACACCGGGTCGAACTGCGAAATGAGCCATTTGCCGTCGATCTTGTCGAGTGTGACGCGCACGCTGGACGTGCTCTGGGTGGGCGGATCGTTGCCGATCGTGGTGGTCTGGTCGACGAAAACCAGCACCACGGCCTGCTTTCCGGTCGCGACGACCGAGGCCGCAGCGGGCACGGTGGCCACCGCCGTAATGTGCTGCTGCTTGGCCCCGGGCGCAACGACGTCGGTGACGAGTTGGGTGTACTGCCGGCGGAAGCCGGCGGTCAGGCGATCGGCGGCCGACTTCAGATCCTGGTCGACGCTCTCGGGCTTGTACGACAGGATCGCGATCGTGCTTTCCGAGGCCGCCTTCACCGATTGCTCAGCGGCGAGCCGGGATTCGCGTACCTTGCCGTCGAGCCACTTCAGGTAACCGACGCCGAGCGCCAGGATCAGCACCACCGCGGGCAGCGCCGTGACGAGCAAACGGCCCCATCGGATTCGAGCGTGTTCCTTGTCGGGTGGTTGGCCGTCGTTCTCCTCGATGTCACCTTCGTCGTCGGTGTCGAGCAGGACTGCATCGTCGGCGCCCTTCGCGTCGGACATCGCGGAGTCCTCCTCTCGCGTGGTCAGTGCGGTTTGACTGCTCACGGCACGAACTCCACGTTCGACACCTTGGCGCCATCGCCAACTTTGTCCACGGTCAGCCTCATCCGCCACCTGCGAGGCTCTTGGTCGGCTGGCGCCGTACCCATCGACGTCTTGACCGATATAGCGACCAACACTTGCGCCTGCTCTCTCGTATAGGACAGCAGGCCCGACTCGGCAATGGTGCCTTCGGTTTTCGACTGCACCTTCTTGACGACCTCGACGAACGGCTGTGACCGGTGCTGGAATTCATCGTGGAAGCCGCCGGTCGCCGAGTCCAGCACCCGCTTGATGTCGGCATCGACCTCGGCGTAGTTGATCGTCGTCAGGTTGATCGCGGTCTGGCGCGCGACCTGAACGTAAAGGCTGCGCTGGTCCTGCACCTGGTGGTCTTGGTGCAGACGGAATCCGAGCCAGCCCCCCACGCCGAGCAGCGCCACGATCGCGGCGAGTCCGACCGCGACCGGCGTCGGGGTCCGCAACAACAAGTCCGGTAGACGCCTTGTGCGAGGCTCGGCGACCTCGGTGAGTTCGTCGGACGCCGCGGTGTCTACGGGTTCGGTTTCTTGGGCGGCACCATCATGCTTTGCCATGTCTTGCCTTTCGAGGTGAATGCCAGGTCGGAATCGCTGTAGTGCTTGCCATCCGGCCCGACGTAATTCCCAGTCATGGGGTCGTAGGGAATGGCGGTCACCGGCTTGGGTGCCGCCGGGTCAACGGGAGGGTGCCAGTGCTCGCCCGGCGAATACGGAGGCCCACCCTTCGGGAACTGCGGGACGCTCTGGCCGCTGAGCGTCGCGTTCGGATCGCCCTTCCAGAACAGCCCGTCGTTCAGCGGGACGTACTGCTCGTCGCTCTCGCACATTTCGACGGTCGGTGCGCGCTTACCCGGTTTGGTCTCGCAGGGGACGTTGCGAACGCCGCGGACGTTCATGTCGGAGTTCTGCGGTATCCGGCAATACAACTCACCGTCGGTGCGGTCGGGATAGTCCTCCCGCACCGGGATGCGCTGCTGCTGCACCGGCAGGAATCCGGCATTGCACGGCGGCGGCGAGTTGAGGTTCAGGTTGAAGTCGAGATAGATCCCCTTGTAGTCCATCTTGGCGGCCCGGTCCGGCACGATGATGGACGACATCACCGCGGTGCCCTGCGGGAACATCACCAGCAGTTGTTCGAGGTCGTTGCGGTAGTTCACCGCGATCGTGCCCAAGCTGACGAGGTTCGACAGCAGCACCGGCAACGTCGGGGCCAACCGGTCGAACAGCGCGGTGCCTTCGCTGAGCGCCGGTCCGGCGGTGTTCAGCAGGTCCGCGAGCCTGCTGTCCTGGTCCTTCACCTGGCTGGTGATCGCGTTCACCCGTCGCGCCCACGTTGCGATCGAATCCGAGGTCCGCACTTGCGAATTGGCCACCGGCACGAACTCATCGATCAGCCGGGAGAACGAGTCGGTGGTCTTGCCGGCATCGATCGCCAGCGTGGTGCCGCCGTCGACGAGGCGAGACAGTTCGGGTCCGAGGCCCGCCACGGCCATGGAGGCCTCTTCGACGACGGTGTGCAAGTTGTCCTGCGGGATAGCCGCGAGCGCCTTGTTGGTGGTGTCCAGCAGCGACCCGATGTCGACCGGAATCTGTGTTCTGCCAACGGCGATGACGTCGCCGTCGCGCAACTTCGGGTCGATGTCCTGCGCGGTGCCCGACCGCGGCGTCAGCTCCAGGAACTGTTCACCCACCGCCGAGCGGCTGTGCACCGCGGCGGTCACTTCGCGCGGAACCGCGATGTCGGACTTCAGCGAGAGGACGGCCTGAACACCGTTCTGGGTGACATCGACCGACTTGACACTGCCGATCTCGCTGCCGCGGTAGTTCACCACCGACGTCGGATACAACCCGCCGGATGCGGGCAGGTCGACCCTCACCGTGTACCGGCCAATACCAAGCAGCGCAGGCACTTTGATGAAACCGAAAGCCATCACCCCGATGGAGATCACCGTGACCGACGCCAGGATCGCCAGCTGGGTCCACACCCCGCGGGACAGCCGCAGCGAGCTCGAGCGCGCCATCCTAGTAACCCCCCCAATGGTAGGGCGCGATCAACGGATTGACCGCGGTGTACGGGCTGGGCATCTGGCCAATGGTTCGGCCCCACTGCATCTCGAGCTCGGTGAGGTTTCCTTCCCACCGCGATCCGGTGAAAAAGCCGCTGTCCAGACGGCTCAACGTCAGGTCGACGACGAGCGAGATATTGGCGAAGTCACCCCGAAACCAATTGGGCACAGTGCTTTTCACCCACGGCAACGTGGACAGGAAGTCCAGCCCCCGGGTGAGCGCCGGCCCGGCGTTGGCCAGTTCGCGCAGCGCCGGCGCCAGGTTGCGGAAGTTGTCGACGAGCGACTTCTTGGACTGGTTGATCGTCGAGGCCGCAACGGCACTGAACTGACCGGCCTTGTCGATCGCCTCGACCAACAGCTTGCGGGTGTCGGCGAGGACGTCCAGCGCCTGTGGAATCGTGGTGAGCGCTTTGTCGACGGTTTGATCCTTTTCCGCCACCTGGCCGACCAGGCCGTTGAGACTGTCGATGGCCGTGACGATGTCGTCAGTCTGTTTCTTGGTCTCGGTGACGAAGATGTCAAGTTGGGTCAACAGGCTGCGCATCTCTTTCTCTCGACCGGTCAACGCCGTTGCGAAAGTCCTTGTGAGTTCTTGGATATGACCAAGGCCGCCGCCGTTGAGCAGGATCGCCACCGACGCGAGCGTCTGCTCGGTGGTCGGATAGGTGGCGGCTTTCGACAGCGGGATCACCGAGCCGTTCTTGAGTTGCCCCCTCGGGGCTTCGTCGGTCGGCGGCGCCAGCTCGATGTGCATCGAACCCAGCAGGCTGGTCTGGCCGACCTTGGCCGTGCTGTTCTCGGGCAGATGGATACTGCCGTCGATCCGCATCGTCACCAGGGCATGCCAGTCCTGGACCTCGATCTTGGTGACATTGCCGATGTTCACGTCGGCCACCCGCACCCGGGTGTTCGGCTGGATGACAACCACATCGGGCAGTTGAGCCGCGATGGTGTAGGAGCCGTTGCCCTGGCCCGCGGTGCCGGGCAGTGGCAGCGAGTTGAGGCCGCGCCATCCCCCACACGACGTCAGCAGGCACAGCGCCGAGAAGGCAAGCGCCGCAGACAGTATGCGCCTCACGGTGCACCCCCCGGGGGCGCAGGTACCATCATGCCGGTCAACCCGGCGTGCGGGTCGGTGGACCGGACCTGCGGCGACACCGGTGGCGGCGCGTCGGCGGGCGGAGCGCCCGGTGCTGCGGGCGGCGGGATATGCGGGTTGAGTTTGTCCTCGCTGTAGGTGATCTCGTTGGGACGCGCCGCCGCTCCCACGAACGGGTTGAGGCCGATCGGCAGGAAGTTGTACTGGCGGTTCTTGATGATCGGCGCCAGATACTGCTCGCACAGCCGCGCCGACTGCTTGGCTCCGACGCGGCCGTCGGATTCGATTGATCCGCAGATCGATTGGACGGTGTCGGCGAAATTCGACAACGCCAGGATTCCGGTGACCGCACTCTGCGCCGGCTGATAGATGTTCAGGAAGTTCTGGAAAACGTTCGGCGCGACGTGCAGGGTCTGCTTGATGTCACGACGGCTGTCGTTCAATGCGGTGGTGATCTCGTTGAGGTGATCGAACGTGGTGCCGATGGCCTCGCGGTTCTCCGCGACGAAGGGGCGCAGGTCGTTGACGGCCGCGTCCAACCCCGCAATCGCCTGACCCCACTCGTTGGGGGTGTTGGACATCACTGTGGTGATGGTGGCCAGGTTTTTGTTGAACGACGCCAGCAGGTCGCTGCTCGAGGTCAGCGCGGAAACGAATATCTGCAGGTTGCGCAGTGTGCTGAAGATGTCCGTGCTGTGGTCACCGAGGGCCGAAACCGCCTGCGACAGCTTGATGACGGTGTCCCGCGCGGTGTCACCCTCCCCGCGCAGGTTCGCGGCCGAGGTGTTGACGAACTGCCCGAGCGCGCTCGTCCCGCCCTCGGTCGTCGGTTGCAGCGAGTCGGTCAGCTTCTCCAATTGCTTGCGCAGGTCGTCCCATTCGACCGGGACCGCGGTCCGCGCTAAAGGAATCGTCGCGCCGTCAGCGAGTTTCGGGCCACCCGAATAGACCGGCACGAGTTGAATGGCTCGTGAGGTGACCAGCGACGGCGACAGGATCGCCGCCTTGACGTCGGCGGGTAACGAGTACTGCGAGTCGACGGTGAACGTGACCTTCGCCGCTTGGGGCTGCGGCTCGATCTTCTCGATCGTCCCGACCGCGACGCCCAGGATGCGGATTTCGTCGCCGGCATACACACCGTTGGTGTTCGGGAAGTAGGCGATGTAGGTGTTGCGGGTGGCCTGCTTCCACCACGGCGACACCATCATGCTGATCCCGACCGCCAGGATCAGCAGCAGGCTGAGCGCCGTGCCGGCCTTGGTGGCGCGTCGATGGTTCTCGATACAGGCGAGGCCTTTGTCAAGGCGTGCAGGGACTTTCGCGAATGCCATCAGCGACCCCCGCTCGCAGGCACTTCATTGGGCGCGGGCTGATAGACCGGTGTCTGCTTCGGTGGTGGCTTGAGGTCGGCCGGCGGCCCGGGCGGCGGCCCACCGGGCGGCGGCGCCGGTGGCTCCGGCCGCAGGGGGTAGCAGCCGCGGGCTCCCGGCCTGCCCGGCACACTGCACGGCTGATCGCCCGGGTTGCCGGTGATCGCGTCCGGGATCGTCCGTCGCGGCTCGCCGCCCTGCCCGGTGCGCGGATACGGCAACGGCAGCAGCGGTATCCCCGGCTGGCCGTTGCCCGGATCGACGAGTTGCGACGGCAGCAGCGTGGCGGGATCGAGTCCGAGATCGGAGAACGCCGCATCGGTGAACGGCTGCACGAACTGTCCCAGCGTCAGGTTCGGCAGCGAGGCTTTGAAGAACGGTCCCGATCCCAGCACCTCACCAAATGACATGGCGTACTTGGGGATCAGATACAGCGTGCGCTGCAATTCTTTCTTCCGGTCGTCCAGCACCCCCAGCACGCTGTTGAGCTTGTCCAGTGCGGGCTTGAGTTCCGTGCGGTTGTCGCCGACCACCGCGGAGATCTGGCGGGACGCCGCGCCGACGTTGGTCATCAACGCGTCGACCGCATTGCGTTGGGTCAGCAGCTCGGCCAGTAACGCGTTGGCGTTGGTGACCAGACCGGCGATCTGGTCGCTGCGCTTGCCCAGCACGCCGACGACCTTGTTCGCATTGGTCAGCAGGCTCCGCAGTTTGGCGTCACGATCGTCGAGCGTGCTGGAGAACTGAGCGACGCCCTCGAGCGCGGCTTTCACGTCTGGCGGTGTGTCTTTGAAGGTATTCGCCAACGTGGTCAGTGCCGACGACAGCTTCGTCGTGTCCAAGGCGCTGACCGTGCTCGTCAAATCGCCCAGGGCGTCGGGTAAGTCGTACGGCGCGCGAGTTCGCTCCACCGGGATCGGCCCCTGCAGTTTGCCGTCTCCGCGCGGGGTGATCTCGAGCATCTTGGTGCCGAGCACGGTCTCGGTTTTGATCGACGCCTCGGTGCGGTTGCCCAGCGCGACGTCGTCGTCGACGGTGAAGTCGACCAGCACTTTGGTGCCGTCGAGCTTGACGCTGGACACCCTGCCGACCGAGAGCCCCGACACCCGCACGTCACTGTCCGGTTTGATGCCGCCGGCCTCGGTGAAATACGCCGAGTAGCCAGACTTTCCGGTGAGGAACGGGATCCTCTCGTAGGAGAAGACGGCGGCGACCAGCGCCACGACGATGCCCATACCGACCAGACCGACGGTGACCCGGTTGCGGTCGGCGAGCGGTGTGATGTCGGGTCGCTTGATTTTGTCTTTCAACGCGCTGAGGCGGCGTGCGATCGAGGTCATTTTTTCGGCAAGCACCGCCCCGTTACCTGGCTCACCAGCTTGACGAACGTGGGTTGCCCGTTTCGGCCGTTGAGCTTGATGACCACATCGCAGATGTAGAAACCGAAGTAGTCGCCGTAGAGACCCTGGCGCGACAACACCTGATAGACGTCGGGAAGCGTCTTGACGAGGTCGTCGAAGTAGGTGTGATCGGACTCGATCTGCCCCGACACGCGATCTGTCTGGACAATCACGTCTTTGATCGGTTGTCGCGCCTGGGTTAGCAAGTCGGCGACCGATCCGGTGGCGGCGTTGATGTAGGCCACGTCCTTGGTGATGTCGTTCTTGCGTTCGGATAAGGCTCCGACGAGTTGGGACAGCTTGTCCAGGCCATCCGAGAACTGCTTGTCGCGGGTCCCGAAGGTGTGCAGCACGACGTTCAGGTTGGTGATCACGTCACCGATCAGCTTGTCGCGGTTGGCCAGTGTGGTGGTCAGCGCGGAAGTTTCGCCGAGTACCGACGAGATGGTTGCGCCCTCACCCTGGAACACCCTCAATAATTGACCGGACAATGCGTTGACCTGGTCGGGGTCCAGCGCCCGGAACAGCGGGCGGAAACCACCGATGAGCGCGTCGACGTCGAGGGCCGGAGAGGTGCGGGCCAGCGGGATCGTGGCCTTCGCCGGCAGTCGCCGGGGCGCACCGGGTCCGTCCTCGAGCGCGAGATACCGATCACCGATCAGGTTTTCGTACCGCACCGACGCCTTGGTGCCGTCGGTGAGCCGCAAACCGTTGTCGATCGCGAAGTCGACGCGAACGGTGCCGTCCTTCTGCAGCTTCAGCTCGCTGACCTTGCCGACCTCGACGCCGGCGATGCGAACAAAGTTGCCGCCCTTGAGCCCGGAGACGTTGGAGAACACCGCGGTGTAGGACGTGCGTGAGTCGAAGCGGAACTGTCCGAAGACCGTCACCAGAATGAAGACGAAGGCAAGGGACACAACGGTGAACGCCATCACACGCGCGATGGCGCCGGCGTTGGTTCTCATTGCATGTCCTTCCTTCTATTCGGTGACGGTGGGTTACGGACCCGGCGTAGCGGGCGGCGCCGGAGGTGTTGCGGCGCCCGCGTAATCTGGTGCGCCATAAGGTGGTTGGCCTGGATAGGCAGGGGCGGGGCCCGGCGCCGGACCGCCAGGGAAACGGATCAGCGGCGGCTGCGGCGTTCCCTTGGTGACCGGCAAGTAGTTGACGTAGCCCGGGAAGCCGATACCCGGGTTGGGTCGGACGTCGAGCCCGGTCCCGAATCCGGTGTCGGTGACAAGGTACTTGACCGGGAAGTTCGCGCTCGCGTCCGGCAATGAGCCACAGCTCGGCCTTCCGCCGGGGCCGCCCTTGGCTTGCACACGAGGCAAGTTGTCGGGGAATCGATACGGGTCGTCGCCGAACAGCAGTCCACCATCGATGTTGAGGGACTTGCCATTACCGCCCATCGCGGCGCGGCCGCCGTTCTCCAGGTACCAGACCGCGCCCTCGAACGTGCACTTGTAGGTCGGCGAATATTTGTTCAGCAATTCGAAGGTCGGCGCCACCAGGTTGACCGCATCGACGAGATTCTTCTCGTTGCGGCCGATCGTGTTGATACCGGCGTTCGAGAAACCGATCGCATCCAGCAGCACGTCGTCGAGCGCTTTTTTGTTCTTGGTGATCGTGACGCTCGTCGTCGAGAAAGAATCAAGTGTGGACAAAATATCCTGTGCCGCAGCCGAATAGGCCGCCGCGGTCTTACCGAACAGCTGCCAGTCCTTCCGGATGGTCACTTGCTTCGGGTTCACGACGGTAAGAAAATGATTGCCGCCGCTGATCGCCTCGCCGATCCGTTCACCCTTGCCGCGGAAGCCCTCGGCCAACGCCGAGAGCACACCGTTGAGTTTCGCCGGGTCGATCGCGTGCACGATCGACTGCAGATTCTGGAATACCGTGTTGACCTCGACGGTCACGTTACGGCTATGCAGCACAGCGCCTTTGGCCAATTCCCGGTGGCTGGGCCCAGACTCGGGAACGATCAGGTCGACGTACTTGGCTCCGAACGCGGTGCTGGATTTGATCTCCGCCTCGACGTTGCTCGGCAGGTAGCGAAATTCGTTCGGATAGATCTTCAACTTCAACTTTGACAGGTTCGTGCCGGCCGAATCCGCGTAGGACTCGACTTTGGACACTTCGCCGATCTGGACGCCACGCAACTTCACCTTGGCGTCGTCTTCCATGACCAGGCCGGCCCGGTCGGAGATGACGGTGAGCGGAACCGTCGACTTCAGCGTTCCCTCGAATGCCATCGCGGTCAGCGCGCTGACCGTCACGACGAACAGCACAAGCACTGGCGCCCACCACATAGGGTCAATCCCCCGGCGCCGCCGGGTCTCCTGGCTCACGCGATCACCCCGACAAATGGAAGTTGCCGGACTGCCCGTATACCGACAGTGTGATGGTCAACAGGATGAAAACCCCCGCGGTGATCGACGACCGCACGGCGCGACCCACCGCTTCGCCGACTCCCGCCGGACCGCCGGTCGCGTGGTAGCCGTAGTAGGTGTGGATCGCCATCACCGCTGCCGCCATTGACAGCGCCTCACTGAACGACCACACCAAGTCGGTGGGATGCAGAAACGACGAGAAATAGTGGTCGTAAACGCCGCGAGACTGACCGTAGATGACGGTCGTCCCGAACCGGGTCGCAAGAAATCCCATCAGCATTGCGATGGTGTAGATCGGGATCACCGCCACCACCCCGGCCACGATGCGGGTGGAGGCCAGGTAGGTGATCGGCCGGATAGCCATCGCCTCCAACGCGTCGACCTCTTCGTTGATGCGCATCGCCCCGAGTTGTGCGGTCGCACCGGCGCCGATGGTCGCAGCCAATGCCACGCCGGCGGTTGCCGGCACAATGAACCGGACATTGAGGAATGCGCCCAAAAACCCTGTCAGCGCTTCGATTCCGACATTGGACAGGGTGTTGTAGCCCTGGACCGCGATCAGCGCGCCCGTGGTCAGCGTCAGAAACCCGACGATCACCACGGTGCCGCCGATGACAGCGAGCGCTCCGGTCCCCATGCCAAGGACCGCGATCAGTCGCAGCACCTCGCCGGGATAACGGCGAACCGCGTCGACCGTGGAGGCGAGCGCGGTGCCGATGAACGCAGTCTGCTCACCCAGGGTCCGGACAGCTCCGACCAGTCGACCCGCGACTTCACTGCCCGGGAAAGATCTTTGGTTGTCTTCGGTCGTTGTCACGGCGAGACCTTCACACCGAACGCGGTGGCCAGAATGTTGATCAGGAACAAAGCCATGAAGGCAAAGACCACCGTCTCGTTGACGGCATTCCCCACCGCGGTCGGCCCACCACCGACGGAAAGCCCCTTGTAGCAGGCGATCAGGCCCGCCGATAGCCCGAAGAGGAATGCCTTGACGAGGGAAACAATGACCTGCGGCAGGCCGGTCAGGATCGTCATCCCGAAGATGAACGCGCCGGGCGTGACGTGCTGGACGTACACCACGAAGAAGTAGCTGCCGGTGAGACCGACGACCGCGACCGCCGAATACAGCAGCAGCGCAACGAAAGTCGCGGCGATCACGCGCGGAACCACCAGCGCTTGGATCGGGTTGACGCCAATGACTTTCATCGCATCGATCTCTTCGCGGATCGTCCGCGCGCCAAGGTCGGCGCAGATCGCGGTCGCGCCCGCGCCGGACACCACGATCGCCGTGACGACCGGTCCGACCTGAGTGACAGAGGCCAGCGCCGCGCCGGCACCGGACAGGTCTCCCGCACCCACCTCGATCAGCACGATGTTCAGCGTGAAGACGATGAGAACGGTGTAGGGAATCGACAGCACCAGCGTCGGAACGATCGACACCCTCGCGATGAACCAGATCTGGTCGATCAGTTCACGAACTGCCAGGGGCCGGGTAACAGCGGTGGAGAACGTTTCGCCGGCCAGGACGACGAAGTCGCCGAACGCCGCGGCGGGCTTGGACCATTCGACCCGTGAGAGAGTCGTTGCCTGAGAATGTTGCGGCACTCGCTTACCCAATCCGCCGGTCACCGTGTGACGAGAACCACGATTTTTCGCCTGTGAAAGTTTGCTCAGCTATGACCGACCGACGTGTCGGCGGTGCCGTCCGGCTATCCGAAATGTGCGCGTGGGTCGAGTCAAATGCGCACAACACCACGGTTGAATCCGTTGTGGTTATGGCGATCATCGAGTTTGCTCGATCTGCCGACCGTCGATGCAACTCATCGCGCGCTCCTTTGGCTTCGGGAAAGTTCTCGCCTCACCCGGCTGTCGATGGGTGCGCGCGCGTGCTGATGGACGACATCGATGCCGTGGGCCGACTGCACGCATAAACCACGACGGAAATTTACGGAGTTATCGCCTTGACCGGGAGAGTTCGAATCAACCGGAAGAAATATGAGACCGGCATGCTCAAAAAAGCCCGACGTCCCGTCTCAGCAGGGCAGCGACCCTAGGTGTCGACGGCCCCGGCGCTCAGCCATACGCCAAATGCCGAGCTTGAGGACAGCGTCAGCCGTGCCCGTGGGTCCACTGGCCGACTTCGGCGGACCTTATAGAGCGTCACCGGGTAGCGAGCGATCGCCGACTCATTGATGCCGGTGAACTGCGCCGACCGACAGCCCGGTGCCTCGCGCTGGCCATCCTCACGGAGACAGCCATAGAGTTCCGCATAAGCTGGAAGGCCGACCAACTTTGATCCGCGATGGTGGGAGCGAATCTCGATGAGCATTGCCGAAGACGTCACGCAACTAGTCGGGAACACGCCGCTGGTGCGTTTGCGCCGGGTGACCGAGGGCGCCGTTGCCGACGTGGTGGCGAAGCTGGAGTACTTCAATCCCGGGGGCAGTGTCAAGGACCGTATCGGTGTCGCGATGCTGGATGCCGCCGAAGAAGCCGGATTGATCAGGCCCGACACCATCATTCTCGAGCCCACCAGCGGCAACACCGGTATCGCGCTGGCGATGGTGGCGGCGGCACGCGGCTACAAGCTCGTGCTGACCATGCCCGACACCATGAGCAACGAGCGGCGAATTCTGTTGCGCGCCTACGGCGCTGAAATTGTCCTGACGCCAGGTAAGGAAGGCATGCCGGGGGCGATCGCAAAGGCCGAGGAGCTGGCCAAGAGCGACCAGCGTTACTTCGTTCCCCAGCAGTTCGAAAACCCGGCCAACCCGGCGATTCACCGCGCCACGACTGCCGAAGAGGTGTGGGAGCAAACCGACGGCAAGGTAGACATTTTCGTGTCCGGCGTCGGCACTGGCGGCACCATCACCGGTGTCGCCCAAGTGATCAAGGAACGCAAACCCGATACCAAGTTCATCGCGGTCGAGCCCACAGCATCGCCGGTGCTGTCCGGCGGGCAGAAGGGGCCACACCCGATTCAGGGCATCGGCGCCGGATTCATCCCGCCGGTCTACGACGAAAACGTCGTCGACGAAGTCATCCAGGTCGGCAACGACGAATCTCTTGACATGGCTCGCCGGCTGGCGTCCGAAGAGGGCCTGCTGGCCGGGATCTCGTCGGGTGCGGCGGTGGTTGCCGCCCTGGAAGTCGCTCGCCGGCCCGAGAACAAGGGCAAGCTCGTAGTCGTCATCCTGCCCTCCAACGGCGAACGGTATTTGAGCACCGTGCTGTTCTCCAATCTGGCGGACTAACAATGCTCGAGGCGATCCGGGACGACATTCGGGCGGCGAAGGAGCGCGATCCCGCGGCTCCCAGCACCCTGCAGGTCGTCTTCGCCTATCCGGGTGTGCATGCCATCTGGGGCCACCGGGTCGGCAGTTGGCTGTGGGGCCGAGGAGCCAAGGTCGCCGCTCGCACGGTCGGTGAGTTCACTCGGATCTTCACCGGAGTGGACATTCATCCAGGTGCCAGGCTGGGCGCCCGCCTGTTCATCGACCACGCCACCGGTGTGGTGATCGGTGAAACCGCCGAGGTCGGTGACGACGTCACGATCTATCACGGGGTCACGCTCGGTGGCAGCGGCAAAGACACCGGCAAGCGTCATCCCACCATCGGCGACCGGGTGACGATCGGCGCCGGGGCGAAAATACTCGGCGCGATCAAGATCGGCGACGACAGCCGGATCGGCGCCAATGCCGTTGTCGTCAAAGAGGTTCCGTCCAGCGCGGTGGTTGTCGGTGTTCCCGGCCAAGCGATCAGCCGCGCCACGCCGGGTGCCGGCGACGACGCGATGATGCCCGACCTGGTGGGGGTCAGCCTGCAGTCGCTGCTCACCCGAGTGGCCAAACTGGAGGATCAAGCCGACACACCGCAGACCGAAGGCATCATCCGGCCACCGGAGGCCGGCCTTTGGCACGGCGAGGACTTCTCTATCTGAGGGCCAGCCCGGCCTCTTCCCAGGCGCCGTAGCCGCCGAGCAGATCGCCCACATTCTCGAAACCCGCCGCGCGTAATAGGCTCGCCGCGATCAGCGAGCGGTATCCGCTGGCGCAGTAGGTCACGACCGGCACTGTGGGGTTGAGGTTTTCGACCGAGTCGACCAGCGTCGGCAGCGGAATCTCCTGCGCGCCGGCGATGACTCCGTCCTCGGTCTCCCCGGGGTTGCGCACGTCGACCAACTGGAGGCCGGGTTCGTCGTTGAGCAGTGCGGCAAGCTGCTGGGCGTTGAAGCGCTCCGCCGTCTCCACCAGATGCGGATGGCGCGTGAAAACACCGGCGAGATCGTCCAATTGGCCGATGACGCGGTCGAAGCCGACCCGGGCCAGCCGGATCCGCGACTCGTGTGCGAGTGAGGTGTCGCCGACCAGGACGATGTCGCGGTCCGGCGGAAAGACCTGACCGGCGCCCTCGGCGAACCGACCGTCCAGGCCGATGTTGACCGCCCCGCTCACGTGGCCGACGGCGTAGGCAGCCGCCTCCCGCGTGTCCAGCAGAAGCGCGCCCGTGGCGGCGCGCCGACGCACCTCGTCGAAACTCAACAGCGCGGGCGTGTTGTCGTCGAGCAGTGGCCGCTGCTCACGATTGCGCACCGAGTCGTATTCGAAGTAGCGCGGCTGCGGCGACTGCCCGTCGGTGATCGACGCGACGAATGCGTTGACGTCGCGAAATTGCAGCGCGTAGTTGTCGCGGCGCTGCTCGCCGATCGTCGAACTGGTTTCGCTGGACAGCTGTTTGCCGCAGGCCGATCCGGCGCCGTGAGCGGGAAAGACGCGGGTCGCGTCGGGCAGCGTGAGCAGCTTGTTGTGCAGGGAGTCGTACAGCGAACGTGCCAACGCATCCGAGGACAGGCCTTCGCCGGACAGCAGATCCGGCCGCCCCACGTCGCCGACGAACAGCGTGTCACCGGTGAGAACGCCGTAGGGCACCTCCTCGTCGGCGTGCTCGTAAACCACCACACAGATCGACTCGGGCGTGTGTCCTGGCGTGGCGAGAATCTCTAATGCGACCTCGCCCAACAAGATTCGCTGGCCATCGGTCAGTGGATCAACCGAGAACTCCAGCTCGGCTTTGTCGCTGTAGCTGATCCGCGCGCCGGTGGCGGCCGCCAATTCCAGATGACCGGTGAGAAAATCGGCGTGGATGTGCGTCTCGATGACCCGCTCGATGGTCAGCCCGTGTTCGGCGGCCTCGGTCAGATACACGTCGACGTCGCGGCGGGGGTCGACGACCACTGCGCGGCCGGTACTTTCGTCGCCGATCAGATACGAGCCCTGCGACAGGCAGTCGAGGTAGTGCTGCGTGAAGATCATTGCTATCAGTTTCCCGGTCAGACCCTGCTCCAGCAATTTGAAATCACAGAGAGTCCAACACGCCCCTGAAGGCGACTACTGCGTGACACCGGCGATCTGTTGTCTCGCAACCATATTCACCTCACCGAGCACACCGTTCTCTGTGACGATGGCGGTGATCAGATCCGGCGGGGTGACATCGAAGGCGGGATTGAACGCCGCAGTCCCGTCCGGCGCGGTCGCGACCCCGCCGACATGGGTGATCTCGCCGGCGGACCGCTGCTCGACGACGATGTCACGGCCGGTCGCGGTACCCGGGTCGCGGGTCGATTCGGGCGCGACGACGATGAACGGAATCCCGTGCCGGCGCGCGGCAATCGCCAGCGAGTAGGTGCCGATCTTGTTGGCGACCGAGCCGTCGACCGCGATCCGGTCCGCCCCGACCATGACGCAGTCGACCTGCTCGGTGGCCATCGCCCAAGCCGCCGCGGAGTCGATAGTCAGCCGGTGCGGGATGCCGGCCTCGGCCAGTTCCCACGTCGTCAGGCGGGCGCCCTGCAGCAGCGGCCGGGTCTCGTCAACCAGCACCTCGGCGACCTTGCCGCGCGCATGCAACTCCAACACCGCACCCAACCCGGTGCCGATGGCGGTGGCCGCCAGTCGACCGGAATTGCAGTGCGTGAGCACCCGCAACGGCCGGTCGGGGCACAGCAGCGACACCAGATCAGCTGTGTGGGCGGCGGATCTTCGGTTGACATCGGCGTCTTCGAGCAGCATCTGGCTGGCCTCCGCGAGAATGGCGTCCGGGCCCGCGGCCAGCATGGTCAGCGCCCGTCGCACCCCCCAGGCCAGATTGACCGCGGTCGGGCGGGCCGACGCGATCCGCTGCGACTCCGACGTCGTTTTCTCGTCGTCGCCGACGTGTGCGTAGGCCGCCAACGCGACCCCGAAGGCGCCGGCCACCCCGAGGGCGGGCGCGCCGCGGATGGCCAGCGTCTTGATGGCCACGATCAGGTCGTCGACGCTGGTCAGCCGGAGCCAGCGCACCTCGTGCGGAAGCGCACGCTGATCGATCGCCAGCACCGCGCCATCGGCCCATCCGACGGTGGTCTCAGCAGTCGTCACAGGTCCCATCCAACTCCTCGGCCAGGACTCTCAACAGGACAACCCCGCTGAACTGGAGAACAATGGTCCGATGCGACTGCTTTTAACACTTGCCGGCGCCGCGATTGCCGTCGGACTGGCCGCGCCCGCGCTCGCTGATCCGCCGCCACCGAGCGTCCCGGACAACCCGGCCGCCGACGCCACCTTCCTGGACTCCCTGAACAAAGCCGGCATGTCCTACTCCAACGGCGCGAGCGCGATCAAGGCCGGCAAGTTCGCCTGCGACATGATGAACGCCGGCGCGCCCGAGAAGGACGTCATCGACAAGCTGGGCATGCTCAATCCAGGCTTGAACTCCGGTGGTGCGATGAGATTCGCGGCGCTGGCGTCAAGCGCCTACTGCCCGGATTACCTGAACAAGTCCAGCGCGCCCGACAAGCCGCAGAATCAGGGACCCTTCGGCGGGATGATGCCGGGACGCTGAAAAACCTGGCTCCCCCGGGTGGACTCGAACCACCAACCCTCCGGTTAACAGCCGAATGCTCTGCCAATTGAGCTACAGGGGACTGCCTGGTGCCCGCGGACGTGGCGCGGACCGAGTGCTGACTCTAGCGTACCGGCGCACGCGCGCCCAACCAGACCGTTCGAACGCCGGGGGGCGGGTGTTCGTCGTCATGGGGCAGGATGGAAGCACACCAATCGATCATGTGAAGGAACAGTTTTGATCCGCTACGTCGTCGCGCTGGGACTGGGCTATGTGTTGGGCACAAAGGCCGGTCGGCGTCGTTACGAGCAGATCGTCGGCACCTATCGAGCGCTGACCAGTAGCCCCGCCGCCAAGTCGGTGATCGACGGGAGCCGGCGCCGGATCGCCAATCGGGTGTCGCCGGACACCCGGATGGTGACGTTGACCGAGATCGACGACGACACCACCGTCATCGAGAGCCGCGAATTCAGGCGGTGAGGTCGTCGCCGCTGGCCTGCTCGAGCAGGCTGCGCCGGTAGGCCTCCATCGCGACGAGGTCGCCGAACAACGCGTGATACTCGTCGCCCTGCTCAACCGGCGACATCCGCTGCAGCTTGGATTTGACGTCCGCGATCTGCCGGCCGATCCACACCTCTTGCAGGCGGGCCAGCACGCCGGCAACGTAACGCGGCAGCTTCTCGTCGTCCTCGATCTTGATGGCCTCGACGCCGAGCTCGTTGACCAGCCCGGCGGCGGCCGGCGACAGCGCCTTCTGCCGCACCGCATCGAGCCATTCCCCGCCGCCGACACTGGTCGCGGTACCACCGGCCGCTTCGATCGCGGTGCACACTGCGGCGTAGCCGGGATGGGTGAAGCTTTCGACGGTGAGCGTGTCGAACACCGGTCCGGCCAGCGCGGGATATTGCAGCGCCGACTTCAGCGCCTCGCGCTGCGGCCACAGCGTGGGATCGCTCGGATTGGGCCGGGGCACCGCCGGCTTTGCGCCCGCGTCGGCCTGTCCGGCTTGGCGGCGCGGTTTGTTACGGCTTTGCGCCGTCGGGTGTTTCGCCTCATCCCTGACGCGGCTGATGACCTGGGCGACATCGGCCCAGCCGACCCAACCGGCCAGCTGCCGTGCGTACTCGTCACGCAGCGTCGGGTCCTTGATTTGGGCGACGATCGGCACGCATCGACGCAGCGCGGACACCCGGCCTTCGGCACTGTCCAGGTCGATGTCGCTGAGCGTGGTTCGAATAGCGAACTCGAACAAAGGAGTGCGACGCGCCACCAGATCGCGCAGCGCGCCGTCACCGGATTTCAGCCGCAGATCGCACGGATCCATGCCGTCGGCCGCGACGGCGACGAACGACTGGCCGGCGAGTTGCTGCTCTCCGGAGAACGCCTTGAGCGCCGCCGCCCGGCCCGCCGCGTCACCGTCGAAGACGTAGATGAGTTCACCGCGAAAGAAGTTGTCGTCCATCATCAGTCGGCGCAACATCGACAGATGCTCGTCGCCGAAGGCGGTGCCGCACGATGCCACCGCGGTGGTCACCCCCGACAGGTGCATCGCCATCACGTCGGTGTAACCCTCGACCACGACGGCCTGGTGGCCCTTGGCGATGTCGCGCTTGGCCAGGTCGATGCCGAACAACACGTGAGACTTCTTATACAGCAATGTCTCTGGCGTATTGACGTACTTGGCTTCCATCGGGTCGTCGTCGAACAGCCGTCGCGCGCCGAACCCGATCACCTCGCCCGCCGATGACCGGATCGGCCACAGCAGCCGGCGATGGAAGCGGTCCATCGGGCCACGACGTCCCTCTCGTGACAGGCCCGCGGCCTCGAGCTCCTTGAACTCAAAACCCTTGCGCAACAGATGCTTTGTCAGCATATCCCAGCCTGGCGGGGCGAAGCCGCAGCCGAAGTGACGGGCGACGTCACCGTCGAAATTCCGCTCGGTCAGGTATGTGCGGGCCAGCTGCGCATCGGGCGATTCCAGCGCCGCCGCGTAGAACGACTGCGCCTCGGCGTTGGCCGCGATCAGCCTGCTGCGACTCCCCCGGTCGCGCTGGACGTTGGTGGCCGACGCTCCGGTGTAGGTGATGGTGTGCCCGACGCGGTCGGCCAACAGTTCGACGGCTTCGACGAAGCTGACGTGCTCGATCTTCTGCATGAAGGCGTAGACGTCGCCGCCCTCGCCGCAGCCGAAGCAGTGAAAGTGACCGTGGTTGGGCCGCACGTGGAACGACGGCGACTTCTCGTCGTGAAAGGGGCAGAGGCCCTTCATCGAGTCGGCGCCCGCCCTGCGCAGTTGGACGTAATCGCCGACGACGTCCTCGATGCGGACCCGTTCGCGGATGGCGGCGATGTCGCGATCGGAGATGCGGCCGGCCATCGGGCCAGTCTAGAGCTGCGGCGGTTTAACCGGTGCCGATCACCCCGCAGGCGAACCGCTTCTCGGCGTCGGGGCCGCCGTCGGCGCCGTGCAGCAGGAGCGCCGTCTTGGCGCCAGCCATTAGGTCGTCCTTGGTGACCGCGTCGGTGGTGGTGACCAGGTAGGCCGCACCGTCCTGGCGCACCTCCAGGGGATCGAGGTCACCGCTCATCGGCTCGCCGGTGTGGCCCGGCGCCTGATAGTGCATGCCGGCCGACAGAAAGTCCCCGGTCTTGCCCGGGTCCATTGGGTCGACCGAGTTCGGCTCGCACTTGCCGACGGCGTGGATGTGCATCTTGTGAAATCCGGGCGTCAGGATGTGGTCGCCGGTGGTCTTCACCGTGACGGTGGCGTAGCCGTTGGCGAATTCGAAGGTCGCGGTGGCGACCGACTTACCGTCGGCGGTATGCAACTGCGCGCTGAGGCTTTGACCGCTCGGCGCCGGGGCGCTCGACGCCGACGTGCCGGAGGCCTGCGTACGTGGCGTTGGCGTGCTCGACGACGTGGCTGTGGACGCGTCTTGATGCGGGTTACAGGCGGTGAGCGCGGTTAGCGACAGAGCGGCGAGCGCGAGCGAAGACTTGACCATGGGCATCGAGAGTAGTCCGGCGGTCTACGCCTGGGCGGCCGCGATGCGCTCGAGGCGTCCTTCGGTGTAGGAGGCGATCTGGTCGACGATCACGCGTAGCCGTCCGCCGTCATCCTTTGCGGCGTTGAAGGCCGGCACGTAGATCGGATCGAGGGTGGTGGGCGCTCCGGCCAGCAGCGCGTTGGCCACCCGATGGATGCATTCCCGTTGCCGCGCTTGGATTTCCTGGTGTCGCGGGTCGGACATGATGAACTGCAGGGCCAGCGTCTTGAGCAGGGCCACCTCGGCGCGCACCACATCCGGCACCGACAGTTCGGCGAGGTAGCGGGCCAGCGGTCCGGGGCCGGCGTCGGCACGGGTGGCCGCGATGGCCGCCGACGCGAACCGGCCCACCAGTTCGCTGGTCATCTGCTTGAGCGCCACCGCCGCCGACAGGGTGGCGTCGTACTTGCCGACCGCGGCAACCGCGGGAAGCCCGGCGAGCCGGTGCGCCGCGGCCCTCAAGTCGTCGGCGCGGACTCCGGCGAAGTCGCGCTCGCCGAGTGCGGCCAAGTCGGCCGCCTCGTCGTCGTCGGCGAGCACGCGAAGGTCGATGCGCCCGGAGACGACGCCGTCCTCGACGTCGTGCACCGAGTAGGCGACATCGTCGGCCCAGTCCATCACCTGGGCTTCCAGGCACGGTCGATCGGCTGGGGCGCGGTCGCGCAGCCATCCGGCGGCGGCGCGGTCGATGTCGTAGAAGCCGAACTTCCGGCGATGCCGACCGCGCGACCACGGATACTTGGTGACTGCGTCGAGCGCAGCCCGTGTCAGGTTGAGCCCGACGCTATGTCCTTGTCCGTCAAGGACTTTGGGTTCAAGGCTGGTCAAGATCCGGAAGTTCTGCGCGTTTCCCTCGAAGCCGCCGTACGCGGCCGCGAATTCGTCGAGGGCCTGCTCGCCGTTGTGCCCATAGGGCGGATGGCCGATGTCGTGGGCCAAACCGGCCATGTCGACCAGGTCGGGATCGCAGCCCAGTCCGATCGCCATCCCCCGACCGATTTGGGCGACCTCCAGCGAATGGGTCAGCCGCGTGCGTGGGGTGTCCCCTTCGCGCGGCCCAACGACCTGAGTCTTGTCCGCGAGCCGGCGCAGCGCAGCGCTGTGCAGGACCCTGGCCCGGTCGCGGGCGAAGTCGGTGCGGGTCTGCCCCTCGGTGCCCGGCAAGCCCGCGGTTTTCGGCGCCTCGGGCACAACCCGCTGGCGGTCGAAATCGTCGTAGGGGTCTTGCGGCGTCATCGACCCACAGTCTGCCAGTCAGACAGGTAGCGCTGGGACCCGCTTCGTCACGGCACTACATTGGCGAACATGAGCACCCTCCGCCGCTCGGTCGCCGTGTTCATGGCGATGCTGATCACCGCCCTCACGGTCGCGCCGTCGGCCGCCGCCGAGCCCCCGTTCCGGCTGCCCAGCTACGTCACCGACAACGCGGGCGTACTCACTGACGCCGACCGCGCCGCAATCACGTCGGCCAGCGCAAAGCTGTACGCCGACCGTCGCATCCAGTTGTGGGTGGTGTTTGTCGACGACTTCTCCGGGCAACCGGCTCAGAGCTGGGCCGAGAACACCACGGGCCGCAGTGATCTCGGCGACTTTGGCGCCGTGCTGGCGGTGGCCACCGTCGATCACGCCTACGCCTTCCTGGTTCCCCGCCGAGTCAAGACGATCGACGCCGGGCAGGTCGACGATCTGCGGCGCAACCAGATCGAGCCTGCGTTGCACCGCGGCGATTGGAGCGGTGCGGCGGTTGCGGCGGCCAACGGCCTGAATCGGGGTCCACAGTCGACGAGTTCGGCACCGTTACTGATCGGCTTGGGCCTCATCCTGTGCGCGGTGCTGGCGCTCTATGTGATCACCCGCTGGCGACGCCGTCGACGGCGCGCCGCGGAGCTGGCCGCGGCGAAACGGGTCGACGCCACCGATCCTGATGCGTTGGCGTCGCTGTCGCTGGGTGCTCTCGACGATCTGTCGCGATGGAAAGTCGTCGACGTCGACAATGCCGTGCGCACCAGCGCCAACGAACTCGCGCTGACGGTCGAGGAGTTCGGCGAGAAACGAACCGAACCCTTCACGCACGCGGTCGACGCCGCCAAAGCCGCCCTGGCCCAGGCTTTCACCGTGCGTCAACAACTCGACGACGCGATCCCCGAGACCCGCGCGCAGCGTCGCGACCTGCTGACCGAGGTGATCGTCGCCGCGGCCCGGGCCGATCGCGAACTGGAGTCGCAGCGGGACGATTTCGAGGAGATGCGCGACCTGGTGGTCAACGCCCCGGCACGTCTGGACACGCTGACCCAGCAAGTCGTCGATCTGACCGCCCGCATCGAACCCGCCGAACAGCGGATGACCGAGCTGCACAACGAGTTCGCGTCCTCGGCGCTGGCCTCGGTGACCACCAACGTCGCCACCGCCAAGGACCGGTTAGCCTTCGCCGAGCTGAATCTCAGCCACGCCCGCGAGAACGCGGCCAAGCCGGTCAGCGGCGAGCAAAGTACGCTCGTCGACGCCGTCCATGCCGCGGAATCGTCACTGGGACAAGCCCGCTCGTTGCTAGACGCGGTCGACAACGCGGCCAGCGACATCCGGCACGCGATGGCCACCCTGCCCGCACTGATCGCGGACATCCAGTCCGGGATCGGGCAGGCCGATACCGCGCTGAGCGGGACGCAGAAGAACAAGGCGCCGCATTTGCGCGACCTGACCGCCGCTCGCGACGCGGCGGCGCGCGCGCTCGACACCGCGCGTTCGAGCGGTGCAGCGGATCCGCTCACCACGTTCACCACGCTCACCAAGATCAACGCCGACCTGGATCGCCTGCTGGCCACCGTCGCCGAGGAGCAGGCGGCGGCCGAACGGCTGAGCCGGACGCTGGATCAGGCGCTGTTCAGCGCGCAGTCGCGGGTGCACGCCGTGTCGGAGTACATCGACAATCGCCGCGGCAGCGTAGGGCCCGAGGCGCGGACCCGGCTGGCCGCTGCGACTCGTCAGCTCGACGCCGCGCAGGCGATGAAAGCAACGGATCCGAACGCCGCGATCACCCTCGCCAACAAGGCCGCATCGCTGGGCGCGCAGGCGCAGTCGCTGGCCGAGTCGGACGTGCAGTCCGCGCAGATGGCGTACACCTCGCGCTACGGCGGCGGCGGCCACACCGGCGCGATGCTGGGCGGCATCATCATCGGCGACATGCTGGGCGACGCGATGCGCGGCGGCTTCGGTGGCGGCTGGGGCGGCGGGGGCGGCGGAGCGTGGGGCCCGACGTCATTCGGTGGCTCGGATTCGTCCGACGGCGGCTTCATGGGTGGCGGCGGACGGTTCTGAGCAGGACTTCCGCCGCAAATGGTGGACGCGGCAGCTCACCACGCCCTAGTGAGCCGCCGCGTCGACTTACCGATGATATTAAACGGGCGACCAATAGTCGACAGAATGGCGGAATTTGTCCTGGGCCGGCCCGGCCCTGCCGGGTCCTTGAGACCCAAGGGTGACGTCGGCGCGCGGTCGCTGGACCCGTGCGGAGCCGTGGTCGGCAGACGAGATCAGGTAAA
Source organism: uncultured Actinomycetota bacterium (assembly GCA_963750755.1). Lineage (GTDB taxonomy): Bacteria > Actinomycetota > Actinomycetes > Mycobacteriales > Mycobacteriaceae > Mycobacterium. Next base: position 1,644,478 of record CAVVRW010000001.1, read on the forward strand.
GCCTCAACGCTCTTCGCCGCGGCCAGCCGCTCAAAGGGGCGCCGACAGGATCCCTCAGCTTGGTTGTTGGGTCTTGGTGACCTCAGAACGGGAAGAGATCCCCATCCGGAACGCCGGGGGAGAACAGATCTGTAATGAATAGCGGCAGAAACTGTGTGTAATCGTGCCCGTTCGCCAGGAAGAAATCGGTGTCGAGGCTACTAATGTCATAGTTGGTCGTCGTATCGCCAAAGAATCCTGTATTGGCGTCGGTGAAAGAGTAACCGCCCGCTTGAGTTACTCCTGGCGGAAGGGCTTCCATAGTCTCGACCGTGGTTGGGAAACTGAAATGAGGCGTCACCACACCCGTCGTTTCATCGACCGTCTCGTAAGCATTAGTCGTGGTTGTAAATACGGTGGCATCCCCTGTGCCGTTAAACAATGTGAACGTATTTACATCCGTGTCGCCGTACATATCGATATCGTCGGCGTTGGCCAGGGACGCTAGCCCGGCGGCGGCAAGAACTGCGGCGGAGACACCAAGGCTGGTGAAGATGCTTTTGCGAATGAATGTGTTCATGAGAGACTCCATGCAGGCGATGAGCTAGGGCTCCCGCAACGACGGTGAGAAGCCCGTGTTTATTGACTAACACGTGATTTTTCTTAGGTGACGAGAACACCCGCGTGTTAGCCAAAAAGATGGTAAGTCGGGACGAAGTCTAGTGTCAACGTTGAATTAAAAACTCCTGAGTATTTTTGGGCGCAACCCGGACGCGTCGAGCAGACCGCGACTTTTTAAATTGCACGCAAGTTAATTAATTTTAATTGCACGCAAGTTAATTAATGGCGTCAAGGTACGGCCGGGTGTTGAGTGCTTTATCCCACGGTGCCGTTGCGGCCGTCGGGAACCCAATCTCACTCAGCGCCCCTTGAAAGGCTGCGCCAGCCCGTTCTGGCACGATGGTCGCCCCGTGCGTACGGCGCTGCTGGTGCTCCGCACCACACTGGCGGCCTCAGGTCAGGCATCCAACGGACCAGCCTGCCCGGGATGGCCGCACCAGCGGCACCGACGTCGAACACATTTCGATGTGCTCGTGCTGCAATGCATTAGCAGCCCCGCAGCCGCGAGCCCAGATAGTCGACGGCCGCGTCGATCGACACCCGCTCCTGGGTCATCGCGTCGCGCTCGCGGATGGTCACGGCGTGGTCGTCGAGCGAGTCGAAGTCCAGCGTCACGCAGAACGGTGTGCCGATCTCGTCCTGGCGACGGTAGCGACGGCCGATCGCGCCGGCGTCGTCGAACTCGACGTTCCAGCACTTGCGTAGCTCGGCGGCCAGGTCGCGCGCCTTCGGGCTCAGGTCGGCGTGGCGGGACAACGGCAGCACCGCTGCCTTCACCGGCGCCAGCCGCGGGTCGAGTCGCAACACGGTCCGTTTGTCCACTCCCCCTTTGGCGTTGGGCGCTTCGTCCTCGTGGTACGCGTCGACCAGGAACGCCATGAACGACCTGGTGAGTCCGGCCGCGGGCTCGATGACGTACGGCGTGTAGCGGGTGTCGTTGGCCTGGTCGTAGTACGACAGGTCGACTCCGGAATGCTTTGAGTGCGTTGACAAGTCGAAGTCGGTGCGGTTGGCCACACCTTCGAGCTCACCCCACGGGTTGCCCGAGAAGCCGAATCTGTACTCGATGTCGACGGTGCGGTCCGAGTAGTGCGACAACTTCTCCTTGGGGTGCTCGTAGAGCCGCAGGTTACCGGGGTTGATGCCGAGGTCGATGTACCACTGCCGACGGGTGTCGATCCAGTACTGGTGCCACTGCGGCGCGGTCGACGGCTCGACGAAGAACTCCATCTCCATCTGCTCGAACTCGCGGGTGCGGAAGATGAAGTTGCCCGGCGTGATTTCGTTGCGAAAGCTCTTGCCGATCTGGCCGATACCGAACGGTGGCTTGCGACGCGACGTGGTCACCACGTTGGCGAAATTCACGAAAATGCCCTGCGCGGTCTCGGGTCGCAGGTAATGCAGACCCTCTTCGGTCTCGATCGGACCGAGGTAGGTCTTGAGCATCATGTTGAAGTCACGCGGCTCGGTCCACCGCCCCTTGGTGCCGCAGTCGGGGCAGACGATTTCGCTCATCGGCACTGAATCTGGATCGACGGCTGACTCGCCCTTACCTTTCTTGAGGGCGTAGGCCTCCTGCATGTGGTCCTGCCGGTGGCGCTTGTGGCAGTTCAGACATTCGACGAGTGGGTCGTTGAAGACCTCGACGTGACCCGAGGCCACCCACACCGCGCGCGGCAGGATGATCGACGAGTCCAGGCCGACGACGTCGTCGCGGCCGGTCACCACCGAGCGCCACCACTGCCGCTTGATGTTCTCCTTGAGCTCCACGCCCAGCGGCCCGTAGTCCCAGGCCGACTTGGTGCCGCCGTAGATCTCGCCGGCGGGATAGACCAGGCCGCGCCGTTTGGCGAGGTTCACGACGGTGTCGATGACGGACGCCACGGGCTGAGCACTCCTGTCGTTGGAAAACGCGGACGATCCGCCATCGTAGCGATCCGCGCTGGGCTCTTTGACATGCGTGGTTATGCATGTGACAGTGGACGCAGCATGTCTCTTCCATCCTCCACCGCAGCTGACGGCGATGAACTCGTCGGCGAGCACCAGCATGGCGACTCCACTGAACTGCCGGCGCCGCCGCCACGCGAGATCCTTGACGCCGCCGGTGAACTGCTGCGCGCACTGGCCGCACCGGTGCGGATCGCAATCGTGCTGCAGCTGAACGAGGCCGCGCGCTGCGTGCACGAGCTGGTCGACGCGCTCGGCGTGCCGCAGCCGCTGGTGAGCCAGCACCTCAAGATCCTCAAGGCCGCCGGCGTCGTCGCCGGCGAGCGGTCCGGACGCGAAGTGCTCTACCGGCTGGCCGATCACCACCTGGCGCACATCGTGGTTGACGCCGTCGCCCATGCCAGCGAGGACAAGCAGTGACCGCCTCGGGCGCCGGCGTGCGGGCCACGCGGCAGCGGGCGGCGATCGCCGGGCTGTTGGACACCCTCGACGAGTTTCGCTCCGCCCAGGAGTTACATGACGAACTACGGCAACGCGGCGAGAACATCGGGCTGACCACCGTGTATCGGACGCTGCAGTCGATGGCCGCCGCCGGGTTGCTCGACACGCTGCGCAACGACACCGGCGAGTCGGTGTATCGCCGTTGCTCCGATCACCATCACCACCACCTGGTCTGCCGCAGCTGCGGGTCGACCGTTGAGGTGGGCGACCGCGAGGTCGAGGAGTGGGCGGCCGACGTGGCGGCCAAGTACGGCTTCTCCGACGTCAGTCACACCATCGAGATCTACGGCACCTGCTCGGACTGCGGCCGCTGACGGTTCACGGACCGTCCTTGGACAATTTCAGCGGCACGAGATAGGTGTCGAGCGGTTGGTCCTTACCGCATGGAGAACGGTCTGCGGTCGACCAGAAGCGACCTTCGAGTGTGTCGGGATTCCAGCTGTAGTGCGCCGTCCCAGGAACAGACGTGCCATCGCCGCACTGCACCGCCGCCGCCGTATGCATATCGACGATCCATTGCATCCGGATGTAGCGAGCGGTTGCCCGCCGACCAGACCCTTCGCCCATCACGACCTCGGCGCAGCCGTCGCCGCAGGAAGTGAAAACCCAGGTGACGGGCGGCGTATCGGGATCGCCAGTGACGACCTGGTAATGACCTTCCATCCGAGGCGTCGGCGCTGGAGTAGCCGACGTTGGACTACGACTCGTACCCGCCGGACGAGCAGTCCCGGCAATGGGCTGTCCACCACAGCTCAATGCCGGCAGCAGGGCCACCGCGAGCACCGCGATCCGCACCATCAGCGCACCCCTTAGGGCCATGCCGCATTTTATCGGCTATCGCGCACTGAGGAATACGAGATTACGGACGGTCCAACAACGCGGCACGGACTTCGGCGCCCTTACCGAGCACCATCAAGGTCAGCGTGCGAAGGGCTTCGTCGTTGAGCCCGTTGCCCGGAAAGTTGTAGCGCAGCATCACATCCGCCGACTTGCCGGGCTTGTCTACCAGCGTCACCGACCCCAGCAGCGTGGAGTGCGCCTGCTCGGCGACATTATCGCGAATCTTCTTGTTCGACACTAGATCCCAGGCCACCATCTGGGTCAGCGCCACCAGGTCCAGATCCTCGGTGATCGGCACCACCCGCAGCGACGCGATCGTCCCGGCATAGTGAACGGTCAACGCGCCGTCGGGTTCAGCGTCGACGGGCAGCACCTCGGACAGGACATGAAGCAAGCGCTCCTGCAATGACGCCATCACGCTGTCCCAAAACGCCTGTGTCGCAACGCATACTCCTCGCAGGCCGCCCACAGGTTGCGGCGGTCGTAGTCGGGCCACAACGTGTCTTGGAAGACGTACTCGGCGTAAGCCGCTTGCCACAACATGAAGTTGCTAGTCCGCTGCTCCCCCGAGGTGCGCAGAAGCAGATCCACATCGGGGATGTCCGGGCGCTGCAGATGCCGGGCGATGGTCGCCTCGTTGACCCGTTCGGGATTCAGCTTGCCCTCCGCGGCCGCACGCGCGATATCCCTTGCCGCCTCAGCGATTTCGGTGCGACCGCCGTAGTTGACGCAGTAGTTCACGGTGATCACGTCGTTGTTGAGGGTCAGCTCCTCGGCCACCGCCAGCTCGTGAATAACGCTGCGCCACAGGCGAGGGCGTGATCCCACCCACCGAATCTTCACGCCCATCTCGTTCAGGTTGACCCGGCGACGGCGGACCACGTCGCGGTTGAATCCCATCAGAAAGCGGACTTCGTCGGCCGACCGCTTCCAGTTCTCGGTGGAGAACGCGTAGAGACTGAGCCACTTGATACCCAGTTCGATTGCACCACAGACGATGTCGATGACCACCGCCTCGCCCATCTTGTGGCCCTCGACCCGGGGCAGACCACGCTGGGTGGCCCAGCGGCCGTTGCCGTCCATCACGATCGCGACGTGATTGGGCAGCTGCTCCGCCAGAATCGACGGGGCGACCGCCTTGGAGATGTGCTGCGGCGGTCGGCGCGGTCCCCCGTCCGGCGACGGCGGCAGCGCCGGGAACACCACCGGCCACGTCGAGGTGTCCGGAAAGACCGGATAGTCGTCGGGCGCCGGGGCGAGCTGCGGGAAGTCGGACTTCCGCTTGCGCTCAGCCCTCATGCGCCACATCCTGCCTGACCAGAGCGACCCGGCGGTCGAGCATGCTGCGATCGATGCGATCCATCGGGTCGCTTGGTCGCATCCGCTCCACCAACGGCAGGGTTCGCAGTTGCCGTTCCAGATGCCATTGCAAGTGAGCGGCCACCAGTCCGCTGACCTGGCTGCGGGCCGACTGCGGCGCGCCCTGCGCAGCCTCCCAGTCGCCATCGCGCAGCGCCGCCATCAGGTCCAGTACGCCGAGCGGCGGGGTTGTCGCGCCGGCCGGGCGGCAGTAACTGCAGACGCTGCCGCCCGCCGCGACGTGAAAGGCCCGGTGCGGGCCCGGCGTGGCGCAGCGTGCGCATTCGGTCAGCGCCGGAGCCCAGCCGGCAATGCCCATGGCCCGCAACAGATACGCATCCAGCACCAGCTCGCGGGGCCGGCTGGCGTCGGCGACCGCCCGCAGCGCGCTGACGGTGAGGCGGTGCAATTCCGGCGCCGGTGCCCGCTCCTCACCGGCGAGGCGCTCGGCGGTTTCCAGCATCGCGCACGCGCTGGTGTAGCGGCCGTAGTCGCTGACGATGTCGGTGGCGAACGCGTCGATGGAGACAACCTGCGTGACGATGTCGAGATTGCGACCCGGGTGCAGCTGGACATCGATATGCGCGAACGGCTCCAACCGGGCACCGAACTTGCTGCGGGTGCGGCGCACACCCTTGGCCACCGCGCGAACCAGTCCATGGTCGCGGGTGAGCAAGGTGACGATCCGGTCGGCCTCGCCGAGCTTGTGCTGGCGCAGCACCACCGCACGATCCCGGTACAGCCGCATAGATACCAGTTTGTCACCCGGTTGCGACGGCACTCGGCGCACGCGCCGATAAGGTCGATACCGATGAGTAGCTCCGTCGACCGCCGTTTCCCGACACTGACCGATCAGCTGTACCAATTGGCCGGCGGCGAGGTGACGTCCGACGAACTGGTCCGCCGATCACTGCACGCCATTGGCCAGAGCCAATCGACGCTGAACGCCTTTCGCGTGGTACTCACCGATACAGCGTTGACCGACGCCGCCAAAGCCGACCGGCGGCGTGCCGACGGCGACCAGGCGCCGTTGCTGGGCGTGCCGATCGCGGTCAAGGACGATGTCGATGTCGCCGGCCAGCCCACCTACTTCGGCACGTCCGGTCACGTTCAACCGGCCACCCAGGACGCCGAGGTGGTGCGCCGCCTCAAAGCCGCGGGTGCGGTGATCGTCGGCAAGACCAACACCTGCGAACTCGGCCAGTGGCCGTTCACCAGCGGGCCGGCCTTCGGCCACACCCGCAACCCGTGGTCGCGGCGTCACACGCCGGGCGGCTCCTCCGGCGGTAGTGCGGCCGCGGTGGCCGCGGGCCTGGTGACCGCCGCGATCGGCTCCGACGGGGCGGGCAGCGTCCGCATTCCGGCGGCCTGGACCCACCTGGTCGGGATCAAGCCTCAGCGTGGTCGCATCTCGACCTGGCCGCTGCCCGAGGCCTTCAACGGGATCACGGTCAACGGGGTGCTGGCCCGTACCGTCGCCGACGCGGCGCTGGTGCTCGACGCGGTGTCCGGCAACGTCGACGGCGATATACACAAGCCGCGACCGGTCACGGTGTCCGATCACGTCGGTCTGGCGCCGGGCTCGCTGCGCATCGCGCTGTCGACGCGGTTCCCGTTCACCGCCTTCCCGGCCCGGCTGGACCCCGAGATCGAGGCGGCGCTGAACGCCGTGGGCGATCAGCTCGGACGGCTTGGGCACACCGTGGTCGAGGGCAATCCCGACTACGGGCTGCGGTTGTCCTGGAATTTCCTCATCCGGTCAACCTCCGGCCTGCTGGACTGGGCCGAGCGACTGGGCCAGGGCGTCGAATTCGACCGCAGGACGATGTCCAACATGCGGATGGGCCGATTCCTCTCGCAGCAGGTCCTGCGCTCCGCCCGCGCGAGCGAAGCCGCCAACCAGCGTCGCGTCGGCTCGATATTCCGCATCGTGGACGTGGTGCTGGCGCCGACGACCGCGCTGCCCCCGCCGCTCGCCGAGGCCTTCGACGGGCTCAGCGGCATGGCGACCGATCGCGAGATGATCGCCGCCTGCCCAGTGACGTGGCCGTGGAATGTGTTGGGGTGGCCGTCGATCAATGTTCCGGCCGGCTTCACCTCTGAAGGCTTACCGATCGGCGTGCAGCTGATGGGGCCGGCCAATAGCGAACCGTTGCTGGTGTCGCTGGCCGCCGAGCTCGAGGCGCTGGGCGGCTGGGCGGCCAAGCAGCCCGCCGTCTGGTGGAACACCGACGCCGAAGCCGTGCACTGACGCTTAAAAACCCAGTCGCCCAAGCTGTTTGGGGTCGCGTTGCCAGTTCTTGGCGACCTTGACGCGCAGGTCGAGATACACCTTGGTGCCGAGCAGCTTCTCGATCTGCCCTCGCGCCGCGGTGCCCACTTCGCGCAACCGCTCCCCGCCCTTGCCGATCACGATGCCCTTCTGGCTGTCCCGTTCGACATAGAGCAGGGCATGCACGTCGATCAGGTCGTCGCGGCCCTCGCGCGGGTTGACCTCGTCGATCACCACCGCCAGCGAATGCGGCAACTCGTCGCGCACGCCTTCGAGCGCGGCCTCCCGGATGAACTCGGCCATCAGGACTTCTTCTGGCTCATCGGTGAGCTCACCGTCCGGGTAGTACGGCGGCCCGGGCGGCAGCGCGGCGGCCAGCACACCGGTCAGCACGTCGAGTTGCTCGCCGGTGGTCGCCGAGACCGGCACGATCTCGGCGTCGGCGCCCATCAGTTCGCTGACCGCCACGAGTTGCGCGGCGAGCTTGTCCTTGGACACGGTGTCGATCTTGGTGACGATGGCCATCAAAGTCGTTCTGGGCGCGGTGCTTCGGACCTGCTCGACGATCCACCGGTCCCCCGGCCCGACCGCCTCGTCGGCCGGGATGCACAACCCAATGACGTCGACCTCGCTGTAGGTGTCGCGGACCAGATCGTTGAGCCGCTTGCCCAGCAGCGTCCGCGGTCGGTGCAGTCCCGGGGTGTCGACGAGGATGATCTGGAAGTCGTCGCGGTGCACGATGCCGCGGATCGTGTGCCGGGTGGTCTGCGGTCGGTTCGAGGTGATTGCCACCTTCGAGCCGACCAGCGCGTTGGTCAAGGTCGACTTGCCGGTGTTCGGCCGGCCGACGAAACAGACGAAACCGGAATGGAATTCGGTCATCGCGCACCGTTGCTGTCGACGCGGCTGAGCAGGACGGTGCCGATCCGGACCCGGCCACGGTGGTCGGGGCCACCTTCGGCGTGCAATCGCAGACCGTGCGACACCACCTCGGAGCCGGGCAGCGGCACGCGACCCAGCTCCAAGGCCAGCAGGCCGCCGACGGTGTCCACGTCGAGATCCTCGGTGAATTCCAGGCCGTAGAGTTCGCCGACATCTTCGATCGGCAACCGCGCCGAAACCCGAAATCGGTTGTCGCCCAAATCTTCTACCGGTGCGACCTCGGCAGCGTCGTACTCGTCAGCGATCTCCCCGACGATCTCCTCCAGCACGTCCTCGATGGTCACCAGGCCGGCGATCGCGCCGTATTCATCGACCAGCAGCGTCATGTGGTTGCGGTCGCGCTGCATTTCGCGCAGCAGGTCGTCCAGCGGTTTGGAGTCCGGCACGAACACCGCCGGCCGCATCACCTTGGTCACCGGAGTCTCCCGACCATTCGCCGAGGAGTAGTACGCCTGCTGCACACAGTCTTTCAGGTAGACCACTCCGACGATGTCGTCGACGTTCTCACCGATCACCGGAATGCGGGAGTGCCCGCTGCGCACCGCCAGCGACGTCGCTGACGCCACTGACTCGTCGCTTTCGATCCAGATCATCTCGGTTCGCGGCACCATCACCTCGCGGGCCGGTGTGTCGCCGAGTTCGAACACCGACTGGATCATCCGTCGTTCGTCGTCGGCCACCACCCCGCGCTGCTGCGCCAGGTCGACGACTTCGCGCAACTCGATCTCGGAGGCGAACGGGCCGTTACGGAAGCCGCGACCGGGCGTGAGCATGTTTCCCAGGACCACCAGCACCCGGCTGATCGGAGTCAGCAGTACCGAAATCACCTGCAGCGGAAGGGCTGACACCAGTGCGATCGAGTAGGCGTTCTGCCGGCCCAGCGTCCTCGGCCCGACACCGATGACCACGAAGCTGATCACCACCATGACAACCGCCGCGATGAACAGCCCCCAGTCGCGGCTCACCGCGCGGTAGAAGAACTGAGCCAGCAGGACCGTCGCGCTGATCTCGCAGACAATTCGCAGCAGCACCACCAGGTTGATGTATCGGGGCCGGTCGGTCATGACCTTGGCCAGCCGGACCGCGCCCGGTCGCTCGTCGCGAACCATCTCCTGCACCCGCGCCATCGACACCGTCGAGGTCGCCGCGTCGATGGCGGCGAACACGCTGCCCAGAGAGATCAGCACGATCGCCCCGAACAGTGAAGCAGAGTGGCTCAATTGTCGAAATACCTTGAGATCGTCGGACGCCCTCTCATCTGTTCTACCTGCTGATTTGCAAGTAGGACCAAAGATATCACCATTGCACAGCGTCGTATGTCAAGATATTCGTGTGGCAGACACTTTGCCGGATCTGGCGGCGCTCCTCCCCTCCTGGCAGCTCGCGCTGAAGGCTGACCGCAAGTCACCGGGCACCATCCGCACGTACACCGACGGCGTGACGAAGTTTTTTCGCTGGTGCGAGATCAACGGGCACCGACCGGAGTTGAGTCGCGTTGTCGTACAAGCGTTTTTGGCTGACCTGCTCGACGAGGGCATGGAAGGCAACACGGCCCGGTCCCGAGACCTGGCCCTGAAGCGGTATGCCGCGTGGCTCATTGATGAGGGCGAGCTTAGCGCGAATCCCCTAGCGGGGCTGAAACCACCGAAGGCCGACACCAAGGTCGTCAACGCCCTCTCCGACGACCAGTTGCGCCGGTTCATCAAAGCCTGCCAAGGCAAGTCGCTACAGGACCGCCGCGACGAAGCCATCGTCAGATTGATGGCCGAAACCGGGCTACGAGCTGGAGAAGTCCTCGCCCTCCAAGTTTCCGACGTGAACCTTCAGGACGGCGTGGTGATCGTCGTGCGCGGGAAAGGCGGCAAAAGCAGGACCGCGCCGTTCGGATCACAGACCGCCGCCGCAATCGACCGCTACCTTCGCATACGCCGCAACCACCGTCTAGCCGCCACCGGGGCCCTATGGGTTGGCGCATCAGGCAAAGGCTTCGGCTACGCAGCGCTCAACGCAGTCCTCAAAGCACGCTCCAAATCAGCGGGCATCGAAGGATTCCACCCACACCTACTCCGGCACACCGCTGCCACACGATGGCTGCGTGCCGGCGGATCAGAAGGCGGCCTTATGTCGGTTGCCGGATGGAGCACGAGATCCATGCTCGACCGCTATACCGGGGCCTCTGCGGCCGAGCGCGCCGCCACCGAGGCCCGCGGACTGGGGCTAGGCGAGCTGTGAGCGGTAATAAAAGTCTGCGCTGCCTACGGCCAGTACGGCAAGCCCTACGAGCCTTTCAGACTGCTCGCCAACATACCCACGTCCGCGGACCGGGCGCCATCAATCAACAAAACGAGTTCGACATCTTCGGCGTCCGCACCGTGACTAGCACGCAGATGCCTGATGGCAAGGCTTTGGTGCTGTCCATCCAGGGCGGTGCAGCGGTCGGCTGGATTCGTATGGGCCTCGTGTCGACCAAGACTCCACTCAATTAAGGGCCGGGCAGTGGCCTGAACGCTGTCTGGCCGTTCTTCAAGCGGCGGCAAGGACGGTAGACCTCGCATCGGGCAGTGGCCACGCGTTTGACGATCGGCTGGCGAGGTATCCCAAAGCCTTAAGGGTCGGCTGACATTGGGCCGGTTGCAAGGAAACAGGAGCTGACAGCTATGAGCGGCATGGATAAGGCGAAGAATAAAGCACAAGACCTCGGCGGGAAGGCCAAGGAGGCGGCTGGCAAGGTCACCGGGGACAAGGACACCAAAAAAGAGGGCAAGAGCGACCAGGCGAAGTCCAACGTCAAGGACGCCGGCGAAAAGATCAAAGACGCGTTCAAAAAATAACAGGCATGCGCATCGAGGTAGCGTTTCGCCCGAGTCGACAAGGTCGCCAGACGTCGCCGGGCGACGGGCAACATGGAGAAGCCCCCGCCAGGCCAGTAAAGCTCTGACAGGGGCCTCGTCCGTTCTGGCTAGATCCCAGCCCCGTGGCCGCGAGCACCGAGGGCGTCAGGTCCGGCGGACGCCGGGTGATTGCGCCGTTTCAGTCCGGCGAGTCCGAGCAGACCAGCAAGGCCGGCCAAGCCCCATAGCCCCGTCTTGTCGCTGTCGTGGTGGTCGTTGGTGTCCGGATCCGCCACTGTTGTCGTCGTCGACGTGGGGATCGGGGCGCTGGGAACGGTGGCGTTGGCAATGCCCGCGCCGCCGAACAGGAGGGCTCCTGTGGTACAGGCCATTACAAGAGTTTTGTGCATTTGGTTACTCCAAAGAGGTTGCCGGTCAACGGAAAGGACCGGAGAAAGACGTTGCGAACCAGTTAGCTCTAGTCCATCGGAACCACGGAAAGAGAACCTTCAACATCGCACGCCATAAATACCCCAGAACGGGATAAACGAAACTTGACCGGCGGATCGGGCACAGCCGGCGCCTCCGCCTCCGTTGTCCTCAACCGTCTGGCCGGCGTTGTTCGGCTTCCCACATTGAGACCGGCCCACGAATCTCGGATACAGCAGGGCGGCCCCGGCTGCGGCGCGTAAAGCGTTGCACCGCAACAGTAGCGCCGCGCCGTGTGCCGGCCATTGCAGGTGCACCACACCGAGCTGACCGACCAGCCTGTATCGCCGTAGTCGTGGCCTTCTGGGCAGCATGTCGGCGGCACGACCACCCAGCCGCGCGTATGGCGCACAAGGTCACCGACGAAGTTGTTAGGGAAGTCGTCGCGACACGGATCGGTCACCAGCACGTGTACAACCCCCCACCGACGAGGGCACCCCCGGCAGCTGCTGTTTAACTGCCGAGGGCCAGGAGTCGTCAGAACCCCCACGCTGGCGACTCCTACATATCGGCTACCCAGTAGATCGGTTCTCAACCCGTTCTCACTGTTGACAGCGAAAGGTGCACCCCCGCAACGACAGCCAACCTCCCCGGATGACCGCTCCGGAGGGCGCATCATGGATAGGTGTCAGAACCACCACGAAAAGGGCGCGCTCGGGCGAGGTTCAACGCCGACGACGCGGAGTTGTTCGACCAGCTCGAGCATGATCTGCGCCGCCAACACCCCGGCCTGCGGAACATCCGTGTGAACAGCGCAACTCCTGGTGAGATCATCGGTACCGGTCCCCGACCGCAGTGGCAATGGTACGGCGTCACCTTCTACGCTGACGGTGAGTAGTCGAACGACGAATCGGCCCGCCCCCAGGAGAGTGAGGGCGGACCGTGGTCTACCTCAGGGCGGGCGGCGCTTCGCGCACTTTCATCTCGAGGTAAGCGCGGATGACGGCTGGCTCTGCCTTGACAGCGTGCGGTGGTGGTTCGGTGTCGGCGCGGTGTTCGATGAGGTAGTGGCGCTCTGTATTAGTGAGCGCATCGGAATTCCACCACTTATCGAGCTTTTCGCGGACGCGGCTTAATCGGCTTGCTACCGGTTCGGAGAGCCTCCAGCGGTCCGAAGGCCCGTGCAGCTGCATTACCACGGCGTGCCCGCCCAGGGTGTCGGCGATTTGGCCGGCAACCTCGCCTGAGATTGTCCGCCGCGGGTACGTCAACAGTCCGACTTGGTCCTGTATCGCCAGCTCGCGTAGCCACGCGAGGCTGACAGGTTCGGCAAACGCGCCGTCCATGTATCGACAGTAGATTCTCGCTGCCTGCTCGCTATGACTTTCTCAGTTGTTGCGTGGGCGTCAAACAACTCTGCTCAGCTCAATAGCAGTTCGGGATAGGCCAGCATGGGGCTGGACGCGATTCGGCCCACCCCCAGGAGAGTAAGGGCGGGCCGATAATTGTCAGACGTCGGCTAGGACGATCCGGTTCCCGATTGCTCAACCACTAGCTGGTCGACGCTGGCTTCCTACGAACCGACCGCAAAGGACACCGTGCGTCAGTAGCATGTCGTTTCGCTGGTGACTTCCGATTCGAATTGTTATGTCGAGAGAGGTTTCGTGCCGGTTCCCGTCAACCACCTCTGGATTCTTCTCGCGGGCGACGATCCAAGCCCTGCGCAACCGGACCACTTCTGGATTTGGCCCCACGACAACCACAACGTCACCGCAATTGAGGCGTATGCAACTCTCCTTGTCGCCTTCATCAGCGTGGTGATCGCGTACCTCATCTATCAGAGTGTCAATGCGACGAACCGCGGCGTTAATGCTACGAACCGCGACGTCGAAGCAACGCGGGATGAGGTCGCCGCCAATAGGGAGGCGATACGAACTAGCGCCGTCCAAACGATCACGAGCGAGGTATTGACGCTCGGGCGTTGGATGGCGGATCACCCAGACTACGGAAACGCGTTGAGCCTGGACGCCGATCAGGAAAGTGACACGGGCGAGGCAGTGGCGGAAGTGCATACCGACTTCATGGACGCGGTCTTCAGCCAGGAAGCTCTAATACCCGATGGTGACGTCGACGTATGGATTAAGTGGTTTCGAACCCGCATGGACATGTGGCCGCAGCTAGACAAGTTCGTGCGATCCCATCTTGAGTGGTACCCGCCCTACATGAAACGCGTATTTCGCGAGGGTGATGACGGCACCTTAGAAACGATGCTCGCGAAGCGGCGCACTGAGCGGGCGGACGAGTCAAATCCCGCTGCTGAGAACAGCTAGGGCGGCGTTAGAACCGCGTTAGTGCACCTTTTGACGTGGCGTTAGCGGCAACAGTCCTCGAGCCTGAGTTCAAGCAGAGTTAGCTGAGTCAAAGATATTTCGAGCCACGGCGCACCTCGGCGACCTCGTTTTAGCAGGTCACAGCACAGCGGATGTGGGTCTCAATTGTCGAAATACCTTGATTTGTCCAGCAATAGCTGATCGCGTTCGTGCTGGCGTTGCAGGCGGTAGAACTCGACCTGGTCGGCGACCCATTCCTCGAGCAGGCGTTGCTGCAGCCCGAACATCTCTTTTTCCTCGTCCGGTTCGCCATGGTCGTAGCCGAGCAGATGCAGGACGCCATGAATTGTCAACAGCGCCAGCTCATGTCCCAATGAGTGACCGGCCGCAGCGGCCTGTTCGGCGGCGAACTCGGGACACAGCACGATGTCTCCGAGCATGGCCGGTCCCGGTTCGGGCGCGTCGGGACGACCGCCCGGCTCGAGCTCGTCCATCGGAAAGCTCATCACGTCGGTCGGGCCGGGCAGGTCCATCCAGCGCATGTGCAGATCCGCCATCGCGGCGGTGTCCAGCAGCACCATCGACAGCTCGGCGGCGGGGTTTACATCCATCTGCGTGATGACAAACTTTGCGACGCTGATCAGTTCAGACTCGGAGACGTCGATTCCGGATTCGTTGGCTACCTCGATGGTCACGGGCGCCGCTCCTCCTCGGTGGCGCCGCTGTCGCGGTCCACCGCGTCGTCGACAGCGCGCGTCACGGCATCACCGGTGACCCGAGCCGCGTCGCGCGGCCCGGTTCATCGCCAGCCCGGGTTGCTCGTGACGCGCGTAGGCGTCGACGATCTCCGACACCAGCCGGTGGCGCACCACGTCGGCGCTGGTGAGCTCGGAAATGTGGATGTCGTCAATCCCGTCGAGGATGTCGACAGCCGCGCGCAAACCCGATCGGCTGTTGCCCGGCAGGTCGATCTGCGTAACGTCGCCGGTGACAACGACTTTCGAGCCAAACCCCAGGCGGGTGAGGAACATCTTCATTTGTTCGGCGGTGGTGTTCTGCGCCTCGTCGAGGATGATGAACGCGTCATTGAGCGTCCGGCCGCGCATGTAGGCCAGCGGCGCGACTTCGATCACCCCCGACGACATCAGTTTCGGGATCAGGTCGGGGTCCATCATGTCGTGCAGCGCGTCGTAGAGCGGGCGCAGGTACGGATCGATCTTCTCGCTCAGCGTGCCCGGCAAAAAGCCAAGGCGCTCACCGGCTTCCACCGCCGGCCGGGTCAAGATGATGCGGGTGACCTGCTTGGTCTGCAGTGCGTTGACCGCCTTGGCCATGGCCAGGTAGGTCTTGCCGGTGCCGGCCGGGCCGATTCCGAACACGATCGTGTGGTTGTCGATCGCGTCGACGTAGCGTTTCTGGTTGAGCGTCTTGGGCCGAATCGTCTTGCCGCGGCGCGACAGGATGTCCAGCGTCAGCACCTCGGCCGGTGAGTCGTTGCCGGTGCCGACCAGCATCGCAACGCTGTGGCGTACGCCTTCCGGGGTGAGCGGCTGGCCGCCGGCGACGATCGCGACGAGTTCGGACAACACCCGCTCGGCGAGCGCGACATCGGCAGGTTCGCCGAAGATCGTCACCGCGTTACCGCGCACATGCAGATCCGCGGCCAGTTGGCGCTCGAGGGCGCGGAGATTTTCGTCGGCCGAACCGAGCAGGCCCATGACGAGGTCGGGCGGAACATCGATGCTGCTGCGAACCGACGGCGTGGACGGGCCGGCAGCGTTGGTTTCGCGGGGCGTCACGTGTGTCCTAAAGCCTGCTTTCTGTGGTCTGTCCAGCGGGTTAGCGTTTCGAGTCTACCGCCGGTCGGTGGGCCAGCCCAATGCTTGGTCGCTGTCGGAGTGCGACCACCGCGTCGTCAACACCCCCAGCGCGCCGAGCGCGACGGCCGCCGCGGTCGAGGTCCGCAGCACGGTCGGGCCCAGCCGGACCGCCGTCGCACCGGCCTCGACGAGGGCGGAGGTCTCGTCGGGCGCGATCCCGCCTTCCGGTCCCACGACGACCGTCACCGACTTCGCCTGCGCCAGGCTCAGTTCCGTCAGCGGCCGGTCGGCCGTCGCATCCAGCGCGAGCACGACGCCACCCGACGCCGCCGCCTCGACGATTCGCGCGGCCAGCGTCGCGGTGGACCACACACCGTCGACGGACGGCACGTAGGCGCGGCGCGACTGCTGCGCGGCGGCGCGCGCGACCGCGCGCCAGCGCCGCAAGCCCTTGTCGGCGCGCGCGCCTTCCCAGCGGGCCACGCAACGAGCCGCCTGCCAGGCGATCAGCGCGTCGGCGCCGGCTTCGGTGGCCAGTTCGACCGCCAGCTCGGAGCGCTCGGATTTGGGCAGCGCCTGGACCACGGTCACCTGCGGCTGAGCGGGCGCGACCTGTCGGCGGTCGAGCACCCTGGCCCGCAGCCCGTCACGCACGACCTCCTCAACGACGCAGCGCGCCACGCCGCCGGTGCCGTCGCCGAGCGTCAGCTCCTCGCCGACGCGGATGCGTCGCACCGTGGCGGCGTGAAAGCCTTCGTCACCTTCGACGACCGCCAGCTCGCCGCTGTCGGGCAGCGCGTCGAGGTAGAACAGGCCGGCCAATTAGCGGCCGGTGAAGGTTTCGCGCAGCCGGCTGAACAACCCGCCGTTGTTGTTGGCGGGGGCGTGCGTCGACTTGACCTCGGGGACGTCGCGGCCGCGTCGGCTCTTGAATTCGCGCAGCAGGTCTGCGTCCTGGTGATCGAGCCGCTCGGGCACCACCACCTCGACGTGCACGTGCAGGTCGCCACGCGCGCCGGAACGCAGATGCGGCATACCTTGGCCGCGGCGGGTGGTCACCGAATTGGGCTGCGTCCCCGCGGGAATCGTGATCTCGGTCAGTCCGTCGATGATTGCGTCGATGGTCACGGTCGTGCCCAACGCCGCTTCGACCATCGGCACCGAGATCGTGCAGTGCAGGTCGTCACCGTCTCGCACGAAGATGTCGTGCGGCTGTTCGTGGATCTCGACGTAGAGGTCGCCGGCGGGTCCACCGCCGGGACCCACTTCTCCCTGGGCGGCCAGCCGAACCCGCATGCCGTCGCCGACGCCGGCGGGAATCTTCACGGCGATCTCGCGGCGGGCCTGCACCCGTCCGTCGCCACCGCACTGGTGGCACGGGTCCGGGATGACCTCGCCGACGCCGCGGCAAGTAGGGCACGGGCGTGCCGTCATCACCTGGCCCAGAAGGGAGCGCTGCACGGTCTGCACTTCCCCGCGGCCGCCACAGGTGTCGCACGACACCGGCTGAGAGTCGCCGTTGGTGCCGCGCCCCTGGCATCGGTCACACAACACCGCGGTGTCGACGGTGACCTGCTTGCTCACGCCGGTCGCACACTCGGTGAGGTCGAGCCGCATCCGAAGCAACGAATCCGAACCCGGCCGGACCCGGCCGACCGGCCCGCGCGTAGTCGCGCCGCCGCCGAAGAACGCCTCGAAGACGTCGCCCAGGCCGCCGAAGCCCCCGAAGCCGCCGCCGCCCGCAGCGGCATTCTCCAGCGGGTCGCCACCCAGGTCGACGATGCGTCGCTTCTCCGGGTCGGACAGCACCTCGTAGGCGACGCTGATTTCCTTGAACTTCGCCTGCGCGGCCTCGTCGGGATTGACGTCCGGGTGCAGCTCGCGGGCCAGCTTGCGATACGCGCGCTTGAGCTCCGTATCACTCGCGTTCTTGCCCACGCCGAGCAGACCGTAATAGTCGCGTGCCACGCTTAACCTTCTGACTTTCCCTGGGCCCACCGGCCCAGTCTCCGACCGCTAGCTGACGGCCACCCATGAATTGTGCCTGGAGTCCGGGTTCAACGTGTACCCAGCACCTCGCCGATATAGAGAGCAACCGCAGCGACACTAGCGATAGTTCCCGGATAGTCCATTCGAGTGGGCCCGAGCACACCCATTCCGCCGTAGACGGTGTCGAGGGTGCCGTAGGTGGTCGAGACCACCGAGGTGCCCACCATCTGCTCGGCTTCGGTCTCGTGTCCGATGCGAACGGTGACCTTGCCGGCCTCCTGCTGGGCGGCCAGCAGCTTCAACACCACCACCTGTTCCTCGAGCGCCTCGAGGATCGAGCGCAACGAGCCACCGAAGTCGGCGGTGTTGCGGGTCAGGTTGGCGGTGCCGCCGAGCAGCAGCCGCTCCTCGCTGTGTTCGACCAGCGACTCCAGTAGCACCGTCGCCGAGCGGCCGACCGCGTCGCTGAGGCTCTTGGACTGGCCCCCGCGACCGTCGAGTTGCCCGGCCAGGTCGGCCACCGCGATCGACGCCGCCGACAGCTTCTTGCCCTCCAACGCAGCCCCGAGCATCTCGCGCAGCTGCGACAGTTGGTGGTCGTCGATCACGTCGCCGAGTTCGACGATGCGCTGGTCCACCCGACCGGTGTCGGTGATGACCACCATCAGCAGCCGGGCCGGGGTCAGTGCGATCACTTCGAGGTGCCGCACCGTCGACGTCGACAGCGTCGGGTATTGCACGACGGCGACCTGTCGGGTCAGCTGGGCCAGCAGGCGGACGGCGCGACGCAGGACATCGTCGAGGTCGACACCGGATTCCAGGAAGCCCTGGATCGCGCGCCGTTCGGCCACCGACAACGGCTTGACGTCGTCGAGGCGATCGACGAACTCGCGGTAGCCCTTCTCCGTCGGGACTCGACCCGAGCTGGTGTGTGGCTGGGTGATGTAGCCCTCGGCCTCGAGGACGGCCATGTCGTTGCGCACCGTCGCGGACGAGACGCCGAGGTTGTGCCGGTCCACCAGCGACTTGGAACCGATCGGCTCCTTGGTGGCGACGAAGTCGGCGACGATCGCATGCAGCACCTGAAAGCGGCGCTCGTCGGCAGTTCCCATCTAGAGATCGACCTCCTAACCTCGACCAGTTTACGGGGATCACCAGCAAGTACCCTGTCCTGCATGGCCGCATCGGGCAGGCCCGCGTTCCAGACGGGTCGCGGATGATCTTCAAAGGCGTGCGCGACGGCAAGCCGTACCCGGACCACAACCTGTCTTACCGGGACTGGTCGCGGATTCCGCCGCGACAGATCCGGCTCGACGAGATCGTCACCACGACGACAGTGCTGGCGCTGGACCGCCTGTTGTCGGAGGACTCCACCTTCTATGGCGACCTCTTCCCGCACGCCGTCGTGTGGAAAGGCGTGATTTATCTCGAGGACGGCCTGCATCGCGCGGTGCGGGCGGCGCTGCGGAATCGCACCGTCCTGCATGCGCGGTTACTCGACCTGGATGCGGTCACCCAGCAGGTGTAGCGGTCTGCCTCAGTTGACGGTCGAGGCGGCCTTGACCAGCGCGAGCGCCGAGTCGTGCTGCATCACCCAGTTGCCGCCCTGGTCGACGAACACCAAGTTGCTGGTGACGGGCGTCGGGAACTTGGGGCCGGTCATCGCGACATCGGCTTTCACCGCGCCCGGAGCCGGGATCGGCTCGATGTTCGAGACGGCGAACTGCTCCGGAAAGTTGCCGTGGTGGAAGGCTCTACGCAGTGCCTCGTCGGCTTCGTGCCCTTCTTTCGAGCTGATCCCGTTCTCGACCAGGTTGTACTTGTCCTTGTAGTTCACTCCGGGGTCGGTGATCCGGTTGCACA
Organism: uncultured Actinomycetota bacterium; assembly: GCA_963750755.1. GTDB lineage: Bacteria > Actinomycetota > Actinomycetes > Mycobacteriales > Mycobacteriaceae > Mycobacterium. Next base: position 1,664,201 of record CAVVRW010000001.1, read on the forward strand.
GGTCGGACAGCTGCTCGGGGCTCGGCAGTGGCGGCTGGCCGGGGGCGGGCGGCGGGTCGAGCGGAATGCTGTGCACGACGGGCACGACCTGCGGCGCGGCGCTAGAGGGCAGCGACGTCGCACCGGCTGCGGCGGCGCCGATGGTGGCGACGGCGGCCACCCCGGTGGCGAAGAATTTCATGGTCATCGTTGTTCCTTCGATTCGGACGTGATCATCGGTGTCATCTTGCTGGTCGTTGCGCTGTTCGCGACGACCCTACGCGCGCGTGTCCTCACCGCAGGCTCAACCGGCGTGAATTCGCCACTCGGCCGCGTCACGTTGCTGACGCCAGAAGTCGTCGAACCGACCGCCTGCACTGAGCAATTCCTCGACGGTGCCGTCCTCGACGATCGTGCCCGCGTCGAGGAACAGCACGCGGTCGGCGTGCCGGATGCTGGCCAGCCGGTGCGCGACGATCACCCGGGTCCGCGGCCGCGGGTCCGCGGTGAGCGCGTCGACCACCGCGGCCTCGTTCTCGGTGTCCAGCGCACTGGTCGCCTCGTCGACCAGCAGCATCGGGGCCGGTTTGAGCAGGGCCCGCGCGATGCTGACCCGCTGGCGCTCGCCACCGGACAACGCCGACCCGGCCTCGCCAACCACCGTCTCGGCTCCGGCGGGCAGCCTGTCCGTGAGTTCGTCGACCCGGGCCAACGCGACGGCGCGGCTGAACTGCGCCTCACCGGCGGTCGGGTCACCGGCGGCGACGTTCTCTCGGATGGTCCCGTGGAACAGGTACGGATGCTGGAACACCACGCTGCTCGCGGCGCGGCGGGCCTCGGCGTCGAGCGTCGCGACGTCGACGCCGTCGACCAGGACGCGGCCGCTGACCGGCTGATACAAGCCGGCGATCAGGGACAGGATCGTGCTCTTGCCCGACCCGGACGGTCCGACGATCGCCGTGGTGGTGCCCGCCTGCAGGGTGAAGCTCACGCCATCCAGCACCGGCGCGCTCGCGCCGTCGTAACTGAAGGTGACGTCGTCGAATTCGATGCGCGGGGCGTCGTGGTGGCCGTGACGGTTCAGGGTCCCGGCGGTCATCGCCGGCGCGCTGAGCACCGATCTGATCCGGTCGAGGGTGGCGCGGGTGCTCTCCAGGGCCGGGCCCAACTCGCTGATCGACGTGAAGGGCTCCAGATATCGAACGATCACGACGATCAGCGCGATTGCCTCCGGCACGCTCAGTGTGTGGTTGATCGTCAAAGCCGTTGTCGCGCCGGCGAACAAGATCAAGGCGAGCTGGCTGGCAAGACTGAACAGCAGTTGGCCGGGAACCTGCATGGCAAGCAGCCGCATCGTCGCGCCGTGCTGGGCGGCCAACGCGTCGCCGACCATGCTGCGAGCCGGCTCGACACGTCGTGCCGCGCGCAACGCCTGCTGGGTGCGGGCGAACTCGATGATGCGCTCGGTCAGCGACGTATTCGCATCAGCGGCAGTCTGATCCGCGCGACGGGCCAACCGGGCCGAGGCCCAAAGGGCGCCTAACAGCAGCGGCACACCACCCATGGCGGCGACACCGAGCTGCCACGACACCAGGAGCAGGGCCACTCCGATGGCGGCCGGCAGCAGCACGGCGGTGACCGAGGGCGTGAGCAGGTTGACCGCGAGGCCGACCAACTCGGGGCCGGTCGCTGCGATCGCCTGTCGCGCGGTCGCGGTGTTGTCCGCGCTGAACCATTCGAGCCGCACATCGGGCAGCCGGTCCGCGACGTCGTGCTGGGTGTGGTCGAGAACGGCGAAGCCGAGATCGAAACCGATTCGCGCGGTGGCGGTGTCGATCACCCAGCCGGCCGCGGTCGCGGCGGTGAGCCAGCCCAGCCACACCAACGCCCGCTGCGGGACGTCGCTGAACACGGCTTCTACTAACGGCACCAGCAGCACGGTGCCGATGGCCCGCACGATCACCGAGATCATTGCGAGAACGGCGTACACGATCACCGTGCCGCGACGTTCGGTGGGGACGAGGCCGATCCAGGTGCGAATCATCGTGCGGCCTCCTGGGTGCTCGACGCACTGACCGGGTCACGACGGCCGCTGTCCCAGAGTCGCCGGTAGCGTCCGTCGGCGGCCAGCAGTTCGTCGTGGGTACCTTGCTCGGCGATGCGGCCGTGGTCGAGCACCACGATCTGGTCGGCGCCGGCGATGGTGTGCAGCCGGTGCGCGATCACCAACACGGTCCGCTCCCGGGTCAGGCGGTTGAGCGCTTGCTGCACAAGGTATTCCGACTCAGGGTCGGCGAACGCGGTGGCCTCGTCGAGGATCAGCACACCAGTGTCGGCGAGGATCGCACGAGCGATCGTCAGCCGTTGACGCTCCCCTCCGGACAGACCGCTGGCCGCGCCGAGCATGGTGTCGTAGCCGTTCGGCAGCCGCAGGATGCGCTCATGGATCTGAGCCTCGCGCGCCGCCGCCTCGACCTGTTCGCGGGTGGCGTCGGGGACGGCCAGCGCGATGTTCTCCGCGACGGTGCCGTGCACGAGCTGAGTTTCCTGCAGCACGAACCCCACCCGGGTGTAGAGCTGGTCGGCGGTCAACGACCGGATGTCTCGTCCGTCAACGGTGATCGCGCCGTCGTGCACGTCGTAGAACCGGGCCAGCAGCGCAGCCAGCGTCGACTTACCGGAGCCCGACGGGCCGACCAGCGCGGTGACCGTGCCGGATCGCAGCGTCAGCGAGACGTCGTGGACCACCGGCACGCCTGGCCGGTAGCCGAAGGTGACCCGGTCGAACACCACCGAGTCGCCGGCCGCTGCTCGCGGCTCGTCGCGCACCGAGAGCTCCGGCTCGTCGAGCGCGATCTGCAGCCGGCGGGCGGCCAGCAGGCCGGCGCGAATACCGCCGAGCCCGTAGGCGATGTTGAGCAGACGGGCACCGAACGTGGTGCCCAGCAGCAGGAACGGCAACAGGTCGACCGGGTGCATGTCACCGGCGACGACGAGCAGGGTGCCGGTCCCGACGATCAGCCAAAGGAATGTGGCGGGCCTGGTGACCAGGTCCATCACGGTCTTTTTGCCGGCCAGCGGGCGCTGCCAGTCGGTCAGGAAGCCGACGTAGTCGTCGAGGCGGCGCCGAAAGCTCGAAGCGGCTGCGCCACCGAAGACGCGAATCACCGGTTGGCCCTCGAGGTATGCGCCGGCCTCGCCGCTCATCCGCTCCGCCCAGCGTTGCGACTGCGGGATCTTCGGACCGGACTGAATCGTCATCGACGACGTCAGCACCAAATAAACCAGCACCGGAATGAACAGCACGAGCGCCACCCGCCAGTCGACGACGAAGAGATACACCAGCACCGCCAGCGGCGCGACCACCGCGGCGACCGCGTCCGGGATGGCGTGGGTCACCAGATAGTGCAGCGACAGGGTATCGTCGGCGACTAGTTGCTTGATCGAACCTGAGCCGCGAGCGGTGAACCAGCCCAACGGAACTCGCGACAGTTTGCTCAGCAGTTGCGAACGCAGGTCGCTGGCGAACCGCGCATCGACGACGTGCAGCCACAGCGTCAGCGCGGCGCCCAGCAGCGTGCCGAACCCCAACAGCGCCACGGCCGCGAAGCCGAGCTCCTTCAGTTGCGTCGCCGCCGCGCCGGACACCAGTCGTCGCGCCAGTTCGACCAACAGTACGAACGGCGCCAGCTGAACAACCGTGATGACGGCCTGCAGCACACCCGAGACGATCAGCGCCGAGCGCAGCGGCGCCAGCAACCGGCCCGCCGCCTGCGCACGCCAGCTCCCCTGGACCGCGGTCGGCGCGTCCTGAACGACAACGGTTTCCGGCTCGGCGGTGACCGGGTCGTTGCTGAGCGCGACGGTGTCGGCGGCCGCCGCGTCATGGTCGCCGCGGCGGGTGCCCATCTCACGCCCGGCGCTCCAGTAGGCCTGCGCGTGAATCTCGGATTTGGGAAAACCGAAGTCGTCGCGCAACCGGGCCCGGACGTGCTTGAGGGTGGTGGCTTCGGGGGTGGCCCAGCAGTACCAGTCCGACCAGTCGCGGGTTTCGATGGCGGCCGCGAGCGACTTCTCGTCGCGCCGGCTGACCCAGTGCAGTCGCAGCCGCGGGTGTTCCGCGATCGGGATCTGCCGGTCGTTGTCGTCGTGCTGCTCGAGGTACACCTCGATGGGCACATCGTCGGGGACGACCCCGATGATTCCGTTGATGCCGGGAATCGACGCGGAGTCACCGATCAGCAGGTAGCCCGCCGGTTGCTCGTCGGGCGTGTCGAAGCGCGAGGAGCCCATTAACGACATCACCGCGATGGTCGCGCCGGGCTCGACGATGCGGGCCCACTTCGACGCCGGGCCTGCCGGCTCGTGCAACACCACGTCGACGGCGAAACGCCCGGCGGACATATCAGCCTCTGAAATCGTGTATGCGCGTTGGAATTCGGTGGTTGAACCATCCGGGTCGGGAAACCAGAACCGGAGCCACGCGGCCGGCTCGGCCTCCGCGTCGGAGAACAGCGTGGGTGATTCCATCCGGATCCGCACGAAATGCGGTGCGATACGGACGGTCTCGAGAACAGTCGCGGTGTGGTCACGAGCGCCGAAGCCCCGCAACATCGCGCCGGAGAACCCGCGGGCCATCAGTTGTCCATCGACTCGCGGAGGCTCCGTGGCCGCATGTCAGTCCAGTTCTCCTCGACGTAGGCCAGGCACTCCGCGCGTCCGGCCTCTCCGAAGATCTTGCGCCAGCCGGCCGGGATGTCGGCGAACGTCGGCCACAAGCTGTGCTGGTCTTCGTCGTTGACAAGGACGACGAACGTGCCGTTCTCGTCATCGAAGGGGTTGGTGCTCATCATCTCTCCTAGTCGATGACCGGGTGCTTGCCCTCAGGTCGGCGCCGAGCACCCGATCGGACAGCAGCCCCAGACAGCTGAGGTTGGGGAAACCGGGGCCCTGGTTGAGCCCGGCAAGGTTAGGCAAGAACAGCTTCGGCGCGACGTCGATCACGGCGAGGTCGTGGCCGATGGCCTCCTGAACGCGGTTGCCGCTCAGCGGGCCACCCAGACCCAGTTCCAGCAGGTCCAGCGCGTCCTGACTGAACAACGAGGTGAACCACAGCGGGTCGGCACCCGACCCGTCGATCACCAGGTCGAAACCGTGCACGGTCTCAAGGTTTTCGCTGCCCCGGTTGGTCGACAGCGTCAGCCGGATCTGCTCGTCGCGGCCTACCGCGTGGGCTACCCGCCCGCGCAGGTGACGGATGCGATCATCGGCCAACAACGCGTCCTGCACGTTCGACGAGAACACCCCGCGATCGGTGCGGGCGATCGCGTCGCGCCGCTCCTCCACCGTCAGCACGGTCCAGTCGCTGGGGTCGGAGAACAGTGTGTTCTCGAAGAAGCTTTCGCCGCGGGTGAACAGCGTGACCTGCGGCGAGATCACGGTGATCGTCGAAACTCGGTGCCGGAAAAGCTCATTGAGCATGGCCGCGGCGGTCTCTCCGCCGCCGATGACGGCCACCCGCTCGGCGTTGATCCGGTCCTGTTGCCCCGCGCGATGCCAGAACTGGGCAATCGACATCACCCGCGGGTTGCCGGGCAGCAGAGAGCGTTCCGCCTGCCCGGGGCCGGTGATCATCAAACCATCGGCGTGCAGGCACGTTTCGTCGGTGTGCAGCGCCCATTCGTCACCGTCGACGGCGAGCCGGTCGACCTCGCCGTACACCACCGACATGCTGATCTCGTCGGCCACCCAGCGCAGATATTGGCTCCATCGGCGGTGGGTCGGTGCGGGCCGGCCGCGGTCGATCCATTGGGCGAACTGACTGGTGGCGATCAGGTAGGACTGCCAGCTGTGCCGGGTCATCCGCTCGTCGAGCTCGGCGTTGCGGCGCGGCACCAGCGACGAGCGGTAGGGGAACCCGACGTCCTTCTCAGGGCTGGTGCCCAACCGCTGCGCGCCGTCGGTCCATCCGCCGCTGGCCTGCCAGTTGGCGCCCACCCCGGTCCGCTCGATCGCGACCACGTCCGGTGTCTCGACGCCCATCTCCCTCAGCACATGGGCTTTCGCGGCGACCGCTACCGCCTTCACCCCGGCGCCGAGCACCGCCAGTGTCGTCATGGCGCCATCTCCTCGAGCGCTTGCGTCCACAGTTGCTGCAGCGCAGCGATATCCGACTCGTCAAGGATGTCGGGCAGGGCACGCCACTGCGTCACCAGCACTTGGTGCTCCCCGCTGCCGAGCACGGTGGCGACCAAGCTCAGCTCGTAGCGGACCGCCAGCTCGGGTTCCGGTAACGGCGAGACGCCTTCGAGCAGACTGCGATCCAGCCACAGCCCACTGGTACCGCCGACCTCGGCGCGACCCAGGTAGTTCAACAGCAACTGAGGCCCGTCGAAAGTCGCAAGCCGGCCTGCGGTGTCGTCCCGTAGGTACCGCAGCAGCCCGAAGTCGACACCGTCGCCGGGGATCGACGACAGCAGCGCTCGTACCTGCCGTGGATCCTCGGTGTCGATGCGCAGTGGGTAGATCGCGCTGAGCAGTCCGACAGTGTCGGTGGAATCGACCGCGCTGTCGAACAGCGCGTCGGCGCGGCCGTGGGTCTCCAGCGCCAGCAACGGCGGCGGCGTCGGCTGGCCGTGCTGCTGCCGCCACCGGGTGACCATCCGCGACGCAGCGGCGATCAGGATGTCGAATACCGGGAGGCCGGACTTCAGCAGCCGAGCGGTGCTGTCCACGTCGAGCATGGCCGTCTGTACCAACAATCCACCGGCCCGGTCGCCGTGCGGCGCCAACCGGCGTCGACCCAGCTCGGGGTCGTCACCCGCGAGCTGCATCGTCCAATATTCCTCGCTGTCAAGCGATTCCGTCCGCGCTGTCATCGCGCGAACCCAGCGCCGATAGCTGGTGTGCTCACGGACCGGTGCCGGGGTGTTACCGGCCATCAGCGCATGCAGGGTGGCGTCGAGTTCGCCGAGCACCACCTGCCACGACACCGGGTCGAGCGCCAGCACGTGGGCGGCCAGCACCAGCACACTCTGCCCGGCCGGCGGTCGCAGCCACGCCGCCACTAACAGCTGACCGCGTTCGGGGTCGATGCTGTCGATGGCCTGGGCGGTCTGGGCGGTGACGGCAGACCGCAGGTCCCCGGAAACCGTGACCTCGGTGAGGATCTCGCTCGACTGCTCGGGGTGCAGTGTCATGGTGGCGCGGTCCAGCCGGGTGCGCAACACCTCATGGCCGGCGACGATCGTTGCCAGCGCCGCCCGCAGTTGCTCGCCGGTGATACCGTCGGGGAGTCGAATCGCCTCGGCCTGCGCCAGGCGCCGCGGTTCACCGAACTCATAGAGCCAATGAGCATTGGCCAGCAGCGGTATCGGCCCGCGCCCGGCTGCGTCGGTCGATATCGGGTCCGCGATCTCGGCGGCTTCGGCGTCGATCGCGGCGGCAAGCTCGCGGACGCTGCCGCATTCGAGAATGAGTCTGGCCCGCAGGGCGATACCGCGGCGACGGGCCGCCTGGACCACCGACAGCGCCACGATGCTGTCCAGTCCCAGCTCGAGGAAGTCCGCGTTCGGATCGACATGGGTCAGCTGCAGGATCTCGGTCAGCACCTCGACGAGCGCCGACTCCGTCTCGCTTTCCGGATCGACCCCGCCCGACCCCGTGAGTGCCGCCGAATCGAGGGCCGCCAGGGCGACTTCGTCGAGCTTTCCGTTGGGCGTCAGCGGAATCTCGTCGACGGCCACGATGCGCTGCGGCACCATGTATCGCGGTAGCCGCGTCACCAGCATCCTGCGCAGTTCGCTCACCGATGACGAATCCTCAAGCGCAACATAGGCAACCAACCGGGGCACGCCGTGCCGCTGGTGGACGACGACACTGGCATGCCGCACGCTCGAGTGTGATTCGAGCACCACGGCGATCTCGCCGGGCTCCACCCTGTGGCCCCGGATCTTGACCTGGGTGTCGGCGCGGCCGACGTAGCGCAGTGACCCGTCCGGTTGGCGGCGCACCAAATCCCCGGTGCGGTACATCCTCATCCCGGGGACAAACGGATCGGCGACGAAGCGCTGCACGGTTTCTGGCGCGCGGTTCAGATAGCCGCGAGCCAATTGCGCGCCACCGAGATACAACTCCCCCGCGACGCCGGTGGGCACCGGACGCAACGCGGAGTCCAGCACGTAACCGCGGGTGTATCCGGTCGGGTACCCGATCGACGGCTCGTCGTGCTGGTCGATCGCGGCGACCACCGCCTCGACGGTGGTCTCGGTCGGGCCGTAGCAGTTGAACGCCGTCATTCCGGTGCGGGCGCACTGGTTGCGGATGAACGACCACGAACTCCCGCCGAGCGCTTCGCCACCCAGTGCGAGCACCGCAAGCGGCACCCGGGTCAGCAGGCCAGCCGAGCGCAGTTGCGCGAACATCGACGGGGTGGTGTCGATCATGTCGACGCCGTGTTCGGCGATGGCCGAAACCAAAGCCTCGGCGTCGGTCTGGGTGTGTTCGTCGACGACGTGAACGACGTGGCCATCGAGCAGCGCGACCAGCGGCTGCCAGGCCGCGTCGAACGCGAACGACCAGGCGTGCGCAATGCGCAGCGGTCGGCCCAGCCGGGCCGCCGCCGGTCGCAGCACGTGGTCGAGGTGGTCGTCGGCGTACGCGCCGACGGCGGCGTGAGTTCCGATGACGCCCTTGGGTTCTCCGGTCGTTCCCGAGGTGAAGACCACGTACGCGGCGTGACGGGGATCGACCTCGACGGGCGCGACGTCGTCATGGCCGTCAGCGGTGAAGGTCTCGTCGATGACGACGGTGGCCCCGCTCTGGCGCAGGATCGAATTCACCCGCTCGGCCGGCATTCCCGGTTCCAATGGCACATACATCGCGCCGGCTTTCAATGTCGCCAGGATCGCGACAATGTACTGCGGGCCGCGGGGCATCGTGATGGCGACCGGAGTCTCGGCGCCGACTCCCCGCGCTACCAGAGCTCCGGCCAGTCGGTTGGCGGCGGCGTCGAGTTCCCGGTAACTCAACACGCCCCCCGCCCAGGTGATCGCCGGGCTGTCGGGCATCCGAGCGGCCACTTCGGCGAACCGAGTGTGGACGCCCTGTGCCCTAGCGGGTTTCGCCGATCTTGAACCGAGCGGCGCCGCCTCGTCAGCCAGCAGCACACTGACCTCGCGCAGTGGCCGATCCCAGTGCTGCAGCAATTCATCGGCGGTGGCCAGCAGTCGATGACCCAGGGATTCCGCGGTGGTGTTTCCGATGGCGCCGTCGATGACTTCGACCATCAGGACGAGTCGCTCGTCGGCCATGTGTGCGGCCAGCACGATTGGGAAATGGGTGAGGCTCTCGACGGCCGCGGGCCGGAATGTGATTCCGGTACCCGCCAATTGGTCTCCCGCAGCCACGGCTCCGGTCGGAAAGTTCTCGTAGACCAGCAGAGTGTCGTACAGCTCGCCGACGCCGCCGATGGCCCGCAGCTGCGCATGGCCCAGGTAGCTGTGGTCGCGCAGGATTGCCGAATCACGTTGCACGGCGCGACACAACTCGCTTACCGGCGTGCGGGCATCGAGGCGCACCCGCAGCGGGACGGTGTTGATGAACAGGCCCACCATCGTCTCGACTCCGGCCAGCTCGGCGGGCCGACCAGAGACGGTGACACCGAACACCACATCGTCGCGGTCGGTCAGGCGCGACACGATCGTCGCCCACGCGGTCTGCAACAACGTGTTGAGCGTGACGCCGCGGGAACGGGCCCCGGTGACCAGCCGCTCGGTCGCCTCGGCAGCCAGCTGCAGTTCGGTCCGCCGCGGTAGACGCGTCGACGTCCGCGCGGCGTCCTCGCCGCCGAACGCGGCCGCGAGCAGCGTCGGACCGGGCAGGCCGGCGAGGTGCTCGCGCCATACCCGTTGGCTGGCTTGCTGATCGCGGCCGGCCAGCCAGCCGATGTAGTCCCGGTAGGGCCGCGGCGGGACCCGCAGCGCACCGAGATCACCTCCCGCGCGATACAGGATCATCATCTCGGCGATGAACACCGGCAGCGACCAGCCGTCGATCACGATGTGGTGGGCGGTGATCACCAAACGCCAACGCGCATCTAGTAATTCGATCAGTAGAAACCGGATGGCCGGTAGCCGCTCGAGGTCGAACGGGCGCCGCCGCTCGTCGAGCTCGATCGCCTCGATGTCGGTTTCGCCGGCGGTGACCTCGCGCCACGGCACCTCGACCCGCGACGGCACGATCTGCACCGGGCGCGGTATCCCCCGACTGAAGAAGCTGGCCCGCAGGTTCGGATGACGGACCAACATCTTGGCCGCACAGTCGCGCAGCAGCGTGACGTCCAGGGCGCCGGAGATGTCGGCGGCCATCCCGATGACGTAGGGGTCGTCGGCGAGCTGACCCCCAGACGAATCACCCAGCTCAGATAGAACCGTCAGCGAGTACAGGCCCTCCTGCAGAGGGCTGAGCGCCATCACGTCCTCGATCTCGGGCGTGACGTCGGCTTCGGCGTCGATGTCAGCGGCCGTCACGACGTGCCGTTCCGGGTCTTCGACCACAGCTGGGTCACGGCGGCCAGATCGGTTGCCGACAAGCCCGAGGTCGTCATCGGCTCGAAGTTGGTCTCGGGCGCCTCGTCTGCCGGGCCGCCGTCGCCGTCGGCCCGGAGCGCATCGACCGCCGCGGCCAGTTGCGCAATGGTCGGGTTCTCGAAAATCATCCGCGGATTGACCGACAGCCCGACCGCCCTTGCCCGCGAGGCCAATTGAACCGACAGGATGCTGTCTCCGCCGAGCGCGAAGAAGTCGTCGGATCGACCGACGTCCGACGTGGAGAGCAGGTCGGCGAAGACGGCTGCCAACGCGCGTTCGGTGGCGGTGCGGGCCGGCTCGGTGCGACCGCTGGTGGTGACGGCAGGTCGCGGCAGACCGGGACGGTTCAGCTTGCCCGACTCGGTTTTCGGCATCGCCTCCAGGACGGTCAGCGAAGACGGGACCATGTAGCCGGGCAGCGTCATGCTGATCGCGGCCCGCACCGAGGCCGCGAAAGCCGCCTCATCGGCGATATGTTGTTGTGGCACAACGTAACCGGCCAGGCTCGTGCCATCGTGCACTTCCCAGGTGCGTGCGGCCGCGGCGGCGACACCCTCGGCGGCGGCCAGTGCGGCCTCGACCTCGGCGAGCTCGACCCGGAAGCCACGCACCTGCACCTGATGGTCGGCGCGACCGGCGAATTCCAGTTGGCCGTCGTCGGTCCAGCGGGCCAGGTCTCCGCTGCGGTACAGCCGGCTACCGGGTTCGGCGGCGAACGGGTTGGCGACGAACCGCGTCGATGTCAGTGCCGACCGCTTCCAGTAGCCGCGGGCCAATTGATCACCGGCGAAATACAATTCGCCCACCACGCCGACCGGCACCGGCCGCAGGCCGTCGTCCAGGAGATACGCCTGCGCCCCGGCCACCGGTGAGCCGACCAGCGGACTGGGCATACTCAGCCTCCCGCGGGACACCGCGCCGGAGGTCTCGGTAGAGCCGATGTTGTTCAACAACTCCGGGCCAAGGTCACCGGCCTCCGCGCAGGCGGCGGTCAATCGCTGCAGCAGCGAGTTGGTCACCGGCTCACCGCCGCATACCAGTCGCGCCAATGACCGTACTGAATCCGGTGCGCTGTCGACGAGTGCCGACACCAGGCTGGGCACCGCGGTGATCTGGGCGACGGACTCACGCTTCATCAGCGCGCCAAGGGCTTCGGCATCGCGGTGCTCGACGTCGTCGGCCAGGATCATCGTGGCGCCCGCCGCCAGGCCGGCCAGCAGTTCCATGCCGCCTTCGAGGAATGTCATCGACGCCTGCGATAGCCGGATGTCGTCGGCGCGCGGCGGATAGTGGCGCAGCTGCCAGTCGATCCGCGCCGCCATCGCCCGCTGAGTTCCGATGGCACCCTTTGGCTTTCCGGTGGATCCGGAGGTGAACACGAGATACATCGAGTCGTCGGGGTGCGGCGGGCGCGGGCGCGCCGCGGGCGGTGGCGTGCTTTCGATCGCGGCGCGCACGTCGGGGTCGTCGAGCAGCACCACGGTGCCCGCGTATTCGTCCGGCATCGTGTCGAGTGCCTCGACGGTCGCGACGACCACCGGCGGTCGCACATCGTCGAGCATGAACTGCTTGCGCGCCAGCGGATAACCGGGATCGATCGGGAAATACGCCGCACCGGCTTTCACGATGCCGACCAGCGCCACCACCATGTCGAGGCCCCGACGTGTCGACAGCCCGACAAAGGATCCCGGGCGCACACCCCGATCGGCGAGCATGGCCGCCAGATTGTCCGAACGGCGGTGCAGCGCAGCGTAATCAATGTCGCTGCCGGCGCATCGCACCGCTACTCGCCCGACCTCGCGGTGCCGGCTCGCTTCGAGCAATTCCGGTACGGTCCGCGGCCGGTCGGCCGGCGGCTCGGCGCCACGACTCCACTGGGTCAGGATGCGCTGCTGTTCGGTCGGGTCGGCGAACACCACATCGCGCAGGCTCTGGTCGATGTCGTTGGCGAACTCGGTGACGACGCGGGTGAGCCAGCAGGCCAACCGTTCGATGGTGTTTCGTCGATAGAGCTCGGTGCGAAAGATGAGATTGCCGTTGTAGCCGATGTCGTCGGTTCCATCGGTGCCGAAGAAGTTCACGCTGAGGTCGGCGTGCGCCATGTCGAACACCGGGTCCAACGACGTGCACAGGGTGTCCTCTTCGCCGTCGGACCCCGACTCGATGACGCGCGTAGCAGGTAGGTGGTCGCGGACGTGCACGATCACCTGGAACAGCGGATTGCGGGACAGCGATCGGACCGGGCTGACGCTGTCGACCACCCGGTCGAAGGGCAGGTCCTGGTTGGCGTAGGCCGCCAGCGCGGTCTCGCGTGACCGGGTTAGCACGTCACGCAGAGTAGGGTTGCCGCGCAAATCGTTGCGCAACACCAGAATATTGACGAAGAAGCCGATCAGCTGGTCCAGCTCGGCGTCGGTGCGCCCGGCCACCGGTGTGCCGAGCGGAATGTCGACGCCACTGCCCGCTTTGTGCAACACCACGGCGACAGCGGCCTGAAGCACCATGAATTCCGTGACGCCCAGTTCCCGGCAACGGTCGGCAAGCTTCGCGCGAGTGCCGGCGTCGATGCTGAAAGTCACCGACTCACCGTCGCCGCTGGGCAGTGACGGCCGCGGGAAGTCAGGCCGCAGCCCGCTGTCCTCGGGCAGACCGGCCAGCTGGCTTGTCCAGTAATCACGTTGCTCGGCCGCGACCGCGGTCTCCTGACCACCCGGCTCACCCAGGAAATCCCGTTGCCAGGCAGCGTAATCCGCGTACTGAACGCGCAGCGGTGCCCACGACGGGACCTCGCCCTGGCGGCGGGCCCGGTAGGCCGTCATCACGTCGGCGAACAGCACCCCGGCCGACCAATGGTCGGACGCGATGTGGTGAACGACCAAGGACAGGACATGCTCACCGCCGTTGTCCAGCACGGCGACCCGGATCGGCCATTCGCAATCGAGTTGGAAGCAGTGTCGGCGCTCGACCTCGAGCTGTTCCTGCAGCCACTCGTCGCCGTCGCCGCTGGCCCGGCGGACGGTCAGTTCGGCGACTGGACCAACGACTTGATACGGCACACCGTCGTCGTCGACGTAGGTGGTGCGCAGTATTTCGTGGCGCGCCACCACGTCGCCGACCGCGGCGATCAGCGCGTCGATGTCCCACGGCCCGCTCAATCGAGCGGCGAACGGGATGTTGTTGACCGGGCTCGGACCGTCCACGCGATAGGCGAACCAGCTGCGCAGCTGTGACGCGGACAGCGGCAATGGCTCGTCGTGGGTGGTGGCGACCAGCTTGGGCCGCGACTGGCCACGCGTACCGGATCGCAGGTCGTCGACCCGCTGCGCCAACGCCCCCACGGTGCCGAGCTCGAAGACGTCGCGGATGCCAAGCTCCACAGCGCATTCCGCGCGGATGGCCGTGACGAGCTTGGTGGCGACCAGGGAATGGCCGCCGAGGTCGAAGAACGAGTCGTCGGCACCGACCCGGTCGTGACCCAGCAGCTCGGAGAACAATGCGGCAATCCGGCGCGCGGTCACGGTGGACGGTTCCCGGTAGTGCGCCTTCGCGATGATTTCGGGTTCCGGCAGCGCCGTGCGGTCGATCTTTCCGTGCGTGGTGATCGGGACCTCGTCGATCACCACATAGGCGGCCGGGGTCATGTACTCGGGCAGCGCCGCCGCCACCCGCGCGCGAATCCGTTCCAGGTCAACGGCTTCCCGGCTGTCGCCGTCGGTCGGGGTGACGTAGCCGACCAGGCTCTTGCCCAATCCGGGTAAATCGCTGGCCACTACAACGGCTTGCCCAACGCTGGGGTCGACCGAGATCGCCGCGGCGACCTCGCCCAACTCGATGCGGAAGCCGCGGATCTTGACCTGTTCGTCGGCACGGCCGACGAATTCGATGTTGCCGTCGGCGTTACGGCGTGCCAGGTCGCCCGAGCGGTAGAGCCGGGCACCCGGGTTGAACGGGTCGGCGACGAATCGTTCGGCGGTCAGACCGGGCCGGCGATGATAGCCGCGGGCCACATGCGTGCCACCGATGTAGATTTCGCCGATCACGCCGACCGGGACGGGCTGCAGCGCGTCGTCGAGCAGATGAATCTGGGTGTTGATCTTGGGCCGGCCGATCGGCACTACCCGGGTGCCTTGGGCGCCCTCGACCGGGTAGCTGGTGGCGTTGACGATGGTTTCGGTGGGGCCGTAGAAGTTGTAGAGCAGCGCGTCGAAGGTGGCGTGGAATTTGTCGGCGATCTCACCGGGCAGCGGTTCGCCGCCGATCGGCACCCGGCGCAGGGTGCGCCACTGGTTGACGCCGGGCAACGACAGAAACAGCCCAAGAAGCGACGGGACGAAGTGCATCGAGGTGATGCCTTCACGCCGCAGCAGTTCGGTCAGGTAGCCGATGTCGCGCAGACCGTCCGGCCGCGGAATGACCAGGCGGGCACCGCAGATCAGCGTTCCGAAGATCTCCCCGATCGACACGTCGAAGCTCGGTGAGGCCACCTGCAGCAGGCGGTCGGTTTCGTCGACTCGATATTCGTCACCGAACCAGACGAAGTACTCCGCGATCGGTGCGTGCGGCACCGGGACGCCCTTGGGCAGACCGGTCGAGCCCGAGGTGTAGATCAGGTACGCGGTATTAGCGGGACCGAATGGGCGGAGCAGGCCGGTCGGGGCGGTGGCCGGGTAGCCCGCCAAACCCGTAACTGGTTCGCGCAGAACTAGTTTCGCTTCGGCATCACTCAGGATGAAGGCCAGGCGGTCGTCCGGATAGGTGGGGTCGACGGGCAGGTAGACGCCGCCGGCCTTCAGGACGCCCAGCGCGGTGACGACCAGTTCGGGCGATTTGTCGAGCAGAACCGCGACTCGGTCTTCGGTACCGATACCTTGTTCGATCAGCCAGTGCGCCAGCCGGTTCGCCTCGTCGTCGACCTCGCGATAGCTGTAGTGCCGGCCTTCGTAGACGACGGCGACGGCGTCCGGGGTCAGGGCGGCGCGCTGCGCAACCAGGGCGGGCAGCGTGCTGGCCGGGGTGCTGAAGTCTTCGCCGGCGGAGACGGCCCGAAGCCACTCGGCGTCCGCGGCGCTCAACAAGTCACATGTCGACAGCGTGTTGTCCGGGTTGTCGAGCGCGTGTGTCAGCAGCACGTCGTAGTGCCGCAGCAGTTGCTCCACCAGCGGACGGTCGAGAACCTCGACGAGATACTCGGCTTCGACCACCGCTCCACGGCCGTCCAGTTCGATCATCAAGCCGAGCGGCAGCTGACTGATGTGACTACGCAATTCGGCACGCTCGCAGCGGATCCCGGGCGGACTGAACCCACCGCCGTCGGATTCGCGTAATCCGAAGCTGACCCGCGTCATACGCTCGGCGCCGTGCCGGCGGTCGGGATTGGATTCGCGCACCAGCCATTCCAGGTCGACTCGCGAGTGTGCCATGGCTCCGACCGCACTGTCTCGGGTCTGTGCCAGCAGGTCCCGGAAGGTCTGCCGCGGCTCGGGCCGCATCCGCAGGACGAGGGTGTTGCCGAAGTAGCCGATCGCGTCCTCGGTTCCGGCACCGCGATTCAGCACCGGGATGGCGACCAGGAAGTCGCAGGCGTGGGTGTACCGGTGCACCAGCGCACCGAATGCCGCCATCAAAACCATGTACGGCGTGGCACCGGTTTCCCGCGCGAAGGCGGCAACGCGGTCGACGGTGTCGGACGACAGCCGCGCGGTGGTTCGTTGGGCGCGCCTCGTGCTGGGGACCACCGAGCCGTTGGGACCGGGAAGTTCAAGCGGCTCAGGCAGATCCGCCATCAGCGAGCGCCAGTACGTCAGGTCCTCGGCGCTGGTGCGGACTGGGTCGCCCGCGATCGTCGGAGCCGGCGCGGTGTTGCACTCGTCGATGTAAGCCCGAGTCAGGTCGGTGAAGAACGGCGCCCACGAACCGTCATCCCAAGCGATGTGGTGCGCGGTAAACAGCAGCATCAGCTCGTCGGCGCTGATCCGGGCTGCGGCGATCCGTAGCGGCGAGTCTTTGGCCAGGTCGAACGGTTGCCGGAACTGCCGCTGGGCCAACACTTCCAGCCTGAGTCGGCGGGCTTGCTCGGCAAGCGCGGACAGGTCGTGTTCCGCCCAACCCGGGCGCAGGTCGTCGTGGACAACCGGGTAAGGGTCACCGTCGCGGCCGGTGTGATACGTGGTGCGCAGCACTGGGTGACGTTGTGCGACGGCATCTACCGCGTGGCGCAGTCGCGTAACGTCGACGTCGCCGGTGACGCGGTAGGACACGCAGATGTTGAGCAGCGCGCCGTCCGGGTCGACCGACTGGACGAACCACATGCGCCGTTGACCGTCGGACATCTCCGGACGCCGTTCGACAGCGTCCGTGGCGGCGCGCAGTCGACTCAGGCCACGCTCGGCGATCTTGCGGCGCAACAATTCCAGGCGCTGCGCTTCCAGCGTGTCGGAGTCGGTGGTGTCAGTCACGCGTGGGTTCCAACCTTCCCCATGTCCTGGCCGTCGATCGCGCTCAGGACGTCGATCAGTTCGTTGACGGTGATCCCGCCGAGCATCCGTGCCACCGGAGCCGAATGGCCCACCGCGCGGCGCAGCCGCCGCCGCAGGTCCAGGGCCAGCAGTGAGTCCAGTCCGAGGTCGATCAGCGACGCCGTCGCGTCGATCGACTCTGCCTCGCCCAGTTGCAACGTCGACGCAAGTTCGGTCAGCACCACCTCAGGTAACGGTCGCGGGTCGAACTCGTCGCGCTCGCCGTCGGTGCCGGGCCGGTCGAACGGCATCCGCATACCCTGGCTTTCGAAGAACACCCGAAGCCGGTCGAAGTCGGCGTCGAATATCAACGGGTCGTCGGCGTAGCGGCCCAGGCTGGCGGCTACCGCCGAATCGGCCCGCATTGCGATCAGGCCCGAGCGTTCGGTGCGGGCGATCTCGACGGCCGCGACAACCCCGGCGTCTTGCCACAGCCCCCACCGAATTGCCGTGCAGTCCAGCCCCGTTGCGCGCAGTTGGGTCGCCAGCTCGTCGAGGACCCGGTTGGATGCCGCGTAGGCGGCGTGGCCGTGGCCACCCCAGACACCGAAGACCGACGAGCACGCCAGGATCCGGCATTCCGGTTGCAGCGGCCACCCGTCGGCCATCGCGGCGAGGCCGGCTACTTTGGCGGCGCACGCCGCGGCCACGTCCGCGCCGGCCAACTCGCGGTGTTCGGATGCCGCGGCGATTCCCGCGGTGTGGATCAGCAAGGACGCACCTGTTCCAGCGAATTCGGACGCGACGGCCGCCACCGCGGCGCGGTCGGTGATATCGCAGAGCGGGGCATATACCTCGACGTGATGCCGCCCGATCAGCTGCGTCAGCTTCTCGGGCGCTAACCCGTTGCGACTCAACAGGATCAGACGGCGCGCACCCCGCTCGACGCAGTACTGGGCGTATCGCAGGCCGATGGCGCCGCTTCCGCCGGTGATCACCACGTTGTCCAGCGCGGCGGGGGTATTTGCGGACACGCGGTCTTTGCGAAGGGTGCGGACGTAGCGCCGCGGCTCGCTGCCGCGCAGCGCCATCACACCGGCATCGCCGAGCAGCGCATCGAGCGCGGCAACTGCGGTATGCGGGTCGAGGTCGCCGGCCGGCAGGTCGAGGCTGCCGAACGTCTGGTCGCCGAATTCGAAGCCGATGCTGCGGTGCATCGCCGCCAGCGCCGCCTGCGCTGGGCGGGCCTGCGCGTCAGCGCGAACGACTCGTTCGCCACCGGCGGTGAGCAGCCACACCACCCGGCACCGCGGCCCGATGATCGCGTCGTAGTCGGGAAGTCCCGCGTCTGTCCGCCCGGCGATCTGGGCGACGGCTTCGGTCGCGTCGCAGTGGTAGAGCGTCGGTGCCACCACCGCAACGATTTCCGCATCACGCGGTGCCACCACCTGATAGCCGCGATGTCTCGAGGCGGCGGCACGGAGCTGTCCCCCGCTGTCGCCGACGATCGCAATGGCACACCGGGCGGCGGCGGCCAGAGTCGTCGCGTCGACGGGCTGCCATTCTTCGACGGCAACCGTCAACGGGTTCGCCACGTCGCTCAGGGTGTTGGTGACGGGATCTGGTGCGGCCCAGAGGTGCACGGCCCGCATCGGGGCGTTCGGGAATCCACGCAGCGGTGGCATGAGCGTCGCCGGCATCGCATCGGCCCACCCGTAGCCCGGGTCGGCGATCGCGGCCGCGGCGACATTCGCCGACAGCGCATCGGTGAGCGGTCCGTCGCGGCGACCCGAACCGAGGACCACCGCCGAATCGTCACTGACCACCTCGCTGAGCGGGTAGAGCAACGACGGGTGCGCCGACATCTCGATGAAAGCCTCGGCGCCACACTTCTGCGCGGCGATCACGGCACGATCAAAACGCACTGTGCTGCAGAGGCTTTCATACCAGTACTGAGAGAAGTTGACGTCGCTGCCGACCTCGCCGCCGACGGCCGAGCCGATGAACACTTTGCCCCCGTCACGAAACGACGACCGCGGCTGCAGCGTGACCAGTTCGGCGCCCAACGGACGCAGCGCGCTGGTGTGGCCCGGATAGTCCACCGTGAGTTGCTGGGCGAACACGCCGCGCGCCTGGGCCAGCTCTGCCACCGCGACCACCGCGTCGTGATCACCGGAGACCACCGTGGCCGACGGACCGTTGACCGCCGAAACCTCCAGCCAGCCGGGTGTTTCGGCGATCACCGTCAGCGCGTCGTCGACGCTGAGACCGAGCACCACCATCGCATAACGACCAGTCAACCGACCGACCACACTCGCACGTGCGCCGACCAAATTGACTGCGTCGGGCAGCGAAATCTTCTCGCCGACATAGGCGGCCGCGATCTCCCCGAGGCTGTGCCCGACGGTAATGGCAGGCAGCACTCCCGAAAATTTCCACTGCGCCGCCAGGCTGACCGCGTGGGTGAACTGCGCGCCCTGAATCTCGGCCCGTGACCACTCCCGTTCCCCGCCGCCTTGAAGGTATGGAAGTGGTGACGGGTAACCGGCCGCGACGAAGGCTTCCGCGCAACGGTCGGCTTCGGCGCGATAGGCGGCCAGTAGTCGATACGCTTCCGAGCCCATCGACTGCCATTGGTTGCCCTGGCCGGGAAAGACGAATGCAACGCAGGGCGCCACGCTCTTCGACGACCGGGCCACCAGCGGATGGTCGTCGCCGCGAGCCAGCGCCGACAAGGCGGCTGACAGCTCGTCGCGGTTCGCGGCCCGCACCACGGCGCGGTGCCGCCGCACCCGCCGCAGCTGGAGCAAGGTGGACGCGATGCCGACGGTCGGATCATGTTCTTCGTCGCCATGATTCATGTATTCGAGAATCGCGTGAGCGTCCTGGCTGATCAGCCGGTCGTCATGCGCGGACAGCAGCACCGGGACGCGGCCATCGGGCAACGGCTGGGCGAGCATCACGCGGCCTCGGGGCAAGCGACGATGACGTGGGCGTTGGTGCCGGCGATTCCGAACGCCGAAGTGGCCGCCACGCGGCGGCCCTCGACGGCAGCCCACGGCGTCAACGTCCTCGCAAGACGCAAACCCTGCTTAGCCCAGTCGATCTCGGGGCTGGCGTCGTCGACGTGCAGCGTCGGCGGCACGGCCCCGCGCTCGCCGGACACCAGAATTTTCGCCAGACCCAGCGCGCCGCTGGCGGCCAGCGCATGACCCAGATTCGACTTGACCGAACCCAACAGCGCTCCGCGGTCGGTGTCGCCGTAGGTCTGCGCCAACGACTGCAACTCCGTGCGGTCACCGAGCCGGGTGCCGGTGCCGTGCCCCTCGACCATGCCAACCTCGCCGGGGCGGATCCCGGCCTCGGCCATCGCGCGCCGGAACAAGTTGACCTGGGCTGCGCCACTTGGTGCGCTCAGTCCGGCGCTGCGTCCGTCATGGTTGATGGCGCTGCCGAGTACCTCGGCGAGGATGTGCCGCCCGTCCCGCAACGCCGCCGACTTTCGCTGCAGCACAAAGACTGCGGCGCCTTCGGCCCACACCGTCCCGCTGGCCTGCGCGCTGTAGGCACGGCAGTGGCCGTCGTCGGACAATGCGTGCTGTTTGGAGAACTCGACGAAAAACCCGGGCGAGCCCAGCACGTTGACACCGCCGGCCAGCGCCAGGTCGCAGTCGCCGCTCTGCAGGGCCCTGACCGCCGCGTGGAACGCGACGAGCGCCGAGGCGCAGGAGGAGTCGATGGTCACCGCCGGGCCGGTCGACCCTAGCGTGTACGCGATCCGTCCGGAGATGACGCTCAACGCGGTGCCAGCGAGCAGATGTCCGCTGTACTCGGAGAACTCGGCCATCTGCGGTCCGTATCCGGTGGCCGATGCCCCGAGGTAGCAGGCCAGGTCGTGGCCGGCCATCTCGTCGGGATTGATGCCGCTGTTTTCCAGCGCCCGCCACGACACCCGCAGCGCGACGCGTTGCTGGGGATCCATCGCGACCGCCTCGCGTGGCGAGATCCCGAAGAATTCAGGGTCGAATATCGTTGCGTCGCGCAGAAAGCCGCCGCGGTCGTGGATCTCCTTGAAACCTTTGCACCGGGATCCGGCGAACAGCTCGCGCACCGCCCAGCCGCGGTCGACCGGAAATGCCGTCAACGCCTCACGCCCTTGCGAGAGCAACTCCCAGTACGCATCGGCGGTGTCGATGCCGCCGGGTGCCTCCAACGCCATGCCGACCACCACGACCGGATCCGTCGGCCCGGCGAAACTGTGCTCAGCCACCGGCGTTCACCCGCGTGACGACATCGTCGATGTGGTCGTCGAGATAGAAGTGGCCGCCGTCGAACCAGTCGAGGTCGAAGGCGCCCGCCGTGTGCGTCGCCCAGCGTTCCAGTTCGTCGGCGTCGACGCGGGGGTCGCTGTACGCGCCCAAGGCTGAGATGTCCGCCGCGATCTGGACATCCGGGCCGCAGGCATAGCGATTGATCGCCGCATAGTCGGCGCGCATCGCGGTGACCAGCAGCTCGGCGAATTCCGGGTCGGCCAGCAGTTCCACGTCCGTTCCACCGAAATCGGTCATGTCGACCAACAGGTCGTCATGGCTGGTCGGCAGATCGGGCTTGGCTTCGACGGTGCAGGGCGCGGGGGCTGCCGAGGCCCACAGCTTCTGCACTGGGGCGCCGCGGGATTCGGCGATCCGGGCGAATTCGAATGCGACGACGGCGCCCATGCTGTGCCCGAACAGCCGCAGCGGCGCCACCTGACGCCAGGGACCGGCAACGAACAGGCTGCGAGCGAGACCCTGCACCGTTTCGGCGGCGGGCTCGGCGAGGCGCTCGGCGCGCTGCGGATACTGGACGACGTAGGTGTCACCACCACCGGCGGCCAGCGCCATCGCCAGTTTCCGGTAGCCGGCGGCCGCGCCGCCCGCATGCGGGAAAACGACGGTGGCACCTCGGGTCCCGACGCCGCGGCCGGGGAATCGCTTGACCCAAGACGGGAATTCCTTCTTCTGCACCGAGGTCAGGTTGTCGAAAATCATTACACCGCTTCGTTTCCGGCGATCGCCGCCACCACGTGGCCGGCGTCCATGCCGACGACTTCCAAGTACAGTTCCGCGACCTGTTCGAGTCGGCCCGGGTCGGATTCGCGGCGGACCAGCAACTCGCTGAGCGCGGAAACGGTTCGGGTGGCGAAGATGTCGGCCACGATGATGTCGGGTGTGTCGAGCCAGGCACGAATGCGCGCGACGGTCTGGGTCGCCAGCACCGAGTCTCCGCCCAGGGCGAAGAAGTCGTCGTCGATACCGACCGCGGCGGCGCCGAGCACGTCTCCGATGATCGCTGCGACCGCGGACTCGACAGGTGTCGACGGTGCGGAGTACTCGGGCGCCGATGATTCCGCCACCGCGGCGGAAAGCTGTGCGGTGACAACGCGTCGGTCGGTCTTTCCGGCGAGCGTGTACGGGATGTGGTCCGCGAACGACAGGTGCTGCGGAATCATGTGGGCCGGAACGAGTTCAGCCATCGCGGTGCGTACACTGTCGGCGGTGAGCTGCGGACTTTCGGCGTGCACGGCCGCGGCCAGTACCTGCGCGCCGCCGGTCGTCGCCACCAACGCCGCGACCGCCGTTGCCACCCCAGGGATCCGTCGCAGTGCCACCTCGACCTCGCCGATCTCGACCCGGTAGCCGCTGATCTTGACACGCTGGTCAGCGCGTCCGGCGAATTCCAGGACGCCGTCCGGCCAGTATCTGGCCAGATCGCCAGTGCGATACCACGTTTGGCCACTGTCTTCGACGAACCGCTCGGTGGTGAGGTCTTCTCGGCCGCGGTATCCCCGCGCGATGCCCCGTCCGCTGATCCACAGTTCGCCGACCACCCAGTCGGGGCAGTCGCCTCCCCGGTCGTTCACCACGCGGCACGCATTGTTGGTGAGCGGGGTACCGAATGGCAGCGCAGTAAGCTCCGGTGGGAGCTGGCCCAGGTCGCCGACTTCGAAAATGGTGTTGTGCGTGGCAGTTTCGGTGGCACCCCCGAGGCCGGCGAAGCGGAGCCCGGGGGCTTCGGCGCGCAGGCGGCGAACGACCTCGAGCCGTACCCAGTCACCGCCGGTCGGGACCACCCGTACCGAGGACAGTCGTGCGGCGCCGACCTCGGCCAGCATCTCCAGCCAGCCGGGCATGAAGTGCAATACCGTGACACGGTGTTCGTCGATCAGCCGCGCCCACGCGTCAGGGTCGCGCCGCTGCGCTTCGTCGACCACCACGATCGAGCCACCGGTCCGCAGGGTGACGAAGATGTCCATCACCGAGATGTCACCCTCGAGCGTCGATAAGGCCAAACACCGGTCCTCGGGCCCGATGTCGAAATGCCGACCAATGAATTCGACGGTGTTCATCGAGGCGGCGTGGCTGACCTCGACGCCCTTGGGTTCGCCGGTGGAGCCCGAGGTGAACAGCACGTAGGCGATCTCGGCCGGATCGCCGGCAGCGGGCTCGAACAGCGAATCGACGGGAGCGTCGTTGAGCACGTCGGCAATCGTCAACGCGGGCAACGGCAGCGACATCGGCTCCCCACCGCACACCAACGCCAGCTTCACCCGACCGGCTTGCAGGATGCGTTCGGCACGTTCGCGGGGCTGGTCGACGCTGATCGGCAGGTAGACCCCACCCGCGGCCAGGATCGCCAGCAGCGCCGGCACCTGTTCGGCGGTCTTGGGGCCCATGATCGCGACGGTGTCACCATCACCAATTCCGTTGGCGCGCAACGTCTGGCCCAGTATCAGTGCCTGCTGGCGCAGCTCACCGTAGGTCAGGTCACCGTCGCTGGACAGAACGGCGGGCGCCTCAGGTTGCCGCTCGGCCTGGTGAAAGAAGCCGTCGTGCAGTCGTTCTCCGCTGGGCTCGGTCGTGCGGCCGTTGACCGTGTCGCGCACCGCGCGCTGCTGCGCCGGCAGCGCAGGCGGGTCGGATTGCGTCCACGCGTCCGAGCTGGAGGCCAGCCGTCGCAGTTCGTCGATGTGATGAGCGAACATCGCGTCGATGACGCCAGCCGGGAAAACGTCTTCGCGGACATCCCAATTCACCATGACGCCGCCATCGAATTCGGTGACCTGCGCGTCGAGCGAGACCTGCGGACCCTGCGAGATGATCCAGGTCGGTGTGCCGAATGCCTCGGTCACGTCCTCGGAGAACAACTCGCCGAGTCCCAACGCACTGGTGAACACGACCGGGGCGAGCACCGGGGTTCCGCGGTGGCGAGCCAGGTCCCGCAGCACTGACAGTCCCGGATAGCTGGCGTGCGCGGCAGCCGTCCGCATGGCCTCCTGCACTGCGTGCGCTCGCGATTGCGCGTCCGACGTCCGGGTGAGGTCGATGTCGAGGAGCAGCGATGAGGTGAAGTCGCCGACCAGGCTGTCGACGTCGGGGTGGATGGCCTCGCGGCCGAACAACGGCACGTTCAGCAGGAATCGCGAGGTGCTCGACCAACAGGCCAGCGTGTGCGAGAAGGCCGCAGCGAACGTCATCGCGGGGGTGATGCCGCGGGCGCGGGCGTGCGCGAACAGGGCGTCGCGGATTGCCGGGTCCAGCCACTGCCAGCGTCGAGTGCTCTTGGTAGACAACCCGTTCCGGTTGCCCAACGGCAGCCGGGGCGGATCCGGGAGTTCAGGGATGCGCTGCGACCACCACTCCCGATCGGCGTCGTGGGCGGGACGCGGCTCGGCCTCTCGGCGCAGGATCTCCTGGCGGTACTCCCGGTAGGTGAAGCCCAAGTCGGCTAGCTGACGGCCCCGATAGAGCGCGGCCAGGTCGGCCATCAGCGTGCGGTAGCTCATCGCGTCCGCGGCTTGCATGTCCAAATCGACATGCAGACGCGAACGTTCGCCGGGCAGCAGCGAGATCGAGAGTTCGAAAACCTGCCCGTCGAGCTGCTGGCGCGACTTGGCCTCGCGAATCTCGAGCAGCCGCTGCTCGACAACCCCGGCGGCGAGGTCGCGGACATCATGGACGGCGAGCGGAAACTCGGTAAGCGCTCCGATGCGCTGGGTTCCGTCGGCCCCGAATTGAACCCGCAACATCGGGTGACGTGCGGCCAGCGAGGTCGCGGCCTGGCGTAGGCGATCGGGATCGATTGCACCGCCGTCGAATTCGACATACAGGTGTCCTGCCACGCCGCCGAGCGGCTGACTCTCGTGACGGCCCACCCACATAGCGTGCTGCATGGGGGCGAGCGGGAATGCGTCGTCAGGGGAATCGGTGGGCACGGCCAACGCGACAGGTTCGCCCATTCCCTTGCCGACCAGCAGCGACCACGCCTCGACGGTGGGCTCTGCGGCCAACGCGGCAAAGTCGACATCGACCCCTCGACGACGCCACTTCCCGGCCAGCGACATCATCCTGATCGAGTCGAGACCCTGACCGACGAGGTTGCCGCCGGGATCGACCGCGTCGGCGCTGACACCGAGCAGTTCGGCGACCTCAGCGCGCACATCACTCGGGCTGCCCGCGACGAAAGCCCCGACCCCACCAGTTGTCACACCCACCCCTTGAGTCAGTTAGTGGAGGCTAGCCTAAATTGCTGGCTACTGTAGTGGCTGGGTACCTGCGAACGCCACCGGCGCAGCAGTGCGTCTGGAGCGATTCCTCACCATTAAGTGAGGGTAGGCATACCTATTGTGGCTCAGCTAAATCTCAGGTAGCGTCCCGTCCCGCCTGGTTATGGCGCGATAAACACTTATGCTGACTTAAGGAGATGCCTGTGCATCCAGCTATCCCCTCCCTGTCGATGGCGGCCCATGCGAGTCGCCTCATGATCGCCGGGCTCGCGGTCGTGGGCGCTGGTCTGTTCGTCCTGGAGGCGCCGACCTCCCCCGCTCCGGTGCACGTGGACGTCAACCTGGCCTCGGGAGAAGTCGACTGGACGACGTTCCTCTCCGACACCCAGGCCAACCTGGCGGACCTGCAAACCGAGGCCGCCAAGGGAAGCACTGACCTTTCCGCGGCGCTCGGCAACATGTCAGACCATTTCGGCATTCAGATCACCGACGCGCTGACCGGCTTCGAGTCGGGTGTTCAGAACTCGCTTTACGGCGGTTGGTACGGAGGCGACGACGGCTATGTCTTCGGGCTGTTCGGCGGCACCGTGACCAACCCGGCTACCGGTATCTCCGAGACCAACAGCCTCATCGGATTGCTCTCCGCCGACTTCCAAGCCGGGAACAGCGAACAGGCGTACAGCGACTTGAACGCGTACATGCTGGAGGTGACGGACCACACGCTGAGGCCCTTGCTAAGTCCTCTCGTGGATGAAACCAGCGATAGTGGCCTCACGACCAATTCGATTCCTGTCGAGCTCTCGCAGATCCAGACAAGTCTGCTTCAAACTTTCGGCGATTACGACGAGCTGAGAGACGGCCTCAAGGCGTTGCTCTCCCCCGAAATCACTGCCCAACTGGTGCTGACGAATGATTTGGACACCATCTCGGCCGACTTCACCGCAGGTGACACCACCCAGGGCATGTCCGACCTCAACAACCTATCGTCCGACGTGTTCGGTGCCTTCATCAATGGTGCCGACGTGGGCACCAACCCCATCGACGGTTCACCGCAATTCTTCTCCGGACTGCTCGGCGACGGCAGCCTGCTGCAACGCCTGGTGTTGACCTGGCCCGAGCAGTTCGTCACGGCGCTGGGCATGCTGGGCGAGTCCTCGACGACGATGACGGCAGACACCGTAGGGTCGGCGGCCCCCGATTTGTTCACCGGGCTGCTTAGCTTCTAGGCAAGCGACGCGCTGGGCGGGATGGACGTTCGTCGTCCATCCCGCCCTTTGCGTCGCGGGGAACCGAATTGGAGGCAAGTGATGTCGTCTTCCGTGATGGAAGGCTTTGTGCCGTTTCCGCCCGACCGTGCGGCGGCCTACCGGGCCGCCGGATACTGGACTGGCCGAACCGTTGACTCGCTGTTGTCCGACTCAGCCCAGCGCTGGCCGTCACGCACCGCGGTCATCGATGCCGACGGGCCAACGCGGTTGACCTTCGCGCAACTCGACGAACGCGCCAACAGCGCGGCCGCCGGCGTGGCGGAGTTGGGCATCAACGCCGGCGATCGGGTGCTCCTGCAGTTGCCGAACACGTGCGAATTCGCCGTGGCACTGTTCGCGCTGCTACGCGCCGGCGCAATCCCGGTGATGTGCCTGACCGGCCACCGTGCAGCCGAACTGAGGCACTTCGCCGCCGTCAGCGAGGCGACCGCGTTGATAATCCCCGACGCCGCAGGCGGTTTCGACTACCGCCCGATGGCGGAAGAAGTAATCCGCGACAATTCCGCGCTTCGTCACGTCATCGTCGATGGCGAACCCGGGCCGTTCCTCACCTGGTCTCAGGTGTACGCCAGTACCACCCAGAAGCCTGCCCACCGCCCCGACCCGGAATCCCCTGCCCTCCTTCTGGTGTCGGGAGGCACCACCGGCACGCCAAAGCTCATCCCCCGCACCCACAACGACTACGTCTACAACGCCACCGCCAGCGCCGAACTCTGTGAGCTCACCTCCGACGACGTGTACATGGCGGCTTTGCCTGTGGCGCACAATTTCCCGCTGGCATGCCCGGGGTTACTCGGCGCCATATCGGCCGGTGCGGCGACCGTGTTCCTGGCCAACCCGAGCCCGGAATCGGCGTTTGGCGCCATCGCGCGCCACGGTGTGACCGCCACCGCCCTGGTGCCGGCGCTGGCGAACCTGTGGGCACATGCCACCGAGTGGGAACCGGAGGTGCCGACGTCGCTGCGGCTGTTGCAAGTTGGCGGTTCCAAACTGGAAGCCATTGATGCACAACGCGTTCGAGAGACTCTGACACCGGGCTTGCAACAGGTGTTCGGGATGGCCGAAGGATTGTTGAACTACACCCGGCCCGGGGACCCGCCCGAGGTTGTCGACCACACCCAGGGACGGCCGCTGTGTCCCGACGACGAACTCCGCATCGTCGACGACGCGGGCGAACCCGTCGCCGCAGGTACTGAGGGTCAACTCCTGGTCCGCGGGCCGTACACGTTCAACGGGTACTTCCGCTCCGATGACGCCAACGCGACCTCGTTCGACCCGCAAGGTTTCTATCGCAGCGGCGATCTGGTCCGTCAACACCCGGGCGGAAATTTAGAGGTCACCGGCCGAGTGAAGGACGTCATCCATCGTGGCGGTGAGACCATCCCCGCGGCCGACCTGGAAGAGCACTTGCGCGCCCACCCGGCGATTTCGTCAGCAGCCGCGGTGGCGCTACCTGACCCTTACCTCGGCGAAAAGATCTGCGCGGCAGTCGTTTTTTCTAGTAAGCAGCTGACGTTGACGGAGTTGAATGCTTACCTCGACCAGCGAGGGGTGGCCCGCCACGCGCGACCCGATGTGCTGAAGGCGATGGCGTCGCTGCCGACCACGCCGGTGGGCAAGGTCGACAAGAAGGCGATCGCCGGGCAATTACAGTCTTAAGATTCGCCGGCGAATTCATCGAGTTCGGACAGAGATCCTTTACCTTTCGCCGTTATTGTCATCAGCATGAAGGCAACTGATAGCAGCACATCGTCGGCGGTAACCGGCCGCGTGGAGGCGAAGCGGTCAGTTGTGTCGATCGCATTTTCGGTGCTCGCCACCGGCGCGACATTTCTGGGTGCTGGTGCAGCGATGGCCTCTCCGTCAAGCATGATCCCCGGGGACGCGTTCCTCGCGTTCCACGCCAAGTAATTCGCCCACGGCACGCGGTCACTCACAGAGCCGCGGCTAACCTCCACAACGCTTCACGGTCGGCCGAATCAGCCCGCTCCAGCGGACTTAGGGTCAACTCTGTGGCGCCCGCATCCAGATACGAAGTCAGTTGCCGCGCGACCGATTTCTGCGATCCGATCGCAGCCAGATCGGTGATTCTTTCGACGCCCTCTCGTGCGATGACATTGCGGTAGGACGGTATGGCCTCGTAAAAGCTGAGCTGCTCGGCAGCCGCGGACCGGGCACTGTCGACATCGTCGGACACCACGACCGGCACCGCGGCAATGACACGCGGAGTCGGGCGGCCCGCGTCGGCTGCGGCCTTGTTGATTGTTGGCGCGATGAATTCGCCGATGGTTCGCGGGCCCGCCAGATAGGGAATCGTTCCATCGGCGAGCTCGCCGGTGACCTGCAACGCCTTCGGGCCCATCGCGGCAACGTAGACCGGGACCGGAGTGCCGCCGGCGACCTGCACCGGCCAGGTCGGGCTGGCGCTGAGTTCACTGCCGTGAAAGTCGACACGGCCGGTATCGAAGACCGAGCGCAAAATCGTCAGGTGCTCCCGAAGCCGGGTGATCACGTTAATCCAGTCGTTGCCGAACGCCGGGCGCTCGACGAGGCGCGCGCCGAGTCCGAGCCCGAGACTGAAGTTGCCGTGGGTGGCTGCCTGCGCCGTCTGCGCCAGCTGGGCCACGATCAGGGGATGCCGCGGGTTGATCGGCACCACCGACGTGCCGACACCCAATCCGGGTAGGGCGGCACCGACCAGCCCGGCCAGCGAGATGGCGTCGTAGTTCAGCTGTTGCGCCAGCCACACCTTCTTGACGCCGAGCTCGTGAGCGCGTCTGGCTTGGTCGAGGACGTCGTCGACGAGATTGGCGGCACCGGTGCGTGGGATGAGCAAGACTCCAGCGGGCATGAGCGGCGTAACGCCCTCGGGGGTTCAGTCATTCCGGTCGGAGCTATCGACACCCGCGTAGAAGGCGTCGGCTCGTGTCGTGGCAACGTCGAGTTGCATTGCCACCGAATCGATTGAGCGTTGCACTGATGGAAGGGCCACGACGCGGTCGGGCAGGAAGTACGGCTCGACGTAACGTTCGTAGTACCGCTGCGCCTCTAGCGGCGTGAGTCGGTCGAGGAGCGACGCGACATAGGCGACGCCCCGCTGCGGATGTTCGTGGAGCAGGCGGAGCGCACGCTGGTTGGCCCGCACTACCGCCGCGAGCGCAGCGCTGTCCAGAGGAACGTGGCGCGGATCCACAGCCACACCGACCGTGGGGATTTGGAAGTGATCGCCGACGAAAGCCAGGACATGAAAGCCTTCCTCTTCTGCGACCTGTTCGGGCGCCAGTGTGCTACCCACATACGCCGCGTCGATGGATCCGTCTCTGAGCCGACGCACATCCATTTGGTAGTCACCGGGGTGCCGCACCACGCATTGCACATCGCGGTCGGGATTCAAACCATGCTGGCGCAGCACAATCCGGGCAAACGCGCCCGGCGGGTCCGCCGGTCCATGGACCGCAAGACGTCGTCCACGAAGATCTGCCATCGACTTCACGGTGGCGCCACCGAGAAACCAGAAAAGAGGACGATCGGTGCTCACGCTCACAACCGTCCAATCGATCCGGTCGGTCAAGCGAGATTGCAGAGCCCTACCCAGCCCGACGACTGCCCCGCGGCGCAGCCTCTCCGCCGGCCATCCAATCCCGTCGCGAACGGCGACGTGGACCCCTTCGTCTTCGAAATAGCTCTCCTGGTCGGCGATATGGGCGATGAGTTCTTCGTGTATTCCGCGGCCCACGTAGGCGAGATCGATGACTTCCACTACCCGACCCTTCTGCCGCTGATCATTGCCGTCGTGACCACTTGGGATCAATCCATGGCAAGTCCGCCGTTGATCTCCACGCAGTGCCCGGTGATGAAGCCGGAGTCCTCACTTGCGAGAAACGCGATGGTGTGAGCGACCTCTTCAGGTGTGACGAGACGTCTCATCGGACTGGATGCTCGCAGATCATCGAGGTTTTCGACGCTCAGAAGCTGGTTCGCTTCGGTATTGGCAACGGTGGCCGGCGAGACCAGGTTTGCCGTGATCTGGTGCGGCGCAAGCTCCAGCGCGACATAGCGAACGAACTGGTCAAGGGCGGCCTTCGCTGTGCCGAGGGTGATCATACCGCCGCGCGGCCGCCTGGACAGGACTGTAGTCATATAGACCAGACGGCCGTAGTCACCTGTAATCATGTCCGGCACAACAGCTTTCGTCAAAAGGAACGCCGCATGCAATTCTCGTTCCAGTTTATTGCCGAGCTGCTGCCAGGTCAGATCCGCAAATGACGTGACGTCGTAGGGGATCAGCGCGTTGTGCACGAGCACATCGATGCGGCCCCAGGTGGCTCTGGTTTCCCCGACCATGCGGCTGACGTCTTCGGGTGACGTGACGTCCGATCGAATGGCGAGTGCTTCGCCGCCGGCCGCATGTGCAGCGCTGACCACCTGCTGCGCCTCAACAACGCTTGACCG
The DNA here is from genome assembly GCA_963750755.1 of uncultured Actinomycetota bacterium. Taxonomy (GTDB): domain Bacteria; phylum Actinomycetota; class Actinomycetes; order Mycobacteriales; family Mycobacteriaceae; genus Mycobacterium. Next base: position 1,695,489 of record CAVVRW010000001.1, read on the forward strand.
GTAGTTGACGACGACGCGAAATCCTCGCCGCGCCATGAGCAGTGCGGTTGCCGCGCCGATCCCGCGACTCGCGCCCGTGACTATCGCAACGCGTTGCATCGCAATCAAACTCCGTCCCTGTCGAAAGCGGTGCTGTCTTCAACGCCGGGACAATGCCTACCGCACAGCGGAACCCTACGCTTGCCCTGTGATCAGGTAAAGAGCGTCGAGACCCGCTATCCGCGCCTTCCCTGCAGCCGCTGAACGTGGCCGTAAGTGTCGATCGGGCTCTGCAGGGCCAGGCCACCGTCTGCCAGCACGGTTTGCCCTGTCACCCAATTCATCTCGAGCATTGCGACGACGGCTTCGGCGACATCGTCGGCCTCCCCCACCCGTCCGAGAGCGGTGCGCTGACCCAACGCGTCGAGCCATCCCGGAATCTGTTCGGCGCCACCGAGCATGGGCGTTCGGGTGACGCCAGGTCCCACCGCATTGACCCGAATGGCATGCGGACCCCATTCGCTTGCGGCCACCCGAACGAGCATGTCTACGCCGGCTTTCGAGACGCAGTACGCGCCCATGCCCCGGTCGGCGACCGTTCCGCTGATGCTCGACACGGCGACGATGGAACCGCCGCTACCGTTGTCGATCATCGTCTGCGCGACCGCGCGCATGGTCAGCCAGGTCCCGGTGAGGTTGACGTCGATGACCCGCTTCCAGTCGGCGGGATCCTGCGAGAGCAGCACGCCGGATGCACCTATCGCGGCGCAGGCGACCAGGCGTTCCGGCACGCCGGCCTTCGCGACCGTCTCCGCAAGCGCCGCGGTCACCGCGTCGGGATCGCTGATGTCGCAGGCGATGTCACCGCCGCTCAGATCCCAGGTGACGACGTCGTGTCCCGCCCGGCGTAACCGGTCGGCGGTGGCGGCGCCGATACCCGAGGCACCGCCGGTCACGATCGCGCTCATCGCGCCGGTCCGATCAGTTCGACGCGCACCCCGTCGGGCGCCGTGATCACGGCCATCTGCACCTGCTTTCCCTGGGGCGCGGGAACGGCGATCTGCCGGACTCCGTCTCTGAATCCCGCATCGGCCAGCCGGCGAAGCGCCGGTTCGACGTCACGATTCAGCGAGACCAGGAAGAAACCTGGCGACGGTCCCGCCACCGATTCCGTCGCAGGTTCAGGGTCGTCGAACACCACAAGCTCGACAATGCCGGTCTCTGGCGCGCCGGGATCGCCGAGAAAGATTGACCGAAGCTTGTCGGCTTTGGCGTCGAAGAGAGTTTGCCAGTCGCCGGTGAAGACGTGATCGAAGAGTACCGTGAGACCGAGACCCTCCTGCCAAAAGCTCAGTGCGCGTTCGACGTCGGTGGTCACGATCGCCGTGTGATGCACACCGTTCATCGGTTGCCAACCTTTGCGTAGGTATCGAAGACGTCCAAACCGACGGCGGCGAGTCGCTGCGCGAACTTGGCCCCGCTGTAGGGATACTGGGTCACTAATTTGCCGCTGGGATGACGAAAGTAGTTGCTGCAGTTGGCCGTCCAGACGGTGGTGTCCAAAGCCCGCTGGATTTCGGCATTGAAGTCGTCATGCGGTCCGCGTTTGACATCGACCGCAGCGATTGCTTCTCGAGTCATCGTGTCGAGCAGTCGGCGAACGAACTCAGCCTGCGCTTCGAGGATGTAGATCATCGAGGTGATCCCGTTGGTGTTCGGCCCGTACAGCGTGAACAGGTTCGGGTAGCCGGGTATGGCGGTGCCCAGATACGCCTCGGCGCCGTCGCACCATTCGTCGTGCAGTCGCCGGCCACCACTGCCGTATACATCCAGACTGCTCAAATAGTCGGCGGCCTTGAATCCGGTTCCGAAGATCACGGTGTCCACCGGGTGTTCGACACCGTCGGCGGTGCGAAGTCCACTCTGGGTGAACGCCACGATCGGCGAGGTCTCCAACGTGACGTTCGGTAGCGCGAACACTGGAAACCAGGTCTTGGACTGCAGCGGCCGCTTGCATCCAACGGGGTAGTCCGGCAACAACTTCGACCGCAATTCCGGGTCCTGCACCTTTTTCATCAGATAGCCGTACGACATGTCGGTCAGCATCTTGGTCATGTCGGATTCGACGTCGAAATCGGCCACCTCGTACTGCTGGAAGGCCGCGTCGCGCACCTTGCGCGCTTCGTCGGGATCGCTCGCGAACAACGCTTGCTGCGCCGGCGTAAATGGGTCGTCGAACCGTGGCGCCACCCAGATCGGGGTGCGCTGAAAGATCGTCAGATGCTCGGTCTCCGCGGCGATGGCAGGCACGTATTGAACGGCACTGGCACCCGTTCCTATCGACGCAACCCGTTCGCCCGCCGTCGATTTCGAGTGATCCCATCGTGATGAATGGAAAACCCGGCCACCGAACAACTCTCGACCCGGGATCGCCGGGATATTGGGAACGTCAAGCATTCCCACCGCACTGACCAGTACGTCGACTTCGTGTCGCTGTCCCTGCGCGGTGTCGATCGTCCATCGCGCGTCCGCATCTGACCACCGCACCGCCGTCACGGTGGTGCGGGTACGCAAGTGCGCCGCGAGTCCGTGGTCGTCGGCCACCTTCTCCAAGTACTCGAGGATCTCAGGCTGGTTGGCGTACGTCTTGCTCCAGTACGGGTTCAGCGCGAACGAGAACGAGTAGAAATGTGACGGCACGTCGCACGCGGCACCCGGATAGGTGTTGTTACGCCACGTGCCGCCGAACCCGTCGCCGCGCTCGAAGATCGTGAAGTCGTAGCCCCCCTGGGCCAGTTCGATGCCCATCGCGATACCGCCGGGACCGGCGCCGACGACACCAACCCGTGGCTGTCGAACCGGCACTCCCATGCTGGACAATGTTACATATGACGCCTGATATGTAAACAGTGGTGCTTGCCGCGGCGCTGGAGCAGAGTTGAGCCCGTGAAATACCGCAGAAGTATCACCGGCCTCGTCGTGATCGATCCGTACAACGACTTCATCTCCGAGGGCGGCAAGGTATGGGACCGCCTCAAGCCAGTGGCCGAAGCCAACGGCTGCGTCGAGCACATGAGCCAGGTGCTGAACGCCGCCCGCACCGCCGGCATTCAGGTCTTCTACGCCCTGCACCACCGCTACCGGTCCGGCGACTACGAGAACTGGACGTACATCGCGCCGATCCAAAAGGCTGCGTGGGCTCGTAAGACATTCGAGTTCGGCACCTGGGGCGGCGAGCTTCGCAGCGAGTTCGAGCCGCAGCCCGGCGATGTCGTCGCCCAAGAGCATTGGTGCTCAAGCGGCTTCGCCAACACCGACCTGGACGTCCTGCTCAAGCGGCAGGGCATCCACCAGCTGATCATGATGGGATTAATCGCACACACCTGCTTGGAGGCGACCGTGCGCTTCGGGGCCGAGTTGGGCTACGAGGTCACCGTGGTCAAAGATGCGACCGCGAGCTATTCCGACAGGGAGATGCACGCGGCCCTGGAGGTCAACATTCCCAACTACGCGGTTGCCGTCCTGTCGGCGGACGACGTCGTCGACGCGATCTCGACGTCGACGGCCTGACGGTCAGCTGCCGGCAGGCACCTCGGCGAATCCCGGTTCCCCGCCCTCGACAACGGAATTGAACCGGTAGCGAGTCTCGAGGCGTTCGTTGATGTCAGCGAACGCATCATCAGGCAGCCCGGTCACATCGAAATTCTCACTGATGCGCGCTGGGTTGACCGAGCCAGTCAACACCGCGCTGCCACGTTGAATGCCCCACGCCAACAGCACCTGCGCGGGGGTCTTCCCCACCCGCTGCGCAATCGACACAACCAGTGGGTCGTCGAGCAGTCGCGGCTCGAGCGCATGGCCGAGTGAGGCGAACGCCAGCAAGACGATGCCGTCCGTCTCGCGCAGACCATGGATGTCCCACTGCGGGTGGTACGGATGTGACTCGACCTCGATGACGGCCGGCTTGATCCTGGCGGTGTCGGCGATCCGCTTGGCGCCGTCGACATCGATGTCCGACAGTCCAATCGCCCCGGTAAACCCTTCGTCGACAAGGCTTTCCATCGCTGCCCAGGTCTCTTCCAGCGTGACACCATCGTCATAGATCACAGCGCCGTGGACGTCCCGGGGGTCCTGGTCATCACCGGGCTCGAAGGCGAATGGAGTGTGCACCAAATACAGGTCAACGGCATCGACGCCGAGCCTGGCGAGGCTAGCTTGCAGCGCCGGCTTGACCCGTTCGGGGCGATGGTTGTTGTTCCACAACTTTGTCGTCACGAACAGGTCCTCGCGGCGAACCGTTCCGTCAGCAAACAACTCCTGCAGCGCGGCGCCGACTTCGGCCTCGTTGCGATAGCGTTCCGCCGCGTCGAGGTGTCGGAAACCGACCTTGACCGCGGCTTTGACGGCGTCTTGCGTCTTCGAACGATCGGACAGCGACGTCCCGAACCCTAGAGCCGGCATCCTGCTAGTGCCGTTGTTCAAGTGCAACGTGACGCGGCGCAGGTCTTCTTCTGGTGTCATGGCTTTCGGGCTCCTTGCTTTATAGATGACCAGTCGTCTATGTAACTTCGACAATCACCCAGCCATTCCCAGCCCAGGATCAGCGCAGCAGCGCGGGGATGGTGTCGGTTTCGAAGCGTTCGTACGGAATGCGACTGCGGATCATTTTGCCCCGTAGTGCCGCCCCTTCCCAGGCCTCGATAAGCCGGGAGGCGACATCGTCGGCGTCGACGTCGCGTCTAAGGTCGCTGGACCGCACGCGGTCGGCGAGGGCGTTGCCCCAGCGTTCCAGAATGCGGATGAGCTGAGCGCGAACGGGTTCGCTGTTGCTGCTGAGCTCGAGCGACAGGTTGCCGATCAGGCAGCCGAGCAGAAAGTTGCCGGCCTCGTGTTCGTCGGCCAACGCATGAAAGAAGGCCCTGATCCGATCCTCCGCCGACCCATCGCCGTCGAGGATGGGGACGAGCCGAGTCTCGATGTCGACCCAATAAGCATCGAGAATTGCCGCGGCGAAGGCCTCCTTACTGGGAAAGTAGGCGTAGAACGACCCCTTAGGGACCCCGGCCGCGTCGGTGATGTCTTTGACGCCGCTTGCAGCGAAGCCTCGCGCGTGAATGAGATCGCGGCCCGCCGCGAGAAGGCGCTTACGCACTTCGGGATTAGGTGGTCGTGGCACGGTCTCATCAACAGACGACCGGTCAGCTATATTCCGGCCTCGATTAGCTTACGGACACGCCGCCGCGACGTTGCCATTGACGAATGTCACCATTGCGTGTTGACTTTCCCGCATGACGGAGTCGATGCCGACTCGCGGATCGTTGCGATCCCGTTCCGCGGCGCTGGTGAGCATGGCGACATTGCGCCAGGTCAGCGCGGTACTACCGCCCGAGCAAACCTGGGGCTTGTGGGCGTCACGGCAGATCATCGCCGGCATCATGACTGCCTTCGGACCTTCACTGGCCGGGACGCGCATCGAGCACGTCGACGTGCACCACGATGGGCGTCGCGTTGTCGGTGAGTGGGTGCGCGCCCCCGGCGTCTCGACGAGCCGGGGCGCCATCTACTTCGTCCACGGCAGCGGCTTCGCGTTGTGCTCGCCCCGCACTCACCGCCGGCTGACGTCGTGGCTCTCGCGACTGACCGGGCTACCGGTTTTCACCGTCGACTACCGGCTGGCACCACGACACCGCTTCCCCACCGCGGCCGACGATGTGCGGGCCGGTTGGGACTGGCTCACCGCCCAGGTACGGGCGGAACAGGTTGTGATTGCCGGTGATTCGGCCGGCGGCCACCTGTCAGTCGACCTGCTGTTGCAACCCGACGTCGTCGCCCGCGGCCCGGCCGCACTGGTGCTGTTTTCGCCCCTGATCGATCTGACGCTCGAACTTGCCCGCGCGCGTGAGGATTTGCGCCGCGATCCGGCGATCCGGGCGAAGGATGCGGCGCGTCTGGTTCGGCTGTACAGCAAGGGCATCGATCAAACCCACCCGCGGTTGACACTCGACGTCGCCGGTGGACCCACGTTGCCGCCCACGCTCGTGCAGGCCGGCGGCGCTGAATTCCTGCTCGCCGATGCGCGCCACCTCGCCGCCGACATTCGCAGCGCCGGCGGCCGCTGCACGCTGCAGGTGTGGCCCGACCAGGTTCACGTCTTTCAGGCGCTCCCCCGGCTGACCCCGGAAGCCACCAAGGCCATGGGACACGCCGCCAGCTTCATCGGTAGCGCGCTGCGCGACAGCAACATCGAAACCATCACAGGAAAGGCGGGCTGAGGATGATCGGGCCGTTCGGCAAATCACCCAAGGTGAGCCACCACGCACGGGCCGTGGTCACCGGCGCGGGCAGTGGAATCGGAGCCGCTTTCGCAATCGAACTCGCGAAGCGCGGCAGCCGGGTCGTCTGCAGCGACATCGACGAAGTCGCTGCCAAGCGAACCGTCACCACAATCAGCGAATTCGGCGGCCAGGCCGTCGCAATCGCTTGCGACGTTACCCAATTCGACGCTGTCCAGGATCTGGCCGTCCAGTCGCAATCGTGGTTCGGCGCGGCACCCACGCTGGTGATCAACAACGCCGGGGTCGGATCCGGCGGCGCCCCGATCGGCGAACTGCCTCTTGAGGACTGGCAGTGGGTGCTCGGCATCAACCTCTGGGGTCCGATCTACGGTTCGCACGTGTTCGCGCCCATCCTGCGGACCGGCGACACCGAGGTTCCCCGGGGCATCATCAACGTCGCCTCGGCCGCCGCGTTCGGCGCTGCACCCGGCATGGGCGCCTACAACGTCAGCAAGGCAGGCGTGCTGATGCTCTCCGAAACACTCGCCGCCGAAATGTCCGGCAGCGGAGTCAAAGTCACCGTGTTGTGCCCCACCTTCGTCAAGACCAACATCATCGAAGCCGGCCGCATCTCGGCCGGCGCGACCAAACTCGCCAACCGGGTCATGGGATTGACCGGATTCACCGCGGAAAAGGTCGCGAGGACGTGCCTGGACGCTCATGACCGCGGCGACCTGTACTGCATGCCGCAACTCGAGGCGAAGTTCGGCTGGAACATCAAGCGACTCGCACCGGGTACCTACACCCGTGCCGTCGGACTGCTGAACCGCGTCGCCCCGTTCTGACAACCACCAAGCAAGAGGAGGATCGCCGATGACCATCGATATGGAAGCGATGCTGGCCAAGATCAAGGACCGCCAGTGGGCGCTCGCCGACATCGACTGGGACGCACCCGGTGCCGAGACCATCACCGACGAGCAGCGGCCACAGCTCAAGGCATTCATGGCCGACCTGTGCTGGATCGAGAACATCGGCGCCCGCGGGTTCGCCGCGCTCGCGAAGAAGGCACCCACCCCGACGATCGCCGAGATCTACCGGTACTTCCACGCCGAGGAACAGCGGCACGCCAACGCGGAACTGGCGCTGATGAAGCGGTGGGGAATGCTCGAGGACGGTGAAGTTCCCGAGCCGAACGTGAACATCCGGCTGGCCATCGACTGGCTGGACCGCTGGGCCGACGACATGCCACTGTCGTTGCTAGGCACCGTTATTCCGATGCTCGAAGTCGCACTGGACGGTGCCCTACTGAAGTTCCTCCTCGACGAGGTGCACGACCCGGTCTGCCACAAGGTGTTCGAGAAGATCAACAATGACGAATCACGCCATCTGGTCGTCGATTTCGAGGTGCTCGACATGATCGGCCACGCCAAGATCCGACGGTTGCTGATCGACTTCGTCGGTCGCAATGCCACTCCAGGTCTCATCATCGGCGCCATCATGGGCGCACCCCTGATCAACCGGATCGCCAACGAGATCACCGCCATGGGTATGGAGCCGGAGCGGCTCTACCGAGCCGTTAAACGATTCAAGGAGCTCGGCGATCGCGGCGAAAAGACTTCGCGGGTACCGACCTACCGGTTCCTGCGGCGCTACGCCGGCGTGGTCACCAACCCGCAGCACCCATACCACCTGCTGGCCAATTCGATGGTCTGGCTTTCCGACCGTTACCCGCGGCCGCTGCTGCCCTCGGTACCCAGCTGGGTCAAAGAAGTCACCCACGAGCCGGCGGCGTGACCATGGCGAGAACTCAAACCCACGAAACCCTCATCGTCGGAGCCGGATTCAGCGGCCTCGGTGCGGCGATCAAGCTTGCCCAGGCCGGCGTCACCGACGTCGTCATCCTGGAACGCAGCGACCGGGTCGGTGGAACCTGGCGCGACACCAGCTATCCCGGCGCCAGCTGCGACATCCCTTCGCTGCTGTACTCGTTCTCGTTCGCCAAGAACCCGACCTGGTCGCGGACCTACTCGCCGGCCGACGAGATCCGCAAGCACCTTGAGGAGATGACCGACCGGTTCGACATCCGTCGCCACATCCAGTTCGGCCAGGAAGTCACCGGGCTCTCGTTCGACGAGGATACCGGGGTATGGACCGCAACCACGGCCACCCGCAAGCGGTTCCGGGCCCGCACGGTGGTGTTGGCCTCCGGCCCGCTACCGGACTCCAGCTTCCCCGACATCCGCGGTATCGACAGCTACGAGGGCCACAAGATCCACAGCGCCCGCTGGGACTCCGACTATGACTTCCCGGGTAAACGGGTCGGGGTCATCGGCACCGGTGCCAGCGCCATCCAGATCATCCCTGAACTGGTCAAGCAGGCCGAGTTCGTGAAGGTCTTCCAGCGCACTCCGGGCTGGGTGCTACCCCGTCTGGACTTCGCCACCCCGCCCGCGGTGCAGACGGCGTTCGCCAAAGCCCCTGCGGTGCAACAGCTTGCACGCCAAGCGTTGTACTGGGGTCATGAGGCGAGCGCGACCGCGCTGGTGTGGGACACCCCGTTGACGTCGCTGGTTGCGCGGTTGGGCAAGATGCACCTGCGCCGGCAGGTCAAGGACCCGTGGCTGCGCCGCCAGCTGACGCCCGACTTCACGCCGGGCTGCAAGCGCATGCTGGTGTCCAGTGACTACTACCCCGCTTTGCAGCGCGACAACTGCAAGCTGATCGACTGGCCGATCGCAACGCTGAGTCCGGTGGGCCTGCGCACCAGCGACGGCATCGAGCACCACTTGGACTGCATTGTGTTCGCCACCGGCTACGACGTGCACCTGACCGGTCCGCCGTTTCCCGTCACCGGTCTGGGTGGACGCTCGCTGAGCGCCGAATGGAGCGACGGCGCACAGGCATACAAGAGTGCCAGCGCACACGGCTATCCGAATTTGTTCTTCATGACCGGCCCGAACTCCGGACCCGGGCACAATTCGCTGCTGGTCTACATCGAAGGCCAACTCGAGTATGCCGTCCGCGGCATCACCACCATCTTGGACAACGAGCTGCGCTATCTCGATGTCCGCCAGGACGTCCAGCGCCGCTACAACGAACGTATCCAGCGGCGGCTGACCAAGACGACCTGGATGTCGGGTTGCAGCAGTTGGTACCTGACCAAGGACGGACACAATGTGTCTATGTACCCGGGTTTCGCGACGCAGTATCTTCGACAGATGCGCGACTTCCAGCACGCCGACTACGACGCGGTCGAGCAGGCCGCCGTTCGGGTGAGCTCCTCCGCCTGATGCGATGACGCCCGACCGACCGCCCCGCGCCGAAACCGGCACCATCGCCGGCATTTTGGCAAACCTGCGGCGCGCCCCCAAGCGCGTTCGGCGCCAGTCGCGTGAGGTCGTCGAGAATGCGGTCTCGCAGTTGTTCGATGCGGCGGTGCGATATCCCCATGGCACACCGGGCTCCGGTGAATATCGCATCGAAGACCTCGCCCGCCTGGCCGGCACCACCACCCGCAACATCCGGGTGTACCGCGACCGTGGGCTCCTGCCGCCGCCGCTGCGGGTCGGGCGCATCGCGCTGTTCAACGACACCCATCTGACCCGGCTACGGCTGATCACCTCGATGCTGGACCGCGGGTACAACATCGCCCACGTTCGGGAGATGCTCAGCGCCTGGGAAGAAGGCAAGGATCTCGGCGACGTGCTCGGTCTGGAAAGTGCCATCGTCGGCACCTGGACGAGCGAGAAGTCGCGGACCATGCCGTTGGACGAAGCGCAACGACTCATCGACGACGCCAGCGCTTTTGATCGCTTGGTGAGCCTGCACGTGATTCACGTCGACGACGGGCAGGCCACCATCACCCGCCCGAAACTGGTCGAGGCGTTCAACGAGATCCGCGGCTATGGCCTCAGTCTGGACAAGATGATCGACCTGCACGAGAACATCGTCCCGCTGATCGACCAGATCAGCGAGATGCTGGTCCGCACCGGAGCCGAGCACGTCCAAGACCAGATCAAGCCGCGCGAGGCGCTGCCCGCCGACACCGAAATCGCGGAACTGATAACCATGCTGGTTCGATTCCGCACCCAGGCCGTGGCTTCGGTGACCGCCACCCTGGCGTCGTCGATCGAAACGACGATCGAGTCGCTGGTCAGCCAGATCCTGGCGGAGTACCTGGAACAGTCACCCGAGGCCGACGCCGGTTAGCTCGGCCGTCGCGCAACCAGATGTGGCGCGAGGGTGGCCAGCTTTTCGCAGGTCTCCTCGAATTCACGGTCAGGTTCCGATGCGGCGATGATGCCGGCGCCGGCGCGCAGCCAGGTCCGCCCGTCACGTTCGTACACGGTCCGCAACGTCAGCGCCGCATCCAGCGCGCCATCGGCCGAAAAACGCACCACCGCACCGGAATACAGCTCGCGGGGGCTTTCGTCGAGCCGCAGGATGGCATCCACGCCGGCCGCCTTGGGGATGCCCGACGCGGTGACCGCGGGAAACAACGTCTCGAGGGCGTCCATCCGGTCCTTCGACGCGTCGAGGCGACCGGTGACCGTAGAGCCGAGATGTTGCACGCTGCCGCGCTCGCGCACGGTCATGAAGTCGACCACCGCGGAGCTACCGGCTTCGGCGACTTCGTCGATCTCCTGCAGCGAACTACGTACCGACATCGCGTGCTCGACGATTTCTTTGGTGTTGGACTCCAAGTCTTCGCGGGCCGCACGGTCGCGCTCGACGCCGCGGCCCAACGCCCGCGTGCCGGCCAGCGGCTCGGTCACCACGACGCCGTCGTCGTGCACCGCGGCGACGAGCTCCGGGCTGTAACCCAGCGCCCGAAAGCCACCGAGCTGCAACAGGAACGAGCGGGCTGGTGTGTTGTTCTGGCGTCCTACCCGGTACGTGGCCGGAAAGTCCAGTGCGAAGGGCACATTGACGCAGCGCGAGAGGATCACCTTGTGGTAGCTACCGGCGGTGATTTCATCGATGGCTGCGGCCACCCGGGCGCGGTAGTCGGACGAGTCGGCGGACACGTCGACGGCCGACGGTGTGGGCAATGGCGGCACACCTGCGCTGAGCAGTCGGCTCACCACTTCGAGCTGGCGGGCGTCGGCGTCGAACAGTCTGACCGCTGCATCGTCGACGACGATGCGGGTGCGCGGCCAGAAGACCCGCGCCAACGGCGTCTGCGGCGCCAGCCGCTCTTGCAGACCGAAGCGGTAGGTGCCGAATTCGAAGGCGATCCAGCCGAAGACCTCCTCGGTCTCGAGCAGCAGCCGGTCGACCGCTTCGCCCAGCACCGGACCCGGTCGACCGGACCAGGTCTGTCGCCGGGTGACGCCGTCCTGGACGATGCGAAGTTCGTCGCTGTCCAGCTCGATCATCGCCACTGCGCCGATGGCGAGCGCCCACTCGCCGTCGCGTTCGTAGAGCAGATACTCATCGCCGTCGACCTCGGCGATGGCTGCTGCCAACTCGGCGGCCACGTCCGCCGGGGAAACGTCAGCCGGCAACGGAAATGACGCAGACACGGCGTCTGCCAGGCTGGTTTCGACACCGACGTGGACCACGGTTAGTAAATTTAGCCTAACCTATTAAACGTAGGGGAACTCCGGTAGCCGGATCCGGCGCGCTGCAGGTCAACCGACTTTGACGAGAGGACAGCATCGTGTTTGTCATCCGCCTCCTCAACGGAGAAGAAGTTCACGCGGCCGAGAACGACGAGATCACCGTCAACGAACACACCGGCGTGGTGAGCGTGACGCACGTCGACGGGTTCGAGGAAGTCACCACCCACTACTCGCCAGCGGCATGGGCGTCGGTGACGCAGCGCGTCAAGGGCCGCCACCCCCTCGCCGGCGCGAAGAAATAACCGTCACGACAGCGTGATCGCCCCCTCCGGGCAGTTCCGCTCAGCGTCGGCACCCTGAATCTCGAGTTCGCCGGAGACCTCGAGGGTCAGCACGACCGCGTGTCCGACATCGTCGGCGTCAAAGACCTTTGGCGCGAGCGTGTAACAGCGCCCGTGACCCACGCATCTATCGGCGTCCACCGCAACGCGTGTCATGACGCGGCCACCGGGAAGATCAGCGGTAACGACTCCACCGACCGCAGAGCCGCCGTATACGTCAATTCAGTACCTGGCTTGATCTCGTAATCTGGTATGCGGCGGTGGAATTCACGCAGCGCCACCCGCAGTTCCATCCGGGCCAGATGCGACCCCAGGCAGCGGTGCGGACCGCCGCCAAAAGCTCTGTGCCGGTTTGGGTTACGACGGAAGTCAACGAGCTCGGGGTCTGGGAACTCCGCGGGATCCGTGTTCGCCGCGCCGAGCAACGGGCTGACGCGCTCGCCCTTGCTGATCGGGCAGCCGCTCACCTCGACGTCTTCCATCGCCACTCGCACGACGCCGGGAACTGGTGTCTCCCAACGCAGTAATTCCTCGATGGCGCTGGGAAGAACGTCGGGTTGCTCGACGAGCTGGTGCCGATGCTCGGTGTGCCTGGCCAGATACACGAAGAAGCAGTCAAGCGAATCGGTCACGGTGTCCAGCCCGGCGATCAGGAAGAGAAAGCAGACGTCGAGGATCTCCTCGCGCGTCAGCGGTTCTCCCTCGATCCGTGCCGCAATCAGCGACGACATCACGTCGTCGCGGGGGTTGGCGATGTGATCGTCGATGGCGCGCTCGAAATAGTCGTAGATCTGCTGCGCAGCGGGCGCCATGTTCTCGTGGCGGCGGTCATATCCCGAGTCGCCTTCCGGGCGGATGACCGCGTCCTTCCATTCCAGGAACTGGTCCAGGTCTTCCAGCGGCAGACCGAGGAGTTGCAAAAACACCGTGCACGGAAGCGGCACGGCGAACTCCTCGTGGAAGTCACATTCGCCGCGTTCAGCGAAGCGGTCGATCATCTCGTTTACCAGCTCGGTGACGCGAGGCTCGCGTCGGGCCATCTCACGCGGCGTGAACAACGGATCGAGAATGCGGCGGTACTTGGCGTGGTCGGGTGGATCGATCTGCAACGGAATCAAAGGGCGGATGTTGCCCAAGTCGACGGCGTCCATGCTTGACGAGAACAACTCGGTGCGCTTGAGTGCCATCTCGATGTCGGCCAGCCGGCTGAGCACGACCGCTTGCGGCGACCGAAACACCGGGGTCGACTCACGTAACGCTTTGTACATCGGCTGCGGCTCGGCAATGCCGGCCACCGCTTGGTCGACATACCCTTCGGCTTCTGTCATCCGGTCAGCGTGGCACCAAACCAAGGCGCGGGGACGCGATCCACAATCACCGCGCGAAGGTTGGTCGGGAGGTGGCGCTATAATCGAACACATGTTCGAACTGCCGCTGACTATCGATCCCCGATCGCCGGAATCCGACCTGGTGGCGCGGATTGCCGAGCTCGAAAGGCTGAAGTCCGCGGCGGCGGCAGCTCAAGCCCGCGCGGCGGCCGCTTTGGATGTCGCACGCCGGGCCGCCGAGGCTGCCGCTGGGGTACCGGCGGCGAGGCGCGGACGCGGGGTAGCCAGCGAGGTCGCCCTCGCTCGACGGGACTCGCCGTCCCGCGGCAGTCGGCATCTCGGCTTCGCCAAGGCTCTGGTGCATGAGATGCCCTATACGCTGGCCGCCTTGGAGCAAGGTCGGTTGTCGGAGTGGCGGGCCACGCTCATCGTGCGCGAAAGCGCCTGTTTAGACGTCGAGGACCGACGGGCGCTGGACGCCGAATTATGCGGCGATTCAGCCGGTTTGGACGGAATGGGCGATGCCCAGATGGCGGCTGCGGCCAAGGCCATCGCCTACCGACTCGACCCCCATGCCGTCGTCGACCGGGCCGGCAAGGCGGAGACCGAACGGACGGTGACCATTCGGCCCGCGCCGGACACGATGACCTACCTCACCGCGCTTCTCCCTGTCGCGCAGGGAGTTTCGGTGTACGCGGCGCTGCGGCGAGAGGCGGACACCACATTCGACGGCAGGTCCCGTGGTCAAGTCATGGCCGACACCTTGGTCGAACGCGTTACCGGACGCAGCACCGCGGCGCCGACGCCGATCGCGGTCAACCTTGTTCTGTCAGACCGCACTCTGCTGGGAAGCGACACAGCTCCGGCGGACATCGATGGCTACGGCCCTATTCCGGCGGAGGTTGCCCGAAGGTTGGTAGCGGCGGCCGCCACAGACTCACGATCACGCGCGACGCTGCGGCGGATTTACAGCCATCCGAAATCCGGTGCGCTGGTGAAAATGGAGTCACGTGCCCGGCGATTTCCGCGTGGTTTAGCTGAATTCATCGGACTGCGCGATCAGCGCTGTCGCACACCGTATTGCGACGCACCGATCCGGCACCTCGACCACGCCCGACCACATGCTCGCGGCGGGCCGACGGATGTTGTCAACGGGGTGGGATCCTGCGAGCGTTGCAACTACGTCAAAGAAGCCGTCGGCTGGCGGGTCAGCACCGAGGTAGACGAATCCGGCAGACACGCAGCCGATTTCACGACTCCAACCGGGCAGCGTTATCGTTCCGCGGCGCCGCCGCGTGCACCGGCGGTGACGGTCAGCGAACTCGAAGTCAGGGTCGGCATCGCCCTGGTCGAACACGCGGCCTAGCTGAGATACGGCCTACGCCAGCAGGTTGCGCACAATCCCGTCGGCCAGCAACCGGCCGCGGTCGGTGAGCACCAGGCGGTCGCCCTCGCGCACCAGCATCCCGTCCTCGACGGCGGTGTCCGCGCGCTCGCGCTCGGCCTCGCTCAGGAGCGCGACCGGCAGACCCCGACGCAGCCGGATCTTCAGCAGCACATCCTCGGTGTGCCGGCTGGCGGCGTCCAGTTCCTCGAAGTCAGCCACTGGTAGCGTCGCGCCACCCAATAGCTGCCCATAAGTGTTGGGATGCTTGACATTCCACCAACGTGTCGTCCCGACGAAGCTGTGCGCACCCGGTCCGGCGCCCCACCACTGCCCGCCGTCCCAGTAGCCCAGATTGTGGCGGCACTCTCCACCCGGGCGGCTCCAGTTGGACACCTCGTACCACTCGAACCCGGCCGTCGACAACCGCTCGTCCAGTAGCTCGTAGCGGTGCGCGAGCACGTCATCATCCGGAGCGGCCAGTTCGCCACTGCGGACTCGGCGCGCCAACGCCGTTCCGTCTTCGACGACGAGGGCGTACGCGGAGACATGGTCGACACCGGTGTCGATCGCGGTATCGACCGAGCGCGCCAAGTCGTCGTCGGACTCCCCTGGGGTGCCGTAGATGAGGTCCAAGCTGACGTGCTCGAATCCCTCGGCGAGGGCCTCGCGAGCCGCGGCGGCCGACCGGTTGGGCGTATGGATCCGGTCCAGGACGCCCAGCACGTGCGGCGCCACCGACTGCATGCCCAGCGACACCCGGGTGCAGCCCGCCGCCCGGGCCGCTGCGAAGAAGTCCGGCCAGGCCGATTCGGGATTGGCCTCGGTGGTCACTTCCGCGTCGGCTGTCAGCTCGAAGTTGTCTTTCACCGAGCGAAGCAACGAGGTGAAGCGCTCCGGGCCCAGCAGCGACGGCGTTCCGCCTCCGATGAAGACGGTCTGGACGGCCGGGCCGCCCAGCCTGGCGGCGGCCAGCTCCAGTTCGGCGGCCAGCACCTGCAACCACGCGTCGGGGTTGACGCCGCCCAGTTCTGCGGGTGTGTAGGTGTTGAAGTCGCAGTAGCCGCAGCGGGTGAAGCAGAACGGCACGTGTACATAGATGCCGAAGGGCCCGTCAGTGCTCAACTGCAGGTCCGGAAGCTCGACCGGCGAAGTGGATGCCGTCACGTGCCCTAATATCCCGCAGCCTCGGCACAACCTCCAGCTGAGCTACGCCGCCACGCATACATTCGCTCATTGTGAGCCTAAGTCGCCCCTGGTAGTGGGAGTTCGGGGCATCCATGGCACAATGGTCGGGTGACCGTTGCCCACCACAGCCAAATTCGCATTCCTTTGGTGGCGCGCCGTCATGTCGACTTCAAGCGCGTATGCAGCTGTCGCTGTCTGCCTTGATTCCGTAGACCCGCCCACCTGCACTTTCAGCTGGCTTCCGGATCTGCGCCGCCGGTACAGCCTCCGGTGATTTGCGCGCTCCACGCCGGCTACTCCACTTAAGGAGATTGCCGAATGACGTCACCCCGCCCCGCCAAGAGCCAAGGCCAGTGGGCGCTCGGTGAGCGCGAACCGCTCAATCCCAACGAGCAGTTCAAGAAGGACGACGATGCGCTCAACGTGCGCGACCGCATCCTGAACCACTACGCAGGAGCCGGCTTCGACAGCATCGAGAAGAACGACCTGCGTGGCCGGATGCGGTGGGCGGGGCTCTACACCCAGCGCGAGCAGGGCTACGACGGCAGCTTCACCGGCGACGAGAACATCGACCTGCTCGAGGCCAAGTACTTCATGATGCGGGTCCGTTGCGACGGCGGGGCCATCTCCACCCAGGCGCTGCGCACCCTCGGCGAGATCTCCACCGAATTCGCCCGGGATACCGCCGACATCTCCGACCGCGAAAACGTGCAGTACCACTGGATCCGGATCGAGGATGTCCCGGCGATCTGGGACCGGCTGGCGGCAGTCGGCCTGCAGACCACCGAGGCGTGCGGCGACTGTCCCCGCGTGGTGCTGGGGTCGCCGCTGGCCGGCCGGTCGTTGGACGAGGTGCTCGATCCCTCCCCGGCGCTCGAGGAGATCGTGCGCCGCTACATCGGCAGCCCGGACTTCTCGAACCTGCCACGCAAATACAAGACCGCGATTTCGGGTCTGCAGGACGTCGCGCACGAGGTCAACGACATCTCGTTCATCGGCGTCAACCACCCCGAGCACGGCCCGGGTCTGGACCTGTGGGTCGGCGGTGGCCTGTCGACGAATCCGATGCTGGCGCAACGGGTCGGCGCCTGGGTGCCGCTGGACGAGGTCCCCGATGTCTGGGAGGCCGTCACCTCGCTGTTCCGGGACTACGGCTACCGGCGACTGCGGTCGAAGGCGCGGCTGAAATTCCTCATCAAGGACTGGGGCATCGAGAAGTTCCGCGAGGTGCTCGAAACCGAGTACCTCAAACGCAAACTCATCGACGGCCCGGCCCCCGAGCCGCTGACTCGTCCGATCGACCATGTGGGCGTGCAGAAGCTGAAGAACGGCCTCAATGCCGTCGGTGTTGCACCGATCGCGGGCCGGGTGTCCGGCACGATCTTGTCTGCGGTTGCCGACCTGGCCGAGCGGGCGGGCTCGCAGCTGGTCAGCTTCACCCCATACCAAAAACTGATCATTCTCGACGTCGCCGACGACAAGCTCGACGAGTTGACCGCCGGCCTCGAGGCCCTGGGCCTGCCGCACCAGCCGTCGCACTGGCGTCGAAACCTGATGGCCTGCACAGGAATCGAATACTGCAAGTTGTCGTTTGCCGAGACGCGGGTGCGCTCCCAGTCGCTGGTACCCGAACTGGAACAACGACTCGAGGACCTCAACGCGCAGCTCGACGTGCCGGTCACCGTGAACCTCAACGGCTGCCCGAACTCATGCGCCCGCATCCAGGTCGCCGACATCGGGTTCAAGGGCCAGATGGTCGACGACGGCGACGGGAATTCCGTCGAGGGATTCCAGGTTCATCTTGGAGGCAGCCTGGGACTCGACAGCGGTTTTGGGCGAAAGCTGCGCCAGCACAAGGTCAGCAGCGAGGAACTAGGCGACTACATCGACCGCGTGGTGCGCAACTTCGTCAAGCAACGAGAAGGCGATGAGCGTTTCGCGAACTGGGCGCTGCGCGCCGAGGAGGCAGATCTGCGATGAGCAACCTGACAGAAGCGGAACTACGAGAGCTGGCCGACAAGGGCGCCGCCGAATTGGAGGGCGCCAGCGCGGGCGAATTGTTGCAGTGGACCGACGAGAACTTCGGCGGTGTCCGCGGACCTCGGTCAAGCGCCACCTGTAACTACGTGGTGGCCTCCAACATGCAGGACGCGGTGCTGGTCGACATGGCGGCCAAGGTCCGTCCTGGCGTGCCAGTGTTGTTCCTGGACACCGGTTATCACTTCGTGGAGACAATCGGGACTCGCGATGCGGTCGAGGCGGTGTACGACGTGCGGGTGCTCAATGTCACGCCCGAGCACAGCGTCGCTCAACAGGACGAGTTGCTCGGTAAGGATCTGTTCGCCCGCAAGCCCAGTGAATGCTGCCGGCTCCGCAAGGTCGCGCCGCTGGGGAAGGCGTTGCGCGGCTACTCCGCGTGGGTGACTGGTCTGCGGCGGGTCGAGGCGCCGACGCGCGCCAATGCGCCGATGATCAGCTTCGACGAGGCGTTCGGGCTGGTAAAGATCAACCCGCTGGCCGCCTGGTCCGACGACGAGATGCAGGCCTACATCGACGAGAACGACGTACTTGTCAATCCGCTTGTCTACGAAGGATATCCGTCGATCGGTTGCGCTCCGTGCACCGCCAGGCCCGTCGAGGGCGCCGATCCGCGCAGCGGACGCTGGCAGGGTCTGTCCAAGACTGAATGCGGGCTGCACGCGTCGTGACGACCCTGGTGCTGACCGCGCACGGCAGCGCAGATCCGCGATCGGCCGCCAATGCGCGAGCGGTGGCCAATCAGATTCGTTTCATGCGGCCGGGCCTTCGGGTGCGTGTTGCGTTCTGTGACCTGAATGCGCCTCGCCTGCTTGACGTTCTCACCCCGGGCGCGGTGGTGACACCATTCCTGCTGGCCGACGCCTACCACGCGCGCATCGACATTCCGCACCAGATCGCCAGTTGCGGTATGCCCCTTCGGCAGGCCGACGTGCTCGGCGAAGACGACCGGTTGGTGTCGGTGTTGCGCGAACGGCTGGCCGAACTGGGGGTCGACAGCTTCGACCCGGAGCTGGGTGTCGCCGTCGTCGCGATCGGCTCGACCCATCCGGCGGCCAACGCCAGGACCGCCACAGTCGCAGACAAGCTCGGCGCGGGCACTCAGTGGGCCGGTACGACAACGGCATTCGCCACCGGAAACGGGCCGTCGCCGGCCGAGGCCGTGAACCGGTTGCGCCGCAACGGCGCTCGCCGCGTCGTCATTGCGCCGTGGTTCCTCGCCCCCGGCAAGTTGACCGATCGGGTTGCGAACTACGCCGCGGCGGAGGGTTTCTCGATGGCAGCCCCGCTCGGCGGGCATCGCCTGGTGGCCGAGACGGTGCTCGATCGCTTCGACGCGGCAGTAGCTCAGCGCGCAGCTGCCTAAGCGTGAGCTGTATCCAACTAGGCCGCGGACTTCGCCCACACGGCTCGGCCAGCGCGCTACGGTAGCCATCACGATGACAACGCCGACGACGCCAGCCGCCGATGACCGCCCCGTCAGCAGATGGGCGATCGCCACGTTCCTGCTCGGCTTGCTGAGCCTGATCCCGCTGAGTGTGATCGCCGGAGTTGTCACGTTCGCCAAGACCCGAAGCGGCAAGGAATCCGGCCGCGGACTGGCAGTCGCCGGGATCGTGATTTGTGTGCTGTGGGCGGCGGTCTGGTCCTACATCGAATGGCCGAAAAACGGGCTGATCACCGGCACAACGCCATCCGCGCGAGTCGGCACCTGCTTCCAGCAGACCATCAACTCACCGGTCAGCTGCGACAAACCCCACACCGACGAACTGTTCGCGATGCTGGCGCTCTCCCGCTTCCCCGACAGCGATCACGAACAGCGCGCTATCGAGAACCGTTGCAGGGCAGAACTTCCCAATTATTCCGCCACCGCGAGCCGCGACCCGCAGATCCATGTCGACGCGTGGTCGCCGGGTACGGAGTGGAAGCAACTAGACAGTCACGCCGCCGGCTGCGTGGCTCACTTCAATGCAGAGCGGGTTGGCTCCATCAAGCTCGGGCCGGCCTTCAGCTGGGACTCACCCTAACGTCGTCGGCTCCGACTTCAGCGTCGTTGCGCGACGACGTTTTCTCGGGCAGGGTCGGCACGCGGGTGGCACGCACGTAGACGGTGTCCCCATGCTTCAATCCCAGCGCTTCGGCGTCACCCCGGGTGATCTGGGCGATGAACGGTCGACCGGTGGCGGCGTTGGTCAGTTCGACTCGGACCTCAAAGCCCAGCACCACTACTCGGTCAATGGTCGCGCGAATGACGCCGGTGGCCTCGGTGGTGCCGTCGCCGGCGGCGATCGGCATATCGGGGTTGCGGCCCACCCGGATGTCGTGCGGTCGAACAAGCGTGCCGTTCAATGACGACACCGCACCCAGGAACGACATGACAAAGTGATTGGCCGGAGTGTCGTACACCTCGCTCGGCGACCCGACCTGCTCGATGCTGCCATCCTTGAGCACCGCAATCCGATCGGCGACGTCCAGCGCCTCGGACTGGTCGTGAGTCACGAGGACGGTGGTGACGTGTACGTCGTCGTGCAGTCGGCGCAACCAGGCCCGTAGATCGTCGCGCACCTTTGCGTCGAGGGCACCGAACGGCTCGTCGAGCAACAACACCTGCGGGTCGACGGCCAGCGCTCGCGCTAGCGCCATGCGTTGGCGCTGGCCACCGGAAAGCTGGCTGGGGTAACGGGTTTGGAACCCGCTCAGACCCACCACCTCGAGCAAATGATCGACCTTCTCGGCGATCTCGGCCTTCGGCCGTTTGCGGATCTTCAACCCGAAGGCCACGTTGTCGCGGACGGTCAAGTGTTTGAAGGCCGCGTAGTGCTGGAACACGAAACCGATCCCGCGCCGTTGCGGCGCCACGGTCGTAACGTCCGATCCGCCGATCGTGATCGTCCCGGTGTCAGGCTGGTCGAGTCCGGCGATGGCGCGCAGCAAGGTCGACTTACCTGACCCGCTCGGCCCGAGCAGCGCCGTCAAAGATCCTCTCGGCACGTCGAAGTCGACGTTGTCCAGCGCAACGAATTCACCGTAGCGCTTGTTGACTCCTCGCACGGTGATGGCATTGTCAGCCATTAGCGTCGCTCCTCCCCTGTCATGCTTGCTTGGCCGCTCGGTTGCGGCGAGCATCGAGAATCACCTGAACGATCAGGACCAGTACGGAAACCGTCATCAGCAGCGTCGCCAGCGCGTATGCGCCATACTCGGCGCCGCGGTTGTAGCGATCGGACACGAGCAGCGTCAGCGTCTGCGATTGCCCGGGCAGGTTCGACGACACGATCAGAACCGCGCCGTACTCGCCGAGCGTGCGGGCGATGGTCAGCACGACGCCGTATGTCAATCCCCACCGGATCGACGGCAGGGTGATCCGCCAGAACGTCTGCCACCAGTTCGAACCCAGCGTCGCGGCAGCCTGCTCCTGGTCGTTGCCCAGCTCGTGCAACACCGGCTCGACCTCGCGAACCACGAACGGCAGCGTCGCGAAGATACTGGCCAACACAATGCCCGGCAGACCGAAGATGATCTTGAAACCGAAGTCCTTCTCGACGAAGCCGAGCAGTCCCGCCGATCCCCACAGGACGATCAAGGCGACACCGACCACGACCGGTGACACCGCGAACGGCAAATCGATGATCGCCTGCAAGATGCCCTTGCCGCGAAACCGGTTGCGCGCCAACATCAACGCGGTCGGGATGCCGAAGATCACGTTGAGCGGCACCACAATTGCGACGACCAGCACCGACAAGTTCAGCGCCGAAATGGCCGCAGGCGTGCTGACCCAGGCGAAGAATTGGCCGAGGCCGGGCTGGAAAGTCCGCCACAGAATCAACCCCACCGGGATGACGAGCAGCACAGTCACGTAGGCCAGAGCCAGGAAACGAAGCAAGTATTTAACCGGCAACGACAAGGTCATGCCGACAGCTCCTCACGCTTGGCGGCGCGCGATCCCAGGGTGCGCAGCACGAACAGCACGACGAAAGAGATGAGTAGCAGCACAATTGATATCGCAGCGGCCCCGATGCGGTCGTCGTTCTCGATCAGTGTGCGAATCCACTGCGATGACACTTCGGTCTTGCCCGGTACCGCGCCACCGATGAGCACCACCGAGCCGAATTCGCCAATAGCCCGTGCGAATGTCAGTCCGGCGCCGGTCAGCAGCACCGGGGTCAGCGACGGCAACACCACCGTGGTGAAGATCGTCGCGTTTTTGGCGCCCAGCGACGCGGCCGCTTCCTCGGTCTCGTGGTCGATCTCGAGTAACACCGGCTGCACGGCGCGCACCACGAACGGCAGCGTGACGAAGGCCAGGGCCACGCCGACGCCCCACGCCGTGTGCTGCAAGTGGAAGCCAACCGGACTGTGATTTCCATAGAGCGCCAACAGCACCAGGCTGGCCACGATGGTCGGCAAAGCGAATGGCAGGTCGATGAGCACGTCAACCAGCCGCTTGCCCGGAAAATCGTCGCGCACCAAGACCCAGGCGATCAGCAGTCCGAAAACCATGTTCACCACAGTGACGCCCGCAGAGATCGTCAACGTCACCCGGAAGGATTCGATAGCCGCGTTCGAAGTGACTGCGAGCCAGAACGCATTCCAGCCTCCGCCCACCGACTGCCACAAGATAGCGGCCAACGGCAGCAGCACGATGACCGACAGCCACACCACCGAAACGCCGACACGCAGCGACGTTCCGTTGTTGACCAACTTGTTGCGGCCATGGGGTTTCGCGTCAGTGACCTCGCGCGTGATCGCTGTCGTCATCCGGTGGCCTTCGTGTAGATCTTGGTGATGCTGCCCGACTTCTTGTCGAACAGCTGCGAGTCCACCGTCGGCCAGCCACCCAGGTCGGCGAGCGTCCACAGCTTCTGCGGAGCCGGAAACTGGCCGCGGACCTGAGCGGCTACCGCGGGGTCCACGGGGCGGAATCCGGCGGCCGCCCAGACCTTTTGGGCGTCGGCGGTGTATTGGAAATTCTTGAATGCGACGGCGGCGTTCAAGTGCTGGCTGCTGGTCACTACCGCGACCGGATTTTCGATCTTGATGGTCTGCGGCGGATTGAGGTGGATGACCGGCTTTCCTTGCCGCTCGGTGGCGATCGCCTCGTTCTCATAACTGATCAAAACGTCACCGCTGCCCTGGACGAACACATCGGTCGCCTCGCGACCGGAGCTGGGGCGCAGCTTGACGTGCTGAGTCACCAGCTTGCGGACGAAGTCGAGGCCGGCCTGCGGGTCGTGGCCGCCGTTGCTCTTGACCACATAAGGCGCCAGCAGATTCCATTTCGCCGAGCCTGAACTCAGCGGGCTGGGGGTCACGACCTCGACGCCGGGACGCAGCAGGTCGTCCCAGTCCTTGATGTTCTTCGGGTTTCCGGGGCGCACCACCAGGGTTACGACCGACCCGAACGGGATGCCCTTCGTGGCGTCTTTGTCCCAGTCCTTGGAGACCTTGCCCGCCTTCACCAATCGGGTGATGTCCGGCTCGACCGAGAAGTTGACGATGTCGGCGGGTTTGCCGTCGACGACACCGCGGGACTGATCACCCGAGGCGCCGTAGGAGGCGATCACCTGAATGCCCTTGCCTTCGGGCGAGGCGTTGAACGCCGGGATCACTTTGCTCCAACCAGGCTCCGGCACCGAATACGCGACCAGCGTGATGCTGGTGTTGGCGCCCGAAGGCCCACCGCCGCCGACGACATCGCTGGCGCCTCCGTGACACGCGGCGATCAGTCCCGCGGCGAGGGTCAACGCAACAGCGTGTCGCCAGGAAGGGGAATGATTGCTGTCGTCGAACAATGGTCGACCTTTCGGCATTGAGCTTGACGTCTGACAGATCCCGATGCGGATAAAAACGGCGCGCGGGCAGAAAGTCAGCGACAACAATGCACGTCAGCGACGGCGCAATTGCCTACGGCAATGAGTGCCAAGACGTGGCACTCGGTACTGCCGGACGCTGCGTGCATGCGCGAATCCTAACAGAATGCTGTGGAGTCGCAGCCGAACCGATGCAGGTCAGCGGGTCAGCAACCAGGCGACGATCACCAAGACGACCAGTGCGACCAGGATCAGGGTGACCCGCGAGCGGGGCATTCCGGTGTTTCCGCTCATCCGACTTCGTGATCGCTGTGCCGGACGCGATTCATCAGGTTGATTCCACGGCCCAGGGCGCCATCCAGCGCGGCGGCGATCACATAGGCCAATGCCAGCACGACCGGCATCACCACGATGGTTTGGAAGACGAACCCCAGGCCAGAGAGCCACAGCTCGACGCCGTCCCACCAGTTGAGGATCGCGTTCATCGGGCTCACCCTATTCCGCGCGCTCAGCGATTCCAACCTGCTCCACTAAGCTGATGCGCGCATGTCTCGTGGTGACAGGAATCCGGTGCAAACCCGGGGCGGTTCCGCCACTGTGATGGCCTCGGCGTCCAGCCGACGGTCCGAGCCAGACACTGGCCACGAGGCACTCCAATCGACGGGGCGAGAACCCCGAGGAGGAACCCCGTGAACACCGCCGACGCCCCCCACCGCATCGCTTTGCTGTCGACGTCCGACACCGATCTGCTGTCGGCGCGCGCGTCGCAGGCGCCCTACAACCTGGCCAACCCCGCGCGTCAGGCGATCGAGGACGTGGTCGGTGACGCCGAGGTCGTGGTCCTGCGGGTGCTGGGTTCGTCGGCGGAGGTGGCCGCGGAACTCGCTACGCTGCGGGCCACTGGTCGACCGCTGATCGTGCTTGGTGGCGAACGCGCACCCAGTGCCGAGTTGATGGAGTGTTCGACGGTCCCGATCGGTCTTGCCGCGCAGGCACATTCGTACCTCGCCGAGGGTGGTCCGGCCAATCTCGCTCAGCTGCATGCGTTTCTGTGCGACACCGTGTTGCTCACCGGCGAGGGGTTCGACGAGCCCGTGGTGATCCCCGAATGGGGCTACGCCGACCGGCCCGGCGACGCGACCGCCGAGTCGCGGATCGGTGTGCTGTACTACCGGGCCCACGAGGTCAGCGGCAACTCCGGCTTCGCCCACGCGCTCGCCGACGCGATCGACGCCACCGGCGACGCGGTGGGCGTGCCGATCTTCGCGTCGTCGCTGCGCAGCGCACCGGACGAATTGTTCGACGCGCTCGGCAGTTTGGACGCGGTTGTGGTCAGCATGCTGGCGGCCGGCGGGTCGAAGTCGGCTGCCGCCGGCGCCGGTGAAGACGACTCGTCGTGGGACATCGAACGCATCGCTGCAATGGACATCCCTGTGTTGCAAGGGCTTTGCCTGACATCTTCGCGCGAGGAGTGGCAAGCCAGCGACGACGGTGTCACTCCACTGGACTCCGCGACGCAGATCGCGATCCCCGAGTTCGACGGGCGCATCATCACCGCGCCGTACTCCTTCAAGGAGGTCGACAACGACGGGCTCCCCCACTATGTCGCCGACCCGGAGCGCTGCGCGCGGGTCGCCGCGATCGCGGCGAACCACGCGAGGTTGCGCCGGATACCCAACCGAGACAAGAAGCTTGCGCTGGTGCTGTCGGCCTATCCGACCAAGCATTCGCGGGTCGGCAACGCGGTGGGCCTCGACACTCCGGCGTCCGCCGTGCGACTCCTGCACCGCCTCGCCCGGGACGGCTACGACGTCGGCGACGGCTTCGGGGTGCTGGACATCGATGACGAGACGCAAGCCGGCGACCAGCTGATGCACACCTTGATCGACGCGGGTGGCCAGGACGAACAGTGGCTGACTACGACGCAGGTCGACGGCGCGCAAGTGAAAGTCACCCCAGCGCAATATGCCGAGTGGACCGCGGGCCTGCCCGCCGAACTGCGTGACGCGATGGCCGAGACATGGGGTCCGGCGCCGGGACGATTGTTCGTCAACGACGACGGCGACCTGGTGATCGCCGCGCTGCGGTCGGGCAATCTCGTGCTGATGATCCAGCCACCGCGCGGATTCGGCGAGAATCCGGTGGCGATCTACCACGACCCCGACATGGCGGTCAGCCATCACTACCTGGCCGCGTACCGCTGGCTCGAGCACGGCTTCGGGGTCCACGCGGTGGTGCACCTCGGCAAGCACGGCTCGATGGAGTGGCTGCCGGGCAAGAATGCCGCGCTGTCGGCGGCGTGCGCCACCGACGCCGTCCTGGGCAACCTTCCCTTGATCTACCCGTTCCTGGTCAACGACCCGGGCGAGGGTGCGCAGGCGAAGCGGCGTGCGCACGCCACGATCGTGGATCACCTGATCCCGCCGATGGCTCGCGCCGAGAGCTACGGCGACATCGCCCGACTCGAACAGCTTCTGGACGAGTACGGCAACATCGCGGCGATGGACCCGGCCAAGCTGCCGGCGATTCGCGGCGAGATCTGGAATCTGATGCGCGCGGCCGAGATGCACCGCGATCTGGGACTCGACGACCGTCCCGACGACGAGGAGTTCGACGACTTCCTGCTGCACGTCGACGGCTGGCTGTGTGAGATCAAGGACGCGCAGATCCGCGACGGTCTACACGTGTTGGGTGAAGCGCCCAGCGGAACGGCCCGGGTCAACCTCGTGTTGGCGATCCTGCGGGCCGCGCAGGTGTGGGGCGGCAAGGACCACGCCGTCCCGGGACTGCGCACCGCCCTGGGACTCAAAGACGGCGCCGAGACCACGGCCGTCGACGAGATCGAGGGTCGTGCACGCGCTTTGGTCGAGGCGATGGAGTCGGCCGGCTGGGACGCCGCGGCCGTCGACGCGCTGCACGACGAGCCGGACGTGCGGGCGTCGTTACGGTTCGCGGCCACTGAGGTGGTGCCGCGGCTGTCGGGTACCGCGGGTGAGCTGGACGCCGTAATACATGCTCTCTCAGGTGGTTTCGTGCGGCCCGGTCCGTCTGGCTCGCCGCTGCGAGGTCTGGTGAATGTGTTGCCGACGGGCCGCAACTTCTACACCGTCGACCCGCGGGCGGTGCCATCGCGGCTGGCCTGGGAGACGGGCCAGGCGATGGCAGAGTCGCTGCTGCAGCGCTACCTCGACGACACCGGCACCTACCCCGAATCGGTGGGCCTGTCGGTGTGGGGCACCAGCGCGATGCGCACGTCGGGCGACGACATCGCCGAAGTGTTGGCCCTGCTGGGTGTTCGGCCGGAGTGGGACGAGGCGTCGCGACGGGTGAGCCGGCTGGAGATCGTCCCGCTCCAGGAACTCGGACGACCGCGCATCGACGTGACGATTCGCATCTCCGGGTTCTTCCGCGATGCCTTCCCGCACGTGGTGATGATGCTCGACGACGCGGTGCGGATGGTGGCGCTGCTCGACGAGCCGGACCAGGACAACTACGTGGCCGCCCACGCGCGCGCCGACCTTGCCGACCATGGCGACGAGCGACGCGCCACCACAAGGGTTTTCGGGTCCAAGCCAGGGTCGTACGGCGCGGGGATTCTCCAGGTCGTCGAAGCGGGCACCTGGCGAGACGACAAAGACTTGGCCGAGGTTTACACGGCGTGGGGCGGCTTCGCCTACGGTCGCGGACTCGACGGTAGCGCCGCCGCCGATGACATGCGCACCAACTACGCGCGAATCAAGGTGGCGGCGAAGAACATCGACACCCGCGAGCACGACATCGTCGACAGCGACGACTATTTCCAGTACCACGGCGGCATGATCGCGACGATTCGCGCATTGACCGGGTCGGATCCCAAGGCGTACATCGGTGACTCGACGACGCCGGACGCGGTGCGCACCCGCACGCTGTCCGAGGAGACCGCGCGGGTGTTCCGCGCCCGGGTGGTCAACCCGCGGTGGATATCGGCAATGCGCCGGCACGGCTACAAGGGCGCGTTCGAACTCGCCGCCACCGTCGACTACCTCTTCGGCTTCGACGCCACCGCGGGCGTCGTGCACGACTGGATGTACGAGAAGCTAGCCGAATCCTACGTTCTGGATCCGGAGACCCGCGAATTTCTTGACAAGTCCAACCCGTGGGCGTTGCACGGCATGGTCGAACGTCTGCAGGAGGCCGCCGACCGCGGCCTGTGGGCCGACCCTTCGCCGGAGACGCTCGCCGCGTTGCGGCAGGCCTACCTGGAGGTCGAAGGTGACATCGAGGACCGCGCCGGTGCCTGACCCAATCCGGGTGCGCATCCTGGGGGTCGGCATGGGTCCCCAGCACGTCACCCCCGAGGTAGCCGCGGCGCTGCAATCGGTGGATTACGTGGTGGCTGCGTTCAAGGGCCCCGACGACGAACTGCTGGCGCTGCGGTGGGAGATCGTCGAGGCGTACACCGACGGCTCGATCGACGTTGTGGCGGTACAGGATCCGGAGCGGGATCGATCGACCGGCCTGACCGATCAGGGGTATCAGCGCGCGGTGGGCGACTGGCACGACGCCCGGGCCGAGGCGTACGCCGACGTGTTGCGCAAGCGGGGCGGCACTGCGGCGTTCCTGGTGTTCGGCGACCCATCGCTGTACGACTCGACGATCCGGGTTGTCGAGAAGATCCAGAAGCTCGGCGTGCCCGTCGAATTCGACGTACTTCCGGGTGTCAGCGCGCCGCAGGTGCTGGCCGCGCGGCATCGCATCGTGTTGCACGAGGTAGGTCGCGCGGTGCACGTCACCACCGGCCGTCTACTGCAGGAGGCCGTTACGGCCGGGCAGGACAACATCGTCGCGATGCTCAACCCGCCGCCCGAGCGGCTGGACCTGACCGGTCTGGACGACTGGTCGGTGTGGTGGGCGGCGAATCTCGGCGTCACCGGCGAGCGGCTGGTCGCCGGACGGCTCGGCGATGTGGTGCCGCAGATTGCCGAGGCCCGTTCGCAGGCCCGCGCCGAGACCGGTTTCGTGATGGATATCTATCTGCTACGACGGCCGTGATGCCCCGCCGGGTGCTGCTGCTGGGCGGGACGTCGGAGGCCCGCACGCTGGCCGCCCGGTTGGTGGCCGACGGGTTCGAGGTGACGAGCTCACTGGCCGGCCGGGTCGCCAACCCGCGACTGCCCGAGGGCGAAGTGCGAATCGGCGGATTCGGCGGCGTCGATGGGCTGCGAAAGGCATTGGCGGACTTCGATGTCGTGGTCGACGCCACCCACCCCTTCTCGGCGACCATCTCCGACAACGCCTTTCGTGCGTGCACCGCTGCGGCGGTACCGCTGCTGCGGCTGCAACGACCCGGTTGGGCCGACCGGGCCACCACGTCATGGCATTGGGTGGACTCTCACGAGGAGGCAGCCAATGCGGCGCGGCGACTGGGCGTTCGGCCGCTGCTGACCGTCGGGCGCCAACAACTGGCGGTATTCGTGGCAGTGCTCGGTGAGCTGGCCGTACTGGCGCGGGTCGTGGACGAGCCGGATCTTCCGCTGCCGCCGGCCTGGCAACTGGTCCGCGATCGTGGACCGTATGCACTGCCCGGTGAATTGGCGTTGCTGCGCGAGCACCGGGCAGATGTGTTGGTGACCAAGGATTCCGGTGGTGAGTACACCTGGCCGAAACTGCAAGCCGCCGCCGAGTTGGGAATCCCCGTTGTCATCGTGAGCCGACCCGCGGTTGCGGCGGGCGTGCCGGTGGTGGCCGGCGTGGACGACGCTGTCGAGTGGCTAGTTGGATAGCTGATGCACGGCCCGCGCGAAGCGTTGCGCCATTTCTGGGTGTCCGGCCCAGTGGGCGTGCAGGTACGCGGCGTGCAGCGTCTTGGTGGCGAAGCCCTCGGGGCCTGCGGGTAGGTTCCACGCCGGTTGACCCTCGAACGCAGCGATTGTCGTGCGGTGGAATTCGTGACCGGTGACGTGTGCGCCGCGGTCGGCGAGCAGTGAATCGGCCGGACTGACGGCGGAACGGTAGCCGAGGGTGAGCCGCGGCGTCATCACCGCGTCGGTGGGCACCGCACCGACCATCGGGGTGCCGTCGAGTGAGCGGCACAGGTAGAGCAGACCGGCGCACTCGGCAACCGTCGGTACGCCCGCGGCGATGGCGGCCTCCAATTCGGCTATCAGGCAATGGTTCTCGGCGAGCTCGGCGGCATGGACCTCGGGAAAGCCGCCGCCGAGGTAGATGCCGGCGGCGCCGGTGGGCAGGGCCGAGTCGGAGAGCGGGTCGAATTCGACCACGTCACAGCCGGCGGCGCGCAGCAGTTCCTCGGTCTCGGCGTAGCGGAAGGTGAAGGCGCGCCCTCCGGCCATCGCGACGACCGGCCGGGCGTGCGACGGCGCCTCGATCTCTTCCGAGGGATCCCAGGGCGTTTCGAGTAGCGGTTCTGGCGTACCCGCCAGATTCAAGATCGCGTCGATATCGACGTGCGCGGCAATCACTTCCGACATCCGCCTGATGGTCTGCTGCGATTCGGCGCGCTCGGCGGCCGGAACCAGACCCAGATGACGTGACGGAGTCACAATACCGTCATCGCGGGGAAGGACGCCGAGTACCGGAATGCCGGTCGGGCGTAACGCGTCGCGGACCTCGTCGGCGTGCCGCGCGCTGCCCGCTTTGTTCAGGATCACCCCCGCGATGTGGACCGACGGGTCGAACGACGCGAGCCCGGAAATCGCCGCCGCATGGGTCCGCGAGGCGTGCGAGATGTCAACCACGAGCAACACCGGCGTTTTCGTCAGCGCGGCGACGTGGGCGGTCGACGCTTCCCCGCCGGTTCCGAGTCGGCCGTCGAAAAGTCCCATCACACCTTCGATGACGGCGATGTCGGCCTTTCGTGCGCCATGCAGCAACAGCGGGACGATCCGATGCTCACCGACCAGGAACGGGTCGAGGTTGCGGCCCGGCCGGCCGGTGGCGAGGGCGTGATAACCGGGGTCGATGAAGTCGGGACCCACCTTGTGACCCGATACCGTCAGGCCGCGTCCGGCCAACGCCGCCATCAATCCGGTTGCCACCGTGGTCTTTCCATGCCCGGACGCGGGCGCGGCGACAATGATGCGCGGAAGCTCGGTGGCTACCACTCGATGCCTCGCTGACCTTTCTGGCCGGCGTCCATCGGGTGCTTCACATTGGTCATTTCGGTAACCAAGTCGGCGATCTCGATCAGCCGCGGATCGGCGTTGCGGCCAGTGATCACCACATGCTGGTGGCCGGGACGGTTGGCGAGGGTGTCGACGATGTCGTCGATGTCCACCCAGCCCCACTTGATCGGATAGGTGAATTCGTCGAGCACGTAGAGGTCGTGAGACTGGGCACCGAGGCGGCGTTTGATCTCGTCCCAGCCTGCCGCGGCCTCCTGCGCATGATCGACCTCGGTGCCCGGCTTGCGACTCCACGACCAGCCAGACCCCATCTTGTGCCATTCGACCGGACCGCCCTCCCCGGTCTCGGCGTGCAGCGCGCCCAACCGCTCGAGCACGGTTTGCTCGCCGATGCGCCACTTGGCCGACTTGACGAACTGGAACACCCCGATGCGGAAGCCCTGGTTCCAGCCGCGCAGCGCCAATCCGAAGGCCGCGGTGGACTTTCCCTTCCCCTCACCGGTATGCACGAGCAGCAGCGGCCGGTTCCGGCGTTGCCGCGTCGTGAGCTTGTCGTCGGGGACCACCGACACCTGACCTTGGGGCATCAGGCCGCGCCCGCAGTGGTGGCGCCGCGGACGATCTCCGCCAAGGCCTCTGCGTTCACCCGACCAAGCGGCACGTGCTCGGCGTTCAGATGCTGCGCCAACGTCGCCGCCAAACCCATTCGCATCCGGCCACTTTCGCAGTCCACGACGATGCTCGACACCCCGTCCCTCACCAGGAGCTCCGCGGTCCGATGAGCCCGCGCGATCGGATCGGCGCCCGTGGTCGCGCGACCGTCGGTGACCACGACGAGCAGCGGTCGTCGGCTCGGGTCACGCAGCCGTTCACGCCGGACCACCTCGGCCGCTTTCATCAGCCCCTCGGCGAGCGGCGTCCGACCGCCGGTCGGTAGATCGTCCAACCGCTTGGCCGCGATATCGATCGAACCCGTTGGTGGAAGAGCGATCTCGGCCGCTTGATCCCTGAACGTGACGACACCGACCCGGTCGCGCCGCCGGTAGGCATCCAGCAGCAGTGACAGGATTGCGGTTTTGACCTGACGCATCCGTTCACGGGCCGCCATCGACCCCGAGGTGTCGACGACGAACACCACCAGGTTCGCTTCGCGTCCCTCGCGCACGGCTCCGCGAAGATCGCGAGGCCGCAACAGTAATCGACCATCGCTGCGACCCCGGGCGACCTGATGCGGTGCGGCGCTCCGCACGGTCTCGACGAGATGTATACCCGACTCGGACAGTGGGCTGGCTCCGGTGCGCCGGCCCGTCGTCGTTCGGGCGCGGCTGCGACGGCCGGCGTGCCCGTCCCCCACCCCGCGAACCGTGAACAGCTGTGTCCGATACGGCTCTCCTGCCCCAACCGGTGGCGCGGACGTCGAATGCTGCTGCCCAGCGGCACTTTGGGGCTCGCGCTCGTGCTGCCCGCCACCGGGATCGTCCGGGTCGGTGTCAGGCTCGGGTCCCTGGCCGGTGTCCGGCGGCAACAAGTCGTCGAGTTCTTCGTCAGAGAGGCCGGGAGCATCGAATGGATTGCGTCGACGACGATGCGGCAGAGCGAGTTTCGCGGCGGCGCGCAGGTCGTCGATGTTCGGATGTTCACGGTCGTGCCACGCGGCGTGGGCGGCGGCTGCGCGCGCCATCACAATGTCGGCGCGCATGCCGTCAACACCCGCCGCCGCGCAGATCTCGGCGATCCTCAACAGCGCCGCGTCCGTGAGCTCAATGCGGGTCAGGACCGACTGTGCGTGTCCGGATCCGATTCCGCAGTCGCTCTTCGGCATTCGCGTATCGGGCGCGGAAGCCCCGTGGGTCGGCGTCGAACTGGAGTCGTCGGCGCACGACGTCGGCCCGTTGGGCGGGGTCGCGCGGGGCGGCGACCTCGACGGTGAGGCCGAAGCGGTCGAGCAGCTGCGGCCGCAGCTCACCCTCTTCGGGGTTCATCGTGCCGACGAGCACGAATCGCGCGGCGTGGGTGACCGATATGCCGTCGCGCTCCACCGTGACGGTCCCCATCGCGGCCGCGTCGAGGAGTAGGTCGACCAGATGGTCGTGCAGAAGATTGACCTCGTCGACGTAGAGGATCCCGCGGTGCGCGGTGGCCAGCAGACCCGGTTCGAAGTGCACAGCGCCTTCGCCGAGTGCCCGTTTCAGGTCGATCGATCCGGCCACCCGGTCCTCGGTGGCTCCGACCGGAAGCTCGACCAGTCGCACCGCCCGGGTTTCCACGGGTGCGTCGGGGCCGAACGTCCCGTCGGGTGAAGTCGGATTGGATTGGGCAGGGTCGGTGGAGAACCGGTCGCCGGCGATGACGTCGATGGGCGGCAGGATCTGGGTCAGCGCGCGCACCAGGGTCGACTTCGCGGTGCCCTTCTCGCCACGCACCAGCACGCCGCCGATGCCCGGATCGATGACGCTGAGGATCAGCGCCAGCGCCATGTCGTCGAGCCCGCCGGGGGCATCGGGGTCGCCGCCGACGACGGCGGGAAACGGGTACAGCTGATCAGCAGGGGGCATGATTACGCCTGTTCGCAGGGTGCGTCGCGGGCATTACGCTAGCATCGCCGCCGTGCCGACCTCTGACCTGCGGGTAACCGTCGTCGGTGTCGGCGCCGACGGGTGGGACGGCCTGACACCGGCCGCGCGGGTGGTCATCGCTTCGGCGGACGTCGTGCTGGGCGGCCCACGCCAGCTGGGGCTGATGCCCGCTGTCGACCGCCAGATCCGTCAACCATGGCCGTCGCCGCTCAGCGCGGCGTTGCCGGAACTGCTCACCCAGTTCGCGGGTCGACGCGTGGTCGCGCTGGCCTCCGGCGACCCGATGCTGAGCGGCATCGGCACCACGCTGGTCGACATCCTCGGCCCAGACCGGGTCACGGTCATTCCGCAGCTGTCGTCGGTGACCATCGCCCGGTCCCGGCTCGGCTGGTCCGCGGAGTCCACCGCGGTAGTAAGCGTCGTCGGCCGCGATGTGCACGCGGCGTTGCGCGAATTGGCTCCCGGCCGACGGGTTCTGGTGTTGTCGTCCGACGAGGAAACCCCCGCAGCCCTTGCCGGTCTGCTCACCTCGCGCGGATACGGGTCGAGTCGTTTCGTGGTGCTGGGCGACCTCGGCAGCGACGCCGAGACTTTCCACGACTCGACGGCCGCCGACTTTTCCGGTGCCAGTCCACGGCTGAATATCGTTGCGCTGCAATTGGATGGACGCCTGCGGACCGGCTGGGCGACGGGCCTGCCAGACGACGCATTCGAGCACGACGGTCAGCTGACCAAGCGAGATCTGCGGGCAAGCGCGCTGGCGCGCCTGCTGCCGGCCCCGGGCCAATTGCTCTGGGACATCGGCGCGGGCGCGGGTTCGGTGGGCATCGAGTGGATGCGGGCTCACCCGACCTGCCGGGCGGTCGCGGTGGAAGCCGACCCGCAGCGAGCCGACCGCATCACCGGTAATGCGCGGTCGCTGGGCGTGCCGGCGCTGCATGTCGTCTGCGGGACAGCCCCGGAGGCGCTGAGCGACTTGGCCGCTCCCGATGCGGTTTTCGTCGGCGGAGGCGCGAGTCGACCCGGTGTGCTGCAGCGCTGCCTCGGCGCGCTGCCCGGCGGTGGCCGGATCGTTGTGCATGGGGTGACGGTCGAAACCGAGGCCGTGCTGGCCGCGGCATACGCCGAGCACGGCGGTGAACTCACCCGAATTCACGTCGAACATGCCGCGCCGGTCGGATCGTTCACCGGTTGGACGCCGTCGCGCGCGGTCACGCAGTGGGCGTTCACGAAGTAGCCGATCGATCACGCTGCGGGTCGTACAGGTGGCTTTCGCCGGCCCGCGAATCGGCTTGTGCCCCAAGCGCGTCGCCGACCAGGATCACTGCCGCTTGCGTGAGGCCCGCGGACTCGACCTGGTCGGCGATGTCGGCGACGGTGCCGCGAAGAATCAATTCGTCGGGTTGCGAGGCCCGGTACACCACCGCGACCGGGCAGTCGGCGCCGTAGTAAGGCATGACCTGCATCATCAACGCGCGAGTGGCGGTGATTGCCAAGTGCAGCACCAGGGTTGCCCGGGTCGCCGCGAACGCGGCCAGCGACTCGGTGTCCGGCATCGCGGTCGACCGCGCCTGGGTTCGCGTCAACACCACGGATTGCGCGACGAGTGGAACGGTCAGCTCGCGACCGACGCGCGCCGCCGCGGCGGCATAGGCCGGGACACCGGGCGTGAACTCGGATGGCACGCCACAGGCGTCGAGCCGCCGAGTCTGCTCCGACACCGCGCTGTAGAGCGAGGGGTCACCCGACACCAGACGAACGACCCGTCGACCGGCGCGCTGCGCATCGACGATCCGGGCGACGATCTCGTCGAGGTCCAGATGTTGGGTGTCGATCAACTCGGCTGTCGGAGAACAGCTTTCCAATACCGCGGGATCGAGGTAGCTGCCCGGGTACAACACGGTGTCGGCCTCGGCGAGCAGCCGGGCGGCCCGGACGGTCAGCAGGTCGGCGGCGCCCGGTCCGGCACCGACGAACTGCACGGCGCTCACCGCACCCACCGCGGCGTCCACACCCGGCCGTTCGGTGTGACTCTGGTACTCGACGCACCCACCAAGACAAGGCTTTTCATGTCGATCGAATCCGTATCGAGATCGGCGAGCGTCGTCACGGTCAGCGACTCCTCGGCTCGCCCGACGTCCCGCCCGACCACGACAACGGTGTCGGCACGGCGATGTTCGAGCAGAATGTCACGCGCCAGCTTGATCTGGTCGGGCCGCGATCGCGAGGCCGGATTGTAGATCGCCACAATGAGATCGGCGTCGGCGACGGCGTGCAGCCGCTTCTCGATCACCGCCCACGGCTTGAGCCGGTCGGAGAGACTCATCACCGCGAAGTCCGCGCCGAGCGGCGCCCCGGCCCGTGCCGCGACGGCATGTACCGCCGAGACTGCGGGTAGCACCCGGATCGGAACGTCGGCGTAGCGGTCGTCCTCGGCCGCCTCGAATACCGCTGCCGCCATCCCGAAAACCCCGGCGTCGCCACCGGATACGACGGCGACCGACTCTCCCTTCACCGCGAGGTCGAGTGCGAAGCGTGCCCGGTCGATTTCGACGGTATTGCCGGAGGCGTGCCGCTGCAGACCTTCTCGCCGCGGCACCCGCGCGACATACGGCGCATACCCGACCACGTGCCGCACGTCAGAAAGGGCCGCCGTAGCCTCGGATGTCATCCAGTCGTCCGGGCCAGGCCCTAATCCGATCACCAGTAGCTCAGCGACGTCGACACCAGTGGAAACCGTTGCGGGCCGGGGCTCTTCGACCATGATGCGAGACCGCGCGCCGTTGATCGAATCACCGTTGACCACGATCAGCGACAGGTATGGCACGGTCGCTTCGTCGACCTCGACCACTGGCATCCAAACTTGCTGGGGATGGCTGGCCCGCTCGACGTACATCGCGTGATCGAGACGTCCGGCGGCGGCGAGGGCGCGGCGAACGGCCGGGAATGTGCGGCCGAGTTTCATGATGATCGCGCCGTCGCTGTCGGCCAGCCGTCGCGCGAGTTCGGCCTCCGGCAGCGTCCCGGGCAGCACCGTCAACACGTCCGTTTGGCGCACCAGTGGCGACGCGATCGCCGCCGTCGCGGCGGTGAACGCCGGAATCCCGGGGATGATCTCGGTCGCAAATCGGCCACTGAGCCGATCGTGCATGTACATGAACGAGCCGTAGAACAGCGGATCCCCTTCGGCGAGTAGCGCAACGGTGCGGCCGGCGTCCAGGTGCGCGGCGAGTCTGGCGGCCGATTCCTCGTAGAACTCAGCCAGCGCGCCGGCGTAGCCGCCGGGATGATCCGTCGTCCCAGTCGTCAGCGGGTAGCGCAATTCCTCCTCGATGGCCTCGATCGGTATCAAGTTGGCCGCGATGGTGCGCGCATACGACTGCTTGTTGACACCGGCGTGGTAGGCGATGACATCGGCGGCACCGATGATCCGAGCCGCTTTCAGGGTGATCAGCTCGGGATCCCCTGGGCCCAAGCCGATTCCGTAGAAGCGCCCGGCCGTCACTCGATCTCCGAGGCCAAGGCGTTGACGGCCGACGATGTCATTGCCGAGCCGCCGCGCCGTCCACGCACTGTGACAAACGGAATGTCGATGCCATGGTCGCGATGAAACGACGCCAGCGCGTCCTTGGATTCCGCGGCGCCGATGAACCCAACCGGGCAACCGACGATCGCGGCCGGACGGGGTGCACCGTCGATGAGCATTTCCAGCAGGTGGAACAGCGCGGTCGGTGCGTTCCCGATGGCAACGACGGCGTTGTCCAGCAACGGTTCCCATAGTGA
Source organism: uncultured Actinomycetota bacterium (assembly GCA_963750755.1). GTDB lineage: Bacteria > Actinomycetota > Actinomycetes > Mycobacteriales > Mycobacteriaceae > Mycobacterium. The sequence goes on from CAVVRW010000001.1 coordinate 1,732,878, forward strand.
GACGGCAGCGGCCGTGCGGGTGGTGTTCCATTCCTTCGCCAACGCCGGCACACCGGGTTCGTTGAGGAAGCAGTGCACCTCGTTGTTGGCGGGAAGGCGGCCCGCGGTGATGCCGGTGGCGACCATGCGGGCATCGCACAGAATCGGCGCGCCGGACTGCAGGGCCGAGCGCGCGGCAGACACCAGCGTCGGGTGGATGAGCAGGTCGTCGACGATATCGGGCTGACCGGTGCCGTGGACCATTCGCACAGCAAGCTTTTCCGCTTCCGCCGGGACGTGTGACAGGTCGGCTTCGCGTCGGATGGTGGCGAACGAGTCCGCGTAGATCGCGGGCCCGTCGGCGACGTAGTCGTAGCGCCGCGTCGGCCGGAAAGCCTGGGTCACTCGGATACCTCCGGGGCGTTCGGGACGAGGACACCGCGCCAGGGTGTGACCACGACCTGCGTTACGTCTATTGCGCGTTCGAGCAGCGTCTGGACGTGGTCGGGGTTCAAGACACCGCCCTGCGCCGGCACATGCGTGCCGCCCGGCACCCTTCCATACGGCAGCGGCGGTGCCGCGGCGGGGATGCGAAGGTCTCCGGCAACCGGCGTTTGCAGCGGCCGGCCCAGTTCGCGGATGTGCCATGGCGCACCGGCCCCGCTTCCTCGTGCATCGAGGAATTGGGAGGCCAATTCGGCCAGCCGGTCAACGACATCATCGACGGCGACGATATCGCCCCAGTGACCGCCGATTCGCAACTGAACCACGCCGTCGCCGAGTGCCACGCAGCCCAGATCGGTGCCACGCTTCCCCATACCCGTGAGGCGATCCAGCAGATCGCCGCGACCGTCGTCGAGGGTGAACAGAAACCGCCCCGGCAGCTGACCAAGGCGCGGGCTCGTACACAGCAGGGTGTCGAGGCGCGCGATCACCGGACGAAGGTCCGCGCGGCCACCGGCCAGCCCCGTCTGCGGCGAGGCCAGCACATTGCGCACGAGTTCGTTTGTGCGCGTTGGCATCAGCCCGGTCGACTCGATCGCCGCCGCGACGTCGTCCGGCAACTGGCCGCCGTCACCCGGCAGCCCCCGCAGTTGCAGATTCGCCCGTCGAGTCAGGTAGATCCCACCGTCGGCAAACCGCTGGCTGACCCCCGAAAGGCGCTGCAGCGCAATCGTAGAAAGTGCGCCACCCATCAACCGGATACGGACCAGCAGCCCGTCGTCGGCCCGCCACGGACGCCAGACACCGGGACACATGTCTGCCCGGGTGCGGGAGTCTGTCGTCATCAGCGGCCTTCGTCTCGTGGTCATGTGGTGTCAGCTCAGGTCGCTGACCTTCTCCATCATCGCTTGGGCAACATCGACAGCACTGGTATCCGGGTTCGCCGATCCCGGATCCGACGGCCGCCGATCGCCGAAAAAGACCATGTCGACCTCTACGATGCAGTTCATTCGCACACCGACGGCACGAGCCTGCGGTGTGGGCTGCAGGGCCGGCATGTTGGGAAGCGTCGCGGTCGCGGTATTCGTCGCTGCGACAACGGAATCGATGACGCGGACGTTATTGATCACCGTCGTCGTGTCGATTGGGCCGGCTTTCTCGTCCGTCGTCTGGCCTTTGCAGTGCTGCCACTGGTCCGGGAATTTCGCGAACAGCGCCTGAGCCTCAGCTGCCGAGGGCAGCGTGACAACGCCCTCCCTGACGCTGATCACCTGAGCCGGATCCCCGTCGTTCCACCACGACACCGTTGCCACGTTCTGAACATTGGCGGGGCCGTACACGCTGTTCTGCAGCATCGCGGTGACCTCGAGACAATCGGCCGACTCCGGCGGCCCGTCACGCTGGTCGAGGATGTCGGCGCCACCGAACTTCGCGGGCGCGCGCGCGACGAACGGCTGGCCGAGCATGTTCGACAGCGTTTCGCCGTCGAGCAGAACCTGCTTGACGACGAGGCCGGACAACGGTTTCGGCTTCAGGTGCGGAGCCGGCTTCGCCGTGCCATCGATCACCGGACCACAGCCCACGGCGAATGCAGTGACCACCGTGCACGCCGTAGCCAGTCCGAGCGTCCGCATGACTACTTCTTCGAGCCTTTGTCCCCCGCGGCGTCCGTGGACAGGGCGGCAACGAACGCCTCCTGTGGCACCTCGACCCGGCCGATGGTCTTCATCCGCTTCTTGCCTTCCTTCTGCTTCTCGAGCAGCTTGCGCTTACGGGTGATGTCACCGCCGTAGCACTTGGACAGCACGTCCTTGCGGATGGCGCGAATGTTCTCGCGGGCAATGATTCTCGATCCGATAGCGGCCTGGATCGGCACCTCGAACTGCTGGCGCGGAATGAGTTCTTTGAGCCGGGTCGTCATCTTGTTGCCGTAGCCCGCGGCGCCGTCCTTGTGCACGATGGCGCTGAACGCGTCGACGGCCTCGCCCTGCAGCAGGATGTCAACCTTGACCAGTTCGGCTTCCTGCTCGCCGGCTTCTTCGTAGTCGAGGCTGGCGTAGCCGCGGGTGCGCGATTTCAGCGAGTCGAAGAAGTCAAAGATGATCTCCCCCAACGGCATCGTGTAGCGCAGCTCAACGCGTTCGGGCGACAGGTAGTCCATGCCGCCCAGTTCGCCGCGGCGGGTTTGGCAGAGCTCCATGATCGAGCCGATGAATTCGCTCGGCGTGATGATGGTGGTCTTGACGATCGGCTCGTAGACGGCACGGACCTTGCCGTCGGGCCAGTCCGACGGGTTGGTGACGACAAGTTCGGAGTTATCTTCCTTGACAACGCGATACACGACGTTCGGTGACGTTGAGATCAGGTCGAGGTCGAACTCCCGCTCCAGACGTTCGCGGGTGATCTCCATGTGCAGCAGCCCGAGAAAGCCACAACGGAAGCCGAAGCCCAGCGCCACCGACGTCTCCGGCTCCCATGTCAGCGCGGCGTCGTTGAGTTGCAGGCGCTCCAAGGCGTCCCGCAGATCGGGGTAGTCGGAGCCGTCCACAGGATAAAGCCCGGAGTAGACCATCGGCTTCGGTTCGCGGTACCCGGTAAGCGCCTCTGTTGCGCCGTGCCGTGCGGAGGTGACGGTGTCGCCGACCTTCGACTGCCGCACATCCTTCACGCCTGTGATGAGGTAACCCACCTCGCCGACACCGAGGCCGACGGTGGCCTTCGGCTCGGGCGAGACGATGCCAACTTCCAGTAGCTCGTGGGTGGAGCTGGTGGACATCATCGTGACCTTCTCGCGCGGCGTGATCTTGCCGTCGATCACCCGGACGTAGGTCACCACACCGCGGTAGATGTCGTAAACCGAGTCGAAAATCATTGCGCGCGTTGGCGCGTCGGAATCACCGGTAGGCGGTGGCACCTCACGCACAACGTGGTCAAGCAGGTCGGCCACGCCCTCCCCCGTCTTGCCCGAGACGCGCAGCACGTCGCTCGGTTCGCAGCCGATGATGTGCGCGATCTCGCCGGCGTAGCGCTCCGGGTCGGCGGCCGGCAGGTCGATCTTGTTGAGCACCGGAATGATGTGCAGATCGCGGTCGAGCGCCAGGTAGAGGTTGGCCAGCGTCTGCGCCTCGATCCCCTGGGCGGCGTCGACCAGCAACACGGCGCCCTCACAGGCCTCGAGCGCGCGCGACACCTCATAGGTGAAGTCGACGTGGCCGGGGGTGTCGATCAGGTGCAGGACGAACCGCTCGCCGTTGACCTCCCACGGCAGGCGAACATTCTGGGCCTTAATGGTGATGCCGCGCTCGCGCTCGATGTCCATCCGGTCGAGGTACTGCGCGCGCATATCCCGATCCGCGACGACACCGGTGAGCTGCAGCATCCGGTCGGCCAGCGTGGATTTGCCGTGGTCGATGTGGGCGATGATGCAGAAGTTCCGAATCTGCGCCGGCGCGGTGAAGGTCTGGTCGGCGAAACTGCTGATGGGAATCTCCTGGTGAAGCCGGGGTTAGGCGCTACCAGCGTATCTAGCGGAGAGCGTCGCAGCACAATCGCGGGACGGTTCGGCCAAAACGAAACCCCCGGAGTTGCCTCCGGGGGTCCGTCGTGGAGCGTTTGTGAGACCTACATCGACGGGACGAAGTAGCCCGCCAGGTCCTGGAAGCCCAAGGTTAGGTATTCGCTTACAGACGCGGCGACAGTTCCTAGCTCGGCGTGGGTTCCAATGATGTCGAAGGCCGGAAGTAGGGCACCGCTGTTTATCAACGAGTAGTCCTCGACGTTGAAGGCGTTGAAGAACTCACCCAGCGCACCGTTCAGCACGTCATACGAACCCGGGTCTGGGCTGGGGCCGGCTGCTCCGAACACGAGAGAGTCGAAGGCAGTCGTCGTATCCGCCGGAGCGATGGTATCGAAGCCCACGCCGTAGAGAGTGCTCCCGTGTGGCGCAATGTCCCCATAAACATCGGCACCGGCGAGGCGGCCATCAAGCTCAAACAGCTGGTTGAGTTGAACAATCTCGTTGCCGATTGTCGGGTTGATGTCAGTGGGTGCGACCGCAGTCTGCGCCGGCGCGAAGATTGCGTCGTATCCCTTCAGGTCGCCCAACCCGAGGTTGAAGAAGGCCTGTTCTGCACTTGAGACGGTGGCATTTGGGGCGCCCAGTATGGCGGCGTCCGTGGTTGGCGATCCGAGGTAATCAGCGACGTGAGTGTCCAAGTTACCGCCATTCGCCGCCGCGTAAGCGCCCACGTTGTAGGCGTTGTAGAACTCGGTCAGCGCGCCGTTGTACTCGTTGAAGGGCCCCGAGTGTGAAGAAATGCCTGCCAGGATCGGGTTTGCCCCGTACAGCTCGGATTCCAGCGGAGTGACCTCGTCGTAAGTAGTCGCCAGAGGTACGTCCGTCAGCGGGACGGAGTCGTACACGCCCACACCTCCCTTGGTTACATCCGTAACACCGGCGAGGAGCGCGTCAAGCTCGAAGTTGGAGTTCTGCGCGGCGATTTCAGCGTCCAGAGTGCTGGTCACGGTGCTGCCGAGGTCCGCAGCTGCGAGCGGCGCGCACGCCAGCGCGGCACCACACGCAAAGCCGGCGGCCGCAGCAATTTTACGAATGTGCATAAGAGATTGCCTTTCGAAGATGTCCGCCGACGATCCGGGCGTACCGTCGGAGGTCCCCCCAGCACCCCTGGCTTACGCCTTTACCCCGCGCTGGAAACCTGAGAAGAACTTAACAGCTATGTGTGGCGATGAGAAGAGATGTGCTGAGATTTCGTGCGCGTGTCGTACGCGTCTCCTGAGGGTGCAGCCCTGGTTGACGGCGAAAATGGCTCCCTGCCTTGCCTTTTCGATGATCCGCGGCCGGGATCGCGGCCCCGCGTTAAGCTGACCGACTTTGCCGCGACGTGAGTGAAACTGAGGATTCGCACAGATTCCTGCGATCGCAGATAAGACACCGGTGCCGAAGCTGTAGAGGTACTCGAATGCTTGCGCCGCGGTGTCGTTGGCGACTCCAGCCAGCAGATTCCCGATCCAGCCGCCCGCGCCCCCATTACACAACTGGGTGGTGCCGCACTCGCGGCACCACCCAGTTGTGCACAAACCCTTCCGGGCAGATCGGCTTAGATGCCGAAGTACGCCAACAGAGCCGTCCAGTCAGCGGTCATCGTTGCCTGCCCTCCTGCGCCGAACAAGTCCTCGACGAAGGTGAGGTAGGGCACACCGTCGAACACAGCCGAGTTGGCCACGTGGTCGACAAACACGTCACCATCCGGCTCGATGTTCGTGACGTTTGCGATCGGTACGTCGGTAGACAGAGGAACCCCAGCAGCGTTCACACCACCCTCGATGTCGGAAGCGCTGCCGGCGTTGACCGCATAGGCGTCACTGTTATTCGCCAGGTCGATCGCGGCGCCACCATCCCCGGTCTGCAGGTTGGTACCGGTGTTATTGGCGAAGGCATCGCTGTAGCCGCTGTCGTAGATATTGGCAACGCTGGGCGTCGTGCCGTGACCCAAGCTTTCCGTCGCTGCGCCATTGTTGACTGCGGTCCCGGTCGCGTAGGCGAAGTCGTTCGTGACAGCCACACCTTGACCAAGCCCATCGTTCTCGACTCCCGCAAAGCCACCGTTGGAGGCGATGGCCGCGCTGTTGCTGACCGGGTCGAAGACCAGGTTGGCCGGGATCCCGTTGATCGAAGCATTGCCGCCGCCGAAGACTTCAGCGTCGCTGTTGGTGGCGTTGATGATCGTGGCCCCTTGTTCACCGTAAACAGAGGTAGGTCCGGTCGTGGCGCTGTAGAGCGCGAAGTCTCCCGTGTCGTTTGGAGAACTGTCGTTGGCCAGCCCGACGAGACCGGCGTCAGTGTGGGGCCCGTAGACGATCGCCCAGTCGTTGTGGGTGCCTGATAGGGCCTCGGTGCCGGTGTCGGGGCTGAGGAACGGGTGGTTGAGGTCGAAATCGTCGTAGAGAACGTAGCCGTCGTAGGTGATTTCAGTGTCAGCCCAAGCGTTGCACGCGGCAGCGATCGGGATGGCCACGCCGGTGATGGAGGCGCCGGCGGCCATGATCATGCGTCGACGAAGTTTGCTGTTCATTGGTTTTCCGCCCCTTCTTGATGTTCGGTATGAAATGGTCCCCCGACCCGAATGTTGTTGTCGTGCTTGGCCCACATGTGATGGTGTGGGCACTGGTACACCGTTTGGATCTCGATGAAGTAGCCCCCTTTCGCCGTTGCTGTAAAGATCCGTGCGCGCTGCCCTATGAGATCCGGCCGCGGACTCGGCACCGGTCGTGTTGATGCCCGATACGTTCGACGGACAGCAATGCAACCCCTGAACGTCTATGAATTCCCCTCGATGAACTCCGGCCAGCGGCGGGGCTGACTGCCGAAGGTCCCCCACACGCCGCTCCTGAAGCTGAGACGAACATAACAATTTCCAGTGCCGGCGGGAAGACAGTTTCTGAGAAATCTTCAGTTTCATCCGTTCGGACTACTTGTGCAGCTACACGTTTCACCACAATGCTTGCTGAACAGGGCAAACGCGACTTCACTGTGCGGTTCAAGGGCTCGCCCATCCTCTGAACAAGCGTCGTATTCGCCACCTGCGGGCGTTTCAGCGGCTGGCGGAGACCTTGGTGTTTCATCCGTGCGGTACGGGTGACGGACGTGAAGGCGATGAGTGCAACCTGTGCAAATGCTTAGGCAAAGCTGAGTGATTGCTGGACCGGAGCATTAAGGATGTCGAAGCTTGGCGGCGCTCCGCACGATTGCGGCGTCCGCACCTAAACTGCCAAGATGCCGACACAGTGGAGAACGTTCCGGCGGCTGGCTGGGCATCTGGTGTTCAACGAGGCGCCGAAGTTGATTCGGCAGCTACAGCATTCGCCGACCGTTCAACGAGGAATCAAGATCGGCCTGGACGCGCTCGCGGGCACCGCCGAACCACCGGCCGAGGTCACCGCCGGGCGGCCGGTCACTAGAAGCAGCGCACCCACTGCGCACCGGGCCCGCAGAATCGTCTACTCCCCCGACCTCGACGGTCGAGCCGATCCCGGGGAGGTCGTATGGACTTGGGTGACCTACGAGGACGATCCGACTCGGGGCAAGGACCGACCGGTGCTGGTCGTCGGCCGCGACCACACCACGCTGCTCGGATTGATGATGTCGAGTCAGGAACGCCACGCCGCCGACCGATCCTGGGTGAGGATCGGCTGCGGCAGCTGGGACGCCGAGGGCCGGCCCAGCTGGGTACGCCTCGATCGCGTGCTGGACGTCCCCGAGGAGAGCATCCGGCGCGAGGGCGCCATTCTCGACCGCACAATCTTCGATCAGGTCGCTGCGCGCCTGCGCCGCGACTATTCCTGGAGCTGAGCCGCCGGCGTCAGCCCTGGGTGATGTAGGACTGCAGCTGCTCGTGCTCGCTCTCGAGCTCTTGCATCCGCGTCTTGACGACGTCGCCGATGCTGACGATGCCGATCAGTTTCCCGTCGTCCAGGACTGGCACGTGCCGCACCCGGTTTTCGGTCATCAGCAACGTGAGGCTGTCGACGGTGTCTTCTTTGCTGCAGGTCGAAACCATCGACGTCATGATCTTCTCGATCGGTTGCGAGAGCAGCGACGCACCGTGTGCGTGCAGCTGGCGCACGACGTCACGCTCGGAAACGATGCCTTTGACGCCGTCCGGCCCGGCCACCACCATCGCGCCGATGTTGTGATCGGCGAGGCCGGCCAGCAACTCTTCGACCGTCGCGTCCGGTTCGATCGTCACCACTGCGTCACCTTTGCCGCGCAACACATCTGCTATCCGCATCGAGTCTCCCGTCGAGGTGTGATCAGGTTCACACACAAGGCTACGACGAGATTGGGCGGCGTGTAAGTAGCTGGGCAAAATCTGGAAAACAGCCAGGTCAAGGTTCCAGGATCGGGTGGCGGCGGCGTGTCGGCAACCAGATCCCTATCGCCAACAACCACGCCATCGCCGCAACCCGTGCGACCGGCAACATCGGGCCCAGCGCGGTCCAAGCCAGTACCAGAGTCGTCGTCTCACAAAGCGCCGCGATCGCGATCCCCGCCCACACCGTCAGTCGTGGCAACACCCCTGCAGCGGCGATCCCGGCGACCAGCATTCCCAGCGCCGCAACGTGCCCGGGCCCACCGATCAGGAAGGTCAGGAGATAGAGCGCCCGGGCAACTGCGGCATCACCCGTGATTTCTGGCCGTGACATCAGCCAGCCCAGCAACCCGGTCATAGCCAGGCTGCCGGACGCCAATGTCCCTCCGACTAGTGCGATTGCTGGGCCCGCGCCGGTGACGCCGAGCCAGCGCAACCGCGAACCCACGGTCGCGACGTAGACGGCTAACAACACCGATGACCCGAACACAGCGACCGCCATGATGTGCAGCGCCAGGGGCTGGGCCTGGACGTAGCGCTGGACGGCAGCGGCTGACCCGTACGGCAACGGCATCATGCCGCCGATCGCGACACCGGTGCCCAGCCCGCCGAACAACAGGGCAAACGACAGCGCGGCCAGTACGGTTGGCGACGTTCCGCCGTGCCGCTGCGGTTCCGCCATGCCGGAACGATAAAACGAAAGGCTATGCCAATCGGGTCATTTCGACCACGACGTCGAGATCGGTGGCACCCGCTCCGTGGTAGATGCCCTTCAGCGGGGACACATCGGAGTAGTCACGCCCCACGCCGACCGTCACGTATTGCTCGTTGATCGGGCTGTTATTGGTGGGGTCGTGATCCCACCAGCCGCCGGTCCAGGCCTGGATCCAGGCGTGGCTCTGCCCGTCGACCGTGTCCCCGACCGCGGCGTCGGTGTCGGGATGGTGATACCCCGAAACGTAGCGCGCGGGAATCCCCATGCTGCGCAACACCATCAGCGACAAGTGAACGAAGTCCTGGCAAACCCCTTTGCCCTCACGCAGGGCGTCCAACCCGGACGAGTGGACGCTGGTGCTGCCCTTGACGTAATCCAGTTCGCTGCGCACCCATTCAGTGGCCGCAAGCACGGCATCGGCGGGTCCATGCTCCTTGGCGATTTTCTTGCCCACCGACGCAATCCGTTTGCTTGCGGGCGTGTGATCCGTAGGAGTCAGCACTTCGTCGTAGCGATCGATGACCGATTCACTCCCCAATTCCGACCAACTCAGCTCCTTGGCCGGCGGATCGGGCTTCTCGGTCTCCACCACCGATGCGGACGTCACGGTCAGCTCGACGTGCGGTGCGTGCAGATCGAACGCCGTCACCGCCGTGCCCCAATAGTCGATGTAGCGATACGACCTTGTCGCGGGCACGGTTTCGACACGGTTGAGGACAACGTTCTGCCGGGAGTCCGACCGCGGCGTGAGCCTTGCTTCGTTGTAAGAGGCGGTGGCCGGCGATGGGTAAGCGTAGCCGGTCGCGTGCAACACGCGCATGCGCCACATCAGTTCTTCCCCTGCTTCGCCGACTTGACCGGCAGCTGATCGCGCTGGCCTGCATCCGACCAGGCCACCCACGGTACGGCGTGAAAGTACTGCACTGCCAAAGCTTCTCCCACATCGGAACAGGACTTCTGCAGCCCGGCGAGCCGCCTCTCCAGCGACTCGAGCAGCACGCCCGGCCGGACGAATTCGAGTTCGCTACGGGCCCGGCCCAGCAGACGCTGCGCCTCGGAAATCGTACCGACGTTGCCGTGCGAGTTACGTAGCAGTTCGTCCAGGTTGTGCTCGGCCATTTTCAGCGAATAGAAGATCGACCGCGGAAACCGCCGATCGAGCAGAATGAACTCGACGACCCGATTGGCATCCAGCACACCGCGATACGTCCTCAGATACGTGTCATGGCCACCCGCGGAGCGCAGCACGGTCACCCAAGCCGGCGACGCCGCACTGTCACCCACCCGCGACAGCAGCATGCGCACCGTCATGTCGACCCGCTCGATCGCGCGACCCAACATCATGAAGCGATAGCCGTCATCGCGGGACAGCGTCGAGTCGGCAAGACCGGCGAACATGGCCGCACGGCCTTCGATGAACGACAGGAATTCGTGCGGCCCAAGACGTTTGGCGGCACGCATGCGCTCACCCATTGCGTTGTAGGTGGTGTTGAGGCACTCCCACGTCTCGGTGGACGTCACCTCGCGGGCCGACCGCGCGTTCTCGCGCGCTGCAGTGATGGCGTCGACGATCGAACTCCCGCCGCCCAAGGTGTTACGCCGGAAGGCGACCACGTCGGTCAGCGACCACAGGTCCAGCTCGTCGTCTGGCTCTTCAATCCCTAGAACCTGCAACAACACTCGGGAAGTGTGGTCAGGATCAACGCTGGAGTCCTCCAGCAACTGGTGCAAGGTGACATCGAGAATCCGCGCCGTGTCGTCAGCGCGCTCGACATACCGACCGATCCAATACAAGGCTTCGGCATTGCGTGCGAGCATCAGCGGACCACCGCCTGTCGTCGTGGCTGCTGGCCCGACTGCGATCGCGGGTTTGCTTTCATCTGCGTCTGCTTTTGCTTTTGTTGTCGAGCCGTTTGCTCTGCGGCCTCCTCGTCGGCCGCGGTCACCGGTGAGGGCAATGCCTTGACCACCTCCGCGGCGCCCAACTCGTGCTCGGCCGCCGAGGTTTTCGATGCCAGCACCCAGGTGTCTTTCGACCCGCCGCCCTGGCTCGAGTTCACCACCCGCGAACCCTCCACCAACGCCACCCGGGTCAGGCCGCCGGGCAGCGTCCAGATGTCCTCGCCATCGTTGACAATGAAAGGCCGCAGGTCGACGTACCGCGGGGTCAGGGTGTCGCCGACCTGGGTTGGCACCGTCGACAGTTGCATCATCGGCTGAGCGATCCAGCCTCGCGGGTCGTCGCGGATGCTTTTGCTGATGGCGTTCAGTTCCTTACTCGACGCTTCCGGGCCGAAGACGATGCCGTAACCACCCGAACCCTCGACCGGCTTGATCACCAGTTCGGCCACCCGATCGAGAACCTCCTCACGCTCGTCGTCTAGCCAGCACCGGTAGGTGTCCACGTTGGCCAGCAGCGGCTTCTCGCCCAGGTAGTACTCGATGATGGTCGGTAGATAGGTGTAGACGAGTTTGTCGTCGCCCACCCCGTTGCCGACCGCGCTCGAGATCACCACGTTGCCCGCCCGGGCCGCATTCAGCAGGCCGGCCACCCCGAGCACCGAGTCGGGGCGGAACTGCATCGGGTCCAGGTAGACGTCGTCGATGCGTCGATAGATGACGTCGACTTGACGCTCGCCCTCGGTGGTGCGCATGTAAACCTGGTTGTCGCGACAGAACAGATCACGACCCTCGACCAACTCGACGCCCATCTGGCGGGCCAGCAGTGAGTGCTCGAAGTACGCGGAGTTATAGACGCCAGGCGTGAGCACGACGACCGTGGGGTCGGCCTCGTTGGTGGCCGCGCAGTTGCGCAACGCTCGCAGCAGGTGCGACGCATAATCGTCGACCGCCCGGACCCGGTGGCTGGCGAACAGATTCGGAAAGACGCGGGCCATGGTTCGGCGGTTCTCCATGACATAGGAGACGCCGGACGGCGAGCGCAGATTGTCCTCGAGGACGCGCCAGACGCCTTTCTCGTCCTTGATCAAGTCGATGCCCGCGACGTGAATGCGGACGCCGTTGGGCGGCACGATGCCAACGGCCTGACGGTGGAAGTGCTCGCACGAGGTGATCAGGCGCCGCGGGATGACGCCGTCTCGCAGAATCTCCTGGTCGCCGTAGATGTCGTCGAGATATGCCTCGAGGGCTTTGACGCGCTGGACGAGGCCGCGTTCCAACTTCGTCCATTCTGCGGCCGAAATGACTCGCGGCACCTGGTCCAGTGGGAATGGCCGCTCCTGGCCGGAGAGCGAGAAGGTTATGCCCTGATCGACAAACGCCCGGCTCAGGGCCTCGGCGCGGTCGTCGAGATCATCGGCGCTGGACGGCGCCAATGCCCGGTAGATGCCTTTGTAGGGGGCCCTGACGTTGCCCTGGGCATCGAACATTTCGTCGAATGCGTCGGAATAGCCGTTGGTCGCGTTGTATCCGTCGAAAATTTGCTCGTACGTCTTCGACTGGCTCTGCTTTTGGTGCTTGGTGTCGGAGGGAGCGGTTCGAATGGCCACGCTGCCATGCTGCATCAGATCGTCAAGCTGCGCAGGGCCAGGTTCTTGACTTTGGGAGAAAGCATCCGGGACTGATACCCTGGGCAGTCGCTGCTTAAGCGTGAAGACGCTCCGGCAAACCCGAGACAGCACAAGCCTCAGACATTTGAGAAGGATTTACGCGTGGCCAACATCAAGTCGCAGCAAAAGCGGAATCGCACCAACGAGCGTGCCCGACTGCGCAACAAGTCGGTGAAGTCGTCGCTCCGCACGGCTGTGCGCGCGTTCCGCGAGGCTGCCGAGGCCGGCGAGAAGGACAAGGCCGCCGAACTGCTGGTTTCTACAAGCCGCAAGCTGGATAAGGCCGCCAGCAAGGGCGTAATTCACAAGAACCAGGCCGCGAACAAGAAGTCTGCGCTCGCCCACGCTCTGCACAAGCTCAGCAGCTAGTCACTCGGCGACGAGCTCGGCGACTTTTCGCACCGCTGCCTCCAACGCATAGTCCGCGTCGGCGGCCGCCCCTTTCACGTCGGCGTTCAGCTTCGCCACCAGCCGCATGGCGGTAGCCACCGAATCGCGCGACCATCGCCGGGCCTGCTTCTGCGCCTTCTGCACCCGCCAGGGGGGCATTCCCAGTTCCGAGGCAAGCCGATACGGATCGCCCGACAGCGAACCGACCCGCCCGATGCTGTGCACGGCCTCGGCCAGAGCGTCGGCCAGCACCACGTGCGGCTCGCCGCGCAGCATCGCCCAGCGCAGTGCTTCGACGGCGCCTTCGACATCGCCCACCACTGCCTTATCGGCGACGTCGAATCCCTTTACCTCGGCTTTGCCGTGGTGATAGCGCCGCACCGCGGCGACGTCCACCTGTCCGCCGGTGTCGGCCACCAATTGTGAACAGGCCGAAGCCAATTCCCGGATATCGGAGCCAACGGCGTCGAGCAGGGCGGAGAGCGTGTCGTCGTCGACCTTGACCTTGAGCGCACGAAACTCTTTGCGCACGAAGTCCAACCGCTCCCCGGCCTTGGTGATCCGCGGGCAGGGGTAGATCTGCGCGCCCAGCTTTTGCAATTGATTCGCCAGCGCCTTGGCCCGCCCCCCGCCGGAGTGCACGACGACGAGTTCGGTGCCCGCCGGTACGTCGGTCGCGGCTCTGGCAATCAACTCCGCGGCTTCTTTACCGGCTTCACCGGCCGACTCCAACACGACGACGCGCTCGTCGGCGAACAGCGACGGGCTGAGCAGTTCGGCCAGTTCGTAGACGTCGACATCGCCGGCTCGGACCCGGTCGACGGGAACATCGTCGGTGCCACCTCGCTTGCGGGCCGACCGCAGGACGTCCGCGACGGCGCGTTCGACCAGCAGCGCCTCATCCCCCAGGACGAGATGCACTGCCGAATCCTGCTGGCTCACGCCGATGATCGTGTCACGCGCGGCCGACAGGTCCGCCGGCCCCTGCCAGCAGACCGGACACCGACCACGCGAGCAGCACGCAGACTGCCAGCGCCATGCCGGCCCGAAACCATCGCCACCGCCACAGCAACACCGCGAGCAATCCCCCGGCACCCACCACCAGCACGCCGGAAAAGCCCGACGGCACCGCTACACTCGCGCCGGGCACGCTGGCCGACCAGTGCGCGGTGCGTAGCAGCCACCACAGTTCCGGTCCAGTGAACCGGATCAGCAGCTGCGCTCCCGACGGCCAGAACAGACACAACCCCGCCGCGGCGCTGCCCAACACCGTGATCGGCGCGATCAACGCCGTGACTGCGAGATTGGCGATCGCCGATACCAGGCTGATCCGGCCGGAGATGCCGGCGATCAGCGGCGCCGTCACCAACTGGGCGGCACACGCCACGGAGATCGCGTCCGCCAATGGTTTGGGCCAGCCCGCCGCGACCAGGCGTCGAGACCAGATCGGCGCCACCACGACCAGCGCGGCCGTCGCCACCACCGACAACGCCAGCCCCACGTCGACGGCCAATTGCGGCGCCACGACCATCAGCAGCAGCACGGTGGCCGCCAGTGCCGGAATTGCTTGCCGGCGCCGCGACGACAGCACGCCGACGAGCGCGATCGCGCCCATCGCCGCGGCCCGCAACACACTGGCCGACGGCTGCACCACAACGACGAACAGCACCAGCGCGATGCCCGCCAGTCCGACCGCGGCGCGCGGGCCGATCAGCCGCGCCGAAAACAGCACCGCTCCACACACAATCGTCACGTTGGCACCGGAGACCGCGGTCAGGTGTGTCAGGCCGGCGGTGCGGAATTCTTGGTTAGCGATTGGGGTGACCGCCGACATGTCACCAAGTACCAGCGCGGGCAGCATCGAGGCCTGGTCGGCGGGCAGCACGCGACGGGCCGTGTCCGCGAAGCCGGCGCGCACCGCGTAGGCGACGCGGTTGAGCGGTCCGGCCCGGCCGATCGTCGGCGCACCGACCGCGGTGAGCATCGCGACGGTCAGGTCGCGACGGGTAGGTGCGGTGATGCGAGCACGAAACCGCATCGGCTGACCGACCATCACCGCCGCGAACTCCTGAGCGGGAGCGAAAACCACTGCGCGGCCTGCGATCTCCTCGTGCCCAAGCTGGCGGAGTTTGGCCCGGAAGAGCAGCCGTCCGTGACCTATCGACCGCGGACTCTCGACCGGCGTGACGGCAACCTCGACGCTGGTGCCGACTGCGGCGGTAATCGGGTGGTGCGCGACCGCGCTGGCGCGCAACGCAATCGCGAATCCGAAACCCGCGCCGACCACACCGGCGGCGACCAACCCGACGCAGATCGCCCGGAGCCGCGGCCGGTCGGGACCGAAGCGCCACCACAGCGCACCGACCGCACTCGCCGACAGGCAAAGCCACCCGGTGACCGTGCCGATCGGCCAGAGGATTCCTGCGGCGGTCACGACCCAACTGGTCAGCGCCGCCGGCACCAGGCGCGCATCCAGTCGCGCCGCGGTCGGGTCGGTGTCGAGTAGTTGCGTCACCGTCCTCAGACGCGGACCAGGGGGCGCAGCTTCTCCAGACGTCCGGGGCCGATGCCGTCGACCTCGCCGAGCTGGTCGACGCTGGTGAACTTGCCGTTGGCGTCGCGCCACGCCACGATCGCGGCCGCCATCACCGGGCCTACGCCGGGCAGGGTGTCGAGCTGCTGCACGGTGGCGGTGTTCAAGTTGATCGGTTGCGCCGGCCCGCCCTTGGCCGGTCGCGGCGCCGCGCTGGTCGGGGCGGGCGCAGTCGATCCGGGGCTCACCGAACTGCCCAGGACCGCGGGCTGACCTTTGACCGGCGCGATACCCACCACGATCTGCTCGCCGTCGTCGACTTGGCGGGCCATGTTGAGTCCGATGGTGTCCGCGCCGTCCGTCGTGCCGCCGGCCGCTTTGAGCGCGTCGGCGATGCGCGCCCCGGGTGTCAGCGTGACGATGCCGGGCGTGTGCACAAGACCGACCACGCTGACCACTACCGGCTGGTTCGGTCGGACGGAGGGACTCGGGTTGCGGCTCGCCGTGGCCGCCACGTCTACCGGTGGCAGCTTTGCCGACGCGACGGGCGCGGGCTGTTCGCGCATCAACGTGAAGATGGTGACGAGCACCGCAACGGCGGCGACCGCGGCCAGCGCGACCGCCCCCGCCCGGCCGGGGTCCGCACGCACCTTGGCCAGCCAGCCGTCGTGCTGCGCCGAACCGTCCGGAACCCACCGCGGTAGCAGGGAGTTCGGATCGTTGTCGTCCCCGTCGCCGGATTGGATGTCGGCGCTCGGCTGAGCGCCTAGTCGGCGGTGCACTCGCTCGGCGGGCAGTTCTGTTCGCATGCCAGCGACGGTAGGTCTGGCCCCCGCCGACCCGGAGACTTCGCCGCGCTGATCCGGTGCCAGCTGTGGATCGTGCGGCGACTGTGGATGAACGCGCGGCCGGTCGTGACCCGCGCCACGCCGTTCGACCATCCGGTGGATTGGGCGCGGGCGAAGCCGGATAACGTTCAATGCAGGTCCGACAGATCAGCAGAGGAGACTGCCATGCAACTGGCGCTCACGAAAGACGAAGCCGCCCTCCGCGACGAGCTACGCGAGTTCTACACGACGAAGATCCCCGCGGAAATCCGCGAGCGGACCCGCTCGGGCGAAGGTTTGGACCGCGACGACATCGCGACCAGCCACAAGATCCTCAACGAACACGGCTTGGCGGTGCCCCACTGGCCGGTCGAGTGGGGCGGCAAGGACTGGACGCCGGCCCAGCATCAGATCTGGCTCGACGAGATGCAGTTGGCTTGCGTGCCGGAGCCATTGAACTTCAACGCCAAGATGGTCGGCCCGGTCATCGCCGAGTTCGGCTCGCAGGAGATCAAGGAGCGGTTCCTTCCGCCGACGGCGGCCCTGGACATCTGGTGGTGCCAAGGGTTCTCCGAGCCCGAAGCCGGCTCCGACCTGGCGTCGCTGCGCACCACCGCGCTACGCGACGGCGACAGCTACGTGGTCAACGGCCAGAAGACCTGGACGACCCTCGGCCAGTACGCCGACTGGATCTTCTGCCTGGTGCGCACCGACCCGCAGGCGCCGAAGAAGCAGGCCGGCATCTCGTTCTTGCTCATCGATCTGGACACCCCGGGCATCACGATGCGCCCGATCAAGTTGATCGACGGCAGCGTCGAGGTCAACGAAGTCTTCTTCGAAGACGTCCGGGTGCCCGCCAATCATCTTGTCGGAGAAGAGAACCAGGGCTGGAGCTACGCGAAGTTCCTGCTGGGTAACGAACGGACGGGGATCGCGCAGGTGGGCCGCACCAAGGTCCGGTTGGCCGACGTGAAGAAGCGTGCCGCCGAGACCGGACTGCTCAACGACCCGCTGTTCGCGGCCCGGGTCGCCGAGGCCGAAAACGACTTGCTGGCATTGGAACTCACCCAGATGCGGGTCACGTCGGGGTCGAAGGGCGGCAAGCCCAACCCGGCGTCGTCGGTGCTGAAGCTGCGCGGCAGCCAGTTGCAGCAGATCGCGACCGAATTGCTCGTCGAGGTCGCCGGCCCCGACGCGCTGCCCTACGAGGCCGGTGACGACATCGCTTCGCCGTCGTGGGCGCAGGGCAGCGCACCGCACTACCTGAACTACCGCAAGACGTCGATTTACGGCGGTAGCAACGAAGTTCAGCGCACCATCATCGCGTCGACCATTCTCGGCTTGTAGGGCAGGAAAAGACATGGACTTTCAACTGAGCGAAGAACAGACGCTGCTGCGCGACACCACCCGCGACCTGTTGTCGCGGAGCTACGACGCCGAAAGCCGGATCAAGAATCATCGATTCCGACCTCGGCTGGAGCAGGGACGTCTGGAAGCAACTGGCCGAGACCGGCATTCTGGGACTCGGATTCGACCCCGACGAGGCCGGGCAGATCGAAGTGATCACCGTGCTCACCGAAGTAGGCCGTCGACTGGCGCCCGAGCCTGTGGTGCACGCGGCGTTGGGACCGGGCGCCATCATCGCCGAGGTCGGCAACGACGCCCAGCAGGAATTGCTCGGCGAAGTCGCCGAAGGCGAGCGACTGCTGGCATTCGCACACCTGGAGTCCGGCGCACGCGGCCTGGGCATCGACACCGTCGCGACGACCGCTGTGCAGCAAGGTGATTCGTGGGTGCTCAGCGGACACAAGAACCCGGTGCTGGCCGGCGACTCCGCCGACACCCTGGTGGTCAGCGCGAAGCTGCCCGACGGTGGAGTGGGCCTATTCCTGGTCGACAGTGAAGAGGTCAGCCGCCACCCGTACCGCACCTTCGACGGCCAGCGCGGCGCGCAGATCGACCTGGACAACGCGGCCGGCGAACCGCTCGGCGATGCGGTGGACGCGTCGACGGCCATCCGCAACGGTCTGGTCCGTATCCAGTCCGCGCTGTGCGCCGAGGCGGTCGGCGCCATGGAAGAGGCACTGCGGCTGACGAGCGATTACCTCAAGCAGCGCAAGCAATTCGGAGTCACGCTGAACACCTTCCAGACGCTGACCCAGCGGTCGGCCGACATGTATGTGTCGCTGGAGTTGGCCCGCAGCATGAACCTCTACGCCGGCCTCTCGATCGCCGACGGCAACTTCGACCCGGTGATCGCCGCGCGCGCCAAGCTGCAGATCGGCCGTTCGGGACGCCACATCAGCCAGGAGGCCATCCAGTTGCACGGTGGCATCGGGATGACAAACGAGTACCCGGTCGGTCATTACGCGGCGCGGCTGACCGCGATCGACCACACCCTCGGGTCGTCGCAAGACCAGCTGCACGTGCTGATCGATCAGGTCAACGACTACGAAGTCGTCTCGCTCTAGGAGCCGAATGGCTGACCTTACACCGAAAGTCGTCGAGTTTCTCGCTGCGGGGACCCGCACCGGGATGTTGGGGTTCCTGGCCTCCGATGGCCGACCGCTGGTGGCTCCGGTGTGGTTCATCGTCGACAACGGTCAGCTGGTGTTCAACACCGGCGCGGAGAGCGCGAAGGGCCGTGCGTTGAGCCGGGATCCGCGGGTGGTGATCTGTGTCGACGACCCGCATCCGCCGTTCTCGTTCATCCAGGTGCAGGGCATCGCGGCCCTGCACGACGCGGAGGGCCAAGTCGACATCGCGGCCCGGATCGGTGGCCGCTACATGGGCGCGGACCGGGCCGACGAATTCGGCCGGCGCAACGCAGTTGCCGGCGAACTTCTGGTGCGGGTCCAGCCGACCAAGGTCAACTCCGCCTTCGGCGTCACAGCCTGAAACCCGCGGGCGCGCAACGAAATCGACGCTAGCGCGCGGGCCTCTCGGCCTTTACATCGCTAACGTCGACCTCGACGCTCTAGCTCTGTTCTGCGGCGGGCTCGGCTTCCGCGCTCGGCTTTTCGGCCGAGGCCGCCGCCGAGCCGTTCGTCGAGCCGTTCGTCGATCCGTTGGTGGACGTTGCCTCTAACTGCGTCTCGCCTGGCTCCTGCTGCGCCGCAACGGATTCCGCTGCCTCAGCGCCGCCGGACTCCGCGTCGGGCATCTGAGCCGCGAGGTACTCGCCCAGTCCGCCGATCGTGGGGTAGTCGAACACCGCGGTGGCGTTGATAGTGAACTTGCCACCGAACTGGCTGTGCAGCCGGTTGCGAAGCTCCACCGCCATCAGTGAGTCGGTGCCCAGGTCCAGGAACCGGCTCGTCGCGGCGGGCGGCTGCGCCAGCCGCAGGAAGCCCTGCACCTCGCGCTGCAGGAACTCGGTGATGAACGTCGCCCGCTCAGACACCGGGAGCTCCTGCAGTTGCTTGAGCAACTCGCTGTCGACCACTTCGGCCATTTCGCTGGGCAACACCAGGTCCAGGATCGGCGGCCGCGAGCTGCCCATCACCTTCGCCGCCCGCGCCCAGTTGGCCTTCAGCACCGTCGCCTGCCCAGTGCCGTTGGCGACCACCTCGGCCAGTGCCCCCAACGCACCCGAGGCATCCAGCGGAAGTAGGCCCTGCGCACTGATGTTGGAGCTGGCAGCCTCGGACGACGCCATCCCGCTGCCACCCCAGGGCCCGAAGTTGATCCCGGTGGCCGGCAGGCCGTGCGCCTTGCGGTCCGCGATCAGGCCGTCGAGCAACGCGTTGGCCGTTGAGTAGTTGGCCTGTCCCGGCGGGCCGAGCAAGCTGGACACCGACGACGACACGATGAAGAAGTCGAGGTTGTCGTCCCTCGTCAACCGGTCGAGGTAGAACGCAGCGAACGCCTTGGGCGCCAGCGTCGTCCGGAACCGGTCCAATTCCTGCTGGCCGAGCAGCGCGTCGTCCAGGACACCGGCCAGATGCGCGACACCTGCGAGCGGGGGCAGCTCACCGCGGATGCGCTCGAGCAGCTTCTCGACGTCCGACTCCTCGCCGACGTCGGCCGAGAAGGTGTGGATCCGGGTCTTGTAACGCTCGGTGATCTCATCGATCGTCCGCTGCGCCTCCGCATCCGGCTCCCGCCGGCTGGTCAGCACGATGTCGCCGGCCCCTCGTTGGGCGAGGAAGGACGCCGTGTGTAGACCGATGGCACCAAGACCACCGGTGATCAGGTAGCTCCGATCCGGCCGCGGTGCAAGCGGATTCGGCATCTGGCAGACGATCTTGCCGATGTGCCGCGCCTGCTGCATGCGACGGAATGCCGTCCTGGCCTCCGTGAGCGGGTAGATCTCGGCCGGTAGCGGCTTCCACTCCCCGTTGGCCAACCCTTCCGAAACCTCGGTGAGCAGGTCACGGATGCGGTCGGGCTCTTGGAACATCACCGTGTCCAGCGCGACGATCTCATAGGCGATGTCGGGCCGGACCTCGGCCATCTGCTCGGGAGTCCAGATATCGCGCTTGGCGATCTCGGCGAAGCGGCCGTTCTTGGCGGTGGCTCGTACGGTCGCCTCGATGAACCCTTCGCTGGTCAGCGAGTTGAGCACCACGTCAACACCGGCACCGTCGGTGTCCGCGAGGATCTGGTCGGCGAATTCGGTTGTACGCGAGTCGTAGACGTGCTTGACGCCGAGCTTGCGCAACGTCGCCCGCTTGAAGGTGCTTGCCGTTGCGTAGACCTCCGCACCGTGCTGCTGCGCCATCTGAATGGCGGCCAACCCGACACCGCCACTGGCGGCGTGGATCAGCACCTTGTCGCCCGGGTTCAACTTGGACCAGTCGAACGACAGCCGCACCGTCAGCGCAGCGGCCGGAATGGTCGCGGCCTCGACTGCACTCACCCCGTCCGGGATCGGCGCCAGGAACTGAGCCGGCACGTTGAACCGGCTGGCGAACGCACCCTGCATGGAGCCGTACACCCGTTGCCCGACCTCGACATGGCTCACGCCCTCACCCAATTGGGTGACGGTACCGGCGAAGTCACCGCCGACCGGGCCTGGGTCACCCGGGTATAGCCCCAGCACGTTGAGCACGTCGCGGAAGTTCAATCCCGCCGCTTCGACCCGCACCTGAACATAACCCGGTTCCGGCGCCTCGACCTCCTTCTCGGTCAGCCGAAGGTTGTCGATCGCGCCGCGCTCGGTGGGGAGCAGGGCGTAATCGTCGGCACGCGGCACATTGAGGTGACCGCTGCGCGACCACTGCAGCAACCGGGACGCCAACGCTTTCCCTTGGCGCACAGCCAGTTCCGGCTCGCTGATTGGGTTTGCGAGGAGACCCGTCAACAGCTTCACGGCTTCCGGCGAACCGTCGACGTCGATGAGCTTGCTGCGCAGGCCGGGTTCCTCGGTTCCGATGGTGCGCCCGAGTCCCCACAGCGCGGCCTGCACCGCGTCGACCGGCTCGCCGGACTCGGTGGCCACCGCGCGTTCGGTGACGATCCACAGACCGCCGGGCAACTTCACCGAGTTGTCGGCCTGCGCGGCATGCACCGCGCTGAGCAGGTTCTCGATCTCGGCTTCCAGCCTCGAAATCTGCTCTGCGGTCGACTCTTCGGCCTTGCGCCCGGAGCTGCGCCACACGATGCCGGCGTACGGCATGCCCTTCTCGTGGGCCTGCGCCAGCACCTGTCCCAGCAGCTCGGAGTCGCCGGTCCGGTCGAACGGGATGCAACCGGGCAGTGCGGCGGCCAGCTCGCTGAATCCGGCGACCAGCCAGGTACCGCTGGCGGATGCCGCTTCCTCGGTGGGCGCGATCGGCACTTCGTGCCAGCCCAGGGTGTACAACAACCGGGTCGTGTCACCGCCGAGGCCGCGCAGCAACGCCTCCCGCGGCGCCCGCTTGACGGTGAATCCGCGAATCCCGCCCAGGTTGCGGCCGTCCCGATCGATGTAATCGAGGTCGAACACTTGGGTTTCGCTGTCCAGCTCGTTGGTGTGCCACTTCGCCCGGCAGTAGAACCGGCGCGGCATTTTGTCCTTCAGGGTCACCTGCTCGTAGCGCAGCGGCAGGAACAGCCCGCTGACCCCCTGTTCGGCGGCCCGCAGCGCGGGGAACGCCGGGAAGGCCACGCCGGTGCAGAGGTCCATCAGGACTGGGTGCATCGGCTCGGTGCCGAGGTTTTCAGACAGCTCCGCACCGACCGAGATGTCGCCGATCGCCTCACCGTCGCCGAGCCACAACGATTTCAGCGACCCGGACCAGTTCGGGCCCCACGACAACTCCATGTCGTCGAAGGTCTCGAACAGCTCCTGCGGGCGCATGCGTTCCATCCGCTCGATCGCCGCGTCGATCGGCTCCTCCGGCTCCGCGTCCTCATCGGGCTGCGGCTCTCCACCGGCGCCGGCGATGGCGGTTCCGTCGGCGTTCAGCGACCAGTCGGCGTCCTTGACGCCGTAGGGGCGGCTGTGCACCTGGAACTTCCAACCCTCGTCCAGGGGATGCAGCGTCAGCTGCACTTCCCGAGAAGCCTTCTCCGGCAGGATGATCGGCTCGTAGAAGAAGACCTCCTTGACGTGCGCCGGCGTGCCGACGGCGGCCAGGGCCATCGCGGCATAGGTGGCACCGGGCACGACGACCGTGCCGTAGATGACGTGGTCGTTGAGCCATGGCTGCGACTTGACCGACAGCCGGCTGGTGTAAACCGAGTCACCGGACGCGAGATCCTTGCCGCTGCCGAGCAGTCCGGACATCGCCGGACCGTCAACAGTGATCGCCGAACTTTTCGGCCAGAAGCGACGGCGCTGGAACGGGTACGTGGGTAGCTCCAGCCGGCGCCCGTGCTGATGATGCAGCGCCGCGAATGTCGGCCGGTGGCCGCTGACGTAGGCGTTGGCCAGTGCGTCCGCGATCTGGCGCCGATCAGCGACGCCCTTGCGCAACGACACGATCGCACGCGGGGCGGCGAGGTGCTCCGGCCAGACCTGCACCGCGGCGCCGGTCAACACGGGCTGCGGGCCAATCTCCATCAGCACCGCGCAGCCCAGCGCCGCGACGGTCCGCACGCTCTCGGCGAACTGCACCGGCTGGCGGGAGTGCTTGCGCCAGTATTGCGCGTCGAGCGGGGTCTCCGCCGTCAGAATCGTGCCGGTCCGGTTGCAGACCAGCGGCAGCGTCGGCGTGGCGAACTCGAATTGGCTTGCGAACGACTCGAATTCATCCAGCACAGGCTCCAGCAGCTCGGAGTGGAAGGCGTGGCTGGTCTCCAGCCACGTGCAGCGCACCCCGTCCTCGCTGAACTTGGCCACGACCTGCTCGAGGTCTTCGCCCGGCCCCGAAAGCACCGTGTTGGGGCCGTTGTAGGCGCCGACCGACACCCTCGGGTGCTCGCCGGCGACCTGCTCGACCTGCTTCGGGTCGGCGAACACCGCCACCATCCGTCCCCCGGCGGGCAGGCTGCCGAACAGCCGCCCGCGCTCGGCCATCAGCCGGACGCCGTCCTCGAGGCTGAACACCCCGGCGACGCAAGCGGCCGCGTACTGGCCGACGCTGTGCCCCAACACCACGTCGGGCTCGACGCCCCACGACTGCCACAGCCGGGCCAGGCCCATCTCGATGGCGAACAGCGCCGGCTGCGCAAATGACGTGTGCTTCAGCCGTTCTCCGGCCTTGCCGCCGGTTTCGCGATCGGTGGCAAAGATCACCTCGAGCAGCGGTTCCGGCAGGAGCTCGCTGACCGCGTCGGCACAGCGCTTCACCGTCTCGGCGAAAACCGGTTCGGCGGCGAATAATTCGCGCGCCATTCCGGGGTATTGGCTGCCCTGTCCGGTGAACAGCCACGCCGTCGTCGGACGGTCGGTGCACTCACCGCGGACCACACCGGGACGCAACTGGCCCGCGGCCAGGTCGGTGAGCCCCTCGAGCGCGGTCTGCGCCGAATCCACCACCAGGGCCGCGCGGTGCTCGAAGTGCGAGCGGCCCACCCCGGCGGTGAGGCACACCTCGGCGATGTCGGCCTCGGGGTGGCCGTCCAGCCACGCCCCGTACCGCTGCGCCAGCTCGACCAGCGCCTCCGGCGAGCGCGCCGAGAGCGGCAACACGTTGACCGACTCGTTTTGAGCATTCGAATCCGGGGTTGCGGCAACCACATCCGCGGGCTGCTCGTCGATGGCTACCGGCTGCGGTGCCGGCGCCTCTTCGATCAGCACGTGGGCGTTGGTCCCAGTGAATCCGAAGGAGCTCACCCCGGCACGGCGTGGCCGTCCGTTGGGCTCCCACGGGGTCGATTTGTCGACGACCTTCACCGGCAGCGATCCCCACGGAATGTGCGGTGACGGGTTGTCGAAGTGCAGGCTTTTCGGCAACGTGCTGTTCTGCAGCGACAGCACGACCTTGATCAGACCGGCTGCCCCAGAGGCTGATTCGGTGTGGCCGATGTTGGTCTTCACCGAGCCCATCAACAGTGGGCGGTTGGCCTCGCGGGACCCGCCGTAGGCGGCGCCGGCCGCCTGGACCTCGATCGGGTCGCCGAGCGGGGTACCGGTGCCGTGCGCCTCGAGGTAGTCGACGTCGCCTCCGGACAGGCCGGCCCGGGCCAGCGCGGTGGCGATAAGACGTTGCTGCGCACCACCATTGGGCACGGTCAGACCGCTGGACGCGCCGTCCTGGTTGACGGCGGTACCCGGGATCACCGCCGCAATCCGGTCGCCGTCGCGCTCGGCGTCGCTGAGCCGCTTGAGCACAAGGATGCCGCAGCCTTCACTGCGGACGTAACCGTCGGCCGATGCGTCGAAGGTCTTGCACTGTCCGACCGGCGACAGCATCCGGGCGCGGGAGGCGGCGACCACCGTCACCGGGCTCAGCAGGACGTTGACCCCACCGGCGACTGCAAGATCGCAGTCGCCGGAATGCAATGCCTGTACGGCCTGGTGGACCGCCACCAGCGACGAGCTGCAGGCGGTGTCGACCGCGACGGCCGGGCCTTCGAACCCTAGCGCGAAGGCGACACGACCGGAGATGGCGTTGAGCGCGTTACCGGTGATGAAGTACGGCTCGATCTTGTCGATCGACTCGGCGGAGAGCAGGTGCGCGTACTCATTGGCGGCCACGCCGGCGAATACACCGGTTCGGCTGCCGCGCAACGCGGCCGGTGCATAGCCGGCGCGCTCGAGGCCTTCCCAGACCGTCTCGAGCATCAGCCGCTGCTGCGGCTCGATCCAGACCGCCTCGCGCGGCGAGATGCCGAAGAACTCGGGGTCGAATCCGTCGATGCCGTCTAAGAATCCGCCGAAACGTGTGTAGGTCTTGCCCGCGGCGTCGGGATCCGGGTCGTAGAACTCGTCGATGTCGAAGCGGTCCTCGGGGACCTCGCTGATCGCGTTGACGCCTCCGGACAACAACTGCCAGAACGCTTCCGGGTTCGGCGCGCCGGGAAACCGGCACGAGACGGCGATGATCGCGATCGGCTCGTCGCTGCGGGTCACCGACGTCGCGATCGCGGGTGCGGACTTCGTTTCGCTGAGCGCAAGCACGTCGCTGAGCAGGTAGTCCACCGTGTCGGACAAGCGCGGATGGTCCATCGCCAGCGTAGCCGGAATCTCCTTGCCAACGTTCTGCTCGATGCGACGGCGCAATTCGACGGCCATCAGCGAATCCATGCCGAGGTCGAAGAACCCAGCGTCCTCGCGGATCTCAGACGGGTCGACCCGGGTCACGTCGGCCACCGCGTCACGCAGGAAGTCCGACATCAGCTTGCGGCGTTGCTGCACAGGCGCGCCTGCGAGCCGCTCGACCAGTTCGGTCTTTCCCGACGCCGTCGTTACCGGCGCCGCCGCGGCCGGCACCTCACGCTCCAGTTCGTTGAGGAACGCCCGCCGGCCCGCGTTTTGGTACAGCGGAAGGAATTTCGCCCAGTCAATGCGGGCCACCACACCCGACGCGGCGCCCTGCTCACCGGCGACGGCGATCAGATCGGCCAGCCCAGCCAGGGCATCGGCCGGCGACAAGGTCTTGATACCGCGCTTGGCCAATTTGGCCCGCGAGTCCGCGTCGGCCATACCCGCCGACCACGGTCCGAAGTTCGCGCTCACCCCGGTGATGCCATGCTCGCGCAGCCGCCAGGTCAGCCCGTCGAGGAAGGCGTTGGCCGCGCCGTAGGCGGTCTGGCCGTATCCGCCCCACACCGACGCGATCGACGAGGTGGTGACGAAGAAGTCCAGCTTTAGGTCCGACGCCGCTTCGCTCAAATGCCAAGCACCCCAAACCTTTCCGGCGAATACCCGGTCGACTTCAGCGTCGGTGAGCTCGGCCAGCGGGGTGGTGTCGATTTCACCGGCGGCGTGCACGATGCCGGCCAGCGGGGGCAGGTCACCCTTGATCGTGGACAACAGCCGCGAGACGTCCTCCGCCTCGGCGACGTCGGCCGTGATGACCAAGATCTCGCTGCCGTGCTGCTCGCTCAGCGCGTCGATGCGCTTCTGAGCGGCCTCATTCGGCGTGCGACGGCTGGTCAGTACCAGGTGCTTGGCTCCGGCGGCGGCCAGGTATCCGGCGATTTCCAGTCCGATGGACCCCAGCCCACCGGTCACCAAATACGTTGCGTCATCACGCAGTGCCAGGGACTTCGAGCTCGGGTGTCCGGGCCGCCGCACCAGCCGTGGCACGTGGACGTCCTGGCCGCGAACCGCGAACTGATCCTCGCGGCGTTGTTCGGCCGCAGCCTGGTTGATCACCCGTGACCACTCATCCATGGTGCCTTCGGCCAGGTCGGCGAGGCCACCCCACAGATGCGGCAGCTCCAGGGATGCCGCGCGAGCGAATCCCCACACGGCGGTCTGCTCAGGTGACACGGTGTCGCCTTCGGTAACGCGTTGCGCGCCACGGGTTATCACCCAGATCGGGGCGCGCAGCTCGGCGGCCGCCGCGGCGCGGAAGAGCCGTCGGGTGCCACCCAGAACCTGGTGCTGCACGCGCGTCAGCGAACGCTGCGACGGCACAGTGTCGGACTCGACCGCCGAGAAGTCGACGATCCGCAGCGCTGCCGATTCCTCTGCCGCGGCCCGCAAGGTTGCCGTCAGCTCCTGTTCATCGGCGTCCGATGCCGGCAGCCCGATGATCCGGTGCTTCTGACCACGCTCGGTCAGTGCCTCGAGCAGCGGCGCGACCGCGTTGCCGTCGTTACCGATCAGCAGCCAGGTGGCCGACTCGGTCGGATCGGACGCCGCCGCTGTGACCTTGTCCCAACGGAATTCGTATCGCGCGTCGGCGATCGACTTCGTCTTGCGCTGCTGGTTGTGTTGCGCCGCAAGCTTTGTCAGCACGCTAACGGTTCCGCCGTCGTCGCCGGCACCACCGAGCAACGCAGCCAACTCTTCGATCTTGCCGTCTTCGAGCAGCCGCATCGTCTCGCTGGTCGACGAGACGTGCGACTGCTGGGTCGGCAGCTCGCGGTTCTCCCGGAACCAGTACTGGCGGTGCTGGAACGGGTAGGTCGGCAGGTCGAGCTTGCGCGCCGAACCGTGCAGCACACCGTCGAAGTCGGGCTGATGCCCAAGCGCGTAGGCGTCGGCGAGCGCCTCGGTGATCTGACGGTGATCCGCGGTGTTCTTGCGCAGCGAAGCGATGGCCCGCGGCGTGGTGGCCGGGTCCGGCCACGCGCGCAGCGCCGCGGCGGTGAGCACCGGCTGCGGGCCGATTTCCAGCACCACCTTGCAACTCAGGTCAGACAGCGTCTGCACGCTCTTGGCGAATTCGACCGGCTGACGCGCGTGGCGACGCCAGTAGTTGCCGTCCAGCTTCTGGCTGCGGCCGATCACGGCGCCGGTGCGGTTGTCGACCAGAATGCGTTGCGGCGAGGCGTAAGTGAAGCCGTCGGCATACTTTTCGAACTCGTCGAGAATCGGGTCCAGCAGCGCCGAGTGGAACGCGTGGCTGGTCTCCAGCCAGTCGCAG
Source organism: uncultured Actinomycetota bacterium (assembly GCA_963750755.1). Lineage (GTDB taxonomy): Bacteria > Actinomycetota > Actinomycetes > Mycobacteriales > Mycobacteriaceae > Mycobacterium. The sequence continues at coordinate 1,761,133 of CAVVRW010000001.1, forward strand.
CGCACACCGTCGGCGGTCAGCCTCGACACTGCCTTGTCCAAATCTCCTGCAGGTCCGGACAATACGGTGTTCGCGCCGTTGTAGGCGGCGACGGACAGGCTCGGGAACTGGTCGGTCAAGCTCTCGACACGTTCGGCGGCCGCGAACACCGCGACCATCCGCCCGCCCGCCGGCAAGCTGCCGAACAGGCGACCGCGCTCGGCCATCAGCTTCGCGCCGTCCTCCAAGCTGAACACGCCCGCGACGCAGGCCGCCGAATACTGGCCGACGCTGTGTCCCAACACCACGGCGGGCTCGAATCCCCAGGACTGCCAGAGCCGGGCCAGACCCATCTCCACCGCGAACAGCGCCGGCTGGGCGTATGACGTCTGTCGCAGCGTGTCTTCCGCGTCCGGGCTGCCGGTGTCGAAAATGACGTCCAGCAAAGGCTTTTCAAGCACATCGGCGACCGCGGCCGCGCAGCGGTCCACCGTCTCGGCGAACACCGGCTCGGTCTCGTAGAGCTCGTGCGCCATGCCGGGATACTGGCTGCCCTGACCGGTGAACAGCCACGCCGTCTTCGGGGTCGCGTCGGAAACCCCGCGCACCAGCCCGGGCATCGGGCGGTCGTCAGCCAAGGCACCGAGCAGATCGCCGGCAGATTCCCTGGAGTTCACCACCAGCGCGGCGCGGTGCTCGAAGTGCGCGCGGCCCACTCCGGCGGTCAGGCAGAGGTCGGCCAACGTGGCTTCCGGGTGCGCGCTCATCCAGCCGCGATACTGCTCGGCGATCTGCATCAGTGCGTCGGGCGTGCGCGCCGAGACCGGCAGGATGCTGAACCGCTTCTCCGACGCCGGATCGGTGGGCGCAGCGTCAACGATCTGCGCCGCCTGAGCGGGCGCCTCCTCGAGGATGACGTGCGCGTTGGTGCCGGCGAACCCGAACGAGCTGATGCCGGCGATACGCGGCCGACCGTTGCGCTCCCACGGCCGGGCCTCCTGGACTACCTCCAGCGCCAACCGGTCCCACGGGATGTGCGGCGATGGGTTCTCGAAGTGCAGATGCGCCGGCAGCAGCTCGTTCTCCAGCGACAGGATGACCTTGATGACGCCGGCAATGCCGGCGGCGGCTTCGAGGTGGCCGATGTTCGTCTTCGCCGAGCCGATCAGCAGCGGGGCGCCGTCCTTGCGTCCCTCCCCGAGCACCGCGCCGGCGGCCTGCGCCTCGATCGGGTCGCCCAACGAGGTACCGGTGCCGTGCGCCTCCAGGTAGTCGACGTCGGCGGGAGTCAGACCGGCGCGCTTCAGCGCATCGGCGATAACTCGTTGCTGCGCAACACCATTCGGAACCGTCAAGCCGCCCGATGCACCGTCCTGGTTGATAGCGCTACCGCGGATGACGGCTCGGATCCGGTCGCCGTCGTTGATTGCGTCTTCGAGGCGCTTGACGACGATGACGCCGCAGCCCTCGCCGCGGACGTAGCCGTCGGCGGCCGCGTCGAAGGTCTTGCAGCGGCCGTCCGGCGCGAGCATGTGCGCGCTGGAGAAGGTGATCATCGTGGCGGGCGTGAGCAGGACGTTGGCCCCGCCGGCCAGCGCCAGGTCGCACTCCCCGAGTTGCAGTGCCTGGCACGCCTGGTGAATGGCCACCAACGACGAACTGCAGGCGGTGTCGACGGCGACCGCCGGTCCTTGCAGCCCCAGCCGGAAGCTGATCCGGCCGGCCGCGGCCGCGTTCGAGGTCCCGATCGCCATGTAGGCCTCGATCTCGGGGAACGTCAGCTCGCTCGATGCCATGCCGAGGTAGTCGTGGGTGGCCAAGCCGACGAACACACCGGTGTTGGAATTCGCCAAAGACGTTGGCGCCGTTCCGGAATGCTCCACCGCCCGCCATGCCGTCTCCAGCAGCAGACGGTGCTGCGGGTCGAGCATCCGGACCTCGCGCGTCGACATCCCGAAGAACGGGGCGTCGAACCCCGTCACGTCGTCGACGAAACCGGCCCGGCGCGTCGCGACCTTGCCCGGTGTGTCCGGGTCCGGGTCGAAGAATTCGTCGGCATCCCATCGGTCGGCCGGCACCTCGGAGATCGCGTCCCGGCCCTCGCGCAGCACATCCCAGAACTCGTCGGCGTCCGCTGCCCCCGGGAATCGCGCCGCGTATCCGACGATCGCGAACTTGGGGGATGACTGCTGGCCTTCGGATGCCATGCGTTGTCCTCTCGATTGGGGACTGTGGAAGACTCGGTCGCCGCGTACGGCCCGGATGCGCAACAGACTTGCTGGCGCGGCCAAGGATTGCAAATACCGCTCCGGCGGCGATGCCGGATAAGCCGAACCGTACCGCACGGTATGGCGTAAGCGGCCAAACGCAGGCGGCGTGGTTCCATGTCAATAGCTACACCCACTGACATAGATCAAGCCTTCATGCTGGGCGTACACGGCGTTCGCACCGGGCGACACTCACAGCCGGGCGGGCTATCTTGTTCTCGCCGCCGGCAGAGTGGCCGGCCCGGACCCGTTCAACTGAGGAGGAAATTCTTTGCGCATCGGGCAGATCACGGTCGGCTCACTTAACGAGTGGACGCTGACCCCGGGCACCGTCACCTCCTGGCATCCGACCGCCGTGGCTACGGACAAAGCGCGCCAGGCGCCGGTGAGCTCGGTACCGGTCAGCTACATGCAGAGCCAGCACCTACGTAATTACTATGAGCGCGATACCGCAGGGTTGAATTTCTCCCGACAGATCATCGCCAGCTGCGACGCGAAGGGCGAGTGCGATATCGCCGCGATGAATGTCGCGCTCAACACCTACCTGCGTCGACACGACACTTTCCGCAGCTGGTTCGAGCGCACCGATGACGGCGGATTCATCAGGCACACGATCACCGATCCGGCCGACATCGAATTCGAGCCGGTCGACCAGGGCCACATGGTGGTCGACGAGATCCGCGAGCACACCACCGCGATACCGACCCCGTTCGAGTGGGGCTGCTTCACCTTCGGGATCGTGCAACGCGAGGGTCAGTTCACCTTCTTCGTCGCGATGGACCACGTGCACGGCGACGCGACGTTGATCGGCACCACGATGATGGAAGCCAACGGCATGTATGCCGCGTTGAGCAGCGGCGGCGAGGCCCTTGAACTTCCCGACGCCGGCAGCTTCGACGACTTCTGCGTCCGCGAACGCGAAGCCACCTCGACCTTGACGCTGGACTCGCCGAACGTGCAGGCGTGGATTGACTTCGCCGAGAACTGCAATGGCGGTTTCCCGGAGTTCCCCCTTCCGCTGGGCGACCCGGAAAAGACGCTCAGCAGCGAGATGTCGTCCGAGCTGTTGATGACCGACGAACAAACCACGCGGTTCGAAGCGGCGTGCGGGACGGCCGGCGCGCGCTTCGTCGGTGGCCTGTTCGCCTGCCTGGGCCTGGTGGAGCACGAATTCACCGGCGCGCTCACGTATTACGGCCTCACGCCGCGGGATTCCCGCACCGGCGCGGACAACTTCATGACGCAGGGCTGGTTCACCGGCCTGATCCCGATCACCGTGCCCATCGCCGCGACCTCGTTCAATGAGGCGGCCTATGCGGCGCAGACCTCGTTCGACTCGGGTCTGGACATGGCGCGGGTGCCGTACTACCGCGTGCTGGAACTGGCGCCGTGGCTGAAATGGCCGCAGCCGAACTTCCCGGTGTCGAACTTTCTTCATGGCGGAGCCGCGCCGCTGAACGCTATTCTCGCCGCGGGCGACATGGGCTTGGCGGACAACATCGGGATCTACCCCGACGGTCGTTTCTCCTACCAGCTGACGATCTACATCTTCCGCTACAAAGAGGGCACGGTGATGGCGATCATGCATCCCGACAATCCGATCGCCCTGAAGTCGGCCACCCGATACATGGAGGCAATGAAGTCTGTGTGTGTGCGGGTCGCCGACAGCGGACGCTGGGGACGCGTCGCCTGACGTGGGCAGTGCGTGCCACAACCTATCGCCGGCGAGCGTCGCCGGCGGGCGCGGACGACTGCGCCGACCGGGGGGAAGACTTACATGCGACGGCTAGCTGACTTCGTGGTGCGATGGCCCTGGGTGGTGATCGCCGCCTGGATCGTGATCGCGGTGGCGCTACCGCTGTCGTTCCCGTCGCTCAACGAGATGTCCGAGAAACACCCGCTGGCGATCCTGCCCAGCGATGCGCCCTCAGCCGTCACCGCCCGAAAGATGACCGAGGCGTTCCACGAAGCGGGCTCCGAGGACCTGCTGCTGGTGGTTCTGACCGATGACAAGGGGCTCAGCCGAGCCGACGAGGACACCTACCGCACACTGGCGGACACGCTGCGCAAAGACACCAAAGACGTGGTGATGCTGCAGGACTTCATCAGCACCCCGCCGCTGAAGTCGATCGTCACCAGCAAAGACGGCAGGGCCTGGGTGCTGCCGGTCGGCGTCGCCGGGGAGCTGGGGACGCCGCGGTCCTACGAGGCGTTCAAAAAGATCACCGACACCGTCACGCACACGGTCGAGGGGACGACGCTGAAGGCGAATCTCACCGGTCCCGCGGGGACCGTCGCCGACCTCACGGTCGCCGGGCAGCAGGACCGCATGCCGATCGAGCTGGCCATCGGCGTCCTGGTGCTGATCGTTCTGCTGATCGTCTATCGCAGCGCGATCACCATGCTGCTGCCCTTGATATCGATCGGGTTGTCGTTGATGATCGCCCAGGCGTTGGTGGCCGCATACTCCGCGCTCACCGGCGCTGGCGTCTCCAATCAGTCCATCGTCTTCTTGAGCGCGATCATGGCCGGTGCCGGAACGGATTACGCGGTCTTCCTGATCAGCCGCTACCACGACTACCTGCGCTCCGGCGAAGAACACGACGCGGCGCTCAAGAAGGCGTTGATCTCGATCGGAAAGGTGATCGTCGCGTCCGCCAGCACGGTGGGCATCACGTTCCTGGTGATCAGCTTCGCCCAGATGGGCGTGTTCCAGACCGTCGGCATCGCGTCGGCGATCGGTATCGGGGTCGCGTTCCTGGCCGCGGTGACCGTGCTGCCGGCCATCGTCGCGATCGCCGGTCCACGCGGGTGGGTCAAGCCGAAACGCGAGCTCACGGCACGATTTTGGCGGCGTTCGGGCATCCGCATCGTGCGTCGCCCGAAGATGCATTTAGTCGCCAGCCTGCTCGTCCTGATCGCCCTGGCCAGTTGCGCCACCCTGGTCCGGTACAACTACGACGACCGCAAAGCACTGGGCCCGTCGGCCCCGAGCTCGATCGGCTACACCGCGCTGGACCACCACTTCCCGGTGAACCAGTCGATTCCCGAATACATCTTCATCCAGTCGCCGCGCGACCTGCGCAATCCGCAAGCCCTGGCGGACCTGGAGCAGATGGCCGACCGCGTCAGCCAGCTGCCGAACGTCGCGGCGATCAGCGGCATCACCCGTCCCACCGGAAATGTGCCGGAACAATTCCGGGCTACCTATCAGGCCGGCGCGATCGGCTCATTCCTGGCCGGCGGATCCACCCTGATCAACGACCACACCAGCGACCTCAACCAGCTGTCCGAGGGATCCGTGACGCTCGCCGACAAGCTCGATCAGGTGCGCGGCCAGGTCGGCGAACTCGCATCCAGCGTGCAGGAGCTGGAAACCACCATGACGTCAACCAAAGACCAGTACAGCGGCGAGACGCTGGTCCACGAGGTCGACCTCGCGGCCCAACTGGTCGACCACGTCAACGCGATCAGCAACAACATGGGCTGGAACTACACCGGGGCCAAGAACCTGCTGGAGTGGGTCGGGCCGGTACTGACCGCCTTGCAGGGCAACCCCGTCTGCGACCTCAACGAGTCGTGCAGCAACACGCGTGGCGCCTTCGAGCAGTTGCTTGGCGGCCGCAATCAGGAAGATCTGGATGCGATCAACGACCTGGCCCATCAGATGGGCGACTATCCCGACAAGAAGCAGCTCAAGGCGTCCACCGAGAAGATGCGCGGGGCGATAAGCAAGCTCACCGGCGTACTGAAATCGCTCGGGATGGACCAGCCCGGCGGCTTGCAGGCCAACCTGGACCAATTACAAGGCGGCGCAAATCAATTCGCCGGCGGCAGCCGGCAGATCGCCGACGCGGTCAACCTGCTCGTCGACCAGGTCAAGCAGCTCGGCGCCGGTCTCAGTGAATCCGCGACGTTCCTGCTGTCGCTGAAGAAGGACGCCGCGCAACCGGCGATGGCGGGATTCAACATTCCGGCGCAGCTGCTGCGGTTGCCGGAGTTCCAGGATGCCGCCAAGGTGTTCATCTCGGCCGACGGCCATTCCGTGCGCTACCTGGTGCAGACCAAGCTCAACCCATTCAGCACTCAGGCGATGGATCAGGTCAACGCGATCCTCGCGACGGCAAAGGGCGCCCAGCCAAACACCACGCTGTCGGACGCCAAGATCTCGATGGCGGGCTACACCGTCGGCCTGAAAGACACCCGCGACTACTACCAACACGACATTCGCTTCATCATCGCCACGACCCTGCTGGTCGTGCTGCTTACCCTGATTCTGTTGCTGCGGGCGATCGTGGCGCCGATCTACCTGGTCGCCTCCGTCGTGATCTCGTACTTGTCGGCGGTCGGCATCGGCGCCGTCGTCTTCCAGTTCATTTTGGGCCAGCAATTGCACTGGAGTGTGCCGCCGTTGGCGTTCGTGGTGTTGGTCGCGGTGGGAGCGGACTACAACATGTTGCTGGTCTCCCGAATGCGCGACGAGTCGCCGAACAGCATGCGCTACGGCATCATCCGCACGCTGAGTTCGACCGGCGGGGTGATCACCGCGGCCGGGCTGATCTTCGCCGCGTCGATGGCCGGCCTGTTGTTCTCCAGCATCGGCACCGTTGTGCAGGGCGGTTTTGTGATCGGTGTCGGCATTTTGCTCGACACGTTCCTGGTCCGCACCATCACCGTTCCCGCCATCGCGGCGCTGATCGGACGAGCGAATTGGTGGCCGTCGTCGAGGTCGGCACCAGCACGCGCAGCGGCCCGAGCGAGTTAGCGCGCACCCATTATGTATGTGAAACTAAGTAACCCAAGCGGTCAGGGGCAGGCATTGAAGAAGCTTCTCGCAGGAGTGTCGGCGCTGGTAACCGTCGGCGCCACAGGATGTTTCGGCGTCGGTACCGCGTCCGCCGACGGCCCGCAGATCAGCGGACCGCCGAGCCCTGGTGCGCCGGGCGACCAGACCGCCTACGCCCTCGGCGGCGCGCACGTGCTGGGCATCCCCTACGACCAGTACATCAAGATGGAAGGCGCGGAGTGGTTTCCCGGCCAGCAGCGCCAGATCGTGCGCTACCCGGCCGGACAAGTCCAGGGTCACGTGCTGGCGCGGCTCTTCCCCGGCCTGAAGCCGGACATCGACAAGGTCGACCAACAGTTCCCGGGCCTGGGCCTCGACGGTCCCAGCGTCGGCCAGTCGGTCGACGTCGGCGTCGACAATCTCGACGCGGCGATCCGCACGACCGGTCGCCCCGGCACGGCGATCGGCCTGTCTGAGGGCGGGTTCGTGGTCGACGGCGAGCAGCTGCGGCTGGCGACGGCGCCGGACGCTCCCCCGCCGAACACACTGAATTTCGCCACGTTCGGCGATCCGATCGGGCATCACGCCTTCGGTCAGAGCTTCCTGACCGCAACCTTCCCGGTGGGCAGTGTCGTTCCGGCACTCGACTACACCATGCCCCCGCAATACGAGAGCCAGTACGACACCAATCGGTTCGTGGCGGCCTACGACTCGATCGCAGACTTCCCGGACCGGCCGGACAACATGTTCGCCCTGGCCAACACGCTGATGGGCCTGGCCACCGGGCACACCGCGGTAGCGTTCACCAACGCGAGCATGGTGCCGCCGCAGAACATCCGGACCACGATCAACTCGCGGGGCGCCAAGGACACCACGATCATGGTCCCGGAGAAGCACCTTCCGCTGGTCATGCCGCTGAAGTACATCGGAATCCCCGAAGACACGCTGAACAAGCTCGACGCGATCCTGATCCCCCGGGTGAACTCGGGTTACATTCGGAACGACGATCCGGCAATGGCGCCGGTCCAGGTCGACCCGGTGCGCGGCTTCGACCCCGCGGAAGTCACTGCGCCGGCCAACCAGGCGACGTTCGGCGGCGGTGCCGACCCGTTCTCGCAGATTCTCAGTGGTGCCATGTCCGTGCTGTCGCACGGCGCCGGCGAAGCGCCAAGCTGATCACTGAGGCCGAGCCCTTAATTCGACTAGCAAGACGGACGAAATCATGACTCAGTCAACGATTCTCTCGATGCTTCACGGTCGCGCCAGCATGCGGCCGAATGACGCCGCCTTCACCTTCACCGACTACGAGAAGGACTACGCGGGCGTCCCGGAAACTCTGACCTGGTCGCAGTTGTCGCGCCAGACACTGAACGTGGCACGTGAAGTCCGCGCGCACGGGTCGGTCGGAGATCGGGCGGTCATTCTGGCTCCACAGGGTCTTGATTACATCCGGGCGTTTCTTGGGGCCATGCAGGCGGGGCTGATCGCCGTCCCACTCCCACTGCCGCACCGCGGCTCGAGCTACGACCGCGTCGGAGCGGTGTTCGCCGACACCGCACCCTCGGTTGTTCTCACCACGACTTCGGCGGCAGAAGACGTCGGTGACTACGTGGACCAGTCGCGCATGGACACCGCTCCGAAGATCGTCGCGATCGACTCGCTGAATCTGCAAGCCGAAGGCGGACCGAGCCTTTCGACCGCCGACGTGCCGAATATCGCCTACCTTCAGTACAGCTCGGGATCGACCCGCACGCCGACCGGCGTGATGATGTCGCACCGCAATCTCACGGTGAACTTCGAGCAGTTGATGCGCAGCTTCTTCGCGAACTCCACGGTGCCGACCGATACCACCATCGTGTCGTGGCTGCCCTTTTATCACGACATGGGTCTAGTGCTGGGGATCTGCGCGCCAATCCTGGGCGGCTACCACGCGAAGCTGACCAGCCCGGTCGGCTTCCTGGAGCGCCCGGCCCGGTGGGTGCGCGCGCTCGCCGAAAACACCCATCCGTGGTCGTCGGCGCCCAACTTCGCCTTCGATCTGGCCGCCCGGAAGACGACCGATGCCGATCTGGCCGGCCTGGACCTCGGCGGAGTGTTGGGCATCATCAGCGGCGCCGAGCGTGTCGAGCCGGCCACCCTGCAACGCTTCGTCGACCGGTTCTCGCACTTCAACTTCAAAGACCACATGATGCGGCCGTCCTACGGGCTCGCGGAAGCCACGGTGTTCGTGACCGCCGGCACCTGGAGCGAGGAAGCGCCGACGAAGAACTTCGACGTCGGCGAGCTCGGTGTCGGCCGGGTCGAGCGGTGTGCGGCGGGCCGGGGCTCCGCGCTCGTCGGTTACCAACTGCCGCGATCACCGTTGCTGCGGATCGTCGACGACGAGACCCAGCGTGAGTGCCCGCCGGACTCGGTCGGCGAGATCTGGGTGCACGGCGAGAACGTTGCCGAGGGCTATTGGAACAAGCCGCCGGGCGAGCAGGCTTGCTTTGGTGCCACCCTTACCGAGCCGTCGGCCGGCACCCCGGAGGGACCGTGGCTGCGCACAGGTGACCTGGGCTTCATCCACGACGGCGAGCTGTTCATCGTCGGCCGCATCAAGGACCTGCTCATCATCCGCGGGCGCAACCACTACCCCGAGGACATCGAGGCAACGGTTCAGCAGATCGCCCAGGGCCGGGTCGCAGCGATCTCGGTGCAGGTGGACAGCACCGAGCAGTTGGTCACGGTCATCGAGGTGAAGAAGAAGCGCGGCGAGGCGGGCGAGGCGTTGCGCCACCGGCTCAGCGACGTCCGGAGCGACGTGACGTCGGCCATCTCCAACGCACATGGGCTCAACGTCGGTGACGTCGTCCTGGTCCCGGCGGGCTCGATTCCGACCACGACGAGCGGCAAGGTCCGGCGGGCGGCCTGCGTTGAGCAGTATCGCCAGGACCAATTCGCCCGGTTGGACGCCTAGCCGGATCACGGCTCGCAACCCAGAATTAGCTCATGCTGGCAACTGTCCTGATAATGGCGCTTGCCGTCAGCATCGAACCATTTCGCATTGGCATGACGGTGCTCATGCTGAATAGGCCCCGACCCGCTCTCCAGCTATTCGCATTTTTGTGTGGCGGATTCGTCATGGGCACCACCGTGGGCCTGGTTGTGCTTTTTGTATTTCGACGAATTCTGCTCGGGACATCTGTCGTGACGGTGCCGCGGGTGCAGCTTGTGATCGGCTTGGTGGTGTTGTGCATTGCCGCGATCATCGGACTCGACCTGATCGGTCGGCTCGGTCCGCGTCCCGCGAAGCTGGCGGCCCCGGCGACCAGGCTGCTGAAAAGTGATTCGCTGTCGGTCGCCGGTATCGCCGGCCTGAGTATCGCGTTGCCCTCGGTCGACTACCTGGGCGCGCTGGCGGTGATCCTCGCCTCCGGGGCCGCCGCGCTGACCCAGGTCGCAGTCCTGGTCGCGTTCAACATGGTGGCTTTTGCGCTCGTGGAGATTCCGCTACTTGCCTACCTCGTGGCACCCGGACCGACCGCCAGGGCGGTGACCGCGCTGCACAGGTGGATTCAGTCTCGGCGCCGACGCGACGTCGCGATCACGCTGGCCGTGATCGGCTGCGCCTTTCTCGCCGTCGGCCTCAGCGGCTTGTGAGCCGCAGTCAGACTCGAAACTCGTTCGGCCAGCGGCTTTTCAGCGCGCTTTGACTTCGAACTTGTCAGCGATTTCCTGCCAGGCACGGGCGTTCTTCCGCGCGATCTCGGCAAAAGTGCCCGAACAGTGACTCGGAACAGAGTCGGTGAATTCGTTGCAGGCGCTGATCGCCACCACGACCGTGGACAGCAGGCGCAGCAACGCCCGCCCGCGCTCGGACGACCGGACTGACGGATCATTTCTGAGCCGTTGCAACAGGTCGCGGCCGCGGCCCTCCGGGATCATGCGAGTGCCCCGCGAAGAATTCGCGAGCGGGGGTGACACCGCGGCGTCGGTCGCGCTGACGACCGGTGCGGCGGCCTGCCTGACCCTCTTGGCGAGGTTTTCCGGCAGTGGGCTCTCGCCCTTGTCGATCCGCTGACGCACGTCACGCGCGGTCGTCACCGACACCCCGGCTTTGCGCGCAATCTCGCGCAGCGATGCCCGCGGATTCATCGACAGGAATTCGGCGGCGCGATTTCGGCCACTGGCCGGGCTGACCGGTCGGACCTTTCCATCCCGGCCCAGTCGTGGGTTCAACTGGGAAATTTCCTCGGTTGTACACCCGCGCAATTTTCCGACCGTTTTGTTCGATACGCCCGCAACCAACCCGATAGACCGGTCCGACCAATGCGGGTAAGATTGCAGAACTCTTTGCGCGGCGGCCTTTCGTTCGGCGAGTGTGAGCGGAAGTCCGTGCGTGACATTCAAATGCACCGCGAGCGCGAATGCCTCCGCGTCATTACCCTCGAAAAGCCGGGCAGCGATTGTGCTGTGCCCACGCAATTCGGTTGCGCGCAGTCGGTGCACTCCGTCGATCACCCGCATCGATTCCCGGTGAATCACGATCGGAGGCAACGGCAACGGCGATTGCGCCAAGACCTGAACGTGGCTTTCGTTGGCTTTGGTCTTCCTCGGCGTGTAGGAGCTGCGAATCGCAGCGAGGGGGATGTTCTCGACCGGCAGCAGGCTCCCGCGCTGCACCCACTCCTCCACAGCACACGCTGATAGCGGATCGAGTCGGCCGTAGCCAGGCAACGAGGTGAGCGTCACGTCCGCCTCGCTGACGATCCGTACGCTGCTCCCATGTAATTGCGCCATCGACTCGAAGCCCTGAGCTATCGTCTCGGACGTCGTTCACCACAAGTTTGCTGCGTGCTCATTCGGCCAGACCCCTTTCGGCGGCTCTAACAACTTACTCGAGCGTAGGTTACTTCAGAGTAAGAAAACGATCGTTCACTGTCAACTTGCTGCGGCAATCTCGGTACCGGCGGTCCGCCCTACCGTCGCTCATGCCGCTCGGCACCTCCTTCGGTTGCGGCAGTGCAGGTTTCGGCGCAAATTCAACGCTTGTTCAATGCGAAAATGCATGTCGGAGCGACTTTGACGGGTGTCGAGTTTTGGTTGCTCAAGCGACTTCAGGCGCCTTCCGAGGGCTGCCGGGAACGGGATCAACGGACCGATTCCCGGTAGACGGCCGGAAAATTATCAGGCGCGGCAAAATTAACTCTGGGCGCGAGCCGCCCGGCTCGGGCGCCCGCAGCCGAGGTGAACATAATGAGTTCAGTCACACCGGCAAAGGAGCCCCCGATGAGCGCGACACATCCATCTCGTCCCCTTCGCGTGATCCAGTGGACGACCGGCAATATCGGGCGCCGATCGCTGCACGCCATCATCGGTAGGCCGGACATGGAACTCGTCGGGGTCTACGCCCACGGTCAGGACAAGATCGGGGTCGACGCGGCTGAGCTATCCGGCTGGCCGCAGCCGACCGGCGTCACCGCCACCAACGACATCGATGCGCTACTGGCGCTTCGACCCGATGCGTGCTGTTACAACCCGCTGTGGCCCAGCGTCGACGAACTGGTTCGGCTCCTCGAATCCGGTGTCAACGTGTGCACCAGCGCGGCCTGGATCACCGGCGGAAAGCAGACGCCGCAGGACCGCCAGCGGATCCTCGACGCCTGCGAGCAGGGACAGTCGACGATCTTCGGCAGCGGCGCTCACCCCGGGATGACCAACCTGATCGGGATGGCGCTCAGCGGCTCGTGTGAGCGCGTCGACGAAATACGCATCACCGAGTCGGTGGACTGCTCGACTTACGAGTCGGCCGAGACCCAGACCGCCATGGGCTTTTCGCAGGACCCAAACACCCCTGGACTGGCGGAGAATGTACGCCGCGAAAGCGAGGTGTTCGCCGAGTCGGCCGCGATGATGGCCGACGCGCTCGACGCAAAGCTGGACAAGATGACCTTCGACGTCACCTTCACCGCGGCCACCGGCGACTCGGACTTGGGCTTCATGAAGATTCCGGCCGGCACCGTCGGCAGCGTTTTCGGCTACCACCGCGGCTGGGTCGGCGACCACAACGTGGTCAGTGTCGGATTCAACTGGACCATGGGCACTCACGTCACGCCGCCGAAGCCGCTCGAGCACGGTCACGTCGTTCAGGTGTTCGGCATCCCCAACATGCGGACCGTGGTGCACTGCTTGCCACCGAAGGATTGGACCGAACCGGGATTCATGGGACTGGGCATGATTTACACCGCGATGCCGGTGACCAATGCGGTGCCCGCCGTGGTGGCGGCCGAGCCCGGGATTGTGACCCTGGCCGACCTGCCCCCGGTCACCGGGCGGGCCAGGTAGCCGTTGCGCCACACGACATGGATGCGACCGCTGAGCCTGGCGTTGGTGATGACGTCATTACTCGCCAGCGTGACGGCGTGTGCGCACGACCCTGGTCCGGCCAGTCACGGCCAGACGTCGACGGCGGCGTCGCCCTCCGTTATCTTCCTGCGGCCCAACGATGATGGATATGTGCGGATCGAGACGCTCTCGAAATCTGTCGGCTGTTCGATAACCGCTGAACTGATTGCCTGCCAGAGGTTTTCGGGTGTATGGCACGACGCGAGCGGGCGGGTCCAGCACACGGTCAGCGTCAGCACGGGCGGTGAAATGCATTGGGTCGAGGCGGATCTCGGTGAACTGCAAGGTCGCGTCTCGCTCGGCTTCCACACCTACGGCGCGCAGGGCTGGACGATCGTTGCCCAACCCGCCGATAACCGGTTCGTCAACGACCACAGCGGGCATGGCATGACGGTCGACGCCGAACGCGTGACGCCGTTCTGAGGCCCGGTCAAGACAGCTTCGGCAGCATCTTTCGCGCGAGGTCGACCGCTGCAGCATCGCGCTGGTCCCCCGTGAGCCTGATCACCGCGACCTGAACGGTGTTCTCCCGATTTCCGCCCGCGAACCTGACCGCGCCGAAGTCGATGTATCGCATCCCATCGGGTGCGGGACGGTCGGGGAAGCCGGGCAGAGCCGCCTTCAGCGCGTTGTGCGGCGCCGAGCCGGGGGTGCCGAGTTCGACAGTGACCGATTCCTCGGTCGTCGCGTTCTCCCAAGTGCAACCGCTCCTGCGGCTGTTGTGTGTCGTCGACTTGCCCGGCGCAGTGGCGCCCAGTAGCGACGAAATGTCCTGCGGCGACACCATCGAACACGCATCTAAGGATGGGGCGGCCTGCGTTGCCTCGGCGCCCGACGGACTGCCGGTCGGCCCACCGGACGCGCTGCTGGAATCGCTGTGAGACTGACAGCCGACCGCGGTGGAAAACACCAGCACGGCGACGAATGGCGCAGCAATGGATTGAGGCCTCACGACCGCGTCCTTCCTCGATAACGCACACACAGGGCGACGACGTTACTGAGCATCCAGGCATGGTGAATCAGGGATTTCCCTATGAAATGTAGGGAAATCCCTGATTCGATCGCCGCGTCTGCGCCGTAGCGTCACATCTGGAAACGAGTGGACCTGGGTGTCGAAGGAATTGTCATGACCGATCGCCCGACAAATCGCATCGGCCGGCCTTCTGGCAGCTGGGGTGGAAGCGACGATGCCCGCACACAGCGCGCATATCAGCAGGGATCTGCGGCCCCGCCGACGTCGAAGATTCATCAAGGGGACTCGAACAACCCGACTCAGGCCAGCCCGCAGGCCTGGTCGCAGGACACCGGCGAACCCGGTTACTACCGCGAGGCCGGCGGTTACTACCCGGAGGCGCCTTACGCGGCTTCGCCGTCGGACGCCGAGGAGATCGCACCGAAGGCCTGGTTCCGTTCAGCACCAACCTATCTGCTGGTCGCCGCCGCAGTTGCGGTCCTGACCGCTGGAGGCGGGTTGGCGTACACGTTGACCGCCTCCGACCATCCGGCGCCCTCGCATCCCTCGGTGCAGCCGGCTCCGCAGCGGGGCAACGACGCACCGCCCGCTCCGCAAGCACCACCACCCGCCCAGGAACAGGCCCCCGTGCCGGCGCCCGACGCACCGGTGTCGGGACCCGATGGCAGCTCCGGATCCGCGCCAAACTTCGCCCCGGCACCCCAACAGGCGCAGCCGCCCGTCGAAGTGCAAGCGCCCGCGCCGCAACAGCAGCCGGACCCGATCCAGCCCGTCCCCAACAACCAGCAGCAGCCGGATCCGGGCCAGCAGTTGCCGAACAACCCGCCGCCCAACAACGGGCAGTTTCCGGACAACCAGCAGCACCCGGGTCATCACCACCCGCCCAATGGCTCGCCGAACCAGCCGAACCAAAACGTTCCGCAGAACCAGAACGGAAACGGGAACGGAACCCAAAACGGTCCGCAGAACCAAAACCAAAACGGGAACCAGAACCAGAATCCCAATAACCAGCCGCAGAAGCCGGAATCGGCCAACGACACGTTGTGCCACCCGAAGCCGCCGCCCTGCTGAGTAGTCCGCTACGTGACCCGTGGACAGCCGGGTCCGCATCTTCCCCTACGTGATGGGCGAGAAGGCTCGTCGGAACCAACCGCGTGAAGGACCTAGCAGAACGCGCGCGTGCTTTATGCTTTACCATCGTTAGCCGAGCGAAGGTTCCGGCGGCATCGCTGAAGACCAGCAGCGGAGACGACCTCATTCAGCACAGTTGCCGCTCCCATCCTTGCCAGTGAATGAATACGTCTCGAAGCGCTTGCGCATGGCGGGCGGGAGGGACCCTGTGAGGGCGATGTCGATCAGCGGTGTGCTCAAACGGGCTTGGATACCACTGCTGCTCATTGTGGTGCTGTCGATTTCCGGTCTCGCCGTGACGCGGTTGCACAAGGTGTTCGCCTCGCAGGACCTCAACGCGAATTCAGGAGCCGGGATCAAGATCGTGCAGTTCAATCCCAAAGTGGTGAAGTACGAGATCTTCGGCAACCCGGGGGCCACCGCCAACATCAATTACTGGGATGCCGACGCCAACACCCACCAGATTAACAACGCTCCCCTGCCGTGGGAGTTCACGGTGTCGACCACGCTGCCCACGGTAAGCGCGAACATCATGGCGCAGACCGACGGCGGTTACATCGGTTGCCGCATCACCGTCGACGGAGAATTGCGCGAGCACCAGAGTTCGGACGGACACAACGCCCAGACGTTCTGCCTGGTGAAGTCCGCATGACCAATCACGAAGTCGCCCCCGCCGATCCCAAGCCGCACCGGCCGTTCCTTCCGCACGTCATCCGGATCTTCGCGATCCCGATCATCCTGGTCTGGGTCGCGGTCACCGTCATCGTGAACGTCGCGGTCCCCACGCTGGAGGTCGTCGGCGAGGCGCACTCCGCCCCGATGGCTCCTCTGGACGCGCCGTCGATGAAGGCGATGATGCGGATGGGGCACAATTTCGGAGAGTTCAACTCCAACAGCACGGTGATGGTCGTCGTGGAAAGCCAGCAGCCGCTCGGCGACGCCGCCCACCGCTACTACAACGACATCGTGCGCAAACTGCGCGCCGACACGACGCATGTCCAGCACATCCAGGACTTCTGGGGCGACCGGTTCACCGCCGCGGGCGCACAAAGCGCGGACGCCAAGGGCTCCTACGTTCAGGTCAACATTGCGGGTAACCAGGGCACCACGCAGGCCAACAACTCCGTCGAGGCGGTCCGCAAGGTCGTCGACGAAGAAAATGCCCCACCCGGGGTGAAGGCCTACGTCACGGGTCCCGCGGCGCTGTCCGACGACATGCACGTGATCGGCAACGACAGCCTGGCCAAAATCACGCTGTTCACCCTCGGCGCGATCGCGATCATGCTGCTGCTGGTCTACCGGTCGATCGTCACCACGCTGATCCAGTTGTTCATGACGTTCGTCGCGCTTGCCTGCGCCCGTGGCGTCGTCGCGGTTCTCGCCTACAACGACGCATTCGGGCTCACCACCTTCGCCGCGAACATCCTGACCATGCTCGCGATCGCGGCCGGTACGGACTACGGCATCTTCCTGGTCGGCCGTTATCAGGAGGCGCGCCGCGAGGGTGAAGACCGAGAAACCGCGTACTACACGACATTCAAGGGCGTAGCACCGGTCGTGCTGGGGTCGGGTCTGACCATCGCGGGCGCGACGTACTGCCTGAGCTTTTGCCGGTTGCCCTGGTTCTCGACGATGGGTGCACCGGTTGCCATCGGCATGTTGGTCGTCGTGCTGGCCGGGCTGACGCTCGGCCCCGCCGTCGTGTTCATCGGCAGCAGATTCGGCCTGTTCGAGAAGAAGGGCCAGGCCCGCGGCAAGCTGTGGCGTCGGGTCGGTACCGCCGTTGTCCGTTGGCCCGCACCGATTTTCGCCGTCAGCACCGCCGTTGTGCTGGTCGGCATGGTCGCGCTGCCCGGATTCACGACGAGCTACAACGACCGTCACTATCTACCGCAGACAGCACCGTCCAACATCGGATACGCCGCGGCAGACCGGCATTTCTCCGAGGCCCGGATGAACCCGGACCTGCTGATGATCGAGTCCGACCACGACATGCGCAACACCTCGGACATGCTGGTGCTGGACAAGGTCGCCAA
The DNA here is from genome assembly GCA_963750755.1 of uncultured Actinomycetota bacterium. Lineage (GTDB taxonomy): Bacteria > Actinomycetota > Actinomycetes > Mycobacteriales > Mycobacteriaceae > Mycobacterium. Next base: position 1,778,692 of record CAVVRW010000001.1, read on the forward strand.
GAACGAGATCCGCACGCTGGGCATCGCGATGATCCAGGACATCACCCGCCCGCTCGGAATTCCCATTCAGCACAGCTCAATTCCGTTCCAGAACAGCATCCAGGCCCAGACGACGATGCAGAACATGGACTTCCTCAAAGACAGAATGAAAGACATTCTGAAGATGGCCGACGAGATGCAGGTCATGATCGACGTGACCGAGCGCCAGGCGAAGGTCACCCACGATCTGGCGTCCGCCGCCCTCGACAGCGCCAAGACCACGCAGGAAACCTCCGAGATCACCGACACCCTGCGCGATCACATCGCGGACTTCGAAGACTTCTACCGGCCGATTCGCAGCTACTTCTACTGGGAAAAGCACTGCTACGACATCCCGATCTGCATCTCGTTCCGGTCGCTGTTCGACTCGATCGACGGCTTCGACCAACTTGCGGAGAAGTTTCACGACCTGTCCGGCGACATCGCGCGCACCGCGCAGGCCTCGCACGAGTTGGAGCAGCTGATCCCAATCATGCTGGGAACGTTGAAGACAACGCATGGCCTCACGCTGACCATGTACCAGACGTTCAAGGCGATGATCGACCAGATGGAGGCTATGAGCAACACCTCCATCGTGATGGGACAGAGCTTCGACAAGTCGCAGAACGACGACTTCTTCTACCTGCCGCCCGAGGCGTTCCAGAACCCGGAATTCATTCGCGGCGTGAAGATGTTCTTCTCCCCCGACGGAAAGTCCGTTCGATTCTTCATCACTCACCAGGGCGACCCGATGACGCCCGAGGGTATCGATCGGGTGAGCGCGGAGCGCACAGCGGCGCAGGAAGGACTCAAGCAGTCCTCGCTGTCGGACGCCAAGGTGTATCTCGGCGGTACGGCGGCGACGTTCCGCGACATGGCCGACGGTGAGAAGTACGACCTGATGATCGCGGTGGTGTCGGCGCTGACGCTGATCTTCATGATCATGCTGCTGCTGACCCGAAGCGTGGTGGCCGCGTTGGTGATTGTGGGTACGGCGAGCAGTTCGATCGCCGCATCGTTCGGCCTGTCGGTGTTGATTTGGCAGGACCTGCTCGGCATGCACATCCACTGGATCGTGATGGCCCTGTCGGTCATCATCCTGTTGGCTGTCGGCTCGGACTACAACCTGCTGCTGGTGTCTCGATTCAAAGAAGAGATACACGCCGGACTGAAGACCGGTTACATCCGGTCGATGGCCGGCACCGGCGCGGTGGTGACGTCGGCCGGTCTGGTGTTCGCCTTCACGATGGCCGCGATGCTGGGTAGCGAGTTGACGGTGCTGGGTCAGTTCGGCTCGACGGTCTGCATCGGTCTGTTGCTCGACACCCTGGTCGTGCGAACGTTGTTCATGCCGTCGCTGGCGACGCTGCTGGGCCGGTGGTTCTGGTGGCCGCTGGTGATCCATCCTCGCGGCGACCACGCCAAGCCGAAGCCGGCGGCGGTCACCGATGAGGCCAATACCGCGCCGTTGGCCGTGCAGAAGTCCTGAGCTAGTCGGGGTCGCCCAGCTGCACGCACACCCCGAGCGCGCCGGCGCCGACGTGCAGTGCGAGCACCGGGCCCAGCTCGGTGACGATCGCCGGTTCGCATCCGGGCAGCCGCTCGGACAGCGACTCGACCAGGCTCTGCGCGCCCTCGGGGTCGGCGACGTGATGCACCGCGAGTGAGGCTCGTCGGTCGCCGACGATCTCGGCAACCCGGTCGATCATCGTCGCGACCGCCTTGTTGGCCGTCCGAACCCGTTGCGCCAGAACGAGTTTCCCGTCGTCGATCCGCAGCAGCGGCTTGAGCGACAGCTTGGTGCCCAGCCAGGCGCCGGCGCCGCCGATGCGCCCGCTTCGTCGCAGGTTGTCCAAATGGTGCACGACGATGAAGCCGTGGTTGCGGCTCACGGCGGCCTCCGCGGCCGCCGCGACGCCGTCCTGATCGGCGCCCTCGGCGGCAGCTCGTGCCGCCGACAACGCGATGAAACCGGTGTTCATTCCGGTGGACTTCGAGTCGAGAACCCTTATCTGCGAGCCGATCTCGGCGGCGGTGGACTGCGCCGCGGCGTATGTTCCAGACAGTGCCTTCGACAGGTGCACGGCAACCACCCCGGCGCCCGCGCTGTCGTCAAGCGCCTGCCGGTACACCGCGGCCAATTCGGCCGGGGTCGCCGCCGCGGTAGTGGCGTGGCCGAAGTCGTGGATGTCGTCGGGAATGTCGTCGACACCGTCGCGAAGATCGGTCCCGTCGACCAAGATGTGCAGCGGGACTTGACGTATCCCCCACTCCCGCCGCAATTCTTCGGGAAGGCGCGCCGAGGAGTCGGTCACGACGACGACGGGCACGAACTCAGCCGCCGACTCTGACGCCGGCCTCGGCCAGCGCTTTGAGCATCAACTCCGCGACCGCCCGGTGCGCCTCGAAATTCCAGTGAATGCCGTCGGGATTGCCGCGACCGTTCATCACCTCGTCGGCGACGGCCGCCTTCAGGTCGACCAGGGGGACGTCGTGCTCGGCGGCCCACGCGGTGATCGCCGCAACGGTGCCCGCTCTGCCGTGGTGCACCTTGCCGTAGGCCTCGGCGATGTGCACCGACGGCAGTGACGCCACCATCGGAATGCCGGGCCGATTGAAATCGATTGCGCCCCGCGTCTCTTCGAGATATTCGGCGGACAGGTGCGGCGGCAGCGCGGGGCGCGACACCGGCGAGAACCGGGGCTGAATCCACCCGTAGCCGTCGCGGACCCAACGCCGCAGCCACGGCGGGCGCACGTACCGGATGAGTTCCCGCAGCGCGGTCGGCAACGGCGAGGGCAGCGAATCCATGCCACTGGTCGCGAAGATCACCGCGCCGGCCCGCGGCAGCGCCGCCCAGGCCCGGGGATCCTGGGTGGCCGCCCACCAGACGTCGCGGCACGTCCACCCGATCCGGCCGATCAGCTCCAGGTCCCAACCCAGTTGCGTGGCAACCATATTGGGCCATATCCGTGGGTCGTCGGATGGCAGGCCACCGGCGGGGCCGTAATAGGCCAGCGAGTCGGCGAAGACCAGCAGGGTCGCCGTGTGCTCAGAGGACATCGCCGGCGACCTGTGCCGATGCGTTCCACACGTCGAGCCGCCACCGGATGGCGTCGAAATCGTCAGTCGCAGCGCCGGACTCGGTGTATCCGGACAGCTGCGTCCAGCTCGCATTGCCCATGCCGCCCAACGCCGGCCAGTTGACCACCGGTAGCCGCAGCAACGCCGCGGTCAGCGCGGCGATCAGGCCGCCGTGGGCGACCAGCACGATCGGCCGCGCCGGCTCGTCGTCGGCACCCCACTCCGGTTCACCGGCGACCAACTCGGCCACCAGCGGCACGCTGCGATCGGCCACGTCGACCCGGTTCTCCCCGCCGTGCGGCGCCCAGGTGGCATCCTCGCGCCACGCCAACCGGGCACCCGGCACTTTCGCGTCGATCTCGGTGTGGGTCATGCCCTGCCAGTCGCCGAGATGGGTTTCCCGCAGCCGGTCGTCGGCCCGCACCCGCAAGCCGGTGCGCTCCTGCAACGCGACCGCGGTGTCGTAGGCGCGACGCAGATCCGAGGAGACGATCAGCAAGGGTTGATGCTTGCCGAGCGCCTCGGCCGCGGCCACCGCCTGCGCGCGGCCCAAATCGGTCAGCTCGGTATCGAGTTGACCTTGCATCCGGCTGCCGAAGTTGAACGCGGTCTGACCGTGTCGCAACATCACCAGCCGACGGATCGTCATGACAGATCCATCGCAACCAGTGGACAGTCGCGCCACAGCCGGTCGAGGGCGTAGAAGTCGCGCTCATCCTGGTGCTGGATATGCACGACGATGTCGACGTAGTCCAGCAGGGTCCAGCGGCCCTCGCGAGTGCCTTCGCGGCGGGCCGGCTTGTACCCGGCCCCGCGCATCTTCTCCTCGACCTCGTCGACGATCGCGTTGACCTGTCGTTCGTTGGACGCCGAGGCGATCACGAAGCAGTCGGTGATCACCAGCTGATCGGAGACGTCGATGACGACGACGTCGTCGGCGAGCTTCGAGGCGGCCGCCCGCGCTGCGACTTCTGCCATGTCGATGGCCTCGGGCGCGGCGGTCACGCTTCCTCCCCCGGTTTGCGATAGAGATCGGTCTTGGAGATGTACTGCACGACGCCGTCGGGCATCAGGTACCACAGCGGGCGGCCTTGCGCGGCGCGCAACCGGCAGTCGGTGGAAGAGATTGCCAGAGCCGGGATTTCGACGAGCGACAGCGCATCCTTCGGCAGGCCGTCGAGCACGCCGGCGAGGTGCTCGCTGCCCAGGTCGTAGCCGGGCCGGCTGACGCCGACGAACCGCGCCGCGGCGAACAGTTCGTCGAGGTCCTGCCAGGACAAGATCGACGCCAAAGCGTCGGCACCGGTGATGAAGTACAGCTCGGAGTCCGGGTTGAGCGCCTGCAAATCTCGCAGGGTGTCCTTGGTGTAGGTGGGACCGGCGCGGTCGATGTCGACACGACTGACCGCGAAGCGCGGGTTGGCCGCGGTGGCGATCACCGTCATCAGGTAGCGGTCTTCGCCGGCGCTGACCTCGCGGCCCTTCAGCCACGGCTGGCCGGTCGGCACGAACACCACCTCGTCGAGGTCGAACAGGTCAGCGACCTCGCTGGCCGCGACCAGGTGGCCGTTGTGGATGGGATCGAACGTCCCACCCATGACTCCCAGCCGCCGCTTTTGCACGGTTTGCCAGCTTACTTGAGCCCGGCGAAGCGAGATTCCACCGTCACACGAGCCACATCAGCATCCCGGCGTTGCGGCCGGCTGCGGTCAGAAGTAATTGGGGTCGAACAGGTCCTCGACCGTCTGTATCAACGCGAGGATCGGTCCGCTGTCAGCGACGCCATGGGAAAAGGCGCCGAGCAATGCCGCGCCGTCGTTGATGATGGCGCCCATGTCGGTGCCGTCCGGAATGGTGACGGTCGTGGTCAAGCCGTCGGTCGTGGCGACGCCGCTGGCGATCTCCTCCGGCGTCAGGCCCAGGTACTCCACGTGGGTGGTGAAGAAGTGGTAGAGGCCGTTGCCCAGGGCGGCCCACGGGTTTCCGTCGTTGGCGGCGAGGCCTGCGTCCCAATCCACCTGCCAGTCGGAGACACCGTCGGTGTGGATGTCGTAGATGGTGGTGGGATACAGGTCGTTGGGCGTGTCACCGACCAGCAGACCGCCGGGGGCGAATTGGTCCTCGTTGATGGCTTTGAGCACGAAATCCGTGATGTTCGTGCCGCTCGTGCCCCCGCCGAACAACTGGACCAGGTCCGCGTAGATATTGGTGGCGATCCCGTTCGCGTCGCTAGGATCCCCGATGAAGACGAAATGCAGGTCGTCCTGCGGAATGGTGGCTGAGAGCACTTTCTCGGCCGCCGATGCCGCAATGGCGCTCTGCGAGTAGGCAAAGATCGTCAGCGGGTGGTCGGCAGAGATAGCGCCTGTGGCGTACTCGGCTTCCACCGCGGCGATGAGGTCCGACTCGTCCTGAAGGCTGCTCGGGCCAAACTCGAACACCTCCGGCGTCGTGAGTACCTGCAACGGAGCGTCGCACGGTACGGATCCCATCATGTCGCAGATCGACGCGGCATCGGCGAAACCCAATGGCTTCAGGTAGAGCGATTCAGCGGCCTCCACGTAAGCCGTCGACGGTGTGGGTTCTGCTGTGCCGCCGAGGAAGATTGCGGTGGTGCTGCCCGACAATGTGTCGTCTGCATCGGCGTGGGCCGGCATGGCCGAGGCGATCGACACCGCGGTCGCACCGATGATCGGTGCCATGACGCAGAAGCGTTTCAGCATGACAAACCCCAATTCATTTCCGCCGGTTGCACATAGCGCACCTGAGCCCTACCTGATATCGGGCTAAGACTAGCGTCAATTCGACCTGTGCAACTGAGGATCTTTCCCGAGGAAAAGGCGGGAGGGGCGTGTTAGACCGGCAACAGCTGGTCGATCACCGCAGCCAACTGCTTGGCGGAGCGGCATTCGTGCATGGTGATCACGTCTTGGTAGCGCGGCACCGCCGAGTCACCGCTGCCCCACAGGTGCTTGGGCTCGGGGTTGAGCCAGTGCGCGTGCCGGCTCGCGGTCACCATGTGCGCCAGCACGTCGGTGGCTGGGTCGCGGTAGTTCGTCCGGCCGTCGCCGAGTACCAGCAGCGAACTGCGCGGCGACAGGACGTTCGGGTGGTCCTGGATGAACGAGACGAAGGCGTTGCCGTAGTCGCTGTGGCCGTCACGGGTGTAGACGCCCGCTTCGCGGGTGATCCGCTGGATCGCGACGGCGAGGTCGGCGTCCGGGCCGAACATGTGGGTGACCTCATCGCTGGTGTCGATGAACGCGAACACCCGAACCCGGGAGAACTGCTGGCGCAGCGCGTGCACCAGCAGCAAAGTGAAGTGGCTGAACCCGGCTACCGAGCCGGACACGTCGCAGAGCACTACCAGTTCCGGGCGGGCCGGACGCGGCTTGCGCAGCACCAGGTCGATCGGCACCCCGCCGGTGGACATCGACTTGCGCAGCGTCTTGCGCAGGTCGATGGCGCCGGCGCGGGCCCGGCGCCGCCGGGCGGCCAGCCGGGTCGCAAGCGTGCGGGCCAGCGGCTGCACGACACGGCGCATCGACCGCAGCTGATCGCCGGAGGCGCGCAGGAATTCGACGTTCTCGGACAGCTGGGGAATGCCGTACATCTGAACGTGGTCGCGGCCGAGCTGCTCGGCGGTGCGCCGCTTGGTTTCGGAGTCGACCAATTTACGCAGCTGGGTGATGCGCTGCGCGGCAAGCGCTTTCGCGATCTCTTCCTGGGTCGGCGTCGGCTCGTCGCCGTAGGGCGCGAGCAGGCCGGCCAGTAGCTTGCCTTCCAGCTCGTCCAGCGCCATCGACTTGAGCGCCTGATACGACGAGTACGACGGGCCTCGGCTGGAATTGTATTTGCCGTACGCGTCGACGATTTGGGCGATCATCGCGACAAGCCGGTCGTCCATGTCGGCGAGGTCGGGGTTTTCGGTGAGCAGATCGAGCAGCATCTGACGCATGGCCTCGACGTCGTCGGGCGGCAACTGCACGTCCGGGTCGATGGCGTCCTCATCGGCGACGGCGGCGCGGGTACCCAGCGCGGCGGGCCACCACAGGTCGAACATCGCGTCGTACGTCTCGCGGTGCTCGGGCCGCCGCAGCACCGCGCACGCCAGCCCCTCGCGGAGTATCTCGCGGTTGCCCAGACCGAGAACACCCATCACCCGGCCGGCGTCCACCGTTTCCGACGGGCCAACCGAGATCCCTTGGCCGCGAAGCGCTTCGACGAACCCGACCAGGTGGCCCGGTATGCCATGCGGGGCCAGCGGCTGGCTGGGGCGGACGCGGCGGACGGCCATCGACTTCCTCAGTTCAGCCGAAGCTCGGAGGTGGCGCGGGTCTGATCGGACTGGTGTTTGAGCACGACACCCATCGTCGCGGCGATCGTGGCGTCGTCGATGGTGTCCAGGCCCAGGGCCAGCACCGTGCGACCCCAGTCGATGGTCTCGGCCACCGACGGCAGCTTCTTGAGTTGCATGCCGCGCAGCACGCCGATGATGCGGACCAGTTCCTCGGCGATGTGAGCCGGCAGCTCGGGCACCCGGGACAACAGGATTCGGCGTTCCAAATCCGCTGACGGGAAGTCGATGTGCAGGAACAGGCAGCGACGCTTGAGCGCCTCGGACAACTCGCGCGTGGCGTTGGACGTGAGCACCGTGAACGGTCTGCGCTCGGCGGCGATGGTGCCCAACTCGGGGACCGTCACCGCGAAGTCGGAGAGCACCTCCAGCAGCAGACCTTCGATTTCGATGTCGGCCTTATCGGTTTCGTCGATCAGCAACACGGTGGGCTCGGTTTGCCGGATCGCGGTCAGCAGTGGCCGCGACAGCAGGAACTCCTCGGTGAACACGTCGGTCTTGGTCTGATCCCAGTCGCCGGAGCCGGACTGGATGCGCAGAATCTGCTTGGCGTGGTTCCACTCGTAGAGCGCACGAGCCTCGTCGACGCCTTCGTAGCATTGCAGGCGGACCAGCCCGGACCCGGTGGCTTGCGCGACGGCGCGGGCAAGTTCAGTCTTGCCGACTCCGGCCGGGCCCTCCACCAGCAACGGCTTGCCCAACCGGTCCGCGAGGAAAACGGCTGTCGCAGTTGCGGTGTCGGGAAGATAGCCGGTTTCGGCAAGTCGCCGGCCGACATCTTCGATGTCGGCGAACAGCGGTGCGGGCCGCGCTGGCACACTCACGTGGTCAATCTCCTCAGCTATGTCAGACCGAGCGGGTCTGGCCGTCTCCCCAGCCGATCCACTTGGTCGAGGTCAGTTCCGCGAGCCCCATCGGGCCGCGGGCGTGCAGTTTTTGGGTGGAGATCCCGATTTCGGCGCCGAACCCGAACTGCTCGCCGTCGGTAAAGCTCGTTGACGCGTTCACCATCACCGCGGCCGCATCCACACCCTCGGTAAAGCGTTGCGCTGCAGCCATATTCGACGTCACGATGGCCTCGGTGTGCCCGGTGCCGTATTCGTTGATGTGGGCGATGGCCGCATCGACGCCGTCGACGACTGCCACGGCGATCTCCATTTCCAGGTATTCACGGCGCAGGTGGTCGTCGTCGGGGTCGAGGTGCACGGACACGCCCGCGTCCTGTAGCGCGTTGACCAGTCGCGGCATCGCCTGGTCGGCAATCGCCAGGTCCACCAGCAGCGTCTCGGCCGCGTTGCACACGCTGGGTCGACGTGTCTTGGAATTCAACAGGATTCGCTCGGCCATGTCGAGATCGTTGGCATCATGAACGTAGACGTGGCAGTTGCCGACACCCGTCTCGATGGTCGGCACCTGCGAGTCGCGGACCACCGCATCGATCAGGCCGGCTCCCCCGCGCGGAATCACCACGTCGACTAGTCCGCGGGCCTGGATCAGATGCGTCACCGATGAGCGGTCGGCCGATGGGATCAGCTGTGCGGCGTCGACGGGCAGATCCTCGCCGTGCAGCGCGTCGCGCAACACAGCGACCAGAGCCTCGTTGGAGTGCACCGCGGAGGCGCTACCGCGCAGCAGCGCGGCGTTGCCGGATTTCAGCGTCAGGCCGAACGCGTCCACTGTGACGTTGGGCCGGCCCTCGTAGACGATGCCGACCACGCCGAGCGGGACCCGCTGCTGCCGCAGGGCCAGCCCGTTGGGCAGCGTGTAGCCGCGCAGCACCTCGCCGACCGGGTCGGGCAGACCCGCGACCTGTCGCAGGCCGGCGGCGATTCCTTCGACGCGTTCGGGGTCCAGCGCCAGGCGGTCGAGCATGGCGGTGGGGGTGTTGGCGGTGCGGGCGGACTGCAGGTCCTTGGCGTTGGCGGCCAGAATCCGGTCGGTGTTGGCCACCAGCGCGTCGGCGGCGACGTGCAGGGCCTGATCCTTGGCGACCGTCGGCAGTGCGGCCAGAATTCGAGCCGCCACCCTAGCCCGGCGGGCCGCGTCGTGTACCTGCTGGCGCACGTCGGTCGCCGAGAAGGCATGGACACTCATTGATCCAGCGTAGCGGGCAATCTAGCGGCGGATAGCGACGGCCCCGACGGGCGAGGACTCGCTGCGACGGTCTTCGATGATCCGGCCCAACTCCTGCAGCAGCAGGGGAGTCCGCAGCACGAGGTCTTCGATGTGCTCGCGATCGATCTCGAGCGCGGTCACTTCCTCCAGCGCATAGGCGCCCGCGAGGCTGGGCTGCCGGGTCAACGAGCTCAGCCCGAGGAACGAACCCTCCTCCAACAGGCTGAGCGGAGTCACCGTGCCGTCGTCGTTGGTCATGGTCCGCCGGATGCTGCCCTTGATCACAAACGTCATGGCCTTGGGCACATCGCCGGCGTACTGCACGATCTCGTCGGCGCCGTAGCGAACCATCCTCGCGTGCGGGATCAGCGACTGCTGGTCGGTGAGGCTCAATCGCAACGCGGGCGCCACCACGTCGCGCATCGCGCCCTGAATCCGTGCCGACGTGGAGAAGTCGTCGCTGACGTCGTCCAGGTGAAGCCCCTCACGCCGGGCCGCGTACCAGATCCACCGCAGGAAGGTCGCTTTCGCGGCACCAGCGTCGGCGGGCGATCCCAATGCGATGCTGACCTCATATCCACCGGAGCCGGTGGCCGAGCACCTCGGCGCGACATCGGCTTTGCGTTGCGGCAGCGCGCCGGCCACCCGCACCAGCAGCAGCCGCACGCGGTCAGGCGGATCGGCCACCGAGAACGTGCTGCTGATCGACAGGGTGTGCGCGCCGGTCGGCCGGCTCAGGTTGGTGAACGACGTGGCGGCGAGCACCGAGTTCGGCGTGATCTGCAGGCCATGGCCGGTCTGGATGTGCACCGCGCGCCAATTGGCTTCGACGACGCGGCCACGCGCCGTGGGAGTGTCCAGCCAGTCCCCGATCCGAAATGGCTGCTCGAACAACATGAACAACCCGGACACGATCTGTCCGACGGAGTTCTGCAGCATCAGGCCGATGACCACCGAGGTCACCCCGAGGGCGGTGAACAGGCCCCCGACGCGGACCCCCCAAACGTAGGAGAAGATCAGCGCGAGACCGATCGCGATCAGCAAAAACCTTGTGACATCGCGGAATATCGCCGGCACCCGCTTGCGCCACGAACTCTGCGGCGCTCCCTCGAACACCGTGGCGTTCAGCCCCGACAACACCAGCAGCAGCACCACGAAGCCGAAGACCGTCGCCAGCACCCGCACCGAGTCGACCTGCGCCGGTACCCGCGCGACTTTGACCAGCAGCACGAGCAACGCCGCCAGCGGTACTAGGTAGCCGCGCAGCAAGCTGACCGGCCGTGCCAGTGCGCTCTGACGGCGGGTCAAGAACTGCTGCCATTCGGTGAGACTGATCAACAGCAGCGGCAGCCCGATGGCCAACCCGATGGCCCAGTACAACCACACCGGATCGACGACGGTCATTTGCGGTCCGCCAACCGCCAGATCGGCTGCTCGGTGCCGTCGAGCGTCAGGGTCCCGGCAGGGGTGAATTGCCGGATGTCGCGCATCACCTCGTAGACGTCGCTGGTGACGAAGACGCCGGATTCAGTTGCACTGCTGCGCATTTGGTGAGCCAAATTCACCGCGGCGCCCCACATGTCGTAGATGACGCTGGATTTGCCGACCAATCCGCTGACCACGTTGCCGGTGTTGACACCGGCCCGGATCGTGAGGTGATAGCCCTTGCCGCTGTTGAACCGCTCGATGATGCGCTGCGTCTCGACCGCGAAGTCGATGATCCGGGACACGCTGTCCAGCCGCGGCACGTTGAGCCCACAGCTGGCGAGGTACCCGTTGTGCACGGTGCGAATCGGTTCGACACCAAGGCTTTCTGCGGTCGAGTCGAGTTCACGCACGAGTTCGTTGACGATTCCGACCAATTCGTCGCCGGACAACCCGATGGAGATCTCGTCGAGGCCGATGATGTCGGCGAAAATCACCGTGACGTCCTGGTGCTCCTGCGCGATGATCTGCTCACCGTCGCGGTAGCGTTGCGCGACCGACTCGGGCATCAGTGACAGCAGCAGCCGGTCGTTCTCCTTACGCTGCGCAGTGAGCAGCCCCTCCTTGATTTCCAGATTCCGGCTCATCTCGTTGAAAGCAGCGGTGAGATCGCCGATTTCGTCGTGTGTGGTGACCGGTATCGCGATGTCGTAACGTCCGGCACTGATCTCCTCCGCGCCGGCCCGCAGTCGCCGGAGCGGGCCGACGAACCGTTGGGCGATCAACATCGCGAGCACACAGAGCAGGAAAACCAACACGGCGGCGGTCACCACCAGCGTGCGAGCGAAGGTCTCGAGGCGCGCGTAGGCCTCCTCGCTGTCGCGACTGGCCAGGATCGACCAGCGTAGGTCGGAATTCGGAATGGTAACCGGGGCATATGCCACGAGTTCCTGGTCGCCGAGGTAACCGGTGTCCGAGAGCGTGCCGCTGCGCCCGCGCTGGGCGGCGCGGAATGCCTTTGTCTCGACGGGCTGCACCAGCGTCGTGCCGTGCCAGCGCAGCGCCTTGTCGACAATGTCTTCCGGGGTTCCCGCCGCCACCGCGTCGCGCTTGTATCTTTCCGGGTCTTGCAGGAACAGCCGCGAATCGGAACGCATCAGGCCGTCCGGACCGGCCAGATAGGTCTCGGCCGTCGCTCCCATGCCTGCGGCCTGCCAATGCTGGTCGGCGGTCATGATCCGGTTGACCTTTGAGATCGGCAGCGGAAGCGCCAAGACCCCGTCCGTTTTGCCCGCCACACCGATCGGCGAGACCAGCCACGCGACAGGCATTCCACCGGCCGCCTGGAACGCCTGGAAGTCGGTGATCCAGACGAAATCGACGGAGTCTGCGGTCATTGCCTTTTCGTACGCGCCACGCAGGTTAGATGCCCGGTACGGGCCGGTGAGGATGTTGGTGCCCAACGCCGGGCCCTTGTTGACGTTGTAGACCACGTTGCCGCGGGTGTCGAGCAGCATCGCGTCGCGGTATTCGAAGCGGGTCGCGATCTCGCGAAAGTATCTGTTGAATCGGGCATTCGCCGCCGACCACGCGCTGCCGTCACCGGCATCGACGGGTGGGGACGCACCGTCGGCGGTCGGAAGTGTGTAGTGCAGTTGCAGATATCGCTGAGCGTTGTTGTTCGGCAGCACTGCCGCGAGATCCAGCTTCTGTCCGGTGGCCTGCTGGATCGGCTTGATAAGCCGGTCGGTGTAGTAACCATCCAGCGCTTGTTGTTGCCCGGGATCGATTGGTGCGTCTGTCAATTGGTCGAAGCCAGCGGTGAAGGCCTGCACCGCCTCGTCCGCGGTGTAGCCGCGGCTGTAGATCGCCAGCGAGTTCGACAGGTCGGCGAAGAGCATTTCGATCGCGCGCTTCTGACCCTCACGCAATTGCGTCATGCGTTCGGCCGCGATGGGCAGCAGCGAACGCCTGCCGGACACGTAGGTGACGACACCGATCACCGCCAGCGAGGCCAGGCTGGTAACCAGCAGCATCACCATGATCTTGGATTGAATGCTCAACCGCGACAAGGGCTGTAAACGTCGGCGCCGGCCACCGGTGACCGCAACCGGTTGCCGGTCCGCTGCCGGATCAGTTGAGCCTTGCGGCGTCAATCGACGTCCTTTCACCGCCGGGCCGGAAAGCCCAGATCACGCAGCAGAATAACGCCTGCCGAGGAGCGAAAACGGATTTGCCGAAAACCGTTATCAACACGACGTTTGTATATCCGCGTAGTTCTCCCTAGCGTCGGCACAATGACGCGGGTTTGCGTGGTAGGCAGCGTGAATATGGATATCGGTTTTAGGGTCGACGCGTTGCCCGGCCCCGGTGAGACGAGGTTGGCCAGGTCGGTGCGCCAGACACCTGGCGGCAAGGGTGCGAATCAGGCCGTTGCGGCGGCGCGTGCGGGCGCGGACGTGACGTTCGCCGGCGCTGTCGGCGACGACGCGGCGGCAGTACAACTGCGCGAACACCTCGAAGCGAACGGCGTTCGGACCGACGGGCTCATCACCGTGGCGGGGCGCAGCGGCACCGCGGTCGTCATCGTCGACCCGAGTGGGGAGAACGTGATCGTTGTCGCGCCCGAGGCCAACGGGCGGTTGACATTCGACGTGACGGCGGTGCGCGACCTTGTCGCCAATGCCGATGTGCTGTTGCTGCAGTTGGAGATTCCGCTCACGGTGGCGACGGCGGCGGCGCGCCACGCACATTCGACCGGGGTGACCGTCATTCTCAACGCCTCACCCGCCGGCGGTGACGACGCCGAGCTAGCCCGGTTGGCTGAGGTGACCGACGTCCTCGTTGTCAACGAAACCGAAGCCGCGCAATGGGTTTGGCCAGTCCCCCACCGCGTCGTCACCCTCGGCGGCCGCGGTGCGGCCTACGCCGGTGACGACACAGAGTTCACCGTGGCCGCGCCCACGGTGGAGCCGTTGGACACCTCCGGTGCGGGCGACGTGTTCGCTGGTGTTTTGGCGGCCAACTGGTCCATTGACCATAGCCAGGCGTTGCGCCGGGCCTGCGCCGCCGGCGCTCTGGCGACGCTGGTTGCCGGTGCGGGTGACTGCGCGCCCGATGCCGATGCGATCGACGACGCGACACGTTGACGGAACGACACTAGAGCGCTGCCGCGCGCGTGACCCGAGCAAATCGACTCGACGGTGCACACGCATCGCGCACGCCGGCTATGTCCTCGACAACGTCGACGTCAGGCAAGGTCTCCACCGCGACAACATCGATACCGTTGTCGCGCAACGCTTCCGCAGTCAGCTCACCGGTGTCCGGCTGGGACATCGGGACACCGCGAAGGCACTCGGCAGCGGCCGGATCACGCAACCCGAGGATCCACCAGCCACCGTCACACGCCGGGCCCAGAACGGCCGGCACGCTCAACAGCCGGCCCGCACAATCGGTCAGCAGTTCGGGGGTCACCTGGGGGGTGTCCATCCCGATCTGCAGGACGGGCAGGCCGGCGCACACCTCGCCCGCGTCGGCGTGCGCGTTGGCCAGCCGGTCGGCGAAGTCGTCGCCGCGCTGCCCGATGACCGTGAAAGCGCCGAGCCGATGGCGAATTTCGGCGCCGGCGCACGCGGCGTCCACATCACCGGTGAGCGCCACGACCCGCGCCGCCACCGACATGTCGGCCACTGCGTCCAGGGTGTCGAGCAGGGCCGCGGCGGCGATCTCGGCGGCGACCCGGTCGCCGACCGTCTTCGCGAGCCGCGTCTTGGCCTTCCCCGGCTCCGGGGCCTTCGCAACCACCAGCGCGATCAGCGGAAGGGTGTTCACGAGATCACCTTCCAGAAGTCGAGAATCGCGGTGATGCTGCCCCGCAGCGAACCGCTGACCTTCGACTTGCCGCCGGTCCGGGGACCGTAGTCCACGTCGAACTCGACTACTCGCCAGCCGGCCGCCGCCGCGCGCACCAACAACTCGAGCGGGTATCCCGAACGTCGATCCACCACACCAAGATTCAGCAGGTCGTCCCGCCGGGCCACCCGCATCGGCGCGATGTCGTGGACCGGCAGGCCGTGGCGGGTGCGCAACCGCCAACTCATCACGATGGTTCCCAGCCGCGCCACCAATGGCCAGCGCAGCCCACGGACCGGGCGACGTCGGCCGATCGCCATGTGGGCGCCCTCGTCGAGAGCGGCCACCAGGCGCGGCAGATCGGCGGGATCCATTGATCCATCGGCATCGATGACCGCGACGACGGGAGTCGACGCGGCGACCACGCCAGCGTGCACGGCCGATCCATAGCCGGCCCGCGATTCGACCACCACCTCCGCACCGTGCCGGGCGGCCACGCGTGCGGTGTCATCGGTGCTGTTGTTGTCGACCACCAACGCGCGGTAACCCGAAGGGATGGCTGCCAATACGGCCGGCAGCGACTCTTCCTCGTTGAGGCACGGGAGCACCACGGTGACCAGGTCCGGCATCGCGGAGCCCATCACCGCAGCGGAGCGAACGCGAAGTCGCGCAGGCCATCGCGAGGAGCGATCGATGCGCGGAAATCCAAGGTCTGCGCGGCGCGGGCGGGGTCGGCGACGATATGACGCACGTCGCCACTGCGGTATTGCCCGGTGACCTCGGGCGCCAGCCCGCCCGCTCGGGCGTCACACAATGCGGCGGCCACCTCGAGAATTGAAATCGGTTGTCCGGAGCAGATATTGACCGCGATGAAGCCGTCCCGGTCGGCCGTGGCAGCCACGTTCGCCGCGGCGACGTCGTCGACATGGACGAAGTCGCGCATCTGACCTCCATCTTCGTAAACCTTCGGCGTCATCCCCTTCTCGATCGATGAGCGGAAGATGGCAGCTACCCCGGAATACGGGGTGTCTCGAGGCATTCCAGGACCGTAGACGTTGTGGTAGCGCAGCGCCACAACCGAACCGCCCGTCGACTCCGACCACGCCAGCGCGTAGTGCTCTTGGGCAGTCTTGCTGGCCGCGTACAGGCTGCGTGGACGCAACGGCGCGTCCTCGTCGACGAGTTGCCACTGCAGCGCCTCGCCACCGAGCGGGCAGCGGTGTTCGAAGGCCCCCGCATCCAGATCGGCACGCCGCCTTGGCATCGGTTCGACGGGTCCGTGCTCAGGGCACGCGTAGCCGCCCTGGCCGTACACCACCATCGACGACGCCAGCACCAGCTGACGCACTCCGGCCGCGAACATCTCCGCCAGCAACACTGTGGTCGCCAGGTCGTTGTGCCCGCCGTACGCGGGCGCGTCGGCGGCGTTCACGCCGGCACCGACCATAGCGGCTTGATGGCAGACGAGGTCGACACCCGCGAGCAGCGGCGCCAGCGCGTCGGCGTCTCGCACGTCGACCTGGCGGCATCCCGGCGGCAACTCCGAGTCGGGCCCGTGCGCGGCGGGCAACAACAGATCGACGCCGATCACCTCGTGGCCGGCGGCGCCAAGCGCCGCACTCACCCTCGAGCCGATGAATCCCGCTGCGCCGGTCAACAGCACTCTCACGGCAGCTTCACGTCCTTTCAGCCCTGGGGCAATTCGTTCGGGGTGACGATCTGCAACCCGCTGGCGCCGCCGGGTGCACTACCGGTCACCAACACATTGCCCGATCGCGGGTCGACGGCGACCGAGTTGGGCTGTCGCACGGTCGGCACATCGCCGAGTATCCGCGGTTGACTCGGGTTCGAGACGTCGATGAGCCGCAACAGGTTGGAAGCGGTGAGCGTGACGTAAATGCGTTTGCGTGTCTTGTCGTAGGCCAGGCCGTACGGTTTGCCCGGCGCATCGATCTTCGCGAGCGGACGCAGCTGTGGATCGACGCGTTCGAGTAGGACGGCGCCGCCATCGGTGTCCGCGAAAGCAGCCAAGTCGTCGGTCAGCGCGATCGCGTGGGTCAGCTTCACGCCGACCGGGGCGTGCGCCACCTCCCGTCGTGTGCTTGTGTCGTAGACCCACACCCCGCTGCCCCTCACGTCGGCCACCGCCGCATAGTTGCCGACCGCCGCTACACCACCGGGCTGAGCCGGGCCGGGAGGCAGTTCCCCCACCACCGATCCGCCGCGCACGAACACCACACCACCGCCGCCTTCGTTGGTCACCACGATCGTGCCCCCGGCGGTCTGCGACGCATCGTGCGGTTGACGGCCGACACCCGTTACGGTCGCCGCGACTCGACCATCGATGGTCAGTTCCCACAACTGGTTTGAATTCTCGAGCGGAACCAGGACCGGACCGTCGGGCGCGCCCAGGCCCAAGTGGCGGGCGGCTCCTGAGGTGGGAACGGTATGCCGCACCGCGCCGCTGACGGCGTCGACCAACTCAATGGCGTCGGGATTGCGGACCGCCACCGCTGCCATCCCCGACGCTGCGACCACGATGCCCTCGGGGGCGTTGCCGACCGGTACCACCCGGCCGACCGGAGGGGTGGCCGGTGCGCCGGCCGTTGCCGGCTCGGCCGCAACCGTCGCCGCGGGTGCCCGCGACTGCGTATTACTGCCGCAACCGCACACCAGCAGTCCCATCGCCAGCGAGCAACGCAGCACCGGATGCGGACGCATCACTCCACTGTGCCCCACCGGCGGCGCAGCGATGAACCGTAGCGGCGGGGTCCTCGTGATCCCCTGGCAAGCGTTTGTCGGTTTTAGACTCGGCCCCCGGCGAGTTTCCAAACCGCGGCGGTGGCAATCCTCAGAGCGGCCGGCACCGAATCGCAGTTAATGCACCAACAACTAACGAGTGGGTAGGGAATGTGTGTTGTCGGGCTCGCCGGGATGGACAATGACTGCTGACGCTTGCGAGGTGCCGGCGGTGCGATCGGCGGATGTGATCTATCGGTCCGCCGCCTCAGGCAACTCATGCTGGTCGCGCGACCATTTGGGAAACCGCCGCGAGTTGCCGATGGCGCGCTGGATCGGCGGCCAGGGCGCCACGGCACAAGATCGGGTCGCCGATGAGCACATGCTTCGGCAGTGCTCGTCACATCCGACCCTGGACCTGGGCTGCGGCCCCGGTCGATTCACAGCGGCCCTGCAGGCACGCGGCCTGCCCGCGCTTGGGGTGGACAGTTCGATGACAGCGGTGGAGATGACCCGGGGGCGCGGAGGAACAGCCATCCGCCGCGACGTATTCGCTCCGCTCCCCGCGGAGGGCAGCTGGGCGCAGGTTCTGCTGACCGACGGCAACATCGGGATCGGCGGCGACCCGGTCCAGCTGCTGCGACGTGCCGCGGCGTTGCTGGCCCGGGGCGGCGTGGTGGTGGTCGAGACCGACTCCTCGGCCCACGGCTCCTGCTACGAGTGGCGTCGCTGGGAAACTACCCACTATTCCGGGCACTGGTTTCCGTGGTCGCGCGTCGGAGCCGGCTCGCTGGCCGACATCGCCCGCGCTGCCGGACTGCGGGTCAAAAATCGGATCGACGTCCACGATCGGGTGATCGCCGTGCTGACAGCATCGACGCGCGGCGTCGCCGGTTGAGGCTGAAGGGACCACAATGGCCGTCTCGGATCAGCCAGGGGCCGGCGCCGCCGACGACTCAACCGAGCCGGCTTATGGTTTCCCACAAGCACTTTGGCGAACGCTGGAACGGCATCGCCCACCCGGCATGGGTCTGCTGCCGACGTGGCGAAGCCCGCTACGGGGTCCGTGGCTGACATCCGTATTCGGCTCGGTGTTGTTGATCGGGTTGCCGGTGGTGATCCTGACCGGTCTGCTGTCCTACATCGCCTACGGGCCGCAATTCGGTCAGGCGATACCGAAAGATGTCGGTTGGCTCAAGCTTCCGAGCTTTGCTTGGCCGAGTCGACCCTCGTGGCTTTACCGCCTCACGCAGGGCCTGCACGTCGGTGTGGGGCTGGTCCTCATCCCAGTGGTGCTGGCAAAACTCTGGTCGGTCATGCCCAGGTTTTTCGCGTGGCCACCGCTGCGCTCGGTTGCGCAACTGGTGGAGCGGCTGTCCCTGGCCATGCTGGTGGGCGGAATCATCTTCGAGTTGGCCACCGGCGTGCTGAACATCCAGTACGACTACATCTTCGGGTTCAGCTTCTATACCGCGCATTACTTCGGCGCCTGGGTCTTCATTGCCGGCTTCACCATCCATGTGCTGATCAAACTGCCGAAGATGCTCAGCGGCTTGCGGTCTCAGTCCTTTTTCGCCGTCCTGCGCGGTTCGCTCGCCGACACCCGTCCGGAACCGCTTGACCGCGACGGCTTGGTCGCCACGCACCCGTCACCGCCGACGGTCAGCCGCCGCGGGGCGCTGGCCCTGGTCGGCGGCGGCGCGTTGTTCGTCGCGGTTCTCACCGCGGGACAAACGCTGGGCGGTGTCAGCCGTCGCGCCGCGCTGCTCATGCCGCGGGGCCGCAGCCGCGGAGACGGCCCGAACGACTTTCCGGTCAACCGGACTGCGGCCGCCGCCGCCATTACCGCGGCTGACACCGGGGCGGATTGGCGGCTCACCCTGCGCGGCACGTCAGGACAATTGCGGCTGACTCGGGGCGCTCTCGAGAAGATGCCGCAACACACCGCAGAACTCCCCATTGCGTGCGTGGAGGGCTGGTCAACGACCCAGAGGTGGACCGGGGTGCGGCTCCGTGATTTGGCCGCGCTGGCACACATGCCACCGTCCGCCGTAGCCGTCGTGCACTCACTGGAGCGCGCGGGCGGCTTCAATCGCGCCACGCTGCAGGGCAATCAGGTGGCCAATCCGGATTCGCTTCTCGCCCTGCAGGTGAACGGCGTCGACCTGTCGGCCGACCACGGCTATCCCGCACGCATCATCGTCCCCGCACTGCCGGGGGTCCACAACACCAAATGGGTACGCTCCATCGAATTTCGGCAGCCTTGAAATGCGTACGCTGGTGCGAAAATTCACCGCCCTTTACGGCGCCCATCCGCTGCACCTATTGGGCACGCTCACAGCGTTGGCGTTGGCCGGCTATGTCGTGATCGTGCTCGGCCCGCACGCACTATGGAATTCCAAGGTGTGGTGGCAGTCGATCGGGGTCTGGTTTCTTGCGGCAATCGTCGGCCACGACTTGATCCTGTTCCCGCTCTACGCCCTCGCGGACCGTTCGTTGACGAAAGGCCTTGCCGCCGTGCGTAACCCGCGAACCCGCCGCACGCCGACTGTGCCCCCGGTGAATTATGTGCGGGTGCCGACCCTGGCGGCTGGGTTGTCCCTGCTGCTGTTCTTCCCGGGAATCATCCGACAAGGACACGCGACGTACATCGCAGCGACAGGCCAGACCCAGGAACCCTTCCTCGCGCGCTGGCTCCTGCTCGTGGGGGCCCTGTACGGGGTCAGCGCGCTCGCTTACGCCGCCCGTGTCGCCGCCGCGGGCCGCCGGCAACCGTGAAGGCGCACCCGCCTGGCTTAGTGTGGTGCTGACCATGGCTGGGTTGTCGTGAAAATCGCGCGGCGCGACGTTGTCGCGGTGTCGCTGGGAGTCGGACTGGTACTGGCGGCCTTCCTGGTCCCGCACCTGAATCTGGCTGTCGTCGCCCCGCTGATCCACAGCTCGCCGAAGCAGGTGCATGACTACGCCAACGCGGCGCCGATATTCGGCTGGTGGCGCGCGCACGTCGGCTGGGGCACTATCCCGGCTGTCGCAATCGGTGCGTCGGCGGTGTGGTGGGGGCCCGGGTTGGCGCAGCGCGTGTCATGGCGGCTCCTCACGCTCATCACGTGGGCGACATCGTGCGTCTGGGCGTTCGCGCTGGCACTGGTCGACGGTTGGCAACTCGGCTTCGCGGGCAGGTTGATGTCGCGCCACGAGTACCTACGTGAGGTACCCGGGATCACCGATATCCCGGCGATGCTGCGCACCTTCTCCAGCCGCATTCTCGATTATCAGCCGCATTCCTGGATCACCCACGTGTCCGGCCATCCGCCCGGCGCACTACTGACATTCGTCTGGCTGGACCGAATCGGCTTGCGCGGCGGCGCGTGGGCGGGCGCGTTCTGCCTGCTGGTCGGCTCGAGCGCGGCCGTGGCTGTGATCGTCGCGCTGCGTGCCGTCGCCGACGAGCCGACCGCGCGCCGGGCCGCGCCGTTCGTCGCCGTGGCACCGACGGCGATCTGGATTGCGGTGTCTGCGGACGCATACTTCGCCGGAGTCGCCGCGTGGGGAATTGCCCTGCTGGCGTTGGCCGCAAGCCGCACCGTCCGGCGGCCGGTCATCGTCGCGGCCCTGGCCGGTCTGCTTCTGGGCTGGGCGATATTCCTCAACTACGGCCTGGCGCTGATGGGGTTGCTCGCGGTAGCCGTGCTGCTCCGGGCTCGTGACCACAGGTCGGCACTGACCACGATGGCGGCCGCGGTGCCGGCGGCACTCGCGGTCGCGGTGGCCTTCGCGGTGACCGGATTCTGTTGGTTCGACGGCTATACCCTTGTCCAGCAACGCTATTGGCAGGGCATAGCGATGAATCGGCCTTTTCAGTACTGGGGCTGGGCCAATCTGGCCTCGGTCGCCTGCGCGATCGGGGCGGGTAGCGTCGCAGCGCTGGGGCGGGTCTTCGATGTCGCCGCGGTCCGTCGCCGGTCGGGTCTGCATCTACTCGCGTTGGCCGCGGTCGGCGCGATCCTCTGCGCGGACCTGAGCATGCTGAGTAAGGCCGAGACGGAACGCATCTGGCTGCCGTTCATGCTGTGGTTGACCGCGGCCCCGGCTCTGCTGCCTGGACCCACTCACCGGTGGTGGTTGGCCGCCAACGTGGTTGGCGCGCTGGCCATCAACCACTTCATTCTGACGAACTGGTAGTTCATCAGGCCGATACCGCTGGTGAGCTAGCCCTGGTCTTCGGGGATGTCGCGTTCGATCGAGTCCAGCCAGGCCCGCGCCGACATGTCCGACGGGGCGCGCCAGTCTCCTCGCGGCGACAACGCACCACCGTGGGACACCTTGGGACCGTTGGGTAGCGCTGAGCGTTTGAACTGGCTGAACGAGTAGAACCGCTGCACGAAGATCTGCAGCCAGTGCCGAATCTCTTTGAGGGAGTAAAACGGCCGCTTGTTCTCCGGGAATCCCGGCGGCCAGTTCCCGCTGTCGGGATCGCTCCAGGCGTGCCACGCCAGGAACGCGA
The DNA here is from genome assembly GCA_963750755.1 of uncultured Actinomycetota bacterium. GTDB lineage: Bacteria > Actinomycetota > Actinomycetes > Mycobacteriales > Mycobacteriaceae > Mycobacterium. The sequence continues at coordinate 1,800,786 of CAVVRW010000001.1, forward strand.
CCTTCGCCGGCCGAAACCCGTATCGCAGGACGTGGTACAGCGAAAAGTCCTGCAGCGCAAACGGTCCAATCTTTGCCTCGCTACTCTGCAATTCTTCTTCCTCGCCGCTCGGCACCAGTTCGGGAGTGATCTCGGTGTCGAGCACCGACTGCAAGACCTCCCCCACCTCGTCGGGGAACTGGCCGGAGGAGATCACCCAGCGAATCAGATGCTGAATCAGCGTTTTAGGCACGCCGGCGTTGACGTTGTAGTGCGACATCTGATCGCCAACACCATAGGTGGACCAGCCCAGCCCCAACTCGGACAGGTCACCGGTGCCCAGCACGATTCCGCCGCGCTGGTTCGCCAGCCGGAACAGGTAGTCGGTGCGCAGGCCGGCCTGGACGTTCTCGAACGTGACGTCGTAGACCTTCTCGCCGCGCGAGAACGGGTGGTCCATCTCTTTCAGCATCAGCGAAGCGGTGTCGGTGATGTCGATCTCGGCGAAGGTGACACCGAGCGCGCGGCACAACTCGACCGCGTTGCTCTTGGTGTGCTCGCTGGTGGCGAAGCCGGGCAGCGTGAACGCCAGAATGTCGCTGCGCGGCCGCTCTTCTCGATCCATCGCCCGGGCGGCGACGATCAACGCGTGCGTCGAGTCGAGCCCGCCGGAGATTCCGATGACGATCTTCGGGAAGTCCAAGGCCCGCAGGCGCTGTTCGAGTCCGGCAACCTGGATGCTGTAACCCTCGTAGCAGTCCTGCTCGAGCCGTTCGGGGTCGGCAGGCACGAACGGGAATCGTTCAACCTTGCGGTGCAACCCGATGTCGCCGGTCGGCGGGTCCAGCCGAAACTCGATGCGGCGGAACGACTCTGCCGACTCGCGGTGATGGCGGCGATTGTCGTCGAAGGTGCCCATCCGCAGCCGCTCGGAGCGAATCAGTTCGAGGTCGACGTCGGCGACGCTGCGGCGTTCGCCCTTGGGGAAGCGTTCCGACTGCGCGAGCAATTCGCCGTTCTCCCAGATCATGGTTTGGCCGTCCCATGCCAGGTCGGTGGTCGACTCCCCTTGTCCGGCAGCCGCATACACGTAAGCGGCCAGGCAACGCTGGGACGCCGAACGCGCCAGCAGTGAGCGGTCGTCGGCACGCCCGATCGTGATCGGGCTGCCCGACAGGTTGGCCAGCACCGTCGCACCCGCCAGCGCCGCTTCGGCACTCGGCGGAATCGGGACGAACATGTCCTCGCATATCTCGACGTGCAGAACGAACCCCGCGACGTCCGAGGCAGTGAACAACAGATCCGGGCCGAACGGCGCGTCCGCGCCGGCGACCCGGATGGTGCCGCGTTCGTCGTCGCCTGGTGCCATCTGTCGGCGCTCGTAAAACTCGCGGTAGGTGGGCAGATACGACTTCGGTGCGACGCCGAGCACCGCGCCGCGGTGGATGACGACGGCGGTGTTGTAGATACGGTGCCGCTGACGCAGTGGGGCTCCGATCACCAGCACCGGCAACAGGTCGGTGGACGCCGCGACGATCTCACCCAGGGCATCGTCGACCGTATCCAGCAACACGTCTTGCAGCAGAATGTCTTCGATGGAGTAGCCGGACAGCGTCAACTCCGGGAACACCGCGAGCGCCACACCGTCGTCGTGGCACTGTCGAGCCAGCCGCAGCACCGACGCGGCATTGCCCGCCGGATCGCCGATCGCGGTTAGGTGAGTGCACGCGGCAACCCGGGCAAAGCCCTGGCTGTAGGCGTTGTAGAAGTCCATCGTTCTCCTATTGTCGCCTGGCTGGTCTCATCTGGCGAATATCGGGTGCCGAGTTCGGACGCTATCCACCGCGCGCGGACCGCGGCATGCGGTAGCGACGATCCCTCGGAGCGCGGCCAGAAGCTGGGACAGAGCGGTCTGCGATCCGCAGGATCACCGCTTTCGATCCGCGCGATCGCAGAAAAAAGGCGACGGGCTAAGGCCAGATCTGCGACGCCGCTGGGTACTCCACGGCTATGAGCGCTACCGCGGTCCTCGTCGTGGACATGATGAACAGCTACCAGCATCCCGACGCCGAGCACCTGATTCCCAATGTCGAGAAGATCATCAATCCCCTTGCGGACCTGGTGAAACGGGCTCGCGACGCCGACGACGTCGACCTGGTGTTCGTCAACGACAACTACGGCGACTTCACGGCGGACTTCTCCGACTTGGTGCGGTCGGCGTGCCACGGCGAGCGACCCGACCTCGTCGATCCCATCGTGCCGACCCAGCACTCGCGGACCCTGACCAAGGTGCGACACAGCGCCTTTTACGCCTCACCGCTTGCCTACTTACTTCGCCGCCTGGGCACCGAACGGCTGGTGTTGACCGGGCAGGTCACCGAGCAGTGCATCCTCTACAGCGCGTTGGACGCCTACGTGCGGCATTTCACGGTGGTGATCCCGACCGACGCCGTGGCCGGCATCGACGCCGAACTGAGCGATGCGGCGTTGACGATGATGGAGCGGAACATGGGTGCGGAGCTGACGACGGCGGCAGAGTGCATCGGCTAGATCCGTACTCTTGACAGGGTGACGGCACTGCGCGCGGAAGCTCCCGAGCTGGTCGCCGCGCTGACCGGTCGCCGTGTCGCCGTGCTGACCGGAGCGGGGATGTCCACCGATTCCGGCATTCCCGACTATCGCGGGCCGGACTCGCCGCCGAGCAATCCGATGACGATCCGTCAGTTCACCACCGACCCGGTGTTCCGCCAGCGGTACTGGGCCCGCAATCATGTCGGCTGGCGGCACATGGATGACACCGAGCCCAATGCGGGGCACCGCGCGGTCGCCAGCCTGGAGCGCGATGGTGTCGTCAACGGCGTCATCACCCAGAACGTGGACCTGCTGCACACCAAGGCCGGCAGCACCAACGTGATCAATCTGCACGGCACCTACGCGCAGGTGGTCTGCCTGAACTGCGGTTACACCATGACCCGCGCCGCGTTGGCCGAGGAACTCGACGCCCTGAACCCGGGGTTCACCGAGCGGGTCGCGGCGATCGGCGGGCTGGCCGTCGCACCGGACGCCGACGCCGTTGTCGCCGACACCGCGTCATTTCACTACCTCGACTGCCCCGCGTGTGGCGGCATGCTCAAGCCCGACATCGTCTACTTCGGCGAGAGCGTTCCCAAAGATGTCGTCCAGCAAGCATTTTCACTCGTCGAAGACGCCGACGCGCTACTGGTCGCCGGTTCGTCGTTGACGGTGTTCTCTGGCTATCGCTTCGTACGTCACGCCGCGGCCCGCGACATACCGGTCGCCATCATCAATCGCGGGCCCACCCGAGGCGACGAGCTGGCCGACGTCAAGGTCGACGGCGGCTGCTCGGAACTACTGACGCTGCTGGCCGAGGAACTCTCCCCCGCCACCGTCGGCTAGAACGTGCAGGACATGCTGCGGATGCCGTGAATGAAGTTGCCGGCCAGGTAAACCGGATCTCCGGCCTGTATGTCGGGCAGCTGGTGGAGCAGCTCGCCGAAGATCGCCCGCAGCTGCGCCCTGGCCAGGTTCGCGCCCAGGCAGAAGTGCACACCGCCACCGCCGAACCCGACGTGCGGGTTGGGGTTGCGGCTCAGGTCGAGGCGCTCGGGTTGCTCGAACACGTCGGTGTCGAAGTTGCCCGAGGAATAGAACATCACGACCTTGTCGCCGGCGTTGACGGCCTGGCCGGCGATCTCGACATCCTTTGCGGCCGTGCGACGGAAGGTCATCACCGGCGTAGCAAACCGAATGAATTCCTCGACCGCACCGCCGATTCGGTTGTCGAAATCCTCGAGCAGCCAGGCCCGCTGGTCGGGGAAGTCGGTGAGAGCCCTCAGCGCGTGGCTGGTGGTCTGGCGGGTGGTGTCGTTGCCGGCGACCGTGAGCAACACGAAGAACGCGGCGACGTCGGCGTCGGACAACCGGTCGCCGTCCACCTCGGCGTTCACCAGCGCGCTCAGCAAGTCGTCGCCGGGATGCTCGCGGCGTTCCGCGGCAAGGGTTCCGGCCACCTGGTGCACATACGTCTGCGCCTCGAACAGCACCTCGATCGGATGGCGACCGTTGAGGTACTCGGGGTCGCCGGACGAGACCATCGCATCGGCGGCGTGCGCCAGCTTCTGGCGCTCCGACTCGGGTATGCCGACCATGTCCGAAAGGGTGCGGACGGGCAGTTCTTTGGCGCAGAGGTCGACGAAATCGGCGCCAGAGCCGGCGGCCTTGAGCTCTTCGACGATGGTCTTGGCGTTCGCCTTGATCGAGTCCTCGATTCGGCGGACCTGCCGCGGGGTGAACGCGGCGCTGACAAGTTTGCGCAGGAAGGTGTGCCGCGGCGGGTCCATGGCGAGGAAGGACTGCGACGCCTCGAGCAGTTCCACCGGAAAGTTTTCGAACATGACGCCCTGGCCCGACAGGAACGACTCGTTGTCGCGGCTGACCGCGACGATGTCGTCGCGGCGGGTGACCGCCCAGTAGCCCGGGTCGTCCGGCGACGGCAGCATGGCGTCCTCCACCGGCGGGTGCCAACTGACCGGCCGCGACGCGCGCAACTCCGCGAACGACCGGTCACGCTCCCGGGCGCTGCTCGACCAGAACGCCCGCGACGACAGGTCGATCGGGTCGTAGGCACGGGGGCTGGCAGCCGTCGCGGTCATGCGAAATCCTCCATCGGCTATGACGCCGGTCACAGATTGGGAACACCGACGACAATAAATCTAGACATAGTGTCTAGTCAAGGTGTCATACTGGCGGGCATGCCCTCCGTGACGCGTAAGCCGCAGGCCAAGCGGCAGGAACGTCGTGAGCAGATCGAGCGCCGCCTGCTCGACGCCACCGAACGGCTGATGCTCGACGGCGCAAGCTTCACCGAACTCAGCGTCGACCGCCTGTCCACCGAGGCGGGGATGTCGCGGGCCAACTTCTACATCTACTTCGAGGACAAGGGCGACCTGCTGCGCCGGCTGGCCGGCCAGGTGTTCGGCGAACTCGCCGACAGCGCCGAACTCTGGTGGGGGGTGGCGTGGCGGCACGATCCGAACGACGTCCGCGCCGCCATGGCCGGCATCATCGCCAGCTACCGGCGGCATCAGCCCGTGCTCGTCGCACTCAACGAGATGGCCGGATACGACCCGCAGGTCTCCGCGACCTATCGTGAGCTGCTCAGCGGCATCTCACAAAGATTGACGCAGGTCATCGAGGACGGCCAAGCCGACGGCTCGATCCGCGCCGAGCTGCCGGCGGCGACCACGGCCAGCGCGCTCAGCTGGATGGTCGAGCGGGCCTGTCAGCAGAACCTGCCGAACAACCCACCGGAATACGATGCTGTGCTCACCTCGAGTCTGACCGAAATCGCCTGGGGCGCTTTGTACCTCACGCCGATACCACGAGGCTAGACGGCGACCAGATCGTCGGCGTGCACCGCCGGCCGACGAAGCTCGACGGGCAAGTCCGACGTCGACCGGCCGATCATCGTGACCAACTCGGCGGCGTCGTAGGCAACGACACCCCGGGCCACCAGTGCTTCGTCGGGCCCATTCAGGTCGACGACGTCGCCGCCGTGAAACCGCCCGGCGAGCGCGGTGATACCCGCCGGTAGCAGTGAACGGCGTTGTCCCAGAACAGCACCCACCGCGCCCTGGTCCAGGGTCAGTACACCGGCGGATTCGGCGGCATACCGCACCCAAAAGCGGCGCGCCGACATGCGGTTGGGACGCGGGGCGAACACCGTGCCCACCGATGCGTCCACCAACGCCGGCCTGGCATGTGCCGCGGCCGCCAACAGCACCGGAACCCCGGCGTCGGCCGCCAGCAGCGCCGAGGACAGTTTGGACGCCATGCCGCCGGTACCCAGATGACTGCCCTGTCCGGCGATCACGCCGTCGAGGTCGTCCGGCCCGGAAACCTCTGAGATAAAACGGCTTTCGGTGGACTTGCGTGGATCGGCGTCATAAAGGCCGTCGATGTCGCTAAGCAGGATCAGCGCATCGGCGCCGACCAGGTGCGCCACCAGCGCCGAGAGCCGGTCGTTGTCGCCGAAGCGGATCTCGTTGGTGGCCACCGTGTCGTTCTCGTTGACGATTGCCACCGCATGCAATGCGCGCAGCCGGTCCAGAGTGCGCTGCGCATTGTTGTGCTGCACGCGCATCGAGACGTCGTGAGCGGTCAGCAAAACCTGGCCGACGCTGCGCTGGTAGCGGGCGAACGCGGCGCTCCAGGCGTTGACCAGGGCAACCTGCCCGACGCTGGCCGCCGCCTGCTTGGTGGCCAGGTCGGTGGGCCGCTTGGACAAGCCCAATGGCTCGATGCCCGCGGCGATGGCACCCGAGGACACGATGATGACATCGGAACCGGCCTCCATCCGCGCCTCGATGGCGTCGACCAGGCCGGCAAGGCGGCTGGCGTCGAACATGCCGGCCGGGGTGGTCAGTGCGGTGGTGCCGACTTTGACGACGACGCTGCGCGCGGTGCGAATCGCTTCACGCGCAATACTATTCATCGTCGCCGTGCTCGCGCCGTTGCTTGCGGGCCGCTTTCCGCTCGTCGGCGCCAACCCGGTCGTTGGCTTCCAGACGCGGGTCGGCGCCCCGTCGGGTCATCAGGGTGTCGATGCCGGACGGGGTCTGCGGCTCCCAATCGAAGGTCATGTCGCCGATGGTGACCGCGCAGCCGGGGCGTGCCCCCTGCCGCATCAGCTCGTCTTCGACGCCGAGGCGGGCCAGCCGGTCGCCGAGATAGCCGACCGCTTCGTCGTTGTCGAACGCGGTCTGCGAGATCCACCGTTCGGGACGCCGGCCGCGGACCACGAATCCGCCGCGGCCGTCGGGATGCACGGTGAAACCGGACTCGTCGACCGGCACCGGACGGATCACCGGACGTCGCGGCACGATCTCCGGCTGGGCGGCCTGGTAGGCGGCGACCATGTCGGCGAGCCCGAAGATCAACGGCTGCAGCCCTTCTCGAGCGACCGTCGACACGATGAACACCGGCCAGCCGCGCGCGGCGACCTCGTCGCGGACGAACTCGGCCATCTCGCGGGCCTCGGGCACGTCGACCTTGTTGAGCACCACCGCCCGGGGTCGCTCGATAAGGTCGCCCAGCGTCGAATCCCCTTGCAGGGTAGGGGTGTACGCGGCCAATTCGGCTTCCAGCGCATCGATGTCGGAGATCGGATCACGGCCGGGTTCGGCTGTCGCACAATCCACGACGTGGACCAGCACCGCGCATCGCTCGATGTGGCGCAGGAAATCCAGACCGAGACCGCGGCCTTGCGACGCACCCGGGATCAGGCCCGGCACATCGGCGACGGTGAAGGTCCGCTCCCCCGCCGACACCACGCCGAGGTTGGGGGCCAGGGTAGTGAACGGGTAGTCGGCGATCTTCGGCTTGGCCGCCGAAATCGTGGACACCAGTGAGGATTTGCCGGCCGACGGGAACCCGACCAAGCCGACGTCGGCAACGGTCTTCAGCTCCAGAGTGAAGTCGCGGGTTTCGCCCTTCTCCCCGAGCAGCGCGAACCCGGGGGCCTTGCGGGCGCGCGACGCCAGGGCGGCGTTGCCCAGCCCGCCGCGGCCGCCGGCGGCGGCTTCGAAGCGGGTGCCGACGCCGACCAGGTCGGCGAGCATCCGGCCGCCTTCGTCGACCACGATCGTGCCGTCGGGGACTTTGATCTCCAGGTCGGGGGCGGCGGCTCCGGCGCGGTTTCCGCCCATGCCCTGCTTGCCGGATGCGGCGACGACGTGCGGGTGAAAGTGAAAGTCGAGCAGCGTGTGCACCTGCGGGTCGACGACCAGCACGATGCTGCCGCCTCGGCCGCCATTGCCGCCGTCCGGCCCACCGAGCGGCTTGAATTTCTCTCGGTGAACCGAGGCGCAGCCGTTACCTCCGGAGCCGGCCCGCGCGTGAATGACGACGCGGTCGACGAACCGAGGAGCCATCGGAGAGTCCTTTCAACCGCCGAGTGTGAACCTGTTGCGAGAAATCGGCCTCAACCTCGCAGTGGTTTCACACTCGCGAGAGAGACCTACTCCGGTCGCGCGGCCGAGACGATGTTGACCGTCTTGCGCCCGCGCTTGACACCGAACTGGACGGCACCGGCCGCCTTGGCGAACAAGGTGTCGTCGCCGCCGCGGCCCACGTCGACGCCCGGGTGGAAGTGGGTGCCACGCTGGCGAACGATGATCTCGCCGGCCTTGACGATCTGGCCGCCGAACCGCTTCACGCCCAGACGCTGGGAGTTTGAGTCGCGGCCGTTTCGTGAGCTGGAAGCGCCCTTTTTGTGTGCCATGTCTGTCGCCTCCTACTACTTGATTCCGGTGACCTTCAGGACCGTCAGCTGCTGACGGTGACCCTGACGCTTGTGGTAGCCGGTCTTGTTCTTGAACTTGTGGATGCGGATCTTGGGGCCCTTGGTGTGCTCGAGCACCTCACCGGTGACGGCGACCTTGGCCAGTGCGGCGGCGTCGGAGGTGACGGTGGCACCATCGACGACCAGCGCGACCGGAAGCGACACCTCGGCGCCGGGCTCGGACTCGAGCTTCTCGACCTTGAAGACGTCACCAACGGCAACTTTGTACTGCTTACCGCCGGTCTTGACGATTGCGTAGGTCGCCATGGTTACGTCTACCTCTTCTAGTCTTACTGGCGTCGCGCAGCCGTGAGCTGCGCGGACTGGTGTGGGAGTGTCGGCCAAAACCCGGTCACCGGGCCTGCAGACAACTGGTCCAGGGTACGTGACCAGCGGCTACAGGGTCAAACCGGCCGATCAGTCCTCGTGGCTGGGCGGTCCGGCCGGACGGGCCGCCGCTCGACGCCGACGAGGACGCTCTGCCGCCGCGGTGACCTGGTGCTCGTCGTCGTCCTCGTCATCCTCGTCGTCGTCGGTGTCCTCGTCGAGATCGTCGTCCTCATCCTCGTCGTCATCAACCTCGTCGAGGTCGTCGTCCTCGTCGAGGTCGTCGTCATCGTCGTCGAGGTCGACCTGGTCGGTGTCCTCGTCGTCCTCGTCGTCATCGCTGTGATCGTCGTCGTCGTCGAAGTCGTCGTCCTCGTCGTCGAGGTCCTCCTCGGCTGTTTCACGCGTGGCCTGCTTTTGGCGCTGCTCGTCGGCCTCGGACTCGGCCCGGTCGTCGCCGGGGATGAGCTCGGCGTCCTCGGTGGGTGCCGACTCGTCGTCCTCGTCGTGCCCACCGTTGGCCGCGGCCATGGCCTTGAACATCGGGTGCTCGCCCTGCGGATGGGGGGGCACCTTGGCGACGGTCTCCTGCTCCTCCGGCTTGCTGCCCTTCTTGGAGCGCCGTCCGCGCCGGCCGCCCCCCGACTCCGACTTGCGGCCAGCCGAGGGGGCCGAGTCAACGGGGTCGGCGTGCAGCATGATGCCGCGGCCGCTGCAGTGCGGGCAGGTTGTGGAAAAGGCTTCGACAAGGCCGGTGCCCAGCTTCTTGCGGGTCAGCTGGACCAGGCCCAGCGAGGTCACCTCGGACACCTGATGGCGGGTGCGGTCGCGGGCCAGCGCCTCGGTCAGCCGCCGAAGCACCAAGTCGCGGTTGGACTCGAGGACCATGTCGATGAAGTCGATGATGATCATGCCGCCGATGTCACGCAGCCGCAGCTGACGGACGGTCTCCTCGGCCGCTTCGAGGTTGTTCTTGGTGACGGTCTGCTCGAGGTTGCCGCCGGAGCCGGTGAACTTCCCGGTGTTGACGTCGACGATCGTCATCGCCTCGGTGCGGTCGATGACCAGCGTGCCGCCGGACGGCAGCCACACCTTGCGATCCATCGCCTTGGCCAACTGCTCGTCGATGCGGTGCACAGCAAAGACGTCGGGGCCGTTCTCGGCCGGCTGCTCGTATTTGTCCAGCTTCGAAACCAGTTCGGGGGCAACCGAACTCACGTATTCGTTGATGGTCGTCCAGGCATCGTCGCCGGAGACGATCAGTTGGGAGAAGTCTTCGTTGAACAGGTCGCGGATGACCTTGACCAGCACGTCGGGCTCTTCGTAGAGCGCGACTGCGGCGCCGGCCGCCTTCTTCTTGGTTTCGGCCGCCCGCTCGGCGATCTCCGTCCACCGTTCCTGCAGCCGATTGACGTCGGAGCGGATGTCCTCTTCTTTGACGCCCTCGGAGGCGGTCCGGATGATCACGCCGGCGTCCGACGGGACGACCTCTTTGAGGATCTCCTTGAGCCGCTGGCGTTCGGTGTCGGGCAGCTTGCGGCTGATGCCGGTCGACGACGCACCCGGGACGTAGACCAGGTAGCGGCCGGCCAGCGAGACTTGCGTGGTGAGCCGGGCGCCTTTGTGGCCGACCGGGTCTTTGCTGACCTGGACCACGATGTAGTCGCCGGGCTTGAGGGCCTGCTCGATCTTGCGGTTGGACCCGCCCAGGCCGGCGGCCTCCCAGTTGACCTCACCCGCGTAGAGCACGCCGTTGCGGCCGCGGCCGATGTCGACGAAGGCCGCCTCCATCGAGGGCAGCACGTTCTGCACGATGCCCAGGTAGATGTTGCCGACCAAAGACGCCGAGGCCGCCGAGGTGACGAAGTGCTCGACGACGATGCCGTCCTCGAGCACGGCGATCTGGGTGTAGCGGCTACCGGGGTGCGGTGGCTCGGTGCGAACCTTGTCGCGGACCACCATCACCCGCTCGACCGCTTCCCGACGGGCCAGGAACTCGGCTTCGGTCAGGACCGGCGGGCGGCGGCGGCCGGCGTCGCGCCCGTCGCGGCGGCGCTGACGCTTGGCTTCGAGGCGGGTCGAGCCGTCGATGCCCTGGATCTCGTTGTTGTCGGACTGCTTCTTGGCGCGGGGCGCCCGCTCGTGCACGACGGTGTTCGGCGGGTCGTCCGGCGACGAGTTGTCGTCTGAATCATCGCCGCCGCCGGACTTGCGGCGGCGGCGGCGACGACGACGCTTGGTGGCGCCGTCACCGGAACCGTTGTCGTCGTCGCTGGAGTCCGAATCGTCGCTGTCGTCGTCGGAGTCGTCGTCAGAGTCGTCGTCGGAGTCGGTCACCTTGTCGGCTTTGCCGCCTTCGCTGGAACCGTTCTCGGCGCCGTTCTGCTCGCCGCGCCCGCGGCCGCGGCCGCGACGCCCCCGGCGGCGGCGCCGGTTGGCCGGGCGATCGGCCGGGTCGCCGTCGTCGTCGCTATCGCCGTCGCCGTCGAAATCGTCGTCAGTGTCGTCGTCGTCGTCGTCTTCGGAATCGGAATCGGAATCGGCATCGGCATCGGAAGACTCGTCGACCTTCTTCGGGGTTTCGACGCGCTCGACCGGCTGCGGGGCGACGAACAGCGGCATGTACTCGGGTTGTTCGACCGGCGCGGTCTCCAGCATCAGGCGCGACTCGGGCTCCGAGGCCTCAGCCGATGCCTCCGCTTCGGCCGTGGGCGCGCCGACGGTCGTGGGCGCGCTGGCCAGCAGGTCGCGCACGCGCACCGCGTCCACCCGCTCCACGGTGGAATGCGCGCTGCGGACTCGCCCGTCGAGTTCGATCAGCGCGTCGAGCACCTTGCGGCTGGTCGTTCCCAACGCCCGGGCAAGGGAGTGGACCCTCAGCCGTTCTGGCAGCTCCTCGCCCTGCGGCGAGTCTTGGGGAACTTCTGAGAATGGGCCACCGTCTATCACGAATTCTCCTCTAGCCCCCGGGCGCGTCATGTCGACGCGGCCACGCGAGGGCTTCGCTATGTACCCGGGTCACTTCCTCCCGGGCTTGTGATGGTCTTGCCCCGAGCAGTTCGGGTCGAACACACTCGGTGCCGGTCTGAATGATGGCTGGACAGCCGCGCCGCGACTCGCGGTGGTCGCGCTTGTCAAAGTCTTCATTCGGGCGTCGGACGCCGGTCCGGCGACGTTCACCCGTCTATCAGTATCCCATACCGTTGTACCGGGCCGGACGGGGTGCGGCCGACCCGTTATCTAAGCCTTGTCGAACCAGAGCGCGATTTCGCGCGCCGCGGACTCCGATGAATCGGAGCCGTGCACCAGGTTGTACTGCGTTTCGAGGCCGAAATCGCCGCGGATGGTGCCCGGTAGGGCGTTGGCGACCGGGTCGGTCGCACCCGCGAGCTGCCGGATCGCAGCAATTGCCCGCGGGCCTTCAATAATCGCCGCTACCAGCGGCGATGACGTGATGAACTCCACCAGCGAGCCGAAGAACGGCTTGCCGTCGTGCTCGGCGTAGTGGCTTTTGGCCAGTTTCTCGCTGACGGTCCGCAGTTCGAGCGCCGCGATGGTCAGGCCCTTGCGCTCGACACGGCCGAGGATCTCGCCAACCAGACGACGTTCCACAGCATCGGGCTTGATCAACAGGAGGGTCCGCTCAGTCAATTGCGCCATTCCTCCTGCCCCTTCCGGATCGCCACTGCTCCGCTAATCGTCATCGGCGCTGTCACGGCGCACAGCGTAGCCGATCAGTCCGGCGGCCCTTGTTGGCCAGGGAGCAGCCCAAGCCGCTCGCGGCGCAGGACCTCCCACCGCACGTAAAAGATCATCGCCCACACCACGGCGAAGATCAGGCCGATGACACCGATGCCCGGATAGACGGCGAAGCCGGCGATGGCAATCAGCTGAACGCCGAGGTCGGCCCAGATCGCCCACGAGCGGCCCTGCAGCCCCGTCAGGACGATCAGCGCCGCGGTCAATCCCAGCAGGTAGGTCAGGGCACCGGCGTTCAACCCACCGCCGATTGCCCCGACCACCGGCAGCGACAGCAGCACCACGATGGCTTCGAGAATCAGCGTGCCGGCCGTGACTCCGCGAAAACTCCTCCACGGGTCGGGTTTTGGCGTCGCGGGCGGCCCAGCGGGCGTCGTCACGCGGGATCACGACCGAACAGTGAGCGAGCAACACCGGCGGTGACGACCGAGCCGGTGATCACGATGCCGGTCCCGGAGAACGACTCGCCCTCGGCGTTGGCCTCGTCGACCATCGCGGTGGCGGTGTCGATGGCATCGCGCAGGTTCTCGGCGGTGACCACCCGATCGGGCCCGAAATACTGCTGAGCAGTCAGCGCCAATGTCTCGACGTCCAACGCGCGGGGAGATCCGTTGTGCGTCACCACAATCTGGTTGAAGACCGGTTCGAGTGCGGCCAGGATGCCGCCGACGTCCTTGTCCCCCATCACGCTCACCACCCCGACCAGGAACCGGAAGTCGAACTCCTCGGCCAGCGATTGCGCCAGCGCGGCCGCACCTGCTGGGTTGTGGGCGGCGTCGACGAACACGGTCGGCGCGCTGCGCATCCGCTCCAGCCGCCCGGGACTGGCCACCGCGGCGAATCCCGCTCGCACCGCATCGATGTCGAGTTGACGCTGCGGGCCGGCGCCGAAGAACGCCTCGACCGCCGCGAGGGCGATCGCCGCGTTGTGTGCCTGGTGTTCGCCGTGCAACGGCAGGAACACGTCGGGGTAGACCCCGCCCAGGCCCTGCAACTCGAGCAGTTGGCCACCGACCGCGACCTGGCGACTCAACACCGCGAACTCCGAATCCTCGCGCGCGACAGCGGCATCGGCGCGCACGGTCTCCGCCAGCACGACCTCCATGGCCTCCGGCACCTGACGCCCGATCACCGCGACGGTGTCCGGGGCGCCGTCTTCGGCGCGGTGGATGATGCCGGCCTTCTCGCCGGCGATGCCGGCGATGTCCTCGCCGAGATACTCCACGTGGTCGACGCTGATCGGGGTGATCACCGCGACCGGCGCGTTGACCACGTTGGTGGCGTCCCAGCGCCCCCCCAACCCCACTTCGACCACCGCCACCTCGATCGGGGCATCGGCGAACGCGGCGAACGCCATCGCGGTGAGTACTTCGAACTTGCTCATTGCCGGGCCGCCATTGGCTTCCGACTGCTGGTCGATCATCTGCACGAACGGTTCGAGTTCGGTGTAGGTCGACACGTATGTCGCTGGGCCGATGGGCTTTCCGTCGATCGCGATGCGCTCGACCGCGGACTGCAGGTGCGGGCTGGTGGTTCGCCCGGTGCGGCGCTGCAGCGCGGTCAGCAACGCGTCGACCATCCGGGCCACCGAGGTCTTGCCGTTGGTTCCGGCGATGTGGATCGCGGGATAGCTCCGTTGCGGCGAACCGAGCAGATCCATCAGCGCCGAGATGCGGTCCAGGCTGGGCTCGATCTTGGTTTCCGGCCAGCGCTGGTCGAGTAGGTGCTCGACCTGGAGCAGCGCCGCGATCTCGTCGGGGGTGGGAACCGCCTCGACGGGCGCGGGGTCGTCGCCGTAGTCCGGATCGGGCTCGAGCGTCACGTGAGCCCGTCCAACCTGGCGGTGATCCGCTCGGTGTCCTCGCGGGCGACCCGTTGGCGCTCGCGCTGCTTCTCGACGACCGCTTCCGGGGCCTTTGCCATGAACTCCGCGTTGCCCAGCTTGGCTGTGGTCGAGGCTAATTCCTTCTTCGCCGCGGCCAAATCCTTCTCCAGGCGGCGCCGCTCGGCGGCCACGTCGATGGTGCCCGAGGTGTCCAGCTCGACGACGACGATGCCACCCTTGAGCCCGACCTCCAGCGACGCCGAGGGGGTGAACTCGGCCGTGGGGTCGTTCAGCCACGCCAGCGACGTGACGGCACCGATCTGAGTGCCCAGATCGGCGTTGTCGATGCCCGACAGTCGCGCCGCCACCTTCTGCCGATCGGCGAGCCCCTGGTCGCTGCGGAAGCGGCGAATCTCGGTAACCAACTTCTGCATGTCAGTGATTCGTTGTGCGGCAACGGGGTTCAATGCGATACCGGATGGCTGCGGCCATTCGGCGATGACGACGGATTCGCCACCGGTCAGCTTCTGCCACAGCGTCTCGGTGACGAACGGAATGACCGGGTGCAGCAACTTGAGCAGTGCGTCGAGCACGAAGGCCAACACCGCGGTGGTGTGCGCACCGTCGGCAGCCGACAGTTGCACCTTGGCCAGTTCGAGGTACCAGTCGCAGAATTCGTCCCAGGCGAAATGGTAGAGCGACTCGCAGGCGCGGCTGAACTCATAAGCCTCGAAGGCCGAATCCACTTCGGCGCGAACCTCTTCCAGGCGGCCGAGGATCCAGCGGTCGGCGTCGGTGAGCTCGTCGAGGCCCGGCAGCGGCGCCGGTTCGGCACCGTTCATCATCGCGAAGCGGGTGGCGTTGAACAGCTTGGTCGCGAAGTTGCGCGACGCGCGGGCGGCGTCCTCTCCGATCGACAGGTCACCGCCGGGGCTGGCACCGCGGGCCAGCGTGAACCGCAGCGCGTCGGCGCCGAACGACTGAACCCATTCCAGCGGGTCAATCCCGTTGCCCTTGGACTTGCTCATCTTCCGGCCGAACTCGTCGCGAATCAGGCCGTGCAGGAAGACATTCTGGAACGGCACCTGCGGACCCCGCGCGCCGTCGAGGGTGATGACGTCGTCGCCCCCGACGAAGGTGCCGAACATCATCATGCGGGCCACCCAGAAAAAGATGATGTCATAGCCGGTCACCAGAACCGTTGTGGGATAGAACTTCTCGATTTCCGGGGTGCGATCGGGCCAGCCCAGGGTGGAGAAGGGCCACAGCGCCGACGAGAACCAGGTGTCGAGCACGTCGGGGTCCTGCTCCCAACCCTCCGGTGGGGTTTCGTCCGGGCCGACGCAGACCTTCTGACCGTCAGGCCCATGCCAGATCGGAATGCGGTGGCCCCACCACAGCTGGCGCGAGATGCACCAATCGTGCATGTCGTCCACCCAGGCGAACCAGCGCGGCTCCAGGCTCTTCGGATGAATCACGGTGTCGCCGTTGCGAACCGCGTTTCCGGCGGCCTTGGCCAGCGACTCGACTTTGACCCACCACTGCAGCGAGAGCCGCGGCTCGATCGGCTCGCCACTGCGTTCGGAGTGCCCGACGCTGTGCAGGTATGGGCGTTTCTCGGCGACGATGCGTCCCTGCGCGGCCAATGCCTCACGGACTTTCACCCGCGCCTCGAACCGGTCCTGACCGTCGAACTCCGTGCCGGTGTTGGCGATCCGGCCCTTGGTGTCCAACATCGTGGGCATCGGCAGGTTGTGTCGCAGCCCGATCTCGAAGTCGTTGGGGTCGTGCGCCGGCGTCACTTTCACTGCGCCGGTGCCGAATTCGGGGTCGACGTGCGCATCGGCGACGATAACGATGTCACGCTCGACGAATGGGTGCGCCAGCGTCTGGCCCACCAGATGCCGGTACCGGTCGTCGTCGGGGTGCACAGCGATCGCGGTGTCCCCCAGCATCGTTTCGAGGCGGGTGGTAGCGACCACGATATGCGGCTCGTCGTCGCTCATCGAGCCGTAGCGGAACGACACCAGCTCGCCCTCGACGTCTTCGTATTTGACTTCGAGGTCGGAGATCGCGGTCTCGAGCACCGGGGACCAGTTGACCAGTCGCTCGGCCTGATAGATCAGGCCGGCGTCGTAGAGCCGCTTGAAAATCGTGCGCACGGCGCGCGACAGCCCGTCGTCCATCGTGAAGCGATCCCGGCTCCAGTCGACACCGTCGCCGAGCGCGCGCATCTGCCAGCCGATGTTGCCGCCGGTCTCGCGCTTCCAGTCCCAGACGCGGTCGACGAACAGCTCGCGGCCCAGATCCTCTTTACTCTTGCCGTCGGCGGCAAGTTGCTTCTCGACGGCGATCTGCACCGCGATCCCCGCGTGGTCCATGCCCGGCTGCCACAACACCTCGTAGCCTTGCATCCGCTTGCGGCGGGTCAGGGCGTCCATCAGGGTGTGGTCGAGCGCGTGACCCATGTGCAGGTTGCCGTTGACGTTGGGTGGCGGCAAAACAATCGAGTAGGCCGGCTTGCCACTCGTTGGATCCGCGCTGAAATAGCCGGCATCGACCCAGCGCTGATAGATCGCGCTTTCTACCGCGCCCGGATCCCACGACTTGGGCAGGTCTTCTGCCCGCGAGTCAGCGGCGCGTTCTGGGTCGGTGGTCACGCGTCAAGTCTAGAAAGCACCGACGCCCGCGACGAACACCGCCCGTCGCGGCCGGCGTGAGGCGGGGGGCTACTTCTTTCCGAACAAGCCGCCGAGGATCTCGCCGGCCTTGGCCCCGAGCGCATTGCCGAGGACGGTGCCCAGCGATTTGTTGCTGCCGGCCATGCCGCCCAGGATGCTGCCCAGCACGTCGTTGAGCGCGCCACCGGAGGACGATTCCTGCTTGGCCGGCTCGTTCTTCTGGCCGAGCTGCTTGCCGACGTAGGCCAGGACGATGGGTGCGAGAATCGGCAGCAGTTGCTTGAGTAGGTCGCTGTTGCCTCCGCCGCCGCCGGACAGCGCGTTGGCCACCTGCGCGACGTCGTTACCACCGAAGATCTTTGCGATGGCCTGCTGGCCGTCGGACTCGTTGACGTGATCGAGGCTCACCCCGCCGTCGAGCAGACCGCTGGCAGCGTGGTTGCCGGCCGCGGCGGCGATGTTGCTGGCGTGCTCAGGATCTTGCGCGTTCTGTTGCAGACCGCCGACGAGCACCGGCACCAGCAGCTGCACCGCCTTGTCGACTTCGCTTTCGTCGACGCCGATCTTGCGGGCGATGTCACTCGTGGGAATCTGGGACAGCAGATCTTCAAGGCCAGACATGGACCCGTCCACCTAACGTTGCTGGGATGGTGTGGTTCTGCCGATGACACTAGCGCCGGCCGATCTTGTTCGACAGGGGTTCTTTCAGGGCCGATCTGCGCGTCAACGGTGCATCAGGCGGGCGGTCTCCAGTGACACCTCAGCGGCCGGGAATCGCGTCAGCAGCGCATCACCCATCGATGCCGCCGGGGTCAGCACACCGCGTAACTCGGAGAGGTGCTCGCGGTCCAACGCCAGCGCCAGACCGCTCTCGCCCAGTAGCACCGCGGTCGCCTTATAGCCCGGGTCGCCGCGCTGAGCCATCGTCGCGACGTAGCGCGCTCCGGACGTAGTCGTCGTGTACGTCTCGACCTTGTAGTGACCGCGCTCGCGCACCGCCTCACTGGGTCCGGTGCCGGGTTTGGGCATCGCTCGATCCACTAGCTTTCGCGGCAACAATTGGAAGTAGCGGCTACCGATAGCCGACACCGCGTTGCCGATCCCGTTAAGGGCCGCCGAGGCCACTGGCGCCGCGACGGACGACCCGACATTCATGTACTCGCTGTACCCGAATCGCCGACCGTAGGCCCAGTCTTGTAAAGCGTTGCTGCGCCGCACAATCCGCGTGTTGGCCGGCGCCATCATGAATCCCGCCGTCCACAGCCCGGCCAGCTCGGGGGCGATCTGGCCGCCGCGACGCCGACGCAGGTCGGGCTGGGCGCCGAGCTCGGGTTCGGCCGCCCGGTCCGGGCTCAGCGTGTAGGGATCGGCGAATTGGCGACGCACGTCCGCGTCGCGCGATGTCGCGTCCAGGACTTCCAGCATCGAGGACACCGTGCCGCCGGAGACCCCACCGGAGAATGCGCGGACCACCAGGTCGGTCCTGGTGAGTTCACCCGCGCCGTCCTCGAGCGCCCGCCGGTAGAGCGCATAGACGGTGAGATCCGAAGGGATGGAATCGAATCCGCATGCGTGCACGATGCGCGCACCGGTGTCCTGTGCCTGCTTGTGATACAGGTCGATGCTTTCCCGGACGAACGGCGACTCACCGGTCAGGTCCGCGTAGTCGGTGCCCGCCGCCGCACACGCCGCGACCAGCGGCAGCCCGTACTTGCTGTAGGGCCCGACCGTGGTGATCACGACTTGCGTCTGCTCGGCCATGGCGTCCAGGGTCTTCGGCGACGCGGCATCGGCGGTCAGCAGCTGCCACGACTGCGCCGAAGGCCCCAGCGTGTCGCGGATCGCCCGTAACCGATCGGTCGAGCGGCCGGCTAGCGCGATTCGCGCGTCGCCCCCCGCCCGGGACAGGTATTCGGCCGTCAACTTTCCGACGAAGCCGGTCGCGCCGTACAGGACGATGTCGTATTCGCGCGTTGCACTCACGGGCGCGACGCTACTCCGAGCGCCTCGGGCCAATCCACGCCTTCCCTCAGCACGTGCTCACCCAGGAACGCAAGCACCACCTCGTACCAGATCTTGGCGTGCTGCGGCGCGAGCACCCAGTGGTCCTCAGACGGGAAGTACAAAAAGCGGTGCGGGCTGCTGCCGTCCTTGCCGGCCGGCAGCGCAGAGGAGTCCAGCAGCTCGTACCAGAGCCGCAGGCTCTCACCGATCGGTACGCGATAGTCCAAGGCGCCGTGGATCACCAGCATCGGCGTGCGGATGTTGCCGACGAAGTGGTGCGGCGAATTGGCCGCAGTCATCTCCGGCGTCATCTCGCGACGCCAGTAGTAGGCGGTGTCGGTGGTCGGCCCGAACTGGTCGAGCGCCCACAGGCTGGCATGGGTGACGATGGCGGCGAATCGGTTGGTGTGGCCCGCTATCCAATTGGCCATGTATCCACCGAACGAGCCACCCATCGCGGCGATTCGGGTCGCATCGATACGCGGATGCGCGCAGGCCGCGTCGGTCGCCACCATCAGATCGTCGAATGGTGGTCCGCCCCAGGCGCCCCAGCCGCGCTGGATGAAGTCCTGTCCGTAACCGGTTGACAGAGCAGGGTCGGGCAGCAGCACCGCGTAACCCTTCGCGGCCATCAGCCAGGGATTCCAGCGCCAGGCCCAGCTGTTCCAACTGCCGAGAGGCCCGCCGTGCACCCACAGCAGCAGCGGCGCCGGCGCATCGTCGTCGGGCAGCACCAACCACGATCGCACCGTGGTGCCGTCGGAGGCGGTTGCGGCGATTTCCGTCAATGTGCCTGGCAAATCAGGTAATTCGAGGCACGGTAGCGACGTGATGGCGCCGGCGGGATCGATACGCACCGGATGTGGCGGGGCCGCATACGAACTCCGCAACGCGTACAGCACGCCGCCGGGCGCGACGACGACATCGCAGTAGGCGAAGTCGTCATCGGTCAGTTGTGTGACGGTCGATGTCTCGACGTCCACGCCGAAAATCGGTGCGCGACCGTTCTGGTCGGCGGTCACAAATAGGGTCGCGCCGTCTCCAGACCAGGATATCGAACTCGGCCGGCGATCCCATTCCTCTGCCAGCGAGGCCGGCTGGTCACCGAATCGCATGTGTTGCAATGTCATTCGTGGAGCCGAGTCGGAAGTGGTGATCGTCTCGCGGGTAAAGGCGACCGCCGAGCCATCCGGTGATATCGCCGGGTGGTCGAGGTTGGCGCCGGCATCGTCGGCGATCACGTATCGTTCACCGGAGGCCAGGTCGATCCGCATCAGCACCGACCGCTGGGTCGGCCCGGGCCCGGTGAGCTGCCATGTCGTGACCAGGAAACTGCCGTCGGGGCTGATGTCAAAATCGGCGTCACCGAAGCCGGCGGCCAGTAGGGCGGCCCCTGGCTGCGGCGTCAGGTCCCGTAATCCGTTGGCGTCGAGGAGATGTGGTTCGCCCGGGCCGACGTCTGCGTTCCAGAAACGCACCGGATAGTCCGTGTGCAGGATCGCCGTCACATGGGCGTCCTTCCGCAGGTCGCGCAGGCGTCGATCCTCGTCGACGTCGCGGGCAGCGGGCAACATCGCAGCGCTGATCACGGTTGCGTCCGCGGCGCGCGCGGTGCGCACGGCGCTGATACCGCCGGGCGCGCTCGACACCTCGACCGCCTCGCCGCCGCCGGCCGGCAGCCGCCACAGGGACGCGGGCGGCTTGGCGTCGTCAGCGCTGGGCCGCGACGAGAGGAACAGCAGATCGCCGTCGACAGTGAAGGCCGGCGTCGACTCGCCGTTAACGCTGCGGGTCAGCCTGCGGGCGGGACGTTGTCCGGCGGGATCGATTTCCCAGACGGCGCTGACGTACTCGTTGCCCTTGTCGTTGAGTTCGGCCACCGTGGTCACCACCCGCGACCCGTCCGCCGAGACGGTGAGGCCGGCGACGCGCGGCAGCGCCAGGTAATCGTCGATGTTGTCGAACGCCGATGTGTTCATCAGTCGTTGGTAACACAACGCGCGCGGGGCTCAGCCGGCCCATACGTCCTCGACGTAGTGGTCGGATTCGATCAGACCGGCCAGCCAGTCGCGGGCCCCGTCGTCGTCAGCTTCGGTCCGCGCACGATAGATGTCGAGGAAGGACCCGCGCACCGCCGGCGCCATCCGGGCGCCGTCGCCGCAAACGTAGACGTGGGCGTCCTTGGCCGGGTCGCCCAGCAGGCGCCATACCTCGTCGGCGTCCGCGGCGATCCGGTCCTGCACATAGCGGACCCCGTTCTCCGGCGCGCGGGAGAAAGCCGGGCGCATCCGCACGATGCCGATAGCCTCGGCCTGCTCGAAACGGTCCCGGAAGATGTAGTCGACCTCGGGGTCGCGCACGCCGAAGAAGCACAGCGCGGGCTGAACCGGCGTTCCGGTGCGTTGTGCGGCGATTCGATCACCCAGAAAGCCGAGAAACGGTGCGACGCCGGTGCCGGCGCTGACCAGGATCACATTCCTGGCCGGATCGGCACCGGCCCGAAACGCCTGGCGCGCCCGATCCACCCGAGCCCGGATCGAATGTCCGGGATGGACGGTAGCGAGGTAGTTGGACGCGACGCCTTTGAACAAGCCGTGACCGGAGTGGGCCGGCGCATCAAGCACGCTCACCACCAGTCCGACCGTGCGTGGTGACAGCATTGACGAGGACGCGATCGAATAGTGCCTCGGCACCATCGGGTCGAGTAGCTCGAGGAGTTCGGCACCGGTCAGCACGCACTCCGGGTACTCGTCGAGGCATTCCAACACGCTGAGTGGGCAACCGTCCGGGCCGTCGGCCAGCTCTTCAAGTCGCTCGCGCTCCGCGGGATTGCTGTTGGCCGCCGCAAGACTGCGTAATTGGCTGCTGGTCACCGGTTTCCGCAGTTCCACGAAGTGCGTGAGCAACTCTCGTGCGCTGACCTCTCGGTCCAGCGCGATGAGCCGCCGAGAGTTGCGTCGAGGATTGATCGACAGCCGCAGGCCGGGGTCGATGCCGAGTTGGGTCAACGCCGCGTCGACCACTTCGGGCGGATTGTCGGCCATCACCGTGAGGTGGTCACCTGTTTGGTAGCCCAGGCCTTCCGGAAGGTCGACGCGGACATAGGCTTTGGCTTGACCCAGTCCGGGGCTGACCAGCGAGGTGTTCTCGACGACGGTCATCTGGATCACCGACGACCGCGCGTCCATCGCCGCCGTCACCGGACCGACGATCCGGCGCATCTCGTAGAGCGGTTCAGCCGCATCCGAGGGCGGCACGGCGTCGGGGTCGCCGAAGTGCTGGGCCAGCGACGACCAGAGCGCGCCGGCGAACTCCTCGACCGTGCCGACCATATCCCCCGAGGTGTCGGCGGCTGCGCAGGAAACCAGCCGGTTGGCCCCCAACTCAGCCAGGCGCTGGTCGATGCGTCGCGGGACCGCCTGATAGGTGTCCGCCCAATTGTGGTCACCCACACCGAGAACCGCGACGTCGGGGGACGGATTCAGCGTGGTAGTCGCATCGAGCAGCCAGGTGAGGAAGG
Organism: uncultured Actinomycetota bacterium; assembly: GCA_963750755.1. Taxonomy (GTDB): domain Bacteria; phylum Actinomycetota; class Actinomycetes; order Mycobacteriales; family Mycobacteriaceae; genus Mycobacterium. The sequence goes on from CAVVRW010000001.1 coordinate 1,823,243, forward strand.
CGCGCGCGTCATCGGTGGGCTGGCCGTTGTAGGAGGACGCGACGATCATGATGGCCTCGGCTTCGGGAAAACCGCCGACGGCGTCGTCCAGGGGTGCCACCGTAGCTGTGCAGCCCAGAGCCGTTGCGTCGTCGGCGAATTGGCGGGCCAGGGCGCGGCATGTGCCGAGGTTGGAGCCATGGAAGATGGCCAGCCTGGTGCCGGCCGCAATCGCCGATGGATGCTGCGCTGCGACCTTCTCGGCGCCGACCTCGACGCTAGGTGCGTCGGCATGGCGTTCCTGCGGGGTGCGCCGAATCAGGTCGAGCCGGAACCCGACCGGTCGCCGGCTGGTCGGACTCTCCCATTGCGGTACATAGTGATAGCCGTCGATGAGACGGTAGCGATGTACCAGCCGGGCCAGCGCCATGGCCGCCTCATGAAGCGCGAATTGGCGGCCGATGCATGATCGCTCACCGGTGCCGAAAGGTTTGAACAACGCGGCCGGCCGAGCAGCCGAACGTTCGGCAGCGAAGCGATCGGGATCGAAGAGCTCGACATTGTCGCCCCATCCCGGCTGACGGTGCAGCGCGCCGGTGAGAACGGTGACCGCTTCGCCGCGCCGGATGAGATATTTGCCACCAATAACCGTGTCTTCCAAAGCCATTCGATCGAAATGCAGGACTGGCGGGGATAGTCTCAGGGTTTCCTCGATGACCTGGCGCAGGTAGCTCAGCTTGCCGATGTCGTCGTAACTGGGCAGGTAGTCGTCGTCGGCGCCGAAAACGGTGTCGACCTCGGCCCGCACCCGGTGCAGCGCAGCCGGATCGCTCACGAGGTTGTACAACGCGTTGGGCATGAGTTCCGACGTGGTGAGCTGACCGGCGATCAGGAAAGTCATGATCTGATTGCGGACGTTCTCGGTGGACAACACCGGATTGCCGGCTGAATCCGGTTGCAGCATCAGCGTCAACAGGTCCTCGGACTCACTGTCACCTGACCGGTGCTCCGCAATAAGCGTGTCGATGAACGCGTGCAAGGTGGCCAACTCGTCGTTGAACGCCGGTGTCACGGTGTCGGAGCCCAACTCCCCCAGCGCCGTTGTGAAACTCTGCGGAATCGCGGCGAGCCCGGGGCAGCCGAAAGAGTCGAAGCGCGAACCGAATCCGGCGAGCGCGACGGTGTCCATCGCCAACTTCTGCAAGTCTGCCGACACATCCACGGGCTGCACTCCAGCGCTGGCATCCCATCGGTCGATCAGTGCGCAGTTGATGTCCAGCATCGCGCGGTGATAGGCGCGCAGGCCAGCATAACTAAACCCCGGTAGCAGGACATCGTGGGCGAGCTGCCAATTCGGTTCGTCGTGGAACGCCGTGAAAAGTCCGTCCCCGGCCAGCGGCCGCACTCGGGCAAGGGTCGCGGTGAGGTTCTTGACGAAACGGCTCTCGTCGCAGAGCTCCGTCACAAGTTCGAGCGAGCACACGTAGAGCTTTCTGAAACCGCCGTTGAAATCGGCGTAAAAGATCGGACCGTGCAGCTCGCCCAGGATGTCGACGGGTAACGCGCGGGGCCGGCCGATCAATCGATCCGGCGCGGGCAACACCGCCTCGGCCGAGGGGATCCCCGGAAGATCCGGCGGCCGCGAAACGCGGAACTCGGTCACGCGGGCAGCATAAGTTTCGGGCCGCCGATTCGGTCGGTAACCCCCAAACGCGGCGTGAGAAATCGTGGGTCTGGCGAGCGCGACCCCTTCAGACGCCAACGGCGGTGGCGGGCATAAGCCCCGCCACCGCCGTTAGTCGGTAATTCGTTGGTCAGCCGCGACGACCGCAGACCGGCCAGGCGCCGATGCCTTGCGAGTGCAGCACATTCTCGGCCACCCGAATCTGCTCGTCACGGCTCGCGCCGTTCGCCGATCCCGAACCGCCGTTGGAGTGCCAGGTGCTCGGCGTGAACTGGAGACCGCCGGCGTAGCCGTTGCCGGTGCTGATGCCCCAGTTACCACCGGACTCGCACGCCGCGATTGCATCCCAGTTGACGCTGTACGCCTTCTTCACCGGGGCCGGTGCTTCCTCGGGCTTCGGCGCGGGCGGAGCGGGAGCGGCCTCAGGCGCCGGAGCCGGAGCCTCAGGGGCGGGCGGCGCGGGCGGAGCGTCGGGCGCCGGAGCCGGCGGGGCGTCCGGGGCGGGGGCGGGCGGGGCGTCCGGGGCCGGCGGCAGGTCGGCCGGGGCCGGCGCCACGTCGGCAACCGGCGCAGCGTTCGGAGCGTCCGGCGCGTCCGGGGTCGCCGGCACGTCACCAGCAGGAGCCGGAACAAAGCCGGCCAACTCGATTGAGGACGGCGCGCTCGGGGTAACTGCCTCGAAATCGGCGGCAGCGATCCCGCTGGACAGCGTCATCGGGGCCGAAGCGAGCACCGCAGTCAGTGCAGCCATGCGAAGCGTCTGGCGGACGTTGTTCAACATCGTTCCTTTCGCGGGTGCGCGCGCCGAAGCAAGCCCAGCAATGTGGGCTGATCGCCGATCTCTCGACGGACAGAGACTTCGAATCGCGCCGTCTCGTTCAGGCACGACAGCCAGGGCATCAGCCAACACCGGGCGATAGCCCGGCGGCCGCACGGAGACGTCGTCGCCATCCGCTGCCCCCGCTCACACGCGGGTCCGTGGTTTTGGTTTTTCTTCGCCTTCTCAGGTCGCAACGGACCGTACGAGAAATGCACCGCACTCGTCATCTCGAGATACGCACGCATCCGCGCCGATTACGAATTAGTCACGGCGCGTTGAAGAAACGAACTGCGCAGGTCACACGGCGGTTTGTCGCGCGTGTCAGGCTCGCCCGTTGCGAACACCATGGTGAGTCAAATCACGGTGTTTTTGTGAGTTGGGACACCGGTTTTCGCGGGTGAAACGAGGCCGCGCGGCGTTTCCTTACGTTGTAAGGTCTCGTACAGAGTTATCAAGATCACAGGTTAGCCCTGCGCGTCGCAAGCGATTCACTCCGGCATGGCTCTGGAACGGCTAATTACTCGTAATTGATTGCGACACAGACTAATTCGCACCGCATCGCGGCCACCAGAACCCTGAAGGGCGCGCGGGCCCTAGGCGGACGTGACGCCCGCGAGCGAGCCGGAGTCGGAGATGACGACCCGTTGCGTGTCGGCTCGCGCGATCAGCGCAGATATGCTCCGCTCGCCAGCAGCGACGAGATCGTCTACGAGAGAAGCCAATTCGGTTCGGTAGACCGCGGCCAGGTAGTGATTTGTGCCGTCCCACGGCAACACGATGTCAGCGTGTAGCGCGGCCGCCCGGGCCTGCAGCACATCGATCACCTCAGCGTCGAGCAGTTCCGCGTCGACCGAGCACAAGAATGCGTGCGTCGCACCGGCTTCGGCGGCGGCGCGCAGTCCACGACCGACCGCGGACAGCTGTCCGTGGCCGCGCACGTCGTCACGCACCAGCTGAGCCGGGAGTTCGGGCAGCGACTGCCCCGGCGAGGTCACCACGAAGATGGGCTCGCAGCGCTGAGCCACAATGCTGACAACATGTTCGACGGCCGTGAGGTGCCCGTCACGAACCTGCTTTAAGGCCTTGGCGCGGCCCTCGTAGGGCGACGCGCCGGCAGCCAACACCACGCCGGCGAGCGAGGCCGGCTTGCCCGTAGCAGTCATGTCAGTTCACAGTCCAAGTGTCGCGGCCGTGCAGCAGCGATTGCAGGGCGGCACGGTCCGAGGGCTTGGATTCTTGCGCGGCCTGGATCTGTGACCGTGCAGCGTCATCATAAGTGGGCCTGCTGACCTGACGGAAGATGCCCATCACGGTGTGCTCGAGGTTCTGTTGTGAGAGCCGCGACAGGGCGTAGGCGTATGCCGAATCGTCGGCGTGCGCGTCGTGCACGACGATCTCACTGACGCTGACATCGGCGGTCTTGGCGACTTCGAGGCCGAAACCGGAGCGCACGACACAATATTCGTCATTCGCGCCGAAGGTGATCGGCTCGCCGTGGTGAACGTTGATCACCCGCTCCTCGGCGCCCTCTTTACGCAGCGCGTCGAACGAGCCGTCGTTGAAGATCGGGCAGTCCTGCAGGATCTCGACAAGGGCGGAGCCGCGGTGCGCGGCTGCGGCGCGCAGCACCTCCGACAGACCTTTTCGGTCGGAATCCAGCGCGCGCCCAACGAAACTCGCCTCGGCACCCAGGGCCAACGACACCGGGTTGAACGGTTGGTCCAGCGAGCCCATCGGCGTCGACTTGGTGACCTTCCCGACCTCGGAGGTCGGCGAGTACTGGCCCTTGGTCAGGCCGTAGATCCGGTTGTTGAACAGCAGGACGGTCAGGTTGATGTTGCGGCGCAACGCGTGGATCAGGTGGTTGCCACCGATCGACAACGCATCGCCGTCGCCGGTGACGACCCACACCGAGAGGTCTTCACGCGACAACGCCAAGCCGGTCGCGATCGCCGGTGCACGGCCGTGGATCGAGTGCAGACCGTAGGTTTCCAGGTAGTACGGGAACCGGCTCGAGCAGCCGATGCCGCTGACGAAGACGATGTTCTCGCGTCGTAACCCCAACTCGGGCAAGAAGTTTCGCATCGTGTTCAGGATGACGTAGTCGCCGCAACCGGGGCACCAGCGGACTTCCTGGTCGCTGGTGAAGTCCTTGGCCTTCTGCGGTTGATCCGTGGTTGGCACCCGGCCGTGCCCGGACAGCATGTCCGTCAGGCCCAAGTCTGTGCCGATCAGGTCAGTCATCGCCCACCTTGCTCCCTGCTCCAACCGTGGCCGCCGCCAACCTCGCGACCATCGTTTTGTCTTGCTCGATTTCGGCCAACGTGCCGCTCTCCGCCGCCCGGATGACGCGCCCGACCTCGTCGGCCAGGAACGCGACGCCTTGCACCTTGGTCACCGACTGCACGTCGACCAGATACCTTCCACGCAGCAGCAGCGCCAGCTGGCCAAGATTCATCTCCGGGCACACCACCTGCGAGTAGCGCCGCAGCACCTCGCCCAGGTTGGGCGGGAACGGGCGCAGGTGACGCAGGTGCGCGTGCGCGACCTTGATGCCGCTGCGCCGCGCCCGCCGGCAGGCCTCCCCGATCGGGCCGTAGGAACTGCCCCATCCGATCAGCAACAGTTCGGCGTCACCGGTCGGGTCGTCGACTTCCAGATCCGGAACCGAGATGCCTTCGATCTTGGCTTCCCGCAACCGCACCATGAGGTCGTGGTTGGCCGGGTCATAGGAGATCGCGCCGGTGCCGTTCGCGGATTCCAGCCCGCCAATGCGGTGCTCGAGTCCGGGTGTGCCGGGGATGGCGAACATGCGGGCCAACGTCTCGGGGTCGCGGGCGTACGGCATGAACGGCTCGTCCGGGTTAGCGAAGGTGTGCTGAATGGGTTGCAGCTCATCGACGTTCGGGATCCGCCACGGCTCGGAGCCGTTGGCGATCGCGCCGTCGGACAGGATCAGCACCGGCGTGTGATACCCCACCGCGATGCGCACCGCCTCCAACGCCACGTCAAAGCAGTCCGACGGCGATCGCGGCGCCAGCACGGCCACCGGCGACTCACCGTTGCGCCCGTAGAGCGCTTGCAGTAGGTCGGATTGCTCGGTCTTGGTCGGCAGACCGGTCGACGGACCGCCGCGCTGAACGTCGATGACGATCAGCGGCAACTCGGTCATCACCGCAAGCCCCAGCGCCTCGGACTTCAGCGACAGTCCTGGGCCGGACGTGCTGGTGACGCCGAGGGCACCGCCGTACGACGCCCCCAACGCGGCACAGATGCCACTGATCTCATCCTCGGCCTGGAAGGTCAGAACGTTGAAGTTCTTGTGCTTGGACAGCTCGTGCAGGATGTCCGACGCCGGCGTGATCGGATAGCTACCGAGCATGACCTGAAGGTCGGCCAGCTGCCCGGCGGCAACGATGCCGTAGGCCAGCGCAGTGTTGCCGGAGATCTGGCGATACTCACCAGCCGGAAGCTTCGCGGGCGACACCTCATAGGTGACGGCGAAGGCTTCGGTGGTTTCGCCGTAGTTCCAGCCCGCCTTGAGCGCCAGCACGTTGGCTTCGGCGATGTCGGGCTTGCGGCCGAACTTCTCCCGGATGAACTTTTCGCTGGGCTCGATCGGCCGCCCGTACATCCACGACAGCAGGCCTAGCGCGAACATGTTCTTGGCGCGCTGGCCGTCCTTCTTCGTCGCGCCGATGGGCTCGACGGCGCCGAGGGTCAGCGTAGTCATTGCGACGGCTTCGACTTTGTAGTCGGACAGTTCGCTGGATTCAAGTGGGTTGTTGTCGTAGCCGACCTTGGCGAGGTTGCGCTTGGTGAACTCGTCGGAGTTGGCGATCACCAGCCCGCCGATCGGCAGGTCGATGATGTTGGCCTTCAGGGCAGCCGGGTTCATCGCGACCAGCACATCGGGTCGATCGCCGGCGGTGAGAATGTCGTAGTCGGCGATTTGAATCTGGAAGGACGAGACGCCCGGCAGGGTGCCCTGCGGCGCTCGGATCTCGGCCGGGTAGCTCGGCTGGGTGGCCAGGTCGTTACCGAAAAGCGCTGCCTCGGAGGTGAATCGGTCACCGGTGAGCTGCATGCCGTCGCCGGAGTCTCCCGCGAAACGGATGACTATCTTCTCTAGTTTCTCTGGTTTTCTACGCTCGGGACGCGCCGTGTCGGCTCCGTTTCCGTTCGGACCCACGTCGCAGCCTCCCGTAGCTGTTCACCGCCTCGGCATGTGGCCGAAACCGGAGCGAATCGTCCGAGTGCAGTCCCGACCGATTTTTATGTCACTAGCAGTACCGATTATTGCACTTCTCTTAGGGATTCATGGACAGTCGTCCATGGCTCCACGTTACATCGTGCCGGCCAAAACGCGAGGTCAGACACACAGCGCTGTCTCCGACAGCCAAAAATTGTGGCGTTGGTCACTTTGCTGAGCCGCAAAGTCTAAGAGTCAAAGTTACGCATGAGTAACGTTTGCTACCGGTCCGTCTCCCCCATTTGGGGGAGGGCTCCAGCCTGGGCTAACCCGTCTTTTCGAGCCGCTTCGGGCGCGGTTTCGGGCATGGCCGTGGCATACAGTGCCAGCCCCGCCAGCGCGATGATTCCGAGCGCAATGAACGCCGCGTGGTAGCTGGCGACCACCACGATCCACCCCGCGAGGATGTTCGACACCGCGGCTCCGACGCCCCAGATCGTGGTCAAGGCGCCGAGGCTCACGTTGAATCGTCCGGTGCCGTGCGTCAGGTCTTGCACGACGAGCGGGAACAGCGCGCCGAAGATTCCGGCGCCGACGCCGTCGAGGACTTGAACCCCGACCAGCCAGTAGGGGCTGTCGGACAGCGTGTACAGAAAACCGCGAGCGGTGAGGAATGCGAACCCGATCAAAAAGATCGGCTTTCGCCCCCAGCTGTCGGCCTTGGCGCCCGCCAAGTAGGCCATCGGGACCATCACCACCTGCGCAGCTACCACGCATGACGCCATCAGCGCGGTGCCGACGTCTTTGTTCTGCAGCGCCAGCACCTGCCCGACCAGCGGCAGCATCGCGGCGTTCGCCAAATGGAAGGTGACCATGGCCGCCCCGAAAACAAGCAATCTACGGTCGTGGAACAGCGCCCTGAACCCGGCGGGTCGCGGGTGGGCCTGGCCTGCCGCGTGGTCCATCCCGCGGGCCAGGTCGTGGTCGATCGCATCGCCGGGTATCCACAGCGTCGCCACCACGCTCACCGCCGCCATGGCGGCCAGCACCCAGAAGACGACCACGGGGCCGAAGCCGTAGGCCAGTCCGCCCGTGATCGCACCTGCGGTCGCGTTGCCGGCGTGGTTGAACGACTCGTTGCGCCCGATCCGCCGGGCGAAACGCCGGGCCCCGACCAAGCCCAGCGTGATCGCGGCCAGCGCGGGAGCGAACACCGACCCGGCGATCCCGGTCAGCGCCTGCAGCAGCGAGATCACAGCGAACTGAGGAAGCAGCGGCATGGCCAGCGTCCCCGCGGTGACCGTCACCGCGCCGGCGACGATCAGCGCACGCTTGGCCGAGGTACGGTCCACCAGCGCGCCGACCGGCGTCTGCGCCACGATCGCGGCGATGCCGCCGATGCCCATCACGAACCCGATCGACGCCTGGTCCCAGTGATGGGTCAGCAGCAGGTAGATCGACAGGTACGGGCCGAGGCCGTCGCGCACGTCGGCGAGGAAGAAGTTCGACAGGTCCAGCGCACGAGAAACCCGCGCTGGCACCGCGCCAACGGCATCGGTGCTCAAGGTCTAGCGGAGAAGCGGAGTTGCTAGGCGGTTTTGTCGCGGCGCTCGGCGCGCGACGGCTTGCGCGGGACGATCGTCGGCAGAACGTTGTCCTGCACGGTTTCCTTGGTCACCACGACCTTGGCGACGTCGTCGCGGCTGGGGATGTCGTACATCACCGGCAGCAGAACTTCTTCCATGATGGCGCGCAGTCCACGGGCACCGGTACCGCGGTGAATCGCCTGTTCGGCGATCGCCTCTAAGGCGTCCTCGCTGAACTCGAGCTCGACGTTGTCCATCTCGAACAGCCGGGTGTACTGCTTGACCAAAGCGTTCTTGGGCTCAGACAGGATCGTGACCAGCGATTCCTTGTCCAGGTTCGTCACCGAGGCGACCACCGGCAGACGCCCGATGAACTCGGGAATTAGGCCGTACTTGATCAGGTCCTCGGGCATGACCTCAGCGAAGTGGTCGGTGGTGTCGATCTCGGCCTTGGAGCGCACCTCAGCCCCGAATCCCAGCCCACGCTTGCCGACGCGGTCGGAGACGATCTTCTCCAGACCGGCGAACGCACCCGCCACGATGAACAGGACGTTCGTCGTGTCGATCTGGATGAACTCCTGGTGCGGGTGCTTGCGACCGCCCTGCGGTGGCACCGACGCCTGGGTGCCTTCCAGGATCTTCAGCAGCGCCTGCTGCACGCCTTCACCGGAGACATCGCGGGTGATCGACGGGTTCTCGCTCTTACGGGCGATCTTGTCGACCTCGTCGATGTAGATGATGCCGGTCTCGGCGCGCTTGACGTCATAGTCGGCGGCCTGGATCAGCTTGAGCAGAATGTTCTCGACGTCTTCACCGACGTAGCCGGCCTCGGTCAGCGCGGTGGCGTCGGCGATCGCGAACGGGACGTTGAGCATCTTGGCCAGGGTCTGGGCCAGGTAGGTCTTTCCGCAACCGGTGGGTCCTAGCATCAGGATATTGGACTTGGTCAGCTCAACCGACTCACTGGAACGGGATTCGCGACCCTTTTCACCGGCCTGAATCCGCTTGTAGTGGTTGTAGACCGCGACGGCCAGCGTCCGCTTGGCGGTGTCCTGACCGATGACATAACCCTCCAGGAATTCCCGGATCTCGGCGGGCTTGGGCAGTTCGTCGAGTTTTACGTCGTCGGCGTCGGCGAGTTCCTCTTCGATGATCTCGTTGCACAGATCTATGCACTCATCGCAGATGTAAACGCCAGGCCCCGCAATGAGCTTCTTGACCTGCTTCTGACTCTTCCCGCAGAACGAGCACTTCAGCAGGTCGCCGCCGTCTCCGATGCGCGCCATGGTGCTGGGGGCCTACTTCCTGTTCACCGTTGTGATTGTGCTACGTCGCGTGTGGTAACCCGACGCTACCCGCTTGCTCCGCGGCGATCGACCGATAGAGGTGAATCGCGTGGGTGGTATTCGTGTTGTGCGCTGAGAACATATCGCCTCGGGTGGTCCTATGCTCGGCGGGCGCGCCGCCGTGTCGCGGCTGTTATGCGACTGAGAGGCCGGTGTTCGCCGGGCTCGCGTCGGAGCCGGTCGGGCCCGCCGCAATCGACGTTACCGTGCCCACCGGTGATGGCGATTTCGCGACCGCCGTGAAGTAGGTTGCGCGGCAGCCGGTTAGCCCGTCGACGCCGAGAGCTTGCGGTACTCCAGGACGGTGTCGATGATCCCGTACTCCTTGGCCTCCGGCGCGGTCAGGATTTTGTCCCGGTCGGTGTCCTTGCGAACCACCGCGGCGTCCTTGTTGGTGTGATGCGCCAGCGTCGTCTCCATCAGAGTGCGCATCCGCTCGATCTCGGCGGCCTGGATTTCCAAGTCGGAGAACTGGCCCTGAATTACCCCCGACAGCGACGGCTGGTGAATCAGTATCCGGGCGTTGGGCAGCGCCATGCGCTTACCCGGGCTACCCGCGGCCAGCAGCACTGCCGCGGCCGAGGCGGCCTGACCCAGGCACACGGTCTGGATGTCGGCCCGCACGTACTGCATGGTGTCGTAAATCGCCATCAACGACGTGAAACTGCCGCCGGGTGAGTTGATGTACATCGTGATGTCGCGGTCGGGGTCCAGCGACTCCAGCACCAGCAACTGAGCCATGACGTCGTTGGCCGACGCGTCGTCGACCTGGACGCCGAGGAAGATGATGCGTTCCTCGAACAGCTTGTTGTACGGGTTCGACTCTTTGACACCCCAGCTGGAGTGCTCGACGAAAGACGGCAGGATGTAGCGCGCCTGCGGCTGAAGTTCGGGATTCATTCGGCTTCTCCAGTGATGTGCGCGGCGCGGGTGATGATGTGGTCGACGAATCCGTATTCCAGCGCTTCTTGAGCGGTGAACCACCGGTCGCGGTCGGAGTCGGCCTCGATGCGCTCCTGGGTCTGGCCGGTGAACTCGGCGTTGAGGCGGAACATCTCTTTTTTGATGACGTGGAACTGCTCGGCCTGGATCGCGATGTCGGCGGCGCTACCCGTCACCCCGCCGAGCGGCTGGTGCATCAAGATCCGCGCGTGCGGCAGGGCGTAGCGCTTGCCCTTGGTGCCGGCGGCCAATAGGAACTCGCCCATGGACGCGGCCATGCCCATGGCGTAGGTGGCGATGTCGCAGGGCGCCAGCACCATCGTGTCGTAGATCGCCATGCCGGCGCTGATCGATCCGCCGGGCGAGTTGATGTAGAGGTGGATGTCCTTGGTCGAGTCCTCGGCGGCGAGCAGCAGGATCTGTGCGCACAGCCGGTTGGCGATGTCGTCGTCGACCTGCGACCCCAGGAAGATGATGCGCTCGGAGAGCAAACGCTCGTAGACCGAGTCGGTGAGGTTCAGACCCAGCGCGCTGCCGCGCATTTCGTTCCCACGGCTCACTGTGGGTTACCTGCTTTCTTTCAGTTCCATATTCACCGACATTAACCAACCCGGACTCTTCAGCACTCCTCGAAGCGCCCGCGTTCGCTCACAGCGTCACTTCGTGTCGCCCGACGGCTCTTCCGATGACTCTGAATCTTCTGCGTCCTCCGGCTGCTGCGTGCCGAAGAACTCGGAGGTGTCGATCACGTTGCCATCGGTGTCGCTGACCGTCGCGGCCTCGACCGCCGCCGCGATGGTTTTACCGCGTCGCACATCGGCGAACATCGCCGGCAGCTGGTTCTGCTGCTGCAGGTAACCGAGCAGCTCCTGCGGCTGAATGCCGTACTGCCGCGAGGTCGTCACCAGCCGCTCGGTCAGGTCGTCCTGATCCACCTGGATGTCCAGCTCGTCGCCCAGCGCGTCGAGCAGGAGCTGAGTCTTGATGGCCTTCTCGGCCTCGGTGCGCGCGTCGGCGTCGAACTTCTCGCGCGTCGTGCCCTGCTTTTCGAGGGCCTCGGCGAGCTTGGCCTCGTCGTGGTTCAAGCCGTGCAGCGCGTTGTGAAGGGTGTTGTCCACTTGGGCCTGCACGATCGCTTCCGGCAACGGCATGTCGACGCCCTCGACCAGCGCTTCGATCGCGGCCGTACGGATTTCTTCGGCTTGCTGCACCCGCTTGACCCGGCTGACTTGTTCGGACAAGTTGGCCTTCAGCTCATCGATGGTGTCGAATTCGCTTGCCAATTGGGCGAATTCGTCGTCCGGCTCGGGCAACTCGCGCTCTTTGACCGTGTCGACGGTGACAGTGACGTCGGCCGTCTTGCCGGCGTGCGGGCCGGCGGCCAACTCGGTGGTGAAGGTCTTGGACTCACCGGCCGACAGTCCGACGATCGCGTCGTCGAGCCCCTCGATGAGCTGACCGGAGCCGACCTCGTGGGACAGGCCCTTGGTTGACGCCTCGGGCACGTCCTCGCCGTCGATGGTGGCCGACAGGTCGATCGAAACGAAGTCGCCGGTCTTGGCGGGCCGCTCTACACCGGTGAGGGTGCCGAACCGGGCGCGCAGGTTCTGCAGTTCGGTGTCGATGTCTTCGTCGCTGACCTTGATCGGATCGACGGTGAACTTCAGCGCGCCGAGGTCCGGAAGGGTGAAGTCGGGCCGCACGTCGACCTCGGCGGTGAAAACCAGTTCCTCGCCGTATTCCTTCTTGGTCACCTCGATCTCGGGCTGACCGAGCGGCCGGACGTCGACCTCGGTGACGGCCTGGCCGTAGCGGCTCGGCAACGCTTCGTTGACGACCTGGTCGAGGATCGCCTCCTTGCCGACGCGGGCTTCCAGCAACTTGGCGGGGGCTTTGCCAGGGCGAAAGCCCGGGAGCCGGACCTGCTTGGCGAGCTCCTTGTAGGCCCGGTCGAAGTCTGGCTTCAGTTCCCCGAATGGCACCTCTACGTTGATCCGAACCCGGGTGGGGCTCAGCTTCTCGACGGTGCTCTTCACGGGTGTACTCCTTGGTTGTGCTGAGGGTCTTGTGGTGCTTCAAGCCCGTTGGGTGTGGCGCGCCAGTCGGGGTGACAGGATTTGAACCTGCGGCCTTCCGCTCCCAAAGCGGATGCGCTACCAAGCTGCGCTACACCCCGCGGTGACCACGCGATCCTACGGCCACGCCTTGCCAGCCCTGTACTGGGTCGGCGACCAGGTCACAGGACGGCAACATTTGGATTTGATGTCTGCCGCGCCGTAAAGTCGCGCTCGACTAATACACGCGGGCGTAGCTCAATGGTAGAGCCCTAGTCTTCCAAACTAGCTACGCGGGTTCGATTCCCGTCGCCCGCTCCATACGGGCGCCGACAACCGGGCCACGAGGCTGCCTTCGGTCTTCCGGTGCCCTGGTAGTACTCCGGCCTGTTTACTCGTCGAAGGTCTTCAGCTTCAACGCTGCCTCGCAGTCCACCTCTCCGCCAAGTAGCGCGCTCATGTGGGCCCTGAAGGTTGGACGGAAGCTGGGTGTTCTCTCCCTCCGACAGAATTAATCGCCGGCCGGGTCGTGGAAGCCATCAACCGCCATGGGGCGTGACCGCGCAAGCGGTAGGCGGGGTTGCCTGGCCGTTGGATGAGTCGCTGATGTCGACGTTTGATGTCTGTCCGAGTTCACCCAGGAGTGGATTGCAGCGGGCGATACCCGCACGGGGTCACAAAAATATAGGGAAATCCCTGATTGATCGGACGGCCGCACGTCCTCAGGATTGCTTAAGGATCTGCTTATCCCGCTTTTAGGTCTGTCCCGCTCCCACCCGACTCCGAACGGAACCTTCACTATGACTGCACAACCACTCGCGCATCCGGCCGAGGGCCATGTCACCACGCTTGACGTTGCGTACCCGCGTTCCGTGTCGCGACAAATCAAAGCCCTTGGATCTGCCCGACGCAGCGACTCCCGTTGACGAGATCAACTTCCTCGGTCAGGCGGGCGAGATCCTGTTCTCGATTCCCGTCACTGGGGACTTGCTCAGCGGTCTGTAACTGAAGCACGTACCGATCCACCCTGGGGTTGCCAACTCCGGGGTGGATCGCTGCTGCGAGGCCGGATGTACTCCGCCGGTAGCCGTACTGCACCCGTACTGTGTTCGTATCGTAAGCGTGTCCGAGGCGCATCAAAGGCGCTGCTCCGGCACGATTCTGCAATCAGTGTTTGGTTGATCAGCCGGCTCCCGAACCCATGTTCCGGCGCTTTCGGTCTTCCAAACTAGCCACGTGGGTTCGATTCCCGTCGCCAGCTTGATACCGGCGCCGGCAACCGACCGACTAGGGGGAGAACGCTCAATGCGCCTACGCTGGCCGGGCGGCCGACGAGGTCGAACCGGTTAGCTGAGGAGGCCGACCCATTCAGTACACAAGCGCTACGGCTGACATTCAGATTCACGGCTCGTGCGAGACGCGTTTCGATGGGGTGCGCGAGGCGTTTGAGGAGAACTTTCAGCAGGGCAAGGAGATCGGCGCGGCCGTCGCCGCGTGGGTCGACGGGGAACTCGTCGTCAATATGTGGGCGGGCTCGGCCGATGCCGACGGCGCGCGGCCGTGGCAGGTCGACACGTTGTCCACCGTGCTGTCCGGCACCAAGGGCCTGACCAGCACCTGTGTCCATCAACTCATCGAGCGCGGTGAGCTCGACCTGAATGCGCCGGTAGCCAAGTACTGGCCCGAGTTCGCCCAGGCCGGCAAGCAGGACATCACGCTCAGCATGGTGATGAGCCACCGCTCCGGCGTGATCGGCCCGCGTCAGCGAATGGACTGGACAAAGGTCACCGATTGGGATTTCGTCTGCGAACGCCTGGCTGCTGCCGAGCCGTGGTGGGAGCCGGGAACGGCGCAGGGCTATCACATGACGACCTTCGGGTTCATCCTCGGCGAGATCTTCCGCCGGGTCACCGGCGTCTCGGTCGGCAACTACCTGCGCACTGAGATCGCCGAGCCGCTGGGCGCCAAGATCCACATCGGCACACCCCGCAGCGAGCAGCACCGGTGCGCCGACCGGGTCGCCAAGCCGCACATCCGCCAGTTGCTGGCCGACGTCAACGCCCCCGGCTACCCCACTTCGCTGAGCGAACATCCCAAAGCGGGGCTCGCCGTCTCGATGGGGTTTGCTCCGGACGACGAGGTCGGGTCTAACGATCTCGATCTGTGGCGTGAGCTCGAGTTCCCGGGCACCAACGGACAGGTGTCGGCACTGGGATTGGCGACGTTCTACAACGGGTTGGCGCAGGAGAAACTCCTCAGCCGCAAACAGATGGACCTGATCCGGGTCTGCCAGGGCGGACTGGATACCGATCTGGTGCTCGGTCCACGCGTCGCCGATCACGGCTGGGGGCTGGGCTTCATGCTCAATCAGCGCTGCGTCAACGGACCGAACCCGTGGATCTTCGGCCATGGCGGCCTCGGCGGCTCGTTCGGGTTCGTCGATCTGGAGAACCGCATCGGCTACGCCTACGTGATGAATCACTTCGACCCGACCAAGGGCAACGCCGACCCGCGCAGCGTGGTCATGAGCAACGAAATCTATCGGGTTCTCGGAGTCAAAACCGATTGAGCCGCAAGGCGTTACGAGTCACCGGCGCCTCCGGAGGCGCTACTTCCCGAATCGCCGCCGCCGGAGTCGGCGCCTCCACCGCTTGATCCACCGCCTCCTGCCGATCCCGCGTCCGACGATCCGCCGCTATCCGGAGCCGAGCCACTGGCCTCCGGCCCGGGCGCAGCAGGGCCGGCGTCGTGTCCGCCGGGATCACCGGCCCCGCCCGGATCGTGACCGCCGGGCTCGCCCGATCCCCCCGGCCCACCGGGATCGTGCCCTCCCGGGCCGTGCCCACCGGGTTCGCCCGGTCCTCCGGGATCGTCAGGACCTCCGGGGTCGTGTCCCCCGGGGCCATGACCGCCGTGTCCGCCGCCGTGGCCGCCGCTGTGGCCGTGCCCACCGGGACCGCCCGGCCCACCTGGGTCACCGGGACCGCCCGGTCCGCCGGGTCCGGAGCCACCCGGACCGCCGGGCGCACCTGGCGGAATTCCGGGACCTCCCGGGTGACCGATGATCGGCGGCGGCTGCTGCACGATCGTCGGTCCGTTGTTGACGACGGTCGGAGGTACCACGTTGGCGTGGCAGGAGTTCGGATCAAAGTTGGTGCCCCACGACGGGTCCCAGAAATCACCCGGGCACCAGTTCGGCCCCGGTAGCGCCTGGGCATCGGGCACTTCGCGCAGATCGATCAATCCCATCGCTGCGACGATCGCTGCCGACGCGATCACACAGCTGGCGAACTTATTCATGGCTCATCGATACGCCGCGACGCTATGCGCCGGCCCTATGTGCCCTATGTGTTCACAAGTCACGTCTGGCAGGTGGGACACCAGAAGAGGTTGCGACCCTCCAATTCGGCAGTGCGAACCGGTGTTCCGCACACCCGACACGGCTCGCCGGCACGGCGGTAGACGTACATTCGGGGCCGGCCGCGGCCGTACGACGGCGCGCCGTGGTCGTGTTCGGGGCGCACTGTGATGATCTTGCCGCGCCGCACCCCTACCTTCATCAGGTCGACGAGATCGGTCCACGCCTCGAGGAATTCGATTTCGCCGACCTTCTGGCCGGGCCGGTACGGATCGATGCCATGCCGGAAGAGCAGCTCGTTGCGATAGACGTTGCCGATACCGGCGATGATGGTCTGATCCATCAGCAGTGCGCCAATCGGTCTGCGCGACTTGCTGATTCGTTTCCATGGCCACGCCGGGTCGGCGTCTTTCCGAAGCGGGTCGGGCCCCAAACGCGCAACCACGTCGGATACCTGAGCCTCGTCGATCACCTCGCACACCGTCGGCCCGCGCAGATCGGTGCCGTACTCGGCGCCGATCATTCGCATCCGCACCGCCCCGACAGCCTCGGGCAGCGGCTCGTCGGCCGATCGTGCCCACTCGGTGAACTTGCCGTACAGGCCGAGGTGTACGTGCACGATCGCGCCGCCGTCGTAGTGATGGAACAGGTGCTTGCCCCAGGCGCTGGCTCGCCGCAGTATCTGCCCGTCAACGGATCGCGCCTCGAAGCGACCCTGCGGACTCGACACGGCGACCGGCGACCCCGCGAACCGACGCTGGTGGAGTCGGGCCAGTCGGTGCAGAGTATGCCCTTCGGGCACGCCGGCTACTCGCTGCCGGCGCCGGGCACCGGCGGCGCCTGGTGGGTGCGCTCGTATTCGGCGAGGATGTCGATACGTCGTTGGTGGCGTTCGGCTTTCGACCACGGTGTGCTGAGGAAGGCGTCGACGAACGCCAGCGCCTCGGGCACGGTGTGCATGCGCGCGCCGATGCCGATCAGCTGCGCGTTGTTGTGCTCACGGGCCAGCGACGCGGTCTCGACACTCCATGCCAGCGCGCAGCGGGCCCCCGGCACCTTGTTGGCCGCGATCTGCTCGCCGTTGCCCGATCCCCCGATCACGATGCCCAGACTTTCCGGGTCGGCCACCGTGCGCGACGCCGCAGCAATGCAGAACGCGGGATAGTCGTCCTCGGCGTCGTAGCTGAAGGCGCCGCAGTCAATCGGCTCGTGGCCGGTCGTCTTCAGGTGCTCGATGATCTGCTGTTTGAGTTCGTAACCGGCGTGGTCCGAGCCGAGGTAGACGCGCATGACGGTGATCCTTGCACCGCCGAACGGATCTAGTCGAACTCGGGGGCCTCGGTCCGGCTGCGCTTGAGCTCCCAGAAGTGCGGGTAGGCCGCGAAGGTCACCGACGCGTCCCACAACTTGCCGGCCTCCTCGCCGCGCGGAATCCGCGACAGCACCGGGCCGAAGAACGCCGTCCCGTTGATGTGAATGGTGGGCGTGCCGACGTCATCGCCGACCGCGTCCATCCCGGCGTGGTGGCTCTTGCGCAGCGCCTCGTCGTAATCCTCACTGGTGGCGGCGTCGGCCAGTTGGGCGGGCAGGTCCAACTCCTTGAGCGACTGCTTGATGACGTCGTCGAGGTCTTTGTTGCCCTCGTTGTGAATTCGAGTGCCCATCGCCTGGTACAGCGGCGCCAGGATCTGCGGTCCGTGGGCCTGCTCGGCGGCGATCGCCACCCGCACCGGGCCGAATGCCTTCGACAGCTTCTCCTTGTATTCCGCTGGCAGGTTCTCGCGGTTCTCGTTCAACACCGCGAGGCTCATCACCTGAAAGTTCACCTCGATGTCGCGGACCTTTTCCACTTCCAGGATCCAGCGGGAGGTGATCCATGCCCACGGACACAGCGGGTCGAACCAAAAATCGGCAACTGACTTCTCGGACATGCGTAAATCCTCTCGTCGACGGTCGACTGGCCGTCCACCACAACCCTAGCCGCGACGGTCCAATTCCCGCCGCTGGTCGTGAGTGCATAGATTGGACTCGTGGCACTCCCTAACCTCACCCGTGACCAGGCCGTCGAACGCGCCGCGCTGGTCACCGTTGACAACTACACAATCGACCTCGACCTCACCGACGGTGACGGCAAGCCGGGGATGAGGACCTTCCGTTCCACCACGACCGTCACGTTTGACGCGTTGCCCGGCGCCGAGACCGTCATCGACCTCGCCGCCGAAACCATCCGCAGTGCGACGCTCAACAGCCGCGACATCGACGTGTCGGGTTACGACGAATCGACCGGCATCCCGCTGAGCGCCTTGGCCGAGCACAACGTCCTGGTGATCGACGCCGACTGCCGTTACTCCAACACCGGCGAAGGTCTGCACCGGTTCGTCGACCCGGTCGACAGCGAGGTCTACCTGTACTCGCAATTCGAAACCGCCGACGCCAAGCGGATGTTCGCCTGCTTCGACCAGCCCGACCTCAAAGCCACGTTCGACGTGCGGGTGACCGCCCCCGAGCACTGGCAGGTGGTGTCCAACGGCGCAACGGTGAGCGCGGTCGACGGTGTGCACACCTTCGCCACCACCCCGAAGATGAGCACCTATTTGGTGGCGCTGATCGCCGGCCCCTACGCGCGGTGGGACGACGTCTATCGTGACGAGCACGGCGAGATCGCGCTCGGCCTGTTCTGCCGCGCCACCCTCGCGGAGTTCATGGATCCCGAGCGGCTGTTCACTCAGACCAAGCAGGGATTCGGCTTCTACCACAACAACTTTGGCGTCCCGTACGCGTTCGGCAAGTATGACCAGTTGTTCGTGCCGGAATTCAACGCCGGCGCGATGGAGAACGCCGGCGCCGTGACGTTCCTAGAGGACTACGTCTTTCGCAGCAAGGTGACGAGAGCGTCCTATGAGCGGCGCGCCGAGACGGTGCTGCACGAGATGGCGCACATGTGGTTCGGCGACCTGGTCACCATGCGGTGGTGGGATGACCTGTGGCTCAACGAATCCTTCGCCACATTCGCTTCCGTGCTGTGCCAGAGCGAGGCTACCGAGTACACCGAGGCCTGGACGACGTTCGCCAATGCCGAGAAGTCGTGGGCCTACCGGCAGGACCAAATGCCGTCGACTCATCCTGTTGCCGCTGATATTCCCGACCTGGCCGCCGTCGAGGTGAACTTCGACGGCATCACCTACGCCAAGGGCGCCAGCGTGCTCAAGCAGTTGGTGGCCTACGTCGGGTTGGAGCACTTCCTGTCCGGGCTGCGGGACTACTTCCGCGCGCACGCCTTTGGGAACGCCACATTCGACGACCTGCTCGCCGCGCTGGAGAAGGCGTCGGGCCGCGACCTGTCCGACTGGGGTCGGCAGTGGCTGAAGACGACGGGGCTGAACACCCTTCGCGCCGACTTCGACGTCGACGCGAACGGCCGGTTCACCCGCTTCGCGGTCACCCAGAGCGGCGCCGCGCCCGGCGCGGGCGAGACCCGGGTACACCGGTTGGCGATCGGCGTCTACGACGATGACGGCAGCGGGAAACTGACACGGTCGCACCGCGAGGAACTCGACATCGAGGGCCCGAGTACGGAAGTCACTGCGCTGGTTGGGGTTTCGGCGGGTCGACTGGTCCTGGTCAACGACGACGATCTGACCTACTGCTCGCTGCGGCTAGACCCCGGGTCGCTGGACACCGCGCTGGGCCGCATCGCCGACATCGCCGAGCCGCTGCCCCGCACCTTGGTGTGGTCGGCGGCGTGGGAGATGACCCGCGACACCGAGTTGCGCGCCCGCGACTTCGTGTCGCTGGTCATCGGCGGCATCCACGCCGAGACCGAAGTCGGTGTGGCCCAGCGGCTATTGCTTCAGGCGCAGACCGCGCTCGGGTCGTACGCCGACCCCGAGTGGGCCCGCAGCAAGGGTTGGCCGGAATTCGCCGACCGCCTGCTGGAGTTGGCCCGCGGCGCGGCCGAGGGCTCCGACCATCAGCTCGCATTCGTCAACGCGCTGTGCACATCGGTGCTGACCGAGCAGCACGTGACGGTGCTGACCGAGCTGCTCGACCACGACCCGGCCGATCTGGACCTGCCCGGCCTGACGGTCGACACGGATCTGCGCTGGCGCATTGTCACGGCGCTGGCCGCCGCCGGCGTGGTCGATGCCGACGGTCCGGAGACGCCCTTCATCGACGCCGAGGTACAGCGCGACCCGACTGCGGCCGGCAAGCGGAATGGCGCTCAGGCGGCCACCGCGCGGCCGCAGAAACCGGTCAAGGAAGCCGCCTGGGCAAGCGTGACCGAAGACGACGCGTTGTCGAACATCACCGCGCGGTCGATCATCGGTGGCTTCTACGAGCCCGGCCAGGCCGAGCTGCTCAAGCCCTTCACCGAGCGCTACTTCGCCGCGATATCCGGCGTGTGGCAACGCCGATCGAGCGAGGTGGCGCAGACGGTGGTGGTCGGCCTGTACCCGTCGTGGGATATCAGCGACGACGGCATTGCGGCGGCGGACGCCTTCCTCGGTGACCCCGAGTTGCCGTCCGCGCTGCGCCGACTCGTGCTCGAGGGACGCGCGGGCATCGAAAGGTCGCTGCGAGCCCGGCGATTCGACCGCGGCGAGGCCTGACGGCGTTACGCGGGCGAGATGCCGGCGCTGGTCACGCGGATCGCGCTGACCAGGCCGTCGATCAGGCGGCCGTAGTTGAACGTCGCCGCCGCTGCGGCGACACCAAGCGGTGCGGCCGACTCGGCTCCGCGCCCGCGGACGGCGGAGCCGTAGACGACCTCGATCGCGTGCTGGTTCGGCGAGACGGCGATCAGCACCGCGTCGTTCGCCGTCGGCACCTTCGCAAGGATCTCGCGTGCCCGCGCCCCGGTGTCGCTGCCGAGGTCGCCGATGTAAACCGCGAAGCGTGCACCCGAGGCCCGTGACCCGTAGGTCAGCGCGTCGTCCAGGTGAACCAGGTCATCGGTCGGAAACGGGTAGTGCACCGAAAGTTCGCCGGGCTCAGTGACGCCGGAGATGCGGCCGCTGGTCGTGATCACCGAGCCGTGCGGAAGATCGGGATGCGTGACGGTTGCTACCTCACCACTTGCCACTTGCTCCGCCTCCCACGCTGAACTCGGATGCGCCGTGGCCATGACCGACGGCCTCGTCGGTGGCGGCCCACAGGATGGGCGCATGGGTCCAGCGCTCGGACAATGTGTACGTCGCCGGCTGCGGACCCTTGCGTGGCCAGATCAACGCCACGAGCAGGACCACCAGCAACAACGGGACGCCGAGAAACAGGGCGTGGATTTCCATCGTGCTCACGACGCAAACGGTATCCCACCGGGTATCCGACGGCTACACGACCGCCGATGTCAGGCCGCGCCTTCGCCGAGGTATCGCGCCCACGCCGGATCGAGCTCCTTGACCGTGGACAACAGCCGCCAGTGCTGACCTTTCGGCGGCGTCGGCGCCATCCGCAGCGACCAGCCGAGCTCGGACAGCAGTCGGTCGCCCTTGCGGTGATTACACGTCGAGCAGCACGCCACGCAGTTCTCCCACGAGTGCCCGCCGCCGCGACTGCGCGGCACCACGTGGTCGACGGTGTCGGCCCTGGCTCCGCAGTAGGCGCAGCAGAATCGGTCGCGGTGCATGAGGGCCGCGCGAGTCATCGGAACCCGGGCGCGGTAGGGCACGCGGACGAAGGTGCGCAACCGAATCACCGACGGCACCGCGATCGACCGCGTCGACGAGTGGACGACGGGGCCGGTCGGATCGTCATGCACCACGTCGGCCTTGCCGCAGATCAGCATGATGATCGCCCGCCGGACCGGCAAGGCCGTCAACGGCTCGTAGGTGGAGTTCAGCAGCAGCACCCGACGGCGATTCCAGACGGATCCGGCATCCAACACCGGTGGGTGGGTGTCGACGGTATGGACAGAGTGCAGGGTAGGGCCAATCGCGGGCCCGGTGAGGCCAGCCGCGGCACCTGAACTGTGGTGGCTGCGGCGTTTTGTGCGCTGCGCCATACGTCCTCCGCTGACCAGTCCACCACGATTCGCCAGCGCGCGCACGTCAAATTGCGCGGTGTTGGCTGGTCAATCCGGTGAACACCCGGTAGCGGGGCCCGCGCTGAAGGTTCATATGTCGCTCAGCGGCCCACTTCGGACATGGCCCACAATGGACCCGATGGAACAACCACAAGAAACCTTCTATGACGCCGTCGGCGGCGCGGAGACGTTCCACGCGATTGTGGCGCGCTTCTACGAGCTGGTGGCCCAGGACGAGATCCTGCTGCGGCTCTACCCCGAGGACGACCTTGCCGGCGCGGAGGAACGACTGCGAATGTTCCTCGAGCAGTACTGGGGCGGCCCCCGGACTTACTCCGAACAGCGCGGCCATCCCCGGCTTCGGATGCGGCACGTGCCGTTCCAGATCGGCCCATTCGAACGGGACGCTTGGCTGCGGTGCATGCACACCGCTGTTGCGTCGATCGATTCGACAACGCTCGATGACGAGCATCGCAAGGCGTTGCTCGACTACCTGGAAATGGCGGCACACTCCATGGTGAACTCGGCGTTCTGATGAACACGCCTCGACAGCGGCCGTGGTGGACGGACGCGTTGTTCTACCAGGTGTATCCGCGATCGTTCGCCGACAGCAACGGCGACGGCGTCGGTGACATCGACGGCGTGGCCGAGCAGCTGGACTATCTGGACCGACTCGGCGTCAACTCGATCTGGTTCAGCCCGATCATGGTGTCCCCGATGGCCGATCACGGCTATGACGTGTCGGACCCGCGCGACATCGATCCACTGTTCGGCAGCCTGGCCGCGCTGGAACGACTGATCGCTTCGGCGCACGAGCGCGGCATCAAGATCACCATGGACCTGGTACCCAACCACACGAGCTCCGAGCACCCGTGGTTTCAGGAGGCGCTGGCCGCCGAACCGGGCAGCCCCGCGCGCGATCGGTACATCTTCCGCGACGGTCGCGGGCCAGGCGGGTCGGAGGCGCCCAATAATTGGCAGTCGGTGTTCGGCGGTCCGTCCTGGACGCGGGTTACCGAACCGGACGGCCAGCCGGGCCAGTGGTACCTGCATCTCTTCGATGTCGAACAGCCGGACCTGAATTGGGACAACCGCGAGGTTTTCGACGACCTGGAAAAGACGCTCCGGTTCTGGCTGGAGCGTGGGGTGGACGGCTTCCGGATCGATGTCGCACACGGGATGGCCAAGCCGCCCGGCCTACCCGACACCGACGTCGAAATGCGGCCGCGGATGCTCAGCGATGGCGACCCACGGTTCAACCATCCCAGCGTTCACGCGATTCACCGCAATATCCGCCGGGTGATGGACGACTTCCCGCAGGCGGTGACCATCGGCGAAGTCTGGGTGTTCGACAATGCCAGCTGGGCCGAGTACGTCCGCGCCGACGAGCTGCACCTGGGTTTCAACTTCCGGATGGTGCGGGCCGAATTCGACCTCACCGAGATTCACGATGCGATCGAGAACACGCTGGTCGCCGCCGCGATGGAAAACGCCACTCCAACATGGACATTGGAAAACCACGATGTCGTCCGCGCACCCACGCGCTATGGCGGCGGCGCGGTCGGACTCGACCGGGCGCGGGCGATGGCGCTGCTGATGCTCGCCCTGCCGGGCGCGGTATTCCTTTACAACGGGCAAGAATTGGGCCTACCCAACGTCGAATTGCCTGACGACGCGTTACGCGACCCCACCTGGGAGCGCTCCGGGCATACCGTCCGCGGCCGAGACGGGTGCCGCATCCCGATTCCCTGGCGCGGCGACGCTCCCCCGTTCGGCTTCTCCACCTCGGCGGACACCTGGTTGCCGATACCGCCGGAGTGGGAGTCGCTCACGGTGGAGAAACAACTGCTCAACGCCGACTCGACATTGTCGTTCTTTGCGCATGCGCTCGAATTGCGCCGTAGCCGTCTCGAATTCGCAGGCGAGAGCATCGAGTGGCTGGAAGCGACCGGGGACATACTGGCGTTCGCACGCGGCGACGAAGGGTTGTGCTGTGTGCTCAACGCCGGCGAGCAGCCGATACCGCTACCCAACGGTGAGCCCCTTCTGACCAGCGCGCCGCTGGTCGACGGGCAGCTACCGGCAAATGCGGCCGCCTGGGTTGTGTTGTCTGACGCTCTAGGTGGCGCGCCACCGCGCACATCTGGCATACCTAACGCATGACGTATGAGTGGACGGTCATCGGCGCGGGGCCCGGGGGTATCGCGGCGGTGGGCAAGCTCCTCGACCTCGGTGTGGCCGAAAAGGACATCGCCTGGATTGATCCCGCCTTCGGTGCCGGCGACCTCGGGGCGAAGTGGCGGCCGGTATCCAGCAACACCAAGGTCGGTGCTTTTCTGGAATATCTGCACGGCGTCAAAGCATTTCGCTTCTCGGAAGCACCGCCGATGCCGCTGACCGAAATAGACCCCGAGGAGACGTGCGCGCTCGCCCTGGTCGCCGAGCCGCTGCTGTGGGTCACCGAACGGCTGCGTGAGCGGGTGGACACGTTCGAAACCACGGCCACTGGGCTGATCCTGGAAAACCGCCGGTGGCAGATCGACACCGAACAGCAGGTCCTGACGTCGAGCAACGTAATTCTGGCGGTGGGGGCAACGCCGAAGGCGCTGAACTACCCTCAGCTGCAAGAGATTTCGTTGGACGTGGCCCTCGACCCGGAAAAGCTTGCCGAGCAACCGCTGGAGAACGCCGTGATTGCGGTGTTCGGCTCCTCGCACTCGTCGATGATTGTGCTCCCACACCTGCTTCGCCACCCGGTGGCGAAGGTGATCAACTTTTACCGCAGTCCTGTCAAATACGCTGTTTACCTTGATGATTGGATCTTCTACGACGACACCGGGCTCAAGGGCCGTGCGGCGGCCTGGGCTCGGGAGAACATCGACGGCGTGCTGCCGGACCGCCTCGAGCGGTGTCTGGTTGACGGTCCCGACTTCGACGCGAAGCTCGCCGAGTGTGATCTCGCGGTGTACACCGTCGGCCTGGAACGCCGCACGCTGCCCGAAACCAGGCAATGGGGTCAGCTTGATTACAACCCCGACAACGGCATACTGGCCCCCGGACTCTTCGGGGTCGGGATCGCGTTTCCCCAGCGCGCGGTCGACCGATACGGCTATGTAGAATATCGCGTCGGCCTGAAGAAATTCATGGATTACCTCCACGAGGTACTGCCGCTGTGGACGCACTACTCGACGTAGTCAGCGCAGCACGACCGCGGGGTCGCCGCGACGGCGGTACACCGACCCGAAGCGCGCGTCGACGCGAAGCCAGGCCCGCAGCACGCGCACCCGCACGATCTCGTCTGAGTCGACGGCGTCCGCTTCCGGTGGCAGAAATCCCATTGCGGTCAAGGCGAATACGCACCGCATCGGGACGCCGACGTGGTCGCTGCCCGCGCTGACCTGGATCACCTCCTGGTCGAGCAGCGACACCGGCGGACCTTGAGAGCTGCCGTGCTCCTTGGCCAGTTGCGTTCCCCGCTGCGCCAGCTCGAGCATCAGGCGGGCCGGCACGTCGTCGAGATGGGTGAACCCCGAGTCCGGCGGCAACGCGCCGCGCCATGCCGAATCCATCGGAAAGCCCGGATTGACGTAACCGGAATCGTCAGTATTTTCCATGGCGGCCAACCCGCGCGCCAATTCGTCGGCACCGACCGACAAGTCGTCGGGCCGCACGACACCGGCCACCACCCGGCTGGCCAGCACGTCCAAACCGGTTGCGGCCCATGCGGTGAACTGACCGGGCTTTCGCGTCCGCAACCGGACGACCGCAGCGGGGTCGAGACGCGCCGCCCGCTCGACGAACGCGGCCAGGTCGGCGCGCTGGGCGGCGACTGACTCGGGACCCAGCCACAGGCCCCGGTCGGCTACCTCAGCCACCGTTGCAGGTACTCCCGATGATGCGGCGCCAGACGGACCAGTCGCTGCTCGTCGATGTTGAACGCCGCCAGCTGTGACTCGCCGATCACCGCGGGCTTCGACTCCGGGTCGGCGTTGGCTGAGCGCACCTCGTAGCCGAGGGTGAAATCAACCGCCCGTAACCGCTTCGTCCACATCGTCACCTGAAGCGGCGAATCGATCAGCCGCAGTTGACCTTTGTAGGTGACGCGCACGTCGGCGATCAGCAGGCCGACCTCGAGGATGTCGGACTCGAAGGCCGGCTTGAGGAACGGAACCCGCGCCTCTTCCATGATCGTGACCATGGTTGCGTGGTTGACATGCTGGTACATGTCGATGTCCGACCACCGGACCGGTACTGGCGCCACAAACCCTGCCGTGCTCAACCCGCTGCTCCTCGCCCGCTGGTGCGCGTCATCGACCGAATCTGACGTGCCGCCACCGACAGTGTGGCCAGATCACGTTGTCCGCTTTGGTAGATCTCCATAAGAGTCCGTCGCGCCCGCTCCACCCGCGACGCGCTGGTGTGCTCCCACTCGGCGATCTTCTCTTCGCCGGTCTCGTCAGGCTCACCGACCGCGAGCACATCGAAACACAGCGAGCGCAGTGAAGCGTAGATGTCGTCGCGAATCGCCAAGCGCGCCAACGAGTGCCAGCGGTCGGCACGCGGAAGCTCGGACACCGCGGTGAGTAGGCCATCGGTACCCAGCCGATCCATCAACGCGAAATACGTGTCGGCGACCTCGGCGGGCTCGCGATCCTCGATGTCGGCGACGTCGATGATGTCCAGCAGGCTGTAGCGATACAGGCCGACGGCGACCATGTAGGCAAGGTCGTCCGATGCGCCCTGCTCTGCGAACTCGGCGGCTTCCTTCTCGACTATTGCCTTGTCGTCGCCGCGTAGCCACTCCGACATCCGCGGCGTCAGTGCCGCGACTTTGCGTGCGAAGCGGTTGATTTCGGCGCCGACCGCCAGCGGCTGCGGACGGTAGTTGAGCAACCAGCGTCCGGCGCGGTCGATCAGCCGTCGGGTGTCAAGCGTCATCTGGTCGGACAGGGCGATCGGCAGCCCCTCCGAGCGGATGCTGTGCCACAGCTGTTCCACGCCGAAGATCGCGTCCGTGGCGGCGTAGGTGCGCACCGCATCGACCGGACTGACGCCGGTGTCCTGGGTGATGCGGTAGTCGTAGCTGATGCCTGCGGTGTCGACCAGATCGTTGACCAGCATGGTGGTGACGATTTCGCGTCGCAGCTGGTGCGAGCGGATCGCCGGCCCGCACCGCTCGCGCAACTGCGAGGGAAAATATCGCGGCAGCTTGCTGGCGAAGACCTCTTGGTCGGGCAGATCGGTTTCCAGCAGTTCGTCTTTGAGCGTGAGCTTGACGTGGGCCATCAGGGTCGCCAGTTCCGGTGAGGTGAGCCCGATTCCGGCCTCGAGCCGACGCGCGATCTCCTTCTCCGAGGGCAGCGCTTCGAGTTCGCGGTGCAGGCCCCGTTCGGCCACCAGATATCTGATCTGGTCGGCGTGCACCGGCAGCATGCTGGCCGCGTTGGCGCGGCTGGTGCCCATCAAGTCGTTCTGGTCGGCATTGTCGGCGAGCACGAGCTCGGCGACCTCATCGGTCATCGACTCGAGCAACTCTGCGCGTTCCGCCGGGTCGATCTTGCCCGCGGTGACTTGCGAGTCGACCAGGATCTTGATGTTGACCTCGTGGTCCGAGCAGTCCACCCCGGCCGAGTTGTCCATCGCGTCGGTGTTGATCCGCCCGCCGCACAGGTCGAACTCGACACGCCCGAGCGCCGTGACGCCCAGATTGCCGCCCTCGCCGATTACCTTGGCGCGCAACTGGTTTGCGTTGACCCGCAGCGCGTCGTTGGCCCGGTCACCGACGTCGGTGTCTGATTCCGCTTCGGCTTTGACGTAGGTGCCGATGCCGCCGTTGAACAACAGATCAACCGGCGCCAGCAGGATCGCGCGCACCAGGCCCGGTGGCGTCATCTCGGTGATGTCATCGTCGATGCCCAGCGCCGCGCGGACCTGCTCGCTGATCGGAATGGACTTGTGTTCGCGGCTGTAGACTCCGCCGCCCTCGCTGATCAGCGACGTGTCGTAGTCATCCCAACTGGACCGCGGCAGGTCGAACATCCGTTGTCGTTCCTGCCAGGACGCCGCGGAATCGGGATTGGGGTCCAAGAAGATGTGGCGGTGGTCGAATGCAGCGAGCAGCCGAATGTGCTTGGACAGCAACATCCCATTGCCGAACACGTCGCCGCTCATGTCACCGACACCGACGACGTCGAAGTCGTCGGTTTGGGTGTCGACGCCCATCTCGAGGAAGTGCCGTTTGACCGCCTCCCAGGCACCCTTGGCGGTGATGCCCATGGCTTTGTGGTCGTAGCCGACCGACCCTCCGGAGGCGAAGGCGTCGCCCAGCCAGAAGCCGTAGGACTGGGCGACCTCGTTGGCGATGTCGGAGAATGTCGCGGTGCCTTTGTCGGCAGCGACCACGAGGTAGGCGTCGTTGCCGTCTCGTCGTACGACTTCTTTTGGGGCACTTACCTCGCGGGTGATGTGGTCGACGTTGTCGGTGATGTCGAGCAGGCCCGAGATGAACAGCCGGTAGCACGAGATGCCTTCGTTGCGGTTGGCGTCGCGGTCGATGGCGGCGTCACCGGTTGGCGGAGGTGGTTGCTTGACGACGAATCCGCCCTTGGCGCCGACCGGCACGATGACCGCGTTCTTGACGGCCTGAGCCTTGACCAGCCCAAGGACTTCGGTACGGAAGTCCTCTCGACGGTCCGACCAGCGCAGCCCACCGCGCGCGACGTAGCCGAATCGCAGGTGCACTCCTTCAACCCGGGGCGAGTATACGAAGATCTCGAACCTGGGGCGCGGCAGTGGAAGCTCTTCGATGAGTTGGGCGTCCAGCTTCAGCGACAGCACATTCTGACTACGGGCCGAACCCTGGTACGTCACAAAGTAGTTGGTGCGCAGCGTGGCCTGGATCAGTTCGGCGAACGCCCGCAGGACACGATCGGTATCCATGCTGACCAGCGCGTCGATGTCCGCGGCGACCGCCGCGGCCGCGGCCTGCGCGTCGCGCGACTTCGGCGAACTCGACGGGTCCGGATCGAACAGGGCCTCGAACAGGGCCACCAACGCCCGTGCGGTGTCCGGGTTTTCGTTGATCACTGATTCGATGTGTGACTGGCTGTAGGAGAACGCGGCCTGACGCAGGTACTTCGCGTAGGCCCGCAGCAGCACCACCTGCTGCCACGTCAGGGCGGCGCGCATCACCAATTCGTTGAACCGGTCGATCTCGGCGCGGCCTTCCCAGATCGCGGTCACGGCGTCGGCGAAGCGTCGGGCCGTCGCTTCCCGTTCCGGACCCGGTCGGGCCAGTGGAACGGTGGGAAGCGGGGTGATCTTGAACTGGTAGATCCAGATCGGCAGCCCGTCGGGACGCGTGACTGTGAACGGCCGCTCCTCGAGCACCTCCACACCCATCGACTGCAGCATCGGAAGCAGTTCGCTCAACGACGCGGTCCGACCGCCCAAATACCATGTCAGGCGGACGGTTTCGTCGTAGTCGTGATCGGATAGCACCAGCTTGACCGAGTCGTCGCTCAACTCGTCGAAGATCGCGATGTCGTTGATCGCGTCCGCCGGGGTGACGAACTGTTTGTAGGCTTCGCTGAACGATCCCGCATAGTGCTCGGCCTCGATGAGTCCGACGCCGGCGGCAGAGGCTTCGGTGATCAACCGGTCGGACCAGGTGCGCGCGGCCTCGGTCAGCAGCGACTGGAGCCTGACCCGATTGGGGTCGGAGGTGTCGACCTTCGCCGCGGTATCTTTGCCCAGTCGCACCATGAAATGCAGGAGCGCCCAGGGGGATTCGGTGACACGGGCAGTGAATTCGAGGCTGGTGCCACCGAATTCCCGAACCAGGATGTCCTCGATCTGCAGCCGCACCGCCGTCGTGTAGCGGTCGCGAGGCAGGTAGACCAGACACGACACGAAATACTCGAGGCGGTCGGCGCGCAGGAACAGTAGTGCGCGACGACCCGATCCGAGGTCGACCACCGACGTCGCCATCGCAAAAAGTTGCTCAGCGCTGCGCGCAAAAAGCTCAGAGCGGGGAACGGTTTGGATGACGTCGAGCACCAGTTGCCCAGGGTGGCCCGCGTCGAGGTCCGCGAGCGCGAGCACCTCGTGGACCCGACGCGAAATGATCGGAATCTCCAGGACATCGGCGTTCATCGCCGCGACCGTGAACAGACCGATGAGGCGATGCTCGAAGATGTCGCCGTCGGCGTTCTCGCGAACGGCGAAGACATACGGATAGGCACCGAAGCGCAGGTAGCTGGCGACGTCGGTCTGCGCGAGCGCCAGCAGTTCGTGGTCCAGGGTCAGGCGCGGCCGAGAACCCTTGCGGCGCCGCAAGACTCCAAGACTGGACGTGGCGGCCTCACCCAAGACACGCCCGTCGCGCACCGGGCAGCGTTGGTAACCCAACAGCGTGAAATTACCTGCGGCCAGCCATCGCAACAACGTCGCGACGTCGGCGTTGCCGGCTCCTGGGTAATGGCCGTTGACGTTGCCCTCTACGTCGTCGGCGAGATCGTTGAGCACGTCGATCATCGTCGTCGCGTCCGCCCCCACCTGTCGCAGGTCGGCGAGGACACCGGGCAGCAGGCGTTCGGCCTCGTGCAACGCGTTGCGGTCCACCGCCGGCGAGAGCTGGACGTGGATCCAGGTTTCGTCGATCCCCTCGTCGACCGAGTCGCTGGCGCCAACCGCGAGCAGCTCGCCGGCGTCGTCGCGCCGTACCCGGAACACCGGGTTCATGATCGCGGTGTAGGCGACCCCGAGCCGATGCAAAAGGACGGTCACCGAATCCATCAGCATCGCACCGTCGTCGGTGACTACTTGCAGTGCCGGGCCGAAGCCGCCGTCGTCTTCGGGCAGGTAGACCGCGACCCGGCTCTCCCCCACCGGCCGGTGCGCGCCGAGCCGGTAGTGGGCACCCAGCAGCGCAGGCGTCAACGCGGGCGCTGCGGCCAGTTCTGCTTCGGCTTCGGCCTCGTCCCGGTGCGGGCCCTGGTAGCTGTCGGCGTAAGCCCTGGAGATCCATTCGGGGATCTCACCGCCGTCGGTGAACGTCGTCCACGCATGCGCATCAAGCGTCATGCCGACCTGCTCCTGCGCACCCACACCGACGCTGGCATGCCCGCGACACTAGTCGCGTGTGAGCCTCCGGTGAGTCACCCGGTGCGGACGCGCCGCCTCGGCTCCGAGGCGGTCGACCTTGTTCTCCTCGTAGGCGCCGAAGTTGCCTTCGAACCAGAACCACTTGGCCTCGTTGTCGCCGTCGCCCTCCCAGGCAAGGATGTGTGTGCAGGTCCGGTCGAGGAACCAGCGGTCGTGGGAGATCACCACCGCGCAACCGGGAAACTTCTCCAGCGCGTTCTCCAGCGAGCCGAGTGTCTCGACGTCGAGGTCGTTGGTCGGCTCGTCGAGCAGGATCAGGTTGCCACCCTCTTTGAGTGTGAGCGCCAGGTTGAGTCGGTTGCGTTCACCACCGGACAGCACGCCGGCAGGCTTCTGCTGGTCGGGACCCTTGAATCCGAAGGCCGACACGTAGGCCCGCGACGGGATTTCGTTCTGCCCGACCTGGATGTAGTCCAAGCCGTCGGAGACGGTCTGCCAGACCGTCTTCTTGGGATCGATGCCACCGCGAGACTGGTCGACGTAGCTCAGCTTGACGGTTTCGCCAACCTTCACCACGCCGCTGTCCGGCTGCTCGAGTCCGACGATCGTCTTGAACAGCGTGGTCTTGCCGACACCGTTGGGGCCGATGACCCCGACGATGCCGTTGCGGGGCAGGGTGAACGACAGGTCCTTGATCAAGGTGCGCCCTTCGAAGCCCTTGTCGAGGTGGTCGACTTCGACGACCAGGTTGCCCAGCCGCGGACCGGTCGGGATCTGGATCTCTTCGAAGTCGAGCTTGCGGGTCTTCTCGGCCTCAGCTGCCATCTCCTCGTAGCGCTGCAGGCGGGCCTTGCTCTTGGCCTGACGGGCTTTGGCGCCGGAGCGAACCCAGGCCAGCTCCTCGGTGAGCCGCTTCTGCAGCTTGACGTCCTTGCGGCCCTGCACTGAGATCCGCTCGGCCTTCTTCTCCAGGTACGTGGAGTAGTTGCCCTCGTAGGGGTAGGCGCGACCCCGGTCGAGTTCCAAGATCCACTGAGCGACGTTGTCGAGGAAGTAGCGGTCGTGGGTGACGGCCAGAACCGCCCCCTCATAGTCGGCCAGGTGCTGCTCGAGCCACTGCACGCTCTCGGCGTCGAGGTGGTTGGTCGGCTCGTCGAGCAGCAGCAGGTCCGGCTTGGACAGCAGCAGCTTGCACAGTGCCACGCGGCGCCGTTCACCACCGGACAGATGCGTGACCGGCTCGTCGGGCGGCGGACAGCGCAGGGCGTCCATCGCCTGCTCGAGCTGGGAGTCGAGGTCCCAAGCGTTGGCGTGGTCGAGGTCTTCCTGGAGCCGGCCCATCTCCTCCATCAGCTCGTCGGAGTAGTCGGTGGCCATCAGCTCGGCGACCTCGTTGAAGCGGTCGAGCTTGACCTTGATGTCACCGAGTCCTTCCTCGACGTTGCCCCGAACGGTCTTCTCTTCGTTCAGCGGCGGCTCCTGCAGCAGGATGCCGACCGTCGCGCCGGTGGCGAGGAAGGCTTCGCCGTTGTTCGCCTTGTCCAGCCCCGCCATGATCCGCAAGACGCTCGACTTACCCGCCCCGTTAGGGCCGACGACACCGATCTTGGCGCCCGGATAGAAGCTCAGGGTGACGTCGTCGAGGATGACTTTGTCGCCGTGCGCCTTGCGGACCTTCTTCATCGTGTAGATGAACTCAGCCATGTGGCGGTGTTGCCTTTCTGATCGCGAGGTATTGCTCGCGCCCCATCCTAGGCATCCGGGCACCACCGCGACCCGACAGCTAAGCCGACAGTGGCAGCGGCGCCTCCTCCGCAGGCTCGCCGTCGACGGCGTCGGGTTCCTTGGTCTCGTCGACAGGCGTCGATCCGGACGCGACGGTCTTCTCGACCCGCGCGATGCAGCGAGCCAGGTCGGGACCGACAGCTATGGCGCGCATCTCCAGCGTCGAGCGCTGATTGCCGTCGCGGTCCTCGTATTCGCTGGTGTAGACGTGGCCCGTCACGATCACCGGCGAGCCCTTGCCCAGCGAGGCACCCACGCCCGAGACCAGCCGGCCCCAGCAGTTGACGGTGACGAACAGCGAGTTGCCGGCCTCCCAGGTGCCGTCGGCGGTGCGGCGCCGCGAGTTGCTGGCGACTCGGAACTTCAGGACTTCCTGGTCACCGACCCGGCGACGTTTGGGGTCGTTGACGACGTTGCCGACCACGGTCAGCGGTGTTTCGAACATTTCTCATCCCTCTCATCGATGCGACGGCGACTCGCCGCCGGTGTGTAGGGATCAGTCAGCCCGCAGCCGCCGACATGGTGGCCGCGCCACATGGCAGACCCGCGGGCGCTGGGGATCACGGCACGACTGGGGATAACAGCCGTCAGACCGGCCAGCTGGTGACGGCGGCGTTGTCGGCCTCCGCCCCCGTTGGTCAGTCGGCCTTAATTTCAGCTGTCTATCCATCCGACGAACAAGCTGTGCTCAGATCGACAGCCCGGCAACAAATCAACCGATTCAGACCCATCGACTCGGCGATACGGTTCCCGTTCATCGCGTCCACCCGGGCTCTCTCGCCGCTCGATCGCGCGACAGATTTCGCTCCGCTGAACGCTCGAGCGTGCTCGCCCGTTTCTCTCTATGAGAGCTGCTAACCGCCGCAGCGACAACGAGGGAGTCACCAATGGGCACAGTGATGCGCAGTGGGCATCGCAGGTTGCCCGACGGTGGGTTGCTGCGGGTGGACTTTGAGATGGGGCGTTGGGTGGGCACGCTCTACACGCCCTCCTTGAGTATCAAGACACAAATCGTCGGTAGTGGTGCCCGGGTTCACGCCTGGGCCGCCGGCCTCGTGGCATAAGTAATTGCCCTAGCCACGACTGAGAATGGGCAAATCAGACGCCCGCACCTTCAGAGACGCAAGTGGCCGCTGAGATCTAGCCGTCGCGGCGAGCCAGTTCCGCCAGCATCGCGTTGTAAGCCGCCAGGTCGGCGTCATCGTCACGGTCCGCGGCACGATCCAATCGACGAGCCGTTCGGCGATCGCTGCGCGTCCACTGCACCAGCAGCGCGATCATCACGACCACCAGCGGTATTTCCCCTGCGGCCCAAGCCATTCCACCGCCGAGACGCTGATCACCCATCAGGTCGGTGTGCCAGCTCAGATGTAGCGAACGGTAGAAGTTCTCGCCGAGCACCTTCTCCATGCTCATCAGGACGATCGCGAAGAATGCGTGCAGCGGCAGCGATGCGAATACCACCGCCACCTTGGCTAGCGGCGGGATCGGCCGCGGCGTCGGGTCGACCCCGATGATCACCCAGTAGAAGAGGTAGCCGCTGGCCAGGAAGTGCACGTTCATCACGACGTGCCCGATGTGGCTGCCGACCGCGACGTCGAACAGACCGCCGAGGTAAAGGCCGTAGAAGCCGGCGACGAACAGGGCCGTCGCGACCAACGGATTGGTGAGCAACCTCGAGATCCTGCTGTGCAGGGCAGCCAAGATCCATTCCCGCATGCCCGGCGGTTCGCCGCGACCGGCGGCCGGCAGTGCCCGCAACGCCAGCCCGACCGGTCCACCCAGCACCATCAGAATGGGGACCAGCATCGACAGCGTCATGTGTGCGGCCATGTGCATGCTGAACATCGCCGGCATGTACCGCCCCACTCCGGACGAGCTGACGAACAGCAGCGCCGTGCAGCCCAGCAGCCACGACACCGTCCGGCCCTTCGGCCAGGCATCGCCGCGTCGACGCAGCCTGCGCACCCCGGCCAGATACAACGCGGCGAACACGATGGCCGCGCTACCGAAGATCAGGTCGAATCGCCAGTCGAACAGCACCCGCACCGCCGTGGGCGGTCCGTCGAAGTCGTAGCCGATCTTCACGTCGGTGATCGACGGGACACCGCCCGGCAGCGGCGGTGGCGGTGTGCGGCCCAGGCCGACGGCGACGCCGAACGTGAGGCCGAAAATTACCGCCTCGATCACCGCGAGGCGGATCAGTTGGCTGCGTGAGCTCGGATCATCTTGCAGCGCAACAACTCCGACGCGCCGTTGGCGCCAACCGACCACGCCGAGCAGGCACAACGCCACAAACTTGACCACGACCAGTCGCCCGTAGTCGCTGGACAGCAAATCCGACGGGCGGATCCGCACCAGGGCGTTGACCACGCCGCTGACCGCCATCGCGCCGAAGCACCACAGCGCGATCGTCGAGAACCGCCGCGCGGCCAGATCGGCATGCCCGCCGCCGCGGACCACATGCGTCAGCAGCGCCAGCAGCCCACCAGCCCACAGGCTGCCGGCGACCAGGTGGATCAGCAGGCTGTTGGTGGCCAAGTCATGAGAGCCACCGGCCGACGAGTGCCCGGTCAGGCCCAGCGGTAGCAGCGTCACGAGCGAACCGGCCAGCAGCAGCGGCGTCCACGACCACCGCAGCACCGGAAGGCTGGCGACCGTCAGCACCGCGGCCAGCAGCGCCGTCCACCGCCAGGCGGACGAGATGTTGATGATGCCGGCCAGCGACCACAGACTCGCAGGGTTCAGGTGCGCGGTGAACGGCTGCCCGGACACATCCGAGATGGTCAGCGGGATCAGTAACGCGGCGCATACCGTCCACGTCCCGGCGGCCACCGTCCCGACCCGCAGCGCGCGATAGCCGTCGGCGTCCAGCACGCCGTTCTCCTGCGGTGGGACCAGAAATGCCGCGGTCAGGAAGGAGCCGACGGCGACCACCGCGGCGATCTCACCGGCGGCCCGGACGAACGGCAGGCCGATCGTGGTCACCGGGCCGGGATCGGGCAGGCCGGTCGCGGTCAGCGCGGCAGCCAGAGACAGCACCCCGATCCCCGCGGCGGTGCACCCGGCCAACGCCGCGACCCCGATGAGCAGCGGCCATGCCACCGCCCGGCGCCGTGTGGCCGCGGGACCCGTCATACCCCAAAGGGTACGGGCGCGTTACCTACGACTTTCCCCCAGCGCGGGCCGCAGCCTCGCGCGCGACGAATTGTTTGCGCGCGATCTGCCCGACGTGGTCGAAATCCTGCAGGATCGCCTGCAATTCGCGACGGAACGCGACACGTCGCTCGGCCAGATCCGGCCCCGGCTCGAGCAGACCCTGATCGGCGACGACTTGGCGTGCGGTATCGAACAGCAATGTCGACACTGGTTCGCTGCTGCGCACCCGTCCCTGGGCCACGTATTGCTTGCCGATCCCCAGCGCCAATTGGGTGAGTTCCTTGCCATCGATGTCGGCAGGCGCATCGCGAAGTACATCGGCAACGATTTCGTAGGCCTCGAAGAACACCCGCAGCATCGCGTCCGACATCAGCGGTCGTTTGGCATAGAGCATCGCGTCGATCTCGCCACCTCCCGCGGCGACGTGAGCTTCCCAGTCCTCGTGCCACGACATCTCGTCGGCGATGTTCTGGCGGAAGGACGCCGAGTCGGCGAAGTAAAAGTCGAATTTCAGCAGATCGCGCAGTCGCATCGCCTGTGTCCAGAAGGCGTCCAGCCGGTGGCCCTCGACCCGGCGGGCGTACGCCAGCGCCAGTTCGACGATCACAGTCTCCAGGAATGCATGGATCACCGAGTTGCGGTAGAACGCCGCGGTGTGTTCATTCTCAGGAGCGATGCGCCACACCGGCTCTCGGCCGCTGTCCACCCGGGTGACCGGATGTCCGTTCGACAGCGAATCGACCGCCGCGCGAACGCCTTCCGGTGTCCGCAGCCGCAGCGCGCTGGTGGACATCGGGGTGTTCTTGCGTTCCAGGTAGTCGAGCGAGTCCTGCAGCGTATGGTGCAGCTGCGTCAGCGTCAGCGCCAAGCCGTGTGTGGTCAATAGCAGCGCCGATACCAGACCGGTCGCGTTCACCGGTGTGGATTGCAGGATCCGCCACGCGACCTCGAATGACATCTTCTGCAACGCAAGTCGTTTGGCGTCCTCATCGTCAGCGATCTGACCGTGCGACGGGCCGAGGTATTCGCGCATCGAAACCGCTTCAGGGAAGCGGACGTAGATCTTGCCGTAGTTGCGTTCGCCCTGCGCCTTGATGAAGTTGTACATCCAGCTCAGGCCCTCGGGGCGCTTCTCACCGCCGCGAGCGTAGGCGGCGTACTCAGCGGTCTCGTGGAGTTGGTCGAAGCTGATCGACACACCTTGCAGCAGGATGTCGTCGCTGCGGCCGTCGAGATAGGCGTCGGCGACATAGCTCATCAGCCCGAGCTTGGGCGGCAACATCTTTCCGGTGCGCGACCGAGTCCCTTCGATCGACCAGCTCAGGTTGAACCGCTTCTCCACCACGTAGCCGACGTACTCTTTGAGCACGTACTTGTAGAGCGGGTCGTTGCCGATGTTGCGACGGATGAAGATGGTGCCGGCGCGGCGCATCAGCGGCCCCATGATCCCGAATGCCAGGTTCACACCGGCGAATACGTGTACCGGTGGGAGCCGATTCTCCTGCATGGCCACCGGCATGACCGCGCCGTCGATGTAGGACCGGTGTGAGAACAGCAGCACCGCCGGGTGAGCTTCGAGTGCGGTGCGAAGCGCAGCCACTTGGTATTCGTCGTAGTCGATCTCGCGATCGAATCCGCGGCTGAACAGCCGGCCGAGGACACCGACGAGGTCGACCGACGCCCGGCTCCAACCGGTGGCGAGCTCGTCGAGCATCTTCCCGGCTCGCTCGAGGTCGGCACCCGGGATCTTCTCCAGGCCGGCGCGGAACCGCGCGGACGCCATGATCTCCGGGCGGACCAGCCGCGGCGATTTGTATTGCG
Organism: uncultured Actinomycetota bacterium; assembly: GCA_963750755.1. Classification (GTDB taxonomy): domain Bacteria; phylum Actinomycetota; class Actinomycetes; order Mycobacteriales; family Mycobacteriaceae; genus Mycobacterium. The sequence goes on from CAVVRW010000001.1 coordinate 1,861,096, forward strand.
GCCCAAGGATTCGGTACTCAGCGCGTTCCATCGCCAGCAGCGCACGGCGGGTGACGAAATGTGCGAATTCACGCGGGTTGTCGCCGACCGTGATGTCTCGCCACTGCTGACGAAGCTCGGATACCTTGGCCGACTCGCCGGCCACCACCTGTGCGCGGGCGCGATCGGACCGCAGGATCATACGTTGGAGACGTTGGCTGGGCTGGTAGGGATTTCGGCCCGGGAGCAGAGCCGTCAGCCGGTTCAACGCCGTCGCGTCGGCTCGCGGCATCCAGAACACGCGCACCGGCACGATGGATCGGTCTTCGTCCATCTCCAGCTGCTCGACGAGTTGGGCCAACGCACCGGGCGAAGGATTCTGCTCCGGAAGCGCCAGCACCTCGAGATTGGACTCGGGATGGCGAGCGCGTTGCTGATCCACCCATTCGGCAAGCAAATCCGATTCGATCGGCGAGGACGCCGCCGCCAGAACCAGTGTCGGGGCGCCGGTGGTGAACGACCCGACGTCGGCGGACTGCGTTGTCACGATCGTCCTTTCGGCCGAGGTGTACCCGGTTGGGCCTTGGTCGGTTTGCGCGGAGCCGCCTTCGCGGCGGCCTTCTTCGCCGCCGCTTTCTTCGCGACGGTCTTCTTTGCGGGCGCTGCCTTCTTGGCCGGCGCTGCTTTCTTGGCCGGCGCTGCCTTCTTGGCCGGCGCTGCCTTCCGCGGGGGCGGCTTCTTCCGGTACACGTCATGGTCGGGCAGTTCGTCTACCGGCCAGTCCGCCAACGTGTCGACGTACAGTTGCCGCACTTCGGCAATGCGATCCGACAGCGTGTCGACCGTCCAGTCCGCGACTGAAATCGGCGGGAACACAGCGACATCCACGGTGCCGGGGTTCATCGTGGTCGAGTTGCGGGCGGCGATGATCTCGGCGTTGCGGATCACGATCGGCACGATCGGTATCCCGACCGCCATCGCCATCCGGAACGGCCCCTTCTTGAACGGCCCTACGCTGGTGGTGTCCAGCCTGGTGCCCTCGGGGGCGATCATGATCGAAAGCCCTTGGCGGGCACGCTCTTCGACCTGATGCAGCGTCTCGATCGCGGCGGCCGGGTTGTCCCGGTCGACGAAGACGGAGTCGAGCGCCTTGCCGAGGGTGCCCATGATGGGGTCGCCCTCGAGTTCTTTCTTGCCGACCGCGACCCAGTTGTCGCGGATCAGTGCACCGGCGATGACCGGGTCGGCCTGGTTGCGGTGATTGAAGATGAACACCGCGGGCCGCTCGGCGGTGAGATTCTCCTTGCCGAGGATGTTGAGCTCAACACCGCTGGCGGCCAACAACATCTGCGACCACGTCGCGGTGAAGAAGTTGACCCCGCGGCGCCTGCTGCGGGTCAGCAATCCGATCCCGAGCGCACCGGCCGCGACGGGGACCACCGAGCCGACGCCGGCGAGCGTGCGCAGCTGGGCGGTGATGCCCCCGCCACTGCGACTGGTGAAACGCAGAATCGGCCAGCCTCGCCGCTTGGCGACTGCCGCCATCTTGCCTTCGGGGTTGGTCGGCCGTGGATTGCCGACCAGATACATCAGCGCCACGTCTTCGTCGCCGTCGGCGTAAAAGTAGCTGTCCTTGAGGTCGATTCCGTTCTCGCCTGCGAACTTCTGCACCGCCGCGGCCTTGCCCGGGCCCCACAGAATCGGAGCGACCACCCCGCCGGTCAGAACCCCGTCGTCGTTGGTCTCGAACTTGTTGGTCAGCGTGTTGACGATGCCGAGGAAGCGCGCCACCGGGGCGACCTGAATGGTCAGCGCCGACGAGCTGAGCACCACGGTGTGGCCGCGAGCCAGGTGGGCGCGCACCAGTTCGCGCATCTCGGGATAAATCCGAGATTCGATGCGCTGCACGAACAGTCGCTCACCGATTTCATCGAGATCGCTGAGCATGCGTCCACGCAACGCCGCGGAGGCCTTGCCGATGAGCTCCTCGAACTCGATGCGACCGAGTTGATGGTTCAGGCCGGCGGTGACCATGCTGATCAACTCGCCGACACCCATGTCGCGGCGGCGCAGACGTTCCTGGGTGAGAATGATCGCGGTGAAGCCGGCGACCAGAGTTCCGTCCAGGTCGAAGAACGCGCCGATCTTCGGCCCCGGCGGGCTGGCCATGATCTCGGCGACCGAGCCGGGCAACCGGAGATCACGCGCCGGCTTCTTGGCCTCGCCGTTCTTGCCGCTCATGAAGAGGTCACCACCGATCGCCTCGACGTGTCAGAAGCCTCGAACGAGGCAGGCACCGCCTGCGGAGCGGGATCGCCTGCCAGCGCGAGGATTTCGTTGAATCCGTCCAGCAGACACTGGGCGAACAACGTCTCGTCACGGATCGCAGCGCGGTCGTACCGCGCCGTGATCGTGCAGTAACCGCCCCGCGAGATCAGCACGACCATCATCGCCACTCCGGGCAGCGGGCCAATGCCATACTGCCGCAGCACTTTTGCGCCGGCGAGGAAGGTGTCACCGGGATAGACCGGCACATTGCTGGCCTGAACGTCTGAGGCGACAACCGAACTGGTCATCGATTCCAACAGTGGCCCCGGCAACACGCTCAGCAGCGGCGCGATCGAACCAATGATGTCCATCGCGGGCTCGTCGCGGCGTTGGGTCATCTGCAGGCGGATCTTCTGCATGCGGGCAACCGGGTCCTTGGTGCCGATCGGAGCCGCCAGGTTGACGCCGGTGAACCGGTTACCGCCGGCCGCATCGGATTCGGCCCGCAGGCTGACCGGCACCGCCATCGGCAGCGAAGAGATAGGAACCCCGAGGGCTTCGTGGTAGCGCCCCAGGGCGCCGCACAGGCCGGCCAGGTAGGCGTCATTGATCGAGCCGCCACCGGCTTTCGCGGCCCGATGTAGGTCGGACAGCGGAATGTCGATGGCCTCGCTGCGGGTGGCCAGGCTGCGGCGACGAAGCAGCGGAGAGGGTTCGGCGGCGCGGCTGACCACGCGGGCGCCAGATCGGGCGTAGTTCAGCACGCCCGAGACCGCGGCGCTGGGACGCGAGACCGCCCGCCCAAGCACCGACGCCGCACCCCACAGCGCGCCGCCCGCCCCCTTGGCCACGTTGAGAGGCAGGTTGTTGAGCCCTTCGCGCATCAGGTCGTTGGCCGACAGGTCCTGCGGGATGGGCTGATCCGGAGTCGGCCGCGGCGCCGGATCGCGCTCGAGGTCGTAGATGTGGGCAAACATCTCGACGCTGCCCACACCGTCGGTGACGGCGTGCGACAGGTGCAGCAGCGTCGCGGCTTTGCCATCGGGAAGGCCTTCGATGAGCGTGGCGGTCCACAGCGGCCGGGCGATGTCGAGCGGCGACTGCACCATGACCTCGGCGAGATCGAGCACCTGTCGCACCGAGCCGGGTTCCGCGACGCGGATCCTGCGGACATGAAAATCCAGATTGAAGTCGGGATCGACCACCCAGCGTGGCGCGGCCGTCGGCAATGTCGGCACGACGACCTTCTGCCGCAGGCGCAGCACCCGCCGTGACGCGTTCTCGAAGCGGGCGCGGAACTGATCCCAATCCGGTGTGCGGTCCAAGATCTCGAGGGCCATGATCCCCGAGCGCGTGCGCGGATTCGCCTCTCCACGATGCAACAGATAATCAACTGGCCCCAGCGCAGTGGGCAGCCCGGCCGCGTCGACCTGCTCAGCCATCGACAGCCCACCGCGTCAACGCCGCCATTACCAACAAACCCTTCCGTGTCGACTGGGCCGCGCACCCCTGCCGGGGCGCTACGGGCAACTCCAAACTAGTCCGCTTGACGCGGCGACGGTAGCCGATTGTCCGGATCAGAAGGCAAGATCAGACACGCGTCCGGCGCGCCGCCAATCATCCTGCCGTGCTACGGAATTCGAGGCGAGCAAATGGTTATGCGCTATGCCGGCCTAGACGGCGGACACGGCACTGGTGGGTAAAGCCCTGGCTTGCGACCGCGAATGCCGTCCGTAAACGACGCCCAAGAAGTCGGCCACGGTATCGGCGGCCAATCGCGACCGAACGGTGGCGAACAAGTCGAAAGCATGGTGCGCGTTGGGCAATTCGGCATAGCCGACGGTCGGCGCTCCGGTCTCGCGGAGCGCTCCGATGAACGACCGCGCCTGCACACTCGGGATGACCGAATCGCTTTCGCCGTGCAGGACGAAAAATGGTGGCGCATCGCGGTGGACGTGGTTGATCGGCGACGCCAGTTCGAACAGCTCGGGATTGTTGTCGTACTGCTCTTTCATCACGAAAAGCTCGAGGAATTGCATCATCATCTCGTGCATCTTCGTGGGGTCGGTCAGGTCGTAGACGCCGTAGTAGGGCACTGCGGCTTGCACAGTCGTGTCGGCATCCTCGAAGCCGGGCTGCAGTCGCGGGTCGTTGGCGGTGAGCGCGGCAAGGGCGGCCAGGTGGCCGCCCGCCGAGCCGCCGGTCACGGCGATGAAGTCGGGATCGCCCCCGTAGTCGGCGATGTTGTGCCGCACCCACGCCAGCGCCCGCTTGACGTCGACGATGTGCGCCGGCCACGCGTTACGTGGGCTCTTGCAGTAGTCGATCGAGACACAGACCCAACCGAGTTCGGCCATTCGGCCCATCAGCGGATAACCCTGCGGCCGCCTGCCGTTTACCGTCCACGCGCCGCCCGGAATCTGCAGCAACACCGGCGCCTTGTGGCCGGGCTTGATGTCCCGGTGCCGCCAGACGTCGAGCATGTTGTCGCGTGCGTTGGGGCCGTAGACGATGTCCGAGGTCTCTGCCGCGTAGCGTCGATGGCCGCCGGCGGCGTGCAGCACTCCTCCGCGGCGCTCCGGCCGGTCGTCGATCGGGTGATGGACCGAGTCGCGGTACTGCGCACCGACAGCGTCCTGCAGGGCGGTCGTGAGGATCCGGTCAGCGCGCTGCGCCGCCCAGCTGGTGGCCACCTTGCCGATCGACAACGGAGCCACCCCGGACAGGGCGTGTCCGGTGACCACATGCGGGGGAAATTCCGTACTGAGCCATCCGGCGAGGAAGCCGGCGACCGTTGGCGAGCCTCGGAGCAGCAGCGAACCGGTGCGGTAGGCGCCCACCGGCCCGGATGCGAGCTGCAATCCGTGGCGCAGCATCTCGGCGCACGCGCGTGAGTACCGCGCTCTGACATCTATGGCTATGGACATGCCCTTTGCCACTCCTCGTCGTTGAGCACACGTCGCTGGCGTTGCGTCCGGCGTAGCGTCGGTAGCGTACGTGTGTGGCGGGCCTCACCCTAGCCCAATCATTAATTCCGCCAACGCCATTTGCTCCGGCGTTGCGGGACGTCTATACCCGTATTTTTTGTTGGCTACACTGACCTGCGCCTGGAGTCTTCGGCCCCCGTAGCTCAGCTGGATAGAGCACATGACTTCTAATCTTGTGGTCGCAGGTTCGAATCCTGCCGGGGGCACTCTGGCAGGTGCCACTGTGGCCGATGGGATGCATGTGGCGTACGTGGCAGATGAATGGCTCCGGAGGTGCCGATGTCCCTGGTCCTGTACAGCGTCGACGATCACGTCGCGCTGATCACCGTCAACGACCCGGATCGCCGCAACGCGGTCACCGGCGAGATGTCCGCGGAGCTGCGCGCCGCGATCGAGCGCGCGCAGTCCGACTCCGATGTGCACGCCGTGGTGGTCACCGGCGCCGGCAAGGCGTTCTGCGCGGGCGCTGACCTCAGCGCTCTGGGCAGCGCCGCCGAAGAGGGGTTGCGGCAGCTGTACGACGGGTTCATGGCCGTGGGCAAATGCACGCTGCCGACGATTGCCGCGGTCAACGGCCCGGCAGTCGGCGCGGGGCTGAACCTGGCACTGGCCGCTGACGTCCGCATCGCTGGACCACATGCGTTGTTCGACGCCCGTTTTCAGAAGCTGGGCATCCATCCGGGCGGCGGCGCGACGTGGATGCTGCAGCGCGCGGTCGGACCGCAGGTGGCTCGCGCCGCGTTGCTGTTCGGCATGCGCTTCGACGCCGAAGCGGCTGTGCGACACGGCCTGGCGCTCAGCGTGGCCGAGGACCCGGTTGCGGCGGCGTTGGAGCTGGCGGCCGGCCCGGCCGCCGCGCCGCGTGAGGTGGTCCTTGCGACGAAGGCCACCATGCGCTCCACCGCCAGCCCTGGTTCGCTCGACGTGGACCTGCACGAGCAGGCTAAGGACACCGAACTCGGACCGCAGGCCCACTCGATCCAGTCCCCGGAGTTCGCGGCTCGGCTGGCCGCGGCGAAGCGCAGGTAGCTACACGCCAGCGTCACCGGCCAGCCGCACGATCCGCTCGGCTCGCCGCAGCACGGGCGCATCCACCATGAGGCCGTCGAATGCGAAGACGCCACGCTGATCGACAACAGCCGCCAAAACGCCTCGCGCCCAGTCGACTTGGTCTGGAGATGGAACGAAACCGGCCCGGATGATCGGCACCTGGCTAGGGTGGATGGCCACCTTCGCGTCGAAGCCGACCGACACCGCGTCGTCGACCTCGCCGCGTAGCCCGTCGAGGTTTTTGATGTCGAGGTACACCGAATCGAGGGCGAGCCGGCCGTACGCCTTGGCGGCCAGCAGCGACTGCGACCGGACGTGTCGCGCCACTTCGCGGTAGCTGCCGTCCGGATAGCGGTTGGCCGTGCCACCCAGGACGGCGAACAGGTCTTCGGCGCCCCACATCACCGCGATCGCGTTGTCCACCTGGACGGTCTCGGTGACGGTCAGCGCGCCCATCGGCGATTCGACCAGCACGATCACGTTCAGCGGCGCAAGGGCGCTGACGTGTTCGACCGCTTCGCATTTCGGCAACATGACGGTGTCGTACGGGGTGTCTTTCAGCGCCTGCAGGTCGAGTTTCTGGTCTTCGGTACCGAACTGGTTAACGCGCACCACGGTTCGTGAGGGGTCGAGCGGCACGTCGATCAGGGACTTGCGGGCGGCCGGCCGGTCGGCGGCCGCGCAGCCGTCCTCCAGATCGAGGATTACGACATCGGCTGCCGCCGCGGCTTTCTGGTAGCGCTCGTGACGATCGGCTGGGCAGAACAGCCATGCCGGGCCGGGATTCTGCAGACCCATCAGTCGGCCTCCGGTCGCATCCGCACCATCGTCTTGCGTTTCGCGGTGGCGACCACGTCGCCATGCTGGTTGCGGCCGGTGTGCGCGAAAGTCACGATGCCCTCGCCGGGGCGGCTCTTCGATGCCCGCTTCTCGAGAATGACCGACTCGGCGTACAACGTGTCGCCGTGGAAAAGCGGCTTGGGAAAAGCGATTTCGGAGAATCCGAGGTTGCCGACGATGGTGCCCTGCGTCAGCTGCGCAACCGACAGGCCGACCAGCGTCGACAGCGTGAACATCGAGTTGACCAGCCGCTGGTTGAACGGCGGGAGCGCATCGGAGAACGCGGCATCAAGATGCAGCGCCTGGGTGTTCATCGTCAGCGTCGTGAATAACACATTGTCGGCCTCGGTGATGGTCCGGCCCGGTCGGTGCAGATAGCGCACGCCGGTCTCGAACTCCTCGAACCACAAGCCGCGCTGGACTACCTCGCGGAACTCCTCGCTCATAGGCTTATGGTTCGTCTCGTTCCCGTCACTCACTGGCGTTCGTTCCGCTCACTCGACTTCACAGGCCGACCTCGCGGCTGATCAGCATCAATTGCACCTCGGTGGTCCCCTCGCCGATCTCGAGAATCTTGCTGTCCCGGTAATGCCGGGCCACGGTGAATTCATTCATGAAGCCGTATCCGCCGTGAACCTGGGTGGCGTCGCGGGCGTTGTCCATCGCCGCCTCGCTGGCGACCAGCTTGGCAATTGCGGCCTGCTTCTTGAACGGTTTACCCGCCAGCATCAGCGCCGCGGCGTCGTAATACGCCGTGCGAGCGGTGTGTGCGCGCGCTTCCATCCGCGCGATCGTGAACGCGATGGACTGGTAGCGACCGATCGCCTGACCGAACGCCTCCCGCTCCTTGGCGTACTTCACGCTCTCGTCGACGCAGCCCTGCGCGACGCCGGTCGACAACGCGGCGATCGCGATCCGCCCCTCGTCGAGGATGCGCAGGAAGTTGGCGTAGCCGCGGCCGCGTTCGCCGAGCAGGTTCTCCTCCGGCACCCGCACGTCGTCGAAGCTGAGCGGATGGGTGTCCGATGCGTTCCAGCCGACCTTGTCGTAGGCGGGCTCGACGGTGAAACCCTTTGTGGGCGCCGGAACCAGGATCGACGAGATCTCCTTCTTGCCGTCTCGCTCACCGGTCACCGCTGTGACGGTCACCAGCTTGGTGATGTCGGTGCCGGAGTTGGTGATGAACTGCTTGGAGCCGTTGATCACCCAGTTGCCGTCGTCGAGTTGAGCGGTGGTTTTGGTCGCGCCGGCATCGGTGCCGCCGCCGGGTTCGGTGAGCCCGAAGGCGCCAAGGGCCTTCCCACTTGCCAACAGCGGCAACCATTCCCGCTTCTGGGCGTCGTTGCCGAACCGGTAAACCGGCATGGCGCCAAGAGAGACGCCGGCCTCGAGCGTGATCGCGACGCTCTGGTCGACCTTGCCGAGTTCCTCCAACGCCAGACACAGCGCGAAGTAGTCGCCGCCCATGCCGCCCCATTCCTCGGGGAACGGCAACCCGAACAGGCCCATCTCGGCCATGCCGGCCACGACTTCGTACGGGAACGAGTGCTCGGCGTCGTGCTTCGCGGCGACCGGCGCAACGACGCTCTGCGCGAAGTCGCGGACCGTCTTGGCCAGTTGCTGGTATTCGTCCGGGAGCGTCCCGGTCGACAGAAAATCACTCATTTGCGCTGTCCCCTACTCGTATTGCGTTACTGCTCGCGGTAATTCGGGCCAACGGCTGGCCCACCTTGACTTGGTCGCCGGCCGCGACGAGGAGTTCCACGACACCGTCGACGGGCGCCATCAGCGCGTGCTCCATCTTCATCGCCTCGACGGTCACCACGACCGTGCCGGCCTCGACCTCGGCGCCGTGTTCGACGCCGACCGCGACGACGGCACCGGGCATGGGGCTGGTCAATTCGGCGTCGCCGCTGTGCTCTTCGTCGTCACGGACCGGTGCTTCACGGACCTCGTCGAGCACCGCGAAGACGCCATCGCCGGCCAGCCAGATCTTGCCGTCCTGCGCCGCGACCGTGTAAGTGATGCGCAGTCGGTCCAGCGTCACCGTCAACCGGTCATCCACCAAAGCGGCCTGCAGGAAATGCGTTTCACCGTCTTCGACGCGCACCTCGGCGGCGTCCGGAGTGCCGACGATGTGCACGTGATCGGTGCGTTCGCCCGATCGCAAACGGATGCTGACCGGCGCCGGGCGGCCGACGCGCCACCCCGACGGCACCTCCCACAGGTCGGCCCCCGGGGCCGGAAAACGTCGCAACCACTGCAGGGCAGCGGCGGCGACGAACTGTTCGTCGGCCGGCGCGGCCGCGACGAAGTCACCGGCACGACGGTCCAACAAACCGGTGTCGAGCCGACCGGCGACAACGTCCGGGTCGGCCAGCAGGAAACGGACGAACTCGATGTTGGTCACGACGCCGAGCACCGCGGTGTCGGCCAGGGCTCGATCCAGGGTGCGCAACGCGGTGGCCCGATCCGGGCCGAAGGCAATGACTTTCGCCAGCATCGGGTCGTAGTCGCTGCCGACGACCATTCCCGCGGACAGGCCGGAGTCGGTGCGCACATCGGCCGCATCGGACTCCGTCACTGCCAGCACGTCGCCACCGGTGGGCAGGAAGCCGTTGGCCGGATCCTCGGCGTACACTCGCGCTTCGATCGCGTGTCCCCGCAGGGCGATGTCGGCCTGATCGACAGTCAGCTTCTCCCCCGCCGCAATCCGGACTTGCCATTCGACCAGATCCCAGCCGGTGACCAACTCGGTGACGGGGTGCTCGACCTGCAAGCGCGTGTTCATCTCCATGAAGAAGAACTCGTCGGGACGGTCGGCAGAAACAATGAATTCCACCGTGCCCGCGCCGGTGTAATCCACACTGCGCGCGGTGTCGCATGCGGCGGCGCCGATTTGGGAGCGCGTTTCCTCGTCGAGCAACGGCGACGGCGCCTCTTCGATCACCTTCTGATGCCGCCGTTGCAGGCTGCACTCTCGCTCGCCGAAGTGCACCACGTTGCCGTGACTGTCGGCCAGCACTTGGACCTCGATGTGCCTGGGGCGCAGCACAAATCGCTCTAGAAATAAGGTGTCGTCACCGAACGCGGCGGCCGACTCGCGGCGAGCGCTGACCAGCGCGGCGGGCAGGTCGGCCGGCTGCTCGACCATCCGCATGCCCTTACCGCCGCCGCCGGCCGACGGTTTGACCAGAACCGGATAGCCGACTTCGTCGGCGGCGGCGATCAGCTCCTTGTCACTGAGCCCGGGCCTGGCGATACCGGGAACCACCGGCACACCGAAGTCCGACACCGTGCCCTTCGCCGTGATCTTGTCGCCCATCGTCTGGATGGCGTCCACCGGCGGCCCGATAAAAGCGATTCCGGCTTTCTCCAGCGCCGCCGCGAAATCGGCGTTCTCCGAGAGGAATCCGTATCCGGGGTGCACGGCCTGCGCGCCGGTCCGCACGGCTGCGTCGACGATTGCGGAGACGCTGAGGTAACTGCTCCGCGCCGCCGCCGGCCCGATCGCGATCGCCACGTCGGCCTCGGCAACGTGCCGTGCGTTGACGTCGGCATCGCTGTACACGGCAACAGTTCGAATGCCCATCGCCTTGAGCGTGCGAATCACCCGGACGGCGATCTCGCCGCGGTTGGCTACCAGAACAGTGTGGAATCCCATCACGCTCACATCCGAAAGACGCCGTAGGAGACCGGCTCGACCGGCGCTGTGGAGATTACCGAAAGCGCAAGACCGACAACTGTTCTCGTATCCGCAGGGTCGATCACCCCGTCGTCCCAGAGCCGGGCCGTCGAGTAGTAGGGGTTGCCTTGGTGTTCGTATTGCGCGCGGATCGGAGCCTTCAACGCTTCTTCCTCCTCGGCGGTCAGCTCCCCGCGCACGGTCGCCAGCACCGAGGCCGCCTGCTCGCCACCCATCACCGATATCCGCGCGTTCGGCCACATCCACAAAAAGCGTGGCGAATAGGCCCGCCCACACATCGAGTAGTTGCCTGCGCCATAAGAGCCGCCGATCACCACGGTGAGCTTCGGAACACGGGCACACGCCACCGCGGTCACCATTTTCGCGCCGTGTTTGGCTATGCCGCCGGCCTCGTATTCGCGGCCGACCATGAACCCGGAGATGTTCTGCAGAAACAGCAGCGGGACCATCCGCTTGTCACAGAGCTCGATGAAATGCGCTCCCTTGACTGCGGATTCAGAGAAGAGCACACCGTTGTTGGCCACGATTCCCACTGGGTGGCCGTGAATATGGGCAAACCCGGTGACCAGGGTGGCTCCGTACTCCGCCTTGAATTCCGCGAATTCGCCGCCGTCGCTCAGCCGGTTGATGACGCTGTGCACGTCGTAGGGAATCCGCGGGTCGACGGGGACCACGTCGTAAAGCTCTGACTGGTCGGCGACCGGGTCCATGGCCGGACGCACGTCCCAGATCCGCGGTTCGCGTGGCCCCAACGTCGACACGATGCGCCGGACGATCCGTAGCGCGTCGCGGTCGTCGTGGGCGAGATGATCGGTGACACCGGAGGTCTTCGAATGCAGTTCTCCGCCACCGAGATCCTCGGCCGAGACGACTTCGCCGGTGGCCGCCTTCACCAGCGGCGGTCCCCCGAGGAAGATGGTGCCCTGGTTGCGGACGATCACCGCTTCGTCACTCATTGCCGGGACGTACGCCCCGCCGGCAGTGCACGATCCCAACACCGCGGCGATCTGCGGAATGCCTTGCGCACTGAGATTGGCCTGGTTGTAGAAGATTCGGCCGAAATGATCGCGGTCCGGAAACACCTCATCCTGCTTCGGCAGGAACGCGCCGCCGGAGTCGACGAGATAGATGCAGGGCAGCCGATTCTGCGCTGCGATCTCCTGCGCGCGCAGGTGCTTTTTGACCGTAATCGGGTAGTAGGTACCACCTTTGACCGTTGCGTCGTTGGCCACGACCATGCATTCGCGGCCGGAGATCCGGCCGATCCCGGTGATGATGCCGGCCCCCGGACACTCGTCGTCGTACATCCCGTCGGCGGCCAGTGGCGCGATCTCCAGCAGCGGGCTGCCGGGGTCGAGAAGCCCGTCGACGCGGTCGCGCGGCAACAGCTTGCCGCGGTCGACATGACGCGCGCGGGAACGTTCTGAACCACCCAGTGCGGCCGTCGCGAGCTTGGCGCGCAACTGTTCGACAAGCGCGGTGTGCGCGCTGCGGTTCTCCGCCGGTGAGGTCATCGGTTACACGCCAATTTCGGTTAATGGTCACTAACTCGTGTTATGTTAGTGGCCATTAACCGAACTGTCTAGGGAGGCGGAATGGCAGCGACCGCTCCGGCCGACCCCGGTGACCACGCCCCGGAGCCGAACCCTCGTAGCCGGCGCAAATCTGACCGCCGCCTACAACTGCTGGGCGCGGCCGAGCGCCTGTTCGCCGAGCGGGGTTTCCTGGCGGTACGACTCGAAGACATCGGTGCCGCAGCCGGGGTCAGCGGGCCCGCGATCTACCGGCACTTCCCCAACAAGGAGTCGCTGCTGGTCGAGTTGCTGGTCGGGATCAGCACGCGGCTGCTGGCCGGGGCGCGCGAGGTGCAGTCCCGCGAGACCGACGCTGCCGCGGCGCTGGACGGCCTGATCGACTTTCACCTCGACTTCGCGCTGGGCGAGCCTGACCTGATCCGGATCCAGGACCGCGACCTCGCATACCTGCCGGCCGCCGCCGAGCGCCAGGTGCGACGGGCGCAGCGTCAGTACGTCGAGGTCTGGGTGAGCGCGCTGCGCCGGGTCGAGCCGGGGCTGGCCGAGACCGACGCCCGGCTGATGGCCCACGCCGTGTTCGGCCTGCTCAACTCCACGCCGCACAGCCTCAAACCGGACGGCGCGGCACGGTCCCGGGCGGTGATGCGGGCGATGACAGTCGCCGCGTTGACCGCGGGACCTTCCTAGGTGTAGGGCCAATTTCACTGTTAATCAGGCGTTTCGGCACCCACGGTTGTGCTACAGGTACCCTGCAAAAATGAGGTGGGCATGAGCGATCGACGTCATCCCGGATACACCCGTCCTACCCAGGAGCGGACCGAGCAAACCGACCGGCTGAACCAGCCGTACCGGCCCTACACCGATCCTGCGTACAGCGGCCAGCCGTCTTACCCGCCGCCGTACTATTCCGGCTCGTCTTTCGACCCCAACTCGGCAAACCCCACCGACAAGCTTCCGCAGTACTGGCTGCAGGGTCAGCCGCCGCCGAATCAACCGCCGTTGGAGCCCGATTCCGATAAGCCCAAGGCGCCGCGTTGGCTGTGGATCGCCGCGGCCGCGGCGGTGGTGCTGGTGACGGCGCTGGTCATCGCCCTGGTGATAGCCAACGGCACCGCGAGGAAGCAGACCGCCGTGCCCGCGCTGCCGTCCACGCCGAGCTCCCAAAAGCCGATCCCGGTGGTACCGAACTCGCCTTCGCACACGGCGCAGGCCCCCGAACCGGCCACCACCGAGCCCAGCCGGCCCACGGACCCGAGCGCGATGCAGACCGTGGTCTACAACGTCAGCGGTGACGGCCGCGCGATCAGCATCACCTACGTGGACAACGACGGCATGATGCAGACCGAATTCAACGTTCCGTTGCCGTGGTCCAAAGAAGTCAGCCTGCCCGAGTCCGGCAGTAAGACGCCCAACGTCACTATCGTCAACATCGGCCACGATGTCACCTGCACGGTGACGGTCGACGGCGTTGAGATCAATCAGCGCAACGGCGCCGGCCTGACGATCTGCAACGGCAACGGCTGACTTCTAACGTCAATCGGTCACCGCAACGCGGTGTGGGGCCCGCACCGCGAGCAGACCCAGCAAGCCGACCATCATGACCAGGCACAGCCCGCCCATCCCGGCGCGCACGGCGCCGAACAGGTCGACAAACACCGAGAACAACCACGGCGCGATGAACGAAACGGCTCGTCCGGTCATCGTGTAGAGGCCGAAGGCCACGCCTTCCTTGCCGTCGCTGGACATCCGCAGCAGCAACGTCCGGGCCGACGCCTGGGCCGGTCCGATGAACAGGCACAACAGCAACCCGGTGGCCCAGAATGCACTCGGCCCCGACAGCGCCATCATGGTCAGCCCGGCAGCGATGATGCAGGTTAGCGATCCGATGATCACGGGTTTGGAGCCGATCCAGTCGTCCAGGAATCCGCCGAAGACGGCACCCAGCGCGGCCACCACGCTGGCGGCCACGCCGAAGATCAGCACGTTGTCCGGGGCGATCCCGTAGGCATTGACGCCGACCACCCCACCGAAGGTGAACACGCCGGCCAGGCCGTCGCGGAAGACCGCCGCGGCCAGCAGGTAATAGACGAGGTTGCGATCGCGGTGCCATTCGCCGACCAGGTCTTGCCACAGCCGTCGGTAGCCGCCCAGCGCGGTCTTTGCGGGGCCGTCGCCCTCGGCCGTCGAGGGCAGGTTGTGCGCGGTCAGCAGCAGCGGCGTCGCGAAAGTCGCCAACCATCCCGCGGCGACGAGCATCGCGATCCGCACGTTCATCCCGTCGCCGACCGGCAGGTGCAGGAACCCTCGCGTGGGTCCCTTGCCGTCGATGCAGCCGAAGTAGACCAGCAGCAACAATCCGACGCTGCCCACAAACGCGGCCGCCAGGCCGAAGCCCGAGATTCGACCGGAGTTCTGCGGCGTCGTCAGCTGCCGCAGCATCGCGTTGTACGGGACGCTCGCCAGGTCGCCGCAGGCCGCGCCCAGCGCGAGCAGCGCCAGCCCGGCCCACAGGTAGTCGGGTCGCTCGCGGATCAGGCTCATCGCGCTGACCATCGCGACCACTAGGCCGGTCAACACGGTCAGGGCGAGACGCCGTCGCCGGGGATTCTCGACCCAGACGCCGATCACCGGCGCCAGCACGGCGATGGTCAACCCGGCGATCGCCAGGGCGCGGCCCAGCCAGCTCGCCGGCGTCACGCCGCCCGGCAGACCTTTGCCGACGGCCCCGGTCAAATACACCGAGAACACGAATGTCACGACGACCGCACTGACGCCCGCGGAACCGGTGTCCCACAGCGCCCACGCCACTGCTTGAGACCGCTTGGCGCCGGGCGAAACGTGACTGCTGGATTCAGGCATCGTTGGTCTGTCTACCATTGGCGCATGCCGGTACCCGCCCCCAGTCCCGACGCTCGCGCAGTTGTCACCGGAGCTTCACAGAACATCGGCGCAGCGCTGGCGACCGAATTGGCCGCTCGCGGTCACAGTCTGATCATCACGGCTCGCCGCGAGGATCTGCTCAACGAGTTGGCCGGCAGCCTGAGCGAAAAGTACGGCGTCACGGTCGAAGTCCGTCCCGCCGACCTCGCCGACACCGTCGACCGCGCGAAACTCATCGACGAGCTGGCCACCCGGAACGTATCGATTCTGTGTGCCAACGCCGGAACGGCGACCTTCGGCCCGGTGGCCACGCTTGACCCAGAGGTCGAGCGGGCGCAGGTCCAACTGAACGCGGTCGCGGTGCACGACATGGTGTTGGCGGTGCTGCCGGGAATGCTCCAGCGCAAGGCCGGTGGCATCTTGATATCCGGTTCGGCAGCAGGCAATTCGCCGATTCCCTACAACGCGACCTACGCTGCGACGAAGGCGTTTGCGAATACCTTCAGCGAGTCACTACGTGGCGAATTGCGCAAGACCGGTGTGCACGTTTCGGTTTTGGCCCCCGGCCCGGTGCGCACCGAACTGCCGGACCCGGCCGAAGCGTCGATCGTCGAGAAATTAGTGCCGAATTTCTTGTGGATCTCCACCGAATACACCGCGAAGAAATCGCTGGATGCGTTGGTCCGCAACAAGATGCGCGTCGTGCCCGGCGTGACGTCCAAGGCGATGTCGACGGCCAGCCAGTATTCGCCGCGCGCGATCGTCGCGCCGATCGTCGGGCGCTTCTACAAGAAGATGGGCGGCGGCTAACCTAGCGACGGCGGTTGTACGAGTTGACGATACTGCGGGCAAGCTGGGGCGCAAACGCTCTGATGAATGCCAGGAAGCCCTTGCTGTTCACGAAACGCGTGAACCAGCCGGGCTTTTCCGCGGCCGCGGGCGCGTTCTTCGATCTCGCCGGTGCCTGCGCCGGCTGTTCGGCTTGCGCCTTGGCCTTCTCGGCTTCGATTTTCTCGTAAGCGGATTCGCGGTCTTTCGTCTCGCCGTAGGTCGCCTGCAGGGGGCTGCCCTTGGCGGCGGCGCCGATCGCGTCGTCGCCAATAGCAGCCATCAGCGACCGCGGCGAGCGCAGCCTGGTCCACGCCACCGGGGTCGGGGCGCCGCGCTCGGAGAGAACGGTGACCACCGCTTCCCCGATTCCCAGCGACGTCAACGCCGAACCAAGATCGTACACATCGGTTTTCGGATAAGTGCGGACGGTTTTCGTCAGCGCCTTCTGATCGTCGGGAGTGAACGCACGCAGCGCATGCTGGATGCGCGCACCCAACTGCGAGAGCACCTCGTTGGGCACGTCGGTGGGCAGCTGAGTGCAGAAGAACACTCCGACGCCGCGCGAACGGATCAACTTGACGGTCTGCTCGACCTGTTCCAAAAACGCCTTGGACGCTTCGCTGAAGAGCAGGTGCGCCTCGTCGAAGAAGAACACCAGCTTGGGCTTGTCGACGTCGCCGATCTCCGGCAGCGTCCGGAAAAGATCCGACAGCACCCACATCAAAAAAGTGGAGAACAGCACCGGACGTGCGGCCTGGGCACCGAGTTCCAGTAACGAGATGACGCCGCGGCCCTTGTCGTCCAAACGCAGCAGATCCTTGGGCTTCAGTTCCGGCTCGCCGAAGAACGTATCGGCGCCTTCGGCTTCCAGGTTCACCAATGCGCGCAGGATGACGCCGGCCGTCTGCGCGGACACTCCGCCCAGTGACTTCAAGTCTGCCTTACCCTCGTCGCTGGTGAGCTTTGCGATCACCGCACGCAGGTCTTTCAAGTCGAGCAGCTCGTAGTGGTTCTGGTCGGCATAGTGAAAGATCAAGCCGAGCGTCGACTCCTGAGTAGCGTTGAGCCCCAACACTTTTGACAGCAGAATCGGCCCGAAGCTGGCGATCGTGGCTCGCACCGGCACGCCAATGCCCTTGGTGCCCAACGACAGAAAGTCCACCGGATAGCCGGTCGGCGCCCAGTCGTCGCCGGTTTCCTTCGACCGCGCGGTGATCTTGTCGCTGCTCTCACCGGGGCGTGACAGCCCGGACAGGTCGCCTTTCACATCGGCCATCAGCACCGGCACACCCGCGGCCGACAGTTGCTCGGCGATCACCTGCAGTGTCTTGGTCTTACCGGTACCAGTCGCGCCGGCCACCAGGCCGTGCCGGTTGACGGTGGCGAGCGGGATGCGGATCTGTGCGGTCGGGTCCGTCTCACCGTCGATCACCACAGTGCCCAGTTCCAACGCCTGCCCGCCGACGGCGTAGCCGGCCGCGATCTGCTGTGCCTGCGCTGTCGAGTCGCTGCTCATGAGACCTTGCCTCTCCCGGATCGCCATGGTCGAAGATCACGCCCGACCTTACTGGCTGCGACGCTCAGGCGGGGTGCTGCAGCCTCGCCAGCTAACTTTGCCTAGTGTGAACGCTGTGCGGGACGAACTGGTGTGGATCGACTGCGAGATGACCGGGCTGGACCTGACCTCCGATAAGTTGATCGAGATCGCCGTGCTGGTGACCGACGGCGAACTGAACATCCTCGGCGACGGCCTCGACATGGTGATCCATACCGAGGACGACGCATTGACCGCGATGGTCGACGTCGTCACCGAAATGCACACCCGTTCCGGGCTGATCGACGAGGTGCGGGCATCCACCGTCGATGTCGCCACCGCGGAGGCCGCGGTGCTCGATTACATCCGTCAACACGTCAAACAGGCCAAAACGGCGCCGCTGGCGGGCAACTCGATTTCCACGGACCGCGGCTTCATCGCCCGCGACATGCCGACCCTGGACTCGTTTCTGCACTACCGGATGATCGATGTGAGCTCGATCAAGGAGCTCTGCCGACGGTGGTATCCGCGCATCTATTACGGCCAGCCGTCCAAGGGCCTGGCGCACCGCGCGCTGGCCGATATCCACGAATCCATCCGTGAGCTGAAGTACTACCGGGGCACCGCCTTCGTGACGCCGCCCGGTCCCACGACCAGCGAGATCGCCGCTGTGGCCGACGAGCTCGGTGTCGACTCGGCCGCGCCGGAGGAAACAGATTCGGCCCCCGGGGACCCGAGCCGCTAAGATCGATGACGCCGCTTCTCGCTGGGCGGCCATGGTGGCTGTAGTTCAGTTGGTAGAGCGCCAGGTTGTGATCCTGGATGTCGCGGGTTCAAGTCCCGTCAGTCACCCCACGTGAGCGCCACGCGCTCGGCGCTGATCGCTAGCGCTGAGCGCGCAAGGCGGCTCTGCGCATCTCGAGTTCGAAGCCGCCGGCCTCGGCGGCATAGCCGATTGCGCCGGCGGCGACGCCGACCACCTGCCACAGCACAATGCCCCCGAATGCGGCCAGGCGGCTGCGCTGGGCCGCCGTCTCCTGCTGACCGAGAATTTCACCCATACCGCCAAGGTTAAGAGCGCTGCCGCCCGCGTGCGTGGATGAGTGATCGAGTCGGCGTGTTAGACGTCCGGACGCTTAACTGGACGCGAATGAGGTTGCCGGATAACGAATGTCACGTTGCGAGCCGGTGTCACGCCTTGGCGTTGCCGGCGTGCCACTGATCCCACGGGATGTTCCAGTCGCCGAGACCCTCGGTGCCCGAGAGCGGCGGCCCGAGGGTGTTGAGCACCTGAACGATGTCGCCGCGCTTGGTGTGCTCGAAGAACCACTGCGCGTTGCTAGGGCTCACGTTCAGGCATCCGTGGCTGGTGTTTGTGTGCCCTTGGGCGCCAACCGACCACGGAGCCGAGTGCACGAAAACACCGCTGTAAGACATCTGGGTGGCGAAGTCGACCTCGGTGCGATATCCGTTGGGCGAGTTGACCGGAACGCCGTAGGTCGATGAATCCATGATCATGTGCGCGAATCGCACACCAAGGATGTAGGTCCCGCTGGCGGTGGGCGTGCTGTCCTTACCCATCGACGTCGGCATGGTCTTGACGACGTCACCGTTGACCCGGACCGTCACCATTTTGGTGTTGTCGTCGGCCGTCGCAATGACCTCGTCACCGATCGTGAAGTGCGTGTGGGCGTTGTCCTGGCCGAACACCCCGTCGCCCAGATCGATGCCGTAGGTGTTGACGGCGACATCGACGTTGGTTCCCGGCTTCCAGAAATGCTCAGGACGCCAACGTACTTCGCGATTGTTCAGCCAGTAGAACGCCCCTTCGACGGGCGGATCGGCGGTCACGTGGATCGCCTTCTCGGCGGCCTCGCGGTTCGCGATGTTCTCGTCGAACTGAACGGCGACCGTCTCGCCGACACCGACGACCTCGCCTTCGCTCGGTCTCGGGTAGGCCATCGCCAGGTTGTGCGGCGAGTGAGTCTGAAAGGACAGCTGGCGGGTGGCCACGCCGCCCAGCCCACGCGCCTTCGCGGTCAGCGTGTACAGCCGGTTGTAGCCCAGCCGCTCGGTGGTCGACCAGCGCACGGCATCGGGGCTGAGCTGGCCTTCGACCGTGCCGCCGTTTTCGTTGACCATCTCGACCGAGGCCAGCACGCCGTTGTCGGCGGTCACCGTCACCGGACTGTCGACCGCGACGCCGACCGCGCCGTCGGTGACGGACGTGGTGAGTTTCGGGACGAGCAGGTCGCCGAACGGGGTGGCCTTGTCCATGATGGCTTTCGGCGCCGGGGTTCCACCGTTGCCGCTGCAGGCCCCCGCGCCGAACACGGCGAGCGGCACCAGCAGCACAGCCAGCCACCGCCGGCCGCTGCCATGAAGCCTGTTGAAGCGACCTGCCACCTGCGTGTTTCTCCTAGCGAGCTGTAATGCCGTGTTACTGCGGAGTATTCTAGGGCGTGAACGACTGGTAACCGTCATCCCCGATGAACGCCACACACGACGATTTCGTCCGTCGACGGAATGACTGTTATTGTCTCAAACGCAGTCCGTCAGGACGCACGCGCCGTTAGCTCAGTTGGTAGAGCAGCTGACTCTTAATCAGCGGGTCCGGGGTTCGAAACCCTGACGGCGCACCAGCAACTCCATCTATCGCGAATCATGTTGCCGGAGTGACAATCCGGCGTGCCGCTTCTACAGCTGCCGCCCGGCGGGCGGCCACGACAGCGGGATCCGCGGCTGCCGCATCGGGATGGGGCGACTGAGCCCAGGCCAGCCCGATGCCGAAAAGCATGACCAGAAGGTCCATGGGTGCCCAGGCTGGGTCCACGTGACCGGCGGCTTGCGCCGCCTCGATCACACCGATATCCCGCGTCACTATCGGTTCACCCCCGTCGACCGAAGGCGGATCGAGGGCGAGGCCCTCGAGGCTGGCCCACGTGATCATTCGCAGGTGCTCGGGACGCCCGCAGGCCAGGTCGTAGATGTCGCCGACGAACTCCGGCACGGCGTCGCCCCGCAATGTCACCGCAGCGAAAAACTCCGCAATGTCGGCGGCGACCACGCTGCGAAACAGTGCCTCTTTATCGGTGAAATGGGCGTATAGGCGTTCTTTGCTGGCGGCGGCGGCTTTCGCGATCCGATCGATCCGGGCACCGGCCAGCCCGTACTGGGCAAACTCCGACCGAGCCGCTGACAAGACCGCGTCCCGCAACTCAGTGGTGGTTCGCACACCACGAATCTAACCATACGAACTAGTTCGTTCGGTATAGTGGCCGCTATGCCCGTTACTACCGCCGACGTTGTCGAAAACCAGCCCATCGATCCAGAGTCCGCGCAGCACGCGTCGCGGCGCGTGCAAACCCTGCGCTACGCGTTGGACGGGTTGCAGGCCCGCATCTCTCCCCTCGTCGACGTGTACCGGCCCTATGTACGCGGCCTGGACCTACTGCCGCCCGACGGGCGATTCCTTTTGGTGGGCAACCACACTCAGTTCGTCGGCGGCGAGGTCCTGCTGATCCCACACTTTGTGCGACGAGGAATCGGTGCTCGGGTGCGCACCCTGGCCGATCGGCGCTTTGGCGAACGACTTGGCTTCGGTCGCGACTTGATGACCGCCTACGGCGGCGTGGTGGGCGAACGTGAAGCCGCACGAGAACTCATGCGCAACAACGAGACCATCTTGGTGTTCCCCGGCGGCGGCCGCGAGATAGCAAAATTCAAAGGCGAGGAATACCAACTGAATTGGACCGGCCGGTCGGGATTCGCGCGCATCGCAGCGGAGCACGACTATCCGATCGTCCCGGTCGGGCTGGTCGGCGGCGACGACGTTTACAAGAGCTTGGTTACCCGCGACAGCCTGGGCGGTCGACTGAGTCTGGCCGTCAGCACCAGATTGACGGGCAACTCCGACATGGCGATGCCGCTCGTGCGTGGCGTCGGCCCCACCTGGATCCCTCGCCCTCAGCGGATGTATCTGCAATTCGGACAGCCGCTTGCCACGACGAAGCCGGAAGACACGTCAGACGACGAGTGGGTCGAGTCGTTGAAGGCTCTGACCAAGCGCTCGCTCGAGGCCATCCTGTCCGAACTGTTGACCACCCGCGCCGAGGACCCGTTCCGCGAACTGAGCCCGTTGGCGTGGAAGCGTGCCGTCGAACCGGAGTGACCCGCTCTAGTCGGTGGCGATGGGCAGGCCGGGGCACAGCGGGACGTAGTCGATTCCGGGCGACACCCAGTCGTTCCACTGGCGGTGTGTGGGTTTACCGGTTGCGAATCCGACGTACTGCCAATGCGGCGGCCAGCGCCGCAATGCCGGCCAGTGAGATCGCTACCGCGGGCTTTTTGACGAATCCGATCGCGCGCGCCTTCGCGTCGTCGGCGAGGCGGCGAGGATTGGCCCGCACAGCGAGCGAATCGACCGTCGATGCGAGCTGGTCGCGAGCCCTGTCGATCTCTTGCTTGATGGTGTCGGGATCCCGCTCCGCCACTCTCGATCCTCCCTGTCGTCGGCGAACCCAGACCAGGCTCGGTCGAGGTTGGTGCCTGCCGCCTACCCTAGATCAGCCGGCGCTCGTCAGACCTGCCGGTGAACAGAAAGGCAGCTCCGTGACCGACACCGCGCGCCTCGCGCCGGGCGACAAAGCGCCCGCCTTCTCCCTCCCCGACGCCGATGGCAACAAAGTCTCGCTTGCCGACTACAAGGGCCGCCGGGTGATCGTGTACTTCTACCCGGCGGCGTCGACGCCCGGCTGCACCAAACAGGCCTGCGACTTTCGCGACAGCCTCAGCGATTTGAACGGGGCCGGCATCGACGTCGTCGGCATCTCCCCCGACAAGCCGGAGAAGCTCGCCAAGTTCCGCGACGCCGAGGGTCTGACGTTTCCGTTGCTGTCGGATCCCGAGCGCGCAGTGCTGGCGGCCTACGGCGCCTACGGCGAGAAGAAGATGTACGGCAAGACCGTCCAGGGTGTCATTCGCTCGACGTTCGTCGTCAACGAGAAGGGCAAGATTGCCGAAGCTCAGTACAACGTCAAGGCCACCGGCCACGTGGCCAAGCTGCGCCGCGAGCTCTCCGTCTAGGTTCAGGTAGCCGATGACTTGGTCGATCGTGACCTACATCCCGTCGTGGGCACTGCTCACCGGGTTGATCGTGCTCGTCGCGGGCGGAGCGGTGCTGCTTCAGACCTACGTGCGCCGGCGGTTCCCCGCGCTGAAAGGTGACGCGCACAACGACGCGACCAAGTTCACCTACGGCTTCATCGGGTTCGTCTATGCCTTCTTCATCGGCTTCGTCGTCTCTTCCATGTGGGGGCAGAACAACGCCGCGGACGGCAACGCGCGCGCCGAGGGTGCATCGGCGGCGCAAATGGCAAGAGACACAGTCGTTTTCGATGCGCCGGACGCCAATCGCATCCGGCAGAGCCTGTTGACGTATGAACGGGCCGCCATTGCCGAATGGCCGCACGCTGGGAACAGCCGGTCGGCATCTGTCGACACTGCCCTGGGACAGGTGTATCAGGCCTACCAGGGCGTGGTCCCGAAGACGGATACCCAGAAGAGTCTGCTCGCGACGTCTTTCTCCAACCTCGACAAGATCAGCCAGGCACGTACGGTGCGACTACTCACCGCCCGCGAAGACGCCGGACTCCCGTGGCCCTTCTGGGCGGTCATCCTGCTGACCAGCGCTTTGGTCCTCAGCACGGTGATCGTCTACGGCGTCGACAAAGCGGCCCTGCACTATCCGATGGTCGCCATCGTCGCCGTCATCGTTGCGACCAACCTCTTCCTCGTCGTTGAACTGTCACATCCCTATGTGGGCGCGGTATCAACCACTTCGGACCCATTGCAAGAAGTGGTCGCGGTACTATCCCAACCCCCCTTATAAACGGCTTTTTAGTCGCGCAGTACAACGTCAAAGCCGGCGCGACCTGTCGGTGCAATCCGCAGCATTGAGATCGACCGGCCGCGGAGATTTCATTCGATCTCGGCCGCGCGCTTGCCCTCCTCGATGCATGCGAACAGCTCCCACTCGCCCGGCAGACCCTTGAGAACGTGCGTGCCGCGGGGCTGGAACAGAAACCCGGCATTACCCGCCAAGGCTCGCGTCGTGCTCGACACCAAGATTTCGTTCGCCGCCGACATGCTGAGGATCCGTGCCGCCTCGTGCACCGCCACGCCGCGTACGTCGCTCCCTACTACCTCCACTTCCCCGATGTGGACGCTCGCGCGTATCTGGAGACCCTCCCGACCAGCGGCCCGGCTTACCGTCGCTGCGCACCGCAGAGCGGCGGCCGGTCCATCAAAGGTCGCAAGCAAGCCGTCTCCGGTCGTGTTGACCTCGTGGCCGTGGTAACGCTCCAACGCCGCCCGCGTCGCTTCATAGTGCGAGGAGAGCGCATCCCTCCAGGCGCGGTCGCCCAGACGTTTGGCCATCGTGGTGGAGTCGACGATGTCGGTGAACATCAGCGTCACCAGCGCTCGGGCGTGCTTACCGAGGAGCCGGAAGCCCGCGAAGGCGCGTAATCCCGACCACTCGATCTGAACGCACGGGTCGTTCCCGACGGTGTACCCGTCGTGACCCGGCGGGATCTCGAATACGTCGTCCGGCCCAAATGCGAGCGTGGTCCCGTCACGCAACACGACTTCGAAGCGGCCCGACAGCACAACCCCTACATGACGCGCCTCGCACCATTCCCCGCCGACATGTGGGCGAACGTGCGTGGACCACCGCCAACCCGGCTGCGTCACAATTTGGCCTACCGTCAGGTCCCCGACGTCGACCTGACGAACCTTGATCCCGGGAAACTCGAGGGTGTCGTCCGGGCTCATCAGGTTCTTCACGCGGACTTCGCCCATCAACGAATTCTCATGCACGGCAGTGCAGACGGTCAATGATCATCGCCGGTCGCACCTTTACCTGATGACGTTCGCACCCGTCCTTGGATCGTCGTTACGGTGACCAGGCCGCCGGAGTCCTGGAATGAGTATCGGCACCGCGCGGCGATACCGGCGATATTGATCGCCGAGCGCTGATATCAGGTCACGCTCTTCCAGCTGCACTGCGACCAGGATGTATCCGCTTGTCGCCAGCGCGAAGAGAAGATGGCCGGCCGTCATCGTCGGTGTAGCCCAAAACGCGATGACGAAGCCCAGCATGAGGGGGTGCCGCACGATGCGGTACAGCAGGCGGATCCGAAAGTCGATCGGGGTGTAAGGCTTTGCCCGCCAAGCCAGGTAAGTCTGTCTCAGTCCGAACAGGTCGACATGACTGACCATGAACGACGACGCCAGGGCCGTCGCCCAACCGAGCCAGAACAGGACCCATAGCGCGATCCGTCCAGACGGTATTCCGACGTTCCACATCACTGCCGGCATCGTCCGCCACTGCCAGAACATCAGGGCCAGAACCAAACTCGACAACAGCACGTAGGTGCTGCGTTCGACGATCTCCGGTATCAGACGCGTCCACCAACGCTTGAAAGCCGGTCGCGCCATCACGCTGTGCTGAACGGCAAACAACCCGAGCAGCAATACATTGACAGCAACCGCCTCCCCGATGGGCGCCGAGACCCCGTTGTCGACACTTCGGGGAACGACGAGATTGCCGACAAATCCAACGGAATAGACGAACGCGGCTAGGAAGGCCACGTAGCTGAGCGCCCCATATGCGAATGTGAGATAACGGTTCATGGTGGCCTTTCGGAAAGCGGCCCCCGTCACGTTCCCGCGCGAAACTTTTCCGCGCAGACGTGCAGCAAAGTCTAGCGCGTTAGCGGCCTGGTTAGGCCAGGTTCGCCAGCAGTATCGCCTCCGCGGTCGCGGCCCGCTCCAGCACGCCCAGATGCAGGCTCTCGTTGACGCTGTGCGCCTGCGTGCCGGGGTCTTCGACGCCGGTGACCAGGATCGCCGCGTTCGGGAACGCGGCGGCGAATTCTGCGATGAACGGGATCGAGCCGCCCATGCCCATGTCGACCGGCTCGGTCCCCCAGGCCTGCCGGAAAGCGGTCCGCGCGGCGTCATAGACCGGACCGGTCACGTCGATGGCGTAGGGCTGACCGATGTCGCCAGGCGTGACGGTGACGTGCGCTCCCCACGGCGCGTGCTGCTCGAGGTGGCTCGTCAACGCGTCGAGGTGCTGTGCCGCGTCGCCGCCGGGGGCGACCCGCATGCTCACCTTGGCCCGGGCCCGCGGGATCAGCGTATTCGACGACGCCGCAACGGAAGTCGTATCGATCCCGATGACCGTGATCGCCGGCTTGGCCCACATGCGCTGCGGTACCGAGCCGGAACCAATCTCGCTCACAGCATCGAGCAGCCCCGAGTCGGTGCGGACCCGATCGGTCGGGTAATCGACTGCCGCGGCGGTACTTTCGTGCAGACCGGCCACCGCGACGTTGCCCTCGTCGTCGTGCAGGCTGGCCAGCATCCGCACCAGAACCGACAGCGCATCGGGCACCACACCGCCCCACAGTCCGGAGTGCAGGCCGTGGTCGAGGGTAGCCACCTCGACCACACAGTCGGCCAACCCGCGCAGCGACACCGTCAACGCCGGAATCTCGGTGCTCCAGTTGTCCGAGTCGGCGATGACGATCACATCGGCCTCGAGTGCGTCGCGATGAGCGGCCAGCAGTCGGCCCAGCGTCGGCGATCCCGACTCCTCTTCACCCTCGACGAACACCGTCACGCCGACCGGTGGGTTGCCGCCATGCGCCCGAAACGCCGCCAAATGCGTTGCGATGCCCGCCTTGTCGTCGGCGCTGCCGCGGCCGTAGAGACGCCCGTCGCGTTCGGTCGGCTCGAAGGGCGGCGACACCCACTGCTCGGGATCGCCTTCGGGCTGGACGTCATGGTGGGCGTACAGCAGCACCGTCGGCGCCCCCGGCGGCGCGGGGTGGCGGGCGATGACGGCCGGCGCCCCGCCCGCGCTGACGATCTGTACATCGTCAAATCCGGCCTGCGACAACAGGTCTGCGGTCGCCTGGGCGCTGCGGTGCACCTGGTCGCGGCGGCCCGGATCGGCCCACACCGACTGGATGCGGACCAGATTTTCCAGATCGTCGCGAACCGACGGCAGCAACTCACGGACGCGTTCGACGAGATCGCTCATGGTGACGAGGCTAGCCGGGCTTCGACGACGCGCGAACGTGCGCAGTTGCACGGTCTTTACGGCGTGTCGACGTACAGGCACGCACGCTCGCGCGCAGCTGCCCCCGGCTCGCGCAGGTTAAGGCATTTCCAGGATCGCCACGGCTGCCGCGGTGTCGGCCTCGTGCGTCAGCGACACGTGGATCGTGACATCGCTCAAGTGCTTGGCGATGTCGCCGGTCAACCGCACCCGCGGCCGGCCCCACATGTCGGTGACCACCTCGATGTCACGGTGGATGTCCTCGCGCAGCACAGGCCGCTGCGAAAACCGCGAACCCGACCAGGCCTTGATCACGGCCTCCTTCGCCGCCCACCGGGCCGCGAGGTGGCGTGCGGCCGACGAACTCTTGACCGACGCGTCACGCCGCTCACCTGGCGTGAACGTCTCGGCGAAGACCGTTCCCGGCTGGTCGACCTGCTCGGCGAATTCAGTAATGGAGACAAGGTCTATCCCCACTCCGACGATGCTCACCTGCGCCACTCCTCGGTCCCGGCTGCGCCGGCACCATCGTCATCGACGATGCTCATTGTGAGAAACCTATCGGATGCCTATTGGCCGTAGATGTCGTCGTCGCCCAATCGCGCGTTCGGGTCGAGCAACATCGCCGCTTCCTGCCGCTTCTCGGACACCTCATGGTCGAAGCGACGGTCGGCGGGCCGCTCGTACATCGGGCGGCCACCGGCGATCGCCGACGCCAGGCGGCGCTGACCGTCCAGCAGGCGGGCGTCGGCCCGTCGCTGATAATCCGCGCGCTGCTCGTCGTCCAGCGTGGCCATGAAGGCCTCCGGGTGCACCAGCGCGACCAAGCCGGACACGTGGCCGAACCCGAGGCTGGTCACCAGACCGGCCTTCAGCGGGAACTTCCCGCCGAGCCGCAGGGTCTCGCGAACCCAGACGAAGTGCGCGGAGTCGGCGAGTTCCTCGTCGACGCAGTCCAGGCTGCGGTTCGGCGGGATCACGCCGTCGCGCAGGATCTGGCACAGGCCCATCATCTGGAAGACCGCCGCGCCACCCTTGGCGTGCCCGGTGAGGCTCTTCTGCGACACGATGAACAGCGGAGCACCATCGGAGCGGCCGATCGAATTGGCAAGGCGCTCATGCATCTCGGTTTCGTTAGGGTCGTTCGCCAGCGTCGAGGTGTCGTGTTTGGAGATCACCGCGATGTCGTCGGCGCCGACACCCAGCTTGGCCAGCGCCCGTGCCAGCGGCGAGTCCTTGC
This sequence comes from uncultured Actinomycetota bacterium, assembly GCA_963750755.1. Lineage (GTDB taxonomy): Bacteria > Actinomycetota > Actinomycetes > Mycobacteriales > Mycobacteriaceae > Mycobacterium. The sequence goes on from CAVVRW010000001.1 coordinate 1,889,076, forward strand.
CGCCCCGGCCCGCACCCAGCGCACCCAGGCCGGGAGCCGGAATCGATGTGTGCACGCCGTCGGCGAACGACTGCGCGTAGCCGACCACAGCGAGCACCGGCAGACCCATCTTGACCGCGAGGTCACCGCGGGCCAGCAGGATCGTCCCGCCACCCTGGGCTTCCAGGAAGCCGAGCCGGCGACGGTCGTTAGGCCGGGAGAACTTGGAGTCGCTGATTCCCCTGCCGCGCATCATCGAGGTGTCGGCTGTCGCCGCCATGTCTCCGAAGCCGATGATGGCCTCCAGCGTCAGGTCGTCGAAGCCGCCGGTGACCACCAGTTCGGCCTTGCCGAGGCGGATCTTGTCCATGCCCTCCTCGACCGAGACCGCCGCGGTGGCGCACGCGCCGACCGGGTGGATCATCGCGCCGTAACTACCCACGTAGGACTGAATCACGTGCGCGGCGACAACGTTCGGCAGAACTTCCTGCAGGATGTCGTTCGGCTTGTTCCGGCCCAGCAGGTTGCCGTGATACATCGTCTGCATCGACGTCATACCGCCCATACCGGTGCCCTGAGTGCTGGCCACCAGGCCCGGGTGCACCCAGCGCAGCAGTTCGGTCGGTGTGAAGCCGGACGACAGGAAAGCGTCGACGGTCGCAACGATGTTCCACAGCGCCACCCGGTCGATCGAGCTGGCCATGTCCTGGCTGATGCCGAACACTGTCGGGTCGAAGCCCGTCGGGATCTGCGCGCCGACGGTCCGCGACAGCTTGGTCTTGCGAGGAACCCGAATCTCGGTGCCCGCCTTGCGCGTAACCTGCCAATCGCTCGAGCCAGGGATGGGCTGCACCACCGTGTGCTCGGCGTCGAACTGGGCGAACCCGCGGGCGTCGGCCTCCGAGGAGACGACGAACGTGAAGTCCTTGTCCAGGAACACGCTCACCATCAACGGCGAGGCGTGGTCGGGGTCGATTGCGCCGTCGTCGACGAATTCGCGAATGCCGACACGCTCGACCACCACGTCGTGGTAGCGCTCGACCAACTCCGCCTCGTCGACCAGGTCACCAGACGCGACGTCATACCAGCCCGGCGTCGGGTCCTCTTCCCACTTGATCAACCCTGTGGTCCAAGCCAATTCGAGCACGCCTGCGGCCGACAGTTCGTTGTCGACCTCCATCTCGAAGCGGGTTCGCGACGAGCCGTACGGACCGAGCTCGGCGCCACCGACGATGACCACCAACTCCGATGGATCGATGTCGAGGTGGTCCCACGCCGGCGCCGGCGCCGGGTTGAATCCGCGCGGCGGCGACGGCAGCGCGGCGATAGTGCCTTCTTCGGCGGCGTCCTCCTCGACGGCGGCTTCGGAGGTCATCTCCTCGCGGGCTTTGGCCGCCAGCTCGGCCATGTCCAGTTCGACGTCGCCGAGACCGCCCGTGAAGTCCACCTTGACCGGCGAGCTCGCCGCGGCTGCGCGCGACTCGACGTCGCAGAGCCCCAACAGCATGTCGGCCATCTCATCAGTGGAATACGTTGTCACACCGGCTTCCTCGACGGCGCTGACGATCGCGTCGTTGTGCCCCATCAGCCCGGTGCCACGGGTCCAGCCGATCAGTGCGTGGGCCAGGCTGACACGCTGGGCCCACGACGACTCGGCCCCCCAGCGGGTCACCACGGCGTCCAGGGCCGACTTGGCCTCCCCGTAGGCGCCGTCACCACCGAACATGCCGCGGTTGGGCGACCCGGGCAGCACGACGTGCAGTCGCGAGGCGATGTCGCGCTCGGCGCCGATCTTCGACAGGCCGCCAATCAGTCGCTGCACCGCCCACAGCAGGACCTTCATTTCCATCTCCGAGCGCGAACCGGCCTCGGACAGGTCGCCGACCACCCGCGGCGCCGCGAACGGGAACAGCAGCGTCGGGGTCTGGGCATCCTTGATGTGAATCGACTGCGGCCCAAGGCTTTCGGACTGCTCGTGACCGATCCACTCGACGAGGGCGTCGATGTCGGAGTAGGACGCCATATTGGCCGCCACCACCCACAATGACGCGCCGAAACGGGCGTGGTCGCGATACAGGTTCCGGTAGAACGCCAGCCTGTCGTCGTCGAGTTTGGACGTGGTGGCGATGACGGTGGCACCGCCGTCGAGCAGCTTCCCGACCACCGACGCGGCGATCGAGCCCTTCGACGCACCGGTCACCACGGCGACCTCGGCGTGGAACGGACCGTTGTCCGGGTTCTCCGCGCCCGCCGCGATCCGGCCGTACAGCGAGGCGTGGATCTGCCGTCCGACGGCCAAAGCCCTGCCCTGCCACCAGGTTGCCTGCGTGGCGACCACGTGGCCGGCTCCCTCGAAGCGCTCCGAGAGCTTCGCCCAGTCGGCGTTGGCCTCGTCCTCGTCGATGAGCCACAGCTTGACCAGGTCCTCGCGTGCGCTGGCCCACCGGTCGTCGAACACGACCGCCTTCTTGCCGTCGAACACCGGCGCCACCAATCGCGGCCAGTCCGAGCCGAGTTCGGTGGTGACCAGGTCGATCAGCTCGGCGTCGGTGGCGGCCGGCGGCACGCTGACCTTCTCGTCGAGGCCGAGCTGGCCCAGCACCAGACGAGCCGCCGAGGCGAGTACGCCGTCGCGACCGGTGATCTGGTCGGTGAACTCGCTCAGCGCCGCGGCGTCGACGGTCGCACCGCCGCCGCCACCGCTGGACGGCAATGCCACCGCGATGCCCCGGCGGGCCGCCACGGACGTGACAGCGGCGTCGATGACGCTGTCCACCGCGGCGGCATCCGCCAGCGCACCTTCGTGGAGGTTGCCCAGCGAGCCGCCACGGACGCTGGTTCCCTCACGAGTCCCGAGTGCCACCTCGACGGTGACGTGTTTGACCCAGCCTTCGCCCAACTCCCAGGTCTTGGTGACCCGCTCCGCGATCGCGGCGGGTCGCTTACCGGACGGGCCGAGCACGGTCCGAAGCTGGTCGTTGATCGCGTCGGAAAGCACTGGGCCGTAGGGCTTGTAGGTGCGGGCCAGCTTGGTGACCTGCGCGCGCAGGCCGGCCAGGTCGGCTTCCGCGGCGCCGTCGATGGCGCCGAGGTTCAGCTCCGAACCCAGGTCGACCAGCAACTGGTTGCGCCGCGACGACGCACCGTCGGTGATGGACTCGATGGAGTCCAATTCCTCGATCTGGTCGATGCGCATCTTGGCCGACAGCGCGATCAGGGCGAGCGTCGCGTCGGCGGCGTCGAACCCGATGTCGTCGGGCCGTGGCGCCCCGGATGGCGCGACCGGGGCGGCCGGCGCTGCGGCAGGTGCCGCCTCCGCCGACGCCGCGCCGTTCGACTCGGCGACCGGCGCCTCGTCGACGATGTCCTCGGGCTCGGGATCGGTGTCGGTGGCGAACAGCACCGCGGCGTCACGCTCGGCGTTGAGCACTTCCACTGTGCTGTGGGCATATTCGGCCAACTTGAGGGTGTTGGTGGCCAGCCCGGCGACGGTTGGCGCGGACTTCACGCCGATCTCGACGAACCGTTCCACTCCCAGACCGCCGGCGGCCTCCTCGGTGAACAGCAGATCCTGCGTTTCGATCCAGCGCACCGGACTGGCGAACTGCCAGGCCAGCAACTCGATGATCAGGGTGCGCGCCAGGTCGAACGGGCACTCGTTGCGCCAGTACTCGTAGTTCTCGAGGATCTCGTCGAGCGGTTCGGCCGGCACCAGATCGCGGATCTCCTGAATGAAGTCGCGGTCCAGGCTGAATGGCCGCGGCACCAGGTTCGGGATGTAACGCCCGATGATCACCTTGGGGTCCTTGCCCCGCGGCATCGCACGTTCCAGTGAGCGCCGGAACTCGGCGACACCGACCCGCAGCACCTGCGAGTGGAACGGCACGTCGATGCCCGGCACCAGGATGAATGACCGCTTCCCGCCGGAGATTTCGCGACGGCGCTCCACCTCGGCCTCGAGCTCCTCGAGGCCGCGGACCGTGCCCGCGATCGCGTACTGCGAGCCGCGCAGGTTGAAGTTGACGATCTGCAGGAACTCTCCGCTGCGCTGCGAGACCTCCTCGACGAAGGCCGGAACGTCGGCGTCGTCGAGGTCGATCTGCGACGGACGGATCGCGGCCAGCCGGTAGTTGGACCGGCCCAGCTGGTCGCGCGGCACGATGTCGTGCATGTTCGATCCGCGCTGAAACACGGTCTCCAGCAACGCTTCCAGCCCGTAGACGTCGCTGACGCAGGCCAGCGCGGTGTACTCACCCACGGAGTGACCGCAGGCGATCGCGTCCTCCACGAATGCGCCCTGCTCGCGCATCTCAGCGACCTGCGCGGCGGCGACGGTGGCCATCGCAACCTGAGTGAACTGCGTCAGGTACAGCACGCCCTCGGGGTGCTGGTAGTGCACACCGCTGGCGATCAGGCTGGTCGGGTTGTCCCGCACCACATGCAGAATCGAGAAGCCGAGCGTTCCGCGGGTGTATTTGTCCGCGTCGTCCCACACCTTGCGGGCGGCCTTGGAGCGGGCCCGAACATCCATGCCCATGCCCTTGTGCTGAATGCCCTGACCCGGGAACGCATAGACGGTCTTGGGCGCGGCCAGTCGCGCCGTCGCCGACATCACCAGATCCGAGCCGATCCGGGCGGCGACCTCGAGAACCTCTGCGCCCTGGTCGATTCCGACACGGTCGACCCGGAAGTCGACCTCGTCACCGGGGCGGACCATGCCCAGGAAGCGCGCCGTCCAGCCGATCAGACGGGCCGGCGGGCGGGCCTGACCGTCGGTGGCGGTCACCACGTGCTGCGCGGCGGCCGACAGCCACATGCCGTGCACGATCGGCGAATCCAGGCCGGCCAACAGGGCGGCGGCGCGATCGGTGTGGATCGGGTTGTGGTCACCGGAGACCACCGCGAACGGGCGCATGTCGACCGGCGCGGTGAGCGTGACGTCGCGGCGGCGGCGACGCGGGGTGTCGGTGGCGTTCTCGGATACCGCGCCGCCGGCCCGTTGCGGGTCGGTCAGCTCGGCGGGTCCGGTGCGCCCGCGGATCGCGAACCGCTCGCTCATGGTGGCGAGCACGGTGCGGTCGGCGTCGGTGACCGTCACCGAGATCGGCACCACGCGGCCGACTTCGGTGTCGGTGGCCACCGAAGCTGTTGCGTTGACGGTCAATTCGGCCGGCACCTTGGGCAGCGTGGCGACCAGGTGGGCGGCGTGGTCGAGGTGCACCAGACTCAGCAGACCCTCGATGACGGGGACGCCCGCACCGGTGACCGCGGAACCAATGGCCGCGAACACGGCCGGCCAGCAGCGGCCGACCAGAGCGTCGGGCACGGTGGTCAGGGTCGGGGCCAGCGGCTCACCGAAGATCGCGGTGACACCGGTGTGGTCGGCGACCCGCTCCGGGTCCCAGTGAACGGTCACGGTGGCCGTGCTGTTGTGCACGCGGGGCAGCGTTTCCGGGCTGTCGGCACCGGCGGCGATCGCCAGCACAGAACGCATCGCCTCGATCGCATCCTTGGGCCGGATCACAGGGATGCCACCGTCAATGGTGTTGGCGGGCAGGCTGAATCGGATGTCGATCCACACGCCGGCGATCGGCACGCTCAGCACGACCTGATCGGCCCCATCTGTTTCGACGAACTGCAGCCTTGCGCCGGTCGACGAGTGGGTGGCCCACGGCTCCTCGGGCCCGTCGTGGACCTGCCATTCCGCGGGGTCGGCGATGCGGTGCACCGGGTTGGTCGCAACGCGACCGGCCCACAACACATCCGGCGCGTCGAGCACGGTCGCCAGCGGCCCGCGCACGTCGATGCGGCCCTGTCGTCGCGCGGTGACCGGCATCGGGGTCACACCGGTGGCGACGACGTCGTCGATGGCCGCCTGCTCGAAGCGGTCGAGCAGGTCGCCGACCGGCTCGTCGAGCCGGGTGATACCGGCGACCGCGGCAGTGCCGGGAATGATGCAGACCTGGTCGGCGTCGTAACGGGCGTCGTGGGCCTGCCACAGCGAATCGCTTCGCCACCAACGGCGGACGTCCTTGTCGATCACCGGGACGAAGTTCACCGGCTTGCCCGGCGTCTTGCACTGCGTGACGAAGAACGGCACATCGGCCGGATGCAGCTGCACGGTCGCGGCGTCGGGGTAGCGGGCGAGCAGCGCGGCGATCGCCTCGGCCGGGCGCTCGAGCAGCTCTGAACCGCCGGACGTCGAAAACAAAGTCTCGATCGAGCCGGAGTCCTGCGGGTGCAGCCGCGCCTCGGCACGCTGCAGCATCGCCTCAAACCGGTCGACCCAGGTGTCGGCCAGCCACGGGCTGCCGGGTGCGGCGGTGTCCGCGGTGCTGTCGCCGTCGCCGATGGCCAGCTCGACGTAGCGCTGCAGCCATTGCAGGTAGGTCATCTCACCGACGTCGCCGAAGTACGGCTTGGCCGTGTTCGCCATCGCGGCGATGATCTCGTCGCGGCGCGCGGCGACCGCGTCGGCATCTCCGGCGACCTCGTCGAGCAGCCGGCCGCAGCGGGAGGCGGTGTTGTCGATCTCGTGGATGTCGGCGCCGAGCTGGCTGCGGCCAGAAGCCATGCCGCCCTGCGCTTTTCCGGCGCCGACCCAATGGTCGGTGCCCTGGATGTCGACCAGCATCTGCTTGACCGACGGCGATGTGGTGGCCTCCAGCGTGGCCATCGCGGCGGTGCCGACCAGGATGCCGTCGACTGGCATCGGCGGGAAGCCGTAGGACTGGGCCCAGCGCCCGGACAGGTATTCGGCGGCCTGCTCAGGGGTGCCGATTCCGCCGCCGACGCAGACGGTGATGTTGGGCCGCGACCGCAGCTCGGAGTAGGTGGCCAGCAGCAGGTCGTCCAGGTCTTCCCAGGAATGGTGGCCGCCGGCGCGTCCGCCTTCGACGTGCATGATGACCGGCTTGGTCGGCACTTCGGTGGCGATGCGGATGACCGAGCGGATCTGCTCGATGGTGCCCGGCTTGAACACGACGTGCGAGATGCCGATGTCGTTGAGCTCTTCGATCAGTTCGACGGCCTCTTCGAGTTCCGGGATGCCGGCGCTGACGACCACGCCGTCGATCGCCGCGCCGGACTGACGGGCCTTCTGCACCAGGCGTTTTCCGCCGACCTGCAGCTTCCACAGGTACGGGTCGAGGAACAGCGAGTTGAACTGGTAGGTGCGTCCGGGCTCCAGCAGCCCGGCGAGCTCCTGGACGCGATCGTTGAAGATCGGCTCGGTGACCTGCCCGCCGCCGGCGAGCTCGGACCAGTGGCCCGCGTTGGCCGCGGCGGCGACGATCCTGGCGTCGACGGTGGTCGGGGTCATCCCGGCCAGCAGGATCGGCGACCGGCCGGTGAGCCGGGTGAACTTCGTTGACAGCTTGACCCGCCCGTCGGGCAGGCTGACCACCGACGGCGCATAGCTCGACCAGGGCCGGGCCACCTCGGGGACGGCGCCGACGGTGAACAGGTTGCGTTGGCCGCCGCGGGTCGCCGCGGGAACGATGCCGACGCCCAGTCCGCGAATGACCGGCGCGGTCAGCCGCGTCAGGATGTCGCCGGGGCCCAGGTCGAGAATCCAGCGGGCGCCGGCCTCGTGGACTCCGATGACCTCGTCCACCCAGTCGACGGGCTGGACCAGAATCGCGTCGGCCATCGCGCGGGACAGCTCGACGTCGATGCCGACCTTTTCGGCCCATTCGCCCACGATGTCGATGCTGTCGGCCAGCCTCGGAGTGTGGAAGCCGACTTCGACCCGCACGGTGTCGAAGACCGGGGCAAACACGTCGCCGCCGCGGAGCTTGTTCTTACGGTCGGCTTCTTCTTTCTCCGAGATCTGCTTGCAGTAGAGCTCGAAGCGGGACAGCTGTTCGGGTGTGCCGGTGATGACGACCGAACGCCGGCCGTTACGGATCGACAGAACCGGCGGCAGAACGGTGCGGACGTCTTGGGCGAAGTCTTCGAGCAGACGGTAGATCCGCTCGGGGTCGGCGTTGCTGACCGACACCATCGGCGAGCGGTCGCCGAGTACCGAGATCCCGCGGCGACGGGCCACCAGCGTGCCGGCGGCACCGATGAGTTGCGCCATGGCCAGCAGTTCAATGTCGCGCGCACCCGCCGCCTTCAGGGCTTCCACCGCGAGGATGCCCTGGGAGTGTCCGACGACCGCCACCGGCGGGGTGGCCACCAGGTCCATCCCCTGACGGGCCAGCGTGCGGATGGCGGCGATCTGGGTGAGCAGGACGCCAGGCAGCGACGCGGCCGCCGAGGTCAAGTGCTTTTCGGACGGAACCGGGTCTTCGGCGGCCAGCGCGCGCACCCAGCGCAGTGGCTCGAAGCCGATCGGGCGCACCACGACGAGCTCGTTGGCCACCGGCTCGAGCAGCAGATCTGCCTCGCCGGCCAGCGTGGCCAGCTCGGATTCGATCCCGGACGACGAGACCAGCTCTTCCAGCGTCTCCAGCCACGCGCCGCCCTGGCCGCCGAAGGCAACCGCGTAGGCCTCGCCGGCCGTCAGACGATCGACGAGCGCATGAGTATCTGAGGAGGCTCCGTCGCGCTCATCGGACACTCGATGGTGCTCATAGATCGTCACGTATTTCTCCCTCAGTAGCGCTCGTCTGCTCACAAGCCAGAGCCACGCTGCCCCGTAGATGCCATCAGACCCGATCGAGCCCCCGGTACAACCCGGCGCGACTTGGCTGACCGGGCTTTCGCGGGTCACGCCAAATGGGCGTCATCGGCTGCACTAAGAGTGTCATAAGAAATCTGGGAGTTTCTGGGGCATTTTGGTTACTGGTGAGTTCTACGCGCGAGTAATGGTGGGCTGGGTAACAGTCCGCTCAGGGGTCGTTCACAGCGTCCGGACCAAACCCGCTGCGTGCGGGTGGTTACGGTCGAGTAGCTATAACTGCGCAGATCAAGGCAGTATTGTTACCTAATCGTTATCTAGAAATTTTGCGTCATCTCCGACGTTCGGCCCGGGCGAGGACGAGACCGCGCCGTGCGACTGATGAGAATCCGGCCGATCGTGCCGCCCGCGCAAGTTTGCTGGGAACTTACTCTGGAGTCAGCTGCGGGCGGGTCTACCGGCGAGGGCCGTCGGCGGCCCCGGTGCTTCCTCCCAGCGCCCGTAAGGTCCGCCGGTGGCCCCGCGACTCGTAACCGGCCACCACCGCAGCCGGCGCGGTGGTGACCACCAGCAGGCACACCGGAGTCGAGACCCCGTCCGCGGCGAGGGCGACCGCAGCGCCCAGCAACGACAGCGTGATCAACACGACGACCGTGTAGAAGCCGTCCCAGGCCCGGGTCAGCAGCAGGTAGGTCCCGTAGACCGCGCCGATGTAGACGCCGACCGGAGTCGCGACCGCGAGCACGGTGGCCACCGAGTCCATCGCCGACCGATGCTGGATGAAGTCTGCGGCCGCGTGCAGACCGGCGCCGGTGGCCACGATCGATCCGAAGACCGCGATGTGCAGGTAGCCGTAACCGAATGACCGGTCCCGGTGAACGTGCAGCAACTGGGCCGCCGGCACCACGAAGTAGACCCACCACATGCCGAAGGTCAGACCGGTCCCCGCGACCGCGACCAACGCGGCATCGACCGTCCAGCCGTGTTCGGCGACCATCGCCGACAACGACGCGACCGTACCCACGACGCCTTCGCCCAGCGCGATGATCGTCAGCAACCCGTTGCGCTCGGCGATGTGGTGGGCATGCCAGGGCGTCCCACCCATGCGTTTCTCGGCGATCAGCGGACCACTCAACTCGATCGCGACCATCACGGCGAACAGGATGAAGGTGACGCCCACCGAACTGTTGACGATCGCGATGGCGATCCACCCGACCTGCGCGACGGTGATGGTGGCCGCGTAGGTCAGGCACGCGGACTTGCGGGCCGGATCTTGCGCGGCGGCGCGCAGCCACTGGATCACCATGGCCACCCGCATCACCACATATCCCGCGACCAGGACCCGGTTGTCGACGTGGGCACCGGCGGCGATGGACGAAAAGACCTGCGGTATTCCCAGTGCCAGCACCAGGACGCCCACCATCTGCAGCATCGTCGTCAGCCGGTAGACCCAGTCGTCGGTGTCATAGGCCGACGCGAACCAACTGAAGTTGATCCAGGCCCAGCAGACCGAGAACGTGGCGAAAACAAAGCTGACCAGGCCGTCCTCTACGTGGCCCGATGCCAAGGTATGGGCGAACTGCGCGGCGGCCACGCCGAACGCGATCACGAAGGTGAGGTCGAACAACAGCTCCAGCGGGGTAGCCGCACGGTGCGGCTCGTGTGGATCGCGACCCGACATCCGGCGGAGCCGGTGCGCGCGAGCCACCTGCTGATGGTGGCTTCCCGGTTCACTCACTGGAATATTTTCCCCCGGTCTCAATTGGGTGACCGCTTTGCACCGAGCCCGTTAACGGGGGGCGGCAGTATGTACGATCCTCCCCATGCCGCTGGTCATGGGAGCGACAGTCGCTGGATTCAACATCGTGCGGCAGCTCGGATACGAAGAGTTCGGCGAGCTCTACATCGCCGAGCACCCGCGGCTTCCCCGCCAGCAAGTTCTGCACCTCATACCGGCCGAGACCTCGGTCGATCTCGACTACCGCGTGCGGTTCCACCAGGAGTCCGACCTGGCGGCCGCACTGTGGCACCCGAACATCGCCGGGCTCACCGACCGTGGCGAGTTCGAAGACCACTTGTGGCTCTCGTCGGAGTACATCGACGGCAGCGACGCGTCCGAGCTGCTTGGCGAGGGCCATCTCGACGGCATGCCGCCGCGGATGGTGATCGAGATCATCACTTCGATTGCCGACGCCCTGGATTACGCGCACGATCACGGCGTGCTGCACCGCTACGTCAATCCCGGCCACATCGCCATCAGCAATTCGTCGGCCGACCGCCGACGAATTGCGTTGACCGGCTTGGGAGTAGCGCGACCCGACGGTGCCCACAACACGCTGACCCGCGCCGGCATGTTCATTGGCACCGCCGGCTACACCGCGCCCGAGCAGCTGATGGGCGACGAACTCGACGGCCGGGCCGACCAATATGCGTTGGCGGCCAGCGCTTTCCACCTGCTGACCGGGGCACCACCGTTTGCACATTTCAATCCGTCGGTGGTGGTCAACCGGCAGCTCAACGATCGACCGCCCCGACCGAGCCAGATCCGACCGGACCTGATCGAGTTCGACGCGATCTTCGCGCGGGCGCTGTCAAAAGATCCTGTCGACAGATTCCGGCGGTGTCGCGACTTCGCCAAAGCGCTCGAATCGATCGGCGGCAAACGCTCGAACATCCGCGCCACCTCTGAGGTTCGGGCGGCATCGATCTTCCGCGAGCCGACTACCAACGGTGACACCGCAGCCACAGCGTTGCTTGCCGCGCCGAAGAACGACGAGCCGGCACCAACCGAAGTCGCGCCTGCCGTCGAAGCCACCGCGCTTGCGACCAGCCGTCACGCGCTCGCGGATACCCCAGATGTTGCGTCCCGCAACGACGTCGACGACGCCGTGGTAACCCCGGTGGCTGATGGCTATGACAATGACGACGTCGACGAATCCGCCGAAGCACGCAAACGCCGACTGCGCCAATCGGCCGCGATCGCCGGTGTGATCGCGGTTGTCTTGATCGCATGGTTCGCCGGCGTCAAGGCTCTGCGCTCGGCCTCTCAGTCCGACGACACCCCAGCCAATGTCGAGACCACCTCGCCCAGACCGACCACCACGACACCGGCGTTCATCGCACCACCTCCGCCGCCGGCCGCGTCCCCGGTGGCTCCTCCCCCGCGCGTCGTCACCACCACGGCCGCGCCGAAGACGACCGTGGCGCAGACGACCAAGGCGGCACCGAAGACGACCGCCAAGGCCGAGACAACGGCGCCGCAGACCACCGCGGCGAAGCCGAAGCCGACCACCACGACACCGCCGGGTGGACTGGACACCAGACCCGCGATCGGCATGCCCTGTGGCGCGGAAGGTTCCGCCGCTGTCTCGAACTCGGGCGGTCCGGTGACCTGCGTCAGCACCCCGGGCGGATCGGCCTGGGCGCCAGCTGGCGGCGGCTGATCAGACCGGTCAGCCTTCGGCCGACAGCACCTCGATCAGCGCCTCGGCGACGTCACGTGAATCCGCTGTCAAGGCCGCAAGGTTGTCCTGCACCAGTTTTCGCGCCTCGGTCCGGCTACCGCCGGCGATAAGTGAGCGTACCTGGCCGATGTGCTCGTCCTTCCCGGATGTCGTCGCCAGCACCTCGATCAGCTCCCAATCCCGGTACAACGCCAGGGACCGCTCGTAGAACGCGAAGCCGCTCACTGATTCGCCACGCATGGTTCCGTGATAGCGGTACGGCCCTTCCATGTACTCAATCGGTAACCCGTGCGCCGGGGCCGGCACCAGCGGCTCGCCGGTAAGATCTAATTCCAGTGCCGCACTGCGCAAGTGATGCACGTTGGGCATGAACCGGTCCGGGGCCAGCGGCCGCAACAGCGGCCGGATCGAATTCGGCCAGCGCACGTAACTGCTCGTCGTGACCTCGACGTCCTCGGCGCACTCCGGCGCCGTCGAGGGATCCGGATAGCTGACCGTCGCGCCCGAGAACGGTTGCAGCGCATTGCCGTTCGTCCGGTCGAACTGGTGCCAGATACTCATGTCGACACCGTTGTCCAGGTTGATCGTGCGCCATTCATGGGACCTGGCCCGCGGGTCGCCGTCGGTCCCGCCGCCTCCCGCGTATTTCGGGAACCACTGCCGATCGACGTGTCCCGCGCTGCCGCTGACCTCTTCGCGCTGCTCACCCCAGCGCAGCGTCCCGTTCATCACCATCCCGGTCTGGAAATACGAGTACGTGTCGGGCTGACCGAAGCAGGTGATCACACCGTGGTAGCTGTCCGCGCCCACCGGTACCGGGGCGCGCGTCGGCGTGACGTCGAGATCCAGCGCCATTGCCTGACCGGCCTGGTCGGTGCCACGCAGGCTCACCCGGTAGGTGTACGGCAGCAGTTCGCCATCTTTGCCGCGGCGCGCGGTCCATGCCACCGGGCCGGCACCGCTGTCGTAGCGGATGTCGAGGTATCCCGCAGTCATAGCCATCTTCGGCTGTGCACCCTGCTCCATGTTCTTCGGAGGCATGTCATAGTCGGTGTAGGTACCGTAATCGCCGGTGTCGCAATCGAATAGCGCCATTGTGTAAAAGTCGGCGACCACTGCACCACCCGGGCGGTTCTTGTTGAAGATGGTCAGATACGCAAACGTGCGGCCTGTTGCGCTGCTCAGCTCGCCGGCGATGAACCAGGTGTCGGATTCCTGGTCGTCATGCAGGCCCTCAGCGGCCGGAAAATCCATCGCACGGTCATCGGCTACCAAGCGGAACGGATACGTGCGCCAGTCAGTATTCATCTCACGCCTCGTGGGTTGGGATCACAGCGAATCCACGACAGTTGCCAGGCGGCCCGTCTTTTTTGCTATGTTAGCATCAATAGCGAAGTTGCCGTCGCCTTTTCAAAGGTCGTGCCTCATGCCCGAAACCCGTGATCACCGTTGCTATGAACAGCTTTTCGTCGGTGGGCGATGGCGTAAGCCGTCCACCGATCAGCGCCTGACGGTGATCTCCCCGCACACCGAGACATCGATCGGCGACGTTCCCGCGGCGACGTCCGCGGACGTCGACGACGCGGTCGCCGCCGCCCGGCACGCCTTCGACCACGGCCCGTGGCCGCGACTCGACCCGCGGGAGCGCATGCGCAAGGTCGAGCAACTTGCGTCCATTTACGGCGGCCACCTCGATGAGATGGCCGACCTGATCACCGACGAGATGGGCTCCCCGCGCAGTTTCAGCCGGTTGGGCCAGGCCGTCGCGGCGGTCTCGATGATCCATCTGACCCTCGGCGTCGCCCGCGATTTTCCATGGACCGAGCGGCGCCACGGCGTGCTAGGCGAGGTGCATCTGCACCGGGCCCCGGTGGGTGTGGTCGCCGCAATCGTGCCGTGGAATGTGCCGCAGTTCCTGATCATGCCCAAGCTGATTCCCGCGTTGATCGCGGGCTGCCCGGTCATCGTGAAGCCAGCTCCCGAAACACCTTTCGACGCGTTGTGGTTGGCCGAGATGATCGAGCAACTGGACCTGCCCGAAGGCGTGGTGTCGGTGCTTCCCGGTGGCACCGATGTAGGTGAGGCACTGGTGCGTCACCCCGGCGTGGACAAGGTGTCGTTCACCGGGTCGAGCGCGGTAGGCCGTCGGATCGCCACGCTCTGCGGCGAGCAGCTCAAGCGGGTCAGCCTGGAACTCGGCGGCAAGTCGGCGGCAATCATCCTCGACGATGCCGACATCGGCAAGACGGTCCGGGAGCTGAAGTCCGCGAGCCTGATGAACAACGGGCAGGCCTGTGTGGCGCAGACCCGCATCCTGGTCAGTGAGCGGCGCCGCGACGAGGTCGTGGACGCGCTCGCCGAGATGATGTCGGGCCTGCAGGTCGGTGACCCGGCCGACGAGGCGACCGACGTCGGACCCTTGGTCGCACAGCGCCAGCAGGCGCGGGTGCAGGAGTACATCCGGTCCGGTGTGAACGAGGGCGCCCGGATGGTCCTCGGCGGCGAGGACGCGCCCCACAACCAGGGCTGGTACGTCCGGCCGACGCTGTTCACCGACGTCACCAACGACATGCGGATCGCGCGCGAAGAGATCTTCGGTCCGGTACTCAGCGTGCTGACCTACCGCGACGAGGCCGATGCGATCCGGATCGCCAATGACAGCGACTACGGCCTGGCCGGCTCGGTATGGACGGCCGACATCGCGCACGGCCTCGAGGTCGCTGCCGGCGTGCGGGCGGGCACCTACGGCATCAACATGTACACGCTCGACATCGGCAGTCCCTTCGGCGGATTCAAGCAATCCGGCATCGGCCGGGAATTCGGTCCCGAGGGTCTACACGAGTACGTCGAACTGCAGTCGGTGATCGCCAAGGGCACGATGCCGCCGCTGTCGCGTTAATCATCGCGGGGGGCCGATCACGTTACGGCCCGGCGGGACAGGCAGTTTCATTTCAGATCAGTGATTGACGCTGCACGCAGTCCGCTCCTGCCGGCTCGGCCATAAATATGTAAACGTCCGATATCACGGAGTGGTCTGCCGTACTATCGGAGGGTTCCGTACATCGCTGGCACAACGACTCAATCTGCATGGCAATCCGGAAAGGGCATTGAAATGCCAAGTCACGAGGAAGATCCATTCGCCGCCGCTTACCGCGCATACCTATCTGCGGTGAAACAGGCCTGGGCCGATGTGGATGTCGACACGCTGATGGACGCTCGACGCGAGGGCAAGCACTACCATGACTGCGCCGGCACGGTCGACTGCATCGGGTCGATCGCCACGTTGGGAACGGTTACCGGCGCCACCCTGGGAACGTTTGGTTCCTTCGGCTGTGTCACTGTGAAGCCAGAAGAGTGACGGGAACACAACCGTCGCAATGATCGGGCCTGCTGGCAGCGGTGGCGCGCTGTCACTGGCGGCGCTTGGCCGTGATCGCAATCTCCGATTTCCGCTGCGGCCAAAACTGATCGAAGACTTGCGCGTATTTCATATGCCGGATGGTCTCGGCATTCTGTTGCATGCCGGCGACATGCCAGTGGTTCTCCGCGGACAGTTGGTCGATCGGGTTTTCGAGTTCCTCAACGAAAAGTTTGATGGTCGACGCGACCTCGACGAGTTGGCGATGGCTCTCCCCGCGGATCTACCGGTTGCCGCGGTGACGCGCGCCTTGCGAGTCCTTCACACCAAAGGCCTGCTGATCGATGGGGCGCCGGCGCAACCCGCACGGCCGACAGCTGCTGGGTCCGGCGACCCGGTGATGAATCGTCAACTGCTGCTGTGGGGACGTCACGTCGGTGACACGCGCGGAGCGAAATCAGGCGAGCAGATTCAGCAGCGGTTGGCCGTGGCCAGCGTTGTCGTGGTGGGTACCGGGCTTTTTGGAACCGCGACGGTCGATCTACTGACTCGCTCTGGATGCGGCCGCGTGCGGGTGCTGGCATGGGCGGACGACGGTCCAGATTTCAGCGACTCGGCGGCCCCGTGGAGCACAGTCGCCGACTCGCCCTACCCGCAGGGCCAAAACGTCGAGATGGTGAAAGCATCACCTGCACAGCATGATCAGGCGGCCGAAACTCTACGGGATTGGGCCTCGGATGCTGATCTCATCGTGACAGCGACACGGAATGCCGGCGATCGACTATTCGAAACGATCAACAGAATCAGCCTGCAGACCGTCACACCTTGGATTCGCGGGAATGTCGAGGCATCCACGATCGAACTCGGACCGTACGTGAGTCCCGCGACGTCGGCATGCTTCGAATGTGTCCAGTTGCGCCGCCGCAGCACTGATCCGATGGCTATCGAGCACGAATTGGACCACATCGAAAGAGCGAACGAGACACTGCCTCAAGGACTTCCACCCTACGGCGAAGCACTGTACGCGGCGACGATGGGCGCATCTCACTTGGTGGGCGAATGTGTACGCAGCCTCACCGGACTCGCCATGCCCTCGTTGATCAACCGCGTAGTGACGCTCCTTCCGGTCACCGGAGAGCAGCGAAGCAATACCGTACTGCGGGTACCCCGCTGCCCAGAGTGCTCCCGCGCGAACGTTTCTTTCAGTGGTCCCATCCGTGGTTAATTCGACCGGATGGCCGAACGTCGACCAACACGGAGCATGGACATCGGTCGTTCTCGACTGGGTAGATACGCAGTACGGACCAGTCAGCGCAATGCACGGCACCAGGCTGGTGCGGCCGGAACCCGCCTATTGGTTGTTTGGTGCCGAGCTTGCGCGCACGCCCGTCGGTAGCTGGTTCTCGGAGGGCGGCCCGACCGGCGCGGCAGGGACATCGATAGACGCCGAGGAAGCCCTTGTGCGCTGCCTCGGCGAAGTCGCCGAACGCTACAGTGCGCTGACCGCGCCGATCGAGGGGAGACTGCGCCGGGTCGACCCTGAGTTAATGGCTCGGCTGCCGCGCTGCGCTCCCGACGAGCGTTGCCCTCCCACATTTCGCGGCGAGATACCCGACTCGCCGGTGACTCATGTTCCGATCACCCGATTGGTCGACGGCGCCCGCGTGGAAATCCCTGCGGGCTACGTCCATCAGGCGTTCCAAACCCGGGGCGAGCCCCTCTTGACCACGCCGATCTCGACTGGCCTCGCATTCGATCCGTCACTGGAAACAGCAATATGGCGTGGGTTGTGCGAGGTTGCGGAACGCGACGCAATGATGCTGACCTGGTGGCAGCGCAGACCGGCGCCCGAGATCGACATGGGTCTTCGATCAGAGGCCGGCGCAACCCACCTGCCCGCGTATCTCGTCGATCGGCTCGCACGACTGGAGGCCGCGTCCCTGAGTGCCCGCTTCTTTGACATCGCGACAGACTTCGGCATCCCGACGGTCTTCTGCGTCCTCGAGAGTGAAGAATTCCCCTACCGCATCGTGGGGGCTTGCTGCCGTGATGATCTCGGCGCAGCGTGCATGAAGGCGCTGGACGAAGCGGTTGCGGTACGGCAAGTGGTCGGCGATCCTGACGCGTTCGCTCCCCCGAGCCTGCAGGACTTCAACTGGATCACACAGCTCGACGAGCATGCCCAGATATACGCACACGGCCATTTGGCGCATGCGTTCGACTTCCTACTCGAGACCAGCACCGCACCGATGAGTTTCGCCGACACGGCGGCGCGTCCCGACCTGCGGCAACCGAATTGGTCGCAGGATCTTCATGCGGCGGCACGAGACCTTGAAGCAGTCGGCCTGACGGTCCTCTGGGCGGATGTGACGGCACCCGAGCTGGACGGCCTCGGGCGAGTCGTGAAAGTCGTTGTCCCCGAGATGATTCCCTTGTCACAGTTACACAGCGCTCGGTGGCTGGCAACCCCACGCCTGGGTCGACCGAGCGAGGATATCGAACTTCAGACAGCATCATTCAATCCGTTCCCACACCCGTTCGCCTGAAGGGCGATTACATGGACGAGAATTTTGAGACGTATCCGGGCGGCATAACAATCAATCCGGAATCTATTGCCGCCGAATTCCACGTAGCAAGTCGAAACCAGGCCGCCTACAAGCGTTTCTACAAGGCCCACGACATCCATTACGAACCCTCGATCCGCGAGCTCGTGACGGACGCGCCGCTAGAGTTCTCCGGACGCAGACGGGTCGAATTACCCCGCGCTGACGATTCCGTCGAAGGTTCAGTGCTGTCTACGATCAAAGCTCGCGGCAGCGGCCGAGCGTTCAGTAGCGATCCCCTTGCCCCGTCGACCCTTAGCACTGTCCTACGTCATTCGAACGCCGTGATGAACTCCGCGCAGACATCTGACGGCGCTTTCTATCGGCGCGCGGCGGCGAACTCCGGTGACTTGGGATCGGTGGAAATCTTCCCCGTCGTGCTCAACGTCGCGGGCGTGGATCCCGGCATCTACCACTTCGACAGCGTCCGACACGACCTTGCTGAAGTCAGAGCCGGTCATTTCGGCGATTGGCTACGAGAATTCGTGTTATTTCAGACCGAATTGTCCACCGCGGCAGTGGCACTAGTGCTCACAGCGGCGGTGGGTCGCCTGCAAGCGAAGTACGGAATCCGCGGCTACCGCTTCGCCTTATTAGACGTCGGGCATGTTTCGGAAAACATCTACCTGGTGGCAACGGCGCTTGGACTACAGGTGTGCGCCAGCGCGGGCTTCATCGACGATCTTGTGGACGATGCGCTGGAACTCGACGGAGTCGAGACAGCATCAATGCTTTTTGTACTTCTGGGTCGCTAAACCCAGCGGCCATTGCCATCACCCCGGCAACTGCAGCGTCAGCTGCACCGGACTGCACAATTCGCCGCGCTGATTGAGGACGTCGATCTGCAGATCGACCAGTGCCGGCGCCCGTTTGGTCACCACGCGCGCCCGGCCCACCATCGTGTCGCCGGCATAGATCGATCCGGCGAGCCGCATCGTGCGTCGCACCACTCGGCTCTCCGGTCCGGCCCAGTCCGTCGCGATCCGGTCGGCGAATCCGGCAATGTGCATGGTGTTGACGAAAATGCCGGGGTGGCCCTGCTTTTCGGCGTAGTACGGGTCGAAGTGGACCGGGGTGTAGTCCCACGTCGAGCCGGAATTCATCACCACCCGCTGGTAGCTGATCTCGTCGCGCACCTCGGGCAACTCCGTCGGGACACTGACGTCCTCCCACGAAATCACGACGCCACCGCCCATCTCATGCGCCGCTCCTCCTCATCGCGTCGCTCTGCCTCGTCGCCGCCGGGGAGAAGCGGAACAAGGTGTTTCGGTTGCTGGCCACGACCGCGCCGTCCTGTCGGGTGAAGGTATCCAAGGTTTCGATGAAATGACCGACCCCAAGTTTGGATTGCTTCTCCGGTGACACCGAGATCACTTCCTCGACGATGGTAAGCCTGTCGCCGTCGACGATCGGCAAGGGGAATTCGGCTTCGTTGGCGGCGTTCACGATCGTGGTGCCGGGCAGCGGAACTCGCAGCGCGATCGCCGCGACCGGCGCCCGCCCCCCCGGTTCCCATGGCAGCGGGACCAGCCAGCCCATCAGGAGCGCCGGTGGCGCCAGCAATCCGCCCCATGTCCGCGTCGCGAAGTCGGCGTCCCAGTACGACGGATTGCCGTCTTGTACTGTGGCAGCGAACATTTGGATTCGGGCCGCGCTGACCACCGTCCCCGCCACGCGCGGCTCGGACGCCTCCCCGACCATCCGCAGCGCGTCTTCATAGGTGCCGAACGCGAGCTTGTAGCCGATCACGCCGAAACCGGCACCGAATCCCACTGCAGCTCACGGGAGGTGAAGTACCAACCACCGCGCTCGTAGATCAGCTGGTCGGTGTAGCTGCCGGTGGCGCGCAGGCTCGAACCGAGGTCTCCGGCGGCGAACAGCAACGCGACACATCGCTGCGTCGCGTTGACGCCGTCGACGGTGATCTCGTGGTCGACGGTGATCAGCCGGCCGCTGCCCCCGTCGAAAGCCTCACGCAAATCGGTGAATTCCGCGCCGTCGCGGGTGAAGCGGGCACCCGAGTGGCGGAATGTCGCGATCCATCCGTTGCGGTCGCCCTCGAAGAAGCATCGGTTGTGCCGCGCCGTCAGATTCAGGATCGCGTCGCGGGCTACCGCGCCGTCGAGCACATACTGCTGTTGATAGGTCATGGCCATCTGCTGTTCTCCCTCATGCTCACATTGTCCGCCTAGCGACTCACGATGTATCCGTGGGTTTCGCGGTCCCATGCCGCGGGTCCCACACCCTGTGCGCGAAGGACGTCTTTGCGAATCCGTCCGATCACGTTCTTCGGCAGCTCACCGACCACCTCCACATATCGCGGCACCGAGAAGTACGGCATCCGTGCACCGCAAAAGTCAAGCAGCTCAGCGTGATCGAGCTCGTGGTCCGGTTGTACGGTGACGAACAGCAGAATGTCGTCTTCGCCCAATTCGCTGGGCACGCCGACCACCGCGGCTTCGAGCACCGCCGGATGGCGGATCACCACGGTCTCGACTTCGACCGACGAGACGTTCTCCCCACGGCGCCGCAACGAATCCTTCACCCGGTCCACATAGGTCAGGTTGTGGTCGCCGTCGAACACGCCGAGGTCTCCGGTGCGAAACCACGTGGGGTGTGCGACCAGTCCTTGGCCGGAGGCCTCTAGGTAACCCTCGCTCATCACGTGTGGATAGCGCGCACGGCAGGTGATCTCGCCGACCACGCCGTCCGGCAGCGGCGCCCCGCCCGGGTCGACGATGCGCACGTCGAAGTTGGGGTTCGGCCGACCCGACGTCCCCGGTACCCCGTCTTCGGCCACGCCCTTGAGCGCGATCGGGAACGCTTCGGTCATGCCGTACATCGTGACGACCCGGCAGCCGTAACGCTTTTCGATGTCGCGGTAGACCCCGGCGGCGATCGGCGCCGCTGAGATGAAGCGCAGCGGCAACCGCGCATCGCGAGGGTTCGGCGGCTGATTCCAGAGCATCGAGACCATCGCGCCGGCACCGACGAAGCCGGCCGCCCCGTGCGCCCGCACCTCGTCCCACACCGACGCGGGATGAAACGCCGACGCCAATATCGTTGTCCCACCGACGAGCATCGGCGCCAGCACCGCGGGCGCGGCGCTGAGATGGAACAGCGGCATCGCGGTCCACAGCGCTTCGCCGGGACGGAAGTCCCAGGCCGCCGCGGCGGTGGCGGCCGTCGTGAACAGGTAGTGCCAGGTCGTCGCAACGGCTTTCGACGGACCTGTCGTGCCCGACGTGAAAAACAGCGATCCGATGTCGCCGACGTCACCGACGTGCTCGGCAACTGATCCGACTTCGCTGTCGAGCGAATTATGTTCGACAACGACAACTCTCATGGCAGGCAGTTGATCTGCCACTTCGACGACCCGCGACCGCCGTTGCGCGTCGGTGATCACCGCCTTCGCCCCCGACAATCGCAGCGCGTGCAGCAGGAAGTCGCCCTTGTTTGCGGTGTTCACCGCGGCGGTCACCGCGCCGATGCGACCGGCACCCAACCAGAAGTAGACCCACTCCGGACTGGTGCCGGCGAACAGCGCGACACCGTCGCCCGGCCCGATTCCGAGGTCCTGCAACGCGCGAGCGGCAGCGCTCGAAAGTCGACGCATCTGCTCGAAGGTCACGTCGACGCCGTCGATCGACATCATTACCCGACCGGGATGCTGCTCGGCCCGGCGATCGAGCACCGCCGCGACGCTGAACCGCTCGACGCCGAAATCAGCCGGGCCGACGGGCATCAGGCCCCTGCAGCAGCCGGGTCCGGATCACCGTTGGCGGTGTAGCCGAAGTCGTCGGCCGCGGCCTCTTCACCCGGGTAGAAACGATGCGCCCAACGCCGCAGCGCCGCATAGTCGTGCGCCTCTTCCGGTGCCAGGTTCGGCTTCTCCAGGTACTTCATGTTCTCCCACGTGAAGAAGTCCTGTTTGATGACTTCTTGCTGCAGGGCCAGGAACTTCGCCGCCCGCCCGGTGGGCACGTCGCCGGAGTCGCCCGGCTCGCGGACTGACGCCTGGGTGTAGAAGTAATCGGTGTAGTCCTCGTCGACCGGGGTTTGCCCGGTCACCTCGATGGTGGCCACCAGATCGCTGGGGAAGCGGACGATGCCCAGGCCGAGCGAGTAATTGTCGTAGACGATCTTGGCGTCGACCGGACCGTTCGGGGTCAGCCAGGTCTGCGACCGACCGCCACCGAAATGCGCGCTGACGGTGGCGTGCAGGTGGTAGCCAGCCACCTCGAACGACGTGGTGTTGGCCGGGTTCGCCGCCTTGTGCACGTACTGCACGTGGTAGGGGTCGGCGGCGTTCTCGATGATCATCTGCGCGTGTACCTTGACCCGGTTGAGCATCCGGCTGTGCGGGTGCAGCGGGTAGTACTCGTCGGTCTCCAACTCGGGAAGCACCGGCGGCTGCCAGTACGGGGCGCGGCCGTGTCGTTCGTGCCACACCAGGATGAAGCCGTACCACTCGGTGCAGTGGTAGGTCTTGATGCGGACGTTGTTCTTGCAGCCGATCTTGCTGTACGGGATCAGCGCGTTGGTGCCATCACCGCGCCATTGCCACCCGTGCCACGGGCAGACGATGTTTTCGCCCTCGACGGTGCCGCCGACGCCCATGTTGGCGCCGAGGTGCTGGCAGTACGCGTCGAGCACGTTCACTTCGCCGGCCTCGGTGCGAAACAGCACCATCTCCTCGCCGAAGTAGTGCACCCGCTTGACGTCCCCGCGCGCCAACTCGGAGGCGAACCCGATGATGAACCATCCGGTCGGGAATCGGTACGGCGACAAGCCGATGCCGGTCGGTCCGAATTCGCGTTCGGACGGATCGACAGACGAGTCCGAAATCGTGTCCGTCATTGGCTGCTCCTTCTGCGTCCACATTCGCGCCAGCCAATTGGCGCACGGCCGCGCCGACGCTCGCCGCGCTTTGAAGATTTCTTCTATTTTTACTATTTTAAGCATTGAACGTCAACGCGCGCGGCCCCCGGCGGTAGGGTCAGTCAGCAAACCCCGGCCTAAGCGGTGCGATCATTTGAGTGAATCGAGGTTGCGGATGACGGCTTCGACAGTCGACCTGTCCGATTTCGCGTTGTGGCGCAACGGCTTTCCCGACGAGGTCTTCACCGAGTTACGCCGCGAGCGGCCGCTGTTCCGGCATGGCCTCACGCCCGGTGTCGAGAAGACCGTCAAGCGGGACTTCTGGATGACCACCAAGCACCGGCATGCCGTGCGGCTGCATCGCGATTACGAGTCGTTCACCGCGGTAAACGGTCCGCTTATTCAACCGGCCGACCTCTTTTCGTCATATCCCACCATCATCACCCTCGATCCGCCGGAACAGAGCAAGCATCGAAAACTGATCTCGAGTGCGTTCACGCCACGGGCGATCGCCAAGCTCGAGGACGGCATCCGGGCGCGTGCGTCTCGGATGATCGACGACCTGATCACCCGCGGCGGTGGCAACTGGATCGACGACGTGGCAGACCTGCTCCCGATGACCGTGATCGGCGATATCATCGGCATCCCGGAGCCGGATCGGCCGCGCATCTTCGACGGCTTCGACCACATCCTCAAGGCCCAGACCACTGGCGAGCGGATGGACACCGACGTCTTCGCCAGCATCTTCGGTTACGCGATGGAACTCACCGCCGAGAAGCGGCGCAATCCGACCGACGACATCTGGAGCACCCTCGCCTCGGCGGTGATCACCGGTGACGACGGCACGGAATTCAGCCTGGCCAACAACGAACTCGAATTCTTCTTCTTCGTGCTGACCTTCGCCGGCAGCGACACCACCAAAAACGCGCTGGCGATCGGGTTGCAGGCGTTCGTCGCCAATCCCGAACAGATCGAACGCTATCGCGAAGACGAGTCGCTGCGGTCCAGCGCCATCGAAGAGGTGCTGCGCTGGGCGTCCCCGGTCGCGTACTGGACCCGCACGACCGCGGTCGACATCGAGATGGACGGCCAGCACATTCCCAAGGGCGAGCGGGTGGTCGCAATGCTGCGGTCGGCCAACCGTGACGAGGAGGTGTTCGAATCGCCGTTCACGTTCGACATCGGGCGACAACCCAATCCGCATGTCGCCTTCGGTGGCGGCGGGCCACACCACTGCTTGGGCGCCATGCTGGCACGCGCGGAACTTCGCGCGGTGTTCGACGAATTACTCTTGCGCGGTGACGGATTCACGCTCGGACCGGCGAAGGTGTCCTACCCGAATCTGACCACCAACATGTCGATCTACGACGAGATGCCGATCACGCTGCGCGCCCGTTGACGGCTAGACACCTTCGACGCCGCTCAGTCGACGAGCCGCAGCGCCGCTTTCGGGCACTGGTCGACTGCGGCCGCCACGTCGATCTTCAGGTGCTCGGGCACCTCGCCGTCGGCCACGTGCACCACGTCGGACGTGCCGATCACGAAGATGTCCGGGGCCAGCGATTCGCAGAATCCGTTGGCCTCGCACAACGATTCGTCGACTACTACTCGCATCGTCTACTCCTTCTTCACTAGCGTCACAGGCCTTTAGGCCGAGTGCCGATTACCCCGGCCGCGGCCAATCGCGTCAGATCGTCGTCGGTCAGCCCGCAGAAGTCGCGCAGTATTTCGCCATTGTGCTCGCCGAGCGTCGGCGGTGGTCGCGTCAACCAGGTCCGCTGGCCGACGAGCGGCGCGAACGGCGGCCGCGGGTAGCGGGCCACCCCGGTGCGGGGATGGTCGAGCGTTTCCAGGAATCCGCGATCGTTGAGCTGGTCGTTCTCGGTGACCAACGACGGCGATACCACGGGTGCGACGGGAACACCAACGGCGGCAAGCGCATTCACGGCTTTGTCGAGTTTCTGGCCGGCGAACCAGTCCTGCAGATGCCGGTCGATCTCGTCGGCCTGTGCGAGCCGACCGTCGACGGTGTCGAATCGGCGGTCGTCGGTCCAGGGCGGCTCACCCAGTACATCGACCAGCGCCCGCCACTGCGTGTCGGTGCTGACGGTGACCGCGATCCAATCGTCGTCCCCGTCGCAGCGGTACAGGTTCTGCACCGCCCACCCGTGCCCGCGGTTGCCCCGACGGCTCAGCGTGACGCCGAATGCCTCGGCCTCCATCGGCTGAATCGCGGTGACATTGAGGACCGTCTCGATCATCGGCAACTCGACCAGTTGGCCGGTTCCGGTGCGGTCGGCGAAACACAGCGCCGCGGTGACCGCGAACGCCGCGTGCACGCCCGCCAGCGGATCGCAGGCGCCACGCGGCGGCACCGGCGGGCCGTCCGCGGGCCCGGTCACCCACGCCAGCCCGGCGATCTGCTCCATGGTCGGCGCGAACCCGACCCGGTCGCGCCATGGGCCGTCCAGCCCGAACGCCGGCATACGGGCGATCACCAGCCGCGGATTGATCGCCAGCAACGCCTCGGCGGTGAGCCCGAAGTGTTCCATCACCCGCGGGGAGAAATTCTCGATCACGATGTCGGCGTCGGCGACCAGTCCACCGAACAGACGACGCCCCTCCTCGGATCCCAAATCCAGTGTCACAGAACGCTTGTTGGTGTTCATGGCGTGGAATACCCAGCCGTATTCCCACCAGTCGTCGACGTCTTTGCGCATGGCGCCCGAATACCGGATGCCGTCGGGCCGCTGGATCGACTCCACCTTGATCACGTCGGCACCGAACGCCGCGAGCAGGTGCGTGGCGGCGGGCCCGGCCCAGAACGCGGTCAGATCGACGACGCGAATGCCCTCGAGCGGCAGTCGCCGATCCGACTGCGCCTCCCGGTACTCGCGGGCCGGCCACGGCGCGGTCCCGTCGGCGTCGCCGAGGGTGGGTGCGGCGCGCAGCGATGCGGGCGCACAGCGCGACATCAGCCACGGGGTCCGGGGCTGGTGGAATCCCGCCGGGTTGCGCTCAAACGCCCCGCGCTCGGTGGCATACGCCGTCTCACGGATCGTCGCGCCATTGCCCAGGGCCGCGATCGGTAACCGGAACAACTGTCCGAGTTCGACGACTTCGGCGACGGTGCGCTCGGCGAGCCAGGGCCGGATCTTCTCCCGGATCAGGTCGCGGTACTGCCATCGCCCGATCTGAAAACTCAGCTGCGGATTCTCGGTCAGCTCAGGGCAGTCGACCATCGCGGCGAAATCCAACCATTGCTGACCGGTGACCATTGTGATTCCGATGTAGCCGTCCTTGGCCCGCTCGATCGACGGCACTTCGAGGGTGCGCGTCACCGGCGGCGCGTTGAGCAAATGCGAGTGCAGCCATTCGCCGCTCTGCATCAACGTGATCGCTTCCAGCATCGACAGATCCAGGTGTTCGCCTGGCCCACCATTCGCGACGCGGCGGCGCACGACCAGCGCTCCGAACGCGGCGAACACCCCACCCATGTACTCCCCCAGGTCGCCGCCGATCGAGATCGGCGGTCCGGCCGGGTCGCCGCGGAATCCGGTCAGGCCAGACCAGGCCTGCAGGGTGAACTCGCTCGCGGCACGATCGGCGTACGGACCTGTCCAACCGAAGTCGGAGACCGTGACGACGACCGTTCTGGGAAACTCGGCGAGCAACCGCTGCGGATCGATGCCCCATTGCGCCGCCTGCGACCGGGTCGCCGTCACCACGATGATGTCGGCGCCCGCCAACTCCGCATCGAGGTCGACACCCGACCAGGTCAGGCTGTGCTTGCCGGCATTGAGATAGCCGAACAGTGGAGAGTCTGTGCCGTCGGCGATGTCTGACCCGCTGGCGCTGAAGCGTCGAAGCCAATCCCCTTGTGCCGGCTCGATTTTGCGAACCTCGGCACCGGCATCGGCCAATAGCTTTCCGCAGTAGCTACCCGCGATGCGATCGCTGATCTCGACAACACGGACGTCCTCCAGCGGTGTCGGTCGGCTCCCTCGCCCGTCGCTCAACCTGTATCCCATCGCGTTTGGCCGCGCTATTGACCAGCGCAGCTATTATGCCATTACTGCTAAGATTGCAGTAAATGGAGTTCACGGGCACAGCGGCCGTGTCTCCGGTCGGTGAGTTCCGCTGCTGGAATCAGATGACTGCGCTGGGAATTGGCCCCGCGGCCCGACGTCGGCTGTCGGCGCCGCGAATCGCCGAGATCGTTGCCGACGAGTTGCGGCGCCAGATCATCGACGGTGAACTGGCCGACGGCGATCTTTTGCCCCGCCAGGAAGTGCTCGTCGAGCAGTTCAACGTCAGCCTTGTCTCGTTACGAGAAGCCTTGCGAATTCTGGAGACCGAAGGTTTGGTGTCGGTCCGGCGCGGAAACCGTGGCGGCGCCATCGTGCACGCCCCGGCGAAAACCAGCGCCGCATACATGCTGGGTCTGTTGCTGCAGAGCGAGTCGGTGGTGGTGGCCGACCTCGGGACCGCACTCCTCGAGCTCGAACCCGCCTGCGCCGCTTTGGCCGCCCAGCGCGCCGACCGCGCGGACACCATCGTCGCTGAGCTCAAAGAGATCAACGACGCGATGGAAATTCATCTGGAAGACGGGCCCGAGTTCACCGAGATCGGCCGCAGATTCCACGATGCGATCGTCCACGGCTGTGGCAACAAAACCATCATCGCCGTCGTCGGCACCCTGGAAACGCTGTGGACCAGCCATGAGCAGCAGTGGGCCCACGAGAGCGCGGCGAAGGGAACCTATCCCTCGCTTTCCAAGCGTCGCGCCGTGCTCGGCACGCACGTCAAGATGGCCGAGATGATCGAAGCCGGCGACGTAGAGCGGGCGCGTCGGGTGGCGGCGCGGCACCTTTCCGACACCCAGAGCCACGTGTTGGCCGCCGGACCTGACCAACGGATCTACGCGCTGTCGCCGCAGGCGTTGTCCCGCCCACGGGACAACCGCCATCTCTAGAACCGCACTCGTTACCGGCGGCAGCGGCGGCATCGGCAAGGCCTGTGCGGCCAAACTGTGCGAATCCGGTTATAACGTAGTGCTTTCCGCACGTCGCGAAGATCCCTTGCGGGCAGCGGCCGACGAGATCGGTGCCCGCTACATCGTTGCCGATGCCTCGGACCCGACCGGCTTCGCCCAAGCCATCGCTCCACTCGAGACGATCGATCTCGTCGTCCACGCGGCGGGCGCGCTCGGCGGAACCTACGCACGCAAGCAGACATTCGAACAGTGGCAGACGATCATCTCAGCCAATCTCGATTCTTGCTTCGTGCTGACGTCGGCCGCGCTTCCGAAGATGCGCGCCGGCTCCCGATTTGTCTTCATCTCGTCGTCCGCGTCGTATGAGCCGATGATGGCCCGCACCGCCTACTCCGCGTCCAAGGCCGGCATGAACGCATTCGCCCGTGCGCTCGCCCTCGAAGTCGACCGCGACGGCATCGCCGTGCACATCGTGACACCGGGGCCGGTGGAAACCGAGATGCTGCAAGACGTTCCGTTCGAGATGCAGGCGATCCAGGTCTCCGATGTCGCCGACGCCGTCGCGTGGCTCGACACGGTGGATCCGTCGGTCGATCTGCCGGAAATCCGGCTCAGCGCGGTGCGACGCGGACCGTATGCGCGTGTACCGGTTATCCCCGACGAGGTGCACCGGCGTGCGGCTAACGCGGGAACGCCTTGATCACCGTTTCGCCGAATTCGTGCAGCGATTCCGGCGCCGCGAAATCGGCGAACCAGACATAGAAACGCTCGACGCCTTGACCGGACAAATGCGTGAAATGTCCGGACAATTCATCGGCATCGCCACATATCAGACCTGAGCCGAGATTGCCGAAGCGCTTGGCGCTCACCTCGCGCACCTTGTTTGGATCGCTGTCCTTGCGGATGAACCCGATCATCTGCTGGATCGAGACCCGGGCAGACCCGGCCGCCGGGGCCAACTCGGCGAGCCTGTCGATATGGTTCGCCGGGATGTTCCACCAATCCGCATGCCTGCGAACAAGTTCCATCATCCGTCGGCCGGTGCCGCCCAGGATCAGCGGAATGTGGTGGGTGGGCAGCGGCGACTGACTGCCGGCGACCCCGTCACCTCGTCCCCAGTATTGGTTGATCAGGTCGAGATTGCGCTCGAGCTGCTTGACCCGGGCCACCGGATCTTGTTGGCCGACATCGAATCTGGCAAGCTCCGCCGGCCAGGACCCGGAGCCGAGGCCGAGGTCGAATCTGCCTTCCGAGGCCTCCGACAACGTGACGGCTTGCTTGGCAAGCACCGCCGGATGACGAAATGCATCGCAGAGCACCAGGTGGCCGATCCGGAGCCGCTCGGTCTTCGCGGCCACCCAGGTCGCGACGCTCATTGCCTCCCAGATCTTTTCGTCGCGCAGACCCGGGGCCTCGAGGTGGTCGATGAACGCGATTCCGGTGAAGCCGCTGGCTTCGGCGCGGCGGGCACGTTCCACGATGTCGGTGACCGGCACTCGTACCTGCGGCAGGAACAAGTACCACTCGGCCATAACCCACCACCCATTCGGATCGTTGAACTGCGCAGCCACAGCGATTGACGTGTGTCGCGCTAGTTTACTATTTTTACTATGTTAGGGGCCTTATGGACGTCGGACTGAATTCCGGACAAATGGCGCTGCGCGACAGCGTGCGTGACGTCCTGCGCGCCGAATGCCCGCCGGCCGTCGCGCGGCAGGCCATGACGGATCCCGAGCGCTGGCGCACGGTATGGAAGACGGTCGTTGAACTCGGCTGGACCGAACTCGCCTTGCCCGACGGCGACAGCTCTTTCGGCCGGATGGATCTCGCCGTGGTCCTGGAGGAGTGCGGGACCGCGCTGGCGCCCGTCCCGTTGCTGTCGAGCGTCGGCCTGGCCGCCGGTTTGCTCCGTACCGCCGGTCCCGCAGCCGCCGACGTGGTGGCCGACATCGCTGCGGGCGCTGTAGCCGCACTGGCCGTTCACCCGCCGGGATATCGACTGCCAGGCGTACCGATGACACTGGAGAACGGCCGCGTCCGGGGCAGCGCGATCGCGGTGCCCGGCCTCCCCCGCGCCGAGCTGATCGTCACGCTGGCTTCCTCACCCGACGGGCCCGTCGCCGCGGTGGTCCGGGTCGGCGACGCCACCACCGTGCACGACACCGAGTGCACCGATCCCGCCCAACCGGTCGCCGATGTCGACGTCGACGCCGAGCCGATCGCCATCGCGGCCGTCGACCTGGAATCGGCACTGGCGACGCCGTTGCTGGCCGCCGCCGCAGACCTGGTGGGGGTGGCGGCCGCCGCGCTGGCCCGCTCGGTCGAGCACGCGAAGACGCGCCAGCAGTTCGGCAAGCCGATCGGCGCGTTCCAGGGCATCAAGCATGCGTTGGCCGACAACTATGTGGCGCTGGAACGCGCCCGCGGCCTGACCTACAGCGCCGCCGCGCGGCTTGACGACCCAGCGACTACACCCGCCGCGGGCTGGAACGCCGCCGCGCTGGCCAAGGCCGCCGCCACCGACGCAGCGGTCGGGTGCGCGCGCACCGGGGTGCAGGTCCACGGCGCCTTGGCACAGACCTGGGAACACGACATGCACCTCTATCTGCGCCACGCATGGCAGGTGGGCTCGACACTGGGCGACAGTCGCGCGCTGTATCACGCGGTGGGACGAAGCTTCGCCGGGAGCCGCGCCGGCGACGATGCAATGCGCAGCAATGCGCAGGAGCGGCGCCAATGACCCGCATGAGCCGCGAGTTGACCGCCGAGTACGGCGCGTGGCTGACCGACTTCCTACCCGACGACTACTACCAGCGCTATGACGAATACCGCTGGGACATCAAGCTTCGTCGCGATCACCAACGAGCCGCATTCGAGGCCGGCTGGTTGCAGCCGACGTGGCCACGCGAACACGGCGGCCGATCACTGGGCCTGGCCGAGGCGATGGAGATCCGGCTCGAGGCCGCGATGCGATCGGCGCCCAAGCTGCCCAACGTCGCCGGGCCGGGAGTCGCGGCGCCGGGAATCCGGCACTTCGGCACCCCCGAGCAGATCGACCGGCTACTCGTCCCGCTGCTGCGCGGCGACGAATGGTGGGCGCTGGGCATGTCCGAGCCCGAAGCCGGATCCGATTTCGCCGGCCTGCGCACCCGGGCGGTGCGCGACGGGCCCGACGGAAAGGTGTTCCGAGTCAAGGGCCGAAAGATCTGGACGACCCAGGCCCACCAGTCGCGGTGGTGCACCCTGTATGCCCGCACCGACCCCGACGCGCCCAAGCACCGCGGGATCTCCTGTTTCATCCTGGATCTCGAGTCCCCGGGACTGACGATCGAACCCATCCGGATGGCATCGATCTCCGACGAGACGTTCTGCGAGGTCGTCCTCGACGATGTCGAGATACCCGCCGACAGCTTGCTCGGCGAACTCAATGGCGGATGGCAGGTGGCGATGTCGTCGCTCAACCATGAGCGACAGATGATCTGGATCATGAATTGGGTTGAGATCCAACGCGGCCTGACCACCGTCCGCGAGTCACAGGCCACCCACGACGACTACGCATCCGGAGAGGTGTTCGCCGAACTCGGCTCACTGCTCGCCGACGCCGAAGCCCTCAAGGCGACCGGGTATCGCGCGCTGAACAACGAGCTCTCCGGGCAGCCCAGCCCCGAGGCCGACATCCTCAAGCTCCTCGGTTCGGTCACCCTGCAACGAGTTTGGGAGCTGGCAGCCGCGGCGGCCGGTCCGCGTTCGATCGACGACGCCGGCCTGCTCTTCGAACGCCAGGATGCACTTGCCGCCACCATCTACGGCGGCACATCTGAGGTCCAGCGCAACATCATCGCCGAGCGCCTGCTCGGACTGCCGAAGGGATGACGATGGATTACGACCTCGGCACCGACGCCGTCGACCTCCGAACCAGGTTGCGGGAGTTGATCTCGACCCATATCCCGGAGGGATTCCTCGGGGCCTGCACCAACGACCCGAAAGACTTGGCGACCACCGAGTCGTTCTGCAAGATGCTCGCCTCCGATGGGCTGCTGGCCCTGGCCTGGCCGAAAGAGCATGGCGGCGGCGGTGGTTCGGTGTGGCAACAGACCGTGTTGCGCGAAGAGATGTGGGCGCACCACGAACCGCGTGGCGCCCAGTACATGGGCATCAACTGGGTCGGGCCCGCGCTCATGCGGTACGGAACCGACGAGCAGAAGGCCCGGCACCTGTCCGCGATCGCCGCCGGGGAGGTGATCTGGTGCCAGGGGTTCTCCGAACCCGAAGCCGGAACCGACCTTGCGTCGCTGCGCACCCGCGCGATTCCCGACGGTGACGGTTGGCGCATCACCGGCCAGAAGGTGTGGACGTCCTACGCGCAGATGGCGTCCTGGTGCGTGCTGGCGGCCTGCACCGATCCCGAGGCCCCGAAACCCAAGCGGCTCAGCCTGTTTCTAGTTCCGATGGACCGGCCCGGGATCACCGTTCGGCCCATCCGGTCGATGCTCGGGCCGCATCACCTCAACGAAGTCTTTCTCGACGGCGTCGAGGTGGCCCGCAATGAGGTCCTCGGCGAGGTGGGCGACGGGTGGCGGGTGATGCGTGAAGCGCTCGCGTTCGAACGGGTGGGGATCGCGCGTTACGCCCGCTGCGAGTCACTGCTGGATCGGATGCAAACCGAACTGGGCGATGACTGGGAAAGGCTGCCCGAGTCGATTCGGACCCGTTGGGTGCGGGCGTTGATCGACCTGCGGATCGCACGGCTGCTGGCCTACCGTGCGGTGTCGTTGCAAGACGACCCGACCGCAGGCGGCGCGGCCAGCGCTGCCCGCATCGCCACCACCACCTGTGACCAACAGGTCGCCGAGCTGCTGTTCGACGTTCTCGGCCCGTCGGCGTTGGACAGCGGCATGTCGGCGCCGCTGCACGGCGCAATCGAGGATCACTGGCGTTACGCGCAGGCCGCGACGGTGGCATCCGGAACCATCGAAGTGCAGCGGATGTTGGTCGCGCGCGAGACATTAGGAGATCACTGATGAAAACCGCTCTGCCAGAAGACATTGCCGAGTTCGCCGCGGTCGCCAACAAGCGGCTGGTCCGGTTCGGCGGAGTGCAGGCAGCACTGCAGGCCGAGTCAGAGGATCAACTTCGACACGATGCCCGGACCGCGCTATCCGACCTCGGGGCATTCGACCTCGACGTCCGCGCCGGCGCTGACGAACTGCTGGCGGCCGCGGTGCTCTGCCAGGCCGCCGGCGCGGCCGCCCTGCCCTACCCGCTCGTCGAGGAACTACTGGCGATCGACGGCGCCCGCCTTGCCTTGGTGAACCCGGAGGTGCCCCGCGTCGACCACGGCGACCTGGCCGGCGACTGGATCGCCACCGACCTCGACGGTGCGCGCTACGCGGTCCAGCCGTCGTCACGCACCGCCGCGAAGCTCGGACCATTCCTGGTGCCGGCCACGTTGAGCCGGGCCCGACGGCACGGTGCCCGCCGCCGACGTCGACCTGCATCTCACGCTCGGGCTCGTGGCGAATCGTCGGCGCGATTCAGCAGGCCTTGGACATCACCCGCCGACACGTCGTCGCCCGGATGCAGTTCGGGAAGCCGCTCGCGGAATTTCAGGCCGTCCGGTTCAGCATCGCCGACGCGTCCGTCGCGGCCCGCGGACTGCACGAACTCGCCAAGTATACGATCAGCCGCATGGAATCGGTTCCCGCGCAGGTACGTTCGGCCGACGCGCTCGTGCTCCGGCTCAAGGCGACCGAGACTGCCCGTCAGGTGTTCCGGGCCGCGCACCAGCTGCTGGGAGCGCTGGGCTTCTGCGACGAGTCGGACATCAGCGTGCTCGACAGGCACACCCAGCCGCTGATGCGGCAGCCGGTCAGCACCGAGGTGCTGGCAATGCGCCTGATGCCGGATGTGCGCAGCGGCGCGCTCGAGACATTGTTCTCCGACCCGGTATCGGCGTGAGCGCTCCGGAGCAAGGAATTCCGTTCGGCGCCAAGCTTCGCCAGCTCGCCGACCACCGCGGCGACCACGTGGCTCTGACGGTGATCGCCCGCGACGGGGAGGCGCGGTCGTTGACGTTCGCCGAACTCGACGGCCGGGCCAACCAATGGGGGCGCGCCCTGTCGCACGCCGGCGCGCAGGTCGGTTCGCTTGTCGCACTCGGGATTCCCAACTCTGAAGAGTTCGTGCTGGCCGTGCTGGGGTGCTGGAAGATCGGTGCCATCCCGGTGCCGATGCGCTGGGACCTTCCGGATTGGGAGCGGACTCGCGTGCTGGAGGTGATCGCCCCGGCGGTCGCGCTCGACGACACGACGCGGTCCGTGCTGGCCGCCCGCGCTGCCGGCGAATCGACCGAGGCGCTGCCGGACGTGGTGTCCCCCAACGCCAACGGCATATGTAGCAGCGGATCCACCGGGCTACCCAAAGTGATCCTGACGTTGGCGCAGGGAGTCTGGACGCCCGAGTCGTCGTTTCCATTTCTGGCCGCCTGGACCCCGACTCCCACGCCGCAGACCATCCTGGTTCCCGGCCCGATGTATCACACCAACGGATTCTCGCCGCTGACCTACCTGATGGGCGGCGATCGGCTGGTGGTGCTCGAAAAGTTCGACGCTGCAACGGTTGTCGATGCGATCGAGCTCTACCGCATCACAAATTTCACGGCCACTCCGACCATGCTGTCACGCATCGCCGCCCTTCCCGGCATCCGCGAGCGGGACCTTTCCAGCGTCGCGTGGATCTTGCAGGGCGCCGCGGTGATGCCACATACATTGCTGCACACATGGTTTGAACTGTTGAGCCCGGAACAGGTCGTGATGGCGTACGGTATGACCGAGGGCCTGGGGATCACGGCATTGCGCGGCGACGAGTGGCTGGCGCACCCGGGCAGCGTCGGCCGCGGGTTCCGCGACACCGAAGTGCGCATCCTCGACCAGCAGGGCCGACCGGTGGCGTGTGGCGAGCTCGGCGAAATCTACCTGCGTTCGCCGATGAGCGCCGGCTACCGGTATCTGGGTGGCGCGCCCCTACTGCCATCGACGCCGGACGGATTCCGGACCGCCGGCGACATCGGCCACGTCGACGACGACGGTTACCTCTACATCGCCGATCGCCGCAGCGACATGATCATCACCGGCGGCGCGAATGTCTTTCCCGCCGAGGTGGAATGCGCGCTCGTTGAACACGATGGCATTGCCGACGTCGTCGTCATCGGCCTCACCGACAGCGAGTGGGGCCGGCGCGTGCACGCGGTGATTCAGCTCGCCGACAGCGCTACGCCGCTGACCGAACGGGACGTGATCAGCTACGCCAAGACCCGCCTGGCCGCCTACAAGGTCCCCAAGACCGTCGAGTTCGTCGACCAGATTCCGCGCACCGCGGCCACCAAGGTCAACCGCTCCGCGATGGTCGAAGCCCGCGGGGGCTGACCCCCCTCAGCTGATGCTCCTGGCGGCCGCCGCGACCCGGGTCTGGAAATCGGACGGCAGCGGGATGTATCCGAGCGGCGTCAGGCCATCCTGTCCGCTGTAAACCGTCGACTCCATGAACGCCTTGACCGCCGTACCCACCTGTGCGTCAGGGTATTTGGAGCAGACCAGCTCGTAGCTGGCCAGCAGGATCGGGTATGCGCCGGGGGTGTTGCTGGCATACACCTTTGACAGGTCGAGCACCAGGTCGTTGGCCGTGCCCTTGATCGTGACGTCGGAGATGGTCTTGCCGACCCAGTCGTTGCCGATGTGCACCACACCGCCCGCGGTCTGGATGCCGGCCACGTCGAGATGCTGCTTCATCGCGTAGGACCACTCGTTGTAGCTGATCGCACCCTCGGTCTTCTTGACGGCTTCCGACGTGCCCTCGTTGCCCTGGGCGGAAGTTCCGACGCCACCGTTGAACGTCTTGCCCGCACCCTTGGTCCATGCGCCGCTCGATGCGGCCTGCAGGTACTGCTGGAAGTTGTCGCTGGTGCCCGACGCGTCGCTGCGGTAGATCACCTTGATCTCCTCGTCGGGCAGGCTGCTGTTGCCGTTCAGCGCGGTGATGGCCGGGTCGTTCCAGCGGGTGATGGCGCCGCTGAAAATCCTGGCGAGCGTGGGTGCGTCGAAGGTGAGCACGTCGGTGGACTTGACGTTGAACGTGATTGCGATCGGACCGAACACGGCCGGCAGGTTCCAGGCGTCGTTCCCGCCACACCGTTGCTTGGCGCCGCCGTACTCATCGCCGCTGAGCGGCGAGTCCGAGCCCCCGAAATCCGTTTTGGCGCCGAGGAAGTCGGCGACGCCAGAACCGGAGCCGGTGGCCGAGTAGTTCAGTTGCTTGCCCGAGCACGATTCCTCGTAACTCGTGATGAAGTGGCTCATGGCGTTGGCCTGGGCGGTCGAACCGCTGCCGCTCAGGTCCTGCTTTCCGCCGCAATCGACCTTCGCGTCCTTGGCGTATTTCGGCGGCGTGTCGAGGTGCGTACATCCCGAGAGCGCGAGCCCACCCGCCAGGAGAAGACCGGCGGCTGTCAGGAACCCTTTGTGCTGCTTCATGTTTGTCTCCTTGACAACAGTCCCGTTAGCCGCGCGTGTGTCCGAGCACGTCCGCGAGAATTCATAGTCACCCTTGTCGACATCGAATCAATCCGAAAGCAAACAACAGGTGAAGGCTTTGCCGGGCCACGTCGAGTTTGCCCTGCACTGCGTCAGTGACGGCTACCGGCCGTTCGGCTCGCGCCGAGGCAAAGGCGCGGATATGGCGCTGAATTGCGGAAAAGCCGTCCGACCGATGCCGTGCCGGACCCCGCCGTCCGGGGTGCTCGACGGTTTGCCGAATTCATTCGGCCGTCAGCGGGTGTTCAGTTGTCTGACTTAGCGTCTGCGTGGTTGACGCTGGTCGGTGCGAGTTCTCGCATGCCGGTCGCAGCACGCTGATCCGCTTCGCCGAGAGAGGTGACATGACCGACACGCTCGACTCATCGCAGGCACCGCAAGTCAATGGCAAGACGGTGCAGGAATACATCGACGAGCTGCCCCAGTGGCCCGACGGCACGGCGCTGAAGTCCATGCCGATGACCGCGATGCAGTTCCGCATCTGGGCGCTGGCCTGCGCGGGCAAATTCTTCGAGGGCATGGTCGTGTTCATGACCGGCGTTGCCCTGCCGTTGATTTCGATCCAATTCCACCTGAACGCTACTGATAAAGGCCTGGTGACCGCATCTTCCCTGGCGGGCATCCTGGTCGGTGCGACGGCTCTTGGCGGCCTCGCCGACAGTTATGGGCGCAAGAAGATGTTCATCATCGAGATGATCATCTTCGCTGTGTTCCTGGTCGGGTTGACCGCCGCGCCGAACTTCATCACGTTGGTCGTCTGTCTGTTCGGCGCCGGAATCGCGCTGGGCTGTGACTATCCGACCGCGCACATGGTGATCTCGGAGAGCATCGCCACCTCCATGCGTGGTCGACTGGTATTGAGCGCGTTCGCATTTCAGGCCGTCGGCGCATTCTTCGGCACGGCCCTGGGCTTCGGAATCCTGTATGCCAACCCGAACTTGGGCGCCTGGCGGATGATGTACGCCGCCGCGATCGTGCCGGCGATCCTGGTCGTGATCGGACGCCTCTACGTCACCGAAAGCCCGCACTGGCTGGTGTCGAAGGGCCGCACCGAAGAAGGTGAGAAAGCCACCACTCAACTGCTCAAGCGGACCCCGCAGTACCCCAAGAGCGTGTCGCTGGGGCACCTGGCCCAGACGCACAAGGCCGCCGAAGAGCACGCGACCTACCTCGCTTTGTTCAAAAAGCGCAACCGTCGCGCGACGATCCTGGCGTCGGTTCCGTGGTTCCTGCAGGACCTGGGCGTCTACGGCATCGGCATCTTCACGCCGACCATCCTGGGTGCCGTCATCGGCAAGGAGTCGAAGTCGCACGGGCTGTCGGACACCATCCACAACGACATCCTGGGCGCCAAGGGCTCGGCCATGATGGACGTGCTGTTCGTCCTCGGCGTCATCGTCGCCATCTTCTTGGTGGACCGGATCGGCCGCATCAAGCTGCAGATCTGGGGCTTCATCGGTTGCGCGGTCGGGCTGCTGCTGTCCGGTCTGTCGATCAGATCCGACGGCAGCAACGTGATGTGGCTGTTGTTCCTCGGCTTCACGATCTTCTACTTCATGGTCAACTTCGGACCGAACGCAATGACGTATTTGCTTGCGGGCGAGGTCTTTCCAACCGAGGTCCGCGGCAAGGGCGCCGGTTTCGCCGCCTCGTTCGCCAAGATCGGCGCCGTGCTGACCGCGTTCATGTTCCCGATCCTGCTCAAGACGATCGGCACCACCGCGCTGTTGTGGGGCTTGGTCGTGTGCTTCCTGGCCGGTGCCGTGGTGACCTACTTTTTCCGAATCGAAACGACGGGCGTCAACCTCGAAGACATCGGCAAGGAAGAAGCGTCTCCCGCCGCCGCCACGTCATAGGGCTGGGTCAACGACCGGTCGTTGCGGCGGCCGGTCGTTGCTGATGCGCAGGGCGGATACTGATTAGTCATGACCGAGTCCGAGCCCCTGTCGGATGCCCAGATCGCGGCGATGTCCCCCGCACAACGCCGGGACTTGATTCAACGACTGGAACGTCCTGTCGACGAGGTGTTTCCGCCGACCCTCGCGCGACGGATGCGGCGCAACCGACTGACCTTGATGGTGGGCGGTTCCATCGCGCTGATTCCGTGGATGGTCTACCTCGCCCTCACGCTGCCCGGCAACTACGTCGCCCATAACTGGGCGGCCACCTGGATTGGGTTCGACTGCGTGCTCATCACCTCGATGGTCGCCACAGCGGTCCTGGGCTGGCTGCGCCGCGAGTTGGTGATACTTCCGGCATTCACTACCGGAGTGCTCTTGATCTGTGACGCGTGGTTCGACATCATGACCGCGCAGCCGCACCAGGTCTGGCTGTCGGTGGCGACCGCGGCCTTGATCAACATCCCGCTCGCGGCGATCATGATCATCGGCGCGGTCCGGATCCTACGGCTGACGGCGACGCGCCTGTGGTTTTTAGACCCGGCGACGCCGGCATGGCGCCTGCCGCTGCTGCCCTGACCGCGGCGTCGCGTGCGCACCGGTCGCCGACGCTCGTCGGCAATTCCGGCGAGAACGCCGCAATCGCCCGCGACTTTCGCCGACAATCACCTGATGCGTCGACAGATTCTTGCCGCCCTGGGCACCGTTGCGGCCACGGCGTTCATCACCACCGGCGTCGCGACGGCCGACGGACCGGTCGAGATCAAGAGCCGGTTGGGCGACGCCTGCCTCGACGCCCCGAGCGCTGCGTGGCCGACCCACGTCATGGTCAACCCGTGCAACGGGACGGACTTTCAGCGCTGGAATCTGACCGGCGACCAACGACTCGAGAGCGCCGCGTTCCCCGGGCAGTGCCTGAACGGGTCGCAAGACATCGAGGCCCTGCGGTTGGTCGGGTGCTGGAACAGCCGACATTGGAGCCTGCAACCCGACGGCCACGTCACCGCCGCTCTCGGCGGCTGCCTGACCCTGCTCGGCGGCCCGGATCCCGGCACCGCGGTTGGTAGCCGCACCTGCGGCGGCGGCCCCGAGCAGGGCTGGGACGCCGTTCCCTGACGCGCCAAGCGGTAACCTCATTCTCACAGCGCACACGAGTGAGACCGAGGAGGCCGCATGGCCGGCGAGGACGAAGCCGAACCGACGACCCGGGATGCCCGCTTCATCAAGACCGCGGTCGAGATCCTCCGCGAGACGGGGCGCACCGACTTCACCGTGCAAGAGGTCGTGGCCCGATCCAAGACCTCACTGCGCG
This sequence comes from uncultured Actinomycetota bacterium, assembly GCA_963750755.1. Classification (GTDB taxonomy): domain Bacteria; phylum Actinomycetota; class Actinomycetes; order Mycobacteriales; family Mycobacteriaceae; genus Mycobacterium. The sequence goes on from CAVVRW010000001.1 coordinate 1,928,781, forward strand.
CCTTCTACCAGCATTTCAGCAGCAAGGATGAACTGCTGATCGCTCTGCTCGAACGGACCATGGCGCAGTCGACACGGGCTTGGCGCGAGGAGACCGCGGGACTGGCCAGCACCGCAGCCATCAAGCTGATCATCGACCGGATCAGCGCGGAGCCCGAGTCGAGCACCCAGGACAGCCTCAACCGCGCGATGAACCTCTACAACCAGCACCTGTCCGAGACCCGGCCCCACGACTACGCCCGCGTCCTCTCCCCTCTGCACGACCTGCTGCGCGATGTCATTCAGCGCGGCGTCACCGAAGGCATCTTTCGGCCCAACCTCGACGTCGGGCCCGCCGCCGCGATCGTCATGCAGACCATTTTGGGCGCACTGCGCTTGCACTGGCTGGGAGCCGAATTGACCGGTGCGCCAATCGATGCCGCGCACCTGTACGACTTCTGCGTGCGCGCGCTCGGCGCCGACGAGACCGTCCAACCCGAAACCCCGACGCTGGCCGAGTTGTTCAACCAGATCGGCATGCGGCCGGGCTCGCGCAACGGCGAATTCGCTATGACGATCCCGGTCAGCCCGCAGGTGGTCAACACATCCGGCGCACTGCAGGGCGGCCTGATCGCGACGCTGATCGACGTCGCCGGCGGCCAGTTCGGTCTGGATTATCTGCAGGACGGCACCACGATGACGACCGCCGACATGAACATCCGCTACCTGCGACCGATCCGGCAGGGCACGGCGTACGCGGTGCCGCGAATGCTGCGTGGTGGACGGCGCGCGTTGGTGATGCAGGTTGACGTGCTCAGCGACGACGACGGCGACGAAGGGCTGCTCGCCTCTGCGACGGTGAACTTCGCCGTGATCAACGGCGCGACCCCGACGTTGCCGGACTGGCCGTCGGCCTGACGTACTTTTCGGCCTACGGCGCGCAGTGGTAACGTCATTACCATCAAGTGAGAATGCCAGACTATTTGATCAGCCAGCCCTTCAGGAGATCGCCATGCCGTCCCGCGAACTTTCCTTCCCCGTCTTCGACGCCGACAACCACATGTACGAGCCGGAGGAAGCGCTCACCAAGTACCTGCCGGAGAACCGCAAACGCGTCATCGACTACGTCCAGGTCCGCGGCCGTAAGAAGATCGTGGTCCGCGGCCACATCAGCGAATACATCCCCAACCCCACCTTCGAGGTCGTCGCTAAGCCGGGCGCGCAGGAGGACTACTTCCGCAACGGCGCCCAGGGCAAGAGCTACCGCGAGATCCTGGGCGAGCCGATGAAGTCCATCCCCGCGTTCCGCGAGCCGGCGGCGCGCCTGGAGGTGATGGACGAGCTCGGCATCGACTACGCCCTGATGTTCCCGACGTTGGCCAGCCTGGTCGAAGAGCGGATGAAGGACGACCCGGAGATGACCCACGACGTCATCCATGCGCTCAACGAGTGGATGCACGAGCAGTGGTCGTTCAACTACTCCGACCGCATCTTCGCCACCCCGGTGATCACGCTGCCGATCGTCGATCGCGCGCTCGAAGAGCTCGAGTGGTGCCTGGAGCGCGGCGCCCGGACCGTACTGGTCCGCCCGGCCCCGGTGCCCGGATTCAAGGGCAGCCGGTCCTTCGGGCTCGAGGAGTTCGACCCGTTCTGGCAGGCCTGCATCAAGGCGGGCATCCCGGTGTCGATGCACGCCTCCGACAGCGGCTACTCGGAGTTCGCCAACGTCTGGGAACCGGGCGACGAGTTCCTGCCGTTCAAGCCGACTCCGTTCCGGAGTTTCGCGATGGGCCACCGCCCGATCCTCGACGCCATGGGTGCGCTGGTGTGCCACGGCGCGCTGTCGCGCAACCCCGAGCTGCGGATCCTGTCGATCGAGAACGGTGCCGACTGGGTGCCGGACCTCTTCAAAGGCCTCAAGGGCGTCTACAAGAAGATGCCGCAGGCCTTCAGCGAGGACCCGGTGGAGGCGTTCAAGCGGTGCGTCTACATCACCCCGTTCTGGGAGGACCGATTCACCGAGATCGTCAACATGGTCGGCACCGACCGGGTGCTGTTCGGATCCGACTGGCCGCACCCGGAGGGCCTGAAGGACCCGATCAGCTTCGTCGACGAGCTCGCCGACTTCAGCGAAGAGGACGTCGCCAAGATCATGGGCGGCAACCTGATGGAGCTGATGAAGGTCGCCAAGCCCGTTTCGGCCTGATTCGCCGGTCGCCGTAATAGGTTCGCCAACATGGAGCGGCGCACGCTGGAAGCGGTTATCTACGAACGCGAACCACCGATCGCACGGATCATCCTGAATCGGGCCGATAAGGCGAACACCAAGGATGCGACGTTGGTGCAGGAGGTCGACGCCTGCCTGCACGAGGCCGACCGGGACCGCGAGATCAAGGTCGTGATCCTCAAGGCCAACGGCAACGGCTTCTGCGGCGGCCACGTTGCGCGCTGGGGGCCGGACGAAAACCCTTACCCAGATTTTGGGGACACGTTCGAGGACCTCTATAAGGGCACCGCCGACCTGTTCTTGTGGCCGACCTTGTACCTCTGGGAGTTTCCGAAGCCGACGATCTCGCAGATACACGGCTACTGCATGGGCGGCGGAATCTACCTCGGTCTGCTGACCGACTTCTGCGTGGCATCAGAGGACGCGTACTTCCAGATGCCGCTGGCGCAGAGCCTTGGTGAGCCCGGCGGGCACACCATGATCGAGCCATGGCTGCTGATGAATTGGCATCGAACCATGGACTGGTTGCTGCTGGCGCCGACGCTGTCGGCGGCCGAGGCGCTGGAGTGGGGCCTGCTCAACAAGGTGGTCCCCCGCGAACAGCTAGAGGACACCGTCGAGGAGATGGCCCGGCGCATCGCCCAGGTCCCGCTGACCACGTCGATGGCGGTCAAGAACAGCGTCAAACGTGCCTACGAATTGATGGGCATGCGGGTGCATCTTCAGGTCAGCCACATTCTCACGAACATGGTCGGTGCGGCGTCCGACGTGCAGGAGCGCCGCGCCCAGCTCATGCAATCCGGTTTGAAGCCAAGGGATTTCATCGAGCGCGACGACTCAGGCGCAGCGCCGACGGCTGACCCACCCAGTTGAATCTGGCCGAACGCCCGGCTAGACGGGATCTTGCGGCCGAACGCCCGGTTAGACGGGATTTCGGAGCCCGTCGATCGCAACCACGGCGCCGACGGTTGACCCACACGCTCGGTCGCCGACTAGCGGCTGCGCTCACCGGGCAGCGCCCGCCCGGCGGCGTGCCGCGCGGCGACGTAGCCGAAAACCATCGAGCTGGCGATGCTGGCGCCGGCACCCGGATAGGTGCGGCCCATCACGGTCGCGGTGGTGTTCCCCGTGGCGTACAGGCCCTCGATCACCTGGTCGTTCTCGTCGAGGACCTGGGCGTGCTCGTTGGTGATCACGCCGCCGCACGTCCCCACGTCGGCGGGTAGCACCCTGGTCGCGTAGAACGGCGCCCGGTCCAGCGGACCGACGGCGGCGTTCGGCCGGTATCCCGGATCACCGAGGCAGTCGTTATAGGCCGACTGCCCTCGACCGAAATCGGGATCGAGACCCTTGGCCGCAAACTCATTGAAACGCTGCACGGTGTGCGCCAATTCGTCTGTGGGAAGCTCGGTTTGACGGGCCAGGTCCTCGATGGTGTGGGCGCGCTTGACGGCGCCGGACTCGATCAGCCCGGCCGGCAGCTGTTGGTTGCGCTTGAGCGGGTTGGCGCTGGTGACATAGCGCCGCACGTATCCGTCGTCGAAGATCATCCAGCACGGCACCGCCTTGTTCGCGTACATCGCCTTGCCGACCTCCACGTAGGAGTTCGACTCGTTGCAGAAGCGACGGCCGGTCGAGTCGACGTAGATGGCCCCGGGCCGTTGCCGGCCGGAGCCGAGCGATGCGGCGACGACCCGGTCGGGTAGGAAAACCGAAGGCAGCCACCAGGCTTCGTCGAGCAGGTCGACTTTGGCGCCGAGTTCCATAGCAGTCTGCAACACCTCCCCGGTGTCGCCCGCGTTGGCGATCGACCACTTGGCGTCGTTGGGCTGGTCGCCGCTGTACTTCTGGCGCATCTCGGCGTTGTGCCCGAATCCACCGGCGGCCAACAAGACTCCCCTGCGGGCCTCGACATTCATCGTCGTGCCGTCATGGGTGATGCGCGCACCGACGACCCGACCGTCTTCGACGATCAGGTCGTCGAGAGCGGCGTTGATCCACAGCGGTGGCCGACCGTCGCCGAGTTCCATCAACGCCTTGAGCATCTGGCCGATCAGCGAGGCCCCATTTGTCAGGATCTGACGCCGGCGCACCCGGCCCGCGGCGGTGCGCAGGAACACCTTGGTAGCCACCGCGAAAGCCTTTGGGGCACGGTTGAAGTACTGCACCGACCGCAGTTCATTGGTCAGCACGGTGTAGCCGTAGTTCTTGGCCAACGCCGGCTGCACCTTGTCATGCCACGGGCCCAGCTCGGCCGCGTTGAATGGGATGCCTTCAACCGCCCGGCCGGCCGCATTGCCGCCCTTGTGGTTCGGGTAGTAGTCGCTCCAGCCGTCACAGCGGATCAGCTTGACGCCGCGGCGAATCAGGAAGTTGATCATCTCGTAGCCCGCGGTCAGGAACATCTCACGGCGCTCGGGTGACGACGGCGCGCCGATGTCGCCCACCACGTCGGCCAGGTAGGCCAGCCCGTCCTCGTGTGAATCGGCGATGCCGTCGGCCCGCATCAACGGGTTGTCCGGCAGCCAGACGATGCCACCGGAGAGACCCGTCGAACCACCCACCAACGCTTGCTTTTCCACGATCAGCGGCTCGAGTCCGTTGTCGAGTGCGGACAGTCCGGCGACCATGCCGCCGCCGCCGCTGCCGGCAATCAACAGGTCGACCGAACGGTCCCAGGTCGTGGTCATGGCGCCTCCGAGGTGAAACCGAGATCGGCGATCGGCACATCGATAGTGGTGTTCGTCTTCTGAATCGCCGGGACCAGCGTGTCGTAGGGCAGACCAGCGAGGAAACCGTCGACGACCCGTTCGAAGTTCGAAATCAGCCCTTCGATCTGGTTTGACAATCGCATGTAGTCGAAACCCTTGGAGTGCAAGCCTTTTTGCTGTCTCGGCAAGTTGGAGAAGTCTTGAGCCGGGATCGGCGGCCAGCTCGGATCGTCGGGTGCCAACGGCTTCGGCGGGGTCGGCTTCCCAGCGGAGGCGTCGTCGGGCATGCGGGTCAACGACCAGATCTCGAAGAGCGTCTCTTCCGGGCCTAGCGGGCGGATCCGGTACGACGACGCGCTGCTGTAGGTGGGCAGGATGAAGTGGTGCGGGAAGGCGAAGCCGATCGCATCGGTAATGCCGCGGCGGATCAGGTCGTTCAGGTCGGGCATCGCACTGCCGCGCGCCCGATGCCACTTCACCACCGCGTCGTTCAGCGCACCGCGCCACGCGGCCAGCGCCTCGGCGGGGTCCGACGGCAACTGGAGTGTCTGCATGCCTTCGGCGATCCGGATGTCGTTCTCATGCGTCATACCGCCCATGCCGTCACCGAGCGTCCGCATGAAGTACAGGCTGCTGGCGACGACGGGGTGCACCGCCTCCGATGCACCGCCGGTCGCCGCCGACGGCAACAGCTGCGGATGTGTCTGGGGGACGTGATAGCCCTCCATGAATGCCGCTGTCGCGAGCTTCCAGTTCACCGGCAGCCGGCAGGACTGCCACCACTCGACGCGCAGGGATTCGACCTGCCAGGCGTCGTAGATCGAGGCGAACGGCTCCATCCAGTCACGCAGCGGCGGCGCATCGTTATCGAGATTGATCCAGGCGCAGCCGCCCCACAGTTCACACTTGACGTCGACGAGGTGCAGATCGTCGGCGGCCATGTTGTCGTCGGCGAACGCCTCTGGGCGCAGCACGAAGGTGTTGCGTCCATCGATTCCCCAACACCAGCCATGGAACGGGCAGACGAAAGTGCGGCGCGCCCCAGGAAGAGAGCCGTTGCCCTCCACCAGCTTTACTCCGCGGTGACGGCACGCGTTGTGATATGCCCGCACGGTGTCGACGTCGACCCGTACCACGATGACCGACTGATCGAGGATCTCGTATTCGACGAAGTCGCCGGCCTTCGGAATCTCTTCCAGGCGGCACGCCATCTGCCACACCCGTGGCCAGAAGAGCTCGGCCTCGGCAGCGTAGAAGTCGGGATCGTAGTAGCGCTGCTTGGGAATCCGGCTCGGATCCTCGACCGCCAGGGGCACCGGGAGCGGTGCCCAGTTCACGTCAGTTCGTCCGTTCATGATGTCCTCGTCATGATGTCCTCGTCAGCTCATAGGATCCGGGACGCCCGACCCTGCCAGTACCGTTCACGGATCCGCCGTTTGTAGAGCTTGCCGTTCGGGTCGCGCGGAAGGATGTCGAATTCGATTGTGCGCGGGCATTTGTAGCCCGCCAGGTGGGTTCGGCAATATTCGATGAGCTCGGCTTCCAGCTCCGGTCCGCCGACAATTCCGTCGGCCGGCTGCACGACGGCTTTGACCTCTTCGCCGAATTCGTCGTTGGGTACGCCGAACACCGCGGCATCGACGAGTTTGGGATGCATGGTCAACAGGTTCTCGGCTTCCTGTGGGTAAATGTTCACTCCGCCCGAGACGATCATGAACGTCGACCGGTCGGTCAGGTACAGATAGCCCTCGTCATCGACGTAGCCCATGTCTCCCAACGACCGCCAGCCCCGGTCGTTGGACACCGACGCGGTTTTGGCTGGGTCTTTGAAGTACTCGAACCTCGGGCCGCCTTCGAAGAACAGCTCACCGGTCTGTCCGACGGGGACTTCCTCGCCGCCTTCACCAACGACATGGACCGGTGACATCGGGACGCCGACCGAACCCGGGTGAGCCAGCCACTCGTCCGGACCGATCGTTGTGCCTGCGAATCCCTCTGTCCCGCCGTAGTATTCGTGGATGATCGGGCCGAACCAGTCCATCATCTGCTGCTTGACGTCGACCGGGCACGGGGCCGCCGCGTGGATGACGCACTGCAGGCTCGACATGTCATACCGTCGGCGCACCGCCTCGGGCAACTTGAGCATCCGCACGAACATCGTCGGCACGAACTGGGCATGGGTGACACGGTGCGTCTCGATCAGGCGCAGCACGTCTTCGGCATCGAACTTGGACATCATGATGGCCGCCGCGCCAACGCGATTGACCGCCATCGTGTAGTTGATGCCGGCCGCGTGGTACATCGGCGCCGGCGACAGGTACACGCTGTCGGCGTCCATGCCGTACTTGTGGATCAGGGCCAATTCGAGCACCGACTGGGCCCACGAACCGTTGCCGTCGGTCGGCAGCGGACGGCGGACCGCCTTCGGTCGGCCGGTGGTGCCCGACGAATACAACATCTCCGACCCGTCCGTCAGGGGCGGCGCGTCACCGGCCAGCGTCAGCGCGTCGTCGTAGGACTGCCAACCGGGCAGACTGCCGCCGACCGCGAAGCCTGCCCGATCGGGGCCGCCTACCTGCGCCGCGAGCTCGCCCATCGACGCGTCGACGAACACCGCCTTGGCGTCGGAATCGTCGAGAACGTAGGCGACTTCTTCGGGGGTGAAGTGGGTGTTCACCGCCGTGTAGTAGAGCCCGGAAAGCTGGCAGCCCCAGGTGATCTCGAAGAACTCCGGCCGGTTCGGCAGCACCAGGGCCACGCCGTCGCCGGGGCGCAGCCCGGCACCGTGTAGGGCTGCGGCAACCCGCTGACTTCGCGCGTACAGCTCGCCGAACGAGACCGCATCGCCGTCGGACATGATCAGCGCCGGCGACTCTCCGGCGCTGATCACGTGATCGGCGATGTTCACGACTATCCCGCGGACGCGCCGTCGCTCGACGCGGCCGCGGCCGCCTGTCGCCGGGCGTGCTCCGACGGCAGCACCTTGTCCTTGAACACTGTCTGAATCAGCTGCTGCACGTCCTTGCTGATCGAGGCCAGCGCGACGAGGTCGTTGGAGCTCTGCCAGTGCACCCGCATACCCATCAGCTCCCAGGCCCGCTTGAGGTTGGCCTTGGTGAGCATCAGCGTCGTCAACGGTGCTTGGGCGATGTGGCGGGCGATCGCGTCGACGCGGTCGTCCAGATCTTCCTTCTTGACCACTTCGTTGACGAGGCCGACCTCTAGCGCTTTCTTGGCGTCGATCACCTCGGCGGTGAACAGGTAGTAGGCCGCCCGGCGCCAGTTCATGAACACCCAAGGCTCGATCGAACATTCACCGGACGGCATGCCGAATCCCTGCAGCGGCGGATAGGAGAAGTAGGCGTCCTCGGAGGCGATGACGATGTCGGTGGTCAGGCCCATGTGGGTGCCGCCGCCCACACAGTAGCCGTGCACCTGCGCGATAGTGGGCTTGGAGAACTCCCACAGATTCAGTGTCGGCTTGACGAACAGATCCGACTGCGCCTTCCACGGATGGCCGGTCACCATGGCGTTCTCCACGAAGGACGGGTAGTCGACCGCGTTGTTGCCGATCGCGTGGCCGGAGCAGAAGCCCTTGCCGTTGGCCTTGAGCACCAGGACCTTGATGTCGTAGTCACGGTCGGCGTCCAGCAACGCGGCGTCGACTTCCTCGGCCAGCTTCTGGTCCTGCGCGTTGGCCTTCTCCGGCCAGTTCAAGGTGATCTTCGCGATCGGACCATCCTTCTGGTAGATGATGCGCTCGCGAGTTTCGTTGAGGTCCATATACTTTTACCCTTCCTGAGTGATGACGCCGATTTCTGCGCCGATGTCGTAGGTCGTGCCGATCTCGCCGGTCCATTGCACGGTGCCCGATGCCCCCGCTTCGATTTCCTGTTCCACCTTCTCGGTGGCGATCACGAAGATCGGTGTGCCCTCGTCGACGTGCTCACCGGCGGCAACGAGCAGATCGGTCAACTCGGCCTCGGAGACCGCGACCGACACCCGCGGGATCCGAATGGTGAAGTCAGCCACGCGCTCCCGCCCTCTCGAGGGTTCGCTGCGCGGCGGCGACGATTCGCTGCGGCGACGGATAGACCTGCGCTTCGAGCGCTGCCGCGGCGGGATTGGGGATGAACCTGGCGGCGACCCGCTCGATGGGCGCCGCGAGCTCACCGAACAGTTCGGCCTGCAAAATCGCGGCGACCTCCGCCCCGGGGCCCGCGAATTGCACTGCGTCGTGAACGATCACGGCCCGCCGGGTCCGACGCACGGATTCGACGATGGTGTCGACGTCGAGCGGAACCAACGTCCGCAGGTCGACGACCTCCGCGCTGACGCCCTGACCGGCCAGTGTTTCCGCCGCCGCCAGAGCGTCGTGCACGGGACGGCCGTAACTGATCAATGTCACATCGTTGCCGGGTCGCTTGATGTCGGCCTGGCCCAACGGGATTCGGAAGCCCGGGTCGACCGGTACCGGTCCCTTCTTGCTCTGCAACCGCACGGTTTCGACGAACAGGCACGGGTCTTCGTCGAATATCGCGGAGGCCAGCAGGCCTTTGCCGTCCCGCGGCGTGGAAGGCACGATCACCTTCATGCCCGGGATGTGCATGAACCACGCTTCGAGGCTCTGCGAATGCGTTGCGCCGGTGGCTAATCCCGCATAGACCTGGGTGCGGATGGTGATCGGTGCGGTCGTGCGTCCAGCCGTCATGAACCGCAGCTTGGCGGCGTTGTTGATCAACTGGTCGGCGGCGATCCCGATGAAGTCCATGATCATGATCTCCGCGACCGGCAGCATCCCGTCGATCGCCGCACCGATGGCGGCGCCGACGATCGCGGCCTCCGAGATCGGAGTGTCGAGCACCCGGTCGTGGCCGTACTTGGTCGACAGTCCCGCGGTCGGACCGGATGCTCCGGGGTCGGCGATGTCCTCACCGAGCAGGAATACCCGCTCGTCGGCCTGCAGGGCCTGATCCAGCGCGAGGTTCAGCGCCTCGCGCATCGTCATCTCGTTGTCTTCCATGCCTTTACACCGGGTACTTGATCGGGGACGCGTAGACGTCACGGTCGAGTTCGTCGGCCGAGGGCGACTCGGCGTTCATCACGGTCTGCAGCGCCGCTTCCACGGTCGCCACCGCGTCGCTGTCGATGCCGTCCAATTCGCCCTCGCTGCAGACCTGTGCCTCGACGAGGTGTGCGCGGAACTTGGGCACGGGGTCGGCCTCGATGGCCGCGGCCAATTGTTCCTTGGGGATGTAAGGCATTCGGTCACCGAAGTAGTGGCCGCGGAAGCGAAACGTCACGCATTCGATGAAGGTGGGACCGGCGCCGCTGCGAGCCCGCTGGATCGCGTCGTCGAGAACGGCTTTGACCGCCAGCGGGTCGTTGCCGTCGACACGCACCCCCGGCATGCCGTACCCGGCCGCGCGGTCAGCGACCTGCTCGATCTTCATCGTGTCGACGGTGGGCGTCATCTCGGCGTAGAGGTTGTTCTGGCAGACGAACACCATCGGAAGGTCCCACAGCGCAGCCATATTCGCGGCTTCATGGAAGGAGCCGGTGTTGGTCGCGCCATCACCGAAGCTGACCACCGTCACCCGGTCCAGGCCCTTGCGTTTGGCCGACATCGCCAGACCGACCGCCACCGGCGGCCCGGCCCCGACGATCCCCGTCGACAACATGACGCCGATCTCGGGTTTGGCGATGTGCATGGTGCCGCCCTTGCCACGACTGGCTCCGGTCGTGCGTCCCATCATTTCGCCGTAGATCTCTTCAAGCGGAACGCCTTTGCCGATCAGGTCGTGCAGCCCGCGGTAGGTGGTGACCAGTTGGTCGTCGGCACGCAGCGAGACACCCATGGCGGCGGCGATCGCCTCCTGACCGCGCGACGGCCAGTACACGCACATGAACTCTCCGGTGCCGATTCCTTTGGAAAGCCGGTCGTCGGCGGCCTTCATCAGGACCATCAGCTCGTAGATGCCCCGCTGGACATCCGCAGTCTCGACCACGGGAGTCACTTTGTGTAGGAGCCGATCTCCCGGTAGACCTTGGGAATCGGGGGCGTCTCCAGGTTCAGCAGCTCGAGCGAGGACATCTTGCCGCTGGCGCCCAGCTCGCCCAGCTTCGCGACCACGCCGTCGAGGTCGTCGCAGTCGAGTTCGTAGATCGCGATGAACGGGCCGGTGCCGTCGCTGGGTGCGAAACGACGCGCCGAGACGATCCCGTCCACCGAGCAGATCTCGGCCAGATGCGTGTCGTTGTACCACTTGTGGTACTCGGCTTCGCGGTCCGCCGTCACCGGCATGGTCTCCAGGTAGATGATGCCCTTAGCCATTGCGCGAGTTCTCCATTTCGCTTGCCTCGTCTAGCTTCCCGACCACGGCTTCACCTTGAGGAAGCCGCCGCCATCGACACGCAGTTGCTGGCCGGTGACGTAGCGCGCGGCGTCCGAGGCCAGGAACAGCACCGCCTCGCTGATGTCTTCCGGTTCGACGTAGGGAATTGGCATCGCCTGCACCAGCGGGAAGATCGGCTCGGCGTCCTCGCGGGTCGGGTTCGGCAGGTCGGGCCGGAAAGCCCGGTACATCGGCGCGCTGTGCAGCATGTCGGTGTTGACGTTGGTCGGGTGCACCGCGTTCATCCGGATGGAGAACGGCGCCAGCGCCCGCGCAAAATCGTTGACGTAGTGTGCGGCAGCGATTTTCGCGAACGCATAGCCCGCGCCGCCGGGGCCGCCGTCGATGCCGGTGGTGTTCATCGTCGACATGAAGGCGGCGTTGGAGCCGATCACGATGATCGAGGCGCCGGACTCCAGGTGCTTGAGGCTGGAGTGCACCAGGTTGAGCACTCCGCCCAGATCGACGTCGACGGCGTCGGCGAACGCCTGCGGCGGCAGACCCGCAGTCAGCGGGCAGATGCCGGCGTTGGCGACCACGATGTCGAGATGACCGAGTTCGGCGACGCCGCGATCGACGGCCGCCGAAAGCGCCGCGCGATCGCGCACATCGGCGATCTCGGTGTGGACACGCTGCCCTTCCTTCTCGACGAGGCGGGCGGTTTCGTCCAGGTCTTCCGGCCGGGCGAGCGGATACTCGTTGGTCTCGATGTCCTCGCAGAGGTCCACCGCAATGATGTCGGCGCCTTCGGCGGCAAGCATCCGCGCATGCGAGCGTCCCTGACCACGCGCGGCCCCACTGACGACCGCGACCTTGCCCGTCACCCTGCCCATAGCCGATCCCTCCTCATGCGCTCGCGAACGCGACCTAGGTTGGCGCTCAAGCCATTCGAATAGGGAGCCGCTATCTGCATCCGTCGGCGTGGGCGCGACAGAGGCGCTGACCCGACCCAGCACGGGGACCGGTGAGCGTTCAACTCCATCGCTTCTCTCCACGACGCTGCGTCACTGCAGGACAGGCTGACAAAAACCTATACTATCTATTCTACTAAAGATAGGAAAGACACCAAGAAGGTGCACCACAACCCGCTGCGATGCAGTCCTGTAGCCTGCCCTCGAATGCCGTCTGGTAGAGGGGAATGTCATGACATCGGGCGTCGAGCAACTGGAGTTTCAGGCCGAGGCGCGCCAACTCCTGGATTTGATGGTCCACTCCGTCTATTCCGACAAGGACTCGTTCCTGCGCGAGTTGATCTCCAATGCCTCTGACGCGCTGGACAAGCTGCGCATCGAGGCGTTTCGGAACAAGGACCTGGAGGTCGACACCTCAGATCTGCACGTGGAGATCGAGGTGGACCGCGAGGCCCGCACGCTGACGATCCGCGACAACGGCATCGGCATGACCCGGGCCGAGGTGGTCGACCTGATCGGCACCTTGGCCAAGTCCGGGACGGCCGAGCTACGCCAGCAACTGCGGGACGCCCAGAACACGAAAGACTCGGCGGTCTCCGAGGAGCTGATCGGTCAGTTCGGCATCGGTTTCTACTCGACCTTCATGGTGGCCGACAAGGTCGAGCTGCTGACCCACAAGGCCGGCGAGAGCGAGGCCATCAAGTGGGAGTCCAGCGGCGACGGCACCTACACGATCGCAGGAGTGGAGGACGCACCGCAGGGAACGTCGGTCACCCTGCACCTCAAACCGGTCGACGCCGAGGACGCGCTGCACGACTACGCCTCCGAGTGGAAGCTGCGGACGCTGGTCAAGAAGTACTCCGACTTCATCGCCTGGCCGATCCGGATGGAGGTCGAAAAGCGCTCGGAGCAGGACGGTAAAGAGACCGTCATCACGGAGGTCGAGACCCTCAACTCGGGCAAGGCGCTGTGGGCGCGTCCCAAGGACGAGGTCTCCGACGAGGAGTACAAGGAGTTCTACAAGCACATCGCGCATGCCTGGGACGAGCCGCTCGAGGTCATCTCGATGAAGGCTGAGGGCACGTTCGAATACCAAGCGTTGCTGTTCATTCCGTCACGCGCGCCGCTGGACCTGTACGAGCCCGACGCCGCCATCGGTGTGCAGTTGTATGTCAAGCGTGTCTTCATCATGGGTGACTGCGACCAGCTGATGCCTCGATACCTGCGCTTCGTCAAAGGTGTCGTCGACGCACAGGACCTGTCGCTCAACGTGTCTCGCGAGATCCTGCAACAAGACCGGCAGATCAACGCGATCCGGCGCCGTCTGACCAAGAAGGTCTTGTCGACCATCAAGGAATTGCAGACCGAGCGTCCCGACGACTACCGCACCTTCTGGGGCGAGTTCGGCAAGGTCCTCAAAGAGGGATTGATGCGCGACTTCGACAACCAGGAGACGCTGCTCGAGGTCTGCTCGTTCGCCTCGACTCACAGCGAAGACGAGCTGACCACGTTGGCCGACTACGTCTCCCGGATGAAAGAGGGCCAGCGGCAGATCTTCTACGCCACCGGCGAATCGCCGCAGCAAATCCTGAACACCCCGCACCTCGAGGCGTTCAAAGCAAAGGGCTACGAGGTGCTGCTGCTCTCCGACACGGTCGACGAGATCTGGCTGGGGTCGGTGACCGAGTTCGACGACAAGCCGCTGCAGTCGATCGCCATGGGCGACGTCGACCTCGACACCGAGGAAGAGAAGACGGCGCACGAGGCCGAACGCAAAGAGCAGGAAGAGAATTTCGCCGACCTGCTGGCCTGGTTGACCGAGACGCTGAGCGAACACGTCAAGGAGGTGCGGTTGTCCACTCGCCTAACCGACTCACCGGCATGCCTGATCACCGACGCGTTCGGCATCACCCCGTCGCTGGCCCGCATCTACCGGGCGACCGGCCAGGACGTCCCGGTTGGCAAGCGGACGCTGGAGCTCAACCCGACGCATCCGCTGATCACCGGACTGCAACAGGCACACAAAGACCGTGGCGACGACCCGACCAATGGCGAGACGGCCGAGTTGCTCTACGGCGCAGCACTTTTGGCCGAGGGCAACGCTCCGGAGGATCCGGCGCGGTTCGCCGAACTGCTGGCTAACCGGTTGACCCGCACGGTCTAGCGCTCGGCTCTGCCGTGCTTGACCTGATTGAACGGCACGCCACGGTCGGCGGCGTACTCACGGGGAAAGTTCAGCACCCGCTCGCCGATCACGTTACGGGCCAACTCGCTGGTGCCGCCGCCGATGCACACGGTTTGGCGAGACAGGTAGCGCAGTCCGGCCTCCAGACCCTCCCCCTCGGCGCCGACGACGCCGGCGGTTCCGGTGATGGCCAGGCCCGCGTCCATCTCCAAAGTGACTGTCTCGGCGTGAAATAACCGCAGCAACGTGCCCGCTGCGGGCGGCAGCGAACCGTCGTTCACGCTGTTGAAGACGTGCGCGCCCAATTGGTCGCTGACCGCGCGGTGCACCAGCGCGCGCCCCGCGATCTGACGCATCCGCTCGTTGTCGGACTGTCCGGTCTTGGCGAGCAATCGCGCGTAGTTCACCGGGGCGGAGCGGCCACCCTCACTGCCGCTGCCGCTGGCGAATTCCGAACCCATGCCGACCGCGCGGCGCTCGTGGTAGAGCTGACGCGAGGCCACCGACCACCCGTCGTTGACCCCGCCGACTACCGCGTCGTCGCCGACGTCGACGTTGTCGAGGAACTCCTCGCAGAACTCCGTCGAGCCGTTGAGCTGGGTGATGCGCCGCAACGTGATTCCGGGATGCTTGATCGGGACCAGGAACATGGTCAGGCCGTCGTGCTTTGGCACGTCCCAGTTGGTGCGGGCCAGACACAGACCGTAGTCGGCGCCAAAGGCACTGGTGCTCCACGTCTTTGCGCCGTTGAGCACCCAGTGGTCGCCGACGCGCTCGGCGCGGGTCAGTACACCCGCAAGGTCGGAACCGCCGCTGGGCTCGGAGAGCAGCTGGACCAGAATCTCCTCGCCCCGCAATGCGGCGCCGATGTGCTGACGCTTCTGTTCCTCGCTTGCGGTGTCGAGCAACGTCGCGCAGCAGATGGTGAAGGTCGGCGTGTTGAGGATCAGCGGCATCTCATAGCTGAGGCTCTCGTCATTGAACGCCTTCTGATACTCGTAATCCAGGCCGAGCCCGCCGTACTCGCGGGGAAAGCAGATGCCCGCGAATCCGCCTTCGTGAAGCCGTTTTTGGAGTTCACGGGCGCGCTGCCAGCAGCGCTCCTCGTCGCGATGGGCGGCCGGTGGGTGCGCCGGATCGATCGGCGGCATGTTCTCGGCCAGCCAGGCGCGGGCGCGGGCGCGGAACTCGTCGATGGTCTCCGCATCGGTGACCGTGCCGGCGATCTCGGTCATCAGGCGGACCTCGGCTGCTGCTGTGCCGCCTCCTGCAGTGCGTACACCCGCAGGTTGTGCTCCTCGGGCGTGCCGAACATGGAGCGGTACAAGGCCGCTCGGCGCAGGTACACGTGCAGATCGTGTTCCCACGTGACGCCGATTCCGCCGTGCATTTGCACGCAGGCCTGGATGATTTCGGTCGCCATCTCCCCGACGTAAGACTTGGCGATGCTGGCCGACAACGGCGCATCGGCCGCGCGAGTCGAGATCGCCGCGACCGCCGCGCCGGTGGTGGCCCGGCACGCCTCCAGCCACATCTTCATGTCGGCGAAGCGATGTTTGAGCGCCTGGTAGGACGCCAGCGGGCGACCGAAGCTGTGCCGGTCCAGCGCCCACGCCACAGTGAAGTCGAAGACGGTCTGCAAGATGCCGACCACTTCGGCGCACTGCAGCACCTGCGCGATCTGGCTCTGGCGGTCGATCAGGTCGGCCGGGCTGTCGAGCGCCGCGGCGTGGTCGACCTCGACGCCGTCGAATTGCACACGGGCGTATTGCTTGACCATGTCGATCGACTGCTGCGGCTCGATGTGCACGCCCGGCGCGTCGGTGCGGACCAGGAACTGGCGGACCCCGTCGTCAGTGCGGGCCACCACGAGCAGCAAGCCGGATTGCGCGCCGGCCTCCACGCGGTCTTTGACGCCGTCGATGCGATAACCGGAGTCGGTGGCCGTGGCGGTGACCGACGGCTGATCCGGCGCCCAGCCCCGCCCGGGCTCATACACCGCCCACGACGCGATCGTCTCGCCCGCGATGAGCGACTCGATCGTCTCGGCATGTGCTTGCGGCTCGGCCGATTCCACCAGGGCCGCGAGCACGGTGCTGACCGGATACAGCGGGCCGGGAGCCACGGTTTTTCCGAGTTGTTCGGCGACCATCGCCAGGTCGGCGAACCCGTCCCCGGAAACGCTGCCGCCGCCGAGTTCTTCGGGAACCAGCAGCGCCGTCCAGCCCAGTTCGGCGGCTCGTCGCCACCAGTTCGCCTCGAACGCCACGCCCTGAGAGTGCAACTCGCGCACCCGACTCAGCGGAACCTCTTTTTGCAGAAATGCTTGGGTGGTGGAGGCGAAGAGTATCTTTTCGGGGGAATCGACGGCAGTCATGATGTTGGCGAAGACCTTCCTGGCCGTGCGTCCCGGTCGCTGGTCGCTGGTGACCCGATGGTAGCAATGAGCAATACCGTAAGAGATACCGGAGTTCAATCGATAATGACGTTGAGGAGCCACGCCCGCCATGGCTGAGGTCGACGGAGGGTCGCCCGACGCCGCCAAGGCGAAGCTGGATGCGATCGCTCTGGCCGAGCAGGCTGAGGCCGAGGCGGCTGAGGCTGAGGCTCTCGCAGCAGCGGCCCGCGCGCGGGCCCGGGCGATCAAGCTGCGGCGCGAGGCAGAGGCCGAACGCGCGACGCAGGCCGACGCTGACGACGACGTGGCCGCCCCCGATTTGGCCGCCACGGCGACCGACGTCGGAGCCGAGCACGTCGAGGCTGACGCCGAGTCGACCGGCTCGGCAGAATCCGAAGCGGCCGGCCGGCGGTGGCGAGTGCACCGGGCGTCGCTGGCGCTGACCATCGCCGCGGTCGTCGCGATCGTCGGACTCCTCGGGGCCAGCGGCTGGATGGCCTGGCGTCACTACCAAGTCGAGCAGGACCGTCAGCAGGCGGCCGCCTATATCGCGGCCGCCCGCCAGGGCGTCATCAACCTGACGTCGCTCGACTTCAACAAAGCCAAGGAAGACGTGCAGCGCGTGCTGGACAGCGCCACCGGCGATTTCAAAGACGACTTCCAAAGGCGCGCAGCAGACTTCGAGTCCGTTGTGAAGGACTCCAAGGCGGTGACCGAAGGATCCGTCGCGATGACCGCGCTCGAGTCGATGAACAAGGACTCCGCGGTCGTCCTGGTGCTGGCCAACGAGCGCGTGACCAACATCGCCGGCGCCAAAGACCAGCCGCGGACCTTTCGGTTCCGGGTGAGCGTGGTACACGACGGTGCCCAGCTGAAAGTGTCGAAAGTGGAGTTCGTGCTGTGAGCGACGACGCAGGAGCCGACATCGAGCCGACCGAAGGCGTCGAGATCGACAAGTCGGCCGAGGGCAACAAAGACTCGGCCGCCACCGAGACGCCCGACGAGAGGAGCACGGGCGAAGTGCGGCGTCAGCGCGCCGGCATCCCGCTCCTCCCGCTGGTCTTGGTGCTGGCGCTACTGGCCGCCGGTGGCCTGGCGGGATGGCTGTTCTTCGCCCAGTATCGTCCCGACCAGCAGACCGACAACGCGGTCGGGCAAAGGGTCGTCAACGCCGCGAGGGACGGCACGGTGGCCCTGCTGTCGTACAAGCCCGACACCCTCGACCAAGATTTCGCCACCGCGAAGTCCCACCTCAGCGGCGACTTCCTGAACTACTACAACGACTTCACCAAGCAGGTCGTGACGCCGGCCGCGAAATCCAAAGGCGTCACGACCACCGCGCAGGTGGTCGGCGCGGCCGTCTCCGACCTACACCCGGGTTCGGCCGAGGTGCTGGTCTTCATCAACCAGGCCACCGCCAGCAAGGAGCGGCCGGATCCGTCAATGGCCGCCAGCGCCGTGAAAGTGTCGCTGAACAAGGTGAACGGCCAATGGCTGATCACCAAGTTCGATCCGCTCTGATTGGCCGCTAGACGGCGAACGACCGCCGCAGCGTCTGGGCGTGCAGCGCGGTGTTCTCCTGGGAGACCACCCAATCTGGCACCGCCGAGTCGAAGCCATGGAACGTCGCGGCGACGACGTGCAACTCGGTGTGCACGTAGGCGTGCAGCAGTCGGTTCGCGTAGTCGATGGCCTCGTCGCGGCACGGGTCGATCTCGGCGCAGCTGATGAACGCCGGCGGCAGACCTTCGAGGTTGGCCCGATGCGCCGGAACGTGGTGCGCGGTCGCCGCGCCATGGCCGAGGTAGTGACCCCAGGCCCGGCTCACCGCCGGCCCGTTGAGACCCGGGGTCTGCTGGAATTCCCGGCGCGACGGCGTCGCATCCGAGTCCAGCATCGGCTGGTGTAGCACCTGGGCCAGGATCGTCGGGCCTTCCACGTCGAAGGTGCGCTGGGCCAGAGCCGCAACGAGCGCCGCGCCCGCGTCGCGGCCCATCAGCACGACCCGGTTGCCGTCGGCGTCGAGGGCGGCGCTGTTCTCGACCGCGTAGTGAAATGCGGTCTCCACGTCGTCGAGCGCCGCCGGGCACGGATGCTCGGGCGCCAGCCGGTAGTCGACCGACACCACCAGGCAGCTCGCGTCGCGAGCCAGCTGCACGCAGTGCGCATGGTCGGTGTCGAGGTTGCCGGTGACGAAGCCACCGCCGTGGGCGTAGACCACCAGCGGCGCCGCCGACGTCACGGGTCCGCGGTACAGGCGAAGGCCGAGTCGCCCACCGGGCCCGTCGATGGCGCGGTCCTCGATCCGGACATCGCTGGTGTCAACGGTGGCGGCGCGCTCGGCGGCCAGCTCGTCGGCCTTTTGCCGCTCGACCGGCAGCGACTCGGTCCGGAATTCGGCGATGTCCAGTCCGGCCGCCACGTCACGCAGCGCCGGGTCGATGCGGCCCAAACCTCGAGGGCGCGCGCGATCGGTGTCAGTCGTCATGCTGTCGTCCTTCGGCGTAGTGAGGTCGCCCAATTTAAGCCATTGGCGAGGGACGCTCTCCGGGCAGTGCCTTGACGGTTGAGGGCAAGCCGTACAACGCCGTGGCGTTGCCGCGCATGATCCGCTCCCGCTGCGCCGCCGGAAACCGGTTGATCGCGTAGGTCGGGGCGTCATAGCTCCAGTGCGGATAATCCGTCGAGAACATCAGGTTGTCGCCCATGTCCATCATCTCGAGGTATTCGCGGAACTGCTTGACGTCAGCGTCTTCCAGCGGCTGGGTGGTGAACCTGACGTGTTCGCGGACGTACTCCGACGGCCGGCGACGCACGTGCGGCAGGTCGGCGCGCCGGGCTTCCCAGATCCGGTCCATCCGTGACATCACCGGCATCGCCCAGGTGAAGCCGCCCTCGACGAACACCACCCGAAGGTCGGGGTGCCGATCAAACGCGCCGTCGAACACCAGGCTCATCAAATGCGACACGTAGAGCAGCGGCCAGGATGCGAAGAAGTCATGCCAGTGCGCCGGGTTGCCGACCGGGAAGATCGGAATCAACTCGAACGGCGTCTGCCCCATCAGGTGCGTGGCCACCGGTAGCCCGTTGGCGGACGCGGCTGCGTAAAGCGGGTCGAAATGCGGGTTACCGAAAGGGATCCCGCGCGTCTGCGGCGTCATCAACACCTGCGCCATGTACGGATGCCCCGCCCAGCGCTGGATTTCGCGCGCCGCCAGATCGGGCGCCTGCGCCGTGACGCTGATCGATCCGCGCCACCGGCCGTGGGCGTTGTTGCGATCCAGCCAGACATCGGCAAGCCAGTCGTTGTAGGTGGCCTTGAGCACGTGTTCGGCCTGCGGCAGCTGGGCGTCGCACATCGGCTCCAGCGTGGCGATGCCGACTCCGGCGTCGACAAGCAGCTGTTTGGCGGCGTAGTCGGGATCGGTGCCGGCGAAGCCACCGCCGGGCGGTGCTGCGTCGACCCGCATCGACATGGTCTTGTAGGAGTCAGGCGTGTCGTAGAAGTGCGGGAGCGGAGTGACCGCGTTGCCGGTAGGCCAGATCTTGTCGACCCACTCCGACGGCGCATACGACTTGAGGATGTCGGTCGATACCGGCATCGGGTGCACGTCGGTGTCGACGATCGCGACCGCGATCTCGTCGTGCTCGGTGTGCGATTCGGCCCGTTCGACGATTGTCATCGGTGAGTCCCTTCCGCTGGTGCGGTGAGCCCGTACAGTTCGGCCGCGTTCCGCCACAGCACGTTGTCGCGTTGCCCGCTGTCCAGCCCGCCGGCGGCGTCCTCGGCTGAGCAGGTGGACCAGTGCGGGTAGCCGGACCCGTACATCAGCAGGCCGGCCTTCCCGGAGAACTCCGTCCAGCGCTGTGTCTGGCCGAGATCCGTTGGACCGTCGAACGATGAGGTGCAGAACCGGACGTGGTCGGGCAGGTAGTCGCTGGGGTAACGATCGACCCACGGCGTCTGGTCGCGCATCGACAACCAAAACGTGTCGAGGCGCCACATCAGCGGGGTCAGGATGTCATAGCCGCCGTCGGCGAACACGAATCTCAGCCCGGGGTGCCGCCCGAATGTGCCCTCGACGATGAGCGTCGCCAGGTGGACGAAGTAGTTCAGCGGCATGAAGGCCGCATAGCCGGGGTACGTGCCGGTGTGCCCGGCGAAGGTGGGCGCGTAGTCGACGCCGTTGCCACCGTTGATGTGAACTGCCACCGGCAGCCCGTGCGCCGCGGCGGCTTCCCAGATCGGCTCGAACACCGGCTTGCCGTACGGCTCCCGGGACTGCAGCGGGACGCCCACTTGCACGAGCTTGGGATGGGCGGCAAGTCGTTCGATCTCCGCGACGGCGCCCTTGGGATCTTCCGGGTTGACCCGGATGGTGCCGCGGAAGCGATTCGCCGTGTCCGGGTCCAGCCAGCGGTCCAGCAGCCAGTCGTTGACCGCGGCGCAGATTCGGCTGTTGAGCAGATAGTCGGCAATGTTGCCGCGCGTCAACGGATTCAACACGGCGTAGTCGGCACCGGCCTCGTCGAACAAGTGCCGGGCGACGGTCTCGGGATCGGATCCAGGATAGTGCTCGCCGTACAGGTCCTGGCGATAGTTGCCGCCCGGCGCCTGATACCACTGCTGCTCGACGTCCGGGATCGACCGCAATTTGTGGGCGGCCGGGAGATAACGCCGGATTTCGGCGTTGTAGCGGAAGTGCGGTTGCACATTCGTGTCGATGATCATGCGGTCAAGAACACCTTCCCGTCGGCCACATCGACGTCGTAGGTGCGCACCCGTCGTTTCGGGTCGGCGAGATTGCGTCCCGTGGTGATGTCGAATTCCCAGTTGTGCCATGGGCATCGGACGATCTGGCCGTCTTTGATCCGCCGAATCCCGCCGGGCTCGTCGGGCGCCGACTCGTTGGTCCCGCCGAGCAGTCCCTCGCAGAGCGGGGCGCCCTCGTGCGAGCAGTAGTTGACGATCGCGTGCAACGAACCGGCCACGTTGTACACCCCGACGCCGAACTTGCCGACGTCGACGAGTTTCATCGCGCCCGGCGGCAAGTCCTCGAGCGAACACACGAGTCGACGTTCAGCCACAGTTAATACTGTCCTCGTTACGGTAACCGCCACAAGCCGTTGGGCTTCGTTGCTATTTATATTATGATAGCGAAAATCCCGGTCACGAAGGAGTGGCAATGACGCTGCGCACCGAACACTCCGATGTTGGTGATCAGCCGGTCGTCCTCGACACCACCGGCGAGACCAGCCCCTACCCCTACTTCGAGTACATGCGGCGCACCGATCCGGTGTTCCACGGCACGTTCATGGACCACGACCTGATGCCGCCGGAGCTGAAGCCGGACGACGAGTGGGTGCTCTACGGTTACGACGGCGTCTTCCACGCGTTCCGCGACGAGAAGGCCTTCACCTCCGCCGCCTACGACAAGACGATCGGTCTGGTGATGGGCCACACCATCCTCGCGATGGAGGGCAAAGAGCACCACGACCATCGCAGCTTGGTGGCCAAGGCCTTCCGGGCCACCGCGCTGGAACGCTGGGAGCCCTCGGTCATCGCGCCCGTCTGCAATCGGCTCGTCGACGAGATCAAAGCCGACGGCCACGCCGACTTGGTCAAGGCGCTGACGTTCGAGTTCCCCACCCGGATCATCTCCGAACTCCTCGGGCTGCCCCGGGAAGATCTCGACATGTTCCGCCGGCTGTCGCTCGGCCTCATCTCGATTCAGACCGACATCGAGGCGGGCTTGATCGCGGCCGCCGAGTTGCACACCTACTTCTCCGATCAGGTCGAGCAGCGCCGCAGGAAGCCGACCAACGACATCATCGGCGACCTGTGCACCGCCGAGATCGACGGCGAGAAACTCGACGACGAGGCGATCATCGCCTTCCTGCGACTGCTGCTGCCCGCCGGGCTGGAGACGACGTACCGGTCGTCGGGCAACCTGCTGTATCTGCTGCTGACCCATCCCGAGCAGTTGGCCATGGTCCAGCGCGACCGTTCGCTGATACCGGCTGCGATGGAAGAGGGGTTGCGGGTCGAGACCCCGCTGACCATGGTCATGCGCACCACGACCCGAGACGTCGAAATCAGCGGCACGACAATT
Source organism: uncultured Actinomycetota bacterium (assembly GCA_963750755.1). Classification (GTDB taxonomy): domain Bacteria; phylum Actinomycetota; class Actinomycetes; order Mycobacteriales; family Mycobacteriaceae; genus Mycobacterium. The sequence goes on from CAVVRW010000001.1 coordinate 1,951,699, forward strand.
CCCGCCAACGCGCAGGTCGACCTTTGCATGGGGTCGGCCAACCGCGACGAGAGTCGCTGGCCGAACCCCAACACCTTCGACATTCTCCGGCCGCGCCAGGCGCACATCGCATTCGCCGGCGGCATCCACATGTGCCTGGGAATGCATCTGGCGCGCTTGGAAACCCGAGTGATGCTCGACAGCCTGCTGGACCGCGTGGAGAACCTCAGGCTCGAACCGGACGACGAGACCCGGATCGTCGGCGTCACGTTCCGCTCGCCCAACAGTCTGCCCGTGACCTTCACACCGGTCGCATGAAAAGTCGTGCCGCGATCTTGCACGACGTCGGCGGACCTTGGTCTGTCGAAGAATTCGAACTCGATCCCCCGAAGGCCGGCGAAGTCCTGGTGAAGATGGCCGCCGCCGGCCTGTGCCACTCCGACGACCACATCCTCAAGGGCGACATGTCCGCACCCAACGAGGTGATGAAGTCGATGGGGTTGCCGACGATGTTCCCCACCATCGGTGGGCATGAAGGTTCGGGCATCGTGCTCGAGGTCGGCGACGGGCGTCACCGACTTCGCGCCCGGCGATCACGTGGTGATGTCGTTCGTGGCGGTCTGCGGCCAATGCCGTTGGTGCGCAACCGGAGCCGAGTACATCTGCGATGCCGGAATCGGCACCATGATCCCGGGCATGCCCACCGACGGCACGTTTCGTCACCACACCGCCGACGGGCGGGACCTCGGCCACCTCGCCAAGGTAGGGACCTTCGCCGAACACACGGTGGCATCCACCAAGTCGCTGGTGAAGATCGAGCGGCACCTTCCGTTGGCGCCGAGCGCACTGCTGTCGTGCGCGATCCCGACCGGCTATGGATCGGTGTCCAACCGGTCAAACATGCGTGCCGGCGACACCGTCGTGGTGATCGGCGTCGGCGGTATCGGCACGGCCGCGATTCAGAGCGCGCGGATCAATGGCGCCGCGCAGATCGTCGCCGTCGATCCCGTTGAGTTCAAACAGAAGTCGGCATTGCGGCTTCGGTGCGACGCACAGCGCCGGGTCGGCCGAAGAGGCGATGGATTTGGTGCGTGGTCTGACAGACGGCGTGATGGCCGACGCCGTCGTGGTTTCGCCGTCGTTGATGGCCCGCGAAGACGTCCGCGATGGCGTGGCGCTGACCCGCAAGGGCGGCACCTGCGTGCTGACCGGGATGACGTCGCAACTCACCCAGTCGGTGAAGATCAACTTGCAGGAATTCATCCTGATGAACAAGACGCTGGCCGGCACCATCTTCGGATCCTGCAACCCGAAGGCCGACATCGCCAGGCTGGCGAAGTTGTATGAGAGCGGCCAGCTACTGCTCGACGAGATGATCACGCGGCGCTACCGTCTCGATGAGATCAACGATGCCTACGCCGACCTGCTGAATGGTGAAATCGTCCGTGGGATCATCGATTTCGGAGTGGCCTGACCTACGCTCGCCCGCAGTGGTCCTCGTCCACGGCGGCGAACACTCAGCCGACTGCTGGGACCTGTGTATCGACGAATTGCGCTGTTTGGCACCGCAACTGCCGGTCTTGGCGGTCGACATGCCGGGCCACGGTTCCACGCCCGGGGACCTGAGGACGGTCGGTATCGCAGAATGCGTGCGGTCAGCGGTCTCGCAAGTGGAGGCGGCCGGTCTTGACGAGGTGATCGTGGTCGGGCATTCGCTGGCCGGGCTGACGGTGCCGGGCATGGTGGCCGCGCTGGGGTCGCCGCGGGTGCGGGAGATGATCCTGGCCGCCGCCTGCCTGCCCGCGCAGGGCACGGCGATTGTCGACACACTGGTCGGGCCGCTGGCCTGGTACGTGCGCCGGGCGGTGCGGTTGCGGCGGCCCCCGTCGGTTACGCCGGACCTGTTGAGCCGCTTGATCTTTTGTAACGGGATGACGCGTTCACAGCGCCGCTTTGCGCTGTCGCGGATTCATCCCGAAGCGACGACGCTGATCGTCGAGACGGTCGACCGCGCCGATATGCCCGACGACGTTCCGCGGACCTGGATCCTGACGCTGCGCGATCGCGCCCTGTTTCGGCGCACGCAGTTGCGCAGTATTGCCGCGCTCGGCGGCGTGCAGACGCTGATTCCCGTCGACACCTGCCACGATCTGATGATCACCGAACCTCGGCGGTTGGCCGAGATCCTCGTCGAGCGGTGCCGGTTGTATTCCTAGATCACTTGTGCCACTTTGGTTTTACCTGTGGATAACTTCTGCACGTGTCAGTCCACGCGGCTACAATTCGAACATGCGTTCTAGTAGTCGTGAGGAGATCGTCGAGGTTCTCGACGCGCTTGAAGCCGACTACAAACGCGCCCTGGATCTGAGCTTCGACGTGCTGACCACGCCGGAGCGGTTGTCGGTGCTGGAGCGCTGTGAAGGTTTTCGCCGTGTACAGCCGGCGATCGAGCACGGGCTGATCAACGAGTTGGTTCACGTGGAGCCGGCGGTGTTGGGCGGCAAACTGCCGGCGGTGTTGGCCGATCGGTTGCGGATCAGCCGCGCCGATGCCTCCCGGCGCGTGCACGAGGCCGCCGATCTTGGCGAACGACGCGCCTTGAACGGCGAGCCGTTAGAGCCGGTGCTTGAGGCCACCGCGGTCGCGCAACGCAACGGCGAGTTGGGTGCCGGCCATGTGGCGGTGATCCGGTCGTTTTGGCATCGGCTGCCCGAGTTCGTCGACGTCGAGACCCGAGCCAAAGCCGAGGCGGACCTGGCCCGCCGCGCGACCGAATACCGCCCGGATGAGTTGGCGCAAGCTGGCCGACAAGCTCATGGATTGCCTGAATCCCGACGGCGACTTCACCGACGTCGATCGGGCCAAACGGCGCGGACTGACCATCGGCCGTCAAGACATCGACGGGATGAGCTGCATCAGTGGCTATTTGACGCCCGAGGGGCGAGCAACGATCGATGCGGTCTTCGCCAAGCTTGCCGCACCCGGCATGTGCAACCCCGCCGACGACACACCCTGCATCAGTGGCACACCGTCGGAGGCTGCGATCCAGGGCGACACCCGCAGCGGCGCCCAACGCAACCACGACGCGCTGCTCGCCGCCGGGCGCGCGCTACTGGCCTCCGGCGATCTCGGCCAGCACAACGGCCTACCGACCAGCATCATCGTCACCACCACACTGCAGGAGTTGGAGGCGGGCGCCGGGCGCGCCCTGACCGCCGGCGGCACCCTGCTCCCTATGAGCGATGTGATCCGGCTGGCCTCCCACGCGCACCACTATTTGGCGATTTTCGACAAGGGCAAAGCGCTGGCGCTGTATCACACCAAACGTCTGGCCTCCCCAGCCCAGCGAATAGTGTTGCACGCCAAGGACCGCGGCTGCTCGTTCCCCAACTGCGACGTGCCCGGCTACCAATGCGAAGCCCACCACTGCAACCGCTACTGCACCCACCCCGTCACCGACGTCAACGACATGACGCTGGCCTGCGGCCCCGACCACAAACTCGCCGAACGAGGCTGGACCACCCGCAAGAACCAACGGGGCGACACCGAATGGATCCCACCTGCCCACCTGGACCGCGGCCAACGGCGGGTGAACCCCTACCACCACCCCGAGAAGCTACTGCGACGCGAGGACGACGAGGGCCCCTAGCTCAGCGCAGCGAATACCGGACCGGTAGGTGCTTGAGCCCGCCGACGAACGTCGTTGCGACGAACTCCGGATCACCATTCAGCTCAATCGATTTCAGCCGGGGAACCAGCTCGGCGAAGAAGCTGCTGACCTCCATGCGGGCCAATGCGGCGCCCAGGCAGAAGTGCACGCCGTAGCCGAATGCCAGATGCTTGTTGGGATCGCGGCCCGCATCGAAGCGGAACGGGTCGGCGAACACGTCCTCGTCCCGGTTGCCCGAGACGTATGACAAGAGCAGCGACTGCCCCGCCGCGATCGGTACACCGCGCACCTCGGTGTCCTCGGCCGCGGTCCGCATGAATTCCTTGACCGGCGTGGTCCATCGAATCATTTCCTCGGTGGCCAACGGCATCATGTCGAGATTGTCGCGCAGCCGGTGCAGCTGGTCGGGATTGTCGATCAGAGCGTGCAGTCCGCCGGAGATGGTCGCGCTGGTCGTGTCGTGGCCGGCCGTGGCAACGATCAGGTAGTACGACACGGTCTCGATGTCCGACAGCGGCTCGCCGTCGATGCGGGCGTTGGCAATAGCCGACGCCAAGTCTTCCGTCGGGTGCTCACGACGAGATGTGGTGACGCCGTTGAAGTAACCGAACATGTCCAGCAGCGCGGGCAGTTGGTCTTCGTTGTTGCTGCCACGCCTGAATTCGCTGTCGTCGCTTCCGAATAGCTCCTGAGTGAGCTTCAGCATCCGCGAAAAGTCGGACTCGGGTATGCCCAGCAGCGACATGATCACGTACAGCGGGTAATTCACCGCGACCTCTTGCACGAAGTCGCATTCGGGCCCGACCTCGAACATCTTGTCGACGTAGGTCTTCGCCAGCTCGTCGATGCGAACCTTCATTGCCCGCATCGCCTTTGGCCGGAACCAGTCCGCGCCGATCGCCCGCACCACACGATGCTGTGGATCGTCGAGGTGGATCAGCGTGCGGACCCCCGCGGCGGCCTGCAGCTCGTCGCCTTCGGTCGTCGTCAGCACCGGGCGGGGCCAGTTGGTGAACAACACGTTGTTGCGCTCGACAGCCATGATGTCGGCGTGCTTCGTGATCGCCCAGAACGGCGCGTAGTTCGGCACCTCCACCCGGGACACCGGGGCGTTCACCCGCAAATGCGCCAGTGCCGCATGCAGTTTCGCCTCGTCGGTGTAGGCGCGTGGATCGGCGAGGACCTTGGCGGCGTCATCCATCGTCGGTGTGCTCATCGGCAGCTCCTCATTGACGCAACTCGTCCAGCACCGCTTTGACGGTGTCGGTGGAAAGGGTGCGGGGAAACGACGGCATCACGCGATCGATCACGCCGTCGCAGCGGTCCCTGAGCGCGGTGGCGAACTTATCGATTGTCGCGACCACGGCGAAGGCGTTCAGGATGTCGTCGTCGATCAGCGTCGCCATCGCGTCCCATTCGCCCTGCAGCGACAGCCGGTGCAGTTCGTCGGCGACGTCGCCCCAGCCGTGCAGCTCTAGAACCTTGCGGTACGCCGGTGTCGACCCGTAGAAGGCGATCTGCTTGCGGACGCCGGCCGAGCCTGCGGTCATTTCGTCCTCGTCCTTGCCCGTCACCACGAACACCGGGCACGCCACCTGGAACACACCGCGATCACGCCCGGAGCGCTGCAACCCGCGCTGCACCGCGGGCATCGTGACGTCGTGCAGGTACCGCCGGGTCGTGAACGCGTGGGCCAGCAGGCCGTCGGCGACCTCGCCGCACATGTCGGTCATCGCCTCGCCGACAGCGGCGATGAAGATCTTGGGCGTCGAGAATGGTTGCGGCTCAGGCGTGAACATCGGCGTCATCAACTTGTGGGTGTAAAACTCACCCTCGAAACGCAGTCGGGTGCCGTCGTTCCACGCCGACCAGATCGCATGCAGCGCAAGCACAAACTCGCGCATTCGGGCGACGGGGCGGCTCCACGGCATGCTGAACCGCTTCTCGATGTGCGGCTTGATCTGGGTGCCGAGGCCCAGGATGAAACGGCCCTTCGAATAGGTCTGCAAGTCCCAGCCGATGTTCGCAACGGTCATCGGATTACGCGCGAACGCCACCGCGATGCTGGTGCCGATCTCGAGTTGCGAGGTGTGTTCTGCCGCAAGCAGCAACGGGAAGAACGGATCGTGGTTGATCTCGCCGGTCCAGGCGGCGTCATACCCCCGGTGTTCGAGTTCGCGCGCCTGCTCGGGTACCCGTGCCAGGTCGGTGAAGATGCCGCCGTCGACCTTCAGGCGAGCCGGTGGCCTGGCGTTCACCTGCGCACACTCCACCGCTGTTCGGAGCGCGCCCACGTCATACTCGTGAAGCTACAGTAAGCAATTCGGTAGGGTCAATGGAGCGACTTGATGGGTCCCACCTCTCGCCGTCCTCCTCCCGCAGACGCTACAGTAAGCACTTCAGTAGTTGGTCGCCGACGAAGGATGTACCGATGACTAAACTCCCCGACTGGGAGGAAACGCTCGACGACCTGTCTCGGCGCCGCGAGCGCACCCGAGCGATGGGTGGCCCGGAGCGGGTCGCCAAACACCATGGCAAGGGCAAACTCGATGCGCGCGGAAGAATCGAGCACCTGCTTGATCCGGGCTCGTTTCGCGAGATCGGCACGATGGTCGGCGGCGAGACGGCTGCCGACGGAATCGTCGTCGGTTCCGGTCTGATCAACGGCTCGCCGGTGATGCTCGGCGCCGAGGATTTCACCACACTGGCGGGCAGTATCGGACCCGGCGGCAACTCCAAGCGATACCGCATCGCCGAATTGGCGGTGCGCGACAAGATTCCGCTGGTGATGCTGCTGGAGGGGGCGGGCTTCCGGCCGACCGGCGGGCACTACGGGCGCTCGCCGACCGATCTGCTCGCTCAGGCGCAATGCTCGGGCCGGGTGCCGACCGTGGCCGCGGTGCTGGGTCCGTCGGCCGGACACGGCGCGCTGGTCGCGCCGGTGTGCGACTTCCGAATCATGAGCAATCAGGGGGCGATCTTCACCGCCGGCCCGCCCGTCGTCAAAGAGTCGACCGGCGAGGACATTTCAAAGGAAGACCTCGGCGGTCCCGCCGTTGCATTGCCGAGCGGGGTGATCCACAACGTCGGTGAGGACGACGAGTCGGTGCTCGACGACATCCGACGCTATCTGTCCTATTTTCCTTCCAGCGCATGGTCGTACCCGTCGCAGCTACCCGATGACGAGGAAACCAAGCCACGACAAACCCCGGAACTGGTCGAGATCGTCTCGCGGGACAACCGCCGGATCTACGACATGCGTTCGGTGCTCGACGTGATCTTCGACCGGCCGGACTGGTTCGAAGTGCAACCCCGGTTCGGCAAGGCGATCATTTGCGCGCTGGCCCATCTCGGCGGACACCCGGTCGCGGTGGTCGCCAACCAGCCCCAGGTACTGGCCGGTTCCATCGACGCCGACGCCGCCGACAAGGCAGCACATTTCATCACGGTGGCCGACTCGTTCCATCTGCCGATCATCTTCCTTGCCGACAATCCAGGCATGTTGCCCGGCAGCCGGTCGGAGCGCAGCGGCGTGCTGCGCGCCGGCGGTCGGATGTTCGTGGCGCAGACCGTGGCGACCACCGTCAAGCTGCACGTCACGCTTCGCAAGGCCTACGGTTTCGGCTCAATGGTCATGTCGCTGTTGAGTTTTGACGGTCAGGGCGCGACCTTCGCCTACCCCGGCGCCACGATGGGCGCGATGAGCGCGGCGGCGTTGAGCAAGGCGTCGCACGCGGGCGAGGACCTGACCGCCAAGCTGCGCGATGCGGAGCTGCAAGCCTCCTATCGCTCCGCCGAGCACATGGGCTTCGACGAGCTGATCGATCCACGCGAAACACGTGACGCGTTGCTGGCCGCCCTCAAGCGGGGTTTGTCGAGCCGTCAGGTCGCACCCGAACCGGTGGCGCGGACGGCCATCATGCCGTGAGAGTCGTTCAGTAGATGTAATTTTCGGCGCTGGCCCGAACGGTCACATCGCTGATGTTGATGCCCCACGGCTGGTCGATGACGTGGATGACCGCATCGGTCAGATCGTCGGGGTTGATCAGCCAATAGCCGATAGAGTCAACGTCGAGTTGCTCGGGCCGCAGCGTGCCGTTCTGCGCGTTGACCGCGTTTTCGAAGAACAGGGGCGCCTTATGCCCCAGGATGCCGGTGACGGCCATCTGGTTGACGACTCCGCTGGCCAAATGCGTGCCCAGGACACCGGTCGGCTTGAGGTTGGTCACCTTGATCTTGCCTTGGGCCTCCACTCGCAACGACTCGGACAGTGCGTCGACCGCGGCCTTGGTCGCGCTGTAGACGCCCGAGCCTTCGGTGCCGGCGTTGCCGTAGATCGACGATATGTTGACAACCTGGCCGCGGCCCTGCGCGATCATCGTGTCGTAGACGGCGGCGATTCCGTTGACGACGCCCTTGATGTTGATGTCAATTGCCTTGTGCCACTTGTTGCATGCGGCTTCGTGGTCGGAGAAGTATGCCAGCGGCATCACCCCGGCATTGTTCACGATCACATCGATGCGACCGTAGGTCTCGACGGCATGCTGTGCTACCGCCCGCATCTGGGCAATGTCGGCGACGTCGGCCACCTGCGCGATGCCGTCGTGGCCGGCGGCGCGGATGCCTTCGAAAACCTCATTGAGGACGTCGACGCTGACGTCCACGCCGACCACCTTCGCGCCACCCGCGGCGCACTTCTCCGAGATCAGCCTGCCGAAGCCGCTGGCGGCGCCCGTGACGATGATGACCTTGTCCTGCAGATGAGTCGACATAGCGCATTCCTACCTGGTGGCCCGGTACGCCGTGACGATTGGCTCGAGTTCGTCGGGAGTGGCGCCGTGCATGATCACCGCGTCGGCGCCGTAGTCGAATTCCTTGCCGATGCGATCGACACACCGCTGCGCCGACCCGGTGGCCGACGGCTCGAGCCAGTCGTCGGGAATGAGCGTCGCGATGTGCTCGATCTGCTCGGCGGTGGCCTTGTGGTCGATGCCGCCGGCGATCGACGTCACCACCGAGTCGGCCCGAAACCGTTCCAGGACAGCGGGATCCCAGTCGTTGGTCCGTACCAGCAAGTCGCCGTAACCCTGCAGATACGTGGCCAGTCGCGCGACGGTCTTCTTCAGCCGCAACGGTTCGGGCAGATGGTCACCGACCGTCGCGAAGCACGACCACACCCGCACGCTGTCGGGGTCGCGACCGGCCTGCTCGGCGGCATCCTTCACGGTTTTCACGCAGCGCTGCAGCGTGTCCGGGGTGAAGTAGGTGTGCAGGATGACGTCGTCGAAAACCCGACCGCCCAGTGCCAGCGTTTTCGGTCCGAACGCGACCAGTGCCAGTCGGATATCTTCTTTGAAGTCGGGATCGAGGAAGAGGATGTTGTACTTGCCCATTGGGCCGTCGTGGTTGAAGATCACCTCGCCGTGCCATAGTCGGCGCATGACCTGAGCCCAGTCCTCCATCTGCGCGGTGGTCACGGGCGGGATGCCGAATGCACCGTAGATCGCAGCGATGCCGCGGCCGACGCCGAGGGTGAAGCGTCCACCGGACAATCGGTGCATGGTCGTCGCCCAGGAGCCGGTGATCAATGGATGGCGGGTGTTGTGATTGGTTGCGGCCGTGGCGATCTGCATGCGGCTGGTCACCGCGCAGGCCGCACCCACCAACGACGACGCTTCCTTGACGTTCCAGCGTTCGGAGATGAACGCGGTGCCGAAACCCAGCTCCTCGCCGCGACGGGCCTCGTCCATCAGCGTCGCCGGGCCCTCACCACCCGCGCCGGCCAGCAGGTAGTACCCCAGTTCGTCCAGCTGTCGACCCGTCACGGCGAAACCCCCTCATCGGCAACAACTTCGCGGAGGAATCGCTCGGTGACGCGATACACCCGCCGGGAGAACACGTGGCCGACGTGGCTGCCGTCGTACCAGTACAGCTGACCGCCCCAGCGCTCCTGCAGCGCATCGGTGGGCTCGCGCATCGCCATCCGGTCGTGCCAGGCGCCGACGATCAACCGCCGCTGCGGAGGCGGCGCCGGGTCGACGGCGAGTGGGTCGATCACCGAGGTCAGTTTCGCCACCACCGGCGACCCCAGCAGTTCCCGGAACTCGTCCCGCGACGATCCCCAGCGACCCAGGTGCCGCGCGATCATCGCGTTGAGGCCGAGGATCGGCGTGTACAGGCCCACCGCGTCGATGTCGCGCTCGAGATGCGATACCAGCGCCGCGACCGGTGTGCCCATCGAAATCCCGCCCACCACAACGGCACTGGCCTGCGGGCGCACCCACTTCGCGACGGCCCGGATCTCCGACACCGAGCGCATCATGCCGGCCACGTTGCCGAGCGGGTCCATGTCCGGATAGGCCGGCCACTCCCGCCGCCGGCAACCGTGGCCGGGTTGCACCGGCATCGCGACGTTGAACCCCAACTGGTGGTGGATGCGTCCGATCCGGGTCAGCAGCAGGTCTTCGACGCCACCCTGGCCCGCGCCGTGCACCCAGATCAGCCATGGCCTAGGGCCGTCGGCGTGCCGGCACAAGTGCACGACGGCGTCGACCGGGCGGCTCAGCCCTTCGGCCGCGAGCGTCCTCGGCAATGCCGGGTCGTGCTCGAAGGTCAATCGCTCGAAGGACAACCCGGCGATGCGCTTGCGCTCGGTCGTTTTCGCCCGCAGTGGCACCGGATCGGCGTGCGCTTGGTCGATCCCCAGCGCGGCAAGTTCGTCGGCCGCCGCCCGGCACTCGTCCGGCGACCGGATCCCTGTCGGCGCCCCGCCTAGCAACGAAAACCCGGACAGCACAAGCTCGTCCAGCATGACTTCGCCGAACTGACGCACACCGCGCGGCGACGCCGGATTCCAGCCGGTCGACTCGTTCAGCCCAGTCAATGTGCGCGGAATCAGCAGGCGCAGTTCGCGCGCCGCAGTCAAACCCAATGTCACCAACGACATGCCGCTCATCATGGACAAGCTATGCCAACGCGAAGCCGGTGTATGCAGCGGCCGCGATTTCGTCGCAGCGGCGCCGGTATTCGGGGATTCCGCCGGTGTAGCCCATGTACATTCGTTTCTTACCGGGCACGTTGCCGCCGTTGTACCACGAGTTGCACGACGGGTGGACTAGGACCGTCGGTGCGACCAGAGCGGTCGTGTGGTCGATCCAGTCCTGCTGCGCGGCCGACGTCGCTTCTATGGTGCGAATGCTATTGGCGCGCAAGTAGGTAATGCAGTCGCCGATCCACTCCACATGCTGTTCGAGCGCCGCGACGAAGTTCGTGGCCGCGCTCGGACTTCCCGGCCCCTGGATGGTGAACAGGTTCGGAAAGCCTGCGACCGCCAGGCCGAGGTAGGACAGTGGACCCTCGTCGGCCCAGAAGCCGGCCAGCGACACGCCGCCCCGGCCTCGAATGTCGATTCGGCTCAGAGCGCCGGTCATCGCGTCAAACCCGGTGGCGTAGACGATCACGTCGAGGTCGAACGAGGCACGCTCGGTGCGGATACCGGTCGCTGTCACCTCACGGATCGGCGCGCTGCGAAGGTCGACCAGCGTCACGTTGTCGCGGTTGAAGGTCTCGTAGTAACCCTGGTCGATGATCGGCCGCTTGCACGCGAAGGGGTAATCGGGCACCAGGGACGCCGCCGTCTCCGGGTCTTTGACGATCCTCGCGACCGCCTCGCCGTACAACGTTGCGGCCATCTGGTTGGCCTCGATGTCGAAAAAGATGTCACCCCAATTCAGCGCGCCCAACACGCCGTGCTCGTCGATGGCGCGCAACTGATCCTCGCGCGACGACGATTTCAGCGGCGGCTTGCCGAGCATCCCGAGCAAAACCGAGAAAGCGCTCAGCCGGGCGGCGCCGATCGGATGAGCGCGCTGGGCCGCGCGAATAGAGGCATAGTCGGCTTTCATGCTGTCGAGCTCGCCCGGTTCGAACCGGCGCACCTTCCAGGGCAGCGTATAGGCCGGCGATCGCTGAAACACGAGGAGCTGCTCGGCTTCTCGCGCCACCACCGGGATGAGCTGGACGCCGGTCGAGCCGGTGCCGATGACCCCGACCCGCTTGCCTGCCAATTCAAAGCCGGCGCGGGGCCAGCGCCCAGTGAACAGCGACGTGCCGGCGAACTGACCCCTCCCGGGGATGTCAGGTTCCTGCGGCGCCGACAGGATGCCCGATGCCGCGATCACAAACGGGGCCACGAACGACTCGCCCGACTCAGTGCGCACCACCCATTCCGCGGCCTGCTCGTCGAAGCCCATCGCGGCGACCCTGGTGTCGAACTGGATATCGCGGCGAAGCTCGAGTCGGTCGGCGACGAATTTCAGGTAGGCCTCCACCTCGGGCTGCGCCGGCATGGTCTCCGTCCACACCCATTCCTGCTGGATCTCGTCGGAAAAGCTGTAGGAGTATTCGATGCTTTCGATGTCGCACCGCGCACCCGGATAGCGGTTGTACAGCCAAGTGCCACCGACGTTTTCGGCCATCTCCAATACTCGGGTACGCAGTCCGAGCTCACGGAGCCGATGCAGCATGTACAAGCCGGAGAAGCCGGCACCGATCACCAGCGCGTCGAAGCGCCGATCGGTCTCACGCATTGTCACCCGTGATTTGCTGAATGGTCCGGGTGAGGTGCAGCGTCTTGATCCGCCAAGTCCCGTCCCGCTTTTCGTAGGTTTCGTGGTAATGGCCCGCGCCGTGCAGCTCGTTGCCATTGGCGAAGACGATCCAATCCTCCATGGCCCATATGCCGGTCGCCGTTTCGGGCGAGGTCAGGGTGATCTCCGGCGTGTGGCAGTGATGCATCGTCGCCGCACCCTCGAGGCTGCCCAGCACCATCGGGACGAACGTGTCAGCGCCCTCGACGGGTGGTGCCGTCATCGGATCGGCTCCGCCGGTAGAAACCGCCATGTCCAGCAGCACGACCACGTCGTCACTGAACACACTGCGCCACCCAGCGGCGTCCTTGGCGTCGAGAAGGCGGCAATAACGGGCTTTCAACTGCCGTATCGCCTCGAGCTCATCAGCCACGTTCAGATGCCTCCTCGACCTGAAAACAATACTGTAACGTACTTAGTATCGCAGCGACGAGCCAGGAGGCGCCCGCGTGAAAGTCCCCTTCACCTGGAAAGTCACCGGCTGGTTCATGGTTGGCTGGTCGCCCGAATTCCCGATCGGTGAGACCAGGCCGCTGCACTACTTCGGCGAGGACTTGGTGGCCTACCGCGACGGGCTGGGCGAGCTTCATGTGATGGAGGCCCACTGCAAGCACCTCGGCGCCCATATCGGTCATGGCGGCACCGTGGTCGGCGACTGCGTCCAGTGCCCGTTCCATGGCTGGCGGTGGGGCCCGGACGGCACCAATCGATACATCCCCTACCAGCCCGACCGGCCGAACAAGGATTTGCGGCTGCGGGCCTACCCCGTCCGCGAGCAACACGACTGCGTGTTCATCTGGCATCAGCCCGGAAGGCAAAGCGCCACAGTGGGAGATGCCGGACATCTTCGGCAAGTTTCCGCAATTCGAAACCGATCCGGCCGCCTACTATCGCCCGTACCCGGAGTTCTCCCGACGTGCCGAGCGCGAACCCGTCCATCCGCAAATTGTAGCCGAAAATGCCTCCGACAGTGCGCATTTCGAGTACGTGCACCATGCCACGGTGACGCCGCGGGTGCTGGACTGGAAGATCGTCGACCACGAGTGGCAATTCGTCGCCGGTTGGCCGGACGCCCGCAGCGACAATCCGGACGATCTCGCGTTGCGCTTCCACAGTCACCTGTTCGGGCTGGGCGGAGCGATCAGCGTCTTCGAGGGCGCGCAGAACCACCGACTGATCTTCACCTGCACGCCGGTCGACGATGAGTGCTCCGACCTGTTCTACTCGATCTGGTGGCCACGACTGGCCGGCGACTCCGCCGAGGTACCGAACGGAGAGCTGCGTCAGACCATCGAAAAGCAATTTCTGTCAACGGTCTTCGACGATCTGCAGATCTGGCGCTATCAGAAGTATGTGGAGAATCCGGCGCTCTCTCGAGAAGACGCGAAAGGGTATATGGCGCTGCGCAAGTGGGCGACTCAGTTCTACGAAGTGCCGGCATGATGCCCTCGCTTGCGGACATCGCGGCTCCGCAACACACCGCGATCGTCACCCAGGAGTGCCAGGGTGCCGTCATCGGTCCGAACGCCGGCTTGGCTCAGCTCGCTGACGAAGCACGGCGTGTCGCGTTGCCGAACATCACCCGATTGCTGCCGGCGGCCCGCGCGGCCGGGTTGCGGATCGTGCACTGCACCGTCCAGCGGCGGCCCGACGGACTCGGCTCGAACCACAACGCCAAGATCTTCGCGATCGGGCGCGGCGAGGTGAACATCCTCCCCGGCACCCCCGGTGCGACGGTGCTGCCCGAATTAGGCCCCGAGCCAACCGATCTCGTCCTCAGCAGGTGGCATGGCATCGGCCCGATGGGCGGAACCGATCTCGATGCCGTGCTGCGCAATCTTGGGGTATCGACCATCGTGATTGTCGGGGTCTCGCTCAACCTCGCGATTCCCAACGTCGTCATGGACGCGGTCAACGCCGCCTATCGAGTCGTGGTGCCGCGTGACGCCGTCGCCGGCATCCCCACCGACTACGGCAATGCGATCATCGACAACATGCTGTCGCTCTTGGCGACGATCACCACCACCGACGACTTGATCAACGCGTGGAGCCAACATGAGGGGACGTCGTGACCGATACCGCGCCCGCCGCACGAGGCGGGTTTCCTGACGTCAGGCCGGTCGCGGATGCGCCCGACGAACTGGGCCGATTCGTGACGGCATTGCGCCGACTGCACGACCTGACGGTGTCCACCGACCCGGGCGGTGCACTGTGGGCCGAGGCGGCGTCTCATCTCGAAAGCGCGTGCGCGCTCCTGGATGGCCATCAGGTTCCCGAGACTCAGGCCGTCGCCGGCCGGGTGTTGAGCATCCCCGGCCTGGCCCACCCGCTGATGCCGCCGTGGACGATAACCGAGTCCGGCGCCGACGGCGTCACCATGGCCGGTCATTTCACCGAGGCTCATGTCGGGGGTAATCGGGCGGTGCACGGCGGCGTCATCCCGCTGCTCTACGACTGGCTGCTCGGGATGACGGTGACCGCGGCCGATATCCGCCCCACCCGCACGGCGTTCCTGCACGTCGACTACCGCAAGATCACGCCGATCGACGAGCCGCTGGTGGCCCGCGGCACGATCCGCGAGATCGATGGCCGGAAGGTTTTCATAGAGGCTACTATGACATCGGCCGACGGCGCCGTACTCAGCGAAGCCAACGGCCTGATGGTCCGCTTGCTTCCGCACCAGCCGTAAGGTCCAGATGTCCGACACCGCAGTCGAATTCACCGTCCCCGCCGTCACCGCAGCCGTCGCGGCCGCAATTCCGGACCGCGAGCTGATCATCCAGGGCGATCGCCGTTTCAGCTACGCCGAGATCATGGAGCGGTCGCGTCGGCTCGCCGCGTACCTGCACTTCCGCGGGTTGGGGTGCCACACCGAGCGCTCGACGCTCGACGGCCACGAGGTGGGCCAGGATCTCGTCGGCTTGTACGCCTACAACGGCAACGAGTTCGTCGAGTCGCTGCTGGGCGCCTTCGCCGCGCGCGTCGCGCCGTTCAATGTCAACTTCCGCTATGTCAAGAGCGAGCTGCAGTACCTGCTCGCCGACGCGGGTGCGACGGCCCTGATCTACCACTCCGCGTTCGCGCCCAGGGTCGCCGAGGTGCTGGCGGATCTGCCGCAGCTGCGGGTCCTGATCCAGATCGCCGATGACTCCGGCAACGAGTTGCTCGATGGCGCCGTGGACTACGAGACCGCGATCAACTCACAGGCTCCGGCACCAGACGTCGAGCACTCCCCCGACGACCTTTATGTGCTGTACACCGGCGGCACCACCGGGATGCCGAAAGGCGTGCTGTGGCGTCAACACGACATCTTCATGACGTCGTTCGGTGGGCGTAATCTGATGACCGGCGAGCCCACCGACTCACTCGACCAGATCGTGACCCGGCTGAGCGGAAGCACTCCAACCAAGCTGATGATCCTGCCGCCGCTGATTCACGGCGCGGCGCAGTGGAGCGTGATGACAGCGATCACGACCGGCCAGACCGTCGTATTCCCCTCTGTGGTCGACCATTTGGATGCCGACGACGTGGTCCACACCATCGAGCGCGAGAAAGTCATGACCGTGACAGTGGTCGGCGATGCGATGGCGCGTCCGTTGGTCGCCGCGATCGAGAAGGGCATTGCCGACGTGTCGTCGCTGGCGGTGGTTGCCAACGGCGGTGCGCTGCTGACGCCGTACGTCAAGCAGCGGCTGATCGAGGTGCTGCCCCATGCCATCGTCGTCGACGGCGTCGGCTCCTCGGAGACCGGCGCGCAGATGCATCACATGTCGATGTCGGGAACGGTGTCGACGGGCGTCTTCAATGCCGGGCCCGACACCTTCGTCGCCGCCGAGGATTTCGGCTCGTTGCTGCCGCCGGGCCATGACGGCATGGGCTGGCTCGCCCAAAAGGGTTACGTGCCACTCGGTTACAAAGGTGATGCGGTCAAGACAGCCGCGACCTTCCCGGTGATCGACGGCGTGCGATACGCGGTTCCGGGCGATCGGGCACGCCATCAGGCCGACGGCCACATCGAACTACTGGGCCGGGACTCGGTGACGATCAACTCCGGCGGCGAGAAGATCTTCGTCGAGGAGGTCGAGACAGCAATCGCGTCGCATCCCGCGGTGTCCGACGTCGTGGTCACTGGACGTCCCAGCGAGCGGTGGGGCCAGGAAGTCGTCGCCGTGGTCGCACTCGCCGGTGGCGTGCACGCGGCAGCCAGTGAGTTGATCGACCACGCCGCACAGACATTGGCGCGATACAAGTTGCCGAAGGCGATCGTGTTCCGCGCCGCGATCGAGCGCAGCCCGGCCGGCAAGGCCGACTACCGGTGGGCCCGCGAGCAAGCGATGAGCCAGGCTTAACCGAGTGACACCGGCAGGTGCTCGAGCCCGTGCAAGCCGATGTTGTTGTTGAAAGTCGGTTCGCCGGCGAGGGCTAGCCGCGGGAACCGCTCGAATAGCGACTGCAGGCCGACATGCAGTTCCATTCGCGCCAGTGCCGCCCCCAGGCAGACGTGGATGCCGCTGCTGAAGCTCAGGTGTTCGCGGGCATTGGCGCGGGTGACGTCGAATGTATCGGGACGTTCGAAGACCGCTGGGTCGCGATTGGCGCCCCCGACCAACAGGAACAGAGGTTCGTTCGCACGCAGCGAAGCTCCGTACAGCTCAATGTCTTCGGTGGCAATGCGCGGCACCAGCTGGCCTGCCGTGTCATAGCGCAGGATCTCCTCGACGGCACCCGGCCACAGCTCGGGATTCGCCCGCAGGGTGGCCAGTTGATCGGGATGCCGAACCAGCGCCACGACGGCCTTGCTCATCACGTGGTTCGTGGTGACAAACCCCGCACCGAGCAGAAACCCCGCCAGCATTCGGATCTCGGCGTCGGTCAGGTCTCCGCTGTGCACGACGTCGGACAGGACGCTGTGCCCGGTGTTGTTTTTTCTGAGCCGCTCGACGTGGTCGGCCAAGTACCGGTCGAATTCACCGAGAACGACTGTGCCCGTGCGGAAGTCGCTCCAGGAAGCGGCGACGGAGCCGACGAGTCGCGCGGTCGTGTTGGCGACGTGCTCGAGGTAGCCCATCTCGTCGGGCGGCATGCCGAGCATCTCGGTGATCACCGCGAGCGGAATCTGCGAGCAGTAGTCGGTGACCAAGTCACACGATGACCGGCCCGCCAAATTGCGCAGCAGGCCGTCGACCGTGTCGTGCACCCGGGCACGCAGGCCGTCGAGCGCCCGCGGCGTGAACGCGCGCGACACCGGACGGCGAAGCCGCGTGTGCTCCGGCGGGTCGCTGACCAACATCGCCGGCGGTTCGATCGGATTCGGCACACCGGGATTCGTCTTGGCCAGAATCCTTCGGACGGTGCGAAAGGTGGACCGATCCCGCGGTTTGAACGTCCTGAACCGGCCGTCCCGCAGCACCTCACGCACGATTTGCGCGTCAGCGGTGACCCAGCCGCGCAGTCTTGTGACGGCGGATATCCGTCCGCGCTGACGAATCGCCTCGATGAGCGGATAGATGTCGTCGACGGGATGGGTGTCGATGGTCAGCAGCTGCGCCAACGGATCACTGCGCCGCAGCAGGCCGAGCAGCGCACGGGGCGGCGCATAGCCCAGCGTCCAATGCGTCCAGTCACGAACCGGCATGCCCATCAGCCCACGCTCCCGACAATCGGTTGCGGCCGAGCCTATGCCCCGCGCAGTGACACCGGTAGGTGTGTGAGTCCGTGCAGTCCCAGATTGTGGTTGTACGTCGGGGGGCCGGCAAGCCTCAAGTGCGGGAATCGCCCGAACAGCGTTTCCAGTCCGATCTGCACCTCCATCCGCCCGAGGGCCGCGCCCAGGCAGGTATGCACACCGGTCCCGAAGGTTAGATGGTCGCGGGCGTTGACCCGGGTGGTGTCGAACGCGTTCGGGTCGTCGAAGGCCGCCGGGTCACGGTTGGCCCCGCCGTACATCACAAACACGGCCTCACCCGTTTTGATCGAATATCCCTCGATGTCAACGTCTTGCGCGGCGACTCGGGGCACGAATTGAACCGGGGTGTCATAGCGCAGAATTTCCTCGACGGCATTGGGCCATCCCCCGGGGTTCGCGCGCAACGCGGCGAGCTGATCCCGATGCTCGACGAGCGCGATGACGGCTTTTCCCAAGACGTGCGTCGTGGTGATGAACCCCGCTCCGAAGAGCAGCGCCGCAAGCATCTTGAGCTCCACCTCGGTCAAATCGCTGTTGCGAATGACGTCGGACAAAATGCTCTCGCCGTCGCTTCTTCGGAGCCGCGCGATGTGCTCGCCGACGTACTCTTCGAATCCACGTAAGACGCTCGTGCCGGCTCGATAGTCGCGCCACGATGCGCCGACGCTGCCGAGCAAACTCGTTGCGGTCTCGGCGACGTTCAGCAGATAGGGCGCTTCGTCGCGGGGTATCGCCATCATGTCGGCGATCACCGCCATGGGAATCTGCGAGGCGTACTCGGTGACCAGGTCGCACTCAGCTCTGCCTTCGAGACCATCGAGCAGCCCGTCGGCAAGGTCCTGAATGCCCGTGCGCAGTCGATCCAGCGCCCGCGGCGTGAACGCCCGCGTCACCGGCTGGCGCAACCGAGCGTGCTCGGGCGGATCGGTGACCAACATCGACGGCGGCTCGATCGGATTGAGCACACGGGGGTCGGTGTTGGCGAGAACCCACCGGCCGAGCCGGAAAGGTGACCGGTCGCTGGGTTTGGCGGTCCGGATCCGGCTGTCACGCAGTAGCTTGCGCAGAATCTGCGCGTCGGCGCTGACCCAGCCGGCCCCGGGTACCCGGGACATGCGTCCCCTCGCGCGAACCTGCTCGATCAGCGGGTAGATGTCGTCGACCGGATTGCTGTCGATGGTCAGCAGCTTGGCCACCGGATCGCCGTGGCGTGCCAGCAGTTTCAGCATTGTCCGTGGCAGCCCATAGCCTGTCGCCCAATGCGCCAAGTCCCGGACCGGCAGGTCCATCCGCCCACCCTCCCCGTCGATCGATTGCCGCTTTGCCAATGGGCTGTGTTTCTCATTTCCTGCAACGCAACATATCTCACGCCATCTCAAACTTGCACCGATCCCGCGGACGCCCGAATTTCACCACGACCCCCTGGTCGCCCTGCGCGCTCTCGACTGGCGGCTGCGGTGCGGCTGATTGGCCTACAGACTTGGCTCGCGTGCCCAAAGAACTTGTGCACCAGCACAATAGGACCGGCGGCAGCGGCGCGCCGACGATCGAGCGAGGAAAGCCAGGCGAGCTCAGCCTGCCACCCCTTCCCGGCCGTCTCCGTCGCCGATCGATTGCCGGTCCTTCTCAGCGGCTTCTCAACGCGCCGCATTTAGGCTGGCGCTCCCATGGTCAGAAAAGATTGCTTCCACTTGTCAGGCGCATCGGCGGCGGGGTCTGCCAGATGACGCAACAAACCCTTTGTGCTGGTCAGTGGAATGATGCCGGCGACCGGCGCGCCCCGTCGAGGATAGGTATCGGGCAGAATCCTTCGTTGAGCCCTGCTGAGCTGGCTCACGCATCAGTGATGGGGACGCTGTGCGCGGCAGTCGCAATCATTGCCGTTGTCCTTCCCCACGCCGGTGGTCTCGGTCTGCTGGGAGCTGTACCGATGGGGCTGTTGGCCTATCGCCATCGGGTCCGTGTCGTCGTCACCGGCGCGGCGGCGGCTGCGGTCATCGGCTTTCTGGTCGTCGGCCTGAGCGGCTGTGGGGCGGTCGCGTTGTGTGCCTATGTCGGCGGGTTGGCGGGGATCGTGAAACGCTGCCGCCGCGGCCTGCCGACCGTTGTCGCTGCGTCGTGCTGCGCGGGAGTCGTCACCGGCGGCATCATTCTCATCGCGTTCACCATCTTGGTGCGGCTTCGAGAGCTGGTCTTCCAGGCGGGCACCGCCGCGTTCGCCGGAGTCGCCGCTGTCATGGCCCAGATTGGCCCCCTGCGACCGATCGCGCGAGGGCTCACGCGATACGTCGCCGTGGCGTCGAGCTACTGGCAGTGGATTGTTCTGGGATGTGCTGTCGTCGGGATCATGGGCACCTCCCTTATCGGTTGGTGGGCGATCTCACGGGTACTGCGACGGCTCGGCAATATCCCGGACGTGCACAAATTGGACGCACCGGGCAGCACCGAACCGATTCAGCCGGTCCCAGTACGGCTTCACGAGGTGGCGCTGCGCTACCCCGACAGCGACCGCGACGGGCTGCGCGCGATCAACATGGCTGTGCGCCCAGCCGAGCACATCGCGATCATCGGAGCCAACGGCTCAGGCAAAACAACGCTGATGCTGATTCTGGCGGGCCGCGAACCGACATCGGGCACGGTCGAACGCGCCGGAGGGGTAGGTCTCGGTCATTTCGGTGGCACGGCCGTGATCATGCAGCACCCCGAGAGCCAAGTGCTGGGCACACGCGTCGCCGACGACGTGGTCTGGGGTCTGCCCGCCTGCCAAACCGTTGATGTCGAGCGGCTCCTTGATGAAGTCGGGCTAGACGGCATGGCCGAGCGCAATACCAGCGGCTTGTCGGGCGGGGAACTGCAACGCCTCGCCGTGGCTGCTGCGCTGGCGCGCAAGCCGGCGCTGCTCATTGCCGACGAAGTCACCAGCATGGTCGATCAGCAGGGCCGCGACGCACTGCTTCGCGTGATGTCCAGCCTGCCCGAGCGGCACCAAACCGCGCTAGTGCACATCACCCACTACAACAGCGAGGTCGAATACGCCGACCGCACAATCGATCTCGCCGATTCGGTAGATAATGTCGCTCTTGTCCAGACCGCGCTCGCGCCTGCACCCTCGATCGTGGCGCGCGAACACCGTCACGCACCGGTGCTCGAACTCACCGGAGTAAGCCACGAATACGACAGCGGAACCCCGTGGGCACGGAACGCGCTGCGGAGTATCAGCTTTACGTTGCACGAGGGTGACGGCCTATTGATCCACGGCGACAACGGCTCGGGAAAGTCAACGCTGGCATGGATCATGGCCGGCTTGACGGTACCCACAACCGGCACCTGTGTGCTTGACAACCGCGTCGTCTCCGAGCAGGTCGGCGCTATTGCGATCCAGTTCCAGGCCGCCCGGCTGCAGTTGATGCGCAGCCGTGTCGACCTGGAAGTAGCCTCGGCGGGGGGCTTTTCACCCGACGATCACGCCCGGGTAACCGAGGCCTTGGCCGCTGTGGGCCTCGACGCGGAACTCGCGAAGCGTCCGATCGACCAGCTCAGCGGTGGGCAGATGCGCCGCGTTGTTCTAGCCGGACTGCTGGCGCGATCGCCGCGGGTGCTGATACTCGACGAGCCGCTGGCGGGACTGGACGCCGCTAGCCAACGCGATCTCGTACAGCTACTCGCACACCGGCGCCGCAGCACCAATCTCACGGTAGTGGTGATCTCCCACGACTTCGCCGGCCTCGAGGAACTGTGCCCGCGCACCCTGCACCTGCGTGACGGACGACTGGAACCAGCTGCGGTCACGGCTCAGCCCATTGCGATGACGCCGGTACCGCCGACGCGCCAGGCGACCAACCGCCCACGTCGTCCTTTGGTATTGCTACGGCCGGTTCCCGGCAGCTCTCCCGTGCACGAGCTATGGGCCGGCACCAAACTACTGAGCGCATTCGGGATTTCGGTTTTGCTGACGTTATGTCCCGGATGGGCGGCGATCGGACTCGTCGCCGCCCTGGTGGCGGCGGGAGCATGGATTGCCCGCATTCCCCGCGGCGCCCTACCGTCGCTACGCCCGTGGCTGTGGATCATGCTGCTCATCGGGGGCATCATCACGACATTGGCCGGGGGCGCCCCGCAGATCCACCTGGGCACGATCACGCTCGGTCTCGGCGGACTGGCGGCGTTCGTGCGTCTCACCGCGTTGTCGGTCGTCCTGCTGGGGATGGCCGCGCTGGTGTCATGGACGACCAACATCGCCGACATTGCGCCCGCTGTCGCCACTTTGGGCCGTCGATTGCGACCACTGCGGATCCCGGTCGACGAGTGGGCGGTCGCGCTATCGCTCGCGCTGCGCACCTTCCCGATGTTGGTCGACGAGTTCCGGGTTCTCCATGCCGCGCGACGATTGCGGCCCAAGGAGAAGCTGCCCTCCTCCGTGGCACGCCTGCGGCGGATCGCGGCCGACATGGTCGACCTGACAATTGCGGTCATCACCGTGACGCTGCGACGGGCCGACGAGATGGGGGATGCGATCACCGCTCGCGGGGGCATTGGGCAGATCTCAGCCTCTCCGTCACGGCCGAAACTCGTGGACTGGCTTGCACTTTCGATCGTACTAACGGTCTGCGCTACCGCTGGCGTGTCAATGTTGCTGTAGGACACTCAAATCCGCTGTCTGCGACGTCAGAACCGCACCAAAGCCGCCACGTCGGCGAGCGCACAGTCGGGAATGCGCGCGGCGGCGCGCAGCAGAAAGTTGAGCTTCTCAATCCGTTCGCCGGACCGGGGCGCACCATTCTTCTGTAACCGCGCGCCCAGCCCCACCGCGAGATCCATTACGACATCGTTGATGACGCCGCCCGATCTGCCCGACGGAATCGCCAAAAGATTGTTTTCCGTGGCGTATTGGAAGCAGTCCAGCGCCTCAGCGATGGTCCCGACCTGATTAGGCTTCATGACGAAGCCGTCGACCGCGGATGTCTTGACAGCCCGCTCCAGCCGGTCTCGGTTGGTGACGATCAAGTCGTCGCCCACGATGATCGAGCGGTCGATAGCCTGCGTAGCTTTGGTGAAGCCGTCCCAGTCGTCGCCATCGAGAAGGTCTTCGATGAACACCATCGGGAATTCCTCCGACAGCACCTTTGCGTAGTCGATGAGAGCCTCCGCAGTCACCCGCTCTCCGTTGAACTCGTAAGTCTGCGCGGTCGCGTCGTACACCGCGCTGGAGGCGCAATCCAGGGCGAAGGCCATGATGTCGGCGCAACCGGCACGCTCGACAGCCTCAGCCAGTATCTCCACGACCGCCCGTGGGTCGCCGTAGGGAGCGACGTATCCGTACGATGTCGCAATCAGGGGCGCGCAGCCCATTCGTCGCGCGAGTACCTCTCCCAGGACGCCGAACAGAGTCACACCATGTTCAATTGCCGATTCGATGGATTCGGCACGATATGGCACAACGAGGAACTCGTTGAACGGCTGGAAGACTTGGTCGTAGCGACCTCCGTTGATCATGTTGAAGCTGGGCACCGGCACGGTGGTCGGCGTTTCGAGTCCCAGCAGCGCGCCGACATAGGTGGAGGTGGGTACGCCGGCCGCCGCAGACGCCGCCCGCAACAGCGCGATTGACGTTGAGTAGATGGCGTTTCCGCCGAGCCGGTGCTTGTCCGGCGTGCCGTCGAGCTCGATCAGGACGCGGTCCAGGGTTCGCGGGTCATCGAGCTCGGCGCCGACAAGGACCGCAGCGATTTCCTCGGTCACGGCGGCGACAGCGCGGTGCACACTCAGACCGTTGTAGTCCGAGCGGTCTCCGTCACGAAGTACGACGGCTTCGTGTGCGCCTACCGAACTACCGGTGGGGGATGCGCCGCGGCCGACATAGCCTGTGTCTGTGGTGATTTCAACCTCGACCAGCGGCCGGGCATTGCAGTCCAGTAGTTGGTTGGCGGCGACGGATGCGATCTTCATCACCGAGCTCCCTACGCGGAGCGAGCAACTGTAGACATCAGATCGCTAGCGTATGCCCAGTCCGCTGAGAGGCCGCTGAGCTTCGGCGCGGTCGCCAGCCGCGACCCGCGGGCTACGCTCGACAAGGCAGGAAGGAAGGTGCGCGATGTTTACAGCTTTTGGATTCGAAACGATGGGCGTTGTGGTCGGCGACATGTTCTTCGTCGACCCGACACCGGACGAAGGCCAGGAGACCCCGGAGCGCGGAGTACGACTGGAACTCCGCGTGGTTGACCGTGGGGAGCCGCAGGGATCGATTTATGCCGGCGTCCCCATCGCCTTCACCCGCCCGGTATGGCGGGTAGACCTTTTCGGGTCAACGAAGAGCCCGCCCGGAACTCTGGACCGCGCCCATCACCACCCACGTTTCACGGGTTGGGAGCCCAGCAGCCGGAACTTCGTCCCCGAACTGTCCGCCGATCCGGTCGCGTGGCTGACCGTTGAGCTCGCCGACCCCGACACTGTGCTGAGTCGCGCAGGTATCGATCCGGACGAGGTGACTGAAGCCGACAAGGCCGGACTCGCCGTGGCGGCCCCGGACATCGTCGCGGCGGTGAAGCGGATGTTGGAGGGCGTGCGGGACGGGCAGTTGGCTCCGGAACCAGCCGAGACCGTCGCGGCCGCTCGCACCGGCTGGCTCTAACCGCGGCCGGCGGAAGTCGGGCTGACCGGCGGGGTCCAGCACATGATCAGAGTCTTCGCGTAAGAACTGGGCGTCGCCCTCGGTTGACGAGTAAACGTAGCCCCCGTACCGCACAGGCACGGGGTTATGAGTACGCGATTAGTCCAGCCGCTCGATGATGGTGGCGTTGGCCATGCCGCCACCCTCACACATCGTCTGCAGCGCGTATCGGCCACCGCGTTGTGCTAGGGCGTTGACCATCGTGGTCATGATCCGAGCGCCGCTGGCACCTAACGGATGCCCGATGGCGATCGCGCCACCGTTGACATTGGTCTTGGACAGGTCGGCGCCGGTGTCCTTGGCCCACGCCAGCACCACCGGAGCGAAGGCCTCGTTGACCTCGAACAGGTCGATGTCGGACAGTGTCAACCCGGCGCGGTGCAGCACCTTTTCGGTCGCCGGGATGACGCCGGTCAGCATGTAGAGCGGATCCGAGCCCACCACGGTCGTGGTGTGGATCCGGCCCAGCGGCCGCAGGCCGAGCTTCCTGGCGGCCGCGCCGCTGGTGATCAACACCGCGGCACTACCGTCTGAGAGCGGTGACGAGTTGCCGGGCGTGATCTCCCAATTGATCTGCGGGAAGCGCTCTCCCACCGCCGGGTCATAGAACGCCGGCTTGAGGGCGGCCAGCGTCTCGACCGTGGTGCCGGGCCGGATGATCTCGTCGGTGCTCAGCCCCGCGATCGGCGCCAACTCGTTGTCGAACAGCCCGTCCTTGGTGGCCCGCGCGGCCTTTTCGTGGCTGCCCGCGGAGAACTCGTCGAGATCGGCGCGCGAGAAACCCCACCGCGATGCGATCAGCTCGGCACTGATGCCCTGCGGCACCAGGCCTTCGGGGTAACGGTCTTTCATGCCGTCACCGAAAGGGTTGCTGCCCGGCAGAACCGACGACCCCATCGGCACGCGGCTCATCGACTCCACCCCGGCAGCCACCACGATGTCGTACGCGCCGGCGAGGACACCCTGGGCGGCGAAGCTGATCGCCTGCTGGCTGCTGCCGCACTGGCGGTCGATGGTTGTACCAGGAACCGACTCGGGAAAGCCCGCGCCCAGCAGTGCATTACGTGCGATGTTGACGGCCTGGTCGCCCACCTGGGTGACCGCGCCGGCAATGACGTCGTCGATCTCGGCCGGGTCGACACCCGTGCGCGCCACCAGCTCGCGCAGACTGTGCGCCAACAGGTCTGCCGGCAGGATGCCGTGCAGAGCGCCGCTCGCCTTGCCCTTGCCGACGGGTGTACGTACCGCACCGACGATGACGGCGTCGCGATCCTGGTATGCCATGACTCCTCCTCGAGTCCCAAGCTGGATTTACTTCGCTATACCCAGGTGTAACACCTAGGTATACTGGGAACAACCCAGAACGGAGGTGATCTGTGCCACTCCTACAAGGCGTACTGGCCGACCGCGATGCGTGGTCCGCGGTCGGCGAGTGCTCGATCGAAAAGACCATGTCGGCGCTCGGCACGAAGTCCGCGATGTTGATCATGCGCGAGGCGTACTACGGCACCACCCGATTCGACGACTTCGCCAACCGCGTCGGGATCACCAAGGCCGCCGCCGCTGCGCGACTGTCCGAACTGGTCGACCTCGGGTTGATGACGCGGCAACCCTATCGCGAGCCGGGCCAGCGGACTCGCGATGAGTACGTCCTCACTGAGTCCGGCATCGACTTCATGCCGGTGGTGTGGGCGATGTTTCAGTGGGGCCAGCGGCATCTGCCCAACCGTCACCGGTTGCGGCTCATGCATCTGGACTGCGGCGCCGACGCGGTCGTCGAGATCCGCTGCGCCAAAGGCCATCAGGTGCCGCCGGACGAGTTGGGCGTCGAGCTGACCAGACGGGGCCGGCGCGAGAACTGAGTTCACCAGCTGCCACCGGCAACCTGTTGTACGCTACTGTAATCTTTACAGTACGATACTGCGGGAACAAGCCGATCTGCTCGACGAAGCTGGAGCGCAGCTGTGGAAGGTCAACTTCGAGACGCCGCCGTCGGCGATGACAAACCGGCCGGATTCATCCGCGATCCGTACCCGTACTTCGCCGAGAAACGAAGTGACGCCGGGGTGTTTCACGGCACGGTCGTCGACTACTCCAAGACTCCCGAGTCCCTGCGTCCGAAGAACTCGTTCGCCGCGGTGTCCTTCGAGGCCGTGAACGCTGCCTTTCGCGACGCCCAGGTATTCAGCTCGAGCTACTACGACAACACCATTGGCCTGTTCATCGGTCCGTCCATCTTGGCGATGGCCGGCACAGTGCATCGCGACCACCGCAACTTGGTGTCCGCAGCATTCAGATCCAAGGCGCTCGCACACTGGGAATCGGAGATCGTGCGTCCCATTTGCGATGCGCTCATCGACGAGTTCATCGACGCCGGCAGCGCAGACCTGGTCCGCGACTTCACCTTCGAGTTCCCGACCCGCGTCATCGCCACACTTCTGGGCCTACCCGCCGACGACCTGCCGGAATTCCGCCGCCGGGCGGTGCAGTTGATCAACTACACGGTCAGATACGAGCGCGCGTTCGAAGCCTCTGCCGCGCTCAAGGATTACTTCCTCGAGCAGATCGAACAGCGCCGCGCGACACCCACCGGGGACATCATCGGCGACCTGGTGACCGCCGACATCGACGGCGAAAAGCTCAGCGATGAAGCCATCTACTCGTTTCTGCGGCTGCTGCTCCCCGCCGGCCTGGAAACCACCTACCGCTCGTCGGGCAACCTACTGTTCCTGTTGCTCACCCACCCCGAGCAGTTCGCCGCGGTCCAAGCCGATCGCACACTGATCACACCGGCGATCGAAGAAGGGCTGCGCTTCGAGACACCGCTGACCACCGTTCAACGATTCACCACCGAAGACGCTGTGCTACAAGGGGTTACGATCCCCGCGGGGTCAGCGGTCGACTTGTGTATCGGCTCGGCGAATCGCGACCAGCACCGCTGGGATCGTGCCGAGGAGTTCGACATCTTCCGGAAACCGATGCCGCACATCTCTTTCGCCGCCGGTGAACACACCTGCCTGGGCCTGCACCTCGCGCGCATGGAGACGCGAGTCGCGCTGGAGTGCCTGCTGAACCGGCTCACCGACATCGAACTACGCACCGACGACGACCCACACATCTACGGCCAGCCGTTCCGCTCGCCGACCGCACTTCCGGTGACCTTCACACCGCTGAGCCCGGCAGGAGCCATCGCATGAGCACGAACGACGTCGCCATCATCGGCGTTGGGCTGCACCCGTTCGGTCGCTTCGAAGGCAAATCGGCCATGCAGATGGCGAGCGACGCCATCCAGCTCGCGCTCTCCGACGCCGGCATCGACTGGAAAGACGTCCAGTTCGCCGTCGGCGGCAGTTGGACGGTGGCCAACCCGGACGCCATCGTTGGCATGGTCGGCCTGACCGGTATTCCCTTCACCGACGTCTTCAATGCCTGCGCCACTGCGGCCAGCGCAACGAAACTGTGCGCTGACGGTATTCGGCTGGGCGACTACGACATTGGTATCGCGATCGGAATGGACAAACATCCGCGCGGCGCGTTCACCGAAGACCCCGCGCTGGTTGGCATGCCGAGCTGGTATGCCGAGAACGGTCAATACCTGACCACCCAGTTCTTCGGCATGAAAGCCAACAGGTACCTCCACCAGCACGGCATCTCGACGCACACGCTGGCCAAGGTCGCCGCAAAGAACTTCCGCAATGGGGCTTTGAATCCCAATGCATTCCGCCGCAAGGCGATTTCCGAAGAGGTGATCCTGGCTTCGCCAATGCTGAACTACCCACTGACCCAGTACATGTTCTGTGCACCCGACGAGGGCGCGGCCGCGGTGGTGATGTGTCGCGCCGACATCGCACATCGCTTCGCGAGTACGCCGGTGTACGTGCGAGCGGTGGAAGTGCGCACGCGTCGCTACGGTGCGTACGAGGTCAACACCACGTACGCACCCGTCGATGAGGATGTCTCGCCAACCGTCTATGCGGCCAGGGCCGCACTCGAGAAAGCGGGCGTCGCACCGCGGGACGTCGACGTGATTCAGCTTCAGGACACCGACGCCGGGGCGGAGATCATTCACATGGCCGAAGCGGGCTTCTGCGCCGACGGCGACCAGGAGAAGCTGCTGGCCGACGGTGCCACCGAGATCGGCGGTGCCATGCCGGTCAACACCGACGGCGGCCTGATCGCGAACGGCGAACCCATCGGCGCATCGGGTCTGCGGCAAGTGCACGAGTTGGTGCGCCAGCTGCGCGGCGAAGCGGGTGACCGGCAGGTTCCGGGGACGCCGCGAGTCGGGTTCGCCCAGGTATACGGCGCACCCGGAACGGCGGCCGCGACCGTGCTGACGACCTAGTGGGCTACGAAACCTTCTTTGGCGCCGAGTAATTCGGCTTGCCGAGGCCGAGGGTGTACTGCGCGATCATATTGCGGAACACCTCGAGGGTGCCGCCGTAGATTCCGACCAGCGGCGCGAAGCGGTACACGTATTCCGACGCGCCGTCGTCGGCCGCGCCGTCAGTGCCCAGCGGCAGCGTCGACGCGGTGCCGAGCAGGTCCATCAGCTCCGGTGACACGTCGCGCATGGTCTGCGCGATCGCCACCCGGCCGAAGATGCTCGGCGCGCTGAGCGCCGCCTCGACCCGCGCGGCACTGCGCCCCAACCGGTATGCCACTGCCTCGTCATCAACCAGCCTGCGCCCGTTCGGGTCTCGCTCGGCCGTCTTGGCTGCGGTCTGATCCAGGGCATGCGTCATGAAGCTGGCCTGATGCATCATGATCGAAACGTCCTGCAGGCCATCCGCGGCGGCGGCGACCGCGCCGTGTTCGGTGTTCAGTGGCTCGCGCAGGACGGTCCAGCCGCCGTTGACGTCGCCGAGTCGGTACTTGTCGTCGACGCGGACATCGCTGTAGTAGACGATGTTCGTCCGGTCACCGTCGACGGTGCGGATGCCCTGGATCTCGATGCCGGCAGAATCCAGCGGCACCAGAAACATGGTCAGGCTCTTGTGCTTGGGTGCCTCGGGATCGGTGTTGGTGATCAGGAAGACGTACTGGCAGTTGTGCGCGCCGGTGGTGAACATCTTTGAGCCGTTGACAACCCAGCCCTCGCCATCGCGCACGGCGCGGGTCTTGCACGTCGCGATATCCGAGCCCCCTTCGGGCTCGGTGTACCCCAAACACAGTCGTACTTCACCGCTGAACACCTTCGGCATGACCTCGGCCCGCAGTTCCGGTGACCCGAACTTCGCCACCGAGTGCGCGACCATGGCGGTCGTTCCCCAGGTCACCCAGGGAACATGCGCACGGCGCTTCTCCAGTTCCCAGATGCGGCGACGCACTCGGGAAAAGCCACCCTCGCTCGCCCCCTTCCACTCGCGTTCGAGGTAACCGGCGGCCCCCAAAGCCAGGTGAACACCCTCGTCGAAGTTGTCGCCGGTTTCCCGGTCGCGCCGCCTGACTTCATCGGTCACGTGCGTCTTGAGAAAGTCGCGGGCTTCGTCGAGGAAGCTCTGGTCATCATCAGCGAGGGTCACTCGTGAGAAATCCACCGATATGTCCTTTTCCTCAACGGCTTTCGCGAGCCGCGACGAGCTCACCGACATACCTGGCGCTGGTGCCGGGATCGCCGCCGGCCAGCGCCCACCCGCGGGCCCGCACCAGGTACGCGGTCGCGGCGGCCTCCGACGACACTCCCAGACCACCTTGTACGTGTACCGCCATCGTCGCGGCCTTCGAAGCTTCCTCGGCCATGAACACGAACGCCGCGGGCGCCAACTCGGGCCGCTCGTCGGGTTCGTTGTCGAGGAACCATGCGGCCCGCCTCGCGAGGTTGCGGCCGCCTTGCACGGTGATCGCGATGTTGGCCAGTGGGTGCGAGATGCCCTGCAGCGTCGAGATCGGCACACCCAACGTGTAACGGGTTTTGGCGAATTCCGCAGCGATGGTCATCGTCTCTTCCACCAGCCCGACCAGTGCGGCGGCGCTGAGCACGCGCCATTCGTCCAGTGCACGTTGATATTCGGCCAGGGCCTCGGGTCCACTGGCCAGCACGACGCTGGAATCGGCGGCTGCCGGGTCGACCCAGGCCATCGGGAGCCGACCGATGTTGTCCACCTTTGTCGGCCGGGTGTCGAAGGTAAGCCGCACAACGTCGTCACCGTCTCGCACGATGATCTGGTCCGCGATGGATCCGCTGGGGATGAGACGGGTGCCGGATACGCTGTCGTGCTGTGGGTCGAAGGCGACGATCTCCTTGCCACTGATGACGTCGGGTTGCACCGCGTCCAGCCGCGTAAGTAGCCGCGCCGCGCACACGTGGTCGATCCACGGGACCGGTGCCAGCGACCGGCCGGCCTCCTCGGCGACCAAGGTCAGATCAACCAGCGTCGCACCGTCTCCGCCGACCGCATCGGGCAGTGCCATCGTCGTTGCGCCCATCCCGCAGAGTCGCTCCCACAGGCTCTTGTCGAAGCCGGATTCCTCGGCGGCGCGCACTGTTTCGATGGAACAGTGCGTCGCGAAGAAGTCTCGGTAGGCTGCCTGCAGCGCCTGATGGTCCTCGCTCAGGCTGTAGTCGAGCCTGCGGAGTTCGTAGCGGTCCATAATCAGTGCTCCTCGTCGCCCTCGAAAAAGAAGGTGTGCGCGTTGGTGTAGAGGTACTTCTCCAGAACGTCGTCAGGTAGGTCCAGTGCCCGCGCTTCGGGGATCACGCGACGCATCTTCAGCACCGGCCAGTCCGAGGCATAGATCACCTTGTCGGGTCCTCGGGTCCGCATGTAGTGCAGCAGGCTGGCCGGCAGCCGCTTCGGTGACCAGGCCGAGGTCATCAAACGCAGGTTCGAGTATTTGATCAGCAGCCGGATGGCAATGTCCCACCACGGATCTGCGCCGTGAATCATGCACAGCTTCAACTCCGGGAACCGGACGCAGACCCGGTCGAGGTGAATCGGGTTCTGCACTTCGCCGGGGATCGGTGGCCCGGGAAGGCCAGTGTTGATGCACAGCGGCAGCTCGAGTTCGGCGCACTTGGTGTACAGCGGATAGTAGACCGCATCACTCGGCGGGTACATGCCGTCACCCCAAAAGCTGGGGCCCACAACGGCATACGCCACCGGAAGGCCGTTGACCACGGCGCTGAGCTCGCGTAGCGCGGGCATCGGACGAAGCAGGTTGACGCCACCCATCGCGAGCGCGAATCGATCCGGCTTCGCCTCGACGAATTTGCGGGCGGTAACCGACGGCTTCGCGAGATTGTCCATCAGCACGGCCTTGTGCACTCCGTGCTCGTCCATCTCGTCGATCAGCGCGGACATCTCGACCGGCGCGAACATCGAGTCTGGTCCCTTGAAGTAGTCGTCGCGTACCTTGACCATCCACGTCGGCTGCTTCTCGGTTTCGCCGAAGTGCACGTTGATCAGGCAATCGATGACTCGGTGTGTGCTCATGTCGACATCGGCGCCTTCTCTGTCGCTTGCCTTTTCGCCCAGCGGTAGTCGGCCTTGCCGTTACCCAGGCGGTGAACCTGATCGACGACGATGAACTCCTTCGGCACCTTGAACCTGGCCAGGTGTGAGCCGCAGTAGTCTGGCAGTGACTCCGGTGCGATGCCCTCGCGCGGCTGGATCAGGGCCACCAACTCGTCTCCCCACCGTTCGCTCGGCCGACCGACCACCAACGCGTCGGCGATGTCCGGGTGTGCGCGAAGCACTTCCTCGACTTCCTCGACAAACACCTTCTCGCCACCGGTGTTGACCACCAGCGAGTCGCGGCCGTACAGCCGCAGCGTCCCGTCTGGCTCGAGCGCGGCGCGGTCACCCGAGATCACCACTCGCTTGCCGTCGACCACCGGAAAGGTCGTCGCAGTGGAATCGGGATCGTTGAAGTATCCCAATGGGATCCGACCTTCGCGGGCTGCCCAGCCCACCTCGGCCTCGCCGGGAGTCACGAAATGGGTGTAGTCCTCGGACAACACCAGGCCACCCTCGCGCAACGTGAAGGTGTCGGTCCGGTTGTCGCAGCGGCTGTGGCCGAATCCCATGTTTCCGGTTTCGGATGAGCCGTAGCCGTTGATGAGGGTGAGCTGCGGGAGCAGTTCGAGCAATGCCGATTGGTACTTGAGATTGGTTGCGGCACCGCCGGTGCCAATCATCGCAAGCGATGAGAGGTCGTAATCGCCCCGGCGCAACTCGGCGACCAACGGCGCGGCGTACGCGTCGCCGACCATGGTCATCATGGCCACTTTCTCACGCTCGGCGGTCTGCCACACCGACCGCGGATCCAGTCGCCTGCTGGTGTCGTAGAGCACGACGGTCAGACCGGCCATGATCGCCGAGAACGCCGTCCACATGCCGGCGGCATGCATGAGCGGCGACACCGCAAACCATGGGGACCCGGCGTTGCGGGCCACCTTCTCGCGGATCTCCTCGGGGCCGGCATGATCGGCACCCACCATCGAGGAGACGTAGATGTCGGACTGTCGCCACAGGACGCCTTTGGGGCGCCCGGTCGTGCCGCCGGTGCAGATCATCAGCAGATCGTCGGGGGACGCATCGATGTTCTGGTCGAGGCCGCCGTGCGACAACGCCTCATCCAAGGTGATCGCACCCGGCAACTCCGGTGCCCCACTTCCGTCGTCGACGGACAGCAAGAGATCGGCGCTGTCGGGCGGTAGGGCATCGGCGAACTTGGCGCCGAGCGACCGGTGATAGATCACGGCGCGCGGCCGCACGTAGTCCAGTAGTTCGCGGACTTCGCGCGCGGTGTAGCTGTAGTTGACGTTCACCGGCACGGTGCGGGCCTTCGCGCAGCCGATGACCATGTCGACGTAGAGATCGTTGTGCATGATCAGCGCGACGCGGTCCTGCCCGCATTCCCAGTTCTGCAGCGCCGCGCGTTCCCGATGCGCGCCGAAACCGTTGGCTGCGAGATAGTTTCCCAGTCGCCGGCTGCGTTCCGCGGTCTCGGCATAGGTTCTGCGGCGATCACCGCAGACGGTGATCTCCCGGTCGGGAATCACCTCGGCGATCACATCCAGGACCGCACCGATGGTCCACTCGCTCATGGCGTCACGCGGCTCCGGACTCTCACGCCGACGCGCCGACCTTGACGCCCAGCAAGTCGATCGCGTTGTCGCGCATGACCTTTCGGATGTCGGCATCGCTGAAGTCGGCCAGCTCCTCGGTGAACGACACCGGATCCTCCAGCCCTTCGCCGTGGGGCCAGTCCGATCCGAACAAGATCTTGTCGACGCCGATCACCGAGGCGAGCTCGGTCAGGTCGTCCTCGTAGTAGGGGGCGATCCAGACGTTGGTGCGCAGCTGCTCGACCGGATCCTGCGGGAACAGGCGGGGATGGTTATTGGCGACCTTTTTCAGCCGTTTGATCAACCGGTGCACGAAAAACGAGCCGTTCTCGATGCTGACGGCTTTGAGGTGTGGGTGACGGGTGAACACGCCGTGGGCGAGCATTGACGCCATCGCGTCGTGGATGGCGCGGTCGTCGACGAGTATCTGGTCCAACGGATCCGAGCCACCGAATGCCTCGAAAGTCGACTTGCCACCCCACATTCCGGCGACCTGGAGGTAGCCGGAGTCGCTGAGATGGAAGCCCACCGGAACCCCCGCCTCGGCCAGTGCGGCCCACACCGGATCGTGCAGCGGATCGCCCAGTGACCGCGGCTTGACGACACCCGGCACCGGTGCCGGCCGCACCAGGATCAGCTTCGCGCCGCGGGCGAGGACGAACTCCACTTCCGCGAGGGCGCCGGCCGGATCGGCCAACGAGACGATGGGCGCGGCGATGATCCGGTGATCGGGACGGTCAAAGCCCCAATCCTCGTCCAGCCACAGGTTGAAGGCGTGCACCGAAGCCATCGTCGCTTCGACGTCGTTCTTCAGAGCTTCCTCGACCCCGCATGCGAATGTCGGCAACATGAAGACGGTTTCGATGCGCTGGGTGTCCATTACGGCGATGCGGGCGTCACGGTTCTGGTATTCGGGATGCTGCTCGAGCCGCTCGACCTTCATCAGCGACGCGGGATCCACGCCGTCCGGGATTTCGCCGCGGAACAGCAAGTCCAGACACCCGGGCACGATGATGGGATCGAAGGTCGGATTAGGTATGAAGCGATTCACTCGGTCGCCGATCACCGCCTGAAAGTGCCTGCCGTCCTGGAACATCTGGACACCGCGTCTGCGGAACTTCTTGTCCAGATGCCGGGTGAAGGCGTCCAGCGGTTCGTAGTAGTGATTGTCGACGTCGATCGCTTTATAGGCCAGCGTGCCCATGGTCATCCTTTCCGGTAGCGCAAGAGTCGTCAGTTGCGCGCAGCCCGGTGAAATTCGGGACGCGCTTGTCGAGAAAGCTGGTGATCCCCTCGATCACGTCGGGGCGCCTCAGCGACTCTTGCAGCAGAACCTCCGACCGCGCGTTCGAGTCGGCAATTTCGCGCATCGCATCGCCGTAGGCCTGCCGCTTGATCACGGCCATCGATGCCGGAGAACAGTTTTGGGCGATGTCTTCGGCATAGGCCAGCGCGCGCGCCATCAAGTTCTCCGGCGGCACAACTTCTTTGATCACACCGAGCTCCGCGGCTTCCTCTGCGAGAAAGGTTCGCCCACTCAGGAGAAGGTCGAGTGCGACGCCCCACCCGGTCAGCCGCGGCAGGATCCACGAGACGCCGTACTCCGCGATCAGACCGCGCCGGGCGAACGATGCAGCGAACTTGGCGCCGGCAGCGGCGAATCGGACGTCGCACATCAGCGCCTGGGTGAGACCGATGCCGACGCAGGAACCGTTGATGGCGGCGACGACTGGCTTGCACAACGTCGTCAGATGGTACGGCTGCCGGTCCCCGATCAAGCTGGCAAGCTTGCCCTCATCGGTGCTCTCGATCGACTGGGTGACGCTGCCCATCGAACCCAGCTGCGCGCCGGCGCAGAACGCTTTGCCGCGGCCGGTCAGCACGATCACCCGAACGTCCGGGTCGTCCTCGGCACGCTGGATTCCGGCGTAGAAGGCGGTGGCAATGTCACCGCCCCAGGTGTTGAGTCGATCGGGCCGATTCAGCGTCAGCACCGCGACACCGGTCGCGGTGACCTCGTAGATCACGGCCTCATCCTGGCCGGGTCCGGCGGCGCGGTCTTCGGTGGTGCTCATCGACCGTCCTCCCCTGAGCTCAGGCGGCAACTCCAGTGCGACGTGTACGCATACTGTATACCTATCGGTAGCGCATTCTGCAACAGTCGCCAGAACGGCCGTGACAGCCGAAATCGGATCCGCCGTGTCCACTTCACAAAGCCTCGGGCAGCACGTCCGGCTTGGCCGGCGCGGATTACTTGGCTCCGTCAAACGAACTGTCGCTGAGCATGTTTCGTGTGAGAGCTGGCCCCGGGGCGGCCGGTGCGGCGCCGTTCGCACGGCAGGCGACGTATCAAAAAGCCTACGATAGGTATTACAGTAGCTAATCGGGATGGCGCGACACGGGTGCGTGACCGCGGATCAACCCGTTGCAGCGTAGAACGTGATGGAGGTGTCCGCAGTGGCCAAGCAAGCAACCGCCGAGAAACGGCAGCGGCGCGAACGTGGATCCATCAATCCCGACGACATCATCAGCGGGGCGTTCGAACTCGCGGAGCAGGTGTCGATCGACAACCTGAGCATGCCGCTGCTCGGCAAGCACCTCGGTGTCGGAGTGACAAGCATCTACTGGTACTTCCGCAAAAAGGACGACCTGTTGAACGCGATGACCGACCGCGCGTTACGCAAATACGTGTTCGCCACGCCATACGTCGAGGCAGCCGACTGGCGGGTGACGCTGCGCAATCATGCCCGTTCGATGCGTAAGACGTTCATGGGCAACCCGATTCTGTGCGACCTGATTCTTATCAGGTCGGCGCTGAGTCCCAGGGCGGCACGGGTCGGCGTGCAGGAGATCGAGAAAGCGATCGCCGGTCTGGTCGAGGCGGGTCTGTCACCGGAGGAAGCCTTCGACACCTACTCCGCGGTGTCCGTTCACGTCCGGGGCTCGGTGGTGCTGCACCGGCTACAGGAGAAGAACCAGGCGACCGAAAACGGCGGCCGCACCATCGACGACGCGATGGTCGTCGATCCCGAGGCGACCCCGCTGCTCGCCCAGATGACCGCCAAGGGGCATCACATCGGCGCCCCGGACGACATCAATTTCGAGTACGGCCTCGACTGCATCCTCGACAGCGCCACCCGCCTGATCGAAAAACGCTCGAAAACAACCGGCCGGCAACGCAAGTCGACATCGACCCAGCCGCGGAAGTCGCCATCGGTTGGCCGGGTCAAGAGTCCGCGCACCTGAGGCACGTCAGCTCGCTGGTGGTTCCGGCACGTTGAAGTGCTCGTCGCGCAGCCGGAACGCCTCCTTGGTCCCGTACTGAGCGCGCGTCTTGACGAAGTTGAACTCGCCGGGGGCAAATTGCAGATTCGTTCCGAATGCGTGGAAGAGATAGCTGGCCACTTCTTCGCCCTGATACGCCTGGCTCTGCTCGACGAGCCGAAAAGCCTCCTTGGCGATCACAACGCCATCGGCCGGCATCCTGGCGGCCTTCTCCGCCCAGTACCGCGCACGCGCTGCAACCTGTGCGGAATCACACGTCTCGGTGAAGACTCCGAGATGCTCGATCGACTCGGCGTCGATGATGTCGCCGGTGAGCAGCAGCCGACGGGCCAGAACGGGGCCCAGCCGGTGAAAGAACATGTGCAGGCTACCCAGGGCCGGGCCCAGAAACCGGGTGGCCGGCATGCCGATCCTGGTGTCGCGGGCGATGACGGAAATGTCTGTCATCAAAGCGATCTCGAAGCCGCCGCCGAGCGCGTACCCGCTGATCTCCCCGACGGTGACCTTCGGAAACCCCATCAGGTTGTGATAGAAGCCGAACGATTTGCGGTCCACGGTGAGTCGGCGGCGCTGACTCGGCCGGCTCTTTGCCGGGCGATCCGCCTCGGGTGCATCGCGTTCCCCGTACCAGCCGTAGGCGTTGTTCATGTCCGCCCCGGTGCTGAAAACCCCGTCTGCGCCGCGCAGCAACACCACGGTGAGGTCGTCGTCCTCGGCGACCCGGTCCAGGCACCGGGCGACGGTCTCGCGCATGGCCGCGTCGTAAGAATTGCGTTGCCGCGAATTGTTCAATGTGATTGTGGCAATCCGCTTTTCCGGGTCTACGTCGAATAGGACGCGATCGTCATGACTGTCTGGGCCGGTCATGCGCCAGACCCCTTCCTGCCGTTGCGGCGGACATCGAGATTCGAGACCAGCTTGGCCTCGATGGTCTGATCAGTACCGAATGCGAGCGTGGTGCGGCGAGCGACCGAGAGGTGATCTTGCGCAAGCCGGACCGCTCTGGCCGCATTGCCGTCGGCGATGGCGTCGAGCAGTCGCTGATGGTCGCGTAACGCCGCCCGCCTGGTTTTGTCGATCATCGGCGCCGGCTCGCCATGCCCGTTCCACACCGCCGACTCGTGAGCCGACCAGATCAGCTCCAGCGATCCGATGAGCAAGATCATCGACTCGTTGCCGCAGCGGGAGACCAACGTTTCGTGGAATCGGCGAGCATTCGGCACATAGCGCGACAGGTCATCGAATTGTGCGGTTTGAAGGTCGATTTCGGCCTGCAGGTAGGGAACCACTTCGCTCATCCGATCCTCGCGCGCGGCGCACATCCCTGCACACACCGGCTCCAGGTGCATCAACGCCTCGCTGACATCCACCGGTGTGGCGGCGCGCGACTGCAACACCATGCTGATCATGTGCGCGGTTCGCTCGGCGCTCGGATGATGAACCAGCGCACCACCGACGTTCCCGCGACGCACCGAAATCAGCCCGTCGGTTTCCAGCAGATGAATCGCCTCACGCAATGCCGGTGGACTGACGCCGAATTCGGCGAATAGCGCCTCCTGCGAGGGCAGCACATCGCCTTCTTTCAAGCGACCGGACAGGATGTCGTCCCGCAGTTTGGAGGCGACGAGTTCGGCGACGCGCGGTTGACGAAAGCGGTGCGTCACCATGTCCTCTCGGCTCGCCGCTCGCCGAGTCGGTGCCCGGTCAGCTTCTCGGGCGGCACTGCCAACGTGGTGACTTCACCGAAACACAGCACCTCGTCGTCGAGCAACAGGCGCGCGGTCGAGGTGATGCCCCGCGGCATCTGCGAGCGGGCAATGTCGAAGCGCAATTCGGTTCGTACCGGAGTCGGTCGCCGGAACGTCACCTGCAGTGCGCGGGTCTTGCCGGAAAGCCCGCTCACACAGTTCTGATGCTGGATGACGCTGTCGAAGAACACCGCGAGGAATCCGCCGTGTACCAGCCCGGGCGGTCCTTCGTAGACAAGCGGGAAAGTAACCCGCCCCGCGGCGGTTTCGGCGTCGAGCCGATCGAAACCGTACTCCGGGAAGCAGGGGTTGAAGGCGCCGATGTCCGTCGCATGATCCAGATAGACGCGGTAAGTGCCGGCCTCGTCGCTACCGACCCGCGGCGCGCTGTTTGGCGGTACCGCGGCGCTCAGCTCCAACTCCCACTCACCCAGCTGCGCGATGATCGCGTCAACCGTGGGGTGCGGATGTTCAAGTGACAGCAGGACGTCCCCGAGCCGGCGCAACGCGCCTGCCGCGGCGACGGTTTGCGGAAGTGGTGATTCACCGAACCGCGCGGACGCCGGCCACGTAGCGACGCCGGGTTGCTGCTGCTCGCTCATCCAACCTCTTTCCCACGCTGCTGTTCCCCCGCGCCGCTTTCCTTGCTAAGTTATACAGCGAAGCAATTGTATTGCCTACTGTAGAGGTATCTATATCGGCTGGGAAGGGCAGTTTCTCCTGTGAGCCAAGACGCGGACCCCGTGGCGGAAGACGGCGTGCTCACCGCCAGCCGGGACGGCGCCGTTCTCCGACTCACGCTGGACCGGCCTGCGCGTCGTAATTCGTTGAGCCCCAGCATGATCACGTCGTTCATCGATGCGCTCACATCGGCCGCCAGCGATGACTCGCTGCGGGCTATCCACATCCGCGGCGCCGGCGACGATTTCTGTTCCGGTGTCGACTGGGTCGCCACCAACCGCGGCGCAGACCAACGGCCTCGCACCGGTGATCTCGTCCGACGCGTCCCTCACGGGGCAAACCGCGTCGTCGAGTTGGTGCACACGGTCCACCTACCGGTGGTCAGCAGCGTACGGGGAGTCGCGGCCGGGCTCGGCTGCAATCTCGCGCTGGCCGCGGATTTCGCGGTCGCGGCCGAGGATGCGGTGTTCTGGGAGCCGTTCGCGGCGCGAGGATTCAGTCCCGATTCGGGCTCGACCTGGTTGCTTCCGCGACTGATCGGGCTCACCCGGGCCAAGCGGATGCTGTTGCTCGGCGACAAGGTCGGTGCCGCCGATGCCGCGGACTGGGGGTTGATCCATCAGGCAGTGGCCGCGGCCGACCTGGACCGCGCGACCGACGAACTGCTGACTCGACTGGCCGAAGGGCCCACCGTGGCGCTCGGGCTGGCGAAGCACGCCATCCACTACGGACAGCACGCGACGCTGGCCCAGTCGATGCAGCAGGAACTGTTTGATGTCGAGCTGTCATGCAGGACCGCCGATTTCACAGAAGGACTCACGGCCTTTCGGGAACGGCGCACGCCGCGGTTTCAGGGGCGATGAGCGAAGGAGCTGACATGTCTTCCCGGTCGTATGACACCATCACCTACGAGGTCGACGGGCACACCGCCACGATCACGCTGAACCGGCCCGACGCCCTCAACGCGCTCAGCCCGCACATGGTCACCGAGCTGCGCGACGCCTACGACGCGGCCGAAAAGGACGACGCCGTCTGGGTTCTCATCGTCACCGGCACCGGCCGGGCCTTCTGCACCGGCGCCGACGTCAAGGCCATTCCCGGTGACGGCAAGGTGATCAACGAGCGGCCGTATCTGTCCACCTATGAGCAGTGGGAGGCGCCGCAGGAAGGCACCCCGCCGTTCCGCACCATGGCCAAGCCGGTGATCGCCGCGATCAACGGATTGTGTTGCGGCGCCGGCCTCGACTGGGTCACCACCGGTGACATTGTGATCGCCTCGGAAAAGGCCACGTTCTTCGACCCGCACGTCAGCATCGGTTTGGTTGCCGCTCGGGAGTTAGTCCGGGTGGCCCGCGTCCTCCCCCGCTCGATCGCGCTGCGAATGGCGTTGATGGGCAAGCATGAACGCATGACCGCTCAGCGCGCCTACGAGTTCGGGATGATCAGCGAGATCGTGGAGCACGAGCGGTTGCTGGAACGGGCCCGCGAGATCGCCGACACCGTCAACTCGAACGCACCATTGGCCGTCCGCGGCACCCGGCTGGCCATCCTCAAAGGCCTCGATCTGCCGCTGCACGAAGCCGAAATGCTGGCCGAATCATTCCGCGAACGCAATCTGCACACCGAGGACTCGCTGGAAGGTCCCAAAGCGTTCATCGAAAAGCGGCCGCCGGAGTGGAAGTGCCGATGAGCTTCACGACGATCGAGCTCGAGGTGGACGGCGCGGATGGCGTCGCCACCATCACGTTGAACCGGCCGGATCAACTCAACGCCTTCAACCGCAGGATGTGCGAAGAGATGGCCGCGGCGTGGCAGACGGTGAAGGCGGATGACTCCGTCAATGCCGTCGTGCTGCGGGCTGCCGGTCACCGCGCATTCAGCGCCGGCCTCGATGTCAAGACGCCTTACGGTCAACCCGAAAACATTTGGCACCACGAGGATCCCGGCGAGCTGCTCAGCCCGAAGTGGCAGAAAATGTGGAAGCCGGTGGTGTGCGCGGTGCAGGGAATGTGCACGGCGGGTGCGTTCTACTTCGTCAACGAGTCCGATGTGGTGATCTGTTCGAGCGACGCGACGTTCTTCGACTCCCATGTGTCGGCCGGGCTGGTGTGCGCGTTGGAGCCGATCGGACTGATGCGCCGCGTCGGATTGGGTGAGACATTGCGGATCGCGTTGATGGGCAACGACGAACGGGTGAGCTCCGAGACGGCTCTGCGCATCGGCCTGGTCTCTGAAGTGGTGTCGCCGGACGACCTGTGGACTCGCGCGCATGAGATCGCCGCGACCATCGCCGCCCATCCGCCGTCGGCCA
Organism: uncultured Actinomycetota bacterium; assembly: GCA_963750755.1. Lineage (GTDB taxonomy): Bacteria > Actinomycetota > Actinomycetes > Mycobacteriales > Mycobacteriaceae > Mycobacterium. Next base: position 1,993,447 of record CAVVRW010000001.1, read on the forward strand.
CCCAGGGCACTGTCAAGGCGATCTGGGAGTCACTGGACAAGCCGTATCGGGCGGCCCTCGAGCAGGGGCTGATCTACACCCGGCTCGGTAATCCGATCGGCACCGCCGAGATCGCCAAGCGCGGCGACCGTCGGGCGCCCGATCCAACGACTCGATGACGGCCCACCGGCTCAGTCGGCGCATCGATCACGTGCTGCGTCTGCATCCGGGCGCGCCCGCTGTGGAGTTCGATCGGCACTGGTTGTCGTGGAAGCAGCTCGACGTTCTCGCCGACCGCATCGCCGCACTCATCGGTGACGAGCGGCCGCAGGTCGGCATTCTGCTCCGCAACCGACCGGTGCACGTCGCGGCGCTGCTCGCAGTATTGCGCTGTGGAGCAACGGTCGTCGTGATCAACCCGGCCCGCGGTGACGAGCGGATCAAGACCGATGTCGAACAGCTCGAGCTGTCATGGGCCATCGGTGAGCCCGGCGATCTGGCGATCGTGGGCGAGCTGCCAGATACTGCAATGATTTCGGTCACCGACCTGGCCACCGCGCCTGATGTCGCGCCGGCCGGCCGGCAGCGTCCGATCCGCGACCGGCCCGGTGTGGCCGTGCGCATGCTGACCAGCGGGACGACCGGCCCGCCCAAACGGATCGACCTCACCTACGACATGCTGGCGCACAGCGTGATGGGATCGGAAACCGATAATGTTGCGCCGCCATCCGAACTGCGCCGCGGAGTTGCGATCGTCAACTCGCCGCTGGTGCACATCGGCGGCGTCTTCCGGATCTTGCAGTGCGTCGCCGAGGCGCGTCCGTTCGTTTTGCTGGAGCGGTTCGACCTCGACCGGTGGGCCGACGCGGTACGCACGCATCGGCCCCGCGCGGTGTCGCTGGTGCCGGCCGCGCTGCGAATGGTCTTGCACTCGAACCTGCCCCGCGAGGATCTGGCGAGCATTCGGGCGGTGACCTCGGGCACCGCCCCGTTGTCGGCGGCGGATTGCGACGCGTTCACCTCGAAGTACGGCATCCCCGTGCTGACCTCCTATGCCGCAACGGAATTCGGCGGCGGAGTCGCGAGCTGGACGCTGGCCGACCATCAGAAGTTCTGGCGGGAGAAACGGGGAAGCGTGGGACGCGCCAACCCCGGCGCCCAGCTGCGGGTGGTCGACGACGACGGTGCCCCGCTGGCGACAGGCGAAACCGGCCTGCTGGAAGTCAGGCCGGCGCAGCTTGGCCCGTGCGCGGACTGGATGCGAACTACCGACCTGGCGCGAATCGACGACGAGGGGTTTCTGTGGATCGTCGGCCGGGCCGACCAAGCGATCATTCGCGGCGGCTTCAAAATCATGCCCGACGACGTACGTGGGGCCTTGGAAGGCCATCCTGCCGTGGCCGGTGCCGCGGTCGTCGGGCGACGCGACGAACGGCTCGGCGAGACGCCGGTCGCCGTGGTGGAACTGCGGGCGGCGGGATCGGCGGACGCCGCCGAACTCACCGAGCATCTGCGAAACCGATTGGCTCGCTACGAGATTCCCACCGAAATTCTGATCGTTGCGGAGCTTCCCCGAACCCCGTCCGGCAAGCCCGACTTGGCCGCGATCCGGCGACACGTGATCGATGCTGACCATGCCGGGTGACGCGGCCACCATCGGGCAGGTGCTGCGCGTGCAAGCTCGCAACAGAGGCGATCATCCTCTGCTGATCTGCGACTCCGAACGGGTCAGCTACGCCGATGCTGAAAGGCTGTCCGCGGTCATGGCGCGTGGCCTGATCGGCCTGGGTGCCGGCAAGGGCACTCACGTCGGGCTGCTCTATCCCAACGGCGTCGCCTTCGTCGTCGGGATGCTGGCCGCGACGCGGATCGGCGCTGTCGTCGTACCATTTTCGACGTTCGCGACTGCCCGCGAACTGCGCGAGCAACTCATCGACAGCGACACCCGGATCCTGCTGTCGGCTGCGTCCTTCCGATCGCACGATTACGTGCGCCGCCTGACCGAGGTGGTGCCGGGAATGACGATCGACTCCGGCAGTCGGCTGTTCAGCACGGCCGCACCGCAATTGCGTCACGTCATCGTCGACGTCGCTCGGCTCCAACGCCGGGCGGAGAGGGTTGACGAGGCACTCCTGTCGGCGATGGAGGACGACGTCGAAGGATGCGACGCGGCGACGATCGTCTACACGTCCGGCACCACGAGCGCGCCCAAGGGAGTGCTGCATACCCACGCCGCGCTGCTCGACCATCAGCGGAACCTCAACGCGGTGCGGCACCTGACCGCGTCGGACAAGCTGTTCTGCAACTCGCCGTTCTTCTGGATCGGCGGACTCGGATTTGCGTTGCTGGCCAGCATGGTTGCCGGCGCATCACTGGTCTGCTCGAACGCCGACGACCCCGGTCGCACGCTGGATCTGCTCGAGGCCGAACGGCCCACCGTCACCAATGGTTTCACCGCCGGGGTCCGGCACCTGGCGCAACATCCCAGTTTTCCCGACCGCGACGTGTCCTCGATGCGACGCGGCAACCTGTATCCGATCATGGCTCGCGAGGTACGGCCGCACGACCCGGAGTTGCGGCACAACATGCTCGGATTGACCGAGGCCGGCAGCGTCGTGTTGATCAGCGCCGACGACACCGACCAGCCCGAGCATCGACGCGGGTCGTTCGGCAAGCCGGCGCCCGGGATAGACGCCAAGGTCGTCGACCCGGACACCCAGCTTCCGGTCGAGGCCGGAGCGCCCGGTGAATTGTGCATTCGCGGACCGTGTTTGATGCAGCGCTACTACACGCGTAGCCGGGAGGAATGTTTCGACTCCGACGGTTGGCTGCACACCGGTGACCTGGCCGCCACCGACAACGAGGGATTCTTCTACTATCTCGGCCGGCGCGGATCGATGATCAAGACCGCCGGCGCCAACGTCTCTCCCAGCGAAGTCGAGCAGGCCATCGCCACGATCACAGGAGGCACGGCGTACGTGTTCGGCATCCCAGACCCCGATCGCGGCCAGGTGGTCGCCGCCGTCGTCGTCGTGGACGACCGGGTCGACTTCGACGAGGCAGACCTTCGTCGCAAGCTCGCGAATGAACTGTCGGCCTACAAGATTCCCACCCGGCTCGCCGTACTGCCACCGGCCGAGGTGCCGCTGCTGGCCAGCGGGAAGCCCGATCTGCCGCGCGTGAAGAGACTGTTCGATGCCTGACACCGTCGACAACCTCGTGCGGCAGCACTCGGCCCACCACCCGAACAAGCCGATGGTGATCGACCCCGACTGTCGGCTGAGCTATCGCCAACTGGACTGCAGCACAGCGGAGTTGGGTGCCGGCTTTATCGAGGCCGGGATCGGGAAAGGTACCCGGGTCGGGCTCATCATGCCCAACGGCGTTCGCTGGGTGCAGATCGCGATCGCGCTCACCCGGATCGGTGCGGTGCTGGTTCCGCTGAGTACTCTGCTCGCAGCACGGGAACTGGCCGCGCAGTTGCACTGCGCGTCGGTGCAGTACCTGATCAGCGTCGAGCAATTTCGCGGGCACCGCTACCTCGACGACCTGGCGTCGGCTCTGGGCCGCAGTGATGTCGAAGGGACGTTGTACCGCACGGAACTTCCGGCGCTGCGCCAGGTGTGGACGCCCGCCAGATTGCCGGAAGCGTCCGCGAGTTCGTTCGTCGACGCCGTCACAGCGACGGTGAGACCGAGCGACACGATGGCCATCATGTTCACCTCCGGCAGCAGCGGCCCACCGAAGGGTGTGGTGCACTCGCACGGTGCTGCACTTGGCGCCGTGCGCGCTGGTTTGGCAAGCCGCTGCATCGATGCCGACACCCGGCTGTATCTGCCGATGCCGTTCTTCTGGGTCGGCGGATTCGCCAGTGGAGTGCTGTCCGCGTTGGTGGCCGGCGCCACGCTGATCACCGAGGAGATACCGCAACCGGAGACCACGCTGCAGTTGTTGGAACGCGAGCGGGTGACCCTGTTCCGGGGCTGGCCGGATCAAGCCGAGGCACTGGCGCGCCACCCGTACCGCAGCCGAGTCGACCTGTCCGCACTGCGCGTGGGCAGCCTGGAAGCGTTGCTGCCAGCCGACCGTCGTTCCGAACCCGGTTCGCGGGCAACACTGTTCGGGATGACCGAAGCGTTCGGGCCGTACTGCGGCTACCCCGCCGACACGGACATGCCACGCTCGGCGCGGGGCAGCTGTGGAAAACCTTTCCCCGGCATGGAGGTCCGCATCACCGATCCCGACAATGGACAGCCTCTCCGATCGGGAACCGTCGGAATGATCCAGCTTCGCGGCCCGCACACGCTGCGGGGCATCTGTCGGCATAGCCGTGAGGAGCTGTTCACCGCCGACGGCTTCTATCCCACCGGCGATCTCGGCCGGCTCGACGACGACGGCTTTCTGTTCTATCACGGTCGATCCGACGACATGTTCAAGGTGAGCGGGGCCAGCGTCTATCCCGCCGAGGTGGAGCAGGCGCTGCGCGACATCGACGGTGTCGACAACGCTTACGTCACCAATGTGCCCGGCGCGCAGGGAGACCGAGTGGGTGTGGCGGTGGTGTGTGAAACGGCGGACGTCACCGTCGACCACGTGCGTGAGCAGGCCCGAAACTTACTGAGCTCGTTCAAGGTTCCGACGGTATGGCTCCTGGCCGACGACGCGGCGATTCCTCGCGGCGCGACCGGCAAGGTCGACATCCGGCGACTACGCGCATTGCTGGCGGGCACGGCCGAGCGCTAGCCCGAATCGACCACACCGTGTTCGGCGAGGTGGTCGATCAGCGGTGCCGCGCCCGCGGCCAGGTGGTCCGACATCGCCCTGCGGGCGGACTCGCTGTCGCGCTTGGCCAGCGCCGCCACCACCCGACGGTGATCTTTGATCGACTGGTCGGGCCAGCCGGCGATGACGGGAAACACGGATTCCGGTGCGTAGCGGGTGATTTGCGACATCATCTGCGCGAGCTTCGGCGACTCGGCGGCCACGTTGATGGCCCGGTGGAATTCGTGGTTGAGTCGTACCGTCCGCTCGACGTCGTTGCCGGCGTATGCCTCTTCCAGCTGTGACTGAATGTGCTTGAGCTCGCGGAGTTGCGCATCGTCGATGCTCACCGCGGCCCGGGCGGCAAGCTCCCCGCCGACATGGGCCTGCAGGTTGGCCACGTCGGCCAGGTCGCGTTCGGTGACCGGCAGCACGACGAAGCCGCGGCGGGGCTGCTGCGCCAACAGCCCCTCGGACCGCAACTCGAAAAGGGCCTCCCGCACCGGGGTGACGCTGATCCCCAGCTCGGCGGCCAGCTGATCCAGCCGAACGTATTCGCCGGCGGAGTACGTGCCGTCGAATATCCGCTTACGGACATAGCGCGCAACGTCTTCCGAGAGCTGAGGTCGCGCGGCGAAATCCGGGACGCTCATGTCAAATCCGATACTCGGCGAGCAGTCGCTTGCTGATGATCGACTTCTGGATCTCGCTGGTTCCCTCACCGATGAGCAGGAACGGCGCGTCGCGCATCAATCGTTCGATCTCGTACTCCTTGGAGTACCCGTACCCGCCGTGGATCCGGAAGCTCTGCTGGGTTACCTCGGCGCAGAACTCGCTGGCAAGGTATTTCGCCATTCCGGCCGCGACGTCGTTGCGCTCGCCGGAGTCCTTGAGCCGGGCGGCGTTGACCATCATCAGATGAGCCGCCTCGACTTTGGTTGCCATCTCGGCGATTTGGAAGGCGATGGCCTGGTGCTCGGCGATTGGTTTCCCGAAAGTGTGCCGCTGTTGGGCGTAGCGCACGGCCAGTTCGAAGGCGCGGATAGCCACGCCGACGGCCCGGGCCGAGACGTTGACCCGGCCGACTTCGATGCCGTCCATCATGTGGTAGAAGCCCTGACCTGGTGTGCCGCCCAGAATGTCGTCGGCGCTGGCGGCGTAGCCGTCGAAGATCAGTTCGGTGGTGTCGATTCCCTTGTAGCCGAGCTTGTCGATCTTGCCTGGTATGACCAGGCCGGGCAACACTTCGCCGAAGCCAGTGGGCTTTTCGATCAGGAACGTCGTCAGGTTGCGGTGCGGCGCCTCGGCGCCCTCGTCGGTGCGGACCAACGCCGCGACCAGACTGGAACTGGCGCCGTTGGTCAGCCACATCTTCTGGCCGTTGATGGTGTAATCGCCGTCGCCGCCCCGGCTGGCGCGGGTCCGGATCGCGGCGACGTCCGATCCCAACTCAGGCTCGGACATCGAGAACGATCCGCGAATGTCCCCTGTTGCCATGCGCGGCAAGAAGCGTTCCTTCTGCTCGTCGGTGCCGTGCTGACGCAGCATGTAGGCGACGATGAAATGGGTGTTGAGTACGCCCGAAACGCTCATCCAGCCGCGGCCCAATTCTTCGATGCACAGCGCGTAGGTCAGCAGCGACTCGCCCAGGCCGCCGTACTCCTGAGGGATCATCAGGCCGAACAGACCCATCTCTCGCATCTGGTCGACGATCGCCTGCGGATAGGTGTCGGTACGTTCCAGCTCGGGCGCGTTCGGGATGACTTCCTTGTCGACGAATTGCCTTACCGTCGAGATGATGTCGTTCTGGACGTCGGTCAGGCCGATCGTCTGTGCGAGCTTGGTCATGAGGGTTCCTCCTCGTCAGTGCGCGATTGTGTTCGCGTCGGTCAGGCGGCTGATGTCGGCGGGGCTCAGTCCCAGTTCCGCGGTGAGCACGTCGGCGGTGTCGCCGCCAAGCGGGGGTGCCGGCTCCCCGGCGAAGTGGTGACCGTCGAAGGCGGTGGGCAGCCCGGGTGCCAGGTAGTCGCCCAGCCCGTCCTGGTGCAGTCGGGAGAACAACGGGTTCGCGGTGACCCGCTGGTCCGCGGCCGTTTCAGCAAAGCTGCGATAGCGCTCGAACAACACGCTGGTCGCCGAGAGCGCTTGGTCGATCTCCTCGGCCGAGTGCTCGTTGAACCAAGTCGCGAACAGGCCGCTGAGCACGCCGCGGTAGCGGTAGCGCACCCCTTCGTCGGCAAAGTCCGCGTCCAGCGACTCGGCGAGCGCGGAAATGGCTGTCCCACAACCGGTTACCTCGACCAGGTCCTGGAAGTGGCGTCTGGTCAGCGTCACCACCATGAACGCGGCGCCCTCGCGGCTGGTGAAGTCCTGGCCGTACTGCCCGTAGACGGCGTTGCCGAGCCGCTCGCGCTCGGTGCCGTTGACCTGTGGCTCGGTGAGCAGTCCCAGGTTGCCGGCGGTCGCCAGGGCGACATCTTCCAGCGGAACGCTGATCTGCGCGCCGACGCCGGACTGATCGCGGCGCCGCAGCGCGGAGACGATCGCCAGCGCCGCGTACAGGCCGCAACAGACATCCCAGGCCGGTAGGACGTGGTTGATCGGGCCGACGTGGTCGGCTGGACCGGTGATCAAGGGAAATCCGGTAGCCGCGTTGACCGTGTAGTCGACTCCGGTCGAGCCGTCGTGGCGGCCGAGCACCTGAAGGTGAATCAGGTTGGACCGCTTGGCGACAAGGGTTTCGTAGGAGAGCCACGGGAGGCCGGCGGTGTTGGTCACTACGACCCCGTCGCCCTCGACGATCAACCGCTGAATCAGCTCCTGTCCCGCGGCCGAGCGCAGATCGACGGTGACCGAGCGCTTCCCCTTGTTGAGGCCGGTCCAGTAGATCGACGTGCCGTCGGCGGTGAGCGGCCAGCGGTGGGTGTCCGATGCGCCACCGATCGGGTCGATGCGGATCACCTGGGCGCCCAACTGGCTCAGCGTCATTCCACACAGCGGTGCTGCGACGAAGCTCGACACTTCGATGACGGTGAGATCGGCCAGCGGCGCGGTCACTATGAGTCGACCCGCTCGAAAACCGCTGCGAGTCCTTGGCCGCCGCCGATGCACATGGTTTCCAGTCCGTAGCGGGCGTGGCGCCGGCTGAGTTCGCGGGCCAGCGTCGCCAGCATCCGGCCACCGGTCGCGCCGACCGGGTGGCCCAGTGAGATCCCCGATCCGCGCACGTTCGTGCGTTTCAGGTCGGCGGCGCCGAAGTTCCACTCCCGCATAACCGCAAGCGCCTGTGCCGCGAATGCCTCATTGAGCTCGATCAGGTCGATGTCGCTCAATTGGAGTCCCGCTTTGGTCAGCGCCGCCTGGGTGGCCGGGACCGGACCGATTCCCATCACGTCGGGTGCGACGCCCGCGGTGGCCCACGACACCAGTCGCACGAGCGGAGTGAGCCCCAGTTCCGCGGCGCGCTCCGGTGTAGTGACCAGACACATGGATGCCGCGTCGTTCTGCCCGCTGGCGTTCCCCGCCGTCACGGTAGCCTCTGGATCATCCTTCAGTAGAACGGGTTTGAGCTTTCCAAGCACTTCCACGGTGGTGTCGGCGCGTGGATGTTCGTCGGTGTCGATGACTTTTTCGCCGCCGCGGGTGCGCACGGTGACCGGGATGATCTCGTCGGCAAGAAGGCATTCCTGCTGCGCGGCCACCGCGCGCTGGTGCGACGTCACCGCGAGCTCGTCCTGCTCCTGACGGGAGATGCCGTACTGGCGACGGAGATTCTCCGCGGTCTCCAGCATTCCGCCGGGCACCGGGTAGTGCCGGCCACCGGCGGTGATCCGGCCGCGCGCCAGCCCGTCATGCACCTGTACACCGCGGGCCCCGCCCCAGCGCATGTCGGTGGAGTAGAACGCGACGTTGCTCATGCTCTCTGCGCCGCCGGCCACCACGAGATCGTTGTCACCGGACTGGATTTGCAGACATGCCTGGATGACGGCCTGCAATCCCGATCCACAGCGACGGTCGACCTGCATGCCGGGGACCGTCACCGGCAGGCCCGAGTCGAGCCCCACCACGCGGCCGATCGCGGGGGCCTCGCTGTTCGGGTAGCAGTGGCCGAGGATGACGTCCTGCACCGCCTCGCGCGGGACGCCGGTCCGGTCGAGCAGACCGGTGAGCGCCGCGACGCCGAGATCGACGGCGGTCTGCGAAGAGAACATTCCGCCGTAGCGCCCGATCGGGGTGCGCACCGGCTCACAGATCACCGCGTCCCGGCTCACAGGTGCCGTCCGCCGGTGACCTCGAGGACGGTTCCGGTCATGTACGACGACAGGTCGCTGGCAAGGAACAGTGCGACCTTGGCGACCTCTTCGGGTTCGCCGGCCCGTCCCATCGGTATCTCGGCCAACTTCTCGTCCCAAATCCGTTGCGGCATGGCCTCGGTCATCGCCGATCTGATCAGACCGGGCTGGATCGCGTTGACCCGCACACCCAGATGAGCGAGTTCCTTGGAGGCCGCCTTGGTCATTCCCACGATGCCGGCCTTGGCCGCCGAATAGTTCGTCTGCCCGATCATGCCGACCTTTCCGGAGATCGACGACATGTTCACGATCGCCCCGCTTTTGTTCTCCCGCATGATCGCCGCGGCCTTGCGCAACCCGTTCCAGGTCCCTTTCAGGTGCACGGCGATCACCTGGTCGAACTGGTCCTCGGTCATCTTGCGCATGGTCGCGTCGCGGGTGATGCCGGCGTTGTTGACCATGATGTCCAGCGCCCCGAAGCCGTCCACCGCGGCGCCGATCAGCGCGTCGACGTCATCTCCGGATGTCACGTCGCACCGCACCGCGAGGGCGACGGTGTCACCGCCGAGCTTGGCCGCCGCGGCCTGCGTCGCCTCGAGGTTCACGTCGCCGAGCACCACCCGAGCACCCTCGTCCACGAACCGCTGCGCGATGGCCAAACCCAAACCCTGGGCACCACCAGTGATGACTGCGGTCTTACCGCTCAACAACGCCACACGATCACCGTCCTCCTGTCTGCGCCCCGGACCCGGGACGATTGAACATCATATTTCATATATGATCGCCGGAACGCGACGGTCAGCGGGGGTCGAATGCCACCGCAGACCGCGATCATCCGCCGAAGAATGGAGCACCGATCCATGCCCGCTGCTGCCGTCGACGACGACGATTTCCAGCAGATCCTCGCGCAGACCCGCCAATTCGTCCGTTCCGCCGTCGTACCCCGCGAGCAGGAAATCCTGGCGACCGATCGGGTACCCGACGATCTTCGCAACCAGGCGAAGGACATGGGCCTTTTCGGCTACGCCATCCCCCAGGAGTGGGGCGGCCTGGGGCTCGACATCACCCAGGACATCGAGCTGGCGATGGAACTCGGCTACACCTCGCTGGCCCTCCGATCCATGTTCGGCACCAATAACGGCATCGCCGGCCAGGTTCTGGTCGGGTTCGGCACCGACGAGCAGAAGGCCACTTGGCTCGAAGCATTGGCCACCGGGAAGGTCGCCTCGTTCGCGCTGACCGAGCCGGGGGCGGGATCGAACCCGGCCGGATTGCGCACCAAGGCAATTCGCGACAACGACGACTGGGTGATCTCGGGCGAGAAGCAGTACATCACCAACGCTCCCGTCGCAGATCTGTTCGTGGTCTTCGCGCGGACCCGTCCGGCCGACGACGCCGGACCCGGCATCGCGGTGTTCCTGGTGCCGGCCGACGCGGCCGGAGTCGAGGTCGGCCCCAAGGACGCCAAGATGGGCCAGGAAGGCGCCTGGACCGCCGACGTTCGCTTCAGCGACGTGCGGGTGCCGGCCGGCGCACTGGTCGGCGGCAGCGAGGACATCGGCTATCGAGCGGCGATGACATCATTGGCGCGCGGCCGGATTCACATCGCGGCGCTGGCGGTGGGCGCCGCGCAGCGCGCGCTGGACGAGTCCGTCACCTACGCCGCGACGGCCACCCAGGGTGGTAACCCGATCGGCAGTTTCCAGCTCGTACAGGCAATGCTCGCCGACCAGCAGACCGGCGTGATGGCCGGCCGAGCGCTGGTTCGGGATGCGGCCCGCCAGTGGCTCAACGACGAGGACCGCCGGATCGCGCCGTCGGCGGCCAAGGTGTTCTGCACCGAAATGGCCGGCAAGGTCGCCGACCTCGCCGTGCAGATCCACGGCGGCAGCGGATACATGCGCGATGTGCCGGTGGAGCGCATCTACCGAGACGTTCGCCTGCTGCGGCTCTACGAGGGGACCAGTGAGATCCAGCGGCTGATCATCGGTTCGAATCTGGTCAAGGCGGCGCAGCGCAAGCAGTGAGCGCCGGTGACCGGCGCGACCCCGGGCATTACTATCGATCCCGTTACAGTGACCTTTACGATAGGGGGGAGCGCTCATGACCGGTCGGCTCACGGACAAGGTCGCGTTCATCACCGGCGCGGCGCGGGGCCAGGGGCGCGCGCACGCGGTGCGACTGGCCAGGGAAGGCGCCGACATCATCGCGGTCGACATCGCGGGCAAGCTTCCGTCCTGTGTGCCCTACGACTCGGCCACCCCGGAAGACCTCGCCGAGACCGTCCGGCTCGTCGAGGGTACCGGTCGTCGAATCATCGCCTCCACCAAAGATGTTCGCGATTTCGACGGACTCTGCGACACCGTCCGCGATGCCGTGGCCAGCCTCGGTCGACTCGATATCATCGTCGCCAACGCCGGCGTCTCGGCGCCGCAGGTATGGAACGAAATCACGCCCGAATCGTTTCGCGATGTCATGGACGTCAACGTGACCGGCGTATGGAACACCGTGATGGCCGGCGCCCAGCAGATCATCGACGGCGGCCGTGGCGGCTCGATCATTCTGATCAGCTCGGCGGCAGGCCTCAAGATGCAGCCGTTCATGATCCACTACACAGCCAGCAAGCACGCCGTCACCGGGATGGCGCGCGCCTTCGCCGCCGAACTGGGACCGCACGCGATCCGGGTCAACAGCGTGCACCCCGGCCCGGTCAACACGGCGATGGGTAGCGGCGACATGGTCACCGCGGTGGCGAGTGCCAACGAGACCATCCCGCAGATGTCCAGCGTGCTCACGCCGTTCCTGCCGAACTGGGTCGCAGAGCCCGAGGACATCGCCGACGCGGTGTGCTGGCTGGCCAGCGACGAGTCCCGCTACGTCACCGCCGCGGCCGTCCCCGTCGACCAGGGTTCTACTCAGTACTGATTCGCGTCAGGAGGCGTTGCGCGTCAACGGCATATCGATTCAGGCCGAGCTTCCGATGTCGCCGTCTCGATTGCTTCGATGGCATTGGGTTTCGCTAGGCGGTTATCAGCCTTTCCGGGCTTTCCAGATCGAGCAGTTCAGCGGCCGCGCGTTCACCGGAGCGAACCGCCCCGTCCACCCAGCCACACATCACCGCCGAGCTCTCGGTGCCTGCCCAGTGGATACGGCCACACGGCGGGCGGAGCGCACGGCCGAACTGCGTCAGCACCCCCGTAGGCGCGTGACTCAACATCCCACCACCTGAATAGCGCTCGAGACTCCAGTTCTGCTCGATGAAATCGACCGGGCGACTGGCTTTTTCGCCGAACCGGTTGGCGAGTTCGGTCAACACCGCCGTCCGACGTGCCATCGCGTCGAGCTGGCCGTACTCACGCGCGAGCGGTCCCTCGATCACGACGCACAGGATTCCCGGCCGCCCGGTGTCGGTGCAGGCATCGATGGTGATCGTCGCCAATGATCCCGGCGCGGCTGACTGCCCGGTCAGGCCGTTGGCGCGCCAGAACGGCGTGTCGTAGACGATGGATATCTTCACCACCGCGCCGCTGGGCATCCGCTGATGCAGGAGCGAGCGGTCGACGGGCAACATCGGCTCGTAGTCAATGTGGCTGGCGATCGCCAGCGGCACTGCCACCACGGCGCGTCGCGCGTGCACCGTCATGTCATCCGAGCACACGGTGACGCCTTGCGCGTCTTGGATGATGCGGCGCACCGGCTGACCCAGATGCAGCGAATCGCCGATCTCGGCGGCCATCGGCCGATAGACGGCGCCCATGCCCCCAATGGGGCGGGCATCCTGCGACGCGTCCTTGCCGCCCAGCACGAATCCCGGTCCGCCTCCCGACGCCATCTGGTAGGCGACGAAGAGCATCGACACCTCCGATGCCGCCGACGTATAGCACCCGGCAACAGCGGTTTCCAGGAGGTCGCGGGCCGCCTTGGAAGCTACCGCCCTGCGCAGCCAGTGGGCCAACGTGATCGAGTCCCACTTGTTGGCCTTCGGGGCCTCCCATGGCGCGACAAGGGGAACGGACTTGCACATCTGGTCGAGCTCAAGGAATCCCGCGCCGAGGTTCACCGACGCCCACGGGCTCATCGTCCACGGGATCGTGCCCTTATAGCGGTGTTGCTTCCCGTCGAGGACCATCATTGCTTCGCCGTCGGTGAACTGCTTGTAGCTGGGCACCGCGAACTCTTTCATCAACGCGTAGATGCCGTCTTGCCCCGGCCCAATCCACGCGCCGCCGCGGTCGATCCATGTCCCGTCATCGCGCACGACGGTAAAGGTTCGGCCGCCGACCCGATCACGGGCTTCCAGCAGCGCTACCGAGCGGCCGGCTTGTTTGAGTCTGAGGGCAGCCGCGAGTCCGGCGAAACCCGCACCCACCACGCAATAATCGACGTCGCCCATCGGGCCCTCCGACATTGCAGTTCCGCACCGGGCCGCAACGCGGCCCCAGGCGGCGCTGGCGTATTCCAGCTGGCCCTAACTTACGCGGAGGTCAGCATCTGCGGACGGGTTCAGCAAACGTCGAGCGTGGTGGGCCGGCGACATCGGTCAGTCATATCGTCGTCGCCTGCTGTGCCGCATACTCGCCGACCAGGTCCAACGTGCCCAGGTCGCGGATCGCCTGGCATCCACGGGCCAACATGGTCAGCACCATGTCGTCACCGCGGTCGGTCGCGGTGGAGAACGCGAATCCCAGCGCGGAGATCAGCAGAGCCTGGATCACACCGAGACGGTAATCGCGCCAACAGGTTTCGCGGTCGTATCCGGTGACCCCGTAACCGGTGAGTGCCCGGTGGTATTCGTCGACAAGCTCGTGCTCGATCGAGGCGCGCAACTCCGGCTTGAGGCTGGTCGCCGTGAAGTACGCGAGGTCGCGGGCGGGCAGGCCGACCCCGAGCGTCTGCCAGTCCACCACCGTAACGCCGGCTCCGCCGGGGAAGAACAACAAGTTGTCGAGACGGTAATCGCCGTGCAGCAGCGCGAAGCGGTCCCGCTCGGCGAGCAACCACGGAGTAACCAAACCCATTGCCGCGGTGAATGTCTCACGGTCGGCGGCGCTCATGCGGTCACCGAGTTTGTCCAGCGTGATGTCGGCGCTCATCCGCGCGACCTCGCCCAGACCGCCCGCCGACGCTTCGTCGGGCCTGGCGAAGGCGATACCGGGGAAATCCAGCCAAACCGGGTCGCACCAACTCGGCCCGTGCAGGCCGGCCAACGCCGTCACGGCCAGCCGGGCTTCCCGCTCGCCACATCCCGCGATCTGGTCGCCTTGTGCCGCCGGCGCCTGGTCGGCTAGAAGCAACGCGTAGTCCATCGCGTCGTCGCTGATGTCGCAGTAGAAGCACTGCGGTGTCGGCACTTTCACATGACCGACCACCCCGGTGTAGAAGGCGCATTCGCTGCGGTAGCCGATGGTCACCCGGTCGCGTACGGTGTCGTCTTGCGCCGGCAGTTTGATCACGAACGTGTCGGGCAGACTGCTCGGGCCGGCGTACGCCACCGAGACCCGATACGTCGCTCCGGTCTGGCCCGTGCCGATGGCGACCACGTCCACGGCCGACAACCCCACCGGCGTGCCGTCACCCAATACGGCTGAGAGCCACTCGGCGGTGACGTCGTCGGGATATCGGGGAATGGGCATGGTGATGCTCGCCCCTTTCGCTGGCTCGACCGACTGGACAACTGTAAGGCATTCGGCATCAGCTGCGGCTGTCTTGCGCGGATTGAACTCTCGGCGCGATTGCCTCTGCGTCTCACCGCACGTGAATGCGCTAATACCCTCCGTCGTGCGTCTGGCCCGTCCTAAGATCGCTGCACTTATCTCGCTGCAGGGTGGATCACGATGAAGATGAATGCCGCGGTTCTGTGGGAGTTCAACGCGCCATGGAGTGTCGAAGAACTGGACCTCGACGGTCCGGAGGACGGCGAGGTGCTCGTGTCTTTCGAGGCCGCCGGGCTCTGCCACTCAGATCATCACGTCCGCACCGGCGACCTTCCTGTGCCTCTGCCCATAGTTGGTGGCCACGAAGGGGCTGGCGTCGTGCTGGAAGTCGGCCCTGGCGTCAGGGACGTGCAGGTCGGCGACCATGTGGTGGCGTCTTTCCTTCCGGCGTGCGGGCGCTGCCGTTGGTGTGCGAGCGGGCATCAGAATCTGTGCGACCAGGGCGCGCTGCTCCTGAGCGGCGCCCAACTCGATGGGACTTATCGACGCCGGATCCGGGACCGCGACGTTGGCGCCGCATGCTTCTTGGGCACGTTCGCCCAGTACGGCACGGTGCCAGACAGCTCGATCGTCAAGATCGACAATGACGTTCCGCTCTCGCGTGCCTGCCTGCTTGGCTGCGGGGTCACCACTGGGTGGGGATCAGCGGTCAATACCGCCAAGGTGAGCCCAGGCGACACCGTCGTTGTAATCGGCTGCGGCGGCATCGGTAGCGGCGCGATTCAGGGTGCGCGCTTGTCCGGTGCAGAAAAGATTGTGGTGGTCGACATCGTGGAAGGTAAGCGGGACAAGGCTTTCCAATTTGGCGCAACTCATTTTACGACGTCAATGACCGAGGCCACCGCTTTGGTCGGCGACTTGACCCGCGGCGTGATGGCCGACTCGGCCCTGCTGACGGTCGGGCTTGCCGAGGGACCCATGATCGGTCAAGCGCTGGACATCGTCCGCAAGGGCGGCGCCGTGGTTCTGACGGCGCTGGCATCGATCACCGACGTGACGCCGACCCTCCCGATGGCGATGTTCACCTTGTTTCAAAAACGGCTGCTGGGCAGCCTTTACGGCGAGGCCAACCCGCGGGCCGATATTCATCGACTGCTCAGCCTCTACCGCGAGGGCAAGCTTTTGCTCGATGAGGCTGTGACCGCCGAGTACAAACTCAACGACATCAACGACGCCTATGACGATATGTTGGCGGGCAAAAATATTCGCGGTGTCATCGTCCACGACCACTGAGTCGCATAGCCCGGCGCCCAGCTGAGCGGTTTGAGCGCATGGTAAGCCGCACGGTTGAGTTCATGACAGTCGTCGACGCAGGACCTCGAGGCCCGGCCCGTCGAGCGCAAGCAGTGCGGCCGTGCGCCCGCAGACACCCATCAACAGCGCGGCCACCGGCCCGTTGATCTCGACGCCGTTGCGCCAGGACCGCGGTACATCGTTGGCGGACAGTCGAATTCCCCGCAGCCGCCCCAACGGCATGAAGCCGATCGGCCAGCCGCTGGTGACGAAATCCATGGCCGACACCGCGTGCGCCGCATCCGGGTCGAAGACTAGACCGAGCGCCATCCGGACGTCGCCGGTGTGGACCAGGATGTCCGCCAACGGGCCTCGTGGCCCGAACACCGGTGAGGTGATGGGCTGTTTGGCATGTTCCCGCAGCGTGGCCACGATCTCGGCGATCGGCGCCTGGGCGCGACGCCGGGCCAGCACGTCGATCCCCCGGCTTAGGCTGCCGCATCGAACCGCCATCCGAAGAAAGCCCGGCGTGCCGTCGAGCACGGTACTGACCACGTGAGCGGCGACCGTCTTGACGTCCCAGCCCCGGCACAGGCTCGGCGTCGCCAACTGCGCATCGTCGAGGCTGTCGATCAGAGTCGCGAACTGACGCCGCTGCTCGGCCGCCGCCGCGAAAACGAAACGATCGTCCGAGCCAGCCATGATCACTCCCTGTCCGTCGGAACCCAGATCTGGGTCGCTTCGACACGACCACGCAACACCGTCTCACTGTCCGACACCCAATGGCGGCGCTCGGCAACGTCGGCGCGGTCTATCGCGGCCACCGAGCAGACGATCCGTTGGTCGAGCGTCTTGGCGACATCGGCCAACCGTGCCGCCTCATTGACAGCATCGCCGACAACGGTGTACTCGTAACGGTTTTCGGCACCGATGTTACCCGCGAAGACCGGACCTGCCGACACTCCGATGCCGAAGTCGACCTGCGGGAGTCGATGGAGTTCGTGACGAATTCGTCGCGCGGTGGCCAATGCGGCCGACGCCGAATCGTCCAGCGCCAGTGGTGCTCCGAAGACGGCAAGCGCCGCGTCGCCCTGGAACTTGTTGATCAGTCCCCGGTGATCGTCGACGGCGCTGACCACGATGCGGAAGAAGTCGTTGAGAACTCGCGCCACCTCTTGCGGCGGCCTGCTCGCCGCTAATGTGGTCGAGCCGACGAGGTCGATGAAAAGAATCGCCGCATCGCGGACATCGCCCGACAACGAGGTGCCCTCTTCGATCGCGCGACGAGCCACATCGGCTCCGACATGACGACCGAACAGATCGCGCAACCGGTCGCGTTCGCCGATCCCAACCACCATGCGATTGAATCCGAGTTGCAGTCGGCCTATTTCGGACTTCTCGTAGACGCCGACGAACGTGTCGATGTCGCCCCGCTCGACGTGCGCCATGGCGTCGACGACCTCGCGCACCGGATCCGAGATCGACCGGGAAGTCATGATCATCACCGGCAGTCCGATCAGGACCGCGACAAGCGTCACCATCAGAATAGGCATCTCGACCGAGCCGGTTTTCTGAATGATCCAGCCGTTAGAGCGGGTCAACACCAGGCCGGCAATCGCCAGACACGGCAGGCCACTTCCCAACAGCCACATGCCGACCAAGCGGGTGAAGACGCCGGGCGCGACCACCAGACCCTCGGTCCCCAGCGTCGCCGCCACCATGATCGGCCGGAGGGATCGTTGGGTGAGCAGCAGACTGAGGCTCGCCGCCGCACTCCCGCCGAATACCACCGCCAACAGGGTGGGAACCCAAAGAACCGTCATACCAGCGAGATTCAGCACGAGATAGGTCAGTCCGCTCGTCGCCCAGACTACCGTCAGCAAGATCGACTGTCGCGTGAGGAGGCGCATGGCCGACCGTCGCTGATCGGCATTGGGTTGCCGGCCGCTGACAAACCAGCGCAGCACCGGAACCAGATTCGCGACGCCGCCGCCCGCTACGGCCGCGGCCCCGAGCACGACGATGATCGCCGCGGTGATCAGGCTGTTCGGCGCGAAGTACGCCTGCGCTTTGCCGGCGTACTGGCCGTGTAGCGGAATGACGATCGCCGCGGCGTCCGCACAGCCGATCAGGTGGCCGCATGCCAGACCGGCCGCATAGCGAAGCGCCAATGTGCGGCCGGTCGCACGCTGCGAACGTCCGGCGTCGGTCACGGGACAAAGGTAGCCCGTGGACTCGAAAAATTACCGCAGCTGCGTCAGCCGACGGGGTAGCCGACGGACTTGACCTCGGTGTACTGGTCGAAGCCGGCGATACCGTTCTGTCGACCGACGCCACTGTCCTTGTACCCACCGAACGGGGTGTCGGCGCCATAGGGCGCGCCGCCGTTGACGCCGATGAAGCCCGCCTTGATGCGCCGGGCCACCGCGAGCGAGTGCTCCAGGGAGCCCGACATCACGTTGCCCGCCAAGCCGTAGGGGCTGTCGTTGGCGATCCGGATCGCGTCTTCCTCGTCGTCGAATGGGATGACCGAAAGCACCGGCCCGAAGATCTCTTCCTGGGCGATCGTCATTTTGTTGTCGACGTCGGTGAAAAGCGTTGGCCGAATGAAGAATCCCTTGTCGAATCCCGTGTCTGCACCAGGGCCGCCGACCAACGGCGTGGCACCTTCCTCAACGCCCTTCTTGATGTAGTCCGTCACGCGGTCGAACTGTCGCTTGGAAATGACCGGGCCACACAGTGTTCCGGGGTCTTGCGGGTCGCCACAGGTGACGTTCTCGTAGATGCTCTTGAGGATTGCCACCCCCTCTTCGTAGCGGGACCGCGGCAACAGCATCCGGGTGGGGTTGGCGCAGCCTTGCCCCGCGTGCATGCACGGAGCGATGCCGATCGCGCACGCCAGCCCGAAGTCAGCGTCTTCCAACACGATGGTGGCCGACTTGCCGCCCAGTTCGAGAAAGAGTCGCTTCATGGTGGCCGCGCCCTTTTCCATGATCCGCTTGCCGACCACCGTCGACCCGGTGAACGAGATCAGGTCGACCTTGGGCGACAACGTAAGCTCTTCGCCCACAAAGTGATCCGATGCGGTGACCACGTTGACCACACCAGCGGGAATGTCGGTCTTCTCGGCGATCAGCCGCCCGAGACGGGTCGCGTTGAACGGCGTGTTGGGCGCGGGCTTGAGCACCACGGTGTTGCCGGTTGCCAACGCCTGGCCGAGCTTGTTGATGGTGACTTCGAACGGGAAGTTCCACGGCACGATCGCACCGACGACGCCGACGGGCTCCCGCCACACCTTGATGGAGGTGTTCGCGCCGGTAAGGCTGATCACCCGGTCGCCGAGATCGGTTTCCCAGGCGTACTCGTCGATCAGCCGGGCCGGGTACTTCAGTCCATCGGCCAGCGGGGCGTCCAGCTGCGGACCGAACGTGATGGCGCGGGGAGAACCGACTTCGAGGATCAGCTCCTCGCGCAGCTCCTCCTTCTCGGACTCGATCGCGTCGTGCAGTTGCAGTAGGCAGCGCTTGCGGAGTTCCTTGTTGGTCGACCAGTCGCTCTCGTCGAAGGCGCGGCGGGCGGCGTCGATGGCCCGGTGCATGTCCTCTTTCGACGCGTCGGCCACCTCGCCGAGCGGCTCCTCGGTGGCCGGGTTGATGTTGGTGAAGGTTCCTGCCTGGCCGTCCACCAACTCGCCGTCGATCATCATCTTCGGCTCGAAGCGGACCTTTACAGTGTCAGTCATGTTTGTTGCGCTTTCGTTGAGGGGACGCGAGCAGAGCGCCGTAACGCACATTACTATGGGAAGCCTTACCGGAACGCAGTCGGTTGGCAAGGAATTCAGTTGACCAAATATCTGTTCCACCGTAGGGTTCGCCGTTACCCGTCGTCAATCGCCGGAAGCCAATAGGAAACGTGGATTTCTCATACCCACCAGAGGTGGAACAGGTCCGCAAGGAACTGCGGGCTTGGCTGGCTGCGACTCTCACCGAGGACGTCATCGCCGCTAACCGCGGCCGAGGTAGGGACGAAACGGCCTTCGAGACGCTCCGGGCATGGAACGCGACGATGGCCGATGCCGGCTGGGCCGCGGTCTCCTGGCCGCCGGAGTACGGCGGCCGCGGCGCGGGCGTGCTCGAACAGTTGGTCTGCGCCGAGGAGACCACCCGCGCCCGGGTGCCGGTCCACCTGAACGTGATCGGAATGAACAACATCGCGCCGGCGATCATGCAGCACGGAACCGAAGCTCAGAAGCGCACGCTGCTCCCCCGAATGATGCGCGCCGACGACATCTGGTGCCAAGGCATGTCCGAACCGGAGGCCGGCTCCGACCTTGCCTCACTGCGCACTCGCGCGGTCCGCAGCTCTGATCCGGAAGGCGACTGTTTCGTCGTCAATGGTCAGAAAATCTGGACCTCTCTGGGCCACCGGGCGCAGTGGTGCCAGTTGTACGTGCGCACCGACCCGGACGCGCCGAAGCACAAGGGCATCTCCTGCTTGATCCTGGACATGTCGTTGCCGGGCATCGAGGTTCGGCCGCTCGTCACGATGAGCGGCGAAGCGGATTTCGCCGAAGTGTTTTTCAACGACGTGCGGGTGCCCGCGGACGCATTGCTCGGTCCCGAGAACGGCGGCTGGGGAATCGCCACCACCACGCTGAGTCACGAGCGGGCCGGTGCCGCACGCCTTTACACCGAGATGCAGACCCGGCTGCAAGAGTTGGTCACCGATCTAGCCGACGTCAAAATCGGCAACCGGCCCGTGCTCGAGGATCCCACGACGCTCCGACGCCTCGGCGAAATCGCCGTGCGCATCAAGTACCTCGAGGTGCTGTGCCAGCGGTCGATCTCGGCAATCCTGCACGGTGGCGACGCGTTCGGGTCGGCAAGTCTGGCCAAGACGATCTGGGGCGAAGTCGGCCAGGACATCGCCGCGCTGGGCTTCGACCTGATCGGAATGGAACCCGCCGGACGCCGCTGGGCCGACTACCGCTTGACGTCACGATCGCTGACGATCGCCGGTGGAACGACCCAGATCAACAAGAACATCACCGCCCAGCGCATCTTGGGGTTGCCGCGCTCATGAACCTCGAACTGTCCGATGAGCAGATCGCACTGCGCGACACCGTGCGAGCGTTTCTCACCGAAAGGGCTTCCATCGCAGGCCACGTCCGCCCGATGCTCGACGACGACACTGGCACCACGAACAAGGTGTGGCGCGGGCTTGCCGATCTCGGCGTTACGGGCTTGTTGGTACCGCCGGAATACGACGGCGCGGGCATGACGATGGTCGAAGCCGGCGTCGTCGCCGAAGAACTGGGCGCTGGGTTGCATCCCGGGCCGTGGCTGTCCAGCGCCGTCGCCGCGACCCGGGCCCTGACCCGCTTCGAGGTACCCGGTGACCTGGCGGGCCCGCTGTTCACCGGGATCGCCGACGGCTCCACGATCGCGACGGTTGGCCCGCTGCACGGGCCGCGCCCGAGCGTCGTCGACAACGTAGTGCGTGGCGTGATCGACAGCGCGTGGGACGCCACCGCCGCCGACGTGGTGCTCGTCGTGGCCGACGACCGGGATGGCACAGGCCTTTTCGCAGTAAAGACGGCAACTACCGGGATCGACAGCTCGCTGCAGGCCGGAATTGACCAGACGCGCAAGCGGTTTCGCGTCACGTTCGACGACGCCCCGGCGCAACGGCTGGGCTTGGTGAGCCCAGAGAATCTCGAGGCGTTGATTGATGACGTGACGATCGCCTGGGCTGCCGACGCGCTCGGCGCGGCGCGCGCGCTGTTGGCTCTCGCCGTCGAATACGCCAAGGTGCGACGGCAATTCGGGCAGCCGATCGGCGCATTCCAGGCGGTCCAACACCTGTGCGTCGACATGTACGAAACGGTCGAGCTGGCCCGCAGCGGCGTGATCCACGCATTGTGGGCCGCCGACGCGGGCGACCGGGCCGAGCGACATGCGGCGGCGATGCGCACCAAGGCGTTCGCGGGCCGGCTGGCCGCCGTCGGCGACACGGCCATCCAGGTGCTCGGCGGCATCGGCTACACCTGGGAGCACGATGCCCACCTCTATCTCAAGCGCCTGTTGAGCTGGAGCGCGTTTCTCGACGGGCCCGACCGCTACCTCGTGCAGCTCGGTGCTTCGTTCGCCGAGTCCGTTCTGCACTGATCGCTGCCCGACGCGGGCGCTCGAATACCGTTCGACCTGCGTAATCGCCTGGTAGCGTAAAACCAAATATTCGGTCAGCGGGCTCGTGAGATTCGGGTGGGAGCCTAGGAGGTGTGGTGGGTCTTCAGCAACCATCCGAGGCTTCGGCAACACCGAGTCCCGCACGCCTAGACTTGCCCGATGCCGATCCGCCCGCCCGATCTGACAGCGTCGGGCGTTCGCGCGTGACGCCACGGGGACGGGGCAACGCCAAACACACTGCCGAGAAGGCAGAGCGCGGAGGCGCTTACGGTGACGGCACTCGCCGTACCGAAATTCTGCAGACCGCTGCGTCATTGATCGCCTCGTCGGGGCTGCGGACGTCGCTTCAGGAGATCGCCGATGCGGCCGGCATCCTGCCGGGAAGCCTCTACCACCACTTCGAATCGAAAGAAGCGATCCTCGTCGAACTCCTCCGGCGGTACTACGCCGACTTGGACCGGATCGGTGAAATCGCCCACGAGCAGCTCGACCAGGCCGACTCGCGCTCCGTCGCGGACAAGATCGTCGAATTGGGATCCGCGATCGCCCGCTGCGCAGTGCAGCACCGGGCCGCGCTGCAGATGTCCTTCTTCGAAGCACCAAGCGCGAATCCCGAACTCGTCGAACTCCTGCAAAATCCGCCGACCGCCGTCCAGCAAGCGATGCTGCAGACATTGCGCGCGGGCAGGTGGGGCGGCTTCATCCGATCCGACATCGACCTCCCGACACTGGCCGACCGCCTCTGCCAGACCATGATGCACGTCGGGCTCGACATCATCCGGCACACCGGCGCTGCCGATCAGACCGCGGTGGTGATGTGCCGAATCATGTTGCACGGCTTGGCCAGCCGGGACTACACCGATCGGGAACTGAACGATTCCAGCGCCTTTTCCGCCGCCGAGGCCGCCATCAAGACGTGGACCGAAGAGGGCGAGACGGACGGCAATGACAAAGCCGCGCACGTGCGTTCGGTGGCGCGGGCCGAGTTCGGCAGAAAGGGCTACGAGGTCACCACGATCCGCGACATCGCCGCCGCGGCAGGCTTGGGCACCGGCACGGTGTACCGACTGATCGGATCCAAGGACGAACTCCTCGCCTCGATCATGGAGTCGTTCGGCAAGAAGGCGGGCGGCGGCTTCGCCAGCGTCCTGCGCACGGATGCCACGCCGGTTGAAAAGCTCGATGCGCTCAGCTGGGTCAACATCAATGCGATGGATCAGTTTCCCGACGAATGGAAAATCCAACTCGCATGGATGCGCCAGTCGCCGCCAGATACGCCCAATCCCGGGTTGGCTTTCACAATGCGGCTACGACAACTCCGGGCGCTGTTGTCCGACGGCATCGAGTCCGGCGATATTCGCATCGAGGACGCGCCCTCGCTGTCCATGCTGGCCCGCTATGTGATGGACGTCCTGTGGGTGCCGGAGAACATCGTGCGGGCCCAGGGCAAGGACGCGGCGTTGGTCAACGCGCGCGACACGATGGTCCGCGGCGCCGCGGAACGTGACACTTCCACCCGAATCTGACAACCAAAATTTCAGATACTCACCGGTAGACGCGCTCACCCCCGCATACTTGCGGGGTGCGTCGTGTCGGAGTCTGTGCCGTTGACTTCGCTGTCGCATCCAAGGCGCACCGCCTGTCAGGACTCCAGACGTCGTCGGCCGATCACGCCTGCGGTCGGCACCCCACGAAAGGATTGAGATGAGTGGTATCGACCAATTCCGCTACGACGGCAAGAAGGCGCTCGTAGTCGGAGGCGCCACGGGTATGGGAGCCGCGGCCGCCAAGATCGTCGGTGACCTCGGAGCCGAGGTGATCAACCTGGACTACGCCCCGGTGGCGGCCGGCCTCGGTCGTGGCATTCAAGTCGACCTACGCGACCCAGCTTCGATCGACAGCGCACTGGAGCAGGTCGGCAACGTCGACGCGGTGTTCTCCGCCGCCGGCATCGCGGACGGCCCCGACCTGATGAAGATCAACTTCATCGGTCACCGGCACGTGATCGACAAGCTGATCGACAACGGTCAACTGGGCCGGGGTGGGGCCATTTGCTTCATCTCCTCGGTGGCCGGCATCGGCTGGGAGACCGATCTGCCACGACTGCAGGAATTCCTGGCCACACCGGACTTCGAATCGGCCGACGCCTGGGTCAAGGCCCACGAGGCCGACAACTTCGGTCACTACGGCACCAGCAAGCAAGCGATCAACGCGTACGTCGCCACGCACGCATTCCCGTTCCTGGCCAAGGGAATTCGAATCAACGCGATCTGCCCGGGCCCGACCGACACTCCGTTGGCCCGCGCCAACGCCGACCTGTGGCTGTCGTTCGCGCAGGACTACCGAGAGGCCACCGGCACCGCGACGCACACGCCCGAACAGATGGGCAATGTGATGGCGTTCCTCAACAGCGACGCAGCCGCCGGCATCAACGGCGTCACCCTGCTGGTCGACTACGGACACGTCAACTCCTCGAACACCGGGACCTTCGCCGCGGGCAAGCCGATCATCGACTTGCTCATGGGCCGGGTCTCGCTCGGTTAGCCCTCGGTGCACGTTTACTCCCCCGGACGCACGCAGGCTGATAGAACAGTGCCAACTAGACCTGCGTGCGTGGGGAGGTGCCCGGTGGGCCACCGGATTGTCATCGCAGCAGCCAGCGCTGCGCTGGTCGCGGCATCATGCGCGGGTTGCGTCGCCCAAGACGACAAGTCGACGCAGAAGACCGCGCACATCACCGTCGACCACACCAGTCGTACGTCGCACGCGATCACCTGCAATCAGGTCAACTGGCTGCTCACGGCCAACATCAGCGTGGCGCCGGCCAATGTGAAGGTGCTGCTGCGGCTGGACCCCGACAAACCGATAGTCGAGTCGGTGCACATCGACAACTTCGCCGGCTTCTCTGGTGTCTCCAACTCGGGCGCCGGCGAGGCGACGATCCGCGTGGTCAAGGACGTCTACACAATCACCGGCACGGCCTCCGGGTCGCAGCTCAATGATCCACACCTCTCGGTGACGAAGCCGTTCTCCATCGAAGTGGGCTGCTGAGCAGCTACTCCACTTCATCGTCCGGCGGAGACGGGTGGAATTCCTGCGCGGGCGGGGAGTTCTTCAGATACGCCCGTAGTCGTATCAGCGGGGCGACGACGATACCGGTCGCCAACAAGACCAACAGCACCACGATTGCGGCGTTCATACCGTCAATGGTGCCAGTCCGAGCGGGTCCGCGGGCATTACAAATGTGGCGATCTCGACGATTATCAAATGGTGCCTATGTTATGGAAGTTGCTTGATTTGCCTTTCACGGCAATTACATAAGTCAGCGTTTGCGCAGCTCAAAGCGCCGGAATCGTCATCAGCGCAACGTGACGACGTTTGAATTGCGAGCCGCAGGGCTATTCGCACTTCGCGTTTTGCACCCCGATGGTGCGTAACAACGACAGGGAACGAAGAAGGGGCCCATCGTGAAGACAACGACATTCATCAAGACCGCTATTGGTGCAGCGGGTATTGCTGCGATCAGCTTGACCACCGCAGGAAGCGCATCGGCCGCGCCGACCATTCAAGGATTCGGTACCAGCGAACCGCTGATCGACGGACCGATGATCACCAACTACACGGTGAGCAATCTGCAGCCGAGCAACGTGGTGATCCCCGGTTTCACGCCGAAGGGGACGCTGTACCAGGCTGACATCGTCGTCCGCTCGGACGGTGGCATGGTCACGCCGCAGGTGCGCGACTTCAGCGCCCGCGGCCCGAACGGACAAACCTACAAGCTGGTCGACAGCGTCCAGGTGCCGAACGGTCTCAACCCGGCGCCCATCCCGCAGGGCAGCGAGTCGAAGGGCACGTTGTACTTCGACGCGACCGGTGCACCGCCGAATGGCGTTGCCTACAACGACGGCTTGCAGGACATCCTGATGTGGACGTCGAACGTGCCGGGAACCTCGACCCCTAACGGGCCGGGAACCATGACGCCGGGCATGAACGGGACTGCTGAGCCGGGCGACACCGGTCCCGCGCCGGGTCAGCCCCCAGCGCCGGCCACGACGACCTAAGCCGGACCGAGAAGTCTCCCTTCGCCTCGGCGAAGGGAGACTTTTGTCAGCGGGGGTTCGGTTGAAATGCGCCAGGAGGCTGGCCGAGCGCGAGCGCCGTTCCGGTGCCGATCGGACCGATGCTGTCGAATATGGTCGCCGAGCCGGAGCCCACGCCGTCGGTGCCGTTGAAGCTCTGGGCGGCAAGTCCGATGTATTCGCCTTCGGGGAGACGACTGATTGCAACCGTGTAATCGGCGTTGATGTAGCGCAACCCTGCTGTGCTCCAATGCGTCAACGAGCTGATGATGTCGCCGGCGAACGCCGCACGCGTGAACGGTGTCAGCGGGTGACCCGCCACCATCGGCCGAAACAGGCGGCCCCAAGCGAACTTCTGCACCCCAGGCATTTCCCACTCGTGCGGCGGCATGCCCGCCGAACCGGTGTCGGACTCCGAGTTGTACGTCCATATTTCGAACGGCATATTCGTGTCGGGTGGACCGGCATCAGCCGGCCGCGGCGGCATGGGCACCGGCTCCGACCACACTTCGCCCTCCGGGGCGGCGCTGCGGCGAAGGAAGAGCGCGCTGGCCCGCGCCACGACCCGACCCTGTTGCAACATCGCGGCGTCGACGAGCCTGATGCGCCGGCCTTCGCGCTGTATCGACGTCTCGATCGTCACGGGTTCGATAGGCACCGGCCGCAGCAAATCCACGGTCAGCCGCGCGGGCTGGAGTTCGTTGTCGCCGTGGCGGTCCAGTGCCCAGCCGAGCAGGCCGCCGACGATCTGACCGCCCATCGTCAGGCCCCAGGGCCCACGGGTCATCTCGCCGGGTAGGTAGCAGTCGCCGTCAGCGGTGAAGAATGCGTCCACCCGCTCATGTTAGGGAGCGGGTTCGTCCGTTTTGGTGCGGGCGGAGGGACTCGAACCCTCAAGCTCTTTCGAGCACGGGCACCTAAAACCCGCGCGGTTGCCTATTTCGCCACGCCCGCAATCCACGCGATCGTACCGTCACGGCACTACCAGGGTTTGTCGGCGCTCTTCCCGCAACAGCCCCGGAGTACCTTCTAGGGATGTCCACTACACGTCGTCGGAGACCGGCGCTGATCGCGCTGGTGATCCTCGCGGCGTGCGGCTGCCTGGCGCTGGGCTGGTGGCAATGGACCAGGTTCGAGTCGACGTCGGGCACATTCCAGAACCTCGGTTACGCGTTGCAGTGGCCGGCGTTCGCCGCATTCTGCGTCTACGCCTACCGTAAATTCGTTCGCTACGAAGACGCGCCGCCGGAGCCGCGAAACACCGACGCCTTCAGGGAAATACCGGACGGGCTGCTACCCGAGCGACCCAGAGCCACCCAACCCGATGCCGACGACCCCGACCTCCGGCAGTACAACGCCTATCTAGCCGAACTTGCCAAGGCGGACAACGACATTCATCAGAAGCAGAACAGGACAACCGCATGACCACAGCCGGCCAGAACATTCGCACTCCGCTGCTCGCCTATCGCGTGATGGCGTGGACGACGGGTATCTGGCTGATCGCGCTGTGCTACGAGATCGTGGTCCACTACGTGATCAAGGATCCCCACCCGCCAACCTGGATCGGCATTGTGCACGGCTGGGTGTATTTCGCGTATGTGTTGGCGGCGTTCAACCTCGCGGTCAAGGTCCGCTGGCCGATCGCGAAAACAGCTGGGGTGCTACTGGCCGGAACCATCCCGCTGGTCGGGATCATCGTCGAGCACTTTCAGACTCGAAATGTGAAGGCGCAATTCAATTTAACGTAGACAGCTCAATGCGCGGCCAGTGCACGCAGCGCCGGCAGCAGCAATGCCAGCGCGCGCCCACGATGTGATGCGGCGTCTTTCTCCGCCGAACTCAATTGTGCCGCAGTGCGATCCTCGCCCTGCGGAATGAACACCGGGTCGTAGCCGAAGCCCGCGTCGCCGCGCGGCGCAAAGGCGATGGCGCCCGGCCACTCGCCGCGGACCACGACCTCATCGGATCCCGAGACCAGCGCGCAGGCCGAAACGAATGCCGCGCCACGACGCTTGTCGGGAACATCGCGCAGCTGCGCGAGCAGGAGCGCGGTATTGGCGGCGTCGTTGCCATGGTTGCCCGACCAGCGCGCCGACAGCACACCGGGCATGCCGTTTAACGCATCCACCGCCAGCCCGGAGTCGTCGGCAACGGTGGGCAATCCCGTCGCGGCGAATCCATCGCGGGCCTTGGCCAGCGCGTTATCCTCAAACGTCGCAGCGGTTTCGGGTGCCTCGTCGAATGGCGGGACGTCGTTCAGCGACACCAGGGTCAACCCCGACACCGCGGCGGCGTCCAACACGCGACGCAACTCCGCGAGCTTTTTCGCGTTGCGACTAGCGACCAGGAGGCGGGTCATATGGCGCCGCTCCTCAGCATCACTACGCTCTGCATCGTCGCCGGCGGGTCAGCTGCCGAACGCCTTCTGCGGCCCGGTGCCCTCGGGCAGCACACCGGGATACGGCAGAGCCAGCGCCTCGTTCTGCGCGACGAACAGCTTCTCGCAAGCACCCTGCGCAGCGTCGAGCAGTTTGTCCAAAGTCGACCGCGGGAAGGTGGCGCCCTCGCCTGTGCCCTGGACCTCGACGAGCGTTCCGGTGTCGGTGGCCACCACGTTCATGTCCACCTCGGCGCGGGAGTCTTCTTCGTAGGGCAGGTCGACCCGCACCCGGCCGTCGACGACGCCGACGCTGATCGCGGCGATCGCACACGACAGCGGCCGCGGATCGGACAGCTTGCCGGCCGCCGACAGGTAGGTCACCGCGTCGGCCAAGGCGACATAGGCCCCGGTGACCGCGGCGGTGCGGGTTCCGCCGTCGGCCTGCAACACGTCGCAGTCGATGGCGATTGTGTTCTCTCCCAACGCCGCCAGGTCGATGCAGGCCCGCAGCGACCTGCCGACCAGCCGGCTGATCTCTTGGGTGCGTCCGGACGGCCGTCCCTTCACCGACTCCCGGTCGCTGCGAGTGTGGGTGGCCGACGGCAGCATCGCGTACTCGGCGGTCAGCCAGCCCAGCCCGGAGCCCTTCCGCCAGCGGGGCACGCCCTCGGTGACGCTCGCGGTGCACAGCACCTTGGTCTGACCGAATTCAATCACTACCGAACCTGCCGGGTGGGAGGTGAACCCGCGGGTGATGACCACAGGGCGAAGTTCGTCGTCGAGGCGGCCGTCTTCTCGTTTTGACACGCCGCCAACTTTAGCCCGGCGACGAGTGCAGAGCGCACAGCGATCGAGTGCCCGGCTGGCAGGGCGATTGGCGCCGAACGCCCGGCTGGCAGGGCGATGGATCCTAGCCCGGCGTGGAGTCAGGAGCGCCCGACGTTGAATGTCTCCCCGCACACCACCGCGTGCACGGGACCATCGAATTCCGCTTTGGCCTCGCTGATCACGTCCTCGCGCGAGGTCCACGGCGGGATGTGGGTGAGCAGCAACTCCCCCACGCCGGCCGCCGTGGCGATCCGCCCGGCCTCGGCGCCCGACAGGTGCAGGTTCGGCGGTC
The DNA here is from genome assembly GCA_963750755.1 of uncultured Actinomycetota bacterium. Classification (GTDB taxonomy): domain Bacteria; phylum Actinomycetota; class Actinomycetes; order Mycobacteriales; family Mycobacteriaceae; genus Mycobacterium. Next base: position 2,023,193 of record CAVVRW010000001.1, read on the forward strand.
GATCGGGTGCGTCGGTCCAGGATGATTCGCACAGAAAGACGTCGGCACCGCGGGCGAGGTCGATGACGGCGTCGCAGTATCCGGTGTCGCCGCTATAGACGAAGGTGGCACCGGCGCCGTTGGTGAAGCGCATGCCGTAGGACTCGGTCGGGTGACACACCAGCCGCGGCGTGACGTCGACGGCGCCGATCGTGACGGACTCACCATCAATCCAGTGACGGACGTCGAAAATGTCGGAGCAGTCGTCGATTTCGCCACCGTACGGCGACGATGCCGCACCGAGCCGCGACCAGGTGTCGCTGGGCCCGTACAGCAGCGCTTTACCTTTCGGCGGCGACGGGTGGTAGCGGCGCCAGACGAACAGCCCGGGCACATCGAGGCAGTGATCGGCGTGCAGATGCGACAGCAGCACGTGCACCGAACCTGGATCCGCGTGGCGCTGCAACGCGCCCAGTACACCGCCACCGAAGTCGATGACCATCGGCGGGGTGTCCGGCGCTCGCAGCAGATAGCCCGATGCCGGCGAATCCGGGCCAACGACGCTCCCAGAGCAGCCGAGCACGGTGATTCGCACGGTCACTACTGTGCCATGCCCAGCGCCGTGTTGTTGAAAACATCCCCGGTTTACTGCGGCGTAAGTCAGCCCGATGCCGCGATGTTCCGATGGACCGGTGCGACGCCGGTGATCGCGGGCCCCAGGAACCGCGCCGCCAGGACGAGAAACGCGTCCGGATCGCCGGTGGCTTCGAACGCCCGCAGCGGCGAGGCGGCATCGGGCCGGCCCGGGTGAGGATGCAACAGGTCGCGTTCGGTCAGCACCCGAAGCAGTTCCTTGGCCGTCTCCTCCGCGCTGGACACCAGCGTCACCGTCTCGCCCATTGCCAGCTGGATCAGCCCGGACAGCAGCGGATAGTGGGTGCAGCCCAGCACCAGGGTGTCGACGCCGGCGCGCTGAAGTGGTTCGAGGTAGCCCTCGGCAAGACCAAGGACCTGACGACCGCTGGTGATGCCGCGTTCGACGAAGTCGACGAACCGCGGGCAGGCCACCGCGGTGATCTCGGTGTCGCGGGCGGCGGCGAACGCGTCTTGGTAGGCGCCGGAGGCGACCGTGGCCTGCGTACCGATCACGCCGATGCGACCGTTGCGGGTGGTGGCGACGGCCCGGCGGACCGCGGGCAGGATCACCTCGACGACGGGTACGTCGTAACGCTCGCGGGCGTCGTGCAGGCAGGCCGACGAGGCCGAGTTGCAGGCGATGACAAGAGCTTTGACGCCACGGTCGACGAGGTCGTCGCCGATGGCCAGGGCATGGCCGCGAATCTCGGGGATGGTGAGCGGACCGTAGGGTCCGTTGCCGGTGTCGCCGACGTAGACGATGTCCTCATCAGGCAGTTGATCAATGATGGCGCGCGCGACCGTCAGTCCGCCGACACCGGAGTCGAACACCCCGATGGGCGCCAATGGGTTACTCATGTCGACTCGATTATCGCTGTGGTGCTTTTCGACGCCGCTCGCGAGCCTCGCGTTCCGGGCTGGACAACATGTACGCGGCAAGAATGCCGGCCAGACCACCGCAGAGGTGCCCCTGCCACGACACCCCCCCGCAGACATTGAGCACCGGCACGGCACCCCAGAGCACCCCGCCATAGGTCACCAGCACCACTAATCCGACGACGATCTGCCAGCCCGAGCGGGTGAAAAAGCCAAACACCAGCAGAAAAGTCAGCCAGCCGAAGATCAGGCCGGACGCACCGATGTGGTCGGTCTCGCCGCAAGGCGAGCCCAGGTTCCCGATCAGCCAGGTGCCGAAGCCGCCGACGATCCACACGATCGCGGTCGCCCACAGGAACCGGGACAACCCGGCCAGCGTGACCAGGAATCCCAGCACCAGCGCCGGCCCGGTGTTGGCCGCCAGATGTGCCCAGTTCGCGTGGAGCAGTGGCGCGAACAAGATGCCCCATAGCCCATCGCTTTCCAGCGGACGGATGCCGTTCTCGTCGAGTCGGTGGCCGTTGAGTTGGTCGAACGCCTCGATGACGTAGAGCAGCGCCACAAAGCTCAGGATGGTGGCTCCGCCGATGACGAACGCGGATCGCTTTTTCGGCTGCCGCGCCGCCGTGTGGCCTCGTGTGGTCATGGCCGTCGCTGCCTTTCCAACGCAACCCCCGCTGCGTCCACGCTACCGGCGGGCGGCGAACGCGCCCGGCAACAGGCCGCGATAGGTCGGGATCTCGGCGACCGGTTCGGCGGCAATCACGGCGGCGACCACCGCGTGGGCCAGGCAGTCGGCCGCCGCGCTGCCCACCTCGGTGGCCAGTGTGGTCTCCGGTGAGAACGCGGCCGGTACATCGGCCGGCGGCGCCACCTCGATCGCGCCGGTGGCCAGCGCGAACACCGTGTCGCCGTCGACCGGGGTGTGCGCGGGCCGGATGCTCCGGGCCAGCCCGTCGTGAGCAGCGCTCGCAACTTGTCGGCACGCCGCCGGGCTCAGTGCGGCGTCGGTCGCGACGACGGCGATCGTGGTGTTCAACGCGCTGCGCGACGACTCGAGCGCGCCCAGCTCGGCAAGTTGCTCGTCGGGTGGCTTGACCAACCCGAAGTCGTCGATCAGGTAGCTCAGCCACGGCAGGCCGGTGGCTCGGTCGACCACATTGCCCGCGGAGTTGACCACCACCAGCGCACCCACCGTGACCCCGGACGGCAGCGTCATCGAGGCGGTCCCGACGCCGCCCTTCAGCACCCCCGAGCGCGCGCCCACCCCGGCGCCGGCCGTGCCGACGGCGACCGCGGTGCCGGCCGACTCGCAGGCGTCATAGCCGAACTCGGCGGTGGGCCGGTTGCTCCAGGCGCCGACCTCGAGATCGAAGATCACCGCGGTCGGGACGATCGGCACCACGCCGCCGGTCATCGCCACGCCGCGCTCGTGTTCCTCCAGCCAGCGCATCACGCCGTCGGCGGCGGCCAACCCGAACGCGCTGCCACCGGCGAGCAACACCGCGTCGACGTAGCGCACGCTGTTGGCCGGATCCAGCAGATCGGTTTCCCGGGTACCGGGCGCACCGCCGCGCACGTCGACGGCGCCGACCGTGCCCGGCGGCGTCAGGACGACGGTGACGCCGCTAGCCCAGCCCGCACCCATCGTCGCGTCGGAGTCGAGCCGGTGGTGTTGGCCGACAAGGATGCCCGCGACGTCGGTGATCGCGTTCATCGCGATCCCATCAACGCCAAGACCAGGTACTCCTGCAGAACGGTCAGCCATTGGTAGACGTCGAGATGCGCCGCCAAGGGGTGATCGTCGGGCAATCGATCGGGGCCGTCGGGCTTGATCTCGAGCATGGTGCCCAGCGCCAGACGCAGGTCGTTGACCGACGCGGTCCACGCGTGGGCGGCGTCCTCGGTCAACTCGAATTTGCCACCATGATCCGGCAGCGTGTCTAGAAGTTGTTGCGCCGCAGCCCGTTTGGCGTCGATGATGGCCGGCTCGTGAAGGTTGCGCAGGGCCGCATTGAGGCTGTCGGCCCCGTCGGGGTCGGCGTCATCGGGCTTGGAGAAATCCGGCAGCAACCGCTGCAGCGTCGCGTTGTCCGGTGGCTCGGAGTTGCCGGTCTTGATGCCGGTGATCTGCTCGAGTTCGTCTTGGGGCGAAGATGATTCGCGCTCGTCGAGCAACCCGATCATCGACGCGACCAGATTTTTCAGCAGCGCGGCCTCATGGGCGTCCAGCGCGGACCGGTACCGGTTACCTTCGGCGGTTTCGACCCGCTTCCACTTACGCACTCGGTTTCAGTTGTCCTGCTGCATGGTGGCCCACAGCCCGGCCGCGTGCAGCTTCGTGACGTCGACTTCCATGGACTCCCGGCTGCCCGCGGACACCACTGCCTTGCCTTCGTTGTGCACCTGCAGCATCAGCTTGGTGGCGTGCGGCTCGCTGTAGCCGAACAGCTTCTGGAACACGTAGGTCACGTAGTTCATCAGGTTGACCGGATCGTCCCAAACGATGGTCACCCAGGGCGCGGCGGTGGACTCGACGGTGTCTGCTTCCCGTTGCCCGGTGGTTCCCGGTTTGGTCGGGGCTGACGCAACCATGGTCAACACGATACCGAGCCGAGCCCGGACAACCGATACCGTTGCGATGTGAACGACTCGGCCCTCACCGGGCTGCTGACCGACCGGTACGAGCTGACCATGCTGTCGGCGGCGCTGCGCGACGGCACCGCACACCGCCGGTCGGTCTTCGAGTTGTTCGCTCGCAAGCTGCCCGACGGCCGCCGTTACGGCGTGGTGGCCGGAACCGGCCGATTCCTGGAAGCGTTGTCCGACTTCACGTTCGACGACGCCGCATGCGATTCGCTGGCCGAGTTCCTCGACCCGGACGCGCTGGCGTATCTGCGCGACTTCCGGTTCACCGGCGACATCGACGGGTACGCCGAGGGCGAGCTGTATTTCCCTGGCTCGCCGGTGCTCTCGATACGCGGCAGCTTCGCCGAATGCGTGATTCTCGAGACGCTGGCGTTGTCGGTCTTCAACCATGACACCGCCATCGCCTCGGCCGCGGCGCGGATGGTCAGCGCCGCGCAGGAGCGGGCGTTGATGGACATGGGCAGCCGGCGTACTCACGAGCGCGCCGCCGTCGCCGCATCCCGCGCGGCCTACCTGGCGGGATTCGCTGCGACGTCCAACCTGGAGGCCCACCGGCGCTACGGAGTACCCACCGAAGGCACCAGCGCGCACGCCTTCACGCTGCTCTACGACGGCGCGAACGGGCCCGACGAGCCGGCCGCATTCGCCGCACAGGTCGCCGCGCTGGGCACGGGCACCACGCTGCTGGTGGACACCTACGACGTGACGACCGGCGTGGCCAACGCCGTCGCGGCGGCCGGCACCGATCTGGGCGCGGTACGCATCGACTCCGGCGAACTCGGTGTGCTGGCCCGGCAGGTCCGCGAGCAACTCGACGGGCTCGGGGCCACCGGGACCCGCATCGTGGTCTCGGGTGATCTCGACGAGTTTGCCGTCGCGGCTCTGCGCGCCGAACCGGTCGACAGCTACGGGATCGGCACCTCGCTGGTCACCGGATCGGGAGCGCCGACAGCAAGCATGGTCTACAAGCTGGTCGAGGTCGACGGCGTCCCCGTCGAGAAGCGCAGCGTGCGCAAGGAATCGCACGGCGGCCGCAAGGAGGCGGTGCGGCTGGCCCGCTCGAGCGGCACGATCACCGAGGAGGTCGTGTTCCCGGCCGGCCGGCCGCCGGCCGGCTCGGAGCCGTCGCGGATGCTGACCGTTCCGTTGGTGCGCGACGGCCACATCGTTGCCGACACCGATCTGGGCGTGGCGCGCGAACTGGTGGCATCGGGCTTGCGAAGCTTGCCGTGGGAGGGTCTGATGTTGTCGCACGGCGATCCGGCGATCCCGACCACGCAGATCCCGGCCCGACGTCCGCCGGCCGACCACCAGGAGTAGCTACGCCCGACGATGTGCCGATGCCGGTGACGCAGCTTTTGGCCACTGCGGTGGCCGCGCTGGGCGGCAAAGAACGAACCGGCCAGCTCGAGATGGCCGACGCGGTTGCTCGCGCTTTTGAATCCGGGGAACACCTCGCCGTACAGGCGGGTACCGGCACTGGAAAATCGTTGGCGTACCTGGTCCCGGCGATCGACCGGGCGATCGCCGACAACACGCCGGTGGTGGTGTCGACCGCAACCATTGCCCTGCAACGCCAGCTGGTCAACCGCGATCTCCCGCAGCTCGCCGACGCTCTGGCCGAGACATTGCCGCGCAAGCCGAGTTTCGCGTTGCTCAAAGGCCGGCAGAATTATCTGTGCCTGAACAAGATTCACAACGGCTCGGCCGCTGACGCCGCCGAGGAGCCGCAGGAGCTGTTCCGGCCGCAGGCGGCCAGCGCGTTAGGGCGCGAGGTGCTCCGGCTTACCGAGTGGGCGTCGGAGACGGACACCGGCGACCGCGACGACCTCAAACCCGGCGTCGCCGACCGGGCGTGGGGTCAGGTCAGCGTGTCCGCCCGCGAGTGCCTCGGGATGGCCCGCTGCCCGTACGGCACCGACTGCTTCTCCGAGAAGGCAAGAGGAGCCGCCGCCAGAGCTGACGTGGTCGTCACCAACCACGCGCTGCTGGCCATCGACGCCGTCGCCGACAGCGCGGTGTTACCCGAACACCGGCTGCTGGTGGTCGACGAGGCGCACGATCTGGTGGACCGGGTCACCGCGGTGGCCACCGGCGAGCTGACCGCGACCGCACTCGGGATCGCGTCGCGGCGCATCGCATCGCTGGTCGAACCCGAGATCCTGCAGCGCTGGGAACGCATGTCGGGCAACTTCATCACGATCATCCAGAACGCGTCGGCCGGTCGAATGGACCACCTCGATGACGAGCTCGCCACCCAGCTCACCGCGCTGCGGGATGCGGCCACCGCGGCGCGCTCGACCATCGACACCTCCCCCACCGACCCCAAGGCGGCCGCGGCCCGCAACGAAGCGGTGGCCAGCCTGCTCGAAATCGCCGACACCGCGACGCGAATCCTGTCGGCCTACGGGCCGGCGATCGCGGACCGCACCGACGTGGTGTGGCTCGACCACGAGGAGAACCGCGGCTCGACGCGGACCTTCCTGCGGGTCGCGCCGCTGTCGGTGGCCGGCCTGCTGCGCACCCGGTTGTTCGCCGACGTGACCGCGGTGCTGACCTCGGCGACGCTGACCGTCGGCGGCTCCTTCGACGCGATGGCCAAGGCGTGGGGGTTGGCCGATAGCGAAAAGCCCTGGTGCGGAATGGATGTCGGTTCGCCGTTCCAGCACGCCAAGTCTGGGATCCTCTACGTCGCGGCTCAGCTGCCGCCGCCGGGGCGCGACGGCACCGGCACCGCCGAGCAGCTGACCGAGATCGCCGAGCTCATCACCGCGGCGGGCGGGCGAACGCTCGGGCTGTTCTCGTCGATGCGCGCGGCCCGCGCGGCCGCCGAGGCGATGTCCGAGCGCGTGCCCACACCGGTGCTGTGTCAGGGCGACGACACCACCGCCACACTCGTCGAGCGGTTCGCCGCCGAGGAGTCGACGTCGCTGTTCGGCACGCTGTCCCTGTGGCAGGGCGTCGACGTCCCCGGCCCGTCGCTGTCGCTGGTGATCATCGACCGCATCCCGTTTCCAAGGCCCGACGACCCGCTGCTGTCGGCCCGCCAGCGGGCGGTGGCCGCCGCCGGTGGCAACGGATTCATGGCCGTAGCGGCCAGCCACGCCGCGCTGCTGCTGGCCCAGGGCGCGGGACGGCTGCTGCGCGGCATCGACGACCGCGGTGTGGTCGCGGTGCTCGACTCCAGGATGGCCACCGCCCGCTACGGGGGGTACCTGCGGGCGTCGCTGCCGCCGTTCTGGGCGACCACCGACGCGGCCGCCGTGCGGGCGGCGTTGCAACGGCTCGTGCTCAAGCTCGATTGACTAGGCAAGCGTGACCAGACCCAACTCCGCCCCCGAGGCCAGCATCGGGTGATGGGGCAACACCCGCACGGTGTAGCCGACCGATCCGGCTACCGGTAGCGGCGTCGTCGTCGCAAACACGTGGTCGCCGCCGGAAGCCGTTCCGGTGTAGGGCATTTCGACGGTGACTGGATCTACCAGCACGTCGCCGACCTCCACCCGGCCGACCACCGCCTGGACCGTGACCTCCTCCGGCCGTAGGCCCGCAAGCTGGACCGTCGCGGTCAGGGTGAGCTTCGACCCGAGGATGGGCGTGTCCGGCAACCCCGTGCTGTCGACGTCGGTGACCCGGATATTCGGCCACGCGTCAAAGGCACGTCGCCGGTAGGTCGCCAACTCCCGGGCCGGATCGAACGCGACCTGCCCGCCGTCGTCGACCGAGACCGTCTTGCGCAGCGACTCCGCCGCCGGCAAATAGTAGCCCTCGGTGTAATCGCGAACCATCCTCGAGGCCAACACTTTTGGCCCCAGGGTCTGCAGGGTGTGGCGAACCATCTCAATCCACCGGCGCGGCACACCCTGCTCGTCGCGCTCGTAGAACTTCGGCGCCACGGACTTTTCGAGCAGGTCGTAGAGCGCGGCCGCCTCCAGGTCGTCGCGGCGTTCCTCATCGGAGACGCCGGAGGCTGACGGGATGGCCCAGCCGTTCTCGCCGTCGTACCACTCGTCCCACCAGCCGTCGAGGATCGACAGGTTGAGACCGCCGTTGAGTGCGCTCTTCATCCCCGACGTGCCGCAGGCCTCCAGCGGCCGTAGCGGGTTGTTCAGCCACACGTCGCAGCCCCAGTACAGAAGCCGGGCCATCGACATGTCGTAGTCGGGTAGAAACGCGATCCGGTGGCGCACCTCGTGCCGGTCGGCGAACTGGACCACCTGCTGGATCAAAGCCTTACCACCGTCGTCGGCGGGGTGCGACTTGCCGGCGACGATCAGCTGGATGGGCCGGTCCTTGTCGAGCAGCAACCGCTCCAGCCGTTCCTGATCGCGCAGCATCAGCGTCAGGCGCTTGTAAGTCGGCACCCGGCGGGCGAACCCGATGGTCAGCACGTCCGGGTCGAATGCCGCTGGAATCCAGCCCAATTCGGCCTCCGGTGCGCCACGAACCAGCCAGGAGCGGTGCAGGCGCGCCCGCACGTCCTCGACCAGCAGGGCCCGCAGTTGCGACCGAATCCACCAAAGATGGCCGCCGTCAACCTCATTCACCCGCAACCAGACACCGGGGTCGCTGAACGAGTCCGAGCCGGCCAATTCCTGACCCAGCTCCAGCCACTGCGGAGCCGCCCACGTGCGCGCGTGAACGCCGTTGGTGATCGACCCGATCGGCACCTCGTCGGTGTCGAAGCCGGACCACAGCTCGTTGAACATCCCCCGACTGACCTTGCCGTGCAGCAGCGAGACACCGTTGGCGCGTTGGGCAAGCCGCAAACCCATGTGCGCCATGTTGAACTTCTCCGGGTCGTCCTCGGCGCCCAGCGCGAGAATCCTGCCGACCGGCACACCGGGCAGCAGCACCGAACCGGCGGCGACACCGGCGGCGTCGGTCGGGCTGCCGGCGAAATATCGCTGCACCATCTCGACCGGGAACCGGTCGATTCCGGCGGGGACCGGGGTGTGGGTGGTGAACACCGTGCTGGACCGCACCACGGTCAGCGCGGTGTCGAAATCCAAACCGGCGTCAACGAGTTCGCGGATCCGCTCGGCGCCGAGGAAACCGGCATGGCCCTCGTTCATATGGAACACCTCCGGCGCGGGCAGGCCTTCGATCGCGGTGAACGCGCGAATGGCCCGAACGCCGCCGATGCCGGCGAGGATCTCCTGCTGCATGCGGTGCTCCTGGTCGCCACCGTAGAGACGGTCGGTGACCCCGCGCATGTCATGCTCGTTCTCCGGGATGTCGGAGTCCAGCAGCAGCAGCGGGACGCGGCCTACCTGGGCGACCCAGATCCGCGCGCGCAGCGAGCCGGACTCCGGCAGCGCCAACTCGACCAGCGCCGGCGTGCCCGAGCTGTCGGTGAGCAGCCGCAGCGGCAGTCCCGCCGGATCGAGCGACGGGTATTCCTCGTGTTGCCAGCCGTCGTTGGTCAGCGACTGACGGAAATAACCGGAGCGGTAGTACAGGCCGACCGCGATCAACGGCAGCCCGAGATCCGACGCCGCCTTGAGGTGATCGCCGGCCAGGATGCCCAGACCGCCAGAGTAGTTCGGCAGCACCTCGGCAACACCGAACTCCATCGAGAAGTACGCAATGCCGTTCGGCATCGGCGCGCCGTGGCTCTGCCGCTGCTGATACCACTGCGGACGGCTCAGATAGTCGTTGAGTTCGGCGGACAGATGGTCGAGCCAGTCCAGGAATCCGCTGTCGAGCGCCAATTCGTCGAGTCGGGCCGGGTTGACCGCGCCCAGCAAGGCAACCGGATCTCGCCCGCATTGCGTCCACAGCGCCGGGTCGATCGTCTCGAAGAGATCCTGAGTCGGCTTGTCCCACGACCATCGCAGGTTGATCGACAGTTGCTCCAGCGCTGCCAGGCGCTCTGGGAGGTGGGCACGGACCGTGAACCGACGAAGGGCTTTCACGCATCAGTACCTTACTGACGCGGAACCAGGTTTCGCCTACCTAACGAGCCGCGCACCCGACCTCAGGTGTGGCACGACACTACGGTGGGTACTGGGCGCAGAGTGGCTGCCAAGATTTCTCCGGCCAAAGACGCGCAGGTTGCGGTTCGACCGCGCCCAAGACGACAACCGACTAGCTCAGAAGGAGTAGCGGTGCCCGGTCGTGTCGAGATCGATGACGTTGCACCCGTTGTGTCCTGCGGCGCCTACCCCGCTAAAGCCGTGGTGGGCGAGGTAGTTCCGGTGCGCGCAGCCGTGTGGCGCGAGGGCCACGACGCCGTGGCGGCCACGCTGGTGGTGCGCTATCTGGGTCCGCGCTACCCCCAGGTCGGCGAGACGCGCCGGCTCAAGGCGACGTCGGCTCCGGCGGTGGCAGAACCGGAGGCTGGGACAGCGGCCCGGGCCAAGCCGCTGCATCTACCGATGACCCCCGACGGCCTGGAGCCGTACATCTTTCACAGCGCGTTTACACCCGACCGGGTCGGCCTGTGGACCTACCGGGTCGACGGCTGGGGCGACCCCATCCACACCTGGCGACATGGCGTCGAGGCCAAACTCGACGCGGGCCAGGGCGAGAGCGAAATGTCCAACGACCTGCTGGTTGGGGCGCAGCTGCTGGAGCGTGCCGCGGCCGGGGTTCCGCGCGCCCGCCGAGAACCGCTGCTCAAGGCCGCGGACGCATTGCGCGAACCCGGCGACCCGGTGACGCGGGCGGCGCTCGCGCTGACCGAGGAGATCGACGGGCTCCTCGCCCAGTTCCCGCTGCGCGAGCTGGTCACCCGCGGCGAGCAATACGGGGTCTGGGTGGACCGTCCGCTGGCGCGATTCGGCTCGTGGTACGAGTTGTTCCCCCGCTCGACCGGTGGCTGGGACGCCAAGGGCAACCCGGTACACGGCACCTTCGCCACCGCCGCGGCGGCCCTGCCGAGGATCGCGCAGATGGGCTTCGACGTCGTGTATCTGCCGCCGATTCATCCGATCGGCAAGGTGCACCGCAAGGGCCGCAACAACACCGCGACCGCCGCCCCCGGCGACGTCGGATCGCCCTGGGCCATCGGCAGTGACGAGGGCGGACACGACGCAGTGCATCCGCAGCTGGGCACGATCGCCGACTTCGACAAGTTCGTCGCCGCCGTCGAGGAACTCGGCATGGAGGTGGCGCTCGACTTGGCGCTGCAGTGCGCGCCGGATCACCCGTGGGCCAAGGATCACCGCGAGTGGTTCACCGAATTGCCCGACGGCACCATTGCTTACGCCGAAAACCCGCCGAAGAAGTACCAGGACATCTACCCGATCAATTTCGACAACGATCCCGCCGGTCTGTACGACGAAGTGCTGCGCGTGGTGCGGTACTGGATGGATCACGGCGTCAAGATCTTTCGGGTCGACAACCCGCACACCAAGCCGCCCAACTTCTGGGCCTGGCTGATCGCTCAGGCCAAGGCGGCCGATCCCGACGTGCTGTTCCTGTCCGAGGCGTTCACTCCTCCTGCCCGCCAATTCGGTTTGGCCAAACTGGGTTTCACCCAGTCCTACACCTACTTCACCTGGCGCACTGCGAAGCGGGAGCTGACCGAATTCGCCGAGCAGATCCCCGAAATCGCCGACTTCCGGCGGCCCAATCTGTTCGTCAATACCCCCGACATTCTGCACGCCAGCCTGCAACACAACGGGCCGGGCATGTTCGCGATACGCGCGGTGCTGGCGTCGACGATGAGCCCCAGCTGGGGGGTGTATTCCGGCTACGAGTTGTTCGAGGGCCGTGCCGTCGCGGAGGGCAGCGAAGAGTATCTCGACTCCGAGAAGTACGAGCTACGGCCTCGCGACTTCGAGGGCGCGTTGGCGGACGGGCGGTCGCTGGAGCCATTCATCGCGCGGTTGAACAACATTCGTCGGCTCCACCCGGCGCTTCATCAGCTGCGCAACATCACGTTCCATGCCATCGACAACGATGCGCTGCTGGCCTACAGCAAGTTCGACCCGCTCACCGGGGACTGCGTGCTGGTCGTTGTGACGCTCAATGCGTTCGGCCCCGAGGAAGCCACGCTGTGGTTGGACATGGCCGCACTGGGTATGGAACACCACGAGCGGTTCTGGGTGCGCGACGAGATCACCGGCGAGGAATACCAATGGGGCGCGGCGAATTACATTCGCATCGATCCCGGCCACGCCGTCGCGCACGTCATCAACATGCCGCTCATACCGTCCGAATCACGAATCAAACTGCTGAGCCGGAGGTGACGCGATGAAATCGAAGTCCACCGACCAACTTTCCAGGGCCCGTTTGGCGCCGGAGCCGAATGACCTGGCCCGGCTGGTCGCCGGCGAGCACCACAATCCGCACGGCATCCTGGGCGCTCACGAATTCGGCGACCACACCGTCATCCGCGCTTTCCGGCCCCACGCCGCCGAGGTGGTCGCCCTGATCGGCGACGATCGAGTGCCGCTGCAGCACATCGACTCTGGATTGTTCGCGGTCGCACTGCCATTCGTCAATCTGATCGACTACCGCCTCGAAGTGCGCTACGACCACGGCGAACCGCGCACGGTCGCCGACGCCTATCGCTTCCTGCCGACACTCGGGGAGGTCGACCTGCACTTGTTCAACGAGGGTCGCCACGAGCGGCTGTGGGAAGTCCTTGGCGCCCATCCCCGTTCGTTCAAGACCGCCGACGGCGTGGTCGATGGGGTGTCGTTCGCGGTGTGGGCCCCGAACGCCAAGGGCGTCAGCCTGATCGCGGAATTCAACAGCTGGAACGGCGATGAGGCACCGATGCGGGTGCTCGGATCGTCCGGCGTGTGGGAGTTGTTCTGGCCCGACTTTCCGCACGACGGGCTGTACAAGTTCCGCGTGCACGGCGCCGACGGATCGGTCATCGACCGCGCCGACCCGATGGCGTTCGCGACCGAGGTGCCACCGCAGACCGCCTCCCGGGTTAATGTCAGCGACTACCGCTGGAGCGACGAGGCGTGGATGACGGCCCGCGCCGAGCGCAATGCGGTGTTCGAGCCGATGAGCACCTACGAGGTGCACCTGGGCTCATGGCGGCCTGGCCTGTCCTATCGCGACCTGGCCCGTGAGCTAACCGAATACGTTGTGACGCAAGGGTTTACCCACGTCGAACTGTTACCCGTGGCCGAGCACCCATTCGGAGGCTCCTGGGGGTATCAGGTCACGTCGTACTACGCGCCCTCGTCGCGGTTCGGCACGCCCGACGAACTACGCGAGCTGATCGACGCGCTGCACCAGGCCGGCATCGGCGTGATCGTGGACTGGGTGCCAGCACACTTTCCGAAGGATGCCTGGGCGTTGGGCCGCTTCGACGGCACACCGCTCTACGAGCACTCCGACCCACGCCGCGGCGAGCAACTCGACTGGGGTACCTACGTCTTCGACTTCGGTCGCGCCGAGGTACGCAACTTCCTGGTCGCCAACGCGCTGTACTGGCTCGAGCAGTATCACGTCGACGGCCTGCGAGTGGACGCCGTCGCGTCGATGCTCTACCTGGATTACTCACGGCCCGAAGGCGGTTGGACACCCAACATCCACGGCGGCCGGGAGAACCTCGAAGCCGTGCAGTTCCTGCAGGAGATGAACGCCACCGCGCACAAGGCGGCGCCCGGCATCGTCACGATTGCCGAGGAGTCGACATCCTGGCCGGGTGTCACCCGGCCGACAAGTGTTGGCGGCCTTGGTTTCTCGATGAAGTGGAACATGGGCTGGATGCACGACACGCTCGACTACATCGGCCGAGATCCGATCTACCGCACCTACCACCATCACGCGATCACGTTCTCGATGCTCTACGCCTTCAGCGAGAACTTCGTGCTGCCGATCAGCCACGACGAGGTGGTGCACGGGAAGGGCACGCTGTGGGGCCGGATGCCCGGCGACGACCACACGAAGGCGTCCGGACTGCGTAGCCTGCTGGCCTACCAGTGGGCCCACCCGGGCAAGCAATTGCTGTTCATGGGACAGGAATTCGGTCAGCGGGCCGAATGGTCCGAGGAGCGTGGCCTGGACTGGTTCCAGCTCGACGAGCACAGCTTCTCCGACGGGATCGCGAAGCTGGTGCGCGATCTCAACGACATCTACCGCTCGTCGTCGGCACTGTGGAGCCAGGACATCAAGCCCGAGGGTTACTCCTGGATCGACGCCAACGACTCGGCCAACAACGTCGTGAGCTTCCTGCGGTACGGCAGCGACGGATCGGTGATGGCGTGCGTCTTCAACTTCGCCGGTGCCGAGCACAGCGGTTACCGGCTCGGCCTGCCCAGCGCCGGCAGGTGGCGCGAGGTGCTCAACACCGATGCCACCGTCTACCACGGCACGGGGATCGGCAACCTCGGTGGCGTCGATGCAACCAATGACCCGTGGCACGGTCGCCCGGCCTCGGCGGTGTTGGCGTTGCCGCCGATGTCCGCGCTCTGGCTGGAGCCCGAAAAATCCTCTAGTACAGCGCGTTAGCGAGTTTGCGCCGCCCGGCGATGACGTCCGGATCGGCCGGATCGAAGAGCTCGAACAGCTCGATCAGCCGCGTGCGGACCGATGTCCGCGCGTCGTCAGACGTCCGCCGCACCAGCGCGACCAGCCGGTCGAACGCACCGGCCACGTCCTGGGCGAGGAGCTGCACGTCGGCCGCGGCGAATGCGGCCTCGATGTCGTCGGGGGCGGCGTCCGCGGCTTCGATCGCGTCTGGCCCATGGGCGGTCGCGCGCATCAGGAACGCAATCTGACGCACCGCGCCCTTGGCTTCGGCATGGTTCGGGTCGTCGTCCAGGATCGCCTGGTACGAGTCGAGCGCCGCGCCGAGGTCGTTATCCTCGAGTTGCCGGCGGGCTTGGACCAGCGCCGGGTCGACTTCCTCGGGCTCGTCGGAATCGGTTGCCCCGCTGAGCTTTCCCGCGGTCGCCGACAGCAGCGAGTCGATCCAGCGGCGTAACTGATCCGGCGGCTGAGCACCCTGGAAGCTGGACAGCGGCTGCCCGGCGGCCAGCGCCACCACGGTCGGGACCACCTCGGCACCGAAGATCTGCGCCACCCGGGGAGACACGTCGACGTTGACGCTGGCCAGTGCCCACTTGCCGTTGTCGTCGGCGGCAAGCCCCGCCAGGATGTCCGCCAGTTGCAGGCAGACCTCGCTGCGCGGCGACCACAGCAGCACGACAACCGGCACCTGGTTGGAGCGCAGCAGCACTTCTTGTTCGAAGTTGGTCTCGTTGACGTCGACGCCGGCCGACGCCGGGGCCGATACTTCTCCGCGGCTGTCGCCGCTCGCGGCAGGTGGTTGCTTGAGGACGGAGAGATCGACCGCTCCGGACAACGCGGGCCCGATCGGGGGGCGTGGACGGCTCACGTGATCAAGTCTGGCACGGCCGCGTCAACCGCGTTTCATCCGGTTCAGGCGGTCGTATGAGCAACATCACATCACGCGTTGTCAATGCGCCCGGCACACCGCCTCAGCAAACTTCTGGACGTCTGTCCAGCCACACCGGTCACAAAGCGTACTGGCCGGTAACTACCCGGCGCGGAGGATCAACGCGTCACCCTGACCGCCCGCACCGCACAGCGCAGCAACGCCATACCCCGAGCCGCGGCGGGCCAGTTCGAGCGCCGCGTGCAGGGCGATCCGGGCGCCGGACATGCCGATCGGGTGACCGATTGCGATGGCGCCGCCGTTGACGTTGACGATCTCGGGGTCCACGCCCAGCTCCTGCATCGATGCCAATGCCACCGCGGAGAACGCCTCGTTGATCTCGATGACCTCGAGCTGGTCGACGGTGATGCCTTCGCGCTCGATCGCCTTTTTGATGGCGTTCGCGGGCTGCGACTGCAGGGTCGAGTCCGGGCCGGCCACGACGCCGTGGGCGCCGATCTCCACCAGCCAGGTCAGGCCCAGCTCGATGGCTTTGTCCTTGTTCATCACGACGACAGCGGCGGCGCCGTCGGAAATCTGGGACGCCGACCCGGCGGTGATGGTGCCGTCTTTGCGGAACGCCGGCTTGAGCCCCGACAACGACTCGGCGGTCGTGTTCGCCCGAATGCCCTCGTCCTCGGTGAACTGCAGCGGATCGCCCTTGCGCTGCGGGATGCTCACCGGCACCACCTCGTCGGCGAACACCCCGTCCTTCCAGGCCGCGGCGGCCTTCTGGTGCGACCGCGCAGCGAACTCGTCCTGCTGGCTGCGGGTGAACTTGTCCACGTCGTTGCGCTGCTCGGTGAGCGCGCCCATCGGCTGGTCGGTGAACACGTCGTGCAGGCCGTCGTAGGCCATATGGTCACGCACCGTGACGTCGCCGTACTTGTAGCCCGAGCGGCTGTCGATCAGCAGGTGTGGCGCCTTGGTCATCGACTCCTGGCCGCCTGCCACCACCACGTCGAACTCGCCGGCCCGAATGAGCTGGTCAGCCAGGGCGATCGCGTCGATCCCGGACAGACACATCTTGTTGATGGTCAGGGACGGCACATCCCAGCCGATGCCGGCGCCGACGGCCGACTGACGAGCCGGCATCTGGCCCGCGCCCGCGGTCAGCACCTGGCCCATGATCACGTACTCGACCAGCGAGGCCGGCACGTTCGCTTTCTCCAGTGCTCCCTTGATCGCGATGGCGCCCAGATCGCTGGCGCTGAAGTCCTTCAGCGAGCCCATCAGTCTGCCGATCGGCGTCCGGGCTCCAGCAACGATCACCGATGTCGTCATGACTACCTCCACAGCGCGATTCGGGGCCGATCGATGAGATCGGGAGAAGCGGATTCTCCTCGGTCAGGTTACCGTTACGAGATGACCACCGACCAAGTTGACACCCGTCGAGTACTGGGCACCGCACTGGTGACGGCGGTCGATCACGTCGGCATCGCGGTCCCCGACCTCGACGCCGCGATCGCGTGGTACCACGACCACCTCGGCATGATTGTCCTGCACGAAGAGCTCAACGACGATCAGGGCATCCGCGAGGCGATGCTGTCGGTGCGGGGTGCCGCGGTCGGCAGCGCCCAGGTTCAGCTGATGGCCCCGATCGACGACTCGTCGCCGATCGCGAAGTTCCTCGACAAGCGTGGTCCCGGGATCCAGCAGATCGCGTACCGAGTCAGCGACCTCGACGCTCTCACCGAGCGCCTGCGTGACCAGGACACCCGTTTGCTCTATGACGCACCCCGCCGCGGGACCGCGAACTCCCGGATCAATTTCATCCACCCCAAGGACGCGGGCGGCGTGCTGATCGAACTGGTCGAGCCCGCCGAAGACGCGCACTGACTTTCAAGACCACCTTCGGGTCGGTCCGCGTGTTGCGCGGTTGGCCCAGCAGGACGTGTGCCAATGCCGTCGGTCCTCCACGGCCACGTCGCCATGATCGGCCAACCACACCACCACATGGGCTGTGTGAGTGCGTATCTCGTGGTCGCAGCCGGGGCAGCGATAGGTCTTGAGCGCTCGCGCCGCGGCCACCGATCGCACCTCGTAGTCGTATCCGTCCGGCCCGGCCTCCAGCCGGCGTGGCGCCGGCAGCGCAAACGGCTCTTGCCGGCGCGGTGAACTGCGGCGTCGAGCCATGCCCGCAGTGTAATGAGACGGATTAGAACAAGCGGAACTCATCGGAGTCCATGCCCCGCATCTTGTCGTAATCCAAAGTCAGACAACGTATTCCGCGATCGGTCGCTAGGGTTTTTGCCTGCGGCTTGATCTGCTGCGCCGCGAATACCCCGCTCACCGGTGCCAGCAGGCTGTCTCGGTTCAGCAAGTCCAGATATCGGGTCAGCTGCTCGACCCCGTCGATTTCGCCGCGGCGCTTGATCTCGACGGCGACCGAACGGCCTTGATCGTCGCGGCACAGCAGGTCTACCGGACCGATCGGCGTCATGTACTCGCGGCGGACCAGGGTGTAGCCGGCGCCGAGCAGCTCGACATGTTCGGCGAGCAGCACCTGCAGGTGTGCCTCGACACCGTCCTTGACCAAACCCGGGTCGACGCCGAGCTCATGGCTGGAGTCGTGTTCGACGTCCTCGACCGTGATGCGCAGCTGCTCCCCGGCCTTGTTCTGCACCACCCATACGGGTGACTCACCCTCGGCGGCCGCGGGCTCCTCGGACAACCAGCACGGCGGGCTCATCCAGTTCAGCGGCTTGTAGGCACGGTCGTCGGCGTGCACGCTCACCGAGCCGTCGGCCTTGAACAGCAGCAACCTGCGGGCCGAAGGTAGGTGGGCGGTGAGGCGTCCGACGTAGTCCACGGTGCAACGGGCGATGACAAGGCGCACGCAACACACCTTAGGGGCGGGGCGTCGCAGCAATTAGGCTGACGCCACCATGATGGCTAAGCGATCGACCGCGCAGCGGCTGGGACGAGTGCTGGAGCGGCTGACGCGGCAAAGCGGTCGGCTGCCCGAGACCCCGGCGTACGGGTCCTGGTTGCTCGGGCGCGTCTCGGAGAGCCAGGCCCGCCGGCGGGTGCGCATCCAGACCATCCTCACCGTGTTCATCGTCGGAGCGAACGTCATCGGGATCGGGGTGGCGACCCTGCTGTTGACGGTCGCGTTCCCCAAGCCAAGCGTCTTCAGTGACGCTCCGCTGTGGATCACCTTCGGCGTCACTCCGGCGTATTGCGTCGTCGCGCTGGGGTTGGGAACGTACCTGATCACTCGACGAACCACCGGCGCGCTCCGGTGGGCGATCGAGGAGCAGGACCCCACCCCGCAGGACGAGCACGCCACGTTCACGGCCCCATTCTGGTTGGCCTTCGGCGTGCTGATGCTGTGGGTGATCGGCACCGGCTTGCTGACGACGCTCTACGGGTTGGCCGACAGCACGTTCATTCCGATCGTCGGTTTCTGCGTCAGCGTCTGCGGCATCCTGGTGTCGACGGCCTGTTACCTGTTCACCGAATTCGCGCTGCGACCGGTGGCTGCGCAGGCGCTCGAGGCGGGCGGGGCGCCGCGGCGATTGGCTCCCGGGATCATGGGCCGGACGTTGACGGTGTGGCTGCTCGGGTCCGGGGTTCCGGTGCTCGGCATCATCGTCACCGCGTTGCTGGGCGGGGTGCTGCTGGACAATCTGAGCAAGACCCAATTCGCGGTGGCGATCCTCGTGATCTCTACGGCCGCATTGATTTTCGGTTTCATACTGATGTGGATTCTGGCCTGGCTGACCGCGACGCCGGTCCGGGTTGTGCGCGCGGCACTCAAGCGGGTCGAGGACGGCGACCTACGCGGCGACCTGGTGGTGTTCGACGGCACCGAACTCGGCGAGTTGCAGCGCGGGTTCAACGCGATGGTCGACGGCCTGCGCGAGCGGGAACGGGTCCGAGACCTGTTCGGCCGGCACGTCGGCCGCGAGGTCGCCGCCGCCGCGGAACGGGACATGCCCCAGCTCGGCGGCGAAGAACGCCATGTCGCCGTGATCTTCATCGACATCATCGGCTCGACGCAGTTGGTGACGAGCCGGCCGGCCGCCGAAGTCGTCCAGCTGCTCAACCGGTTCTTCGCGGTGATCGTCGAGGAGGTCGACCGCAACTGCGGGCTGGTCAACAAATTCGAGGGCGACGCGGTGCTGGCGGTGTTCGGCGCGCCCAACCATCTCGATCGACCCGAAGACCACGCGCTCGCCGCGGGCCGCGCGATCGCCAGTCGTCTCGAGAGCGACGTACCCGAGATCAAAGCCGGCATCGGGGTCACGGCCGGCACTGCAGTCGCCGGAAACGTCGGCGCGAAGGAGAGATTCGAATACACGGTCATCGGCGAGCCGGTCAACGAGGCGGCGCGGCTGTGCGAGCTGGCCAAAAACGAGCCTCGCCGGCTGCTGGCCTCCTCCAATACCGTCGACGCCGCCGGGGACGACGAGCGAGACCGCTGGACGTTGGGCGATTCCGTCACGCTGCGCGGCCACGACCAACCCACCCAACTGGCGACACTCGCCTAGCGGCCGGGCGTTATCCGGCCGGCACGCCGTGGATGAAGACGGAGCGGCTGAGCCGAAGCCAGGCGTCCCAGAAACGTTCGGGATCCATCTCGCCGGGTGGTCGGCCCTGCAGAACCTGCATCACCGGCAGGTAGCTCGTGTCGGCCGATCGCACGAATGTCACGCTACGCGATTGCAACCTGAGCAGTAAGTAAGTACTCTCTCACTTCGACGAGCAGGGGGTAGCCGAAAGGAACTCGACCATGGGCTCTCGTGTGGCGTCTGCGCTGACCGACCAGCGGCGATGTCGTCCCCGTGGCGAGTCCGCGACCGAGTTCCTGCGCGACTTCCCCGCGCTCCTCGCCTTCAGCCGCCTGCCGGTTCCGATCCTGGCCATCGACGACGGCGGCGCCATCGAATTCGCCAACGAGGCGTTTGCCGCGATCGTCGGTCATTCCCGCCAGGAACTCCTCGAAATGACCGCGCAGTCGCTGGTCGACTGCTTCATCCCACCCGAGTCCGGCGTTGTCGCGGCGTTGCGTGAGCACGCGAATTCCATCATTCGGTTGCGCCATGCGGACGGCTGGACCATGCCGACATTGCTCAGTGATTCGGTGTTGATTCGCGACCACGAGAATCTGGCGGTCGTCGTGCTGACCGACCTGACCGAGATCGCTTGGCACACATCGCCCGAAGAAGACTTGCTGCCCGGCTAGCCCGCCGCCCCCGGGGACCCGCCAGACTAGCTCCAGGATCGTGCGCGATACTGCGGCAATGGCCGACGATCGCGGTGTCCACGTCACGACTACTCGGTTGGCAGACTTCGTCGTTAATCGACGGATGTTGCTCATGGCTGCGCTCGCGGTGCCGATCGGTGCGCTCGCCGCGGGCGCGGCATGGTGTCTGCTCCGGCTCATCGGGTTGGTGACGAACCTGGTCTTCTACCAGCGCTGGGCAGTCGGCCTGGTCGCTCCGGGTGCCCAGCATCACCCGTGGTGGCTGATGCTGGGCGCGCCGGTCGCCGGCGGTTTGATTGTCGGCGTGATGGCCCGGCTCGGCTCGGAGAAGATTCGCGGACACGGAATGCCCGAGGCGATCGAAGCCATCCTCACCCAGGGCAGTCGTGTCGAGCCGAAAGTTGCTGTGCTGAAGCCAATTTCGGCGGCGATTAGTATCGGCACCGGGGGCCCGTTCGGCGCTGAAGGACCGATCATCATGACGGGCGGGGCGCTCGGTTCCATCCTCGCCCAGCACCTGCACCTGACCGCCGACGAACGCAAGATTCTGCTGGTTTCCGGCGCTGCCGGCGGAATGGCGGCGACGTTCAATTCGCCGCTGGCATCCATCCTGCTGGCCGTCGAGCTGTTGTTGTTCGAATGGCGCCCGCGCAGCCTTGTTCCGGTCACCGCCGCGGTCGTCGTCGCGACCATGGTGCGTCAAGTCATTCTGGGCGGCGACCCGGTGTTTCCAGTCGCCGCTCACGTCGCCCAAATCCACTGGAAGGTCGACCTGCTCGCGCTCGTCACGGGTGCGTGCGGTGCCGCCGTTGCGATCATTGCGACGCGGTTGGTGTATCTGTCCGAAGACGCGTTCGCACGTTTGCCGATTCACTGGATGTGGTGGCCCGCGATCGGCGGCGTCGTGATCGGGATAGGCGGGCTGATCGAGCCGCGGGCCCTGGGGGTCGGCTATGACGTGATCAACGCGCTGCTGACCGGCGATGCGACGATGTCACTGATTATCGGAATCCTTATCGTGAAAACCGCAATCTGGTCGCTGTCACTGGGGTCGGGTACCTCTGGCGGCGTGCTGGCACCGGTATTCATGATCGGCGGTGCGCTCGGAGCCTTTGTCGGACACTGGTTTCCAGTTGTATTTCCCGGCTTCTGGGCGATTCTCGGCCTGGCCGCCGTCGTGGGTGGGGTCATGCGCTCCCCGTTGACCGGAATTGTGTTCACTCTGGAACTCACTCGGGCCTGGCCCGCCCTGTTTCCGCTCATCATCGCGTCGACGACGGCTTATGCGGCCTCGGTACTGATGCTCGACCGATCAGTCCTGACCGAGAAGATCGCACGGCGTGGACTGCATCTGACTAGGGACTACACCACGGATCCGCTCGAGGCATTCTTCGTCGAAGAGGTGATGCGCACCGAGGCGCCGATGGTCCCGGTGGGCGGCACCATCGGCACTCGCGACACCTTGCGTCATGCGGCGAACGTGTTGGCCGAGGCGAGCGGGCGGCCGCTGCTGGTGTTGTCACCGGACGGCGAGGAACGCGGTCACCTGGTCATGGACGACTTACTGGTGGCCCGGTTGCACGACCTGAACGAGGACACCTTGCGGACCCGGCACTTCGTCGCCTTCGGCCGTCCCAGGCCGCTTGGCGACGATCCGGCTCCGGAAGCCACTCCGCCGACTGCGTGATTGTTGTTGGGCGGCAAGGCCTATCGATCACAAGGACCGACTAACCCGAGCACGCGGCCGCGCTGGAATACCCACTGCTTAGGATATCGACGTGGATATCAATGGAGCTAGCGCGGTCGTCACCGGCGGCGCGTCAGGAATCGGTGCGGCGACTGCCCGTCAGTTGGCCGCGAAGGGTGCCCGGGTCGTCGTAGCCGACCTCCAGGCCGACAAGGGCGAAGCACTTGCCAACGAAATAGGCGGTGTCTTCGTCACCGTCGACGTCACCAACACCGACCAGATCATCGACGCGGTCAAGACCGCCGCGGACCTGGGTCCGCTGCGGGCTCTGGTCAACTCGGCCGGCATCGGCTGGGCCCAGCGCACCATCGGCAAGGACGGCGAGTTTTCGTCGGCGCATGACCTCGGCGCTTACAAGAAGGTCCTCGAGATCAACCTCGTCGGCACCTTCGACTGCATCCGCATCGCGGCCACCCAGATGGGCAAGAACGAGTTCACCGACACCGGCGAGCGCGGCGCGATCGTGAACATGACCAGCGTCGCCGCCTTCGACGGCCAGATCGGCCAGGCCGCTTACTCGTCGTCCAAGGGCGGTGTCGTGGGCCTGACGTTGCCGGTCGCCCGCGACCTGTCAGCCGTCGGCATCCGCGTCAACACCGTGGCCCCCGGGCTGATCGACACTCCGATCTACGGCGAGGGTGAGGCCTCCGAGGCATTCAAGGCCAAGCTCGGCGAGTCCGTGCTGTTTCCGCACCGCCTCGGCAAGCCCGACGAGCTGGCCTCCATGGTTGTCGAACTGCTCACCAACTCGTACATGAATGCGGAGGTCGTCCGCGTGGACGGCGGTATCCGGATGCCACCGAAGTAGACCCAGAACGTCGAAGGGCTCCGCTACGGCGGGGCCCTTCTGGGTACGACGGCCGTGTCGCTTTTCCGCTAGAAATGTCGGTACCCGGGTGTAAAGGTCGAGTGGTGCACGAAGACTTCGACCGCTGCTACCGGGCCGTCCAATCCAAGGACGCTCGCTTCGACGGCTGGTTCGTCACCGCGGTGCGAACCACCGGGATCTACTGCCGACCCAGCTGTCCTGTCCATCCCCCGTTCGCCCGCAACGTCTGCTTCTATCCGACCGCAGCGGCGGCCCAACGTGCCGGCTTCCGCGCATGCAAGCGCTGTCGTCCCGACGCCTCTCCTGGCTCGCCGGAATGGAACATGCGCGACGACCTCGTCGCCCGCGCCATGCGTCTGATCGCCGACGGCACGGTCGACCGCGAGGGCGTCACCGGCCTGGCCACGCGTCTCGGCTACACCACCCGACAGCTTCAGCGACTACTGCAAGAGCAGACCGGCGCCGGGCCACTTGCGCTCGCCCGTGCGCAGCGCACCCAGACCGCGCGAATACTCATCGAGACCACGGATCTACCGTTCGGCGACATCGCTTTTGCCGCAGGCTTTTCCAGCATCCGCCAATTCAACGACACGGTGCGGTCGGTCTTCGACGGCACACCCACGGCGCTGCGCCGGCGCGCTGCGACGCTGCGCGGACGCAACGCCGCCGACCTGCCCTCGCCGGGAACGGTGACATTACGGCTGCCGGTGCGGGCCCCATTCGCCTACGAAGGAGTGTTCGGCCATCTCGCCGCCAGCGTGGTGCCCGGATGCGAGGAAGTCCGTGACGGCGCATATCGGCGCACCCTTCGGCTGCCGTTCGGCAACGGGATCGCCAGCCTGACACCGGCACCCGATCATGTCCGATGCGTCCTGGTCCTCGACGACTTTCGCGACCTGACGTCCGCGATCTCCCGCTGCCGGCGACTGCTCGATCTCGACGCGGACCCGGACGCAGTGATCGACGCGTTGAGTTCCGACGCGGTGCTGGCCCCGGTGGTTGCCAAGGCGCCCGGTCAGCGAATCCCGCGCACCGTCGACGAGGCAGAACTTGCCGTTCGTGCGGTGCTGGGCCAGCAGGTGTCGATGAAGGCCGCACGGACCCATGCAAGCAGACTGGTCATGGCATACGGCGATCCGATCCAGGACGCGAACGGCGCACTGACGCATACCTTTCCGTCGATCGAGCAACTCGGTGACATCAACCCGGCCCACCTGGCCGTTCCGGCGAGTCGACGGCGAACCGTCACCGGACTGATCGCCGCGCTCGCCGACGGGAGCGTGATACTGAATCCCGGCTGCGACTGGGACGCGGCTCGCAGTCAGCTGCTGGCCCTTCCAGGAATCGGTCCGTGGACTGCCGAGGTCATCGCGATGCGCGGGCTCGGCGACCCCGACGCGTTCCCCGCGAGCGATCTCGGGTTGCGTTTGGCCGCAGAGCAATTGGGCTTGCCGACTGATCATCGCGAATTGACGACGCGAAGCCAGCGATGGCGCCCGTGGCGTTCCTACGCGACGCAGCATCTGTGGACGACATTGGAGCACTCGGTGAACCACTGGCCAGTCAAGGAGACTGCATGACCCATTACCGCACCATCGACAGCCCGATCGGGTTACTGACTCTGGCCGGTCACGACAACGCGCTGACCAACTTGCGGATGGTCGACCAGACCTACGAACCGAGCCGGGCCGGCTGGTCGGAAAATCCCGCGGCCTTCGCCGACGCCGTCGACCAACTCAACGCGTATTTCGCCGGCGAGCTCACCGATTTCGAGCTCGAACTCGATCTGCAGGGCACCGAGTTTCAGCGGCGGGTGTGGCAAGCACTGCTGACCATCCCGTTCGGACGAAACCCGGTCCTACGGTGAAATCGCGGCACAGATCGGCGCTCCCGGCGCGGCCCGTGCCGTTGGACTTGCCAACGGCCACAACCCAATTGCCATCATCGTTCCGTGTCACCGGGTGATCGGTGCGAGCGGCGGTCTCACCGGGTACGGCGGTGGTCTGGATCGAGAAACGGTCGCTGCTCGCCCTGGAGACGAGGCGCAGCTCCCCGACGTTGCCCTGTTCGACTGACCGCCGATCCGGCGAGCGCGGTCAAAACCCGGGAAACGGGCGCGGGGCCGGTGCCCCGGGCAGACCGACCGGCAACCCAGGCGCCGGCGCGCCAGGTAGACCGAGTGGCAATCCAGGCCCGCCGGCGCCGGGAAGCGGGAACGGCATATTGCCGTTGGCGACCGAGTTGATCCACCCCGGGCACTGCGACTGGATCGCCATCTGCGCCAGGAAGCCGGCCATGGGTGCTTCCAGACCACCGTGACCACTGATCTGAGCCGCCCTGCTCGCCAGACTGCCGCCAGGCTTGACCAGCATGGGGCAGATGGATTGGCCCATCTGGGCAATGGCACCGCTGACCGGGCCGTTGTTACCGATTCCGACGCCGTTGAGTACCGGAGCCATTGCGTCGCCGGCCGAGTCCGCATGCGCCGCAGGGATAGAGCCCAAGACCGCGCGAACACGGCTGCGGTAACGATGACAGGACGCACTACCGACGTCGCCACGATCTCCACCGTGTCCCACGTCGTACGCCCGGCATCCGACTTCCGATTGGTCGACCCGGCCGAAAGGCCGGCCGTCTTGCTCGCGGTCATGTGGAGCTCCCCTCCGTTAGCACTCCATGCACATTGAGCACAGATTTCACTTTGATAACGGTAAGGTACTTATGTCACAGTAACAACACGATCAGATAACCATTTGCAACCGCAGCGTTGCGCTACCGCGACCTGCGAGACCCGAATGCAACAATCGCGATTTTCTGCATCGAGTGTTTGCCGGGCGCTCAGGGCCGCCGGATGCACAGCGGCTGCTGGCGGCCGGCTCGACGCCGTCGAGTCTGGTGCCTAGATGTACAAATGCCCGTGCCCCCCAAGGGTTTTGGGGGGCACGGGGCTTGTTGTGTGTGTTCGGCGGTGTCCTACTTTTCCACCCTGGTGGGTAGTATCATCGGCGCTGGCAGGCTTAGCTTCCGGGTTCGGGATGGGTCCGGGCGTTTCCCTGTCGCTGTGGCCGCCGTAACTTTATTTAGGTTTGTTGTTGGTGGTGGGGTGCAGTGGTTGTCTGCGCGGAGTTGTGGTTGCGTGTGTGTAAGTTTTCGGCCGGTTAGTGCCAGTTCCCTGCGCCCGTTGCCGGGTTTGTAGGTCTGGTCTATTGATCCCGTGGTCTGCGGGGGGCCTTATCCCACTTAAATGGGTGAGAAGCCTGGTCTTGGAGAAGGTTTCCCGCTTAGATGCTTTCAGCGGTTATCCTGTCCGAACGTGGCTATCCAGCGGTGCCCCTGGTGGGACAACTGGTGGACCAGAGGTTCGTCCGTCCCGGTCCTCTCGTACTAGGGACAGGTTTCCTCAAGCTTCTGACGCGCGCGGCGGATAGAGACCGAACTGTCTCACGACGTTCTAAACCCAGCTCGCGTGCCGCTTTAATGGGCGAACAGCCCAACCCTTGGGACCTGCTCCAGCCCCAGGATGCGACGAGCCGACATCGAGGTGCCAAACCATCCCGTCGATATGGACTCTTGGGGAAGATCAGCCTGTTATCCCCGGGGTACCTTTTATCCGTTGAGCGACACCCCTTCCACTCGGGGGTGCCGGATCACTAGTCCCGACTTTCGTCCCTGCTTGACGTGTCAGTCTTGCAGTCAAGCTCCCTTGTGCACTTGCACTCAACACCTGATTGCCGTCCAGGTTGAGGGAACCTTTGGGCGCCTCCGTTACATTTTGGGAGGCAACCGCCCCAGTTAAACTACCCGCCAGGCACTGTTCCTGAACCGGATATACGGTTCGAGGTTAGAGGTCCAATACGATCAGAGTGGTATTTCAACAACGACTCCGCAATTACTGGCGTAATTGTTTCACAGTCTCCCACCTATCCTACACAAACCGTACCGAACATCAATACCAAGTTGTAGTGAAGGTCCCGGGGTCTTTTCGTCCTGCCGCGCGTAACGAGCATCTTTACTCGTAGTGCAATTTCGCCGAGTCTATGGTTGAGACAGTTGAGAAGTCGTTACGCCATTCGTGCAGGTCGGAACTTACCCGACAAGGAATTTCGCTACCTTAGGATGGTTATAGTTACCACCGCCGTTTACTGGGGCTTAAATTCTCCGCTTCACCCCGAAGGGGTTAACAGGTCCTCTTAACCTTCCAGCACCGGGCAGGCGTCAGTCCGTATACATCGTCTTGCGACTTCGCACGGACCTGTGTTTTTAGTAAACAGTCGCTTCTCACTGGTTTCTGCGACCCACTCCCGCTGCCGGCCGCGAGGGCCATGACGGTGTGTGGGCCCCCCTTCTCCCGAAGTTACGGGGGTATTTTGCCGAGTTCCTTAACCATAGTTCTCTCGTACGCCTTGGTATTCTCTACCTGACCACCTGTGTTGGTTTGGGGTACGGGCCGTGTGTGTGCTCGCTAGAGGCTTTTCTCGGCAGCATAGGATCACCGAATTCACCTCATCCGGTTATGCATCACCTCTCGGACTATGTGACATCCGGATTTACCTAAATGTCGTCCTACGGGCTTGCCCCAGTATTACCACTGACTGGTACGGCTACCTTCCTGCGTCACCCCATCGCTTGACTACTACCCGTCCGGGTCCCACGCAGCCGGCGGCTCTCGCCCCCTCGAAAGGGATTGATGGGCCACCTTTTGGGTGGTTAGCAGAACGGATTCATCACGGGCGCGCACACACGGGTACGGGAATATCAACCCGTTGTCCATCGACTACGCCTGTCGGCCTCGCCTTAGGTCCCGACTCACCCTGGGCGGACTGGCCTGGCCCAGGAACCCTTGGTCTTTCGGCGGGCAAGGTTCTCACTTGCCTTATCGCTACTCATGCCTGCATTCTCACTCCCGCATCCTCCACCACACGATCACTCGATGGCTTCACTGGATGCAGGACGCTCCCCTACCCAATCAACAAGCGTTGATTGCCGCGGCTTCGGCGGTGTGCTTGAGCCCCGCTACATTATCGGCGCACAATCACTTGACCAGTGAGCTATTACGCACTCTTTCAAGGGTGGCTGCTTCTAAGCCAACCTCCTGGTTGTCTATGCGACTGCACATCCTTTTCCACTTAGCACACGCTTAGGGGCCTTAGCCGGCGATCTGGGCTGTTTCCCTCTCGACGCACGGAGCTTATCCCCCGCCGTCTCACTGCCACGCTTTGACTTACCGGCATTCGGAGTTTGGCTGACGTCAGTAACCTAGTAGGGCCCATCGGCCATCCAGTAGCTCTACCTCCGGCAAGAAACACGCAACGCTGCACCTAAATGCATTTCGGGGAGAACCAGCTATCACGGAGTTTGATTGGCCTTTCACCCCTACCCACAACTCATCCCCTCAGTCTTCAACCTAAGTGGGTTCGGGCCTCCACGCGGTCTTACCCGCGCTTCACCCTGGCCATGGGTAGATCACTCCGCTTCGGGTCCAGAACACACCACTACACCCCCTCACGGGGGATACGCCCTATTCAGACTCGCTTTCGCTGCGGCTACCCCACCCGGGTTAACCTCGCGACATGTCCCTGACTCGCAGGCTCATTCTTCAAAAGGCACGCCATCACCCCACGTCAAACGAAGGCTCTGACGGCTTGTAGGCACACGGTTTCAGGTACTCTTTCACTCCCCTCCCGGGGTACTTTTCACCATTCCCTCACGGTACTAATCCGCTATCGGTCATCAGGAAGTATTCAGGCTTACCGGGTGGTCCCGGCAGATTCACAGCAGATTCCACGGGCCCGCTGCTACTCGGGTAACAACACAAAACAGGATGCGGGTTTTCACCTACCGGGCTCTCACCGTCTACGGCAGACCATCCCAGGCCACTTCGATTAACCACACACCTACTGCCCTCCGGTCGGATAGAACCAGACGCGTTATCCCCACAACCCCGCACACACAACCCCTACCCGGTTACACATGCGCACGGTTTAGCCATCCTCCGCTTTCGCTCGCCACTACTGACGGAATCACACTTGTTTTCTTTTCCTACGGGTACTGAGATGTTTCACTTCCCCGCGTTCCCTCCCGACGCCTATGTATTCAGCGGCGGGTGACACGACATCACTCGTGCCGGGTTTCCCCATTCGGACATCCTCGGATCAACGCTCGGTTGACAGCTCCCCGAGGCATATCGCAGCCTCCCACGTCCTTCATCGGCTCCTGATGCCAAGGCATCCACCATGTGCCCTAAAACACTTACAAACACAAAAAAACAACTCAAACAAAAACGCTACAAATACAGCAATTTTGCTTAGATGCTCGCAACCACTATCCAATAAACAAACACCACACCCCACCACCAAGATGGAGCGACAACCCCTGAGAAGGTGTTGCCTCAGGACCCAATAGTGTGCCGGCGAATTCTGCTGCCTCAACAACAGAAGACGATTGTTGTTGTGCACCAAGCCCACACCCACTACAGGTGAACAGGCTCCTCACGGCTCACACCCCCACCAATGAGGGTGTCTTTTCGTGGTGCTCCTTAGAAAGGAGGTGATCCAGCCGCACCTTCCGGTACGGCTACCTTGTTACGACTTCGTCCCAATCGCCGATCCCACCTTCGACAGCTCCCCCCACAAGGGTTAGGCCACTGGCTTCGGGTGTTACCGACTTTCATGACGTGACGGGCGGTGTGTACAAGGCCCGGGAACGTATTCACCGCAGCGTTGCTGATCTGCGATTACTAGCGACTCCGACTTCACGGGGTCGAGTTGCAGACCCCGATCCGAACTGAGACCGGCTTTAAAGGATTCGCTAAGCCTCACGGCATCGCAGCCCTTTGTACCGGCCATTGTAGCATGTGTGAAGCCCTGGACATAAGGGGCATGATGACTTGACGTCATCCCCACCTTCCTCCGAGTTGACCCCGGCAGTCTCTCACGAGTCCCCGCCATAACGCGCTGGCAACATGAGACAAGGGTTGCGCTCGTTGCGGGACTTAACCCAACATCTCACGACACGAGCTGACGACAGCCATGCACCACCTGCACACAGGCCACAAGGGAACCGATATCTCTACCGGCGTCCTGTGCATGTCAAACCCAGGTAAGGTTCTTCGCGTTGCATCGAATTAATCCACATGCTCCGCCGCTTGTGCGGGCCCCCGTCAATTCCTTTGAGTTTTAGCCTTGCGGCCGTACTCCCCAGGCGGGGTACTTAATGCGTTAGCTACGGCACGGATCCCAAGGAAGGAAACCCACACCTAGTACCCACCGTTTACGGCGTGGACTACCAGGGTATCTAATCCTGTTCGCTCCCCACGCTTTCGCTCCTCAGCGTCAGTTACTGCCCAGAGACCCGCCTTCGCCACCGGTGTTCCTCCTGATATCTGCGCATTCCACCGCTACACCAGGAATTCCAGTCTCCCCTGCAGTACTCCAGTCTGCCCGTATCGCCCGCACGCCCCCAGTTAAGCCAGGGAATTTCACGGACAACGCGACAAACCACCTACGAGCTCTTTACGCCCAGTAATTCCGGACAACGCTCGCACCCTACGTATTACCGCGGCTGCTGGCACGTAGTTGGCCGGTGCTTCTTCTCCACCTACCGTCACCCACAACAAAAATCATGGGCTTCGCCGATGGTGAAAGAGGTTTACAACCCGAAGGCCGTCATCCCCCACGCGGCGTCGCTGCATCAGGCTTGCGCCCATTGTGCAATATTCCCCACTGCTGCCTCCCGTAGGAGTCTGGGCCGTATCTCAGTCCCAGTGTGGCCGGACACCCTCTCAGGCCGGCTACCCGTCGTCGCCTTGGTAGGCCATCACCCCACCAACAAGCTGATAGGCCGCGGGCCCATCCCACACCGCAAAAGCTTTCCACCACAGACCATGCAGTCCGTAGTCCTATCCGGTATTAGACCCAGTTTCCCAGGCTTATCCCAAAGTGCAGGGCAGATCACCCACGTGTTACTCACCCGTTCGCCACTCGAGTACCCCCGAAAGGGCCTTTCCGTTCGACTTGCATGTGTTAAGCACGCCGCCAGCGTTCGTCCTGAGCCAGGATCAAACTCTCCAAACAAAAACATCCCGCACCCCAAAAGGCACAAGAGAATTCGAATCAGAACAATCTGATCACAGCAAAAAGACACCAAAAACTGGCATCAAAAAAACAAAACCACACCCCCACACGGGAAGTGAAAGCATGGCCAAAAACAACAACAAAACAAAACCACCAAACACACTATTGAGTTCTCAAACAACACCCGTTTTCGGGCAACCCTGCTACTGTACTCCATCGCAAAAGCGCCGTCAAACTGCACCCTCTGCTGGATTCAGCAGGCGTGCGCCGTACTTACCGACCTACTCTACCCTCTCGATCTCGGCGCCGAGACTGGCCAGGTTCTCCACGAACAGCGGGTAACCCCGGTCGATGTGAAAGACGTCGTGCACCTCGGTGTCGCCATCGGCGACCAGGCCGGCAAGCACCAGTCCGGCGCCGGCCCGGATGTCCGATGACCACACGGGTGCACTCGACAGTTGAGGAAGACCTCGAACGACGGCGTGATGACCGTCGGTGCGGGCATCGGCACCCAGGCGGATCATCTCCTCGACAAACCGGAACCGCGCCTCGAAAACGTTCTCGGTGATCATCGAGGTGCCGTCGGCGATCGACGACAGCGCAATCGCCATCGGCTGCAGATCCGTCGGGAAACCGGGGAACGGCAACGTTGCGACGTTGACGGCCTTCGGCCGCTCGTACTGGGTGATCCGGAAACTGTCGTCGGTCTGGGTGACCGTGGCGCCGGCGTCGTGCAGCTTGTGCAGCACCACCTGCAGATGTGCCGGATCGACGCCGGTCACCGTGACGTCGCCGCGGGTCATCGCCGCGGCGATACCCCAGGTGGCGGCCACTATTCGATCGCCGATCACGCGATGCTCCGTCGGGTACATCCGCGGTACACCGGTGATCGTCATCGTCGGCGAGCCCGCGCCTTCGACGTGCGCGCCCATCTGGTTCAACATCGTGCACAGGTCGACCACGTCCGGCTCGCGCGCCGCATTGTGAATCGTCGTGACGCCCTCGGCCAGAACCGCGGCCATCAAGATGTTCTCGGTCGCTCCGACCGAGGGGAACTCGAGCTGAATCTCCGCGCCGTGCAGGGAATCTGCATGCGCGACGACGCAGCCGTGCTCGATGTTGCAGACGGCGCCGAGCTGGCGCAGGCCGGCCTGGTGCATGTCCAACGGCCGCGACCCGATGGCGTCACCCCCCGGCAGCGCGACCTTGGCGCGCTTGCATCGCCCCACCAACGGGCCGAGCACGCAGACCGAGGCCCGGAACTGGCGCACCGCGGCGAAGTCGGCGTCGTATTTCGGGTTCGTCGGGCGAGGTGATGCGTACCGTCGCGCCGTCCAGTTCGACGTTGGCACCCAGGCCTCTCAACACCTCGGCCATCAACGGCACGTCGAGAATGTCGGGACAGTTGGTGATCGTGCTGGTGCCTTCGGCCAGCAGCGCGGCCGCCATCAGCTTGAGAACGCTGTTTTTGGCTCCCCCGACAGCGACTTCGCCCGACAACCGACTGCCGCCGGTCACCACGAAATGCTCGGCCACGCGGGTTAGTTTAGTGAAGCCGTACCGACCTGTCAGTCGGCTAGGTCAGTCGGACGGGTACGTTTTGTTCATGGCAGTACATCTGACCCGCATCTATACCCGGACCGGCGACGACGGAACGACGGGGTTGAGTGACTTCTCCCGGGTATCGAAGAACGACACGCGATTGGTGGCATACGCCGACTGCGACGAGGCCAACGCGGCGATCGGCACTGCGATCGCCCTGGGCGCCCCGGAGCAGCAGATAGCCGACGTGCTGCGACAGATCCAGAATGATCTGTTCGACGCCGGCGCGGATCTCGTCGACGCCGGTCGTCGAGAACCCGGAGCATCCTCCGCTGCGCATCACGCAGGACTACGTCGACCGACTCGAAACGCTGGTGCGACGAGTTCAACGCAAGCCTGCCTCCGCTCAAATCCTTTGTGCTGCCTGGCGGTTCGGCGCTCTCGGCCCTGCTGCACGTCGCCCGCACGGTGGCGCGACGCGCTGAGCGTTCGGCCTGGGCTGCGATCGAGCAGCACCCGACGGACGTCAGCCCGCTGCCCGCGAAGTACCTGAACCGGCTGTCGGACTTGCTGTTCATCTTGTGCCGGGCGGTCAACGTCGACGGCGACGTGCTCTGGCAACCCGGCGGCGGACGGCCGCACTAGCCGATCGCCGTCACCTCAGGTGCTGCGACGCCGCGCACGCGGCGAGGGACGTGATTCCAGCCACGACTGGAACGCGGTCAATGCGCCTCGGTCCAAAGCGATTTCGTAGTCCGCCCTGCGGTCCTGCGTGGTATCGCGCAGCTCCAGCACGATGATCTCTTCGGTCATGATGTCGAACTCGTCGCCCCGCGGTGGGCGCCGCGAGACGAGCTCGACCCCGCGTCTGTTGAGCTTCCGGTCCGGCCACAGCCGAACACTCGACAGTCGGTAGAACGCGGCATCGCCTCCGCGATAACGGATTACGCCGTGGCGCCAGCCGTGTCCACCGACCGCGGGAATGTCCCGCATGATCGCCGCGGTCCCACCCTGGCGCAGCTTCCACAACCGATAGCTCAGTGCGACGACCGCAAGCCCCAGCACAGCGACGAGCACGACCATGACAATCATGAGCGCGCTCATCGCCGCGGTCCGTCAGTCGAGCGCGCCGACAGCGCGCAGTCTGCCGCGTCCCCTGGCAGCAATGCGAGGGTCGTCTGACTCCGAATCCTCTTTGGCCGCAGACTCGTCGATCTCCGACTCGAACTGCGCGAACTCGGCGAGGATGCTGACGCTCTCCTCGGTGACCGACAGGAAGCCGCCTTCGATGGCGACCCGAAGGTCATCCTCGCCCTCACGCTCGACACGAACCATGGCGTCGTCGACCAGTTGCGCAACCAGCGGGATGTGACTGGGCAGAATCCCGATCTCCCCCACCGTGGTGCGCGTGAAGAGGAACGTCGCCTCGCCCGACCAGATCTTCCGGTCGACGGCAACGATCTCCACGTTCAGCACGGCCATCTCACACCTGCCCTTCCACGCTCATCCGCCGCCGGCACCGACACATCACAGCTTGGCGCCGAAGCTTTCGGCCTTCTTGGCCAGGTCGTCCAGGCCACCGATGAGGAAGAAGGCCTGCTCGGGGATGTGGTCGAAATCGCCCTTGGCCAGCTTGTCGAACGCCTCGATGGTTTCCTTCAGCGGAACGGTGGATCCCGGCTGGCCGGTGAACTGCTCGGCCGCCATCATGTTCTGCGAGAGGAACCGCTCGATGCGGCGCGCCCGGTTGACCTGCTGCTTGTCCTCCTCGGACAGCTCGTCGATACCCAGAATCGCGATGATGTCCTGAAGGTCCTTGTAGCGCTGCAGGATTCGGATCACTTCCTGCGCCACCCGGTAGTGCTCGTCGCCGACGATCGCGGGGTCGAGGATGGTCGAGCTGGACGCCAGGGGGTCCACCGCCGGGAAGATGCCCTTGGAGAACACGTTTCGCGACAGCTCGGTGGTGGCGTCCAAGTGCGCGAACGTCGTCGCCGGTGCCGGGTCGGTGTAGTCGTCGGCGGGCACGTACACCGCTTGCATCGAGGTGATGGACTTGCCTCGGGTCGAGGTGATCCGCTCCTGCAGCTCACCCATCTCGTCGGCCAGCGTGGGCTGGTAACCCACGGCCGAAGGCATCCGGCCGAGCAGTGTCGAGACCTCGGAGCCGGCCTGGGTGAACCGGAAGATGTTGTCGATGAACAGCAGCACGTCCTGGCCCTGCTCGTCGCGGAAGTACTCGGCCATCGTCAACGCCGACAACGCGACTCGCATACGGGTGCCGGGCGGCTCGTCCATCTGACCGAAGACCAGCGCGGTGTCCTTGAGCACGTCGGCCTCGCCGAGCTCTACCCACAGGTCGTTGCCCTCACGGGTGCGCTCCCCGACGCCGGCGAATACCGAAGTACCACCGAAGTTTCGGGCGATACGGTTGATCATCTCCTGGATCAGAACGGTCTTGCCCACACCCGCACCGCCGAACAGCGCGATCTTTCCACCACGCACGTAGGGGGTGAGCAGGTCGACGACCTTCAGGCCGGTCTCGAGCATCTCGGTGCGCGGCTCGAGCTCGTCGAACGGCGGCGGCTTACGGTGAATCGCCCAGTGATCGAAGTCTTCTCCGTAGCCCGGCTCGTCCAGGCAGTCGCCCAGCGCGTTGAACACGTGGCCCTTGACGCCGTCGCCGACCGGAACGGAAATCCCTTTTCCGGTGTCGGTCACCTCGACGCCGCGGACCAGTCCGTCGGTCGGTTGCATCGAGATGGCGCGGACCAGGTTGTCACCGAGGTGCTGAGCGACCTCCAGCGTCAGCGTCTTCGCGAGATCCTCGTAGGTGATCTCGGCGTGCAGCGCATTGAACAACTGCGGGCACAGAGCCGCGCGGGAATTCGACGTCGACGACGGGTCCGGTGATCCGCACCACGCGGCCGTTGGTGTCGCTGCCCTTCGAGTTCGTCGACTTCTCAGCCTTTTGGGTGGTAGCAGCCATATCCTCTTCGCTTCCTGATGGGGCCTATTTGGCGTCGGCGAGCGCGTTTGCGCCACCGACGATTTCGCTGATTTCCTGGGTGATCTGAGCCTGCCGCTCGCGGTTCGCCTCGAGCGTGAGCGACTTGATCAGGTCGTCGGCGTTGTCGCTGGCCGACTTCATCGCCCGCTGGCGTGACGCCAGTTCTGACGCGGCGGACTCGAGCAGCGCCGTGTAGACGCGGGTGGTCACGTAACGCGGCAGCAGCGCGTCGAACAGCGTCGTCGCATCCGGCTCGAACGAGTACAGCGTGTGCGGCTCGTTGTCGTCCTCGACGTACTCCACGACCATCGGGGCCATCCGGTGCGCTCCAACCGATTGCGACATCATCGACTTGAATTCGGTGTAGACGATGTGCAATTCGTCGACCGCCGGACTCGTCACTCGGACTCGTCGTCGTCGCCGGCGCCGGCCATGAAGGCGCTCACCAGAGTCTCGGCGACCTCCGCGGCGTTCTCGTAGCTGGGCCGCTCCGAGAAACCGGTCCACGATTCGCTGATGTCCCAGTTGCGGAACTTGAAGTAGCCCTGCGCTTTACGTCCAACGGTGTAGAGCACCGGAGTCTTGCCGTCTTGCTCGCAGGCGCGAGAAGAGCTCCTCGGCCTTGCGGAAGGCGCTGGAGTTGTACGCGCCGCACAGGCCTCGGTCCGACGAGACCACCAGCACGCCAACCCGTTTCGGTGAGGACTTCTCGACCAGCAGCGGGTGGTCGAGAGCCGCCTCCGATGCGAGCGTGGTGAGCACGCGGGTGATCTCGTCGGTGTAGGGCCGGGCCTCTTTCAGCCGCGCCTGTGCCTTGCCGATGCGCGACGTCGCGATCATCTCCTGGGCCTTGGTGATCTTTTTGATCGACCCAGCGGAACGAATGCGACCCCGCAGTTCGCGAAGTGTGGCAGCCATCTTCGATTACTTCTTCTGCTCCGGCGGTGCGGGCTTGTGTACCTGCACTGCTTCTTTTTCCACCTCGTCTTCGTCGAGGGCCTCGACGTGCTCGTCGCGCACCACCGATCCACCGCCGGTCGCCGCGAAGCCCTTCTTGAACTCGTTGATCGCGTCGACCAACTTCTTCTCGGTCTCTTCGCTGAGCTTCTGCGATTCCTTGATGTCGGACAGGATGCCGTCCTTGGCCGCCGCGGATGTGGTCGAGGAACTCGGTCTCGAAGCGGTGCACGTCTTCGGCCGGAACCGAGTCGAGGTGCCCACCGGTGCCGAGGAAGATCGAAATGACCTGCTCCTCAACCGGTGACGGCTGGTACTGCGGCTGCTTGAGCAGCTCGACCAGCCGCTCGCCGCGATCCAGCTGTGCCTTCGACGTGGCGTCCAGGTCCGAGGCGAAGGCCGCGAACGACTCCAGCTCGCGGTACTGCGACAGGTCCAGACGCAGCGAGCCCGCCACCTCTTTCATGGCCTTGATCTGCGCCGCGCCACCGACACGGGACACCGACACACCGACGTTGATCGCCGGCCGGACACCCTGGTTGAACAAGTCGGACTCCAGGAAAACCTGGCCGTCGGTGATCGAGATGACGTTGGTCGGGATGTAGGCCGAGATGTCGTTGGCCTTGGTCTCGATCACCGGAAGGCCGGTCAGCGAGCCGCCGCCGAGCTCGTCGGACAGCTTGGCGCAGCGCTCCAGCAGCCGCGAGTGCAGGTAGAACACGTCACCCGGGTAGGCCTCACGACCGGGCGGACGACGCAGCAGCAGCGAGATGGCGCGGTACGCCTCGGCCTGCTTGCTCAGGTCGTCGAAGACGATCAGCACGTGCTTGCCGTTGTACATCCAGTGCTGGGCAATCGCCGAACCGGTGTAGGGCGCAAGCCATTTGAACCCGGCGGCGTCGGACGCCGGCGCCGCGACGATGGTGGTGTAGTCCATCGCGCCGCCCTCGTCGAGCGCGCGCCGCACCGAAGCGATCGTGGTGCCCTTCTGGCCGATCGCCACGTAGACGCAGCGCACCTGCTTCTTCTCGTCGCCGCTCTCCCAGTTCTCGCGCTGGTTCAGGATGGTGTCGACGCACACCGCGGTCTTGCCGGTCTTGCGGTCACCGATGATCAGCTGACGCTGGCCACGACCGATCGGCGTCATCGCGTCGATGGCCTTGATGCCGGTCTGCAGCGGCTCCGAGACGCTTTGCCGCTGCACCACCGACGGGGCCTGAATCTCCAGGGCGCGGCGGGCTTCGGCTTTGATGTCGCCCTGGCCGTCGATCGGCTCGCCCAGTGGGTTGATCACGCGGCCGAGGAACTCGTCGCCGACCGGGACCGAGAGGACCTCGCCGGTGCGCTTGACTTGTTGACCCTGTGCCAGCTTCTCGAAGTCACCCAGGATGACCGCGCCGACGCTGTGCTCGTCGAGGTTGAGCGCGACGCCGAGGACTCCGCCGGAGAACTCGAGGAGCTCTTGGGTCATCACCGACGGCAGGCCCTCGACGTGGGCGATGCCGTCTCCGGTATCGACGACGGTGCCCACCTCTTCCTTGGTGGTGTCGGAGGTGAAGGAGCTTACGTACTCCTCGATCGCGCCCTGAATGTCGTCAGCCGAGATTGTCAACTCTGCCATGGCTTTTCGTTCTTCCTGCTTGTCGATGGTGTTACGTCGGTAGTGGGTCAGTCCGGCAATTGGGTCTGGGCCGCGGCGAGACGAGACGAAAGCGTGCCGTCGATGATCTCGTCGCCGACCGAAATTGCGAGCCCGCCGAGCAGCTCTGGGTCGATGGAGATCTGCGCCGTGACCGGGTGGCCGTAGATCCGGCTCAGCACCTCGGTGAGGCGGGTGTGCTGGGCGTCGCTGAGTTCGGCTGCCGCACTCACCTGCGCGACGACCTCGCCACGTCGAGCCACCGCGACTTCGGCCAGACTCTGCACGGCGTCTTCGGCCGGCTGTCCACGAAGCAACTCGACCGTCTTGGCGAGAAGATCGGTCGTGATCGCGTTGACGCCGGCACCCGCGCTTGCCAAGGACGTTGCGCAGCAACTGAACTCGGGCATCCGCCGGTGTGTCGTAGTCACCCAGCAAGATGGACAGACGCGGCTGGGCGTCGAGGATGCGGGAGAACCGGAACAACTGGTCTTCCACCTCGTCGAGCTTGGCCCGCGCTTGTTCGGCGCGAATCAGCAGCGCCTGCCGTCCCGCCAGCTCGATGGCGTCGATCGAGATCGCCGTCGGCCGACCAGCGTTGGGAGACTGCCGTCTTTGACGACTTCAAGCGCGGGCTCACCGACCTTGCCCGACACCAGTCGCTCGAGCAGTCGGACTCGCGGCGACGCGTCCTCTGCGGGTTGCGTGAGGTAGCGGGTGACCACGGCCTCGTTGATTCAGCAGCGCCGCAACGGATATCAGATCATCGGCGAGCGTCGATAACCCTTGGTCGTCGAGGCCGTCGGCGATCTCGCCGAACTTGTCCAGCAGTCCGGTCAGCCCCTGCCGGCTGGCCGAGCGCATCTTGGTCGCGACGGGGTACTGAATCTCGGCCGTCGAAGACGCCATCTCGTCGAGATCGTCGAGGAAACGGTCGACAGTCGCCGACTGCTGAGTCCGGGTCGGCGACGAAACCGCGCACCAATTCGCTTGCCCGGTGCACTGATTCGGCACCGATGTCCTGACGCAGCTGACGGATCAACTGCGCACGCATCAGCTCGGCCTGCTTGACGCCCTGCTGCTTGATCCGCTCGGCGTCACTGTCGGCCTGGGCGCGCAGTTGCTCGCCGATGCGCTGTGCGTCGTCCTTCGCATCTTCGGTCAACCGCTGCGCCTCGGCGTTGGCGTCTTCCTTCGCCTTGGCGTGAGCACGGCTGGCCTCGGCCAACCGATCAGCGGCGGCCGCGGAGTCCGCCAACTGCTGGCGCACGGTGTTCTTGCCGGTCTGCCATCATCTTGCGCACCTGCGGGACGACATAGCGCCAGACCAGCAGAATGATGACGGCAAACCCGAATAGCTGCCCGATGAATGTTGACATTTCGTGCTTACCGCTCCGAACTTGTGGCCGAAACCGAGGTGCTGATCTCGACGCCGAGGATGCGGCTCGCCAACGTGGTGGAGTTGCTCTCCACACGCGTGCGAAGGTCCGCAGCCACCGCGTCACCCTCCCGCTTCAGTTGCTCGGAAGCGTTTTGCAGCGTTGAGGAAACCTGCTCCTCGGCCTTCCCGCGCTTCTCGTCGACGACCTTGCGGCCCTCGGTCCGAGCCTCGTCGCGAACCGCCGATGCCGTGACTCGGGCGGCAGTCAGCGCCTTCTCGTAGTCCTCGCGGGCTGCGGCGAATTGCTCGGTGGATTTCTTGTTGTCGGCAGCCGTCTTGGTGACCATGTTGTCGCGCTCTTTGAGCACCTTCGCGATCGGCGGGAACCACGAAGGTGGCGATCACGCCGAGCACGATCAAGAAGATGATCAGCACGACGAAGAAGGTGCCGTTAGGCAGAAGGAAGTTACCTTCGGCCTGATCGGCGGCCGCCACAACCACAGCGCTCATGTCACCCATATCGACGGTTTACTTGACTGGAGTGGCGAAGACGAACAGCGCCATGAAGGCCAAGTTGATGAAGTATGCCGCCTCGACCAAACCAACCGTGATGAAGAACGGCACGAACAACCGTCCCTGCGCCTCGGGCTGGCGGGCGATGCCGGCGATCAGAGCGTTACCGGCGACACCGTCACCGATACCGGCACCGATCGCGCCACCGGCCATGATCAGTCCACCGCCGATGAGGGCGCCCTCCGCGATTTGTGGGTTCATTGCTTATCCTCCTTGATATTTGGTAGCGGTCTACCAAGTCTGTGGTGGTCGAGCCAGGACGTCTTAATGGTTGTCTTCCTCCAGCTCCATCGACTGGCTGAAGTACAGGATGGTCAGCAGCGCGAAGATGAACGCCTGGATCGCGCCGACGAAGAGGTCGAACGCCTTCCAGATCGCGTTCGGCGCCCACAACACGTACGGCGGGAACAGCGCGATCAGCGCGACCAGGATGCCACCGGCGAAGATGTTGCCAAAAAGTCGGAGCGACAACGAGATCGGCTTGGCGAGCTCTTCGACCACGTTGATCGGCATGAAGATAATTCCGACCACCTTGGGCAGCGAGCCCCAGACGTGTCCCTTGAGCACCTTGGCTGGGTACCCGACGGGTCCCGCTCGCCAGATGCCGGCCAGGTGGTAGCAGATGAAGACGAACAGCGCGAGGGCCAACACGTAGTTGATGTCCGACGCCGGCGGAGCGAACAACTCCTTCGGCGATCCTCCGGGTCCGCTGGTGTACTGGACTGGCAGCACCGACAACCAGTTCGAGATCAGGATGTACACGAATAGCGTTACCGCCAGTGGCAATACGAAGGGGGCGATGCGCATTCCGATCGCGCTTTCAATCTGGTTGCGCATCTGGATCGTGATCGCCTCGAAGAACAGCTGCACACCGCCGGGGACGCCGCTGGAGGTGACTTTGGAGCGCAAGAAGAATGCCAGCGCGAGCACGATGACGGCCGCTAACGCCGACGACGCAACCGTGTCGAGATTGATGGTCAGGCCGAGCAATTTGACGGTCTCATGATGACCGACCTCGATGGCGCCCTCCGCAAGCAGCGTCTCAGTCATTGCTGTATTCCGTCCCTTCGCTACCGTCGGCCACGCCGCTACGCATCTTCTTCCACACAGGCAGCGAGGTCGTCAGCACAAGCAGTACCTGGAAGAGCGCAAGTCCAAACAGAACGCCAAGCCCGGCCGGCCGAAATACGAACGCGACCGCCAACCCGACGGTCGTGATCACCAGCAGTCGCGTCGCGGAGTTCGCTGCCATCTTCTTCTTCAGCGGGTGCTCTTCGGCGGTGATCGCCGCTACCGAACGCTGGACGCCGAGTGCATTGAGCAAACCCAGCAACAGCCCGACACCGAAGAAAACCCCGACCATCGGATTGCCCAGCGCGGCCGCGATGGCGACCGCGACGGCGGTCAGCACCACCGAGATGAGGAGGAGTCGAATGGGCCGGAACGCAATGGACGGGAACACCAACGGCGCGTCCTGCGCTGGTGTAGTCACTGCAGCACCTCAGTCCTCGTTCGGGGGGAGTTGTGTGTTGCTCATTACGTGGCCCGTTGAGCGTATCGGAGCGCTTTCACCGCACTCGCATCACCCAAGGGACTACTCCCCATTGTCGGTCGTTGGTCGACAGGATCGGAGCTGACTCCGACTGCCGATGGCCGGCAACCCGCGAGGTTAATTCGGGTTCTACCAGCACCGTACCACATCGACGAGGGCTCTACTACTCCTCGTCGTAGACATCGTCACGGCGTCGGAGCAGCGGTATCAACGTCGCGAAAATAGCGATCGCAATCGCACCGAGCATGACCGCGGCAGTGTCTCGGGGATTGAAGAAGATGGTGCTTGCCGTGCCGAAAGCGACAATGCCCACCCACAGATAAATGATCAGCACCACCCGTCGATGCGAATGGCCGATCTGCAGCAGTCGGTGATGCAGGTGCATCTTGTCCGGACTGAACGCACTTCGCCCGGCTCGGGTGCGGCGCACGATCGCCAGCAGCAAGTCGAGCATGGGCACGAACATCACCGCGACGACCAACAGGAACGGCGACAGCAGAGCAAACACATCGCGGGCGCCGTAGGCGTTCTGCGAAATGGGCCCCGCGGCCGTCGTCGAGGCCGCGGCCAGCATGAGCCCGATCAGCATCGAACCGGAATCGCCCATGAAGATCTTGGCCGGATGGAAGTTGTGGGGCAAAAATCCCAGACAGGCGCCGGCCAGCACAACCGAGATGACCGCGGGCGGATAGAACAACACGTCGCCGCCGTGGTCGCGAAGAAGTCCGACGGAGAACATGCAGATGGCCAGCGCCGTGATCAATCCCAGCCCGGCGGCCAGACCGTCGAGTCCGTCGACGAAGTTCATCGCGTTGACGAT
Source organism: uncultured Actinomycetota bacterium (assembly GCA_963750755.1). Lineage (GTDB taxonomy): Bacteria > Actinomycetota > Actinomycetes > Mycobacteriales > Mycobacteriaceae > Mycobacterium. The sequence continues at coordinate 2,066,041 of CAVVRW010000001.1, forward strand.
CGACACGGTCAGAGCCAGCGTGAGCAGAATCGACGACACCTGGTCGAGCACGATCGTGCCCACGCCGCCCAACGGGATATAGAGGACGCTCCAGGCCACGCCCATCGTGACCAGCACACTGGCCGCGGTGATCTGACCGGCGAATTTCGTCAGCGCGTCGAGGCCCCACCGATCGTCGATCAGGCCGATGCCCATGATCAGGCCGCCCGCCAGCACCACCGCGGGCATTCCCGTCGAGTAGACGAACCCGCGGGTGAGCGCGGGAAGTTGCGACGCCAAAAACACCGCGGCGACCACACCGATGTACATGGCCAGCCCGCCCATTCGCGGCGTCGGCGTGACATGCACATCGCGTTCGCGGGGATATGCGACGGCACCGAACCGGGTTGCCAGCGTGCGCACGGGCCCGGTGGCGAAGTAGGTGACGATCGCAGCGGTCAGGCCGACGAGAGCGAGTTCGCGCAGGGGGACGCCGGCGCCGCGATCAGCCAGGGCGAGCAAACCACCGGCGAGGTTGTCGGCACCGCTGACCATCCGAAAAACCGTACTGCACCGGTCTGAGATCGATCTGAGCCGGTCAGCCGGCCAGAGTGTCGGCGTCGACGCCGAGTACCTCGGCGATGCGCACGGCGCTGATCGGACCGGCTCGCAGGATGCGCGGTTCCGGTGCGGTCAGATCCAGGATGGTCGAGGCGGACTGCTCGGCGGCAGGCCCGCCATCGAGGTAGACGTCGACCAGGTCGCCGAGCTGCTGGCGCGCATCGCCGGCGTTTACCGCGGGCGGGCGTCCGGAGATGTTGGCGCTGGAGACGGCCATCGGCCCGACCTCGCGCAGCAGTTCGATCGCGACCGGGTGCAGGGGCATCCGCAGCATGACAGTGCCGCGCGCGTCGCCCAGATCCCATTGCACCGAGGGCGCCTGCCGGACCACCAGGCTCAGGGCGCCGGGCCAGAATGCCCGGACCAGGTTGCGCATAACAGGGGTCACCGTCATGGCCAGGCCGTCGATGGTGTGCCAGGAACCGACCAGAACCGGCACCGGCATGTCGCGGCCGCGGCCCTTCGCGGCCAGCAGTGCGGCCACCGCGGTGCTGTTGAACGCATCGGCACCCAACCCGTACACCGTGTCGGTCGGCAGAACGACCAGGCCGCCGTTCTTCACTGCGGCAGCCGCCGAAGTGATTGCGCGCGAGCGCTGTTCGTGGTCGGTGCAGTCGAAGGTGTCGCTCATGAGCCACTGCCGCTTCGGCGGGCCGTGACGAATCGCGGCCGTCCGGTGAGATCGTCATGCGGAACAATGGCGTCGAATGACGCTGTCTTGCTGAGCAAATCGACGGTCGGCGAGGATGTCGTGTCGTCGTGTTCGATGGCGAACAGGCCGCCGGGACGGAGCAGTCTTTCGGCCACCTTGACGATTGGGGTGATCACCGCCATCCCGTCCGGTCCGCCGAAGACGGCATGGGACGGATCATGTTCGAGGACTTCGGGTTCGAGCTCGGCGCCGTCGGGAACGTAGGGCGGGTTGGACACCAGCAGGTCGACCCGCCCGTCGAGTTCGCTCAGCACGCCGGGCCCCGTCACATCGGCGTGCAGCAACTCGACGGCGGTGCCGGTCGCGTTACTGCGGGCGTACTCGAGAGCCACCTCGGAGTCGTCCACGCCGATGACCCGGGCGTGGGGCCACTGCCGCGCCACGCCGAGCGCCAGCGCACCCGAACCGGTGCACAGGTCGACGATCAGCGCAGCGTGCGGAAGACGTTGTCCCATAACCCATTCCAGGATCGCCTCGGTTTCGGGGCGAGGGATGAAGACACCGGGCCCGACGGTCAGGGTCAAGGGACCGAAAGCGGCCGTACCGGTCAGGTGTTGCAGGGGAACCCGGCGCGACCGATCGGCGATCGCGGCCCGGTAGCGGTCGAAGAATGCGTCATCAGGCGGGGTGAGCAGGGCCAGCCGACCGCGCTGGGTGCCGGCCAGATGCGCCGCCAGTTCCTCGGCGTCGTAGCGGGCGGAGTCGATGCCGGCTTCTGCGAGCAGCGTTGTCGCCGAGTCGATTGCGCAACGCAGTCGGGGCGCAATGGTCCGCCTCTGCCCCGCAAGCGGGCGGTGCCCCCACCCCGGGTCTTGCGACCCGCACTGTCGCCGGACGAAGGTCATGCCTGCTGCAACCGGGCTTGCTTGTCGGCGGCGCCCAGGGCGTCAAAGAGTGCATCCAGGTCGCCGTCCAGAACCTGGTCGAGGTTGTGTGCCTTGAAATTGATCCGGTGGTCGGCGATCCGGTTCTCCGGGAAGTTGTAGGTGCGGATGCGCTCGCTGCGGTCCACGGTGCGGATCTGGCTGGCCCGGTCGGCCGATGCGTCGGCCTGCGCCTGCTCCTCGGCCAGTGCCTGCAGCCGGGCCGCGAGCACCAGCATGGCGCGGGCCTTGTTCTGCAGTTGCGACCGCTCGTTTTGGCAGGTGACCACAATTCCGGTGGGCAGGTGGGTGATTCGCACCGCGGAGTCGGTCGTGTTGACACCCTGACCGCCCTTACCGGACGACCGGTAGACGTCGATCCGCAGATCCGAATCGTCGATCTGCACCTCGCCCACCTCTTCGGGCTCGGGATAGACCAGCACGCCCGCGGCCGAGGTGTGCACGCGGCCCTGAGATTCGGTGACCGGAACTCGCTGCACGCGATGCACGCCGCCCTCGAATTTCAGGCGCGACCACACGCCGTCGACGGAGTCGCCCTTGCTGGCGATGGTCAGCGTCGCGTCCTTGTAACCGCCCAAGTCGGAGTGGGTTTCGTCCAGCACGGTCACGGTCCAACCGTGCCGCTCCGCGTAGCGGATGTACATCCGGGCCAGGTCCGCGGCGAACAGAGCCGACTCTTCGCCGCCCTCACCGGATTTGACCTCGAGCACCACATCGTCGGCGTCATGCGGGTCGCGCGGCGCGAGCATGTCGCTGAGCTTGGTCTCCAACTCGTCTACCCGCGTTTCGAGCTCGGTGACCTCGTCGGCGAACGACGAGTCGTCGACCGCGAATTCACGCGCGGTCTCGAGATCGTCGCGCGCCGAGGTGAGCTGGCGATAGGTCGCCACGATCGGGGCCAGCCGCGCGAACCGGCGGCCGACCTTGCGGGCGTTGGCGGCATCGTTGTGCAGCTCCGGGTCGGACAGCTTGGCTTCGAGGTCGGCATGCTCGGCCACCAGCGCATCAATCGCCGGTCCGACTTGCGTCATGCTCACCTCCTCGCTGGACTCTCCCACACATGAAACGACGCCCGTCCTGCGCGGTTACCGCGACAGTCCGGGCGTCGATCGTGCTACTTGTCGGCCGAAGCTTCCTTGTCGGCGCCGGCCGTGCGCTTGCCGTACCGCTTCTCGAAGCGGGCAACGCGGCCACCGCTGTCCAGAATCTTCTGCTTGCCGGTGTAGAACGGGTGGCACTGCGAGCAGACCTCGACCACGAGCTGGCCGCTCTCCTTGGTGCTACGCGTCTGGAAAGTATTGCCGCAACCGCAGACCACGGTGGTCTCGCCGTAAGCGGGATGGATGTCAGCCTTCATGGTGTCCTCTTCATTCGTGGGCCGCCGGGTCGCCAGATCGTAAGAGAAACCTGACGTGAACCGGAACCCGGACTTCGGCTGACCATTATGCCAGTTCAGCCGCTATGCCCATAACGCGCGACCGAGCAGCGGCATTCCCGTGGAGCCGGCGGCTTCAACCAGCGCTGACCTGGGCTTTAGCGGTGCGGTCGGCGACTGTGTAGCTGGTGTCGCGGCCGGTCCGGGTCCAGATCAGGCCGCCGGGCGGGCTGCTGCCGTACGCGCTGAGCTGCCGTTTGAGGACCTTGTTGGTGGCGGTGGTGGGCAGCTTGTCGGTGATCCAGACGTGTCGCGGCCACGCTTTCGGCGACAGATCCGGCTGGGCGGCCAGAAACTCGCTGAATTCCCCCGGCGCCAGCATCGCGCCGTCGACCAGGACCAGCGCCGCCATGACCTGGTCGCCGACCTGCGGGTCGGGCACCGCGTAGACCGCGACCTGGCTGATCGCGGGCATCCGCTGCAGGATCCGCTCGATCGGCGCGGTGGTCATGTTCTCGCCGTCGACCCGCAGCCAGTCGCCGCTGCGCCCGGCGAAGTAGATCCAGCCGTCGGCGTCCCGGTAGGCCAGGTCGCCGGACCAGAACATCCCGTTGCGCAACCGCGCGTCGGTCGCGTCCTTGTCGTTGTAGTAGCCGGCGAACAGCCCGGCGCCGGTGGTGTTGACCAGTTCACCGATCGCGTCGTCGGGGTTGACCAGCGCGCCGTCTGCGTCAAATCGGGCTACCGCGCATTCGGTGAGCGTGTCGGGGTTGTAGATGCCCACACCCGGAAAGCCTTGTCCCAACGAGCCGGGCGGGCAACCGTCTTCGCGGGTGATGATGATGGCGCCTTCGCTCGAACCGAAGCCATCCCAGACCGTGCAGTCGAAACGCCGACTGAATTCGGCGATGTCGCGGTCGCTGGCCTCGTTGCCGAAGGCGACCCGCAACGGGTTGTCCGCGTCGTCGGGCTGCTCGGGAGTGGCCAGCACGTACGCCAGCGGCTTGCCGACGTAATTCATATAGGTCGCGCCGTAGCGGCGTAGGTCGGACAGCAGACGCGACGCCGAAAAGGTGGCCGGCACCATCGCCGAACCGGAGCCGACGGCGACGCTCCAGCCGGCGAGCAGCGCGTTCGAGTGGAACAGCGGCATCGACAGATAGCAGACACCCGTCGAGTCGACCTCGAACCGGCCAATCAGGTTGGCGCCGGCGAAGATCACGGTCAAGTGGGTGATCTGAACTGCCTTCGGTTCGCCGCTGGTTCCCGAGGTGAAGATCATCATCAGCGTGTCGGTGGGTTCCACCTCGCGATGCGGCACCAGCGGCCCGGCCGACGCGATCAACCCCGACCACTCGTCGGTGCTGACGTCGATGACCCGGACTCCCGGCAGATCCAGGCCGTCGAGCAATTCGCGATGGGCGGGATCGGTGAGCAGTATCTGGCAGTCGGCGCGCACAATGTCTTTTGCCAGCGCCGGGCCGCGACGGGTGTCGTTGATGCCGCAGAGGACAAAGCCGCCGAGGGCGGCCGCGGCCATCGCAGTGAGCATCTCGGGGGTGTTGCCGAGCAGCGCGCCGACATGCAGCGGACGTTCGGGGTCGGCGATGCCGATCAGTGCGGCGGCGGTGGCCGAAGCGTCGGCGAGATGTTCACGCCAGGTCCACACCCGGTCTTCGTATTTGACCGCGGGCGTGGAGTCGTTACTGCGCTCGCGAAGCAGCTGCTGAATAGTGTCCGCCACGACTCACCACTTTCCCGTCGATCGTCGACAGGGCGCACGTTACCGTCGCGGCAACAGTAGCGGTGCAGGACCGCCATCGTCGGCGGCCGGTAGCGGTGTGCTAACCGCTAGTCGTTGTCCATGCCCGGGGTCGTCTTGGACACCTGAACCAGGAACTCATAGTTGGTCTTTGTCTTCCGCAGCTGCGACATCAGCAGATCGATGGCCTGGTGTGAATCCAGCCCCGACAACACGCGGCGCAACTTGTGCACGACGCTGAACTCGTCTGGCGAGAGCAGCAATTCGTCCTTACGAGTACCCGAGGGGTTCACGTCGACTGCGGGGAACACCCGTCGCTCGGAGATCTTGCGGTCGAGCTTGAGCTCAGCGTTACCCGTGCCCTTGAATTCTTCGAAGATGACCGTGTCACCGGTGGAGCCGGTCTCGACCATCGCGGTGGCGATGATCGTCAACGACCCGCCGCCTTCGATGTTGCGGGCCGCGCCGAGGAAACGCTTCGGCGGGTAGAGCGCGGTGGAGTCGACACCACCGGACAGGATGCGGCCCGATGCCGGCGACGCGTTGTTGTACGCGCGGCCGAGCCGGGTGATCGAGTCCAACAGCACGACAACGTCCTTGTCCTGCTCGACGAGTCGCTTGGCCCGCTCGATCGCCAACTCGGCGACCGCTGTGTGGTCGGTCGGCGGCCGGTCGAACGTCGAGGCGATGACCTCGCCCTTGACCGAGCGCGCCATGTCGGTGACCTCTTCAGGTCGCTCGTCGACGAGCACCACCATCAGGTGGCATTCGGGGTTGTTCTTGGTGATCGCGTTCGCGATGGCCTGCAAGATCATCGTCTTACCCGCCTTGGGCGGCGAGACGATCAGCGCGCGTTGACCCTTTCCGATCGGCATGATCAGGTCGATCACTCGCGTGGTCAGCAATTCGGACGAGGTCTCCAGGCGCAGACGCTGGTTGGGATACAACGGCGTCAGCTTGGAGAAGTCGGGACGGTTCTTGGCTTCTTCGACCGGTCCACCGTTGACGGTGTCCAGGCGAACCAACGGGTTGAACTTCTGCCGCTGGTTGGGCTGTTCGCCGTCCTTGGGCACCCGCACCGCGCCGGTCACGGCGTCGCCGCGGCGTAAACCGTTCTTGCGCACCATGTTCATCGAGACGTAGACGTCGTGCGGGCCCGCCAGGTAGCCCGACGTGCGGACGAACGCGTAGTTGTCCAGCACATCGAGGATGCCGGCGACCGGCTGGACGACGTCGTCGTCGCGCAGTTCGGTGTCATTGCCGCCGCCGCCACCGCCGTCGGGGCGGTCGCCGCGGCGCCTGCGCTCGCGGAACCGACGCCCCCGGCGTCCGCCGCGTCCGTCGCCGTCGTCGTCTTGGTTCTGGTTCGAGTTGCCGCCGTTGTTGTTGCCGTTGCCGCGGTTCTGCTGGCCACCCGAGTTCTGCTGGTCACCGCCCCTATCGGAATCCTTATCGGAGTCGCGGTCTTCGGGCTTGTTGTCCTGCCGATCGCGGCGGGGCCTGTTGTCGTTCTGGGGCTTCTTGTCGGCTTTTTCGGCCCGGTCGTTGTTCTGCTCCTCCGAGGGATTGTCGGAGGAAGGCTTTTCGTCGGCACCGGCGTTGTCCGCGGCCGCTTCGGGGTGTTTCTCGGCAGGCTTGGTGTCGTGGCTGGCCGATTCGCCACCGGGCCCGCCGTTGGTTGGCGCGCCGTTGGACTGGCCGCCCTGGCGGCTCTCCCGGATCGCAGCAATCAGTTCACTTTTGCGCATACCTGAGGTGCCCTTAACGCCGGACCGATTGGCCAGCGCGCGCAATTCGGGGAGCACCATGGTGGCCAGCGAGCCGTCCGACGCGCTCGATCGGGCGTCGTTGTCGCTGGAAGTTTCGGGGGTCACGGGGTTGGACAGCTTGCCGTTTTCAGTGCTGTCGCCGGCCGTAACGAGGTCCGTATCGGTCACGGATTTCCTTTCTCTCCCTAGCCGATCGAATCAAGCCAGGGGTTCGTTGCATTCAGCTAAGTCGCCGAGTGCTGCCAAAGGTCGACTCTGCAACGGTGATTGCCAAGATTGACGATTTAAATGGCGAACCATCGTCCACGAGAAGAATTTGGTGTTCGTCCTAGTGTTGACGCAGATGCAGACGCTGCGATTGCTGGACGGCTCCGAGGATAACCTTCTTCCATGCCGGAAGCAAGAAGCCCCTCTTCGAAGTCTGGCAACGCTAGCTGGGGACTGCTACCCCAGAACTCCAGCGTACGCCGTCACCGGCCGTCATCTCGCTGACCTCAAAACCGTTTGCGGCGGCGTAGTCGAGCACCTCGGCGGGCAGTTCAGGAGCCGTGCTCAACGCGATAACCGCCGGTCCGGCACCAGAAAGCACACCCGCCAGCTGGCAACGGCGCAGGAGCTGCAGGTATTCCGCCGATGCCGGCATCGCCGCCGCGCGGTGCGGCTGGTGGAGCACATCCTCGGTGGCCGCCATCAGCAGGTCAGGCCGTTCGGTGAGGGCCACCACCAGCAGCGCCGCACGACTGACGTTGAAGCGGGCGTCCTCGTGGCTGACCTCTGTGGGCAGCAGCACCCTGGCCTCAACCGTCGAGGAGCGCTGGGTGGGAATGGCCGGAAACAGGCGGATGTCGGGGTGCAACCGCAACTGCGCGGCCGCATAGGCCGGCGGACCCGCGCCGACGTCGGTCCACGACACGATGGCACCGCCGAGCACCGCCGCGGCCGCGTTGTCGGGATGCCCTTCGAACTCCGAAGCCAGCTGAATCAGCTGAGAGTGGCTCAACGGCGTCAAACCCGCTTGGGCGAGAAGGCCGTTGACCGCCGCCAAGCCGCCGACCACGGCCGCGGCCGACGATCCGAGGCCGCGCGAATGCGGAATCACGTTGCGGCAGCGCACTTTCAGCCCGGAAGCGCCGACGCCGGCGGCCTGCAATCCGTGCTGGACGGCGCGGACCACCAGATGGCCGGCGTCGAGCGCCAGTTCCCCGGCGCCCTCCCCTTCGACCTCAACGACCAGACCGGAATCGGTTGTCTCGACGATGATTTCGTCATACAGGCCCAATGCAAGTCCGAGGCTGTCAAAGCCCGGACCGAGGTTCGCACTCGAGGCGGGGACGACCGAGGTGCCTAGCAGCCCGGAAGCCAGCACTAGGCCAGCCCCAGTTTCGCGACGACCGCGACAGGGTCGACCGGAACCGGCTCGACGGTCGGCATGTCACGCAGCGCGGTGTCGGGATCTTTGAGGCCGTTACCGGTCACCGTGCACACCACGGTCGAGCCCGGCTTGACCCAGCCGTCCTCGACGGATTTGAGTAGACCAGCGATGCTGGCCGCCGAGGCGGGCTCGACGAAGACCCCTTCGGTGGCCGCGACCAGGTGATACGCCGCGAGAATCTCGTCGTCGGTGGCAGCCAGGAACCGCCCGTTGGATTCCTCCTGTGCCGCTACGGCGGGTCCCCATGACGCCGGCGACCCGATCCGGATCGCGGTCGCGATGGTCTCGGGGTTCTTCACCGGCTCGCCGGACACCAACGGAGCCGCGCCGGCGGCCTGGGTGCCGAGCATGCGGGGACGCTTGTCGATCACACCGTCCGCGTGATACTCGCTGTAGCCCTTCCAGTAGGCGGTGATGTTGCCCGCGTTGCCCACTGGCAGGGCGTGAATGTCCGGCGCATGACCCAGCACGTCGACGATCTCGAACGCCGCGGTCTTCTGACCTTCGATGCGAACCGGATTGACCGAGTTGACCAACGCGATGGCCGGAAAGTCTGCAACGATCTTGCGGGCCACCTCGAGGCAGTCGTCGAAGTTGCCGTCGACCTGAATGATCTTGGCGCCGTGCATAACAGCCTGCGCCAGCTTGCCCATCGCGATCTTGCCCTGCGGGATCAGCACCGCGCACGTGATGCCGGCGCGGGCGGCATACGCCGCGGCCGACGCGGACGTGTTGCCCGTCGACGCACACAGCACCGCCTGCTGACCACGGGCCACCGCGTCGGTCACGGCCATCGTCATGCCGCGGTCCTTGAACGAGCCGGTGGGGTTGAGCCCCTCGACCTTCAGGTGAACCGTGCATCCGATTTGCTCCGACAGCCGTGTTGCCGAAATCAGCGGCGTGCCACCCTCCAGCAGGGTGACCGGCTTCCAGTTGTCACCGACGGGTAGCCGATCGCGGTACGCCTCGATCAGCCCCGGCCACTGTCGATGCACGGCCGCCTTGGACGCGCTCATGCGTTGGTTCCTTCCAGCCGCAGGACGCTGGCCACGCCTTGCACCACATCCAGCTCGGCCAACGCGTCGACGGTCTCGGACAGCGCCGCGTCGGTCGCGGTGTGGGTGACCACGACGACGCGGGCGCCGACGCGTCGCCCACCCTCACCGACCACGCCCTCTTGGCGAACTTCGGCAATGCTGACTTCACGCTTGGCGAATTCGGCTGCGACCGTTGCCAACACACCGGGTTTGTCGGCGACATCCATGCTGACGAAGTACCGGGTGGGGATCAGACCCATCGGCGCGATTGGCAACTGCGCGTACTTCGACTCCTTGGGTGCCCGGCTGCCCAGCACCCGGTTGCGGGCCGCCATCACCAGGTCACCGGTGACGGCGGACGCCGTTGGCGCTCCGCCGGCCCCCTGGCCGTAGAACATCAGCCGGCCGGCCGCCTCTGCCTCGACGACGACGGCATTGAACGCCCCACTGACGGTGGCGAGCGGGTGTTCCCGCGGCACCAACGCCGGATACACCCGGGCCGAAACACGTTGCTGCCCATCGTCACCTGCGATGCGCTCGCAGATGGACAGCAACTTGATCGTGCAGCCCAGAGCGCGCGCGGAGGCGAAGTCGTCCGGGCTGATCTTCGTGATGCCCTCGCGGTAGACGTCGTCGGCGGTCACCCGGGTGTGGAAGGCGATGGATGCCAGGATGGCGGCCTTCGCCGCGGCGTCATAGCCTTCCACGTCCGCGGTCGGGTCGGCTTCGGCGTAGCCGAGCGCACTCGCGTCGGCCAGTGCCTTTTCGTAGTCGGCTCCGGTGCTGTCCATTTCGGACAGGATGTAGTTGGTGGTGCCGTTGACGATGCCGGCCACCCGCTGCACGGTGTCACCGGCCAGCGACTGGGTCAGGGGCCGGATCACCGGAATGGCGCCGGCCACCGCCGCCTCGAAATACAAGTCCACGTGGGCGTTTTCGGCGGCCTGCGCCAGTTCGCCAGTGCTGACCGACAGCAGTGCCTTGTTGGCCGTCACCACGGACTTGCCATGCTCCAGCGCGGACAGGATCGCCTTGCGGGACGGTTCGACCGGACCCATCACCTCGACGACGATGTCGACGTCGTCGCGGGACACCAGCGTGTCGATGTCGTCGGTGAGCAGATCCGCCGGCACACCGCGGTCCCCGGTCACCCGGCGCACACCGATGCCGCGCAGCACCAGCGGCGCACCGACGCGGGCGGCGAGGTCGTCGGCGCTCGACTCGATGATGCGAACGACCTCACTGCCCACATTGCCGAGGCCCAATACCGCTACCCCGACCGGCTTTTCATCGCTCATCTGCGCCGTTCCTCCTCATCGCTGCGCTCTGCCTCGTCACGACGCGGCTCATCTGCGCCGTTCCTCACTTCTAGACTCAGCAGGTCGTCGACCGTTTCCCTGCGCAGAATCAGACGGGACTTTCCGTCGCGTACGGCCACCACCGCGGGTCGACCGATCAAGTTGTAACGACTCGACAGCGAATAGCAGTAGGCGCCGGTCGCGGCGACCGCGACCAGGTCGCCGGGCGCTACGTCGTCCGGCACCCAGGTGTCGCGAACCACGATGTCGCCGCTCTCGCAATGTTTTCCGACGACACGCGCCAGGGTCGGCTCCGCATCGGTGCTGCGGGAAACCAGTCGTACGTCATAGTCGGCGCCGTACAGCGATGTGCGGATGTTGTCACTCATCCCGCCGTCCACGCTGACGTAGCGACGGTGCGCGGTCGCGCTGACCCCGACGTCCTTGACGGTGCCGACCTCATACAGCGTGACCGTGCCGGGTCCGGCGATCGCGCGTCCGGGCTCGACGACCAGTCGCGGCACCGGCAGACCGACCGCCGCGGACTCGTTGCGCAGGATGTCGCTGAGTTTGTCGGCGAGTTCGCCCACCGGCGGGGGGTCGTCGTTGGGCAGATACGAGATGCCAAGGCCGCCACCAAGATCAACGGTGGAAATCTGCGCCGTCTTGTCGACCCCGAATTCGGCGACCGCGTCGCGCAGCAGACCGATAACCCGGTGAGCGGCGATCTCGAACCCACCGACGTCGAAGATCTGCGAGCCGATGTGACTGTGCAGACCCACCAGGCGGAGGTTGCCGCTGGCGAAGATTCGCCGAATCGCGTCCATCGCAGCTCCGTTGGCCAGCGACAACCCGAACTTCTGGTCTTCGTGAGCGGTGGAGATGTACTCATGGGTGTGCGCCTCGACGCCGACGGTGACGCGGACCAGGACGTCTTGGACGACGCCCGCCTCCCGCGCGATCACGTCGAGTCGCTCGATCTCGATCAACGAGTCCACCACGACGTGCGCGATGCCGGTCTTGACGGCAAAGGTCAGTTCAGCGACCGATTTGTTGTTGCCGTGCAACGCGATTCGTTCCGGCGGGAAGTCGGCATGCAGTGCGACCGCGAGTTCGCCACCGGAGCAGACGTCTAGCGACAGCCCTTCCTCGTCGATCCAGCGGGCGATCTCGCTGGACAGGAATGCCTTGGCGGCATAGTGCACATTGATCCCACCGCCGAAGGCGGCCGCGATCTCGCGGCAGCGCGACCGGAAGTCGTCCTCGTCGATCACGAATAGCGGTGTGCCGTACTGCTGCGCCAACGACTGCAACGGCACCCCGGCGATGCTCACTGCACCGTCGGTGCCGCGAACAGCGTTGCGCGGCCAAACATTCGGCGCCAATTCTAAAAGTTCCTGTCCCGCATGCGGGCAGGGTGGAACACCGCCGTGGTGGATCTCCTCGGCGTGCCGGGGCCCGGCCGGGTGTGCGTTCACATCCGCTCCGGAGCACTGACGCCGAGGATGGCCAGCCCGTTGGCGATCACCTGGCGGGCCGCCTGGCAGAGCGCCAGACGCGCGGTGTTCAGTTCGCCTGGTTGCTCATCGCCCTGCGGCAATACCCGGCAGGCGTCGTAGAACCGGTGATAGTCGCCGGCCAGGTCCTCGAGGTAGCGGCAGACCCGGTGGGGCTCGCGCAGCGATGCAGCGGTTTTCAGCACCCGGGGGAACTCGCCGAGGCTGCGGATCAGCGCGCCCTCTTTCTCGTGGGTGAGCAACTCGAGGCGACCGGTGTCAGGGACCAGCCCGAGCTCGGCGGCGTTACGGGCCAGCGCCGAGAGCCGGGCGTGGGCGTATTGCACGTAATAGACCGGGTTTTCGTTGGACGCCGAGGACCACAGCGCGAGATCGATGTCGATCGGGGTATCCACCGAAGAGCGGATCAGGCTGTAGCGCGCGGCGTCCACACCGATAGCTTCGACCAGATCGTCGAGGGTGATCACGGTGCCGGCCCGCTTGCTCATCTTCACCGGCTGCCCGTCGCGGACCAGGTTGACCATCTGGCCGATGAGGACTTCCACAGTGCCCGGGTCGTCGCCGAACGCCTCGGCCGCGGCCTTCAATCGCGAGATGTAGCCGTGATGGTCGGCACCGAGCATGTAGATGCACAGGTCGAATCCGCGACTCCGCTTGTCCAGGTAGTACGCGAGGTCTCCGGCGATGTAGGCGTGCTTGCCATCGCTCTTGATCACCACGCGGTCTTTATCGTCACCAAACGCGCTGGTGCGCAACCAGGTTGCGCCGTCCTTCTCGTAGATGTTGCCGTTCTCGCGCAGCCGCGCGATGGCCTGCTCGACGCGGCCGCTGGTGTGCATCGACTCTTCGTGGGTGAACACGTCGAAGTCGGTGCCGAATTCGTGCAACGACTTCTTGATGTGGTTGAACATCAAATCGACGCCGATGCGCCGAAATGTCTCGTGCTGCTCGGCTTCGGGCTGACTCAGCGCGTCGGGCACCTGCGCCACGATCTGCGCGGCGATGTCAGCGATGTAGTTGCCGGCGTAGCCGTCCTCGGGCGTGGGTTCGCCCTTGGCCGCGGCAATCAGCGAATTGGCGAACCGGTCGATCTGCGCGCCGTGGTCGTTGAAGTAGTACTCGCGAACAACGTCGGCGCCCTGCGTGGTGAGCAGCCGGCCCAGCGCGTCACCGACCGCCGCCCAACGGGTGCCGCCGATGTGAATCGGGCCGGTGGGGTTGGCGGAGACGAACTCGAGGTTGATCGTGTGGCCGGCCTCGGCGTCGGAGTTGCCGTAGGTGGGGCCGGTGTCGATGACGTTGCTGACGATCAGCCCCTGCGCGGAGGCGTCCAGCCGCAGGTTGATGAACCCGGGCCCGGCGATCTCCGCCGAGGCGATGCCGTCGGCCTGCGCCAGGGCGTCGGCCAGCCATCCGGCCAGCTCGCGGGGGTTGGCGCCAACCTTCTTGGCCAGTTGCAGCGCTAAGTTGCTCGCGTAGTCACCGTGCTCGGGATTCCGTGGCCGCTCGACGGCGACTGCCGACGGCAGCGCGGCCGTGTCGAGCCCATGCTGAGTCAACACCGCGGTCGCGGTGGCCTTCAGCAGCTCGGCGAGATCGGCGGGATTCACGCAGGCCATCCTATGGGCTGAGGTCCTCAGGCTTCGAATCCATTCCGATGCTCAGCAGGCCGCTGTGATGCGTTAGTCTGTCGTGGCCCTTAGGCGCAACATTTCTCGCGTGCGCCCCCGTAGCTCAGGGGATAGAGCGTCTGCCTCCGGAGCAGAAGGCCGCAGGTTCGAATCCTGCCGGGGGCACCCCTCTGACCTGAGAGAACAGGTCGTTCGGCAACGTCGTCGAATCAACGGTCGCATCTGTCGCGCAGCTGGAGTGAATGACTACCCCCTCATCCGTTGAAGATTCGCACCCGCATCACTGGCAGCTGCCGGGGGGCGCCGGTACCGGGCCCTGCTGTGGCGGGACGAACAAATCGGGCGGCGGTGGCGGCTTGACGCACTGCACGATGACCAGCGCGGCCGTGCCGGGAGCGCCCCGGTTGATGGCCCGCCAGTAGGAGCCGTCATCGTAGGGCACGCCGTCGCACGACGGCTCGGCCGGCGACATCATGTCGACCGTTCCGCCACCCGGGCAGTAGTGGGCGCCGAGGTCGGGCTTGTGCGGGTCAGGTGGAGGCGGCCGCTTGGGCTACCGGCGCGGTCAGCAGAGCGGTAGCGATCAGCGCGAGCATCGTCACGTGCTTCATGGTCGGCATCCTGTCAGGGTGTCGTCGCGGTCTAGCTGTGACATTATCCGCAGATGACCTCCGCGTTGCTACTTCGCGACTTGGTGCGTTGTGCCCGACCGACCAGCATCCTCGATATTGGTGCCAACCCTGTCGATGGGGCACCTCCGTACAAAGAGATGCTCGATTACGGCTTGTGCATGGTGACTGGGTTCGAGCCGCTGAAGCCGGCGCTGGCGATGCTGGAGTTGCGCAAAGGTCCGATGGAACGGTACCGCCCGGAAGCCGTGGGTGATGGCCGCACACACCGGCTGAAGATCACCAAGGCGCAGGGCATGACCAGCCTGCTCACCCCCGACCAGAGCCAACTCCAGCTGTTCAACGAGTTTTCGGACTGGGGCACGGTCGTTGAGGAGCAGGAGGTCCAGACGCATCGCCTCGACGACCTGGACATCGACGACTTCGACCTGTTGAAGATCGACGTGCAGGGCTCGGAGTTGACGATTTTCCAGAATGGCCGCGACCGGCTCGGCAACGCCGTCGCGGTGCACACCGAAGTGTCTTTGGTGCCGCTGTATCACGGGCAGCCCACTTTCGGCGAAGTGGACAACGAGCTGCGGTCACAGGGATTCATGCCGCACTCGATTCCGGACCTGAAGCGCTGGGCCATTGCGCCAACGGTGTTCGACAACAATGTGTACGTACCCGGCAACCAGGTGATCGAGGCCGACGTCGTCTACGTTCGAGACCTTGCGCACCCGGAACGCATGACTAGCGAACAACTTTCGCACCTGGCGATGATCGCGTTTCACATCTACGGGTCCGTCGACCTCGCGGTGAAGTGCATCCTCGAACTCCGGCAGCGGGGACAGGTCGCCGACGACGCCGTCGAGCAATTGATGAAGCTCTTCGACGACTAGTTCACCGCACCGCGCGTTACCTGCGGTCCGGGTGAGGCGCGGTGCCGGGACAGCAACCGCGCGGCCTGGCCCGGAGCGCCGAGCTGGAGCATCGCGGCCAGTGCCGTTTCGAGAACCACCTCTTGCTGCACGCGACTGCCGCCGATGGAGGGAAGGCCGCTTAGCGATTCCAAGAGGTAGTCGAGGGCGGCGCGCGGCTCCCCCGCCATCAACGCGACCAGGCCCTCACCGATGAGCCGCAACGTGGTCTGCTGCGCGTCGGTGGCGCCCGGCACGTTGATCGCACGAATCGCGGCGGGATCGTCGGCCGCGGCCAGCACCAGCAGCGCGTGAAAAGCGATGAAGGCCGTCTGCGGCGAATAAGCAAGCGAGCCAGCCTCGTTGAGCACCTTCATTGGATCGGGCGGTGTGACCCAGTCCGGGTGCAGACGGGCCCGCCACGCGAGTGAGCCGGCGTCGACGAGGCAGCGCACACCGTTCGAATGCGGTGGCGCCAACGACGAGTTGTAGCGCCGTGCGGCGGCGGCCGCGTCGCCCATCGCCAATTCGTGCAGCGCGGCGTGCCATTGGAAGTGCGGCACGTAGCGCTGTGTGCTGCCGTCGCCGGGTATCCAGTCGGTCAACCATTTCAGGCCGGCCCCGTGCGCGTCGGTCTCGTAGTGCACGTGTGCCAGCGCGTGCGCGGCATTGCCGTTACCCGGGTCGAGTTCCATTGCGGCATCGGCCAAGTCGGCCGCGTCGTACCACAAGCCTTGCTCGGTCCGACCGTAGGCGCGCAAACCTAGATACCAGGGCGCTTCACCGTGTACACCGGTGAACTTCTCGACGTATTGCCACGCGTCCGGCAGTGCGTCGCCGGCGCCCGCGAACGCAATGGACGGCGCCAGCACCAGCAGTGCGACGGCGTCGTCCGGGATCTGGTCGAGGTGGTCGATGAGCGCATCGGTGCCTGCCTCGTTGCCCTTTTCACACCAGGTCGCGATGGCTTCGACGTGGCTTCGGTCGTCGTCGCTGCCGTGCACCAGCGCGGCGCGAGCGCGGGCGAGGTGGCCGGTGACGGCGTCGGGACCGCCGGCGCGGTCAGGCCGTTCGGTCGCGATCATCGCCAGCGCGACGTGTGCGCGGGCGTGGTTCGGATCCTCGGCGACCGCGGCCGCGAAGGCGCTGGCGGCGCCGTCCTGGACGGCGAGCAGGCGGCGCACTCCTTCGGCATAGGACGCCGCAGCACCGCTCAACTCCGGCTTGGTGGTGACCAGGCTGGGCGCCCGCGGCACCGGCTGGTCGACGGCTGTCGTCGGCGAGCAATGCCGCGATGGCCGCTGCCTGGGAACGGATTTCGGGAATCGCGGTGGTTTCCCATTCCTCGCCCTGTCGAATGGAGCCGATGCAGACGATGTTGGGGACCGCGCTTCCGGCGGTGTCGATCAGATAGCCCTCCGGTGTGAGCCGCACCCCTACGCCGCATGGGTGCAGCGAAGCGTTCTGCGCCGCAAGCAGATTCGACCACAGCGGTGAGCCTTGGAGCGACCGCCGGTCCCAGGCCGCGCCCGCCGCGACGACGACTGCGTCACCGCGGCGGCGGACAGACCCGTCGCTGGTGGTCACCACCAACTCAACACCCTTGCGGCGCAACGACACATCGGCGACCTCGCCCGACTCGATGACAAGTTGACCGTTGTCGATCGCGGCGTAGATCGCGTCGGCGATGGTCGGCGGCATCCGGTGCCGCAGCACCTCCCACTGCCGCAAGTCTTCGCGCAGGAAGCGGCGTTGGTCTTCCCAGCCCAATGACTGCCACAGTCGCGCGGTCCGCGGACGGATCGCATCGATCACCTGCCGCCAGTCCGCGCCCGTCTTGCGGGCGTGCGCGAGATCCGAGGCCAGAGCTTCGCGTAAACGCTCCAGCGACACGCCGTCGGGGAGAGCGTCGAGATTCGGCAACTCTGTCGGGGTACCGGTCACGCGGAATCGGCGCGGGAGTGCGCCATGCCGCGACAGCAGCGTGACCGCGGCGCCGCGCGCCGTGAGATACAGCGCGACATCGACTCCGGTGAGACCCGATCCGATCACCAAGACGCTGTCGGGCCGGCGTGAACCCAGCGCGTTCAAAGCCCCCGGCGCCCAGGGATCCACGACGATCCTGCCGTCGGCGCCGTCGGACAGCACCGGGGCGAAGGCACGTTCCAACGAGTCGGGCATGCCGTGTTGCGGACGGCCGGACGCGAGTACCACCGCGTCGGCGAATGATTCGCGACCGTCGTTGAGCGCCAAGCGAACCGGAGCACCGGGTATCACGTTGACGACCTCGGCGGTCACGATGCGCACCTCGGCCGCGGCGAGTTGGTCTTGCAGGTAACGGCCGTACGCGAGTCGCGGCGCAAAGCTTTCAGCCGGCGTCACCGCGCGCTGGTCGAGCCAACGGGTGAAGTGATCGGGATCGTCGGGCCAGGCCGACATTCGCGGTGCGGGAACGTTGAGCAGGTGCGTCGGATCGTTGGTGCCGTAGGCCGCACCGGTGCCCGGATGCCCCGACGCATCGATCACCGTGATTTGGGCGTCTGGCTTGCTGCGGCGCAGATGCACCGCGGTGAGCACTCCCGCGGCTCCCCCACCGACAATCGCGACCCGCATCATGGCCGAAGGCTACTCCGTCAGAGCATCGAGCATGACCGCGTTTGCGCGAAAGCTATTGGGGCAATTCGGCCTAATCCACGTTGCTGATCGTCGCGTGGCAGATCGGCAGAGCGACCGGCAGCGTGTGGGCGACGGAATCGCCGGGCGCGGTGACGACGAGCGTCCCTTCGCGGGGGCACGGATTTCCCGAGCCGTTGACGTCCAGCGCCGACGACTGGACGGTGGCCGTCGCCGTATCACCCGGGTTGAGGTGTAGCAGGTGCGAGGCGGGAGCCGGCTGGGGCTCGACATGAACCAGCACCCCACCGGCGGCGGTAACCAGATTCGCGTCCGGATAACCGACCAGCGTGCATGGGGCCGACGATGTGTTGGTGAAAGTCACCACGACGTGGCGAAGGGTATTGGCCGGTTCGACCGGACCGCTGGTGACCGAGAGGCCGCGAGCAACTGCCCGACGCGGCAGCGGGCGCGCCACCACCACCGCCACCGTCGTTGGGCGGGCCTCCGGCGTACGCCGGCGCGACGCCAAAGGCCATGGCTGTGAACACGATTGCGGCAACAAACGTCCCTGACGGCTTCATGATTCTCCAATTGCTGATGGGATGCCGTGTAACTATTCGGTTCGGGACATTGCGTTCATAGTAGGCGCCAACGTGCGCGGGTATCAAGAACTACAAGCCGCCCAGATCGTTGGGCACGTCAACGGCGTGCTCCTGCAAGGCTTCGAGCGGCACGATGTCCAGAGTGCGCTCATGAGTGGACGCCAACACCACCGGCGCGGCGCAACCGTCGTGATACGCGCGCAGCCAGTTGTTCGCTGTCACACACCAGCGATCACCCGGCACCAGGCCGGGGAACCTGAACTGCGGCATAGGCGTTAAAAGATTGTTGCCGATGGCGCGCTGATGCTCGAGGAACTCGGCGGTTACGACCGCGCAAATGGTATGCAGGCCAACATCTTCCGGTCCGCTCGAACAGCAGCCGTCGCGATAGAAGCCGGTGAGCGGCTCGCTGCCGCACGGCTCTAGCGGGCCGCCCAGCACGTTGCGCTCAGACATCGATCGCCCCCACCAGGTCGGCCGCTCGCCGGAGTTGATCGAGATCGGAACTGGTTGGAATGAGCTGAATCTCGTCGGCACCGACGGCCTGGAACTGGCGAAACACCGCGATCAGGTCGTCTTCGGTGCCGGCGAATCCGGTGGTCGGCGCCATTGCGTCGACGTACTCGGCCGGTATCCAGTTCATGTAACGCCGCAGATGCCGGTGTACCTGCGCGCGGGCGTCGTCGACGTCTCCTAGCGCGAACCAGAACGACGTGGCCAGGTGGGGTTTGGGCTTGCCCGCCTCGGACCAGGCGCGGCGCGCGACGTCGAACAGCTCGTTCTGCTTGGCGACGTCGAGGTCCAGCGTCGTCCCGGCCAGCCCGTCGGCCCACGCCGCCGCGTTGCGCAGCGTCTTGGGCCCGATGGTGCCGACCAGCAGCGGCGGTCCGCCTGGCTGCGCCGGCAGAGGCCCGACCGGCAGCATCGAATCGGTGATTTTCTCGCCGGCCCACACCCGTTTCATCACCGCGATTCGCTCGGCCATCACGCGGATGGTCTGCGTTGTCGGGTCCGCGCCAACAGCGACGTAGTCTTCGACGCGCCCGCCGACACCAAGACCGACCGTCAGCCGTCCGCCGCTCATCATGTCGCCGGTCGCCAACGCCTTGGCCAGCATCACCGGATCGTGCAACTGCGGCACGATCACGGTCGTCACCAACCGCACCCGGTCGGTCCAGGCGGCCAGCGCACCCATCAACGTGAGGGTCTCGGGATTGTCGAAGGCCATCCGCTCGCCCCAGCACAACGACGAGAACGGGCCGTCGTCGATGACGCGCGCCCAGTCCCGCAGTACGCCGGCGTCCAAATCCGGCTCCATGACCGGCATGGTCATCGCTATCCGCACGACCGCGATTCTGGCACGCGGACCACCCTGTTCTGGCGGCTATCGACGTGGCAGCATCACCGGATGGTCATCACCGCCAACTCGATCGCCCATGTGCGGCTCACGGTCACCGACATCGAGCGGTCCCGGCAGTTCTACGAAACCGTGTTCGGATGGCCGGTCCTGTTGGAGGTCCCCGACAACGCCGACACGGCCACCCGGGAGCAGCTCGGGTTCCTGTTCGGCGGCGTCATCTACGACCTGGGCAGCGTACTGATCGGGCTACGGCCGGTCGCCGACGACCGCTTTCACGAAGACCGTGCCGGCCTGGACCACATCGCGTTCAGGGCAGCCGACAAGGACGAATTGGATTCCGCGGCAGCCTATCTGGACGATCTCGGCATAGCCCACGAGCCGGTCAAGGACATCGGACCGGCCTACATTCTGGAGTTTCGCGACCCGGACAACATCGCGTTGGAGTTGACCGCGTCCAAGTAGACTGGCGACCACGATGCCTATTGAGTTCAACCACACCATTGTCGCGGCTCATGACAAGCGGGAATCCGCCGACTTCGTGTGCGAATTATTCGACCTGCCGAGCCCACAACCGTTCGGCCATTTCATGGTCGTCACCCTGGAGCACGGCGCCAGCTTGGACTTCGCCGATGTGTCCGACGGCGAAGAGATCCGTCCGCAGCATTACGCGTTCCTGGTCTCCGAGGATGACTTCGATGCGATCTACGGCAAAATCACCTCGCGCGGGCTCCAGCACTGGGCGGATCCGGCCGGTCGCCGACCCAACGAGTTCAACACCAATGACGGCGGACGCGGCGTGTATTTCCGCGACCCGGCGGGCCACTTCCTGGAGATCCTGACCCGGCCTTACGGCTCGGGCAGCTAGCTGGCGCTGCGCGGACCGCGGCGCCGGGTTTCTTGGTCGCGGTAGTCGGCAGCCAACCGGCCGACGTGGTCGGGCAGCGCGCCGGTCGCGACGTCGGCCAGGCTGGTTTCCTCGAGCACCGAGCGCATGCTGGCCCTCAGCGCCCGCCAGACGTCGGTGAGCGCCGCAGTCGCACCGGAGTAGGGCAGGTCGCCGAGCCCGATGTCACGCACGCTGGCCAGCGGGCCGTCGATGCAGCGCAGCACATCGGCGATGCTGATTTCGGTTCCGGGACGGGATAGCTCGTAGCCGCCGTCACGGCCGCGGTGGCTGCGCACCAAATGATCCGAGCGCAGGGCGGACAAGATGTCGACGAGAAACTGGGGCGGGATTCCCTGCGCGTTGGCCAGTTCGTCGGTGGTGGCCAGGACGCCGTCGTCGACGGTGGCCAGCTCGACCATCGCCCGCACCGCGTACTCCGCCTTCGCCGACATCCGCATGGAATGCGATTCTCCCACCGAAAGCTGTCTTAGCTGGTGACTGCTAGGACCGCGGCGGCATACGCGGGTCGGCACACCACCAGGTCGGGCAGCTTCGGATCGGCCCGGTTGTACTCCAGCGGCGATCCGTCGATGCGGGACGTGTGCAGGCCTGCGGCGCGGGCCACCGCGACCGGAGCCGCCGAATCCCACTCGTACTGGCCGCCCGCGTGGACGTAGACATCGGCCAGACCCTGAATGACGGCCGCGACCTTTGCTCCCGCCGAGCCCATCTCGACCAGCGTGCCGTTCAGCTGGTCGCGCACCTGCAACGCAACGGCCGGTGGCCGGGTGCGCGAGACCACGATCCGCGGTTCACCGGAATGTGCCGGTGGCGGTGTGGGTTTCGGGGTGGCCAGGGTGACGTCCTGAGCCGGCAGCGCCACCGCGCCGGCCACCAGCTCGCCGGACTGCCACAGTGCGACGTGGACGGCCCAGTCCTCACGGCCGAGCTCGGAGAATTCCCGGGTACCGTCCAGCGGGTCGACGATCCACACCCGTTGCGCGCTCAACCGAACCGGGTCATCAATGCCCTCTTCCGAGAGCACCGCGTCGTCGGGGCGTTCACGCGCGAGTGCGTCCATCAAATAGTCGTGAGACCGCTTGTCGCCCGCGGCTTTCCGTTCGGCCTCGGTGGCGTCGGCGAGTTCCTTGCGGACCGCCAGCAGCAGGTGGCCCGCTTCGGTCGCCAACTGCGCGGCCAGCTCATGGTCACCTCTGTCGCTGTGCTCGCTCACTTGCGCCCCTCGATCAACTCGACGACTTGCTGCGCCAGTTCGTCGACACTGCGGTCCGGCACCAGTCGCAGGTCGGGATTCTTCGGTCGCTGGTACGGGCTGTCGATCCCGGTGAAGTGCGTGACCTCACCCGCCCGCGCCTTAGCGTAGAGGCCCTTGGGGTCTCGCCGCTCACAGTCCTGAAGCGGGGTGTCGCAGAAGACCTCGACGAAGTCCAGGCCGGCGTCGGCGTGCACGGCGCGGGCCAGCGCCCGATGCTCCTCCAGAGGGCTGATCGCCGGCACCAGCACGACCTGTCCGGAGTCGGCGATCAACGCCGCCACATGCGCCAGCCGGCGCAGGTTCTCGGCGCGGTCGGCCATGCTGAAGCCCAAGTCGGCGTTGAGCCCGTGGCGCAGGTTGTCGCCGTCGAGAACGAAAGCGGGAATGCCCCTTTCGAGCAGCTTGCGTTCAACCAACATGGCCACCGACGACTTACCCGACGCGGACAGCCCGGTGAACCAGAGCGTGCGGCCACGGGTAAGCCGGTCTTTGGGCGTCACCAGCGACGCATGCCGGACGGTGTTGGGACTCGCCGAGAGCGCCGTCGCCTCGCGCAACACCATGCCCGCGGCCACGGTCCCGTTGGTGTGCGGGTCGATCAGGATGAACGAGCCGGTGTGGGGATTGCGGGTGTACTCGTCGAGCAGCAGCGGCACTTGGGATCGTAGCGAGACCCGGCCAAGTTCGTTGAGCTGCAACGCCGTTGCGTCCTTGTCGCGGCGCAGCGTGTTGACGTCGAGGCGGTAGTCCAGCGCGGTGACCCGGACCCGGGTGGTCTGCGTGGTGTGCTTGATCAGATAGTCACGTCCCGGCTCTAGAGCCGCCGCGTCGGCCATCCAGCACACCGTCGCGTTGAAATCCTGGGTGACCCGCGGCGCGTTGGCGGGCCGGGCAATCATGTCACCGCGTGAGATGTCGATATCATCGGCGAGGCTGATCGAAACGGCCATCGGCGGAAACGCTTCTGCGACTGGGCCATTCGGGCCTTCGATCGCGGCGATGCGACTCGGCTTCCCGGTCGGCAGCACCACCACCTCGTCACCCGGGCGCATCACGCCACTGGCCACCGTGCCCGCATAGCTGCGGTGGTCCTGGTGCTCTTTGGTCTGCGGGCGGATGACGTACTGCACCGGGAACCGGACGTCGACGAGGTTGCGGTCTGCCGCGACATAAACCTCTTCGAGATGCGATAGCAGCGCCGGCCCGTCGTACCACGGGGTGTGCTCGGACTTGGTCACGACGTTGTCGCCGTGCAGCGCCGACATCGGGATGGTGAGCACATCTTTGACGTCGAGGCGGGTGGCGAAGGCGTAGAACTCGTCGCGGATCGCCTCGAAAGTCGCTTTGTCCCAATCGATCAAGTCCATCTTGTTGACGGCGAGCACGATGTGCTCGATGCCCAGCAACGACGCCAGGAACGTGTGCCGACGGGACTGTTCGAGGAGTCCGTGTCGGGCGTCGACCAGCACGATCGCGAGCTGGGCAGTGGACGCGCCGGTCACCATGTTGCGGGTGTATTGGATGTGGCCCGGGGTGTCGGCGATGATGAATTTGCGCTTGGGAGTGGCGAAGTAGCGGTACGCCACATCGATCGTGATGCCCTGCTCCCGCTCCGCACGTAGGCCGTCGGTGACCAGGGACAGGTCGGTGTACTCGTGGCCGCGGTCCTTCGACGTGCGTTCCACCGAGGCCCATTGGTCGTCCATGACGGCCTTGGAGTCATACAGCAGCCGCCCGATCAACGTGGACTTGCCGTCGTCGACCGAGCCCGCAGTTGCGATGCGCAGCAATGTCGCCATCAGAAGTACCCCTGCCTCTTGCGGTCTTCCATTCCGGCTTCGGAGATCCGGTCGTCGGCCCGGGTGGCGCCGCGCTCGGTGAGCCGCGAGACCGCCGTCTCGGCGACCACTTCGGCGACCGTGGCGGCAGTCGATTCCACGCAGCCGGTGCAGGTCACGTCGCCGACCGTGCGGAAGCGGACCGTCTTCTCGATCACCTTCTCGTCGGCGCGTGGCTGCAGGTGACGGTCGACGGCCAGCAACATTCCGTCGCGTAGGAAGACTTTTCGTGTGTGGGCGTAGTAGATCGACGGCAGCTTGATCTTCTCGGCGCCGATGTAGGACCAGATGTCGAACTCGGTCCAGTTCGACAGCGGGAAGACCCGGATGTGCTCTCCCTTGTGATGGCGGCCGTTATAGATGTTCCACAACTCGGGCCGCTGCGCCTTGGGGTCCCACTGCCCGAACTCGTCGCGGAAGCTGAACACCCGCTCCTTCGCGCGTGCCTTTTCCTCGTCGCGACGGGCACCCCCGAACGCGGCGTCGAACCTGTTCTCCCGGATCGCCCGCAGCAGCGTCACCGTCTGCAGCGGGTTGCGCGACGGAATGGTCTCGACCACCCGGCCCGCGTCGATGTCGTCCTGGACCTTGGCGATCACCAGCCGTACGCCGGTCTCGGCGACGAGTTCGTCGCGGGTGGCGATCACCTCGTCGAAGTTGTGGCCGGTGTCGACGTGCATGACCGGGAACGGCAGGCGGCCGGGCCGGAAGGCCTTCAGCGCCAGTTGCAACATCACGATCGAATCCTTGCCGCCGGAGAACAGCAGCACCGGTCGCTCGAATTCGGCGGCCACCTCGCGGATGATGTGGATCGCTTCGGCCTCCAGCGAGCGGAGGTGGCTGAGCTCATATTGCCCGGCAGCGGGAGCCTCGTGGCTGGTCATCTGCCTCCCCGATTCTCGGTAAAGTAGGTAGATTTGGTCAGGATTGTAAACATTACCGAGTATGAAACCAGCCTGTACGGCCGCTGTCAACGGATTCGCCCGCCCGCCTGCCTGTCTTCCTGCCCGCCGCCGAACGTGAAACCACTGCGAAGTTCTGGGCACTTTTTCGCAGTGAATTCACACTCGGCGTGGCCAGGCTGCGGAAACCCGGGCGATCACGCCGCCTTCGGTGTCCTCTGCCGTCACCCGAATGACGATCCAGCCGCGATGAGCCAGGGCTTCACACCGGGTGATGTCTCGTCGGAATTGCCGGCGATCGGTCCAGTGGTGGTCGCCGTCGTACTCGACGGCCAGCTTGAGCTCCTCCCAGCCCATATCGAGCTCGGCGAGGAGTTGGCCGTAATCGTCGTAAACGGGGATCTGGGTCTGCGGCACCGGGAACCCCGCGCGAAGCAGGACCAGACGCAACCACGTCTCGCGGGGCGACTCCGCGCCGGCGTCGACCAAGCTCAAGGCAACACGTGCGCGGCGAATTCCTCGGCGACCCGGATAGCGGTCGGCCAGGAGTTCAACGTCGGGGATTTTGAGATCCGTCGCACGAGCGAGCGCATCGATCGCTGCAACGGCTGCACCGTTGGGGTATCGGCACGCAAGGTCGAGAGCTGTGCGCGCCGCATTAGTCACGTGCACGCCGCCGAGCACGATCGTCTCGTCGTCTTCAATTCGGTCTGACCAGATACGGATCCGCGGCGGCGCGTGCCGGTTGTCGTGAATCAGTTCCGCGGGGCGATTGGCGTTCACCCAACGGGAGCCGTGCAGCGCCGACGCCGAGTGACCGGCTGCGACGCCTCGACGTTGCGACCACAGCCACGCGGCATGGGCTCGAGCGGCGGCCGACAACTCGGCATCCCGCGCGATGTAGACGTCGCGATACACCGCGACGCACCGCGTGCGCAGCTGATACGGCGTCACGGCTCCCGCGGCAACGGCCTCACTGCCGATGAAGGGTGCGCCCATGCGGACGAGTGTCGCGGGCGGGACCGACAACCCGGCGAGCGTGAAACTGTTGCGAAAATCGAGCCCGTCGTTCGCAGAGGCTTCACACTCGGCACGAAAAGCTAGCCGGTGACCTCGTCGAGTTTTCCGGTCGCGACGTCGAAGATGAATCCGCGCGCCGACGTGTGCTTGGTGACGAACGGGCTGTTCTCGATGCGATGCAACGACTGGCGCACGTCCTGGGCAAGATCGGGGAAGGCCTCCGCCGACCACGGCGGCTTGATGCCGGTCTCGTCTTGGATCGTCCGCTTGAATACGTCGTCGGTGAACGTCAGCATCCCGCAGTCGGTGTGGTGGATCAGGATGATTTCGGTGGTCCCCAGTAGCCGCTGGCTGATCGCAAGCGATCGGATCGCGTCGTCGGTGACCACGCCGCCGGCATTGCGGATGACGTGCGCTTCGCCTTCGTTGATCCCGAGCACGCGATAGACGTCGAGCCGGGCGTCCATGCAGGCCAGAACCGCGACGTGCTTGCTCGGCGGTAGCGGCAGCGGGCCGTGGAACGACTTCGCGTATTCGGCGTTGTTGGCCAGATAGCCGTCGGTGACCGTCACCTCCTTCACGCTACGACGCCACGGCGATCGGGTCACCGGTCCGGATCAATCGGATCGCAATCTTTTAGTCTGTGCGGATGCGACAGGGGCGGGGCCGGTAGCCGCATGACCCGGTTTCTGGCGCGCCGCATGGCGAATTACGTGGTGCTGCTGGCGCTGGCCTCGTTTTTGACGTTCTGCCTGACGTCGGTGGCGTTCTCGCCGCTGGAAAGCCTGATGCAGCGCAGCCCGCGTCCACCGCAGGCCGTAATCGACGCCAAGGCCGCGCAACTCGGCCTGAACAAGCCCATCCCACTGCGCTACGCGAAATGGGCGTCGCATGCGGTGCGCGGCGACTTCGGCGCGACGATCACCGGTCAACCGGTATCGGGCGAACTGTGGCGCCGCATCGGGGTCAGCCTTCGACTGCTGCTGATCGGTTCGGTGGCCGGCACGATCATCGGCGTGGTGCTCGGCGCCTGGGGCGCGATCCGGCAGTACCGGGTCAGTGACCGCGTCATCACGATGGCATCGCTGTTGGTGCTGTCCGCCCCCACATTCGTAATCGCGAACCTGCTGATCCTGGGAGCGCTGCGGGTGAACTGGGCGCTGGGATGGCAGCTGTTCCAGTACACCGGTGAAACCTCGCCGGCGCTGATCGACGGCGCCGGTGCGCGCTTCGTGGATCGGTTGCAGCACTTGGCCTTACCGACGCTGACGTTGACGCTGGGGACCGCGGCCGGGTTCAGCCGATACCAGCGCAACGCGATGCTCGACGTGCTCGGGCAGGATTTCATCCGCACCGCCCGCGCCAAAGGCCTGAGCCGCCGACGCGCCCTGATCAAGCACGGACTGCGGACCGCGCTGATACCGCTGGCGACGCTATTCGCATACGGGGTAGCCGGTTTGGTGACCGGTGCGGTGTTCGTCGAGAAGATCTTCGGCTGGCACGGCATGGGCGAATGGATGGTGCAGGGAGTGGCTACCCAGGACACCAACATCGTCTTGGCGATCACGGTGTTTGCCGGCGCGGTCGTGTTGCTGGCCGGCCTGCTTTCCGACTTCATCTATGCCGCACTCGATCCCAGGGTGCGTGTGTCATGACCGATACCGCCGTTTTCGAGTCGCGCCGGACGCTGGTGTTGCGCCGCTTCCTGCGTCGCCGTTCGGCGGTGGTGTCGTTGGCGCTGCTGCTGGTGCTGTTCGTCGGCTGCTACGCGGTGCCGTCGCTTCTGCCGTACTCCTACACCGACCTCGACTTCGACGCGCTGCTGCAGCCACCGAACGCGCGACACTGGTTGGGCACCAACGCGCTAGGCCAGGATCTGCTTGCCCAGACTTTACGGGGCATGCAGAAGTCGATGCTGATCGCGGTGTGCGTGGCGGTGATCTCCACCGGCATCGCCGCAACCGTGGGATCGATCTCCGGCTACTTCGGCGGCTGGCGTGACCGGGCGCTGATGTGGTTCGTCGATCTGATGCTGGTTGTGCCTAGCTTTCTGCTGATCATGATCCTCACGCCGCGGACCAAGAATTCCGGCAACGTCATTGTGTTGGTGCTGCTTCTGGCCGGCTTCGGCTGGATGGTCAGCTCGCGGATGGTCCGCGGCATGACGATGAGCCTGCGCGAACGCGAATTCATCCGCGCCGCAAGGTACATGGGCGTGCCCAACTGGCGGATCATCATCCACCACGTAGTGCCCAACGTGGCGTCGATCCTGATCATCGATACGGCACTGAACGTCGCGGGGGCCATCCTGGCCGAAACCGGGCTGAGCTTCCTCGGGTTCGGCATCCAGCCGCCGGACGTATCGCTGGGCACGCTGATCGCGGACAGCACCCAATCGGCGACGACGTTTCCATGGGTGTTCCTGTTTCCCGCCGGCGTACTGGTGCTGATCCTGGTGTGCGCCAACGTGACCGGCGACGGCTTGCGCGACGCGCTCGATCCGACGTCCCGTGCTGGCCGCCCATGAGCCGGCTTCTGGACGTCACGAACCTGGCGGTCAGCTTTCCTACCGAGGGGTCGCCGCTGAAGGCGGTGCGCGGCATCGACTTTCATGTCGACGCCCGCGAGGTGGTGGCGATCGTCGGCGAATCCGGATCCGGCAAGTCGACGGCGGCGATGGCGGTGGTGTCTCTGCTCCCCGACTACGCCAACGTCCGCGGATCGGTCCGGTTGCAGGGCAACGAGCTGATCGGTCTGCCCGACGGCGCGATGTCGCGGTATCGGGGCAACACGATCGGCATGGTGTTCCAGGACCCGATGTCGGCGCTGACCCCTGTCTACACCGTCGGCGATCAGATCGCCGAGGCCATCGAAGTACACCAGCCGCGCACCGGACGACGGGCCGCCCGCCACCGCGCGGTCGAGTTGCTGGAACTGGTCGGCATCAAGCAGCCCGAGCAGCGTGCCCGCGCATTCCCGCACGAACTGTCCGGCGGCGAACGGCAGCGCGTCGTCATCGCGATTGCGATCGCCAACGACCCAGACCTGTTGATCTGCGACGAGCCGACCACGGCGCTGGACGTCACCGTGCAGGCGCAGATCCTCGAGGTGCTCAAGACCGCCCGCGACGTGACCGGGGCCGGGGTGCTGCTGATCACCCACGACCTTGGCGTGGTGGGCGAATTCGCCGACCGGGCGCTGGTGATGTACGCCGGCCGGATCGTCGAGTCGGCCGCGGTCAACGACGTCTATCGTGATCGCCGAATGCCCTACACTGTCGGACTTTTGGGCTCAGTTCCGCGCCTGGATGCCCCGCAGGGCACCAGGCTGGTGCCCATTCCGGGTGCTCCCCCATCGCTGACGACGCTGGAGCCGGGTTGCCCGTTTGGGCCGCGCTGCCCGCTCGTCGTCGAGGAGTGCCGCACCGCCGAACCAAAGTTGCTGCCAGTGGCCCCCGCCCACAGCGCGGCCTGCATCCGCACCGAGCACGTCGTCGGGCGCAGTGCCGCAGACGTTTACGGGGTCGGTACGCCGACGGCGGTAACCGCGCCGGCTGAGCCGCCCGTCGTCGTGCGGGTCCGCGACCTGGTCAAGACCTACTCGTTGACCAAGGGAGTGCTGTTCCGCCGCAATATCGGCGAGGTCCGCGCGGTCGATGGCATCAGCTTCGGGTTGCAGCAGGGACGCACGCTGGCCATCGTGGGTGAATCCGGCTCGGGCAAGTCGACCACACTGCACGAGATTCTCGAGTTGGTTGCGCCGCAATCGGGTTCGATCGAAGTGCTGGGCACCGATGTCGCCACGCTGAGCGCGGCAAGCCGCCGAGCACTGCGGCGCGACATCCAGGTGATCTTCCAGGATCCGGCGGCGGCGCTGGATCCGCGGCTGCCGGTTTTCGACCTGTTGGCCGAGCCGTTGCTGGCCAACGGTTTCGATAAGGCCGATACTCATAAGCGGGTCGCCGAGCTGCTCGACACCGTCGGGCTACGGCGCACCGATGCCAGCCGTTATCCGGCGGAGTTCTCCGGCGGGCAGAAGCAGCGCATCGGGATCGCGCGGGCGCTGGCGCTACGGCCCAAGATCCTCGCCCTCGACGAGCCGGTCTCCGCTCTGGACGTCTCGATTCAGGCCGGCATCCTGAACCTGCTGCTGGATCTGCAGCAGGAGCTCGAGTCTGTCGTATCTGTTTGTGTCGCATAACCTTTCGGTGGTCAAGCATCTCGCGCATCGACGTCGTCGTGATGCTGCGCGGCACAATCGTGGAGCAGGGCGACAGCGACGAGATCTTCAACCGGCCGCAACACGAGTACACCCGAGCGACTGCTGGCCGCTGTGCCACAACCGGATTCAGCCCGTGGTTAAACAAATACTGGCGTTCGCGTTCGCGGTCGTCCTGCTGGCCGGCTGCTCGTCGGGCGCCGACTATTGTGCCTTCCGGTCCCGCTACCACCGTCGGCGCCACCAGCGACATCAACCCGCAGAACCCCGCGATCCTGCGCGATGGCGGCGACCTGCGGCTCCCGCTCACCGAATTCCCTTCCAACTTCAACACCTTGCACATCGACGGCAACTCCGCCGACGTCGCCAGCATGCTGAAAGCGACCATGCCGCGCGCGTTCGTGATCGGACCGGACGGCTCCACCACCGTCGACACCGACTACTTCAGCAGCGTCGAACTCACCGGGACCAACCCGCAGGTGGTCACCTACACCATCAACCCGAAGGCCGACCTGGACCGACGGCAGCCCGCTCAGCTGGGAGGACATCGCCAGCCAAATCCACGCCACCAGTGGGGCCGACAAGAACTTCGCGATCGCCGGCACCAACGGCAGCGAACGAGTCAAGTCGGTGACCCGCGGTCTCAATGACCGCCAGGCCGTCATCACCTTCGCCAAGCCCTACGCCGAATGGCGCGGCATGTTCGCCGGCAACAGCATGCTGCTGCCCAAAAGCATGACCGCGAACGCCGGACGCGTTCAACAAGGCTCAGCTTTCCGGTCCGGGCCCGTCGGCCGGCCCGTTCGTCGTGTCCACACTGGATCGGACCAAGCAACGAATTGCACTGACGCGCAACACCAGATGGTGGGGCGAACGGCCACGACTGGATCGCATGACCTTCCTCGTGCTCGACGATTCCGCGCTGTTGCCGGCGCTGCAGAACAAGGCCATCGACGCAACGGGAATCCGCGGGCTGGATCAGATGACGATCGCGCGGCGCACCAAAGGCATTTCCATCCGGCGAGCGCCGACCCCGACGTGGTCCCACTTCACCTTCAACGGCGCGAAGGGCTCGATCCTCGACAACCCGGCATTGCGCCGCGCCATCGCCGAGGGCATCGACCGGCAGAGCATCGCCGCCGTCAGTCAGCACGGACTCAACAGCAATCCGGCCGCACTGAACAACCACGTCTATGTGGAAGGCCAGCAGGGCTACCAAGACAACAGCGGCGTCGTTGCGTACAACCCAGAGAAAGCAAAGCGCGACCTCGATGCTCTGGGCTGGAAACTGAACGGGCAATTCCGCGAACAGAGTGGGAAGCAGCTGGTGGTGCGCGACCTGTTCTATGACGCGCAGACCAGCCGGCAGCTTGGACTGATCGCGCAGCACAGCCTGGCGCAGATCGGCGTCAAGCTCGAACTGTTGGCCAAGGCCGGCAGCGGGTTCTTCACCAATTACATCAACGTCGGCGCCTTCGATATGGCGCAATTCTCTTGGATGGGAGACGCTTTCCCGTTGTCGGCGCTCACTCAGATCTACGCCTCCGACGGCGAGAGTAACTTTGGCAAGATCGGCAGCCCCGAGATCGACGCTAAAATCGAGCAGACGCTCGAAGAGCTGGACCCGGCCAAGGCGCGGGTGCTGGCCAACGACGTCGACAAACTCATCTGGGCCGAGGGATTCAGCCTGCCTCTGGTCCAGTCCCCGGGCAACGTCGCCGTCAACAGCTCGCTGGCCAACTTCGGCGCGGCCGGGCTCGCTGACCTGGACTACACCGCGATCGGGTTCATGCGCTGAGGCTGAGGCGTTGACATCATTCGATGAGATCGTCGTCAGGCGGTCGTATGGAGTCGTTGCCACATGCCGATACCAGCTTCGTCGGGTCTCCATACCAGGGCAGCGCCATTACCTGTCGAGTGCTGCGCCGACCGCCGAAGGCGCGAAGATACTCGAAATCCGAAACATCAAG
Source organism: uncultured Actinomycetota bacterium (assembly GCA_963750755.1). Lineage (GTDB taxonomy): Bacteria > Actinomycetota > Actinomycetes > Mycobacteriales > Mycobacteriaceae > Mycobacterium. The sequence goes on from CAVVRW010000001.1 coordinate 2,098,274, forward strand.
GGCGAGTTGATCTAGCTCAGTATCCGGATCGCCGAGCAGCACCGCACCTATCGTCGGAGTGGTCAATCTGACCGCAGGCAGCCGACTGTGCCGAGCCATCTGGTCGTAGCTCGTCGTCATGAATGCAAGTGCGACCTCGACTGCGAGATCGCCTGTGCGAGAACCTGGTTCACCCAGAGCACCGCGAATGTCGTGCTCATGGGTGAGAGCGTCGAAGACAAGTTGACATGCGGATTGTTGCGGAGCCAGGCCGAGCAGTTCGACCACTGGGTCAATCCTCTGCCCCCACAGATCAAGCAATTCGTCGATGCTGAAGTCGCCGAAGCGATCGACCTGCGCACCGGTCCATTGAACCGTGCCTTTTGCCTCCATGTTGAACGAAATGATGTCGTCAGCGATACCCGCGAGGTGAGCAACCGTTTGCCGGATCGTCCAAGCGGGGCAAGCCGGCACGGTCAGTTCGGCAACGTCGGCACGGCCACGCAGCAGGGCCTCGACCCGTCCGAAGACAAGGCGGTATGCGGTTGCCGCGTCGGAAGTCGATAGCAGCTCGGGTGGTCGGTGGAGTGGCGCTCCGAGGTCGTCGGCCGGGCTCATGTGGACACCGTAACTTAAATTAAGGAAAATAAGGGGACATTAAGGTAACAATAAGATCGCTGTAGGCCGGCTCACCGACTCAGGCGCACAACTCGATTCGCTGCGCGTCCTTGACGCCGTCGTATCTAGCTGGCGTACAGGTCAATACGATCACCTGTCCACGCTCGCCGAGCGTGTCGAACACCGCGGCCATCTTGACCAGGCGCTCGGGATCGGTGAAGCCGAGCGCATCGTCGATGAGGATCGGGACGGCGTCCTCCTTGGCGACCAGCGCCGCACCGGCCAGCCGGGCCAGGATGCCGAGCTGCTCCTTGGCCCCGCCCGACAGCGATTCGTACGGCACGGTCCGGCCGTCGAGCGTCCGGTTCTGGATACAGAGGTCGCTGTCTACGTCGACCTCGAAGCTCGGGCCGAAGACCGGCCGGCCGAGCCGCTGCAGTTCGGCGCGGTACGGCTCAACGTAGCGCAAGCGGGTGGTGTCGCGGTGCCGCGTCATGACCTCGCGCAGCATCTGTACGGCGCGGGCCCGACGACCGACCCGGTCGTGCTCGTCGCGGGCGTGCTCGCGGTCGATCTCCGCGGCGTCGAGCTTGCCCCGGCGGCCCTCTGTCCCGAAAACCTTGAGCTGTGCGGCGATCCCATGCAGCTCACGCGCGACGTCATCGTGCCGCTCATGAAGCGTCGCCGATGCGTCGAGCGCCTCGGCCAACTCGGCGGCGACGGCATCGGGCGCTTTTGCGGCCAGTTGCTCGGACAGCTCAGCGACGCGGCCGGCCGCGGTGTGGGCCGCAATCGTGTGGTTATCGACGTCCAGAGTCAGCTTCTCGTCGGGAACCGCGGCCCGCTGTTCGGCCAGCCGGTCGGCTACCGCGACGAGTTCGGCGCGCTGCGCGATCTGCTTGTCGTGCACCCGTGTGACCTGAGCGGTGATCTCGTCGAGCTTCTTGGCCGCCAACGCCGCCACCTTGCGGTGGGTGTCGCGGTCGACCTCGGCCTGGGCCCGCGCCGCGACAGCCTCAAGGAGTTCGGCGCGTGCGGCGCCGGCGTCGACATCGTCGGAAAGCCCGGCGAATTGCTGTATTTCGGCCAGTCGAGCGCGCAGTTGCTCGACGTCCTCGTCACCGGATAGCCCTGCCAACGTCGCGGTGAGCTGGTCGCGGGTGCTCTGCAATTCCCGGCGCCGCTCGTCGGCCTGCCGCGCCGCGGCCAGGTCGGCAACCTTCGCGACAGCCAGCGCCGCGACCAGCTTCTCTCGCGCCGCAGCGTGCTTCTCCTGCACCTCCAGTACCGATGTGCCGGGCGTGACGCGCGCGGTCACGACACCGGCAATCTCGACCTCGGTCGCGGTATTCGCCACCGTCGTCCAGGTCTCGCCGGCCCGCAGCGACACCCGTTGATCGCCGAGCACCAGCGCGATGTCGGCGGCGGCGACGAATTCGACTGTCGCCGAGACCAATGCGAGCTGGCCTTCGGTGCGGTCGACCGCCGCGGCCGCCTGTTCGATCTGCCGCAGCAGGTCATCGGTCACGGTGATGGTCGACAGCTCGTCGGCTACCTCGTCGCGTTCACCCAGCGCCGCATCGATTTTCGTGAGCCGGGTGACGAGCCGCTGCGTCTCTTCGCGGCGGGCCAGGTCGTCGACGACCTGGCGAGCGGTTTCGGCCCGCGCCCGGGCAGCGACGAGGATCTGCTCGGACTGCTCCACGACGGCGTCGGCCTCGACGGTGACGTCCCGGGCCCGCGCCTGCGCCTCGCCGGCCTCGCGGGCCTGCACTTCCAACACTGCGATTGCGGCTGTGCGCGAATCAAATTCGCTCCGCAGGCGAATCCGCTCGGCGAGGACCGCCGTCGACGCGGTGCAGGTGGCCGTCGCGGCGGTCGCGATCAGCTCGGCCTCCCGCATCTGCTCCGCGAGCCGGGCGATCTCGTCGGCCGCGGCTTGAGCGGCGGTCTGCCTCGACGCGGCGGCGTGCCGATGCTCGGTCAGCTCGGCCAACTCCACCGTCAGCTCGGCATGCCGCTGCACCCGGTCGTCGACTTCCGCAACCGCCGCGGCACAACGCTCGACGTCCTGGTTGGCTGCCTCCAAAGCCTTGATCGCGCTCGCCCATTCGCCGGTGGGGCGGCCGGTCCCGGTGAAGTAGCGGCCGTACTCTTTGTCGATCCGCTCGATGAGCAGCGGCTCGGTTCCGGACAGCGCCGCGGTGTCGCCCGCTGCGACGTCCAGCGCGCGGGTCAGCGCATCGCAGCCCGACAAGTTCACCGCGTTTGTCGACGTGGCCTGCAAAACCCTTTGCGCATGCCACAATTCGGTGTCGACCGTCTCGGCAAGCATGCCCTGCACGCGGTCGTGCGCCTCGTCGCCGCTGTGTTGTTCGCGGCGCGGCTCCAGCACCGTCAGCTGCGTCTGGGGCCTCTTGTGGAAGCGCTTGTGATAGATGAAACGGTAAGGGCCCGCGCTGATCTCAGCGGTGATCTCGGCTCCGACGTCGGCGTGCGTCGGCTTGACCTGCTTGACTTCCTTCTTCGTCGAGCGGTCCTTGGATTCCAGCAGCAGATCCAGCGCCTCGACCATCGACGACTTGCCGATCTCATTGGCGCCCGACACCACGACCACCCCATGGTCGGGAAACTCGATCTCGCGGTGGACGATGCCGCGGTAGTTCTTCAAGACCAACCGATGCAACTTCATGCCGCGCCTCGACCCTGCTGACCGTGGTCGGTCAGTCGCAACAACAACGCCAGCGCGTCCCCCGCAGTCTCGTCGTCCGCGCGTGCGGCCGTCATCAACTCCTCGACCGCGTCGGCGGCGAACCCGCCGATGCCCAGGTCGCTGAACTCGCCGTCGGCGGGAATTACGGCCAGATCGCTGTGGCTGTCCCACACCCGCAGCGACGCGAACAGCCGCGAATACTTGTCCAGGCAGGCGTCCAGCCCGGCGCGGTCGGTGACGGTGAGCGACCCAATCAGGGCCAACCGCAGCGCCGTTCGGTCCTTGTCCGGCATCAGGTCGAGGTTCATGTCCAGATCGGCGACGTCGCGGCTATTGTTCACGTCCCGGTTCAGGGTGCTGAACCGCCAGCGTCCGACACGCGGGGCATCGACGGTCACCGGCCGCTGGGAATCTGCCTCGTCGAGGTCGACGATCAGCACGTGGCCGGGATCGGCCTCGACGTCGTCGTAGTTGGTGACCTCCGGCGAGCCCGAGTACCACACACGACCGGTGCTTCCCACTTCGGTCAGCGAATGCTTGTCGCCGAGCGCCACGTAGTGGATTGCCCCGCGCGCCAACGCATCTTCGACACCGGCCAGCCGGATCAGCGACGGCTTGGTGGGGTCGGGGTCGAGCACATCGACGCCGCCGTGGGCGACGAGCACCCGGGTGGCCCCGTCGGCCGGCAGACCCTCGAGCACCTCGGCGACCAGATCGATGGTCGGCACCTTGGACCGCCACGGCGCCGCGACGATCTGCAACCCGGGCCGCACGTCGTGGACACCGGCCCGGTCGAGCACATACACGTTGGCCGGGCGCTCTGCGGTGAACAGCGCGCTGGTGTAGACCGACGACGCGTCCAGCGGATCGTGGTTACCGGGCAGCAGGTAGACGGGAATTCCGATGGCGCGCATGGCTTCCAGCGACTGACTGATCACGGCCGGCGCCAGTTGGTTGTGCTCGAACACGTCGCCGGAGACCACGACGAACTCGGCAGCAGCGTCGGCCGCCAGCGGGCCGAGTCCGGCCACCGCGTCACGCCGCGCCGCCGAATAGCGCGGCTGCGCTTCCCCCGCGAGGAAGTGACGGGTCATGCCGAGTTGCCAGTCGGCGGTGTGCACGAATCGCATTGCGGCCCGAATCCCTTCTACGCGATGCCGGCCAAATGCGACCGGGCAACGAGAGTTTAGGACCGCCCGCCGACAAGACCGGGGACCTCAATCGGCAGGTCCGTCGTGCATCGATGCCGCGTGACCTCAGCGATGCACAGGTGCCACATCAGCCACAGGAGCCGCCGGCAGCCGCGGGGTAGCCTCGACCGGATGAGCAACCACGACCGCACCCTGGTGCTGATGCGTCACGGAAAGTCGGCCTACCCCGACGGGGTCGTCGATCACGACCGACCGTTGGCACCGCGCGGTCAGCGGGAAGCCGGGTTGGCGGGTGACTGGCTGCGCAGCCAGTTGCCGACGATCGACCTGGTGCTGTGCTCCACGGCGACGCGCACCCGCGAAACGTTGGCGCGCAGTGGAGTTGATGCACCCGTTGACTATGTCGAGCGGCTGTACGACGCCACACCCGGCATCGTGATCGAGCAGATCAACAGCGTCAGCGAAGAGATCTCGACGCTGTTGGTCGTCGGGCACGAGCCCACGACCAGCGAGCTGGCCCTGCGGCTGGCGGATGCGCAAACCGCCAACAACGCTGCCGCCGAGCAGATCTCGGTGAAATTCCCGACATCGGCGATTGCGGTCCTGCGCCTCGACGGCAGCTGGGCGGACCTCGAACTCCGGTCCGCCCAGCTAGTCGACTTCCACGTGCCGCGTTAGCCGCGGCCAGCGGAAGTTATTTGCAGATGTCGACGATCTTCTTGATCTTGTCGTCCAGGTTTTGACGCAGTTCGTCCTGTGCGAAGTCCTGCGCACCGGCGAGGTAGCCGATGCTGAGTTCCTCGAGTTGGGTACCGAGCGCGTTCGCGTTGTCCGCCAGGTCTTTCGGCGTTGCCGGCTCCGCGGCCACCCGGTCACGCAGGAAGGCGCCGCCGTCGTAGAACGCGAACCGCTGGGCGGTGGCCACCGACAGCGCGCCGATCGGGCCGCCGTTGTCCGGGTTCTTCAGGTGCGAATTCCGCACCACGGCGCGGTCGACGATCTTGAAGGTTTCGCAGATGTGCTTCTTGGCGTCGTTGCGCTGCGAATCGCTGTACTTGCCCGAGGCCGCGGCGCTCTGGTTCGGGTGGAAGTATCCGTATGCGGCACCCGCGACGCCGAGGATCGCCAGCACCAACGCCGCGATAGCCAGCCAGAGGGGCAGCTTCGACGGGCGTGCGGCGTGCGAGGTGGTCGTCGAGGTCGTGGCCGGCGCGGTCGTTGGCGCGGCGACGGATTCGTTGACGTCCTCGGATGCGGACGATGGCTCGTGTGAAGGTGTCTCAGACATTGGTCGATCGTATACACCGCAACTATTGGCACGTAACCGTTTCAAGGGTCAATAAAAATTAACTCTCTCAATCGCTTTGGTGCCGAATTTCGAATTTCGGATACGAAAACCGGTGCGCCGGCATGTTTAACCAGCGCACTCGGTGTTCAGCGTCTGTTGTCAGGAATTGGTCGAGAGCGTGAGCTCCATGAGCTTGAGGGCCTGTGCGCAGGCGTCGATCCCCGGCACCTGCGGGTTGACCCACCAGCCGACCACCCCGGCGGCGTCGCTGGCGACACCGCACGAGCCGTTGGGGTCATTCGGCCTCATCACAATCGACGGCACGCCGGCGATTGCCCGGTTCTCGATCTGATACTTCAAGAATTCGGCGACCTTGCGCTCATTGTCCAAGCTGCCCTGCTCGAACCAGAACCGGGTGATGTCGATCAGACCACCCGGATTGGCCGCCTGCCAGCGGCAGATCGCGCCGACGAACGTGCTCTGAATGTCCTGCGGATCGGCACCGACCGTCTTGGCCAGCACGTCGGTGGTGAGTACCTCACATTCCTTTTGCAGGTTGGGGTACTGCTGCTCGGAGGTGTTGTTGCGAGGCGTGTCACCGGCACCGGCCTTTTGCGCGGTGCCGCCGACCGATCTGGTGCAGCCGGTCGCCAGTGATAGCGCGGTGACTACGATCGCCACGCTCACCAGAATCGGGCGACGCACGCGGGCGCTCATTTACCATTCGCAATCGTTTGGCGCGCCAGCTCTTTAGCGATGTTGCAGGCGTCGGGAAATGGCTTTTGGTTGAAATTCACCGACCACTCGAAGAAGTCGTCGTTGAACTGGATTCCGACCTCACACAGCGAGTCACCCAACTGCGGGTCGGCGCCGACGGCGATGAAGCCGCCGTGGCCGCTGATGTTGATGTCTTCGACGCTGGTCCGCGACAGCTCCTCGGTTTTGCGTTCGCGTCCGATCGGGCTCCCGCGATACCAGGAGAACGAGAAGTGCGGCCCGAGGATGCCCCCGCCGGCCAGCCACTGGCAGCCTACTGAGTTCTTGGCGGTGTTGACCAGTCCGTTGATCTGGGTCAGCTTGTTCACCGTCTCGTCGGTCACGCCGCCGCACTGCGGGAACGACGGACCATGGCTGCCGTTGCCGGACGACGGCGCGTTCGACCCGGGCGACTGGGACTGGTTGGAGCCGGAATCGGAGCACGCGGCCGCCGTCGGAATCAAGAGCGCCGCCGCGCACGCAAGCGCCGCTACGTTACGTCGCACCGCTACCCGCACCTTCTGGTGATCACAGGTTGCACTGTAGCGGCACCGCCTGATGGCAACCATCGCACACGCGGTGAGCTGTGCTTTCTTGTGTGCGACAGTTACCGGATGCTCGTCGCACTGCTGCGCCGGTTCGTGCGGCCGTACCGGCGGCTGGTCGCGGCGGTGATGATGCTGCAGTTGATCAGTACCCTGGCCTCGCTGTACCTGCCGACGGTGAATGCCACGATCATCGACGACGGCATCGCCAAGGGCGACACCGCCGCGATCGTCCGCCTGGGCGGCGTGATGTTCGGAGTGACGGCGCTGCAGGTGCTGTGCGCCGTTGGCGCGGTCTACTTCGGCTCCCGCGCCGGGATGGGCATCGGCCGCGATCTCCGCTCGGCGATGTTCCACCAGGTCACCACGTTCTCAGAGCACGAGACCGCCCGATTCGGCGCGCCGACCCTGCTCACCCGAACCACCAACGACGTCCGCCAGATTCAGTTCCTGGTGCAGATGGGCTTCACGGTGCTGGTCGCCGCCCCGATCATGTGCGTGGGCGGCATCGCGATGGCGATTCATCAGGACGCCGGGCTGTCGTGGCTGTTGCTGGTCGCCGTGCCGGTACTGGTGGTGGCGAACTACTGGATCATCTCGCGGACGCTGCCGCTGTTTCGCAGCATGCAGCGGCTGATCGACAGCATCAATCGGGTGCTGCGCGAGCAGTTGTCGGGTGTGCGGGTGGTACGCGCGTTCGCGCGTGAGCCCTTTGAGCGCCGGCGATTCGACGACGCGAACGTCGCACTGTCCACCACCACGCAGAATGCCGGCAACTGGCAGGCGTTGATGTTGCCGGTTACGACGCTGACCATCAACTGCTCCAGCGTGGCGCTGATCTGGTTCGGCGGCTTGCGAATAGACCACGGCCAGATGCAGGTCGGGTCGCTGATCGCGTTCCTGGTGTACTTCACCCAGATTTTGATGGCCGTGTTGATGGCGACGATGACGGTGATGGTGTTGCCGCGCGCCGCGGTGTGCGCCGAGCGGATCACCGAAGTGCTCTCGACCGTTCCCGCCGTCGGCAATCCGGCGAATCCTGTGCGAAGTGTCGCGGCGCCGGGGTTGGTGCGGCTCGACAGTGCATCGTTCCGTTATCCCGGCGCGGATCGTGCTGTGCTGCATAATGTCTCGTTGACGGCGCACCCTGGCACCACTACCGCGGTCATCGGCAGCACCGGTTCCGGTAAGTCGACGCTGGTGGCGCTGCTCTGCCGGTTGTACGACGCCACCACCGGCGCCGTCCTCGTCGGCGGCGTCGACGTGCGTGAGCGCGACATCGACGAGCTGTGGTCGACGATCGGGCTGGTGCCGCAGCGTGGCTACCTGTTCTCCGGCACCGTCGCGGACAACCTGCAGTTCGGTGCAGCCGAGGGAAGGACAGCCACCGACGACGAGATGTGGGAGGCGTTGCGGGTCGCGGCGGCCGATGACTTCGTCCGCGCACACCCCGACGGCTTGCGGATGCGCGTCGCGCAGGGCGGCATCAACTTCTCCGGCGGACAACGGCAGCGAATCGCGATCGCGCGCGCGGTGATCCGGCGTCCAGCGACCTACGTGTTCGACGACGCGTTCTCCGCGCTCGACGTGCACACCGATGCACTGGTGCGCGCCCGGCTGGCGTCGGTGGCCGGTCAGGCGACGGTGATCGTTGTAGCGCAACGAATCTCGACGATTGTCGATGCCGACCAGGTGATCGTCATCGAGGACGGCCGGATCGTGGGCACCGGAACGCACCAGTCGTTGTTGGCGGAGTCGCCGACCTACCGCGAGTTCGCCGAATCGCAGGCGGTGGACGCGCAAGTGGGTGGCCCGCGATGACGAGAGCTGCCGCTCCCCCGGCCATGCGGGCGCAGGATTTCCGCCGATCGACAGTGCGGTTGGTCAAACTGCTTGCGCCGCAGCGACACACGGCCGTCGCGGTGATGGCGCTGAGCATCCTGGGCACCGTCGTCGGCGTCGTCGTTCCGCGCATCCTCGGCCATGCCACCGACCTGCTGTTCAACGGTGTGATCGGCCGTCGGCTGCCCGCGGGCATGACCAAGGATCAGGCCGTCGCCGCGGCACGCGCCCACGGCGACAACTCCTTCGCCGACCTGCTGTCCGGCATGCACGTGGTTCCCGGCCACGGCGTCGACTTCGCCGCGGTCGCCCGCACGCTGGCGCTGGCGCTAGGCATGTATGTGATTGCCGCGGTGATGATTTACGCGCAGGCCCGGCTTCTCAACGTGACGGTGCGACGGTCGCTGCAGGCGCTGCGGTCCGACATCGAGGACAAGCTGAACCGGCTGCCACTGTCCTACTTCGACAGCCGGCGACGGGGCGAGATCCTCAGTCGCGTCACCAACGATGTCGATAACCTGCAGACCTCCTTGTCGATGACGATCACCCAACTGCTCAGCGCGGTGCTGACCGTCGCGACCGTATTGGTGATGATGCTGAGCATCTCACCGCTGTTGACCGGCCTCACACTGCTGACCGTGCCGCTGTCGATCATCGTGACGCGGGCGATCGCGCGACGCTCGCAGCGACTGTTCGTCGCGCAATGGACCAACACCGGACGGCTCAACGCGCACATCGAGGAGAGCTACAGCGGCTTCACCCTGGTGCGGACCTACGGCCAGCGGGGCCGGATCGAGGACGAGTTCCGCCGGCTTAACGACGATTTGTACGAGGCAAGCTTTGGCGCTCAGCTCATTTCGGGGATGGTCGCGCCGGCGACCACGTTCATCGGCAATCTCAGCTACGTCGCGGTCGCGGTGGTCGGCGGCATCCAGGTGGCCACCGGGCAGATCACCGTCGGCAACATCCAAGCCTTCATCCAGTACGTGCGCCAGTTCAACGCACCGCTGAATCAGGTTGCGTCGATGTACAACACGCTGCAGTCCGGGGTCGCCAGCGCCGAGCGAATCTTCGAATTGCTCGACGAGCCTGAGGAGCCAGTCGACAGTCCCGGATCCTTGCCCGAAAGTGCATCAGGCCGAGTCGAATTCGAGCACGTCTATTTCGGCTATCAACCGGGCGTCACGGTGATCAACGACCTGTCGTTCGCCGCCGAACCGGGCAGCACCATCGCGATCGTCGGACCGACCGGGGCCGGCAAGACGACATTGGTGAACCTGCTGATGCGGTTCTACGATGTCGATTCCGGACGGATCCTGATCGACGGCGTGGACATCACGTCGGTGAGTCGACAATCGCTGCGCTCCCGCATCGGGATGGTGCTGCAGGACGCCTGGTTGTTCAGCGGGACCATCGCGCAGAACATCGCCTACGGACGGCCCGACGCCACTGAGGAGGAGATCGTCGGGGCGGCGAAGGCGGCCTACGTCGACCGGTTCGTGCATTCGCTGCCTGACGGCTATGACACCGCGGTCAACGACGGCGGTAGCAATATCAGTGCGGGTGAGCGACAGCTGATCACCATTGCGCGAGCATTCCTCGCCCGTCCCCAACTGCTGGTCCTTGACGAGGCAACGAGCTCGGTGGACACCCGCACCGAGCTGCTTATCGCGAAGGCGACTCACGAGCTCCGCCGCGATCGGACGAGCTTCATTGTGGCCCATCGCCTTTCGACGATCCGCGACGCCGACGTCATCCTGGTGATGGAGTCGGGCAAGATCGTCGAGCAGGGCAGCCACGGCGAGCTGTTGGCCCGCCGCGGCGCCTACTACCGAATGACCCAGGCGTAGCCACCGACCGGTGAGCTTAGAGCTCCGGCCCCTCGGCGCGCAGGTCGTCGACCGCGGTCATCGCGTCACGCAGCTTCGCCAGCCACTCCTCGGTGTGCTCACCGACCAGTTTGACCGACCAGGCCAGCGCGTCGGAGCGCGATCGCGCCACTCCCGCGTCGACAAGGGTGTCGAGCACCTGGCGCTCCGGTTGCTTCAACCGGGTCATCACCGGAACCGCGATGTGAGTGAACAGGACCGGCTCGCCGGCCACCTCGACGCCCCAGGACACCTTGCGGCCATAACGGCTCTGCGCCTCGTCGGCGATGTGCATGCGCTCCGAACGAGTTTCCTCCCGGAACCGCGACGCTCGGCCCTCCGCGTGTGCGTCGCTCTCGTCATTGTCGGAGTCGGGCAGCTTTCCGATGACGGTGATTTCTTCGCGGTCGACGACGACGGTCGGGGCGCCGTCGAACCACGCGTCCGGCAGGCGGCCGGCGAACCAGTCCGCGGCGTCGCCCGCTTCGGGCTGGCCGGCTTGCTGCCAGCCACCGGGACGGCCGTGCCGCCGTCCATGTCCATGATGTTGCTTCATGCTTACATGATTACAGCGTTACAGCGCACGTCAACGCCTGTTCACTCCCGGCGAACGCCGACAGTGGGCAGTCAGCTGTCGCCGCGACGGGCGCGAAACAGCTTGACCTCGCCCTTGATCCCTTTCAGGCGCCGCGCACCGGCGAACGACCAGCTGAACCCCGACTCGTCGCCGAGTTCGTCACGCACCGACTCCGCTGCCAGCACGGTTCCCGGTCGGGCCGCCGCCGTCACCCGGCTGGCGGTGTTCACCGGGCTGCCGAACCAGTCCCCCGCTCGGCTGACCGCGGAACCCGACGCGATACCGGCTCGCAGTCGGGGAAAGTCGTTGTCGCTATCGGTCATGTCGACCAGCTTGAGCACCGCGTCCAGCAGCGGCGCCGGCTCTGTGCAGATGAACATCACCGCGTCGCCGATCGTCTTGATGAACCGCACCGGCGGAACCGCCACGTCGCGGGCCATGTCGGCGAGCCGATTGGCCAGCTGCCCAAGCTCCTCAGGGGGTACCTCCTCGCCCAGCCGAGTGAACCCGACCAGGTCGGCGAACGCCGCGGTGATGTGCCGCGCCCCGGGCAACGGCGCACCCACAGCCCGCTCGCTGGCGTTGACGGCCTCGGTCTCCATCATGTGCCGCAGCTGCATGAACAGCATGTCCTCGATCATCGGCCCGAGCAGCGGGGCGATTCGGGTGATCAGCTCCTGGGAAGCCTTGGCGGTCTCTACTTCACGGGCGCCGGGCTGCAGGATGGTGGACAGCGCGGTGTACCGCATCACCTCGGCGGCGTGCGAAAGTCCTTCGGCGAGGACGCGAACGACCTGCACCACCTGGTCAGGGGCAATGCCGAGGTCGAGGAACTCCTTCGCGTGAGCGGCGGCGGCCCCGTCGGCGCGCAGATGCACAGCCGCGTCGGGATCCTCGACACGCACCAAACCGATGGCGCGCTGCACCCGCTGAAGCAGGTCGAGGTCGATCCCGTACTCGTCGGCGATTTCACGCGTCGACACGTAATCGCCGTCGTCACCCATCAGGCGACGGGACGCCACCAACATGGGGACCGGCGCCGACCGGATCTCCTCGGTGGTGATGCCCTGCTCGTCAAGCCACTCGATCAACTCGGCACGCTCGGCGCGCGCGTCGCCTTCCAGACCGTCGAGCAACTTCTCGATTTTTGCGTCGTCCACGTGGTCAAGTTATCCGATGGTCACGCCGCTGCTCCAGGGGTTCCCGCCCGTCATCGACAACGCCGCCGGGCTGCTGATCCTGGGCTCCTTCCCGAGCGTCCTGTCGCTGGAGTCCGGGCAGTATTACGGCAACCCGCGAAATGCGTTCTGGCCGATCACCGGTGAGCTCTTCGGCTTCGACCCGTCAGCGCCCTACGAAACCCGTTTGACCGCACTGCAATCGGCCGGGGTGGCCCTCTGGGATGTGCTGCACCAGTGCCGACGCAGCGGCAGTGCCGACGCCAAGATCGAGCCGAAGAGTCTGGTGGCCAACGACTTTGGCCAGCTATTCGCCGACTATCCGTCGATCACGCGAGTGTGCTTCAACGGCACCGCCGCACAGAAACTGTTCACGCAACTGGTCACCGTCGACGCATCGATCGACTATCTGCTGTTGCCGTCGAGCAGTCCGGCGCGCGCCATGCCGGCGGGCCGAAAACTGCAAGCCTGGCGGGTTATCGCGCCGTCATGAGACCAGTGGCCGGCGGTGCGCCCACGGCCGGGCAGCCTCGATCTGCGCGCCCAGCGACACCAGCGTCGCCTCGTCGTTCGGCCGACCGACCAACTGGATCGACAGCGGAACGCCGTTGGCGTCCAGTCCCCACGGGACCGACGCGGCAGGCTGACCGGTCAGATTCCAGATCTCGAAGAACGGCACCCGCTGCGACACTGCCAGCAGGGTCGCGACGCCGCCGAGGCGTTGGTAGGCCCCGATTCGCGACGGCGGGGCGGCGTTTCCCGGGGTGAGCACGACGTCGACGTCATCGAAGATCGACTGAATACGTTGCGTCACAGCGGCTTCCGCGGCACGCACCTTGGCCATCCGCCCGGCGGGAATCAACGACCCCATCCGCGCCATGCTGCGGGTCCGCTTTTCGAGCCGGTCTTGATGCGGCATCACCCGGACGTCGTTGTAAATGCCGCGGAAAAAACGCGGCAGGAAATTCGCGGAGACCGCCGACACCGGATAGTCCGGGTCTCGGACGACCACGTCGTGGCCGAGGTCGCGCAGCAGCGCGCCGGCCGCGTCGACCGCGGCGCGCTGCTCCTTGCCGATCTTTGCGATCAACGGCGGCGGGACCCTGGTGCTCAACGCAATTCGAAGCCGGCCGGGGCTCTTGGCGGCAGCGCCGACGAAGCCGCCCTCGGGAGTGGGCGTCGTAGTCGTGGCGTCCAAGAACAGCGCGGCGTCTTCTACCGTGCGCGCGAGCGGACCGTTCACGCTCAGCCCGCACCAGGCGTCGTGGTGCGGCGCCAGCGAGACGCGATCGCGCTGCGGCTTGATCCCGAACAGGCCGCACCAGCCCGACGGGATGCGGATCGAGCCGCCGCCGTCGGAGCCGAGCGCCAGCGGCGCCAGCCCGGCGGCCACCGCGGCTCCGCTGCCACCACTGCTACCGCCCGGCGTCAGCGCGGTGTTCCACGGGTTGCGGGTCGCCCCGAAGGTCACCGTTTCGGTGAACGGGAAGATCATCAGTTCCGGGACAGCGGTTTTCCCGATGATCACCGCGCCCGCCTCGCGGAGTCGCCGGACGACTTCGGCGTCGTGAGCCGCCGGGGTCGAGACCGCGCTGCTGCCGCACGCGGTGAGTTCACCGGCGACGTCGCTGTCGTCTTTGATCGCGACCGGAACCCCGAGCAGCGGCAGCCGATCACCGGCGTCGAGGCGCCGCTGCGCGGCCAGCGCCTCTTGGCGCGCGGTGTCGGCGAGCACCACCCGGTAGCTCCGCAACCCTGGGTCGAGTCGCGCAATGCGGTCCAAGTAGATCTCGAGCAACGCGGGCGCGGTGATGGTCGTCGCGGCCAGCATCCGCGCCTGCTCGGCAGCTCCCGCGAAGGCCACTTCGACTTCGTCCACGTCGAGGCAGACTACTCACTCGACCGGCGCGGCGGACCGCTACCGTGGCGTCATGTCCTGTGTGTTCTGCGCGATCGTCGCCGGCCAGGCCCCGGCCGTCCGAATCTACGAAGACGACGACTATCTGGCCTTTCTCGACATCCGTCCCTTCACCCGCGGCCATACCCTGGTGGTGCCCAAGCAGCACTCGGTGGACCTCACCGACACCTCTGCGGAGACGCTGGCCGGCATGGCGGTGATCGGCCAGCGCATCGCCAAGGCGGCGCGTGCGACCGAGTTGGCCGATGCCACCAACATCGGGGTCAACGACGGTCAGGCCGCATTTCAATCGGTCTTCCACATACATTTGCATGTGCTGCCGCGGCGCAACGGCGACAAGCTGTCGGTCGCCAAGGGTCTCCTACTACGGCGCGACCCGGATCGCGAGTCGACCGGCCGGATCCTGCGCGACGCGCTGGCGGAGATCGACGCCGGCGGCTAATACTGGGCGTATGGCCCTTCCGTTTGAAAAGACCCTGCTGCCCCAGGTGATCCGGGTACACGATGCCGTCTATAAGAAGACCAACGGCTGGATCGGGCATCGCCTGCTCGGAATCCCGAGCCTGCTACTACACACCGTCGGCGCCAAGACCGGCAAAGCCCGGAGCGCGTCGCTGACCTATGCGCGCGACGGCGACGACTATCTGATTGTCGCGTCGAAGGGCGGCGACCCGAAAGCGCCGGGCTGGTACCACAACCTGAAAGCCAACCCGAGCGTCGAAATCAACGTCGGGCCAAAGCGTTTTCGCGTGACGGCCCATCCGGTGCTGCCCGACGACGCGGACTACCCGCGGCTGTGGCAGATCGTCAACAAGAACAACAGCAACCGCTACGAGGCATATCAGGAGAAAACGTCACGACCGATTCCGGTCGTCCGGCTGAGCCCGGCCTGATCCGCCTAAAACAGCTCCTTGGCCAGGAGCTCCAGCGTCTTCTCGCGCGCCGGAGCACTTCGCGGATCGGTGCCGCGATGCGCCGACGCCACGGGGTGGATCATCACCTCGTCGACGCCGAACCGCTCGGCCAACGCGCGCACCCGTTCGGCGGCCTCGGCGGGCGACCCGACGACCGCTCGCTCCAGTCCGCTGTCGACGACGTGCCGCATCTGCGGTGTCAGCCTGGCGTCGTCGGTGTCTTCGACAAGCTCGACCGGACCCAGCGGCTGGCCGGTCCGCAGCCGAGCCATCATGTGCAGGTTCGGCATCATCAAAGCCGTTGCCTCGGCGCGGGTTTCGGCGACCGCGGCGTTGACGGTCAGGAACGTCACCGGCTCGGCGGTCAACTCGCTGGGCGTGAACTGCGAGCGGTAGAGGTCCAGCGCCTCTTCGGTGCCCTGGCCGGAGAAGTGGTGGGCGAACACATACGGCAGACCCTTGGCGGCGGCCAGTTGCGCGGAGTACATCGAAGACCCGAGCAGCCACAGCCTCGGCTCGCTGGCCGCGGCCGGAGTGGCCTTCAGGATGTAGTCGCCATCGCGTAGTTGCACCTCCACACCCTTGGCGCTCATCATCGCCCGCACGTGGTCGAGGTAATTCGGGAATTGGTCGATGTCGCGGTCGTCGCGACCGGCGGCGCCGCGCAGCAGCACTGAGGTCACCGGGTCCGACCCTGGGGCGCGGCCGATGCCGAGGTCGATACGGCCCGGCGCCGCCGCTTCCAGCAGGGCGAACTGCTCGGCCACGGCCAGCGGCGCGTGGTTGGGCAGCATCACGCCGCCAGAACCCAGCCGCAGCTGGGTGGTCTGCGCCGCGAGATAGGCGATCAGCACCGGCGGGCTGGTGGCGCCGACCGAGGGCATGTTGTGGTGTTCGGCGACCCAGTAGCGAGTGAAGCCCAGCCGGTCGGCGGTCTGCGCGAGGCCCACGGTGGCCGCCAACGCATCCGCGGTGGTCTGGTCGGTGCGGACGGGGACGAGATCGAGAACAGAAAGCCGCATGAGGTGGTCAACGCCTCCGGACTGCTGAACGTTCCCTCGTCATCGAACGTCGCCGATGTTCTTCGCCTGTACGAAGATGTCGTCGAGCATGCCGGGCGTCAGCTTTCCGGTGAAAGTGTTCTGCTGGCTGGGGTGGTAGCAGCCCAGCAGCGTCACCTCGCCGTGGTGGGTGCTCACGGTGGCGGTGGCCCCGTGACCGAATTTCGGCTGCGGGCGCGGCACTTGGCCGCCGGTCGCGCGGATCATGTCGAGCGCTGAGCGCCACCCGAATCCTCCGAGCGCGACGATCACTCGGGTGTCGCCGCCCACCAGCCGCCACTCGGCGGTCAGCCACGGCGCACAGGTCGACCGCTCGGCCGGCGTCGGCGCATTCGCCGGCGGGGCGCACCGCACGGCCGCAGCCACCCGAATGTTGTTGAGGACCAAGCCGTCTGCGGCGTCGACGGCGATCGGCGAGTTGGCCAAACCCGCCCGGTGCATCGCGGCATACAGGAAGTCGCCGGACCGGTCGCCGGTGAACACCCGGCCGGTCCGGTTGGCACCGTTGGCCGCCGGAGCCAGGCCGACGACCATGATCCGCGGCCGGGTGTCGCCCCATCCCGGAACCGGGCGGCCCCAATACGGCTCGTCGGCGAACGACCGCCGCTTGGTCAGCGCCGACTCTTCGCGCCACTCCACTAGTCGCGGGCAGGCCCGGCACACCGATATCTCGGCGTCGAGTTGCTCGAGCGTCTTGGCGGCGTCGGCCATCGCCTCAACCTGCCCGGCATCGGATGCGACGGCGGTGCGGGCGGTCGCGGGATCATTGGGCCACCCGGTGCCGGGCGGCACTGGGGAGTCGAAGAGCGCGCCGGTGCGTGGGTGGGCGAGCGTCACGACTCCACTGTGCCGAACGGTGTTTGCCGAGACCGGGTCGGGGCTAGTCATCGACGATGCCGTCAACAGCCAGCACCCCCCGCGACATCGACCATCTGCTCAAAACCCTGGCCGGTCACGTTCAGGCCGCCGATCCCGGACGTCAACGTGACATCACCAACGCCATGACCGGCGAGCTACTGGGGCACGTGCCGCATTGCACGCCCGCCGACGTGCGGACGGCCGCCCATCGCGCGCGGGCCGTTCAGAAACAGTGGGCGGCGCGACCGGTCGCCGAGCGGGCCGCCGTGCTGTTGCGCTACCACGACCTGGTGCTGCGGCGGCAGGACGAAGTGCTCGACCTCATTCAGCTGGAGAACGGGAAGGCGCGACGGCACGCGTTCGAGGAGATCCTCGACGCCGCCATCACGGCCCGCTACTACGCAAATACTGCCGAGAAGTACCTGCGTCCCAAGCGCCGCCAGGGTGTGCAATTGGCGCTGACCGAAGTGTGGGAGCACCACCACCCCAAAGGGCTGGTGGGCATCATCTCGCCGTGGAATTACCCCTTGACGCTGGGCATCAGCGACGCGATCCCCGCTCTGGTCGCGGGCAACGCTGTCTTGACGAAACCCGATGACAGCACACCTTTTTCGGCACTCTGGGCGGTGCAGCTGCTCGAAGAGGCCGGCCTGCCGCCGGGTTTGGTGCAAGTGGTGACCGGACCGGGGTCCGAACTGGGCACGCCGATCATCGAGGAGTCCGACTTTCTGATGTTCACCGGTTCGACTGGCACCGGCCGCAAGGTCGCCCAGCAGGCGGCCGAGCGGCTGATCGACTGCTCGATGGAGTTGGGCGGCAAGAACGCCTTGCTCGTGCTCGAGGACGCGGACGTCGGCAAAGCGGTCTCCGGTGCCGTGCGGGCGGCCTTCTCCAACGCCGGCCAGCTGTGCATCTCGATCGAGCGGATTTATGTCGTCAAGCCGCTGTGGGACCGGTTCGTCGCCGAGTTCGTCAAGGCCACCAACGCGCTCAAACTGTCGGCCGCGCTGGACTACTCCGCCGACATGGGCTCGCTCATCAGCGACAAGCAGTTGAAGACGGTCACCGAACACGTCGACGACGCAACCGCCAAAGGAGCGACCGTGCTGGCCGGCGGCCGGGCGCGACCAGATATCGGACCGTACTTCTACGAGCCGACCATCCTTACCGACGTGCGGGAAGGCATCACGCTCTACGCCGACGAGACGTTCGGCCCGGTGGTGTCGCTGTATCCGGTCGAGAGCGAGCAAGAGGCCATCGAGAAGGCCAACGACAGCTCCTACGGGTTGAACTTCGCGGTGTGGACCAGCGACCCGGCCCGCGGCCGTCGAGTGGCCACTCAACTGCAGGCTGGGACGGTCAACGTCAACGGGGCCTACGCGGCGACCTGGGCATCGGTCGACGCCCCGATGGGCGGCATGAAGGATTCCGGCCTCGGTCGCCGGCACGGTGAGCACGGCATCCTCAAATACACCGAATCGCAGACCATCGCGACCGAACGCGGGGTGCCGGTCGGGGCGCCGCACGGCGTGCGCGGCGACATCTACGCCAAGGCCATGACCAACGGGCTCCGGCTGCTGCGACGACTGCCAGGCGTGAAGTAACGCTCGCGTACGTAAAATCCCTCTTATGGCCGCTGATGCGCTGGCCGGCCTGATCGCCGAGCTACCCGAGGGAATGGTCGTCACCGACCCCGCTATCACCGAGGGGTACCGACAGGACCGTGCCCTGGACCCGTCCGCCGGAAAGCCCATGGCCGTGATGCGGCCGCGGCGGACCGAAGAGGTGCAGACCGTGCTGCGGTGGGCCACGGCCCACCAGATTCCGGTGGTCACCCGCGGGATGGGCACCGGGCTCTCCGGCGGCGCCACCGCCATCGACGGCGGAATCGTCTTGACCACCGAGAAGATGCGCGACATCGTCGTCGACCCCGTCACCCGCACCGCCGTCTGCCAGCCCGGGCTGCTCAACGCCGAAGTGAAGAAGACCGCCGCCGAGTACGGCCTCTGGTATCCACCGGACCCGTCGTCGTACGAGATCTGCAGCATCGGCGGCAACATCGCGACCAATGCCGGCGGGCTGTGCTGTGTGAAGTACGGCGTCACCACCGACTATGTGCTCGGCGTGCAGGTGGTGCTGGCCGACGGCACCGCGGTGCGACTCGGCGGGCCGCGGTTGAAGGACGTCGCCGGGCTGAGCCTGACGAAGCTGTTCGTCGGCAGCGAGGGCGCGCTGGGCGTCATCACCGAGGTGACGTTGCGCCTGGTGCCGGCCCAGCAGCCGCTGAGCACGGTTGTCGCCAACTTCGCGACGGTGGAGTCCGCCGCCGCGGCGGTGCTGGGCGTGACCTCGCGGTTGCGGCCGTCGATGCTGGAATTCATGGACGCCGCGACCATCAACGCCGTCGAGGACAAGCTGCGGATGGGCCTGGACCGCGGGTCGGCCGCGATGCTGGTGGCCGCGTCCGACGAGCGCGGCCGGGCGGGCAGCGAGGACGCCGAGCTGATGGCCGCGACGTTCGCCGAATTCGGTGCGACAGAAGTCTTTTCGACCGATGACCCCGATGAGGGCGAGGCCTTTGTCGCGGCCCGCCGGTTCGCGATCCCGGCGGTCGAGGAGAAGGGGCCCTTGCTGCTCGAGGACGTCGGCGTGCCGGTGCCCGCTTTGGCCGACCTGGTCGGCGGGATCGCGCGGATCGCCGAGCAGC
The DNA here is from genome assembly GCA_963750755.1 of uncultured Actinomycetota bacterium. Lineage (GTDB taxonomy): Bacteria > Actinomycetota > Actinomycetes > Mycobacteriales > Mycobacteriaceae > Mycobacterium. The sequence continues at coordinate 2,118,247 of CAVVRW010000001.1, forward strand.
GTGACCTGATGATTGCGGTGATCGCACATGCCGGTGACGGCAACACCCACCCGCTGATCGTCTACGACCCCGAGAACGCGGCAATGACCGAGCGGGCTCAGCTTGCCTACGGCGAGATCATGGACCTCGCGTTGGATCTGGGCGGGACCATTACCGGCGAGCACGGAGTCGGGCGGCTGAAGCGTCCATGGCTGGAGGGCTACCTCGGCCCCGAAGCCATGGCGTTGAACCGTCGCATCAAGGACGCCCTCGACCCGCAGGGAATCCTCAACCCCGGCGCGGGCGTCTAATCAGCCGGTGACGTAACGCAGCATCACCACGGTGTTGAAATGCCTCGTCTCCACCAATCGGAGCCGCAACCGCTTGTCCAGCGGCGGGAAGAGCGGCGTGCCGCCGCCGAGCACCACCGGTGCGACGAACAGCTGATACTCGTCGATCAGCTCGTGCGGCATCAGCGAGGCCGTGAGGCTCGCACCCCCGACCTCCATGACACCGTCACCCCCGGCCTTGAGCCGGCGGACCTCGTCGACCGCGTTCTCACTGACCAGCGTGCTGTTCCAATGGACCTCGCTGAGGGTCCGGGAAAAGACGACCTTGGGCTTCTCTGTCCACAATCGGCTGAACTCGCGCTGGATCGGCGGCGCGTCCTGAGCCACGTGCGGCCAGTACTCCGCCATCAGCTCGTAGAGCCGACGGCCGTGCAACGAGATCTCGACGTTGCGGTACCGGTCGTTGTGGAATTGATGCAGCTCCTCGTCCGGTTCGGCCCAGTCGATGCTTCCGTCACGGTCGTTGACGTAGCCGTCCAAAGACACGGTGAACTCGTAGATCAGTTTTCTCATGCCCGGATAGACCTCCTTCTCGCCCCGAATTCAGCGGTCCTCGCTCGGTAGCATGCGATTAATGGCCATCAAACTCGAGAACGTCGGGATCGCCGTCTCGGATCTCGAAGCGACGATCGCCTTCTTCACCGACCTCGGTCTCACGGTCGTCGGCCGCGACACGGTCAGCGGCGAGTGGACCGATACGGCCGTCGGCCTCGACGGTAATCACGCCAAGATCGCGATGCTCGAGACGCCGGATGGTCACGGTCGTCTGGAGCTCTTCGAGTACATCCATCCGAAGGCGCTTGAATCAAAGCCGATTTCTCCCAACGAGATTGGCATGCACCGCGTCGCCTTTTCCGTCGATGACATTGACGATGCGCTCACGATCGCCGCACGGCACGGTTGCTATCCGCTTCGCGGCGTGGCGACCTATGAGGACAGCTACAAGCTGACGTACCTGCGCGGCCCCAGCGGCATCATCGTGATGCTTGCCGAGGCGTTACAGGAGTCCTGAGCCCAGGAGGCACTTGCAATGAATTGGAACAGCATCAAGGACGGCGGCGCCAAGCTGATGAATGCGGCGCACCGGCTCATCCTCACGACCACCGGAAACCGGCTGCTGGCCAAGCCGTTTGGGATGCCGCTGGTCGAACTCCACACCACCGGACGCAAATCCGGCCTCCCCCGCTCCTGCTACCTGACCGCGCCGATCCACGACGATCACCGTGTGGTGCTCATCGCATCCAAGGGTGGCGACGACCGCCACCCCGACTGGTATCAGAATCTGCAGGCCTGTCCGGACGCCGAGATCGTGATCGACGGCGGGCGACGGAGGATTCACGCGCGGACCGCCGACCCGGCGGAGAAGGCCGAGCTGTGGCCGAAAGTCGTTGCGGCGTATCAGGGTTACGCGGGTTATCAGCGGCGCACCACTCGCGATATCCCGGTGGTGATCTGCGAGCTGCAGGGGTCAGTTAGCTAACGATGGCGATGGGGTTGAGCATCGCTTTCATGTCATCGCCGTGAACGCCTGGATCAGCTCCGTGATGCCCTGCAGGGCTTCGGTCACCGTCGGGTGTGGTGAATCGAGAAAGCCGTAGATGTACCCCGCTTCCGCAACCGCCGATAGCGACGGGTTATCCACGAAAGACGTGATCTGGTAGGTGGCCGGATTGCCGAGATCGGCGACGAAGTTGCTCACGCCCGTCTGCAGGCCATTACCCAACGCGGTGACTAGGTCGTTCGAGTTGATGTCGGTCGGAAACATTCCCGAAGCGGTGACGAGGTCGGCATCGCCGGACGCCCACCCGTGGTCGATGCTGCCGTAGCCAAGGTCGACCAGGATTCTGGTATCGGGTTCGAGCAGGTCGTATATCGGCTGTCCGACGATCGGGATCAACCGCAGCGGATCCAGCAACGGCAGGCTGTCGGCCGGAACGATGTAGTAGTTGACCATCGTGTCAGCGACTGAGGTCGGCAGCTGAATAGCGTTGCTGACCTGCTCCGACGTGAGGCTCAGATACGTACCGTGGTCATAGATGAAGCCCAGCGCGGCGTTGAGGTCCGACAGCAGGTTGATCGGATATTTCGGGAAATCGGCGACTCCGTCGTATTCGGCGGTATAGACGTCGGTCGGGTAGAGATCGTTCGGTGTCGCGACATTGGCCATCAGATATTGCGGTGACAGGTCGCTCATCGCGAGCTCCGAACCCCCCGCGGGGTTGTCCGGATCACCGATCAGCACGAAGTGCACATCACTGCTGGGCACGCCCTGACCAGCAAGCTCCCGCATCACCTCCGAGGAGATTGCGGCGCTCTGCGAGTAGCCGAAGACCACAGCGGGGTGTTCGGCGCTCAACTCGCCCCGGTTGAATTCTTGCAAGATGGTGGAGTCCAAAATCTGCTCGCCTCGCGACTGCGAGGTCGGACTGATGTCCTCCGGAGTGAAGAGCGATTGCAACGTGCCTGTGAATCCCCGCGGCTGGAGAAACAGCGCGTTGGCGGCATCCAGGTAGGGCTGCCCTGGCTGCGGAATACTCGTCCCACCCATCAACAACGCCGTGCCATCCCCGAGCGGCGAGTCCGCACTTGCAACGTCGACGAGCCGCACCGCCAGGGTGCGCGACTCCGTCACCGGCGCTAACGGCGCCATCAACGTCGAACTCACGATCACGGCAGCGAAAGCGCCAACGCCGACGGGAACACGCATGGTCGGATCCTTCCGCCAGATCACATCGATCGAAACCATACGCCGGAACGAGCATTATTGTTCACTTGTTTAACTAATGCGATCCGAGGGCGGTGCCAGCTTGTGGCTGCGCCGCTCCAAGTCGACCAGTGAGCGCAATAGGCAAGCGACGACGTGTGGCGCTGCGATACTGCCACGATGGGCAATGGCCACAGACCGCGGCAAACCGCAAGGGTGATACGCGATAGCAGTGGAGCTGATTTGGTGCAGTGGTTCCTGGTTGTGGCTATCAGCACTGTGTTAGGCACCCGCCTGTACCTCAAACTCGCGGGATACCCCCAAATTGGCGGCGGTCAATTACACATCGCGCACTCGCTGTGGGGCGGCGCACTGATGGTATTGGCTCTCATCATCGGCTGGCTATTTGTGGGATCGACACCGCGGCTTATTTCGAGCACGCTGAGCGGCATCGGTTTTGGCCTATTCTTGGACGAAGTAGGAAAATTTGTCACGAAAACCAATAACTACTTTTACGGTCCCTCACCGGAAATCATGTACGTCACGGTGGTCATCGTCTTGCTCATCGCGCGCATAGTGCGGGACGTCAAAAAGCCGACTGTGCCCGAAGCCTTGGCCAACGCCGCCGCAATCGCGACCGACGGAATCGGACACGGATTGCCCGCCCGGCTACGTAACCAAGCCAGCGCCCAACTCGACCTGGCCGCCAGCGGAGGCGCCGACGCACACGTCATCGGCCACCTCCGAGGTCTAATCCAGTCGAGCAACGAAATACCCGACGTAGTAACAGGGCTTAGCACCTGCGTGAACAGGCTCGTGCCCCGATTTTTGCTCGAACGCTGGGTGGTGAGCGTGGCGGGCTGGATTTTGGCCGCGGTCTCGGCGGTGCTCTTGATCGCCGGGCTGGCGACCCACATCTACGATCCCGCCGTCCTGGGTGCGATCGGTCGCTACTTCGAACTCAGTCACAACACACTGGCCAGGCGGATCCTGCTGATAGCTGGTGCCGCGACTCTTGCACTCGCGCTGCCGGCCTTGATTGCCTGGATGCATGACCCGACCGCGCTGTGGCCGCTGCGCTGGCTTCGCCTGGCTGCCTTGACGTTCACGTTCTCCAATGCCCTCGTCGACTTTGCGATCAAGGGGTTTGCCGGCTTGGTCAATCTAGGGCTCGGGCTCACCGTGCTTGCCGTGGTCTCCCACCAACTCCTCACACGCACCGGCGAATCCCTCGGCGACCCAATCAAATCCGACCAGCCAACCGCACCAACCTGAGTCCACGCAGAAAAGCTGGACGCCAACGCTTACGTCACCAAACCCGTTGACCTCGACCAGTTCATGAAAGCCGTCCGTCAAATCGACCAGTTCTCGGCAGCAACACTGTCAACGTCGGCTACATCGCGGTCACGAACGACGGACTAGTGCTGGACAATTCGCCAGACAGCCACCCCGCGCATTGAATTGTGAACCCGAGGCCACCTGACAGATTCAGGGAATCGCCGACCGGTTGGACTCCAACCGGCATCAACAGTTCAGGCGTTGTCATCGGAAAATGGGACACCCGCGAGGCGCAACCTTGGGTCAGGTTAGCGAGGGCAATGCACTCGCCGACAGCAGGACGGCTGCGTCGCCCGAATTTTATGGCGGTCCCGCAGGCTCTCGGCTGAACCAGCAGGACCTGGGCAGCAACGCTGGTCGACCAACGTGTCTTGCCTCAGTACGCGCATTGCCGCCGATGCCGCCGCACAAACTCATGTCCACTAATCGGGACTAATTGTCTCAATGCGCGACGGCAATCTCGGGATCCGAATCGCACTGAGACCAGGGCTCACCATCAAATTCGACCCGCATGCTTGAGTCGTGGCTTTTCCGATGGCGTGCTTTGGATGTCGAACCAGTTGGCGTCAGCAAAACCCTCACACCGACGGGTTTAACGGAATTGACGCAGCCATCCCCGTGGCAGTTTAAAGCCGTTGCTTTCAACAGTGTGAGCAGCACTGTTGCAGACCTGAAGACTTCACCCGCCCGCGTGATATCTCGCCTGGCTACCGTCGAGTCCCGTCACTGAGGTCGAGGGTCATCAAGAAGTTATCGACAGGAGATTTGACCGTTGCACCGAGGTCGATGATGGAGGGTAACTCCGCCACCAATTTAGTTGCGATTGCATGCAACTTGACGTTGAGCTCCTGGGAGCGCCACCGAAGGACATCGAAAGCAGCATCGGCGGCAAGCCCGTAGACGGCCATCAACATGCCCTTGGCCAGGTCGATGGTCTGACGGTGAGCGACGATCATCTCCATCTGAGCGTCAACGGTTTGGTTCAGGTCGTCCTTGAAACCATCGGTGATGTCGATGTAGAAGCCGCGGGTCGCTATGACTCGACCGTCGTCGTCGGCCAGCGCGTCACCTACGACGACCACCCTGCGAACGTCGCCGCTCGTAGTGACGATGCGGTGCCGGCTGCTGAACGGCGCGGCCGATCGGGCCAGTAACGCGCGCACCTTTGCCAAGTCGTCGGGATGTTTATGGCTCAAAACCAGCTCGGTGGTCGGGACGACCTGACGGGGCTCGTAGCCGTGGATGCGGGCGACGGTGTCCGACCATGTCCACACATCGTCGTCGTAGCGGTACTCGAACCGGCCTACGCGCTGGGGCGGGCCGCCGAGCAGAGCTTTATCGACGCTACTGGGAGCCTGTCCGTCCACGCCCATCTCAGCGTGATCCGCAGCTTCTTTGCTGCCAAAATCGCTCGGGACCACCGCAGCGTTCTCGGTTGACATGTGAAAATGATACCCACGCGGTCAGCTCTATGGGTTTGCTGTGGGTAACGAACAAGTCGTCGTCCGGCGCACCGCCGCAACAGGCCTCAACCACGACAAGCTCGAACGGATCTACCAACAACTATCCCCACGCCATCCTGGAGGCAGCCCGGACGCTGCGCGTTAGCTGAAAGTGTAGGAAATCCCTTATTGGTCCGGCCACCCTGGCTGCCATAGGCCCCGAAAAGTTTGCGGCATACCGATGCGTGCGAGATCGGGCGAGTCCGGCGTTAAAAATCCATTAAGCGGGCGGCATTAACTTTTGCCCGACGAGGATGAAAGGAATCCGCAATGGATATCACCCCCACGCTGACGAGGATCGCTGTCGGCGCGCTGCTGACTGTCGGTGTCGCATTCGCCGGTATGGAACTGGGCGCGCCCACCGCGCAGGCCGACCCCTTCCGCTGGTGTCCCGGCGACCCGCCGCCGAAGGCGTTTTTGCCGGTGCCCGGCGGTGGCTGGGCACCTGGCCCCGTCAACCCGGACTGGGATGAGACCGTCTGCCATGACTACAACATGAGGGACTACCAGGTCGCGGAAGGAGGACTCAGTTGTCCGTTGCCTGAGTTCCAGTGGTCTCAGTGTCCGCCTGGCAGAACGCCTCCCAAGCTGATGCCGCTCATCCCCAACAAGTGAGGCTGCGTAGACGCGGTTAGTCGCCCTCCGACCGCCGACAGCGGCGAGTCCTGGCGCTCAGAACGTAAAGAAGTCGTCACTGCTGCTCTCGACACCGCTCATGCCACCACTGCTGAGCACGTAGAGAGCACATTCGACGCGCGGCGAGACACGGCAAGAACGAGTCAGACCGAGCATCTCGCGGTCGAGACGACACTCAGTGTGCGTCATGCGGGACGGTTCCGCATCTGACTAAAGGCATTGATTACCGCGCCGCGCCGGTTGACATATCCATCCACCTGTCGTAGCAATAAGACATGACGACTACTTTGTCTCACTCGCCTCGGTTCGAGCTGGCCACCGCGCGGACGTGGGGCAACCCGTGGCCGATGTACCGGACGCTGCGCGATCACGACCCCGTCCACCATGTGGTGCCGCAGAGCAAGCCCGAGGACGACTACTACGTGCTGACCCGGCACGCGGACATCTGGGCCGCGGCGAAAGACCACGAGACCTACTCCTCGGCCCAAGGGCTGACCGTCAACTACGGCGAGCTGGAAATGATTGGGCTGGCGGACAATCCGCCGATGGTGATGCAGGATCCGCCGACGCACACCGACTTCCGAAAACTGGTGGCGCGCGGGTTCACCCCGCGACAGGTCGAGGCCGTCGAGCCCAAGGTCCGCGAGTTCGTCGTCGAGCGCCTCGAGCGGCTGCTTGCCAACGGCGGCGGCGACATCGTCACCGAATTGTTCAAGCCGTTGCCGTCGATGGTCGTGGCGCATTACCTCGGCGTTCCCGAGGAAGACCGCGGCCAGTTCGACGGCTGGACCGACGCCATCGTGGCGGCCAACACCGCCGAGGGCGGCATTGCCTCTGCGCTGCAGACCGTCGGCGAGGCCGTCGGCTCGATGATGGCCTACTTCACCGAGCTGATCGAACGACGCCGCATCGAGCCCGAAGACGACACCATCTCGCATCTGGTCGCAGCAGGCGTCGGCGCCGACGGCGACGTCGCCGGCACGCTGTCGGTCCTCGCGTTCGTCTTCACGATGATCACCGGCGGGAACGACACCACCACCGGCATGCTCGGGGGGTCGATGCCGCTACTGTGTCAACGGCCCGACCAGCGCACCCGGCTGGCCGAGAATCCCGGTCTGATCCCCGGCGCCGTCGAGGAGCTATTGCGACTGACGTCCCCGGTGCAGGCGTTGGCCAGAACCACGACCCGTGACGTCACCATCGGCGACACCACCATCCCGGAAGGCCGGCGCGTGCTGCTGGTCTACGGCTCGGCCAACCGCGATGAGCGCCAATTCGGTTCCAACGCAGGGGCACTCGACGTCGAGCGTAATCCGCGCAACCTGCTGACCTTCAGCCACGGCGCCCACCACTGCCTGGGTGCGGCCGCCGCCCGCATGCAATCGCGCGTCGCCCTCAGCGAATTACTCTCCCGCTGCCGCGATTTCGAGGTCGACGAAGACAACATCGTCTGGGCCGGCGGCAGCTACGTGCGCCGCCCGCTGTCGGTCCCGTTCCGGATCACGTAGATGCGGGCCAACGACTGGCTCGGCGAACGCCGCACGGAGGTCGCGGCCGACCGGATCCTCGACGCCGCCGAGGAACTGTTCACCCGCCACGATCCCGGCTCGGTCGGTATGAACGAGATCGCCAAGTCCGCTGGCTGTTCGCGCGCGACCCTGTACCGCTACTTCGACAACCGGGAGGCGCTGCGCGCCGCCTACGTCGCTCGCGAAACGCATCGGCTGGCTGAGTCGATCGACGTCGACCACATCAAAGACCCGCAGGAACGTCTGGTCGCCGGTATCGTCACGACACTTCGGCTGGTTCGCGAAAGACCAGCGCTCTCAGCGTGGTTCGCGACCAACTCAGGGCCGCTCGGTGCCGAGATGGCCGAGCAGTCCGACGTGATCACCGGACTGGCCGCCGCATTCGTCACCTCGCTGGGTGACGACCATCCGGCGAATGTCGCGGGCCGCGGTCGCTGGCTGGTCCGGGCGATCACGTCGTTGCTGATCTTCCCCGGCCGCGACGAAGACGACGAGCGGGCGATGCTCACCGAGTTCGTCGCTCCGGTCGTGGTGCCCGGCCAACGGGTCAGTCGCGCACGCGGGTGAACCGATGCAACAACCACGCCAGCGGAATGGTGATGGCGATCGTCGCCACGAACAGCCCACCCATCGACCCGGTGTACACATGATCCTGCATGATGTAGACCATCGCGAATTCCATTGTCACTAAATGGATCAAGAAGATCTCGTAGGAGATCTCGCCTAGCCACACCATCGGCTTACTCGCCAACAACCGGGCATACAGTCCCTGGTTGCCAAGCGCCAACGGCGCCACCGCCAGCGCGGAAATCGTCGCGTAGAACACCGCTTTGTACAGCGCCTGCGACATCCCGAGCGGCGAGGTCGTCGCATCGCCGGCAAGAGGCGTGGACGCGATGAGGTAGCAGATCGTCGCGAGCGGGAGAGTAACAAACGCGTAGCAGCGCAAGCCCATTCGCTGCAGCACAGTCAGCGCCATACCGGCCAGAAACCAGATCAGGTACGTGGGCAACCACAGCCGCGCGCCGTTGGGAATCGACGTGGTGAGGTGCACTCCCACCAACCAGGCCGGGGTGATCAGCGCCAGTCCGGCGATACCGAGCAGCAACAACTTCGGCCGCCATTGCCGTCGGCACAGCACTACCAACAGCAGGTACGCCAGCAGCGGAAGAACGACGTAGAACGACGCCTCCACCGCCAGACTCCACATCTGCGTCAGGCCCTGATGTAGGAACCCACGCATGTAATTGAAGGTGTAGATCTGGGTCAAGGTCAGATTGCGAAACAACCCTTCCCAGGTGTGCCCGAAATTCGGCCCCGCGTGGCGGAAGTGGTAGATGACGTAGGCGGCCAGCACGGTCACGACGTACGCGGGCATGATGCGCCGCACGCGATGCCAGGCGTAGCGACGGATCGACGGCTCCGGCCCGCCCGTCGCCACCGACTTCACCCACGGCCGAAACAACAGGAAACCCGACAGCACAAAGAAAATCGGGACGCCCATTTCCATCCGCGAACACAACAGGCCGTAGTAACCCTCGATGTATTTACCGGTGGTGTAGGCGGCGTGGGTGCCGACTACGAGAAGTGCTGCGACGGCGCGGATACCTGTCAGAGACGCGACCCGATCGGGCCCGGCCACCTGCTCGAGTCCGCCCTGGGCCGTGGTATCGGCCTGGGTCATCCCTTGTGATCCCGCCGCGGTGCACCACGACCGCCCTGGCGGTTCTTGTCCGGCGCCCGATCCGGCTGCAGGTTGATCAGTTGACCGGAAATACGAGTCTTCTCAAGCTTTTTCAACGTCTCGCGCGACAACTTGACCGGCAGCTCCACCAGCGAGAAGTCCGGCTTGATCGTGATATGGCCGAAATCGCTGCGATGCAGCCCACCCTCGTTGGCGATCGCGCCTACGATTGCGCCCGGACCGACCTTGTGCCGCTTGCCCACCGCGATGCGGTAGGTGGCGAATCCCTTCTTGGGGCCCTCGCCGGCGCCGCGGCCGGCCTTGGCAGGTCGGTCTTGGTATTCCCGGGACCGGCGCTCGGGCGGCGGCTCAGGTGACAGCAGGAAAGCCTCGCCGTCACGCGACTGCAGTGCCAGCGCCGCGGCGATATCAGCCATCGGAACATCGTGATCGCGTTCGTAATCCGCGACTAGACGGCGGAACAGGTCGAATCCTGCTGAGCTGAGGCTGTCGGTGATCGAGTCGGCGAACTTGGCCACCCGTTGTGCGTTGACGTCGTCGACGCTGGGCAGCTGGGCTTCGGTGAGCTTCTGCCGCGTCGCCTTCTCAATTGACTTGAGCAGATGGCGTTCTCGCGGCGATACGAAGAGCAGCGCCTTGCCCGATCGTCCCGCCCGACCGGTCCGGCCGATTCGGTGTACGTAGGACTCGTTGTCATGCGGGATGTCGTAGTTGACCACGTGCGAGATTCGTTCGACGTCCAGCCCTCGGGCCGCGACGTCGGTGGCGACCAAAATGTCGATTCCTTTGGCGCCGCCCTCTTTGAGGGCCGCGATGGTCCGCTCGCGCACGGCCTGTGGGATGTCACCGTTGATGGCCGACGCGGAAAAACCCCGGGCGCGCAGCTTTTCGGCGACCTCTTCGGTGGCCTGCTTGGTCCGGACGAAGACGATCATTGCTTCGAATGGCTCGACCTCGAGGACTCGGGTCAACGCGTCCATCTTGCGCGGGCCGGCGACCTGGATGTAGCTCTGCGAAATGTTCTCGGCGGTCGCGGTTTTCGCTTCGACCTTGACCTCGGTCGGGTCGTGCAGGTACTTGCTGCTGAGTTTGCGGATCGCCGGCGGCATGGTCGCGGAGAACAGCGCGACCTGTTTGTATTCCGGTGTCTCGGCGAGGATCCGTTCGACTTCCTCCGCGAAACCCATCGCCAACATCTCGTCGGCCTCGTCGAGCACCAGGTAGTCGACGTGGGATAGATCGAGCGTCCCGCGCTCGATGTGGTCGATCACCCGGCCCGGCGTCCCGACCACCACCTGCGCGCCACGCTTCAGCCCGGCCAGCTGCACCCCGTACGACGATCCGCCGTAGATCGGCAGCACGTTGATTTGAGGCAGGTGTGTGCCGTACCGGCTGAACGCCTCGGCGACCTGCAACGCCAGCTCCCGCGTCGGCGCCAGCACCAGCGCCTGGGTGGCTTTGCTGCCGGTGTCGATCTTCGACAGAATCGGGACCGCGAACGCGGCAGTCTTACCGGTCCCGGTCTGGGCCAGGCCGACCACATCCGAGCCCTTCATCAGGGCCGGAATCGTCGCCGCCTGGATCGCCGAGGGCGACTCGTAGCCGACGTCAATTAGCGCCTGCAGCACTGACGGGTGAATCTGCAGGTCGGCGAAGGTCACGGTGTCATCGTTCAGGGAGTCCATGTCACGAGGAAGTTTAGTGGTTCGCTGCCGGTCGGCCACGCCTGACGCATCGATAGGGCTGGTCACGGTACGGTGCGGCGTTGTGTGGACACGAACGCGACTGAGCGGCGTCACCGCTGCCGCGCTACTCGCCGTGGCGATGAGCGGGTGCGGATCAGGAGATTCGACCGTCGCCAAGACGCCGGAACCCACCACCCATTCGAGCGCCGCGCCCCATCCGACGGCAGCGCCGCCACCCGCCGCGACCGCCGCTCCGACTCCCCCCGGGCCCGTTGACCCGTGCGCGGTGAACCTGGCCGACCCCGCGATCGCCCGCGGGGTGTCCGAACTGCCGCAGGACCCGCGCAGCCACCAGCCGTGGAACCCCGAACCGCTGGCCGGCAACTTCAACCCGTGTGCGCAGCTGTCCGCTGTCATCGTCAAGGCCAACACCAACGGCGAGAGCCCCAACACCCGGGCCGTGCTGTTCCATCTCGGCAAACTGATCCCGCCGCAGGGCGTACCGGAAACCTACGGCTTCAACGGTCTCGACAACTCGCAGTGCACCGGTGACACGGTTGCGCTGAGCTACTCCGGCGGGATCGGGTTGCCCAGCATCGTCAAGTTCCGCTGGAACGGCAACGGCGTGGAACTGATCCCCAACAACTGAGTCGGCCTGTCGGTGTGGCCGCCTACAGTGGCTGCTGTGTTCATGGCAGGCGACAGCGTCATCTACAGCGCGTCGGATCTCGCATCCGCGGCGCGCTGCGAATACGCCCTGCTGCGTGAATTCGACGCGAAACTTGGCTGGGGGCAACGGGTCAGCGTCACCGACGACCTGCTGGAACGCACCGCGACCCTCGGTGACGAGCACGAGCAACGCCGCCTTGACCAACTGCGTGACGAATACGAGGGCGGTATCGCGGTCATCGGCCGTCCCTTCCCGTTCACCATCGAGAACGTCACCGCGGCGGCGGCGCAGACGCGGCGCAAGATCGACGACGGCGCGTCGGTGATTTACCAGGCCGCGATGTTCGACGGCCGCTTCGTCGGGTTCGCCGATTTTCTGGTGCTGCGCGACGGCACGTATCAGGTGTCCGACACCAAGCTGGCCCGCTCCGCGAAAGTCACTGCGCTACTACAGATCGCCGCCTACGCGGACGCCTTGAGCCACGCCGGTGTTCCGGTGCATCCCGAAGCCGAGTTGATTCTGGGCAACGGCACCGCCGTCAACTACCAGATCGACGAGCTGATCCCGGTGTATCGCGAGCAGCGCGGGCGGCTGCAGCGCCTGCTTGACGCGCATTATGCCGCAGGCGCACCGGTCCGCTGGGAGGACGACGGCGTCCGCGCTTGTTTCCGGTGCCCGGTCTGCGAGGAGCAGGTGCGGGCGACCGACGACCTGCTGCTCGTCGCGGGACTGCGGGTCAGCCAGCGCGCAAAACTCATCGACGCGGGTCTCACCTCAATCGCCGATGTGGCCGAGCACGCCGGCCCGGTCGCCGGTATGTCCGCCCGCTCGGTGGCCGGCCTCTGCGCACAGGCCAAGCTGCAGATTCGCGAACGCGACACCGGCACACCGCAGTTCGAGGTGGCGGATCCGCAGCCGCTGACCCTGCTGCCCAACCCCGACCCAGGCGACCTGTTCTTCGACTTCGAGGGCGATCCGCTGTGGACCGCCGACGGCGTCGACTGGGGACTGGAATACCTCTTCGGTGTTCTCGAGGGCGGCAAGGCGGGCGCGTTCCATCCGCTGTGGGCGCACGACCGCCGCGAGGAGCGTAGGGCGCTCACCGCGTTCCTCGCGCTGGTGGCCAAGCGGCGCAAGCGGTTTCCCAACATGCACATCTATCACTACGCCGCCTACGAGAAGACGGCGCTGCTGCGGTTGGCCGGGCGCCACGGCGTGGGCGAAGACGACGTCGACGGCCTGCTGCGCAGCGGGACGCTGGTCGACCTGTATCCGATTGTGCGCAAGAGTATTCGGACCGGCAGCGAATCGCTCAGCCTGAAAGCGCTGGAGCCCATCTATATGGGATCGCGGCTACGGTCGGGCGATGTCACGAATGCCGCCGACTCGATCACGCAGTATGCGCGCTACACCGAGCTGCGCGCCAACGGCGACCTCGACGAAGCGGCAGCCGTGCTCAAGGAGATCGAGGGCTACAACCAATACGACTGCGAGTCCACCCGCGAACTACGCGACTGGCTGCTCATTCAGGCCTTCGAGAACGGCGTCACTCCGATTGGCGCTCAACCCGTGTCGGATGGCGGCGCCATCGACGTAGCGGACGAGATTGCCGATACGCTGCAGAAATTCAGCGGCGACCCGACGACCGGAAACCGCACTCCCGAGCAGACAGCGGTCGCGCTGATGTCAGCGGCACGCGGCTTCCACCGCCGCGAGGACAAGCCGTTCTGGTGGGCCCACTTCGACCGGTTGAACTATCCCGTGGACGAATGGGCCGACGAGAGCGACGTATTCATGGTCAGCGAAGCGATTGTCGCCGTCGACTGGAATCAGCCGCCCAGAGCCCGCAAGATGCAGCGGCGAGTGCAGTTGACCGGCGAGTTGGCCCGCGGCACGCTCAACGACAAGGTTTTCGCGCTGTACGAGCCGCCGGCCCCGCCCGGGCTGGTCGACAATCCCGACCGGCGCGGGGCCGGCCATGCCGAAGTCGTGGCGTGCGACGACCCGACCGTGCCGACGTCGGTAGTGATCTGCGAGCGAACCCCCGCTGATGGCAACACTTTTGCGCAACTGCCATTCGCGCTGACGCCGGGCGGACCAGTAAACACCAAGCCGTTACGCGAAGCCATCGCGACGGCGACGGCCGAGATCGCGGCGGGGCTTCCCCAACTCCCCCGCGCCGCGGTGCTCGACATCCTGCTGCGCCGACCGCCCCGGACCCGCAGCGGTGCAGACCTTCCCCGAAGCGGCACGATAATCGACGACATCACCGCCGCCCTGCTCGATCTTGATTCGTCGTATGTCGCAGTGCACGGGCCGCCCGGCACCGGCAAGACCTACACTGCGGCTCGGGTCATTACCCGGCTGGTCGGCGAACACGGCTGGCGCATCGGGGTGGTCGCGCAATCGCACGCGGTGGTGGAAAACCTGCTGCAGGGCACGATCAAAGCGGGCATCGACCCCGCGCGGGTTGCCAAGAAGGGCGACCGTCCCGGCGCCGCGTGGCAGCAGATCAGCGAGAACGACTACTTCGAATTCATCAGCGGCACAACAGGATGCGTGATCGGCGGAACCGCGTGGGACTTCGCCAACCCGGGCCGGGTACCGCCGGGCAGCCTCGACTTGCTGGTGATCGACGAGGCGGGCCAGTTCTGTCTGGCCAACACGATCGCGGTGGCCGCGTCGGCGGCCAACCTGCTGCTGCTCGGCGATCCGCAACAGCTGCCGCAGGTCAGTCAGGGCACTCATCCCGAACGGGTGGACGGGTCCGCGCTGGGCTGGCTCGTCGAAGAGCACCGCACCCTGCCCACCGAACGCGGCTACTTCCTCGACCGCACCCATCGTATGCATCCCGCTGTGTGCACGCCGGTGTCCACACTGGCCTACGAGGGCCGACTGCAGTCCTACGAAGAAGTCACCGCGGTGCGCCGACTCGACGGTTATCCGCCCGGAGTGCAGGTGCTTCGCGTTGCCCACGAAGGTAATTCGACCGAAAGCCGTGAAGAGGCCGAGGCGATCGCCGAGTTGATCATGTCGCTGACCGGCCTGGATTGGACGACAGAGGAGGGCACCCGGCCCCTGACGCCCGCCGATGTGCTGGTGCTGGCTCCCTACAACGCACAGGTCGTATTGCTGCGCGAGCACTTTGCTGCCGCGCGGCTCGGCGACGTCCGGGTCGGAACCGTCGACAAATTTCAGGGCGCCGAGGCGCCGGTGGCCATTGTCTCGATGACCGCTTCCTCTGTCGAGGACATCCCACGCGGAATTCCGTTCCTGCTCAACCGAAATCGGTTGAACGTGGCGATCAGCCGAGCGCAGTACGCCGCTGTGATCGTGCGTGCCGACGCGCTGACCGAATACCTGCCGTCGGCCCCAACCGGGCTGGTTGAACTCGGCGCCTTCCTGGCGCTAACGGCAACCTAATCAGGACTCGGGCCGGTAGCGGCGTCCAGGTCCGTTGTCGGGATCCGCGCGACGCCGCGCGCCGGGGTGCGGCCGGCGAATGCCGTCGCTCCGGGCGTCGGGGGAACTGGATCCGCCGTAGGTGTCGAGGTCGTCGAAGAACGTTTCGTCGGGCTCGACGCGTTGCCGCTCGAGCGGCGGGTACTCACGGGCGCGCGACTGCTCCTCGTCGGCGTGAAAGCCGTTGCCGCGACTTATTGGCTGGATCTCGGTTGTCGTCGTCATGTCGTCGAGTTGGCTGCGCCATGACTCGGCCGGCGTCGGCATGCGACGCGGTGGGCCCGGGTCAGGTGCTGGCGGCAGCGTGTACTCGACGTAATCGTCGTCATCGTCGAAGCCGTCGCGGTAGCCGTCGAAGCCGCTCGCGAACCCCTCAGCGGCGCTCGGCCGCACCCGCACCCGCCGGGTCGGCGCGTCCGATTCGTCCCCAGTGGAAGGCCGCACATCGTCGTTTGCCGGTCCGCTGGATCCGACCAGGAACAGCGCCGCGCCGACCCCGAACAGCGCGACGAACGCCGGCAACAACATCGACTGCGACATCGCGTCGGCAAACGGCACGCGCACGAACGGCGGCATCTCGAGGTTGCCGCCGGGACCGCCGGGAGGCGCAGACCCGCCGTCGGGCATCGGTCCCAAAGCCGCGGTGATCCGCGACGTCATGAACGCCGCCATGCCGGCGCTGCCTAGCACGGCACCCACTTGGCGCGTCGCGTTGAACACCCCGGAGCTGGCGCCGGCGAACCGCTGAGGCAGGTTACGGGTTGCGGTAGCCGTGATCGGCGCCCAGATGAACGCCATGGCGGCGCCCAGCACAAAGAACGGCAGCACCAACTCCCAGATCGGGGTCGATGCCGTCATCACGATCGACAGCCAGGTCAGACCGATCGCGAGGGCGGAGAAGCCGAATCCGACCACCGGGCGCGGGTGCGCCCGGTCGACGAGCTTGCCGGCAAAGGGCGCGAGCACACCGCTGGTGATCGCCATCGGCGCGGTCAGCAGAGCGGATCTGGTCGGCGACAACCCGCAGACCGCCTGGGCGTAGAACATCAGCGGCAGGATCATCCCGGTGGCCGCGAACGCGATGACCACTGCTGCGACGTTGCACAGGCTGAAGTCGCGGACGCGGAAGATGTCCAGGGGAATCAACGGCTCGATCTTGCTGATCGACTGCCAGTAGATGAATGCCGTCATGAAGCCGACGCCGGCGACCAGCACGGCCCAGATCCAGGGCGCCCAGTGGTGGGACTGACCTTCCTGCAGCGAGAACACCACAAGGAACATCCCGACCCCGGACAGCGCGACCCCGATCAGGTCGAAGCGGTGCTTGCTGATGGTCAGATCGGGGATCAGCCAGAACGCCAACCCCAGACCGATGATCCCGATCGGAACGTTGACGAAGAAGATCCACGCCCAGCCCATCGAGTCGACGAGCACGCCGCCGGCCAGCGGCCCGACCAAGGTGGCCACGCCCGCGGTGGCACCCCAGAGGCTCATCGCCACCCCGCGTCGCTCGACCGGGAAGATGCGGGTGATCAGCGACAACGTCTGCGGGCTCATCAACGCGGCACCGATGCCCTGCGCTACCCGCGCAGTAATCAGCATGCCGATGGTGCCCGACAGCCCACACCACAGCGAGGCACCGGTGAAGATCGCCAAACCGATCATGTACAGGTTTTTCGGACCGAACCGGTCGCCCAGTCGGCCGGAGACCAGCAGCGGGACCGCGTACGCCAGCAGATAGGCGCTGGTCACCCAAATCACCGTGTCGTAGCTGGTGCCGAGCTTGACCATGATGCTCGGATTGGCGACCGCCACGATCGTGGAGTCGAGCAAGATCATGAAGAAGCCGACCATCATCGCCCACAGCGCGTGCCACGGGTTCACGTCGCCGGCGCGCGTTCCCAGCGCGCGGCCGCCGGCCGGTCGCCGACGAGCAGTCGCCGTCGTCATATCTCCACCTCGTGTAGTCGAATGCCACCAGGTACCCGGCGGGCGTGACGCTGACGTCACGAAGCGCCGTGATCTCTGCGATCCGAGCCTCGAGCGCCCCGACACGTTCGTCCACCGCATTCGCCGCCGCGTCCGCATCCAGGGTATCGATCTCCGCGAGCGCAACAGCAACCTGCGGAAATTCGCGCACTGGGACGGCAATCAGCTGACCCACCTTGTCGGCGAGCGCCTCGGCCCCGGCGTCGGTGATCTCGTAAATCGCCCGCTCGGGCCGCTTACCGTCGCGCGAGGTCCCGGCGCGTCGGATCAGCTTCTTGTCGGCGAGCCGGTCGACGACGTGATAGAGCGACCCGGGCCGCACCTTCACAATGCGGTCGGCATGACTCTCTACGAGCGTCTGGACCATCTCGTAGCCGTGCATCGGCCGCGCTTTGAGCAGCGCCAACACCGAGATTCCCAACGTGGTCAATTGGTAGGCCATCGACTGTCCGTCATGGTTGGCAGGCCGCGCCGGCTCGTCGTCGGGCCGGGCGTGACCCCGCATCGTCGTCGCACGTGTCCGACGCGGATTATTCCTAATGGGCTAATCGTGTGGACACCTGCCCCCACATCTGCCGGGACCGGCGTTAGCCTGAAAGCACAACCCGGTGACGATGCGGGCCGCAAGCGGTCCGAGGAGGAGCCGGATCATGAGGAACCCCCGGCGACGCAGCCGGGCAATCTCACTACCGGAGGCATCCATGAGCGTCCGACGCAACCGGTCCTCGGCCGATTCGTTGCCCGCTACCAGCGAGGGAAAGCCCAAACGGTCGGCGCGCGCGCTGGCCGGCATCATCGAGCGCAGTTCCCGCATCCAGGGACCTGCCGCGGCCGCCTACGTCGAGAGGCTGCGGCGCGCGGATCCCGACGCCAGCCCGGCCACGGTCGTCGCCAGGCTCGAGAAGCGCTACGTGGCCGCCGTGACGGCCAGCGGCGCAGCGGTGGGTTCGGCCGCGGTGCTGCCGGGGTTGGGCACGCTGGCCGCACTCTCCGCGGCCGCCGGCGAGACCGCAGTTTTCCTGGAGGCGACGGCGTTCTACGCGCTGGCCATCGCGTCGGTGTACGGGGTTTCGACCGAGGAACGGGAGCGCCGGCGCGCGCTGGTGCTGTCGGTGTTGGTCGGCGACGACAGCAAGCAGGCCATGACCGAGCTGATCGGCGGCGGTCGCACGAGCGGGGCGTGGCTGTCCGAAGGCGTGGCCTCGCTGCCGATGCCGGCGTTGTCCCAGCTGAATTCGCGGCTGCTCAAGCGCGCGGTGCGGAGGTTCACGCTGCGACGCAGCGCGCTGCTGTTCGGCAAAGTCCTGCCGGTCGGCGTCGGCGCCTTGATCGGCGCCATCGGCAACCGGCTGGCGGGCAGGAAGATCGTGCGCAACGCGCGCAATGCCTTCGGGGCGCCCCCGGCGAAGTGGCCGGTGACCCTGCACCTGCTGCCGACGGTCTCCGACGCCGGCTGACCGCGAAGTAACGGCGGACCCGTCCCGAACGAAGTCACATGGCGGATCGGCGGCAAAGGGTTAGCCTTTATGAGGCGGCCTGTCGGGGCCTTTGTCCGGCGACGACGCGGGTGGTCCCGAGGAGGAGCCGGACACGTGAAGGCACGCACCGGCACCGCGTGGACGTAATGGCAAGCGTGGCAGAGCGCTTTCACCGACAGAGGAATCGAGGCGAGCAGCTGCTGTGAGCAGTACCAGTTCACCCTTCGGCCAGAACGAATGGCTGGTCGAGGAGATGTACCGCAAGTTCCGCGACGACCCCTCCTCGGTCGACACGAGCTGGCATGAGTTCTTGGTCGACTACAACCCCGAATCGACAGGTGACACGCCCGCCGAAGTGAAGCCGGCCGCGGCCCCGCGCCCTGCTCCCCCGCAACCGACTCCCCCGATCGCGCCGGCCGCGGCCGGCAACGGTGCACCCACCACCCCGCAACCGCCCGCTCAGACTCCGGCGCCCAAGCCGTCCGGGCCACCGCCCGCCGAAGGCGATGAGCTCCAAGTGCTGCGCGGCGCGGCCGCGGCCGTGGTCAAGAACATGTCGCAGTCACTCGAGCTGCCGACGGCGACCAGCGTGCGGGCCATCCCCGCCAAGCTGATGATCGACAACCGCGTCGTGATCAACAATCAGCTGAAACGCACACGCGGCGGCAAGGTTTCGTTCACCCACATCCTGGGCTACGCGCTGATACAGGCGCTCAAGAGTTTCCCGAACATGAACCGGCACTACGCCGAGATCGACAGCAAGCCGAATTCGGTAACGCCCGCTCACATCAACTTGGGTCTGGCGATCGATTTGCAGGGCAAGGACGGCAAACGGTCGCTGGTGGTCGCGGGCATCAAGCGTTGCGAGACGATGACGTTCGGCCAGTTCGTCGCCGCCTACGAGGACATCGTCCGGCGTGCCCGCGACGGCAAGCTGACCGCCGAAGACTTTGCCGGCGTGACGATTTCGCTGACCAACCCGGGCACCATCGGCACCGTGCACTCGGTGCCGCGACTGATGGCCGGCCAGGGAACGATCATCGGCGTCGGCGCGATGGAATACCCCGCCGAACTCCAGGGCGCCAGCGCCGAACGCATCGCCGAGCTGGGTATCGGCAAGCTGATCACCCTGACGTCGACCTACGACCACCGCATCATCCAGGGCGCGGAATCCGGCGACTTCCTGCGCACCATCCACGAGCTGCTGCTCGCCGACGCCTTCTGGGACGACCTGTTCCGCGAAATGGGCGTGCCGTATCTGCCGATCCGGTGGAGCACCGACAATCCCGACTCGATCGTCGACAAGAACGCCCGCGTGATGGAGCTGATCGCGGCGTACCGCAATCGCGGTCACCTGATGGCCGACATCGATCCACTTCGGTTGGACAACACCAGATTCCGCAGCCACCCCGACCTCGAGGTGGTTACCCACGGATTGACGCTGTGGGACCTCGACCGGGTGTTCAAGGTCAACGGTTTCGGCGGCTCGGAGTACAAGAAGCTGCGCGACATCCTGGGCCTGCTGCGCGACGCCTACTGCCGGCACGTCGGTGTCGAGTACACCCACATCCTCGATCCCGAGCAGCTGGCCTGGCTGGAGGAGCGGGTCGAGACCAAGCACGTCAAGCCGACGGTGGCACAACAGAAGTACATCCTGAGCAAGCTCAACGCCGCCGAAGCGTTCGAAACCTTCCTACAGACGAAATACGTTGGCCAGAAGCGATTCTCACTCGAAGGTGCCGAGAGCACCATCGCACTGATGGATGCGGCGATCGACCAGTGCGCCGAGCACGGGCTCGACGAGGTTGTCATCGGCATGCCGCACCGCGGCCGGCTCAACGTGCTGGCCAACATCGTCGGCAAGCCGTACTCACAGATCTTCAGCGAGTTCGAAGGCAACCTCAACCCCAACCAGGCGCACGGCTCCGGTGACGTGAAGTACCACCTCGGTGCCACCGGCGTGTACCTACAGATGTTCGGCGACAACGACATTCAGGTCTCGCTGACCGCCAACCCGTCACACCTCGAAGCGGTCGACCCCGTGTTGGAGGGACTGGTCCGGGCCAAGCAGGACCTGCTCGACAAGGGCGAGGGTGAACGCGGCAACTCGGTCGTGCCGATGATGCTGCACGGTGACGCCGCCTTCGCCGGCCAGGGCGTGGTCGCCGAGACGCTCAACCTGGCCAAGCTGCCCGGCTACCGGGTCGGCGGCACGATCCACATCATCGTCAACAACCAGATCGGCTTCACCACCGCGCCGGAGTATTCGCGATCCAGCGAGTACTGCACCGACGTGGCGAAAATGATTGGTGCGCCGATCTTTCACGTCAACGGCGACGACCCGGAGGCCTGCGTCTGGGTGGCCAAGCTGGCCGTCGACTTCCGCCAGGAATTCAAGAAGGACGTCATCATCGACATGCTGTGCTACCGCCGCCGCGGGCACAACGAGGGCGACGACCCATCGATGACGAACCCGTACATGTACGACGTCGTGGACGTGAAACGTGGCGTGCGCAAGACCTACACCGAAGCGCTGATCGGCCGTGGCGACATCTCGATGAAAGAGGCCGAGGACGCGCTGCGCGACTACCAGGGCCAACTCGAGCGGGTGTTCAACGACGTCCGCGAACTGGAGAAGCACGGCGTGCAGGCCAGCATGTCGGTGGAGGCCAACCAGATGCTCGCCGCCGGCCTCGACACCGCAGTCGACAAGGCCTTGCTGGCCCGCGTCGGCGACGCATTCCTTGCTCTGCCAGACGGATTCGCCGCGCACCCCCGTGTCATGCCGGTGCTGGAGAAGCGCCGCGAGATGGCCTACGAAGGCAAGATCGACTGGGCCTTCGGCGAATTGCTGGCACTGGGTTCGCTGGTGGCCGAAGGGAAGTTGATCCGGCTGTCCGGCCAGGACACCCGTCGTGGCACCTTCTCGCAGCGGCACTCGGTGATCATCGACCGCCAGACCGGTGAGGAGTTCACCCCGCTGCAGCTGTTGACGGTCGACAAGGACGGCAACCCGACCGGCGGCAAGTTCATGGTGTTCGACTCGCCGCTGTCTGAGTACGCGGCTGTCGGCTTCGAGTACGGCTACACGGTCGGCAACCCTGACGCATTGGTGTTGTGGGAGGGCCAATTCGGCGACTTCGTCAACGGAGCCCAGTCGATCATCGACGAGTTCATCAGCTCTGGTGAAGCCAAGTGGGGCCAGCTGTCCAGCGTGGTGCTGCTGCTGCCGCACGGCCACGAGGGCCAGGGGCCCGACCACACCTCCGGTCGCATCGAGCGCTTCCTGCAGCTGTGGGCGGAAGGCTCGATGACGATCGCGGTGCCGTCGACGCCGGCCAACTACTTCCACCTACTGCGCCGGCACGCGCTCGACGGTGTGCAGCGTCCGTTGATCGTGTTCACCCCGAAGTCGATGCTGCGCAACAAGGCCGTGGTGAGTGACATCAAAGAGTTCACCGAGGATCGATTCCACTCGGTGCTCGAGGAGCCCACCTACTCCGAGGGCATCGGCGATCGCGGCAAGGCGACACGAATGTTGTTGACCAGCGGCAAGATCTACTACGAGCTGGCCGCACGCAAGGCCAAGGACAACCGCGACGACGTCGCGATCGTGCGCATCGAGCAGCTGGCGCCGCTGCCGTTCCACCGGCTGCAGGAAACGTTGGACGCCTACGGCGGCGTCAACCAGTACTTCTGGGTGCAGGAGGAGCCGGCCAACCAGGGTGCCTGGCCACGCTTCGGCCTGGAGCTTCCGGAACTGTTCCCGGACAAGCTGACTGGCATCAAGCGGATTTCACGCCGGGCCATGTCGGCGCCGTCGTCGGGCTCGTCGAAGGTGCACGCCGTCGAGCAGCAGGACATCATCGACGAGGCATTTCGCTGATCGATGGAGCACGAAAGGCGCTGTGCCGCCAGACGTTAGCGGTGCAGTGACCGTTCGTGCTCCAGGCCGTAAGTCGCCAACGGCGCGGTGACGTCGCTTCCCGCGGGTTGCCGAGGGGCCGGCGCAACGGGACGCCGCCCGGTCCGCGGCGGTCGCGCCGGCACGTTCATCGGCCACCAGAACCAACGTCCCAGCATCGCCGCGATCGACGGCATCAGGAATGACCGCACCACCAGCGTGTCGAACAGCAGACCCAGTCCGATGGTCGTGCCGACCTGACCGACCGCACGGTTGTCGCTGACCATCATCGACGCCATGGTGAATGCGAACACCAGACCGGCCGCCGTCACGACCCGGCCGGTGCCGCCCATTGCCCGGATGATGCCGGTCTTGAGGCCGGCGCCGATCTCCTCCTTGAACCGCGCGACCAGCAACAGGTTGTAGTCGGAGCCGACCGCCAGCAGGATGATCACCGACATCACCATCACGAGCCAGTGCAGCTTGACCCCGATGATGTACTGCCACAACAGGACTGACATGCCGAACGAGGCGCCCAGCGACAGCGCGACGGTGCCGACGATCACCAGGGCTGCGACCAGGCTGCGCGTGATGAGCAGCATGATGATGAAGATCATGCACAGCGACGAGATGCCCGCGATCATGAAGTCGTAGTTCGACGCTTCCCGCAGATCCTTGAAAGTCGCTGCGGTGCCGGAGACGTAGACCTTGGCGTCCTCCAGCGCGGTGCCCTTGAGCGACTCGTAGGCAGCTGTCTTGATGGCATCGATGCGCGACATGCCTTCGTTGGTCGCGGGGTCACCCTTGTGCGAGATGATGAACCGCGCCGCGTGGCCGTCCGGGGACAGGAACAGCTTCTCGACCCGCTGGAAGTCCGGGTTGGCGAAGACCTCGTGCGGCAGATAGAACGAGTCGCCGGTCTTCGCGGCGTCGAAGTCCTTGCCCATCGCAGTCGCATCGTTGCTGAGTTCGTTTGCCTGGTCGAACATTCCGGACGCGGTGCTGTGCAGGGTCAGCACCATGGTCCGCAGGCTGCGCATGGTATCGATCTGCGCCGGCAGCAGCGCGACCAGCTGGGGCACGACGGCGTCGACGCTGTCCACGTCCTTGGTGAGCTCCTCCAGCTTCTGGCTGAGCTTGTCCACGCCGTCGGTGGCGTTGTATGCCGCCCGGATACCCGAGCACAACGGAATGTTGAAGCAGTGTGGGTCCCAGTAGAAGTAGCTGCGCAGGGGCCTGAACGTGTCGTCGAAGTCCGCGATGTCGTCGCGCACCTCGTTGGTGATGGCCAGCGTGTCTTTGGTGACCCCGGCGATGTGATGCGTGGTGCCGACCATCTGGTTCATCAGCACGTTGACCTTCTCTAACGACCTGATGGTTCCGCCGAGTTGGTCGGCCAGCTTGGACATGTCATCCAGGCGACCCTTGGCCACCTGCAAGTTCTGCAACTGGCCGGCGTTCTGCATACTCAGCAGGAACGGGATCGACGTGTGCTCCAGCGGGGTGCCCTGCGGCCGGGTGACGCTCTGCACCCGGGCAATTCCCTCGACCCCGAAGATCCTCTTGGCCAGCCTGTCCAAGACCAGGAAATCCGCCGAATTACGCATGTCGTGGTCGGACTCGATCATCAGGACTTCGGGCAGCATCCGCGCCTGCGAGAAATGCCGTTCCGCGGCCGCCATTCCGATGTTGCCGGGCGTGTCCTTCGGGATGTAGTCGCGGTCGATGTAGCTGACCTTGTAGCCCGGCAACGCCAGCAGGCCGACCATGGCGACCGCACACGTCGCGGCGAAAATCGGCGCCGGCCAACGCACTACCGCAGCGCCGACCTTCCGCCAGCCGCGGACACTGTGCAGCCGCTTGGGCTCCAGCAGACCGAACCGGCTGCCGATCGTGATCACCGCCGGAATCAACGTCAGCGCGACGGCGACCGCGACCAGCATGCCCACCGCGCAGGGTGCACCCACCGTTTGGAAGACCGGCAGCCGGGCAAAGCTGAGGCAGTACGTGGCGCCGGCGATGGTCAAGCCGGACGCCAACACCACGTGCGCCACACCGCGATAGGCGGTGAAGTAGGCGGTCTTGCGGTCCTCGCCGTTGTGGCGCGCCTCGTGATAGCGGCCGATGAAGAAGATGCCGTAATCGGTGCCCGCCGCGATCGCGAGAGACACCAACATGTTGGTGGCGAACGTCGAGAGTTTGACGATGTCGTGCAGTGCAAGGAACGCGACAATGCCTCGGGCGGCGCCCAATTCGATGCCGACCATGACCAGTAGCAGGGCCACCGTGGCGAAGGATCGGTAGACGAACAGCAGCATGATGAGGATCACCGTCACCGTGGCGATCATGATCTTCACGACGGTCTTGTCACCGCTGGTGAGGCCATCGGCCGCGATCGCGGCCGGACCGGTGACGTACGCCTTCACGCCCTGCGGCGCGGGGATGCCGTTGACGATCGTGCGAACGTCGGCGACGGAGGTGTTGGCCGACGTCTCTCCTTGATTTCCAACGAGATTCAGCTGGACGTAGACAGCCTTACCATCGGAGCTTTCCGCACCCGCCGCGGTCAGCGGGTCGCCCCAGAAGTCCTGGATGTGCTGGACGTCCTTCGGGTCGGCCTTCAGCCGGTTGATGATCTCTTGGTAATAGTGGTGCGCGTCGTCGCCGAGCTGCTTGTCGCCCTCGATGACAATCATGGCCATCGCGTCGGAGTCCGACTCCTTGAAGTCCTTGCCGATGCGCGCTGCCGCCTTGACCGACGGCGCGTCCTTGGTGCCCAGCGAAACGGCGTGGTCGCGGGCGACCTGCTCGAGCGACGGGACGGCGACGCTCACGATCACCGTGATCGCCAACCAGGCGAGGATGATCGGGACCGACAGCCGACGGACCATTCGCGCGACGAACGTCCCCGCGGCGTGCTCGTGCCGGAGGTGGTGGCTGGTCATGCGCCCTTGACCCGGCAGTACGTGAACGCGTTCACTTCGTTCGAGATCCTCTCGGCCTTGACGTGTCCGTCCACGACGATCCGGCAGCCAATGCTGGTGGTGTCACCCTGCGCAACAACGTTGCTCACGACGGCTGGACTGTTTGTCGTGAGTTGTATAGACCACGGTAGTCGTGCCCTGTCGACTCGGCGAGGGGCGGAGTTCACATCAAAATAGCTGATGTCCGCGACGGTGCCCACCGGACCGAAAACCTGGTACACCACCGCCTTGTGCGTGAGCTGTCCGATGTCCGCGGGCTCTGACCGTCCGTAGGGCGAATGGTCGTCCGTGGTGGACGCGGCGCGGACCCGCGACACCGAGAACCCCGCGCCACCGATGACCGCCAGCACGACGAGCGGTATCCATGCCCGTGTGAGCGTCTGCGCGACCGTGATCCCCATGCCCCGTCCCAAACGCCTGTGGCGCTTCGATACGTAAGCGACCAGTGGGACGAGTAAACCACGCAGCCCGGATAAGGCGTCAGGGGATTTTCCCATGCAGTCTCTAAGAATTGCTGCCGTTCTCTGGCGATGTGTTTTACCGCGCGAACCAATCCTGAACCGAGAGATGAATGCACCTATTGCGCGCAATCGAATCCGTTTACCGAAGGGCCGGCTTCCGCCGCCGTGAATGGTCACGCCGATTAGGTAGTGAAATCCCGTTTCGCGTTTGTAGCTTCTGATCGTCGAACCCGCGGCGCTCCCGGTTGTACGGCGGCGAGCAACGACTGGGCCGGCGCGCAGAACCATCGGCTTCGTGTTGTACCTGCGGTTTCCGCGAATGCCAGCGCTCGACCGCGCCAGCCACGTTGTCCGTCGTCCGTGCACGTCTGTCATACTTCCGCGATGGCCACCGCGAACCGCCTGACCCGACGCCCGCTCGTTCATCGACTGGTGATCAATCCCTTCATGTTTCGTTTGATTTTCCAGTCCAACGCCACTGCCCGGTTCGCCACACAAACCAAACTGCTCGGCGGTGACGACTGGCTGTTCTTCAACTACGGATACGAAGAAGACCCAGCGATGGGTATTCCGCTCGATGCTGCCGACGAACCGCACCGCTACTTCATTCAGCTTTATCACCGCACCGCGACCCAGGTCGACCTCGCCGGCAAGAAGGTGCTGGAGTGCAGCTGCGGCCACGGCGGCGGGGCCTCATACCTGGTGCGCACGCAAAAGCCCGCCGCCTACACCGGGCTGGACCTCAACCCGGCCGGCATCGAGTTCGCCAAGAACCGCCACCACCTGGCCAACCTGGACTTCGTCGAGGGCAACGCCCAGGCTCTGCCGTTCCCGGACGAGTCGTTCGACGCGCTGGTCAACGTCGAGGCCTCCCACCTCTACCCCGACGTGCCCAAGTTCCTCAGCGAAGTGAAGCGCGTGCTGAAGCCGGGCGGGCATTTCCTCTACACCGACTTCCGTCCGCGTTCCGAGATCGCCGAGTGGGAAGCCAACCTCGCCAGCTCGGGTCTGCGGCAGATTTCCATGTCGGTCATCGACCAGAACGTGCTGCGCGGCAACGAGAAGAACACCCCGCGCAAGCAGGAGCGGATCAGCCAGCACCACGGTTCGGCGGTCAGCCGCACCTTCGCCCGCTACGCCAGCGACATGACCGACTGGGCCTTCAACGGCGCGCTGCGCGGCAGCGAGTACACCTACCGCGTGTATCTGTTCACCAAGGACTGAGCGCGCGCCGGTACGCTGAAATGTGCTGGCAGAGAACTAGAAAGGGGGCGACATGGCAACGGAGACGACCGATCCGGTGCGGCTGCCGCCCGCGCTGCGGTTGCCCAAGCTCGTCACGAGCGTGCTGTTCCTGACGTCGCTGCAGTATTCCGTCGCACCGTGGCTGAGCAAGCACTACGGCGGGCCGTTCACGATCAACCTGCCGATTTTCGGTAAAACGATCGTCATTCACGACCGCGACATCGTCAAAGAGGTGTACAGCACCAGTTTCGATCTGATCGAGCGCCCGACAAAGGTGCTCGGGCAGGCGTTCGGGCCCGGCTCGACCTTCAGCCTGCTCGGCAAGGAGCACTCGGAACGGCGAAAGCTGGTGCTGCCCAACTTCTCCGGCAAAAGAGTGAAGAACTACGAGCAGCTCGTCGAAGACGAGGTGCTGCGCGAAACCGCGAACTGGCCGGAGGGCCAGGAGTTCCAGACGCTCGAATCGATGACTCGGCTGACGCTCAACGCGATCATGCGGGCCACCTTTGGGGAGCGGGCCGACGCCCTGGACGAGCTCAAAGCCGTCATCCCGTCGTTGATCACACTGGGTTCGCTGATGCAGCGGATGCCGCCGTTCGTGCGTCGCGAGTACGGCTCCTGGAGTCCCGGCAGCAAGCTGGCCGAGTTTCGGGGCCGCTTCGACACGGTGATCGATGAGCTCCTTGCCGAAGCCCGCGTGGATCCGGCGCTGGGAGATCGCACCGACATGCTCGCGCTGCTGCTGCAGGCCCGCTACGAAGACGGCTCGCCGATCTCCGATCGCCACATCGCCGACGAGCTCCTCACCCTTGTGGCCGCCGGTCACGAGACCACCGCGTCCCAATTGGCTTGGGCCATAGAACGCCTGCGCCGCAACCCAGATGTCATGAGGCGGCTCACCGAGGAAGTCGACGCCGGCGGATCCGAACTGCGGCAGGCCACAATCTACGAAATTCAGCGTGTCAGGCCTACCATCGCGGCCTCGCTGCGCACCACGAAGACCAGGGTGCGGGTCGGCGAGTGGGTGCTTCCCCCGGACACCGCGGTGATGATCGACTTTCAACTGGCTCACGAGTCAGACGTCAACTACGACAACCCGGAAGCGTTCAATCCGGACCGATTCCTCGGCGGTCCGCCGCCGTCGTTCCGTTGGGTGCCGTTCGGCGGTGGCATAAACCGTTGCGTGGGAGCGGCTTTCGCGCACATGGAGATGGACATCACGCTGCGGACGCTGTTCCGCGAGTTCCGCTTCACCCCGACCGACGCGCCCGACGAAATCCGCAACTTCCGCGGCGTGGCGATCGCGCCCGGCAAGGGCGCACGCGCGGTGGTCTACCGGCGCACCGACGCCGAGCGGGCCCATCGCGACTCCGTCTCGGTCGCCGACCGCAGCAGCTGACTCGAACCTGGCCTGGCATACTTCCCGGCATGCCTACGACTAAGGAACGCGTCACCGACATCGGCTACCGCGGCTACAAGGCCTTCATGAACAAGGTCTGGTACCCGTTCCTCACCCGTCGGCTCAACACCGAGGACGTCACCTTCCTGAACTACGGCTACGAGGGTGACCCGCCGCTGAACCTGCCGTTGAACGACAGCGACGCGGCCAACCGGTACTCGATCAACCTGTACAACCAGGTCGCCTCGCAAGTCGACCTGACCGGCAAGAAGGTGCTGGAGTGCAGCTGCGGCCACGGCGGTGGCGGGTCCTACATCATGCGCACGTTCGCCCCTGCCGAGTACGTCGGCCTGGACTACAACCCAGACGGTGTCGCCTACTGCAACGCGCACCACAAGCTACCCGGCCTGAGCTTCGTGCACGGCAACGCCGAAGATCTGCCGTTCGGCGACAACAGCTTTGACGCGATCGTGAATGTCGAAGCCTCACACGCCTATCCGAACTTGCAGAAGTTCCTGTCGGAGGTCACGCGCGTGCTGAAGCCGGGCGGCAGCCTGCTCTACGCCGACTTCCGCGGCCGCTCCGAATTCCCGGCGTGGGAGGGCGCGCTGGACGCGATGCCGCTGCGCCAGGTGCAAATGCGGGTTATCAACGACGGGGTGATCCGCTCACTGGACGCCAGCGCGCAGCACAAACTGGACCTTATCGGCGCGCAGCTACCGAAGTGGTTCCGCCCGTTCGGCCGTCACTTCGCCGGCGTGCCGGGTACCGGGATCTACAACGTCATCGAAAGTGGCGGCGCGGAATACCGCATCTACCAGTTCATCAAGGACTGATCGCCGCTCAGGCGATTGCGTAGTCCGACATCGGGAAGGTCTCCTGGTCCTTGACGGCGCTGCGCACCGAAGTCGGGCGGAACAGCGGCGCCTCGCCCTTGCCGGTGTGGTTGCGGAACCAGTAGGACCGCGAGCCCACGCAGTTGCCGAGTTCGAAGGCTGAGTCCTTCATCAGCGTGATCATCCGGTCGAGGAAGCGAGCATTGGCGTCCTCGGTGACCTCGAAGGTCTGGGCGTCGCGCCGCTGCATCTCTCCGAACAGCCGTTCCATGTGCTTCATCTGGTACTCGACGGTGTTGAACCAGGACAGGCCCACCCACGCGTACGGGCTGGCCATCGACAAGAAGTTCGGGAAGCCCGGCATCGAAATACCCTGATAGGCCTGGAATTGGGTTTCGCGCCACCACTTTCCGAGGTTCTTGCCGTCGCGCCCGATCACCTCGATGGC
Source organism: uncultured Actinomycetota bacterium (assembly GCA_963750755.1). Lineage (GTDB taxonomy): Bacteria > Actinomycetota > Actinomycetes > Mycobacteriales > Mycobacteriaceae > Mycobacterium. The sequence continues at coordinate 2,148,551 of CAVVRW010000001.1, forward strand.
GGGTAGGTTGGCCTCCCAGACGTCGAATCCGGTTGCCAGGACCAAGGTGTCGATCAAGCGCTTGGTGCCGTCCCTGGCGACGATGCCGTCGGGCTCGATCCGGTCGATGCCGTTGGTCTCAAGGTGCACATGCGATTTGGTGAACGCTCGGTAGAAGTCGTTGGAGATGGTGGGCCGCTTGCAACCAAAGTCGAAGTCGGGGTCCAGCTTTCGCGACAGCTCCCGGTTGCGCACCAGCAGCAGCCGGTACAGCCGCGAGAACTGCGAGATGCCCTTGTTGAAAAGCCTGAAGTAGCGGAACTTCCACATGGTCAGGACCATGGAGAGTTCGAGGATCGCGTCGGTGTACCAGCGCAGGCCCCGCTGAGTCGCCGGGAACTTAGCGAACAGCCGCTGGACGGGCGGGAAGAATTTCACGTCGAACTTCGGCAGCACCCAGATCGGGGTGCGCTGATACACCGTCAGCTCAGCGACGTCCTTCGCCAGCTCGGGAACCACCTGCACACCCGTGGAGCCGGTTCCGATGACCGCGGCGCGCCGCCCGACTGCCGAGAAGTCGTCATCCCACTGCGCGGTGTGGACGATGCGGCCGCCGAAGGTCTCGATGCCCGGAATGTCCGGCACCTTCGGCTGGCACAGGAAGCCCGTGGCAGCAATCAGGAACTTGGTGGTCAGCGTCTGCCCGCCGGCCAGCGCGAGCCGCCACACCTGGGCGTCCTCGTCCCACCGGGCACCCTCCACCGTGGTGTTGAACCGCATGAAACGCCGTACGTCGTATTTCTCGGCCACCGTTACGGCGTAGCTCTTGAGTTCCGAGCCCGGCGCGTACATCCGCGACCAGTAGGGGTTCGGCTCGAACCGGTAGGAGAACGTGGGCGACGGTTGATCGACCGAAAGGCCGGGATAGTGGTTGACGTGCCACGTTCCACCCAGATCGTCTTCGCGGTCGACGATCAGAACATTCTCGTATCCCAGGCTTTTCAGTTGGATCGCGGCGCCGATTCCGCCGAATCCCGCCCCCACGATGATCACATCGAACTGCTGGTCATCCATAAGCACCTAACGGTACCTTGCGCTGCACCAACGGTGAAATGACAGTGACCGCGATCGAGGTGCCCCAGCCTGGCCGGACCGACCTATCTATCCCGCGCGATTCGTGCAGTTCCATGCGACTGGCGGGCGCCCCGTGCGGGACCGCCGTGACGCTGCCGTAGCTTTTTCCGCCGGAGGGTTAACCAGCGGACGGCGCGTGTGTACTGTCTAATGAGATTTGGCTGTTCGAGGGGCACAACGACAGTGGTCATAAGGCGCCGGGGCGATCTGAATAGACATGAGAATGAGGCCGTACCGTACTAGGTCTTTCACTCTCACCCGGTAAGCTCCAATCTCTACTGGGCCCATGGAGTGCGTGTGCAGAAGAGTCGCATGCAGAGCTGAGCCGGAGGGAGGCCTCGGTTTGCCGGTCACACTGGCGATCGTCCTAGGCGCCGTCCTCTCGGTAATCGTGCTCCTCCTGATCGCCTTCATCGGTGCGGTCAGGCGGCTGAGGCGCAGCATGGATGTCAGCAATGACTCCGATTACGCCGCCACCCTGACCTCGCTGTCGGAAGCCTCGGTGCGTCACTTCAATCCCTACACCGACGTCGACTGGGAAGCGCCGATCTTCTCGGTGACCGAGAACGACCCGCGCTGGGTGCTGTCGACGTCGGACCCGCTGGGAAGCCATCCCTGGTATCAGGCTCAGCCGCTGGACAAGCAGGTCGAGATCGGCATGTGGCGCCAAGCCAACATGGCCAAGGTCGGCACGCAGTTCGAAGGCATTTTGGTCCGTGGCCTGCTGCACTATGCATTCTGGGTGCCGAACGGCTCACCGGAATATCGCTATTGCGTGCACGAGTCGATCGAGGAATGCAGCCACAGCCTGATGTTCCAGGAGATCGTCAACCGCATCGGAGTCGACGTTCCGGGGATGCCGCGCTGGTTGCGGGTGCTGTCGCCGATCGTTCCGTTCTACGCCGGTCCCCTGCCCAACGCGTTCTTCTTCGGGGTGCTGGCCGGCGAGGTGCCGTTCGACTATCTGCAGACCAACCTGTTGCGCGAACCCGAGCCGCGGTCGATTCACCCGATCATGCAGGACCTGATCGCGATTCACGTCGCCGAAGAGGCCCGTCACATCTCGTTTGCGCACGAGTACCTGCACCGGCGTGTTCCGCGGTTGACGTGGTTCACCCGGTTCTGGTTGTCGTTATACGTACCGATCGTGATGCGGATGCTGGGTCAGGCGATGGTGGTGCCGTCGCGTCGTTTCTTCCGCCAGTTCGACATTCCACGCTCGGTGCGCAGGGAGCTGTACTCCGGCGACGGGGACTCCCGTCAGACGATGCGGGACATGTTCGGTGACGTCCGCATGCTGTGCGGCGAGCTGGATTTGATGAACCCCTTCGCGCTGCTGATGTGGCGCTTGTGCCGAATCAGCGGGCCCGCATCGCGTTATCGCAGTGAGCCACAGCGTGCCAACGTTCCGGCGTCGGTGAACGCAGCCTAAATCCTTTGCCGCGCAACTCTTCACGAGTTTGCCGTGACTTTGGCGGGTCGGCGATTCTTCCCAGTTGTACGAAAAAGGCATGCCACAGCAAGCACACCTGACGCTGTGCGATACTTCCTGCATGGTTCGTAGCCCTTCATTGGACAACGTCGGCGCAAGTCTCGTCTACCGCATCGGATCGACTGCGACGTACAAGAAACTCTTCCGGTACTGGTACCCGCTGATGACCAAGCGGCTGAACAACCAGGACGACGTCCAGTTCCTGAACTGGGGCTACGAGGAGGAGCCGCCCCTGGGCCTGGCTCTCGACCCGGCCGACGAACCCAACCGCTACAGCATTCAGCTCTACCACCAATGCGCGACCCAGGACGGGGTCGACCTCGCCGGCAAGAAGGTGCTGGAGTGCAGCTCCGGCCACGGCGGTGGCGCCTCCTACTTGTCCCGCACGCTGAAGCCGGCCTCCTACACCGGTCTGGACTTCAACGCGGCCGGAGTCAAATTCTGCAACGAGCGGCACCAGGTGCCGGGCTTGAGCTTCGTGCACGGCGACGCCGAGAACTTGCCCTTCCCGGACGAATCCTTCGACGCGGTGATCAACGTCGAGGCCTCGCACATCTACCCGCACTTCGACCGCTTTCTCAGCGAGGTTCGTCGGGTGCTGCGCCCGGGCGGACACTTCCTGCACGTCGACTTCCGCAACCGCGACAACTTCGGCAACTGGGAGTCGGATCTTGCGAACTCAGGTTTGCGGCAGGTCTCGTCACGTGTCATCAACGACGAGGTTTTGCGTGGCCTCAAGAAGAATTCGGCTCGCTCGAACGAGATCATCAACACCCGCCTGCCGGCGTTCCTGCGTAAGTTCGGCCGGGAGTTCGCCGTCGTCGACGGTTCGTGGTTCTACAACGACCTCGAGCGCGGCGAAATCGATTACCGCGCATACCATCTCACCAAGGACTGACATCCTTGAAGGGCGATCGCCCGTGCGTCGGTAGGTCTTCACGAGAGGGTTTTCTCGCATGACGCTGGGTCGCAGGCTGCGGTTCCGCGCCAGCCTGATGAAGGTCGGTGTCGACGGGGCACTCGGGGTGGCGAGGGATAAGGCCACCTCCTACCGCTACACCTTGACCGGCCGAAAGACCGCGCCGCACACCGACTTCGACCCGTTTTCGGCCGAAGTCATGCATGACCCGTATCCGGGCTATCAGTCATTGCTGAACGGTGACGACGTTCCGGGAGTCTGGTACAACCGCAAACGCGGTATTTGGATCATCGCGGGCTACGACGACGTCCGAAAGGCGTTGCGCGACAACGAGCAATTGTCATCGGCGCAGAGCCAGAGCCGATTCCGGGTGTACCTGCCGTCGATGAACGCGGCCGATCCGCCCGCCCACACCCGGCTGCGCAAATTCGTCTCCCGGGCGTTCACCGCGCGGGCGATGGCCGCATGGCAGACGAACATCAACGAGGTCGCCGACGAACTCGTCGACAACGTGATCGCCGAGCGCCATACCGAGGCCGTCAATGGCCTTGCCAAGCCGTTGCCGACCCGGTTGATCGCCCGCATGCTGGGCATCCCGCTGCACGATCAGCCGCAGTTCGTGGCGTGGTCGGACGACATGGTGGCGGGCGCGTTCGCGCCACTGACCCCGCACGGTATGCGGCTGTCCGCACGATCGGGTAGCGCGACCGCGGCGATGCGCCGCAGCCTCGACCCGCTGATCGCACAGCGGCGCCTGCACCCCGGTGATGACCTGATTTCGATGATGACGCCGGCCGATGCCGACGACGTGCTCACCGACGACGAGATCTTCTGGAGCGCCGCGATGTTGATCGGCGCCGGCAGCGAGACGACGACCAATATGTTGTCCGGTCTGCTGTTGACGCTGGCTCAGCGGCCCGAGCTCTACGCCCGGCTGCGGGCACATCCGGAGCTGATCCCGGCGGCCGTCGAAGAGCAGCTGCGGATGGGCTCTCCGGTACAAGGCTTCTACCGCACCGCGACGTGCGACTACGCCGTGGGAGCCCACACGATTCCGGCCGGCGCCCGGGTGCTGCTGTTGTTCGCCGCCGCCAACCGCGACCCGCGCCACTACCCCGAACCGAACACCTTCGACCTCGATCGCAACCCGACCGATCACCTCGCCTTCGGCGGCGGCGTCCACTACTGCCTGGGCGTTCCGCTCACCAGACTGGAGGGCGCCCGGGTGTTCTCCCAACTGCTACCGAGGGTCGAGGAAATCCGCCTGGCCGGCCAGTACCGCTACCTCGACAACCCGACAATGCGGGGTCTCGAACACCTTCCGTTGGAGCTGGTTCCCGCCAAAGGGGCGTGACAGGCGAGGCTCAGAGCCCGCGGGCACCGAGCCAGCTGTCGATCCGGTCGGCGACGGTCATCCAGCCGGGTTCCAGCATCATGTTGTGTCCCATGTCGGGAAAGAACTCCGCCTCGGTGCGATACGCACGTGCGGTGGCAACGATTTCCTTGCGGGTGTGCGCGCCATCCTCGTCGGCTCCGAGCACCAGCATCGGCGCGGTGACGCGCTTAGGTCGCGGCAGCCGCAGCAGCAGGCAGTCGATGCCGATGCGCGAACTGTCCTCCTGAAGCCGGGCCGCGTACTTGCGGACGTCAGCTTCCGGCGTGTGCGAGGAGAAGAACCGCTCCCGGGCCAGCTGCGGCGGATTGATGTACGGCAGCGCTTTGCCAGTGACCGTCATCTTGACGAAATCCGACGGATGTTCCCGGATCCAGCGCAGCGCGTTCCCGAGGTTTCCCTGCGGCGGAATGGAGGTCATCAGCACACCGGCCGGGGACTCGTAGCGCTCCAGATACTTCTGCACGATCAGGCCCCCCATGGAGTGCCCGATGATCGCCGGGGGTGTGGGTAACTGCTCGGCGACCGAGCGGACATCCTCGACATAGTCGGCCACTGAACAAGCCCGAAGCGGCTTGTCGGCCGGGCTCTCGCCGTGGCCGCGAAAGCTCAACGCCACCGCCCGGTAGCCCTTGTCGGCAAAGTAACTGAGAAAGTTCTCGTCCCAACACCAGGCGGCGTGCCAGGCTCCATGAACAAAGAGCAGCGGGACGGGGTGCGTCTCGCTGACACTGCCCTTCTCGATCACCTCTAGCACCGCGTCAGCCTATCTGTCCGCAATACCGGAACCCTGCAGTGTCCAATAATCCGTATGCTTTCGCGCGTTTGCCGTGGCGCTATTCGAGCTTCTTCCCGGCCCGCCGCGCGAGCAGGGGCAGCAGCCGTTCGTGCGGTGCGAAACGGCAACACGCCGCGACGAGCCGGTTCATCCGGCCCGGGACAATGCGGCACTTGCCCGCGTCCAATCCGTCGATCGCGGCTCGCGCAACCTGGTCGGCGGACTTCCACATAAAGCTCGGCAATGTGGCGGCACGTTCTCCGGGGTCGAATCCGGCCACCTCGTCGAATCCGGTGTTGACCGGTCCGGGACACAACGCGCTTGCCACCACCCCGGTCCCGCCCAGCTCGCTGCGCAGACTTTCGGTGTAGGACAACAGAAAGGCCTTCGCGGCGCCGTACGCCGCATTTCCGGGTAGCGGGTAAAAACCGGCCAACGAAGACACATTCAATACCGCGCCGCGACCACGCTCGACCATGCCCGGCAGGAATCTGCTGCACAGGTCCACCACGGCCGCGATATCAACCTCGATGAGGTTAAGTTGTTGCTCGGGAATCGATTTCGCCACCGGAGCACGCGTCGTCAGGCCGGCGTTGTTGATCAAGATGTCCGTTGCCACGCCCAACGCGGCCACGCGGGCCGAGAGTGCGGCGCGGTCGGCCCGGCTCGACAGGTCGGCGGGCAGGACATGCGCCTTGGTGCTCAGCCTGTCGGCGATCGCCTGCAGGCGATCGGTGCGCCGGGCCACCAACACCAGTTGATGGCCGCGTCGCGCCAGCTCGAGCGCGATGGCCTCACCGATGCCCGACGATGCGCCGGTGACGACTGCCACTCGGTCTTCTGCTGGCGCCGGTAGGACCACGCCGAGTGACCTTACCCGCGTAAGTGAACACGACGACGTGATTGGGAAGACCGCGCACCGACATATTTCACAGGTTAAGAACGTCTCAGAAAAGCTCGAAAGGTAGTAGTTTGTAAGCGCATCGGGGGGTTTCTTATTGAATCGGGGTTCAATGGCGCATTGGAAAGCGCGCGGGCTGGGTCTGGGATTGTTGGCGGGTGTCTGCGCATTGAACGCCTCACCGGCGTGGGCGGACTCCACGCCCGACCCGACGGACTACACCGCGCTGGTCCTGGGTCACGCGTTGCTGTCCCAGCCGGACGCGGCGTACATGCACGAAGTAATTGACACCTACGTCGACAACCCAACTGATTTCGGGCAGCCGATGTACCATATCGTCGGCGACCCGGTGGGCGTGTACACGCCCGAGACCGATTACATGTCAGGGCTCACCCAGGGCGTCACCGACCTGGACACCCAGCTCACTCCGCTATTGACGACCAACCCCGATGCCAACCTTGTCGTCGCCGGCTACTCGATGAGCAACTCGGTCATCACTCAAGAGATGATCAACCTCGCAGGTGAAGGGGTCAAAGACCCCAATCTGAAATTCGTGCTGGCGGAGGACCTCAACAATCCCGACGGCGGAATCTTCACCCGGTTTCCCGGGATGTTCGGCGTGAATTTACCGGCGACCCCGGCGGACACCCCGTATGACACGTCCATCTACACGATCGAATACAGCGGGGCGTCCGACTTCCCTCAGTATTACGGCAACATGTTCGCCGACATCAACGCCGCCGACGGCTACGTCGACCTTCATCCCTACCTACTGCCCGGCTGGCCTGCATATTTCGATCCGTCTACAGTCCCAAATGCGATGCTGGAGAAGACATCCGACGGATACACGGGAAGCACCGACTACTTCCTGATTCCGACGCAGGATCTTCCGATACTGGGCGGAAACGCACGCGATCGGCGGGACGTCGGCGTTTTCCGATTTGATTCAGCCCGACATGCGGGTGCTCGTCGACCTGGGCTACAACTGGACCGGCGGCGCGGATGTGACCACGCCCGCTACGTTGTCCAACCCGGACATCGACTTCACCGCGGTAAATTCCTATCTCGACGCCGGGGCCGATCAAGGCATGATCGCTTACCTGGTCGATCTCGGCGTCCTACCTCAGAGCGACCTCGCGGGCCTAGCAAACATGTACCCCTACGTGCCGGATGTCGCGAACCTGATGAACGGCGCCCTCACCGACAATTCTGCGGCGGCGCTAGACGCAACGACCTCGGCCAACTTGCTGACCACCGATCTGGCCGGCTCCACGAGCCCGCTGGCTGCGGAGTTCGCCTCCTTCGCGCCCGGAATGGCCACTGAACTGGCCAATTACTTCCAACTTCTCGCAAGCACGCTCTGACATCGGGGCCCAAATCCCTTGGAAACCAAGCCTGTTGCGCTGATCACCGGCGCGACGAGCGGCATCGGCGAAGCCACCGCCTACCGGTTGCAGAAGCAGGGCTACACGGTGTTTGCGGCCGGCCGCAACCCGGAAGCGCTGAATGTCCTGCGCGCCAACGGCTTGCAGGCCCGCCGACTCGACGTCACCGATGAGGCTGCGGTCACTCGACTCACTGACGAGATCAACGCCGAGCACGGCGGGGTCGACGTACTGGTCAACAGCGCCGGCTACCCGCTCCCCCGTCCGCTCGAACAAGTGGAACTGGGTGAACTGCGCCACCTGTTCGACACGAATGTGGTTGCCACACTGCAGTTGTCACAGGCAGTGCTGCCAGGTATGCGTGCGCGTCGGCAAGGCCGGATCATCACCATCGGCAGCACCGGCGGGCGGTTCACCAGCCCGGGTGCCGGCGCCTACCACACCGTGAAATACGCCGTCGAGGCCTTATCGATGTCGTTGGGTGCCGAGGTGGCGCGGTTCGGTGTCCGCGTCGTGTTGATCGACCCGACCGGAGTACGAACGCCTTTTGTCACCTCGCAATTCGAGACCGAGCATTCTTACCCCGACGATGATCCCTACGGCCAGTTCAAGATCCGCTATTCGGAGACCACTCGCCGGTTGGCCACCACTCCCGGAGCTACGGTCGACGCCGACACGGTGGCCCGTGCGGTAATGCGGGTGATCAAGAGCCGAAATCCCAAGCCTCGCTACATTGTCGGCGCTTCGGGCAAAGCTTCGGTCTGGGCGCGAGCGCTGCTGAGCGACCGGATGTGGGACCGCGTGATGACGACGGGGTTGCGCTAGCACCGTTCGCCGGCCGCGAAACAGAAACCGTAGCTGTGGATTTGGCCGATTGGCGACCGTGGCTTCTGCCTCGCGGAGAGCGGCTTAGAACATGCTTGGGATCGAAGTGGCCAGGTCCGTGGCCAACTGAGGAGCGAAGTCCGCGGCGAACTGCGTGCTGAAGTCCGCGAGCAGCTGAGTCAGCGCATCCGAACCCACGCCGGTGCCGAGGCCGGCCAACAGCGAGCTCAGGTCGGCCGACAGCGCCGTCGGGTCGAAGCCACCCAAGACCGAGCTCAGATCCGCGGCGACCCCAGTGGGATCGACCGATCCGGCCGCCGTCGACGCCGCACCCTCGCCGAGTAATGACGCCAGCGCCGACGGGTCCCCCGGGAAGGAGAAGTCGGTCGCCAGGGTCTGGAGGTCGGGTCAGCAGCGTCGGGTCTTGGTAACCCGAGAAGCTCGTTTCACCCAACTTCAGCAGGTCTTCCCCGACCAGGAAGTAGTTGTAGCCGCCGTACTCCCCGACGAGCTGGCCGGACGAGTTCACCAATTCCGGGTTCGTCGGATCCGACAGGTACGCGAGGTAGTTCGGGTCGGTGAGGATGCCTTCGTTGGTGTAGAGCGCAGGCAGCTCGGGGTTGATGTTGCCCAGTGCGGTGTCAATCTGCACTAACTCGGTGGGGCTGAAGTTGTACGACCCGGTCTGCAAAAGCGCGACGGCGTCGTTGATTTCAGGAATCGTCGCGTTGTTCTGGTCGGCGAAGTCGCCCACGTAGGTGGCCAGCGAACTGTTCGACGGATTCAACGCAAGAACATCTTTGAGCAGATCCAATTGTGTTGTGCCGGCGGGAATGTCACACAGCGCCGGGCAGGCCGGGCTTCCCGCGACGAACGGGTCGAACGCGACAACCGCCCCCGCGGTGAGGTTTTGCAGCGAGCCGACAAGCTCCGTGCCGGTGGGGATGTCGATGCCCGTGCCGTCGACGCCGCCGGTCGGGGCGTCAAGGTAGTTCTGGAGGGGCCCAAATAGGTTGAGCTGGAACGTGTCTCCGGCCCACGGCATGTATTCGCCGGTGCCGGTGCCGTCGACGCCGGTGGTGCCGTCGAAGCCCAGCGAGCCCGTCACGGCGGGGGCGTCGGGGCCAACGTCGGGGCTAGGGTCGAGCAGACCGGGATCGGTCGCCGGCGTGAAGGTGAAGTGGCCGCTGGTCAGATCCGACAGCGGTACATGCAGCCAGTTGGAGAACAGCGAGAAGGGCTCGCCGTTCGCGTCGGTGCCGTGCCCGCTGAGGGCCTCGAAGAAGCCGATGTCACGGTCCAATCCGGTGTTGCCGGTGATGACCTCGGGCGGTGTCATCGGGGCGCAGGCCTGCGCGTCGCAGGATGCACTGGTCGGAAGCTCGGCCGCAGCCAGCAAACTGATCTGCTGCGCCAGGCCGGCGGTGCCGTTGGCATCGGCGATCGGGTCGATCTCGGGCTGGCCGAGGCCCGAGATCTGCGGCGCGAACGGGAGCAACGTGTCAAGGATGCCCATGTAGTGGCCGAGATCGCCGGGGTCGGTGCCCCAGATGTTGGTGGCGCTAGGTACCCACCAATCGCCGCTGAACAGCAGCGAGTTGCCCAGCACGTCGATGCCGGCGATCTCGTTGTAAGGGATGTTCACTACGTCGTCAAACAGGTTGATCGGAACGTCAGTGAAGTCGACGAGCTTGGTCTGCATGCTGCGGACAGGGATCGGCGCGGTCTTCTGCGCCGCTGGCGTGAGCGCGACGGCAGTCGTCGCCGCGAGCGCCGCAGCGGCCAACACGTACGCGCGCGAAGCAGCAAGCATTGCGCCCCCTCTCCCCAGGTTTCACTGAATGCCCGCTGAACCTACATTGAAACGAAGCTGAGGTGCTAGGCGGGAAATCGCTGAGCGCCGTAAAGAATGCGTAATTGCAGCTGGCAAAGTGCTGAAAACTCTGGCGTCGAGCTATTGGCGCCCTCTTGCGCAAACAAGCGAACCCCCAGCCGTGAGCTGGGGGTTCGCTTGTGCGTGAACCGAATTCGGCTTAGAACGCGGCCAGGATCGACTGCGGAACAAATTGCGCGAGATCCGCGGTGAGCTGCGCCGAGATCTCGGCAAAGGCGGCACTCATCGCGTCCGCCCCGGCCGTGCCACCCAGGCTCGCCAGGATCGAGCTCAGGTCGACCGAGAAGCCCGGGTCCAACGCGCTGGGGTCCAACGCCGCACCCGGCGTTGCAGCGGCAGCCGCTGCGACGGTCCCGCCGTCCAGCACGGCCTGCAGCGCCGCCGGGTCTCCCGGGAAAGTGAAATCGCTCAGCAGCAGCTGGAGGTCCGCCGACAACGTGGGGTCCACCGGGTTGCTGCCGGCCGCTTCGATGACCTTCAGGAAGTCGGCGCCGTCGAGCCACGGGTTGTAGCCGCCGTACAGGCCCTCCAGGGGAGTGGTCGTCGTGGGATCCGACACGTACGCCAAGTAATGGGGGTCGGTGATGATCCCGGCGTTGGTGTAAAGCTCCGGCAGTGCGGGGTTGATTCTGCCCAGCGCCGCGTCGACTTCCGCCAACTGCTCCGGGCTGAAATTGTAGGAGCCGGTCTGCAGCAGCGCGATGGAGTTGTTGATCTGATCCACCGTCGGCTCGTTGACCAGCGTCGGACTCTGGGCGTAGTCGGTCACCCAGGTCGAGAGCACGGTGTTGCTCGGGTCCATTTTGGCGATATCCGCAACCAGCGCCGGGATCTGCATTCCCGCGGCGATGTCGCACTCCGCCGGGCAGGCGGGGCTGCCCGCGGTGAACGGGTCGAAGTCGATGATGAAGCCGGCCTCGAGATTTTCGAAGGTGTGCATGACCCCAGCAGCGGTCAGATCCTGCACACCCGTTGCCGCCGTCGGGTCCTGCGTCAAGCTGTCGTACAGCGTCTGGAACGGCTGCAGCAAGTTGAGCTGGAAGTTGACCCCGTCCCACGGCATGGTGTCGCCTGCGCCGGTGCCGCCCTCGAAGGGGTTGCCGCTGCTCCCCCACCCGAGAAGATGGGCCCAGGCGTCGTTGACGGGGCCGCCGGGGTTGATGATGCCGGTGTCGTAGGTTGGCTCACCCGACGTGCCGCCGGCGGGATTTGCCTGGAACAGGTAACCGTTGAACAGGTTCTGCAACGGCACCTGGAAAAAGTTGGTGAACAGACCGTTCGGGTCTCCGTTCGCGTCCGTGGCATGCCCCGTTAGGGCCGCGAAGAACCCGATGTCACGGTCGTACCCCGTGTTGCCGGTGAGAACCTCCGGGGGGGTCATCGGGGCGCAAGAGATGGCGTCGCAGGACGAACTCACCGGGAGTTCAGCCGCCAGCAGACCGGCGAACTCGTAGTTGAGGCCGGGCTCGTACACGCCCTGGGCGTTGGTGAATCCCTCGGTGAACGCCGAGGACGGAATGAAGTTGTCGATCAGCGCGATGTGGGTGGGGTCACCCGGGTCGATACCCCACAGGTTGGTCGAGCTGGGCACCCACCAGGTGCCGGTGAAGAGGAACGAGTTCGCAACAGAGCCCAGACCGCCGCCCTCGAGCTCGTTGTAAGGAATGTTCAGGATGTCGTTGAACAGGTTCACCGGGATGTTAGCAATGTCGCCAGCGTTGATCAGTTTCGTCTCGATGCTGCGGGCCGGCAGCGGCGACGGCGACTTCGATACCGACTGACCCTGATGCATCAGCAGCGGCGCAGCGATCACCGCACCGGTGGCGGTCAGTGCAGCCGCGGCCAGGATGTACGGACGCGAAGCAGCCAACATGGCTCCCCCTTTTCATGTTCGACTCGCTCAACAGCCACTGAACTTACACTAAGAGATTCTAAGTTCACGCGAAAATGGCAACAGTTGAACCCTCAGATCCTTTGGTGACTCCAATCACACGAATTGACATCATGTTTAATTTCGGCATTGTCCAATAAACTGGACACTACAGCTCGGTGGACCGATATTGCTGCTGCCTACCCGAAGACGCAGGCGCGGTTATCGGCGCGCTTCGAATCCGAAAACCCCCGGGCCGTCGAACAGGCTTCGATCACGCGAACGCCGTGAAGGCCGCTGTCCTAGAACGCGGTCAGAAGTGACGCCGCCACGTCGGGCACCCACGCCGCGGTCAGGTCCTCCATCACGTTGGCGAACTCCTCGGTGAGCGCGGTGGGATCGATGCCTCCGAACAGCGAGCCCAGATCGACGCCTCCGAGCAACGCGCTGAGGTCGAACGTCGAGGGATCGATGCCCTCGAAGATCTCGGCCACATCCGTGGTCAGGTCGGCTGGATCGAGGCCACCCGCCAGGTCGGCTGCTGTACCCGCGCCGGGCTCCGCCGCCGCGGAAGCCAGCGGGAAGAACAGCGCCCCGAGCGTGTTGACGTTGAGCAGCTCTTCCCAGTTGGTCTCGTTGTCACCCAACGCAAGCAGGTCGCTCCACAGCAACCCCGGGTTGTAGCCGCCGTATTCACCGCCAAGGGGCACCGCGGGGTCCAAGCCGCCGTTACCCGGCATGAGGAACTGCAGATATTCGGGATCCGTCACGATGCCGGCATGAGTGAACAGGGCGGGCAGACCCTCGTTGATACCGCCCAGCGCCTCGTTGTAGCTGGCCAGCTGTTCCGACGACAAGTTGTACATGCCGGTCTGAAGCAGCGCGATCGCGTAGTTGATCTGCTCCTGCGTCGCGTTGTTGTTCGGGTAGAGGGCGTCCTCGGCAAAACCTGCCAGCCAGGCCTGAATCATCGGATTGGAGTCGCCTGGATCCAGTGCGTCCACCAATTCGTAGGTCGACCAACCCTCGGGAAGTTCGCACACCCCGGGGCACGCCGGGCTCCCGGGCGTGAAGGGATTAAAAGCGACGATCAGCGACGCGGCGATGGACTGCAGCGACTGGCCGAATTCGCCGAACGTCGGAATTTCAATTCCGGTTCCCGGAATATCGCCGTCGGTGGCCGGGTCCTCCAGCAGCGACTCCCAGTAGTTCTGGAACGGCTGGAATAGGTTGAGGAAGAACGTGTGCCCGTTCCACGGCATCGCGTCGTCCTCGCCGATCGTGCCGCCGAGGAAGGGATTGTCACTACCGAAAAAGCCGAACGCGGGATCGTTGGTCGCCGGGCCGCTGGGGTTGTAGGCGTCCTCGAAGGTGTAGCCGTTGATCAAGTTCTGCAGCGGCACCTGGAACCAGTTCTGGAACAGCCCGAAGTTCTCCCCGTTTCCCTGAGCGGTCAACGCATTGATGTAGCCGATGAGCCGGTCCCATTGGGTGCTGCCGGTGATGATGTCCGGCGGCGTCATCGGGTAGCAGGTCTCCGCGTCGCAGGAGCCGTCGACCGGCAGCTGGGCGGCCAGGAAGCCGGCAAGCTGATACTGCAAGCCGCCGATGCCCTGGTTGAAGTCCGGAAACGGTGCAAAGAGATTGGTCAGCATGGCGACCTTGGTCGGGTCACCGGTGTCGATGCCCCACAGATTCGTCGAGCTGGGCACCCACCAGTTTCCGCCGAGGAAGTTAGAGCCGGCCAGCGAGTTGAGCGCCTGCACTTCGTTGTAGGGAATGTTCGCCAAGTCGGTCAGCACATTCATCGGGATGTTGAGCAGCGACTCATCCACCAGCCGGGTCTCGATGCTGAGCGTCGGCAGATGGACGGCGTTCCGTGCGACCGGCGTAACAGCGACAAGGCTCGTCGCTGTCAACACCGCACCGGCCATGACAGACGGACGCGCGGCAAGGTGCATGGCGCGAATCCCCCTCCGAATACGAATAGCTGAATTGCTCCTGAAACTAAACTCAGAAAGCTTCAGCTGTCGCTATTGAACGGGTAGCTCTTAGAACCTCATATCTATCTGGTCAAACTCATATTTGGAGACACTGTCGAAAGTGGAATATCGAATTCGCCATTTCCTTGGGCGACGTGATAAAGACGGCAAGTCAGAACAAACTCGTCGCGGCGCTTGTCAGATCCGGTGCCAGGTTCGCACCGAACAGCGCGGCCAGGTCCGCCGAGAATGCGGTGGGATCCAAGGCCGCGGCCGCTGCGCCGGGGTCGAAGATCTGACTGACGTCGGCTGCCGCCGAGCCGCCGCCGAATAGAGCCAGCAGGTCGGGCAGGATCAAGTTGGGATCCAGGCCGCCGAACTCTGCCACCGGCGGGTCTGCCACAACTCCGGGCGACACGGCAAGGTAGCCGGGGTCGGTCAAAATTCCGGCGTTGACCACGAGATTCGGCAGCTCAGGGTTGATCGCGGTCAGCGAATCGATGATGCTGGTTTCTTCTGCCGGGGTGAAGGTGAACACCCCGGTGTCGAGCAAACGCCTGGGTGTAAGCGATGTCCGTTGCCGTCGGGATGTTCGAATATCCGCCGGCGACGGCGGTCAGAAATTCGTTGATGATGGGATTACCACCGGGAGTCAGCGAGTTGATCTCTTGCACGATCGGCAGGGTGATGCCGAGCGGGCCTGTTGAACCAAAAATTTCGCAGCTCCCGGGGCAGAGCGGGCTGCCCGGCTCAAACGGGTTGAAGGTCACGACAAACGGCGCGGCCTCGAATGCTTGCAGCGCCTGGAAGACGTCGGTGAGGGTCAGCGACTCGATACCGGTGCCGAACAGGCCGTCAGTCGACGGCGTCGCCAGCAAGCTGTTGTAGAAGTTGTCGAACGGCTGGAGCAGGTTAAGCGTGAAGGTGTGGCCGGCAAACGGCAGTTCCGTGGCGTTCGGGTCGAAGACCCCCGTCGTCGGGTCGTACGCGGGTGCCCCGGTCACCGGGTCGACGGTGCCGCCGAGGAAGAAGTTGCCGTCGGGCTGGTTGAAGAAGCCGAGCCCGGAGTAAACCGGCCCCGCGCTGCTCATGCTGCCGTCGGCGGACGGGTTGAAGATAGTACCCGGTCGACAGACTGTCCGGGCCGGTCAGCGGCGCCGCGAAGAAGTTGCGAAACAGCGCGAAATCGGGGCTGCCCAGCGCCTCGCCGAAGCCGATGTCGCGGTCGATCCCGGTGATGCCGGTGATCACGTCCGGCGGGACGATCGGGTAGCAGGTCATCACGGCGCAGGAGGCACTTTGCGGCAGTTCGGACGCCAGCAGGCCGGAGATTTCGAAGTTCAGGCCGCCGAAACCGTCGGTGAGCCCCGGGAACGGCACGAACAGCGAGTCAATCCCCGCGACGTGTGCCGGGTCGCCGGGGTCGATACCGAACACGTTGGCGGCGCCGACGACAAAAATATTGGTGTTGAAGAACAACGAGCCGGCGGCGGTGTCGAGGCCCTGCACCTCGTTCGCCGGAATATTGACGGCGTCATAGAACAGGTTCGCCGGAATATTGAGGACGGAGTCAATGGCATCGACGAGACGGGTCTCGGCGCTCACCACCGGAGGGTGCGCGGGCGGCGACGTGAACGGCATGACCGCGATGGCGCCCGTCACCGCGAGCATCGCACCTACCAGGACATGTGACCGTGACAAAGCATGCACGACGATCCCCCGAATTCGTCTGAAAGCCGCCCAGTCTGAACCTGAGAGGATCTTCGAAGCTAATTCGGTGCGGAGCTGCCATTGGATCGCGGGCTGACCTGACCAATATTTATGACGGAGTATCGGTATGTCGCCTCAGGGGCCCAACCAGGCCCGGTTGCCATAGGTGTCGAGGTGCGCCACCTGCTCGACGGCCACGCGGGTCGTCGGGCCGTAGCGGCCGCGCGGCCAACCGAGGGCCACCACGCAGCACGGCGTCACCGAGCGCGGCAGACCGAGGATTTTCCGGGCCCGGTTCACTCCCCACAGCGGCAAGGTGATCAGCGACGCGCCCAACCCCACGCCGCGCGCCGCCAGGAGGAGGTTCTGCACGCTCGGGTAGATCGATCCCCAATATCCCGACACCGCGGCATGCGGCATCAGTGAGTACGGCGCACGGCCTTCGCGGACGGTCAGCCGCAGGCACGCGACGACCAGGACCGGGATCTCGGTGAAGTGGTCGACCTGCCATTGCGCCGCCCGAATGACCTTGGCCAGCGACGGGTCGTTGTCGCCGGCGCTGCTGAGCAGGCCGCCGTAGGAGAACTTCCAGCCCTTGCGGTAGCGGCCGGCGAGCTTCTTGATCACGGCCCGGTCCTTGACGACGATGAACTCCCAGTTCTGGCCGTTGGCGCCGGTCGGCGCGCGCAGCGCCAACTCGATGCACTTCAGCACGACGGCGTCGTCGACCGGCTCGGCGTATACGCGGCGCACCGCCCGCTGCGTCAGCATCGCGTCCTGCAGCGGCATGTTCAGCCCGGCCAGTGCGTCGGCGGTGGACGGCGCAACCCGGAAGGCGTCGGCGTAGGGGCTCGGCGTTTCAGTCATCGGTTCAGGCGTGCTCGCTGACCCACCGGGCGGTGAAGTCCTGCACGTCCGGTATTCCGTTGGCGAATTCGCGCGCGATGAAGCTCTCGACCGTCCCTCCGACCAGCGGAACCTTGAACTCCACCTTGCCGTTCAAGGTGAGCAGCGAACCGTTCGCGGTGGGCGCGACCGATGCGGCGGCCGAGCCGGAACCCGGCGCCCCCGACACGGCGACCGTGATCTCCCCGCGTAGCTGGTCGCCCGACGGTGTCCACGTTTCGGTGTGCCGGACCTTGATATCGCGCCGGTAGAACTTCGAGACGATCCCGGGCAGCAGGTCGCGGCCGAGATCCTGGGTGGTGGTCACCCGCACGGTCCGGTCGTCGTCGACCACCAGGGACTCCAGCGTGGTCCCGCCACTCATGTTGCCAAGGCGGGCCAGCCAGTAGTCCTCGGTGCTGAACGCGGCGTGCACCTGGTCGACACTGGCGGGAGATTCGACCGAAACGTCGAACGGACGCGGCATATCAGTCCTAAACCGGTTCCTGGCCCGGCAGCGCCGAGCTCTTGGCCAACAGCCGATCCGCCAGGCGGCCCGCGAAAACCCGCGTCTGCTCCAGCTGCTCAGGCTGCACGTTGGTGGGCGGGAGCTTCAGGCCCAGCGATTTCTTGCGGTACTCCCCGGTGCCGAGGTAGCTGGTTAACGCCAGCATCGAGCGAAGGTTGTCGCCGGGATAGGTGAAATGGATTTCGTCGACATACCGGCCGCCCTGCGCCTCGGCGAGCTCGCGCACCCCTTCGAGGTTGGTCTGCCAGAATGTACGGCAGACGATGAACACCGCGAACGGTGTGTCGGACAACAACTTTCGTGCCTCGTCCGACTTCAGGAACGAGCGCAGCGGCATGCTGACGTTGTCCCACCAGGTCGGCGATCCGATCAGAATCAGGTCGTAGTCGCCGTCACGCACCGTGTCCGGGGTTTTGATCTGCCCGATCTCGTTGCGCTTCTGGGCCTGCAGCACGCTCAGCATGTCGGGCCACACCCGCCGCATCGGGAACCGCGAGAACTTCTCGGAGTACTTCGGGTCGGTGAATTCGATCGCGGCTTCGCTCACTTCACACCCGCGGCCACGGAAAACCTCACCGGCGGTGTCGAGAACCTTCTGCGCCTGTCCGGTGTAGGAGTAGTACAGCAACAACACCCGCGGCGGCCGTCCGCCGCCACCGGCACTGGTCGTATCCGTCATGGCTTCCTCCATCTCCACATGTCGCACAGTATCCATTCGTGGTGACCCGCTGCGCCCGGCTTCGCCGCCCTTGCGATCACACAGTGCCTTCTGGTGGTGACCCGCTGCGCCCGGCTTCGCCGCCCTTGCGATCACACAGTGCCTTCTGGTGGTGACCCGCTGCGCCCGGCTTCGCCGCCCTTGCGATCACACAGTGCCTTCTGGTGGTGACCCGCTGCGCCCGGCTTCGCCGCCCTTGCGATCACCACTACGCTTGGGCGCCGTGACCGACAAAGTTTCCATCGACCTCAGCGGTCCGTCGCAGACGATGCTGACCACCCTGTACTGCAAGGCGCTTGACGCCGACTGGGATAGGCCGATCCTGGGTGACGACTACGCCAAGGCTGCGGTGGCCCGAATCGACTACGACTGGAGCGAACTCAAGGTCACCAACCGCTGGACGCCGCTGGTGACCGTGCGGACCGCGCAGTTCGACGTGTGGGCCGGTCAATTCCTGGCCGCGAACCCGAAGGCCACCGTGATCCACGTGGGCTGCGGTTTGGACAGCCGCGTGTTCCGGCTGAATCCCGGCCCGGACGTCGAGTGGTACGACGTCGACTATCCGGCCGTGATCTCGTTGCGCGAGAAGGTTTTTCCGAGTCGGCCGAATTACCACCTGGTTGCCACGCCGGCGACCGATCCCTCGTGGCTGGACCAGATTCCCGCCGACCGGCCCACCCTGCTGCTCGCCGAGGGCATCAGCATGTACCTGACCGAGGACGACGGCATCGAGCTGCTCCAGCACGTGATCGACCGATTCGGGGCCGGCGAGATACAGATCGACTACTACAGCCGCCTGGTGGTCCGGTCGCAGAAAACGCATCGCCTGCAACGACAGTCCGGTTCGACGCTGTATTGGGCGGCGAACAAACCGTCCGACGTTCTCGATCGCCTGTCCGGTGCCCGATTGGTCGACGGCGTGACGTTTTTCGACGCCAGCACGTTCGGCCGCGCGTCGGTAGCGTTCCGGTTGATGCGCCAGCTGGTCCGTCCCCTGCCGCCGCTGCGCCGAACCTTTCAGTACCACCGCTACGCCTACGGCCCGGTCAGCTGACGCCCGCGCGCTGCTCGGCGACCTCGACGAGGAGCGAACGGATGGCCTCGATCGATTTCTCCGGTTCCGGCCCGTGCGAGTGGTATTCGACGTTGAGCTGCTCGGCGTAGATCTGGGTGAAGTAGATCTCGATGCCGGCACTGACCTGGAAGTAGAGCTCGCCGTGCGTCGCGGTCACCTCGACGCCGGGTGGGGTGCGGACCGGCGGCACCAAACCGTTGTCGGACAACAACACAACGTCGGGCATGCCCGGCGCGTTGCCGACGTACTGCGGGCTGAAGTGCAGTCGGGACTGCTGGATCACGCCCTCGTCCAAGTCGCTCTTGAAGGTCGCGGCGATGTCGCGGGCCAGCTCGACCACCGTGGTCTTCTGGTTGACCTCGGCCAGGTACGTGCCGAGCCCGACGGGGTTGGTACACCCGGTCGCCGACACCGGCGGTGACAGGAAGTAGCGCAGGTCGACGGTGTAAATGAACGGCACCGGGATGTTCAGCCTGCCGCGTACCTGCCATTCGCCGATCAGGATGGCGGCGGACAGCATGGAGTGCAGCCCGAGCTTCTCGGCGCGGCAGAGTTCGACGATGGCATGTGTCTGGGCTTCGCTGAGCCGGCACGACGCCATCGGAACCCGCACGGGCGACGCGGGTTTCGCGCCGGTGTCACCGCGCCGGGACGGCGGAAGGTCATAGGCGAACAGCGCCGGCATGAACCGCTCGATACCCGAACGCGGACCCTTGTGGATGCCCCGGTCCGCGAGCACGGTCTCGATCGACTCGGGCGCGGGCTGCGGGGTCACCGGAGCGGTCTTCCCGCCCGCGACCAGATCGGTGTAGAACGACAGCAGTTCCTCGATCAGGCCATACATGTGGTGACCATCGGCCAGCGCGTGGTGCACATAGAGCGTGGGGTGCGCCTGCCCGTTACGAATGAACAGCCGCAGGTGTACCAGCGACTCACCCTGGTCGAAATGCGGAGGCGGATTGACGGTTTGGGACGCATCGACCTCGATCACCTCGAGTCCGGCATGCATCAGGTCGTCGGCAACCAGATCGTGCCGGCCGTCCGCCCCGCGTTCGAGGCGCGCGGTCAGCACCGGGTGCGCCTCGAGCAACAGGTCGAAAGCGTCCGTCAGCGCATCGACGTCGATGGGACCTTCGAGGTGCGCGGCGAGGCCCACGAAGTTGTGCGTCTCCGCGAGCATTTCCTCACTGAGCGCCAGCTTACGAATGACCGACGATGGAAACACGGTTGCCTTTCTGACCTCGTCGAACCCTACGACAGGTCAACGAGTTCCATTTCGTCACTACCGGAGTCCGCCTCGTCCGCGGCCAGCGCTTCACGGATCAACTCCAGCAGGGTTTCTGAGAATCCGCCGGCAAGCGACTGCACGGTGGCTCCGTCGATCCGCCGGCTGTCGTACCACCAGTCCAGGTGCAGCACGCCGGCCGTACGGAACACCCGCAACTCGATACCGTGGCCCAGGCCCGGAATCGCTTCGCGCACCGGCAATGCGGTGTCGGAGTCGAAACGGACCGCGACATCCTCACTGACCGGCGGTAGGTCGGGGATCGTGCCGATGTAGGAGAAGAAGATGTCAGGCGGAGCGGCAGCGCCTAGCTGCCGCGCCGTCGGGGCGTACAGGTAGCGCAGCAGCCCGTAACCGAGTCCATAGTGCGGGACGCCCATCAGCGTGTTGTGTACGTCGTCGAGTAGCTGCGTGGCTGCATCGTCTTTGGCGCAGGAGAGCGTGATCGGATAGACGGTGTCGAACCAGCCGACGGTGCGGCGCAGGTCGACATCGGGTTTGAGCACCGACCGGCCCTCGCCACGGAGGTCGACGGCGATGGTCCCGTCACCGACCTGGTGAGCGATCGTCCGACTCAACGCGGCCAACAACATTTCGTCGATCGGCACCCGCAACCGTCGGCGGGCGTCGTCGATCTCGGTCGTCTCCGCGACGGTCAGCGACGACGCCGTCCGGGCTAGATCCGGCAGGCCCGGCGCTCCGGCGGCCTGCTCGCCCGCCACCTTCAGCGTCGACGCCGAAACCGTCTTCATCCAGTACTCGCGGCTCTCCACCACGGCGGGGTGGACGGCCAATGCCGCACAGCGCTGCGACCACTCGCTCCACGGTGTCGTCACCGGCTGCAGCGCGATTTCCTCGCCGGCCAGTTGTTGCCCGAACGCAGTGAAGATGTCGGTCAGCAGGATGTCGCGTGACGCATTGTCGGCCACGATTGCCCGCACGCTGATCGCGAGGTAGCACGAGCCGTTCGGCACGCCGTGAACATAGGTCGCGATCAGCGGGTTGGACGGATCCTGTTGACGGACAACGTCTATCAGAGTCGACAGCAGCGCATCGCGTTCCTGCGGCGTACCGGGTTTGATGTCTTCGGGCAGCGAGCGGGTAGCCAAGTCATCGAAGTCACCGGGTTCACTGATCACCTGCTCCCACGTACCCGCGCGTTCGACCAGTCGCAGCCGCAGCGCCTCGTGGTGGTTGCGAAGCGCGGTCAGCACCGCGCAGACGTCCTCGACCCGCACATCGGGACGCAGCTGCAGGATCAGCGGAACACGCCACTGCTCACGCTCACGCACCCCGTGCTCGAGGGAGTAGGAGATGTTCGGCGGCACCGGCGGATGCGTGACATCGCCGAGCGACTGACGGCCCAGACCGCCGGCCGCGTAGCGGGCCGTCAGCGCCTTGGCCAGCGCCGCGACGGTCTGGTTCTCGTACAGATCCTGCGGGGTGAGGTCCAGGCCCTCGTTGCCGGCGGTCATCGCGACGCTGATCGCGACCAGCGAGTCACCGCCCAGCTCAAAGAAGTTCGCCTTGCGGTCGACGGTGGACAGGCCCAGGCACTGTCCCCAGATGCGCTGCAGGGTCGCTTCCATCGGCGACTGGCCGTTCTTGGCCGCGGCGGCCGACTCGGCGCCACCCGTCGCGGCGCCCGCACCGTTGGCCGCCGCGGCGTCACCCGTCCAGACGTTGACCCGGTGCTCGATCCAATGCCGTTGCCGCTCAAACGGATAGCCGGGCAACGTGATCAGCTGCGCCGAGTTCCCGTTGCGCAGCGGCGCCCAGTCCACGTCGACACCGGCCGACCAGAGCTGGCCCAGCGCGAGCAGGAAGGCGTCGCGGTCGTCGCGGTTCTGCGCGTGGTGGCGCATCAGCCGCACCGCGCGGTGGCCGCCTCCCCACCGGGGGTGCCGGCTGGCCGATGAGGTCAGCGTGCCACCGGGGCCGACCTCGATCAGGACGCGGTTGGGGTCGCCGAGCAGCACGTCGACCTCGTCGGCGAACCGGACAGTGGCACGCACCTGCCGGGCCCAGGTTTGCGGGTTGGTGGCTTCGCTGGCGGCCAGCCACGTCCCAGTTACGTTGGACAGCAACGGGATCTGCGGCTCGCGCAGCGTCTGGCGGGACAGGAACCCGGTGAACTCCGGGATCATCGAGTCCATCAGCCGCGAGTGGAAGGCGTGTGAGGTGCGGACCCGGCGGGCCACGATGCCCTTTTCGGTGAGGCGATCGCTGAACTGGCGGATGCCCTCGTCGGATCCCGCGACCACGCACCCGCCCGGCTCGTTGATCGTGGCGATATCGACCTCGCCGTTCAAGTACTCGCCGGCGGCCTCGGGGCTCAGCGCCACGGCCACCATGACGCCACGCGGCGCGGCGTGCATCAGGCGGGCGCGCATCGACACCACCTTGATAGCGGTCTCGATGTCGAAGACGCCGGCGATGGTGCCGGCGACGTACTCGCCGATGCTGTGGCCGGCCAGGGCGGCGGGCCGCACACCGTAGCTCTCGATCAGCTTCGCCAGCGCGTACTCGACGGCGAACAGCGCCGGCTGGGTGCGGTCGGTGCGCTCCAAGTTACGCGCAGTGCCCTCGAATATCTCGGCGCGCAGATCGATTCCGAGTTCCTCGCCGAATCCGGCCGCGCACCGGTCGAAGTGCTCGGCGAACACCGGCTCGTGGTCGTACAGCCCGCGGGCCATCCCGATGTGCTGCGCGCCCTGGCCGGGGAACAGGAACACCACGCGATCTCCAGCGCCGGAATCCTTTGCATTCGGCGCGGATTCACCGATGAACACGTTGTCGTGCTCGCCGGCCTCCAGCACCGCGATCGCGTCCTGGGTGTCCTTGACCACCGCGGCCATCCGGACGGCGTCCTTGCGGCGGCGGGTGAGTGTGTAGGCGACGTCGGCCAGATTCGCCTCTCCCGCGTCCAGCTCGGCGGCCAGCGACTTACGCGACTGCTCCAGAGCGTCGGTGCTGCGCGCCGACATCAACAGCACCTGTGGGCCGGAAGCCGAAGCCGAGGCCGTCGCGGCGGGCGCCTCCTCGAGAACCAGGTGGGCGTTGGTGCCACCGACGCCGAACGAGCTGACCCCGGCACGCAGCACGCCGTCCCACTCCCACGGGCCGTATTCGCTGCGGACCTTGAAAGGTCCACGGTCGAGGTGCAATTCGGGGTTCGGGCTGGTGTAGTGCAGCGTCGCGGGGATGGCCCGGTGCTTGAGGCACAGGATCGCTTTGATCAAGCTGGCGATCCCGGAGGCCGATTCGAGGTGGCCGATGTTGGACTTGACCGAGCCGACGTAGCACGGGCCGGAG
Organism: uncultured Actinomycetota bacterium; assembly: GCA_963750755.1. GTDB lineage: Bacteria > Actinomycetota > Actinomycetes > Mycobacteriales > Mycobacteriaceae > Mycobacterium. Next base: position 2,172,620 of record CAVVRW010000001.1, read on the forward strand.
CGCGGTTGCTCGGACACTTCGAAAGCCTGTCGCAGACCTTCGATTTCGATCGGATCGCCCAACGGGGTGCCGGTGCCGTGCGTCTCGACGTAGCTGATCTCCGACGCGTCGATCTCGGCGATCGCGTGCGCCTCGGCGATGACGTCAGCCTGGCCGGCCGCGGTCGGCGCCGCGTAGGTCATTTTGGTCGAGCCGTCGTTGTTCAGCGCGGAGCCACGGATCACCGCGTGGATCCGATCGCCGTCGTCGACGGCATCCTGCAGTGCCTTGAGCACCACCACGCCGACGCCGCTGCCGAAAATCGTTCCGTCCGAACGCGCGTCGAACGGCCGGCAGTGGCCGGTGGGCGACACCATCGAGCCCGGGGCGTACCAGTACCCGACGTGATGCGGGATGCGCAGCGACGCGCCACCGGCCAACGCCAGCTCGCATTCGCCATTGAGGATGCTCTGACAGGCCAGGTGCACCGCGACCAGCGCCGAGGAGCAGGCCGTCTGCACCGACAGCGCGGGGCCGCGCAGGTTCAGCGCGTAGGCGACCTTGGTGGCCAGGTAGTCCTTGTCGTTCTGCATCGACAGCTCGACCATGTCGAACGTGATGCCTTGTCCCATGACCACATTCGGGTCCCGGTTGGACATGATGTTGTGCAACAGGTAGCCGCTGGTGGTACTGGTCGCGTAGACCCCGACCGTGCCCTCGATCTCGGCCGGGTCGTAGCCGGCGTCTTCGATCGCATGGAACGCGGTCTGCAGGAACAGCCGGTGCTGGGGATCCGTCGAACGCGCTGCCTGTGGGGTGAAACCGAAGAAGTCGGCGTCGAATTCGTCGATGCCGTCCATCAGTGCGGCACGCCGCACGTACGCGTGGTTCGAGAGTGTCTTCTCGGGAATGCCTTCGGCCAGCAGGTCGTCTTCGGCCAGCGTGACGATCGACTCCTCGCCCCGGCGCAGGTTGTCCCAGAATGCCGACAGCGTGTTGGCGCCGGGCAAGCGGGCCGCCATGCCGACCACCGCGATCGCGTTGGGCGGCAATTCGCTGTTGCTGGTCACACTCGATCTCCTACCTTTCGCCGAGCCGCCGCTCGCTGCCGGGCTGCGGCGCGCTGCTTGGCTCGGTCACGAACTCCGCCGCCGCTGTCGGCCTTGTCGTCTGTCTCCAGGCCCAGCTGACGGATGAGGTCGGTGGTCAATGCGGTCAACGAGGCGCCCTGCAACAGCAGGGCCACCGGCGGTTCGACTCCGAAGTCGCCGCGAACAGTGTTGCGGATTCGCACCGCCATAAGCGAATCCATGCCCAGTTCGGTCAGCGGCTGGTCGGTGTCGAGGGTGCTTCCCTTCGGATAGCCCATGATGGCCAGGATGCGGGTGGCCAGTCGACCGACGATCACCCGGTTCACCTCGGCGGCGTCCAACTCGCGCAGCGCGTCGGGCCCGGCCCAGTCGTCGTCCTCGCTGTCGATGTCGAGTTCGGACGCCAGCTTGGCGAAGTAGCCGAGCTGCTGGATCTCGGGGAACGCGGCCGCGGCCCGGTCCAGGCGCAGCCGCGCGACGCCGATGTTGACGGGCTGGCTGGCCAAGATGGCCTCCAGCGCCTCGATACCCTCGGCCGGCGAGATCGGGTCCAGCGCACTGAAGGTCAGCGCGCGGGCCACACCGATGTCCGACCACTGTCCCCAGTTGATCGTGGTGGCAGGCAATCCCGACGCCCGTCGCCACTCGACCAGGCCGTCCAGCCAGGCGCTGGCGGCCGCGTAGGCTCCCTGGCCGGGCGCGCCCAGCAGCGACGACGTCGACGAGAAGCCGAGCCACCAGTCAAGCTGTGCGCCTTTGTCGCCCGAAGTCACCGAGTGAAGTCGCAGCGCGCCATTGGCTTTCGGCGCCCACACTCGCTCCAGACTGTCCTGGCTCAGGCCGGCGACGATCTGGTCGTCGAGCACGACGGCGCTGTGCATCAGCCCGCGCAACGCCAGTCCGGTCTCCTCGGCCGCGCTGACCAGCTTTTCGGCAACACCAGGTGCGGCGATATCGCCGAGCACGACTGCGATTTGGGTCCGCTGCCCGAGTTCCTCGACCAGCGCCTGCGCCTCGTCGGACGGCGTCGACCGGCCGTTGAGCACGACCCGTCCGGCGCCGCTGTCGACCAGCCAGCGGGCCATGGCCAGGCCGAGCCCGCGCAAACCGCCGGTGATGATGTAGGAGCCGTCGGCCCGAACGCTCGTCTCGGACTTGCCCTTGGATTCAGCATTAGCCAGCGTCGCGCGGGAAAGCCGCTTGGCGTAACGCTTTTCGCCACGCCAGGCGATGATGTCATCACCGGACAAGCCGAATTCGGCGCTCAGCGGGGTGACCGCGTCACCCGCGAGATCCACCAGCGTGGTGCGCAGGTCCGGATGCTCGTAGGCCAGCACGCGGATCAGGCCGGTCAGCGCGCTGACCGAGGGATCGCCCGACTCGCCGTCGTGGACGGCCAGCCCGTCGTGGGACACCACCCACAGCCGTGGCGGCTTGCCGTGCCAGCCGGTGAGGATCGTGCGGACCGTTGATGCGACTCCCCAGGTCAGGTCGCGACCGCGGCCCGCGGCGTCACCGGACTCGGACCCGTCGAACGTGCGCCGGCCCGCGAAGACGACCACACCGACCGGCGGCAGGTCCGCGTCGCCGGCGGCTTGTGAGAACGCTTCCAGCACAGCCGATTCCTGCGACAGCTCGGCGGTGAGCACCCGGCGGGTCGGGGCGCTGAAGCTGGCGGTGAACTCCTTGGCGGCCGCCTGCGCCTCGGCGCCGTCGGTGAGCACCAGCCAGCTGCCGTCCGGCGCTGCCGAGGCCGCATCGACGGAAGTCTCGACCCATTCGGTGTCGAAGATCTTCTGCTCCAACGGCAATGGCACACTGCGGCGCTGGACGCGCTGCAGGTAGATGCCGCTGATCTCGGCGGTCGGGGTGCCCGACTCGTCGGTGATCAGGACGCGGCCGTTGATGCCTGCGCCGTCTGTGTTGGTCAACTCGGCGCGGCACCGGGCCCGACGGCCCACCTCGCCGAACACCCGAATCTTCTCGAACGAGACCGGTAGGTAGGTGGCCTCGTCGGCGTCGGCCAGCGATTCGCTGGGTAGCGCGGCGGCCAGGCCCTGCAGCGCCGCATCGAGCAGCACCGGGTGGATGCGGTATCCGCGATGTCCGGTGGCCTCGTCCGGCAGCACGATCTCGGTTTCCGAGCTGCCACCTGTGCGGCGGACGATGCGGGTCAGCGCGGCGAACGCCTGCCCGTGGTGCAGCCCGGTGGCACGCAAGGCCGAATACAGGTCGGCGGGCGAGAGCACCGTGCCGGGGTCCGACGACGCGGGCGGCACGGCCGGTGCTTCCGACTGTCCCACTTCGACTTTCGCGACCGCATGACGAATCCAGGCTCCGGTGGCCGAACGCGAGTGGATCTCGACGCGAATCTCGTCGCCGTCCTTATCGCCGCGGCTGAGTTGCGTGGTCAGCTGCGTCGACTCGCCGAGCGGCAGCATCTGTTCGACCTCGATGCCGACGCTGACCGACGTGGGCGGCAATCCGAGGGCCTCGCAGGCGGCGGCCAGGGCGATTTCGCCGAAACCGGTGCCGGGCATGACCGGTTGCCCGTGCACCTTGTGGTCGAGCATGTAGGGCACCAGCTCGGTGCCGACGTCGGCGGTGAACACGTGGTCGCGGCCCGACGGCAGCTCGACGTGGGTGCCGAGCAGCGGGTGGGCGCTGGCCGGTTGCCGGTTGGTCGCTGTCGGTGCCGCCCAGTAGCGGACGTGCTGCCATGGAGTCGGCGGCAGGTCGATGAGTTTCTTTGTGCCGTCCGGGCTTTGGGCCGCGGCGACCGACGGGGGACGGACAGTCGCCAGTTGGGTGTGGAATGTCAACGTCTCGGGATTGTCGCGCGTCAGCGTGCCCGACACGACGGCGCCACCGCGCGGCTTGGCCGCCTCGAGCGTGCCGTTGATGGCGTGGCTGAGCAGCGGGTGCGGGCTGACTTCGACGAACGCCGAGTGGTTTGCGGCGGCTTGGACGACAGGGCTTGGTTGAACCGCACCGGGTTGCGCAGGTTGACCACCCAGTAGTCCGCGTCGAACTTTGCGGCGTTCGTCTCACCGACCGTGCTGATCAACGGAATCTTCGGTGTCATCGGCTTCAGGTCGGCCAGTGCGTCTTTCAGCTCGGCCAGGATCGGATCGACGGTCGGGTGATGCGAGGCCACGTCGACCTCGACGCGGCGCGCCAGCATGCCCTGCGCGTCGACGACGGCGATGACGGCGTCGATCTGCTCGGGCGGGCCGGCGATCACCGTCTGCTGTGGCGCGGCGTACACCGCCACCGTGATGTCGGGGTGCTCCCCCACCAGCTTCTCGGCCTCGGCCGCGCCCAACTCCAGCAACGCCATCGCACCCTGACCGGATAGCCGCGACATCAGCTTCGACCGTGTGGCAATGACTTTCAGCCCATCGGCCGGGCTCAGCGCACCGCAGACCACGGCCGCGGTCACCTCACCCATCGAGTGACCGATCACCGCGTCGGGGTTCGACCCCGTAGGAGCGCCACAGCGCGGTCAGCGCCAGCTGCATCCCCACCAGCACCGGCTGAATGCGATCGATACCCACCACCGGCTCACCAGCCAGCAACACCTCGCGCAGCGAAAAACCAACCTGCGCAACAAAATCAGGCTCCAGCTCGTCGACCGCCGCCGCGAACGCCGGCTCCTCGGCAAGCAACTGCCGACCCATACCGGCCCACTGCGACCCCTGACCCGAATACAGAAACACGGTGCCCTTGCCGCGCGGAACGTCATGCGCAGCAACCACTCCGGGGGTTGGCCGGCCGACGGCCAGCGCCCGTAGACCGGCCACGACCTCGTCACGGTCACGCGCGGACACCGTGGCGATCTTGTTGTGGCGGCTGCGATACAGGTTCACCGTGTGCGCGATGTCGGCGAGCGGCACCTCGGCGCCCTGCCCCGAGATCCAGTCCGCCAGCGCCGCAGCCCATGCCGAGATCCGCTGCTCGCTCTTGCCTGAGACGGTCAGCGTGGTCACCGGCGAGTGCGTCGCCGCGACAGGCGTGGCATCCGGGCCCTGCTCGATCACCACGTGTGCGTTCGTTCCGCCGATGCCGAACGACGAGATAGCGGCCCGGCGTGGGCCCTCGTCTGCCGGCCAGGGGCGCAGCTCGGTGGGGACGAACATGCGGGTCGACTTGTGGTCGATCGCCGGATTCCATTGCGAGAAGTTCAGGTTCGGCGGGATCTGGGCGCGTTGCACGGACAGGGCGGCCTTGATGAATCCGGCGATGCCGGCCGCGGCCTCCAGGTGACCGAAGTTGGATTTCACCGCGCCCAGGGCGCAGTCACCGTCGCCCTTGCCGTATTGGTCGGCCAGGGCTTCGAATTCGATCGGGTCGCCCAGGCCGGTGCCGGTGCCGTGCGCCTCGATGTAGTTCACCGAGCGCGCTTGCACGTCGCCGCTGCGTAGGGCGGCCCGGATGACGTCTTGCTGCGCAATGGTATTCGGCGCGGTCAGTCCGTTGGACCGGCCGTCCTGGTTGACCGCGGAGCCACGCACGACGGCGAGCACCCGGTCGCCGTCACGGACGGCATCGGTGAGCCGCTTGAGCACCACGACACCGCAGCCCTCGCCGCGGACGAACCCGTCGGCGCGCGAGTCGAAGGAGTAGCAGCGGCCGTTGGGCGACAGCATGCCCCATTTGGCCATGGCGATCTGGGTTTCCGGGCGCAGGATCAGGCTGACCCCGCCGGCCAGGGCCAGGTCGCTTTCCCGCAGCCGCAGGCTCTGGCAGGCCAGGTGAATGGTCACCAGTGACGAGGAGCACGCGGAGTCGATGGCGACCGCCGGCCCGCGCAGGCCCAGCAGGTAGGCGATGCGCCCGACGGCGACCGCGTGCGCGTTGCCCGTCGCGGAGTAGGCATCGATAGCGTCCGGGTTGGCCGCCGAAATCGTTTGGTACTCGCCGTAATACACGCCCATCAGCACGGCGGCGCGAACGCCGGACAGGTCCTCGGTGGCGATCCCGGCGTGCTCGAGCGCTTCGTAGGCGACCTCGAGCATCAACCGCTGCTGGGGGTCCATCGCCTCGGCCTCGCGCGGCGAGATACCGAAGTAGTCGGCGTCGAAGCCGGAGACGTCGGACAGGAAGCCGCCCCATTTGGACGACATCCGACCGGGCGCGAACTGGTCCGCGTCGTAGAACTCGTCGGCGTTCCAGCGGTCGGCCGGGATCTCGCTGATCCCGTCACCGCCATTGGCCAGGAAATTCCAGTAGCCCTCGGGGCCGTTCGCGTCGCCGGGGAAACGGCATCCGATGCCGACCATCGCGATCGGCTCGGCGGCGACCACCCGGGAAGAACTGTCGAACTTCTGGGTGATCGCGTCCCGCTGTTCGCCGGACATCGCCGAGACTCTGTCGTAAATGGTCGCCATCAGAAGATTCTTCCCATCAAAAAAGACCGCCGTCACTGCTCGCCGAGGCCGATTCGACGCTGTCGAACAGGTCATCCAACACGCTGCGTTCCGGCTCGGCCGAGAGACCGCCGGAATCCTCCTCCGGCACGTCCGCGGGCGCCAGCAGGCCGGCCACGTAGGTCGCCAGTGACGCGATGGTCGGGTGGTTGAACAGCATGTTCGCCGACACGTCGAGCCCGACCAATTTCTTGGTCTCCTTGAGAACCGTCATGGCCATCATCGAGTCCAGACCCAGCTCGGGGAACGGCGCGTCCAGGCTGATCGACGACGGCGACATCCTCAGTTCGCGGGCCAAAATGGCCTGCAACCGGGTCTGGAGTTCGGCGAGCCGCGCTTGAGTCGACAGCGTCGACCACTCCGGCGGCGCATCCGCCGCCGACCCCGCATCCTCGACGATGATCCGGTGTTCGACGCTCGGGGCACCGAATTCCGCGGCGATCTTCTCGAAGTAGGCGAGGTCACGGAACTCCGGTGTGGCCGCCAGCACGCGGTCGAGCCGCAGCCGTCCGACGCCCACCCGGTTGAGCGGGCCGCCCACCAGGGTCTGCAACGCCTCGATGCCCTCGTCCGGGGTGATCGGGTCGAGCACGCTGTAGGTCAGCTTGCTGCTCATGCCGACGGCCGACCACTGTCCCCAGTTGATCGCGGTGGCGGGTCGCCCGGATGCACGTCGCCACGTCATCAGCGCATCGAGCCACGCGTTACCGGTGGCGTAGGCCAGCTGACCCGGCAGCCCGAGCATGGTGGCCATCGATGAGAAGCCGACCCACCAGTCCATGTCCTTGTCGGCTGTTGCCGCGTTGAGTCGCAGCGCGCCAGCGACCTTTGGCGTCCAGACCCGTTGCAGACCTTCCCGGGTCAGCGCGCTGACCAGGCCGTCGCCGGTGATGCCGGCGCCGTGCACCAGACCGCGCAATGGCTTTCCGGTTTCCTCGGCCGCAGCCACCAGCCGCTCAGCGGTGCCCGCGGTGGCGATGTCGCCGGCCACGAACACCACCTCAGTGCCCAGTCCGTCCATGTAGTCGCGCTGCGCGTCGGACGGTTCGCTGCGGCCGTTGAGCACGATGCGGCCCGCGCCGTTGTCCACCAGCCAGCGGGTGACGACGGTTCCCAGACCGCCCAGGCCGCCGGTGATGATGTAGGAGCCGTCCGGTCGGACCACCGCATCGTGCTGGTCGCCGTTCAGCGAGGCCCGCACCATGCGTTCGACGTAACGGCCGTCTTCGCGCAGCGCGACGACGTCGTCGCCGGTCGATGCGGCAAGCTCAGCGGTCAGCTTGGCTATCCAGTCTTTTCCGACGTCCGCGCTGCCGACGTCGAGCAGGGTGGCTCCGAGGTCGGGTTCGCCGGCCAGCACACGGGCCGCTTCACCGGGGAACCGCCAGTTGCGGATGAGCCCCTTGAGGGCGCCGATCGCCGGATCACCTGGCTCGTCGTCGCGTACCGACAGCCCGTCGCGGGTGACCAGCCACAGTCGCGGTGAGGTGCCCTTCCAGCGTTCGACGGCGGCGTGCGCCACCGCCGAGATGTCCACCACCAGGTCTTGGGCGCGCTGCAGCGCGGCATCGGTCTCGACGCCGTCGAACGGCCGATTGGCCAGCAGCACGACGATGCCGACCGGCTTCGAGTCGGCGGTCTTGGCGAATGCCTCGGCCACCGCGGCCTCATCGGACAGCGTCGCGCTGACCGCACGCCGGGTGGAAGAGGTGAGGGTGTCGGTGATCTCGGTCGCGAGAGCGGTTGTCGCGTCGTCGGATTCGGCCAGCACCACCCACGCGCCGTCGGCCACGACGCCGCCGGCCGCCGGGCTCTGCACCCAGGCGGCGTCGAAAATCTTCTGCTCCAATGACAGCGGCACGGTGGCCAGGTCGACAGGCTTGAGCTCGATGCCGGTCAGCTCGGCGAGCACGGCGCCGGCGTCGTCGGTGAGCACGACGCGGCCATGCTCATCGGTCAGCTCGGTGTGCACGCGGGCGTGGCCGCGGATGGGGCCGAACACCCGGATCGTCTCGACCGAAACCGCTTGATAGTTCGCGTCTTTCGACTCGACACCGGCGGCCAGCTGCTGCAGCGCTGCGTCGAGCAGCACCGGGTGGATGCGGTACTCGGGGTGATCGGCGACGCCCTCGGGCAGCGCGATCTCGGCGTCGGGCTCCGGGGCCTGCCCGGGCTCGCCCTGCGGCGTAACGTCGGCGACCGCGTACCGGATCCAGCTCCCTGCCCCCGAGCGGGCTTGGATCTCAACGCGATTCACGTCGCGGCTCACCGAGAGCTGGGTGGTGACGCGGGTCTGGGCGTCCAGGATCAGCGGCCGCTGGACGGTGAGCTTGCTGATCGTTGAGGAGCCCAGCGCCTGGGCGGCGGCGGCCACCGCCATCTCGGCGAAGCCGGCCGCCGAGATGGCGGGCTGGCCCCCGATGGTGTGGTCGGCCAGCCACGGCAGTGTGTCGACACCGATGTCGGTCTGCCAGACATGCTCGTTGCCGGAGGGAAGTTCGACGTGCACGCCCAGCAGCGGGTGGACGCCCGCGAGCCGCTGGCCGCCGGCCCTCTTTTCGACCCAGTAGCTGGCATGCAGCCACGGCGAGGCCGGAATCGCGACGCGGCGCCGGTCGCTCGGGTCGCCGGTCACGCCAAGGGTGGCGAGTTGTTCGTGGACAGAGAGCGTTTCGTCGTCGCCGCGCTTCATGGCCGCGGTGACGGCGAACTGATCGCGCGGGGCCACCGAGGCCAGCGTTTCGCCGATGCCGTGGGTAAGCAGCGGGTGCGGGCTGATTTCGACGAACGTGGCGTGCGTTTCGGCGGCCTTGGCAACGGACTGGCTGAACCGCACCGGGTTGCGCAGGTTGACCACCCAGTAGTCCGCGTCGAACTTTGCGGCGTTTGTCTCACCGACCGTGCTGATCAACGGAATCTTCGGTGTCATCGGCTTCAGGTCGGCCAGTGCGTCTTTCAGCTCGGCCAGGATCGGATCGACGGTCGGGTGATGCGAGGCCACGTCGACCTCCACGCGGCGGGCCAGCAGTCCTTGCGCGTCGACCGCGGCGATGGCGGCGTCGATCTGCTCGGGCGGGCCGGCGATCACCGTCTGCTGCGGCGCGGCGTACACCGCCACCGTCACGTCCGGGTACTGCCCGGCCAGCTTCTCGGCCTCGGCAGCGCCCAACTCCAGCAACGCCATCGCACCCTGACCGGATAGCCGCGACATCAGCTTCGACCGTGTGGCAATGACTTTCAGGCCATCGGCCGGGCTCAGCGCACCGCAGACCACGGCCGCGGTCACCTCACCCATCGAGTGACCGATCACCGCGTCGGGGTTCACACCGTAGGAGCGCCACAGCGCGGTCAGCGCCAGCTGCATACCCACCAGCACCGGCTGAATGCGATCGATACCCACCACCGGCTCACCAGCCAGCAACACCTCGCGCAGCGAAAAACCAACCTGCGCAACAAAATCAGGCTCCAGCTCGTCGACCGCCGCCGCGAACGCCGGCTCCTCGGCAAGCAACTGCCGACCCATACCGGCCCACTGCGACCCCTGACCCGAATACAGGAAGACCGTGCCAGAACCGTGCGGCTTCTCGCATGCCTCGACGACACCGGTCGCGGGTTCACCGGCGGCGAGCGCCCGCAACCCGGCGACGGCCTGCGCGTGGTCGCGCGCCGCGACGGCGGCGAAGCTGCGGTAGCGGCCGCGGTAGTTATTGACGGTGTTCGCCACGTCGGCCAGCGGCACGTCGGCGCCCGCACCGGACATCCAGTCAGCCAGCATCTCGGCTATCGGCGCGATCCGCGCCGGCGTCTTGCCGGAGATGACGATGGTGCTGACCACCGGATCCGATTGCGCAGCAGCCCGTTCGGTGACCGGGGCCTGCTCGATCACCACGTGGGCATTGGTGCCGCTCACACCGAACGATGACACGCCCGCGCGACGCGGCCGGCTCACCTCCGGCCACGGCATACCGTCGGCGGCGATGGTGAACTTCGATGCGCCGGCTCCAGCGTTCGGGGTCAGCCCGGTGAAGTGCAGGTGCGGCGGGATGTAGCCGTGGTTCATGCTGAGCACGGTCTTGATGAAGCCGGCGATTCCGGCCGAGTTCTCCAGGTGGCCCAGGTTGGTCTTGACCGATCCGAGCACCAGCGGCGCGGAATCGTCGCGTTTACCAAAGACGGCACTGAGCGCGTCGAGTTCGATGGGGTCACCGAGCGCGGTACCGGTGCCGTGCGCCTCGATGTAGTCGATCTCCGAGGGCTCCAGCCGCGCCGACGCCAGCGCCGCCCGCAGTACCGCCTGCTGCGCGGGACCGCTGGGCACTGTCTGCCCGCTGCTCGGGCCGTCCTGGTTGACGGCCGAGCCGCGCACCAGGGCCAGCACCGTATCCCCGTCGCGCTCAGCGTCACTGAGCCGCTTGAGGACGACAACCCCGCAGCCTTCGCTGCGCACATAGCCGTTGGCGTTGGCGTCGAACGTCTTGCACTGCCCGTCCGGGGCCAGCATCCCCCACCGCGAGCAGGCGAAGCTGTTGTGCGGTGTCAGGATCAGATTCGTGCCGGCGGCCAGCGCTTGATCGGTTTCCCGACGACGCAGGCTCTGACAGGCCAGGTGGATGGCGACCAGCGACGACGAGCACGCGGTGTCGATCACCACGGCCGGCCCGTGTGTTCCGAGGAAATACGACAGCCGGCCCGCAGCGAAGTTCGAGGCACTGCCGAATGGAATGTATGGATCCATCTCGTGCGCCGGACCGTCTGCCGCCATCAGCGCGTAGTCGTAGGTAGTCAGGCCGACATAGACCCCGGTCTGGCTGTTGCGCGCCGACTTCGGCGTGACACCGGCGTTTTCCAGTGCCTCCCAAGCGACTTCGAGCAGCAACCGCTGCTGCGGGTCCATCGCGACCGCTTCGCGGGGCGAGATCCCGAAGAACTCGGCGTCGAACTGGTCGGGTTGCCAGGAGGTGAGGAAGCCGCCGTCGGTGTTGCAGATCGTGCCCGGCCGGGTGTGGTCCTCGGAGAAGTATGCCTCGGCGTCCCAGCGGTTTTCGGGCACCCGGATGACACCGCTGCCGCCGTCGCGCAGCAGCTGCCAGTAGTCGCCCGTGTTGCTGACCCCGCCCGGCAGCCGGCAGGCCATGCCCACCACGGCAATCGGTTCGAGGTCGGCCTTCTCGGCGATCTCCAGCCGGGCCGTCAGGTCATCGATCTTGCGAAGAGCCTCGGTGATGATCGCCCGACGATCTGGCGGTGCAGTCATCCCGCTCAACCCAGCCTCTCTGACAGCTGTTTCAGAAGTTCGTCGTCGCTGAAGTCGTCGTAGTCGTCAGCGCTTTCGTCCTCGGCGGCCTCGGCCACCTCCGGAAGGAGGGTGGCCAGATAGTCCGACAACGCCTCGACGGTCGGATAGTCGAACACCACCGACGCCGGCAACGTCTCGCCCAAGCTGTCGGACAGGGAGCGCTGCAGCGTGACGCTCATCAGCGAGTCCATGCCGGACTGGAAGAATCCCGCGGTCGGGTCCAGGAGTTGCGCCGACGCCAGGCCCATCGCGCCGACCACTTGCGCGGTGACGTGGTCGACCAGGATGCCGCGGCGTCGCGTTGGGTCGGCCTCGCGCAACGCATCCCGGAACTCGGTGCTGCGGGCGGCCGAGCCGTCCGCACCGGCGGTGTCGGTGGAGAGCAGGTCGTCGACGATGCGCAGCGCCGCCCTGGTCCGGTAGGCGGCGGCCAGCAACGCCCAGTCGGCGGCCACGACGGTGGGCCGTGACCCGGCGCCCGGCCCGGTGAGCAGCGGCAGGGCCTTGATCGCAACGTCGTCGGCCATCGGCTCCAGGCCGGAGGCCAGCGTGACCTGACGCTCCTCTTCGGATTGCCCGTCGGACAACGACTTCCACAACCCCCAGTTGATCGCGGTGGCCGGAAGACCGGCGGCCCGCCGGGCCAGCGCGAACGTGTCCAGGAATGTGGTGGTCGCGGTGTAATGAGCCAGCCAGCGAGACCCGGTCAGGCCGGAGATCGAGGAGAACAACACGAACTGTTCGAGCTTGTGCGCCAACGACAGTCGGTGCAGCACCGAGACCACGTCCAGCTTCGGCCGGAACATCGCGGTGACGTCGTCTTCGGTCATCTCGAGCAGCGTGATCGGACCACCGCCGAATGCGGCCACGTAGATGCCGGCCAGCGGCGGCAGGTCGTTGCCGAAGCGGTCGAACACCGCACCCATAGCGGACTCGTCGGCCGCGTCGGCGGCGGCGGTCACCAGCGTGGTGCCGCTCGGGGCAAGGCGCGCGGCCAGGTCGTCGAGCTTCGAACCGGGGTTACGCGACACCGCGACCACCGTGCCCGCACCGGATTCGGCCAGTTGCTGGATCAGGTGCGGCCCGATGTTGCCGGTCGCTCCGATGACCAGATAGCTGCGCTCCGATGACAATTCGGCCGGTGCCGTCGAGGGCGCATGGGCCTGCTGCAGCCGCGGGACACGACGCGCACCGGCGCGGTAGACCACCTGGTCCTCGTCGTCGTCGGCTTGGGCCTCGTCCACCACGTAGCGGGCGGCCAGGCCGTCGGGCACCGACTCGTCGATGTCGATGACGCGGCCCCAGAATTCGGGGTGCTCCAACGCCAGCGTGCGACCGAGACCCCACAGCACTGCCTGCGACGCGTTGGCCCGGTCGCCGTCACTGACCGGCTGGGCGTTGCGGGTGAGCAGGTAAAGCCTTGGCGCCACGCCCATTTCGGCGATCGCGGCGCTCAGTCGGCGTGCGGCGTTGAACAGGTCGTAGCCGGCTTCGAAATCGAACTGCCCACCGCTCACCTGCGGCGCGTACAGCACGTGCGTCACCCCGGCCAGCGCGTCGGTGATCGCCGTCGGGTCGGCGCCGTCGGCCAGCAGGGACGTCGGCTCAACCGTCGCGGCGAACTCGTCGCCGAGCACCCGGCCGATCTCGTCACCGAGTCCTGAGTCGGTGATGACCAGCCAGGAACTGTCGGCGTCGTCGTTCTTCCCGGAGAGTTCGCGGGCCGTCCAGGCCAGGTTCAGGTACCACTGCGCGGGGATCGGTCCCTCCACCGGTGAGGACGAATCCGCCACCGCGGGAGCGGTTCTGATCGGCGTGATCGGACGCGACGTCACCCAGAACCGGCTGTGGTGCCACGGCGTGGTCGGCAGCAACGGGTGCGGCTCGACCGGGTGCGGGGTCTGCGGCGGGTGGCTGGTGTGGACGGCGTTCAGGTTGGTGTGGAACCGGACCGCGTCGTCGCCGTCGCGCCACAGCGTGCCGACGCTGTGGTGGTGGCTAGCGGGATCCAGCGTGTCGCCGACGGCGTTCATCAGGATCGGGTGCGCGCTGATCTCGATGAAGGTGCCGTGCTCTTCGGCGGCAGCAGCGACGGCCTGGCTGAGCAGCGCGGGCTGACGGACGTTGGCCACCCAGTAGTCGGCGTCCAGCATGGGCGACTGGAAGCCTTCCATCACCGTCGAATAGAACGGGATGGTCGGGATCTCCGGGGTCACATCCGCCAGCGCGGTGCGCAGTTCGTCGAGGATCGGGTCCATGAACGCGGTGTGCGACGCCACCTCCATATTCACCCGACGGGCGAACTTGTTCTGCGCGCTCACCGCGGCGATAACAGCGTCGACCGGCTCCACGGGGCCGGCAACCACTGTCTCGCGCGGCGAAATGTAACCCGCCACACTGACTTCCGGGTATCCGGCGAGCAGGGTCTCGGTCGCTTCGGGGTCGAGCTTGAGCAGCGCCACCGCGCCCTGGCCGGCGAGCTTCGACATCAGCTTCGAGCGGATCGCGATCACCCGCAGGCCGTCGACAACGCTCAAGGCACCAGCCACCACCGCGGCGGTGACCTCGCCCATCGAGTGCCCGATGACCGCGTCCGGGTGTACGCCGTAGGAGCGCCACAGTTCGGTCAGGGCCAACTGCAGACCCATCAGCACCGGCTGGACTTGCGCGTCGCCGCTGATCGCCTCGCCATCGGCGATGATCTGCTGCAGCGAAAAGCCAACCTGCTCAACGAAAATCGGGTCCAATTCGGCGATCGCCTCGGCGAACACCGGCTCGTCGGTCAGCAACTGCCGGCCCATGCCCGCCCAGTGCGATCCCTGGCCGGAGAACACGAACACCGTTCCGGGACTGCACGGTCCGTCGTGCGGACCGACGACACCCTCGGCCACGCGGCCCTCGGCCAGCGCCTCCAGTCGCTCGACCGCCTGGGCGCGGTCACGGACACACACGGTGGCGAACTGGCCGTGCCGCTCGCGGTGGTAGCTCAGCGTGTGGGCCACGTCGGCAAGCCGCACCTCGGCGCCGGCACCCTGCAGCCAGGCAGCGATCGAGGCGGCCTGCGACGAGATGCGTTCCGGCGACTTGCCCGACAGCACCAGCGTGGTGACGGCCGGGTCTGCCTCGCGGATCACCGGCATGGCCGGCGGCGCCTGCTCGATCACCGCGTGCGCGTTGGTGCCACCGAAACCGAACGACGAGATCCCGGCGCGGCGGGGCTGACCGGTCTGCGGCCATTCCGTTTGCTCGGCAACGACTTTCAGTCGCAACTGATCGAACGGGATGTGCGGGTTGGGGTTCTGGAAGTGCAGGTTGGGCGGGATGGTGCCCAGGTACACCGACAGCACGGTCTTGATCAGGCCCGCGACACCGGCGGCGGCCTCGAGGTGACCGAGGTTGGTCTTGGCGGTACCGATCAACAGCGGCGCGTCTTCCGCGCGGCCGCGGCCGAGCACGGTGCCCAGAGCGCGGGCCTCGATCGGGTCGCCGAGCGGCGTGCCGGTGCCGTGCGCCTCGACGTAGTCGACCTCTTGTGGCGCCACGCCCGCGTTCGCGTAAGCCGAACGCAGCACCGCCATCTGGGCGGCGGGGTTGGGCGCCAGCAGGCCGTTGGACCGGCCGTCCTGGTTGACCGCGGAGCCGCGCACCACGGCCAGCACCCGGTCGCCATCGCGGACCGCGTCGTTGAGCCGTTTGAGCACCACGACGCCGCAGCCCTCACCGCGGATGAAGCCGTCGGCGTCGGCGTCGAACGCATGGCAGGCGCCGGTGGCCGACAGTGCGCCGGTCTGGTCGAAGGCGCGCACCACCGACGGCGCCAGCATCAGGTTCACGCCGGCGGCCAGTGCCACGTCGGAGTCGCCGACACGCAGACTCTGGCAGGCCAGGTGCAGGGCCACGATCGACGACGAGCACGCGGTGTCGACGGTGATCGACGGCCCGCGAAGGTCCAGGAAGTACGACAGCCGGTTGGCGATGATGCTCAGTGCGCCACCGGAATTGGTCCACGCGTCGACTCCTGTCAGGTCGATGCCCGCGACGTAGCCGTAGTCGGTGTAGCAGGCACCGGCGAACACGCCGGTCGGCGAGCGGCGCAGCGAGCTCGGCGGGATACCGGCGTGTTCCAGTGCCTCCCAAGCGACTTCGAGCAGCATGCGCTGCTGCGGGTCCATCTTGGTGGCTTCGCGGCTGGAGATGTCGAAGAAGTCGGCGTCGAAGGCGTCGAGGTTGTCCATGTAGCCGCCGTAGCGGGTGGTGTTCGACAGCGCCGCCGCCACCTCGGGGGTGCCGTCGTCGAACGGCGCCCAGCGTTCGGCCGGCACCTCGGTGACGGCGTTGCCGCCCTCGCAGAGGAATTGCCAGTACTGCTCCGGGCCGGAGATGCCACCGGGCAGGCGACAGCCCAGACCGATCACCGCGATCGGCTCGTCCAGGTGAGCGCGGTCGGCCTCGACCTCGGATTCGGCGGTCAGCGACTCGGCGCCGGTCAGAAAGCGGGCCAGGTCGGCGATCGTCGGGTGCTGCCAGAACTCGACCGGGGAGACCTTGCGGCCGAGCAGTTCGGACAGTTCGCCGGAGAGCACCACGGCGTCGCGCGAACCCAGGCCGAGATCGCTCATCGGGGCGTCGAAGTCGATGTCGTAGGGACTGCAACCGACATTGGTTACGAGGTAATCAGCCAGCCAGTGCCGTAGCGCTTCCTCGTCATACGAGGACGTCATCACATGCCCCTTTCACTACCAGCCGGTGCCGACTCCACATGAGCGAACAAATCATCCAGCACGCCACCGTCCGAAGCATCCACAGTGTCGTTATCGCTGTCCGATTCCGGCTGCGGCGACACCTTTTTGGCCAGGTGTTCCGCGAGCGCAACGATAGTCGGGTAGTTGAACAGCATGGTCGCGGATAGCTCGATCCCGACGAACAATTCGGTATCCCGCCGAACCGACATCGCCATCACCGAGTTCAGCCCGTACTCGGCGAACGGTCGGTCCAGGTCGAGATCGGCCTCGGCCAGCTGGAGCTCGCGAGCCAGAATGGCCCGCAGCCCGGTCTGCAGTTCGGCGCGCACGTCCTCGGCGGCCATCTCCGACCAGGCCGGAGTCGCCGCGCGGGGCTCGGCCGCCTCGGCGTCACCGCTCGCCGAAATCGAAGCCATCGGAGCCATCACGGCCTGCGCGACGTCGAACCGGGACAGGTGCTCCCAGGCGGCGAACGCCTCGTCGGCGCTGATGGCGCGGGATCCGAGCCGCTCCAGTTCGGCCAGGGCGATCTGGGCTTCGGCGCCGAAACCGAGTCCACGCCAGGCCACCCAGTCCTGGCTGACGGTGTAGCAGCCCTGCCGGTTGCGCGCCTGAGCCAGGCCGTCGAGGTAGGCGTTGGCCGCGGCGTAGGCACCCTGGCCCGGCACCCCGAAGACCGCGCCGGCCGCGGCGGTCAGGAACATGAAGTCCAGGCTGCCCGGCGGGAAGGTCTGGTGCAGTACCTGCGCGCCGGCGATCTTCGGCCAGACCGTGCTCCGCAGCCGGCTCTCCTCCAGCTCGGTGAACAGCTCGGCGTCGGTGATGCCGGCGCCGTGGACGACGCCGCGGATCGGCACCGCGCCCTCGTCGTCGCGTTTGGCCAGCAGCGCGGTCATCGCCTCGGGCGAGCCGATGTCGAACGCGACGGCTTCGACGGCGACCCCGCGGGCCTCCAGCGCGCGGACGGCGTTGATCTTGTCCCGGGTGGCGGCGTCCACTCCGTCGCTGTCCCAGTCGCGGCGCGGTGGCAGCGCGGTGCGACCGGCGAGGATCACCCGTCGCGCCCCGCGGTCGGCCAGCCAGCCCGCGGTCAGCAGACCCAGCGCACCCAGACCCCCGGTGATCAGGTAGGCCGCGTCGGGCCGGCAGCGCAGCGGCTCGCGGACCGGCTCGCCGGACACCGTCTTGAGGCCCGGCGCGAAGAACTCGCCATCGCGCAGCGACACGATCGACTTCGCCGGCGTCCGCAGCATCGGGGCCAGCGTCGGCACCAGAGCATCGATCGTCGCGTCCTCCGGCAGGTCGATTAGACCGCCCCACAACTGCGGCTGCTCGGCCCGGATGACACCGGCGGTCCCCCATAGCGGGCTCTGGGCAACCGCGGCGTCCGAACTGCCGTCGCGCACGCCGCGGGTGACGATCCACAGCGTGGCCGGGCGGTTGTCGTCGCGCTCGGCCAGCCCGCGGACCAGGTCGACCAGTTGCATCGACATCCGCACGGCGGCGTCGACATCGCTTTCCCCGGAACGGGATTCGGCGACGTAGACGACGTAGCGCGCATCGGCGACCGCTGCGGACGAGTACCCGTGCTGGGCCAGACCGCCGCGCAGACCACCGGCAATATCGTTGTCGCCCAACACCACAACGCCGGCCGGACCGTCGTTGGCGCTGTCGTCGAGGACGACCGGCTGCCAGTCGATGGCGTGCACCATCGAGGAGGGATCGTCGGTGTGGGCGGCGGCGCTGGAGTCCACCGCGGCGTAGCGCAGTCCGCGCACCTCAAAGCAGGTGCGGCCATCGGGTGCGGTGGCGGTGATGTCGACGACGAGTTCTTCGTCGCCGCCGCCGCGACGGCGCACCTCGATGCGACCGCGTGGGTCGGCGAGTTCAGCCGCAAAGCGGACGCCGGTGACCGCGGCCGGAACCATCAGCCGTGGGTTGTCGCTGTCCAGCAGCCGGGCGACGTGAATGGCGGCGTCCAGCAACGCAACTGCGGAGGCCTGGGTCAGCTCGATGTCGGCACTGAGCTCGCCGGCCTTGGCGTGGCACGAGCCGATCGACCAGCCGAACGGACGGCCCTCGCTGCCCCAGGTCTGCCAGAACGAGGTCAGCGACTCGTCGTCGAAGTCGGTGTCGACGGCACCCGGTGCGGCGACGGCGTCCGAGGATGCCTGCTGGGAATACTCGTGGGCGATTCGCGCGCTGGCGTGACGGATCCAGCCGGCGCCCCCGGTGCTGGAGGACACGGTGACGGATGTCCCGTCGGCAACCACCTGGATGACGCGCGGCTCACCGACGACGATCGGGTAGTCGAAGCGGATGTCGGACAGCGTCGATGAGTCGTACTCGCCGGCGGCCGTCGAAAGTGTCTGCAGCAGAACCGATATCGGGATGATCTCGACGCCGTTGTTGTGGTGCGATCCCGGATAGGGCTTGGTTTTCGGCGCCAGCCGCGCTTGCCACAGGTGTGTCGGCGGAGTCGCGCTGACCGGGATGTGCTGACCGAGCAGGGTGCCGCGCTGCGGCGCCGTCTCGGCGGTCTTCACGAATTCTTCTGCGCTGATCCAGTGTTGGGTGTGGTGCCACGGCGCGCCCGGCAGCACCGGGTGCGGCTCGGGCGGGTGCGGCAGCGTCGGCGGGCGCATGACGTGCGTGCGGTTGAGGTTGGTGTGGAAGCTGACCGTGTCATCGTCCTTGCGCGACAGCGTCCCCACGCTGTGGTGGTGTTCGGTTTCGAGCGTTTCGGTGATGGCATGCGTCAGCGTGGGGTGCGGGCTGATTTCGACGAACGTGGCGTGCTGCGCGGCGGCGGTGGAGATGGCTTGGTGCAGCCGCACCGGCTCACGCACGTTGGACACCCAGTAGTCGGCGTCGAGGACGGGCGCCGTCGTCGGGTCAGCGACCGTGGAGATGAACGGAATGGTCGGCGTCTTGGGCTTGAGATCGGCTAGCGCGGAACGTAATTCGGCCAGAATCGGGTCCATCAGCGCGGTGTGGGAGGCGACTTCCATGTTCACCCGCCGCGCGAAACGCTCCTGGGCGCTGGCGGCGACGATCGCGGCGTCGACCTGCGGCACGGCGCCGGCGATCACGGTCTGGCGCGGCGACAGGAACCCGGCCAGGCTCAGCTCGGGGTAGTCGGCGAGGAACGCCTCGGCCGCTTCGGCGTCCATCTCCAGCAGGCCCACCGCGCCCTGACCGGCCAGCCGCGACATCAGCCTCGAGCGGATGCCGATCACCCGCAGACCCTCGTCCGGTGTTAGCGCCCCGGCGACCACGGCCGCGGTCACCTCTCCCATCGAATGTCCAATCACCGCATCGGGTTCCACGCCGTAGGAGCGCCACAGCGCGGTCAACGCCAACTGCAGGCCCATCAGCACCGGCTGTACGCGGGCGTCGCCGGATACCCGCTGACCTTCGGCCAGCACCTGGTACAGCGAGAACCGGATGTGTTCGAGGAACAGCGGCTCCAACTCCTCGACCGCCGCAGCGAACACCGGCTCGTCGACCAGCAGTTGCCGACCCATGCCGGCCCACTGTGAACCCTGGCCGGAATACACGAAAACCGTTCCGGGCTTACACAATCCCTCGTGCGGCTCGACCAGTCCGATCGCCGACTGGCCCGCGGCCAGCCCCTGCAGACCGGCGACGGCGTGGGCACGGTCACGCACGGCCAGCGTCGCGAAGCTCTTGTGCTGAGTGCGGTGGTGGTTGAGCGTATGGGCGATGTCAGCCAGCGGCACCGCGGCGCCGTCGCCGATCATCCAGTCGGCCAGTGTGGCGGCCGAAGACGCGACGCGCGCCGCGGTCTTGCCCGAGACCACCAGCGTGGTGATTACCGGTTCTGGTTGAGCCGCAACGGTTTCCGCAGCTGGAGCCTGCTCGACGATCACGTGGGCATTGGTCCCGCTGACCCCGAACGACGACACCCCGGCCCGGCGTGCCCGCCCGACCTCGGGCCAGTCCATGCCGTCGGCGGCGATGGTGAATTTCGCGGCGCCCTCGACCGCGTTGGGCGTCAACTCGGTGAAGTGCAGATGCGCAGGAATGTAGCCGTGCTGCACGGTAAGCACGGTCTTGATGAAGCCGGCGATGCCGGAAGCCGACTCCAGGTGGCCGACGTTGGTCTTCACCGACCCCAGCACCAGCGGCGCCGAACCGTTGCGCTCGCCGAACACCTGATGCAGCGCGCCCAGTTCGATAGGGTCGCCCAGTGCGGTGCCAGTGCCGTGGGCCTCGATGTAGTCGATCTCCGAGGGCTCCAGTCGGGCCGCGGCCAGCGCCGACCGCACGACCGCCTGCTGGGCGGGGCCACTCGGCACGGTCTGCCCGCTGCTGGGCCCGTCCTGATTGACCGCCGACCCACGGACCACGGCGAGCACCGAATCACCGTCGCGCACAGCGTCACTCAGCCGTTTGAGCACCACGACGCCGCAGCCCTCGCTGCGGACGTAGCCGTCGGCACCCGCATCGAAGGTCTTGCAGCGGCCGTCGGGAGCCAGCATCCCCCAGCGCGAGGTGGCAACGCTGTTCTCCGGGCTCAGCATCAGATTTACCCCGGCCACCAGGGCCTGGTCACTCTCCCGCCGGCGCAGGCTCTGGCACGCAAGGTGCACGGTGACCAGCGACGACGAGCAGGCGGTGTCCAGCACCACGGCGGGGCCGTGCGCACCCAGGAAATAGGACAGCCGTCCGGCCGCGAAATTCGCCGCGTTCCCGAACGGGACGTGCGGGTCGACCTCTTCCGGTGGCAGCCGCCCGGCCAGGGTCAGGGTGTAGTCGTAGGTGGTCATGCCGACGAACACCGAGGTCTGGCTGCCGCGGATCATCGGCGCGGTGATGCCCGCGTTTTCCAGTGCCTCCCAAGTGACTTCGAGCAACAGCCGTTGCTGCGGATCCATCGCCGCGGCCTCGCGCGGCGAGATCCCGAAGAACTCGGCGTCGAAGTCGGCGGGCTTCCAGGAGGTGAGGAACCCACCCTTCTTGCTGACGATCGTGCCTGGGATCGAGTGGTCTTCGGCGAAGAACGCCTCGGCGTCCCAGCGCTCCGCCGGTACGCCGACGATGCCGTTGCCGCCCTCGTGCAGCATCCGCCAGAACTGATCGGGAGAATCCGCTCCACCAGGAAGTCGGCAACCGATTCCGACCACCGCGATCGGCTCGGTGTCGCCCTTCTCAGCGATTTCCAGCCGGGCTGTCAGATCGTCGATCTTGCGCAGCGCCTCGGTGATGATGGCCCGACGGTCCGACGGTGCAGCAGTCATCGCGCTCCCCCCGGTCTGTCGGAAAGTTGTCGTAATACACCGTGCGCGAGAAACGCAGCCTCGCCTGCCGATGTCATCCGGGCGTATCCAGTCGGTTCGCCTCGTCGCGCCCACAACGTTCATCCCAGCCGAAGTGACTGATGTTACCGTCACTCGGCCGTTGCCGAACGCACCCCCCCTGCACAGCGGGCACCAAGAATTTGTTAGAAGACACTGGCTTTACTCCCGCTGCGGTGCAAAGCCGTCCGGACCTCACTAAGCGGTGGAATCCAAACGGCTGAAGTCATCCTGCTGGTAGACCTCAACACACGACGAACGACGGATCTTCCCGCTAGTGGTGATTGGGATCGAGCCGGGCGGAACCAGTACCAGGTCGGCCACCCGCAGCCCGTGCGACTTCGAAATGGCAGACGTCACTTGCGCTCTCACATTGCGGAGACGGTCGGCCATCTCTTGCGTGTTGCCCTTGTCCTTCATCTCCGCGATCACGATCAGGCGCTCGGTGCGACCATCCTCGATGGAGATCGCCGCGACGCGCCCGCCGCTGATCTCCTGGGTGGTGGCCTCGATGTCGTCGGGGTAGTGGTTACGCCCATCGACGATCAGCAGGTCCTTGATCCGGCCGATGATGTACAGCTCGCCATCGTGGATGGTGCCGAGGTCGCCGGTGCGCAGCCACGGCCCCAGCGGTGTACCGCTCGACGGGTCGACCAGCTGACCGCCGAACGCCTTCTGCGTCTGCTGCGGCTTGCGCCAGTATCCGGCGGCGATGTTGTCGCCGTGCAGCCAGATCTCGCCGACCATGCCGGCCGGCTTCTCCCGGCGGGTTTCCGGGTCGACGATGCGGATCGTCGACGCGCGCGGGATGCCGACGCTGACCAGTTCGACGCCGGTCTCGTTGTCGCAGGCCTCGGCATGCCCGGCCGATAGCTTCTCGTAGTCGAAGGTCGCGACGGTCGGCGGCCGGCCTGGGCCGGACGAGTTGACGTAGACCATTGCCTCGGCCAGGCCGTAGGACGGCTTCAGCGAGCTGGCCGGGAAGCCGAACTGCGAGAAGCGGTCGACGAAGCGCCGGATGGTGGCCGCGTGCACGCGCTCGCTACCGGACAGGATCGTGTGGACGCCGGACAGGTCGAGGCCGGCCATGTCCTCGTCGGTGGTCCGCCGGGCGGCCAGCTCGAACGCGAAGTTCGGCACCGCGGTGAAGACGCGGGTGTTCATCGCCATCTGCTGAACCCACCGGGCCGGGCGCTGCAGGAACGACATCGGGCTCATCAGCACCGAGTGCAGTCCCATGGTCAGCGCTCCGGTGATGCCCAGCAACAGACCCATGTCGTGGTAGACGGGGAGCCAGGACACCAGCGTGGTGTCGCTCGGCGGAACCGCGCCCTCAGCCTCGAAGTAGTCCTCGCGGACCTGCTGGCAGTTGGCCAGGATGTTCTTGTGGGTGACCACGACGCCCTTGGGCGTGCGGGTCGAGCCGGAGGTGTACTGCAGCACCGCGTTCTTGGTCCGCGGCCCGGGCGGGACGTTCAAGTCGGGGGTCGCGTCGAGGTCGAGGCTGTCGATCTCGATCAGCGCCGGGGCCTTGCCGGGCAGCGAACGCGCGGAGCCATTGACATCGTCGACGACCGCGGACGTGGTCAGCAGGACGGTCGGCGCGCAGTCCTGCAGTGCCGCCGACGCCCGCTCGTCGTGGGCGCCGAATTGCGGGACGGGCAGCGGAACTGCAACGAGGCCGGCCTCCAGCGCTCCGTAGAAGCCGACGACGTAGTCGAGGCCCTGCGGGGCGAGGATGGCGGCACGGTCCCCCGGCGCACCGAACGAGGAGATCTCGGCGGCCAGTGCCTGCACGCGGCCGTAGAGCTCGGCCCAGGTGAGCGTCTGGCGATAGCCGTCCGGGTCGACGTCGTAGTCGACGTACGTGTAAGCCGGTGCATCCGGTTGCTGCCGTGCCCATTTCCGCAGTACTGCGGGAATAGAAGCTTCGGTCACTGCCATCGGGACACCACCCCTTAAATATCTAGAGCCCCGGACAACAACTAGACGGGCGCTTGTGATGCGAGAGATTAACAGGGGCCGCGCACTTCTCGGACCAAAAATCCGAGAATGTAATACGTGCGCCAAACAGACGGCCCGTTCCCGCCAGCGTCATTGCTGAGCTATAGGTTTGCTATACATATCGCGGCGGAGGGCGTCCACTCCCCAGTCGCAACGTCCTAACCTTACCCGACGGTCAGATCAATCGCATAACCTTGAAAGTTCAATCGGTTTGCGGAGCCTTTTCCGAGGTAGTGGCGCTGCTGAGGCCTCCTGCAGTGGTCACGGCCGCCGAACCGGCGATCAGCGGAGCATTCCCGTCGATCTGCTGTGCTGGACACTTGCGAAACCTCCGCCCAAGAGGCAGTTTGCTGGGTTTCGCCACACCGACGCCGAGGTGTGGCGTTATTCACTCTGTCCGTGATCCCCAGTTGAACGCTCGCGGCGCGTCGGGCCGGTGCCGGCGCCCCCCGCGGCACCGGGCCGATCCGTCCGACTCTCCGGTAATTAGCTCCAAATAATTGGTAATTTATTGCTTCCGGGCGCCCTAAACAACGGCGCCGTTTCCGGTTCGTGATTGGGGCGAAGAGTTTGACAGGAACGCTTTAATTAACGGTTAGTTCACCCTCGTCAAGAGGACAAGATCTTTGGCTCGATCTCACTTACCAACTCGGCTATGTGGTCGGTCAGATAAAAATGGTGACCTGAGAAAGCTTTCATAGAAAACTCAGAAGTTGTGCGTTCCGCCCACGGGCGGACCTTCTCGACGGTGGCCACCTCGTCGTCGTCGCCGAAGAACGCCGAGATCGGGCAGGACAACTTCTCCTCGGCCGGGCAGTCGTATTTCGAGATCGCTTTGAGCCCGCGCAGCGTCGGCAGGATGCTCGCCGCGAATTCCTCGTTCTCCAGGAACTCGGGATTGACACCCGTCATCTCGCTCACCGCGTCGAGCAGTCC
The DNA here is from genome assembly GCA_963750755.1 of uncultured Actinomycetota bacterium. GTDB lineage: Bacteria > Actinomycetota > Actinomycetes > Mycobacteriales > Mycobacteriaceae > Mycobacterium. The sequence continues at coordinate 2,197,418 of CAVVRW010000001.1, forward strand.
CCGGTCCGAATCGTCGACGTGTTCGTAGCCGACGCGACCCGGCGCGGCGACGGCCGAGACGAACAGCGCCGCAATCGGACTGCCTTCGTGCTCGAACCTACGCGCGACCTCGAAGGCCAGCAGACCGCCCATGCTGTGGCCGAAGAAGGCGATCTTCTCCCCGGGGTCTGCCGGCGGCTTGATCATCTGGCAAACCTTGTCGGCGAGATCGCCGATGGTGGTGAACGACCCGAGGTCGTGATTACCGCCGCGGCCGGGGTACCGGACCGCGACGCGTTTGATATCGCTGGCAAAGGCTTTCGCGAAGGGAACGTAAAACTCGGCCGATCCCCCGGCGTGCGGAAAGATGAAAAGTTTTGGAGGCTGCCCAGTCACGCGGCAACGATACAGTCCTCGTCGGGTCGGCCCGGACGTGACGCGACGCGAACGACTCCGGAGATGCGCCAGTTAACGGCGCAGCGTTTGATCCTTTGAAAACCTGTGAAAAAGCCAAGAGAGCTGCGGCGATTTGGGTGAGACGGGTTCGTCGAATCATCTATCGCCAAAGGCAAAAAAGCCTTACGATTTGCACGCCACCACGTGTGGCAATCGCTCAAGGGGAGGTCTATCCAAACGTCCGGCCTCAAGTACTGTTCGAAGTCAGTGCCCGCCGGGTCGTGGGAAAGGGTTTAACAGATGTTCGTTACTACACAAACAGCCGAGCTGCAGGGGGCTGCAGGCACACTGTCCGGCATCGGGGATGCCATGGTGGCCCGCAACTCGGCCGCCGCCGCGCCGACGACAGCCTTGTCCCCCGCGGCCTCGGACGTGGTCTCGGCCATGACGGCTGCTCAGTTCGGCCAGCACGGCGCGCTGTACCAGCAGATTGCCGCTCAAGCCGCCGAGGTCCACGAGCAGTTGGTGGCCGCGCTGCGCTCCGGCGCCGGCGCCTACACGTTGGCCGAGGCGGCCAACGTGGCATCCGCCCACTAGTCGGATCGTAGGTTCCGATGAGCTTTTCGCTGATACCGCCTGAGATCAACTCCGCGCTGATGTATCAGGGCGCGGGGTCTGGCCCGTTGTTGGAGGCTGCGACGGCGTGGGACGAGTTGGCCGCCGACCTGGAAGCCACTGCCACGCAGTACCAGACCGCGGTAACCAACCTCACCACCGGAACGTGGCTCGGTCCGTCCTCGGCTCACATGGCGTCGGCCGCCGAGCCGTACATCGCCTGGCTGCAGACCACCGCGACGGAAGCCGCCCAGACCGGGGCTCAGGCCAAGGCCGCGGCCGCCGCGTACCAGACCGCGTACGCGTCGATGGTGCCGCCGCCGGTGATCGCGGCCAACCGGGCCGAGCTGACCACGCTGGTGTCCAACAACTTCCTCGGCCAGAACACCGGGGCGATCGCCCAGAACGAAGCCAACTACCTGGAGATGTGGATCCAGGACGCGCTGGGCATGGACACCTACCAGATGAACTCCACGGGTGCCTCCGCCGCGCTTCCGGCGCAGACCGCTGCCCCGATGGTGACCAGTGGCTCCGACCCCGCGGCGGCTGCTGCTGCAACGGCCGCAGGCACGCCGGCCGCCTCGGGCTTGGATCCGATATCGGTGGGGATTATCAACGGCGTGGCGGACCTATTCGGCTTCACGGGGACCCCCCTTTCCACCGGTGCGGACGCCACCGCCCTGGGGGCCTTCCTTCCGACGGTAGGCACCGCGATCGCCGCAAACCCGTCAGCAGCCCTGCTTCCCGTTCAGGCGTCGTACTACATGGGCATGCTGGCCAGCACGCCCGCTCGTATGTTCATGAGCGGCGGGGGTAGCGGCGGCGGTGCGACCGGCACGGTCGACACGTTGGTCAGCATGAAGGACTCACTGCTTGGCAACGTCGGCAAGATGATCGACGACAAGGCCGCGAGCGTGATGAGCGGCGTCAGCGGTCAGCTGGGCAAGTGGGGTGCAGGCATCCAGGCCGGCATCCAGGCTCAGATGGCCAACGCGATGCATGCGGGCGGGCTCTCGGTGCCTGGAGCCTGGCACACCGGCGCGCCCGGTGCGGAGATGACCCGCGCCGCTCCGCTGCTGCCGTCCACCAGCGTCGCCCCGCCGAGCATGATGCACGGCCTGCCCAGCAGCCCCTTCTCGCAGGGTCTGATGGGCGCGCTCGCCGGACGCGGTATGAGTTCGATGGGCTCGCGTGTCGCCGCCAAGGTGATGCCACGTTCGCCCGCCGGCGGATAAAATTCCTTACCAGACAACGCAATAACCTTCGACACGCCCACCCAAGGAGAAAAAATGCCTACTCGCTTTATGACTGACCCGCACGAGATGCGGGCGATGGCGGGACGTTTCGACGTTCACGCGCAGACCGTTGAGGACGAGGCCCGCAAGATGTGGGCGTCGAGCCAGAACATCGCCGGGGCCGGCTGGAGCGGTACCGCTCAGCTGACGTCGCACGACACCATGGGTCAGATGAACACCGCGTTCCGCAACATCGTGAACATGCTGCACGGGGTGCGCGACGGCCTGATCCGCGACGCCAACAACTACGAGTCCCAAGAGCAGGGCTCCCAGCAGATCCTGTCCAGCTAGCCGATCACCGAACAGACTTTAGGAGAAACATCATGTCGATCAGTTACCAGTTCGGTGATGTCGATGCCCACGGCGCGTTGATCCGTGCCCAGGCCGCCTCGTTGGAGGCCGAGCACCAGGCCATCGTGCGCGATGTGCTGGCTGCCGGTGACTTCTGGGGTGGCTCGGGTTCGGTGGCCTGCCAGGAGTTCATCACCCAGTTGGGTCGCAACTTCCAGGTCATCTACGAACAAGCCAACTCCCACGGCCAGAAGGTGCAGACGGCGGGCAACAACATGTCGTCCACCGACTCCGCCGTCGGGTCCAGCTGGGCCTGACGCTCACCGACGCCAATCAGGTTGGCGTCAGCGAACATTCAAGGCGCCGGCAGCGCCCGCACTACGCGGGCCTGCCGGCGTCTTGCTTTTCAACAGCACCACGAGCCACACATGCACCGTCAGCTAGGTGCCACCCTTTTCTGAAATCGTGACCACATGCGATATCAACCGACCGTGATATGGCGCGTGCTCACCCGGTAGCCCGTCCTGGGCGGTACCAGGGGTACCGGCTAGCCTGGACGGCAACCACGCGACAAGGAGCGTCCATGGAAGGCTTTGCCGGAAAAGTTGCCGCAGTGACCGGCGCCGGATCGGGGATCGGCCAAGCGCTGGCCCTCGAACTCGGCCGCTCCGGCGCCTCGCTGGCGATCAGCGACGTCGACCTCGAGGGGCTCGCTCAGACCGAGGAACGGCTCAAGGCGATCGGCGCCCCGGTCCGCAGCGACCGACTCGACGTCACCGAGCGGGAGGCCTTCCAGATCTACGCCGACACCATCAACGAGCACTACGGCAAGGTCAACCAGATCTACAACAACGCCGGCATCGCCTACACGGGTGACGTCGACATCACCGCGTTCAAGGACATCGAGCGGGTGATGGACGTTGACTTCTGGGGAGTTGTGAACGGCACCAAGGCTTTTCTGCCGCACCTGATCGCCTCCGGCGACGGCCACGTTGTGAATGTCTCGAGCCTGTTCGGGCTGCTGTCGGTTCCCGGCCAGGCCGCCTACAACGCGGCCAAGTTCGCGGTTCGCGGCTTCACCGAGGCGCTGCGTCAGGAGATGATGCACAACCGCGAGCCGGTTGAGGTGACGACGGTGCACCCCGGCGGCATCAAGACGGCCATTGCCCGCAATGGCCTGACTGCCGAGGGAGTCAGCGCGGACGCGCAGTCCAAGGTCTTCGACAAGCGACTCGCCACCACCACCCCGGAGCGGGCGGCCGAGATCATCCTGGATGCGGTCCGCAAGAAGAAGGCCCGCGTACTGGTCGGGCAGGACGCGGTGGTGATCGACCTGCTCGTGCGGATCACCGGTTCGCACTACCAACGACTGTTCGCTCCGGTCATCGGCAGGATTAAACCGCCGTCACGTTAGCGAGATGCGACTAGCGCCCGAGTGGGTGCTCGTTCAGCCACGCGTCGGCCACCGCCTGCGGATCGGCCCCGGCGCTCACCTGGCGTCGCATGTCGACCAGCGCGGCCGTATCCAGCACACCGGCAACTTCGTTGACCGCCAATAACTGTCGAGTCGACAACTCGTTGCGGCGGTAGAGCGGCACCACGTTCTCGGCCTGCACCAGCGCCGGCTTGCCGTCGGTGAGCACCACCAGATCGCCGGGCACGCCTGGGTCGGTGGTCGTTGTCCAGGCCGCAGCCACCTCCCCCGACTTCACGGCCGCGAAAAGTGCTGCCTCAGTGGGAAATTGACGACTCGCGGGTAGCCGGCAGGTGCCGACTGCCGACGGGGTCACCGCGCCGGCGACCGATCCGACGGTCAGCCCGTCACAGCGCTTGGTCAACACGCCGAGATCGCTGCCGCCCCACTCCTTCGACGTCGACGCCGAAATGGCCAGCGCCGGCTTGTCCTCGGCGGCCGTGGCGTAGTCGCCGGCCGCGATGCCCTCCGGCAGTGCGCCGATCATCGCCTTGTAGACCTGCGCGTCGGACCACACGGCGACACCTGGCTGGAAGGTTCGCAACACCCGGCCGGTGAGGCTGGGAACGACGACGAAGGCGCCGGAGTCCAACTTGGACAACGGATCCGGGGCCTGCTCGGTGTGAGCCGGGAAACCGTAAGACCGCAGCGCGCCGGTATAGACGTCGGCCAGGAGAGTCGACTCGATGCCGGCCCGGGAGCCGACCACCAAGTCGGCCGGCCGATGCGTGCCGTGGCCGCAACCCGCCGTCGCCAGAGCAGCCGTCAGCGCCAGTGCAGCGAATCGGCCGGTCGTCACTCCGCGGTATCTGCGGCGGATGCGACGGCGGCGGCTACCGCCGGCTCGACCCGTGGGTCGAGCGGGCTCGGCACGATCCGGTCCTTCGCCAGGTCGTCGGTGGCGATGGAATAAATCGCTTCGGCCGCCGCCATTTTCATCTCTTCGGTGATCCGCCGGGCACCGGCGTCCAGCGCACCGCGGAACACGCCGGGGAAGGCCAGGACGTTGTTGATCTGGTTCGGGAAGTCGCTGCGACCGGTGGCGACGATCGCCGCGTGCCGGGCCGCGACGTCCGGGTGGACCTCCGGGTCGGGGTTCGACAGCGCGAACACGATGCTGTTGGGCGCCATGGTCGCGATCAGCTCCTCGGGCACCACACCGCCGGAGACTCCGATGAACACGTCCGCGCCTTCGAGCGCCTCGACCATGCCGCCGGTGCGCTCCAGCGGGTTGGTGCGCGACGCCAGCTCGGCTTTGACTTCGTTCATGCCGGTCCGGTCGCGGTGCAGAATGCCCTGCGAGTCGAGCACGGTGATGTCCGAAATACCCTTGGCCTGAAGAAGATTGGCGCATGCGACACCGGCCGCACCGGCGCCGGAGAGGACGACACGCAGCGCGGTCATGTCGCGGTTGAGCACGGTCGCCGCACCCATCAGCGCGGACAGCACGACGATCGCGGTGCCGTGCTGGTCGTCGTGCATCACCGGACAGTCCAGTGCCTCGATGAGCCGACGTTCGATCTCGAAGCAGCGCGGCGCGGCGATGTCCTCGAGGTTCACCGCACCGAATGTCGGGCGCAGCCGCACCAGCGTCTCGATGATCTCGTCGGGGTCCTTGGTGTCCAGCACGATCGGGATGGCGTCCAGCCCGGCGAACTCCTTGAAGAGCCCGCACTTGCCTTCCATCACCGGCAGCGAGGCGGCCGGCCCGATGTCACCCAGACCGAGCACCGCGCTGCCGTCGCTGACCACCGCGACCAGCCGTCCCGACCACGTGTAGCGGGCAGCGAGCGTGTGGTCCCCGGCGATCGCGCGGCTGACCTGTGCCACACCCGGGGTGTAGGCGATCGATAAGGAGCGCTGGGTGTCCAGCGCCGTCGTCAGACCGATGGAAAGCTTGCCGCCCGAGTGCGCCTCGAAGATCTCCGCATCGGTGATGGCGCCTTCGTCACTGAAGGTCTGTATCGATTCAATCAACTCAGACACCCAGCCCAGGGTACTGACTACCCATTAGTAGCCCTAATCGACGAGACCCCCGGTGGCGACCCGCTGCGCCCGGCTTCGCCGCGCTTGCGATCGCCACGCCGCTCAGATCAGGCCCAGGTCGGTGACCGCGCTGCGCTCGTCGGCGAGCTCGGCGGTCGACTTGTCGATCCGGCTGCGGGAGAAGTCGTTGATGTCCAGACCCTGCACGATGCTCCAGTCACCGCCCTTGGTGGTCACCGGGAACGACGAGATCAGACCCTCCGGCACGCCGTAGGAGCCGTCGGAGATGACGGCCATCGACACCCAGTCGTCTTTCGGTGTGCCCAGCAGCCAGTCGCGGGCCGCGTCGACGGTCGCCGACGCTGCCGAGGCGGCCGAGGAGCTGCCACGGGCGTCGATGATCGCCGCGCCGCGCTTGGCGACGGTCGGGATGAAGTCGTCGGCGATCCACTTCTCGTCGTCGACGACCTCGGCGGCGTTCTTGCCGTTGATCTCGGCGTGAAAGATGTCCGGGTACTGGGTGGCCGAGTGGTTGCCCCAGATGGTGACCTTCTTGATCTCGGTGACCTTGGCGCCGGTCTTCTTCGCCAGCTGCGAGATGGCCCGGTTGTGATCCAGGCGGGTCAGCGCGGAGAACCGCTCCTTGGGGATGTCGGGTGCGTTGTTCAGCGCGATCAGCGCGTTGGTGTTGGCCGGGTTACCGGTGACGCCGATGCGGACGTCGTCGGCGGCGACGGAGTTCAGCGCTTTGCCCTGCGCGGTGAAGATCGCGCCGTTGGCCTCCAGCAGGTCGCCACGCTCCATGCCAGGACCGCGGGGGCGGGCGCCGACGAGCAGGGCGAGGTTGACGCCGTCGAAGATCTTGTTCGGGTCGGCGCCGATCTGCGACGCCGGACAGCAGCGGGAACGCGCCGTCGTCGAGCTCCATCACCACACCCTCGAGCGCCTTCAGCGCGGGCTCGATCTCGAGCAACCGCAGCTCGATCGGACGATCGGGGCCCAGCAGCGAGCCGCTGGCCAGGCGAAACAGCAGGCTGTAGCCGATTTGCCCGGCCGCGCCGGTGACGGCAATCTTCAAGGGTGTACTGCTCACGTCATTCGCTCCTTAAGTGGAGTTAGGGGCATGGTTCGTAAAGGCCTGATGCCCAATCGCGTCGGGTCGAAACTAGCGCACCCCCAGACTCGGAAAATGCCTACCCCACCTCGGTGTCAAGTGCGTCACCTCTGCGCCATCTGCGCGCAGGCGATTGCCATTCAGGGCGCGTAGCATGACCGAGGCTTTATCGGATCCGAGCTGCGACGGGAGGTGAAGGATGCCTTCGTTTCGCGACATACCGGAAACACTGCGTCCTCTGGCACGGCCTGAACGGGACGAGCCTCCCAGTCCGGTGCTCGATGACCCGCCCGCCGACCAAGCGGTGGTCGACTGCGGTATTTACGTCAACGGTGAGCGACTCCCCGGGACGTTCAGCTACGCCGAGGCCCGCACCAAGGTCACCGACCTGCAGCTGGATGGCCAGGATGCGTTCGCGTGGATCGGCCTGCACGCACCCACCGAGCACCAGATGCAGGAGGTGGGCGACGCGTTCGGCATGCACCCGCTGGCCATGGAGGACGCGGTCTGCGCTCACCAGCGGCCCAAGCTCGAGCGCTACGACGAGTCGCTGTTCCTAGTGCTCAAGACCGTCAACTACGTGCCGCACGAGTCGGCGCTGCTGGCCCGCGAAATCGTCGAGACCGGCGAGATCATGATCTTCGTCAACAGCGATTTCGTGGTGACGGTCCGGCACGGCGAACACGGCCGGCTCACCGACGTCCGCAGGAGGATGGACGCCGATCCCGCTCACCTGCGGCTGGGCCCGTTCGCGGTGATGCACGCGATCGCGGACGCGGTGGTGGACCACCACCTCGAGGTCACCGAGTCGATGGAGGCAGACATCGACGCCATCGAGGAGGAGGCGTTCGCGCGCGACCATCGCACCCAGATCGAGCCGATCTACCAGATGAAGCGCGAGGTGGTCGAGCTACGCCGGTCGGTCAACCCGCTGTCGGTGCCGTTCGCCCGGTTGCAGACCGAACACAAGGACCTGATCTCCAAGGAGGTCCGGCGCTACCTGCGCGACGTCGGCGACCACCACACCCATGCCGCCGACCAGATCGCAAGCTACGACGAAAATCTCAGTTCGCTGGTGCAGGCGGCGCTGGCCCGGGTGGAGATGCAGCAGAACACCGACATGCGCAAGATGTCGGCGTGGGCAGCGCTGTTGGCGATACCGACGATGGTGGCCGGCATCTACGGGATGAACTTCGAGTACATGCCCGGGCTGAAATGGCATTGGGGCTACCCGACGACCATCTTCGGCACGGCGGCGATCTGCCTGATGCTGTATCGCCGGTTCCGACGTAACGACTGGCTGTAGTCGTCGCTCAAGAGGGCTGCGCGGCAGGGCGTTTGGGGTCTAGCACGTCGACACCGTCGCTCCGCCATGCCTCCCGCATCGCCTCGGCGCCCTTCAGCCGGACCCAGGCCGCCTCGGTCGCGGTGATCGGCGTCGCGGACAGGAAGCGCACCGGATCGCGCGGCGGGTCCAGCGGCAGGTCGGCAATGTCGCTCTCGCCCAACAACACCGCGGTGAAGGGGACTCTCGCCGACCGCGCCGTCCACAGCGGGCCGCCGAGGTCGACCAGGGCGTCGGAGGTCAGCACCACTCCCTCGACGGCCGGGGATGCCGCGACGATCGCGAGGCTACGGGCCAGTCCGGTGACGGCATTCGTATCACGCAGCCGCAGAACGACTTCGGCGCGCGGACCGAGTTCGGGATCGGCGACCATGACGGTCGGGTCGACCATCGGATGGCGCGAGCAGCCCAGCGAGACATAGCTGATCACGCGGTCGTCGGCGGCGCGGTAGCGCAGCACGTCCATCGATTCGGCGCCCAGGAATGTCACGCTTGCGACGTCGGGCTCGGTGTGGCCGAAGTGCGCGTCCAGGTGCGCCCGTACCCGGTCCAGCGGCGGGCTCACGTGTGCGCGGGCGGGGCGACGGTCAGGTTCACCCCGTTATCGGAGTCGAAGACGGCGAGTTGGCCAGTGTCGAAAGCCAATTCGAGCGTCGCACCCTTCGCGGCCTTCGACGCGGCCGGCACCCTGGCGACGAACTCGTGCTCGCTGGGACCGGATTCATCTTCGATGTCGGACAATTGCTCAGACTCCGCCGCGGGGCCCTCGGTGGTGAAGTAGACGTACTTGTCGGCGCCGAGGGACTCGACCATGTCGACCTTGACGTCGAACTTGAGCGCGCTGATTCGCTGGTAGCCGTCGATCAGCGCCGCGTCGTTGAGATGTTCTGGACGCACCCCGACGATGACGTTCTCCGGTGCCGAGTGCGCCGCCAGCTGGTCGAGGACGGGCTGGGTCAACGTCACCTCGCCGAACGCCAACTTCAGCCCGGTGGCGGTGAGGCTGGCCGGGAAGAAGTTCATCGCCGGCGATCCGATGAAGCCCGCGACGAACAGGTTCGCGGGCCGCTCGTACAACTCGTCCGGTCTGCCGATCTGCTGCACCACGCCACCGCGCATCACCACTACCCGATCACCCAGTGTCATGGCCTCGGTCTGGTCGTGGGTGACATAGACGGTGGTGGTGCCCAACCGCCGTTGCAGCCGGGCGATCTCACCGCGCATTTGCACGCGCAGCTTGGCGTCGAGGTTGGACAGCGGCTCGTCCATCAGAAATGCCTTGGGCTGCCGGACAATCGCCCGGCCCATCGCGACCCGCTGCCGTTGCCCGCCAGAGAGCTGCGCGGGCTTGCGGTCGAGCACCTCGGTCAGGTCGAGGATCTTCGCGGTGTCCTCGACCTTCTTGGCGATCTCCGCTTTCTTCAGCTTGGCCAGCGTGAGCGGGAAGGCGATGTTCTGGCGGACGGTCATGTGCGGGTAGAGCGCGTACGACTGGAACACCATCGCGATGTCGCGGTCCTTGGGCGCTTTCTCGTTCACCCGTTCGCCCCCGATGCGCAGTTCCCCGGAGGAGATATCTTCAAGGCCGGCAATCATATTGAGCGTCGTCGACTTACCACAGCCGGACGGTCCGACCAGGATGATGAACTCGCCCTCGGCGATGGTGAGGCTGAACTCCCGCACCGCCTGTGCACCGTCGGGGTAACTCTTGGTCACCCGGTCCAACACAATCTCGGCCATCGCTATCCCTTCACCGCACCTGACGTCAAGCCCGCGACAATCCGTCGTTGGAAGACTAGAACAAAAACGATGATCGGCACCGTGATCACCATGGCGCCGGCTGCGATCGACCCGGTCGGTTCCTCGAATTGTGAACTGCCGGTGAAGTTCGCGATCGCCACCGGCGCGGTGATCGCCGCCTTGGTGGCCGTCAGCGACAGCGCCAGCAGCAGGTCGTTCCACGCGAAAATGAAGACCAGGATGGCCGTGGTCACGATCCCCGGCGCGGCCAGCGGCGCGATCACCTTGCGGAACGCCTGGGCCGGCGTCGCGCCGTCCATCGTGGCCGCCTTCTCCAGATCCAACGGAATCTCCCGGAAGAACGCCGACAGCGTGTAGATCGACAGCGGCAACGCGAACGTGATGTACGGGATGATCAGGCCGGGCCACGTGTCGAACAGCCCGATCCGGCGTTCGATATTGAACAGCGGAGTGACCAGCGAGATGGCCGGGAACATCGAAATCAACAGCGTCGCACCGATCAACAGCCGCCTGCCGGCAAATTCTAGCCGCGCCACCGCGTACGCCGCCATCGCGCCGATCACCACCGCGATCACCGTGGTGAGCACACCGATCCCGACCGAGTTGATCAGCGCGGAGCTGAAGAAGTTGCCGCGAAAGATTCCGCGGTAGTTGTCGAAGGTCAGCGACGACGGAATCAGCTTGCCGTCCTTGACCATTGACGTCGGCTTGAGCGAGAGGCTGAGAATCCACAGCACCGGCACCAGCGCGTACACCAGCACCAGGGCGTCGACGACCAACCAGCCGGCGGCCCGTCTAGCGCCCATCGCCACCGCCCGGTGCCGCCGCGCCGAACACCGTGATGAACACCCATGCGATCAGCGTCACGCAGCAAAAGATCAGCACCGAAATCGCCGATCCGAGGCCAACATTGAAACCCCTGAACAGGTTGTCGTAGCCGAGGATCGACACCGAGCCGGTATTGCCGGTGCCTCCGGTGAGCACGTAGATGTTGTCGAAGATGCGGAAGGCGTCCAGCGTGCGGAACAACAACGCCACCAGGATGGCCGGCTTGATCAGCGGCAGCGTGACCGATGTCAGCCGCCGCCACGCACCGGCGCCGTCCACCTCGGCGGCCTTCAACAGGTCGGTCGGCACCAGCGCCAAGCCGGCCAGCAGCAGCAGCGACATGAACGGGGTGGTCTTCCACACCTCGGCGATCACCACTACTCCGAGCGACGAAAACTGGTGTGTCAGAGGCGCACTGCCGTGTGGCAGCAGGTTCGCCAGATAGCCCGTGCCCGGTGTCCATGCGTAGTACCAGCTATAGGACGCGACGACCGTCACGATCCCGTATGGGATCAGTACCGCGGTGCGCACCAGGCCCTTGCCGATCAGCGTGCGGTGCATCGCCAGCGCCAGCGCCAGGCCCAGGACGAACTCGATGGACACCGACGCGACCGTGATCGCCAGCGTCACCGCGAGTGCCATCCACCAGTAGCGGTCGGTCAGGATCGTCTGATAGTTGCCCAGGCCGATGAATCGGGTGTCGTTAGGCGCGGTCAAGTTGTTGCGCTGCAGGCTCAGCCACACCGCGTAGCCGATCGGGTACGCCGTGACCACCAGCATCAGCAACGCAGCCGGCGCGACCAATAAGAAGGCCAAGCGTTTTTCGTTCATGGCAGCAGGCCTTTGCCGTCGATCGCTTTGCGCACCTGCACCGCGAGCTCGTCGGCCGTCCGCTGCGGGTCGATCCGGCTGATCGGGGCCACCGTCGCGGCTATCCGGGTCGACACCGACTGGTAGGCCGGCGTGGCGAGGCGCACCCCGGGGTCGGTGAGCTGCCGGCGAATGATTTCGTACATCGGGTATTTCGCTTGGAACTGAGGGTCGGCGTACAGCGAGGTGCGTACTGCGGGCAGGCCGCCGTTGAGCGAGACGTTCTTCTCGTTGGCCGGACTGCGCAGGCACCGAATCGCTTGAAAGGCCTCGGCTTTGCGACGGCTCGCCGCCGACACCGCGAGGTTCAGCCCACCGATCGTCACCTTGGCCGGCTCCCCCGGGCGCACACGCGGATAGGGTGCAAAGCCGAAAACGCCTCTGCTGGCCTCATATGCGGCACGGAACTGCTGCTCGGTAGGCCTGAACGAGCCGACGCCGTTGACGCTGCCGGCCAGGTCCGGCCGGCCGTTCAACGGCAGAAACGGCACCCCGCCCTTGACCGCGTTCTCCAGCATCGAGGCCAGCACGTAGGGCCAGTTGACCTCGAGCGCGGACTTGCCCTGCTCGAACGCCAACCGCGCGGTGCCGGCGTCGCTGCGGGTGACCGACGGGTCGGCGCCCGGCGCGGTGGCCACCGATTTCATGATCTGCAGCGCCCTGACAGTGGCGGCTCGGTGTTCAGGGGTGTCAGTGAGCGTGACGCTTCGACCGTCGTCGGAAAGCACTTGTCCCCCAGCACTTTCCAGTAGCGTGTTGAACCACACCACCACGGCCTCGTTCTGGTTGGCCTGCACACCGATCCAGCTGGGCCCGCCGGCGGCGTGTAACCGGCCGGCCTCGTCGATCATGGCATCCCAGGTCGCGGGTGGCTTGTTTATCAAATCGGGCCGGTACCAGAGCAATTGGGTGTTGGTCGTGACCGGCGCGCCGTACAGCCGGTGCCGCCACATCGCGGTGGACAGCGGTCCAGCCAGCGTGTCGGCGGCGGCGTCGGCCTCCGCGCGGTGCGCGGGGTCGTCGGAAAGCGGGAGCACCCAGCCCGCCTCGGCGAACTCGGCCGTCCAGATCACGTCCATCGCGATGATGTCTATCGCGTGGTCGTTGGCGCTGAGCCGACGGGCCAGCTGGATGCGCTGGTCGTCCGTCGACCGCGGCAGGCTGGATTGCCGCACGGTGAACCGGCCGCCGAACTCGTCGGAGCAGCGCCGTGCCAGCGCGGTGAACGTCGCAGCATCACCGGCCGGCGTGTAGAGGCTGATCACCCGGCCGTCGTCGCGAGAGCCGCAGCCGGGCAACGCCGACACAGCGGTCAGCACCGCCACGGCGATCGCGCGCAGGCGGCGACGCACGATTCAGATGGCCAAGCGGGCCAGGAGATCCCGGGCCTGCTCGGCGTTCTGCGGGTCGCAGAGAACGTCGTATCGGCCGGCCACAAGTTGCAGCGTCGAGCTGAAGTCCCGGGTGCCGCGCGCCATCGAGTACGGAATTGCAGAGGTAATCAGTCCGAAGAACACACCGGCGACCAGCCCGGTGGTCAGCGCCTGCAACGGGTGCGGGCTGGAGAACAGCAGGCTGAGCATCAGACCGACGAACAGACCCAGCCACGCCCCGCTGATCACGCCGCCGCCCAACACTTTTGGCCAGGTCAGCCGCCCGGTGACCCGCTCCACCTGCATCAGATCGACACCCACGATCGTGACCTGCTCAACCGGGAATTGCTGATCGGACAGGTAGTCGACGGCGCGCTGCGCCTCGGCGTAGGTCGGGTACGACCCGACCGGCCAGCCCTTGGGCGGAGTCGGCAGTCCGGGAGCGCGCCGGCTCCCGCTCGGGGTGCCGGGCGTGGCACCGGGGACCTGTCCTGGCTGAAACGGGCTGCTCATGAATGCCATTGTGCTCTGTCGGGCCCCCCGAGTCTTCGCCACCGCCGAACCGCGCCCGCCAGCTGCGTAAACGCCTACTGAGCCCGTCGTCGCGCTGGGTTGAACGGCCCGACTCCTCAGCGGCCCGCCCCGGGCAGCATCGTCGTCGCGCTGGGTTGAACGGCCCGACTCCTCAGCGGCCCGCCCCGGGCCGCATCGTCGTCGCGCTAGGTTTAACGGCATGACAGCTCCGGGCGGCGGTGAGCCCTACCGCGATCAGCCGGGTCCTTGGCAGCAGTACCAGCACCCGCCGGTGGATCCGCAGGCCCCGGTGAACTACCCGGACTACCCCTACCCGCCGCAGCAGCAGCCGCCTCCTCCGCCGCCGCCTCCCTATGGCTATCCGCAGCCGTATGGCGGTCCGATGGGTTACGGCGGTCCGCCGCCGTACCCGGGCCCCTATGACCCCTACCAGGGGTATCAGTCGCAGCAGACCAACAACCTGGCCGTCGCGTCGCTGGTCACGTCGATCGCCGGCGTCGTGTTCGGTATTCCGCTGGCCATGTTCTGCTTCATGGGATGGTTGATTCCCGTCGTCGGCGCCGTCATGGGCGGCATCGCGCTAAGTCAGATCAAGCGCAGCGGGCAACAGGGCCGCGGGATGGCCATCGCCGGCATCGCGATCGGCTCGGCCACGACGGCGCTCATCGTGTTGGGAATGATCATCTTCGCCGCCGCGATGTTTCACTCGCCGATGTTCACCACCCACTAATCGGTCGGCGGTTCAAACTTTTCGCCCTGGCGCTCCATGCCCGCCGCCCGTCCTTTCGCGGCGATCACCAGAGCCATCTTGCGGCTGGCCTCGTCGAGCATCTCGTCGCCGAGCATCACCGCGCCGCGGGCCCCGCCGGCCGCCGAGGTGTGCCACTCGTAGGCCTCAAGGATCAGCTCCGCGTGATCGTAATCGGCTTGGCGGGGGCTGAAGATTTCGTTGCCGGCCGCGATCTGGTCGGGGTGCAGCACCCACTTGCCGTCGTAGCCCAACGCCGCCGACCGTCCGGCCACCCGCCGGAACGCCTCGGTGTCACGCACTTTGAGATAGGGCCCGTCGATGGCCGCCTTCCCGTGCGCGCGGGCGGCGACCAGGATCGTCATCAACACATGGTGGTAGGCGTCGCCCTCGGTGTAGCCCTCGGGTTGCTCGCCGACCACCAGCGTGCGGGTGTTGAGGCTGGCCATCAGGTCGGCCGGCCCGAGCACCAACGCGTGCACCCGCGGCACGGCGGCGATCGCATTGATGTTGGTCAGCCCCTGGGCGTCCTCGATCTGCGCGTCGATGCCGATCTCACCGACCGGCAGCCCGTGAATCGTCTCCAGCTGCGTCAGCAACAGATCGAGCGCCTGAACATGCGACACATCCGAAACCTTCGGCAGCACCACCACGTCGAGCCTCGCGTCGGGTGTCGCGCCGACGGCGGAGACCACTTCGATGAGGTCTGAGTGCGTCCACGGCGTGGTCCAGTCGTTGACCCGCACCCCGCGCAACTGCCCGGCCCAACCGGGTGCGGCGAGCGCGGCGGCCACCCGGCCGCGGGCATCGGCCTTGGCCTCCGGAGCGACCGCGTCCTCCAGATCGAGGAAGACCTCATCGGCCGGAAGGCCTTTGGACTTGTCGATCATCTTCTGGCTACTACCCGGCACGGACAGGCAGGTGCGCCGGGGCCGGTACGCGTTGTTCACACCTCACTCCTACCCTTTGGTTCATGGCCTCGATCAACAGGGTGTACGCCGCGCGGCTGGCGCGAATGCAAGTCCTGGGTCCGATGGGCGAGACCCTCGGGCGGGTTCGCGACGTCGTCGTCAGCATCAGCATCGTTCGCCAACAGCCCCGAGTTCTCGGACTCGTCGTCGAAATGACGTCGCGCCGAAGGATATTTGTGCCGATCCTGCGGGTCTCCGCGATCGAGCCGAATGCGGTGACGCTCACCACCAACAACGTCTCGATGCTCCGGTTCGAGCAGCGGCCCGGCGAGGTTCTGGTGCTGGGTCAGATCGTCGACACCAAGGTGCGGGTGAGCGACCCCGAACTGCCGCAGCTGGCCGACACCGACGTCGTCGTCACCGACCTGGGTCTGGAGCAGACCCGGACCCGCGACTGGATGGTCACGCGGGTGTCGGTGCGCGTGCCGAGGCGACTCGGTCGGCGCAGTACCACCCACATCGTCGGCTGGCGCAGCGTGCAGGGGCTGACCCCGTCGGCGCTGGCCATGCCCGGCCAAGCGGTCGCGCAGTTGCTGCACCAATTCGAGAAGTGGCGCCCGATCGAGGTGGCCGACGCGGTGCGCGAACTCCCGGCGAAACGGCGCTACGAGGTGATCGCGGCCCTCGACAACGACCGGTTGGCCGACATTCTGCAGGAGCTGCCGGAGGATGAGCAGGCCGAGTTGCTGCTGCAGCTGGGCGACGAACGCGCGGCCGATGTGCTCGAAGAGATGGATCCCGACGACGCCGCCGACCTGCTGGGCACCATGAACCCGACGCTGGCCGAGCGGCTGTTGCGGCAGATGGATCCCGAGGACTCCGACCCGGTTCGCCGGCTGCTGAAGCATTCACCCGACACCGCGGGCGGACTGATGACCTCCGAGCCGGTGGTGTTGACGCCGGACACCTCTGTCGCGGAGGCGCTGGCCCGGGTTCGCGATCCAGACCTGACGCCCGCGTTGTCGTCGCTGGTGCTGGTGGTCCGTCCGCCGACCGCCACTCCGACCGGTCAATACCTGGGCTGCGTGGCGTTGCAGCGGCTGCTGCGCGAACCACCGTCCATGCTGGTCGGCGGGATTGTCGACGCCGACCTGCCCTGGCTGGAGCCCGACACGTCGCTGGCCATGCTGACCCGTTACTTCGCCGCATACAACCTGGTCTGCGGTCCGGTGGTCGACGCGCAGCACCACCTGTTGGGCGCGGTGACCGTGGATGATGTGCTCGACCATCTGCTGCCGCACGACTGGCGGGACACCACCGAAGAACCGATTCTGGACGCCGCGGGAGGTCAGACATGAGCAAGTCCGCGCCGCCGCGGTCGCGGCTGTACACCCCGCGCATCTCACGGCTGTCGGCGCCGCGGTTGGACGCTGACGCCGTCGGGAACTTCACCGAGTCGATCGCCCGCTTCTTTGGGACCGGCAGCTACCTGCTGATGCAGACCATCATCGTGATCGTATGGATCGTTCTGAACGTCTCCGCGGTCAGCCTGCGCTGGGACCCGTATCCGTTCATCCTGCTCAACCTGGCGTTTTCTACCCAGGCCGCCTACGCGGCGCCGCTGATTCTGCTGGCCCAGAACCGTCAGGAGAACCGCGACCGGGTCACGCTCGAACAGGACCGGCGTCGCGCCGAGGAGACCAAGGCCGACACCGAATATTTGGCCCGCGAGCTGGCCGCGCTGCGGCTGGCGATCGGCGACGTCGCGAAGACGCGCGAGTATCTGCGTCGCGAACTCGAAGATCTTCACGAACTGCTGCAGGCCCGGCTCAGCGAAGCGCCGTCGCCCCGGACCGACGCCGGCGACGAGGTTGATCAACACGCCGCTTCTTCTAATTGACACGACCGCGCTAACCCGGCGTTTTCACAGGCAGAGAGTCCGCCATTGTTGTCACTGGAGTCACCGGTGTTATGTATGGTGACCTAGTTCACGCGGCTCACGCGGTAATCGGGGGCCCACAACGCTCGAGGACTAGGCAGGTCGAGTGCGGGTAGGGGAACGCTTGGGCGTACGTCCAGCCCTTGCAGCCATGCGGCAGCGGGTATTTCGCGCGCCGACAGCCCCGGCGTCGAAAGCCTTGAAATGGCCTGCGGCCGTTGCCAATACAGCGTCATCCGTGCGCCGCGCGACGCAGGCGACGAGAATTCCCGTCGCGCTGGCCGCGATCGCCGCAACATCCCAATCCGTCGGCACGAGCGTCCAGCAAACTCTGCTGCGCACCGGCAAGTCCCCCGCATTCGGGATGGCGATGATCGCCTGCCTGATCTATCCCAGCGTCGACGGTGCCGGCGCACCGCCGTTCCCGCTGGCCAAGTCGACGGTGCATGATGCCGCCATCACCCCGGTCGCCGCCGTCGCACGGGCCTCCACCGATCCGACAGGTCCGCTGGTGGTCTCGGTCGAGCGCCCGAAGATCGGCGTCCACATCGTCGAGGGCGCCGCGTCGGCTCCCCCGCCGACCGTCGTGGTGAATAGCCCGGGCGCACTGGGCATTCCCTCCGTGGCGCTGACCGCGTACCGCAATGCCGAGCGGATGCTGGCCGTTTCCGATCCAGGGTGTGGCATCAGCTGGAATCTGCTGGCCGGCATCGGGCGCATCGAGTCGGGCCACGCCAGTGGCGGTGCCACCGACGCCCGCGGCACCGCGGTCCGGCCGATCTACGGGCCGACCCTGGACGGCACGCTGCCCGGCAACGAGGTCGTTGTGCAGAACGCCGCTCCCGGACGGGTCAGCTTCGCCCGCGCGATGGGGCCGATGCAGTTCCTGCCGGGCACCTGGGCGCGTTATGCGTCCGACGGTGACGGCGACGGGGTGGCGGATCCGCAGAACCTCTACGACTCGACCCTGGCCGCCGCGCGGTACCTGTGCAGCGGCAATCTCAACCTGCGCGACCAGCAGCAGGTGTTGGCAGCGATCCTGCGCTACAACAACTCGATGCCATACGCCCAGAACGTGCTGGGCTGGGCCGCGGCCTATGCCACGGGAGTCATCCCAGTCGACCTGCCCGCGATCACCGGACCGCCGCCGCCGCTGGGCGACGCTCACCTAGAGAACGCCGAAGGCCTCGGGCCGAACCTGCCGCTGAACATGCACGGCCTGACGTCGGCCGACCCGGTGGCCCGGATGCCGCTGATCGACCTCAGCGGCAATCCCGCCAACGGTCAGCTCTGGTCGGCGCAGGGTCCGGGCACCTACAATCCGTCCTGCACAGTGATCTGCATCGGCGACCAGGGCCCCGGACCGATCCAGAACTTCAACGCCCCGCCAACCAGCGCGCTTGCGCCGCAGGGCCCGCCCGGCTTGACGTCACCGCAGGCCGCCCCCGCGTTCTTGCCGCCACAGGCACCGGCTTTCCTGCAACCGCAGGCCCCCGCCTTCCCGCCGCCGCAGGCACCGGTCGCGCCGCCGCCTGCCGCAGTGCCCCCGGCCCCATTCGCGCCCGCACCCGCGGCGCCTGCACCCGCACCCGCTTTACCGCCGCCGGCCGGACCGCCGCCCGGCCCTCCGCCGGCACCCCCCGCCTGACCGGCGGTTACGGCCCGTCACCACCGTCGCCGTAGACTCGGCGGTGATGTCCGATCCGACTGCAGACGTACGCGCCGCACTGGCCAAGGTGATCGACCCCGAACTGCGCCGTCCCATCACCGAACTCGGGATGGTCAAAGGTATCGAGGTGAGCCCCGGCGGCGATGTGCACGTCGAGATCTACCTGACCACCGCCGCGTGCCCGAAGAAAACCGAAATCAGCGACCGGGTGCGCCAGGCCGTCGCCGACGTGCCGGGGACCGGCGCCGTCCGGGTCAGCCTCGACGTGATGAACGACGAGCAGCGCACCGAGCTGCGTAAGCAGTTGCGCGGCGATTCCCGCGAACCGGTCATCCCGTTCGCCCAGCCGGGATCGCTGACTCGGGTGTACGCCATCGCGTCTGGTAAGGGCGGCGTCGGCAAGTCGACGGTCACGGTCAACCTCGCCGCGGCGATGGCCGCGCGCGGGATATCGGTCGGTCTGCTCGACGCCGACATCCACGGCCATTCGATCCCGCGAATGATGGGCACCACCGACCGGCCGACCCAGGTCGAGTCGATGATCCTGCCGCCGATCGCGCACGAGGTGAAGGTGATCTCGATCGCCCAGTTCACCCAGGAGAACACCCCGGTGATATGGCGCGGGCCGATGCTGCATCGGGCGCTGCAGCAGTTCCTGGCCGACGTGTACTGGGGCGACCTCGACGTGCTGCTGCTCGACCTGCCGCCGGGAACCGGCGACATCGCGATCTCGGTCGCTCAGCTGATCCCGAACGCCGAGATCATCGTCGTCACAACACCACAAGTAGCCGCGGCCGAGGTGGCCGAGCGGGCCGGCAGCATCGCGCTGCAGACCAAGCAGCGCGTGGTCGGCGTGGTGGAGAACATGTCCGGGCTGCGGCTGCCGGACGGCACGACCATGCAGGTGTTCGGCGAGGGCGGCGGCGCTCAAGTCGCCGAACGCCTGACCCGCGCGATGGGCGTCGATGTCCCACTGCTGGGCCAGATTCCGCTGGATCCGGCGCTGGTCGCCGCGGGCGACGCCGGTGTGCCGGTGGTGCTCAGCGCGCCCGATTCACCGGTCGGCAAGGAGCTGCGCAGCGTCGCCGACGGCCTGTCGGCCCGCCGCCGCGGTCTGGCCGGCATGTCACTGGGATTGGACACCAGCCGGCACTGAGCTCAGGTGGCGTCGGTGTCGAACGGCGCCGGGCCGGTGGCCGGCTGCGCCGGAGGCGGCGACGGAATCGGCTGTGGCGCAATGTGTTCCGCCGGGCTACCGATGGGCCGATCGAATGCCTTGAGCAGCGAGTCGTCGCCGTCCAGCAGATGCTTGGTCAGCGCCGCCCGCGGCGTCATGCCACGCAGCTTCTGCAATTCCGACAGCGGCTCGCGAAAGTCGTCGAACTCCGGGCCCATGTCCTCACGAAGCTGGGTCGTCATGCCGCTGAGGTAGTCGCGGGCCTGCCGCAACGAGGTGGACGTCCACCGAATGGCGCCGGGCAGGCGCTCGGGTCCCAAGACCACCAGGCCGACCACGATGAGAACCAGGATCTCGCCCCAGCCGACGTTGGCGAACACTAGCCGCCGTCCGGCCCCGGGGTCACGGTGAGCGTGACGTGGCGGCCGTCGCGGACCACCTCGATCGGCGCGGGCTGCCCAACGGTCAACTGCCGCACCGCAACCACGAACTCGTCGGCGTCGGCCACGCCGCGGTTGCCGACCTTGACCACGACGTCGTTCTCCTTGATGCCACCCTTTTCGGCGGGACCGCCGGCCTTGACGTTAGCGACTTGCGCGCCCTTCGCCACGGCGTTGCTGACCGACCGGGCACTCAAGCCCAGTGTCGGGTGGACGATCTTGCCGTCTTTGATCAAGGTCTGCGCGACGTTTTTCGCCTCATCGATCGGGATCGCGAAGCCCAGTCCGCTGGCACTGTCGGACAGCGACTTGCCGGCCGTGTTGATGCCGATGACCTGAGAGTCCATGTCGATCAACGGCCCACCGGAGTTTCCGTGGTTGATCGAGGCGTCGGTCTGGATGCCGTCGATCACGGTGTCGGTGTCAGAACCCTCCCCCGACAACGGAATCGGACGATGCAGAGCGCTCACGATCCCGTGAGTCACAGTGCTGCGCAAGCCCAGCGGCGCACCGGCGGCGAGCACTTCGTCGCCCACCCGGACCTTGTCGGAGTCACCCAGTTTGGCGACCGAGAGGTTGTTGACGTTGTCGACCTTGAGCACGGCCAAGTCGGTCTTGGGATCGCGGCCGACCAGGTTGGCGGGCACTTCCTTGCCGTCGTTGAACACCACGGTCGTCTTGAATTGGCTCGGGTTGTTGGCCGCTTCGGAGATGACGTGGTTGTTGGTGACGATGTAGCCGCGGCCGTCGACCACGAAGCCGGACCCCTGCATGCCCTCCTGGTCGCTCACAGACTGAATCGTGACCACCGAATCAGCCACCGCCGCAGCGACTTTGGTGAACCGGCCGGCCGGCGACTCGTTGTTGTGGTTCGTCGACAGGGTGACCTTGGAAGTGGTGAACGCCTCGACCACCTCGGCCGTTTTGCGACCGACCACGCCGCCGACCAGACCGATCAGCAACGACAGGACCGCCAGCACCAACAGCGCCAGGTAGGACACCCGGCCACCGAACAACACGTCGCGCACACCGAGCACGTCGCGAACAGCGTCGGGGCGATGTGTCGACGAGGAGACCGCGGGGTCGCCCAGGGCGGCGGCAGCGCCCGGATCGCGCCACGGGTCTTCGGGATCTTCGAGTTCGTGCTTGGTCTTGCCGTCGTCCAGCGCGTCCGCATCGGCGGGGTGGCGCTGCAGGGACTCCACTCCCGGGAAGGGACGGCCGAACGCCTCGGTCAGAACGGGGTCGGCAGGCTGGGTGTGCGGGGTGAAGTCGCCGCCGTCGCGGTACTTCGACGGGCGCACCCGCTCGGCGACGAAGGAGCCCTGCACGCCGTCGGGACGACCGAACGCCTGGCGCGACGCGGCATCGACGGGTGGACGGGACACGGGACGCGGCGCCAGTCGGGGGGCGCCGTTGTTGTCTTGATCGGAGCTCACGTCATCCTCTTCCGAGCGCTGGACACACAAGCGCTATGGATTCGAGCACGGCGCCGCGCACCGGCTTGGCCAAACTGGTAACCACCCTACCGAGGCTCTGGGCGATCGCGCCTGCTGCCATCGGAGAACCGGTCGCGCATCGTGCTCAGCCGACCGCGCTCCGGCGGCGGGCCGCTGTTGCCGGGCGCGCGCGGATCGCGCTGCCCGGTTTCCGTCTCGTCCTCGGGTGGGCAGTGCGGGATCTGCGACAGCAATCCAAGCAGCGTGCTGGGAATTCTGATCGGGTGCGAGTCGCGCAGTGCGGCGCGGGCCCGCCGATGCCCGTCCACTTCGGCGGCGCACTCCGGGCACAGCGAGATGTGGTGGGCGGCGCGCAGGTGGGCGTTCATCCGCAACTCACCGTCGACGAACGCGGAGATAGCTTCGATCGACAGGTGCTCGGTGGATCCGAACTGACGAGGAGCGCCGACCGGCGCGTCGCTCTGCGAGGCGAACTGGGTGGGAAGCCAGGAGAACGCTCGGCGGAACACGTGTCCCCGCTCGACCATCACCAGCTCCTCTCGGTATCGCGTCGCGCCTTTGGAGACGACCCTCGCGCGACACAACCACGCGCGGCACTACTTCGAATGTAGCGCGCCGACCGATACCGAACATCGATGAACGCACCGATCAGGCTGCGTGTGTCTCAGCCCTCGGCGGCGACGGAGTTGTCCGAATGCGCCGCCAGATAGTCGCGCAACGCCTGACGTCCACGGTGGATGCGGCTGCGGACCGTGCCGAGCTTGACGCCCAATGTGGCGCCGATTTCCTCGTAGGACAGTCCTTCGATGTCACACAGGACGACCGCAGCGCGGAACTCCGGCGGCAGCGAGTCCAGCGCGGCCTGCAGGTCGGGGCCCAGGCGAGCGTCGTGATAGATCTCTTCGGGGTTCGGCTCGTCGGCAGGCACCCGGTCGTAGTCCTCGGGCAGTGCCTCCATCCGCACGCGGGCGCGACGACGCACCATGTCCAGGAACAGGTTGGTGGTGATGCGGTGCAGCCAGCCTTCGAACGTGCCCGGCTGGTAGTTCTGCACTGACCGGAACACCCGGATGAACGTTTCCTGGGTCAGGTCCTCGGCGTCGTGCTGACTTCCCGACAAGCGATAGGCCAGCCGGTAGACCCGGTCGGCGTGTTGGCGAACCAATTCGTCCCAGGACGGCATCGCCGTCTTGTCGCCGGTCGCGTCGAAAACCGCGGTGCCGTAAGACTCGTCGGCCGGCTCAACCCAGTCAGCATCGCGGTACCGCTCAGGGTGCGACATACTGGACGGGCTCATCAGTGTGCTGATGTTGAAATCCTCCGGGCTCAGATTGCCGTCAAAGCTCGACAATTCATCACCGCGCGCAACGCGAAGATGGCGGGATGTATTCCCCGAGCCGCGGCTCCCAAACTCCATGGGGATTACCGTTGTCTACCGGCGTATGTGCGAAATGTGACCGCACTGAGCTCTGACTGAGAATGGCCCGGAAACCGCCGTTGCGCTGGGCATATCTCCAACATCACGTTTCGGTCACGCCGATTCGATAGGCGTGTCGCGGACCCAGCTGAGTGCGACCGGCATCGGTTGGTCTTACGCTCACGCCATGGCCACGACCGACCGCCCGCCCGGCCAGCCAGCGAACAGTCGGGCCGAGTCCCTCTCGGCGCACGCCGAGGGATCGATCTCCGAGGACGCCGTGCTGCTGGCCGCCCGCGAGCGCGCCACCGACATCGGCGCGGGCGCCGTCACGCCGGCCGTCGGAGCGCTACTCAGCCTGCTGGCCAAGCTCAGCGGCGGGAAAGCCGTCGTCGAGGTCGGCACCGGCGCCGGCGTCAGCAGCCTGTGGTTGCTGTCCGGGATGAGCGACGACGGCGTACTCACCAC
The DNA here is from genome assembly GCA_963750755.1 of uncultured Actinomycetota bacterium. Taxonomy (GTDB): domain Bacteria; phylum Actinomycetota; class Actinomycetes; order Mycobacteriales; family Mycobacteriaceae; genus Mycobacterium. Next base: position 2,221,508 of record CAVVRW010000001.1, read on the forward strand.
CATCGACATCGAGCCCGAACACCAGCGGATCGCCAAGGAAGCGTTCTCCGACGGCGGCATCGGGCCGTCGCGCACCCGCCTGATCAGCGGCCGGGCCCAGGACGTGCTGACCCGGCTGGCCGACGACTCCTACGACTTGGTCTTCATCGACGCCGACCCGCTCGACCAGCCCGATTACGTGGTCGAGGGAGTCAGGTTGCTGCGCTCTGGTGGCGTGATCGTCGTCCACGGAGCCGCCGCGGGTGGGCGTGCCGGTGATCCCGCGGCTCATGACGCAGAGGTGGCCGCGGTGCGGGAGGCGGCCCGGCTGATCGCCGAGAACGAACTGCTCACTCCGGCTCTGGTGCCGCTCGGCGACGGCCTGCTGGCCGCCGTCCGCGACTGATTCACAACTCTTGACGAATTCGTGACGGGCTACCTCCTTGACGTTCGACTGAACGAGTGTTTAGTGTTCTGAACATGCGTTCAGCCGACGATTTCACCGCGGCCGCCCGGATCCGCGATGCGGCGATCGGGTGTTTCGGCGAGCAGGGCTTCGGCGTGGGGCTGCGGTCGATCGCCGAAGCGGCCGGGGTGAGCGCGGCGCTCGTCATCCACCACTTCGGATCAAAGGACGGACTGCGCAAGGCCTGTGACGACTACGTCGCCGAGGAGATTCGCAGCACCAAGTCCGAGGCGATGAATTCCAGCGACCCGGCAACCTGGTTCGCCGCGATGGCCGAGATCGAGGAGTACGCGCCGCTGATGGCCTACCTGGTGCGCAGCATGCAAGCCGGCGGCGAGCTCGCAAAGACGTTGTGGCGCAGGATGATCGACAACACGGCGACCTATCTGCAGGAGGGTGTCGAGTCCGGCATTCTGAAGCCTAGCCGGGATCCAGCAGCGCGGTCCAAGTATCTGGCGATCACCGGCGGCGGCGGCTTCCTGCTCTACATCCAAATGCACGAGACGCCAACCGATCTGCGGGCGGTGCTGCGCGACTATGCCAACGACATGGTGCTGCCCGCCCTCGAGCTCTACACCGAGGGCCTGATGACCGACAGTCACATGTACGACGCGTTTCTGGCTCAAGCAGAAGGAGATGGTCATGCACCCGATTGAGATCCACAACCTGACAAAGGCATTCGGCAAGGCCCGAGCGCTCGACGGCCTGGAGCTGACCGTGCGCGAGAATGAAGTGCACGGCTTCCTCGGGCCCAACGGCGCCGGGAAGTCGACGACGCTCCGAATTCTGCTTGGCGTGGTCAAGGCCGACGGTGGAACGGTACGTCTGCTCGGCGGCGATCCTTGGACCGACGCTGTCGACCTGCACCGCCAGATCGCCTACGTGCCGGGCGACGTCACACTCTGGCCGAACCTGACCGGCGGCGAAACCATCGATCTGCTGGCCCGCATGCGCGGCGGCGTCGACGACCAGCGCCGCGCCGAGCTGATCGAGCGCTTCGAGTTCGACCCGCACAAAAAGGCACGCACCTACTCCAAGGGCAACCGGCAGAAAGTCTCGCTGATCTCCGCCTTCTCGTCGCGGGCCCGGCTCCTGCTACTCGACGAGCCGAGCAGCGGCCTGGACCCGTTGATGGAGAACATCTTTCAGCAGTGCGTCGCCGAAGCCCGCGATCGCGGCGCTACGGTCTTGCTGTCCAGCCACATCCTGGCCGAGACGGAGCGGCTGTGCCAGCGGGTGACGATCATCCGCGCCGGCCGGACCGTGGAGAGCGGGACGCTGGAATCGATGCGGCACCTCAGCCGGACGACGATCACCGCCGACCTGCTGCGCGACCCCGGCGACCTCACCCAAATTCGCGGCGTCGCTGACATCAGCTACGACGGGACCGTGCTGCACGCCCACGTCGACAGCGAAGGACTCGGCGAGCTCATCCGGGTACTCGGTGACACCGGCGTTCGCAGCCTGGTAAGCCAGCCACCCACCCTCGAGGAACTCTTCATGCGGCACTACGGTGCCGACGGTCAGCGCGAACTGGCACGGTCATGACTACCCTGCTGGAGCGTCCTGGGGTGACGCCTTCGCGTGCATCGGCCTTCACCGGGACGCTCGGGATGCTCCGGCTGTATCTGCGACGCGACCGAATTGTATTGCCGCTCTGGGTGTTGCTGCTGTCAATGCCATTGGCCACGGTGTACATCGGCGGCATCGAGAAGGTCTACCCGGACCAGCCGGCCCGGGCCGGCTTCGCCGCGATGATCATGGCCAGCCCCGCCCAGCGGGCGCTGTACGGGAACATCTACAACGACAGCCTCGGCGCGACCGGCATCTGGAAGGCCGGCATGTTCCACCTGTTGATCGGCGTGGCCGTGATTCTCACCGTCGTCCGCCACACCCGCGCCGACGAGGAGTCCGGTCGCGCCGAGCTGATCGACTCGACCGTGGTGGGCCGCTATGCGAGCCTCACCGCCGCCCTGCTGCTCTCCTTCGGGGCATCGCTGCTCACCGGGTTCATCGGCGCGGCGGGTCTGCTGGGCACCGACGTTCCCGCGCGCGGCTCGCTGGCGTTCGGCGCGGCGCTGGCCTGCTCCGGCCTGGTGTTCACCGCGGTTGCCGCGGTGACGGCGCAACTCTCGACCAGCGCGCGGTTCGCGCGCAGTGCCGCCTTCGCCGTGCTGGCAACCGCTTTCACGCTGCGCGCCGCTGGTGACGCCGGGTCGGCCGGGTTGTCGTGGATATCCCCGCTCGGCTGGTCGCTGCAGGTCCGCCCGTACGCCGGCGACCGGTGGTGGGTGCTGACGCTGCACCTCGCGACGACGGTGCTGCTGACCGTGCTAGCCTACCGGCTGCTCGCCGCGCGCGACGTCGGCGCCGGCCTGGTCGCCGAACGCCCCGGCCCTTCCGGTGCAAGCCCGTTGCTGCGCAACGCTTTCGGCCTGGCCTGGCGATTGGACCGCGGCGCCCTGCTGCTGTGGACCGTCGGGCTGTGCCTGTACGGCCTGCTGATCGGCAGCATCGTGCACGGCATCGGCGACGAACTGGGTGGCGAGACGGCGCGCGACGTCATCGTCCGGATGGGCGGCAGCCACGTCGTGGAGCAGGCGTTCGTCGCCGCCGCGTTCTGCATGCTGGGCATGATGGCGGCCGCGTTCGCGATCTCGCTGACGCTGCGACTTCACCAGGAAGAGGCCGGCCAACGCGCCGAGGCGCTGTTGGGCGGATCGCTGAGCCGAAGCCGTTGGGTGGCAGGCCATCTGATGCTGGCCCTGCTCGGTTCGGCGCTGGCTATTGTGACCGCCGGCGCGGTCGCCGGGCTGACCTACGGAGTCGCCTCGCACGACGTCGGCGGCAAGCTGCTGATGGTCGTGGGCACCGCCCTGGTTCAACTGCCCGCGGTGTGGCTGCCCGCCGCGATCGCCGTCGCGTTGTTCGGGGTGATGCCGCGATTCACTCCGGCCGCGTGGGGGTTTCTGGTCGGATTCGTCGCGCTGTACTTGATCGGTGAGCTGTCCGGCTTTCCGCAGTGGGTGCTCGACCTGGAGCCGTTCGCGCACGTCCCGCTGGTCTCCGGCAGCAACTTCACCCCGGTCCCGCTGCTGGTACTGCTGTTGCTCGACGCCGCGCTGATCGCTGTGGGCGTGGCGGCATTCCGCCGCCGGGATGTGCAGACGTAGGGAGGTTGTGATGAAAATGCTTGTCAAAGACGCAGTTTCGGCCGTGTTGGGCGTCGTGGCGTTCGGGCTGATGCTGTTCGTCCCGGCCGGGACGACGCATTATTGGCAGGGCTGGGCGTTCCTCGCGGTATTCGCGCTGTCCACCTGGATTCCGACCGTGTACCTGATGCGCACCAACCCGGCCGCGCTCGAGCGGCGGATGCAGGTCGGGCCCACCGCCGAAACCCGGCCTCTGCAGCGGATTCTCATCACCGTCATCTTCATCGCGTTCCCGGCCACGTTCATCGTCGGCGGCCTCGATCACCGCTACGGGTGGTCGCAGGTGCCCGCGCCGCTCTCAGTCATCGGCGACGTGCTGGTCGCCGTCGGGCTGGGGCTGGCAATGCTGGTGATCATCGAAAACGGTTACGCCGCAGCCAATGTCCGCGTCGAAACCGGCCAGCGGCTCGTCACCACGGGGTTGTACGGGCTGGTACGTCATCCGATGTACACCGGCAACGTCGTGCTGATGCTCGGTATCCCGCTGGCGCTGGGCTCGTATTGGGCATTCTTCTTGCTCATCCCCGGCATGCTCGTGCTGGTGCTCCGGATTCGCGACGAGGAGGATCTGCTGACGCACGAACTCGGCGGCTACCGCGAATACACCGAGCAGGTGCGCTATCGGTTGTTGCCCTACGTGTGGTGAAACAGCGGCCACGAGTGTGGATTCGGCCGCTGATCTGCTGAATCAGATCCAGACGCCCTTGCCGACGGCGACCACGCCGCCGGCACTGATCGAGTAGCGCTCGCGGTCCTTCTCCAGGTCGACGCCGACCATCTCGCCAGGTCCTACGACGACGTTCTTGTCCAGGATCGCGTGGCGGACCACGGCGCCGCGTCCGACCCTCGCCCCCGGCATGATCACGCTGCCCTCGACGATCGCCCCGTCGTCGATCACGACGTTGGACGACAGCACCGAGTTGCGCACGGAAGAGGCCGAGATGATGCTGCCCGCGCCCACTACCGACTCCTGGGCCGATCCACCGTTGACGAACTTGGCCGGGGCGAGGTTTTCCGACGCGCCGAGGATCGGCCACCGGCGGTTGTAGAGGTTGAACACCGGATGCACCGACACCAGGTCCATGTGGGCGTCGTAGAACGCGTCCAGCGTCCCGACGTCGCGCCAGTAGCCGCGGTCGCGGTCGGTGGCGCCGGGGACGTCGTTGTCGCCGAAGTCGTAAACCGCGGCCATGCCGTCGCTCACCAGCCGCGGGATGATATCGCCACCCATGTCGTGATCGGAGTGATCCTCGTCGGCGTCGGCACGAATCGCGTCGATGAGCACCTTGGTGGTGAAGATGTAGTTCCCCATCGACACGAAGGTGGCCTCCGGATCGTCAGGCGTACCGGGGGGGTTGGCCGGTTTTTCGATGAAGCCGCGGATGCGCCCGGCCTCGTCGGCGTCGATGCAACCGAACGCGCTCGCCTCGGCGCGTGGCACCCGGATCCCGGCGACAGTGGCACCGGCCCCGCTCTCGACGTGGAAGCGCAGCATCTGCTCGGGATCCATCCGGTAGACGTGGTCGGCGCCGAAAACCACGATGTAGTCAGGATCCTCGTCGTAGACCAGGTTCAGCGACTGGTAGATCGCGTCGGCCGAACCGGTGTACCAGCGCGGGCCGAGTCGCTGCTGAGCCGGGACCGGGGTGATGTACTCACCGGCCAGCCCCGACAGCCGCCAGTTCTGCGAGATGTGACGGTCCAGTGAATGCGACTTGTACTGCGTGAGAACACAGATCCGTAAGTAGCGGGCGTTCACCAGATTGGACAACACGAAGTCGATCAGCCGGTACGCGCCGCCGAAGGGAACCGCAGGCTTGGCGCGGTCGGCGGTCAACGGGTACAGCCGCTTGCCCTCACCCCCGGCCAGGACAATGCCCAGCACGTGCGGTGCTTCCCTCATGCATCAAACCTAACGGCCGTCGGCTACCCCTGCCAGATCAACCAAGGAATACCCACGCGCAGGGACTGTCCATCAACAATTTTGGATCGTTCCGCGAGACGGCGGTCACGTGTCGACGAGGGGTCGGCCCCTGCCGGGTTTGACACCGACCACTACGGTGCCGGGTATGCGCGTGGCGATGATGACTCGGGAGTACCCGCCCGAGGTCTACGGCGGGGCCGGGGTACACGTGACCCAACTCGTCGCGCAACTGCGCAACCTGTGCCAGGTTGACGTGCACTGTCAGGGCGCGCCGAGGCCCACCGCGCACGCGTATCAGCCGGACACCCAACTGCGCGGCGCCAACCCGGCACTGTCCACCTTGTCGACCGATCTGGTGATGGCCGGCGCCGCCGCGCAGGCCGACGTCGTCCACTCCCACACCTGGTACGCCGGCATGGCCGGGCACCTGGCGTCGCTGTTGCACGATGTGCCGCACGTGCTGACGGCACACTCGCTGGAGCCGTTGCGCCCGTGGAAGGCCGAACAACTCGGCGGCGGTTACCGGATTTCGTCGTGGGTCGAGCTGACCGCGGTCAACGCCGCCGAGGCGGTGATCGCCGTCAGCTCGGGCATGCGTGACGACGTGTTGCGGGTCTACCCGACGGTCGATCCGGACCGAGTCCACGTCGTGCGCAACGGAATCGACACTGACGTCTGGTATCCGGTCGAGCCGGCGCCGGGCGAGTCGGTGCTGGCCGAGCTCGGGGTCGATCGCAGCCGGCCGATCGTCGCGTTCGTCGGGCGGATCACTCGGCAGAAGGGCGTACCGCATCTGTTGGCGGCCGCGCACCACTTCGACCCCGACGTCCAGTTGGTGCTGTGCGCGGGAGCGCCCGACACTCCGGAGATCGCCGCCGAAGTGCGGGATGGAGTCGCGCAGCTGGCCGCCTCACGCACCGGGGTGTTCTGGGTCCAAGAGATGTTGTCGATCGATAAGATACGAGAAATACTTTCGGCTGCAACAGTTTTCGTTTGCCCGTCGGTGTACGAACCGCTGGGGATCGTCAACCTGGAGGCGATGGCGTGCGGGACGGCGGTGGTCGCTTCCGACGTGGGTGGCATCCCAGAGGTGGTCGATGACGGCGTGACGGGTTCGCTGGTGCACTACGACGCGGGCGACGCGGCCGGCTATCAGAGCCGGATCGCGCAGGCGGTCGACGCCGTGGTCGCCGATCCGGAGCGGGCGAAGCGCTATGGCGAGGCGGGACGGCAGCGCTGCATCGCGGAGTTCTCCTGGTCGCAGATCGCGCAGCAGACACTCGAGATCTATCAGAAAGTGTGCGCCTGACGCCGGACGTCACGCCCGGATGAAGCGACGGGCTTTAGCTCGTGACGCCCTTGAGTTCGTCGCCCAGTGCAGCGGCTTCGGCGGGCGTCAGCTCGACGACGAGGCGGCCACCGCCTTCCAGCGGTACCCGCATTACGATGCCGCGCCCCTCCTTCGTCGCTTCCAGTGGACCGTCACCGGTCCGGGGCTTCATCGCCGCCATCGAGCGCTCCCTCCGAATTCGAGCTGGCCCGTCAACTGCACATTCACCACTCCATTGTTCCCTATCCGCGTGACTAGGTGCACATGACCTCCGGCTCGGCGTTTCACAGGGCCGGTCACGCGGCGGCTTAGGCTCGTGGACCCGCCTTCTCAGCGGTCCGCGCCGCGGGCCGCTGAGAAGGCGGAGGGCACCCAACAGGTCTGCACGTGATCGTCGACCATCCCGGTCGCCTGCATCAGCGCGTAGGCGGTCGTGGGGCCGACAAAGCGGAAGCCGCGGCGCTTCAATTCGCGTGCCATGGCGGTGGATTCCGGTGTGCTGGCCGGGACGTCGGCCAGGGTCTTGGGCCGTTGGGAACGGCGTCGGGGGGCCGGAGCGAACGACCACAGCAACTCCGAGAAGTCGTCGGGGCCCTCGGCGACGGCACGCGCGTTGGCGATGGTCGCCTCGATCTTGGCCCGGTTGCGAACGATGCCTTCGTCGGCCAGCAACCGGGCGACGTCGGTGTCGGTGAATCGGGCGACCTTCTCGGGCGCGAACCCGGCGAATGCCTTCCGGAAGTTCTCCCGTTTCCGCAGGATGATCAGCCAGGACAAGCCACTTTGGAAGGCCTCCAGACTCATCCGCTCGAACAGTGCGGTCTGCCCGTGCAGCGGCTGACCCCACTCGGAATCGTGGTAGTCGCGGTACAGGTCGAAATCCGCGCTGCCCGGCTTGCCAACCGCCCAGCCACAGCGGACCAGGCCGTCGTCAGGCGTGACCATCGGGCACGTCCTCGTGCTCGGCCGCCTCCCGCTCGTCGGCGCCGGCGACCGCGGCATGCACGCTCGAGAGTTGGCCGCGCAACAGGTCGAGCTCCTGGCCGAGCCGATCCAGCACCCAGTCCACCTCGCTGGTCTTGTATCCGCGCAGCGTCTGAGTGAACTTGACCGCGTCGACGTCGGAGCGGGTGACACCGGACGCCGGCAGCACCGTCGGGGTCGTCCCCCGGGGCAGCGGCGGCAGCGGCTCACCACGGCCGAACAGCAGACTGGCCACCCCGAACAGCACGATCGCGATCAGGACCAAGACCACCACGTACAGCAACACCAATGCCACGGCACCGATATTGCCTTATGAGTCCGACGGGAGTGTGCGGGCCTGTTAGCGGTGCCGACTCGGTGCATGGAGGCGACCCGCGGCGCCTGGCTCCGCCGCGCTGGCGATCGCCACGCTGTTCATCGGCGGCCGGTCGGCCAGCGAGACGGTCGACGTGCGCGGTGTGTAGCCGTCACCGTCGACAAAGAACTGAGTCAGCCCCACCCCGGAGTCGGGGATGCCGCAGCGGGACAGCAGCGTCGCAACGACCTGGCGGCTCATCGGGCCCAGCTCGGCGAGCGGCCGATTGCGGTGTGCACGCACCCCGAGGTTGACCTGGGCGATGGCGTCGAGCCCCAGCCGGTCGTAGGTGTCGACGAGCAGGCCGATCTCGACGCCGTAACCGGGCGCGAACGGCACCGACGTCAACAGCTCCCGGGTGGCGGCGTATTCACCACCGAGTGGCTGCAATACGCACCCCAGCTCGGGCCGCAACGCGGCCAGCAGCGGTCGCGCCACCAGCTCGGTGACCCGTCCGCCACCGGTGGCACCCTCGCGACCGCTGGGGGCGTCCTCGGTTTTCAATGGCCGCCGGTAAAAGCTTTTGACGAGATGAACGCCGTCCTCGGTGAGAAGCGGCCCCAGCAGCCGCGGCACGAACATCGGGTGCGGCTCGATCAGGTCCGAGTCGACGAAGACGACGATGTCGCCGCTGGTTGCCGCGAGCGAACGCCACAGCACCTCGCCCTTGCCCGGCCGCGGCGCGATCTCCGGCAGGGCCTGTTCGCGGGTGACGACGCGCGCGCCGGCGGCGATCGCCCGGATCTCGGTGTCGTCGGTGGATCCCGAGTCGAGCACGATCAGCTCGTCGACCAGCCCGCCGGCCAGCGGCGAGATGCTCTCGATCACCGATTCGACGGTGTCTTCCTCGTTGAGCGCGGGCAGCACCACCGAGATGGTCCGGCCGGCCTTGGCGGCCTCCAGCTCCTCGATGGTCCACTGCGGACGGGTCCAGCTCCGGTCGGCCAGCCAGACGTCGCCGGGCGCCGCCGCCAGCGCGCCCTCGGCGGCGAGGTCGACCAGCTCAGATGCCGTCATGCCAGTCCTCTCACCGTGCGTGCCGGCGGGCGCTGCCCGTGTATCGACGCCACCATCTCCAACACCCGTCGGGTGGGCCCGACCTCATGCACCCGGAACATTCGGGCCCCCGCCGAAGCGGCCAGCGCGGTGGCGGCCAGAGTGCCTTCCAACCGTTCGGTCAGCTCCACCCCAAGAGTCTCCCCGACGAAATCTTTGTTGCTCAAGGCCATCAACACCGGCCACCCGGTGTTAACAAGATCTTCCATGTGCCGCAATAGCGCCAATCCGTGGAACGTGTTCTTGCCGAAGTCGTGCGTCGGGTCGATCAAAATACGATCGCGGGCCACCCCGGCGGCGACGGCCCGCTGCGCCGCCGCGCTGACTTCATTGATGACGTCGTCGACCACCCCGCGGGTGCTGGTCCCGTAGCTGACCCGGAACGGACGCGTGCGCGGCTTCGCGCCGCCGGTGTGGGAACACACCAGTCCGGCGCCGAATTCGGCCGCTACCTCGGGCATCGCGGGATCATAGCCGCCCCAGCTGTCGTTGATCAGATCCGCGCCCGCCCGGCAGGCGAGCCGTGCCACCTCGGATCGCCAGGTGTCGATACTGATCAGTTGGTCGGGGTAGGCATCGCGCAGCCACTCGATGAACGGCATCACCCGGGCGATCTCAGCCTGCGCGTCGATGGTCTCGCCCGGGCCGGCCTTCACCCCGCCCACATCGATCACGTCGGCACCCTCGGCGATCAGGCGGTGGACGGCGGCCTGCGCGTCGTCATCAGCGAAGTTCGCCCCGCGGTCGTAGAAGGAATCCGGGGTGCGGTTGACGATCGCCATGATGAGCGCGCGCTGGTCGCTCACCGGGCGACCGCACAGGGTGGGCTGCACACTTCCATCGTGCCTGCCGCCGCCACCGAGCGCTCAACAGCCTCTCCGGTCGCTCGCTCGACCTCACGACTCCGAAAGAAGGTGCCACCCGAGTCGGTGCTGGTACGACTCGAGTGGTGCAGGTGGTCCCGTGCGACTCAGCCCTGAGGCCGCTTGCCGTTGGCCACTTCCTCGGGATAGTCGTCGTAGAACGGCACATAGCCCTCGTCGCGTCCGGCGAGCACGTAGACCGGATCCTTGATCTCGGAGTTGTAGCCCTGCTCGCGCAGATCGACCTTGCGGCTCTTGAACGTCGTGGTGTGCTCCATCGACTCGACCACGCGGACGAACAGCGGCATGGCATAGACCGGCAGTTGCTTGTACACCGTCTGGCCCAAGGCCTTGCCGTCGAAGTCGCTGCCTTCGCGCAGCTTCACCGCGGCCATCCCGGCACGACCGCCGGTGCGCGGGACCTCGACGCCGAATACCGTGCACTCCTCGACGGCCTTGTCGGAGCTCAGGGCCCGCTCCACTTGCGTGGTGGCCACGTTTTCGCCCTTCCAGCGGAAGGTGTCACCGAGCCGGTCCACGAACGCGGCGTGACCCATGCCCTGCGGGCTCATCACGTCGCCGGTGTTGAAGTAGCAGTCGCCCTTCTTGAAGGCGTCGCGCACCAGCTTCTTTTCGCTCGCGCTCTTGTCGGTGTAGCCGTCGAACGGCTGCAGTCGACTGACCGGGCTGAGCAACAGACCGGGTTCCCCGGCCGGAACCTTCTGCACCCAGCCGTCGTCACCGCGCTGCGGTTCGCCGGTGTCGGCGTCGTAGGCGACATAGGCCACCGGTAGCGCGGCCCAGCCCGCCGATCGCGGCACGTTAAACACGTTGATGAAGGCGGTGTTTCCCTCGCTGGCCGCGTAGAACTCGCAGACCCGGCCGATGTTGAACCGCGAGGTGAACTCGTCCCAGATCTCCGGACGCAGTCCGTTGCCGGCGATCATGCGCACCTTGTGCGCGCGGTCGGTCGGCTTCTCGGGCTGGTTCAGCAGATAGCGGCAGATCTCGCCGATGTAGATGAAAGCCGTTGCCTTGCTGGCGATTACCTCGTCCCAGAACTTCGACGCTGAGAACGACTTACCGAGAGCCAGCGTCGCGCCGGAATTGATCACCGAGCCGACTGCGACCGTCAGCGCGTTGTTGTGGTACAGCGGCAAGCAGCTGTACAGCGTGTCAGATCCCTTGAGCCGCAAGCCAAGTCCGCCGAACACCGCCAGCGCGGACAGCCAGCGTTTGTGGGTCATCACGCTGGCCTTGGGGTGACCCGTGGTGCCCGAGGTGAAGATGTAGAACGCGGTGTCCTTGGCCAGCACCGCCGACGCCGACGGCGGGTTGGTGGTCGGCGCGGTGGCGGCCAGTCGCTCCATCTCCTCGATGGTGGTCGGTTCGATGGTGGCACCCCCGCACTCGTCCACCGCGTCGACGAAGTCGGATTCGATGACCAGCGCCTTGGCCTCCAGCAAGCCGATGCTGTGTCCCAGCACGTCGCCACGCTGGTGGTAGTTGAGCATCCCGGCGACCGCGCCGCACTTGACCGCGGCCAGCATCATCAGCACGGCGTTGGGCGAGTTGCGCAGCATGATCCCGACGACGTCGCCGCGGCCGACGCCACGGGCCGCAAGCACGGCCGCATACCGGTTGGCGGCGGCATTGGCCTCGCGGTAGGTCAGCTGCTGGTCACCGAATCGGAGGAAGATCCGGTCGCCGTAGCGCTCGGCCCGGTCCTGAAAGACCTTGCCGATCGAGATCTTGAAATTGGGCTGCGCCCGCACCAACGTGAGCAGCCCGCGGGCAATCACCGGAAGGTCGGCCAATACGGCGGGCGCCCGGGTCGCAATATCGATCAGCCCGATCGACTGGTCTGCGGAGTTGTTTTCGGACATGGCGGCCAGCCTATCGACGGGTAGCAAACGCCCTCAGCGGGGTGTGCAGGCCGCCAGCGCCGCATCGATATCGTCGACGATCACCAGCCGGTCCATCGCAGTCTGTGACACATATCCGCTCTTCACCAACCCGGCCAACCATGCCAACAGGTCGTCGTAATGCCCGTCGGGATCCAGCAACACCACCGGCTTGTTGTGCACGCCGAGATAGCCGCCGGTCCACGCCTCGAAGAACTCCTCGAGCGTGCCGATGCCGCCGGGCAGCGTGATGAACGCGTCGGCGCGGTCTTCCATGACCTGTTTGCGCTCGCGCATGGTGTCGGTGACGATCAGCTCGTCGGCATCGTGGTCGGCGACCTCGCGGCGCACCAGCATTGTGGGAATGACGCCGACGGTCCAGCCGCCGCGTGCGCGAGCGGCGGTCGCGAGCGCGCCCATCGCCGAGACGTTGCCGCCGCCCCAGACCAGGGTCCAGCCGCGCTCGGCGATCGCCTCGCCGAGTTCGGCGGCCAGCCCCAGCAACCCTGGGTCGGTGGGTCCGGACGCGCAGTAGACGCAGATCGCGGGCACAGACGAAACGTAGACCACCCAAGGCCGCGAGCGCATTTGGGCCTAATCGCATGCGGCCCGGTGGCCGCGCCATAAAATCCGGCGATGCCGAGTCCCTGGGTCACCGCGCCGCCGGAGGCCGTGCTGCGCGACGTCGTGGCCGCGTTGGACGATCCCGATCGTGCCGGTGTGGCGATCCTCGGCGCCGACGCTGCCGGCAAGACGCTGCTGGCCCGCAGCGCGGCCCCGGGCGACGCCCGCTGGGCGATCGGCACGGCAACCGAACAGGCCATCCCATTCGGCGCGTTCCGCTCGCTGCTGGCCGGCAGCGTCGCCGACGACTCCGCCCGACCCGGCGAGCTGCTACGGGCCGCGCAGGAGCAGCTGGCCGGCGAGCGGCTCTTCGTCGTCGTCGACGCGCATCACCTGGACCGGCTGTCGGCCGCGCTGATCTATCAGCTGGCGCTCCGCGGCTCGGCCCGGCTGATCGTCACGGCCCGCTCCGACGGCGAGCTGCCGGAGGCGATCGAGGCCCTATGGAACGACGGCCTGCTGCGCCGGGTGGACATCGGCCCACCCAACGAAGCGCTGCCGGCCCAGGTCGACAGCTACCTGGCCGGGCTACCGTCGCCGGTGCGCACGGCGCTGGACTACCTGTCGCTGGCCACCCCGCTACCACGCCGCGACCTGACTGCGCTGGTCGGCGACGACGTCGTCGAGCAGGCCGAGTCCCTCGACGCAATCACGGTCGACGGCAACGCCATGGTCTACCCGGCGCATCCGCTTTACACCGCCCGGGCGGGTGCGGCGCTGCCGCCGGACACCGCACGCGCGCTGCGCATGTCGCTGGTCGGGCAGCTCGCGGCCGGCCCGGCCGATCACGTCGGCGACCGGCTGCGACTCGCCGCGCTCGCCATCGACAGCGACACCCCTGACGATGATCGCCTGGACAGTGACCTGAGCGGCGCTGCGCAGCAAGCGCTGCGCTTCGGTGAGCTCACTCTCGCCGAACGCCTTGCCCGCGCCGCCCTGGAACGCGCGGACGGCCTGGCCGCCCGGCTGGCTCTGGGCTACGCGCTGGCCTGGCAGGGCCGCGGGCGCGAAGCCGACGCCGTGCTCAGCGCGGTCGACCCCGACCGGCTTTCGCCGCCAGAGCTGATGGCGTGGGCCCTGCCGCGGGCGGCCAACCAGTTCTGGATGCTGGGCGAGCCGGCGCAGGCCACCGCGTTTCTGCAGACCACCCGCAACCGGGTCGACTCGCTGGGCGCACAGGCCACCCTCGACGCACTGACGGCGACGTTCGCCATGAACGCGGGCACGCCGCTACGCACGCTGCGGATCGCGGGCGAGGTGCTGGCGTCGCCACACGCCGACCCGGTGGCCGTGGGATGGGCCGCTTCGTCGGCGGCGCTGAGCTCGGCTCGCACCGGGCGGTTCGACGACGTTGAGGCGCTCGCCCAGCGCGCGACCGCCGCCGACCATCCAGGCCTGCTGCGGTTCACCAGCGGCTTCGGCCGGATCACCGCGCTGCTGATGGCTGGCCGGCTGATCGAGGCCCGCGCACTGGCCCAGCGCTACACCGACTTCGCCGAGCTGCAGCAGCCCGGCCGGGCGATCGGCGAGACACTGGTCGGCTACGTCGCAATCGCCCAGGGCGACTTCGACGCCGCCGTCACACTACTGAGCCGGGCCGCCGACCCGCTGGCCCGCACCGGTTATTCCTGGGGACCATTGTCGCTGATGCTGCTGGCCCAGGCGCTCGGCCAACAAGGCGAACAACAGCGAGCCGCAATGGTTTTCAGCCGGGCCGAGTCGCTGCACGGACTCAAGTCGTCGCTGTTCGCCCCGGAGTTGGCGTTGGCCAGGGCGTGGTCGAAGGCGGCCCACGGCGACACCACCGGCGCGATCGAAGCCGCCCGCGAGGCGGTGCAGACCGCCGAGCGCGGCGGCCAGTCGGCGATCGCGGTGCGCGCCCTGCAGGACTGCGCGCGCCTGGGCGACGTCCGGGCCGTGCAGCGGGCCGGACGTCTGGCGGGCGAAGTCGATTGCGTGCTGGGGCGGTTGACGCTGGCCCATGCCCGGGCACTGGCCGCCGGTGACGCGGCGGCGCTAGCGGATGTCGCTGCCGACCTGGCCGACCGGGGCCTGCATCCCGCGGCCGCCGACGCAACCGCCCAGGCTCAGCGCGCCTAGCTGCTCAGGTACGCCCGCAGCAGCGTGACGGCATCGGTGATCTGGTGGACGGGCACCAACTCGTCGCGGGTGTGCGCGAGGTTGGGTTCGCCGGGTCCGTAGTTGACCGCGGCAATGCCGCGGGCGGCGAACCGGGACACGTCGGTCCAGCCGTACTTCGCCCGCACCTGGCCGCCGGCGGCATCGACCAGGCCCATGGCCGCGGGGTTGGACAAGCCGGGCAGCGCTCCGGCCGCCGAATCTGTCTGCTCGATACGCACGTCGAGGCCGTCGAACACCTCGTGCACGTGTTGCAGCGCGGCGTCGGCCGAGCGGTCCGGGGCGAAGCGGTAGTTCACTGTCACCGATGCCGCGTCGGGAATCACGTTGCCCGCCACCCCGCCGTCGATGCGCACCGCCGACAGCCCCTCGCGGTAGACGCAGCCGTCGATGTCGACACTGCGCGGTTGGTAGCTCGCCAAGCGGTCCAGCACCGCCCCGAGCTTGTGGATTGCGTTGTCGCCCAACCATGATCGCGCGGAGTGCGCGCGGGTTCCGTTGGCGCGCAGGATAACCCGCAACGTTCCCTGACACCCCGCCTCGATGTAGCCACCGGTTGGCTCGCCCAGGATTGCTAGGTCGGCTTCCAGCCAGTCCGGCAGCTCGCGTTCGATGCGACCCAATCCGTTTGCCGAGGACTCGATCTCCTCGCAGTCGTAGAGCACCAGCGTCAGGTCGTGCGCGGGTTCGGCCACGGTCGCGGCCAGGTGCAGGAAGACCGCGTCACCCGACTTCATGTCGGTGGTGCCGCAGCCGTGCAGCGACTCTGCGTCGCGGCGGCTCGGCAGATTGCCGGCCACCGGCACTGTGTCGAGGTGGCCGGCCAGCATCACCCGGGTCGGACGGCCCAGCGCGGTTCGGGCCAGCACCGCATTGCCGTTGCGGATGATCTCCCAGTTCAACGAAGGGGGAGTCTGGGCGCGCAGCGCGGCCTCGACCTCGGCGGCGATGACTTCTTCGTGCCGCGACTCGCTCGGAATGTCGACCAGCGCGGCCGTCAGCTCGATCGGGTCGCCGCATAGGTCCAGCACAGACCCAGCGTAGTCGGTGGGTAGCGTGGGCCCGGTGACTGCAGCTTCGGGCATTGGCCTTGCGACCATCGCCGCCAACGGATCGGTTCTCGACACCTGGTTCCCCGCACCGGAACTGATCGAATCGGGCGAGACCGGCACGACGCGGTTGTCGGTGGCCGAGGTTCCCGAAGAGTTCGGTGCGCTGGCGGGCCGCGACGACGAGCGCGACGTCGAAACCGTGGTAGTGCGCACGGTCATCGGCTCGCTCGAGGACACGGCCGTCGACGCCTACGACGCATACCTGCGACTGCACCTGCTCTCGCATCGGCTGGTCGCTCCGCACGGGCTCAATGCCGACGGGTTCTTCGGCGTCCTGACCAACGTGGTGTGGACCAGCCACGGGCCCTGCGCCGTGGAGGGTTTCGAGACGGTACGGGCTCGGCTGCGCCGGCGCGGGCCGGTCACGGTGTACGGCGTCGACAAATTCCCGCGGATGGTCGACTACGTGGTGCCGAACGGGGTGCGCATCGCCGACGCCGACCGGGTGCGCCTCGGCGCGCATCTGGCGTCCGGCACCACGGTGATGCACGAAGGGTTCGTCAACTTCAACGCCGGCACGCTGGGCACCTCGATGGTGGAGGGGCGTATCTCGGCCGGCGTGGTAGTCGGCGACGGCTCCGACATCGGTGGTGGAGCATCGATCATGGGCACGCTGTCCGGCGGTGGCACCGAGGTGATTTCGTTGGGCAAGCGCTGCCTGCTCGGCGCGAACTCCGGGCTGGGCATTCCGCTGGGCGACGACTGCGTCGTCGAAGCCGGCCTGTACGTCACCGCGGGTACGAAAGTGGCTCTGCCCGAAGGAGATTCGGTCAAGGCCCGCGAACTTGCCGGTAGCAGCAATCTGCTGTTCCGCCGTAATTCGGTGACCGGTGCGGTGGAGGTGGTGTCCCGCGACGGCCGCGGGATCGCCCTGAACGAGGATCTACACGCCAACTGATCACGCGAACACCTGCCGGGGCATCACGGTCGGCTTGACGCCGTAGCGCGGCCCCGCACCGTATCCGCCGCGTCCTGCCGAGGCATAGGCCGGCATTCCCGCCGCCACGTTGGTGGTTCCGGCCGGCTCCTCGGTGGGGCTCGTCCATCCCGAACCCGTCAGCGGCGCTGCGGCGGTGGCCTGTTCGGCGGGCGCGGCCGCCGACCATCCAGTGGGTACCGACAACTTGCCGACCGTGGAAGCCTGCCCCAGCCCGGCCAACACCGGTGCCGCGCCGGCACCGACCGCCGACGTCGGAGCGGCAGCCGGTGCAGCCACCACGCCCAGGCCGCCGAAGGCGGGCGCCAAGCCTTTGCCGACCAGGCCCGCGTCGGCGGTGTGTGCGTAGAGAATTCCGGACACGATCGCGTTGAAGCCATTCCAGGACGCCATGTCGAAAAGCCCGTTCGGAATGTTCGACACAAGGTTGCTGTCGAAGAAATCGTCCAGTGGGCCCAGAGCCTGGGCCGGGCTCGCGGCCGCCGACACCGGACTCGACAGCGACTGCATCGCACCGGGCATATTGGACACCAACCCCGCTAGCCCGGCGGACGGACCGGTCGCGGCGCCCTGCGCGCCGACACCCCCGGAGTTGGTCACCGGTTGCGGGTCCGTCAACGGCACCAGCCGGCCGGCACTGGCCGAAGCGGCCGCGTAGCTGTACATCGCGGCGGCGTCCTGCGCCCACATCTCGCCGTAGTGAGCTTCGGTGACAGCGATGGCCGGGGTGTTCTGGCCCAGCAGATTAGTGGCCACCAACGCCGCGAGTTGAGCCCGATTGGCGGCGACGACCGGCGGGGGCACGGTCATCCCATAGGCCGCTTCGTAGGCGGCCGCCGATGCCATCGCTTGCTCGGCCGCCTGTTGAGCCGCCGCGGCGGTGGTCTGCAGCCAATCGAGATACGGCGCCGAGGCGGTGGCCATCGCCACCGACGACGTGCCCAGCCATTGGTCGTCAGCCAACGCCGCGATCACCGACTGGGCACCGACCGCCGTCGAGTTCATCTCGGCGGCCAAGTTGTTCCAGGCCGCGGCAGCGGCCATCAGCGGGCCCGCCCCCGGACCGGTGTACATCCGCGTCGAGTTGACCTCTGGGGGGAGTGCTCCAAAATCAAGAGTCATGACTGTCAATCCTTTTCTGGCAGAGAGGTTGTGGGGGTAGAGCCGGCTCACACAATGGACGGCTTGGGCATCACGACAGGCTTGACGCCGTAGCGTGGGGCACCGAAAGCGTGGCCCGCACGTCCGGCCGAAGCCATCGACGGCAAACCGGCCGGCATCGCGGTGACCGGCGCCGCATGCGTTGCCGGGCTGGTCCAGCCGGCACCCGCCAGAGTCGCGGGAACGGGGTTGGCAGCGGGTGCGGCCGCCGCGGTCCAGCCCGGTGGAACCGACAACTGCCCGAGCGCGGACGCCTGACCCACGCCGGCCAGCACCGGGGATCCGACGCCACCGGTGGCGGCAGCGGTGGCGGCCGGGCCGGTCGGCATGAATGGCGCCAGCTCCGCACCAGGCCCATACGGATCCCAGCTCACCGCGCCGGGAAGGAACTGACCTTGACCCAGTGCGATGAAGTCGGACGCTGCTGCGCCGGTGTTCTGCAACCAGTTGAACGGTGTGCCGAAGGTCGCGAACGACGACCCCGGATTGTCGCCGGCCTGCGCGGTGGTCGCACCACCCAGCGCGCCCGACGACGACGTTGAAGCGGCGGCGACCTGATTGGCTGCTTCGGTTTCACCGTAGGAGCCCGCGTTGGAACTCAGGTTGTTCACTAGTTGCTGATGCACCGCTTGGGCCTGGGCACTGACCTGTTGGTACCAAGTTCCATAGGCGGCGAATTGCGCGGCCTGCAGCGCCGAGATCTCGTCGGCGGCCGCCGGAATCACACCGGTGGTTGGTGGCGCGGCCGCGGCATCCTCGGCGGCCAGCGCGGTGCCGAGGTGTTCCAGCGCGCTCGCCGCGGCCCTGAGCGATTCCGGTTGCGTGGTAACAAACGACATGCGATTTCTCCTCACGAGGAAAGCCGATTCGTAGTCGGCGGCGATGAAGGTGCCCTCCTATTGAGCGCGCCCAAAGACCTGCCGACGGCGATTTCCCACAATGTGATCGAAATACTCGCGTAACGCGGACTTAACGTGAGCCGGACTCCCAGGCGCGCTGATTCGTCAGGGAACGGGCGGTGAAAAGGCTGCGGCCAACCTTCAGCCGGCGGATGCCCCGGTGACCTCGCGGGCGGGCTCCAATGAGATCCCTTTGGTCTCGGGCAGCAGGTAGGTGCACGCGAAGCTGGCGATGCCGAGCACGGCCAGCATCGGGCCGACCACCCAGCTGCCGCAGCTGGCCTGCAGCGTCCCGGCAATCATTGGCGGCAGGGCGCCGCCGAGCACGCCGGCCAGGTTCACCGCCAATGCCGATCCGCTGTAGCGATAGCGGGTGGGGAACAACTCGGGAATGAACGCGCCGGTGGGCCCCGACCCGATGTTGGCGATCGCGCACATGCCGATCACCGCGACGGCGTACAGCGCCGGCTTGCCGGAATCGATCAGCGGCATCACCGCGAACGCCCACGGCACACATCCCGCCCAGCCCAGCAACATCATTCGGCGCCGACCCACCCGGTCGCACAACACCGCCGAGATCGTCACGGACGTGATGCTGGCCAGGCCGCCCAGCGCACCCACGGTCCAGATGAAGCTACGGGTGTACCCGAGGTGCGAGTGCGCGAACAGCGGCAGGTAGGTATTGCCCATGTAGACGAACCCCATGCCGCTGAGGATGCTGCCGGCCGCTAAGACGATCTCGCGACGCTGCAGGCGCAGCAGTTCCGCGATGGGCGCTTTGGGAACCTGGTCCGCGGCTTCTTCCGCGACGAACACCGGTGTTTCGTCGATCCGCAGCCGCACGTAGAGCGCGATGCCGATCAGCACGGAACTGATCAGGAACGGTATCCGCCAACCCCAGCGCATGAACGCCAGGCTGCTCTCACCGATGCTGACGTTCACACCCAGAAACGTCAGGCAGGTCAGCACCGTGGCCACACCACCGCCGAGCAGGGTGAACATTCCGTACCGGCCGCGCCTGTCGGCTGGCGCGTACTCGGCGCTCAGCAGCACCGAACCGGCCCATTCGCCGCCCGCGGCGAACCCCTGCACCAACCGGAGCGCGATCAGGATGAACGGCGCCGCCAGACCGATGGTGGCCGTACTGGGCACCAGGCCAACGCTCACAGTGGCCACCGCCATGATCAGCAGGGTGGCGATCAGCGTCTTCTTGCGGCCCAACCGGTCTCCGAGGTAGCCGAAGGTGGCCCCGCCGATCGGACGGGAGATGAAGGCGCTGGCGAAAGTGCCCATCGAGGCGACGCTGGCCAGCGTCGAGCTCAGATGCGGAAAGAACACCGTCGGGAACACCAGCGCCGCCGCGGTGCCGTAGATCAGGAAGTCATAGAACTCGATCGCCGAGCCGACCAGGCACGCCGCGGCGACTCGCCGCATCGGCGTCACACTGCGAGTCTGCACGGATACGACGGTAAGAGAATCCGGCGCTCGTGTCACACCGCCGCGCGCTCAGCCCTGCGACAGCAACTGTTTCTTCAGCACTTTGCCCATGGCGTTGCGCGGCAGTTCATCGACGAGCCGGACCTCGCGCGGCCGCTTGTGCACCGAAAGCTGTTGAGCCACATAGTCGATCAGCTCTTGCGGCTCGGCTGTGTGCTCAGGCGAGCCGACGATGAAGGCGACGATGCGCTGGCCGAGGTCGTCGTCGGGCACCCCGACCACGGCCGCCTCCGATACGCCCGGATGGCCGAGTAGCACGGTCTCGATCTCGCCGGCGCCGACCCGGTATCCCCCGGACTTGATCAGGTCGACCGACTCGCGGCCGACGATGCGGTGCATCCCGTCGGCGTCGATCACCGCGGCGTCGCCGGTGCGGTACCAGCCGTCGGCGTCGAACGCCTCCGCGGTCGCATCGGGCCGGTTGAGGTAGCCGTTGAACAGTGTCGGACCCCGAACCTGCAGTCGCCCAATGGTTTCCGCGTCGTGCGGCACTGGGCGTCCGTCGTCGTCGACCAGCCGGGTCTCGACACCGGCCAGTGGCAGGCCGACCCAGCCGGGGCGCCGTTCGCCGTCGGCGCGGGTCGACAACGTGATCAGCGACTCGGTGGCGCCGTACCGCTCGACGGGCGCGTGCCCGGTCAGCCGCACCAACCCGTCGAACACCGGCACCGGCAGCCCCGCGCTGCCGGATACCAGCAGCCGCGCCGAACGCAAGGCCTCGGCGGCGGCGGGGTCGGCGACTACCCGCGACCACACCGTCGGAACGCCGAAATACAGCGTGCCGCCGGCCGCGGCGTAGGCCTCGGGTGTCGGTTTTCCGGTGTGCACGAAGCGGTTTCCGATGCGCAGCGAGCCGAGCAGGCCCAGCACCAGCCCGTGCACGTGGAACAGCGGAAGGCCGTGGACCAGCGTGTCATCGGGGGTCCATTGCCAGGCTTCGGCAAGCGCGTCGAGGTCCGCTGCGATCGCCCGGTTACTCAGCTGCACGCCTTTGGGCGGCCCGGTGGTGCCCGAGGTGTAGATGATCAGCGCGGTGTCCTGCGGCGACGGCTCTGGCTGGTGGTGCCACGACCGCGCGCCCATCCGGACCGGAATGTGCGGCAAGCCTTCCGGTTGGTCGGGCACCGGGCCCAGCCAGGCCTGTGCGCCGGAGTCGGTGAGGATGTGGCGGCGCTCGGCCTGTCCGACGTCGGCCGGCACCGGGACGACGGGCACCCCGGCGATCAGGCAGCCGGCGATGGCCAGCGCGGTCGGCGCGGTGGGCGTGGCAAGCACCGCGATCCGCCCGGCACCGCGGACCCGTTCGGCGACGGAGTTGGCGGCGCCGACCACGTCGCTGCGGCTGAGCGTGACGTCACCGAACCGGACGGCGTTCTCGAGATCGCGGCCACCTGCGACGAGGGAAGGATCAAGCGAGGACAGCAGCACGTCAGCAGGCTAGCCCATCGGTCGTTGGCCGATCACCTGGTTGCTACGCAGCGCATCGAGGTCATCGTGGGAGAGCCCCAGGCCGCCGAGGACCTCGTCGTTGTGCTGACCGAGGGTGGGGGCGCTGAAGCGGTGATGGCGCGGCGGGCCTGGGATGATGCGCAGCGGCCAGCCGGGATAGCGGTGTCGGCCGGTCACCGCGTGGTCGAACTCCTCGTAGAATCCGCGGGCGTCGAGGCCTGGCAGGTCGTACATCTGCTCGGCCGTCGTCACCTCTTCGGCGGGGACACCGCGTTCATGCAGGGCTGCAACGACTTTCGCAGCACTCTGGGTCCGCGTCCAGGCCGCGACGGCGTCATCGAACGCGTCGTGGTCATCGGCCGGCAGCCCGGCAACCCCCATCGCGTCGGCCAGCCTCGACCGGTCGGCGTCGTCGCGGGCCGTCAGCGCCACCCAGGTTTCGTCGTCGTCGGCCGGGTAGACGCCCTGCCAGACGCCGCGCCGCCGGTTGCCTTCGCGCGGGCGAACGGCGCCGTTCATCGAGAACTCGATCACCGGTTCTGCGGTCACGGCGGCGCCGACTTCGATCTGCGCGATCTCGATCAGCTGGCCTTCACCGGTACGGCGACGATGCTCGAGCGCGGCGAGCAGCGCGACGCCCGCATGCACACCGACGATCGGATCTGCGGGGCCCTGCACGTTGCACGGCGGACCGTCGGGATATCCGGTGGCCGCGGTCATTCCGGAGACCTGCTCGATGTTCAGCGCCCAACCTACGTAGTCGCGCCACGGGCCGTCGAGACCGAACCCGGGCATGCGGACGGCAATGATGTCGGGACGCAGCGCGGCCAGCGAGTCGTAGTCGAGCCCGAACTGCTCGACCACCCGCGGCGAGTAGTTCTCCACGACGACGTCGGCCTGCGTGGCGAGCCGACGCGCGAGGTCGCGGCCCCGCGGCGAACTCAGATCCAGCGTGATGTCGCGCTTGTTGAGGTTGGTGGCCTGCCACAGCGGGCTGCGCTCGTACCAATCCTCACCCTCGAACGGCTGGGCCCCGGAGTAACGGAAGCCGTCGGGCCGCTGGATCGACTCGAGCTTGACCACGTCGGCACCGAACGCACCCAAGAAGCAGGTGAGGTATCCGCCCGCCCAAAAGGTACTCAGGTCAAGCACTTTCAGTCCGGCGAAGGGTAGCGACAAGTCCGCAACCGGCTCGGCCGCGGCCCGCGGTCGGACGTCGACCGGTGCGGGCCCGGGTGGTGTTTTCGAGAGCCGAAACGGCGGCCCCGGCTGGCGAAACGACCAGCCCGTGCCGCCGCCCTCGACAAAGAAGCCGCGTTTGGCGTACTGCGGGTTTTCCAGCGCGTCGGCGCCGTCGGCCACCGGAGCCGCCGGAATCCTCAGTGCCTGGCAGAGTTCGACGATGTCACCGACGGTGCGCTGGTCCAGCCACGGCTGGGCCGCGGCGTAGAACGCGGCGCGCTCGGGGCCGCCCATCATGATCGCGAACTGCTGCTCGCCGAACTCGGACAGCTCGAGCATGTCGCATACGTCGAGCCAGTGCTGTCCGGTCAGGCAGTTGATCCCGACCCAGCCGTCGGCGGCGCGCACCACTCCGAGTATCGGGGCCTGGCGCACGTTGGTGGGTAGGCCCAGCGCACGCATCCGCTCCGACATCAGCATCGGATACGGCAGCGTCGACAGCAGCGCCTCCAGCACCGAAACGTCGACCTCGGTCACCTGGCCGGCCGGCGCGATCCGCAACGCGGTCAGCGCCCCGAGCGCGGCGTAGGCGCCCGCGACATACTCCGCGATCCGGGCGCCGGCTTGCACCGGCGGGCGTTCCGGGTCGCGGGCACTGATCCAGCCCGCCATGGCCTGCAAGGTCAGCGGTGTCGCGATCCGGTCGCGCAGCGGACCGTGCCGGCCGAAATTCGAGATCCGCACCGCGACCAGGCGTGAAACCGGTTGCGAGACAACGAGTCCGCAGCCGTCGATCAGCACGTCGGCCTCGGCGATCAATTCGCGGGCAGCACCGGGTGCCCCGGCGCGCTTGCCGGCGTTGAGGTATGTGAACAGGCCAGCCCGATCCGGATCGGGCTGTTCGCCGGGAAAGGGCCCCCACTGTCGCAGCGGATCCCCCTCTGGTGGTTCGATTTTCGTGACATCAGCGCCGAGGTCGGCGAGCAGCTTGCCGCAATACGGGCCGGAGATCTCGTCGGCGATCTCGACGACGCGAAGTCCGCCGAGCGCCGACTCCATGGCGTCACGCCTCCCCATCGCTAGTGCTCTGCATCGTCGTGACGCGTCACGCCGGCAGTCCCATGGCCTTCGGCTCCATGTACTGACGAATTCCGATGATGCCGCCGCTCTCCCGGCCGATCCCGCTCTGCTTGAATCCACCGAACGGTGCACCGCCCGGACCGAATCCGTTGACGGCGATCTGGCCGGTGCGCACCCGGCGGGCGACCGCCAGTGCCCGGTCGACGTCGGTGCCCCACACCGCGCCGGAAAGCCCGTACTGCGAGTTGTTCGCGATCTGGACGGCCTCGTCGTCGCCGCGGTAGCGCAGCACCGACAGCACCGGACCGAACACCTCCTCCTGAGCGATCGTCGAGTCCGGCGTGACGTCGGTGAGGATCGTCGGTTCGAAGTAGAAGCCCCTGTCCAGGCCGGCCGGCCGGCCGCCCCCGGTGGCCACCTTGGCGCCGTCATCGAGCGCCCGATTCACGTGTGCCTGAACGCGTTTGCACTGGGCGTCGCTGATCAGCGGCCCCATGGTGACGTCCGGATCGGTCGGGTCGCCGACCTTCACCGACTGTGCGAGGGCGACCAGTCGGTCGACGACCTCGTCGTGGATCGCATCGGGGAGCAGCAACCGGCTGTGCAGAATGCAGGCCTGGCCGGCGTGAAACGAGCACGATTCGAACAACATTCGTTGCAGCGCTTCGTCGTCCAACGACGCGTCTTCGAGCACAATGCTGGCCGACTTGCCACCGAGTTCGAGCAGCAGCCGCTTCATGCTCGCGCCGGCGGCGGACATCACCTCGCGGCCGACCACCGAACTCCCGGTGAAGCTGACCATGTCGATACGGGGGTCGACGGTCAGCAGCTTGCTGGCTTCGAGGTCGGTGGGCGTGACGACGTTGACCACGCCCGGCGGAATGTCGGTGTGTTCGTCGATGATTCGGGCCAGCACGAGGCCGGCCAGCGGCGCGAGTGGTGAAGGTTTCAGCACCACGGTGTTGCCGGCGGCCAACGCCGCGCAGACCTTCATCACGTTGAGGGTGTGCGGAAAGTTCCACGGCGTCAGGATCGACACCACGCCCAACGGCTCGTAGCGCAACAGCGTCTTGCCGGCCGCGCCGAAGGCGTCGATCGGTTCTTCGACGGGGTGGGTGGCCAGTTCCGCGGCGTTCAGCGCCGCGAACGCGGGCCCTTCGACATGGATGACCCGTTCGTTGGACGTGCAGCCCCACTCCTGTTGCGCGAGTTCGTAAAACGCGTCGGCGTGCGTCAGTAACGCCTCGCCGAGCTGGTTGAGGTATCCCGACCGCTGCGCCGGTCCGGCCTCGGCCCACGGTCCGGAGTCGAACGCCGCCCGCGCCGCCGCGACCGCGCCGGCGACCTGGGCATGACTCGGATCAGGCGCGGACGCGATCACCGCCTCGGTGGCCGGGTTGACGTCGTCGTAGCGCCCCCCGGCCGGTTCGACCCACCGGCCGTCGATGTAGACCGCGTAGGTGTCGATCAACGAGCGTGGGTCAGCCATGTGCATTCCTTCCGGCGGCTCACCGTTTGGTCTACACCTGTGCGCACGTTGTCGTCAATGCTCGATAGACACGCACGCCTAATTCAGTTCAACAACACCGTATTGACATCGTCGGCGCTGCCGGAGTAGACAGAGTCGACCGGACAGATCGACTGAATATGTACGATCTGCGTTGCCGAGGAGGCCTAGGTGACCGCTAGATCGATCTCCACGGTCCCGCTGCACTCTCCGGACTTCTACGCCGGCGATCCCTTTCCCGCCTACCGTCAGCTGCGCGCGACCTCGCCGGTCTGCTGGAATGACGTCACCAACTTCTGGGCGCTGCTCAAATACGAGGACGTCCGTTACGTCTCGAGCAGCCCGTCGACCTTCACGTCCACCCAGGGCATCACGATCCCCGACCCCGCGCTCCCGAGCCCGGTCCAGCCGGGCAACCTGATCTTCACTGATCCGCCCCGGCACCGGCAGATGCGCAAGCTGATCAACTCCGGCTTCACCCGGCGCCGGGTCTCGGTGCTCGAACCCAAGATCCGCGAGCTGGTGCGCGGCATCCTCGACGGTCTGGAACCGGACTCGGTGCACGAGTTCGCCGAGACGGTCGCCGCGCCGCTGCCCACCCGGCTGATCGCCGAACTGATCGGCGCCCCACCCGACGACTGGGAACAGTTTCGGGCGTGGTCGGACGCGGCTACCGGAACCGCCGACCCAGAAATCGAACTCGACCCGCTGGTGGCTGCGGGCCAGCTGTTCGAATACTTTCAAAAGCTGATCGGCGCAAGGAGAGTCGAGCCGCGCGACGACCTGCTCTCGGTGCTGGCCGGTGCGGAGATCGACGGCGACCGGCTCACCGACGAGGACCTGCTGAACTTCGCGTTCCTGTTGCTGGTGGCCGGCAACGAGACGACGCGCAACCTGATCGCGCTCGGCACCCTGGCGCTGATCACCCATCCCGATCAGCAGCGGCTGCTGGTCGACGATGCATCGCTGATCCCGGTCGCCGTCGAGGAGATGCTGCGCTGGAACAGCCCGGTGGTGCACATGGCCCGCACCGCGATGGTCGACGTCGAGATCCGCGGCCAGCGAATCGCCGAGGGCGACGTGGTGGTGATGCTCTACGGCTCGGCCAACCGTGACGAGGACGTCTTCGGCCCCGACTCCGAGGAGTTCAAGGTGACCCGTCATCCCAACCCGCACATCGCGTTCGGCTGCGGCGAACACTCCTGTGTCGGAGCGCAATTGGCGCGGCTGGAGGCGACCGTGATGTTCGAGGAGTTGCTGCGCCGCTTCCCCCGCCTCGAGCTGGTCGGTGAGGTAGACCGAATGCGGGCCACCATGGTGCCCGGGGTCAAACGGATGCCGGTCAGGCTGGGCGGCTGAGAAGATGCGCCTCGACTACACCCCTGACCAAGAGCGACTGCGCGACGAGATCCGCGCGACCATGCAGACGGTGATGACACCGGAGCGTCAGGCCGCGGTCAGCGAGCGGATGGAGGGCGGCTCCGCCGTCCGCGAATGCGTGCAGGCCCTGGCGGCCGCCGACCTGCTCGGCGTCGGCTGGCCGAAAGAGTTTGGCGGCCGCGGTTTCTCGGCGATCGAGCAGTTCATCTTCGCCGAGGAGGCCCGGCGGGTGAACGCACCGATACCGCTGGTGACGTTGAACACCGTCGGGCCGACGCTGATGCACTACGGCACCGAGGAGCAGAAGCAACAGTTCCTGCCGGCCATCCTGGACGGCACGGTGGAATTCGCCATCGGATACTCGGAGCCCGGGGCCGGCAGCGACCTGGCGTCGCTGCGCACGACCGCGACACGCGAGGGCGACTACTACGTGATCAACGGCCAGAAGATGTTCACCAGCGGCGCGGGCTACGCCGACTACATCTGGCTGGCCGCCCGCACCGATCCGAATGTCAAGAAGCACAAGGGTATTTCGATCTTCATCGTGCCAACCTCGTCGCCCGGGTTCTCCTGGCAGCCGCTGCACACCATGCCGGGCGTCTCGACCTTCTACACCTTCTACGACGACGTCCGGGTGCCGGCCAGCGCGATCGTCGCGGGCGAAAACCAGGGTTGGCAGCTGATCACCACCCAGTTGAACTTCGAGCGCGCGGCGCTGGGAAACCTCGGCGCGCTCGAGCCGCTGTTCGACCAGACGCTGCAGTGGGCCCAGGACACCAAGCTCGACGACGGACTGGTGATCGACCAACCGTGGGTACAGCAGGCACTGGCCCGGGTCGAGGCGCAAGTTGCCGCGTACAAGCTGCTCAACCTCCGAGTCAACGCCGCCATGGCCAAGGGCGTGCTGAACATGGGAGAAGCGTCGGCGGCCAAGGTGTTCGGCACCGAGCTGGCACCGATCGTGGCCCGCGAGCTACTGGAAGTTCTCGATCACAACGGTTTACGACGCGGCGCTGAGGCTCCGCTGCGCGGAGCACTGGAATCCGCCTATCGCGTCGCGGTCATCAGCACCTTCGGCGGCGGCGCCAACGAAATCCAGCGCGACATCATCGCGATGGCCGGGTTGGGCATGCCGCGAGCCCCACGTGACCTTCGCCCAAAGGATGAGCACACTGCCGAGAAATCAGGAGGATCCGCTCAGTGACCGACACCGACCTGCAGAGCAAGCTGAAGGCCCTCGTTGGCCAACCGACCGGCGGTTCCGCGAAGCCGTCGCTGGCGCCGGATCCGGTGAACCAGCCGATGATTCGGCATTGGGCCTATGCGCTCAACGACATGAACCCGGTCTACCTAGACCCGGAGTTCGCGGAGAAGTCGCGGTTCGGCGGCATCGTGTCGCCACCGGTGATGCTGCAAACGTGGACAATGCCGGCACCGAAATTGGAAGGCATCGGTGAGCGCGGCGGCGTCCCCCGTCGAAATCACCAACAATCCCACCGCGTTTCTCGACGAGGCCGGATACACCAGCATCGTGGCCACCAACTCGGAATTCGAGATCAATCGCTACCCGAAACTGGGTGACGTGATCAGCGCGACGTCGGTGTACGAGGAGGTTTCCGACGAGAAGACCACGGCGCTGGGCACCGGGTTCTTCGTCACCTGGGTGCTCACCTATACCGACCAACACGGCGAAGTGCTTGGCAAGCAACGCTTTCGGGTCCTGCGATTCAAGCCGGCCAACTGATGGCGACCCGACTCGCACCGACCGTCAGCCCGGATACCGAGTTCTTCTGGAACGGGCTGCGCGATCACAAGCTGCTGATCCAGCGCTGCAATGGATGCGGCACGGTGCGCAACCCGCCGCAGCCGATGTGCCCGACATGCCGCTCGCTGGACTGGGACCCGATCGAGGCGTCGGGCCGTGGCACTCTGTACAGCCACGTGATGCCGCATCAGCCGCAGTTCCCGTTCTTCGACTATCCCTACATCGTCGCGCTGGTGCAGCTCGACGAGGGCGTGCGCATCGTGTCGAACCTGACCGGCATCGACCCGGCCGATGTGCGGGTCGGGATGCCGGTCGAGGTGTACTTCCAGGAATTCGATGGAGAGCTTGTCCTGCACCAGTTTCGGCCGGCCGGTTGACATGGACTTCACCTTCACCGAAGAGCAGGAGACGGTCAGCAAGCTGGCGCGCGATGTCTTGGAGCGGCGCGCCACCCCTGAACGGCTGACCGAGCTCGAGGCGGGCGACCTCCGCTACGACGCCGGGCTGTGGAAGGAGCTGGCCGGTGTCGACCTGCTGGGCACCGCGCTGCCGGAGTCGTTGGGCGGCAACGGCGGCGGCTTCGTCGAGCTCGGCGTGCTGCTGGCCGAAGTGGGCTCGACGGTCGCCCCGGTGCCCGCCTACTCCACGCTGTTGCTGGGCGCCGACCCGATCGCCCGGCACGGGAATGACGCACAGCGGCAACGCTTCCTGCCCGGCGTCATCGACGGCAGTCGCATCCTGTCGGCGGGGCTGCAGGAGCCCGGCCGCTCCGACCCGACCCGGCCCGCCACCACCGCCCGTCGCGACGGCGACTCGTGGCGGTTGGACGGTGTCAAGGAGCTGGTCTCGTACGGCCAACTCGCCGACACCGTGCTGATCCCCGCGACGATCGACGACGGCGAGACGGCCCTGTTCCTGCTGCCGGCCGACGCGCCCGGGGTTGAGATCCGGCCGGTGGCAACCACCAACCGCGAACCGCACGCCGATATCTTCCTCGACGGCGCCAGGATTTCGACGGCCGACAAGCTCGACGGTGACCGGCTGGTGGAATCGCTGTACACCCGCGCGCTGGTCGGCCTGTGTGCGGTCCAGGTCGGCGTCGCCGACCGCGCGCTGCGGATGGCCGCCGAATACACCACGGGCCGCGAGCAATTCGGGCGTCCCATCGGCAGCTTCCAGGCCGTGCAGCAGCGGATGGCCGACGGGTTCATCGACCT
Organism: uncultured Actinomycetota bacterium; assembly: GCA_963750755.1. Lineage (GTDB taxonomy): Bacteria > Actinomycetota > Actinomycetes > Mycobacteriales > Mycobacteriaceae > Mycobacterium. The sequence goes on from CAVVRW010000001.1 coordinate 2,251,530, forward strand.
GGAGGCGATCCGCTGGACCACCTGGCACGCGGCCTGGCTGATCGCGGAGTGTCGACCCGCGGATCGCGCGGCCCGCGTCGCGAAGTTCTGGGCCGCCGAGGCCGGGGCCCGGATCGCCGCCACCACGCAGCACGTCCACGGCGGAATCGGCATCGACATCACCTATCCCCTGCATCGATATTTCCTGTGGGCCAAGCACAACGAACTCACCTTGGGATCGGCCACCCAGCAGCTGGTCCGACTCGGCAGCACATACCCGGAAGGACGGCCATGACGACCGCCAAATTTCGCGCCTCGACCCTGAACTGGGCCGACATCAACGTCGGCGATGACGTGACCCCGCTGGAGATTCCGGTGACGACCACGATGATCGTCGCCGGCGCGATCGCATCCCGTGACTTCATGCCGGTGCATCACGACGTGGCCTACGCCAAGAAGCAGGGCTCGCCGAACCTGTTCATGAACATCCTGACCTCGAACGGGTATTGCGTGCGCTTCCTCACCGACTGGGCGGGCCCCGAGGCGATGGTGACCAAGTTGGCGATTCGCCTTGGTGTGCCGTGCTTTCCGGACGACCCACTGCGCTTCACCGGCGAGGTGACCGGCAAGACCGAAAGGGCGACGGGGCGAGGCCATGAAGGTTTGATCGAGGTCGCCTTCCAGGCCGCCAACAGCCTCGGCAATCACGTCTCCGGAACCGCGGTCGTGAGCCTGCTCGACGGGAGCGGCGCATGACACCGATCTCGAAGCTGGCCGGCACCACCGCCATCGCCGGCATCGGTCAGACCGAGTTCTCGAAGGAATCCGGCCGCAGCGAACTGCAACTGGCCTGCGAGGCGGTCAGCGCCGCACTCGACGACGCCGGGCTGTCGCCGAGCGATGTCGATGGCATGGTCACCTTCACGATGGACTCCAGCGACGAGATCGAGGTGGCCCGCAATGTGGGGATCGGCGACCTGACGTTCTTCTCCCGCGTGCCACACGGTGGCGGGGCGGCGGCCGGCACGGTCGCGCACGCGGCGATGGCCGTCGCCGCGGGCGTCGCCGAGGTCGTGGTCTGCTACCGCGCATTCAACGAGCGCTCCGGTATGCGCTTCGGCGGCAGCGGCCGCACCAGCGCCGAAACCCCCTTGTTCATGGCGCATTACGCGCCATTCGGATTGCTCACCCCCGCGGCGTGGGTCGCCCTGCACGCACAGCGCTACATGTCGACGTACGGCGTCACCAACGAGGACTTCGGCCGGATCGCCGTCGTCGACCGTAAGCACGCGGCCACTAATCCCGACGCGTGGTTCTACGAGCGCCCGATCACGCTGGAAGACCACCAGAATTCGCGGTGGATCATCGAACCCGTGCTGCGGCTGCTCGATTGCTGTCAGGAGAGCGACGGCGGGGTGGCGCTGGTCGTCACCAGCGCCGAGCGGGCCCGGGACCTGAAGCAACCGGCCGCGATCATCTCGGCGGCCGCCCAGGGCGCGGCGCTCAACGGCGAGATGATGACCAGTTACTACCGTGACGACATCACCGGTCTGCCCGAGATGGGCGTGGTGGCCGACAAGCTTTGGCGCGACTCGGGACTCAAGCCGACCGACATCCAAACCGCGTTCATCTACGACCATTTCACGCCGTTCGTCTTCACCCAATTCGAGGAACTCGGATTCTGCGGACGCGGTGAGGCCAACGACTTCGCCACCGTCGAACGGCTGTCGCTGGGTGGTGAGCTCCCGATCAACACCAACGGCGGATTGCTCGGCGAGGCCTACATTCACGGGATGAACGGCATCACCGAGGGCGTGCGTCAGGTCCGCGGTACGTCTCACAACCAGGTGGACAACGTCGAGCACGTGCTCGTCACGTCGGGGACCGGGGTGCCCACCAGCGGGCTCATTCTGGCAACGAACGGATAGCCCATGACTCAAGCCACCGCAGCCGACACCCGTGATCTCATCATCGAGTCCGCGTACGCCTGCTTTCGCAAGCAAGGCTTGCACAAGGCGACGATCGTCGACATCGCCAGGGTGGCCCGGGTCTCCCGGAGCACGATCTACGAGTATTTCCGTGACAAAGCGGCGATCGTCGAAGCCTGCGCCGAGCACACCTCCGAACAGTTCTATCGGCAGATGTCCACGGCGATGGACCGGGCCGGCTCACTGGAGGAGAAGCTCGCTCGCGCAGCGGTTTTCGTTACCCAGGCACGGCGCGCCATCGCGTCCGAGAAATTCTTCGACGAAGAAGCGGTCAGCCTGCTGTTGACCAAGGACGCCGCCGTGCTGCTGCGCGAGTGTGTCGACTTCCTCGGCCCGCACCTGGCGGCCGCCAAACTCACCGGCGAGGTCCGTAAGGACCTCGACATCCAGGCCAGCGGCGAGTGGTTTGCCCGAATCCTGTTCTCGCTGTTCAGCACACCGTCGTCGACGCTGGACATGGACGATCCGGAGGTGGTCGCCGATTTCGTGCGTGCCCATGTGGTTCAGGGATTTGCCAGCGACCGTTCCCGCTCGCGGCGAGGAGCCTAGGACCGCACGGGCATTCCGGTCGTATTGCGGGTGATCAGGCCGGCTTGCTCGAAGTCGTCCAGCCAACCCTGCATGGGCCACCAACCCCAGCGTCGGTGGAAGATCTCCGCGTTGCGCAAGATGTCATCGACATGCTGTACCGGTGGTTCGGCGGTTGGATGGTATTGGTGGAAGGCGTGCGCTCCCCCCACCCAGTACATCGAGATATGCTGCGCCGCCGCACATTGCGCGAAGTCGGTGTCTTCCCCGCCGTAGCCGCGGTAGCGCTCGCAGAAGCCACCGATCTTGGTCCAGGTCCTTGCCGTCACCGCGAACGACAGTGACCAGAACAGTCCGTAGTTCACCGTCGGGATGACCTGGCCGGTGGGCGGGTCGGGTCGCGCGGGATGCGGATTGATCTGCGCCGGCAGCTCATCCAGCAGATAGCCTCGCGCATCCGGAGGGAGATAGGTGACCGGGCCGCACAGCAGAGCGTCAGCATACCGCGAATCCCGGGCGGCCGTGTCGTGGTACCGACCGATCAGCTCGGGATGCGGAATGCAGTCGACATCGAGAAATACTAGCAATTCTGCCGACTTTCGTAGCGCCGTAGCCACCCCCTGATTGCGGCCATACGCGATCGGTAATGGCTCAGCGACATCAAGCTCGACCACGGTAGCCGGCGGCCCCTCGTCGGTGACGATCTCGGCGACACCCGGATCACCGAGCGCGACGACGACATGTATGTCGGGTTGCCGGGTGCTACGCGACAATCCCTGTAGTTGGCGGCGCAGGTGCGGACCCCGCCCGCGCACGGTCGTGATGACGGCAGTCCTCAGGGCGCACCCACCATTGCCTTGCACGCTGCGGTCGCCTCTATCGCCGCCGCGGCGCGGTCGGCCGCGCCGGACACCTGCCAGCGTCGCCACGAGTCGGGATCGTCGGCGAGCGCATGCGCGATCAGTCCCGGCCATGCCTGGGCATTCGGCCAACCTCCGGTGACGGTCGCCAGCCGGTGCCGGCGTAGGGCATCGGCGGTGGCGGCCTGTTCGTCGAACGGGCGCGGTGCCGGGATGACGATGGCCCGCCGTCGCGCGGCGGCGATGTCTGCGACAGCGCCCTGTCCGGCGTGAGTGACGACGACATCGGCCGCGCAAATCTGCGGCCACGGGTCGTCGACCCAGTGCGCGGCGGTGCCGCCGCCGATCGCCGTCCAGGTCGTGCCTGGGCACGACCGCGCGCAATCGTCGATCCCCTGACCGAATTCCGCACCCCCGCCGCCGATCACGAGCACCCTCCGGTTCCCCCCGTCGGAAGTCACGGCAGGCGTACCGGCCCGCCCGTCGAACCGGCTGATGCCGCCGACATAGCTGGTCTTGTGCGCGTGCGGTCGCAGCCAGGACGGGTCGTACAGCGCTTGCGGCCACGCCGCGATGATGTGGTCGGCCAATCGGTGCACGAGCAGGTGCGCGGCGTCGTAGCGTTTGCCCGGAAGCGCCATCACCACCACCGGAATTCCCAACAGCCGAACGAATGTCGCTACCTCTACCGACACGTCGGTCACGAATGCGCGCGGCCGCGCATCGGCAACCCATCGTGCGACGGCATCCATCCGCGCGTGAAACCCGGCGTCGTGGTGAGGCGCCCAGTGCAGGGCACCGTGCGCGGTGGGCTCCCGCGGCGCCTCCGACTGATCGTCACGCGGTAAGTTCACGACCTCCGCGAACGGGTGATCGTCCGGGATCGTCATCGAACTTAGCGCTGTACTCGGCTGCCGCAACCGCGCGCAGATGCTCGTCGCCCGCGCCAGATGGCCGTAGCCCTGATGGTGAATGTAATAGCCGATCATGGCGTTCCTTGCGGTGTATGTCGATCGTCTTGTTGTACAGGTCCAGGTAGGCGTGCAGCATCGCCTCTGCCGAGCAGTTCCGAAGGGCGTGCTCGCGCACGTCGGTCCGCGAGAGCCGGACCGCATCCGGGATCGCATCGGCCATCTGCGTGACATCCCCCGCTGCCACCAGCCGGCCCGACTGCGGCACAACGAGTTCCGGGATGCCGCCGCGGGCGAACGCGATCACGGGCGTACCACAACACATCGCTTCGGCGACGACGAGTCCGTAGGGCTCATCCCACATCGGAGTCACGAGCGCTGCAGACGCGCCGCCCACCAAAGCCGCCAGTCTCCTCTGGTGTAGATGACCGGCATATCGAATGTCGTCGTCCAGATGCGGCCGCACCTGCCCGTCGAAGTACCGCTGATCCGAGATCGGACCGGCAAGCACCAGTGGCCACCGCGCGCGCCGGGCTGCCTCGACGGCCAGATGTGGCGCCTTTTCCGCAGTGATCCGGCCGAAACACAGCAGCGGGCCGCCGCCCGGGCCCGCCGGCCAGCGATCGACGTCAATGCCGTTCGGCACGACACTTGTTGATCGTTGTGTGCTTGTGGATCGAGATGGTGCGGGTTGCGCAGGTCGTGAACCGTGTACACAAATGGCTTGTCGTGCCGCTTCAGCTCACCCATCACCTCGGACAACGCATCGGCGCCGATGGCATCAAAACCGAAGTGCAGGTGAAAGACATCGAACGAGTCGTAGTGCTCGTCGACCCAGCCCGCTTCGAGCATCAGCGGTGGCCACCACCCTCCGGGCACCTTGCGTCCGTCGGCGGGGACTGGATCATCAAGTCGCACAACGTCATCAACGCCGTCAGGATCGGACAGATGTCGTACATAAACGTGCGATGCCGGCACGGACGCGACGCGCACCAAATTCCACCCCTAAAGGAAACGACCGTTAAGCCATCAGCACGCAAACGCCGGTGGCGTGCGATTGCTGGGATCCGCAGATCCATTCCTTGAGCTGAAGAACGCGGCTCCGTATTAATACCCGGCGCCGAAGGGGTTAAACCGGTTCGCTCAAGGCCGCAGGATGACCTTCACCGCGCCATCCTGCTTCTTCTGAAAGATGTCGTAGGCGTGCGGAGCCTCGTCGAGTGAAAGTATGTGCGTGGCAAAGTTGTCGACGCCCAACGGGTCGTCATCGGTCAGCAGCGGCATGATGTCGTCCGACCACCGCTTGACGTTCGCCTGCCCCATGCGCAACGTGAGCTGCTTGTCGAACAGCGTCAGCATCGGCAGCGGATCGGCCATCCCGCCATACACTCCAGACAGCGAAATCGTCCCGCCGCGGCGCACGATGTCGATGGCCGAGTACAACGCGCCGAGCCGGTCCACGCCGGCGGTCTGCATCAGACGCTTGCCCAGTACGTCGGGCAACAAGCCGGTGACCTGCTGAGCCGCCTTGGTGATGGGCGAGCCATGCGCTTCCATGCCCACCGCGTCGATCACGGAGTCGGTGCCCCGCCCATCGGTGAGGTCGCGGATCACGTCGCCGACCGGGTCGTCGATGATATTGAGGTCGACGGTCTGGATGCCGCGCGCGGCGACCCGGGCCAGCCGTTCGGGAACCAGGTCAACCGCGATCACCCGGTAGCCGAGGTGGTCGGCGATTCGTGCGGCCATGTCACCGATCGGGCCCAGCCCCAGCACGGTGACCGAGCCGCCGTCGGGAATATCGGCGTACGCCACCGCCTGCCACGCCGTGGGGAGCACGTCTGAGAGGTACACGAAACGCGAATCAGGCGGCCCGACAGGGACTTTGATGTGGGTGAACTGCGCCTGCGGCACCCGCAAGAATTCGGCTTGCCCCCCGGGGACCTCGCCGTACAACTCTGAGTAGCCGAACAGTGCCGCGCCCATCCCCTGGTCGCGCACCTGCGTGGTCTCGCACTGGGTGTAGAGCTGCCGGCTGCATGTCCAGCATTTTCCGCAGGAGATCTGGAATGGAATGACCACCCGATCACCGACCCGTAGGTCGCCGGTCTCACTGCCGATTTCGCGCACAATGCCCATCGGCTCGTGCCCGAGAATGTCGCCGGCTTTCATGAACGGCCCCAGCACCTCGTAGAGGTGCAGGTCTGAGCCGCAGATATTGGTGGACGTCACCTCGATGATGGCGTCGGTCGGTTCTTGGATTGTGGGGTCGGGCACCGTGTCGACGCGAACGTCGCGCTTGCCGTGCCAAGTGACAGCTTTCATCATCACGTCGTACCCGTCTGACGTCGGCTGAAACGCTGTGTGTGCCAGTTACGAGTGCGCCAACGCCCGCATGAAGAAGGTCAGGTTGGCCGGCCGTTCCGCCAGCCGCCGCATGAAGTAGCCGTACCACTGGGTGCCGAACGGCACGTAGACCCGGACGTGATTGCCCGCGTCGGCCAGCCGTCGCTGCTCGGCGTCGCGCACGCCGTACAGCATCTGGTATTCGAAATCCATTGTCGGTCGGCCGGTTTCGCGAGCCAGCGCGGGAACGGCGTCGATGATCGCCGGGTCATGCGAGGCCACCATCGGATACCCCGGTCCGGCCATCAGCAGGCGAAGACAGCGCAGGTATGCGGCGGTCACCGCGGCGCCATCCCGATGGGCCACCGATGCCGGTTCGTCGTAGGCGCCCTTGCAGAGCCGGACCCGGGCACCGGATGCGGCGAACTGCTCGCAGTCGCCCGGCGTGCGCCGCAAGTGGGCCTGCAGCACCACACCGACCCAAGGAAAATCGGTGCGCAACTCGGCGGCGATCGACAGTGTCGAATCGGTGGTGGTGTGGTCTTCGGCGTCCAGCGTGACCCATGCCCCGATCTGTTCGGCGCGCTCGCAAATACGGTGGGCATGTTCGAGGGCGACCGTTTCGCCGTCGCGGTTCAGTGCCTGTCCCAGCGCGGACAGCTTCAGCGACACCTCGAGTGGCCGCACGCCCTCCCGAGTCGCGTCCGGCCGCCGGCCCAGCGCGTCAAGCAGATGAAGATAGGCGGTCCTGGTGGCCTCGGCACCGTCGATATCGGCAACCTGCTCCCCTAGGTAGTCGATGCTGACCAGTCGGCCCGAATCACGCAGCGCGACAATGCTGTCCAGCACACCCGCTAGTGTCGCGCCGGGCACGAATCGATGAACCACTCTGCGCGTGACGGGTAATCGTTCGGCGGTGTGCTGCAATCCGTGCGACCGGCTTGCGGCCAGGATTGCCGGCCGCAGCGTCCTGGTGAACAGACCGGTCACCGTTGCACCCCCATGTGCGGATACACGTGATCGGTTGCGGGCACGAACGTTTCCTTGATCGAGCGGGCGGACGTCCAGCGCAACAGGTTCAGCGCCGAGCCGGCCTTGTCGTTGGTGCCCGAACCGCGGGATCCGCCGAACGGCTGGCGGCCCACCACCGCACCGGTCGGTTTGTCGTTGACGTAGAAATTGCCGGCCGCGAACCGTAACCGGTTCTGCGCAGTCAGCACCGCGTCGCGGTCGTCGGCGATCACCGCCCCGGTGAGCGCGTAACGCGACCCGGTGTCGATCGCGTCGAGCACTCGGGAGAACTCGTCGTCGGGGTAGACGTACACCGACAGCAGCGGACCGAAATACTCGGTGGCGAAGGACTCGTCGCTCGGGTCGTCAGACAGCAGCACCGTCGGGCGCACGAAGTAGCCTTCGCTGTCGTCGTATTCACCGCCGACGGCGATCGTGACGCCGGGCGTGCTTTTCGCGCGTTCGATGGCCGCGACGTTCTTGGCGAACGCCCGCCGATCGATCAGGGCACCACCGAAGTTGGTCAGGTCGGTGATGTCACCGAACGGCAATTCGGCGGTGACGGCCAGGAAGTCGTTGCCCATCTGCTGCCAGACCGAGTGCGCGATGAACGCCCTCGATGCCGCCGAGCACTTCTGCCCCTGATAGTCGAATGCCCCGCGAATCAGAGCGGTGCGCAACACATCCGGTCGGGCCGAAGGGTGCGCCAGCACGAAGTCCTTTCCACCGGTCTCCCCCACCAGCCGCGGATAGCATTGATAGCGCTGGATGTTCGCGCCGACCTGCTGCCACAGATGTTGGAAGGTGCCCGTCGACCCGGTGAAGTGGATGCCGGCCAGACGCGGGTCGGCCAGTGCCACTTCCGAGACCGCGTAGCCGTCGCCGGTGACCATGTTGACCACTCCGGGCGGCAGTCCGGCTGCCTCGAGCAGCTGCATGGTCAGGTAGGCCGACAGCGTCTGTGTCACCGACGGCTTCCACACCACGGTATTGCCCATCAGCGCCGGCGCGGTCGGCAGATTGGCCGCGATCGAGGTGAAGTTGAACGGCGTAATCGCGTAGACGAATCCATCCAACGGGCGATAGTCGGTGCGGTTCCATTCACCAGGTGTGCTTCGCGGTTGCTGCGCGAGGATGTGCCGCGCGAAGTCGACGTTGAACCGCCAGAAGTCGGCCGTCTCGCACGATGCGTCGATCTCGGCCTGGTACGCAGTTTTGGACTGCCCCAACATGGTCGCCGCGGCGATCTTCTCCCGCCACGGGCCGGCCAACAGTTCGGCGGCTCGCAGGAAGACTGCCGCGCGTTCATCGAAAGGGGTTGCCGCCCAGTCGGATCGGGCCAACGACGCCGCCTGGACGGCGGCCGCGGCATCACGGTGTTGCGCGTTGGTCAACGTGCCCAGCGTTGCCGAGTGTCGATGTGGCTGCACGACGTCGATCCGGTCACCGTCACCCATGCGATGGCTGCCGCCGATGACGTGCGGCAGGTCGATGGGATGCTCGGCCAACTCGGCGAGCGCGGTGTGCAACCGGGTCCGTTCGGGAGAATTCGGCGCGTAGTCGTGGATCGGTTCGTTGGCGGGCTGCGGAACCTCGGTGATCGCGTCCATGTCCAAGGGTCTCAGCGCGGCGGCCGTGTCGTCTTAGCTGATCAGACAAGATTCTCCTGGCTGGCTAGTAGAATCGGACAACATGACTTCCGGCGGTGTTGGCCTCGGCCAATTACTCTTGGCCCTGGACGCAACGGTTGCCAGCCTGATCGACGCGCCCCGCGGCCTCGACCTGACCGTCGCCTCGGTCGCGCTGATCGACGCCGACGACGTCCGGCTCGGAATGGGCCGAGGCGCCGACTCCGCTGACGTGTTCTTCCTGCTCGGCGTCCCCGACACCGAGGCGCAGCATTGGATCGACAGTGGCCCCGCTCCGGCCGCGATCTTCGCCAAGGAACCCTCCGCCGCACTGGTCGCCCGGGCCGTCGCGACCGGCACAGCGGTGGTTGCCGTCGACCCGCGGGCTCGGTGGGAGCGGCTCTACCGGCTCGTCGACCACGTCCTGGAACACCATGGGGATGGCGAAAACGACTCCGGCACCGACTTGTTCGGGCTGGCGCAGTCACTGGCCGACCGAATCCACGGCATGGTCAGCATCGAGGACGCGCAATCGCACGTGCTGGCCTATTCGGCATCCAATGATGAGGCCGACGAGTTGCGGCGGTTGTCGATCCTGGGTCGCGCCGGGCCACCCGAACACCTCACCTGGATCGGACAGTGGGGCATCTTCGACGCGCTGCGGGCCGGCGGCGACGTGGTCCGTGTCCCCGAGCGACCGGAGTTGGGACTGCGACCCCGGCTGGCGATCGGTATCCACCAGCCGGGTGTCGACGCCCGCCGGGCGCCGGCGTTCACCGGTTGCATCTGGGTGCAGCAGGGGTCGAGACCGCTGGCCGACGACGCCGAGGAGATGCTGCGCGGGGCCGCGGTGCTGGCCGCCCGCATCATGTCCAGGCTGACTGCCAAGCCATCGACCCATGTCCTGCGGGCACATCAACTGCTCGGTCTGGCCGACAGCGGACCGGTCGATGTGGACGCCATCGCACGTGAGCTGGGCGTAGTCGCCGACGGTTCCGCGGCGGTGGTCGGTTTCGACGCCGCGAACAGCCCCGGCTCAGGCCGCCCCGACCGGCTGGCCGATGTACTTGCACTGAGCGCCAGCGCTTTTCGCGGCGATGCGCAGGTCGGGTCGCATGGGTCACGGGTGTACGTGGTGTTTCCGCAGACCACGAAGCGGTCGTCGCTGCGATCGTGGATCGGTGGCACGATCGGCGCGTTGCGCTCCGAGCTGGATCTGCAGCTTCGGGCCGTGGTCGCCGCACCGTTGGCCGGACTCAGCGGCCTAGCCGCAGTGCGGGCGGACATCGATCGCGTACTGGATAGTGTTGAGCGCCATCCGGATTCGTTTCCGACGGTGACGTCGCTGGCCGAAGCGCGGACCACGGTGCTGCTCGACGAGATCGTCACGATCGTCGGCGCCGACGGGCGGCTCGTTGACCCTCGGGTTCGCGAACTGCAGACGCGCGACCCGGTGATGGCCCAGACGCTACGGGTATATCTGGATGAGTTCGGCGATGTCGCGACCGCGGCGCGGCAACTGCACGTACATCCCAACACCGTGCGCTATCGGATCCGCCGAATAGAGACGATCCTCACAACGTCGTTGGCTGATCCCGATCTCCGGCTGCTACTTTCGCTGGGACTCCGGGCCCTCGAACGGATCTCGTAAACGCGCGCTAAATCGTGCAACAGTTATGTTCAGCGTGACGGTAAATAGAAGAGCGGCAACAATTTTGCCGTCAGCTAAGCTGCTCCTGTGACAGATCACCCGTCGGCATACCTTGTGCTGGCTTCTCAGCGAAGCGGCAGCACCCTTCTCGTGGAGTCGTTGCGTGCGACGGGCGTGGCCGGTGAACCGCAGGAGTTCTTCCAGTACCTCCCTACCACCAGCCAGTCGCCGCAGCCGCGCGAATGGTTCGCCGGTGTCGAGGACAAGTCGATCCTGAGCCTGCTCGACCCGCTCGACGAGGGCAAGCCCGACCTCGCCCCGCCGGAGATCTGGCGCGACTACATCCGCACCGTCGGCCGGACACCGAACGGGGTATGGGGCGGCAAGCTGATGTGGAACCAGACACCGCTGCTGCTCGACCGTGCCGCCGGGCTACCCGATCGATCGGGCGACGGACTGCTTTCCGCGATCCGCGATGTCGTCGGCCAGGACCCCGTGCTCGTCTACGTCTACCGGCCGGATGTGGTGTCGCAGGCCGTGTCGTTCTGGCGAGCGGTGCAGACGCGAGTCTGGCGCGGCCGGCCCGACCCGACGCGCGACGCCCGCGCCACGTATCACGCCGGCGCCATCGCACACGTCATCACGATGCTTCGCAGCCAGGAAGCGGGCTGGCGCAACTGGTTCGCCGAGGAGAACGTCACGCCGCTGGAGATCCCGTATCCGATGTTGTGGCGCAACCTGACTCAGGTGGTCGGCGACATCCTCGAGTCGCTAGGGCTCGACCGCGCTCTGGCGCCCGAGCCGGTGCTGGAACGCCAGGCCGATAGGCGTTCGGACGAATGGGTAGACCGGTACCGCGAAGACGCTGAGAAAGAGGGGTTGCCGCTGTGACCGCATCGGTAGAGACCACGCACGTCGACGAATTACGGCTGCTGGAAGCCGAAGCCGTGCACATCATCCGCGAGGTGGTCGCCGAACTCGAGCGCCCCGTCCTGCTGTTCTCGGCCGGCAAAGACTCGATCGTGTTACTTCGTCTGGCGGAGAAGGCTTTTCGCCCTCTGCCGCTGCCGTTCCCGGTCATGCATGTCGACACCGGGCACAACTTCCCGGAGGTGATCGAGTTTCGCGACCGGCGGGTTAGCGACCAGGGCCACAAGCTGATCGTCGCCTCGGTGCAGGAATCGATCGACAAGGGCCGGGTGCCCGACCCGGGTCGGCGAGCGTCACGCAACCGGGCGCAGACCCGCACGCTGCTCGACGCGCTGGAAGCCGGTGAGTTCGACGCGGCCTTCGGCGGCGCCCGGCGCGACGAGGAACGTGCGCGCGCCAAGGAGCGAATCCTGAGCTTCCGCGACGAGTTCGGCCAGTGGGATCCTCGCGCGCAGCGCCCCGAGCCGTGGTCGCTGTACAACGGACGGATCAAAAAGGGCGAACAGGTCCGGGTGTTTCCGTTGAGCAATTGGACCGAGCTCGACGTGTGGCGCTACATCGAGCTGGAAAACCTTGAAATACCGTCGATTTACTACGCGCACGAGCGCGAGGTCTTCGAGCGGGACGGCATTCTGCTCGCGGTATCGGAGTACACCGAACCGCACAACGACGAGTCGTCCGATGTCGAATGGGTGCGCTACCGGACCGTGGGCGACCTGACGATTACCGGGGCGGTGCGATCGACCGCCACCGACATCGCCGGCGTCATCGAGGAGATCTCTGCAGCCACCGTGTCGGAGCGCGGCGAAACGCGCGCCGACGACCGCACGTCGGCCGCCGCCATGGAGGACCGCAAGCGAGAGGGCTACTTCTGATGAGCGTAAGCGAAGAAGAACGAGAAGGCCTGAGCTGATGAGCGTCACGCGTCAACTGCTACGCATCGCCACCGCGGGTTCGGTCGACGACGGCAAGAGCACGCTGATCGGGCGGTTGCTGCACGACACCGACAGCCTGCCCCTTGACCATCTGGAGGCCGTCACTGACGAAGAGGGCGTCGCGGATCTCGCGGCGCTGTCCGACGGGCTACGCGCGGAGCGCGAACAGGGCATCACGATCGATGTGGCCTACCGCTTCTTCTCCACCGAGAGCCGCAGCTACATCCTCGCCGACACACCGGGTCACGAGCGCTACACCCGCAACATGTTCACCGGCGCCTCGAACGCACACGTCGCGATACTTCTGGTCGACGCCCGCGCGGGTGTGCTGCGCCAGACCCGACGGCACGCACGGATCGCAAAGCTGTTGGGTATCAAGCACTTTGTCGCGACGGTGAACAAGATCGACCTGGTTGACTTCGAGGAGAAGCGATTCACCGAGGTCGAGACCGAGTTGAAGCAGCTGGTCGCCCGGCTGGGCAACATCGAGGTCACCGTGATCCCGATCGCGGCGAAGCTCGGTGACAACGTCGTACACGCGTCCGAAAACACTCCGTGGTACGACGGCCCGACGCTGCTGGCCTACCTGGAGGGCATCGAACTGGCCGCGCCACAGGCCGAACCGTCACGGTTGCGCCTTCCGGTGCAGTGGGTGTCACGCCCGAGCGAGCAGCAGCGCCGTCGCTACACCGGACGACTGGCGGCGGGCACGCTGTCCGTCGGCGACCCGGTGATATCGCTGCCGGCAGGCACCCGTTCGACGGTGACCGCGCTCGACACCCTCGACGACGACCGCACCACCGGCGTTGCGCCGCTATCGGTGTCGATCGAGCTGGCCGACGACATCGATGTGGGCCGCGGCGACGTATTGGTCAGCGGCGCCGACGAAGCGGTGCTGCCGGTGCTGGCCCGCGAGCTGCACGCGACCGTCTGCTGGTTCGTCGACTCGCCACTGCGGGCGGGAGATCGATTGGCGCTCAAGCAAACCAGCAAGAGCGTTCGCACTACCGTGCAGGAGCTGCACTCGCGACTGGATCCCGAAACCCTCGACGAGCTCGACCAGCCGGTTGAGCTCGCCCTCAACGACATCGGCACGGTCACGCTGCGGACCAGCTCGATCGTGATCGCGGACCCGTACAACGAGAACCGCGACAGCGGCGCGTTCATCCTGATCGATGAGGCCACAAACGACACCGTCGGCGCAGGCACCATCATCGAGGCGCGCGAGATCAAGCCCGGAACCCATTCGCGCACCGACATCCGTTGGCACCCATCCGCATTGGACCGCGAGCACCGCTGGCAGGCCACCGGCCAAGCTGGCGCGACCATCTGGTTCACCGGCCTGCCCGCCTCCGGCAAATCGACCCTCGCGGTCGCGGTGGAGCGCGCGCTTGTCGAGTCGGGGCGGACGGCGTATCTGCTCGACGGTGACAACCTGCGGCACGGCCTCTCCGACGATCTCGGGTTCTCCCCCGGCGACCGCACTGAAAACATCAGGCGGGTGGGCCATTTGACTCGCCTGCTGGCCGACGCGGGCGTCGTGGCGTTGGCGTCGCTGGTGTCGCCGCTGAGGTCGGACCGCGAGACCGCCCGCGCCCTCAACGACGCGGCTGGGTTGCCGTTCATCGAGGTACACGTCGCGACGTCATTGGCCGAGTGCGAAAAGCGGGATCCCAAGGGGCTTTACAAGCGGGCGCGAAGCGGCGAGCTCAAGGGCCTCACCGGAGTCGACGCACCCTACGAGGCGCCCGAGGATCCCGATCTCGTGCTCGACACCGCCGGGGCCGACATCGATGAGCTGGTTGCCCAGGTGATCGGCCTGCTCGACAAGCGCAGCCCACGCCCGTTCGGCTAGACCGAAACCCTGGTCCTCGAGTAGATCTCGGCGAGGAACTGTTCGACGGCCACCGCGGCATGGCCGGCTCGCGTCGACCCGAAGATGTCAAAGGCGTGCTGCGCGAACGGCAGTTCGGCGTAGACCACCGGCTGTTGACTGACGTCGCGGAGCCGGGCACTGAACGCCCGAGCCTGCTCGACGGGTATCAGCGAGTCGTTGGTCCCGTGCAGCACGAAAAACGGTGGCGCGTCGGCAGATACATGGTTGATCGGTGACGCGGTCCGAAACGCGTCCTCGATCTCGCGGCGGCCCAGTTTGAACACGTACTTACCGAGCATGGGCGCCATCAGCGGATGGACCGCCTCCTGGTGGTTGAAGTCGTAGAGGCCGTAAAACGGAACCGCCGCCCGCACACTGGTATCGGCGTCCTCGAACCCGGGCTGGAACTGCGGGTCGTTCGGCGTGACCGCGGCCAGCGACGACAGATGTCCGCCGGCCGAGCCGCCGGTGATCGCGACCCAGTCCGGGTCGCCGCCGTACTCGGCAATGTGTTCCTTGGTCCACGCCAACGCCCGTTTGACGTCGACGATCTGGTCCGGCCACGTCGATCGCGGGCTGAGCCGGTAGTTGATCGCAACGCATACCCAGCCCAGTTCGGCCAGGTGACTCATCAACGGATACGCCTGTTGCCGTTTGCTTCCCACCATCCAGGCGCCGCCGGGAACCTGCAGCAGTACCGGCGCCTTGCCACCGCGGTCCAGGTCGGGCCGTCGCCAGATGTCGAGGTGATTGCGCGTGCCGTGTTCGCCGTAGGGGATGTCGGTCTCGTGCGCGTAGTCGCTGTAAATGCGCGCCATGCGGACCACGCCGGGCGACTTGGCCGTGCCCGCGCCCTCCGGTCGCTTCCACAGGTCCGTCGACTGCGTGCGACGGTCGGGTCCCAGCTCGGCGTCGAGCGCGGCGGTCAGCGGCACCTTCGATCGTTGACCGATGCGGTGCAGGCCCAGCAGTCCCAACCACGACAGCGCCGATACCAGCCAACTGAACCTGCGCGCCTGCGGTGAGAGTCTGCGGGTTACCGCCGCCAGCAACGAGAACTGAGCGGCGATCACCTGCAGCGGCAACTCCGACGCAAAGACCCCGAAGCTGAAGGAGTACATCGACAGGTATCCGCGCTTGCTCAGCGGCCGATAGCCATTGGCCGTGCCGACGAGACCGACCAGCGAAGCCAAGACGGCTGACAATTTCTTCACGACAACCACTTAACCACAGGACGATTTAGTCACTGAAACCACTTGCGTCACTTCGGTTTCGCACTCCGCTACTTGTCGGACCCGCTGGCTACAATTCGAACATGCGTTCTAGTAGCCGTGAGGAGATCGTCGAGGTGCTCGACGCGCTTCGGGCTGCGCATGAAGCTGTACTGGACATTAGGTTCGACGCGCTCACTACGCCTGAGCGGCTCATCCGTTTTGGAATCACTTCGAGCAGTTGCGTCGTCAACTGCCCGCCGTCGAACACGGGCTGATCAACGAGCTTGCCCGCGTGGAGCCGGCGGTGTTGGGCGGCAAACTGCCCGCCGTGCTGGCCGACCGGCTGCGGATCACCCGCGCCGAAGCCTCCCAGCGGGTGCACGAGGCCACCGACCTGGGTGAGCGACGCGCGTTGAACGGTGAACCGCTGGAACCGGTGCTGCCCGCGACCGCCGCCGCGCAACGCAACGGCGAGCTAGGCCCGGCGCACGTGGCGGTGATCCGCTCGTTTTGGCAGCGGCTGCCCTGCTTCGTCGACCTCGAGACCCGCACCCACGCCGAAGCCCAACTCGCCCGGCTGAGTTCCGAACATCGCCCCGACGAACTGGCCAAGCTGGCCGACAAACTCCTGGACTGCCTCAATCCTGACGGCGACTTCACCGACGTCGACCGCGCCCGGCGCCGCGGCCTCACCATCGGCCGCCAAGACAGCGACGGCATGAGCCCCATCACCGGCTGGCTCACCCCCCAAGCCCGCGCCACCTGGGAGGCGGTGTTCGCCAAACTCGCCGCCCCCGGCATGTGCAACCCCGCCGACCAGACACCCTGCATCAGCGGCACCCCGCCGACGGCCGCCATCCAGGGCGACACCCGCAGCTGTGCCCAACGCACCCACGACGCGTTGCTCGCCGCCGGCCGCGCGCTTACTGGCCTCCGGCGACCTCGGCAACCACAACGGCCTCCCGACCTCCGTCATCGTCACCACCACACTGCAAGAACTCGAGACCGGCGCCGGGCGCGCCCTGACCGCCGGCGGCACCCTGCTACCCATGTCCGACGTCATCCGCCTCGCCGCCCACGCCCACCACTACCTGGCCATCTTCGAGCACGGCAAAGCCCTGGCGCTCTATCACACCAAACGCCTGGCCTCACCGGCCCAGCGACTAATCCTCATCGCCCGCGACCGGGGCTGCACCGCACCGGGCTGCCCCCGGCCCGCCGACCAATGCGAGGTCCACCACGACGACCCCTACCGAACCAACCCCGTCAGCGACGTCAACCACATGACCCTGACCTGCCGACCCAACCACGCCCTTACCGAACAAGGCTGGACCACCCGCAAAAACACCCGCTACCAAACCCAATGGATCCCACCCCCACACCACGACCGCGGACAACGGCGGATCAACACGTTCCATCATCCCGAAAAGCTGTTAGAGGACGACGAGGATGACGACGAGGGCAAGGGCTAACCGATGTGGCGGCTCCGGAAGACGAATCGAATCCGTCGGTCGAACGTCTCACGCACTGGGCGCCAACGTTGTACCGGGACCAGGCCTGCACGGCGTCACGGATCGCTCGCTGAGGGCCATCGAACATCAACTCACGGGCCGACCGGAGCTTGTTCGGGTCCCTGACGTTTAGTCTCAGTCATGGATCGCATCTGGCAGTGGGCGTGGGATCGGTACGGAGCGAGGTACTCGTGGGCGGTCTTCGCGATCACCTCCCTCGCAATACTGCCGGTCTGGCTTGGTTCTTCGCTTCTCGTGGTTGCGTTTGAGCAGTCCGATCGCTACGTCGAGGCGGCTGCCGTCACGGCGGCCGTCGTGGTGGTGATGGTGTACACAGCCGTTCTTCCCGGTGTGGGCCCGAGCGGCCGGGTGGACCGGTGGGCGGCAGGCCGTGAGGTCGATCGGGCGAGGGCATTGGAGGCCACCTACGCCTGGAATCGCGAGGCGGTGGTCAGAACGGTGAGGGCGGGCGCTGTTTGGATCGCACTCCTCTTGGTCGTTGTCGGTGCGATCGCCGGGACGACGGGACCCCGGCTGGTTCAGTACGGAATCCTTGGCGCCGTCCTGGGCTCTGTCAGCTGCCTGGTCATGATTCACAGTTTCGTGGAAGCAACATCGCGACCAGCAAGGATCGCCATCGCCGGTGATACGGGCATCGGCGACGCCCTGCCTCGCTCCCGGCCGACCTTCGCCGATTGGTCGAACGTGTCCATGCTCGCGGCCACGTTCTCGATCGCTGTCCTGGCCGCGATGCTGGCGACGGTGTTCCATCGAGCCAGTGAGGCTCCCCTGCTCGCTGTCGTGATCGGGGGTGCATTAACGCTTGCCTTCGCACCGTTCGTCGTGGGCGCTTGTTTCTCCCCGTCGCTGCAACCGATTCGCGATCTTGCCGAAGGAACCGAACGCGTTGCGGCAGGTGACTTCAGCCGACGTCTGCCGGTGGTTCAAGATGACGACCTGGGCGCGCTGGCGGCGTCGTTCAACCGGATGCAGGCGGGTTTGGCTGAGCGGCAACGACTTCAGGCAGCGTTCGGAACCTATGTCGATCCGGCCTTGGCGGTGCGGCTACTCGAGCAGGGTGACGACATCTTCACCGGTGAGCGCCGCGAGGTAACCGTCATGTTCGTCGACGTCCGCGACTTCACCCCGTTCGCCGAGGCCAACTCCGCCGAGGACACCGTCGCACGGCTCAACGCCCTGTTCGAGATCGTCGTGCCTGCCGTCGTCGACGCCGGGGGGCACGTCAACAAGTTCCTGGGCGACGGCGCGTTGGCCGTCTTCGGCGCACCCAACGACCTCGCCGATCACGCTGATGCCGCCGTGGCGGCGGCTGCGCTGATTCACCGCCTGGTCACCGAACGATTCGGCGACGCGCTGCGGATCGGCATCGGGATCAACACCGGACTGGTGATCGCCGGAACCATCGGCGGCGCAGGCAAACTGGAGTTCACCCTGATCGGCGACACCGTCAACGTCGCCGCCCGCGTCGAGCAGCTCACCAAAACCACCCGCGACGCGATCCTGCTCACCCACCAGACCGTCGAAGCCATGGTTACTCAACCGCCCGGACTCACCGACCGGGGATCCCACGCCCTCAAGGGCAAATCAGCCGCCATGCAGGTCTTCGGCCTCGACCCGGCGACCAAAGCCATTTCGGGCTGATCCCTGGCGGCGGCCTGGTCGCAGGACGTCGAGATACCGGTGGTGTCGGCCGTAATGGCTGACCGGTTTAAACCGTACTTCGCAAGACCGCGGCCAACCCCGCACCAACACCTACCACCACCCCGAAAAACTGCTGAGGGACGACGACGACGGGTAGAGGAGACTGGTCAATCCTTCGGCAGCCACCGTGCGGCCGGGTCGCCGCTGCTGTCCGGGCTCGAGTTGAAGGCGATCGGCGTCCGCGGTGCGCCGTGCCGGACCGCGTCGATGACCTGTTCGAGCTCAGCTACGTGCTTGACCGTCATGCGGACGCCCGCGCCGATCACGATGCAGTCGAATGACCTGTCCGCGAGCCGCTTTTGGATGTCGCCACGCAGGCTGCCATCGAGCCGGATGGGGAGATGCTCCGCCTCCCAACCGCGATCGTGCATCAGCTGTACATCCCGCTCGATGCCCTCTGCAACGAGGTCCTCGTTCAGACCGGATGGCACAGCGGGATCGGTGAAGTCGACTGCGTCGGGCGCGTAACCGATGGCAAGAATGCGAGGCATCTAAATATCTTCGCCTGCGAAGCGCCCGCGCGTTGTTCGAGACAGTCCATAACTCTTGCCGCCAGCCAATCAACCGGCATAGCGTTCCCCAATGGCCCAACGGCGGGATCCCCGGATCGTCATCATCGGCGCCGGCATGTCCGGGATCGCCGCAGCACACGTGCTGCGGCAGGCGGGCTTTCACGACTTCACCATTTTGGAGAAGGGTTCGGACGTCGGCGGCGTCTGGCACTGGAACCGCTACCCCGGCCTGCGCTGCGACGTGCCGTCCTATGGCTATCAGTTCGCGTTCGCGCCGAAGCCGGACTGGAGCCACGTCTGGGCGACCGGCGACGAGATTCAGCGCTATCACCGCGACCTCGTCAGCGATCTTCAGCTGAGATCTCACCTGCGGCTCGACTGCGAAGTCACCGAGGCGGTGTTCGACGACGGCCGATGGCGGGTGCGGACCGCCGATGGTGACCAGTTCGACGCGGACTTCGTCATCGCCGCGACCGGCGTTCTGCATCACCCTTTCATCCCGGACATTCCCGGTCTCGACTCGTTTGCCGGACCGGTGGTGCACACCGCGCGCTGGAGCGACATCACGACCTGCGACAAACGAGTCGCCGTCATCGGCACCGGTTCGACTGGAATACAGGTCTTTTCGGCTTTGCAGCCCGATGCGGCGCATATCACCCACTTCGCCCGCACACCGCAGTGGGTGATGTGGATGCCGATGAGAATGCCGCAGCCGCGCATCGTGGGCCGGATACTGCGACGGCTACCGCGGCAGGACAGGACGGTCAGACTGGCCCAGTTCATCGGCTCCGACTATCTGGTCGACCTGGTCATCCGGCCGACCTGGCGGCGCCGGGCCGCGCAGCGCTACGGGTCGATGTGCCTGCGAGCCCTGGTGCGCGACAAGGAACTTCGCGCCCGGCTGACGCCCGACTACCAACCGTTCTGCAAACGTCAGGTGCTCTCGGGCGACTACTACCGCCGCATCGCCAAGCCGAACGCGAGCTTCGTCAGCGAGGCCATCGTCGAAGTCACCGAGACCGGCCTGCGGACTGCCGACGGCGTCCACCACGACCTCGACGCGATCGTGCTGGCCACCGGATTCGCCGCGCACAACTACATGCGACCGATGACGGTGCGAGGACGCGACGGGCTGTCGATCGACGACGCGTGGGCTAAAGGCCCACGTGCGTGGGGCATGACCGCAATCCCCGGATTCCCCAACCTTTTCATGGTGCTGGGCCCCAACTCGCCCACCGGGTCCATCTCGCTGCAGCACACCGCCGAGCTGACCGCCCGCTATATCGCCAAGTGGCTGAACCGGTTTCGCGACGGTGAGATCGCGTGCGTCGAAGTCACCGAGGAAGCCACCGACCGCTTCGCCGACGACATCGCCGACGCGATGGTTCCGACGGTGTGGAACACCGGCTGCAACTCGTGGTACTTCGCCGACGACAACCACATCGATCTCTGGCCATTCGACCGAAAGCGGTTGACGCGCATGCTGGCTCAGCCCCGGGATGCCGACTACATCTTGACGTAAGCGGCCGAGATTTCCGCGGCCAGCCGTGCGTTCGACAGCACCAGCGCGATGTTGGCCGCCAACGACGCACCGTGCGTCTCGCGGTGGAAGAAGTCAAGCAGAAACGGCGTGACGTCCTTGCCGTGCACGCCCGCCGTTTCCGCAGCGGTCAGCGCGTCGGCGAGGACCCGGTCGTGCAGCGCGCGGTCCATCTCGTCGGGGGGTGTAATCGGGTTGGCCAGCACCAGCCCATAGCGGTCGGTGCCCAGCCGCCGCCGGGCGTCCAGCACATCGGCGACCTGCCCCGGCGTCTCGACCCGCCAGCCCACCGGATAACCGGAGTCGGCCAGGTAGAACCCCGGGAAGCGGTCGGTGCGGTAGCCGATCACCCCGACGTTGAGCGACTCCAGCCGCTCGAGTGTGGCCCCGACATCAAGGATCGACTTCACGCCGGCGCAGACCACCAACACACCGGTCCGCGACAGCGTCATCAGATCCGCGGACTCGTCCCAATTGTCGCGCGCGCCGCGATGAACCCCGCCAAGCCCTCCTGTGGCGAATATTGAGATGCCCACTGCCGCAGCCAGATGCGCGGTCGAAGCCACGGTGGTCGCGCCGTCGCCGCCGAGGGCCGCGAGCACCGCAACCTCGCGAACACTCACCTTGGCCACGGTGTCACTCTCGGCGATGTGCCGCAGCGCCGCATCGTTCAATCCGATGTGCGGGTCGCCGCCGATGATCGCGATCGTCGCGGGTACCGCCCCGCCCGCGCGCACCGCCGCCTCTATCTCGCGGGCGACGCGCAGGTTGTCCGGCCGTGGCAGACCATGGCTGATGATCGTGCTTTCCAGGGCCACGACGGGCCTGCCGGCGGCCAACGCGTCGGACACCTCGGGGAGTACCTGCACGAATTGAACCCTGCCTGACGTGCTTACGACTCTTCGGGAGTCTCGATCACCGTGTAATTCGGATCGTTCATCGCCACTTCTTTCGTGCCGCTCTGGGTCGCCTTGCCGGTGACGCGCAGGACCTGGCCCGGCTCGATGTCGTCACCGTGACCAGGCTGGAACGTGACCCGGACATCGCCGCTGTCGTCGCCGACGACGATCCAGCGGAACGTCTTTCCCCGCTTGGTGATGTCCTCGACCTGGCTGACCCGGCCCTCGACCGTGGCACGGCGTCCCGGAATCAGGCTGCCCACATCGATCACCGCCGCGGACTTCTCCGGATGCTCGTAGGCGTCGGCGGGCTCGTCCTCACTCCGCCAGATCCGCATCTCGATCTCCTCGATCTTGGAGGCAATCCGCTGCTCCATGATGTCCGGGAAGGCTTGGCGAATCCGCGATTGGACGTCGTAGGGAATGATGGTCGCCGCCGCGTCCGGCACGCGGCTGACGGCGCGGGAGATCTTGTCCGCGGTCTGGTCGTGTAGCAGCCGTCCGAGCACCGGCGCATACGTCCGCCGCGGCAGCAGCACTGTCACGTGGGTGTCGCGATGTTCATTGCGCGCCTTGATGACCAGCCTCTGCACCGCGCGGACGATCTGCCGGTCGGGACAGTCGATGACCCGCAGCCGGGTGTCGAGTTCGAAGTCGTCCCAGCGCTTTCGCAATGCGGCGGCGCGGTCCGAGTCGATCATGAAATGCACCGCGACCAACTCGTCGCCCTGCAGCCCTTTGCCGTAACGCAGCGCCTCGAGCACCGCGAGGTCCAGCGAGTTGACGCAGACGAAGACGCGGTGTCGCGCGTACTTCGTCATCTTCGGGCGGTCGGTGCGGAATCCCTCGAGAATCGCCGACTCGGCCCGGTATTCGCGGTTGAGCCGGATCAGCCCGAACACCAGGACCGGGAACACCACGACGACCAGCCAGGCGCCCTCGGTGAATTTGGCCACCGCGAAGATCCCCACCACGATCGTCGACAGCACCGCTGCGGAGAAGTTGATCGCCAACCGGTATTGCCAGCCCCGTTCCCGTTCGGTCAGATGATGTTTGGACATCCCGTAGCCGGCCATCGAGAAGCCGGTGAACACCCCGATCGCGTAGAACGGCACCAGCGCGTTGACCGAGCCGCCGGTGAACACCAGCAGCGCCACCGACAACGCGGCCAGCGTCAGGATGCCGTTGGAGAACACCAACCGATATCCGCGTTGCATGAGCTGGCGTGGTAGGAATCGGTCCTCTGCAACGAAACTCGCCAACGCGGGAAAGCCGTTGAAGCTGGTGTTGGCGCCGGTGTAGAGGATCGCCGCGGTCGACACCTGAACCAGGACGTACATGCTGTCACCGACGAGGCCGTGGCCGAACACCGCGCGGGCGATCTGCGACAGCACCGACGGGTACTCACTCAGATACGGTGCGGCGTGCGTGGCGTAGGCGAGATAACCGACGCCCGCCAGCAGGACTCCCAGGATGCAGGCCATCGCGGTCAGCACCCGGCGGGCGTTGAGACTCTGCGGCTTACGAAAAACGTTGACGGTGTTCGAGATTGCTTCGACGCCCGTCAGCGACGAGCCACCGTTGGCGAACGCGCGCAACACCACCAGAACCGTCGCACCCATCACCAGACCGCTGCTCTGATGCACCGGAACCGCGCCGGCGGCATGTCCCGGGTCGTATTGCGGCAGGCCCCAAACCAGATGCCGCACAACGCCGGTCACGATCATCACTAGCAACATGGCCACGAAGGCGTAGGTGGCGATCGCGAACGGACGGCCGGCCTCGCGCAACCCGCGCAAGTTCAGGTAGCAGATCAGCAACACGACGCCGATGGTGATCCCGAGGCTGTAGGGTCCGAGCGACGGCACCGCCGAGGCCACCGCGACCGTGCCCGCCGCCGACTGCACCGCAACCGTCACGACGTAGTCGATCAGCAGCGCCGCCGCGGCCACTTGGGCCACCTTCGGTCCGAAGTTCTCCCGCGCCACGATGTACGAGCCACCGGCCTTGCTATAGGCCATCACGACCTGCCGGTACGACGCGGCCACCAGCGCGAGGATCAGCAGGATGACGCCCATGATGGGAAGCAGCAGAATGAACGCGGCCAGCCCGGCATGCGGAAGCAACTCGGTCAGGATCTGCTCAGGGCCGTAGGCGGTGGACGAGATCGCATCGGGCGAAAGGGCGCCCAGCGCAACGGGATTCGATAACCGCTCGCTGGACAACTCCTGCGTGATCAGCGGCTTGCCCAGGAAGACGCGTTTGCACACGTCGGAAAACGACGGGGGAACTTCCTGTTCTTCGGCTGACGAAGTCACGGGCCCCCCTAGCCGGTTCTAGGAGCGACCGACCGGCGCAAGCGCGTCCGGATCAACCCGTGCGATACGCGACTCGACGTCGTAGGGCACGATGATCGCGGTCGCACCTGGGATTCGGCTGACCGCCCTGGCCATCTTGTCGGCGGTGCGGTCATGCAGCAACCGGCCCAGCATCGCGGAGTACGTCCGGCGCGGCAGCAGCACCGTCACCTTGGTTTCCGGGTGACTGCGCTTCACCTGCAGAACGAATTCCTGTGCAACGCGGCTCAGATTGCGATCCGGACAGTCGATGACCCGAAGCTGGGTGTCGTGCTCGAAGTGCTGCCAGCGCTCCTGCAGTTTGGCGGAGTGTTCGGCGTCGACCACGAAGTGGACCGCGAGCAGCTCGTCGGCGTGCAGCCCCTTGCCGTAGCGCAGCGCCTCGACCTCGGCGAGGTCGACCGAGTCGACGAACACGAAGACCCGCAGCCGCGCGTACCTGGCCAGCTCGGGCCGCTCGGTCCGCGACATCTCCAAGACGGAGGCCTCGGCCCGGTACTGCTTGTTGAGCCGGATCAACGCGTACACGAGGATTGGGAACACGATGACAACCAGCCAGGCACCCTCGGTGAATTTGGCCACCACGAAAATGCCGACCACGATCGTCGACATCAGCCCGGCCGAGAAGTTGACCACCGCTTTGCGTCGCCAACCTCGGTCACGACGGGTCCGATGGTGCTTGGTCATGCCGTAGCCCGCCATCGCGAAAGCGGTGAACACCCCGATCGCATAGAACGGCACCAACGCGCTGACCTTTGCTCCGGTCACCAGCAACAGCGCCACCGCGAGTGCGGTGAGGGTGATGATGCCGTTGGAAAACACCAGGCGGTGACCACGTTTGGTCAGCGGGCGGGGCAGGAAGCGGTCCTCGGCGACGAAACTCGCCAGCGCGGGGAACCCGTTGAAGCCGGTGTTGGCACCGGCGAAAAGGATTGCGGCACTAGAAGCCTGGACCGAGAAGTAGAGAATGTTACCCAACGGGCCGTGTCCGAAAACCGTCCGGGTGATCTCCGACAGCATCGAGGGGTATTCGTCCAGATACGGGGTCGCGTGGGTGGCGTAGGCCAGCCACGCCACGCCGGCCAGAAGAACACCCAAGATGCACACCATCAGCGTCAGTACCCGGCGGGCGTTGACTCCCTGCGGCGCGCGAAAGACGTTGACAGTGTTGGAAATCGCCTCCACGCCGGTCAACGAGGTACCACCGTTGGCGAACGCGCGAAGCACCACCAAGATTGTCGCGCCCATTACCAGACCGTTGCCCTGATGCACCGGCACCGCGCCGTCGATCGTGGCCGGGTCGTACTTCGGCAATCCCCAAAGGGCTTCGCGGATCAGGCCGGTGACGATTGTCAGCAGAATCATGCCGACGAACCAGTAGGTCGTGATCGCGAAAATCCTTCCGGATTGCCGCAATCCGCGCAGGTTGGCGATGCAGATCAGGACCAGCACCGCGATCGTGAGTTCCAGGTGGAACGGGCGCAACACGGGAATCGCCGAGACCACCGCGACCGTCCCCGCCGCGGGCTGTACCGCCGCGGTGACCACGTAGTCGATGAGCAGTGCCGCAGCGGCGATCTGCGCGATGCGGGGCCCGAAGTTGTCCCGCGCCACCATGTAGGCCCCGCCGGTCCTGGTGTAGGCCATCACCACCCCGCGGTAGGACGCCGAGACCAGCAACAAGATGAACAAGATCACACCGATGATCGGCAGCAACAGCGCGAAAGCGGCCATGCCTGCGCGCGGAAGCAGCTCGATCATGATCTGCTCGGGGCCATACGCGGTCGAGGAGATCGCATCCGGCGAAATCGCGCCGAGCGCAACGGGATTCGACAGCCGCTCGGAGTCGAGCTGTTCGCTTGTCAGCGGCTTGCCGAGAAAGATGCGCTTCCAGCCGTCACTGAATGACGGCGGAATGCCCGAATCATGCTGCGGTGCTGTAACCACGTATCACTTTCCTCCGGAGTCAGCGATCCTTCGTGGAGTACAACTCATCCACGTAGGTCGGCTGCGGCCCGGGGCAACTCTATCGGATCAACCTGCTGGCTCGCTGACCTCGCCGCTTCTCCCGCGGCCAGGGTGGCCTGGGCGATGCGGGTTCTGATGTCATAGGCGACGATCTGGGCGCTTGCTCCCTCGATCCGGCTGACCACCTTGGCGATCAGGTCCGCGGTGCGGTCGTGCAGAAGGCGGCCCAGGAGCTGCGAATACTCCCGGCGCGGCAGGAGCACCGTCACCTTGGTGCCCTCGTGCTCCACCATCATCTGCTGGACCAGATCCTGGGCGGCCCGGCCCAGGTTGCGGTCAAAGCAGTCGACCAGCCGAAGCTTGGTGACATGCCCGAAGTGGTCCCACTGCCGCTGCAGGCTCTCCGCACGCACGGAGTCCAGCACGAAGTGCACCGCGGTCAGCTCGTCGGCCTTCAGGCCCTTGGCGTAGCGCAGCGCCTCGATCTCGGCCAAGTCGACCGAGTCCACCAGGATCAGCACCCGGTGGTGCGCGTGTTCGAGCAGCTCAGGGGGCTCGGGGGCGGACATCTCCAGCACCGACGATTCGGCGCGGTACTGCCGGTTCACCCGCATCAACGCAAAGACCAGAATCGGGAACACCACCACGACCAGCCAGGCGCCCTCGGTGAATTTCGCGATCGCAAAGATCGCCACCACGACCGTCGACAACAGTCCGGCGGACAAGTTGATCAGCAGTTTGTGCCGCCAACCCGGCTCGCGGTGAGTGAGCCAGTGCTTGGTCATCCCGTAGCCGGCCATGGAGAATCCGGTGAAGACCCCGATCGCGTAGAACGGCACCAGCGCGTTGAGCGAGCCCCCTGTCCCGATCAGCAGCGCCACCGCCAGCACGGTCAGGGTGATGATGCCATTGGAGAACACCAGTCGCTGGCCCCGCTTCATCAGCGGTCGCGGCAGGAAACTGTCTTCGGCGACGAAACTCGTCAACGCGGGGAAGCCGTTGAAGCTGGTATTGCCGCCGGTGTACAGAATTAGCGCAGTGGCCGCCTGAACGAGGAAATAGAGCACCTTCCCCGGCAGCCCATCGCCGAAGACCGCCTTCGCAATCTCGGACAGCATCGAAGGATAGCCGCTGGCATACGGGAATGCGTGCGTGACATGGGCCAGCCACGCGACACCGGCCAGCAGGAACGCGAGAATGCAGGCCATGATCGTCAGCACTTTGCGGGCGTTGCGACTCTCCGGCGGGCGGAAGGCGTTGACCGTGTTGGAGATCGCCTCGACACCGGTCAGTGACGAGCCACCGTTGGCGAATGCCCGCAGCACGATCAGCAGGGTGGCGCCCATGATCAGGCCACTGCCGTGTTGCACGGCAACCGCTCCATCGGCATGAGCCGGGTCGTAAAGCGGTAAACCTCCCAGGAATTCCCGAGCAATTCCGACGATAATTGTCAGCGAAACCATGCCGACAAATAAATAGGTCGGCAGCGCAAAAGGAAGACCGGCTTCTCGCAGTCCGCGCAAGTTGGCGAAACACATCATTAAGACGACACTGACAGTAATTTCCAAGCTATAAGGACCGAGGGCCGGTATCGCGGACACCACGGCGACGGTGCCTGCCGCGCACTGGACCGCGACGGTCACGACGTAATCGATCAGTAGCGACGCCGCGGCGATCTGGGCCACCTTGGGTCCGAAGTTTTCCCGCGCAACCACATACGAGCCGCCAGCGCGCGTGTAAACCGCTACGACCTGCCGATACGACGCGGCTACCAGCACCAGAATCAGCAGGATGACACCGGTGATCGGAAGCAGCAACGCGAAGGCGGCCATTCCGGCCGCGGGCAGCAACTCGATCATCACCTGTTCTGACCCGTAGGCGGTGGACGAGATCGCGTCGGGTGAGAGGACGCCCAGGGCGATCGGGTTGGACAGCCGTTCGTGCTGGAGTTGGTCGTTGATCATGGGCCTTCCGAGGAGGACCCTCTTACACCGGTCGGAAAACGACGGCGGAATACGAAGTTCGCCGGCCAGTTGTGACATAGCAAATACCTCACGCATTTCTGGGGCTTTACGCAAAAACGGGCTTGGACCTCGCCGAAGCCTACGGTTCTCACCAAAAAATCTCGCGTTGAAAACCGCGTATCCAGGCGTTTCTGACGCTTCTTAACGGAATCTTGACGCCCTACTCAAAGGAGCCACCAGTCGCGGGCGCCAAGCCCTGTGGATAGTTCGGTGTCACTCCGTTTACCAACCCGTCGGGGCGCTCGGCCCCGTCTGCGGCGGGGTCGGTCAGCTCGCGAATCGGTCGACCGCGGCGGCGATCCGCTCGTCGGTGGCGGTCAACGCCACCCGGACGTGCCGGGCGCCGCGCGCGCCGTAGAACTCGCCGGGGGCGGCCAGAATGCCGCGCTGCGCGAGCCAATGAACGGTGTCGCGGCACGGCTCGCCGCGGGTCACCCAGAGGTAGAGGCCGGCCTCGGAGTAGTCGACGGTGAACCCGGCCGAACGGAAGGCCGGCAGCAGCACGTCGCGGCGCCACCGGTAGCGGTCGCGCTGCTCGTGTTCGTGGGCGTCATCGTCAAGGGCGGCGACCATGGCCGCCTGCACGGGTCGAGGCACCATCATCCCGGCGTGTTTGCGTACCGCCAGCAGCTCGCCGACCAACGCGGGGTCGCCGGCGACGAAGCCGGCCCGGTAGCCCGCCAGCGACGAACTCTTCGACAGCGAATGGATGGCCAGCAGGCCGGTGTGGTCGCCGTCGCACACCGATGGGTGCAGCACCGACAGCGGCCGCGCATCCCATCCCAGTCCCAGGTAGCACTCGTCGGAAGCCACCACGACGCCGCGGTCGCGGGCCCAGCCGACGAGCTTGCGCAGATGGTCGACGCCGAGCACCTGACCGGTCGGGTTGCTCGGCGAATTCACGAACAGCAGGGCCGGGGTCTGGGGGCCGATCTGGGTGAGCGAGTCGGCGAACAGCACCCGCGCCCCGGCCAGCCGCGCGCCGACGTCGTAGGTCGGGTACGCCAGCTCGGGCACGACGACGAGGTCCTCGGTGCCCACGCCCAGCAGGGTGGGCAGCCATGCGATGAGCT
Source organism: uncultured Actinomycetota bacterium (assembly GCA_963750755.1). Classification (GTDB taxonomy): domain Bacteria; phylum Actinomycetota; class Actinomycetes; order Mycobacteriales; family Mycobacteriaceae; genus Mycobacterium. The sequence continues at coordinate 2,280,993 of CAVVRW010000001.1, forward strand.
CTTTGGTGCCGATCACCGGCAGCACGGCCGACTCTGCCAGCCCGGGGACGCCGTAGCGGCGGGCGAGGGCAGTGACTGCCGATTCGCGCAGCGCCGGGGTGCCCGCGGTGGTCGGGTATCCCGGCTCGGCGCTGGCCGAGGCGAGCGCGTCGCGGATCACCGGCGCGACCGGATCGACGGGTGTGCCGACTGACAGGTCGACGATCCCGTCCGGGTGGGACTTGGCCAACGCCGTCACGTCGGCCAAGGTGTCCCACGGGAACTCCGGCAACAGAGCCGACACTGGCCGGCGGCTCACCAGGTCACTCAGTCGTCGTGAGCCTGCGGCGGGAGGTCCTTCACGGACTGCGGGTCGTTCTCAGTCAAACCGACTTTCGCTGCGCCGCCGGGAGATCCGAGCTCGACAAAGAAGTCCGCGTTGATCTGGGTGTACTGGCTCCACTGCTCAGGAACGTCGTCCTCGTAGTAGATCGCCTCGACCGGGCAAACCGGCTCGCAGGCCCCACAGTCGACGCATTCGTCGGGGTGGATGAACAACATCCGAGCGCCCTCGTAGATGCAATCGACCGGGCACTCTTCGATACATGCCTTGTCTTTGAGATCGACGCAGGGTTCGGCGATCGTGTACGTCACAGACGTCTCCTCACGGTCTCCAGTGGCTGTTCTGGGTGAGCCGGTTGGTGGGCCCCATCAACATAGTGGGGGCACTTCCCGGCGGTGAAATTTCTTGGTTACTGATACTAGACGTTGCATATACAACGCAAGCACCTGGCCACTATGCGCGTCAAGGCATTGCAACTAGTTGCATACGACATTCCCAGTTCCTATGCTGCGCCGGTGGCCCTCCCCCACGCGATCCTGGTGTCGCTGTGCGAGCAGTCCGGCTCCGGCTACGAGTTGACGCGCCGGTTCGATCGCTCGATCGGCTACTTCTGGAGCGCCACCCACCAGCAGATCTACCGCACGCTGCGGACGATGGAGGCCGACGGCTGGGTGTCGGCGACGGTGGTGGCCCAGCACGGACGTCCGGACAAGAAGGTCTACACCGTGTCCGACTCCGGCCGGGCCGAGTTGGCGCGCTGGATCGCGTCCCCGCTGGGCGCAGGCCGGTCCGCAGAGGCAACGGTTCGCGAGCTGGCCGTCAAACTGCGCGGCGCGGCCTACGGCGACCTCGCGACGCTACACCAGCAAGTCGTGGCCCTGCGGTCCGAACGCGCTCTGGTGCTGGACACCTATCGGGGATTCGAGAAGCAGTTTCTTGACCTAGAGTCGTTGCACGACAGCGCTTTACACCAGTATCTCGTGCTCCGCGGTGGAATTCGCACCGAAGAGGGCACCATCGACTGGCTGGACGAAGTGGCCTCGGCGCTGGAGGAGAATCAGTTTTGAAAGGCGAACTGTGAACTACCCAAATTTGTTGTCGCCGTTGGATCTCGGGTTCACCACGCTGCACAATCGGGTGATCATGGGCTCGATGCACACGGGTCTGGAGGATCGCGCCCGCAATACCGGTCGGCTCGCCGAGTACTTCGCCGAACGAGCGCGCGGCGGCGTCGGCCTGATCATCACCGGCGGCTACGCACCCAACCGGACCGGGTGGTTGCTGCCATTCGCCTCAGATCTGACCTCGTCGGCGCAGGCGCGCCGACACCGCACGATCACCACGGCGGTGCACGACGCCGGCGGCAAGATCCTGCTGCAGATTCTGCACTCCGGCCGTTATGCCTACCATCCGCTTTCGGTCAGCGCGTCGTCGATCAAGGCGCCGATCAACCCGTTTCGCCCACGTCGGCTGACGTCGCGCGGTGCGCAAGGCACCATCGACGACTACGCCCGCTGCGCTCAATTGGCTCGAGAGGCGGGTTACGACGGAGTCGAAATCATGGGCAGCGAAGGTTATTTGATCAATCAGTTCCTGGCCGAGCGCACCAACAAGCGCAATGACGCCTGGGGCGGTAGCGCCGACAAGCGCCGCCGTTTTCCCGTCGAGATCGTGCGCCGCACCCGCGCCGCAACCGGATCCGACTTCATCATCTGCTACCGGATGTCGATGGCCGACTACGTCGAAGGCGGCCAGAGCTGGGACGACATCCTCACGCTGGCAACCGAAGTCGAGGAGGCCGGCGCGACGATCATCAACTCCGGTTTCGGCTGGCACGAGGCGAGGGTGCCCACCATTGTCACCTCGGTGCCCAACAACGCGTTCGTCGAGATCAGCCAAGCCGTCGCCGGCCACGTCAACATTCCGGTGGTGGCGTCGAACCGGATCAACATGCCGCAGGCGGCCGAGCAGATCCTGGCCGACACCCACGTGCAGCTGATCTCGATGGCCCGCCCGCTACTGGCCGACCCGGACTGGGTACTCAAGGCCCAAGCCGCCCGCGACGACCAGATCAACACCTGCATCGCCTGCAACCAGGCCTGCCTGGACCACGCCTTCGTGCACAAGACGGTGTCGTGTCTGCTCAACCCGCGCGCCGGCCGCGAGACCGAGCTGGTGTTGTCCCCCACCCGGCGCACGCGGTCAATCGCGGTCGTCGGGGCCGGGCCGGCCGGGCTGGCCGCCGCGGTCAACGCCGCCGGCCGCGGGCATCAGGTGACGCTCTTCGAAGCCAACGACTACATCGGCGGCCAGTTCGACATGGCCCGCCGCATCCCGGGCAAAGAGGAATTCAACGAAACCATCAGGTATTTCACGACGATGCTCCGGACCAACCGCGTCACAGTGCGGCTCGGCACCCGGGTATCGGCCGGTGACCTCGCCGGCTTCGATTGTGTCGTGCTGGCCACCGGGGTCACGCCGCGGATCCCGGACATCCCTGGGATCGACCATCCGATGGTGTTGACCTACGGCGAGGCCATCACCGGCGTCAAGCCGCTGGGTAAGCGCGTCGCGGTAATCGGTGCCGGCGGAATCGGATTCGATGTGAGCGAGTTCCTGGTCACCGACTCCTCGCCGACGCATGAACCGCTGAGCCTGAAAGATTGGAAGAGCGAATGGGGCGCGGCCGATCCCTGGGAGGCGCCCGGGGCATTGGTTGCCCCGAATCCCGCGACGCCGGCCCGCGAGGTGTATCTGTTGCAGCGCTCCAGCGGCGCGCAGGGCAAGAAGCTGGGCAAGACCAGCGGCTGGGTGCACCGCGCGTCGCTGAAAGCCAAACGCGTGCAACAGCTCTCCGGCGTCAACTATGAGCGAGTCAGCGACGAGGGTCTGCACATCAGCTTCGGCTCCAAGCGCGAGCGACCGCGGCTGCTCGAGGTGGACAACATCGTGCTGTGCGCCGGCCAGGAGCCGGTACGCGACCTCGAAGACACGCTGCGCCGCAACGGAATAAACCCGCACATCATCGGCGGTGCTGCGGTCACCGCGGAGCTGGACGCCAAGCGAGCGATCAGGCAGGGCACCGAGCTGGCCGCCCGGCTCTGATTTTCGCCGAGCGTGAAACTACCGTCACGCTTGATGTCGAACGTGACATTGCCTTCACGTTCGACGACAGGATTCAGGCGGCCAGCGGGTTGTAGTCGGTGGTGCGCTGGCGGGCCGGGCGGCCGATGCCCTCGGCGATCGCAGTCAACTCGGCGACCGTCTTGGCCGACCCGAACTCGGAGCCGGCCATCCGCGAGATGGTCTCCTCCATCAACGTGCCGCCCAGGTCGTTGGCGCCGCCGTTGAGCATCACCTGGGTGCGCTCGACGCCGAGCTTGACCCAGCTGGTCTGAATCTGGGAGATGCGGCCGTGCAACATGATTCGCGCCAGCGCATGGACGGCGCGGTTGTCGCGATGGGTCGGGCCCGGGCGTGCCGCCCCGGCCAGGTACAGCGGTGAGTTCTGGTGCACGAACGGCAGCGGCACGAACTCGGTGAATCCTCCGGTGCGGTCCTGGATGCCACGCAGGACGTTGAGGTGGCCGACCCAGTGCCGCGGGTCGTCGACATGGCCGTACATCATCGTCGACGACGACCGCAGGCCCACCTCGTGCGCGGTCGTCACCACCTCGATCCACATCGAGGTCGGCAGCTTGCCCTTGGTCAGCACCCAGCGGATCTCGTCGTCGAGGATTTCCGCCGCGGTTCCGGGGATCGAGTCGAGTCCGGCCTCGCGCAAGCTGGTCAGCCATTCGCGAATGCTCAAGCCGCTCTTGGTCACTCCGTTGGCAACCTCCATCGGAGAGAACGCGTGAACGTGCATCGACGGCACCCGCGCCTTGACCGCGCGGACGAGGTCGGCGTAGCCGGTGACCGGCAACTCAGGGTCGATGCCGCCCTGCATGCAGACTTCGGTGGCGCCGGCGACGTGCGCTTCCCACGCGCGCTGGGCGACCTCGTCCGCCGACAGCGAGAACGCGTCGGCGTCGTCCTTGCGTTGGGCGAACGCGCAAAACCGGCAACCGGTGTAGCAAATGTTGGTGAAGTTGATGTTGCGGTTCACCACAAACGTCACGTCGTCGCCGACGGCGTCTCGGCGAAGCGAATCTGCAAGTGCGGCAACGGCATCCAACGCGGGACCGTCGGCGGTCGCCAGCGCCAGGTAGTCGGCGTCCGTGCATGAGGCCGCATCGCGCTCGGCGCTGCGCAGCGCGGCGAGCACGTCGGTGTCGATGCGTTCGGGTGCGCGGGCCGCCAGGTCGTGCACCTTGGCCCGGATCGACTCCCAGTCGCCGAACGCACTGTCCAAGTCGCTACGGGCTTCGGTCCTGCGGCCTTCGGTATCGATCGCGGCGTTCAGGTCGACCCGGCCGGACGACACCGCGATGTCGTCGGGCTCCTGCCACGGCATGCCCACCGGTTTGACGTCGCGGGCCAGGCCGGTGGCCGAATCGGCAAGCGCCGCAACGTGTCCGCGCACCCGCGGGTCGATCCATGCCGCTCCGGCCTGCACGTACTTGGGCTGCGCGGTCAGCCGCTCCACCAAGTCGAATCCGGCCGCGGAGGTGACCTCGGCCAGCGTGTCGAGAGCGGGCCACGGCCGCTCGGGGTTGACGTGGTCGGGAGTCAGCGGCGAGACACCACCCCAGTCGTCGACGCCCGCGGCGATCAAGGCCAGGCACTCCTGCTCCGACACCAGGTTCGGCGGCGCCTGGATCCGCATCGTCGGTCCGAGAACCAGACGCGACACCGCGATAGTAGCCAGGAAGTCGTCGATGCCGGCGTCGGGCGCCGAGGCCATAGCGGTGTTCTGCTTGGCTCGGAAGTTCTGCACGATCACTTCCTGAACGTGCCCGAACTCCTTGTGCGACTTGCGAATCGCATGCAGTGTCTCGGCGCGCTCGGTGAGCGTCTCGCCGATGCCCACCAGCAGGCCGGTGGTGAACGGAATGGAAAGCCGGCCCGCGTCGGTCAGCGTGCGAAGCCGAACCTCGGGGTCTTTGTCCGGACTGCCGTAGTGTGCAAGGCCTTTGGTCTCGAAGAGCCGCCGCGACGTCGTCTCCAGCATCATGCCCATCGACGGGGCCACCGGCTTGAGCCGCGACAACTCCGACCAGCTCATCACCCCGGGATTGAGGTGCGGGAGTAAACCGGTCTCCTCGAGTACCCGGATCGCCATCGCGCGCAGGTACGACAGCGTGGAGTCGTAGCCACGCGCTTCCAGCCACTCACGCGCCTCGGGCCACCGGTCCTCCGGCCGGTCGCCGAGGGTGAATAACGCTTCTTTGCAACCGAGTTCGGCGCCTCGACGGGCGATGTCGAGGATCTCGTCGGGCTCGAGGTACATACCGGCGCCCTGGGCGCGTAGCTTGCCGGGCACCGTGACGAACGTGCAGTAATGGCACGAGTCGCGGCAGAGATGGGTGACCGGGATAAAGACCTTGCGCGAGTAGCTGACCGGCAACCGTCCGGTGCCGCCGCGCCGCCCGGCCGATTCCAGACCGGCGTCGCGCACACGCGCGGCGCTGCGACACAGATCTGCCAGATCCTCGCCGCGCGCGGTCAGCGCGATCGCCGCCTCGTCGACATTGAGCGTCACCCCGTCGCGGGCCCGCCGAAGCACCCGGCGCATCGCGGATCCGCCAGCTGGAGGGGGAACCGACGGGCTGGCTAGCAAGGTCGGCTCATCGCCCGGAGTCAACGGCACAGTTGTGTAACTTCCGGCCATCCGATTTTCATCCGCACGTCCCAACTCTCCGCGACCCGACGCGTGCCATGAGCGACAACAGTAGCCTCCGGCCGGGAACTAGGTGGTCCCTGCCCTCAGGGGCCCGGCCGCCGTCGCATAAGCACCCAAAAGGGCAGTAGGGCACCCGCTGCGAGCAGCAGGAATGGGCTGTACTCGGTAATCCCGCGGCCGGCGAAGATGATGTCACCGCCGGGACCGGGCCGGGCCATCACCAAAACGGTCAACAACCAGGTCCACACCGGCAGTGCGGCCAGCACATTCCGGCTGGTCCACCGCATGGCGACGTACACCAGCGCCGTGTTGACCAGGCCACTGGCCAGCGCGCTGACCGGGAACGGTATCGATCCGAGGTACGACGGCAGAAACAACGCGCCGGCAACGGCGGACAAGACGCCGTCCAACCCCAACAACGTCAAGACGATGACTCGGGCAACGCGACCCGTCGCGGCCGCGTCGTCGATCCGCCCGCCGCGCGACTCGAGCTCTGTCAGGTCGGAACGCTGTCCAGCTGCGACACGATGGACATGACCGTCCACTGGAAACTGTCCAGGCGGTCCTGCCAATGCTGCTGGTTGTAGTCCAGATCCGGATCCATTCCGGCAGCTTACCGCGAGGCAGGTCCCGACAGGTCGACTCCGACGAGCAGATCGGTCTCCCAGCCGCGCCCATCTCGGTGACCGGCCACGCCCGCGGTCAATACGTAGTGCTCCTGAGCCACGATGGGCAGCGCGAAGTTGTTCGACAGCGCCATGGTGCGGCCGGTGGGTCCCACGGTGAGCTGGGTCGCGTGCGCTCGCAGCGCCGCGATCTTCGCCGGTAAAGCGGCCGGATCATCGATGACGGCGTCGATCTCGTCGTCGGGGAAGCCGAGGTCGCCGAACTCGCCGTCCGGCGGCGGGACGATCCACTCGTCGCCTACGTCGTCCGGGCCGAGCGCTTCCCAGCCCGCGGTGAACGCGCTGCGGGATATCACCGTCCAGTAGAACTTCGGCACCGACCACGGCGCGCCGGGGTAATCGGCGGTCGCGGCAGCGGCCACCGCCGCCGTCGTGACCACGTGGGCCTGGATGTGGTCGGGATGCCCGTAACCGCCGTTCGGGTCGTAGGTGACCACCACGTGTGGCCGCATCGCGCGGATGATCTCGACGAGGGCGCCGACGGCTTCGTGCTGGTCGGCATCGCTGAACCGCTGCCGGCTACGCGCCCGCGCGCCCACCATCCCGGAGTCCCGCCAGCGGCCGGGGCCGCCGAGGTAGACCGGGCCGTCGAGGCCCAGGGCCTGCAGGGCAGCGGTCAGTTCGCCGATGCGGTAACCGCCGAGTTGGTCGGCGTGGTCGACGGCCAGCTGCGCCCACTGGTCACCGATTACCTCGCCTTCTTCGCCGAGTGTGCAGGTGACCACCTGGACTTCCGCTCCCCGCGCGACGTAGTGGGCGATGGTGGCGCCGTTGGTCATGGTCTCGTCGTCGGGATGGGCATGCACGAACAGCAACCGCGGAGTCTCCTGCATGCACCGGACCATACTCGGGGCACCCTACAAGGGCCGTGCGCGGCAAAGGATTTCGTGACTTAAACCGCTGAGCTGCAAAGACAGTCGACGGGCTAGCAAAACCCTGTGCCCCCGAAATGCACGCTGCTGGCTACTATCGACGGATGGGACAGCAGACGGCAGCGGTCCGCACCCGTCGCCGGGGCAAGCAACTCGAAGATGCCCTCTATGACGCGACGCTGGCCGAACTCGCTGTGGTCGGTTATGGCGGGCTGACAATGGAGGGGATCGCAGCGCGGGCGCGAACTGGCAAGGCCGCGTTGTATCGGCGGTGGTCCAGCAAGCACGACCTGGTTCAGGCGGCGCTGGTCTATGCCCTCCCGCCGCTGCCGGAACCGCGCTCGGACCGATCGGCGCGGGAGAATCTGCTGGCTGCGCTCAACGCGCACTGCGACGTCGTCGCCGGCAAGACCGCTTTTCCCGCCCTGAGCAGCATGCAGCAACTCCTACACGAACCGGAGTTGCGGGCCATTTTCGCCGACGCCGTGGTCGCCCCCCGGCTGCGGATCACCGAATCGATCCTGCAGGCCGCCGCGGACAACGGCGAGATCGACGCGACCACGCTGACGCCCTACACGGCCCGGGTCGGCACCGCGCTGGTCAACCAGCAGCTGTTGCTCACCGGCGCGCCGCCGAACAAACGCCAGCTTGCCCAGATCGTCGATACGGTACTTCCGCTCTTGGCGTGAAAAGCGTTGCTACCCATATTTTCGACCGGGATGACAAGACCAAAGGCGGGCCGCCCCCTGGTCGGTCCGCCCCTGGCGTGTGGGTAATCGAAGTAAAACTTCGAAAAGACCTGCTGCGGACCCCGCGACTCGTCGCTGGGGGTCTCGAGTAGCTGGTGCATGCCCCCGGCTTTTGAATGAACCGGTATGTCGAACAGTACCTGAGAGCATTCTTAGCGGCGCCTCTTTGCTAACTTTTGTCTAACAGTGACCTAGCCGTTACCCGATCACTGCGCGGACTTCACCCATTGCCCGGCATCGCCGACAATGCCGACCGGCACCGCGCCGGTCAGGCTGACGCTCTGCACACTCGGGCCCGCGGCGACGATCGTGGCGTCCTGCAGAATCGGCAACACCGTGGCCATGTCCCACAGCCGCGGCTCCACCGCGTTGACCACGTCGTTGATGTTCCTGGTGCCGCCGAGCGCCGCATCGATGTCGGCCTGGATGCTGTGGTCGCAGATGCCGGTGAGGTTCGACGGCGCCTGCACCAGTGCGCCCGGCTCCTGCGCCTTGGAGGGCGGAGTCGACGTGGCGGCAGTCGGCGTCGTCACGGGAGCGGGCGTGGCGGTCGGTCCGGCGGGCGACGGCGTCGTGGCCGTCGACACCGCCGTGGCCTCAAGCGCAGGGCAGCTGTAGCGGGAGGCCAGCAGGGTCGCCAAATTTCCGCCGGCCTGGCTCCAGCCGACCAGCGCGTCCACCCGATCGTTGACCAAAGCGTCGCGGTACAACGCGACCGGGTCGATCGCAAGCACGGTCGCGGCGATGCCGACGTTGCGCAACTGGTCGGCGGCGGTGTTCGCCACGGCCACCGAGGTCGGATCGTTGGCCGCGACGCCGATCACCAGCGACAGGTCTTTGCCGTCCTTGCTGACGTGTCCGCGCGGACTTTCCGGGGTCGAGGTGTCGTTGTCGATCTGGTAGCCCGCCGACTCCAGCAGGGCCAACGCCGCGGTCCGTGTCATTGCGGGCGGCGCGGTAGGCACATAACCGGGGTCGCTCGGTGAGCGGATCTGGGCCTGATCCAGGCTGACGGTGTTGTCACTGCCGGCCCCCACCGCGGCGAGCAGGTCCACGTCGAGCAGGCCCAGGATCGCTTTGCGCACCGCGGAGTCGGCAAGCTTCGGCTCGTTGGCCCGCAGGGTCAGCTGCATGACTCGCGGCGTCATGATCCTGGCGGTCCGGACGTCCGGAATCGCCGACAGCTGCGCGAAAGCCGTTGAGCCGCCGTGCACTTGGGCCACCTGGGTGTCGCCGTTGCGGACCGAGTCGGCAAGCGCCGCTGGCGCCCCGGCCCGACGAAACAGCACCAAATCGGGCTTGGCCGGCGGGCCCCAGTAGCGGTCGTTGCGGGCGAGCAGGATTTCGTCGCGCTGCGGGTCGATCGATTCCACGCGGAACTGCCCGCCGGTGACCGGCAGGGCACGCGCCAGACCGGCGGGGAAGCCGCCAGGCACGTCTTTGACGATGTGTGCGGGCAGGATGTTGCTGAACAACTCGCGCCACCCGGGATAGGGCCGGGCGAAGGTGACGACAGCCTGCTTGCCGCCGTCGATCGATTGCACCCCGGTGATCAGGTCATAGCCGGCCGGATCGACCACACCGGGCTGACCGACCATTTGCCGCCACAGGTACCAGAAGTCGTCCGCGGCGATCGGGGCGTTGTCGGTCCACTGCGCTTCCGGCCGGATCTTGTAGGTGATGGTGAACGGGTTTTCGTTCGTCACCTCGGCGGACGTCAGCAGCGTCGGGTCCATCTCCCACCGGGATCCGGTCGGGGTGGTCGGGTCGACGACCGGACGAAAAGCGCTGGGCAGGACCAGCGCGCTTACCGCGGCGTTGACGGCCGATAGATCGGAGAGCAGATGTGGGTTGAAGCCGGCGCCGATCGAGTCGATGCCCATGATGATCTGCGTCTTGCGCTGCGGCGGCGGGGCCGTGCTGCGCCTGGTCTCGGTGCTCTGCGGCGCGGGCGGCGGGCTGACGGTACAGCCCGCGAACAACAGCAGCGTGGCCAGCAAGCCGGCGGTCGCATACCCGCGGCGGGCTCGTTTCGGCACGCCCCACAGGGTATCGGTCGTCAGCCGGACTCTCGGGGCTGACTTCTCAACGCGGCTCGTACCTCGCCGCTTGATCGTCGTCAGCCGGACTCTCTGGGCTGACTTCTCAACGCGGCTCGTACCTCGCCGCTTGATCGTCGTCAGCCGCGCGCCTTGGCCCGCGCCTTCGCCCGCGCGCGCAGTGTCGCGGCGAGTTCGACCTTGCGGACCCGGACCACCTCGGGCGTGACCTCTACGCACTCGTCCTCGGCGCAAAACTCCATCGCCTGCTCGAGGCCGAGGTCTAACGGCCGGGCCAGCGTCTCCATCACGTCGGCCGTCGAGGACCGCATGTTGGTGAGCTTCTTTTCCCGTGTCACGTTCACGTCGAGATCCTCTGCGCGCGGGTTGATTCCGACAACCTGGCCCTCGTAGGTGTCCTCGCCCGGCTCGACGAAGAATTGGCCGCGGTCGGCGAGCTGGATCATCGCGAAGGGGGTGATCGAGCCGCTGCGGTCCGACACCAGCGAGCCGGTGTGCCGCGCCTTGATCTCGCCCGCCCAAGGTCGATAGCCGTCGAACACTGCGTTGGCGATCCCGGTGCCGCGGGTCAGGGTCAAAAAGTCGGTGCGGAAGCCGATCAGGCCGCGGCTCGGCACGATGAAGTCCATCCGCACCCAGCCGGCGGCGTGGTTGGCCATCTCCTCCATGCGACCCTTGCGGGCGGCCATCAACTGGGTGATCGCGCCGACGAACTCCTCGGGGCAGTCGATGGTCATCGCCTCGAACGGCTCGTGCAGCTTGCCGTCGATGGTTTGGGTGACCACCTGCGGCTTGCCGACTGTCAGCTCGAAGCCCTCGCGGCGCATCTGTTCGACGAGCACCGCGAGCGCCAGCTCGCCACGGCCCTGGACTTCCCAGGCGTCCGGGCGGTCGATGTCGACGACCTTGATCGACACGTTGCCGACGAGCTCGGAATCCAACCGCGACTTGACCATTCGCGCGGTCAGCTTGTGGCCGGAGACCTTGCCGGCGAGCGGCGAGGTGTTGGTGCCGATGGTGACCGAGATCGCGGGTTCGTCGACGGTGATGCGCGGCAGCGCGTGCGCGTGCTCGGTGTCGGCAAGCGTGTCACCGATCATGATCTCGGGAATCCCGGCGACCGCCACGATGTCACCTGCGACGGCTTCTTCGGTGGAGGTGCGTTCGACGCCCTCGGTGACGAGTAGCTCGGTGATCTTGGCGTTGGTGATCACGGGATGGCCGTCCACTTCGCGCATCCAGGCGACCTGCTGGCCCTTCTTGATACGGCCCTTGTAGATCCGGATCAGCGCCAGGCGGCCGAGGAACGCCGACGCGTCGAGGTTGGTGACCAGCGCCTGCAGCGGCGCTTCGGGGTCGCCCTGTGGCGGCGGAATGTGTTGCTGCAGAACGTCGAACAGCGGGTCGAGGTTTTCACCGTCGGGGTTCTCGCCGTTGGCGGGCTGGGTGGTGCTGGCGATGCCGGCGCGTCCGGAGGCGTACAGCGTCGGCAGGTCGAGCGCTTTCTCGGCGGCGGCCTGGGCTTCCTCGTCGAGGTCGGAGGCGACGTCGAGTAGCAGGTCGTGGCTTTCCTCGACGACCTCGGCGATGCGGGCGTCGGGCCGGTCGGTCTTGTTGACCACGAGAATCACCGGGAGGTGCGCGGCCAGCGCCTTACGCAGCACGAAGCGGGTCTGCGGCAGCGGGCCCTCGGACGCGTCGACCAGCAGCAGCACGCCGTCGACCATCGACAGGCCGCGCTCGACCTCGCCACCGAAGTCGGCGTGCCCAGGCGTGTCGATGACGTTGATGACGGTCATCGACCCGTCCGGATGCTGGCGGTGCACGGCGGTGTTCTTCGCCAGGATCGTGATGCCCTTTTCCTTCTCCAGGTCACCGGAGTCCATCAGGCGGTCGGTTGAGTCGTCGCCGCGATGGGTCAGCGCGCCGGACTGCCGCAACATCGCATCGACCAGGGTCGTCTTGCCGTGATCGACGTGAGCGACGATGGCGACGTTTCGGAAATCCACGTCGTGAATTGTCGCAGCGGGCGACACCAATCGCGAAAACGCGACCTGTATACAGGGGGTCACGTGAAGTTCGAAAAGTATGCGACGGCCAAGCCGAAGAAGAAGTGCTGCCGCTCCAAGCCCCGCTGCAAGCGCTGCCCGCTGGTGCTGCTGAAGATGCGGCAGGCGGAGCGCAGCGGCGTCCGCGGCAAGGAGCTGGAAAAGGTCTACAAGCGCGCCCGAAACGTGTGACTAGCTGGGCCGATGGCCACGCGACCGGTGTGACGGCGGCGAAGATCGGCGACCTGTGCCACCCGGCGGCCGCGTGCACGAGGTCGACGGCGATCCGCTTCGGCGATCTGCCGTATAGCGCGGGACGCTCATCGCGTGCGCTTCGCGCTGAGCGCTTAGCGCGGTGTGCCGTATGTCACCCATGGAGTCGGCGACTCGTCCGGCTTCGTGGCGGCGTTGGACGCGGACTGGGTCACGCTGGTGTCCCGACTTCAGCGCCCTGTTCTAAGTCAGCAGACTGCTCAGCGCCGGCAAAAACGCGCGGTCGGCGGGCACCCAGTCGACGTCGTGGAGTTCCGCGGCCGACACCCAGCGCAACGCCGCGTGATCGTGCGGCTGGGGTTCGCCGCGAACCAGCGTGGCCGCGTACGCCCGCAACGTTGTTGTCGCGTTGAGCTCGACGTCGCCGAGATGATCCCCGACCTCGACGTCGACCCCGAGTTCCTCGGCGAGTTCGCGGGCCAGCGCCTCGGGTTCGGTCTCCCCCGCTGCGACCTTGCCGCCCGGCAACTCCCACCGGCCGGCCAGCTCCGGCGGCCGGGTGCGTTGCGCGATCAGCACCGTCGAATCGGCGACGATCGCGCCGGCGACCACGATCAAGTTGACCATCGCGGCTGACGGTATACGGTCAAAATATGGCTGCTGTCCTGACCGATGAACAAGTAGACGCCGCACTGCCCGACCTCAACGGCTGGAAACGCGAAGACGGTGCGCTGCGCCGGGAGGTCAAGTTCCCGAAATTCCTCGCCGGCATCGAAGCGGTCCGCCGGGTGGCCGAGCGCGCCGAGGAGAAGGACCACCATCCCGACATCGATATCCGTTGGCGGACAGTGACATTCGCTCTAGTGACGCACTCAGAAGGCGGTATCACCGAGAAGGACCTTGCAATGGCACACGATATCGACGCGATTATCGCGGAGTAGCCACGCGCCTTTTGTTGGCCGCGACCCAGGCCAACGTGGCCAGCGTCGTCACGATGTAGATCAGCCCGCCCCACGCCTGATACCACGGTCGGCCGTTCTGCCAGATGCTCGGTTGGGCAAAGCTCAGCAACCAGGGCACGCCGATGACGAGCAGCACCAGCCAGATCCAGCCGAGCATCCGCGCGCCAAGACGGTCGGACAGCGGCCCGTGCAGCAGCCATATCATCAAGGGCACCAACCACACCCAGTGATGAGTCCACGAAATCGGGGATAGCAGCAGCCCGAACAGCTCGACCACCAACAGGCGGCCCAGCCGATCCTCATCGTCCGCCAGGCGAGCACGGAAAGTATTGCGGTGACGGCGATTCCGATCAGCACCGCGGGGTTGTAGCCGGAGTCGTGCCCGTTGATCCGGCAGATCGCGCCACGCCACGACTGGTTGAAGATGGTGCAGATCGGCCCGACGCGGTCAGTCTTGAAGATCAAATCAGTGAAGTAGTAACGAGTTTGATCGCCGACCACCAACGCCGACAACATGATGGTCGCGAGGAAGACGACGCCGGAGAACACCGCCGTCGCCCAGCGGCGTACACCGACGAAATAAAGGCCACCGATCGCGGGCGTCAACTTCACTCCCGCCGCTGTCCCCAACAACAGCCCGGACAGCCACCAACGAGAACTGAACACCGCGCCCAGGGTGGCCAGTGCGAGTACGACATTGATCTGGCCGTAGTCGAAGGTACTGCGCAGCGGCTCGAGCCAGATCGCGACCCCGGTCCAGAGCATCGCCAGCCGGTGGCCCTCGCCGGCGCCGACGCCCAGCAGTCGCTGGCTGATCCGGACCACGCCGTACAGCGCGGCCATCGTCCCGACCGTCCAGCAGAAAGCCACCAGGCCGAACGGCAGGAAGTGCAGCGGGTAGAAGATCACCGCCGCGAACGGCGGATAGGTGAAGGGCAGCGGGAAATCCGGCGTTTGGTCGGCGTAGACGTAGTGATAGAGGCTGCCCGGGTGGTCGATCATCGCTGACCCGCCGACGTAGACGTGCAGGTCGACGAAGTTTGCCCCGTTGGGCGCTAGATACGTCCAGGCCAGACGCGCTACGACGCTGACGACCAGAAGCACCGGCCCGATCGTGTCGACAGAGATCGCGGGCCGGCGGTTGGCGATTGCCGCCGGAGCGGCCGAAGTGGCGTCTATCTGCACGACTCTATCGCCGGGCCCGACGAGCGCCGCGGGTCCATTGCGAGGTCGCTCGGTCACCGCTGTCACTCGGTTCCGTAACGGTCGCATAAATGCCACACGTGTCACTTGAGTCACTTGAGTATCTGCCGGATCGTCTGCGGCGAGGACCTGTCATCGAGTTTCAGGGAGAATCATGTCAACTGTTCGGACCTTCGTACGAGCCACCGCAGTCGTGGCGGGCTCGTCGGCAGCGTTGCTCTTCGGCGGCTTGATGGGCACAGCCCATGCCGACCCGGCACCGGTGCCCGCGCCCGACATCAGCCAGCAGCTCGTCGGAACCGCGGCACAGGCGCCGCAGCTGCTGCAGAGCGTCGCGGGTGCGCTCGGCGGTCAGCCCGCCACGCCGCCGCCGCTGGCCAGCGCGGCGATCAAGATGCCGCAGCAAGCCGCCCCGACCGCCGGGTCGTCGCTGCTTCCCGGCTTGGCGTCGCCGACGCAAGCCTCGTCGGCCGCCCCGAGCCTCGGGATTCCGGGACTCACTACGCCGGCTCCGGCCGCGTCCAGCACCACGCCAGGGCTCGGCATCCCGGGCCTGACCACCCCGGCCCCGGCCGCGACCAGCACCACACCGGGGCTCAGCCTTCCGGGTCTGACGTCACCGACTCCGGCCGCGACGACGCCGCTCACCGGGATCCCCGGCCTGACCCCGGCCGCGGCCGCCCCGGCGACCAACCCCGCGGGGATGCTGCCTCAGGCGCAGCTCAACCTGCCCCAGATCCCGGGGCTGCCGTTCCCGCTGCCGCAGCAGGTGTCGCTACCCGGCGACCTGACCTCGCTGCTCGGTGGAGGGTCACCGCTCACCGGCGGCCTCGCGTCAGCCGCGGGTCTGCCGGCTGCAGCGGCCGCACCGGCGGCGACCCTGCCGGCGACGACCCTGCCGCTTGCCGCCGCCCCGGTGCTGCCCGCCTCCGCCGGCGCGTCACTGTTTCCGGTCTCCGCCCTGCCCTGATTGAGCAACCGGCCGGCTAGCGCCCCGTGCGCTAGCCGGCCACCACCAACTTCGACGACCGGGAGGACACCATGAACATCGCACGAAACCTGATCTACGCCGCCACCGCCACCGCCATCGCGTCCAGCGCGGCAATGGCCATGTCCCCCAACGCCGGAGCCGACCCGGCGGCGCCCCCCGCGCCGGTCCCCGCACAGCAGTTGCCGGGTTTGCCGGGCCTGCCGGCGCTGACCGAGTTGAGCCCGATCATCCAGCAGGCCGCCGGAAACCCCGAGCAGGCCACGCAGCTGCTGATGGCCGCCGCGCAGGCATTCAGCAAGAACCCGTCGGCGCCCGAGGAATCGAAAAGCGTTGCGGCATCGGTGAACCAGTTCGCCCAAGCACCTGACGCCGCGTCGACGGCGCACGTTGTCCCGCCCGGTGTGGAGCCGGGCGCCCAGGCCCACCTGCCGACTGGGATCGACCCGGTCCACGCCGCGGGGCCCGTACCTGCCGCCGCTCCGGCTCCGGCTCCGGCCGCGGCATCCGCGCCCGCCAATGCCGTTCCGGTGGCCGCGACGCCCGCAGCTCCCGCGCCCGCGGCCGCGGCGCCGGCCCCTGCGCCGCAGGCTGCGGCCCCCGGCTTCAGCCCGGATGCCCCGCCCACGCAGGACTTCATGTATCCGTCGATCAGCAACAACTGCGGGGGCGACGGCGGCACCGTGATGGCGCCGGTGCTCTCGGTTGCCGGACCGGCCAAGATCCCGGCGCCGGGCCCGGCCGCCGGCCAGACTGCGTACGTTTTCACGGCGGTGGGAACGCCGGGACCCGCCGATGTGCAGAAGCTGCCGCTGAACGTCACGTGGGTCAACCTGACCAACGGCAAGTCGGGCAGCGCGACTCTCAAACCGCAGGCCGATATCAACCCGCAGGGCCCGACCACGCTGACCGCCACCGTCGACACGGGTTCGGGCAGCATCATGTCGACGGTCTTCGGCCAAGTCACCACCAAGGACAAGCAGTGCCAGTTCATGCCCACCATCGGCTCGACGGTGGTGCCCTGATCTAGAGACGACGAAATCCGCCGGGGCAAAGGCGCTCCGGCGGATTTTTCGTCAGTAGGCCATGCGGTGCTAGTAGGCCATGAAAAGGATGGCGTCCCGGTCGTACTCCAGGCCGGGGTGCGCGCTGGCCAGGTGGGCCTGCGTCAGGTCGACCAATTCGTCTTCGTCTTTGCCGGTGATCGCCTCGCCACACGGACAGTTCAGATGGGTCTTCATGATGTCGCCTTCCCGGTTGTCGCCTTCTTGGCTGCTTTCATCTGCTTCTTGTACGAACGAACTTTCTCCATCGAGCGTGCATCCGCGATGTCGGCCACCGACACGTAGCTGCCGGCCTTGCCGAATTCGCCTGCGGCGGCCCGCCATCCCTTGGGCGTCACCGCGTACTGCTTGCCGAGCAGCGCCAGAAATATCTGCGCTTTCTGCTCGCCGAAGCCCGGTAGGCCCTTGAGCCGTCGCAGCAATTCCGGGCCATCGGGATCGCCCGCGGTCCACAGCCCGGCCGCATCGCCGTCGTAACGGTCAATGATGATCTGCGCCAGCGTCTGGATACGCTTGGCCATTGAACCCGGAAACCGGTGTATCGCAGGCTTTTCCGAACACAACGCGGCGAACTTGTCGGGGTCGTACTCGGCGATCTCGGCCGCGTCGAAACTGCCCATCCGATCGGCGATCTTCTTCGGACCGGCGAACGCGGTCTCGAAGGTGACCTGTTGATCGAGAACCATCCCGATCACCAGCGCGAGCGGATCATCGGCCAGCAGTTGGTCGGCCTCGGGCTCCTGCGCCAGGCAGATCTTCACGGTCACACGCCGACTCTAGCCCGCTGCCGCCGCCGGCTGCGGGGACCTTAGAAATAGAGTCCGCCTCGGGGGCTAACGTGGCGCAATGGTTAGCATTCCCGCCGTCAATGGACGTCATTTGAAAAATTGGGCCGGGTTCACCGGACTGTCCTGCATCGTGATCGGGATTTACCACTTCGCGCTGGGCGTCGCGTCGGTTCCCGGCGCAGCGGACGCCAACGCGACTGTCGATTCACGAGAGCGGTTCTACTCCGCGTACTTCGCCGGCTACGGACTGGCGTGGCTGGGAGCGGCCCGCAGATCGCCCATCCGCGCCAGCGAGGTACGTCTGTTGGCCGGGCTGATGTTGGTCAGCGCGGTGGGACGGGTGCTTTCCCTGATAAGCCATGGGCGGCCGCACCCGTTTCAGGAAGTCCTGACCGCGGTCGAATTCCTAGTTCCCGCAGCATTTTTCCGCATGGCTACGGCAGGTGAGAAGGAACTGACAAGCTAGCCGCTCTTGCGGCGGAACTCCCGATGGTTTCCGGCCGCGCCTTGCGCCCGCGCACCCTTGGCGCCGCTGTCCCGGTGGTCGGCACCGCCCGACGACTTTGCGTTCTTGCGCTCGAGCGCTTCGCGGAACTTGCGTTTGTTGTCGTCCTCCGACGAGTCGGCCCCCGACTTCGCTTCAGCCATAGCCCGCAGCCTAGCGCCCCCGGCCCGGTTGGACGGAATTCAGCGCACGCCCGGCGGCATGCCGTAGACGTGCGCGATCGGCAACGACAGCACCACGCGGCGGTCGGTAACCATCGCCTGGCGGTAGTCGTCCCAGTCCGGGTGCTCACCGGCGATGTTGCGGTACAACCCAATCAGCGCCTCGACGGTGTCGTCGCCCGGCGCGGCGGCCGGCGGGGTCAGGGTTGCGGTGCCCTCGGCGACGGCGTAGGACCAGCCGTCATCGGAGCTGACGAGCAGCGACGCCCGCGGATCGCGACGCAGGTTGCGGGTCTTGGCCCGTGGCTCGGTGACCGACACCTGAATGGTGGCGTTGCGGGCGTCGAAGTAATACGACACATTGGACAGCTGCGGCCGCCCGTCCCGCTTCAACGTGGCCAGCACGCCGAGGGAGTTGTCCGCGATCACGGCCAGCAGCTTGTCGTCGAAAACGTGGCGCCCCATGCCGAAAGCCTACGGCTCAGCTCATTGACGTGGCTACCATCGCGCTCATGACCCACTTCGCGGCCTTCCTGCGCGGCGTCAACGTCGGCGGCGTCAACCTCAAAATGGCCGACGTGGCAACCGCGTTGACCGACGCCGGCCTCGCCGAGGTGCGCACGATTCTGGCCACCGGCAACGTGACGCTGGATTCGGCGAAAAAGGCTGACGCGGTCCGGGCGATCGCCGAGAAAGCGCTGCGCCAGCGATTCGGGTACGACGCATGGGTGCTGGTCTATCCGATCGCGAGGCTGCAATCGATCGTCGACGGATACCCCTTCGACGCCGCGGTGGACGGATACCAGTCCTACGTCACGTTCGTCAGCGACGGCGCCGTGCTCGACGAGTTGGCGGCGCTCACCGCCGGGGATGACGAGAAGATCGAACGCGGACCCAAGTCCGCGGGGGTGATCTATTGGCAAGTCGCGAAAGGAAAGACGCTGGACAGCGCCATCGGCAAGACGATGGGCAAAACGAAGTACAAGTCGACGACCACCACCCGTAATCTGCGCACGCTGGTCAAGGTGCTGGCCGCTCAGTCGTCGGCGTAGGACTCCAAGTAGCGCAGCGCTTCGGCTTTGCCGAGTCCCAGCCCGCGCGCGACGTCCAGATAGGCGCCGGCCGCGGCGGCCATCGCGGTGTCCGCGGGATCGGCTCGGGCGACGAATGTGCCGAAGCGGCCCCGAGTTTCGACGAGGCCGGCCGTCTCCAGCTCGCGATAGGCCCGGGCCACGGTGTTGACGGCAAGGCCCAAGTCACCGGCCAACTCGCGCACCGTCGGCAGTCGGGCGCCGGGCGCCAGGGTGCCCGCCCGGATCGCCTCGATGATCTGGGTGCGGAGCTGGTCGAACAGCGGTCGATCCGCCTGCCCGTCAACCCGTAGCCACCCGCCTAACTCCACCCGCCCAGTATCCCGTAGTCCAGCTATCTTGGTGGGGTGCGGATCACGGTGCTGTCTGGCGCGGGCATCTCGGCGGAGAGCGGCGTGCCGACATTCCGCGACGACAAGAACGGGCTCTGGGCCAAATTCGACCCGTACGAGCTGTCCAGCGTTCAAGGCTGGGAACGTAACCCCGAGCGGGTCTGGGGCTGGTACCTGTGGCGGCATTACCTGTGCGGCACCGTCGAACCCAACGACGGCCACCGCGCCGTCGCCGCCTGGCAGGACTACGCGGAGGTCAGCGTCGTCACCCAGAACGTCGACAACCTGCACGAGCGCGCGGGAAGCTCGCCGGTGCATCACCTGCACGGCAGCCTTTACGAATTTCGTTGTGCGACATGTTCTTTGCCCTATACCGGCAAGCTGCCCGAGATGACCGAGCCCGCACTGGAAGTCGAGCCACCGGTGTGTGAATGCGGCGGCCTGATCCGGCCCGACATCGTGTGGTTCGGCGAGGCGCTGCCACAGGAGCCGTGGCAACACGCCGTCGAGGCGACGACCAGCGCCGACGTGCTCGTCGTGGTGGGAACCTCGAGCATCGTCTACCCGGCCGCGAGCCTGCCGGAGGCGGCACTGGCCCGCGGAATAGTCGTTGTCGAAGTCAATCCAGAGCCCACGCCGTTGTCGGACAGCGCCACGATCACGGTGCGCGAATCAGCCAGCACCGCCCTGCCGACGCTGTTGCAGCGACTGCCCGCCCTGCTGAGCTAGCTGTACTGACCTGAGAGGTTAGGTACGCGGGTGGCGGGTGGTTGGCCGCCGAGTGCGGTGTGGCCGCGATGGTGATTGTAGGTGTGCAGCCAGGTGACAAATTCTTGGCTGCGTTCGGCGTCGCTGCGGTAGAGACGGGAGTAGGCCCATTCGTCGGCCAAGGTGCGATGAAACCTTTCGACTTTGCCATTGGTTTGGGGCCGGTAGGGGCGCGTGCGTCGGTGCTTGACTTCGCCTAGAGCCTCGGCGAAGGTGTGGATCGGTAGCAGGATCCGTTGTCGGTGAGGATATTTCGCACGGTGATGCCGTGTTCGATGAACCAGGCATTGGCCCGCGTCCAAAATGCGGCCGCGGTGTTTTTGGTTTCATCAGCGAGCAATTCGCTGTAAGCCAGCCGCGAATGCCCGTCAATCGCGGTGTGCAGGTAGTGGTAGCCGCGCGACGGGTTGCGGTACTTGTTTTTCTTGCCTGAGCTTTTGTCGTTCCAGGAGTTGCGGTTGCCGGCGTGGCGGCCCAACATGCGCCGGCCACCACCGGCGGGAATCTTGCCGAGCTTCTTGACGTCGAGGTGCACTAGGTCTCCGCAGTGGGCCGATTCGATTCGACGGATGACCCGTCCGGTGGGCCGATCCATCCACTGCAACTTGGCCATCCCATACCGTGTCAGCACCCGATGCACGGTCGAAGGATGCAGACCCAACAAATAACCGATGCGAGCCGGCCCCCACCGGCGCAGCACTCGGATTTTATGATGATGCGCCGCTCTGTTCTGGTTGGAAGGCGCCGTGGGCTGCGATGCGGCCGCGACGAGCGATCCGCCATGCCGGCCAGGCCCGCAGCGCGGTACCGGCCCGCCCACCGCGCTGCAGTCGTTGCTGACACCTGGAAACGTTCCGCGGCTCGGCGCAACGGCCACCCGTCCTCGACAACACAACGCGCGAGCCGCAACCGACCCGTTTCCGACAATGGAGCATTACGGTGAGACACGAAGACCTCCGGTAGTGAGTGCTTTCCTAGACAGCTCGCACTTCACTCGGAGGTCTTCGTCATGTCACCACGCCACGCCGTCACCAAAGTCCGTGGTCAGTACAGCTAGGCCGGTCGGCGCGCCCGCCCGATCACGAATTCCGACGTCGGCACCGGTACCCACGCCGGAAACAGGTGATCGGTCCGGGTGTCTTCGATCTCGAATCCCGCGGAGCGGATCGACTGCTCGGTGTGGCGATGAGCGTGACAGTTCCCGGCCAGCCGCGGCCAGAGCGTAGTCACGTCGACGAGTCGCTGAAACCCGCCGCGAACACCCTTGCTTGCCACGTGCTCTAAGTAGCGCAGCTCCGCGCCCGGCTTGAGCAGCGAAAGCGCTTGCCGTAGAACCGAATCGGGCTGTGCGACCGAGCACAGCACCAGTGAGAAAACCACTGCGTCAAACGGCTCGTCAGCCGAAAAGCTCTCCACCGTCCGATTGGTCACTTCCACCGGCACGGGTGCGGTGGTGGCCGCCTCGCGCGCCAGGCCGACCAGCTGCAGCTCGGGTTCGATCGCGACAACCCGCTCGACACTGCGGGGATAAAAAGCGAAGTTGGAACCGGTGCCGGCGCCCACCTCGAGAATTCGTCCCGACAATCCAGCCAGGTTTTCGCGACGAGACTCGCGCATCTGCTCGGTCTCGTGCGCGGCGATCGTCGTCCAGATCCGGGCGAAGAACGGGTGGTGAACGGTGTTGTCCGCGGGAGACGTCATACCCACCAGCCTTTCGAGCAGTTGCTAGGACGATCGTCGCGCCGACGATCCGAGCGCCGTCAACCGTTGCACCACCTGCTGCGGGGTGGCATCGGGGCCGACCAGCCCCGCCACCATATGCCCGGCGAAGACGGCACGCAGCACCCGGTCGGTGAACGCTTCGGCATCGCCGAACGGCAGATGGGGCTTGGCGATCAGCAGCGCGGCCACGCCGTGGGCGGCACTCCACAGCTCCAGGGCGATGTCGCTCGCGTCGCCGGAGGGCAGTATGCCCTCACCGATCAGCGCCTTGACGCTGGCGCACATGTGCTCGAACGCCGAACTGGCAAGCGCGGCATCGACATTGCTGCCGGACTTCCACTCGCTCATCGTCGCGATCCGGTACAGCTCGGGATTCTCGGTGGCGAACCGGACGTACGCCAACCCCTGCGCCCGCAGTACCTCGACGGTGTCCGACTGCCTGGCGGACACCCGCTGCATCTCGTCGTCGAGCTTCTCGAAGTAGCGGGCACACACCGCGTCCAGGAGCGCGTCCTTGTCCTGGAAGTGCAGATAGATCGACGGCGGCGTCACGCCGACACGTTCGGCCACCGAGCGGATCGACACAGCCTTGGCGTGGCCGATGTCGAGTAGGAGTTCGGTTGCCGCATCAAGGATTTCGTCGCGCAGCAGATCGCCTGATCCGCGCGGCGCGCGCCGCCTGCGAAGAACGGACGGGTCAGCCACCATCGGCGACCGTCGCGGTGGTGTAGGCGGCCGCTGCGGCCGGGTCCTGATCGGTTCGGTGGTGCCGTCCGCTGGACGGCTCGATCGTGACCGGCCCAGTTGCGGAGTCGGACTCGCTGATCCCGAATCGTTCGTGCAGCGAGGCCAGCGGTTTGGGCGCCCACCAGCTCCACCGACCCAGCACGTGCATGAACGCCGGCACCACCACCATCCGCACCAGCGTCGCGTCGGCCAGCACGGCCAGGGTCAGGCCGGTACCGAACATCCGCATGAACGACACCTGCGCAGCGATCAAGGCAGCGAACGAGATTGACATCACGAGTGCTGCGGCGGTGACGACGCGGCCGGTGCGGGCCAACCCGAGTGCCACCGCCTCGTCGTTGTCGGCGCGCTGGGTGCGGTGGTCCGGTGGCACCGCGTGCGATGCGACCGCCGCTAACCAGTACTCGCGGATCCTGGAGACCAGGAAGACCTCGTAGTCCATCGACAGACCAAACGCGACACAGAACAACAGCACCGGGATGTTAGCCACCAGCGTGCCGCTCTGCGTGGTGCCCATCGCTCCGAGATGCCCGTCCTGGAAGATCCAGACCAGCGCGCCGAAGGCCGCCGTCAACGACAAAACATTGCACACCAATGCCTTTAGGGGCAGCAGCACACTTCCAGTGAGCAGGAACAGCAGCGCCAACGTGATGACACCGATCAGTCCCAGCACCAGCGGCAGCCGGGCGGTGATCGCGTGCACGCTGTCGCGGTTGATCTGGGCCACCCCGGCGAGCTGAACGGCTTGTCCGGCCGGACCGGGCACGGCGTGCATCCGGTCGAGCTGCGCGTCGGACGCGGTCGAGAACAGCGGCGCCGTGCTCGCCACCGTCAGGAACGCGCTGCCCTTGTCCATTCCGGTGGCCGCCGACGGCGGGCCGAGAAGTTTGCCGGCGACGAACGTCCCGGTTGGCGCCGAGACGGCCGATACGTCGGCAAGCCGTGACAGGTCGGCCGCATAGCGGCTGAGGTCGCCCGGATGCACCCCTCGAACATCCGGGACGACAACAGACACCGCGGTCGCCGAGTCATCGGCGAAATCCTGCCGCAGCTGATCGCCAACTGCATGCGCCGACGCCGACGTCGGCAGCACCCGGTCGTCGGGCATCCCCCACTTCACCCCGAAGAACGGAAGCCCCAACAGCAACAGCAACGCGACCACCGCCAGGCCGATCGGCACCGCACGCCGCGTCACGAATCTGGTCGACCGGTACCAGAACAACTGCTCCACCGGCTTGCCCACCGGGTCCGGCCGGCCGAAGATCCGGCGCCCGAGCCTGCGCACGTCCAGGGCGTCCAGCCGTGGGCCGAGCAGCACGATCGCCGCCGGCGTCACCATGATCGCGGCCACCGCGACGAAGGCGACGGTCGCCACCCCGGCATAGGCGAACGACTTGAGGAAGTACATCGGGAACAGCACCAGAACGGCCATCGACAACGCGACTGTGGTCGCCGAGAACAACACCGTGCGACCTGCGGTGACCATCGTTCGGACCAGCGCTTCGTCCGGGGCGCTGCCGTCGGCCAACTCGTCGCGGTAGCGGCTGATGATCAGCAGCGTGTAGTCGATGGCCAGGGCCAGGCCCAGCGCGCTGCTGAGGTTCAGCGCGTAGGTCGACACATCGGTGCTGAAGCTGATCAGCCGCAGCACCGACATCGACCCGACGATGGCCAGCCCGCCCAGGCAGACCGGCAGCGCCGCGGTCAAAAGGCCGCCGAACACCCACACCAGCACGAGGAAGCTGAGTGGAATCGCCAGCGACTCCATCAACAACAGGTCGCGCTCATTCTGGTGGTTGATCTGGTTGTAGACCATCGCGGCCCCGCCGGCGCGGACCGTGACGCCGTCACGGTCGTGCACGACGCGGGACGCGATTTCCTTGGCGTAGTTCTGCGCGTTGTTCTCGCCGCCCTTGAGGTTCGCCACCACCAGCCCGGACTTGCCGTCTCGGCTCACCAGATCGGCGGCAACGTGGGAAGGACCGGCGGCCGCGGGTCCGGTCCATGCCGAAACGACGTTGTACACCCCGTCCGACCCTTGGACCTGCCCGACGATGTCGCTGGCGACGCGGCGAGCTTGCTCGCTTTTCGCTCCGTCCGAGGCGGTGATCAGCAGGACCAGCTGTTGATCGCTCTGGCCGAACTTATCGGTCAACAGCTTGATCGCTTGCGCCGACTCCGAGGCAGGGTCCTGGAAACCGCCGGCGGACAAGCTCTTGGCGACTGGAAGCCCGAAGACCGCCGCCGCCACCAAGACCAATACGGCGGCTGCGAGTATGCGCCGGGGCCTTGCAAGGGCAAGGTGGGCGATCCGCTGCAGCATGGGCGTTCTCCGGTTCATTATCATTGGTAACTTATCAGCGATAAGTTACCAATGCAACGTCCAGGCGCATCTTCTACGCCTCACCAGAGGAAACGAGACGGGTACCCGCGACGGTTCAACGTGGCACCCGATAACCAGGACATTTGCGGAGCATATGCGGTTGAACGTCTGCCCAATAGGCCACTTCCAACCATCCGGACTCCGCGTCCGGTGAGCGAGCCCTCACCGCTAGCCTTACCCGGCAGTAACAATTGCCATAATTTTCCGAATCGTGACTCAAAGATTCCTTAAACGTTGCCCATACGCTCATCTACATGTGGATCGATGACTCCAGTGCCGACGTGATCAAGGTTGATTTCGAGGCTCTCTACCACGGCGATTTCCTGGTGGAGGGTGAGTGCTCGGAGCAACTCGAAGACGGGCACCTGCTGCCCAACGCGAGCTAGTCCGCGCGACGCACGCTCGCTGTCTTGGCGGGCGCGGCCGCGTCGAGGCAATCGTGAGCCTCAGTGCTACTTCGTCGTTGACCTATGAGCAAAAAGCCCCCGCCTAGGCGGGGGCTTTTTCGCGGGATGACCAGCGACGAGTTGAACGTCTAACGCGTCCAGTCGGCCAGCACGGACTCGGTGTCGGCTCCTGGCTCCCTCGGCGGCGTTGGCTGGTCCGGTTGCGAGCGGGAGAACCGGGGTGCGGGCAGCGGCTGCAGCCCGTTGCCGGCTTGGTAGAAGGTGTTGCGCTCGGTGATGTGCGGCTCGGTCTCGACCTCACCGAACGCCAGCACCGGCGTCACACAGGCATCGGATTCGGCGAAGACCTTGGCCCAGTGGTTGCGGTCCTTGCTGGCGAACGCCGCGGTGAAGGTGGCCCGCAACTCGGGCCAGCGGCTCCGGTCGTTCTGCCCGGGCAGGTTCTCGGGGTCGAGGCCCAGGCCGGCCAGCATCGCCGCGTAGAACTGCGGCTCGATCGCACCCACCGAGACGTAGCGGCCGTCGGCGCATTCGTAGGTGTCGTAGTAGGGCGCTCCGGTGTCGAGCATGTTGGTACCGCGCTCGTCGGACCACATTCCGAGGGCGCGCATCCCCCACATCATCTGCACCAGTACCGAGGACCCGTCGACCATGGCGGCGTCGACGACCTGACCCTTGCCGGAGGTCTGCCGCTCGAACAACGCGGACAAAATCCCGAGCAGCAGGAACATCGACCCACCACCGAAGTCGCCGACCAGATTCAGTGGCGGCACCGGCTTCTCGTTGACCCTGCCGATAGCGTGGAGCACGCCGTTGAGCGAGATGTAGTTGATGTCGTGGCCGGCCTGCTTACTGCGCGGGCCGGTCTGCCCCCACCCGGTCATCCGGCCGTAGATCAGGCGCTCGTTGACCTTCGCGCAGTCCTCCGGGCCCAGCCCCATCCGTTCGGTGACACCCGGTCGGTACCCCTCGATCAGGACGTCGGCCTTGGCGACGAGCTTGAGCACCAACTCGCGGCCCTCGTCGGACTTCAGGTCAGCGATGACGAAACGGCGGTTGCGCAGCATCGGGTCCGAGCCGCTGGCGCCCGGCCGGTCGATGCGGACCACGTCGGCGCCGAGATCGCCCAGAATCATCGCGGCGTGCGGGCCCGGCCCGATTCCGGCGAGCTCGATCACTCGCAAACCTGTGAGCGGACCCGCCATCTCAACCGACCTCTCTGTCGTCACTAGCGAAACACCTGGCGATCCCCAGCGCGGCGAAGCCGTGCGCAGCGGGTCACCACTATCGTCACTGCATCTTGACAGTCGCCCCGAGTGTCTCCGCACGCCGGTGGCTTACAGTCGATCCCATGACCGCTATCGATTCCGGAATCGACGCCCTGGCACCCGTAGATGGGCTGGCCGTCACCCTCGCCGACGGGGTGCTGTCGGTGACGATCGACCGCCCGGACAGCCTGAACTCGTTGACACTGCCGGTGTTCGAAGGGCTCGCGGACGCGATGGAACAGGCGGCAAACGATCCGCGGGTCAAGGTCGTGCGTCTCGGTGGTGCCGGCCGGGGCTTCTGCTCCGGAGCCGGCATGAGCGCCGACGACGTGGCCGGGGCCGGCCCCGGCGACGAGCTGATCCTCGCGGCCAACCGGGTGGTGCGGGCGATTACGACGCTGCCACGCCCGGTCGTCGCGGTGGTCCACGGCGCGGCCGCCGGCGTCGGTGTGTCCATCGCCTTGGCCTGCGACCTCGTATTGGCTTCGGAGAAGGCGTTTTTCATGCTCGCCTTCACCAAGATCGGCCTGATGCCCGACGGCGGCGCCTCAGCGCTGATCGCCGCCGCGATCGGCCGAATCCGCGCGATGCGGATGGCGTTGCTGGCCGAGCGACTGCCCGCCGCCGAGGCTTTGGCGGCCGGACTGATCAGCGCGGTGTACCCTGCTGACGACTTCGAGGCCGAGGTCGACAAGGTGGTCTCCGGCCTGCTGTCCGGACCAGCGGTCGCGTTCGCCAAGACCAAGCAGGCCATCAACGCCGCCACGCTCACCGAGTTGGAGCCGACCCTGCAGCGTGAGCTGGAGGGTCAGTCGATCCTGCTGAATTCACCCGACTTTCGCGAGGGCGCAAGGGCTTTCCAGCAGCGCCGCGCACCAGCGTTCAGCGACAGCTAGGCGCTTTACAGCCCGAACAGCGGCGGCAGTCCCAGCAGAACGACCAGTGTCCAGACGAAGTGAGTCAGGATCGGCGCCAGCACGCCGCCGGTGGCCCGGCGTTCGAGCGCGCACACCGTGCCGAGGATGATCGCCGCGAACGCGAGCATGGGGTTGCGGCTGCTGGCCAACGTCGCGATGACATAAATAGTGGTGGAGATAAGTAACGGGTGATGGGGGCCCAGCGCCGTGTAGAGGGCGCCGCGGTAGAACAACTCCTCGCCCACGGCGGCCAGCAGTGCGATCGCCAGCGTTAACCGCCACGATCCCTGGTCGCTGTAGCGCAGCAGCCGGGTCACGTAGTCCGCGACCGCCGGGATCTCCCGGACGATCAGACCGCCGACGATGAAGACGCCGCCGAGCAACAGTCCGATAGTGGTGCCGCTGACCACCGGGCGCTGGTTGCGGCCGCGCCAGCAGGCGCCGCCGAGATGCAGCGGTCCGGAGACGAACGCGCCGGCCGCCCAGATGCCCGCCAGCGCCAGCGTCCACCAGTAGAACGCCGGTTCGCCAGGATGTTTCTTCAGCGCCAATCCCAGGGAGGCAACGCCGAGAACCAGCACGACCGCGACGACGACCCGCCTGCGGCGCACAGTGCCCGGCGGTTCGTTGTGCGACACAGCGACATTGACGATGCCACGACGAATTTCTTCCAGAGCGCTGGGCTGGGAACTCACATCAGTCACTGCGCTGCTTCTCCTGACGTCTTCGGATTCCACTGCTCTGCTGGTCGTCCCTAGCGGGTGCCATTCAATCGCACTTTCGGAGTGAGCGTGATCAAGATGTCGAGGCCGGTGCGCAGCGCCCCCGCGATCGGGCGAGGCACAATGTCCACCAATGCCAGGCCAGGCCGGGCGATCGACGGCGTCACCTGGCACGCCAGCCGTCGAAGCCGCAGCGCGTCCCCGCCGGCCCACGCCGGGTCGCTGTCGGCCAGGTGGTGCGGATCGGCGAGCTTGTTGACTGGCCGCGGTTTTCGGTTCGACAGCGAGCGCCGGATCGCGTCGCGAATCGACAGCAGGCCGCCCGGCGGCTCGGGAACCAGGTCGCGCAGGCCCGTGTCACTGGCCCGCATCGGGTAGTCAAGCGACTCGACCAGATCCGCCGCGAGACCGTCGGGCACCGGCAGCGCGAGCGCGGTCACCCACGATGCGATCGTGGTGTCGATACCCCAGACCGGCAGACCGGTGTGCCAGTTGCCGGACAATCGCGCGTAGGTCTTGAGCAACTCGCGGTAGGACGTGGTGTCCGGCCCGGCGATGTCGTACGCACCGGCCGGCACACGTTCGGCGTCGGCCGCCGCCACCAGATAGTGCAGGACGTCGCGGATGGAGATGGGGTCGATCGGGTTCGCCATCCATCCCGGCACCGGGATCACCGGGAAGCGGTCGGCGACGTAGCGCAACATCTCGAACGACGTCGAGCCCGCGCCGAAAATGACCGCGGCGCCCAGCCAGACAACCTCGGCGCCACCGTCGACGCTGAGCGCTTCGCCGACTTCGGCGCGACTGGTCAGATGCTCGGAGAGGCCCTCGTCCGATGGGACGAAGCCGCCGAGGTAGACGATGCGCCCCACTCCGGCGTTTTTGGCGGCGGCGGCGACGTTGCCGGCCGACGCGCGATCGACATCGCGAAATCCGGGTTGACCGATCGCGTGCACCAGGTAGTAGATGACATCAATCGGCCCGCTTTCGGTGAGCGCGTCCCGTACCGATTCAACGTCCGCAACGTCACACGTCACCGGAATAACGTCGTCGTACCACCCGAAGTCGGTCAGCCGCGCCGGGTCGCGGGTAGCCGCCACGACCTGATGCCCCGCCTTGAGCAGCGCCGTGACCAGCCGCGACCCCACATATCCGGTCGCGCCGGTCACCAGAATTCGCACAGTCTCAACCTACCGATCGCGATTCGCAGGGGCATTGGCTTTTAGTTGTTGCCCTGCGCCCCCACCGGCAAACAGGCGTGTCCGTTGTCACATCCGATGCGGCACGGGCCGGTGCTGTATCCCCAGCGCTTGTGGTTAAGTTTCCAACTATCCGGATTGAACTAACGCGGGCGTCAGATCGTGATCAACATGAGCGAACACGCCCCGTATTCGCCGAATTGCAAGGGGTGAAGCAGATATGACACCGACCCCGTCCATCGCCGCCGTCGCAGTCGAATTCCCGCCGTATCAAGTCAGTCAGGCCGAAGCCATGTCGGGCCTTACCGGCTTCGGCGGCCCGGACTTCGAGCGCTTCGGCGCCAGCGCGGGAGTGGACAAGCGACGGATCGCCATGCCGTTGGCCGACTATGGCACGTTGAGCGGGTTCACCGAGGCCAACAACACCTTCATCGAGGTCGCGTTGGGACTCGGCGAGCGCGCGATTCTGGCGGCGTTGGACGCAGCCGAGGTCAAGCCCGAAGACGTCGATGTCGTGTTCTCCACGACGGTGACCGGGCTGGCGGTGCCCACCTTGGAGGCCCGATTGGCGACGCGGCTCGGACTGCGGCCCGATGTGAAGCGGGTGCCGCTGTTCGGTTTGGGCTGTGTGGCCGGGGCCGCCGGCGTGGCCCGCATGCACGACTATCTGCTGGCATTCCCGAAGCAGGTGTCGGTGCTGCTGGCCGTCGAGCTCTGCTCGCTGACCCTGCAACGAGACGACATGTCAGTCGCTAACTTGGTGGCCGCCAGCTTGTTTGGCGACGGCGCGGCCGCCGTCGTCGCCAAGGGGGCGGCGCGGACGGCGACCGGCCCTCGGGTGCTGG
The DNA here is from genome assembly GCA_963750755.1 of uncultured Actinomycetota bacterium. Taxonomy (GTDB): domain Bacteria; phylum Actinomycetota; class Actinomycetes; order Mycobacteriales; family Mycobacteriaceae; genus Mycobacterium. Next base: position 2,311,800 of record CAVVRW010000001.1, read on the forward strand.
CCACTCGAAGCCGGATCTACCCCGACACCGAAGACGTCATGGGCTGGGACATCGGCAGCAACGGTTTCAAGATCAAGCTGTCCACCGAGGTGGCGACCGTCGCCGAGAAGTACGTCGGCGAAGACGTCCGCAACTTCCTGGCCGAACACGGCCTGACACCCGGCGACATCTCGACCTGGGTCTGTCATCCCGGCGGGCCAAAGGTGATCGAAGCCATCGAGAACACTCTCGATCTTCCGTCGCATGCCATGGATCACACCCGAAACTCGTTGCGCGAGAACGCAAACCTCTCATCGGTGTCGGTGCTGGATGTGCTCAGCCGGAACATGGCCGATCCGCCGGCGGCGGGATCCTTCGGGTTGATGATCGCGATGGGTCCGGCGTTCTGCTCAGAACTCGTGCTGCTCGGCTGGTAGGGCGTGTACTACCTCCTGATCCTGGTCGTCGCGATCGAGCGTGTGGTGGAGCTGATCGTCTCCAAGCGCAACGCCCGGTGGGCTTTCGCGCACGGCGGCAAAGAATTCGGGCGCAACCATTATCCGGTGATGGTCGCCATCCACACCGCGCTGCTGCTCGGCTGCATCCTCGAAGTGTGGGCGCTGCACCGGCCGTTCCTGCCGTGGTTGGGCTGGCCGATGCTGGCGTTGGCCGTGCTGACCCAGGTGCTGCGCTGGTGGTGCATTACGACATTGGGGCATCGGTGGAACACGCTGGTGATCGTGCTGCCGGTGGCGCCGTTGGTCCGGCAGGGGCCCTACCGCTGGCTGCACCACCCCAACTATGTGGCCGTCGTCGTCGAGGGCTTTGCCCTGCCGCTGATTCACACCGCCTGGTTGACCGCAGTCTGTTTCACGGTGGCCAATGCGCTGCTGCTCACCGTGCGGATCCGGGTCGAGAACGCGGCGTTGGGCTACGCGTGAGTGCCTTCGATGCCGATCTGCTGGTTGTGGGCGGCGGGCCCGGCGGGCTCGCCACCGCGTTACACGCTCGCCGTCTTGGCCTTTCGGTGATCGTGGCCGAACCGCGGGAGACGCCGATCGACAAAGCCTGTGGCGAAGGCCTGATGCCCGGCGGCCTGGCCGAGCTGACGGCGCTGGATGTCGACCCGGCGGGTCTCCCCTTTCGCGGCATAGCCTACGTCGACGAGCATCGGCGCGTAGAGGCGCCGTTTCGAGGCGGACCGGGCCGCGGTGTACGGCGCACCACCCTGCACGCCGCAATGGCCGCACGCGCCAAAGAACAAGACACCGTATGGGTTTCGACGCGGGTAACACACGTCGAACAAGACGCGACCGGAGTCACCGCCGGCGGAGTGCGGGCCCGATGGCTGGTGGCCGCCGACGGATTGCACTCCCACGTGCGTTCGGCCGTCGGGATCAGCGCGGTCGCTGGGACGCCGCGGCGCTACGGGGTGCGCTGGCATTTCTCGGTGCCGGCCTGGTCGGAGTTCGTCGAGGTGTACTGGTCGCCGTTCGGCGAGGCGTACGTGACCCCGGTCGAGCCGGACCTGGTCGGCGTCGCGATTCTGTCCCGCGGGCAGCCGGACCTGGCCTGGTTTCCGCGGCTGAGCGAGCAGCTGCGTGGCGCCCCGCGGACGCGGGCCCGCGGCTGCGGCCCACTGCGGCAAGTGGTTTCGCGCCGGGTGTCCGGCCGCGTGCTGCTGGTCGGCGACGCAGCCGGATACGAGGACGCGCTGACGGGCGAGGGCGTCAGCCTGGCCGTCAAGCAGGCCCGCGCCGCGGTGGCGGCGATCATCGACGAGAACCCATCGTCCTACGAGGCGGCGTGGCGCCGGATCACCCGCAACTACCGCCTGCTCACCCGCGCCCTGGTGCTGAGCACCGCGACGCGCGCCGGGCGACGCGCGGTCGTCCCCGCAAGCGGCCTGTTGCCGGGAGTGTTCCGGCGAGCGGTGAACACGTTGGCGCGCTAGGTCTTAACGCTCAGCGCGCCTTCCACACCGGTGGACGCTTCTCGGCGAACGCCAGCGGTCCCTCCTTGGCGTCCTCGGTCCGCAGCAGGGAGCCGAACTCCCGGGCGGTGCGGGCCCAGCCGGGTTCTTCGTCCGGAATGACGCCGTCGTCGGCACCACACGCAATCCGCTTGCTCGCCTGTACCGACAGCGGCGCGTTGACGGTGATCCGCTTGGCCAGCGCCAGTGCGGCTTCCAGCACGGTGCCGTTGGGGACGACCTGGTTGATCAGGCCCCAGCTTTCCGCCTCGGTGGCGGTGATCGGTTCACCCGTCAGCAGCATTTCCATGCCCACCTTGCGTGGCAGCTGCTGCGCGATACGAAAGACTCCGCCGGCGCCGGCCAACAGCCCCACCTTGACCTCGGGCAGACCGAACCGCGCGCGTTCCTCGGCCACCACCAAATCGCTGGCCAAAGCCAGCTCGGTGCCGCCGCCCAGCGCGGTGCCGTTCACCGCGGCGATGGTCGGCTTGTCGATGAAATGGTGGACGTAGCCCGCGAATCCCCACTCGCCGTGGTCGGGGTGGTACAGATTCTCGCGGCGCGAGATCGCCTTGAGATCGGCTCCCGCACAAAAGGACTTGTCGCCGGCACCGGTGATCACCACCGCCCGCACATCGGGGTCGTGCTGCGCTTGCTCGAGCGCATCACCGACCCCGATGCTGACGGCGCCGTTGACGCAGTTACGCGCCTCGGGCCGGTTGATCGTGATGACGAGGACGTCGTCGCGGCGCTCGGTGAGCACCGCGACGTCGGTCACAACAGCTCCACAATGGTGGCGTTGGCCTGGCCACCGCCCTCACACATGGTCTGCAGTCCGTAACGAATTCCCTTGTCCCGCATGTGGTACAGCATCGTGGTCATGATCCGGGCGCCGGATCCGCCGAGCGGGTGGCCGAGCGCGATCGCGCCACCGTTGGGGTTCAGCTTCTTCTCGTCGGCGCCGATGTCCTTCAGCCAGGCCAGCGGAACGGGCGCGAAGGCCTCGTTGACCTCGAACACGCCGATGTCGTCCAGCGACAGCCCGGAGCGCTTCAGCGCTTTCTGGGTGGCCGGGATCGGGGCGGTCAGCATGATGACCGGGTCGGCGCCGGCCAGGACGGCGGTGTGCACCTTGGCAATCGGGTTGAGCTTCAGCTCTTTTGCCTTCTCCGCCGTCATGATCAGCAGCGCGGCCGAGCCGTCGGAGATCTGGCTGGAGTTGCCGGCGTGGATCACGCCGTCTTCCTTGAAGGCGGGCTTCAGCTGAGCCATCTTCTCGATCGGGGTACCGCGACGAATGCCCTCGTCCTTGAGCACCGAGTTACCGTCCTGGTCCTTGATGCCCACGATCTGGTCGTCAAAAGCACCGGAATCCTGTGCCGCCGCGGCCTTTTCGTGTGAACCGAGGGAGAACTCGTCGACGGTCGTCCGGTCGAAGCCCCACTGCTCGGCGATCATCTCCGCGCCGATGCCCTGGTTGGGCGTCCGGTCGTAGCGGGCCTTGAACAGTGGCGAGAACGGGTTGCCGCCGTTGGCGAGCGAGGCGCCCATCGGCGTCCGCGACATCGACTCGACACCACCGGCGACCACCACGTCGTAGTGTCCGGCAACCACGCCGGCGGCGGCGAAGTGGATCGACTGCTGGCTGGATCCGCACTGCCGGTCGACGGTCACGCCGGGCACGGTCTCCGGCCACCCGGCGGCCAACAGGGCAGTGCGGCCGATGTCCATCGATTGCTCGCCGGCCTGCATGACGCAACCCCAGATCACGTCTTCGACAAGGGCGGGATCAATGCCGACCTTCTGAACCAGGCCGTTGAGCACCTGCGCGGACAGGTCGGCGGCGTGGACGCCGGACAGGCCTCCGTTCCGCTTTCCGATGGGCGAACGAACCGCCTCGACGATCACTGCTTCAGCCATGGCTATCTCCTTTGACACGGGGGCTTGGATTGATTGTTGACCAACCGCTTAGTTGGGTCGCCTCCGGGGTGCCCTACCGGTAGGTAGCGTCGAAGGCATGTTGCGCATCGTCATCGTCGGCGGCCACGGAAAGGTCGCATTGCATCTGGCCCGCATTCTCAAGAACCGCGGCGATGAGGTGACGTCCGTCTTCCGCAATCCCGAGCACGCCAACGACATCGCCGCCACCGGCGCGCGGCCCGTCGTCGCCGACATCGAGCACCTGGACACCGCCGCACTCGCGGACCTGGTCACGGGCCACGACGCCGTGGTGTTCTCCGCGGGCGCCGGCGGCGGCGACCCGGCCCGCACCTACGCGGTCGACCGGGACGCCGCGATCCGGGTGATCGATGCGGCCGAGCAGGCCGGCGTCAAGCGGTTCGTGATGGTGTCCTACTTTGGCGCCGGGCTTGATCACGGTGTCGCCGAAGACAATTCGTTCTTCCCCTACGCGGAAGCCAAGGCCGCCGCGGACGCCCATCTTCGTGCCACTGACCTGGAATGGACGGTGTTGGGCCCCGGCCGGCTCACGCTGGAGCCTTCGACCGGCCGGATCGAGATCGGCGCGGGCAAAGGTGAAGTCTCACGCGAAGACGTGGCACTGGTGGCGGCGGCCGTGCTGCACGACCCGGCGACCATTGGACAGACCATCGACTTCAACAACGGCGACGTGCCGATCACCGACGCGCTGGCCAAACGGTAGTCTCGACCTCGCAGTCGGTCTGCCGATTTCGTCGTTCGCGGCGGAGCCGGCGTCGAGTGGAGCATGTTAGATGTGCTTCATAAGAGGGAACCCGGTGTGAGTCCGGGACTGTCCCGCAGCGGTATGCAGGAACGAACGTCGTCAACAGCACTGGTCACCCGACCGGGAAGCGACGGCCGGTAGGAGCACCACCCGGTGCGCGCCTGTGAGTCCGAAGACCTGCCGACCGTGCCGGGCGCGCCGCGCCTGGCGGCTCACCGCCTCGTGGAATGGGCGTCTGGCCGTAACGGTTGCACTCGCTGTGCGCTGCGCCGGACCGGTTGTGCGTTCGTTGGCGGTGTCCACCCGTCGAGTGAAGGACGACCAATCACCGTGACCGCTACGCCATTTACCGCCACCGTCACCGGCTCTCCCCGCATCGGCCCCAAGCGTGAGCTCAAGCGGGCAACCGAGAGCTACTGGAAAGGCAAGACCAGCCGCGCCGACGTGGAGAAGGTCGCTGCCACCATCCGCCGCGACACCTGGGCCCAACTGGTCGACGCCGGCCTGGACTCGGTGCCGATCAACACGTTCTCCTACTACGACCAGATGCTCGACACCGCGGTGCTGCTCGGCGCGCTACCGGAGCGCGTCCACGGCGTCTCCGACGACCTCGATCGCTACTTCGCGGCCGCCCGCGGTAACGGCGACATCGCACCGCTGGAGATGACCAAGTGGTTCGACACCAACTACCACTACATCGTTCCGGAGATCGGCCCGAACATCGAGTTCTCGCTGCGTCCCGAAAAGGTGCTGTCGGAGCTGAAAGAGGCTCGCGATGTTGGTATTCCGGCTCGCCCAGTGGTGATCGGCCCCATCACGTTCCTGCTGCTGAGCAAGGCCGTCGACGGCGCGGGCGCGCCGATCGAGCGCCTCGACGAGCTGGTTCCTCTGTACAGCGATCTGCTCGGACAACTCGCGGACCAGGGCGTGCAGTGGGTTCAGATCGACGAGCCGGTGCTGGTCACTGACATCTGCGCCGACGCCGCGACGCTCGCCGAGCGCGTCTACGGCACGCTGGGCGCGCTCGACAATCGCCCGGCCATCCACGTCGCCACCTATTTCGGCGATCTCGGCGACAACCTCGCGGCGCTGGCTCGCACGCCCATCGAGGCGATCGGCGTGGACTTGGTCTACGGGGCCGACACCGCGATCTCGTCGGTTCCGGAGTTGCGCGATAAGACATTGGTGGCCGGCATCGTCGACGGCCGCAACATCTGGCGCACCGACCTGCAGTCAGCGCTGGGCACGCTGGCTGGCCTGCGGGGATCGGTTGGGGCAGTGGCCGTCTCTACGTCGTGTTCGACGCTGCACGTGCCCTACTCGCTGGAGCCCGAGACCGATCTCGACGACGCGCTGCGTAGCTGGTTGGCGTTCGGCGCCGAGAAGGTGCACGAGGTGGCCACGTTGGCGAAGGCGCTGAAGGACGGCCGCGACGCGGTGGCCGACGAAATCGCGCAGTCCAACGCGGCGGTCGCGTCCCGCGAGAAGGATCCACGGCTGAACAACAGCGAGGTGCGCGCCCGCCTCGACTCGATCGCCACATCCGGTGGCACCGAACGGGGTCCGGCGGCCGAGCGCCGCGAAGCTCAGATCGAGCGGCTGCACCTGCCGCCGATGCCCACGACGACCATCGGGTCGTTCCCGCAAACGACCGAGATCCGCAAGGCGCGTGCGGCGTTAGTCGCCGGTGAGATCGACGAGGCCGAGTACACCAAGCGGATGCGTCAGGAAATCGCCGACGTGATCACGCTGCAGGAGAATCTGGGCCTGGACGTGCTGGTGCACGGCGAGCCGGAGCGCAACGACATGGTGCAGTACTTCGCCGAGCAACTTGACGGCTTCTTCGCCACCAAGCTCGGGTGGGTGCAGTCCTACGGCAGCCGCTGCGTGCGGCCGCCGGTGCTCTACGGCGACGTGACCCGGCAGCACCCGATGACGGTGGAGTGGGCCAAGTACGCGCAGTCGCTGACCGACAAGCCGGTCAAGGGCATGCTCACCGGCCCGGTGACGATCCTGGCGTGGTCGTTCGTCCGCGACGACCAGCCGCTGGCTGACACCGCGAATCAGGTGGCTCTGGCGATCCGCGACGAGACGGTCGATTTGCAGGAGGCCGGCATCGCGGTGATCCAGGTCGACGAGCCCGCGCTGCGAGAGCTGTTGCCGCTGCGGGATTCTGACAAGCAGGCCTATCTGGACTGGGCGGTCGGCGCGTTCCGGCTGGCCACGTCGGGGGTGGCGGACTCGACGCAGATCCATACCCACCTGTGCTACTCGGAGTTCGGTGAAGTGATCGGTGCGATCGCCGACCTGGATGCCGACGTCACCTCGATCGAGGCGGCCCGCTCGCACATGGAAGTGCTCGACGACCTGAACTCGATCGGCTTCTCCAACAGTGTGGGCCCGGGCGTCTACGACATCCATTCACCGCGGGTGCCGAGCACCGACGAGATCACCAAGTCGTTGCAGGAGGCGCTGAAAGCCGTTCCCGCCGAGCGACTTTGGGTCAACCCGGACTGTGGCCTGAAGACCCGCAGTCCGGACGAGGTGTCCGCGTCGTTGACCAACCTGGTCGAAGCGACCAAGAAGGTCCGCGCCAACGCGTGACTGTCGCGCGCAGTCGGGCGCTACCCGGCGGTAGTGCTCGACTGCGCGTGCACCGGCACGTCGTCGGCCCAGGGCTGGCGGATGACCATGTCCGCCACGCACACGTGGCCCCGCTCGAATTCGCCTGTGGCGGCGTCGACTAGCCGGTACTGCTGGGTCTGCCGGTGGATCGGCTGGGCGTCGAGCATCACCACCCTGACCTCGCCGGGTTCGAAGTGGCAGCGCTTCTGCAGCGCGGCGACCAGCTGCTCGTTGCTGAAATGCCCGTCGCCGAAGTTCCACCCGATGGCGGTGCTGGTGACGCGCTCACCGTCGGTCAGCACGTAATCGTCCTCGTTCTGGCCGACCATCGCGCGATGCGCCAAGGTGAACAACGCCCGACCGTGAGTGTTGAACGCGCGGAACGCATATCCCATGTACATCGGGATCTGCGCGGCTTCCTTGCTGCCGTAGAACTTCTCGAGTTGCGCGGCCGGCATGCTCGCGATGGCGACGACGCCCTCGGCGATTTTCGCGTCCGCCGACGGCTTGATGCACCACAGCGTGGTGTCCCAGTTGCCGGCGTAATAGCGCATGCCGGGCAGGAAGGACACCTTGCGGGGGAACAGGTTTCCGGTGACGACGGTTCCGGCGACGACCGCGAACAAGAGCAGCGGCAGCGGGGTGGTCAGGTCGCTCAGCCCGACCGAGGCGTGTCCGACGAACAGCGCGAGCACGCTGAACATCATGAACACGTTCCACTCCAACGGCACACCCATCGGGATCGACGACAGGATGCCGAAGTGGAAGCACAGCATCACGAACGCCGCGATCGCGCCTGCCCAGCCGCCGTGGCTGAAGAACAGCACCAACGGCACCAATCCCTCGACGGCGGTGCTGAAGTGGGCGAGCCATCGGGACCGCCAACCGGGTCGTAAGTCGTCCGGAAAGTGTTCGAAGAACCGGCGTTTGATGAACTTCGTTCGGAACAAGGGGTTGTTGCTCATCATCGTCGAGATGACGAACGGGAAGTGCTTGTTGAGTTTCGACGTCGCCGCACCCAGCCAGATCACCAGGCAGACCAGTTTGGCGCCCAGGATCAGGTCCACGCCGTAGCCGGCAAACAGAAACGCCACCGTGAACGAGGCGTATACCTCCCCGCGGGCGGCCAGGAAGATCACCTTGTCGCGCAGGCCGAGCACTGCCAGGACCCCCAGCACCGCCCAGATCTGCCAGGCCGGCAGCACCCCGACCGCGGTGCCGAGGGCGGGCATCGGCCCGGTGCCGTCGGAGAAGACCGCGATGGTGAGCAGCACCAGCAGCGCCCCGTAGAGCAGTGCGTCGAACGGGGTACGACTATCACCCGTCGTCAACGGGACCCGGCCGGGCCACGGTGGCAGCCGGATGGTGCCGGGCCGCAGCCAATAGAGGATCGAGCCCAACGGCGGGAAGAAGCGGTTGTTCAGCGGGCCGAAGCCGCAGCCGAGCCCGACTACCTCGAACAGCATGGTGTAAAGCACGACCTTCTCGAACACGATCGGTTCGGAGTACCAGTGGCCGACGTCGGTGAACCCGTCGATACCGGTCGTGGTCAGCGCGAGTAGCCAGCCCCCCAGGATGTAGAGCAGGATCTTGACGACGTAGAACAGATGCAGCAGCACTGGCGTGCCGAAGCCCACCTCGGCCCAGTGCCGAGCCATCGGGACGATCTTCTCGGAGCGGGTGCCCTTGCTCCACTCGTCGAAGTCGATCTGCGGGGTGTCCTGTTTCAGAAATCCCATGGCGGAAAGACTAGAACGTGTTCTAGCCCGATGGCCACGGTTCGTCCAGAAGCCTTGATTACTACCTTACGTAGTAGTAGAACGGAGTGCAGGCAGTTAGGACGGTGATCCGCGATGACAACTCAGCTCCCGCAGCCACCTATCCCCAGGGAGCGCTCTCTGCGTTGGGCGGCAATACTTTTCGCAGTGGGCTGGGGCGTGCACGTCGTCGATCATCTGCGTCGGGGTATGTCGGCGGCACCGCACGCGGTCATGGTCGGCGGCATGCTCCAGGGAGTGTTCGTCGTGGTTGCGATCCTGCTGGCGCTTACCGGCCGAGATCGGGCTCCGCAGTGGGCGATGGGAGTCGGCTTCGGCAGCGCCGTCCTGTTCACTTACGCGCACCTGATGCCGAGCTACTTTCCCGCCTACCAGGACAGCTTCGTTTCCGGCCCACGGATCAATGTGACGTGGTTCTCGTGGGTCAGCGCGGCCGCCGAGATCGGCACCGGCCTGGTGTTCGCGGTTGCCGGACTGCGGGCGCGACGACGATCGCGCGTAGGCTCGGTTGTGCCGCTTCGGCGAAAGGTGGCCCCATGAACGCGGGAACGCTCTACTTCGACGGCGCCTGCGGCATGTGCACGCGCTCGAAGGATCTACTGCTTCGCTTCGACCGCACCGGCAACATCGCGACCGAACCATTGCAGGGACCCGGCGTCGCCGAACGTCTCGGCGTGGAGCCGGCAACCCTATTGGATGCCGTGCGATGGCTGGACTCCGATGGCACCGTGTACTCCGGTGCCGAGGCAGTCAACACGGCGGTCTCGACAGCGATCGGCTCCCGAATCCCGTTGGCGTTGTACCGGATTCCCGGTATTCGCTTCGTCGAAGACGTTGTCTATCGGTGGGTGGTCGCGCACCGGTACAAGTTCCCGGGCGCGACGCCGTACTGCGAGGCCTACCCGACAGCCTGCTAGGACTGGCGCGCAGTCCGCCGCGGCGGACGCGGCACGAACTTCGACACCCTGTCGATCACATCCTGGTATTCGGGCCGTCGCTCCAGGCTGCGCGTCTCCATCATCGGGATGCTGCCGCCGAGGAACATGCCCAGCATCCCCAGCGCGCCCAGGCACAGCCACCACGCGTCATGCGGCGACACGGCAACGCCGAACAGCGCCAGCGACACCCAGAAGCTGAACTCGCCGAAGTAATTCGGATGCCGCGACCACGACCACAAGCCGCGATCCATCGCCTGGCCGTCCGCTTTATTGCGGACGAACCGATGCATCTGCACATCGGCGGCCAACTCCAGCGCCACCGCCGCCAGGCCCATCACGAACGCCACATCGGTGAGCCAAGCGATGTCGCCGAGCGGCCAGGTCACCGCCGCATAGACCGGGAGCATGCCCGCAAACACCAGCAGCGTCGGGATCACATGGATCGTCACCAGATCGGCCAGGAACTCCCACCGTCCGGCCTTCTCCCGGAACATCGGGTAGCGCCAATCCTCATGATGCAGACCGGGAAACGCGTACAACCAATTGGCGGTGAGCCGGACGGCCCACAGCAACACGACCGCCGCGATCAACCAGCACCGTAGTTGCTGCAGCCCGGACTGACTCCACCAATAGAACAGCAGTACCGGCGGGATCACACTCCAGTACGCGTCGTAGAAACTCGAATTGCCGTACGCCCGGCTGAAAACGAAGATCACCAGCGTTCCCAGCAAGTCGGCGATCAACGTGTCCAGCAACAGTCGGCCGCTGTGCACACCCCACACCAGCCAGGCAGCGCCCACCGCGACCGCGGCGATGTAAGCGATGCCGACCAACGTCAGCGAGTGCGCCTTGCCTCTCATCATTTCCCTTCCCAGTGCGGGCTTTTGACCGCCTCGAGTGCTTCGGTGACGTAGCTGTCCAGGGCGCGCGGTTTCTTGGTCGACTGCCGGACCCATTGCTGAAACGCGAAATCGGCTGCGGCGAAGGCTAATTGAACCAGCAAGGCCGGCCGGATGTCGCTGCCGGAGGTGACGCCCATCCGGCTTGCGATCAGCTTGGTAGCCCGCTCCTTATCGGCGGGCAGGTGCACGGTCAGCTTTCCGAGCAGATCGGGGGCGACCAATAGCGCCTCCCGCCACTCCTCGGTGTCGGCCACGCCGAACGACCGGGTGCGGGTGATGATCGCATTGATCAACGCGACATCGGGCCGCTCGCCGGCCGGCCGGTCCTCGAGGAGACCGACGATGGCGGTGCCGCCGTGTCGAACCGGAGCGAGTAACAGTTCTTCCTTGGTCGGCACGTAACGAAAGAACGTGCGCGGTGAAACCCCGGCGGCCGAGGCGATTTCCTCCGTCGTCACCGCGTCGTAGCCGCGCTCGATGAACAACCGGAACGCGGCCCGACGTATGTCGGCCCGGATCTGCGCGCGTTGCCGGTCGCGCAGCGTCTCGGTCATCGGAAGCTTCCGATCCCGCCGTCCACATGGATGGTCTGCCCAGTGACGAAGGTCGCGTCGCTGCCGAGCAGGAACGCCACCAGCGCGCCCACATCGTCGCGGACGTCACCGATCCGCTTCATCGGAACCCGGGCAACAGCCTTGTCGTACTCCTTGGGCGCGAATGACTTCCAGTACTTGACGCCGTCGGACTCGGCGAACGGGCACACGACGTTGACGCGGATGTTGTCCCGACCCCATTCCAGCGCGGCGACTTTCGAGAGTCCGCGGATGGCTTCCTTGGCGGCGGCGTATCCGCCCCATTTCGGTTCGCCGCCGGTGCCGGTGCCCGAACCGAGGTTGACGATCGACCCGCCGCCGTTCGCGACCATCAGCGGGTGCACGGCCTGCATCAACAGGAAACTCGCCCGCGGGCCGACGTCGTGACCGAGGGCGATGTCGTCGGTGGTGATGTCGACGAACGCCTTCGGCTCGTTGGTCGCAATGGCGTTGTTGACCAGTCCGTGTACGGCGCCGAACGCGTCGAGTGCTTTGGCGACGATCCGCTGAGCGGACTCGGGATCGCGCAAGTCGGCGACGACGGCCTCCACCGGCCCGTGCGCCGTGAGTTCTTCTATGGTGGCGTCGAGTTTGTCGTCTTGGATGTCGGTCAGCAGCACCGAGGCTCCGCGTTCGAGAAGCGCTGCGGCGATACCCTTTCCGACGCCCTGGGCGGCGCCGGTGACGATCGCGACGTGGCCGCGCATCGAGTCCGGATGGGTGTAGCTCATGTCGAGAGGCCCGGTGCCGGGCGCCCGGCGAACAACGGGAGGTCCAGGTAGGTCTTGATGCCGGGGTCGGCGGCACACACATCGGGAATCGCGTTGACGCAGTGGTTGGCGGTGACGACGACGCCCGGGTTTTTCACCAGACCTTCGGCGATCGTCTCCGGCTGCAAGCCCTTGAAGGTGAGCTTGACCGGTGGGTCACCGGTGACCTCGACCTCGAAGCGCTCGCCGATTCCACCGAAATCCCAGGCTGGGTCCAGGTTTTCCTCACCCATCAACCAGTTCACCGCCGCGGTGATCACCGGCTCGCCGTCGACCAGTGCCTGCCAGCGGAATCGGCGCGCGGCCACGCTGCCGGTGGTGATCGGGAACGGGGCGTAGTCGATGTCGGCGGTCGCAACCGCCACGTCCTGGATGGTCCGGATGTTGGGATCGATGCGAAAACCCATGTGGTCGGCGATCATTCGGACCGACTGCTTGAAGCCCGCCTCAAGCAGGCCGGCCATCGGCCCTTCCATCGCCTCCTGCGGGGTGCCACCGAAACCCATGATGTGGCGCACCACGTCCGGCGCATTGTAGGTGCGGATGTCGGAGAACTCTTCGGCGCGCACATGAGTGACGGCCGAGCACAGCGAGGAGATCATCAGCGGGAAGCGTTCGGTGATACCACCGGGATGAATGCCGGACCCGTGCAGCGTCACCCCCGCGTCGACGGCGGCGTCGGCGACCGCCGTATGACGCGGGTTGCCCGGATCGGGGTACACCCAGCCGACCGGTGTGACCACATTCTTGCCCGACCGCAGGATCGCGATGACCTCGTCATCGTTGGGGATCAACGGGCTGTACATCACGCAGTCGGCGTCCAGCGCCAGCACCTGGTCACTGCTGGATGTCGCTGTGACGCCCACGGATTCGAAGCCCAGGATATCGCCGACATCGCGGCCGTTCTTGTCCGCGCTGTGTACCCAGCAGCCGACGAGCTCGAGCTGCGGATGATTCAGCACGCATCCGATGGCGGCCCTACCCACGCCTCCGGTGGCCCACTGAATGACGCGCAACTTGGCTGGGTTAGTCATGCGTGGCACAGTATGACCGTCTGGCAGTCACTGTCAACGATGACGGAGGTTCGGCGCATGGGCATTCTCGACGGCAAGATTGCGATCGTCACCGGCACCAGCCGCGGCGTCGGCGTCGGTATCGCTCACGAGTTGCTTCGGGCCGGCGCCACCGTCGTCGGCTGCTCCCGTTCACCGCTGGATGCCATCCCCGGTATCGACGCCGAATGGGCGCCGCGTGCGTCGCAGCGCGTCTGCGACCAAGGCGACTACCACTCGATCGACTCCTTCGTCGCCGACGTGGTGGCCACCCATGGCCGGGTCGACATCCTGGTCAACAACGCCGGCGGGACCGTTCCGGCTCCGCACGCGGAGAGCATTCCCGCACTAGTGCAACGCATTCAGGGTGCACCGTCCAGCGACGACGACTTCGAGCGCACCGCGCTGTTCCACGCGTTCGCGGTGCAGATGAACCTGATCAGCCCGCTGTGGTTCGCGATCCGGGTCTACCGGCAGATGGCCACCCAAGACGGGGCGGGGTGCATCATCAACATCTCCAGCGGCGCCGGACATCCGGCGGGCTCGCCGACGCTGGTGTCCTACGGTGCGGCCAAGAGCGGGCTCAACCAGCTCACGCGTTCGCTGGCGCAGGAGTGGGGCCCGAAGGTGCGGGTCAATTGCGTCGCGCTGGGCCCGACCATGACCGAGAACTTCCGGTCATTCGTACTGCCCAAAGACGACCCGGACGGTGAAAAGTACTTCGCCGCAGTCCCTTTGCAGCGGGCTGGCGAGCCCGAAGAGGTCGGCCGGGTGTGCGTCTTCCTGGCCGGGGGTGTCGCGGACTTCGTCAACGGAACCACGATCGAGTGCGACGGCGGCATGCTTCCCGGGGTGCTCTACGAGGCGGGCCTGAAGACCATCACCGACCTGCTGTAGCCATCAGCGGAAAATTCCGGATGCAATCTCGGGTTCGCGCTTCAATACCTCGGGCAACACCCGTAGGTTCAGTGCGTTGACGTCGTCGATGTGCTGCGCCGCATCCAGAAATCGTTGCTGTTCAACGGGATCCACCACGCCGTCGGCGAGCTGGGTGAACTTCGCGATGTACTGCTCGCGCCCAAAGGGCCTCGCGCCCAGTGGATGCGCGTCAGCAACGGCCAGCTCGTCGGTGATCACATCGCCGTTCTCGAGCGTCACCTTCGCGCGCGCCCCGAATGCCTTCTCGGCCGGGTCTACCGAGTGGTAGCGGCGCGTCCAGTTCGGGTCCTCGACGGTGGAGGTCTTGCGCCACAACGCGATCGTGTCCGCGCGGTGTGACCGCTCCGGAGCGTATGAGCGCTCGTGATGCCACGCGCCGTCCTGCAGGGCCACCGCGAAAATGTACGGCAGCGAGTGGTCGAGCGTCTCGCGTGATGCGTCCGGATCGAACTTCTGCGGGTCGCCGGAACCCGACCCGATGACGTAGTGGGTGTGGTGGCTGGTGTGCAGCACGATCGATGCGATGTCGTCGAGGTTGCCGATCCGCTGGCGAAGCCGCCGGGCCAGGTCGATGGGCGCCTGGCTTTGGTATTCGGCGGAGTGCTCTTTGGTGTAGCTCTCCAGGATTGCGCGCTTGGGCTCGCCCGGCGCGGGCAGCGGCACCCGGTAGGTGTGCTCGGGGCCAGACAGCAGCCAGGCGATCACACCGTCCTCACCCTCCCAGATCGGCGCGGGTGAGCACTCGCCGCGCATCGCCCGGTCGACGGCTTCGATGGCGACCTTGGCGGCATGGGCGGGCGCGAACGCCTTCCAGCTGGAGATCGACCCCTTACGGGATTGACGGGTTGCGGTGGTCAGGTGCAACGCCTGGCCGATCGCCTGGTAGATGGTGTGGACGTCGAGTCGCAGCATGGTGCCTAGTCCGGCGGCCACCGACGGGCCGAGGTGCGCGACATGATCGATCTTGTGCTCGTGCAGGCAGATTCCCTTGACGAGCGCGATCTGGGCCTCGTAGGCCGTCGCCAGCCCGCGGATCAGATCGTCGCCGTGCACACCGAGTTGCTGGGCCACCGCGACCAACGGCGGAATGTTGTCAGCGGGATGCGAGTAGTCGGCGGCCAGGAACGTGTCGTGGTAGTCGAGTTCACGGACCGCGACGGCGTTGGCCCAGGCCGCCCACTCCGCGGAATAGCTGCCGTCAACGCCGAACACTTCGGCCCCGGTTCCGACCGGGTGGGCCAGGGCCTGGTGACGGGCAGTGGTGACCGGCCGGCGGATGACGGCCGCGGCGCTGACCGCGGCGTTGTCGATGATCCGGTTGATCACCATGGCCACGGTCTCCGGCGGCACCGCCACCGGGTCGGCCGCGACCTCGGCGATCTTGTACGCCAGGTGCTCGGCGACCGGAAAGTCGTCGGCGCTGCGGTGCGTCCGGACCTCGTGGATCAGGCTACTGTTGCCCTGCTATTGGGCCTGTTTGACCGGCGGCCGGTAGAACAGCGCCAGCTGCCCGAGCGCCCCACCGATGCCCAGTAGCAGCGAGCCGAACAGTCCGTGCCACCCGTCGTGGAAGTTGTGGCCGAATATCTGCCAGTCCAGGCTGTAACGCCCGGCGCCCAACGTGGCGATGACCACCGCCGTCACGGCCAGGGTCAGGTTGTACTCCCAGCCCTCCTTGACGATGAAGAAGCCGTTGTGGCGGTGCACGGTCCACGCGGCGACGATCATCAGCGCCACGAATCCCGCCGCGGGGATGGGCGTGAGCAGGCCGGCGGCCAGCCCCAGTCCGGCGGCGATCTCCGTGCTGGCGGCCACGACAGCCTGGAATGTGCCGTACTTCATCCCGATGCTCTCGAACCAGCCCGCGGTTCCTGGGATCCGTCCCCCGCCGAAGAATTTGTTGTAGCCATGCGCGGCCAGCGTCAAGCCCAGCACTAGCCGCAGGATCAGTAACCCAACGTCATAGGCATCATTCATAGACGCCAACCTAGATCATCGGGTAGGCACGGGTTAGGCAGAGGTATCCTGCCAGCCGCACCCGACACAAAAGGAGCGACCCATCAAGATCGCGATCATCGGAGCGGGCAACGTCGGCCGAACATACGGCGTCCGCAATCCCGACGACCCGAAGTACCTGGGTTCCGTTCTGAACAATGCCGCCGCCTCCTCGGCAGCCGAGGTCGCGGTGCTGTGCACGCGCCGCGGCCTGGGTACCGATTACGGACTCGGCCTGCTGCGCGGCCGAGCCTGATTTCATCCATGTCCACACGGCCGGTGATACTGCTGGACGGCGCCGCCGCGGCGCCGTCCGAGGTCCTGGGTCACAAGGGGCACGGCATCGACATGATGCGCCGTAACGGCCTTCCGGTGCCGCCCGCTTTCTGTATCAGCACCGAAGTCGGCGCGCGCTACCGCAGCGAACCCGCCACGACCATCGACGAAATCTGGGATGACGTTGTCGACGGAATTCGGACGCTGGAGGCTACGACCTCGCGAACGTTCGGGCATGGTCCTCGCCCGTTGCTGGTCAGCGTTCGCTCAGGTGCCGCGGTGTCGATGCCTGGGATGATGGACACGCTGCTCGACCTCGGCTTCAACGATGAGGTCGAAAAGGCTTTGGCTGCTGAAGGTTCAGCTTTGTTCGCCTCGGACTCCCGGCGCCGGTTCACCGAGTCCTTCGCGCGCATCGTGACAGGCACCGCGCCGGACGACCCGTTTGAGCAGTTGCGCGCTGCGATCGAAGCGGTGTTCGGCTCGTGGGATTCACCGCGGGCGGCCGCCTACCGCGCTCACCACGGTCTCGACGACGAGGGCGGCACCGCGGTCGTCGTGCAGGCGATGGCCTTCGGCAACCTGGGCGATGATTCCGGTGCGGGCGTGATGTTTTCGCGTAATCCGATGACCGGCGCCAACGAGGAATTCGGCGAGTGGCTGCCCGGTGGACAGGGCGACGATGTGGTGTCCGGCACGGTCGACGTCGAGCCGATTACCGTCCTGCGCTCGCGGATGCCCGCGGTGTACGACGAATTGGTGAGTGCTGCAAGACTATTGGAGCGGCTGACCGCCGACGTGCAAGAGATCGAGTTCACGGTGCAAGAGGGCACGCTGTGGCTGCTGCAGACCCGGGCGGCGAAGCGCTCCGCGCAGGCCGCGGTGCGGCTGGCTCTGCAGCTGCTCAACGATGGTTTGATCGACGAAGCGGAGACTCTACGACGGGTGACGACCGCGCACGTCGAGGTGTTGCTGCAGCCGTCCCTGCAGCCCGAAACCCGGCTGGCCGCCGACCTTTTGGCCACCGGGCTGGCGGCCGGACCGGGCGTCGCATCGGGTCAGGCCTATACCGATGTGGATGCCGCCGTCGACGCAGCCGACCGCGGCGAGGACGTGATCCTGGTCCGCCACCACACCAGCCCCGACGACATCCACGGGATGCTGGTAGCGCGCGGCATCGTCACCGAGACCGGCGGCGCGACCAGCCATGCCGCGGTGGTGAGCCGCGAGCTGGGCCGCGCGGCGGTCGTCGGCTGTGGGAGTGGCGTCGCCGAAGCACTGGCCGGCAGGCTGGTCACCGTCGATGGCAATGCCGGCGAGGTACGCGCGGGGAACCTCGAGTTGTCCGCCTGGTCCGAGGACGACACCCCCGAACTACGCGAATTGACCGATGTCGCACGACGAATCAGCCCGCTGCGGGCGCATGCTCGGGGTGACTATCCGCGACTCGATCGACATTCCCAGATCGCGGTGCGTGCCGCGATGGCCAGCGGGCACGTCGACGTCGTGTCCGACAGCCCGCTGTTGGCGATGCTGGAAGCGATCCGAGTCTCGTCGTGAGCGCAGGCGGTGATGCACAGCGTGGCAACGTGACCGAACTGGCTGTGCTGCAGGCGGTCCGGCTGAAGGGCCGGGTCAGCCGGGCCGAGCTGGATTCCGCTCTCGTCGACTCGTTGATCGAGTCGGGCTTCTTGGTCGATGGAGCGTTGGTGCGGTTGAGCCCCGAAGGCCGTGCGCATCTCGGCGAGCTGCTAGCCGCGGAGCGGGCGTCGGTCGACGCCGCGGCCCTGATGGCCTCCTACGACGAGTTCCGTTCCGTGAATGTCGAATTCAAGGCGCTGGTCACGGACTGGCAGCTCAAGCACGGCCAGCCCAATGCCCACGACGACGCTGACTACGACGCCGCCGTGTTGACCCGTCTCGACGACGTGCATCGACACGTGATGCCGGTTGTGGACGCCGTGTCCGCGGAATTGCCGCGCCTAGGCGCTTATGCGGAAAAGCTTGCGGCAGCATTGGATCGAGTTCATGCCGGTGACACCGAGTGGCTGTCTCGTCCGTTGATCGACTCGTATCACACGGTGTGGTTCGAACTGCATGAGGAGCTGATCCTGGCTGCAGGTCTGACCCGCGAAGCCGAAGACGCGTAAGCGATTACAGCTCGGCATCCAGTCGGGCGACGTAGTCGTCGATGTCGCCGACCGCCGATTCGGCCGCGTGCACGCTGAGCGTCACGGTATCGCCGATGCCCCAGACACCGTGCACCAGGCTCATTGCCGGCGAGAGTTCGGGGTACACGGCGGTCAACAGCACCGGCGCGGTACCGAATGCGAGATCCGCGGGACCACGATACAAGCTCGAGATGACAGTGTTGCCAGAGACGCGTGACGGCTGGACGTCGGGGTCGAAAAGGCTGATGCCCCAGCGCAGCAGCGGAGCGGGTGTCGTGGCGAAAGCACGGTCCGCCGCTCTCACCGCGGGGTGCTCTGCCCGTCGGCGGGCATTGGCCAGGTCGGCGGCAATGCGTTCCAACCGTTCCTGTCGACTCAGCTCCGGGTACAGCCCGACCGTCGCATTGGCAAAATGGTTATGAGCATGAGGCACACCGGGTTTGGCCATCGTCACCTCGGCTACCAGCGACTCGGCGGGGGGATCGAGCGTAGCGGCCAGCGCACCGGACACCGCCGCAAGTGCTGTGACGGTGGCAGTAGGTCCGTCCAGCTGCGTGCGGTGCCGCGTTAGCGTGCGCAGGGAGCGCGTGCCTGACGGACTGATATTGGTGGCCACTGCGGGTTGCGCTCCGATCGCCGGCGGCAGCAACCCGTTGCGGGTGTCATTGACGAGTCGTCGGTGGGCGCGCGCGGATTCGATTGCGCGCCATGGCAGGAAGCCTGTCGACTCGCGCACCACGTCGGGAACCGCCGTTTCGCGCCCGAACAGCCATGCGGCCATTGCCATGGCGCGCGGGCCGTCGCACAGCGCGTGCGCGAATTGCATGACCGCGATCGTCGCCGGGCCGCTGCTGCCCGGAACGTCGTGCACCGGCACGAACACGTGCATACGCCACGGCTCCGCGCGGGCGTCAAGCTGATTGCCGGGAAGTTCTGTGACGGCGCGCAGGCAGCCTTGCCAGCTGTTGTCGTCAAGGTGGTGGAGCAAGATCCGGTTGGCCTCGACGGTGGTCGGTACCCAGCGCGGGTACGTCAGCGGCGATCCGTCCTCGACGCGGACCTTCAACGCTTGGCACTCGCGAGCCCTCGTCAGGATCGTGTCGACCGTGTGCTCGAAATCCGTTGGCTGTCCATCGAATGCGTACAGCATGATCATGTCGCTGGGGATTCTGGCCGACATCCAGTAGAACTGCGCATCGATCGCAGTCATCCGGTTCGGCATCTCCGCATCCTAGGTATCCACAGTCTGGCTTTTCTCCACAGATGCGGTTTCGCGGCGTGCGGGGTGTCGGCGGGGCGGCCTACAATTCGAACATGCGTTCTAGTAGCCGTGAGGAGATCGTCGAGGTTCTCGACGCGCTTCGGGCTGCGATGAAGCGTGCGCTGGACTTGGGCTTCGACGTGCTGACTACCCCCGAGCGGCTCAACGTTTTAGAAGCGCTTCGAGGTGTTGCGTCGTCAACTGCCCGCCGTCGAACACGGGCTGATCAACGAGCTGGTTCGCAGGAGCCGGCGGTGTTGGGCGGCAAACTGCCCGCCGTGCTGGCCGACCGGCTGCGGATCACCCGCGCCGAAGCCTCCCGGCGCGTGCACGAGGCCGCCGACCTGGGTGAGCGACGCGCGCTTGAACGGTCAGCCGCTGGCCGCCGGTGCTTGAGGCCACCGCCGCCGCGCAACGCAACGGCGAGCTAGGCCCGGCGCACGTGGCGGTGATCCGCTCGTTTTGGCAGCGGCTGCCCTGCTTCGTCGACCTCGAGACCCGCACCCACGCCGAAGCCCAACTCGCCCGGCTGGGTTCCGAACATCGCCCCGACGAACTGGCCAAGCTGGCCGACAAACTCCTCGACTGCCTCAATCCTGACGGCGACTTCACCGACGTCGACCGCGCCCGGCGCCGCGGCCTCACCATCGGCCGCCAAGACAGCGACGGCATGAGCCCCATCACCGGCTGGCTCACCCCCAAGCCCGCGCCACGCTGGGACGCGGTGTTCGCCAAACTCGCCGCCCCCGGCATGTGCAACCCCGCCGACCAGACACCCTGCATCAGCGGCACCCCGCCGACGGCCGCCATCCAGGGCGACACCCGCAGCTGTGCCCAACGCACCCACGACGCGTTGCTCGCCGCCGGCCGCGCGCTTACTGGCCTCCGGCGACCTCGGCAACCACAACGGCCTCCCGACCTCGCATCATCGTCACCACCACACTGCAAGAACTCGAGACCGGCGCCGGGCGCGCCCTGACCGCCGGCGGCACCCTGCTACCCATGTCCGACGTCATCCGCCTCGCCGCCCACGCCCACCACTACCTGGCCATCTTCGAGCACGGCAAAGCCCTGGCGCTCTATCACACCAAACGCCTGGCCTCACCGGCCCAGCGACTAATCCTCATCGCCCGCGACCGGGGCTGCACCGCACCGGGCTGCCCCGGCCCGCCGACCAATGCGAGGTCCACCACGACGACCCCTACCGAACCAACCCCGTCAGCGACGTCAACCACATGACCCTGACCTGCCGACCCAACCACGCCCTCACCGAACAAGGCTGGACCACCCGCAA
Organism: uncultured Actinomycetota bacterium; assembly: GCA_963750755.1. Taxonomy (GTDB): domain Bacteria; phylum Actinomycetota; class Actinomycetes; order Mycobacteriales; family Mycobacteriaceae; genus Mycobacterium. The sequence continues at coordinate 2,333,052 of CAVVRW010000001.1, forward strand.
AAACACCCGCTACCAAACCCAATGGATCCCACCCCCACACCACGACCGCGGACAACCCCGCACCAACACCTACCACCACCCCGAAAAACTGCTGAGGGACGACGATGACGACGAGGCGGCTTAGCTATGCGCGCCGGGGCAATACACGCTGATGGCGTCCAGCAAGAAGGGCCGGACCTGCGGTCCCGTGAGGCCCTGAGACTCCAGTTTGGCGGCGAGCTGCAACATGGCGCTGCTGAACGGGCTTGGCATCGCGCCGAAATGAAGCGTGAATATGCCCGAGCGAGAAAGATTCTCGTTGTCACAGCGTTCATGGGCGAGAGCGATCAGCTGCTCTGGTGGACCGGCAGTGATCCCGTCCCTCGCCACCAGCTTCAGGAATTCGTCGTCGGAAGCGTCCGCGTGGGCAACAGCTCCCGTCATCAGCACCGAAGCGGCGGCGGCGAGCCAGACGGACAAGTTAACGGCCATGGCTAAGCGTCCCACCGCTCACGGCCCACCGCGACTCCAGCGATCGCTACTTTGCCGAACCGATGAAGCCGAGCACCAGGGCGGCAACCTTGTCCGGCTCGTCGAGTTGCAGGAAGTGCCCAGCGTTGTCGACGACGGTCACGTCACTGCCGTCCGGCAACGCTCCGGCGGTCCAGCGCGCAAATTCCGATGTCACGCAACCATCGTCGCGTCCGTGCAGATACAGAATCGGCAACCGGGGCGGCGTGGTCCAGTGCCGGTGCAGGTCGCGGTACTGAGCGGGCGGACGGGTGTTGCGAACCGTAGCCCGGTAATAGCCAAGCGCGGCGCGCCAACTCTCGGGTGTGCCGATCGACGCGTCGACGTGCCGCAGATCCTTCCTGGCGTCGTAATTCGGCGACCACTGCTTCCATAGTCGCGGCAGCACCCAGGAGGCGGAATGCTCTGGCAACCAGGGCAATTGAAAATACATGATGTACCAGCTCCGCAGCAATTGCGGCGGGATCTGGGCCAGCATTCGGCCGCCTTCACGGATACCTCCGCCGCGGAATGCCGCGGCCGGGGGGATCGACATGATCACCGCCTTGGCGAAAGGGCTGTCCGGGATCGCGGCCAAGCCGTTGGCGGCCATCGCGCCCCAGTCGTGGCCGATCACCACGTCGTGCTCGGTGCCCCCGATGGCAGCGCGGATCTGCAGCGCGTCGTCCATCAGCGCGCCGATGTGGTAGCTGCCATCGGACGGAATCGACGACGGTGCATACCCACGCATGAACGGTGCCACCACCCGCCAGCCGGACTCGGCCAGCTGCGGCGCGACCTTTCGCCAGCCGTAGGCAGTGTCGGGAAAACCATGCAAGCACAACGCAATTGGGCCATCGGGCGGACCCCACGTCAGGGCCTTCAACTCCACGGCAGGAGTTTGGACATCGATCCAACGGTGTTTGGTCATCACCGAATCCTTCGGGTGGGCGATCAGTAGTGGTCGAAGCCGGAGATCAGCCAGCGCGCGCCGAACTTGTCGAGCGTTACCCGGGCGCTGGAACCGGTCACCGTCGGCGCGGCGTCTCCGGCCTTGACGCTCTGCGACACGAACGCGAGCACCACCGCGTGATTCGGCGTCACCGTCTCCGCCGCCGCCGCGGGCACTGTGGCGGTCGCAACGATGCGCTGCTCTTTGGCACGAGGAATGACGTCTTCCTGCGTTCGCTTCTGGTAGCTGTCCAGGAAGCCGCCGGTCAGCTTATCCCGCGTAGCGGCCACGTCGTGATCGATCGTGTCGTAGCGGAACGTCAGGACCGCACTGGTCGATTCCTTTGCGGCCGAGACGGATTCACGGCGAGCGAGGTCGAGGGTGCGAACCGAGGAGTCCTTCCACTTCAGCAGGCCCGCGGCAATCGCGAGCAAAAGCACGAGAGTGGGCAGCAACCCATAGACCAGGACCCGCGACCAGTTGACCGACCTCATGACACGAACGCCAAGTCGGAGACCTTGGCGCCGTCACCAACTTTTTGCACCGTGATTCGCATCCGAAAGTACTGCGGGGCTTGTTCGCCGGCAGCCGTGGATTTCACCGTCACCGCGACCAGCACCCGGCCCTGGTCGCCGCTCTGCGATTCCAGGCCGGCGTCGGTGACCGTGCCGAGCGATCTGTTCCGTGTCTGCTTGGCGTTGTTGACGTAGGTCTGCTTGTGCTGAGCGAAGCTGTCGGCGAACCCGCCGACCGCAGCATCCATGATTCGCTGCGCGTCGGCGTCGGCATGCTCGTAGTCCACCGTGCTGAGGTTCACCGCGACATCCTGCGCGGTCTGCACGAAAAGACTGCGTTGGGCTTCCTGGCGCTCAGCCTGATAGGTCCGGAACCCGAGCCAGCCGACCAGACCGGCCAATGCGACCGCGGCGATCAGAGCGGCGACGAGCGCGATTCGGATAACTCGGGCAGGGGGCTGGGTTGGCACCACGTAAACGACATCAGGCTCGGCATCGTCGGGCATGTGTCCCAAGTTACGTGGTCATGCGACGACTCAGACGGAAGCTGCAGCATTCTCCAGATCGGTGATGACGATCTTGCGCATGCCGTACATCGCCTGGGTGGCGGCGCTGGCGACCGCCGGATCCGAGTCGCTGAGCAGGTCATAAAGCCGCTGCGGAACCACTTGCCAGCTCAGACCGAACCGGTCCTTGCACCAGCCACACTGCGATTCCTGGCCGCCATCAGAGGTCAGCCGGTCCCAGTAATAGTCGACCTCGTCCTGGTCCTTGCACGTGATGGTGAAGGACACCGCCTCGGTGAAGTGGAAGTGCGGTCCGCCGTTGATCCCGATGAAACGCTGCCCATCGAGAACGAAGCTGCCGGACAGTACCGATCCCGGCTCGCCGGGTCCCGCGTCGGTTGTTCGGTTCAGGCCGTCGAGGCTCGAGTTCGGGAAGATCGAGGCGTAAAACGTCGCCGCCTCCTCGAGGTTGTTGTCGAACCACAGCGTCGGCGTGATCGAGGGCATGCGCTCTCCTAGATGTCGCGGAAGGTGTCACAGAGGTAGACCCCGGCGAAAGCGAAAACTCATCTGAGTAACGTCAGAGTGCGATCGACCGAGAGGACCGCCCGTGACGACCGTGCGTAACACGCCGAAGACCGTCGAGTTTTCCGGGATTCAGGGCCTGACCCTGGTCGCCGACGAATGGCTCGGTCCGTCTTCACCGGGCGGCGCGGATATCGCCGCCGATCGCCCCAGCATCCTGATGCTGCACGGCGGCGGCCAGAACCGGTACTCCTGGAAAAACACCGGCCAAGTCCTGGCCGACCACGGCTTTCATGTGGTTGCGCTCGACAGTCGCGGACATGGCGACAGCGACCGCTCCCCCAACGCGGACTACGACGTCGAGACGCTGACCGCCGACGTCATGCACGTCCTCGACGCCATCGCCCGACCGGTGATCCTGATCGGTGCCAGCATGGGCGGGCTCACCGGCATCTTGGTGGCCGACCGCGCCGGACCGGAGCGGGTAACCCGGTTGATCCTCGTCGACGTCGTCCCGCGGTTCGAGAAGAACGGCAGCGCTCGCATCCGCGACTTCATGTTCAGCGGACTGCACGGTTTCGCCACCCTCGACGAGGCCGCCGACGCCGTCGCCGACTACCTCCCACACCGGAAACGGCCGCGCAGCCCGGAGGGACTGAAAAAGAACCTCCGACTGCGCGACGGTCGCTGGTACTGGCACTGGGACCCGGCGTTCATGACCAAACCCGGCGACGACCCCGAGCTGCGCACCGAGAACTTCGAGCGGGCCGCGGCCGACCTGCAGATTCCGGTGCTGCTGATCCGCGGCAAGCTTTCCGACGTGGTCAGCCCCGAGGGAGTGAAGCACTTCCTCGACACCGTGCCCAACGCAGAATTCGTGGAACTGTCCGGCGCCGGTCACACCGCCGCCGGCGACGACAACGACGCCTTCAGCGATGTGGTGGTGACGTTCGCGACGCGCTAGCCGCCGACGCCGGGCTTCTCCGCGTGCCCTCCGAATTGCTTGCGCATCGCCGACAGCGCCTTATTGGCGAAATCGTCAAGACTCCGTGAGGCGAACCGGGACTGCAGGGCGGTTGTGAGGACCGGCGCGGGCACGCCCTCGTCGATCGCCGCGATCGCGGTCCATCGACCCTCACCGGAGTCGGACACGCGGCCGGAGAATTCCTCCAGCTCGGGCGACTCGTGCAACGCGGATGCGGTCAGGTCGAGCAGCCAGGAGCCCACAACGCTCCCGCGGCGCCACAACTCGGCGACTTCGTCGATGTTGAAGTCGTACTGGTAGCACTCGGGGTTCGACAGCGGCGCGGTCTCGGCGTCGCCCGCCTCGATGCGCTTGCCAATATCGGCGTTGCGCAGGATGTTCAGGCCCTCGGCGATCGACGCCATCATCCCGTACTCGATACCGTTGTGAACCATCTTGACGAAGTGGCCGGCGCCGGACGGGCCGCAGTGCAGGTAGCCCTTCTCGGGTTGGGCGACCTCACCCTCGCGCCCCGGTGTGCGCGGCGCAGCGTCGACGCCTGGTGCGATCACGGCAAACAGCGGTTCGGCGTGCTCGAAGGCGTAGTCGTCACCGCCGATCATCAGGCAGTAGCCACGCTCGCGACCCCAGACGCCGCCGCTCGTTCCGCAGTCGATGAGGTGAATACCCTTCTCGGACAACAGCTTTGCGTGCTTGAGATCGTCACGGTAGTAGGAGTTGCCACCGTCGATGACGATGTCGCCGGACTCGAGGGTGTTGCTCAGCTCCTCGATCACCGAGCCCGTGATGGTGCCGGCGGGCACCATCACCCAGACGACGCGCGGCGTGGACATCTTCTCGGCCAGCTCTTTCAGCGAGAAAACCCCGGTGGTGTTGTTCTCGCCGGCCATCGCGTTGACGGCATCCTCGCTGTGGTCGTACACAACGACTTCGTGGCCGCGGTCGGCCACGCGGCGGGCGATGTTGGCGCCCATTCGGCCCAAGCCGATCATCCCTAGCTGCATGTCGCTCTGTTCTCCTTGGTTGTGGTTACTTGTCCAGCCACGGCTCTTGCCAGCCGCGATGTCCCTTTAGTAACTCGCGTGCCGCGTCCGGTCCCCACGAGCCGGGTTCGTAGCGATGGACCTTGCCGGGGTGATCCAGCAACGGCTGCACGATGCGCCAGGTCTCTTCGATGCCGTCTTCGCGGGCGAACAGCTGATGCTCACCGATCAGCGCGCTGTGCAGCAGTCGCTCGTAGGGCAGCAGCGGCTCGCCCAGATCCCGGATGAACGACGAGTCGAGATGCAAGTCGTGCCAGCGATCGCCGTCCAGCGCGGTCAACTGCAAGCGCAGTCCGGGATCCGGGTCGATGCGCAGCACGATCTGGTTGGGCTCGGCTCGTCGTCGCTCCGGCAGGAATGCCAGCGACGGGACGCGGTGGGTGAACAGCCGCACCTCGGTGACGCGTTCGGCGAGCGCCTTGCCCGCTCGCAGAAAGAACGGCACCCCGGCCCAGCGCCAGTTGTCGATCTCCACGCGCAGCGCAACGAAGGTCTCGGTCGTCGATCTCTTGGCTACACCGTCGATGTCGGTGTAGCCGACGTACTGTCCCCGTACGTAGCGTTCCGGGTCGATCGCCGGAATCGCCCGCAGGACATCGGCTTTCTTGTCGTTGAGGTCGTCGGCGCTCGGCCCGACGGGCGGCTCCATCGCCACCCCGGCGAGCACCTGCAGGAGATGGTTCTGCACGACGTCACGCAGGGCTCCGACACTGTCGTAAAAGCTGCCGCGGTCCTTCACGCCGAAGTCCTCGGCCATCGTGATCTGGACTTGGGAGATATAGCTGCGGTTCCACAGTTCGGCCAGGACCAGGTTGCCGAAGCGCAGGTACTCGAGTTCGACGACCGGTTCTTTGCCCAGGAAATGGTCGACGCGGAAGATCTGGTCTTCGTCGAGCACCGCGCGCAGTCGCTCGTTGAGTTCGAGTGCGGACTTCAGGTCGTGGCCGAACGGCTTCTCCACCGCGACGCGCGACCCCTCTAGCAGGTCGGCTTCGGCCAGCTGCTCCACGATCGGCGCAAACAGCGACGGCGGCATCTCCAGGTAGAACAGGCAGCTGTGTTTCGAGCCGACCTGTTTTTTGACCGCTTTGTAAAGCGCGGCATCGGTGACGTCACCGTGCAGGTAAGACAGCCGCTTGGCCAGCCGGTCGAAAACGTTGCTCTCGATCTTCTCGCCGGTGTCTTCGATGGCCTTGCGGGCCCGCTTGACCAACTCCTCGACGCTGATGTCGTCGCTGGCGACGCCGAGTATCGGGCAGTCCAGCAACTCGCGACGCTCCAGCCGGTAGAGCGCCTGGAACGTCATTTTGCGGGCCAGATCGCCGGTGATTCCGAAAATCACCAGCAGATCTGAGGCGCGAGCGTCGGATTCGACCAATCGGGACCTCCACGGGTGTTCGACTCGGCTCCGGCTCAACACTTCCACACAACGCCTGAGTCGACCCCGCCGCGGCCAGGTTCAACCCTAAACGTGAGCGTTCGGTCGAACAACCGAAGATCATTGTGCGTAACCGTTTGCTGCAGCGGCCAAACGCGACCGGCTCAGAGTTTTCGAAACATACACTGGCGGTTGCCCTTTCGATTGCCGCTCAGCTACACGTAGCGACAACAATCCGCGGCCAATTGGGGCTGTCGCTGCGGAGGTAACAACCGATCAGGGAAGATGCTTGTCATGCCTGCCCACCTCATGATCGTGGTCTACGCCCTGGCCACGCTGGTCATCGCCGAAGCCGTAGCCATCGGCGTGCTCTGGCGGCTGTGGAACAACAGCAAGGCAGCGATCGAGGAGTTGCAGCGACAACCCGACCTGCTCAGTTTCGGGTCCAAAGCCGTCAAGACGGTGTGGCAGACCGCGAACCTCGTCCGCAAGGAAGGGTTCGGCGCGGCGGTGCGCAGCTCGATCGAAGACCTCGCCGACTGGGCCGAGGTGGAGCGACCGGACCTGGCCCGCGTGACGGCTGACGGCAAGGTCGCAATCCTGTTCTCCGATATCGAGGAATCGACTGCGCTCAACGAGCGGATCGGTGACCGGGCCTGGGCGCGGCTGATCGGTGAGCACGACAAGCAGGTCCGCAAGCTGGTGAAGGCTCACTCGGGCCACGTGGTCAAGAGCCAGGGCGACGGATTCATGATCGCTTTCGCTCGGGCCGAGGAAGCGGTGCGCTGCGGCATAGACATGCAGGACGCGCTGCACCGCGATGCACAACGTAAGCGACGCAACGGGATTCGAGTACGTATCGGCATCCACGTCGGCCGGTCGGTGCGGCGCGGAGACGACCTGTTCGGTCGCAACGTCGCGATGGCGGCACGCGTCGCCGCCGAAGCCTGTGGCGGTGAGGTTTTGGTCAGCGACTCGGTGCGCAGCGCGCTGCGCGAGTGTGAGGATCTCGAATTCGACGGCGGCCGTGAGGCCGAATTGAAAGGGTTCTCCGGCACCCACCGGCTCTACGCGGTCGCCGCGGCTTGACCGGCTTAGTCTTCGCCGGCCTCGGCGAGGCGTTGCTGCAGCCGATCGCGGATCTCGCCTGCGCTGTACGCCCTCCGCCGCCGTTGATCGCGGACGACCAGCACGCCACCGGCTGCCACCCCGACAACACCGGCCAATCCCAGCAACTTCCACACGGTGCGCATCGACTCAGGTTATTCGCGAGTGCATCCGGTGGGGAAGGTATGTGCATATGGTTCGGTGGTGAATACGCACACGGTGAACTTGAGCCAAGCCCTGGAACAGACCAGGACCGGCGATGTTTGGCTGTTTCGCGGGCATTCCGGGCCCGACCGTGCGATCCAGACCATGTCGAACAGCCCCGTGAACCACGTCGGCATGACCGTCGCGATCGAGGATCTCCCGCCGTTGATGTGGCATGCCGAACTTGGCGACAAGCTGGCCGACGTGTGGACGGCAACCAACCACCGCGGGGTGCAACTCAACGACGCCCGCGAGGCCGTCGAGCGCTGGCTGACCCGCTACGGCCAGCGCTGCTGGTTTCGCCAGATGACGCCCGAGGTCGACCGCGACCAGGAAAACCGGCTGCTTCGGGTTATCGCCCGCATGGACGGCACGCCGTTTCCTTCCACCACCCGGCTCACCCTGCGATGGCTGCGGGGCCAGCTTCCCACCCGCTACGACTGGGTGCGCGGCCTGCCTTGGATTGACACCAAGGTTCGCGAGTCGACCCGGCGGCGAAGGGCCGAACAGCGCCAGGGCCGTTTCGAATCCGCCTACTGCGCGGAGACGGTCGCCGTTACCTACGAGGAAATGGGCCTCATCCAGACCGAGAAGCGGTCGAATTGGTTTGATCCGGGCCGGTTTTGGAGTGGTGACGATCTACCGCTGATCGCGCCGTATCGTCTGGGGAGCGAAATCGCAGTCGTGGCCGACTGACCGCGCACGCTCTCAATCCTTGACCCTGGTGCGCGCCTCGTCGGTGACCGGAGTGAACAGGTTGACCAGGTTGCCGTCCGGGTCGCGGAATAACAGCGCCCGGTTACCCCACGGCATGGTCGTCGGCTCCGTCACAACCTCACCGACATGCGGGCGCAACCGCTCGTACTCGGCGTCCACGTCGTCGACGAGGAACTCGATGATCGCGCTCCGGTTTGCGGCCGGCTCGGCCGAGCCGGCTCCGAACAACGGCACGGTCTTATCGCTGCCGATCGCCAACGTTCCTGCGGGCGTAGGGATCTCAGCGAAAAGCTCGTTGCGCCACGCGGCGGCGGTCTCGGTCACCCGTTCGTAGAAGTCGACGAGCCGCTTCACGTCGGCGGTGATGATCCGGGTCGATACGAATTTCATGCCAGCGATGCTAGGTGCGCCCTACGACAAAGCGGTCAGAGCGGCATCCAGATGTTGTTGTTCCAGAATCCCCAGGCGCGCGCGGTCATGTTCCACATCACCTGCGCGCCCGGCGCCCACGGCGGTGGAGGCGGTTGCGGCGGCGCCCATACAGGCGGGACTCCCCAGGGGCCGTTGCCCATCGCGCCGCCCTGACCGGCGGAGCGTTGCCAGTCGTGGCACTGATTCCAGTCCCAGTCGTAAATGCTGCCCCAGCTCGCGTCCCACGGCTGGCCCGGACACCAGTGAAAGGCCGGCAACGGCGCCGCGTGCGCGATTCCGCCGGCGAACAGCGCCAACGCGCCACCCAGGATCACCTCGGCCGCACTCGTCTTCGTCGCCATCTCCCAGAGTGTGCCTTAGCCCGGCTGTGCCCATGCCCTAAACCGCACGCCGCGCGGGAGGCGGGACCCACGCTTGGATAGTGCGCCGACCGATCAACTGGCAGTTGTGGGTGAAGGCCAGCTTCTTGGCCGCAGCGGTGAACTCCTGATTGCTGACCACGATGCTCTTCGCGCAGTCATGGTGGCGCGCGCCGGCGACCACCTGCTGGACGGCGGCGACGCCGACGGGCTTGCCGAGCCGCTTGCATTGCACCGCCACCGACCGGTCATCCCGGCGGGCGATCAGGTCGACGCCGTAGTCGCCGCTGGCCGGCGTGAACGTCACCTGCCAGCCGGCCCGCCGCAAGCGCGTCGCCACGTAGTCCTCGAACTCGGTTCCCGTCATCATGTCGATCGCCGCCATGGCGTCGCGGGGTCGTCGACGTTCGGCCGCCAGCAAAATCGCAAGCAGCAGACCGACGGCCGCCCCTACCAGACCCGCCCTGACGCTGTGCCCGACCAGGCCCGCGAAGCACGCGAAGTAGACCGGCAGGAACAGGTAGGTGATCTTCATGTCGGGCTGATGATAAAGGCGCTCACCGACATTCGCAGTCGCGCCCGGCTACGTTGCCGCGTTGTCGTCCAATCCGACCACACGCCGCCGGGTCTCGGCCACCGCGCGCCTCACTTCGGCGTTTTCTCGCATGGCGGTCGCTTCCTCACGCTCTTCACCGTCGGCGACCCGCTGCAGCCTTTCCCGCTCACGCTGCTGTGCCACTCCCTCGCGTTCGTCGGCGCGGCGCTCTCGGTCATCCGCCACCAGCTCGCGTTCGTCAGCGATTCCGTCGCGCTCGTCGGCGACATGCTCGCGTTCGTCCGCGACGTGCTCGCGGCGATCAATCTCGACCTCGCGCAGCGCCAACGCCTCTGCGCGCTCGTCGTGGCGGCCGGGGACCATGCACCCATTAAACGCTTAATGCCAGCCGACAGCGCAGTCTCGTCACACCTGCGGTACAACCTGTTTAACTGCGACTACGTCAACGACCCTCGGGTCATCTGCTCCGGTAGGGCTCGCAGGCCAAACCGTCTCCGTCGCGGTCGAGTTGCGACCGGTAAGCGGGGTCGGTAGACGGGATGTTGTAGCGCCCGTCGGCGTGTGCTTCGCTGCAGTTTCGGTATGGCGGGTCGGCCAATGTGTCTGGCGCGGCAACAATTCCGACGCCGACCATGAGAGTTGCGATAACCAAGGCCGTGCGCAGCATGAAAACTCCTGTTGGTGTTGATTCCGAATATCAGCGCAGATTAGGTGCGCGGCCGTTCTGGGAGCGGCGCTTCGGAAGCGGCACATGGCGAATTCATATGCGCGACGAAAGATGGGGCGAATTCCCCACGATTTCGCGGCGTGGATGCGCCACGCTGGAGGTGATCGGCGCGTGCGGCCGGCATCCGATGGAAGGCGCGACCATGGTGCGACGAGTCCTAGTGGGATTGGTATCCGCAATTCTGGTCTCCGGAAGCCTGGCGTGCGCCGGCATTACCCACGCCGACGACACGGATGGGGCCCGCCCAAGCACTGGTGCCCGGGTGAGCCGGCCCCTATGACCGGGAACCACGTCACCGATCCACTGAACTGGGACTGGAACGTGTGCCACACCTACTACATCCTCTACCCGGGTATGGGCAACGTCTCCCACATGTTCTGGGATGGCGACAACCCGCCGCCGAAGCCGCCCCCGCCGACCGGCCTTTACTGCGATATGCCGTCATTCACCAATTGCCGGATTGGCAACCACCCCTAAGGGCGACTACCGAAGGTCGACGAATTCGAAGTACGCGGTACCGCGAACCGCGTCTCCGTGAAACCGTCCGACGTAGTCATAACTGCCCACGAATCCCGCCCCGAGTCCGTAGACCCAGTCGCCGTTGCATCGGCCGCTGATGCTGATCACTTCCGACCCCCGGTGGCGCGCCGACCACGTCACCATGGCGGGCAGTCGCATGTCGCGTCCGCTCGGCGTCGGTCGGGGCGTTGGCTCGTATTCATCGATGTCGAACGTGGTATCGAGCAACTCGACGCCGTAGTCGTCGAGGCCTCGAACCCATGTCGCGTTGATGAGTTCAATACCCGCCGCTCCCAACACTTTTGACGTCAAAACCTGTGTTCGGTCGTCGATGTTCAGGACGTGGTAGGTGAAAAACGGCACCGGAAGATTGCGGCGGCCGGGTATCGGGATCGAGTGCAAACCCACCCCGGTGGCATATTCAAGCGTGCACAACCCGGCAACCGGTTGGCCGCCGACCGCTCCGTCGTACTGACACAGCAGGCTCCAGTGCGTGTACAGGCCACCGGGTAGGTCGACGAAATACGTCGCCTTGTCCGTTCCCCGGATGGCGAGCTCCACCGGTACGTCGTGGTGGAACCGCCGGAGTCGGAAGTCCGGATAAGCGCCCTCGATGGTCAGGTCGTTCCCGAAGCGGACGAGGCTACCGTCTTCGCGAAATTCACAGTCGCGGGCGACCGAGTAGGTGTGCAGTCCCTCGCCGCGCATACTCCCGGCGGCCGACACCAGGTAGGCGGTATCAGTCGCGCTGGTGGTTATCGCATGATCGTTCGAAAAGATTGCGACGCCGGGCGTACCGACGATCGACATCACGCCGAACGTGCGATGCGGCTCCGGGAGATTCGGCACCATCACCCCGTAATGCGCCCAGCTCGACCGCAGACCGTGGGGAGGCGTGAGCCGGGTGCGGGGATCAAAGGGCCGGCCGATTCGCCGACCGTTGCGATTCACGCGCCGGGCGAAGGCCGACATCGCCGATGCGATCATGGCGAGAACCCTAAGTGCTTGCGGCGTCATCCGAATGGTGGCTGAACCAGCTGTTCGGCAGCGACCGAATATTCCAGTCGGGCGTCGCATAGGCCTTTCCCGCGTTAGTCTTTGCCGATGATCGCGGGCGACAAAGCGCCTGACTTCACCCTGTACGACCACACCGGTCGGCCCCGGACACTGTCCGCGCTGCTCACCGGGGGGCCCGTCGTGCTGTTTTTCTTCCCGATAGCGTCTTCACCGATCTGTACCGCCCAGGCTTGTCATTTCCGGGACCTCGGTGCCGAATTTGCCAGGGTGGGCGCGCAGCGGGTGGGCATCAGCACCGACCCCGTCAACAGGCAGGCGCACTTCGCCCGGCAGCGCTCATTCGACTACCCACTGCTTTCCGATTCCGACAGCGTGGTCTCAGAGCTGTTCGGGGTGCGCCGGGGAAGGCTGGCCGGCCTGCGCGGGTCCGTGGTTGCGCGGGAGGAGGCCCGGCGTCGACGGCACAACCGGCGCCGCGGGCTGCTGGCCCGGCTGCTGCCGGTCAGGCGGACCACGTTCGTCATCGACATCGATCGCACCGTCGTCAAGGTCATCTCCAACGAGGTACGCGCGTCGGTGCACGCCGACGAGGCCCTGCGGTTCCTGGCGCAGCACAACGCGTCGCATGAGCAGTCGGAGAACACCGACACCGGGCGCGGCGACTGGTTCGAAGACTCTGAATCCGCCGGCGACCCGAGCTCGGTCCGTCGCTACCAGCTGGCGCCGCCCCGTATCGACTCCGATCTCGACCTCGCCCTCGAGGCTCCGGTCGAAGCGCTTAGCAGCACCGCCAACCCGCCGCGCTGGCGGAAAAACGATGTGCGAGGCCAGATTTTGACGTGGTCGGCGCAGAGCCCATCGGTCGCGGAACTCGCTTCGCGACTGTCGTTGCCGCTCGGTGCGACACGGTTTCTGGTCGACGACTTGGCGACGCAGGGTTATTTGCGGGTGCACGCCCCGCTCGGTGACTCGTCGACCATCGACGAGCGGCGCGAGCTGATCAACAGAACCCTGCGCGGGTTGCGGGCACTGCGAGCCGCAGAGCCCCCATCCGTCAATGTTTAAGCGTTGAACCGGAATTCGACAGCGCCGCCGCAGTCGCCAGGTCAGCCCGGCAACTCGCACACCAGAAGGTGGGAGGCGCCTTGGCCGTCGCCGACGCGCCGGTCGTCGATCTGACCGAAACCCGCGTCGCGGATCATCGGCACGAGTTCGTCGATGGGGCGCAACCGGAATCCATGACGGGTGAAGGGCATCTTGGACATCTGATCCGGATCACCAACCCCGAGAACTAGTCGGCCGCCCGGCCGCAGCACTCTCACCAGCTCGCCGAGAGCTGCAGCGAGGTCCGGGACGAAATAGATGGTGTTCGTCGAGATGATCGCGTCCAGTGCGGAATCTTCGAGAGGCAGGCTCTCCATCCGGCCGGAATACAGACGTAGCCGCCCGCGAGCAATGAAGTCAGAAAAGCGGCGCTGTGCTTCGGTGAGCATCGTCTCCGACATCTCGACGCCGTGAACAACGATGCCGTCGCAATCGAGCAAAAGGTCGAGTCCGACGCCTCCTCCAAATCCGATGTCGGCGACGTCGGCCGCTGGTCCGCAATCCGCGGCGGCGACGGCAGCGACGACAAGTGACCGGTTGCCGCGGTTGAGTAGCCGTCCTACTAATCGGCCTGCGAACCCGGTCGGTTCACCAAGCTGGCGAGCCACCGCGTTGAGCACGCTTTCGACAAGCGACATGGCGATCATTAGAACAGCCGTCGAAACTCGTTTTGCGCGATGCCTACTTGCGCGCGTCGATCTGGTAGCCATCACTCTGACTCCGGCGGCGGTATCCGTTTGAATGCGAGTTTTCCCGGGTACCTAGACGCGGTTGTTTAACCCCACGGGAGGTGCAGGCCTAATGATGTCTGGTGCTATCAGCTCGCTGGTCTGGATATTGATCCTCGTTGCGATCATTGCGGTAGTGATAACCGTGGTGAGAAATATGTCGGGACCGAGGAGGGACACCGTGGTTGAGCAGCCAGTCGTGCGCCAAGCGCCGCCGCCCGCAGGTGGTTTGGCCCCCGGCTGGTACCCCGACCAGCAAGATCCCAGTTTGATGCGCTACTACGACGGTCGAGTTTGGACCGCACAGACCGAGCGGCATTAGTAGGGCCTCTGTCCCTCGTTCAGCCGTTGAACCGAACGTCGACGACGTCGCCGTCGGCGCCGAATGCTGACAGCCCGCGACGCCTAGCGAGCTTGATCTACGGGCGTCAACCGCACGACCGGGATTGTCCGTGCCTCACCGCTTCGCTTGTCGTGCAACGCGAACACGTGGTTGAGCCGGTCAACGGCGAGTTCGTACAAGCGATCTCGGTCGCCTCCGACGACTTCCCTCGCGACGAATGAACCGCCCCGAGGTCCAATGTGTAACTCACATTCGGGGTGAGCCCGTAGATTGTGGTACCACGCTGGATGCCTTGCGCCGCCCCAGTTCGACGCGATCAGTATCACGTCACCACCATCGGTGAAGTAAGCGAGTGGAACCTCTCGATGTTCCCGACTGCGAGCGCCCACCGAAGTCAACACCACCATTGGCAAATTCGGGCTCAGCTTCAACCGCCCTTTAGTGGCTTTGATAACTGATGCCTCGAACGGCGCCAAAATCTTCCGGAAAACGGCAAATGCGGTCTTGCTGTTGACGATGGGACCCCCAAGCCACCACCACATTCTTCGTCGCCATGGCCCCCGGCTCTGCAAGTCGACGCGGGTTATGCCTTGTATCGTGTCCCCCGACTTCATCGGCTGATCTTAGGAGCCAGTGCTGCGACTTCGCCGCGGATCTGCACCAAGCCCCGGCAGCAAAGTCAGTGGCCGGCGGAGTCCTCGGTCAGACGTTGAACCGGAACTCCACGACGTCACCGCGGGTCATTTCTACCGAGAGAGCGGCGCGAGAATGCTTGCGACGTCGTAATCGGGCATATCGGAGGGCGTTTGCACGCCCCCGGTGAGCACGAGTTGGTCTTGAAGCGCCCCGACCGCCGCCACACTGTCCGAGGTCGGACACAGCGCCGATGTCAGCGGCGGCAACATGTCCGCAGCCAGGCAGTGGTTCTACTGATTGCCGGCTAGGTCGGGTCAATACGCACAGGTTGTGGGGGTATACATCCAAGGCTGTTACGGCGCATCGTAGTTTCAAAGCCGTCGCGGGCGGATAGGAGAACCTGATGGCCCCAGACCGCGTGAGGAGTCTCGTCGGTTTGTGCGCTGCGACGCTCACGATCAGTCTGTCGCTTCCCCCAACTGGCTCCGCCGACAATCCGTCGTGGAACGGCCAGTACGCGATCACTTTCATGGTTGGTCCCAAGGATGGGACCAGCGTGGCGGCCAGTCAGCCCGAGACCCAGCACACTGACACCTACGGATTCCGATCAAGCTGTACGAGCGGAAAGTGCATCGCCACGATCATCAGCGGCCCTCCGCCGACCAACCCGACGGTTCCGCAACCGGTGCAATTCACCTGGGACGGGTCGGCCTGGACGCAAGTCAGCGATTTCCAGTGGGACTGCATGATGCCCGACACCTCGATCCAGTGGGCTCCGGCCAAATCCACCGTCCGGTACACGCCTCAAGCTAACGGAACGCTCAACGGCGTCATGCACACCGACATCTCAAGCGGCCCGTGCCAGGGCTGGATCGAGATGGACATGACGGCCGAGCGCGCATGACGGGGATCAGACGTTGAACCGGAACTCGACGACGTCGCCGTCGGCCATCACGTAGTCCTTGCCTTCCATCCGCACCTTGCCGGCGGACTTGGCCGATGCCATCGACCCGGCAGCGATCAGGTCGTCGTAGGACACGATCTCGGCTTTGATGAATCCCTTTTCGAAATCGGTGTGAATCACCCCGGCCGCCTTGGGCGCGGTATCACCCTGGTGAATTGTCCACGCGCGCGACTCTTTTGGACCGGCCGTCAAGTACGTCTGCAACTTCAGCGTGTGAAAACCGGCCCGCGCCAACGCATCCAGGCCACGCTCGGTCTGCCCGATCGACTCCAGCAACTCCGCGGCAGACTCGTCGTCCAGCTCTTGTAGCTCCGCCTCGATCTTGGCGTCGAGGAACACCGCGTCGGCCGGTGCGACCATCGCACTCAGCTCCGCCTTGCGGGCGTCGTCGGTCAGCACCGACTCGTCGGCGTTGAACACGTAGAGAAAAGGCTTGGTAGTCATCAGGTTAAGCTCGCGCAGCAGCGATGCGTCGACGCCCGCGGCGAACAGGGTTTTGCCCGAATTCAGCACGGCCTCGGCGGCGACCGCGGCCTCGTGCAACGCCTTGCGGTCCTTGTTGTTACGGGCTTCCTTCTCCAGCCGCGGGATGGCCTTCTCCAGCGTCTGCATGTCGGCGAGGATCAACTCGGTCTCGATCACCTCGATGTCGGCCCTCGGATCGACCTTGCCGTCGACGTGCACGACGTCGTCATCGGCGAACACCCGCACCACCTGACAGATGGCGTCGCATTCGCGAATGTTGGCCAAGAACTTGTTGCCGAGTCCGGCACCCTCCGAGGCGCCTTTCACGATTCCGGCGATGTCGACGAAAGTCACCGGCGCCGGCACGATCTTCTCCGAGTCGAACATCGCGGCGAGCTTGTCCAGCCGCGGGTCTGGCAGCGGCACCACGCCCTCGTTCGGCTCGATGGTCGCGAACGGGTAGTTGGCGGCGACCACGTTATTTCGGGTCAGCGCGTTAAACAGGGTCGACTTGCCGACATTCGGCAGACCGACGATCCCAAGGCTGAGGCTCACAGGGACACAAGTGTAGGAGAACCGCAAGGTAGCCACGCCCGGGCATTGCTAACAAGGTCGTTACGCGTCTTTCGGCGTCAAGCCGGTACGGTCGACATGTGTCAGAACAGCAGGACCGGTCGGCGGAAGTAGCAAATCGCCGCTCGATCGTCCCGTCGGTTCCCGGGGTCCCGTGGTGGGCGGCCGTGCTCGTCGCGGTGACCGGAGTTGCGGCGGGGTTCGCCTTCGACGCGGGCTCCGGCAAGGAGCTGACCAGTGTCTTCTCGGGGCTCTACGTGCTGGGTTGCCTCGCCGCGGTCCTCGCCGTGCAGCAGGCCGGCGTCTTCACCGCAGTCATCCAGCCGCCGCTGATCTTGTTCTGCGCGGTGCCCGGCGCATACTTCCTGTTCCACGGCGCCAAGTTCACCGGCGTCAAAGACCTGGTGATCAACTGCGGTTACCCGTTGATCGAGCGCTTTCCGCTGATGCTGTTCACCTCAGCCGGTGTGCTGCTGATCGGTCTGGTCCGCTGGTATCTAGGCATGGT
Organism: uncultured Actinomycetota bacterium; assembly: GCA_963750755.1. Lineage (GTDB taxonomy): Bacteria > Actinomycetota > Actinomycetes > Mycobacteriales > Mycobacteriaceae > Mycobacterium. The sequence goes on from CAVVRW010000001.1 coordinate 2,350,404, forward strand.
GCAATCGCGCGCGGATGCTGTGGACGCCGAGGACGCCGCGGAGACGGACGAGAAGCCGCCCGGCTTGGTCGCACGGTTGGCCGCAATCCTCAACCGCGACGACGCCGAAGACGAGACCCCCGAAAAGCCCAAGCGGTCCCGGCCCCGTCGGGAGCACGCCGTGGAGCGGTCGGCACGATCGACGGCGGCCGAACGACGAAGCGGACGTCGTACCACCACGTCGTCACGCACGCGTCGGCCACGATCCGCCACCGACGACGCCGAACCGACCCGCGAGCGCACCAGACGACGCCCGACGCGCGCCTACGACGCGAGCGAGCCGTCCCGGCGTAGCGGGCAGCCCCGCGATCCTGAGTCGCGCGGCCGTCCCTCGCGGGACATTCGTCGTGACCCGGAGGCCCGGCGCGCCCGCCCGACACCTCGCGCCAGCCGCTTCGACGCGTACGAGCCGCCGGAATCCTTCGACGCTCGCCAATCCTTCGACACTCCCCCGCCGCGACGCCGGCCCACGTCGAACGGGAAAACCGCGACGCATCACCCGATCTCGCAAGTCAGGTATCGGAAGGCCGCGGGCGGCGACGAGTCGTACGACCAGCGCCCGCGGCGTCCGCGCAGGCCGTCGAGCGACTGGGATTAGCGGGCGGCCCTGATCTCACGCGGTAGGGCGAACACCAGCGTCTCGTTGGCCGTCGTCACCGGCTGAACCACGTCGTAACCGTGCTCGGCCAACCGCTCCAGCACCCCACGCACCAGCACCTCAGGCACCGACGCCCCAGACGTCACCCCGACCGTGGTCACGCCTTCCAGCCACGCCGGATCGATGTCGTCGGCGTAATCGACCAGATGCGCGGCGTTGGATCCGGCCCCCAAGGCGACCTCGACCAGCCGCACCGAGTTCGACGAGTTGCGCGAACCGACGACGATCACCAGGTCGCACTCGGGCGCCATCGCCTTGACCGCGACCTGACGATTCTGGGTCGCGTAGCAGATGTCGTCGCTGGGCGGGTCCTGCAGTTTGGGGAAGCGGGCGCGGAGCCGCTCCACGGTCTCCATCGTCTCGTCGACCGACAGCGTGGTCTGGGACAGCCAGATCACCTTGTTCTCGTCGCGAACGGTGACGTGGTCGACAGCGCTCGGGCCGTCGACCAGCTGCACGTGATCGGGCGCTTCACCGGCGGTGCCGATGACCTCCTCATGGCCGTCATGGCCGATCAGCAGAATGTCGTAGTCGTCGCGGGCGAAGCGCTTGGCCTCGTTGTGCACCTTGGTGACCAGCGGGCAGGTCGCGTCGATGACCTTGAGCTGACGCTCGGCCGCGTTCTGGTGCACCGTCGGTGCGACGCCGTGGGCGGAGAACACCACGATCGCGCCCTCGGGCACCTGGTCGGTCTCGTCGACGAAGATCGCGCCGGCCTTCGCCAGCGTCTCGACGACGTGGACGTTGTGCACGATTTCGTGCCGGACGTAGACCGGCGCACCGTGTTTCTCCAGCGCGCGCTCGACGGTCTCGACGGCGCGGTCGACGCCGGCGCAGTATCCGCGCGGCTCGGCCAGCAGCACCCGCTTGCCGGTAACCGGCTCGGCCACCGACGCCGTCGCACCAGGCCTCACATATATCTCGGGCCCCATGTTCACAGTCGGCGGCATGCCCACCAGGGTACTTACTGCCGACACTGGTCCGCCAACTCGCGCGCGCTCGGCTTGGAGTTTGTCCGCCGGTTAAGGCAGGCTTGACCACATGGCTACTGCACCGTATGGGGTTCGGCTGCTGGTCGGCGCCGCGACGATGGCCGTCGAAGAGACGATCCGGCTGCCCAAAACCATCCTCATGTATCCGATGACGCTGGCCAGCACTGCCGCGCACATCGTGATGCGGTTCCAGCAGAACGTCGCCGAGCTGGTGATCAAAGGCGATGCCACGTTGGAGCACATCTTCCCGCCGAAGGATGAGCAACCAGAGTGGGCGACGTTCGACGAGGACTTGCCCGACGATGATGTCGACGCGTCCTCGGCCGGGAATGGTGAATCTCGCGCCGAAGGCCGCTTCGCGCTGTACTCGTCGCCTGAGTCCGGCGCGGCCGACGATTGGGCCCGGTCGGCCGCCAAACCGGCGAAGCAGTCGGTGTCCGCGCCCGCGGTGGTCGAGGAGTTGGACTACGAGGAGCTGACGCTGGCACAGCTGCGGGCCCGCCTGCAGTCGCTCGACGTCAACGAGCTCGAGGCCCTGCTGGCCTACGAAGAGGCCACCAAAGGCCGCGCTCCGTTCCAGACACTGCTCGCCAACAGGATTACGCGCGCGACGGCGAAGTGACCGACAATTCGGCCGACAACCCGCTCCCGGTTCGCGCGGTCGCGACGCGGATCGCCGCCTGGATCGACAAACTCGGCGTGGTCTGGGTCGAGGGACAGCTGACTCAGATCAACATCCGGCCGGGTTCGAAGACCGTGTTCATGGTGTTGCGTGACCCGGCGGCCGACATGTCGCTGAGCGTCACCGCGCCGCGGATGCTGGTCGACAACGCTCCGGTCAAGCTGGTCGAGGGCGTGCAGGTGGTGGTCTGCGGGAAGCCGAACTTCTTCACCGGTCGCGGCACTCTGACGTTGCGGCTCAGCGAGATTCGCGCGGTCGGGATCGGCGAGCTGCTGGCCCGCATCGAACGGCTACGACAACTGCTGGCCGCCGAGGGGTTGTTCGATCCGATGCTCAAGCGGCCGATCCCCTTCCTGCCCAGCATGATCGGCTTGGTCACGGGACGGGCCAGCGCGGCCGAGCACGACGTGACGTCGGTGGCCGCCGCGCGGTGGCCCGCGGCGCGGTTCGCCGTCCGCAATACCGCGGTCCAGGGCCCCACCGCCGTCGCCCAGATCGTGAAAGCGTTGCGGGAGTTAGACTCCGACCCCGACGTCGACGTGATTGTGCTGGCCCGCGGCGGCGGAAGTGTCGAGGACCTGCTGCCGTTTTCCGACGAGACGCTGTGCCGCGCGATCGCGGCGTGCCGCACGCCGGTGGTCAGCGCGGTCGGCCACGAACCCGACAACCCGCTCTGCGATCTCGTCGCTGACCTACGGGCCGCGACGCCCACCGACGCGGCCAAGAAGATCGTTCCCGACACCGCCGCCGAACAACGTCTGCTCAACGACCTGCGCCGGCGCAGCGCGCAAGCCCTGCGTAATTGGGTGGGCCGTGAAGAGCGGGTACTGGCGCAGCTGCGCAGCCGGCCGGTGATCGCCGAGCCGCTGGCCTCACTGGCGGCGCGCGCCGACGAGGTGCACCGCGCCCGGTCCGCGGTTCGACGGGACATCATTCGATTGATCGACGTGCAGGCCGAACGGGTCGGACATTTGTCGGCTCGGCTGGCGACACTGGGTCCCGCGGCCACCCTCGCCCGGGGCTACGCCGTGGTGCAGACGGTCGGGAGTGCCGGCCCGTCGGTCTTGCGATCGACCGGCGACGCCCCGGCCGGGACGAGGCTGCGGATACGGGTCGGCGACGGCGCGATCGCGGCGATGAGTGAAGGACCAGCCGATGGCGAGTGACGAAGTTACACCTATTAGTGCCCTCGGGTATGAAAAATGCCGCGACGAGCTGATCGAGGTCGTGCGCCTGCTCGAACAGGGCGGACTAGATCTCGATGCATCGCTGGAGCTCTGGGAAAGAGGCGAACAGCTGGCTAAACGGTGCGAGGAGCACTTAGCTGGTGCACGCAAGCGGGTGGCCGACGCACTGGCCGCCGGCGAGCCCGGCGATTCTTGACGCTGCAATTATCTCTGCGGCTTTTGTTTCAAACTGGAACACGTTTCAGTTATTCTCGGCTGCATGGCTCACTCTTCTAGAGATTCTGAACCTGCGGCGACCGCGGAACTGGGCCGAGTACTCGTCACCGGCGGGTCGGGATTCGTCGGCGCCAACCTGGTCACCACCCTGCTCGACCAGGGCTACCACGTGCGGTCCTTCGACCGGGCGCCGTCACCTCTGCCCGCCCAGCCCGGGCTCGAGGTGCTCCAGGGCGACATCTGCGACCGGGACGTCGTTGCAGGCGCGGTCGCGGGCGTCGACACGATCTTTCACACCGCCGCGCTCATCGCGCTGATGGGCGGCGCTTCGGTCACCGAGGAGTACCGGCAGCGCAGCTTCGCCGTCAACGTCGAGGGAACCAAGAACCTCGTGCATGCCGCGCAGGCCGCCGGCGTCAAACGGTTCGTCTACACGGCCTCCAACAGCGTGGTGATGGGCGGCAAACCCATCGCTGGCGGTGACGAGACACTGCCCTACACCGACCGGTTCGCCGACCTCTACACCGAGACGAAAGTCGTTGCCGAACGCTTTGTGTTGTCGCAGAACGGTATTGACGGATTACTGACGTGCTCGATTAGGCCGAGCGGAATCTGGGGCCGCGGCGATCAAACGATGTTCCGCAAAGTCTTCGAGTCCGTACTGGCCGGCCACGTCAAGGTGCTGGTTGGCCGCAAGTCCGCCCGTTTGGATAACTCCTACGTGCACAACCTGATTCACGGTTTCATCTTGGCCGCCCAACACCTGACGCCGGGTGGCACCGCGCCGGGCCAGGCCTACTTCATCAACGACGCCGAGCCGATCAACATGTTCGAGTTCGCCCGCCCGGTGGTGGCGGCATGCGGGCAGCGGCTGCCCCGGCTGCGGGTGTCCGGCGCCGTGGTGCGCGCCGCAATGCTGGCCTGGCAGCGGCTGCATTTCCGGTTCGGCATCCGCGAGCCGATGCTGGAGCCGCTGGCCGTCGAACGGCTGTATCTCGACAACTACTTCTCGGTCGCCAAGGCCACCCGCGACCTCGGCTATCGGCCGCTGTTCACCACCGAGCAGGCGATGGTCGAGTGCCTGCCGTACTACATCGAATTGTTCAACCAGATGAAAGCGGCGGCACACCCGTCGCCGGTGGCCGTCGTCGCGCCGGCTGTCGCCGAATAGCTCGGGATATTCCGCGACGGCGTGTAGCGTAATCCGTTGTGGCCGAGACAGTGCTTGTCACCGGAGCTTTCGGACTCGTCGGCTCAGAAACTGTGCGTCAGTTGATGGTCGAGGGACCGCACGTGGTCGCCACCGACCTGGACGTGCCGGCCAACCGCACGGCTGCCGAGCGCGATGCCGTCGACTGAAGTCCGCTGGGCCGACCTCACCGACCCGGGGGCGGTCACTGAACTGCTCACGACGGTGGCGCCGACGGCGATAATCCACCTCGCCGCAATCATCCCGCCGCTCTGCTACGCCCGGCCGGGGCTGGCCCGCCGAGTCAACGTCGATGCGACCACACTCCTGCTCGACGCCGCCGCCGCGCTGCCCGACCCACCGCGCTTCATCCAGGCCTCCAGCGTCGCCGCCTACGGTGCGCGCAACCCGCACCGCGTAGCGGGCGTGCTCACCGCCGACACCCCGCTGCGACCGTCGGACATTTACGGCGCGCACAAGGTCGCGGCCGAAAACCTGGTGCGCGCATCGGGTTTGGACTGGGTGATCTTGCGGCTGGGCGGCGTGCTCACCTCCGAGCCGCGGTTCGACGTCGACCTCGACACCATCTACTTCGAGGCGTCGCTGCCGATCGACGGCCGGATCCAGACCATCGACGTGCGCGACGTTGCCCGCGCGTTCATCGCCGCGACCACCGCTCGCGTGGTCGGCGAGACGCTGCTGATCGGCGGCGACGAGTCACACCGCTTGGTGCAGGGTGACATCGCGCCGTCCACCGCAGCGGCGATGGGCCTGGTCGGCGGGATACCGGCCGGACGAAGGGGCAACCCGGACAACGATGCAGACTGGTTCGGCACCGACTGGATGGACACCACTCGGTCGATGGAAGCCCTTGACTTCCAGCGGATTACGTGGCCGCAGTTGCTTGCCGAGACCGCCGCGCAGATGGGGTGGCGCCGCCACGCGGCACGGGTGATCGCTCCGCTTGCGCACGCGATGCTCAAACGTCGCTCGCCGTACCGCCGCTACCCCGGGCGCTACGCCGACCCGTGGGGTGTCATCGACGCGAAATGGGAGGGCCACACGTGAGTGCACGCAACGCGGTCGTCGTCGGTGGCGCGTCGGGCATCGGCAAAGCTGTCTGCAAAGCATTGGCCAATGACAGAGAGGCCGGCTACCGGGTGGTCGTTGCCGATCGCAACGGTGACGGAGCACGTTCCGTCGCAACCGAACTCGGTGACCCGCACACGGCGGCGACCGTCGAGGTCACCGACGAAGAATCGGTCAAAGCGCTGTTCGCCGACGCCGGCGACCTCGACGTCGTGGTCAACACCGCCGGTTACAGCGCGCTCGGGCTGATCACCGATCTGGCCGCCGAAGACTTTCGCGGTGTCGTCGATGTCTGCCTCAACGGCGCGTTTCTGGTGATCAAGCACGCCGCCCCGCGACTGCACGACGGCGGGGCGCTGGTGTCGATCAGCTCCCTCAACGCGCGCCAGCCCGCCGCGGCGATGAGCGCCTACTGCGCCGCGAAGGCCGGGTTGTCGATGCTGACCCAGGTCGCCGCGCTCGAGCTTGCACCACTTGGCATTCGGGTCAACGCCGTCGCACCCGGGTTCGTGCACACGCCACTCACCGAGCCCGCCACACACATCCCCGGCGTCGTCGACGAATACGTCGAGAACACGCCACTCGGCCGGGCCGGCACACCCGAGGACATCGCCGAGGCGGTGCTGTTCCTGTGCAAGGCGCCGTGGCTGACCGGCGAGGTGCTCGACCTCAACGGCGGTGCCCACATGATGCGCTATCCCGACCTGATGGGTCACATCATGAAGCTTGCGGCGCAATGAGTTTCACAAGCAAAGGGAGTTTCACAAGCTTCACCGGTAAGCAGGCCATCGTCACCGGTGCCGGATCGGGCATCGGCGCTGCGCTGTGCCGCGCTCTGGTCGACGCGGGCGCGGACGTCGTCTGCACCGACGTCGACGGCGCCACCGCGGCCCGCACCGCCGAGAGCCTGCGAGGACCGGGCACCGCGACGTCGGCCACCCTCGACGTCACCGACCCAGCCGCGGTCCAGGCCGCGGTCGACGCCGTCGTCACCCGTGCCGGGCGGCTGGACCTGATGTTCAACAACGCCGGAATCGCCTGGGGCGGCGACACGGAACTGCTGACACTGGATCAGTGGAACGCGATCATCGACGTCAACATTCGCGGCGTCGTTCACGGGGTGGCTGCCACCTACCCGGTGATGCTGCGGCAGGGCCACGGCCACATCGTCAACACCGCGTCGATGGCGGGACTGACCGCGGCGGGTCAGATCACCAGTTACGTGATGACCAAGCACGCGATCGTCGGACTGTCGCTGGCGCTGCGTTCGGAGGCCATTCCGCACGGCATCGGTGTGCTGGCGGTCTGCCCGGGCGCCGTCGAGACCCCGATTCTGGACAAGGGCGCCGTTGGCGGCTTCGTCGGTCGCGACTACTACCTGCGCGGGCAAGGCATGAAGAACGCCTACAGCGCCGACCGGTTGGCCCGCGACACGTTGAAGGCGATTGGCCGCAACAAGGCACTGCTGGTCAAGCCCAGGCAGGCCTACGCGTCCTGGGTGTTCGCCCGCTTGGCACCGAATCTGTTGCAGCGCATGTCGATTCGGTTCATCACCGACCAGCGCAGGCGGCAGGCCGCTAACGCAGCCGCTCAGTGAGGAACTCGACGACGCGCTTGCGCGCCTCGTAGGCCGGCTGGCCGTCGGCCTCACGGACCTCGTCGGTCAGCACCGAGTGGGCCATCCGGGAGAACCCGCCTTCGTTGCCGGGTCTGGAGTTGATCTCGATGACCTCGAACGCGTCGCCGAGACGGTCCTTGAGTGTCGTGAACCGCTCGCCCGGCGCCATCTTGTCCTCGCTGAAGCGCAGGCCGATCGCGCACAGGCCCTCGTTGGCGGCGCGATCCTTGAAAGCGTTCAACTCCAGGTCGCTCACCCCCGGATCGCGCTTGTGCCGCGCGGTCAACGGAAAGGGCACGGACGGCTGGCTGAGAACCGGCGCGAGCACGCTGTCGTCGACCGCGGCGGCCAACGCGAAGCCACCCGTGAAGCAGTGCCCGATGACGCCGACGCCCTTGCCCGGGGTCTCCTTGTTGAGCTCTCGGGCCAGCGCCCGCAAGAAGACCGCGACCGGTCGTTGCTTGTTGGTCGCCAGAGCGGCGAATTCCCGTGCCACGCAAACCCGGGCGAGGGTCGAGACTACGTAGGCAGGGTCCTTGCCACGCCCCGGCTCCCCGAACAGTGACGGCATCGCGACGGTGAACCCGTTGTCCACCAAATGGTTTCCCAGTCCCAGCATGCCGGGGTGGATGCCCGGGATCTCAGGGATCAGGACCACACCGGGGCCTTCTCCGCGGCGGTAGACGTCGTGGGTGTATCCGCCGCCGGTGAACGGCGCGACTGTCCAGCCGGTGAGATCGGCTACCGGTGCGCTCATGGGTGTTTCTCCTGTCGTTGGGCAGGCAGGGGTGGCTGCGTTTGAGTGGCCGCGGCCAGCGTACGAAACTCCTCGACGCTTCCGGCTCCGGTGATCGCAATCTGCGCGGGACCGGCCGGGCTGTCCAGCCGCGTCGTCCACACCGACTCGACCCCGCCGTCGCCCTGATAGGTGACCCATCGGACGCCGTTCACGTCGACGGCTCCGGTCGGAAACATCGACGCGTGGATCGAGCCGATCAGCTTCGCCTCATCCGCGTTGCTCTGCGTCAGGCTCAGATACTCACCCCCCGGGCTGATGAAGCCGACGTTCGAGGTGACCGCCCGCAGCTTCTGCCCGTTCGCCGGGTCGGTGCGACCGTCGGTGATCTCGCCGCGGCCGCCGGAGTTGGCCTGCCATCCCTTGGGCAGCTGCGGCAAGCGGACCGGGAACCCGAGGGTTGACGCGTCCGCCTTCAGCGCGCTCACGGCGTCGTAGGCCGGAACCGGGCCGCGGTTGACGCCACCCGGTGAAAACGAGCACATCCCGACCAACCCAGCAAGGACGATGCACGCCACCACCAGCGGCGCGATCGACCAGAACATGTCGCGGCCGTCCTGCAGCAGGCGGGGCTTGGCCGGTTTGGCCGAGGGCTGCGGCTGTTCGGCCGAGGGCTGTGGCTGCGACGTCACAGCACGAGTATCCCAGCTACCGACCGGCAACCTCCCTCTGGGACAATCGGCAGCCATGGATGATCGCGCCGCTGCCTCTTCCCCGCCCGAAGGCGGCTCGTCGTCGCGAACGGGAAGCGCGAGCCGTCGTGAAGCCCCGGACCGCAACCTCGCCCTCGAGCTCGTCCGGGTAACCGAGGCCGGCGCGATGGCCGCCGGTCGCTGGGTGGGTCGAGGTGACAAAGAGGGCGGCGACGGCGCGGCGGTCGACGCCATTCGTCAGCTGGTGAACTCGGTGTCGATGCGCGGCGTCGTGGTGATCGGCGAAGGCGAGAAGGACGAAGCGCCGATGCTGTACAACGGCGAGCACGTCGGGAACGGCGACGGTCCCGAATGCGACTTCGCCGTCGATCCGGTCGACGGCACCACGCTGATGAGCAAGGGCATGCCCAACGCGATCTCGGTGCTCGCGGTGGCCGACCGCGGCTCGATGTTCGACCCGTCGGCGGTGTTCTACATGAACAAGATCGCGGTCGGACCGGATGCCGCTCACGTCCTCGACATCACCGCCCCGATCGCGGACAACATCCGGGCGGTGGCCAAGGTCAAGGGCTTGTCGGTGCCGGACATGACGGTCTGCATCCTGGACCGGCCGCGACACGACCAGCTGATCAAGGATGCCCGGGCCACCGGCGCTCGGATCCGGCTGATCACCGACGGCGACGTGGCGGGTGCGATCTCGGCGTGCCGCCCCGGATCCGGGACCGACATGCTGGCCGGGATCGGCGGTACCCCCGAGGGCATCATCGCGGCCGCGGCGATCCGGTGCATGGGGGGCGAACTGCAGGCCCAACTGGCTCCTAAGGACGACGCGGAACGGCAGAAGGCCATCGACGCCGGCTACGACCTCGACGCGGTGCTGACGGTGCGCGATCTGGTGTCCGGCGACAACGTCTTCTTCTGTGCGACCGGCGTCACCGACGGCGACCTGCTCAAGGGTGTGCGCTACGAGCCGGGCGGCTGCACCACTCAGTCGATCGTGATGCGGTCGAAGTCCGGGACGCTGCGGATGGTCGAGGGTTTCCACCGGCTGGCCAAGCTCAACGAGTATTCCGCGATCGACTTCACCGGCGACAGCAGCGCCGCCTACCCCCTGCCGTAACCACTACCTAGACTTAGCGAGGAACTTGCCCGTGGCAGACGACACCGAATACCGCATCGAACACGACACCATGGGTGAGGTCCGAGTGCCCGCAAAAGCGTTGTGGCGGGCCCAGACTCAGCGCGCCGTCGAGAACTTCCCGATCTCCGGTCGTGGCCTCGAGCGCACCCAGATTCGCGCGCTCGGCCTGCTGAAGGGCGCCTGCGCCCAGGTCAACAAGGACCTCGGGCTGCTCGCTGCGGACAAGGCCGATGCGATCATCGCTGCCGCCGCCGAGATCGCCGACGGTAAGCACGACGACCAGTTCCCGATCGACGTGTTCCAGACCGGCTCGGGCACCAGCTCCAACATGAACACCAACGAGGTGATCGCGAGCATCGCCGGCGCCAACGGCGTGACCGTGCACCCCAACGACGACGTCAACATGTCGCAGTCGTCCAACGACACTTTCCCGACCGCCACCCATATCGCGGCCACCGAAGCAGCTGTGCGCCATCTCATTCCGGCACTGCAGGTGCTGCACGACGCGCTGGCCGACAAGGCCCGCGAATGGCACACCGTGGTCAAGTCCGGCCGTACCCACCTGATGGACGCCGTCCCGGTGACGCTGGGCCAGGAATTCTCCGGCTACGCCCGACAGATCGAGGCAGGCATCGAGCGGGTCGAGGCGACGCTTCCCCGGCTGGGCGAGCTGGCAATCGGCGGCACCGCCGTCGGCACCGGCCTCAACGCCCCTGACGGCTTCGGCGCGAAGGTGGTGGAAGTACTCGTCGCCGACACCGGTCTGACCGAACTGCGCACCGCCACAAACTCTTTCGAGGCTCAAGCCGCCCGCGACGGGCTGGTCGAGGTGTCCGGTGCGCTGCGCACGATCGCGGCGTCGCTGACCAAGATCGCCAACGACGTGCGCTGGATGGGCTCGGGTCCGTTGACCGGTCTGGCCGAGATCCAGCTGCCGGACCTGCAGCCGGGTAGCTCGATCATGCCGGGCAAGGTGAATCCCGTTCTGCCCGAGGCGGTTACCCAGGTCGCCGCACAGGTGATCGGTAACGACGCAGCCGTCACTGTCGGCGGTCTGTCGGGTGCCTTCGAGCTGAACGTGTACATCCCGATGATGGCCCGCAACGTCCTCGAGTCGTTCAAGCTGCTGACAAACGTGTCGACGCTGTTCGCCGAGCGCTGCATCACCGGGCTGAAAGCCAACGAGGAGCACCTGCGCGAGCTGGCCGAGTCGTCACCGTCGATCGTGACGCCGCTGAATTCGGCCATCGGCTATGAAGAGGCCGCCGCGGTGGCCAAGCAAGCAGTCAAGGAGCACACCACGATTCGGCAGGCCGTGATCGACCGCGGGCTGATCGGCGACAAGCTGTCCGAAGAAGAACTCGACCGCCGTCTCGACGTGCTCGCGATGGCGAAGGTCACCGAGGAGTAGCCATGCTGGACGACGGACTCCGCCAACGGCGCCTCGCGCTCATCGAAGAGCACATGAACACCGAGGTGACCAAGGAGTTCGATCGCACCCTGGCGACCTTCAACGGGCACCCGCGCTACGAAATCATGGCCACGGGCCAGGTTTTCGACGGCGGCGAGGAGGTGATGAACTATTACCTCACGACCCGCACCGCGTTTCCCGATCAGCGGCACGACAACGTGCGCTTCCACGTCACCGATGACGCGGTGATCACCGAATTCGACCTGCTGGGAACCAATCTGGGCGAGTTCTACGGGATGCCGCCCACCGGCAAGGCGTTCCGGGTGCCGATCATCGCGGTGTTCTTCTTCGACGGCGAGCGAATCACCAACGAGCGCATCTACTTTGACAGCGCCAGCCTGGTCACCCAGATCGGCCGCGGTGAGTTGCTGGCGCTGGCCACATCGGGCGAGCTGCCGGGGCAGTGAGCGCCTAGCTGCCGTTGTTCGGTCCGCCCGAATTCTGGCCTGCCACATCGGTAATCGGAAGATTCGGCATCGGTGCCGGCGACGGCGTATGCGGCAGCGACGGAATCTCCGACGGCGGTATGTCGTGCAGGACGTTGGCCGCCGGCCCGTTCTCCCGTGAGCCGTAGACACTGCCCGGGGACCGCGGCCCGAGCAGTTGGCTGACCGTGACCAAGTGGTAGTCGTTGGCCTTGAGCACCGGGATGAACTGCTCGACGAGGTCGACGGTGCTCGAGTACGTGTCGTGCATCAGCACCACCGAGCCAGGCTTGATCTGGGTCATCAACACCTGCCGACTGGCCGCGGTATTCGAGTCGTTGATCCAGTCGAAAGGGATGACGTCCCAAAGAATTCCGGCCAGGCCCGCCTTTGCCGCCTGCTCGTTGACGGCCGCATTGGTCAGGCCGCCCGGCGGCCGCCACAGCTTCGGGGTCCTGCCGGTGGCCGCGACGATCGCGTCGGTGGCCCGGGAGAATTGACTCGGCACGTCGGCCGGCGGCAGCGTCGTCATGTTGGGGTGTTCCCAGGTGTGGCTGCCCAACTCCATGCCCGCCTCGACGACCCGCTTGGCGCCCGCCGGGTTGGCCGCGACCTTGTTGCCGATCTCGAAGAACGTGGCCTTGGCGTTGTTGGCCTTCAGGATGCTCAGCAGGCGATCGGTGTAGGGCGTGGGCCCGTCGTCGAAGGTGAGCGCCACGCATCTGACCTGAGCGCAGTCGACCGCGTCATTGGCGTGGGCGAACCGGACGTGCCCGGTGAAGGCGCCGACCGCGACGATACCGGCGGCGGCCGCCACTCCGGCGACGGTGCGCAGGTATCGCCACCTCTGGCTGTCGGGTCGTTTCGGCACGCCAGAAGCCTACCGATCCGCGTTACAGCGGTGCGCCGCTGATCTCTTCGAGCATCTCGGTGACCAGCGCCGCGATCGGCGAACGCTCGCTGCGCAGCAGCGTGATGTGTGCGAACAGGGGGTGTCCCTTGAGCTTCTCGACCACGGCCGCGACACCGTCGTGGCGTCCCACCCGCAGGTTGTCGCGTTGGGCGACGTCGTGGGTCAGCACCACTCGCGATCCCGCGCCCAGCCGGGACAGCACGGTGAGCAGCACGTTGCGTTCCAGCGACTGCGCCTCGTCGACGATCACGAACGAGTCGTGCAGGGAGCGACCGCGGATGTGGGTCAGCGGCAGCACCTCGAGCATGCCGCGGGACAGCACCTCTTCGAGCACCGCCGGGCTGGCCAGGCCTTCGAGTGTGTCGAAGACGGCCTGCGCCCACGGGCCCATCTTTTCGCTTTCGCTGCCGGGCAGGTAACCAAGCTCCTGTCCGCCGACCGCATACAGCGGGCGGAAAACCACCACCTTGCGTTGTGTGCGTCGCTCCAGCACAGCTTCCAGGCCGGCGCACAGCGCCAGCGCCGACTTGCCGGTACCGGCCTTGCCACCCAACGAGACGATGCCGACCGACTCGTCGAGCAGCAGGTCGAGGGCCACCCGCTGTTCGGCGGAACGGCCGCGCAACCCGAACACCTCGCGGTCGCCGCGGACCAGTTGGACCCGCTTGTGCGCGTTCACCCGACCGAGCGCGTGCGAGCTGCCCGCCAGCAAGCGAATACCCGTGTGGCAGGGCAGGTCTCGCGCACCCTCCAGGTCAACCTCGCCGTCGGCAAACAACGTGTCGATGTCGTCGGCGTTGGTTTCCAGCTCCGTCATGCCGGTCCAACCGGACACCACGACATCCTGAGCGTGGTATTCGTCGGCGGGCAGACCCACCGCGCCCGCCTTCACGCGCAGCGGAATGTCCTTGCTGACCAACGTGACTCGCTTGCCTTCGGCGGCGAGGTTGGCTGCGCAGCACAGGATGCGGGAGTCGTTGGTGTCGGTGCGGAACCCGGCCGGCAACACCGACGGGTCAGTGTGGTTGAGCTCGACGCGCAACGTACCGCCTTGCGTCCCAACCGGAATGGGCTGATCGAGACGGCCGTGCTCGATGCGGAGGTCGTCGAACAAACGCAGCGCCTGGCGGGCGAACCAGCCGAGCTCGTGGTGGTGGCGTTTGGCCTCCAACTCACTGATCACCACTAGCGGAACCACTACTTCGTGTTCGGCGAAGCGGGAGCAGGCCCACGGGTCGGACAGCAACACCGACGTGTCCAGCACGTAGGTCCTGTTGGTGTCCTGTGAAACCGCCGGGGAATCAGACACGAGCGCTCCTCGAGCTCATCGCCCGGATCGCCGCCGCATGCGGGTGGTGGCCCCACCGCCACCCATGCGCGCGAAGCGTTCTCACCGGGCTAATTGCCCGTGCGGCCCGCACGGACGAATCGGCGGGGGCCGCGGCACAAGGACCGGAGCCGACGGTCCTTTCGAGGTCGAGTCGAGAGGCGCCGCCCGGATAGCAGAGCATGTCGCTAGCCATCGACTGCGACGGTACCCGCGTTCGCGCATCGACGCCGCGGAGGCGCGCCGACGGTTAGCTGATGACGTACTGGCGCAGGGCGGGCTCGTCGGCAACGCCCCATGCGGTGATGCGGTCGGAGATGACCTGCTTCAGTTGGTCGGGGCCGAAAATGCCTGCGTCGGCAACGGTTCGCACCTTGTCGGCGTAGGCGTCGATGTCGGCGCCGAGCACCTCGATCTCCGCGGCGCGCGCGGCGATCGCCGCGATCGTCTCGTCGCGGCTGTAGGTCAGCAAGTGCGCGACCAGGTTGGCGAAGAACTCCTCGTGTCGGGCCTCGTCGCTGGCGATGTGGGCGATGAGTCCGGCCAGCACCGGCTCCTCGATTTCGGCGGCCAGGTTCTTGCAGTACACCGCGTTCGCGCCCTCGAAGAGCGACATGAACACCAGCGTCTCGGTCTGCGAGTACTGGTCGGCGCGGTACCCCTTCTCCGCGACGTGCTGAAAGCGCACGTGCTCGTTGGCTGTGGGGTCGATCTCGCGGGTGACGACGAAGTACTCCCGCAGCGCGATGGCGTGCAGGTGCTCCTCGGCGGTCCAGCGGCCGATCCACTGTCCCCAGTTGTCCTCGAGGATGAAGTGCTCGACGAGCTCGCGGTGGTAGCCGGCCAGGTTGTCCTTGGTGATCAGCAAGATCTCACACGCGTCGGTGATGGCCTTCGGCAACGTCACCTGTGACGCATCCCAGTCGCGCCCGCCGAGGAAGGCGAAGTTCTCGCCCTGCTCGAACGGCACGAAATCGTGGGCGAACCAGATCTTCTCGGTTTCGAGGTGACGATCGATGTTGGCACCGACCACCGGCTCGAGTTCGAGCATCAATGCGTTAGCAACAGGTTTGATCGCCATAAAAGTTAATATAACCCGCGTACACAGTTATCGTAAAATCGCCACGGCCGTGGCAGCCCGTCAAACGAGCGACCAGTCCTCCAGGCCGTCGTACAGCGGAAACTCCCTGGCCAGACGGGTGACGCGGTCACGCAGTGCCGACACATCGGCGCTGCTGCCCGCGGCCAGCGCGGTCGCGATGATGTCGGCGACCTCGCTGAACTCGGTGTCACCGAAGCCGCGGGTGGCCAGGGCCGGGGTGCCTACCCGCAGACCCGACGTCACCATCGGCGGCCGCGGGTCGTTGGGCACCGCGTTGCGGTTGACGGTGATGCCGACGTCGTGCAGCAGGTCCTCAGCGGCCTGACCGTCCAGCGGCGAGTCGCGCAGGTCGACCAGTACCAGGTGGACGTCGGTGCCGCGGCTGACCACCGAGACGCCGGCCTTGGCGACGTCGGCCGCCAGCAGTCGGTCGGCGATGATCCGGGCGCCGGACAGCGTGCGCTGCTGGCGTTCGACGAACTCCGGGGTGCCGGCGATTTTCAGCGCCACCGCCTTGGCGGCGATCACGTGCATCAGCGGGCCACCCTGCTGGCCGGGAAAGACCGCGGAGTTGATCTTCTTGGCGAAGTCCTGCTTGCCCATGATCAGACCGGACCGCGGACCGCCCAGCGTCTTGTGCACGGTCGTCGACACGATGTCGGCGTGCGGGACCGGTGACGGGTGCAGTCCCGCCGCGACCAGACCAGCGAAGTGCGCCATGTCGACCCACAGGTGCGCGCCGACCTCGTCGGCGATCGAGGAGAAGGCGACGAAGTCCAGGGTTCGCGGATAGGCCGACCAGCCGGCGACGATCACCTTCGGCCGGAACTCCAGCGCCTGCGCGCGCAGCGCGTCCATGTCGATCAGGTGACTGGTCGCGTCGACGCCGTAGAACGCGTTCTCGTAGAGCTTGCCGGAGAAGTTGAGCTTCATGCCGTGGGTGAGGTGACCGCCGTTGGCGAGGTCGAGGCCCAGCAGCTTCTCCCCCGGCGACATCAGCCCCTGCAGCACCGCGGCGTTGGCCTGAGCCCCCGAGTGCGGCTGGACGTTGGCGAAGTCGGCGCCGAAGAGCGCCTTGGCCCGGTCGCGAGCGATGTTCTCCACGACGTCGACGTACTCGCAGCCGCCGTAGTAGCGCCGGCCGGGCAGTCCCTCGGCGTACTTGTTGGTCAGCACGCTGCCCTGGGCCTGCAGCACCGCGCGCGGCACGAAGTTCTCCGAGGCGATCATTTCCAGCGTGTCGCGCTGGCGGCCAAGCTCTTTGCCGAGCAGTTCGGCGATGTCGGGGTCGACATCGGCCAGCGGCGCCGACATTGCAGAGGAGGCTGAGGAACGGGTACGAGCGTCGGGTGCGGCAGTCACGCCCGCCAGTCTATCGGCGGTCGATGTCACCCAGACCGATCGGCAAGACACCCGAGCGGCGAGCGTGCAGCCACTGCGAAAATCTGGCCCGTTTTTCGCACTGCGTTCACGTTCGGCGAAGCTACATCGTCGACGGGCTCGCCTTGATGTCCCGCCTCCTCCTCATCGCGCTACGCGTCCCCCTCGCCGCTTCGCGGCTGGGAGGTGCCCCCACTGCATCGTCGACGGGATGAGCGGCTCGTCGAGCAACCGGCCGAACCGATCTACCAGGCTGACGTCGGCGGGGCGGTCGTCGAGCCAGCCGCGCAGCAACCGGTATCCCTCGACGTAGGTGCTGGTGTAGGCGCGCCACAGCGGCGACGACAGAAACCGCAGCATCTGCCGGGCGCGGGTGTCGTTGACCAGCAGCCAGCGCCGCAGGAACTCCGCGACCTCGTCGGCGTCACGGTGCTCGTCGTGCAGCATCAGCGCCGCGTCCTGGCGCACACCGGCCAGCGCCGCCGACGCCTCCGATACCGCCTCGGCCCGCTCGCCGTCGAACCGCAGCCCGAGGTCGGCATAGATCTCGGTGGCCCACCGCCCCCAGCCCGCGCCGATCGCCGCGTACAGCGCCAGATCGGCCAGCCCCTCGGCCATCAGGCACTGCGGGGTGTTGACCAAAAAGATGGTCTGCTCGGCCTGGCCTTTGCGGTTGACCAGGCCGGCCTCCTTGCGGCAGTGCTCGGTGTGGTGGCCGGGATAGGACTCGTGGGCGACCAGCCGCGGCAGGTTCGACATCAGCTGTTTGAGGTCGGCGTTGACGGCCACGGTGGAGCGGTAGTCACCCAGGTAGTAGTTGAATCCCGACCACGGCTTGTCGGTCACCACCTGGTAGTCCACGGTTTCGGTGTCGGGCAGCGGGTACTCGGCGCGCACCCGGTCGCGCAACGCGCTGGAAAACGCGTCGATGCAGGCCGCCAACCTGTCTGGTGGGATTTCCTCGCCGGTCCGGTGGGCTTCCATCCGGTCGACCAGCGGCCCGGTGCCACCCAGCGTCTCGTCGAGACGGGCATGCGCCTGGCGGTACGCGTCCGCGTCACCTTTGCCGATGCGCACGTCGAAGTAGGCGTGCACCTCGTCGACGAACCCGATGTTCTCGCCGGCGAACTTGCGGCCGGCGCATTCGAGCGCGCGCAGGTGAGCGGCCACATAGTCGGCGCGCTGAGTGTCAAATCCATTGCGGTGCGGCACATCCGGCAGCGCGGCCAGCAACCTCGCGGCCGTCCGGGCCAGATCGGCAGGGTCGGGCGCGGGCTCGGCGGCCACCACCTGACGCAGTGCGGGATCACCGGTGAAGGCGTCGACGTAGCCCTGCTCGATACGGTCGAAACGCAGGCCGAGTAGCAGGTACTCGCGGATCAGGGCGTCGGGTTCCACAACGCTCAACGCTATCCCAGCAGTTCGCCGCGTCGCCGATGCTGCAAGACTGATCGTCATGCCGCGGCCCAGCGAGCCGAGCCCCTACGTGGAGTTCGATCGACGTCAGTGGCGCGCGCTCCGTATGTCGACGCCGCAGCCCCTGACCGAAGACGAAATCGTCGGTCTGCGCGGCATCGGCGAGCAGGTCAACCTGCGCGAGGTCGAAGAGGTCTACCTCCCGCTGGCGCGACTCCTGCACCTCCAGGTGGCGGCCCGGCAGCGACTCTTCCAAGCCACCGCCGAGTTCCTCGGCGAGCCACAGCAAAATCCCGACCGGCCGGTGCCGTTCATCATCGGCGTGGCCGGCAGTGTGGCGGTCGGTAAGTCGACGACGGCCCGTGTGCTGCAGGCGCTGCTGGCCCGCTGGGATCACCATCCCCGCGTCGACCTGGTCACCACCGACGGGTTCCTCTACCCCAATGCCGAGCTGAGCCGTCGAAACCTGATGCACCGCAAGGGTTTTCCGGAAAGTTACGATCGCCGGGCACTGATGCGATTCGTCACGTCGGTGAAGTCGGGATCGGACTACGTCTGCGCACCGGTGTATTCGCACCTGCACTACGACCGGGTGCCGGACGCCAACCAGGTGGTCCGCCACCCCGACATCTTGATTCTCGAGGGACTCAACGTGCTGCAGACCGGACCGACGCTGATGGTGTCGGACCTGTTCGACTTCTCGCTTTACGTCGACGGCCGGATCGAGGACATCGAGCAGTGGTACATCTCGCGATTCCTGGCGATGCGCTCGACGGCGTTCGCCAATCCAGCGTCACACTTCCACCACTACGCGGGGCTGACCGATCAGCAGGCCGAAATCGCCGCCCGCGACATCTGGCGCTCGATCAACCGGCCCAACCTGATCGAGAACATCCTGCCGACCCGCCCGCGCGCCACCCTGGTGTTGCGCAAGGACGCCGACCATTCCATCAACCGGTTGCGACTGCGCAAGCTGTGATCCTGCGACTCCTCGCCGTAGCGCTCCTCATCGGCCGCGCGGTGCCGCATCACCCGCTGCCCAGGCTGGTCTCCAGCGAGCAAACCGATCTGCCGTTCACGGGCTTGCTGCGGCCGAACGCCGTGGCCGTGGCCATCAACGGCGACGTCTTCATCACCGATGCCGGTCATCACCGAGTGCTCAAGCTGGCGGCGGGCTCGACCAGCCAGACCGAGTTGCCGTTCACGGGTCTCGAGAACCTGACCGGCATCGCGGTCGACGGCGCCGGCACGGTCTTCGTCACCTCCTTCACCGGCGGCTATCCCGCGGCGGGCAAGGTGGTCATGCTCACGGCCGGTTCGGCGGCGCAGAGCGAGCTTCCATTGACCGGGCTGATCGATCCGCGAGCAGTGGCGGTCGACGGCGCGGGCAGCGTGTACGTGGCCGACCGCCGCATCCACCAGATCGTGAAACTGCCGGCTGGCTCGACCACGCAGACCGTGTTGCCATTCGAGGGCCTGGAGATTCCGCAGGGCGTGGCGCTCGACCGGGGCGGCAATGTCTACACGACCGACTCCACGACGCATGGAGACAGGGTGGTGGAGTTGGCCGCGGGATCTGGCAGCCAGACCCAGCTTCCCTTTACCGCGCTCAACCAGCCCACTGCCGTCGCGGTCGGCAATGACGGCAGTGTCTACGTCAGCGACTACAACAACCGACGGGTGCTCAAGCTGTCCACCGGCTCGAGCAGCCAGGCGGTGCTGCCGCTAACCGGCCTGTCGTGGCCCGAGGGGGTGGCCGTCGACGGAGGCGGCAACGTGTACGTCGCAGACGCGATGAACGCCCGCATCGTGAAACTTGCTGCGGGATAACCACATACAGGCCGATGCGGGAACGCTCGCCGCAACCTCTGACAGCGGCGCCCCGCACCGGCGGGACGGGAGTTACGCCGGCAGGCGGCGCACTCCGAGGTATTGGAGGTAGGCCATCAGCGCGAAGTAGCCGCTGGTGGCCACCGTCGCCGCGACACCGGTCGCGGTCAAGGGCAACACCCCCGCGGCGAGCACCACCAGCACCGCCACCGTCAGGACGATGTTGCCGGCGATCAGGCCGATGCCGACGCGACGCAGGTCGGGTGCGGCGGCAAGCGCGTACACCGCCAGGCCTGCGAGAACCAGCAGTGCGCCGCCGGTGAATTCGGCAACGGAACTCAGGCCGGTCAATGCCGACAGCGGGTCCGCGAACAACGCAATGAAAAGGCCGACCGCGCCGCTCAGCGTTGCGTCGAGCCGCATGGCGAACCGCAACAGGGAGTCAGTCGAGTCGTCGAAAGGCCGAGCGGCCAATGGAGTAACAGCGGTCATTTCGGAAACTCCTTGCGATATCGGGTCGATCACCTCTGAGCCTGCCGTTCGGGGACTGCCAGATCGACGCTCGGCACTGCCAGGCACTGCCATGCGCAGGTCAACAGAGTGATCTAGGCCACGTATTCCGTGCCTAGCTGAGCTACCTATTGCGGGGGCCGGCTCACTCTCGCGCCGAATCGCGGCGCGCGTCGTCACCGTGGCTTCAGCTCGAGACGGTCACCCTGCCGCGCAGATCGGCGGCGATCAGCTTGGCCGCGGCGTTCTGCCAGTTGTGCAGCGAGCGCTGGGGCACCTCGGTGACGAACCACTGCCAGGCCTGACGCGCGGTCGGGTCAAGGCCCGCGGCCGTGGCGTTCTGGGCGTAGGCGCGGACGCCGACGACGTAGGGGAAATACAGCGAGTTGTAGTGGCGCCACTGCTCACTGGTGCCGAAGTCACCGCCGTCGCGCGGTTTGAGCGCGGCGATCCGGTCGGCCAGCAGCGCCTTGAGTTCGATGGCCCGCTCCAGCGGCTGATCGGGCGCGCCCCGAGCGGCCAGCCGCTCGTCGATGCAGGGCAGGGCGGTCAGCGGGTTGGCCACCAGCTTGGAAAGGTCGCCGTAGTGGCCCAGCGCGCGGCGGGTCAACCTGGCGAACGACTCGTCGTCGACGTCGTCGAGTGGATCGGCGAGCCGCAACGGCAGGGCGGACTGGGTGCGCCGCAACGTTTCTCGATGGGCCCGCAGCAACGGCGCCCGCGAGAACACCATCCGGTCGAGCAGCCCGGCCAGCGGGTCGGCCAGCACATACACCGAAGCCGCGATCGCGAGGCTGGTGAACAGCACGACGGTCAACGCGATCTGAGCGGTGCTCTCCCGGCGGGTCAACGCGATGGCGATCAACATCTGACCACCGAGCAACGCAACGACCATGCCGGTGCCGGTGAACGAGCGCAGCATGTCGGCCCGCAGCGCCTGACCCTCGTCGAAGGCATCCCACAGCGCGACCGCGAGCCCGAGGCAGAACACGTCGCAACCCGTCGACGCCAGGGCCAGCCAACTGGGCACCACGCCCAACGGAATGACCAGGATCGCGTTGGCCAGCGCGAAGAACATCGTCGCGGTGACGATCAACCCGACCATCGGAATTTTCTGCGTCCGGTGTCGCAGGGCCGCGGCCATCGCGCAGAGCGTGGACACCGAGATCACCGCGCACATCACCACATGACCGAGCCGCAGGGGGCCGGAGACGCTGCCTGCCAGCGTCGCGCCGACCAGCGTCAGCACTCCCACAAGAGCGACCAGCAAGACCTCACCGGCGCGACCCCGCTCGGTGTCGCTGGGCCGAGCCAGCTCGAGGAGCACCGCGAACCAGGCCACGCCGGGAACGGCAACCAGGTAGATCTCAACGTGGCCGAGCAGCACGGAATGCGTGACGAGCCGCACGGCGTCCAGCGCGACCGCCGTCGCGAAACTGCACAGGCCGACAGCGGAGAACACCAGCACCGGCTTGCGCGGATTACGGGCCACCAGATACAGCCCCAACCACCAGCTCAGCGAGAACACGAAAGCTGAGAGCGCAGCCACGTTCTCAGTGTGCCACGGGCCTCAATCATCGGCGGCGACATGCTAGATCATCGACGGCGACCCGGCTGCGCCGCGCTTGCGATCGCCGCTAGGCGCCGTAGCGGCGGTGGCGCTGGCTGTAATCGCGTAGCGCGCGCAGGAAGTCGACCCGGCGGAACGCCGGCCAGTGCGCTTCGGTGAACCACATCTCCGAGTAGGCGCTCTGCCAGAGCAGGAACCCGGACAGCCGCTGCTCCCCTGACGTCCGGATCACCAGGTCGGGGTCGGGCTGGCCGGAGGTATAGAGGTTCTCCGAGATGGCGTCGACAGTGACGGCTTCGACGAGCTCCTCGCCGCTGGCGCCGTTGGCGATCGCCTTGCCCAGCAGCCCGCGCACGGCGTCGGCGATCTCTTGGCGGCCGCCGTATCCGACCGCGACGTTGACGTGGAAGCTGCCGTTCCCGGTCGCGGCCGTGCCCGCCGTCCCCAGCACGGCGTCCCGAAGTCGACGCGCGGGCTCCTCGCCGATCAGCTCGAGATCCCCGACCGTGCGCACGCTCCACCCGTTGACCGGCGCGCAGATCTCCTCGACGACGTCGGTGATGATCTCGATCAGCGCGGCCAGCTCGGCCGGGTCGCGGCGCAGGTTCTCGGTGGACAGCAGATAGACCGTGGCCAGTTCGATGCCGGCCTCTTGACACCAGCGCAGCATTTCGGCGATCTTGGCCGCGCCCATCCGGTAGCCGTAGCTGACGTCCTCGTAGCCGGCGTCGCGGGCCCACCGGCGGTTACCGTCGCACAGCACCGCGATGTGACGCGGCAGCGCGGATTTCGACGCGGCCAGTCCTTGCCGCAGCCGCAACTCGTAGAGCCGATATAACGGCTCCTTGACGCGCGGCGGAATGATCTCCACAGCGAACCAGATTACTGTGGACACAACTGCACATCCGCAACTCTGGGGGCAAATTGAGTCACGAGACCCAGGTGGCCAGTCCGGCCGGCACGACCGAGTCGTCCAGCTCTGTCGGCGAGGTCGCCGAGCACATTGTCGACGGCGTCAAGGACACCGCGCAGGCATTGGTCAAGCCCCGGGCGCGGGGCTGGATTCACCTGGTGTCGGCCGTCCTTGCGGTCTTCGCCGGCGCGTCACTGATATCGGTTTCGTGGCCGCTGGCCGGGCTCGCCGCGGGCCTTTCCACGTTCATCTACACCATCGCGGTGGTGGGCATGTTCACCACCAGCGCGGTCTATCACCGGGTCAACTGGAAATCGGTCGAGGCCCGCACGTGGATGAAGCGACTCGACCACTCGATGATCTTCGTGCTGATCGCCGGCACCTACACGCCGTTCGCGGTGCTGGCCATGCCGCACCACGCGGGCGTGCTGGTGCTCTGGATGGTGTGGGGCGGCGCGGTGGCCGGGGTGCTGCTCAAGATGTGCTGGCCGACCGCGCCGCGCTGGGTCGGGGTTCCGCTGTACCTGATCCTCGGCTGGGTCTCGGCCTTCTACGTCGCGATGATCCTGCACAACGCCGGAGTCGCGGCGATGGTGCTACTGGCCGTCGGCGGCGCGCTGTACAGCATCGGCGGAATCATGTACGCGCTGCACCGGCCCAACCCATGGCCGAACACGTTCGGCTATCACGAGTTCTTCCACGCCTGCACCGCGATCGCGGCGATCTGTCACTACATCGCGATCTGGTTCGCGGTCTTCTGATCAGAGAGTCGTCTGATCAGAGCTGGGTGACGCTGTCCGGCGACCAATAGGCCTTCATCGCGCTGATTTTGCCCTCGCCGTCGAACACCATCACGTCGATCGGCTCGATGAGCATTTTGCTGTCGCCGGCGGTGACGGTCAGCTTGAAATGGAACGCGGCTTCGTTGCCGGCCACCCGCAGTGTGACCAATTCGCATTGCCGCTGAACCGCTTCCATCGCGGAATAGAAGCCGTGGATCGCCTGACGGCCGATGTGCACCTCGCCGCCCACCGGGTCTTCGACGGTGGCGTCGTCGGCGTACAACTCGACGAGCTCATCCGCGGTGCCGTTGTTGACCAGGCTGATGTAGCGGTTGACGACGTCGGTGATCTGATCGGCACTCGGCATGGGTCGCAGGCTACCGGGCGAGGTTCGATGGCCCGCTTCCTCCTCGGGCCGTGTCGCGGCCCGCATCGTCACCGGGCGAACGCAGCGGCCAAGTCCTCGACGCGCGTGACCGGAAGATCGCAGACTTGGCCGCGGCACACGTATGCCGCGTCGGTGCCGTCAACCCGGTCGCGGCCAACCAGCAGCGGCGAGGAATCCAACGGGCCGCCGACCACGATGGCCCCGCCGGGCGCGAGCCGGCGGGCATCGGCCAGCAACCGCGAGTCGAGGCCCGCGCAGGCCACCGCGACCTGCAACGGCCCGCGCACAGCGGCTTCCGCGACGGCCAGCCAGTGGCCGGCCGAGCGCGGCGCGCGGGCCAGCAGCACGGTGTGCGCCTGCAGCGTGGGGCCGACGGCTCGCAGGTAGCGCGCCGCACCGGTTAGGTGCGCCGCGGTGAGCAACGCCTCGGCAATCGCCGACGCGCCCGACGGCGTCGCGCTGTCGTACGGATCGGCGGGCCGCACCACCAGTCGCTCGGCGTCGTCGGCGCTGTCGAACCAGCGACCCGGCCGGTCGCGATCGGCAAAGTGCGCCAACGCGATATCGAGCAGCGCGGTGGCGGCGGAGAGCCAGGCGGGGTGCGGCGTCAGCTGATAGAGCGCGAGCAGACCGGTGACCAGCATCGCGTGGTCCTCCAGAATTGCCGCGCTCTCGCCGACCTCGCCGCCGAGGCTGGCCCGCCGCAACCGGCCGTCCACCAGGTGCAGGCGCAGCAGTGCCTTCGCGCAATCGGCTGCGGCACTGGCCAATTGGGGTGCGGCCAGTGCGACGCTGGCTTCTGCCAGCGCGGTGATCGCCAGGCCGTTCCACGCGGTGACGACCTTGTCGTCGCGCGGCGGCTGGGGCCGAGTCACCCGGGCCGACAGCAGCGCGGAGCGGACGCGCTCGAGCCGGCCGGGGTCGTCAGGGTCGACGGGCCGCTGCAACACCGACGCCCCCTCTTCGAACGTGCCGGCCTCGGTGACAGCGAAAATCGAAGCGGCCCAACGTCCGTCGTCGTCGCCGAGCACCTCGACGAGCTGGGCGGGCGTCCAGACGTAGGTCGAGCCCTCGCTGCCGGCGGCATCGGCGTCCAGCGACGAGGTGAACATGCCGTTGGTGTCGCGCAGTTCGCCGAGCAGGAACCGCGCTGTCTCGGCGGTCACGCGGCGCGCCAACGGGTCACCGGTCCGTCGCGCCCAATGCGCGTAGACCCGCAACAGCAGGGCGTTGTCGTACAGCATCTTCTCGAAATGCGGCACCACCCAAGCGTCATCGACGCTGTAGCGGGCGAACCCGCCGGCCAGCTGGTCATACATTCCGCCGCGGGCCATCGCCGTCCCGGCGCGCTGGACCGCGGCCAGGGCCGCCGGCGAACCGGTCCGCTCCCAGTGCCGCAGCAGCGCCTCGAGCAATGCCGACGGCGGGAATTTCGGCGCCCCACCGAACCCGCCGTGCGTGGTGTCCTCCTCACGCAACACCGTCGCGACCGCATGATCACAGAGCGCCGGGTCGACCCGCGGGCCCCCATCCGGGAGGCCGGAGGACGTCGACCGCAACTCGGTCGCGATCTGGTCGGACGCCTGCTCGACCTCGTCGCGACGGTCGCGCCACGTCTCCGACACCGCCGAGAGCAGTTGCAAAAAGCCAGCTTTGGGATAGTAAGTGCCGCAGAAGAAGGGCCGGCCGTCGGGCGTCAGGAAGCAGGTCATGGGCCAACCGCCCTGACCGGTGAGCGCGATGGTGGCGTTCATGTAGACGGCGTCGATGTCAGGCCGCTCCTCGCGGTCCACCTTGACGCAGACGAAACCGGCGTTCATCGCGGCGGCCACCTCGTCGTCTTCGAACGACTCGTGCGCCATCACGTGACACCAGTGGCACGCGGCGTAACCGATCGAAAGCAGCACGGGCACATCGCGTTCCGCGGCCTCGGCCAACGCGGCCGGCGACCATTGTCGCCAATGCACCGGATTGTCGGCGTGCTGGCGAAGATAGGGGCTGGCGGCCCCGGCGAGCTGATTACCCGGCATGCTCAATCGCGCTACTCCTCCTGTGCCTTTCGGATCGCACTGGCCTGTTGATCGTCAGCGCGGCTCATTGGGCGGTGTATCGATCGTGCCGTCGTCGACGGCCTGATCCGGCTCAGGGTGTTGCGGGTCGAAGGAATCCGGCAGCTTCCTCAGGTGGCGATTCATCGAGCGCACCAGAAACACCACGGCGATCAGCAGCAGTACCACCAGGAGCAGGCCGAAGGGGCTGGCCTTGCCGAAATCCGGTCCGCTGTTGCGCGGCCCGTCCTCGGCCAGCAATGCCCATGCGGCCACGTGCAGTTGCATCATGATGGGTCCTCGATTCCGGCGAACAGATCGGTCTCGGGCAGACGCACCGGAACTCGCGAGCGGGCCAGTTCGAATTCCTCGGTCGGCCACAACTCCTGCTGCCAGGAAATCGGCGCGGCGAAGAAGTCGCCCTTGGGGTCGATCTGGGTGGCGTGCGCGCGCAGCGCATCGTCGCGCTGACCGAAGTACGCCGAGCACTCGACGCGGGTCGTCACCCGCTCGGCGTGGACGTCGTGCGCGGGATCCCAGTGCTTGAGCCACTTCTCGAACGGCCCGGTCTGTCCACGCTTGGCGAACTCGTCCTGCAGCTTCTGCATCCGCTGGCGCAGGAATCCGTGGTTGTAGTACAGCTTGGCGACCGACCACACCGGACCCGCGTCCGGGAAGCGCCGATAGTCACCGGCCGCCTCGTAGGCGGCCACCGAAACCTGGTGGCAGCGAATGTGATCCGGGTGCGGATAGCCGCCGTTCTCATCGTAGGTGGTCATCACGTGCGGCCGGAATTCGCGTATGACCCGCACCAGCGCCTCTGCGGACACCTCCAGCGGCACCAGCGCGAAGCAGCCCTCCGGCAGCGGCGGCAGCGGATCGCCCTGTGGGAGTCCGGAGTCGACGAAGCCGAGCCAGGTGTGTTCGACACCGAGGATCTCGGCGGCCTTGGCCATCTCGTCGCGGCGGACGTCGGCAATGCGCCCATGGATCTCCGGCAGGTCCATGGCCGGGTTGAGGATGTCGCCGCGCTCACCCCCGGTCAGGGTCACCACCAGTACGCGGGCACCCTCGTCCGCGTAGCGCGCAAGGGTGGCAGCGCCCTTGCTGGACTCGTCGTCCGG
This sequence comes from uncultured Actinomycetota bacterium, assembly GCA_963750755.1. Classification (GTDB taxonomy): domain Bacteria; phylum Actinomycetota; class Actinomycetes; order Mycobacteriales; family Mycobacteriaceae; genus Mycobacterium. The sequence continues at coordinate 2,377,863 of CAVVRW010000001.1, forward strand.
GTGGGCGTGCACCGCCATCAACCGCAGTTCGCTCACGTGCTCCCTGACTATGTGCTGTCTTCCGCGCTTATAGTTCCAGGTCTAATAGTTCCATCCTGGCTGCCGGGTCTTCCAAACCCCCGGCACCGACCCTCGACACCATGACTGAACGCTCACCTGCGCCGCCGCAATCCCGTTATGGGGGCGGCCGCCCATCGCTCCCGTCCCGCCGCCTGTTCGTCGCGCTGTCGGTGGTGGTGGTTGCTGCCGGCGTGGCGCTTGCTCTGTTCGTCTACCAGCGAATGGGCCGCGGCGACGTAGACGGGACGCTGGCCGGCTACCGACTGATCGATAGCCAGACCGTCTCAGTAACCATCAGCGTGACCCGAAAAGACCCCTCGCGCCCGGTCGACTGCATCGTGCGGGTGCGCGCGAAAGACGGCAGTGAAACGGGCCGGCGCGAGGTGCTGGTCCCGCCGTCGGAACAGGCGACCGTGCAGGTGACGGCGGTGCTGAGATCCAGCAAGCCTGCGGCCGTCGGCGACATCTACGGCTGCGGAACCGAGGTGCCCGGCTACCTTCGCGCGTCCTGACCCTGCCGCTGGCGAGCAAACTGCGAACTGCGGAAATTCCCCCGGCCACCCCGGCGGCGGTGGTAGGCTATTCGGATGCACGGTTCCGGCTGGGACCGTGTATTGCTGCATTAGCGGCCGTATGCCGCACGGGGGTTCGCCCGACTACTGAGGTCGGCAGTACTCGAGGTGGAACCGCCCGGCAGCACGACCGACAGCCTGCCGCGGCGGTATACCGCCCCACACCGACACCACGAGGAGCACGACGAGATGACGGACACCCAGGTGACCTGGTTGACCCAGGAGTCACACGATCGACTCAAGTCCGAGCTCGACCAGTTGATCGCGAATCGTCCGGTCATCGCCGCCGAAATCAACGACCGGCGCGAGGAAGGCGATCTGCGGGAGAACGGCGGCTACCACGCCGCTCGCGAGGAGCAGGGCCAGCAGGAGGCCCGCATCCGCCAGCTGCAGGACCTGCTGAACAACGCGAAGGTCGGCGAGGTACCCAAGCAATCCGGCGTCGCGCTGCCCGGTTCTGTGGTGAAGGTCTACTACGACGGCGACAAGTCGGACACCGAAACATTCCTGATCGGCACCCGCGAGCAGGCCGTCAACGACGGCAAGCTCGAGGTGTACTCACCGAATTCGCCGCTGGGCGGCGCGCTGATCGACGCCAAAGAGGGCGAGACGCGCAGCTACACCGTGCCCAACGGCAACACCGTCAAGGTGACCCTGGTCAGCGCGGAGCCCTACCACTCGTAGGCGATCGCACCCGCGGTCCAGCGGGGCACGGTAGTCAGCCGAGCGCCTGTTCGAGGTCGGCGATCAGGTCGGCCCGGTCTTCGATCCCGACCGATAGCCGAACCAGGTCGTCGGGAACCTCGAGTTGAGAACCCACGGTCGACGCATGGGTCATCGCGCCGGGGTGCTCGATCAGCGACTCGACCCCACCGAGCGACTCGGCGAGGATGAAGACCCGCGTGGCCGCGCACAACGCCTGCGCCGCGGCGCGGCCGCCCTTCATCCGCACCGAGACCATGCCGCCGAAACCGTGCATCTGTCGCGCGGCGACCTGATGCCCGGGGTGGGTCGAGAGACCGGGGTACAGCACCGAATCCACCGCGGGATGTTCGACGAGGAATTGCGCTACCGCAGCAGCATTTTCGCTGTGCCGCTGCATGCGCAGCACCAGCGTCTTGAGTCCACGCATGGTCAGGTAGGCGTCGAACGGTCCCGGCACCGCGCCGGCGCCGTTCTGCAGGAAGGCGAACGCGGCGTCCAATTCCTCGTCGCTGGTGACCAGCGCACCGCCCACCACGTCGGAGTGCCCGCCGATGTACTTCGTCGTCGAATGCAGCACGATGTCGGCGCCCAGGGTCAGCGGCTGCTGCAACGCCGGTGAAGCAAAGGTGTTGTCCACCAACACCTTTGCACCGTTTTCTACGCCGATCGCGGCGATCCCGGCGATGTCGGCGATCGACAGTAGCGGGTTGGTCGGGGTCTCCACCCAGATCAGCCGGGTCTGCGGCGTGACCGCCGCGCGCACAGCGTCCAGATCCGACAGCGCGACCGGCGTGTAGAGCACCCCCCAGTGGCTGAACACCTTGTCGATCAGCCGAAAGGTGCCACCGTAGGCGTCGTCGGGGATCACCACGTGGTCGCCGGGGCGCAGCACCGCGCGCAGCGCACAGTCACCAGCTGCCATGCCGGAGCTGAAGGCCCGGCCGAAGGCGCCGTCTTCGACGGCGGCCAGCGCGGCTTCCAGCGCGGTCCGGGTCGGGTTACCGGTGCGCGCGTACTCGAACCCGCCGCGCAGACCGCCGACACCGTCCTGGGCGAAGGTGCTGCTGGCGTAGATCGGGGCGTTGACCGCCCCGGTGGCCGGGTCGGGCCGATAGCCGGCATGGATGGCCTTGGTGGACAGCCCTGCTTTGGCGAAATGCTCGTGTCCGCTCATCGTTGATCAGCCTAGTCACCGCGGCACGCCTGGCAGGGGCTCCACTTCTGCGCGATCCCGCCGTGCTTTGCGTGCTAGATCGACGCGCCTTCGGCCGGCGGATCGAGCGGCAGGCAGACCGTGGCCATCATCTTGTCGGCCAGAGTCTGACGCTTGGCGTCCCATAGCGGAAACAGGTAGCCGACGAAGAAGATGACCGCGTCGACCACGTGGGCGATCGCGCGCAGCGTCGACATGGCGAAACCGATTGGCTCACCGGTGTTTTCGCTGACGACCCGAAACCTCAGCAGCGACTTGCCGATGCTGGACCCGGTGGCACCCTGGCGGTAGCCGAAGTTCCAAACGAAGTAGCCCACCGCGACCAGCAGCGCAATCCACATCACGGTGAGTCCAATCGTCGAATAGCCGACGGAACAGATCTGCTCGACGGTGTTCATGGTGATGTTGGTCAGACATGCGCTGTCGACGGAGTTCTCCAGCACCAGCCAGCCGACGCCGAGGATCAACGCCAGCGGCGCGTGGTCGATGAGGTAGGCAACGACCCGGATCGCCCACGGCGTGTACTGGTCGCGGGTCAGCCCGCGCAGCACCGGTCCGGGCGGTGGCGGCACGTATCCGCCCGACGGCGGGGGCGGCGGCGGATAACTACCGCCGCCCGGTGGCGGTGGCGGCGGGAACGACGACGGTGGCTGTTGGTCGGTCATCAGCGGCTTTCTGTGTGCGTGAAATGCGTGGCCTGCGGGCGCGTCGAACTATTTGCGTGACGCGCCGTCGGACAGGAAGCCCAGCAGGTCATAGCGGGTGATGACGCCGACCGGCTTGCCTTCCTCGACGACCATGACGGCGTCCAGGTCGCGCAGCGTCTCGGCCAGCGAGCTGACCTGTTCGCCGGCGCCGATGATCGGCAGCGGCGGGCTCATGTGCGCGCTGACAGCGTCAGCGAGTTTGGCGCGACCCTCGAAGACGGCCGAGAGCAGTTCGCGCTCCGAGACGCTGCCGGCCACCTCGCCGGCCATCACTGGTGGCTCGGCGCCGACGACGGGCATTTGCGACACCCCGTACTCGCGCAGGATGCTGATCGCGTCGCGGACGGTTTCCGACGGGTGGGTGTGCACGAGGTCGGGCAGGTGACCGGACTTGCCGCGCAACACGTCGCCGACCGTGGGCTCGATGGAGGAGCCGTCCAGCCGGTTGCGGAGGAACCCATAAGACGACATCCAGGCGTCGTTGAAGATCTTCGACATGTAGCCGCGGCCGCCGTCGGGCAGCAACACGACCACCAGCGCGTCCGGCCCGGCCTGCTCGGCCACCTTCAGCGCCGCGACGACCGCCATCCCGCACGACCCACCGACCAGCAGGGCCTCCTCACGGGCGAGCCTTCTGGTCATGTTGAACGAGTCCGAGTCGGAGACCGCGATGATCTCGTCGGCCACCGTCGGGTCGTAGGCCTTGGGCCAGAAGTCCTCGCCGACGCCTTCGACCAGGTACGGCCGCCCGGTACCACCGGAATACACCGACCCTTCCGGGTCGGCTCCGATGACGCGGACCTTCCCGCCGGAGGCGTCCTTGAGGTAGCGACCGGCGCCGGTGATGGTGCCGCCGGTGCCGATGCCGGCGACGAAGTGGGTGACCTGCCCGTCGGTGTCGGCCCAGATCTCCGGTCCGGTGGTCTCGTAGTGGCTGGCCGGGCCCTGCGGGTTGGAGTACTGGTCAGGCTTCCAGGCGCCGTCGATCTCGGTGACCAGTCGGTCGGAGACGTTGTAGTAGCTGTCCGGGTGTTCGGGCGGCACCGCGGTCGGACACACCACCACCTCGGCGCCGTAGGCGCGCAGCGCGTTGCGCTTGTCCTCGCTGACCTTGTCCGGGCAGACGAATACGCAGTGGTAGCCGCGGTTCTGGGCGACCAGCGCCAGGCCGACACCGGTGTTGCCAGATGTCGGCTCAACGATGGTGCCGCCCGGCTTGAGCTCGCCGCTGGCCTCGGCGGCGTCGAGCATCTTCACCGCGATCCGGTCTTTGCTGCTCAGCCCGGGATTGAGGTACTCGACCTTGGCCACTACCCGGCCGGCGCCCGGTGGCACGACCGAGTTCAGCGCAACCAGCGGGGTGTTGCCGATGAGTTCACTGATGTGTTGCGCGATCCGCATGCGTAGATGTTCTCAGGTGCGGCATGGCCGCGCGCAATTAGCCGGTCGCCTCGCGAATGTATTCGCCGATCTGGCGCAGCGAGCGGACGGCTTCGGGCACCATCGGCCCGGCGAGTTGGAAGTCGTGAATCTGTCCGGGCCAGACCCGCACCTCGGTCGGCACGCCCGCCTCCGCGAGGGCTCGGGCGGCCAGGCGGGCGTCGTTCAACAACACCTCCGACCCCGACACGTGAATCAGCGTCCGAGGCAATCCCGGCTCCACGTGATCCAGCGGCTCGTAGAGCTGCTCGGGCTTGCCGTCGACCATGTGTTTGCGCGCAGCCTTCGCGACCAGGGTGAGCAACGCGTCAAATGCCTTGGCGGAGAACATCGCATCGGTCTTGATGTTGGGATGCGACTGCTTGGGCTCCTTGGCCAGCTGCAGCAACGGGGAGATTGCGACCAGAGCCGCCAACTCCTCCTGCGCCTGCTGAAGCCGTTGCGCCAGAGCGAGGGCCAAGTATCCGCCGGCCGAGTCGCCGGCCACCACGACCTGGTCCGGCTGGTACCCGCGCAGCCGCAGCCACCGATAGGCGTCGTGGCAGTCGTCGAGCGCCTGGCCCACCGAGTGCTTTGGGATCAGACGGTAGTTGACCACCAGCACCGGAGAATCGGCAAACTTGGACAGCGCGTTGACGATTCGGCTGTGCGAGTTGACACCACAGGTCAGGAACGCGCCGCCGTGCAGATACAGCACAACCCGTCGCGTGCCGTCGGCAGGCAGCACGCCCGGAGCGCGGACCAGTTGCGCGGTGCAGTGCGGCAACTCGACGGTGGTGCGGACGGTCCCGGGCCCGGGAAGCAACGCCCGGCAGGCGAAGTCGATGACGCCGAAGGGGAACGGCACGAACGGGATGTGGCTGACCACGCCGAGTGCGGGACGTATCGTCAATTTGCACGCCAGCGAGGTCACCATTCCGGCAAGGCTGGGTCCGCTCTCGATGACCTCGACGGGCATGCCGTCGCTGGCGGGAAACCTGCGGGCCCGCAACACGTCACGGGCGCGAAGTGGGCTCCGGGGAGAACCCGAGACCTTGCTCGGTGCGGTCATGTCAACACTCCTACGCCGTTGTAGTGCGATAAACATGTTGACGAAGTGGCTCCAAGCAACTTCGTTAACTCAGCTTGACACTTTAAAGAACTTCAACAATCAAAGAGTCTTATTTGATACCAATAATGCCCCGACCCGTGACGGCTTAAACCCAAGGTTCCCCAGGCGGCACTAAACTGGTCGCGTGGTACGACGCGCACCGCGAGGGCCGATGGTCGCGCTGGCCGCAGCAGGCGCGCTGGCATCGACCGGCACCGCCTATGTGGGGGCGCGCAACCTGCTGATCGGGCAGGCCGCGAAGGCGCGCACCGTCATCCCGAAATCGTGGGACGTCCCGCCCCGCGCCGACGGCGTGTACTCCCCTGGCGGCGGGCCGGTCAACCGATGGCAACGCGGGATGGACTTCGACCTGCATCTGATGATCTTCGGCGACTCGACGGCAACCGGGTACGGCTGTCGCAGCGCCGAGGAAGTTCCCGGCGTGCTGATCGCCCGCGCACTGGCTGACCAGACCGGCAAACGAATCCGGCTGAGCACCAAGGCAATTGTTGGTGCCACCTCGAAAGGATTGTCTGGCCAGGTCGACGCGATGTTCGTGGCCGGGCCCCCGCCGGACGCCGCAGTCATCCTCATTGGGGCCAACGACGTCACCAAGTTGAACGGTATCGGTGCCTCCGCGCGCCGCCTCGGCGCGGCAGTGCGACGACTGTGCGCCAGCGGCGCCGTAGTCGTCGTGGCCACGTGTCCCGATTTCGGCGTGGTCAAAGCGATTCCGCAGCCATTGCGGTGGACGGTGCGCACGCTGGGGCTGCGGCTGGCCCGCGCCCAGTCGGGCGCGGTGCGGTCAGCTGGTGGCGTGCCGGTGCCACTGGCCTCGTTGGTCAACGACCAGTTCAAGCATTCGGCCCATCTGATGCTGTCCGACGACCAGTTCCACCCGTCGGCCGCCGGTTACGCCTTGGCCGCCAGCCAGCTGCTGCCGGCGCTGTGTCACGCGCTCGGTGACTGGGCGGGCGAGCCGCTGCCCGGCCTCCCGTCGTCGTCGGCCACCGAAGCCGGGCCGGGCTATTCGATGCTGCGGCTGCTCTCCCGGGTGTGGCGGCGGCCCACCACCGGCGTGCCCGCGCCCATCGTCGTCCCGGTCTCCAACTAGGCCGTTCAACGGCCTGGGTCCGCCCCGGACTCGATCCGATTGTCCGGCTCCTCAACCAGCCGATGCACGGCTCGCATCGTCGCCGGACTAGATTCGGGACCAGACCAGACCACCCATGGATGGAGCCGACATGCCGGAAGCCGTCATTGTTTCAACTGCCCGCTCGCCGATCGGGCGCGCGATGAAAGGGTCGCTGGTCAGCATGCGGCCCGACGACCTGGCTGCACAGATGGTGCGCGCCGCGCTCGACAAGGTCGAGGCGCTCAACCCCCACCAGATCGACGACCTGATTCTGGGCTGTGGGCTGCCCGGCGGTGAGCAGGGCTTCAATATGGCCCGCGTCGTCGCGATCGAGCTGGGCTACGACTTCCTGCCCGGTACCACGGTGAACCGCTACTGTTCGTCGTCGCTGCAGACCATTCGGATGGCGTTCCACGCGATCAAGGCCGGCGAAGGTGATGCGTTCATCTCGGCGGGCGTCGAGACGGTGTCCCGGTTCGTCAAGGGCAGCTCCGACTCGCTGCCCGACACCAAGAACCCGCTGTTCGACGAGGCCGCCCAACGCACTGCGGCCGCCGCCGAGGGCGCCGAGGAGTGGCATGATCCCCGCAAGGACAACCACATTCCCGACGTCTACATCGCGATGGGCCAGACCGCCGAGAACGTCGCGATCATGACTGGGGTCAGTCGCGAAGACCAGGATCACTGGGGTGTGCGCAGCCAGAACCGTGCCGAGGACGCCATCAAGAGTGGCTTCTTCGAACGCGAGATCGTGCCGGTGAAGCTGCCCGACGGCAGCACGGTCAGTGTCGACGATGGCCCCCGCCCGGGCACCACCTACGAAAAGATCAGTCAGCTCAAGCCCGTTTTCCGGCCCAACGGCACCGTCACCGCCGGCAACGCCTGCCCGCTGAACGACGGCGCCGCCGCGGTCGTGATCACCAGCGACACCAAGGCCAAGGAACTCGGTCTCACACCGCTGGCCCGCATCGTGTCTACCGGCGTGAGCGGCCTGTCGCCCGAGATCATGGGCCTGGGACCGATCGAGGCGAGCAAGACGGCCCTGCAGCGGGCCGGCCTGTCCGTTAAAGACATCGACCTGTTCGAGATCAACGAGGCCTTCGCGGTGCAGGTGCTCGGATCGGCCCGCGAGCTCGGTATCGACGAGGACAAGCTCAACGTCGCCGGCGGCGCGATCGCCCTGGGCCACCCGTTCGGGATGACCGGCGCCCGCATCGCCACCACGTTGCTGAACAACCTGCAGACCCACGACAAGACGTTCGGCCTGGAGACCATGTGCGTCGGCGGCGGTCAGGGCATGGCAATGGTGATCGAGCGGCTCAGCTGATTCGCTGACTGCTTCTGCGCCACGGAGTATCCGCCTCCTTTTCTGCCGCCGAAACCGGTGTAACCGCGCGGTTCGGGCATGCGATCACCCGGACTGGGTTACGGTTTGCCGGCTGCCGCCCGGCGGCCTACACATCCGAGTGCGAGCAGCCTCGGTGGAAATGGAGCGGCGCCATGAGCGTTTCGCTGAAAACAATTATTGTGGTGACGGCCGCGGTGGCCGCCACTTCGGCCTCGGCCGCCGGTTGCAGCAGCAAGCCGACGCCACCTGCAGCCCCGTCGAATTCAGCCGCGGCCACGACGAGTCACAGTGCAGGCGCGACTTCGGCGCAAGCCCAGTCGGGCGACTACGGCCGGCTGTTGATCCAGGCGAAAGACATCGATACGCCGATGGCCTTCACCGCCGGCCCGGTGACATCGAACCCCAATGGCCAAGCTGGGGCGGAGACGACGTTCAGCAACAATGACAAAACTCGTCAGATCCACGACACGGTCCTCGTGCTCGGTGATTCTTCCGCGGCATCCAGTGCGCTGGACGCCGCCAACGCGAAGCTGGGTGATGCCGTCAAGGGAACACCCGAACCGGCTTTAGTGGGAACTCGTGGTACCACGGTTTCGGGCAACTCACCCGACGGCTCCAAGGGCGTGGTGAAGTTGCTCTTCACCGAGGGCAAGACGTTCACCACGCTCAGCTTCGTCGGCCCTCCCGATATGCTGCCGCCGCCCGATTTCGTCACCGAACTCGGCCAAAAGCAGGACACCGCCATCAAGAACGGTCTCCCTGGCTGACCCGACGCCACGACGCTGACGCATCAAAAAACCCGGCACGCGCGCGTGCCGGGTTTTTTGATGTCAAGCGCTAATCGTTCTGCAGATAACTGAGCAGACGCAGGATCTCGATGTACAGCCAGACCAACGTGACGGTCAGGCCCAACGCGATACCCCAGGCCGCCTTCTCCGGCGCACCGGCGCGGATCATCTGGTCGGCGGCGTCGAAATCGATCAGGAAGCTGAACGCCGCCAGGCCGATGCAGACCAGCGAGAAGACGATGGCCAGCGGGCCGCCGCTGCGCAGGCCCAGACCCTCGCCGTGGCCGACGCCGAACATGCCCAGCACCAGATTGCCCAGCATCAAGGCCAGCACACCGAACATGCCGGCCACCATCATCCGGGTGAACTTGGGCGTGACGCGGATAGCGCCGGTCTTGTAGACGACGAGCATCCCGATGAAGACGCCGAGCGTGCCCATGATGGCCTGGCCGATCATGGCTCCGGCGCTGGTGCTCGACACCGTGAAGTTGGCTAGCACGAAGGAGATCGCTCCGAGGAACAACCCCTCCAGCGCCGCGTAGGTCAGCACAAGCACGCGGCTGTCCTGCTTACGGCCGAAGGTCGCGATCATCACGACGGCCAGACCACCGAACGCACCGACCATGCTGAACAGACCGGCCAGCGCCTGGTTGGCCTGGACCATGAAGTAGGAGACGACCGCGACGGCCGACAGCACCGCCAGGGTGATTCCGGTCTTGGTGACGACGTCGTCGATCGTCAGCGGGCGCGAAACCCCTGCCCGTTGGTCGACGTACGGAGCGTAAGGGTCAGCCTGGTGGACTGACTGGGTCGCGGCGCCCGCGGCGCCGCTTCCGAACTGCGCGTATCCGCCACGCTGCTTGGGCAGCGAACGAAATACGGGGTTACTGGTCTCCCGCACCGTCGGTTCCTCTCGTGAGCTGTGACTTCAAGCTGTGGGACAACTGATCAACGAACGGTAGTCCAGCCAGGTTCCCAGCGGAACTACTCCGCACAAACCTTACCCGCAGCGACCTCGGAGAAGGCCACGCTCTAGATTGCCTACCAGGCCCCGACCGGCACTCGACTAGGAATTCAAAGAAAATTCATCGAGGGGAGACTGCGCGCGTGACCGACGAATCCGACGACATTCTCAGCCGCGTCGACAACGGGATCGGCTACCTGACGCTCAACCGGCCCAAGGCGATCAACTCGCTCAACCAGAGCATGGTCGAGGGTTTGCGCAGGGTGCTGACCGAGTGGGAACAGAGTTCCGACATCGCGGCCGTGGTGCTGTCCGGGGCCGGCGAACGCGGCCTGTGCGCCGGTGGAGACGTGGTGGCGATCTATCACAGCGCCCGCGCGGACGGCGTGCAGGCGCGGCGGTTCTGGTACGACGAATATTTGATGAACGCCTTGATCGGCCGCTTCCCGAAGCCCTACGTCTCGCTGATGGACGGGATCGTGATGGGCGGCGGGGTCGGGGTGGGAGCCCACGCCAACACCCGCGTCGTCACCGATACGTCGAAAATGGCGATGCCCGAGGTCGGCATCGGTTTCATCCCCGATGTCGGCGGTGCGTACCTCCTTTCCCGCGCGCCCGGATCGTTGGGCCTGCACGCGGCGCTGACCGGTGCGCCGTTCTCCGGCGCCGACGCGATCGCGCTGGGTTTCGCCGACCATTTCGTGCCGCACGCCCACCTCGACGCGCTGCGCCAGTCGATCGCCGAGGTGGGCGTCGACCAGGCGATCGCCACCCACGCCGTCGAGCCGCCGCCCAGCGAGCTTGCCGCGCAGCGCGAATGGATCGACGAGTGTTACGCGGGCGACACCGTCGCCGACATCGTCGCCGGTCTGCGTGACCACGATGCCGGCCCCGCCGATGACGCCGCGGACCTGATCGAGACCCGCTCCCCGATCGCGCTGTCGGTGACGTTGGAGGCGGTGCGCCGCGCGGCCACCCTCGACACCCTGGAAGACGTTCTGGCACAAGACTATCGGGTGTCATCGGCGGCGTTGCGCTCACATGATCTGGTTGAGGGCATCCGCGCCCAACTGGTCGATAAGGACCGCAACCCGAAGTGGTCGCCGGCCTCGCTACCCGAGGTGAGCGCGGCCGACGTCGACGCATATTTTGCACCCGTCGACGACGAACTGACGTTCTAGAAAGGCAGCGATGACGAACACTTACGAGACGATCCTGGTCGAGCGGGAGGACCGAGTCGGCATCATCACGCTGAACCGACCGAAGGCACTCAATGCGCTCAACAGCCAGGTGATGACCGAAGTCACCACCGCCGCAGCCGAATTCGACAACGACCCAGGCATTGGCGCGATCATCATCACCGGCTCGGAGAAGGCATTCGCCGCAGGCGCCGACATCAAAGAGATGTCCAGCCTGACATTCTCTACGGCGTTCGACGCCGACTTCTTCGCCCCGTGGGCCAAACTTGCCGCGGTGCGCACGCCGACAATCGCCGCCGTCGCCGGCTACGCGCTCGGCGGCGGTTGCGAGCTCGCGATGATGTGCGACGTGCTGATCGCCGCCGACACGGCGAAATTCGGTCAGCCCGAGATCAAGCTGGGGGTGCTGCCCGGCATGGGCGGTTCGCAGCGACTGACCCGCGCGATTGGCAAGGCCAAGGCGATGGACCTGATCCTGACCGGACGCAACATGAATGCCGAGGAAGCCGAGCACAGCGGTCTGGTGTCGCGGGTAGTTCCCGCCGCCGAACTGCTGACCGAGGCCAAGTCCGTCGCCGCCACCATCTCGCAGATGTCGCGGTCGGCGTCCCGGATGGCCAAGGAAGCGGTCAACCGCGCCTTCGAGTCCACGCTGACCGAAGGACTGCTCTACGAACGCCGGCTGTTTCATTCGACTTTCGCTACCGAGGACCAGTCCGAGGGTATGGCCGCGTTCGTCGAGAAGCGGCCACCGAACTTCGCCCACCGCTAAGGGCGTGGGATGACCGAGTCGGGGCCACCGCGCAGGAAAGCGTGGTGGGTTCGGCATTACACGTTCACCGGCACCGCGTTCGGCTTGGTCTTCGTCTGGTTTTCGATGACGCCGTCGCTGCTGCCACGCGGCCCGCTGTTTCAGGGTTTGGTCAGCGGCTTTGCCGGCGCGACCGGTTACGGCCTCGGGGTATTCGCGGTATGGCTGGTCCGCTTCATGCGGTCGAAAAACTCCAGTCCCCCGGCACCACGGGCCGCCTGGCGAGTGTTGATCGGCCTCGGCACGATCGGCATGATCGGCATGATCATCTGGTTCCACGTCTGGCAAGACCGGGTGCGCAACCTGATGGGCGTCAAACACCTGACGTGGCTGGACTATCCGCTGACCGCCGGGCTATCGCTGATCGTGCTGTTCGGCGTCGTGGAAACCGGGCAGCTGATCCGGCGGCTGGTGCGCTTTCTCGATCTGCGACTGGACCGCGTTGCGCCGCCGCGTGTTTCGGCGGTGATCGTGGTGACGCTGCTGCTGGTGCTGACCACCGCGGTGCTCAACGGCGTCGTGGTGAAGTTCGCGATGCGCACCATGAACAACACTTTCGCCGCGGTCAACGACGAAGTGGATCCCGACAGCGCCGCACCGCACACACCGCTGCGATCCAGTGGGCCGCAATCACTGGTCTCGTGGCAGTCGCTGGGCCATCAGGGGCGCATCTTCGTCCGGGGCGGCCCCACCGTCGCACAGCTCACCGCGTTCAGCGGCACCGCCGCAATCGAACCGATTCGCGCCTACGCCGGTCTGGACTCCGCTGACGGCATCACCGCCGCCGCGGAGTTGGCCGCGCGAGACCTGCAGCGCGCAGGCGGATTACAGCGTGCCGTCATCGCCGTAGGAACCACCACCGGCACCGGCTGGATCAACGAGGCCGAAGCCGACGCGCTGGAGTACATGTACAACGGCAATACCGCGATCGTGAGCATGCAGTACTCGTTTCTGCCCAGCTGGCTGTCGTTTCTGGTGGACAAGGAAAACGCGCGCCACGCGGGCCAGGCGTTGTTCGAGGCCGTCGACCGACTGGTGCGTGCAATGCCGGAAGGGCAGCGCCCCAAGCTCGTTGTGTTCGGCGAGAGCCTGGGCTCGTTCGGCGGCGAGGCGCCGTTCCTGAGCCTGAACAACGTGTTGGCCCGTTCCGATGGCGCGCTGTTCTCCGGCCCCACGTTCCAGAACACCATCTGGACCGATCTGACCTCGACGCGTGACCGCGGCTCGCCGCAGTGGCTGCCGATCTATGACCGCGGCACCTACGTCCGCTTCGCGGCCCGGCCACGTGACCTGAATCGCCCTGACCCGCAATGGAAGACACCACGGGTGGTGTATTTGCAGCACGCCTCCGACCCGATCGCCTGGTGGCATCCCGGCTTGTTGTTCAGCGAGCCGGACTGGCTCAGCGAAAAGCGGGGCTACGACGTTCTTCCCGAGACGACGTGGATTCCGGTGGTGACGTTCCTTCAGGTCTCGGCCGACATGGCCGTCGCGACCGGGGTGCCGCAGGGCCACGGTCACGTCTATGTCGCCGACGTGGCCGACGCGTGGGCGGCGGTGCTGCAGCCGCCGGGGTGGACACCGGACAAAACCGCCAAACTCCGCCCGCTGCTGCGCGCCAGCGATGGCTAACACCAGGTGAACGGACGCTGTGAGTATCCCAATGGTTTGCCGCCCGGCTAGTCCGCCCATCGGTGGAGTGGCACTATTCACAGTATTCGCGTTCCCCCTGGAGGGAGAGGTCAATGACCTGGACAATTGCCAAGATTGCGGCGGCCGGAGCGCTCGCCGCGATACCCCTTACCGCGGTGGGCATCCCGGCTTATGCAGCTGAGAATCCCGGCGGTGCACCGATCGTCCTGCCGGTGCCGCTGCCGGCGGACCCGGCGACCGATCCGGCGCCGCAGCCCTCACACCACGGCGAGTACTACAGCCCGAACGACTACAACGATTGGAACAACTGGTACAACGCCGGTGCCGATGGTGGCGGCGGCGGCGGTGGCGGCGGTTAAGCCGAACTGACCAGCCCGGCGGCCGCCAGCGCATGGTAGCCGCCGACGACATCCGTAGCGCGGTGCAGGCCGAGGTCCTGCAGCGCCGCCGCGGCGAGGCTCGAGGTGTAGCCCTCCGAGCACAACACGACCCACTCGACGTCGTCGCCGATCGCTTGCGGCAGACGGGCATCGCTGGTGGGGTCGCAGCGCCACTCCAACACATTTCGCTCGATGACGAGCGCCTTCAGGCTTTCCGGCAGCTCGCCTTCCTGGCTGCGCTGGGCCTGTGGCCGAATATCGACGAGCAGTGCGCCGCGGCGCAGCGCGGCGGGCACCTCGGCGGCGGCCATGCGGCGCAGGCGGTTTCGCGCCGACTCCAATACGTGGTCGATACGGCTCATCACTTCTCCGGCTTGTCGGTCAGTTCAGTTCGCTTGCGGCGCAGCCGATGTTGATCGGTCACCTCGTAATAGGACATCACGGTCAGCGGCGGCGAGTAGGCATGCACGCTCAGTGACGGCTCCGGCGGCGTGGACAGCGACGTCACCGAGGTGGACGAACCGGTCGGGGCCCACACCACGTCGTGCACCCAACCGAGCGGGAATGCGGCCTGATCCCCCGCCGCGAGCCGGCGGCAACGCAACTGTTCGCCGTCCCAACGGAATTCGTCCAAGGATCCCGACAACAACGTCACCGCACCGAGCGAGCCGCCGTGGTCGTGCAGCTCGGTGCGGTGCCCCGGCACCCAGCTGATCAGCCAGACGTCGACCTCGTCGTCGCCGTGCAGTCGGACGAACCAACGGTCATGGGTCGGCACTCCGCCGGGCGGGACGATGTGGTCGTAGCGGCCGCTGAGTACATCGTCAGCGGTCCGGTCGGTGATGTGCAGCAGGTCGGCGGGCCGCAGCCGGGTCGGGCCGGGAACGGCACGCAGGCGGGCCGGCGAGGGCAGAACAGGTGCAGCGGCGAGGCTTGCCATAACCATGTGGGGGAACTCCAGAGCGGGCGGGCGTGGGGGGTCGGCAGCAACTAGCGCCGACAACACTCCCGATACCGAATTCGCTCCATCACGAACGCCAGCATTGCATAGATTGATCGGGTGCGGTTCCGCCGATCCAATCCCCTGGTGTGGGGCACGGCTGTCGCGCTGACCCTCGCAGCCTGCTCGGCCGGCGGCCCGAAAACCCCACCGGCGTCGGTCACGCCATCGGGCACCACGAAGCTGGCGGCGCCCGCAAACCCCGGCGTCGTCTCGACCTCGCCGGCCGGCGTCACGACCAAGATCGACGTGCCGGCGCACTCGACCGAAGAAGAGTATTTCCAGGCCTGTCATGCGGCGACGGTGTGGATGCAGGGTCACCCGGGTGACAAGCAGACACTGCCGGAGCGGTACCTGGCGGCCGTGCAGGCGCCCGGCGTGGTGGGTCCGGGCACCTGGAACATCGCCTGGGCTGCCCTTCCGCTGTCGCGGCAGGCGGGGGTGATCGTCGCGGCCAGAGCGGCCGCCGACAACGAATGCGGCTGAGACGACGCCGTAGTTCGGATCAGGATTGTTAAAACCCGCGCCGCGCGCGCGAAGATGAACGCATGACCGACCCAGACATCACTCCCGACCCGGGGCCCGGACTGCTCGACGCGCCCCGGCCGACGGTGGCGCTGGCGCTCGGCAGCGGTGGCGCCCGCGGCTACGCCCACATCGGGGTGATCCACGAACTGCACGACCGCGGCTACCAAATCGTCGGGGTCGCCGGTTCGTCGATGGGCGCGCTGGTCGGTGGGTTGCAGGCGGCGGACCGGCTCGACGAATTCGCCGACTGGGCAAGGTCATTGACGCAGCGCGCCATCCTGCGGCTGCTGGACCCGACCCTGACCGCGGCCGGAGTCCTGCGTGCCGAGAAGATCCTGGACGCGGTGCGTGACATCCTCGGGTCCGTCACCATCGAGGAACTGCCGATTCCCTACACCGCGGTGGCCACCGATCTGCTGGCCGGCAAGGCGGTGTGGCTGCAACGCGGACCGGTCGACGAGGCCATCCGGGCCTCGATCGCCATCCCCGGGGTCATCTCGCCGCATGCCCTCGGCGGGCGACTGTTGGCCGACGGCGGGATCCTCGATCCGCTGCCGATGGCGCCGATCGCGGCCGTCAACGCCGACCTGACCATCGCGGTGAGCCTGTCGGGCAGCGAGAGCGGCAATGAGCCCGAGCCCGAGCCGCGGTCATCGGGCGAGTGGCTGAACCGGGTCCTGAACAGCACCTCGGCCCTGTTCGACTCGTCGACCGCGCGAGCGGTGCTCAGCCGTTTCGGCGCGTTGAGTCCCGACGACGGCGACGCGGCCGACGAGCCGGCCTCCGATTACTCCACCGACGAGTACGAGGTGCCCAAGCTGGGCAGTTTCGAAGTGATGAACCGGACGATCGACATCGCCCAAGCGGCCCTGGCCCGGCACACGCTGGCCGCGTATCCGCCCGATCTGCTGATCGAAGTCCCCCGCTCGGCCTGCCGCAGCCTGGAATTCCACCGGGCCGCGGAAGTGATCGAGGTCGGTCGCGCGCTGGCGGCGGCGGCGCTCGACACCGCCGACCTGTCGCGCCCGATCACCTGAGGCCGTCCAGGAACTCCGCGACCGCCGCCGCTATCCGGCGCCCCTGCGCGCGGCCGGCCTGGGCACTCGGCGGGCGACAGCGCGGATCCAGCGGGTTCGGCCCGAAGGCGGCCAGCGACTCGTCATCGGCGAACACCGTGAACGCCGGGCCGCCGAAGCCGTCGATTTCGGTTGCCGCGCCGGCACCGAACGCCGACGGCGCGTCGATTCCGGAAGGAACTAAAACGACTGCCGCAGAGCCGGTTTCGATGAGGTGCAGGTTGATCGTGCTGCCGACGCCACCGTCGATGTAACGCCGGTCGGCGAGCGTCACCGGCGGCCATGCCCCCGGCACCGCGCAACTGGCGGCCACCGCGTCGACCAGATCGACGCCGGAATCCCGGTCGAAGACGACCAGTTCGCCGGTGTGGGCGTCGATGGCGGTGATGTTCAGCACCCGGTCGGGCCAGACGTGGGACGGCAGCCGCTGCGCGATCACCGCGCGCCGGACGGGCTCGGCGACGGTGTCGGTGCCCAGTGCCACCGCGCCGATGCGTTGTCGCCGCTGGGTCAGCGTGGCGTCCGGATCCGACATCGCGGCCAGGAAAAGCTCGGCGATGTCGTCGATCTCGACACCTGGGTCGATCTCGGAAGATACTTGGCTTACCTGCCGGTCGAACAGCTCCGACAGGCTCGAGCCGCTACCGAGCTGCGCGGCAACGGCCGAGCCGGCCGAAGTACCAAGCAGCACATCGGAATTCACCAGCGCGTCCGCAGTCGCGGGAGACTCGTCGGCGATGCCAGCGAGAATGCCGGTCTCCCAAGCGATTCCGGCGACACCACCACCGCCGAGCACCAGTGCGCGGGCGGTCATCGCACGGTCGGGTGCAGCGACGCCTGGGCCTCGGGGCTCAGTTCCTCCTCGCGCAGCAGGTGACGCGGCGGGTCGGGCAGCACCAAGTCTCGGCTGATCCGCAGGCCGGCGTCGACGTGCACTAACTCGCCCGGCTCGAGGAGTCGCCAGTGGGCGGGGTCGTCCATCGGCTCGGTGGCGAACACGACCGAGGGTCTCAGGTGCAGCGTCGGGGAGTCCGCCCGAATACGGTTGGTGCGCAGGTGAAAACGCGATTGCGGGGGCGGTTTGCGACGATCCGAGACGTACAGCTCGTGCGACTCCGGATAGCGCAACGCCCAAAGGTCGGTGGCCGTGCTGAGCAGAACGTTGACCGCGTAGATCGGCACGTTGTCGGCCAGCCAGCGCATCGCGTCGACCAGACCCGCGGCGACGTCGCCGCCGTGCGTCCGGATCGATGCGGTGATCAACGCAAACGCCCGCTCGGAGTCGGTCTGTCCCAAAACCAAGTCAGCCGTGCCTAATTCACGCAGCCGCTGGTCGAGAACGTCGAGACCTTCCAGGACCCCGTTGTGCGCGAAGATGCGACCATCCTGCAGGAAAGGGTGGGTGTTGACGGCCTGGTGTGAGCCGGTGGTCGCATACCGGACGTGGGCGATGAAGGTGGTGCCGGTCAGGTCGTGGGCTTCGGTGGCGAACTCGGCGTCCTGCCACGCGGCGATCGGCTGCTTGTGCACCTGCGGCACACCCTCGGCGTCGAAGACCCCGAGCCCACTGCCGTCCGGGTTTCGCCGACTTTGCTCGGCAAGGTTGTCCGGTGCGTCAAGCAACCAAAACGTGGCGGTGACAACGTCGGTCCCGGCGTGCAGCCCGAAAAGTCGGCACATCAGCGGGTCAGCTCGGCGGACAGCGTCGCCAGCGACTGGCGCGCGTAGCCCCGCCACAACAGACCGATCGCCGGCAACAGCGGAGCGGTGAGCGCCGAGGCGGCATGGATGTTCCAGTGCCAGGTGACCGTGGTCGCCAACTCACCGGCGCCGCTCGGGGCGAACGTCCACTCGCCCTCGGCGCTGCCGACGAGTAGGCCCAGCGGGCCGGCGATTTCGGTGATCCGGTAGCCGAATGCGTGGGGCGGGTCGACACTGGTCAGCTCCTCGTGCATGCCGCCGACGCCCTTGAACACCACTTCGCGCGTCTGGCCCGCGGTACCCCAGGCACCCTGCTGCCCACGCACTTCTGCGATCGGCGGGATGGGTCCGTACCACTGGCTGAAGATCGTGGTGAGCGGTATCGGCAGGGTTCCGGCGAAGGCTTCGTTGACGCCGACCGGAATGACCCGCGACTGCTGGACGGCCAGAGTTCGTGCCATGCGGGCAGGCTACCGCGACAGCCCGGGCGCGGCCCGGCCGGTGATCAGCGGCAGGTCGAAGAACGTCTGAATACCCGGTGCGGCCGCACAGGTCGCCGGGACGGCGTTGACGCAGTGCGCCGCGGTGGCCACCACCCCAGGATTGCTCTTCAGTCCGGCCGCGACGCTCTCCGGCTGCCAGCCCTTGACGGTGACGAAGGTGTCCGGGTGGCCGCGGACCTCGATTTCATAACGCTCGCCGGCCGGCCCGAAAGACCAAGCAGGATCGAGGTTTTCCTCACCCATCAGCCAGTTCACCGTGATCCGCACCACCACCTCGTCGCCGACCAGGGCCTCCCAGTGGAAGCGACGCCCGGCGACCTGGCCCGCCTCGATGACGCCGATCGGCGATTCGATCGGGCCGGTCGCCACCGCCACCTCCTGCGAGGTGCGGATCCGCGGATCGGCGGCGAATCCGATCTTGTCCACGCACAACCGGACCGACTGGAAGAATCCGCCGTCGAGGATCTTCTGCATCGGCCCGGTCAGCGCCTTATCCGGCTCGTCCCCGAAGCCCATCACGTAGCGCAGCACGTCGGGCGCGCCATAGGTCCGCAGATCGGAAAACTCCTCGGCACGAACGAAATTCACTCCGGTCGACATCACCGACAGCAGCAGCGGGAAAAGCTCGGTGGCCGCTCCCGGACCGATCCCGGCGCCGTGCAGCGTGACGTTGCCGGCTCGGGCGGCGGCCTCCAGCGGAGCCGCTTCCTTATCGCCCGGATAGAACCAGCCGACCGGTGTGACGACGTTCTTGCCGGACTGCAGGAGCGCCACCACTTCGTCCACATTGGGCAGCAGCGGCGCGTAGATCACCGCATCGGCTTGCAGGGCGAGGATGTCGTCGACATCGGTGGTCGCGGTCACGCCGAGCGGCGACCAGCCGATGATGTCACCAACGTCCTTGCCGCTCTTGTCTTCCGAATGCACCCAGCACCCTGCGAGTTCGAGCTCGGGATGGGAGAGGATGCCCTTGATCGCGGCCACACCGACCGACCCCGTTGCCCATTGGACGACCCGCAGGCTCATGACTAGCGTTCCCTTCAGTCCCGCGCTTCGCTGACCTCGTAGACCTCATCGGCGTAGCGGGACCGGATGGTCTTCTTGTCGTACTTGCCGACACTTGTGCGCGGAATTTCGTCGACGAAGGTCCAGCGTTCCGGTAGCCACCAGCGAACCACCTTGTCGGCCAGGAACTTTCGCAGATCATCGGCGCTGACGCCGGATCCTTCACGCGGGACGATGACGGCGAGCGGTCGTTCCTGCCAGCGCTCATCGGGAACCGCGACCACGGCGGCTTCGACCACATCCGGGTGACCCACCAGTGCGTTTTCCAGGTCCACCGACGAAATCCATTCACCGCCGGACTTGATCACGTCCTTCGCGCGGTCGGTCAGCGTGATGAAGCAGTGCTCATCGAGACGGCCGACATCGCCGGTGCGTAGCCAGCCGTTGTCGAACTTGGACTCGTCGTGGCCCTTGTAGTACGAGCCGGTGATCCAGGGGCCCCGGACTTCCACCTCACCGACGGCCTCGTTGTCGTTGGGCAGCACCTGCCCTTCGTCGTCGACGATCCGGGCCTCGACACCGCACAGCGGCTGGCCCTGGGTGGCGCGGAAGCTCCAATGCTGGTCGTCCGGGGTGCCCGGCGGCGGCCACGCCATGCTGGCGGTCGGGGATGTTTCCGTCATGCCCCACAACTGGCGGATCTGGACGCCGTGCCGGTCCTCGAAGGTGCGCATCAGCGACACCGGCACCGCCGAGCCGCCGCAGGGCACCATCCGCAGCGAAGACACGTCGTGGCCGGGATTCTTCTCGAGGTAATGCATGACGTCGTTCCAGATGGTCGGCACGGCGCCGGCGACGGTGGGACGCAGCGTCTCGATCATGTCGACCAGCGACTTGGCGTCCAGATGACTGTCGGGCAGCACCAGGTCCGCACCCGCCATCAGTGCGCCGTACGGCAGACCCCAGGCGTTGGCATGGAACATCGGGACGATCGGCAACACGGAATCACTGGAACCGATGCCGATCCCGTTGCTGGTGCAGATCGCCATCGTGTGCAGATAGCTGGAGCGGTGGCTGTAGACGACGCCCTTCGGGTTTCCCGTCGTCCCGCTCGTGTAACACATTGCGGCCGCTGAGTTTTCGTCGACATCAGGCCAGTCGAACTCCGTCGATTCGCCGTCGAGGAAATCGTCGTAGCGCAACACCGTCTTACCCGACTCCTCGAGGGCGGAGATGTCGCCGTCGCCGACCGCGATCACGGTGTGCACGGTAGTCAATTCGCCGAGGATCGGCGCCAGCAGTTTGGCCAGCGACACATCGACCAGCACCACCTGGTCTTCGGCTTCGGTGGCGACGTAGACGATCTGCTCGGGGAACAACCGGATGTTGAGCGTGTGCAGTACCGCGCCCATCGCCGGCACCGCTGTGTAGGCGGTCAGGTGCTCGGCGTTGTTCCACATGAAGGTCGCCACCCGCTGGTCGCCGCTGATTCCAATGCCTCGCAACGCATTCGCCAACTGCGCCGCGCGCCCGCCGAACGCGGCATAGGTGGACTCGCGGTAACCGTCGCCGGTCGCCGTGTAAACCTTGCGAGCACCGTGAACGCGGGTGGCGTGCCGCAGGATGGCGGTGATCGTCAAGGGGAAGCTGTGCATCGTGCTGTACATCGCTGGACCGCCCTAAGGTTGCGCTTTGCTACCCGGGCCGGCCCGCCAAACGCCCGCCCTCGTGGCGATCATCGCACGCTTTACCCATCGCCATGTCGGCGATGTGGCCGCTAGGCCAGAGTCGGCTCCAGCATCAGCATGTCCGAGTATCCCCACCCGCCCGGCCCGCTCAGTTCGTCGTCCGTCGTCAGCGCGCCGTAGGGCGCTGACGCGGCCGCGATGTCCAGCACGGTGACGGTGCCGGCGTAGTCGGCGATGTAGAGCCGCTCGCCGTCCGGGCTTTCGACGACACATGACGGCGCGTCTCCGACGGTGATGCTGCCGAGCACATCTTTGGTGGCGGTGGACAGCACGGTCACATGCTGATCACCAACCAGGTAGGCCCGCTCCCCGTTACGGCTGAGCGTCAGCTGCGCGAGTGTGCCCGCGGCGTCGCCGATCTTGTAGGTGGCGTTGATGGCCGCGTTCCGGGTGTCGACAACGTCCAGCACCGTGCCGAAGTCGGGGCCACAGCTGCCCACGTAAGCGATGGCGCCGTCCGGGCTCAGCGCAATATCGCGAATCGGCGAACCGATTTCGACGGTGCCGACGATCCCGGCGTGCTTGGTGTCGATGATGACGAGTTCTGCCGTCGATGCGCCGTTGGCCGCAACGTACAGCCGCCGGCCGTCCCGGCTCGCCCGCACGCGACCAACCGTCTGGGCGGAGACGGCGACGGATTTCTTGTCTCCGGTCGCGGTGTCCAAGATCGCGACGTCGGCGCCGTCCGCGCCGGTCCGCCCGGCGTACACGTATCGCCCACTCGGACTGACCGCCACGTCGGTGACGCTGAACGCCACCGGGTAGGACCCGACGATGCGCTCGGATTCGGTATCGAAGGCGAGGATCTCGTCGTAGGCGTCCGACACGCTACTGATGTACGCGCGCCGGCCGGACGTCGCCACCGCGAACGGTTCGTTCACGTCGGTCACCGTCAGCCGGGCCGCGCCGGTGGCGGTATTGATCAGCGACACGCTGTTGTCGCCGTGGTGGGTCACCGTCAACAGACCGCCGTCGGGACTGGCTGCGATGCCTGTAACGGCGCCGCGCCCGACCACGATCTCACCCGTGACGGTGAAACCCCTTGCCTCGTTCACATCAAGAACTAAATCGCTCACAGTGGCACCAGCCTCTACATGTTGGTCCGTGGTGGGCGGACATTCGGTATCTGAGCCTGAAACGCTCCGGGCAGTCCGAAGCTTCCGCGGACCGCTACTTTCGATACCTACTTTCAAGCGCGATGAGCGCTGATCTCGATCGAGTGTAATGGCTTGAATTACTGGAATTGAGTGCGCTTTCATCGACTGTCAGCCGCGTCACTCCGGTAACTCAGCGCATCCTTAACCAACATTTATCCGATGCCGCAAGCAATTTCAGCACCGTAATTTCGGGATCGATTTGGCCAGCGTGATAAGGGTTTTCGAATCCGCATTCGACTCGATACAGAATTCGGGGCATTCGAGGACTCTTAGAGTTTCTTGCAGAAGAGTTGAACATCACAGGCCGCGACACGCGGGCCGGCCCTCATTTTGCCGGTCTGGCGGCGGTGTTCGATAATCCCCGGATGGCCGACGCGCGCGACGACGTGGTCAGCCGCCAGTACGAGCGGTGGCGATACCCGCCTCCCATCGCGGATCTCGACGCCTGGAGCGTCGGCAACTGGGATTGGTTCGACCCCGCTCACGCGCACCGAATTTTCTGGCCGGACCGGGACTACCGGGCAGATCTCGACATTCTGATCGCGGGTTGCGGCACCAACCAAGCCGCGGTTTTCGCGTTCGGCAATCCGGGTGCCAGGGTGGTCGGGGTCGACATCAGCCAGGCCTCGCTGGATCACCAACAACACCTGAAAGACAAGCACGGCCTGCACAACCTGCGGCTGCACCTGCTTCCGATCGAAGAACTGGCGACACTCGGACGTCAGTTCGACCTCGTCGTGTCGACCGGCGTCTTGCACCACATGGCGGACCCGCTGGCCGGCCTCGAAGCCCTTGCCGGATGCCTGCGGCCAGACGGGGTCATGGCGTTGATGCTGTACGGAAAGCACGGGCGAATCGGAGTCGAGTTGCTGGAGTCCGTATTTCGCGACATGGACCTCGGCCAGGACGATGCGTCGCTGCAGATCGTCAAGGACACCATCGCGGCATTGCCGGAGGACCACCCCGTCAACAGCTATCTCAGGCGGGCCGGCGACTTACAAGACGATGCGGCCCTGGTGGACACGTTCCTGCACGGTCGGGCGCGCAGCTACACGGTCGACGAGTGCATCTCGTTCGTCGGATCGGCGGGCCTGGTGTTTCAGGGCTGGTACCACAAGACTCCGTACTACCCACAAGATCTGGCCGGCCAGCCTGCCACCTACTACCCTGCCGTCAATGCGTTGCCCGACAACAAGATCTGGTCGGTGATGGAGCGGCTACAGACGATGAACGGCTGCCATTTTTTCATGGCGTGCCGTCCGGAACGGCCGGAAGCGCGCTATCGGATTGACTTTTCGGACCCCGCGGCCCTCGACTACATCCCGGTGTTCCGGTACCGCTGCGGCCTCTCGGGTAGCGAGATCTATTGGCCGGGTTCGCGTATCGGCCTCAACCCGGCTCAGCTTCCCTTCGTCCAGCAGGTCGACGGCCGGCGATCGATCCGTGAGATCATCGGCTCGGTCGTTACCCAACACGGCGGATCAGGCACGGCCACAGCTGAATTGGAGCCGTACGTCCGTCAGCTGTTCCAAACGCTGTGGCGAGTAGACTTCGTCGCGATGGCGCTCAACCCCGAGTTGCGGGAGAACTCACGTGGCAGCTGACGAGCAGAGCCTTGATATGGGGCCAGTCGCCGCCGGCCCACGCGTGTTCATCGCGACGCCGATGTACGGCGGCATGGCTTCGGCCGCGTACACGATGTCGCTGGCCCACACGCCGGCCACCTTCTTCAGAAACGGCATCGGGTTGAACTTCAGCTGCGTGGTCAACGACAGCCTTGTGACGCGCGCCAGGAATTACCTCACCTTCCAGTTCCTCAATTCACCGGCGACCCACCTGATGTGGATCGACGCGGACATCGGCTTCGACCCGGTCGACATCGTCAGGATGGTGCGGGCCGATAAGGACATCGTGTGCGGGATCTATCCGAAGAAGGAGATCAACTGGCTTGCGGTGGCACGCGCCGCGAACGCGGGCGTGCCTCCCGAACGCCTGCGCGAGCACGAGTCTTCGTTGGTCGTGAACCTCATCGACAGCTCCCAGGATCGGGTGACCGCCGAGGGGCTCGTCGAGATTGCGAATGCGGGAACCGGATTCATGCTGATCAAGCGAGGGGTTTTCGACGCTCTGGCCGGCGATACACCGTCCTACGTCGACAGCTCGACACCGGGACTCGAACTGAAGGAGTTCTATGCCGTCAGCATCGATTCTGACTCCGGGAACAGCCTGCTGTCCGAGGATTACCACTTCTGCAAATCGGCGCGCGATCGTGGCTTCCCGATCTTCGCGGCGCCGTGGGTCCGCCTAAACCACACCGGGACATACATATTCGGCCACCGCGGGATGCCCGCTACGTAGCTGCCGGCTAGGAAGACGGTCGGCACCAGCTGCGACCGCGTCAGGAAGTCGTCAAGACGCTTGCCGGGCCGACGCTCGCGCGGGATGGTTGACACACCAACACCGCAGTCCCACAACCCATGTCCACTGTGATCGGCGACACACACGTCGGCCTCTACCGCCGGCCGGTGCCCCCAGTCGGACTCGAACCGACACTGGGCGGATTTTAAGTCCGCTGCCTCTGCCAATTGGGCTATGGGGGCTAGCGACGAATCTAGCGTGTTAACGCCGTATTCCATCGATCTGGCGTTGTCGCAGGACGGCGCGTGAAAAGTGTTAAAAGTTCCGCCGTGGTTGTTAAGAAGCCATTAACCCGCTGGGCAAGGGGCCTGCGGCTCCGCGAAGGTTTACCCGTGGACGCCAGCGCAGCACGACCAACACCCACGCCTTGACCGCCGTGGCCGACCCCTCGCCAGGGTCGGCTTTTTACAACAGGAGACGTACATGGCCTTCGTGAATACGCAGCCTGCCGCGATCGCAGCCGCCGCGCAGCAGCTGGAGGGGATCTTCAACTCGTTCGCCGCCGAAAGCGCCGGCGCTGCGGCCTCGACCACCGACGTCGTTCCCGCCGCCTCCGACGAGGTGTCGATCCTGCAGGCAGGGGTGTTCTCGACGTACGGGCAGCTCTACCAGACCGTGAGCGCCCAGGCCCAGGCCATTCAGCAGCAGTTCACCCAGCTGCTGGGTCAGTCCTCGGGGTCGTATCAGGACACCGAGTCGGCCAACCAGGCTGGCGCGGCGGCGAATGCGCTGTCGAGCGGCGCAGGCAACGCCACATCGGCCGCCGCGCAGCCCGCCGACGCGATTACAAACCTGACCGACTTCATCAACGGAATCAACACGACGCTGACCGACCCGACCGGACTGCTCGGCCAGCTGAGCAGCAACATCGGCAACCTGGTCAACATCAACATCGGTAACTGGGCGTCGGCCGGTTCGGACCTCATCGGCCTCGGTGGTGGTGGTCTTCTCACCGCGATGACCGGCCCCGCGACGGCGTCTGCCGACATCGGCGGCCTGGGCAGCGCCCTGGCCGGCAACGTCGCCCCCGCGGCGGGCATGGGCGGAGCCGGCGCGATGGGTGCCGCTCCGCTCCTGGCCTCGGCCGGCGGCGGGTCGTCGATTGGCGCGCTTTCGGTGCCGCCGAGCTGGGCCGGCGGCGCCGGCCTGCCGGCAGCGGCCGGCGCTCCCGTCACGCTGGCGTCGCAGACGTTCGGCACCGGGGCGCCCGCCACGGGCGGCATGACGAACGGAGTCGCCGGCATGCCGGCGGTTGCCAACGGCGGTCGTGGCGGCTCGAGCTTCGGTGCCCCGCGCTACGGCGTCAAGCCAAAGGTCATGCCCTTGGTGCCGAAGCCGACGCTTACCTAAGGACCCGCAACCGCCAATGTCGGCCGGTGACACCAACATTCGAACTCATAACCCTCACATAGACAGGAAATCTGGACATGGTTTTTGATTTCGCAGCGCGACCCCCCGAGGTCAATTCCACGCTCATCTACACCGGAGCGGGCGCGGGACCGATGATGGCCGCTGCCGCATCGCTGAGCGGCTTGAGCTCGGAACTCAGCACCAACGCGGCCGCCTACGAATCGGTGATCTCCTCGCTCACCGGGTCGGAATGGCAGGGACCGTCGTCGACCGCGATGGCGGCCTCGGCTCAGCAGAACATCGAGTGGCTGCAGACCACCTCCGCGCAGCTGCAGGAGGCGGCCGCGAAGGCCACCGCCTCGGCGGCGGCGTACGAGGCGGCGTTCATGGCCTCCATTCCCCCGCCCGTCGTGTTCGCCAACCGTGCGCAGCTGGCGATGTTGGTCGCGACCAACATCCTGGGCCAGAACACCCCGGCGATCGCCGCCAACGAAGCGATGTACGGCGAGTTCTGGGCACAGGATGCTGCCGCCATGAGCACATATGCCGCCAGCGCCGCCACCACGGCGCAGGTGACTCCGTTGCAGGAACCGGCCCAGTCGACTAACCCCGGTGGCGCGGGAGCGCAGTCGGCCGCGGTCGCCAACGCGGTCAACAGCAACGCGGCCAACTCGGGCACCAACGGACTGCTCAGCAGCCTGCAAAGCGCCTCGAGTGCGGCAGCTACCCCTGGTGCCACCGTCGGCGACGAACTCACCGGCCTGTACCAAGCGATCCAGGGTTTCGCGGGCGTGCCCCTGATCTCCAACGGTTTCAACTCCTTCGACGTGACGCTGTCCTGGTGCATCATGATGATGGCCTCGGCGCTGGGAACCTTGAACCACTTCGTGGCCGGCGCTCCCTTCGGTGTCACGATCGGCGACGCCGAACCGCTGGGCGCCGGTCTCGGCTTCGGCACCACGCTGGCCGGATCGACGTCCGGCGCGGGCGGCGCAACGCTGGCCGGGATGGGCAGCGCGGCCGAGGTCGGCGGAATGTCGGTGCCGGCCGGATGGTCGGCAGCCGCTCCCGCTGCCACCACCGAGGCCACGCTGGCCGGTACCGGCTGGACCGCGGCCACCGACGAGATGGCCACCGGTACGGGCGGAGCCCCGGGCATCATGCCCGGAATGGCCTCAGCCGGCGGCAAGGCCGGCATGGGAATCGGCGGACCGCGCTACGGGGTCAAGCCGAAGGTCATGCCGACAAGGGTCCTCGTCTAACGACATTCGACGAAGGCGATGGCGCCTTCACCGGACACAACTACCACCACTACGCAATAAGGAGAGAGATATGCCTACTCGCTTTATGACTGACCCGCACGAGATGCGGGCGATGGCGGGACGTTTCGACGTTCACGCGCAGACCGTTGAGGACGAGGCCCGCAAGATGTGGGCGTCGAGCCAGAACATCGCCGGGGCCGGCTGGAGCGGTACCGCTCAGCTGACGTCGCACGACACCATGGGTCAGATGAACACCGCGTTCCGCAACATCGTGAACATGCTGCACGGTGTCCGGGATGGGTTGATCCGCGACGCCAACAACTACGAGTCCCAAGAGCAGGGCTCTCAGCAGATCCTGTCCAGCTAGCCGATCACCGAACAGACTTAGGAGAAACAAGATGTCGATCAGTTACCAGTTCGGTGATGTCGATGCCCACGGCGCGCTGATCCGTGCCCAGGCTGCCTCGTTGGAGGCCGAGCACCAGGCCATCGTTCGCGATGTGCTGGCTGCCGGTGACTTCTGGGGTGGCTCGGGTTCGGTGGCGTGCCAGGAGTTCATCACCCAGTTGGGCCGCAACTTCCAGGTCATCTACGAACAAGCCAACTCCCACGGCCAGAAGGTGCAGACGGCGGGCAACAACATGTCGTCCACCGACTCGGCTGTGGGCTCAAGCTGGGCCTGACCCCCGCGCAACCTACTGTGGCCCGCACACCTCGGTGTGCGGGCCACAGTCGTTTTTGGGTCAACCAGGAGTCGGGGAACGATGTTGCTGCGCAACCGATTCGCTGCATCCCGTCGGTGTCGCGTTCCGTCAGGCTTGGGAATGTCGCCTTGGGCGCGGCTACTCCCGTCGTCAATTCCGGCATTGACAGCGATGTCCTGTAAAGCGTTGGGAATCAATCGATTAGCAGGACATCACCATTGTGAGTCGCCGCCGCCTTATCAGACACTGCTGATGCCCAGGGCCTGCCCAGTACCGGCTCATATCAAGCACATGGAACCGAACCATCGAGAACACATATCTGGGTCCTCTAAGTTCCTTGTTCGCCCGGTGGCAGGCATATTTGAGAACGGTATGAGCTTCGTGACAACGCGCTGTGTGGCAGGGAAGATTGGGAACCATGGCGGTCATGTCGGGAACTACGCGCGAGCAGCGGCCGCGTCAAGCCATCCTCGGTCAACTCCCCCGGATCAGCCGTGATGACGGATCACCGATCAGGGTTCTGCTGGTCGATGACGAACCCGCCCTGACCAACCTGGTCAAGATGGCCCTGCACTACGAAGGCTGGACAGTCGAGGTCGCCCACAACGGCCGGGACGCCGTCAGCAAATTCGACGATGTCGAACCCGACGTGCTGGTCCTCGACATCATGCTTCCCGATATCGACGGCTTGGAAATCCTGCACCGGGTCCGCCAGCAGGGGCCGTATACCCCCACCCTGTTCCTGACGGCGCGCGACTCGGTGATGGACCGGGTGACCGGGCTGACCGCAGGCGCCGACGACTACATGACCAAACCGTTCAGCCTCGAAGAGCTGGTCGCGCGGCTTCGGGGCCTGCTCCGGCGCTCGATTCATCTCGCTCCCCCCGCCGAAGAAAGCCTGACGATCGGCGACCTCACCCTCGATGGCGCAAGCCACGAAGTAGACCGGGCCGGTTCGCTGATCTCGTTGTCCTCCACCGAATTCGAGCTGCTTCGCTTTCTGATGCGCAACCCGCGCCGGGCGCTGACCCGTACCGAAATCCTGGACCGGGTCTGGAATTACGACTTCGCCGGACGTACCAGCATCGTCGATCTGTACATTTCGTACCTACGAAAGAAGATCGATGCCGGCCGTGAGCCGATGATCCACACCGTGCGTGGCGTCGGGTACATGCTCCGCCCACCGGCGTAACACCGAGGTGGCACTGACATGACCGGAGCGCCGACCACTCCGTGGTGGCGGCCGCGCACCCTCCGTCAGCAGCTAGTCCTCGGTGTCTCGGCGGTGGTGACGATCGTGTTCGTGGTGGTTGGCATCATCTCGGTGCTGAGTCTGCGAACATACGTCTACGCGATGACCGACGCCGACGTCGTGGAATCACTTGACTCGCTTGATCATTCGTACTCCAGATATCTGGCCGGAGAATCCGGCCAGCACCTCGCGATCGGTCCCGCACTGCTGGGGTTCACCGGGCAGAACCCCGGAAATGTGATCGCCGTGATCCATCGCGGTGAGGTGACCGGTTCCGCGGTCTTCTACGAGGACGATCCCCGCGCCGGCTCCCCGGACGTCGTCGCCGCCATCCAGGCACAGACCTGGCACGACGGCGAGATCCGCACGGTGAAGCTGGGCAGGCTGGGACCATACCGGGTCAGCAGCCAAACCACCAGTGCTGGTGACGAATTGGTGGTCGGGCTGTCACTGAATCTGGTGAATAAGACCATCAGTCGCCGAATCGTCAGTGCGACAGTGCTTTCGGTGGCCGCTCTGCTGGTGACGTCGGGGTTGACTGCATTGGTGGTTGGATATGCGCTTCGGCCGCTGCGGCGCGTCGCCGTCACCGCCGCCGAGGTCGCCGGCACCCCGCTCACCGGTGACGATCACCGCATCACCGCCAGAGTCCTCCCCGGCGACACCGACCCCAACAACGAAGTGGGAATCGTCGGGCACACCTTCAACCGGTTGCTGGACAACGTCGACAGTGCGCTCGCGTACCGAGCCGAATCCGACCGGCGCATGCGGCAATTCATCACCGATGCCAGTCACGAACTACGGACGCCACTGGCGGCACTACAGGGTTACTCCGAGCTCACCCGCCAGGACAGTGCCGCGCTACCACCGACGACGGAGTACGCGCTGGCCCGTATCGAGTCCGAGGCCGCCCGGATGGCCTCGCTCGTCGACGAACTTCTGCTGCTGTCGCGATTGGGTGAGGGAGACGATCTGCGCACCGAGGACGTCGACCTCGCCGACATCGTGCTCAACGCGTTCAACGACGCCGCGGTGGCGGCGCCGGGCCACCGTTGGGTCAAGGATCTGCCCGATGACCCGGTCTGGGTGCGCGGGGACCCCGACCGGCTGCATCAGCTGGTCAGCAACCTGTTGACCAACGGGTGGGTGCACACCCCGTCAGGGACAACGGTGACGACGTCGATCACCTGCTACCGCCTGGTCTCTGACGGACCCTATGCCGAGCTGGTGGTAGCCGACGACGGGCCCGATATCGATCCGGCGCTGCTGCCCCATCTCTTCGATCGGTTCGTGCGCGCGAAAGACGCGCCCCACGAAGGTGGGGGCAACGGGCTCGGGTTGGCCATTGTCGACTCGATCGTCAAGGCGCACAACGGGTCGGTTACGGCCGAATCCGCAGCGGGCCGAACAATTTTCCGGGTGCGTCTGCCGCTGGCCGAGTAGTGTGCATCACTGCGCGTACAGCAAATATCGATCCGCACGTGAGCACAGCCAGGCGAAGTCGGTCGCCTTCTAGAGCAAACATCAATTCGGCGACACGCTGTAAAGAAATCGTTAGCGGCAACGCTTTGTACATCGACTGCGCCTAGCTTTCTTTTCAGACCCGATAGTCGAGACTAAATTGCTTGCCGGAGCCAAGACGTGATCGCCGATCGACCGACCGGCATGTACGAACGGAGAAACGATGGCCGTGGTTGCCTACGTCGTGCTGACGGTGGCATTGTTCGCCGTCCTGGGCTACGTGCAGAAGCTGGTGGAGAAGCTATGAGTTACCACAACATCATCGGCCTCGCGCTCGCCGCGGTAACCGCGGTCTATCTGGTCGCCGCTCTGTACTTTCCGGAAAGGTTCTAAAGTGAACCCCGGCGCGGGTATCGCATTTGTCGCTTTGTTCGTCGCAGCCCTGGTGGCGGTGCATATTCCGTTGGGCGACTACATGTTTCGGGTCTACACCTCGGAGCGGGATTGGCGCATCGAAAAGCTGATCTACCGGCTGATCGGGGCCAACCCCAAGGCCCAGCAGCCGTGGCACGCCTATGGCCGCAGCGTTCTGGCGTTCTCAGCGGTCAGCGTGCTGTTCCTGTTCTTCTTCGAGTTGCTGCAGGACAAGCTGCCGCTGCACCTGCACAACCCAGCGACGCCGATGACGCCGTCGCTGGCCTGGAACACCGCGGTCAGTTTTGTCACCAACACCAACTGGCAGGCATACGCGGGCGAGTCGACGCAGGGCCACTTGGTGCAGATGGCCGGACTGGCCGTGCAGAACTTCGCCTCGGCGGCGGTGGGTATGGCCGTCGCGATCGCCCTGGTGCGCGGCTTCGCCCGGACCAAGACCCTGGAAATCGGCAACTTCTGGGTGGATCTGGTCCGCGGCACGCTGCGCATCCTGCTGCCGCTGTCGTTCATCGGCGCCGTCGTCTTGATCGCCGGCGGGGTGATTCAGAACTTCCACCTGCACGATCAGGTCATCACGACGCTCAACGGCGTACAGCAGACGCTGCCCGGCGGACCAGTCGCCAGCCAGGAAGCGATCAAGGAACTCGGCACCAACGGCGGCGGGTTCTACAACGCCAACTCCGCGCACCCCTTTGAGAATCCGACCCCGTGGACCAACTGGGTGGAGATTTTCCTGCTGACCGCGATCAGCTTCTCGTTGCCGCGCACCTTCGGTCGCATGGTGACGAGCAAGAAGCAGGGCTACGCGATCGCCGCGGTCATGGGAGTGCTCGCCGCGGTCAGCCTGATCCTGGTCGAGGCGTTCCAGCTGGCCCATCACGGAACCGTGCCCACCGCTGCCGGATCCACAATCGAGGGCGTCGAGCAGCGCTTCGGGGTCTTCGACTCCGGGGTCTTCGCGGACATGACGACGCTGACCTCTACCGGCGCCGTCGATTCAGCGCACGACTCCTACTCCAGCGTCGGCGGCTTGATCCAGTTGTTCAACATGCAGATCGGCGAGGTGGCGCCCGGTGGGGTCGGGTCGGGTCTCTACGGCATGTTGATCATGGCGATTCTCACGGTCTTCATCGCCGGTCTGATGGTGGGCCGCACTCCAGAGTATCTGGGCAAGAAGATTCGTCCGCGCGAAATGAAGCTCGCCGCAAGCTATTTCCCAGTCACCGAACTGCTGGTGCTGCTCGGAACGGGCGTCGCGATGGGGCTACCCGGGCCACGCGCCGGTATGGCCAATACCGGACCGCACGGCCTCTCTGAAGTGCTCTACGGTTTCACCTCCGCATCGAACAACAACGGCTCCGCGTTCGCCGGCCTGTCGGCCAACACCACGTTCTACAACACCGCGCTGGGCTTGGCCATGCTTCTGGCCCGATTCCTGCCGATCATTCTGGTGCTGGCGCTGGCCGGTTCGCTTGCGCGGCAAGGACATACACCCGAGTCGCCCGGCACGCTGCCCACTCACCGGCCGCAGTTCGTCGGTTTGGTCGCTGCGGTGACGGTCATTCTGTGTGCCCTGACGTTCCTCCCGGCTCTGGCGCTCGGGCCCCTTGCTGAAGGAATTCACTGACATGGCGACCTCGATGACGTCCAAAATCCACTCCGCGCAGTCTTCGCAGCATCCGCACGGCGGAGTTTCGTCGCGCAGCCGGGTCCAGGGCGGATTGCTCGACCCCGCGATGCTGCTCAAAGCGCTGCCCGATGCTTTGCGTAAGTTCGATCCGCGCACCCTGTGGCGCAACCCGGTGATGCTGATCGTCGAGGTCGGCGCCATCTGGTCGACCTTTCTGACGATCCAGGACTCGTCGTGGTTCGGCTGGCTCGTCGTGTTCTGGCTCTGGCTGACCGTGCTGTTCGGCAACCTCGCCGAATCCGTCGCCGAGGGCCGCGGCAAGGCGCAGGCCGACACCCTGCGAAAGTCCAAGGCGGACACCATCGCTCGTCGTCTGCGAGGGTGGTCGCCGGACCAGCCCGGCACTGAGGAAGACGTCCGGGCGCCGGAGTTGCAGAAGGGTGATCTGGTCGTCGTCGAAGCCGGCGACATCATTCCCGGCGACGGCGAAATCGTGGACGGCATTGCCTCGGTCAACGAATCAGCGATCACCGGCGAATCGGCACCGGTGATCCGGGAGTCCGGCGGCGACCGGTCCGCGGTCACCGGCGGGACGACAGTGCTGTCAGACCGCATCATCATCAGGATCACCCAGGAGCCCGGGAAGAGCTTCATCGACCGGATGATCGCCCTCGTCGAGGGCGCCAACCGGCAGAAAACCCCGAACGAGATCGCGCTGAACATCCTGCTGGCGGCGCTGACGCTGATCTTCTTGTTCGCGGTGGCGACCCTGCAGCCGCTGGCGATCTACTCGAAGGCCAACAACCCCGGCGTGGCAAACACGTTGGCGCTGAACAACAACGGAGTCAACGGCGTCGTGCTGGTGGCCCTGCTGGTGTGCCTGATCCCAACCACCATCGGTGCCCTGCTGTCGGCCATCGGCATCGCCGGCATGGACCGTCTGGTGCAGCGCAACGTGCTGGCCATGTCGGGCCGCGCCGTCGAGGCCGCCGGTGACGTCGACACGCTTCTGCTGGACAAGACCGGAACGATCACCCTGGGCAACCGGGAGGCGTCCGACTTCATCCCGGTCGCGGGCGTCACCGCCGACGACCTCGCCGACGCCGCGCAGCTGTCCAGCCTCGCCGACGAAACCCCCGAAGGCCGCTCGATCGTGGTGTACGCCAAGGAGCATCACGGCTTGCGGGAACGCCCACCGGGCGAACTCACCCACGCGCACTGGGTCGAGTTCACGGCGACCACGCGCATGTCCGGCGTCGACCTCGATGCCCGGCAGCTGCGCAAAGGCGCGGCCAGCTCGGTCATCAAGTGGGTTCGCGAGCAGGGCGGCACGATCCCCGACATGCTCGGCGATGTCGTCGACGGCATCTCGGCCGCGGGCGGCACCCCGCTGGTGGTCGGCGTCGTCGACAACGACGGCCACACCGCACAGGTCCTCGGCGTCATCTACCTCAAGGACGTGGTCAAGCACGGTATGCGGGCCCGCTTCGACGAGATGCGCGAGATGGGTATCCGGACCGTGATGATCACCGGTGACAACCCGCTGACCGCGCGGGCGATCGCCGAAGAGGCGGGCGTCGACGACTTCCTGGCCGAAGCCACCCCCGAAGACAAGCTGATGCTGATCAAGCGTGAGCAGGAAGGCGGCCGGCTGGTCGCGATGACCGGTGACGGCACCAACGACGCGCCAGCGCTCGCCCAGGCCGACGTCGGGGTGGCGATGAACAGCGGGACCAGCGCGGCCAAAGAGGCCGGCAACATGGTCGACCTCGATTCCGACCCCACCAAGCTGATCGAGATCGTCGAGATCGGCAAGCAGTTGTTGATCACCCGCGGGGCACTGAGCACGTTCTCCATCGCCAACGACATCGCAAAGTATTTCGCGATCATCCCGGCCATGTTCGTGGCGTTGTTCCCGGGCCTGGACCTGCTCAACGTGATGCGCCTGCACAGCCCGCAATCGGCGATTCTGTCGGCGGTGATCTTCAACGCGATCATCATCGTCGTGCTGATTCCGCTGGCGCTGCGCGGTGTTCAGTACACCCCGAGCAGTGCCTCAAAGCTGTTGAGCCGCAACCTGTATCTGTACGGACTCGGCGGCATCGTCGCCCCGTTCGTCGGCATTAAGCTGATCGACCTGGTCGTGCAATTCATTCCTGGGATGAGCTGAGATGAATCGCGTCGGCAGCGACGATTCAAAACGAAGTGATGCAGAGGAGCGCCGCCAGTGAATCTCAGCAACGTTTTTCGGCAGCATTGGGCGGCTCTGCGGGCCCTGCTGGTGCTGACCGTGATCACCGGCGTCGTCTACCCGCTTGCGGTGTGGGGTGTTTCGCTGCTTCCCGGCCTGCACACCAAGGCCGAGGGCTCGATCGTCAAGATAGCCGGAAGGCCCGCGGGCAGCCGGCTCATCGGCCAATCGTTCACCAGCAAAGACGGCAACCCGCTGACACAGTATTTCCAGAGTCGGCCCTCGGCGGCCGGGTCCGGCTACGACCCGCTGGCGTCCGGAGCCAGCAACCTGGGCCCGGAAAGCATCGTGGACACCCCCGCCGATCCCAGCAAGCTGACGCCCGGCGGCGATCCCTCCGTGGCCGGCTTCAAGCCCAGCCTGCTGACTCAGGTCTGCTCGCGCAGCGTCGCCATCGGAAGCCTCGAGAAGGTCGATGGCTCACGCCCGTTCTGCACCGGCGACGGCGTGGGCGCGGTGCTATCGGCGATTGGTCCGCGGGACGCGAGCGGCAACGTCAGCCACCCGACCCGGGTGGTCAGCGTCAACCAGCCGTGCTCGAAGCCGGGAAGCGCTCCTACCACGGTGTTTCAGCAGGTCTTTCGCGGTGTCCGGGTGCAGTGCGCGCAATTCGGCCAGGACTACTCGGCCGGTCAAATCGTGCCGATTCGCGGCGCGGCCCCGGATCAGCCCGCCGTCCCTGCTGACGCGGTCACCGCCAGCGGCAGCGGCCTCGACCCGGACATCTCGCCCGCTTATGCCGCCATTCAGGTGGCCCGGGTGGCGAAGGCGCGCGGTGTCACTGCGGCGCAGGTGCGCGACGCGGTCCTCCGCAATCAGCACGACCGGCCGCTCGGAGTCTTCGGCGAGCCGGTGGTCAACGTGGTCGCGCTCAATCTCGAGCTGGACCGCGACTTCCCGGTGAAGTCTTGAACTTCACGGTGGATGATGGCGATGTGACCTCCACGAACGGGCCGGCGTCCTACGACGATCCACTGGCTCACCGCACGTACCCGCAGCGTCGAGGCGAGCTGCGGATCTATCTCGGCGCCGCGCCGGGCGTCGGCAAGACCTGCGCCATGCTCGGTGAGGCGCACCGCCGGCTGGAGCGCGGAACCGACGTCGTCGCCGCGGTCGTGGAAACGCACGGCCGCAAGAAGGTCGGTGAACTCCTCGAGGGCATCGAGGTCATTCCGCCGCACCACATCACCTACCGCGAGGGGTCGTTTCCCGAACTCGACATCGAGGCCGTGCTGCGCCGCAAACCCGAGGTGGCGCTGGTCGACGAATACGCGCACAGCAACATCCCGGGCAGCGTCAACGAAAAGCGTTGGCAGGACATCGAAACCTTGCTCGACGCCGGCATCACGGTGATCTCGACGCTCAACATCCAGCACCTGGAGAGCCTCAACGACGTCGTCGCGCAGATCACCGGAATCGAGCAACGCGAAACCGTGCCCGACGAGGTGGTCCGGAAAGCAGCCCAGATCGAGCTGGTCGACATCACTCCAGAAGCGTTGCGGCGCAGGCTAGCTCACGGGAACGTCTATCCGTCCGAACGGATCGACGCCGCGCTCAGCAACTACTTCCGCACCGGCAACCTGACCGCGCTGCGTGAGATCGCGCTACTGTGGCTCGCCGACCAGGTCGACTCGGCTCTGACGAAGTACCGCGCCGACAAGAAGATCACCGACACCTGGGAGGCCCGCGAGCGCGTGGTCGTCGCGGTGACCGGCGGACCGGAGTCGGAAACGTTGGTGCGCAGGGCATCTCGCATCGCGTCGAAGTCCAGCGCACAGCTCATGGTGGTGCACGTCGTGCGCGGTGACGGACTCGCCACCGTGTCCCCCCGCGAGATGGGCAAGGTGCGCGAACTTGCCGCCAGCATCGGGGCCACGGTTCACGTCGTGGTCGGCGACGAGGTGTCGTGCGCGCTGCTGGACTTCGCCCGCGAGACCAACGCCACCCAGCTGGTGCTCGGCAGCTCCCGCCGTTCGCGGTGGGCCAGCATTTTCAGCGAGGGCATCGGCGCGGCCACCATCAAGAACTCAGGCAAGATCGACGTCCACATGGTCAGCCACGAGCAGGCCAACCGTGGGTGGGCGTTCACGACCATCTCGCCGCGCACGCGCCAGGTGGTGTCTTGGCTGGCCGCGGCGACCGTGCCCTGGGCGATCCTGGCGGTCACGACGCGGCTGGATCCGACGCTGGACATCGCCGGGAAGTCCGCGATGTTCTTCGCCGGTGTGGTGGGCGTCGCGCTGTTCGGCGGCCTGGCCCCCGCGCTGCTGTCCGGGGTGCTGTCCGGCGTGCTGCTGGATTACTTCCACACCGAGCCGCGCTACTCCCTGGCCGTCAACAGCCTGAGCAACGTGCTGACGGTCGTGCTGTTGCTGGGGATCGCGATGGCGATCGCGGTCCTGGTGGACGCGGCGGCCAGCCGGGCCCGCGAAGCGAGGCGGGCCAGCCAGGAGGCCGAACTGCTGTCGCTGTTCGCCGCGTCGGTGCTGCGCGGCGCCGACCTCAACACGCTCCTCGAGCGGGTCAGGGAGGCCTATTCGCAGCGCGCGGTATGCCTGGTGCGCGAGGTCAACGGGCACCCGGAATCCGTCGCCGCGGTGGGCACGAATCCGTGCAGCAGGGTCGACGCGGCGGACACCGCGGTCAAGGTCGGCGACGAGGAGTTCTGGCTGCTGATGTCCGGCCGCGCGCTGACCGGTCGCGACCGCAGGGTGCTGTCCGTGGTGGCAACCCAGGCCGCCGGCCTGGTCAAGCGAGGCGAGCTCGCCACGGAAGCAGGCAAGGTCAAATCCCTCGCGGAGGCCGACGAGCTGCGGCGCCTGCTGCTGTCCGCCCTCGGCCACGATCTGCGGACTCCCCTGACCGCCGCCAAGGCAGCGGTCTCGAGCCTGCGCGCCGAAGACGTCTACTTCTCCCCAGAAGACACCAGCGAGTTGCTGGCCACCGTCGAGGAGTCGGTCGATCAGCTGTCCCTGCTCGTGGCCAACCTGCTCGACTCGTCCCGGCTGGCCGCCGGCGTGGTGAAGCCCGAACTGACCGAGGTCTACCTCGAAGAGGTCGTCCAGCGGGCGCTCGTCGGAATCGGTGGCCGCTGCACGATGAACGAACGGGCCGGCATCGACCGGGTCAAGGTCGAGGTCGGGGGAACGGTCGCAATGGGTGACCCGGGGCTGCTGGAGCGGGTGCTGTCCAACGTGATCGACAACGCGCTGCGCTATGCGCCCGCGAGCATGGTCCGGGTCAACGCGGGGCAGGTCGGGACGCGGGTCTTGATCAACGTCGTCGACGAAGGACGGGGTGTGGCCAAAGGCGCCGCCGATGAGATGTTCCAGCCATTCCAGCGGCTCGGTGACTTCGACACGACCACCGGGCTGGGCCTGGGTCTGTCGGTGGCCAAGGGCTTCGTCGAGGCGATGGACGGCACGATCACCGCGACCGACACCCCTGGCGGCGGGCTGACCATCCTGATCGACCTCGCCGCGCCGGACTCGGAGCGGAACCAATGACCCGCGTACTCGTCGTCGACGACGACCCGCAG
This sequence comes from uncultured Actinomycetota bacterium, assembly GCA_963750755.1. Lineage (GTDB taxonomy): Bacteria > Actinomycetota > Actinomycetes > Mycobacteriales > Mycobacteriaceae > Mycobacterium. Next base: position 2,416,947 of record CAVVRW010000001.1, read on the forward strand.
CTGCTTCGCGCGCTGCGCATCAACCTTTCGGTGCGCGGCTACGAGGTGCTGACCGCACCGACCGGATCGCGCGCGCTGGCGCTGGCCGCCGAGCACCCGCCCCAGGTGGTGATCCTTGATCTGGGCATGCCGGACATGTCCGGCATCGAGGTGCTCGCCGGATTGCGCGGCTGGCTGTCCGCACCGGTGATCGTGCTGTCGGCGCGCACCGATTCCTCCGACAAGGTCGGCGCGCTCGACGCGGGCGCGGACGATTACATGACCAAGCCGTTCGGCATGGATGAGCTGCTGGCCCGGCTGCGCGCCGCGGTACGACGGGCAACGGTGCCCACCGGCGCGGACAACCCGGTGGTGGAAACCAAATCGTTCGTCGTCGACCTGTCCATCAAGAAGGTGATCAAGAACGGCGCAGAAGTCCATCTGACCCCCACGGAGTGGGGCATGCTGGAAATGCTGGTGCGCAACCGGGGCAAGCTCGTCGGTCGCGAGGAGTTGCTCCGCGAGGTGTGGGGACCCAAATACGCGACGGAAACCCATTATCTGCGAGTGTTTCTCGCGCAGTTGCGCCGCAAGCTCGAAGACGACCCGTCCCATCCCGCCCACCTGCTGACCGAGGCCGGTATGGGATATCGCTTCGAGCCGTGAGAGCCCTTGCGCGAGAACGGGTTAGCGCGCTGGCGCTGGTCGTGGTAGCCGCCAGCAAAATAGCGCGTTGCACCGGGTTCGGATAAAGCCGTGGTGTAACCTATTCCAGTAACAGCGTCAGCAAATTTGAAGCCCACCCGTGCAGAGTGGCGGATGAGAGAATGCAGCATCACATCATTGTCAGCGGTGACGATGCGCTGGCCTCCACCATCATCGAGGAGTTGGAACGCGCCGGCGCACAAGTCGTCCGGCTGGGGACCAATGACCTCAGCACGATGTGTAATGTCCTTGAAAGCGCCAACATCGCCGATGCGCTGGCCGTGGTGTGCGCCGGTGACGACGATGCAGCCAATCTCGAAATCGCTTTGTTGGCAAGACGATCCAACCCATCGGTGCGGGTGGTCGCCAGGCTGGCCAATGACGTGCTGCGCGCGGCGATGGCCGCCGACAACGGGCCGGGCGCAATCCTCGACGTCGCCGAGCTGACCGCGCCGTCGGTGGTGGAAGCGTGCCTCGCGCACCGCACACACCCCTTCGAGGCGGCCGGCACCCAGTTCCTGGTTTCCGGCAGTGAAGTCCCGCGCCCCGGCACGCTGCGCGAGATCTACGGCGACCTGGCCCCGGTCGCAATCATCCACGGCGACCAATCGTCGAGCCCGGGTGAGATCGATGTCTGCCCGACGCGAACTCAGCGGGTGCTCGCCGGCGACCGTGTCGTGATGATCGGCACCGCGGACGAATCGGCCGAGCGCGGCATCAAGATTCGCCGCCCGGCGGGAAAGCGGTCGCAACCGGCCGTGCTGCGACGACTGCTCGACGGCGTCAAGGCGGTCGTCAACGATTTCAACCCGGCCTTCTACCCCGCCCTGGCGGCCGCGATGACCCTGGTCGTCATCTCAATGCTATTGCTGCGCTTCAACTATCAGCACCCGCGCATGTCCTGGGTCGACGCGCTGTACTTCACCATCGAGACGATCACGACTACGGGTTACGGAGACTTCAGCTTCGCCCACCAGGAGACGTGGCTGCGCCTGTTCGCCGCGATGTTGATGTTCGGCGGAGCGACCACGATCGCGTTGTTGGTCGCGTTCATCGCCGACGTGCTGCTGTCCCGCCGCTTCGTATTTGCCTTTGCCCGCCCGCGGGTGCGTCACCTACGCAACCACGTGATCGTCGTCGGGCTGAGCGCGCTCGGCATGAGGGTGGTCAGCGACCTGCTCAAGGCGGGCTACGACGTCGCGGTGATCGAGATCGACGAAGACAACCGGTTCCTGACCGCGGCCCGCGCCCTGGACGTGCCGGTGATCTTCGGTGACGCGACATTAGTTCAGACGCTGCAGGCGGCACGGGTTGAACGGGCCCGTGCGGTGGCGGTGCTGACCCGCGACGACATGATCAACATCGAGACCGGGATCGTGCTGGCCGAAATGCTGGGGCCGCGGGTGATCCCCGAGGTCAATCGGCGCGCCGAGGTCTCGGTGGTGCTTCGCGTCTACGACCGCGCACTGGGTCTGGCTGTGGCGCAGCGGTTCGGTTTCGAGAACGTCCGCTCCTCGGTGGCGTTGGCCGCGCCGTGGTTCATCGGCGCCGCGATGGGCGTCGAGGTGCTGGGCACGTTCTCGATCGGCCAGAGTTCGTTCATGGTGGGCGCGATGCTGGTTGCCGCGGGCAGCGAGCTCGACGGGCTGCAGATGGGCAAGTTGTCGAACAAGACCCGGGTGATCGCGATCTGCCGAGAAGACGTTCCGATCGATCTGCGTCCCCACCACGAAGGGCGGCTGCGCGGCGGCGACACCGTCTACCTGGTCGGCCCGTACCGGGAACTGGTCGCCACGCTGCGCAAGGGACTGCCACCACGCCACGTGGTCACGGCCGACGCGGAAATTCCCGCCGGTGTCGACGGATCACCCCAGCTCGAAGCCGAGGTGGACGTCACCCGCCAGGCCCGGACTGGGTGACTCCAGTCGCGCGTACAGCTTGCTGACAGAACCCTGGCAAGTGCCTGGAAAAGGCTTTGGCGGGAAGAGAGTCCGCCGGTCAGCCCCTACAATTTGGACGCAACGCGTGACCTCAGGGCGGAAAAACAGTCGTCGACGCGCCGGTAAACCTGAGAAATACTAAGAATTAACCTGAGGGATATCCGTGTCTGGTGCCATTCAATGTCACCGACCCGCGCCAGCATTTGTATATCGCCTGATCAATGCCGATAATAGCGATGTTCGCCGACCCGTTCAGTCGATCGGTAGACGCGTAATCTGCTCACCCAGCGCCACATAATGGGCGGCCTGCTCGACCATTACTGGAAAGGGAGACCATGCCTTCGGGGACCGCTGAGCCCGCATGTCGCAATCACCCGTCGGCTGTCTTGCCGTCGGGTTGGACCGCAGTGAGCGGCGCCGCCATGGCCAGGACAGCCCTTGCGGTGACTCAGACGTCGGCTCACGCCGCGCCGCTCAGTGAAGCGACAAAGATTGCCGCGCGTGCCACCATTCACCCATTGGTCAATGGCGTGGCCACGATTGAGGGCATGGCCTGCTCGACCGCGGTGATTTAGAGGGGCTGGCTAGCGATGGATTTCGGAAGTTATCCGCCGGAAGTCAACTCGGCCCGAATGTATGCCGGCGCCGGGGCGGAACCGTTGATCGCTGCCGCCGAGGCATGGAGCACGCTGGCAGCTGAGCTTCATTCCGCGGCCGATTCCTATCAATCGGCCGTATCGGGACTGACCTCCGGATCCTGGATGGGTCCGGCGTCGGTGTCGATGAGTGCAGCGGCCGCATCCTTTGTGGCCTGGCTACGGGCCACCGCCGCGCAGGCCGAGGAGACCGGCGCCCAAGCCAAGTCCGCGGCCGCGGCGTACCAGACCGCCTTCACCGCGACGGTGCCACCGCCGGTGGTCGCCGCCAACCGCAGCCAATTGATGACGCTGATCGCCACCAACTTGTTCGGCCGAAACACTCAGGCGATCGCCGCGAACGAAGCCCAGTACGGCGAGATGTGGGCCCAGGACGTGGCCGCGATGTTCGGCTACTCGGCCTCGTCGGCCGCCGCGACCCAGCTGTCGCCCTTCATTCCGCCCCAGCAGAACACCAACCCGACGGGCGAGGCCGGCCAGTCGGCCGCGGTCGGTCAGGCCACCGGCACGGCAGCCGGCAACGCGCAGAGCACGATCCAGCAGGCGTTCTCCGCGGTGCCGGCCGCCCTGCAAGGCGCGGCCGCGGCCCCAGTTGCCGCCGACCCGCTCAGCACCTTGGCCAATTTGATCTCGGTCTTCGTGGATCTGCCCGCGGGATTGGCAACGTTCGCAGCCGACATACCGCTAGGCAGCCTCGGGGTAGTGGCGCTGCCGTTCGACGTGGTCGGAGCCCTGACCGGTACCCACACCGACCGGATCGTCAGTGGGTGGAACGGGGAGCAAACCTGGCCCGGAGAGGGACCGGCCCCGGTAAAGCCGTTCCCCGCGCCTCTGCTGAATCTCCCTCCGGGCACGGTCCCATCGGGTCGGCTCGCGGCCGGTCTCGGTGAGGCGAACACGATCGGCGGTTTGTCGGTGCCACCGACGTGGACCGTCGCCACGCCGGCAGTACGTCCCACCGCAGTGACCTTGCCGGCGCTGCCGGCGGCCGCCATCGCCGGAGAGTCCGCTTCGGGCAGCACACTCAGCGAGATGGCGCTGGCCGGAATGGCCGGCCGGGCCATGGCCGGCACTGTCGGTACCGGCGTCAGCCGCGGCGCCAAGACCGCCAAGGGCGCGGTGGCTCGAACGAATGCCGCGCCGAAGACGGCCGACCGCAAGACATCTGCCGGTGAAGACGGTGACGCGCAGGCCAAACCCCGCGCCGTGGTTACCGGTGTCGCGGCCGAACTGCGCGAGTTCGCCAAGCTTCGCGACGAAGGAATTCTTACCGACGAGGAATACGCCGAGCAAAAAAACCGCCTGCTTGGTCGCTGAAATGCCCACCGCCGGCTGGCGGACAGCTCGGTTGTCTGACTTGGGACTTCACAACAAAGGGATTGCGCAGCAATGGATTTCGGGTTCTATCCGCCGGAGATAAACTCCGGCCGGATGTATTCCGGTCCCGGATCGGGGCCGATGCTGGCCGCTGCGCAAGCCTGGATGGCCCTGGCTGACGAGCTGTACACGGCGGCCGGCGGCTACCAATCCGCGGTCTCGGAACTCACCTCGGGAGCCTGGGCGGGTCCGTCGTCGGCATCGATGAGCGCCGCAGCCGCATCGTTCGTCGAGTGGCTGAGTGCCACCGCCGCACAGGCTCAGCAGTCCGCCGCCCAGGCGCAGGCCGCGGCGGCCGGTTACGAGGCGGCGTTCGCGATGACGGTGCCACCGCCGGTGATCGCGGCCAACCGGAGTCTGCTGGCGGCGCTGGTGGCGACCAATTTCTTCGGGCAGAACACGCCGGCGATCGCGGCTACCGAGATCCAGTACACCGAGATGTGGGCCCAGGACGCCGCCGCGATGTACGGCTACGCGGCTTCGGCGGCGTCGGCGACCGCCCTGTCGCCTTTCCAGCAGCCCCAGCAGAATACCGATCCAGGATCATCGGCCAGCCAGGCCGCCGCGGTCGGCCAGGCGTCCAACACCGCCGCCGGCGACACGCAGAGCGTGATTTCGTCCGCACAGCAAGCATTTTCCGCGGTGCCGCAAGCACTTCAAACCCTGGCAACGTCCGATTCGGCCGCCACCGGATCCGCGGCCACCGACCCGCTGACAACATTGAGTAATCTGATCTCGATCTTCGTGTCCCTGCCATCGAGCCTCGCGCTTTTCGGCGTGGTCATACCGCAGGGCATCGCGGGGGGCTTGGTAGACCTTCCCTTCGCCATCGTGGATTCGGAGACCGGTCAGCACACCGACCGGATCGTCAGCAGCTGGAACGGCGAAGATGCCTTCATCAGGCCAGCCGGTCTCCCGTCGTACGACTTCCCGGCCACCATCCTCAACCCCAACCCGAGCTCTGCCGGCGCGATCGCGGCGGGCGTGGCGGATGCCGAACGGCTCGGGGTGTTGTCGGTGCCGTCGGGCTGGACGGTAGCCGCACCCGAGGTGAAGCCGACCGCGTTCACGACGCCGCTCACCACCACGAACGCCGCCGCCGCCCCGGCCGTCGAAGCGGGCGCGTCAAACACGGTCAACCAGATGGGGATTGGCGGGATGGCCGGGCAGGCGATGGCCGGCCCGCCGGCAGCGAGCGAGCCTCATGGCAACGGCCGGCCGGTTCGTCTGACCGGGAGTCCGGTAGACGCCCCACCCGACGACGACGTCGAAGCAGCGCCCGCGCCGCGGACGGTGATGACCGGTGTCGCGGCCGCGATTCGCGATATCGCCCAGCAGCGGGCCGAGGGACGGCTGACCGAGCAGGAATACAACGACCAGAAGAAGCAGCTGCTGCGAATCTCGTTCGGGCAGTAGCTCAGTCGGCGATCGACAGCGCGATACCGTCCAAGATGTCATGCTCACTGACCGTCAACTCCTCGATGCCGGCACGCTCGCGTAGCGCGATCGCCAGCTCCTCGATGACGATCGCGCCGCCGCCGATCACGTCGACCCGGCCTTCGTGCATGGGCCCCAGCGCGGCCCGCTCGCTGCGCGGCATGGCGATCAGCCCGTCGCAGACCGTCAGCAACCGATTCACCTTGACCCGCGAAAGGTGAATGGCCGCAGAGTCATAGGTCGACAACTCATGGGCGAGCGCGGCGACCGTCGTCATCGTGCCGGCCACCCCGACCCAGGTGCGGGCCCGCTCCACCGGAACGACACGCAGCGCCTCGCCCAGCCGCTCGCGCACCACCTCGCGCGCCGCCGCCACCTCGGCCACCGTTGGCGGATCGGAGTGCAGGCAGCGCTCGGTCAATCGCACGCAGCCGATGTCCGCGGAGAAGCTTGCCTGCACCGTGTCGGTGCCCAGCACGATTTCGGTCGACCCGCCACCCAGATCGACGATCACGAAAGGGCCGGCAGTGGAATCTAATTCGTTGACCGCGCCGCGGAACGACAGTTCGGCCTCCTCGACCCCAGTGATCACCTCCGCGATGGCACCGTCGCTGACAGCGCCGAGCACCTCGGCCGTCATCGCGAAGAACACCTCGCGATTACCGGCGTCACGGGTGGCCGACGTAGCGACCATCCGAATCCGGTCGACACCGTGTGCCGTGCACAACGTCGCGTAATCGACCAGCGCAGAACGGGTGCGTTGCAACGCCTCCGGCGCAAACTGGCCGGTAGCGTCGACACCCTGACCGAGCCGCACGATGCGCATTTCGCGATGCACATCGGTCAGGCGCCCGTCGGACGCGTCGGCGATCAACAAGCGAATCGAATTCGTACCACAGTCAATTGCGGCCAGTCGCGTCATGATGTCCAGTCCCCCGCTGTCAGGATGCCCGCCATCGACGGCTCAACAGCCAGCACCGCCAGCGCCTCATCACCGAACGGGTTGACTCCCCGGCCCTTGGCCAGCGCATGCGCGATCAGCACGTGCAGGCACTTGACCCGGTCGGGCATGCCGCCCCCGGAAAACGTGGTGCCCAGCGGCTCGATGGCGTCCCGTTCGGCCAGGTATGACTCGTGGGCTCGCCGGTAGGCGGCGGCCAACTCGGGGTCGGACTGCAGCCGCTCGGTCATCGCACGCATCATCCCCGTGGTCTCCAGCCGGCTGGCGGCGGCGGTCAGTGCCGGATGCGTCAGGTAGTACAACGTCGGAAACGGTGTTCCGTCAGGTAGTTTCGGGGATGTCTTGACCACAGCCGGGTCGCCGTTCGGGCACCGGTAGGCGATCTCGATCACGCCACGCGGCTCACGGCCGAGTTGGCGGGCAATCGCCTCGAGGTCTGCGGGATCAACCACCGTGCGGCGCAGGGCTGGGCGGCACGGGGATGACCGGCGGAGGCGGAGGCGGAGGTGCGGGCACCGGCGGGCCGTGCGGGCTGTCGGCGATGGTGTGCCACAGCGAGGTGTACCAGGGGTCGTTGCTGACCGCGGCTTTGGGCTGCGACCCGGGATCGGCAGGCAGCGCCGCTCCTGGCGGCAGTTGCACCTGATACGGGACCTCGCCCGGCATGACGAAGCCCAGGCGCTCGCGGGCCTGGGCCGCGATGTACACCGGGTCGCCCAGCTTGCCCTTCTGCTGCTCGAGGTCGGAGATCTGTTGACGCAGCGCAGATTCGGAGGCTGCCAGCTGCTTCATCTCGGTGCGCTGCGCGAAATAGGTGCGGACCGGGCCCGCAATGGTCAGCGTCAGCACACAGATCACGGTCGCCAGAATGGCGGCCCGTCGCGCGGTCAGACCCAGTCGCTGATCCGAGCGCTGCTCGGCCGACTCGGCGATCGCCTGTTTGATCGGTTCGACGACCTCGGGCATCGCGCGCGACGACGCCGTCGGTCCGCGCTTCGCGGCCGCAGACTTACGCGGGCGGCCGGCCACCGAATCACCGGCCCGACCGGGACGCGGCGCCGGTGAGCGCCGCTTCGGTTCTGGCCGTTTGGATTCGGGCATGACGGATGCTGGTTATGGCCTACGGCGTGTACCGCGGGAACGCCAGATCGCCGGCGTAGCGGCCCGCGTCGCCCAGCGCCTCTTCGATGCGCAGCAACTGGTTGTATTTCGCCACCCGCTCGCTGCGGGCCGGGGCACCGGTCTTGATCTGACCGCTGCCCACCGCGACCGCCAGGTCGGCGATCGTGGTGTCCTCGGTCTCGCCGCTGCGATGGCTCATCATCGTCCGATACCCGCTGTGGTGAGCCAGGGCGACGGCGTCGAGCGTCTCGGTGAGCGTGCCGATCTGGTTCACCTTGACCAGCAACGCATTTGCCGCACCCTTGTCGATGCCTTCTTCCAGCCGTTCGGGATTGGTGACGAACAAGTCGTCGCCGACGATCTGCACGCGGTCACCGATCGACGCTGTCAGCGCTACCCAGCCATCCCAATCATCTTCCGCCAGAGGGTCTTCGATCGATACCAGCGGGTAGGAGTCGAGCAGCTCGGCATAAAACTGCGCCATCTCGTCGGCGGTCCGGGTCTTCTTCTCGAACTGGTAGCCGGTGCCGTCGGTGTAGAACTCGGTCGCCGCGGCGTCAAGCGCCAGCGCCACGTCGGCACCCAGCTTGAAGCCCGTCGACTCGATGGCCTGACTGATGATGTCCAGCGCCGCTTTGGTTCCCGGCACGTCAGGCGCGAAGCCGCCCTCGTCGCCCAGCGCGGTGGACAGCCCTTGCTTCTTGAGCGCCGACTTCAGCGCGTGGTACACCTCGGCACCCCAGCGCAGCGCCTCGTGAAAACTCGGCGCCCCGATCGGGGCCACCATGAACTCCTGGATGTCGACGGCGGTGTCGGCGTGCGCGCCGCCGTTGAGGATGTTCATCATCGGCACCGGCAGGATGTGGGCGTTCGGCCCACCCAGGTAGCGGAACAGCGGCAGCGCGGAGGAGTCGGCGGCCGACTTGGCCACCGCCAGCGAGACGCCCAGGATCGCGTTGGCGCCGAGGCGGGACTTGTCCGGGGTGCCGTCAAGGTCCAGCAGCGCCTGGTCGACCAGCCGCTGGTCGTCGGCGTTGAGCCCGATCACGGCCGGCGCGATCTCGTCGAGCACCGCCTGCACGGCCTTCCTAACGCCCTTACCGCCGTAGCGGTCGCCCCCATCGCGCAGTTCGACGGCCTCGTGCTCGCCCGTCGACGCGCCGGAGGGCACCGCGGCCCGGGCGAAGGTGCCGTCGATCAGGGCAACCTCGACCTCGACCGTGGGGTTGCCGCGGGAATCGAGAATCTCGCGGGCCCCGACCTGCTCGATAATCGGCACTGGTTCTCCTTCGTCGTGAGGGCTACAGCACTCGATAGCCTAAAGCCTGCTCAGAGGGAGTGGCCTGCGGCATAGGCGGTAGCGCAGTCGCGCACGGCGCGGGCGTAGACGTCGGAGTCGTTGTAGGCCCACAGCGCGGTAATCCAGCCGCGAGGCGTGGCGAGATCCTTCCCGCGGAAGCACAAGTAGCCCGCGGCGGACAGCGCGGCATCGTCGATGTTGTCCACGTCGACCTTCCCGTCGTTGTTGGCGTCGACTCCATACTCACGCCAGGTCTCCGGAATGAACTGCATCGGACCCATCGCCCGCACGGTGTCGGGCTGACCGGCCATCCCGCCGGACTGGCCATCCATCTTGTTCTCGCTGTCGACGATGCGCATCGTGCCGTTGGTCCCGTCGAGCACCACGCCCCGAATCGGCGGGCGCACGTCGCCGTTTCCGAACAGCGTGGCGTGGTGATAGGTGCCGTGGTGGCTTTCCACCTGCCCGATGCCGGCCAACGTCGTCCAGGCGATATGGCAGTTCGGGTTTTCCACCTGCGCCACGCGGGCGGCATAGCCGTATGCCTCCAGCGCGGTCACCGGAATGTGCAACGCCGGGGCGAGCTCGGCGGCCCACCCGTGCAACTGGTCGGCGGGCCGGCCCCTGGCATAGGTGTCGACCGGCGGCACCACGGCACCGCGTGGTGGCGGGACGCCTTTGAGGATGATGGGACCCAGCTGCCAGCTGCAGCTGGATGCCAACAGCAGCGCCGTTGCGCCTACGACGGCCAACGCGCGCAGCCAACGAACCGCCGCCACACAACACCCCTAAACACGACTTCTTGACCATCGTCGCATGCGATTCGAGCGGCCCGGCGCGTCGCGGCCGCCGCGAGTCGGCCCGACCGCAGCTGGCCAGCCCGGATGACAGGTTCCCGAGCTGCATTTAAGCGGCCGGGACTCGCGAGCCCGGGCGTGTCGAACATCACGAGCCTGCGCACGGTCTCGCGCGCGTCAATCCTCGTCTGGGCCGTCCGGCGAGGCGTCGACCGCGGCGATATCCTCCGCGTCGGCCTTGTCACCGGCAACCGGCCAACAGGCCCGCCACTCGTCTTCGGTGATCGAACCGACCGGGGCGACGTCCAGCTCGGCGGGTACATCGGCCAAGCGTCGTTCGGCGGCGATCGCCTTCTCGACGGCGCGCACGGTGTCCATGAATTCCAGGACAGCGGTACGCAGGGCGTCCTCGGCATCCACGTCGGCGGTCACCGTGACCGACGTGACGCTCGCCGGAAGCAGTTCCGTCGGGAAGCCGGCCTTGGTGAGCCGCTGAATCACCTTGTGCGCCAAAGCCAGAGCCGGTTGCCCGGTGGGTACATTATCCACCACCGAGTCGCGCGGTTTCTCCTGCGCTTTGCGCTCCTCCCACTGAGCCAACTGCTCGTCCAGCGAAATCGACTCTCCGGCAAGCACTCCCGGAGCCCGGTTGCCGAGCTTGCGGAGCAGCGCGTCGGCAACATCGTCGATGGTGAACGGATGCGCCGGTGCATCCTCAGCGATGCGAGCGTGAAAAAGCACTTGCAGCAACACATCTCCGAGCTCGTCACGCAGCGACTCGGCATCGCCGCTACGCACCGCGTCGAAAAGCTCGTAGGTTTCCTCCAGCAGAAAGCGGCGCAGCGAATCGTGGGTCTGCTCGCTCTCCCAGGGCCCGGCGGTGCGAAGTTTGTCCATCATCGCGACGGCGTCCACCAACCGCTCTCCCGACGGCCGCGCGGGCGCGGAGATCAGTCGCTCGCCGGCGGCCAGCCGAGCCGTCACCGAGGGGTGGTCGGGATTGGACGACAGCAGCACCGGGGCGTCCTCGCCGGTCAGCGCTGAGCGCGCCGCCGGCAGCGACCACGGCACCGCGACGGGCATCTCCTCGGTGTACTGCACTTCGCCGGACAGCAGCTCGATGGCTTCCACCGGGACCAACGAAGGGCGCCGCGGGTCGACCAAGACGACAGTCATCGCGCCTGCCTCTCCCGCCCCGGCGCGTCCATCTGCGCCGATTCTCCCGGTTTGCCGACCAGCGCCGCCACCAACTGGCCAACGAACTGCACCAATTCCAGATCGCGGATGCGCGGGGCCCCCACGCCGCCGGCCCGCGGGATCGGCACCTGGACCGCCGACGTGGTGGCCCGGTAACGAGCGCCCGGGTACCGACGGGCCAGGCGCACCTGCGCGGAGTCCGGCAAGGTGAGTGGCGACAGTCGCAGCGTCGCTGCTGACGCCGTCGACACCTCGGTGATGCCCGCTTCGCGGCAGATCAAACGCAGTCGCGCGACGGCGACCAGCAGCTCGGCCGTCTCGGGCAGGGCGCCATATCGGTCGATCAGCTCCTCGATGACGGCGTCGATCTGCGCGTCGTCGGACGCGGCGGCCAACCGCCGATAGCCTTCCAGCCGCAGCCGGTCGCTGGGGATGTAGTCCGGCGGCAGGTGCGCGTCGACCGGCAGGTCGATCCGCACGTCTTTGGGCTCCTCGGTGCTGACGACGGTCTGTCCGTCGGCAGCGGCCCGGTACGCCTCGACGGCCTCGCCGACCAACCGCACATACAGGTCGAACCCGACGCCGGCGACGTGCCCGGACTGCTCGGCGCCCAGCACGTTGCCCGCGCCGCGAATCTCAAGGTCCTTCATTGCCACCGCCATACCGGCGCCCAAATCGTTGTTCTGGGCGATGGTCGCGAGCCGGTCGTAGGCGGTCTCGGTCAGCGGCTGGTGCGCCGGATACAGGAAGTAGGCGTAGCCGCGTTCCCGGCTGCGGCCGACCCGGCCACGCAGCTGGTGCAGCTGGGACAGGCCGAAAGTGTCAGCCCGCTCGACGATCAGAGTGTTGGCGTTGGAGATGTCCAGCCCGGTCTCGACGATCGTGGTGCACACCAGGATGTCGAACTCCCGATTCCAGAACCCTTCGACGGTGGTCTCCAGCAGATCCTCGTTCATCTGCCCGTGCGCGACGGCGACCTTGGCCTCCGGCACCAGCTCGCGCACCCGCGCCGCGGCCGCGTCGATCGAGCTGACCCGGTTGTGCACGTAGAACGCCTGACCGTCGCGCAGCAACTCGCGCCGTAGCGCGGCTGCGATCTGTTTGTCGTCGTGTGCCCCGACGTAGGTCAACACCGGGTAGCGCTCCTCGGGCGGAGTCAGGATCGTCGACATCTCCCGGATGCCGGCTAGGCTCATCTCCAGCGTGCGCGGGATCGGGGTGGCGCTCATCGTCAGCACGTCGACGTGGGTGCGCAGCGACTTGATGTGCTCTTTGTGCTCCACGCCGAAGCGCTGTTCCTCGTCAACCACCACCAGGCCGAGGTCCTTCCAGCGCACTCCGGTCTGCAGCAGGCGATGCGTGCCGATCACGATGTCGACGTTGCCCTCGGCCATCCCGTCGAGTACCGCGCGTGATTCGGCGCCCTCGGTGAATCGCGAGAGGCTCTTGATCCGGACCGGGAACCCGGCCATCCGCGCGGTAAACGTCTGGAAATGCTGGTCGGCCAACAGTGTGGTGGGCACCAGCACCGCCACCTGTTTGCCGTCCTGCACCGCCTTGAACGCCGCCCGGACCGCGATCTCGGTTTTGCCGTAGCCCACGTCGCCACAGATCACCCGGTCCATCGGCACCGGCTTTTCCATGTCGGATTTGACCTCGATGATCGCGGTGAGTTGATCCACGGTCTCGGTGAAGCCGAAGGCGTCCTCCATCTCGGCCTGCCACGGTGTATCCGGGCCGAACGCGTGTCCCGCGGTGGCCTGCCGTTTGGCATACAAAGCCACCAGTTCGCCCGCGATCTCTCGAACCGCTTTGCGCGCTTTGGTTTTGGTGTTGGCCCAGTCGCTGCCGCCCAGCCGGCTCAGTGACGGTGCCTGCCCGCCGACATACCGGGACAGCTGGTCGAGCGAGTCCATCGGGACGTAGAGCTTGTCGGAGGCGTTCTGGCCGCGCTTGCTCGAGGCGTACTCCAGCACCAGGTACTCGCGGCGCGCGCCACCGACGGTGCGTTCGGTCATCTCGACGAACCGGCCGATGCCGTGCTGATCGTGCACGACGAGGTCGCCGGCGGTCAGGGCCAGCGGGTCGACGGTGTTACGGCGTTTGGCGGCAAGGCGTTTGCCGTCGGTCGCGCCGACCCGGTTGCCGGTCAAGTCGGTCTCGGTGACGATCACCAGCTTGGCGTCCGGAAACACCACGCCGTCGTGCAGCGGGCCCTTGAGCACGCCGACGACGCCGGGCTTTGGTTCGGTACCCGACTCCAACATCGTTGCGGGCGTATCGGATTCGGCCAGCTGTTCGACGACGCGGTGCGCCGTGCCGGTGCCGGGCGCGACCACGGCGGCGATGCCACCCGTCGCCGCGTGGGCGCGCAGCATCGCGAAGATCTCGTCGATGTCGCGCTGGTGGCCGCGCGCCGAGGGGGCCGCCCGAATGTCCAACTCGATCGCCGCCTCATCGGAGAGTTGCGACAGCGTCCACCACGGATGACCTGCCAAGCGGGCTGCGTCGCGCACCTCGTTGAGTTCGCGGAATCCCGATCCGCCGAGCTGCTCGACGTCGATCGGCGAATCACCCCCGACGGCAGCCACCGACCATGAGGCGTCGAGGAATTCGCGGCCGGTCTTGATCAGGTCGGCCGCCCGGGTGCGGACCTTCTCCGGATCGCACACCAGCACCGGGGTGCCGTCGGCCAGCTGATCGGTGAGCAACGTCACGTCGTCGGGCCGCAGCACCGGCAGCAACGCCTCCATCCCGTCGACCGGGATGCCCTCGGCCAGCTTGGCCAGCATGTCGCCGACGCCGCCGGTGACACCGTGTTCGGTGGGCGCCTGCCAGCCGGCCAACTCGGCGGCGCGGGCCCGCACGTCGTCGGTGAGCAACAGCTCGCGGCAGGCGACTGCGACCACGGTGTCGACGCTGATCTCGGGGATCGACCGCTGATCGGCCACCGAAAACATCCGCATCTCGCTGACCTCGTCGCCCCAGAACTCGACCCGCACCGGATGCTCGGCGGTCGGCGCAAAGACGTCGAGAATGCCGCCTCGGACCGCGAATTCGCCGCGCTTACCGACCATATCCACCCGGGTATAGGCCAGCTCGACCAGCCGGGTGATGACATCGGAGAAGGCGAGCTCGTCGCCGATGGTCAGCGTGAGCGGCTCGGTCAGGCCGAGCCGGGAGGCCATCGGCTGCAGCAGCGAACGGACCGCGGTGACCACCACCTGCAGCGGCGGACCAAGCCGGCCGTCCTGCGGATGAGCCAGCCGGCGCAGCAGCATCATCCGGGCGCCGACGGTGTCGATACCGGGCGAGAGCCGTTCGTGCGGAAGCGTCTCCCACGACGGGAACATCGCGACGGCGTCGCCGAATACACCGCGCAACTCCGCCGTGAGGTCGTCGGCCTCACGGCCGGTCGCCGTGGCGACGAGCAACGGCCCCTGCCGGGCCAGTGCGCAGCCGACGAACAGTCGAGCGCTGGCGGGACCGACCAACGCCAAGTCCTCGGGTCGGTCGGCCGCCAGGTCGATGAGTCGCTGCAGCGTCGGCGCACGCAACGCCAACTCCACCAGCCCCGCGATTGGGGTGTCTCTGGTTTCTAGCCCCCCTGCGGTCATGATGGCCCCATTGTATGGGGGCTCAGCATCCGCACCTTTCGGGCGACCGCCGTCACGCACCCGTAAAGGAGGTGACATCGACTCTGCCGGACCTATTGCCTTCCATGGGTTATCCGGCGTCGCCGCGCTTCCGTCCGGCGATCTGGCCACTCCCCGGGGCGGCCGACTACTCGTCGGCCAGGTGCGGGTCAGCCTCCAAGTGGGTCAGGCCGTTCCAGACCAGGTTGACCAGGTGGGCGGCGACCACTTCTTTCTTGGGCTCCCGGGTGTCGAGCCACCACTGAGCTGTCATCGACACCGATCCGACCAGGGCCTGCGCATAGAGCGGCGCAAGATCGGAATCTAAGCCGCGACGCGCGAAGTCACCGGCCAGGATCGAGCTGACCTGGTTGACGGCGTCGTTCAGCAGGCTGGAGTAGGTGCCGGAGCTGATCGATGCCGGCGAGTCGCGGATCATGATGCGGAAGCCGTCGGTGTGCTCCTCGACGTAGGTCAGCAGCGCCAACGCCACGGTCTCGACTCGCACCCGGGATCGGTTGTTGGTCAGCGACGACGTGATGCGGTCCAGCAGGGAGGACATCTCGCGGTCGACCACCACCGCGTAGAGCCCTTCCTTTCCGCCGAAGTGCTCGTAGACGACGGGCTTGGAAACGTTGGCCCGCAGCGCGATCTCCTCGATCGACGTTCCCTCGTAGCCCCGCTCGGCGAACAGCGACCGCGCGATATCGATGAGCTGGTGGCGGCGCTCGCTCCCGGTCATCCGGGTGCGGGGCGCCCTGGTTTCCTTGTCTGGCGCAGCCACGTCTAACAGGTTATCTCGGTTGTTGCGGTCCGCGATCCGCCCACACGGTCGTCTAGAGTGGACGCGGTCTTCACCGCTGGTCGCAGCAATCCGTCGTGGTGTAATCGGCAGCACTTCTGATTTTGGTTCAGACAGTTCAGGTTCGAGTCCTGGCGACGGAGCTTTCCCGCTTCCCTAATGCGCTACTGAGAAATATTGCGCCGTGCGGCCGCTTTCTGCACTGAGCGGCTCGGTTTCTTGACCATTTCTGGGGCATTCGGCCGCATTCCCAGATGCCTTTTTCGCGAAATCAGCCACATAAAAACGATGTGTTCGAATTAAAACTCCCCTTTTCGATTCGTCTATCGAAAATTTCCCCAGCTCACCCGAAGGGCACGGCGCGACACGTGGCGTTGCAGGTCAGGGGGTAAAATTGTAGTATCGTCCAATCGGCCGGAACCCGCGTGAGATTCCAATGTTTAGGAATTTCGGTCTTTTCAAAAATTAAACAATGCTTTAACTGAGTTTGTAGAGTAACGGGTTCATTAAAAAGCCACGACTCATTCACTGAGCACTAAAAGTGCCACGAAACAAACTGGAAGTTGGCCCCTCGCGAGGGAAGGGACCCAATATGACCACTGTTTCGCTGGATACCAGACCGGCTGAGAAGTTCAGTCTCGACAAGAGCTTCAGCTGGCGGGACTCCCAGATCAACTGCACGCTGGCGGTCGCCCAGCCATCGACGGACCCCGGATTGTGGTCCGAGTTCGTCGCGGGCGCGTATCGCAGCTACAGCAAGCGTGGTGTCGAGGGCGCGCTCGATATCGACGCAATGCGCAGCGGTTCCGATACCGTCATGTTCTTCGCGGTGCTCGACGATGCCGGCCGGATACTCGCCGGATTGCGGGCCAAGGGTCCACTGCGCTCGGCCGATGAGTCGCACGCGATGGTCGAATGGGCCGGCCAGCCCAGTCAGCAGGCCGTCCGTGCGATGATCACCGACCGCATACCGTTTGGCGTCCTGGAGATGAAATCGGGTTGGGTGTCCGACGACGCCGACCGCGAGCTTGACCTGACAACGCCGTTGGCCCGCAGTGCTTTCCACATGATGGCCCTGATCGACGTGCAGTTCTGCATGGCGACCGCGGCGGCCTATGTGCTGAACCGCTGGCGTAGCTCGGGTGGCGTGGTGGCGGGCATACCCGCTACTCCCTACCCCGACGAGCGCTACCAGACGAAAATGATCTGGTGGAACCGGCGCGACTTCGTGACCCACGCCGAACCGGCGCAGGTCGCCAAGATCCTCACCGAGACAAGCCAACTGACCCGTGAGCTTCACGGGCCCCGTGACTCGGGACTGTTGTCCGGCTAGTCTTCGCCGTTCGCGAGGCTGCGGGCGAGTTTCTCGATCGTCGGATGCTCGTAGGGCAGCGATGCCGACAACGGGCGACCGACGAAGTCTTCCAGCTCGCCAACCAGCCTGACCGCGTCGGCCGAATCGAGGCCGAGGTGATCGAACCTGCGGTTACGATCGACGTCCGCCGCGGACCCTCCGGTGCGGTGCGCGACCTGCTCGGCCAACATCGCTTCGATCTCGTCGTAGCTCTTCACTCAAACCTCTCCCTACCAACGCCCTGGCAAATCGATGCGACGCATGGTCAACCGGAGCAAGGTGAACGCACCAAGCTCCATTGAATAGGCGAACATACGCAGATAGCGCTCGTAGCGCGCGACCAACTCTTCGCTCGACACCTCGACCGCTTCGGCGCGGTGCGCGCGCAACCGATCGAACCACGCCCGCAGCGTCTTGACGTAGTCCTCACGGTCGTTTCGCACGCTCTCGATCTCGAGTTCCATCTCCGCGGCGCGCGCGATGTCGGCAAGCCGCGGCAGCTCCGACTCCGGGAATATCTCGTCGACGATGAAGCGATCCCGCAGCGGCCGATCGCGCGGGATGTCGCCATAGGCGATGGTCTGCAACGAAAGTCGGCCGCCCGGCTTGAGCCAGCCGCGGCAGGCGCCGAAGAACCGGCGGTAGGCGTCGACCTGCTCGTCGGCCGTCAAGCCGAAGCGAGCGAAGTGCTCGAACGCCCCCACGGATATAACGGCGTCGAACGGCTCGTCCGGCTGGTAACCACTCCACCCGCGCTCGTGGATCTCGACGTTCGCGGGCGCGATGCCCCGCAAGTACCCTGCTTGTGCATCCGAAAGGGTAAGTCCCACAGCATGTTGCACGCCGTGGGAGCCGACCATGTGCATGATCTGGGCGCCCCAGCCGCAGCCGACGTCGAGCACCCGCGCGGCGCCGGCAGCCCGGGCCTGCTGCACGTGGTAGTCCAACTTGCGACGCTGTGCGCGCTCCAGGTCGTCATCGGGGCCCTCCCACATGGCACACGAATAGGCCATCGTGGGATCGAGCCAGATCCGCCAGAATTCGTTTCCGACGTCATAGTGATGACGGATCGCGGCGGGACTCGCACCCAGATAGGTGTCGGTCATTTCTGGCCCGCCTTACTCAGCGTCGGCTGCTTGAGGTCGCTGACCACGCCGAGCACCGACAGCATCCGCAGCACCGCGCCGCCGATGTCGATCTGCCACCACCGCACCCGGGTGGTGTACACCCGTGGCGCGTCGTGGTGGTTGGCATGATTGCCACCGCCGAAGGACGGCAGGGCAAGCCAGAAGCGGTTTCGCGCCTGCCCGGAATGCGGCAGTTGCGCGCGCTCGCCGCGCAGGTGGCCGAACGAATTGACGCCCCAGATGATGTGGCTCACCACGAAGATTCGCACCAGCCCGCCCCACAGCAACCCCGTCAGCGCGCCCCACGGACCGCCGGCGGCCAGTCCGATCAGCGTTGGAATCACCAGCCCCAGCACCGCCCAGGAGAGGTAGCTGCGGTGGATCGCGATCGTCCGCGGGCTCTGCCAGAGATCTTTGACCTCGCCCGCGGTGACCGTCATCGAGGTGTACTCCGGCCGAAAGAGCCAGCCGGCGTGGGCATGAACCAGTCCGCGCCCGCCGCGGTACGGCCAGTGCGGCGAGTGTGGGTCGCCTTCGCGGTCGGTGACGGAGTGGTGTCGGCGGTGCGTGGTCGCCCACCACATCACCGGACCGAGGAATGCGCTCGAGCCGAGCGCTCCGAGCAGCCAGACCAGCGCCGGAGGACCCGTGAACGCGCGATGGGAGAAATATCGGTGGTAGCCGAGTTCAACGCCGGCCATGGTGGCCAGCGAGCCCACCACCACCATCACAATGTCGGTCCGCGATGGCCCAATCCCGTTGAGCCACAATGCCGACACCGCGACGACGGCCACGGCCGGTGCGACGACGACAAAGGTCGCGAGGATGCGTTCACGTGTCATGCGCGCTGTCCCGTCACGCAACGATGCACCTCGACGAGTTCGTCGCGCCCGTACAGCGCCCGGCACTCGCCACGCCGCACCTTGCCGCTCGTCGTCCGGGGAATGCCGCCACGATCGACGAAGGCCACCGCATCGGGTGGTGCTCCGTGCTCGGCGGCGACCGCCGCGACGATGCGATCGGCCACGTCATCCCATGCGTCATCCGCGCCGCGCGCGATCTCCGCAACGATGACCAGCCGCTCCCGCGCGCCGTCGTCATGCCCGAAGGCCACGCACCCATTCGGGTGCAGCGACGCTTCGTGCAACTGCTCGACGGTGTGCTCCAAGTCCTCCGCGGCGTATTTGACGCCGTTGCGGACCACGATGTCTTTGTCGCGTCCGGTGACATACAACTCGTCAGCGACCAGGCACCCGCGGTCACCAGTGCGCAGCCACGACGTTTCGTCGAGCATGGCGCCGAACGTCTCCCCCGAGGCCTGCTGCCGACCGAAATAGCCCTGCGCGACGCTGGTTCCGCGCACCCAGATCTCCCCCTCGACCCCGTCGGGGCACTGCGCCTCGTGCGCATCGTCGACGATCACGACCTCGAGTCCGTCGCGCGCGCGTCCGCAGCTCACCCGATCGACGTGGCGCGCGTCGCGCCACACCGTGGGCGGGTCGTCGCGCTGGCCGCCCGTCACCATCAGCGTCGCCTCGGCGAGTCCGTAGCAGGGATAGAACGCTTCACGCCGGAATCCGACGTCACCGAACGTGGTCGAGAAGCGGTCGAGCGTCGCCGCGCGCACCGGCTCGGCTCCGACGAATGCGAGGTTCCACCGCGACAGATCCAGCTCGTCGAGGCTGGCGGCGCCCTGACGCTGCACGGCCGCGACGCACATCTCGTATGCGAAATTCGGTGCGCCACTGGTGGTTACCTGATACCGGCTGATCTCCTGCAGCCAGCGCAGCGGATGCTTGAGGAACTGCAGCGGGGTCATCATCACGCACTCGGCACCGGAGAACACCGGTTGCAGCACGTTGCCGATCAACCCCATGTCGTGCTGAAAGGGCAGCCACCCGAGGACCACGCTCGAGGCGGTGTGCTCGAAGGCGTTCTGGATCAGCGCCTCGTTGGCCATCAGGTTGCGATGACTGACCATGACCCCGCGCGGTGAGCCCGTGGAGCCCGATGAGTACTGCAGGATGGCGAGGTCGTCGGCGCCGGCCGTCACGTCGAGCGCCTCCGCGTCGCCGCCGGCCAGCTCGTCGACCGCGATGCACGGTATCGCCGCGAGCTCGGGCACCAGCCCACGGGCCGCGAGCAGCTCGCCGGTCGTCAGCACCACCTGTGGCTGCGCCTCGGCGATAATCGCCTGTAGCCGCGGCAGCGTCTGCGCGAGCCGGGACGGGATCGGTATGTGGGCCGGCACGGCGCACACCCCTGCGAAGAAACAGCCGAACAGGGCGTCGAGAAACGTTGCGTCCTGGGGCAGTAGCAGCAGCGCTCGCGGCTGCTCGCGGCTGGTCGGGAGCTCGCGCAGGGCCGCGGCCACAGCGCGCGCCCCGGTGTCGAGCTGACCCCAGGTTCGGGTGTCCACGCCACCGCCGTCCTCGATGAACCGGAAAGCGCGATCGTCCGGGTGGGAATGGGCCCGCTGCTGCAGCAGGTGCGCGATCGTCGTGCCCTGTGCGCAGGTATCGGGCACGCCCAGGAAAGCCAGATCCGTCATCGCACTCCCTCCGAATCGCCGGAAATTAATGACGCACCTGGCCGCCCATCTGAATTGAAGGGGCCCGATCGTCTACTATCTTAACCTTTTCACCGTACCTTTGTGGGGTTTGCGGTGTTTTGTTGAACCAGCGGTATGCCTGGCTCGACGCTTCGAAGTTTCGGTACGGGATTATTAGGTTGCAGCGACGCAGAGCCTCGAGTCTTCTACTTCGAAAAGTCTAGCGGGACATAGCGCTTGGCGAGCAACGCCTCCATCACGGCGGCATCGACGGGCTCTGACAACAAAAAGCCTTGTCCGCGAACGCATCCCAGCTCCAGCAGGATCCTGGCCGCAGCGGTGGTCTCGATACCTTCGGCGACCACATCGAGTCCGAACGCCTGAGCCAGCGCCATGATCGATTGCACGATCGCGAGATCACCCGAATCGGTACCGAGGTGGCGGACAAATCCCTTGTCTATCTTCAACGTATCGACAGGCAGCGTTTTCAGGTAGGTGAGCGCGCTGTACCCGGTGCCGAAATCGTCCACGGCGATCTGGACGCCCAGCGCCTTCAGTTCGGCGAGAGTTTTCTGAGTGGCATCGATGTCTTGAACGACAACGCCTTCCGTGATCTCCAAGCACAGTGCACCGGCCTCCAGCCCGAACTCGTGGAGGTTGGAGGCAACGGTGTCGACGATTCCGTCGGCAACGAGTTGCACAGGCGAGACATTGACCCGCAGCACCGATTCCCGGCCGATGCCTCGCGATCGCCACTCATTCAATTGCGCACAGGCGGAACGCATTACGCGCCGGCCAAGCTTGCCGGCGAGGTTGATCGACTCGGCGACGCTGATGAACGAGTCGGGCATCAGGAGCCCGTGCGTCGGGTGCTGCAGACGAACAAGCACTTCGGTGCCGAGCACCTCGCCGGTACGGATGTCGAACTCCGGCAGGTAACGCAGGACCAGGGCGTCGTTGTTGCCGGCAATGGTCTCTTCAAGGTGTAGCTCGATATCGTCGCGAATGGCGTAGCGCCGCGACATCTCGCGGTTGTAGGGTGCCACCCGGCTTCCACCGGACGACTTGGCCGCCGCCACGGCCTCGTCGGCGCGGCGCAACAGATCCGACGAGCTGTCGCGGCCCGGCTCGCCGGCGGCGACCCCGATGCTGACCGTGCGGGTGAGGAATTCGCCGTCGATGACCACTTGCTGGTGTAGGTGGCTCTGCAGCCGCTGCGCGAACGCCTCCGCGGCCTCGATCTCCAACGCTCCGGTGGGCACGATGATGAATTCGTCGCCGCCGAAGCGGGCCATGATCGAGGGAACGTCGATCGACTGCTCCACCAATTCGACGAATGCCTTGATAAAACGGTCGCCCACATGGTGGCCGAGGTGGTCGTTTATCACCTTCAGCCGGTCCAGATCGAGCAGCAACAATGCGACCGGGCCAGGCTGGCCGAGTCCCAGTCGTTCATCGAGGTGCGCGATCAACGCCCGGCGGTTGAGCAGGTCGGTCAGGTCGTCGTGCTCGGCGAGGTAAAGCAGCCGATTCTCAGCGATGATGCGGGCTTGCACCTGGGCCAGCAGGCTGGCGATGGCTTGGAGGGCGTTGAGCTCTTCGGGCAGCCATTCGCGATCACCGATCTTGACGAAGCCCAGCGTGCCGGTCGTCAGTTCGCCGGAGAGCAGCGGCACGCACGCGATGGTGCTGTTCGGAATCCCGGTGCCCGCCTCGATATTTCGCTGATATTCCTCGTTGGCGGGTCCGGGGCGGACGACGTCCGGAGCCTTGAGGTTTTCGGCCATCCCGAATACGGGATCGGCGCTGGCGAAATACACCACGCCGATCGGGTCGGGGTCAGGAACGAACGGGCGTGGTGGCCACAACGCGACGAGCACCGTGGCCCCCATGGTGTGATCGTTGTGCCGCAGAAAGCCGAAATCCACGCCGAATTGCGTGACCATATCGGCCACCACCTGCTCGCTGATCGCGGCGTGGTCGGCCGCGGTGGCGGCCATCAGTTTGGCGGCCGCCCCCGTAACCAGATCGTCTAGCCCGCCGGACATGTAAATACGGTAGCTCTAAACAGGAGCTATCGTAAATTGACGCGATCGAAATCTCGCAGGCTACGGACCGAAGCGGGCTCGCTGACTGCCAATCTCAGCACCAGCGCCACACCGGCTTCAGATCCGATTCCGACGAGTTGCCCAAACTCCTTCTGCAGGGCCGCGAGCTGGTCGCCGAAGGCCGTCGATACCCGGGCAAGGTCGTCCGCACCGCGTGCGTATAGAAAAATTGGGGACATCGGCTGGACGGCGAGGCCCCGCTGCTGGGCGATGATCCATACGGCCTCGGCCGCCGAACCGCCTCGGGCGTAGTCGGTGAGCGAACCGCCGGGCACCGAGATGACGGCCAGCGCCGAACTTGCCGCGATCTGGCGGCGAGTGCCTTCGCCCAGCACGGATCCGGAATCCCACCGGGCCAGGTGGGCCATGACGTCGGGACGCCGCAGGATGTCGACCATCGCGAGCTCACCGGGCCCGAACTCCAGGCTGCGGATGTCGATGCCGGTCTGTGGCAACGGATCACCCGGCCAGCGCAGTTCGGCGATCATCTCCGCGTGCAGAGCCGGCGTCAGGTAGCGGGCCCGATCAGAGGCGGCGATGATGGTCCCCGCCCGCACGATGTCGTCCCGCGCGGTGATCAGATGCAGTTTGGCGTCCTCGCGTTCAGCCGCGGCGTGCAGTGCGCGTTGTAAATCCTCGGCGACGGGTTGCGCGGTACCCAAGCGGCGGTTGGCTTCTCGGGCCAGCATCACGTCGTACAGCCCGGCGAGATCGGGATCGGAGCCCTTACCGAGTCGCAGCGTGGCCTGCAGTGGCGCCCCATCGGTGTCTTCGGTGAAGCTGACCGGACCCAGCACATGCTGAGCGGCGGCCGCGACCTTGGCGTTGAACAGCGCCGCCCCGAGCGCGACGGCGCTGGCGCGGTGTTCGACGTCCAGGGTCGAAGTGTGTTCGATCGCCAGCCGGATCGTGACGGCATCCGGGCCGGCGTCGATGTGCCAGGGCTGAGCATTGGAGGCCGACGGGGCCCGAATCGCCGCGGCGGCAATGGTGCCCGCGACACCCGGCCACGCCGGATCCGAGTAGTCGGGCGGCGCAGCAGCGTCGTCGTCCGGCAACTCCGGGTCGGCGAGGCGGTCCAGCGCGGCACCGACGTCGAGACGAACCCGGCCCGACGGCAGGTGCTCGCCGAGCCCGATACGGCGCACCGCCTCCGCGATGACCGGCGCGCCGGCCGCGACGTCCCCGGACACCTGGGGCCAGGTCGACAGGGTGCGGTCGATCTCCAGCAGCGAGGCCGCGCCGCGCGGCGACAGGTGCCGGGCCTGTAGAAAACGTAGCAGGTGTGGAACCTTTTCGCCGCTGGTCATCTTCGCCAGCGACGCCGGGTCCACGTTGCCCAGCAGTCCGTGCAAGATGGGCCGCCGCGGGTCGAGGTCGAATCGCTCGACGTCGACCAGCCCGCGATCACTGGTCGCCATCAGCACCGGGATCCCGCGGGTCCTGGCCCGCTCGCGCAGGATCGCCTTCATATCCAGCGAGTCGCATTCGTCGACCACGACGCTGAGACCGTCGAAGAACTCGTCGATGGTGTCCGTGGTCAGGCCTGCGTCCTGCGTCCGGACCGGCAGATACGGGTCGAGCTCGGCGATCCTGCGGGCGGCCGCCTCGGCCTTGTTGACACCGATGTCGAACACCGTCGCCGGGATCCGGTTGAGATTGGTCAGCTCGAGCTGGTCGAAATCCGCCAGCCGCAGCTCGCCGCACAGCCCCTGTGCCGCGAGCGCGTGGGCGATGACGTGGCCCGCGCTCAGGCCGACGACACCGATCCGCAGCGCACCGAGTCGCGCTTGTTCTTCGGCGGTGACCACGTTGCGGTTGCGATCCAGCCGCACCGTCCGGAATCCGCGGGGGCCCAACACCGCGACGACCGCGCGGCGCCAGGGGTAGTACGCCCACCGACAGTGTTCGTCGAGGAGCTCGGGATCCGGCGGCGGCAGCAGCCCCTGCAACTCCGCCAGCTGCGCCGCCCGGTTGTCGATGAATTCGATGCCTGGGTCGGCGCGCAATTGCTCCAGCACAAGGTTGTCGGTCGCGTCCTCGGCGTCCAGGACCAAAGCCGTGAATGCTGCGATGCTCGTCTCCCTCGATCTGGGCCGCGATGTGGCGCGAAAATCTTAGCGGTGTGAGCTAACCGTCACTGTGAGGTCTTTCGCTATGGCTCGATTTCTGTATTATTCAATATCTTAAATAAGTTTCTTACCGATTGCGCCACATTTATTGCGGCGTAGCTGATTCTGAATTTCAGGTCAACCCTTTATTTGTCCACTCAGTGCCCGAATCGGAGGACACCGTGCCGACTGATCTGGGTCTCGTTACATCAATCGCCAACCAGTTGCTGGAGGCGGATGCGTCGGATGCCGCCCAGGCCAGCGAACGCGTGCTGACTCAGCTCGTCGAACATTTCGATCTGCACTACGCGTTTCTGCGGCACAGCGACCACAACATCCGTGCATCGGTGTTGGTCGCGGAGTGGCCGCCGCGGACCGACGTCGCCAACCCGGATCCGTTCGCCGTCGTCTCCTTCACCAACGACCACCCGGCGTTGGCGGTCTGCGCCAATGGCAAGGAGCTGGTGACGGTGCACCGCAAATACAGGTCGTCCCGGTGCCCGTTGATCCAGGGAACCCGGGGCGGGCCGCCTATGGTAGCCGCCGCACCGCTGGTCGAGGGGACCCTGACCACCGGGGTGCTTGGATTCGTCAAGCGCCGCGGCCGTCGGTGGAAGGCGGAGGCCCGGCACACCCTCGAGACGGTGGCCTCCTTGTTCGCGCAATTTCGGGCGCGCATTTCCGCCGAAGAACGACTTCGGCATCTCGCCGATCACGACGATCTGACCGGACTGCGCAATCGCCGTGCGCTGCTAGCGCATCTCGCGAATCGGCTCGCGCCGCGGCAGCCAGGCCCGGTCGCCATCCTGTACTTGGATCTGGACCGCTTGAAGGCGATCAACGACTCGCTCGGGCATGCCGCCGGCGACTGGTTCATACGAGGTTTCGCCGATCGGTTGCGCGAGTGCGCCGGAGACCGATGCCTGGTCGCCCGGCTGGGCGGCGACGAGTTCGTGCTCGTACCGGATCAGCCGATGACGGTGCAGGCCGCCGAATTGTTCGCCGACCGGGTTCGCGCATCGGTTCACGATCGACTGACGCTCGAGGGCAGGACCATTACCCGGACCGTGAGCATCGGAGTGGCGGTCGGGATGCCGGGCCGCGACAGCGGGGCCGATCTACTGGGTCGGGCCGACGAGGCCGTCCTGGTGGCCAAACGTGCGGGCGGCAACCAAATCGTGATGGCCAGTGATAATTCGCTGAAGCAGTTGTTCCGCAACGACATTCGAGGTCAGCTGGATGGGAATGTCGACAGCGACTCCTTGCTGGTGCGCTACCTGCCCGAGGTCGACTTGTGGACGGGCGTCATCGTCGGCACCGAGGCATTGGTCCGCTGGCGTCACCCGCAGCGCGGCGTGCTGCTGCCGGAGTCGTTCATCGGGGTGGCCGAGTCGATGAACTTGGCGGCCGACTTGGATCGGTGGGTCCTGCGGACCGCCTGCGCGGAGTTCAGTGCTTGGCGCGCTCGCGGGGTGGGGATCGGTACGTCGTTGCGGGTCAACGTATCTCCCAGGCAGCTGACCACCCCAGAGTTCGTCACCATCGTCGGGCAGACCATCGCGGAGTTCGGCATGGACGACGGCTCGCTGTGTCTGGAGATCACCGAGCGGGCGATCGTGCAGGACATCGAGAACTCGACCCGCACCCTGACCAAGCTGAAAGACCTTGGGGTGCACACCTCCATCGACGACTTCGGCACCGGTTACGCCGCCATGTCGCACCTCAAAGCCCTTCCGGTCGACACTCTGAAGATCGATCCGCGGTTCGTCCGCAATCTCGGCACAAACCGTAACGACTTGGCGATTGTGCGCGCGATCATCGGTCTCGCCAAGGCGTTCAGTATCGAGCTGGTCGCCGAGGGCGTCGAGACCCCGGCCGCTGCAATGGCATTGCTGCAGCACGGCTGCCACCGCGCGCAGGGCTACCTGTTCTCACGCCCCGTTACCGGCGACGCCATGGAGACGCTGTTGCGGTCGGGCCGGATGTCGATGCCGTTCCTGACCGAAGACGCCGTCCCGACCGGAGCCGGGATCTGACAGCGGCCACCGGGTCCGCTCACACCAGAAGCGGGCTGTAGTCTGCCGGCGGGTCAACGAGATTCATTGTCCGGAATAGTTTTTCGGTGAGCACTGAACTGCTCTCGGCGGCCAGCAGCACCTCCTCGCGAAGGAACAGCAGCTCTTCGGATACCGGAGGCCGGTCGTCCGATGTGTACATGTACAGGTCGTTGAACTGATTGGATGTCCATTGCGGTCCGATCACCGCGGCCGCGGCGTCGAAGAATCGCCGGCTCAGCTCCAGGCCGGAATGCGACAGACAGTCGCGCAGGGCAACAGCTTCGAGCGCGGCCACCGTCATGCCCTGGGTGTAGATCGGGCTCAAACTGCAGATCGCGTCGCCGAAAACAAGAAGCCCATCCGGGAATTGCGGCATCTGATCGTAGCGCCGCCAAGCGCCGCCCGGGTAGCGGAAGACATCCATCGGACCGAGCGGCTCGGCGCCCGCCTGAAGGGCCGCCGTCAGCGCGGGCGACACGAATCGCGTGGCGAGTTCGATCAGCCCGGCGAAATCGGCCGGCGGATCGAGTTGGTCGAGCCGGTACACGGTCAGCATCCAGGTGTTGTCCTCGTAGGCCGAAAGCGCGCCGCCGGTAGGCAGATTCGGCTCGGGGAACACCATGGTCATCTTCTCGTTGATCACGCCCGCGGGAATGTGCAACAGCTGGCTGGCGTATGTCGCGTTCGCGGTGGAGTGATCGGTGTCTGGCCGGCCATAGCCCAGACTATCGAGGAAGGCCGGAGTGCGAGCACCGCGACCCATGGCGTCGACCACCAGGTCCGCGTCGAGCACGCGCTCCTCATGGGTCTCCCGATTGAACACCCGGGCGCCGGTGACCCGGCCCGGCCGCGTGGCGACGGGCTCCACCACGTCATGGCCGTCCAGAAACCGAACGTTGGCTATCGCCCGAACACGCCTACGCACAATCGATTCCAGCATCGGCCGGCTGAGGAGATACACCACCACCGACCCAGGATCGGCGAAAGTGCAGGATCTGTTGTACTCGCGCCCGCCCACGCGGATGGACACCCGCGACAGATCACCCTCGTCGCAAACGGTCGCGCCGGCCGCGACGAGTTCGTCCAACAGACCGGGAAGCAGCTCAGCGAACTCTTGTAGGCCGCGACTGGTCAGCACGTGCGAATGCCGGCCTTGGCGCACTCCCCGCCGCGCAGCCGCGCTGTCCGACATCGTGTCTCGTTCCACCACCGTGACCGTGTCGTAGAACTCCGAAAGGACCCGGGCAGCGAGCAATCCACCCATACCCGCACCGCAGACGATCGCTCGATCACCCCGCATCACAGGTAAGCCCCGTCAACCGTCGCGGATTCCTTCGCCTGGTTGACCACAACTCCGAGCAGCGGGATGTCGAGCGCCCGAACGCCGGCCACCAGATGCGAGAGCGACAGTGTGGTCGTCGCAATCGGCCGTACCACGATCACTACCGCGTCGGCCACCTCGAGAGCCAGCTGAGCATCGATCGAGTCGTGGAACGACGGCGCGTCGATCAGGATGACGTTGTTGTCCAGCAGTCGCGCCTCGCGACCGTGAATTTCTGCGGTCAGCGCTTCGGTGGAGCACGACACGGTCGTCACCGGTTCACTGCGGCTGTCCATCCCGGCCCGCACGGCGCCGGCCAGGACCGGGCTGGGTTGCGTTGTCTGCTGGTTCTTTTCGCCCAGGCAGACCACGCCGACGCTACGACCGCGATCGGCGAACGCCCGTGCGAGCGCGCTCGTCGCGACAGTGCCGCCGTCGCCGTCGTGGCCCGCGACGATCGCGACGACCGGCGGAATCTCGGCCTTGATCCTCGGGAGTCGCTGCAGCACGGACTCGACGTTCAGGCTGAGACGCAGCGCTCCCTGCTTGAATTCCTCGCAGTCGTCGAAAGCCTGGGCGACGTTGCCGTCGGAGCCCAGCGACGCGGTTCTCGGCAGTTTGCCGATGATGTCGCAGCCGGTGATGTCCTCGACCTGGCGCCGCGACCGGACCTTGGTGTCGAACCGCTCGAGGAACCAGACGATCCCGACAGCGGCGAACAGCGCCATCATCAAGGCCCCCAACGTGACCATCCACATTGGATACCCGGACGCCGTTGCGGTGGCCGGGCTCGCCTTCGCGACCACCTGGACCAGCGGGCCCACGGTCGGGTCGTTGCTGACGTTCTCCAGCTTGGCGATGTAGGCGCCCAGGACGCTGCCGTAACCATTCGCGATGTTGGCGGCGTGCTGCGCATTGCTGTCGGTGACCGAAACGACCATCAGCACGGTATTTTTCACCGCGGCCGACGAGACCTTCGACACGAGCTGCTGCGGCGTCACCGTCAGTCCGAGCTTGTCGATCACCGTTTGCGCCAGGTCGTCGCTCTGGAACAGGTTGACGTACGTTTGCGCGCGCTGCCGGGAGAACAGGTCACCCTGGTAGGCGCCGGCGGAGGTCTTCACGTCCGGGGCTCGCAGGAAGAACTCGGTAGACGCGGTGTATTGGGTGTCGGAACTGACCTCGTAACCCGTGGTGCCCAACAGCGCGACGACCAGGCATCCGATCACGATCGGCCAACGCTGCCCGATCTTCGTCCAGGCCTTAATCAATAGCTCCATGGTTCTCCGCTCACGCTGGTTGACTGACTCATGCGGCGAGACGCCTCCGATCCACCGGGGGCGTATCGATAGGTCTCGAAAAGCTATGGCCTGCAACGACGATTCGCCCGAGGCGCTTGCCATTAGAAAGCCCCAGCAGCCGTTCGCTTTCCCGCAGCTCGGCCGGGGAGGTCTGCGGGACGGGGTCGACGAGAATCGATGCGCCGACCTGGTTGGCCATGTCGACGGCATCAGCGGACTCCAGCACGGCCCGGCTGACCACGATGACGTGGCGGTAGCGACAGCCCAATTCGTCGAGCACATCCCGCATCTTCGGACCGGTGAGTTCTTTGGTCGGGTTCGCCGGTGCCGCCCCCGCCGAGATCCAGCGGACTTCGCTGCGCTCGTCGGACTGGATGGCGTCATCCAAAGGTGTTGCACTGCTCAGTAACTCGCCGAGACCAACCGTCGAGCCGTCGTGGGTGGCGGTGAAGTCGGCGTGTACGACAACGGTCGGCGATCCCGACTCCGTCAACGCCGTCGCCAGCAACGCCGCGAGCATGCCGGTCGTCTGGGTGGCACGGGGCGCGGCGAGCACGAACGATGAGACCTTGGCGTCCGTCAGCCGGCGAGCGAGTTCCAGCCGAAGGAGTTTGGCGTCGGCATGCACCTCGTCGAGGCTGAGGTGATCCTCGGCGGAGAGCACACCGATCACGTTTTCGTCTTCACCCGCGACGTCATCGTATCCGCGAAACCGCCTCAGCACGCGGCTCACTCGTACTCCGGCGTATGCCGCCACGTAGGTCAGCCCGAGCAAGAATCCGAGGATCGCGCCCGAGAGGATGTTCAGCAGCGATCGCGGTGAAATCGGGTGGGTGGGAACCGATGCGGGTTCGGTCAGAACGGGTTGGATCGGAGATACCGTGGTGTAGGGCGGTCGTTCGACGTCCTTGATGACGTCGATGGTCCGCTGTGCGGCCGCGTCGGCGATGGCGGCCGCGCGCACGGGGGAACTGTCGTGCGCCCGGACCTGAATCACCACCGTGTCCGGAATGATGTGGCCGCTCAGTTTTTTGGCAAGGTCCTCGCCGGACTGCCCGAGCTGCAACCGCTTGGCCACCGAATCGGCCACCATCGGCGTCGTCACCAGCCGCACGTAGCTGGTCATGCGCTGCTGGGTGAACTCGTCACCGTAGGCCTTCAGCGAACCACCACCGGTATTGGGGTCGGCTAGCGCGGTGGAGTCGTTCCAGTACGGTGCCGCAATCAGAATCCTCGCGTTGGCCTCGTAGACAACCGGCAGTAGCAGGTTCATCCCGCCGGCAGCCGCCGCGCCCGCCAAAGCCCAGATGATCAGGATCAGGAACTTGCTGCGCACCACGGCCAGCAACTCCAGCAGACCCGTCATGATGCGACACCCAGCCGCGTCAGGTTCTCCACGATCTTGGCCGCGTAGAAGGCATTGCCGTCACCATTGAGGTTGACGCCGTCTTTCCACAGCAGCCGCTTCAGGTCGCCGCCGCGGTACCAGCGCTGTGCCACCGGGTCGATCACTTGGGCTCCCACACTTTCCGCAATACCACGAAGTCCCTGCGCCACAGCGGAATAGTTGCCTGCCGCGTCCCGGGTGACGTAGGACGGCAGCACGATGATGATCTTGGCGGTCGGCCAGATCGCACGAACTTTCTTGACGTAGTCGTCGGCCGCGGTCACGACCGGTTCCACTGGATCGAAGAGATCGGCGCGTCCACCGTCGATCAGCACGTAGTCGACACGACGGTGATAGATCGCCGCGTCCCGGTCGAGTCGCTCCATGAACGGCACACCAGGTGGTATCGCGTTTTCCAGACGGTGCAAGAACCCGGTACCGCCCTGGGCATCGAGGGCGAGGCTCCAACCCTCCTTGCGGGCAACAAGATTCGGATAGGTCAGAAAACTGGGGTCGCCGGTGCCGCCGGCAAAAGAGTCGCCAACCAGCAGCAGCGTCGGTTTGTCATCGAACATCTGGGCCAGGTTCGCGACGAGTTTGTCGGCGTAGTAGGTGTCGCCGTTGTAGTTGAGGTGGCGACCGTCCTGACTCAACAGGAACTTCGCTTCGACGTCGGTGTACCAGCGCTGCGCCAGCGGGTCGACTACGTACGCCCCGACCGCCTCGGCGACTCGGCGAAGTCCGTCCGCCACGGCGTCGTAGTTGGTCGAATCATCCGGCACGGCAAGGGCGGGTAGAACGACGACGATCTTGGCCTTGGGCCAGTGTGCACGAACGTCTTTGATGTACTTCTCGGCCGCCGGTATGACTTCGTCCACCGGTGTGCTCAGGTCGTTGCGCCCGCCATCGATCAACACATAGTCGGCGTGGTAGGTAGCGGCGTCACGGTCCAGCCGCTCGATGAACGGTGCGTGCGAGGGTGAGGGCTTGTCGGTGTGGCTGACGAACCCGGTGCCGTCCTGGACGTCGACGGACAAACTCCAGCCCATCTTGTCGGCCAACAGGTCGGGGTAGACGGCGGCGTAGGAGTCGCCGACGACCAGCAGCGCGGGCGAGTGATCGAACATCGTCGATGTCGACGGCACGACGTTGCTCGGGACGGTTGTGCTGTTCGAGACACCGCCGGGTAGTCCGGCGTACGTCACGGCGCCGACCGTCACCGTCAAGACGGCGATGACCGCGGCCAGGATCAGTCGACGCCGGCCGCGTAACCCGTTACGCGCTCGCATATTGCAACCTCTGCCGGGTCACGTACCACGCGGGTTGCGGGAGGGCCGCGGCGATCGCGGGTCGAGTCGTGGGCTTCTTCTGCCGGACGAACGCCCCGAAGGCCAGGATGAAGAACAAGAACGACGCGGCCTGTAGCAACGAACCGCGCAGCAGGATCAGCATGTAGAACGGCAGGATGCAGCCGAGTACACCCGGCATGTGGTAGTCCTCGAATTGAGAATTCAATCCGGTGTCCCAGCGGTGCAGACCGAAACCGAGAGCGAACATGCCGACGGCGAGTGCCAGCCAGCCGCCATTGAGAAAGAGTTCGACCCACAGGGGTGCGGACAAGTTGGTGAACCCGTATCCGCGCATGTTAGCGATGAAAATGCCGCTGTCGACCGGCTTGTCGGGCCACACACCGCGCGGCACCCACCAGAACAGCACGCCGAAAAGTTGCCGGCCGGGCACGATTCCGTCCCGCGCCGTGATCAGATACCCGTTCATGAGTTGAGCGAACGAGTCGTAGTCGTCGGACAACAGCGACTGAATGGGGTTGCTCGCCTTCAACTCCGCCTCTTGGCTGACCCGGAATGCGTCGGCCAACGGGAAGATGACGAGCAGCGCCGCCAGGAAACCCAACGAGGTGAGCCGGAACCGCCGGATCGTGCCGAAGAGCCCGTAGGCGGTCGCGACGGCGAGTATGGCGGTTCCGGACTGATACCGCGCATTCGAGATCGGATTCATGTTGTCCGCCAATAGAAGTCCGACGACCCAGAGGAGCACCAGGTTCCCGCGCATCGTTTTCGCGGCGACGTTCTCGCCCCACTGCAGTGCCAGCTTGGCTTCGTTGCGGAAGCGGACCAGCGCGATGAATGCCACCAGCAATGCCATGTAACTGCAGGCCCGCAACACCACGCCCGCGTTCTCGGTTGGGAACACCATGGCACCGATGTCCTGCGCCTCGTAGCGGCTGTGCAGGAATTGCAGCCAGCCGGTTTGCGACAGGTAGTAGAGGTTCAGCAACACGGCGAACACGCACAGCACCACCGTGCGTGGGTAATGGACACTGAACAACCCGTCGGCCGCTTCGCGCGCACGCAACGGCCGCCGCAGCGCGGTGACGGTGTCAAGGCCGGCGCCGGCCAGGAATGCGCCACATCCGATGATGACCATCAGCGCACCCGCGGCGATGAAGGTGTTGTCCATCCGCGGAACGGTTCCGGGCCACTCGTTCTCTCGCAGCTGAGCCAGTGGCGCCAGGCAGAGAAACATGTAGGTGAACGACCAGAACATCGACTCGAACAGGCGCCGTTGACCGCTGCCGATCAGCCATGCAAACCGCGCGGCGCACAGCACCGTCGCCGGCAGCGTCCACATCCAGCAGGAGTTCGGCGGGTTGCTGGTGAAGGTGATGATGAGCATCGGGCCGAACACCGCCATCGTGGCGAAGACCCAGAGCGTGACAAGTGCCCCGCCCGCTTGAGTTTTCGTGTGCAGGCGCAGTCTCGTCGCCAGCGGCAGCGGCCGGTGGGTGGCGACATCGATACGGCCAGCGACCGCGACGACCTCCGTCGTCGTGCCGGCTTGCGGTGAATCACGGCGCAGTTCTTCGCCTTTGGAGCCGCCGGCATCGGTCCACGGCTTGATCCGCACCATCGCCAGCGCCACGTAGAACGTCATCGCCGTCGCGATACCGGCCGCAACCCCCTCCGCGCTGCGAAACAACAACCCGGCGCTGGGCACCGTCAGCAGCATCACCAGCACGTAGCAAAGCTTGAGCTGCAGCGCGTCGGCGCTCCGGTTGAAGGTTCGCAGGAAAATGGTCACCGCGACGGACCATGCCGCCAGCGCGAATTCGAAGGCGATGATCGGGATGATCGTCTGCGCCGCTTCGAAGGTGCGCCCGAGAAGCAGGTGTCCGATGGCCGCCGGAAGGAAGAACAGCGCCACGCCGAGCAGAAGTGACCCGGAGCTCGTGACCAAAGTGATGCGCGCCAACGACGTCCACACCTGCGGCGGTGTCATGTTCCGGCGTCGGCTTTCGGGAATCACCGCCAACGGAAGCGCACCCACCGCGATCGCCACCGGCGCCAGCAGCGCCGTCGCACCACGAAGCGCGGCCGACACTCCCGGATTGAGGACGACGGCCGCAAAAAGCAGCACCGCGAACACCGTTGTCTGCTCGAGGCCGGAGTCGATGCCGTAGCGGGCTCGATGCTGCCAGCCATCAGAGATCCACGCCGGGTACTGCCTGATCCGCGGCGAGATACGCACCGCCATCAGCATTCCCAGAAGCGCGACGAACGCCAGCGCGGCCCATCCACCGAGCAGACACGTCGTGGTTGCCACCGAGACGTGCAGCCAGGTCGCCCCCAGCAGAGCGGCCGAACCGGTGAACCACACGCCGTCCCAGATCGCCGCCACCTGCGGGCGTCCCTCAGCGATGGCGACGTAGCGCAGCACGTCCTGCACCAACACGATGGGAGTCGCCGCGATGATCATCAGCGCCGGCAACCGGATACCGGGGTCCGCGACGACCCACATCACCAGGCCGACAACGGGACTCACCAACAGCGCGCTGGTCAGCGCGAATGAGCCCTCCCGCCGGATCTCGGCCGGCTCGCTTCCCGCCGTCAGCAGGAGCGGGGTGCCCAGGGAGCCGCGCAGGACGCCGATGGCGGCGGCCATCAGCGTCAGCAGCAGCGCGATCTGGCCGAATTTCTGGCTGGGCGTCACTACCGCGACGGCGTAGACGATCAGACCGTTGCTGAGGCTGGAGACCACCTGGTCGGCCGCACCCGAGATAGCGCGGACCTTGCTCATCGACAATCCTGCGGGCATCGCCTAGCTCCTGTTGCCCGTTGCCCAGATCTTCTCGAAGGCCCCGATCGAGTCGGTGGTCCCGTGATTCGAGAAGAGCTCGAAGGTGGCAAAACTCCCCTGCCACTCGGAGATCCGCGGATCGGTCACGACCTGGTGCGTACCGGGCAGATCCACGGTCACCTGATCGCCATCGATGGTCAGGCGCGCGTCGTAGGCGGTTTTGCCGTCGACGGCCAGCGGGCGCTTGAAACTGTTGGCGCCGATGACCTCCAGCGGCGAGGTGTCGGTCCGCGAGACCGCGATGTTCCAGTTGATGGGCGTCACAACGAAGTTGATCGCCAGTGGCCTGGTCATCGGTGGGACGCGGTGGTCGATACCTCTGGACACCACGAGGGTGATGGCACCGAGAGTTCCCGAGCTGGGCCGGAATACGAACCGCGCGCCGATGCCCTTCACCGATGAGCCGAGGTCGGGGGAACTGAAGAAGGCGCCGGCGCTGCCTTCCGTCGTCGGCCGGTACGTCAACCGGCCGTGCTCGATTCGCAGGCGATCGCCCTCGTCGTCGGGGCTGGCGATGATGCTCACCGGCTGACCGCCGTCGAACCGGGACGGGGCCGCCCCGTCGGGCCGGCCAGTGAAGTCCGCTTCAACGCGGATGCCGGGGGGACCCAGAGGCGCGTTGTCCCGGATGAATCCCCACCACAGCGTCAGGGCCACCACAACCGCCAGCGCCACGGCCAGCATCACCTGGACCAATGAGCCGGCGGTTCGGCTGGGTTTGAGCGTGATCATTCGCTGTCCCCGTACACCACGTCGCGATAGATTTGTTCCAATTCCCTTCCGACACTGGCGATACCAAAGGCGACCTGGGCCGCCGACCGAGCACGGCGGCCCAGCGCGCGGGCGCCCGCAGGATCGGCGAGCAGATCAGCGATGGCCTCCGCGAAGCCCTCCGAACCGTTGTCGACGACCACGCCGCAGCGATGGGTCTTGATGAAGTCCGCCAGGCCGTTGTCCGACCGGACGACAACGGGAATACCGAGCATCATCGCCTCGAGGACCGTCATCGGGAACGGCTCCCGCACGGATGGCAGCACGTAGACGGACGCGCGCGACATGCGTTCACCGACCCGATCCGGTTCTACTGCGGGCTCTCGCCGAATGCAGTCCTCGCCAAAGCCTTCCGAACGTGCCTGCCCAATGATCGCGTCGACGCCGGCTTCGGCTCCCGCCGGCGGCCCGACGACGGCGAATCGGGCATCCACCCCGGATCGGAGCAGCGACAGCGCCGCCTCGGTGAAGACTTCGGGCCGCTTACGCTCGTGCAACCTGGCCAGGAAGAGCACCTCGGGACGGGCGGATGGTTGCGCACCGATCCGCGTGGCCGGCAACGGCACCCCGTTGCGGAGTTCGCGAAGCGGGAGGCCGTCGCCGCCAACGGTGCGGAGGTCCTCGAGTTCGGTGGAGTTCAGATGCAAGAGCATCGCGGTCGACCGGAGTAGCTTGACCGTCCACAACCGGTCGATCACCCGCGCGAGCGGGTGGCTGCGCGGTGTGATCATGCCGTGCGTCTGTACGACATAAGGGATGCCCATCCGGTGCAGTCGTGCCGCCACGGGAAGGGTCACCAGGTCCCGCGCCAGGTGGACGTGGACGACGTCGAACTTGGCTGCATACTCATCGATCCAGCGACCGAGGGCAGGCGCATACGTCGGCGCGTGACCGAAGCCCGGCAGCAGCCGCCGGGCCGGAAACAACCGGGCGGGCACACCGCCAAGGGAGGTCGGCGGCTCGTCGAATCCATTGACACCGGCGGCAATCAGTGCGTCATGGCCCTGGGCGCGCAGGGCTGAGCACAGGTTGACCGCGACCCTGGTCGGTCCGCCGAACGCACCCTCTGGGGTCACCAACGTCACCACGTGCAGCACCTTCATCGGTCGTGCACCAGCCGCGCAGGTGAGGCGACCAGAGCACGGCACCATTCGTCGAAACGACCAATGGCGGTGCTCCGATCGAGTGTGTTCTCCGAGTATCGCCGGCCCGCCTCGCCGAACCGCGCGGCGGCGGCCTTGTCTCTCGCGACAGTCAGCGCCGCATCGATCAAGGCTCGCGGGTCCGTGGGCGCAACGATCACACCCGCTCCAGCAGCCCTGACTTCGGTAGCGGCACAGCTCAATTCATCGGTTGCAGCCACGACCGGCTTACCGCTGGTGAAGTAGGTGGTGAGCTTGCTCGGCACGGCCATGTCACCTACGCCCGGCTTCTCGTTGAGCAACAGGACATCCGCCGCGTGCAGCAGGGCGCGAAACTCTTTATCCGGCAACGGTTTGATGAACTCGAGTGAGCCGACACCGGCGCCGTGTTCTTCCAGCGCGGGCCGCTGGTTTCCGTCTCCGAGCAAGACGAACCGGATCGTCGCCGGCGCGAGCTCGGTGGCGGCCAGGCGCGCGGCGGCGACGACGTTCTCGAGGCCCTGCTTTGCACCCATGTTTCCGGCGTGCACGACCACTACTTCGTCTGCGCCCCACCCATATTGCCGACGGACTTCCTCCGATTCGGCCAGGGTGGGACGGTCCGAGTCGGCGATGTGCGTCCAGTTCCGGATCACGGTCACCGCACCGCTGTCGACCCCGACGTCGTTGAGCACCGATATGAAGCGGTCGTGAATGACGGACACCCCCGAGGCCGCGCGCAGCACTCGGCCCTCGAATTGGGCCGCCAAGTCGGCGGATCTGCCGTCCATAGCGCCGGTTTCGACGACTCCTTTGCCGTAGAGATCTTGGACGACGACTCCCACGGGCACGCCGCGCAATCGGGCGGCGGCGACGATACCGGCGGTCGACAGCAGTGCGGGGCTGACCGCGATGACCACCGACGGCCGGCCGAACGCGCTGGTCAGCGCCGCTCGGGCGAAGCTGGCCTCCATCCGGATGCGTCCGCCGGGAGTGGGCTTTTCGGGCACATAATGCCTGAGCCGGTGAATCGTGACGCCGTTGGCGGTTTCCCGGTACGACCGCCGCGAGCGGTAATCGTCGTAGATCCGCCATTCTGGATAGTGCGGCAGACCGGTGACGACCTCGACGTCGTGGCCGTGGGCCACCAGCCCCTCCGCCATCCCGGTGGTGTACGGAGCGATCCCCGTTACCTCCGGAAAGTAGTTGATTCCAACGATTTTGATTTTCACGACATGACCGCCGAGTGCGGGGCTCGGATCGTGGCGCCCTCGACGACGTCACGGGAGACCAGGGCGGTAGCACCCACGGTCGCGCCGTCCGCGATCCGAACGCCGCGCAGTATCGTCGCGCGGGCCGCGATCCACACCGAGTCTCCGATCACGATCGGGCCGTTGTCGAACTCAAACGTCGGGCTGAACCGGTCGTGGCTGCCCGTGCACAGCAGAACACCTTGGGAGACACAGGTGTTCGAGCCAATGGTCACGGGCTCCAGGTTCAGGATCCAGGCCGACTCGCCGATCCAGGTGTCGTGCCCGATGTCCAGCTTCCACGGCCAGTGGATCTTGACGTCATGGCGGATGAGGGTGCCCGTCCCGATTCGGGCGCCGAACGCGCGCAGGATGGCGACTCGCAGGCGGTTAGGGCACCACCACTGCATGACGACGGCGCGCGAGACCGACATCCACAGCAGCTGCACCGGCCACGCCCTGCCCTTGCTGTAGTTCTCACCGGTGAACTCACTCAACGAGAATCGGCCACCGCGCGTGATCGGGCGAACTACGTCCTTTCGTTGCGTCACAACGAGACTCGCAACGCTCGAGCCGGCGCGAACACCATGTCGCCCCTCCTGGTGGAAAGGAGGCCGACAAAACGGCGCGCCGCGTGTGCGGCACTGCCCGGAAGCCCCCGAACGTGTGTATACCGATGATGCACTTGTCCGTCACTATACATACCTCGTGGCACCATGTACAGTCTCAAACTAACTCAAAGTATCTGATCAACGTGCAAAGCGTTCAATAGTCCGGTAACTTTGGTCCGGAACAGACCGAAGGACAGCCGAGCGCCTCGG
Source organism: uncultured Actinomycetota bacterium (assembly GCA_963750755.1). GTDB lineage: Bacteria > Actinomycetota > Actinomycetes > Mycobacteriales > Mycobacteriaceae > Mycobacterium. Next base: position 2,456,290 of record CAVVRW010000001.1, read on the forward strand.
CGGCCCCGGTGAGCTACGGAAATAGACGCTAGACCAGCGACAAGGCGGGGAATGAGTGAGTACTACTAGATACGACGTCGGCATCGTCGGCCTCGGATATGTCGGGTTGACGCTGGCGACCGTGCTCGCCGAGACGGGCAAGACGGTCATCGGGATCGAGAAGCGCCCAGAGGTGGTCGACAAGACCAACCAGGGCATTCCGCACTTCTCCGAGACCGGCCTGGAAGACGCTCTGAGCCGGGTCGTCGAGTCCGGCAAGCTCACGGCCAGCGAGCAGTTCCCCGAGGATGCGGTGTGCGACACCTACATCATCACCGTCGGGACACCGCTGTCCGGCACGGGAGTTACTCGGCTCGACATGATCGAAGCCGCGGCCGGCCAGGTCGCCGCCAATATGAACGACGATGCGCTGATCGTGTTGCGGTCCACGGTGAAGGTGGGCACGACCCGCGACGTGGTGTCGCCGATCCTGGCCGCGTCCGGCAAGCACTTCGACATCGCCATGTGCCCCGAACGCACGCTGGAAGGCAATGCGCTGCAGGAGCTGCGCGAACTGCCGCAGATCATCGGCGCCGATGAGCCCGCGGGCAGCGACCGGGCCTCTGCGCTGTTCCGGTCGCTGACCAATTCGGTCGTGCAGGTGTCCAGCCCCGAGACCGCCGAAATCATCAAGCTGGTCGACAACACTTATCGGGACGTGCAATTCGGCTTCGCCAACGAGGTGGCCCGAGTCTGCGACGCGTATGGCGTCAAGGCTCACGAGGTGATCTCGGCCGGCAAGCTCGGCTACAAGCGGACGAACGTCGCACTGCCCGGATTGGTCGGCGGACCGTGCCTGGAAAAGGACCCGCACATCCTGGCGCAGAGCGCCCGCGAGCGCGGCATCGAACTCGAGATCACCACCGCCAGCCGCCAGGTCAATGAGCGTCAGCCCGCGGAAACGGTGCGGTTCATCGCCGAGCAGATCAACAAGCGCAACCTCGCGGTCCCGCTGAAGATCAACATCCTCGGGATGGCGTTCAAGGGTGTTCCCGCCACCGACGACCTGCGCGGGTCGATGTCGGTCAAGGTGCTCGACGAGCTCAAGAAGGCCTGCCCCGACTGCGAGATCGGGCTCTACGACCCGGTTATCGCTCCCGAGGAACTCGCGGCCACCTTCCCCGACGAGCAGGTGTTCTCTCGCGTCGGTGACGCGATCAGTGGTGGGGCCGACGTCGTCGTCATCGCCAACAACCACCCGGCACTGGGACGCATCTCGCCGCGCACCATGAGCGAGTTCATCGAGCCGGGCGGGTTCATCTTCGACTATTGGAACCACTTCGGTCACTTGCCCGACACCGAGCTGGGCGATTCCTACTTCGCAGTCGGCAACAGCGGACAGGTGATCTGATGTCGAAACGCGTAGTGGTCACCGGAGGCACCGGCTTCATCGGGTCGTACTTGGTGCGACGGCTGGTGCGCGACGGCTGGGACGTCGGTGTCGTCGACACCTCGGTCCGCGGCGATCTCGGCCGCCTGGCCGATGTCGCCGACGACGTGAAACTCTTCTCGTGCGACGTGCGTGACGAGGACAGCCTGGTGCCGGCATTCCAGGGTGCCGACGTGGTGATGCACCTCGCGGCGATCAACGGAACTGAGAATTTCTACAAGCATCCGGAGCTGGTGCTCGATGTCGGCATCCGGGGCGCCATCGCGGTGGTCAACGCGGGCCGAGCCGCCGGCGTTCCCAACTTGGTCGCGGCGTCGAGCGCCGAGGTATATCAAACGCCAGCGATTGTGCCGACGCCGGAGGATATTTCGGTGACACTGCCGGACAGTCTCAACCCGCGATACTCCTACGGCGGATCGAAGATCGCGACCGAGCTGATCTGTTTCAACTACGCGCAGGAGCACTACCGCAGCGTGCAGGTGTTCCGCCCGCACAATGTCTACGGGCCGGACATGGGCCGCAAGCACGTCATCCCGCAGTTCATCCTCAGGGCCGTCGCCGAGTACAACTCGGAACACGGACTGCCAGTGCCGTTTCCGATCCAGGGCGACGGCAGCGAGACCCGGGCATTCTGCTTCGTCGAGGACATCGTCGACGGCATCTTGACCATGTATGCCCAGGGGGGACATCGCGAGGTCTATCACATCGGCAACGACGAAGAGGTCACGATCGGCGACCTCGCCCGGCGGGTGGGCAAGCAGGTCGGTGTCGAGTTGGACATCCAGCCCGGTGACGCACCGCAAGGCGGTACACCTCGACGGTGCCCGGACATCTCGAAGATGCGCGCGCTGGGCTACCAACCGTCGGTGGGGCTCGACGAAGGCCTCGAGCGCACCGTCGAGTGGTACCTGGCCAACCGCGACGACGTCGCCAACACGCTGATATGACCCTGGACAAGGGAGCGCGGGTATACGTCGCCGGCCATCGGGGCATGGTCGGCTCCGCGATCACCAGGAAGCTGGCCGACCAGGGCTACTCCGAGGTGCTGACCCGCACCCACGCCGAGTTGCCGCTCGACGACGCGCTGGCCGTCGAGGAGTTCTTCGCCGCGCAGCGACCGGAGTATGTCATGCTGGCAGCCGCGAAAGTCGGTGGGATCCAGGCGAATGCGACGCGGGGCGCCGAATTCATCCGCGACAATCTCGCGATCCAGACCAACGTGATCGATGCGGCCTACCGGTACGGCGCCCGCAAGTTGCTGTTCCTGGGTTCCAGCTGCATCTACCCCAAGCACGCCGAGCAGCCCATCGTCGAGGAGGCGCTGCTCACCGGGCCGCTCGAGGAAACCAACCTGCCGTATGCGGTCGCGAAGATCGCCGGGAAGACGATGTGTGACGCGTACGCCAAGCAGTACGGTTTCGGTTCCTTCACCGTGATGCCGTGCAACGTCTACGGAGTCGGCGACAACTTCCATCCCGAGCATTCACACGTGATCGCCGGCATGATGCGCCGTTTCCACGAGGCCAAGGTGTCCGGCGCCGACCAGGTGACGGTGTGGGGCAGCGGCTCCCCGCTGCGCGAGTTGATCGACGCCGACGACCTCGCCGACGCGTGCGTGTTCCTGCTGCGCCACTACGACGGCGGGGACATGATCAATGCCGGTTCCGGACAGGAGATTTCGATCCACGATCTCGCGCTGCTGATGAAGTCGGTCGTGGAGTTCGACGGCGACGTCCGCTTCGACGCGAGCCGACCGGACGGGACCCCGCGCAAGCTCATGGACAACAGCAAGCTGTCGGCTCTGGGTTGGCGCCCCACGCTGACCATCGAGGCAGGCATCGCCAAGATGTACCGGTGGTTCGTCGAGTCGGCAGCGGTCGCCGGACTAGACCAGCCGCAACTGGTTGGCGCCCAGGGGACCCGGCAGCCATGATCCAGGTCCTGTTCTGGTTGCTTCCCGCCTCTCGCCTGAAGAATCGGCTGCTGACCCTGTGCGGCCACGACATCGATCCATCGGCGCACATCGGACCGAATCTCGTTGTGGGCGTTGTGAAATTTCACATCGGCGCGAACGCGGCGATCGGCCCCTTCAACGTCATCCGCGGCATGGGCCTGGTGCGCATGGGTGAGTACGCGATCATCAACTCGTGGAACTGGATTTCCGCGCACCCGGTATACCGGAGCATCGACCGCGACGCGGGCACCCTGTTTCTCGGGACGTGCGCACGGATCGGCAGCCGCAACTACCTGGACAGCTCCGGAACCATCGTCATCAAGGCCTTCGCCTACGTCGGGGGAAACAAGTGCGTCTTGCAAACCCACGAGCCACATTTCGCGACCGATGACCAGTCGGTGGGACGCATCACCGTTGGCCACCACTCGATGGTCGGCACTCGGGCGGTGCTGCTCAAAGGCGCGGCACTCCCTGACCGGTCCCTGCTCGCCGCCAATTCGACTCTGGTCAGCGGCAAGAGCGGTGACCGCGCGGGCCTCTACGCCGGTTCACCGGCCGTGTGGCGACGCGAGACCGAAGGCGACTGGTTCACCAGAAACACCTACACCATGGGCGACCACCTCATCGACGAGCCGATGGGCATCCTTGCCAGCGACCTCGACCATGACGGCACACCGGTCGTCGTCGACCACAACGTCGTAACCCAATTGCCAAGCGCTTCCGGCGAGTAACGCCGGACCGGCCTGCGGTTGATTCAGCAGCGGTCCACCGTCGTGGCCTTCGCGATCCCGCCGAACTGGTAAAGGTAGAGGTACTGCCAGTACCAGACCGGTAGAACATACTGCCGGGGAACGCCTTTGGCGATGATCGAGACGCCGAGCGCGGACAGGCACTGGCGGAAGATCAAGCGGGCGCGCGGCAGGTGATACCGCCAGCTGACGATCATGACCTTCGTCCAGTGCCGCTCTCGCGCGAGCCGGCGTGTCATCAAAGCCTCCCCGTGCGTGGTCGACGGCTCCGGCCGCACGCAGAGCACCTCGACGGTGTCGTTGCGGTGCACACACATTCGGGCCATCACGCGGTCGGTGGCCGAATACGGATTCGACAACACGACGATCGATGCCAGCCCCTGGCGGGCCAATGCCAGCCCGTAGTCCTCGCGTCCGTCGTGCTCGCCACCGAGCACGATGACAGCATCGACATGGGACATGGGACTGTCGGCGGCATTACTGAGGACGGCGTAGCCGGCCGCGCCGTTCAATGCGGCGATCGCAGTGATCGACGTGGTGGCGAGGACAGCGGCACGGCGGGCACGCGAGAATGCGCCGCCCACAGAGTTATTGGGCACTTACCGGAGACCCCCGACCACCCGGTATTGCAGATCTTGCACGTAGGGGCCGTTGGTGACGTCGGCGCCCGGCCGCGCCACCGCGACCGGTTCCCCGTCGCGCCGCAGCTGGGCCGAGATCGTGCCGACTGCCAACGGGAACGTACAGATGCCCCGTCCCGCCGGGACGCGACACGAGTAGTGCTGCGTTCCGGCGGTGACTTCGACGTCAGACGGGGCCGTCGCGAACGTCACCGCCTCGATCGTGTCGCGGGGCCGGCCGGAACCAGGTAGCACGTGCATTGGGGCGGTCTCGTGGTAGACCGGCCGGGCATCGACGAATTGGTCTCGGTACGAAAGGAAGACCGCGTCACGCAGGACGCGAGGCCGTCTTTCGGACTTGAACCAGACGATGTCGTAGGCGTTCATGTCCAGAATCGACCAGCCGTGCAGCACCGAGGGCGCCATCGCGGTCGATTCTGCGTAGTCGTTCCACGTGACCAACTGCACCCACTCGGCACGTTGCTGCTCGGCGATTTGCCAGGCCAGCCTATCGGTGACGCCGTTGTCCGATTCTTGGAAGATCCCGTCGCGCGGCCGGCTGTCCTGAAAGGCCACCGGCTGCATCCACAGCTTCCCGAGTCGGTGCGTCCGCCGAATGACGTCCACAGCGGAGCCCCGGCCGACATCCGTCGTCGCCATCGCACTCGGAGTGCGTCCACCCCAGATGCTGAAGCCGTAGCTGATGTCGGCGAATTTCTCTGGATTGTCATTGACTGCCAGAAATGTTGGCACAAAGGCGACTTCGCGGTGAAGCGTGCCACGAAGGGTGGCCAGCACGCTGCGCCACCAGTCCGGCGTCTGCGCGTCGGCGTCAAAAGCGCCGAGCACCGGACGACCGTCTGAGAGCCGGAATGCGGCCGGCGCGCTCAGGTACGGCGCGATGTCGGCCGCAAAGTCCGCAGGGCTCATCGCGCGAAAGGGACCCGTGACATCGGCTGTGACCATGATCGAGAAATCGCTCACCGCGGCCGCGGCCCGCAATATCAGATCGGTGACGTCGGACTCGGCTCGGGGATTGAACACGTCGACGGCGAATCCGTCGATGCCGACGCTTTTCGCCTGGCTGATCTCCGTGAGCAGATCGACCAGTTTCCAGTCAGCACGAGCGCTGTGCTGGCGCGGTAACGGCCTGTCCCTCAAGAATCCGCCGTAGGCGGCGTGTTTACCGTCTTCGCCGTTGACCTTGAGGTACTCCGTGGCGTAATAATCCTCAGTGCCATCCTTGTTGTCGATGGATATCGGCAGGCTCGGCATGTAGTGGGCGAAAACCTTGCGCGGCCCGGGCTTCTCGAGCAGGTTGACCGGTAGATAGGGAGTGAAGACCGTCGGCAACGCCGCGGGCGCACGATAGTCGTGTGACGTCCACGCGATCGCCAGGATCAGCGCCAACGCCGGCACACCCGCCCATTCGGACGCGCGCCGGGGAAATCCCCACCTCATCGCGACACCACCACATGACTCGCGGCTTCGCCCACATCAATCGTGTGCGGAGGGTAGCGAATGCCATACACAAACGCGAATCCCATAGCCGCACAGCCGATGCCGCAGGCGAGCGCCAGCGTAAGAGTGACAGCGAGGCGGCGAACGGTGGTGACCGTGTAAGCACCCGTCTCGTCATCGAACCGCGCGCACAACGTCAGCGGTGTCGCGGCTCCGAGAAGACCGAAGGTCGCCTGAATCATCGGCGTCATCGCACCGCGGCTCGACCCCATCAACATGCCGAGCAGCGCACAGGACAGTCCGGTGTACGCGGCGACCAGTGACCGGCTCGGTTCACGGCGACCGGCGAACCAGGCAAGTACAGCCCCGGCCGCCGACCCGCAAACGAACGACAACGCCCCCATGATGTGTCCTCAACACCGTTCTCGGCGATGGTGATTCGCAACCACAGCTGCCACCGACAGACCCAGCACCAGGCCGGCAACGGCGGCAACAACGAAGGCCGCTACGCCGATGAACGATTGCGACGGCGTCGCGGTGGCGGCACGCGTCGCGGCGGCGCTGAGGCTCGCGGTAGCTCCACCGGCGGCGAACAGCGCCGTCTTCATCGGCGCCGGCATCGACGCGGCGAGCGAGACACCGACCACAGTCGACGACACGGCGACCAGGATCACGATGCCCGTCGTCGAGTGGGGCCAGACCGGGTCGACCCAGTGTCGTGCGAGGCTGCCGGCCGAGGCGCCGCCCACCGTCCATGCGAGTTCCCGCACATCATTTCCCCGCAGTTTCACCATGACATCGACCTATCGCGCGCGGCGCGAATCAGTTCACCGAAGCCCTTGCTCCGCGCAGCGATTCGATCATCGTGTTCGCCAGATGCTCGACCCTCGGCTCTTCGAGGATGGTGACGTGATCACCGCCAAGCCGATGCGCGGTCACCGTCCCCTTGTGGAAATCTTCCCAACCCAACAGGTCTGACTCCGCGTCGAACGCGGTGCCGTCACTGACGAACACATGCATCGACGCTTCGTGTCCGGGAAGCTGATACCGGCAGGCGATTTCGGTGGCGCCCCGGTAGTCGAAGTCGCGTTGCGGCCACAACGCACCACTGCGGACCAACCGAAGGCCGACTTCGAGGTATTTGGTCAACTGTTCGCGGGCGGGCCGGCGGCTGATCCGACGCAGGCGCCAGCGCAGCGTCTGATGCTCGCGCTCCATATGGGCCATCGATGGCGCCAGGCAGTCGACGATGCCGAGCCACTCGACGTCCCGGCCGGCGTCCATCGCCTGGCGGGCGACCTCATACGCCACGGCCCCACCGATGGAATAGCCGGCGAGCGCGAGCGGGCCCTCGGGCTGACGCACACGGATTGCCGAAAGAGCCTGGGCGGCATGCTGCTCGACGGTTATCGACGGGTCGAACAGCCCGTCCGGCTGATCGGGGATCAGCACGTGCACCGCTTGGTCGTCGGTCCACTGGTCCTTGAAGTGGCGCACGCTGACCGCCGATGCGAGATCGGCGAATACGAAGTGCAACGGTGAGTCGGATGGGAAGTGCTCGGCGCCTGCGACGTTTTCGCCTGCGATCAACGCGGCGAGTCCCGCCACGGTCCGGCCGCTGTCCAGGAACGCCGCGAGCGACGGCGCCACGTCGAACTCTCGCTGGACCTTGAAGATCAGTCGGGCGGCGAGCAGCGAATGGCCTCCGATGTCGAAGAAGTCGGCGTTGACGTCGGTCACCGGAGCGGCCAGCAACTCCTCCCAGAGCGCCGCCACCCTCCGTTCGGTGTCGTCCCGCGGAGCTTGGACGTGCCCGCGGCGCGTCGCCCGTGGCGCCGGCGCCGGCAACGCCGCCTTGTTGAGCTTTCCGCTCGCAGTCGTCGGCAACTCACTGATGCGCGTGAACGAGCTGGGAATCATGTGCTCGGGCAGGCGACGGCGGAGCCAGTCACGCGCCTCGCCCTCGCTGGGGCAGCCCGGTCCGTCGACAAGGTAAGCGGCCAACTGCTTTTCGCTGTTGGGTGCCTCGTTGACCACCACCGCGCACGAGTTCACCCCGGGGTGCTCACACAGGGTCGACTCGATTTCGCCCGGCTCGATGCGGAAACCACGGATCTTGAGCTGGTCGTCGTAGCGGCCCAGGTGTTGCAGTCGGCCATCGGGAAGGAACCGGCCCCGGTCGCCGGTGCGGTACATCCGGCCACCGGCGTGGAAACGATCGTTCACGAACCGGCGGGCCTGTTCGTCAGGACGGTTGTGATAGCCGCGAGCCACCGCGACCCCGCCGATTGCGATCTCGCCGGGAACCCCAATCGGTTGCAATCGCCCCTCGGTGTCGATGACGTACATCCGCACGTTCGAGAACGGCCTACCGACCGTGACGGTGTCGCCATCGGCCAGCTTCACGACGGTGTCGATGATCGTTGCCTCAGTGGGGCCGTATGTGTTCCAGACCTGACCGCATCGCTGCAACAGCGCTTGGGCAAGACCGTCGGACAGCGTCTCGCCGATCGACGCCGCCGCGAGGCCGGGGCTGCCGGTCCAGCCCGAGGCGACCAAGGCTGCCCAAGTGGTTGGCGTCGCCATCATGTAAGTGGCGCCGCTCTCGGAGATGAGTTGGCTCAGGGCAACGGGTTCCGTCGCCTGGGCCGAGCTGGCCAGGACCAGCCTGGCGCCGCATGCCAACGCGCAAAAGATGTCGCCGAGCGCGACGTCGAAGGAGATCGAGGCCACCGACAGCACCGTGTCGGCGGCCGTCACGCCCATATTGCCGAACATGGTGTCCATCATGTTCGCAACGCTGCAATGCTCGACGAGCACGCCCTTGGGACGACCGGTGGAGCCCGAGGTGTAGATCACGTAGGCGAGGTCGCCGGCCGCGACTGCGACATCACAGCTTTTTGCGGGCCAGGATTGGCCAATGTCGATGACGGTGGCGGCCGCACCCCAATCGGACGGCAGGGGGCGGTCGGTCACGATCATGCTCGCGCCGGCGTCGTTGACGCTGAAGCTGTTTCGCGCGGTCGGCTGGCGCGGGTCCAGTGGGAGAAAAGCCGCGCCCGACTTCAGGATTCCGAGCAATGTCGCGATCAAATCCGGCGTGCGGTCCAGCAGCACCGCGACAACCGAGCCCGGCCCAGCGCCCGCGTCCACCAACCGCGAGGCGATGGCGGCCGCCCGATCGTCCAGTTGACGATACGTCAGCGTGGCGTCGCCGACTTCGACCGCGACCGCGTCGGGCGTCCGTTCGACCTGCGCGCTGACGATGTCGTGCACGCACCGGGGGCCGGACGATGCGCCGGCGGCGATCGGGTTCCAGCCGAGCTGACGGTCGCGTTCGTCCGGGGTCAGCGAATCATGCTCGCCCATTGGTAGTTCCGGTGCCGACGCGACGATCTCGAGCAGTCGGCAGAAGTGCACCAGCATCTCACGCGCCGTCTCCCGCTCGAATAGGTCCGTGCTGAAGAAGAACCTGCCGGCGAGGTGTCCCTCGGGCCGCTCGTCCAGCTCGATGCTGAGGTCGAACTTCGACGAACCCAGCGCGTCGCGCACCTCGGTTTCCATCAGGTGCAACGACCAGTCGTCGGCTGGCGATGCCAGTTGCGGCTCGAGCACCAGCGACGTTTGGAACAGCGGGTTGCTCCGGGCATCGCGCGCGACACCCAGCCCGCCGACCAAGGTCTCGAACGGCACCGCGTCGCTGAGCGCCTCGGTGACGACGCGACCGGTCCGGCTCACCAGCGAGGTGAAGGACTCTTCGGCCGACACGTCGCAACGTACGACGACCGGCGTGACCGCATAGCCGGCGACCGCGAACAGATCACTGCGCTGGCGCAGATCGTGCGGGGTACCGAAGACGACCTCGTCGGACTCGCTGTACAGATGCAGCCACCACCCATAGGCGGCGGACAGCGCATGGAACAGCGTGCCGCCCGCAACGCGAGCCGCGGTGCGCAGCCGTTCGACGGTGGCGTGGTCGATCGTCAGCGGAAGCGTTCCGCCTTCGAAGGTTTGGCGCGACGGGCGGGGATGATCGAGCGGCAGTTGTGTGGAGGTGATGTCCGCCAACCGCTCACGCCACCGTTCGATTCGCTTGGCCGTCTCCGGTCCGCGAACCCAGTCCAGCTCCCACTGGGTGTAGTCGGCGTACTGCGCCTCGGGCTGCGGCAGCGCCGACGGTACGCCGGTGACGTAGCCGCGGTACAGCAGAACAAGTTCGGGGAACACCACCCGATTCAGCGTCAAGCCGTCCCAAATCATGTGATGCAGACCGATATAGAGCCGATGGTCGTTGTCGGCGACGCGGACCAGTCGCGGACGAACCAGCGGTCCGTCGGCCAGGTCGTAGGGTTGCATCGAATCGGCGGTGACGATCTCGACGGCCCGAGCGACGGCATCCGCGGCGTCCAGGTTGGAGAAGTCGGACATCGGCACGTCCACTTCCCTTGGCTCGCAGACGATTTGGTGCGGCACACCGTCGATGAGGTCGAAGGTGGTTCGCAACGTCTCATGTCGCGCCACCACCTCGCTGAACGAGCGGCGCAGCGCGTCGACGTTCAGCGCCCCGGTCTTGCGGATCTCGACCACTTCGCTCAGCATGCGCGAATCCGGGGCGAGCTGGCTCTGGTACCACATCTGCGATTGCGATGCCGAGAGCGGCATGGGACCCGACAGCTTGACCGAGCTGAGCGTGGCCGGTTCGGCAACGGCGGGGCTCGACCCGGCGGCCCGCATGCGTCGCTCCAGGAGCGCGCGGCGCATCTCGCCGAGCCGGGCGGCTTCGTCGGTACCGATGCTCGTCATGCCTGCCACCTAATCGAAAGTTTCTCCAACCCGCGGAGCTTGAGGTTTGCGCGCCATTGCAACGGACCGCCGCCCAGCTCGAGGCCGGGCAGGCGAGTGAGCAGTGTCTCGAAGGCGATCTGGGCCTCTATCCGGCCCAGCGGTGCGCCGAAGCAGAAGTGTGGGCCCCACCCGAATGCCAAGTGCCGGTTGTCTTGTCGAGTCAGGTCGAGCCTGTTCGGCTCGGTGAACCGGGCCGGGTCGCGGTTGGCTGCACCCATCACGGCGATCACCGATTGGCCGTGTTCGATCTGCTGGCCGCCGAGCACGATGTCCTCCGGTGCGATCCGGGTGGTCTGTTGGCTCGGACTCTCGAAGCGCAGCAACTCCTCGATGGCGATGGGCAGCATGCTCGGGTCTTGACGCAATCGCTCGAGCGCGGACGGGTTGCGCAGCAAGGTCACCAACCCGTTGCCGATCAGGTTGGTGGTCGTCTCCATGGCGCCCACCATCGTGATGATCGTGTTGGCGATCACCTCTTCCTGGTTGAGCCGATCCCCTTGCACCCGTGCCTGACTCAGCAGTCCGATGAGTCCGACGGTGGGCGCGTCGGTGTTCTGGGTCAGCGCGCGCTGCAGGTACTCGGTCATGTCCGACGTTGCGGTCAGCACCTCGTCGATGCCGTCCGGGTTGTTCTGGAAGTTACCCAGGATCTGGGCGAACGTCTGTGACCATTCCTTGAGCTGCTCGTGGTCGTGCGTCGGCAGCCCAAGCATTTCGGCGCTGACGATCGCGGGCAGCGGGCCGGCGAACTCGCTCATCAAGTCCATTTCGCCGTATCCGATGACGCGGTCGATCAGGCCGTCAGCAATGCTGCGAATGTGGTCGCGCAGCGCCTCGACCCGGCGAGCGGTGAACGCGTGCGATGCCAGTGCCCGCACTCGGCGGTGCTGCTGCGAGTCCATGAACAGCATTTGCTTGACCATGATCTCGGCCACTGGCGCGAGCCGCTGCATACCGAGTTCGGCCAGCCGGTCGGGGCTGGGTGTGCACTCCGCCCCGAACCGTCCGAGTACCTCGACGACATCGTCATAGCGGGTCAGCACCCAGGCGTGCAAGAACCGATCCCACAGCACCGGGGACTCCTGACGCAGTTGCGCGTACAACGGGTAGGGGTCGGCCAGTACGTCGGGATCAAGCAAGTGGTAGAGGCTGAGCGATCCGGTGCGAGTGGTCATCCCGCGAGCTCTTCGTCGCGCGTTGCGTCGAAGCCCATTGCCGCACTGGCTTCGAGCAACTCGTCGTCGCTCATGGCTTCGATGTCGGCCACCATCAGACGCTCGACCTCGACCGCCATCTCGGCCACCGTGGGGTTGTCGAAGACCGACCGCAGCGGGACCTCGATGCCGAAGCGCTCTCCGATCCGGACCGACAACTGGGCGCCCAACATCGAGTGCCCGCCAAGGGCGAAGAAGTCCTCGTCGATTCCGATCGCCGGCAACCACAGCCGCTCGGCCACGATGCCGACCAGAAGTTCTTCGAGGTAGTTGCTCGGAGGAGCGAGCTCACCGCGGCCGGCGATGTCAATGCCGCTGTCGCGCAGTAACTTCCCATCGATCTTGCCGTTCGAGTTGGTGGGCAGCTCCGCCAGCATCGTGCAGTCGGACGGGATCATGTGCGGAGGCAACCGCTTTGAGAGAAAGTCGCGGAGCTCGGCGGTAGCCGGCGGACGACCCGCAGCACCGACGATGAAGGCGCGCAGCCGCTGCGACCCGTTGTTGCCGACAGCGACGACCGCGCTGGCGCGGACTTTGGGGTGCTGGTCGAGCACCGCGGCGATTTCGCCGAGTTCGATCCGCAAGCCTCGAATGTTGACTTGCTCGTCGATCCGTCCGAGGTGGATGAGTTGACCGTTGGGCGCAACGCGCACTAAATCGCCGGTCCGGTAGTGGGGGCAGCCCGTGGCGTCCAGGAAGAACCGGCCCTGGTTGTGCACGGGATGGCCGACGTACCCACGGCCTACTGAGATTCCACCGATGACGAGCTCCCCCTCGGCGCCGGCGGGCACGGGCTGGCCAGTGCGATCCACCACGCTCAGCGTGACGCCGTTGATCGCCGCGCCCAGCGTCGGCAGCTCCGCGGCTGCTCCGGCCGCATCGGCCGGCGTGACGGTTCCCGACGTCGACACGACGCTGGCTTCCGAGACCCCGTAGTTGTTGACCAGACGGAACGGCAAACCCGCGCGGGGTCGGCGGTGCAGGACGTCACCACCGGTGAGCATCACCCGCAAGGACGCGGTGGCAGGCCAGTCGAAGGTCAGCAGCTCCTCGCACAGCGGCGTCGGCACAAACGTTGTCGTAATGTGCTGTGCCACCAGCCAATCGCGTAGTGCGACGGGATCAGTCTTGACGCTCTCGGGCGGGATGACCAGCGTGGCGCCCACTGCCAGGCAGGACCAGATCTCCCAGACGGCCGCATCGAAGCCCGGGTTCGATATCAGTGCGCTTCGATCGGAGTGCGAGACCTCGAAGGCTTCTTCATGCCAATCGACCAGGTTGCCGAGGCTGCCGTGCTCGATGAGCACACCTTTGGGGCGGCCGGTCGATCCCGAGGTGAAGACGATGTAGGCGGGATCGCCGGATGTGACCGTCCGGTACGAGATCGGCGCGGTGCCGGTTGGTTGCATCGGCTCCACGGCGTGGGGGGCTTCTAGCCGTGTCGCGATATCCGCCTGTGCCACCAGGATCTGCGCACCCGACTCGGCAATCATGTAGATGAGCCGGTCATCGGGATACGCCGGGTCGAGCGCCACATAGCAACCACCGGCAGCGAGGATGCCCAGCGCACCGACCACGAGCTCCCGAGAACGTGGCAGGCACAACGCAACGGGATCGCCTGGCTGCAGGCCCATTTCGTGCAAGCGGCCGGCCAAGGCGAGCGCTTGCGACCACAGCTGGCCGTAGGACAGGTCGCCGTCCGACGACGCCAACGCCGTTGCATCACAACGTTCGCGAGCGAGTCGTTCGACTCGTGACACTACGTCGAGTGGAGTGGCACTCATGTTTCTCTTACCCTTCCCGAGCGCTCAAAGGCTGCCCCACGCTCGGATCACCCTGGGGCTTGTGGTCGTGATGAGGTGGGGTCAGGCCCAGCTTGAGCCCACAGCGGAGTCGGTGGACGACATGTTGTTGCCTGCCGTCTGCACCTTCTGGCCGTGGGAGTTGGCTTGTTCGTAGATGACCTGGAAGTTGCGACCCAACTGGGTGATGAACTCCTGGCAGGCCACCGAACCCGAGCCACCCCAGAAGTCACCGGCAGCCAGCACATCGCGCACGATGGCCTGGTGCTCGGCCTCCAACGAGGCAGCCTGGGCGCGGATCAACGCGCCGTGGGCATCGACATCACCGAACTGGTAACTGATCGACATGATGTTTCTCCTAAAGTCTGTTCGGTGATCGGCTAGCTGGACAGGATCTGCTGGGAGCCCTGCTCTTGGGACTCGTAGTTGTTGGCGTCGCGGATCAACCCATCCCGGACACCGTGCAGCATGTTCACGATGTTGCGGAACGCGGTGTTCATCTGACCCATGGTGTCGTGCGACGTCAGCTGAGCGGTACCGCTCCAGCCGGCCCCGGCGATGTTCTGGCTCGACGCCCACATCTTGCGGGCCTCGTCCTCAACAGTCTGCGCGTGAACGTCGAAACGTCCCGCCATCGCCCGCATCTCGTGCGGGTCAGTCATAAAGCGAGTAGGCATATCTCTCTCCTTGATGTGGTCGTCGGCGAAACTTCTTCGTTGTCAACGAAAGTCAGTGCGGACCGTTTCCGTTGCCGTTGTGTCCGTTGCCGTTATGGCCGTTGTAGCCATTTCCGTTTTGTCCGTTGTTCGGCAGATAGACGATGTGCGGCGTGTAACCGGGAGTCGGCGGAAGTCCGGCCGGCACTCCGTACCCGCCGGTGGGGGCCATCGGGGCGGGCGTGTAGCCGGCGCCCGGCGAACGCGTCAACACCTTGAGTCGTGGCCCGTACTTGGAAGCGACCGCGCCACCCACACCGGCCGCGGCGGCGAGTCCGGCCGCGCGTCCCAAACCACCAGGCATCACCGGGAGTCCGAACGGCAGCCCCTCGCCCACCTCTGCGGAAAGGCCGGGCAGCGGCGTGGCCAGGGGCATGCCGGCGAGCCAGGTCGGCGTCGCGGCCATACCCCAGCTCGGCGGCACCGACAGAGCGCCAACCGATGCCGCGGCCCCCATGCCGGCCAGACCTCCTGCGCCACCGGCGAATCCACCGACAGCTCCGCCCATTGACGCCGCGGCGCCGCCGGCGGCGGCCGCCGCAGGGGCAGCGGCAGCCGCAACGGGCATCATCGCCTGGTTGATCGCGGTGCTGATTGGAGTACCCAATAAGGGCCCGATCGCATCGAGGCCGACGAACAATGCAAAGAGCCCGGTGTAGTTTTCGACGTCTCCGATGATTGTCGACGGATCGAGTCCGGGTATGCCTGACGACGTCGTCGCGGCACTCGACGATGTCAGGCTGTTGAGCAGGTTGGTGAACAACGTCGACAGCGACGTCGATGATGCGGCGGGCGTCGACAGGTTCTGTAGCGAGCCGGGGACGTTCGAGACCAACTGGGACAGCACCGACTGGACGCCCGACCCGGAAGAGGTGGCAGTGGCCTGGGCCACGGCCGATGCCTGATTAGCCGATCCACCGGGGTTGGTGGTCGAGGGCGGCTCGGAGAAGGCCGTCAATCTGGTGGCGGCCGCCGAGTTTCCGGCGTAGCCGTACATCGCGGAGGCGTCCTGGGCCCACATTTCGCCGTACTGAGCCTCGGTGGTGGCGATAGCGGGGGTGTTCTGCCCAAAAACGTTGGTGGCGTTCAGCATCGCCAGTTGCTCACGATTGGCGGCGATCACCTCCGGCGGCACCATCGCGGTGAACGCCGCTTGATATGCGCTCGCCGCGGACCTGGCCTGGCCGGCCGTTTGCTCGGCTTGTTCAGCCGCGGAGTTGAGCCACGCCAGATACGGCGTCACCGCATCCTCCATTGCGGTCGACGAGGGACCTCGCCAGGTGTCGTTGGTGAGCTCCGACGTCACCGTCCCGTAAGACAATGCAGTGGAACGTAATTCGGCCGCCAGGCCATCCCATGCCGATGCAGCGGCCAGCATCGAACTCGACCCGGGACCGGCGTACATTCGCCCCGAGTTCACTTCTGGCGGTAGGCCCCCGAAATCCATTGGTAAATCGGCTTTACAGTGCCGCGGCCGCGTTGGCGGCCTCGGTAGTCGCATACGATCCGGCGCTGACCCCCAACGTGTTCACGAACATGTCGTGGATTGCCGCCGCCTGGGCGCTCACCGCCTGATACAACTCGGCGTGTGCGGCGAACTGCGCAGCGGTCAGGGCCGAGACCTCGTCGGCGGCCGCCGGAACGACGCTGGTGGTGGGAGCCGCCGCAGCCGCGTTCCCCGCCACCATCGCAGAGCCGACGCTCTGCAGGGTGCCGGCCGCATTGCCCAGCGCCTCTGGCTGGGTGGTCACAAACGACATGTGCTCCTCCTTGCGGAAGCCAGGGCCACCGTTGCGCGGCACCCGGTGCCCGGGTGTGTTAGATACCGGTAATGCAGTCATGAGTAGTGTTACATACTTTTTGACTGGTTACAAGCTGATCTTTATATGCGTAGTTTATGAATGACCGCCAGCGCATCCGCCTGCTTACCAGTGCGGCGCTCGGCGCTGGACGCGTTGAACAGCCAAACTCGGGGATCGCGCGGTCATATCTGCACCGCGTCGGTCGCGGTCGGCCCGTGCGGCACGTGACACCCGTCGGTGACGGCATCGAGGACCTGCGTCACGTTCGCGGTCAGCCAGCCGTCGTGCTCCGACCGATCGGCATCCGTGCGCGACATCACCGAAATGTGTTGGAGCCAGGCCAGCAAGATGGCCACCCGCTCGTCGAGGGGCTCCGCACCGGCGCTCACCGCGCTCAGCGCAGTCCGCTCCGAGTCGGACAGTCCGCTCGTAACCCGCCGACCAACGACGTCGCCGAGATCGACGCCCTCGACCTGAGCGCTCGCGGTCAACAGCAGCAAATACACGTCGACCAGCGCCGGCCGGTCCCCCCGGGCCTTGTCCCAGGCGACGATGCGGTTCACCGGCCCCTGCGGTCCCGCCATCCGCACTACCCCCGGGCTGTAGCCGCCGTGTGTCCAGCACACGGTCATGCGCCGCCCGACGACGGCGCGGGTCAGCATCGCTTCGAGTCGTTCCAGCTCGGGCACCAGACCCGGGTGGCGCCGGTCACAGATGGCGGCGAGGCTCGCAATGGGGTCAACGACCCATTGCCGCACCGACGAGAGGTTGTCCACCACAATCGACCTCGCCGTCGCTTGGTGCAGTGGAGCGATCGCACTGAGCGCCATAGCGGCCAGTTCCTCGAATCGGTGCGGGTGGTCGGCAAGCACGTCCGCCATCCGGATTCCGGGTCGGTAGGACTCGACGCACACCGTCGCCTCGGCGCGCTCGTCGAAGGCCAGGACCCGCGGAACCAGTTCACGCCACGCCTTATCGAGCCCCGGTTGACTGACGACTTCGGCGGCCAGTCGGCGTTGCGTGCGCAGTTCGGCGGCGCCCCGGAAATCACGGGCGACTTTCATGATGGCGACCGCCGGTCCGCCCTCGGCACGCAACTGGCTGAGCCGAATCACCCGGCTCTCGATCCCGTTGTCAGTCCTTGGGCGAGAGCGGGAGAGCAGATCGCGAACATCCTTCAGTGCTCCGGCAGTAGTCATGTTGCCGCCCTACCGGTTCCGTGTCCGACATCAATGAGTACGCCAAAGAGCCCGTCCGCGGCGTGATCGATGGCGAACGAGTCCGCGTAATGGCGTGCCGCCGCCGCGCCACGCAGTGTTGCGGTGAGCGGGTCGGCGAGTTCGTCGAACGCGGCGGTCAACCCGGCCACGTCGTCGACGCCTACTGGGGGCAGGGCCGGCGGTTGGTACTCGGGCAGGCCACCGACGGTTGACACGATCGGCATGACTCCCAGATGCATCGACAGCATCTGCACGCCACTCTGCGATGCGCCGCGATACAGCGCAACCGATCCCTTCGCGGCGGCCAACGTGTTCACCACGTCCGCATAGCGGTAATTGCCGGGGCGCCAACGGACGTAGGCAGGCAGAGTCCGAATCACCAACGGCCCGTTGCCGATCAGCAGCAATTCATCCCCACGCCAGCTGTCCCCGTCCACGTGCCGCTGCCAGGCGTCGAGCACGACATCGATATTCTTCTGCGAACCCAGCCGGCCGACCACCACGAAATCGCGTCGTTCGTCGGGGCCGACGAAGGGTGGGGCCATGGCCGGATCCAGGTCGCTGCAGAGCGGCAGCACGTTGACCGGCGTCCCAGCGACGTCACGCCGGACCGCGACCGCGATCGCGGCATAGTTGCTGTAGGTCACGGTGGCAGCCGAGCGGGATCCCCAACGATCGAACAGCGCGCGTGCGAATGCCGGCCGCTGTTCGACACCGTCGTCACGCCGCTCGTCGTGCACGACCTGTATCCGCGGGATCCCTTGCGCCAGAGCGATCCAGCGCGGGTCGCGCACTTGCTCCGTGATCACCACGTCGGGCCGATGGGCGCGAATGCGGCGCAATGCCGCGAACCAACTCGCGACTGTACGGAACCGCAGATCGAGCACCATCTCGTAGTCACGGGGCATGTCCGACTCCGGGTGCTGGTCGGTGGTCACCAATAGGACGTCTACGCCGCGGTCGCGTAGTGCCTCGGCCTGCACTCGTGCCAAGGGTCGCATCAACGGTGAAAGCCAGACCGCCCGAAACCTTTTGGCGCCGCCACGCCAGTCGCGAGACATATCGGCTCCGGTCACCGCTGTCAATGCACGGTCCCACGTTCGACGAGTGGTCACCGACGCTTCACCCCGTTGCCGTTACAGGTCGACACCACCGGGTGCTGAAGATTTCGCGGCGACACCAGCCGGCCGCCCCATTCGCCGATGTGGCCGAGTTGTTCGACCACCTCGGCTTCGAGGTCACCCGAGAGGGTCAGCACCACGTCGGGGCGGTCGGCTTCGATCCGCCTCGGGTCGTGAATCGGGATTCGGGTACCCGGCGTGAAACAGCCATGCCGGTATGGATCGCGGTCCACGATGTACTCCATCAGATCGCTGCGTATACCGCAGTAGTTGAGCAAAGTGCTCCCAGCACAGTGATTTCCGTAGCCGACTACACGCTCGCCGGTGGCGCGGCATTGGAGCAGAAAGCGCAACAGATTCTGGCGTAGCGTCTCGCTGCGCGGCCGCAGCTGGAGGTAACCCTCGACGCGGTGCAATCCCACCGCCTTCTCCACGCGCAGCACTTCGACGACCCGATCGCTGGGCGGCGCGGCGACGCGCGCCGGCCGGGCCCAGATGCGCAGTGAGCCGCCGTGAGTCGGCAGCAGCTCCGCGTCGACAACGTTGAATCCCGCGGTAGCCAGCGCGCGGGTTGCCGAGAGCAGCGTGTAGTACTGCGCGTGATCGTGGTCGATAGTGTCGAACTGGTTGTCCTGCAACAGCTTCAACGCGTGTCGTACCTCGATGCTCAGCCAGCCGTCGTCGGCGAGTAGTGCGCGCAGCGATCGGGTGAAACCGCGCAGATCCGAGACGCGCGAGTACACGTTGTTCGCGATCAGCAGATCGGCAGGACCGTAGTCGCTGCGGATTTCACGCGCCAGCGTTTCACCCAAAAATGCTGCCACGGTGCGCACACCGCGGTCCCGGGCGATCACGCCGACGTTGACGGACGGCTCGATTCCCAGACACGGGATTCCCGCCGCGGCGACGTGACGAAGGAGATAGCCGTCGTTGCTGGCGACTTCGACCACGAACGAGTCGGGCGACAGGTTCAATCGCTTGATGGTGTCGCCGACGTACTTCTTCGCGTGCTCGGCCCACGACTCCGAGAACGACGAGAAGAAGGGGTGCTCGTCGTCCATGCCGCCCGACCAGACCAGCGCTGGGATCTGCAGCAGCAGGCAGTTCTCGCACAGCCGCACGTTCAGCGGGAACGTGGGCTCGACCAGATCGAGTTCGCCCGGCGTGAGGAATTTGTTGCACGGCGGAGTCGCACCGAGGTCCAGCACACTTCGCAGCCGCTCGGAATCGCAGAGCCGACAATGCACCTGTGCCAACGCACTTGGCCCAGTGTCCGCAGTGACGCGCATCATGACGCAGCCTGTGGATGAGGCCCGGACCGCGGCGGGGGCACACCGCGGCCCGGGCGTTTAGGGGAGGCCCAGTCCAACTCGCGGATCACGCGCTCAGCTGCTTTCCATGCAGCGAGGCCGACACCGGCCGAGTGGTGGAACCCGTCATCGAGGCCGCATCTGGAAAGACGTTGCGGCCGAGTGTGCGGTCGTTCATCAATAGGCTCCGTCGCTGGCGACGACCGCCTTGAGAGTCTTTGCAATGAGCAGGAAGTCGCTCGCCATCGACCAGTTATCCACGTAGGAGAGGTCCAGTCGAACCGATTCTTCCCAAGGCAGGTCCGAGCGGCCATTGACCTGCCACAGTCCGGTTACCCCCGGCTTGACCAGCAGCCGACGTTTGACGTCGCCGTTGTACTGCTTCACTTCTTCAGGCAACGGCGGCCGCGGGCCGACCACACTCATGTCCTGCTTGAGCACGTTGATGAATTGCGGCAACTCATCGATGCTGAACCGGCGAAGGATCCTGCCCACGGAGGTGACGCGAGGGTCCTCGCGAATCTTGAAGAGCACTCCGCCTTCACTCTCATTGAGCGCCAGCAACTGCGGAATCTGGCGGTCCGCCCCGTCGACCATGGTGCGGAACTTGAGCATGGTGAACGGCTTTCCATCCAGGCCGATCCGCTCCGACGGATAGAAGACCGGGCCTTCGCTCGAGAGTTTGATCGCGATCGCCGCCCCGATCAGCAACGGCGACGTCCCGATCAGCGCGGCCAATGCGAAGCAGGAATCGAATCCGCGCTTCTGAAAGCTCTTGGCCCCTTGATACTGCGGCTTTTCCACGTGCAGTAGCGGGAAGCCGGCGACGGGCCGCAGTGCCAACCGGCCTTCGGCGACATCCATCACCCCGGGTGCCACCACTAGGTCGACATCCATCGTCTCTAGTCGCCACATCAGCTGCCGAATCCCCTGTGCGCCAAAGCGTTCAGTTCCGGTCAGCGCGACGGTGTCCGCGTTGTAATGCGGGATCGCGGCCAGTGCGTGTGACTCGTCACCGAGAATCGGGATCTCTTGGCCCTTGACCACGAGGGTCTTCCCACGGGAGGGTCCGTAGCCTGGGATGCCGGCGCCGACGACCACGTAGCCGGCCCGAGGATTACGGGTCAACTCCTCGATGAGCTGCGCGACTCCCTTACGATCTCCGATCGCAAGCACCATCGTCTGGTACTTGCCGTCGGCGCGCTTGCCGGCGATGTAATACCGCCACAGCCCGCGGCTGATCAGCAATCCGAGCGTGCCGACCGGCAGTGCCACGGCCAAATACCCACGGGCCAGGAAGATCTTGGCCAGCAGGGTGACCATCGCGATGATGCCGAAAGTCCAGAACGATGCGCTGACGATGCGCCGGTACTCCTCGATCCCCGCACCGATCACGCGGATCGATCGCGCGCGGAACGCTGCGATCGACGTGAGCCACAGCATCGCGAAGACAACTGAGAACAAGGTCATCACCCAGCCGCTGTAGACCGACGCGTGCGGTGAGTCGCCGAATCGGACGAATTGAGCCAGCGCCACTGCGGCGCACACGATCAGCACATCGGTGATGCGTAGGCGTCGTGAGTACTGGTGCTGCCACCGACGGGCCGGGTCGAGATTGACCGGCTGCGGCGGGCGCACCGGGGCCGGCGGTTTGGCGCTCTGGATGGGAACGTTTCGGGCGATGGAGATCGTCATAACGGCCTGTTTCCTGGCTGATGGGTCATCGACTGAAGGCACGTCGTTGTGCGTGATCGCTCGATCGCGCCACGAGTGCAGCGCACCAATGTCGCCTCGGCGTTCGGCGGAGCCTGGCGATGGATACCGCGCAGCGTCCCTCTGGCGTAGCTGTCAGCCACGTTCATCCGTTCGACACCGGAGAGCAGCCCGTAATCGTCGAATTCGTTGGCGCAGAACAAGGGCGAGACAAATCCGCGGTCGTCACAGGTCGGCTCGATGCCGCAACTGGACCGCCTACCGCTGTCACCGATCAGATGCATTCCCATGTCCTTCGTCGCCGTCTGCACTAATTCACCGAGAAATCGGTTCCGGAACCCGACCCGGCCTGCTCTACCGCGAAGGCCTCGGCGTAGCGCGCTTTGCACTGCGCCCCGCGGACTCGCATCAGCCCGAGGAACGCCTCATCTTCGAACCACCTGCGGCGTGACTGAGACGGATAGCACTGAGTGATCAGCCGCGCCTTCTCGTGCGCCGTCTCGCTCGGAATCGGCAGGTACAGAGACGGATTGAGCAACTCGGAGTCTGGCTGGACGATTTCGTAACCGAGAATCAGGTGCTCTGAAAACTCGGCCGGAATAAGGTCGGTCAGCACACAGCGGTCGTCGTCACCGTCGCCGCTGTGTGGCCCGAACGCCATGTCCGGCTCGCAGTCGCGACGAAAGTCAGCCAGAACCTGTTTGACCCACCGACGGTTGTCGCCGAGTTCGCCGGCCGGTAGGTGGGCGACGGTCAGTCGCACGTCCGCCGAGGGGCACAACGTGATGAAGGCGTTCTTCTCCTCGACCTCCCGTTCGGTACCGCCACCGGTTAACACCAAGGCATGCACCACGAGATCTGGTTTGTCGCAGGCGATTTCCATTAGCGTCGCCCCAACGCCGACCGCAATGTCACCGCAGTCCACACCGATGACGGCGACGGCGTTCAGGTTGACCGGTGTCAGCGCAAGCATGTCGGGC
Source organism: uncultured Actinomycetota bacterium (assembly GCA_963750755.1). GTDB lineage: Bacteria > Actinomycetota > Actinomycetes > Mycobacteriales > Mycobacteriaceae > Mycobacterium. The sequence goes on from CAVVRW010000001.1 coordinate 2,479,226, forward strand.
GTCCGATCCGGCGATCGAGCCCTGGCATGGCCGCACGCCGCTGCGCAAGAGCCGATGAGGGAGCGCGCACTACGCCTCCTGCCTCCGGGGCGCCACGTGCTCGATCGCCCGCCCTAGTCAAACCGATCATTACTGTCCTAGTGACTATACATACGTTTTGAATGATGTTAAGCCATATATTGCACTATCGGTTTGATCGATGCGCACAGGGGCTCCCTCGTCGTTGATCACGGGGCATCAGCCGGCGTAGGCCGGGCGTTGAACCACGGACGGGCGGTAGTTGTAGCGCGCGGCAAGCGGCGAACGGGAGCTGACTGTCTCCGATGCCTGCGTCATCGGCGCCCCGATCGGACCAGCCGGGCTGCTCGAGGGCGGCACCGGGGTGGCCGGCAGCCCGGTGCCGGGCGGCAGAGCCGAGGCGACGTGGCTGAACGCGGGAGCGGCCGAAGTCCAGCCCGGCGGCACCGACAAGGCGCCGAGCGAAGCCGCCCGCGCAGAGACCGCGGACACCGCGCCCGCGGGCGAACCCGCGGCGCCCGCGCCGGAACTCGCTCCGATGTCCAGCGACGACTTGAACATCTGGAATCCACCGAGCGTGCCGGTCGCAGGCCCGAAGCCGTTCGCCAGCGAGCCGGACGACCCGAGCATCGAGGCTGCCGACGTCAACATCGAAGCGCCGGACGTGGTTCCGGAAACCAGACTCGTCCCGGCCGTCATCGCGGTGCTCGACGTTGGCGTCGACGCCGACGCGGTCAGCGACGCCAATGGTGAGGTCGACGTCGATGACGTCGCCGTCGACGCAACCGCCTGCGCGGCCGTCCCGACGGGCGTACCCGCGGCGTGGGTCACCGCGACGGCCATCCCGGCGACTCCGGACGGATTGGTGGTCGCCTGCGGAGGCGTGAACGGCGTCATGGTCGACGCGGCCGCCGACGCACCGGCATAGCCGTACATGGCAGCGGCATCCTGCGCCCACATCTCGACGTAAGCAGCCTCCGTAGCCATGATCGCCGGGGTGTTCTGGCCGAAGAAGTTTGTCGCGATCAGCGCCAGCAGCAAAGAGCGGTTGGCGGCGATCACCGGCGGCGGCACGGTCATTGCGAACGCAGCCTCGTAGGCGGCCACGGCCGCCTTGGCTTGGGCGGCGCTCTGCTCAGCCTGAGCGGCGGTAGCGCTGATCCACGACACGTAGGTGGCGCCCGCGGCGGCCATCGATTGGGAGGACGGTCCCAGCCAGGACGACGTGAGGTCGGTGATCGCGGTGCCGTAAGCCGAGGCCGCCAGGTACAGCTCGTCAGCCAACGCGTCCCAGGCCGCCGAGGCGGCCGCCATCGGCCCAGCTCCGGGACCGGAGTACATCAGCCCGGAGTTGACCTCCGGCGGCAGCGCTTCAAACCCGAACATCACAAACCGCCCCGTCGGTGCCGCGCAGCGCCACGGCGCCCGCAGCTGCCGCGATCGACCGCATAATGGGGTCGCGCGCTCTGGACTTGCTCAGACCGTCCACCCGCATGCCGGTAGTTTTACATACTTTTTGAATCATGTACAGCTTTGAACAAACCGAAAGTCTTGGTACAGTGCCTTCACGTGCATCGGCTCAGGGGTGGCTTTCGAGTCGCGTCGATCGCGACGGCAAATCGCTATTGGATTAAGCTCAATTAACGACGCCTCGAGAACCAGGGGCCCGTTGAGAGTGCTTCGCGGCGGAGCGTTTAGGTGGCCCACACGATGACCGAGACGACTGACACACGAGCGGATTCAACACGTCAACAGATCCTGCGCGCCGCCGCAGGGCAATTCGCACGACTCCCCTACCATCAGGTCGGCCTCGACGACGTGCTCGCCGAAGCCGAATTGACCAAGGGCGCAATGTATTTCCACTTCCGGTCCAAACACGCGCTGGCGCTGGCGATCATCGAAGACCAGATCACCCGATCTGACAATGCGATTGCCGACCTGCTGGCCCGCAAGCTGTCCGGGCTGGAAACCCTGATCGACTTCTCCTATCAGCTGGCACTGCGCGACATCGGCGAGGACATCTCGCGGTCGGCGCTGCACCTGGTCGAGTCCATCGGGCGGATCGAGGGCCTGCAGGCCAAGCTGCACACGAGTTGGATCGACAACCTCACCGTCGCCGTGCAGCGCGGGATCGCCGAGGGCGACGTGCTGGAGGCCTGCGACCCGGTGGACGTGGGACGACTGCTGGCATCGGCATACATGGGGCTGCGACAAACCTCCAACCTGGACGAGCCGGAGCGGTTTCTCCGCGACTTCCAGAAGATCTGGACGCTGATGCTGCCCGGGTTCGTGCGTCCCGATCGGATCGACTACTTCCGTCAGTTCATCGAGCGCCGCACCAACATCGCGATCGCCAGCACCTCGGCACTGGCAGGTTCGACGTGATCAGCGCCGCTTTCGGTGAGCCGCCAATCGATCGTGACCCGCCTGACCGCCTGCTAGGCTTTGCCGCCGAGTCAGTGCGAAACCGACGTTCCGGAAGTTGAGCGCACTAGCCGAACTCCGGAGGTATTAGGCGATGGCCCGTCAGGTCCGGTCGGAAGCAACCCGACGAAAGATTCTCGACGCCGCGGTCGACGTGTTCACCGAGGTCGGTTTCGCCGCCGCCGATCGCGGCGCGATCATCGAGCGCACCGGAATGACCAAGGGCGCCTTCTACCACCACTTCGATTCGATGGAGTCACTCGCTGCGGCCATCATCGAAGACGGCGCCAACCTGGTGGTCGCAGAGCTGGGTGCGATGTCGGACTCGTTCTCGCCGGCGCTGGAGAACATCCTGCACGGCACTTTCGTCACGGCGGATTTGTACGCCACCAACAAAGTGGTCCGCACCGCGGAGCAGTTGAGCCTGGCCTTCGGCAAGTTCAACAAGGACTCCGGCGCGGCCTATGAGGCGTGGGTCGAGGCCATGACCACGGAGGCCAGGCGGGCGATCGCCGAGGGCGACATCCGGGAGGAACTCGACCCGCTCACGGTCAGCGAGTCGATTATCGGGGCGACGTTCGGCGCGAGGATGATGCGCCAGCGCAATGGCGACGGCAATGACCTGGTCCGCCGGCTGACGCAGATGTGGGAGTTACTGTTCCCCGCGATCGTCACCGAAACGTCGCTGGGCTACTACCGCGAGTTCCTGGCGCGCGAGGCCCTCCGCCACGTCGAGCACGACGAGTCGTCGTAACCCGTCACTGCTCGTTGGCCCAGAGTTCCTCGGTCAGATCCTGGAACGTCGCCAGTGCAATCGCATCGTCGGCGCGGCGCAGCGCCGACCTGCTCATCAACGCCCGCACGGTAGAGCCGTCCTTATGAGCCAGCTCGACGACCATGTTCGCCAGACCGTCGACAACGGAGAGCACTGATTCCGTTTCGAGTGCGCCGTGGAAGATGTCGTGGAATTTCAGCGCGACTACCTCGTCGGCGTTGCGGCCCAGAATGTCAGCGAACGCGGAATTGGCGAACACGATCGTGCCGTCCTGCAACACCGCCAGGGTGGGAACCGGGATCCGCTCGAGCAGTACCAGGGCGGGCAGCTCCTTGAGCACCTCGGCCGGCGCTCGGCTCACCTGCGCTGTTCGTCGTCGGTCCACCGCTTGATTATTGTCCATCGCGGCGTCCATTGCCGAATTCTGCGATGACGGTCTGTTTTGCCGGGGGCGTGCGGATAATGCACGCTGAACAGGTGGCGGCACACTGCGAGGGAGGGTTGGATGGCTGAAACGACCAAGCACGGCGAATCAGCGGTCATCGTCCTGGCAGCCGGGGCCGGTACCCGGATGCGGTCAGACATCCCCAAGGTGCTGCACACCCTGGCCGGCCGCAGCATGCTGGCGCACCTGCTGCACGCGACCGCCAAGATGGCCCCGCAGCACCTGGTGGTGGTGCTGGGCCGCGACCACCAGCGCATCGAGCAGTCAGTCAACGAACTCGCCGAGACCTTCGGGCGGCCGATCGACACGGCGACGCAGGACCAGCAACTCGGCACCGGCCACGCGGTGCTGTGCGGACTGGCGTCGCTGCCCGCCGACTTCCACGGTGTCGTCGTCGTCACCTCCGGGGACGTCCCGCTGCTCGACGCGGACACGCTGGCCGACCTGGTCGACGCGCACAACGCCCGCGGCGCTGCCGTCACCGTGCTGACCACCACCGTGGACGACCCGACCGGATACGGCCGTACCCTGCGTACGCAGGACAACGAGGTGATCGCCATCGTCGAGCAGGCCGACGCGACGCCCTCCCAGCTGGAGATCCGCGAGGTCAACGCCGGCGTGTACGCGTTCGACATCGCCGCGCTGCGCTCGGCGCTGAGCCGGCTGTCGTCCGACAACGCCCAGCAGGAGCTGTATCTGACCGACGTCATCGCGATCGTCCGCCAGGACGGCCAGGTGGTGCAGGCCCGCCATGTCGACGACAGCTCGTTGGTGGCCGGCGTCAACAACCGGGTGCAGTTGTCCGAGCTCGCCGCCGAGCTCAATCGTCGGATCGTGTCTGCCCATCAGCTGGCCGGCGTCACCGTCATCGATCCGGCGACCACCTGGATCGACATCGATGTGACCATCGGCCGCGACACCGTCATCCAGCCCGGCACACAGCTACTCGGCGCCACCCGCATCGGCGGGCGCTGCGCCATTGGACCCGACACCACGTTGACCGATGTCACCGTCGGCGACGGCGCATCGGTGGTCCGCACCCACGGCTCGGCGTCCGCGATCGGTGACAGCGCCGTGGTCGGCCCGTTCACTTACCTTCGGCCCGGCACGTTGTTGGGCGCCGACGGCAAGCTGGGCGCGTTCGTGGAGACCAAGAACGCCACGATCGGCGCCGGATCCAAGGTCCCGCACCTGACCTACGTCGGCGACGCCGACATCGGTGAGCACAGCAACATCGGCGCTTCCAGCGTATTCGTCAACTACGACGGCACGTCCAAGCGGCGCACGACGGTCGGTTCGCACGTCCGCACCGGCTCCGACACCATGTTCGTCGCGCCGGTCACCGTCGGCGACGGCGCCTACACCGGGGCCGGGACGGTGGTGCGTGAAGACGTTCCGCCCGGCGCGCTGGCCGTCTCCGGCGGCCCGCAACGCAACATCGAGGGCTGGGTCGAACGCAAGCGGCCCGGCAGCGCCGCCGCGCAGGCCGCCGAACAGGCACGCGCCTGCGCCGAGGGGCCCGCGGACCCGGCATGATGTCCAGGGTGCAGCGGACCGCCAGTTCGCTACCTAGTATTCCTACAGCAGCGATCCGATTCGAATGAGTGAAGGCAGCACGTGAGCTACGACTGGACCGATAACCGCAAGAATCTGATGCTCTTCTCGGGCCGCGCCCATCCTGAGCTGGCCGAGCAAGTTGCCAAGGAACTCGACACGCACGTGACGGCGCAGACCGCGCGTGAATTCGCCAACGGCGAGATCTTCGTGCGGTTCAACGAGTCGGTGCGCGGCTGTGACGCCTTCGTCCTGCAGTCGGCGCCCGCGCCGGTGAACGACTGGCTGATGGAGTCGCTGATCATGATCGACGCCCTCAAGCGGGGCAGCGCAAAGCGGATCACCGCGGTCCTGCCGTTCTATCCCTACGCCCGGCAGGACAAGAAACACCGTGGCCGCGAACCGATTTCGGCCCGGCTGGTCGCCGATCTGCTCAAGACCGCGGGCGCCGACCGGATCGTCACCGTGGACCTGCACACCGACCAGATCCAGGGTTTCTTCGACGGCCCGGTCGATCACATGCGCGGCCAGAACCTGCTCACCGGTTACATCGGGGACAACTACCCGGACGGAAACATGGTCGTAGTCTCCCCGGATTCCGGCCGCGTCCGTATCGCCGAGAAATGGGCCGACGCGCTGGGTGGCGTGCCGCTGGCCTTCATCCACAAGACCCGGGACCCGCGGGTGCCCAACCAGGTGGTCTCCAACCGCGTGGTCGGTGAAGTGGCCGGCAAGACCTGCGTGCTGATCGACGACATGATCGACACCGGTGGCACGATCGCCGGCGCGGTGAAGCTGCTGCACAACGACGGCGCCAAGGATGTGGTCATCGCCGCCACGCACGGCGTGCTGTCCGACCCGGCCGCCGAGCGGCTGGCGGCGTGCGGTGCCCGCGAGGTCATCGTGACCAACACGCTGCCGATCGGCGAGGAGAAGCGGTTCCCACAACTCACCGTGCTGTCCATCGCCCCGCTGCTGGCCAGCACGATCCGTGCCGTCTTCGAAAACGGTTCGGTCACAGGGCTTTTCGACGGGGATGCGTAGATGGGCCCTGGGCCGGCGCAAGCCGTCATCTACCACAACCCCAAGTGCAGCACGTCGCGCAAGACACTAGAGTTGTTGCACCACTCCGGTATCGAGCCCGACGTGGTGCAGTACCTCAAGACCCCACCGTCGCGCGCCGAGCTGGCGGGGATGATCCGCGCGGCGGGCATCGACGTCCGCACCGCGGTGCGCAAACGCGAGTCGCTGTACGCGGAGCTCGATCTGGCCGATGCGACCGACGATCAACTGCTCGACGCGATGGCCGAACATCCCATCCTGATCGAGCGGCCGTTTGTCGTCACATCGAAAGGTACGCGGCTGGCTCGTCCGGTCGATACGGTCCGCGAAATCCTGTGAGGCCGCTGGCACGACTCGCCGCGACGCTGGCCGCATGCGCGCTGGCCGTTGTCGGATGCGGGCCGAAAACCCCGGACTACCAATCGATTTGGTCGACGACACCGACGACGACCAGCGCGGCGCCCGCCGACCGACCGGTGCCTTTCTCGCAGTACTTGGAAAGCAACGGGGTATCCGGTTCGCCAGTCGCCCCCGATCAGGTGCCGGACCTGACCGTGTCGATCCCGATCCCCGCGGGCTGGCAGCGGGTCAACCGGGCAAACATCCCGCAGACCACGGAGTTGGTCGCGAAGGCCGACAGTTTCCCCAACGCGATGCTGATGGTCTTCAGACTGGGCGGCGCATTCGACGCGAAGGAACTGGTCAAGCACGGCAACGACGACGCCCGGCTGGCCCAGAACTTCAAACAGCTCGAGGCGTCCGACGCGGACTTCCACGGCTTCCCGTCGTCGATGATCGAGGGCAGCTACAACCTCGGCGACCAGCGGCTGCACACCATCAACCGGATGGTGATCGCTAACGGCCGCGGCGAAGACGCGGACAAGTACCTGATTCAGCTCGCGGTCACCAGCCTGGCCGATAAGGCGGTCGCCGACGCGGTCGACATCGAGACGATCCTCCGCGGCTTCACGGTCGCCGCGAAGTAGCGCCCGGGCCGCGGCGGCGCCGCACTACTGTGTGTTCCATGACGTCGTGGACCGCCGCAGACCTGCCCTCCTTCGCCGGCCGCACCGCCATCGTGACCGGCGCCAACAGTGGACTGGGCGCGGTGACGGCGCGCGAGCTCGCCCGCGTCGGTGCTCAGGTGATCCTCGCGGTGCGCAATACCGGCAGAGGTGAGACCGCCGCCCGGGAGATGCCCGGCGACGTCGAGGTGCGCCAGCTCGACTTGCAGGACCTGGCGTCGGTGCGGCAATTCGCCGACGGCGTGGACAGCGTCGACATCCTGGTCAACAACGCCGGCATCATGGCCGTCCCGCACGCCGTCACGAGTGACGGATTCGAGAGCCAGATCGGCACCAACCACCTCGGCCACTTCGCGCTGACCAATCTCCTGCTGCCCAAGGTCACCGATCGGGTGGTCACCGTGTCGTCGTTGATGCACTACATGGGCTACATCAGCCTGCGGGACCTGAATTGGACATCGCGGCCCTACTCGGCGTGGCTGGCCTACGGCCAGTCCAAACTCGCCAACCTGCTATTCACCACCGAGCTGCAGCGCCGGTTGCGGGCGGCGGATTCGCCGCTGCGCGCGCTGGCCGCCCACCCCGGCTACTCGCGCACCAATCTGCAGGGCCATTCCGGTCGCAAGCTCGGCGATGCGCTGATGGGGCTGGGCAACCGGCTGGCGACCGATGCGGACTTCGGCGCCCGGCAGACGCTCTACGCCATTGCGCAGGATGTACCCGGTAACAGCTTCGTCGGCCCAGCGTTCGGCATGTTCGGCCGCAGCAAGCCGGTGGGCCGCAGCCCGCTGGCCAAACGCGACGCGACCGCGAGCGCGTTGTGGGAGGTGTCCGAGCGGCTGACGGACACCAAATTTCCGCTCTGAGCCGAGGATGCGCTAGCCTGACCAGGCGTCACGGCGAGGGCGGCTCGAGCTAGCCGCCGTTATCGACGGGGACCGACTCACAGTCGCGACTCCTGGCCGTGCCCCGGCATCTCACACAGGAGCGACATCAATGGCTAAATCCAAGAACCAGCTGGCCGTCAAGGTCCGGACCGAGACCGGCAAGGGTGCGTCCCGCCGCGCCCGCCGCGATGGCTGGATACCGGCCGTGCTCTACGGTCACGGTTCCGAGCCCCAGCACCTGGCGCTGCCCGGCCACGACTTCGCCGCGGTCCTGCGCCACTCCGGCACCAACGCCGTGCTCACCCTGGACATCGAGGGCAAGGAGCAGCTGGCGCTGACCAAGGCGCTCGACATCCACCCGATCCGGCGCTCGATCACGCACGCCGATCTGCTGGTGGTCCGACGCGGCGAGAAGGTGACCGTCGAGGTCGCGGTCGAGGTTGTCGGCGACGCGGCACCCGGCACCCTGGTCACTCAGGAAGCCAACACGATCCTGATCGAGGCGGACGCGATGTCGATCCCGCAGTCGCTGACCGTGTCGGTTGAGGGCTTGGAGGCGGGCACCCAGACCACCGCCGGAGCGATCCCGCTGCCGGCGGGCGTAAGCCTGATCGCCGACCCGGACAGCCTGGTCGTCAACGTGGTGGTCGCTCCGACCGAAGAAGACCTGGAGAGCGAAGGCGCGGGCGAGGTCACCGAGGCCGAAGAGCCCGCCGCCGAGGCCGGCGAGGACGAGGCGTCCGAAGCCGAGTCCGAATCCGAATAAGCCGTGGCCGGCCCACAATTGGTGGTGGGTCTGGGCAACCCCGGACCGAACTATGCCCACACGCGGCACAATCTCGGGTTCATGGTTGCCGACGTGCTCGCCGCCCGGCTGGGCTCGAACTTCAAGGTGCACAAGCGATCCGGCGCGGAGGTCGCGACGGGTCGGCTCGGCGGGCAGTCGATCGTGCTGGCCAAGCCGCGCTGCTACATGAACGAGTCCGGCCGCCAGCTGGGTCCGTTGGCGAAGTTCTACTCGGTGCCCGCGGCTGACGTCGTGATCATCCACGACGAACTCGACATCGAGTTCGGCCAGATCCGGTTGAAGCTCGGCGGCGGCGAGGGTGGTCACAACGGCTTGCGTTCGGTGGCGAACGCGCTCGGCACCAAGGACTTTCAGCGGGTCCGGATCGGCATCGGCCGTCCGCCCGGACGCAAGGACCCCGCGGCGTTCGTACTCGAGAACTTCACCGCCACCGAGCGTCCCGAGGTGCCGACGATCTGCGAGCAGGCGGCCGACGCCACGGAACTACTGATCGAACTCGGACTCGAGCCCGCCCAGAACCGGGTGCACGCCTGGTAAGACCGCGTCTCGGGCGCGAACGTGGCAGCACGTAAAGATTGCATTAAGCCGAACTCACCTGAGGCCGGTGACCGCGTGCGTTGAGCCAATTCGCCTGCTGGCGCGTCAGTGCTGTCTCGCGCCACAATTCGGGGCAATTTCACCGAAACAGTCTCAGCAAGGCCACGATTCACATGTGCGTGCGGGCTGCGGCGACGCCGCCTGCTCCGACGGCAGCGTCCTGGTGTTTTCAGTTGAAATCTCTCACAGAGATTTTTAGTGCGAAGTGAACGCCAATTTTCTCCTCGGTTACATCGAGGGAACGCGTTGCGAACACGGCACCCGCACGATCGCTTCCACATGGCTGCCGACCTCGGAATCGAAAAGTCATGCGCGGCAACGTTGCCGGGAAACACTCAGCCCCGCGATCAGTCATGCCACCGGAGGTGAGCAGCCGTGGACTTCGCATCTTTGCCGCCGGAGGTCAACTCCGGGCGGATGTACACCGGCCCGGGCACCGCGCCCATGCTGGCCGCGGCGACAGCCTGGGACGGCCTGGCCGCCGAGCTCAGCTCGGCAGCAGCGGTGTACGCCTCGCAGATCTCCGGGGTTACCAGCGGCGTATGGCAGGGACCGTCCTCGAAGTCGATGGCCGCGGCAGCCGCCAGCTACGTCGAGTGGATGCACACGACCGCGGCGCAGGCCGAAGAGACGGCCGCTCAGGCCAAAGCGGCGATTGCGGCGTACGAAGCGGCCTTCGCGGCGACGGTGCCGCCGCCAGTCATCGAGGCCAACCGCGCGCTGCTGGCGATGCTGGTGGCCACCAACATCGTGGGGCAGAACACTCCGGCGATCGCAGCGACCGAGGCGCACTACATGGAAATGTGGGCCCAGGACGCGACCGCGATGTACGGCTACGCCGGTTTGGCCGCCAGCGCTTCGGTATTGACACCGTTCACCGAGCCACCCCAAACCACGAATTCCGTTGGTGTTGGCCCACAGTCGGCCGCAGTCGCACAGGCGGGCGCGGCGAGCACCTCCGATATCGGTTCGCAGATCAGCCAGTTCGTCAGTTCGCTGCCGACCGCCCTGCAGAACCTCGCAGAAGGCTTGTTGCAGTCGCCGACCACCGGGTCGACGAATCTCCTGTCAGGGCTGTCGCTACCCACCCTCACATCGGCCACCCTGCCACCCGGGCTGGCGACCGACCTGGCCAACTGGAACACCATCTTCGGCGCCTTGACCGGTCCGTACTCGCTGCAGGGCTGGACGGCGATCCCGGGTGGTCCGTTCCTATCCTTCGGTCAGGCGTACTCGTGGGGGCAAAACGGGCAGGCAGCCGCCGCATTCCTGGCCGGCCCCAAACCGATCACCGGGGCTTTGGCGCCGCTGGCCAGTGAACTGGGGCCGCATCTGACGTCGGTGGCGGCACCGGTGGCCGGGTCGATGGGTCGCGCTGCCCTGGTGGGCAGCATGTCCGTGCCGCAGGGCTGGACCCAGGCCGCACCAGAGATCCGCACCCTCGCCGCGGCGCTACCGGCCAACACCGTGGTCGCCTCCGCGGCCGGCTCGGCGGGCGAAGGCGGCATCTTTGGCCAGATGGCGTTGTCGAGCCTGGCCGGACGGGCCGTCGCGGCCACCGCGAACGGATCCGCCGGCGGTGCCCCGGTGGCGGCCTCCCTGGGCGGTGTCGCCACCGAAGCCGACCCTGCCGCGGCCACCATCATCGTCATCCCGGCATTTGAAGACTGAGGGAGTCGACATGTTTTACGCGGCGTTTCCGCCCGAGATCAACTCGGGCCGAATGTACAGCGGCGCAGGGTCGCAGTCGTGGCAGGCCGCGGCGGCCGCGTGGAGCGAGTTGGCCGCCGAATTGCGTTCCGCCGCAGACTCTTACGCGTCAGTGATCTCGTCGCTGACCAGCGGTCCGTGGCTGGGTCCGTCGTCGCTGAGCATGGCGGCAGCTGTCGCCCCGTATCTCACCTGGATGCAAAGCACCGCGACACAGGCCGCCGAGACCGCGAGCCAGGCGACCGCGACGCTCAGCGCTTACGAGTCGGCGTATGCCGCGCACGTGCCGCCGACCGAAATAACTGCGAACCGAGCGCAACTGGCGCAATTGGTGGCGACCAACGTCATCGGGCAGAACAACGCGGCGATCGCGGCCACGGAGATCGCATACGCCGAGATGTGGGCCCAAGACGCTGAGGCGATGGACGCGTACGCGGCAGCCTCGGCCGCCGCCTCGAAGTTGACGCCTTACACCGAACCCCCGCAGACCACCAATACGGCAGCCGCTGCCGCACAGTCGGCGGCGACCACCGCCGCGGCCGGCTCGCCGCTACTGCAGTGGCTGGCCAATCTGAGCACCGATTACACCAGCACTATCAGCGGATTGCTCAACAGCCTCTTCGGGCCTAACGGAGCGTCGACCTTCACCGCACTGTTCACTGCGGTCAAGGCGCCGGTCAGTTTCAGCACGCAGTTCAACGACATCGGGCTTTTGACCAACTTCCCGGTGTCGCAGTTTCTCAAGTTCGCACCGGCACCGGGCTTCGCGCTACCGCCGAAAGAGGCTCTGGGCGGCGGACTTATCGGCCCGTGGTACGGCCGCGGATGGCTGACGAGCTCGGTGTCGGCGAGCATGGGCGAGTCCGGCACGCTCGCCGGCAAGCTGTCCGTCCCGCCGAGTTGGGCCGTCGCCACACCTGCCGTCAGGACCGTCGCCGCGGCTCTGTCGGCCGCTGGAACGGAGGCCGTGCCAGCGGCCGCGCTCGGCGAGGCCGGCTTGTTCAGTTCGATGTCTGCGGCGGGAATGTTCGGCAGCGCCGTCGGCGCGGGAACACCAACGCCGATGTCGGGAAACGGCGTTCGCGGACGCATCAAGCCTCTGAAAGATCTCAAGCCCCGACAATCACCGGAACAGCTCAAACAACTGGTCGCCCAGATCTCGGAAAAGCCGGAGAGCGTCCAGCACCACACCGTCGACCAGGCCGGGCTGGACAGCCTGCTCGAGCAACTGGCAAAAAAGCCGGGCATCCATGCGGTGCATCTGTCTAAGTGCAACACCCCGAAAGTCCTCCCCTAGCCCACGAAAGGCCGCCGATGAATATACTCACCACAGCTCTATGTGCCTGTGCGGCAATATGTCTGGCCGCTCCCGCTCACGGCGATTCACCCGAGGTCACCGGTGACGACGCAGGCTTCCTCTCAGCCCTGCAACAAGTCGGGATTCACTTCACCGACCCGGCCCGAGCCATCGGCGCCGGCAAAGCGGTGTGCGGCTGTTTGAACAACGGCGAGTCGGGCCTGGAACTGGTGCACGACCTCAAGGCCCGCAACCCGGGGTTCAACATGGAGGACGCCTCCGACTTCGCCATGCTCTCCGCGAAGTTCTATTGCCCGCATCATCTTTCCAAAGCCTGACAGCGTTTCATTCTGTCGCGCCGGCCCGGTGGCGATAGCTCGACGGAGTTTCGCCGCAGAACTTGGTGAAGGCCCGGGTGAAGGCGCTCAAGCTGTCGAAACCGACTGTGCTGGCAGTCTTTTGCACCGGCTCGCTCGGGCTGACCAGCAGCGCCATCGCGCGCAGCATCCGCGCGTGCAGCAGATAGGTCCGCCACGACATCCCGATCGCGGTATCGAATTGACGCCGCAGCGTCCGCTCGGACACCGCGACCGCGCGACTCACCTCGGCGGCGGTCGCATGAGACAGGTGCGCCTTGGTGTAATCCATTGCGGCGCTGACTATTGCATTGTCGGAGGTCGGCAGGCTCAGCGGCGCTTCGTGGTCGAGCGCCTCGAATACCAAGTGGCCGAGGGTGGCAAAGAAGCCGTCCGACACCGGATCACTGTCCGGGCGGCCGATCGGCCAGCGCAGCGCGTAAATCATCATCTGGCGGATCAGCGGCGACACCACGATGATTCGCGCGCGGCTGTCAACGGCGGGCAGCAACTCGGGTTGAAACATCACCGCCACGCTGCGGACGTCGGAGGTCATGGTGGCCTGATGCTCCAGGCCGACCGGAATCCAGGCGGCCTGCTGCGGAGGCAGCAGATAGTGCGCGCGGGCCGTCTCGACCTCGACAACGCCGCCGATCGCGTACTGGATCTGATGCAGGTCGTGGGAGTGCCAGCCGGTGACCAGCTGGCTGCCTTCGTAAAGGTAGCTACCGGCCCGCGCGCGCCCGCCGCGGCGCAACTCGACGAGCTGGGCCGAGCCCGGCGTGTGATTGGCCGGTTCAAGCAAAAACCTGGCCGAAGATGCGGAGACGGTCATCGATGTCCAGGGTAGTAGTTGAGTCATGAACGCGATGAACACCGACGACCTGATCCTGGTCAGCATCGACGACCACGTGGTCGAGCCACCGGACATGTTCCTGCGTCACGTGCCGGCCAAGTTCAAGGACGAGGCGCCGATCGTCGTCACCGACTCTCACGGCGTCGACCAGTGGATGTACCAGGGCCGCCCGCAGGGCGTCAGCGGCCTCAACGCCGTGGTCTCGTGGCCGGCCGAGGAGTGGGGCCGCGACCCGGCCGGCTTCGCGGAGATGCGGCCGGGCGTCTACGACGTGCACGAGCGCGTCCGCGACATGAACCGCAACGGAATCCTCGCGTCGATGTGCTTCCCGACCTTCACCGGCTTCTCGGCCCGGCACCTCAACATGACCCGCGAAGACATCACGCTGGTGATGGTGTCGGCCTACAACGACTGGCACATCGACGAATGGGCCGGCTCCTACCCGGACCGGTTCATCCCGATCGCGATCCTGCCGACCTGGACTCCCGACGGCATGTGCGACGAGATCCGTCGCGTCGCCGCGAAGGGCTGTCGGGCCGTGACGATGCCGGAACTGCCGCACCTGGAAGGACTTCCGAGTTACCACGACGACGACTACTGGGGCCCGGTGTTCCGCACCCTGTGCGAGGAGAACGTGGTGATGTGTCTGCACATCGGCACCGGCTTCGGGGCAATCAGCATGGCGCCCAACGCGCCGATCGACAACATGATCATCCTGGCCACCCAGGTCTCGGCGATGTGCGCGCAGGACCTGCTGTGGGGCCCGGCGATGCGCAAGTATCCCGACCTGAAGTTCGCCTTCTCCGAAGGCGGAATCGGTTGGATCCCGTTCTATCTCGATCGCAGCGACCGGCACTACACCAACCAGAAGTGGCTGCGCCGCGACTTCGGCTCGCAACTGCCCAGCGAGGTGTTCCGTGAGCACTCACTGGCCTGCTACGTCACCGACAAGACCTCGCTGAAGCTACGTCACGAGATCGGCATCGACATCATCGCCTGGGAATGCGACTACCCGCACTCCGACTGCTTCTGGCCCGACGCCCCCGAACAGGTGCTGGCCGAGCTGACCGCCGCGGGCGCGGACGACAGCGACATCAACAAGATCACCTGGCGCAACGCCTGCAACTTCTTCGGCTGGGACCCGTTCGCACGCACGCCACGAGAGCAGGCGACGGTCAAAGCGTTGCGCGCCAAAGGCGCCGACGTCGACGTGTCCATCCGGCCGCGCAAAGAGTGGGCGCGGCTCTACGAGCAGAAGCTGGCTCGGTCGATTTAGCCAGCTCCTCCTCGCGCAAACTACGCGCGCATCGTCGCCGGCCTTTAAGTAACCAGCGTGACCGAGTTCGCCCGGCGCAGCTTGCCCGACGACGTCTTCGGAATGGTGCCGGGACCGAGCACCACGACGTTGCGCGGGCGCACATCGACCTCGGTGACAACCTCGTGAGCCACCTGGTGCTCGATGCGACGAACCTCGGCCGGGTCCTGCCAGGAGTTGGATTCGACTGCGACGGCGAAGGTCTCGCGCGAGTGCCCGGCGTCCAACCGGACCGCGACGGCGCAGCCGATCCGCACGCCCTCGACCCGGCCGGCGGCCCGCTCGATGTCGGTCGGGTAGATGTTGCGGCCGGCCATGATGATGACGTCCTTGACGCGGCCGCACACCACGATGTGGCCGTTCTCCATCTGGTAGCCGAGGTCACCGGTGTCGTACCAGCCGTGCTCGTCCTGTGCGGGCAGAAAACCGCCCATGGTGATGTAGCCGGGCGTCACGCATTCGCCGCGCAGTTCGATCACACCGACACCGCGGGCCGGCATTACGTTGCCGTTCTCGTCAACGACGCGGGCCTCGAGGTCCTTGAGGAGCGGACCGAGCGACGCCAGCCGCCGGGTGTTGCCCTTGCTGGACGGGACCGCGCGGCGCAGCGCGGCCAGCAGGTCGGCATCAACCTCGTCGACCACCAGGCCGGCGTTGCACTCCGAGAACGACACGGCCAGCGTGGTCTCGGCCATGCCGTACGCGGGCAGGATCGCCGACGGCTTCAGCCCGAAGGGCTTACCCGCATCGAGCAGGTCCTCGACGTCGGCGGGGTCGACGGGTTCGGCGCCGGACAGCGCGAACCGCAGCGTCGACAGGTCATACTGGCCCGGCTCGGCCTGGTTGCGCAGCCGCTTGGCGAACAGCGCGTAGGCGAAGTTGGGCGCCGCGGTCATGGTGCCCTTGTACTTGTCGATGAGCTTGGCCCACAGCAGCGTGTCGCGCAGGAAGTCCATCGGCGTGACCTTGACCAGCTCGGCGCCGAAGTACATCGGGATGGTCAGGAAGCCGACCATGCCCATGTCGTGGAAGCAGGGTAACCAGCTGACCATGACGTCCTTGTCGACGTCGTACTCGGCGCCGATGAACATGGCCTCAGCGTTGGAGTAGATGTTGCGATGAGTGATCTGGACGGCCTTGGGCGAGCCGGTCGAGCCGGAGGTCAGCTGCATCAGCGCCAGGTCGTCCTCGTCGGTCTCCACCGGGTCGATCGGGTCGGCCTCGAGCAGGTCACCGATCTTGAGCACCTTGATGCCCTTTTCCTCGAGCACCGGAATGGCGACGAGGAACGGCTCGGAGACGATGACCGCGGTCGCCTCGATCATCGCGATCACGTTCATGGTGTCCTCGGCCCAGACGGCGAGGTCGGTGCGCGGGGTCGGCTGGTGCAGCATCGTCAGGCTCGCGCCGCGCATCCACAGTGCCTGCGCGGTCGGGGCGATCTCGACCGGGAACCCGGCCAGGACACCGACGGCGTCACCGTGTCCCACGCCCGCGGCCGCCAACCCACCGGCGACGCGGCGGGCGCGCTCGTGCACCTCGAGCCAGGTGTGCCGGACGGGCTCGTGCGGCTCGCCGGTGACCATGCCCCGCGAGCTCTGGTGAGCGTTGCGGAACATGTTGTCGGTAAACCTGCTCACGATTGCCTCCTCGATTCCGGCGCCATCGCCCAGCCCCTAATGTTGCTCCTGCTCAAGCACACATTGGGATAGCCGCGCGCCCACAATTGGGCAGCGATTTGATCTCGATTCGCCTGCGCACCGATATCCGCGTGCGATGCCGCGACGTCGTTCAAGGCACGCCCGCCGACAGCCTCGGCGGGCGAAGAAACCAGGCTCGTTGCTCGACCGGAAATCATCACCGCCGATAATCTTAAACTCCCCTTAAGTAACTACCAAACTGTGTGATGAAGTCGGCGATTTTCAACGCATCCTGACCGGTGCGGTCATTCAGTCGCCCGCTGACCCCCCAGTGGGAGTAGGGACCACCCTGGGTCCGTGCACCGGGCCGCTGGCGACCCGCACGGTCCGGCAGACACCAGCGCCGGACAGTTCGGTGCCCACATCGACGGCCGAGGCCGCTGACCGGCACAAAAACGCGCACGTCGGCCCGGACCCCGAGACAATACCGGCCAGCGCACCCGCTTCCACGCCGGCCCGCAACACCCGGCGCAGGGGGGAACTCAGGCTCAGCGCGGCCGCCTGCAGTTCGTTGCCCAGCAGCGGCGCCAATTGCTCGGGGTCACCGGCCGCCAGCGCGGCCAGCACCGGGCCGGCCTCGTCGAGCCGCGGCGGGTCGCCGACCTCGCGCAACCTGTCCAGCTCACGGAATACCTTCGGGGTGGACAACCCACCCTTAGCGAATGCGAGGACCCAGTGAAAAGTGTTGCGCGCCAAGACCGTTGCGAGCTCCTCGCCGCGACCGGCGCCCAGCGCGGTACCCCCGTGCAGGGCGAACGGCACGTCGCTGCCCAGCTTTGCCGCCAGGGTGTGCAGATCGCGACGGGGCACCCCGAGCTCCCACAGCGAGTTGAGCGCCACCAGCACGCCTGCCGCGTCCGCGCTACCACCGGCCATTCCGCCGGCCACCGGAATCCGCTTGTCGATCATGATCGACACGTCCGGCGCCCGTCCGACGTGCTCGGCCATCAGTTCGGCGGCCTGCCAGGCCAGATTCCGCTTGTCGAGCGGAAGCTGGTCGGCACCCTCGCCGGTGATCTCGAGCGAGAGCACGTCGGCGCTGCGGACGGTGACCTCGTCGACCAGCGAGACGGCGTGAAAAACCGTCGTCAGCTCGTGATAGCCGGTCTCGAGCAGATCGCCGACGGCCAGATAGAGGTTGATTTTGCCCGGCGCGCGGACCGTCACCGAACCAGTGGGCACCCACTCAGCTGCGGTGCTTCCGTCGCTCGGCACCGAAAAAGACTATCGCCAGTCGGTCAGCTCGCCGACGCGTGCCGAGGAGCTTGACCGCGCGGGGCCACCTCGCCCGTATCGCCCGAGCGCTGGAAAAGCCGGACAAACTCGTCGACGGTCAGCGTCTCGCCGCGACGGGACGGGTCGATGCTCGCGGCCAGCAGTCGGCTCGCCGATTCGTTGCCCGAACCGGCCCACTCGACGAAAGCATTGCGAGATGTCTTGCGCCGCTGGGAAAATGCAACGTCGATGAGCTTGAAGACGTGCTGGCGGAACGCGGCGTCGATGGGCCACGGCGGGTTGGTGTACCGGTCGATGCGCACCAGCCCTGAGTAGACCCGCGGGATCGGCCAGAAGACCGTCGGCGACACCGTGCCGTGCCGGCGAACCTCGCCGTGGAAACGCAACTTGACGCTGGGGACGCCGTACTCCTTGCCGCCCGGCTCCGCCGCGAGCCGCTCCGCGACCTCGGCCTGCACCATCACCATTACCGTTCGCAGCGTTGGGAAGTCGGCGAGCAGGTGCAGGATCGCCGGGACTGCGACGTTGTATGGCAGATTCGCCACCACCGCCGTCGGCTCGGACGCGAGGTCGGCCGGGCCGGTGGACAGCACGTCGCGGTTGATCACCGTGAGCCGCTGGGCCTCGCTGTGCGAATGCTCGGACACCGTCTGAGGCAGCCGCTCGGCCAGCACCGGGTCGATCTCGATGGCGCTCACGGCGCAACCGCGGTCCAGCAGCGCAAGCGTGAGCGAGCCGAGGCCGGGTCCGACTTCGAGTACGTGGTCGTTGCGGTTAACGCCGGACGCGGTGACGATCCGGCGAACGGTGTTGGCGTCGTGGACAAAGTTCTGGCCCAACGATTTACGCGGCCGGAATTCTAGTTCCTTGGCTAGCCGACGGATTTCGGTTCGCCCAAGTAACTGGATGGTCAGCGCGCACCCGCTCGTCCGCTGCACACCGGCCATGCTCCCCAGCCCTGACGGGACTGCGTCACCTGAGCGACGGCGATCTGCTCTTCGCGGCTGGCCAGGTCGGCGCGCGGAGCAAACCGCAGGCCACCGTTGCGTACCCAGGTGCTCTGGTCGAACTGCACACCGCCGAAGTAGCCGTTTCCGGTGTTGATCGCCCAGTTCCCGCCGGCCTCGCAGCGCGAGATGGCGTCCCAGATCTCGCCGTTGGCGACCGCCGGTACTTCGGTGCCGGGCCTGGTACCAACCCGCACGACCGCATCGCGGGCGGGCGCGACGACGTGGCTGGCCACCGGCAGGCGGCCGGTCTCGACGCCGTTGACCTTGGACACCGCGAAGGTCATGTCCTGGGTACCGGGGGCGCCCTTGTCCTCGACGATCTCTTTGCTCATGTTCATCTGCGGGTCTTCGATCCGGCGCCGCGGCGGATCCAGCGGAATCCGCTCGGTGATCCGCTCGATGCGGAAGCGGATCACCTGGATGTGCATGCCGTCGATCACCGGCGCGGTCGCGCTGGGCGTCACGTGATCGCTCTGCTCGAGCGGCACACCGAGACCGGCCAGCAGATCGCCGACGCGGGCCGCGGCCAGATGGACGTTGCGGACCTGCCCGCCGTCGTCGAGTTCGACCGTCTTGGCGCTGACCACGGGCAGGGCCATGCCGGCCAGCGGGACGCGGCTGCCACGCGAGGCCGCCGCCGGCGCGGTGTCTGTCATAGCGAGCTGGGCCAGGGCCTCGTCAACGGTGGAGGCGGTGGTCCACACCTGCTTGGTGTTCTGGCCGTCCAGTGAAATCTCCAGCGGCCGGCTGCGGCGCAGCACGATGTTGGCGGCGTTGTGGACCTTCTCGCCGGCGGCCGGGTACAGGTCGTCGCGATCGCTGACCTTGAACCCGTTCTCGGAGATGATGTCGATCACCCGCGACTTCATCGTTGTCACGGTCATCGCGTTGCCGTCGACGTTCAACGTCACGCTCTTGTAGTCGGTAACTGCGAATGCTCCGGCGAACGCCAGGACCAGCAAAAGGCCCGCAACAAGTAAGCGCAGAGCCGGAGAGGGAGCCTGATGGAGTTTCGTAATAACGTTCAACGCGCGTGTATCCCCGACCTAATTCACGTATGTATCAATAAAAAGGGGCCTCGAGGGCCCCAACCGTTGGATAACAAGAAGGTAACGAAGACCCTCGGCAAGAGCAACTCGGCCCCGGCCACATTAACCAAGTTTTAAACCTCGGGTAGTAACCGGTAGGCGCGCCGGGCGTTGCCGGTAGTGAGCTCGGCCACATCCTCGGCCGGCCGGTCGAGCAGCTCCGCCAGCGCCCGCGCGGTGTAGGGAAGGCAGTACGGCTCGTTCGGCGCGCCCCGGTACGGGTGGGGCGTCAGGAACGGCGCATCGGTCTCTACCAGCAGTTGCGCCGTCGGAACGAGCGGGATGGCTTCGCGTAGTGCGCGAGCATTTTTGAAGCTGACCGTCCCGGAGAGGCTGACCAGCCAGCCGGCGTCGGCGCAGGCGCGCGCCAACTCCGCGCCCGAGGAAAAACAGTGAAAGATCACAGTTTCCGGGGCGCCCTCGGCCCGCAGGACGTCGAGCACCTCGGCGTCGGCGTCTCGGTTGTGGATCATCAGCGGTTTGCTGGTCCGCTTGGCCAGGTCGATGTGCCAGGCGAAGGCCTCTCGCTGCACGGCCGGGTCGGCGCAGCCGTCGAGCTTTCCCGGCCAGTAGAGGTCCATGCCGGTCTCGCCGATCGCCACCACCCTCGGGTGGGCCGCCAGCCGCTCGATCTCGGCGCGGGCGCCGTCATTCAGCGCGTCGGCGCGGGTGGGATGCAATGCCACCGCGCCGTAGACGCGCGGATCCCAGTCGGCGGCCCGGGTGACCCACCGCGCCGACGCCAGGTCGTCGGCGATGGTGATCACGGTTGTCACGCCGACCGCCGCCGCTCGGTCGACGATCGCGTGCACGTCGTCGGCGTCGGTAGCGCCGCAGGCGTCCAGATGGGTGTGCGCGTCGATCAGCGGGCTCAGCGGCGGCGGAGCGGGTGGCGGCGGACGTCTGGAACTCACGCGCACACCATAAGGTGCATCTTGATGAAGCCGTACTACGTCACCACCGCGATCACGTACCCGAATGGCGACCCGCACGTCGGGCACGCCTACGAGTACATCGCCACCGACGCGCTCGCCCGGTTCAAGCGGCTCGACGGCTTCGACGTCCGCTTCCTGACCGGCACCGACGAACACGGCCTCAAGATGGTCGAGACCGCGGCGGCGGAAGGGATTCCGACCGCGGAGCTGGCCAAGCGGAACTCCGATGTGTTCCAGCGCCTACAAAACAAGCTGAACATCTCCTTCGACCGGTTCATCCGCACCACCGACGCCGACCACCACGAGGCGTCCAAGGACATCTGGCGACGGATGCAGGACGCCGGCGACATCTACCTGGACACGTACTCGGGCTGGTACTCGGTGCGCGACGAACGGTTCTTCGTCGAATCGGAGACCGCGGAAATCGACGGCACCCGGATTGCTGTCGAGACCGGTACGCCGGTGACCTGGACCGAAGAGCAGACCTACTTCTTCCGGCTCTCGGCCTACGCCGATAAGTTGTTGACGCACTACAAGTCTCACCCCGACTTCATCGCGCCCGAGGTGCGGCGCAACGAGGTGGTCAGCTTCGTCTCCGGAGGATTGCGGGACCTGTCGATCTCGCGCACCTCGTTCGACTGGGGTGTCAAGGTGCCAGATCATCCCGACCACGTGATGTACGTCTGGGTCGACGCGCTGACCAACTACCTGACCGGTGTCGGCTATCCAGACACCGAATCCGAGTTGTACCAGCGCTATTGGCCGGCCGACCTGCACATGATCGGCAAGGACATCATCCGGTTCCACACCGTCTACTGGCCCGCCTTCCTGATGTCGGCCGGAATCGACTTGCCCAAGCGAGTTTTCGCGCACGGCTTCCTGCTCAACAAGGGCGAGAAGATGAGCAAGTCGGTCGGCAACATCGTCGACCCCAACTCGCTGATCGACACGTTCGGAGTGGATCAGCTGCGGTATTTCCTGCTCCGCGAGGTCCCGTTCGGCCAGGACGGCAGCTACAGCGAAGAGGCGATCATCACCCGGATCAATGCCGATCTGGCCAACGAGCTCGGGAATCTCGCCCAGCGGTCGCTGTCGATGATCGCCAAGAACCTCGACGGCGTTGTTCCCACACCCGGTGATTTCTCGGCCGACGACAATGAGCTGCTGACCATCGCCGACGGGCTTCTCGAGCGGGTGCGCTCCGAGTTCGACAGCCAGACAATGCATTTGGCGCTGGAGGCGATCTGGCTGATGCTGGGCGCGGCGAACAGATACTTCTCGGCGCAGGAGCCGTGGGTGTTGCGCAAGAGCGAGTCCGTGGCCGACCAAACGCGCTTTGCGACCGTGCTCTACACCACCTGCGAAGCGGTGCGCATCGCGGCGCTGCTGGTTCAGCCGGTGATGCCGGAGTCGGCCGGCAAGCTGCTGGACCTGCTCGGCCAGTCGCCGGAGCAGCGCAGCTTCTCCGCCGTCGGCACCCGGCTCGAGCCGGGCACGGCGCTGCCTGCACCCAGCGGTGTCTTTCCGCGTTATCAGGTCGACTAGACCAGGCGGACCCTAACGGTCACGCGGCCTTTCGTATCCCGTTGCGCGACAGCATGTCCGGCGCGCTCTGCGTGTCCAGGGTGAGCGTCACCGGTCCACCCTCGCCGAGGAAGTTACGCCACCAGGTCTTGGCGTCGGGCAGGTTCGCGGCGACCTCGATGTCGTCACCGCTGCGCCGGTAGGCCACCGGGATGCTGAACGTCCGGCCCGAACGGCGCCCGGTGTAGGTGATCACCGTGACGTTGCGGCGCAGCGCCGCACCGAGGCGTGGCGAGGCGAGGACGCGATGGTCCTGACCGGCGCATTGAACAGCGGAGCAGCCCGCATGACGAGCCGCATGAGATTCACCATTTCCGTTGACCTTTCACATCATCAGCGTCGCGCACAATGCGGCGATCGCCAGTCCCTGCAGGCACGCCCTGGTCGTGATGACCGCGTCCCAATCGTGTTGCAGCGCGCGGGCGTCGACGACCATCCCGGGTTCATCGGCGGCGGCCGTCAGCTGGCGGTTGATCGGCGCGCTCACCCGCAGGTAGATCGCCAGCCACACCACCAGCAGACCGAAGGCGATGCCGGCCACACCCGCGGATACCCAGCGACCGGACGCGGCAGCTAATCCCGCACTGATCGCCGCGGCGACCACTCCGACCACCCCGGGCACCGGCATCCGGCGATCGCCGTAGCGGTGGACGTTGCCCATCACCGACAGCAATGCCCGGTCGTCGACCCGCGCCAGTGCGGGGCGTTGCACCATCGCGCAGAAAACGTCGGTGCCGTAGACCACCGCGGTGCCCAGCACCGCGATCACCGCGAACAACTTAGCGACCATCACCCTCTCCTCAGTCAGGTGTTAGCGACGCTAACCCCTCGACATCAGCCTGTCAATAGCACCGCTAGCGAACATATCGGCGCTAGCATGACAAGCATGGCCATCGAAGACCGCCGCGCACGCGAACGGGCCGCACGCCGCCAGCTGATCACCGCCACCGCCCGCAAGCTCGCCGAAGAAGAGGGGTGGGACGCCGTCACCACCCGCCGGTTGTCCGCCGAAATCGAATACAGCCAGCCCGTGCTCTACAAGCACTTCCCCGGCATGGAGGGCATTGTCGCCTCGGTCGCCGTTCAAGGGTTCGCCGAACTCGGCGAAACGCTGGCCGCGGCCCGCGCGCACGCCACGGTCGGTCCCGACGCGCTGGCCCGAGTTGCGCACGCGTTCATCGGATTTGCCCGCGACAACCCTGCGCTGTTCGACGCCATGTTCATCCGGGCGACCACCCTGCCGTTCGCCGCCGAGGACACCCCAGCCGAACTGAACAACGCGTTCGACGAGCTGCGTGCGGCGGTCGAGACGGTCGCGGGCGGACGCGATCCCGACACCCTGGCCGAGGTGGTCTGGGCCGGCTTGCACGGGCTGGTCACCCTCGACCGCAGCGGGCGGTTACGCCCGGAATATCACGACGCCCGCATCGACACGTTGGTCGCCGACGTGTGCGGCCGAACGTGAGCCTGATCACAGGCTGTCACAACGGCGGGGGCGGCGGTGTCTTGAGGGCAGCACATCCCACCGAACAGGAGGCATCATGACCGCCCAGCGCACTCACATCGTCGTGATCGGCGGCGGATACGCCGGCACGCTCGCCGCCAACCATCTGCGGCTCAACGCCGACGTCGACATCACCGTGGTGAACCCGCGGCCGGTATTCGTCGAACGGATTCGCCTGCATCAGATGGTCGCCGGTAGCGGCGCCGCCGCCACCGACTACGGCACCCTGCTCGGCGCCGGCGTCCGACTGGTCGTCGACAACGCCGAGCGCATCCACGACGGAACCGTCGAGCTGACGTCCGGCACGGTGCTGAACTACGACTACCTGATCTACGCGGTCGGCAGCACCGGGGTCGTCCCGTCCGCGGTGCCCGGTGCCCGTGAATTCGCTTATCCGATCGCCGAATTCGAGCAGGCCGAGCGGTTGCGCGCGGCGCTCGACGAGCTGCACCCCGAAGCGCCGATCACCGTGGTCGGCGCCGGGCTGACCGGCATCGAGACGGCATCCGAGCTGGCCGAGCAGGGCCGGCGCGTGCACCTGGTCTGCGGCGGGCTGCTCGGCCCGTCCTTGAGCCGGCCCGGCCGCCGCTCCGTGGCCAAGTGGCTGCGCCGCCTGGGCGTGACGGTGCTGGAGACCCAGACGGTCAGCGCGGTCCATTCCGACGGCGTGGTGCTTGACGACGGGGCCGTACTGCGAAGCGCGGTGACGATCTGGACCGCGGGCTTCGGGGTTCCGGACCTGGCCGCCCGTAGCGGGCTGCCCACCGACGCCCTGGGCCGGCTGCTCACCGATGAGACACTGACCTGCGTGGACAATCCCCGCATCGTCGCGGCCGGTGACTCTGCCGCGCCGTCGGGTCAGCCGCTTCGGATGAGCTGCCAGGCCGCCATCCCGCTCGGCGCGCAGGCAGCGAACACGGTGCTCAGCCGCATCGCCGGCACCCCGGCCGCGCCGATCAACCAGGCGTTCACCGGCCAGTGCATCAGCATCGGCCGCAGCTACGCCACCGTCCAATTCGCCCGCCCCGACGACACCCCGATCAACTTGTTCATCGGCGGCCGGTTTGCTGCCTCGGTCAAGGAACTGGTCTGCAAGGGCACGGTCTGGGGCATCGGCAAGGAGGCCGCCAAGCCGGGTTGGTACCGCTGGCTCAAGGGCGGTAAGCGGGCGCAACGACTGGCCGGCGAGGCGGTCCCGGTCCCATGACGGAGCCCGACGAACACGCCGAACGGTTCATGCTGCTGCGGCCGCTGCTGTTCACCATCGCCTACGAAATCCTCGGCTCGACAACCGAATCCGATGATGTACTGCAGGACAGCTACCTGCGCTGGGCTGAGGTCGATCTGAGCGGCGTGCACGACACCAAGTCGTATCTGGCCCGGCTGGTCACCCGCCACGCGCTCAATGCGCTGCGGGCGGGTGCCCGGCGCCGGGAGGACTACGTCGGACCATGGCTGCCCGAGCCGCTGCTGCTCGATGAGCAGGACCCCTCGGCCGATGTGGTACTGGCCGAATCGGTGTCGATGGCGATGCTGGTGCTGCTGGAAACGCTCGGCCCCGATGAGCGGGCGGTGTTCGTGCTGCGCGAGACGTTCGGCTTCGAGTACGACGAAATCGCCTCGGCGGTAGGTAAATCGGCGTCGACTGTGCGGCAGATCGCGCACCGTGCCCGCGAGCACGTGCAGGCCAGGCGCAAACGATTCGCCCCAGTCGACCCCGAGCAGAACGCCCGCATCGCCGCGGAGTTCATGGCGGCGGCGGCCGGCGGCGACGTGCAGACGGTGATGTCGATGCTCGCCCCGGACGTGGTGTGGACGGCGGACAGCGGCGGCAAGGCCAGCGCGGCACGCCGCCCGGTGATCGGAGCCGACAAGGTCGCCCGGGCGATCGTCGGGTTGATCAGTCGCGGCATGCAGGTGCCCGACGTCCGGGTGGAGATGGTGGTCTGCAACGCTGCCCCTGCCGTGCTGCTCTACGCCGCCGACCAGCTGGAGGGCGTTTTCACCGTCGAGATCGTCGACGGCGCGATCACCAATTTTTATGCGATGCGTAACCCCGACAAGCTGGCGGCCGTCACCACGGCACGCAGAATCAGCCGCGGCTGATTTTTCTGCCAAGCTAGGGGGCGTGCGAATCGACCGGCTCGGCGATCTGGGCAGCCCCCACGAGGTGCTGCGTGCGATCGGCGACGCCACGAACCGGCTGGACCTGCCGCCGCCGGCCGCACTGACCGGGCAGTGGTTCGGCGCGCTGGCCGTGATCGCCCCGAGCCTGTCGGTGCAGCCCGTCGACGCATCCGACGCATTCGATGTACGACCGGGGTCGCACAGCACCACGGTCGGCGGGGGCTGGGTCGGCTACCTGTCCTACCCGGATCCGGCTTCTGACGGGCGGCCGGGCCGGGTGCCCGAGGCCGCCGGCGGCTGGACGGACTGCGTGCTGCGCTGCGACCGCGACCAACAGTGGTGGTATGAAAGCCTCTCCGGCGCTTCGATGCCCGGCTGGCTCTCCGAGGCACTGACGGTGCCGGGGCCCGCCCGCGCGTATTCAATAGATTGGGACGCCGCCGACCGCGAGGCCCATCGCGCCGGAGTGCTGGCCTGCCTGGAAGCAATCCGCGCCGGCGAGGTCTATCAGGCGTGCGTGTGCACACAGTTCACCGGCACGATCACCGGCGACCCGCTGGACTTCTTCCTTGATGGCGTCGCCCGGACAGCGCCGGCCCGGGCGGCCTACGTCGCCGGTGACTGGGGGGCGGTCGCTTCGCTGTCGCCGGAGTTATTCCTTTGCCGCCGTGGTGATCTGGTGATGTCGAGCCCGATCAAGGGCACACTGCCACTGTCCGCTCCCCCGTCGGCGCTGCGCTCGTCGAGCAAAGACGTCGCCGAGAACGTGATGATCGTCGACCTGGTGCGCAACGACTTGGGCCGGGTCGCGGTCACCGGCTCGGTAACGGTTCCCGAACTGCTCGTGGTGCGGCCCGCCCCGGGCGTGTGGCACCTAGTGTCGACGGTCTCGGCGCAGGTGCCGATGGAGCTGCCCACCACGGCAATGCTGGATGCCACCTTCCCGCCCGCGTCGATCACCGGAACACCCAAACTGCGTGCGCGGCAACTTATTTCGCAGTGGGAACGGTCGCGGCGCGGAGTCTATTGCGGTACAGTCGGTTTGGCGTCGCCGGTGGCGGGCTGCGAGCTGAACGTCGCGATCCGCACCGTGGAGTTCGACGCGGTGGGTAACGCGGTCCTGGGTTCAGGTGGCGGGATCACCGCGGACTCCAACGCCGACGCCGAATGGGAGGAGTGCCTGCACAAGGCCGCGCCGATCATCGGGGCGGGCGTCGCGTCAGCCGCGCGTGAGTCCAATTGCCCGGCTCCTCAGCGCGCCGCTTCACGGCGCGCATCGTCGCCGGGCGCGCAGCACCGCATCGTAGAGCTCACGCCGTGACGCCGCTCCCGGCGTCGCGGAAATCACTTGCGCGCACGCGTCTTTGACGCCCATCCCGTCGTCGACCAGCGCGCTGACCTGAGCCACCAGGGTCGGCAGGTCGGCCTTAGGCACCGCGCCCGCCAACACGACAGTGATCTCACCCAAGACACCGTCGGCGGCCCATGCAGCCAGCTCGTCCAGCGATCCGCGCACCACTTCCTCGTGCACCTTGGTCAACTCGCGGCACACCGCCGCCCGACGGTCCCCGCCCAATTCGGCGACCGCGTCGAGCAGGCAAGCGTGCAGACGTCGCGGTGACTCGAAGAACACCGCCGTGCGCTGCTCGGCCGCCAGTGACGCCAGCCAACTGCGGCGGGCGCCCTGTTTGCGCGGAGCGAAGCCTTCGAAACAGAACCGCTCCGACGGCAGCCCGGACACCGCCAGCGCGGTCGTCACCGCCGACGGGCCGGGCAGGCACTGCACCGCGAGCCCGGCGTCGACGCATGCCGTCACCAGCCGGTGACCGGGGTCGCTGATCAGCGGCATCCCCGCGTCGCTGACAACCAGCACGGTGGCGCCGCCGCTGATCTGCTCGACCAGCGCGGGCACCCGCGCCGCTTCGTTGTGGTCGAAGAGACTGACCACCTTTCCGGTGATCACCACATTGAGCGACTTGACCAGGGTCCGCACCCGGCGGGTGTCCTCGGCGGCCACGACGTCGGCCGTAGACAGCGCCGCCATCAGGCGCGGTGAGGCGTCGGACGGCTGGCCCAGCGGCGTGGCGCCCAGCAGCAGTCGGCCTCCGCTCATAGGCCACAGCCTACGATCGACCCGATGACCATCACCGACGACGACGAGCTCCTCGCGGAAGAGGGCGCGATACCGGTGATCAGTCCGGGGCCGTTGGCCCCGGCACCGGATTTCGGGCCCGTCGACCGGCTCCAGGGCTGGGTGGTCACCGGCGTCGTCACGGCGCTGGCGGCGCTGACAAGAACGGTGAACCTCGGTTCGCCCACCGACGCCGGCACCCCGATTTTCGACGAGAAGCACTACGCGCCGCAGGCCTGGCAGATGCTGCACAACCACGGGGTGGAGGACAACCCCGGCTACGGCCTCGTCGTACACCCGCCGGTAGGCAAGCAGCTGATCGCCATCGGCGAGGCATTATTCGGATACAGCGGGCTGGGCTGGCGATTCACCGGCGCGATCCTCGGCACGATCATGGTGGCGCTGGTGGTGCGGATCGTGCGGCGGATCGGCCGCTCGACGCTCGTCGGCGCGATCGCCGGTCTGCTCGTGATCGCCGACGGGGTGAGCTTCGTGGTGGCGCGCACCGCGCTGCTCGACGGGTTTCTGGCGTTTCTGGTGCTGGCCGCTTTCGGCGCGCTGATCGTCGACCGGGATCAGGTTCGCGAGCGGATGCATGTCGCCTACGCGCAAGGCCGCATCGACGAATCGGTGTGGGGACCGCGGCTCGGAGTGCGCTGGTGGCGGTTCGGCGCGGGCGTGCTGCTCGGATTGGCCTGCGGGACAAAGTGGTCCGGGCTCTATTTCGTGGTCTTCTTCGGGGCGATGTCGCTGGCGTTCGACGTCGCGGCCCGGCGGCAGTACCGGGTGCTGCGACCGTGGCTGGGAACTGTGCGCCGGGATGTGTTCCCAACGGCATACGCGCTGTTGGTCATTCCGTTCGGCGTCTACCTCGCCAGCTATGCGCCGTGGTTCGCCTCGGAGACGGCGATCGACCGGCACGAGGTGGGTCAGTCGATCGGGCCGACGTCGAATGTCCCACTGCCCGACGCGATTCGCTCGCTGTGGCACTACACCTACAACGCGTATCACTTTCACGCGGGCTTGACGAACGCGGCGGGCAACTACCACCCCTGGGAGTCCAAGCCCTGGGCCTGGCCGATGTCGCTGCGGCCGGTGTTGTACGCGATCGACCAACAGAACGTCCCGGGCTGCGGTGCGCAGTCCTGCGTCAAAGCGGTAGTGCTGGTTGGCACTCCAGCGATGTGGTGGATTTCGGTGCCGGTGCTGCTGTACGCCTGCTGGCGCATGCTGGTCCGCCGCGACTGGCGCTACGCCGCCGTGCTGGTTGGCTATTGCGCGGGCTGGCTACCGTGGTTCGCCGACATCGATCGTCAGATGTACTTCTTCTACGCGGCGACCATGGCGCCGTTCCTGGCGATGGCGATCGCGTTGGTCCTTGGCGACATCCTTCATAAGCCCGGCCAGGGTGCGGAGCGTCGCAGCCTCGGGCTCATCCTGGTGTCTTGTTACGTGGCAATGGTTTTGACGAACTTCGCCTGGCTGTTTCCGGTGCTCACCGGTCAGCCGATCTCGCAGAACACCTGGAACATGGAAATCTGGCTTCCCAGCTGGCGTTAGCTGCGTGACACACAGCCAGGGGTCATAGTGCCGCGTATTCACTGCCATAGCGTCTGTTTCGAGTACGTACTCAGCGGCTCCCGGACAGCTCGCAGGAGTCACGCAACTTCGGCGAGTAAGTGATGTCGCCGCATTCACATTCCCACGTGGTGTGGTGGCCACGACCGCAGGAGCAGGACCGGCTGCCGACCATCATGTGTCCCGGCAGCAGCCAGTGCCCCCGCGAGCATCGGTAGGGCCTGCTGTCCGTGTACAGAACCAGATCGTCGTCAACATCAAGAGTCACACTTGAGACAGTGACACGTTCCGCGCGGCCTGGGCAGGCCGCGCAGCGCATTGTGATCGATTGGTGTCCTGTCCCGGGCGTGTCGGTTATCTGGCGACCAGTCTCCCGACGCTTACGGAGCCTCAAGTAACCTTCAGGTTGTGCACGGCCAGGACCTACTGCCCGGGGAACTCGCGGCCCGCGCCGGCGTCGCGGTCTCGGCGCTGCACTTCTACGAGCGACAAGGGCTGATCACCAGCACCCGCACGTCGGGTAACCAGCGCCGCTACGCCCGCGACACGCTGCGCCGGGTCGCCTTCGTCAAGATGTCGCAGCGACTTGGCATCCCGCTGGCCCGCGTGCGCGACGCACTGGACACGCTGCCCGCCGATCGCGTTCCCACCAGCCGTGATTGGGCCAAGCTGTCCGCGGGATGGCGCACGGATCTCGACGATCGGATCCTGCATCTGCAGCGCCTGCGCGACAACCTCGCCGACTGCATCGGCTGCGGTTGTCTGAGCCTGCGCGCCTGTGCCTTGTTCAATCCCGATGACACGCTCGGCGCGCAGGGCGACGGAGCCGTGCTTCTGTGATTCGAACAATTGTGCGATAGAATCGCCTCCGTGGCGATCGAGGTTCAAGAGTCGTTGTTTCCGTGCAACGAACGCCGACTGCTCGGCCGCGGAGCCTGGATCGACATCCGCTCCGGGTGGTTGACCGACGTGGACGGGTTGCTCGGCGAGCTGCTCGAGGCAATCCCGTGGCGCGCCGAACGCCGCCAAATGTATGACCGCGTGCTGGATGTGCCCCGCCTGGTCAGCTTCCACGACCTCACGACCAAGGAGGCGCCGCACCCGCAACTGTCCCGGATTCGGCGGCGGCTCAACGACATCTATGCCGGCGAGTTGGGCGAGCCGTTCACCACCGTCGGCCTGTGCTGCTATCGCGACGGATCCGACAGCGTGGCCTGGCACGGCGACACAATCGGTCGCAGCAGCACGCAGGACACCATGGTGGCGATCGTCAGCCTCGGCGCCACCCGCACCCTCGCCCTGCGACCCCGCGGAGGCGGTTCGTCGTTGCGGCTGCCCCAGGCCCACGGCGACCTGCTGGTAATGGGCGGCTCGTGCCAGCGGACCTGGGAGCACTCGGTACCGAAGACGTCGGCTCACGCGGGGCCGCGGATCAGTATTCAGTTCCGGCCGCGAGATGTCCGATAGCGGTCAGTCTTTGATCGCGGCGACCGATTTCACGAGCAAGTCGCGCGCCTGTTTGGTGTCGACGGGCTTCGGCGCTTGACCTTGCACCAGCATCGGGTTGGCGGTCACGATCACCTGGTAGTCGCCGAAATGTGCGGAGTAGTTGTATAACTCGCCGCTGCGCGGCTTGCCCTGCACCACGGTCTGCAGGACGCGGTGCACACCGAGGGTCTGAGTGCCCTCGATCTTCGGCGTCTCGACGACCTCGATCAGGCCGCGCACCCGGCCGCCCTGGAAGACCACTTTGTTGCAGTTGCGTGGTGGTTCCTGGAACGGGACCGGCGCCGACGTCTGCAGCGCCATCGCGATGAAGCGTCCGCCGTCACCCTCGGCGGCCACCGCGGCCATGTTGCCCTGCAGTCCCGGCGGCATGTCGTCACCGATGACGAACGACGCACAATCCGGCGGATCGAAAGTCAGGCCCGGCGGCAACTTGTGCGTCGTCAGCACTTTGGGGTCGATGCCGGTTTTGGCCGTGTCCTTGACTTTGTAGCCAGGCCCGAAGTCGGACTTCACCTTCGAGATTTTGGTGATATCGGCCGCGGGGGGCGCCTCCGACGATCCGTGGGAGCATGCCGTCAACAGGCAGACACTCCCGATCCCCACCGCAATCCGCATCATTGGGGCCAATCTAACGCACCACCGCTAGGCGCGTACGGCTGATACGGTTTTCACCAGCAAGTCTGCGGCGAATTGCGGCATCAGCGCCGCGTTCGGCGAGCCGGGATCAATGATCACTGTCGTGAACGCATAGTAGTCGCCCAGGTACGCGGTGAAGGTGCTTGCCCGCGAACCGATTTCATTGCCGCCTTCGACCGCGGTGACGATGTCGGCCGTCATTCCGACCGTGTCGGCGGCGTCGACGCGGGGTGCGTCGACCAGGTGCAGGTGTGCGCGGGCCCGCCGGCCGGTCATGACCCACTGTCGACACTGGGCGGCCAGGGAGTGGTCCAGCGCCACGCCGCCCTGCGGTGCGGCCACGATCACCGCGTACACCGTCCCGCCCGCGCCCGACCCCGAAATACCCTGCGCGCGTTGACCATGGCCGCTACCCGGGTCGGCCAGCGGCGCACAGCGCGCCGGGTCGGCGACACCCACTCCCCCGAGGCCCCAGATATTCGATGGCGCAGCATCATCCGCGACTGGAGCCACCTCGTAGCCGGGCGGGAGGTCGCGCCGCACCCGTCTGATGTTGCCGGGGTCGATGTGGCGCGCCGACGAACCGGGCAATGGTGCCGCCGAATGTTCGGTGGGGTGAGCGCAGCCCACGAGCAACAGCATTGCTGTCGCGGCGCAGACCAGGCGCATGCTAGCCGACGGCCCGAATGACTTGACGCGCAGTGTGTTTGATCTGCTCGACCATGTCGCGACTCAGCGCCAGGTCGCGGGTGTCGGGTACATCGATCACGGTGGTGACCACCCCGACGTCGTCGCGCTGCCAGCACGCACCGTAGTGGTCCATGAGCGTGCGCATGCCCACGTTGTCGGCAAGCATTCGTCCGGAGAACCTCTCCACCCCGGCGACCCGCGCGGCGACAGAAAGCGCGGCGATCAAAAACGAGCCGATACCACGGCGCTGATAGGCATCGGCGACCGTGAAGGCGATCTCGGCAAGCGCCGGGTCGTCATTGTCGCGAACGAACCGCGCGTCGGCAATCGGATTGCCGTTCAGGTCCGTCATCACCCAGACGAAGTGGTCGACGTAATCCACCTCCGCGAGGTAGTCCATCAGGGCCGGGCTGGGCACGCGCGCCGACATGAACCGGCGGTACAACGTCTCACTGGAGAACCGGACATGCCCCTGCAGCGTCCGCGCGCTGTCACCGGGCAGCACCGGACGCAGCAGCAGTTCGGAGCCGTCGCGAGCCCGGACCGGGATCGGCGTGAGAAACGCCGCGAGCCGCTGGCGAATCGTGCGCACCAGACGGGTCATGATCCCGGGGATGTGGACCAGTCGCGCAAACGCGTCGCTGTTCCCGATCCAGCCGGTCAGCACCTCGGTGGTGATCACCGTCGCCGTCCGGGGAATGTGACGCAGCAGCGCGATCTCGCCGATGATCGTGCCGGCCGCGACGTGCTCGCGGGTCACCACCTTGTCGTCGCCGACGTGCTCGATCTGGGCCGCGCCCGACGCGATGAGCAGGAACGACACCGCCTGCTCGCCCTGGCGCATCAGCGTCTGCCCGGCCGCCGCCTGCAGGGGCTGCAAGCTCGCTGCCAACGGCATCAGGTCCTCGGCGGGGCGCCCCTTGAATATCTCCAGGGTTGCGAGTTCGTCAGCGCGCAGCGTGGTCAGTTCGGTCACCATGCCCGCCCCTGTCGCCGTCGAAGATGCTGCCAAGGCTATGGGCTTTGAAGGTGTTGCAGCAAGGACGCGCGCCCCGGCAGACTCAGTGCCGTGACTGGCACCGACGATCCGCTGCAGACGACCCGCGACTTGCTGGACCGGGACGCGAGCCTGCGCCACGGCTTCCTCGACACGCTCGGCGAATCGGTCGCCAGCGAAACGCCGACGGTGGCGCAGCGGGCGATGAACAGCCCGCTCGTCGCCACCATCTACGAGCGGCTGTGGCGCCCCGTCGCGTTCTACGTCGCCAGCGGCGTCACGACCGGCACCGAGCAGCGCCGCGCAGCGGAGGCGCTTCGCCTGCCGAGCGCCACCCGGTTGCTTGACATCGCCTGTGGCCCAGGCAATTTCACCGGCAAACTGGCTAAGCAACTGCCGCCGGGGGGCCTCGCGGTCGGGCTGGACATCTCGGTCCCGATGCTGACCCGCGCCGTGCACGACAACAGCGGGCCGCGCACCTGTTACGTGCGCGGTGACGCGGGAACGCTGCCGTTCGACGACGAAACCTTCGACGCCGTCTGCTGTTTCGGCGCGCTGTACCTGATGCCCGAACCGTTTGAGGTCGCCCGCGAAATGGTGCGGGTGCTGCGCCCCGGCGGTCGGGTCGCGATCCTGACCAGTTATGCCAGTCGAATTCCGCCCGTCCGGTACGCGACGAACGCGAGCGCCGGAGCAATCGGGCTGCGAATGTTCGATGGCGACGTGTTCGTCGACCTGTTCGCCAAGGCCGGGCTCGTCGGCATCGACCAGCAGATCCAGCGCCACCTGCAGTTCGTCACGGCCGGCAAATCCGAGTAACGCTCAGGTCAGGGAGTAAAAAGCCTCGTCGCATCCCTGGATCGCCTGCGTTCCACCGGCGGCCAGAGCCTGTGACTTGAACACTCGCGCCGCGGCACTGGGTTGATGCCGGACGACGACGAATGTTCGGCTCATGTTGGTCGGGTGGTGCCGGCCCCAGAGCAGTACGTCGGCTTGGTTGTCGTCGCCCATCGCGAGCACCTGACGGCGCATTGCGTCGCTCTTGACCATCACATCTGTCGCGACCGCGAGCAGGTGTGGACGCGGCAGCACCCGCGCGCAGTTCGGATCCGACAGCCGCTTGGCCATGCGGGCGCCGAGGATTCTAAGCGGCCGGTCGTCGACGACGGTGTCGCCGTCAATCACGACGCTGACCTCCCATCCCGCCATCGCCCGGTCGAAGATCAGACCGCCGATCGATCGCACCGCGTCAAGGACGTTGACGGCCACCACCTGAAATTGGTACTTCCCCGGGTCACCGGCGGGTTCGCGCAGCGAGGACGCCGACGGCGAGAGCTGGCGACGCGGGCGATGCAGGTGGCTGAGCGTGCTGGCGGGAGCGGTCACGTGTAGTCCGTTCGACGGTATGCGCAATGTGCGGTAACACTACGAATATAGAGTAGCGTTGATCGCGACCAAAACCTAGCTCGTCGTCGGGATCTGCTTTGACACGAAAAACGCGAGTGAGCGGCCGCTACACTGCCGGGATACCTAGGAGACGCAAGCCCAACCCCGACCAACGCCGCCGCGAACTGTGCGACGCGGCGATACAGCTGCTGGCCGACGACGGCGCCAAAGGCCTGAGCCATCTCAAGGTCGACGGCCGGGCCGATGTTCCCGATGGCACCACCTCGTTCTACTTCCGCACCCGCTCGGCGCTGTTGCACGCGGTCGCCGAACGCATGGTCGAACTCGACCTGGCAACCTTGCAGACGGTTGCCGACAGCGCTGCCGTCGCGGACGGGTCGTCGGCATCGGCACTGGCCAAGGTCGTCATCCAGAGTGGCGAAGAACCGCAGCTGAGCCGTACCCGGGCGCGGTACGAGATGACCATTCAGGCCACCCGGGATCCGGTGATCGGCGCCACTCTGCAGCGCGCCGTCGACGCCTTCACCAAGCTGCACCACGACATCCTGGTCCAGCTGTTACCGCACGGCGCGGATCTCGATCCCGCCGTCGTCGACGACCTCAGCAACGTGACACTGACGTTCATCAACGGGCTGATGCTGCGATTCGTCCACGGCGACCGAATCATCGACACCCCCGATCAACTCGACGGCGTGCTGTCGGCCATCGTCGCCGGAATCCTGCACAGCGAACAGCAGGGCCGACTCACCCACGACGGCGGCGCGCTGCAACCGCCCGCTAAATAGCGCACCGAATCCGGCCCGCACGGCTCTCTACGGCAATAGAGTTAATGTGTCGCGAGTAAGCGCGCACTGGCGGACCTATTAAGCGATAAGTACAAATCGTCCGAGACATCGGAGACGCTGACACACTGGCGGCATCGACTCGGTATGGGGCCCACTGACCGAAGTTGTGGCGAAAGGCAAGATTTCGTGACGATCAGCACCGGCAACGATGTGCACTACGACCCCTACGACGTCGTCGTCAATGCCGACCCGTATCCGACCTTCGCGCGGCTGCGCGAACAGGCTCCGCTCTACTACAACACCGAGCACGACTTCTATGCGGTGAGTCGGTTCGCCGACGTGGACAAGGCGTTGGTCGATCACGTCACGTTCAGTTCGGCGCGCGGCATCATCGTCGAACTGATCAAGGCGAACCTCGACATTCCGCCGGGACTGTTGATCATGGAAGACCCGCCCGTCCACGACATCCACCGCAAGCTGCTCTCCCGGATGTTCACCCCGCGCAAGATCGCCGCCCTCGAGCACCAGATCCGCGACTTCTGCGCTCAGTCCTTGGATCCCCTGATCGGGACGGGCCACATCGACTTCGTCGCCGATTTGGGCGCCCAGATGCCGATGAAGGTCATCAGCATGCTGCTCGGAATCCCCGAAGACGACCAGGAATTCATCCGCGATCACACTAACGCGCAGATGCGCACCGAAGCCGGCAAGCCGATGAACGCCGGCTTGGTCACTGGGGAGATCTTCGCCGCGTACATCGATTGGCGCGCAACCAATCCGTCCGATGACATCATGACCGAGCTGCTCAATGTCGAGTTCGTCGACGAGACCGGCACCACCCGCCGCCTGACGCGCGACGAATTGCTGATCTACCTGAACGTGGTCGCCGGTGCCGGCAACGAGACCACCACCCGATTGATCGGTTGGGCCGGAAAGGTTCTCGCCGAGCATCCGGACCAGCGCCGTGAGCTGGTCGAGAACCCCGCGCTGATCCCGCAGGCCATCGAGGAGCTCCTGCGCTTCGAGCCGCCGGCCCCGCATGCGGCGCGCTACGTGACCCGCGACGTGACGATTCATGGTCAGACGGTGCGCGAAGGCTCGGTGATGATGACGCTGATCGGCGCCGCTAACCGGGATCCACGCCAATTCGGCTCGGACAGCGAGGAATTCAACATCCACCGCACGCCGCGCCAACACCTGGCGTTCAGCGTCGGCACCCACTTCTGCCTGGGCTCAGCGCTGGCCCGCCTCGAGGGCCGCATCGCCATCGAGGAGATCCTCAAGAGATTCCCGGAATGGGACGTCGACCTGACCCAAGCCAAACTCAGCCCGACGTCGACGGTGCGGGGATGGGAGACCATGCCGGCTTCGACATCATGAGCGGCCGTACCGCCGTGTTGTTCGCTGCCTCTGGTGAATCGTGCTACATCACAGACGTTTCGCTTCGCGTCGACGCGGGCGGCTTGTTCACATAATCAACAATCAAGGAGATGACCCATGGTCGAGTTCGACTACGAAAAGCTGAAGAAGGAAGCCGAGCAGTACATCAAGTTCGAAAAGGACAAGAAGAACCGCATCGCCTACATCACCTTTGACCGTCCCGAGGCTCAGAACGCCACCAGCCTGGGCATGCGGCAGAACTACGCCGACCTGATTCACAAGTGCAACGTCGACGACGACGTCAAAGTCGTCGTGATCCGCGGTGAGGGCGACGATTTCGGTAGCGGCGGTGATCTGCCCGAGCAGCGCCCGATGCTGGAGAACCCCGGTCTGCCGCTGCACCACGAGCTGGCGATAAACGACGACGACGTCAAGTACCCGCCCGGCGGGACGTACCGCTACCTCTCCACCGTGACCGACTTCTACGCCAAGGCGAGGGCCGGAAACCGTCCGCTGCAAGAGCTTCGGAAGATCAGCATCATCGAGGCCAAGGGCTACTGCTATGGCTGGCACTTCTACCAGGCCGGCGACGCCGACCTGGTGATCTCCTCCGATGACGCCCTGTTCGGCCATCCCGCGTTTCGCTACGTCGGGTGGGGACCGCGGCTTTGGTGGTGGGCCGAAACGATGGGGTTGCGTAAGTTCTCCGAAATGCTCTTCACCGGAAGGCCTTTCAGCGCCAAAGAAATGTACGACTGCGGCTTCGTCAACAGCGTCGTGCCCCGCGACAAGCTGGAAGCCGAGACCGAGAAGTACGCGCTGGCGTGTTCGCGCTCGCGCCCAACCGACACGGTCGCGGTGCAAAAGACGTTCCTCGAGCTGTACAAGCAGCACAAGGGCGAGTACTTCGGCAGCCTGCTGACCGGCATGGTGGAGGGCATGCTGCCGATGATCAAGAACGACGCCGAAGAGGTCGACCTCACCGGTGGCACGTTCGAGAAGGGCCTCAACAACGTGGTCAAGGACAACGACCTGAACTTCCCTCCCGAGTGGCGACTGAGCCGCTCGGGGCGCGCCAAGCCCTGAGAAATGTCGGCGCTGACCGGTTTTCGGATCGTTGAGCTGGCAGAGTCCGTTGCCGGCGAGTACTGCGGAAAGCTGCTCGCCGACTTCGGCGCCGAGGTGATCAAGGTCGAACGCCCGGGTGGTAGCCCCACCCGGGCGATGGCTCCGCTCGTCGGTGCCGGCGACGGGCCCGAGTGCAGCGCGGTGTTCGCGTACCTGAACACCAACAAGCGGTCCGTCGAGATGGAGGCCGGCGCCGTGGACGCCCTGATCGCGACGGCCGACGCCGTCGTCGGCGAGCTCTCGGTGAGCGAGCTCGCGGGCAGCCACCCGAACGTGGTGTGTTGCGCGGTCACGCCCTACGGCGTCGACGCCCCGCCAGACTTGCACAATGCCCAGAGCCTGAACGTCTTTCACAGCAGCGGCTGGGGCTTCCATACCCCCAGCCATGCCGACCCGGCCAAGCCGCCGCTGA
Source organism: uncultured Actinomycetota bacterium (assembly GCA_963750755.1). Taxonomy (GTDB): domain Bacteria; phylum Actinomycetota; class Actinomycetes; order Mycobacteriales; family Mycobacteriaceae; genus Mycobacterium. The sequence continues at coordinate 2,518,192 of CAVVRW010000001.1, forward strand.
AGGGCCCCGGTCGTTTCCTGGCCGACTACGAGGCCGGGCTGGATGCGGCGCTGTGCGTCTCCTCATCGTTGTTTCGGAAGCTGCACACCAGCGCCGGTGAATTCATCGACGTGTCCGCACAGGCGGTGCTGGTATCACGTGCCGACTGCGTGCTGGGCCGGTTCATCTCCGGGGAGATATCACCGGAGAACACCCGCGACGATTACGACCAGCAAGGGCCTGCGTCCTTCTTCGCGTGCGCGGACGGATTCGTCTATCTGTACATGACCAACGGCGGCCACTGGTCCGGACTCAAAAGACTGATGGGCGAACCGGACTGGCTCGACGAGTTTGAGGATAACTGGCTGGAGTTCTCGGTCACGCGCAAGAAGGTCGCGACGTTTCGGCGTGGCTTTGCCGACTGGGTACGCGGCCGCGGCAAAGAGACCGTGTCCGACGAGGCGCAGCGACAGGGTGTTCCGTTGGTCCCCGTCGCCAAACCCATCGACCTGAAAAGCTCGCCGCAGTACCGTCATCGCGGCTTCTTCCGCGACGTCACGCATCCGGTGCTCGGCAACGCCGCCTACCCTGGGGTCCCCTACTTGCTGAGCGTCTCACCGGCCCGGGTCACCAGCCCGGCACCGGCCCTCGGGCAGGACACCGACCGCATCCGGAGACACCATTCACCGAAAGCGGTGTCACAGCAACGCAAACCTTCGAGGATCTCGCGAGGCGGGCCCCTGGCGGGGGTGCGCGTCGTGGAGCTCACCAAGGTCTGGGCCGGCCCGTACGCGGGTAAGTTACTGGCCTTCCTGGGCGCCGAGGTGATCAAGGTCGAAAGCTCGACCCATCCCGATGAGATGCGCGCCTACGGCGGCACCGACATCAACCACGCTCCGTTCTTCCTGAGCATCAACCCCGAGGTGCTCAGCGTGGAGTTGGACCTCAAGTTCGCCGACGACGTCGACCGGCTCCGCGAGCTGATCTCGCGCAGCGACGTCGTGATCAACAACTTGCGGCCCGGGGCGATGGAGCGGATGGGTCTCGGCTACGAACAGCTGAAAGAGGTTAAGCAGGACATCATTTCGGTGTCGATCAAGATGTGGGGCAACGACGGGCCGATGGGACAGCAGACCGGCTACGCGCCGTGCTTTGCCGCGTTGGCGGGTGTCGCCTCGCTGGTGGGGTATCCCGGCGGCCCGCCACTGGGCACCAGCATGCGCTACGGCGACTCCACCGTCGGCGCCGCCGCGGCATTCGCGGCTGTCGCGGCGTTGCTGCATCGCGACCTCACCGGCGAGGGCCAGTTCGTCGACGTGTCCGCGGTGGAGACGCTGTCGTCGATGATCGGTGATTGTCTACTCGCTCAGGAACTGACCGGAACGCCGTTGCTGCCCGACGGCAATCAGCACGCCGACATGGCGCCGCACGGCTGCTACCCCTGCGCCGGTGGTGACTGGATCAGCATCGCGGTGGCCGGCGAGACGCAGTGGGACCTGCTGTGTCAGACGCTGGGCACCGTGACGTTGACCGAGGACCCGCGGTTCGGCACGTTGGCCGACCGACTCACCCATACCGGCGCACTCGACCGCGGCCTTGCGGCGTTGACCCGCGACCACGATGCCGCTGTCCTCGCGCAGCAGCTCCGGGCGGCCGGCGTGCCGGCCACCAAAAGCGCCACCGCCCTGGACATCATCGGTGACCCACTGCTGTGGGACCGGGAAATGTATCGCTTCGTCAGCGATCACCGTGAGGGACAGCGGCCGGTGCTGGCTGCGCCGTGGCGGATGGCGCAGGCGAATGCCGAGATTGCTCGCGGCGCGCCCGATCTCGGTGAGCATGACGACTATGTTCGTAACGAGATCCTGAATGCGCACGCGATGGAGGGAACGTGACCGCCGGCGACGGGACCGTGCGCCGCATGAGCGGCGCCCGCGAGGAGGAGCGGCGCTGATGACTGAGGCGCTGGCCGGTACCGTCGCGCTGATCACCGGTGCCAGCAGCGGCATCGGTGCCGCGACGGCCCGCGCCCTGGCAGCCGAGGGCGCGGCCGTCGCGCTACTCGCCCGCCGCGCTGATCGGCTGAACCAACTGCAGGCAGAGGTCGAATCAGCCGGGGGCACAGCACTGGCGGTACCCACTGACGTCACCGACGCCGACCAGGTCGCCGCGTCGGTGCAGCGCACGGTCGACGAACTGGGTCGGCTGGACGCGGTGGTCAACAACGCCGGCCTGATGCGGATGTCCCCGGCTTCCGAAGCGCCGCTACAGGATTGGGACGATCTGGTGCGCGTCAACATTCAAGGCGTGCTGTACGTGACCCGCGCCGCGATCCCCCATCTGATCGACGCGGCCGCGGACTCCCCGCGCGGCGTCGCCGATCTGGTCACCATCAGCTCCACCGCCGGCTGGGTGGCCCGCCCAGGCACCGCGGTCTACTCGCTGACCAAGTTCGGGGTCAACGCCTTCAGCGAGGGCATCCGCCAGGAACTGATCGGCAAGCGGGTCCGCGTCGCGGTGGTCGGCCCCGGCACGGTCGACACCGAGATCAGCGAGCACCTCCCCCCCGACCGCCGTGCGGCATTCGACCGCCAGACCGCCGGCATGGTCAAGCTGGCGCCGGAGGACATCGCCGATGCCGTGCTGTATGTCGTCACCCGCAACCGCCGGGTCGCGGTCAACCACATGCTGGTGCGCGCAGCCGAACAAACCTGGTGATGTCTCCGGATCGATGGGTGACCGGCGACCACTCGGGACTGTCGATACCCGCCGACCCCGACGCGTTACGCGACGCCGGCACAGCATTTCTCACCGAAGCATTCCGCGCCTACGGTACTGAGAACCCGGTCGCCCGCATCACCCAATTCGACGAAGTCCCCGGCGGCAGTACCGGCCGCAAAGTCCTCCTCCGAGTCGAATATGCGACACCAGGCCCACACACCGATCTATTCGTCAAATTCTCCCGCGACTTCGACAACCCGATCCGCGATCGCGGCAAAACCCAGATGGAGTCCGAAGTCCTGTTCGCGAGGCTGACGCGCGAGCCGGACTTCCCGATCAGGGTTCCGGTCGTTGATTTCGCCGACTACCATCGCCAGAGCGGCACCGGGCTGCTGATCTCTGAGCGAATCACATTTGGCGTCAACGGTATCGATCGTCACTATGACAAGTGCCGCGACTACGAGATGCCCGAGCCGGTCGGGCATTACCGCGCGTTGTTGGTCGCGCTCGGTCGATTGGTCGGTGGCCACCGGTCCGGACGCCTACCGGTCGGCGACCAGTTCCCGATCGACATGCAGGCGGCGCAGGTGGGCGAGCGGGCACCGATCGGCCCCGAGAAGCTCACCCGCCGGCTGGACCAGCTCGCCGATTTGGCGGCCGCCGGCCCGGGTTTACTGCCCGCCAATGTTCGCACACCACAATTCATCTCACGCCTGCGCGACGAGGCGCCGCTGTTTCTCCAGCAGGAACAACGGGTGTGGGACTATCTCGCAGGCCAACCGGACTACATCGCGCTGTGCCACTGGAACGCCAACGTCGACAACGCCTGGTTCTGGCGCGACTCGGACGGCGGAGTGCACTGCGGCCTGATGGACTGGGGCTGCGCCGGTCAGATGAACGTTGCGATGGCGCTGTGGGGCGCGATGTCCGGCGCCGAGACCGATCTGTGGGATCACCACCTCGACGAGTTGCTGGGCCTGTTCGTCGACGAGGTACGCCAATGCGGCGGGCCAACTCTCGACGTGCCGAAGCTTCGCAGGCAGGTGATGCTGTACGTCGGGATCATGACGGTCGCCTGGCTGCTCGACATCCCCGCGCTGATCGGCAAGCGCTTCGGCGACGCCGCCGCGGCGCTGACCCGCAAGGACGCACCGGTCAAAGATGACGAGAGCGTGCGGGCCCCGCTGCAGATGCTGACCAACGCTCTGAATCTCTGGGAGACACACCGATTCGGTGAGCTACTGCCATAGCGGGCTGGCCGTCAGCACTTGCGGGCCGTCGTCGGTGATGACGACGCTGTCTCGGCGCAGTACCCCGCCGATGCCTTCCTGCCATACGAAGCCGGTGAGCGCCAACACCATCCCGGGATCCAACCGTTCGGCAGCGGCGGTGGACGGTAATTGTGGGGAGACGACCGGCGGGTCGAAGCCGAGGCCCAGCCCGTGTGCGACCGCCATCGGCGGCGCCGGCTCACCGGCGGCATCGTAGGCGGCCAGCAGATCGCCGGCCCGCGCTCGGGGCCGGCATGCATCAATCAAGTTGTCCCACAACTTGTTCGAGCGTCGGTAGAGTTGGCGAGTCGCATCCGTGCCGTCGCCCACCGGCCAGGTTCGGGCCACTTCGGCCACGTAGCCGTCGGCCAGCGCCCCGGCGCTGAATGCGACCAGATCGCCGTCGCGCACCTCACCGTGTGCGCGTTGCCACGGCTGTTCGCGCGACGTCACCCACGCGGCATCCTGGGTGGCGGGCGTGCTCACGCCCCCGGCGGCCATCGCCTCCAGCACCGCGCCCGTCAGCGCTTGCTCGGTCATGCCGGGCCGCAACTCTGCGACCGCCGCGGCAACGCCGGCTTCGGCGACACCCACCGCTGTGGACATCGCCGCAATCTCGTCGGCGGTCTTGACGCGGCGGGCGGCCAGCATGGGAAGTTCACCGTCGACGAATTCGGCACGAGGAAATGCCATCGGCAGCAGCGTGGCGAAAGTCGGTGTGATCGCGTCGGTTCCGACGCGTTTGGCCGTTGACGACCCGTCGATGTTCTTGAGTACGTCGATGAACGTCATCGGATTCCAGGCCAACCCGTAGAGCCGGTCGCGGCCGATCTCGTCGGGGACCCCCTCGTCATCGGTGCTCATCAGGAAGATCTCGCCACTGCCGCGCAGCATCACGCAGACCGGGCCGAAAGGCCTTGTGCCACCGATCCACAACTGCGGGGCCCCGGTCACGTAACGGACGTTGGCCTGGCGTCCGAGTACCAGGACGTCGATGTCGTGGGCGTCCATCTGATCGAGCGCGCGCCGCCGACGGCCGAACCGAAGCTCGCGGCCGTCGGGAAATACGTCAGTGCCCATAGGGCGCATAGGGATAGTCGGTGATGCGGGTACAGCCGTCCTCGGTGATGACCACGATCTCCTCACTGCGATAGCCGCCGGTGCCGTCTTCCCACACCACCGGCTCCAGCACCAGCGTCATCCCGACCGGGAAGACGAAGTTGTCGTCGAACTCCTCACCGAGATCGGTACCGATCATCGGGGCCTCGGCGGGATAGATACCGATGCCGTGCCCGAGGTAGAAGTGCGGCAGCCACGGCTTCGAGCCGCCGTTGGCGGCGATCGCCGCGCGGGCGAGATCACCAGACGTGGCACCGGCTTTGGTGACGTTGAGCACCGCGTCGAGAATGTGCTGCCACTGCTCGTACTGGGCATGCTGCCGTGGCGACGGTTGATCGCCGACGATCCAGGTACGGCCGAAGTCCGAGCAGTACCCGGCGTAGCTGATGCTGATGTCGGTCCACAGTACGTCGCCCTTCGCGAGTTCGCGCTCGTTGGTCAGCAAGGGCAGCGCAAGGTCGCCGTGCGTGGTCCAGACGCCCTCGGCCCGTGAAGGCGGCATCACCTGCCAGATCGCCTCCAGCATGTTGGCTGTCGCGCCGAGTTCGAAGGCCCGGCGCACCAGCTTGGCCGACAGATCGGTCTGCTTGACCCCGGGGGCGAGCTGTTGTTGGACATCGACCATCGCGCGCTCGGTGATGCGCATCGCGGTGCGCAGGCAGGAAACCTGGTCCGGCGTCTTCACCAAATTGGACGCGCCGATCACGATGGCGGCGTCCGAGGGTGGGCCGCCGGGAAAGATCCGGTCGGCGGCGCGGCGCATCGCCCCGGTCATCTCGTCGACGGCGACGCTGGCCCCGGGTGGGATCAGCTCGGTGATCACCCGCGCGAACTGCTCGACGCCTTCGTCCAGCTCGAGGTAAAGCGCGGCATGCAGATGGTCTTGCGGCACTTGGGTTTCCGACGCCGATCCGCTGCGGAACGGGAGGAACAGATGGGGATGCGGGTCGTCGGACAGCACGATCGCCACCGGGCGTTCGACGTGGGACAGTCCGGCGTCCAGCACCGGCCAGCTTGCACCTGTGGAGTAGACGACGTTGTCGTTCATCAGCAGGATCAGCGCGTCGACGCCGTGCTCGCCCATCGCGCTGTGCAGCCGGGCGCTGACGTCGCGGTGCATGCGCGCGAAGTCCGGCTCCTCGGGGATGACGAAGCTTTGAACCGACGCCGTCATCTCAGATGCCCAGGAATCGCTTGATGTTGCCGCTCACGATCTTCGCGGCGTTGTCCGAGCCGACGGCACCGACGACCGCGGCCAGCGATTTCTCCGAATAGCCGTAGCTGCTTTCGTTGTGCGGGTAGTCCGACGACCACATCACCTTGTCCACGCCGATCTCGTCGATCAGTCTGAGGCCGAGCGGATCGACGATGAACGAGGCGCTCATGTGGGTGTCCCAGTAGTAGCGAATGTCGTGCTGCAGGCGGTGATCCAGCATGTGCTGGTAGGACGCCAGCACATGTTCGGCGTCTTGCAGGGCGGGCGGTATCCAGGCGATGCCGCCCTCGAACCAGCCGATCCGCAGGCTCGGGTGCCGGTCGAGAATGCCGCCAAAGATATACTTGGAGAACATCTCCCGAAAGCCATCGATGTTCACCATCATCGCGACCGCGACGTTGTTGACCTCGCAGGGCGCCTTGGGCGGTGTCTCGCCGATGTGATGGGCGATCGACAGACCGGACTCCTCGATTGCATCCCAGACGGGTCGCATCGCACTGCAGGCGTAGTCCATCATGATGCCGTCGTCACCGGTGCCCGGGTTGAGTGGCAGCAGAAACGTTTTGAGGCCCAACGACTTCAGTTCGGACAACGTCCGCCTAGCGCCGTCAGCGTCCCACCAGTTGATCAGGCCGACACCGAAAAAGTGCCCGTCGGAGCGTTCCTGGAGGCCGGCGATGTAGGAGTTGTAGATGCGGAAAACCCGCTCACGCATGGGCTTGTCGGGAAATCCGAACATTGCCAGCAGCGCGTTGGGGAAGGCGAGTTCGCGGTCCACCCCGTCGTCATGCAGTTCGCGTATCCGCGCGTCGATGTTGTTGGTCGACGCGCCGGCCAGGTCGTCGTACTGCATCAGCACCGCACTGAAGACCTCGGGCAGAAAGGACTGCCCCTGCTGGCCGATCTGGTAGGCGCCGTCTTCGTACCAGATCCGCGGTGCGCCGTCCCGCAGGTCGTCGGGCAGTCGCTCATAGAAGATGTCGGCGGCCAACGAGATGTGAGTGTCGGCGGAGAACACTTCGGTGCCCGCGGGGAGACCGACGTTTCCCTGAGCGTGGCCGTGCCGGTTCTTCGGCGCCCCGAAGCCACCGGGCGGGTACAGCGTGTTGGCTTGGGTCATTGTTCCAGCGCACCAATCAGTTTCAGATCCGTCAGGTATTTGCAGGTTAACCCTTTGGAGACCTTCGATATCGAAAGTCGGGATTTCTCCCGCTGGTGCTGCTGCGCACCGGGATCCTTGACGTCAATGCGTCCGACGAAGGCCATTGCTACCCCCTCTCATTGATGTGGTCGGGGAGTCGTTAGGGCGGGTACGCGACCCCGGTGAGCTGTTCGGAGAGCCGCCAGACCCGGCCGGTGTCGTCGCTACTGAGTGCCGCCGCCGGCATTCGGGCGAAAGTGACCCCGCCGCGGGCGGTTTCGTAAAAGCCGCGCGGGCCGTAGTAGGCACCGCCCTGCGCGTCCGGTGAGACGGCGGCGTACAAGGCGGGCTTGATGCCCTCGTCGACGTCCAACCACATGAACGGCACCAGATTCCACGACAACCGGGCCAGCCGAGCCGACAATGTCGGCCTGCCCGCGCCGTAGGACGCCCCGCTGAGCAGGTTCGTCTTGCTCAATCCGGGATGCGCGGCGTTGGACAATAGGCCCCAGCCACCGGCGATGCTGCGTCGATTCAGTTCGACCGCGAACATCAGCTGCGCCAACTTCGCGATGCCGTAGGAACTCATCGGTTTGTAACCGTGCTCGGCGTTGGCGTCACCGAAGTCGACGTTGCGTTGGTTCGCGGCCAAGCTGCCGACCGTCACGACGCGCGGTGAGGGCGCCGCGCGCAACAGCGGCAGCAGGTGAGAAGTCAACGCGAAGTGCCCCAGGTGATTGGCGCCGAATTGCAGCTCGAACCCGTCGTCGGTCTGCTCGCGCTTCGGCGGCGTCATCACACCGGCGTTGTTGATCAGCACGTCGACCGGCCGCCCCTCGGCCGTCAGCTCTTGACCAAAAGCCGCAACACTTTTCAGCGACGAGAGATCTAGCTGTCGGATCGTCAGCTTGGCGTGCGGCGCCTCGGCGCGGATCCGAGCGACGGCCGCCTCGCCCTTCGCTCGGTCGCGGATCGCCAGCACGACGTCGGCACCTGCCGTCGCGAGTCGGCGGGCCAAGCCGAATCCCAGGCCGCTGTTGGCCCCGGTGACCACCGCCAGCCGGCCCGACAGGTCGGGTACGGCCAGCGTGAGGTCACCGCGATTCACCATGTGACGGGCAGCTCGTAGATCCCGTAGGCCAACGCGTCGTGTTTGAACGGAAGCTCTTCCAGCGAAACCGCAAGCTGCAGGGTGGGGATGCGACGCAGCAGCGTGTGCAGCACGATCTGCAGCTCCATCCGGGCCAGCTGCTGCCCGACGCACTGGTGTCGCCCGTAGCCGAAGCCGACGTGTGGGTTGTCCTCGCGTTGCAAGTCCAACTGGTCCGGGTTGGGGTAGCGCCGCTCATCCCAGTTCGCCGGCGGCACGTCGAGGATGATGCCCTCCCCGGCCCGGATCACCTCGTCGCCGATCTCGATGTCCTCGGTCGCGATCCGCCGTTGCCCGGTCTGAATGATGCTGAGGTAACGCATCAGTTCCTCGACCGCGGTGGCGATCGCCTTCGGGTCATCGGTCTCGCGCAACAACCTCAGCTGGTCGGGATGCTCGAGCAGCGCCACGATCGCCAGACTGATCATGTTGGCGGTGGTCTCATGGCCGGCGATCAGGACACCGGTGGCCAGCTGAGCGGCCTCCCGCACACTGAGCTCTTCGGCGTTGACCCGCTCCGCGAGGTCTCCCACCAGATCTTCGGTCGGGTTCTCCATCCTGGTCCGGACCAGCCTGGCGATGTAGCGTGCCAACTCGGTCGCGCCCTGCGCGGACTCCTCGGCACTCGCGTAGCGGCCCATCCCCCGACTCGCCTGCTGCTGAAAGAATTCGGCGTCCGAATACGGCACGCCCAGAAGCTGACTGATCACCAGCGACGGAACCGGCAGCGCCAGCGCGTCAACGAGGTCGGCCGGTTGTGGGCCGCCCAGGATCGCGTCGATGTGGTCATCGGTGATCTTCTGCACGGCCGGACGCAAACCCTCGACACGCTTGAAGGTGAACGGCTTGGACAACATGCGCCGAAACCTGGTGTGCTCCTCGGCATCAGAGGTGAACACCGAGCGTGGCCGTTTGTCGACGGTGGCCTGCATGCCCTCATTCCAGTGCGGGTAACCCGACTTGCGGTCATCGACGCTGGCCCGGGAGTCGGTGAACAACGAGCGGATCGCGTCGTAGCCGGTGATCAGCCACGGAGTGCTGCCATCCCATATCCGCACCCGGCTCAACTGCCTGGCGGCGTTGAGCTGCAAGGCAATTGGCGCGGGAGCCAACGGGCAGCCCGCCGCGCGGGGCATCGGGTAGTCCGGGATCTGGGTGGCCACAGAAGCGCTCCTTGTCCTCGAGGTATCAGTGCGGCAGCGAGGCCTGGGCTCGGTGAACCGGCGCCCGCCACAGGCCGACGATCGCGTCGATCAGTCCCTCGGCAGCGATCGGCCACGGCGATCGTGACCGCGGCCCGTGCTCGGCGAGCTCACCTTCGTGTTCGGCACACGTGTGCATCAGCAGATTGCGGGCCATCACCATTCGCTCGAAACGGACCCGCCTCGGGAGGTCCGGCAGGCAGCGGTTGATGCCCTCGATCGCCCGCACCAACACCGTCGACTCGAGCGCGTCCTCGGTGACCACCTGTCGAAAGGTGGGATCGGCCATCGCCTGCGCGGCGAACCGGGCGTACCAACTCGGATTGCCCAACGCGGCCAGGTGATCGGTCAACGGGCGCACCAAGGTGCCAACCCAGTCCCGCAATTCGGATGAATCCGCGACGCCGGCCAGCATCTGAGCACGCAACTCCTCGATCGGCTCGTGGTGTTTGCCCTCGATGGCACGCAGCAGATCGGTCCTGGTGCCGAAGTGGTAGCAGGCCGCGGCGTTGTTGCCCTGGCCGGCCGCCTCACTGATCTGCCGGTTGGACACCGCGTGCATGCCGCGTTCGGCGAACAGCCGCTCGGCTGCCGACAGGATCGCTTCCCGCGTACCGGTCGACCGATCGTTGCGCAGGATTCGGGCGGCGGTCACCGACTCAGTGAACACCGGCGTCGGAGTTAAATCAAGCGGTTTATTTAACTTCAGTAAGCCCAACTAACCGGTTGGCTCGGCGTGGCGCATGTTGGCCGTATATAGTTGGCAAACCGCTGCGCTCCGACTCGAAACGAATTGCATCGACGCTCATTTAGTTATCGCGGATGACCGACGCGGCACCCGGGCATCGCATCACCATCGGAGGAGACGTTGTCGCGCAACCTGGTCACTCGCGTCGCCACCAGATTGATGGAGACGACGGGGTCGACGGTGGCCGAGGTCAACGAGCAGGTTCTTGCCGAACTCGTCGAGCATCTCGGCATCGACTGCGCCTTCCTGCGGCACAACGACCACAAGATCCGGGTGTCCAAGCTGGTGGCGTTGTGGCCTCCGCGGCGAGACATCTCCGTTCCGGACCCCTCGGCGATCGCTCACTTCAGCAGCGCCGATCCCGTTCTGGCGCTGTGCGAGCACGGCAAGAAGCTGACCATTGTTCGACCGGAACCCTCCGACGTCACCTTGGCCCGCTGGGCGGCCGCCGCGCAGGAACGCTGGGGCCTCGACGCCGCCAAGATCACCTCCCCGTCGGTGGTTGCGGCGCCGCTGATTTCCGGCGGCGTCACCACCGGACAGTTGACCTGCGTGAGGTTCAAGAAAAAGAAGTGGCGGACCGAGGAGCTGAACGCGATCCAGACGGTCGCGTCGTTGCTGGCTCAGCTCCAGGCCCGGATCGTCGCCGAGGCGAAGCTCCGTAACCTAGCCGAGCACGACGATCTGACCGGTCTGCACAACCGGCGCGCCCTCATGGCTCATTTGTCGGAGCGCCTTGCCGCCGGCAAGCCCGGTCCGGTCGCCGTGTTGTACCTCGACCTCGACCGGCTGAAGTCGATCAACGACTACCTCGGCCACACCGCCGGGGACTGGTACCTGCGGACCTTCGCCGAACAGCTCCGGTTGAAAGCCGGGGTCAAAAGCATGACCGCCCGCCTGGGTGGCGACGAGTTCGTGGTCGTCCCGGACAAGTCAATGAATATCGAGTTAGCCGAGAAGACCGGCGAGGAACTGTGCGCCGCGCTGCGCGACCGGATGGCACTGGGTGGTCATATGATCACCCGAACGGTCAGCGTTGGCGTGGCGGTCGGCGCCCCTGGCCGCGACAACACCAGCGACCTGCTGCACCGCGCGGACGAGGCGGTCTTGAGCGCAAAACGCGCCGGCGGCAACAACGTGGCGATCTCCGATGACGACATGTCACTGCAGCGTCTGTTCCGCAAGGACATCGAACTTCACCTGCGCGGCGAGATCGACAACGACTCGCTGGTGCTGCACTACCTGCCCGAGGTCGACCTGTGGACTGGGGCGATCGTCGCCGTCGAAGCGCTGGTCCGGTGGCGGCACCCCACCTGGGGCTTGCTGCTGCCGGAGTCGTTCATCGGCATCGTCGAATCCGCAAACCTGGGCGGCGAGTTGGGCCGTTGGGTAATGCGAACAGCGATCGCGGAATTCAGTCGCTGGCGCTCTCGCGGCGTCGGACAGGACACCACGCTGCGATTGAACGTATCGCCCGCGCAACTGGTCAACCGGGGCTTCGTCAGTAGCGTCGCCGAGACCATCGACGAGTTCGGCATCGACGGCGGCTCGGTGTGCCTGGAAATCACCGAGCGGGCGGTGGTTCGCGACATCGACACCACCCGCAAGACACTGGAGGCGCTGAAAGAAGTCGGGGTCCAGATCGCGATCGACGATTTCGGCACCGGCTACGCCGTGCTGTCACACCTGAAATCGCTGCCGGTCGACATTCTCAAGATCGATACGTCTTTCGTGCGCGACCTCGGCAGCAGCAGCCGCGATTTAGCCATTGTCCGTGCGATTATCGGCCTCGCCGAAGCTTTCGACCTGCAGTTGGTCGCCGAAGGTGTCGAAACACCCGCTGCGGCGCTTACCCTTATGAGACATGGTTGTCACCGAGCGCAGGGCTACTTATTGTCGCGTCCTCTCCCCGGACACGCGATGGAATCGCTACTCTCATCTCGGTGGATGCCAATGCCATTCCTGGCGGACAGTCAAGCACTATCCTCGAGCACGATCTGACAAAAGACGATCTGGCGAATAAATGACCGAAATAAGTGACAAGCGCTCAGATACGACGCGCGACCAGATTCTGCGGGCCGCGGCGCACCAGTTTGCGCAGCGTCCGTATTACGCCGTCGGCCTCGACGATATTCTGGCCGAGGCGCAGCTCACCAAGGGCGCGATGTATTTCCATTTCCGGTCCAAGCACGCCTTGGCGCTGGCGATCGTCGACGAGCAGACCGCCAAGTCCGGCGTTGCTGTGCAGGATTTGCTGACCCGAAAATTGTCCGGGCTGGAAACGCTGATCGATGTCTCATATCTGATCGCGATGGCCGACATCACCGAAAATGTCACGCGCGCGGCATTCAACCTGCTCGAGTCCGTCGGTCGGACCGAAAAGCTGCAGGAACGCCTGCTGGGCGGCTGGATCGAATTGCTCGGCGACATCGCCGCGCGCGGAATTCGTGAGGGCGACATCGTCGACCGCGGCGACCCCGAGGACATCGGACGCCTGCTGGTGTCCATCTACATGGGGATGCGCCAGGCCAGCCATCTCGACGATCCGGTGGTGTTGCTCGGTGACTACGAAAAGGCTTTGTCGACGGTGCTACGCGGAATCGTGCAGCCGGACAAGCTCGATTATTTCGCGCAATTCTTGAAGCGGCGGACCGCGTTGGCGATCAAGGCGGCTTCCGCGGCGGAGATATCCGGTCGCTGACGCGGGCTAACGCTCGTCGAGCCAGAGTTGCTCGGTGAGATCCTGGAACGTCGCTAGCGCAATATCGTCGTCGGCCCGAATCAGCGCCGACCTACTCATCAAAGCGCGCACACTCGAGCCATCCTGGTGCGCCAATTCGACGACCTCGTTGGCCAGCGACTGCACCACCGAAACCGCTGATTCCTCGGTGAGTGGCAAGTAGAAGATCTCGTCGAACTTCATCGAAACGATGTCCTCGCGTCGGCGGCCGACCATTTCCGAGAATGCGGAGTTGGCGAACACCAGCGTGCCGTCATTCGCGATCGCCAGTACGGGAATCGGAATCCGCTCCATGACAACCAGGGCGGGCAACTGCTTGAGGGTGGCCATCGGCGAAAGGTCCGTCCGGGCGTTGCGTCGTCGCTCCACGTTCTGATTATGGTTCATCGAAGCCGGCTATAAGTACGCTTATTCTCAATAGCCCGAGTCTGTGAATTTTTACAACACATCTCGATCTCGCGCTGAACGATCATGCGCGAATGTTCAGCCGCCTCGCGCCGACGAGTGTGCGGTCGGAAGATTTTCATAAGCCGTCGTCAACCAGAACACGGTGCGTTCGATGCCGGGTACAATCTCGGTGACTTCGATCTCCCCTTGCGCGAACCGACCGAGAAATCCGAACACCACGCCGGTCAGGATCTGCTCGAGATCCCTCACGAAACTCGGATCCGTCGACGCCAGAATGCTTTTCGCGAGTGGAACGACGGCGTCGACGCCGCGCCGGATGAGTCGTTGCCCGCCGGGGCCCGATCGCGCCCGGAAGTAGGACCGCAGCATCACCGGGTGCCGCTCCCAGGGTTCGAAGATCGTCGTGAGAACGTGCACGAGGTCCGCGTAGATCGAGTCGCCGGGCAGCTCGTCGGCAAGCGACGGCAGACCCGCGTATCGATTGGCCTCCATCCACCATTCGAGTGCGGTGACGATCAGCTCATCGCGGGTTGGGTAGCGCTTGTAGATCGTCGCCAGCGAAACCTTTGCGCGTCTCGCCACTTCCCTCAGCTGGACCGCTTCGTAACCGTCGGTGTCGAGCAGGTCGACGACGATCTCGAGGATCGGATCGGGTGGCGCGGCCTCAGGCGCCTCGTGGGCGTGCTTGCGGGCCACTTTTGCAGTCACGGTAACCATGTTACTGTGACGATCCGGAGTAACTCGGTTACCCGGATCGGGAAGTTAGGTGTGCGGCATGGGCCCAGTGGACGGCAAGGTCGCCTTCATCACCGGCGTTGCGCGAGGTCAGGGACGAAGCCACGCCATTCGACTGGCCAACGAAGGCGCCAGCATCATCGGTGTCGATGTCTGTGCCGACATTGCGGCGAACGGCTATCCGATGGCCTCCCGGGAGGAACTCGACGAGACCATCGCGCTGGTCGAGGACGGGGGCGGGACGATGGTCGGCAGCGTTGCCGATGTGCGCGACTTCGATCAGGTCAAGCGGGCTGTCGACGCCGGGGTCGAGCACTTCGGCCGCCTGGACATCGTCCTGGCCAACGCAGGAATCGCGCCGCTGGCGTTCCGACAGCTGAGTATCGAGGAAGAGCTGGCCCAGTGGCAGGCGGTGACCCGGGTCAACCTCGACGGTGCGTACCATACGGCCTGGGCGACGATTCCGCACCTACTGTCCGGAAACCGCGGTGGCGCAATCATTTTCACCAGTTCGACGGCCGGCATCAAGGGTTTCGGCGGACTGCAGGGGGGCGGCCTCGGCTACGCCGCGTCGAAAACCGGCATTGTCGGTTTGATGCGGGCGTTGGCCAATGCCCTTGCGCCGATGAGCATCCGGGTCAACACGGTTCATCCCACCGCGGTTAACACCATGATGGCGGTGAACCCCGACATGGCCGAGTTTCTCGAGAAGAATCCGGACGCGGGCCCGCACCTGCAGAACCCTATGCCGGTGGGGATGTTGGAACCCGAAGACATCAGCGCGGCCATCGCGTATCTGGTGTCCGACGAGGCCAAATACGTCACCGGCGTGACGTTCCCGGTCGATGCCGGCTTCTGCAACAAGGTGTAGACCAGTGACACAAGGCAACCCGGCGGGCCGCGTCGCGGGCAAGCGCGTTCTGATCACCGGGGCGGCCCGCGGGATGGGCCGTAGCCACGCAGTGCGGTTGGCCGAAGAGGGAGCCGATTGCATCCTCGTCGACATCTGCTCGACCCCAACGGGTTTGGAATATCCGCTGGCGACCGAGAACGACCTCCACGAAACTGCCCAACTGGTCGAAGAGCACGGCCGACGGGCAATCACAAAGGTGGTCGACGTGCGCGACGAGCACGGACTGAAGGCAGCGGTCGACGATGCCGTCACCGAGCTGGGCGGTCTGGACGGCTCGGTCGCCAACGCCGGCGTCCTGACCGTTGGCACGTGGGACACCACCACATCCGAGCAATGGCGCCTGGTCCTGGATATCAACCTCGTCGGCGCGTGGAACACCTGCGCGGCCGCTCTGCCCCATCTCCTCAAGCGAGGCGGCGGCAGCCTGGTCAACATCAGCTCGTCGGCCGGCATAAAAGGGACACCGTTGCATCTGCCCTACACGGCGTCCAAGCACGGGATCGTCGGCATGAGCATCGCCTTGGCGAATGAGGTTGCCGCGCAGAATATCCGCGTCAACACGGTGCACCCGACCGGTGTCGCCACTGGCATGGCGCCGCCGTCGATGCACACCCTGATCGCCGAGCAGCGACCTGACCTTGTGCCGATCTTCCTCAACGCGCTGCCGGCTCCGCTGATCGAGGCAACCGATGTCAGCCACGCGGTGCTGTTTTTGATGTCGGACGAATCCCGTTTCGTCACCGGCCTGGAATTCAAAGTCGACGCCGGAGTCACGATCAGGTAGGGGCACCATGACCGATAGTCAACGCCGGGCGGTGGGTGTGAGCACGTTCAGGGACGTGATGACCGTCGCGGTTCCCGACGGGAACAGCCCTTTCGCAGAAGGGTTGGTCGACTTCGTCTTTGGCGAAATCTGGTCGAGACCCGGCCTGAGTCGGCGCAATCGCCGCTTCGTGACGCTGGCCTGTGTCGCCGCCGCCGACGCGATCAACCCCCTGGAACAACATGTCTACGCGGCACTGAACACCGGAGACGTCACGATCAACGAAATGCGCGAGACAGTACTTCATTTCGCGGTGTACGCGGGATGGCCAAAGGCATCGCGGTTCAACATCGTCGTTGACCAGGAATGGGCCAGGATCCTCGCCGAGCGCGGCGAACAGCCCACCGACCCGGAACCGTTGTTGCCGTTGATGTCCGCCAGCGACCCCGAGCGGCGACTACAGGGCGGTGAGGATTGCTTTCGAGAGATCAACTGCATGCCCTACGCGCCTCCGCGCGACAACCCCTACACCGGAGCGGGAATCCTCAACTTCGTCTTCGGTGAAATGTGGCTGCGCCCCGGACTCGGAGTGAAGGAGCGGCGTCTCGTCACCGTGGCCTGCGTCGCTTTTCAGGATGCGGAGATCCCCGTGCTGTCGCATGTGTACGCCGCACTCAAGAGCGGCGATGTGTCGTTCACCGAAATGGACGAATTGGCACTGCAATTCGCGGCCTATTACGGCTGCGCGAAGGCGGACTATCTGCATCAGGTGATCACCGAGCAGAAGGCCCGCGTCCTGTCCGAGGATCAGCCGGGCGATTGACCGCGCGGAAAGCGCGCGTTCAGTGCAGTCAGCATCCGGCGTGCCTCGGCAAGGCGTTCCCGCACGACGACCAGTCGCTTGGGTGGCTCGACGTAGCCTTCGGCCTCACACCGCCGTTGCCATGCCGACTCGGCCTTGGTCACCTTGCGCTTCATCGTCTCGATGTCGCCGCGCAGTAGCTTCGCGAACAGCTGGGCCTGGACTCGTTCGGATCGTGGAGGTAGCGGAACAATTCCGGCGGTCGGCGGTTCGTCACCGGCGTCCCTGACTACCGGTGCCATCGTCACCCCCTAGCCAGGAATTGTCGTGCGCTCAACACTGGCCCTTTGAGCTTTTCAGGGCAATGAGCCTGCTTATCCGGGAAGATAGGGTTCATGACGAATTCATCGGTGGCATTGCCCGTGGCCACGCCGTTTTAAGAGATGGCGATGCGGACGGCGTTCCATGAGCAACTCGAGACGTTGACACAGACGCTCAGCGACATGTGCGGACTCGCTGGGTTGGCGATGGATCGCGCGACCCGGGCGCTCCTGGAGGCGGATCTGTCGATGGCTGAGCAGGTGATCACCGATCACGACCACATCGCCCAGATGCAGTCGCGGGCGGAGGAAACCGCTTTCGTCCTGCTCGCGCTGCAGTCTCCCGTCGCCGGAGACCTGCGACTCGTCGTGGGTTCACTTCAGAATGTCGCCGACGCCGAACGAATGGGCGGGCTCGCCCTGCACGTCGCCAAGATCGCCCGGCGGCGTCACCCCAATCACGTGTTGCCCGACGAAGTACGCAACCACTTCACCGAAATGGGCAGGGTCGCGGTCGAATTGGGTAACAGCGCCAAAGATGTGGTCGTCTCCCGCAATTCGCAGCAAGCCGCCGAGATCAGCCGCGAAGACGACGCGATGGATCAACTCCATCAGCAGCTGTTCGACGTCTTGATGGACACCGACTGGAAGCACGGCGTCGCCGCCGCCGTCGACATCACGCTGCTCGGCCGGTTCTACGAACGCTTCGCCGACCACGCCGTCGAGATCGGGCGTCGCGTCGTCTTCGAAGCAACGGGTGAAACCGCCGGACAATAACCCATCGGTAAGCGTAGACTTACCGATGCCATGAGCACTGAGACCCTCGATTCGTGGGCCGCCCTGGCCGACGGCACTCGACGCACGATATTCAAGCGCCTGGCCGACGGGCCGATGGCGGTCGGCGAACTCGCCCGCGACCTGCCGGTCAGCAGGCCGGCGGTGTCACAGCACCTCAGCGTCCTCAAGCGGGCCGGCCTGGTGGCCGACCGCGCCGCCGGTACGCGACGCCTCTACCACGTGAACCCCAGCGGCATCGAGGCATTGCGAGCGGAGCTGGATGTGTTCTGGGACAAGGCATTGCACGCATACAAATTTCTAGCCGACGAGGAAGGGCAGCGGTCATGACGCCAGGAGAGGTCGAACCGGTACAGCGCCGTGTCGTCGTCAATCTCGGCATTGAGCGAGCCTTTGCGCTGTTCGTCGAGCGCTTCGACGCCATCAAGCCGCGTGAGCACAACCTCTTGGCGGTTCCCGTCGCCAAGAGCGTCTTCGAGCCACGAGTGGGCGGCCACATCTACGACGTGGGCGTCGACGGCAGCGAGTGCCGATGGTCGCGCGTGCTCGCCTACGAACCGCCGCACCGGATCGTCTTCTCCTGGGACATCGGACCGACCTGGCAACTGGAGTCCGATCTGGACAAGACCAGCGAGGTTGAGGTGCGGTTCATCGCGGAGTCCGACAGCCGCACCCGCGTCGAATTGGAACACCGGAACCTGGAACGGCACGGAGAAGGGTGGCGCTCGGTCGCCGGCGGAATCGGTGGCGAGGCCGGGTGGCCGCTCTACCTGAGGCGCTACTCCGAGGTCGCGGAGGGGGCCGTGCGGTGACCGCTGATACGTCGTTGATGGATCTGGCGTACCGGGAACGGATGGACCTGGCCGAATTCCTGGCCACGCTGACACCGCAGGAATGGCTTACCGAGAGCCTGTGCGATAGGTGGACGGTGAAAGATGTTGTGGCGCACGTGGTCAGCTACGAGGAGCTGACGCCGCTCGGGCTGGCCATGCGCTTCGCCAAAGGTCGGGTGGTGCACGCCAACGAAGTCGGCGTCAGGGAGTTCGCGCCGCTGTCACCCGGGGAATTGGTGGACTTCCTCAACGGTCACCTGCGCCCGAAGGGGCTGACCGCGGCGTTCGGCGGCATGATCGGGCTGATCGACGGCACGGTCCACCACCAGGACATTCGTCGAGCGCTAGGGCATCCGCGCGCCGTGCCGGCCGAGCGGTTGGAACGGATTCTTCCCCTGGTCCCGCGAAACCCCCGTCTGGGCGCCGGGCGCCGAATCCGAGGACTGCGACTGACGGCGACCGACGTGTCGTGGCAATACGGGGACGGCCCGGAGGTCACCGGTTCCGGTGAGGCGCTGCTGATGGCGATTACGGGACGTCGCGACGCTATCGCCGAGCTCGACGGACCGGGCGTGCCCACCTTGAGCAAGCGCGTCGCCTCGTGAGCTATAGCGCTAACTGACTCACCAGCACCGTGACGCGACGTTCGATTTCGTCACGAATCGGCCGCACCGCTTCCAGCGGCTGGCCGGCGGGGTCAGGCAGCCTCCAGTCTTCGTAGCGCCGACCCGGCAGCATCGGGCAGGTGTCGCCGCATCCCATCGTGACGACGACATCGACGGCTTCTAGCATCTGCGTGGTCCACCGCTTCGGCTGCGCGCCGGCAATGTCGATGCCCTTCTCGGCCATGGCTGCGATGGCGGCTGGGTTCACCTCGCTGGCCGGTTCGGAACCACCCGAGTAAACGTCCGCTCGACCATTGGCTAGGTGCGCAAAAAACCCCATCGCCATCTGCGACCGGCCCGCGTTGTGCGTGCACAGGAAGAGGACGGCGGGGAGATCGCTCACGCGACGACACTCGCGAATCGCCCACGCAGTGCTAGCGACACGTAGACCAGAGCGACAAGCACCGGCACCTCGATCAACGGACCGACCACCCCGGCCAGCGCTTGGCCGGAGGCGGCGCCGTATGTGGCGATCGCGACGGCGATGGCAAGTTCGAAGTTATTGCCCGCCGCGGTGAACGCCAGTGTGGTGGTGCGTCGGTAGCCCAAGCCCAGCATCGCACCCACCGCGTAGCCGCCACCCCACATGATGGCGAAGTAGGCCAGCAGCGGCAGCGCGATGCGGGCGACGTCAAGTGGTCGGCGGATGATCTGATCACCCTGCAGTGCAAAAAGGACCACGATGGTGAACAGCAGCCCGTAGAGCGCCCATGGGCCAATGCGCGGCAGAACCGTTGTCTCGTACCAGCTTCGGCCCTTGGCCTTCTCGCCGAAGCGTCGCGTGAGATATCCGGCGACCAGCGGGATGCCCAGGAAGATGACTACCGACTTGGCGATCTGCCACGGGGACGTGCTGATGGCGGTCTGCGGCAGACCGAGCCAACCGGGCAGCACCGAAAGATAGAACCAGCCGAGCGCGGCGAACATGACAACCTGGAAAATCGAATTCAGGGCGACGAGTACGGCCGCTGCTTCGCGGTCGCCGCATGCGAGATCGTTCCAAATGATCACCATCGCAATGCATCGGGCCAGGCCGACGATGATCAAGCCGGTCCGATATTCGGGCAGGTCGGGCAGCAGCAGCCACGCCAAGGCGAACATCAGCGCGGGGCCGACTATCCAGTTCAGCACCAGGGAACTCAACAGCAGTCGGCGGTCGCCGGTTACCGAGTCGAGCCGGTCGTAGCGGACCTTGGCCAGAACCGGATACATCATCACGAGCAGGCCCAAGGCGATCGGTAGCGAAATATTGTCTATTGCAATGTGATTAAGAACTTCATTCAACCGCGGTACGCACCGGCCCACCAGCAGTCCGGCGGCCATTGCCACACCGATCCACACCGGCAGGAACCGATCCAGCAGCGAAAGGCGGTCGACAACGCCCGAATGTTCCTGCGCTTCCTGAGTCACGACTGCGGGTCCGGCGCGGCACCCACTCCGCAGCACCGGCAGTCGGCGGCCGAACTTTCCTCACCCCGCGGCTCGGGACCGAACGACTCCGAGTCGGCCAGCACCGTATAGACCTCCCACCGTTCGCCGCCGGGCGCGGTCACCCACACCTTGTCCTGGGTGGCGAAGCAGCACGTCGTGCCGATCTCCTCGTCGGTGAACATGCCCGCGTCGGACAGTCGGGCGATCTCGTCATGAACGGTGACGCTGGATTCGACCTCGATGCCGAGATGGTTGAGAGTTCCACCCTGTCCTGGGTTTTCGAGCAGCACGAGTTTCAACGGCGGATCGGTCACCGCGAAATTCGCGTAGCCAGGTTTGACCTTACTTGGCGACGTACCGAACAGAGTGGAGTAAAAAGCGATCGCCTCGTCGAGATCGTCGACGTTGAGAGCGAGTTGGACGCGGGACATGGGTCCTCCCTACCTCTGTGGCTTATGTCGAACTACTGAGGGTCCCGATCCTGCCACCTCTTCGATATATGTCAAGGAGCTATGGCAGAATCGTCCGCATGCCGAAGACATTGCCCACGGTGGACATCTCAACTCCCGTGTGTTGCGCACCGGTGGCCGCCGGGCCGTTGGACGACACCGCGGCGCTGGACATCGCCCTGCGTCTGAAGGCCCTTGCCGACCCGGTACGGGTCAGGCTGGTGTCGCTGCTGTTCAGTTCGGCCGCCGGCGAAGTATGCAGCTGCGATCTTGCCGCAAGTCTGGGACTGAGCGAATCAACGGTGAGCCATCATCTTTCACAACTTCGGCGCGCCGGCATAGTCGAGTCCGAGCGCCGCGGGATGAATGTCTACCACCGACCCCGCCGCGAGTCTTTGACGGCGCTGTGCACGGTTCTCGACCCGAACTGCTGCCGGTAAGGTTTCTGCATAAGATAATATCTGCGTATGAACGCAAGTAGTGACGCTCCTGCGACGATTCCGGATGACGAGGTCAACCTGATCGTCGAAGTCTTTCGGATGCTGGCCGACCCCACCCGCGTCCGGCTCCTGTGGGCGCTGACCGGCGGGGAGCTGTCGGTCACCGAATTGGCGGAGCGGGTCGACAAGCCGGCGCCGTCGGTGTCGCAGCATCTGGCCAAGCTCCGGATGGCCCGCCTGGTCCGCACGCGGCGCGAAGGAACCACGATCTTCTACAGCCTGGAGAACGACCATGTCAGCCAACTCGTCGCCGATGCGGTGTTCAATGCCGAGCATGCCGGACCGGGGGTGCCGCCCCACCACCGCGGCGATGCGCCGGTGCGGGCTCTTCCGCGGGAACGCGACCAGCGCAAGGTAACTCAGCGATGACGCACATGCATGCCCACGGACACGATCACGACCATTCGCATGGGTTGCGCGGGGCGATCAAGGAGATTTTCACCCCCCACTCGCACGACGCCGCCGACAGCGTCGACGGCGCGCTGGAATCCAGCGCCGCGGGTATCCGGGCGGTCAAGGTGAGCCTGCTCGTGCTCGGTGTCACGGCGATCGCGCAGATCGTCATCGTGGTCATCTCCGGATCGATCGCTCTGGCCGCTGACACCATCCACAACTTCTCCGACGCCCTGACCGCAGTCCCGCTCTGGATCGCGTTCGCGCTCAGTACAAAAGCCGCCACGCGTCGCTACACCTACGGGTTCGGTCGCGTCGAGGACCTCGCGGGTCTGTTCGTCGTCGCGATGATCACGATGTCGGCGATCATTGCCGGCTACGAAGCCGTCGAGCGACTCGTCCACCCGCAGGCCATCGCCAACCTGGGCTGGGTCGCTGTGGCCGGCGTCGCTGGTTTCATCGGCAACGAATGGGTGGCGCTCTATCGCATCAGGGTTGGAAGACGTATTGGTTCAGCAGCTTTAGTTGCCGACGGCCTGCACGCCCGCACCGACGGGTTCACCTCGCTGGCCGTGCTCCTCGGTGCGGGCGGAGTCGCGCTGGGCTTCCCGCTCGCGGACCCGATCGTCGGGCTGATCATCACCGTGGCCATTCTGGCGGTGCTGCGCACCGCGGTGCGCGATGTGTTCCGTCGCCTCATCGACGGCGTCGATCCGCATCTGGTCGACACCGCCGAAGTCGTCCTGGCCGCCCATGAGGGAGTGCGGTCCGTGCACAGCGTACGGCTGCGCTGGATCGGGCACCGCTTGCACGCCGATGCCGAACTCGATGTCGACCCAACACTGAGTTTGGCTGCGGCACATCGTATTGCACATGACAGCGAGCACGATCTGACGCACGCGCTGCCTAAGCTCGCGAGCGCGATGATCCATGCCTACCCGGCGCACTACCCGTCGGACGGCGCACAGCGCAAGGGCTAGATGCCGGCCTCGGCGTGGTGCACCCCCCGGGCCCTCCGGCGGTTGGGTCGTGGGCCGAGCGAGCTTCAGCCGCGCAGGGTGACATGCGGACTCTGGCCGTATTGCGTTCGGTAGTACACAGCGAAGCGCCCCAAGTGTCCGAAGCCCCATCGGGCCGCCACCTGACCGACGGTGGTGCGCAGGCGATCGGCAGCAATGAGTTCCAGGTGGGCGTGATGCAGGCGGACACGGCGCAGGTATTCCATTGGGGTGCAGTCGCGATGCTTGCGGAACATGTATTGCAAAGCCCTGGGGGTTACGTAGATCGACTCTGCGATATCAACCACTGAGATATCGCGGTGTGCATTGTCGTCGATGAAGCCGATGGCGCGGCGAAGCAGTGATGGGGCGCCGTAATGGCGGTCTTCGGTGCCAGAATCATACGGCGCTGCGTTGGGAAAGGTCGCGAGTACTGTTGCAGCCAAATAGTTTTCGACTGCTCTGACAATCAGTGAATTTTGTGCGGCGAATGGATTTCGCAGCACACCCTTGCGCACGTAGTCGACCGCTGCGACCAAGTGATCGTTGGCGGCCGGCGAGATCTTTACCGTGCTTCTCGCTTGCTGCGGTTCGCGCTCACCCGCGACTGCGGGTACGGCAGCTACTCGACTCAAAAGACTCCCGCTGATCGTGAGAGCGTCATAGCGAGCCTTGAAAACTCTTGCATCGAATGGGATTCCGTCGCGAGCACCGACCGCGGTTACCTCGTCGGGGGTGGATCCTTCGACGCCTCCCTCGGGGAATTGTCGTGTGATGAACCCGGAGTGGATGCGACACAACACAATGTCGGCCAGCGGATCGGCTTCCATGCTCAAGTCGTAGCTGAACTCGATGTCGTCCACGATCAAAGACCCGATTTGCGAACGCACCACCCGCGCACGTGTCAATGCCTCAGAGGGTGCGCTGTGCCGCTGCTTTGTGTAACTCGCACTCAAGACCTCCTCGGCTTCGCCGAGGTCGGTGGTATCGAGCAGCACGGTCATCGAGGCGCTTTCGGGCAGGGAGCAACAATATTGAGGCATCCCGGCTGAGCCGCAGGCTGTCCATTATACGAAAGGCCCACCGGGGGATCCCATATTCGACAAGTCTCCCCGACCGGGCCGCGGCCGAGGCGCCCAAAGCCCTAGCGGGCCGCCGCAACACCGACTAGAACGGGCCGACCCTGGGAACACCCCTTGAATGGCGGTTGACGAATACCCCGGATCGCGAGCGGTCGGTGCAGCCCGTCGAGCGGCACAGTTGCGGCTGAACGCCCAACAGGACGCAACGGAGCCGGTCACCCAGCACGACATCGAAGAGACCGACCGAGGCGTAGAAGCGGCCCGCCTTCGCGCCGCGCAGGCGGCCCGATCGGCCGCGCGAAGTCTCGATCGATCCGCAGCGATGCATGCCAGGGTCGCCCATGTGGAAGAGGACACCATCAGGCGAATCGCGGGCGGTACCGAGCTACAGGAAGAGTCCGCGAAATTTCATCGTCAGTCAGCCGACCAGGACCGGAGGTACGCCGAGCAGAAGCGGGATGAGGCCGCGGCCGACGAAATACCGGGCAGCGCGCAATAACCAGCGCTCGACGTCGAGGACACCACGCCGCGATGACCCGGTCTGGACGTCAAGGTCGGCCTTCGCCTGCTTGGACACCAGACAGTGCAGCCTCGAGAGTTTCGTAGATGTCAAAGAGGTTTTTCAATTCCAGGATTTCCAGAATCCGACCGGTAATCGGGCCAGCCGCCACAACCGCAAACTGATGCCCGCTGCCAACCTGCTCGTGGGCCTCTATCAATGCGCTGATGCCAGCAGAGCTGAAAAAGCTGATCTCGGACAGGTCAAGCACTATTGCCGCCGGTTCGTCAGCCACGACATTCAGGATGGCCGCTTCGAAGGCGGCACAGGTGACCAGATCGATCTCGCCGCCTACCGAGAGCACAGTAACCTCACCACGTTTCACAACGCTGGTGCTGATTGCATCCTCGGCCAGCAACGATTCCCACCCTTCTTAAGTCACCCGCGACCGAGCTTACTGGCGTTTGCTGATACGGCGCGGCGCATTCAGACGATCGTGCGAGCCAACGGATACAGGATTGACTTGAGCGCAGGCTCGGCCGATCGTAAAACGCCGGCACCAACCAGTCGATTCCACACTGGTTTGAATGCTGTCAGTACGCTGTTCGACGCGCTCGTTCGACACCGGTATCGGAGGGGATTACCGAGAATTTACGGCCGAAAAACTCCTATTTTCTTAAGCATTTCGCTGTGAGGGTGCAGCTGATCAACTGGTCACCACTGAAGCCGCTCCCCGGCGCCGCCGTCATTAAGGAACACTAGCCCTTGCGTGCGCCCATGATGACCGTGAATCCCTGGTTGAAGGCTGTTTGAACCGTAGTGACGGCGTCGTGCGCCCCGTGCACTGTGGCAACAACCAAGCCAAGACAAGTTTGCTCGCAGACGCACTTTTATGCCGCACTCGTGCATTAGCGGCGTTATGCTCAATGCCAGGGCCGTCCCGGCTGTCCCTGACCGGATGTTTTGGTGCATCGCGCCAAATTTGACACTGCTGTGCGTTGATACAACAGCGCGTGAGCATTGAGGTTTCGCGATGCTCGCGGGCGAGCCGCCGCTACAGCAGCTAGGCACTTCCTTTGGCGCTGAACCGTCTCGAATGACTCCACTTCGGGTGCTTACGCAACACCCGGTTCCTGTCATAGCCGTCGCGGACGACGGTGCCATCGTGTTCGCGAACACAGCGTTTGCGGATGTCCTCAGTTGCTCATGTGATTCTCTCACGTCGATGAGCTACGAGGACATCTGCTCCATCCTGCCGCCTGACGAGACACTGGTAGCGGTCACCCGGCTGCTAGGCCCCAACACCATTGGGCGCTCGCTGCAATTGGGCGAGTCGACGCTGTTCGTCAAGATGCGCAGGTCAGCGATACTCAGCGCCGCCGACTCTGGTCCAGTCACGCTGTTCGAAGGGCTGATGAAACGCCTGTCGAGGCTAGCGGGACAAAACCCATGAGCCACAGGGACACGCGTGATCCGCCCCCGCCGCCACAACGGGTTCGAGCGCGTGCGGTTGCTGGTCCAGATTCAGACGAAGTCCTAGCTAACGCCGGGTAGGTTGCTCAACGCCCGATAGACAGTCGCACGGCTGACGTTAAGCGTCGTCGCAATCGTGGTGGCCGACTCACCGCTATCGTGCATTCGCCGTGCCAGGGCAGCCTTCTCGTCGGTCAGCGCCTTCCGGCGACCGACGGACTGACCGCGTGCCCTACGGGCGTCGCGTGCAGCAGTGCGCCGCTCACGACCAAGCTCCAATTCCAGTTCGGTCAG
This sequence comes from uncultured Actinomycetota bacterium, assembly GCA_963750755.1. Classification (GTDB taxonomy): domain Bacteria; phylum Actinomycetota; class Actinomycetes; order Mycobacteriales; family Mycobacteriaceae; genus Mycobacterium. The sequence goes on from CAVVRW010000001.1 coordinate 2,544,832, forward strand.
GGAAGCCAAAACGCCGGCACCCCGATCATCGAGAGCGCGTTCGGAGTGCTGCGACAGGCTCTCGGGGCAGCAGTCGAGGACAACCGACTTGCCTGCAATCCCTGCGACGGAGTGAAACTCCCGAAACGTCAGCACGCCGACCGTGGCTACCTCAGCCACGCCCAGGTCGCGGCCCTCGCGTCAGAGGTCCAGCGCGATCCGGAGGTCGTTCGGTTCCTCGCGATACACCGGACTCCGCTGGGGCGAAATGGCCGCGTTACACCTCCAGGACTTCGACATGCTTCGTCGCCGCGTGAATGTCTCGCGGTCGGTTACAGAATCCGGTGGGATGCAATGGAGTACACCGAAGTCGTGGGAGCGTCGTTCCGTGCCCTTCCCTGCCGCGTTGGCGGAGGAACTGGCCGTGCGAAGACCTCGACGAGGTTGCGGACCGCTTGGACGCAGCGATGCTGGCTACTGCGGACGGCGCAAGTTCTTTCGCGGGTCGCACACGCCCTAGACTGCTCAAACTCTGTGGAGCTAAGGGGAATCGAACCCCTGACCTACTCGATGCGAACGAGTCGCGCTACCAACTGCGCCATAGCCCCTGATCGTTAAGGAGGCTACCAGCCTCGGCCTAAGTCGCCGAAACGCTACTGCCCTACCGCGCGCGGCAGGTCCCAGCTGTACTCGCGCGCGTAGGGCGCGTAGTCGAGGTGCTCGAACGTCGGATCTTCGTCGTCGATCTCCAAGACCACAGCACCGGGGCGCCGCAACCGCGAGGGCACTACGTCGTATTCGCGGTCGTAGGTGTTCTCGACGCCGAGCTGAGAGCGTGCCATCCGCTGCATCCGGCGCCGTCGGACCCGCTCCTCGATTCGGGTCTGCTTGCGCAGGTAGCCCAGGTACAGCACGGTCACCGCGGACATGGTGCCGAAGAACCACCAGGCCGTGGAGGTCAGCAAGAACGACGCCGTCGCCGAGAGGACCAGCGTCAGCGCCATCACCATCAACACCCTCTTGCGGGCCGCGTATTTGCGACTGGCCTGCGCTGCGGCCTTGTCCGGATCGAAGCGGTGGCGCCGGTCGTGGGCGGATGCGGCGCGTGACGGCTGTTCGTCGGCGACCGGGATTCCCGACGTGTCGTCGATGTACTCGTACTGCTCGCCGTCGTCACCGAAGGCTTCGCCCTTGTCGTCGTAGTCGATCGCGAGGTCGACCTCGGTATCCGTGACGTGCTCGTCGGCCCTGTCGTCACTGACCGCGGCGGCGGCCGGCAGTGCAGCCGCGTCGGGATCGATGACGTCGACGTCGAGATAGTCCGGTCCGGCCTGTTCGGCCGACAGTGGGGCGGCGACGGTGGCGAGTACACGCGACGGCGGGGCGTCGTCGGCTTCGTCTTCGTCGTGGTCGTCGTCGTGGTCATCGACCTCGTCGTCGTGCTCGTCGTGGTCGGGCTGCCAGTCGGGGTTGCTGCGATGCCCGGCCGCGGGCTTGCCGCGCTTGATCAGCCGGGCCGCCGCGCTGTTGTTGAGCACCCGCGTCGCCAGCGCGACATCGCTGGTGCGTCGCACCGCGTCGCGCTTACTGACCAGCATGGGGACCAGCACGAACAGCCAGAGCACCACGAGTGAGATCCAAAGCAATGACTGCGGGATGCTTGGCATAGCGACCCGCTCCTTTCCCCGCCAGGCGTGACCAGGTGACGACGCCCTATGACAAGCATCATTGGTCACAAAAGTCACGTTTGTAACACGACACGCCGCGAGTTACTGACGGGTTGAAACAGTTACGCCCAACGCGCGTGACCCTCGCGGACCAGCGCGGACACCACCGAGCCGTAGACCTCTTCGATCGTCAGGCCCACGAGCAGGTGATCGCGCCAGCCGCCGTCGACGTGGAGATAGCGCTTCAGCAGCCCCTCTTCACGGAAACCGACCTTCGCCAGCACTGCCCTGCTCGCCAGGTTCTCCGGCCGCACGGTGGCCTCCACCCGGTGCAAGCGCACCGGCCCGAAGCAGTGGTCGAGGCCGAGCGCCAAGGCGCCGGTGGCGACGCCGCGACCGGTCACCGAATTGCACACCCAGTAACCGATCCAGGCCGACCGCAGCGCGCCGTGCGTGACGTTGCCGATCGTCAATTGCCCGCAGAACCCGCCGTTCAGCTCGATGACATAGGGCAGCATGCGCCCTTTGCGCGCTTCCGATCGCAGACTCGAACAGATCGCGGGCCACGCCGAAATGGAATGGCGCGCAATCCAATCGGACTCGGTGCTGGGCTCGTACGGCTCGAGATGGGGCCGGTCGGCCAGCCGGGCCCGGCTCCACTGCGCGGCATCCCGCAGGCGCACCGGTCGTAGCCGGATCACGCCGGCGCCCACCCGCAAAGGGCCGACCATGCCGGGCCAGCCGGGGTGCTGAGAGTTGTTGCGCAACAGGGTCACCCGCGTCGTTCAGCCACGCTGAGCCAGGAACGCGACGTCGACAATCTCGCCGGTGCGAATTTGCTCAGCCTCGCGAGGAACCACGACCAGACAGTTTGCCTCAGCCAGTGTCGCCAGCAAATGCGACGAGGCACCCGGGGCTCCGCCCAACGCTTGGACCAGATATTCGCCGGTGTCCTGATCGCGCATCAGTTGACCGCGCAGGAAGCCTTTACGGCCGACCACCGAAGTGATCGGCGACAGCGTGCGGGCTTGCACGACCCGGCGCATCGGCTGCCGCTTGCCCAGCGACAACCGAATCAGCGGCCGGACCATCACCTCGAACACCACCAACGCGCTGACCGGGTTGGCCGGCAACAGAAATGTCGGCACCCCGTCGCGGCCCAGCTGCCCGAAGCCCTGCACCGAGCCGGGATGCATGGCCACCCGGGTCACTTCCATCTCGCCGAGCTTGGAAAGCACCGACCGCACCGCCTCGGCCGCCGCGCCGCCGACCGCGCCCGCGATCACGACGATCTCGGCGCGGTTGACCTGTCCCTCGACCACCTCGCCGAGTTCACGAGCGTCGTTGCTGACGATGCCGACCCGGTTGACCTCGGCGCCGGCGTCACGCGCGGCGGCCGCCAACGCGTACGAGTTGACGTCGTAGACCTGGCCGTTACCGGGAGTGCGGGAGATGTCGACCAGCTCGCCGCCAACCGCGAGCACCGACACCCGGGGGCGCGGATGCACCAGCACCCGGTCGCGTCCGACCGCCGCCAGCAGACCGACCTGGGCCGCGCCGATGATCGTGCCAGCCCGCACAGCGACGTCGCCGGGCTGCACGTCGTCACCCGTGCGCCGCACGTAGGCGCCCGACCGCACGCCGCGCAGCACTTGCACCCGCGACTGGCCGCCGTCGGTCCAGCGCAGCGGCAACACCGCGTCAGCCAGCGTCGGCAGCGGCGCACCGGTCTGCACGCGCGCGGCCTGCCCGGGCTGCAGTCTGCTGGGTGTGCGCGCGCCCGCCTGGACGCTGCCCATCACCGGCAACGTCACGCCGCCGCGACCCGCCGAGGACTCCGGCGCGTCGTCCTCATCGCCGGGTTGCTCGGCGGCCGGGTCGGCCTCCCCGACCCCGAGCACGTCGACGCTGCGGACCGCGTATCCGTCGATGGCGGCCTGATCGAACCCGGGCAGCGGGCGTTGGGTTACCACCTCTTCAGCGCACAACAGCCCTTGTGCCTCGGCGATGGCGACCCGCACCGGTCGTGGCGCGACCGCGGCGGCCGTCACCCGGGCTTGTTGCTCTTCCACCGAACGCACAGCGCGCCTTTCTCGTTGACCGGGCGCGAAACCTGCCTCGCAGCCCGTCGGGCGTTGGCGGCTAGTCCTCGGCCAGACCCAATCGAGTCACCAGCCAGCGCCGTAGATCTGGCCCGTAATCGGGACGGTCCAAGGCAAAGTCAACCCCAGCCTTGAGGTAGCCGCCGGGATTTCCCAAGTCGTGTCGGGAGCCGCGGTGTACGACGACGTGCACGGGGTGTCCCTCGTCGATCAGCAAGGCAATCGCGTCGGTCAGCTGCATCTCGCCACCGGCACCACGCTGAATTCGTTGCAGCGCAGGGAAGACGGCGCGGTCGAGAATGTAGCGCCCGGCCGCGGCATACAGCGACGGCGCGCTCTCGGCCTCGGGCTTCTCGACCATGCCGTTGACCTTCAGCACGTCACTGTCGGCACCGGGCACCGGCTCGACATCGAAAACCCCGTAGGCACTTATCTCTTCACGCGCGACCTCGATGGCGCACAGCACCGAACCGCCATGCTCGGCGCGCACCTTCGACATCGTCTCGAGCACACCCGTCGGCAGCACCAGGTCGTCGGGAAGCAGGATCGCGACGGCGTCCTCGTCTTCCCCCAGCACCGGCTCCACGCAGCTGATCGCATGTCCGAGCCCGAGCGGCTCGGACTGCACGACGGACTCGACTTTGATCAGCTGCGGGGCCCGACGGACCTTGGCCAGCATGGCCTTCTTGCCGCGGGCCTCGAGCGTGCCCTCCAGCACCAGATCTTCCACGAAATGCGCGACGACGCTGTCCTTGCCCTCCGAGGTGATGATCACCAGACGCTCGGCGCCGGCCTCGGCCGCTTCGGCGGCCACCAATTCGATGCCGGGGGTGTCGACGACCGGCAACAGTTCCTTGGGCACGGTTTTGGTCACGGGCAGAAAACGCGTGCCCAGACCGGCCGCGGGCACGATCGCCGTCCGCGGAACCGAAATGCGTGGGGTCGCCATCGTTGAAACCATATCGTTGACGCCGTGGCGAGCGTGGGCAAGTCCGCTTTGCGAGAACGGTTGTTGGCGGCGCGTCGATCGGCAACCGAGGAAGTCCGGGCACAGCAGGCGGTCGCGCTGGCGGGCCATGTTGAGGCGCTTTTGGTCGGCGGCGGCACGGTGTGCGCGTACGTGCCTGTCGGGGCAGAGCCGGGATCCGTCGAGATGCTGGATGTGCTGGCGCGGCACGCGGACCGGGTTTTGCTGCCGGTCGCACGCACCACCGCCGACGACGACGCGGTCGCGCTGCAGTGGGGTGAATACCGGCCCGGGGAATTGGTGGCCGCGCGCTTCGGCCTGCTCGAGCCGCCGGGGCCATGGCTGCCGGCGACCGTCGTCGGCGAGGCAAGGGTCGTCCTGGTCCCGGCGCTGGCAGTCGACCGGACCGGGGCGCGGCTGGGCCGGGGTCGGGGCTTCTACGATCGGACGCTGGTGCTGGCCCCGAAGGCGAGGCTGGTCGCCGTGATCCGCGACGAGGAACTGCTCGACGAAGTGCCACACGAGCCGCATGACGTGCCGATGACGCACGCGCTGACCCCTGGGCAGGGCCTGGTCCAGCTCGGCGGCTAGCAGTCGTGCGCCACCCAGTCGAGCGGTACCCGCCGCATCGCGTCCTTCTCGCTGACCGACTTCGGTGCGGCGGCGGCTGTAGGTGGGAATGGCCAGCGCCACTTGGCGGTTTTAGCACTTGAGACTGTAGAGTGCTAAGCGTCTAGACATCACGGAGGTATGTGTGCCGACTTACAGCTACGCGTGTACCGAATGCGAAGACCGCTTCGATGTAGTCCAGGCCTTCAGCGACGATGCCCTGACCACGTGCGAGAAATGCTCGGGACGGCTGCGCAAGCTTTTCGGCAACGTCGGTGTGGTGTTCAAGGGCAGTGGCTTCTACCGCAACGACAGTCGCGAAGCGTCCAAGAGCTCGAACGGCAAGGCTGCGAGTTCGTCGTCGAGCCCTGAGAGCTCCAGTTCAAGCGAAGGGTCCAGCTCCTCCACCGAGAAGTCGAGCTCCTCGAGCGACTCGTCGAAGTCCGACTCCTCGGCGTCGTCGTCCTCAGCGTCGTCGTCCTCGACGCCATCGAAGTCGCCGGCCACCACCTCCAGCTAGCCGGTTATCCACAAGCGGCACAGCGCCGTCCACCCACATCGCCCCGTCGCGCTTACCGTGGCCGCGTGGGGGATTCCCGAGCATCGCTGAATCCGTCGCTGCCGACTCGTCTTTCGCAGTGGCTGCGCCCCGAATGGTCGCGCACCGTGCTGGCCCGCCGCATCGCTGCGGCCGCGCTGGTGCTGCTCGCCGGTGTCGCCGCCCTGCGCCCGGATCCCGGCGCCGCCCGCGCATTGGTGGTAGTGGCCGCACGCGATCTGGGTCCCGGTGCCGCGTTGACCGCCGATGATGTTCGACTCGAAAAACATTTGGCGCCAACCATTCCTGACGGCTCGCAGTCCGACGTCGGCGCGGTCGTCGGGTCCACGCTGGCCGGCCCCGCGCGGCGCGGCGAGGTGCTCACCGACGTGCGACTGTTGGGCCGCCGTCTCGCCGAGTCGGCGGCGGGACCGGACGCCCGGATCGTGCCGGTGCACCCGGCCGACGGCGCGCTGATCGACCTGGTGCGACCCGGCGACGTCGTCGATGTGGTGGCGGCTACCGAAGGCAGCGCGCAGGCCACCCCGCACGTCGTGGCGACCGATGCGATCGTGGTCTCGGTATCAGCGAAGGCCAAGGGTCAGGGCACAACCAGCGACCGGGTGGTGCTGGTTGCGCTGCCGGCCGCCTCAGCCACCGCGGTGGCGGGCGCCGCTCTCGTCGCGACGGTAACTCTCACCCTGCACTGACCGCCGGCGTCACGCCGCCGGGGCCGACTGCTCGCTGGCGCAGAACTTGCACTTGTGGGCGGCCTCGGGAATGTCGGAGCAGCATTCCGAGCATGCCTTGGTTGCCGCCGCCTCGCCGAACACGGTGACCCCGCGACGCTTCTGAATGTGCTTGTAAGGCACCACGATTGCGAGGTAGACCGTGGTCATGAAGACGAAGAAGTAGATGATCGCGCCGATGAACGAGCCGAGATCGATAAACGTTGTCTTGTTGCCCGCGTCGCCGAGCTGGTAGCCCAAACCGAGCGCGGCGTGCGGTTGAGCGGCCGCCACCAACGGGTTGATCACGGTTTCGGTGAACGATTTGACCAGGTTCGAAAAAGCCAATGCCACAACCAAACCGACGGCGACGGTGATGACGTCCTCGCGCATGACGAAATTCTTGAAACCCTTTAACACCCGAGCCAACCTCCTGTGAGCAGGAATGAACAGGGCGACTCAAGATCACCCCGAATCGACGTTAAGTCGGCCCATCGACATTCGCGCCGTTTGCGTCGAATTAGTCATGCAAGGGTGTCGCAGCCGTGACGTCGACGGCGCGGAACAGGTGTGCGGTCAGTCGTGGTGCGGCGGCACGTTGTCGCGGAGCCATCGCTCGCGCTCCTCGATGTCGCGGCTTGCATCCGGATCACGCTCGTCGGACGACGACTGGCAGTCCCGGTCGTCACCGATGGGCCTGGTCATGCCAGCCGTCAGATCTCCAGGCTGGAGAGCTGACCGATGATCTGCGCCGCCAATGGATTCAGCGTCGCCATGCCGTCGCGCACTGCGTACCGCGAGCCGGCGAGATTGATCACCAGCGTGCTGCCGGAGATGCCCGCCAGACCCCGCGACAAGGCCGCCTCGATAATGCCGGCAGACAGGCCCGATGCGCGGATCGCCTCGGCGATGCCGAGAATCTCGCGGTCGAGGATGTCCAGCGTCGCCTCTGGGGTCACGTCGCGCGGCGTCACACCGGTGCCGCCGACCGAGACCACGAGGTCGACCCCGCCGATCACCGCGGTGTTGAGCGCGTTGCGGATCTCCACCTCATCGGCGGCGACCGCGATCACCCCATCGACGACGAACCCGGCCTCGGTGAGCAGCTCAGTGACCAAAGGGCCGCTGTGGTCCTCGTCGCCGTGATCATCCACGACGACGACGAGTGCTCTACCGACCAAGTCCACGCCCTGTTCCATGGTTGCAACCGTATATCTGGCGTCCGACCGCGGCGCGGCGGCTCGGGTCACTGTTGGGCCTTGCCCAACGTGACCTGGATCTTCTTGGTTTCACCCGACGGGTCCTTGATGGTCAGCATCACCTTGTCGCCTGGCGCCTTCGAGCGCACGGCGGCGACCAACGCGTCGGCACTGTTGACCGTCCGGTCGTCGACCTTCGTGACGACGACCCCACCAGGCAGGCCGGCGGCCGCGGCGGCCCCGTTGGGCACCACCTCGACAACCTTGGCGCCGGGCGTCTCCTTGTCGTTGGTGACCTGCACACCCAGCGAGGCGTGCGCCGCGGTGCCGGAGCTGATCAGCTCGTCGGCGATGCGCTTGGCCTGGTCGACGGGAATCGCGAAGCCCAGCCCGATCGAACCGCTCTGCGCGTCCGGAGAGTCGCCGCCCAGGGTGGCGATCGCGGAGTTGACGCCTACCAGCTGTCCGCTCATGTTGACCAGCGCGCCACCGGAGTTACCGGGGTTGATCGCGGCGTCGGTCTGGATGGCGTCCAGCACGGTGTTTTGATTGCCCGTCTCACCCGTCGTGGAGACCGGCCGGTTGAGTGCGCTGACGATGCCGGTGGTCACCGTGCCGGACAGGCCCAGCGGCGAACCGACGGCCATCACCGGCTGACCGACATGCAGGTTGGCCGACGACCCGAGGCTGATCGGGGTCAGGTTGGATATGCCCTGCACTCGAACCACGGCGATGTCCGTGGTGGGGTCGGTGCCGACGACGGTGAACGGCGCGGTGCGCCCGTCGGAGAACGTCACCGTGGTCTTCGGTTTGCCGTTACCCGGAGGCGGTGCGGGCTGATCGGGATCCGGGGGCGGGGCACCCGGGTCCTCGTCGGGGTTCTGATGTTCGGGGTTCGGGCGGGTGTGCGGCGCCGGCGCCTTGCCGGGATTGGCCGCCGTGGCGACGACGTGGTTGTTGGTCAGGATCAAGCCGTCCGAGGACAGGACGATGCCGGAGCCTTCTTCCGACGCCCGGCCGATGTTGGTCTCGAGCATGACGACGCTGGGCACCACCTTGGCGGCCACCTGCTCGACGCTGCCAACCGGCGCGTTCGAGGCGGGCATGCCAGGTGTCGCACCGCCGGGCATCGCGCCGTCGGCGACGGACGAGAGCGTCCCGTGGTGAGCGACCACCGACGCGGCGGCACCGCCGATACCGGCCGAGACGACCGCGACCGCGACCGCACCGACCGTCAAAGCCCCTGCGCGAGAACGCTTTCGCGGCGCCGGCATCGGTGGCGGGCCGCCGACATGGCCGCCTTGACCGGCGAACGGGCCGTAGGGCTGCCGGGGCTGCTGGCCGTGCGGCTGCTGCTGGCCCTGCCGCCAGTCGTAACCCTGACCGTAGGATTGCTGCTGCCCGTAGCCGGAATGGCTTGCGGCCCCGCGCTGATCGGCGCCCGGACGGTATCCGTGCTGCTGCGGCTGTGGCGAATACCTCGGGTGATTCGTCATGTCGCTGGTCGCTCTTTCCTTGTTCCTCAGGGGTGGTTCCCTGACCCGCAGAGTAACGGGATTTCTACCTTGCCTGCGTGGTCCGTGATTCGACTGAGATAACGTTCGCCGGACTCGCAGAGTTCCCCGGAGTAGTCGGCTCGTTGACATTCGGCGCCGGCGCGTGGTCGGACGGGTAATCCGCCAACGGTATCGGCTGCCCCGGTAGCAGGACAAAGATCGACGTCCCCGGGGGTTCCCCACCCGGCACGGTCTCCTCGACGTGCAGCGCCCCGCCGTGCTTGAGCACCACCTGCTGGACGATTGCCAGGCCGAGACCCGAGCCGGGCATCGAACGCGACGTGGTCGACCGGTAAAACCGCTCGAAGACCAGTTCGCGTTCGTGCTCCGGGATGCCAGGACCGTGGTCGGACACCACCAGCTCCGCGTGCGAGGCATTCAGCTGCCGGAGGCGGACCCCGACGTGCTCGCCGGACGGGCTCCACTTGGCGGCGTTGTCCATCAGGTTGAGCACCGCGCGCGACAGACCGGCGGAGTCGCCGTAGACCTCCCACGGCGTGATATCGACGTCGAACTCAACATCGATGCGGCGTCGACGAACTCGCTCCAGCGACCGCTCGATGACCTCGCTCATGTCAACCGGCTCATTCACGACTTCGCTGGCTTCGCTGCGGGTGAGGTCCACCAAATCGCCCACCAGAGTGGACAATTCCTCGATCTGCGCGATCACGTCGGTCCGCAGGTCGACCATCTCCTGCTCGGGTATCGGCGGCGCGCCCGGCGCGCTGGAGGCCATCAACAGCTCGATGTTGGTGCGCAGCGAGGTCAACGGGGTCTTCAGCTCATGACCGGCGTCGGCGACCAGCCGCGTCTGCCGATCCCGCGACTCGGCAAGCGCCCGCAGCATCATGTTGAAAGCCTGTGTGAGCCTTGCTAATTCGTCGCTGCCGTAGACCGGTATCGGACGTAAGTCGTCGGTGCGGGCCACCCGCTCGGCCGCCCCGGTCAACCGGCCCACCGGTCTCAAACCGGCCTGGGTGACCATCCCGCCGGCCACCGCGGCGACGGCCATGCCGACCCCGCCGACGATCACCAGAACCCAGCGCAGCTTCGTCATCACCGCATCGGTCGGCGCCAGGCTCTTGGAGATCAGCAGCGAGCTGCCGTTCGGCAGATGCACGGCCAGCACCCGCTGATTGGCGGCGGTGCGGCGGGACATGAACAGGTCGCCGCGGATGACCGCCTTCTCCTGCTGACCGACCGGCAGCGTCTGACCCTCCTGATTGGCGGTGAAGATCGACCGGCCGGGGGTTACCAGCATCGCGTTGACGTCCGAATATGCCGTTCCCTCAATAGCTTTCGCCGGGTCGGCGGCCAATGAACCGCTGGCGATCAGCAACTGAGCCCGGCTCTGCAGCTGGTTGTCGATGTCCTTGTAGAGCGCGGCGGAGATCACCGCGTACACCGCGACGGCCATCAGGATGACCACCATCGCAACCATCGACATCGCCAGCATCATCACCCGCCAGCGCAGCGACAGCGACGTGCTGGCCCGCAGCGGAACCCTGCTACGCCGGCGAAGAAGTGTCTTCAGGGGCATCAGGGAGGTGTTTCGCGAAGCACGTAGCCCACACCACGAACGGTGTGGATCAAACGCAGCTCGCCGTTCGCCTCTGTCTTGCGACGCAGGTACCCGACATACACTTCGAGCGCATTACCCGACGTCGGGAAATCGAAGCCCCACACCTCTTCGAGAATGCGGCTGCGCGTCAATACCCGTCGCGGATTGGCGATCAGCATTTCCAGCAAAGCGAATTCCGTGCGAGTCAGGCTGATCTGACGGTTTCCCCGGGTGACTTCGCGAGTCACCGAATCCAGGGTGAGGTCGGCGAACGTCATCGCCACGGATTCGGAGGAGTCTTCGATTCGTGTGCGGCGCAGCAGCGCACGCATGCGCGCCAAAAGCTCTTCGAGCGCGAACGGCTTCGGCAGATAGTCATCGGCGCCGGCGTCGAGGCCGGCGACCCGCTCGGAGATGGTGTCGCGAGCTGTCAGCACGAGAATCGGCAGATCGTCCCCGGTGCTGCGCAGTTGCCGGCAGACCTCCAGACCGTCCAGCCGAGGCATCATCACGTCGAGCACGACCCCGTCGGGCCGGTCGGCGGAAATCATTTCCAGGGCTTCGACGCCGTCCTCAGCCAAGGTCACGGAGTAACCATTGAAGGAGAGCGACCTACGCAGTGACTCACGGACGGCACGGTCGTCGTCAACGACAAGAATTCGCACGGCCACCAGTTTTATCTAATCGCCTGTGAACGCGCTGAGAGTTGGCCAAAGTCGGCTGTCCGCAAATTGCGGGCACTATCGCCGGAGACGATGCTCACGGCATAAAAGTTAGCGGCGGTCGAGGTCGATCAGACCGAGGCGCGCCGCCTTCAGCAGTCGGCGCGGAATTTTGTGCTGCCGTCCGGCCACCGTCACGCCGACCAACTCAGGCTTCTCAGCCTTCCATTGCGCGCGTCGGCTACGGGTGTTCGAGCGCGACATCCGCCGCTTTGGCACAGCCATGATCAGGCCTTACTCCTGGTAGGTGGGTCGCCGCGCAAGATGTCCCGGCAGCAACGATTAGCCCAATAGTAATGGCTGACCTGCTGGGGGCAAAAATCAGCGGCGGGCAGCCTTGACGTGGCACCGATGGTACCGGCTAACCTACCGGTTGGTTGGCACGTCCCAATGGAGGGAGGCACGGGTGGCTCACCCCCCAGGTGCCCTGGTTCGAATCGGAAACTGCTCGGGTTTCTACGGTGATCGGCATTCCGCCATGCGCGAAATGCTGGTCGGCGGTGAGCTGGACTACCTGACCGGCGACTACCTGGCCGAACTGACCATGCTGATCCTCGGCCGCGACAAGATGAAGCACCCCGAGCGCGGCTACGCCAAGACCTTCCTGACTCAGCTCGAGGAATGCCTGGGCCTGGCCCGGGACCGCGGGGTACGCATTGTCGCCAACGCCGGCGGCCTGAACCCGGCCGGGCTCGCCGACGCCGTCCGGGCGCTGGCCGAACGACTGGGCGTGCCGGTCCGGGTGGCCCACGTCGACGGTGACGACATGTCCGGCCGGGCCGAGGAGCTCGGACTGGGCACGCCGCTGACGGCGAATGCCTACCTCGGCGCCTGGGGCATCGTCGACTGCCTGAACGACGGCGCCGACATCGTCGTCACCGGCCGGGTGACCGACGCCTCGGTGACCGTCGGGCCCGCCGCCGCGCACTTCGGCTGGCAACGCACCGACTACGACCGGCTGGCCGGCGCCGTGGTCGCTGGACACGTCATCGAATGCGGCGTCCAGGCCACCGGCGGCAACTATTCGTTCTTCACCGAGATACCCGACCTGACCTACGCCGGTTTCCCGCTGGCCGAGGTCCACGCCGACGGTTCGTCGGTGATCACCAAGCACCCCGGCACCGGCGGGCTGGTCAGCGTCGACACCGTCACCGCGCAATTGCTTTACGAGATCACCGGCGCGCGCTACGCCAATCCCGACGCGACCGCCCGGATGGACAGCATCGCGTTGACCGCCGACGGTGCCGACCGGGTGCGGATCAGCGGCGTCACCGGCGAAGCACCGCCGCCCACGCTCAAGGTGTCACTGAACAGCATCGGCGGATTTCGCAACGCGACGACGTTCGTGCTGACCGGTCTGGACATCGACGCCAAGGCGGAACTGGTGAAACGCCAACTCGAGTCGGCACTGTCGGTCAAGCCCGCCGAGCTGGACTGGACGCTGGCCCGCACCGACCACGCCGACGCCGACACCGAACAGGCCGCCAGCGCGCTGCTCAGCTGTGTGGTCCGCGACCCCGACCCGGCCAACGTGGGGCGCCAGTTCTCTTCGGCCGCAGTCGAATTGGCGCTGGCTAGTTATCCCGGCTTCACCGTCACCGCGCCGCCGGGCGACGGCCAGGTCTACGGGGTCTACACCCCCGGCTATGTCGACGCCGGCGAGGTGGCCCACACCGCTGTGCACGCCGACGGCACCAGGGTCGAGATTCCCAGCGCGACCGAAACTCTCGAGCTCGAACCGGCTTCAGCCCCGGCTCTGCCGGACCCGTTGCCCGACGGGCCGACGCGACGGGTGCCGCTGGGCCGCATCGCCGGCGCGCGCAGCGGCGACAAGGGCGGGTCGGCGAACGTCGGCGTGTGGGTGCGCACCGACGAGCAATGGCGTTGGCTGGCCAACACGTTGACCGTCGAGTTGCTTCGTGAGCTGCTGCCCGAGACCGCCGACCTGCCGGTGACCCGGCACCTGCTGCCCAACCTGCGTGCGGTGAACTTCGTCATCGAGGAGATCCTCGGCCAGGGCGTCGCGTACCAAGCTCGGTTCGATCCCCAGGCCAAAGGTCTGGGTGAGTGGCTGCGCAGCCGTCACGTCGACATTCCAGAAGGGTTGTTGTGAGCATTTGGACCACGCCGGAGCGCGATGCGCTCCGCAAGACCGTGCGCTCCTTCGCCGAACGTGAGATCCTGCCGCACATCGACGAGTGGGAACACAGCGGGGAGTTACCGCGCGAATTGCACCGCGCCGCAGGCGAAGCGGGCTTGCTTGGCGCGAACTTCCCCGAGGAGGTCGGCGGCGGTGGCGGCGACGGCGCCGACGCGGTGATCGTCTGCGAAGAGCTGCACCAGGCAGGTGTGCCCGGCGGCGTGTTCGCCTCGCTGTTCACCTGCGGCATCGCGGTGCCGCACATGATCGCGTCGGGCGACCAGCGACTGATCGACGAGTTCGTCCGGCCGACGCTGGCCGGCGAGAAGATCGGTTCGCTGGCCATCACCGAACCCGGCGGCGGTTCTGACGTCGGGCACCTGCGCACCACCGCGACCCGTTCCGGCGACCAATACATCGTCAACGGTGCCAAGACCTACATCACCTCCGCGGTGCGCGCCGACTTCGTCGTCACCGCGGTCCGCACCGGTGGCCCCGGCGCGGCGGGGGTCTCGCTGCTGCTCGTGGAGAAGGGCACACCCGGTTTTGAGGTGAGCCGCAAGCTGGACAAGATGGGCTGGCGGTCCTCGGACACCGCCGAGCTGTCCTACGTCGATGCGGCCGTGCCGGTGGAAAATCTGGTCGGCGCCGAGAACACCGGCTTCGCCCAGATCGCCGAGGCGTTCGTCGCCGAGCGCATCGGCCTTGCCGCGCAAGCCTATTCGAGCGCTCAGCGGTGTCTTGACATCACCGTGCAGTGGTGTCGCGACCGGGAGACGTTCGGCCGACCGTTGATTTCGCGGCAGTCGGTGCAGAACACGCTGGCCGACATGGCCCGCCGCATCGACGTCGCCCGCGTCTACGCCCACCACGTCGTCGAGCGGCAACTGGCCGGTGAGACCAATCTGATCGCCGAGGTGTGCTTCGCCAAGAACACCGCCGTCGAGGCCGGCGAGTGGGTGGCCAACCAGGGCGTGCAGTTGTTCGGTGGAATGGGCTACATGACCGAGTCCGAGATCGAACGTCAGTACCGCGACATGCGGATTCTGGGCATCGGCGGCGGGACCACCGAGATTCTCACCTCGCTGGCCGCAAAGTTGCTGGGATTCCAGGCATGAGCGCGCCGGCGACGATGCAGAGCCCCGCGATGAGGAGGAGCGGCGCCAAATGACCGCGTTGAAGTCCGTCCTGGACCCCACCAGCGACACGTTTACCGCAGCGGCGTCGGCCGCGGAGGCCCGGCTCGAGGAGATCGGCGCCGAGACGGCCAAGGCCCTGGCCGGCGGCGGCACGAAATACGTTGAGCGACATCACGACCGCGGCAAGCTGACGGCCCGCGAGCGCATCGAGTTGCTGGTCGACCCGGACTCGCCGTTCCTGGAGCTCAGTCCCCTGGCCGCCTACGGCAGCGCCTTCACCGTCGGTGCGAGCACGGTCGTCGGCATCGGCGTCATCGAGGGCGTCGAATGCCTGGTCGTTGCCAACGACCCCACGGTCAAGGGTGGGACCAGTAACCCGTGGACGCTGAAGAAGATCCTGCGGGCCAACCAGATCGCGTTCGAAAACCGGCTGCCCGTCATCTCGCTGGTGGAATCCGGCGGCGCCGATCTGCCGACGCAGAAAGAGATCTTCGTCCCAGGCGGGCAGATGTTCCGCGACCTGACCCGGCTCTCCGCGTCCGGCATTCCGACCATCGCGCTCGTCTTCGGTAACTCGACGGCCGGCGGCGCGTACATCCCCGGCATGTCCGATCACGTGGTGATGATCAAAGAGCGCTCGAAGGTGTTCCTGGCCGGTCCGCCGCTTGTCAAGATGGCCACCGGGGAGGAATCCGACGACGAGTCGCTCGGCGGTGCCGAAATGCATTCCCGCGTCTCAGGTTTGGGCGACTACTTCGCCGTCGACGAGGTGGATGCGATCCGGATCGGCCGCCGCATCGTCGCGCGGCTGAACTGGACCAAGCAGGGCCCGAAGCCGATTCCGGTCACCGAGCCGCTCTTCGACCCCGAGGAGCTGATCGGCATCGTGCCGGCCGATCTGCGCATCCCCTTCGACCCGCGCGAGGTGATCGCCCGGATCGTCGACGGCTCCGAATTCGACGAGTTCAAAGCGATGTATGGTTCGTCGCTGGTCACCGGTTGGGCGCGGCTGCACGGCTACCCGGTGGGCATCCTGGCCAACGCCCGCGGCGTGCTGTTCAGCGAGGAGTCACAGAAGGCCACCCAGTTCATCCAGCTGGCGAACCGCTCGAACACCCCATTGTTGTTCCTGCACAACACAACCGGTTACATGGTCGGCAAGGACTACGAGGAAGGTGGGATGATCAAGCACGGCTCGATGATGATCAATGCCGTCTCGAACTCGACGGTCCCGCACATCTCGCTGCTGATCGGCGCGTCCTACGGCGCCGGGCACT
This sequence comes from uncultured Actinomycetota bacterium, assembly GCA_963750755.1. Classification (GTDB taxonomy): domain Bacteria; phylum Actinomycetota; class Actinomycetes; order Mycobacteriales; family Mycobacteriaceae; genus Mycobacterium. Next base: position 2,561,016 of record CAVVRW010000001.1, read on the forward strand.
ACGGAATGTGCGGCCGCGCCTATGACCCACGCTTCCTGTTCGCCTGGCCGAGCGCCAAGTCCGCGGTGATGGGCGGCGCGCAACTGGCCGGCGTGTTGTCGATCGTCAGCCGGGCCGCCACCGAGGCACGCGGCCAGCAGGTCGACGAGGACGCCGACGCGGCGATGCGGGCCGCTGTCGAGGGTCAGATCGAAGCCGAGTCGCTGCCGATGGTGATGTCCGGCATGCTCTACGACGACGGCATCATCGACCCGCGGGATACCCGCACCGTGTTGGGAATGTGTTTGTCCGCCATCGCCAATGGCCCGATCAAGGGGACGTCGAGCTTCGGCGTCTTCCGGATGTGACGGAAATGGGAATCTCTCGAGTTCTGGTGGCCAACCGCGGCGAGATCGCCCGGCGGGTCTTCGCCACCTGCCGCAACCTCGGCCTGGGCACCGTCGCCGTCTACACCGACCCGGACGCCAACGCCCCGCACGTGGCGGAGGCCGACGCCCGGGTGCGCCTGCCGCAGACCAGCGACTACCTCAACGCCGAGGCGATCATCGCGGCCGCCCGCGCCGCCGGCGCTGACGCGGTGCACCCCGGTTACGGATTCCTCTCGGAGAACGCCGATTTCGCGGCCGCGGTGCAGGCCGCCGGTCTGGTGTGGATTGGCCCGCCGGTCGACGCTGTGCGCGCGATGGGCTCCAAGATCGAATCCAAGAAGATGATGGCCGCGGCCGGGGTTCCGGTGCTGGAAGAACTCGACCCCGAGACCGTCACCGCCGCACAGCTGCCGGTGCTGGTCAAGGCGTCCTCCGGCGGTGGCGGGCGCGGCATGCGGGTCGTCGACCAATTGGACGCGCTGCCAAGCGAAGTCGCCGCGGCCCAGCGCGAGGCTCAGTCCGCGTTCGGCGACCCCACGGTGTTCTGCGAGCGCTACCTGCCGACCGGCCACCACGTCGAGGTGCAGGTGATGGCCGACGCGCACGGCACGGTGTGGGCGGTCGGCGAGCGGGAGTGCTCGATCCAGCGCCGCCACCAGAAGGTCATCGAGGAGGCCCCCTCGCCGTTGGTCGAGCGGATCCCCGGCATGCGCGATAGGTTGTTCGAGGCGGCGCGGCTGGCGGCCGGCGCGATCGGCTACACCGGCGCAGGGACGGTGGAGTTTCTCGCCGACGACGACGGCGAGTTCTTCTTCCTGGAGATGAACACCCGGCTGCAGGTCGAGCACCCGGTCACCGAGGAGACCACCGGGCTCGACCTGGTCGAGTTGCAGATCGCGGTCGCCGACGGCGTCCACCTCGACGCCGAACCGCCTGCGGCTCACGGATCGTCGATCGAGGCGCGGTTGTACGCCGAGGATCCCGCGCAGAATTGGCAGCCGCAGGCCGGACTGGTCCATCGCATTCGGATCCCCTCGACCCGAACAGAATTCGCTTCGCTCGGGGCTCGCACCGGGATCCGGCTGGACTCCGGCATCGTAGACGGCTCTTCTGTATCCATCTACTACGACCCGATGCTGGCCAAAATCATTTCCTACGCCCCGACGCGGCGGCAGGCGGCGCTCGTGCTCGCCGACGCCTTGGCGCGCGCCCAGGTACACGGGCTGCGCACCAACCGCGACCTGCTGGTGAACGTGCTGCGGCATCAGGCCTTCCTGGACGGCGCGACCGATACCGCGTTCTTCGACACGCACGGCTTGGCCGAGTTGTCCGCGCCGCTGGCCGACGACACGGTGATACGGCTGTCGGCGATCGCCGCGGCGCTGGCCGACGCGGCCGAGAACCGCGCCACCGCCACCGTGCTGGGTTCGCTGCCCAGCGGCTGGCGCAACCTGGCGTCGGGCCACCAGGTCAAGACCTTCGTCGACGACGCAGGTGCCGAGCACCGTGTCGAATACCGGTTCGGCAGAGCCGGATTGACGCTGCCGAACGACGAGGCGGTGCACCTGGTGTCCGCATCGCCGGACGAGGTGGTGCTGGGTGATCACCACGGCGTGGCACGCAGCTTCGCGGTGGCCAGGCACGGTCAAGCCGTCTACGTCGACTCCGCGCAGGGCTCGGTGCACTTGGTCGCCCAGTCGCGCTTCCCCGAGCCCGGATCGGCCGTCGAGAAGGGCTCGCTGGTTGCGCCCATGCCCGGCAACGTCATTCGGCTCGGTGCCGCTGTCGGCGACACCGTCACAGCCGGCCAACCGCTGATCTGGCTCGAGGCAATGAAGATGGAGCACACCATCACCGCCCCGACCGACGGCGTGCTCGCAGAACTCAATGTCGACACCGGCCACCAGGTCGAGGTCGGCGCCGTACTGGCGCGAGTGGACGCGCCCCACGATCCCGACGCAGAAGGAGAAACCCCATGACCGACAACAGCTTCATCGAAAACGAGGACCGCAGAGCGCTGCGCAAAGCGGTGTCCGACTGGGCATCGAAATACGGCAGCGAGTACTACCTGAAGAAGGCCCGCGCCCAGGAACACACCGACGAATTATGGTCTGAGGCAGGTCAACTCGGCTTTCTCGGGGTCAACCTGCCCGAGGAGTACGGTGGCGGCGGCGCCGGCATGTACGAGTTGTCGCTGGTGATGGAGGAAATGGCCGCCGCCGGCAGCGCGCTGCTGCTGATGGTCGTCTCGCCCGCCATCAACGGAACGATCATCAGCAAGTTCGGCACCGAGGAGCAGAAGAAGCGCTGGATCCCTGGTATCGCCGACGGCACGATCACGATGGCGTTCGCGATCACCGAGCCCGACGCCGGCTCCAACTCACACAAGATCACCACGACCGCGCGCCGCGACGGCAGCGACTGGATCCTCAAGGGGCAGAAGGTCTACATCTCCGGAGTCGACCAGGCGCAGGCGGTGCTGGTGGTCGCGCGCTCCGAGGAAGCCAAGACCGGCAAGCTGCGCCCGGCGCTGTTCGTGGTGCCCACCGAATCGCCCGGCCTCACCTACACCCCGATCGACATGGAGATCATCAGCCCCGAGCGGCAGTTCCAGGTCTTCATGGACGACGTACGGCTACCGAGTGACGCCCTCGTCGGCGCCGAAGATGCCGCCATCGCACAGCTTTTCGCGGGCCTCAACCCCGAACGGATCATGGGCGCGGCCAGTTCCGTCGGCATGGGCCGCTACGCGCTGGACCGGGCCGCCGACTACGTCAAGACCCGCCAGGTGTGGGGCGTCCCCATCGGCTCGCACCAGGGCCTGTCACACCCGTTGGCGCAGTGCCACATCGAGGTCGAACTGGCCAAGCTGATGATGCAGAAGGCCGCCACGTTGTACGACAACGGCGACGACGGCGGCGCAGCCACGGCCGCCAACATGGCGAAATACGCTGCGGCCGAGGCTGCTACGCGTTCGGTCGATCAGGCCATCCAGTCGCTGGGCGGCAACGGTCTGACCAAGGAGTACGGCCTGGCCGCGATGATGGCCTCGGCCAGGCTCGGCCGCATCGCGCCGGTCAGCCGCGAGATGGTGCTCAACTTCGTCGCGCAGACATCGCTCGGCCTGCCCCGAAGCTACTGATGGACACGCTCGTCACCTACACCGTCGACGGGCACGTGGCGCGGCTGACGCTGGACTCGCCGCACAACCGCAACGCGCTGTCGGCCACGCTGGTCAACCAGCTGCACCAGGGCCTGCGCGACGCGGCGGCCGATCCCGCAGTCCGGGTCGTCGTGCTCGGGCACACCGGCAACACGTTCTGCGCGGGCGCTGACTTATCCGAGGGCTCGTCGGCCAACGCCGATCCCGCCGAGGCCACCGCCCAGCGGTCCCGGGAGATGGCGGCGCTGCTGCGGGCGATCGTCGAGGCGCCGCTGCCGGTGATCGTCGCGGTGAACGGTCACGTACGGGCCGGCGGCATGGGCCTGGTGGCCGCGGCGGACATCGCCGTCGCCGGACCCAAGAGCACGTTCGCGTTGACCGAGGCCCGGATCGGGGTAGCGCCGGCGATCATCTCGTTGACCCTGCTACCGAAGCTGACGGCACGCGCGGCCGCCCGTTACTACCTGACCGGAGAGACGTTCGACGCCGCGACCGCCGCGGCGATCGGGCTGATCACCGAGGCCGTCGATGACATCGACGCCGCGCTCGCGGCACTGGTCGCCGACATCGGCCGCGGCTCTCCGCAGGGCCTGGCGGCGTCCAAGGCGCTGACCACCGCGGCGGTGCTGGCCGGCTTCGACCGCGACGCCGAACGGCTCGGCGCCGAGTCGGCCCGGCTCTTCGTCTCCGACGAAGCCCGCGAAGGCATGCTGTCGTTCCTGGAGAAGCGGCCACCGCGCTGGGCCACCTAGACGCGACCCCCGCGATCGGCCGCCCAGGTTCCTCGGCTATGCAATGGGCATGAACGACGACACGCGCGACGGCTGGCGAAATGTGCTGCGCAGCGTGTTCACCGGATGGCAGCGTCCGACCACCCACCCGGTCGACGACCACGGCGAGGGCGCCGAAAGCCTGATCGGGTTCGTCGTCGCGGCCGCGCTGGTCGGCGTGCTCACCGGAATCAGTGCCGGAACGTTCAAGCTTCTGCTGAGCCAGGGGGCTCGGCTGCGAGGCCACCTCGCCGACTGGGCACACGGCAGCTGGTGGGGACTGGCCGTCGTCGTGCTCGTCTGCATGGCCGCCGCCGCGATCGCCGCGGGCCTGGTGCATCGGATCGAACCGCATGCCGAGGGCAGCGGAATTCCCCGCGTTGAGGCGGTCGCCGACGGCCGGGTGCGTCCCGACCGATTCCGCATCCTGCCGATCAAGTACGTCGGCGGTCTGCTGGCGATCAGCAGCGGCATGGCACTGGGCCGCGAGGGGCCCTCGGTGCAGATGGGTGGCACCGCTGCGGTCATCGTCGCCACCTTGACCCGGCGCAACATGGTCGACCTTCGCATCCTGGTCGCCGGCGGTGCCGCGGCCGGTCTGGCAACCGCGTTCAACGCGCCGATCGCCGGCGGCGTCTTCGTCCTCGAGGAACTGCTCAAGCGATTCGACCCGCGCACCACACTCGCCACGCTGGTGGCATCGGCCTCCGGATTCGCGGCCGCGCGGCTGCTGATGCGGTCGGAGACCGAATTCCACATGCACCCGATCAGCAATCCGCGACTGCTGGAGTCTGGCTGGGTGCTCGTGATCGGCCTCGTCACCGGCGTCCTCGGCGTCCTTTACAACGGGTCGGTGATGCGCGCACTCCAGCGCGCCGACGCCAGCCGCCTGCCGAAGGAAGTCCGCGCCGCGGCCACCGGCGCGCTCGTCGGGCTGTTGGTGTGGGCCGCACCCGACCTGGCCGGCAGCGGGGACAACCTCACCGAGAACGCGCTGCTGGGCCATGGCACCCTGCTGGTCGTCGCCGGCATGTTCGTGCTGCGGTTCGCGTTTGGTGTGGTCTCCTACGCCGCGGCCACCCCCGGCGGTCTGTTCGCTCCCATGCTGGTGCTCGGCTCGCAGGCCGGACTGTGTGTCGGGCTGGTCGCGGCGCACCTGACGCCGCACGCCGTGCCGAGCCTGTCTGCCTGCGCGCTGATCGGGATGGCCGCGTTCTTCACCGCGTCGGTGCACGCACCGGTCACCGGCCTGATCCTGGCCACCGAGATGACCGGAAACACCAACCAGCTACCTCCAATGCTCGGGGCATGCGCCGTCGCGCTGCTCGTCGCGGTGGCGCTGCGCTCCGATCCCATCTACGACCGTCTCTCCGACCGGGCGGCCCGCGCCGCGCAGCGCCAGCTGAGCGAACAGTGAGGTTGACGCAACAGTTTGGCCAAGATCCTTGCGGCCACATCTCTTCGTCGTAGGCTCGTCGTTGATGAGCAAGTCAGCGCAACGAGGGGCGTGCGACCGGCCGGACGCAGAGACGCGTGCCGCCGAGACCGACCGTATCCAGGTGGCACAGCTGCTCACCGACGCAGCGGCTCAGGGCAAACTGCAGATGAGCGACTACGAAGACCGGCTCACCAAGGCCTACGCTGCGCAAACCTACGACGAGCTCGACCGGCTGCGCTCGGATCTGCTCGGGTCGTCGGTCAACTTTCAGCGCGGCGGCGCCACCAAGCCCGCCCCGTCGATGCTGTTGCTCGCGATCATGAGTGCGTTCGAACGCCGCGGCCGGTGGAACGTGCCGAAGAAGCTGACGACATTCGCGCTGTGGGGCGGCGGCGTGATCGACCTCCGCTACGCCGACTTCACCTCGACCGACGTCGAAATCAACGCCACCTCGATCATGGGCGGGCAGACCATCCTGCTGCCGCCGGAGGTCAACGTCGAGATCAAGGGTCATGGGGTGATGGGCGGCTTCGACCACAACGTCGAAGGCGAGGGCACGCCCGGCGCCCCGACCGTCCGTATCCGCGGCTTCTCGCTGTGGGGAGGCGTCGGCGTCCGGCGCAAGAACCGAAAGGCCTAGCGCTAATTTGCTGGGCTAACGTCGGCGCCGCGATCGTAGGTAGTCGCCGACCACCGCGGCGCCCAGCCCGTCGAGGTCGGGATCGACCACCCGGCCCTCGACCCGGCGGGCCACCTGATCGATGAACCGGGCCAGCCCGGGGTCGTTGCCCAACCGGAAGATCGTCACCTGCGCGCCCAGTCGGGCCATCTCGTCGAAGCCGCGCACGGTATTGGCGATGGTCCGAGGATGCGGCGGGTAATCGAAAAACACCGACGTACCGTCACCGTGATCTTCGAGGTGCGCGGTCGGTTCGCCGTCGGTGACCACCAGCAGCACCGGTTGCGCGTTCGGGTGCCGGCGCAGATGCCGGCCGGCCAGCGCCAGCGCGTGATGCAGGTTGGTGCCCTGCTCGTACACACCCTCCAGGCCCATCAGCTCGGCGCTCGTCATCGTGCGCGCGTAGCGCCCGAACGCGATGATCTGCAACGCATCCGAACGAAACCGGGTGCGCACCAGATGGTCGAGCGCGAGCGCGGTCTGCTTCATCGGCAGCCAGCGGTTCTCCATCACCATCGAGAACGACGTGTCCACCAACAGCGCCACCACGGCCTGGGTACGGGTCTCGGTCTCGGACACCTCGACGTCGTCGACCGTGATGTCCAGCGGGCCGTCCAACGTCCGCGTTCCGGCCTGCCGCAGCACCGCGTTGGTCAGCGTCCGGGTGACATTCCACGGCTCGGTGTCGCCGAACTGCCAGGGCCGGGTGGCACCGGTGAGCTCACCCGCCGCGCCGGCGCGCCGCAGTTCGCGCTCGCCGTGGCGGCTGGACAGCTGTTGTGCCACATCGCGTAACGCCGTCTCACCGAGACGTCGCATGGCCTTGGGCGACAGCCGCCACTGACCGTCCGAGCCGCGGTCCAGGAAACCCTGGTTAACCAGCGCCCGCTCGAGTTCGTACAGCGTCTTGGCGTCGATGGCGGCCTGGTCGCCGAGCTGACGGGCCAACGCGTCCAGGTCGACGTCGTCCATGGTCGCGCCCGGATAGCTCTGCGACAGCTGCTCGGCGAGCTGCTCCAACTCGGCGATGTCGGACAACGCCTGTGCGCCCTCGCCCATGCCGAGCGGGTTGTCGCCACTGAACTCCGACGAGCCGTCCCAGTCCTCGCCGGGCCGGGCGGCCTGCAGGTGGCCGTCGAGACGGTCGAGCGCCTGCGTCAGCGCCGGCGATCCGAATGCCTGCTGCGCCAACGCATCCAGCTCGGCCCGCTGGTCGGCGCTCAGACTGTTGCGGAACCGCTGCGCAGCCGCCGCCCGCTTGGCCAGCGAGTCCAGCAGCTCCTCGACGTTCTGCGGGTTCTCCGGGAAGAACTCGCCGTGGGAGTCCATGAAGTCCTGAAAATCCTGCTGCGTGTCTTCGCCTCTGGCGTGCTTGTCCAGCAGGTCGTTGAGATCGTTGACCATGTCGGTGACCCGCTGGCGGTCCTCGTCGGTAGCGCCCTCCAGGGCCTCCTTCATGCCCGCGAAGCGCTGGTCGAGCATCTCGCGGCCCAGCAGATCCTTGATCTGGTCGTACTTTTGGCGCGCCTCGTCGCTGCGCCAGCCGTACTCAGAGAGCTCCTGCACGGCCTTGGCCGGCGACGGCGACAGCGAGTCCAGTTGCAGCTCGCCGAACCGGGCGTCGTCGTCCAGCGCGCGGGCGAGTTCCTTGCGCTCCGCCAGCACCGCCTCGTCGAGCAGCTTCTTGATCTCCTGCAACGTGCCGTCCAAATTGTTCTCGCGCAACAACTCTCGGCGTCGCCGATTGGCCTCAGCGGCCAACCGGTCAGCCCCCGTCACGCTCTTAGTGCCGCGGCGCAGCAACTCCGACAACGCCCGCCGCGGCGAGGTGCCCGCCATGACGTCCTGGCCGATCTGTTCGAGTGCTTCGCGCAGATCCACCGGCGGGGCCAGTGGATCAGCTCCGCCGGTGTACGCGGAGTACCGCGACGAATGGCCTTTAGCCATAGACGGTTTCGCCTTCTCCGGATGCCTTGTCGATGCGCTTGGCCAAATACAGTGCCTCCAAAGCCAATTCGAGCGCCGCAGCGCGCTCACCCTCGGACTCGGCGCCGAGCCGCTTGGCGATCGCGTCGATCACCGGCAGATTCGGCAGCGCGGCGAGCACGTCTTTGGCCGCCACCCGCTCACCGGTCGTCACCGCCGAGCCGCCCTCGACGGCCGACACCAACGGACCGACGTCGATGCCCCCGAGCGCGCGGGACGCGGTGTCGGCGGTGGCGCGGCGCAGCAGGTGTTCCAGCACGGCCTGCTCGCGACCTTCTTCGCCGGACTCGAATTCGAGCTTGCCGCGCAGCACGTCGATCACCGTGCCCAGATCGACCACCCGGGCCACCGGGTCCGTCTCGCCCAGCACCGCGCCGCGGTGGCGGGCCGAGGCGGCGACGGTTTCCGCGGCGGCGATGGCGAATCGCGCCGACACCCCAGACCGCTGGTCGACCGAGTTCGACTCGCGCAGGTAGCGAGCGAACCGGGCGATCACCTGGGTCAGGTATTCCGGCACCTGCGCGGACAGGTGCGCCTCCTGGGTAATGACGGCGACCTCCGCGTCGAGCTCGAGCGGGTAGTGGGTGCGGATCTCGGCGCCGAACCGGTCCTTGAGCGGGGTGATGATTCGACCGCGGTTGGTGTAGTCCTCGGGGTTGGCGCTCGCGACCACGAGCACGTCCAGCGGTAGCCGCAACGTGTAGCCGCGGACCTGGATGTCGCGCTCCTCCATCACGTTGAGCATCGAAACCTGGATGCGCTCGGCCAGGTCGGGCAGCTCGTTGACGGCGACGATGCCGCGATGCGCCCGCGGGATCAGGCCGTAGGCGATGGTCTCCGGGTCGCCGAGGCTGCGGCCTTCGGCGACCTTGATCGGGTCGATGTCACCGACCAGGTCGGCGACGCTGGTGTCCGGGGTGGCCAGTTTCTCGGTGTAGCGCTCGCTGCGGTGCCGCCACTCGATGGGCAGGTCGTCGCCGAGGGTGGCGGCCTTGCGGATGGACTCCGGGGTGATCGGGCGGTAAGGGTGCTCGCCGAGTTCGGCGCCCGAGATCACCGGCGTCCACTCGTCGAGTAGGCCGACCAACGCACGCAGCAGACGGGTCTTGCCCTGACCGCGTTCACCCAGCAACACGAAGTCGTGACCGGCGATCAACGCCCGCTCCAGTTGCGGCAACACGGTGTCGTCGAAACCCAGGATGCCCGGCCAAATGGCCTCGACATCTGCGCCCTCCGTCAATCGAGCCAGCAGGTTTTCCCGGATCTCTTGCTTGACGCCTCGTTCGCGGTGCCCGGCGGCACGTAGTTCGCCGACGGTGCGGGGCAGATTGTTAGCAGCGGTCACCACACCACGCTACTGATAAATGGAAAGGCCGGGCAATCGCTGGATGGCCCGGCCTTTCGAGGCGTGAAACGAGAAGCGACTAGCTGGTTGTCACCGTCGCGTGCTCGTCGCCTTCCTTCCAGGTGATGGTGCCGTGCTCGAACGTCGACTTGTAGCTCCCATCCGGCTCCTTGGTTTCGTCGGCGGTCGGGTAGCCCAGCTTGCCCTGCGATGCCTGGTTGTCGTTCCACGCATCGCGGATCTTGCCCCACACGAGGTAGACGGGGCCGCCGTTCTGGTAGATCAGCACGCCACCGTCGTACTGCTGATAGACGCCGCTGTTGTCGGCGGTGTTCTTCTGGTTGTCGTAGGGCGCGCCCAGGTCCTTCTTCTGCTCGTCAGTGAGGGTCTCCCACTTGGCCAGGATCGGCCCTTCGACGGTGTACATGGTGCCGTTCTTGCCGGCGATCTGTGTCGGGGACGGCGCGGCGGTCGCGCTCGAGGTCGGCGCGGCGACAGCCGACGACAGCATCGCGGACGACGACGAGGACGCTGCGGAACTCGACGAGGACTTACTCGAGTTGTCCGGTTGGTGACATCCCGCACCGAGCAGTGCGAACGCTGCAAGAGCGACTGAGAACGACGCTGTTCTTCGTGTGATCGCGCGCATCATTTCCTCTCGGATACTCATCGATTGGCTCGGACTTGCCCAGGTTGACGTGCCCGAATTCCGACCCTATGCCGATCCGCTCTTGTTCGGAAGAAGGTCGTTGACGCCCCGGTAAGCAAATTGCGAGGCGTTGCTGGCCAGTCGTTGAGCGTTCGAACACCCGTCACTTGAGTGGCCCACCGCGTAGCGCGCCGCTAGTGCGCGAAGTGCCGCGCGCCGGTCAGGTAGAGCGCGATGCCGAAGTTTGCCGCGGCGGCCGTCACCTCGTCGTCGCGCACCGAGCCGCCCGGATGCACGATCGCCTTCACGCCCGCGGCCGCCAGGGTCTCCAGGCCGTCCGGGAACGGGAAGAAGGCGTCAGACGCGGCGACCGCGCCCCGCACCCGGTCTCCCCCACGCTCGACGGCCAGGCGCGCGGCGTCGACGCGGTTCACCTGCCCCATGCCGATGCCGACGGTGGCGCCCCCACCGGCGATGACGATCGCGTTGGATTTCACCGCGCGGCAGGTTCGCCAGGCGAAGACCAGATCGGTCAGCGTGGTCGGGTCGGCCGGCTCGCCCGTCGCAAGCGTCCAGTTGTTCGGGTCGTCACCCTGCGCGTTGATCTGGTCGCGCTGCTGGACCAGCAGGCCCCCGCTGATCTGGCGCCGCTCGGTGTCATCACCGATCGGCTCTGACGCCAGCAGCACCCGGACGTTCTTCTTGCGGGCCAACACGTCGACGGCGCCGGGCGCATAGGCCGGGGCGACGATCACCTCGGTGAAAATCGTGCTGACGTATTCGGCCATCTCGACGCTGACTTCGGTGTTGGCCGCAATCACGCCGCCGAATGCGCTGAGCGGATCACATTCGTGGGCCTTGCGGTGCGCGTCGGCAACCGAGTCTGACGACACGGCGATGCCACATGGGTTGGCGTGCTTGATGATTGCGACGCAGGTGTCCTCGTGATCGAACGCCGCCCGCCAGGCCGCGTCGGCGTCGGTGAAGTTGTTGTAAGACATCTCTTTCCCGTGCAGTTGCTGAGCCTGCGCCAGCCCGGGCCAGCCGATGTCGTCGACGTACAGCGCGGCCTGCTGATGCGGGTTCTCGCCGTAGCGCAGCTGGGTCGAGCGGCGCCACGTGCCGGCGATCCATTCGGGGAATTCCGTGGCCGGCTCCTCGGGCGCCAGCGTCGACTCCATCCACCCGGCCACCGCCACGTCATACTCGGCTGTGTGCTGAAATGCTAAAGACGCCAGCTTCTTTCGCTCGGCGAGCGTAAAACCACCGCCGCGCACGGCGGCCAGAACGCCGTCGTAGCCCAGCGGATCGGTGACCACTGCGACGCTCGGGTGGTTTTTGGCCGACGCGCGGACCATCGACGGTCCACCGATGTCGATCTGCTCGACACACTCGTCGACGCCCGCGCCGGACTCCACGGTCTGGCTGAACGGGTAGAGGTTGACCACCACCAACTCGAACGCCGCGATGCCGAGTTGCTCGAGGGCCGCGGCGTGCTCGGGCTTGCGCAGGTCGGCCAGCAATCCGGCGTGCACCCGCGGGTGCAGGGTCTTGACGCGGCCGTCGAGCACCTCCGGGAAGCCGGTGAGCTGCTCCACCGGAGTAACCGGGATGCCCTTGTCAGCAATGGTTTTCGCGGTCGACCCGGTCGACACGATCTCCACCCCGGCGTCGGCCAGGCCTTGAGCGAGGTCGACCAGACCGGTCTTGTCGTAGACGCTGATCAGCGCCCGGCGGATCGGCCGCTTGCCCTGGTCTGTGCTCATCTGTGCCACTGCCCTTTCCGAATCGCACTGTCCCGTTGGTCGTCGCCGACACGGCTCATCCGATCGTCGCCTTTCGTCCGATCCAGGTCACGCCGCCGGTCGCTACCGCGGCTATCACGTCCACCAAGAGCCGCCGTTCGGTGACCTTGATGCGTTCGTGCAGGGTCTCTTCGGTGTCGTCGTCGAGCACCGGAACGGCCTGCTGGGCCAGTATCGGGCCGGTGTCGGTGCCGGCGTCGACCAGATGCACTGTGCAGCCGGTGACTTTGACGCCGTGGGCCAGCGCGTCAGCCACCCCGTGCGCGCCCGGGAAAGCCGGCAACAACGCCGGATGGGTATTGAGGGTTCGGCCTTCGAACTTCGAAAGAAATTGCGGTCCAAGAATTTTCATGAAACCCGCGGACACGACGAGGTCCGGCGAATGGTCAGCGGTGGCTTCGGTGAAAGCGGTGTCCCACGCCTCGCGATCGAAGTAGTCGCCCAGTCGCACCCGGAAAGCGGGCAGGGAGGCGGCGGCGGCGATGTCGACAGCCGCACAGTCGCGATCGACGCCGACGGCCACCACCCGGGCCGGGTAGTCACCAACCGCCGCGTCCAGCAGCGACGCCAGCAGCGAACCAGTGCCCGAGGCCAGCACCACCAATCGTGCCGGTGCGCTGGGAGGCACACGGAACGATTGCTGCACAGGTCAGAGCCTACGTCTGCCGACGATGCGGGCCGCTACCGGCCCGAGGGGGAGGCGGACAAAGTCATCGGTCGTCCTCGTGCGGCAGATCGAGGCCCGACGTGTCCTGGGCCTCGAAGTGCGAGTCGTCGGCCTCGAACTCCGGACTCGGCTCGGCGAGTACCGGCGGCTCGGGTGGTGGCGCGACGGGAACCGGCTTGGGCGGGCGCGGACGGCGCCTGACCCCACCGGCCATCACGACGGTGAGCGCGCCGATCGCGGTGAACCACAGGAAGATAGCGAAACCAAATGTGCCCTGGTCGATTCCAACGCCGCCGAAGTTGCCGAGCTGACCGCTGCCGGCGTAACCGAGCAGCGCCAGCGTCAGCGCCGCCACCAACGCCGCAACGCCGACCTTCGCCAGCGCATCGGACAGCGGCAAGGGCCGTCGCGCACATTGCTGGCCGAGCGCAACCGCCGAGGAGGCGCCGACGATCAGCAGCGCAACCCAGATCGGCCCCAGCGGTGGGTGGGGAGCCGCCGCCAGCACCGGCAGCGCGGGGATGTCGCCGCCGAACACCGTGAACGAGCTGAATGTGGCAAACCCGAGGTGGGCGCTCGACCCCACCGCCATCGCGGCGGTCGCGACGATCACGTTGGGCACGTAGAGGATGGAGAGCAGCGTCAGACTGAACTGACCGAAGACCGACCCGGTGATCCCGTACAGATCCTGCATCGTCGCCCAGTGCACGACCAGCGAGCCGGCCGTGACCACCCCGGACAGGCCGAGCAGCGCCAGCATGCCGGCCGTCGCCGCGCGCAGCGAATCGCCCAGCCACTCCGGCAGCGGCGACGCCGCCAGGGCCCGGCGACCGACCCGCGACCCGACCCCGATGACGGCGCCGAGCGCGTGCACCATCAGCACGCTGGTGAAAGCCCGTAACGCATCGGGCGTCTGCAACTCGGTGATCACCGACGCCGCGTCGTGAATCACGGCCAGCGCGATCGCGGTGAACAGCAGCGGCCCGCCCAGCGCCGACGCGACGATCCAGCGGGTGACGAACCAGGAAGCCGTCGGCGTGGTGGCGTGCGCGGTGGTGCGCGCCGTCCCCCACACCATCAGCAGCACCGGCAGCAGCGGCATCACCCCGAGCTCGCGGCCGCCGATCGAGATGGGCACCTGATGCACGCCGAGCCACATGCTGGCGATCGCGCCCAACGCGCCGGTCATGTCGCTGTTGGCAATCACCAACTGCAACAACGTCACCGCGGCGATGACCACCAAAGCCACCACGGCCGGGCCGAACGCGACCCGCAGAAGGTCACGCGCCTGGTGGGCGCCCGGGGTTCGACTGTCCGGGGTCACGGTCTGAGGACGTTACCTACCCGATCGGGCAGTGGGCGACTCGCCGCGCCTGGACGCACCCGGTCAGGACTGCGACGGGCCCGACGGCGCCTGCGGCTGCTGACCCGAGCCGAACGACTGCTGGCCGTGGTTGGACCCACCCTGATCAGCGGCGTTGCCCTGTTGCGGCGCGCTGGAGCCGGTCGACGGCGGCGGGCTGAAGCTGGGGAAACCCGTTGGCGGGGTGGGCGATCCGTGCTGCGACTGCGCCGAGCTGGGCTGCGGTCCCTGCTGCGCGGCGAAGCCGCCGGTCGTCGGGCCGGACGGGTAGCCGCCGTATTGCGTTCCGTAGCCGGACTGCTGGTAGGGGGCTTGCTGCTGGCCGTAGTAACCGCCGTACTGGCCGTAATACTGGTCGTATTTGGGGCGCCGCGCCGGCGCCGTGATCACGCCCGCATCCAGCAACAGAGCGGCAATGGCCAGCGCGGCCTGCACGACACCGGCCGTGACGGCGATCCAGAGTCCGGCACCGCGATCCGACGCGTCGATGGTGTCCTGGATCAGCAACAGCGAGCCCAAAAGCGAGACGGCGGCGATTGCGGCGAGGAAGTTCTTGGCCCTCGGCAACAGGCTCACTCCGGCCAGCAGGCCGGCCAGCAACACCAGGTCGACCGGCAGGGTGCTGCCCTTCTCGACGAGCTCGTCGCCGTTGGGCAGCATTCGGGAGACCATCGGGAAGTAGCTGGCCAGGTATGTCAGCACGCCCAGCACCGCGACCGCAATGGTCAGGTAGTGCTTGAGGTTGTTCTCGGCGTCCTCGGACTTCGCAAACGACGCCGATGCGGGAGCCCCGTAGGAGCCGGGCGACTGCGAGGGCGGATATCCGGGGTTGCCGGGCGGGTAAGTCATGGCTTCTCCTGTGCCTTCCGATGCGGTTGCGGCGCCATTGTCGTGCGGCGCTGGTTACTCCCGCGCGCCGCCCCTCGCGAGGCTACCGTTAAACGTTGGGTCGACGCGGGTGGCGACGGCCTGCGCGGGATTTGCGACGCGAGCCGATCAACCACGCTAGCGCACCTTAGGTGCGACGGCGGTCGCCAGTACCAACCCCCGTTGTTGCCCGCGAGATTGGAACACGTTCTAATTCATCCATGGACTACGGGCTTGTGCTGTTCACCAGCGATCGCGGAATCTCCCCGGCGGCGGCCGCCACTCTTGCCGATAACCACGGGTTTACGACGTTCTACGTACCCGAACACACCCACATCCCGATCAAGCGTCAGGCCGCGCATCCGACCACCGGCGACGAGTCGTTGCCCGACGACCGCTACATGCGGACGCTGGATCCCTGGGTGAGTCTCGGCGCCGCCTGCGCGGTGACGTCGCGGGTGCGGCTGTCCACCGCGGTGGCGCTCCCGGTTGAACACGACCCGATCACGCTGGCGAAGTCGATCGCGACGCTCGACCACCTCTCGGGCGGGCGGGTCAGCCTCGGCGTGGGATTCGGCTGGAACACCGACGAGCTCGCCGACCACGGCGTGCCGCCCGGCCGCCGCCGGACCATGCTGCGCGAATACATCGAGGCGATGCGTGCGTTGTGGACCGAGGAAGAGGCCGCTTACGAGGGCGAGTTCGTCAACTTCGGGCCGAGTTGGGCGTGGCCCAAGCCGGTGCAGTCGCACATCCCGGTGCTGGTCGGGGCGGCGGGCAACGAGAAGAACTTCAAGTGGATCGCCCGCAGCGCCGACGGCTGGATCACCACGCCGCGCGACTTCGACATCGACGAGCCGGTGAAGTTGCTACAGGACACCTGGGCCGCCGCGGGTCGCGACGGGGCCCCGCAGATCGTCGCGCTGGACTTCAAGCCGATTCCCGAGAAGTTGGCGCACTGGGCGGAGATCGGGGTAACCGAGGTGTTGTTCGGACTGCCCGACAAGTCCGAAGATGAGGTGGGCGCCTACGTCGAGCGATTGGCCGGCAAGCTCGCCGCCGCGGTCTAGCCGCTGACACCGACGGAAGGCGCATCGTGACGCAGCAGGGCCGGCACTTTCCTTACCGCTACGACACCCGAATGGCCCCGCTGTGGCTGGCCTTTCGGGCCTGGCCGACCACGCAGGGCGTCACCATCAGCGACGACGGCCGGTTCATCGCCCGCTATGGCCCGTTTCGCGTCGACGCGCCGCTGTCCCAGATTCAGGATGCGCATATCACCGGCCCGTACCGGTGGTGGACCGCGGTGGGCCCGCGGCTATCGCTGGCCGACGACGGACTGACCTTCGGCACCAACGCAACCCGGGGTGTGTGCGTCCACTTCGAGCCGAGGATTCACCGCGTGATCGGTCTGCGCGATCACTCGGCGCTCAACGTGACCGTCGAAGACTGTGAGGGACTCGTCGCCGCGCTGTCCGGCTAGCCGAGCGACGCCCGGTTGATGCCCTCGTCGGTCGACTTCACGGTGATGCCGGCACCCAGCGGGTCACCGTCGGTCATCAACGCCACCAGATCCTCGTCCTCGGTGAGCGCCATGAAGCGCGAGCCGTCGGCATCGAGGCGGCCGATGATGACGCCAGTCGTCGTCGGCCAGTCGTAGCGAACGGAGTACGTCTCAATAGTCCCCGCGCCGTTGGCATTTCGCGTGACCGAGACCTTCGGCAGAGCGGCGATGTCCTGCTGCAGCGCCTTGCTACGGTCGGCGGTCCACTCGTCGGGTTCGGTGGAATACACCCCCACCGAATACTTGCTCATCACACCGCCGTTGGCGCCGAGGAGGCCGTACGAGCCCGGCTTGTCGCGCATGGCGGCCACCGTCTCGGCGATGCCGTGCAGCGAATAGCTGTTGCCCGGGCCGCCGAAATACGGCAGGCCGCCGGTGAGCGTCAGACCCCGCGGGTCGTCGGCGGCGAGCCCGAACTCGTCGCACACCGCGAACACCGGGAACGGGAAGCAGCTGTACAAATCGAACGTCGCCACGTCGTCGATGCCGATGCCCGCGCCCCGAAGCGCTTCGGCCACAGCCTGTTTGGCGGAGTAGCTGACGCTGACGCTCTCGCGGTCCAGCAGGTCCTGCTCGGTCTGGTCGGCATGGCCGCGCAGATACACCCACTTGTCCTCGGGCACTCCGAGTCGGCGGGCCGCCGACACCGACATCACCAACGCCGCGGCGCCCTGGTTGACGGTGTCGCGGGCCACAAGCAGCCGCGGATACGGATCGCAGATCATCCGGTTCTCGTCGGTGACGGTTTCGATCTCGTCGACCGAGCGTTCCACCGGTGACGACGAAAACGGGTTCTTGGCAGCAACTTTGGAGAACGGGGCAAAGAGCTCGGCCATCGCGTGGCGGTAGTCGGCGACGCCGAGCCCGAGCCGCGCCCGGCGGGCGTTGTCGAGCAGTCCGTATTGCACAGGCGCTCCGGTCAGCCCGTGCTTCGCGGTGTACTCGCTCATGTACTGCTCGAAACCGTAGCCACGGTCTTCGAGTTGGCCGCCGACGTGCTCGGTGAAGTCCGGCTTGTCGTCTCGACCGGCGAAGTACTTGGCCGTCGACCCCGGCTCGGAGCCAAGGATCAACACGACCTCGACGTCGCCGGCGGCTATCGCCCCGGCAAACTCCGTCATCAACTTCTGCGGGCCCGTTGCCGCCGATCGACTCGAGCACCGCCCGCGCCGGATTGGCGCCGACCCGCTGAGCCACCGAACGCACGTAGTTGTCCGAGCAGCCGAAGGGCGGCGAGTTGAACGGTGTGCAGATCTCGAACTGCCGCAGGCCAGCGAACACCTCGATCGCCGCCGCCACTGCGGTCACGTCACCACCGGTGTCGGCGAGCGCGGCGCGAACGGCCTCGGTGGCCAGGTCGACCGCGGACAACCCGCGGTAGCCGGGGTCGTCGATGCGCTCAGTGAACTGGCCGACGCCGACGACGACCGGAGTACTGCCGTCGATGGCGCCGCTCCTCCTCATCGCTTCGCTCTGCATCGTCGCGTACGCGGATCCATTACAGGCCTCCTGACAAGTGTTAATTCGTCAGGCTAACCGAAACCTGTAACACGTTCCAATTTGCCGGGGACCGCCTACAGGCTCTCGAGAATCTCCCGTGCCAGCGCGGCGGTCTCGGACGGCGTCTTGCCGACCTTCACCCCGGCGGCCTCGAGGGCTTCCTTCTTGGCCTGCGCGGTGCCCGACGAACCCGAGACGATGGCACCGGCATGGCCCATCGTCTTGCCTTCCGGCGCAGTGAATCCCGCGACATAGCCGACGACCGGCTTGGTCACGTTGGCCTTGATGTAATCGGCGGCGCGCTCTTCGGCGTCACCACCGATCTCACCGATCATCACGATGACCTTGGTTTCCGAGTCCTTCTCGAAGGCTTCGATGGCGTCGATGTGGGTGGTGCCGATGACCGGGTCACCGCCGATTCCGATCGAGGTCGAGAAGCCGAAGTCGCGCAGCTCGAACATCATCTGGTAAGTCAGCGTGCCGGACTTGGACACCAGACCGACGGGTCCGGGCCCGGAGATGTTGGCCGGGGTGATGCCGACCAGGGCCTGGCCCGGGGTGATGATGCCGGGGCAGTTCGGGCCGATGATGCGGGTCTTGTTGCCTTTGGACTCGTTGTAGGCCCACGCATATGCGCTGTCCTGCACCGGAATTCCCTCGGTGATGACGACCAGCAGCGGGATCTCGGCGTCGATGGCCTCGATGATCGCGTCCTTGGCGTATACCGGTGGCACGAAGATGATCGACACGTCGGCGCCGGTCTTCTCGATGGCCTCGGAGACGCTGCCGAACACCGGCAGTTCCACCGGCTCGTCGTCAACGTTCTTGTGCGCCACCGTGGTTCCGGCCTTGCGGGCATTGACGCCGCCAACGATGTGTGTGCCGGCCTTGAGCATCCGGGCGGTGTGCTTGGTGGCCTCGGAACCGGTGATGCCCTGGACGACGACCTTGTTTTCGGAGGTCAGGAATATAGCCATGGGTCATGTCTCCTTATCAGGCGCTCGCCAGTTCGGCGGCCTTGTCGGCGGCCTCGTCCATCGTGGGCACCAGCGTCACCAGCGGGTGGTTGGCCTCGGTGAGAATCCGCCGGCCTTCGTCGACGTTGTTGCCGTCCAGTCGCACCACGAGCGGCTTGTTGGCGTCGCCGCCCAGGATCTCCAGCGCCTTGACGATGCCGTTGGCGACGGCGTCACACGAGGTGATGCCGCCGAAGACGTTCACGAACACGCTTTTGACCTGCGAATCGCCCAGGATGACGTCCAGGCCCGCGGCCATCACCTCGGCCGAGGCTCCACCGCCGATGTCGAGGAAGTTGGCCGGCTTCACGCCGCCGTGCTTCTCGCCGGCGTAGGCGACGACGTCCAGCGTCGACATCACCAGGCCTGCGCCGTTGCCGATGATGCCGACCTGGCCGTCGAGCTTGACGTAGTTGAGGTCGTGCTTCTTGGCCTTGAGCTCGAGCGGGTCGGTGGCGTCGCGGTCTTCGAACTCGACGTGGGCGGGCTGACGGAAGTCGGCGTTGCCGTCGAGGGTCACCTTGCCGTCCAGCGCCAGGATCCGGTCGTCGGGCGTGCGGACCAGCGGGTTGACCTCGACCAGGGTGGCGTCCTCGCCGACGAAGACCTCCCACAGCTTGGCGATGGTCACTGCCGCGGCGTCGAGCACCTCAGCCGGCAGGTGGCCCTGCTCGGCGATCGAGCGAGCGAAAGCCTCGTCGACACCCTTCACCGCGTCCACCGGAACCTTGGCGAGCCGATCGGGCTTGGTGGCGGCGACCTCTTCGATCTCCATGCCGCCCTCGACCGAGCACATCGCCAGGTAGGTGCGGTTGGAGCGGTCCAGCAGGAAGGAGATGTAGTACTCCTCGGCGATGTCGCTCGCCTCGGCAACCAGCAGCTTCTTCACGACGTGGCCCTTGATGTCCAGGCCGAGAATGTTCTTCGCGTGGGTGTAAGCGTCGTCCGGGGTCGCCGCGTACTTCACGCCGCCGGCCTTGCCGCGTCCGCCGACTTTGACCTGTGCCTTGACCATGACCGGGTGCCCGATCTCTTCAGCGATGGCTTTGGCCTCGTCGGCGGTGTCCGTCACCCGGCCGGGAGTTGTGGGGACGCTGTGCTTGGCGAACAGTTCTTTTGCCTGGTACTCGAAAAGATCCATGGGCTCACTTCTGTGTGTCGGCCTTTTGTGAGCGGACTAAGTTTTCCGTTGCCCGCTTGCGGGAACTGTATCGAGACGGCCAGAGTGTTCCGCCATGGGCACCGACGGATGTGGCAGATCTCACCGGAGCGCGGCGAGTGATACGAGTCACAATCATGATCGGATCGCTGGCTTAACTTGCGACGCCTTGCGCCCGGCGGTTAACGTCTCAGAGTCCAGATAACGTTATGGTTACGGCTCGAAGGACAATCAGGTTGACCCAGCAAATCCCGGCGTCGTCTGCTGCATGGGGAGAGCTTTCGGCGTCGCGCGACCGCAGGCCTGTCGTTCATCGCAACGAAGTCACTGACATCATCCCGTTCAACGAGTTCGGAAAACTCGCCGACTCGGGCTTCAGTGCGAACTCAGCTTTTGAGAAAGAAGCCGAGGTCCTCGGCGCCCCTGAACTCGACGATCTCGACGAGACCGACAACCTCACCGTCCGCGATCTGATCGGCCCCAGCGTCAGCGAGCGTCGGCTCAGCCCCCTCGAGCGCGGCACGAACCGGGCCCGCAGCGAGGCCGGACCCCTGACCGGTCGCTCGCAGCACCGCAAACAACTCACCGGTGCCGCTCGGGGCCGGGTTTTGATCGGTTCACTGGCCGCCGGTGCCGCCGCGGCGGCCGCGCACTCGGCTACCGAGACCCCCCAGCACTCCAAGTCCGAGACCGTGCTGGCCGCCCAGTCCGCAGCAACCGGTCCGATCAGCACTTCCGGCGGCGGCATGCAGATGGTGACCGTCCAGCCGGCCGCCAACGTCGCCGTGCACAACGCCGAGCTCGCCCACGGTGTGGCTTTCGCGCAGGAGCGGGCCCAGCGCGAGGCCCGGCTCCAGCAGCCGCTGTTCGTGATGCCGACCAAGGGCATCTTCACCTCGGGCTTCGGCTACCGGTGGGGCGTCCTGCACGCCGGCATCGACCTCGCGAACTCGATCGGCACCCCGATCCACGCCGTCTCCGACGGTGTCGTGATCGACTCCGGCCCAACCGCCGGCTACGGCATGTGGGTCAAGCTGCGGCACGCCGATGGCACCGTCACGCTCTACGGCCACGTCAACACCACGATGGTCAGCGTCGGCCAACGGGTGATGGCCGGCGATCAAATCGCGACGATGGGTAACCGCGGCAACTCCACCGGTCCACACCTGCACTTCGAGGTGCTGCTGGGCGGCAGCCAGCGGGTCGACCCCGTGCCGTGGCTGGCCAAGCGCGGCCTGTCTGTCGGCACTTTCGCCGGTTGATGTGACCGACCCGAACAGCCCCAGATCAACTAATCCCGAAACGCGCATCATTCGGCGCGCGCCCACCGGCCCGATGCCCCGAGCCGTCGATGACGATCGCACGACACATATTCCCCGTCCGCCGACCCCGCCGCAGCAGCAGTTCGCACCGCCTCCACCGCCGTTCGGTGAACCGAGCCGGACCACAGCGGTGGCCGCCGCCGCCGTCAGCATCGTCAGCGGCTGGGCCACCTCGGTGGTCGCGACCGACCTGATCGCCGGCTGGTGGCACTCTGATCAACTGTTCTGCGTCGCGGTGGCGTTCCTCGCGCTGGTGTTCGCCCTGGCCACGATCGCCGGGGTGATCCTGCTGTTGCTGCGCCAACCCCTGAGCCGGTACCTGATCGTGGCCGGCGCCGTGGTCGCGATCTTGACCTACCTCGGAGTGTTCATCGCCGGCGCGCGGGTGGCCTGGGTGGTGCACACCCTGCCGCTGCTGCCGATCAGCAGCGCCGTGCTGACGCTGCTGCCGCGCACCCGGGAATGGTTACTCGAGGACTAGAGCGTTTGCCGCGCTCCTCCTCAGGCCGTCCCGGCCTGCATCGTCGTTGCTAGAGCTTGGCCACCGGTGCGTGGTTGTGCATCAGCTTGACCCTGCCCGAACTGCCGAAGTCGATCAGCGACATCGCTGACTCACCGATGCCCGACACCTCCTCGACGCGGCCCAGGCCGTACTTGTCGTGGGTGACCCGGTCGCCGGGTTGCAGCACCAGCAGCGGTCGCTTACTCGCGCCGCTGCGGGTGGGCGACGGGCGCGGAGTGCCGAACCGGCCGGCACCGCTCACCGGCGCGCTGAACGACGGAGTCGGGTCGGTGCGCCGCCAGTCGATCAGCTCCTGCGGAATCTCGCGCAGGAAGCGCGATTCTGGGTTCAGCATCGGCTGCCCCCACGACGAGCGGACCTTGGCCCGGCTGACGTACAGCCGTTGCCGCGCCCGCGTGATCCCGACGTAGGCCAGCCGGCGCTCCTCCGAGAGCTCGGCGGGATCGCCCAAAGCCCGCATGTGCGGGAACATCCCGTCTTCCCAGCCGGTGACGAATACGACCGGAAACTCCAGTCCCTTGGCGGTGTGCAACGTCATCAGCGTCACCACACCTGCTGTGTGCTCGGGTATTTCGTCGGTGTCGGCCACCAGCGACACCCGCTCCAGGAATTGCGCCAGCACCCCGGTGTCCGGCACGTCCTCGTCGTCGGGCGCGTCATCGAGCGCCGCGGCGTTGGCCAGGTCGGTCGCGAATTCGTGTGCGACGCTGACGAGTTCGTTGAGGTTGTCCAGCCGGGCCAGATCCTGCGGGTCGGACGACGACTCCAGCTCCGTGCGGTATCCGGTGCGCTCCAGGACCGCCTCGACCAGTTCGCCGAGATCCCCCTCGGATGACGCGAGCCGCGTGCGCAACTCGTCCATCATCTCGACGAAACCGGCAATTGCCCTGGCGGATCGGGTATTCAGCAGCGGAACCTTGCCCTCGGCAGCGGCTTCCAGCGCGTCGGCGAAACTGGACCCGGTGTTCTCGGCATACACCGCGACGCACGCCTCGGCCCGGTCGCCGATACCTCGGCGGGGGGTGTTGAGGATGCGTCGCAAGCCGACCGCGTCTCCGGGGTTGTCCAACACCCGCAGGTAGGCGACGATGTCGCGGATCTCCCGGCGCTCGTAAAAGCGCACTCCCCCCACGACTTTGTAGGGGATGCCCGCCCGGATGAACACTTCCTCCAGCGACCGCGACGAGTTGTTGGTGCGGTAGAAGACGGCCACGTCGTTGTAGGTGATCTCACCGTTGGCGGCCAGTGCGTCGATCTCCTCGGCGATGAACCGCGCCTCGTCGTGCTCGTTGTCGGCGACGTAGCCGACGATCAGCTCGCCCGCACCTTCGTCGGTCCAGAGCCGCTTGTCCCGGCGCGATGGGTTGCGCGAGATCACCGAGTTGGCCGCCGACAGGATGTTCTGCGTGGAGCGGTAATTCTGCTCCAGCAGGATCGTCGTGGCGTTCGGGTAGTCGCGCTCGAAGTCCTCGATGTTGCGGATGGTCGCTCCGCGGAAGGCGTAGATCGACTGGTCGGCGTCACCGACCACGCACAGCTCGCCGGGCGGCACCCCGTCCTCACCGGGTTGCAGGTCGCGGCCCACCAGCTCACGCACCAGCACGTACTGCGCGTGGTTGGTGTCCTGGTACTCGTCGACCAGGATGTGCCGGAAACGCCGTCGGTAGTGGTCGGCGATCTGCGGGAAGGCCTGCAGCACCGCGACCGTCTCGCCGATCAGGTCGTCGAAGTCGAGCGCGTTGGCCACCCGCAACCGCTGTTGGTATTCGGCGTAGACAGCAGCGACCGTGCGCGCGAGATCGTCGGAGAGGTCGTCTTCGGACAGGTTGGCCAGCGCCTGCTGCGGGTCGATCAGCTCGTTCTTCAGGTTGGAGATCGCGTTGGCCAGCAGTCGCGGCGAATACCGCTTGATGTCCAGGCCCATGTCCTTGCCGATCATCTGCAGCAAACGGCGCGAATCGTCGGCGTCGTAGATCGAGAAGTTGGAGTTGAGGCCGGCGATCAGCGACGCCTGGTTACGCAGGATCCGCACGCAGGTCGAGTGAAAAGTCGACACCCAAATCGACCGAGCCCGCGGTCCGACCAGCGCGGCGACCCGCTCCCGCATCTCCGCCGCGGCCTTGTTGGTGAAGGTGATCGCCAACACCTGGCCGGGCCCGACGTCGCGGGCGGCCAGCAGGTAGGCGATTCGACGCGTGAGCACGGCTGTCTTGCCCGAACCGGCGCCCGCCACGATCAGCAACGGCGAACCCTCGTGCAGCACCGCCTGCCGCTGTTGGGGGTTCAGTCCGTCGAGAAGGTGATCGGTCTCGGATTCGGTTACGCGCGCACTGGTCATGACGGACCCAATTTACCGCCGTTCGCCGACACCTTTGCGCCGGAACGCGTGCAAGTGGCACACTCGTTTCGTGCTCAATGCGCAGTGGCGATTTTTTCACGGGTACCGGCCAACGGTGCCCGTGGTGTAGCTGCTTCCCAGAGCCCCGCGGTCCGTTCCGGATCCGGGGCTCGTCTCTTGTGTGAGGCCCGAAACCGGATGACACCGCAACCACCTCCACACAACGAGAGTTCGGAGTCTGAGATGACCATCGAGACAGAACACCCCACCGATATCGACGAGCTGCGGCTCGAGATCGATCGGCTCGACGCCGAGATACTGGCCGCGGTCAAACGCCGTGCCGAGGTGTCCCAGGCGATCGGCAAAGCCCGGATGGCCTCCGGCGGTACCCGCCTGGTGCACAGCCGCGAGATGAAGGTCATCGAGCGATACAGCGAACTCGGGCCCGAAGGCAAGGACCTGGCGATGCTGCTGCTGCGGTTGGGCCGCGGCCGGCTCGGCCACTGATCTGGCCGATTCGCCCCCGTTTACTTCGCCTTTAGCGCGGCCCCGATCGACCTGACTAGGGTCGAGGGATGACTGCGGTTGAACAGATTCCCGACATCTCAGCGACCCCGGCATGGAAGGCGCTGCAACAGCACCACCGACAGATCGGCGAGACGCATCTGCGTCGATTCTTCGACGAAGACCCCGATCGGGGCCGCGAGTTCACCCTGACCGTCGGTGACCTCTACATCGACTACAGCAAACACCGCATCAACCGTGACACGGTCAAGCTGCTGATCGACCTGGCTCACGCCGCCCACCTCGAGCAGCACCGCGACGCGATGTTCGGCGGAACGCACATCAACGTCTCGGAAGACCGCGCAGTCCTGCACACCGCGCTGCGACTGCCGCGTGACGCCTCGCTGACCGTCGACGGGCAGAACGTGGTCGCCGACGTGCACGAAGTCCTGGATCGAATGGGCGATTTCACCGACCGGCTGCGCAACGGCGAGTGGACCGGTGCAACCGGCAAACGGATCAGCACCGTGGTCAACATCGGTATCGGCGGCTCGGACCTCGGCCCGGTGATGGTCTATCAGGCTCTGCGGCACTACGCCGACGCCGGCATCTCGGCGCGGTTCGTCTCCAACGTCGACCCCGCCGACCTGATCGCCACGCTGGCCGATTTGGACCCGGCCACAACGATTTTCATCGTCGCCTCCAAGACCTTCAGCACGCTGGAGACCCTGACCAACGCGACCGCGGCCCGGCGCTGGCTGACCGACGCGCTCGGCGACGACGCGGTGGCCAAGCACTTCGTGGCCGTCTCGACCAACAAGGAGAAGGTCGACGAGTTCGGCATCGACACCGACAACATGTTCGGCTTCTGGGACTGGGTCGGTGGACGCTACTCCGTCGACTCGGCCATCGGGCTCTCGGTGATGGCCGCCATCGGCCGAGAAGCGTTCGCGGACTTCCTGTCTGGGTTCCACATCGTCGACGAGCACTTCCGGACCGCGCCGCTGGAGTCCAACGCGCCGGCGTTGCTCGGGTTGATCGGGTTGTGGTATTCCGACTTCTTCGACGCCCAAGCCCGCGCGGTGTTGCCCTACTCCAACGACCTGGCCCGCTTCGCCGCGTACCTACAGCAGTTGACGATGGAGTCCAACGGCAAGTCGGTCCGCGCCGACGGCAGCCCGGTAACCACCGACACCGGCGAAATCTTCTGGGGCGAGCCAGGAACCAACGGCCAGCACGCGTTCTACCAGCTCCTGCACCAGGGCACCCGGCTGGTGCCGGCCGACTTCATCGGCTTCAGCCAGCCTGTCGACGACCTGCCGACCATGGACGGCACCGGCAGCATGCACGACCTGTTGATGAGCAACTTCTTCGCCCAGACGCAGGTGCTGGCGTTCGGCAAGACGGCCGAGGAGATCGCCGCCGAGGGCACCGCCGAAGATGTGGTGCCGCACAAGGTGATGCCGGGCAACCGGCCGACCACCTCGATCCTGGCGACCCGGCTCACCCCGTCGGTAGTCGGCCAGTTGATCGCGTTGTACGAGCATCAGGTATTCACCGAGGGCGTCATCTGGGGCATCGACTCGTTCGACCAGTGGGGCGTCGAGTTGGGCAAGACACAGGCCAAGGCCCTGCTGCCGGTCATTACCGAAGATGCCTCTCCGGCAAAGCAATCCGACAGTTCAACCGACGCGTTGGTCCGTCGTTACCGGGCCCAGAGGGGCCGAGCCGACTGAGCCGGGCTCACCAGGTCGGCACCGAGCCGGCGCACGAATGTGCGCAACCGCTCGCCGGTCGCCGACTGCGGGTCGCTCAGGTGCAACTGCAGCAGTTCGCGGGCCGACGCGTGCAGAACACGGGCGGTGTATTCCGGCTCGTGCAACGCCGGGTTGCGGCGCAGTAATTCGGTGACGAAGAACCGCAGCACGACGTTCTGCGCCTGGGCCAGCCGCTCGTACAGCTCGGGCGGCGCGCCCTGCGGCGGAAACAGAAAGAGCCGCCACGTCGCCGGTTGGGCGTCGACCGCGGCCAGCACGCCGTCGAATGCGACCACCAATGTCTGCTCCTCGGCCACCGCGTCCAGCCCGGAGATCGCCGCCGCGAACTGGGCGCCTGCGCGCGCCGCCTCGCGGTCGATCAGCGCGACGAGCAGGCGGGCGGGGTCGCCGAAAAGCTGATAGATCAGCGACCGGTTGATACCGGCCTCGGCCGCAATGCGGTTCGGGGTCGCCGCGTGGAATCCCTCGGCATCGACGACAGCGTGGGTGACGTCCAGGATCTGCTCGCGACGGCCTTCCGCGGTCATCCGCCGCCTCGGACCGGCCTTCATCACGCTTGACAGTGTAACTAACACTTTGTGAGTATTACTCACAAAGTGTTAGTTATCGAGAGGTAGCGATGGTCACGTATTACCCCGAGCTCGCCCAGCGTGTCGCGAGTCAGCGTGAGTTGCAGCCAGATCTGTACGGCGACATAGACTTTGACCGACGACCATATCGACTGACCAAGCGGCCGGAAGACAAATCGGCGCTGCCCGGCTGGGTCGGCGATCGGGAGTCCATCCTGCGCGACGACCGCATTCTCGAGCTGATGAGCACGGCCACCATGCTCGGCGACGTCGTGGCCGACCCGTATGCGGCGTTGATGAGCACCCATAGCGTCACCCACTTGACCGACATGCTGAGGACGGCCTGCCGCGAGGGCGTCGAGGCCGTCCCGCACGCCCCGGACGAACTGGTGGCGTTCATCACCGCGATGGAGGCCACCCCGGACTGGATCGACCTCGACATGGTCGAGGAAGGCGCCCGGCTGGCTCGCGTTTCGGCGGCGCTGCTGGCTCACTTCATCACCCGCGGGGCGTTCATCGCGACGTTCACCAACACCTACGCCGCGCTGCCGATGGGCCTGACCGGTGCGCTCTCGGGCCGTCGCGCCGCCCGGCGGGTCAACGAGACCGCAAGCTTTTTCGCGGTCACCACGCTGCCGGGCGCCCTGCAGCGTCACGGTCCCGGCTTCGAAGCGGCCGCGATGGTCCGGTTGATGCACTCGATGGTTCGCTACAACGCACTGAAGAAGTCCGATAAGTGGGATGTCGACGTATACGGCGTGCCGGTGCCGCAGGTCGACCAGATGCCGGCCGGAATGATCGGTCAGTACCTGACGTCGCAGCAGGTGCTTCGGCAGGGCCGCAGCGAATTCAATTCGGCGGAGCGGGCTCTCGTCGAATTCGGGCGATACCGCTGCTTCTTGCTCGGCCTGCCCGAGGAACTGCTACCGAGCTCACCCACCGACACCGTTCACGTGATGCACGCCCGCGCGGCGTTGTTGCGGGACGGCTTCGATCCAGTCTGCCGTGAACTGGTCGAGTCGACGATGGCGGCCTACCTGCGTCCGGAAACCACGCTGTTCGACCGCGCCGCCGAAGCCGTCGAAAAGAGTTACAGCAAGGAGTCTTTCGTGCGAGCGTTCTGCAACGGCAACCGCGCGATCGCCGAGGCGATGGGCGTGTCGATCGGGCCGGCGGACCGGCTGCGCATCGCCGTCACCGGACCGTTCATCGCCGGACGGTTCCTTGCTGTGAACCGCCTCAGTCGAGTGCCTGCGCTGCGCCACCTCGTCGACCGGTACATCATCCGCCTACTGAAGCTCAGGTTGGCGACCTATGGCAAGCCCGAATTCACCTCCGACTCAACGCATTACACGCCAATAGCCCACTGACTAGGAGAATCGCCTGGCCAGCGACAGCGGCATCACCCGCAGCAGCTGGACCAGCGGGCCCCACGGCCACCACGGCACGGCGGCCCGACCAGGCTCGCGTTCGATCGCGGCGACCAGCGACTTGACCCCAGTGTCGTTGTCCACCATGAACATTGTGCTCTGAGACTTAGCCGTCATCTCGGACACGATGTAGCCCGGTTCCATAACCGACACGGCGATCGGGCCTTTGGCGTATTCGGCGCGCAACGATTCCCCCAACGAGCTCACGCCGGCTTTGCTCGCGGCGTAGGCCGCCTTCACACCGGGCACACCCTTGGAGCCGAGCACGGACGAGATCAGCACCAGATGGCCCGAGCCCTGCGCCTTGAAAATCTCCAGCGCGGTTTCGATCTGCACCAGGGCGGCAACCAGATTGGTTTCGATCGTCGCCTTATTGGCCCACAACTTGCCGGACCCCAGCCTGGCGCCCTTGCCGATCCCGGCGTTGACGATCACCCGGTCGATGCCACCCAGTGCGTCGGACAGTTCCGCGAACACCTTGGGCACCTGGTCGTGGTCGTTGACGTCGAGCGCCGCAATCGCCACCTTGGAGCCCGGGTATCGTTGCGCCAGTTCATCTTTGAGCTCCTCGAGCCGCTCGGTGCGACGGGCGCACAGCGCGAGGTCGCGGCCCTTGGCGGCGAACGCACGGGCCATCCCGGCGCCCAGACCGGAGCTGGCCCCGGTGATGAGGATTTTCTGTCGAGTCATTCGCCTATTTCAGCAGACGTGACATCCGGCGGTCGGCCAGGATCTTGCCGCCGGTCTGACACGTCGGGCAGTACTGAAACGACTTGTCGGCGAACGACACTTCGCGGACGGTGTCGCCGCAGACCGGACACGGCAAGCCGGTACGAGCGTGAACGCGCATGCCGGAACGCTTTTCACCCTTCAGCGTGGCGGCCTGCTGGCCCACCGATCGCGACACCGCATCCGACAGGACGGAGATCATCGCGTCGTGCAGCGCGGCGAGTTGCGCCTCGTTGAGTTTCGCCGCGGTGGCGAACGGCGACAGCTTGGCGACGTGCAGGATCTCGTCGCTGTAGGCGTTGCCGATGCCTGCGATCACCTTCTGGTCGGTGATGACGGACTTGATCCGTCCGGTGTTTTTGGCCAACAGCGTGCCAAGGTCGTCGGCGCCGAGCTGCAGGGCATCGGGTCCGAGCGCCGCGATGCCCGGGACTTTCTGGGGGTCGTCGACGAGCCACACCGCGAGGCGCTTTTGGGTGCCGGCTTCGGTGAGGTCGAAACCCGGCGCCTCGCCGGGCGGACCGAGGTGGACTCGGAGCGCGATGGGGTTCTTGCCGGGTTTCAGCGGCGTGGCGGATAGCTTCTCCGACCAACGCAGCCAGCCGGCCCGCGACAGATGCGTGATGAGGATCAGCTCGCCGGCCCGCATGCCGAGGTACTTGCCCCAGCGGTCGGCGCCGGTGAGGGTGAGGCCGTGCAGCGCGTTGATCGGCGGGTCGAAGGTCTTGAGTACGGATAGCGCGGCGACGTCGACGCGGCCGACGGTCTTGCCGACGGCGTGCTGGCGGAGGTAGTCGGCCAGCGCCTCGACTTCGGGCAGTTCAGGCATGAGTCCAGTGTGCCGGTCAGCGCCGCGACGTGCGGACGACCAGCGATAGCACCCAGCTGACGATCGACAGGACGATCGCGGCCTTGATCGCCGTCCACCAGAAGTAGTCGATGGCCAGGCCCCAGTGGGTGGTGTCCGCGGTGATGCGCGCGGTGATCCACAGCATCAGCGCGTTGACCACGATGTGGAACAGGCCCAGCGTCAGGATGTAGAGCGGGATCGACAGGATCTGCACGACCGGTTTGATGAAGGCGTTGACCAAGCCGAAGATCACCGCGACGACGAAGATGATGCCGACCCGCTGCAGGCGGGTGTCACCGCCGACGAAGTACAACCCGTGGACGAGCTTGGTGACGACCCACAGCGCCAACCCGGTGACCGCAGCACGGATGACGAAAGCTGTCATGGGGTGAAAGGTACTCGGCTGGATGCGCGGTCGGATGTTGCAATGGCAGTCGTGTCTGTTGTGCTACGAGTTCTGCCCGTCGACACCGGGTGCAGCGCCACTCAATGTGTGATCCGGCCGGTAGCGGGGTATCAAAGACCGCGAAACTTTCCACGAACTGAGGAGTGAAGTTGCGGAACCAGGTCTTTTCTCCCACTACCCGTCGCTATCTCGGGACGGGCGCCGGCGCCGCGCTGATCCTGTGCGGCTTGGCAACTGGATGCAGCTCTCACGGCAACGGCGGAGGGCCCACGACCACCACGACCACACCGACCACCACGGTGACGACCACCACGACGACAACGGTCCCCGCCCAGGCACCAGCGCCTGCCCCAGGAGGTCCCGGCCCGAACGGAACCTCAACCGCGGTTCCCGGCGCCGGCGCCGGTGCCGGACCGGGCGGAGCCAGTGCGGGCGTACCCGGTGCCAGTGCCGGCGCGGGACCCGGCGGCGCCGGTGCGTGCGCCGGTCCGGTGTGCGTCGGAACCGGCCGGTAGGAGCGACGGCCCGCCCGTAGCACCGGCGCCGGTCTAATGCGGCGTGAGGTGGTACGCGGAGTAGCAGGGTTCGGCAGTCTGCCCTGGCCCGGTCACTAGCGCAGGTGACCACATGGTCGGAACGCCGTTGATCAGCCAGCAGTTCTTGTCGGACAGGTCAATCGCTCTCTGCCCCTGATCGGTGGCCTGCTTACCTTGATCCGTCGCCTACTTCGCCTTGTCCGCGGCCTGTTTGGCCTGATCCGCAGCCTGCTTCGCTTTGTCGGCGCCCTTCTTGGCGTCATCGATGGCCTGGTTCGCAAACCTGCAAACCCCCGTAAGCGCGTAGGTATCCGGATGCCGAATCCGGGATGTGCCAGCCAAGCTACAGCGGATTAACAGGATGATCAGTCTTTCCTTGATCATGTGAATCTGATCTGAGCATGCAACCGGCGGTATTTCGTACTAAAGGTCTTGCAACTCACGCCGGCTTAGAGTGAGATACCCGAAGTACCCGGTACCGCTGGTATTGACTTCTTCACGCAGCCTCCCTACCGTCTCAATAACGCCGACGAAGGAGCAGCACCATGACTAGCGCGGTCAAGCCCGAGGGCCGTGGTCGCGAAGACTTCGCCGACCGGCTGCTCAAAGGTTCGGTCAAGAAGTCCTACGCACCTGTCGTCGACATCGACTGGGACGCGCCGCTGGACCCGGACAAGTTCTACCTGCCGCCCCGCATCGTCTCGTTGTATGGAACGCCATTGTGGGACAACATGACTCGTGCCCAGCGCATCGAACTGTCCCGCCAGGAACTGGTCAACACGCTGTCGGCCGGCATCTGGTTCGAGAACATCTTGAACCAGGCACTGCTACGCAAGATCATGCACAAGGACCCCACCAGCCGGTCCACCCATTACGCGCTGACCGAACTCGGCGACGAGACCCGTCACATGGTGATGTTCGGTAAGGCGATCGAGCGGGTCGGGGCCAAGCCGGTGCGTCCGCGGCTGTATCACCGAATGATCATCAACACACTGCCGTTCCTCTTCCAGGGGTCGGTGCTGTGGGTCGCCGCACTTATCGGCGAGGAGATCTTCGACTCACTGCAGCGGCAGATGATGGATGATCCGGAATTGCAGCCAATCGTCCAGCGGCTCATGCGAATTCATGTCACCGAAGAGGCTCGCCACATTCAGTTCGCCCGTGACGGCCTGCGTAAGCGGGCACCGCAGATGCGGCCTCCCGAGCGGTGGTTCGTCGGCAACGTCAACGGCTTGGGCGGCTGGTTCTTCCGTTACCTGTTCACCAACAAGGTCCCGTACGCCCGGACGGGAATGAACGCCCGTGAGGCGCGCAGGATCGCCCGCCATAGCGCGCACCGTCGCGACGTTCAAGTGGCGGGCTTCGCGCCGCTGGCGGCGTTCCTGTCCGAGGTCGGGTTGATGGGCCCGCTGGCGCGCCGCGGCTGGGCGCGTACCCGGTTCCTGTGACCGACCGGGTGCACGACGTCGTCCTGGTCGGCGATGGTGACGCCGCCAGCGAGTTGCTGGCGGCCGGCGTCCACGACTTCGTTATTTTCGACCGCGAAGTGGCGAGCGCCGTGTTCGACGACGCCACCGACACCTGGACACTGGTCACCGAGGACGGCGAGACATGCCGCGGCCGGGTGGTGATCACGTGCGAGTCGCCATTCGTGCCGCTGGTTCCGGACCTGCTGGGCCGCAGGGACTTTCGCGGTACCGCCATGCACGCGGCGATGCCGTCCGACTTCTTCGACCCCGCCGGTAAACGTGTCGCGGTCATCGGCGCCGACTCCGCCGCCGGCGAGCTGATCGAGCGGATGGCCGGCGCCGGTGCGACGCTCGAGGTCTTTCCGTTGCCGCCCCGGCGCAACGTGCAGCGGCCGCGCCGCACTCTGCGCCTGCCCCGCCGACGTCGCGTCGAGGTGATCGCGTCGCCGATCGAGGAGGTGACCGCCGCCGGCGTTCGTACCGTCGACGGTGTGCACCACGATGCCGACGGGATCGTCTATGGCACCGGCTTCGCCGTGCGGGCCGGACTACCGCAGGACGCGCTGCTGGGCGCCCACGGCCTGAGCATCCAGCAGGCCTGGGTCGACGGCGCCGAGCCCTACCGCGGGATCGCCCTGCCCGGCTTTCCGAACTACTTCACTGTCGGCGGACCGCACTTTGCGGCGACGATGCGCTACGTCGTCGAATGCCTGCGTCTCCTCGGCACGAACAGTCGGATCGAGGTGCGCCGCAGCGCGCAGGGTGTGTTCAACGAGCGGCTTCATCTGCACCGACCGCACTGGCGCCTCGACGCCGCTGCCTTCGACGTGTCGTCGTCCGTCGGGGTGCAAGACGACAGCTACGAGGGCCCGGCAACCCTGACAATCGGCGACGCTTCCCAGCGGGTGCGTATCCAGCTGGCCGGCCATATCGAACCCATCGACGGTCAATATCATTGGCGGGGAACGGTTCTCGACGATGTGTCGGCGAGCCTCAAGCAGGCCCGGTCGGTGACGGTGATAGTGGGCGACCGGTGCGCCGAGGCACGCGTCACCGAGCAGACGTCACAGGGCACGCTCGCGATCGCCGGAGTCGGCGAGCCCCCGTTTCCGGTGCCTGCACTGCTGCTCACCTAACTATCGCGAGTAGCCTGGCGCTGTGCCGCGATGACGGGATTGCCTTCCCACCCCGTTGGGTATGCACAGCACGGGGACGAGCACCATGGCAATCGACAACAGCGAACTCAACGTCGTAGCGGTGGGCGCCTCAGCCGGCGGGGTCGAGGCGCTCAGAGACTTCGTTGCAGGTCTTCCGCCGGATCTGCCGTACGCGGTTCTGGTCGTTCTGCACATACCGGCGCAGGCGCCCAGCGTGCTGGCGCGGATTCTGGCGCGCGACTGCCGCCTCCCCACCGCTGAAGCCGTTGATGGCGAGCCTCTGAAAGAGGGCACCCTTCGCGTCGCAGTTCCGAATCGGCACCTCCTAGTCGACGATCATCGAATTGTGTTGTCCGGCGGCCCAACCGAGAACGGCCATCGACCGGCGGTCAACGCCCTGTTCCGGTCGGTGGGACTGGCATTCGGCCAGCGCGCGGTCAGCGTCTTGCTGTCCGGTGTGCTCGACGACGGCACGCTGGGTTCGGCGGCCGTTCGGTCCCAGGGCGGCATCACCATTGCCCAATCACCCGACGACGCGATGTTCCCGGCGATGCCGCTAAACGCGATTGAAGCCGGCGTCATAGACCATCAGGCCCGTGCCGCTGCGGTAGGTCGCCTACTCACGCGCCTGGCCGACCGAGAGTTCGAGGAACGCGACATGAAACCAGAACCGCGGATGGAGTTGGAGAATCGCATCGCGATGGCGCGACGGTTCTCCACCGATATCGACGCTGAGAGTCTCGGGCCGCCGTCAGGCTACATCTGTCCGGATTGCAATGGATCGCTGATGGCGGTCACCGACGGCAATTTTCGCTGCCGGGTCGGACATGCGTGGACGGACGACGCGTTGCTGCGGGCGCGCGACGACGAGATCGAGAATGCGCTGTGGATCGCGATCCGCAGTCTGCAGGAAAAGGCGAAACTGGCCCGGCGACTGTCGGAGCAGGTCGGCCCCGGCATGATGCGCGAGCGGTATGGCTTGCTCGCCGACGAAGCGGAACACGCGAGAGAAGTGCTGGGCGCCCGGCTGTCCGAGGTCTATTCCGCGCACGAGGACTCCGAGTGAGTAGGCAGACCAGCCCACTGGCAGTCACTTCAGGCGCCGCCGGCGGCGCCTGCCTGCTTACCGTCGAGGGTGTTCTCGACAGCAGTACCTATTTGCGTCTGCGCGACGCCATCGTGAAGGCTGCGCTGGACGAACCCGCAGCCGTGTTGATCGATGTCGACAAACTCGACGTCCCGGCGCCCTCGGCTTGGGTGGTATTCACTAGCGCGCGCTGGCTGGTCGACACCTGGCCGGCCGTCCCGATCCACCTGGTGTGCGGGCACGCCGCGATCCGCCACACCATCGCATTGAACGGTGTCGCCCGGTATGTGCGGGTGCACCCCTCGGTCGACGACGCGCTGTCCGCGCTGACCGACATTAAACGCGTCAGAACTCGGGCCCGGACCGAACTACCGGCGTCGCTGGCCAGCCTTCGGGTGGCTCGCAAATTCGTGGCGGAGCGGCTCGGGGAGTGGGCGTTCGACGACCTGGTTGCCTCCGCGACCGTCGTGGTCAACGTTTTTGTCGAGAACGTTCTGCAGCACACCCGAGACGGGATGGTGCTGGTGCTTGAAAACGACGGCAAGACGGTCACTGTGTCGGTTCGGGACGGCAGCTCGGCTTCCGCGGCGCGCCACGAGGATTCGTTTCGCGGCGGGGAGCAAGTCTCCGGTCTGGCGATCGTCGCGTCCGTGTGCCGCGCCTGGGGCAGTGCGCCGACTCCGTCGGGTAAGACGGTTTGGGCCGTCATAGGTCCGGAAAATCGGCTGTAGCCGCGAGTAGTGTTCAGTTCGCGACTGCGTCGGCGAACAGGATGAGATGGACACCGAGACGACGGACGAATCGTTCGAGGCTTTGCTGCGGTACATGCGCGACTCGCGCGGCTTCGATTTCACCGGGTACAAGCGCACCAGTCTGATGCGGCGGGTGCGCCACCGCATGGCCCACGCCGGCTACGACAATTTCGAGGAGTACCTCGACGTCCTCCAGGCCAGTTCCGATGAATTCGCCGCACTGTTCAACACGATCCTGATCAATGTCACGGCGTTTTTTCGCGATCCCGATGCATGGGGTTACATTGCCTCAGACATCATTCCGCGGCTGCTGGCCGAGCGCGGTCCCGACGCACCGATCCGGGTCTGGAGCGCGGGTTGCGCGTCCGGTCAGGAGGCGTACACGCTGGCCATATTGCTGGCCGAGGCACTGGGGCCAGAAGCATTCCGGCAGCGGGTCAAAATCTATGCGACCGATCTCGACGAGGATGCACTCACCGAGGCGCGGGCGGCGATTTATGACGCCAAAGCGGTGGAGTCAGTGCCGGCCGAGCTGCTGACCAAGTACTTCGAACGAATGAACGGGCACTACGCCTTTCGCAAGGATTTGCGCCGCGCGGTCATCTTCGGACGTAACGACTTGGTGAGAGACGCACCCATCTCGCGGGTCGACCTGTTGGTATGCCGCAACACGCTGATGTACATGAACGCCGAAACTCAGCGAAATGTGTTGGTGCGCTTACATTTTTCCCTTGCCCCGCAGGGCAACCTGTTCCTTGGGCATGCTGAGATGTTACTGAGCCATAGTGACAGATTCGCTCCGCTGAACCTCACACATCGCATCTTCCGCAAGGCGCCCGGCACCCATTCGGGTCACGCGCGTTACGATCCCGCCACGACAATGTATGGACGGCAGAGCGACCTACCGGGCGTAAGTACGGTGCGCGACTTGGCTTTTCGCGCCAATCCGGTGGCCCAGATCGTGGTTACCGGGGACGACACCGTCGCGATGATCAATTACCAGGCCGAGACCATGTTCGGGCTGTCCGCGCGAGACATCGGCCGACTGCTACGCGATCTGGAGGTGTCATATCGGCCCGTTGAGCTTCGCGCCTACCTGGAGCAGGCCAAGGTCGATCGCCGCTCGGCTCGCATCCCGGACGTCAAGTGGCAGCGCGCCGGTGCGGAAACCGTCTGGTTCGAAATCCACGTCAACCCCCTGATCGACGGCGAGAACGGCGTGCTCGGCGTCTCGCTCGTGTTCTTTGATGTCAGTGCCACACGGGCGTTGCTGGACAAGGTCGTGGCCACCAACCAACAGCTCGAGGCCGCCTACGAGGAACTGCAGTCCACCAACGAGGAGCTTGAGACCACCAACGAGGAGCTGCAGTCGACCGTCGAAGAACTCGAGACCACCAACGAAGAGCTGCAGTCCACCAACGAAGAGCTCGAGACGATGAACGAGGAGTTGCAGTCCACCAACGACGAGCTGCACACCATCAATGACACCCTGCGTGAGCGCAGCATCGAACTCGACGACGCCCGCACCTTCCTCGACTCGCTGGTGAACTCCGTGCGCCTCGGCCTGGTTGTCGTCGATCGCGAGATGCGAGTGGTGGTGTGGAACCGGGGCTGCGAGGAGCTATGGGGACTGCGCGCCGACGAGACCAGCGGCGAGATCCTGACCAACCTGGACTTCGGTCTCCCCATGGACACGGTCCGGCCGCTGATCGGCCACGCCTTCGTAGACACGGACAACCCCGGTGAGACGGTGGTCGAGGCGGTCAACCGCCGCGGACGATCAACTCAGGTCAGAGTGATCTGCACGAGTTTTCAGAGTCCCGAAGGCGGGATGTCGGGGGCGTTGCTGTTGATGGACGCCGCGACCTGAGCGGCCTCTTCTTCTTCCAGCGTGGCGGCGGCATCATGAACGGCGGCTTCGGCTCGGTGCACGGCCGCCGCGTCCTGATGCGTGGCGGTGGCACTGTCCCGTGCGCTCAAGGCGGCCTGCTCATGGGAGGCTGCCGCGCGCCGATGCGCGGCCCCGGCATTAAGGTGCCGGGCGGCCGCGTCCCGGTGTGCCTTTCGCACCCGTTCCAGCGATTCGAGCGCACGTAGCCGCGCGCGGTCGACGGTCTCCGGGCTCGGCGGCATCCCCGCAGCGAGCTCGGCCCTGCGCTTTTGCAGCTCGCCTATCCGTCGCAGCGCGGCCTCACCACGCGCCGCGGCGGCGCCTTGTCCTGCTGCCCCGAATTCGGCCGACGTCATTGTGTCCATTATTCAACCGCGTCCAGTGCCCGGCAACGACCATTTCACAGCCGTCGGAAATGCTAGGTCCTACTATTGCCGACGGCATTTCGAGCCAACCGAGGTGAGGAGACGGTGTGCGGTTCAGCTATGCGGAGGCGATGACGGACCCGACTTTCTACATTCCGCTGGCGAAGGCCGCCGAGGCGGCCGGCTACGCCAGCATGACGATTCCGGACAGCGTCGCGTACCCCTTCGAGTCGGACTCGAAATATCCCTACACCCCGGACGGCAATCGCGAATTCCTCGACGGCAAAGCCTTTATCGAGACGTTCGTCCTGACCGCTGCCCTGGGGGCGGTGACGTCAACGCTGCGCTTCAATTTCTTCGTCCTCAAGCTTCCGATCCGGCCGCCGGCGCTGGTGGCCAAGCAGGCCGGTTCATTGGCGGCGCTCATCGGTAACCGCGTCGGGCTCGGGGTGGGCACCAGCCCCTGGCCCGAAGACTACGAGTTGATGGGTGTCCCGTTTGCCAAGCGCGGCAAGCGGATTGACGAGTGCATCGAGATCATTCGCGGCCTGACCACCGGTGACTACTTCGAATTCCACGGTGAGTTCTACGACATCCCCAAAACCAAGATGACTCCCGCTCCGACGGAGCCGATCCCGATCCTGGTAGGGGGCCACGCCGACGCTGCCCTGCGTCGCGCGGCCCGCGCCGACGGCTGGATGCACGGTGGCGGCGATCCAGAGGAGCTCGACCGACTCCTGGCGCGGGTCAAGCAACTACGCGACGAAGAGGGCAGGACCGGTCCATTCGAGATCCACGTGATCTCGGTCGACGGCTTCACCCTCGACGGCGTCAAGCGCTTGGAAGACAAGGGTGTCACCGACGTGATCGTCGGCTTCCGCATTCCCTACATTATGGGGCAGGACACCGAGCCGCTCGATGCCAAGATCCGCAACCTCGAGAAGTTCGCGGAGAACGTGATCGCGAAAGCGTGACCGCTACATCGGATCCCACACCGGCGGGCGCTTTTCCATGTGCGCCCGGGCGGCTTCCGTCGGGTTGTTGGTGAATCCAGTCAGGATCTGGGTGCGGTTCTCGATCTCGATGGCGTGCCGCAGGCTCGGCGCATCCAGCGCTGTGTTGAGCCCGATCTTGGTCTGCCACACCCCGAAGGCGTTGTTGCCGACGATCTCCCGCGCCTTGTTCACCGCCGCCGTCATCAACTGATCCGGCGGCACCACCTCGTGCACCAGCGCGATCCGGTAGGCCTCGCCGGCGTCGATGATGCGTCCGGTCAGCATCAGCTCCCGTGCCACGCCGGCGCCGACGATCTTCGGCAGTAGGTAGCTGGTGCCCATGTCCATCGAGGAGAACCCGGCTTTGATGAACACCGACCCAAACCGCGCGTTCTCCGAGGCGATGCGAATGTCGGAGTGCAGCGCGAACGCCAGGCCGCCGCCGACAGCGACGCCGTTCACCGCGGCGATCACCGGGATCGGCAGCTCGTAGAGCCGGAGGTACAACTCGGCAAGCCGCACCTGGGCGTCGTAGTTGACCTTGAACGCGGGCGCATGTGGCGCATTGTTCGTCCAAGCTTCCCCGGTGCCGCTCAGATCGGCGCCCGCGCAGAAGCCGCGGCCCGCGCCGGTCAGGACCGCCGCCCGGAACTCGCCGCTGCTGAGCGCGTCCAGCGCCCGGTCGAACTCATTGATCAACGAGCCGTCGATGGCGTTCAACCGATCCGGACGGTTCAGCGTCACGCCCGCGATGTCTTCTTCGAGTGTTTCCAGTTCCACAGCAGTCATACCGCAACCGTAAGGCAAGCTGGCGGTCAGCCGCGTTTGGCCAGCCAGTCGGCCTGCATCGCAAGCAGGCCCATCGCGGGCAATTCCGCTGTGCTGGAGTCGAGTTCGCGGTAGCGTTTATAGACGTTGATCACTACGCGCTCGGCGTCCAGCCAGTCCTCGTACTCCCCCAGATCGATGGTCTCGGCGGCCTCTACGAACGACAGACCCTTGCGATAGGCGGCCTCGGCCTGCTCGGCGATATGCACGAGATACCCACGCACGCCGCGGATTCCGTCTGCATCGGTCACCGGCCCGTGGCCCGGTACCACGGTTTCGGCGTCTAGCGCGATCATCGCATCACACGCCGCCACCCAGTTCTCGATCGGGCCGGACCACACGATCGGCGTGCAGCCGATGAACAGCAGGTCCCCGGCGAACAACACTCCCGCATCCGGCACATGCACCACCGAATCCGCGGCGGTATGCGCCGGACCGAGGTTCAACAACTCCACCCGTCGTCCGCCGACCTCGACGGTGAGCCTGTCGTCGAAGGTCTGGTCGGCGTTGCGCAGCGTGATGCCGCCGAAATCGAAGGGCCCGAACCGCTCTCGCAGGTACGGCGTGGCGACCGGACCCAAATCCGTGTTCTTGGCCATCACCAGCATTTCCGGCGCGATGCCGTGCTCGATCTCTTCGGCGGTGCCCGTGGCGGCGATTACCCGGACGCCCTCGTCCAGTAATTGGTTGCCGTGGGTGTGGTCGCCGTTGGAGTGGGTGATCAGCGCGTCGGTGATCGGTGCCTCATCGGTGATCGGCGCCATGGCGTCCAGCATCTCGCGGGTCAGCGGCAGGTCGAAGAGCGTGTCCACCAGCAGCGACGCGCCATCCCCGGCGACCAGACCCGCGTTGCTCCAACCGAATCCACCGTCCGGCAGCGTCCAGGCCCAGACCCGTTCGCCGACTTGGTGTAACCCGCGGGTGTACGGGACCTTGGCGGGCGCCCGGTTGGCCCGCTGCTTTGCGGGCTTGGCGTCCGGGTTGGGACGGGCCGACAGCGGTTGTGGCGCGGGCGTTTTGCGCACGGTTTGGCGCGTCTCGCCCAGGCCGTCCACTTTCAGCGTGACGACGTCCCCGTCATGCAGCCAGCCCCGAAAGGATTCCGGCGCCGTCGGATCCAGATGCTCGACCAGCGTGCAGGTCGGCACCGTGCCAGAGCCGATCACATCACCGGGGGTGAGCCGGACGCCGCGGGAGGCATACGAGATGACCTCGGCGAAGCTCCAATCCATCTGCGCGGTCGACCCGGATCCGATCACCTCGTCGTTGACCAGCGCGGTCACGCCGAGGCTCAGCGCGCCATCCCGGCGATACGGCTCGAGTTCGTCTGGCGTGACCAGGTACGGGCCTAGCGTGACACCGCTGTCCTTGCCTTTGGCCTGACCGATCGCGAGTTGCCCTTCGAGCTGTTGTAGGTCACGTGCCGACCAGTCGTTGAAGATCATGTATCCGACGATCGCCCGTTCGGCCTCATCGATCGTCAGGTCTTGGCCGGCCGTCCCGATCACCGCCGCGATCTCCAGTTCGAAGTCCTGCCAGACGCTGCCGGGCGCCATCGGGGCATCGTCGTAGGGACCGAGAACGGTTGTCGGGCAGGCGAAGTAAAAGGCCGGGATGCGGTACCAGGTGTCCTTGAGTACGCGGCCACCGCCCATCGCCGCCTGACAGTTGCGCATGTGGTCGAGGAAGCACAGGCTGTCCCGAATGGATGGCGGCCGCGGAATGGGGGCCATCAGCGACACCTCGGCCAGTGCCATCGTCGTCGCCGACCGCAAGGCCTCGTCCCCCGCTGCGGCGAGGTCACCGCGGCCGATCAGTTCGAGCAGACTGATACCCGGCGACATCGCATGGATCGTCTCGCCGTCGTGGGAGAGCACCCCCGTCCGTTGACCGCTGTCGTCCCGAAAGGTGATCCATCGCATAACGATTCATTCCTCTTGCGCTCGAGGCTATGGTGCAGAGATGGTTACACGCTCGTCCTTTCGAGCCGTCATGTCCAGCCCTACTGCCGACCGCCGCCGATGAATATCACCATCGACGAGCTCGAGGTCGTCGACCCGCCAGACGCGTGGGCGCGAGCCGGCTTCACCGTCGATTCCGACGACGTCTCCCGGATCGGCGCCGTGAACGTCCGGCTGACCGGACCCGGCCGGGGCACCGGCATCGTCGGTTGGTCGTTGCGCGGTCTGCCGGCGGAGGCCGAGCTCGACGGCATCCCGACGTGCCGGTCGGACGCACCCGTTCCGATGCCGGCCGGGCATCCGAACGGTGTCCTGGCGATCGACCACATCGTGCTGCTCTCACCTGACGTCGATCGAACGGTCCAGTCGCTGGTCTCCGTCGGCCTCAAACCAGGACGCCGCGAGC
Source organism: uncultured Actinomycetota bacterium (assembly GCA_963750755.1). GTDB lineage: Bacteria > Actinomycetota > Actinomycetes > Mycobacteriales > Mycobacteriaceae > Mycobacterium. The sequence continues at coordinate 2,603,251 of CAVVRW010000001.1, forward strand.
GAGTCGGTGAACTCGGTGGGCGACCGATCCGTCAGGTCTTCTTCCGTTTCGGCGAGGTCATCATCGAGGTCATCGGCTCGCCGGACACCCGGGGCGAAGGGCCGTCAATGCTCTGGGGCATCACCTACGTCGTCGCGGACATCGACGCGACCGCGGCCTTCTTCGGCGATCACACGACGCCGGTCAAGTTGGCCGTGCAGCCCGGACGCCGAATCACCACGCTGCGTCACCGCGAACTCGGTATGTCGGTCCGCACGGCGATGATTTCAGCACCTATTCTCGGCGGATGAGCGACGACCCCGTCGTCATCCACACCGACGGTGGATGCCGGCCCAACCCCGGACCCGGCGGCTGGGGCGCGGTCCTGCGCCAGCATCAGCACGTGCGTGAAATGTGTGGCGGCGACTCCGGTGAGACAAGCAACAATCGAATGGAGCTCACCGCACCGATCATGGCGCTGGAGGCGCTCACCCGACCGGTGACGGTGCATCTCTACACCGACAGCACCTATGTCCGGAACGGCATCACCAAGTGGGTGCTCGGCTGGGAAGCCAACGGGTGGATGACCGCCGCGAAGCAGCCGGTGAAGAACGTCGATCTCTGGAAGCGGCTTCGGCTGGCCTGCGCGCGGCATCGAGTCGAGTGGTTCTGGGTCAAGGGGCACTCCGGGATCGCCGACAACGAGCTGGCCGACGAACTGGCGACGCGGGGGCTACTCGAAGCGCTCGATGCGTCCCGGTTGTCTACTCTCTGACGACATCGCCGGGTTCCTTGTCCGGCCGCAGCCCACGCCAGCTGGGTTGGCGCAGCCGTCCGTCGGAGGTCCACTCGCTGTAGCGCACCTCGCCGACCAGTGTCGGCTTCACGTAGGTCACACCCTTGGCGTCTTGCGTGGAAAGCTTTGCAACGAAAGGGGATTCATCGGCGTGCAGTGGCGCGAGCGTCTTCTTCAGACTCGCCAGGTCGCGTTCGGTGAAGCCGGTGCCGACGCGTCCGGCGAACTGTAGCCCGTCGGCGTCGGGAATGCCGACCAACAACGAACCGATACCGCTGGTGCGCCCGCCCTCGCCGGCCCGCCAGCCGCCAATGACCACTTCCTGGGTGCTCCAGTATTTGTCCTTGATCCAGGACGCCGAGCGCCGTCCCGGCTGATACGTCGAATCGCGCTTCTTGGCGATCACACCCTCCCACTGCTGCTTACGGGAGTATTCCAGCGCCTCGCCCCCGTCACCGGGAAGCAGATCGGGAACAATCAGGCCACCGGCCGACGCCAAGGTCTCCAACAGCTTTCGCCGGTCGCGATACTTCGCCCGCAACAGCGACCGGCCATCCAGATGCAGTAGGTCGAAGGCGCGGAATTCGATGCGGGTGGCACGCGCCCGGTTCTGCATCTCGGAGAAGCTCGGCACACCGGACGCGTCGAGCGCGACGACCTCACCGTCGAGCACGGCATGGTGGTCGGTGAGATCGGTTGCCAGTGACCGCAGTTGCGGGAATTCACTGGTCAGGTCGCGTCCGCTGCGGGACCGCAGGCGGACCTCTCCGTGGTCGGCGTCGACCAGCAGCCGGTAGCCATCCCATTTGCCCTCGAACGCCCACTGCGCCGCGGTGAGCTTTTCCACCGAGCCGTGGGTCGCCAGCATCGGCTTCAGTTCGTCGAAGTCGAAGACGTGCTGGTCCTTCATCCGGTGCGCCAGCCATTGGTTGCCGTTGGTCTGAATCAGGGCGTATCGGCCGGAGATTCGCTGTCCGTGCAGCGTGACAATGACCTCGCCCTTCTCATCCCCTTCTTCGTCGGAGTCGTTGAACTTCTCGGTGTCGTAGGTGCCGGAGTCCCAGATGATTACCTTGCCGCCGCCGTACTCCCCCTTCGGGATGGTGCCCTCGAACGTTCCGTACTCCAGCGGATGGTCCTCGGTGTGAACCGCCAGATGATTCACCGCGGTGGTCTCCGGAAGGTTCTTCGGCACGGCCCACGACACCAACACGCCGTCGCGCTCGAGGCGGAAGTCGTAGTGCAGGCGGCGGGCGTGATGCTCCTGGATCACGAAGGTATTGCCCTGTCCGGCAGCCGGTTTGGAGTTCGGCACCGGCTCCGGTGTCTTGCCGGCGTCGCGCATGCTGCGGTACTTGGTCAGCCGGTCGGGGAAACGGACGTCGGAGTCCAACGGCTCCAGCAGGTCGCCGTCGCGTTCCAGTCGCGCGAGCACCTCGTCGTAGCGAAGCTGGCGAAGCTTCTTGTCGTCGAGCTCATCCCAGCTGCGTGGTGCGGCCACGGTCGGGTGGTCGCGGCCGCGCAGCGAATAGGGCGCGATGGTGGTTTTCGCTCCGCTGTTCTGGCTCCAGTCGAGGAAGATCTTGCCCGCCCGAAGGCTCTTGGTCATGGTGGCGGTGACCAGCTTGGGCATTGACTTTTCCAGTTGCAGTGCAATGCGTTTGGCCAATACCGACGCGCCGCGACTGCTCACCGGGTTGTCCAGCGGGCTGTAGAGGTGCAGCCCTTTGCTGCCGCTGGTGAGCGGGAAGGTGGTCAGGCCGATGTCGGTGAGCAGATCGCGTACTGCGCGGGCCACGGTGGCGAGCTGCGCCATCGTCACGCCCTCGCCCGGATCGAGGTCGAACACCAGGCGGGTGGCCGGCCCGGGTTTGAGTTCTTCGCCCTTGCGGGTCCACTCCGCCTCGAAACGCCATTGCGGCACATGGACTTCCAGCGCCGCCTGTTGAGCGATCCAGGCCAGGCCGTCGACGGTGTCGATGATCGGGTAGGTCGTCGTACCCGACCGATGCGCGACACTGCCGCGCGACAACCACTCGGGCGCCGAGGAGGCCAGTTGCTTCTCGAAAAACGATGACTGCTCAACACCATTGGGCCATCGCTTGCGCGTTGCCGGGCGTCCCGCGATGTGCGGCACCATCACCTCGGAAACACGGATGTAATAGTCGAAGACGTCGGCTTTGGTAGTACCGGTAGCGGGGTACAACACCTTCTCGGCGTTCGTCAACTTGACCCGGGTCGCCATGACTGTCAACTTACGCCGCGACTCACCCGTCTCACCACGGATGATGCTCATCTATCGGCCTTTTCGTTACTCGGGCCACCGTGACAAGACCCACTAAACCGTTTAAGTTATGCGCCGGCTGTGGACATAGTGGGCTATGCGAAAAGTAATTCCATGGCGGCCAAGCGCCGGAGTTCCGCTCAGTAACGACACCCTCGACACCATCCCTATGCGCGCTCAGGGAATCGATATACCCACTTACGATCGCTCTACCCTGCAACGCGGCGTCGTACACATCGGCGCCGGCAACTTCCACCGCGCCCATCAGGCGGTGTACTTCGACGACCTGGCCTGCTCGGGCGTGTCCAACCGGTGGGGAGTCACCGGCGTCAGCCTGCGTTCCCGTGATGTCAAAGACGTCTTGTCGGCCCAGGACGGGCTGTACACGGTCGTTGAGCGCGGCCACGAAGGCGAGACCGCCCGAGTGGTCGGTTCGATCGGTTCGGTCCACTACGCACCCAACGACGGGGCAGCGGTTCGCGCCGCGCTTGCCGACCCCCGCACCCGCGTCGTGAGCCTGACCATCACCGGCAACGGCTACTTTCTCGATCCGGCGACCCGCGAGTTCGACGCCGCCAACCCCGACGTGCAAGCCGATCTGGTCAAATCGGGCGCCTATAACACCGCGTGGGGTTATTTGACCGAGGCGCTGGAGTTGCGTCGTCGCGCCGGCACTGCGCCCTTCACGGTGCTGTGCTGCGACAACATTCCCGACAACACCCGGGCGGCGCGCACCGCGCTGGTCTCGTTCGCCGCGTTGAAGGATCCGGGGCTCGCCCGCTGGATCGACACCCACGTCGCGTTCCCGTCGACCATGGTCGACCGGATCACCCCGCAGACGTCGGACGACGAGGTCGAGTTCGTTCGGGAGACCTTCGGTATCGCCGACAAGTGGCCGGTGCTCACCGAGCCGCACTGTCAGTGGGTCATCGAGGACAACTTCTGCGCCGGCCGCCCGCCGCTGGACGAGGTCGGCGCCCAGTTCGTCGCAAATGTCAGCGACCACAAGCTGATCAAGACCCGCATGCTCAATGGCACGCACATCGCGATGTCGTGCCTGGCCATCTTGGCCGGCTACCGGCGCAGCGACGAGGCGATGCATAACAAGGCCATCTATGCGTTCGTCGAACAGCTGTTGCGCGACGAGGTCCAGCCGCTGCTGCCACCGGTGCCGGGGATGAACACCGCCGAGTACCGGCACTCGCTGCTCCTGCGCCTCAGCAATCCGCAGATGAGCGACCAGCTGTCGCGGCTGGCGCGGCGAGGGTCGGAAAAGATCGCGTCGTTCCTGCTGCCGTCGCTGCACGAGGCGATCGAACAGAACCGCCCGCATACCCTGCTGATGGTCGCCCTCGCCGGCTGGATCCGCTATCTGCGGGGCTACGACCTGAAGGGATGCAAGATCCGCGTCGACGACCCGGAGAAGGAGCTGCTGACCAAGCTCGCCATGATGGGCGGCAACGATCCCGAACCGGTACTGCGCCACGAGATCTTCGCGGAACTTCGGATGATCCCTGGATTTACCCACCGCCTGCACGCGATGATCAGTGACATCGACGAGCAGGGAGTTGTTCCCACGCTGCGCTTGGCGCTGCGCGACGAAGCTCGGGAGCTGGTGTCGTAAATGAGCCGGCCCCTGGAATTCGTTCGTCCATTTGACCCGTCGACCATCACCACGCTGCTGTTGGACGCCGATGACAACCTCTTCGGATCGGAGTCACCGGCTTTCGACGCCTCGGCCGAGGTGACCACTCAGTTCCTGGCCAGGTTCGGCGTCGATTCGCCGCTTAGCGGTGAACAGCTGCGTAAGAAGGCCGTGGGCAAGAACTTTCGCTGCACGGCCACCGACCTTGCGGTGCTGAGCGGGGTCCCGTTCGACAAGGCACTCGCCAGTGGTCGGGCGCAGGCTCGGGTGGCCTCCGACACCGAGCTTGCTCAAGGTCGCGCGCTGACCGCCGACGAGCTCGAGAGCTGGGTGCGCAAGGAGCGTGAGCGCGTGACCGCTCACCTGGCGGTGACCCTCAAGCCCGACCCGGAAGTGCTTGTGCCGCTGCAGGATCTGGCGTCACGATTCGTCATGGCCGCGGTCAGCTCGAGTGCGCTCGCGCGGTTGAAGGCCTCTTTCACCGCGGCCGGACTGGACGATCTGATTCCGGAGGCGGTGCGGTTCAGCGCAGAAGATTCGCTTCCGGTGCCGACCAGCAAGCCCGACCCCGCGGTATACCTCGAAGCCGGCCGGGTGCTGGGAGTCGACGGCCCGCACGGATTGGCCGTCGAGGACTCGGTGCCCGGCGTGACCTCAGCCGTCGCCGCGGGTTACCACGCCGTCGGCAACGTGATGTTTGTGCCTGCCGACGAACGTCAAAGCCGCACCAGGGACTTGCTCGATGCCGGCGCCGTCGCTGTCACGGACTCGTGGCGCGCTCTTGCCGACGCCTTGATCTTGTCAGCTGTGACGAGTGGAGGTCCCACGCTCACGTAGGGATCGCCACCCCGGAAGGAGTTGTGCAGTCGTGTCTAACGCAGTGGCCCTGAACAATTCAGCGTTGAAGGACTTACCGATCGACGCGCCGAAGTACGACCGCGGCGATGTCAGGATAGGTATCGCGCACATCGGTGCCGGCCACTTCCATCGCGCGCACCAAGCCGCCTACATCAACCTGCTGCTGCAGCAGGGCCTGGCTATGGAGTGGGGCATCTGCGGCATCGGCGTGATGCCCGCGGACTGGACCATGCGCGACGTGTTGACCGACCAGGACGGGCTCTACACGCTGATCCTGGAACATCCCGATGGCACCCGCGGCGCTCAGGTGATCGGTTCGATCATCGACTACCGCTACGCCCCTGACGATCCGGAATCCGCGCTGGAGGTGCTGGCCGCGGCGTCAACCCGAATCATCTCGCTGACCATCACCGAAGGCGGATACCGCGATCCGGACGGTCCCGCGTTCACGTTGATCACCGAGGCAATGGCCCGGCGCCGTAAACAGGGTATCCCCGCGCCGACCATCGTCTCGTGCGACAACATCGAGAACAACGGCGACGTCGCGAGACGCACCGTGCTGGCCAGCGCCGAACGTGTCGATCCGGAGCTGGCCGAGTGGGTCGGCGCACACGCCGAGTTTCCGAACTCGATGGTCGACCGCATAACTCCCGCAACGACATTGGAGATGGCCGCCGAGGTGCGCCGCGACTTCGGCGTCGACGATCGCTGGCCGGTGGTGGCCGAGCCATTCAGCGCATGGGTGATCGAAGATACCTTCGCCGATGGCCGGCCGCCGCTGGAGAAGGCGGGCGTGTTGGTGGTCGACGACGTGCGGCCGTACGAGCTGATGAAGCTGCGCATGCTCAACGCGGGACACCAGTGCCTGTGCTACTTCGCCCACCTGTGCGGCTTCGAATTCGTTCACGATGCGGCGCAAGATCCGTTGTTCGCCAAGTACTTACGCACCTACTTCGACACCGAGGCGATTCCGACCCTGCCGCCGGTGCCCGGCATTGACCTGCACGACTTTGGGAACACACTGATCGAGCGGTTCGCGAACCCGGCCGTGCGCGACACCGTCGCGCGACTCTGCGCGTACTCCTCGGACCGCATCCCGAAATGGCTGTTTCCCGTCATCTGCGACAACCTGGCCAACGATGGGCCGGTCGCGATGGCGTCTGCGGCGGTGGCCAGCTGGGCCCGCTACGCCGAGGGCGTCGACGAATGGGGCGAGCCCTACGAGGTGCTGGACCAGTTGGCCGACTCGCTCGTCCCGATAGCCCGGTCGCAGCACGAAAACGGAGGCGCGTTCATCGAAATCACCGCGGTGTTCGGCGACTTGGCGTCACCAGCACCGGTTCGTGGAGGCGTACCGCTGGGCACTGGATTCGTTGCACGCCAAGGGTGCTCGCGCGACCCTGGAGGCGTTGCTGCAATGAGCCGCGGGCTGGTGATCGGCGAGGCGCTCATCGACATCGTTCAGGACGGCCATCGGGTCGTTGGCGAGCATGTCGGTGGAAGTCCACTGAACGTTGCGGTCGGGTTGGCCCGGCTGGGTCGCGACGTCGATTTCCTCACTCATATCGGTGACGACGTGTACGGCCGTCGCATTGCGGAGTACGTCAACGAGTCCGGGGTGCAGCTTGTTTCAGGTAGTAGAAGCGCCGAACGGACGACCACGGCACGCCTGACCTTAGCCGAGAACGGTTCGGCGAGTTATGAATTCGACCTGGATTGGCAGCTCTCGGGAACGCCGCCGGTGGCGCCGCCGCTAGTCGTTCACACCGGATCGATTGCCGCGGTGCACGACCCAGGGTGCCTGGCCGTCGCGGCGCTCGTCGACGCCTACCGGGTGTCAGCGACCGTCAGCTTCGATCCGAATGTGCGCCCCTCGCTGATCGTCGATCGCGACCTGGCCCGGACCCGCATCGAGCATCTCGTCGAGCGCAGCGACATCGTCAAGGTCAGCGAAGAAGATCTGCACTGGCTGGATCCGGAGCGCGAGCCGGAGGACATCGCCCAGACCTGGCAGTCGCTGGGGCCCGCGATCGTCGCGGTGACGATGGCCGATCAGGGTGCCGAGGCCGTCTGCGCGGCCGGAACGGTGCGCGTGCCGGCGCGGCCGGCACAGGTGATCGACACCGTCGGGGCCGGTGACTCCTTCATGGTCGGCCTGATCGACGCGCTGTGGGCGCAGGGGTTGCTAGGCGCCGAACGACGGGCCGCACTCCGCGCGCTCGACCTGGAGGCGCTGACGGAAGCGCTGGAGGCAGGCAGTGCTGTGGCGGCGGTCACCGTTGGCCGCGCCGGGGCCGACCTGCCGGATCGGGACGCGCTGGCCGCCGCGACGCAGCAGCGATAGACGCGTATCCGCCCAGCACTATGGGCATACTGGCACCATGCGTTCGATCTGGAAGGGCTCGATCTCCTTCGGGCTGGTCAACGTCCCGGTCAAGGTCTACAGCGCGACCGAGGACCACGACATCAAGTTCCACCAGGTGCATGCCAAGGACAACGGCCGCATCCGGTACAAGCGGGTGTGTGAGGTCGATGGCGAGGTCGTCGAGTACCGCGACATCGCGCGGGCCTACGAATCCGACGACGGCCAGATGGTGATCATCACCGACGACGACATCGCGACGCTGCCCGAAGAGCGCAGCCGCGAGATCGAGGTGCTTGAGTTCGTCCCGGCCAGCGAGCTCGACCCGATGATGTACGACAAGAGCTACTTCCTCGAGCCGGACGGCAAGTCGACGAAATCCTATGTGTTGCTGGCGAAGACGCTGGCCGAGACAGATCGGGTGGCGATCGTCCACTTCGCGTTGCGCAACAAGACCCGACTTGCGGCGTTGCGGGTCAAAGACTTCAGCAAGCGCGAGGTGATGGTGATCCACACGCTGCTGTGGCCCGACGAGATCCGCGATCCCGATTTCCCGGTGCTCGACAAGAAGGTCGAGGTCAAACCCGCCGAGCTCAAGATGGCCGGCCAGGTCGTCGACTCAATGGCCGACGACTTCAACCCCGACCGCTATCACGACGACTACCAGGAACAGCTGCGCGAGCTGGTCACCGCGAAACTCGAAGGTGGCGAGGCGTTTACAACCGAGGAGCAGCCCAAGGAACTCGACGAGACCGAGGACGTCTCGGACCTGTTGGCCAAGCTGGAAGCCAGCGTCAAGGCACGTTCGGAAAACGCTCCGGCCAAGAAAGCACCGGCGAAAAAGGCTGCGGCCAAGAAGGCCCCAGCCAAGAAGACCGCGGCGAAGAAGGCCCCGGCCAAAAAGACTCCAGCCAAGAAAGCCGCTGCCAAGCGCTAGCAGGGTCGACAGGACAAAATCTCGTCGTTTCCACAGCGTGCGCCCTTCGGCCGGAGGTATCGTCGGCGTCAGTGCGGCGTTCAGGCCGCGTGCAGGAAGAGTTCGACATGGGACACATTCAGACAGCAGGACTCGCGATCGCGGCGACCGCCGCGGCGTACGGCATGATCGGCGCGGCGCCGTCCAGCCACGCAGATCCGCCCATCTGCGGCAGCCCCGACCGGCCGTGCGCCGGGCCGAGCCCGCTGACTCCCGAACAGCAATGCGCGTTCACCGCGTGGCGCACGATGATGCCCTGCAACTGGCTCGGTCAGCAGGTACCGCAGGGAACGCCGGGAAGCTGGGGCTAAGCATAAACCGCTGAGGCCATGAGCATTTGGAGCGTGTATTGACACCGACGACCGGCTACCGGCTACTCCAGGTCGCGCTCGCCTCCTTCGGCACGTTGATGCTTCTGCTCTACCCGCTGGCCGTCGTATGGCCGTCGGGATGGGCGTGGCATCACGGTGCGCCATACGAGTCCGACTACTTCATGATGATCGTCGGCTTGTACGCGACGCTTGGCCTCTTTCTCTGGAACGCGGCGCGGCAGCCGGAGAACAACATCAGCCTGATCTGGTTCACGGTGTGGTCCAGCGCGGTGCACGCCGTGGTCATGGCCGTGGAGTCGCTGCACAACGAGCACCACATGGGCCATTTGTGGGGCGACGTTCCAGCACTTCTGCTCGCGGCCGTGGTGTTGGCGGCCCTGGTCCGCGCAGCGGGCATCCCGCGGACCGAAAGCGGCTTGCCGCACCAAACGCCGTGATCTCAACTAGCGTTACCGCATGGAAGTCCGATGTACGCGCTTGGCGGTGGTGTTGTCCGCCGCCGCTATCGCCTACGCTGCGCCGGCATCGGCCGACGCAACCGACGACGCAGTCGTGGCGGCTCTGGCGAAGCGCAACATCGTGATCAACGACGATAATCGCGATGCGATGCTCGCCGAAGCTCACATGGTGTGCGACGGTCTCGACAAGCACTACAAGACAAGCACTTTGGCGATGAAGTTGGTAGGTGATACCGACCTCAACTTCAGGCAGGCCAGCTTCCTCATCGGGGTTGCGATATCGGCTTACTGCCCGCAGTACAAGGGGCATTCCGACTCCTCGACGAGCTGACTCAATCCCAATCCGCCGTTGCTGCGGTCGAAACGGCGGCGGTTCGTCCAACAATGCGCGGGCATAACCAACGGCGCCTGGCCGGGTCAGCCGGTCCTGACGGGTTGTGACACGGTCACAACCGGATACCAATCTCGCGTATCACTGACCCCAATCCCCACATCAGTCACTATTGTCACAAGTCGATTCCCTGCGCGTCCGCGGCGACAACCAACGGGGAAGTCCCAAGCTCCAGCGGAGGTTTGACGTGGGGGTATTTTCCCGACTGACACCGGTATCGGTGGCGTCGGTGGCCGCCATTGCACTCATTGCTCCGGTAGTCGTGGCCCCTCCTGCGGCGGCCGATCCGTGCGCTCAAACCTCTTCGGGAGCGCCGGCGAGTAGCGGCCCGGCGCTACCGGGGGCAGCGCTGCCGCCGGTAGAACACGTGCCGACAGGCCGCATGCCCCGCGGCGCACAGAACCGGGCAATGCCGCCACGACTGGGTCCGCTCCCAGCCGCGGCCTTTGACCCGACAGCAACGGGTGCTCAAAACTTCGCGCCGATGCAACAGCAAGGGGCGGTGCTGCCTGTGCCCGGGCCTATCGGTGCAGCGGACCAACAGGTGCCGAGCCCCCCGAATTTGACCAACCCGGGTCCAAACGCAGCTGCTGGTACCGGCCCGACGGCCGCGGGTTCTGCTGCGGCGATTGCAGGCACGACGACAACGTTCGTCGGTTGGGTGAATGGACCCAGCAGCCCGAACAACACCTACAGTCGCTTCGCCATGTCGGGCGCCGATCTCGGGATCGTGTGGGACAACGGCCAAACCGGCCCGAACGACCAGGTGCTCATGGCATTCGGCGACACGTTCGGCGATTGCAGCGTCTCCGGCCAGCAATGGCGGAGCAACACCTTGTTCCGCAGCGCGGACCGCAATCTGGCCGACGGAATGTCAGTGCCAGATCCTGCGTACGGCAACGTCTACGCCGGCTCGCCGGTCGCGTCCGCGACTCCGCCAGGAGCAAACTTCTCTAGACAGATCATCGCCAGTCTCGGTCTCGCTCCAACCGAAGTCACCATCATCCCAACCGCCGGAATATCTGTGGGGACAACACAGTTCGTCAATTTCATGTCGGTCAGGCAGTGGGGCAATCCGGGCCAGTGGACCACGAACTTCTCGGCAATCGCTGCTTCCACCGACAACGGTGAACATTGGACCGCCAGCCGTGGAACCGTCCGCCCGAGCTTCTTTTTCAGCGTCCCTAGCGTCTGGTTCAACTGGGGGGACCAGAATTTCCAGCAGGGGGCGTTCGTCCGACGCGACGGTTACCTGTACTCGTATGGCACCCCGTCCGGACGCTCCGGCTCGGCATACGTGTCGCGCGTCCCCGAGAACGCTGTTCTGGACCTCAGTCAGTACGAATACTGGGGCAAAGAATGGTGGAATCCCTTTGGAGCAGCCTCGTGGATCGCAAACAGTCCGTGGGATGCCACGCCCGTTATCTCGGCTCCGGTGAGCGAGATGTCAGTGCAGTACAACGATTACCTCAATAAGTACATCGCGCTGTACTGCGACGGCTCGAACAACGTCGTGATGCGGACTGCGGATAATCCACAAGGACCGTGGAGCACAGCGCAGACCCTTGTGACATCAACACAACTCCCTGGCGGCATTTACGCCCCCTTTGCCCACCCCTGGTCGACTGGCCACGACCTTTACTTCAACCTGTCGTTGTGGTCGGAATACAGCGTGATGTTGATGCACACCACACTGCCGTAGCTTCCGCAGCACCGGCGCTACACCGCGCCCCTAGAAGGGCGGCGGTTCGTCGGAAGACGCGCGGGCATAGCCGAAGGCACGTTGCCGGGCAAGGCGGTCGTTGCGATTCTTGTTGCGCTCGGTGGTGATTCGCTGCGACCGCTGCTGACTTCGGGTTCGGCTGCGGGTCGGCATCATCGTCGCGCGATCGCCACAGCGGATGTCGGGCACCGACTCGGCCGCTGGCACATCGCCGGTGGGCGCCGTGAGCGCCGGAAAGAGAATCGCGCTACCAGGGCTGGTCACATACGTCTGACCCGACGGCAGCGTCCAGATCACTGTGCCGTCGGCCATCTGTTCGTCTCGCCAGCCCCAGAAAGTCTTGAGCAGGTGATGTTTTCGGCACAAGCACTTCAAGTTCGACGGGTGGGTCGCTCCGCCGTCGGCGTATGGCACGGTGTGGTCGATGTCGCAGCCGACGGCTGGTGCATCACAGCCCGGCGCACGGCAGGTCAGATCGCGGCACCGGATAAAGTCGGTCAGCGCGGCCGAGGGCGTGTACCGCGGCTCGGCAGCCGACGGAAAACTCAACGGCCGCAACGTCGCCGACTTCGCCAGCTCTGCGATCACTTGCGGCGGTATCAACTCGTCAACCCCGGCCATGAAGCCCGGCGTGGCGCTGGTCCCGTCGAAAGTGGACTGATCGGCCACCACATGGATGATCACGTTGCGGTCGCGAAATCGGTCATGCGTCGCGGGGCAATCTGGGCCCCCGCACGTGCACCGCATCCGGTCAGCACCCGCGACCAAGGCGGTCAGCGCGTCGGCCCGCCGCTGCGCCGCAGTTCGCGGATCACCGTCACACACGGTGCCCGCAAGCTGATTCAATCGGCGATCCAGCGCTTGGGCGGTACTGGCAAACACGTTGCCGTAGACCTCGGCGACGCCCGACAATGATGGCGACACATTGAGATAGCGGTCTTTGACCTCTTTGTCGGCACGACGTATCGCATCGCGGTCCAACCGCACGACGATCGCATCGACCCTCATTGCCAACCGGCCCCGCGTCAACGACGGCCAACGCGGCGCCCGCAGGGCAACCTGCTCGTCGACGGCGGCCAGCGTCTTCTCGTCGGTGATCAGCGCGGTGCGCGTGGCGATGACGCAGAACATCGCATAGTTGATGTCGCCGGCCAACAGGCACTCGCCGACCTTGGGCAGCCGCTCGCGCAGCACCTCCGCGTCGCTCATGTACCTCGAGGCCAACGCGCGGCTGATCCGAAGCGCCGCAGCCAGTTCGGCGGAGATCTCGTCCCACGCGTCGGCGACCCACTCCGCGCGATCACCATGCTGGCGGTACCGCAGTTGCATCAAGTCGCCGACTGCGTTCAGTCGCCGCGCTGTGGCTTGCGATTCCGTTCGCGCTGCCAAGCACACCTGCTCGATCACGTCCAATTCGAACATAGATTCGATTATAGTGATGGGTCCGACAACTTCACGCCTTCGGGCAGAACATCCCAAGGATCTGCTGGCAGTTGTTCCGGTCGATGACGAACGGCCCAGGATCTGTCGGAGGCGGAGGCGGAGGCGGCACCGGGCCTTCGAAGATGTTCTGGGCAACATTCCCCTGGCCGAAGTAGACGTACCAGTAGGTGTGGCAGACGTTGAAGTCCCATCTGACGGGGTTTGTCACATGGTTACCGGTCTGTACCGGCGGATCCCCCGGGCACCATTTGCATGGCCCTGAGGGGTTGCTTTCCGGACAGCCGGGCCAGGCATCCGCCGCGGCGGTTCCTGCCGTAGCGACCAGGCCCGCACCGAGGGCGGCTGCCAGCAGTCCGCCGGCAAAGACGTTCTTCACAGTGGTGTGCATGCTCGAAAAGCTAGGTGTGAGGGCTTGGCAGATTCTTAACGCGGCCGCCGGTGCGAGCAACTAGAACGTGTTTCAGAAATGGGGTTCCGCGGCCGCCAACGCCTTGTTACGGTGACGCCCGTGATCCTCGACAAATTCAGACTCGACGACCAAGTCGCCGTCGTCACCGGTGGCGGCCGTGGTCTCGGCGCAGCCATCGCGGTGGCGTTCGCCGAGGTGGGCGCCGACGTCGTCATCGCTTCCCGCACCCAATCCGAACTAGAGGCCGTCGCTGAAAAGGTCCGTGCCGCGGGCCGGCGGGCCCACATCGTCACCGCCGACCTGGCCCAGCCGGAGGTCACCGCGGAGCTGGCTGGCCAGGCCGTCGAGGCGTTCGGCCGACTGGACATCGTTGTCAACAACGTCGGCGGCACGATGCCCAACGGGCTGCTGACCACCTCGACAAAGGACCTCAAGAGCGCGTTCACCTTCAACGTCGCGACGGCGCACGCGTTGACCACCGCCGCGGTGCCGCTGATGCTCGAGCACTCCGGCGGCGGCAGCATCATCAACATCACCTCGACGATGGGACGCGTCGCGGGGCGTGGCTTCGCCGCCTATGGCACCGCCAAAGCCGCACTCGCCCACTACACTCGACTGGCCGCGCTGGACCTGTGCCCGCGGGTTCGGGTCAACGCCATTGCGCCCGGCTCGATCTCCACGTCCGCGCTCGATGTCGTCGCGTCCAACGACGAACTACGCGAGCCGATGGAGAAGGCCACACCCCTGCGGCGACTCGGTAATCCCGACGAGATAGCAGCTGCCGCAGTCTATTTGGCGTCACCAGCGGGCGCATACCTGACCGGCAAGGTGATCGAGGTCGACGGCGGCATCACCTTCCCCAACCTCGACCTTCCGATTCCGGACCTGTGAGCATGGCTATCAAAGTCGCCGCAATCGGCACCGGCAACGTCGGCGTTCACGCGCTCAGGGCACTCATCACCAACCCTGCCTACGAGCTCACCGGGGTATGGGTGTCGTCGGAAGCCAAAGCCGGCAAAGACGCCGGAGAACTTGCCGGACTTGATATTTCGACCGGCATTGCCGCGTCCACCGACCTGGACGCCGTACTTGCCACCGGCCCGCAGTGCGCGGTCTACACCGCGATGGCTGACAACCGGCTGCCCGACGCACTCGAGGACTACCGCCGTATCCTGGCCGCGGGCGTCAACGTCGTCGGCAGCAGCGCCGTCTTCCTGCAGTACCCCTGGCAGACGCTGCCCGACAACATGCTCGCCCCCATCGAAGATGCCGCGCGAGAAGGCAATTCGAGCCTGTTCGTCAACGGCATCGACCCAGGCTTCGCCAACGACCTGATTCCGCTGGCGTTGGCCGGAACCTGTCAGAGCGTCCAGCAGATCCGCTGCATGGAGATCGTCGACTACGCCACCTACGACAGCGCGACGGTCATGTTCGATGTCATGGGCTTCGGCAAGCCGCTCGACGAGATCCCGATGCTGCTGCAACCGGGCGTGCTGAGCCTGGCGTGGGGCTCAGTGGTACGCCAACTCGCCGCGGGATTGGGCCTCGAACTCGACTCGGTCACCGAAACGCAGGAGCGCGTGCCGGCGCCCGAGGACTTCGACATCGCGTCGGGGCACATCCCCAAGGGCAGCGCCGCGGCACTGCGATTCGAGGTCCAGGGACTGGTCGACGGCCATCCGGTGGTCGTGCTCGAGCACGTCACCCGGCTGCGCGAAGACCTCTGCCCGGACTGGCCGCAGCCTGCCCAGCCGGGCGGCTGCTACCGGATCGAAATCACCGGTGAGCCGTCGTACGCCGTCGACGTCTGCCTGAGCAGCCCGAACGGGGACCACAACCACGCCGGTCTGGTGGCGACCGCGATGCGCGTCGTCAACGCCATCCCTGCCGTCGTGGCCGCGCCGGCCGGAATCCGCACCACACTGGACCTGCCGCTGATCACCGGGCGTGGCCTCTATTCGGCCGGCTAAAGGTTTCGGCTAACCTAACTTTTCTATTCGTCGACGGAAAGTGAGTTAGGTGGCCTCGGTTGCCCGTGCCCGGCTGAAGACGGGGTGGTATCTGCTCGGCCCCGCCTTCGTCGCCGCCATCGCGTATGTCGACCCGGGCAACGTCGCCGCGAACATCAGCGCGGGCTCACAGTTCGGCTTCTCGCTGCTCTGGGTCATCGTGCTGGCCAACGTCATGGCCGGCCTCGTGCAGTACCTGTCGGCGAAGCTCGGGCTGGTCACCGGACGCACCCTGCCCGAGTCCATCGGCGACAAACTGAATCGCCCGACCAGGCTGGCGTTTTGGCTGCAGGCGGAGGTCGTCGCGATGGCCACCGACGTGGCCGAAGTGATCGGCGGGGCCATCGCGCTGCACATCCTGTTCAGGCTGCCGTTGCTGATCGGCGGCGCGATCACCGGCGTGGTGTCGCTATTGCTGCTGCGCGTTCAGGACCAGCGCGGCCAACAGATCTTCGAGCGCGTCATCACCGGACTGCTGCTGCTGATTGCGATCGGGTTCACGGCAAGCTTTTTCGTCTCGACCCCGCCGCCCGGCGACGTGGTCGGCGGCCTGATACCGGGATTCCATGGCAAGGAGAGCGTGCTGCTGGCCGCCGCCATCCTCGGCGCGACGGTGATGCCGCACGCGGTGTATCTGCATTCGGGGCTGGCCCGTGACCGGCACGGCCATCCTGACCCTGGGCCGGAGCGCCGGCGGTTGCTGCGCATCACCCGGTTGGACGTCGGGCTGGCGATGGTGGTCGCGGGCGGGGTGAACGCGGCCATGCTGCTGGTCGCCGCGCTGAACATGCGGGGCCATGGCGTCATCAGCTCGATCGAGGTGGCTTACACCGCCGTGCACGACACCGTGAGCCCCCTGATCGCCGTGCTGTTCGCCATCGGCCTATTGGCATCGGGGCTGGCCTCGGCGTCCGTCGGCGCCTACGCCGGGGCAATGATCATGCAGGGGCTGATGCACCGCTCGATCCCGATGGTGTGGCGGCGGCTGGCGACACTGGCGCCCGCATTGTTGATCCTGGCTCTGGGTTTCGATCCGACCCGCACGCTAGTGCTGTCCCAGGTTGTCCTGTCGTTCGGAATCCCGTTCGCGCTGCTCCCGCTGGTCCGGCTGACCAGCAATCGGGCGCTGATGGGAGACGACGCCAATCACCGCGTCACCACGGCCGTCGGCTGGGTGATCGGCACGCTGATCAGCCTGCTCAACGTCGTGCTGATCTACCTGACGGTCAGCGCCAAAGGCTAGGCCGCGCGTCGGATCCCTCGTACTTGCGATGTCTTCCAGCGCTACCCAGCGCGATGAGTTCGTCGAGCAGAGCGTCCATTTGGTCGGTCGACGGCATGGTCCCGCCGCGCTCGCGGTAGGCATCACGAACGCCGGCCAGCGTTCGCAATTCACGCTCGATCGTGTCCCGGTCCCGGATGCCGCTGTGGTTCACACCGCTCATCGAACGATCCTTTCATCCCGGGACGGCGCATCGGCACCACGACTCACGGAATTAACCTCGCGCTCAGAAGTCGTTCGCGACAGCGCAAATAATTCGCTCGGCTAACATCGACGTCGTGACGCAGCGGCGCCGTCATTCCTATTTCGCGTACGGGTCCAACCTGTGCGTGCAACAAATGGCGCAGCGGTGTCCCGACGCCGTTAATCCGCGGCGGGCCGTGCTCGCCGACCACGACTGGCTGATCAATCAGCGTGGGGTGGCGACCGTCGAGCCGTTGCGAGGCACCTCCGTGCATGGCGTCGTCTGGGACGTGTCCGACCACGACCTGGTCGCGCTCGACAGTGCCGAAGGCGTGCCGGTGCGCTACCGGCGCGACGAGTTGACCGTGCAGACCGAAGACGGTCCGGCAGAAGCGTGGGTCTACATCGACCACCGGGTGAGGCTCGGCCCGCCACGGCCCGGCTACCTGGAACGCATCATCGACGCGGCATTGCATCACGGGCTGCCCCAGCACTGGATCGACTTCCTGAGCCGGTGGCACCCCTCGCGGTGGCCCCGACCGCGACCACGTCCGACAACGCCTGCGCCACAATCCTTTTCCGAGCTACTCGCCGATGACGACGTGGTCGAGGTCAGCCGGCTGCGGTCACGCTTCGGCTTCCTCGCGATCCACGGCGGCGGCCTGGAGCAGATGACCGATGTGATCGCCGAGCGCGCCGCCGACGAGGCCGGAGCGTCGGTGTACCTGGTCCGACATCCCGACCGGTATCCACACCACCTGGCGTCGGCGCGTTTCGTTCGCGAGGAGTCCGCACGGCTGGCCGAGTTCCTCGACCACATCGACGTCGCGGTGTCGCTGCACGGTTACGGGCGGATCGGCCGCGCCACGCAACTGCTGGCCGGTGGCGGCAATCGCGCACTGGCCGCCCATGTCGCCAGACACCTGGCCCCGCCGGGGTATCGCGTCGTCACCGAGCTGGACGACATCCCGCTCGAGCTGCGCGGCCTGCACCCGCAGAACCCGGTCAATCAGACCCGTTACGGCGGAACACAATTGGAGCTGCCGAGCCGGGTCAGGGGCATCAGCCCCCGCAGCCCGCTGCCCGGCACCGACGGCTTGTCCCCGGTAACGGCCGATCTGGTGCGGGGCTTGGCGGCCGCGGCACGTTCCTGGAAATAGCTGTTCCATAACACAATTGGAGGTAGCCAATGGCCGACAAGGGCTTACGCTTTTCGCTGGGCATTCACGCAGCCAAGTCGCTGACCGCCCTGCAGGACAAGGTGAAGCGATACGAGGACATCGGCTTCGACGCCCTGCACCTACCCGATCACCTCGGCGCCCCGGCTCCGTTTCCCGTCTTGACGGCGATCGCGTCGGCAACCTCGCGGGTGCGGCTGGGCACCTACGTGCTCAACGCCGGGTTCTACAAGCCCGCCCTGCTCGCTCGCGACGCCGGTGAAGTCGACCAGCTCAGCGGCGGCCGACTGGATCTCGGTCTCGGCGCCGGATACGTGAAGGAAGAATTCGAGGCGGCCGAACTGCCGTACCCGACCGCCAAGCAGCGCGTCGACCACCTCGAGCACACCACCGCGTACCTGAAGAAGCATCTGCCGAAGATGCCAATCCTGATCGCCGGCAACGGAACTCGAATACTGACGATCGCCGCGCAGCACGCCGACATCATCGGGCTCACCGGAGCCGACTTCGGCGACGCCGCCGACCCGCTGGCGGCTCGCATCGAACTGGTCCGCAACGCCGCGGGCGACCGGTTCGCCGATCTCGAGCTGAACCTCGCCATCACCGCCGTGCCGTCCGGCGACTCCGAAGAGCCGGACCTCGCACTCACCCGTCGTTTCATGAAACTGTCCGATGAGGAGCTGCTGGCCCTGCCGTCGGTGCTCGCAGGATCGCCCAGCGGCATCGCCGACACTCTGCGGGGCTACCACGAGAAGTACGGGCTGACATCGTTCACTTTCCAGGAAAATCATGTCGACACGATCGCGAAGGTGATTGCCGAAGTCCGCTGACAGCCGGATTCCGTATGGTGGTTTGATGCGCTACAACCCACCCCCGAACTGGCCAAAGCCCCCCAAGGGCTGGGCGCCGCACCCGGACTGGTCGCCGGACCCGTCGTGGCCGCCACCGCCGCCCGGCTGGCGGCTGTGGATCGAGGAAGAGGACGGTCCGGATGCGCCGGCCGCGCTCGGGCGGCTCAAGCACGACGGTGACGACGGCGACAGCGAGTACTTCGGCGACGAGAACGCCTGGGCGGACGATTCCGGCCCCGCGCCGTCTGCGGACGACGAGCTGGACGCCGCGGTCTCGGAGCTGCCGCCGCAACCAACCGACGTCGCGCCCGAAGAGCTTGCGGTGCAACACCTCGGGCAGTACGCGACGGTCAAATGGGATGACGAGCGCCATTACGCCATCGGCACGATCCTCGCCGTCTCGGCCGATGCGGCGCAGGTGCGTCTCACCCTCGACGGCATCGCTGATCCGATCGCCTTCCCGCGCGATACGCCCGGCAGCCCGCGGCTTCTGGTCTGGATGTAAGACCCTGGCGATCCCCGTCATCTGCCTGACCGGACACCTCGGCGCCGGCAAGACGACGCTGCTCAACCATGTGCTTCGCAGCCCGGGCGCGCGGATCGGGGTCGTCATCAACGACTTCGGTGAACTCAACGTCGACGCCATGTTGGTGGCCGGGCAGATCGACGAGCCGGTGTCGATTGCCGGCGGTTGCATCTGCTGTCTGCCCGATGACGGCGGCATCGACGACGCGCTGACCAAGCTCGCCGATCCACGGCTCAATCTCGATGCCGTGATCGTCGAGGCCAGCGGGTTGGCCGATCCGTTGATCGTCGCCCGCATCATCGGTTTCAGCCGGGTTGGGGGCCTCCGCTACGGCGGGCTTGTCGACGTCGTCGACGCCGCAACGCATTTCGACGTCGTCGACACCGGTGAGGTGTTGCCCGCGCGCTACCGGGCGGCGTCTCTGGTCGTGGTCAACAAGCTCGATCAACTTCCCCTCGGCGACCGCGCCGCCATGGTCGAGCGGGTGGCGGACCGGGTGCACCGGCAGAATTCGCGGGCGACCGTCGTGGGCGCGGTCGGTGGGCAGATCGATCCCCGCCTGCTCTACGACGTCGCGGGGCCGGACGACGAACCCGGCCAACTCTCGTTGCGCGAACTGCTGATCGATAAGGTAGCCCACGACGACCACGACCATGTGCACGCCGACTCGGTCACGGTGACCACCAACGGCGAAGTCCACCCCGGGGCGCTGATCGACCTGCTCGAGAATCCGCCCACCGGGGTATATCGCCTCAAAGGCGCCGTGAAGATGCGGTACGGACGAGGCACGCCCGCCTTCGCAGTGAACCTCGTCGGCCCGACAATTCATATCGCGAATGCGCCACCCGGAGTTGCGGCCAATTTCTTGGTTGCGATCGGGATGCACCTCGACAGCGACGACGTCCGCGAGCGGCTCGGCGCGGCGCTGCGTCCCGGCACCGAGCCGCCGGCCCTGGCCGACGTTCACCGACTGCGCCGATACCGGCGCCACAGCCTGTGAAACACCAACTACCGATCCGGATGTAGGTTTAACGGTGTTTTCAGCCCCCGTAGCTCAGGGGATAGAGCACGGCTCTCCTAAAGCCGGTGTCGCAGGTTCGAATCCTGCCGGGGGCACAAACTCTCGATGGCTGGACGAGTCGACGGTGAGATTGCGCGGCGTCTAAACGGGTACCCGGTGCGGCGTGAGTGAGACCGATCACAGAACGCCCGAAGTACGTCAGCAGGCACAGGAGCACGCCGAACAGGCGCGTTCCGCGATGAACGACCGCCGCGAAGATCAATCCGGGGGCCTCAGCGGCTGGGTCGCCGAACGAGCCGGCAGATGGGACCTCAGCGGACCCGACGAGTCGGCTCTCAACGTGCAGAAGTTCTTCTGGAACGCGCTGATGGACTATTGGTTCCGGATGGAAATCGACGGATGGGAAAACGTCGGCCAGCCTCCCGCACTGTTGATAGGCATCCACTCCGGTGCGCCTTTCGTGTGGGATGCCTGGACAGTCGGCGCCCAATGGTGGCGACGGTTCGGGACTGAGCGCACGTTGCATGGAACGGCTCACGACGCGTTGATGGCCATTCCCGGGTTCGGCGATTTCTTCCGCTCGATGGGAGTGCTGCCCGCCGCGCCGGACGCCATCGCGACCGCGTTGGCCGAAGGGCACGACGTCGCGTTGTGGCCCGGCGGTGAGGTGGATTCGCTGCGCCCGTGGCGCGAGCGTGACCAGGCAAACCTGGCCGGGCGGACGGGTTTCGTGAAGATGGCCATTCGCGCCGGGGTTCCGATTGTGCCCATCGCGACGGTCGGCGGCGCCGATGCGATGCCTGTGTTGATTCGCGGCGACCGGCTTTCGCGCGCGTTGCGACTCGATAAGGTGCTGCGCCTCAAGGTCTTTCCCCTCGCGATTTCGCTGCCCTGGGGAATCGCACCGGCCGCGCTACCGCAGCTGCCGCTGCCGGCCAAGATCCGGACTCGATTCATGCCCGCGATCGAAGTCGACCACGATCCCGAGCGCGCCGAGGACGACGAGTACGTCAATCGGATATACCGCGAGGTGCAGGACAGCATTCAGAGCGGCATGGATGCCCTCGCCCGCAGGCGCGCGCTACCAGTCTTCGGCTGACCGGCATCACAGCGTGCCGGTCAGGTGGCCTAACGCCGTCAGGATGTCGTAGACGTTGTTGGCGGTCACCGCGGCCGTCGTGCCGTGGGCGAAGAGGACTTCCGTGACGTCGTTGTTGAAGCCGTAGCCGGAGTCGGCGTAGCTCGCGACCGAGCCGAACGGGTCCAGGACGGTCGCGACGTTGTGATCGCCCTCGAAGGCGACCGCCTGGCTGTTCTCCGGTCCGAAAACGGAGGCGTAATTGTTGCTGCCTTCCTCCGCGTAGACGCCGAAGAACTCGCCGCTGTAGTTCGCATCGCTGATGGCAGTGTTGTTGTCGCCGCCGAAGCCCGCGAAAACGCCCTCGTCGTACCCGGTGATGGTGCCGGCCTGGCTGGCGAAGTTGTTGCTGCCGCCGAGCGCGTCGGCGCCGTCGAACAAGCCGCTGTTGTTCCCGACGTCGATCGCGGTGTCGTGGTTGCCATCCCCGGCGACTCCGCCCAGGCCGCCGGCGCCAGCGAACGCGCCTTCGTTGCCACCGCCGCCTGCTCCGTTGGCGTTGTTGCCGATGTCGATGGCCGTGTCGTAGGAGCCCGTCCCGGAGCCCCCGCCCAGGTCGCCGTTGCCGGCATAGGCGCCGTTCGCCGCGCCCGTCGACGGCAGCTCGTTGTTGCCGATGTCGATGGCGGTGTCGAAGTTCGCGCCGGTGTCGCCGGGCGCCCCGCCGGCGATGGCATGGGCGTTGGTGCCTTCGGCCTCTGCGAGGTCGCCGATTCCGCCGCCGGCATAGGCATACGCGCCGCTGCCCTCGGCGATCGCCAAGCCATATTCCCCGGTGGCGGTGTGTGCAGTCGCGCTGCCTTCCTGGACCAGCGTGTAACCGTCGTAGGAGATGGCCAGATCAAGACCCGACGACGAGGCCGGCAGGGCCGTGCCGCTGAGAAGGCCGTCGACCGACGCCAGCCAGTCGGTGGACGAGTCGGCCCCGGCCACTGCCGAAGCCGAGGCCACCGCCGCTCCCACACCCAAGCCGAACGCCAGCACGCGCAGCCGATCGAATCGACGAACGTTCACCACGGTTGTCCTCTCACGATGCGGCAGCGATCGCCGAGTTTGCTCAGGCTAACAGCAACCTATGCAGACAGTATGAAAATCCTGTCAAACCCGTTCCATCTGAGGCTGTTTGAGCGACCGCCGAGGCAAGTGGGGCCACGTTCGATAGCTTGCTGTGTTTTCGCGGAGATTCCGCCCTGCGGTTTGGTGCGCTCGTGGAATGATGCTCGTCATGTTCCACCGCGTCCTTGTCGCCGCAGCCATCGCGGTCACCGCGCTCGGCGTCGCGCCCGTCGCGCTGGCCGACCCGACGCAGTGCCCGGCCAGCGGTTGCCCGCACGGCCCGGCCAATACCGCGCCCGGAACCGCCGCTCCCCCGGCACCGCCAGCGGCCAACGTCAACAGCCCGTCGTACAAGGACGGTTACAAGTCCGAGCACGATTACTTCGCGATCCCGCAGAACCACGCGTATCTCGCGAGTGAAATGAAGAGCGGATACACCGCGGCGTCGGCCTGCGAAGTCGAGGTCAAGGGCGGATCGGCGCCCCCCAACCTGAACGACTGGCTGGCCGGCTGCGTCGACGCCCTGCACGATCTGGGGTTCAAGCCATAAGCGTGCTGACCACCGCCGCCGAACTGGCGGGTGTGATCGACGCCGGCCAACCCGTCACCATCCTCGACGTCCGCTGGCGACTCGACGAGCCCGATGGTCGGGCGGCGTATGAGCGCGGCCATCTTCCGGGTGCGGTCTACGTCTCACTCGAGGACGATCTCAGCGACCACTCCATCACCGGGCGAGGCCGTCACCCGTTGCCGTCCGGCCGCAGCGTCGAGGCCGCGGCGCGGCGCTGGGGCATTCGCGACGGCGTGCCGACCGTCGTCTACGACGACTGGAATCGGGCCGGCTCGGCGCGGGCCTGGTGGGTGCTGACGGCGGCCGGCATTACCGATGTGCGCATCCTTGACGGCGGCCTGGCCGCGTGGCGATCTGCCGGTGGTGCCCTGTCCAGCGACCCAGTCGAGCCATCGCCGGGAAACGCGACAGTGGCGCACGACGACCTCTACAACGGCGCCTTGCCGACCGTCACCGCGCAGCAGGTCCACGACGTCGCTCTGCTTGATGCCCGTGCGCCGGAACGCTTTCGGGGTGAGGTCGAGCCGATCGACCCGGTGGCCGGCCACATCCCCGGCGCGACCAACCTTCCCAGCGGAGCGGTGCTGAACGCCGACGGCACCTTCGTGGGACCTGACGCGATCGCCCAACTGCTCCGCGACCGCAACGTCGACGACAGCAAGATCGGCGCGTACTGCGGCTCCGGTGTAACCGCGGCGATCACCGTTGCCGCCCTTGCGGCCGCGGGCTACCGGGCCGCGCTGTTCCCCGGGTCGTGGTCGCAGTGGAGTTCCGATCCCGGCAACCCCGTCGCGCGTGGAGACAACTAGTCCGGTTCCACGGAAACAGGTTTGTCGGGCGGCGTCGACGGCAATGCGCCTAGAGAGGCAGACACGTTGGTCGACCTGCGTGGCTGCTTAGGTCCTACCGGTTCAGCCGAGAGCTGGTGGGACCGCCCTACTCACCACGCAGGCGGCCAGTCACTCTTTTAGTTGTAGTAGCGTGCAGGCATGGACGTGGGTGTCTGGATCCTGGGCGGCTATCAGAGCGACTTCGCCCGCAACCTCACCAAGGAAGGTCACGACTTCGCTGACCTGACCCGCGAGGTCGTCGACGCCACTCTCGCCGCAGCCAAGATCGACGCCGCGGACATCGGAGTCGTTCACGTTGCCAACGCATTCGGCGAGATGTTCGCCGAGCAGGGTCATCTCGGCGCGATGCCGGCCACGGTCTGTGACGGCCTGTGGAACACCCCGGCCTCACGTCACGAAGCCGCTTGCGCGTCGGGCAGCGTGGCCGCGCTGGCCGCAATGGCAGACCTGCGCGCCGGCAACTACGAGTCCGCGTTGGTCCTCGGGGTCGAACTGGAGAAGACGGTGCCCGGCGACACCGCCGCGCGTCACCTCGGCGCCGCGGCCTGGACCGGACACGAGGGCGCCGACGCGAGGTTCCTCTGGCCGTCGATGTTCGCCACGGTCGCCGACGAATACGACCGCCGGTACGGCATCGACGACACCCACCTTCGGGCGATCGCGCAGCTCAACTTCGGCAACGCACGCCGAAACCCCAACGCGCAGACCAGAGAATGGAACGTGCCCGATCCCATCGACGACGACGGCGACACCAACCCGCTCATCGAGGGACGGCTGCGGCGGTTCGACTGCAGCCAGATGACCGACGGCGGCGCCGGAGTTGTCCTGGTCACCGACTCCTACCTGCGCGAGCATCCCACTGCGCGGCCGGTCGCCCGCATCGCCGGCTGGGGCCACCGCACCGTCGGGCTGGGCCTGCAACAGAAGCTCGACCGCGCCGTCGACGACCCCTACGTCATGCCGCACGTGCGTGCGGCCGTGCTCGACGCGTTGCGCCGCGCCCAGACCAACCTCGACGACCTGCATGGCATCGAAGTGCACGACTGCTTTACTCCCAGTGAGTATCTGGCCATCGACCACATCGGCCTGACCGGACCGGGCGAGTCGTGGAAAGCCATCGAAAACGGCGAGATCGAGATCGGCGGACGGCTGCCGATCAACCCCAGCGGCGGCCTGATCGGGGGCGGCCACCCTGTCGGCGCGTCGGGCATCCGCATGCTTGTCGACGCCGCCAAGCAGGTCAGCGGCAACGCCGGCGACTACCAGGTCGAGGACGCGAAAACGTTCGGCACGTTGAACTTTGGCGGCAGCACCGCCACCACGGTCAGCTTCGTCGTCGACGAGGTGCGTTGAGATGGATGTCGAAGTCGTCGCAAAGTTCCTGTCGACACTGCCCGAGGACGACGATCACCCCTACCGCACCGGTCCCTGGCGACCGCAGACCAGCGAGTGGGACGCCGATGATCTGATCGCCGTGGAGGGCGAGATCCCCCGCGACCTCGACGGGGTGTACCTGCGCAACACCGAGAACCCGCTACATCCGGCGCTGAAGACCTATCATCCGTTCGACGGCGACGGCATGCTGCACATCGTCGGCTTCCGCGACGGAAAAGCGTTCTACCGCAACCGCTTTGTCCGCACCGAGGGCTTCCTGGCCGAAAACGAGGCGGGCGAGCCGCTGTGGCCCGGGCTCGCCGAGCCGGTCCAGCTGGCCAGGCGTGACGGTGGCTGCGGCGCGCGCACCCGGATGAAAGACGCGTCGAGCACAGACGTCATCGTGCACCGGGGAATCGCGCTGACCAGCTTCTACCAATGCGGCGACCTGTACCGCATCGACCCGTTCTCGGCCGACACGCTGGGTAAAGAGACTTGGAACGGGGGCTTCCCCGTCGACTGGGGCGTGTCGGCCCACCCCAAGGTCGACCCGAAAACCGGTGAGCTGCTGTTCTTCAACTACAGCAAGAAGGCGCCGTACATGCACTACGGCGTCGTCGACGAGAACAACGACCTGGCCCACTACATCGACGTTCCGTTGCCCGGTCCGCGTCTGCCACACGACATGGCCTTCACCGAGAACTACGTGATCCTCAACGATTTCCCGTTGTTCTGGGATCCGGACCTGCTCACGCAGAACGTGCACCTGCCGCGGTTCTACCCGGACATGCCGTCCCGCTTCGCCGTGGTGCCGCGGCGCGGCAGCAGCAGCGACATCCACTGGTTCGAGGCCGACCCGACGTTCGTGCTGCACTTCACCAACGCCTATGAAGACGGCGACGAGATCGTGCTCGACGGGTTCTACGAAGGGGCGCCGCAGCCGGCGGACACCGGTGGGACCAAGTGGGACAAGCTGTTTCGTTTCCTGGCGCTGGACCGGATGCAGGCCCGGCTACACCGATGGCGGTTCAACCTGGTTACCGGCGACGTCAAAGAGGAGCAGTTGTCGGAGTCGATCACCGAGTTCGGCACGATCAACCCCGGTTACGCGGCGGCCAACTACCGCTACGCGTACGCGGCCACCGGCAAGCCCGGATGGTTCCTGTTCGACGGTCTGGTCAAACACGACCTGCGGACCGGCGGTGAACAGCACTACCGGTTCGGCGACGGCGTCTACGGAAGCGAGGCCGCAATGGCCCCGCGGCCCAATGCCACCGGCGAAGACGACGGCTACCTGATCACGCTGACCACCGACATGACCGACGATGCCTCCTACTGCGTGATCTTTGACGCCGCCCAGTTCAACGATGGACCGGTGTGCAAACTCGCTCTGCCCGAACGCATTTCCAGCGGGACGCACGCCACCTGGGCCGCCGGCGCACAATTGCGTCGCTGGCATGACGTCTGAGCCGACGGCCCTGGAGCCCGGCGGAACCAATGCGGTCGGGCGAATCCTGGGGTTGCTCGGTGACGAATGGACGCTGCTGATCGTCCAGCAGGCATTGCTCGGCGCGACCAAATACGGCGAGTTCATTGCACGGCTGCCGATTTCGAACACAGTGCTGGCCAACCGGTTACGCACGCTGACCGAGAGCGGGTTACTGACCCGCACCGAATACCAGACCCGGCCGGTGCGGGCCGAGTACCTGATCACCCAACGCGGACGGGCTTTCTGGCCGGTGCTGCTGTCGATCTGGGAATGGGAACGGCGCTGGGTGCCCGACCATGTCCACTGGCTTCCGGGCATGCGGCACACGCAGTGCGGCAACGACTTCGCCCCGACATTGACCTGTCGCGGGTGCGGCGACGCGGTGACCGAGAAGGAGGTGTCGGCGCGCTGGGGCCCGAGCGGGTCGTGGTCGCGCTCGGTACCCGAGGGGTCGACCCGCCGCAGGTCGAGCGCCGGGCAGGCCGGGCTGTTCCCCGAGACCATGAGCGTGTTCGGCAACCGCTGGGCCGCTTCACTGTTGGTGTGTGCCTTCCTGGGCACCAGCCGCTTCTCCGACTTCCAGACCCAACTAGGGGCGCCGCCGTCCCTGCTGTCGGGTCGACTGCAGACGTTCTGCGAGAACGGGGTGATGCGCACGTCACGCGAAGCCAACTACCAGCTCACCGAGAAAGGGCGCGCGTTCTTTCCGGTGATCATCGCTGCGCTGCAGTGCGGGCAGCGTTGGTTCCATGCGCCGGAGGGCCCAGCAGTGCTGCTGACCCATCTCGGCTGCGGCACAGCGTTTGTCGGACAGCTGATCTGCGACCACTGTGCCCGGCCGTTGAAGGGCGCGCACGTCAGCCTCGACTAGCGGCGCAACGACGCCGCCAGAGCCCACGCCGAGCACAACACCGCTGCGCCGGCGGCAACCCCACCGACGTACAGACCGTAGGCCGCCGACACCGGCGGCTTCACGTTGACCGAGTAGTAACGCACCACCAGCGCGACCACCACCAACGAGATCACCAGCGCGGCAACCGATGCCGCCCGCACCGACAAACCCCTGGCGGCCATCGCACCCGCCACCAGCAGCGCCGACGAGAGCACGACGATCAACTGCCCGGGCCCGAATCCGCGCGGCATGTGTAGGCTGCCGATGCTGCCGCCGATCGCGTTGGCCCAGCCGCCGCCGTTGATCCTCGTCGTCAGCCACGGCAGCCAGGCGCTCACCCACACGGCGGTGGCGAACAACGCGACCATCCAACCGGGGCGTGGGCGGGGCATAGTGCGACAGTAGCCGCTCGGGTTGCGCGGCAGCCTAAGCCGGCGCGAACACCGTCACGAATTTTCGCAGAGACTCGTTGATGTCGCTCTTCAGCGCGGCGGCGACGATCATGCCAATGGGCCCGAATAACGCCGGGCCGCCGAGGTGCACATCGAAGCTGACCACCGACTGATCGCCGTTGGGTTTGACCTTGGCCATCAACTTGACCTTGACCCCGCCGACGCCGACTCCGTCGAGCGTCATGGACTCCGGCGGTTTGTAGTGCACGATCCTCCAGGTGATCCGGTTGGGCATGCCCTTGACTTCGACGATCGATTCGATCACCGTGCCCTTTTCCAACTGATCGGGCAGTTTGCTGCGCCACACCCGGTGAATGGTCAGCCACTCCTTGAAGCGCGAGAGGTTGGACGCGTCCTCCCACGCTTGCTGGGGCGACAGCGGGACGTCGATGGATCCGGAAAGTTTTGCCATAGTGCGCTTCTGCTACTCGCCCTTGTCCTCGTGAATGACGTTCTTCGCCGACTCCTGCGCCTTGTCGACGACGTCTTTGAACTTGCCGTCGGTCTTGGAGTCGACGAAATCGCCGGCCTTATCGATTGCCGAGTTGACGGTGTCGGCGTTCTGCGCCAACAGGTCCTTGGCCTTGTCCAGGAATCCCATACTCGTCCCTTCTGGAGTTGCGATTACTACGAGTGCTCGTCGAGCCGCCACCACGGCTCGAGTTCGATTGTGGCCGTGGGATCTACGCGTCCGCCCGGTTTGGGCACCGCGACCTTCACGTTCGCGGCGTCCGCGGCGGTCAGCAGTCGCTCGATCGGCTCGGCCCAGGGATGCGGCGCCAACCGGAATGTGCACCAGTGGATCGGCACCAGCAGTCCGCCGTTGACGTCCAGATGCGCCTGCACCGCATCCTCGGGGTTCATGTGGATGTCGGGCCACTGCTTGTTGTAGGCGCCGACCGGCAACAGCGTGATGTCGAAAGGGCCATGCGCGGAGCCGATTTCGGCGAAGCTCTTGGTGTAACCGGTGTCGCCGCCGAAATAGGCGCGATGCGCCGGACCGACGATCGCCCACGACGCCCACAGCGTGGTGTTGCGATTCAGGAACCGGCCGGAGAAATGACGGGCCGGTGTACAAATCAGCGTCAGCTCGTCGATCTGGGTGCTCTCATTCCAGTCGAGTTCGATGATGCGCTCGTCGGGAATGCCCCACTCCCGCAGGTGCGACCCGACGCCGAGCGGAACAACGAACGGGGCCCACTGGCTTCGGGCCAATGCGATGATCGTGTCAACGTCGAGGTGGTCGTAGTGGTCGTGGCTGACCACGATCGCGTCCAGAGCGGGCAGCGCGTCCAGCGGCACCGGCGGCGGATGCATGCGACTCGGTCCGATCACGTCCGACGGCGAGCAGCGTTCGCTCCACACCGGATCGGTGAGCACCCGGTAGCCGTCGATCTCCAGCAGCGCGGTCGCGTGGCCGAACCAGCTGACCGCGACGCGGCCCGCGGGAGCGTCGAAGGCCCGCGGTTCGGGAGTTATCAGCGGGATGTCGGCGGTGGGCCGGGCCGCGGCGCGGCCAGTGATCAACTCCCACAGGATATTTCGCTGCTCCTCGATGTCGAGGTTCAAGGAAGCCGGCTCGAGGTTGACGAACACACCGTCGTGAAAGTTCGGTGACCGCTCGGCGACCCCGCGAATGTCGGCCGGCTGGGCACCGAGCGCGGCCGGGGTGCCGTGCAGCGCCCGCAGCACCCACCCGCCCGTCGCGAGCGATACCGTTCCCACTGCCAATCGCAGCGCCCCGCGCAGCATCCGATTAGGCTCCCTGGAATTTAGGCGGCCGCTTCTCTACCCGTGCGACCTGCGCTTCGATTACGTCCTGACTGCCCCACGCCTTGTCGAAGAGTTCCTTTTGCCGCGGCGACGGTTCTTCGATCGAGCCGTCGTCGTTGAGCACGCGCTTGGCGTGCTGCAGGGCCAGCGGCGCCAGGCCGGCGATCTCGGCGGCCCAGGCCTGCGCGTCGGCCAGTGTCCCGATCCGGTTGGCCATCCCGGTTTGCAGCGCGGTCTCGGCGCTCAGCTTTTCCGCGGTCAGCAGCATCGAGCGGGCGCGGCCGTGGCCGACCAGCGACGAGAGCCGGTGGATGCTCCAGTTATCCAGTGCCAAACCGTATTTCGATGTCGGAAACTGGAAGAACGCTTCGGGTGCGACGACGCGGAGGTCGCACTGCATTGCCAGCTGCAACCCGGCGCCGATCGCCGGGCCGTTGATCGCGCCGACCACCGGCAGCGGCGCGGCGTCGAGCACCTTGTGGAGCTCGATCAGGCGGTCGGGATAGTCGGCAGCGAACGCGTCACCGCTGAGGTCGGCCCCGGCGCAGAACACCGTGCCCTGCCCGGTCAGCACCACGACGCGGACGTCGTCACCTGCGGCCTTCTCGATCGCCTCACGCAACTCCTCGACGAGCCGGGAGTTGAGCGCATTGCGCCGTTCGGGACGCTGCAACTCAATGGTCAGCACGTCATCGACGCGGGTCACACCGATCATGTGCGCCACTCTCCCCCGCGAGCGGGTGCTGCCACCACCCCTTCGCTCATGTGTCTATCGTCATCGGCGCGGATCATAGGGGCAAGCCTATTAGCTCCGCCGGAAGCTGCCGAATCGGCGGTAACCGGAACATTCCATTCGACCCACGGACCTGACAGGATTCTTCCCCGTGACGAGGCCCAACTTCCTGGTAATCGTGGCGGACGACCTCGGGTTCTCCGACATCGGCGCCTTCGGTGGCGAAATCGACACCCCCAATCTGGACCGACTGGCCCATGCCGGTATTCGGTTCACCGATTTCCATTCGGCACCGGCCTGCTCCCCCACCCGGTCGATGTTGCTGACGGGAACCGACCACCACATCGCCGGCATCGGGACCATGCTGGAGGTCACGCCGCCGGGGTTCAAGGCTCCGCCGGGGTACGAGGGGTACCTCAACGACCGGGTCGTCGCACTGCCCGAATTGCTGCGTGACGCCGGCTACCACACGCTGATGGCCGGTAAGTGGCACCTCGGCAACACCATCGACCGGACACCGTCGGCCCGCGGTTTCGACCGATCGTTTGCGCTATTACCTGGTGGCGCAAGCCATTACGGGATCGTGCCCG
Organism: uncultured Actinomycetota bacterium; assembly: GCA_963750755.1. GTDB lineage: Bacteria > Actinomycetota > Actinomycetes > Mycobacteriales > Mycobacteriaceae > Mycobacterium. Next base: position 2,634,876 of record CAVVRW010000001.1, read on the forward strand.
GCGACTTGTTGCCAGCCATGTCGCGCTATGCCGAGGACGGCCGGTTCGTCTCGGTCGACGACGATTTCTATTCGTCGGATTTCTATGCCGACACCCTGCTGCGGTATTTCCGCGACCGCCCGCAGGACGACGACCGGCCGTTCTTCGCGTATTTGCCCTTCCAAGCGCCGCACTGGCCGTTGCAGGCCCCCGCCGAGACCATCGCGAAGTATCGCGGCCGCTACGACACCGGACCCGACGCGCTGCGCGACGAACGGTTGGCCGCGCTCAAGCAGCTCGGCTTGTGCGCACCCGACGTCGTCGCACACCCGGTGGTGCCTGACGGAGAACCGGAGTGGTCCGAGATGAGCGCCGACCAGCGGGCGCTGTCGGCTCGGACCATGGAGATCTACGCCGCGATGGTCGACCGGATGGACTACAACATCGGCAAGGTCATCGACTACCTCACTCAGACAGGCGAACTCGGCAACACCGTGGTGATCTTCATGTCCGACAACGGCGCCGAGGGGGCGATCGTCGAGGCGATGCCTATCCTTGGTGGCGCCATCGCCGCCGAGATCGAACGGAACCTGGACAACAGCCTCGACAACATCGGTGCCCCCAACTCGTTCATCTGGTACGGGCCCCGCTGGGCGCAGGCGGCGACGGCGCCATCCCGCCTGCACAAGGCGTTCACGACGGAAGGCGGCATTCGGGTCGTCGGGTTCGTCACCTGGCCCGGCTTCGGTCGGCAAGAACAGATCAGTTCCGCGTTCAGCACCGTCATGGACGTCGCCCCGACCGTCCTCGAACTCGCCGGCGTCACACATCCGGGCACCGAATACCAGGGTCGCGACATCGCCCCGATGCGCGGTCGGTCGTTGTTGCCGTATCTGTCGGGGGAATCCGAGTCGGTGCACGACGATGCCACCGCGACGGGGTGGGAGTTGTTCGGCCGCAGGGCTATTCGTCAGGGCGACTGGAAAGCGGTGCACCTGCCCGCGCCGTACGGCCCCGGGGACTGGCAGCTCTACGACCTCGCTGTCGACCCGGGCGAAATCGACGATCTCGCCGCCTCGCATCCCGACAAGCTGGTCGAGTTGCTACGACTGTGGGATCGCTACGTCGAAGACACCGGCGTCGTCCTGGACCCCCTCTCGTTTTTCGAGGCCGCAGCGGAGTGAGGCGCATCGGGACCGACCAGCTGCGCGAAGCCGTGCTCGACGAGGGATCGTTCCTCAGCTGGGACACCGAGCCGCTGGCGATACCGATGAGCGACTCCTACGCGCGCGAGCTGGCCGAAGCCCACACCCGCAGCGGCTACGACGAGTCGGTGCTGACCGGCGAGGGCCGGGTGTCCGGGCGCCGGGTGGCCGTAGTGGTCTGCGAGTTCGACTTCCTGGCCGGGTCGATCGGTGTCGCCGCCGCCGAGCGGATCACCGCCGCGATCCAGCGCGCCACCGCCGAAGGCCTGCCCCTGCTGGCGTCGCCGAGCTCCGGTGGTACCCGCATGCAGGAAGGCACGGTGGCCTTCCTGCAAATGGTCAAGATCGCCGCAGCCGTCACCCTGCACAAGCGGGCCCACCTGCCCTACCTGGTCTACCTGCGGCACCCGACCACCGGCGGGGTGTTCGCGTCGTGGGGCTCGCTTGGTCACGTCACGTTCGCGCAGCCGGGTGCGCTGATCGGCTTCCTCGGTCCGCGGGTCTACGAACAGCTGTACGGCGAGCCGTTTCCGCCCGGAGTGCAGACGGCCGAAAACCTGCAGCGCCACGGCGTGATCGACGCCGTCGTGCCGCTGCAGGAACTGCGCGACACCATTGACCGGGCGCTTACCGTGGTCGCCGACGAGGCAGGCCCGGCACCTAGTCGGCCGCTCGCGGAACCGCTGCCCGACATTCCGGCATGGGACTCGGTGCTGGCGTCTCGGCGACCGGACCGGCCCGGCGTCCAGCACCTGCTGCGGCACGGCTGCACCGACCAGGTGCTGCTCTCGGGAACCGGACAGGGCGACGCCGCGACCATGCTGCTGGCGCTGGCCCGCTTCGACGGCCAGCCCGCGGTGCTGCTTGGCCAGCAGCGGGTTATCGGCGGGCTGGTCGGACCCGCGGCGCTGCGCGAGGCCCGCCGCGGCATGACGCTGGCCGCCGGTCTGCGGCTGCCGCTGGTGCTGGTGATCGACACCGCCGGCCCGGCGCTGTCCGCCGAGGCCGAACAGGGTGGGCTGGCCGGCGAGATCGCCCACTGTCTAGCCGAGCTGGTCACCCTCGACACCCCGACCGTGTCGGTGCTGCTCGGCCAGGGCAGCGGCGGCCCGGCCCTGGCGATGGTGCCCGCCGACCGGGTGCTGGCCGCGCTGCATGGCTGGTTGGCGCCGCTACCGCCCGAGGGCGCCAGCGCGATCGTCTACCGCGACACCGACCACGCGCCCGAATTGTCGGCAGAGCAAGGCGTCCGCTCGGTCGATCTGGTGGGCTCCGGGATCGTCGACGCCGTCGTCCCGGAGCACCCCGACGCCGCCGACGAACCGGTCGAGTTCTCTACCCGGCTGTGCGCCGCGATCGCCGTCGAACTGGCTGCGCTGCGCGAGCTGCCCGCCGCCGAGCGGATGGCGACCCGTCTGCAGCGCTACCGCAACATCGGACTGCCCTAGGCCTCGGGCAGTCCGAGGTAGCGCTGAATCGTGGGCCCGAGCCAGTCGACGATCTCCTCGCGGCTCATGGCGGCGACGGGCGGGAGCTGTAATACGAAGCGGCACAGGGCCAAGCCGAGTATCTGCGTGGCGATCAGGCCTGACCGCAGCAGCGACTCTTCAACCGGCACCAGCGTGGCGACCTCGGGCTGTAGCTGACTGGAGAAGATCTGCTGCATCCGTTGCGCGGCTTCGGCATTGGTAGCGCTGGAGCGCAGCAGGATCACCAGTGCCTCGTCGCCCTCCCATCGCTCGAGGAAGTGGCCAACCAGTGTGCGACCCACCTGCGCGGGATCCACAGCGGCGAGATCGGGAAACCTCAGGTCGAATTCCGCTGCGGCCGCGAATAACTGGTCCTTGTTGCCGAAGTAACGCATCACCATCGAGGGATCAATCCCGGCATCGGCCGCGATTGCGCGGATTGTGGCGGCCTGGAAACCGGCAGCGCCGAACCGCTCACGGGCCGCGGCGAGGATCGCCGCCTTGGTGTCCTCGGAACTCCGCCGCATGCCAACCACTGTAGGCCAACGGCTGTTGACATAACCCCCGAGACGGCGCACCCTGGAAATGCCAACAAGCGTTGACTTTGGAGATGGAGGATCCCATGAACGACACTGACGTTCTCGTCGTCGGCGCCGGGCCGACCGGGTTGACGCTGGTCAACGCCCTGCTGAAGGACAGGGTGCAGGTGACGCTGGTCGATCGGCAGCCCGCCGGGACCAACACGTCGCGCGCCGCCGCGGTCAACGCGCGCACCCTCGAGGTGCTCGAAAGGGTCGACGTGTCGCGACGTCTGGTCAAGGACGGGCTCATCGCCCCGCGGTTCACCGTCAGGCAGGGAGGGCGAATTCTGATGCCGATCGATTTCACCGGGCTACCGACCGACTATCCCTACACGCTGATGATCTCGCAGGCCCGGACCGAGGCGCTGCTCGCCGAGCGGTTGACCGAACTCGGCGGCGAGGTGGTGCGCCCCGTGGAGCTGATCCGTCTCGAGCAGGACCGCGACGGTGTCACGGCCACCTTTGCCGGCGGTGACACCATCCGGGCGCGATACGTGGTGGGCTGCGACGGCGGCCACAGCACGGTCCGGGCGCAGGCTGAAATCGGCTTCGCTGGAAGCGAATACGCCGAGTCGTTCGCGTTAGCCGATGTCCGGCTCGCCGGCGAGGCGCCTAACGACGAAGTCATCCTGTTCTACGCGATGGGCGGTCTCACCGTGCTGGCGCCGCTCCCCGGGGGCATCCATCGCATCGTTGCGCCGAGCGCCCACGCTCCCGAGGTGCCGTCGCTCGAGTTCGTCCAGGACATCCTCGACACGCGTGGCTTCGGGTCCGGTCGGACCGTCGCGACCGAGCTGGTGTGGGGATCGCGCTTCCGGATCCATCACCGGGTTGCCGACACATTCCGGCGCGGGCGGATCCTGCTGGCCGGCGACGCCGCGCACGTGCACAGCCCGGCGGGCGGACAAGGCATGAACCTAGGTATCCAGGACGCTGTGGCATTGGCCGATGCGATAACCATTGCGCTGCAGGGCGATTCGGACACCGGGCTCGACGCCTACAGTGCCGGCCGACGGCCGATCGCCCAGGAGGTGCTGGCGACGACGGGCCGGCTGACCAGGTTGTCCACCATGCCCAGGGCGGCTCGGCCGCTGCGCAATGTCGTCATGCGGATGGCCGCGCAGCTCCCGCCGGTCCGCACGCGACTGGCCTGGCGGCTCTCGGGTCTGGTCTACCGCTGATCCCCCGACCGTCGAGTGCATCGCCCACCGGTCCGTCCAGCAAAGAGGTCCTGCAGGGTTGGTACCCCCACACCAAGCTCGAGATGGACGAGCGGGCCCGCACCCGCAAGTTCAGGTTCACCAAGTTCGTCTACCCCAAGGAAACGATGGGTGAGATGCGGAATTGGTTCGAAGCCGAGCTGGCCAATTCGCTGCCCGCCGCGCAAACGCTGTATTAGACCTGACCTCCCCGGCGGGGGTTCCCACAGCAACGGCCGTAATCAGGCATTATGGGCGGCATGGACGCTGGTGGGACCTCGCCTCGGGTTTTGGTTGTCGACGACGACTCTGACGTGCTTGCCTCGCTGGAGCGCGGTCTGCGGTTGTCCGGCTTCGAAGTGTCGACCGCGGTCGACGGCGCCGAGGCGTTGCGCAGCGCCACCGAAACCCGGCCCGATGCGATCGTGCTCGACATCAACATGCCGGTGCTCGACGGCGTGAGCGTGGTGACCGCGCTGCGGGCCATGGACAACGACGTGCCGGTCTGTGTGCTGTCGGCGCGCAGCTCGGTCGATGACCGGGTAGCCGGGCTGGAGGCCGGCGCCGACGACTATCTGGTCAAGCCGTTCGTGCTGGCCGAGCTGGTGGCGCGGGTGCGCGCGCTGCTGCGCAGGAAGGGCTCGACGCCGGCGTCGTCGTCGGAGACGATCGCCGTCGGGCCGCTGGAGGTCGACATTCCGGGCCGCCGCGCCCGGGTCAACGGCGTCGATGTCGACTTGACCAAGCGTGAATTCGACCTGCTGGCGGTGTTGGCCGAGCACAAGACCGCGGTGCTGTCGCGCGCCCAGCTGCTGGAATTGGTGTGGGGCTACGACTTCGCCGCCGACACCAACGTCGTCGATGTGTTCATCGGCTACCTGCGCCGCAAGTTGGAGGCCGGCGGCGGCCCCCGGCTGCTGCACACCGTCCGCGGCGTGGGATTCGTCCTGCGTATGCAGTGAGGCGAAGATGAATTTCTTGCAGAGAATCCTGACCCGCACGCCGTCGTTGCGTGCCCGCGTGGTGGTGGCCACGGTCATCGGCGCGGCCATCCCCGTGCTGATCGTCGGCGTGGTCGTCTGGTTCGGCATCACCAACGACCGCAAGGAGCGGCTGGACCGCCGTCTCGACGAGGCGGCCGGCTTCGCGATCCCGTTCCTGCCGCGCGGGCTCGGCGAGATCCCGAAGTCGCCCAGCGACCAGGACGCGATCATCACCGTCCGCCACGCCAGCGGCGAGGTCACGTCGAACACCACCGTCACGCTGCCCCAGCTGCCGGCCGGTTATGCCGACACCTACGTCAACGGGGTGCGCTACCGGGTCCGCGCCGTGACGATCCCGGCGCCGCACCCGATGCTGGTCGAAGTCGGCGCCACCTACGACGCCACCCTCGCCGACACCAACAACCTGCATCGCCGGGTGCTGCTGATCTGTCTGTTCTCGATCGCCGCCGCGGCCGTATTTGCCTGGCTGTTAGCCACTTTCGCGGTGCGGCCCTTCAAACGCCTTGCGCAGCAGACCCGGTCGATCAACGCGGGTGACGAGAGTCCGCAGGTCCAGGTGCGCGGCGCCAGCGAGGCCGTCGAAATCGCCGAGGCCATGCGAGGCATGCTGGAGCGCATCTGGCAGGAGCAGAATCGCACGCTCGAGGCGCTGGCGTCGGCGCGCGACTTCGCCGCGGTGTCGTCACACGAACTGCGGACGCCGCTGACCGCGATGCGGACCAACCTCGAGGTGCTGGCCACCCTGGACCTTCCCGACGAGCAGCGCAAAGAAGTGCTCAGCGACGTGATCCGCACCCAATCACGAATCGAGGCAACGCTTTCCGCGCTGGAGCGGCTCGCCCAGGGCGAGCTGTCCACCTCGGAGGACCACGTGCCGGTCGACATCACCGAGCTGCTCGATCGCGCCGCGCACGATGCGATGCGGATCTACCCCGACCTCGAGGTGTCGCTGGCGCCGTCGCCGACGTGCATCATCGTCGGCCTGCCCGCCGGCCTCCGTCTCGCGGTGGACAACGCGATCGCCAACGCCGTCAAGCACGGCGGCGCCACCAAGGTGCAGCTGTCCGCAGTCAGCTCACGGGCCGGTGTGGAGATCGCCGTCGACGACAACGGCAGCGGGCTGCCCGAAGCGGAACGCCAGATCGTGTTCGAGCGGTTCTCCCGCGGCTCGACCGCGTCGCACTCTGGCTCCGGGCTCGGCCTGGCACTCGTCGCGCAGCAGGCGAAGTTGCACGGCGGCGTGGCCTCGCTCGAGGAAAGCCCGCTCGGCGGGGCGCGCCTGATGTTGCAGCTGCCCCCGCCGAGCTGATTTCGCTAGCGGGCGCCGAGCAGGTCGATGACGAAGATCAGCGTCTTGCCGGACAGCTGGTGTCCCGAGCCGGCTGGCCCGTAGGCCTGCTCCGGCGGAATGGTCAGCTGACGCCGGCCGCCGACCTTCATCCCCGGAATCCCGTCCTGCCAGCCTTGGATCAGGCCCTGCAGCGGGAACGAGATGGATTGGCCGCGACCCCACGAGCTGTCGAACTCCTCGCCCGACTCGTAGTCGACGCCGACGTAGTGCACCTCGACGGTGCCACCCGGCACGGCTTCGGGACCCTCGCCGACCGTGAGGTCTTCGATCACGAGTTGGGTCGGCGCGGGGCCGTCGGGGAACTGAATCTCAGGTTTGCTTGCCACGCAGGTGACCCTAGTCGGTCTTCAGGCACACTTAGGTGGTGGACAAGGACACCGACGCACTGTCACGGATCAACGAGCTCGTCGCCGAGGAAAAAGCGCTGCGCGAGCAGTTGCAGCACGGCGAGATCGACGAGACCGAGGAGCACAAGAGGCTGCGCCAGCTCGAGGTGCAGCTCGACCAGTGCTGGGACCTGCTGCGGCAGCGCCGGGCGCTACGCGAGACCGGTGGCGATCCCGGTGACGCCGCGGTGCGGCCCCCCGACGAGGTCGAGGGCTACCTGAACTGACCCATGGGAGCGGGGGACGTCGATGCGGTCATCGTCGGCGGCGGCCACAACAGCCTGGTCGCCGCCGCCTACCTGGCCCAGGCCGGGCTGCGGGTGCAGTTGCTGGAGCGGTCGGATGTCGGCGGCGCGGCGGTGTCCGCGCAGGTTTTCTCTGGTGTCGAGGCGGGGCTGTCGCGGTACGCCTATCTGGTGAGCCTGCTGCCGACGCGCATTCTCAATGATTTGGGCGCCACGGTCCGGCTGGCGCCGCGGCCGTACTCGTCCTACACCCCCGACCCGGCAACCGGTGGGCGCACCGGCCTGCTAATCGGCCGGGAGTCGACGTTCGACGCGATCGGCGCCGGCGACGACGAGCAGGCCTTCGCCGAGTTCTACCAGCGCTACCGGGTGGTCACCTCGCGGCTGTGGCCGACGCTGTTGGAGCCGTTGCGCACACGCGAGCAGGCGCGCTCGCTCGTTGGTGCCGACGACGTGTGGCGGGACATGATCGAGCGGCCGATCGGCGGCGCGATCGCCGGGGCGCTGGGCAACGACGTGGTGCGCGGCGTGGTGGCGACCGACGCGCTGATCGGGACCTTCGCCCGGCTCGACGACCCGTCGCTGCAGCAGAACGTCTGCTTCCTCTACCACCTGCTCGGTGGCGGCGATGGCGGCTGGCATGTCCCGATCGGCGGGATGGGGGCGGTGAGCGCGGCGCTGGCTAACGCCGCGATCGGTTATGGCACTGAAATCCTCACCGGCGCAGAGGTTTACGCGATCGATCCGGGCGGTGAGGTGCGCTACCGCCGCGGCGGCGACGAGCATGTGGTGCGCGGCCGGTTCGTGCTGTCGGGCGTCACGCCGACCACCCTGGCGGGCCTACTCGAAGAACCTGCGCCCGCGTCGGCGCCGGGGGCTCAGGTGAAAGTCAACCTGGTGCTCACCCGGCTACCGCGCTTGCGCGACGAAAGCGTCACGCCGGCACAGGCTTTCGGCGGGACGTTTCACGTCAACGAGACCTGGACGCAACTGGACAGCGCCTACACCCATGCCGCCGGAGGAGTACTGCCGGACCCGCTGCCGTGCGAGATCTACTGCCATTCGCTGACCGACCCCAGCATCCTGTCGCCGGCAATGCGCGAATCGGGCGCCGCGACGCTGACGGTGTTCGGCCTGCACACCCCGCACCCGATGTTCGACCGCGAGGCGCTCACCGATGCAGTGCTGGCATCGCTGAATTCCGTTCTGGCCGAACCGATTCAAGAGGTGCTGATGAGCGATGCGAACGGATCGCCCTGCATCGAGACGACCACCACGACGGATCTGGAACAGCGCCTGGGCATGACCGGCGGCAACATCTTCCACGGCGGATTGACCTGGCCGTTTGCCGAGGACGACGATGCGCTCGGCACCCCCGCGCGGCGGTGGGGCGTGGCCACCGCGCATGAGCGGATCCTGTTGTGCGGGGCGGGCGCTCGCCGCGGCGGTGCGGTCTCCGGCATCGGAGGTCACAACGCCGCGATGGCGGTGCTCAGTTCGCTCTAGGTAACGGCGACCCGCCTTCGCGCGGCTACGCCGCGCTCGCGATCGCCTAGGTTCGCTCTAGCGAGCGTCGATCGTGGCGTAGTTGCGCTCGGTGTAACCGGTGTAGATCTGGCGCGGACGGCCGATCTTGCTGGGCTCGCCGTTCATCTCGCGCCAGTGCGCGATCCAGCCGGGCAGCCGGCCGAGCGCGAACAGCACGGTGAACATCCGGGTCGGGAAGCCCAGCGCCCGGTAGATCAGGCCGGTGTAGAAGTCGACGTTCGGGTACAGCTTGCGCTCGATGAAGTAGTCATCGGTGAGCGCCGCCTCTTCGAGTTCCTTGGCGATGTTCAGCAGGTCGTCGTCGCCGCCCAGCTTGCCCAGGATCTTGTCTGCCTGCTCCTTGACGATGCGGGCCCGCGGGTCGTAGTTCTTGTAGACCCGGTGGCCGAAGCCCATCAGCTTCACGCCTTCTTCTTTGTTCTTCACCTTGCGCACGAATTCGGCGACGTCGTCATCGCTCTGGCGGATCTGCTCGAGCATCTCCAGCACGGCCTGGTTGGCGCCGCCGTGCAGCGGGCCCCACAACGCGTTGATGCCGCCGGAGATCGAGGTGAACAGGTTGGCTTGCGACGAGCCGACCAACCGCACGGTCGACGTCGAACAGTTCTGCTCGTGGTCGGCGTGCAGGATGAACAGCATGTCCAGTGCCCGGACGATCTCCGGGTCGGGCTCGTAGGGCTCGGCGGGCAGGCCGAACGTCATCCGCAGGAAGTTCTCCACCAGGGTCAGCTTGTTGTCCGGGTAGAGGAACGGCTGGCCTACCGACTTCTTGTAGGCGTAGGCGGCGATGGTCGGCAGCTTCGCCAGCAGCCGGATCGTCGACAGGTCGATCTCTTCGGTGTCCGCCGGGTCCAGCGAGTCCGGGTAGTAGGCGCTCAGCGCGTTGACCACGCTGGACAGCACCGGCATCGGGTGGGCATTGCGGGGGAAGCCGTCGTAGAACCGCTTCAGGTCCTCGTGCAGCATGGTGTGCCGCTGGATCTGCTCGGTGAACTCGTCCAGCTGCTCGGAGTTCGGCAGCTCGCCGTTGATCAGCAGGTAGCTGACCTCGATGAAGGTCGACTTCTCGGCCAGCTGCTCGATCGGGTAGCCGCGGTAGCGCAGGATGCCGGCATCACCGTCGATATAGGTGATGGCGCTCTTGGTGGACGCGGTGTTGACGAAGCCGTTGTCGAAGGTCGTGTAACCCGTCTTGGACAACAGTGGACCGAGTGCGATGCCGTCGGCCCCCTCGGTGGCGTGGACGATTTCCAGGTCCAACTCACCACCCGGGTATGTGAGGGAGGCGGATTCGTCGGTTGCGGCCACGGGAACCCCTTTGCGCTTACGTGTGAATGCTGGCCCGGCTAGTTGCCTAAGCGCAAAGGTAGTCGTTATAGCGACGGCTTGCCCGCCCGGGGTCGGGTCTTCCGCACTTGCGACTTTCCGGCAGGAAAACTGGCCCGCTCGACAACCTTTACCCGACCTTGACCGTGTGTGGAATACCCACCCGGATGATCGGGAACGTGACTACGCTTCAGGCCGTGGAACTGGGGGTTTTGGGACCTCTCCTGGTCCGGCAAGGCGGGACGCCCGTCGCAATCCCGGGCGCCAAACCGCGCGCGGTCCTCACGATGCTCGGGCTGCACCACGGCTCGATCGTTTCGGCCGCAGCCCTGGTCGAATTGCTGTGGGGTGAGGATCCGCCACGCACCGCCGCCAAGGCTCTGCAAACCCATATCTCCGCGCTGCGCCGCGCCCTGGGCGACGGCTTTGTCCTCACCCAGGGAACCGGTTGGGCTCTTGCCGAGAGCGAGGTCGACGCGCCGCGCTATACATCGGCCGCCCGTCTCGCCCGCGACGCTGTAGCAACCGGCGATGGCAACCAAGCGGTGGCTCACTTCGATGCAGCACTGGCGCTCTGGCGAGGCATCCCCGAACTGCCTGACGGTCGCAGGGGAACATCCGAGAAGACCCGGTGGATCGAGGGCCACGCCGCACTCGTGGAGGATCGGGCCGACGCGTTGCTCGCGACGGGGCGCGCCGCCGAGATCATTGGCGAGCTCGAGGCGGCGGTGGCCGACGCGCCGCTGCGCGAGAGGCGATGGGGCCAGCTCATGCTCGCGCTCTACCGCGCCGGTCGGCAAGGTGACGCTCTGGGCGCTTATCAACGGGCCCGAACGCTGCTGGCCGACGAGCTGGGAATCGATCCAGGGCCGGAGCTTCGACGACTCGAGGCAGCCATCGTTGCGCAAGATTCTTCACTGAATATTGTGGTAGCACAACATCTTCCGTCGGTGATGCGGGCCGTGACCTTTCTGCTCACCGACATCGAGGGATCGACCGCCGCCTGGGAGGCAGACGCCGATGCGATGGCAGTGGCGCTTGCCCGACACGACGAACTCGCGGAACAGGTGGTCACATCGCGGGGCGGACGTCTGATAAAGACACGCGGCGAGGGCGACGCCACGTTCTCGGTGTTCGAGCGACCGTCGGCCGCAGCCGCTGCCGCCATGGAGCTGCAAGACGCAATCACCCACGAGCAGTGGGCTCTTGCGGCGCCCCTGCGGATCCGGATCGCATTGCACACAGGCGAAGTCGAGCTTCGTGACGGCGACTACTTCGGTCGCGCGGTCAACCGCGCTGCCCGGTTGAAATCGCTGGCGGTAGGTGGTCAGATTCTGTGCTCCGGCGCGACGGCCGAGCTCGTCATCGATTCACTATCCGAGGGGGTCGTCCTCGCCGATCTGGGTTTACGTGAACTACGCAATCTCGCGCGCCCCGAGCACGTCTTCGAGCTCCGACGGAGAAACCGTCGCGGAGCGGGCCGAACCGCCGACCAGCGATGCGCCGATGGAGCGCCCTGGCCTGCCCGGGGTACTGATCGGCACCGGCCCGTTCGTCGGGCGCGGGAACGAGCTCGAGCAGCTGCTGTCCACCTGGCAGACCGCCGTCGCCGGTGGAGCGTGCGCCGCCCTGATCGCCGGTGAACCAGGTGTCGGCAAGACGCGCCTGGCCGGGGAGTGGTCGCGGCAGGCTCATGAGCAGGGCGCGGTTGTGCTGTACGGCCGCTGCGACGAGGACCTCGGTGCGCCCTATCAGCCATTCGCCGAAGCCCTCCGTTCGCTGGTGCCGTGTGTCGGCACCGCTCGGTTACGTGGCGTGCGTGGCGTCGAAGCCTTGCTTCCGCTTGTTCCCGCTCTTGCCGACGAAGTGCCCGATCTCGCCGCGCCCGCGCGCGCCGACCCGGACACCGAGCGCTACGCCCTTTTCGACGCCGTCGTTGCTATTTTGCAGATGGCTTCCACCGAAGCGCCGATCGTCCTGGTGCTGGACGACCTGCACTGGGCGGCCAAGCCGACGCTGCTCCTGTTGCGACACCTGTTGCGCTTCGGTGACCGAGCCCGGGTGCAGATCGTCGGCACCTACCGCAGCACCGATCTGGACCGAGCGCACCCGCTGGCAGCGATGCTGGCCGACCTGCACCGCGACGGCACCGCCAAGCGCATCAACCTCAGCGGCCTCGATGAGGACGACGTCACGACGTACGTCGCCGAAGCCGGGTACGACGACGAAGAGCTCGGACACGCGTTGGCTTCCGTCACGGGCGGCAACCCATTCTTCCTGATCGAAGCTCTGCGCCATGTCGACGAGAGCGGCGGCGTCTGGGATCCCAGCACGCTCCCCCAGGGTGTCCGGGAAGCCGTGAGCCGCAGGCTTTCCCGGCTTCCCGTCGAGACCAACAAGGCCCTCTCCGCCGCCGCGGTCGTGGGCAGCCGGTTTGCATTGGACCTGGTCGAGCAGGTTGTCGGGGACGACCTTGTCGACGCATTCGACGAGGCATCCAAGGCCGGCATCGTCATCGAGGAGCCCGGTGGTCGATATCGGTTCAACCACGCAATCGTCAGACAGTCATTGCTTGCCGAACTGCCGTCAATGCGGCGCATGCGGCTGCACCAACGCATCGCCACCACACTGGAGAACCAGCCCGGCGCCGACGACGAGTTACTCGCCGAACTGGCCCACCACTACTTCGAATGTGCCTGGGCGGGAAACGCTGCCAAGGCCGTCGAGTACGGCCGGCGGGCGGCAGAACAGGCAATGACCCGACTCGCCTACGAAGGCGCCGCCGATCTTTACGACCATGCCCTGCACGCGCTGGACGAGATCGATGACGAGCTTGGCGACCGTGACGACCAGATCTCCGACCTACTCGTCGCGCGTTGCGAGGCCCTGCTCGCCGCGGGCGACGTCGCGTCGGCAGCAGGCGCGGTCTCCCAATTGCAGCAAGCGACAGTCGATTCCGCCCGGCTATCGGCATGGGCGACCTGCTTCGACGGCCAGCTCTCGGTATCGATCCATCCTGAGCGGTTGGATGACGTGGAGGCCGCGTTGAGCGCCGCGGCGCGCAAATTGGCCGAAATAGACGATGCCGCAGGGGAAGCCAAGGCACATACCGTCCGCGCCACGTGCCTCGCCCGGCTCGGGCGAATCGGCGACTGCGAAGTCGCCTTGGACGACGCGCTGACCGCGGCACGGCGCGCGCGTGATCACCGCCGGGTGAACGCGGTGCTGGCCGGTGCGCCGCTTGCCGCGCTGTGGGGTCCCAACCCGGTTCCACGCGCGGGCGGGCGGTGTCTCGACGTGGTGCGCCTGCTGCGGATTACCACCGACTCGCCCGCGGTCGAAGCGACGTCAACCCGCTGCCAGGCTGTTTTGGAGGCCTTCCGCGGCCGCGACGCGGCAGCCCGTCGGATGATCGACTCGGCCCGAAGGACGGTGACCGAACTTGGCCTGCGCCATGCGCTTCTGGAGGTCGAGCAGTTCGCCGGAATCGTGGAACTCGTTTTGGGCGATCCGGCCGCGGCGGAGCCGCATCTTCGTCAGGCCTGCAACGGTTTTCGTCGGATGGGTCTGGACGCAGATACCGCCGAGACCGCTGCGCTACTCGGTCGCGCGTGTCTGGCACTCAATCGTAATTCCGAGGCCGACGAATTATGCACGGAGAGTGAGCGACTCGCAGGCCACGCGCTGAAGGCATCGATCGCGTGGCGCACACTTCGGGCGCAGTTGCTATCCCGCAGCGGCGAACACGATGAGGCTCGACGAGTTGCGCAGGCCGCCATCACTCTTGCCGAGCGCACCGATGGGTTGGTCGATCACGGCGACGCCTGTCTGTCATTGGCAAAGGTGTTGGCCGCGGCCGGCGACGCAGCCGGGGCGCGAGCCGCCGCCGAACGCTCGGCCGACCTATATGAACGTAAGGGTGCTGCGGCGCTGGCTGATCGAGCACGATCCATGCTGGCTGAGCGCGTCCAGGTAAATGCCCCGAGTCCACCCGAAGCGCCCGTTGTCGAAACTCACACGGCGGCCGTCCAAGCGAGCGAACGCGTGCTGGCCGCTGCTGATCGCGGGGCCTGGGACGAGTTCGAGCGGCTGTTTGCACCCGAGGGTTCTGTCGAGAGTCGGCGGAAGGTCGTCGGCTTTAAGCAGAACGAATTCCCGGCGAACGAGGTGATGCATCAGACGAGGCTCGATCTCGAGACGGGGGTTATGCGGATCAACCGTGTCGTTATCGCCGTGCGAGGCGAGCGCCTTGCTCTCGCTCGAACGGTAGTAAGCACCGCCGATGTAAGCCCTGGGTCCCCGCAAGACGAATTCCTCCAGGTATACGGCATTGACGAGGACGGTCGAATCAATCTGCAGGTCTGGTTCGACCTCGAAGACATGAACGCCGCGATTGCCGAAATCGACGCCCTACAGACCCGATTCGAGGCAGAACGGTCACCAGCGCGCCGCTTGGAGAACGCCGCAAGCCAAGTGGTCTCGCAACACTCCGCGCACTTCGCAGCCCGCGACTGGGATGCGCTCGCGGCGGTACTTGCCGACGACATCTTGGTCGACGATCGCCGGCGGGCCGTAAACGCAGGGATCAAGCGGGGTCGGGATGTCGAGATCGCAAACCTGCGGGCGGTCGCCGACGTCGGGATCACGTACACCGCATTCGTCGTCCTCGCAGCCCGCGGCGAGCGCCTCATCCTCGCGCGCGCCTCGGTCGGCGGTGTCGGGTCCGCGGAGTTCTCCACAGATGCGCTGAGCGTCGTCGAAATCAACTCCGACAATCAGATCGCGGCGATCGGCATATTCGAGCTGGACGATTTCGATTCCGCCATCGCCGAACTCGATGCGCGATACCTCGCCGGCGAAGCAGCCGCCTACGCGCACACATGGTCGGGCCTCGCGATCGCCTTTGCCGGGTTCAACAGACGCGAACTACCCAAGCGGACGCCCGACTGGGCCAACATCGACCACCGACGCGGAGCAGCCTTCGCGGCCGGCGACATAACCGCTTACGTCCACGACTTATGGAACGACTCGCCGGACATCAATATGTACGTCGAGGTCGTGCATCGCCTGAGCAACCTCGGAGTCGTCATCACCCAGGCGGCGCAGGGCACCTCGCAACACGGCTTCGAGGCCGAATGGCGGGAGAACTCGATTTTCACTTTCGACGGCGATCTAGTCAGCCGCATCGAACTCTTCGACGAGGATCACCTGGAAGCCGCTCTTGCGAGGTTCGATCAGCTCGGCAGGCCGGCCCCACGGCTGGAGAACGCGGCAACCAAAGCAGCAGAACGTCTTCGCACATGTTTCGCGGCTCGCGACTGGGACGGCTTAGCCGAGATGATGGCCGACGACATTGTCGCTGACGATCGCCGGCGAATAGTGGGCACAGGTATTCGACACGGAAGGCAAGCAAACGTCTCTGACATCCGAGTGGGCGCGGAGATCGGGACCGACGACATAGCGTCGAGCGTCATCGCCATTCGCGGAGAACGCATTTCCCTCGACCGTGCACGCTTTTTCGCTAGCGATGGGCCCGCTGCCGGTCTCAATATGGAGCTCCTCCGGATTGTCGAGGTCGACAACCACAACCAGATGACGCGTTGCCTCATGTTCGATTCCGACGACTTCCACGCCGCCATTGCGGAGCTCGATGCTCGATACCTCGCCGGCGAAGCGGCTCCGCACGCGCGCACGTGGTCGGTGGTCGCAGATTCCTATGCCGGATTCAACCGGCGCGAGCTCGCTTCGACGACGCCCGACTGGGTCAACATCGATCACCGCCGCGGAGCAGCGTTCGCCCCTGGAGACATGAACGCGTACGTCCAAGCGGCATGGGTCGACTCGCCTGACACCAAGATCTACATCGAGGCGGTGCATTGCCTCAGCGAGATCGGAGCGGTCGTCATCCATCTGTCGCGTGGAATTTCACAGGACGGCTTCGACGCCGAGTGGCGGGATGTCCACGTGCTGGCGGTGGAAGGCGATATGGTCAGCCGCTCCGAGTTATTCGACGAGTCGGACTTCGACGCCGCGCTCGCGAGGTTCGAGGAGCTGCAGCCAAAACCACCGCGGCTGGAAAACACGGCAAGCCGGGTCAACGCGCGCCTCATTGCGTACGTCAACGCGCGCGACTGGGACTCTGCCGCTTCAATTCTGGCCGACGACCATCACAGCGACGATCGGCGGCGGGTAACCGGCACCGGAACCCGCCGCGGCCGAGATGCCGATATCGAGAACTTTCGGGTGGTTGCCGATCTCGGGGCGCACATCACGGTTGGGGTCATCGCGACTCGCGGAGACCGCCTCATCCTCACTCGCAACCGCGTCGAGATCGGCGACAAGCAGCAACCGTTTATCGCTGAGTTCCTCGGCGTCGTCGAGACCGACCTCGAGGGCCGTGTCGCGGCGGTCATCGAGCTAGACCTCGACGACATCGAGGCAGCCGTCGACGAACTAGACGCCCGATACCTCGCCGGCGAAGCGGCCGCCCACGCGCACACGTGGTCAGTGATCTCTGGCAGCTACGCGGCGATCAACCGACACGAGATGCCGTCGACCACGCCGGACTGTGTCAACATCGACCACCGCCGCGAGACGGCGATGGGGGTCGGCGACCTAATCGCATATATCGGCGCCGGGCCAGACCGGGACCAGGACAACAAGGCTTATGTCGAGACCGTGCATAGGCTGACCGAGCGCGGAGCGGTCGTCACTTATGCGGCATTTGAGACCTCGCAAAAGGGATTTGACGCCGAGTGGCGCGGGATCGCGGTTCTCACCGTTGACGGCGAACTGGTCAATCGCACAGAGATATTCGACGATGAGGACCTGGACGCGGCGCTCGCAAGCTTCGAGCAACTGCACCCAACTACGCGGCGTCTGGAGAACACCGCGACGCGGGTATTCCAGCGCCTGTACTCGCTCGTTGCTGCCGGCGAGTGGCACACCGTGACTCAAATAACGGCCGAGAACGTCTCTGTCGACGATCGCCGGCGGGTAGTGAACGCCGGGATCTTGTATGGCCGAGATGCCAACATCAAAGATGCTCAGGCAACCGTCGATGTCGGCTTCACGATGACGATGTCGGGCGTCCTGGCAACCCGCGGTGAACGCCTCGCCCTCACAGGAATTCGCGTGTCGGGCCGTGACCCCGAGGGGATTCAAAACGATGCCCTCCAAATCATGGAGGTCGACGCCGAGGAGCGAATCGCGGGTGTTGTCGTGTTCGACCTCGAAGACTTCGACGCGGCGATCGCGGAACTCGACGTCCGATATCTCAGCGGCGAAGCGGCCGCCCATGCGAACACCTGGTCGGTAATCGCGGGCTTTTTCGTTGCACACAATCGACGCGAACTCGCAGCGACGACACCGGATGCGGTGAGTATCGACCACCGAAGCGTGGCCGGGTTTGCGCCCGGTGAAGGTTTCGAATACATCCGTGCCGGATGGGACCTCGGCCAAAATCTCAACATCTACATCGAGATAATGCATCGGTTGAACGAGTTCGGCGCGGTTTTTACTTTTGCCGGACACGGAACCTCGCACGAGGGCTTCGAGGCCGAGTGGCGGGGTGTCACCGTAATGACCGTCGACGGCGAAATGGTCTCCCGCATGGAGGTATTCGATGAAGGAGACCTAGACGCTGCGCTCGCGAAGTTCGATCAGCTCAGCCGGCCGACAGCACGACTGGAAAACGCCGCGAGCCAGCTGTACGACCGCTTGACGGGTTACTTCGCGTCCCGCGACTGGGCCGCGATGGCGCAGAGTGTGACGCCAAACATCATCGACGACGATCGTCGACGCATGGTGAACACCGGCGTCCTACGCGGCCGAGATGCGATGATCGCGAACGCGCGAACAGCTGCTGATCTCGGTACAACGGACTTCACATCAACCGTTATCGCGATCCGCGCCGATCGTCTCGCTCTATGCCGCACGAGCTTCTTCGGCCGAGGGCCCAACGCATTTCGCAGCGAGGCGCTCCATGTCGTTGAAAGCGACGTCGACGAGCGGGTGGTAGCCCACATCGTGTTCGACCTCGAAGATATCGACTCCGCCTTCGCGGAGCTCGACGCCCGCTACCTCGCCGGTGAAGCGGCCGCCCACGCGCGCATGTGGACGGTGATCGCGAAATCCTATGCCTCGCTCCGACGGCAGGAACTTCCGGCGATAAGCCCAGGCAGTGTGTTTGTCGATCACCGCCGAGCGGCAGCATTTGGGGCCAGCGACCTTTCTGCCTATATCCGTGCCGGGTTTGATCTTGGGCAAAACATCCGCCCCTACTGCGAGGCTGTGCACCGGCTGAGCGACCGCGGAGCGGTGTGCAGCTATGCGGCGCATGGTGTTTCGCAGGAGGGCTTCGACGCCGAGTGGCACGGAATCGACGTCACGACGGTTGACGGCGACTTGGTCAGCCGATGCGAGTTCTTCGACGAGGACGACCTGGAAGCCGCAATTGCCGCGTTCGATCAGCTAAATCGGCCGCCGCGGCGGCTGGACAACACGGCGACCCAGGCCTACGAGCGCATCGAGGCGCACTTCGCGGCCCGCGATTGGGACGCCATGGCCGAAGTATTGGCCGACGACGTTTTCCGCGACGACCGTCGGCGGGTGGTAGGAGCGGAACGACGAACAGGCCGCGACGCCGTGATCGCCGAATTCTCGACACTCGCTGAGATCGGGGTCAAGCGCATGACTTTCGACACCATTGCGATTCGCGGCAGCCGCCTCGTCCTGAGTCGCGCGCGCGCATTGGGCAGCGACCAGCGTGCGGATGCGTTCCGCACCGATGTTCTCAGTATCGCCGAGCTCGACACCGACGAGCGGACCGCGGCTCTCATCACCTTCGATCCCAACGACTTTGACACCGCCTTCGAGGAGCTCGACGCCCGATACCTCGTCGGCGAGGCAGCCGCGGATGCTGACACCTGGTCGGTGATCACCAGTAGCTACGCCGCATTCAACCGGCACGAACTTCCTGCAGTGGATTGGGACACCGTCGACCACCGGCGAGCTACCCCGTTCGCGTCCAGCACCATGACCGAGTCCCTCCGCGCGATTTGGGACCTCACCCCAGACCTCGACATTCGCATCGAGGCGGTGCATCGGCTCAACAATTTCGGAGCAGTCATAACCCATGAGGGCCATGGGAGCTCGCGAGAGGGCTTCGATGCCGAGTGGCGGGCGATCGACGTTGTGACCGTCGAAGGCGACAGGATAACCGGTTGCGAGATTTTCGACGAGGCAGACCTCGACGCCGCGCTCGTGAGATTTGACGAATTACAGGCCCAGGTGCGGCGACTCGAAAACGCAGCAACCCGAACCGTCGATCAATTTTTTGCCCATTTTGCGGTCCGCGACTGGGATGCCATGGCCGAAATACTCGCCGACGACGTTTCCGCAGACGATCGCCGTTCCGTCGTAAACGCTGGGATACGACGGGGTCGAGATCACGAGATGGCGAACTGGCGTGCCACCGACGACCTCTGGACCATTGATGTGAGGACGACGGTTGCGACCCGCGGAGAACACATCGCGCTCATTCGCTTCGTATTTTCGAGCAAGGACCGCGGGCCGCAGGCGTTCTCCGTTGCGGCATTCGCCGTTGTCGAGACCAACGACGATAACCGGATCGCGGAAATCGTCGCGATTGACGCCGACGACCGTGACACCGCATTCACGGAACTCGACACGAGATTTCTCGCCGGCGAAGCGGCCGCCCACGCGCACACATGGACGGCCATTACGAAGGTCCAAGCCGCGTACAACCGACACGAAGTCCTCCCGACGACAGCGGACTGGGTGAACATCGATCATCGGCGGGGTAGAGCGTTCGCACCCGGCGACACAGTCCCCTACTTGCGCGTTACCTATGATGTCGCCCCGAACGTCAAGGGGCACATCGAAGTTGTGCACCGGCTGAACAACCTTGGGGTGGTCGTCACGGCGATACTCGTCGGGACCTCACAGGAGGGCTTTGGTTTCGAATGGCGCGAGGTCGCACTTTTCGCATTTGAAGGCGACATGGTCTGCCGGTTGGAGATCTTCGACGAGTCAGACCTCGACGCCGCACTCGTTCGCTTCGAGGAATTGCAACGGCAGCCGCGGCAGTTGGAGAATGCGGCCAGCCGAGTGCATGCGCGCCTCAGGAACTGCGTTGCGGCCCGTGACTGGAACGCGGTAGGCGAGATCCTGGCCGGCGACATTGCTATTGACGATCGCCGTCGGGCCGTGAACTCTGGGATTCAATACGGTCGAGATGCCGCCATCGCGGACATGCGGGGCGCCATCGACATGGGACTCACGAACATTTCGTTGACCGTCCTTGCGACGCGCGGCGTTCGCCTCGAGCTCTGTCGTATGAGTATCTCGGGCGAAGATCGACCTGACGCATTTCGCATCGAGTTTCTCAGCGTCGTCGAGATCAACGCTGACGAGCAGATCGTGGCACGCGTCGCCTTCGACCTCGACGACATCGATGCCGCTTTCGAGGAACTCGATGCCCGGTACCTAGCGGGCGAAGGGTCCTCCTATGCGGATACATGGTCGGTGATTGCGGGGGTCCCAGCCGGGTTCAATCGGAAAGAACTTCCCGCGACGACTCCGGATCCGGTTTACATCGATCATCGACCGCTGGTATCGATCGAGGAGGCCGATCTGGCCGCATCTATTCGTGCGGTATGGGATATCACTTCAGATGCGACCGTTTACATCGAAGCCGTGCATCGGCTGAGCGAACGCGGAGCTGTCTTCACCGAGGTGCTGAAAATGACCTCGCAGGAGGGCTTCGACGCGGAATTGCGGATGATCATGATGTTCACAGTCGAAGGCGGCTTGATCTGCGGCGTCGAAGTCTTCGACGAGGCAGACCTCGATACCTGCGCTCGCTCGGCTTGGCGAGCTCGATCGGTCGGCCCAGTTGCTCGACAACGCTGCGACGCGGACGTGGGCACGATTGGCGGAGGCGTTCAATCGCCGCGATCTGGAAGGCTTTCTCGCCCTGAATACTTCAGAAGTTCGATACGAAGACCGGCGTCGAGTCTTGCGGGACGAATTCATCGGCGCAGCAGCACAGCGAAAGGCCGTGCAGGCGATGTTCGAAGCTCCGTCGGACAGCGTGCAGATGACAGCAGAGCCGTTGGCCACCAGGGGATCTCGCCTCGCACTGCTCCACGTCTGTTTCCGCGACGCTGCATTTGCCGACAAACCCGTCACCGTCGAGATGATGCAGATCGTCGAGGTCGACGAGCCCGGCCTACTCGATTACAGCGTGAGCTTCGATCCGGACGACATCGATGCCGCCTTCGTGGAGCTCGATGCGCGCTACCTCGTCGGCGAAGCAGCCGAGCACGCGCACGCGTGGAATGCCGTGACGCGCGGGTATGAAGCGCTCAACAGACGCGAACTCCCACCCGCCGCGGTGGGCTGGGTGAACATCGATCACAGACGCCTCACACCGATCGCAACCGGTGATCTGAGCGCGTATCTCGTTGCGACATGGGATCTCTCATCACAATCGGGCATCCGCATCGAGGCGGTACATCGGCTGAGCAACCTCGGAGCAGTCATTACCCATGTGATCGAAGGAACCTCACAAGATGGTTTCGACGCCGAATGGCGCACGATCGTCCTTTGTCTTTACGACGGCGACCTGCTCACCCGGTGCGAGCTATTCGACGAAGCAAGACCTCGACGCCGCTCTCGACCGGTTCGGTAGCCTGCACGCACCCGCGCGGCGGTTGGAAAACGCGGCAAGTAGAGCGGTAGAACGCTATTGGAGCTACTTCGCTGTACGAAACTGGGGTGCGCTGGCCGAGACAATGGCCGACGACGTCTGTACGCACGATCACCGCCGGGTCGTCAACTCCGGCGTGGTAACCGGGCGCGCCGCCCATATCGCGAACATGCGGGCAGTGGCCGACGTCGGATTCGAGGGCCTGACGTCGACCGTCATTGCGACTCGCGGAGACCGACTTGCACTCATACGGATTCGCTCGTCGGTGCGAGAAGCACCGCCGGGCGAGGTCACCGCCGAGATGCTCAGCGTCATCGGTCTCGACAGGGACCAGAAAATCGACGCCGCGGGGATGTTCGACCCGGATGACCTCGACGCCGCGTTCGAAGAACTCGATGCCCGATACATGGCCGGCGAAGCGGCACCCTATGCGCGCACATGGTCCGTCCTCGCGCGGGCATTCGCTGCACTCAATCACCGGGAATTACCCGCAACGACGCCCGATTGGGTCAGGATCGACCATCGGTCGCTCGCGCCGTTCGAGGCGGGTGACTGGGCCACATTCCTCCACGCGACGTGGGACCTCACGCCGGACCTAACCACCTACATCGAGGCAGTGCATCGGCTGAGCAACCTTGGAGCGGTCGTCACCCACGTCGCGCGCGGGACCTCGCGGGACGGCATGGACGTCGAGTGGCGGATAGTCGATATCTTCACCGTCGACGGCGACCTTAGTAGCCGCGCCGAGTTATTCGACGAGTCAGACCTCGACGCGGCGCTCGCACGGTTCGACGAACTCGAAGAGCAGGCTTCTAGTTAGGGCTGCAGGCGCTCGACGCGTCCATCGACGACACGAATTCTGTTGTGCAGCCGGTCTTCTCGGCCCTGCCAGAACTCTACTTCAGCGGGCGCGATGCGATACCCGCCCCAGTTCGGCGGTACCGGAACCTTCTCGTCGTCGGCGAAGCGCTCGGTCACCTCGCCCAGCTGGTCGACCAGCGCGGCGCGCGACGCGATCGGCTGCGACTGGTGCGAGGCCCAGGCTCCCAGCTGCGAGCCGCGTGGCCGGTTGTTCCAGTAGGCCGCGGTGGCCTCGGGCTCGACCTTGGTGACCGGCCCGCGGATGTGAAACTGCCTGTTCAGCAGGTACCACGGGAAGGTCGCCGACGCATAAGGCGTTGCAGCCAGCTGCTCGCCCTTGGCCGAGTCGTAGTTGCTGAAGAACACAATCCCGTCTTCGTCGACGCCCTTACACAAGACCGAGCGGGTGAACGGTCGTCCCGCGTCCACGGTGGCCAGCACCATCGCGTTCGGTTCGGCCACGCCGCCGCGCTCCGCGTCGCTAATCCACTTGCGCAACAAGGCAAGCCAACCGTCGTCGAGCCAGTCGACGTCGAGATCGGGGCTGCCGTCGCGTTCTTTAGAGCCGTATTCCGTACGCATCTTCGCCAGGTGCTGGTTGTCGGGTCCCGCCATCGCCCCACGCTACCCGCGTTCACCAGCGAAGACTCGGACGCCCAGATTTGTCGGAGGTGAGTGCAATGATCGCGTCATGACTTCGATCGCATCGCCACCCGCCGCAGTGGGTTCTGCCGAGCGTCTTGAAGTGTTGTTCGAGGAGTTGTCGGAGCTGGCCGGTCAGCGCAACGCGATTGATGGGCGCATCGTGGAGATCGTCGCCGAGATGGATCGCGACGAGATGTGTGGTGCGACCGGTGCGCGTTCGGTGGCGGCGTTGGTGGCCTGGAAGCTGGGCTGGTCATCGGGGAATGCCCACACGGTCACTACGATCGCGCGGCGGCTCGATGAGTTTCCCCGCTGCGCGGCGGACATGCGGAGGGGTCGACTGTCGTTGGATCAGGTCGGCGTGATCGCCGCACGGGCCGGCGAGGGATCCGATAAGCACTACGCCGAGCTGGCGCGGGTCGCTACGGTCAACCAGCTGCGCACCGCCGTCAGGCTGGAACCGCGGCCCGACCCCGAACCTCGTCACGAGCCCGAACGCTCGATCACCAAGACCTCGGGCGAGCAGAGCAGCTGCTACCGCATCACGCTTGCTCACCACGACGCCGCCAAATTCGACGCAGCCTTGGCGTCGCACCGTGACGCGCTGATCGCTGAGTGGAAGCACGATCACCGCGAGGGCGCGGGCGACCCAGACCAGCGGCCCCCGATGCCGAACACCGCCGAGGCGTTCATGCGTCTGGTCGAGGCCAGCTGGGACACCGAGACGGCGCGACGCCCACACGGGCAGCACACCACCGTGGTGCTACATGTCGATGTTGAACAGCGGGTTGCGGCACTGCATCTGGGTCCGCTGCTCACCGATGCCGAACGCCAATACCTGACGTGTGATGCCACGTGTGAAGTCTGGTTCGCACGTCACGGTGAGGTCATAGGTGCCGGGCGGTCGACCCGGCTGATCAATCGCCGGCTTCGCCGCGCGCTCGAGCATCGCGACCGCATGTGCGCGGTTCCTGGCTGTGATGCCACCCGAGGTCTGCACGCCCATCACCTCCGGCATTGGGAGGACGGCGGCCCAACGGAGTTGGCCAACCTGATACTGCTGTGCCCGTACCATCATCGGTTGCACCACAGTGGCGTCATCACCATCACCGGACCCGCAGACGCGCTCGCAATAACCGACGACGAGGGCCGGGCGCTCAGCCCGGGATCGCTGGCGCGTCCGCCCAGTCAACCCCCGCCCGCGGTGGCGCCCTGCCCAGGGCCTACCGGCGAGCGCGCCGACTGGTGGTGGTACACGCCCTTCCAACCCCAAGCACCGCCGACAAACAATTAGCTCGAGTTCTCGGTGTCCACAAGCCGAAGCACACTGGCCTAGTTCGGTATTCGTTTACCACTTGCCGACGCCGTGATCGGCATCGGAAGCACAACCGAGCGTCAAAAACATTGGCGACGCCGGACCAGCCGGGGCCTTTAGTTACCGACCGGTAGCAAGCCACACGCCGGCGCGTGGGAGAATTTGGACATGACTGCCATCTCGGACAAAGTCCCGGAGGATTTCGTTGCTGGACTCGAGGGTGTGGTGGCATTCACCACTGAGATCGCAGAGCCCGACAAGGACGGTGGTGCCCTGCGCTATCGCGGTGTGGACATCGAAGACCTGGTCGCTCAGCACGTCACGTTCGGCGACGTGTGGGCTTTGCTGGTGGACGGGAAATTCGGCAACGGGTTGCCGCCCGCCGAGCCGTTCCCGCTGCCGATCCACAGCGGCGACGTACGCGTCGACGTCCAGGCCGGCTTGGCAATGCTGGCACCGATCTGGGGTTACGAACCGCTGCTCGACATCGATGACGACACCGCCCGCGACCAGTTGGCCCGCGCGTCGGTGATGGCGCTGTCCTACGTCGCACAGTCGGCCCGCGGCATCTATCAACCCGCCGTCCCTCAGCACATGATCGACGAATGCCCGACGGTCACAGCACGTTTCATGACCCGCTGGCAGGGCGAGCCGGACCCCAAGCACATCGAGGCCATCGACGCCTACTGGGTGTCGGCCGCCGAGCACGGCATGAACGCCTCCACCTTCACCGCCCGCGTGATCGCGTCCACCGGCGCCGACGTCGCGGCGTCGCTGTCCGGAGCGATCGGCGCGATGAGCGGTCCCCTGCACGGCGGTGCGCCGGCGCGGGTGCTGCCAATGCTCGAAGAGGTCGAGCGCACCGATGACGCGCGGGGGCTGGTCAAGGGAATCCTGGACCGCCGCGAGAAGCTGATGGGCTTCGGACACCGGGTGTACCGCGCCGAAGACCCACGGGCCCGCGTCCTGCGCGCGACGGCCAAGCGACTGAACGCGCCGCGCTACGAGGTGGCCGCGGCTGTCGAGCAGGCCGCGCTGGCGGAGTTGCGGGAACGGCGTCCCGACCGGGCGATCGAGACCAACGTCGAATTCTGGGCGGCGGTGATCCTGGACTTCGCCCAGGTGCCCGCGCGGATGATGCCGGCGATGTTCACCTGCGGCCGTACCGCCGGGTGGTGCGCGCACATCCTCGAGCAGAAGCGCCTGGGCAAGTTGGTACGCCCTGCGGCCATCTACGTCGGCCCCGCCCCGCGCAGCCCGGAGTCGGTCGAGGGTTGGGCTGAGGTTCACCAGAACTGACTCCCCCGGTGTCGGTGGGCGGTGATGAGATTGCGTCGCCGTTCGAGTCCATAACCGTAGGCCCATCCGGGCCACGCACCGACACCTAGGAGGCCCCGATGGCTATCGCCGTCGAACCCGCACTGTCCCCGCATCTCGTCGTCGACGATGCCGCCGCGGCAATCGACTTCTACGTCAGAGCTTTTGGCGCTGAAGAAATCGGGCGGGTACCCCGTCCGGACGGAAAGCTCGTGCACGCCGCGGTGCGCATCAACGGCTTCCCGGTGATGCTCAACGACGACTTCCCGGAGATGTCCGAAGGAAAGTCGATGACCCCGACCTCGCTGGGCGGCACTCCGGTCACCATCCACCTGACCGTTACCGACGTCGACGCCAAGTTCCACCGAGCACTCGACGCCGGCGCCAGCGTGGTCATGCCTCTCGATGACCAGTTCTGGGGGGACCGCTACGGCATGGTCCGCGATCCGTTCGGCCA
Organism: uncultured Actinomycetota bacterium; assembly: GCA_963750755.1. Taxonomy (GTDB): domain Bacteria; phylum Actinomycetota; class Actinomycetes; order Mycobacteriales; family Mycobacteriaceae; genus Mycobacterium. Next base: position 2,661,498 of record CAVVRW010000001.1, read on the forward strand.
CCAGTGGTCGCTTGGTCAGCCAGTCCGCGAGGTCAGCATGGAAGAGATCGCGACCGCGATGGGCACCGGCTAAAGGTCGGCCAGTTCGCGCAGCCGATCGGCGACCCGGCTCCGCAGCGACGGCGCTGGCGCAGCCGCCGCGACGTCGAGCATCTCTGTGACCGAGGTGAATTTGTTGCGAGGACGCCTGCCCGATTCGCCGCGGGCCACCTCGGCGGCGTCGATGGCCCGCCAGCCGTGGGCGTCGACCACCTGCGGCTGGCGCTGGCGGACCAGACGGTCCAGCGCCGCCGGCTTGCCGATCGGGTCATGCAACAAGCCGGCGTTGTAGTCGTCGACCAGTCGCTGAACCGTCTGCGCCGCGCATGACTTGTTCGTGCCGATGAAGCCGGTCGGCCCGCGCTTGATCCAGCCCGCGACGTACGCGCCCGCAGCCTGCGTGACGCGGCCGCCGTCGTTGGGCACCACGCCGGCCTGGTCGTCGAACGGCAGGCCATTGATTGCCTTGCCGTGGTAGCCGATTGAGGTCAAGACTAGTCCGGCGTCGATGGTCTGTACCTCGTCGGTGCCCGTGACGGCGAATTCCATTCCACTGGTCCGCCCCTCGCCTAGTACGCGTTGCGGAGTCAGGTTGTACGCCAACCGGATTCGTGGACGCGATGTCGCGGAGCTCTCGGCGTGGCCGAGGGTGCTCAGCACCTCGAGCTTCTGCTTGGTGAGCATGTCGGTGACGGTGGTCAGGTCGCGCTGCACCGCGTCCCGATCCGCTTCGGCGAGAACGACTTCCGCGGTCGTGGTCAGGCCGATCAACTCGGGCAGGGTGAACGCCGAGTGCTCGGGTCCACGCCGGGCGGCGATCACCACTTCGCGAACCTGTGAGCCGCGCAGCGCGGCCAGCGCGTGATCGGAGATGTCGGTGTGGGCCAACTCATCGGGGTCGGCAGTCAGCACGCGGGCCACGTCGAACGCCACGTTTCCGTTGCCGACGACGATGACCCGCTCGTGGCTGAGATCGACTGGCAGGTCGACGAATTCGGGGTGACCATTGATCCAGGCCACCAACTCGGTGGCGGTAGAGGTACCCGACAGGCCCATGCCGTCGATGTCGAGCCGTTTGTCGGTGGGCGCGCCGACCGCGTAGATGACCGCGTGGTGATGCGCCAGGACGTCGTCGTGGCTCAGCTGGTCGCCGATCTCCACGTTGAGGTAGAACCGGAACTCGCGGCGACGGACGATCCGATCGAACAGCTTGGTGACCCGCTTGGTGGTCTGATGGTCCGGCGCCACCCCGGCCCGCACCAATCCGTAGGGGGTGGGCAGCTTTTCGAAGACATTGACCCGCACGCCCGGCTGCGTCAGCAGCTCGTCGGCGGCGTACATCGCCGCCGGCCCCGACCCCACGATGGCCACCGTCAACGGCCCGTTGTGCTTGCCGTGTACCTCGGGCGCGGGGATCACCGGCGCCAGTTTGGATGTGGGCGGCAGCTTCTTGTCGGCCGGTCGGTCCGGATAGAACAGAGCGTTGAGCTCGATGAACGGCTGCTGGTCGACCGTCAACCGCGAGTCGGGAGCGATGGCACCCACGGGGCACGCGCTGACGCAGGCACCACAGTCCACGCATGCCACCGGATCGATGTACAGCATTTCGGCGGAAGCGAATTCCGGCTCGTCCGGTGACGGGTGGATACAGTTCACCGGGCAGGCGTAAACACAGGACCCGTCGCTACAGCACGACTGGGTGATGACGTGCGGCATAGGTTCTACGCAGCGACCGTCAAGTGTTCACGCTGCGGTTCGCTGCGGTAGCGCGACGGCTTGCCGTTGATCTTGCAGATCCGCCAGATCAGCTTGGCCAACGGGTTCATCAAACCGGTGTCCGCGCACAGCATCCGGACGTCACCGAACATGTCCCGCAGCATTTGACGCGACTCCGGCGATTTGAAGAACACCTCTTTGCGAACTGCGCGGGGGATGTCGAACTCTTTCCAGAACGCCTTCGGCGGCACGATGATCGCCGAACACAGCAGCCGCATGGTCAGCGGCACGTATAGCGAGAGCCAGAATCGCTTGCGGCGCGGCAGGTCCGGCACACGCTTGCGCAGATACTCGTGGGCGAACGAGATGTGGCGAGCCTCCTCGGCCACGTGAATCGCCATCACCCTCTCCATGATCGGGTGCAGCTCCTTGCCCTCCCGCAGCACGTTCTTCTGGGTGTGGTCGATGGGCTCCTCGCCGGCGAGAATGCCGAACCAGAACGGGATCGGCAGCGGCCCGGCGACCAGCGGGATGTACGGCTGGATCCACTTGAGCAGTCGCGGCATGCCGGGAACGTCGGCACCAATGTGGTTGACCATCTCCTGGAACATCATGGTGTGGTTGCACTCTTCGACCGCTTCGTGCAGGCAGTACCGGTACTCCGGCGATCCGTTGGGCACCCAGAACGCGTACTCCATCAGCCCGCGAATCAGGATCGACTCGAAGTGCAGGCCGACCTTGGCGACATTGGCCTGACGCCACATGCCGATCTCGATCTGGCGCTCCCGCGACTGAGACTGATACCAGGGGTGCCGGCCCAACGGGTCGGTGCCCGGCAGGATCCAGCGCGGATCGTTCTCGGTGACCGCGAACTCCGGCGACTTCCAGTCGATGTCGGTGTACGGGTTGAAGTTGCGACGCACCGACCCCTCGGACAGTGTGTTCAGCATTTCCACGTACTTGGTGTCGTCCAGGACATCCATGTTGCGGCGCCACCGACGGATGAGCTTCGTCTTGGCCTTCTTGTTCGCAGGTGCTACTTGAACCATGCCCGGCCTCCCCAATGAGGTTTACATTTGGACGTGCTATGTCCAACACAGTACTCAAGGTATCGGGAACTTACTAGACCTGAAATGCCCGATGTGCTCCATCCGTGAACACGTGTACACTGTGATCTCAATCACAGTCAATCCCCAGCACCGACCGCCTGATCGCGGGCTTCGGCCGGTCACTAACCTGGTGAATATGGCTGACCAGCTCACGATCCCCGACAACCTCAAACCCGGTGATGGACGTTTCGGATCCGGCCCCTCGAAGGTCCGACCCGAACAACTGCAGGCTCTCTCCACCAGCGCCGCCGCGCTCTTCGGCACCTCACACCGGCAGGCGCCCGTTAAAGACCTGGTCGGCAGGGTGCGCACCGGTCTGCGGGAGTTCTTCTCGGTGCCCGACGGCTACGAGGTGGTTCTCGGCAACGGCGGCGCGACGGCGTTCTGGGACGCCGCGGCGTTCGGGCTGATCGACAAGCGGTCGCTGCACCTGAGCTACGGCGAGTTCAGCTCGAAGTTCGCCTCCTCGGTGGCCAAGAACCCGTTCGTCGGCGACCCGATCATCATCAAGGCCGATCCCGGCAGCGCCCCCGACCCCCAGGGTGACCCGTCCGTCGACGTCATCGCCTGGGCGCACAACGAGACCTCCACCGGTGTCGCCGTACCCGTTGCGCGGCCGCGTGACGCCGGTAACGCGCTGGTTGTCATCGACGCCACCTCCGGCGCCGGGGGTCTCCCGGTCGAGATCACCGAGACCGACGCCTACTACTTCGCGCCGCAGAAGAACTTCGCCGCCGACGGCGGCTTGTGGCTGGCGATCATGAGCCCGGCGGCGCTGGCCCGGGTCGAGGCCATCGCGGCGTCGAACCGGTGGGTGCCCGACTTCTTGTCGCTGCCGATCGCGGTGGAGAACAGCCTGAAGAACCAGACCTACAACACCCCGGCCATCGCAACGCTGGTGCTGCTGGCCGAGCAGATCGACTGGCTCAACGGCAACGGCGGGCTGGACTGGGCGGTCAAGCGCACCGCCGACTCATCGGGCCGGCTATACAGCTGGGCGGCGGACCGGGCATTCACCACCCCGTTCGTCGCGGACCCCAGGCATCGCTCCCAGGTGGTCGGCACCATCGACTTCAACGACGATGTCGACGCCGCCGCGGTAGCCAAGGTGCTGCGCGCCAACGGCATCGTCGACGTCGAGCCCTATCGCAAACTCGGTCGCAACCAGTTGCGGGTCGCGATGTTCCCGGCCGTCGAGCCGGACGACGTCAGCGCGCTCACCGAGTGCATCGACTGGGTGGTCGAGCGGATCTAGCTCGCGGCAAGAAAAGCCCAGGTGTCACCGCGTGTCCAGCCTGGCCGCGGACGCGCCCTGAGTTACAGTGCGCGTGGACGGGCCTGGCGCGCTGGCCTGCGAGGAACCTGCGAGGAGACACCATGCGGGAACTCAGGATCGTCGGAGTCGATCTCGACGGCAAGCACATCCTCTGCGAGGGCGACGACCCCGCGGACAAATACAGGATTCGCGTCGATGACCGACTGCGCGCGGCGGTCCGCGGCGACGGCGCCCGGGTTAATCAAACCCACATCGACATCGAGGTCAGCAGCATGTTGCGTCCCAAAGAGATTCAGGCCCGCATCCGAGCGGGCGCATCGGTCGAACAGCTTGCCGAGTCCGCCGGCGTCGACATCACGAAGGTCGAGCGATTCGCCCACCCGGTGCTGTTGGAGCGCGCCCGCGCCGCCGAGCTGGCCACCGCCGCGCATCCCGTTCTCACCGATGGGCCCTCGGTACTGACGCTGCTGGAGACGGTCACCTCATCCCTGGTGGGCCGTGGCCTCAACCCCGACGGCACCGTCTGGGACGCATGGCGCAACGAGGACGGTCGCTGGACCGTGCAGCTGGGGTGGAAGGTCGGACGCTCGGACAACCTCGCGCACTTCCGGTACTGCCCGGGCTCGCACGGCGGGACCGTCACCGCCGTGGACGACGCGGCGCGGGAACTGATCGATCCCGACTTCGACCGTCCGCTGCTGCGGCCGGTGGCCGCCGTCGCCCAACTCGACTTCGACGAGCCAGAGCCCGCGCCGGAACCCGTCGTCGAAGCCCCCGCCGTCTCAGACGACGCGGAGCCCGAGCCCAAGGTCGAGCAGACCCGGTCCCGCCGCGGCAAGCCGGCCGTGCCGGCGTGGGAGGACGTGCTGCTGGGCGTCCGCTCCAGCGGCCAGCGCTAGAGAGCCATCGCGACCAGGGCCAACCAGGCCACCGCGACGCCTACCCCGCCGCCCAGCACCAGCCAACGCAACACCGGAGTGCGCCGCCATCCCCAAAGTGTGGGCGCCAATCCGCCTGCCGCAACCACATTCAGTCCCACCGCCAGCAGCGGATGAACCCGGATCAACCCGAGGCTGAGCACCATCACGGCGACCCCGGTGACCGCGGCGACGAATGCAGCGACGGTCAAACCCGTTGCCCACGGGGTGGATTCGTCGGTCATCAGCCGAGCCTAACCCGCTCGTAGAACGCCAGCGCCGCAGCGGTCGCGACGTTGAGCGAATCGGTGCCGCGCGACATCGGGATCCGCACCCGCACATCGCTGGCCTTCATTGCGGCATAACTCAGCCCGGGCCCTTCGGCGCCGACCAGAATAGCGATTCGCTCTGCCCGCACCGCGGCCATCGCCTCCGGCAGCGTTGTCGAATCGGCTCCGGGCGTCATCGCCAGCAGGCGAAAACCACTCTGCTGCAAAACCTTCAGCTCCGCCGGCCAGTCGACCGTCCGGGCGAAAGGCACCAGCAGCGCGTGTCCCATCGAAACGCGCACCGCGCGCCGATACAGCGGGTCGGCGCAGCCGCTGCCGAATACCACGGCCTCGACATCGAGGCCGGCCGCGTTACGAAAGATCGAGCCGAGGTTCTCGTGATCGTTGACTCCTTCGAGCACCACGATGCTCCGGGCGTCGCGCACCACGTCGGCGACACTGCGCTCCGGTTCGCGACGGGCCGCGGCGAGCACCCCGCGGTTGAGGTGGAACCCGACCGCGTCGGCCATCACCTCGGCCGAAACCCGGTAGTACGGCGCGGGATTGCCGTCGAGGTCCGCCTTGAGCTCGCTGAGCCTGCGGTCAGTGCCGAGGAATGCCAGCGGGGTGAACGGCGACGCCAGCATGCGCTGCACCACCAGCACACCCTCGGCGATCACCAGCCCTTTGCCGCTCGGCAGGTCGGGACGCCGGTCGATGCTGTTCAGATCGCGGAAGTTGTCCAGCCGCTCATCGTTGGGGTCGTCGAGGTCGATTACGTTGACAGTCAAGGGCTTTCGTCGACCAATGCGAGGATCAAATCGGCGGCGACCCGCAGCGTGTCGCGCTCGGCGACGCCGAGCATCTCCAGTCGCTGAGTGAGCCACTCCTGGCTGGCCTGGCGTTCGGCCTCCATCAACTCGGCACCGGAGTCGGACACCGATACCAAGACCTGCCGGCCGTCGTCGGGGTGGGCGATGCGGTCCACGAAACCCATCTCGGCCAGCGAGGCGATCACCCGCGTCATCGACGGCGGGCGAACGCGTTCGCGGATCGCCAGCGCGCCGGGCGTCATCGGGCCGAAGTTGGCCAACGTCGCCAGTGCCGACAGTTGCGAAAGCGACACCGGGGACTGCGGTCGTCGAAATCGCAGTTGCCGGGCGAGCCGCATCACCGCCAGCGACAGGTCGCTGGCCAACCGGCTATCGCCATCGATCACAGCGCGAAGGTTACGACAGAACGCCGGATCGTCAACATCGAATCACCGAGACGGGCCCACACCAGCAATCTTCATTGCTCGACTCCTTCTCCGAGCGCTCGCGGCCGGCCTCGTCGTCAAGCTATCTTGATCACGATGTCCGACCAGCCCGGCGAGAGTATCGAGCCGCCACCGTTACCTGCTGTGTTGCTGGATCCGTGGCCGGTCATCGCGATTGGCGCGCTGGCCTGGCTGGTCGCCGCCGTAGTTGTCTTCCTCACGCCGGTTCTTGCCACCTGGCGCCCGCTGACCCTGGCCGGGCTCGCGGTCGGCGTGCTGGGCACGTCGATCTTCCTGCTGCAGCGCGGGGCCGCCCGTCGGGGTGCGCGCGGCGCGCAGAGCGGACTCATCACTACGAAAACCACGAGCTAGGAGAATTCGCGTTCATGGCAGCTCCACTCTTGCAAACCCAGGTCGATATCGGCGCACCCGTCTCCACCGTCTGGTCGCTGATCAGCGACTTCCGTCGGATGCCGGAATGGAGCCCGCAGTGCCGGTGGATGAAGCCGCTGGGCCCGGTCCGTCCCGGAACCCGGACCTTCAACCTCAACCGGCGCAATCTGATGGTCTGGCCGACGACATCCACCGTCGTTGAGCTGGTCCCGGAGCAGAAGCTGGCGTTCCGGGTGAACATGAACAACACCGTCTGGAGCTATGAGCTGCAGCAGATCCCCGGTGGCACCAGGGTGATCGAGAGCCGGCACGCCGAGAACGGCGTGAAGCCGATATCCGGCATGGCCGTCAACGCGCTGATGGGTGGAACCGACAGCTTCGAACGCGAGCTCGTCGAGGGAATGAACGCCTCGCTGGCCAAGATAAAGGCCGCAGCCGAACGCAGCTAGGTGGTTTCACCCGGTGCTTCGGCCTCCGCAGGTGGTTCGGGCTCGATGACGAGATCCGCCGCCTCACCGGCCGGCTCCTGCGCGACATCGCCATCCGGCTCACCGGCCGGCTCATGCGCGGCCTCGCCAACAGGCGCCTCTCCGGCTGGCTCGACCTCAGCGACCTCGACGGCCGGCGCTTCGGCGGGCTTTTCGCTGACGTCGAGCACGCCGTCGTCGTAGGGGTCGTAGATCGGCGATCCGCTACCCGCGGGAGCCGGGGTGTCGGAATGCGCGCCACAGCCGTACTCGGAGTCGACGACGTGCCCGTCGGCCGACAACTCGTTGCCGCACACGCCGAACATGGTCCCCAGCGAACCGGCCAGCGGCAGGAAGAAGCCGCAGTCGCGGCAGATCCGCTTGGTGGACTGCGCCATCTGCGCGCGGGGCCCGTAGTCACCGTCGTGCCAGCGCTGCGCGGCGTCGTCGCGCCCCCAGGCACTCATCACCTGGCGACGGCCCAGTCCGATCTCGGCGGCGGTCTCGTCGACCTGAGGATCACCGGACGCCATGAATCCGGGCACCAGCCGCGGGTCCTGCGACGGCGGGGCGAGCAGGTCGCCGGGACTCAGGTCGCCCGGCCGGACGCGCTGATCCCAGGGCAGCCAGTCCGGAGCCAGCAATGACTCCGGCCCCGGAACCAGCACCACCTCGCTGACCGTCGCATGGTCGGCGCCCGGATAGCTGGCCACCACGACCGCCCACTGCCAGCCCTGATAACCGGGCAGATGGGCGAGGAAACGGTGGGTGGCGCTGTTGGGATCTTCGTAGCCGGCGCCGAGGTAGTCGCCGACGGTGTCGTCACCGCTGCCCTCGACAATCGCCGCGCGCGCCAAGTCGACCGCACCGGTGAGAATCGTCGCCATGTCAGGCGACCACTCGGTCGCGGTGGATGTCACATCGTCGGTTGTTTCCATGGGCCTCCAATTCTGCCGCACAGATGTGACGTCCGGCCACACCGGTCGCCTGCGGACTAGCACAGCCGGTATGGGTGAGAATCGACGTATGGCGGGACGACGCGGTGATCACCCCGATACGAGGCGACCGTCGGCGCCCGGTCGACGCGGTAGCACCGAGCATCCGGGCATGGCGAACTACCCGGCCGACGAGCCGGAATACCGCCGCTCCCAACGGCCGAACGCGCCGATGCCCAGTTCCAATCGGTACCTGCCGCCGCTGACCCGCGACACCGACCCACAGCGCCGCGAGCCACCCCGTGACGGTCCCACCGGCGAGCGGATCACGGTCACCCGCGCCGCCGCCCAGCGCAGCCGCGAGATGGGATCGCGGATGTACGACCTGGTGCAGCGGGCCGCCACCGCGGACGGCGCCGACAAATCCGGGCTGACCGCGCTGACCTGGCCGGTGGTCGCCAACTTCGCCACCGACGCCGCGATGGCGGTCGCGCTGGCCAACACGCTGTTCTTCGCCGCGGCCACCGGGGAAAGCAAAGACCGGGTCGCGCTGTACCTGCTGATCACCATCGCGCCGTTCGCGGTGATCGCGCCGCTGATCGGCCCGGCCCTGGATCGGCTGCAGCACGGTCGCCGGGTCGCGCTGGCCGCGTCGTTCGCGCTGCGCACCGCGCTGGCCGTGCTGCTGATCGCCAACTACGACGCCGCGACCGGCGGCTACCAGTCGTGGGTGCTGTATCCGTGCGCGCTGATGATGATGGTGCTGTCCAAGTCGTTCAGCGTGCTGCGCAGCGCCGTGACCCCGCGGGTGATGCCGCCGACCATCGACCTGGTCCGGGTGAACTCGCGGTTGACCATGTTCGGTCTGCTGGGCGGCACCATCGTCGGTGGTGGCATCGCCGGTGGCATCGAATACGCCTGCGACCGTCTGCTCCAGTTGCCCGGCGCGCTGTACATCGTCGTCGTCGTCACCGTGGCGGGTGCCGCGCTGTCCATGCATATCCCGCGCTGGGTCGAGGTGACCGCGGGCGAGGTGCCCGCCACCCTGAGCTACCGGCAGGGCAAACAGCGACGGAATTGGCCTGAGGAGGTCCGGCGGGCCAGCGGCGCGCTTCGACAACCGTTGGGCCGCAACATCATCACCTCACTCTGGGGTAACTGCACGATCAAGGTCATGGTCGGGTTCCTGTTCCTGTATCCGGCGTTCGTAGCCAAGGCGCATCAGGCCAGCGGCTGGAAGCAGCTCGCGATGCTCGGCATGATCGGGGCGGCGGCCGCCATCGGCAATTTCGCCGGCAACTTCGCCAGCGCCCGGTTGCGGCTGGGCCGGCCCGCGGTGCTCGTGCTGCGTTGCGCGCTGGCGGTGACCGGTGCCGCGCTGGCGGCGGCGGTTGCGGGCACTCTGCTGATGGTCGCGATCGCGACCCTGGTCACCTCGGGCTCCAGCGCGATCGCGAAGGCCGCGCTGGATGCGTCGCTGCAGGACGACCTGCCCGAGGAATCTCGCGCGTCGGCGTTCGGCCGTTCGGAGTCGACGCTGCAACTCGCGTGGGTACTCGGCGGCGCGATGGGCGTGCTGCTCTACACCGACCTGTGGATCGGGTTCAGCGTCGTCACGTCGGTGCTGATTCTGGGGCTGGCGCAGACCGTTGTGAGCTTCCAGGGCGACTCGCTGATCCCGGGCCTGGGCGGCAACCGCCCGGTGATGGTGGAGCAGGAAGGCAACAGCAAGCGCGCCGCTGCGGCGGTGCCCCGACCGTGACGACGACGAAAAGGCTTGTGCTGCTTGCGGTTGTGGCGGTGCTGGCGGCGGGTGCCGGTTTCGGCGCATGGGCGTTGGTCCGCAAGCCTGGGCCGCTGCGCCCGGAGATCAGCGCGTACGCAGACGGGCACCTGGTCCGGGTCGGCCCGTATCGCTACTGCAATGTCATCGACCTCACCGATTGCCAGAACCCGCAGACTGAGGGCGTGCTGCAGGTGAATCCCCGCTCCCCCGTTCAACTTTCGGTACCGACGTCGATCGGACAGGCGCCCTGGTGGCTGCTTACGGTGTACGAGGACTCGGCCATTCCGGCGACGACGTTCTACCGGCCGGGCAGCCGACTCGCGGCCACCATTCCCACCGTCGACCCCCACCACGGGCGGCTGACCGGCATCGCCGTGCAATTGATGACGGCGTTCGTCGACGCAGGCGGCGAGGTGCAGGGCGTCCCCCACGCGGAGTGGTCGGTGCGGACGGTCTGGAGCTGAGGCTCGATCTAGCGCGAACTTTCATCGGCGATGTCGTCGCGGGACTGCTGGGTTCCCGGCGCGTGTGGATCCTCGTTCTGGTGCTCCAGCAACTCTTGCTCTTCCTGCTGGTACTCGGTGGCCTTGGTGGCGTCCTTCGGGATCGGGTCGGGCTCGCTGTCAGTGTGTTGGTTCACCACAATCCTTCCGCTCGTCGGCACCATGGCCGGTCGGCACCTCTTCACCCGGCCGGGTCGGACCTGGCGGGGTCCCGTTACCGAAAGGCTTGCCGCCCAACGCTTCCCGGCCATGCGACGTCAGCCAATTCGACAGCTCCGGGCCCTTAGGCACGATCCCGGTTGGATTGATGTCCTTGTGCACGATGTAGTAATGCTGCTTGATCTGCACGAAGTCGGTGGTGTCGCCGAATCCTGGCGTCTGGAAGAGGTCTCGCGCGTACGCCCACAACACCGGCATCTCGGCGAGCTTGCTTCGGTTGCATTTGAAGTGGCCGTGATAGACGGCATCGAAGCGGGCCAGGGTGGTGAACAGCCGGACATCGGCCTCGGTGATCGTCTTGCCGACCAAGAAACGTTGTCGCGAAAGCCGATCGCTGACCCAGTCCAGCGCCGCGAACAACCGGTCGTAGGCGGACTCGTAGGCCTCCTGCGAGCCGGCGAAGCCGCAGCGGTAGACGCCGTTGTTGATCTCGGTATAGATGCGCTCGGCAACCTCGTCGATCTCGTCGCGCAGCGGTTCTGGATAGAGCTGTGGAGCCCCGTCGCGGTGGTACGCCGTCCACTCGGTCGACAGGTCCAGCGTCAGCTGCGGGAAGTCGTTGGTGACGACGGCGCCCGTCGGCACGTCGACGATCGCGGGCACGGTGATGCCCTTCGGGTAGCCGGGGAAACGCGCGAAATACGCGTCCTGCAGCCGCGGGATCTTCAACACCGGGTCGACGCCGCCGGGGTCCAGGTCGAACGTCCAACTGCGCTCGTCATGGGTCGGGCCGCAAAACCCAATGGAGAGAACATCTTCCAGGCCAAGCAAGCGACGAACGATGATGGCGCGGTTGGCCCACGGGCAGGCCCGCGCGACGATCAGCCGGTAGCGGCCCGGTTCCACCGGGTAGCCGTCGCGGCCGTCGGCAGTGATCCGGGTTTCGATGTATTTGGTGTCGCGGGTGAATTCGCCGGCCCCGGCGATGTAGGAAGCGATGTCGACCTCCGTCAGGTTTGCGCCACGGTCAGGAATCGGCGGGACAGGTCGGTATCAGTCGACTCACCGGCTTCCCAGTGCGCGATCCACGGCCCGGTGCCTTCGGACTGGTCGATTATCCCCTCTTCGGCCCAGGTGTAGCGACCCTTGAGCACATTGGCCGCCAGCTTGGCGTCGACGTCATCGGTGTTGGTCCACAGCGCCTCGAACAACTCCTCCACCCGCAGGGTGGCCTGCTGGCAGAACGCTTCCGCCAGCTCGTAGGACTGTTCACCGCGACCGCGGTCGGCGTCGCGCTGGGCCTCGGCCCGCACACAGGTCGCCGCAATCGCGAAGAGCTCGGCACCGATGTCGACCACCCGGCCGAGGAATCCCTGCTTTTGTTCCAGCGCAGCCTGCCAGCGCGCCATCCCGTAGAAGGTGTTGCGAGCCAGCTTGCGGGACGAGCGCTCGACGAAGCGCAGATGCTTGGCCAAGTTGCCGAACTCGTGATACGCCGTCGGCCGTTGGCCCTCACCGAACACCAACTGCGGCAACCACTTTGCGTAGAAGCCGCTGGCCCCGACTGCCGCCTTGGCCTTCTGGCGCAGGTCGGCCTTCGCGTTCGCGAGGTCACCCGCGGCGCTGAGGTGGGCGTCAACGGCCTCGCGGGCGATCAGCAGTCGCATGATCTCGCTGGAGCCTTCGAAGATGCGGTTGATCCTCAGGTCGCGGACCACTTGCTCCACCGGCACCGCCCGCTCGCCGCGCGCAGCCAGCGACTCGGCGGTCTCGTAACCACGGCCACCCCGGATTTGCAGCAGCTCGTCGCCGATCCGGCAGGCCATCTCGCTCGACCACAGCTTGGCCAGCGCCGCTTCGATCCGGATGTCGTTGCGGCCTTCGTCGGCCATCTGGCTGGACAGCTCCAACACCGACTCGAGGGCATAACTGGTCGCAGCGATGAACGCGATCTTTTCTGCAACGGCCCCGTGCTCGCCCACGGGCTTGCCCCACTGCACCCGCTCACCCGACCATTCCCGCGCAATCTTCAACGACCACTTGGCCGACCCAGCACAGATCGCGGGAATCGAGAGCCGGCCGGCGTTCAACGTCGTCAGCGCGATCTTCAGGCCGTCGCCTTCCTTGCCGATCAGGTTCTCGGCGGGCACGCGGACCTTGTGCAGTCTGGTCAGACCGTTCTCGATGCCGCGCAATCCCATGAACGAGTTGCGCCGCTCGACGGTGATGCCGGCCGCGTCGGCCTCGACGACGAACGCGCTGATGCCGCCGCGGTGCCCATCACTCTTGGGCACGGCGGCCATCACCACGAGCAGCTCTGCGACAACGCCGTTGGTGGTCCAGAGCTTCACGCCGTCCAGTTCGTAGGCTGCGCCGCCGTCGACCGGAGTCGCCGTCGACGCCAACCGCGCCGGGTCCGAGCCCACGTCGGGCTCGGTGAGCAGGAACGCCGATATCGCCCCGGCCGCACAGCGCGGCAAGAACTTTCGCTTCTGCTCCTCGTTGCCGGCGAGCTTGAGCGGCTCGGGTACACCGATCGACTGGTGAGCGGACAACAACGCCCCGAGGCTGGCGTGAACGCTGGACACCATCATCAGTGCACGGTTGTAGGCAACCTGGGAGAGATTGAGCCCGCCGTACTCCGACGGAATCTTCATTCCGAAGCATCCCAGCTTGGCAAGGCCCTTGACGTATTCGTCGGGGATTTTCGCCTCGCGTTCGATCACCCGACCGTCGACGGTGCCCAGGAATTCGCGCAGCCGGCCCAGGAATTCCTCGGTCCGGGCCGCCTCTTCGTCGGCCGGCCGGGGAAACGGATGAATCAGGTCCAGCGGGAAGCGACCCAGAAACAGCTCCTTGGCCAATGACGGCTTGTCCCACCCGCTTTCGCGGGATTCCTCCGCTACGGCTCTCGCTTGCTCTTCGCTGACCTGCGCCTGCTGTGTCATCGGAACGTCCTCACTCGAGACCGACTCCCTGCGGAGCTTCGGCCAAGAGTGTTCCCCGTCACACGGCGCGGTACACGCGCGCCGACTCAGCCGTCTAGTTCTCGGGCGACGGCCTTGACTACCTCGGATACCTTGCGGGCGATCTTGCGGTCCGGATAGCGGCCCTTGCGCAGCTCGGGCTGAACGGTGCCCTCGAGCAACGTGATCATGTCCTCGACCATGCCGTGCAGCTCGTCGGGACTGTGCTTGTGCTCTGCCGGGCCTTCGCGGCGTGGACGGCTACTGAGCGTGGGCGGCGGGTCGATGAGCTTCAGGCTCAACGCCTGCGGACCCCTGCGCCCGGACGCCAGTCCGAACTCGACCTTCTGCCCGGCCTTGAGGCCTTCGACGCCCGCGGGTAACGCCGAGGAACGGACGTAGACGTCCTCGCCGTCTTCCTGGGAGAGGAAGCCGAATCCCTTCTCAGCGTCGTACCACTTCACCTTGCCAGTCGGCACCGGACTCACCTGCTTGTCTAACGGGTAACTACATGGGTCTACATAACGAAGCGCCCCGCCTGCGCAGGACGCGATGCCGACCGATCCTACTCGGAACGCTGCGGGCTGAGCACTGGAGTTTCTCGCTTAGGCTGGCGTCACCACTGGAGGAGACAATGCGCCTGATTCTGAACGTCATCTGGTTGGTTTTCGGTGGCCTCTGGCTGGCCTTGGGATATCTGTTGGCCGCGCTGATCTGCTTCGTGCTGATCGTGACCATCCCGTTCGGCTTCGCGTCGCTGCGCATCGCGTCGTATGCGCTGTGGCCCTTCGGCCGGACGATCGTTGACCGGCCCGGCGTCGGCACCGGTGCTGTGATCGGCAATGTCATCTGGTTGCTGCTGTGCGGCATCTGGCTCGCCATCGGGCACCTGGTCAGCGCGGCGGCGATGGCGGTGACGATCATCGGTCTCCCGCTGGCGTTGGCCAATCTCAAGCTGATTCCGGTGTCGCTGGTGCCCCTCGGCAAGGAGATTGTTCCGGTCGACCCTTCCGCACCGTGGACTGGCACGACTGCGCCACGACGCTGAAATTCGTGTCGACGAGTCAGCCGCGTGACCTGGGATTAATCCCCGGCTGGCGTGTGAAATCAGTCACATAACGGTTTGATCACAGCGCGGCAACGGCCTGATTGCGAACCGCCTCACCAGCGGAAACGACGGACTTACGCCTCGTTTTCCCAGCTCGAGGAACGCGAAACGCAGCTTTGTTCATGAAATGACTCCGCTGCTGTCACCCGCTAGCGTCGTGCGCGGGCCCGCCGAGACTCCCTGCGCGGTGGGCCTTCTCGCCTATAGCGCCGAGCTCCATCCAATAGGCGAGCAACGCCAACCCGTGGATGGAGGCGGGGGACCCAACGGTCCGCCGAGATCGAACCAGGTGCCGCCAAGCGGCTCCTTGGGGTGAAGCCAACGTGTTTCCACGAGAAACCCGATGGCCGGGCGACCTCTTCCGCCCGAACCCGACAGCTGACCTCGTAGGCGCATACGAGAGGAACCCCTAGGGCTATGAGCGGTCGTCACCGTAAACCCACCACGTCCACCGTCGGCGTCGCGAAGCTGGCCTTCACCGGCGCAGTCATCGGCGGCGGCGGCATCGCCCTCGCCGGCCACGCGGCCGCGGCCCCCGACAACGAATGGGACCGCGTTGCGGCCTGCGAGTCGGGCGGCAACTGGGCCATCAATACCGGCAACGGCTACCACGGCGGGCTGCAGTTCTCGCAGGGCACCTGGTCCTCTCACGGTGGCGGCGAGTACGCCTCGTCAGCCAACCAGGCCAGTCGCGACCAGCAGATCGCCGTCGCCGAGCGGGTGCTGGCCACCCAGGGCAAGGGCGCCTGGCCGGTCTGCGGACGGGGCCTGTCGGCCGCTTCTCCGCGCAACGTCCTGGCTGACGCGCACGCGCCGGACGCTCCCCCACCGGACGCCCCGCCGCCGCTGTTCGCCCCTCCGCTGCCCCCGCCGCCGGCCGACCCGCCGCCTCCGCCTCCCGCGCCGGAGCTGCCCCCGCCACCACCAGCCGAGCCCGCCGCTGTCGACGCACCCCCGCCTCCTCCACCAGCCGAGCCGGCCGCTGTCGACGCACCACCACCTCCGCCCCCGGCCGACCCCGCGCCCGAGCCCGCTCCGCCGGTGCAGGCCGAGCCGGCCGCCGTCGACGCACCGCCCGCGCCCCCGGCGCCCGAACCGCCCCCACCCGCGCCGGTACAGGCCGAGTCCGTCGCCGTCGACGCTCCCGCGCCGGACGCCCCGCCGCCTCCGCCACCGGCCGAACCCGCGCCCGAGCCCGCTCCGCCGGTGCAGGCCGAGTCGGTCGCCATGGACGCACCCGCGGATGCGCCGCAGGATGTGCACCAGGCCAACGCCGTGGGTTCGTGGACGATGGTCCCGCAGCAACCTGCTCCGGCTCTGCCGACCGCGCCGAGCTACCTCAAGGATCTGCTGAAAGCGGTTCAATCGCAGGGTGTGAGCACCAACCCCGCTCTGCAGTCGCTCGCCTGACGGGCGAGCGCGCGGCGGGTGCTCCGCCTAGCGGTTGACGTCGGTGACGGGATGCAGGTAGGGCAGTTCCTCGGCGGGCAGCGGGAAGACCAGGTCGCCGAAGGGCGAGAGTGCGCCGGTCCGGTCGGTTGCCAGTTCGCTCACGGCGTGGTCGTCGGGGTTGGTCGTCGGCCAGCCGTTGTCGACGTAACGAGTCTTCTGCGCCTTGTTGTCAGCCACGCGGTCCATTCTGACAGGTCCGATGCGCCGGTGCCCGCCTCACCCTCCGTCGACTCGGAAGGCTCGCTCGCTCGCCTGCTTTACGCTGGTCAGCAATGACCGAACACACCCCGGGCATCCCGCTGGGGTCCTGGCTGGCCGAGTTGCCCGACGACCGGCTGATCCGGCTGTTGGAGTTACGGCCCGACCTTGCTCAGCCGCCGCCGGGCAGCATCGCCGCGCTGGCCGCCCGCGCCCAGGCTCGCCAGTCGCTGAAGGCCGCCAGCGACGAGCTGGATTTCCTGCGGCTCGCGGTGATCGACGCGCTGCTGGTGTTGCAGGCGGACACCGAGCCGGTGCCGGTGGCCAAGCTGCTCACCCTGATCGGCGACCGGGCCCCCGAAGCCGACGTTCTCGACGCGCTCGAGGACCTGAAAGCGCGCGCGCTGGTCTGGGGCGACGCCGATCTGCGGGTGACCTCCGAGGCCGGCGGTGGCCTGCCCTGGTATGTCGGGCAGGTGACGCTCGAAGACGCCGGACAGAGCGCGGAGCGGATCG
Source organism: uncultured Actinomycetota bacterium (assembly GCA_963750755.1). Lineage (GTDB taxonomy): Bacteria > Actinomycetota > Actinomycetes > Mycobacteriales > Mycobacteriaceae > Mycobacterium. The sequence goes on from CAVVRW010000001.1 coordinate 2,678,565, forward strand.
CCGAGCTGATCGACGGCCTCGACGACCCGCAGCGTGAGCTGCTGGACCGGTTGCTGGAGGGTTCCCCGTTGGGGCGCACCCGCGATGCGGCACCCGGTGCCCCCGCGGATCGTCCAGTGCCACAACTGATTGCGATCGGATTGCTGCGACGTGTCGACGCCGACACGGTGATCCTGCCCCGCCATGTCGGGCAGGTGATGCGCGGCGAAAAACCCGGCCCGGTGCGGCTCGCCGCCCCCGACCCGGTGGTGTCCACCACGACAGCGGCCGATGCGGACGCAGTCGCCGCGGGCGCGATCATCGACCTGTTGCGTGAACTCGATCTGCTCATCGAATCACTGAGCGCCACACCGATTTCCGAGCTTCGCAGCGGCGGACTGGGCGTGCGGGAGGTGCGCCGGCTGACGAAGATCACCGGCGTCGAGGAGGCCCGGCTGGGGCTGATCCTGGAGCTGGCCGCCGCCGCGGGCCTGATCGCCAGTGGCCTGCCCGACCCCGCCCCGACCGCCGGCGATCCGCCGTTCTGGGCGCCAACGGTGGCCGCCGACCGTTTCACCGAGGCCCCGATCGCGGAACGCTGGCATCTGCTGGCCACCACCTGGCTGGAGTTGGCGGCCCGACCGGCGCTGATCGGCAGTCGCGGGCCGGATGCCAAACCCTATGCCGCACTGTCGGATTCACTGTATTCAACCGCAGCGCCGCTGGATCGCCGCCTGCTGCTGGGCATGCTGGCCGAACTCCCGCCGGGGGCGGGCGTCGACAAGGACACCGCGTCGACGGCGTTGATCTGGCGACGGCCACGATGGGCCAAGCGGCTACAGCCCGGGCCCGTCGCCGACCTCCTCGACGAAGCTCAACTGCTCGGCCTGGTCGGCCGCGGCTCGCTGAGCACACCGGCCCGCGTCTTGATCGACGGCGCCGACGAGGCCGCCGCGATCGCTGCGATGGCGCGCGCGCTGCCCGCCCCGATCGACCATTTCCTAGTACAGGCCGACCTGACCATCGTGGTGCCCGGCCCGCTGAAACGAGACCTGGCCGATGAACTATCGACGGTCGCCAACGTCGAGTCGGCCGGCACCGCGATGGTCTACCGCGTCAGCGAGCCGTCGATTCGGCACGCCCTCGACGTCGGCAAGACCGCCGACGAGTTGCACAGGTTGTTCCACAAGCACTCGAAAACGCCTGTCCCGCAAGGGTTGACCTATATGATCGACGACGTCGCACGCCGGCACGGCCAGCTGCGAGTCGGCATGGCCACGTCGTTCGTGCGGTGTGAGGACCCGTCGCTGCTCGCCCAGGCTGCGGCGGCCGCCGAACACCTCGGGCTGCGGGTGCTGGCGCCGACCGTGGCGATCTCGCAGGCACCGATCAACGAGGTTCTTTCGACGCTGCAGAACGCCGGCTTCGCCCCGGCCGCGGAAGACTCGACCGGCACCATCGTCGACATCCGGGCCCGTGGGGCGCGGGTTCCCACCCCGCAGCGCTACCGCTCGCACCGGCCGATTCCGCAGCCGAGCAGCGAAACGCTGAGCGCGGTTGTCGCGGTGCTGCGAAAGGTGACCACCGCCCCGTTCGGCAGCGTGCGCATCGACCCGGCGGTCGCCATGTCGCTGCTGCAGAAGGCGGCCCGGGAGAGGGACACCGTGCTGATCAGGTACGTCGACGCCGCCGGGGTGGCCACCCAGCGGGTGGTGTCGCCGATCACGGTGCGAGGCGGGCAGTTGGTCGCCTTCGATTCCGCGTCGAGCAGTGCCCGTGACTTCGCCATTCACCGCATCACCTCGGTGATGACCGCCGATGAAGACTAGCTGCGCGCCGGCGACGATGCAGAGAGCGCAGCGCGATGAGGAGGAGCGGCGCTGAGCTGTCGGCGCGACCGGGATAATGGACGCTTATGACTGACGGACCCCTGATCGTGCAGTCCGACAAGACAGTGCTGCTGGAAGTCGACCACGAGCTCGCCGGGGCGGCGCGCGCGGCCATCGCGCCGTTCGCCGAACTGGAGCGGGCGCCAGAACACGTGCACACCTATCGGATCACCCCGCTGGCGCTGTGGAACGCCCGCGCTGCCGGCCACGACGCCGAGCAGGTTGTCGACGCGCTGGTGAACTTCTCCCGCTACGCGGTTCCGCAACCGTTGCTGGTCGACATCGTCGACACGATGGCACGTTACGGCCGGCTGCAGCTGGTCAAGAGTCCGGTGCACGGGCTGACGTTGGTCAGTCTGGACCGCGCGGTACTCGAAGAAGTGTTGCGACACAAGAAGATCGCGCCGATGCTGGGCGCTCGCATCGACGACGACACGGTGATCGTGCACCCGAGCGAACGCGGCCGAGTCAAGCAGATGCTACTCAAGATCGGTTGGCCCGCCGAGGATCTCGCCGGCTATGTCAACGGCGAGGCTCACCCGATCGCGCTGCGGCAGGACGGCTGGCAACTGCGCGACTACCAGGAGATGGCGGCCGACTCGTTCTGGGCCGGCGGTTCCGGGGTGGTCGTGCTGCCGTGTGGTGCGGGCAAGACGCTGGTCGGGGCCGCCGCGATGGCGAAGGCCAGTGCGACGACGCTGATCCTGGTCACCAACACCGTCGCGGGCCGGCAGTGGAAACGTGAGCTGATCGCGCGAACGTCGTTGACGGAAGAGGAGATTGGCGAGTACTCCGGGGAGCGCAAGGAGATTCGTCCGGTCACCATCGCCACCTATCAGGTGATCACCCGCCGCACCAAGGGCGAATATCGCCACCTGGAACTGTTCGACAGCCGCGACTGGGGCCTGATCGTCTACGACGAGGTGCACCTGCTGCCCGCGCCGGTGTTCCGGATGACCGCCGACCTGCAGTCCCGGCGGCGGCTCGGGCTCACCGCGACGCTGATCCGCGAGGACGGCCGCGAGGGCGACGTGTTCTCGCTGATCGGCCCGAAGCGCTACGACGCGCCGTGGAAGGACATCGAGGCCCAGGGCTGGATCGCGCCGGCGGAGTGTATCGAGGTCCGCGTCACGATGACCGACAACGAACGGATGACCTACGCGACGGCTGAGCCCGAGGAGCGCTACAAGCTCTGCTCGACGGCGCATTCGAAAATCGCTGTGGTCAAGTCGATTTTGGCGAAACATCCCGGAGAGCCGACCCTGGTGATCGGCGCCTACCTCGATCAACTGGAAGAGCTCGGACAGGTGCTGGACGCCCCGGTGATCCAGGGGTCGACCAAGAACGCCGAGCGCGAGCAGTTGTTCGACGCCTTTCGCCGCGGCGAGGTGACGACCCTGGTGGTGTCCAAGGTGGCCAACTTCTCCATCGACCTACCGGAAGCGTCTGTCGCCGTGCAGGTTTCGGGAACGTTCGGGTCGCGGCAGGAGGAGGCGCAACGGCTGGGCCGACTGCTGCGGCCCAAGGCCGACGGCGGCGGCGCGGTGTTCTACAGCGTGGTCGCCCGCGACAGCCTGGACGCGGAGTACGCCGCGCACCGGCAGCGCTTCCTGGCCGAGCAGGGCTACGGTTACGTGATCCGCGACGCCGATGATCTGCTCGGCCCCGCGATCTGACTAGAGCGACAGGATGGTCGCCGAGGCGGTGCCCGGAGCGCCGTAGACCTGGGCCAAGCCGACGCGCGGGTTGCCCGGCACCTGACGCTCCCCGGCCTCGCCGCGCAACTGGCGCACCAGCTCATGCACCTGACGCAGGCCGGACGCGCCGATCGGCTCGCCGTTGGCGATCAGCCCGCCGTCGGTGTTCACCGGGATCGAACCGTGGATCTCGGTCGCGCCGTCGGCCAGCAGCTTCTCCTGTTCGCCGTCGGCGCACAGCCCCGTCTCGGCCATGTGGATCACCTCGGCACCGGCGTCGGTGTCCTGTAGCTGTGCAACGTCGACATCCTCGGGCCCGATGCCCGCGGCCTCGTAGGCGGCCTTGGCCGCGTACACCGTCGGTGAGACGTCCTCGTCCAGCGGGGCGAATGTCGCGTGCACCTCGTAGGCGCCGAAGGTCCGGGTCCGAATCTCACTGGCGCGCACATACACCGGCTTGTCGGTGAATTTGTGCGCGATGTCGGCCCGACACATGATCACCGCGGCGGCGCCCTCGTCGGGGGTGCAGAACATGTACTGCGTCAACGGGTAGTTCAGCACGGCCGAGTTGAGGATCTGCTCCTCGGACATCGCCTTGCGGCGGAACGCATTCGGGTTGATCGTGCCGTTGCGGAAGTTCTTCGCCGCGACCTTGGCCAGGGTGGCCTGCGAGATGTTGTGGTCGTGGAGGTACTTGTTGGCCTTCATCCCGAAGAACTTGGTGGTGACGAACTGGCCGTTGTTTGCGTACCACTGCGGCAACGCCAGCTTGGCTGGGTCGTCGGTGAAGGCGCCCCGCGGGTGCTTGTCCAGACCGATTGCGATGCCGATGTCGTACTTACCCAACCGGATGGTGTCGGCGGTCTGCTGAATCGCACTGGCCGCGGTCGCGCACGCGTTGAAAACATTGGTGAACGTGATGCCGGTCAGCCCGACCAGGCGAGTCACCGCGTCCGGGTTGGACACCTCGTGGCTGCCGCCGAAACCGAACTGGATGTCCTTCCACTCCACATGCGCGTCGGCCAGAGCGGACTGGATGGCTTCGGCACCCATCTGCATCGCGGTCTTGTCGAACCTGCCAAAGGGGTGCAGGCCCACACCGATGATGGCGACGTCACTGGACATCTCAGGCTCCTCTCAATGGTGACGACCCGCGTCGCCCGGCAGCCGCCGGGCTTGCGATCGTCACGAAACCGGTTGGAAGGCGAACGTGACGATCTCGTTGCCGTCAGCGTCGGTGGTGAACGGGATCATGGTGAGCTCGACCGCTTGGCCGAATTCCAGCTTGGCCGGGTCGTTTTCGGTCAGCCGGCCCTCGACGCGGATCACATCACCAAGTTGGACCAGGCCCACCCCGAACGGCACGAAGTCGTCTCCGGTCGGTCCGGCGTAGGGAGCACCCGGCGGAAAGCCCTGCGTTGTCCACGCGATCAGAGTTCCGCTGCGCGGCAACTTGACCTCTGTCATCGACGAGTGACTGCACCGCGGGCACAGATCCTGCGTCGGGAAGGTCGTCGCGCTGCAGTCGCCGCACCGGCTACCGATCAGCTGAGGACTTTCATCGGGCCAGGTGGAAATGCTGGGGTCGATAGCCTTCTGCATCGAGGGATCCTCCGTCAGCCGCCGAACTGATAATGCGCTCACCGAACGGTACAACAGCGTTCCGCAAAATTGGAAACCGCATTCTCAATTGTGCTTCCGGCTGGGTCTTCTTGTCACTCGGAGCCAAACCCCGATCGACTTCACCCGACGGGCCGACCGTAGGTTCAACGGTGTGCTGGCGAGCCGGCCGCACGATGTGGCGACCACGAGGAGATGACGATGACGGTCACTGTGACACTCGAGCTGAGATTCAAGCCGGACGAGGTGGCCGCGGGGCGCGAACTGATGGGCCGAACGCTGGAGGTCACCCGGGCCTTCGAGGGCAACGTTCGCACTTACACCTTGGTCGACGCGGACGACGAGGCGCACTGGCTGATCTACGAAATCTGGGAGAGCGTCGAGGCGGATGAGGCGTACCGCGCCTTCCGCGCCGGCGAGGGCAAGGTCACGCAGCTGCCTCCGCTGCTCGCTGCTCCGCCCGTGAAGACGCGCTACGTCGACAGCGACATCTAGCTCAGCGCCGGAATAACCTGCTGCTCAAACAATTCGATGCCGGAGCGGTCGTAGGCCGCTTCGGGGAAGTAGCAGATCACGTACTCGCAGCCGAGGTCGCGGAGCTTCTGCAGCCGCTCGATCACTTGCTCCGGAGTGCCGGTGGCCGAGTCGGGTCCGCTGGTGTTGCCGAGCATCGCGTCGACCGCCGATTCGGGGACGTAGCCGGCCAGGCGGTCCCGAACGCGCTGCACGCGATCCTTGAAGCCCTGTTCGGTTGAGTCGAGGATCGCGTTGACGTTGACCGACCGGACGATCGCGTCGAAGTCGGTGCCCACGTCGCGGCAGTGGCCGGCCAGCACCTCGGACTTGTGCGTGAAGGCGGCCGGCTCGCCGGTGAAGTTTGTGTACTGCGCGTACTTCGCGGCGATGCGCAGCGTCTTCTGCTCGCCACCGCCGGCGATCCACAGCGGGATTCCATTGTCTTGTAACGGTTTCGGCTGAACAATCGCACCGTCGGCCTGATAGTGCTTGCCTTGGAAGCTGACCTTCCCGTCCCGCCACGCGTCGCGCATGATCTGCACGCCTTCGTCGAGCCGTCCCAGCCGCACGCCGGCGGACGGAAACCCATATCCGTAGGCCCGCCATTCGTGTTCGTACCAACCGCCGCCGATGCCCATCTGCACGCGGCCACCGGAGATGATGTCCGCGGTGGCCGCCACCTTGGCCAGGTATACCGGATTGCGGTAGCTCATCGCCGTGCACATTTGACCGAGCTTGACCCGCGAAGTGGTCGCGGCGTAGGCCGACATCAACGACCACGCCTCGTGCGTCGCTTCGGCGCTCGGCATCGGGACGGTGTGGAAGTGGTCGTAGACCCACACCGAATCCCAGGCGCTGCCGTCCGCGTAGGCCGCCAAGTCCCGCATCACCGCCCAATGTGTCGCGGGGTCGATGCCTACCAGATCCATCCGCCAGCCTTGCGGAATGAAGAAACCAAAGCGCATGGTTAGCGACTCTAGCTGTCGGCGGGGCCAGCCGAAATGGGCGGCCGATCGATCAGTGCAGCTATTGAGAACCTCTCCCATTCTCACTTTACGGCCGAGATGGGGGCTTGCGGCAAGGCCCCATACCTGCTGCACAATCGGCCACCATGCATGACAACCGACTAACCGGCGCTGAGGCGAAAACCGCTCTGGCGCTGGGCAATCTGAGCGGAGTACTTGACGAGGGGCCGTTCTTTCACGGCACAAAGGCAGATTTGCGACCCGGTGACCTGCTGAGGGCCGGGTTCAACTCAAATTACCGACCCGAGATCGTCATGAACCACATCTACTTCACCGCGTTGCGCGACGGAGCCGGACTTGCGGCGGAGGTTGCAGCGTTGGACGGGTCGACACCGCACGTCTACGAAGTCGTGCCGACTGGGCCCTTTGAGAACGATCCGAACGTCACCGACAAGAAGTTTCCGGGCAACCCCACGCGGTCGTTTCGGAGCAGAGCACCCCTTCGCGTGGTGCGCGAAGTTCACGACTGGACGCGGCTGACACCGGAGACATTGCAGATGTGGAGGGAACGGCTTGCCTCGATCCGCGCCGCCGAACGAGGCGAGATCATCAACTGACAAGGCAGGCTGAGTCGTCCCGTTGTCCTTTGACACAATGGCGACAGCGAACCACAGCTGCCCGCCACGAGAGGAACGATCTGCGATGGAGCTTGCCGGTGTCGGGATTTGGAGCAGTCAACTGCGCTATGGCGACCCGGCTGAATCCGCCGACGCGGCAGCGGAATTGGACGAGCTGGAATTCAAGGCGCTATGGATTCCGGATGTCGGCGGGCAGATATTCGACGCGGTCGGCAACCTACTGTCTGCGACCAACAAGACGACGATCGCCACCGGGATCCTGAACCTCTGGATGCACACACCGGATGACGTCGCGGCGAACTTCGCCTCCTTGACCGCTGAACACGGTGACCGCTTCCTGCTCGGCATCGGGGTCAGTCACGCCCCGCTGATCGACGCCGGCAACCCCGGGCGCTACCGCAAGCCACTGGCGGCGACGGCGTCGTTCCTGGACGAACTGGACGCGACGCCGCGGCCGGTTCCGGTGCAGCGGCGGGTGCTGGCCGCGCTCGGCCCAAAGATGCTGGAACTGTCCGCGCGGCGCGGGGCCGGGGCGCATCCGTATCTGGTCACGCCCGAGCACACGGCTACCGCCCGTGGAGTGCTGGGCGATGGACCGCTGCTGCTGCCGGAGCAGACGGTGATCCTCACCGACAGCGCCGACGAGGCACGATCCATCGGAACCGATTGGCTGCGTTCGTATTTGGCGCTGCCAAACTACGCCAACAACCTGCTTCGCTCCGGCTTCTCGGAAGACGACGTAAGCCAGGTCAGCGATCGGCTGTTCAACGCGATCATTGTCTGGGGCGACGAGGACGCCGTTTTGCGCAGGGTTTCCGAGCATCGTTCGGCCGGCGCCAACCACGTCTGCATCCAGGTGCTGCTGAGCGATCCCACGGCGTATCCGCGCGAACAGTGGCGGCGTATCGCAGCGGCGCTCAAGTAACACGCCTACCTCGCGACGGCGGCACCCAATGTGCCCACCTCTCAGCGACAACACGTGAGGTCTCGGGTGCCGTCCGACTGTCCGGCGATGGGAGATCGAGCACGGCGGGGTCCATCGACTCGGGTGCGGCCGCTACGGTCCGGGCTACATCCCGCGCTCGACCGATCACCGGATTCATCAACGGGTACTCGCCCTGCGGTCCGCCACTGTCGCTACGAGGTGGGCACTTTGAGCACCCCTCACCAGCGGGCACTCGCGTGACTGATGTGACTTGCTACCCGACCTAAGCTCGCTCTATGGCTTTCAAGCAGACGCTGTTCCGGTTGATGTACCGATTCGGGTTCACCCCGTGGGACGGTCACCCGATCGCGCTAAACCTGCAGACTCTGGTGGGCGAGCTCCCCGCGGGCAGGGCACTCGATCTCGGCTGCGGAACGGGTGATACCTCCATCTACCTCGCCCAGCACGGCTGGCAGGTCACCGGCGTTGATTACGTAGATCAACCCCTTGACGCGGCGAGGGCCAAAGCGGCCGCGAGTCAGGTGAACGTCGACTTCGTAAAAGCCGACGTCACAAAGCTCAGCCACGAGGGCGTCGGCTCGGACTTCGGGCTCATCGTCGACAACGGCTGCCTGCACAACCTGAGCGATGCCGACCGCGACGCCTACGTCCCGGAGGTCAGCACCGTGGCGGCACCCCAGGCGCGACTGCTGATCGTGGCATTCCTGCCCGGCGGCCGATTCGGCGTTCGCGGCGTCCAGCCCGCCGAGATGCAGCGCCGATTCGACACCGGGTGGACGTTGCTGTCGACGGGAAGTGAGCGCCAACTCGACGAGGAGCAAACCCCCGCGAAGTACTACCTCTACGAACGCGAAAGCCCCTGAAACCGCACCGGCTCCAGGGGCTTTCGCGTCTCGTGAGTTAGGTCAGCGAGGCCGGCGGCAGGAAGCGGTCGCCGTAGCGGGCGGCCAGTTCCTTTGCCCGCGCGACAAAGGCGTCCTTGCCGGTGCCGTGCGCACCGGAGTAGCCGACGATGAACTGCGCGCTACCACCGGTGTACGGCGGGAAGCCGATACCCATGATCGAGCCGATGTTGGCATCGGCAGTCGACGTGAGAACGCCTTCGTCCAAGCACTTCTGGGTTTCCAGCGCCTCGGCGAACAGCATCCGGTCGACCATGTCCTGCAGCGGCAGTTCGGTCGAGCCGGACTTGAACGTCTCACGCAAGCCCGGCCACAGCCGAGTCCGCTTGCCGTCGACGTATTCGTAGAAACCGGCACCCTTCAACCGAGACGGCCGCTCGAGCTCGATCATCTTCTCGACAACGGCCTCGGCCGGGTGCGGCTCGTACGTGCCACCGGCATCCTCGACGCCCTTACGGCTCGCCGTCGCGATCTTGTGCATCAGCTCCAGGTTGAGCTCGTCGGACAGCTGCAGCGGCGGCGCCGGGTATCCGGCCTGCGAACCGGCGTGCTCGACGCTGGCCGGCTCGACACCCTCGCCCAGCATCGCCAGCGCCTCGTTCACGAAGGTGCCGATGACGCGGCTGGTGAAGAAGCCGCGGCTGTCGTTGACGACGATCGGAGTCTTGCCGATGGCCAGCGTGTAATCGAACACCCGGGCCAGCGCTTCGTCAGAAGTCTTCTCGCCCTTGATGATTTCGACCAGCGGCATCTTGTCGACCGGTGAGAAGAAGTGGATCCCGATGAAGTCCTCCTGGCGCTTCACGCCGGTCGCCAGACCGGTGATCGGCAACGTCGAGGTGTTCGACCCCAGCAGCGCGTTGGGCTCGACGATGTCCTCGATCTCCTGGAAAACCTTGTGCTTGAGGTCCTGGTTCTCGAAGACGGCCTCGACCACGAAGTCGACGCCCTTCAATGCCTCGGGGTCAGCGGCCGGCGTGATGCGGTCCAGCAGCGCCTTGGACTTCTCTTCGGTCGTCTTGCCCCGCTGAAGTGCCTTGGCCTCAAGCTTTTCCGAGTAGCCCTTGCCCTTTTCGGCGGCCTCGATGCTGACGTCCTTGAGCACCACCTCGTAGCCGGCCTTGGCCGAGACGTACGCGATGCCGGCGCCCATCATGCCCGCGCCCAGCACGCCGATCTTGTTGATCTTGACCGGCTCGATGCCGTCGGGCCGCGACCCGCCGCCGTTGATGTGCTGCAGGTCCAGGAAGAACGCCTGGATCATGTTCTTGGCGACCTGGCCGGTGACCAGCTGGGTGAAGTAGCGGCTCTCGATCCGGCTGGCGGTGTCGAAGTCCACCTGGGCGCCTTCGACGGCAGCGTCCAGGATGGCCCGCGGCGCCGGCATCGGCGCACCCTTGAGCTGCTTCTTCAGCAGGGCCGGGAACGACGGCAGGACGCCGGCCAGCGCGGGGCTGGACGGGGTGCCACCGGGCATCTTGTAGCCCTTCTTGTCCCACGGCTGCTCGTGCGAGTCAGGGTTGGCCTTGATCCACGCTTTGGCAGCGGGAACCAATTCGTCGACGCTGCCGACGATTTCGTCGACCAGGCCCATTTCCTTGGCCTTGTCGGCCTTGAACCGGGTGCCCTGGGACAGGATGTTCATGAAGGCGTTCTGGATGCCGAACATCCGCACGGTGCGGGTGACGCCGCCGCCGCCGGGCAGCAGGCCCAGCGTCACCTCGGGCAGGCCGACGACCAGGCCCTTGACGTCCGCGGCGATGCGGTGGTGACAGGCCAGCGCGATCTCCAAGCCACCGCCGAGCGCGGCCCCGTTGATGGCCGCCACCACCGGCTTACCCAGAGTTTCCAATGCGCGCAGGTCCCGCTTGACCGACTCGACCATGTCGAACGCCTCGCCGGCGTTCTCCGGGCCGAGCTTGATCATGCCCTTGAGGTCACCGCCGGCGAAGAAGGTCTTCTTCGCGCTGGCGATCACCACACCGGTGACCGAGTCCTTCTCCGCGACAAGGCGTTCGACCGCGTTGTGCATCGACTCGCTGTAGTGCTCGTTCATCACGTTGGCCGACCCGGTGGGGTCGTCGAGGGTCAACGTGACGATACCGTCGGCATCCTTGTCCCACGCAATGGTGTTCTCTGCCATGGTCTTAAACCCTCTCGATGATGGTGGCGACACCCATGCCGCCGCCGATGCACAGCGTGACCAGCGCGCGGTGCGCGTTGCGGCGCTCCAGCTCGTCGACCATGGTTCCGGTGATCATGGCGCCGGTGGCACCCAGCGGGTGTCCCATCGCGATAGCGCCACCGTTGACGTTGAGCTTCTCGTCCGGGATGTGCAGGTCCTTCTGGAACTTCAGCACGACCGAGGCGAAGGCCTCGTTGAGCTCGAACAGGTCGATGTCGTCGACCGTCAGGCCGGCGCGGTGCAGCACCTTCTGGGTGGCCGGGGTCGGGCCGGTGAGCATGATGACCGGGTCCGCGCCGCTGGTGGCGGTGGCCACGATGCGGGCCCGCGGGGTCAGGCCCTGCGACTTGCCGGCGGCTTCTGAGCCGACCAGCACCAGCGCGGCGCCATCGACGATGCCCGAGCTGTTGCCGCCGGTGTGGACGTGGTCGATCTTCTCGACGGCGTGGTACTTGGTCAGCGCGACGTCGTCGAAGCCGCCCATCTCGCCGATGCCGTCGAACGCGGTCTTCAGCTTGCCCAGGCCTTCCAGGGTTGTGTCGGGGCGCATGTGCTCGTCGTGGTCGAGGATGGTCAGGCCGTTCTGGTCGCGGACCGGGACAACCGATTTCGCGAAGTAGCCGCCCGACCATGCCGCGGCCGCCTTTTCCTGCGAGCGCAGCGCGTAACGGTCGACGTCCTCACGGGAGAAGCCTTCGATGGTGGCGATCAGGTCGGCGCCGATGCCCTGCGGGACGAAGCCGATCGAGTAGTTGGTCTCGGGGTCGGTCGCCCACGCGCCGCCGTCGGAGCCCATCGGAACCCGGCTCATCGACTCGACACCACCGGCGAGCACCAGGTCGTCCCAGCCGGAGCGGACCTTCTGCGCGGCGGTGTTGACAGCTTCCAGGCCCGAGGCGCAGAACCGGTTGAGCTGCACGCCACCGGTGGTCTCGGGCAGCCCGGCGGCCAGCACCGCGGTGCGGGCGATGTCGCCGCCCTGGTCACCGACCGGCGACACCACGCCCAGGATCATGTCGCTGATCAGGGTCTCGTCCAGGTCGGGGAAGCGGCGGCGCAACTCGTCGACCAGGCCGACGACCAGATTCAGTGGCTTGACCTCGTTCAGCGCGCCCTTGCGCTGCTTGCCGCGCGGCGTGCGGATGGCCTCGTAGATGAAGGCTTCTTCGGACATGACTGATTCCTCTTCAACAATGTTTGGGTTTGGGGTCCGTCGTTGGCGACGCTAGTCCTCTGGCCGCCACCCTAACAAAGTGCCCGGCCAACCTGTTGGTTGGGAGTGCCACAGCTAGGCCGGCCTGTCCGAGAACGCGTCCAGCCGCATGTTCGACGCCGAGCCCGCGGCCAGCCGCAGGGTCGTCGAGCAAACTAGGCTCGTCACCCATGACGGTGTCGCGACTGCAGCCGTATGCAACCACGGTGTTCGCCGAGATGTCGGCCCTGGCCGCGCGCGTCGGCGCGGTCAACCTCGGGCAGGGTTTCCCCGACGAGGACGGGCCGCCGGCCATGTTGAAAGCCGCCCAGGATGCCATCGCCGACGGCGTCAACCAGTACCCGCCGGGCATCGGCATCCCCGTCCTGCGCGAGGCGATCGCCGCCCAGCGCAAGCGGAAGTACGACATCGACTACGACCCAACGACCGAAGTGCTGGTGACCGTCGGCGCCACCGAGGCGATCGCCGCGGCCGTCTTCGGTCTGGTCGAGCCCGGCTCCGAGGTGATCCTGATCCAGCCGTTCTACGACTCCTACTCCCCGGTGGTGGCGATGGCCGGCAGCACGCGGGTCGTGGTGCCGCTGGTGCCGGACGGCCACGACTTCGCCCTGGACGTCGACGCACTGCGCCACGCGATTACGCCGCGCACCCGGGCGCTGATGCTCAACTCGCCGCACAACCCGACGGGGACCGTGCTGCGCGCGACCGAACTCGCGGCGATCGCCGAGGTCGCGATCGCCGCAGACCTCCTGGTCATCACCGACGAGGTCTACGAGCATCTGGTGTTCGACGACCGCCGGCATCTGCCGCTGGCCGCCCTCGAAGGCATGGCCGAGCGCACCATCACCATTTCCAGCGCCGCGAAGATGTTCAACTGCACCGGCTGGAAGATCGGGTGGGCATGCGGGCCTGCCGAACTCATCCAGGGTGTGCGGGCGGCCAAGCAGTACCTGAGCTACGTCGGGGGCGCGCCGTTCCAGCCGGCGGTGGCCGACGCCCTCAACACCGAAGACGCATGGGTCGAGGACTTGCGAAACACGTTGCAGGGCAGGCGCGATCGGCTCGCACGCGGCCTGACCGAGATCGGCTTCGAGGTCCTCCACAGTGGAGGCACCTACTTCCTGTGCGCCGACCCGCGTCCGCTCGGCTATGACGACAGCACCGCGTTCTGCGCGGCGCTACCCGAGCAGGTCGGGGTGGCCGCGATCCCGATGACGGCGTTCTGCGATCCCGCCGCCGACGACTGGGCGACGTGGAATCATTTGGTGCGCTTCACATTCTGCAAACGCGACGACACGCTCGACGAGGCGATCAGCCGACTTCGGCAACTGAAGCCATGACCTTGCGCCGCAGCCCTTCGGTCGCGGCGTTGAGGATCTTCTTGCGTGCCCGGTTGACGAGGAACTCCGGTATCGGCGCCGACGGTTCGAGAGTGATCTCGAAGCGCACCCGCGTCCGCTCCTCGGTTTCGCGCTGCATCGTGTACTCGGCATGCTGGGCGTGCTGCTGCAACGTCTTGTGGGCGTCCCACACCACCCAGTCCGGCCCCCAGTGGTACTCGAGCACCTCGGTGTCGACGATGCCGGAAACCCTGATGGTGACCCTCACATGGTGGGGACGGCCATCGGGATAGCAGTCGATGATCTCGGCCCGCTTGTGCACCGACGACCAGGACGGCACCGAGCCGACGTCGGCCAGCGCCTCCAGAATCACGTCCGGCGGCGCATCGATCACAACCTCACGCGATGCTTGTACGGCCACTACGAGCAAACTAGCAACGCAACCGCATTCGCGGAGCTTACTGTTGGGAAATGCAGCAACTCAGTTGGACCGACGACATGTTGCTGCGAGCCGAAAATCCCGCAGCACCACTCCAAATCCAGCTGCTGCTGATCTATGACCCGTCGACGGCGCCCGGCGGAAAGGTGACCTTCAAGGGGATCCTCGAGGAGCTCGACGCCCGGCTGCATCTCGCGAACATCTTCCGGCGGCGGCTCGCCGAGACACCGGTCGGGCTCGACCGCCCGTATTGGGTTGACGACCCGAATTTCGACCTCGAATACCACGTCCGCCACATCGGGTTGCCCCACCCGGGAGACTGGCGGCAGCTGTGCATCCAGGTCGCTCGGCTGCACGGCCGGCAGATCGACCTGCGCCGCCCGCCATGGGAGATCACCGTCATCGAGGGCCTCAATGCGGTCCCCGGCGTGCCGAAGGGCTCGTTCGCCATGGCATTGAAACTGCACCACTGCGCGGTCGACGGGATGGCGAGCGTGCAGATGATCGCTGCGCTGCACGACCTGGCCCCGGACAGCCCGCGTCCCGCGCCACCCGACCCACCGTGGCAGCCCGCCCCGCTGCCTACCACCGCGGACTTGTTGTCGCGCACGGCAATCAAGGCGATGTTGTACCCCCTGCGAGCGGGCGCGCTGCTGGCGTCGCACGCCCCCAAGGCCGCCCTCGGGCTGGCCGGGCTGCCGATGAAGCTGATCAACGGCGTGTCCAAGATTCCCGAACTCGGCACACCGTCGTTTCCGCCCAAGACCCGTTTCAACCAAACCGTCTCGCCGCACCGGGTTTTCGAGGCCCGGTTCCACGACCTCGATGACTTCAAGCGGATCAAGGCCCGGGTGCCGGGCGCGACGGTCAACGATGTGGCGCTCGCATATGTCGGCGGCGCTCTTCGGCACTACCTGGACGGCCACGGCGAACTCCCCGACGAGTCGCTGGTCGCCGCCTGCCCGATGTCGCTGCGTAACGCCGACGACGCCACCCACGGCAACGCGCTGTTCGGGCGGTTGCAATCGCTCGGCTCCGACATCGCCGATCCACTGGTCCGGCTCGCCATGATCGCCGAGTCAACGGCCGGCAGCCGGTCGGAGCCGGATCGGTCGGCCCAGAGCCAGATCATCGAGCTGATCGGCACGGTGCCGACCGCGCTGCTCGGGGTGGCGGCGAAGGCGGCGAGCGTGCTTCCGTTGTCGGGACCGAACGTCGCCAACACCACCGTGACCAATGTGCCGGGCCCACCCGTGCCGCTGTACTTCTGCCATGCGCAGCTCCTGCGTGCTGCCGGTCTCGGACCGCTGATCGGCGGGATGAACCTAATCCACGTGGTCGCGAGCTACAACGGCACGCTGTCGATCAGCGCCACCGCGGACCGTGACGCCCTGCCCGACCCGGGGAACTACGCCGAGTGCATGGAGCGCGCCTTTCAAGAGTTGCTCTCGATCGCGAAGTAAGAGCGAGTGACGGGATTCGAACCCGTGTGTACGGCTTTGCAGGCCGCTGCCTAGCCGCTCAGCCACACCCGCATGGGGACATACCGTGCCAGCGCGGGCCGGTCGCGGGCCACCGTTTGGCTCGGCGCGATGCTATGTCGTTTGTTGCGAGCCGAAGCTCGACATCACCTGATCGCGCAGACCCTTGGTGGCGGCGTCCAGCACGATCTCGCTGGCCCGGCGGACGACGAAGGCGGGCACCGGCCCGGCCGGCTCGACGGTGATGTCGAATCGCACCCGGGTCCGGTCGACCCCGACCGGCTGCAGGTTGTACTCGACGTGCTGACCGCGCTGCTGGAAGGTGTCGCTGGCGTCCCACACCACCCAGTTCGGGCCCCAGTGATATTCCAGGATCTCGTTGTCGACGAGTCCGAAGATCTTGATGGTCGCCTTCACGTGATGCGGCCGGCCGTCGGAGTACCAGTCCAGCACCTGAATCCGCTTGTGCACCGGCGACCACGACGACAGCGACCCGACGTCAGCCAACGCCTCCAGGATCACCCCCGGCGGCGCGTCGATGACGATCTCTCGCGATGCTTGTACAGCCACTAACGACCAAGCTAGCAACCGGCCACGGTAAAGGTTGATTGTTAGGGGCTTGTTTACCAGCCAATTTCGTCGAGCGCAGTGGTGGTCTGCGGTATCGGCCCGACCTCGGCGGGTGATGTACGGGAGAACCGCGGTGCGGGCGCGGCCTGGTCGGCGCCGTGCGCGTTGACCAGTGTCGCGCGCGCGGTCAGATGGGGATCGACCGCGGCCTCGCTCCACGTCAGCACCGGCGTGACGCAGGCGTCGGTGCCGTCGAAGATCGCCGCCCACTCGTCGCGGGTATTGCCGGCGAACCGCTTGGTGAAGACGTCGAACATCGTTGGGAATTGCCCGATTTCGAACTGCCCGGGCACGTCGTCGGGGGTCAGCTCCAGGCCGGCCAGCAGTGCGGCGAAGAATTGCGGCTCGATCGCGCCGACCGCCATGTACTTGCCATCGGAGGTCTCATAGCAGCGGTAGAACGGCGCGCCGCCGTCGAGCAGGAATGACTCGCGCTCGTCGCGCATTGAGCCGGTCGAGCTCATCGTCCACATCATCTGCGCCAGGATGCTGACCCCGTCGACCATCGCCGCGTCGATCACCTGCCCGCGGCCCGACCGCTCACGCTCGTAGAGCGCGGAGACGATGCCCAGCAGGACGAACATCGAGCCGCCACCGAAGTCGGCGACCAGGTTGAGCGGCGGCATCGGTGGCCGGTCGCGATAACCCAGCGCCGACAGCGCCCCGGTCTGCGACAGGTAATTGATGTCGTGGCCGGCGGTGCTGGCCCGCGGCCCATCCTGGCCCCAGCCGGTGATACGGGCGAAGATCAGCCGCGGGTTGACCGCCGCGCAGTCGTCCGGGCCGATGCCGAGCCGTTCGCAAGTGCCCGGCCGGAAGCAGTCCAGCAACACGTCGGCCTTTGCGGCCAGATCCAGCAGCTGCTGCGGATTGGCTTTGACGTCCAGGTCCACGATCCGCTTGCCGCGGTGCAGCAGGTCGACGTTCTCGGCGGGCAGGATCAGTCCGCCGGGGCGACGGACCCGCACCACGTCGGCGCCCAGGTCGGCGAGGATCATCGCCGCGTGTGGACCCGGGCCGATGCCGCCGAGTTCGATCACTCGTACCCCGTCCAGGGGACCTCGGGTGGTCAATGCAGTTCCCTCGCCAAATCGAGCTAACGCCCTTTCTTCACCTTCAGCACCTGATCGCGCAGACCCTTGGTGCCGGTGTCGACCGTTCCTTTGATGGCCCGCTTGATCACGAAACCGGGCAGCGGTACTACGGGGTCGACACTGATCTCGAAGACGACCTTGGTCTTGTCGCCGTCGGGCGTCAACGTGTACGACGCGTCCTGCGAGCGCTGCTGGCCGGAACTGACCAGCGTCCAGCTGACCTTGTTCTCGCTCCAGGTGTAGGCGACCACCTGTTCGTCGGTGATGCCCGCGGCCTTCACCTTCATCTTCACTTTCAGCGGTCGCCCGTTTTCGTCCTTGTCGAGAACCTCGGCGCTCTGATGCGGCGGCGACCAGTCGGTGACCGAGTCCATATCGCCGATCACATCGAGGATTTCCTCCGGAGACGCCTCGATGACCACTTCGCGGGTTTCTTTGATTGCCATGCCCGGACGATAGCGAGGCGCGCCGCGCGAAGGGCGGTTTCGACGGCAGACGCGTAGCGTCGACGCCGTGACAGCTGCTGCTTCGGATCCGTCCTACACCGTCGGCGACTACCTTCTGGACCGTCTGGCAGAACTCGGCGTCACCGAGGTGTTCGGGGTACCCGGCGACTACAACCTGGAGTTCCTCGACCACATCGTCGACCATCCGAAGCTCCGCTGGGTCGGCAACGCCAACGAACTCAACGCCGGCTACGCCGCCGACGGATATGGCCGTCTGCGTGGAATGTCGGCCGTGGTAACCACATTCGGCGTCGGCGAGCTTTCAGCGGCAAACGCCGTCGCGGGCAGCTACGCCGAGCACGTGCCGGTGGTACACATCGTCGGCGGCCCGTCGAAGGACGCCCAGGGCACCCGACGGGCGCTGCATCACTCGTTGGGCGATGGCGACTTCGAGCACTTTCTGCGCGTGAGTCGGGAAATCACCTGCGCGCAAGCGAATCTCATGCCGGCCACCGCCACCCGGGAGATCGACCGGGTGCTGTGCGAGGTTCGTGAGCAACGCCGCCCGGGCTATCTGCTGCTGTCCACCGACGTGGCCCGTTTCGAGACGGAGCCGCCCGGTGCGCCGCTGCCGCGCTATACCGGCGGCACCAGCCCGCGGGCCTTGGCGTTATTCACCGAAGCCGCAAGCACTCTCATCGGAGACCATCAGCTGACAGTGCTGGCCGACCTGCTGGTACACCGACTCAACGCCGTCGACAAGCTCGAGGCGTTGCTGGCCGCCGACGTGGTCCCGCACGCCACGCTGATGTGGGGCAAGAGCCTGGTCGACGAGAGCGCACCGGAGTTCCTCGGCATCTACGCCGGATCGGCCAGCGCCGAACCGGTGCGGGCGGCAATCGAAGAGGCACCGGTACTGGTGACCGCCGGGGTGGTGTTCACCGACATGGTCAGCGGTTTCTTCAGTCAGCGCATCGACCCGGCGCGGACCATCGATGTCGGCGCGCAGCAGTGCACGGTCGGCAACCACGTGTTCGCGCCACTGGAAATGGGCGCGGCCCTCGAGGCCCTTACCGCGATCCTCACCGAGCGCGGCGTGCGCTCCCCCGCCGTGGTTTCCAGTTCCGACGTTGCACCGCAGACCGCGCCGGGCCGCGACGAGCCGCTGAACCAAAAGATGTTGTGGGACAGGTTCTGTGAGGCTCTCACGCCTGGCAACATCGTGCTTGCCGATCAGGGCACCTCGTTCTATGGGATGGCGACCCACCGGCTCCCGCGGGGTGTCACGTTCATCGGCCAACCACTGTGGGGCTCAATCGGATACACGTTGCCGGCCACCCTCGGTGCGGGTCTGGCGGAGCGCGATCGGCGGCCGGTGCTGCTGATCGGAGACGGCGCCGCGCAGTTGACCGTTCAGGAGTTGGGCAACTTCTCTCGCGAGGGCCTTTCGCCGGTCGTGGTGGTGGTCAACAACGATGGCTACACGATCGAGCGGATGATCCACGGAAAGACGGCTCCCTACAACGACATTGCGCAATGGAGCTGGGCCGACATCCCCACCGCGCTGGGCGTGTCCAACCACGTGACGTTTCGCGCCGCGAACTACGGCGAACTCGACGACGCCTTTCGCGTGGCGGCTGAGCAACAGGACCGAATGGTGTTGATCGAAGCGGTGGTGCCACGCCTCGACGTCCCGGAACTTCTGAACGGTCTGGTTGCCGACCTGGGCTGATCAGCCGCGATGTTCCCCTTTCGGCGGGGCAAGCAGCTTGCGCAGGGTGCGACGGCAGCGGCCGCAGTCGGCGCCGGCACCGCACGCCTCCGCAATTTGGTTGGTGGTGCACGCTCCGCCGGAAATCGCGTCCACCACCACCTGGCTGGTGATGCCGTTACACAGGCAGACGAACATCGAGCGACTCGCTCACTCGTCGATTCGCATCATGTCGAAGAACGTGCCGACGAACACCGGCGGATACGGGCCGCGGCCCGCGCCGTCGATCCACGGCGCCGCGCTGTCGGGATGGTCGATCCAGCGCCGCGCCTGGTCCGCATCGTCGAGTTCCTGCAGGATCATCACTTCGTGGCTGTCGTCGAAAGCCTGGAACAATCGGGTCTCCCGGATGCCCGCGGCCTCGAATCTTGGTAGCGCGCCCCGGATCTCGTGGGTCAGCACCGGAACATCGTCGACCGACGACATCGCCGCGACCACCACGCCCGGCGCGGATTGCACCGAACGCGCCCCCGACCCGAACCGTTCGACGATCTCACCCGCGAACACGGCCGGGATGTCGTCGACGCCCACCGCGTCGAACCAGTCGAAGAACACCCGCGAGCGCAGTAACTCCACGATCGGCTCCCGGCTGCGCACGCCGATGGTGACGAGCACGCGACCGTGGTCACGCGTCGAGGTGTACAGCAGCACATGGTGCGCGCCGATGTCCGCGAGCGCCGATCTGCGCCGGGTGAGCAACGGCCAGACCTGCTCGGGATCCGGCACGCGATAATCGGACGCGATCACCAGCGAATGCGAATGAGAGTCCACCGCGCTCACCGTAGTTGGTCCTTCATCACCTTCCCAGTGGCGTTCAGCGGCAGGCTCTCGAGGAACTCGAGGTGTCGCGGCGCCTTGAACCCGGCCATCCGCGCACGGCACCACGCCATCAAATCCGCTTCGGACACAGTGCCCTTGAGATGATGAGGTGACACCACGAAGGCCTTCCCTACCTGGCCGAGCCGCTCGTCGGGCACGCCGATCACGGCAACCTGGGCAACCGCCGGATGCTCCAGCATGAAGCCCTCGATCTCGGCCGGGTATGCATTGAACCCGCCAACGATGAACATGTCCTTTTTACGCCCGTCGATCTTCAACCGGCCGGAGTTGTCGAAATTGCCCAAATCTCCGGTATGCAACCAACCCTCGCCGTCGATGGCCTGGGCGGTGGCTTCGGGATCGTCGAGATAGCCCTGCATGACGCCGTAGCCGCGCACCAGCACTTCACCGTCGTCGCCGACGCGCACCTCCACGTCTTCACAAGGCAGGCCGGCGGTGGTGGCGACGTCTTCGAACGAGTCGCCTGGCCGCGAGAGCGTCACGTTGCCCGCTTCGGTGAGGCCGTAGCCCGTCATCAACGTCTCGAAGGGCAATTCGTCATGAATGCGCCGAACCAGTTCGACCGGGATGTCGGCGGCGCCGGTCACGCCCGCCCGCAGCGAGGACAGCTTGGCCTTGTCATCGACCGTCAGCAACGAATGATACATCGTCGGCGGCCCCGGCAGCATTGAGATACGCTCGCGCTCAATCAGATTCACGACAGCGTCAATGTCGAACACCGCCAGCGGCAGCATGGTCGCGCCGCGCAGGAACGACGCGATCAGGCCCGCCTTCAACCCAAAGGTGTGAAAGTAGGGGTTGATCATCAGGTAGCGGTCGCCCTCGCGCAGGTCAGCGAGCGTCGCCCACTCTTCGTACATCCGCAGAGTCTGGCGATGGTTCATCATCGCGCCCTTCGGACGACCCGTCGTGCCCGAGGTGAAGATGATGTCGGACACGTCGCCGCCGTCGACCGGGCGCTGATGAGGTGAACCACTGGAAAGAAAGTCGGATCTCAAATCGATGACCGGAATGCCGGCGGGCGCCGTGTAATCCTGGTCGAGAAAACCCTTTTGCACCAGAACGGCTTTCGCCTGACTGCGGGTGATGATGTCACCCGCTTCGTCGGGCTTGAAGCGCGTGTTCACCGGCACCAGCACGCCACCGGCGGTGAGCACCCCGAACGCGGCGACGATCCAGTCCGCCGAGTTCGGCGCCCAGACGGCGACCCGGTCGCCCCTGCCGACTCCGAGGTCGGCGAAAGCACCTGCGGCGCAACGGATCCGATCGACAACCTCACGGAAGGTCAAGCGCAGCGGACCGTCGACGACCGCTTCCGCGTCGCCGAACCGGTCCGCCGCGCTCGCGACCATCTCGGGGATGGTCTGCCACGGCGAGATGATAGGTCAGACCGTGACGAGTCGACCGAGGTTGCCGCCCATGATCTTTGCCTGGTCGTCAGCCGACAGGTGCGACAGCGCCTCGATGTAATAGGTCGGCTCCGCAAGCCCCTCGGGATGCGGCCAGTCCGAGCCGTACAGCACTTGGTCCACGCCGACGAGGTTGACCAGGTCGTCGATGCCGTCCTCGAAGAACGGGCTGACGTGGATCCGGTTCTTGACCATTTCGACGGGGTCGCTCGGGAACGCTTCGGGCGCCTTGCGGAACACCTCGGCCAGGCCGTCGAGCAGCGGGGTCATCCACTTCGAGCCGGCCTCGACGATCGCGACCTTCAGCTTCGGGTGGCGGTAGAGCGCACCGTGGATGACCCACGAGCCGACCGAGTCCTGGATCGGCCGCCATTCGTTGAGAATGCCCATCGCGTTGGTTTGAAACGGCAGCATCTCGGCGTTGGCTCCGTCCCATTCAGACGTGTACCGGGAGTAGCCGCTGTCGCTGGAGTGCATGCCGACCAGCACGTCGTACTCGACGACGCGCTCCCAGAACGGGTCGAACTCAGGCAGCGCGAACGACCGGGGACCGCGGAAGCCGGGGACCGGAGCCGGGCGGATCAGGACGCAACGGGCGCCACGCTTGACCGCCCACTCCAGCTCCTCGATTGCCTTCTCGACGATCGGCAGCGTGATGACGGGTGTGGTGAAAATGCGGTTCTGGTAGTTGAAGCCCCAGACCTCGTCCAGCCACTCGTTGAGTGCGTGGACGAGGACATGGATCGCGACGGGGTCGTCTGACAGCCGCTCCTCGAGGAGGCTGGCCAGAGTAGGGAACATCAGCGTGCGGTCCAGTCCCAGCTCGTTCATCTTCTCCAGGCGCGGGCCGGGCTCGAAGAACGCGGGGATCGCGCGCATCGGTTCGCCGAACAGCTCGCGCTTGGTCTTGCCGTCCGGGTTGCCGTACTTGAAGTACTCCTCCCACGCCCCCGGCCTGGCGACGACCTCGAAGGTCGGGTTGGGGATGTAGTTGCTGATCTGGCCGCGGATCGCGATCTTGGTCCGCCCGTTGACCTGCACGTACTGGACGTGGTTCTTGTACTCCTTGGGCAGGAACTTGGTCAGCGCCTCCGGCGGCTCATATAGGTGGTTGTCCGCGTCGAAGATCGGGAACGGGACGTCCACCTTGTGCGACAGCTGGCCCATGAAATCCTCCTTCACAATTTGTGAGAATGATATTCTCACAAGCAGGTTATCGCAATGCCCGCACCCCGTTCCACCGCGCCGGCTCAGCCGGAGAGTTCTGGGTCAGGGGCGGGCGCCTCCCCGATCGTTGCGCTGATGCCGGCGTCGCCGGGGCTTCACTGCTCGAAAAACCGCCGCTCAGGGATCCCCGGGGGCTGTCTTTTGGTGAATATTGCGCATTGGCTCAAGGCCTCGACCAGCAACAGTTAAGGTCTGAGCAGAGGCAGGGGAGATGCTATTCTCCGCCAGGGAGAATGGCGATATCGTTCCGCGGGAGCGGCGGCCGGAGGTGCGCATGACAACCATCGGTAAAGCCACGCTGGCCGTGGGTCTGGCGGCCGTCACCGCGACGGCAACCGCGGCACCCTCGCTGGCTGATGACCCGCCGATGCACCAGGTCCGTTACGTCGTCACGTCGGCCAGTCCGATCTGGGCCGACATCTACTACCTGGACCAGCAGCCGCCGAAGTACTCCGACTACAGCCACAACCCCTACCAGTACACGCCCAACGTCCAGGCCGACGTCGGTCCGGGGCACCCGTGGACGTCACCGCCGGTGATGCTCACCGACCCCAACAACTACGCGATGGTCGTGGTCAGCACGGGCACCGAACCGGGCACGCCGATGTTCCACTGCGCGCTGGTCGTCGATGGAAAGGTGGTCGCGTCCAACGACGGCCCCAAGGGCACGCTCTGCTCGCTCCGTAACTGGTGAGCAGGCTAGATCTGAGGATCGCCCTCGAGATGGCGAAGGTAGCTCTCGACGATCTCGACCGTTTCGCGATGGCCGGCGGACATGTCGAGGGCCTTCTCGATCACCAGGACGCGGGACACGCTGGTCATCAGCACCGACCACACCAGCGGGGGGAGTTTCACCGGATCGCCGCCATAGCGTTCGAGAATCGTCGTCAGCGCTTTGCGCTGCTCTTCGCGAAAGCGCTCAGCGTAGTAAGCGATCTCGGCCTTGAGCGCCTTACGATGATTGGCCAGCGCGATGAACTCCATCGTGATCGCAGTGGCTGCCGGATCGGTGCTGAATCGCCACAGCGCCCACAACGGTTGCGGCGCCTGCAACATCTGCGCTTGCACCTCGAGCCCTTGTTCGGCGCGGCGGCGGAACGCCGCCAGGAACAACTCGTCCATGTTGCGGAAGTAGTAGTGCACCAATTGCGGCTTGAGCGCGGCGCGTTCCGCGATCCGACGCGAAGTCACTGCGGCGTAACCCTCTTCGAGCATCAGTTGCTCGGCGGCGTCGAGCAGCACCCCGCGGTTCTTGGCGTCCGGGGCCCCGATCCTGCGGGCCGAAGTCATGTTGTTGTTCCACGCTCTCGCCGAAGATTTGCTGAACAAGCCGATCGTAGCGTCGGGCCGTGCTCTCGCCTTGACCACGACATTAGCGTCATGCTAAGCAGGTGCTCAGCAAGTTCCGCACATTCGGCGAAGTCAGTCCGGGGCGGCACCACATTTGGCCCCACACACCACAGGCAAACAGCCTCGGGAGGCGCGCGTACATGAGCAACTTCGATTCGATCGACTTCTTCACCGACCAGTCGCTCGTTCCCGACCCGCACCCTTACTTCGATTACCTCCGGAGTCAGAACCCCGTGTCGCGGCTCCCGCACTACAACGTCGTCGCGGTCACCGGCTGGGAAGAGGCCAACGCGGTCTATAAGGACCCGAAAACGTTTTCCAACATCGTTGCGCTGGGCGGTCCTTTTCCGCCCCTGCCGTTTGACATCGAGGGCCTTGATGACCTCGGTCCGTTGGTCGAGGCCAACCGCAGCCAGTTCCCGATGTTCGAGCACATGGTCACCATGGACCCGCCGGACCACACCAAGGCACGCTCGATTCTGAGTCGGTTGCTCACCCCGAGCCGACTGAAGGAGAACGAAGAATTCATGTGGCGGCTGGCCGATCGCCAGCTCGACGAGTTCCTCGGCAACGGCGAGTGCGAGTTCATCGCCGAATACTCAAAGCCGTTCGCCACGTTGGTGATAGCCGACCTCCTCGGTGTTCCCGAGGAGGACCACACTCAGTTCCGTACCGTGCTCGGCGCCGACCGTCCCGGCGCTCGGGTGGGCGCGCTGGATCATGAGTCCGTCGGAATCAACCCGCTGGAATGGCTCGACGACAAGTTCTGCTCCTACATCGAAGACCGTCGCAGCAACCCGCGCGATGATGTGCTGACCTCGTTGGCGACGGCGAAGTACCCCGACGGGTCGACGCCCGAGGTGATCGAGGTAAGCCGTTCGGCGACATTCCTTTTCGCTGCGGGCCAGGAGACCACCGCGAAGCTGCTCTCCGCGGCGCTGCAGGCGCTCGGCGACCGGCCCGATGTTCAGCGGCGACTGCGCGACGACCGCAGCCTGATCCCAGGTTTCATCGAGGAATCACTGCGGATGGAGAGCCCGGTCAAGAGCGACTGCCGGCTCGCACTGCAGTCGACCACCGTCGGCGGCGTCGACATCCCGGTAGGCACCATTGTGATGATCCTGCCCGGTGCGGCCAACCGCGACCCGCGGCGGTTCGAGAACCCGCACGAGTTTCAGATCGACCGCAAAAATGTCCGTGAGCACATGGCTTTCGCACGCGGCGTGCACTCGTGCCCGGGCGCGCCCTTGGCTCGGGTCGAAGGCCGCGTCTCGATCGAGCGCATCCTGGACCGGATGTCCGACATCTCCATCAGCGAGACACAGCACGGTCCGGTCGACGAGCGGCGCTACAGCTTCGAGCCGACCTACATCCTGCGCGGGCTCAGCGATCTGCACCTGACGTTCACGCCGCGACCCGCCCTGGCGCCGGTGCGGTAGCGGACTACTCCTCGCCGAATCGATCGACCAGGTGGGAGTTGACCCCGTCGGCATCCAGCCGGCGGGCCACCAGATAGCCCGCGCCCATCCAGCCCCGCCGGGTCCAATTCCCGAAGGACACCCGCGTTCCGGGCGCACCGGATGCGGCGGGCACCATCTTGACCCGCTCGAGAGCTTCCTTGACCCCACGCGGGCTGAGCGGGTGCGCGTTGGTCAACGCGCGTAGCAGTGTGACCGCGATGTCCCGATTGACCACGGGCACACACCATTCCGGTCGACGGCCGTAAGCAATCTGGTACTCGTCGAGAAATCGCTGGCCCACCATGTTGCCCTCGTCGTACTGGTCTACCCCGGTCCATCCCATGAACGCGTTCCACATGATCGGGTTGAGCCACGCGTTCTGGAATGCCGTGCCGCAGAATCGTGGTGGATCCCAACCCAGCGACTCGAGGGCGGGATTGACGAACACCACCCCGAAGCCGAAGCCGCAATGCACGATGGCCTGTACCTTGGCGTCGTGCAGCGCGGTGACGGCGGCGGTCACATCTCCGGCGGTCTGAGCGATCGGCGCCTCGGCCACGATGCGAATGTCCTTGCGTTTAGCTGCATCCCGGAAGTTCTGCAGATACGTCTCACCGACCACCGACTGCTCCTTGAGCACGCCAACCTCCGTGTGTCCGCCCTTGGCCAGCAGATCGGCCCAGAAGATCGGCTCGTCGGTGTGCGATCCCATCGGGAACGCGAAGAACCATTCGCCGAGTGCGACATCGGATCCCGTGACGCTGATGCAGGGAACTTTGAACCGCTCCTCGATCGCCTCCGCGGTCGGAATCACATTGTCGGCGATGCTCGGTCCGAATACCGCCAGGCATCCTTCATCGACCAGTGCACCGTAGGCGTCAATGACCGCTTTGACCGATCCTTTGGGAAGACCCTCGACTTCGCGGTAGATGATCTCGATCGGCCTGTCGATAACACCGTCGTCGGCGGCTCGCTTGAACACCAGGTCGAACGGTTGAGTCAGGTCCTCGAAGTACGTCTCCGGAACCCCTCGGGCAGGCGAAAATCCATCAGGTAGCCGATTTTGATCGGCTCGGCGCTGCTCTCGTAGGACATGCTGTCGCTACCCGGTGAAGACAGGTAGGCGTGCCCAGCCACGGACACTGGCGGTGTGCGCCCGTTTAGCGCTGGCATAGTCGACGTGCCAGTCGGGCCAGCGTTTGAGCACCTCTTCGAAAGCCACCCGGGCCTCAAGGCGGGCAAGTGCCGAGCCGAGGCAGAAGTGCAGCCCCTGCCCGAAGCTGAGGTGGCCGCCCCGACGGTGGATGTCGAAGCGGTCGGCATCGGGGAACTGTGACTCGTCGCGATTCGCAGAGGCGTTGAGCAGCAACATGAATGAGCCCTCCGGAATCGTGCGGCCGTAGAGCTCGGCGTCGTGCGCGACATAGCGGGCCTGCACCGGCGACGGCGGCTCGTAGCGCAACGATTCTTCGATGGCGCCGGGTATCAGCGACTGGTCGGCCACCAGCTCACGGCGTTGGTCGGGGTGGTCCGACAGCAGCTGCGCCATGAAGCCGATCAACCGGGTGGTGGTCTCGTTGCCGGCGCCGGCGATCATCGCGGTGTAGGACAGCACCTCGGTGCGCGACAGCGGCCGACGGGTGCCATCGGCCTCCTCGATCTCCGCCGCGAGCAGCTCGGTCATCAGGTCGTCGGAGGGATGGTCGGCGCGGTATTCGATGAACTCGGCGAACATCGCGATGGTTTCTTCGAAGATCTTCTGGCCGACCGCTTCCGGACCGGCCCCCTTGGCTACGTCGATGAAGGCGCCGTTGCGATCCCGGATGTTGGCCTGATGCTCCTCGGGAATGCCCAGCAGGTAGCCGATGGTCCGCATCGGTAGCACGGCACCGAGATTCGCGATGAAGTCGAATCCGTCGGCGCCGACCAACGGATCCAGCTCGCCGGTACAGAACTCACGAACCAGGGACTCGACGGCATTCATGCGCCGTGGAGTGAACACCTTCGACAGCAGCTTGCGGTGCAGGTCGTGCAATGGCGGATCCTCGAACAGCAGAATGCCGGGCGGCACTTCGATGTTGTTGAACAAGATGTCTGCGGTGGTGCCGCGACCGCTGCGATACGTCTGCCAGTTGGGGAGCTCGCGCGCCACATCGTCATAGCGGCTCAGCGCGAAGAAGTTGTACTTGTCGTTGTAATACAGCGGCGCTTCCTCCCGCATCCGCTTCCACACCGGATACGGATCGTCGTCGATGTCGGGATCGTATGGGTCGTAATACAATTCGACGGTATTGGTGTCTGGCATGTGCTATCTGGGCCCTTCAATCGTTGCGGTGCAGGAAGCCGTGCAGAATCGCCTGGACGAGCTCGTCGACGATCACTTCTCGCGACGGCGGCTTGGCGCCGAAGTAGGTCGATCGCAACGCCGCCATACCGGCGATCATGGCGACCGTGGAGTGTGCGGGCAGGTCGGGGTGCTCCGACTGCAGCCCACGAATGTTCATGCCCTCGGCGCTGATTCGGCCCAGCACCTGCAGTGCCCGTCTGACGTCGTCGATCCCGGTCTCGGCCAGTTCCTCGTTGCTCAGCGCCTCGGCAGCCATCAGCGTCAGCAGCAGACCCTGATGCTCGACGAACAGGTCGTAGAGCTGACTGACGAAGTGGCCCGCCAGCTCCTCCTCGACGGTCTCGGCGTGGTCGACCGACTGCCAGGTGCTGCCGAACTCGTCGATGAACGTGGTGAACGGCACCACCAGCGCCTCCCGGAACAGCGTGGCCTTAGAGCCGAAGTTCCTGAACAGCAGATGCTCGGTAACGCCTGCCGCCGTGGCGATTTCGCGTGTCGTGGTGCTGCGATAGTCCTGCCGGCCGAACAGCGTGCGGGCCGCGTCGAGCAACAGCCTGCGCGGCTCGCCACGAGGCCGGCGCACCGTAGTGGGCGCGTCAGCGTTGCGCTGTCTGGCAGTTGATTGCTGGGGCACAAGTTGAGGATAGTATGTGCTATCCAATTAGGATAGTATCTACTATCCAAAGAGCCGATGAAGTCTTGAGAAGGACGGTCGACGTGGGTGCTCTGATCATGATTGGCACGTTGTTCGGACTGGTGATGCTGATCTTCGGCGTGGTGCTCCGGTTCGATCCGGAAGCCCGGCGATGAGCGATCACATGACGCCGGTGATGCAGGCGGCCAGCGACTTCGCCCTCATCGGCGGCATCGCTTTCACCGCCCTTGGCGTATATCTGAGCGTCCGGCAGCATCGCATGCATCCCTTGCTGCTGCTGTGCATCTCGGCGATGTCGTTCTCGTGGATCGAAGCGCCCTACGACTGGGCGATGTATGCACAGTTCCCCACCGCTATCCCCCGCATGCCGTCGTGGTGGCCGCTGAACATGACGTGGGGCGGACTTCCGCTGTTCGTGCCCATCGGCTACATCTCGTATTTCGTACTGCCGGCCTTCACCGCCACGGCGCTGGGGCGGTGGCTGATCGGACGGTTCGGGTGGCGCCGGCCGCAGACGTTGCTGATCGTCGGGCTTATCGTCGGCTTCAGCTGGGCGCTGTTCTTCAACGGGTTCCTCGGGGCGAAACTCGGAGTCTTCTACTACGGCCGGGTAATCCCCGGGTTGGCCATCCGCGAGGGGACGATCCACCAGTACCCGCTGTACGACTCACTCGCGATGGCGATCCAGATGATGGTCTTCACCTATCTGTTGGGCCGCACCGATGCCGAGGGACGCAACGTCCTGGAGATGTGGGCTGGCAGGCGCTCGAAGACCCCGCTGCGCGCATCGGTGCTGTCCGTTGTCGCGGTCATCGTGGTCGGAAATCTGCTCTACGGAGCAGTTTTCGCTCCGCACCTGATCACCAAGGTGGGCGGCTGGGTGACCGTGGAGCCTCCCGGCCAGCTGTTCCCGGGCGTACCGAACCAGCCCGAGTAGTGCCGGCGTGCCCCGCTCAGTCGAACACGTGGCGCGGCAGCGTCATAGGGATGTCCAGCGAGCTGAGCAGCCCGGCCGGCGCGTCGATCACGTACGGGACCGCATTGACGACGCGCATCGCCGTGGAGGTCATGGCGGCGCGGCCGGCGCCGTGACCCTCGGGCTCACCGAGCGTCAGCTCGCAGTGAATATCCGGATCACCGACGATATCGACCCGGTACGTGGCGTCGGAGTCCGAGCGCGGCCACTCCGGTGCGACGTCGCGCGCCATCCGGATGATGTGCTCGATGACGATGGCCTCGCGGCCGTTGACCACGCCCGCGGCGCGCGTCCGCACCGCGCCGCACGTCCCGACCGGAATAGTGCCGAACGCGACCTCGATGTCGCGGTCCGACAGCTCGCGATCCAGCGTGCCCTTGATCTCTTCGATCTCGACCCCAAGACCCGCCGCCATCAAGTAAATCGGTGCCTTCCAGGCCATTTCGATGAACCCCGGCGTCTTCAGCATCGGCTCGAAGGAGAGCGGGCGGCCGAAGCCCATCCCATCCATCATCACGTCGGCAACCGGGTAGTGGTCGTTGAGCGCGACCTCGCTGGCCGTGATGCACTGAATGTTTTTCGATTGCGTGCTCATCAACAGGGCGAGCTGGTCGGAGGCGAAGCCGGGGAAGATCCCGGATCCGTAGAACGACGCGCCGCCGGATTTCGCCGCCGCGTCAAGCTGGTTGTACCAATCCGGCGCGAAATACGCTGGCGGGTACACCAGGCTGGTCGACGACGTCGATACGACATTGATGCCCACTTCCAGCAGCCGCAGGTAGTCGCGCACCGCAGCCGCGTCACGCTCCGGACCGCTTGCGGAATACACCACGCAGTCCGGTGCGAGCGCGATCAGCGCACCGGCGTCGTCGGTGGCCGTCACGCCGATCGGCTCGCCGCCGGCCAACTCGCCGGCGTCCTGGCCGACCTTGTCGGCCGAATGCACCCATACGCCAACGAGTTCCAGGTCGGGTCGGCGGATGATCGCGTCGACGGCGGCCGCACCGACCCCGCCGGTAGACCATGCGACGACACGGGCGAGTCGAGTGGACATGGTTCTCCTTCAGTCGGACTGTGCGCGCGCACTTGCGGCGCCGGCAAGTTCCAGGTAGGGCCACGCGACATCGGGAGCGATGCCGCCACAGAGCGGATGCAGTGGCAGTGGACGCCCGTCGCGGATGTAGTCGACGGCCTCGTCGGGGGTGAAGATCCGGTAGGGGCCGGTTGTCTCACGCAGCGCGGCGACGGTATCGGCCCGGGTGATGCTCGCGACCGAATTGTCTTGAGGCCGATAGGAAGCCGCCATCACGGCGTCGTGCAAGAGGTGTGGCCCGAGCACGTCCCACGCCTCGTCGACATCCTCGGCGACGAAGGCCGCCGTCGGAACGCCGGGAACCGGAAACTGGACGACGCCAGGTTCGTGTCCGGCGGCCCGGCATTTGGCATCGTAGAACTCACGCAGCTCCGACGAGTCGGTCTGGGAGATGAAGCCGAGCCCGTGGTTCGCAGCGCGGCGCGCGGCGGCCTTACTGCCACCGGCGATCAGCACCAGCGGCCCGGCCGCCGACCCGCAGGGCGGGGTGACCAGAATCCTACGTCCCTGAAACTCAACGGGTTCGCCGTGCAGCAGCTGATCGAGGATGCCGAGGATCTCGTCGGCCGCGCGGCCACGGTTGGCCATGTCGACGCCGAAGTGGTCATACTCCTCGACGCGATGACCGACGCCGAACACGTACGACACCCGGCCCTTGCTGATCAGGTCCAGCACGCAGATCTCCTCGGCCAAGCGCACCGGGTCCCACAGCGGAAGAGGCACCGCGGCAAGCATTATCGCCAGCTGCGTCGTCTTCGCGGCGATCGCGGACGCCAGGATCAGCGGGGTCGGCAGATGGCCGTCTTCGGCGCCGTGATGCTCGGAGAGCACCGTGAGGATCGCGCCGCGCGTCTCGGCCCACGCGCACATGTCAATAGCCGCCGCATAAAGGTCGGCCGCCGGTGCCGCCCAGTCGGGCGCGCGCATGTCGAACCTGAGCGTGAACATCTATCGAACCTAACATTTGGTCGCACCAAGGAGGAATACACATGACAAGTCCACATCGCGTCGTCGTCTGGGCCACCGGCGGCATCGGATCGATCGCCGTCCGCGCTATCCAGCACCGTCCCGACCTCGAACTCGTTGGCGTGTGGGTGCATTCACAGGACAAGGTCGGCAAGGACGTCGGCGAGCTGGCCAACGGCGAACCGATCGGGCTCGCCGCGACCAACGACGCCGACGCGCTGATCGCCCTGAAACCCGACTGCGTCATCTACGCCGCGAGCGGTCCGGAGCGTGATGCGCTGGCCATTCCCGACTACGTAAAGTTGCTCGAGGCGGGACTCAACGTGGTGACGACAAGCACGACGCGACTGGTCAATCCACACCTGTACGAGCCGGCAGAATGGCGCGATCAACTCGCCGTGGCGGCCAAGCAGGGGCAGGCGTCGCTGTACGCGTCGGGCATCGAGCCCGGCTTCGCCGCCGATTATCTACCGCTGGTGTTGTCGACACAGTCGTCACAGATCGAGAAGATTCATGCGTTCGAGATCGGCTTGTATGACGACTACGGCGTGCCCGACATCATGATCAACGGGCTCGGCTTCGGCCAGCCGCTGGACTACCAACCGTGGATCAGCTATCCCGGCGCTATCGCCGGCGAATGGCAGGGCCAGATTCGACTGGTCGCCGACGCCCTCGGGGTCGAATTGCAGGAAGTGCGTGAGGGTTTCGATCGTGCCGCGACCGATCGGACGTTGAATGTCGCCATGGGCACCGTCGAGGCCGGGACGTGCGGGGCGATCCGTATGCAGGCGATCGGCGTCGTGAACGGTCGCGAAGCGATCGTCATCGAACATGTCACCCGATTGGCGCACGACGTCGCGCCGGATTGGCCGACCGGTATCGGCGACCTGTCCTACCGCGTGAAAATCACCGGTGAGCCCGACATCGACTGCACGCTGGCCGCCACACTGCGCGACCCGAAGCGGGCCGGGATCGCGGGAATGACGTCCGGCGCGGGCGCGATGGTGGCGACCGCGATGCGCGTGCTCAACGCCGTGCCGTACGTCGTTGCCGCACAACCGGGTTTGCTGAGTTCAGTGGATCTGCCGCTGACGATCCCCCGCAATGCCTTTGTGACGCAATGACTCAGGTGTCGGCGCGGGTCCAGAAGGAGTGACCCTCCTGCGCAATGCAGATCAGGAACAGTCCGTCGGGTGCCTGCGCGACGTAGTTCATGAACGTGTGGCAGTCGGTGTTCTCTTCCTTGATGCCCGCCATCGGCGGTGAGCGGAACCACCTCGGCTGGTATCGACGGGGCGACCCGCAGAACATCAGCCGTCCTGGCTGGGTGGCCGGCACGTACCCGCCGGAAACCCCGAACGCGTAGTAGGTGGTGTTGTCGCACGGGGCGCCCAGAACCATGTTCGGAGCGATGCCCGGAGTGCAGGCCGGGTAATCACAGACTGTCGGCCCGGCGGCCGCCGTCGGGGGCATCAACGCGCTGAGTCCAACCAGCGCCGCGACCACTGCCACGATGTAGCGCACCACCTCAGTTTTACACGGGCGATAAGAAAATTCTCTTCTTCTCCAGAAGAAATTCGCGGCGCGGCCGACTGATGTTTCGCCCGCACCGCAGCACACCGGGCCTGCAGCTTTGGGTGATAACGTGGTTCTCCGTGTGTAGCCCGGAACGAGCCCAGCACCGGTGACGGACTCCGACCGCGACCCATCCAGCACGGAGGCTCCAGACCCGCTGGCGGAAGCAGAAGACGAGCTTGCCCGTGCCGAGGAGCGCGCCGAGGCGGCCCGCGCCCGCGCCGCCGAATTGCGCCGGGAGGCGGAGGCTGATCCGAGCGACGGACCCGAGACGACAGAGGTTGACGGCGCCGCGCTCACCCCGGCTCGTTGGCGACGGCGGCCGCGGTGGTCGCGGCGGTTCCGTCGTCCCTCGCGGAAAGCGGTGGGAGTCGGCTCCGCGATCGTGCTCGTGTGCGCGTCGCTGGCGGCCAGCGGTTTCATCGTGTGGCAGCACCGCGCGCTCATGCAGCGACACCAGCGCGCCGCGGAATTCGCCACAGCGGCGCGAGAGGAGGTCGCGACGTTGATGTCGATCGATCCCGCACATGCGGCGGAGAACCTCCAGCACACCATCGACGACTCCACCGGAGCGCTGAAGAGCCAGCTCGAAGCGACGTCGAGCTACATGGTCAAGCATGCCCAGGATGCGCAGGTCACCACGAAGGCCACCGTGCAAGACGTCGCGGTCGAGTCGATGACCGACAATTCGGCGGTCGTACTGGTGGTGGCGAAGTCCGACACCGTCAACGCCGACAAGTCCCCGCGGCCGCCAGCGTTTTGGCGACTCAGCGTCAATATCGATCGGGACGGGGATCGGCTCAAGATGTCGAAACTCGACTTCGTCCAATGACTTCCGAATCCTCGTCGCTCGACGACGACGCCGTCGCGGCAGACCCGGACTCGCCGGACACCACAGCTGCTACCGGTGCTGACTCGACGCCGGAGAGCACGGGTGCGATCGACCGAGCGCTGACCGCCGCTGCGGCGCATTGGCGTCCGATTCTTCTGGTGGCATCGGTCATCGCCGCGGTGGGACTCGTCGTCTGCCTGTTCTTCGTTCAATACCTTCCGGACCGAAAGATCGACGAGGCCGCGGCCCGGCGGGCAATCCAGGCTGCCTCGGACGGTGCCGTTGCGGCGCTGTCCTATTCGAGCGACAGCATGGATCGTGACTTTGCCAAGGCGAGGTCACATCTCACCGGGGATTTCCTGGCCTACTACGACAAGTTCACCAAAGACTTCGTCTTGCCCGCGGTTCAGCAAAAACACCTCACGCAGACCGCGGCCGTAGTGCGAGCTGCGGTGTCAGAGCTGGAGCCGAACTCGGCCGTGGTGCTGCTTTTCCTCAACGAGACCACCCTCAGCAAGGACAAGCCGCAACCGTTGATCACCCCGAGCGGCGTGCGAATAACGCTCACAAAAGTCGGCGGTTCGTGGCTGATCTCCAAGTTGGATCCGGTGGTCTGACCAGCATCACCATCTCGTTCGAACCCGTGCCCGGCCGAACGTGCCGGTGATATTCTCGTCAGGCGAGAACGCCGCTACCGGTGCCCCTCACCGGCTCCGACATCGTCGGATTTAGCGCGTCGAGGAGTAGACGATGCGACCACTTGGAACCGTTGGCACAGCAATGCTGTTGGCTACCAGCGTGATTGGGTTTGTGGGTCCGGCATCCACGGCCCAGGCGTATACGAAGGAAGAAATCGCGATCAATGGCACGTACCGTGTCACGTCGATCGGCAACTGGGCCAAGATCAACGATCAGTACAACGGCGAGCCGACAACCGTCCAGACCTGGACGGTGAACTCCACGTGCAGCAGCTACCTGAATTGCGACGGCACGCTGAAAAGCGATGAGGGCTGGAGTGCCCAGTTATACATGCGGGACGGGACCTTGTGGTACGCCAGACATGAAATCCCGAACTGGGAGCGTTGCCAAGACGGCACCGCGTTCACCGGAAAGCAGACTTTCTCCTTCTATCCCGCTGATCCCGACGGTACCGGTGAAATAAAACTCGGATCGCCGGTGATGGCCGGTAAGAACAAGACAGTCGGACCCAGCGGCGCCTGCGGGCAGAACCAATGGCTCACTATCGAGCTGCCGATGCGGCTGGACAAGATCGGCTGACTCGGCGTCGATCTCAATCGCCTGCGACGTTACGTCGGAAGCAGGTCTTGCCACTTCTTGGGCGCCGTCGAGGTTGCCAGATCTGACTGCTCGAAGTACTTGCCGTCCGGAGTGATGTAGCGACCGGTACGCGGGTCGTACGTGGCGACCGCGACCGACGGGATGGGCTTAGTTGCCTTGCCGTCGAATGAACTTGGGGCCGCATGCGGTCCTCCTCCATCGATCACGGCCGGTGGCTTCGGGGGCGCGGGCGGCCGGCGCACGGCCGGCGGCGGCGCCACGTCCAGCGGCGCGATCGACGGAAAATCTCCCGCCTGAGTCGACATGTTCGCCGCCGACGGAGTCGACGGCACCGGCGGTGTGGCGGCGCCGAGCGTGCCCGGTGGTGGATATGCTCCCCGCGGCCCCGCGGGTGTTCCGCGCGGGATGGCCCCCAGTGGCAGCGGTGTTCCCTCGATCGGGCCGAATATTCTCTTGTCCGCGGTGACCCGGTCGTCGGGTGGGATGCCCTGGGCGAGCAGGTTGGGGTCGAGCGGCGACGGGCCCAGCACATGCTGGCGCATGGCCAACGGCATGAACGGCTTGTCGCTGTTACAGATTTCGACGGTGGGAGCGCGCTTTCCGGGGTGCCCCATGCACGGATAGTTGCGGGCGCCGCGAACCGCAAGCGGCGAATCCTGCGGCAGTTTGCAGTACAACCCGTCCGGGGTGTCGATAACGGTGGTGTCGGCCGGGGATCGCCACTGGTTCTGCGGCAAGAATCCGACCGTGCAAATGGGCGGATCGTCAATTGTGAGCGCGAAGTCACCCCTGGCCTGACCATCGGGCCAGTTCTGGCCCTGCGCCGTTTGCTCGATGGCAACCGCCGACGGCAGCAGCACCAGCAACTGTTCAATCGAGGGGTGGTAGGTGATGCCGATCTGCCCGATCGTGGTCAGATTGGCAAGCAACAGCGGCAACGTCGGCTTGATCTGCTCGAAGAGCCGCGACGCCTCGTCCAACGCCCCGGGACCGTTCTGCAATACCGTGCGAATCCGGGAATCGTCATTCGCCAGCACATCGGAAATCCCGGCCAAGCTATGCGCCCACGTCCGGATCGAGTCCGTCGTCTGCGCCTGCGCGTTCAGCAGAGGCTGTGAGTCTTCGGTTAGGGCGCGCGTGCGGTCGACAATGTTGTTGGAGTCCGCGGAGATTCGCGACGCCGAATCGGACAGTGACCCCAAATCGTATCCGGCTCCGTTGAAGGCTTTGAATGACTCGTCGAGCAGTTGACCGATCTTGTTCTTGGGAAGGCTCTTCACCAAGGCGCTCAACTGATCGAGCATCGGTCCGACCGCTTGCGGAATCGTGGTGTCGTGCATGGCAATTACCGAGCCGTCGTGCAGGTACGGTGCCGAATCGGTGCGCGGCCGCAAGTCCACATACTGCTCGCCCACCGCCGACACGCTGAGCACATCGGCTTGCAGGTTCGCCGGGATCTTGGTCGAAGTGCTCAGCGACAGCGTCGCTTTCGCACCCTTCCCGGTCAACGACACGCCCGTGACCTTGCCGACCTGCACGCCGCGGTAGGTCACGTTGGAGAACCGGTACAGACCACCGGTCGCCGGTAGCTCGACCGTGACGGTCATCCGACCGATGCCGAGCAGCATCGGCGCCTGGATGTAGAAGAGGACCATCGCGGCCACACCGACGATGCCGATGATCGTGAAGATCAGCAGCTGGATCCGGACGAAGCGCGTCAGCATCTACCTGCTCCCGTCCGTCGGCGAAACCCCAGGTGCCGGTGCGGCATTCGGCGCGGGGCCAGGCAGCGGACCGAATCCCGGGGCCGGTGCGGCCGGGCCGGGTAGCGGGGCGCTGAACTGGAGATTCGGCTGAGGAGCCGGACGGCGGCGGGGCCTGGGGGCCCGCCGGCGGGACACCCCCTGGTGGCGCTGGCGGCGGCGGTGCGCCCGGGGGCGGCCCGAAACCCCCGTGCAATGGATCGCGGGTGTACTGCAGGTACGGCGGATCGCCCGGCGCGGGTATTTGCTGTTCCCCGAGTTGTCCCCAGTGCGTCCCAAGGAATAGGCCGCGCTTGAGCCGTGGAATCGAAAGGTCCAACTGGACGTGAAGGTTGAAATAGTCGCCTCTGACGGCGCGGTCGACGAAGTTCTGGGTGAACGGGAAGACCGACAACGCCGCGAGCGCCGTATCGATGTCCGGTCCGACGTCGGCGAGCCCTTTGACGGTCGGCTCCAGGTTCTTCAGATTTCTCACCAAATCGGCCTGAGTGTCGTTGATCAGCCCGGTAGCCGTGTTGCTGAACTTGCGCAGGCCGTCCAAAGCGGCTGTCAGGCGTGGCCGCTCCTTGATCAGCACATCGAGCGCGGGCGGTACCTGACGCAGCGCCTGCGTGAGGACCTCACGCTGGGCCGCGAAGGTGCCGCCGATCTGATTCAGTGCCTGGATGGACGCGACGATGTTGTCGCGTTGTTGGTCTAGCGTCCCGACGAACGTGTCGAAGCGATTGATCAGATCGCGCACAGCGCCGCCCCGCCCGGCAAGCGCGGCGCTGAAGTTGTGGATGATCTCCCCGATCTGCCCGAGTCCTCCGCCGTTGACGACGAGCGCCAGCGACGACAGGGTTTG
Source organism: uncultured Actinomycetota bacterium (assembly GCA_963750755.1). Taxonomy (GTDB): domain Bacteria; phylum Actinomycetota; class Actinomycetes; order Mycobacteriales; family Mycobacteriaceae; genus Mycobacterium. Next base: position 2,716,955 of record CAVVRW010000001.1, read on the forward strand.
CTCGGTTGAGGGATAGGTCGACGACCGACTCAGCGGGATGGTGGCGCCCGGCCGCAGCCGCCCCACACCGGACTGCCCGAGTGGCGGGTTGAGCTCCACGTGCATGGACCCCAACAGGCTGGTCTGACCGATGCTGGCTTCCACGTTGGCGGGGATGACCAGATTGTGCTTCACCGAGATCTGGACGTCCGCGTGCCAGTCTTTCACCGTCATCGGGCCGACGCTGCCGACCACGACGTCGTCGATCATCACTGGCGAATTCGACTCCATGGTAATGACATTCGCCAGTTCGACGTGATAGACGTCGGCGTCCGGACCGCGCCCCTCCGCCCCGGGTAGCGGCAGCGAGTTGAGGCCGTGGAAGGCGCACCCGGTGCTCATCAGCATCACGCAGCATCCGATGGCGAGCACGCGCCGCAAGGCGAGCCGGCCGGTCATGGGTGCCCCGCTTCGGCCGGCAGCAGCATGCCCGGCAGGCTCGGCGCCGGTGGCGGCGCCTCGAGGGTCGACGGCGGCGGCGGCTCGGGCATCGCGGCTCCGGGTATCCGGGGCAGCGGCACCGACGGCGCCGGACCGGGTACCACCGAATCCCCGTTCAGACCGGTCCACGCCGATATCGCCGGCGGTGTCTCGGGCGGTCCGGGCTTGGGGCCCGCGCCGCCGGGCGCGAGTCGCGCTTCGCTGTACTCGACGTTGGCCGGGTCGACGGACTTCTGGATGAACGGATTGATCGGGATCGGCAGGCTGTTGAAGTTCAGCACCCGCAGGCCGGGGCCGAGGAACAGCGAGCACAGCTTGCCCGATTCCGTTGCCGTGACGTTCTCGATCGCTTGGACTTGCGCACACCCGGGTATCGGTAGCGGAAGAAGCAAACCGGACTGCGTGGGATTGGCGAAGTCCGCGATCCCAAACCCGCCCACAATTGTGCCGGTGTCGGCGTTGTAGTCGTTGAAGAAATTGCTGAGGGCGGTCGGCGCGCCGTGCAGAGTGTTCTCCAGAGCCATGTGTTGATCGACCAGAGGCTGGATGGCCTTGCCCAATCGGTCGACCTGTTCACTCACCTCGTTGCGGCTCCCGGCGATGAATCGCTGCACCTCGCCCACTGCGCTCGACAGGTCGGTTAGTGCCGCGTCCAGATCGGATTTGTTGTCGTTGACCACGCTGGTGAGCGTGGCCAACCGGTTGTTGAACTGCACCATCTGAATGTTGCTGTCGCGCAGCGCGGTGACGAAGATCTGCAGGTTCTTGATGATGTCGACGATGTTGCCGCTGCCGTTCGCGATGGTCCGCGCCACCCCGGACAGCTGAGTCAGCGTCTGGCGCAACTTCTCGCCGTTGCCGCCATCTAGCGCGTTGGCGGCGCTGTCGATGAACCGCGATATGGATGGTGTCGACACCTTCGCGTTCGGGCCCAAATCCGTTGCCAATCGCATCAATTGGGATTTAACCTCGTCCCACTCCACCGGAACGGCGGTGCGCTCAACCGGTATCACCGCTCCGTCAGCCATGACCGGGCCGCTGGTCCGGTAGGAGGGAGTGAGCTCGACGTAGCGGGCCGCCACCAAGTTTTGGGTGACGATGACCGCTTTCGCCTCCGCCGGAATGGGCACATCGTGGTCGACGTGCAAGGTCATCTTCGCCTTCGTGCCCTGCGGCTCAATGGATTTGATGGTGCCGACTTTGACACCAGAGACCCGCACCTGGTCACCGGGATAGATCGCAGTGGCCGAGGTGAAGTAGGCGGTGATGGTCTTCGGACCGAAAAAGATCTGTCGGACCACGAAGGCCGCACCGGCAACGAGAAGCACTGCCAGCGCTACCGCGGCCACGGTCGTGAGCCGGTTTCGTGGGAGTCGGCGGATCCGAGAGGTCACAGAAGAAGTCATTGCCCCCCTCCGATCCGTCCGCCCAAGGTACAGCCAGGGCATTCCGGAGCGCCGTTGTAGAGCTGCGGGACCAAAGACCGTGGTGTCAGTGACGGGAAGCCCGGACCGCGCCCGGTGTCGAAGGTGCGGAATCCCCAGAGGTAATCCATGAACGGTTGGAAGATTTGCGGGACAAGAAAGTTCGGGACGAACGCCGAGTAGGCGTACATACTGGAAATAGCCTCACCCACCGTGATCTCGAATTTTGCGAGGCCCGGTAATGCTTTCTCGAAGTTGTCGCGATTCTTCTCCAGAACCGCGGTCACCGAGTTGAGCTTCTGAAGCGTCGGCGCCAACTTGCTTTCGTTGTCATGCACCAATCCGGACAGCTGCTTGGACACCGCCGACGTGGCCGCCAGCAGTTGAACGATCTCATTCCGGCGCCCCGCCAATACCTGCAGCAGATCGTCGGAGTTGAGAATGAGCTTGTTCACCTGTTGGCTGCGTTCGGACAGGATCCCCGTGAGAGCGCTAGCACTCTTGAACAGGTCAGCCAGGCTCGTGTTGCGGGCGTTGAGGCTCTGTGACAACCGGCTGACCGCGTCGAAGGTAGGTCCCAACTGTGGGGCGATCTGGTTGAGCGTTGCCGATAACGTGTCGAGTGACTGGTTCAGGGTCGCGGTGTTGGTTTGGTCGGCATAGGCCGTGAAGTCACTGACCGCCTGCGTCAGCGAATACGGCGAGGACGTGCGTGAGACCGGGATGACATCCAGCGGATGCATCGTCCCGCTGCCGGCCGACTCCAGAGTCAGCACCCGCTCACCCAGCAGGGTGCCGGTGCGAATATGCGCGCTGGTGTCCTGTCCGAGCGGAACGCTGCCCTTCATGGTGAACGTGACCAGAGCATCGCCGTTGTGCAGCGACACATCCGACACCGTACCTACTTTGATTCCCGACACCGTCACAGCGTTGCCGGTGGCAAGCCCGCCGGCTTCGGAAAACAACGCCTGGTAACGGACGGCAGTTGCCAGCGACACAATCCGATCGGGTGACAAGCCCACCAGGATCACCATTGCGATCAGGACGGCGCCGATGAATCCGGCTTTGATCAACGCGGTTCCGCGGTATTTGAGCATCAGTTTTCCTCCGGTCCCGGTTCCTCGCACCGCTGAGCATCGGACCTGAACCAGGGAGCTATCACGGTCTTGCCGGACAGATCTGTGCCGCGGATCGTGATTTGGCAGAGGAAGTAGGGGATGGTGGCGCCGAAGACGCCGAGCCGGACCAGCTTGCGATAGTTCCTGGGCGCCTTCTGAAGCGCGGCATCGATGCGGTCCTTGTCGCTATCGAGGTTGGGGGCCAGCCGGCGGAGCTGTTCTACGGTGCCGGACAGCGGTGGCCTTGCTTTGCCCAGCAGGTCTGCCAGCGTGACGGTGCCGGTGCTCAACGCGTCGATGGCGGGACCGAATGTGTTGCGGTCGTTCGCCAGCCCCGTAACCAGCCGCTCGAGGCGATCGATTGCGCCAGAGAATTGGCCGCCATCCTTGTTCAGGGTTGTCGCCACGGTGTTCAGGTTGTCGATCAGGCGCTCGATCGTTTGATCGTTGTCGGCCAACGTGTTCGTGAACGACGTCGACTTGTTGAACAGCGATTGCAAGGTACCCCCCTCGCCCTGGAACACTTCCAGCAGCGCGGACGAGAGCGCGTTGACATCGCGCGGATTAAGGCCGTGGATAAGCGGTTTCAGGCCGCCGAGCAGCAGATCGAGGTCAAGCGCCGGCGCAGTGTGGCTCAGGGCTATCTGTCCCCCCGCGGGCAGCCGCTTGGTCGACCCTGGACCATCCACCAATTCCAGGTACCGATCGCCGACCAGGTTGAGGTAGCGAACCGCCGCCTTGGTGCCGTCGGTGAGCGCGACCGACCGGTCCGCGTCGAATTTCACCACGACCCGTTTGTCCGTCTGCAGCGAGACACCATTCACGGTGCCCACCCGGACGCCGGCGACCCGCACCGAATCTCCCGCCCTCAGCCGTGACGCATCGTTGAACAGCGCCGAGTAGCCGGTGACCGCACCGGTGCGGTACTGGCCGAAGGTGAAGAACAAAAAGGCGGTCAGCACCGACATCACGACGGCGAAGACACCGAACTTGATCAGCGTGGCACGCAGTGAACCTCTCATCCCTGTTGTCCAACCTGAATGGGATTGCGAGGTGGCCCGTCGATCGGCCCATACAACAGCTGCTTGAGGCCATCGAAGTTGAGCAGCAATTGCGGATTGCCGTACACCACCGGATTGGAGCCGGTATCTGAGATGAGGACCTTGGTCGTGCTGTTGAAGGGACGGTGGGGAAGGCCCATGCAGTGGGGGCCGCCCGTCGCCGCGACCTTCGGCAGGTTGGACGGATACCGATAGCGTTCCGCGCCCCACGTGAGACTGGCCGAGATCGCGATGCTCGGTTCGGGCAGTACCGGCCCGTGGGCTATAACCGCGTCGCCCGCCAAGGCACAGTTCAGCGCCGGGGCGTATTCGTTGAGCAGATCGGTAGTCGGCGCCAGTAGGTGGAAGACGGTTGTCAACCCCTTCCGGTTGGCGCTCAGGACGTCGTTGCCGACGTCGGCCAATCCGATCGCGCTGATCAGAAACGCGTCGAGGTTGTGTTGCTCGTCGACGATCGACTTGCTGATCCGCACCGAGTTGTCAAGGGTCTTAACCAGATCCGCCGACGCATCGCCGTAGGCGCGAAAAACCGGCGCCGACATCGCGATGTCGTGGCTCAGCGCAGGGAGGCTCGGCTGGAACTTCGCCAGGAACGCGTCGAGGTCGCTGAAGGCCTGCCCGATCTTCTCGCCGCGGCCGCTGAGGGCTTGGGAGACAGCACCGAGTGTTTCGTTGAGCTTCGCGGGGTCGAGCGTATTCAGCACCGCCGTCAGCTGTTTGAACACCGTGTTGGCCTCGACCGTGACATGTTGGCTGTCGAGCACCTGACCGGAGTGCAGAGCTTGTGCTGACGGTTCCGCCGGAGGCACCAGCTCGACGAACTTGGCGCCGAACACCGTTGGCGGAGTGAGGTCGACGAGCACATTGGCCGGAATGAGGTGCATGTCGGAGGGAGACATCGCCAGGTGCAACACGGCTTGACCGTTGGGTCGCGATTCGATCGAGTCGACCTTGCCCACCTGGACGCCGTGCATCTTCACTTTGGCGTCCCGGTTCATCACCAGACCGGCGCGCGACGACAGCACGGTCACCGGAACGCTCTGGGTGAAGCTGCCCTGGAACAGACCCACTGCGACGGCAAAGATCGCGAGAAGGACCCCGACGGTCACCAGTCCCGTCAGCGCGCGTATCCCGTTGTGGGGCATGGCGTGTGTTCCCTATCCCGAGAGGTTGAAGTTACCGTTTGAGCCGTAAATCGACAGCGAGACCAGCAGCGTTACCGACACCACGACGATGAGCGAATTGCGCACCGCGTTCCCGGTTGCGACCCCGACGCCCTCCGGGCCGCCGGACGCGAAATATCCGTAATACGTATGCAGGAGCAGCACGGCGAGGGCCATCAGCACCGCCTGCAGGAACGACCACAGCAAGTCGATCGGGTTCAGGAAGGTGTCGAAGTAGTGGTCGTATAGCCCACCCGACTGCCCGAACAACACGACCGTGGTGAATTGGCTTGCCAGGAAGGACAATATGACGGCAATGCTGTACAGCGGAGTGATGGCGAGCATGCCGGCGATGATTCTGGTGCTGACGAGGTAGGAGATCGGCCGGATCGCCATCGCCTCCAACGCGTCGATTTCCTCGCTGATCCGCATGGCGCCGAGTTGCGCGGTGACGCCGGCTCCGAACGTGGCCGCCAGACCGATTCCCGCGACGACGGGTGCCGCGATACGGACATTGATGAATGCTGCCAAGAATCCGGTCAGCGCTTCGATGCCGATGTTGCCCAACGAGCTGTAGCCCTGCACCGCGAGGGTGCCGCCGGCGGCCAGAGTCAGGAAGCCGACGATGACGACCGTTCCGCCGATCATCGCCAACGTCCCTGCGCCCATGCTGATTTCGGCGACAAGGCGGATGATCTCCCGGCTGTAGCGGGTGATGGCGAACGGAATACCGGCAAGCGCCTTGCCGTAGAACACGGTGTGGTCGCCAACCGAGGCCAGCGCGCCGACGGGCCTGCGCCAATAGCCGAACGCGCGAAAGGCCCGCGGATACGCGGCTCTCAGCGTCTTCACGGACACGGCGTCTCCCCCATCACTTCACGGTGAATCGGATGCCGATCGCCGTAACGACCACGTTGACAACGAATAACGCCATGAATGCATAGACCACGGTCTCGTTGACCGCGTTGCCCACCGCCTTCGCGCCACCGCCGGAGACCGTCAGTCCGCGGTAGCACGCCACCAGGCCGGCGATGACTCCGAACAGCGACGCCTTGACGCACGAGATGACGACCTCGGGCACGCCGGTCAGCAGGGTGATGCCCGCGGCGAACGCACCGGGGTTGACGTCTTGCACGAAGACCGAAAACGCATAGCCGCCAACGATTCCGATGATGACGACCAGACTGTTGAGCAACAGCGCGACCAGTCCGGCGGCGAGCATCCGCGGTGTTACCAGGCGCTGGACCGGGTTGATGCCTAGCACCTCCATCGCGTCGATCTCCTCGCGGATGGTCCGCGAACCGAGATCCGCACACATCGCGGTCGCACCCGCCCCGGCCACGATCAACACCGTCACCAGCGGTCCGACCTGAGTGACCGCACCGAAAGCCGCGCCGGCACCGCTGAGGTCGGCGGCGCCCAGCTCACGAAGCAGGATGTTGAGGATGAAGCTGATCAGCACGGTGAAGGGGATCGCGACCAGGAACGTCGGAGCCAGCGCGACGCGAGCGATGAACCACGACTGCTCCAAGAACTCTCGGCCCTGAAAAGGCCGACGGAAGGCGAATTTGATGGCGTCGGCACCCATCGCGAACAGGCCTCCGACGGCCTGCATGGCACCGGACAGTCCGTTTGGCAGGGAAATGCCGGTAGACCAGCGTTCGGCACCCTTAGTCGCCATCGGTACTCACCGTCCCTTCACATCGGTCGCGTGAAACCACGCTCTCGAGTAGGTCGGGCCGGACGACTACCACTTTTCGAAGCGTCCGGCGATTATGACCCATGCCACATGCGGCGGGAGTGAAAATTGACAACCGAAGGACCTCCGAATTAAGTGACGGCACCGATAGTTTTGAGCTCGATGATGCGGTCCCAGTCCAGCCCGAGCTCCTGCAAAATTTCGTCGGTCTGCTCAGCGAACCCGGGCGCGGGTCCCGAGACCGGTGCGGCGACGTCGAACTGCACCGGGTTGGCCACCAATTCGAGTTCGCCTGCCTGAACGACATATTCGTTGGCCCGGATCTGAGCGTCGCCAGCCGCCTGCAAGGTGTCCTGGACCGGGGCCCACGGGCCGGCGAGGGTGGCGAAGCGTTCGCTCCACTCCGCGAGGGTGCGGGTCGCAATCGCCTTGCTCAATATCTCCACGGCCTCGGCGGTGTTGGCGGCGATCTTCTCGCCGCTGTCGAACCGGGGATCGTCGGCCAGTTCCGGTTGGTCGATATGTTGACAGACGTCGGCCCAGAACTTGCTCGCCTGCATCATCACGAAGGAGATGTAGCGGCCGTCCGATGTCGCATACAAACCCACCAACGGATTGATCGGAGATCCGTGCACCCCGGGCGGGAAGGCTTCCATGCGCTGGTTCAAGTGCATGGTCAACGCGACGGTGTGGCCCATCGACCACAGCCCGCTACCTAGCAGTGAGACGTCGACGACCGACGGCTCACCGGTGCGCTCGCGCTTGAGCAGGGCAGCGGCGATCCCACCGGCCAGGTTGGTTCCGGAGATGGTGTCGCCGTAGGCGGGCCCGGGCGGGCCGACCATGCCTTCGGTGCCAGGCGGCGTGATGGTGGCGGCGGTTCCGGCGCGGCACCAGAACGCGGTCATGTCGTAGCCGCCTTTTTCCGACTCCGCGCCGCGCGGGCCCAGCGCGCTGCCGCGGGCGTAGACGATGTTCGGGTTGACCGCGCGGATGTCGTCGACGTCGATGCCGAACTTCGCGCGGTGGCCGGGCAGGAAGCTGGTCAGGAATACATCTGAGCGACGGGCCAATTCGTAGAGCACTTCTCTGCCTTCGGGCACCGACATGTCCAGGCCGACGCTGCGCTTGAGGCGGTTGGCGTGCTCGATGTTCGGGTTCGGATCGCCCTCGACGCGCAGCAGGCCGGTCTGCCGCAGACCGCGCTGCGGGTCACCGGTCACCGCGTGCTCGACCTTGACGACGTCGGCGCCCCACTCAGCCAGCACCGCGCCCGCGGACGGCACGAACCCGTACATCGCGACCTCGAGGACGCGGATGCCCTCCAGCGGCCGCGTCATGCCACGCCCGGCGCTGGGGTGGCAAAAGTCTTGCGCTCCAAGAATTCCTCCAAACCGGCGACGCCCATCTCGCGGCCGACGCCGGACTGCTTGAAGCCACCGAACGGAGCGTCGGCGCTGAAGTAGTTGCCACCGTTGACCGAGAACGACCCAGCGCGGATGCGGCGCGCGACGGCCAGCGCCCGATCCTGGTCGGCGCTGAACACCGCGCCGGCCAGGCCGTAGATGGAGTTGTTGGCGATGCGCACAGCGTCGTCGTCATCGTCGAACGTGATGACGGCCAGCACCGGGCCGAAGATCTCCTGCTGCGCGATCTCGCTGTCGGGGTCGACGTTGGTCAGCAGCGTGGGCGCATAGAAGTAGCCGGGGTCCAGCCGCTTGCCACCGGTGACCAGGGTCGCGCCGTCGGCGATCGCGCGCTGCACCATGGCGTCGACCTTGTCGCGCTGGCGTTCATTGATCAGCGGTCCCATGTAGGTCGTGGGGTCGGCGGGGTCGCCGTGACGCACCTTGGCGAAGTTCTGCGCGATCAGCTCGACGATCTCGTCGTGGTGCTTCCGGGGCACCAGCAACCGCGAGGTCAGCGCGCAGCCCTGGCCGGCGTGGGTGACCATCGAGAACGCCGCGAACACGCTCGCGCCGGCGAAGTCGGCGTCGTCGAGCAGGATCGCCGCCGACTTCCCGCCGAGCTCGAGGAAGACGCGCTTGACGGTCTCGCTGGCCGCGGCCATGATTCGGCGCCCGACGGGAGTCGATCCGGTGAACGTGATCACGTCAACTCCCGCGCTGGTCGTCAGCGCTTCGCCGACAGCGGCATCCGACGAGCTGAGCACGTTGACCACGCCCGGCGGGATGTCGGTGTGGTTGGCGACCAGCTCGCCCAAGGCCAACGTGACCAACGGAGTGTCGGGGGCGCCCTTCAGGACAACCGTGCAACCGGCCGCCAGCGCGGGTGCCAGCTTCGCCAGTGCCAACTGGTTCGGATAGTTGTAGGCGATGATCGCGCCGACCACGCCGGCGCCTTCCTTCTCTACCCAGCGCTTGTGCCGCATTCCGCGCGATTCGATGTCGCCGAGGTCCTCGGTCATCGAGTAGGTGCGCAACACGTCGGCGTAGTAGCGGACGATCTTGATCGGCTCATCCAGCTGGGCACCCTGGGTGAGAGCGCGGGTCGCGCCGACCTCGGCGATGGTCAGCTCGCGCAGCTCTTCGGCGTGGTCGAGCAGCGCCTGGTGCAACTGGTCGAGGCAGCGGACCCGAAACTCCGCATCGGTCGACCACGTGGTGGTGTCGAAGGCCCGTCGGGCAGCGGCGATCGCTTGCTGCGCCTCGGCGATGCCGGCGTCGGGCGCGTGGCCGATGACCTCACCGGTGGCCGGGTTGATCGACGCGAAGACGCGGTCGGCACTGACCAGTTGACCGTCGATCAGGAGCCGCCGATCGGGCCCACCGTCCGCTGATGGGCGGGTGCCCATGGTGACGGTGGCGGCTTGCTGCGACGGCATTCATGCTCCTCAACACGTGGATAATTGCATTCTCATCCCGGGCGAATCTTACATTCCGGATACGAGAATTCAACCAAACGGCAGAAACGAGACTGCCGTCCTCGTGGGCGATATGCGCACCCCCAGCAACCGGCGTCGTCGCAGGCTAAGGACGGTTTTCGAGTCGTCTTGCGACCGACGACAACGCGAGAGTAAGGTTCTCGTATTCGGAAGGGAGATTCTTTGTGTGCGACACGGTACCTGCACCGGTGACCCCATGAGAACGGCTGTCGTCACCGGCGGGGGCTCCGGAATCGGCCTCGCCGTGGTCGAGCGACTCCGCAAAGACGGCTACCGGGTCGCGACCGTCGACCTCAATCCGTCCGACACCGAACTGGACTTCACCGCCGACGTCACTGACCGCGGACAGATCGACGCCGCGCTGGCCGGCATCCGCGAAGCGGCCGGACCGATCACCGTCCTGGTCAATGCCGCCGGGCTGGACGGGTTCAAGCGATTCGCCCACATCGAGTTCGCCGACTGGCAACGCCTCATCGATGTCAACCTCAACGGCGTCTTCCACATGACCCAGGCCGTGCTGCCCGACATGCTCGACGCCGGCTGGGGACGCATCGTCAACATCTCCTCTTCCAGCACGCACTCCGGCGCGCCCTTCATGTCGCATTACGTCGCGGCCAAGTCCGCCGTCAACGGGCTGACCAAGTCGCTGGCGCTGGAGTACGGGCCGAACGGCATCACGGTCAACGCGGTGCCGCCGGGCTTCATCGACACCCCGATGCTTCGCAGCGCCGAGCAGCGCGGAAACCTCGGCGACATCGAAAAGACCATCGCCGCAACGCCTGTGCGCCGAATCGGCAAGCCCGAAGACATCGCGGCGGCCTGCGCGTTCTTGGTGTCCGAGGAGGCCGGCTACATCACGGGCCAGATCTTGGGCGTCAACGGCGGCCGAAACACCTAGTCGTCAAACATTTCCGTTCGTGAATCAAAGAGGAGAAGTTGTGGGAGAAGCTCAGGGCCGGGTAGCGGGCAAGGTTGCGTTCGTGACGGGCGCCGGCCGTGGCCAGGGTCGTTGCCATGCAGTCCGGCTGGCCGAAGAGGGCGCCGACATCATCGCAGTCGACATCTGCCGCGACATCGACACCATCGGCTACCCGATGTCCGCACCGGAGGATCTCGACGAGACCGCGCGGTTGATCGAGAAGACCGGTCAACGAGTGGTGATCGCGCAGGCCGACGTTCGCGACGCCGCCGCGTTGCAAGCGGCGCTAGAAAGCGGGCTGGCCGAATTCGGCAAGCTGGACATCGTGGTGACGGCGGCCGGTGTCGCCGGCATGAAAGGCCAGCCGCCGCTGCAGGCCTGGACCGACGTGATCAACACCAATCTGATCGGCACGATCAACGCCATTCAGGTTGCGCTGCCACACCTCAACGAGGGCGCGTCGATCGTCGCGACCGGATCCACCGCCGCATTGATGGATACCTCGAAGAAGGACAACCCCGGCAAGGACCCCGGCGGCATGGCCTACGTGCACTCCAAGCGCGCGCTGTCGAGCTACGTTCACGATCTCGCCACCGAGCTGTCGGTGTTCGGCATCCGCGCCAACGTCGTGCACCCGACCAACACGAACACCCCCATGCTGCAGAGCGAACCGATGTACCGTTCGTTCCGGCCCGATCTCGAGAACCCGACTCGCGCTGACGCCGAGCCGGTTTTCGGTGTGCAGCAGGCGATGAAGATTCCATTCGTCGAACCGGAGGACATCAGCAATGCCGTGCTGTGGCTGGCCTCCGACGAGGCCAGGTATGTGACCGGTTTGCAGCTGCGGGTCGATGCCGGCGGCTACCTCAAGTGGTACGACTACCGCACGTAAGGGATATCCATGAAAGTTCGGGTCGATTCAGACCGTTGCCAGGGCCACACGCTGTGCTCGATGATCGCGCCCGAGTCCTTTGAACTCGACGACATCGAAGGTCACGCATCGGCTGTCACGGAAGACGTTCCGGCGGACCAAGAAGACGCCGTCCGCGAGGCGGCGCAATCGTGCCCTGAACAAGCCATCCTCATTGACGATCACCAGCGCGGCGAAGCCGGGCGCAGCGGGTCGGCATCAGATCACCGGACGGAGACCTCATGACCGTCGACGACGACATCGACCGCAAGAAGAACCGCTATCACTTCGACCGGCACACGCCCGAATATCGCACGCAGTTCGAGGCGATCACCGAAGAAATCCACCAGAAGTGCCCGATCGCCTGGACCGACACCTACGACGGTCACTGGGTCGCCGGGGGAAGCCAGGCGGTATTCGAACTCGCCCGCTGCCCGGTCGTGTCCAACGACCACGACATCAACGGCGAACGCAAGGGCTATCAAGGCATTTCGATCCCCAAGGCCAAGCGCGCGAGCGGTGTGCGCGGTGGCATCCTCGAGATGGACGAGCCCGAGCACCGCATCTACCGCACCGTGCTGAACCCATATCTGTCACCCGCGGCGGTAAAGCGTTGGGTGCCATTCATCGACGAGGTGACCCGCGCCTGCCTCGACGAAAAGATCGAGGAGGGCCGCATCGATTTCGTCGACGATCTGGCCAACATCGTGCCCGCGGTGCTGACACTGGCGATGCTGGGTATCCCGCTGAAGAACTGGGCGATCTACAGCGAACCGGTTCACGCATCGGTGTACACGCCCGAGCACTCACCCGACATCGACAAGATCGTCGCCATGCATCGGCAGATGGGCCTGGATCTGCTGACCAACATGGTCGAGATCAGAGAAAAACCGCGACCGGGAATCGTCAACGGGCTCTTACAGTTACGCATCGACGGCGAGCCTGCCCCTGACCTCGAGATCATGGGCAACCTCGGTCTGGTGATCGGCGGCGGGTTCGACACCACCACCGCGCTGACCGCGCACTCGATGGAATGGCTGTCGCAGCATCCCGACGAGCGCGAACGGCTCAGCCGCGAGCGGGACACCTTGCTCGATTCCGCCACCGAAGAATTCCTGCGGTACTACACGCCCGCCCCGGGCGACGGCCGCACCTTCTCCGACGACGTGGAAATCGAAGGGACCCATTTCAAAGAGGGCGAGCGGCTGTGGATTTCCTGGGCGATGGCCAACCGCGACCCTTCGGTGTTCAGTGACCCGAATGAGATCGTGATGGACCGCAAGGGCAACCGGCACTTCAGCTTCGGTCTCGGCGTCCACCGTTGCATCGGCTCCAACGTCGCGCGGACGGTGTTCAAGTCGATGCTGACCGCGGTGCTCGACCGGATGCCGGACTACGTGTGCGACCCCGAGGGCACCGTGCATTACGAGACCATCGGCGTCATCCAGGGGATGCGACACCTGCCGGCCACCTTCACGCCGGGCAAGCGGCTGGGCGCCGGCTTGGACGAGACGCTGGAGAGGCTGCAGAAAATCTGCGACGAGCAGCAACTGGCGCTGCCGATCACCGAGCGCAAGGAAACCGCGGTCATCGACTGAAATTCGGCCTATATTCAGCCAACGAACGGAAGGTGCATGAGGTGAAGTCGTTGGCGCTCAGCATTCCCCTGGTGGCAGCCGCAGTGACGCTGGCCCCAGTGGCCGACGCCCACATGCCCTACGGAAACTACCGGGTGGAGAGCCCGCGCGACCGCGGCCACTCATGGCTATGGGCTCTCCGGCCATGCGAGCCCGGTCATGCCGATGACTGCCTCCAGGACCAGGCCCAGCCCCGGCCCAACGGGCAAGCGCAACCGTGGTACTCCGTCGCTCACCTGGCAGGCGGCCAGTACACGATGAGCGTCGACGTGCCCGACGGGGTGCGCTGCTTGGTCTACTTCCTGCCGTCGCACGACGTCTACACCTGGGATGCGGCATCGCTGACCGGATCCGTCACTTCGACCTTCGACAAAAGCTGTGGCGACGGACCGGGCGGCACCAACACATGGCCGTTCAACCTCGTCCGTGAGTGAGGTCAGCGAGCCGGCAGGCCGAGCACCCGCTGAGCGATGATGTTGCGCTGGATCTCCGACGTGCCACCGGCGATCGTTCCGGAGAAACTGCGGGCGTAGCGCTCGAACCAGCTACCGAAGTAGTGGTCGAGGTTCATCGGCTCGTAGGGCCCGGTCAGCGCCGGGTGAATCAACCCGTCGGATCCGGCTGCGGACAAAGCGTTTTCGCATGCCTGGCGCTCGGCTTCCGACCCGAGCAGCTTGAGCACCGACAGGGCGGGCACGTCTTCTTCCCCGCGCGCGGCGCGTGCCAGCGCCACCGATCCGAGTAGACGAAGCGCTTGGCGGTCCATGATCGCGGTCGCGTACTGGTCACGCTCGAGCGCGTTCGACGGGCGGAAATCGGTGATGACGTTGTCGAGCCGGTCGGCGAAGCCGAGCCACATCATCGTCCGCTCGTGTCCCAGTGAGCCGTTGGCCACTCCCCAGCCCTTGTTCAACGGTCCGACCAGGTTCTCGGCGGGCACGTGTGCGTCCTCGAAGAACACCTCGTTGAAGTCGAGGTTGCCCTGGCCGCAGATGTCCGCGAACGGTCGGCGCGTCACGCCGGGCGTGTCGGTGGGGATCACCAGTGCGCTGATTCCCTTGTGCTTCGGGGCATCTGGGTCGGTGCGCACGAATGTCAGCAACACGTCGGCGTCGTGAGCACCCGACGTCCACACCTTCTGCCCGTTGACCACGAAGTGGTCGCCGTCGAGCACTGCCTTCGTTCGCAGCGACGCCAGGTCAGAGCCGGCACTGGGCTCACTCATGCCCAGCGACGCGGTGATCTCGGCTCGTAGGATCGGTACCGCCCAGCGCTGCTTTTGTTCGTCGCTGCCGAACGAAATCAGCGACGCCGCAATGATATTCACACCTTGCGGGTTGAAGCTGTGGTAGATCCGCCGCTTGCACAGCTCTTCCAGGTAAACGTATTGCTGCAACACGGTGGCATTGCGGCCGCCGAACTCCGGTGGCTGCGTGGGCAATAGCCACCCATTGTCGAACAACAGCCGTTGCCAGCGACGAGCCCAATCCGGCATGTGCGACACCGATTTCGGCCGCTCCAGCGCTTCGGCCGCGGCGACGGGCGCATGTTCGTCGAGGAAGGCGACGAACTCGTCGCGGAACGCCTCGACGTCGGGATCAAAGGTGAGCTGCACGGTACTCCTCGGTAACCCTCGCGCGGTGCTCGGCGGTCCCGCCCAGCATGAGCTCGCCGGCCTTGGCCCGCTTCAATGCGAATTGCAGATCGTTCTCCCAGGTAAAACCCATCGCGCCGAACAGCTGCAGGCCGTGGCGGAACACCAGCGACTGGCATTCACCCGCACCGGCTTTCGCCATCGCGGCGGCCAGCCGGCGGCGCGGGTCGTCCCCGGCGACGGTCAACGCCGAGTAGTAGGCCAGCGCTCGGGCGCGTTCGATTGCGACGTGCATGTCGGCCGCCTTGTGCTGGACCGCCTGGAACGATCCGATCGGCACCCCGAACTGGTGGCGGCTGCGCACGTGGTCGAGGACCAGGTCCAGAATGCGTTGGCACGCACCGACCATCGTCATCGCCATCCCCATCAGCGCGACGTGATGCGCCCGTTCAGCGTCGACCCGAACCCGCGCAGAATCGGGCACCCGCAGTCCGGTGAAGGCCAGGTCCGCGACATGCAGTACCGGGTCGAGCACCGCGCTGCGACGCCGGGACAGCCGGTCCCCCGCGTCGTCGGCGTTGACGATGAACACCGCGGCATCGGTGACGACGGCCAGCGCCTGCGCCCGGTCACCGTCCAGCACATGCCGCGCGGTGCCGTTCAGCACCCACTCCTCACCGTCCCGGTGCACGTTGATTCCGCTGTAGACGGCGGTTCCGGACGCCTGCGGGTCGAAGCGGCCCCCGGCCAGCGGCGCGAACTGAGTCATGGTCGCCAGGAACGGGGTGGGGTCGGTGGCGCGCCCCAGCTCTTCGAGGACGATGGCCAATTCGACGGTGTTCTCCGGGTCGCTCATCTCGGTCCAGCCGTGCTCGACGTAGGCCTTCCAGACCGGGGCGGGGTCGACGCCGTCCTCGGCAATCCCCCTGACCAGCGCCGGCGGGCACTGCTTGCCGACGGCATCGCGGACGGTTTCCTGCCAAAGCCGCTGATCAGCGTCGAATTCCAGCAGCATCCCGGCCAACTCCTTAGATCGTCAACGTGCTGTGAGAATACTATTCTCTTAATAGCACAGTGACAATCTCGCCGTGGATGGTCGGCTGAGTCCGGGAGTCGGGCCTCGCGCTTGGACATCGGTTTCATCGGTTTGCGCCACATGGGATTTCAGATCGCGACGCCTGCTCGACGGGGGACACGTCGTCGTCGCCTTCGACACGGGCGTTGAGTCCGCGATCAAGCCCAATGAGCCGGCCGCCGGAGTCAACGGTTGGCCGCTCCGAAATGCGAGAATGATATTATCGCTGTTGTAGAACAGCAATTACGGCGGTAGCCCGCGATTGTGGTCGCCATCAGGGACGATGAATAATCGAAATGCTTACGGGAAACCCGTTGATTAGCGATGAACGGGGATGTTAGTTTGGCTATCAGACCGCTCACTGCACCGACGCAGTCAGCCCATTCGCGAAGGGTGATCTAGGTGATCGAGCACCCGGACGGGACGCGCACGCCGCTGATCGACGCCAGCGTGCACATCTTCTTCTCGTCCAACAAAGAGCTGCGCTCGGTTCTGCGCGAGCCCTTCAAAAGCCGCGGCTTCCCGGACTACGAGATGGATTGGTACGGCGCCCCAGGGGGCGAGTACGCACCCAAGACCCGCGGCCCGGAGCGTCAGTACCCGGGGTCGGATCCGGATTTCGTTGGCAATGAGCTCTTTTCGAACCGGGGTGTCGACATCGCCGTCTTGCACCCGATGGCGCGCGGCATCATGCCCGACCGCCACCTGGGCACGGCCCTGCACGCCGCCCACAACGAGATGATGGTGTCGAAGTGGCTGGAGCACAACGAGTTCGGCGACAGGTTCCGCGGCACCATTCGGGTGAACCCCGACGACATCGCGGGATCTCTGAAAGAGATCGAGAAATGGCGCACGCACCCGCGCGTCGTCCAGATCGGCGTCCCATTGCAGTCCCGGGAGGTCTACGGCAAGCCGCAATTCTGGCCGTTATGGGAAGCGGCTGCCGATGCCGGCCTGCCGGTGGCGGCGCACATCGAGGTCGGGTCGGGAATCGCCAATCCGCCGACGCCGAACGGCAACACCCGCGTCTACGAGCACTACGTCAGCTTCATGGCGCTGAATTACCTGTATCACCAGATGAACATGATCGCCGAGGGCGTCTTCGAGCGCTTCCCCGACCTGAAGTTCGTCTGGGGCGACGGTGCCGCCGACTTCATCACCCCATTCATCTGGCGGATGGACACCTTCGGCCGGCCGCACCTCGAGCAGACGCCGTGGGCGCCCAAGATTCCCAGCGACTATCTGCCGGGGCACATCTACTTCGTGCAGGGCAGCCTCGACGGGCCCGGCGACACGGATTTCGCCGGTGAGTGGTTCGGTTTCACCGGCAAGGACGACATGGTGATGTTCGGCTCGAGTTACCCGCACTGGCAGTGCGGTGACATCAACAAGCTGCCCAAGGCGCTGTCTTCCGAGCAACGGGAGAAGGTGTGCTGGCGCAACGCGGCCAACCTGTACGGGATCGACATTTCGGCCGATCTCGCGACCGGCTAGTCGCAAAATAGACGCAAACCAGGGAGAGCGAGGAGATCGAGATGACGCTGACCCATTCACAAGAGCGCGTTCCGGCCGCGGAGCGCATTGCCGTCCGCTGCGTCGACTCGGATGTGCACCCGGCACCGCGACGCGGCGAGCTGGTCCCGTACATCCCCGAACCGTGGCGCAGCAAGTACTTCCTCAACCGCGAAGTCGGTGAGCAGATCTACTACGACGCTCCCGACTACGCGCACAGCTATGCGATGCGCACCGACGCGTTCCCGCCGGACGGCGAATTTGCTTGCAGCGACCCCGATATGGCTTTGCGGCAGCTGATCATGGAAGCGGGTTCGGACATCGCGATCCTGGAGCCCGCCGCCTACCCGGCGCGGCTGCCCGAAGCGCAGCACGCGATGTCGGCCGCGTTGAACGAATGGCAGGCCCACCACTGGCTCGACAGCCACAATAATTGGCACGAGCGGTGGCGCGGTTCAATCTGCGCGGCCATCGAGGAGCCCCAGGAGTCGGTCCGCGAGATCGAGAAGTGGGCCGGACATCCCTACATGGCACAGATCTTGATCAAGGCCGAGCCGCGGCCGCCGTGGGGCAACCCGAAATACGACCCGATCTGGGCCGCCGCCACCAAGCACGACATGCCGGTGAGCTGCCACCTGTCGCGCAGCCAGTTCGACGAACTGCCGGCCCCGCCGGTCGGCTACCCCAGCTACAACCACGACTTCATGGTCACGTACTCGTTGCTGGCCGCCAACCAGGTGATGAGCCTGATCTTCGACGGTGTCTTCGACCGGTTCCCGACGCTGCACATCGTCTTCGTCGAGCACGCGTTCAGTTGGATCCTGCCGCTGATGTGGCGGATGGATGCGATCTACGACGCGCGCAAGTCGTGGCTGGACATCAAGCGCAAGCCGTCGGAGTACGTCAAGGAGCACATCAAGTTCACCACCCAGCCGCTGGATTACCCCGAAGACAAGACGGAGCTGACCCGGGCGCTGGAGTGGATGGAGTGCGAGAAGATCCTGCTGTTCTCGTCGGACTACCCGCACTGGACCTTCGATGACCCGCGCTGGCTGGTCAAGCACCTGCCCAAGCATGCCCGCGACGCGGTGATGTACAAGAACGGCATTGCGACGTACCACCTTCCGGAGACGGTTCCCGTCCTCGAAGGTCAAGTCCGGGTGCTCTGAGTGCCGGACGAAACCATCCGGTCCGAGCCGCGTCTCGCCCAGGGCCGCGAACACGTAGTCGCTACGGTCGACGAGATCCCTTCCGGCAAGCACAAACTCGTGCCGATCGGCCGCCATGGCGTCGGTGTGTACAACGTCAACGGAACCTTTTACGCGATCGCGAACTACTGCCCGCACCAAGGCGGCCCGCTGTGTTCGGGGCGGGCGCGCGGAATCACCGTTGTCGACGAGACCGCGCCCGGCGATGCGGTGATGGTGCGCGACAAGGAGTACATCTATTGTCCTTGGCACCAATGGGGTTTCGAGCTGGCGACCGGCACGACCGCGGTCAAGCCGGAGTGGAGCATCCGCACCTACCCGGTGCGAGTCGTCGGCAACGACGTCCTGGTACAGGCCTGACCAACAGGAGAATCTGTGGCTTCGATCGAGGTTAACGGTGGCAATGTCGTCTACGAAATCCTCGGTGATTCAGGCGATTTGATCGCGCTGACACCAGGTGGCCGGTTCAGCAAGGAGATTCCCGGGCTGCGCCCCCTGGCCGAGGCGCTGGCGGCCGGCGGCTACCGGGTGTTGTTGTGGGACCGGCCGAACTGCGGAGCGTCCGACGTTCAGTTCTACGGGCAGAGCGAATCGCACATGCGCGCCGAAACCCTGCACAAGCTGGTGACCGGCCTGGGCTTCGACCGGTGCATCCTGGCCGGCGGATCCGGCGGCGCAAGGGATTCCATGCTGACCACGATGCTCTACCCCGAACTCGTGGAGAAGCTGGTGGTGTGGAACATCGTCGGCGGCATCTACGGCACCTTCGTGCTCGGCTCCTACTACATCGTGCCGAGCATCCTCGCCGTGCGCGGCACCGGAATGGCCGGCGTGGCCAAGGTTCAGGAATGGCGCGAACGGATCGAGGAAAACCCGGCCAACGAGAAGCGGATCCTCGACTTCGACTCTGAAGAGTTCCTCAAGTTGATGCTGCGCTGGCTCAACGCGTTCGTCTCCAAGCCGGGGCAGACGATCCCCGGTGTCGACGACGAGATGTTCGATCGAATCAAGGTTCCCGCCTTGATCATTCGCGGCGGCGAGAACGACATGGATCACCCCAAGCGGACGTCGCTGGAGGTGAGCTGCTTGATCAAGGGGTCCAAGCTCATCGACCCGCCGTGGCCGGAGGACGCCTGGGAGCGGGCATCCGAAGCGCGGGCTCAAGGCAAAGTGAAACAGTTCAACATGTTTGACACCTGGGTTCAGGCGGCCCCGGCGATCCTGGAGTTCCTGGGGTCGTGATGCAGCTACACCGTGCGGATGCGGACCTCGCAGTTCAGCGACGCCTCGAGCGCCGTATGGACCCGGCTTTCCGGAATGCGATCGAGGTCGTCCTCCCGCAGTGTCACGTCGACGATGTCGAATCCGTCGTCACCCGGCGTGCGGACGATGTCACCGGTGAGCCCGAAGCCGGCCAGCACACCGTGCGCGTCGTCGTCGGTTCCCCGGCTGACAAAAGTGACGACACCCGGAACCGGTTCGGTCGCAAAGGCTTTGCGGCACAGATCGACCGCCGTCTGGGTTGCCGATTCCGCGTAGGCGGAGCTGATCAACAACTCCACTTCACGCCGACCGGCGGGCATGGCTCCGAGGTCTTTCTCGATGACACCGTCACGGCCCAGATTCTCGAGGAGCGCCGCCATGCCTTCGGTTAATTGTGCCGGCGCCAGCGCGTTGTCGGGGTCGACATTGATGCGCACGACTGCGGTTCGCATGTCGGCAAGCCTAGCTCGACGACGATGCCGGCCGGGACGGCCGGAAGAGGAGTCGGGCAGTTCAGCCCAAGCCGCGGGGGCCCACTAATGGAGACTAGCGCCGCCCCGGCGATCACCCTCGGCTGGTCGCCCGGCTTCACGCCGCGACTGCTGAGTGACGGCGCCCCAGAAGACCGTGCCGCCTACCAGGCCGCCGGCGGATATCAGCCACTCGCGGAAGCCGACCAACTCCTCGACGAGGTCGAGTCCAGCGGACTGCTCGGTCGTGGCGGGGCCGGTTTCCCGTTCGCGGTGAAAGCGCGCGCCGTCCGTGACAACGGGCGTGTCGCAGACGGCACCGTCGTCCTCGCCAATGGCGAAGAGGGAGAACCGGCTTCGATCAAGGACCGGTGGTTACTGCGCAATCGTCCTCATCTGATTCTCGACGGCCTGCGACTGGCGTCGCTGATGGTTGGCGCCGGCCGCGCCTATGTCTATGTGTCCGATGCCGAATCGGCACGCAGCGTCGAAGCCGCCCTGGCCGAGCTCGGACCGGACGTCCTCGGCGGCATCGCGGTCGAGGTGCACACGGTCGAGGCCGGCTATGTCGCGGGCGAGGAGACAGCCGCTGTCCGCGCGCTCAACGGCGGGCCGGCCAAGCCAACCGACAAGCCGCCGCGGCCTTTTCAGGAAGGTGTCGGCGGGCTGCCAACGCTGGTGAGCAACGTGGAGACGTTGGCCAGTCTGCCATTCATACAGCGCAACGGGGCCGCTGAGTTCCGTTCGCTCGGAACGTCGTCGTCGCCGGGCAGCTTCCTGGTGACGGTGACCGGCGCGGGACATGCACCGGGACTCTATGAGGTGCCGCTCGGTCTGACCGTGATCGAACTGCTTGCGCTACATGGTGTTTCGCCCGAGGCCGTGCAGGGCGTGCTGATGGGCGGCTACTTTGCCGGCCTGCTCGACCGCGCCGTGCTCGATGCCACGCTTGACCATGAAACATTACGCGGACTCGGCAGCGGCCTGGGCAACGGAGCGATCACGGTGATCACCGACGACTGTGCCCTCGCGGTCGCGGCGTCGGTGCTGGCGTATTTCGACCGCGAGAACGCCGGACAATGCGGCTCCTGCTTCAACGGGACCGCGGCGATGGCCGCGGTCGCCGGGGCGCTGCGCGACGGTATTGCCACCGCCGAGGACGTGGCCCGGTTACGCCGCTGGTCGGTCGTGCTGCGCGGGCGTGGTGCCTGCGCAACCCTGGACGCCGCGACCAACATCGCTGCTACCCTGCTGGCGCACTTTCCCGACCTCGTTCAGGCCCACCTCGACAACGGTTGTCAGGCATGCCAATCGGGCGCCTTCACGGCCGAGCGCCCCTACGAGGTGGAGGCGTTGTGAGAATTCGTCTGGACCGCACGATCTGTGACGGCTTCGGGGTGTGCGCCAAGCACGCGCCGGAGTACTTCTTACTCGACGACTGGGGATACGCGTCGCTGGAAGGCGCCGGGGAGGTTGCCGAGGGCGACCGCGACGCGGTGATGCGGGCGCTGCTGGATTGCCCGGTGCACGCGATCACCGAGTGGGGCGAGCACCGCGACGCCGAGCCCCACCAACGGTCGGTGGGCGCAGACGATGCGGCCGAGCACTTGAAAACCGAAGACAACGAAGCGGAGTGGGGGTTCACTCGGTGACCGGACGCCCGCTGCCGTTGCTCACCGATGACAACGAGTTCTTCTGGAAGTCAGGCGCCGACGGGAAGCTGCGGCTGCAGGAATGCACCGACTGCAGCGCGCTGATTCACCCGCCGGCCCCGGTCTGCCGTTACTGCCGCTCACACAACCTCGGCGTTCGGGCGGTGTCCGGTCGCGCGACACTGGCCGGGTTCACCATCAACGAGCGGTTCAGCCTGCCCGGCCTGCCAGCGCCCTACGTCGTCGCGCAGGTCGCGATCGCCGAAGACCCGCGGGTTCGGTTGACCACCAACATCATCGACTGCGACCCCGAGCAACTCGAGTTGGGTCAGCAGGTCGAGGTGGTCTTCGAGCAAGACGACGATGTCTGGCTGCCACTGTTCCGTCTCATCGACGGCGCCGAACCCGCCCCGTTGCCGGTCGACGAGATCGAACCGGAGCGATTCGGTGAGTACGTCCGGCCCATGTTGACTGCCGACAAGTTCGAAGACAAGGTGGCGCTGACGGGCATCGGCATGTCCGAGATCGGCCGGCGGCTGATGGTGCCGCCGCTGTCGCTGACCGTGGCGGCCTGCGAGGCGGCGATTGCCGACGCCGGCTTGACCATCGACGACATCGACGGTCTCTCAACGTATCCCGGTGGCGGCAATCTCGGCGGCTTCGGTGAGGGCGGCGTCACCGCGCTGGAAGCCGCCATGGGCATCCGCCCCGCGTGGCACAACGGCGGCATCGAAACCTTCGGCCCAGGCGGATCGGTGATCGCCGCGATGCTGGCCATCGCCGGCGGCCTGGCCCGTCACGTGCTGTGCTTCCGGACGCTGTGGGAAGCCACGTTCAACGAACAAATGAAGCAGGGCAAGATCGTACCGTCGGGCGGCCGTCGGGCCGACTGGCTGCTGCCGTTCGGCGCCACCTCGGCGGCACACACGTTGGCGCAGAACGCCCAGCGGCACTTCCACCGTTACGGCACGACCAAGGAGACGTTGGGCTGGATCGCGTTGAATCAGCGCGCCAACGCCGAACTCAATCCGACCGCTGTCTACCGCACGCCGATGACCATGGACGACTACCTCAGCGCACGCCCGATCACCTCACCATTCGGGCTCTACGACTGCGACGTGCCCTGCGATGGCGCGATCGCGGTGATCGTGTCCGCCGTCGACGCCGCGCAGGACACGGCCAAGCCGCCGGTGTACGTCGACGCCGTCGGCACCCAGATCATCGAGCGAATCGACTGGGACCAAAGCACATTGACCCATGAGCCGCAGGTGCTGGGCCAGTCGGCGCACCTGTGGTCGCGAACCTCGCTGACGCCGCGAGACGTCGACGTCGCCGAACTCTATGACGGCTTCACAATGAACTGCCTGTCCTGGATCGAAGCGCTGGGATTCTGCGGCATCGGCGAAGCACGCGACTTCCTGGACGGCGGTAAGAACATCGCCCGCGACGGGCAGCTGCCGCTGAACACCCACGGCGGCCAGCTGTCTCACGGCCGAACCCACGGCATGGGTCTGCTGCACGAAGCGATCACCCAATTGCGCGGCGAGGCCGGCGATCGTCAGGTTGCCGACGCCCGCGTCGGCGTGGTGAGCAGCGGCGGCCTGACGCCGAGCGGGGTCCTGCTGCTGCGGGCCGATCGGTGACGTCGCCGACGGTGCAGCCACGCCTCGTCATCGTCGACGGCGTGCCGATGTCCGCGTTGATCGCCGAGACGTCGAGCCCGCGCGCAGTCATCGTCGCGATTCACGGCGGAGGCACCACCGCGCGGTATTTCGACTGCCCCGGCCATCCTGAGTTGTCGCTGCTGCGCGCCGGCACCCAACACGGGTTCACGATGGTGGCGATCGACCGGCCCGGCTACGGCAGCTCCGCGGCCTACCCCGACGCGGTCGCGGAACCCGGGCAACGGGTACGGCTGGCATACGGCTTGATCGACAAGGTGCTGGGGGAAAAGCCGCGCGGTGCCGGGCTTTTCCTGATGGCGCACTCCGGTGGCTGTGAACTCGCGATGCGACTGGCCGTCGAAGGATCTGCCGGACGGCGCACCGACCTGATCGGCCTGGAGCTGGCGGGCACCGGCCGGCACTATCATCCCGCGGCGCGGGAAATCCTGAAAACCGCCACTCGTGAGCACCGGCCGTCCGGGATGCGCGAATTGCTGTGGCATCCCACGGAGCTGTATCCGCCCGAAATGCTGAGCGGTGCAACCGTTTACCCAGGTGCTCCGCCGTACGAAGACAAGATGGTATCGAACTGGGCGCGTCAGGACTTTCCGGCCCTCGCCCCGGACGTGCGGATTCCCGTGCAATTCAGCATCGCCGAACACGAGAAAGTGTGGCAGTGCGATGCGGCCGCGCAGACCGAGATCGCCTCCATGTTCGCGCAGGCGCCTCGGTTCCAGATCCGCGAGCAAGCCGGTGCCGGGCACAACATCAGCGTCGGCCATACCGCGGCGGCCTACCACTCAACGGTTTTCGCGTTCGTCGACGAATGCGTGAGCGCTATGGAGACACACTGATGCATGTCGGATTCATCGGCCTGGGCAGCCAGGGCGCCCCGATGGCGGGACGAATTGCCGAAGCCGGTTTCCCCACGACCCTGTGGGCACGCCGACCGGCCTCTCTCGAGCCGTTCGCCGACACCGCCGCCTCGGTTGCCGCGTCGCCGGCGGAGCTTGCCGCCGCCAGCGACCTGGTCTGCCTGTGCGTGGTCGGCGATGCCGACGTCGTCGAGGTCGTCACCGGCGAAAACGGAGTGCTGGCCGGGCTAGCACCCGGTGGCGTGATCGCCGTGCACAGCACCGTGCATCCCGACACCTGCCGCGAATTAGCGCAAAAGTCTGCGGGACAAGGCATCTCGGTCATTGACGCTCCGGTCAGCGGCGGTGCACCCGCCGTCTCCGAGGGCAAGCTGCTGGTCATGGTGGGTGGCGACGACGAGGTCGTCGAACGGTGCCGCCCGGTGTTCGCCAGCTACGGCGACCCGATCGTGCACCTGGGAGCGCTGGGTTCCGGGCAGACAGCCAAGCTGCTGAACAACCTGTTGTTCACCGCCAACCTGGGCACGGCGGCCACCATGCTGGCGCTCGGTGAGGCGCTCGGCGTCTTACCCGAGCGGCTCAGCGAGGTGATCTCGCGCGGTAGTGGAAACAGCTTCGCGCTCAACGTGCTTGGCGGTGACACCGCCGGTTTGGGCCGGCTCGCGGGCATGGCCGGCACCCTGTTGCAGAAAGACGTCCGCCTGATCGCCGACGTCGCGGACACCGCCAGCGTGGTCGGGGGTGTCGTGCTGGACGCCGCCGACGCCACGCTGTCGCTCATGGAACATCCACGGTGAGAATCGGATTCATCGGCGCGGGACGGATGGGCCGTCCGATGATCGGCCGCTTGGTGGGCGCCGGCCACCAGGTCCGCGCGCTCGGCCGCTCCGACGAGAAACGGACGGCGATCGCCGCCTCGGGGGCCGAAGCCGCCGACGACATCGCGGCGGTGTGCGCCGACGCGGAAGCCGTGATCGTGTGCGTGTTCACCGACGAGCAGGTCCGGCAGGTCTGCTTGGCCGACGGCCTGGTCGACGCGATGCCGAACGGCTCCACCCTGGTGCTGCACACCACCGGGAGTCCCCGCACCGCCGAGGCGATCGCCGAACACAACGTGGACGTCGTAGACGCCCCGGTCAGCGGTGGCCCACACAACGCGGCCGCCGGCGCGCTGACGCTGTTCGTCGGGGGCGCCGAGGTGGCGGTGGCAAGGGTCCGGCCGGTGTTGGGCTGCTACGGAAATCCGGTCCTGCATGTCGGCCCGCTCGGTGCGGGCCAGAAGGTCAAGCTGGTCAACAACGCGCTGTTCGCGGCACAGATCGGGCTGCTGGCCAACGGCGTCGAGCTGGCGGACCGGCTGGGGCTGACGGAGTCCGCGCTGCTGGCCGCCCTGCCGCACGGCAGCGCGTCGACCCGCGTGCTGGACCTCGTCGCAGCAGCCGGCTCGGTGTCGTCGTTCATCGACACCGCAGGTGAATTCGTGGGCAAGGACATCGCGGTCATCAGGCAGATCGCCGCTGAGCTGGGCAGCGGCCTCGGGGCCCTCGATGACGTCATCGACGCGGCAATTCCCGGCCTCAGATAAGGCCTTTTCGACCCGCGACGAAGCGTCTACCGTTAGCGTTACAGTCACGCATTCCGTCGTAACGCTTTGACGGCGCTCACCGGCGCTGAGGAGGGTGCAATGACCAAGCCCAAGGTCGAATTCAATCCGTTCTCCGAGGAATACTTCAACAACCCGTTCGAGATCTATCGCCGAATGCGTGAAGACGCACCGCTCTACTATGACGAGCACGAGGACTTCTACGCGATCACCCGTCACGAGGACGTGGCGGCGGCGCTCAAGGACCACGAGACCTACTCGTCGAGCCGCGGCTGCGATCTGGCGATGGTGCGCAAGGGCATCTCCCCCGAGATGAGATCGATCATCTTCATGGACCCGCCGGACCACCGGCACATGCGCAGCCTGCTCAACAAGGCGTTCACCCCTCGCGCGGTTCAGTCGCAGACCGAAACCGTCCACGAGGTGATCGACAAATACCTCGGCGAGGTCGACCCCGACAACTTCGACGTCGTGCAGGACTTCTCCGGCCCGTTCCCCGTGGAGGTCATCACCCGCATGGCCGGCGTGCCCGAGGAGTACCGCCAGCAGGTGCGGCACTGGATCGACACCAGCCTGTCGCGTGAGCCGGGCCAGATCGAGGTCAGCGAGGCCGGGATGCAGGCCAACATCGACACCGCGATGTACTACTTCAGCCTGGTGCAGGAACGGCGGCAGAACCCGCAGGACGACATGATCAGCAAGCTGATCGCCGCCGAGATCCCGGGTGAGGACGGCCAGCCCCGCAAGCTCGACGACATCGAAATATGCGGCTTCTCCACACTTTTGGGCGGTGCAGGCGCCGAAACGGTCACCAAGCTGATCGGCAGCGCCGCCGTGCTCTTCGCCCGCAACCCGGACCAGTGGGAGAAGCTGCAGGCCGATCGCAGCAAGCTGAGCGGCGCGGTCGAAGAACTGCTGCGCTACGAAGGACCGGTGCAGTACAACGTCCGCTGGACGTTGAAGGAAGCGCACACCAGCGGCGGCACGATTCCGCCGGGCAAGCCGGTCTTCGTGATGAACGCCGCCGCCAACCGCGATCCCGACGCCTTCACCGACGCCGACGTCTTCGACATCGACCGCGACCACACCGAGGCGCAGCACCTCGGTCTGGGGTACGGCATTCACAGCTGTCTGGGCGCCGCGCTGGCCCGGATGGAAAGCCGGGTCGCGTTGGAGAAACTGCTCGACTTCATGCCGCGCTACGAGGTGAATTGGGACGGCTGCAAACGAGTCACCATGCAGAACGTCGCGGGCTGGCTGCACGTGCCAGTGAAGGTAGTGCGGTGACGAAGAAGATCGAAGTCGACTGGGGCCTGTGCGAAAGCAACGGGGTCTGCATGGGCGTCATCCCCGAGGTGTTTCAGCTCGAAGACGACGACACATTGACGATCCTGCAGGACGAAGTCACACCCGAGAACGAGGAGCAGGTGCTCGACGCGATTCGCCAATGCCCGCGACAGGCCATCTCGATTCGCGAGTAACACCTAGGCGTCGCACGGCGTGACAGTTTGACTACGAACGCGGCATTAAGAATCCATCAAGCGGTCACCGCTACTTTTCGGACCACGAAAAGTGGAAGGAAACCGCTATGAGGAAAGCCATCACAACGGCACTGCTGGCGGGCGGCATTGCGGTCGCCGGGGCTGGACTCGCCACCGGTGTCGCTCAGGCCGATCCCTTTAGCCCCCAGGCTCACAATTGGTGTCCCGGACAAGGATTGCCGTACCGGGGCCTCGAGTGGGACATGGGTGTGTGCCACACGTGGTACATCGTGCCGATGGGCCAGGGAAACGTACGATTCGCGGGAACCACCGACGGCAGCTTTGTACTGGCCGACGTCCCGGCCCCGGTCTTCACCCCGCCGCCTCCGCCACCGCCGCCGCCCCCGCACCCGTTCTGCACGCCGCGCGGTGGCCTGTTCATCGTCGGGCCGATCTGCGACGAGATCGGCGTCCGTCAGCCGTAACCGGTTGCTGCTCAGGCAAATCCAGAAATGATGACCGCGTTGCAGTCGGCTGCGGCTAGACGGAGCTTCGCCGCTTCCTGGTAGGCGTCCGACTCGTACCAGGCGCGTGCGGCGTCCACGGATTCGAATTCCAGCACGACGGTCTGGTCACCGTGCCAGGTGCCTTCGAGCGTTTCGGCCTTGGTGTCCACCGCGAGGATGTTGACTCCACCCATCGCCGCGCCGGCCGCCCGGCCGTAGGCCTTCATGCCTTCCGGATCCTTGATGGCCTCGGTGAGAATGACATATCCCTTGGGCATAATTCGACCAAACTCCTTGCTATTTCTCGCTGATGGCTTGTTCTGGGCAGCACTGGATGGCCTCCTGCGCGGCCGCCTCCAGGTCGACTGGCACATCGGAGTCGACCGCGACCGCGTAACCGTCGTCGGTGAGGCTGAACACGTCCGGGCAGAGTGTGAGGCACATCCCGTGTCCGCGACAGCGCTGGTCGTCTACCCAGACCTTCATGCCGGCGTGAACTCCAGGTGCAGTTCCATCAGCCCGCGCAGGATGTAGGTCGGAACATATCGGTAGCGACGTTCATTGGCCGGCCCGTGGTGCTCCTCGCTGATCCGGATATCGGACGTGCGGTCGAGCAGCCGCTCGAGCGCCACCCGCGTCTCGGCACGGGCCAGCGGAGCGCCGGGACAGCTATGGATACCGCGGCCGAACGAAATGTGTTGCCGCGCATTCTTTCTGGCTGGGTCGAAGGTGGCCGGGTCGTCGAATCGACGCGGGTCGCGGTTGGCGGCGGCCTGCACGATCATCACCGTGGTGCCCGCAGGCAGGTCGACCCCGCCGACGTTGACCGGCCGACGATTCATCCGGAAGTCACCCTTGACCGGGCTCTCGTGGCGCAGCGATTCCTCGATGAAGTTCGGCAACAGGCTGCGGTCCTTGCGCAATTGTGCCTGGATGTCCGGCCGCTCCCCGAGCGTCTGTAAAGACGCACCGAGCAGACGCACGGTGGTTTCCTGACCGGCCGAAAAGACGTTGGCCGCAACACGAGCCACGTCGCCGACGTCCGGCGTCGAGCCGTCCGGGTAGGTGGCGGTGGCGAGTCCGGTCAGCACGTCCTCGCGAGGGTTGGCGCGGCGGTCGTTGACGTAGTCGGAGAACAGGCCGTAGAGGAATTCAAGGGGACTGTGGGCCAGCGACTCCTTGCCGGTACCGCCGACACCGCCACCAGAGTGGTCGCGGATGCCCTCGACGAACTTGTCGCGGTCTTCCATCGGCACGCCGAGCAGGTCGGCGATCACCAGCAGCGTGAACGGGCTCGCGAAGCCCTTGATGAACTCGCCGCGGCCGGGTGCCAGGAATTCGTCGAGCGCCTGGTCGGCCAGTACCCACATGGCGTCCTCGTTCTCCTTGAGGCGCTTCGGAGTAATCAGCCGCATCAGTAGCGAGCGGTGATTGGTGTGGGTCGGCGGGTCGAGAGTCGGCAACTGGTCGCTGAACGGCAACTCGTCGCGGTGCTGAGCGATCAGCTCGGTGAGATCGCTATCGCGCTTGTCCTCGAGGCTCACCGGGAAACCGGGGAACGGTCCGGTCACCGAGTTGCACGACGACCACGTCTCGGGGTCGTTGAGGACGGCGCACGCTTCTTCCCAGCCGGTCACCATGGTGACGTCGTGGTGCTTCTCTTTGGTCACCGGGCATTGCTGCCGCAGCGCTTCGTAATAGGGGTAGGGATCCGCGATGAGATCGCTGCCCCGGAAGAAATCCTTGTCGGTGAAGTCGTTCACCATCGTGCACCGCTCCAATCTCGCCAGTGAGAATGAGCCTCTCAGCGATGGATATTAGATTTCCACAGAGCATGCCGGGGCGTCAACGCGGGTGCCTGCGTTGACTAGCCCGCCGGGACGAGATCGGCCTGCACCGACTGGCTCGACACCACCCGGCCGCGGAAGACCTCGATCGGCCCGCTTCCGACCGCCGACAGTCCGGCCGCTGCGAGCGCCTGCCCCTTGAAGGCCTGAGCTGCCGCACTGAGCCGGTGCTCGACCCGACCGACGTGTGAGTCCAGCTCGACGGGCCAGGTCTGTCCCCACAGCGTGACCTCGGTAGCACCCTGGTCGAGCGCATGCAGGACGCCCTGCCTAACGCGCGAATCGCAGTCGAACAGGTCGGCCGCGGCGGCCAGGGTCTGTGGTGGTGGCCGGTGCCCGGCTGTTGTCAGCGCGTACTCGAGGTCGAGGATCTGCACGCCGAGGATCTGCAGGGGCCGCTCGTCGGGATGATCGGCGACCAGCACGGTGACGTCCCAGCCGGCCATCGCCCGGTCGAAGAGCCAGCCGCCGGCAAACCTGACCACGTCCGCGACATCCGCCGCGACGACGTCGAGCCGATACCTCACGCCGGGTTCGGAGGCGCCATGTCCCGTGCCAACGACTCCGAGTACTCCTTGAAGACCTCGGTCAACGGTATCGAGGGATTGATCAGCCATGTCGTCTCCATTCCAGTGATGAAGGCAAGGATTTGCGTTGCCTTGACGGTCACGTCCATGTCCAAGCGGAACTGGCCGGCCCGCTGACCGCGCCGGATGAGTTCGGTGATGATGTCGGTCGCGCTCTGATAGCGGGCGACCAGACGGTCGTGCAGTGGCGCCTCGCGGTCGACGTTCTCGGCCAGCAGCACGCTGTAGGTGCCGACCAGCTCGGGTGACCGGTAGAACCGCTCCGCCACCGCCGCGACTTCCGAGATCAGGTCACCGGCCCGGTCGGCATGCGAGTCGTCGTCCGCGTCGCGGATGTCCAGCACCGCGTGGAGCAGCTGTTCCTTGGATTCGAAGTGATGGAGCAGGCCCGCCGGACTCACCCCGGCCTCGCCGGCGATTTGGGCCAGCGTCGTATTGCGCCACCCGTTGCGGGTCA
Source organism: uncultured Actinomycetota bacterium (assembly GCA_963750755.1). Classification (GTDB taxonomy): domain Bacteria; phylum Actinomycetota; class Actinomycetes; order Mycobacteriales; family Mycobacteriaceae; genus Mycobacterium. The sequence goes on from CAVVRW010000001.1 coordinate 2,748,065, forward strand.
GCAACCGCTGCGCGACGGCCAGGATGCGCTGTTTGCGATCCTCGCCTTTGGCCCGCAACGAGTCATACGGCCGTGTCTCGGGCACCGGACTCCTTCGTCCCAACCAACCAACTGAACACACAGTAGGTTGGTTTGGCCCACTGTGACAAGGGTCTCAGCCGATCAAATTCGCCGCACTACAGACCGAGCGACTTGGCGATGATCACCTTCATCACTTCGCTGGTGCCGGCGTAGATCCTCGCGACCCTCGCATCGGTGTACAACCGGGCGATCGGATACTCCATCATGTAGCCGTAGCCGCCGAAGAGTTGCAGACAGCGATCCACCACCCGGGCCTGCATCTCGGTGCAGAACAGCTTCACCCGAGCCGCGTCGGCGGCCGACAGCTCGCCTTCAACGTGCAACGCGACGGCGCGGTCCAGCATCGCCTGCCCGGCTTCGACTTCGGTTGAGCACGCAGCCATTTCGAACTTGGTGTTCTGGAACGACGCAACGGGTTGACCAAAAGCCTTGCGGTCCTTGGTGTACTCGATCGCCGCGGCGATCGCCGAGCGAGCCTGCGCCACCGATCCGACCGCGACCGTCAGGCGCTCCTGGGGAAGGTTGTGACCCAGATAGCCGAAGGCCTCGCCTTCGTCGCCCAGCACATTCTCGGCCGGGACGCGGACGTCGACGAAGGACAGCTCGGCGGTGTCCTGGACCTTGCAGCCCATCTTCTCCAACTCGCGGCCGCGGGTGAATCCCGTCATACCGTCTTCGACAACGAGCAGCGTCAGGCCCGTGCGCCGATTGTCGGGGTCGGTGAAGGTCCGGGCCACCACGATGACGAGGTCGGCCTGCATACCGCCGGTGATGAATGTCTTGGCGCCGTTGACAATCCAGTGGTCACCGTCACGCACTGCCGTGGTGCGCATGCCGGCCAGGTCCGATCCGGTTCCGGGTTCGGTCATCGCGACGGCGGTGAGCAGCGTGCCGTCGGCAAGCCCGGGAAACCAGCGCTTGCGCTGTTCTTCGTTGGCATAGTGCAGGAAGTACGGCAGGATCACCTCGAGTTGGGTACGGACGGTGGACAGCGTCACCAGCGCCTTGGCGGCCTCCTCCTGCAGCACGACGTTGTAGCGGTAGTCGGGCATGCCGCCGCCGCCATACTCCTCAGGAATCGCCATCCCGAGCATCCCGAGCGCGCCCATCTTCATGAAGACGTCGCGTGGCATCCGCCCGCCTTTCTCCCATTCCGGGTAGGCGGGTACGACCTCCTTGTCGATGAAGTCGCGAGCCAGTTCGCGAAACGCCTCGTGGTCCTCGGTGAACAGGTCTCTACGCATGACTTTCCTTGTCAGGCAACGAGTTCGACGATAGTCGCATTCGCGGTGCCGCCGCCCTCGCACATGGTCTGCAACCCGTAGCGAATGCCGTTGTCGCGCATGTGGTGTGCCATCCGAGTCATCAGGACCGCGCCCGATGCGCCCAGCGGATGCCCGAGGGCGATCGCGCCGCCGAGCGGGTTCAACCGGTCCGGGTCGGCACCGGTTTCGGCCAGCCAGGCCAACGGAACCGGGGCGAAGGCCTCGTTGACCTCGAACACACCGATGTCCTCGATCGCCACGCCGGCCTTCGCCAGCACCTTTTCGGTGGCCGGGATCGGTCCGGTGAGCATCAGCACCGGGTCGGCCCCGGTCACCGCGCCGGCAATGTAACGCACCAGCGGCGTCAGCCCGAGCTCGACCGCGATGTCCGATGTCGTCACGAGCAAAGCCGCTGCCCCATCGGAGATTTGGGACGAGTTTCCGGCGTGGATCACGCCCGCCTCGTCGAAGGCGGGTTTGAGACCGGCCAGCTTCTCCACCGTCGTACCGCGCCGGATGCCCTCGTCGGCGGTGACAACACCGCCGTCCTGGCTGGACGGGGGGAAGACCGGGGCGATCTGATTGGTGAAGGCACCGTTGTCCTGTGCGGCCGCGGCGCGTTCGTGGGACAGCGCGGAGTACTCGTCGAGCCGAGTGCGGGAAAAGCCCCACTTCTTGGCGATCATCTCAGCCGAAATGCCCTGGTTGAAGGAGAAGTCGTCATACCGCGCAAGCACTTTGGGACCGTAGGGCTGACCGATCGCCCGCGCCGACCCCAGCGGCACCCTGCTCATCACCTCGACGCCACCGGCCACCACCACGTCCTGCTGGCCGGACATCACCGCCTGCGCCGCGAAGTCGAGCGCCTGCTGGCTGGAGCCGCAGGCGCGGTTGATCGTCGTGCCCGGAATGTGCTCGGGCCAGCCGGCGGCCAGCACCGCGTACCGGCCGATGTTGCTGGACTGGTCGCCGACCTGCGACACACAGCCCCACACCACGTCGTCGATGACGTTCGGGTCGAGGCCGGTGCGCTCGATGAGTTCGTTGAGCACCACCGCCGACAGGTCAGCGGCGTGCATCTCCGACAGCCCGCCATTGCGTTTGCCGACAGGTGTGCGCACCGCCTCGACGATGACTGTTTCACGCATTGTTCTGCTCCGCTCTCTTGACCGCCCACTGCCCCGTGAACGACGGGTCGCGCTTCGCGGCGAAAGCGGCATACGCCTCCGCCGAATCGACTGTGCCGAAATTACCGACCTGTGCGCGGGCCTCGTTGGCCAGGGCGTCGCGCAGGGTTCGGTCGGCACCCTCGTTCAGCAGTGCCTTGCTGTGCGCCAACGCAATCGGCGGGCCGGCCGCCAACTGATCGGCAATCCCATCGACGAAGGCGTCGATCTCGTCGGCGGGCACCGTCCAGGTCACCAGCCCCAGTGCCTGCGCTTCGGCAGCGCCGATGGTTTCCGCCAGCAACACCAGACGCTTGGCCTGTTGCAGGCCGACGATTTTCGGCAGCAGCCACGAGCCACCGAGATCCACCGACAGCCCGCGTTTGGAAAAGATCTGCGAGAAGGTCGATTCCGGCGTCGCCGCCACCAGGTCGCACCCCAGCGCCAGATTCCACCCAGCACCGACCGCGACGCCGTTGACCTTCGCGATCGTCGGTTTGGACAACTCGTGCAGTGCCAGCGCGACATCGGTCAGCCATCGCAGCTTGTGGACGGGATGGCTGTCGTCCGGCGCCGAGATGTCGGCGCCGGAGCAGAAGGCCCCCTGGGCCCCGGTGAGCACCACCGCACGCACGCCGGCGTTCTTGTCCGCGTCAATCAAGGCCTGTGCCAACATGATCCACAGTTCACGGTTGATCGCGTTCTTGCGGCGCGGCCGGTTGAGGATCAGCGTCCGGACTCCGTCGCGGTCATTGCACAGCAGCGCATCGTCGTCGGTGGTCACGAGTACGCCGGTCCGACTGCGCCCTGTCCTCGCAGCCCATCGATCTCGTCGGCGCCGAGGCCGAGGTCGGCCAGCACCGCATCGGTGTGCTGCCCCAGCCCGGGAACCGCGCCCATCGGGGCCTGATAGCCGGCGATCACCGGTGGCGGCAGCAGCGCCTGAATCGGGCCGGCGGGCGTTTCGACCCGCCGCCAACGATCGCGTGCCTTCAACTGCGGATGCGCCAGCACTTCGCTCGGCAGGTTGTAGCGCGAGTTACCGATCCCGGCGGCGTCCGCCGTCTTTTGCACGTGGTCCAGATCGTGCTGGGCGCACCAGGCGCCGATTGCCTCGTTGAGAACGTCGCGGTGCGCGCAGCGGCCGGAGTTGTTCGCCAGCCGCGGGTCGTCGGCGAGATCGTCACGCTCGATGATCTGGCGTGAAAGTCGTTGCCATTCGCATCGTTGGTGGTGCCCAGTACCACCGTCTGGTCGTCAGCGGTTTGGTACGCCCCGTAGGGCGCCACCGCGGGCGAGCTCATGCCCAGCGGCTGCTGGTCGACGCCGGAATGCTGGGTGTAGGTCAGCGGATACCCCATCAGCTCCGTCATGGTGTCGAGCAGGCTGAGTCCGATCGTGTTGCCGTGCGGCCGCGGCTGCCGACTTCGCGTCCCGTGAATACAGCAGCGCCAGAATGGACAGCGCCGAATACAGCCCGGTAGTGATGTCGGCGACCGGTGGACCGGGTTTCGCCGGCATGCCCGGACTGCCGGTGATCGCGCAGGCGCCGGACTCGGCCTGGACGAGTAGGTCGTAAGCCCGTTTGTGGGACAGCGGTCCACCGGGCCCGTATCCGTCGATTTCGACCGCGATGACGTCTGGGTGGCGCTGCTCGAGATCGGCGGCCGAGATCCCGAGACGGGCCATTGCGCCGGGCGCAGGTTGGACACCAGCACGTCGGCGCGATCGAGCAGTCGGTGCAGAATATCCAGCCCCGCTGTCGATTTTCAGGTCGAGCGTGACCGACTCTTTGCCGCGGTTGGCCCAGACGAAGTGCGCGGCAAGCCCGTTGACGACCTCGTCGTAGTAGCGGGCGAAATCACCGCCCTTGGGATTCTCGATCTTGATGACCCGCGCACCGAAGTCGGCCAGTACCCGGGTGCACATCGGCGCGGAGACCGCCTGCTCCAGGGCCACGACGGTGATGCCCGTCAGGGGCCCTTGGTGCTCGGGCATCACATCACCATGCCGCCGTCCACCGGCAGCACCTGTCCGGTGATGTAGGAGGCGGCGTCGGAGGCGAAGAACACGAATGCGCCGGCAACCTCTTCCGGTTCGGCCCAGCGCTTCAACGGAATACGGCTCATCATGTTGGCCGCGAACTTCTCGTTGGTGCGGATGGTCTCGGTCATCCGCGTAGCCGCCAGCGGCGCAAGCGCATTCACCATGATGTTGTTGCGCGCCTGCTCGCGCGCCAGCGACTTGGTGAATCCGATGATGCTGGCCTTGGCGGCCGAATAGTTGACCTGACCGAGCGTGCCGGTGATCCCGGCCGACGAGACCACGTTGATGATGCGGCCGGTGCCGTCGGTGGGAAGCGACTTCAGCGCGGCCTGCGCGCAGTGCACCGCCCCCATCAGATGAATGTCGAGCACCTTGTAGAAGCTCTCGTCGGTGAGGTCGGCGAACATCCCCGGCGCGGTCACCCCGGCGTTGTTGATCAGGATGTTCAGCACGCCATCCGGACAGCGCGGCGGCCTGCGCCACCGCGGCCTCGGCGGCCGACCGGTCGCGCACGTCGAGCGCGGCGCTTTCGGCCTTGCCGCCGCTGGCGCAAATGCGTTCGGCGACAGCCGAAGCGGCGTCCGCGTCGACGTCGGTCACGAGGACCGCAGCGCCGGCGCCGGCCAATGCCTCGGCGACGGCGGCACCGATGCCGCTGCCCGATCCGGTGACCAGCGCCGAGCGGCCGCTGAGGTCGAACAGTGACGACATCAGTAGCTCCTCGGCATTCCCAGCACATGCTCGCCGAGGAAGTTCAGAATCATCTCCTGACTGACCGGGGCGATCTTCATCAGACGCGACTCGCGGAAGTAGCGCGACACGTGGTACTCCTCCGAATAGCCCATCCCGCCGTGCAACTGCAGGGCCCGATCGGCAGCCCCGAATCCGGCGTCGGCGCACAGATACTTCGCGGTATTCGCTTCGCGCCCACAGGGCTTCCCGTTGTCGTAGAGCCAGGTGGCCTTGCGCAGCACCAATTCCGCGGCGTCCAGACGCGCCAGCGAGTCCGCGAGCGGGAACTGCAGGCCCTGGTTCATGCCGATCGGGCGGTTGAACACGACGCGCTCGTTGCCGTACTTGACGGCCTTCTCCAGCGCGACGCGGCCGATGCCGAGCGCCTCAGCGGCGATCAGCATCCGTTCGGGGTTGAGGCCGTCAAGGATGTACTTGAAGCCCTTGCCCTCCTCGCCGACGCGATCCTCCACCGGCACGATCAGATCGTCGATGAAGAGCTCGTTGGAGCTGACGGCGTTGCGGCCCATCTTCTTGATCGGCCGGATGTCGACGTGGTCGCGATCGAGGTCGGTGAGGAAGAGCGTCATGCCGTCGGTCTTCTTGGCGCCGCGCTTTTCGATACGGCCAGCGATCGGTGCGCGTGAGCAGCAGGATCTTTTCGGACTCCTGCGCCTTGGAGATCCAGACCTTGCGTCCGTTGATCCGGTAGTTGTCGCCCTCACGCTTGGCGAAGGTCGTGATGCGCGAGGTGTCAAGTCCCGCACCGGGTTCGGTGACGCCGAAGCACACGTGCAGGTCGCCGTTGACGATGCGCGGCAGCGTCCTGGCCTTCAGCTCCTCGGACCCGTGTTTGACGACGGGCTGCATGCCGAAGATCGTCAGGTGAATCGCGCTGGCACCGTTCATCGCCGCGCCCGACCGCGACACCTCCTCGAGCAGCAACGTCGCCTCGGTGATGCCGAGTCCGTGGCCGCCATACTCCTCGGGGATCGTCATGCCGAGCCAGCCGCCCGAGGCGATCGCGTCGTAGAACTCCTGCGGGAACTCGTGCGCGAGGTCCTTTTCCATCCAGTACTGGTCGTCGAACCTCGACGCCAGCTCGGCGACCGACTTGCGGATCAGCTCTTGGTCATCGGTCAGCTCGAAGCTCATCCCACCGCCGGCCACTGCGATATCTCCTTTGATCAGTCCACCGGTTTCGGCGCCGGCCCGCTGCGGGCAGTCGAAGTCCAGTGGCGTGTCAGTCCTTGTTGCCGGTCAGTTCCTTGGCGCTGGCAGCGAAGTCGGCGAAGCTGGCGCCACCGTGCTCGTGCTTCGACAGAGCCCGGATCGAAACATCGTGTCCCTCAGCGGCCTTACGCAACGCACCGACCGTGGCCTGCGCTTCGGTGATGTGACTGAACGGGTCGAAGGAGTACCAGCGCATCGCGTTCTGATACGACATCTTCTTGATCTCGTCGTCCGGCACGTTGTTCTCCGACAGCACTTCCCAGAGTTCCTCGGGCGCACCCGGCCACATCGAGTCGCTGTGCGGGTAGTCGGCTTCCCAGCAGATGTTGTCGATGCCGATCATGTTGCGCAGCTTGACACCGACCTTGTCGCTGATGAAGCAGGTCAGGAAGTGCTCGCGGAACACCTCGCTGGGCAGCTTGCCCTTGAAGTCCTGGTGCGTCCATGTGGAGTGCATTTCGTAGGTGCGGTCGGCACGCTCGAGGAAGTAGGGGATCCACCCGGTGCCGCCCTCGGACAGCGCGACCTTCAGGTCCGGGTACTTCTTGATCGGCTTGGACCACAACAGGTCCGCCGCGGCCTGCACGATGTTCATCGGCTGCAGGGTGATCATCACGTCCATCGGCGCATCGGGGGCGGTGATCGCCAGCCGGCCCGAGGATCCGATGTGCACGTTCATCACGGTGTCGGTGTCGCACAACGCTTCCCACAACGGCGTCCAGTAGTCGTCGTGGAAGCTCGGGTAGCCCATCGCGGCCGGGTTCTCGGTGAAGGTCAGCGCGTGCACGCCTTTCTTGGCGACCCGTCGCACCTCTTTGGCGCACTCTTCGGCATCCCAGATCACCGGGATCGCCATCGGGATGAAGCGGGCCGGGTAGGCGCCACACCACTCGTCGATGTGCCAGTCGTTGTAGGCCTGGACCAGCGCCACCGAGAAGTCGTGGTCCTCGGTGGCGAACAGCCGGCCGGCGAAGCCGGGGAACGACGGGAAGCAAATCGACGCCAGGATTCCCCCGGCGTTCATATCTTTGATCCGCTCGTCGACGTTGTAACAGCCGGGCCGGATCTCATCGAGCCCCTGCGGCTCCAGGCCGTATTCCTCTTTGGGCCGACCAGCGACGGCGTTCAGCGCGACGTTCGGGATGATCGTGTCGCGGAACTGCCAGGTGTCGGAGCCGTCCTCGTTGTGCACCAGACGAGGCGCGTCGTCGATGTACTTCTTCGGTAGGTGATTCTTGAACATGTCGGGTGGCTCGACGGTGTGGTCGTCGACGCTGATCAGGATCATGTCGTCTTTGTTCACTGCCCGGTCCTCTCCGTGGGGGCGTTTCGGGGCCCACCTGGTCACTGGCTCGCGGTTATCGGAGTGATTGTCGCGAACCCGTGGTCGGCCCGTTGACGAATCGCTTTCGACGTTGACTTCACCCGTGTCATGAAAACTAGCTTCTTGATTCGCGAGAATCAACATTCCAAGGCTACCCGCGGCTCGGTAGTAGTGCGGTTGGCCCTTCGACTCGGGGTACGCGAGGTACCTGTGTCGGCGCAGGTGACACCCGGATATTGACCAATCCGGAAGATCGTGGAAACCTATTGATCAAATTTGAGAATATGATTCTCTTACTCGAGGAGTCCGTATGCGCCTGTCCCCGTTGCCGGCGGAGGAGTGGGACGACGCCGCCCGGCATGCGGTGTCGGTGATGCTTCCCGAGGAGCGTCGTAACCCCGACGACGCCGGCACGCTGCTGTCCACACTGGTGCGCCACCCGAAGCTGACCCGTGCCTATCTCAAGTTCAGCACCTATCTGCTGTATGGGTCGACGCTGCCGCCGCGGGTACGCGAGCTGGTGATTCTGCGCGTCGCGCACCGCCGCGAGTGCGGCTACGAGTGGACGCATCACGTGAACATGGCCAAGAAGGTCGGGCTGACCGACGCCGACGTCGAGGCCGCGCAGAGCGGTCAGTCGACGGATGCATTCGACAGTGCGGTGCTGCGCGCCGTCGACGAACTCGATGAGAAGAGCAACCTCTCCGATCAGACCTGGGCGGCGCTTGGCGAGCGGCTCGACGAGCAACAGCGGATGGATCTGGTCTTCACCACCGGCAACTACATCGCGCTTGCACTGGCATTGAACACTTTTGGCGTCGAGGTCGAAGACCGCGCCGGAACAGAAGAGAGGTAAGAACGTTGGCACACTTCCCCAAGCCCGCCGCAGGCAGCTGGACCGAGAACTACCCGGACCTGGGCACCGATCCGGTGGACTACACCGACTCGATTGACCCCGCATTCTTCGAAGCCGAGCGCGAGGCGGTGTTCAAGAAGACCTGGCTCAACGTCGGCCGCGTCGACCGGCTGCCGCGCACCGGCAGCTACTTCACCAAGGAACTTCCCTCGGCCGGCAAGGGCACGTCCGTCATCATCGTCAAGACCAAGGACGGGTCGGTCAAGGCGTACCACAACGTGTGCCGTCACCGCGGAAACAAGTTGGTGTGGAACGACTTTCCGAATGAGGAGACCTCCGGCACCTGCCGTCAGTTCACCTGCAAGTACCACGCCTGGCGATACAGCCTGGACGGCGATCTGGCCTTCGTTCAGCAGGAAGAGGAGTTTTTCAACCTCGACAAGGGCAACTACGGACTGGCCACCGTCCGCTGCGAGGTATGGGAAGGCTTCATCTTCATCAACTTCGACGACAACGCCGCACCGTTGGTCGACTATCTCGGACCGCTGGCCAAAAGCATCGAGGGCTATCCGTTCGGCGAGATGACCGAAACCTACTCTTACCGGGCCGAGGTCGGCAGCAATTGGAAGCTGTTCATCGACGCGTTCGTCGAGTTCTATCACGCGCCGATCCTGCACCAGGGTCAGTACACCAAGGAAGAAGCCGCCAAGATCCAGAAGTTCGGCTACGAGGCACTGCACTACGAATTGGCCGGACCGCACAACCTGCAGTCGACCTGGGGTGGTCAGGCACCGCCCCCGGACATGTCCATGGTCAAACCCTTGGATCAGGTGCTGCGCAGCGGGCTGTTCGGCCCCTGGGACAAGCCGGAGATCATCGAAAACCTCGAACTGCCACCGGGTGTCAACGTCAAGAGGGTGCCGCAGTGGGGCATCGACTCGTGGCTCTTCTATCCGAACTTCATGCTGCTGATCTGGGAGCCGGGCTGGTTCCTGACCTATCACTACTGGCCGACCGCGGTGGACAAGCACATATTCGAGTCGACGCTGTACTTCGTTCCGCCCAAGAACGCACGGGAGCGGTTGGCCCAGGAACTGGCCGCGGTGACGTTCAAGGAATATGCGTTGCAGGATGCCAACACGCTGGAGGCAACCCAGACCATGATCGGCACCCGGGCCGTCAAGGAATTCCTGCTGTGTGACCAGGAAATCCTGATCCGCCACCTGCACAAGACGACCGCCGACTATGTGAAGGAGTACCAAAGCAATGGCGTTACCGTCTGAATTCGCCGCTCTGGAGCCATATCTCGACTGGGATCTGGCCACCGAGCCCGAGCGCTACGCCAAACGGCTGGCCTCCTCGATGGCCGAGATGCAGGCGTTCTACGACGTGGCATTTCCGAAGCTCAACGATGTCATCGCGTACTGCGATAAGTTTCCCTTGGACGATTTGCCCGAGGACGCAAGGACGCTCATGCACATCATGCAGTCGCTGGTCATGGTGTCGTTCCCAATCGAGGCGTGGAAGCAGCCGCGTGTTCCCGACAGCGGGGCGGCCTGGGTAGAGGTGCTTCGGGAGCCGGTGATCTAACCGGTGCTCACGCTCAAGGCCGCCGGGCTGCTCGACATCGATGCCGGCGAGATCGTCTCGCCCGGCATCCTGCGCGTCGAGGGCGATCGGATCGTCGGCGTCGGCGGCTCGGGCCCGACGGGTCCGGAAGACACCATCATCGATCTCGGGGACTCGATCCTGCTGCCCGGCCTGATGGACATGGAAGTCAACCTGCTGATGGGTGGCCGGGGCGAGACGCCTGGGCTGTCCCAGGTGCAGGACGACCCCCCGACACGGGTGTTGCGTGCCATCGGCAACGCCCGACGCACGTTGCGTGCCGGTTTCACCACGGTGCGCAACTTGGGCCTGTTCGTGAAGACTGGCGGCTACCTGCTGGACGTGGCGCTGGGCAAGGCCATCGACGCCGGCTGGGTCGAGGGGCCTCGAATCGTGCCGGCCGGCCATGCGATCACGCCGACCGGCGGGCACCTGGACCCGACGATGTTCGCCGCGTTCATGCCGGGCGTGCTCGAGCTCACGGTTGAAGAGGGCATCGCCAATGGGGTCGACGAGATCCGCAAGGCCGTGCGCTACCAGATCAAGCACGGTGCCCAATTGATCAAGGTCTGCGTGTCCGGCGGCGTGATGTCGTTGACCGGCGAGGCTGGCGCGCAACACTATTCGGATGAAGAACTGCGGGCGATCGTCGACGAGGCGCACCGGCGCGGGTTACGTGTCGCCGCGCACACGCACGGGGCGGAAGCGGTCAAGCACGCGGTCGCGTGCGGCATCGACTGCATCGAGCACGGCTTCCTGATGGACGACGAGGCCATCCAGATGCTGGTCGACAACGACCGGTTCCTGGTGACCACCCGCAGGCTCGCTCAGGCGATGGACGTCTCCCGCGCTCCAAAGGAATTGCAGGACAAGGCCGCCGAGATGTTCCCGAAGGCGGAGACGTCGATCAAGGCCGCCTACGAGGCCGGGGTGAAGATCGCGGTCGGCACCGACGCGCCGGCCATCCCGCACGGCAAAAATGCCGACGAGCTCGTCACGCTGGTGGAATGGGGCATGCCACCGCTGGCGGTGCTGCGGGCGGCCACGACCACCGCGGCCGAGTTGATCAATGTCACCGACCGCGGCCGGCTCGTCGAGGGGCAACTCGCCGACATCATCGCGGTGCCGGGAAATCCGTTGTCGGACATCGCCGTAACACAGAAGGTGAACTTTGTGATGAAAGGCGGCAAAGTCTATGTCGGAGCGAATTGAGGACCTCGTCGAGATCCAGCAATTGCTGGCCCGCTACGCGGTGACCATCACCCAGGAAGACATCGACGGACTGGTCGCGGTCTTCACCCCGGACGGCACCTACAGCGCGTTCGGCGAAACCTATGCGCTGGAACGGTTTCCGGTGCTGGTGGATGCCGCACCCAAGGGCCTGTTCATGACTGCGACCCCGGTGATCGACCTCGATGGCGACACGGCTACCGGTACCCAGCCGCTGTGCTTCATCGACCACGCCACGCACGACATGCGGATCGGCTACTACAAGGATAACTACGTTCGGACCAACGACGGGTGGCGGTTGAAAACCCGTGCCATGACCTTCATTCGGCGCAACGGCACCCACGACTCGGGCCGCCCGCACGCGATCGGCAGGCCACCTGCGTGAACCTGGCGCAGTTCCGGGCGGATCTTCGGGCGTGGCTCGACGAGCGCGACCTGACTCCCGCGCCGGATCATTCGCTCGAAGGCCACATGAAGCAGATGGCCCGCGTGAGCCGAGCGCTCTACGATGCCGACTGGATGCGCTACGGCTGGCCGGTCGAGGTGGGCGGGTTGGGCGGTCCCGCGATACTGCGCGCGGTCGTCGGCGAAGAAGTGGTGGGCCGCCGCCTGGCCGAACCCGGCCCCTACTCGATGCTCGAAGTGCTGACGCCCACCATGATCGACTACGCGCCGGCCGGACTCGCCGCGGAGATGGTGCCGCGCCTACTCCGGGGCGAAGAGCAGTGGTGCCAAGGCTTTTCCGAGCCCGGGTCGGGCAGCGACCTGGCGTCGCTGACGACCCGCGCGGTTCAGGACGGCGACAACTGGATCATCAACGGACAGAAGGTCTGGACCAGCTACGCGCAGTTCTCCACCCGGTGCATCCTGCTCACCCGAACCGCGCCCGGCTACGACGGCATCACCGCGTTCTTCGTCGACCTGGACACCCCCGGAATCAGCGTGCGCCCGCTGCGCACCATGCACGGCGTCGACGAGTTCTGCGAGGTCTACTACGACGACGTGGTGGTGCCGGCCGAACGCATGCTCGGCCAACCCGGCGACGGTTGGCGCCTGGCGATGGACCTGCTCCCCTATGAGCGCTCCACCTGCTTCTGGCAGCGCATCGCCTACCTCTACTCGCGATTCGACGAGCTGATCGCCGAGGCCAGCGAGCCGGACGAATTCGAGCTCGGCGCAGCCTATCTCGCGCTGCATACGCTGCGCTGCCGGTCGCGTGCCACCCAGCACAGGCTGGCCGACGGCGAGTCGTTGGGCCCGCAGACATCTATCGACAAGGTGCTGCTGGCCGGCGCCGAGCAGCGGCTCTACGACACGGTGCGCGATCTGCTGCCCGGCGTGGTCGAGTTGGATGACAGCCCCTGGCGGTCGGAATTCCTCTATTCCCGGGCGTCGACCATCTATGGCGGTACCGCCGAGATTCAGCGCAACATCATCGCGCGTCGGCTGCTGGACCTGGGCAAGGAGTAGCCGTGGACCGCGAATCCTGGCAGCTGCTCGAAGACGGTCTGCGCAAAACGATGACTACGGTGTCGGGCCAGCAGCTCGACGCCGCGCTGACCGAGTTGGGCTGGCTCGAGATGCTCGACGAAATGCCCGACGCCGCAGTTTCTTTGGTGTTCCGGCTGCTCGGCGAAACCGGTGCTCACGCGCCAGTGCTCAACGACGTGGTGTTACGTGCGGCCGGCCGCGAGGGTGGCGGCACGGTGCCGCTGCGATACACCGGCGACTCCTGGGTGGTGTGGGCCCGGACCGGCGAGCCGGGCTCGGTGCTCGGTGACGACTTGCCGATACACCCTGTCGCCGAAGGCGACTCGACTCCGCTCGGACCCGGACGACAGGCGCTCGGCTGGTGGCTGGTGGGTGCCGGTCGCGCGATGCTGGCGCTGGCCCGTCAACACGCCCTGGACCGAACGCAATTCGGGCGGCCCGTCGCGTCGTTCCAGGCGATCCGACACCGGCTGGCCGAGACGCTGGTCGCGATCGAGGGTGCCGAGGCGACGCTGGTGGCCGTCGCGGCCGAACCCGACGAGCTGGGCTTCGTGCTCGCCAAGGCCGCCGCGGGGCAGGCGGCGTTGACTGCGGCCCGTCACTGCCAGCAGGTGCTCGGCGGTATCGGGTTCACCGCCGAGCATGACCTGCAGCGCCACATCAAGCGCGCGCTGGTGCTGGACGGCCTGCTCGGCAGTTCCCGCGAGCTGACTCGCGAGGCCGGAGCGGTGTTGCGCGACAAGGGATTTGCGCCGCGCCTGATCCAGCTCTAGTTTCGCGGCAAACCCAGAATCCGTTGAGCGATGATGTTGCGCTGGATCTCCGATGTGCCGCCGGCGATGGTCGCGGCGAAGGTACGCAGGTAACGATCGAACCAACTGCCGAAGTGCGAGTCCAGATTCAGCGGCGCGTAGGGACCGGTGAGGGCCGGATGGACGAGCCCGTCGACTCGGCGGGCGCCCAGCACGTGCTCGGTCCCGGACTGGACAGCCTCGGACCCGAGCAGCTTGAGCACCGACTGGCCCGCTACGTCCTCTTCGCCGCGGGCGGCCCGCGCCAGCGTCACCGAACCCAGTAGCCGCAGCGCCTCGTAATCCATCACCAGGGTGGCGTACCGATCGCGTTCGAGTTCCCCGAAGGGCCCGAAATCGGCTGTCATTTCCTGCAGTTGGTCCGCGTACCCCATCCAGAGCATGTTGCGCTCATGCCCGAGCGAACCATTGGCCACTCGCCAACCCTCGTTGAGCGGGCCGACTAGATTCTCGGCCGGCACGCGCACGTCGGTGAAGAACACCTCATTGAAGTCTACGTCGTCGCGTGCGGCGGCCGAGGCGAACGGCCGGCGCGTCAGGCCCGGACTGTCGGTCGGGACCAGCAGCACGCTGATCCCCTTGTGCTTCGGTGCCTCTGGGTCGGTGCGCACGAAGGTCAGCAACACGTCGGCGTCATGGGCGCCCGAGGTCCATACCTTCTGTCCGTTGACCACGAAGTGGTCACCGTCGCGGACCGCGGCGGTGCGCAGCGAGGCGAGATCGGAGCCGGCGCCGGGCTCGCTCATGCCCAGCGATGCGGTGATCTCGGCCCGCAGGATCGGCACCGCCCAACCCCGCTTCTGCTCCGACGTCCCAAACGACAGCAGCGAAGCGGCGATGATGCCGACGCCTTGCGGATTGAAGCTCTGGTAGATCCGGCGCCGGGACAACTCCTCGGCGTGCACGTACTGCTGCAATACCGTGGCGTTGCGGCCGCCGAACTCGGGCGGCTGGCCGGGCAGCAGCCAGCCGCGGTCGAACAGCAACCGCTGCCATTGCCGGGCCCACGGCGGGACGTCCGACGACGACCGGGAACGCTGCACCGCGTCCGCCTCGGCAGGCTGGTGCTCGTCGAGAAAAGCTACGAATTCGTCCCGGAACGCTTCGACGTCCGCGTCGAAGGTCAGCTGCATGTGCGCTCCGTAATTCGGATTCCGCTTCCCTGCGGAGCGGTGAGAGAATACTATTCTCGCCAAGAGAAAGTTACAATCTCAGACACGTCATCCCGCGAGAGGGAGAGCACACCAATGCCACGGCGTTCTCCGGTACAGTCCAATCATGTTCTCGCCCCGCGGCAATCTCTTGAGCCGCCCGTGACCAGCCCTAGCGAAGAGCCGGCCTGGAAGCAGCGCGCCGTCGAGCGGTCGATCAAAACAGCGAAGCTGCGGGCCGCGCAGCGCGTCCAGCGTTTCCTGGATGCCGCGCAGGCCATCATCATCGAAAAGGGCAGCACGGACTTTACCGTCCAAGAGGTCGTTGACCGCTCGAAGCAGTCGCTGCGCAGCTTCTACCTGCAGTTCGACGGTAAGCACGAGCTGCTGCTGGCGCTCTTCGAAGACGCGCTGAGCCGCTCGTCGGACCAGATCCGCGCAGCGACGGCCAACCACAGCGACCCGATCGAGCGCCTGAAAGTCGCGGTCGAGCTGCTGTTCGAGGCGTCGCGGCCGGACCCGAGCGCCAAGCGGCCGCTGTTCACCGACTTTGCTCCGCGGCTCCTGGTCTCACATCCCGACGAAGTCAAGATCGCGCACGCGCCGCTGGTTACTTTGCTCACTGAGCTCATGGAAGCCGCCAGCGAGGCCGGCCAGTTGCGTTCGGGCGTTAACCCGCGACGGATCGCGGCGATGACCATGCAGACGGTGATGTTCATCGCCCAGTCGAGCGGCGGGTCCGACGAAGCCACCATGCACCCCATTACCGCCGACGAGGTCTGGGACTTCTGCTCGCGAGGTTTCGTCGGCAACTAGCCGGCTGAGAATCAGCTTACCGGTCAGCGAGAATTTAACTTACACTCACTGCGTGCCGGACCTCTGGACAGACCTGCTCGGCTGCCTCGATCTGCACCGCGCGAGCGGTCACGCCGGCGCCGACGACGTGCTGGAGTTCGAGGGCGTCAGCCAGCAATTGGATTACCACCGGGTGTTCGGCGGGCAATTGCTCGGGCAATTCATCCGGGCCGCGTCCCTGGCCTGCCCCGCGAAGTCGGTCAAATCGCTACACACGGTGTTCGCCCGCGAGGGGCGGCCCAGCGAGCCGGTCCGCTACCGGTCGACCCGTCAGCACGAAGGCCGCTCCTTTGCCTCGCTGTCCATCACCGCCCGCCAACCGCACGCCGTGCTGGCCAGCGCCGCGGTATCCATGCACGCGAGCGAGGACGGCCCGGAAAACCAAGACTGCGAACCGGTTTCGACGCTGCTGGATGAGACGCATCGGGTCGAACTCGACCTGATCCCATGGGAGACCCGCAGCGCCGACGACCTCAGCAAGGCCACCACCGGCCCGCCGCGATTCGAGGTGTGGATGCGGACCCCGGCCGTCGATGCCGACTTCGCGCCGGCCCTGACCGCGTATGCCACTGACCTCACCCTGATCGGCACGGCACTGCGGCCCCTCGAGGGATTCAGCCACCGGGGCAACGGAACGCAGTTCACGTCGGCCGTCACGTCGCACACCATGTGGTTCCACCGGCCATTTCGCACCGAGCAGTGGTTGCTCCTGCGACAACACAGTCCGGTGTTGGCGCACGGCCGCTGCTACGGCCGCGGCGACGTCCTCGCCGAGGACGGGACGCTGGTCGCGTCCTACGCCCAGGAGGCGCTGCTGCGCTTCAATCGCGACGGCGAAGCGGGCGACGCATGAGGCGAAGGTGTTCGCATATCGCACATCGGGGCTATTTAGGAGAAGCTGATTCTCGGTATCGAAGAATGGTAGGTAGCGAAAATGGATCTTGCGTTGACACCCGCTGCCGCCTGATGACAGAGTTGCCGCAGATTCTTAGCGCCAGCACCTATGCGCGCGCGGCGAGAGGCGAAATTCAGTGACGGTGACTGCCCCCGACGGCGTCTACTACGACCCGTACGACGTGGAGATCAATGCCGACCCGTACCGGGCGTTCCAGGCGATCCGCGAAGAAGCGCCGCTGTATTACAACGAGCAGCACGACTTCTACGCGCTCAGCCGATTCGCCGACGTCGACCGGGCGCTGGTCGACCACGAGACCTTCAGCTCGGCCCGCGGCGCGATCATCGAGCTGATCAAGGCCAACATCGACATTCCGCCCGGGGTGATAATTTTCGAGGATCCACCGATCCACGACGTGCACCGCAAACTGCTGGCCCGCATGTTCACCCCGCGCAAGGTCAACGACCTCGAACCCAAGATTCGCGAATTCTGTGCGCACAGTCTGGATCCGCTCATCGGCGGCGGCAGCTTCGACTTCGTCGGCGACCTCGGCGCGCAGATGCCGATGCGGGTGATCGGCATGCTGCTCGGTGTTCCCGACGAATACCAGGAAGCCGCGCGCGACCGGACAAATGACCAAATGCGCACCGAGGCAGGCAAACCGATGGATGCCTCCTCCGCGATGGACACCGGCGAGTTCTTTGCCGACTTCATCGACTGGCGCGCCAAGCATCCCTCCGACGACATCATGACCGAGCTGCTCAACGTCGAATTCACCGACGAGAAGGACATCACGCGACGCTTGACCCGCGAGGAGCTGCTTACCTACATCGCCGTCGTCTCCGGTGCCGGCAACGAGACCACCACACGGCTGATCGGCTGGGCCGGAAAGATTTTGGCCGAGCATCCCGATCAGCGACGGGAGCTGTCCGAGAACCCCGCTCTGATCCCCGGTGCCATCGAGGAGCTGCTGCGCTTCGAGCCGCCGGCGCCACACGTGGCCCGGTACGTGACGCGCGACATCACCTACTACGGGCAGACCGTGCCGGAGGGCAGCGCGATGATGATGCTCATCGGCGCCGCCAACCGAGACCACCGTCAGTTCCCGCCCGACGGCGACGTTTTCGACATTCATCGCGCACCCCGTCAGCACCTGTCCTTCAGTGTCGGTACCCACTACTGCCTCGGGTCGGCGCTGGCCCGGCTGGAGGGACGCATCGCGCTCGAGGAAATCCTGAAGCGCTTCCCCGAATGGCAGGTCGACCTCAGCCGTGCCGCATTGTCTCCGACCTCCACCGTGCGTGGCTGGGACACAATGCCCGCGGTCATCGGTTGAGCAATCACAAACAAGGAAACGAGGAAACGATGACGGGTCGCGTCGAAGGCAAGGTCGCGTTCATCACCGGAGCGGCGCGTGGTCAAGGCCGCGCACATGCGGTGCGGTTGGCCCAGGAGGGCGCCGACATCATCGCGGTGGACATCTGTAAGAAGGTCGAAACCGTCGATCTGATCGACGCCGCGACGCCGGAGGATCTGGCCGAGACCGCGGATCTGGTCAAGGGACACAACCGGCGGATCTACACCGCCGAAGTCGACGTCCGCGACTACGACGCGCTCAAGAAGGCGGTGGACACCGGGGTCGAGCAGCTCGGCAAGCTCGACATCATCGTCGCGAACGCCGGCATCGGAAACGGCGGGCAAACGCTGGACAAGACCAGCGAAGCCGACTGGACCGCGATGATCGACATCAACCTCGGCGGCGTCTGGAAGACCGTGAAAGCCGGTGTGCCGCACATCCTCGCGGGCGGCAACGGTGGCTCGATCATCCTGACCAGCTCGGTCGGCGGCCTCAAGGCCTACCCGCACTGCGGTCACTACGTGGCCGCCAAGCACGGCGTGGTCGGCCTGATGCGGACCTTTGCCGTCGAGCTCGGCGCGCAGAACGTTCGCGTCAACTCCGTGCATCCGACCAACGTCAACACCCCGCTGTTCATGAACGACGGCACGATGCGCCTGTTCCGCCCCGACCTGGAGAACCCGGGCCCCGACGACATGAAGGTCGTCGGCCAGCTGATGCACACCCTTCCGATCGGATGGGTCGAGCCCGAGGACATTGCCAACGCCGTGCTGTTCCTGGCCTCCGATGAATCGCGCTACATCACCGGCGTCACGCTTCCCGTCGACGGCGGCAGCTGCCTGAAGTGACCGTCGCCGAGCTCTCCATTCCTGGGGGCTGGGACGAGATCACCCCCGAGTGGATGACGGACGCCATCCGCCGTCAGCATCCCGACGCCGTGGTCAGCGATGTGCAGGTGGTGTTGCGTGATGATGGCACCAACCGGCGGGCCCGGCTCGGGCTCAGCTATGCGGCGGGAACCGGGCCGGCCACCGTCTTCGCCAAGGCGGTCGATCCGGCGCACGCGGAACTGGTCGCGCTCACCAGTGGGCTGTATCACGAGCCCCGGCTCTTCAGCTCGGGAGTCGTTCTGCCGCTTGACCATCCGACGGTCTACACGGCGATCATCGACGAAGAGCGGTCCGACTTCCTGATGATCATGGAAGACGTGGTGGCCCGCGGCGCCGATCCGCGTGACTCCACCCGGCCGTTGACCATCGACCAGGCCGCCAGCGGCGTCCGGGGTCTGGCGCACCTGCACAGCGAGTTCTGGGGTGTACGGACGACGGCCAACCCGGCACTGGGCTGGCTCGAGCCGTTCGTCGCGTTCGAGGGTCTGCAGTACGCGCCGCTCGAGATCGCCCACGAACGCATGGGCAATTCAGTTCCCGCCGAAATTCCGGCGATGAATGGCACCGAGCTGTTCGTGGATTTATGGGCCCGCTACATCGGCACCCTGACTGAGGCTCCGCAGACGCTGCTGCACGGCGACCCGCACATCGGCAACACCTATGTGCTGCCGGACGACACCGTCGGGTTTCTCGACTGGCAGATGGCCCGGCGCGGCAACTTCTCGCTCGACCTCGGCTACTTCCTGCAGGGCGCCCTGACGATCGAGGATCGGCGCAAGGGCGAGCGCGACCTGATCGACGAATACCGGAATGCGCTGACGCTGCCGCCTGACGAGATACCCAGCGCGGACGACGTGTGGCTGCGTTACCGCGCATCGGTGGCCCACGGGCTGGCGATCTGGATTGCCACGCTCAGCGGCGGCGATGCGTGGCAGGGCGCCGACATCTGCCTGGCCCTGGCGCAGCGCTACGCGGCGGCGTTCGTTGACCTCGATACCCGTGCCGCGCTGGACGCCATCGCCGGCTAGCCGAATGTTACGGTCGCGCGATGACTGACATTCACGGGCATTTCGCCGGAAAGAGTGCCGTCGTCACCGGTGGCGCCAACGGCATCGGTCTCGCGACAGCGACCGAATTGGCAAGGCGCGGTGCACGTCTCGTGCTCGCGGACGTCGACAAGCCTGCGCTGGAGCAGGCGGTCGCTCATCTGCAGGGCCAGGGCTTCGAAGCGCACCCGGTGATGTGCGACGTCCGCTCGTTCGACGAGATGAACCAGCTGGCCGACGAGGCTTTCCGACTGCTCGGCCAGGTCGACGTGGTGTTCAGCAATGCCGGCATCGTGGTCGCGGGACCGATCGCGCAGATGACCCACGACGACTGGCGCTGGGTGATCGACATCGACCTGTGGGGCTCCATCCATGCCGTCGAGGCGTTCCTGCCCAGGCTGCTCGAGCAGGGCACCGGTGGCCATGTCGCTTTCACCGCGTCGTTCGCCGGCCTGATGCCCAATGTCGGACTCGGCGCTTACAGCGTCGCGAAGTACGGTGTGGTGGGCCTGGCCGAGAACCTGGCTCGCGAGGTCAAGGACTCTCGCATCGGGGTCTCCGTGCTGTGCCCGATGGTCGTCGAGACCAAGCTGCTCTCCAACTCGGAGCGCATCATGGGTGCCGACTACGGACTGGCGGCGGCCGGTGCACCAGCACAGCCCGACACCCTGGACGTTGACGAGGTGGCCCGCTTGACCGTCGATGCGATCGCGGCCAATCGCCTTTACGTGCTGCCACATTCGGCGGCCCGCCGGTCGATTCGCAAGCGATTCGATCGCATCGACCAGACGTTCGACGAGCAGGCGAACGAAGGCTGGAGCCACTGACCAGCCGGCGAAAATGAAGGGTCCCGGCCCGTCGGAGTGAGGTCACCGGGTCGCGGCCCGTCGCGCGACGCCGGGCACATGACCGATCACACCCTCGGCTTCCAGTTCAGCGATCTCGCCTGCGCTGAGCCCGATCTCGCTCAGCAGCTCGTGGTTGTGCTGACCGAGCAGCGGCGCCGGGGTTCGGTGAAAACGGTCGGGTCCGGCCGAGAACCGTACCGGCACGGTGCTGTGCGGTGTGGTGTCGTTGATCGGGTGCCCGACGTTCTCGAAGAAGTGGCGGAAGTGCAGCTGCGGGATCTCGGTCTGCCGGTGCGGCTGCAGCACCTTGGCGACCGGAACGCCGGCATCCCACAGGCAGCGCACGATGTCATCGCTGCTGCGGGTTTCACACCACGCGGCCAGGTGCTCGTCGACCAGATCGTGGTGTGCGCGGCGCCCATCGGCGGTGGCGAGTGCGGTATCGCGCGCCCAGTCGGGTTCGCCCAGTCCGGCACGCAACCCGGCCCACTGCTCGTCGTCGGCGACCGCGATGGCGACCCAGCTGTCGAGACGACCGAACTCGTCGATATCGGCTGAGCGATAGAGGTTTTGGGGCGCAGCGGCCGGGCCGCGGTTGCCCGCGCGTTGCAGCAACGCCCCATAGGCAGAGTATTCGATGACCTGTTCGGCGGCGATGTTGAGCGCCGCGTCGACCATTGCGGCCTCGATCATCACACCCTGTCCGGTGGTTCGCCGGTGCTCGAGTGCAAGCAGCAGGGCGTTGGTGGCGTGGATGCCGGCGTTCGGGTCGCCGATCGAGTACGGCTCGTAGGGGTTGCGGTCGGGATAGCCGGTCAGCCAGCTCACCCCGGACGCGGCCTCGATGACGTAGGCGAATGCCGGATTGTCTCGCCACGGCCCGTCCAGTCCGAAGCCCGGCATCCGCAGCAGGATCGCATCCGATCGAATCGCCTGCAGCGCATCGAAATCCAGGCCGATCTGGTCGAGCACCCGGGGCGTGAAATTCTCCACTAGCACGTCCGAGGTCACGATCAGGCGGCGCAGCAGGTCTCGACCGGCGTCGGTCTGCAGGTCGACAGTGATGCCCCTCTTGTTGGTGTTCAGCGCCGAAAAGATCGGCGACTTCTCCCACCACCGGTCCTCGGTGACCGGGATGCCGGCGATCATGCGCGTACCGTCCGGCTTGCGGGTCGACTCGACATGGATCACGTCGGCGCCGAGCATGGCCAGGAAGTGCGTGCAGCTCGGACCGGCCCAGAAGGTGGTCAGATCGAGAATCCGAATACCGTTCAGCGGCAAACACTCTGCGACGTTGGCTGCGCGTCGCGTTGCCGGGATCGGTCGTGACTCCCGGTAGTGCGCGGTGTGCTCACCGAGTCGTGGCGCAGGCTGCGGCGCGACGAGCATCGCGGGCTGCACACGATAGGGCGGACCGGGCTGACTGAATCCGCCGCGAGGATTGGCGACGAACGAGCCCCGGTGCTGGAACTGCTCGAGCTCGGTGATGTTGGCGCCGTGGGCGACTGGCGCATTGGGAATCCGGAACGCGGTGGCAAGCTCGCGGATGTCGTCGGCGTCCTGCGTTTCGAACCAGGCGTAGATCTCGGTGGCCTTCTCGTTGGCCATCTCGGTGATCGACAGCGGCGAGTCCTCGTCGATCCAGTCCTGCTGTCCGATCATCGCGCACAGGTCGAACCACTGCTGCGCCGTACCGCACCCAACGTCGACCAAACCGTCCTTGGCGCGGGCGATTCCGGGGATGGTGAGCTTGCGGGCGTCGCGCCACGGCCGGCCGAGCATCTCGAAGAACGTGACCGGGTAGTAGGTGAGGCCGAGAATGTGCGCTTCGAGCATCGACAGGTCGAGGAGCTCCCCGGTTCCCGTCTCCAACTGACGCATCCGCGACGTCAGGGTCGCGACGCTGGCGTAGGCACCGGTCAGATAGTCACCGACCTGCCCGCCGACGAATACCGGTGCGCGCTCAGCAGATCCGCGGCCCAGTCCGATGATGCCGCCGGACCACGCCTGCAGGGTGAACTCGGTGGCTGGGCGATCGCGCCACGGACCGTCCAACCCGAACGGCGTGATCGCCGTGACCACCAGATGCGGATGGGACTCCCGGAGCACCGCCGGCGTGAACGACTCGGCCACCGCGGATCCGCGCGACCACACCACCGCGTCCGCGGCGGCCAGCAGGTCGTTGACGAGAGCGGCGTCTTCGGCAGGATCGGCCACCACGCTGTGCTTGGATCCGGCCAGGAATCCGAACAAGCCTGCATCGCCGTCGATGTCCGCGCCGGACGCCGACCACCGGCGCAGTGGATCGCCCTGCGGCGACTCGACTTTGATCACCCCGGCGCCGCCGTCGGCCAGCAGCTTGGTGCAATAGGCGCCCGCGATCCCGGTGGAGAGCTCGACGACGGTGTAGCCGTGTAGCGGCGCCACGCCTAGTCCTCGGCCATGGTCAGGCGCCGACCGCGACGTTCGAGAAGGGACTCGAGGTGAGTATCTCGGGGCCGTCGGGGGTGATCAACACCGCCTCTCGCCCGAACACCGCGCCGACACCCGACTGCCAGACATAGCCGGTGACCGCCAGCACCATGCCCGGTTCCAATTGCTCTTCGGCGGCGGTCGCGGGCAAGTGCTGCGACACGACTGGCGGGTCGAACCCCAGGCCCAGGCCTCGTGCGATCGGCATGGGCGGCAGCTCCTCGCCCGCCGCCTGGTAGGCAGCCAGCAGGTCGAGCGCCGGGGCGCCCGGTTGGCAGGCTTCATACAGCCTGTCCCACAGCGCATCCCAACGCCGGTACAGATCACTGGAACCCTCGACCTCGCCGACCGGCCAGGTGCGGCCGACCTCGCCGGTGTAGCCGCTGCCGAGAACTCCGGACGAGAAGGCGACGAGGTCGCCCTCGTGTACCAAGCCGTCGGGGTTGGCCCGGCGCCACGGGTGGTCGCGCGCGGTCACCCAGGCGGCGTCCTGTGTCGACGGGGTGCTGACACCGCCGGCCGCCATCGCCTCCAACAGCACACCCGCCAAAGCTTTTTCGCTGATGCCCGGCCGCAATTCGGCTACCGCTGCGGCAAGACCGAGTTCGGCCACCCGGAGGGCGTCCCGTAGAGCGACGACTTCTTCGGGCGTCTTGATCCGACGGGCTGCGCGCATCGCCAGCTCACCGTCGACCAGCTCGGCCTTGGGAAACGCCATCGGCAGCAGCTGTGCGAATCCCGGCGAAAGTGCATCCGTGCCAACCCGTTTCGCTGTCGCCGCTCCGTCGATGCGTTGCAAGTTCGCGATGGTGTTCATCGGGTTCCATGCGATGCCGTACAGGTTCTCGTGCGGGATGTCGTCCGGCACGCCTTCGTCCCAGGTGCTGAGCAGGTGGATGGCGCCTGTCTCACGCACAACGACACAGGTCGGGCCAAACGGCCGGGTTCCCGCCACCCACAGCTGCGGTGTGCCAGACACGTAACGGACGTTCGCCTGCCGCCCGAGCACCAACACGTCGAGGTTGTGCTTCTCCATCTGCACCAGCGCGCGTTCTCGACGGCCGGTGCGCAGCGCCCGTCCATCGGCCAGAACCTCGGTTCCCATGATCAGCGTTCTCCGTATGGGGCGTAGGGGTAGTCGGTCAACCGGATGTGCCCGTCGTCGGTGATGACGATGACCTCCTCACTGCGATAACCGCCCGTGCCCTCTTCCCACACCACTGGTTCGAGGACCAGCACCATGCCTGGCTCGAGGACGAAGTTCTCGTCGAACTCATCGCCGAGATCGGTTCCTATCATGGGTGTTTCGGCGGCATTGACGCCGATGCTGTGCCCCAAGTAGAAGTGCGGCAGCCACGGCCGGGTGCCGCCGTTGGCTCTGGTCGCAGTTCGGCCCAGTTCGGCGATGCTGGTCCCGCTGCGCGTCACGTCCAATACCGCGTCGAGGATTTCGCGCCAGCGGCGGAACTGTGCGTTCTGACGAGGTGTCGGGTCCTGACCGACGATCCAGGTTCGGCCGAAGTCGGAGCAGTAGCCCTGGTAGGTGATGCTGACGTCGGTCCACAGCACGTCGCCGGCGACCAGTTCCCGCTCAGTTGTCAACAGCGGCAACGCCAGATCGCCGTGGGTGGTCCACACCCCGTCGGCTTTGGACTTGGGCATCACCTGCCAGATCGGCTCCAGCATGCTGGCCATCGCGCCGAGTTCGAACGTCCGGCGGGTGAACGCCGCAGACAGGTCAATCTGCCGAATGCCCGGCGCGAGCGCGGCCTGCACGTCGACCATGGCCGCGTCGGTGATCTTGACCGCGGTTCGGATGCAAGCGATCTCATCCGGGGTCTTGATGAGCTTCGCGGCACCGATCACCTGTGCGGCATCGGTCGGCGGGCCGGACCGGAAAAGTTGCGATTGGCTGCGTCGCATGGCCCCGGTGAGTTCGTCGACCGCAATGACTGTCGCTGCCGGCACGAAATCGTGGATTACCCGCGCAAATTTCTCGACGCCCTCGTCGAATTCGAGATACACCGGACCATGCAGGTGGTCGGCGGGCAAGCCGGATTCCGACGATGCACCCTCGCGGAACGGCAGGAACAGGTGCGGGTGCGGATCGTCGGCGAGGACCACCGCGACCGGTCGCTCGACGTAGGACAGACCGGCGTCGCCCAAAGGCCAGCTGATCCCGGTGGCGTACACAACGCTGTTGTTGCCCAGCAGGATCAAGGCATCAACGCCGCGATCGGCCATCGCCGATCGCAACCGTGCACCGGTTTCGCGACGCATCCGCTCGATGTCCGGCGTCTCCGGGATGTCGAGTGCGGACGTCATGGCCGGTGAAACCGCAGTAGTAGAAGTCATGCAGTGACCTACAGCCCCAAGAACGTGGTGATGTTGTCGCTGACGATCTTGACCGCGTTCTCCGGTCCGACCGCGTCGACGACCGAGGCCAGCGATTTCTCCGAATAACCGAAAGTGCTCTCGTTGTGCGGGTAGTCGCTGGACCACATCACCTTGTCGACGCCGATCTGGTCGATCAACTGCAGTCCGAGCGGGTCGACCATGAACGAAGCGCTCATGTGGGTGTTCCAGTAGTAGCGCGGGTCGTGCTTTAGCGGCCGGTTGAACATGTGCTGATAGGACGCCACCAAGTGCTCGGCATCCTGCAAAGCCCATGGCACCCAGGCGATTCCGCCTTCGAACCAGCCGATGCGCAGACTGGGGTGGTCGTCGAGGATTCCGGTGAACAGGTATTTGGCGAACTGCTCGCGGAAGCCGTCGATGTTGATCATCATGCCGACGACCACGCTGTTGAACTGACAGGGAGTCTTCGGCGGCGTCTCGCCGATGTGGTGGGTGATCGGGAGCTCAGCGGCTTCGATCTCGTCCCAGACCGGCTTCATGGCGTCGCTGCCGTAGTCGATGACGTTGCCGTCGTCGTCCTTGCCGGGATTCAAAGGGAGCAGGAAGGTCTTCAGACCGAGCGATTTCAGTTCGGCCAGCGTCTTTTTCGCACCGGCCGGGTCCCACCAGTTGATCAGTCCCGCGCCGTAGAAGTGGCCGTTGGACTGCTCCTGCAACTCGGCAATGTATTCGTTGTAGATGCGAAACGCGAGCTCGCGGAGTTGCTTGTCCGGGTAGTGGAACAGCGCCAAAATGGCGTTCGGGAAAGCGAGTTCCTTTTCGACGCCGTCCTCACGCAGCTCCTGAATCCGAGCCTGGATGTTCGTGCTGGCGGCACCGGGCAGGTCGTCGTACTGCATCAGCACGGCACTGAAATCCCCCGGTAAAAACGACTGTCCTTTTCGGCCGACCTGATAGGCGCCGTCCTCGTACCAGATCCGCGGCGCCTTCTCCTTGAGCTCCTCTGGGAAGCGGTTGTAGAAGATGTCGTCGGCGATCGAGATGTGGTTGTCCGCGGAGAAAACGACGGTGCCTTCGGGCAGGCCGGTCTTGGTGCCGTCGGCATGACCGTGCCGATCCTTGGGGGCGCCGAATCCTCCGGGTGGGTAGAGCGAAAGCGTGCTGGTTTGAGGCGACATCAGTGGCACTCCAATCGGATTGTGTTATCCAGGGTAGTTATTCCGGGTCGGCTGGCGAGGGCATTCACCAGGTCACCGGTAGTTCGTAGACGCCGTAGGCGAGCCGGTCGTGTTTGAGTGGAACGTCCTCGATCGGCACGGCGAGTTCGAGGGTGGGCACGCGGCGCAGCAGCGTGTGGAAGACGATCTGAAGTTCGGCGCGGGCCAACTGCTGACCGACGCATTGGTGCCGCCCGTAGCCGAACGCAACGTGCTGGCCGGCCCCCGAGCGATGCAGGTACAACCGGTCGGGCTCACTGAATTCTTTCGGATCCCAGTTCGCCGGCGCGTTGTCGATGATGATGCCCTCGCCGGCACGGATGATTTCGCCTGCGATGTCGATGTCCTCGGCGGCAACGCGGCGCTGGCCGTTCTGGATGATCGACAGGTAGCGCAGCAGTTCTTCGACCGCATTGGCGATGACGTTGGCGTCGTCGGTGTCGCGCAGCACCGCGGCCTGGTCGGGATGTTCCAACAATGCCAGCACCCCCAGGCCGACCATGTTGGCGGTGGTCTCGTGTCCCGCGATCAGCAGCCCGGTGCCGAGCTGCGCCGCTTCCTTGATGCTCAGCTCGCCTGCCTTGACGCGCTCGGCCAGGTCCGACACCGCGTCTTCGGCCGGGTTCTCCATCTTGGCTTCGACCAGCTGCGCAAGGTACTTGTGCAGGCTCATCGCGCCCTTCATGGTGTCCTCGGCGGCGGCGTACCGCGCGAGTCCGACGTTGGCGTGGTGCTGAAACATCTCGGCGTCCTCGTAGGGCACCCCGAGCAGCTGGCTGATCACCAGCGACGGCACCGGTAGCGCCAGCGCGCTGACGATCTCGCCGGGCTTCGGACCGGCCAGCATCGCGTCGATCGCGTCGTCGGTGATCTGCTGTATCGCCGGTCGCAAACCTTCAACTCGCTTGAACGTAAATGGTTTTGACAGCATCCGCCGGAATCGGGTGTGCTCCTCCGCATCGGAGGTGAAGACCGACCGGGGCCGCTTGTGCACCGTGGACAGCATGCCTTCGTTCCAGTGCGGGAAGCCGGGGCGGCGATCGTCGACGCTGACCCGCGAGTCGGCGAACAGCGTGCGGGCCTCTTCGTACCCGGTGATGAGCCACGGCGTGCTGCCGTCCCAGATCTTCACCCTGGACAGCGGCCGCGCCTGCGCCAACTGCATCACCTCCGGCGGCGGCGCGAACGGGCAGCCGCCAGAGCGCTCCATCGGATAGTTGGGGGCGTCGATAGCCTCAGTTGTGTTGCCGGTGAGTGTGTCTGACACTTCTCACTCCTCGATGTGGATGGCCAGGGCAGGGCAATTAGCCTCGGCCTTGCGGGCATTGTCGGCCTGCTCGGTGGGCGGGTTCTCGTCGAGCACAATGACGACGCCGTCGTCGTCGCGCTGATCGAAGATTTCCGGCGCATGCATCACGCAGTTGCCTGATGATGCGCACTTGTCTTGTTCCACAGCAACTTTCATGATCAACTCTTCACTCGTGGGGCGTGACGGGCGCCAGCCACAAACCGACCACCGCATCGATGAGGCGCGTGCCGGCCGCCTCCCAGGACGTCCAGGGCGCGGACGCGCCTGCGGTTAAAGCACGTTCGCGATCGGCGCAGGTGTGCACCAGCAGGTTCCGCGCCATCAGGTTGCGTTCCACTCGGACGTCGTGTGGGAGTTCGGGAAGGCAACGGTTGATCCCGTCGATCACCTGGACCAGGGACGCGGACGTCAACGCGTCTTTAACCATGATGTTGTAGTACGCCGGGTCGGTCATCACCTGGGCGGCGAATCGTGCGTACCAGCTCGGGTTGCCCAGCGCCGCCAAGTGGTCGGTCAACGGGCGCACCAAGCAGGCGACCCAACTGCGCGGGTCGTCGGAGTCGCAGGTCCGCGCGACCATGTCTTCGCGCAACCGCTCGATCGGCTCGCGGTGCCGCTGCTCGATGGCCCGCACCAGGTCGGTCTTGGTGCCGAAGTGATAGCCGACCGCGGCGTTGTTTCCCTGCCCGGCGGCCTCGCTGACCTGGCGGTTCGAGACGGCGAAGACGCCGTGTTCGGCGAACAACCGCTCGGCGGCGGTCAGTATCGCCTCCTGGGTGGTGCTGGCCCGTTCGCTGCGCGCGGCCCTCGCGGTGGTCACTCGGCCAGTCAACGCGCTGACATCGGTTAAGTCAAGCGATTGATTTAATTACCCTGTTCACTGCGGCGCCGGAGCACTTTGCCGGCCGCCGTTCCGCCGTCGACGCGCATCACCGTGCCCGTCACGTACCGAGAACGGTCCCCGGCGAGGTAGAGCGCCGCCTCGGCGACATCGTCGGGTGTGCCTTCGCGCTGCAAGGGGCGGTCGGCGCGCATCTGCGCGCGCAGCTTCTGCTCGAATCGCTCGAGTTCTTCGCGGGTCTTGCCCGAGGTCGACGACGCCAGGATCGGCGTCGGGATGCTGCCCGGCGCAATGGCGTTGACCCGAATATCATACTGCGCCAACTCAATTGCCGACGACTGGGTGAACATGATGACCGCCGCCTTCGACGACCGGTACGTCATCACGCCACCGCCCGCCTGGATGCCGCCGATAGACGACAGGTTGATGATCGAGCCGCCGCCGTGGGTCGACATGTGCCGAGCCGCGTCGCGGGTGCCCGCCATCACGCCCAGGACGTTGACCGACATGACGCGTTGGAAGTCGGCGAGGTCATCATCGAGGAAGCTGCGGTGCATCTTGCTGGAGATACCCGCGTTATTCACCATCACGTCCAGGCCGCCGAAGGTCTCGACGGCCGTGGCCACTAGCCCGCCGACCTGGTCCTGGTCAGAGACATCTGCCGGCGAGAAGAGGACGTCGCCACCGAGGCTCGCGGCGAACTCCTCGCCGCGGTCGCGCACGACGTCGGCGATGACGACCCGCGCACCCTCCGCCAGAAACTTCTCCACGATCCCGGCACCGATGCCGGAGGCCCCGCCGGTGACGATTGCGACCTTGTCGAGCAGTTCGTTGACCATGCACTGAGTTAATAAGCGCGGCGTCGCTTAAGTCAAGCGATTGATTTACAGCGCATACAGCTTCCGGCAAGACCGCGGTGCTACGTTCGGCTTGGTGAGACGGTTTGTTTACTTCGAATCCTCACGGCGTTTGCCAAGAGCAGCAACGCTTCCGTATGTCGGGAAACCCCGTGCGGCCCGTCCTGGACCAGTGACGCAGTAGAGATAGCCATCAGCCCGACCGTTCAAAGGAACTGATTTGAGACTGAACCGATTCGGCGCCGCGGTGGGCGTGTTGGCCACCGGCGCGCTCGTGCTGTCCGCTTGTGGAAGCAACAACAACGAGGCCGCGAACCAAGGCGGCGGGACCACCTCCTCAGGGGCCTCGTCGGCGGACGTGCACTGCGGCGGCAAGAAGGCCTTGAAAGCCAGCGGGTCGACCGCGCAGGCCAACGCGATGGCCCGCTTCGTCAACGCCTTTGAGCAGGCCTGCTCGGGACAAACCTTGAACTACACCGCCAACGGCTCGGGCGCAGGCATCAACGAATTCGTCGGCAGCCAAACCGATTTCGGCGGTTCGGACGTGGCGTTGAGCGACGACGAGCATGCCAAAGCCCAGCAGCGCTGCGGTTCGCCGGCCTGGGATCTGCCGACGGTGTTCGGGCCGATCGCGGTCACGTACAACGTCAGCGGCGTCACGTCGCTGAACCTCGACGGACCTACCACGGCCAAGATCTTCAACGGGACCATCAAGACGTGGAACGATCCGGCGATCACCGCCCTCAACGCCGGAACCGCGCTGCCGGACCTACCGATTCATGTCGTGTTCCGCAGTGACCAATCCGGGACGACGGACAACTTCCAGCAGTACCTCGACGGCGCCTCCGACGGTGCCTGGGGCAAGGGCCATGGCAAGTCGTTCAACGGTGGTATCGGCGAAGGCGCCAAGGGTAACGACGGCACCTCGGCGGCCATCAAGAACACGCCGGGATCGATCACCTACAACGAGTGGTCGTTCGCGCAGGCGCAGAAGCTGAACGAGGCCAAGATCGTCACCTCGGCCGGACACGACCCGGTGGCCATCACCGCCGACTCGGTCGGCAAGACCATTGCGGGCGCGAAGATCAAGGGCCAAGGCAACGATCTGATCCTCGACACGCTGTCGTTCTACAAGCCCATGCAGGCGGGCGCCTATCCGATCGTGTTGGCGACGTATGAGGTTGTCTGCTCGAAGTATTCGGATGCACCCGTTGGCACGGCGGTCAAGGCGTTCCTGCAGGCCACCATCGGCCCGGGCCAGAGCGGGTTGGCGGACAACGGATACATCCCGATCCCGGACGCGTTCAAGTCCAGGCTGTCGACGGCGGTCACCGCCATCTCCTGATCAACACCTCCATGTCGACCGCGACAGTGCCCGCGCTACGGACCGGCGAGGCAACTGAGAAATCGGCGCGGGTCGGTGACCGGCTGTTCAAGTCGGTCGCCGCCCTCGCGGCCTCCACGATCACGATCGTGATCGGGCTGATCGCCATATTCCTTCTGGTCCAAGCCATCCCGTCACTGCGCGCCAATCACGCGAACTTCTTCACCAGCGCGCAGTTCAAGACGACCGACGGCGCCAACCTGGCATTCGGTATCCGCGACCTTTTCATGGTGACGCTGCTGAGTTCGCTGTGGGCGATGGCCCTGGCGGTGCCGATCGCGATCGGCATCGCGGTATTTCTGACCCAGTACGCGCCGCCGCGATTGGCGCGGCCATTCAGCGCAATCGTGGACCTGCTGGCCGCGGTGCCGTCAATTGTGTTCGGGTTGTGGGGAATTTTCGTGCTGGCACCGCAACTCGCGCCGATCGAGACCCTGCTGAACCACAAGCTGGGTTGGTTCTTTCTGTTCAAGGCCGGCGACGTCTCGCTAGCCGGTGGCGGCAATATCTTCACCGCCGGCGTCGTCCTGGCGGTGATGGTCTTACCCATCATCACCTCGGTATCGCGCGAGGTGTTCCGGCAGACCCCGAGCAGCCACACCGAAGCCGCGCAGGCGCTGGGTGCGACCAAGTGGGAGGTGGTACGGATTGCCGTGCTGCCCCACGGCCGCAGCGGAGCGGTCGCGGCCTCGATGCTGGGGCTGGGCCGCGCGTTGGGCGAGACGGTGGCGGTGCTGATCATCCTGCGCGCCTCCGCCGCCGCCGGCCACTGGTCACTCTTTGACGGCGGATACACCTTTGCCTCCAAGATCGCCTCTGCGGCAAGCGAATTCAGCGATCCATTGCCAACCGGCGCGTACATCGCGGCTGGCTTCGTATTGTTCGTGCTGACCTTCATCGTCAATGCGGTGGCTCGCGCGATCGTCGGCCGGGCGGTCAAGGCATGAGCGCGCCAGCCGTCGACCGCCCGGTCAAAGCCGCATCGGTTCATCCGATCAGCCTCCGTCGGCGCATCAAGAACAGGGTCGCCACAGCGTTTTTCATGCTCTCGTTCGCAATCGCGTTGGTGCCGCTGGCGTGGGTGCTCTGGATTGTCATCCAGCGCGGCTCCTACGCCATCGTGCAACCTGGCTGGTGGAGCCACTCACTGCGCGGCGTGCTGCCCGAGCATTTTGCCGGCGGGGTATACCACGCCTTGTATGGCACCGTGATTCAGGCCGCGGTCGCGGCGGCCATCGCCATTCCGCTGGGATTCATGACCGCGGTGTATCTTGCCGAATACGGATCTGGCCGGCTGGCCCGATTCACCACCTTCATGGTCGACGTGTTGGCGGGGCTGCCCTCGATTGTGGCCGCCCTGTTCATCTTCAGTCTGTGGGTCGCCACCCTGGGATTTCCGCAGAGCGCCTTCGCGGTGTCGCTCGCGCTGGTCCTGCTGATGTTGCCGGTCGTGGTGCGATCCACCGAGGAGATGCTTCGGCTGGTGCCGCAGGATCTACGAGAAGCCAGCTACGCGTTGGGTATTCCGAAATGGAAGACGATCATGCGGGTTGTCGTCCCGATCGCGCTACCGGGCATGATCACCGGCATCCTGCTCGCGATCGCCCGGGTGATGGGCGAAACCGCGCCGGTGCTGGTGCTGGTCGGCTACAGCCGGTCGATCAACCTCGACATCTTCAACGGCAACATGGCCTCGCTGCCGTTGCTGATCTACTCCGAGCTCAACAACCCCGAACACGCCGGCTTCCAGAGGGTGTGGGGTGCGGCGCTCACGTTGATTATTGTGGTGGCGCTGGTGTATTTGATTGCGGCACTGGCTAACCGGCTGATCGCGTTGCGTCGCCGCTGAGCGCTGGCCGGGTGACGATGCAGAGCGCTAACAGCCGGCGACCCGGAGCTCGGCTACTCGGTCGTTGCCGCGGTCGGCGACGTAGACGTTGTTGTCCTTGTCCAGCGCCAGCTGCAACGGAGTGTTGAGGCCGTCCAGCGGCAACGCGGTGGGAGCGCTGGAATCCGGCGGCAGCTTCAGCACCTGGTTGTTGTCGTGCTCGCTGACGTAGACGTTTCCCGCCGCATCCACGACGATCCCCCACGGCACGGTGAGCCCGGTGAACGGCAACACCGTCTGCTCTCCTGCGCCGGCCGCCAGCCGCACCACCCGATTGTTGTCGGAGTCGGTGACGTAGACGTTGCCGGCATGATCTACCGCGACACCGTCGGGGTTGTTCAGCCCGGTAAACGGCAGCACCGTGGGAGTGTTGGTGCCGGCCGGCAATTTCACCACCCGATCGTTACCCCGATCGGCGACGTAGACGTTCCCGGCGCCGTCGACCGCTACCCCTTCGGGATAGCTGAGACCGCTGAATGGTAGCTGCGTCTGGTTATTCGAGCCCGCGGCCATCGAGACGACCCGGTGGTTGAAGTCGGTCACATAGACCGTCCCCGCCGAGTCGACGGCCACCGCCTGCGGCTGGTACAGCCCGGTGAACGGCAGCACGGTCGGGGTGTCCGAACCGGGGGCCAGCTTCACCACGCGGCCATACATACCCTGATTGGTGACGTACACGGCACCCGCGGAATCCACTGCGACCCCGCCGGGTGAGAGCCGGAAGTTGAGGCCGTTGAACGGCAGAACGTTCTGTCCGCAGGACTGGCTTGGCGTCCCACCGTGCGGGCGCACCACATAGCCGAACACCGCGACCAGCAACACCGCAACGGCACCGAGGATCATCCAGAGCTTGCGTCGATCGCGCCGCTGCGGCGACGGGGTGCCGAAGTCGGGGTGCGAGCCGGACGCGGTGCCGTTCGGCGAGGGGCGGTAGCTCCAACCACCGGCACCGACCGGCATCGACCCGTTCCGTGCAACTGCCGGACGAATCATGGTGTGCGCGTTGGCCGCATCCTCGGTGTGCTGCAACATGCTCTCGGACTGATGCTGGTCGGGCGCGGTCAGCGCATGCAGGGCGGCACTGGCCAACTCACCGGCGCTGCGATAGCGCTCGTCGGGGTTCTTGGCCATGCCCTTGGCGACCACCTGGTCCAGCGCGGCCGGCACCCGGCCCGGACGCAACTGGCTGGGCCGCGGTGCGGGCTCCATCAAATGCGCATGAACCAGTCGCTCGATGCTGTCGGCGCGAAACGGCGGTATGCCGGTGAGGCATTCACCGAGCACACAGGCCAGCGAGTAGATGTCGGACCGATAGGTGACCTCGTTGCCACTGAACCGCTCCGGGGCCATGTACTTGTAGGTCCCCATCGCCATTCCTGCTTGGGTCAGTCCGTGATCCATTGCGGCGCGCGCGATTCCGAAATCCACCAGGTACACGAAGTCGTCACCGGTGAGCAGAATGTTTTCCGGCTTCACATCCCGGTGCGTGACGCGATTGGCATGTGCGGCATCGAGCGCGGCGGCAACCTGCCGCACGATCGCGACCGCGCGGGGCGGGCTCATCGGCCCGGTCCGCTTCAGTACCGCGGCCAGGTTGGCGCCGTCGATCAGCCGCATATCCAGATACAGCTGATCGTTGATCTCGCCGTAGTCGTGAATCGGCACCACGTGCGGCTCGGTCAACCTGCCGGCGGCGTCGGCCTCGCGCTGCATCCGGGCCCGGAACAGCGGGTCATCCGAGAACTCGGGCGAGATCAGCTTGAGCGCGACGATCCGCCCTTTGCGAGTGTCCTCGGCTTCGTAGACCTCGCCCATGCCGCCGCGTCCCAATAGCCGCGTCAGGCGATACGGCCCGAACCAGGAGCCGATGCGGGTATGACTGGTGCTTATCATGAGATTCCGTTCACGGCCGCGGACAGTTTCGACTGAAACGAGCTAGGCATCGGGATGTATCCGTATTGGTCCAAGCCGTCCTGCCCGGCCCCAATTGTGGCTTGCATGAACGCTTTCACCGCCGCGCCGGTTGCCGAGTCGGGGTATTTCGAGCAGACGATCTCGTAGGTCGCGAGCACGATCGGGTAGGCGCCGGCCTGTGACGGTTTATAGAACGACGACGTGTCGACCACCAGATCGTTTCCCTGGCCGGCGAATTTGGCCCCGGCGATGGTCTTGGCAACCGAGTCGGTGGTGATGGTCACCGGACTGGGACCGGCCGATGTCACGATCTGCGCCATGCTCAGTTGGTGGCCGACGGCAAACGACCACTCGTTGTAGGTGATCGACCCGTTGGTCGACCGCAGCGCGGACGAGGTGCCCTCATTGCCGGTAGCGCCCTGTCCGACGCCCCCGTCGAACGTCTCGTCGGTGCCTTTGCCCCACGCTCCGTCGGAGGCGGCGTCGAGATACTTCTGGAAGTTGTAGGTCGTCCCGGACTTGTCGTCGCGGAAGACCACGTTGATCGGAGTCGCCGGCAGTTTGGCGTCGGCGTTGAGCGTCTTGATCGCCGGGTCGTCCCACATCGTGATGGCGCCGTTGAAGATCTTCGCGGTGGTGGGGCCGTCCAGGTTCAGGGTGCTCACGCCGTCGACGTTGTAGGTGACCGCGATCGGGCCGAACACCGCGGGCAGGTCCCAGGCGGGTGCACCGCAGCGTCGTTGTGCCTTGTCGGGCTCGCCCTTCGCCGAGTCCAGCGGCTTGTCGGACCCGCCGATGTCGGTCTCGTTGCTGACGAACTGCTGCACGCCCGCACCCGAGCCGTTGGCGTTGTAGTCGAGGGTGTAGCCCGGGCAGGCGCGAATATAGGCGTACACGAACTGCTCAATTGCGTTGGTTTGCGCCGTCGAGCCGCTGGCCTGCAGTTTCTTTTTGCCGCCGCAGGTGACGGGGACCGATGCCGGGCCGGATCCGGAGGACGAGGTGCTGCTGCTGCTACCGCACGCGGAGAGCGCCAGGACGCCGACGACCAGCAGGCTCAGCACCGCGGTACATCGGACGCCCTTCACAGCTCAGCTTTCAGCAGAGTGTCCACAGTTAACAGCAAACCGCGTCGAGCTTAATAAAAGATGAATGCCAGCTTGGTGTCGGCTTTGCGTGCGGCCGATCAGCCCTGGATATCGGCCCAAAAGCCCAACAAAAGGGCGTTCAGGACGGTCGGCTGCTCGATCTGAGGACAGTGGCCCGCGGCGTCGACGACTGCCGACCGTCCGCGCGGAAGCTGGTCGGCCATGTCCTTGGCCCAGCCCGGCGGCAGCAGTTTGTCACCGGCACCCTCGATGACCAGCACCGGAACGGTGACACGGTCGTACGCCCGAGTGCTCGAGGGTGGTGGTGGCGGTGGCGCGCCCGGCCGGCGAAAGCGGGCCGCGGCCAGTGTCTCCCAGGCCCCGGGCGCGATGCTGGATTCATACCGACGCCGAACGTAGTCCTCGTCGGCCGGATATGCCGGATCGTGAAACAGCGCCTCGACGACCAACCGCATGGCGGGCAGGCTGGCGTCGTAGTCGTAGAGCGCCTGCATGTGCTGGTTGCGCTGGATCTCGCCGCCGCCACAGATGGCCACCAGGCTGCGCATCGGCAGCACCGGCGCCTCCGAGGTGGCGTCGACGAGCAGGTTGATCGCACCCATCGAGTTACCGACGAAGTGCGCCCTGCCGACGACGAGTTGTTCGCAGAACCGGGCGATATGCCGGATCCGCATCCCGCGGCCGTCGTTGAAATCGATGACTTTGGCCGACTTCCCGAAGCCCAGCATGTCGGGCGCCAGCACGCGGTAGCGCTCCGCCAGCACCGGCAGCGTTGCCTCCCAGCTGATTTCGGCGCTGATCCCGAATTCACCGCCGTGCAGCAGGATTACCGGGTCGCCCTGACCGGCTTCCAGGTAGTGCGTGTCCAGGCCGTCGATCGTGGTTGTCCTGTTGTGGATCTCCATTATTTGATCGCAATCGGATTCACCGGAGAGCCCACTGCGCCGGTGATTCTCAGCGGCGGAGCGATGAGCTGGAATTCATAGACGCCGTCGGCGGCACAGTCCGCGGCCAACGCGTTGAGGTCCCAATACTCGCCGAGCATCAATCCCATGTCCCGCAGGCACAGCATGTGCATCGGCATGAAGGTGCCCTTGACGGCGGAGATCGGGTCTTCGACCATCAGGTTGTCGGCGGCTACCGCGGCGACGTCACGCTCGTGCAGCCAGGACGCACACAACCAGTCCAACCCGGAACCGGGCTCACCACCGTCACCGGTCTCGGAAAACCTTGCCCACCAACCGGTTCTGACCAGAACGATGTCACCGCGTCCGATCGTCACGCCCTGAGCCCGGGCCACGTCGTCCAACTCCTCCGCAGTGATCGGATTGCCCAGTTCGATGAACGTCGGCACGCCGCGATGCCGGGCGACGTCGAGCAAGACGCCGCGTGAGGTGATGCCCTTGCCGTCGACCTTGTCGATACCGCAGTGCCGCGCGCCGAAGCTGGTGACTGAGTCGGCTGGGAACCCGTTGTAGAGCTTGTCCTCGTAGTAGACGTGCGAGAGTGCATCCCATTGGGTGGCGCACTGCAGCGGCATGACGATCATGTCGTCGTTGAAGCGGAACAGGTCGTCCTGGAAGTACTTCCCCATGTCCTGGGCGCTCGGGTTGCCGGTCCATTCGGGGCCGAACCGGGGCAGCGAATAGGCGTCGCCACCGTCCACGGTCATCGTGTGAATCGGGTTGTGCCGGAACTTGAAAGCTCCCTGCGGTCCCGAGGATCCGAAGTCGACGCCGAGCGGAAAGACCTTGCCGTGCTTGACCAGACCGGCCCCCTCGGCGATCTTCTCCGGGGTGATGAAATTCAGCGTTCCGAGTTCGTCGTCGTCGCCCCAGCGACCCCAGTTGGACACCTCACCGGACACCCGGCGGAAATCGGTCAGGCTGGCCACTCTGCTTGCCCTTCCTCGAGTTCGCGTGCCACCGCGGCACCGATATTGCCACCGTCTACCCACAGTACTTGGCCCGAAATATAGCTGGCGGCTTGACTATTCAGGAACACTAACGCAGCGGCCTGTTCCGCGGGATCGGATACCCGGCCCAACGGCTTGGGGATGTCGTCGAGAAAGTTCTGACCGTAGGCACCGCGCAGCTGGTCGAGGATCGGAGTCTCGGTCACGCCCGGCCCGGTGCAGTTGATCCGGATGCCCCGCCCGCCGAGTTCCGCGGTCTTGCTCATGGTGTAAAGAATGATCGCTTCTTTGGACAATCGGTAGCCCCCGTCGGCCAGTGCTTCGGGATGCCTATGACACCAGTCGATTCCGTCGGATATCGCGTGTGTGCGCAGCAGCCCCGCGGTGACCTGTTGATGTTCCCGATATCCCCTGGCGGCAAGCGACGAGACGCTCACGATCGACGAACCGGCAGGCATCCTGTCCACCAGCGACTCGGTGAAGTAGCGCAGGCCGAGGAAGTTGATCGTAACGACTTGCAGCGGATCACCGATCCCGGACGACACCCCGGCGACGTTGAACAACGCATCGACCCGATCACCCACCCACGACACCGCGCGGTCGATGGATGAGGGGTCGGTGAGATCGACCGGGTGGAACTCCGCGATGTCGCCGGTCGGCTGTTGCTTGTCCAGGCCGACGACATGCGCGCCGAGCTCGGTGAGCTGGCGCACCAGATGCGCACCGATTCCGGACGCACACCCGGTGACCACCGCGTGGCGGCCGTCGTAGCGCCACAGCTCGTCGATCTGCGCCAACGACTACTACTTCGACTCGTCTTTGAGCCGCCGGGCGGCCTGGACGCGTCCCTCGTTAATCTCGGCCATCGCCTCGGGAATCTCGCTCGCGGTGAACTTTCCGCCGCGGCCGGTGGGCAGTCCACCGAAGGAATAACTCTCATCGAACTTCGGCGCAGTCGGCTCCGGACGGCGCGACTCGATCTTCTCGATGATCGGCTCCAGACGCTTGGCCTTCTCGGCCACCGCCTTCTTGTCCCGTTCGATGAACTCCGGCAGCACCTCCTTGCCCATCAGTTCAATGGACTCCATCGTGCCTTCGTGGCTGCGCGGGTTCAGCAGCAGGATGATCTCGTCGACACCGCTTTCCTCATAGCCTCGCAGGAACTCGCGCACGGTGGACGGCGAGCCGATCGCGCCACGTCCGGGGCCGTAGGCCAGCGTCGGATCCTTCTCGCACTCTTCGAGATAACGCTCCCAGACGCCGGTACGACCGGGCGTGTGAACGCCAGTCATGTAGTAGTGCATGATCCCGAACGAAAAGAACCCGCCGCCCATGCCGAGGCGCTGCACGGCCTGCTCGTCGGTCTTGGCGACCATCATCGACAGGTCACCGCCGATCGCGAGGATGTTCGGGTTGATCACCGGGGTCACGGGCACACCGACTTCTTCCAGCTCTTTGTAGTACCCGTTCACCCGCTCGGTCAGCGGGCCTGGCCCGGTGTAGGCGAAACTCAATGCACCGAGGCACTTTTGGGCGGCCATTTGCACCGACGCCGGCCGGGTGCAGGCGACCCACACCGGCGGGTGCGGCTTCTGCAGCGGCTTGGGCACGACGTTGCGGGCCGGCATCTGGATGTGCTCGCCCTGGAAGCCGGTGAACGGCTCCTCGGTCATGCACCGGATCGACACCTCGAGCGCCTCCTCCCACTGCGCGCGTTTGTCGGCGGGGTCGATGTTGAAGCCACCGAGCTCACCGATCGAGGAGGATTCGCCGGTACCGAATTCGACACGGCCATCGGACATCAGATCCAGCGTGGCGATCCGCTCGGCGACCCGGGCTGGGTGGTTGACCGCCGGCGGCAGGTGCATGATGCCGAAGCCGAGCCGAATGTCCTTGGTGCGCTGACTGGCACCGGCCAAGAACATCTCCGGCGCGGTCGAGTGACAGTACTCCTCGAGGAAATGGTGTTCGGTCAGCCAGACGGTGGAGAAGCCGGCCTTGTCGGCGGCCTCGACCTCGTCCATGGCGTCCTTGAGCAGGACGTGCTCGTCATCGTCCGACCACGGGCGGGGCAGGGCGAATTCATAGAACAGTGAGATCTTCAACTGGTACCTCCCGGAACAATTGGTTGTGCTGAGCTTTGACTGACAAGGTGTTTGGCTGCGACGTAGCCGAAAGTCATTGCGGGTCCGATGGTGGCGCCGGCGCCCGCATAGCTTCGGCCCATGACCGCAGCCGAGGCGTTGCCCACCGCATAGAGCCCGCGAACCACGGAGTCGTCGGCCCGCAGGACGCGCGCGTACTCGTCGGTGCGCAGGCCGCCCGAGGTGCCCAGGTCGCCGAGAACCATCCGGAACGCGTAGTAGGGCGGCTTGCCCAACGGGTACAGATTGGGATTCGGCAGCGTGGGATCCCCGTAGTAGTTGTCGTAAACGCTGTCACCTCGGTTGAAGTCGTCGTCGTGGCCCTTGTGTGCCAGCTCATTGAAACGCGTTGCCGTACGGTTCAATTGATCAGCCGGTACGTCGATCTTGGCGGCTAGCTCGTCCCAGCTGTTCGCCGCCTTGACCACGCCGGATTCCAGCCAGGCCTTCGGCATCTTGCGGCCGGTGGGTACCGGCGCGAACGGGATCCTCGGGATCGGCAGGTGCCCGGCGACCACGTAGCGCAGGAACGAGCGGTGGTCGGTGATCAGCCAGCACGGGATGTGGGTGACGCCCGATTCCTGGCCTTCGAGCATCGCATGGCCGAAGTCCATGTAAGGGGCAGCCTCGTTGATGAACCGCTTGCCCGCGCCGTTCACGATGAACTGCGAGGGCATCATCCGCTCGTTGAGCATGAATTGCATTCGGCCATCCGGCCATTGGATGGCGGGGAACCACCAGGCCTCGTCCAGCATGTCGGTGGCGGCGCCGACATGCTGGCCTGCCCGGATGCCGTCGCCGGTGGCTGCGGGATTGCCGAAGCTCCAGTCCTGGTCCACCGTCGGCTGGTGTTCCTTGCGCCAGGCCATGTCGTGGTCAAAGCCCCCGGTAGCGACGATGACGCCGCGGTGGGCGCCGATCCGTTGCGGCGTACCGTCTTTCACCACGACGGCACCGATCACCGATCCATCGTCGTCGGTGAGCAGCTGCGTCATCGGCGTGTCCAGCCACAGCGGGATACCCCGGTCCTTCAGCGCCAAGCGCAGACGCGCGGCCAGCGACTGCCCGATGGCGGCCATCCGGTCGCCGAAGACGCGGGCCCGGACCATCCGCCAGACCAGCTTCACCAGGACACCCTTGCCCGACCAGGACTGCCGCACCTGATAGAACGAGCGAAGTTCCTTGGGACCCAGCCAGATTCCGCGCGGCGCCAGCGCCAGCGGCGTCAGCAGGTTCTGCTCCTCGTCGGCCAGCACGCGCAGGTCGATCGGCGGCACGTTGATGGTGCTGCCGCGTTCGGACCCGCCCGGTAGCTCCGGGTAGTAGTCGGCATACCCGGGCTTCCAGACGAACTCCAGCCACGGGCTGAGCTTTTCGAGAAAGTCCATCATCTCCGGCGCCGAGTCGACGTACTGCCGGATTCGGGCATCGCTGACCAGACCGTCGGTGATGCGCTGCAGGTACTCGACCACCTCGTCGGGCGCGGGCGTGTAGCCGGCCCGACGCTGCGCCGGTGCGCCCGGCACCCAGATGCCGCCGCCGGACAGCGCGGTGGAACCGCCGAATTGGCTGGACTTTTCGACGATCAGCGTCGACAACCCGGAGGCTTCTGCGGCCAGCGCGGCCGTCATGCCTCCGCCGCCGGAGCCGATCACCAGGACGTCGACGACGTGGTCGAAACTCTCTGTCATGCAGGCACCGCCGTCCGGACCGCGAAGCCCGCGATCAATTCGGGAACCGGCCGGTAGTAGCGGACGTCCGTCGTGTACGCGCCGGTGGCCGCCAGTGCGGCGAAAGCCGCAACCCAGGTGCGGATTTCGTGTGCGGAGTTCCCGCCTTCGCCAGCAATGAACGCATTCGACCACGTGTCCAACTCGGCGAGTTCTCCTCCATCGATGATCTTCAGGAATTTCTGGTCGAAGTCTGGGTTGAGTATTCGCAGGGGGCTGTCACCGGACGCGAAGTTCTTGGCCGCC
Organism: uncultured Actinomycetota bacterium; assembly: GCA_963750755.1. GTDB lineage: Bacteria > Actinomycetota > Actinomycetes > Mycobacteriales > Mycobacteriaceae > Mycobacterium. The sequence continues at coordinate 2,790,335 of CAVVRW010000001.1, forward strand.
TCCATGACTGCCGTCTGTCGCGCGGTTCGCTGTTCGGGAGTCATCGGCCGGCCGTGCACGATCCGCTCGACGACTTGTGGTGTCGCGGTCGCCAGCGTGGGGACCGGCGGATCATGCGACAGCCCACCGGATCCGATCACCAGGACCCGCTTCTTCAGGGTGGCCAGGTAGCTGCCGACTGCGGTGCCGAGCATGCGGCAGCGATGGAGCGGACCCAACGGGGTAGCGACCGAGTTGATGAAGATCGGGATCACCGGTCGCGCCGTCGCACTGCCGAACAGCTTCTCCAGCGGCTGCACGGTGCCGTGGTCGACATCCATGGACGCCGAGATGGCGATGTCGACGCCGGCCGACAACACCGCGTTCGCGCAGGCGATCGCGGTGGATTCGGGCACATCGAGCGGACCCTGGTGCGTTCCGTAGTCGCCGACACCCTGGGCGTTGGTGCCGATGCAGAACGGCGGCATCGTCCGGTAGAAGAAGCCGTTGTAGTGGTCGGGAGCAAAGATGACCACGAGCTCCGGGTCGAAGTCCGCGACGAAATCCCTTGCCCGCGTGAGCACGCTGTCGATGTCATCAAGAAGGTCCCGCGACGGCCCGGGCAGACTCAGCAGTGGACTGTGGGACATGCAGCACAGGGCGATTGACACTTCGATGATCACCCCCTCCCGAAGTCAACGTGAGGACGTCGAAAAGCGAGGCGCTCAATTCGGGCGAGAGTTGGGCGATACAGGCGCCCGCGATGCAACGGTCGGGGCGCAGGAACAGCACGGATTCCTGGTGGCCGTCAAACCAGGCTTTGAGCTGACCCGCCCGGTCGCCCACCACCGTCACGTCCGGGTCGTCGTCGCCGTCCCAGTGCAGCTGCGTCAAGGGCCGGGCCGCGACGAGCTTCGCCCCCACCGCCTGCCAATCCGCAAAGGCTTTGGCGCCGAGTATCTCTCGTGGGTTGTTGTTCCAGCAGATGACCGCGAAGCCGCCACCCAGTACGTCGTCGAGCAGGACGTTCTGCTGCTCGCGGGTATCGACCCGGGGCTGCACGAACAACGTGCCCACGGGCGAGTCGGCCCGTCGCGGCTCGGGGTGCACGACGGCACCCTGTTCGTAGCGCGGCATCGGCTTGAATCGCATCTCGAGCACATATCGCTTGAGCGACGGCACAATTGACGCCGACCGCACCAGCAGGTCGCGGGCCGCGGCGACGCGGCGGTTGGTCGGTGAGATGACCCGGCCAACCATGGTCGACAGGTCGATCATGGCCCGGGCGTGCTTGCGGCGCTCGACGTCGTAGGTGTCGAGCAGGGCGTCTCCGGCGTAGCCGTTGACCACCGCGGCCAGCTTCCAGCCGAGGTTGGTCGCGTCACGGATGCCACTGTTGTAGCCCTGCCCCTGCCATACCGGCATCAGGTGCGCGGCATCGCCGGCCAGCAGCAGCCGGCCCTTGCGGAAGGCGCCCGCGATCCGGGAGTGATGGGTGTAGAGCCGGTGGCGAATCACGTCGACCCGGTCGGGGTGCGGAACCATCGACGCCAACATCTGAGTGAGAAAGGCCGGATCTTCGGCCTGCTCGTCGGTCTCGTCAGCGTGAATCATGAACTCGAAACGGCGAATTCCGTGCGCAATCGAGATCGAGGCGTAGGGGCGGGCCGGGTCGGCGCCGACTTCACTGTTCGGGTGCCCGAGCGGATCGTTGGCGATGTCGACCACCAGCCAGCGGGTCGGCGAGGTGGTGCCGTCGAAGGACACCCCCATCAGCCGCCGGGTGACGCTTCGGCCGCCGTCACAGCCGACGACGTACTGGGCGCGGACGCTCGTGGGCCCACCGTCACTCTCGAGCTCGACGGTGACCGCGTCGGCCGCTTCGGTGTAGGAGGCCATGCTCCGGCCCCACCGGACCTCGACGTGCTCGAATCTGTCGAGTCCGCGCAACAGCTCGGCATCGACCAGCGGCTGGACAAAGCCGTTGCGCTTCGGCCAGCCGAAACATGCGTCAGGGGGCGCCATTTCGGCAAGGATCCGGCGCTTGGCGTCGACGAAGCGCAGGATCTGATTCGGCACGGTGTGCGGCAGGACGTGATCGACCAGACCGATCGCCTGGAAGGTGCGCAGCGACTCGTCATCGAGACCGACCCCGCGGGGGTAGTCGATCAGGGTGTCGCGTTCTTCGACCACGAGGGTGCTGACACCCTGCAGGCCAAGGATATTGGCCAGGGTCAGGCCCACCGGACCTGCACCGATGACGACTACGTCGACATCGACATCCTGGACCTCTGCGCCTTCGTGCATTGTCAACGACCCAGCAGGAAGTCGATGTGCAAACGGTCGAATGTCTTGGTGTCCTCGTACTGCGGCCAGTGGCCACAGCCGGGCATCACCTCGAAGCGAGCTCCCGGGATCATCGATGCGATGCGACGACCCTCGGTGACGTCGGCGGTCGGGTCGTCGCTGGTCCACAACACCAGCGTGGGCGCCGTGATCGAGCCATAATCTGTTGGCATTCAGCAGGTTACGAGCTCGGATCTCCGGATCCTGCAACGCCATGATGTCGCGCATCGCCGAGACGAAGCCCGGCTGGCGGTACACCCGTTGCCGGCTGGCGACGAGGTCGTCGTAGTCCTTGGACTTGTCGGCCATCAGCCATTTGATGCGCGCCTGCACGGTTTCCCAGGTCGGGTTCTCGGCGGCCGCCATCGACAGCGAGATGATCCGCTTCATCACCTCGGGATCGGCTTGCGAGCCCCCAGCGGTGTTGAGCACCAGGCGGTCGACCATGTCGGGATGGTCGGCGGCGGCGCGCGAAACCACCCAGCCGCCAAGGGATTCACCGGACAAGTGAGCACGCTCGACGCCGATCGCGGCCATGAACGCGAACAGGTGGTCGAGGTAGTGCTCAATCTCCAACGGGTGACCGGGCTTATCGGTGTAACCGTGGCCCAGCATGTCGATCGACCAGGTCGAGAAGTGCTCGGCGTGCGCCTCGAGGTTGCGGACGTAGGCCTCGGCGTGACCACCCGACCCGTGCAGCAGGATCAGCGGCGGGTTGCTCTCGTCGCCGGCATGCAGGTAGCGCGTTCGTACACCGCCGGCGTCCAGGTAGCCCTGCACGAACGGAACACCCTGCAGGTCACTCCACACGCTCTCGTGCTCGGCCACCGGTTCCTCTCTTGCCGTTCGGCGGAAATCTGATTCTCGTATCGCGTCGATCACGTGTGCTAAAATCGCACACTAATGTGCACTATGTATAGAGCATCACTCTCTGCGGAGTGTCTGTCAAGCAAGATCGCGGCCCGCTGACATGCGCGAGGTCCCGACGACCACTGCGCCCGGGTCGCAGACCCTGGCCCGTGGACTCAGCGCGTTGCAACTGGTGGCCGACTCCCCCGCGGGGATGACCGTGCAGCAGGTGGCCGACGGTGTTGGCGTGCATCGGACGATCGCGTATCGCCTGCTCGCGACGCTGGCTCAGTTCCGCTTCGTCGCGAAGGGCGAGGACGGTCGCTACCGCTCCGCCGCCGGCTTGGCGTCGCTCGGCGCGTCGTTCGACCGCAACGTGCGGCAATTGAGCGTGCCGATCTTGCGGGCCTTGGCCGACGATCTGGGAACGACGGTGTCGCTGCTGGTGGCCGAGGGCGACCAGCAGGTCGCCATTGCGGTTATCGTCCCGACCCAGGTGCCTTATCAGTTGGCGTTTCACGAGGGCAGCCGTTACCCGTTGGATCGGGGTGCGGCGGGTATCGCGTTGCTGGCCAGCCTGCCGCCCCGTCCGGACGAGCGCGACCTGGTGGTGAGCGCACGCACCCAGGGTTGGGTGATCACCCACGGCGAAATCGAGCCGAACACCTACGGTTTGGCGGTGCCGGTGCATCGCGATCCGCCGTCGCCGCCGGCGTGCATCAACCTGATCTCGCACCGCGAGGACGTGGTTCTGAGCGGCAAGGACGCTGTTGTCAAGGCAGCCAAGGAATTATCGGCGATCCTGGGCTGACCCACAGAAAGGACTGGAGAGCTCATGCCGTCTTGGGACCATGAAGTCGATGTCGTCGTACTGGGCAGCGGCGGGGCCGCGCTGGCGGCCGCGTTGACCGCCGCCGCCAGCGGCGCATCGGTGGCGGTCTACGAGAAAGCCGCGACTGTCGGTGGCACCACTGCGGTTTCGGGTGGCGTGGTGTGGATTCCGGCGCACAACCGCTCGCCCCGACGGTGAACTGTCGGTCGAGGATGCGCTGAGCTACCTGGATGCTCAGTCGCTCGGATCGATGGACGACGCTCTGGTCGAGACGTTCGTCCGGACCGGTCCGGCGATGCTCGACTTCATCGAAGCCCACAGCGGCCTGCGCTTCGAAATCGCGGCGGGATTCCCGGATTACAAGCCGGAGCTGCCCGGTGGCCGGCCCGGTGGCGGGCGCTCCCTGAGCGCGGCCCCGTTCGACCTCAACCAGCTCGGCGAGTGGAGCGATCGGATCACCGCGTTCCCGCAGGACTGGTCGAATGTCGGGTTCGACGCCGAGACCCGCGCCCGCCTGTACGCGGGTGGCGATCCGAACGCCGACCTTTGCGTGGCCGGCACCGCGCTGATCGCCGGACTGCTCAAAGGACTGCTCGACGCGGGCGTCACGCCTGCGATCAACGCGCGCGCCGAGGAACTGATCGCCGAGAACGGGCGCATCGTCGGCGTCCGGATCTCCGGCGAGGGTGGGCAGTTGGCGGTCCACGCCCGCCACGCTGTCATTCTCGGCACCGGCGGATTCGAGTGGGATCCGGCTCTGGTCAACGCTTTTCTGCGCGGCCCGATGCACGGCGCCGTTTCGCCGCCCAACAACACCGGCGACGGGCTGCGCATGGTGATGGCGCACGGCGCCGACCTGGCCAACATGGGCGAGGCGTGGTGGGTACCGATCGTGCAGATCCCCGGCGACACGATCGACGGACACCAACGCAGTCGCAGTGTGCGGCTGGAACGCACCCGGCCGCGCAGCATCATCGTCAACCGGCTCGGCCGTCGGTTCGTCAACGAGGCGTGCGACTACAACTCGATGGCCGGCGCCTTCCATTACCTCGATCCGCGGGAGGGCTACGTCAACGACCCGGCCTGGATGGTGTTCGATTCCCAGCACCTGAAGCGTTACGGATTTTTGGGCATCGATCCAGACGGCCCGGTCCCGGACTGGTTCTGCGAATCCGCCGACCTGGGCGAGCTGGCCGCCAAGACTGGCATCGCCCTCGACGGGCTCAACCGCACCATCGAGGCCTGGAACCACAACGTCGGGGAGGGCACGGATCCCGACTTCGGGCGCGGCTCAAGCGCTTACGACGGCTACTGGGGCGACGAGCACGCGACGACACTGGCCGGCAAGACACTCGGCCCGGTGGACACCGCGCCGTTTTACGCGGTTCCGGTGTCGGTTGGCGCAATGGGCACCAAGGGCGGACCGCGCACCGATCGCGACGGACGCGTCCTGCATGTCACCGGCCAGCCCATCCCGGGGTTGTTCGCCTCGGGCAATGCGATGGGCGGCGTGACCGGACGCGCCTACGGCGGCGCTGGTGGAACGATCGGCCCGGCAATGGTTTTCGGCTATCGCGCAGGCTACGCCGCGGCGACCGGAAAGTCGGTCGACTAGCGCTCGGCGAGCGCCTTAGCCAGATCGATTGTGCCGGTGCTGATCGCGCCGATCACCCCGCCATCGACCAGCAGGTCGGTGCCGGTGATGAACGACGCGGATGGACCGAGCAGGAATTCGACGGCGGCGGCGATGTCCTCGGGGGTGCCGAGACGTCGGAGTCCGGAGTTGTCGACCATGGCCCGCATCAGCGTGCCTGATTCGCTGTCGAGCTCCAAGCGCCCCATCGCCGTCGAGATCACGCCGGGGCTGATGGAGTTGATCCGCGCGCCGCGTTGACCCCAGATTCCGGCTGCTGCGGCCACCCGAATCTGGTTGGCCCGCTTGGCGAATGGATAGGCCATCTGACTGCTGGTGATGTTCGAGCACGCGTCGAGGTCGAGCAGCTCCTCGGCGGGGAGAGTCGCGAGCTGTCGCGCGGTCTCGGCGTCCGGTGGCGGCAGCATGTGGCCGGCCATGCTGGCGATGACGACCCCAGCGCCGCCGGGCTCGATCACCTTGCCGAATTCGTCGATGCTCAGCGCGACGCCCAGCAGGTCGACGGCCAGGACCGCGTCCGTGGATGCCTGCTGCGGCGACAGGCCCGCGGTGTGCACTACCGCGGTGACGCGTCCAGCGCCCGCGGCAGCCTCGGCGACCGCGGCCACTGAGGCGCGGGAGGTGACGTCGACCTGCCGCGTCATCACCTGATGACCGTCTTCGGTGAGCGCCGCGGCCGTCGCCTCGAGGCCCGCGGCATTGATGTCGGCCAGCACGATGGTCCGGCCCGTCCCGCAGCGTCGCGCCACCGAGACCCCCATACCGCCCACTCCGATGATGACCAGAACGTCGTTGTTCACGGCTCGGCTCCATTCGGCAGTGTGAGAACATTATTCTCACAGACCGAGAGTATGAGTTGCAAGAAGGGGAATCGCGATGCAGATCAGCGGGAGTTCGGCGGTTGTCGTCGGCGGCGCGGGTGGCCTGGGTGAGGCCACGGTTCGCCGGTTGCACGCCGCGGGAGCAAAGGTAGTGATCGCCGATCTGGCCGACGAGAAGGGCATGGCGCTGGCGAAGGAACTCGACGCCCGCTACGTGCGCACCGACGCGACCAAGACCGAGGACGTCAATGCGGCATTGGCCGAAGCGGAATCGCTTGCTCCGCTACGCATCTCGGTCGACGCCCACGGCGGGCCGGCCAGCGGCGGACGTCTGGTCGGCAAGGACGGCTCACCGCTGGACCTGGATGGCTTCAAAACGACGATCGACGTCTACCTGACCGGCGTGTTCAACGTCCTGAGGCTGGCCGCTGCCGCCATCGCCCGGCAGGATCCGCTCGACGAGGGTGCCCGCGGCGTCATCATCAACACCGCATCGATCGCGGCCTACGAAGGCCAGATCGGCCAGTTGCCGTACGCGGCGGCAAAGGGCGGCGTGGTCGGCATGACGCTCGTCGCGGCTCGCGACCTGTCACCCCTCGGTATTCGCGTGGTCACCATCGCGCCCGGGACGTTCCTGACGCCGGCGTACGGCAAGGCGGGCGACCAGCTCGAGGCGTACTGGGGTCCTCAGGTGCCCTTCCCCAAGCGGATGGGCCGCTCGCCCGAATACGGCGCCTTCGTGCAGAGCATCGTCGAAAACGACTATCTGAACGGCGAAGTCATCCGGCTGGACGGCGCGCTGCGCTTCCCACCGAAGTAACGGCGCGGCACCGGGACGTCGAGCGTGAAGGCAGCGTCACGCTCGACGTCGAACGTGCGAGCAGCTTCACGCTGGGCGCCTTCTAGTTCTTGCCGGCCGACAGCTTGGCGACGATCGCGCGGAAGTCCTCGGTCTGCATGGATTGGCTCTCCGCCGACAACGCGTAGTCGATGGTGTCCAGCACCGCGCGTTCGAGATGCAGGTTCAACACGCGCTTGGTGCTCTCGACCGCCTGCTGCGGTAACTCGAGGATCTTCTTGGCGGCCTTGATCGCCTCGGCGACCGGGTCGTCCACCACGTGATTGGCCAGACCCAGCTCAACGGCTTTCGCGGCGGGGATCCGCGCGCCCGTCAGCGCGTATTCCTTGGCCAGCAGCAGGCTGATGTGCAGCGGCCAGGTCAGCGGTCCGCCGTCGGCGGCGACCAGGCCGACCTGCACGTGCGGGTCAGCCAAATACGCGTTCTCGGCGATGTAGACGATGTCGCTCAACGCGACCAGGCTGCAGCCCAGTCCGACGGCCGGACCGTTCACCGCTGCCAGCACCGGAATCCGGCAGCGCGCCATGCCTAGCACGATCTCGCGTCCATCGATGATCGTCTTGGCCCGCAGTTGGGCATCGCCGGCCAGCTCGTTGAGGTAGACGAAGTCGCCGCCGGCCGAAAACGCCCGCCCCGCACCGGTGATCACCGCGACGCGTGCACTCAGGTCGTCGCTCAGGCGTTGCCACAACTTGGCCAGACCGTGGTGCAGATCGTCGTTGACCGAGTTCAGTGAGTCCGGCCGGTTGAGCGTGATGATCCGCAGCGGACCATCGGCCTGAACGTCGATTTCCTTTGGCATGTCGTACATGTCAGGCTCCTTCAATGGTCGTGACCCGCTTCACCCGGGCTTCGCCCGCGTTCGCGATCACTCCTACAGCCCCAAGATTCGTGAGGCGATGATGTTCTTCTGGATCTGCGACGTGCCGCCCATGACGCTCTGCGCCCGGCTGTAGAAATACGCATCGAGGAAATTCGGATCGTCGATCCCGGACACCGCCAACGCGGCATGGCCGACGGACTGCTCGACCCAGGTCATCAGCAACTTGTCCAGCGACCCATCCGAGGTGTGGGTCACCCCGTCGAGTTGCTCGGACAACCGCCGCCGCACGTGGTGAGTCAGCATCTCGGTTTGTACTGCGGCCCAAGCGAGTTCCTCATTGGGCGTGCCACCGCTGCGCGCGGCCATCTGGCGAACCAGCTTGCCGTAGCGCGCCGCAAAACCCAGTGTCGAAGGCTCCCGCTCGTGACCGACCACGGTCATGGCCAGCGGCCAACCCTCCCCGGGCTCGCCGACCATGTTCTCGACCGGAACCTTCGCACCGTCGAACAGCACCTGGCCGAATTCCTTGGTCACTCCGCTGATCATCTGCAACGGACGCTGCTGCACCCCAGGCTGTTTCATCGGGACGATGAACGCCGAAATGCCGCGGTGCCGTTTGGCCTCGGGGTCGGTGCGCGCCAGCAGCAGACACCAGTCGGCGACGTCGGAGTAGCTGGTCCAGATCTTGTGGCCGTTGATGACGTAGTGGTCGCCCTCACGGACGGCCGTGGTGGTCAGCGACGCGAGGTCCGATCCAGAGCCCGGTTCGCTGAAGCCCTGGCACCACCGCTCGGTGCCGTTGATCATGCCGGGCAGGAAGCGGTCGCACAATTCCTGGCTGGCGTGCCGACTGAAGCCCGCGACCAGATAGCCCAGGCTGGGCCGGGCCGGAGCCTCGGCGCGGGCCAACTCCTCGTCGAGGATGACGTCGTACACCGGCGGCAATTCCTGGCCGCCGTATTCGCGCGGCCACGACAGCCCGAAGAAGCCACCCTCGTAGAGCGCGCGGTGCCATTCGCCCTGCCGGGCCCAGTACTCGTCACCCGAAGTGGGAAACTCCTTAGCGTGCACCGACAACCACGAGCGCAACCGGTCCCGGAAAGCTGCTTCTTCGGTCGAGTCACGGAAGTCCAACGCTGATCTCCTCCAGCTTGACGGGCCACAGTTGAGTCGAGGTGAGCACGCGGCGCAGGAAGACGTGCGCCAGGCACTCCCAGGTGTTTCCGATGCCGCCGTGCACCTGGATGGAGGTCTCGCAGACGGTCCGCGCGGCCCGCGCGCAGTAGACCTTGGCGTACCGGCCGGCACGGATCGCCTCAACCGGCTCGAGTTCGTCGACCGCCCAGGCGGCGTGCCGCGAGATGCTGATCGATCCTTCGATCAGGGCCAGGCTCTCGGCGAGCAGGTGGGCGATGGCCTGATACGACCCGATCGTCTTGCCGTACTGCTCGCGGATTTTCGCGTATTCGATGGCCAGTGTGTGTGCCCCGCGGGCCGCGCCGACCAGGTCGGCCGACGTGGTCGCCAGTCCCAGTGCCAGCCAACGCTGCGCGCCGTCGGAGTCGAGATCGCCTACGGGCGTGGCATTTCCGGTGAGCTCCGCGGTGGTCCGGGTCAGGTCGACGACATCGAGCGCGGCGCCCACATCGAAGGACGACACCGTGGTGCCGTCCAGGCTCAATGCTCGGCGATACCCGCGCGCGTCGATCGCGTGACCGTCCAGAGCGACGGTCGAGCCGGCGCCGTCGTCGCCGACCCGGCGCGCGAGATCGTCGGCCAACACCGGGCCGAGGAACGGGGCGTCCACCAACCCGCGGCCGAATTCCTCGGCGACGATGGCGACTTCAACCGCCGACGCTTCGTCGGAACGCAGCGATCGCCAACCCGTGATCTGAATCTGCTTGTCCAGGCGAGCAATTCGATCGCCATCGTCGAGGTCGCGCACAGACCCCGGTCCGAGATCGTCGGCGAGTTTCGCCGACGCGTCCCGTAGTTGTTGTTGTTCAGCTGTCAGACGGACATCCATAGCGCTCCTTGAGAACTCGGCGCAACACCTTTCCCGAAGGCAGCCGAGGAATTTCGGGCACGAACACGACTCGACTCACACGCTTGTAGGAGGCTAGCCGCTCCCCGACCCGAGTGGTGAGCTCGGCGGCGTCGACGGGCTCGCGAGTGGCGACGGCGGCGACCACGAGCTCCCCGTCGGCGGCGTCGGGGATACCGAACACCGCGCAGTCCTCGACGGCTGGGTGCTCGTGCAGGACGGTCTCGATCTCGGCCGGCGCGACCTGAAACCCGCGGACCTTGATCATCTCCTTGGACCGGTCGGTGATCCGCAACCATCCGTCGGCATCCAGATAGCCGATGTCCCCGGTCCGATACCAGCCGTCGCACAACACTTCTCGGGTTGCCTCGCACGGTAGGTAGCCGGCCATCAGCGACTCGGCCTTCGCCTGGATCTCGCCGACTTCGCCGGGGCCGAGCGGCTTGCCGCTCTGCAACGACGTGACCCGTATCTGCACACCCGGGACCGGGCGGCCGACGGAGTCGAGCCGTGCGGCGTCCAGGGGGTTGCAGGCAATCACCGGTAACTCCGTGGTGCCGTAGGCCGGAACCCACCCGACGCCGGTGCGGCGGGTGACCGTCTCGGCGACGCTGGCGCTGATCGGCGTCGCACCCCACATGATGAACCGCAGAGAGGACAGATCGTAGGACTCGAGACGCGCATGCGCCGCGATGGCCAAAGCAATTGGGGCCACAGCCATTTCGACGGTGATGCGGTCGTCGTGGATGTGCTGCAGCATCCGGTCGATGTCGAATCGGCGGTGCAAACGCATCCACACGCCGGTCTGCAACGCGGTCATGATGTTCAGCAGGCCCAGGATGTGCGAAGGCGGTGTGGCGATCTGGATGCGATCGGCGGCGGTCAGACCCATCGCATCACGCCAGTGTCCGACGGCGACCTGCAACGAATGATGTGTGTGCCGAACCGCTTTCGGCAGCCCCGTCGTGCCGGAACTGAACGCCAGCACCGCGTCGGCGTCCACCGGCGGCGGCGGGCTGGGCGCCGAATCCCCCGGACAGATCGGCTCGTCGAGGTGCAGCATCGGCATCAGATCCGACAACACCTCGTGGTCGCCGATGGCGTACGTCGGGTTCGTCAATGCCAGCGCGTGCTCCACCTCATGCCGTTTCCACGCCGGACTGATCAACACCACGACCGCGGCCAACCGCCAGATGGCGTACAGCGCGACGATGAACTCAGGACGGTTTGAGGACATCACCGCGACCCGCTCGCCGGCCGTTACACCCCGCGCACGCAGACGGGTGGCGAGTCCGTCCGCCAACGCCTCGAGCTGCGGCAACGTGAAGTGCCGCTCCTCGAACACCAGCGCTGTCGGGGACATTGAGAAGATCCTATCGTTTTGAGAGAATAGTATTCTCTCAAGCGAAGAACGCAAAGTGTGGAAGGTGCAGGGATGGCGGAACGCCACGTGTTCCAGCGGGCCACGGTGACTCGCATCGTCAAGGAGACCGCCGACAGCCGAACCTATGTGCTTGCCCCCGAAGACCGGCCTTTTTCCTACCGCGCCGGGCAGTTCTGCACGTTCAAGGTGACCATCGACGGCGACGATCTCTACCGGTCGTATTCGATGTCGAGCGCGCCCGAGACCGACACCGAGCTGATGACCACGGTCAAGCGGGTCAACGGCGGCAAAGTGTCGAACTGGCTTATCGACAACGTTGTCGAGGGTGACGAGCTGACCATGACCCGGGCGGCGGGCACCTTCGTGCTGGGCCAATCGTCGGCTCCGTTGCTGGCCTTCGCCGGCGGCAGCGGCGTCACGCCGATCCTGTCGCTGGCAAAGAGCGCGTTGGCAAGCACAGGCCGCCCGGTGCGCCTGCTGTGCGCCGACCGCGACCGGAGTTCGGCGATCTTCGACACGGTGCTCGACGACCTGGTCGAGCGGTATCCAGGCCGGATATCAGTGCAGCGGCACCTCGACGACGAGCACGGGCTACTCGATTCCGCGGGCGTGCAGACGTTCGTCGGCGAGGACACCGGCGCCGACTGTTACGTCTGCGGGCCGGAGGGGTTCATGGCCGTGGTGCGATCCGCACTGCCGGACTCGGCGAACGTCCTCATCGAGGACTTCGACGCGTCGCCGCCGGTCAAGTCGCCGGCGCCGGAGGTGTCCGAACCAGCCGGCGACGTCGACTCCGGCGGCACGGTCACCATCCGGCTGGATCGCAAGAAGGCGTCCGTGCCGCGAGTGCCCGGAGAGACGCTGCTGGAGAGCGCGCGGCGGGCCGGTCTGTCGCCCCCATTCAGCTGTGAGGCCGGCAACTGCGGGACGTGCATGGCCAAGCTGATCGACGGCGAAGCCACCATGCGCACCAACGACGTGCTCGAGGAAGACGAGATCGCCGACGGCTACATCTTGACCTGTCAGGCGGTGCCGGACACTGCCTCGATCACTGTGCTCTACGAATAGGGAATGGAACGCGGCCGTTGTGGGCTGAAGCACACATGACCGACCTTCCTGCTTTCGAAAAGCTCGCCTCCGCCGACCAGGGCCTCGTCGTTTTCACCACACTGCGACGCGACGGCAGCGCGCAGTCGTCCGTCGTCAATGCCGGAGTGCTTGCCCATCCGCTGTCAGGCGAGCCGGTCGTCGGGCTGGTCGCCATCGGGGGCTCCCGCAAGCTCGACCATCTTCGCGCCGATCCGCGTACCACCGTCACCGCACGCGCCGGATGGCAATGGGCCACCGTCGAAGGAACCGCGGAACTCATCGGACCCGACGACCCGCACACGGGAGTGGACGACGAGCGGCTGCGGGTGATGCTCCGTGAGATCTTCACCGCGGCCGGTGGCGCCCACGACGACTGGGACACCTACGACCGGGTGATGCGCGAGGAACGCCGCACCGCGGTGCTGATCTCGCCGACCCGCGTCTACTCCAACCCGTCGCGCGGCTAGCAAAAGCGCCAGGTCAGTGCCCGCCTACGCCGGGCGGCACCGCCGCCGTGGGGACGGCGTTGTCGATGAGGACCGCTGCGATGGCGGCGGCGGTGGCGAAGCTTTCGCTGTTGAGGACCCGGTTGCGGGCCGACGCGCCATCCAGGAGCAGCGCGAGTTGTTCGCCGAGCTCTTCGGGGTTGGCGGCGCCGGCCTCGCGCGCGGTGTCAGTCAGCCGCGCGGCGAAAGCCTTCTTGTAGTCGCGGGCGTGCACGCGCGCCGGGTGGCCGGCGTCGTGGATTTCGACGGCCGCGGCGATGAACGGGCACAGCGGCCCGTGAATGTCGAAGGCGGCGAGGAGCCGCTCGCGGGGTGTGAGGTCGGTGCGGTCGAACACCTCGGGCAGGATGTCGGGATCGAATCGGCGTAGGTGTTCGGCGATCAGCTCATCCTTGCCGGCGAAGTGCTGGTAAAAGGTGCGCTTGGACACCTGGGCCACCGCGCAGAGCTGGTCCAGGCCCGTGCAGTTGATGCCTTGATCGCGGAACAGCTGTCGGGAAGCGCCGAGGATGCGCTCGCGCGCGCCCCTGCCGCGGCGCAGGCCCCGCGGCCCCTTCTCCAACTCGGTCACGCCCTCAGCGTAGCCGATCGGGTACGAATCGGTGTACATAGCTTGCGCTCGTGCGGGCTCTCGGCTACGTTAAGCACTCTAACCGGTGTACATAACGCCGGACGCTATTCGAAGATTGGAGTGACCGTGGGGAAGCTCGATGGCAAGGTTGCGGTGATCACAGGCGCGACAAGCGGTTTGGCGCTTGCCGGCGCCAAGCTCTTCGTCGATGAAGGGGCTTACGTCTTCATCTCGGGCCGACGGCAGGACGCCCTGGATGACGCCGTCGCGCTGATCGGCCGGCAGGTCACCGGCGTGCAGGGCGATTCGGCGAACCTCGACGATCTGGACCGTCTGTTCGACACGGTCAAGCGGGAACAGGGCTCGATCGATGTGCTGTGGGCCAGCGCCGGAACGGGCGAGCAGAGCAGGCTCGGCGACATCACCGAGGACCACTTCGATGCCACCTTTGGGCTGAACGCGCGCGGCACGTTGTTCACGGTCCAGAAGGCGCTCCCGCTGTTCAACGACGGCGGCTCGATCTTCATGACCGGGTCGAACGCCTCGCTCAAGGGCTACCCCGAGTGGAGTGTCTACGCGGCGAGTAAGGCCGTCCAGCAGGCATACGCCCGGGTGTGGGTGTCGGAGTTGAAGGACAGAAAGATCCGGGTGAACGTGCTGACCCCCGGCCAGGTCGCCACTCCGAAGCAGGAGGAGTTGTTCGACGAGGAAACCAAGGCACAGTTCGAATCCCTGATCCCGCGGGGAAAGATGGGCCGCCCTGAGGAGATCGCGTCGGCCGCATTGTTCCTCGCCTCGGACGACTCGAGCTATGTCAATGGCATTGAGTTGGTTGTCGACGGCGGAACAGCAGCAATCTAGTGAGATGAGTGATGACCACATTCGCCCCGCGCCGCGACGTCGTGCAACTCTTCGTCGACTGCATGCACGGCGGCGCAGACATTGACGCGCTTTCCGGAATCCTCGCCGAAAACGTGGCGCTGTATGGCCCGCTCGGCGACGAGCCACTCACCGGCCGTGAGGCAGTCCTGGAGGCGATGCTCACGGTCGGCAACGTGGCGGCCGACCTCACCTATAAAGAAGTCCTCAGCGGAGAGACACACCACGCCGCGTACTTCCGGCTGCAGATCGACGACACTGTGGTCAACGGGATGGATTACATCCTGCTTGACGCGGACGGCAAGATCTCCGAGGTGACCATCTGGTGGCGCCCGCTGCCGTCCGCCGTCCAGATGCAGCGGCAGCTCGCTGGTTTCCTCGGCATGCAGCCCTGGGAACTTCTCACCGGCACCGAGTAGCGGTGAAGTCCGATCCTGATGGGGATCGGCCTTCCCTTGGCTCTCCGAGCAGTACCTCACGCGCCCTAGCGAAGTAGGGCGCCGAGCTCCGAAATCACCTCGCGCGTACGCCTTTTGGAAGCGACCAGCTCTTCGCGGTTGTCGCCGATCGGCAGCAGCCGCACCGACAGGTCGGTCACGCCGGCGTCGGCGAATCGCCGCATCCGCGCCAGGATGGCTTCCTCATCACCGGCGGCGCAGATGTCGCCGACATCGCGGGCGTCGCCGTAGTCCAGCAGCCGCTGATAGTTCGGCGACACCTCGGCCTCGCCTAGAATCCGGTTGGCCCGCTCCTTGGCTGCGTCGACTTCGCTTGTGGCACAGAGGCATACCGGGATCCCCGCGACGATGCGCGGTACCGGGCGGCCCGCGTTGTCGGCGGCCTTGGTAATTCGGGGAACCACGTGGTTGGCGACGGCGCGCTCGTCAGCCATCCACAGCACGGTGCCGTCGGCGTGCTCGCCGGCCAGTGCCAACATCACCGGGCCGAGTGCCGCGACGAAAACCGGCAACGGCGCAACCGGGGCAAGATCGTTCGGATTGTGCACGGTGAAGTGGTCGTTTTCGACGTCGATCTGACCCGGGCCGGCAAATGCGGCGTGCAATACCTCCAGGTAGTCGCGGGTGTAGGCCGCAGGCTTCTGGTACGGGAGCCCAAGCATGTCCTGGATGATCCAGTGGTGTGACGGCCCGACGCCCAGCGCCAATCGTCCCCCGGTCGCGGCATGCGTCGACAACGCCTGACGCGCCAACGCGATCGGATGCTGAGCCTGCAGTGGTACGACGGCGGTGCCGAGCTCGATGCGGGTGGTGCGGGTACCCATCAGCGCAACGGCAAGCAGCGCGTCGAAGTCGTTGGGCACCTGTGGGATCCATGCGGTGTCCATGCCCGCGTTCTCGGCCCACTCGATGTCGGCGAGCATCCGGCTGACTTTGCGCGCGGAATCACCACGCTCGGCACCGATCATTACCCCGAGACGCACGGCTCCTCCAAAGTGTCGTTATCCGCCAGGGATAACGTACTTGCCAAAAAAGAGAATGCCAATACCGTGTTGTTGACCTGCAGGAATGATTCAGGCGCGGCAAAGGATCTCGCCGTGCGGGATCCCGATCCAGCCGTCGGGCGCGGCTGCCCATTGCCGCCAGGCTTTGGCGATGACCTCCAAGTCGGTGGCGGTGGCCAGCCCGCTGTCGACCAACTGCTGCGCCAGGGCCGACTCGACAATGCGGTCCGCCCACATTCCGCCCCACCAGTCACGGGCCGCCGGCGTGGCGAAACACCACAGGCCACCCGTCGGGGTGATGTCGTCGAACCCGGCGTGCTGCGCCCACGACAACAGGCGCCGACCCGCGTCGGGCTCACCACCGTTGGCGCGCGCGGCCGCGGAATACAGCGTCATCCAGAGATCGAGCCCGGGGAGCTGCGGGTACCAGGTGAACCCCGCGTAGTCGGCATCGCGGGCGGCGACCACACCGCCCGGCTTGCACACTCGACGCATCTCGCGCAGCGCTTGCACCGGGTCGGCGACGTGCTGGAGCACCTGGTGGGCGTGGACGACGTCGAACGCGTCGTCGGGGAATACCAGCGCGTGGACGTCCGAGGTAACGAATTCGACGTTCGCCCGGCTTTGCCGCTGCGCCTCGGCGCGAGCCAATTCCAAAGCGCCGTCGGTCATTTCGACCGCGGTCAGTCGCCCGGGAGCAATCCGGGCGGCGAGGTCGACGGTGATCGTCCCGGGCCCGCAGCCGACGTCGAGCACGGACATCCCCGGCCGCAGGTGCGGCAGGAGGTAGCCAGCCGAGTTTTCCGCCGTGCGCACGCGATGGCTCCGCAGCACCGATTCGTGATGCCCGTGCGTGTAGACGGCCTGATATTCACCGGTCATGGCGGACTCCTCTGAATTGCGTTCGCCTCCGAGGTTAGCGCCAGCTGTTTCAAGATATGAAATCCAGGTCTCAATTATTGAGATACTAGTTGACCGGAACGTCGAGGATGGGGCGCTGCGTGCCGGCACCGGGGCCGTCGAAGTGCCACCACTCTCCGGAGTACACCACCAGTCCGCCGGCGCTCATGGCGTTGCGCAGCCTGGTCCGGTTCGCCTGCTGGGCGGCGCTGACCCCGTCGGTCGCGAATGCGGTTGCATGCGGGGAGAAGTCGTCGAAGTCGGTGCCCATGTCGACGAGGCATCGGGGACACTGCTGAGACTGGTCGGCCAGCGTCACATCCACCGACCGGCCCGCTTCATGGCTCTTGGCGAAGTTGCCGGGCTTGGCCACCCAGGCCGGGTTCGGAACGATCTCGAACATCTTGACCTGGACGTCGTGCGGTCGATAACAGTCCCAGAAGACGAGAACATCGCCGTGCGACGCCAACGCCTTGGCGGTGGAGGCCAACCCGGGCGCCATTGATTCATGGACGAGGCAGCGCGCGTTAGCTGGGTACAGCTGGGTGTGGGTGAAATTGTTCGGGGTCGCGTAGCGCAGGTCGATCAGGGCGTTCGGGACGACGGAGCGGACGTCGACGAATCCCGCTGCCCGGGCCTCGGGACTCAGCGGCGGCACGTCGGCACTGGCGGGCGCCACGCAGGCCAGGGCGAGCACGACGATGGCGGCCAGGAACCGAAGCATGGCTTCAGTATGCGGTGGCGGTGCGTCACCGCGAATTACATTTCTGTAGTTTACCGGCGTTCGCGAGTGCGCGGGCAAGACGGATTTATGCTGGCAAGGATTTGTCGGACGCGTCAAAGGAGACCGTCATGACCATCAGCACCGCCGCACGTCTGCTGGCTGACGCCGATCTGCCGACGCTGGACTACAGCGCCGACGAGAACCCGACGCAGGTCTATCCCCGCTTGCGTGAGGCGCAGGACCACGCGCCCGTCGCGATCGGCCCGTTCGGGCCCGAGATTCTCTCCTACCAGATGGTCCGAGCCGTGTTGCGCGACAAGCGGTTCGAGGTACCGCAAGGCATCGTGCTGCAGGCACAGGGCGTCACCTCGGGCCCGTTGTGGGACAAGGTGGTCACCAGCCTGCTGTGCCTGGAGGGCGACGCGCATCGGAGGTTGCGCGGCCTCTGCTCCAAGGCGTTCACACCGCGGACGGTGGCCCGTCTGCACGACACCATGGCGAAGGTGCTGGAAGACCTCGTCGACGGCGTCGCGGGCCAGGGCCGCTGCGACGTGGTCGCCGACATCGCGCGCCCTTATCCCGTACCGATCATCTGCGCGCTGCTTGGTGCGCCGCCCGAGGATTGGCAGCGGTTTGCCGCCTGGGCCGACATCATCTTCCAGGCGTTCAGCTTCACCGCCGACATCGAAGCGCTCGAGGAAAGCGTGATGAGCGCGTGGGATGAACTCGACGACTACGTCGACGACATGATCGCGCAGCGCCGGCGCAGCCTGTCCGATGATCTGATCTCCGACCTGATCCACGCCGAGGACGACGAGGGTCGACTCGACGCCACCGAATTGCAGATGCTGGCGGGCGGCCTGCTGCTGGCGGGCACCGACACCACGCGTAACCAGGTGGCCGCGTCGGTACAGGTGCTCTGTGAGCATCCCGATCAGTGGGAGCTGCTGCGCGACGATCCCGGCCTCGCCATGCAGGCGGTTGAGGAGACCATGCGCCACTCGCCGGTGGCGGGTGGAGCGCTACGGGTGGTCGCCGAGGACGCCGAGCTCGACGGCTACATCTTCCCGGCCGGCTCGATGGTGCTGCTCAATACCTTTGCGGCCAACCGCGATCCGAGCGTCTACCACGACCCCGATCGCGTGGACATCACCCGCGAGGGGGCTCCGCCGATCCTGACCTTCGGCGGCGGCGTGCACTACTGTCTCGGCGCCAACCTGGCCCGGCGCGAAATCGCCGAGGCGCTCAATGTGTTGACGTCCCGGCTGCGTAACCCGCGGATCGTCGGGCCGGTGCCCTGGAAGCCGATCGTGAGTCTGAGCGGGCCGAAGAGCCTGCCCATCGAATTCGACTAGCTCCTGGTGACTCGGCCGGTGGCGAGGTTCTCGACGGCTGCGTCGCCTTTAGATGACGACGGAATCAACTCGGCATGCACCGTGTGTCCGTACCTGGACCGCATCAGGCGGTGCACCGAGGGGACCACCACGCCGTGAAGGACGGGATACTTACGGCGCAGCAGGCGCGCTGCTTGGCGGTACTCGGCCCCGTCCAGCAGGCGGGTCCGCGCCGGCTGCATTGGCCCGGCCGGCTTGCCTGACATTGTCGCCGAACCGAATTCGACATCCGGGTTGTGCCGAATCCGGCGAGCCTTGATCGCCCGCTCGTAAGTGCGAAAGTACGCACGGTCGCCGTCCACCGCGATGCTGACTGGACTGGTCCCAGCGGTGCCATCCTTGCGAAATGTGGTGAGCCTGATCGTCTTCTGCCGAACGAACGGGACCAACCGCGGATCGGTTGCCACGCCGACGTTGCCCAGGACGTAGCCGAGCTGCCGTAACCGCAGCACGAACGCGACGACCAACGCCACCGACGCCGCGCCTAGCGCCCACGCCTGGAGGGCTGAACCACCTAGGTCGAGGTCCACAGCGTGGTTTGCGGTATGCACGGTGTTCGCCACAATGTATCCGGCAAGTACCGTGGCCAACGCATCCGACCAGACCAGGGCGAGCAGAAGCGTTACGCCAAAGCCCACCTGGAACGCTCCGACGTCGTGCACGAAATGCTCATGGGCCGGGAAACCGACGACCTCGGCGAAACCGCGGGGATCGATCAGACACCAGCCCCCTATCCCACCGGTGAGCAGTCCGATCAGTGCCGTGATCGTGACCACGTATATCCGTGCCGGAGTACCAATAGGAATCATGTGCCGTCCTCCACTCGTTTCGTCGTCGATTGCTAGACGAGACGGCGCGCCGGAGTGTGACATGCCGCAGCGAACGGGAGGGCCTGCTGGGTGGCCACGGTCGGGATTTGGCCTGCATCAATACATTCGGCCCGAGGGCCGGTGATCGACAAACAGCGCGTGAACACACGGAATCACCGGCCAAAGGTGGGGTGTCAAACGGTGTCGTGAGCGAGGCTAGGCCGATGACGACGAAGGAAGTCCCGGAGGCCGAGCCCGCGCGCCGCGGTGTGATGCAGTCCCTCACGGCGTTGTGTGTCCGGTATGTCGAGCGGCTGATGCCGGACCCGTATCTGTTCGCCGTCATCCTGACGCTGATCGTCGCCGCGCTGGTCGCCGTCTTGGTAGGCGGCGCCTCGCCCACAGGCATGCTCAAGGCGTGGTACGGCGGCGTGTGGGGATCGCAGAACATCTTCACGTTCGCCTTCCAGATGGTCTTGATCCTGGTGACGGGCTACACGCTCGCCGAAGCACCGGTTCTGAAGCGGGGCATCGTCTACATCGCCGGCAAACCGACCAACCAGGTGCAGGGGGCCTTGCTCTGCTTCGGTGTGAGTGCCGTGCTCTCCCTGCTGAATTGGGGACTCGGACTGGTGGCGGGCGCCCTGGTCGCCCGGCAGGTCGCGAAGCGCTTCACTGAGGCGCATTTCGGCTACCTCATCGCCGCGGCGTTCATGGGCTTCATCGTGTGGACACAAGGACTTTCGTCGTCGATTGCTCTGGCGAACACGGACAACGGCAGCCCGATCAACGTGATTCACAAACTGACGGGCCTCACGGTGCCGCTGAGTTCGACCATTTTTCAGCCCTACAGCTGGGTGTCGGTGATCGTCGTGCTGACGCTGCTCGCGATCGCGGTCTCGCGCATGGAGCCGGCGGACAGTCTCACGCCGGACGCCGCCGTATTCGAAGACGAGGATCAGCCGGTCGCCCAGACGCAGGGCGGCAAGACGTTCGCCGAGTGGCTTGAAGATCTGTGGGTCCTGAACGTCCTCGTGTTCGCCGCGGGCATGGCGTACTTCGTCATCAGTGGATTCGCGCTGAACATCGGATCGATGATCATGTTGTTCACGATCACCAGCGCGTTGCTGCACCGCACGCCGATCCGGTTCATCCGGGCATTCACCGGCGCCGCGAAGGTGTCTGGTCCGCTGCTGCTGCAGTATCCGCTCTACGGCGGGCTGGTTGGCCTGCTTGGTTACGCGCCCTCGCACGGGGCCAAGCCGTTGCAGACGCTGCTGGCCCAGGCGCTGGTGAGCGGCGCGACGCAGCACACCCTGCCGTTCCTGACGTTCATCGGGTCGTTGGTCATCAGCCTGTTCGTGCCCTCCGGCGGCGGGCACTGGGCCGTGCAGGGCCCGATCGCCGTCGACTCGGCGTTGGCGCTCGGTCAGCGCTCGCCGGCCTATCTGGGGTTGATCTCCATGGCCGTCGCGGTCGGCGAGGGGGTGGCTAACATGATTCAGCCGTTCTGGTTGCTGCCCCTGCTGGCGATCGCGAAGCTCAATGTCCGTCAGGTGATGGGCTTTACGGTGGTCGCGTTCGTCATCGGACTGGTGGTGTTGGGTGCCATGACGCTGATCGCGCCGTACGTGATTTAACGCTGGACGCCAGGTTGGGTGTGTGGTGGCCAGGGCCGGGATCGAACCGGCGACCTTCCGCTTTTCAGGCGGACGCTCGTACCAACTGAGCTACCTGGCCGGAAGGCACCGTGTTGCTCCGAAGTGCCTTACAACGATGGCGACCCTGACGGGACTCGAACCCGCGACCTCCGCCGTGACAGGGCGGCGCGCTAACCAACTGCGCCACAGGGCCTTGCTGTTACCACCTGCTCCGCGGTTACGCGTCGCACGTACCCCCAACGGGATTCGAACCCGTGCTACCGCCGTGAAAGGGCGGCGTCCTAGGCCACTAGACGATGGGGGCCAGAACCGAATCTCTTCGGGGGTACTCACAACGTGGTTCGTTGGAGCCACGCTAGCTTAGGGCACCGGGGGCCGAATCCTCAAACGAGCACCCAGTATCCTGATGCGTCGCCGCCCCTATAGCTCAGTTGGTAGAGCTACGGACTTTTAATCCGCAGGTCCTAGGTTCGAGTCCTAGTGGGGGCACCAAGCGTCATGTATGACGTCGGTTGATGCTTGACGTTTCTAGTTCGGTTGATGGCTGACAGTGTTTCGGCTGATGCTTTACATCTACTTCGGTTGATCCTTGACACTCCCTGAATGAGGGAGTTGAGCGTGGCCGAGCAGAGATATCAGGCCGTGTTAGCGGTGATCAGCGACGGGTTGTCGATCTCGCAGGTTGCCCAAAAGGTTGGGGTGTCGCGTCAGACGCTGCACTCATGGTTGGCCCGCTATGAGGCCGAGGGCCTGGAAGGGCTCAAGGAACGCTCGCATCGGCCGGTGTCGTGTCCGCATCAGATGCCGGCCGCGGTGGAGGCGGCGTTGTTGGAGTTGCGCCGGTCGCGGCCGTATTGGGGTCCGCGCCGGCTGGTGTTCGAGTTGGCCAAGCGCAAGGTCTTGCCGGTGCCTTCGGAGTCGGCGGCTTATCGGGCCCTGGTGCGGGCCGGGATGATTGACCCACATCTGCGGGATCGACGCTCGCGCAAGTGGAAACGCTGGGAACGCGGTGCGGCGATGGAGTTGTGGCAGATGGACATCGTGGGCGGATTCCCGCTCGCTGATGGCACCAGCGCCAAAGCCTTGACCGGCATCGATGATCACTCCCGAATGTGCGTGTGTGCCCGGTTGATGGCACGCGAACGCACCCGCGCAGTCTGCGACGGGCTGCGCGCAGCACTGCTGACCTATGGGGCACCCGAGCAGATCTTGACCGACAACGGCAAGGTATTCACCGGTCGGTTCAACCATCCGCCGGTCGAGGTGCTCTTTGATCGGATCTGCCGGGAAAGCGGCATCGAACACTTATTGACCCAGCCGCGCAGCCCGACCACCACCGGCAAGATCGAGCGCTTCCACCGCAGCATGCGCGCCGAATTCCTCAGCAACAGGGCAGCTTTCGTGAATCTGCAAGCGGCTCAACGGGCCCTTGATGAGTGGGTGCACGACTACAACACCGCCCGCCCACACCAATCACTACACATGGCCACACCCAGCCAACGGTTCGGCGGCGCGGCGCCCGCACATCCGCCGTCGACCTCGACTGCTCCGCCAGTTGATCGCTGCGGCGATGACTGGGTCAGCCGCCGCGTGTGCTCCAACGGCGTCGTCTGCGTGTCCTGGCAGCAAGTCAGCATCGGGCGCCACCACGCCGGGCAGCGCTGCGATGTCCACGTCGACGGCGAGCTGCTGCGCTTGTGGATCGGCGACGATCTGGTCAAGACCGCCGCACGCACCAGCACCGGCGAGGTAAGAAACAAACGGGCCGCACGCACCAGCGCGCAAGCCTGACCCATAACCCAGAGTGTCAAGGATCAACCGACATAAAATCGTCAACCATCAACCGACTCTGAACAGGGGCACCAAGCGTCAGCGCTCCTTCACGGCATTCAAATATGTGATGTCGCCGAAGGCCTGGGCGAGCTCGTCGTCGGCGTAGGCGAAGCCGTTGGCCGCATGCATCTCGGCGACGCTGCGATGCGACACCTGCCAGCCCCGGTTGGTCAGGTCTTCGATGATGTGACTGCGCTCGTAGTGGTAGACCAACTCGTCGAAGTCGACCTCGAAGCCCAGCTCGGTCATCCGGTCGTGGTGCGCGCGCCACCGCGGATCTTTGAAAATCGTTGTGTCAGGAACAAATTCAGAGGCAACCTGGCTCGTAGGAGCGCCGAGCGCCGTGATGTTGCCGAACAGCGCGTCCTGCGCCTCCGGCGGCAGGTACACGACCAGCCCTTCGGCGCTCCATGCCGACGGGGCCTGCGGGTCGAAGCCGGCCGCCTGCAGCGCTGCGGGCCAGTCGTCGCGCAGGTCGACGGCAACGGTGCGGCGCTCGGCGGTCGGCTCGGCACCGAGGTCCTGAAGCGTGGACGTCTTGAACTCGATCACGTCCGGCAGGTCGACCTCGTAGACCACGGTGCCGTCCGGCCACGGCAGACGGTAGGCCCGCGCGTCCAGACCGGCCGCCATGATCACTGCCTGGCGGATGCCGCTGCGGGTCGCCTCGATGAAGTAGTCGTCATAGAACCGCGTCCGGACCGCCATCCCCCGCGCCATCCGCGCCGGGTCGAAATCGGTTCCATCGGTGACGGGAATCTCGCCGTTGACCAGTCGGGTATAGACGTCGATGCCGACCGCGCGGACCAACGGCGCGGCGAACGGGTCGTCGATCAGACCCGCGTCCGATGACAACGCCCGCTGAGCGGCGACCATGGTTGCCGTCGCGCCGACGCTCGTCGCAAGATCCCAACTGTCGCTCTCGCTGCGTATGGACATGAAATTAATATAGAACAGCTAGTTATTTGCTCGGCTCTCGGATGGAGGAACCGTGATCGACTTCGCGCAACGAACCATCGATTTGGCGCGACGGAACGTCGAAGAGGGTGGTCGACCGTTCGCGACGGTGATCGTCAAAGACGGCGGGGTTCTGGCTGAGAGCGCCAATAAGGTTGCGCAGAACCATGACCCGACGGCCCACGCCGAGATCCTGGCAATCCGCGAGGCATGCATGAAACTGGGCACCGAAAATCTCACCGGCACAACCATTTACGTGCTGGCTCACCCTTGCCCGATGTGCCTGGGTTCGCTGTATTACTGCTCACCGGATGAGGTCGTGTTCCTCACGCAGCGCGACCAGTACGAGCCGTTCTACGTCGACGACCGCAAGTACTTCGAGCTGTCGACGTTCTACGACGAGTTCAGCAAAGACTGGCGGCAGCGACGCCTGCCGATGCGCTTCGACCAGCGCGGCGCGGCCATCGACGTGTATCGCCTCTGGCATGAACGCAACGGGAGCACGACCCCTTAGACGTTGGGGCAGTAGTGCTTTGGATTGCCGCGCTCGTCGATCGGCGGCAGGTTGCGGGCCGGGGTCTGCACCAGCGGGGTGTCGGCGGGAATCCGGCCGTTGGCGCGGTCGAAGCCGGCCCGGGCCCGCGGATGCTTGCGATAGCGCGGCGGGACCGCGGCGAACACCAGCCGGACCAGGTCGCCGAAGCGGCGGTGCAGCCACTCGTCGCGAGCCGACCAGCTGTAGCCCATCAGCTTTCGTACCGGCGGGTCGTACAGACCGACCGTCACCCAGACGAAGAACGGATGAAGCAATTTACGCTGCAGCGCCCACAGGGGATCCGGAATCCATTCCGCGAAAGGCGGTTTCGGTAACTCGGCTAAATTGAGCACCTCACGGGCGGCGAAGTTGCTTTCCAGCACCTCGCTGCACATGTGATCCCAGTAGACCTGAAAGTCTTCCCAACTCTTCGGGACCGGCCGCATGCTCATGCCGTACATCCGGTACCAATCGATGTGTTCGTCGAATAGCTGACGCTTCTGCGCTTCGGTGAGTCCGCCGCAAAACCGTTCGGCCACATGGATTGTGCCCATGAAGAACGTGGAGTGTGCCCAGTAGAAGACGTCTGGGTTCATCGCGTGGTAGCGACGCCCCTGGCTGTCGATGCCCTTGATTTCCACGTGGTAGTCACGGACCTCGACCCCGGTCGTCGGCGCACGGTCGCCGTCGAACACCACACCGCCGATCGGGTACAGCGACCGCAGCAACCGCGGCCAGCGTTCACGAAAAAACGTCGAGTGTTCTTCAACGGCGGCGCCCAGTTGCGGGTGCATGTTCTGCATCGACCCGGCCCACGGCCCCTGCAGCATGCCGCGCCAGTCACCGAAATACCGCCAGGTCAACGAGTCCGGGCCCAGCGGTTGCGGCGGGGCCTCATATCCCAACGGCGAAACCGGGCAACCGGACGCAACCGGGGACGCCTCAGACGTATCTTGAGTCACTAGCGAGATTTCCTGTCCATGTCAGGCAAACTGACTACATGCGTTGTCAACACGAGTCTAGGAGGAGCGTGCCGGCCGGTCAACGTTCGCGCCGCTGGTCCGGCGTTCCCCTGGAGAATCGCCAGGCCCTGCGACGCGATGAACTCGTCGCCGCCGGCGTGCAACTCCTCGGCGATGCCAGCGGTCCGGCCGTGACTGTGCGGGCGGTATGCCGGCAGGCCGGTCTGACCGAACGCTACTTTTACGAGAGCTTCGCCGACCGCGACGAGTTCGTGCGGGCCGTCTACGACGACGTCTGCGCGCGGGCGATGTCGGCGCTGATGTCGGCGGCGACGCCACGCGAGGCGGTCGAGAAATTTGTCGCGCTGATGGTCGACGACCCGGTGCGCGGGCGGGTACTCCTGCTAGCCCCGGCAGTGGAGCCCGTGCTGGTCCGGTCCGGGGCGGAGTGGATGCCGAACTTCATCGACCTGCTACAGGGCAAGCTGACCCAGATCAGCGACGCGGTGCGCCAGAAGATGGTGGCCACCAGCCTGATCGGCGGCCTGACGGCGCTTTTTACCGCCTACCTGGACGGTCGACTAGCGGCCAGTCGGGAACAGTTCATCGACTACTGCGTCGACATGCTGCTCAGCAGGGCCGCGGCGGGCTGACGCCGATAGCCCGCCGACACGTAATATCGTGGCCGAAACGGAACTTGATGTCACCGATGTACACAGATATATTGACTGAAACCGACAGACACAGATAACTGGGAGGTGCCGTGCCGGCAGACCTGACTGACCTTAAGCTGTTGCACGAACTCGAGCCGGTTGTCGAGAAATACATGAACCGGCATCTGAGCGTGCACAAGGCCTGGAACCCGCACGACTACATCCCGTGGTCGGACGGCAAGAACTTCTACGCGCTCGGTGGCCAGGACTGGGAGCCCGGGCAGTCCAAGCTGACCGACGTCGCGCAGGTGGCGATGGTGCAGAACCTGATGACCGAGGACAACCTGCCGTCGTACCACCGCGAGATCGCGATGAACTTCTCGATGGACGGAGCCTGGGGCCAGTGGGTCAACCGCTGGACCGCCGAGGAGAACCGGCACGGCATCGCGCTGCGTGACTACTTGATCGTCACCCGCGCGGTTGACCCGGTGGAGCTGGAGAAGCTTCGCATGGAGGTGGTGAACCGGGGGTTCAGCCCGGGCCAGAACCAGCAGATTCGGGAAGACCTGTTCGCCGCGAGCCTGTTCGACTCGATCGTCTACGTCACCTTCCAGGAGTTGGCCACTCGGATCTCGCATCGCAACACCGGTAGGGCCTGCAATGAGACGATCGCCGATCAGCTGTTGGCCAAGATCTCGCAGGACGAGAACCTGCACATGATCTTCTACCGCGATGTCACCGAGGCCGGATTCGAGATCGCACCGAACCAGGCGATGGCATCGCTCCACAAGGTGCTGCGCAACTTCCAGATGCCCGGCTACCAGGTGCCCGAGTTCCGGCGCAAAGCCGTGATGATCGCCGTCGGCGGCGTCTACGACCCGCGCATCCACCTCGACGAGGTCGTGATGCCGGTGCTGAAGAAGTGGCGCATCTTCGAGCGCGAGGACTTCACCGGCGAGGCCGCCGCGATGCGGGACGACCTGGCGGTGCTGATCAAGGAACTCGAAGTGTCCTGCGACAAGTTCGAGATCTCCAAGCAGCGCCAACTCGACCGCGAAGCACGGACGGGCAAGCGTGTCACCGCATCCGAATTGCATCGCACCGAGGGCACGCTCAGCATGAGCCGGCGGTAGCCGCTCGTGCGGATCGGACCTTTTCCGCTGGCCAGCCCGGTGGTGCTGGCCCCGATGGCCGGCGTGACGAACGTTGCCTTCCGGACGCTGTGCCGCGAACTCGAGAAGGAGCGCGTCGGCACCGTCAGCGGACTCTACGTCTGTGAGATGGTGACCGCGCGCGCCCTCGTCGAGCGCCACCCCGTCACGATGCACATGACGACTTTCTCCGCCGACGAGACGCCGCGGTCGCTGCAGCTCTACACAGTCGACCCGGCCACCACCTACGCCGCGGTGAAGATGATCGCCGGCGACGGCCTCGCCGACCACGTCGACATGAACTTCGGCTGCCCGGTGCCCAAGGTGACCCGTCGCGGCGGCGGGGCCGCGCTGCCATACAAGCGGCAGCTGTTCAGCCAGATCGTCGCCGCGGCCGTCCGCGGCACCGAAGGCACCGACATCCCGGTGACCGTCAAATACCGAATCGGCATCGACGACAAGCACCACACCCACCTCGAGGCGGGGAAGATCGCCGAATCCGAAGGCGCAGCGGCCGTCGCCCTGCATGCTCGCACCGCGGCCCAGCGCTATTCGGGAACCGCGGACTGGGAGCAGATTGCCCGACTCAAGCAGCACGTCCAGACCATCCCGGTGCTGGGCAACGGCGACATCTTCGAAGCCAACGACGCGCTGACCATGATGGCGATGACCGGCTGCGACGGCGTGGTGATCGGCCGCGGCTGCCTGGGCCGGCCATGGCTGTTCGCCGAGCTGTCCGCGGCGTTCACCGGAAACCCGACCCCGACGCCGCCCAGCCTCGGGGAGGTCGCGACCATCATCCGGCGGCACGGTGAGCTGCTCAGCGAGCACTTCGGCGAGGACAAGGGCATGCGTGACATGCGCAAACACATAGCCTGGTACCTGCACGGCTTCCCGGCCGGCTCGGATTTGCGGCGCGCACTTGCTCTGGTCAAGACCCGCGACGAGCTGGACCGGCTGCTTGACGAGCTCGACGGCGACATCCCGTTCCCAACCTCCGCGAGCGGACCGCGCGGTCGGCAGGGCTCCCCGGCGCGGGTGGCGCTGCCCGACGGCTGGCTGGCCGACCGCGACGACTGCACGGTTCCGGCCGGCGCCGACGTCATGCACTCCGGCGGCTAGTCCAAGGCAACGAGGCAGGCCGCGGACAGTCGATCGAGACCCTCCTGAGATCGCGTTTCGGGTGTCGTCTCTATACGATGTGGATCTTGTTGCATCTTCCGCCGGTGGCCGAGACCGGAGCCATCGTCACGGCACGGCTGTACAGGCACGACGCGACCGCAATTGTTGCGCTGCATCGAGGTGCGCACCCGAGCATCACCAGATTCGGAGGCCGGTTAGGACATGAGTGACGGCGATTCAGCCACTCACGGCCCCGACGGCGATGACATCGGTCTTTCCGGAACACCGCCGCGATCGCGAGGCACCGCGCCGTGGGAGCGGTTCGGGACGACCAGGCAGACGCCCACCATCGCGCATCGCTGGGTCGGCCCGTCGGCGACGCCCGAACCCGCTGAACCGGAAGCGCCGCTCAAGCCCGCCGGCAACGGCAATGGCAGCCTCGATACCTCCGGATGCCACGCGGAGGGTGGCCTCAGCGTCGCGGAGCTGATCGCCAAGGTCGGCGGTACCGCGCCAGATCGGCCTCGTCATCACCACGCCGCTCCGGACACCGAGACACTCGACCCCGAGCCTGCACCGCCCGCCGACGAGCCGGAGGACTACGACGCCTTCGAGTTGCTGAGCCCGGCGGACTACGCCGCCGAACTGCCCGACCTGGATGCCATTCGCCGCACGGCGCTGTTCGGCGGCACGGAGGCCGAGCAGACCGCGGTGTTGCCGATCGCACCGGCCCGCCTGCTCGAGGCCGCCCCCGCCGAAGCGGACGACATCGTCGCGCCTGAGCGCACCCGCAAGCCCAAACCGAAGCGCCGCAAGCACGGCGGGATGATGTTGGCCGGCCGCATGGCAGTCGCCACCACCGCTGCGGCGGCGCTCGCAATGACCGGCGGGGCGTACCAGTGGAGCACCTCGAAGAATCACCGGCTCAACACGATCAGCGCCCTGGACCTGGGCTCGCACGACATTGTCGACCCCAACGCCCAGTACGGCGACGAAAACTTCCTGATCGTCGGCATGGACTCGCGCGCGGGAGCCAACAGCAACATGAATGTCGGCACCACCGAGGACGCCGGCGGCGCACGCTCGGACACGATCATGCTGGTGAACATTCCGGCCAACCGGAAACGTGTTGTCGCAGTGTCGTTTCCGCGCGACCTGGCGATCACGCCGATCCAGTGCGAGGCGTGGAACCCCGACACAAGTGAATACGGCCCGATCTATGACTCCGACACCAAGAAATGGGGACCGAAGAACGTTTACACCGAGACGAAGCTCAACTCGACGTTTTCGTTCGGCGGGCCGAAATGTCTGGTGAAGGAAATCCAGAAGCTGTCCGGGCTGAGCATCAACCGGTTCATCGCGGTCGACTTCGCCGGCTTCGCGAAGATGGTCGACGCGCTCGGCGGTGTCGAGGTGTGCAGCACCACCCCGCTGAAGGACTACGAGCTGGGCACCGTGCTCGCACATGCCGGACGCCAACTGATCGACTCGAAGACCGCGCTGAACTACGTGCGCGCTCGCAACATCACGACCGAGAACAACGGTGACTACGGCCGCATCAAGCGCCAGCAACTGTTCCTGTCCTCGCTGCTGCGTTCGCTGATCTCCAAAGAGACGTTCTTCTCAATGAGCAAGCTGAATAGCGTCGTGAACATGTTCATCAGCAACAGCTACGTCGACAACATCAAGACCAGAGACCTTGTCCAACTGGGACAGTCGGTACAAGGCATGAACGCAGGACACGTTTCCTTCGTGACAGTGCCTACCGGCGTCACCGACCAGAACGGCGACGAGCCGCCGCGCACCGCCGACATGCGGGCGCTGTTCGACTCGATCATCAACGACGACCCGCTGCCCGGCGAGAACAACATGAATGCCACCCCGAGCCCGCCGACCACGACGGCGAACGGCAAGGCCCAAACCACTCAGCCCGCCGGCCCGCGCCCCGAGCACCTACAGGCCGTTGCCGCCGCGCCGCAGAACGTCACCGTGCAGGTGTCGAACTCCACGCCCAAGTCCGGCCTGGCGGGCACCGCGAGCAGCCAGCTGAAGCGCCGCGGGTTCCGGGTGAAGTCGCCGGATGACTACCCGAGCCCGCTCAAGACCACCAAGGTGCTGTACTCGCCGGGCAACGAGGAAGCGGCCGCTACCGTCGCAGGGTCCTTCCCGAACTCGAAGGTAGAGCGGATCACCGGGACCGGACATGTGGTGCAGGTGGTCCTCGGATCCGACTTCACTGCCGTCGGCGCTCCCCCGGCCGCCGGCTCGCCGGTCAGTTTGCAGGTCGAGCGCAACGCGAGCAGCCCCACGAGCAAGCTGCCCGAAGACCTCACGGTTACTAACGCCGCCGACACCCACTGCGAGTAGAGCTACCGGGCGGATTCGCAGATCAGCCCGCATTCACCGCGAGTTCACGCGTCACTTCGTGGCGGTTAATGCCACTCCGCAGATTCGGAACGTACCCTTGCAATATGCGCACCGCCTACCACGAGCAGCTCTCTGAGCTGTCCGAACAGCTGGGAGCGATGTGCGGGCTGGCCGGCGCGGCGATGGAGCGGGCAACCCAGGCGCTGCTGCAGGCCGATCTGGTACTCGCCGAGCAAGTCATCTCCGACCACGAGAAGATCGCCGAGCTGAGCGCGCACGCCGAAGAGAGCGCATTCGTGCTGCTCGCCTTGCAGGCGCCCGTCGCCGGCGATCTCCGCTCGATCGTGAGTGCCATCCAGATGGTCGCCGACATCGACCGGATGGGGGCGCTGGCCTTGCACGTCGCCAAGATCGCCCGCCGACGTCACCCTCAGCACACGCTGCCCGAGGAAGTCAACGGCTACTTCGCCGAAATGGGCAGGCTCGCAGTGGATTTGGGCAACAGCGCCCAGGAAGTGTTGCAGTCGCGCGACCCGGAGAAGGCCGCCCGGATTCGCGAAGAAGACGACGCGATGGACGACCTGCACCGGCACCTGTTCACGGTGTTGATGGACCGGGAGTGGAAGTACGGTGTGGCCGCGGCCGTCGACGTGACGCTGCTCGGGCGCTTTTACGAACGGTTCGCCGACCACGCCGTCGAGGTGGCCCGCCGGGTCATCTTCCAGGCGACCGGGCACCTCCCCGAAGGCGAGTCTGTCGCCCAGTCGGGCTAGGCCGGTTCAGCCGAAGCGGCCCGAAATGTAGTCCTCGGTGGCCTTCTGCGTTGGGTTCGAAAAGATCTTCTCGGTGTCGTCGATCTCGATCAGTCGGCCCGGTTTGCCGACGGCCTCGAGGTTGAAGAACGCGGTGTGATCGCTGACGCGTGCCGCCTGCTGCATGTTGTGGGTGACGATCACGATGGTGTATTCCTGCTTCAGTTCGGCGATGAGGTCCTCGATCGCCATCGTCGAGATCGGGTCCAGCGACGAACACGGCTCGTCCATCAGCAGCACATCGGGTTGCACGGCGATCGCCCGCGCGATGCACAGCCGCTGCTGCTGACCGCCGGACAACCCGCCGCCGGGCCGGTCCAGCCGGTCCTTGACCTCGTCCCACAGGTTGGCCCCGCGCAACGCGTATTCAGCGGTGTCGTCGAGCAGCTTGCGGTTGCGCACGCCCTGCAGCTTCAGGCCGGCCACGACGTTATCGCGAATCGACATGGTGGGGAACGGGTTTGGCCGCTGAAACACCATTCCGATCGCGCGCCGCACACCGACCGGGTCGATGCCGGAGCCGTAGATGTCGTCGTCGTCGAGCAGCACGCTGCCCTGCATGCGCGCACCGGGCGTCACCTCGTGCATCCGGTTCAGCGTCCGTAGCACGGTCGTCTTGCCGCAGCCCGACGGTCCGATGAACGCCGTCACGCTACGCGGCAGAACCGACAGCGAGACGTCGGCGACCGCCTGAAACGCGCCGTAGAAGATGTTGACCTCTTTGAGGTCCAACCGCTTAGCCACCGGGACTCCTGCCTGACCTTTCGGGAGCAAAGACTCGTGAGACGACCCTGGCCATCAGGTTAATGACGGCGATCAGGACGATCAGCGTCAGGGCCGCGCCCCACAGCCGATCGGTAGGAATCGGAATGGTGCCGGCCCCAGCCGAGTTCTGGTCGTACATCATGCCTGGCAACGACCCCATGAAGCCGCCGAAGATATTGAAGTTCATCGCCTGCGAGTAGCCGACCAGAATCAGCAGCGGCGCGGTCTCGCCCATCACCCGCGCCAGCGCCAGCAGAATCCCCGTGATGATGCCGGACCTCCCGGCCGGAAGCACGATCTTGGTGATCGTCCGCCAATTCGGCACGCCCAGCGCGTAACTGGCCTCGCGCAGTTCCACCGGGACGATGTGCAACATCTCCTCGGTGGTGCGAACGATCACTGGGATCATCAGCAGCACCAGCGCCAGCGCCACCGCGAATCCCGATCGCGGAAAGCCAAGCGTGGCAATGAACAACGCATAGATGAACAGCGCGGCCACGATCGACGGCACACCGGTCAAGATGTCCACCATGAAGCTGGTGAGCTTGCCCATCGCGCTGTCACCGGCGTACTCGACCAGATAGATGGCGACGAACACCCCGATCGGTATGGAGATGGCCGCGCACACCAGTCCTTGCAACACCGTCCCGACGATCGCGTGATAGGCGCCACCACCGGTCATGAACGACGTCATGTCGGCTTGCGAATGTGTCCACCACACAGTGGATTTGATCGTCCCGAAGCCCTTCGCCACCACCGAGTACAGCAGCCAGATCAACGGTCCCAGCGCCACCGCGACCGACAGCGTCACCAGCACCGTGGCGACGACGTCGGCGGCGCGTCGACGCCGACTCACCCCGGTGAACCTTCGCGCCTTGAGCGGGCGGTCCAGCATCGACGTCATCGGGCCGCCGCCCTGCCGGCGACGGCGGCGCGCGCCATCGCATTGACGACCAGGGTGAGCAGGAACAGCACCAGGCCGGCGGCGATATAGGCGCCGGCCTTGTATTGGTTGTTGAAGTCGTAGGCGGTCGCGGCGATCTTGGTGGCGAAGGTGTAGCCGCCGTCGAACAACGACCAGCCGAACGCCGCCTGAGTGCCGCGCAGAATGACCAGCAGCGCGATGGTCTCACCCAGCGCGCGGCCCAGGCCCAGCATGGCGCCGCTGATATAACCGGACCGCCCGAAAGGCAGCACGGCGGTCTTGACGACTTCCCAGCGGGTGGCGCCGAGAGCCAGCGCGGCTTCGATGTGC
The DNA here is from genome assembly GCA_963750755.1 of uncultured Actinomycetota bacterium. GTDB lineage: Bacteria > Actinomycetota > Actinomycetes > Mycobacteriales > Mycobacteriaceae > Mycobacterium. The sequence continues at coordinate 2,824,333 of CAVVRW010000001.1, forward strand.
CCCTGCGGGGTCTTCATGAAGACCTCACGGGTGACCGCGGTGATGATCGGCAGGATCATCACCGCCAGCACAATCCCGGCGGTGAAGATCGTTCCGCCACCGGACACCGACGCGTTGCCCGTCGCGAACAGAAACACCCCGCCCAGGTGCTGGTTGAGCCACATCGCGACCGGCCGCAACCGTGGCGCCAGCACGAACAGGCCCCAGACCCCGTAGATGATCGACGGGACCGCCGCGAGCAGATCGACGACGTAGGCCAGCGGCCCGACGACCCGCCGCGGCGAGTACTGGGACAGGAAGATGGCGATTCCCAGCGCAATCGGCATTGCCAGCAGCAGCGCGAACAGCGCGACCATCACGGTCACCTGAACCAGGTCGAACACACCGAAGCGCAGCGCCTCGGTGTTCGTCGTCGACCAATTGCCGCCGTAGGTGAAGAAGTTGACCGTGTTACGTGCCAGCGCGGGGATCGCCCGCATCGACAGGAACAGCCCGATCGCGACGATCAACACGACGATCAGCGCGCCGGAGCCCTCGGCCAGGCCGCGAAACAGCCGGTCGCCGCGGTTGTGTCTGATGACGCCCCAGCCCAGCGGGGTGGGAGCCAGGCTTCGGGCCGAATCGGCGACGATTTGACCCGAGCCGGTGTCGGCCGGATTCGGTGTCGTCACGGTGTCCCCATCAGTCGTCAGTCCTGGACAAAAGGGTAATCCGTTCGGTCACTGGATCGCGTTGATCGCTGTGAGCAGGCGCTTCTTGAACTTGTCCGGCAGCGGAATGTAGCCGGCGCTGGACAGGCCGCCCTGGGCGTTGTCGGCGGCCACCGTCAACAGGGATCGGATGGCGGCGCTGGTGGCGGGGTCGTAGCCCTTCGAGCAGACGATCTCGTAGGTGGCCATCACCAGCGGATAGGCACCGGCTTCCCGGGTGCGATAGATCGACTTCAGGTTGAGTTCCAGATCGTCCCCGGCCCGCGCGAACGTGGCGCCGTCGATGGCCTTGCGGGCGGAATCGTCGGTGAGCGTGACCGCGCCGGCGCCGTCATTGAGCTGCGCGTAGGGCATTCCACCCTGGTCGGCGAAGCCCTTCTCGACGTAGCCGATCGCTCCGGGCGCGGAGTGCACCGCCTGGATGATGCCGGCGGACTTCTGCGCTCCTTCGCCGACGCCGCCCTGAAACTCGCTGCCGGCGCCCCGTGTCCAGCTGTTCGGGGCGGCCGCACCGAGATATTTCTGGAAATTGTCGGTGGTGCCCGAGGAGTCCGACCGGTAGATCGGCGAAATCTTGGTCCTCGGCAGCGACGCGCCGGGGTTGAGTTTGGCGATCGCGGCGTCGTCCCAGTCGGTGATCGAGCCGCTGAAGATCTTGGCCAGCACGTCGGCGTTGACGACGAGCTGTTTGACGCCGTCGAGGTTGAAGACGATTGCGATCGGCCCGAACACCAGCGGCAGGTGCCAGGCCGGATTGCCATTGCACCGAGCGGCCGCCGGTTCGATCTGGTCGCGGCTGAGCGGTGAATCCGAGCCGGCGAAGTCGACGTGCCTGGCGATGAACTGCTCGCGTCCGGCGCCTGAGCCGGTCGGGTTGTACGCCAGTTGCTTACCAGGACACAGCTGCGCCCAGTCCACGTTGAACAGCGCGATGGCGTTCTGCTGGGCGGTGGAGCCTTCCGCGGTCAGGTCTTGCTTCCCGTCGCAGTTCACCGGGTGCGACGGCGCCGCCAGGCCATGCAGGTTGTTGTCGCTGCCGCAGCCGGTGGCCAGTCCGCTCGCGATGACGGCGGCCACCAGCGCAGTGCGCACCGCGTGACGCTTCACCGATCTCGCTTCCTCGAGGATTTCTGTCCGACGCCGGGCCACGCGCGAAACTATGCGTTGGGTGTAGACGGCGCCCGCCAGAACGGTGAACGGGGGGTGAACACGTCAGCCTCGCGCGTACGCGGTGTCGACGCTGTACTGCGAAAACCCCAGACGGCGGTAGGTCCGCAGCGCCGCGGTGTTGTCCGACTCGACGTAGAGCAGCACGGTCGGACGGTCGGCGGCGCCCAGCCTGCGCGACAGGTGTGCGAGGCCCACCGCGGTCAGCACGCCGCCCAAGCCACCGCCCTGAGCCGCGGGGTCGACGCCGAGCACGTAGACCTCGCCGAGGCCGTCCTCGGCGAGGTGCACCTTCGTCCAGTGGAAGCCGAGCAGGGCGCCGGTCTGTTCGCTGTATGCCAGAAACAGGCCCTCGGGATCGAACCACGGCTCGGCGCGTCGCTCGGCCAGGTCGGCATGGGTCCAGCCGCCCTGCTCGGGATGCGTTGCGAACGCGGAGTTGTTGACGCGCAACAACTCAGCGTCGTCGGCGGTACCGGCGTAGGTTCGGATGAGCACACCCTCTGGCACCTCGGGCTCGGTGACGCGATAGAGGCTGCGGCGCATCTGCACCAGCTCGCGGACCGTCGCCAGCCCCAGCGCCGACGCGGTCGCCCGCGCGGGCTCCAGCGTGCCGTGCGCCCAGAAGCGGTTCTTGCCATCGGTTTTCGCCAGCGCGGCGTGGATCATCGCCGAACCGATACCGCCTCGGCGGGCGTCCGGATGCACCACCAGCTCGGCCATCGCGGCCTCGTCCTCCGCGGAGAGGTTCAGATAACCCAGCACGCCACCGTCGCCGACGGCCACCAGATGTCCCGTGCGGTCGTGCGGCAGCTCGCGCAATACCTGCTCGCCGACAGGCGCCACATCGTCGAATTGTGTTGCGGCAGTGATGAGTTCACGAATCTGTTGCTGCTCGTCGGCGGTCAATGCCGCGCGCCACTGGGGCGCCGTCACTGGCTGTGCAGCGGATCGGCCAGCGGCTGGCTGTCGGAGTTGTCATCGTCCTCATCGGCGGCGGCGTCGGTGCTCGGCGGCCGGCCCCGGGTGGGGCGCACCGCTTTGTACCCCACGTTGCGGACCGTGCCGATCAACGCCTCGTACTCCGGGCCCAGCTTGGCCCGCAGTCGTCGCACGTGCACGTCGACGGTGCGAGTGCCGCCGAAGAAGTCGTAGCCCCACACCTCGTGCAGCAGCTGCGCGCGGGTGAACACCCGCCCGGCGTGCTGGGCGAGATACTTCAACAGCTCGAACTCTTTGTAGGTGAGGTCGAGGGGTCGTCCGCGCAACCGTGCGGTGTAGGTGCCTTCGTCGATCACGAGCTCGCCGAGGCTGATCTTGCCGACGCCCTCCTGGTCCTGCAGATTGCCTCGCCGCCCGACGAGTAGACGCAGCCGGGCATCGATCTCGGCCGGTCCGGTACCTGGCAGCAGGATTTCGTCCAATCCCCAGTCCGCGTTGACAGCCACCAGCCCACCCTCATTGACCACGACCACCACCGGGATCGACCGGCCCGTGGAGCCCAGCAACCGGCACAGGCCACGCGCCGCCGGGAGGTCCTGGCGCGCATCAACGATCAGGATGTCGGCGCTGCCGGCTTCCAGCAAAGACGACACGTCCGGCGGCGCGGTACGCAACGTGTGGGCGAGCAGCGACAAGGACGGCAGAACCACATCCGGATTCGGCTCCGGGGTTAACAGCAACAGGTCCAAGCAAGCCCCTCCAGCTTTTGTGGGAAAGGCGTCTCCCAAAATTCATGGTGAGATACGAAGTTTAACGGCCAGGTCATTAAACGATAGCTTGCAACCAGGTCTTTCGCCTGCCGACGCCGGTGACGATGCACACCACAACACGCGGGTAGGCCACAATATGCGGATGCGTAACGCGCTGGTCGGAGTGACGGCGGTGCTGGTAGCGGTCGTCGTCGTGCTACTGGCAGCGGTCGGGGTCGACTTCGGGACCAGCATTTACGCGGAATACCGGTTGGCACGTGTCGTCCGCGACAAGGCCCACCTGGGATTCGACCCGTTCGTCGCGATCATCGCCTTCCCGCTGATCCCGCAGGCGATGCGTCACCGCTACGAGGATGTCGAGATCAAGGCCACCGCGGTCGAGCGGCCGGCGATCGGCAAAGCCACGCTGGAGGCCACCATGCACTCGGTCGATCTGACCGAGGCGTCATGGCTGATCAGGCCGAATGCCAAGCTGCCGGTCAACAAGCTGGAAAGCCGGATCATCATCGATTCGATGCATCTGGGCCGCTTCCTGGGCATCCGGGACCTGATCGTCGAGGCGCCCGCCAAAGACACCAACACCGCCAGTGGCGGTACCACCGAGTCGGGCATCTCGGGGAGCCACGACCTGGTGTTCAGCGGCACCCCGAAAGCCTTCGACAAGCGAGTGAGCGTCGCGGTCGACCTGTCGATCGAGGGTGACACGACGGTGGTGTTCACTCCCACCGGCATCCTCACCGGGCCCAACACGGCCAATCAGAACGTGCCCGACGACAAGCGCGACGCGGTGCTTGGCGCGTTCGCCGGCAAACTGCCAGATCAGAAGCTTCCGTTCGGCGTGGCGCCGACCAATGAGGGCGCCCGCGGCTCGGACGTGATCATCGAGGGGATCACCACGGGATTAACGGTCACGCTCGACGGGTTCAACCGAGCATGACTCGCGCCGGCGACGATAAACAGGGCAGTGCGAGCCCAGAGGGTTGCGAGGAGCGGCGCCAATGACCTCGGCGATTGCGGCAATTGTGGTGGCCCTGGTCGCGGCCGCGATCATCGGCTTGCTGCTGACCCGTCGATCCGGCGCCCTCCGGGCGACCGACCCGGCGGCATCCGACGACGTCGACACCTCTGACCTGGGACTGTCGTCGCAGGGCCCAACCGTCGTGCATTTCAGCGCTTCGTGGTGCGGACCGTGCACTCAGGTGCGCCGCGTGGTCAACCAGGTGTGTGACGGCCTCGGGCAGGTTGCGCACGTCGAGATCGATATGGACGCCAATCCCGCCGCGGCGCGGCGTCTTTCGGTGCTGTCGCTGCCGACGACCTTCATCTTCGACGCCGACGGCAAGCAGCGCTACCGCACGTCGGGTGTGCCGAAAGCCGATGACCTGCGTTCGGCCCTGACGCCGATATTGGCTTCATGACGTCGGCATTGGGTAAGCTGCGTGGCGTGTCCGCCCGCGACGAGCTCTTGCTCATCAACCGCCGCGCAGTCGTACTGTGCCGCGCCGCGGGCTGCTGCTGTTGTTGTAGCTGCTGAGTAGCCGCGCCTTTTCGCGCCGCGCTCGGAGCAACCAGAACCCCCGTGGCGCGTAGCCACGAAAGTCGTGCATTAGGCAATCAGGAGCAGCATCATGTGGGAGACCAAGACCCCTGATCAGGTCGACGTCCGCGGGCCACGCTTCGCGGCCTGGATCACCACCGCAGTTCTGGTCATCGCCCTTCTCGTCTCGGGCGTCAGCCCATTCGCCGCGGGCGAGATTCTGGGGCTGCAGTCCGTCGTCTTCGCGATCGGCGCGCTGGCCGGGCCGCGACGCCACCCCTACGGCCAGGTGTTCGCCAAGCTCGTCGCGCCGCGACTGAGCCCAGTCCGTGAGCGCGAGCCGGTTCCCCCGCTGAAATTCGCTCAGCTGGTCGGGCTGATCTTCGCCGCCCCGGCCGCGATCGGGTTCGTCAACGGCGCGGTACTCTTCGGGGTCGTGCTCACCGGGGCGGCCCTGGTCGCCGCCTTCCTCAACGCAGCCTTCGGCATCTGCCTCGGCTGCCAGCTCTACCCGCTCGTGGCGCGGCTGAAGCCCGCCCACAGCACCTCATAGCGATCGAAAGGATTCTCTCTATGGCACGCTCCGACGTCCTGGTCTCCGCCGACTGGGCCCAGAGCAATCTCGGTGCCGACCACGTGGTCTTCGTCGAGGTCGACGAAGACACCAGCGCCTACGACGACGGTCACATCGCCGGCGCGGTCAAGCTGGACTGGCGTACCGATCTGCAAGACCCGATCCGCCGCGACTTCGTCGACGCCGCGCAGTTCTCCAAGCTGCTCAGCGAGCGCGGCATCGGCAACGACGACACCGTCGTGCTCTACGGGGGCAACAACAACTGGTTCGCCGCCTACGCCTACTGGTACTTCAAGCTCTACGGCCACGAGGACGTCAAGCTGCTGGATGGCGGCCGCAAGAAGTGGCAGCTCGACGGTCGTCCGTTCACCACCGACGCGGTGAGCCGGCCCGCCACCAGCTACACCGCGAAGCCCGCGGATAACAAAATCCGCGCCTTCCGTGACGAGGTGCTGACCGCGATCAACGCGAAGAACCTGGTCGACGTGCGCTCACCCGACGAGTTCTCCGGCAAGATCCTGGCCCCGGCCCACCTGCCGCAGGAGCAGAGCCAGCGGCCCGGCCACATCCCGAGTGCGATCAACGTGCCGTGGAGCAGGACCGCCAACGACGACGGGACCTTCAAGTCCGACGAGGAGTTGGCCGCGATCTACGCCGACGCCGGGCTGGACGGCTCGAAGGAAACGATTGCTTACTGTCGGATCGGGGAACGTTCGTCGCACACCTGGTTCGTCTTGCAGGAACTGCTGGGACATCGGAATGTCAAGAACTACGACGGCAGTTGGACGGAATACGGCTCCCTGGTTGGAGCCCCGATCGAGTTGGGAAGCTGATTATGTGCTCTGCGCCAAAGCAAGGACAGACTCTGCCGGCCAGCGTCGACCTGGAGAAGGAAACGGTGATCACCGGCCGGGTCGTCGACCGTGACGGTCAGGCGGTGGGCGGATCGTTCGTGCGACTGCTGGACTCCTCGGGCGAGTTCACCGCCGAGGTCGTGGCGTCGGCCACCGGCGACTTCCGGTTCTTCGCCGCTCCCGGGTCATGGACGCTGCGCGCACTGTCGGCCGCCGGCAACGGCGACGCCATAGTCGAGCCCGTGGGCGCCGGTATCCACGAGGTCGACGTCAAAATCGCCTGACCGGGCGAGCGAACTAGACTCGTCATCGTGGTTCTGTTCTACGAGATCTTGCTCGTCGCGGCCGTCGTGGTCATCTCCTGGTTCGCGCTGTACACGCTGTATCGGCTCATCACCGACGAATCGTGAGGCCTGACGACGAACACGTTGACGACCCGGTCCGTGTGCCCGGCTCGGCCGATCGTGCCGTAGCGGCAGCGGTTGAGCGCGCGAAAGCGACGGCAACGCGCAACATCCCGGTCTTCGACGACCTGCCGATCCCCGCAGACACCGCCAACCTGCGTGAGGGCGCCAACCTCAACGACGCCCTGCTGGCGTTGCTCCCGTTGGTCGGCGTGTGGCGCGGCGAAGGCGAAGGCCGCGGGGCCGACGGCGATTACCGGTTCGGCCAGCAGATCGTGGTCTCCCACGACGGCAGCGACTACTTGAACTGGGAATCCCGCTCGTGGCGGGTCAGCGAGACCGGCGACTACCACGGACCCGACCTACGCGAAACGGGTTATTGGCGGTTCGTCAACGAACCCGACGACCCGTCGGAATCGCAGGCCATCGAATTGCTGCTGGCGCATTCCGCCGGTTACGTCGAATTGTTCTACGGTCGTCCGCTCAATCAGTCGTCGTGGGAGTTGGCTACTGATGCGCTGGCCCGCAGCAGGTCGGGCGTGCTGGTCGGCGGCGCCAAGCGGCTTTACGGCATCGTCGAGGGCGGCGATTTGGCGTATGTCGAAGAGCGGGTCGACGCCGACGGCGGACTTATTCCGCACTTGTCCGCGCGGCTGTCGCGATTCGTTGGCTGATCGGTTGCCGGAGAAGGGCTTCCGGGCTGCCGTAGAAATGGGCAGCCCCCGAGCCGTAGTTCCAGGTTGGACAAACCGGAGGCTCGGGGGCCGGGTGACTGCGGGGAATTCGCCAGCGCGCGCAGGTGATTCCTCGCCTGGTACTGCTAGCGGGCAGCCACCTCACAAGTCCAATAAGCTATCAATTTCCCGGACCACCTCCCTTCTTGTGTACTCGCGAAGGTACCCGCTGTGGGCCACGCCGACAACTGATTTCACCGATCGCTGACGATCGCGGCGTCAACCAGCGCCGCGAATTCAGCCGTCAGCGAAGCGCGCGGCAGAGCCTTGCCGTCCAGGGTGTGCACCCGAGCGGCCAACGTCATGCTCGATACCAGCCAAATGCCTTGCGCGGCAACCAGATCACTGACGCGTAAGGCGCGGTAGTCACAGTCGTAGCCCTTCGCGCGGGCGACGGTGAACAGGGCTTGCTGTGTGGTGCCCCGCAGGATCGGATACCAGGGCGGCGGGGTCAGCAGGCACACGTTGCCGTCGTCACCGTCGACGGCGATCACGACAGTCGAACGTGGGCCCTCCAGGATGTAGCCGTCCGAACTGACGAAGATGACGTCGCCGGCGCCGTGTCGGTCGGCATGGCGCAGCGCAGCCATGTTGATGGCGTACGACAGCGTCTTGGCGCCGGCCAGTAACCACGGCATGGCCTCGACGCCGCTCGACGGCAGCTCGCGGGGCAGCGTGATCGCGGCCAGCCCGTCTTTACGGACCGCGGTGATCCGATCGGCGACCGGGCTCACCATCACGTACGCCGTCGGCGCAGATCCGCGCTCACGGCCGCGGCTGTACACCAGACGCATCGCGGCCTCGTCGGTGGTGCCGCTCACCCACTGCTGCGTTGCCAGGTCGATCGCGCGCCGCCAGCTCGTCAGGTCCGGCTCGGGCAACTCGAGCAGTTTCGCCGAGTGGCTCATCCGGCCCAGGTGTGCCTCGACCAGGCAGGGGCGGCCGTCGCGCACCAGCAGCGTCTCGAAGACGCCGTCGCCCCGCACCGCGGCCAGGTCGTCGGCGAACAACAGCGGTGCACCCGGCGAATGCAGTTCGCCGTCGAGCGTCGCGATCACGCCCGGGTGCCCAGTCATGGACGGAAACACTAGCCTCGCGGACCCGTAGAGTTGATGCGTGTCCGCAGTTCCCGCACCCGAGGCCGGCCCCGACGCCGGCGCCACGTGGCACTACGGCGATCCGCTGGGTGAGCAGCGCGCCGCCGAAACCGGTGCCGCTCTGGTGGATCGGTCGCATCGCCGGGTGCTCACGCTGACCGGCGCAGACCGGCAGACGTGGCTGCACAGCATCTCAACCCAGCATGTCAGCGAGCTCCGCGACGGGGCGTGCACTCAGAACCTCAGCCTCGACGGGCAGGGCCGGGTCGAAGACCACTGGTTGCAGACCGAACTCGACGGCGTCACCTATCTCGACACCGAGCCGTGGCGCGGCGAACCGCTGTTGGCCTACCTGCAGAAGATGGTGTTCTGGTCGCAGGTCACTCCGGCCGCGGCCGATCTGGCGGTGCTATCGCTGCTCGGCCCGCAGCTCGGTGACCCGACGGTGCTCGACGCGCTCGGCGTCGACGCGATGCCCGCCGAGCAGACCGCGGCCCCGCTGACCGGCGGTTTCGTGCGGCGGATGATCGCGGCCAACCCCGGCCAGATCGAACTCGATGTCGTGGTCGACCGCGCCCGGTCCGGTGATATCCAGCGGCGGTTGACCGACGCCGGAGTACGCCCGGCCGGGGTGTGGGCGTACGAGGCCCACCGGGTGGCGGCCGTGCGCCCGCGGCTCGGCGTCGACACCGACGAACGCACCATTCCGCACGAAGTGGGCTGGATCGGTGGCGCCGTCCACCTCGACAAGGGCTGCTACCGCGGCCAGGAGACCGTTGCCCGCGTCCACAACCTCGGCAAACCGCCCCGAATGCTGGTGTTGCTGCACCTCGACGGGTCGGTGGACCGGCCCGACACCGGCGACCCGGTGCTGGCCGGCGGCCGCGCCGTGGGCCGGCTGGGAACGGTCGTCGACCACGTCGATCTCGGCCCGGTGGCGCTGGCGTTGGTCAAGCGCGGCATCCCCGCCGACACCGCCCTGAGCACCGGCCGCGACGCCGAGGTGGCGGCCATGATCGACACCGGATCGCTGCCGACGGTCGACGGGCCGGGCGCCGGTCGGGTGGCCATCGAGCGATTGCGGGGAACTGCCCGATGATCGCCGCGCAGCCGTGCGGGGCGCAACAGCACGCAGCCAGCGGGCACGCTAAACTATCGACAGGACAATAACGACAAGAGATCGGAGCCGCCTACTTGTTGGGCCGCTCCGTTATTGCGCGAGGGGGTTCCCCCAATGGGCCGTGGCCGGGCTAAGGCGAAGCAGACCAAGGTCGCTCGAGACCTTAAATACAGCTCACCGCAGACCGATTTTGAGCGGCTACAGCGTGAGCTGTCCGGTTCCGACGGTGATGACGCGGACCAGTCGGAGGGCGACGATCCCTGGAGTGATGTGCACCGGTAGGGCTCTGCGGCGCGCGCCTTATCGGCGGGCCGAATCTAGAACCTCGGGTGTTGCCCGACGAGTCTTGCTCGCGGACCGTCTTTTTCACCTTTGTTGATCGTGCCTAGGACCCAGCAGTCCAGGTGCCGGGCCGTCAGAATCGCCAGCGCGCGGTCGGTGTCTTCCGGCGCCACGACCGCGATCATGCCGACGCCCATGTTGAAGGTTTTTTCCATCTCGGCGCGGGAAACCCGGCCGCGCTGAGCGATCATCGCGAATACCGGTGCGGGCGTCCAGGTTCCGCGGTCGACCTCGGCGAGCAGCCCGTTCGGGATGACGCGCTCGAGGTTGCCAGCCAGCCCGCCGCCGGTGACGTGGCAGAAGGTGCGGACCTGGGTTTCCGCGGCCAGGGCGAGGCAGTCCTTGGCGTAGATGATGGTCGGCTCGAGCATTTCTTCGCCGAGTGTGCGGCCGAACTCCTCGACGTAGCCCTCCAGGTTGCCCCGGTCGATCTCCAACAGCACCTTGCGGGCCAAGGAGTAACCATTGGAATGCAGACCGGACGATCCCATCGCGATCACGACATCGCCCGGCTTGACCCGGTCGGGCCCCAGCACGTCGTCGGCCTCGACCACGCCGACCCCGGTCGCCGAGATGTCGTAGTGGTCGGGCTCGATCAGGCCCGGGTGCTCGGCGGTCTCACCGCCGAGCAGCGCGCAGCCCGCTCGCATGCAGCCTTCGGCAATACCACCGACGATCGCGTTGAGGCGCTCCGGCACAATGCGCCCGAGCGCGATGTAGTCCAGCAGGAACAGCGGCTCGGCGCCGCAGACCACTAGGTCGTCGACGACCATCGCAACCAGGTCCAGGCCCACGGTGTCGTGCTTGTCCATCGCCTGCGCGACGGCAAGCTTGGTGCCCACACCATCGCTGGACGCGGCCAGCAGCGGCTCGCGATAGTCGCCGCGCAGCGCGAAGAGTCCGGCGAACCCGCCGAGCTTGCCGACCACCTCGGGTCTGGTGGCTTTCAAGGCCAATGGCTTGAACAGCTCGATTGCGCGGTCACCGGCTTCGATATCGACTCCGGCCGATGCATATGTCGCGCCCGGCGTAGCCGGGTCTTTTCCGCGGGCGGTCATCGCGCTAAAGGCTACCGGTCGACGTCCGGCACGGGTATCTCCCACTCGCGCAAGGACGCGGTTTGGTTCAGGGATGCCGCAGCACGGCGGCCTGCTCCGCCTCCGGCGACATCTTGGGGGCGATCTCCGGATGAGTCGCCTCGCGGGCGGCGTTGGCGAGCATCTGCTCGATCACGTTCTTGCCAAGCGCTGTCTCGCTTGGCAATTCGATCGGGTACTTGCCGTCGAAGCACGCCGAGCAGAGCCGCGAGGTGGGCTGTTCGGTTGCGGCGACCAGGCTTCGCAGCGAGATGTATCCCAGCGTGTCGGCGTTAATGGCGTGGCGCACCGCTTCGAGCATTTCGTCTTCGTCCTCGACGGCGTTCGCGATCAGCTCCGCGGGCGACGGGAAGTCGATGCCGTAAAAGCACGGCCACTTCACCGGAGGCGACGCGATCCGCACGTGGACTTCGACCGCCCCGGCCTCGCGCAGCATCCTGACCAGGGCGCGCTGGGTGTTACCGCGCACGATCGAGTCGTCGACGACGATCAGCCGCTTGCCGCGGATGACTTCCTTGAGCGGGTTCAGCTTCAGCCGGATACCGAGCTGACGGATGGTCTGCGACGGCTGGATGAAGGTGCGGCCCACGTAGGCGTTCTTCATCAGGCCCTGGCCGTAAGGGATGCCGGACTCCTGCGCGTAGCCGACCGCGGCGGGTGTGCCGGATTCCGGCACACCGATCACCAGGTCGGCTTCGATCGGGTGTTCGCGGGCCAGTCGCCGGCCGATATCCAGCCGGGCGCCGTGCACCGAACGGCCGGAGATCGTGCTGTCGGGGCGGGCCAGGTAGACGTATTCGAAGATGCAGCCCTTGGGCTCGGGGCTGGCAAACCGACTCGAGCGGACGCCGTCGGCGTCGATCGCCAGCAGCTCGCCGGGCTCGATCTCGCGGACGAACGAGGCGCCGACGATGTCGAGCGCGGCGGTCTCCGACGCGACCACCCAGCCGCGGTCCAGCCGGCCGAGGCACAGCGGGCGGACGCCGTACGGGTCACGGGCGGCGTACAGGGTGTTCTCGTCCATGAACGTCAGGCAGAAGGCCCCCCGCACGGTCGGCAGCAGTGCGAGCGCGGCCTGCTCGAGGCTCGAATCGGCGGCGCCGTGCGCAAGCAGCGCGCCGAGCACGTCGGAGTCGGTGTTGGCCGCGCCCGGTGCCCTGGGGTTGATGAGTCCGGCTTCACGAGCGCGGGAGACCAGCTCGGCGCTGTTGACCAGGTTTCCGTTGTGCCCCAACGCGACTCCGGTGCCGGCGGCGGTGTTACGGAAGACCGGCTGGGCGTTCTCCCACGTCGGCTGGCCGCTGGTGGAGTATCGGCAGTGCCCGACGGCGACGTGGCCTTCCATCGCGGCCAGCGTCTGCTCGTCGAAAACCTGGCTGACCAGGCCGAGATCCTTGAACACCAGCACTTGTGAGCCATCCGCGACGGCAATGCCGGCGGCCTCCTGGCCGCGGTGCTGCAGCGCGTAGAGGCCGTAGTAGGTCATCTTGGCGACTTCTTCGCCGGGGGCCCAGACTCCGAACACGCCGCATTCTTCGCCAGGCGGGTTCTCTACATCCTCAAAGGCAACGGCTGTCTGGTCGGTCACGTGCGGCGGCTCCCCGGGGAACGGATGGTGACGTGGTGAAGTCTACGGAAACACTCGGCTTGTCCACGAATTGCGTTGAGCGTGTTGCGGCATGTCGCGGACATATTCGCAGCTCAGCAGCCCCATGAGGGCGCAACTGTCGCATGCGCCACATCGGCAACTGGTCAGGTGTGATGGGAATCGCTCAGTCTCACCACCGGAAGCCAGGCCGAGATCTCCGCGGCGCGCGAACCGGACAGGCGGAGCGCCCCGGCGGTCGTCGCGTCGGGCACCCGCAGCAGCCCGGTCGCCAGCAACAGCCAGGTCCGGGGATCGGTCTCGACGACGTTGGGCGGCGTGCCGCGGGTGTGCCGGGGTCCGGCAATACATTGCACCGCAACGAAAGGCGGGACGCGGACCTCAACGCTCGCCCCAGGCCCCTCGGCGGCCAGGGTGCGTGCCGTCAGTCGCACCGCGGTCGCGAGTTGGGCGCGAGACGGCGCCGGACGGGTGTCGTCACGGAGCCAGTCTGCGATCGCGTGGATAGCGGCACGAGTCTGTGCCGGGTCGGCGTTCTGACGGGGTGGCATTGCTCAGCCCTTGAGCGCGGCGCGGACGCGTTCGGTGTCGGCCGGGGTCCAGCCGTCTGGCGGCGCGACCGCGGCGAGTGCGTCGAGGATGTCGTTGCTGTAGTTGTGGCCGTGCCCGCCGGGGACGCTCTCGGCTTTGGTCAGGTCGGCGCTGACCTGCCAGAAGGTGACCACTGGAGTCCAGCGCATCGCCGGGCTGCGGTCGTGACCGCGCGGTTCAGCCAGCCAGTCGGGCCGGCTGAACAGCAGATCGGGCGACCACCAGACCACTGGGTCGGACGGGTGCTGCAAGAACAGCACTCGCGTTCCCGCCCAGGGTGGGCCGGTGACGCGCGTGACCCCGGCCGGATCGTTCGCTTCGGAGAAGCGCACCGTCCGCCCGTTGTCGTAACGCGGCTGCACTTCGGTGCTGCCGGGATCGCGACGCGTGATCAGCGCGTGCCACAGCGTGCTCTCCTGTGGCGGTCCGACCCATAACACCGCCTCGAAGCCCATCCGCCGGATGTCGGGCAGCCAGCCGAAGGCGGCCTGGCCGGCCATCGATCCCAAGCTCTCGCCGTAGAGCACCAGCTTCGGCCGGTGCTGGGGAGGTAGCTGCGTCCACCGATCGTGGACGGTGTGGATCAACGCCCGGCCGGCGGACATGGACTTCTGCCGGTCCGCGAGGAATGAAATCCAGCTGGGGAGAAAGGAATACTGCAGGCCAACGATCGCGGTGTCGCCGTTGTACATCGTCTCCAATGAGCGCGCCGCCACCGGGTCGACCCAGCCGGTGCCGGTGGTCGGCGCGATGACCAGAACCTTGCGGTTGAAGGCCCCGGTGCGTTCGAGCTCGTCGACCAGGACGTCCAGCCGGCCCTGGTCATCAGGAGCGGTGCGCAGCCCGACGTAGACCCGGATCGGCTCCTTGGCGGGTGCGCCGTTGACCTTGGTCAGCTCGGCCGCGTGCGGGCCGGTGCCGACGAAGTCGCGGCCCTGAAATCCCAGTGTGGCCCACGGCGCCAAAGACTGTGGGCTGCCGGACTTTTCCGGTATCTGCGGCTGCACCACGCCGTCGGACGTCGATCCGTCCCGCGGCTGGAACATCGCGTTGGCGCCGGCAAAGAAACCGCGGACGAGCACACCGTCGAACAACAAAACCAGCAGTGCCACCACCACCGCGGTGCCAATGAACAGCGCCACCTCATCATGCAGATGCCAGCGCCGAATCAGCATGCGCGCCAATGACTTCACGATGTCGAGCAGCACCCGGAACGCCGCCACGAGCAACGCGCCGACGACCACCGCGACCGCCAGCGTGCGCAGGTAACCCGGGTTCGTCGGGCCCTCGATGCCCATCAGCGCCGACAACTGCCGCTGCCAGGCCGCGGCCGGGATCAACATCAACACACATGCCGTCGGCGCGAGCACCACGACCGCCGCCTTCATCCACCACAGCACCCGCGGTGACGGCGGCCACCACCGCGCGCCGCGCAGCACCAGGCGATCGAGCACCGTGCCGATCAGCACACCGAGGCCGTAGCCGAACGCGGCGTTCACGCCACCAATCAGGCCCTGGAACAACCACTCTCGCGGTACCAGCGACGGCGTCAACGACAGACAGAAGAACAGCGCGCTGAACGCCACCCCGACGAACTTCAGCCGTAGCAGGCCCCAGGCCCACACCAGCAGCGGATGGCTCGCCTGCGCGCTCATCGCAGTAGAGCGGCCAGCACCCCTTCGGACGTGCTGCGCAACTCCGCCAGTGGCACCGTGAACAAATCCTGAACCTCGACCACGTCCGAGCCCTGGTCGGCGACGCCGATCCGGGTGGCGGGCAGTCCCCGCGCCTCACACATCGATGTGAATCGGCTCTCCTCGGTGCGCGGCACCGCCACCAGGACCCGACCGGATGACTCGGAGAACAGCATGACGAACGGGTCGGCGCCTTCGGGAAGCAATATGCGGCAACCGGTTTCGCCGGCCAGCGCCGATTCGACGACGGCCTGCGCCAGTCCGCCTTCGGACAGATCGTGGGCCGCGGACACCAGGCCGTCGCGGGATGCCGCGCTGAGCACGTCGGCCAGCAGCCGCTCGCGGGCCAGATCGACCGCGGGCGGCCGACCGCCCAGGTGGTCGGCGGTGACCTGGGCCCAGATCGAGCCGTCGAATTCGTCACGGGTTTCGCCGAGCAGGATCAGCGTCTCGCCTGGCTCGGTGCCCATCGCGGTCGGGATCCGGCGGGCGACGTCGTCGATCACACCCAGCACCCCGACCACCGGCGTCGGCATGATCGCCGTCGTCCCGGTCTGGTTGTAGAAGCTGACGTTGCCGCCGGTCACCGGAATGCCCAGTGTCGCACAGCCATCCGCCAACCCGCGGACGGCTTGCGAGAACTGCCACATCACACCCGGGTCTTCCGGCGAGCCGAAGTTCAGGCAGTTGGTCACCGCGACCGGGGTCGCGCCGGTGACCGCGACGTTGCGATACGCCTCGGCCAGCGCGAGCTGCGCGCCGACGTAGGGATCGAGCAGCGTGTAGCGGCCGGACGCGTCGGTCGACACCGCGACGCCGCGGCCGGTGGACTCGTCGACGCGCAATACCCCACCGTCGGCATGCTCGGCCAGTACGGTGTTGCCACGCACATAGCGGTCGTACTGCTCGGTGATGAAAGAGCGGCTGCACAGGTGCGGACTGCCCAGCAGCGCAAGCAAAGTCGCACGCAGTTCGTCGCCGGAGACCGGCCGCTTCAGGGCGGCCGAGGTGTCGGCGATCAGCGCATCCTGCGACTCGGGCCGCGCGACCGGGCGCTGGTATACCGGGCCCTCGTGGGCGACGGTCCGCGGCGGCACGTCGACCACCGTCTCGCCGTGCCAGGTGATCTGCAGCCGGTCGCCGTCGGTGACTTCGCCGATCGTGGTGGCCAGCACCTCCCACTTGCGGCACACCGCCATGAACGCGTCGACGTTCTCCGGCGCGACCACCGCGCACATCCGCTCCTGCGACTCGCTGGAAAGGATCTCGGCGGGCGTCATGTCCTTGGCCCGCAGCGGCACGGTCTCCAGCTCGATCGCCATCCCGCCGTCGCCGGCCGACGCGAGTTCCGATGTGGCACAGGATAATCCAGCCCCACCCAGATCCTGGATGCCGATCACCAGGCCCGCGGCATACAGCTCGAGACAGCACTCGATGAGCACCTTCTCGGTGAACGGGTCGCCGACCTGAACCGAGGGAAGCTTCTTGCGGCCCGAGCCCGACTCGTCGCCGCCGAAAGTCTCCGACGCCAGCACCGACACGCCGCCGATGCCGTCGAGTCCGGTGCGCGCACCGAACAGAATGATCTTGTTGCCCGCGCCCGAGGCGAATGCCAGGTGCAGGTCCTCTTTGCGCAGCACCCCGACACACAACGCGTTCACCAGCGGGTTGCCCGCGTAGCAGGCGTCGAACACCGTTTCCCCGCCGATGTTGGGCAGGCCGAGCGAGTTGCCGTAGCCACCGATGCCGCGCACCACGCCGTCGAGCACGCGGCGGGTGTCCGGCGCGTCCGCCGCGCCGAACCGCAACTGGTCCATCACCGCGACCGGACGCGCGCCCATCGCCATGATGTCGCGGACGATGCCGCCGACCCCGGTGGCTGCGCCCTGGTAGGGCTCGACATAGGACGGGTGGTTGTGCGACTCCACCTTGAACGTGACCGCCCAGCCGTCACCGATGTCAACGACGCCGGCGTTCTCGCCGATGCCGGCCAACATGCCGGCTCGCATCTCGTCGGTGGTGGTCTCGCCGAAGTACCGCAGATGCACCTTGGACGACTTGTAGGAGCAGTGCTCGCTCCACATCACCGAGTACATCGCGAGCTCGGCGTCGGTCGGCCGCCGGCCGAGGATGTCGCGGATACGCTGATATTCGTCGTCCTTGAGACCGAGCTCGCGGAACGGTTGCGGCTGGTCAGGGGTGCCCGCGGCCCGCTCGACGGTGTCGATCGCGTGAGTGAGCCCAGACGTCACACCGAACAGTCTAGGTGGCGCCGCCCATCAGCCCGTGCCGGCGACGCAGAACGCGTTGCCCGCCGGGTCGGCCAGCACCACCCAGCGGAAGCTGTCGCCGATGCTGTGCCGACCCACTTCGGTTGCACCCGCGGCGGTGAGCCGATCCACCTCGGCGTCGACGTCGGCGGCGCCGAAGTCCAGGTGCACCCGGTTCTTGCCGGGGGTCGGATCGTCGACTTTCTGGAAGCCCAGCCGCGGACCGTCCTGGCGGACGACCGCGATGAACTCCCCGGGAATCAATTCCTGTGTCTCGCCCTCGAAATGCTGCGCCCACCACTGGGCCAGCGGCAAAGGGTCGCTGCAATCGAAGGTGACCATCTCCACGTTGAGCGTCATGCCCGTCAGCCTATTACCGAGGGCGATGACCTCGGAAGTAATTGTGCAGCGTCGTCGCACCCAGACAGACTTTGATCCGAACCACTCGACACCTGGAGGGAATCATGACCGACACTCAAACCGCTTCCACCGCACAGCGATTCAGCCCGGAATTCTTCGCCGCATTCTGGGCGGCGCCCAGCATGTCGCACAGCATGGACATCCTGGCCGACGACATCGTCGGTTACTGGCCGGGTGACAACGAGCCGGTCCGGGGATTCGATGCCTACACCCAGAAGATCGCCGACATCCTCGCCGCCGCACCGGACCTGAAGCTCGAACTCGTCGACAGCGCCACCGCGGCAGGCACCACCGAGGGCGAGGAGCTGTTCTTCCTGCACTACGTCGGCCACGGGACCGGACCGAACGGGCCGATCGAGATCCGCGGGCTGGACCGCGTCCGCACCCGCGACGGCATCGTCGTGGAAAACGTGATCCGCTACGACCCGCTGTTCGTCTAGCGGTCGGCGGGCGACAGAAACGCTTGTAGCGCCGCCGCGTACGCCGGAACGTCGTTGGCGCCCATCAGTTCTCGGGCGGAATGCATCGCGAGCTGAGGGGCGCCGACGTCGACCGTCGCGATACCGGTCCGAGCCGCGGTCAGCGGTCCGATCGTTGAGCCGCACGGCAGGTCGGCGCGGTGTTCGTAGCGCTGCAACGGCACCCCGGCCTGCCGGCAGGCCAGCGCGAACGCCGCGGCGGTCCGGCCGTCGGTGGCATACCGCAGATTCGGGTGCACCTTGAGCACCGGCCCGCCGTTGATCGCGATGAGATGACCGGGCTCGTGCCGCTCGGGATAGTTCGGGTGGGTGGCGTGTGCCATGTCCGCCGAGGCCACCATCGATCCGGGCAGCCTGCGCAGGAAGTCCGCGCGTCCGCCGCCGCTGGCCAGTTCGATGCGTTCCAGGGTGACCAGCAGCAGATCGGAGTCGGCTCCGTGATCGGAGGTCGAGCCGACCTCTTCGTGGTCGAACAGCGCGAGCACCGGCAAGTGCTGGGTCGGCCGGGCGTCGAGGAGGGCTTCCAGACCCGCGTAGCAGGACGCCTGGTTGTCCAGCCGCGGCGCGCTGACGAATTCGTAGTCGGCACCCGTCAGCCGCGACGGAGTCAGATCGTGGGTCATCAGGTCGGCGCCCAGGACCTCTCCCGGATCGACGCCGGCCCGGCGGGCGACGACGTCGACGAACGAGCCGGCCGCGGCGCCGACCCCCCACACCGCATTGACGTGCCGCTGCGGATCGAGCGTGAGTGACTTGCGGTCCTCGGCCAGGTGGATGGCCAGCTGCGGCACGCGCAGGATCGGGTCGTCGATGCGGACCAGCCGATGCGCGATCGCCGCGCCGTCGCGCACCGACAACCGGCCGCTGATGCCGAGGTCGCGGTCCAGCCACGAGTTGAGCCACGCGCCCCCGTAGGGCTCCAGCGCAACCACCTGCCACCCAGCGACCTCGCGGTCGGGATGCTG
The DNA here is from genome assembly GCA_963750755.1 of uncultured Actinomycetota bacterium. Taxonomy (GTDB): domain Bacteria; phylum Actinomycetota; class Actinomycetes; order Mycobacteriales; family Mycobacteriaceae; genus Mycobacterium. Next base: position 2,843,706 of record CAVVRW010000001.1, read on the forward strand.
CTTGACCCGCAGATTGGGGCTGTCGGTATGGCCACCGACGATCCGAAACGGCCGCCCGCCGGCGTCATTTCCGCTGTTCCAGGCAATTAATGAGCCGGCCCGGACGATAAAGAACTTTCCGCCGCGTGGCCACTGATCCGCCTCGGCAAGCTCGGTGTAGCCGGCCGAGCGCAGCCGAGCCGCCACGGTGGCGCAGACATGAAACGGCGACGGAGACGCATCGATGAACTCGCAGAGCCCTTGCGGGGTGGCCACCATCGACACATCCTTTCATCACGGGTTGGTCCGAGACGTTAGGGTCGAACACGTGCCCGATCCGCAGCCGGTTCTCGCGCCGCTGACACCGGCCGCGATCTTCTTGGTGGTCACCATCGGAGAAGACGGCGAGGAGACCGTGCACGACGCGTTGTCCGGAATCTCGGGGCTGGTGCGCGCGATCGGTTTTCGCGATCCCGACAAACGGCTATCGGTGGTGGCCTCGATCGGGTCGCACGCGTGGGACCGCTTGTTCGAGGGTCCGCGGCCGGCCGAACTGCACCCGTTCGTCGAGTTGGTCGGGCCGCGCCACACCGCCCCGGTCACACCGGGCGACCTGTTGTTCCATATCCGGGGCGAGACGCTGGATGTCTGCTTCGAGTTGGCCAATTACATTCTGCGGTCGATGGCCGGCGCGGTGACCGTGGTCGACGAGGTCCACGGCTTCCGGTTCTTCGACAACCGGGATCTCCTCGGATTCGTCGACGGAACCGAGAACCCCAACGGCACACCGGCTGTGGCGGCAACCCAAATCGGCGACGAGGACCCGCAATTCGCCGGCGGCTGCTACGTGCACGTGCAGAGGTACCTGCACGACATGGCGTCCTGGGACGCGCTGTCGGTCACCGAACAGGAGCACGTGATCGGCCGCACCAAGCTCGAAGACATCGAGTTCGACGACGACGCCAAGCCTGCTGACGCGCACATCGCGCTCAACGTGATCACCGACTACGACGGCACCCAGCTCCAGATCGTCCGGCACAACATGCCTTTCGGCGAGCTCGGAAAGGGCGAATTCGGGACCTACTTCATCGGCTACTCCCGCACGCCCCGGGTAACCGAACAGATGCTGCACAACATGTTCCTCGGCGATCCGCCCGGCAACACCGACCGGATCCTGGACTTCTCCACCGCCGTCACCGGTGGACTGTTCTTCTCCCCCACCGTCGACTTCCTCGACGACCCGCCGCCGCTGCCGATCTCGTCGGCACCGGCTCCGGCGATCCTCACAACCGCCGCGGATGGCTCGTTGGCGATCGGCAGTTTGAAAGGAACCTTGCAATGAACAACCTGTACCGCGACCTCGCTCCGATCACCGAAGAGGCTTGGGACGAAATCGAAGTGGAGGCGAGGCGAACCTTCAAGCGGCACATCGCCGGCCGCCGCGTCGTCGACGTCAGCGATCCGGCCGGACCGAGCGCCGCCGCGGTCAGCACCGGCCGGCTGATCGACGTCCAAGCTCCGTCCGACGGCGTGATCACCCACCTGCGGGCGAGCAAACCGCTTGTCCGGCTTCGAGTTCCGTTCACGCTGTCCCGCTCGGAGATCGACGACGTGGAGCGCGGCTCGCAGGACTCCGACTGGGATCCGGTGAAAGCCGCAGCCAAGAAGCTGGCGTTCGCCGAAGACCGGGCGATCTTCGAGGGCTACGCCGCCGCGTCGATCGAAGGCATCCGAAGCTCGAGCAGCAACCCGCCGCTGACGCTGCCCGAAGACCCGCGCGCGATTCCCGACATCATCACCCAGGCGCTATCGGAACTGCGCCTGGCCGGCGTCGACGGCCCGTACTCGGTGCTGCTGTCCGCCGAGGTGTACACCAAGGTCAGTGAGACCACTGAGCACGGATATCCGATCCTCGAGCACATCAACCGGCTGGTCAACGGTGACATCATCTGGGCGCCGGCGATCGATGGCGCTTTCGTATTGACCACTCGCGGCGGGGATTTCGACCTGCAGTTGGGCACCGACGTCTCGATCGGCTACCTGTCGCACGACGCCGAATCCGTTCAGCTGTACATGCAGGAGACCCTGACGTTCCTGAACTACACCGCCGAGGCTTCGGTCGCGCTGACCGCGTAACCCCTACTCCTTCGGCGGCTCGAATAACTGGAGATCATTGCCCTCGGAGTCCTTGAAAGCCGCGATGTGGCCCCAGGGGTGAGAGCTGACGTCGTCGGCGAACTCGACACCGGCTTCGGTCAGTCGCACGACTTCGTTGTACAGGTCGCCGTCCGGCTGGAACGTGAGAACCGCCCCGCCGGTGTGACCCTCGTGCGTCCTCGCACGGACGCCGCCAGAACCTGCATAATGGGCTGTGCATCCCAAAATGGGAGCACCAGCTCAGGAGGAACGCCATGCCCGTCGTCCACTATCGCTACGCCACGGTCGACGGGCACCGGTTGTTCTTCCGCGAGGCCGGCAACCCCGGAGCACCCACTCTGGTTCTGCTGCACGGGTTTCCCACCAGCTCATACATGTTTCGCGAGCTGGTTCCCGCGCTCGCCGACCGTTACCACGTGATCGCTGCGGACCATCTGGGTTTCGGCCTCTCCGATGCACCTCCGGTCGAGGAGTTCGACTACACCTTCGATGCCCTGACCACGTTGACCGAGGGTCTATTGAGCAGCCTCGACATCGACCGGTACTCCGTCTATGTGCAAGATTATGGCGCGCCGATCGGCTGGCGCCTGGCGCTGCACAACCCATCGGCGATCACGGCGATCATCAGCCAGAACGGTAATGCCTACGACGCCGGCTTCGTCGAGAGCTTCTGGAAAGGCGTGCGCGCCTACCAAGAACAACCTACCGCCGAAAACGAGGCCCCGCTAAGGCAATTCCTCACGCTCGACGCGACCCGCTGGCAATACGTGACCGGCGTGCCGGACGAGACGCTGCTGAATCCCGAGGCCTGGCATCATGACTACGCGCTGCTGTCCCGACCGGGCAACGATGCGATACAGCTGTCGTTGTTCCGCGACTACGCGACCAATGCGCCGATGTATCCACTCGTCCACCATTACTTCCGCTCCAGCCGTGTGCCACTGCTCGCGGTGTGGGGCCGCGGTGACGAGATCTTCGGTCCGGCCGGCGCGCAAGCATTCGCCGATGATCTGCCCGACGCCGAGATCCATCTTCTCGAGGGCGGCCACTTCCTGCTCGAGTCGGCCCTCGACGAGGTTGCCGACCTCATCGGCGCGTTCCTGGCAAGAGTGCATTCGACCGCTTGACGAAAACACGAACAGCTCATATGGGTTGAACGTCCCATAACCGGTGGTCAGGCGGACTAACCTGACGCAATGGTCCACGCCGAGCTGCACGAAGAGCGGCGCCTGACGGCCAAGGGGCGGGCCACGCGCGATCGGATCGTCAAGGTCGCGGCCGAACTCATCCTGCGCGAGGGCCTATCGACCCTGAGCCTGGATGCGCTGCGCAAAGCCGCGTCGGTGAGCGGGTCGCAGCTCGCCCACTATTTCGCCGACAAGCAGGCGTTGATCCGGGCAGTCGTCGCCCGCCAGATGCAGGTCGTGCTGGACTTCCATCGCCAGCCCAGGCTGGGCGCACTGGACACCTTCGACGATTTCGAGCGGTGGGTCGATCTGAACATGCGCTACCTGCGGCGCATCGGCTACTCCGGCACGCCCACCTATCACGCGCTGGCGGGACAACTCGGCAAATCCGACACCGTCACGCGCGAGACGTTGGCGGCCGGATACCGGCAGTGGATCGACCTGTTGCAGAACGCAATTCAGCAGATGAAAGATCGTGGCGTCATCGTCGCCCATGCCGAGCCTCGAAGTCTGGCGTTGGTCATCGTGAGTGCCCATCAGGGTGGCGGCACGCTGGCCTTCACCTATCAGGCCGACTGGCCGCACGCCGACGCCGTCCGCTTCGCCGTCAACTACCTTCGGCTGTTCGCTACCGCTCCGGCGGAGCGAGTGCCGCGGCCCCCACGGAGTCCCCGAACGAGGCGACCAGTTGTCTGACGACGCCACCTCACGGCTGACCCGCAAGGGCCGCGCGACCCGTACCCGCATCATCGATGCCGCCGCGCGGCTGATGTTCACCCGTGGGGTCGCGGGCACCAGTATCGACGAGGTGCGTAGCGCGGCGGCCGTCAGCGGCTCTCAGATCTCGCACTACTTCGACGACAAGCGCGACCTGACCCGCAACGTCATCAACGCACGCCGCGACGGTGTCCTGGAATTCCACACACGGCCCGAACTGGCCGCCCTCGACAGCCTCGCCGCGCTCGACGCCTGGGTCGATGCAATCCTCGCCGAACTCGACCCGGTCTACCGCACGGGTGGATGCGTATTCGGCTCGCTGGCAAGCGAATTGGTCGAGGCCGACGACGAAATCCACCACGACCTTGCCGACGGCTACGACCGGTGGATCGCGTTGTTTCACCGCGGTCTTACCGACATGCGTCAGCGCGGCGAACTACGGTCCGACGCCGATCCACGCCACCTTGCGGTCTCCCTGGTCGCCGCCCATCAGGGAGGAGCCCTGCTCACCTTCATCACCGACGACCCCGAACCGCTGCGCGCCGCGCTGACCGCAGCCGTCGACTACGTCCGTTCCTTCGCGGCGACTCCCAGGCGCCGCAGACCCGGGCCCCGCAAACGACCGGGCTGAACGCCGTGGACAAATTGGGTTGGTTCACCCATAATATTGGGCGATACATCCCATAAGCCGGCACGGAGGAAATCGCACCATGACCAACGCACTGCCCACCGCACCCGCCGTGGTGCGCGAACGTCCAGGCGGCGAGACCATGCGCGCGATCGTGCTGGAGAAATTCGGCGGACTCGACAGCTTGGTCTACACCGACATTCCCAAGCCGCTACCCAAAGACGGCGAGGTCCTCATCCGGGTCCACGCGTTCGGCCTTAACCACGCCGAGACGCACATGCGTCGAGGGGAGTGGGCCGAAGCCGCCGAAGTCAGCGGAATCGAATGTGTCGGCACCGTCGACGCCTGTCCGGGCGGCGAGTTCCCGGTCGGCGCCAAAGTCGCGGCGCTGATGGGCGGTCTCGGGCGGACGATCAACGGCAGCTACGCCGAATACACCCGGGTCCGCGCGGCCAACGTCGCTCTCATCGAATCCGACCTGCCGTGGTCGCAACTGGCGGCACTACCGGAAACCTTCTCGACGGCGTGGACCTGCCTTTTCCACAATCTCAAGGTATCGTCCGGTCAGACCCTCGTCATCCGCGGCGCCACTTCGTCATTGGGCCAGGCCGCGGTCAAGATGGCGGTTGCCGCGGGTGTCCGCGTCATCGCCACCGCGCGCAAGCCGGAGCGTTTTCCGCTGCTGGAATCTCTCGGCGTCACCCGGCTCGAACTGGAATCGCCGACGCTGGCGGCGAGCATCGCAGAAGCCAAGCAGATAGACGCGGTGCTGGACTTCGTCGGCAACAGCACCATCCTCGACTCGCTGGACATGCTTCGCCGCGACGGCACAGCCTGCCTGGCGGGGTGGCTGGGCGGACTCGCTCCGATCGGCGACTTCAATCCGCTGCTGCGTATGCCCAGCGGCGTGAATTGGACTTTCTTCGGCAGCTTCGTGTTCGGCGAACCGGGTTTCCCGGTGTCCGACGTGCCGTTACAAGACATTGCCAATCAGGTGGCGCAGGGCAAGCTGGAAGCCGCGCCGTCGCGCGTCTTCTCGTTCGATCAGATCCGGGAAGCGCACCAGGTCATGGAGGCCGGCGAAGCTGGCGGGAAAATGGTGGTGGTTGTCGAATGAGCACCACATGATTGGACGATGACGCAAAAGATTCTGGTCTTCGACGTCAATGAGACGCTGATCGACATCGAGTCGATCGCACCGATTTTCGAGCGGATCTTCGGCGACCCGGCAGTCATGCGAGGGTGGTTCGGTCAGCTGCTCGCCTATTCGATGACGGTCACCGCGTCGGGACACTACGTCGACTTCTTTACGCTCGGCCAAGGCGTGCTGCGGATGCTTGCGACCACTCGCGGCGTGGACGTCAGCGACGACGACGAGGACGCGGTGAAGCACGCGATGCTTTCCATGCCCGCCCATCCCGACGTCGCGGACGGTCTGGCGAGTCTGCACGACAACGGGTTTCGGCTCGTCACTCTGACGAACTCGCCACCGAACCCGTTCGGGCCGAGTCCGATCGAACGCGCTGGGCTGGGCCATCTGTTCGAGCATCAGTTCAGCATCGACGCCTGCCGTGCCTTCAAACCCGCGCCGGCGCCGTACCTGTATGCGTGCGAGCAACTCGGTGTGGCGCCGGCGGAGTGCATGATGGTCGCCGCGCATGTCTGGGACACCATCGGGGCGCAGTCGGTCGGCTTCAGCGGCGCGCTGATCACCCGGCCGGGCAATGCGGCGTTGCCCGTCGCAGGCTTGCCCCAGCCGACGGTCGTCGCCGCGGATGTGCGGGATTTGGCGGTCAAGCTCACACAACGGGCGGGCCCGGCGTCTACCGGTTAGATGTCAACAACCACCGGAGGCCAGCATGTCCACCATGACCGCTCGTCACGTCGTCACCGATTCACCGATCGGACCGCTGACACTGGTCCGCGATGACGACGGCCTGACGGGTCTGTACTACCCCGGACACTGGACCAATCCGGACGCGGCCGGCTTCGGGCCACGGGTCGAGCCGACCGTGGACCACACATTTGCCGAGGCCATCGAGCAACTGCTCGAGTACTTCGCCGGCCAGCGGCAAGATTTCGACCTACCGCTCAATCCCCTTGGCAGCCAACGAGCCCGCACGCTCTGGCAGTTGCTCTCCCAGATCCCCTACGGTCAGACCACCACCTACGGCGCGTTGGCCCGCAGGATCGGTGACGGCATTAGTCCTCGTGCCGTCGGCGGATTGGTGGGCCACAACCCGCTGTCGATCGTCATTCCCTGCCATCGGGTTCTCGGATCCACCGGCAAGTTGACCGGTTACGCCGGCAGCCTCGACCGCAAGCAATATCTGCTCGGACTCGAGACGGCCATACCCGTTGCACCACAGACACTTTGGTAGCATGGTCAAGCCTCCTTTCGAAAGTGTGGTGTCCGGGCACGGCGCTACCGTGCTGCGGGTGGCACGTGCGGTGCTGGGCTACGCCGACGCCGATGACGCCTGGTCGGAGACCTTCCTGGCGGCGATGAAGGCCTACCCCGACCTGCCGGGTGACGCGAATGTCGAGGCATGGCTGGTCACGATCGCGCACCGTAAGGCGATCGACATCATCCGGGCCACCACGCGGCGGGCCACGCCGGTCGCGGAGACGCCGGACCGGCCGTCGCCGAATCGCACCGACGGTGAGCACGCCGACCTCACCGACGCGGTCGCCGCACTGCCCCCCAAGCAGCGGCAGGCGGTGGCTTACCACTACCTGGCCGGCCTGCCCTACGCCGAGATCGCCCCGCTTCTCGACAGCAGCCCAGCCGCCGCCCGCCGGGCGGCCGCCGACGGTGTTGCCACGCTGCGCCGCACCTACTCGCAGGAGCCCGACCATGAACAGCTTTGACCTGGCAGCGCAGTATCCGGTCGACGACAACGACATCACTCGCCTGCGCGCCCGCCTGGCCGCCGCCGCCGACCGCGACGCCGTGCTGGACGTCGCCTACCGGACCGTCGACTCCCCCGTCGGCACGCTGCTGATCGCCGCCACACCGGCGGGGCTGGTACGCGTCGCATTCAGCAACGAAGGTCACGACGGCGTGCTGCAGAGCCTGTCGGAGCGGATCAGCCCGCGCCTGTTGCACGCCCCGGCGCGCCTCGACACCGTCGCACGGCAGCTCGACGAGTACTTCGCCGGGAAGCGCCACAGCTTCGAGGTGCCACTGGACTGGCAGCTGTCCAAGGGATTTCGCCGCCTCGTGCTCGAGCACCTGGCCGCCGATATCGGTTACGGCACCACCGCCAGTTACGGGACGCTGGCCCGGCTTTCCGGTTCTCCCAACGCAGTTCGCGCCGTCGGGACCACCTGCGCGACCAACCCCATCCCGGTCGTAGTGCCCTGTCATCGAGTAATTCGATCCGACGGCACCATGGGCAACTACCGTGGCGGCCCGGCCGCCAAGCGCGCGCTGCTCGACCTGGAAGGCGTCGCGTGACGCCCGCGCGCAACCGGGTGTCGCCGCGCGGCGACATCATCGCGGTCGCCGGGCGAGGGGCGTGGATGGGCAACCGCGGGCGCCTGCACGAGGGCACCGGCACCCGCGACGTCGTGCGCAATTTCCGCGGCAAGGCGTGGATCACCTGTCTGCTGGAATTCCGGGGCCGCTACACCCAGCAGTGGGCCCCGACGCATTACACCCAACTGTTCTTCTTCGACGAGGCGGTCGCCTTCGCCGCGGGCCACCGCCCCTGCGCCGAATGCCGCCGCCGCGACTACACCGCCTATCGGCGACTATGGAGCGAAATTCACGGTGGCACAACGCCGTACGCCAAGGACATGGACCATGTACTGCATCACGAGCGCAGCGCGGCGAGCCACCTCGCGGCGTGGAGTTCCCTGCCCGACGGGGTCTTTGTCGATACGCCCGACGGGCCCGCCGTGACGGTCGGTGATCGCCTCGCGGTGTTCGACGAGCAGGCCTATGCGTATGGCCGGCGGTTACCGCGGCCCGTCACTGGCTCCGCTTCCGTGCTCACCCCACCATCTAACGTCGCGATACTGCGCGCCGGGTATCCGGTGCAGATCGATCAGTCCGGTCTCGGATCGCCCAGCCGCGAACGAATCGCGTCCCACGGGTCGGCATAACGACCTGGCGTATCGCGGTACGCGCCTTGACGTTTGAGAAACACCCGAGCGGCGGGCGCGATCAACGCCGTCGGGTAGCGCCGCCATCCGATGATCGCGTGCATCTCGGCCAGCATATCCGGCCACGAGTGGTGCTGAAACGACAGCGCCTTCTTGGGCGCGGGCGGTGTCCAACCAATCTGTGACAAACCAGTTTTCGTCGTCGTCCGGGTCACCGGGGCGACCGGCGGGCAACACATTTGACAACCCCCGCGCGGCCGCCAACGCCATCCCGACGTTCTTCTGCCGGTGCAGGTGCGAGTCGTCTCCGGCGATCAACAGCGTTTCACCGACAACGTCCGCGGTGGTCGCCGCAGCGAACGCGGCCGCGACGTCCCGAACGTCGACGGTGTGAATCCGGCCGTCGGCCGGCAGGGCGTTCTCGAAGAACAGCGCATCGCGGCTGAACGGAATCGCTCCCGGCACGACACTTATCACCCCGCCCAGGCGCAGAATCACCCACTCCAAAGTCGAAGCACGCAAGAGCCTTTCGGCCTCGATCTTGTGCGCGCCGTAGAGGTCGGCCGGCCGCAGCGGAGAATGCTCGGTCAGCCGCTCGGGGTGGCGATGCGGGTTGCGCGACCCGTAGACGGCGTTGCTGGAGGCCAGCACGAAGCGCGGCGGCTGCGGCTGTGACTCCGCGGCGCTCAGCAGCGCGGCCGTGGCGTCCACGTTGACCCGGCGACCGAGTTTGCGGGCGCGGTAGATCGCCGGCGGGATCACGGCGGCCAGGTGCACGATCGCTGTCGGCGACACCTCGGCGATCATCCGGTCGACCTCGTCGGCATCGGTGAGGTTGGCCCAGTGTGCCTCGGCCCCGGCCGGCAGCGACGCGGCGGCCTTGCGCTGTTCCGGGGTTCCGAGGTCGGTGGCGATCACGCGGCGGCCGTCGGCGGCCAGTCGGCGCACGACCTGCGATCCGACCAATCCGAAACCGCCCGTGACAAGCACCTTCTCGGTCATCGTTCCTCAGCTCCAAGTTGGGCCACGGTCAGCGGATATGACATTCTCCAAATCCGAGAGTAACATGCTCGCAACGACGACCAGCGGAAACTCAGAGGGCTCAGCATGGCGGGCAGCAGCGCGAAGGCGCCGAAAAATCGTGAGACGGCCCAGTGGGATCCGGAGTTCACCCGGCAGGTCGCCAATACCATCGGTCCGCTGCTCAAGCAGTATCACCGAGCCGAAGTCCGCAACGTCGACAACATCCCGGCGACGGGCGGCGCGCTGGTGGTGTCCAACCATTCCGGCGGAATGCTCACCCCCGATGTCTTCATTTTCTCGCCGGCCTTCTACAACCATTTCGGTTACAGCCGGCCCGTGTACACACTCGGCCATTACGGCATCTTCATCGGACCGCTGGACGGGATTCTGCGCCGGCTCGGGGTCATCGAGGCCAGTCGCGAGAATGCCGCCGTCGCACTGCATTCGGGCGCAGTGGTGCTGGTGTTCCCCGGTGGGGATTACGACTCCTACCGGTCCACCTTCAGCGCCAACGTCATCGACTTCGACGGCCGCACCGGTTACGTCCGGACCGCGATCGAGGCCGGCGTGCCAATCGTGCCGACGGTGTCGATCGGCGCCCAGGAGACCCAGCTGTTCCTGACGCGCGGCAACTGGCTGGCCAAGAAGCTGGGAATCACCAAGGCGCGCATGGACATTCTGCCGCTCAGCGTCGGCTTTCCCTTCGGCCTCAGCGTGATCTTCCCGCCGAACCTGCCATTGCCGTCGAAGGTTGTCACCGAGGTGCTCGAACCGATCGATATCCCCGCGCGTTTCGGAAAGGACCCCGACGTGGCCGTGGTCGACGAGCACGTCCGCTCGGTAATGCAGGCCGCGCTCGATCGGTTGGCCAAGCAGCGGCGTTTCCCGATCCTGGGCTGAATCCGCGATTCGGCCGAATCGCCACGGGCTAAGTGCTTGCATGAAACGCACGGAGGTGGGCGGGTGAAAAGACTCAACGGCATGGACGCCATGCTGCTCTACAGCGAGACTCCCAATCTGCACACGCACACGCTGAAGGTAGCGATCGTCAACCCGTCCGAGGGTGACACCGAGTTCAGTTACGATGCTTTCAGGCACCATCTGCTGCGGCGCCTACACCTCTTGGAACCATTGCGCTACAAGCTCGTTGACATCCCCTGGCGTCTGCACCATCCGATGTGGTTGGAGAACTGCGACGTCGACCTCGACTACCATCTGCACCGGGTCCGAGTGCCCGAACCGGGCGGGCGCAAAGAACTCGACGCCGTCATCGGCGAGGTGGCGTCCACGCCGCTGGACCGCAGCCGCCCGCTCTGGGAGTTTCACGTCGCCGAGGGACTGGCGGGCGGGCGGTTCGCCCTGATCGGCAAGATCCACCACGCGCTGGCCGATGGCGTCGCGTCGGTCAATCTGCTGGCCCGGGCGATGGATCTCAAGGGTGTCCCGGCCGACGAGCGCGACAACGACGAGGCCGGCGTCAGCCCGACCACCACAGGCCTGTTACTCGCGGCCGGCCGTGACCACGTCCGTCAGATCGCCAGGCTTCCCGGGCTGATCGGCGATGCCACCAGAGGCTTCAGCCGGGTGCGTCGGCGCACCCGCGAACGCGGTGAGAACCCCGATCTGGCCGACGCGTTCGACGCTCCTCCCACATTCCTCAATCACGTGGTGTCGCCGCAGCGCCGATTCGCCACTGTCGCACTGCGACTCGACGATGCCAAGGCGACCGCGAAGGCTCTCGATATCACATTCAACGACTTGATCCTCGCGACGGCGGCCGGCGGATTGCGGCAGCTGCTGCTGCGTTACGACGGCGCGGCCGACCGGCCGATCATCGCGTCGGTGCCGACCGCCACCGACAGGTCGGATCGGGTCACCGGCAACGAGATCAGCGGCCTGTCGATATCACTGCCCGTGCACGTCGCCGACCCGCTCGAACGAGCCCAACTGGTCGCGCTGGCCACCAAGATCGCCAAGGAGGACCACGAGATCCTCGGACCGCGACTCTATGGCCAGCTGATGGGCTATCTGCCGACGGCTATCGCGCCGGCGGCGTTCCGATGGCTGGGTCAACGCGACGCCCCCAACAAGATGATGAACGTCGCGGTCTCCAGCGTGCCCGGTCCGCGCGAGCGCGGTCACTTCGCCGGCGCCCCGGTCACCGAGATCTACTCGACGGGAGTGCTGTCACCCGGCGCCCCGGTCAACATCACGGTGTGGAGTTACGTCGACCAGCTCGGCGTCGCGGTACTCACCGACAACGAGACGTTCGACGACCCCCATGAGGCAACCCAGGCCCTCAGCGAGGCGTTCAGCGAATTACGCAGTGCCGCAGGGCTTTCGGTTGGAAACAGCACGGTCGGCCTGATGGCCGAGCACGCGCTGCGCTAGGCGGCCAGGACGGCGTCGAGCGCCGAATAGAACAGACCCAGCCCGTCGTCGGACGGTCCGGTCAACGCCTCGGTGGCGTGTTCAGGGTGCGGCATCAGCCCGACCACGCGGCCGTTGGCCGAACTGATCCCGGCGATGTCGCGCAGCGATCCGTTGGCGTTGTCGTGGTAGCGAAACACCACGCGGCCTTCGCCTTCCAACTCGTCGAGCACTTCGTCGGAGGCCACATAGCGACCCTCGCCGGACTTCAGCGGGATCAGCAGATCGGCACCAGGCTCGTACCGCGAGGTCCACGCCGTCGACGTTGACTCCACCCGTAACCACACGTCGCGACAGATGAAATGCAGACCCTGGTTTCGGGCCAGTGCGCCGGGCAGCAACCCGGCCTCGCACAGCACCTGAAAACCGTTGCAGATTCCCAGAACCGGCAACCCGCGGCCGGCGGCGGCGATGACCTCGCTCATCACCGGGGCGAACTTCGCGATGGCGCCGCAGCGCAGGTAGTCGCCGTAGGAGAAACCGCCGGGCACCACCACCGCGTCGACGCCCTTGAGGTCGGCGTCGGCGTGCCAGAGGTTGACCGCTTCGGCACCGGCGACGCGCGCCGCACGCGCGGCATCCACATCGTCCAGCGTTCCGGGAAAAGTGATGACACCGATCCGCGGCGTCACTGCGGCTCTCGGCTCACGGTCCAGTCCTCGATCACGGTGTTGGCCAGCAGCGACTCGGCGATCTCGGCGAGTGCGGAATCGTCGACGCTGTCGTCGACCTCGAGCTCGAACCGCTTGCCCTGCCGAACATCCGAGATACCGCCGTGGCCGAGTCGCCCCAAGGCGCCGACGATCGCCTGGCCCTGCGGGTCGAGAATCTCGCCCTTGGGCATCACGTGCACAACCACTCGGGCCACGCGCGCTCCTCCTACTGGTTCGGCTGCTCGGCGCCAACTCTACCGGTCAGCGGCCGGCAGGTCGTGCTAGCACGAGCCCAGATAGGCCGCGCACAGCGACGAGGACATGGCGTCCAGTACCTGAGTGTCGGAGATGATCGGCCAGGGCACTTGGGCGGGGTCGGGCGCCCACAGCGTCAACTCGCTGATCGAGCTGTTCTCCGGATGTGCGAGGAGGTAGATGTGCAGGATCGTCGGCCCGCTGACCACTGCCGACAGTCGATTCGGCTCGTCGACGGTGATCGACGGCGACTCAGTCGCCACACCCAGCTGGCAGCCGCGCAACGCCGCGACGGCGATATCGAAGACCGAGGTCGCGCTCTGCCCACCGCGACCCGTGTCGCCGCGCCAATGCACGACCTCAGCCCGCAGCTGCCACTGCCCCTGCGGTTTGTCGACGATCGCCCGGGCGGATACCGCGGCATCACGGGTGTCGCGCGGGAAGGCCGGCGTCGCGCACACCTCTTCGAAGCGGAAGCGCGGCGTCGCGGCACCGGTCGTCGGTACGGCTGTCCCTGCGAGCGCCGGCCAGTGGTAGGCCGCATTCAACGGGATCGCCGATGGCGGCGTCCACGCGGTGTCGGGAATCTGGTCGCAGATCGGCGGACAGGTCTGGGAATCGGCGTGGCCCACGGCCGACCACACGCACGTGACCAGCAGGCCGCCGGCGATCAGCGTCATCACCACAACTAGGCGCATGCGCCTGCACCTCATGAGCGCACAATCGTAGACATGCAACTCACGCATTTCGGTCATTCCTGTGTTCTTGCCGATTTCGGCCACACGACGGTTTTGTTTGATCCGGGCAACTTCTCGCACGGGTTCGAGGGCATCACCGGCCTGTCGGCGATCGTGATCACCCACCAGCACCCCGACCACGTCGACCAGGAGCGGTTACCCGCCCTCCTGGACGGCAACCCGGGCGCCGCGCTTTACGCCGACCCGCAGACCACCGAACAGTTGTCGGCGCCGTGCCAGGCGGTGCACGTCGGCGACGAGCTGTCGATCGGTCAACTGACCATCCGCGCGCTCGGCGGCAAGCATGCCGTCATCCACCCGGAAATCCCTGTGATCGACAACATTTCGTACGTGATCGACGAAGGCGGCCAGCGGGCGCGCTTCATGCACCCCGGCGACGCGCTCTTCGTCCCGGACGAACCGATCGAAGTGCTGGCCACTCCCGCCGCGGCGCCGTGGATGAAGATCTCCGAGGCGGTCGACTACCTCCGCGCGGTGGCGCCGGCCCGCGCGATTCCCATCCACCAGGCCATCGTCGCTCCGGAGGCACGCGGCATCTACTACGGCAGGCTCACCGAGATGACCGACACCGACTTTCAGGTGCTGCCCGAGGAGACCGGGGTAGCGTTCTAGTCGCGGGCCGAAACCGCGGCTAGCCGCGTTGTCGGTGCCGAAACCGCGGCCGGCCGCGTGTTCGGCCGAATCAGCCGATGTCGGCGACCGCCCCGCGACCGGCGGCGCGGCCCGAGAAGATGCAGCCGCCCAGGAATGTGCCCTCCAACGCCCGGTAGCCGTGCACTCCACCACCACCGAAACCGGCCACCTCGCCCGCCGCGTACAAACCGTCCATGGGGGTTCCATCCGCCCCGAGCGCCCGCGAATCCAGGTCAGTCTCCAAGCCGCCCAACGTCTTTCGCGTCAGGATGTGCAGCTTTACTGCGATCAAAGGGCCGCCCTTGGGATCCAGCAGCGGGTGCGGAGCCACCACCCGGCCCAGCTTGTCGCCGAGGAACGCGCGGGCGCCGCGAATCGCGGTGATCTGACTGTCCTTGCTGAACTTGTTCGTCACCTCGCGGTCGCGAGCAGTCACCTCGTCGGCAACCGTGGCATAGTCCAGTGCGGTCACGTCGGGCAAGTTGTTCATCGCAGCGACCAAGTCCCGCAATGAGTTTGCGGTGACGAAGTCGACACCCTTGTCCACGAAGGCCTGCACCGGGCCGGGCGCGCCCGATCCGGCCCGCGACGCCAGCAGTTGACGCACGCTGCGACTGGTCAGGTCCGGGTTCTGTTCCTGTCCTGACAGGCCGAACTCCTTGCCAATGATCCTGCTGTTCAACACGAACCAGGTGTAGTCGTAACCCGACTTGGCGATGTACTCCAATGTCCCCAACGTGTCGAAGCCGGGAAACAGCGGCACCGGCAGCCTCTTGCCGGTCGCGTCGAGCCATAGCGACGACGGGCCTGGGATGATGCGGATACCGTGCATCGGCCAGATCGGGTCGTAGTTGGTGATCCCTTCGGTGTAGTGCCACATGCGATCCCGGTTGATCACCCGGGCACCGGTCTTCTCGGTGATCGCGATCATCCGGCCGTCGACGTGCGCGGGCACACCGGCAAGCATCTTCTCGGGCACCCGGCCCATGCGAGTCGGCCAGTTAGCCCGCACCATATCGTGGTTACCGCCGATCCCACCACTGGTGACGATCACCGCTTGCGCGCGAAACTCGAAGTCGCCGACAACATTTCGCGATGACGGAACACCGCGCGGCTCTGACGACTGCTCCAGCACGCTACCCCGAACCCCGGCCACCGCGTTGCCCTCGACGATCAACTCGTCGACCTGATGCCGGTAGGCGAACTGCACCTTCGGATGGTCGACCAACCGGCGGGCGAAGATCTCGACGATGGCAGGGCCCGTGCCCCAGGTGATGTGGAACCGCGGCACCGAATTGCCGTGTCCCTGAGCGCCATAACCGCCGCGCTCGGCCCAGCCCACCAGCGGGAAGATCTTCAATCCGCGGTCGCGCAGCCAACTCCGCTTTTCCCCGGCCGCGAAATCGACGTAGGCATGAGCCCACTGCCTGGGCCAGTAATCCTCTTGACGGTCGAACGCCGCGGTGCCGAGCCAGTCCTGCAGCGCGAGTTCGTGGCTGTCGTGCACACCGAGTCGGCGCTGTTCGGGGCTGTCGACGAAGAACAGTCCGCCAAACGACCAGAACGCCTGCCCGCCGAGGTTGGCGCTGTTCTCCTGGTCGACGATCAATACCCGCTTGCCTCGCTCGGCCACCTCGCAGGCGGCTACCAGGCCGGCCAGGCCCGCCCCGACGACAATGACATCAGCTTGGGTATCGCTCATGGCGCTACACAGTAGCCACCGAACAGCTCAGGCCGCGTCGAGAATGGCCTGATCCGCCCGCCAGTGATAGGTGGTCGGTTCGCATCCCTGCAACCGGGCGATGTCCACCGAGTCCAGCATGGCCTGCAGCGGACCGGGCTTGCGCAGGTGGCTGGCCGCCACCGCGACCCGCACAACCCCGTCGCGGCGCGCGACGCGCTCGGCCGAGAGCACCAGCATCCGGCACCACCACGGCTCGGACAGAAAGCCTTCGCCAATGCCTAGCACCCGCGCGCGCACGGACGTCTGACGCACCAGATCGGTGATCTCGTGCAGATCAGCGAGTAGCCGGAAACCATTGCGCGGCAACACAGTGACCGTCCCCGGCGACGCGGTCCACCGTGGCGCCGCGAACAGCCGGGTGCGCAGGCCGAGGTGTTCGAGCACTCGGTCGGCGGCCATCAGCCGCAGGTTGGCCTCGTGCGCTGGCAACGACGCGAACTCGCCGCGGCGCTTCTTGGTGGCAGCGTCGTCGTATCCGTTGAGCAGGATGGCGTCACCACCGGCGCGGCGGGTCTGCAGCCATTCGACGGTCGCCGGATCCTGGTCCAGCCGGTAACCACCCTTCAACCGCGGGGCAACCAGCAGCGACACCGGTACCGACCGGGCATCCATCTTCTCGCAGAACTCGGCGACGTCGTTCAGCGTGCGTTCGCGGATCCCGGAGACCGAGACGATCAACTTCCCAGACACACCACAATTTTGACGATGTCAGGTGTCCAGATAGTGACGTACACGCGGACAGGAAGCATCAGTTCCCCGTAGCGACCAGCTAATTCGGGAGTACGGCCTCGACAGCGGCGATCACCTCTGGCGCATCAGGCGTGGTCTGCGGGCGAAATCGGTTGACCACCTGCCCACCCGGCGCGATCAGGAACTTCTCGAAGTTCCACTGCACGTCCCCGGCTTGGCCGGCCGCGTCCGGGGTCTTGGTCAGTTCGGCGTAGAGCGGGTGCCGATCCGACCCGTTGACCTCGGTTTTCGCCAGCAGCGGAAACGTCACGCCATAGGTGGTGGAGCAAAAAGTCTGAATCTCTTCGGCGGTGCCTGGCTCCTGGCCCATGAACTGGTTACACGGCACGCCGAGCACCGTGAGCCCGCGCCCGCCGTAGTCGCGCGCCAACTGCTCCAACGCGGCATATTGCGGCGTCAAACCACACTTAGACGCCACATTGACCACCAGCACGGCACGGTCGTCGTAGTCGGCCAGCGACAAGGAGCCGCCATCAAGGCCGGTCAAAGCGATCTCGGTCACAGTCATAATCGGAGGCTACCTGGATCGCATCCGCCGCAACTTAGATTGATCAGCTAGCTAGTTTGTGGTTACGCTGGCGCATATGGTTTCTCGCGCCGCTCCGCCCACGGACATTGCACCGGACGCCGACGATGCACTCGACTACCCGGATTCTCTCGACGCCGGACTGCTGAGGATCGCCGGAGTCTGCATCCTCGCTTCGGTGATGGCGATCCTGGACGGCACGGTGGTCAGCGTCGCGCAGCGCACGTTCATCGCGGAGTTCGCATCCACTCAGGCGGTCGTCGCCTGGACGATCACCGGGTACACGCTGGGGCAGGCCACCGTCATTCCCCTGGCGGGCTGGGCCTCGGATCGCTTCGGCACCAAGCGGCTGTTCATGGGCGCGGCGCTGTGGTTCACGTGCGCGTCGCTGCTGTGCTCGATGGCGTCAAACATCAGTCAGCTCATCGCATTTCGAGTCATTCAAGGTTTCGGCGGCGGCATGCTGGTGCCATTGACCCTGATCATCCTGACCCGTGAAGCCGGCCCAAGACGACTGGGCCGATTGATGGCGGTGCTCGGTATTCCGATGCTGCTGGCCCCGATGTGCGGTCCGGTCCTGGGTGGCTGGCTGATCAGCGCCCACGGCTGGGAGTGGATTTTCCGGATCAACCTGCCGGTCGGCGCGATCCTGCTGACATCCGCGGCGCTCATTTTCCCGAAGGATCGACCGCGTCCATCAGAGGCGTTCGACTTCGTCGGAATGTTATTGCTGTCACCGGGATTGGCGTCGTTGCTGTTCGGTATCTCCTCGGTGCCACGACGGGACAGCTTCACCGACAACCACGTGTGGATACCAGGGTTGATCGGCATCGCATTGATCACCGCGTTCGTGCTGCATGCGCTGCACCACGCCGATCATCCGTTGATCGACCTGGCGTTGTTCAAGAACCGGGTGGTGACACTCTCCAACGCTTCGATGTTTCTGTTCTCGGTGGGATTCTTCGGCGCCGTCCTGGTCGTGCCCAGCTATCTCCAGCAGCTTCTGCATGAAACCCCACTGCAGTCGGGGCTGCAGCTGATCCCCGAGGGGCTCGGCGCGATGTTGACCATGCCGCTGGCCGGCACATTGATGGACAAGCGAGGACCCCGCAACGTCCTGCTGGTCGGAATCGCGCTGATCGCCGCGGGACTAAGCATCTTCGCTTACGGCGCCTGGCAACAGGCGGACTACCTGCCGATCCTGATGGTGGGCCTGGTGACGACCGGTATCGGTTTGGGCTGCACCCTGACACCGCTGTCCGGGGCGGCGGTGCAGACGCTGGCGCCGCACGAAGTGGCTCGGGGATCCACGCTGCTCAGCGTCAACCAGCATGTCGCCGTCGCCGTCGGCACCGCGTTGATGTCAGTGATCCTGACCAGTCAGTTCAATCGCAGCCAAACCATCGGTGCCGCAGAGAAACTCGGCATTCTGCGCGGGAAATTCACCAAGCATGGCGCCCCTGCTCCGTCGCATCATGAAGTATCCGCGGACTTCACTACCAGGCTCATGCAGGATCTCACCCACTCCTACACACTCGTTTTGGTGGTGGCGATCGTCGTTGTCGCAGTGACGCTACTGCCGGTGGCGTTCCTGCCCAACAAGCCGCCGCCCCCCGGCCGCGCCCAGTCGACGGTGCCCCTGTAGGGGCGACCGGTACGCCGACTGTGCATGTTATGGATGTCGATCCTCAATGTTCACGGCCACAACCTGCACACTCGACGCCGAATGCCCAACTTCACCGACGTCGACGACGCAGCTAGGCCTGCGCTCCGCTAGCTGCCAGCAGCCATGCGTACTGGTAGGCGGTCTCTTTCCAGCGCTCGTAACGTCCGCTGATACCACCGTGCCCGGCGGTCATCTGCGTCTTCAACAGCACCGGGTTGCCATTGGAATTGCTATGGCGAAGTGCGGCAACCCATTTGGCCGGCTCCACGTAGTAGACCCGGGTGTCGTGCAGCGACGTCATGGCCAGAATAGCCGGATAGCTCTGCTCAACGACGTTCTCGTACGGCGAATACGATTTCATGTAGTGGTAGACGTCGCTGTCGCTCAACGGGTTTCCCCATTCGTCCCACTCGGTGACGGTCAACGGCAGCGTCGGGTCAAGGATCGTGGTCAGTGGGTCGACGAACGGCACCTGCGCCAGGATGCCCGCGAACAAATCGGGCGCCATGTTGGCCACCGCACCCATCAGCAGGCCACCGGCGCTTCCGCCCAGCGCCACCAACTGGTGCGGGCGGGTCTGCCCGGTGTCGACCAGGTGTTGTCCAACCTTGATGAAATCGGTGAAGGTGTTCTTCTTTTCGAGCAGCTTGCCGTGCTCGTACCACAGCCGACCCATCTCGCCGCCACCGCGCACGTGCGCGACGGCGAAGACCATCCCGCGATCGAGCAGCGACAGCCGGGCGATGGAGAACCTGGGGTCTTCGCAGATCTCGTAGGCGCCGTATCCGTATACCAGTGTCGGAGCGGGGAATTCGATATCGGCCCGGTGCACGACCGAGATCGGGATCTTGGTGCCGTCGGCGGCCAGCGCCCACTCGCGACGCTCGACGTAATCCTCGCGCCGGTAGTCACCGAGCACCGGTTGCTCACGCAGCAGCGTGCGCTCACCGGCGACCAGGTCGAGATCGTAGATCCGAACCGGAGTCACGAATGATCCCGCACCGACCCGCAGCTTCGGGGAATCCCAATTCGGGTTGGCGCCCAGACCGGCCGACATCAGCTCGGAGTCGAAGGCGATCTCCTCGGGCTGCCCGTAGCCATCATTGGTGATGGGCCACAACTGGATTCGCGGCAGCGCCTCGCGGCGATAGCTGACCACCAGGTTGCCGCCGAACGCATCGACACCGTCGAGCCGCACGTCGTCGCGGTGCTCGATCAAAATCCGCTGGGCGGCAGGGTCGTTCACCGGCGCGTCGGCCAACATGAAGTTCACCGCGTTGTCATTGTGCAGGATCAGGAATCGATCCTCGCCGCCAACGATCGCATGCTCCACCGAGTACTCGATGCCGTCGCGGCGCGGCAGCACGGTGACGAACTCGGCTTCCGGGTTGGCGGCGTCGGCGTAGCGGACCTCCGAGGTGATCGCCGAACCCGCCGCGATCAGCACGTACTTGTCGCTACGCGTCCGGCCTACGGCGACCCAATACTTCTCGTCGGCCTCGTGGTAAACCTTCTCGGCCGGCAGGCCGGACGCCAGCCGGTGCCGCCAGACCGTGTCGGGGCGCCACGCCGCGTCGACAGTGACGTAGTAGACGGTGCGGTTATCGATACCCCACGTCGCTCCCGCGCCAATGCCGACGATTTCGTCGGCATACTGCTCGCCGGTGCGAAGATCCCTGAACCGCAACGTATACCGCTCGTCGCCGACCACGTCGACGGAATAGGCCAGCAGGTTTCCGTCCGGGCTGACGCTGGCCGCTCCCAGTGAGAAGAAGTCGTGCCCCTGGGCTTCGACGTTCTCATCCAGCAGCACCTGCTCACCGGGAATCTCGGTGTGCTCGTCGAGCACCGGAGGATTCCAGTCGGTCGGATCGGCTACCGCACAGCGGCATTGGACCCCATACTGCTTGCCTTCGAAGCTGCGGGCGTAATACCACCAGTCGCCGCGCCGAACCGGTACTGACAGGTCGGTCTCTTTGGTGCGGGCTTTGATCTCGTCAAAAATCTTCTGCCGCAGCGGCTCGAGCGAGGCCGTCGCGTCGTCGGCGTAGTCGTTCTCGGCCTCCAGGTAGCTGATCACCTCAGAGCTGGACTTGTCCCGTAGCCACTCGTAGGGATCGATGAAAACGTCGCCGTGGAACTCTCGTCGCGAGTCGACGCGCTTGGCGATCGGGGGGTTGGGGCTCATGCGGCCGGGCCGATCCAGTCGTCGAATTTCCGGCCCGAAATGCGTTCGTACGCTTCGATGTAACGAGACCTGGTGGCGTCGATGATGCCGTCCGGTAGCGGCGGTGGCGGCTGCGACCCGCCGCGGTCCCAGCCCGACTCGGAACTGAGCAGCCAATTGCGGACGAACTGCTTGTCGAAACTGTTCTGGACCTCGCCGACCCGGTATTCCGCAGCCGGCCAGTACCGCGACGAGTCCGGGGTGAAGACTTCGTCGGCCAGGATCAGGCTGCCGTTGCCGTCCACACCGAACTCGAATTTGGTGTCGGCGATGATGATTCCCTTCGTCAGCGCGTGATCGGCGGCCTGCACGTAGGTCTGCAGCGTGCGGTCGCGCAGTTGGTTGGCGCGCACGCCGCCGACCATTTCGATCACCCGGGGGAACGAAATGTTCTCATCGTGTTCTCCCAGTTCGGCTTTCGTTGCCGGGGTGAACAGCGGCGTGGAGAATCGGCTGGCCTCGACAAGACCGGGGGGCAGCGTGATGCCACAGACCTTGCCGCTCTGCTGGTAATCCACAAGACCCGAACCAGTCAGGTATCCGCGCGCGACACATTCGACGGGGACCATCTCGAGTTGGCGCACCACCAGCGCCCGGCCGAGCACCTCTTCCGGAATCCGCGGGTCGTCCGGCGGACCGGCCAGGTGGTTGGGGGCGTCGACGAGTCCGAAGAAGAACACGCTCATCGCGGTCAGGATGCGCCCCTTGTCGGGGATCATGCTGTCGAGCACATAGTCGAACGCCGAGATCCGGTCGGTCGCCACGAACAACAGGTGACCGTCGTCGATGCGGTACAGCTCGCGGACCTTGCCACTGGCCAAGTGCTGGTAGTCGGACAGAGCGGGACGCATCGGGACAGCGTAGCCGGACGACGATGCGGGCCCGAAGGCCCGCTGAGAAGCCCGGCAATCAAACCGAGCCGGACGACGATGCGGGCCCGAAGGCCCGCTGAGAAGCCCGGCAATCAAGCCGAGCGGTCGGCGTATTGCCGACCTGCCCGCTGACCCTGTGCTGGGATCAGCACTATGAAATCGCGTTATGTCCCCTACGCCAACACACCGGGCCGGCTGTTGGCTCAGTTGTTCAGCGACACCGTCGTCGTGATCTGGTCGTTCGTGTGGGCGCTGGTCGGCCTGACCGTCCACAGCGCGGTCTCGACGATCGCCGGCGTGGGCCGTCAGGTCCAGGGCGGCGCCGACGGCGTCGCCGACAGCCTGAAGTCAGCCGGCCACAGCGCCGGCCACATTCCCCTGGTCGGCAAAGCCGTCAGCGACCCGCTTACCGCGGCGAGCAAGGCCGCGCTCGACATCGCCGGCGCCGGCCACAACCTGGACACAACGGCGAGTTGGCTGGCCATCGTGCTGGCGCTGGCGGTCGCGGCGCCGCCGACGCTCGGGGTGGTGGTGCCGTGGCTGGTCTTGCGCATCCGATTCGTCCGGCGCAAGTTGACCGTGGGCGCCCTGGCCACCACACCGGCGGGCGCCCAGTTATTGGCGTTGCGCGCATTGGCCAATCGGCCGTTGGCCAGGCTCACCGCGGTCACCCCGGACCCAGTCGGGGCCTGGCGTGCAGGCGACCCGCACGCCATCCACGGGTTGGCCGCCATCGAATTGCGTTCGGCGGGAATAGCCGTCAGAACGCGCTAGGCCGCGCCGGCCGCAGCCGCAGCAGACCCGCGACGACCACGATCAGCCACACCGCAAAGGCGTTCCAGAAGAACACGAGCGACACCGTCCGCATTGCGTCGGCACGCAACTCGATCGCCATCGCGCTGGTGGCCGCCGAATACATGCCGAGCGGGAAGACCAGTGACCACCAAGCACCGGTGAACTGCAATACCTCGGGCCGCTGCGTGATCCGGTGTAATCCGAAATAGATCAGCGGCGGTATCCACAAGGTCGCTGCGATCCAGGCGACGACGCTGACGCCGCGCACCGCCGCGGCCGGCCATCCGGAAAGCTGTTGATGCAACTCATCGCCCGCCAGGGTCGCGATCGCCAGTCCACCCATCATGATCCAGGAGTCGGGTGCAAAGCCGTCGTGATCGCGTCGCTCGACAACCGTGCGCCACAAGATGAGCCAGGTCATCAGCAGATAGATACCGATCGCAGCCAACCACACCGGACCGGCGACGATCAGCCAGTCGCGATGGCCGGTGTGCCAGGAGAGTTGAGCCATCACGATCGCCAGGCCCGACGTGCCGACGCTCGCCAATTCCCAAGCGCCATGGGCATGATCGCGCAGCGCAGTCCATCTGTGCGCCGACATGTTGCGGGCGGTGAGCACGATCAGCACCAGCCACGCCAGCAACGCGATGACACCGAGCGCGCGCAACATCGCCGAGTTGAACGACAACCGAGTGTCCAGCACCGCGCATGCGGCAACGAAGGTGAACATCCGGAGTGTGACGTCCGGATCGGCCGTGTCCCAGAACAGCTTTCGTCCGGTCCCGACCGCCGCGGCGATGACGACGACGACCAACACCGCGAGGCCGAGCGAGGCGACGGTACCCAGCACGCGGCTGAGCATCGTGTAGTGGTGGTCGCGCGCGGCGATCGAGACGATTCCGGTCGCCATCACAGTGGCGAATACATCCGGCGACGGCTCGATGGCGGCCGCGCGCAGCGTCACGAGTCTCCGCGGAGTTCCACGACCAGATGACGAATGCCGGTGTGCCGGTTGCTGCGAGTCCACTCGACATCGCGGACCACCCGGACGTCGCCGAAGCGGGTCAGCAGTTCTTCGAACAGCACCCGCAGTTCCAGCCGAGCTAGGTTGGCGCCCAGGCAGTAGTGCACACCTTGTCCGAAACCCAAGTGTGGGTTGGGCTTTCGCCCGATATCGAAAACATCTGCATTGTAGAACACGCTCTCGTCGCGATTGGCCGAGCCTTCCCAGATCTGAACCTTCTGCCCGGCCGCGATCGACACGTCGCCGAGCGCGACGTCGCAAGTCGCGGTGCGTCGCTTGGACGGCGACGGCGACGTCCAGCGGACCATCTCCTCGACCGCGACCGGCAAACCATTCAAATCGTCACGTAGAGAACGTAATTGATCCGGATGCTCGGCCAGGGCCAACAATCCACCCGCGACCGCGTTTCGAGTGGTCTCGGCCCCGGCACTGAACAACAAACTGAAGAACAGATACAGCTCGAGGTCGGACATGGCCGGTCCGTCGTCGTCGTCTGCGTTGGCGACCACCGAGAGCATGTCGTCGGTCGGCTGCGCCCGCTTCGACGCGATCAGCTCCTGCCCGTAGGTGTACATCCGTGAGCCGGCCTCCTCGGCCGTCAACTGCGACAGCTGTGATGTCGAAGCCGTACGTGCCTCCCCGAAGTCGAATTGCGGCTCGATCGCCTCGAACAGCCAATGCCGTTCGGAATCAGGCACTCCCAGCAGGATGCAGATCATCTGCATCGGCAGCTCGGCGGCGATGTCGACCAGGAAGTCGAACGGCTCGCCGGGCACCACCGCGTCCAGCAGGCGACGGGTCCGGGCTCGCAGGTCGTCTTCGACAGAGGAGATCATCCGCGGGGTCAGCCCGGAGCTGACCAGTCGCCGAATCTGCGAATGCCGCGGGTCGTCCATCATGTTGAGCACCTGGCCCGCAATCGACAGATCCTGCAGCAGGGTCCCGCCGAACGGGCGGTCACCGCCGGTGACCGACGAGAAGATCACCGGATCCTTCAGTACCGCAAGCGTTCCCGCGTAGGATGCGACGGACCAGAAGCCCTCCCCGTCGGGGGTGTGCTCGGTCGGGTGGTGCCAGTACACCGGTGCGTCACGGCGATGGATGGCGAAGAGGTCGTGGGGAAAACCGCTGGCGAAGTTGTCCAGATCGGTGAAGTCGACCTCCGCGAGGGTCACAGGATGGCGCCCGGCGTGTACTTCGCCGCATCGGGGTAACGGGCGACCAGCGCATCGACCTCCGCGATCACCGCGTCGACCTGATCACCGGCCGCGCCGATGAACGCGTTCCGGTCGGCCAGCGCGGCGTCGATCGCGGCGCGGTCCAACGGCAGTCGCGGATCGTCAGCCAACCGGTCCAGCAGATTGGGGTCGACTCCCTGTTCACGCATGGCCAGTGCCGCCGCGACCGCATGCTCCTTGATCACCTCGTGCGCGGTTTCCCGGCCCACCCCGGCCCGCACCGCGGCCATCAGAACTTTGGTGGTGGCCAGGAACGGCAGGTAGCGGTCCAGTTCGCGTTGGATCACCGCGGGGTAGGCGCCGAATTCGTCGAGCACCGTCAGCATCGTCTCGATCTGACCGTCGATGGCGAAGAAGCTGTCCGGCAACGTGACTCGTCGCACCACGGAGCAGAAGACGTCACCCTCGTTCCACTGCGCGCCGGCGAGTTCGGCCGCCATCGAGCCGTATCCGCGCAGGATCACCTGAAGCCCGTTGACGCGCTCGCAGCTACGGGTGTTCATCTTGTGCGGCATCGCCGACGAGCCAACCTGCCCCTGCGCGAAGCCCTCGGTGACGAGGTCGTGGCCGGCCATCAGCCGGATGGTGTGCGCCAACGATGACGGCCCGGCGCCCAGCTGCACCAGGGCCGAGACCACGTCGTGGTCGAGCGAACGCGGGTACACCTGCCCGACACTGGTCAAAACCGTTGAGAATCCTAAAAACTCGGCGATGCGCCGTTCGAGGTCCGCGAGCTTGGCCACATCGCCCCCGAGCAGGTCGAGCATGTCCTGCGCGGTGCCCATCGGGCCCTTGATGCCGCGCAACGGGTAGCGATCGATCAACTCACGCAGCCGAGTCAACGCGACGAGCGTCTCCTGCGCGGCCGAGGCGAAGCGCTTGCCCAGCGTGGTGGCCTGCGCGGCCACGTTGTGGCTGCGGCCGGCCATCACCAGGTCACGGTACGTCGCGGCGCGCTCGGCGAGGCGGGCCACGACGGCGACGCCGTGCGCGAACACCAATTCCAGTGCACGCCGCACCTGCAGTTGCTCGACATTCTCGGTCAGGTCGCGACTGGTCATGCCCTTGTGCACATGCTCGTGGCCGGCCAGCGCATTGAACTCCTCGATGCGGGCCTTCACGTCGTGGCGCGTCACCCGCTCGCGGGCGGCGATCGAGGCCAGGTCGACGTCCTCGAGTGCCCGTTCGTAGTCGGCGATCGCGGCGTCGGGAACCTCGACACCCAGTTCCGCCTGGGCGCGCAGCACCGCCAGCCAGAGCCGCCGCTCGGCAACGATCTTGGCCTCCGGCGACCAGATCGCCACCATCTCGGCGCTGGCGTAGCGGTTGGCCAAGACGTTCGGGATCGACACAAACACACAGCTTAATGGCGTGTAGATCAGGCACAGTGACCTCATGCACTTTGTCGGGCTCGATCTTGCCTGGGGCGAGAAGAACAACACCGGTGTCGCCGTCGTCGACTCGGACGGCCGGCTGCTGCACGTCGGCGCCGCACACGACGACGAAAGCATCGAGGCGGCGATCGAACCCTTCGTCAGCGACGACTGTCTGGTCGCCATCGATGCACCGCTGGTCGTCACCAACCCGACCGGGTCGCGGCCCTGCGAGGCGGCGCTCAACCGCGACTTCCACAGCTTCGAGGCCGGCGCCCACCCTGCCAACACCACCAACCCGGCGCTCACCCACCCGCGCGCCGCCCGCATCGCGACCGCGCTGACCCTCGACATGAATCCGGCGTCGAGTTCGCCGCGGCGGGCGATCGAGGTGTACCCGCATCCGGCGACCATCGCGTTGTTCGGTTTGGAGAAGACCCTGAAGTACAAGAAGGGATCGTTCGAGACCCGTCGGCACGATCTGCTGACGTTGATGACGCTGATCGAGGGATTGGACAACGCGACGCCGCGGCTGCGGGTGAACCACAACATGTCCTGGGTGGAGTTGCGCAAGCGGATCGAAGCCGCCACCCGTC
Source organism: uncultured Actinomycetota bacterium (assembly GCA_963750755.1). Taxonomy (GTDB): domain Bacteria; phylum Actinomycetota; class Actinomycetes; order Mycobacteriales; family Mycobacteriaceae; genus Mycobacterium. The sequence goes on from CAVVRW010000001.1 coordinate 2,871,047, forward strand.
CGGTGCAGCTCGATCGCGACGAGGATCCCGTCGATGCGGTGTTGTGCGCCTACGTCGGGCTGTACTGGTACCACCGGCCAGAGGACGTCACCATCTACGGCGACTACGGAGGCGGCTACATCGTCACCCCGACGCTGCCCGCCGGCGTGACGCCGGCCCGTCGGCGACGCCCGGCGTCGCAACCGAACAACGGTGAGCTGCGGCTACGCGTGGCACAGGTGGCCGCGCTTCTCGACGAAGCGCAGCGCGAGTTGGCCGCAATCCGCCAGCAGCTAGACGGCTAGCTCCGCCTCGAGCGGGAGGGCACGGCCACGCTAACGCACAGTGCGACAGCCGATTTCAGAAGGAACTGAATCAAACCTGCACCGGCCGCCGGTCGAACGGCGCCACGGCGTCAATGACATCAATCACCGTCGATCGCGCGACGGCACGCGGATCCTGGAGCTCATCTACCAACGCCGAAACCACCGCGCCGTCGACCGTGCAGATCAGCGCCGAGACGAGTTCTGGCCGAACGGACCGCCCGGACCGATCGATGACACCGGCGACCGCGTCGACGCGCTGACGCATATTGCGGCGCTGAATTTCCCGCAGCCCGGGCAGGCGAGCGCAGGCGATGTGCCGCTCGTAGCGGGAGATCAGCTGCTCGGTCAGGCGCGGGTCGGATTCGCGGCCGACGAGCAGGTCGACCAGCAGCTCGGCAGTCTTGTCGGCGCTGCGACGGCGACGAGTCAGGGAAGCCACTTGAGCGCGTAGCTGTGCGACCTCCAGCATGCCGATGTGGGCTACCGCGCTGGCGATCAGGTCGTCGAGACTGGAGAAGTAGTAGGTGGTCGACGCGAGCGGCAGGCCCGCGCGCCGGGCGACGGCGCGGTGCCGGACCGCTTCGAAACCGCCTTCGCACAGCAGTTCGGCGGCGGCACTCACCAATGCGTACCGCCGGCGCTCTCCCTTGGGGGTTACGGCGCCCTTTGGAACCACGACAGCCTTCGGCGCCGACGCAGAAACGACCTGGGTGGCAGCGACGGCCTCCCCGGGAGCGAACGCTCCCTCGGAGGCCACTGCTGCTGTCACCTAGGTCATGGTGCCAGCCGAAATGATGCCGCATCGGGCTTTCGGCCAAACCATCCTCAGTCGTTCGGGGGACGTAGGCCACCGACCGCCGCCTTATGATGGCGCGCATGCCAGAGATGAGTCGTCGCGCCGTGCTGCGCCTGGGCGCCGGCGCGGCCGCCGGGGCGCTCGGCGCGGGCGCGATCGACAGGCTGCTGTCCGGTCGGTCTCCGGTAACCACCCCCGTCACCATGACCGGCACCGGGATTTCGCTGGCGCCGCCGCCGCAGGCACCACACCCGGTCGACACACCGCCGGCCCCCACCATGGTCACCGGTTCGTTCGTGTCTGCAGCACGCGGTGGCGTTGCCACCAATTGGGCGATCGCCCGTCCGCCGGGTCAGACCAAGCCGCTGCGACCGGTGATCGCACTGCACGGCAAGGGAAGCAGCGCGGCCACCGTGATGGAAGGCGGGGTCGAGCAAGGGCTGGCCCAGGCGGTTTCTGCCGGCCTGCCGCCGTTCGCCGTGGTAGCCGTCGATGGCGGCGGAAGTTATTGGCACAATAGGGCTTCCGGTGAAGACTGCGGTGCGATGGTGTTGAACGAGCTCATTCCGATGCTGGCCGGCCAGGGACTGGACACCTCTCGGGTCGGCTTTCTGGGTTGGTCGATGGGCGGCTACGGCGCACTGTTGCTCGGCGGCCGACTCGGACCGGGCCGCACCGCAGCGATCTGCGCGGTGAGTCCGGCGCTGTGGATGTCGTCGGGGGCGGCCGCCCCGGGGGCATTCGACGGACCCGGCGATTTTGCGGCCAACTCGGTCTTCGGGATGCCCGCGCTGGCGTCGATCCCGATCAGGATCGACTGCGGCAACAGCGATCCGTTTTACGGCGCGACCAAGCAGTTCATCGCGCAGCTGCCCAATCCACCAGCGGGCGGGTTCTCGCCGGGCGGACACGACGCGTCCTTCTGGAGCTCTCAGCTGCCCGCCGAATTGACCTGGATGGCACCGCTGCTGACTGCGTAGCACGCTCCCGGGAGCGCTACCAAAAGCCTTACGATATTTGTTACGATATCGCGCCATACTGCGCGACTGTGCACGGAGGTGACCGGAATTGGCCAGGCAGGCCGTCGCGGACAAGCGGCAACGGCGTGAACGCGGATCGATCAGCGTCGACGAGATCATCAACGGCGCGTTCGAAGTCGCCGGCGAGGTGTCGGTGGACGGCCTGAGCATGCCGTTGCTGGCCAAGCACCTCGATGTCGGTGTGACAAGCATCTACTGGTACTTCCGTAAAAAGGATGACCTGCTCAACGCGATGACCGACCGCGCACTGGGTCAGTACGACTTTGCGACACCATTCGTCGAGGGCCAGGATTGGCGTACGTCGCTGCGCGATCACGCGCACAAGATGCGCCAGACATTCCGCGACAACCCGATCCTGTGCGATCTGATCCTGATCCGCGGCACCTTCGGCCGGGAGGCGACGCTGGCCGCCTTCGAGAAGTTGGAGAAGGCGATCGCGACGTTGGTGGATGCCGGCCTCTCGCCGGAGGACGCGTTCGACACCTACGCCAGCATCTCCGTCCACACCCAGGGGGCGGCGGTCCTCGAGCGGCTGCAGGACAAATCGGATGGCGCCGAGCTGTACCGCCGCAGCGGCCCTTCGGTCATCGACCCCGACACCATGCCGCTGATCGCCGAACTCACTCAGCGGGGCCACCGCATGGGGATGGCCGACGACATCAACTTCGAGTACGGCCTCACCTGCATCCTCGATCACGCCAGCCGGCTGATCGAAAGGAGTTGATTCGACGCTCCTGCGCCGCCACCCCGCGGCCGGGTTTCGCCTGACTGCGAACCGGGAAGCCCGCGGGTCATGCCACTGCGCGTTGCCGTAACCGGGCCAACTGGCGAAATCGGGATATCGACTATCGAGGCGCTGGAGAACCATCCCGACGTCGAGCGAATCGTCGGCATGGCGCGCCGACCGTTCGATCCGGATGAGCGGGGGTGGACGAAGACCGAATATCGGCAAGGCGACATCCTCGACCGCGACGCCGTCGACGCACTGGTCGCCGACGTCGATGTCGTGGTGCACCTCGCTTTCATCATCATGGGCTCGCGGGAGGAGAGCGCGCGAGTCAATCTGGCGGGCACCCGCAACGTGTTCGAAGCGACGGTGGCAGCGGAGCGGCCGCGACGACTGGTCTACACCTCGTCCGTCGCCGCATACGGCTATCACCCCGACAATCCCACGCCGATCACCGAAGACGTTCCGCCGCGAGGCTCCGCCGAGCACTACTACTCGGAGCAGAAGGCGACGTGCGAGGCAGTGCTGAGCGAGATCACGGCCGGCTCCTCGCTCGAGGTCTTCGTGCTCCGGCCATGCATCGTCGCAGGGCCCAAAGCACCCCTGCTCGCCGACGCGATGCCGTGGAACCAGCTTCCGACCAGCGTCCGGCGACTGACCCAGGCGCTGCCATTACCCAAACCGTTGCTGCCGGATCCAGGGATTCCGATGCAGTTGATCCACCACGACGATGTCGCGGACGCCGTCGCCTTGGCGGTCACGACGACCTCTGCTCCCGCGGGCGCTTACAACCTGGCTGGAGACGGTGTGCTGTACCTGTCCGACGTTGCCAAAGCGCTCGGTGCGAGATCGATCAAAGTTCCTCGTGCCGCGGCAGTGGCGACTTCGGAGGTCATTTCGCGGCTGCCCTTCCTACCGTCGGCGCTCGAGTGGCTGCACGCGGGTCGCACTTCAGTAGTGATGGATATCGGCAAGGCTGAGAGTCAACTTGGGTGGAAGCCGAAATATTCTGCGGCAGAAACACTTTCAGCACTGGCCGACAGCTTGGATTAGATTCTCCACCGAGATCATCGGACGGTCAACGACAGCACCGCGCGGTTGAGTTTCCGTCGCGGCCATCCTTTCCAACCAGCCGCGGCGAGAGCCGCGTTGGCGGCATTGCGGCCGCACACGCCGTGCACCCCTCCGCCCGGGGAAGCGCCGGCGCTTCCGAGATAGACGTTCTGCACCGGAGTTTCGGCGCGACCGAGGCCCGGCACGGGGCGGAAGATCAGCTGCTGGAAGAGCTGCGAGGTACCGCCGTTTACCGCGCCGGTGTGCAGGTTGGCGTCGTTGGCCTGCAAATCGGACGGCCGTTGAATGGTTTTGCCGACGATCTTGTCGTGGAAGCCGGGCGCGTGCGCTTCAAGCACGCGGTCGACACGCGTACCCAGGACGTCAGCCGCCTCGTCGTCCGCCACGCCCCGAGGCAAATGCGTGTAGGCCCAAGCACTTTCGGTGCCGGCCGGTGATCGCGTGGGGTCCGCGGTAGTCATCTGGCCGAACAACATGAACGGATTCTCCGGGATCGTCGCCGTATTCAAGTCCGCCATCCACCGGATGAGGCCGTTGTGGTCAGCGCCCAAATGCACCGTCCCGGCTTCGTTCAGGTTTTTCGAACGCCAGGGGATCGGCGCATTCAGCGTGTAGTCGATCTTGAGCACCGGGGTGTCCCAGACGAAACGCTCGAAGCTGCGCAACAACGCCGCCGGCAGGGCATCGGCCGGCAGCAACCGTTTGTAGAGTTGCGGCGCGGACGTGTCCGCTATTACCGCTCGGCGGACGCGAATGCAGTCACCGTCAGCGGTCCGAACCGCGACCGCGCGTCCGTCGCGGACTTCGACACCGTCGACTGGTCTAGCGCACTCGATGTGCGCCCCGGCTGCGGTGGCGCGCGCGACCAATGCTGCGGTCAGCTGCCCCGCACCGCCCACCGGCACCGGAAATCCGCCATCCTGAGCCATCATGATCAGTAGGTATCCCATGACGCCGCTTCCGGGCGCGTCGATCGGCACATCGGCATGCATGGCGTTGCCCAGCAACAACAGTCGTGCCGCTTCGCCCTGGAACAGAGTCTCGGCCAGCAGTCCCGCGGGCAGCAGCAACTGATGGACGAAACGCAGCGAACCGGCGGTACCCAGTCGACGTAACATCTGGATCGCTCCCCGCACCGGCGGGAACGGCGCGAAAAGGCTTGCCAGCAAAGGCTCCTTGATGTGTTGCCACTGTTCGAAAGCCTGCCGCCAGCGGGCACCGTCGCCGGCCTCGTGTTCGTCGAGAGCCGCAGCGGTCTGATCCAGGTCGCGATAGATCATCGCCGCGTTCTCGTCATCCGCGGACTCCGGGTGACCAACGACCGCGGGCGCATGAGTCCAACGCAGGCCGTGATCTTCCAGATTGAGCGCTCGCAACGCCGGTGAGGCGACCGACAGCGGGTAGAACGCGCTGTACAGGTCATTGATATAACCGGGAGTCAGCTCGGCGCTTTTCACCGCTCCACCCGGTTCGTCCTGCGCCTCGAGCACTACAACGTCCCAGCCGGCGTCGGCGAGCATGGCCGCCGCAACCAATCCGTTGTGGCCGGCTCCGATAACCACCGCGTCGGCGCTCGACGCTGCGCTACTCATCGTCGGGGGACGCGCGTCGTTCGGCCAGCGCCGCCAGCCGCCAGGTGCACTCGCGGTTGCGCGGCCACGCCGCGGCGAGTGCGACGCGCTTGGGCACGAAGCTCATCGGTCCGTTTACCGGGACCTCGGACATCTCGATACGGCAGCCGCCTCCTTCGATATCGAACAGCCGCAGCGTGATCCGTGCAGTACCGAACGGACGTCCCTTGGCCAGCAGCACAAGACGTTCCGAGGGAACGCATTCTTCACTGACCGTCTCGTCGTTGAGTACCGCGGGCCAGATGCCGACGGAGTGCGAGATGGTGCTGCCCGCTTGTGGCCACGCAGGATCGACGGCGCGCATCCGGCTGTTGCCCACCACCCACTGCGAGTAGGTCCACCCGTCGGCCATCACGTCCCACACCTGCTGGCGCGTGGCCGCAGTTTCCCGGCGCACGGTCAACGAACTGAACACTTCTTCTGGATTGCTCATGTGTTACATCCGTCCACGCGGTTTGGCGATGATTTGATTGGCAGCGGCTTTCACCGAGTCCGGTAGCACCCTGCCCGCTACGCCGAGTGCCTTTGTCATGACCGACTCGGCGGTCACTTTTTGTCTGCCGCGCATCAACGCGTCGTAGCCCTGGCGGGCCACCTCGGCCGGGTCGTCTTTGCCGGGCATCCGTCCGAGCAGCGTGTCGGTCATGCCGGTCCTGCTGAAGAAATTGGTGTCGGTTGCACCGGGCATCAACGCGGTGACCGTCACGCCGGTGCCGCGAAGTTCGTCGTGCAGCGCCTCGGCGAACGATTGGATGAACGACTTCGACGCGTTGTACATCGATTGGTAAGAGCCCGGCATCATCGCTACGAGCGACGAGGTGAACAACACCTTGCCTGCTCCGCGCGCAACCATTGCCGGCAGTACGAGTTTGGCGAGGTGGACCGTGGAGCGAACGTTCAGGTCGACGATGCTCATGTCGGTTTCCAGGTCGGCGTCGACGAAGCGGCCCGCACGGCCGGTGCCCGCGTTCAGCACCGCGATGTCCAGCGGAGGCCCTGAGCGCCCGAGCGACTCGTAGACCTCCTCCACCGCTTTGGGGCTGCGCAGATCCCGCTGCAGAGCGGTCACCTTCGACTTGTCACTCGTCAATTCTGTTGCGGCAGAGTGAATTTCGCCGTCTTGAGCGACGACGGTCAGGTCATATCCTTCATCGGCGAGTATCTTCGCCAGTTCGAAGCCGATTCCGCTCGAGGCACCCGTCACCAGCGCCGTTGCACGTTGCTGCGCCATCCGTTCGAGCTACCCGGCGGCACCGGATGCGAAACCCGGTGCAGGTCAGGCGTCGGTCGTCGAGACCAGTGGTTTTTCGGAGGTCGATTAGACCTCGATCACGACAGCGCCGCCCTGCCCGCCGCCGGCGCACATCGCGGCCACACCAATCCCGCCGCCGCGACGACCCAGCTCGTGCACCAGCGTGGTCAGCATCCGGGCGCCGCTCGCGGCGATCGGGTGACCCAGGCTGCAACCGCTGCCGTAGAAGTTGACCAACTCTTCGTCGAGCCCGTACTCGCGGCAGGCCGCGATCGGCACCGACGCGAACGCCTCGTTGATCTCCCACAGCGTGACGTCGCCCGGCGACAGACCGGCCCGCTCCAGTACCTTTCCGATCACCTTGACCGCACCGAGCCCGGTGTCCCTCGGTTCAACCGCGACCGAGGCCCAGGCCTTGACCGAGCCCAGCACCTTCAGTCCATGCGCCGACACGTAGTCCTCGTCGGCCAGGGTCAGCGCGGCGGCCGCGTCGTTGGTGCCGCTGCTGTTGCCCGCGGTGATCGAGAATCCCTCGATCTCCGGGTGCAGGACCTTCAGCGAGGCAAGCTTCTCCAGGCTGGTCTCACGGCGCGGGTGCTCGTCGACGCTGAACTCGATCAGCGCGTCGTCGAGACCCTTGATCTTCAGCGGAACGATCTCGTCGGCGAACGCGCCGCTGTCGATCGCACCGATCGCACGCTGGTGCGACCGGAAAGCCCAGGCGTCCATCTCCTCGCGGGTGATCCCGACCGCCTGCGCGGTGTTCCAGCCGACCGTGATCGACATGTCGCGGCCCGGCGCATCGGGTGTCTCGACGTGGGTCGGCGGGATCCACCGTTCCTCGAACTCCAGGGTCGGGCCGGGAATGCGCCAGTTCATCATCGGGGTCATCGACAGCGACTGCACACCGCCGCCGACGACGACCTTCTCAGCGCCCGAACCGATTTGCGCCGCCGCGTTCGCGACCGCGGTGAGGCTGCCCGCGCAGTGCCGGTTGACCGCCTGTCCCGGAACCGACGTCATGCCCGACGACGATGCGGCGTAGCGCGCCATATCGCCGCCACCGTAGTGGGATTCGGCGAAGATCACGTCGTCGATATCGGACACGTCGACGCCGGACCGGCGGACCGCTTCCTGAAGGATCGTGGTCGCGAGGAACTCGGGCGTGGTGTTGACCAGTGAGCCCTTGAACGATGTCCCGATGGCGGTTCGGACTGCGCTGACGATGACGGGCTTGGGCATTGGATCAACCTTCGGTTCGGCCGCGTGCGGGGTTACAAATCTGGCTCAAAGCGTAAATCGTATCAGCTACCGTTGCGCCGACCGTATCGGCCGTCGACCTGCATGTCCGTAGGCTGTCAGCGTGCAACCGTTCGGCTGGGAACTCCCCTATGCCTGGCCCCGAAAGCCGGTGCTGGCGACGAACGTCGTGTGCACCTCGCAACCGCTCGCCGCGCAGGCGGGTCTGCGGATGCTCGCCGACGGCGGAAGCGCGGTCGATGCGGCGGTCGCCACCGCGATTGCGTTGACGGTGCTGGAACCGGTGTCCAACGGGATCGGCTCCGATGCGTTCGCCATCGTGTGGGACGGCCATGAACTGCACGGCCTGAATGCGTCGGGCCGATCCCCGGCGGCGTGGACACCGGAGTACTTCGGCGACAACGGCGTTCCGTTTCTCGGCTGGAATTCGGTCACCGTCCCGGGCGCGGTATCGGCCTGGGTCGAGCTGCATGCGAAGTTCGGCAGGTTGCCGTTCGAGCGGCTGTTCGAGCCGGCAATCTCATACTCCCGCAATGGCTTTCTGCTGTCGCCGACGATCGCGGAGCAGTGGGCGTCTCAGGTGCCGCTGTTCGATGCGCAGCCCGGTTTTGCCGAGACCTTCATGCCCGGCGGCCGGGCGCCGCGGGCGGGTGAGCAGGTCAGGCTGCCGGACCACGCCGGCACCCTCGAGGCGATCGCCGCGACCAACGGCGCGACGTTCTACCGCGGTGAGCTCGCGGCCACACTCGAAGCGCACTCGACCGCGAACGGCGGGGCGATGCGGGCCGGCGATCTCGCGGGGCATCGCGCCGACTGGGTCGGCACCATTGCGAGCGATTACCGCGGATACACGGTCCACGAGATACCACCCAACGGGCAGGGCATCGTCGCATTGATCGCGCTCGGGATCCTCGAGCATTTCGACATGGCCGCGCTGCCAGTCGATTCCGCCGAGAATGTGCACCTGCAGATCGAGGCGGTGAAGCTCGCGTTCGCCGATGCCCAGGCCTACGTCTCCGACATCGACCACATGACGCTGAGCCCGGACCAGCTGCTCGACGCGGAGTATCTGCGTCAACGCGCGGCGCTGATCGACCCGGCCCGCGCCCGGCCGGCGTCGGCAGGGACGCCGCGCGGTGGCACCGTGTACCTCACCGCAGCGGACGCCTCGGGGGTCATGGTGTCGATGATTCAGTCGAACTACGCGGGCTTCGGCTCCGGCGTCGTGGTGCCCGGCACCGGCATCGCATTGCAGAATCGCGGCTCCGATTTCGTTGCGCAGCAAGGTCATCCGAACCAGGTCGGTCCTGGCAAACGGCCGTATCACACCATCATCCCGGGTTTCCTGACCAAGGACGGCGCCCCGGTGATGAGCTTCGGCGTGATGGGCGGGCCGATGCAACCGCAGGGCCATGTCCAGGTGGTGGCCCGCATCGTCGATCACGGCCAGAATCCGCAGACGGCATGCGACGGTCCGCGGTTCCGCTGGGCACACGGACTGCAGGTCTACTGCGAGGAAGGCTATCCGGCGGCAACGTTGGACGGGCTGCGGCAACGCGGGCACGAATTGGCCACCACCGATGACTACAACCAGTTCGGGAGCTGCCAGGCGATCTGGCGTCTCGACGACGGATACCTGGCGGTCAGCGATCCACGGCGCGACGGCCAGGCCGCCGGTTTCTAGAGGTGGATTTTCCCCTCGGCAGCGTTCAGCCCGATGTCGGTGCGAAAGTGGCTTCCGGGCAGCCGAATTGAGTCGATTATCGCGTACGCGGCCGAGCGCGCCGCCGCCAGATCGGGACCAAGGCCCACCACCGACAGGACGCGGCCGCCCGATGAGACGATCGCGCCGTCTTCGTCTCGGGCCGTGCCGGCGTGCAGCACGCCGGCGGCTTCCGAGCCGATGATGGCGTCGCCCGTCCGCGGCTTGCCCGGATAGTTCTCCGCTGCGAGCACGACGCTCACGGCCGCGCCGTCGCGCCAGCGCAGCTCACCGAAGTCCGCCAGCGTGCCGGTGGCGGCCGCGTTGAGCAGTTGCCCGAGCGGCGAATCGAGGAGCGCGAGCACCGCCTGCGTCTCCGGATCGCCGAAGCGGCAGTTGAATTCGATGACGGCAGGCCCACTGGAAGTGATCGCCAATCCGGCATACAGCAGCCCGGAGAACGGGCTGCCGCGCCGAACCAGCTCGACGGCAACGGGTTTCACGACGTCACTGACGATCGACTGGTATACCTCATCCGGCAGCCACGGCAGCGGGCTATACGCGCCCATGCCTCCGGTGTTGGGGCCGGCGTCGCCGTTGCCGACCCGCTTGAAGTCTTGCGCAGCCAGTAGTGGCACCACGGTGTCACCGTCGACAACGCAGAAGAGTGACACCTCGGGCCCGTCGAGGAACGACTCCAACAGCACCGGGTGCCCGGACTCGAGCAGGCTCGCAGCGTGCGCGCGTGCGACATCGCGGTCTGGGGTGACCACCACGCCCTTACCCGCGGCCAGTCGGTCGTCTTTGACCACCCAGGCGGGATCCCCGATCCCGGGTCCGAACCGGTCTAAGGCCGCGTCCAAATTCGCTGGGCTGTCGACGATTTCACTAGAGGCGGTGCGCACCCCGGCGGCTGCCATCACGTCTTTGGCGAAGGCTTTGGAGCCTTCGATCTGTGCTGCATCCCGGCTTGGCCCGAAGGCCGCGATCCCGGCGGCGCGTAAGGCGTCGGCTACGCCGAGGACCAGCGGGACCTCCGGACCGATTACCACCAGGTCGGCGTGAATCCGACGGGCCAGGGCCACCACGTCGTCGGCGGAGGAGACGTCGACGTCATGCTGATCTGCTATCGATGCAGTGCCGGCGTTACCAGGTGCAATGGCCAGCGCCTCGACCTGGGGGTCGGCGCGCAGCGCCAGCAACAGAGCATGTTCGCGGGCACCGGAGCCGATCACCAGAACGCGCACAAAAGCTCACTCTAGTGGAGGCGCGTTCAGACGATTAGTTCCAGCAGGTCCTTGAACTCTTTGCGTTGGGCGGCAGTGATGCGCAACAGTCGCTTGTCGAACTCGCCGGACAGCAGTGCCAGCCCGTCGGCGGCGACCCGGCGCCCTTCCCGTGTGAGCTCAAGCCGATGGCGCCGAAGGTCGGAGGGGTCGATCTCGCGACGCACGTATCCGGCCGCTTCCAAACGTTTCAGGTACGCGGTAACCGTCGCCTTCGGCATGCAGAATGCCGCAGCCAGTTCGGCCGGATACGGACGATCGTCAATCTCGGCCAGCACGAACAACTCTTTGGACTCCAGGCCGAGCGCGCAGATACCGGGTTCGGCGCCAGAGATGACCGACATCAGTAGCCGGTAGTTCAAAGACCAGATCCTGGCCGCATCAGACATCGGGTTGCCAGGTCGTTCAGATATGAACTAGTTTGGATATGAACAAACACATAGCTGAACAATCTACCAGGAAGACGCCACTATGCCTCTGGATCAATACGTGACACTCGGACGGTCTGGACTGCGCGTCAGCCCGCTGTGTCTGGGCGCCATGACATTCGGCGAAGACCTCGGCTGGGGCACCAGTGTGGAAGAGTCCCAACAGATCATCGATCGATACACCGAACTGGGCGGCAACTTCATCGACACCGCCAACTTCTACACCCGTAGCCACTCCGAGAAGATCATCGGTGACCACATCGGTCAGCACTCCGCGCGTCGCGATCGCCTGGTGCTGGCGACCAAATTCAGCGGCAACCTGTATCCGGGTGACCCCAACGGAGGTGGCTCAGGGCGTAAGTCGTTGATCAACGCTGCCGAGAACTCACTGCGGCGACTGCAGACCGACTACATCGACCTGTACTGGCTACACATCTGGGACGCCAACACCCCCATCGAAGAGACCATGGCCGCACTCGACGACCTCGTCGCGGCAGGCAAGGTTCGCTACATCGGAGTATCGGACACCCCAGCGTGGAAGATCGCGCAGGCCAACCTGATTGCCAATTTCCGCGGCTGGTCCAGCTTCATCGGCCTGCAGGTCGAGTACTCGTTGCTAGAGCGCGCCATCGAACAGGAATTGGTACCGATGGCCGCCGAATTCGGCCTCGGCATCACGCCCTGGTCGCCGTTGAAGAGCGGGGTGCTGAGCGGCAAGTACACCCGGGCCAACCGAGGCGCGACTAACGCCGATCGTGGATCGATGGTCGATAGCTTCCTCAACGACGAGACTTACGCGTTGATCGACGAACTCGCGGCCATCGCCAAGGAGCACGACACGAATGTCGCCAGCGTGGCGCTGGCCTGGGTGCACGAACAGCCCGGCGTCTCATCCGTCATCATCGGTGCCCGCCGGCTCTCCCAACTCGACGACAACATCCGTGCCGTCGATGTGCAGCTCACCGCCGAGGAGCTAGATCGGCTCGACGCGCTCACCAAGCCGGGCTTCGGTTTTCCCAACAACATGCTGGACATGGCCCCAGGCATCCTCAACGGCGGGACGACCGTCAACGGTGCAGCGGCCCCGATATCGGAATACGTAATGCCCGAAGGCGTTCAGCCCTACTGAGATTGGGCACGCTATTCGCCCGAATGCATCTTCAGCGCGCCCTCGACGTTGGCCTTCTTGTCCTCGCCGGCGCCCTTGGCCGCGGCTTTCTTCCGTTTCGCGACGACGCTGTCGACGGCGCCGTTGAGCGCCGAGCCGAGCGGAAAGCCGAGGTAGTGGGTGAGAAAGACCGCCATCTCCTTGAGTTCGGTCGCGGTCAGTTCGTCATTGAGAAGTGCGGCGTTGATCTGGATCTCGGCCAGGTCGCGGTTGCCGATGGCGGTCACCGCGGTGAGCGTCATGATGCGCTTGTCGCGCATCGAGAGGCCCGGTCGGTTCCAGATGGTGCCGAACAGGTGGTCGACGGTCAGGTCGAAGTACGGGTCGCCCTCGATGTTGGGCATCTCCCAGCCGTAGACCTCGTTCATCTTGGCCAGGCCCTTGCTACGCAACTCGTCCATCACGCCTCTTTCTCTGTGTGCGGCACCCCGAGTCCGGCGGCCAACCCACGGTAGGCCAGCTGCGCCAGCGGCAGGTCGACCGATACCGAATCCCCCAGTGCCAGCGCCAGGCTCAAGTCCTTCTCCCCCAGCCCTCGGGCATGCACGAAGGATTGGTACAGGAAACTGTCCGGCTCGATGTCTTTCATGTTGTCGCGCACCATGATCGCGCCCGGTCCGCTGGTGAGCGCGTCGGTGTGGCGCACGACCCGGCCCAGTGTCTGCAGGTCCAGCCCGGCCGCCTCGGCAAGCTTCATCGCCTCACACGCAGCGACGTAAGACGTGAACGTCAACATGTTGCGGGCCAGCTTCATTCGGGTGCCGGCACCGGGCTCACCGGCGTGCACGACCATCGCCGCCCAGTGCCTGAAGGCCGGTTTGATTCGCTCGTAGACCTCGCGGTCGGCACCCACCATCGTGGCGAGCTTGCCTTCGGCCGCAGCGGCTCCACCACCACTGACCGGCGCATCGACGATGTGGATGCCCTGTGCTTTCAACTCGGCGGCGAGTTCGGCCGCCGTCGTGTCCTTGATGGTCGAGTGGATCGCGATCACCGTGCCCGGCTTGGCGTGAGCCGCCAGTTCGCCGACGACCTCACGCACCTGCGCGTCGTCCAGTACGGTGACGTGGATGATGTCGGCGTCTGCAACGTCGGCCACGCTGTCGGCCAGCCTGGCGCCCTTTTCGGCCAGCGGCGTCATCGCCTCGGCACGGATGTCGTAAACCGTTACTCCGCCTGGCCATTGGGTCATCCGCGTGGCCATCGGCGTGCCCATGTTGCCCAGACCGATGTAACCGAGCTTCAGGTTGTCGCTCACGATCGGATCACCTGCCCACCGTCGACATTGAAGATCTGTCCGGTGATCCACGAGGCCTCGTCGGACAACAGGAACAGGCACATCCCGACCAAGTCCTCCGGCGTTCCCATTCGAGACAGCGGCAGACCCTTGACGATGTCCTGAACGATCTCCTGCGGGGTGGTGGTCCGGTTGGCCTCGGTGTCGATGGGCCCCGGAGCGATCGCGTTGATCCGGATGTTCTGACCACCGAGCTCGGTTGCCAACTGCTGGGTCAGGCCGTTGACGCCGACCTTGGCCAGACCATAGAAGTTCGAATACAGCCATGCCGCCGTGGAGGATTGGTTGATGATCGCACCGCCGCCACGTTTGGCCATCTTCTTGTAGACCGCGCGGGTACACCACAGCGCGCCATCGAGGTTCACGCTCATGAACTTCTTGTAGTACTCGGGGTCGACGGTCAGCAGGAAGTCGAGCTTCATGCCGCCGAAGATCGCGGCGTTGTTGACCAGGTAGTCGATGCCGCCGAACTCCGCGAGGGTCTCCTCGGCCATGGCCTTGGCCGAGGCTGGGTCGGACACGTCGACCGGGATGCTGAGGGCGGTGCCGCCGTCGGCCACGATTTGCTTGGCAACCCCCTGTGCCGCTTCGGCATTGATGTCGGCGACCACGACAGCCGCACCCTCGCGAGCCAGCGCCTCGGCGTAGGCCTGGCCGATGCCGCCGCCGGATCCGGTGACGATGGCAACCTTGTTCTCAAACCGCATGTTGTCCTCTCGGCGTAGCACTAGACCGCTGTCGCAATGGTTTTGGTTTCCAGGTATTCCTCGAAGCCGGCGAGCCCCATCTCGCGCCCGTTGCCGGATTGCTTGTAGCCGCCGAATGGCGCGTCGGCCGAGTACCAGACGCCGCCGTTGACGTTGATCGTGCCCGCCCGGATCCGCGACGCCACCCCGGCCGCCCTGTTCGCGTCGGTCCCAAACACGGTGCCGGACAAGCCGTATGGCGAGTCATTGGCGATCCGAACCGCGTCGCCGTCACCGTCGTACGGGATCACCGTCAGCACGGGTCCGAAGATCTCTTCCTGCGCACAGCGTGCATCGTTGCCCAGGCCCGTGATGACGGTCGGCTCGATGAAGAACCCGACGTCGCGGTCGGCCGGTCGCCCTCCTCCGCACGCGAACGATCCGCCCTCGGCGATCGCCGAGTCGAGATAGCCTTGGATCCGGTCGCGCTGGCGTGCCGAAATCACTGGCCCGCATATTGTTCCGGCGTCATCGGGGTCGCCGGCTTTGATGCCGCTCATCGTTGCGGCCGCGATCGAGACGGCTTCGTCGTAGTTCGCCCGCGGCACCAGCAGCCGGGTGGTGATGGCACAGCCCTGGCCGGCATGCATGCACACCGAGAAGCCGGCCATGCTCACCGCGCCCGCCAGGTCAGCGTCGTCGAGCACGATGAACGCCGACTTGCCACCGAGTTCGAGGAAGACTCTCTTGATCGTCGCGGCGGCGTCGGCCATCACGGCGCGGCCGGTCGCCGTGGACCCGGTGAACGACACCATGTCCACGCGAGGATCTTTGGACAAGATCGCGCCGACGCTGTGGTCGCTGGAGGTGACGATGTTGACCACGCCGGGCGGAAAGTCGGTGTGCTCGGTGATGAGTTCGCCGAGAACCGCCGCAGCCCAGGGTGTGTCGGGTGCAGGCTTCAGAACGACGGTGTTTCCCGCGCCCAGCGCGGGTCCGATTTTGGCGAGGTTGATTTGGTGGGGGAAGTTCCACGGCGTGATCGCGCCAACGACACCCACGGCCTCACGTGCGATGGTCCGGCGGGTGGGGATGCCCATCGGTTTGGCCTCACCGAGATCCTGGATGTACTCGTAGGACTCAGCGGTGTCGGCCGCGAAGGATAGGTCGTTGACCGGGACTTCCAGCTGGGCGATGCCGGTGAGCATCCTTGGCGCGCCGACCTCGGCGATGGTCAGTTCGCGCAGCTCCTCGAGATGCTGCTGCATGGCGTCCTGCAACTGGCGGATACACCGCACCCGGAGCTCGGTGTTGCGCGACCAGTCGGAGTCGTCGAAGGCCCGACGCGCCGCCTCGATCGCACGGCCCATGTCCTCGGCGTCGGCGTCGGCCGCGGCGCCCAGCACCTCTTCGGTCGCCGGGTTGACCGTGACAAAGGTGCCCCGACCCCCGGTCGTCAGCGTGCCGTCGATGAGCAGCGAGCTCACCCCGTCGGCCAGCAATGCCATTGTCGCCTCCACCGCAACTCTTGAATGGACAGTTGTCCGGAATCGTCCAGACGAAGATAGCCTCACCGCCGCCGCAAAGGCAAGAGCCAGCCCTTGGGCACCCGCGGTCAGGGGGTTCAACACCGGCTCTTAACTGCGATTTCATCGCCCGGACTTGCCCGCCGACATCGGTGTCGGATACCTTGGACAAGTGTCCAGCGATCCAGTGGTCACGATCACTTCTGCAGCCGGCGGTCCGGCGGGTGACGTGCCGCGCAACCGTCGACAAGAAGAGACCTTCCGCAAGGTCCTGACCGCAGGGGTCGAAGTCCTTCGCGAGACGTCCTATACCGACCTGACCGTGCGCGCAGTGGCCGCCCGTGCCAAAGTCGCTCCGGCCACGGCCTACACCTATTTCTCATCGAAGAACCATCTGATCGCCGAGGTGTATCTCGACCTGGTGCGGCGGGTCCCGTACTTCACCGACGTCAACGAGCCCATGCCGACACGGGTGGACAAGGCGCTGCGCCACCTCGCACTGGTGGTCGCCGACGAGCCCGAAGTCGCCGCGGCGTGCACGACCGCGCTGCTCGGCGGGGGCGGTGATCCCGCCGTTCGCTCCGTACGGATGAGAATCGGCGCCGAGATCCACCGGCGTATCACCTCGGCCATCGGACCCGACGCCGAACCGCGCATTGTGTCGGTCCTGGAGATGACGTTCTTCGGCGCGCTCGTCAACGCCGCCAGCGGCGCCTACACCTACCACCAGATCGCCGACCACCTCGCCTACGCGGTCGGTCTCATCGTCACAACGGAAGCCTGATGACCACTATCGACAAGCCGCTTCTCGACCCCTACGACTACGACTTCCACGAAGACCCATACCCGTACTACCAGCGGCTGCGCGACGACGCCCCGCTGTACCACAACGAGGAACTGGGCTTCTGGGCCTTGTCCCGACACCAAGACGTGCACCAGGGCTTCCGCAACAGCACCACGTTGTCGAACAAGTACGGGGTCTCACTGGACCCGGCGTCTCGTGGACCGCACGCCGCCAAGACGATGTCGTTTCTGGCCATGGACGACCCCGCTCATCTGCGGCTGCGGACGCTGGTGTCAAAAGGCTTTACACCCAGGCGGATTCGTGAACTCGAGCCACGCGTCACCGAGATCGCGACCCGGCATCTGGACACCTTGCTGGAAAAGGCCAAGGACGGACCCGTCGACTATGTCGACGAGTTCGCCGGCAAGTTGCCGATGGACGTGATCTCGGAATTGATGGGCGTTCCCGAGCCGGATCGGGTTCAGGTTCGCGCCTGGGCCGACGGCGTGATGCACCGGGACGACGGCGTCACCGATGTGCCGCCGGAAGCGATCGAGGCCTCACTCAACTTGATCGTCTACTACCAGGAGATGGTGACCGAGCGGCGCAAGAAGCTGACCGACGACCTCACCTCGGCACTGCTGGAGGCCGAGATCGACGGCGACCGGCTCACCGATGAAGAAATCCTGGGATTCATGTTCCTGATGGTGATCGCCGGCAATGAGACCACCACGAAATTGCTTGCCAACGCGGCATTTTGGGGCCATCGCAATCCCGATCAGCTGGTGTCGGTCTACGACGACCTGTCCCGGGTGCCGCTCTGGGTGGAAGAGACGCTGCGCTATGACACCTCGAGCCAGATCCTGGCCCGGTCGGTGTCGGGTGAACTCACCCTCTACGACACCACCATTCCGGATGGTGACGTTCTGCTGTTGCTGCCCGGATCGGGCCACCGTGACGAGCGCGCATTCGACCGGCCCGACGATTTCGTCATCGGGCGCGATATCGGCTCCAAGCTGCTGAGCTTCGGCAGTGGCGCCCACTTCTGCTTGGGCGCGCATTTGGCCCGGATGGAGGCCCGGGTCGCCCTCACCGAACTGTTTACTCGAATCCGCAAATACGAAGTCGACGAGGCCAACTCGGTCCGCGTCCACTCCAGCAACGTCCGCGGTTTCGCTCACTTGCCCATCACCGTGGAGGTCCGCTGAATGCCCCGCTTTGAGCCATTGCCCGACCGCCGCCCGGCCATCGTCGCAGGCGCGTCCTCCGGAATCGGCGAGGCGACGGCGATCAAACTCGCCGCCCACGGCTTCCCGGTCGCGCTGGGCGCCCGCCGGGTCGAGAAGCTCGACGACATCGTCGGCAAGATCAACGCCAACGGCGGCGAAGCGGTCGGGTTCCATCTCGACGTCACCGACCCGAACTCGGTCAAAGCCTTTGTCGCGCAATCGGTCGACGCGCTCGGTGACATCGAGGTCCTGGTAGCAGGCGCGGGCGACACCTACTTTGGCAAGCTCGCCGAGATCGCGGGCGACGAATTCGACTCGCAGTTACAGATCCACCTGGTCGGCGCGTTCCGGTTGGCTTCGACTGTGTTGCCGGGCATGATCGAACGCCAGCGCGGCGACCTGATCTTCGTCGGTTCGGATGTGGCGCTGCGTCAGCGGCCGCACATGGGCGCTTACGGCGCGGCCAAGGCCGCCCTGGTCGCGATGGTCACCAACCTGCAGATGGAGCTCGAGGGCACCGGAGTACGTGCGTCGATCGTGCACCCCGGTCCGACCAAGACCGGTATGGGCTGGAGCCTGCCGGCCGAGAAAATCGGTCCGGCGCTTGAGGATTGGGCGAAGTGGGGCCAGGCCCGCCATGACTACTTCCTGCGCGCGGCCGACCTCGGGCGCGCCATCACGTTCGTCGCCGAGACACCGCGCGGCGGCTACATCGCGAACATGGAGCTGCAGCCCGAAGCCCCGCTGACCGAGCCTAAGGACCGCCAGACACTCGCGCTCGGCGAAGAAGGGATCCCAGGACAGTGACTTCTACCACCGTGGTGCCGCGCGTGTCCGGCGGCGAAGAAGAACACGGACACCTCGAGGAATTCCGCACCGACCCAATTGGTTTGATGCAGCGTATCCGCGACGAGTGTGGCGACGTCGGCTGGTTCCAGCTCGTCGACAAGCACGTCATTCTGTTGTCGGGCTCCGAGGCCAACGAGTTCTTCTTCCGCTCTGCCGACGAGGATCTCGACCAGGCCGCGGCGTACCCGTTCATGGCGCCGATCTTCGGCAAGGGTGTGGTGTTCGACGCCAGCCCCGAGCGGCGCAAGGAGATGCTGCACAACTCCGCGCTGCGCGGCGAGCAGATGAAGGGTCACGCTGCCACCATCGAGGCTCAGGTCCGGGGGATGATCGCCGACTGGGGCGACGAAGGCGAGATCGAACTGCTCGACTTCTTCTCCGAGCTGACCATCTACACCTCGACCGCTTGTCTGATCGGCGTGAAGTTCCGTGAGCAGCTCGATCACCGGTTCGCCGAGTACTACCACGAACTCGAGCGCGGCACCGATCCGCTCTGCTATGTCGACCCGTACCTGCCGATCGAAAGCTTTCAGCGGCGTGATGAGGCGCGGGTGAAACTGGTTGCGCTGGTCCAGGAAATCATGAATCAGCGGATCGCCAACCCGCCCACCGACAAATCCGACCGCGACATGCTCGACGTACTGGTGTCGATCAAGGACGAGCAGGGTGAGCCCCGGTTCTCCGCCGACGAGGTCACCGGCATGTTCATCTCGCTGATGTTCGCCGGCCACCACACCAGCTCCGGCACGTCGGCCTGGACGATGATCGAGCTGATTCGCCACACCGACATCTACGCCGAGGTGCTCGCGGAACTCGAAGAGCTCTACGCCGACGGCCAAGAGGTGAGTTTCCATGCGCTGCGGTCGATTCCGAAGCTCGACAACGTGGTCAAGGAGACGCTACGGCTGCACCCGCCGCTGATCATCCTGATGCGGGTTGCCCAGGGCGAGTTCGAGGTCGCGGGATTCCCGATCCACGACGGCGACTACGTGGCCGCCTCCCCGGCCATTTCCAACCGGATCGCCGAGGACTTCCCCGACCCGAACGCGTTCAAGCCGGACCGCTACAACAAGCCCGAACAGGCCGACGTCGTCAACCGGTGGACCTGGATTCCGTTCGGCGCGGGCCGACACCGTTGCGTGGGAGCGGCTTTCGCCCAGATGCAGATCAAGGCGATCTTCTCGGTCCTGCTGCGCGAATACGACTTCGAGATGGCGCAGCCCGCGGACAGCTACCACAACGACCACTCGAAGATGGTTGTGCAGCTGGCCAGCCCGGCCAAAGTCCGTTACCGCAAGCGCCAGGCGTAAGGCAGCCCATGGGTTTTCGCGTCGAGGTCGACCTGGACCTGTGCCAGGGCCATGCGATGTGCGAGCTGGAGGCACCCGACTACTTCCGGGTGCCCAAGCGCGGGAAGGTCGAGATCCTCGATTCCGAACCGGGTGACGAGGCACGCGACGAAGTTGAGCGGGCGGTCGAAATGTGCCCCACCCAAGCACTACTCATCAAAGAAGATTAGGGAGACCGACAATGGCGCCATCACACTCACGCGCGGAACTCGAAGCATGGGTCGACCGCTGGCTACAGGCTAATAAGGACTGCGAGAAGGCGGGTGACTGGAAGCCGCTGGCGGACTTCTACGCCCCCGAGGCCACCTACGGCTGGAACATCGGACCCAAGGAAGACGTGATGTGCGTCGGCGTCGACGAGATTCGCGACGTCGCGCTAGGCCTCGAGATGGAGGGCCTGGAGAACTGGGTGTACGAGTACCAGAAGGTCCTCATCGACGAGAAGCAGAGCGAGATCGTTGGCTTCTGGAAGCAGATCGTCAACAAATCCGACGGCAGCCAGGACGAGATCTACGGGATCGGCGGCAGCTGGTTCCGCCTCAACGACGACGCGCTCATCGAATGGCAGCGCGACTTCTTCGACTTCGGCCACGTCGCCAAGATGTTCGCGAACCTGATCGAATCCGGCGACCTGAGCGAAGGCATGCAAAACCGCATCCAGCGCAGCGTCGCGGGTGAGAAGTTGCCTGGTTACTACCCGCTGGGCCAGGCGCCCGTCCCCATCTGGTGACCCACATCCTCACTCCCCTGGTGACCGGGATCACCCCCTGTCCTACACTCAACCAAGCGGTTGCTTGCGTGGAGCTAAGCCGTTCTCAACCGACGTTTCAACGACGAAAGCAGGTTCTTAGATGAAGACCAAAGGCGCGCTGATCTGGGAATTCAATCAGCCCTGGTCGATCGAGGAAATTGAGATCGGCGACCCACAAAAAGACGAAGTCAAAATCCAGATGGAAGCGGCCGGCATGTGCCACTCCGACCACCATCTGGTCACCGGCGGCATCCCGATGGGCGGCTTCCCGGTTCTCGGCGGCCACGAGGGCGCCGGCATCGTCACTGAGGTGGGCCCCGGCGTCGAGGACATCGCCGTCGGCGACCACGTGGTGCTGTCCTTCATCCCGTCCTGCGGTCACTGCCCGACCTGTCAGGCCGGCATGCGCAACCTCTGCGACCTGGGTGCCGGACTGCTCAACGGCGCTGCCGTATCCGACGGCACCTTCCGGATCAAGGCCAAGGGCCAAGACGTCTTCCCGATGACCCTGCTGGGCACCTTCTCGCCCTGGATGGTCGTGCACAAGAGTTCCGTCGTGAAGATCGACCCGTCGGTGCCGTTCGAGGTCGCCGCGCTGGTCGGTTGCGGCGTCACCACCGGCTACGGCTCGGCCGTCCGCACGGCCGACATCCGCCCGGGCCAGGACGTCGCGATCGTCGGCGTCGGCGGCGTTGGCATGGCAGCGCTGCAAGGTGCCGTCACCGCCGGCGCGCGCTACATCTTCGCGATCGACCCGGTCGAGTGGAAGCGCGACCAGGCGCTCAAGTTCGGTGCCACGCACGTCTACCCGGACATCTTCGCCGCAATGGGCGGAATGATGGACGTGACCTATGGCCTGATGGCCCACAAGGTGATCGTCACGGTCGGCGAGCTGCACGGTGCCGACATCGACAACTACCTGATCCTGACCCAGAAGGGCGGCACCTGCGTGCTGACCGCCATCGGCAGCCTGGTGGACAACAACGTCACCCTGAACCTGGCGATGCTGACCCTGATGCAAAAGAACTTGCAGGGCACCATCTTCGGTGGTGGTAACCCGCAGTACGACATCCCCCAACTGCTGGCGATGTACACGGCCGGCAAGCTTAACCTCGACGACATGATCACCCGCCAGTACAAGCTGGAGCAGATCAACGACGGCTACAAGGACATGTTGGACGGCAAGAACATTCGCGGTGTCATCCGCTACACGGACGCCGATCGGTAATCGTCATGTCGGCCGAAACCACTGAAAAGTCGCCCGCCCTGGCCGCTTCCCAGTCGTCATGGCGCTGCGTGCAGGCCCATGACCGGGAGGGCTGGCTGGCCCTGATGGCCGACGACGTGGTGGTCGAGGATCCGATCGGCAAGTCCGTGACGAACCCCGAAGGCACCGGCGTGCGCGGCAAGGACGGCGTCGCCGAGTTCTACGACACCAACATCGCCGCCAACAACTTGACGATCACTTGCGAGGAGACGTTTCCGTCCAGCGACCCATGCGAGGTCGCACATATCTTGGTGCTGGACAGCAAGTTCGACAATGGAGTCACCAGCAGCGTGCGGGGCGTGTTCACCTACCGGGTCAACGACGCCGGGCTGATCGCGAACATGCGCGGCTACTGGAACCTCGACATGATGGCATTCGGTCAACAGGAGTGACCTCTTTGCTCGCCGGCCGCGGCGCGGTCGTGGTCGGCGGGTCACGAGGCATCGGAGCGGCCGTCGCAGCATTACTTGCGCAGCACGGCGCCGGGGTCGTGGTCAACGGCCGCGACGCCGACGCCGCCCGCTCGACTGCCGAAGCCATCACCGCCGCAGGCGGGCAGGCCATCGCCCATCCCGGCTCGCCGTCCGATCAGCAGACCGCAGAGTCGTTGGTGGACAACTGTATTGACGAATTCGGCGCAGTCCACATCCTGATCAACTGCGCCGGCATCGCCGAACCGCCCGGCTCATCCATCCTCGACATCAGCGCGGCGCAGTTCGCCGAGCTGATGGACGCGCACCTCGGCACGGTGTTCTCGACCTGCCGCGCGGCCGTCACGAAGATGGTCGCGCAGGGCGGCGGCAGTATCGTCAACAGCAGTTCGTTCGCGTTTCTCGGCGACTACGGCGGCACCGGCTACCCGGCCGGCAAGGGGGCGGTCAACAGCCTGACGCTGGCAATCGCCGCTGAGGTCAAGGAGCACGGAGTGCGGGCCAACGTGGTGTGCCCCGGTGCCAAGACACGGTTGTCGACCGGGCCGGACTACGTGGCGCACATCAGCGAGCTGAACCGCAGGGGCCTGCTCGACGATGTCTCGTTGCAGGGTTCGCTCGACGTCGCGACGCCGGACTACGCCGCGCCCACCTACGTCTTCCTCGCGAGCGACCTCGCTAACCATCTGACCGGCGAAATATTCGCCGCTGCAGGCGGTTTCGTGGGCAAGTTTCCCAAAGCGGCACCGAACCTGGTCGGCTACCGGGACCATCGCGACTCGCCGCCCTGGACCGTCGCCGAGGTCGCCGCGATGTTCAGTGGTGGATCCGACTGATCACCGCAACCTATGCTGAACTCATGTCGACCATCTTCACGAAGATCATCAACGGTGAACTGCCGGGCCGGTTCGTGTACGAGGATGACGACGTCGTCGCCTTCCTGACCATCGAGCCGATGACCCAAGGCCACACGCTGGTGGTGCCGCGCGCAGAAATCGATCAATGGCAGGACATCGACCAGCCTGCGTTCGGCCGCGTGATGTCGGTCGCCCAACTGATCGGCAAGGCGGTTACGCGGGCGTTCGACGCCGACCGGGCCGGGCTGATCATCGCCGGACTCGAGGTTCCACACCTGCACGTGCACGTCTTCCCGGCAAAAAGCCTCAGCGACTTCGGCTTCGCCAACGTGGACCGCAACCCGTCTGCGGAATCGCTGGACGAGGCGCAGGCGAAAATCAAAGCGGCAGTTGCCGAACTGAACTAAGGCTGATCAGCGAAAGCGCCTATCCCGGAATGCTTTGCATTGCCGATCGAATCGTCGGAAGGAGTCGTCATGGCGGTTACGGGACGAGGGCGATCGGTGCGGCCACGTCGGTGATGCGCGGCAGCCTGACAAAGAAGCGGCAGCCCTGGCCGGGGGCGGTGGTCACGCTCACGGTTCCGCCGTGCGCCTGCACCAGCGAGTCGACGATCGAGAGTCCCAGACCGCTGCCACCGCTACTTCGCGTGCGCGAGGAGTCGGTGCGGTAGAAGCGCTCGAAGATCCGTTGCGCGTCCTCCTGACTCATGCCTAGGCCTTCGTCAACGACCTCCAGGATTGCGTCCTCGGCGGTGGTCCCGACTCGCACGGTGATCTCGGCGCTCTCGGGAGTGTGCTGCAGGGCGTTGGTCATCAGGTTGCCCAACACCTGTCGGAGCCGAGCCTCGTCGCCGACCGCTTCGGGAGTACCCGGACCGTCAATCACCTCGATGGAGATCGTGCGTTCGGGCGAGACCGCCCGGGCGTCGTGCACCGCGTCGGTGGCCAGCGCCAGCAGGTCCACCCGTTTGCGCTCGATCGGACGTTGCGCATCGAGCCGCGCCAGCAACAGCAGATCGTCGATGAGCAGACCCATCCGGCGAGACTCGCTCTCGATGCGTGACATGACCATCTCCATGTCGCGCGCGGCGCCCTGCCGATACAACTCGGCGAAACCGCGCATGGTGGTCAACGGCGTGCGCAACTCATGGCTGGCGTCGGTGATGAAGCGGCGCATGCGGTCTTCGGAGATCACCGCCTGCTGCGCTGAGTACTCGGACGAGGCGAGCGCTCGCTGAATCTGGGCGAGCATCCCGTTGAGCGCCGCGGAGAGCCGTCCAACTTCGGTCCGCGAATCACGTTCGGGCACACGGCGATCCAGCTGGCCCGCGGCGATCGCCGCAGCGGTCTGCTCGACCTCGATCAACGGCGCCAGGCTTCGGTGGACCACCCACGATCCCGCCAGACCCAGGACCAGCAGCACGGCGACGCCGATGCCGAGTTGCAACCAGGCCAGGGATCGGACGGTGTGCTGGATCTCGGACAGGTCGTAGGCGACGGTGACCAGCCGATTGGGCCCCCGCATCGAGACGACCCGCCATTGCACGCCCGAATTGTCCACCGACCCCACCGTCGTCGGTTCGGGTCCGACGTCGTTGTTGGCCGGCAGGACGGGTTCGGCGTGCCGGTCGTTGATCACCGTCCTGCCACGTCCGTCGGCCGTCAGGCTGCGCACGTAGAAGTTCGACGGAGGACGGTCCAGGTTGGCACCGTGCGGGATCTTCAGCGCGCCCTTGGGGGCCTGCGCCCAACCCCGCGACGCCTCTTCGAGCGTCTGATCGGCCCGGGCGATGAGGTGTTGCCGCAGAATCGAGGTCACCGCGATGCCGGACGCGGTCAGTCCGCACGCCACCAGCAGTAACGTGGCGGCGACCAATGCGACGCGCAGCGGCAGTTCAATCCGGAAACTTCGCGCCATTGAAGTTAACGAGGCTCCCGCAGCACGTAGCCGACGCCGCGCAACGTATGCAGCAGACGCTTCTCACCGGTGTCGATCTTGCGTCGCAGATACGACACATAGGACTCGACGACGTTGACGTCGCCGCCGAAGTCGTACCGCCACACGTGATCCAGAATCTTCGGCTTGCTCAGCACGGTGCCGGCGTTGATCACGAAATAGCGCAACAGCGTGAACTCGGTGGGCGATAACGACACCGGCTGACCCGCCTTCCACACCTCGTGGGTGTCCTCGTCGATCTCGATGTCGGCGAATGTCAATCGGGCGTTGGGGTCCTTGGTGACGCCTTTTCCGGTGCGTCGCAGGATAACTCGTAGTCGCGCGACAACCTCTTCCAGGCTGAACGGCTTGGTGACGTAATCGTCGCCGCCGAGTGTCAAGCCGGCGATCTTGTCCTGCAACGAGTCACGGGCGGTGAGGAAGAGCGCGGGCGCATCGATACCGTCGGCCCGCAGCCGGCGCAGCACCCCGAAGCCGTCCATGCCGGGCATCATCACGTCGAGGATCACCGCATCCGGCTTGACCTCGCGAGCCAGATCCAGGGCGGACGCACCGTTGGTCGCGGTGTGGACTTCGAAGCCCTGGAATTTGAGGCTGACCGACAACAGCTCGACGATGTTGTCTTCGTCGTCGACGACGAGAACGCGTGCCTCTGGTGCGGCTTCCTGCATTGCTGCTGACATGACGACAATTCCCCCCCATCTAGCTGACAAACGTCTGCATACCGGCTGTGGCCGCCCTGTGAGTTTGTTGGGTGGGCGATCAGGTCCAACGACCACTGGATTTGACCTGGCCTGAATACACTCGAGGGATGAACTTGGCCAAGAGTCTGGTAGGTCTCGCCACCGCGCCGGTGCGGGTCGGACTCGCCGCCGCCGACGCCGGGGTGGGCATCGCGACGACAGCCCTGGGCGTGGCACACCGCAGCCTGGGTGACACGGGCACGGTGGGCGGACCCAACGCGGTGGCACACATGCTCGGCATCGACGACGCGATGGCCAGGGCCAACCGGCTGGCTCGGTTGCTGGACGACGACACACCGCTCGGGCGCGCGATTGCCAGCGACGGGCCGATCGATCGGCTGCTGCGTCCGGGCGGGGTCGTCGACATGCTGACCTCGGACGGCGGACTGCTCGACCGGCTGACCGCCGAAGGCGGCGGACTCGAGCGGGCACTCAAACCGGGCGGATTGGTTGACCAGCTGACCGCCGACGACGGCCTGATCGAGCGGGTGCTGGCCGAGGACGGTCTGGCAGATCGGCTCCTGTCCGAGGGCGGCTTGATCGACAAGCTGACCGCCCGCAATGGGCCGTTGGAGCAATTGGCCGACGTTGCCGACACCCTGGCCCGCCTGGCTCCCGGGATGGAGGCGCTGGAGCCGGCAATCGCGACTCTGCAGGACGCGGTGATGTCGCTGACAATGGTGGTCAACCCGTTGAGCAATATCGCCGATCGGATTCCGCTGCCCGGTCGTCGGCCGGGTCGACGTTCGCCGAGCCGGACCGTGCGCTCACAGCGGGTGATCGATCACGAGAACTCAGCCCAGGACGAGTGACCCGTTAGGCTGGCCGGGTTGATCGGCCTCCTTAGCTCAGTGGTAGAGCACTCGCCTTGTAAGCGAGCGGTCGTCAGTTCAATCCTGACAGGGGGCTCCACGGCCTGCTTCGTTTTTAATGTGCCGCTCAAGTGGTGATGAGCGGGGGTCGCGGCCGCAGTCATTCCGATCTGCGTCATGCTGGGGGCAATTCAGCCCGCCTATTAATCTCTACGTCTTTTGAGGAGTAGCTGATGACAGACCGTCGCCTTGCATGGGCGCTCGCCACCGCGCTGATGGCCGCGCTCATCCCGGTCGCGGCTCACGCCGACCCGTCAGTGCCGCCGGGTCAACCGGTGAAGTGTGTGAGCAACACCCAAAAGGGCAAGCAGGTACTGGTTCCCTGCGATCTGCTCAACGCAGGCGCCAACTTCCCGCCCGGATATCGTTGCCCTCTGCCGCTCGAGCAGTACACGCAGGATGTGCAGGATTGGTGTGGCGTGGGTCCGGGGCTCGGAGCCACGCCCCCGGGTGCTGCACCACTGGCGCCTCCTACCAGCCCGACCACTCCGACCAGCCCCACGACTCCGACCAGCCCCACGAGCCCGACGAGCCCCTCGAAGCCGGCGACTACTGCGACGACGCCGACGACCACCACCGCCCCTTCGAGCGCCGCCACGCCGACCCCGAGTACCACGACGACGAATCCGAGCGCAACGCGGTGAAGGCGTGGGGTCCGGGCTGTTGATTCTCGTCGACTCTCGGATCCGTCTGGTTGCTAGTCTTTCGCGATGATCCAGCACCGCTCTGCATTGCTGCGGACTGGCGTTGCTGTGCTCATCGCGGTTTCCGCCGGCGCACCGGCTGCGTCAGCGGCGCCCAACTTCGCCGGGATGTCCGTGTTCATCGACCCCGGTCACAACGGAGCGCAGGACGCCTCGATCACTCGACAGGTTTCGAATGGTCGAGGCGGGACGAAGGAGTGCGACACCGGCGGCACGGCGACAGCCGACGGCTATTCGGAGCACGCCTTTGACTGGGACGTCGCGCTCCTCGTGCAAGCGGCGCTCAACCAGATGGGTGTGCGGACCCAGATGTCGCGCGACAACGACAGCTCTGTCGGTCCGTGCGTCGATCAGCGGGCCGCCAAAGAGAACGCGATGCACCCCGATGCCGTCGTGAGCATCCACGCCGACGGCGGGCCCCCATCCGGTCGTGGGTTCCATGTCAATTACTCCAACCCACCGCTGAACGAGGCGCAGTCTGGGCCCGCGATGCAATTGGCCCATACGATGCGGGACTCGCTGTCCGGTGCCGGTCTCCAGCCGTCGACATATATCGGGTCGAACGGGATGTACGGCCGCGCCGATCTGGCTGGTTTGAATTTGGCCCAAAACCCCGCTGTGCTTGTCGAACTGGGCAACATGAAAAACAGCAATGAAGCCGCGAAAATGGAAAGCCCCGACGGGCGCGCGGCCTACGCCGCAGCCGTCACGCAAGGCATCGTTGCGTACCTGAGCCACAGCTCCTCGTCCAGCTAGCAATCCGCCGCTTTACAGATCGGACACTTTTTGTAACGATGCATCGGTGAGCACCGTTGCGCCGGCCCTCGGACTGGCCGCCCATCTGAGCCGCGGACTGCAGCGGGTGGCCACTGACGCCGTGATCGGTCGCCTGCGCGCGCTGCCAAGATCGATCAAGGAGCTTGACGCACAAGCACTCTCGACCATCATGGGCCGCAACGTGACATCGGTGTCGATCATCGGCGGCGACGCCGGGACGTCCTCACGCGCGCGGCTGGCCCTGACCGGTGACGGCGTCCCCAGTTCGGTGTTCGTCAAGATGCCCGCCGAGTCGGTCGCAACCCGATTGATGGGCGAACTGGGCCGGCTCGCTCGCACCGAAGTGATGTTCTATCGAGAACTGGCGCCCACGCTGGGCGGCTTGCCCGAGTTGTACGGATCGGCGTTCGACTCGCTGACCGGCCGCTTCGTGCTGGTGCTGGAAGACCTCGCGGTCGTCCCCTGTATCTTTCCCGACACCCTGCATCCCCTCGACAAGGACCAGGCGGCCAAGATCGTCGAATTGCTCGCCGTGTTGCATGCCACCTTCTGGGAAAGTCTGCCCGCCAACGCAAGTCGCTGGGTGTACTCCGCATCGGATGACGACACCTCGCTGCTGACCGGCCCGCTGCTCAACACCTCGGCCCGACGCATCACCGAACGAACATCCATCCCCGTCGAAGAAGGTCGGTTCATCATCGACAACTACCGCGCGGTCGCCAAACTCATTGACCAACAACCGAACACGGTGATGCACGGCGACGCGCACCCCGGCAACGTCTACTTCCGCAATGGCGAGGCCGGACTGCTCGACTGGCAGGCGGTTCGTCGCGGACACCCCGGGCGCGAACTGGCCTACACCCTGGTCACGGGCATGACCACCGCGGACCGTCAGTCCTGCGAACGCGATTTGCTCAGCGTGTACCGACGTGCGCTGGCCGCCGCCGGCGGCCCGGAGCTGATCGCCGACGAGCTGTGGCTGCGCTACCGGCAGGGCGCCCTGTATTCCTATGTCGCACCGCTGATCACCGCGGGGATGGGCGGTATGCAGAACGAAAGCGTTGCGCTGGAAGGCGTTCGACGCGGCGTGGCGGCACTGACCGATTTGGAGACCGTCGCCGCACTGCGGCTATCGTTGGCGTCATAGATTCTCTACCCATGCGGTTGACGGTCCTCGGCAGCGGTGGATGGATTCCCACCAGCACCCGTCAGACCAGTTGCTACCTGATCACCTCTGGGACCGAGGCATTGATTCTCGATGCCGGAACGGGTTTCGGCGCGCTGTACATCAATCCGTCCCTGCTCGACGGCGTCGAGAAAGTGACCGTGGCGCTCAGCCACTTTCACCTCGATCACGTGACCGGCTTGGGCTTCGTCAGCCCCCGGGCGCTGGGTAGCCGGGAGATCACCATCGCCGGCCCGGGCTCCATGGCGTACGGCCGGCCCACCCGCTCGATCGTCGAGGAACAGCTGCTCACCTCCCCGTTTCAGACGACTTCGCCGCTGACATCGTCGCGCTGGGCGGAGCTGGGCTGGGACACGTTGAGTTTCGCCGGACACGAGATCCAGACCTGGGAGCAGACCCGTCATCCCCTGCCGTCCGCCGGCTTTCGCGTCGGAAACCTCTTTGCCTACTGCACCGATACCGAGTTCGACCCAGAAACCATCCGGCAGGTGGCAGGTGTGACCACTCTGCTGCATGAGGCGTGGGAGCCCGATGCGGTGGAGCGCGGCCATACCTCAGGCGAGGAGGCCGGCATCATCGCTGCCGAAGCCGGTGTATCGCGCCTGCTGATCACCCACAACCATCCCCTGCCGGGCGTCGCGGAGCGCACCGCCGCGGCCGCCCAGGCTCGGTTCGATGCGACGCTGCCGGCCGCTGACGGAGCGATTCTCGAGCTCTAGCAGCACGATTTGGCCACAATTGGTACGCCGTTACCAGAACCAAGTGGTTCACCATCACCGCAGCTAGCACGATTTTTGACTTTACTGTCAAAATCATTCGGTTACCTGGGTCACAGGTCGGCGCTCAGCAAGCTGTCGCATACTAGACGGCAAGTGCCAAAAAGCGCGCGCTCTTTTCATCCCGGGTCAGGCGCGAACCCCGAATAAAGCCGAGACGGTCATGGGAGACCTGCAGCGATCCAGTCCTAAGCATCGCCTGAGTGCGACGACGCGGCGGCGCCGCACGCTGGTGCATGCCGTGGGCGCGGTGACTGCCGTCGCGGCGCTGGTCGTCACGGCCTCGGGTTACTGGATGGCACACGGCATGCTGAGCGGCATCACCGTCTCCCAGGCGCTGGGGGCCGAGGACCCGAAATCCACCGGCAACGGGATGAACATCCTGCTGATCGGATTGGACTCGCGGAAGGACCAGAACGGCGACGATCTGCCATGGAGTCTGCTGAAGCACCTGCACGCCGGCGACTCTGATGACGGCGGATACAACACCAACACGTTGATCCTGGCGCACGTCGGTCCCGACGACAAAGTCTCGGCGTTCTCCATCCCACGCGACGACTGGGTCTCCTGGAACGGGGTGCCCGGCTACAACCACATCAAGATCAAGGAGGCGTACGGCCTCACCAAGCAGTACGTCGAGCAGAAAATGATCAACAAGGGCGTCAGCAACCAGAAAGAACTGGAGACCAAGGGCCGCGAGGCCGCCCGCGCCGCGACGCTGAAAGCCGTCCGGAAGCTGACCGGTGTGCCGATCGACTACTTCGCCGAGGTCAACCTTGCCGGCTTCTACGATCTGGCCAGCAGCCTGGGCGGCGTGGATGTCTGCCTCAAGCACGCCGTGTACGACGAGTACTCCGGCGCCGACTTCCCGGCAGGCCACCAGAGGCTGGACGCCGCGCAGGCGCTGGCGTTCGTGCGGCAGCGCCACGGCCTGGAGAACGGCGACCTGGACCGGACGCACCGTCAGCAGGCGTTCCTTTCCTCGGTGATGCACCAACTTCAGGACGCGGGCACCTTCACCAACATCGGGAAGCTCAAGGACCTGATGGCGGTCGCTCGCAAGGACGTCGTGCTGTCGTCGGGCTGGGACGAGGACATGTTTCGCAAAATGGGCGCGCTGGCCGGCGGCTCCATCGAATACCGAACCCTGCCAGTTGTGCGCTACGACAACATCAATGGCCAGGACGTCAACATCGTCGACCCCACGGCGATCAAGGCCGAAGTGGCCGAAGCTTTCGGCTCGTCCTCATGGTCGACGACATCGACCACCGCCGACGCGCCGAACCCGTCGACCGTCGTCGACGTGGTGAACGCCAGCAGCGTCAGCGGTCTCGCCACCAAGGTGGCCCGCACGCTGAAGCACGACGGGTACACCACCGGCTCGGTCCGCGACCGGGTCAAGGGCGAACCCACCACCACCACAATCGAATACGGGCCTGGTGCCGACTCCGATGCGCGCGAACTGGCCACCCGGCTCGGCATCGACGCGCCCGACAAGGCCAATCGCACACTGCAGTACGGGCACATCGAGGTCGTGGTCGACGACAACTTCTCGGTGCCCACCCAGGACGAGTCGCTGTCTGACACGACGACCGAATCCACTACGGCGCCAGATCTATACGGCAACTACAAGTGGAAATCGGGTATGACCACCACGACCGATCCGACGCCCGATCGCGGGACGCCGATCGACGGCGGCGGCGTCCCCTGCGTCAACTGATCTACTTACGCCGCAGGAACGCCAGCACCGCGCTCTCGAAAGCGTCTTTCGCCTCGATCATCGCCCAGTGACCGCAGTTCGGGAACACGTGCAATTCGGCGTTGGGGATGGTCCGCATCGGGATCAAAGCCATGTCAAGGGGACTGACCCGGTCGTCGCGGCCCCAGGTGATCAGTGTCGGGGCCTGCACGCGATGCATGACCGCCCACGGCTGCGGCCCTTTGGACGACTCCATCGCCTTCATCATCGCGGCGAAGGCATCCTTGCCGTACATCCGCCGCGCGCCGGCCAAGGTCTCCGGCTCGGTTGCGTGAGTCCAACGCTCCTCGATGAGTTCCTCGGTCACCGTCGCCGGGTCGTAGACCATCGAATGCAGCCACCGGACCAGTCCCTCGCGGGTGGGGTCGTCGGTGAACTCCTGCAACAGGCGAATGCCCTCCGCGGGACCGGGAGTCAGGAGGTTTCGACCGATACCGCCGATGGTCACCAGGCGTCGCACCCGTTCGGGATGTGCGATCGCGTAATTGATTCCGACCCCGCCGCCCATCGAATTACCCAGAATTTCAACGCTTTCCAGGCCGAGCGCGTCGACGAACCGGACCACCGCGTCCAGTGCGGTGATCATGGGGTGGCCGCCGTAATCGTCACTGACGCCGAATCCGGGGAACTCGAGAACCAAACAGCGAAAGAATTCGGCGAACGTGCCCAGCACACCGCGAAAGTTTCGCCAGCCCGTCACCCCCGGGCCGGAGCCGTGCAACAAGACCAGCGGCGGTCCGTCACTCGGCCCCGCTTCGTGGTAACGCAGAGTACCTGGCTCAGTGGCGATTTCACGCAGAGTGGTCTCGTAGGTCAGGCTCACGCGTGCGTTCCGCCGTCGATGCGGATCTCGGTGCCGGTAATGAACGCCCCGTCGTCGGACACCAACATGGCGATGACGCCGGCGACCGCGTTTGGGCTGGCCATGCCGGCGCCACTGGACAGCTCCGTGGTCGGCAGGATCGGCATCAGCCTGGTGAACAGATTCCAATCGGCATCCTGCGGAATGTATCCGCCGGTGGCGTCGGTGATTCCCGACTTGATGCTCCCCGGGCAGACACACACCGCACGGAGTCCTTTACTCGCATACTCCAGCGCCAGGGCATGAGTGAACGACTGAACGCCGCCCTTGCTCGCCGCGTAGGCGGCCATGTAGGGATGCGCGAACTGGGCCGAGGTGGAACTGAAGTTGACGATCGCGCTGCGCGAATTCTTCAGCAGGCTCGGCAGCGCCTCGCGGACCACCAGGAAGGTTCCGGTCAAGTTGATCCCGATGATCCGATTCCACAGATCCAGTTCCATCTGCTCGGTGTGGACAGCGCGCAGAATGCCGGCGGCGTTGACCACCGAGTCGAGACCGCCCAGGGACTCGACCGCAGAGCGCACCCCGTCGACCACGGAATGCTCCTCGGCGATGTTCATCTCCAGCGTGGTGAGGCGCTCCCCGGTCCCGGCTTCCGCGGCCATGGCCCGGGTTTTCTCGAGACCGTCAGTCGCGACATCGGCGCCCACAACTCTGGCGCCTTCGTCCAGCAGACGCAACGCGGTCGCCTGTCCGATCCCGGAGGCCGCACCGGTTACCAGAATGCGGTTGTCTTCAAGACGATTCATTCACGTGCTCCTGTCGAATATCACTGTCCCATAACATATTTTATAGTCGGCCCGGCAGTCCACCCGCCGTCGACGGCGATCTCTGCGCCGGTGACGTAGGCGGCGTCGTCAGATAGCAGGTATCCGATGGCGCCGGTGATGTCCCCGGGCTCTGCGATGCGTCCCATCGGGGTGTTGGGGTAGTTGCCCTCACCGGGCTGGATGCCGATGTCGACGGTCATCGGGGTGTACACCATTCCGGGGTGAACGGAGTTGACCCGGATTCGATCCGGCGCCAATTCGACCGCGGCGATCTTCGACAGGCCTCGCACGCCCCACTTCGAGGCGCCGTAGCCGGCGGTGAACGCGAGCCCGAACATGCCTGCGGCAGACGAGATGTTGACAATCGATCCGCCACCGACCGCCCGCATGGGTTTGATCACCGCCTGCAGGCCGTTGAAAACTCCGACCAGGTTGATGTCCAACACTTTTCGAAAATGTGCGAGCGGCTCGTGCTCGAGGAGCTGTCCGGTCGATACGCCGGCATTGTTCACCAGACCGTTGAGCGAGCCAAACTCGTTGACCGTCAACCGTATTGCCGACGCCCAGTCATCCGGATCCGTGACGTCGAGGTGGGTGTAGCGGGCCTGCGGACCGAGCTCGTCGGCCAGCGCTTTGCCCTCGTCGTCGAGCAGATCGGCGAGCACCACGCTGCCGCCGCGAGCGAGGATATGGCGCGCGAACGCCGCGCCGAGTCCCCCGGCGCCACCACTGATCAGCACGACCTTGTCCGCAAGTTGGCCCGAATTACTCTGCATCGCAATCGCTTTCTGCTGCATGTTGGGCGCTGATGAAGCCGAATACCATCGCGGGCCCGATGGTGGCTCCGGCCCCGGCGTAGTCGTTGCCCATGACGGCGGATGCGTTGTTGCCGGTGGCGTAGAGGCCTGCGATCACTGAACCGTCGGCCCGCAGCACCTGACCGTGTGCGTTGTAGACTAGCCCGCCCTTGGTGCCGAGGTCGCCAGCCTGGATGCGGACCGCGTAGTACGGCGCACGGTCTATGACGTCCATGGCGGGATGCGGCATCGTCGGGTCACCATAGTAGTTGTCGTAGGCGCTGTCTCCGCGGCCGAAATCCGCGTCGTGGCCGCTTCGGGCGAATCCGTTGAACCGGTGGACAGTTTCGAGCAATTGTGAGGGAGGTACACCGATGCTCGATGCCAGTCCTTCGAGCGTCGTCGCGCGATGCATCAAGCCCGACGCGAACCAGTCGCCGGGGAATTTCTGGCCGGGCATCACACCGCCGAACTGGTAGCGGTTCTTGGCTTTACGGTCGAAGACGAACCAGATTGGATCATGGCCGCCGGCGAGCTGCTGGTGGACGAATGTGACATACGGTGCGGCTTCGTTTACGAATCGGTTGCCAGACTGGTCGACGATGACCGATCGGGGAATCGAGCGCTCCGACACCAGCACGCTCATGACACCGTCGGGACGTCTGAACGCCGGCATCCACCACGCGTCATCCATCAAATCGATCGCGCCCCCGACTGCGTTGCCCGCGTTGATGCCGTCACCGGTGTTGTCGGGTGAGCCCGCACTATAGTTGTCCTTGCCGCCGTCGCGCAGGAATCGTTTACGCATCTCGCCGTTGTGCTCGAAACCTCCGCACGCCAGCAGCAGACCGTTGCGCGTACGGATACGGACGACGGCGCCGCCCCGCTCGGCCTGTGCCCCGATCACCGCTCCGGACTCGTCAGTGATCAACGACCGCAGCGGCGTATCGAGCCACAGGGGTATCCCCGCGTCCTTGGCCGCGAGCCGCAAACGACCGATCAAAGCGCGGCCCAAGGTGTCCATATGACGGCGCAGCAGCAGACCTTTGACAGCGCGACCAACCGTCCGCATGGCGGCCCATCGACCCGACCAGGTCCGCATCACCATGTTGAGCCGGACGAATTCCTTTGAGGTGACGAACAACCCGCCAGGCGTGGCCAGCGCGGCGGGCCGTAACCCAATCTCGTCGTCGCCAAGCTTTTTCAGGTCGAAGGGCAACGGCTCGACCGTACGTCCGCGGGCCCGTCCGCCGGGCCGCTCCGGGTGGTAGTCGGAATAGCCGGTGCACCATTGGAATCGCAGGTGCGGGCTGACTTCTTCGAGGAACTCCATCGCCCGGGGGCCGTTGTCGATGAACGCGTCGATGTTGGCGGACGGAACTCGACCGCCGACGACGGCGTCGAGGTAAAGGCGCACATCGTCGCGGGAATCGGCGAGGCCTTCGCGGCGGAGCGTCGGGTTGTTCGGAATCCAGATATTACCGCCGGACAGCGCGGTGCTGCCGCCGTACGTGGCAGCTTTTTCGATGACGAGCGTGTCCAGCCCGTGCGCGTGCGCGGTGAGCGCGGCAGTCAGGCCTCCGCAACCGCTGCCGACGACGAGGAAGTCGACCTGGTGATCCCAGGCTGCTGCGGCCGGCATGGGTTCAGGCAACCATAAGGAGTGGCGCTGCGGGGCGACAATTCCCGCCCAGCGGGACGATCGGCATCCCAATCGGCGTTCGACCCCGTACCGTCGCGGTATGGCCCGGAACGTCGATGCGGTGGTGATAGGCGCGGGGTTCGCCGGGCTGTACGCGCTGCATCGGCTGCGCAGCGACGGACTGGCCGTACGGCTCTTCGAGGCCGCCGACGGCGTGGGCGGGGTGTGGTACTGGAACCGTTACCCGGGCGCGCGGTGCGACGTCGAGAGCGTCGACTACTCGTACTCCTTCGACGAACGGCTCCAACAGGAATGGGACTGGAGCGAAAAGTACGCCGCCCAACCCGAAATCCTGCGGTATCTGAACCACGTCGCCGACCGATACAACCTTCGGCCGCACATCACCTTCGGCACCCGCGTCACCGACGCGATTCTCGACGAGACCACCCTGGGATGGGAAATACACACCGACACAGGCGAAGTGGTATCCGCACGTTTCCTGGTCTTTGCGGTCGGACCGCTGTCGAACGCGAACATACCGCCCATCGAAGGGCTGGATTCGTTTCAAGGCGAGGTGTACCACACCGCGCACTGGCCGCATGCTGGTGTCGATTTCACCGGTAAGAGAATCGGTGTGATCGGCACCGGATCCTCGGGCATTCAGGTGATTCCGTGCATCGCCGAACAAGCACTCCAGCTCTACGTGTTTCAGCGCAGCCCCAACTACAGCATCCCAGCGGGCAACTCGCCTCTCACTGACGAGGCCCGCGAGACCCAGAAGGCCGGCTATCCGGAGCGTCGGAGACTGTCGATGGCCAGCGGCGGCGGTTCGCCGCATCAACCGCACCCGCTTTCGGCACTCGCGGTTTCCGAACAGGAACGTCACGATGCCTACGAAAAGCGTTGGCAGCTCGGTGGGGTGCTGTTCAGCAAGACCTTTCCCGATCAGCTGACCGACGTCGCCGCCAACGACACCGCCCGCGCGTTCTGGGAGCAGAAGATCCGCGCCGTCGTGGACGACCCGCAGATCGCCGATTGGCTGGTCCCCACCGATCATCCGATCGGCACGAAGCGGATATGCACCGACGACAACTATTTCCAGACGTTCAACCGTGACAACGTAACGTTGGTCAACCTGCGTGTGACACCGATCGAGCGGATGGACGCCCTCGGGGTGAGCACTGCGTCCACCCACTACGAGGTGGACGCAGTGGTGCTGGCCACCGGCTTCGACGCGATGACCGGCTCGGTGAGCAAGCTGAACGTCGTGGGTCGTGGCGGCGAATCACTCAACGCGGCATGGGCTTCGGGTCCCGTCACCTACTTGGGGTTGGGCGTGCCTGGCTTTCCCAACATGTTCAACATCACCGGGCCGGGCAGCCCGTCGGTGCTGGCCAACATGGCCCTGCACTCTGAACTTCATGTCGACTGGATCGCCGACGCGATCGGCTACCTACATGAACATGAAGCCGTCGCACTGGAGGCAACCCGGGCCGCGGCCGCGGATTGGACCGAGGAATGCACTCGTCGCGCCGCCGCCGGCCTTATGCTGCGCGCCAATTCGTGGTACCTCGGCGCCAACGTCGCCGGCAAGCCGCGGGTGTTCATGCCGTTTGTCGGGGGCTTCGGTGTCTACGGTCAGATCATCGCCGACGTCGCCGCGGCCGGGTACAAGGGCTTCGATCTCGTCGCGTCCCGCTGAGTGGTCAGCGGCGATCTGCGTCCTGCGATCATTGCTACCCTTTGAAAGTGGGGTCCAGCGCGCTACCGAGTCTTCCGCCGACGAGTTGGGCGGTGCTGGGCATGCTCGCGTTCGGCGAAGAGGTGTCTGGCTATGACATCAAAAAGTGGGCCGACTGGAGCGTTGGCTACTTCTACTGGAGTCCATCGTTCAGCCAGATCTATTCGGAGTTGAAGCGGCTCGAATCTCACGGCTACGCCACGTCACGGGTTCAGCATGACGGGGGCCCGCGCGGGCGTCGGACCTACAAGATCACCGAGTCCGGCCGTGCGGCCGTCACCAAATGGGCTACCGAGGCGCCGATCGATCCGCCGATACTCAAACATGGTGTGATGTTGCGGGTTTGGCTCGGCCACCTCAATGACCCGGACCGGTTGAAAGAAATTCTGGAAGAGCACATCGCGCATGTCGATACCATGCGCCAGCGGGTAGCGATCGACGCGCAGGCCGCCGCCGAGGAGCCGGCCTGGGCGTATCCGCGGATCGCCATGCAGTGGTCGGAACGGTACTTTGCTGCCGAGCGAGAACTCGCGCTGCAGTTGATCAAGGACATCGACGCGGCCGATGCAGCGTTTAAGGAGGGGCAGCGCAGCTCCCACGGCGCCTTTCCAACGCCGCGGCCGGGTCATTGGCGGGAAGTCGAACAGCGGGTCCAGGAAACGGATCCCGACCGGCCTTAGCTGCGGGCCGGTGCCAACCGCTTGAGCGCCAGCCCACCCTCGAACGGGCGGTACCCGAACGCGGCCGGCGCGTGATAGCCGGTGTCTCCCAGCGGCGTGTGTACCTCGTCCACCGTGGGCCCGATCTTCTCGGCGACCGGCGCCAGCGCCTCGAGGTCGAACCGGTACAGACGGCCCGCGTTGCCGCCCAGAATCTTTCGGCACTCGTCTTCGGATCTGTCGTGTAGAGCCCAGCGCAATGCCAGCTTGGAGTGTGGGGTGAAGCCTTCTTCGTGCGGGTAGTCGCTGCCCCACATGATGTGTTCGGGGCCCATGAAGTCGATCATCCCGGAATCGAAAGGCGCTAATTCGCTTGCCAGATAACAATTCCGCTGGGCATATTCGCTCGGCGTCAGGGTCAGTTCGTCCACCGACGATCCACCGAACATTCCGTAGGTGCGGTTGCCGGCCTCGGACTTCATTGTCGGAACCATGGCGTCGAGGATGGCCAGCGTTCCGGGCACCCACATGGTGCCCTGCTCGGTCGGCACGAACCGCAGGCCCGGGTGCCGCTCGAAGACACCGGCCAGGATCAGATGTCCGAGCGTGCGGTTGGCCCACAGCGCCATCTCGGTGACCAGCACCGCATTCGACGCCGGTTGGTCCATCGGCATCTCGGGACTGCCAGCACCCGCGTGCTGCACCACGGTGAGGTCGAGTTCTTCGCAGAGCGCCCACAACGGCTCGTACCGGGTGTGGAACAGGGGCGCCACGTTGGGGTCACCCGGCGAGACCGGCGGAACCAACACACCGCCGAAGCAGTCGTGCTCTGTGCCCCAACGGATCTCGTCCAGCGCGTGGTCGATGTCGTTGGGGAAGATCTGGATCAGCCCGCGGCGACGGGCTGGGGCAAGCGAGCAGAAGTCGACCTGCCACCGGTTGTGCGCTTGCACGCCGGCCCAACGCTTTTCGAACTCGTCGCGGGTGCGCGGCAAACTGATGGTGATGTTGGGGGTGGTCGGGAAAAACGGCGGGACGGTGTTGGGCAGCAGGACCTCGGCGGCCACTCCGTCGGCGTCCATGTCGGCGATCCGCAGGTCGCTGTCCCAGTTACGGCTGGCGGTCGCGATGATCAGGTCGTCGAACGGGCTGACGTACGTCTTGGCCCATGCGTCGAAGTCGTCGTGCAATGCCGTGGGCAGATACGGCTTGTAGTCGCCGATGTCGGCACCGGCGTGGGTGTCCGTCGAGATGACGACGTATCGGTCGATCGTGTCCCAGGTAGCCATCGTGTCCTCCGACGTTGTTGGGTTACTGAAAGGAGCTTTCCGCTGGACTGTGCCGGCGACAAGGGTTTATTCCAATGAGCGGGATACATCTGCCCACGCCTGCTGACGGGCCCGCCTGCAGATGTCCAGGGTCGGCATGGTCATGAACCCGTGGATCGCGCCGGCGTAGTGCCGGTGGATTGTCGTAACTCCTTTTGCGGCAAGAGCTTTGGCGTAGGTATGGCCCTCGGAGCACAAGGGGTCGAACCCGGCGGTAATCACCACCGCGGGTGGCAACCCGGCTAACTCAGCGCGAAGCGGAGTTGCAGTGGGATGACAACGGTCGGCATCGTTTGGCACGTATTGGTCCCAGTACCAGGCCATCGCGGTGGCGGTGTTGTAGTAGCCGGTGCCGAAATTCCGGTAGGACTCGGTGTCGAAGTCGGCGGCGATCGCCGGATAGATCAACAACTGGCCGGCGATCGCGAAGCCCCTACGATCGCGGGCCAGCAGCGCGGTGACGGCAGCGAGATTGCCGCCTGCGCTATCGCCCGCGACGACCAGGCGGGCCGAATCGGCACCGAGTTCGCGGGCGTGTCCGGCCACCCAGTCGACCACCGCGTACACATCGTCAACGGCGGCCGGCCATGGGTGCTCCGGTGCCAACTGGTAGTCCACCGACACAACGATCGCGCCGACACCATTGGTCATTGCGCGGCACAGGTCGTCGTGTGAGTCCAAGTCGCAGAACACGAATCCACCCCCGTGGGCGAACACGATGACCGGAGTGCTACCGGAACGCTCGGTAGGCCAATAGATTCGAACGCCGACGTCGCCGCCCGGGCCTGACACGGTCCGGTCGAGCACCCTGCGAACCGGCTCGGGCCGCTGCAAGGCCTGCGCCCGCTCGCGGATCACCGCCCGCAGCCGCGGCGCGGTCATGGTTTCGACGCGCGGAAACGCCTCGTTGAGCGTGGGCAGCAACGCGGCGATCTGCGGGTCGAGGGTCATGCGTACTGCAAGGCGCGGACGGGTAATTGCCGCGGCCGCTGCAGAATCGGCTGCACGCGAATCTCGTCGCCGTCGTCATAGTTGCGCCAGATGGCAAGAGCCGTGGTCCGCACCGGCGTGGCCAGCCGGTGGTCGAAAGCCATCCTGTCCAGCGGACCGCAGACCGAGACGGCGGCGATCGGCGCGCTCGGATCTCCGACCGGCGCTGCGACACAACCGAATCCGGCAACCGACTCCGCGCGCTCACAGGCGAATCCACGAGCACGGATCGCGGCAAGTTCGTCGATCAGCTGGCGGCGCGTCGAGATCGAGTACCGGGTCTTGCGTGGCAACAGGTCATCGAAGTCATCGACGCCCGCAAACGCCAGCAGCACCTTGCCGACCGCGGTGCAGTGCGCGGGCTGCCGGCCGCCGACCCGGGTCGGAACCGCGACACCGAAGGCGCCCGCAATCTTCTCCAGATAGACCACGTCGGCGCCATCGAGCACGGCCAGGTGCACGACCAGCCCGGTCGCGCGATGAAGCTCATGCAAATGCGGTTGCGCGGCGGTGTGCAGCCGATCTTGGTGCACAGCCAGTGATCCCAGCTCGACCAGTCGCATGCCCAACTCGTAGTCACGACCGTGGCGGCGCAGCCAACGCAGTTGCACCAGGCGCTCGAGCATCCGGTGCGCCGACGAACGCGGCAGTCCGGTACGCCGGACCACCTGGGCCAGCGAGAGCCGACCCGGCCCATCGAAGGCGTCCAGGACCAGCGAAACGCGGTCGATCACGG
The DNA here is from genome assembly GCA_963750755.1 of uncultured Actinomycetota bacterium. Taxonomy (GTDB): domain Bacteria; phylum Actinomycetota; class Actinomycetes; order Mycobacteriales; family Mycobacteriaceae; genus Mycobacterium. Next base: position 2,913,043 of record CAVVRW010000001.1, read on the forward strand.
CGCTCGGCGTACAGGCATCGCCCTGGCTCGTCATGCTTCCTCCCGGCGGTCCGTATATGCCTAATAGGTATATGCCAATTGATAGCACACTGTGGCACGGGTCACAAGCAAAAATGGGGTACGCACGCAGCGCACCCGCGACGACAGATGACGGTTAGGAGGCGGCTGCCCGTCCGGCGCGCCTGCCATAGAAGCTCCCGTCGCCCAGCGAGACGCCGCTCGCGTACCCCCAGGCGGCAAGGCCGGCCGTGGCCCGCCCGGCCGCGAACAATCCCGGGATCGGTTCACCGCTGACGTGCAACACCTCGGCGTCCAGCGTCGTGTGCAGGCCACCGAGGGTGAAACCGCCGGTGTTGCCGCGCAGATCGATGGCGCCCACGGGCGTGCCGATCGGGTTAAGCCATTCCGCCTTCTTGTGCAGCAGCGGATCCTCACCGCGGGCGGCGCCCTCGTTGTAGGCAGCCACCGTGGTGCGCAGCGAACCGGTCGGCAGACCCATTTCCGCTTCCAGCTCAGCGACGGTCTCGCAGACCCAGGTCGGCGGCCGAAGCAGGAATGGCGTCGCGGACCGAGTCGCCATGCCTTGCTCGTGCGCGTCGGCGTCGAGCACCAGGAATGCGGTGTCGTCCTGGTGATACAACGTCACCTGCCCGATGCGCCCGGGATAGGTGTCCTCGGCGACGTAGCGCTGCCCGCGACCGTTGACCAGGATGCCACGGACCACCAACTGCGGGTCGACCAGGAACGCGACCTCGGTGGCGTCCATGTGAGCAAGGTCGGCGCCGAGCGCCTGCGCCATCTGGATCGCAATGCCGTCGTGTTCTTCGACCGAGGCCGCCGGGCGGCCGGCAATCCGCGGCGCGTACCGCGCGACCATCGACTCGTTGTAAGCGAAACTGCCCGTGGCCAAGACTATTCCGCGCCGGGCCCGGATCGCCATCTCGGTGCCGTACTGGCGGGCGATGATCCCGGCCACCCGTCCGCCGCTCTCGACGACGAGCCGCTGTACCCGGGTGTCGACGATGCTTGTGACGCCGAGCGTGGTGGCGGTGTCCACCAGCGGCTTCATCAGCATGTAGCCGCCACCCTTCTCGCCGGTGCGCTTGTCCTGCATCTGCGGGACGTGGCCGCGTGGGGCGGGCGTGGCAATCGTGTTGTACGGGAACGCATTCTCGCCACCGGTGTACATCAGGCCGTCATCGTCCGGCGGTTCCCATCCAGGCTCCGCCCAGAAGCTCGCCTTGAACGGCACGCCGCAATCGACCAGCCAATCGAAGTGCTCGAGACTGCCGTCGCAGTAGTCTGCGATCCGGTCGACGTCGGCGCCTGGGCCCATCGCGGCGCACAGGAATGCACGCATGTTGTCGACGGAATCCTCGAAACCACAAGCCTTTTGGATCGGCGTCCCGCCGCCGAGGTAGACGAATCCGCCAGCCAGCGACGCTGCGCCGCCCCAGCCGCCGGTGCGCTCCAGCACCAGCACCTCGACACCGGTGCGCGCGGCCTCGATCGCCGCCGACACACCGGCGATGCCGTAGCCGGCGATCACCACGTCGGCCTCGACGTCCCACGTCGATATCTCGCGGGCGTCGACAGGGGTGACAATCACATCGCCGCCAGCGGATCGGCCCCGGACCAGTCGTGGCCCCAATAGCTGTCGGAGGTGATCTCCTCCGCGGTGTAGTAGGCCTCGTCGACTTTCATTCCGTCGGTGCCGAATTCGATGTCCCAGCCGCCGGGCGCCCGGACGTAGAACGAGACCATCTTGTCGTTAGTGTGCCGGCCCAGCGTCGAGGAGAGCGAAAAGCGCTGCTTGACAACCCGGTCCAGCGCGCGGCCGACGGCGTCCAGCGAGTCGACTTCGACCATGATGTGCACCAGGCCCGGCGCTCCCCCGTGCGGTGCGGGGCACAACGCCATGCTGTGGTGACGTTCGTTGACGCCGAAGAAGCGGATTCGCAGCGGGCCGAATTCCGGCGGCGCGGGTAGCCGCATCGCTCCACGAGGCAGGAAGCCGAGTGTCTCGCTGTAGAAGGTGAAAGCACCGGCCGGGTCCATGGTCGGCAATACCACGTGACCCAGCCCTTGGGTGCCGGTGACGAAGGTGGCGCCGAAAGGCGTGACCACCGGGCTGTGGTCGAGCGCGGGACCGAAGAAGACCTCGGACGGGGTGCCGGTCGGGTCGGTGAACGCGAACACGTCTTCGACCCGGCGTTCGTCGGCCTCCTCGACCGACAGCGGTTTGACGGCCACGCCGGCGCGTTCGAGGGTATCCCGAACCCGTTGCAACGCAAGACCGTCACGTACTTCCCAGGCGACGTGCACCACCTGGTCGCTGTCGCCGGGGACGACGATGATGCGCGCCGGGCGTTCGTCCATCCGTAGGTAGAGCGCGTGCGGGTCGGGTCCCCTGCCCTGGGCGAAGCCCAGTACGTCGAAGGCGAAGGTACGCCAGCGCTCGATGTCGCTGGTCTGGATCTTGATGTAGCCCAGGCTTTTGATGTCGCTCATATCATCGCCCGCAGCGGGTCGGCCGGCTCGATGCCCATCGAGCTCAGCGCGGCCGCATGGTAGACCGTGCTAGGCACATGGATCGCGTGGTTGAGCCCGACATGGGCGTCACGCCAAAACCGTTGCAGGGGCTTGTCCATGCGCGCAGCGTTGCCGCCCGAACGCGCGAAGATCTGGTCGACAGCCATCACGGCACGCCAGGCCGCCCGGATCTGAGTGCGCCGGCCGATGGCACGCTCTTCAAAGGACACCTCGCGCCCGGATTCGACGATGTCCCAGATCTTGTCGACGTTGGCCAGTATCTCCTGCCGGGCGGCGTTGATGTCGGCGGCCGCCTCACTGATGGCGAACAAGACGTAGGGGTCGTCCTTGATCGCGGTGCCCTGCGCCCCGACCCGCCCGCGCTGGTATTCGAGGTGGGCCCCCAGTGCCCCCTCGGCGATACCGATCACCGCGGAGCTGATACCGAGCGGGAACATGTTCGACCACGGCATCTTGTAAAGCGATTCGGTGACGCCGGCCTCCTTCTGCGCAGTGCCGTCGATCACCTGGTCACCATTCATCACCCGGTAGGACGGCACGAACGCATCCTTGACGATGATGTCCTTGGATCCAGTCCCTTTCAGCCCCACCACGTTCCACGAGTCCTCGACGATCTGGTAGTCGCTGCGGGGAAGGATCATGTGCAGCATGGTCGGCGTGGGACCGGCAATGCCGCCCTCGGCCGTGCCCAGCAGCGCGCCGAGAAAGATCCAATCGCAATGGTCGGTGCCGGAGCTGAACTGCCAACGGCCGTTGAAGACGTAGCCGCCGTCGACCGGGACGGCGAGGCCGGTCGGTGCGTACGGGGATGCCATCCAGGTGTTGTCGTCGGCGCCCCACACCTCTTCGCGGACCTTCGGATCGGCGAAGGCCAGCTGCCACGGGTGCACGCCCACCACGCCGCATATCCAGCCCGCGGCGCCGTCGAGGGCAGCCACCGCCATCACGGTCTCGGCGAATTCCCTTGGGTGGGCTTCAAATCCGCCGTACTGCGTCGGCTGCAGCAGCTTGATCGGCCCGGCCGCTTTGAGCAACTTGGCGGTGTCGTCGGGCATGCGACCGAGGCGTTCGGCTTCCTCGGCTTGGTCTCGAAGCTGGTCGGCGATGTCGCCGATGTTGTCGATCACCCGTCGGGCCATGATGTTTTCCTGTCCTAGGCTGCGACTCTATGGTGAACCGGCCGGGACAGAACGGCGGCGGATTGTCCCGGTCAGTGGACAGGTTTCAGACCACCCGCTACTAGACGACTCCACGCAGGCCGTCGGCGCCGAACGCCGGCTCGAGCATCGCGGTGAAGTCCGGGCCGCGGCGCAAAAGGTGCCCGCCATCGACGTTGATGACCTGCCCGGTGACCCAACTGGCGGCGTCGCTGAGGAGGAACATCGCCATGTTGGCGATGTCTTCGGCCTCACCGACCCGCGGCAACGGGGTGCACGCGGCGTAGTCCTGCGACAGTTCGGGCGAGTCGGTGATCGGCGCGACCATGTCGGTGCGGATCAGGCCGGGGCGGATGCTATTGACCCGCACCCAGGACGGGCCCAGTTCGTCGGCGGCCAACTGCATCAGGTGGTCGAGGCCGGCCTTGGTGACGCCGTAAGCACCAAACCAGCGGTGGGTGTTACTGGCGGCGATCGACGAAATGCCGACGAACGACCCGCCGCCACCGCGCACCATCTCCCGGGCGCAGTGCTTGAGCACGTACATGGTGCCGTTGATGTTGAGGTCGACGGTGCGTCGCCAGGCGTCGGAGTCCATCTGGGTGATCGGGCCGATGGTCAGGGAGCCGCCGGCGCAGTGCACCGCGCCGTGCAATCGGCCATGCCATGCCGTCGCGGCCTCGACCGCGCGGACCACCTCGTCTTCGTTGGTGACGTCGGCAGGCTCGAAGCGGATCGCCCCGCCACCGGTTTTGACCGCGCTGACTTCCTCAACCGCCGCCGCGAGCCGGTCCGCGTTGCGGCCGACGATCATCACTGAAGCACCGGACGCGACCAGACCCGCCGCCACGCCCTTGCCGATCCCGCTGCCACCACCGGTGACCAAGTACGTCCGGTCTTCGAACGAAAGCTGCATGCCGACCCCTTCGCATGAAAACTGAAACAGGTTCTAGTTATAGAACCACACCCACGCGCATCCGGACACGCGCGAGCCGGGAGAGCGGTAGCTAGGGAGTGTCCTTGCGTGCGATCTTCGTCGGCTTCGCGTTGCGCCAGTCCTCGACGTCGGGCGGCAGGCCGATCGGGTAGCGGTTCTCGTTGTGCGCCGCCCAATGCGCGTGGCCCAGCTCGTGAATATGGAATGCGTGGCGCAACGCCTCGGTGAAGCCCATCGCGTCTGAGGCGGCGTTCACCGAATCTTTGATCAAAAGCGCTGCCATTGTTGGCCGTTCGGCGATCCGACGCGCGAACTCCAGCGTCTTGTCGGCCAGTTCGTCGGCCGCAAACACCTTTGACACCATGCCGAGCCGGTAGGCCTCGTCGGCGTCCAGCGAATCACCGGTAAGCAGAAGCTCTTTGGCTTTGCGGGGACCGAATTCCCAAGGGTGAGCGTAATATTCCACGCCGGGCATGCCCATCCTTACGCCGACGACGTCGCTGAACTTCGCATTGTCGGCCGCGACGATCAGGTCGCACGCCCAGATCAGCATCAGGCCGGCCGAAATCGCGTTGCCTTGGACCTGGGCAATGGTGATCTTGCGCAGATCGCGCCATCGGCAGGTGTTCTGGAAGAAGTAGTGCCATTCCTGCAGATAGGTCTTCTCGGCCACCGCGTCGCGGGTGGCACCGTTGATCCGGAAGCTTGGCAGCTGCGCGTCCCCGGGGGCGCGCTCGGCCAGCGCCAACTCCGAGCCGAGGTCGTGACCGGCCGAGAAGTTCTTTCCGCGTGCCGCGAGGATCACCACCCGGACCGTGTCGTCGGCCTCGGCGCGCAGGAAAGCCTCGTCGAGTTCGACGAGCAAACCGCGGCTCTGCGCATTGTGCGCCTCCGGCCGGTTCAACCAGATCCGCGCGATGCGGCCCTCATCGAGCGTCTCGTAAGCCACCAACTCGTTGGATTCTGACATCGTCCACCTCATTCGCACAGGACTGAATCATCTGGTCCGGCTCCTCCCCAGTCCGCTTCGCGGACCGCATCGTCACCGAGCGGATTTACACATTACGGCCAGGCCGTAACGCTCTAAGCAGGGGGTTGCGGCGCACGATGCGGCTGACTACGCACTTCGCCTACAGTTATGACATGCCCGCGAAACCTGACACCAGTGAAATCGAAGACGTCGAGCCTCTGCCCGACGACACGGCCAGCCAGGCCAGGCGTGTGGTGGCCGCCTATGCGGTCGACGCCGACGAGTGCCGCGTGTTCCTCTCGATGCTTGGTATTGGACCCGCGAAGATCGAGGTGTAAGTGCCCTCCACAGGAAGCCAGGCAGAGAAAAGCCCTGCTTCCGGTGTGTCCGATTTCGTCGTGGTCGCCAACCGGCTGCCGATCGACATGGAGCGCCTGCCCGACGGCACCACCAGCTGGAAACGCAGCCCCGGCGGGTTAGTCACCGCTTTAGAGCCGTTGCTGCGACGCCGTAGCGGCGCCTGGATCGGTTGGCCCGGGGTCGTCGATGAGGACGTGGACGTCACCGACGAACCCATCGTCGAGGACGACCTCCGAATGCATCCGGTTCGCCTGTCGGCCGAGGATGTCGAAGAATATTACGAAGGCTTCTCCAACGCCTCGCTGTGGCCGCTGTACCACGACGTCATCGTCAAGCCGATCTATCACCGGCAGTGGTGGGACCGCTACGTCGAGGTCAATCGGCGGTTCGCTGCGGCGGCGGCGCGTGCGGCCGCCGAGGGTGCGACCGTCTGGGTGCAGGACTATCAGCTGCAGCTGGTCCCCAAAATGCTGCGCGAACTCCGGCCCGATCTGACGATCGGTTTTTTTCTGCACATCCCGTTCCCGCCGGTCGAGCTCTTCATGCAGATGCCCTGGCGCACCGAGATCGTCGAAGGCCTGCTGGGCGCGGACCTGGTCGGCTTCCACCTGACCGGCGGCGCGCAGAACTTCCTGATTCTGTCGCGGCGCCTGATCGGCGCGAGCACCTCCCGCGGTTCGATCGGTGTGCGATCTCGCACCGGTGAGGTAGACCTCGACGGCCGCACGGTCCGAGTCGGCGCTTTCCCGATCTCCATCGACTCGCCCGAGCTCGACAAAAAGGGCCGCGACCGCAACGTCCGCCGGCGGGCCAAGGAGATTCGCGCGGAGATCGGCAACCCCCGCAAGATCCTGCTCGGCGTCGACCGGTTGGACTACACCAAGGGCATCGACGTGCGGCTCAAAGCCCTTGGCGAACTGCTTGCCGAAGGACGCGTCAAAGGTGAGGACGCCGCGCTGATTCAGCTCGCCACACCCAGCCGCGAACGAGTAGAGAGCTACCAGGTGCTGCGCGAAGACATCGAGCGCCAGGTCGGCCACATCAACGGGGAATACAGCGAGGTCGGCCGCCCGGTCGTGCATTACCTGCACCGCCCGGTCCCCCGCGACGAACTCATCGCGTTTTTCGTCGCCAGCGACGTGATGCTGGTGACGCCGCTGCGCGACGGGATGAATCTGGTCGCCAAGGAATACGTCGCGTGCCGCAGCGACCTCGGCGGTGCGCTGGTGCTCAGCGAATTCACCGGTGCCGCAGCCGAACTCACGCAGGCCTACCTGGTGAACCCGCACGACCTCGAAGGCGTCAAGGACGCAATCGAGGCGGCGATCAACCAGTCCGAGGACGAGGGGCGACGCCGGATGCGCGCCCTGCGGCGTCAGGTGCTGGCCCATGACGTCGACCGGTGGGCCCGGTCGTTTCTCGAAGCGCTGGCCGCCGGCAACCCAGCAAACGGATAATTCCTTGATGCGCCATACGGCGCACTGCGATACTCGACGCATGGCCATCATCCTTCGCGGCCTGACCGCTGCCGCAGCCATGACACTCGTTGCCGTGGGGACGTCGATTCCCGCCAGCGCGCTCGGGCCGCCACCGGACGGCGTGTACACGTTCACCGAAGCCGGGGTGCCGGCGACGACGTGGCGCATCTCGGCGCTGTGCGATGCGCCGTCGAGGCAGCGGGCGATTCCCGATTTCTCCGACCCCGTCATCGCTGCGGACCTGTGCGCGCTGAACGTCGCCAGCACTACATCGCGGTCGATCAGTCGAGCAGAGAAGTTGGCCAATTACGTCGGCCGCGCCCGGTTGACCAGCGACCGCTGGACCTTTCAGGTCGATAAGGCGACCGGTGTCTCGTGCCCAGACGGCAGCACCGCGCAAACGACGGACATCTATGCCTTCGACGACGTGTCGCTCGCAGGAACGCACACCAGCATTCACGGCGACACCTGCGGCCTTCAGCCGGGGATGACGAAAACTCCGTTCCAGCTGGCCTTCCAGGGACCGCTGCCCAACCCGGTCGACCGTTACCCGTTGGACTGCAACGAGATCGGGCAGTGTCGCTGACGGGATACGTCGTCGGCTAGATCGGCTGGATGTAGTTGATCAGCCAATTGCCGTCCAGGCGCCGGTAATCGACGCGCACCCGACTGCCTTGATAGACAGGCTCTTTGGAGTTCGTGTTCGCGTCCGAGTTCGACTTCGAGTTATCGGTCCAGATCGAGTTGATGTACACCAACACCGACGCTGAGTTCCGTTCGGCCGACATGACGCCGACCGCGGTGACCTCAACCTGGCTGACCACTTGCCTCTTACGGGCCTCGGGGATGATGTCCCTATCGACCTGCTTTTTAAAGGCTTCGCGATACGCAGGCGTCAGTCGCGGGTACACGCCGTCCATACTGCGCTCGACGGTTTGGTAGTCGTATCCGAGCACCTGTGGAATCACTTTGGCAGCCAGCGGCGGAAGTGCCGCGCGAGCTGCCTGCTCACCACGAGTCTCCACCCGTTGCCAATAGAAACCGCCGCCGAGCGCAGCCAATCCGACGAAGGCAGTCGTCAGTAGGCTCATTACGGCAGCGATCACCCACCGCATCAATTGCCCCCGTTTGGGTATTTCAAGTCATCGCCGGTCATTCGACCGCTTTCGTCTTCGTGCACGATCACGCGCATCCGGTAGGCCTCTGAGGGCTTGTTGACGCCGTCCCGGCTGGTCACTGTGACCCGGAAAGCCACCAATACCGAAGCATTGTCGCTGACGCTGTCGATGCTTTCCAGAGCGGCGCCGTTGAGCACCGCCTCCGAAGTCGAATCGGTATGACGAAACAGTGCCTTCAGGTTATCGGCGTTCGAGGTGAGCATGCCGCGCAGAGGCCCGCTGGTGTTGTCGACGATCCGCGCCACGCTTTGGTCGATGTTGTCCTGGTTGTAGCTGAACATGTTGAGCACCAATTGCGTGGCGGTGTCGACGAAGCGCTGGGCTCGAGCCTGCTCCGCATCGGCGTGACGCTGCTGATAGATCTCGAAGCCGACGCCGCCGGAGAGCACCGCGATCCCGATTAGGATGGCCGCCAACGCAATTCGGCCGACCCGCTTGCTGTTGGAGGGCCGCCGCGGTGGCGGACCGAGCGGGGTATTGGGCCGCTTGACCGGCCCGGGCGCTGACTCGACCCGGACCGTCGTGGCCGCCGCTTCGCCGCCGTGCGGACCGGCGGCCCGCGAAGCCCGCCGCCGCGCAGGTCGCGTCGCCGAATCCTGTTCGGTCACAACTGCCTCGGGTCACGCATCAGGTCCAACCAGTTCTCCGCGGTCGATACTCTGCCGGGCGCGAAGATACCAGTGCCGCCTGCGGGGTCCTGAAAAGCGCCGGTGCCCTCGTCGTAGGTGGTGTACGCCGTCCCGTTGGCCTGCGGAACCGGCCCGGGCGGGGGACCCCATGGCTTCTCGGCCGGCGGGTACGGCGCACCGGGCAATCCCACCGGCGGTGGCGGCGCGGGGACGGCCTTCGGAAACGGGATCTGCGGGTTCTGCGGCGGGTAGGGAGCGGGCGGAATCCACGCCGGCCGACCATCGGTCCCACCGGTGTTGGGGGGCGGGGGCGTCGGGAACGGCTGATGCGGCGCCGGCCCGGGCCCCTCGATCACACCGGGTGGAAGCGGCCCGACCACCGGTGTACCCGGATCCGGGTCGTTGCCCGGCGGGATGAACGGATACTTGTTGGGCGGCAAGATGTTCAGCCCGTTCGTCATCGGGGTTCCGTAAGGGATCGGCGGCCCGCGCCACGGGTTGGTACCAAGCGGCACGTAACCCCTGGGATCACGGCACAGCGCGACGGTCGGCGCCCGCTTGCCCGGGAACTCCTGGCACGGGTAGTTGCGGGCGCCACGGACCGCCGACGGATCGTTCTGCGCGGTCTTGCAGTACATGTCGGTCGGGAGTTCCCGCAGCGTCTCGTCGGCCGGGGTGCGGATCATCGGTGGCGGAATGAACCCGGTGGTGCACGGCGGCGGGTCGACGTTGACCTTGAAGTCGAGCTTGGCGCCCTCGTCCTGGGGTTCACCGTTGGCCGCGGTGATGATCGCGGCGAACAGGGCCGGCAGGACCACCAGCAGCTGCTCGATCGACTTGTGGTAAATGACGCCGACCCTGCCCAGGTTGGCCAGGTTGGCCGCCAGCATCGGAAACGACGGCCGGATCCCGGAGAACGCGGTGTTGGCCTGGTCGACCGCCGGCGGGACGACGGTCAGCAACGTTCGCAGCTGCGGATCAGCCTGACGCACTTCGGAAGTGAAGCGGGCCAATCCGTCGGACAACGACCTGATGTCGTTGCCGGAACGAATCTGGGCTTGCAGGAACGGGCCGACCTGATCGATCAGTTGCGATGTGTGCGGGAACTCCGCATTGGCCTGGTCGACCAGCAACCGGGACGATTCGAACAGCCTGGCCAACTCGGGGCCGGACCCGTTGAACGCCTTGAACGTTTCGTGCAGCAATTCCCGCAGGCGGGTGTCGGCGACGCTGTTCACCAGTGTCTCCGACTGATGCAGCAGCGTCGCGACGTCGACGCCGATGATGGTGCTACCGCGGTCGATGCGAGACCCGTTGTGCAGCTTGGATGTAGCCGCGTGCGCGGGTGGAACCAGGTCGATGTATTGCTCACCGATCGCCGACACGCTCTTCACCGCGGCGGTGACGTTGGACGGCACGACGGTGCCGCTGTTCAGCCGCATCACGGCGTCGACGCCGTCGTTGGTGAGGCCCACCGAGTCGACCCGGCCCACCGCGACTCCGCGGTAGGTGACGTTGGCGTTCTTGTACAGCCCGCCGCCGACGACGAAGTTCGCCGTCACCCGGTACGTGCCGATGCCCAGAGCGGCCGGCAGGCGCAGGTAGAAGATCGCCATGATGGCGACGGTGATCACCGTGACCACCGCGAAGATGACCAGTTGGACGCGAGTCAGTCTGTCCAGCATCAGTGGTTCCCTGCTGGTGTGCCCGGCGGGATCTTGAACGGATCCGCGGCCTGCCCCGAGAGGTTGGCCATTTCACCGAGCAAGAAATCGGGCGGGTTGAGGATGTCCTTCATGTGCAACATGTTCGGGTCCAGTGGCCACGACGTGGTGAAGAACGTCTCGCCGAGCCGTCGGACAGTGAGGTCGAAGGTGGTGAACACGTTGAGGTAGTCGCCGCGCACGGCCTGCTTGATACCAAAGTTCGGGAACGGGAAAGTCAGCAGCAACTGCATCGACGTCACGAAGTTCTTCCGGTTGTCGGCCAGCGCCTTGGTGTTGGCGTAGATGTCCTTCATGTCCGCAGCGAAGTCCGCCTTCGTCTGCGAAAGCACATTGGCCGCAACCGTTGCCACTCTTCTCAGCGCGCCGAACGCCTCGACGATCTTGTCGCGGTTCTTGTTGAGCACCCGCAGCGCTTCGGGAAGCGTCTCCAGCGTCCGCCCCAAACTGTCCTTGTTGTCGGCCAATATCGTCGAGAACCGGTCCAACCCATCGATCGCGGCGACAATGTCGTTGACCTGGTTGGCCAGGCCGGCCGTGAGCTCGGCCAGTCGCGGTACCAGGTTGTTGAACTGGCCTTCCCGTCCGGCGACCGCCTGATAGGTCTCGTCGGTGATCTCCTGCAGCGCACCCAGATTGCCCTTGTTGACGACGACGCCGAGCGCGGAGAACACCTCCTCGGTGGTCGGGAAGCGACTGGTCCGTGCTTCTTGAATGGCCGAACCATCGACCAGCTTGCCCACCGGCGGTTGATTCGGCGGCGGCGCCAACTCCACGTGCTGGGAACCCAGCAGCGAGGTCTGCGCCACCCGGGCGATCGCGTTGGCCGGCAGCACCACGTTCTTGTCCAGCGCCAGTTTGACTGCGGCGTAGAAAGTTCCGTCGCTGCGCTGTACCGCGTCGATACCGGAGACGCTGCCGACCGTGACGTCGTCGACCATCACCGGCGAGTTCTGCGGCAGGGTCGCCACGTCGGCCAGGTTCACGGTGATCGAATACGAGCCCGAACCATGGCCGGCAGTACCGGGCAACGCAACCGAGTTCAATCCGCCAAACTGGCAGCCTGCCAGCAGTGCACTGCCGGCCACTAATGCGCCGCCGCGCAACATGATGCGTTTCATCGGCCAGCCCCTTGCTCGGCCGGCAGCGGCGCCGGTGGGGCCGCGGGCGCAGGACCCGGCCGCGGCCCGAACGGAGCATTCGCCGGCGCCGGCGCACCCGGTGCTGCCTGCGGAATCATCAGAGCCTGCAGGTCCGTCGGCTTGGGCGGGTGCGAACCCGGTGCCGGTATCCAGTGCAGGTCCGGGATCGGCGTTTGTGACTTGGCCTGCGTTTCCGGAGTGTCGTACATGATCTGGCCCTTGTACGCGGTGATCATGTTGAGCGGGTGGAACATGAACGGTGGGTAGTTGAAGGTCAGCCTGCGCAGGGGCGGACCCAGGCGTTCGCGGCAGATCTCGGCACGCTTGTAGTACTCCGGTCCGGACAGGCCCGCCGCGGTGTCGAACGAACCGCCGCAGATGAACTGCACGGGGTTGGCGAACTCGGGGATCGAGATCAAGCCGTTCAGCGTTCCCTGCGCGGGGTCGTAGATGTTGTAGAAGTTGGAGATACCTGGGCCGGCGACGTGCAGCACCTGCTCGATGTCTTCACTTTGGTCGCTCAGCACCTGGGTCAGGTCGGTGAGCTTGTTGACCGTTCCGATCAGCGTCGAGTTGTTCTGCTGCAGGAAGCCTTTGACGTCGATCAAGGCTTGGTTCAACGTGCCGAGAGTGTTGTCCAGGTGCGTCGAACTATTGGCGAGGACCTGTGATACCGAGGCCACATGCCCCGCGAACGACACGATCTGCTCGTTGCTGGCCGACAGCGCATCGACAAGCACCTGCAGGTTTTTGACCGTGCCGAAGATGTCGCTGCGCGAATCACCCAACCGGCCGGCGGCTTGCGAGAGTTCGCGCAGTGCGGAGTGGAACGAATCGCCATTGCCGTTGAAGGTGTCCGCGGCCTGGTTGATTGCCTTGCCCAGCGGACCCTGCAGCTGACCAGCCGCCGGGCTGAGCTGCTTGGCCAGGTCGGTCAGTGACTCCTTGACTTCGTCCCACTCCACCGGCACCGCGGTCTTGGCCAGTGGGATGCTGGCCCCGTCGGGCATGGCCGGTCCGCTGGTGTACGCGGGGGCGAGCTGAATGAACCGCGCCGCAACCAGATTGGGCGACATGATGACGGCGCGCGCGCCCGCGGGCACTTTGACGTCGCTGTCGACCGACATGGTGATCTTGACGTCCTCAGCACGTGGCTCGATCGACTCGATGGTGCCCACCGGCACACCTACGATGCGGATCTGATCGCCGGGATACAACCCGACCGCCGAGGTGAAATAGCCGACGAGCTTGTGGCCGGCCCGGCCCGGCCAGACCAGGTAGACAGCCACGGCAAGCGAAACGGCAAGCAACACAGCCAACGTCAGCCGCAGGCCGCGGCGACGTTCATGCAGAGCGGAGGCGAAGGTCATGGCGACTGCGGCCTCAATTTCCAGCGCTCTTGGACCATCCCGCGCAGGTAGTCGGCAAAGCTTGCCGGCAGCTTGCCCGGCTGGAAGACGGTGTCGAACATCATCCCGACGATGGGCGCCGGAAGCACACCGTAGACGTTGACGTTGAAGCCGGGTCCGGAGCCGACCACCTCACCGAGCGTTGTTGCATACGAGGGAAGGCGTTTAAGCGCTTCACTGATGTAATCGCGCCGTTCATTCAGGTCGTCCAGCACGGTATTGAGCTTGGTCAGTGCGGGGCCGAACTCCTTGCGGTTGTCGGCGACGAAGCCGGAGAGCTGCACCGAAACGTCATCGATACCGGAAATCAGCTCGGCCAGCGCGGCGCGACGTGCGTCGAGCGCGGCGAACAGCTGGTTGCCGTCGACGATCAGTTTGTTCACCTGTGCGGCGCGCTCGGCCAGCACACCGGTCACCGACTTGGCGTGCGCCAGAAGCTGTTCCAGCGCTTCATCGCGGGTGTTCAGCGTGCGGGACAGCGAGGTGATGCCATCCAGCGCACCGCGCAACTGCGGGGTGGAGTCGTGCAAGGCGTCGGTCAACACCTTCAGCGACTTCTCGAACTGAGCTTTGTCCAGATCGCCGGCGGTGTGGCCTAGGTCTTCCAGCGCGGAGCCCAAGGCGTACGGCGTAGTGGTCCGGCTCAGCGGGATGGTGGTGGCGATGCCCGTTCCGGCAGGCGTGATCGCGACCGCGCGCTGGCCGAGGATGGTCTCGGTCCGGATCGCCGCCAACGAGCTGTTCCCCACATTCACGTGCCGATCAACGGTGAACGCCACCCGTGCGTTGTCGCCTGCGAGCGTAACCGCTTGCACCTTACCGACTTTGATGCCGGAGATGTAGACGTCGTTGCCGGGGTTGATGCCACCGGCGTCGGCGAAGTAGGCGGTGTAAGGCCGGCCCTGCGGCCAGAACGGCAACGAGCTGTAGCCGAACGCGACCAGGACGACGCACACCACGAGGATTACCCCGAAGATTCCGGTGCGCAGCGGGTCGGGGTCGCGGCGGTCGGTGCTACTTGTTGACAAAAGCGCACCTGCCTTTGCTCGGATCCACCTGGCCACCCATCGGGATGAGGATGTCGCTGCCGGCCGGGCCGTTGATCTTCAACGAAACCGAGCAGAAGTAGATGTTGAAGTAGGCCCCGTAGGCGCCGAGCGCGGACAACCGAAGATAATCCTCGCCGAGTTGCTCGATGTCGTTGTTGACTTCGGGCAGGCGATCGGTGATTTCACCGGCGATCGGTCGGAGATTCTCGATCGTGCCTTGCAGCGGCCTGCGTGAATGCTTCAACAGGTCAGTCAGATCCGACGTGGTCGTGGCAAGGGGCTGGATCGCTCCCGCGATCGCGTCGCGCCCCGCGGCCAGTCCGGTGATCAGCTTCTGCAACTGGTCGACGGTGTCGGAGAACTGCGCTCCCTTGGCGTCGACGGTTGCCAGTACGGTGTTGAGGTTGGTGATCACGTCGCCGATGGCGCGGTCGCGGGCACCGAGTGTCGACCCGAAGGCGTTGGTGTTGGCCAGCAAGTTGGACAGCGCCCCGCCCTGGCCCTGCAGCAGGTCGATCACGTAGCTGCTGATCGTGTTGATCTTGTCGGCGTCGAGTCCCTTGAGCACTGGGCGCAAGCCACCAAGTAGCGCGTCGAGGTCGAGCGCTGGCTGGGTGTGTCGCTGGTCGATAGTTCCGCCAGGTGCGAGCTTGCGTAAATCCCCCGGGCCCGCGGCAATTTCGAGGAAGCGGTCGCCGACCAGGTTGTCATACCTGATGAGCGCGCGCGTCGACGTGTACAGCGTGTAGCGCTTGTCGACCGTGAAGACGACGTCGACGGTGTTGTTCGGGTTGAGCTTGACTTCTTTCACCGCGCCGACCGGTACGCCGGCGATCCGGACCTTCTGGTTGCCCTTCAGCCGGGTCGCGTCGATGAAGTTGGCGTGGTAGGTGTTCGACGGCCCGAACCGGAACTCGCCGAACGTCACCACGAGGCCGAGGGCCACCAACAGCATGGTGACCGTGAAGATCCCGACCTTGATCATCACCGAGCGCTGGGATTCGTGGCTGTCCATCAGAAGTCGTCCCGCTCTGCGAACGAACCGTGGAACAGCCACTGCAGCGTTGACGGTGCGTCCACCTGAACCTCGGTGAACGGCTCATAGGGGATGTTCGCGTTGTCGGTCACCAGGAATGGAGCGCGGTACCAGGAGCCGCTGGTCTGCTTGGTCGGAAGGTCCGGCAGGCCACGGCAATTCGGCCCACCCGAGGCATTGACCCTCGGGAGGCTTTCCGGATAGGTATAGGTCGGTGCACCGAGGATGAAGCTCGACGAGGTGAACAGGCCTGCCTTTTTCACGCCGAGGATGGGCGCGAATTCCTTGATACCGCGGTCGATTGCACCGAAGAGGCAGCCGAACTCCGGCGAATAGTCGGCGGCGACCTTCAGTGGGGCGCGGAGTCGCTTGATCGCGTCGATCAAGTTCTGCTCGGCAGGCGCCAAAGTGTCATAGGCGTTGTTGGACAAGCCGATTGCGGACAGCAAGCTGGTGTTGAGATTGGTCTGCTGGTCGACGACCGTCCTGGCGATGGTCGGCGTGTTGTTGAACACGGTGACGAGGTCCGGTGCGGCGTCGGCGTAGATGTTGGCGACGGCAGCGGCCTTACGGAAGTCCTGCTGCAGGGTGGGCAGCTTCGGATTGAGTTGCTGCGTCAGGGTATTCAGGCCGGCCAGCACGCCACCAAGGTCTTTGCCGTGCCCGCGAAGGCCCTCGGCCAACGCGCTCAGCGTGCCGTTCAACTCGACGGGATCGATTTTCTGCAGCAGGCCCATCAGCGACTGAAAGAGCGTGTTCACTTCGAGCGAGACCGCCGAGACCGCCAGATGCGCGCCCGGCCTCAGCGCCGCCGGCGAGGGCTCCTTCGGCGTGATGAATTCCACCGACTTGGCGCCGAAGACAGTGGAGCTGGCGATGTGGACGGCCGCGTTGGAAGGGACGTAGTGCAACTCGCCGCCGTCGATGGCCAGCCGTAACTGGGCCTGCTCGCCGGCATAACTGATGTCGTCGACCTTGCCGATCTGAACCCCGCGGTATTTCACCTTGTTGCCGCGGTCCATCTCGAGGCCGGCGCGGGGCGCGGTCAGCGTGACAGTGTCCGTCGGTGAGAATGCCGCTGTATAGGACAGGTAGGTCAGCACCACAAACGCCACCAACAGAGAGGCCAGCAGCGCCGCTGCCAGCCTGACGTGAGTGCGTTGCGCACCGGTGCTTGCCACTGTCCCCCTTACCCGGAGAGGTTGAAATTACCGGACGCGCCGTACACGGCCAGCGAGATGAACAAAGTAATGACGACGACCACGATCAGCGAGGTGCGGACCGCCTGGCCCACCGCGAGGCCGACCCCCACCGGACCGCCAGATGCGTTGTAGCCGTAGTACGTATGGATCAGCATCACTCCGATCGACATCACGATGGCCTGCAGGAACGACCACAGCAGGTCGGTCGGAATCAGGAAGGTGTTGAAGTAGTGGTCGTACAGTCCGGCCGACTGCCCGTTGATGAAGACGGTGGTGGCGCGCGCGGCGAAGAAAGAGGCAAGTACCGCAAGCGAATACAGCGGGACGATCGCGATCAACCCCGCGATCAGCCGCGTCGACACCAGGTAGGACACCGAGTGCACGGCCATCGCCTCGATAGCGTCGATCTCCTCGGCGACCCGCATCGCGCCCAACTGCGCTGTGGTGCCGGCGCCGATGGTGGCCGCCAACGCAATCCCCGCGACGACGGGGGCGACAATGCGGACGTTCAGAAACGCCGACAAAAATCCGGTCAGGGCCTCAATGCCGATGTTGCCCAACGACTCATAGCCCTGCACCGCGATCACGCCACCTGACGCGAGCGTCAAAAAGGCTGCAACGCCGACTGTTCCGCCGATGAGCACCAATGCGCCCGTGCCCATGGTCATCTCGGCGATCAACCGGATCGTCTCTTTGCGGTAGCGGGTGAGCGCATTCGGGATGTAGCGCATCGATTCGCCGTAGAACAGCGCCTGTTCACCGAAATTGTCGACCGGCCCGGCGAACCGGTGAAAGAAGCGCCGGACGCGCACCGTGGCGTCGTAGCTCATGGGCGCCACTCCTCGACGCGGCTCATCGGGCCAGCACCCGAACGCCGATGGCCGTCATGATCACGTTGATCACGAACAGGCAGATGAACGCATAGACGACGGTCTCGTTGACCGCGATCCCGACGCCCTTCGGACCACCCTTGACCGTCAACCCCCGGTAGCAGCCGACCAGACCGGCAACCACACCGAACAGCAATGCCTTCACTTCGGAGAGGACCAGCTCGCCGAGGTGCGTCAGCACCGTCAGCCCGCTGACGAAGGCGCCCGGGTTGACGCCCTGCAGCAGAACCGAGAAGACGTAGCCACCGGCGATGCCGATGGCTGAGACGAGACCGTTGAGGAGCAACGCGACGAACGTCGACGCCAACACCCTGGGGACTACCAGTCGTTGGACCGGGTCGATGCCCAGCACCCGCATCGCGTCGATCTCTTCGCGAATGGTGCGCGCACCGAGGTCGGCGCAGATCGCCGTCGCGCCCGCACCGGCCACCACCAGCACGGTAACGACGGGTCCGAGCTGGGTGATCGTGCCGAATGCGGTGCCCGCCCCGGATAGGTCGGCGGCACCGATCTCGCGTAGCAGGATGTTGAGCGTGAAGGCCACCAGAACCGTGAACGGGATGGCCACCAGCAGGGTCGGGACCAGCGAAACCCGGGCGATCATCCAGGTCTGGTCGAGGAACTCGCGGAACTGAAAGGGCCGCTGAAATGTCTTGCGAAAAGTGTCCAGGGCCATCTCGACGAAACCGCCCACGGCCCGAGCCGGAACCGCAAGCTGTTCGATCAACGAGGTTCCCTTCTCGCGCGGGTGTCTCCACCTTCAGACCGAAGGCCTTGTGTCCCCGGTCGCGCCGCCATAGCTTGATGCTGAACTGCCGGCGCTCCGCGTGAGCCGGCCAATCGTAACTAGAACAAGTTCGCAGTGTCAAAGAACGGCAGAATTAGACAAATGTTAGTAATTTGCCAGGTCAGAGCCATTGTGACCTACGTCATTCTGAAACGTGTTCTAGTCGATTCCCAACCGATATGAAGGTGTTGCGACGCGCGACGTCAGTCCACTAATCCACGGGCTCCAAATGTCAGCTTCGGGTCGCGATCGGCGAAGTAGCCGTGTAGCACGGAGCTGAGGTCCTCGGGTTCCCACGCCTGTGCGTCCGCGGTAAAGCGCCGTTCGACCGTGGGCGCCGCCATCAACGTCACGTCCCGGCCGTACACGATAAAGACCTGGCCGTTGACCGCCTCGGCGGCAGGCGACGCCAGGAACCGCACCAGCGTCACCACATGCTCGGGCGACAACGGATCGACCTCACCGTCGCCGACCTTCGGCGCCTCGCCGAATACGTCGGCGGTCATCGCGGTCCGGGCCCGCGGCGCAATCGCATTCGCGGCCACACCGTACTTGCCCAACGCCCGGGCTGCCGTCAATGTCAGCGCGATGATGCCGGCCTTGGCGGCACCATAGTTCGCCTGTCCGACCGGGCCGACCAACCCCGCCTCCGACGAGGTGTTGATGATGCGCCCGTAGACCGAGCCCTCGTTCTCCTTGGCCTTGGCGCGCCAGTAAGTAGCGGCATTACGCGTCAGCAGGAAGTGCCCGCGCAGGTGCACCGCGATCACGGCGTCCCATTCCTCGTCGGACATGTTGAACAACATCCGATCGCGCGTGATCCCAGCGTTGTTGACGACGATGCCGAGCCCGCCCAATCCGTCGGCGGTGCTGATCAATTCGTCGGCAGTCTCGCGCTGACTGATGTCGCCGGCGACCGCCACGGCTTTGGAGCCGGCTCCGCTGATCTCATCGATCACGTCGGAGGCGTCCAACGCGGCTTTGATGTCGTTCACGACGATGGTGGCGCCGGCGCGAGCCAGGCCGATCGCCTCGGCACGCCCTAGCCCCGCGGCCGCGCCGGTGACCACCGCGACCTTCCCGGACAGGTCGATCGCGTTCGTGCTGCTACTCAATTTATGAATACCTCTAGTCTTCGCGTATCAAGGCGGCTCGCGGGCATTCTGCGATCGCCTGCTCCGTCAGTGCCTCCTGGTCGGCCGGCACCGGGTCGACCTTCACCACCGCGTAATCCTCGTCGTCGAGGTCGAAGATATCCGGCGCGATTCCCAAGCACACCGCGTTGCCCTCACACCGGTCACGGTCGACTTTCACCCGCACGACGTTCCTCCTTCGAAGCAAGCCTGGACTGTGGCTCTGAAACGGTATGCCCACCATACGACCAGTCCCGGTCGCGTCCAGAAGAACGGTCGCTGGACCCTCAGACTAGAACGTGTTACAACCTCAGGAAGCGAATGGGTAGCCACGATGCAGGCTGCGCAGAACTCACGATGACTGGAGGGCAGCCGGAATGCGCATCAGTTACACCCCGGAGCAGGAGGAGTTGCGCCGCGAACTGCGGTCGTACTTCGCCAAGCTGATCACCCCGGAGCGTCGCGAAGCATTGAGTTCGACGTCGGGTGAGGTTGGCGAGGGCAATGTGTACCGCGAGACCGTCGCGCAGATGGGCAAGGACGGGTGGCTCACCCTGAACTGGCCGAAAGAGTACGGCGGCCAGGACCGCTCGCCGATGGACTCGCTGATCTTCACCGACGAGGCCGCGATCGCCGGCGCCCCCGTGCCGTTCCTGACCATCAACAGCGTCGCGCCGACGATCATGCACTACGGGTCTGAGGAGCAGAAGAACTTCTTCCTACCCAAGATCGCGGCGGGCGACCTGCACTTCTCGATTGGCTACTCCGAGCCCAGCGCCGGAACCGACCTCGCCAACCTGCGCACCACCGCGGTGCGCGACGGTGATGACTATGTGGTCAACGGGCAGAAGATGTGGACCAGCTTGATCGCCTACGCCGACTACGTCTGGCTGGCGGTCCGCACCAACACCGAGGCAAAGAAGCACCGCGGCATTTCGATGTTGATCATGCCGACGACCGCCGAAGGTTTCTCCTGGACGCCGGTGCACACCATGTCCGGCGTCGACACCAGCGCCACCTATTACCAGGACGTCCGCGTTCCGGTGGCCAACCGGGTCGGCGAGGAGAACGCCGGCTGGAAGCTGGTGACCAACCAGCTCAACCACGAACGTGTCGCGCTGGTATCGCCGATGCCAATCATCATGGCCCTCAACCAGGTTCGCGAATGGGCGCAGAACACCAAGGATGCTGCCGGCGCCCGACTGATCGACTCGGAATGGGTCCAGCTCAACCTGGCGCGCGTGCACGCCAAGGTCGAGGTGCTCAAGCTGATCAACTGGGAGCTGGCTTCGTCCGAATCGGCCAGCCCGTCACCGGCGGACGCGTCGGCGGCCAAGGTGTTCGGCACCGAGCTGGCCACCGAGGCCTACCGGCTGCTGATGGAGGTGCTCGGTACTGCCGCGACTCTGCGACAGGATTCGCCCGGCGCGCTGCTGCGCGGTCGCGTCGAACGGATGCACCGCGCCTGCCTGATCCTGACCTTCGGCGGCGGCACCAACGAGGTGCAACGCGACATCATCGGCATGGTGGCGCTCGGCCTGCCCCGAGCCAACCGCTAACGAAAGACGGTTACCCATGGACTTCTCGACAACCGAAGCCGCGCAGGATCTCGGCGGCCTGGTCACCACCATCGTCGACGCGGTGTGCACCCCAGAGCATCAACGCGAGCTCGACGGCCTCGAGCAGCGGTTCGACCGCGAGCTGTGGCGCAAGCTGGCCGACGCGGACATCCTGTCCACCGCCGCGCCGGAATCGTTGGGTGGCGGTGGATTCGGCGTACTCGAAGAGGTTGCCGTGCTGGTCGGGCTGGGGCGCCAGCTGGCGGCCGTCCCTTACCTCGAGTCGGTGGTGCTCGCCGCCGGCGCATTGGCGCGGTTCGGCCCGAGTGAACTGAAGCAAGAGTGGGGCGTTCCCGCGGTGGATGGCTCGAAGGTCCTCGCGGTCGCACTGGACGGGGAGATGGGCGACGGCCCGGTACAGGCCACGTCGTCCGGCGACGGTTACAAGCTGACCGGAACCCGCACCCAGATCGCCTACGGGCCGGTTGCCGACGCCTTCCTGGTGCCCGCCGAAACCGATTCGGGCACATCCGTTTTCCTGGTGACGACCAGCGACCCGGGCGTCACGGTGACGGCCCTGGACACCACCGGACTGGGCAGCATCGGACATATTCGACTGGACGGTGTCGAGGTCGCCGGCGAACGCCTGGTCGGTGGCGACGAGGTCGTCAGCTGGATCAAGACGCTGGGCATGTTGGGTCACAGCGCTTTTCAGCTCGGCGTGCTGGAGCGCGGCCTGCAGATGACCGCCGAATATGCCCGCGAGCGTGAGCAGTTCGATCGCCCGATCGGCAGCTTCCAGGCCGTCGGGCAACGACTGGCCGATGGCTACATCGACGTCAAAGGTCTGCGTCTGACGTTGACCCAGGCGGCGTGGCGACTCAGCGAAGACCTGCCCGCCGACACTGAGGTGGCGACCGCCGCGTTCTGGGCCGCCGACGCCGGACACCGCGTTGCGCACAGCATCGTGCACATCCACGGCGGTGTCGGCATCGACACCGACCACCCGGTGCACCGATATTTCCTGGCCGCCAAGCAAACCGAGTTCGCGATCGGCAGTGCGACCGGCCAGCTGCTGAAGATCGGCCGCGAACTGGCGGACACCCCCGCGTAGCTGTGGACTCGCTGCCTACCGTCGCCGATCTGCTGGCACCGCTGGTCGACATCGGCGACCGCGGCGTCTATTTCGAGGACTCGTTCGTCAGCTGGCGCGACCATCTCCGGCACGGGGCCGCGGTCGCGGCCGCTCTGCGCGTTCGGCTCGACCCGAGCCGGCCCCCGCACGTCGGAGTGCTGCTGGAGAACACGCCGTTCTTCTCCTCGGTGTTGGTGGCCGCAGGGATGTCGGGGATCATCCCGGTGGGGCTCAATCCGGTACGTCGGGGTGAAGCGCTGGCGCGCGATATCGCGCACGCGGACTGCCAGCTGGTGCTGGCGGACTCGAAATCCGCTGCGACCCTGGGCGACATCGATCACATCAACGTTGACTCGCCGTCCTGGACGGCCGAGTTTTCGGCGCACAGTGATGCCGAGGTGCAGTTTCAGGACGCGTCACCCGGCGACTTGTTCATGCTGATCTTCACATCGGGCACCAGCGGTAACCCCAAGGCGGTGATGTGCAGCCACGGCAAAGTGGCGATCGCCGGCGTCACGATGTCCGAACGGTTCGACCTCGGGACGTCCGACGTCTGCTACGCGTCGATGCCGCTCTTCCACTCCAATGCGGTGCTGGTCGGCTGGGCGGTGGCGCTGGCCTGTCGTGGCTCAATGGTGTTGCGGCGCAAGTTCTCCGCGTCCGGCTTTCTGCCGGACATCCGGCGCTACGGGGCTACTTACGCGAACTACGTGGGTAAGCCGTTGTCGTACGTGCTCGCCACACCGGAGCGCCCGGACGATGCCGACAATCCGTTGCGAGCGGTGTACGGCAACGAGGGCGCCCCCGCGGACATCGAGCGCTTCGGAGTGCGGTTCGGTTGTCGGGTGGTCGACGGGTTCGGGTCGACCGAGGGTGGCATCGCCATCGGTCGCACCCCCGACACCCCGGCCGGGGCACTCGGGCCGCTGCCCGACGAGGTTCAGATCGTCGACGTCGAGACCGGACAGCAGTGTCCGGTCGGTGCGGTGGGTGAGCTGGTAAACGTCACGGGCGCAGGCCGTTTCGAGGGTTACTACAACGACCCCGATGCCAACCAGCAGCGGATGGCCGGCGGCATGTACCACAGCGGCGACCTCGCCTACCGCGATGAGGCCGGCTATGCCTACTTCGCCGGTCGACTCGGCGACTGGCTACGGGTCGACGGGGAAAATCTCGGTACGGCACCGATCGAACGGGTACTGGCCCGCCACCCGGACGTGACCGAGGTGGCCGTGTACGCCGTGCCGGACCCCGCCGTCGGGGACCAAGTGATGGCCGCGCTGGTGCTCGCGTCCGGTGCCGAATTCGATGCGGACAAGTTCCGCGCATTTCTCGCCGAGCAGACGGACCTGGGTCCAAAGCAGTGGCCGTCGTACATCCGCCTCAGTTCGAATCTGCCGAAAACGGCGACCTTCAAGGTGCTCAAGCGGCAACTGACGGCCGAAGGTCTGGATTGCGACGACCCGGTGGTGCCGATCCCCCGGTGAATGCCAAGGCCCTTCAAGAACTCTCATGGCGGCGAGCCGCAGAGGTCGGAGTCGCCATCGCGTCCGAGGGCGGACGTGTGCAGGCATTCGGCCCTTGGGTTTCGGGCGTCGCATGGTCGACCGTCAAGGTGCCGCTGGCCGTTGCCGCCCTGCGTGCCGGTGTGGGGGGACCCGTCGCTGACGCGATCGTCGACTCCGATAACGCCGCCGCCGAGGAGCTCTGGTCTCGGCTGGACAACGCCCCCGGAGTTGGTGCAGACCGTGATTCGCGACGCGGGCGATGACGTCACCGTGGTCGAATCACGCAGGCTACGAGCCGAATACACGCCGTTCGGCCAAACCCGGTGGACGCTGGTCGACCAGGCGCGGTTTGCTGCGGGTCTCGCGCGGGTGCTCGATGCGTCACCGGTGGTCGAGCTGATGAGCAGCCTGTGCGCTGAGCACCGCTGGGGGCTGGCCGCCAAAGGCTATGCCGCCAAAGGCGGTTGGGGTCCAGGGCTGGAGGGCGAGTATATGGTCCGCCAGTTCGCTGTCGTGCCGGGCGAGTCGGGAATCGTCGGCGTGGCGCTCGCGGCGGAGGTGCGCGACGGCGGCTACGAAGCTGGGGTCGAGGTCATCGACGCTCTAGCCGGCTGGGTTGTCGCCCGGTTAGCCCAGAAGTGACGGGACGACGGCGTCGATCAGGTGTGGCCCGGGCTCGATAAACGCCGCTCTCAGGGCGTCCGCGAACTCTTCGGCGGTAGTGGCCCGCCGCGCCGGCACGCCCATGCCCTCGGCGATCTTGACGAAATTCATTGTCGGCCGGGATAAGTCGAGAAGTTGTTGCGCCTTGGGCCCAGGGACTGAGCCGACTCCGACGCGCTGCAACTCCAGCCGCAGGATGTCGTAAGCGCCGTTGTTGTAGATGACGGTCGTGATGTTCAGATTCTCCCTTGCCTGGGTCCACAGACCGGAAATCGTGTACATCGCAGAGCCGTCGGATTCCAGGGACAACACCGGCCGATCGGGCGCGGCCACCGCGGCACCCACTGCCGCGGGTATCCCGTAGCCGATGGCACCGCCGGTCAGGGTAAGCCAGTCGTGTGCCGGCGCACCGGCAGTCGCCGCCGCCAGCGGCACACTCGATGTGTTGGATTCGTCGACCACGATTGCGTTGTCGGGCATCAGCGCGCCGACCACTTCGGCCACCGACACGGCCGTCAGCGCACCGGTGGGCATGTGCGGGCGCGACAGCTCGGCAACTTTGGCTTCGGTGCCGGGCGCCAAGTCGTCGGCCAGGGTCGTCAACGCCGCTGCGGCGCCGTGCGGGCCGGACAGCACGTGAACTTCGCAGCCCTCCGGCACCAGATCGCTGGGCTTGTCGGGGTAGGCGAAAAACGACACCGGTGACGGCGCACCCGCCAGGATCAGATGCTTGGCGCCTTCGAGCTGTGCAACGACCGCCTCGGCGAAGTACGGGATCCGGTCGACGGCGGGAATTCCAGCGCCGCGCTGCAACCGGGTCGGGAAGGTCTCACAGTACCAACGGTTTTCGGTCGCCTCGGCGATCCGGGCGCCGGCCGCCAGCCCGGCCCCACGTGTGGCGTCGCCACCGATCAGCAGCACGGTCGGCTCGCCGGAACGCAGCACGGCGGCGGCCGCTTCGATCGCGTCCGCGTCGAGTTCCACGGGTTTCGGTCCGCGCGCCGATCCCTCGCCCAATTGCGCACCATCGGTCCACGATGTGTCGGCCGGCAGAATCAGCGTCGAAATCTGGTTACTGGAAAGGGTTTCCGCGACCGCTTCGGCTGCATCGGCTGCCACGTCGGCGGCGTCGCCAGTCCGATGCACCCAACCCGAAACGCTGCCGGCGAGGGCGTCAATGTCGGATTCCAGTGGGGCGTCGTACTTCTTGTGATAGGTGGCGTGGTCGCCGACGACGACCACCATCGGCACCCGGGCCCGTCGCGCGTTGTGCAGGTTCGCCAGACCATTGCCCAGTCCAGGGCCCAGGTGGAGCAGCAC
This sequence comes from uncultured Actinomycetota bacterium, assembly GCA_963750755.1. GTDB lineage: Bacteria > Actinomycetota > Actinomycetes > Mycobacteriales > Mycobacteriaceae > Mycobacterium. Next base: position 2,938,862 of record CAVVRW010000001.1, read on the forward strand.
CGCGGCCGGTCGGCCGGAGATGCGGGCATAGCCGTCGGCCGCACCGGTCGCGATACCCTCGAAAAGAGTCAACACGCCGCGCATCTGCGGGACAGTGTCCAGAGCCGCAACGAAGTGCATCTCGGAGGTGCCGGGGTTGGCGAAGCATACGTCGACCCCGCCGTCGACCAGCGTGTTGATCAAAGCCTGCGCGCCGTTCACGCTTCGACTCTAGAGATGGATAAGGACCCACCCACGATGGGGCGTGCGAGGTCCGTCCCTGCCGGTGGTGGGTCGGCAGGTTTGGGTGGGGCGCCGCAACCCCCCGATTTTACGGCGCCCCGACCGATCTATTCGGTGCTGCCCCTTGCACCGGTTCGGCCGACTGGAATTGTCCCAGCCAGCGGTAAGATAGCGTTCTCGGGACTCCCAGGCGTGCAAATCTTGAAAAAAATCGCTCACGTTTTTTCGCGCTCCGCCTTTCCTGCCGAGCTATCGGCAAGTCAGACGCGAATTCCGGGAACCAGAAGGTTTGTGCAGTTCAAAGCGTATGCACAAGTGGCTCATAGAATTGGCCGGATGCCAGGGCAATAGCCAGCGAAGTCAACCGTTCATGTCATCCGAACGACGTACGGCGCGCCAATTCGGCTACCGACGTGAAGCCATTTATTTGTGAATTCAGATGTCGATGTCGGTTCCGGCAACCGGATGCGCTCGACTCACAGCGCCAGCACTGCCCGCGCGCATACGCCGGTGCGTTGCGCGTGCCCGCCGCCGAACAACACGACGTGAGCAAGCAGCGCGAAAAGCTGGTGCAATCCGATGCGCTTGCGCCAACCCGGTCGCAGCGGGTGTACCCGTTGGTAGCCGTCGACGATCGCGTCATGATGCGGGCAGCCGAACAGGGCGAGCATCGCCAGGTCGTTCTCACGGTGGCCGCCGTGAGCGGCCGGGTCGATGAGCACCACCCCGTCGGGCGTCCACATCACATTGCCGGCCCACAAGTCGCCGTGGAGTCGCGCGGGAGTATCGCCGTCATCGAACTCGCCCGCCCGGCAACGTGTCATTACACCATCGACAGCGCTACGGATGGACGCCGAAAGCCGCGGCGCGGCCATCGCGGCCATCGGGGCCAGTCGCTCGTCGGCGTAGAACCGACCCCAGAGTGGTTGCGGCCGTAGCGACATCGGCAACGGCTGGGTCAGCGGCCCGAAGAAGCCAGGCCCATCCCATCCATCCGGACCGGCGCCGAACCCCACGGCGCCGGCATCGTGCGTGACCGCCAGCCGACCGCCGAACTCGAACGCCGCGTCCCGACTGGGAGGTACCGACTCCAGCCGTTGTAGCGTCAGGCTGGTGGCGTCCACCGCAACGACCGGCACACACGGCACTCCGCCTTGCGCGGCCGACAGCCACCGCAGCCCGGCGGCCTCACATTCGAAGAAGCCGGGTGGCGCTTCGGAATGACTCTTGACGAACTCGCTCAAGCGGTCGCGTGGGCGGCGTGTACGTCGTCGGCCGGCCGCGCCTCGGTCTGCTCCTTGGCCCAGCGATAGTCCGGCTTACCGGCCGGGGACCGCTTGACCTCGTCGACCAGCCAAAGGCTGCGTGGCACTTTGTATCCCGCGATCTCGGCGCGAACGAAGGAGTCCAAGTCGGAGAGCGTGGGCCGCGCACCCGGGCGCGCCTGCACGACCGCGGCCACGTGCTGGCCGTAGCGCGGGTCAGGCACACCGACCACCAGCGCATCGAAAACGTCGGGGTGCCCCTTCAGTGCGGCCTCGACCTCCTCGGGGTAGATCTTTTCGCCACCGCTATTGATCGAGACCGAGCCGCGACCGAGCATCGTGACCGTGCCGTCCTCTTCGACCGTGGCGAAGTCGCCGGGGATCGCGTAGCGAACGCCGTTGATGGTCCTGAACGTCTCGGCGGTCTTCTTTTCGTCCTTGTAGTACCCGACCGGGATGTTGCCCTTCTTGGCTATGAAGCCACGGACCCCGGAGCCAGGCTTGACCTCGTTGCCGTCGTCATCGAGGACGACGGTCCGGTGATCGATAGACACGCGCGGACCTCCGCTGTGCGGGGCGTCCTTGGCGACGATGCTGGTGCCGCCAAAACCGGTCTCCGAGGACCCAATTGAGTCGGTGATGACCCGGTTGGGCAGCAACTCGAGGAACTTCTCCTTGATGCTCGGCGAGAACAGCGCCGCGGTGGAGGCGAGCAGGAACAGCGACGACAAGTCGTACTCGTTACCCTTGTCCTGATGCGCCAGCAGCGCGTCGAGCAGCGGCCGCGCCATCGCATCGCCGGTGAAGAACAGCAGGTTCACCTTGTGGTCGTGAATCGTGCGCCAGACCTCGTCGGCGTTGAATTCCGGTGCGAGAACGGTGGTTTGGCCCGAGAAGATCGACATCCAGGTGGCCGACTGGGTGGCCCCGTGGATCATCGGCGGGATCGGGTGACGGACCATCGGCGGGTTGGCCGCCGCTCCCTTGGCCAGGTCGTACTCGTCTTCGATGAACTCGCCTGTGGCGAAGTCGGTTCCACCGAACAGCACCCGATAGATGTCTTCGTGGCGCCACATCACGCCCTTGGGAAATCCGGTAGTGCCGCCGGTGTACAGCAGGTAGATGTCGTCGGCGCTGCGCGGGCCGAAGTCACGTTCGGGCGAGCTGTCGGCGATCGCCGCGAAGAACTCGACGCCGCCGTAACTCTGGTACCTGCTGGCGGGAACGTCGGAGCCGTCGTCGACCACCAGGACCGTCTTCACGTTGGGGGTCTCTGGCAGGACATTGGCAACGCGCTCGGAGTACTGCCGCTCATGCACCAGCGCGACCATGTCGGAGTTCTCGAACAGGTAGCGGAGTTCGCCCTCGACGTAGCGGTAGTTGATGTTGACCAGAATGGCGCCCGCTTTGACGATGCCGACCATCGCAATGACGATCTCGATGCGGTTGCGGCAGTACAGGCCGACCTTGTCGTCCTTCTTCACGCCCTGCTCCTGCAGGTAGTGCGCGAGGCGATTGGCCTTCTCTTCGAGCTGGGCGTAGGTCAGTTGCTCCTCACCGCAGATCAGGGCTACACGGTCAGGGACGGCATCGATGGCGTGCTCCGCCAAGTCGGCAATATTCAGGGCCACGGACCCTAAATTAGAACGTGTTACATTTCCTGACAAGTTCCAGGCCGACGCGCAGGAAGGTAAACACTCGTGAGCGAGCCCGAAAAGAAGGCCGACGCCCTCATTGAGCAGCGCGGACACACCCTCATCCTGACGCTGAACCGTCCCGAGGCTCGCAACGCACTTTCCACCGAGATGCTCTCGATCATGGTCGAGGCCTGGGACCGCGTGGACACCGATCCCGACATCCGCTGCTGCATCCTGACGGGCGCCGGCGGGTACTTCTGCGCGGGCATGGACCTGAAAGCCGCAACCGCCCGTCCGCCCGGCGACTCGTTCAAAGACGGCAGCTACGACCCGTCGCGCATCGACGCGCTGCTCAAGGGGCGGCGGCTGACCAAGCCGCTGATCGCCGCTGTCGAGGGGCCGGCCATTGCCGGCGGCACCGAGATCCTGCAGGGCACCGACATCCGCATCGCCGGCGAAAGCGCCAAGTTCGGTATCTCCGAGGCCAAGTGGAGCCTGTACCCAATGGGCGGCTCGGCGGTGCGACTAGTGCGCCAGATTCCCTATACGATCGCCGCCGATCTGCTGCTGACCGGACGTCACATCACCGCCGCCGAAGCGCTGTCCTACGGGCTCATCGGCTACGTGGTTCCCGACGGCACCGCGCTGGACAAGGCCCTCGAGATCGCCGACGTGATCGCCAACAACGGACCGCTGGCCGTGCAGGCCATTCTGCGCTCGATCCGCGAAACCGAAGGCCTGCACGAGAACGACGCGTTCAAGATCGATACTCAGCTGGGCATCGGCGTGTTCCTGTCCGAGGACGCCAAGGAAGGCCCGCTGGCCTTCAAGGAGAAGCGCGCGCCGCAGTTCAAGAACCGCTGAGGCCTTCGAGTGTGCGGCCAGCCGCGCACTCGGCGCAGCGCAACGGGCCGGAACCCGCGGCGCCCACCTACTCAAAGCCTCACGCCAAGTCCAGCTTTAGATGAAGCTCCGCCCGTGAGCGGATGTCGAGCTTGCGATAGATGCGGCTGAGGTTGACCTCGACCGTCTTCGGGCTGATGAACAGCGCCGCCGCGATGTCTTTGTTGCTCATTCCCGACACGGCCAACTCCGCAACCCGATGTTCGGCAGGGGTCAGTCCCCCGTTGCGGCGTTTGCCCGACGTACCCCAGGCCATCTCGGCCCGCACCCGATCGGCCCACAACGTCGTGCCCAGTCGCTCGAACACGTGCAGCGCGTCATTGAGCGTCGCGATCGAGGTATCACGGCGGCGGAGTCGACGCTCGAGTTGGCCGAGCAGCAGCTGGGTTCTGGCGCGCTCGAAGGGCATTGGCAGGCGCTTGTGTTCGGTCATTGCGAGCTCCGACATCTTCGCCGCCGCATTCAGGTCGCCCCGCCGGGCAAGCAGCATCGCGCGACAGCGCGCTCCCACCGCAAGCATCCAAGCCCGGTCGAGCCGGCCGCCGTTACGCTCGAGTGCCTCGATCAACGGCTCCGCGTCGTCAAGGCGGCCCACGCTGATCAAGGCCTCGGCAGCATCCGGCATGAACCCGGCGACGGAAATCTCCGTCGCGTCAGGCGCGGCGTCGATCCCGGACAACAAGGGCGCCAAGACACTCAGCGCGGCTGCGTAGTTGCCCAGCGACACCTCGAGGAAACCCAGCGCGACGATCGGCCACTGTGCCAAAAGCTGCGCACCGCAGCGCTGGCCGGCCGCGAGCGCCGCAGCAGCAAGGTCACGGGCCTGGCGTTCATCGCCGGCGTACGCAGCGAGCGTGGCGTGCATCGTCGAGGCTCCGCCGACCGCCAGGTCTCCGCCAAGTAGGCGTGCGCGTTCCATGGCGTCGTTGGCGATGAGCGTCGCGTCGACGAAGTTCCCCCGCGACACCTCAATCTGAAAGGTGTTGAAGCTGACGTGGATCAACTCGTTCTCTTCGCCGCGCTCGATACAGCGCCGCCGAAGAGACACCATCTCCTCGTACGCACCGTCGAGCTCACCGCTCCAGCCGAGCAGCAGTGCCTTCTGCACACTCGGCCGCAGTGCCGCCGGCATATACGCGTCGCGGTCCTCGAGCTCGAGTGCCCGGCGCAGGCTTATTTCGTCAAGACCGTCGCCGCGCCGGAAGTACAAATGGACCCGCAAGCTGAGCGCCTGGCTCAACAATTGCGGATGCCCGAGCTGCTCTGCGTGGGCGACGGCCTCCTCGACAATCCGCAGCGCGGCCTCGATGTCACCGGTGTTCAGCAGCGCGAAGGACAGCGTGACCAGGGTCTGGACCCGAAGTGGGAGATGATCAGCAACCTCGCTCAAAGCACGCTCGAGCAGGCCGGTGGCTTCAAAGAAGTTGTCCCCGTACAGCCCGACCACGGCGAGCAGACTCAAGGCTTGCGCGCGCTCGGCACCGGCTGGCAGATCTGAAATGGTTTCAGTGAGCATTGCGCGGGCGCGCGCAGCGTCCCCGGCGTCCAAATGGTAACCAGCCGAACGGATCCGACGCTTCGGGGTGTCGCCACCAAGTCGCACTGCCAGGTCGAGAAGCTCAGCACCTGCCGCCGCCGCCCCGCGCCTTCGTGCCATCTTGGCGGCCGCGTCGAGCGCCGTTAAGGTGTCTGGGTCGGGGGTCGTCGCGGCGAGCGCGAGGTGGCGGGCGTGTAGTTCGCGTTCGGTAACGAACTCGGCGAGGCGCCGGTGCATCGCGCGGCGGCGGCGCGGCGCGGCGTCGCTGTAGACGCCGTGAGCCAATATCGGATGAGTGAATCGCAGCCGGTTGCCATCGATGGATATGACACCGTTGGCTTCGGGCTCATCGAGCAGCTCCAGTAAGCGATCGGGCGTGGTGTCGGCGGCCTGGGCGACAAGCTGCACCGTGGGATCGGACAGACTGGCGATTGCCAGCAGAGCTTCTTCAGCGCCGGCGCTGACCCGCCCGATCCGGGTACGCACCAGTGCAGCGAGGCTGCCCGGCAAACCCACTCGCGCGTCTCCCGGTCGGGTGCTGATCTCACGTGCCAATTCCAGTGCATAGAAAGGGTTTCCGCCCGAGATCTTATGGATGCGGAGCAACGTGGGCCGGGCGATCGAACCGCCCAGCCGGTCGGTCAGGACGTGATGCAGCTCGCCGACAGTCAACGGTTGCACGAAGATTCGGTGCACCGCTTCGGGACCGGACAGCTGCAGCGCGGAGATCGAGTCCTCGGTCCGAGTCGTACACAGCAACGACACTCCAGCCGGCAGCCGGCGGACCATGAACGACACGACATTGGCGCTGGAGGTGTCCAGCCATTGAAGGTCATCGATTGCCACCAGCACCGGTCCTTGTGCGGACAAAGCGTTGATCACCGCCAAGAACCCCGCCGCGACGGCCCGTGGGTCTGCCTCGCGCGGGTTGTCGCGGTGACGCAGGATAGCGGCGTCCAAGCTTTGCCGTTGGGGCGCTGGCAGATCCGCCCACGTCGAGTCATCGACGGTGCTAAGCAGGTCGGCCAGCGCAGCATAAGCCAGCACCGATTCTGCGGCGGCAGTCCTGGCGGCCAGTACACGGAACCCTCGCTCGCCGGCGCAGCGCAGTGCGTCCAGCCATAGTGTCGTCTTGCCGATACCTGGATCGCCGTGAATCACCAGGGCGGACGGCGCGTTCGGCGCTGAATGGAGGAATTCGTTGACGGCCGGCTCACTCGCTTCTCGGCTCACGATTCGTTCCGAGATTGCTGACGGCTGCCCACCACGGGCAGCTCCACACGCGAGTCATCTCCGCGGCGTCGCACCTGCATGCAACCCGATCGAGCGGACCTGGCCATCACGTCGCCTCACTGGAAATGCACTACGACAACAAACATCGTATTGCCTCAGGCGGCGCGGCGTCAGGCCAGCGGCGGACTGGGCGTGAAAACCATCGGCATCGACTCCAGACCACTGACGAAGTTGGCCGGGCGCAAAGGCAATCCGCCGCCATCGTCGGCGAGCCGCAGATCCGGCAGGCGCTCCAACACCCGCTCGGTCATCAGACGCAGCTCCAACCGTGCCAACTGGTTACCCAGACAGAAGTGTGTGCCGAAGCCGAAGGCGACGTGGCCGTTGGGGTCGCGACGAATGTCGAATTGATTCGGATCGTCGAACTGCGACTCATCGAAGTTCGCCGACTCGAACAGCAGCATGATCTTCTCGTCCTGCTTCAGTTCGGTGCCGTGAAACTCGGTGTCGGCGGTCAACGTTCGGCACATGTTCTTCACCGGCGAGGTCCAGCGCAGCATTTCCTCGATCGCGCCGGACAGGAGCGACCGGTCGGCGCGCAGCGCGTCCCACTGATCGCGGTGTCGCACCAGTTGCTCGGTGCCTCCGGACAACGTGTGCCGGGTGGTCTCGTCGCCACCGATGAGGATCAGCAGGGTTTCCATCACGATCTCGTCGTCACTCATCCGCTGACCCTCGACCTCGGCGTTCACCAGGATGGAGAACAAGTCGTCGGTGGGCTCGGCGCGGCGCTTGGCGATGATGCCCATGGTGAATTCGGTATATCCCGCAAAGGCATTCATCACCGTCTGGAATTCCGGTCCGGCCGGGTCGAGGTGCGAACTCAGCCCCGACACCAGATCATCCGACCACTTCAGCAGCAAGCCACGCTCCTCGGGCAGCACACCGAGCATGTCCCCGATCACTGCCATCGGCAGCGGAGCGGCGACGTCCCGGACGAAGTCACACTCGCCACGCTCGCAGACCGCGTCGATCAGGGCGTCGCACAGCCGGCCGATCGACGGCTCCTTCTCGGTCACCCGCTTGCGGGTGAAGCCGGCGTTGACCAGCTTGCGCCGCATGAGGTGTGCCGGGTCGTCCATGTCGATCATGTACGGCATTCCAGGCTGGTCGGGGCGAATGCCGCCGGTATTGGAGAACAGCTCTGGGTTGCGCTCCGCGTCGATGATGGCCTGATAGGTGGTCGCGCCGGCCAGCCCGTTGCGGTCGCGGAAGACCGGCTGGTTGGCCCGCATCCAGCGGTAGGCCTCGCGTGAAGCCTCGCGGTCGGCATAGAAGTTGCCGTCCGCCAAGTCGATGTCCACGATCGTGTCCGGGATCGTCGCAGTCATATAACTAGCCTCCAGATATCTACTTGGTCCAATTGTTAGCGGATTACAGTGGGCGGCATGCCGAATTCACAGCACACCATCGCCGGAACAGTGCTCACCATGCCGGTGCAGATCCGCAAGGCGGACGTCCACACCGCGATGTTCTCGGTCGATGCCGTTGCGGCGCAACGGCTTATCGACTACAGCGGGCTGCAGGTCTGCCAGCATCGGCCAGGCCGGGCGGTGGTCAACCTGATGCTGGCCCGCTACATCGACGGGGATCTCGGGCGGTATCACGAATTCGGTACCGCGGTGATGGTCAATCCGCCTGGCTCGCAGGCCCGTGGCTTCAAGGCACTCGGCGACGCCGCGGCGTTCATCCACCACCTGCCGGTGGATCAAGCCTTCACACTGGAGGCCGGACGCACGATTTGGGGATTCCCAAAGATCATGGCGGACTTCACCATTCGTGAGAGCGGTGGCTTCGGATTCGACGTCAGCGCCGAGGGCCAATACATCGCCGGCATCGATTTCGGCCGCGGCCTGCCGGTGCCTTCGCTGTTCACGTCGCGGCCACAAGTGCTCAAGACCTACACCTACGCCGAAGGCACCACCCGCGAGGTGCCGTGGGAGATGCGGGTCCGCGGGATGCGCGGCCGGCCCGGCGGGGCGACGCTGCGCCTGGGCGATCACGCCTACGCCCGAGAACTGGCGTCGCTTGGGCTGCCGAAGCGCGCGATGGTGTCGGGAGCGGTGGGCCACGTCGAGATGACCTTCGGCGACGCACACGTCATAGACTGACCGTCTCAAAAGCGTCACCCGGCCAATCTAGAACGTGTTCTAGCCCGCCGCAAGGACCGGCTCAAACCAGGCTGGCCAACTCTTGGACCTGCTCTGTACTGCGGCCATTGACTACCATCATCGTCACGCCGGCCGCTTCCCAGGCCTTGATCTGCTTACGCACGTAGTCAACGTCGCCGACGATCGCGGCGTCGTCGATCACCTCGTCCGGGATGATCTCAGCGGCCTTGTCCTTCTGATTGCTGCGGAACAGCTTGGTCACGTCATCGACGACGTCGGCGTAACCCATCCGGCGGTAAACGTCGGCGTGGAAGTTGGTGTCCTCGGCACCCATCCCGCCCATGTAAAGCGCGATGTAGGGCTTCATCGCCGCGAAGGCGGCGGGCCGGTCGTCGGTGATGACGATGTTGGCGGTCGCGCAGATCTCGAAGTCCTCGCGACTGCGCCGCGCCCCGGGCCGGGCGAATCCCTCGTCCAGCCATTCGTTGTAGGTATCGGCCATCCGGGGCGTGTAGAAGATCGGCAGCCAGCCGTCGCAGACCTCGGCGGCCAGCGCCACATTCTTCGGCCCTTCGGCGCCCAGCATGATCGGGATGTCCGAGCGCAGCGGATGGGTGATCGGCTTGAGCGGCTTGCCCAGACCGGTTGCGCGCTCGCTCTTCAGCGGCAACGGGTAGTGCGGGCCGTCGCTGGTTACCGGCTTGTCGCGGGCCCACACCTGCCGGATGATGTCGACGTATTCGCGGGTTCTAGCGAGCGGCTTCGGAAATGCCTGGCCGTACCAGCCCTCCACCACCTGCGGCCCGGACACACCCAGGCCAAGGATGTGCCGGCCGCCGGAGAGGTGGTCGAGGGTCAGCGCCGCCATCGCGCAGGCGGTCGGAGTGCGGGCGGACAGTTGCACGACCGAGGTGCCTAGTCGCAGCCGCTGCGTTGACGAGCCCCACCAGGCCAGCGGCGTGTACGCGTCCGACCCCCACGCCTCGGCGGTGAATACCGCGTCGAAGCCGGCGTTCTCGGCCGCCGCCACCAGTTCGGCGTGGTTGGTGGGCGGCTGAGCGCCCCAATATCCCAACTGGAGACCGAGCTTCATGCGCACTACCTTCCGTGGGAGGTCTTGACCCTATCTTGAATCCATTCTTAGAACCTGTTCTACTCGACACTGTGACCACCAGCCAAAGCAGCCCGGTGCAGATCGATACCCGTCAGAAGGTTCTCTCGGCGCCTCTGAAGCTGTCGTTCGACTACACCCGTTCAGTCGGCCCCACCCTGGGTGAGTTCTTCACCGCCCTGCGCGAGCGACGCGTCGTCGGCGCCCGGGGATCGGATGGCAGGGTCTATGTCCCGCCCGCCGAGTTCGACCCGGTGACCTACGAACGGCTGACCGAGATCGTGCCCGTGGAAAGCGTCGGGACCGTGCTGTCCTGGACCTGGCAGCCCGAACCGCTTGACGGACAACCGTTGGACCGCCCATTCGCCTGGGCGCTGATCAAGCTCGACGGTGCCGACGTTCCGATGCTGCACGCGGTCGACGCCGGATCATCCGACGCGATCAGCAGCGGCGCACGGGTGCATGTGCACTGGGCCGACGAGACCGTCGGCGCGATCACCGACATCGCCTACTTCGCGCCGGGGGACGAGGCCGAGCCCGTGTCGGACGCGAAGGACGACCGCGACGCAGTGACGGTCCAGGTGACCCCGAGCAGCATCGAAATCCAGCACACCGCTTCACTTCCCGAGACCGCGTTCCTGAAAGCACTCGAGGAGGGCAAGCTGCTCGGTGCCCGCTCCGGAGACAGCGGCAAGGTGTACTTCCCGCCGAAGGAAGCCGACCCGGCGACCGGCCTGGAACTCGACAACTTCATCGAGTTGCCGGACAAGGGAACCGTGACGACGTTCGCGATCATCAACATCCCGTTCGCCGGCCAGCGCATCAAGCCGCCGTACGTCGCGGCCTACGTGCTGCTCGACGGCGCGGATATCGCGTTCCTGCACCTGATTCAGGAGATCGACGCCACCGAGGTGCGGATGGGCATGCGAGTCGAGGCGGTCTGGAAACCCCGCGAGGAGTGGGGTCTGGGCATCGACAACATCGAGTACTTCAAGCCGACCGGCGAACCCGACGCCGACTACGACACCTACAAACACCACCTGTAAAGGGACCAACGACGTGACTTTTCGCGATGTAGCTGTCGTCGGATTCGCTCATGCACCGCATGTGCGCCGCACCGACGGCACCACCAACGGCGTCGAAATGTTGATGCCGTGTTTTCACTCGCTCTACGAAGAACTCGGTCTGCAGCAGACCGACATCGGCTTCTGGTGCTCCGGCTCGTGCGATTACCTTGCCGGCCGGGCATTTTCGTTCATCTCGGCGATCGACTCGATCGGCGCGGTGCCGCCGATCAACGAGTCGCATGTGGAGATGGACGCCGCGTGGGCGCTGTACGAGGCGTACATCAAGCTGCTGACCGGCGAGGTCGACACCGCGCTGGTCTACGGCTTCGGCAAGTCCTCGGCCGGCACCCTGCGCCGGGTGCTATCACTGCAGACCGACCCGTACACGGTCGCGCCACTGTGGCCGGACGCGGTGTCGATGGCGGGGCTGCAGGCGCGGTTCGGTCTGGACGCGGGCAAGTGGACGGCCGAACAGATGGCTCAGGTGGCGCTGGATTCATTCGCCGTCGCCGAGCGCACCGACTCGGAGAAGCCCGCCAAGAGCATCGACGAGCTCCTGGCCCGGCCGTACTTCGCGGATCCCCTTCGGCGCCATGACATCGCGCCGATCACCGACGGCGCATCGGCGATCGTGTTGGCCGTCGGCGACAGGGCTCGTGAGCTGCGCGAGAACCCGGCGTGGATCACCGGAATCGAGCACCGCATCGAGACCCCGGTGCTCGGCGCCCGCGACCTGACCACCTCGCCGTCGACCGGGGCCTCGGCCAAAGCTGCGACGGGCGGTGATGCCGGCTCGATCGAGGTCGCCGAGATCTACGCACCCTTCAGCCATCAGCAACTGATCCTGACCGAGGCGATCGGCCTGCCGTCGTCGACGAAGATCAACCCGTCGGGCGGGGCGCTGGCGGCCAACCCGATGTTCTCCGCCGGGTTGGAGCGCATCGGCTTCGCGGCGCAACACATTTTTGACGGCTCGGCCGGCCGGGTGCTTGCGCACGCGACCAGCGGCCCGGTCCTGCAACAGAATCTCGTCGCCGTGCTGGAAGGGAAATAGAAATGGCGGGCCAGCTCGCTGCGGTGCTCGGCACCGGCCAGACGAAGTACGTCGCCAAACGGCAGGACGTCTCGATGAACGGCCTGGTTCGCGAGGCCATCGACAAGGCGTTGGCCGACTCGGGATCGACGATGGACGACATCGACGCGGTGGTCGTCGGCAAGGCGCCGGACTTCTTCGAGGGCGTCATGATGCCGGAGTTGTTCATGGCCGACGCGGTGGGCGCGACCAACAAGCCGTTGATCCGGGTGCACACCGCGGGGTCGGTCGGTGGGTCGACCGGCGTGGTGGCCGCAAGCCTGGTGCAGTCCGGCAAGTACCGGCGGGTGCTGGCGATGGCGTGGGAGAAGCAGTCCGAGTCGAATGCCATGTGGGCGTTGAGCATTCCAGTGCCCTTCACCAAGCCGGTGGGTGCAGGCGCTGGAGGGTACTTCGCTCCGCATGTGCGCTCCTACATCCGCCGATCGGGCGCGCCAACGCACATCGGCGCCTTGGTCGCGGTCAAGGACCGGCTGAACGGGGCCAAGAACCCATTGGCGCACCTGCATCAGCCCGACATCACGGTGGACAAGGTCATGTCGTCGCAGATGCTTTGGGACCCAATCCGATTCGACGAAACCTGCCCATCGTCCGACGGCGCTTGCGCGGTGGTGATCGGGAACGAGGACATCGCCGACAAGCGTGTTAAGGACGGTCACCCGGTGGCCTGGATTCACGCCACCGCGTTGCGCACCGAGCCGTTGGCGTACTCCGGTCGCGACCAGGTCAACCCGCAAGCCGGACGCGACGCCGCCAAGGCGCTATGGAAGGCCGCCGGCATCACCAGCCCGATCGACGAGATCGACGCCGCGGAGATCTACGTACCGTTTTCGTGGTTCGAGCCGATGTGGTTGGAGAACCTGGGATTTGCGCCCGAGGGCGAAGGCTGGAAGCTCACTGAGGCGGGAGAGACCGCGATCGGCGGGCGCATCCCGCTCAACGCCTCCGGTGGGGTGCTGTCGTCGAACCCGATCGGCGCCTCGGGCCTGATCCGGTTCGCCGAAGCAGCGATCCAGGTGATGGGTAAGGCGGGCGATCACCAGGTACCCAACGCGCGCAAGGCACTTGGCCACGCGTACGGCGGTGGCTCGCAGTATTACTCGATGTGGGTGGTCGGAGCGGACAAGAAGTGAAGTACACCTGCAGTATCGCGTTCGGGCAGATCGACCAACTGACCGAGCTGGCCAAGACCGCCGAGGAAGTTGGATTCGATTCGATCGCGCTGCCGGATTCGATCTTTTATTTCGAGAAGCAATCCGTCGATTACCCCTACACCGCCGACGGCAAGCGGATGTTCGATGAGGAGTCGCCCTGGGTCGACCCGCTGATCCTCGCAGGCGCGATGGGCGCGGTCACCTCGAAGCTGCGGTTCTATACGAACGTGATGAAGCTGGGTTCACGCAACCCGCTGCTACTGGCCCGCCAAGTTGGCTCGGTGGCCAACCTGACCAACAACCGCTTCGGATTCGGAGTCGGGATTGGTTGGGCTCCAGAAGAATTCGAGTGGTGCGGCGTTCCCTATGCCAAGCGCGGCAAACGCGTCGACGAGATGATCGAGGTCATCAAGCTGGTGCTGGCGGGCGGCATGGTCGAATTCCACGGCGAGTTCTACGATTTCGACCGCCTGCAGATGAGCCCGGCGCCCACTGAACCGGTGCCGTTCTACGTGGGCGGCCACACCGACGTGGCGCTGCGCCGAGCGGCACGGGTCGGTGACGGCTGGACCAGCGCAATGATGACGCATGCCCAGCTTGCCGAAACCATTGGCAAGCTAGACGAGCTGCGCGCCGAAAACGGCCGTGCGGAACAGCCTTTCGAGATCCAGGCGGTATGCATCGACAAATTCGGTGTGGATGGTCATCGCGAGCTCGCCGAGATAGGGGTCACCGACTACATCACGATCCCCTGGCTTCTGGACGGGCTTGGGACCGACGCGCCGCTGGACAAGAAGAAGGACTCGCTGAAGCGTTGGGCCGACACCTACATTCACTCGGGCTGGCAGGACTGACATGGCCGACACTCCTGCACACCTGGCCGGCAAGCGCTCTCGCGATGCGGTGGCGGCCAGGGACAAAGAGGCCTGGGTGGCGAACTTCGCCGACGACGGCATCGTCGAAGACCCTGTCGGCCCATCGCATTTCGACCCCGAAGGCAAAGGGCATCGCGGTCGAGACGCCATCTCGGCGTTCTGGGACATGGCGATCGCGCCGACCGACAACATCGAGTTCGTCTTCGACAAGACTTACCAATGCGGCAATGAGGAGGCCAACGTCGGCCACATCCTGATCACCGCGGCGGGACACCAGATCACCGCCGAAGGCGTCTTCACCTACAAGGTCGACAGCGACGGCAAGATGCGGGCGCTGCGCGCTTTTTGGGAAGTCGACCAGGCAACTGCGAGCGCCCGCAAGATCTGAACCCAGCACTGCTCTCCCGCGTAATCACAGTGGAGCGACCTGCACATCGGCCCTGGGAGTTGCAGGATGGACAGCGTGGATGGTCTCGTCGGTAAGGGCGATCCCGTGCGCGTACGCAGTGAAATCGACGCGCCGTCGCGCCGACTCTGGCTCGTTAAATGGTGCGTACTGGCGGTGCCCCACTACCCCATTCTGATCGGCCTGTATCTGCTGTATCCGCTGGTGACGATCGCCGCCAGTGTCGCCATCTTGTACACCGGACGTTATCCGCGCCCGCTCTTCGACTTCAATGTCGGGGTCCTGCGCTGGTCGTGGCGACTAATGAATTACCGCTTCCCCATGAACAGCACCGACAAGTACCCGCCTTTTACGCTCGCCTCAGTACCGGATTACCCGGCCGACCTCGAGGTGGATTACCCAGAGAGTCTTGCGAATCGGGCTGCACCGTTGCAACGGTGGCTGCTGGGACTGCCGCAGATAATCTTGTGCTGGTCGCTGGAGCCATTTCTTCAGGCGCTCTGCGTCGTCAACGCGGTGTGGTTGGGGTGCATCGGCACAATCAACCAGGGCATGTTCGACCTTCTGATGGGCATCGTCAGGTGGCGCTATCGGGTGGCCGTGTACGTCTCGTTGATGCGCGACGAATATCCGCCTTACCGCCTGGATCTAGGCAACAGATGACCCGGCGTAATCCGTTGTTCCCGTACATCTATCGGCTAGGCATGCCGGTGTTCGACCGGCTGTTCTATCGCCGCTATCGCCGAGACGCGATGACCCACGCGTTCGGCCGGCTACTGATGGTGGGCGTCGGCCCTGGGACCGACTTGCTGTTCCTTCCGCCGGCGGTGAAGTCGGTGGCGGCGGTGGAGCCAGAGCCTGCAATGCGCCGCATGGCGTCGGCGCTGGCTCGCCGCCACAACATTGCCGTCGATATCGTCGACGGTGCCGGCGAATCGATTCCTTTCCCGGACAACAGCTTCGACTCGGTGCACGTAGGGTTGGTGCTCTGCTCGGTCGACGATGTGGCCGCGACGCTCGGCGAGATCCACCGGGTCCTCGTTCCCGCAGGCAGATTGGTCGTTCTCGAGCATGTCCGCGGGGAGGGGCTAATGGGTCGGTTTCAGGACCTGATCGCCAAGCCGTGGTCGTGGCTGGCTTCCGGTTGCGAGCCGAACCGCCGAACCGTCGACGCCATCGCGGCGGCCGGGTTCGATACCGCGGGATTGCACAACACTCGCCGCACGCTGGTGCCGCCCCCCTGCACTCCTCATCTGCGAGGTTTTGCCACCGTCATCGAATGAACGCTGCTTCATCCATACGGTAATCGTTATCTTTTGTTCAGCTATTGTTAATCTTTAGTTAAGCTGATATTCACCAATGGCCCGTGTTACCCGGTATGGCCGAACAGTCCGCGCGGTTTCTGATCCGGCGGATCGCACCAGGTGAGGGGGTATCGCTCAGTTTCTTTGCGGCACAAGCTCAGGATTCTTTAACAGTGAGCTAGATCACACTCCCACTCTTGATTGGAGTCTCCAATGAGTGCTCGCCATATCACCCTCGTTCTCGGCACGGCTGCCGGTGCTCTCGTGGCCGCCGGGCTCATCCCGTTGGCAACCAGCCCCGTCGCCCGCGCCATTTGCGCGCCCGATGACGCCCTTGGGTGCGACCCGGACTTCATTTCAGCCACCGACCCATTGCTCAAGGCCTTTGGCATCACGGACATCGGGGCGGCCGACCCTGACGGCAACTTCGAAGGGATGATCCTCAACATCCCGTCTATGGGCATCACCGATGTGTTGACTTCTGGGAAGGACAGCTCGGATCTGTTGGCTGGGTTAGGAATAACGCTGCCCGACGACACAGGAATCGGCGAGGCTGGCGTGACAGTCAACACGTTCGTCGACACAATGATGCCAAGCCTCGACAGCTCGTTCACCATTCCCTTCACGGATCCCCTTGCAGGGCTGTGGGACATCCTTGTTGCAAACAACTTCTTCGGCCTCTGAGGCGAACAGCTGAACTGAGATCGCCATTGCCTTAGTCGACGCCGACGGCCTCGATGATGTTTAGTCGCGACGCTCGCCGCGCTGGCGGCAGCGAGCCGAGCAGGCTGATCGCCAGCGCGCCGAGGGTGAACACCAGTGCCGTCGGGCTGGGTCGGAAGTCAACGGTGAAATTCATCATCTCGCCGCTGACGAGGCTGTAGAGCCACTGATCTGCCAGGCCGAACAGCAACCCGCAGACACCGCCGACGATGCCGATGGCAGCAGCCTCGGCCAGGATCATGCGCAGGGTGAACCGTCTGCTGGTCCCCATCGCCCGCAACACACCAATTTCGCGGCGTCGCTCGAGCACCGAGAGCGTCAACGTGTTGAAAAGCGCTACCGCCGCGACGAATACAACAATGATCCAGACGGCGTTGGCGATGAACATGCTCTGGTGCAGTGGCGCCTCCAGGCCCGCCAGCGCCGTGCGACCACTGTATACGTAGTTCGGCGCAGGCACCGCCCGGCGAACGTCGGCCAGGAGACGATTCGGATCCGCGCCTGCGGCCGCGTTGACTTGAAGAGATGTCGCTGCCGGCCGATCGAACCACTCCCGCATTCGGTCGAGGTTCATCCCGACGGTGCCGATGACGGTGGAGAAGTACGGGACCAGGGCGAGCACCGTCGCACCCCGTGGGCCGTGCGGGGTCTGCAGCCGGAGCTCGTCGCCGACTCGAACGTGCAGAGTCTTGCCGAGGTTTTGCGACAACACCACTCCCTGACCGGCGAGCAGCGCGTTGCGTACCTGATCGCCTAGCGCCCGGTAGAGCGGATCGGCGGTGCCGGCGGAAAACCCGTCGAGCATTACCCGCGTCCCACCGACCTCGGCGAACCCGGATGCGCCCTTGGTGACACTTCCTACCCCCGGCACCGCGGCCACCTTGTCGGCAAGATCCTGCGGTAGCGCATCGGTCGGGTAGCTGTCGGGGGGATCGGCACTCACCCACACGTCGACGCCCGCGACCGGCGCGAAAATGGCTCGCGCCGAACGGATCATGTCGGCGTTCGTACCGGTTATGACGACGGTGGTGACCACGGCGATGAGCACCGTCATTACCGTGGCCCACACTCGCCGCGGCGCCCGCTCTATGGTCGCAGCGGCCAGCGGTCCAACCGACCCGAAAATTCGGGCGGTCGCGGATGCGGCCTTGACCATGACCGAGGTCAGTGCGAAACCGAGCGCGATCTCCGCGCTGAATAGCGCGAAGACAGCGACCAATGCCAAGCTGCCGCGACGGTCGACGACGACACTGATCGTTGCCACGAACACCGCGACGGCTACCACCCCGGACGATATGCGTAGCCACCGTGGCACGAAATCGGCCGCTGAAACGCCAACCGGCGCGAGGGCCTCGATCGGTGAAACCTTGTAGACCTGCCGGGCCGCCATCGCCGTTGCCGCCACAGCGGTGAGGACCGTCGCTGCCAATGCCACCGGTATCGCATAGCCAGGCAACCAGTACTGAATCCGAGCTTCCAGACCTTGGGTTATGGCCGGCGGCAATCGACCAATCGCCGCACGGCCCATCCCTATTCCGATACCCGCGCCGATCGCTCCGCCGATCAGCCCGAGTATGACGGCCTCCCCGATCAGGTCGCGAACGATCGTGGTGCGTCGGCCACCGATCGCACGCAGCATCGAGATGACCGGCCGGCGCTGGGTGATCGCCATTGTCGTCGTGGTGTACACCAGGAACGCGCCAACCACCAATGCCACACCGGCACCCATCAATGCCATGTAGTTCATCAGCTTGACGCCGTCACCGGCCCGGACTGCCCGCATGCTCGGAGCCGCAACGATCGCCCGATCCCTGACGGCTGCGGTGAGCCTCGCCCGCACTGCTCCGAGATCGGCACCGGGTTTCGTCGTGATAAGTATCGAGTCGAGCTGGCCCTTACGACCAATTATGTTCTGCGCCAGAGTAAGTGGAGCCAGTACGTAGTGGCCGCCGTTGAGGTCGGCGAATTGCTTGCCGGTGAGTACTTCGGTGACCGTGACCGAAGTGGAGCCCAGCTGGAACGTCTGTCCTTTGGCGTAACCGACCCGAGGCCCGACCTGGACACCGTTGGGGTTCTCGGACAGAGTCTTCAACGGTTTCTGAACGGCGTCTTTCAAGGCACCGCCCAACGCGGCGCTGCTCTTATCTGCGCCGAACAGCAGAACTGGTCCCGATGCCGCGGGGGTAGAGGTTCGAATCATCGGTGCCGCAGTCGAAACTCCGGGTACCGCGGCGACATCGGCCGTGATCGTGTCGGGAAACCCCGCGTCGGTGATTCCCGATACCTCGAGTGCTGCGACGCCGGCGATCCCATTGGCCAGCCGATTCACCGATCCGGTGATCGAACCAAAGATCCCAATGACAGCGACGAGATACATTGCGGAAACTGCCATTACAGCGATCGATGCCGTCGTACGCCGACGATGCACGACGAGTTCACGCAGACTGAATACGCGTAA
Organism: uncultured Actinomycetota bacterium; assembly: GCA_963750755.1. Lineage (GTDB taxonomy): Bacteria > Actinomycetota > Actinomycetes > Mycobacteriales > Mycobacteriaceae > Mycobacterium. The sequence continues at coordinate 2,958,021 of CAVVRW010000001.1, forward strand.
CCGGCTCGCCGAGGCAGCGATCGCCGAGCCCGGTCTCATCCGGGCACCACTGAGAGCTCGTCGGAGCCGACACGTCCGTCTTGGAGGGTGACGACCCGGTCCGTCGTCGCCGCAGCATCGGAATTGTGCGTCACCATCACCACTAGCCGACTGTCGCCGTCTTCGTGCGCCACCTCGGCGAGAAGCGTCAAAATTGAAGCGCCGGTGGCGGAGTCGAGATTGCCGGTCGGTTCGTCGGCGAGGATCAGCGATGGATCCATCATCAACGCCCGGGCCACCGCCACCCGCTGCAATTGACCACCCGATAGTTCCGCCGGCCGATGCTGGGTCCGGTTGCCGAGGCCAACCCGGTCCAGCAGCCGAACCGCATCCGACTTGACCTTGCCCAGCCGGACGCCGTCAAGCAATCTCGGGACAGCCACGTTCTCCCACGCCGACAGGGTCGGCAGCAGGTTGAAGAACTGGAAGACGAACCCGATGCGATGGTGGCGGAATTGTGACTGTTGTTCGTCGCTGAGGTGGCCAATCTCATCGCCGTCGAACGTGATTGACCCGGAATCAGGCGAGTCCAGCGCACCGAGCAAGTGCAGCAACGTGCTCTTACCCGCGCCCGACGGACCCACTATCGACACAAACGTGCCGCCCCCGAATCGCAGGCTTATCCCGTCGAGTGCACGCACTTGCTGGCCGCCGACCCGGTATTCGCGAACAATGTCGCGCAGCTCGATCGTCAGCGAGTGAGGTGACGAATAACGGGCATCGAGTGGTGTGTTCATCGTCCTCCCGCAAGAGCGCAGCAATCGGACGGCCGCGACGATTGGTATGCGGCCGACTGCCACTCCCATGCGACAGCGTCGCAAAGGCACTGGTACAGATGCAACGAGCCCCGACCTCAAACGGTTCAATTCGAGCGGAATCTGCTTTGCGGGCGGCAATCCGCCATAAAGAGCGTGCACAAAGTCGGCGTCCGCGGGCTGACTAAATGTGTATGATTGCCTCAATCAATTGCCAGCGAAATCTGCGCGTTTGCAACGCTTTTAACAGGAGCCGCTTTCCTTTTTACCTACGCTGCAGCTCGTGGACTCACAGTCGTATGCCCGCGAAGGAGACCGATCCGATGTCGCTGCCCGCGCTTGAAGATATCGTCGCCCACACCGGCAGTGCCCAGCCGATCGATGGGATAACCCGGATCGAGACCAGCCCGCGGGAGAAGGCGACCCCGATGATCATGGAAATGATGCATTCGGTGTACCCGCACGACGAAGTGTTCGGCCAATACTGCACCGTCAATGACTACATCGACTGCCCGCCGGACGAACTGTTCTCCTACATGGCCGATACCCGTTGCCTGGAAGAATGGACCTACAGCCTGCGGGGGTTCACCGAAACCGATGAGCCGGGACTTTGGCAGGCCTACGACCGGTTGGGGTCGGAGACCGAAATCTACGTCCGCACCGAGGCCAGTGAGCAGGGTCGTACCGTCGACTATCACTGCGCGTGGGACCAGGGCAAGCATCTATGGATGATTTACCTGATGCGCATCATCGACGCGCAAACCGTGCTGGACAAGCCGGGCTCGGTGGTGCTGTGGACGAACTGCCACCACCCCTTCTACGACCGCAATCCGTATCCAGATGCCAGCCCAGCGGAGCGGCCGGTGTGGGTGGGAGATTTCTGGGACATGTTCGGCGCGGGTCATCTCCTGGAGATGAAAAACCTGAAAGCCATCGCCGAATACCGTCACCACAACGGGCTCGCGGTGACGCCGGACTGGATGCGCGAAGCCTAAATCGGTTCGAGCCCCGTCAAATAACGCTGGGCAAGATCCTGATACGCCTTGGGGTTCACCTTCACCCACATCTCGGCGCCGGTTCCGGCGATCGGACCCTTGACCGTCGCGGGCGCTCCTACCACCAAGACCTCGGCGGGAATCTTCGTGCCACCGGTCACCAGTGCGCCCGCGGCGACCAGACTGCGCGCACCGATCACCGCACCGTCGAGCACGGTCGCATGGTTGGCGATCACCGCCTCGGTGCCGATGTGGGCGCCATGGATGATGCACATGTGCGCGACGGTCGCGCCCGGCCCGATGTCTACCGGGATGCCCGGTGGTGAGTGCAGCACGGAACCGTCCTGCACGTTCGCGCCCTCCCGCACGATCACGGGTCCGTAGTCGGCGCGCAGCACGGTGTTGAACCACACCGACGCTCCCGCCTCGACCACCACGTCACCGATCAGCGTCGCGGTCGGTGCGACGAATGCCGTGGGATCAACCCGCGGCGCTCGTCCTTCAAAGGCAAACAGCGGCATCGTTCACATATACCGCAGGCCGGGTAACCGGCAGTGATGTGCCCGTCATTGCGCGATAGAGGGCAAAAACTGTAACGTGTTCTAGTTAGAAGTCCGATCAACGTGGAGGCCTCATGGCTACCGACACCGCCGAAGTTCGCGAAATCGACCCCGGCACCCTGCCCGACCGCTACGCGCGCGGCTGGCACTGCCTTGGCCCGGTCAAGGACTACCTGGACGGCGAACCTCACGGAATCGAGGCCTTCGGCACCCACCTGGTGGTATTCGCCGACTCGCATGGCGATATCCACGTACTGGACGGCTACTGCCGCCACATGGGTGGCAACCTGGCGCAGGGCACCATCAAGGGCGACGAGGTGGCCTGCCCTTTCCACGACTGGCGCTGGGGCGGCGACGGCAAGTGCAAGCTGGTGCCCTACGCCAAGCGCACCCCGCGTCTGGCCCGCACCCGGTCCTGGACGACCGATGTCCGCAGCGGTTTGCTCTTCGTGTGGCACGACCACGAAGGCAACCCGCCACCGCCCGAGGTGCAGATCCCGGAGATCCCCGAATTCTCCAGCGGCGAGTGGACCGAGTGGCGGTGGAACTCGATCCTGATCGAAGGCTCCAATTGCCGAGACATCATCGACAACGTCACCGACATGGCGCACTTCTTCTACATCCACTTCGGCCTGCCGACCTACTTCAAGAATGTCTTCGAAGGCCACATTGCCTCGCAGTACCTGCACAACGTCGGCCGCCCCGACGTCAACGATCTGGGCACCTCCTACGGTGAGGCGCACCTGGATTCCGAGGCGTCCTACTTCGGTCCGTCGTTCATGATCAACTGGCTGCACAACTCCTACGGCGACTACAAGGCCGAGTCGATACTGATCAACTGCCATTACCCGGTGACCCAGAACTCGTTCGTGCTGATGTGGGGCGTCATCGTCGAAAAGCCCAAGGGCATGGACGAGAAGATGACCAACAAGCTCGCCAACGTCTTCACTGAGGGCGTCAGCAAGGGCTTCCTGCAGGACGTCGAGATCTGGAAGCACAAGACCCGCATCGACAACCCACTGCTGGTCGAGGAAGACGGCGCGGTGTACCAGATGCGCCGCTGGTACCAGCAGTTCTACGTCGACGTCGCCGATGTCACGCCGGACATGACGGACCGCTTCGAGATCGAGGTGGACACGACCATCGCCAACGAGAAGTGGCATGTTGAGGTCGACACAAACCTGCAGAAGCAGGCCGACGAAGAGAAAGCCGAGCAGCCGGCTACATGAGCCACGCCGACCAGCCGCCGGACGTCGATCGGCTAGCTCGGTCGATGCTGATGCTTCATGGCGATCACAACCATGACGAGCCGGAGTCGACGGGCAATCGCGGCGGGTCCTGGTCCAAGGCACCGAATTTCGCCACCGACCCGGATCGCGCCGCTGCGGTGCAGGCTGCCACGCAGGCCGACAGAAATCGCTACCTGACCTCGGGGCTACAGCCGGTCGATTGCCGGTTCTGCCATGCGACGGTCAACGTCAAGCGTCTGGGCCCCGGACATACTGCGGTGCAATGGAATAACGACGCCTCACGACGTTGCGCCCACTTCGCCGAGATGCGCGCCGGCGGCGAGCCTACCGCTCGCGCCCGGGCTTGCCCGAAACTCGCCGACAGCATCGAGCACGCGGTCGCCGAGGGATGCCTAGAGGCTGAGTCCACCGCCACTCCACCCGGTGACGGCTAGCCGTCACAGTCCAGCGAAGCGCTCCTTGACCTGCTCGGCCGTCAACCCGTAGTCGTCAAGCGAATACTTGTGCTTGGGAGCCCTTTCGCCGCTTTGGCTTTCGGCATGGCTGTCTTCCATCGCCTGCCGAGCCTCGTCGGTGAGCGGGATATCGAATTTGCGGTAGATGTCGGTGACCGTGCCGATCGGGTCGGCGATGAACTCCCGGTAGTCGACGTCGTAGAACTGGTTGGGGTTGTACTTCTTGCGCGCGGTGTTGAACTGGTCGAGTCCTCGCGACCAGGTTTCCATTGAGTCGGAACCGATTTGCGCGCCGACGTACTTAGTCGACCAACCCTCCGTGGTGTGCTGGGCCAGCGAGCACATCGACGCCATGATCGTCTCGACCGGCCGATGCGTTTGAATGACCAGCGCGTCGGGGTAGGTCTCCATCAGCGCGTCGAGCGCGAACAGGTGGCTCGGGTTTTTCAGCACCCACCGCTTGTCGGTGTCGTTGAGCCCGATCAGCTGCAGGTTCTTTCGATGACGCCGGTAGGCCGGCGTCCAGTCCTGCTGCGACAACCACTTTGAGTAACTCGGCAGGTGCGCCAGCGTCTCGTAGGACACCGAATGCAGCGACTGGCGCAGCAACTGCCAGCATTCCTCGAGTTCGTAGGCGGCCATGAAGTGCAAGCCGGTGTAGCCCGGGTTGTCCTGGTGGTGCTGGTTGAACTGGTCGTCGAGTTGGCGGTACAGCGGGTGCGAGTCCCAGGTGTCGCGCGGCGGGCGTGGCTGGGGAAACTCCGCGAGCCACATGTGCAGTCCCTGATGCGCCGGGTCGGCGCCGAGCAACCGATGCAAGGCCGTCGTGCCGGTGCGTACCAGTCCGGTGACAAAGATGGGTCGCTTGATGTCGACGTCGGCATGCTGCGGGTATTGCTTGAACGCGGACTCGGACAACAACCTGGCGACCAGCGCGCCGCGCAGGAAGAAGCGATTCATCTTGCTGCCCAACACCGTAAGGCCAGCTTCCCGCTGGTAGGAGTCCAGCAGCACACCGAGCGCTTCGCGGTAGTTGTCGTTGTCGACGCCGAAGTCGTCGAGCCCGGTCAGCTTGGTCGCCGACGCGTGCAACTCATCGACGGTCGCGATGTCAGTGCGTTCAGCCGTCACTTCGCCGCTTTCCTCCTCATCGCTTCGCTTTGTGTCGTCGGCAGCGGCTAATTGTGGTACTCACCGCAGTTGACGTCGAGAGTCTGTCCGCTGATGCCGCTGGACAGATCGCTGGCCATGAACATGATCGCCGACGCCACCTCGTCCTCGGTGGGCAGGCGCTTGAGGTCTGAATTGGCCGCGGTGGCCTCGTAGATCTGTTCGGCGGTGGTGCCGTACTTGCCGGCCTGGTGCTCGAAGTAGGCCTGCAACGTCTCGCCCCAAATATAGCCGGGCGCAACGGAGTTGACCCGGATACCCTTCTCGCCGAGCTCGGTGGCCAACGACTGCGACATGGACAGCAGTGCGGATTTTGCCATCTTGTAGGCGCCGTACTTCGCCTGTGAGTGGCGCAGCACCATCGAGTTGACGTTGACGATCGAGCCGCTGGACGCCTCCAGTGCCGGCGTGAACGCCTGGATGAGGCGCAGCGCGCCAAGTGCGCTCAGCTCGATCGCATCGCGGATGTGCTGGAAGCTGGTGCCGGCCAACGGTTTCATCGACGGCACCCGGAACGCGTTGTTGATCAACACATCCACCTTGCCGAAGTTCGAGGTGGTGGATTCCACGAGTGCCGCGACGTCGTCGTCCTCGGTGATGTCCGCGCGCACGGCCAACGCCTTGTGGCCGGAGTCGCCGAGTTGCTTGGCGAGGTCTTCCAGCCGCTCCACCGTGCGCGCCGCCAGCACCAGCTCGGCGCCGTCATTCGCGCACCGGTGCGCCAGCGTGGTACCGAGCCCGGGGCCCACACCGCTGATCACGATGACCTTCTTCTCGAGCAGACCCGTCATGGTTACCCCAACATCCTTGCCGCAATTTGCTGTTGACGCAACGCAATTCGTATACGCCAGTCTTCTTCGGAAATCTTGTTGTGCTCGTAGTGCGGCAGGGCGCCCGCCAGCTTGTCGATGTCGACCAGCTCGACGGTGGGTCCGTCGGCCTCGGTGAGCGGACGCGACACCCGCTGCCAGCGGAACTGCAAGAAACCACGGCGGTGGCCCGTTGTCTCGACCCAGTTGGTGACCCCGGGGTTCTGATCGGCAACGACAATGCGGACCTTGCCATCCGGATCCGCTTGCGCCTGAGTGTTGTTCAGCGACGTCTGGTGGTTGATGTAGTCCAGCGAGATGTACCACAGGCTGCCCAGCTGGAAGCCGAGGTAAGGCGCGTCGGTCACCGGCAACGTGATGACCAGCGCCTCGTCCGGCCGCAGCTCGAAGTGCCCGACCGACGAGTATTGCGTCGCCAGACCACCAGGCGTCAAGCGAGGCGCGACCATCGTGTTGACCGGGATGTCCAGATAGAACCACTGCGGAAACTGGAGCCAGGTCTTGATCCGGTTGACCAGTTGCTTTCCGGCTGCGTTGTAACGCTTTTCGATCGTCGCGCGGGTCAGTGGCGGAGGTGCCGTACCCACCGTGTCCGACCGCGAGATCGACAGTGTGCCTCGCTGCGCCGCCCAGTCGCCGTACACCTCCCGGATCACCAGCTGGCCGGGACTGGTCGGCCGCACCTGCCACTGGAAACTGCCGTCCGCGGCGATCTCGAGCTCACGGTCGTCGAAGGCCGCTTGGCTGGCGGGCACGTTGTCGTCGGTGTATTCACCGCCGAGCAGTTGGAAGCTCAGGTCGGTGGTGGTGCCGCGAACACCCTTGACGAGGTAGTCGTGGTCGGGCTGCACCCGGCAGCCGAAATACAGGGTGTCCGGGTTGTCCAGGCCCATCTTGGTGTACGGCCCGGTGCCCGACAGCAGCACGGGGTGGTCGCGGTCGTAGTCGAACACCATGTGCGTGCACGCGGCCACGCAACCGGCCAGATACTGCAACCCTTCGAGCAGGTCGGCTTCGGTCTCGATGTGCGGTGCCGCGGCGACTAGTTTCTCGGACTCGGCGATGGCAGAGACAAGCGGCTCAGAGAACAGGGGGGCGGACACGTAACGACGCTAGAACGTGTTCTAGTTTTCGTCAATGGGCGAACATCTCGCGTGTTGCCCACGACGTTCAGCAACGACGTCGGCTCACTCCCCCACTACGGCGCGCACTGCTGCGACAGGTCGATCAAATGTTGCCGCACGTCCGGATGCCGACTCAGGTAATCCATCACGTTGCCGTTGCCGCCCTCCGACCTGGACTTGGCCTGCAGCTGCGCGTGCAGATCGGGATGGCGCTGTAGGTATGAGTTAATGGAATTACCCACGGTCTGGCCATCGCATGCAGCGCTGGCCACGGGCAGCGCAATCAACGTTGCGGCCGAAGCGGCTAGCAGCCCCCCGGCCAGGATGCCGCGCAGTCCACTGCCGACAGTCTTGGATGCCGTACTCATGCGGGCGAGGTTACTCGCGGCACCTTTGCCTAGCCTGTGGGTTCGCTCAGACTACGTCGAGGCGGGTGCGCCGTTTTCCTGCTCGCGCTTGATCTCCAGCGCGATGTCGATCAGTTGGTCTTCCTGACCGCCGATCAGCTTGCGCTGGCCGGCCCGGTGCAGCAGTTGGTGGGCCGGAACCCCATAGCGCTCGGACTGACGCACGGCGTGCTTGAGGAAGCTGGAGTAGACACCGGAGTAGCCCATGATCAGCGCGTTGCGGTCGAGCAGGCATTCGGTCGGCATGGCCGGCGCGACAACCTCTTCGGCGGCGTCGGCGATGTCGAAGAAGTCGATCCCGGTCTTGACGCCGATCTTGTCGAAGACGCCGATCAACGCCTCGACCGGCGCGTTACCCGCACCGGCGCCGAAGCGGCGGCAGGATCCGTCGATCTGCTTGGCGCCGGCCCGAACGGCCTCCACCGAGTTCGCTACACCCAGCCCGAGGTTCTCGTGCCCGTGAAAACCCACCTGGGCGTCGTCGCCGAGTTCAGCGACCAGGGCGGCCACCCGGTCGGCCACAGCGTCGAGGACCAGCGCGCCGGCCGAGTCGACAACGTAGACGCACTGACAGCCGGCGTCAGCCATGATGCGGGCCTGCGCGGCCAGCTTCTCCGGCGGGATGGTGTGCGACATCATCAGGAAGCCAACGGTTTCCAGACCCAGTTCGCGGGCGAGGCCGAAGTGCTGAATCGACACGTCGGCCTCGGTGCAATGAGTGGCGATCCGGCAGATCGAGCCGCCGTTGTTCTGCGCCTCTTTGATGTCTTCCTTGGTGCCTACGCCGGGCAGCATGAGGAACGCGATCTTGGCTTCTTTGGCGGTCTCGGCCGCGAGTTTGATCAACTCCTGCTCGGGGGTTTTGGAGAACCCGTAGTTGAAGCTCGAACCGCCGAGTCCGTCGCCGTGCGTCACTTCGATGACCGGGACGCCGGCATTGTCGAGCGCAGCGACGATCGCGCCGACCTCGTCCTTGGTGAACTGGTGGCGCTTGTGGTGCGAGCCGTCGCGCAGCGAGGTGTCCGTCATGCGGACGTCCCAGATCGGGTTGAAAAAGATGTCGGTAGTCATGCTTTAGCTCCTCCGGCCGTCGCGGACAGCGACTCCTTCGCGATTTCTTCGCCGACCTTGGTGGCCGCGGCGGTCATGATGTCGAGGTTGCCGGCATACGGCGGCAGGTAATCGCCGGCGCCTTCGACCTCGACGAAGGTGGTGACCAGCGCCTGCCCGCCCGAGTGCACCGACGGGTCGTCGAACTGCGGCTCGTTGAGCAGCCGGTACCCGGGCACGTAGGTCTGGACCTCGGCGACGACCTCGTGGATCGAGGCGGCAATCGCCTCACGGTCGGCGTCCTCGGGAATGGCGCAGAAGATGGTGTCGCGCATGATCATCGGCGGATCGGCTGGGTTCAGGATGATGATCGCCTTGCCGCGCTGAGCGCCACCGATGGTCTGAACGCCGCGCGAGGTGGTCTTGGTGAACTCGTCGATGTTGGCCCGCGTGCCCGGCCCGGCGGAACTCGACGACACCGACGCGACGATCTCGGCGTAGGGCACCTCGACCACGCGCGACACCGCATAGACGATCGGGATGGTGGCCTGGCCGCCGCAGGTGATCATGTTGACGTTCGGCGCGTCGAGGTGGTCGCGCAGGTTGGCCGGCGGGATGACGGCCGGGCCGACCGCGGCCGGTGTCAGGTCGATCGCGCGGATGCCGGCCGCCTCGTATTTCGGTGCGGCGTCGCGGTGCACGTAGGCGCTGGTCGCCTCGAAGACCATGTCGGGTTTCTCCGACTGCGCGAGCAACCAGTCGACACCCTCGTGAGTGGTTTCGAGACCGAGTTTGCGCGCCCGCGCCAAGCCTTCGCTCTGCGGGTCGATGCCGACCATCCAGCGCGGTTCCAACCACTCCGAGCGGAGCAGTTTGTAGAGCAGATCGGTACTGATGTTGCCCGATCCGACGATGGCCACACTCATTTTCGACGGCATGGACGCTCCTTTACTCGAAAGACAGTCGCACGGAACCGAGTCCGGCGAAATCGGCGACGAAGTTGCTGCCGGGAGGTGCGTCGATGGCTCGGGTGCACGAACCGGGCAACACGATGTCGCCGGCCCTTAACCGCACCCCAAAGCTTTCCACCTTGCGGGCCAGCCACGCTACTGCGGTGACCGGATTACCGAGCACCGCGTCACTGCGACCCTCGGCAACCACCTCGCCGTTGTTGGTCAGGACCGCGTCGATGGCTTTGATGTCGATGTCCGACGGTGCGACCCGGGCTTCGCCCAGCACAAAGCCAGCGGAGGACGCATTGTCGGCGATGGTGTCGCACAGCGCGATCTTCCAGTCGGTGATCCGGGTATCGATCAGCTCGATCGAGGGCACGAACGCCTCGGTTGCGTTAAGGACATCCTCTTCGGTGCAGTTCGCGCCCGGCAAGTCATTGGCCAGGATGAAACCGACCTCGACCTCCACACGTGGGTACAGGTACCGGTCGGATTTGACCGGGACGTTCTCAAAGACCTGCATCTCGTCCAGCAAATGGCCGTAGTCGGGTTCGTCGACGCCCATCATCTGCTGCATAGCCAGCGACGAGAGGCCGACCTTGTGGCCCACCACCCGAGCGCCCTCAGCGAGCCGCTGCCGGATGTTGACCAGCTGGATTTCGTACGCGTCGACGACGTCGATCTCGGGATGCCCGGACGTCAGCGGCGCGATCGCCTGACGGCTCCGCTCGGCCTGGGCGAGATCGGCGGCAAGCGCGTCACGGGTGGCAGCCGGGATCATCTGGCCGAAGTCCCCTCACTCGATTGACCGGGGCGGTAGCGCCCGGCCCCGGCAATTCTATAACGTGTTCTACATGACAGCTCAGGAGTTCGACGTCGTCGTGGTCGGAAGCGGCGGCGCCGGCATGGTTGCTGCCCTTGCGGCCGCCCACCGGGGTCTCAGCACTATAATCGTAGAGAAGGCTGCGCACTACGGCGGCTCCACCGCGCGCTCCGGCGGTGGCGTGTGGATTCCCAACAACGAGGTCCTCGAGCGCGACGGGGTGAAGGACACCGCGGAAGCGGCCCGTACGTATCTGCACGGGATCGTCGGGGACGTCGTCGAGGCGCAACGCATCGACACCTACCTCCAGCGCGGCCCCGAGATGCTGTCGTTCGTATTGAAGAACTCGCCGCTGAAGATGTGCTGGGTGCCGCAATACGCCGACTACTACCCCGAGGCTCCGGGAGGTCGGGCCGGGGGCCGGTCCATCGAGCCGAAGCCGTTCAACGCCAAGAAGCTCGGTCCCGACCAGGCCGGCCTAGAACCGCCGTATGGCAAGGTTCCGTTGAATGTTGTTGTCATGCAACAGGATTATGTGCGGCTGAACCAGCTGAAGCGTCACCCGCGCGGTGTGCTCCGCAGCCTGAAGGTCGGAGCGCGCACCATGTGGGCGAAGGCCACTGGCCAGAACCTGGTCGGGATGGGCCGCGCGCTGATCGCACCGCTGCGCATCGGGCTGCAAAAGGCTGGTGTCCCGGTGCAACTCAATACTGCGCTGACCGACCTCTATGTCGAGGACGGCGTGGTCCGAGGTGTCTACGTGCGTGACACCACACAGTCGGAAGCCGCTGAGCCGCAGCTGATCCGGGCCCGCAAGGCAGTCATCCTGGGTAGCGGCGGGTTCGAGCACAACGAGCAGATGCGGGTGAAGTACCAGCGCGCACCGATCACCACGGAATGGACCGTGGGCGCGAAAGCCAACACCGGTGACGGCATTCTGGCTGCCGAAAAGCTCGGTGCGGCATTGGACATCATGGAAGACGCTTGGTGGGGTCCGACCGTTCCGCTGGTCGGCGCGCCGTGGTTCGCGTTGTCGGAGCGCAACTCCCCCGGGTCCATCATCGTCAACATGTCCGGCGAGCGGTTTATGAACGAGTCGATGCCCTACGTCGAGGCGTGTCACCACATGTACGGCGGCAATTTCGGCCAAGGACCTGGGCCGGGTGAGAACATCCCCGCGTGGCTGGTGTTCGATCAGCAATACCGCGACCGTTACATCTTCGCCGGATTGCAGCCAGGACAACGGATTCCACGCAAGTGGATGGAGTCCGGCGTCATCGTCCAGGCGGATACCTTGGAGGAGTTGGCCAGCAAGGCCGGCCTGCCGGCTGACGAGTTCACCGCGACGGTCGAGCGGTTCAACGGCTTCGCCCGCACCGGCGTCGACGCCGACTACCACCGGGGCGAAAGTGCCTACGACCGGTACTACGGCGACCCCACCAACAAGCCGAATCCCAACCTCGGCGAGATCAGCCATCCGCCGTACTACGCGGCCAAGATGGTGCCCGGCGACCTCGGGACCAAGGGTGGCATCCGCACGGATGTGCACGGCCGCGCTCTGCGCGATGACGGCAGCATCATCGAAGGCCTCTACGCCGCAGGCAATGTCAGCGCACCGGTGATGGGTCACACCTATCCCGGACCAGGCGGGACCATCGGTCCTGCCATGACCTTCGGTTACCTGGCCGCTCTGCATATCGCCGGAGAGAACTGACATGCCGATTGACGTGGACGTCGCTCTGGCCGCCGAGCTGGAGCCGATCGAATTCTCTTGGAGCAGTAGCGATATCCAGCTCTACCACCTCGGGCTCGGCGCTGGCGCGGACCCGATGGACGCCCGCGAATTGCGCTACCTGGTCGATGACACTCCGCAGGTGCTGCCGACGTTCGGCAACGTGGCGGCCAGCTTTCACATGACAAAGCCGCCGACCGTGCAGTTCCCCGGCATCGACATCGAGTTGAGCAAGGTCTTGCACGCCAGCGAGCAGGTAAGCGCACCGGCGCCGCTGCCGCCGTCGGGTTCGGGCAAGGCGGTCACCCGGTTCACCGACATCTGGGACAAGGGCAAGGCCGCGGTGATCTGGTCCGAGACCTCCGTGACCGCCCCGGACGGGACGCTGCTGTGGACGCAGCGCCGGTCGATCTTCGCGCGCGGCGAGGGCGGCTTCGGTGGTGATCGCGGACCGTCGACGTCAACGGCGGCGCCCGAGCGGTCGCCCGACCTCTCACTCGACATCCCGATTCTGCCGCAGCAGGCGTTGCTGTACCGGCTCTGCGGCGACCGCAACCCGCTGCACTCCGACCCCGAATTCGCCTCTGCCGCAGGCTTTCCACGGCCGATCCTGCACGGCTTGTGCACCTACGGCATGACCTGCAAGGCATTGACCGATGCCCTGCTCGACGGCGACACCGCCGCCGTCGGCTCCTACGGCGCCCGCTTCGCCGGCGTGGCCTTCCCCGGCGAGACGCTGAAGGCGTCCGTCTGGAAAGAGGACGGCAAGCTGCTGGCTACCGTCACCGCGCCGTCGCGAGAGGACGCCGTCGTGCTGAGCGGCGTCGAGCTCACCCCGGCCTAGGTTCGGCTCGGCTGCGAGCGCCCGGCCAGCCGGGATCGCGAAGCTTAGTGCCCGACTGGCCGGGAAGTCGGGCGGCGCGTGCTGCCTTTACGCGACGCACAACGTCGCCAGGCCGGTCCCCGGCCAGCACGCGTATGACAATCCACCCAAGTCGCTCAACCTTTTCCAGTCTGCGCACGTCCCAGCTGTATTGGCGACGATCAGTGCGATGTTGGTCCCCGTCGTACTCGACGGCGACCTTCACGTCGTCCCAGCCCATGTCCAAGTAGGCGAATGGACTTCCGAACTCGTCGCGCACCGGGATCTGAGTCTGTGGTCGGGGCTAAGCCCGCCTGGACTAGCACGACCCGTAACCACGACTCCTTGGGCGACTGCGACCCCGCATCGAAGAGTTGAATCGCTTCACGTGCACGCGCAATGCCTCGACGTCCAAGATATCTGTGAGCCAACGTCTCGACCTCAGCGGCTTTGAAATCCGTCGCACCGGCTAATGCGTCTATGCCCGCCACGGCGGTCATCGTCGGGTACCAACAGCCCAGGTCTAATGCGGTCCTTGCCGGTGATGTGACGGCAACCTCGCCGATCGTTTCGATTTCGTCCGCCTCGAAAGCGTCTCGGTGAAGCTGTATGCCCGCCGCGCAATGGTGATTGTCGTGGATCAACTCGACAGCTCTCCGGTCGTCGACCCATCTGCTTCCGTGCAGCGCGGCCGCCGAAAACCCGGCAACAACTCCTCGACGGCCCGACCACAACCACCCAGCCTTTGCCCGCACTGCCGCGGTTACTTCGGTGTCGCGGTCGAGGTAGACGCCCCGAAGCAGGCGGACGTAGTGGGTTTCCAGCTGACTCTTGGTCAGCGATCCGCCCGCAATGCCTTCATTCCCAACAAACGGCTGGCCCATCGCCGGAGGTTCGCACGCGAGACCGTCGGCGTCACTTCAGCTGTCGAATGCCCGGCCAGCCGGGCGGTGAGGCTCGAATGCCCGGCCAGCCGGGCGCAGGCGTGAAGGAATCAGCCGAGGATCAGGCCGGAGGTCGGCACGCCGGTGCCGGCGGTGACCAGCACGTGCTCGACGTCGGGCACGGGATTGACTGAGGTGCCGCGCAATTGGCGGACGCCTTCGGCGATGCCGTTCATGCCGTGAATGTAGGCCTCACCGAGCTGCCCGCCATGGGTATTGATAGGCAGCCGGCCGCCGATCTCGATGGCGCCGTCGGCGATGAAGTCCTTGGCCTCTCCCCAGCCGCAGAATCCCAACTCCTCCAACTGAATCAGGGTGAACGGCGTGAAGTGGTCGTAGAGGATCGCGGTCTGAATGTCGGTCGGCTTGAGACCCGACTGCGACCACAGCTGCTTGCCCACCAATCCCATTTCCGGCAGGCCGTCGAGCTCCGGACGGTAATAGCTCACCATCGAATACTGGTTCGGACTGGCACCCTGAGCCGCGGCCTCGATGACGGCCGGGCGATGCTTCAGGTCCTTCGCCCGCTCGGCCGAGACGATGACGAGCGCCACCGCGCCGTCGGTCTCCTGGCAGCAGTCCAGCAGCCGCAGCGGTTCGGCGATCCATCGTGAATTTTGGTGATCCTCAATGGTGATCGGCTTCTCGTAGAAGTACGCCTTCGGGTTCTTGGCGGCGTGTTTGCGATCTGCCACCGAGATCGCACCGAAGTCACGGCTGGTGGCCCCCGACAAATGCATGTAGCGCTTGGCGATCATCGCGACCTGTGCGGCGGGTGTCGACAGTCCATGCGGGTAAGAGAACGAGTTGTCCACGCCGGTCGAGTCGGCGTTCTCCACCAGTCGCAACTGCACCTGGCCGAACCGCTGACCGGAGCGCTCGTTGAAAGCACGGTATGCCACAACGCAATCCGCGACACCGGTCGCCACGGCGATGGCCGCCTGCTGGACCGTTGCGCACGCCGCGCCGCCACCATGGTGGATCTTGGAGAAGAACTTCAGATCTCCGATGCCGGTCGCGCGGGCGATGGCCACCTCGGTGTTGGAGTCCATCGTGAACGTGACCATGCCGTCGACATCGGCCGGCGTCAGACCGGCATCGTCGAGCGCGTCGACCACGGCCTCGGCGGCCAACCGCAGCTCACTGCGGCCTGAGTTCTTGGAGAAGTCCGTCGCGCCGATTCCGGCGATCGCGGCCTTGCCGGACAACATCACGCGCCTCCGATGGTCAAGGTCGCGTTGGCGATGACGTGATCGCCGAGGCTATTGCTGCCAACGATTTTCAACGTGATCAACCCGTCGTCGATCGCGGTCACCTCGCCCTTGAACGTCACCGTGTCGTAGGCGTACCACGGCACACCGAGGCGCAACCCGATCGACTTGATGAACGCCGACGGCCCAGCCCAGTCGGTGATGTAGCGCTGCACCAAACCGGTGTCGGTGAGGATGTTCACGAAGATGTCCTTGGATCCCTTGGCCTGCGCCTTATCCCGGTCGTGGTGCACGTCCTGGTAGTCGCGGGTGGCGATTGCCGTCGAGATGATGAACGTCGGGTCGCCGTACAGGGCGAGCTCCGGCAGCTTCGTGCCGACCTCTACCGTCGGCGCGCTCATGCGCGGGGCTCCCAGGCATACAGCGTCCACGCGGGACCGACATCGTTGGCGGGGAAGTCGATATACGTTGCCTGAACGGGCATTCCAACCTCAACGGCGGCCGGGTCGACGTTGCGTAGCTCACCGAGCATCCGCACCCCTTCTTCCAATTCCACCAGCGCGATGACGAACGGCAGGGTGCGGCCGGGCACCTTCGGTGCGTGGTGCACGACGAAGCTGAACACCGAGCCCTTGCCGCTGGCCGCCACATAGTCGGTCGGCTGTTCTTTGTCCTGCCAGATGGCCGGAACCGGCGGGTGTTGCAGGCCGCCGTCGGGACGCTGCTGGATTCGCAGCTCGTGCGCCTTGACGCCGTCCCAGAAGAACTTGGTGTCCTTCGACTCCGACGGCCGCATCATCGAGTTTGCGTCGAGGTCGTCGGGCACCGACGACACGGCGGCCTTACGCGGCTTGAATTTGAGTATGCGCCATTCCATTTCGGCGACGTCCTCGTCGCCGACCTTCCAGACGATGTGCTGGTTGATGAACCAGCCTTCGCCGAGCCCGGTCTGTTTGGGCCCGACGACGTCACCCATCTCCGAGTGGATCGTGACTTCCTCACCGGGGCGCAGATACCGGTGGTAGGTCTGCTCACAGTTGGTCGCGACGACACCGATGTAACCTTCGGTGTCGAACAGCTGCATGATCGGGCCCATCGGGTCGTCGGTCGGGCGTTCGCCGCCCAGCCCGAACATCGTCCACACCTGAATCATGGCCGGTGGCGCGACAATTCCCGAATGGCCGTTGGCGCGGGCCGCGGCCTCGTCCCGGTAGATCGGGTTGGTGTCGCCGATCGCTTCGACCCAGCTGTTGACCATCGGCTGGTTCACCGGGTCGCGACCCTGGCGCGGCTTAGGACCGCCTGCCGCCTTGATCTTCTCGAGCGCCTCGTGGATATCCGTCATCTGGGCACCCTCGGCACTTTGAGGCCGGACGCCGCGATCATCTCGCGCATCACTTCGTTCACGCCTCCGCCGAAGGTAATCACCAGGTTGCGCTTGGTCTGCGAGTCGAGCCAGTCCAGCAGCTCGGCCGTCGCGGACTCAGCAGGGTTGCCGTATTTGCCGACGATCTCCTCGGCAAGACGACCGATGTACTGAATGCTCTCGGTACCAAAGACTTTGGTCGACGCGGCATCGGCCACGTTGATGTCTTCCCCGGCGGCAGCCACCTGCCAGTTGAGCAGCTCGTTGACCCGCCACATCGAGTAGATCTCACCGAGCGCGCGTTTGACGTCGTGATGGTCGATTGGGGTGACCCCGTCGCCGCCTGGCTTGGACGCCCAGTCGTGCAACCGGTCGTAGATGCCCGCGGTGCGACCGGCCGGACCGAGCATCACCCGCTCGTTGTTGAGCTGTGTGGTGATCAGTCGCCAGCCGCCGTTCTCCTCCCCGACCAGCATGTCGATGGGAACGCGAACGTCGTTGTAGTAGGTGGCGTTGGTGTGGTGGGCGCCGTCGGACAAGATGACCGGCGTCCAGGAAAAGCCGGGATCCTTGGTGTCGACGATCAGGATCGAAATGCCCTTGTGCTTGACGGCTTCCGGGTCGGTGCGGCAGGCCAGCCAGATGTAGTCGGCATCGTGCCCGCCGGTTGTCCACATCTTCTGCCCGTTGACGATGTATTCGTCGCCGTGACGAACGGCGCTGGTCCGCAGCGACGCCAGGTCGGTGCCGGCCTCGGGTTCGCTGTAGCCGATGGCAAAGTGCACCTCGCCGGCCAGGATTGCCGGCAAGAATTTCTTCTTCTGCGCGTCGGTGCCGAACTGTTGCAACACCGGGCCGACCGTCTGCAACGTGACCGCCGGCAGCGGCACATCGGCGCGATGCGCTTCGTTGACGAAGATCGACTGCTCGACCGGGCCGAAACCCAATCCGCCGAACTCTTTTGGCCATCCGACGCCGAGTTTCCCGTCTTTGCCCATGCGGCGGATCACCGCGCGGTAGGCGTCGTTGTGGCGATCCTTTTCCATGGCCTTCATCTCGTCGGTCGAGATCAGGTTCGAAAAGTATTGCCGCATTTCGGCTTGCAGCTGTCGCTGTTCCGGGGTCAGGTCGATGAACATTGCGCTCCCACCAGGTCGAGACGATGAGATGGCCCGCCCAGCAGACGGGTCAGGTCTTTGATCGTCGAGTAGTACCGGTGCATCGGATAGGTGATGTCCATCCCCATCCCGCCGTGCAGGTGGTGACAGATCTGCATCACCCGTGGTGCCTGCGAGGTGATCCAGTAGCCGAGCACGTCAAGGTCGGAGTCGGCGTCACGGCCCTCTCCGAGTCGCCAGATCACCGACGTCGACGCCAAATCGATGGTCCGCGAAGCGATGTACACCTCGGCGAGTTGCGCGGCCACGGTCTGGAAGGTCGACAGCGGCCTGCCGAACTGCTGCCGGTTGGCCACGTAGTCGGCGGTCAGCCGCAGCGCGCCGGCGACCAGGCCGGCGGTGTACGAGCCGAGTGCCGCCAGCGCAACCTGATTCACCCGCTGCGCCGTCGCCCCCGCGAGCACAGCATCGTCCGCCACCGCAACGTCGGAGAACGTGACCACACATTCGTCGGCCCCGCTCGACGTCGGCGTCTTCGCAATCTGCACGCCGTCGGCCTTCGGCGACACCACCACGACCGCAGCATCGGCAGTGACGAGGATCCATTCGGCGCTTTCGGCATACCCGACACCGACTTTGGTGCCGGACAGCCGGCCGTCGGCGAAGGTTGTCGCCGGCCGGTCAGGCAGCGCGTGGCCGGGCTCGTTCAACGCAGCGGTGAGCACCGAGCCCTTGACCAGACCGTTGAGATAGCGATCCTGCTGGTCGTCAGAAGCCAAGTCCAGCAACGGGATTGCGCCGAATCCGAGGGTGAACAGCGCCGGGCTGATCAGACCGTGGCGGCCGATCTCGGTGAGCGCCGTGGCTACCTCCGGCAAGCCGACACCGTCACCACCCACTCGCTCGGGCACCGGCAACGCGGTCACACCGCCGGAAACCAGCGCCTCCCACGAGTTGTCCCGGTCGAGGACCGAGGTGACTACGTCGGCAACGGCCTGCTGCTCGGGATCTGGCGTGAAATCCATCAGTTCGCGACCGCGCTCTTGCCGGAGTAGTCGACCTGCCAGTGCTTGATGCCGTTGAGCCACCCCGACCGCAACCGCTCGGGTTCCGAGATCGGCTTGAGGTCCGGCATGTGGTCGGCGACCGCGTTGAAGATCAGGTTGATGGTCATGCGAGCTAGGTTGGCGCCGATGCAGTAGTGCGCACCGGTGCCGCCGAACCCAACATGCGGGTTCGGGTCGCGCAGGATGTTGAAGGAGTGCGGATCCTCGAACACCTCGTCGTCGAAGTTGGCCGAGCGGTAGGACATCACCAGCCGCTGGCCCTTCTTGATCTGCACGCCGCCTAACTCGAGGTCCTCGTTGGCCGTGCGCTGGAAGGCTGAGACCGGTGTCGCCCACCGGACGATCTCGTCCGCGGTGGTCGACGGGCGTTCCTTCTTGTACAGCTCCCACTGGTCTGGGTTGTCCGCAAACGCGATCATGCCGTGGGTGATCGAGTTACGGGTCGTCTCGTTACCCGCGACCGCGAGCATCACCACGAAGAAGCCGAACTCGTCATCCGAGAGTTTCTCGCCGTCGATGTCGGCCTGAATCAGGGTCGTGACGATGTCGTCGGTCGGATTCTCGTTCCGCTCCGCGGCCATCGCCATCGCGTACATGATCAGTTCCATCGACGACTGCGCGGGATCCACGTCGGCGTACTCGGGGTCGGTGCCACCGGTCATCTCATTCGACCAGCGGAACAGCTTGTCGCGATCGTCTTGCGGCACACCCAGTAGGCCGGCGATGGCCTGCAGCGGCAGCTCACAGGAGACCTGTTCGACGAAGTCACCGCCGCCGGCCGCTGCCGCGTTCTTGGCAATGTTCTGCGCACGCTGGGCCAGCTCTTCCTCCAGCCGGCCGATGGCGCGGGGGGTGAAGCCCCGGGAGATGATCTTGCGCAGCCGGGTGTGGTGCGGGGCGTCCATGTTGAGCATCACGCTGCGCTGCAGTTCGACCTGCTCGCGCGTCATCTCCGCCGGCCACGTCGGGATCGCGCCGTTCTGCCAGCTGGAGAAGACGTCGCTGCGGCGCGACACCTCCTTGACGTCGGCGTGCTTCGTGACGATCCAGTAGCCGTGGTCCTCGAAGCCTCCGCAACCGTCGGGCACGTTGACCCAATGGATCGGCTCGGACTGACGAAGTTCGGCGAGTTCGTCCACCGGAAGTCCGGCCAGGTTGACGTCGGCATCGAGGAAGTCGAAGTCCGCCGGAATGTTGGGGGGTGCCATTAGTTTTCTCCTGAACTACAACGTGTTCTAGTGCCAGTAAAACATGCTCTCGCCGCAGACCAAAAGGTGTCGAAGCATCGTCGCTTGTCAGGGTAATGAAACGTGTTCTAGCCTGACCTCATGGGTAACCCGGTAATCGTTGAAGCCACCCGCAGCCCGATCGGTAAGCGGGCCGGGTGGTTGTCAGGACTGCATGCCACCGAGCTGTTGGGGGCCACGCAGAAAGCGCTCGTGGCGAAGGCCGGTATCGACGCCGGTGACGTCGAACAGGTCATCGGCGGCTGCGTGACGCAATACGGCGAGCAGTCCAACAACATCAGCCGGGTCAGTTGGCTCGTCGCAGGGCTGCCCGAGCATGTGGGCGCCATGACCGTGGACTGCCAGTGCGGTAGCGGCCAGCAGGCCAACGGTCTGGTCGCCGGCCTGATCGCCGCGGGCGCCATCGATATCGGCATCGCGTGCGGCATCGAGGCGATGAGCCGCGTCGGCCTGGGCGCCAACGCCGGCCCGGACCGCGGCATCCTGCGGCCCGCGTCGTGGGACATCGACCTGCCCGACCAGTTCACCGCCGCCGAGCGGATCGCCAAGCGGCGCGGCATCACCCGTGAGGACATCGACCAGTTCGGATTCGACTCGCAGCGCAAAGCCAAGCAAGCCTGGGCCGAGGGCCGGTTCGACCGCGAGATCAGCGGCATCGAAGCGCCGGTACTCGACGAGAACAAGCAGCCGACCAGCGAGCGGCACATCGTCACTAAGGACCAGGGTCTGCGCGACACCACCCTGGAGGGCCTGGGCCAGCTCAAGCCGGTCATCGAAGGCGGGATCCACACGGCGGGCACCTCGTCGCAGATCTCCGACGGCGCAGCCGCCGTGTTGTGGATGGACGAAGACAAAGCCAAGGCGCTGGGCCTCAAGCCGCGCGCCCGCATCGTCAGCCAGGCACTGGTCGGCGCCGAGCCGTACTACCACTTGGACGGCCCGGTTCAGTCGACGGCGAAGGTGCTCGAGAAGGCCGGGATGAAGATGGGCGACATCGACATCACCGAGATCAACGAGGCCTTCGCTTCGGTCGTGCTGTCCTGGGCGCGGGTGCACAATCCCGACATGGACAAAGTGAACGTCAACGGTGGCGCGATCGCGCTGGGTCACCCCGTCGGAAGCACCGGCAGCCGACTGATCACGACCGCGCTGCACGAGCTGGAGCGCACCGACCAGACCACCGCGTTGATCACCATGTGCGCCGGCGGTGCCCTGTCGACCGGCACCATCATCGAGCGGATTTAGTGGGAGCGACCGAGGCCGACCAGATCGCAGCGGCGCAGTTGTACATCGACGCGCTGGCGAATCACCGCGGCGATGCCGTTCCGTTCGCGCCCGACTGCGTCCGGTTCGAGATGGGCCTCAAGACCGGGTTTTCCGGAAACCACCTGCGGCGCAGCCTGAATCGCGGCCCACAGTTCCGGATCATCAAAGAATGCACCGCGCCGACATTCGAGGTCGACGGCGACCACGTGCGGGCGCAATTCGACGTGATCACCAAGCCGTCGCTCGCTGGACGGCGAGTGTGCTCGCACGTCGACGAGACGTTTCTGATCGTGGATGGCAAGATCCGCCACATCAACGCTGCGATGCGTCCGTTCATTCAGCACGTCCGATAAGGAGCACCTCGATGGCTGATGCGCCCCGCGCGCTCAACTCTGCCGGCACCGGCGTCGCGATCAAGTGGATGTCGCGGATCAACACCTGGGCCTACAAGGTGTCCGGCGGACGAGTCGGCGGCACGTTCCTGAAAGGGGCGCCGGTCGCGCTGCTGACCACCATCGGCCGCAAATCCGGTGAGGCACGCGTTAGCCCGCTGCTTTTTCTGCGCGACGGCAACCGGGTGGTGCTGGTGGCCTCGCAGGGCGGCCGGACCAACAACCCGATGTGGTATCTGAACCTCAAGGCCAACCCGCAGGTCACGGTCCAGATCAAAAAAGAGGTCCTCAGGCTGACCGCGCGCGACGCCACCGAGGCCGAACGCGCCCAGTACTGGCCGCAACTCGTCGCGATGTACTCCTCGTTCGAGGACTATCAATCCTGGACCGACCGGGTCATCCCGATCGTCATCTGCGACCCGTGACGGCCTAGCGCGACACTCCTAGCGGAGTGGTCGGCACACTTGAGCAATCGCGCGAATGGCGCGGCACATGTTGGCGACAGCAACCGCCGTGCGAACGTCTCCCGGCGGATCGGTCGCGATTCGAATTCTGCATCGGAGGGTTTGATGAAGGTTTTGATCACAGGGGGCACCGGATTCGTGGGCGCCTGGACAGCGAAGGCCGTCCAGGACGGTGGGCATCAAGCCAGATTTCTCGTGCGAAACCCTGATCGCCTCAACACCAGCGCCGCGCGGATTGGCGTTGACGTCAGCGACCACGTCGTCGGTGACATCGCCGATCCGGACAGCACTGCCGCGGCGCTACGCGGGTGTGACGCCGTCATTCATTGCGCGGCAATGGTTTCCACTGATCCAGCCCGCGCCGACGAGATGTTGCGCACCAACCTCGACGGCGCCCGCAACGTGCTCGGAGGGGCCGTCGCGGCGAAGATAGATCCCATCATTCACGTATCAAGCTTCACCGCGCTGTTCCGGCCCGGGCTACCAACGCTTCATGCGGACCTGCCGGTGGTGGGCGGCTCAGACGGCTACGGCAAGTCCAAGGCGATCGTCGAAGCCTATGCGCGCGGTCTGCAAGATGCCGGTGCGCCAGTGACCATCAGTTATCCCGGCATGGTGCTGGGACCTCCCGCGGGCGATCAGTTCGGTGAGGCGGCCGAAGGCGTTGAGGCAGCGATCAAAATGCGTGGTGTGCCTGGGCGCAGCGCCGCCTGGATTGTGGTGGACGTCCGCGACCTCGCCGCCTTGCATGTCGCCCTGTTGCAGCCGGGACGGGGACCGCGCCGGTACATGGCTGGCGGCCAACGCATCACGGTTGATCGCCTGGCATCGCTGATCGGTGCTGCCGCTCGACGCAACCTGGTGGCCGTCCCGGTTCCCGACGTCGGACTGCGCGCCCTGGGGCGGGTATTTGACGTCGTCGGCGACTATCTGCCCTTTGACACGCCGATCAACTCCGCGGCAATGCAGTACTACACCCAGATGCCACCCTCAGATGACACCCCTGCCGAACGCGACCTCGGCATCAAGCATCGCGACGCCGCGCTGACTCTCGCCGACACCGTCGCCGGACTGCAGCAGGTTGGCCGCATTTAAGTCTTGTGGCGCCGTGTGAATCGGCTGACCCAAAGCTGTGTTATGCCTTAAACATCCAGATCCGTTGCGCTACATTGCGCTCACACGTGAAGTTGCAACGGGGGGCGACGATGGAAATTTCACAGCGGTCATTCGTCGTGGGCCTGCTGTCGGCCGGCATGCTGTCCATCGGGTCGGCGCCGGCTTGGGCCGACGACGGCTCGATCGTCCTGGACCTCGTCCGGCACGGCGAAACATCGAGCAATCTCAATGGCGTCATCGACACCGCGCCGCCGGGGGCCCCACTCGACCCGACGGGTGTCGAACAAGCGACGACGGTCGGCGCCGCGATACACAGCGAATACCCGAGCATCGCCGGGCTGTTCGCATCGGACGAAATCCGGGCGATACAGACCGCTGGCCCGTTGGTCGAAGACATCGGCAAGAACGCGCCCGCGGTCGAGACGATGGCGGGGCTCAACGAAATCCCTGCCGGTGCGTTCGAGGGCCAGCCGACCACCAGCCTGGACGGCATCTTGTACCTATTGGGTCCGCTGTCATGGGTATCCGGCAACTTGCTGATGCCAGACCTCGGTGACCCCAGCGTCAACGGGATCACCTTTGACCAATCCTTCGGCGGCGCCGTAGGAGACATCTACACCGAAACGGTCGGAACCAGCACCGGAACCACCAATGACGTCGCGTTCTCCAGTGCAGGCGCGATCGCGGTCTGGACGCTGATGAATGTCAACAATCCTGACTTCTCCGTTCTCTTCCATGAACTGGCGACAACCGGTGGCCTCCTGCCCAACACCGGTCAGGTCGTCATCGAGGGCAGCCCCGGCGACTGGACGCTGGTCAGCTACGACGGCGTCGCGGTACCGCAGGATCCGGGCCTGGGCACCGAGCTGTTCGTCGACTTCCGCAATCTGATCGAGGCCCCGCAATTCGCCGGCTACGACATCTATGAGGCTCTGCTGAGCGGCAACTCGACGCTGATCGACAGCACGATTCAGACCGGCCTGACCCAGGTCGACGCGGCCTTGAGCCAATTCCCGGTCGCGGTGTTCGACGACATCGTCACGGCTTTCGACGGTTCAATCTGAGCCAATCTTGTTGTCGGCGGACGAAGTTCACGTCGACAACGGCGCCATGCCCCGGTACATAGACGACATCGGGTCCGCCCAAGGCCAGTAGTCGGTCCAGGGTGTCCGGCCAATCCCCCACGTCGGAGTCGCCATCGATCGCCGGGTCGCCGGACTCTTCGAGAAGGTCTCCGGTGAACATCACGGTCGGTTCGCCTGTTATCCCGGGCGCCACGACGATCAGGTCGGCGTCGGTGTGCCCGCGTCCGGGGCGAGCAATGGCGACGAGGCGGTTGCCGAGGTCGATCACGGCATCGTCGACCGCGTGCTGCGGCGGCCGCAGTTCGGCAATCGCGCAGAAGATCTCCGCCTCATTCGCACCGTAGCTCAACGCGTCGTCGCGAAGGTGGTCGGTGTCCGCGGTGAGGTAGTCCAATACCTCTGGTGCACAGTATCTTTCAGCATCCTGAAAGGCGCCCGACCCCAGCACGTGGTCGAAGTGCTTGTGGGTCAAGACGACATGACTGACGTCGCGTCCGGCGAGTTGGCGCACGTCGTCGCGGATCGCCTGCGCTTCGGTGAGCGTGGTGCCGGTGTCGACGAGCAGCACCCCGGTGCGGCCCTGCACCACGCCAACCGTGACGTCGAGAAAAGGCAGGCGGCAGCGATGCACGCTGTCGGTCAAAGACTCCCAGTCGAAGTGCACGCGCTCAGAATCAGGCCCCGTACACCGGAACGGGTTTGCGCGCCTTCGCCAACAAGTCGGTGACTACCGGCCCCAACTCGGCCGGGTCCCAGCGGGCGCCCTTGTCGATCTGCGGGCCGTGCGCCCAGCCCTCGGCGACGCGGATCTTGCCACCCTCGATTTCGAATACCTGGCCGGTGATGTCGCGAGATTCCTTGCTGCCCAACCAGACCACCAATGGCGAAATGTTTTCCGGGGCCATCGCGTCGAAGTCGTCGTCTTGAGTGGACATCATGTCGGCGAACACGGTCTCGGTCATCCGGGTGCGGGCCGACGGCGCGATGGCGTTGACCGTGACCCCATACCGGCCCATCTCGGCGGCGCCGACCAGCGTCATCGCCGCGATGCCGGCCTTGGCCGCGCTGTAGTTACCCTGACCGACGCTGCCCTGCAGGCCCGCACCGGAACTGGTGTTGATGATCCGAGCGTCAACGGTATGGCCCTCTTTGCTCAGCCCGCGCCAGTAAGAGGCGGCGTGCCGCATGGCACCGAAGTGGCCCTTCAGGTGGACCGCGATGACAGCGTCGAACTCTTCCTCGCTGGTGTTGGCCATCATCCGGTCGCGCACGATGCCGGCGTTGTTCACCAGGACGTCTAGTCCTCCGAAGGTGTCGACGGCGGTCTGGATCAGCGCGGCGGCCTGATTCCAGTCGGCGATGTTGGAGCCGTTGGCCACGGCCTCGCCACCGGCAGCGGTGATTTCGTCGACCACGCTTTGCGCCGCACTGCCACCGCCGGCGGGGGAACCGTCCAGGCCCACACCGATGTCATTGACGACGACCCGAGCACCCTCCGCCGCGAATGCCAAGGCGTGCGCGCGCCCGATACCACCGCCAGCTCCGGTCACGATCACCACGCGGCCGTCAACCACACCCATAGTTGTTCTCTCCTCTTATTTGACCGAAGTCGCGTTGGTGGTGGCCAGATAGTGCGGCGGCTCGCCGCCGCCGTGCACCTCGAGCGAGGCGCCGCTGATGTACGACGCTGCGTCCGAGGCCAGAAATGCTGCGGCCCAACCGACATCGGCCGGGGTGGCCAGGCGGCCGAGCGGGACGTTCTTCGAAATCGCGGCGATCGACTCGGCGTCGCCGTAGAACAGTTCCGACTGCTCGGTCTCGACCATGCCGACGACGCACGCGTTCACCCGGACCTTGGGACCCCATTCGACCGCGAGCGTCTGCGTCAGGCTTTCGAGGCCCGCCTTGGCCGCGCCGTACGCCCCGGTGCCCGGCGACGGACGTCGGCCACTGAGACTGCAGATGTTGACGATCGAGCCGCCCGACGACTGTTTCTGCATGACGTCGTTGGCGTGCTGGGACACCGACAGCGCACCGAGAAGGTTGAGCTCAATGATCTTGCGGTTGAACTTCGCGCTGGACTCCGCCGTCAAGACGAAAGGCGAACCCCCGGCGTTGTTCACCACCGTGTCGAGGCGACCGTGCTCAGTGACGATTGCGCCGACCATGGCCTTGACCGCGTCATCATCGCGGATGTCGCAGGAATGGAATTCGTAGGGCAGCCCTTCGACCGCACGCCGGGCGCAGGTGACAACGGTGGCACCCTGCTCGGCGAAAACGCTGCTGACGCCGGCGCCTACCCCTCGAACGCCGCCGGTCACCAACACGACCCGGCCGGTGAGCCCGAAGCTGAACGCGGGGCCTCCATCGGCATGAGTCACTGTGCTAGCGTACCAAGCAAGTGCTTGCTTAGGTAATCGTCCCGCGTCGTCCCCCAAGGAAGTGGTCGAGGATCTCGATGACAATCACGTCGCACACCGTCGAACCGGGGATAGTCGCGGTCACCGTCGACTTCCCGCCCGTCAACGCCATCCCGTCGCGCGGGTGGTTCGAACTCGGCGAGGTACTGACCGCCGCCGGCAACGACCAGAGCACGCACGCGGTGATCCTTCGCGCCGAAGGCCGCGGCTTCAACGCCGGCGTCGACATCAAAGAGATGCAGCGCACCGAGGGCTTCAGCGCGTTGATCGATGCCAACCGGGGTTGCTTCGCGGCCTTCCGCGCCGTGTACGAATGCGCGGTTCCGGTGATCGCCGCGGTCAACGGGTTCTGCGTCGGGGGCGGTATCGGGCTGATCGGCAACGCCGACGTGATCGTCGCGTCCGACGATGCGACCTTCGGCCTGCCCGAGGTCGAGCGCGGTGCACTGGGTGCGGCGACGCACCTGTCGCGGCTGGTGCCGCAGCACATGATGCGGCGACTGTTCTTCACCGCGGCCACCGTCGACGCCGCGACCCTGCACCACTTCGGCTCGGTGCACGAGGTGGTGCCCCGCGAGGAACTCGACGAGGCGGCACTGCGCGTCGCCCGTGACATCGCCGCCAAGGACACCAGGGTGATCCGTGCGGCCAAGGAAGCGCTGAATTTGATCGACGTGCAGCGGGTCAACTCCAGTTACCGCATGGAGCAAGGCTTTACGTTCGAGCTCAACCTCGCCGGGGTTGCTGACGAACACCGCGACGCGTTCGCGGGAACGGATAAGGGCAAGAAGGCGTGAGCGATAAACGAATCAGTCTCGACGACGCCGCGGCCGAGGTGCGCAGCGGCATGACCATCGGTATCGGTGGTTGGGGCTCGCGGCGCAAGCCGATGGCGTTCGTCCGCGCGCTGCTGCGGACCGACGTCAAGGACCTGACCGTGGTCACTTACGGCGGACCGGACCTGGGATTGCTGTGCTCGGCGGGCAAGGTCAAGCGGGCGTACTACGGGTTCGTGTCGCTGGACTCGCCGCCGTTCTACGACCCGTGGTTCGCGAAGGCTCGCGGCGCCGGCGCGCTCGAGGCCCGCGAGATGGACGAGGGCATGCTGCGCTGCGGACTGCAGGCCGCGGCACAACGCCTGCCGTTCTTGCCGATTCGCGCTGGGCTGGGCAGTTCGGTGATCGACTTCTGGGAAGGTGAACTCAAGACGGTCACCAGCCCCTACCCGGCAGCCGGTGGTGGCCACGAGACGCTGCTGGCAATGCCGGCGCTGAACCTCGACGCCGCGTTCGTGCATCTCAACCTCGGCGATGACCGGGGCAACGCCGCCTACACCGGCATCGACCCCTACTTCGACGACCTTTTCCTGATGGCCGCGCAGCGGCGTTACCTGTCGGTGGAGCGCATAGTCTCCACCAAGGAGTTGATCAAAGCCGTTCCGCCACAGGCACTCCTGGTGAACCGGATGATGGTCGACGGCGTGGTCGAGGCACCCGGCGGCTCACACTTCACCACCGCGGCACCGGACTACGGCCGCGACGAGAAGTTCCAGCGGCACTACGCCGAAGCCGCCGGCACCGACGAGGGCTGGCAGGCGTTCGTGCAGACCTACCTGTCCGACGGCGAAGCCGAATATCAAGCAGCTGTGCGGACATTCAAGGAGTCGGCGGAATGACCAACACTGAAATAAGCACTCGCGCTGAGGTGTGCGCCGTCGCGTGCGCCGACCTGTTCTGCGACGCGGGCGAGATCATGGTCAGCCCGATGACCAACATGGCGTCGATCGGCGCGCGGCTGGCCCGGCTCACCTTCTCCCCCGACATCCTGCTGACCGACGGCGAAGCGCAACTGCTCGCCGATACCCCGGCACTGGGCAAAACCGGACCCGTCGAAGGATGGATGCCGTTCGTCCGGGTCTTCGAGACCCTCGCCTGGGGCAGGCGCCACGTCGTGATGGGCGCCAATCAGGTTGACCAACACGGCAATCAGAACATCTCGGCGTTCGGGCCACTGCAGCAACCCAAGCGGCAGATGTTCGGTGTCCGCGGGGCGCCCGGCAACGCGATCAATCACGCTACTAGCTACTGGGTCGGCAACCACTCCACGCGGGTGTTCTGCGACACGGTCGACGTGGTCTGCGGCATCGGCTGGGACAACATCGACTCCAGCAACCCGGCGTTCCGGTTCGCCAATACCTACCGCGTGGTGTCGAACCTCGGGGTGTTCGACTTCGGCGGCCCGGACCGCACGATGCGTGCACTGTCGCTGCATCCCGGTGTGACGGCCGACGAGGTTCGCGAGAAGACCTCGTTCGACATCCACGGCCTCGACGACGCCGACGAGTCGCGGCTGCCGACCGACGACGAGCTGCGCCTGATCCGCGAGACTATCGATCCAAAGGCGCTGCGCGACCGGGAGATCCGGTCGTGAAGCTGCGGACACCGCTGACCGAGCTGATCGGGATCGAGCACCCGGTGGTGCAGACCGGCATGGGATGGGTCGCCGGCGCCCGTCTGGTGGCAGCGACGTCGAACGCGGGCGGGCTGGGCATCCTGGCCTCGGCCACCATGACTCTCGACGAACTGGCCGTCGCGATCGACAAGGTCAAAGCCGCCACCGACAAGCCGTTCGGCGTCAACATCCGCGCCGACGCCGGTGATGCTGGCGACCGGGTCGACCTGATGATCCGCGAGGGCGTCAAGGTCGCGTCGTTCGCGCTGGCCCCCAAGCAGGAACTGATCTCCCAGCTCAAAGAAGCCGGTTCCGTGGTGATTCCGTCGGTCGGTCTGGCCAAGCATGCCCGCAAGGTGGCCTCGTGGGGCGCCGACGCGGTGATCGTCCAGGGCGGCGAAGGCGGCGGCCACACCGGTCCGATCGCCACCACCCTGCTGCTGCCCTCGGTGCTCGACGCCGTGAGCATTCCGGTGATCGCCGCCGGCGGCTTCTTCGACGGCCGCGGCTTGGCCGCAGCACTGTCCTACGGCGCAGCCGGGGTGGCGATGGGCACCCGCTTCTTGTTGACGTCCGATTCCACCGTGCCCGAGGCCGTCAAGCAGCGCTACCTGCAGTCGGCGCTCGACGGGACCGTTGTCACGACGCGGGTCGACGGCATGCCGCACCGGGTTCTGCGCACCGGCCTCGTCGAGAAGTTGGAAAGTGGTTCGCCGGCACGGGGATTGGTCGCCGCGGTCGGCAATGCCGCGAAGTTCAAGAAGATGTCAGGCATGACCTGGTCATCGATGATCCGTGACGGCCTCGCGATGCGGCACGGCAAGGACCTGACTTGGTCGCAGGTCGTGATGGCGGCCAATACCCCGATGTTGCTCAAAGCCGGCCTGGTCGAGGGCAATACCGACGCCGGAGTCTTGGCGTCCGGCCAGGTGGCCGGCATCGTCGAAGACCTACCGTCGTGTGCGGAGCTGATCGACACGATCGTCGGCGACGCGGTCAAGCACCTGCAGGCCGCGACCGCCTACGTCGAGTAGCTAGGACTCCACGACCATCAGGGTGTGTCCGGTGGGGTCGCGGAACCAGAACATCGGCGGAACCGGCTCGCCCATCCGCGCCACGTCCGCGTCGACGTCGATGCCGAGGTCCTTCATCGCCGCATGGGTGGCATCGATGTCGTTGGTGTTCAACGTGATACCGGTGATCGTCGGTTCGACCGGTCCGCTGTCCGGTGGAGGCGGGGCGAGCGCGATGCCGGTCGTGCCCTCGGGTGGGTACACCTCGATCCATCGGTAGCCCCCGTGAAACGGTGTGTCGGTTCGCTTCTCGAACCCGAGTGATTCGTAGAACGCGACCGCCTTGTCCTGCTCTGGCGTCGGCACGCACACCAGGCTCATCGTCGTCAGGCCAGTCATCATCGTGCTCCTTCTGGTTGAGGGTTCGCCGAGCCGTAGGCTCGCGCGATGTCTTGAGAGCCGCCCCAACGGCTGTAGGTCGGCGACTGCGGCCAGCCGTCCGGAGAGTCCTGCCATTCCTCCTGACGGCCGTACGGCAGCAGGTCGATCAACGGAAATGTGTAGCTCAGCTGTTCGGTGCCGCGGCCGTTGGTGTGCCAGGTCCGGTAGACGTTATCCCCGTCGCGCAGAAAGACGTTGACACCAAAGCCGCCCTCGGGCGGAGCGCCGACGTCAGCTCCGAATGAGCTGTTGGCGGTCGAATACCAGGTCATCTGATTGCCGACCCGCCGCTTGTAGGCCAGCGCCTCGTCGATCGGGCCCTGCGTCACGATGACGAACCGGGCGTCGTAATTTCCCAGGAACTCCAGGCGGGTGTACTGCGACGTCAAACCGGTGCAACCGGGGCACTGCCATTCTTCGCCCGGAAACCACATGTGGTGGTAGACGATCAGCTGCGGCTTGCCGTCGAAGACGTCGACCAGGCGCACGGGCCCGTCCTCACCGTCCAGGGTGTAGTCGGGCAGGGCAACCATCGGCAGCCGGCGCCGTTGCGCGGCGATCGCGTCGAGCTCACGGGTGGCCGCCTTCTCCCGGACGCGCAGCGCCTCCAGCTCCCGCTCCCAGGTCTGCTGGTCCACGACGGGCGGCAATCCAGCGGTAGTCACAACGATTCCTCCGGCTTATGTATACGGCGTCAACATGCTATGTTCACACCGTACACTTTAGCGGCGAGAAGGGTCAAGCGTTGGCCGCCTTGAAGACCGGCTACCACCACGGTGATCTACGCACCGCGTTGATCGATGCCGGCTTGCACCTCACCCGGACCGGTGGTCCTGAGGCGCTCACGATCCGGGAAGCGACTCGACGAGTTGGGGTTTCGCCCAATGCCGCCTACCGGCACTTCATCGATCGCGAGGCGCTAATCGGCGCGGTGGCGACGGCGATCCAGCATCGGATGGCGGCGCGAATGGCACGTCACCACGGATCGACATCGGCTGATCAGCTGCGAGCCGTCGGCCTGGGCTATATCAAATTCGCACTCGACGAGCCGGGATGGTTCACCGTGGCCTTCTTCAGCGCCGACCCGGTCGCCCTGAGCGAGGAGACTGCCAGCGCGCCACCCTATTTGGCTCTGGTCGATGCGCTGGACGCGATGGTGGCCGCCGGGGCATTGTCGCCCGATCGCCGTGCCGGCGCCGAATGGCCCTGCTGGTCCGCGGTACACGGGTTCGCCGAGCTGGCATTGCGCGGACCGCTGCGGCATGCACGGCGCCGTGACGTCGACGCCTTGGCTCAACGCACCGTGGACGACATCATCGCAGGGGTTATTCACCGAGCGTGAAACCAGTGCGAAAAATGGGCGCGTCAATCGCAACCAGTTCACACGCGGCGCACGTGAAGTGCATCCGCGAGGGTCAGCCAAGCGGTAGCGTCACTGTTGCCGGCTGGATCGGGAGGCAACCATGAAGCGCTGCATAGTCGCAGGATTCGCTGCCCTGCTGATGGGCTTCGGACTGGTCCACTCCGCGCCACCGGCCCGGGCCGGGTGCATACCTGCACCCGGCGTGATCAACAAGTGCGATGGGCCCGTCCAGCCCGATGGCACCTGGCAGCGTTGTGTGATGACGACTCATCTGTCCTATCAGGGCGCCAGCTCATTCCTGATACCCGAGAAGAGCTGCGACACGATCGGTCCCGGTATGGCCGACCCACCCGGGCATATCGACTGAGCCGAACTACAACCGTTCGATGATCGTGACGTTGGCGGTGCCACCGCCCTCGCACATGGTCTGCAGGCCGTAACGGCCGCCGGTGCGCTCGAGTTCGTTGAGCATGGTGGTGAAAAGCTTCGCCCCGGTGGCGCCTAACGGGTGCCCCAGGGCGATCGCGCCGCCGTTGGGGTTCACCTTCTCCGGGTCGGCCTTGATCTCCTTGAGCCAGGCGAGCACCACCGGCGCGAACGCCTCGTTGATCTCGACGGTGTCGATGTCGTCGATGGACAGGCCGGTCTTCTCCAGCGCGTAGCGGGTGGCCGGAATCGGTCCGGTGAGCATGAAGACCGGGTCGGCGGCGCGGGCGCTGATGTGGTGGATGCGCGCTCGCGGCGTCAGATTGTGGTCCTTGACCGCCTGCTCGGAGGCGAGCAACACCGCGCTGGCGCCGTCGGAGATCTGGCTGGCCATCGCGGCCGTCAGGCGGCCGCCCTCGACCAGTGGCTTGAGCCCCGCCATCTTCTCCAGCGACGACTCCCGCGGACCTTCGTCCACCCGGAACGCACCGTGTTCGGTTTCCACGGCGATGATCTCGTTGTCGAAGTGGCCGCCGCGGATCGCGCCGAAGGCGCGCTCGTGACTGGTCAGCGCGTACCGCTCCATCTCTTCGCGGGACAGGTTCCATTTCTCGGCGATCAGCTCCGAACCGCGGAACTG
The DNA here is from genome assembly GCA_963750755.1 of uncultured Actinomycetota bacterium. Taxonomy (GTDB): domain Bacteria; phylum Actinomycetota; class Actinomycetes; order Mycobacteriales; family Mycobacteriaceae; genus Mycobacterium. The sequence continues at coordinate 2,991,056 of CAVVRW010000001.1, forward strand.
CGAGATCTCCTGGTCGCCGTAGCGGTGCAGCCACTGCTTGGACTCGTTGGTCGGCGAGGTGAAGCCGAACTGCTCGCCGACGATCATCGCCGACGAGATCGGGATCTGGCTCATGTTCTGCAGACCGCCGGCCACGATCACGTCTGCGGTGCCCGCCATGATGGCTTGTGCACCAAAGGAAATGGCTTGCTGACTCGATCCACACTGCCGGTCGACGGTCACGCCGGGGACCTCTTCGGGATAGCCGGCCGCCAGCCAGGAGAGCCGGGCGATGTTGCCGGCCTGCGCCCCGATCGCGTCGACACAACCGGCGATCACGTCGTCGACGGCGGCCGGGTCGATGTCCACCCGGTCGAGCAGCCCACGCCAGCCGAGCGCGCCCAGGTCGACGGGATGCACCCCGGCGAGCGATCCATTGCGCTTACCGACTGCGGTGCGCACAGCATCTACGACGTAAGCCTCGGCCATGATGATCAGACTCCTTCTTTGGTAATTCCACCTAGGACGATAGCGAGATATTGCCGACCCACCTGCTGTGCGGTGAGCGGTCCGCCGGGTTGATACCAGCGCACCGACACCCAGGTGGTGTCACGAATGAAGCGGTACACCAGGTCGACGTCGAGGTCGGGTCGTAGATAACCCCCGTCGATGCCCTGGTGCAGCACGTCGACCCACATCTTGCGCTGCCGCTTGTTCAGGTCCTCGAGGTAGGAGAACCGCGGCTGGAGCAGCAGGCGCTTGGCCTCATCCTGGTAGATGACGACCTGGGCATGCCGATGCTCGATGGCGTCGAACGACGCCATGAACAGACCCTTGAGCCGATCGAGCGGATTCTGTTCAGTGTCAACGATTTCCTGGTACCGGGCGAAGAGCCAGTCCAAGAAGCTCTTCAGGACCTCGTCGACCATCTCTTCTTTCGAGGAGAAGTGGTGATACAGGCTGCCGGAGAGGATGCCTGCACTGTCGGCGATGTCACGCACGGTGGTCGCGCGCAATCCGCGTTCGGCGAACATCGTCGCGGCGAGTTCCAACAACTCGTCGCGTCGGCTGTTCGTTGGCTCGCTCATGGGTGCTGACTCGACACCGAAATCACTTCTCCGGTCAGGTAACTGGAGTAGTCGCTGGCCAGGAACGCAATGGTCGACGCCACTTCCCAGGGCTCGGCGGCGCGGCCGAACGCCTCACCGGCCGACAGTTGGTCGAGCAGCTCGGTCGAGCTGGTCTTGTCGAGAAATTTGTGCCGCGCGATGCTCGGAGACACCGCGTTGATGCGCACCCCGTACTCGACGGCTTCAATTGCGCTGCAACGGGTCAGCGCCATCACGCCGGCCTTGGCCGCGGCGTAATGGGACTGCGAGTGTTGCGCGCGCCAGCCGAGAACGCTGGCATTGTTGACGATGGCGCCGCCGTGGCCCGCGTCGCGGAAGTACCGCAGCGCCGCCCGGGTGCTGCGCAGCACCGACGTCAGCGTGACGTTGAGAACCCGGTCCCACTCCTCGTCGGTGAGGTCGACCACCGGGGTCTGGCCGCCGAGGCCGGCGTTGTTGACCAGCACGTCGAGTCGACCGAGTCGCGCGGTGGTGGAGGAGATCAGCGCGTCGACCTGCGCGGTGGAGGTGACGTCGCAAACCACGCTCTCCACCCGGCCCAGCCCCAGCGCGACCAATTCATCCCGCGTCTCGCCGAGTCGCCGTTCGTGGTGATCGGAGACGACGACGTCGGCGCCCTCGGCCAGGGCCCGCTTGGCGGTGGCCGAGCCGATGCCGGTGCCCGCCGCGGCCGTGACGACCACGACCTTACCCTTCAGAAGTCCGTGTCCGGCAACTTCTTTCGGCGCAACGGCTAGCGTCATCGAGCCTCCCTGGGTAGGCCGAGCACCCGCTCGGCGATGATGTTGCGCTGGATCTCGTTCGATCCGCCGTAGATGGTGTCGGCGCGGGTGAACAGGTACAACCGCTGCCACTCATCGAACTCGCCGCCCGCCAACGCCAGACCGGCCTTGCCCTGGATGTCCATCGCGATCTCGCCGAGTTCGCGATGCCAGTTGGCCCACAACAGCTTTGACACGTTATCTTTCCCGACGGCCCGGCCGCCTCCTTCGACGTCCATGGTCGCCAGCGCATAGGACCGCATCGCACGCAGTCCGGCCCACGATCGGGTCAGCCGCTCGCGGATCAGCGGATCATCGGCTGCGCCGGTGTTTTTCGCCAGATCGACGACGGAGCTGAGCTCGCGGGCGTAGACGATTTGCTGACCGAGCGTCGACACCCCACGCTCGAAGGTCAGGGTGCCCATCGCGACCCGCCAGCCGTCACCGGGCTCGCCGACCACCAGGTCCGCGTCGGTACGGGCGTCGTCGAAGAACACCTCGTTGAATTCGGAGTCACCGGTCAACTGCACGATCGGGCGGACGTCCACGCCGGGCTGGTCCAGCGGGACAAGCAGATACGACAACCCGGCGTGCCGCTTCGAGCCCTTCTCGGTGCGGGCGACCACGAAGCACCACTGCGCCCAGTGCGCGAGCGACGTCCACACCTTCTGGCCGTTGATCACCCACTGGTCGCCATCGAGCACCGCGGTGGTGGACACGTTGGCCAGGTCGCTGCCGGCGCCGGGCTCGGAGTAACCCTGCGACCAGAGTTCGGTGACGTCGAGAATTCGTGGGAGGAAGCGCTGCTGCTGCTCGGGCGTGCCGTAGGCGATCAGCGTCGGCCCCAGCAGTTCCTCACCGAAGTGGTTGATCTTGGCGGGGGCGTTCGCGATCGCGTATTCCTCGTAGAACGCCACCCGGTGTGCCACCGACAGGCCGCGGCCGCCGTGTTCGACGGGCCAGCCCAGACAGGTCAGCCCGGCCTTAGCGAGATGCTGGTTCCAGGCCCGCCGCTCTTCGAACGCCTCGTGCTCGCGACCCGGTCCGCCAAGCCCCTTGAGGGCGGCGAATTCGCCGACCAGGTTCTCGGCCAGCCAGTCGCGGACCTCGGCCCGGAACTCCTCGACGCCTTGCACCCTTGTAGGCTAACCTACCAAGCACTTGCTTTGTTAGCCCGGCGGCGAACTGCCCCTGCCAGCGGCGATAGCAATACACCGCATCCGGACGACGATGCGCGCCGCGCAGCGGCGTGTGGAGGAGCCGGAGCACCGAGGTACGAGGAGTTCGATGTCGAGCCATCCGCAGACCATTCCTGCGGCGTTGGACCACATCGCGCGTGAACTTCCCGACCACGTAGCGCTCGTCACCGCGGATTGGTCAGTTACCTTCGCCGCCCTGCGCGACGAGGTACGCCGCGCGGCGGCGGCGATGATCGGCATTGGCGTGAACCCCGGGGACCGGGTGGCGATCTGGTCGCCGAATACCTGGCATTGGGTGGTGGCCTGCCTGGCCACGCATTACGCCGGCGGTGTCGTGGTGCCGTTGAACACCCGCTACACCGCGGCCGAGGCCTCTGACATCCTGGCCCGAACCGGCGCTCCCCTGCTGGTGGCGATGGGCGAATTCCTCGGCGCCGACCGCGTCGGCGGCTTGGACCGCTCAGCGCTGCCCGATCTTCGGCACATCGTGAGGATCCCGATAGAGGCCGACGACGGCACATGGGACCAGTTCGTCAGCCAAGGATCCGATTTGGCGGCCGCCGATGCCCGTGCCGCCGCCGTCCAGCCCGACGACCTCTCCGACGTCCTGTTCACCTCCGGCACCACCGGCCGCAGCAAAGGCGTGCTGTGTGCGCACCGGCAGTCGCTGGCGGGGTCGGCGTCATGGGCGGCCTGCGGCAAGATCACCCGCGACGACCGCTACCTCTGCATCAATCCGTTCTTTCATAACTTCGGCTACAAGGCCGGCATCCTGGCCTGCCTGCAGACCGGCGCCACCCTGATCCCGCAGCTGACCTTCGACGCCGAGCAGGCGCTGCGTGCGGTCGCCGAGCACCGGATCACCGTGCTTCCCGGGCCGCCGACGATCTACCAGACGCTGCTCGACCACCCGACCCGCAGCGACTACGACCTGAGCTCACTGCGGTTCGCGGTCACCGGCGCGGCGACCGTCCCCGTCGTCCTGATCGAGCGCATGCAAAGCGAACTCGACTTCGACATCGTGCTGACCGCCTACGGCCTCACCGAGTCGAACGGCATGGGCACCATGTGCCGAGCCGACGACGACGCCGTCACCGTCGCCACCACCTGCGGGCGGCCCATCGCCGACTTCGAGCTGCGCATCGGTGAACATGACGAGGTGCTGCTGCGGGGGCCCAATGTGATGCTCGGCTACCTCGACGACCCAGACGCCACCGCGGCGGCCATCGACGCCGACGGCTGGCTGCACACCGGTGACGTCGGAAAGCTTGATGCCGCAGGCAATCTCCAGATCACCGACCGGCTCAAGGACATGTACATCTGCGGCGGTTTCAACGTGTACCCCGCCGAGGTCGAGCAGGTACTGGCTCGACTCGACGGCGTGGTGGACTGCGCGGTGATCGGGGTGCCCGACGAGCGCCTCGGCGAGGTCGGCCGGGCCTACCTCGTGACGCGGCCCGATTCCGGTCTCGACGAGAAGTCGGTGATCGCTTATACGCGCGAGTATCTGGCGAATTTTAAAGCCCCACGTTCGGTGAGGTTTGTCGACGGGCTACCCCGCAACGCGGGCGGCAAGGTGGTCAAACCGCTACTGCGAGAGATGACGTAAATGGATCTGCAATTCGACGACGAGACGCTGGAGTTCCAACGCGAGGTGCGCGACTTCCTGTCGTCGCACCGGGATGCGTTCCCGACCCACTCCTACGACACGGCCGAGGGCTTCGAACAGCATCGACGTTGGGACGAGGTGCTTTTCGATGCCGGGCTGTCGGTGATCACCTGGCCGGAGAAATACGGCGGCCGAGACGCGAGCTTGCTGCAGTGGGTGGTGTACGAGGAGGAGTATTTCCGCGCCGGCGCCCCCGGACGGGCCAGCGCCAACGGCACGTCGATGCTGGCGCCAACGCTGTTCGCGCACGGCACCGACGAGCAGCTCGACCGCATTCTGCCAAAGATGGCCAGCGGCAAGGAAATCTGGGCCCAAGCCTGGTCTGAACCGGAATCCGGCAGCGACCTCGCCTCGCTGCGCTCGACGGCGACCCGTACGGACGGCGGCTGGCTGCTCAACGGCCAGAAGATCTGGAGCTCGCGAGCACCTTTCGGCGACAGAGCTTTTGGACTGTTCCGTTCCGACCCCGAGGCGCAGCGGCACGGCGGCCTGACCTACTTCATGTTCGACCTGAAGGCCGACGGGATCACGGTGCGCCCGATCGCCCAGCTCGGCGGCGACACTGGGTTCGGTGAGATCTTCCTCGACGACGTCTTCGTGCCCGATGTGGACGTGATCGGCGCCGTCAACGACGGGTGGCGAGCGGCTATGAGCACATCGAGCAATGAGCGCGGCATGTCGCTGCGCAGCCCGGCGCGATTCCTGGCATCCGCCGAGCGTCTTGCAGACGTGTGGAAACAGAACGACGACAGCACCTTTGGGGATCAGGTCGCCGACGCCTGGATCAAGGCGCAGGCCTACCGCCTGCACACCTTCGGCACGGTCACCCGGCTGGCGAGCGGCGGTGAACTGGGCGCCGAGTCGTCGGTGACAAAAGTGTTCTGGTCAGACCTCGACGTCGCCGTACACCAGACGGCGCTGGAGATCCGCGGTGCCGACGGCGAACTGGCCGACGCCTGGACCGACGGGCTGCTATTCGCGCTCGGTGGCCCGATCTACGCCGGCACCAACGAAATTCAGCGCAACATCATCGCCGAGCGGCTGCTGGGCCTGCCCCGGGAGAAGACAAAATGAGATTTGACGTCGACGAACAGCAGCGCGACTTCGCCGCAAGCATCGACGCGGCGCTGGCGGCGGCCGACCTGCCCGGCGCGGTGCGCGCCTGGGCCGACGGTGACACCGGTCCCGGCCGCAAGGTGTGGGCGCGACTGGCCGAGCTCGGTGTCACCGCGCTGGCCGTGCCGGAGCGGTTCGACGGCATCGGCGCGCACCCGGTCGATCTGGTAGTCGCGCTGGAGCGGCTGGGTCGCTGGGGCGTACCCGGCCCGGTGGCCGAATCCATAGCGGTGGCACCGATTTTGCTGGCCGATGACGAACGCAGCGCCGCACTGGCGTCGGGCGAACTGATCGCTACCGTCGCAATGCCCCCACACGCGCCGCGTGCCGTCGACGCCGACACCGCGGGTCTCACGCTGCTGGCCGAACTGGACGGCACGGTCAGCGAAGCCACGGCCGCCGAACAGCACGAGTCGGTGGACCCCAGTCGCAAGCTGTTCGACGTGACCGCCACCGGCGGCCAATGGCAGGCGGATGTGCAACGCGCCTACGAGTTCGGTGCACTGGCCACCGCGGCCCAACTGGTCGGCGCGGGGCAGGCGCTACTGGACTCCGCGGTCGACTACGCCAAACAGCGCACCCAGTTCGGCCGGGTGATCGGCTCGTATCAGGCGATCAAGCACAAGCTGGCCGATGTCCACATCGCGCTCGAATTGGCGCGACCGCTGATCTACGGCGCCGCACTGTCGCTGGCCGATTCATCACCCGACACCGCGCGAGATGTCAGCGCCGCCAAGGCTTCCGCGTCGGATGCCGCCTTGCTGGCCGCGCGGTCCGCACTGCAGACCCACGGTGCAATCGGCTTCACCGCCGAGCATGACCTCTCGCTGTGGCTGCTGCGGGTGCAGGCGCTGCGACCGGCGTGGGGCGACCCGGCGGCGCACCGACGACGGGTTCTGGAGGCACTGTGAGCGGGTCAGACGAACGGGAACTGTTGCGCGAGACCGTCGCGGCGCTGGTGGCCAAGCATGCCGCCCCGGCTGCGGTGCGCGAGGCCATGGAATCAGAACACGGCTACGACGAGTCGCTATGGCGGCTGCTGTGTGAGCAGGTCGGCGCGGCCGCGCTGGTCGTGCCCGAGGAATTCGGCGGCGCCGGAGGAACTCTCGGCGACGCGGCCGTCGTCCTCGAGGAACTCGGCAAGAACCTGGTGCCCAGCCCGCTGCTGGGTACCACGCTGGCCGAGCTCGCCCTGCTGGCCGCCGACCAGCCCGACGCGGAGACGCTCGGGTCGCTGGCCGAGGGCGCCGCGATCGGTGCGGTGGTATTCGACCGCGACTACGTGATCAACGGTGACATCGCCGATGTCGTGATCGAGGCGCGTGACGGGACGCTCGACCGGTGGACGGAGTTCGACGCCGAGAACATCACCCCGATGGACCCGACCCGTCGGCTGGCGCGCCTCACTCCGAACGGCACGTCATCCGTCGGCGCCGACCCGGGCCTGGCCGACACGGCCGCGATCCTGTTGGCGGCCGAGCAGGTCGGCGCGGCCGCCCGCTGCCTGGAGCTCACCGTCGACTACACCAAGGAGCGGCAGCAGTTCGGCCGAGCGATCGGCAGTTTCCAGGCGCTCAAGCACCGGATGGCCGACCTATACGTCGCGGTCCAGTCGGCCCGGGCGGTGGTGAACGAGGCCGCCGACGACCCGTCCCCGACCTCGGCCGCGCTGGCCCGTGTCGCGGCCAGCGAGGCGTTCAGCACCGTCGCCGCCGATGGCATCCAGTTACACGGCGGGATCGCGATCACCTGGGAGCATGACATGCAGCTGTACTTCAAACGCGCACATGGTAGTTCACAGCTGCTGGGTCCGCCGCGCGATCACTTGCGCAAACTCGAATCCGAAGTGTTCTAACCGCCCGACGACGATGCAGAGGGCGAGGCCCGCTGAGGAAGAACCGGGCTGCTCTAACCTTGACCGCATGACCGATCGGGTCGCACTACGCGCCGGAATTCCGCCGTTCTATGTGATGGACGTCTGGCTGGCAGCCGCCGAACGTCAGCGCAGCCACGGCGATCTGGTGAATCTGTCCGCCGGCCAGCCGAGCGCCGGCGCTCCGGAGCCGGTGCGCGCCGCCGCGGTCGATGCGTTAAACCGCAATCAACTCGGTTACACCGTGGCACTAGGCATCCCGGAATTGCGTTCGGCAATCGCGGCCTCGTACCTCGACCGCTACGGGATTCAGATCGACCTCGATGACGTCGTGATCACCACCGGATCGTCCGGCGGCTTTCTGCTGGCGTTCCTGTCCTGCTTCGATGTCGGCGACCGAGTGGCGGTCAGCAGCCCCGGCTACCCGTGCTATCGCAACATCCTGTCTGCGCTCGGGTGCGAGGTGGTGGTGATCGAATGCGGCCCCGAGACCCGTTTCCAGCCGACCGCGGTGATGCTCGCCGAGCTCGACCCGCCGGTGAAAGGTGTGGTGGTGGCCAGCCCGGCGAACCCGACCGGCACCGTCATCCCTGCCGATGAGCTCGCGGCGATCGCGTCCTGGTGCGATGAGTCCGGCGTGCAGCTGATCAGCGACGAGGTCTACCACGGACTGGTCTACGAGGGCGCGCCACAGACCAGCTGCGCGTGGACTACGTCGCGAAATGCGTTCGTAGTCAATAGCTTTTCCAAGTACTTCGCGATGACGGGTTGGCGGCTCGGCTGGCTGCTGGTGCCGGTCGAGCTCCGTCGCGCGGTCGACCGCCTGACCGGGAATTTCACCATCTGCCCGCCCGTACTGTCACAGCGCGCCGCGGTCCAGGCATTCACAACGGACTCGGTCCGAGAAGCCGAGGGACATCTGCACCAGTACGCGGCCAACCGCGCGACCCTCCTCAACGGTCTGCGCCACATCGGGATCGACCGCCTCGCGCCGACCGACGGTGCGTTCTACGTCTACGCCGACGTGTCCGATTTCACCGACGACTCTTTTGCGTTCTGTTCACATTTGTTGGGCGACACCGGTGTAGCGATCGCACCCGGCATCGATTTCGACTCGCAGCGTGGGAGTTCCTATGTTCGGCTGTCGTTCGCGGGACCATCGAACGACATCGAGGAAGCGTTGCGCCGCATCGGTTCCTGGCTACCGGGCGGCTAACGCCGCGATGCGGGCTTCGAGTGTCGCGCGCTCGCCGGTATCGGCCACGTTGATGCCGAAGCGATCGCGCAAAGCTTCGACCACCGCCGCGGCATCGGGCAATTCAATCTTTTCCGTGGCTTCTCTACCGTGAACGGAGAGATGGCTGTCCGCCAGGTTGCACCGCCCGTCGGCGGTGACCAACGAGGCCATCAGGGTGGTGACGAAATGCGATCCGGGATGGGTCGACACGTACCAACTGCCGACCAGCAGATCGATCGGCGGCGCTGTCCTGGTGGCGAATTCGTAGAGCGACTGCCATTCGCCGCGGATCTGGGCCTGCAGCACGAGGGTGTCGGCGCCGCCCTGCAGCCGGTAGGGCTCATGGGTGGTCTGCTGGATGCTGCCGGTTTCCAACCGAAGGGGTGACGTCGGCGTCTGGCCTCCGAAGCCGACGTCGACGAGAAACAGTTGCGGCGCACCGGGCGGGGCGACCCCCAGCAGCGTGTGGGTCTGTGACGGCACCGGAGACCCGGGCTCATGCGTCCAGACCACCCGCGCCGCAAATCGGCGCACCCCAAAACCCAATTCCTCGAGCACGTAACCCATCAGGCCGTTGTGTTCGTAGCAATAGCCGCCGCGGCCCCGGTGCACCAACTTGTCGATCAACGCCTCGGAGCTCAGGTCGTCGACCGGCACGCCCAACAGGGGGTCGAGGTTCTCGAAGGCGATGGTACGGGTGTGCGCCGTGATCAGGTCCTGCAGGACATCAATGGTCGGATCGGCCGTACCGCAGTAGCCGATCCGTTCGAAGTAACCGGCCAGATCCAGCGTCATGGGGGCCATTGTGGACTAATGGCGGCAACGTCACGAGACGCGGGCCTCCACCAGACTCAACGGCGAGGCGGTCGGCACCAGGCGAGTCATCTCAAACCCGGCCCGGGTGAGCAACTTTCGGTATTCCGCGGCGGTGCGTTCACGAGCCGCCAGATTCAGCAGCATCTCCAGGTCAGCCCACTTGCCGGGGAAGTCGCGGTCGTGGTCGGGGATCACCAATTCCACCAGCAGGACGGTGGCGTGCCGGCCCGCGGCGGCCCGAACGTTGCGCAGGATTTGCACCGCTTTGTCATCGGGCCAGTCATGCATGATGTTCTTCAGCACATAAACGTCGCCGCCGCGCGGGACGTGGTCGAAAAATGATCCCGTCTCGATCCGGACCCGGTCGGCCACTCTGGTGTAGCACAGGATCTTTGAGACGCTGGCCACGACGGCCGGCAGGTCGTAAAGGACGCCGTTGACACCCGGCGTCGCGGCCAAGATGTTGGCTAGCAGCAGACCGTGCCCGCCGCCGACGTCGACAATCGTTGAGTACGAACCGAAGTCGTAGGCGGCGACCACCGACGCGTCGGTCAGTGCGGAGATGCTGGACATCGTCCGGTTGAAGAGGTCGGCGTGCGCAGGTTCCTCAGCGAAGTAGTCGAAACTCTCCTTGCCGTGTAGTGCGGGCACTACCGATCGGCCCGTTCGGATGGACTCGCCCAGCATGGTCCAGCGGTCACGCTGCTCACGCGAGCCGTAGAACTCCGCGGCCGCTTTCATCGACACGTCGGCATCCGAGCAGAGGCTTCTGGCAAGTGGATTCAGCTCGTAACGCCCGTCGCCACGCCGGTGGAAAACACCGCGGCCGATCAAGGCTCGCAGCAGGCGACTCAGGGCGTCGGAGTCCGCACTCACCTGGGAGGCCAACTCGTCGATGGTCAGCGGTCCAGGCGCCAGAGCATCCGCGACGCCGAGTTCTGCGGCGGTGGTGATCGCCTGCGACAGCCAACCCGCGACGATCATCTCCATCATGGCCGCGGGCGCCGGCAGCAAGCGCTGATTGAGCCGATACAGATGGTGGCGGAGTCGCTCGACCGCCCGCGCCGCTGCTACCGGTGGCACTCTCGTCATCGCCGCACCTCGATCGGGGCGGTGCTGATCTCCGCGGCGACATCGCGATGACTCGTCACGTCGATGAACCGTGCGAGCGCCCACGTCACGAGCCGGTCTGAAAGCAGCGACACGGGTCGCAGCGCAGCCTCACTGCGTGACACCTGCTGCGTGGTCACCCACGACACTGCCCTGACCCTGCGACGGCGGGTGTCCTCGTAACGGCGCAGGGCGACTTTGACGTCGGTCGAATCGGCGAGCGCCTTGCGCAGCACCATCGTGTCCAGCAGCGCCTGGTTGGTGCCCTGCGCGAGCGTCGGCGGCATCGTGTGCGCGGCGTCCCCGAGCAACGTGACCGCACCAGCACCGGCGCCGGGAATCGGGTGACGGTAATGGGGGAACGGCGACGGCGCCAGATCGTCGTCGGTCAACGTGGCAAGCACTTCGTCGACCAGGTCGGACCAGCCCGTGAAGTGCCGGCGAATCATCTCGATCGGATACTGCGGCCTGGAAAATGTTGGCGTCCAACGTAAGTCAAACCACCACTGTATGTCGGTACCGCCTGCGGGCCACAGGCCGAGGTTGCCGTGTTCGCCGATCATCATCCGCGCGACGCGCGGCTCGGTGATCTGGGGAAGGGTGCCCAGTCCCTGCCAGCTACACCATCCGGTCGGCTTCGCCGGCGCTGCACCGACCACATCGCGCACGACCGAATGCAACCCGTCCGCACCGATCAACACATCGCCGGTCACGGTGCGGCCATCGGACATCTCGAGATGAACCCCGTCCCCGGCAATCGACCACCGCGTTCGCATGGGCACGGCAGTGGATGCGCTCGGCCGGGAAGCCGGTGAGCAGGCGGTCCAGCAACACCCGTCGCGGGACCATCCGGATGGGCGCGCCCAGCCGGTCCGCGATCGCGTCCAGATCGACCGTGGCCAGCGGGCGACCCGTCGAAGTCGAGGCCCGCACCTCGGACAACAGCTGGCCGGTGCCGGCCATGTCGACGCCTAGCTGGTCGAGGACCGTCGCTCCGTTGGGCCAGATCGTCACCGCACCGCCGCCGGCGGTGACATCCGGGCGCTGGTCGAAGACGGTAACGTCGTGGCCGTCGCGCAGCAGTCCGCGGGCGGCGGCAATGCCGCTCACGCCCGCACCGACGACGAGGATCCTCAGCGGAGCCATGACTGCTAACACGCGACAGCAGGGCGAAAGGTTCACATGGGTCTGCACATCTCCGAGCACGAGCGTGCCGCGCTGGGCGACCTCGCCCAGTTTCCGCTGATGGCCGCGATGACCGGACGACGATCCCGCCGTTTCCCGGTCGGTGGACAGATCCCCGACGGGGCACTCGCTTTCACCAGTCGACGACCCGTTCAACCGTTGTCGGAAGTCGAACGGGCATTGCTGATTTCGGTGACGGGCGGAGTGACGGGCTGGAATTTCGGGATCACACATCATCCCGGTTACGCGCCGTCGTTCCCCAACTACTCGGGAAGCGCCACGGGTCGGACCTTTCCCTCGGCGGCCGGCTTCCATACCAGCCAGCTGTTTTTCACCGACGACTCCGGCACTTACCTACTGCCCAGCCGCGATGACCCGCCGCGCGGCTTCGACAGCATCGAAGAGTGGATCAGCCACACCGCTGATTCCTACGTACGGATCTCCGATGCTCGTCTCGAGCTGCCCCGTGAAGAGCCGTACATGGAAGGTCACAACACTTGGATCGGCAATCATCCGGGCAGCCTGCTGGCCTTCCCGGCGGCCGACCTCGCCGAACACCTGATGGAGAATCTGTGGTTCTTCGCGGCCAACGGCTATCCGGTCACCGACGACATCAATGGCCGCAATATCCCTGGCCTAAAGAGGTTTTCGTCGCTGGCGCACGCCAACGACCCGCTGCCGCTGTCGTTCGTCGAGCAGTACACGATCACCGAGGCCAGCGCGGAACTCGCGATTGCCACCAACAACGGGGTGTTGGCACTGCAAGCGATGGGACTCGGCGGCTGGACCTACGACGGCCTGGACCGGTTGTCGGTGCTTGGCGGCTCCGGCGATCCGCGGGCACCCGGGCTGGGTTTCCTCGCCGACACCGACGAGCGCTGGCCGTTTCCGAACGTCACTGGGCTGCCCGGCTATTTCGAGACGCTCAGCCCGCCGCATGTGCCGACGATCGCGGCCGGGGTGGAGAAGCTGGTCGCCCGAAAGTTCGCCCCTGGTGGGCCATTTCACCCGGAAACGCCGGGCCCGTGGTCGGACTCGGGCAAGGTGCGCGGCTCGGCACTACCGCCGGATGGCATTCAGGAGATGGTGACCGTCGAGGCGTCGTACATCTACGACACGTTCGGCAAGCTGCCCGGTACGATGCCCACCGTGCACGTCCTGATGTATCTACAGGCGCAGCATCTCGACACCGACTTTTACGACGAATTATTCGGCCCCGGGGCATATTTGGGCACGCACGCCGAGCATCACGCTCGTTGGCATTAGTGCGCGCATAACGGGCAGCGCGCTCAGACGGGACTGCCTTCCAGATCGGCGTGTGGGATGCGGATGGAGCAACTCTGGTTCCCGCCGGCGCGCTTGGCGGCGTACATTGCCGTGTCGGCGTGATTGACGAGATCGTCGATGAGTTCCCGCTCTGCGGGGTCGAAGCTCACGCGCAACGGCGCGCTCGCGATGCCGATGCTGGCCGTGACGCGATAACTGATGTCGGCGACGGCTCTGCGCCACTTTTCGGCGACGTCGTTAATGTCATCGGTGCGGTATGTGTCGGCGACCACGAATTCCTCGCCGCCGAAGCGGGCGATTATCGAGGTGGGCGGGCAGGTGAGGCGAAGGGCGCCGGCCACCTCGATCAGGGCCTTATCTCCGATGGAATGGCCATGGGTGTCGTTGAGGCGCTTGAAGTTATCCAAATCGATCATCGCCACAACTAGATAACTCGGTCCTTCTCGGCGGTCGAGTAGCAATGCGTATGCCGACTGATAAAAGGCCCGGCGAATCAACAGGCCCGTCAGCGTGTCGCGGCTGGAACGTCGTAAGTCGCTGCCTAGCGCCTGGATCAGCCATTGCATCGCAAATGGAAACGCCACGTTGAGCGCCAGTACGAGCAGAAACGCGCAGCCCGCCACCACGGCGTCGTAGGAGCGGATAAGGCGCGTCGTGAGCAGCGCGGCGGTGGTCGTGGCGATCACAAAGTTGACCATCATGTCCACGGGAGTGTGGAAGAACGCGATGTAGCCGCCGAGCATCGCAAACGCGCTACAGCCCAACAACCCCGCGAGCGGGTCAACTTGAACGAGACACGCCGCGGCAATACAGACGCTCCCCGCCAGGGAGTACAGCAGCGATTGGCCGCGGGTGGGCCAGCGCATCAACCACAACAGAGCCACGGTTACGCCAAAGCCGCTGGCAACCGATGCCACATAGACCGCGGCCGGGTAGTGCGGCAGGCTCGGACTAAACAGCACCGCCGTTGGCACCACTGCAATCGCGGCGATCACGGAAGCGATCATCGCCCGCCAAATCAGCCGGATACCGCGAGTGTTCAAGTACAACGCCAACCAGTCAAAGTGATCGTTCTGGCGCCACCATTGCGGGACGGGGTTCACCTGCACACCCCCTCGCATGTGACCCATCGAGATCGGCAGGGCATTCCGCTCCGACCTAACGGCCACTCCATGCTGTCAAATGTTCCGCCACTCAGGTGCAGGTTCCAGGTAATTCGGACACACCCATCAGGTGCTAGTGCGGCCGGCCCGTGGCTCGTCGTGGTGAAGTCACCTGACCGCGTTCCGCGTTAAACCGGCAGGCGCGTAGCAGTCCGGGTCGGCAACCTCCCCGTGCCGGTTCCACCTTCGGCGCCGTGGATGATAACGAAGTCGGGCGTCACCCCTTCGGCCAGCATCGCGCCTCCCGGGAAAGAGTGTTCGCGGCGAAGCGTAGCGCTAACAAACAATCAGGGCTGATATTGCGGCACCGTCACGCGGCAGCACCGGTCAGAGCCAGGTGTCCTGGGTGGTGGTGGTCAGGAACGCCTCCAAGTCATCACGCCACTGCGCCGGCCTAGTCTTGTCCGGCTCGATGCCGGTGTAGTCGCCGCGATAGAACAGCAGCGGCCGCGGCTTGATCTTCGGCACCTCGGACAGCGACTGCACCGCGCCGAACACCACGAAGTGATCACCACCGTCGTGTACCGAGGCCACCGTGCAATCGATGTAGGCAAGCGACCCGTCGATGATCGGCGAGCCGAGGTTTGAAGGCTGCCAGTCGATTCCGGCGAACTTGTCCGGCTCTTTCGAACCGAAGCGCGCCGAGACGTGCTGTTGGCTCTCGGTCAGCACGTTGACGCAGAACTTCCCGCTGGCCTCGATGGCCTGCCAGGACCGCGAGACCTTGGTCGGGCAGAACAGGACGAACGGTGGGTCCAGCGAGAGCGCCGCGAAGGACTGACACGCGAAGCCGACCGGGGCGTCGTCGTGGACGGTCGTGATGATCGTGATGCCGGTGCAGAACTGACCCAGCACGCTGCGAAACGCACGGGCGTCAATCTGCTCGGACATTACTTGAAGCCGACGCTGAAGTCATGGCCCCAGAGACTGATCGCGGTGCTTTCCCGGGCGATCCAGTCGTCGTCT
Source organism: uncultured Actinomycetota bacterium (assembly GCA_963750755.1). Taxonomy (GTDB): domain Bacteria; phylum Actinomycetota; class Actinomycetes; order Mycobacteriales; family Mycobacteriaceae; genus Mycobacterium. The sequence continues at coordinate 3,006,547 of CAVVRW010000001.1, forward strand.
TCGACTTGCCGTCCCTCGCAGCCGAACTCGATGTCGAAGCCACTGGGGGTCTTCATGTAGAAGGACAGCATCAGGTCGTTGACGTGGCGCCCGAGCGTGGCCGACATCGGCACCTTGCGCCGCAGCGCCCGGTCCAGGCACAGGCCCACGTCGTCGGCCTCGCCGACCTCGATCATCAGGTGGACGATGCCGCTGGGGGTCTGCCCGGGCATGAAGGCCAGGCTGTGGTGGCGCGGGTTGCAGCCCAAAAAGCGCAGCCAGGCCGGCGGCCCATCGGCGGGCCGGCCGACTACCTGAGGCGGCAGTCGCATCGAGTCGCGCAGCTTGAAATCCAATACGTCGCGGTAGAAGTGCAACGTCTCGGCGTCATCGCGGGTAGTCAGCACCACGTGCCCGAGACCCTGTTCGCCGGTGACGAACTTGTGGCCGTACGGGCTGACGACCCTGCGGTGTTCGAGCGCCGCGCCGTGGAAAACCTCGAGCCCGTTGCCCGACGGATCGGAGAACTTGATCATCTCGTCGACCCGACGATCGGCCAGCTCGGCGGCAGTGGCTTCCTTGTACGGCGTGCCCTCGACATCGAGCCGGTTGCGTATCTCCTGCAGCCCTTCGGCGTTCGCGCATTCCCAGCCGGCCTCTGACAGGCGGTCGTGCTCGCCCGGCACGATCACCAAGCGGGCCGGAAAGTCGTCCATCCGCAGATACAGCGCGCCCTCGACGCCGCCTTTGCCTTCGACCATGCCGAGGACCTTGAGGCCGTAGTCACGCCAGGCCTGCATGTCGGTGGCCTCGATGCGCAGGTAACCCAGTGAACGGATGCTCATCACTTATCCCAAGAAATCGATTGTCAGCTTGTTGAATTCGTCGAACTTCTCCACCTGCGCCCAGTGTCCACACTGGCCAAAGACGTGAAGCTGCGCGCGCGGAATGGTCTTGAGCGCCACCAGCGCACCGTCCAGTGGGTTGACGCGGTCTTCGCGGCCCCAGATCAGCAGCACCGGCTGACGAAGCTTGTGAACCTCGCGCCACATCATGCCGAGCTCGAAGTCGGCCCCGGCGAACGACATTCCCATCGCGCGGGTCGCCGTGAGCGACTCCGGAGTAGAAGCCAGCTCAAAGCGCTGGTCGATCAACTCCGGGGTGATCAGCTTCTGGTTGTAGACCATCACCCGCAGGAACGCCTCGAGGTTCTCCCGGGTCGGCTGAGAAGAGAACTTACCCAGCCGCTTGACGCCCTCGGTGGGGTCCGGGGCGAACAGGTTGATGCTGAGCCCGCCGGGGCCCATCAGCACCAGCTTGCCGGCGTTGTCGGGGTAGTCCAGCGCGAACCGGACCGCGGTGCCACCGCCGAGCGAATTGCCCACCAGCGGAACGCGTCCCAAGCCAAGGTGGTCGAAGAGACCCTTCAGCGCCCGGGCCGCGTAGTGGTTGAACTGGCCGTGCTCGGCGCGCTTGTCGGAGAGCCCGTATCCGGGCTGATCGACGGCCAGCACGTGGAAACGCTCGGCCAGCACCGGAATGTTCCGGGAGAAGTTCGTCCAGCTCGCCGCGCCGGGGCCACCGCCGTGCAGCAGCACGATCGTCTGCTCGCGACCGACGCCGGCTTCGTGGTAGTGCAGCTTGAGCGGTCCGTCGACGTCGACCTCGACGAACCGGGAGGTGGACTCGAAAGTCAGCTGTTCCGTCGTTGACGCATCAGACCATGGTGTCGCCGGGCGGCAGCCCGAACTCGTGGTTGCCGAAGATCTGGTAGGCCCGCTCGGGGTCGTTCGCCGCATGTACCCGACCGGCGTGCGCGTCCCGCCAGAAGCGTTGCACCGGAGCATCATTGGCGAGGGCGGTGGCGCCGGACGCCTCGAACAGCCGGTCGACCGAGGCGATGGAACGTCCGGTGGCGCGCACCTGGTCACGACGGGCGCGGGCGCGCAGCTCGAACGGGATCTCCTTGCCGGCCGACAGCAGCGCGTACTCGTCGCCGACGTTGCCGATCAACTGTCGCCAGGCGGCGTCGATGTCACTGGCCGCCTCGGCGATACGGACCTTGGCGAACGGGTCGTCCTTGGCCTTCTCGCCGGCGAACGCCGCCCGGACGCGTTTGCCCTGGTGCTCCACGTGCGCCTCGTACGCGCCGTAGGCCATACCGACGATCGGTGCCGAGATGGTCGTGGGATGCATTGTGCCCCAAGGCATCTTGTAGACGGGCGCGGTGTTGTTCTCATAACCACCCGCCGTGCCGTCGTTCATCTGCTTGTAGGACAGGAAGCGGTGCCGCGGCACGAAGACGTCCTTGACGACGACGGTGTTGCTGCCAGTTCCCTTGAGGCCCACCACATGCCAGACGTCGTCGATGCGGTATTCAGTGCGCGGGATCAGGAAGCTGCCGAAGTCGACCGGCCGGCCGTCCTTGATGACCGGGCCACCGAGGAAGGCCCAGGTGGCGTGGTCGCAGCCGGACGACCAGTTCCACGATCCGCTGACCAGGTAGCCGCCGTCGACGACGGTGCCCGCGCCCATCGGCGCGTAGGACGACGAGACGCGGACGTTCGTGTCGTCGCCCCAGACCTCGTCCTGAGCCTGCTGGTCGAACAACGCCAGGTGCCAGTTGTGCACGCCGATGATCGAGCTGACCCAGCCGGTGGAGCCGCACGCGCTGGCGATCCGGCGGACCGCTTCGTAAAACACCGCGGGGTCACACTGCAGGCCGCCCCACTGCTCGGGTTGCAGCAACCGGAAGAAGCCGATCTCCTGGAGTTCGCTGACCGTGGCGTCCGGCAGACGTCGCAGGTCCTCAGTTTCCTGGGCCCGCTGGCGCAGCTTGGGCAGTAATTCGTCGATGCCGTCTAGGACCGACTGGGCGTCACGTTGTTGAATGGACGTCACGGGTTCCTCCAAAAGGTGGCTTGCAGGGGCCAGCACAAGACCAAGACTAGAACACGTTCCGATTTGTGTCGAGCAGCGTGTTCCTGCGCCTGGTAGCAATACTCAACCAGGTTTCTGTAACCTGTTCTAGTTATGTTTGACAGAAGGGTGGGGTGGTGACGGGCACAAATCCCAACGAACCACTCGGCAGCCACGTTTTGGAGCTGGAGATCGCCGACGTCGTCACCGAAACCGACGACGCGCGATCGCTGGTGTTCGCGGTTCCCGAGGATGCCGACGTGCCGGCCGAACGGCTGCGCTACGCCCCTGGACAATTCCTGACGCTGCGCATTCCCAGCGACCGCACTGGCTCGGTGGCGCGCTGCTACTCGCTGTGCAGCTCGCCCTTCGCCGACGAGGCACTGACCGTCACCGTGAAGCGGGACAGGGACGGCTACGCGTCGAACTGGCTGTGTGACAACGCCCGTGCCGGCATGCGGGTGCACGTGCTGGCCCCGTCGGGCACCTTCGTGCCGAAAACCCTCGACGACGACTTCGTATTACTGGCCGCAGGCAGCGGTATCACGCCGATCTTGTCAATCTGCAAATCCGCGTTGTCCGAAGGCGGCGGGCAGGTGACGCTGCTGTACGCCAACCGCGACGAGCGGTCGGTGATCTTCGGTGACGCACTGCGCGAACTGTCCGTCAAGCACCCCGACCGGCTGACGGTCGTGCACTGGCTGGAGTCGCTGCAGGGGCTGCCGTCGGCGAACGCCCTGGCCCAGTTGGCCGCGCCGTTCACCGATCGACAGGCGTTCATCTGCGGGCCGGGCCCGTTCATGGAGGCGGCCCGCGAGGCGCTTGAGAGTCTGAAAGTGCCTGCGGCACAGGTACATCTGGAGGTGTTCAAGTCGCTGGACAGCGACCCGTTCGCCGCGGTCAAAATCGACCACAACGACGCCGATGATGCAGCCGAAGGGCCGGCCAGCGCGGTCGTCGAGCTCGACGGGCAGACCCACACCGTATCGTGGCCGCGCAAAGCGAAGCTGCTCGACGTGTTGCTCGACGCCGGGCTGGACGCGCCGTTCTCCTGCCGCGAGGGGCATTGCGGGGCCTGTGCCACCACCCTGCGCAACGGCAAGGTGAACATGGAGGTCAACGACGTGCTCGAGCAGCAGGACCTCGACGACGGCCTGATTCTGGCCTGCCAGGCACACCCCGAGACCGATTCGGTCGAAGTCACCTACGACGAATAGCCGCAGCGTAAGTTCTGCTCAGGCTTAGCGAGAGGACGCACGATGAAGCGGCTGGTCACGGCGCTGGCAGGCGTCGGTCTGACGTTGGCGTTGACGCCGCCCGCGATAGCCCCGGCGGCGAGCAACACCGCCACCTCACTGATCCCGCTGAACGACGGAAGCCAGCTGGAGACCCGCGCCACGCTGGACTGCCACGCCGCCAACGGCAGCTGCGACTTCACCGTTGCCGCCGGCCGCCGGACCGGCGACGCCCTCGACGGCTTCCCGCACGACCTGTGGTCGCGCCAGAGCACCGACATCCGCTCGATGGACCGCACGCTGTACCTCGACGTGCACGCCAACGCGCAGTACGACCGGGTGTTCAAAGAGGGCGGCAACGACAACGTCACCACGATCTACATGGGCGAGGGCCCGCTGGAGAAGTACCAGACCACCGGGCGGATCGATGCGACCGACTGGCACACCGGGCAGCCGCGCACCAATGTGCCGGTGATCATGTGCACGCACATCCAGGTGGTCTACGGCGGCAACAACATCACCTCGCCGAGCACCTGCGCGCAGGCCAAGTTCTCTTAGCCGTCCCGGTGTCAGAGCTTGTCCGACAACACCTTTGCGAAGGTGTGGGTGTCGCCCGGCCAGCGCGCCGACACGTAGTCGCCGTCATCCACCACGAACGCCGGCCTCGAATCGGCGTCGGTATCCCGTGCCATACCCGAGGTCTTCGTTCGGTAGTGCGGTGAGCCCTTCTCGACATCGCAGAAATCCGACGGATTCTCAAGCGCGCGAGTGACTTCCGACTGCACCGACATGTAGCCCGCCGGCTGCCCCGGTTCTTCCCGATACGTGCGGTAGTAGTCGCGGTCCCAGAATCGGGTGAGCTTAGTGAGCCGCCACGCGGTGCGTTCCAAGGCCCACGTCAGCGCAGTTGTGCGTCGGCCGTAGAGCACCGAGTGACCGGTCGCGGGATCGACACTGCGGGCCGCCAGCAGCACGCCGTGACAGATCGCGGCGACCTTCAGGCCGCGACCGAAGGCGTCGACGACAAGGCGGTGCAGGGTGTCACTGTCGATGTACGAGCGCATGCCGCGGGCGCGGTGGCCGCCGGGCAACAGCAGACCATCGATGCCGCCGAGTGTGGCGTCGACCCACCTGATCGGGTTCTGATACTCCGGCGAATTCCGCATCTCGCGGTAGGCGTTGCGGGCATCCTTGTTCGCCCGCAGCGCGCGGCCGAGGACCGTGATGGCGCCCACTACCGGCAGCGCCGACCAAGCATCCAGGCCCCGGCCGGTGACCATGATGTCGTCGGCGACTCCCGGCGCACCGCTCTCGGTCGCGAAGACGACACGATGCCCGTTGGTGCGCAGCACCTGCCAGCTGACCGCGACCTCGGTCGGGTCGAAGTCACGGTCGGGGATCGGGATCAACACAGTGCCCATGGTCGAGCCTGAGCTTACGGCGCGACGGGACGAAGGGAACGACCACTTGGGCGATGCGCTGCGTTGGTGCACACAGCGAAAGCGACAACGGCCAGTCTGATGCTGCTGCTTAACACCACAGTTGCACCAACGGTCGTCTAACAGCGGAGAAGCGGGCGCAACCGGCCCTGATTCCACTGGTACTGCGAGCGTACACCCGCCCGAACAAACTATCGATGGCACGATTGGCCGAGCATGTCTTGGCTGCTATCGGTGCGATTGAACGGGACGGGCGGTAAAGTCGGTTACCGGTTGACCTTCCAGCCATCGGAAACGCCACGGCGGTGATCTGAATCCCCGCCCGCAACACGGAATGTGTTCTTTGGCAATGTTTTTGAATTTTCAGCGTTTGCCGTCCATGTCCTCGTCTTCCAAATCACCCACACGGGTGCGGTATCGCACGACCACGCCGCGCGCCCGGAGCCGAACGATGAACGCGCGACAAGAGGGACTTCTGTGAGCATTTTTATCGACATGATGGTCATCAACGCCCGATGGAGTTGCAACGGGATGGTCACCGGCGAGCCGCTGGCCCCCGTGCGGCACACCTGGTCGGAGGTACACCAGCGCGCCTGCCATCTTGCGGGCGGCCTGGCCGCAGCGGGAGTCGGTCATGGCGACGCGGTCGCCATGCTGGCCGGGGCTCCCGTCGAGATCGCTCCGGCCGCGCAAGCGATCTGGCTGCGGGGTGCGAGCCTCACGATGCTGCACCAGCCGACTCCACGAACGGATCTGCAGCGCTGGGCACAGACAACGGTCGCCGCCACTGAAATGATCCAGGCCAAGGCGGTGTTGATCTCCGAGCCGTTCCTGGCCGCGGCACCTGTGCTGGCGCAGCTCGGTGTCAACGTGTTGACCATCGAGCAACTGCAGTGCGGCCGGGCAATCCGCCCGGTACGCACAGAAGAGGATGACGTCGCGTTCCTCCAGCTGACGTCTGGGTCCACTGGAGTTCCGAAGGCTGTCCGGATTACTCACGCGAACTTCGTCGCCAATGCCGAGGCAATGTTCGCCGGGGCGAAAGTCGACGTCGACACCGACGTGATCGTCAGCTGGCTCCCGTGCTTCCACGACATGGGCATGACGGGCTATTTGACCGTTCCGATGTATTACGGGGTCGAGCTTGTCAAGATCACCCCCGTTGACTTTATGCGGGATGTTTTGTTGTGGGGCAGGCTGATTGACAAGTACAAGGGGACCATGACGGCCGCGCCCAACTTCGCCTACAACTTGTTCGCCAGGCGGTTGCGCCGGCAGGCGACACCGGGACAGTTCAGTCTGTCGTCGTTACGGTGGGCGCTTTCCGGCGCCGAGCAGGTCGATCCGGCCGATGTCGAGGATCTCTGTGCAGCCGGGGCCCCGTTCGGGTTGCGACCGGAGGCAATCATTCCCGCTTACGGGATGGCCGAGACCACGGTCGCGGTCTCCTTCACCGACTGCGGCACTGGGATGGTTGTCGACAACGTCGATGCAGACCTCCTGGCTGTGTTGCACCGGGCCGTCCCGGCGACCTCCGGCCGGGTCCGACGTCTGGCCTGCGTCGGTCGCCCGCTGGATGGGATGGAGGCCCAGATAGTTGACGAGGACGGCAATGTCGTCGCCACGCGAGGCGTCGGGATCATTCAAGTGCGTGGAAAATCGGTGACCGGTGGATACGCCACCGTCGCCGGTGTCGTTGCTGCGCAAGATGGTCGCGGTTGGTATGACACCGGAGACCTGGGATACCTAACCGAGACAGGCAACATCGTCATCTGCGGCCGGGTGAAAGACGTCATCATCATGGCCGGACGCAAGATCTACCCCACCGACATCGAGCGCGCAGGGGCCCGGGTGCCCGGGGTCCGGCCCGGAGGTGCCGTCGCGGTGCGTTTGGACACCGATCACTCTCGGGAGACGTTCGCAGTGGCAGTCGAATCGAAGGAATGGCAGGTGCCTGCCGAGGTCCACCGGATCGAGCGCGAAGTGGCGCACGAAGTGTTCGTCGAGGTCGACGTGCGCCCCCGCAATGTCGTGGTCGTGGCGCCCGGGACGATCCCGAAGACGCCATCGGGAAAGTTGCGACGGACGCACGCGCTGGCGCTAGTCAACTGATCGGCTTTGGGCATCGACGGGCCTAGAGTGGTCCTACCATGTCCGAATACGATGCCCAGCCAGGCCGCGAGCCGGCCCAGCGTCCGTTGTCGCAGGCACAGATCGAATCGGATGACCTCGATCTTCACGCAGGTCTCAGCGGGGTCGCCGGGATCGTGGCCGACGCGCGCCCGGTCAGCGAGATCCTGAGCGAAGTTGCTAATTTCGCATCGCGAGCCATTCCCGGCGTGGACGGTGTCGGTGTCACATTGGTGAAGGCGGGCGATCACACTACGCGGGTTCAAACTTGGGCAGTGACCGCGGCTTTCGTGGAAGAGATCGACATCGCCCAGTACGAGGACCTCGACGAGGGCCCGTGCCTGACGAGCATGCGATCACACAGACCGTCGGTCAGCGGATCGCTTGGGAGCGACTCGCGCTGGCCGCACTTCGGTGGGCGGGTGGCCCGGATGGGTGTGCATTCCGTCCTTGCGCTGCCGTTGACGGTGGACAACCGCATCGTTGGTGCGATCAACGCGTACGCGTATCGCCGTGATGCATTCGGAGATCATGCGGTGCAGCTCGGATCACAGTTTGCCGGCCCAGCGGCGGTGTCCGTATATCACGCCCAACTATTGGCCCTTGCGCGAGAAAGAGTGGCGCGGCTCCAGCGCGCGCTGGTGAGCAGGGCGGTGATCGATCAGGCGATTGGGATCATCCGCAGCCGGACGGGAGTCAGTGCCTCGGAAGCCTTCGACCGGCTCACCCGAATGAGCCAGACCGAAAACGTGAAACTTCACCTACTGGCAGAACAAATGGTGGAGGCGGCTGCACGACGGGCCCGGGAGCGGCGGGTTTAGGACGCGAATTCGGAAAGAGCAGCGAGGATCGCCGTACGGCCTTTGCTGTCCGTCATCAACTTTTCGGCAACGTCGGTGAGGTGTTCCCGCCGATTGCGCGCGTAGGCACGCAGGAGCGCGAAGGCCGCTTCGACCTCGACGTCGAGCCGCTCGCGAAGGAAACCCTTGGCCTGTTCGATGACAACGCGGCTGGCTAGCACGGCTTTCAACTGCGGCAGCACAGTGAGGGGCGTCGGCGACTGCTCCTGGATTATCGCCACGCAGGCGATATGCGTAAGGGTCTGCGCTACAAGCAGATCCGCGTCGTTGAGCACACCTGGATTGCTATCAAACAGGCCGAGAGCGCCGAGGACCGCGCCGGCTGCGCGCATCGGAACGGCGTGCACCGCTGCGAAGCCGGCATCGCGTGCCGCCCTCGAGAACCGCGGCCACCGATCGAGGTCGGACCGCACGTCGGCGACGGAAACGGGATGACCGGTCGCGTAACACTGCACGCAAGGACCTTCGTCCGCCTGGAGCTGGAACAGTTCGATGTCGCGCGCTTGTTTGGACGTCGCGGCCAGCAGCCGAAGCTGTCCAAGCGGGTCCGCAAGCAGGAAGCCGGCAGCTTCGACCTCGAGAAGATCGGCACATCGTTCGGTGAGCTGCGTGAGTAGGTCGACGACATCGAAATCGTCGAGCAAGCTGTCGACTAGGCCGACGACCGCGGCGAGTACGCGTGTTTCGCGAGGCGTGTCAGTCACTGTGCCCTCCTTGGCATTTCAATCGGATTCCAGCTTGACTCGGCGGTTCAGGATGTCGCGTGCGACATCGGTCGCGCTGCGGCCGGTGGCGTAGGCATGCGCGCGTATTCGCACAAGCGCTTCGGCGGGGTCGATCTCCAGTTGAGCAACGACCATTCCAGTGGCTTGGCTGACCTCGGTGCGAGAAAGCGCATTGAGTTCGGCCCACGCATTGCTGCTCGGGTCGGTGACAGCAGCCCGGAGATCTCCGTCGAGAAGGTCCAAGAGCGGGATACCGGCTAGTTCGGCGGCCGCGATGGCGCCGGTCAGGTCCTTGCTATCGAGCCGGCCGGGCTGCTCGCGAAAAAGATCCAGTGCTCCAACGTATTCACCGGCAACGACAACGGGCACCGCAGTCACGCCCCGGATTTGGTGGGCAAGCATCGCGGGACCAAAAGCTGGCCAGCGACGGTCGTCGGGATCGGCAAGGTCGACGATGAAGACCGGCCTTCGGTGGGCAACCGAATCGAGGCACGGACCCTCCCCCAGGGTGAACTGCAACTCGTCGAGCGTCCGGGCGGTTTCGTCGCTCGAGCCGAGGGTTGCAGCCGGCGCCCCTTCCAGGACAAGGGATATGGCGGCGCCGTCGACGTCGAACAGGACGACACACGCCTGGCACAGGCGGTCGGCGGCACTCGCTCCACGCTCGCCATCGACTGCGGCGCGCAGTTGCTGCTGGATTGTCACAGCTACCCGAGCGCGGGGACGGCCAGATCGGGATGAAACGCGATCCTCGGCGTCATTGGAGACGCTCCAATCTCAAGCCGATAGCCCGTGACTATTCCGGGTCGGCGATCAACACGACGCCGTCGTGGTCGCATCGAATGCAACCTGATGGGACGAGCCTACTCCGCGGGTGACCGTAGCCGATGCGAAAGGCAGCGACTCCGGCTCAGCGTGGCAGGCCCAGTAGCCGTTCCGCGGCCAGCGTGAGCAGGATCTGCTCGGTGCCGCCGGCGATCGTCAGGCAGCGGGTGTTGAGGAAGTCCTTCACCGTCGCGTCCTGGACGATGCCGGATCCCTCGGACAGATCCATCCGGTACTCGGCCAGCGCCTGCCGGTATCGGACACCGATGAGCTTGCGCACGCTGGATTGCGCGCCGGGGTCTTGACCACCGACCGCGAGTTGAGCGATGCGCTGATCCAGCAGCGAACCGACCTGCGCGGTGATGATCAGATGCGCCAGCTGATCCTGTTGCGCGACATCAAGATTCGCCTTGGCAGCCTCGCCCAGCAACTGTTCCATCGGATTGCCCAGCGCGGTGCCCGCGGCCATCGCGACGCGTTCGTTGGCCAGCGTGGTGCGGGCCAGTCGCCAACCGTCGTTGACCGTACCGACCACCATCTCGTCGGGAACGAACACGTTGTCGAGGAAGACTTCGTTGAACAACGCGTCGCCGGTGATCTCGCGTAGCGGCCGGATCACGATTCCCGGCGAGCTCATGTCGATCAGAAAGTAGGTGATGCCCTTGTGTTTCGGGGCGTCGGGGTCGGTGCGGGCCAGGCAGACGCCCCACTGCGCCTTATGCGCCGATGACGTCCACACCTTCTGTCCGGTCAGCTCCCAGCCGCCGTCGACGCGGACCGCCCTGGTACGCAGCGACGCCAGGTCCGACCCGGCACCGGGCTCGGAAAACAATTGGCACCAAAAGATTTCGCCGCTCAAGGTGCCCGGTAGGAACCGCTCCACCTGCTCGGGCGTGCCATGCTCGAGGATGGTCGGCGCCGCCCACCAGCCGATCACCAGGTCCGGGCGCGTCACGTCGGCCGACGACATCTCTTGATCGATCAACAGCTGCTCGGCCGGGCCGGCGCCGCGCCCGTACGGAGCCGGCCAGTGCGGTGCCAGCAGCCCCGCTTCGGCGAGCTTGGCCTGACGTTCGTCCTCGGCCAGTGCGGCGACTCCGGCGACCACGTCGGCGATCTCGGGCCGCAGGTCTGCGACCTCGCTGAGGTCGATGGTGAGATCGCGGCGGACGCCGTCCTGGGTCAGCTCCGCGGTCCGGCGCAACCAGCGGGTGGGCCCGCCGAGGAACTGACCGATCCCGTAGGCCCGGCGAAGGTAGAGATGCGCGTCGTGCTCCCAGGTGATCCCGATGCCGCCGAGCACCTGGATGCAGTCCTTGGCGTTGGCCTTCACCGCGCTGATGGCGACGCCGGCGGCAATGGCCGCGGCGATGGACAGCTGCCGCGGGTCGCCGTCTTCGGCAGCGCGGGCGGCGTCGGCAGCGGCCACCGCGACCTGCTCGGTGCGGCACAGCATTTCGGCGCACAGGTGCTTGATCGCCTGGAAGCTACCGATCGGCTTGCCGAACTGCTCGCGGACCTTCGCGTAGTCGACGGCGGTGTCCAGCGCCCACCGGGTGATGCCCGCCGCTTCAGCCGAGAGCAGGGTCGCGGTCAGGTCGGTCATCCAACCCGTGGGGGCGTCGATCACGTCGGCCGGTGCCGAGGTCAGCACCACCCGCGCCAGCGGCCGGGAGAAGTCGGTGGCCGTCAAGGGCTCGACGGCGACACCGTCGGCCGCTGCATCGACGAGCAGCCAGGTCTCGCCGGCGGGCAGCAGAATCAGGCCGTCCTCGACACCACCGAGCACCCACGGCACCGTTCCAGAGACCTGCGATGCGCTCTCGTCGAACTCGACATCGCCGTCGAGCGCGACCCCGGCGGTGCGTTCGCCGGTTGCCAGCACCGCACGCAACTCCGGGTCGGACACTACGAGTGTGGCTAACGCCGTGGTGGCCACCGGGCCGGGCACCAACGCCCTGGCGGCTTCGTCGACCATAGCGGCCAGGTCCTCGATGCTGCCGTCGGCGCCGCCGCAGTCCTCGGGGACCGCGACACCGAACAATCCGAGGCCGGCCAGGCCGCGAAACGCCGGCTGCCAGGCATTTGGCTCACCCTGTTCGATATCCCTGACGGCCTCCGTCGCGCCGGAACCGGCAGCCCAGTCGCGCACCAACTCCCGCGCCGCAAACTGCTCCGGGGAAATGGTGTGGGTCTTTACTGCCACCTGAGCTCCTCGATCGACGGGGATTGACGCTGCCGTAGACGCAACGCGCAGGACTAGAACGTGTTCTAATAGTGCCAGTGTTCGACCGTCAAGTCGAATGCATCGCAGCAGGACATCCCGGTGTCCCGGCCGCACGGAGGTGGGATATTCGCGCTGGGCATGCGTATCGTTTCGAGCGAGCGCGAAGGAAAAGGAGCTGTCCGACACATGACCCCTTCTGGTTCGGGGCAAGCACGCACCACGCCGGGCACGCCCTCGGATTCGTCGTCTGCGCAACCCCGTGAGGTGATGAACGTGGCGGTACTGGCCGAGTCGGAACTCGGCTCCGAAGCACAGCGGGAGCGCCGCAAGCGCATCCTGGACGCGACGATGGCGATCGCCTCCAAGGGCGGCTACGAGGCGGTTCAAATGCGTGCGGTGGCCGACCGGGCCGACGTCGCGGTGGGCACGCTGTATCGGTATTTCCCGTCTAAGGTGCACCTGCTGGTCTCCGCGCTGGGCCGGGAATTCGAGCGGATCGACGCCAAGACCGACCGCTCCTCCCTGGTCGGTGGAACGCCGAACCAGCGACTGAACTTCATGATCAGCAAGCTCAACCGCGCGATGCAGCGCAACCCGCTGCTGACCGAGGCCATGACCCGGGCCTACGTGTTCGCCGACGCGTCCGCGGCCGGCGAAGTCGATCAGGTGGAAAAGCTGATCGACTCGATGTTCGCCCGCGCGATGAGCGACGGCGAACCGACCGAGGAGCAGTACCACATCGCCCGCGTCATCTCCGATGTGTGGACCAACAACCTGCTCGCCTGGCTGACCCGACGGGCCTCGGCCACCGACGTCAGCAAGCGGCTGGAACTGGCAGTGCGGCTGCTGATCGGCAACGGCGACTCCGCCCACGTCTGACCGCTCAGGCCGGCGGACCGGCAGTACGACCGCGAATCAGCATGGTGTCAAGCACCTCGATCGTCGGGTTGATATCGCCGCTGAGTAGCAATTCGCCTGCGCGACGGCCCTTTTGCAAGCTCGGCTGGGCGACCGTGGTCAGGCCCCGATTCATCGCCTCAGGTACACCGTCGAAGCCGGTGATGGTCATCTGGCCGGGCGCGAACCTGCCATTGGCCCGCAGATAGTCCATCGCCGATACCGCCAACACGTCGGCGGTGCACATCAGCGCGGTGATCCGCGGGTTGGCCTTGAGCGCGATCTGCGTGGCGATGCCGCCGGATTTCGGAGTGTGCTCGTGGCTTTCGACGACGGTCAGCGAGTCTTGGTCGAGGCCGACGGCGGCCATCGCGTCGCGGACCCCACGGATGCGTGCGCTCTGCACGTGAAACGTCGATGCGCGTAGGCGTTTGGCGTCCACCAGGCCCTGATGCCGATCGCGCAGCAGTCGCATGGTCAGCAATCCGATCTCGCGATGACCCAGACCGATGACGTGGTCTGCCATCTTGCGCATCGCCGCGCGGTCGTCGATGCCGACCTGGGACGCGCCCGGCACGTCTTTCGGTTGGTCGACCACCACTACCGGCAGGCGTCGCTGCAACACCACCTGGAGATAGGGATCGTCACCGGCCGCCGAGTAAACCACAAACCCGTCAACACCCGCGGCAAGCACCGACGCAGCCCCCTCGGCGACGGTGCGGCTAGGGCCGACCGCCACCAGCAACAACCCCTGGCCGCCCGTTTCGCACGACTGTGCAAGTCCCGCAACGAAATCCAGCGCCGCTGGATCGCTGAAGGAATACGTGAGCGGCTCGGTGATCACCAAACCGACGGCACCTGCGCGACGGGTTCGCAGCGATCGCGCCACCGGGTCGGGCCCCGCATAGCCGAGTCGTTTGGCTGTGTCCAGCACACGTTCGCGCAATGCATCCGAGAGTTGATCGGGCCGGTTGTAGGCGTTCGATATGGTGGTGCGGGAGACTTTGAGCTCAGCCGCCAACGACGCCAGGGTCGCCCGGCGTCTCGGCAGGGGGCTCATGCACTGTGAGGCTACCGGGAACCGCTCGGTTGAGCCGTTTTTCGCCGACTAAGCTGACGACGTGGCCTGCATCGATCTCAACGCCGACTTGGGCGAGGGATTCGGCGTCTGGCACCTCGGCGACGACGAGGCCATGCTCGGCATTGTCACCAGCGCCAATGTCGCGTGCGGATTCCACGCCGGCGACCCGGCGGGACTGCTGTCGGTGTGCCGGCTGGCATCCGAACGCGGCGTCCAAATCGGCGCACAGGTGTCCTACCGTGACCTTGCCGGCTTCGGACGGCGCTTCATCGACGTCACGTACGACGACCTGCTCGCCGACGTGGTGTACCAGGTCGGCGCCCTGCAGGGCCTCGCGCAGGCGGCGGGTTCCGCGGTGTCCTACGTCAAACCCCATGGGGCGCTGTATAACACGATCGTGACAAATCGCGATCAGGCGGCCGCGGTCGCCGAGGCGGTACGAACCGTCGACGCCGGTCTGCCGGTATTGGGTTTGGCGGGTTCGGTTTTCTTCGACGAGGCCGACCAGCGCGGCCTGCGTACGGTGAGTGAGGCGTTCGCTGACCGCGCCTATCGTCCTGACGGACAACTGGTTTCGCGGCGAGAGCCCGGTGCGGTACTCGACGACGAGGCCGCGATCGCCGATCGCGTGCTGACGATGGTCACATCGGGTACGGTCGCCGCCGTCGACGGATCGACTGTGACGCTCGATCTGGAATCGGTGTGCGTGCACGGCGATTCACCCGGCGCAGTGCACATCGCGACCGCCGTCCGCGACCGCCTGACGGCCGACGGCATTGACCTGAAAGCGTTTCGCTGATGCGGCTCCGCTCCGGCCGTCCCGACCTCGCGCGTCATGCCCACCGATTCAGCGTGCCTGCCGCCGACCCCGACGCGCCGCTGACGGTGACGTGGCTGGGCGTCTCGACCCTGCTGATCGACGACGGGTCTTCGGCGGTGATGACCGACGGTTTCTTCTCGCGTCCCAGCCTGGCTCGCGTCGCGGTGGGCAAGGTGGCGCCGTCACCCGCCCGTGTCGACGGCTCTCTGGCACGCGTCGGGGTCAAGCGTCTGGCGGCCGTCGTCCCGGTGCACACCCATTTCGACCATGCGCTGGATTCCGCGCTGGTCGCCGACCGCACCGGTGCCCAGTTGGTCGGTGGCGAGTCTGCGGCTAATGTCGGCCGCGGCTACGGGCTCGCGAAGGATCGCCTGATAGTCGCCGACTCAGGTACTCCAATCCGACTGGGAGCCTTTGACATAACGTTGATAGGGTCGCGGCACAGCCCGCCCGATCGGTTTCCCGGCGCCATTGACGAGCCGGTCGTTCCACCGGTGCGGGCCGCGGCCTACCGATGCGGAGAGGCCTGGTCGACGTTCGTCCACCACCGGCCCTCGGACCGCCGGCTGTTGATCCAAGGCAGCGCCGGCTTTGTGCGGGGTGCACTGAGCGGTCAACGGGCCGACGTCGTCTACCTCGGGGTGGGCCAGCTCGGTGTCCAGTCGGAGTCCTATATCGCCGACTACTGGGCGGAGACCGTAGGGACCGTCGGGGCCCGCCGCGCGGTCCTGGTGCACTGGGACGACTTCTTCCGCCCGCTGTCAAAGCCTTTGCGGGCCCTGCCGTATGTCGCCGACGACTTGGACGTCTCGCTGCGCATCCTCGGGCGACTGGCCGAGCGCGACGGTGTCACGGTGGAGATGCCGACGGTGTGGCGGCGCGAAGACCCGTGGGCGCGAGTTTGACACTTTTCCTGGCCGTGTTGTCACTGGCGGCGGTGCTGGCGTTCGCCGTCGTCCGCCCCAGGGGATTACCGGAGGCGATCGCGGCGGTGCCGGCGGTGGTGCTGCTGGTCGCCGTTGGGGCGATCTCGGCACACGACGCGACGATCGAGGCAGAACGACTCCTACCCGTCGTCGCCTTCCTCGGCGCGGTGCTGTTACTGGCCAAGATGTGTGACGACGAAGGCCTGTTCGAGGCGGCCGGCGCCGCGATGGCGCGCGGCCGAGTCGGTTCACGCCGCCTGTTGAGGCAGGTTTTCGTGATCGCGGCGATCATCACCGCGGCGCTGAGCCTGGACGCCACCGTCGTATTGCTCACACCGGTTGTCTTGACCACGGTCCGGCGCCTGCGAGCGCCGGTACGCCCGCACGCCTACGCCACGGCCCACCTGGCCAACGCCGCCTCGCTGTTGCTGCCGGTGTCGAATCTGACCAACCTGCTTGCCTTTAACGCGGCGAAACTGTCGTTCATCAAGTTCACCGCGCTGATGACGTTGCCATGGCTGGCCGCGGTGGGCACCGTCTACGTGGTGTTCCGGGTGTTCTTCCGGCGTGATCTCGATGTGGCCCCCCAGCCGCAGGACGACGAGACCGCGCCGCAGATACCGGTTTTCGCATTGGTCGTAGTGGCGCTCACCTTGGCCGGCTTCGTCATCGCCGAAGCGTTCGAGGTGGCGCCGGCCTGGGCCGCGCTGGCCGGCGCGACGGTGCTCGCGTTGCGCAACCTGGCCCGTCGGCGCACCTCGGCGGTGGAGGTGGTGAACGCGGTCAATGTGCCGTTTCTGGTGTTCGTGCTCGGCTTGGGCGTGGTCGTGCAGGCGGTGATGCGCAACGGCGTGGCCGAGCGGATGGGCGCGTTGATGCCGTCCGGCACCGGGCTGGTTGCTCTGCTGGGCTACGCGGCGCTGGCCGCGGTGCTGGCCAACATCGCCAACAACCTGCCCGCGACATTGGTGATGGCGCCGCTGGTGGCACCGGCCGGTCCAGCCGCGGTGCTGGCCGTGCTGATCGGAGTCAACATCGGACCGAACCTGACGTATGTGGGTTCGCTGTCAAATTTATTGTGGCGCAACGTGTTACGCCGATATGACGTGTCGGCCAGCGTCGGCGAGTACACCCGGCTCGGATTGTTCACCGTGCCGACGTCCCTGGTGGCGGCGGTGCTGGCGCTGTGGGCCGTCGGCCGGTTGATCGGCCTCTAGCGGCGATAGGACCGGGGCAGCGCCATACCGCGCTCGGCGAGCACGCTTCGCAGCACGGCCGGGTAATTGGTGATGATGCCGTCGACACCTCCGTTGATCTGCGCCCGCATGTCCTCGGCGGTGTCGACCGTCCAGGGCAGGACCTTGAGCGCCATCGCGTGGGAGCGCTCGACGAGCGCCGGGTCGACCAACGAGTGCTCTGGCGACAGGATCGTCGCACCGGCGTGCGCGGCACCGGCGACAGCGTCGCCGACCACAGCGGGGTCGACACCGGCCAGCCAGGGCGATCGCGCGACCCAGGTCTGCTGATCCCACAACGCCGCCAACGCAATCGACGACTCAGCGCGGTGAACCAGCGGAAGAGTACGCCAGTCGAAGCTCTCGATCTCCACCCGGTCGACCTTGCCGGCAGTCCGGATGGCGGCGAGGATCACCGCGACGAAAGTCTCCGGAGCCGCCGTGCGAGAGGGCTTTTCGGCATCGACCTTCGTCTCGATGTCGTAGCGCACATCGGCGTGGTATTGGTCGACCAACGCGAACACCTCGGGCAGGGTGGCGATCTTGTTGCCGCAGTCCAGTGTTCGGATCTGGGTCAGTGTCAGCTCGTGGACCAGCTTGCCGACATACGGGTACTGCGGATCACGAGGGTGGGCCGGCGATGTGTCGGCGCATTTCGCCGGGTCGATGAACTCGTCGTGCCAGACCACCGGCTGCTGGTCCTTGGTGATACCGATGTCGAGTTCCAGTGTGCTGACCCCGGTTTCGAGCGCAGCGGCGAAAGCCGCCAACGACTCCCCTGTCCGGGTGTCCCCTGGTCCGCCCTGATGGGCCACCACGTCGAACTCGACGGGTTCCGCGGCGGCGCTCGGCGCCAATACCGTCGCGGCCAGGGTCATCGACGCGAACACCAACCGGGCCAGCATGCCGCCGACGCCCGGCGTCAACGGCTTCGGGAGCCGGAAAGCGATGTCACAGCCTCGGCGACGACGTAGCCGAGTGAGCCGATCAGCGCGGCAAACTTCACCAGTGCAGCGGCCCGCGCTCTCCGCGCATGAGCATCGACGTGATCGCGGTCGAGCACCTTGAGCAAAGAGACCCCTTCGACCGCATCCCCGGCGACGGCCACCGCCGCGATACCGGTCAGCGCGCGTGGATGGCCCCAACGGTGGCGCGCGCGCTCGAGCAGCAGCGCCATCAGGACGCCATAGGTCGTCATGTATCCGAAGTCGAGCCACATCGACGCACGCGCCGCGCGCAGACCATCGCTGCCCCACTGCGCCATGATCTGCTCGGCTCGAAAACCGCTGCCGGCCAACTCGAATGGAATGATTCCCGGACCGCCCGTGGCTCGCATCCGATTCTCCAGGACGACCATGACCGCGGTATAGGCGGCGAACGTGCCGGTGGCGGCGAGGATCGGGTGGTCGCGCACCCGGTAGCCGGCCATCACCCGGCTAGCTCCGGCGCTGCCGGGCGATTTCGGCCAGCACCACTCCGGCAGCCACCGACGCGTTCAACGATTCGGTCGGCCCGGCCATCGGGATCGACACCACCGCGTCGCAATTCTGCCGCACCAGCCGGGACAGCCCTTTGCCCTCGGATCCCACCACCAGCACGATCGGTCCGGTGCCGTCGACGTCGTCGACGATTGTGTCGCCGTCGGCGTCGAGTCCCACTAGCTGGGCACCACGGTCGGCCCAATCCTTCAGTGTCCGAGTGAGATTGGTGGCGCGCGCAACTGGAATCCGCGCGGCAGCACCCGCGCTGGTCCGCCAGGCCACCGCGGTCACCGAGGCCGATCGGCGCTCCGGAATCAACACCCCGTGCCCGCCGAACGCCGCGACTGAGCGGACGATCGCGCCGAGATTGCGCGGATCGGAGATGTTGTCCAGCGCGACCAGCAGGGCGGGCGGACTGTTCGTCGCGATCTTGAACAGCTCATCGGGATGCAGGTAGTTGTACGGCGGCACCTGAAGGGCAATGCCCTGATGCAGACCGTTGGTGGTCATCCGATCGAGGTCCGTGCGCGGCACTTCGAGTATCGCAATACCGGAATCTGCTGCCAGCGTGACGGATTCGCTGAGCCGCTCGTCGGCTTGAGCGCCGAGTGCCACATACAGCGCCGTCGCCGGAACTCCTGCGCGCAGACATTCCAGCACCGGATTGCGTCCCAAAACGTTTTCGAAGCCGTCGTCTTTGCGCTTCACGGGACGGCGGGCCTGTGCCTTGGCCTGCTTGGCGGCCGGGTGGTTAGGCCGCATGTGTGCCGGCGGCGTCGCGCCGCGACCCTCCAGTCCACGGCGCCGTTGACCGCCGGAGCCGACTATCGCGCCTTTCTTGGACGTCTTGCGAATTGCGCCGCGGCGCTGGGAGTTACCGGCCATCGGCGTGGGATTCCAATGACCACTGCGGGCCGTCGCCGGTGTCGGTGACCTCGATGCCGGCGTCTTTCAACCGATCACGAATCTCGTCGGCGAGCTTCCAGTCACGCTGCACGCGAGCCTGCTGGCGGCGTTCCAGCTCGGCACGCACCAGCACGTCAACCGCGCCGAGCGCCGCCGACGTCTCGTCACGCGACTCCCAGCGCTCGTCGAGTGGGTCGCAGCCGAGGATGCCCATCATCGCCCGGATCGCTCCGGCCTGGGCCAGGGCGGCCTCGTGGTCGCCCGACTCGAGCGCCCGGTTGCCATCGGCACGAGTTCGGTGGACTTCGGCCAGCGCCGTCGGCACCGCCAAGTCGTCGTTGAGGGCGTCGGCGAATCGCGGTGTCCACTCCCCCGGTTCGACGCCACCGACCCGGGTCCGCACCCGATGCAAAAACTCCTCGATGCCGACGTAGGCGTTGACGGCGTCCTTCAACGCCGCCTCGGAGAACTCCAGCATCGAGCGATAGTGGGCACTGCCCAGGTAGTAGCGCAGTTCGGCGGCGCGGACGCGCTGCAGGATCGCCGGGATCGCCAACACGTTGCCCAGCGACTTGCTCATCTTCTCGCCACCGAGGGTGACCCAGCCGTTGTGCAGCCAATACCGGGCGAACTTGTCTCCGGCCGCGACGCTTTGCGCGATCTCGTTCTCGTGATGCGGGAAGACCAAATCCATTCCACCGCAATGAATGTCGAACTCAGACCCAAGATACGTGCGGGCCATCGCCGAGCACTCCAGATGCCAGCCGGGCCGCCCGCGTCCCCACGGCGTGGGCCACGACGGCTCGCCGGGCTTGGCGCCCTTCCACAGCGTGAAGTCGCGCTGATCGCGCTTTCCCGTCGCCACGCCCTCGCCTTGGTGTACGTCGTCGATCCGGTGCCCGGACAACTGGCCGTAGTCGGGGTAGCTGAGCACGTCGAAGTAGACGTCGCCGCAGCCCTCGTACGCGTTGCCGGACTCGATCAGCCGCTCGATCAGTTCCACCATCTGGGTGATATGACCGGTGGCCCGCGGCTCGACGGACGGCGGTAGCACGCCGAGCGCGTCATAGGCAGCCGAGAACGCCCGCTCGTAGGTCGCCGCCCACTCCCACCATGGCCGGTCCGCGGCGGCGGCCTTGTTCAGAATCTTGTCGTCGATGTCGGTGACGTTGCGGACGAACGCGACATCGCAGCCCCGCGCGATCAGCCAGCGCCGCAGGATGTCGAAGGCCACGCCACTACGCACATGGCCGATGTGCGGGAGGCCCTGAACGGTCGCACCGCAGAGGTAGATGGAAACGTGCCCGCGCCGCAGCGGCACGAAATCACGGACGGCACCGGCCGCCGTGTCGTGTAGCCGCAGGTCGGCGCGATCGGTCACGACGTGCCAGCTTACCGGGCCGGATCGGGCATCGACGACCACGCGGCTGGGTTGGGTCGATTCTGGGTACGGAGCCCGCCGAATATCCGCCATCGGCGAAACGGATCACCGCGAAACAAAAGATCGCCCGCCGTCAGGCGCTGAACAGTAAGGCCGTCGCGATCGCCGCGCGACCCTCGCCGCGTCCGGTCAAGCCCAGCCCATCGGTGGTGGTCGCCGACACCGACACGGGCGCGCTCAGCACGTCGGACAGTGCGGTCTGCGCCTCGGCACGGCGCGGGCCGACCCTGGGCCGGTTGCCGATGACCTGGACGGCGGCGTTGCCGACCCGGAAGCCGTGTTCGCCCAGCAACTCTGCGACGTGACGCAGCATCGTCATCCCGCCGACACCGGCCCAGCTCGGGTCGTCGACGCCGAACACCTCACCGATGTCGCCGAGGCCCGCCGCGGACAGCAGCGCGTCACACAGCGCATGCACCGCCACGTCGCCGTCGGAGTGCCCGGCACAGCCGTCGACGTCGGGAAACATCAGGCCCAGTAGCCAGCACGGTCTGCCGGCTTCGATGACGTGCACGTCGGTGCCGAGACCGATCCGGGCGTTCACTGGTTCACGATCGCTTGGGCGAGCAGCAGGTCCAGCCTGGTGGTGATCTTGAAGGCCAGCGGATCGCCGTCGACGACCTGAACCCGGCCGCCGATGCGCTCGACCAGCGAGGCGTCGTCGGTGAAATCCGCGGTGCCGGCTTGCTGGTAGGCCCGCAGCAACAGCTCGGTGGCGAACCCCTGCGGGGTCTGGACGGCGCGCAGACCGGCGCGCTCCGGTGTGCCCAGCACGGCGCCGTTGGCGTCGACGCCCTTGATGGTGTCCGCGACGGGCAACGCGGGCACCACCGCCGGATGCCCGGCCCGCAGCGCCTCCACGACGCGCACTACCAACGCGGGCGGGGTGAGGGCACGAGCGGCGTCGTGTACGAGCACGAAGTCGGGTTCGCCGGCGTCACCGACCGCGGCCAATGCCCGGCTGACCGACTCGCCGCGGTTGGCTCCACCCGCGATGACGGTGGCATCCCGGCCGAGGATCAGCTTGGCCCGGTCGGTGCGGTCGGCGGGGACCGCCACCACCACGCGGTCGACCACTCCGGATCCGAGCAGGCCGTCGATGGCGCGTTCAACCAGCGTCCGACCGTCGAGTTGGTAGAACGCCTTAGGAACCCCGGCGGCCAGCCGCTCGCCCGAGCCAGCGGCCGGAACGACCGCGACCGTGCCGGTCAATGCGGTTCCTCGACCGTTAGCAGATCGTCAGGAAATCAGGACGCGGCGGCCAGGACCTCGTCGAGAATGGTGTCCGCCTTGGCCTCATCGGTGCTTTCGGCCAGAGCCAACTCACCGACCAGGATCTGACGAGCCTTGGCCAGCATGCGCTTCTCGCCGGCGGACAGACCGCGCTCCTGGTCGCGGCGCCACAGGTCGCGGACGACCTCAGCAACCTTGTTGACGTCGCCGGAGGCGAGCTTTTCCAGGTTGGCCTTGTAGCGGCGGGACCAGTTGGTCGGCTCTTCGGTGTGCGGCGCGCGAAGCACCTGGAACACCTTGTCGAGGCCCTCTTGGCCGACGACATCACGGACACCCACGTACTCGGCGTTGTCCGCGGGTACTCGAACTGTCAAGTCTCCCTGCGCCACCTTCAAGACGAGATATTCTCTTTGTTCCCCTTTGATGGTTCGAGTTTCAATCGCCTCGATCAACGCAGCACCGTGGTGTGGATAGACAACGGTGTCTCCGACCTCAAAATTCATCAGTTTCGAGCCCCTTTCGTCGCTCCATCATAACACGCCACGCCGAGCGGTGGGGAACAACGGTGCAGGTCAGGGGCACCGCGCGCGGGCAGAGGGGGTTGACAGACCGTCAATTTCGTGCAACACGGCGGCAGATCGAGAACCGGTTCGGCGCCGTCCGCAAGCCCTCAGCGGCGTGCTTTTCGTCTCAGGAAACATGTTACTGCGCAGCTCTGGGCGCCTGCTCGCGCCATCTCCGCCCTCAGGTTCCACCGGCCCGACCGACCTACTACTGTGCATAGTCGAACCGCAGGCGTCCGAGGGCCGAGCAGGAGGCTTTGAGTGAACAGCTTCGACAACCGCGTCCCGAGATCTCGTCGCTTGGCAACGCTCGCCGGGCTTGCCGCGGGCGCCATGATCGGCGCTGTCGCCCTCTCCGGCTGCAGCGCCGGCCAAATCGCGCAGACTGCCATGCAGCAATCCGCGGTCGACGGCAACCAGGTATCGGTCAAGAACGTCGCTCTGCGCAATGTGCGCATCCAGGCCGTTCAGGACGGTGACTACCTGCGCCCGGGGACCACGGTTGACCTCGTCCTGGTCGCCGTCAACCAGTCGCCGGACATCAGCGACAAGCTGGTCGGTATCACCACCGACATCGGCAAGGTGACCGTCACCGGCGACCCCACCCTGCACCCAAGCGGCGCGCTGTTCGTCGGCCAGAACGGCCAGCCCAAGAAGGCCGACGACGCCATCGAGAACTCCAACACGGTCAAGGCGACCATCGCGCTGAGCAAGCCGATCACCAACGGCCCGAACTACAACGTCACCTTCAACTTCGAGAAGGCCGGCAGCGTCAGCGTCGGCGTGCCGATCTCGGCGCCGGAAGGCGCGAACCGCTAACTTCCGCGGTTTTGTCGCACCCGCCGGATACCGTCACGGGGTGGCCAAGGCGCGTTCGCAGTACCGCTGTTCGGAATGCCGCCATGTCACGGCCAAGTGGGTCGGCCGCTGTCTGGAATGCGGCACGTGGGGCTCCGTGGACGAGGTCACCGTGCTCAGCGCTGTCCGGGCCGGTACTCGCGCGCTGGTGAGCCCGTCGTCGGCCGCCGTTCCGATCAGCTCGGTCGAGCCCGACGGGACTCGTCACTGCCCCACCGGGATTGACGAACTCGACCGTGTCCTGGGCGGCGGTGTGGTGCCGGGTTCTGTCACGCTGCTCGCCGGCGATCCCGGCGTGGGAAAGTCGACGCTGCTCCTCACGGTCGCCCACCAGTGGGCGGCATCCGGGCGGCGTGCGCTGTACGTGTCCGGTGAGGAATCGCGAGGCCAGATCCGGATGCGCGCCGACCGGACTGGTTGCAGCCACGACGAGCTCTACCTGGCCGCCGAATCTGATCTGCACGCGGTGCTCGGCCACATCGAAGCGGTGCAGCCGACGCTGGTCGTCGTCGACTCGGTGCAGACCATGGCCAGCTCCGAGACCGACGGCGTCGCCGGCGGCGTCACCCAGGTGCGCGCGGTCACCACCGCACTGACCGCAGCGGCGAAGACCACTGGTGTGCCCCTGGTTTTGGTCGGCCACGTCACCAAAGACGGGGCCATCGCGGGTCCCCGTTCACTCGAGCACCTGGTCGACGTGGTACTGCACTTCGAGGGCGACCGCAATTCGTTGCTGCGGATGGTTCGGGGCGTGAAGAACCGCTTCGGTGCCGCCGACGAGGTCGGTTGTTTTCTGTTGCAGGACAGCGGGATTGAAGGTGTCGCCGACCCGTCGGGCCTCTTCCTGGATCAGCGACCGCAGCCGGTGGCGGGCACCGCGATCACGGTGACGCTCGACGGCAAGAGACCCATGGTCGGCGAAATACAGGCGCTGCTCGCGACGCCGACCGGCGGCTCACCGCGGCGCGCCGTGAGCGGAATCGACCACTCGCGGGCCGCCATGATCGCCGCCGTGCTGGAGAAGCACGCCCGGCTCAAGATCGCCGTCAACGACGTCTACCTGTCGACTGTCGGCGGCATGCGGCTGACCGATCCGTCGTCGGATCTGGCCGTCGCGGTCGCGCTGGCCTCGGCGTACGCCAACCTGCCGCTGCCGGCGACCGCGGTGATGATCGGCGAGGTCGGGCTGGCCGGCGACCTACGGCGGGTCAGCGGCATGGAACGCCGGCTGGCCGAAGCCGCCCGCCAGGGCTTCACCACGGCGTTGATCCCGTCGGGCAGCGGCGCGGTGCCGCCCGGCCTCACAACGTTGCAGGCGCCCCACATCGGGGCCGCGTTGGAGCACGTCCTCAACATCGCCGAGCGCCGCGAGCAGGCGACCGTGCCACCACATCGTCTGGGGTCCGCGCCCACAGAGCACAATGAGTGGTGATGACGGTCGGCAACGCAATAACGAACGGCTCGGCGCCGCAGCAACGTCCCACCCTGCGTGAGGCGGTTGCGCGGCTGGCGCCAGGTACCGCGCTGCGCGACGGTCTGGAGCGCATCCTGCGCGGTCGCACCGGCGCTTTGATAGTCCTGGGCTACGACGACAGCGTGGAAGCGATCTGCGACGGCGGCTTCTCACTCGATGTCCGATACGCGCCGACCCGGCTGCGCGAACTCTGCAAGATGGACGGCGCCGTGGTGCTGTCCACCGACGGCAGCCGAATTCTGCGGGCCAACGTGCAGCTGGTGCCCGACCCGTCGATACCCACCGACGAGTCCGGCACCCGGCACCGCTCAGCCGAGCGAGCCGCGAGCCAGGTCGGCTATCCGGTGATCTCGGTCAGCCACTCGATGAGCATCGTGACCGTGTACCTGAGCGGCGAGCGACATGTGCTGGCCGACTCGTCGACCATCTTGTCGCGGGCCAACCAGGCTATTGCCACGCTGGAGCGTTACAAGGCCCGCCTCGACGAGGTCAGCCGGCAGCTGTCGCGGGCCGAAATCGAAGACTTCGTCACGCTGCGTGACGTGATGACCGTGGTGCAGCGGCTCGAGCTGGTCCGCCGGATCGGCGTGGAACTGGACCACGAGGTCGTCGAACTCGGCACCGACGGTCGGCAGCTACGCCTACAGCTGGAGGAGCTGCTCGGCGGTAACGAGGCCTCTCGTGAGCTGGTCGTGCGTGATTACCACGCCAATCCCGAGCCGCTGTCGAAGGCAGAGGTCGCTGCGACGCTCGACGAGCTGGACGGGATGTCGGATGCCGAGCTGCTCGACTTCACCACGATGGCACTGGTTTTCGGTTATCCGTCGACGGCGGAGGCGCAGGATTCGGCGGTGAGCTCACGCGGCTACCGGGCGATGTCGGAGATCCCGCGCCTGCAGTTCGCCCATGCCGACCGCCTGGTCCGCGAATTCGGCTCGCTGCAGGGACTGTTGGCGGCCAGCGCGGGCGATCTGGAAGCCGTCGAGGGCATCGGCGAAATCTGGGCCCGCCATGTGCGAGAAGGATTGTCGCAGTTGGCCGAATCTACGATCGGCGATCCCGCGCTGTAGGGGCGTCAGCCGCCGGGGGCAGGTGCCGGGCCGGGCAGCGGACCGGGTGCCATCCCTCCGGGCGGCTGCAGAGGCGGCGCGGCACCCGGAGGTAGCGGCGGCGCCATGATGAACGGAACGGCAAGGGAGCGAAGGTTTCCCAGCTGCACGACCAGGTTGTAGGTCCCCGGCCCGATCGCCGGCCTCGGCAGCGGGCAGTGCGGAGCCGACCCCATGCCCGTCCAGGTGACGGCGGTGGTGACCTGCTCCCCGGGGGCGAAGGTCTTGACCAGAGTCTCGTTCGAGGGCGCGCAGTCCAGGTTCGACCACAGTCGCTTGTTGTCCAGCGAATAGACGTAGGCGGCCAGCACGGCGGCCCCGACGTCACGCTTACACGCCACCAACCCGATATTGGTGACGACCATGACGAATTTCGGCTGATCGCCGATGGCGTATTGCGGCGCGTTGGTCAGGCCCTTGACCGCCAGCGTCGAGTCCGGGCAGTCGTCACCGGCGTTGAGGACGGGCGGCGGCAGCACGGCCGCGGTCGGCGTCACGGGCGGCTGACCGGCGTCGTCGCCTGCGGCCGGCGGTTCCACCTGGGTTTTGACCTCGGGATTCGCGCCCTGTGCATTCTGCGTGGGCTTCTTGGCGGCGTTGTTCGAGGTGTTGGCGCCCGCGTCGCCGCTCAGAACGGCAACGATGATTGCGACGACGATGGCGATGACCACGACCGCGACGCCGATCGCCAATCCCCGGCGTCGCCAGTAGATCTCTGGCGGCAGCGGGCCTCGCGGTTCCAGATCCAGCACGTTTCCACGGTAAGGGCAGGTCACACCGACGGCGCCGACCCGGCTCGGCGTGTCGCCTAGTTAACTGATGCAAAGTTGTTATTCACTGCGCCGCCGTGACCGGCGGCCGGCGCGACCATCACCCCCATTCGCGCCCATTTTCTTCGATCCAAGATGAAGAACTTCCGGAAACGAGCCTTAAATTCAGATAAGAAGATCCGATGAACGGATACCGGGTGTTCGCGAAGGTTGCCGCCGTCGGCCTCATGTCCGGCGTCGCCGGCGTGCTCACGAGTCAGAATGCCCATGCCGACGACACGCTGCTCGGCCCGCTGGCCGGTAGCGACACCGCGATCATCCTCGGCGGAACCACCGAGCCGATGCCGTCGACCGCCTTCGCGCAGACCGCCGAGAATCTTTACCTGCATGCGCTGGGCTTCGACGGCGGCGCGACGTCCTCCACGGTCTGCGACATGATCGCGACCGACCCGTGCGCCGCGCCCCTGCAGGTGCTGACGACGCCTGAGCTGATCCCGCAGGGTCCGAGCAGCCTCACCGCTGCGGACGACATCGTCCTGGCCGTCAGGAACGAGTTCGACGCCAATCCACACGCTTTCGACGCCGAGCACCCGCTGACCATCTTCGGCTACTCCCAAAGCGCTACCGCGGAGTCGATCGCAATGTCCCGTCTCGAGGCGGATGGAATCCCCCAGGCGGATCTGCATTTCGTGTTCATCGGTGATCCGTCACTCGCCGATACCGGCCTATGGCCGAACCTGGTCACCGATATGGACGGGATCTTCGGGACCAGTCTGACCAACGCTCTGCTCACCGACCTGGGCTTCGACGGCGTCCTTGGCAACGTGACCGCGGACGATTTCTACCCGACGACGATCTACACGCTGGCCGGCGACGGCGTTGCCGACTTCCAGCCGGATTTCAACCAGGGCGGTCTGCTGGATCCGCTGTGGAACCTGTTCACCACGCACGTCGAGTACCTGGGTCTGACGCCGGAGGAAGTGGCCAACGCGGTGACCACGACCGACAACCTGCTGACGTATGTGAACATCTCCGACACCGGCGTCAACAACGCCGAGGCGTGGCTGACGGCGGTGTTCGAGGGCGGCGCCGCCAACAGCGGACTGTTGGAGAGCCTGTTCAACTCGCTGGAGTTCTACCTCACCAACTCGTTCTAGAAGATCAGGCGTCGACCTTGTCGCCGACCTCGCCGATGATGTTGCGGATCACGACCCGGCCGTCGGCGAGGTGATAGGTGGCGCCGACGATGGCCAAATCTCCGGCGGCGACCGCCGCGGCGATCGCCGACGAACGCTCGACGAGCTGCGTACCGGTCTCCACCACGTGACGGGCCTCGAATTCGTCGGGTCGGGTCAGGCCCTCGCGACGGCCCAGCAGGATCGAGGGCGTCACCCGCTCGACGAGGTCGCGTACGTACCCCCCGGGCAACGCGCCGTCGTCCAATGCCGCGAGCGTTGCCTTGACCGCGCCGCAGCTGTCGTGGCCCAGAATCACGATCACCGATACGCCCAGCGCGCCGACCGCGAATTCCAGTGAACCCAGTACCGCCGAGTCGATAACGTGGCCGGCCGTCCGGACCACGAACATGTCGCCGAGACCCTGGTCGAAGATGAGCTCGGCGGCCACGCGGCTGTCGCCGCAGCCGAAGAGCGCCGTGCTCGGCTTCTGGCCGTTCGCCAGGCTGGCCCGGTGCTGGACGCTTTGGCTCGGGTGCTGGGGCTCGCCGAGGACGAAGCGCTCGTTACCCTCTCTGAGTGCTTTCCAGGCAGTTACGGGATCGGTGTTCGGCATGGCGCTCATTCTGCCGTAGCGGGTCATGACACTCGCTATAACGCCGAGTGAACTTCTCGGCTGGTACGGCCGTCACCGACGTGACCTGCCCTGGCGACATCCAGATGTGACGCCGTGGCAGATCATGGTGAGCGAATTCATGCTGCAGCAAACACCGGTGTCCCGGGTCGAGCCGATTTGGCGCGACTGGATCGCGCGCTGGCCGACTCCGTCCGCGACGGCCGCCGCGGGCGCGGGCGAGATCGTGCGCGCCTGGGGCAAGCTCGGCTATCCGCGGCGGGCCAAACGCCTGCACGAGTGCGCCATCGTCATCGCTCGTGATCACGGCGACGAGGTTCCCGACGACGTCGAGGTGCTGTTGACGCTGCCGGGTGTCGGCAGCTACACCGCACGCGCGATTGCATGCTTCGCCTACCAGCAGCCGGTGCCGGTGGTCGACACCAACGTCCGACGGGTGGTGGCGAGGGTGGTGCACGGGAAGGCAGACGCCGGGGCAGCCTCCGCGACCCGCGACCACGCCGACGTGTCGGCGCTGCTGCCGAAAGATTCGACAGCGCATACGTTTTCCGCGGCCCTGATGGAGTTGGGCGCCACGGTGTGCACGGCACGGTCGCCGAGGTGCGGTCTGTGTCCGCTCAGCATCTGCCAGTGGCGGGAGGCGGGCTTTCCTCCGTCGGAGGGCCCGGCGCGTCGACCGCAGGCCTACGCAGGAACCGATCGGCAGGTGCGCGGTCGACTGCTGGATGTGTTGCGCGGCAATGACTTACCGGTCGCCCGCGATCAGCTTGACGTCGTTTGGTTGCGCGACACTGTACAGCGCGACCGGGCGCTGGAGTCTCTGCTGGCCGACGGGCTGGTGGCCAAGACCAGCGACGGACGATTCGCGCTGGCCGGCGAAGAGGGCTAGCTCAGAAACGCCTCGACCGCCTGCCGGTAGGCCTGCGGCGCGTCGTCGTGAACCAAATGCCCGGCCTCAGGCACACGCAAATATTCTGTGCGATAGCCATTTTCGTGCATCGAGCGCATCTGCCCCTCGGGCGCGACGGAATTGCCGGCCTCGATGAGCAGCGCAGGCACCCGCACCGCCTGCCATTGTGTCCAGTAGTCGCGGGTGCCCCATTCGGCGGCGATCTCGATCCAGCGCGACATATGGCCGTGCAGCCGCCACCCGGTTGGGGTCCGGTCGAAGGCTTCCAGGAAGTACCGGCCGGCGACATCGCCGAACTCGGCGATCACCGCGTCGGCGGAGTCGAATTCGACCGGCAGGCTGTGCAGCCACGGTTCCCACGGTCCGGTGGTGCGGCCACAGAAGTCCGGCGCCATGTCCTCGATGACCAACGATGACACCAGCTCGGGCCGCTCGGCGGCCAGACACCACGAATGCAGGCCGCCCATCGAGTGCCCGACCAGCCGGGCGGCGGAACCCAGCGCGGCGACGGCCTCAGCCAGATCGGCGACGAAGCGTTCGGTGCTGATCGGGAAGGGGTCGTCGACGTCGCGGCCGCGGTGCCAGGGTGCGTCATAGGTGTAGACGGCACCCAGCTGAGCCAGCCACGGCAGCTGCCGCGACCAGGTGCTGCCGCGGCCCATCAAGCCATGCACCAGGACCACCGGTTCACCGCGCCCACCACGATGGGTTAGCAGATCAGCGGCCATCGGGCTATCTTTGCGCGCTTTAGGTCGGCCGCTGGGCAGATTGTTCGGCTTCCTCCTCGGGCCGCTCGCGGCCCGCATCGTCGGCCGTGGTCGGCGCGGTAGCCTTGCGCCATGCCAGTGGTGAAAATCAACGCAATCGAGGTGCCCGCCGACGCTGGCCCCGAGCTCGAGAAGCGGTTCGCCCATCGCGCACACGCAGTCGAGAGCTCGCCGGGTTTCCTGGGCTTTCAGCTACTCCGCCCCGTCAAGGGTGAGGATCGGTACTTCGTGGTGACGCAGTGGGAGTCCGAAGAGGCCTTTCAGGCGTGGGCGACCGGCCCTGCCATCGAGGCGCATGCCGGCCAGCGGCAGAATCCGGTGGCCACTGGCGCGTCGTTGCTGGAGTTCGAGGTCGTGTTAGACGTTGCCGGATCTGGTCAGTAAGCGCTGTCGGCGCCGCCGCCGGGCCGCGACATTGGCGGTCGCCACCGCGCTCGTCGCCGGCCTGATCCCGGGTTGCGCGCCGCCGCGGACACCCTCGGCGAACGCGGCGGGCAGCGGCCGGGAGATCGACATGAGGACGCCGGCCGGACTGCGTGCTCAGCAGACGTTGGACATGCTGAACTCCGACTGGCAGATCGGCCCCGTCGGGATCGGCACACTGGCGGCACCCAAGATGGCCACCCAAGTGCAGAGCATGATGGAAAAGCTCTGGTGGGATCGACCGTTCACGTTCAACGGGGTCGACCTCAAGGCGGGCGCTGCAACGCTGAAGTTGACGACGTCTTACGGCGCCCAGCAGGAGCTGCGAATTCACACCGACGACGACACGATGGTTGACGGATTCGACCTCACCACTTTGCCCCCGAAGATCTCGTCGTTCAGTGATGTCGACGCGGTGCTCAGCAAGACCAAGGCCCGCTATTCATGGCAGGCAACCAAAG
This sequence comes from uncultured Actinomycetota bacterium, assembly GCA_963750755.1. Taxonomy (GTDB): domain Bacteria; phylum Actinomycetota; class Actinomycetes; order Mycobacteriales; family Mycobacteriaceae; genus Mycobacterium. Next base: position 3,038,050 of record CAVVRW010000001.1, read on the forward strand.
TCGATGACGGGCACTGCGACCGGGTGGCGGGCACCAACACCGACATGTCCCTCCCGCTGGCGTCGATCTTCAAGCTGTACGTGCTCGACGCCGTGTCGGATGCGATCAAGGCCGGGACGGTGTCCTGGGACGACCAGCTGACCGTCACCGAAAAGGGCAAGGCCGTCGGCTCGAGCATGGATCTGCCGGTGGGAGCGCAGCTTTCGGTGCGCACGGCCGCCGAGAAGATGATCGCCACCAGCGATAACATGGCGACCGACATGCTGATCGAGAAGGTCGGGCCGCAGGCCGTCGACGACGCGTTGGTCAATACCGGCCATCACGACCCGGCAGCGATGACACCGTTTCCGACGATGTACGAGCTGTTCACCATCGCCTGGGGCCGGCCGAACCTGCGAGAGCAATGGAAGCATGCCACGCCAGAAGTCCGCGCCGAGATGCTACAGCGAGCCGATTCGGCTACCTATCAACCAGATCCATTTCTCGCGCACGTCCCAGCCTCCGAGGCGGGCGCGGAATGGTATGGCAATGCCGAAGACATCTGCCGGGTGCATGTCGCGCTGCAGGCCGGTGCCGTGGGCCCGGCAGCACCTGTCAAAAAGATGCTCGACGTCTCGACCGGGGTGAACTTGGATCGCAACGACTGGCCGTACGTCGCCGCGAAAGCCGGTGGGCTGCCTGGTGATCTGACCTTCAGCTGGTATGCAATCGACAAGAATCGTCAGCCGTGGGTGGTGAGTTTCCAGCTGAACTGGCCGCGTGACCACGGTCCGGCCATCACCGGTTGGATGCTGGAGATCGCCAAGCAGGTCTTCGCTCTGCTGCGCACCCAACGCTGATCGCGTGCTCGCCCTCTACCGTCGCCTGCTGTCGACCTGGGATCGCCGCGACCTCATCGACATCGGTGTGCTGTTCGGTGTGATCGCGCTGATGCACGTGGTTGGCTTCGCGGTGCTGGTGTTCGCGATCGCTCCACACCACTATCGGGTCGGCACTCAGATTTTCGGCGTCGGATTGGGCGTCACCGCATACCTTTTCGGACTGCGACACGCTTTCGACGCGGACCACATCGCCGCGATCGACAACACCACCCGAAAGCTGATGTCCGACGGCAGGAAGCCCAAGGCCGTTGGCTTCTGGTTCGCCATGGGTCATTCAACGCTGGTGCTGCTGATGGCCGTGCTGATCATGGTCGGCGCGCAGGCCGTGGGCACACTGGCCGACGAGAAATCGCCAACCCGCCATGCACTGGGAATAGCGGGAACTATGGCCTCGGGGCTATTCCTCTATCTGATTGCGATCATCAACGTGATTGCGATGGTCGGTATCTACCGCGCTTTCGTCAGGCTGCGGAGCGGCTCGTACTCCGACAGCGAAATCGAAGCGGCGCTCAATGATCGGGGTCTCTTCGCGCGTCTGCTGCGTCCGATCATGAATCGGATCACGCGGCCGATACAGCTGTATCCGGTCGGAGCACTGTTCGGGCTCGGCTTTGACACCGCGACGGAGGTCGCCCTGTTGGCGCTTGCCGGCACGGGCGCCGCGGCCGGTCTGCCGTGGTACGCGGTCCTGGTGGTGCCGCTGCTTTTTGCGGCCGGCATGACTGTGATGGACACCCTGGACGGTCTGCTGATGACAGTGGCTTACGACTGGGCGTTCATGCAGCCGGTGCGAAAGGTCTACTACAACCTGGCGGTCACCGGCCTGTCGATCGCGGTGGCCCTGCTCATCGGATCGGTCGAACTGGTGTCGATACTTCACGACGACCTGAATTGGAACGACCCAGTCACCAGCTGGGTCAGCGGCATCGACCTGAACAACGCCGGCCTGGCCATCGTGGTGCTGTTCGCCGTCACCTGGATAGGTGCGGTCGCCTACTGGAAGTTGGCCGGCGTCGAGGCTCGCTACGCGGTAGCAGAGCCCGCCGAATAACCGAAAGGTCGGCTAGCGCCTTGCGCTAGCCGACCTTTCGAGATGAATGACTACTGCGTCGTCGTCCCCGTGCTTCCGGCGGCGTGCGCGCCGGTGCTCGCCAGGTCGGGCTCAGCAGGTTTGCGGGCTCCGTGGAAGGTGAACACCGCCTCCTCGCCGGAGCCTTCGCCGTCCCAGTTGTCCACGTCGACGGTCACTAGCTGACCCGGACCGACCTCGTCAAACAGGATCTTCTCGGACAGCTGGTCCTCGATCTCCCGCTGGATGGTCCGTCGCAGCGGACGAGCACCCAGCACCGGGTCGAAGCCGCGCTTGGCCAACAGCGCCTTGGCTTTGTCGGTGAGCTCCATCGCCATGTCCTTGGCCTTGAGCTGCTTGCCCACCCGGGTGATCATCAAATCGACCATCTCGATGATCTCTTCGCGGGTCAGCTGGTGGAAGACGATGATGTCGTCGATACGGTTCAGGAACTCCGGACGGAAGTGTTTCTTCAGCTCGTCGTTGACCTTCTGCTTCATCCGTTCGTAGTTGTTCTCACCACCACCCTGGGTGAAGCCCAGTCCGACCGCCTTGCTGATGTCGGAGGTACCGAGGTTCGAGGTGAAGATCAGCACGGTGTTCTTGAAGTCGACCGTGCGGCCCTGACCGTCGGTGAGGCGGCCGTCCTCGAGCACCTGCAACAGGCTGTTGTAGATCTCCTGGTGCGCCTTCTCGATCTCGTCGAACAGCACCACCGAGAACGGCTTGCGCCGCACCTTCTCGGTGAGCTGGCCGCCCTCTTCGTAACCGACGTATCCCGGTGGGGCACCGAACAACCGCGACGCGGTGAACCGGTCGTGGAACTCACCCATGTCGATCTGGATGAGCGCGTCGTCGTCGCCGAACAGGAAGTTGGCCAGCGCCTTAGACAGCTCGGTCTTACCGACACCGGACGGCCCGGCGAAGATGAACGAACCGGAGGGGCGCTTGGGGTCCTTCAACCCGGCGCGGGTACGACGGATCGCCTTCGAGACCGCCCTGACGGCGTCCTCCTGGCCGATGATCCGCTTGTGCAGCTCGTCTTCCATCCGCAGCAACCGGGTGGTCTCGGCCTCGGTGAGCTTGAACACCGGAATACCGGTCCAGTTGCCGAGCACCTCGGCGATCTCGTTTTCGTCGACCTCGGCGACAACGTCGAGATCGCCTGAGCGCCACTGCTTTTCGCGCTCTGCACGCTGGGCCACCAGCTGCTTCTCGCGGTCGCGCAAACTGGCCGCCTTCTCGAAGTCCTGCGCATCGATCGCAGATTCCTTCTCCCGACGGGCATCGGCGATCTTCTCGTCGAACTCGCGCAGGTCTGGCGGAGCCGTCATCCGGCGGATACGCATCCGCGCGCCGGCCTCGTCGATGAGGTCAATTGCCTTGTCCGGCAGAAACCTGTCGTTGATGTAGCGATCGGCCAGCGTGGCCGCGGCCGTCACGGCGCCGTCGGTGATGGACACCCGGTGGTGCGCCTCGTAGCGGTCGCGCAGTCCCTTGAGGATTTCGATGGTGTGCTCCACCGTCGGCTCGCCGACCTGCACCGGCTGGAACCGGCGCTCCAGAGCGGCGTCCTTTTCGATGTACTTGCGGTACTCGTCGAGGGTGGTCGCACCGATCGTCTGCAGCTCGCCGCGGGCCAGCTTGGGCTTCAGGATCGACGCCGCGTCGATCGCGCCTTCGGCCGCTCCGGCACCGACCAGCGTGTGCAGCTCGTCGATGAACAGGATGATGTCGCCGCGGGTGTTGATTTCCTTGAGCACCTTCTTCAGGCGCTCTTCGAAGTCACCGCGGTAGCGGCTACCGGCCACCAGCGAACCCAGGTCGAGGGTGTAAAGCTGCTTGTCTTTCAGCGTCTCGGGAACCTCGCCGTGCACGATCGCCTGCGCGAGGCCTTCGACGACGGCGGTTTTACCGACGCCGGGCTCACCGATCAGCACCGGGTTGTTCTTGGTGCGCCGGGACAGCACCTGCATGACCCGCTCGATTTCCTTCTCGCGGCCGATCACCGGGTCGAGCTTGCCCTCCATGGCCGCCGCGGTCAGGTTGCGGCCGAACTGGTCCAGGACCAACGAGGTCGACGGGCTGCCGGACTCTCCGCCGCGGCCACCGGTGCCGGCCTCCGCGGTCTCCTTGCCTTGGTAGCCACTCAGCAGCTGTATGACCTGCTGGCGCACCCGGGTGAGTTCGGCGCCGAGCTTGACCAGGACCTGGGCGGCCACGCCCTCGCCCTCACGGATCAGTCCGAGCAGAATGTGCTCGGTGCCGATGTAGTTGTGGCCGAGTTGCAGCGCCTCGCGCAGGCTCAGCTCCAGGACTTTCTTGGCGCGCGGGGTGAACGGGATGTGGCCGGAAGGAGCCTGCTGGCCCTGGCCGATGATCTCCTCGACCTGGCTGCGGACACCTTCCAGTGAGATGCCCAGCGACTCCAGGGACTTAGCCGCTACCCCTTCGCCCTCGTGGATGAGACCCAGCAGGATGTGCTCGGTGCCGATGTAGTTGTGGTTGAGCATCCGGGCCTCTTCTTGCGCCAGGACGACAACCCTGCGGGCACGGTCGGTAAAACGTTCGAACATTGGCGGTTACCTGCTCTTCCTCACCATCGGTACTTCGTCATTGTCGGCAGTAGGGCCGACACCGCGTACCTTCCGTCCACTGTAGTGGGCGATCGGCCGGGCTTCCTACCTTGCTAGGGCTAAGCCACCTCGGAGTTCCCCGGCTACAACGCAGTACAACAAAGCAACGCGGGAAGACCTCGAATGGGTTCCCGCTTCAGTGATCGATCAGTTCGCCACGAGCGAAAGCGCCGGCCTGCGGCGTCCGTGATTTAGGTCGCCGCGTGGAAAGCGTCGATGACGTCGGCCGGGATACGGCCGCGAGTCGACACGTTGTGTCCATTGCGGCGGGCCCAGTCGCGGATTGCGGCGCTCTGCTCGCGATCGATGGCGCCACGACCCCGACCGGAGCCGGAACGCCCGCGGCGACGGCCGCCGACCCGGCGCGACGCTTCCACCCACTGCTTCAGGTCGTTTCGGAGTTTTGTCGCATTCTTGGCCGAAAGGTCGATCTCATAGGTCACGCCGTCAAGGCCGAATTCGACGGTTTCATCCGCGGCGCCTTCGCCGTCGAAATCGTCGACAAGGGTGACGGTCACTTTCTTCGCCATTGGCTGAGCCTCACGCTTTCTTCTTAGACACTTGCCATACAAGACACGTGCTCGGACCGCCCCCGCCGAATAATCTGCCATAATTTGACGAGTAATTCAATACAGCGCGTCAAACGGCTCAGTTGCTATGTGGACGCACAATAGGAAATAATACCGTCTCTCTTATTGACAGCCCGGTCAAGGCCATCAGCAGCCGGTCAATGCCCATTCCGGTTCCGGTGCACGGCGGCATAGCGTGCTCCAGCGCAACAAGAAAATCCTCGTCGAGCACCATTGCCTCATCGTCGCCGGCCGCAGCGGCCCGCGCCTGCTCAGCGAATCGTTCCCGTTGCACCACCGGGTCGATCAATTCCGAATATCCGGTGGCCAGCTCGAATCCGCGGACATAAAGGTCCCACTTCTCGGTCACCCCGGCAATGCTGCGGTGTTGTCGCGTCAATGGCGTTGTCTCGACCGGGAAATCCTTGACGAAGGTGGGTGCGGTCAACGTCGAGCCGACGGTGTGCTCCCAGAGTTCTTCGACCAACTTGCCGTGCCCGTACCCACGGTCAGAGGGAACCTCAACGTCAAGTGACGTGGCGATACCGAGCAAGCGATCGATTTTGGTGTTTGGCGTGATCTCTTCCCCAAGGGCGGAGGATAGTGATGGATACATTTCTATCGACGCCCATTCTCCGTCGATGTCATAGACGCTGCCGTCTGGTAGAGAGAGTTGTCGAGTACCGATCGCCTCGTCTGCCACCTGTTGAATAAGCTCTCGGGTTACAACGGCGGAATCGTCATACGTTCCATACGCTTGATAGGTCTCCAACATGGAGAATTCAGGCGAATGCGTGGAATCGGCGCCTTCGTTTCGGAACACGCGATTTAGCTCGAAGACCTTGTCAAAGCCTCCGACAACGCAGCGCTTCAGGAACAGTTCCGGCGCGATCCGAAGGAAGAGGTCGATGTCGAGCGCATTCGAGTGGGTGATGAACGGGCGGGCTGCAGCCCCGCCCGCCAGCGTCTGCAACATCGGGGTCTCGACTTCTAAAAAGCCGCGCTGTTCCAGCGCATTGCGCACCGCACGAATGACGGCAATTCGCTGACGGGCCACCGTGCGCGCCTCCGGACGCACGATCAGGTCGACATAACGCTGCCGAACCCGTGATTCTTCGCTCATCTCTTTGTGGGCCACCGGCAGCGGCCGTAGCGCCTTGGACGCCATCTCCCAGCCGTCGCCGAGTACGGAGAGCTCACCGCGCCGCGAGCTGATCACTTCGCCGCGGACGAAGACGATGTCGCCGATATCGACGTCGGCCTTCCACTGGTCGAGTGCTTCCTGGCCGACGCCGGCGAGGCTGAGCATGACCTGGAGCTGCGTGCCGTCACCCTCCTGGAGGGTGGCGAAGCACAGCTTGCCTGAGTTGCGGGCGAACACCACCCGACCGGCCACGCCGACGACGTCACCGGTGGTCGAATCGGCGGCCAAATCGGGATAGGCGGCGCGGATCTGCGCCAGGGTGTGGGTGCGCGCGACTTCGACGGGATAGGGATCGCGGCCCTCGGCGGCCAGGCGCTCGCGTTTGTCCCGGCGTATCCGGAATTGCTCGGGGAGATCTTGGGGGTCCTCAGAATCGGAGCCGGCGGCGTTCACGACCTGCCAGCTTAAAGGACCGCGGACCGCGAAACAGAAGCAGAGGTTGTGATCCTGGCCGGAGCCACAGCCATGGGTTCTACCTCGCGGGAAGCGAGACTACGGACTCAGCGTGCGGTCTTGAGCCGCCCGCGCTGGCTATCCCGGTTGCGTTCGAAGACCAGTCGCAGCCCGTCCAGGGTCAGGTGCTGGTCGTAGTGGTCGACGGAATTCAGTTCAGCGAGCAGCAGCGGCGCGGTGTGGCCGGTGGCCACCACGTTGACACTGTCGCCGGAGAAGCCGTCGACGTCTTTGCGGATCCGGCCGACCAAGCCGTCCACCAGACCGGCGAAGCCGAAAACCGCGCCGGCTTGCATGCATTCGACGGTGTTCTTGCCGACCACCGAGCGGGGCCGGGCCAGCTCGACCCGACGCAGGGCGGCCGAGCGCGCCGCGGCGGCGTCAGAGGACACCTGGATACCCGGCGCGATCGCGCCGCCCAGGAATTCACCCTTCGCCGAGACCACGTCGACGCAGATCGAGGAACCGAAGTCGATCACGATAGCGGCAGAGTTGTACTTCTGGAAGGCCGCCAGGCAGTTGACAATTCGGTCGGCACCGACCTCCTTGGGGTTGTCGACCAGCAGCGGGATGCCGGTGCGCACCCCGGGCTCGATCAGCACGTGCGGCACCGTCGGCCAATACTGTTCGAGCATCAGGCGCACCTCGTGCAGCACCGACGGCACTGTGGACAGCGCCGACGCGCCGGTGAGCTGATCGGAGTCGTCACCGATCAGCCCGTCGATTGTCAGCGCGAGCTCGTCGGCGGTGATCTCAGACTCGGTCCGAATCCGCCACTGCTGCACGACCTTCGCGTGCTCCTTGGCGCCGGAGAGCAGTCCGACGACGGTGTGGGTATTGCGGACGTCGATGGCCAGCAGCACGACTAGGCGTCTTTCGTCGGGGCGGGCTTCATCGCGGCGAGACCAGCTCGCCCGCGTCGGCCGGCACGAATGCCGGGTCGCTGCCCAGGTCGATCGCGTTGTTCTCGGCGTCGACGAAGACGATCTTGGGCTGGTAGCTGCGTGCCTCGGCGTCCTCCATCTGCGCGTAGGCGATGAGGATCACCAGATCACCGGGATGAACGAGATGCGCTGCGGCACCGTTGATCCCGATCACACCGCTGCCGCGCTGGCCGGTGATCGCGTAGGTGACCAGCCGGGCACCGTTGTCAATGTCGACGATCGTCACCTGTTCACCCTCGAGCAGGTCGGCCGCGTCCATCAGATCGGCGTCGATGGTCACCGAGCCCACGTAGTGCAGGTCGGCCTGCGTCACCGTCGCCCGGTGGATCTTCGACTTGAGCATTGTCCGTAACATCAGTTCCTCCAATGTGATTCGAGGGATTCGGCTGGCGCAGCGGGCACTCGCCCGTCGACACCGACGGTGGTTCCGATTTCGATGGCAACGTTGTCGAGCAGTCTCGTTGCGCCCAGACGGGCGGCGACCAACAGGCGACCGGCGCCGGACACCGGCGCCGGACCCAGTGCGCTGTCGCGCACTTCGAGGTAGTCCACGTCGATCGCCGGCTCGGCCGAGAGCACCGAGCGGGCGGCGTTCAACGCGGCGTCCGCACCACCCGGTGCGGCGTGCGAGCCGGCCACCAGAGCCGCCGACAGGATGCCGGCGAGTTCACGTTGCGCGGCATCGAGGTAGCGGTTGCGCGACGACATCGCCAGGCCGTCGGTTTCGCGCACGATCGGCACGCCGACGACCTGAACGCCGATGTTGAGGTCGGCAACCATCTGTCGGACCAGCACCAACTGTTGATAATCCTTCTCGCCGAAGAAGATTCGGTCGGGGGCGACGATCTGTATCAGCTTGCAGACGACGGTCAGCATGCCGGCAAAATGAGTGGGCCGAGCGGCGCCCTCCAGCTCGGACGCCAGCGGGCCGGGGTGAACGGTGGTACGTGGACCATTCGGATACATCGCCAAAGCGCTTGGCGTGAAAGCAATTTCGACACCCTCGCCACGCAGTAACTCCAGATCGGCCTCGACGACTCGCGGATAGGCATCGAGGTCCTCGTTAGCGCCGAATTGCAACGGGTTGACGAAGATCGAGACCACCACGACAGAGCCGGGCACGCGTTTGGCGGCCCGCGCCAGCGCCAGGTGCCCGTCGTGCAGCGCACCCATGGTCGGCACGAACATCACCCGTCTACCGGTGCGCCGCAGCGCGCGGCTGACATCGCTGACGTCACGGAGGTCGACGTAGACGTTGAGTTCGCCGGCAGTGAATTTCGGCGGCCGTTGGATGCTCATCGCGTCAGCGCCTCGAGCACGTCATCGGGGGCGTGCACCTTTTCGGCGGTGCGCAGCGCGTTCACCCGATAGGCCTGCGCGAGTTGCGGGTCGACATTCCGCAGCGCGTCGAGGTGCCCGGCGACCACGCTGGCGTCGCCGCGAGCGATCGGGCCGGTCAGCGCCGCCTGCCCGCGCTGCAGGGTGTTCTCGAGTGCGGCCCGCGCCAGCGGCCCGAGGATGCGTTCGGCGATGCCGCCGGGCTGGTTGTCGACGAGTTGCTGGCCGAGCAGTTCGGTGCCCGAGACCGCGGTCCGCAGTACGTCCAGCGCATCGGTCAACACCGTGACGATGTGGTTGCCGGCGTGGGCCAATGCCGCGTGATAGAGCGTGCGGGCCTGCTCGGGTACCCGGAAGGGTTCACCGCCGATCTCGAGCACCAGCGACTGCGCGATCGCGTAGCCGACCTCGTCGGCGGCGGTGATCCCGAAGCAGGTGTCGGGGAGCCGGGCGATGTCTTCGTCCGAGCCGGTGAATGTCATCGCCGGGTGAATGGCCAACGGGATGCAGTCAGTCAGCGGCGCCAGCACGTCGACACCGTTGACACCCGAGGTGTGCACGACAATAGTGCCCGGGCGCACGGCCGAGGTGGCGGCCAAACCCGATACCAGGCCCGGTAATTCGTTGTCCGGTACCGCCAGCAACAGCAACTCGGCGTTCCCGGCGACATCGGGTGCGGGCGCTATAGGGGTGTCGGCCAGCCGGCGCTCGGCGCGCTGACGCGAGGCGTGGGACACGGCGCTGCAGGCGACAACGACGTGGTCGACGCGTTCCAGCGCGACACCCAACGCGGTGCCAACCCGGCCGGCGGAGACGATGCCCACCTTGAGCCGAGCCGGGCGCAAACCGTCGAACTGCACCATCGCAGACGACCCTCACAAATCCCTTTGTTTCGTTCCAGTCCCGCGAAGCGGGTACCGGACGGTCGCTACGACTGTACCGCGCCAAGGTTGCCGAAACGCTGTGGTATTCGCCTCAGTCCTCGCGGCGCCGACGGCGCCCGCCGCCCTCGGACGGGGTCGTTTGCAGCCGTGCCAGGAGGTCGGCCACCGACTGGCCACCGGATTGCGGCTCCTCGGCTTCCGACAGCGGGTCGGTGCTGCGATGCCGGGCGCTGGCCGGCGGCGGTGGCGACATTGCCGGACCCCGGTCTGGCGTCGGCGGCGTAGGCGGGGGTGGCGGAGCCGGGGCAGGCGACATCGCCGGGGCCGGGGCCGCTTCTGCGCCGGCCGGATCGGACTGGTCCGCGGAGTGGCGCGATCGCGCACGACGGCCCGACTCGCCCCGGTCGTCGGCAACCGGCTCGTCCGGCTGGCCCGGCGCGGGCTCGGGGGGCGGGCTGGAATGCCGGCCGCGGCGCTGGGGCTGCGACTCGACGGGCTCGTCGATGGCCGGTGAGCGGTGCGACGGCTCATCGCGGGACGGCCCATTGTCATCGGCCCACGACGCCGGCGCGGGACCGGTGGCCTGGTTGGAACTCCAGTTGCTGTCGGGTTGCCCGGCAGGCACCCACTGGCCCTGGGAGCTGACCGGCTGCCACGCGGCCGCTTGCTCGGGCTGCCGCGGCGCCTCGGCCCGGCGCGGCGCTTCGGGTTGCCGCGCCGCTTCTGTCGGCGGCAGCCACGGGATCCGCGGCTGCCGCCGCGGGGACTCGGGATCTTGCCGCGGGGCGAACTGCGGCTCAGGCTGCGCCGGCGGCCCTGCGCGCCGGCGGGAACGGCGCGGCTCGACCTGCTCGGGTCCGGTGGCCGGCGGCGGGCCCGGCATGGCCCATGCGCCGGCGGGATTCTGCTGGGGAGCCCAATTGCGGGCGTCCTGCGGGCGTTCCACCGGGCCGGCGGGCGCTTGTGACGGAGCCCAGGCGGTCGGCGCGGGCTCGTTGCGCGCGGCCGAGGTTTCCTGCTCGCCGGACCGACGATGCGAGCCGCGATCCGGCTCCGGCTGTTCGGCGGGCCGACCCTGCCGCGGCGACGCGTACTCGTGCGGCTGCGGGGCGTAGGACGGCGGGGAGCTCTCCGCGGCTGGCTGCCGCGGAGAGGCCGGAACCAGGGGCTCTTCGTGCACGTCGATGATCGAATCGTCGGCCTGTTGAGCAGGCTCCTCGGCGCGGACCGACTGCACCCGGTTGATGCGCTCGCGCGCGCTTTCGTTGTCGCGGTCCCATTCGCCGTAGCCGCGCACGGACCTGCGTTCGCTTTCCAGGGCGGGGCGTTCACTGAGCTCGGCGTCGAACAGGATCTCCAGGTTGGTACGCAGCGCCGCCAGTTCGGCCCGCAGCTCGGACACCTCATCACTGGCCTGCGCGCGCAATTCGGTGGCCAGCTCGCGGCGCAGCTGGGATTCCACCGTGAGCTCGTACTCGCGGCGGGCCGATATCTCCCGGTCCAGCTGCAGGTCGTACACCAGCTTCAGGTCACGCGCCCGGGCTTGATCCACGTCGCTCTGCCGGCGGTAGATCACCGAGACGAACGCAGCCACGACGGCCGCCCACAACGCGAGAATCACGGCGAGCTTGAGAAGCTCCACCTGGTTGGTGAAGACAAGCGCGGAACTGGCGCCGATGGCCAGCACCAGCAACGCCGTCAGCAGCACCCAACCCGGTCTGCGGCCGCTGCGCCGCACGCGGACGCCGCGGGACAGATCGGTCATGGCCCGACTGTACCGGCCGTGGGTCGCTGCGCGTGTCGTCCTGCTCCGGCGTTTCTCACCTGGACTAATCCCGAAAATCGGGAGGTCACCGGGGCGGCTTAAGTTTCAGCTCCCTCGCCGTTCTCGGGCGGTTCTCCCGGCGACTCACAGCAATGCTGTAACCACAGCGCGGCAGTCACCAGAGCCAGTGCGCTGAGGGCCGCGACCGCCGTGCCGGTGGTGTCCGCGGCGGCGACGCGGAGCCACGACCGGCGCGGCAGCAGGTACGTCAGCACTGCCGCCCACCAGCCCAGGGCAAGTGCGCCGACCCACGCCGACGCCTGAGCGATCACCAGGCTGCGGGCCACCGACAGTGGGTGCAGCCGGCCGGGACCGTCGCCGATCTCGCCGTCGGCGATCTTGGCCCGAACATGGCGCCCCCACAGGCCCTCGGCGACGCCGACCACGAACAGCGACAGACCGGTCCACACCGTGATCGGCGGAAACCATCGGAAAATCGCGCTGACCAGCAGATAGCCAGCGACCGCCGTGCCAAGCACCGCGGCCGCCAAGTCACGTTTGCGGGTGGGACCCATCAGCTTTCGGTGCGCGGCTCGAGAACAAAGTCGGTGTGCCGCATGCCGGCGCGGTCGGCTGGATCCAACTGGGCGATCAGCTTCGCGACCGACTGCTTTCCGCCCGCCACGGTCAGCGTCGCGTCCGGGTCGATGGCCAGCCACGGAATCAGCACAAACGCGCGCAGATGGGCCAGCGGATGCGGCAGGGTCAGCCCGTCTTCTAAGGAGAACAGCTCGGTGTCGCCGTCCAGCGACGTCAGATGGCAGGAGATCAGGTCGACGTCGAGGGTCCGCGGCCCCCACTTCTGCCCGCGCACCCGGTTGGCCGCGACCTCCATCTGCTGCGCGCAGTGCAGCCAACCGTGCCCGTCGAGCGTCGCGTCCTCCGCGATCAGCACCGCATTGAGGAACGGGCCCTGTTCGACGCCGCCCCACGCCGCCGTCTCGTACACCGGGGACACCGCCTGCACCGAGTCGCCGAGCCGGTCGAGCACCGACTGCAGCCGGGCCAGTCGGTCGCCCAGGTTGGATCCGATAGACAAGACGACGCGTGTCATTGGCGCCACTCCTGTCCTCTTTCGGCGCGCCGGGATCGGCGGGCCACCACCGCGACATCGTCGAAGGTCTGTGGGATAGGAGCCTGCGGCTTGTGCACTGTCACCTCCACTGCGTGCACGCGATGATCTTCGATCACGTTCTCGGCGATCTCACCGGCGACCGTCTCGACCAAGTTACGGGCCGGGCCCGCGATGACCGCGGCCGCCCGCTCGGCCAGCACGCCGTAGTCGAAGGTATCGGCCAAATCGTCGCTGGCCGCCGCGTCCACCAGGTCGATCCAAACGGTGATATCGACGACGAAGTCCTGGCCGTCGCTGCGCTCGTGGTCGAAAACACCGTGATTGCCGCGAACTGTCAAGCCGCGCAACTCGATTCGATCAGACATCGGATCCCGTCGCCCCGGCTTGCGCCCACGCATCGACCACTTTGACAGCATCGACCGAAGCCCGCACGTCGTGCACCCGAACGCCCCACGCACCATGCAGCGCGGCCAGCGCCGACACGACCGCGGTCGCGGTCTCGCGGCCGTCCGGCGGTCGAAGCCGCCCGTCAGGACCAGCCAGCAGGCTGCCGAGAAATCGCTTGCGTGACGCGCCGATCAGCACCGGGACACCGCCGGCCACCAACTCCGGCAACGCGTGCAGCAACGCCCAGTTGTCCCGCGCGGACTTGGCGAAACCCAGGCCGGGGTCGATGATCAGCTTGGCCGGATCCACCCCGGCGGCAACGGCATTGCGGACGCAGCCCATCAACTCGTCGCGGACGTCGGCGACCACATCGCGGTAGGGCGGCACCTGATGCGGCTTCTCGGCCGACACCGAGCGCCAGTGCATCAGCACCCAGGGCACGTCGGCCTCGGCCAGCAGGGGCGTCATCGCCGTGTCGGCGCGACCGCCGGAGACATCGTTGACCATCGATGCACCGTTTTCCAGAGCGGCCCGCGCCACATCGGCGTGCATGGTGTCGACACTGACCGTAATTCCTTGCGCCGCAAGCTCTTTGATGACGGGAACAACTCGGGCCGTTTCGACTCGCGGATCGATGCGCCGTGCACCTGGGCGGGTCGACTCGCCGCCGACGTCGACGATCGTCGCCCCGTCGGCGACCAACGACAGACCTTGCTGGACAGCACGTTCGGCATCGAGATAGCGTCCGCCATCCGAGAACGAGTCATCGGTGACGTTAACCACCCCCATGACCTGAACGTGCGTCGGGCTCACTTGCGCAGGATCAGATCAAGCGCCTCGGCTCGAAGTGCACTGTCGGACTTGAACTGTCCACGCACGGCCGAGGTCGTGGTAATCGCGCCGGGCTTACGGACGCCGCGCATCGACATGCACAGGTGCTCGGCCTCGATCACGACGATGGCTCCACGCGGGTCGAGCTTGCGCATCAGCGCGTCGGCGATCTGCGCGGTGAGACGTTCCTGCACCTGCGGACGCTTGGCGTACAGGTCGACCAGCCGGGCGATTTTGGACAACCCAGTCACTCGACCATCGTGGCCGGGGATGTAGCCGACGTGCGCCACGCCGTGAAAGGCCACCAGGTGATGCTCGCAGGTGGAGTACATCGGGATCTCTTTGATCAGCACCAGCTCGTCATGCTGCTCGTCGAAAGTGGTGTCCAGCACGGTATCCGGGTCGCTGTAAAGGCCGGCGAACATCTCTTGGTAGCTGCGGGCGACGCGGGCCGGGGTGTCCACCAGGCCGTGGCGCTCAGGGTCTTCGCCGATGGCGTACAGCAATTCGCGGATGGCAGCCTCGGCCCGCGGTTGATCGAACACCGGTTTGTTCAGGGTCGCGGCGTGGGAATTCGGCTGCGCCATCGCAGTCTCCGTTCGTGTCAGCCGTGCGTCGACGGGTTAGACGGGCTCGGCCCGCCACCGGGTGGGTCGGTGGCCTGGCCGGCCTCCGGCGCGGGTGCACCGGGCGGCGGATACGGCGGGTACGGCGGGTAGGGCTGACCCGCGTGTTGGTGGGATGGCGCCGGCCAGTGCTGCTGCGGCTGCTGCTGCGGCTGCGGTGGGTACCAGTAGCCCGGCTGCTGCGGGGGCCACCCGGGCGCGTGCCAACCGGCCGGCGCGCCGTAGTCAGGCTGCGACGTGTTCTGCTGACCATGGCCGGCGTGAGAACCGTTGTTGCCGTTGGCGCTTCGCTCCGCGTCGGCCTGCTCACGCGCCGCCGCCGCGATGGCCGCCTTGAAGGCCGGCTCGGCTTCGGGCTTGGGCCATGGCTCGCCGCGCTCGATCGCCAGCTCACCCGGCGTCTTGATCGGCGGCTTGTCCGACGGGATCCGGCCCCCGAAGTCGTCGAAAAGCGTGAGGCGTGGCCGCTTTTCGACGTCAGCGAAGATCGCCTCCAAGTCAGCGCGATGCAGCGTCTCCTTTTCCAGGAGTTCCCCGGCCACCGCGTCCAGCACGTCCCGGTACTCGGTGAGGATTTCCCAGGCCTCGGTGTGCGCAGCTTCGATGAGTTTGCGGACTTCCTCGTCGATTTCGCGCGCGATCTCGTGCGAGTAGTCGGGCTGCGTGCCCATCGTCCGGCCCAGGAAAGGATCCCCGGCCTCGGTCCCATACTTGACGGCACCCAGCTTGGAGCTCATCCCGAATTCGGTGACCATTGCCCGGGCCACCTTGGTGGCGTGCTCGATGTCGGATGACGCCCCCGTGGTGGGCTCGCGGAAGACCAGTTCCTCGGCGGCCCGGCCACCCAGCGCCATCACCAGCCGGGCGACAAGTTCTGAGCGCGTGTGCAGACCCTTGTCGTCCTCAGGCACGGCCAAGGCGTGTCCGCCGGTTTTGCCGCGGGCCAAGATTGTCACCTTGTACACCGGGTCCAGGCCCGGCATCGCCCAGCCGGCCAGGGTGTGCCCGGCCTCGTGATACGCGATCGTCTTCTTTTCCTGCTCGCTGATGATCCGGCCCTTGCGCCGCGGGCCGCCGACGACCCGGTCGACAGCTTCCTCGAGCGCGGCGCTGGTGATCACCGTGCCGTTCTCGCGGGCGGTCAGCAGCGCCGCCTCGTTGATGACGTTCTCCAGGTCGGCGCCCGTCATGCCGACGGTCCGCTTGGCCAGGCCGTCGAACTCGACGTCGGGGCCGAACGGCTTGCCTTGGGAGTGCACCCGCAGGACCGCGCGCCGGCCGGCCAGGTCGGGGCTGGACACCGGGATCTGGCGGTCGAAGCGACCGGGTCGCAGCAGGGCCGGGTCGAGGATGTCGGGGCGGTTGGTCGCCGCGATCAAAATGACGCCTTGGCGGTCGCCGAAGCCGTCCATCTCCACCAGCAGTTGGTTCAGCGTCTGCTCGCGTTCGTCGTGACCGCCGCCCAGCCCGGCGCCGCGCTGACGACCGACGGCGTCGATCTCGTCGACGAAGATGATGCACGGGCTGTTCTGCTTGGCCTGCTCGAACAGGTCACGCACCCGGGATGCGCCGACGCCGACAAACATCTCGACGAAGTCGGAGCCGGAGATGGTGAAGAACGGCACACCGGCTTCACCGGCGACAGCCCGCGCCAGCAGCGTCTTGCCCGTGCCCGGCGGACCGTAGAGCAGGACGCCCTTGGGAATCTTGGCGCCGAGCGCCTGGTAGCGCGTGGGGTTCTGCAGGAAGTCCTTGATCTCGTAGAGCTCTTCGACCGCCTCGTCGGCGCCGGCGACGTCGGCGAACGTGGTCTTCGGCATGTCCTTGTTCAGCATCTTGGCCCGCGACTTGCCGAAGCCGAAGCCCATCCGAGCGCCGCCCTGCATGCGGGAGAACATCATGAACAAGCCGACCAGCAACAGCAGCGGCAGCACATACACCACCAGCGAGCCGATGATGCTGCCCTGGTTGACCACGGTGCTGACCTGGGTGTCTTTGCTGTTCAGCTGATCGAACAGCGGCACGGCGTAGCCGCTCGGGAAGTGGGTGATGATCTTGTCCGAGCCCTCGGTGCCCGTCGCGGCGCTCTTCAGCGTCAACCGAACCTGCTGCTCGCGGTCGTCGATCTGGGCGCTCTTGACGTTGCCGGCCTTGATCTGGGCCGTAGCCACGGAGGTGTCGACCGGCTTGAAGCCGCGGGTGTCGTCGCTGAAGTAGAAGAAAGTCCAGCCGAGCAGCAACACGACTGCGATGGCCGTGAGCGTGCGGATTACGTTTTTCCGGTTCATCAATCATCGGCCGTCGCCGGCCCGGTCCTTCCCGATACACGCAGCTGGAATAGTCCAGGTTACCGCCCCGTGTCGACTGCCAGCGCGGCGCAGGGCGCCGGGCGCAGCAGGTCGACACAGGGTTCCGGTGATCGCCAGCCCGGCCAGAGCCGAGCCCGAGCGGTCGAGCCAACGATCGTCTCGGTTCTAACAACGAATCGAAGTTCCCGACACGCCCCGGGGCCGGCGTGTGCTTTGGTGAACCTGTGTCTGACAGCCAGCCGATCACCGAACGCACCATCGAGACCAACGGCGTGCAGCTGCACACCGTCGAAGCGGGTGAGCCCGGCGCACCCGTCGTCATCCTCGCGCACGGCTTTCCCGAGACCTCTTATTCATGGCGTCACCAAATCCCGGCCTTGGCCGCCGCTGGATACCACGTGCTGGCTCCCGATCAGCGCGGCTACGGCCGCACCTCCAGCCCCGATGACATCGCGGCGTACAACGTCGCCGACCTGTCCGCCGACTTGATCGGTTTGCTTGACGACGTCGGTGCTGACAAGGCGGTCTTCGTCGGCCACGACTGGGGTTCTCCGGTGGTATGGAGTTCGGCGCAGCTGCACCCGGGCCGGGTGGCGGCCGTGGTCGGCATGAGCGTTCCGCCGGTGCCGCGCTCTCAAATCCCGCCGACCAAGGCATTCCGGTCCATCTTCGGCGACAACTTCTTCTACATGCTTTATTTCCAGGAGCCCGGGTTGGCCGACGCCGAACTCGGTTCCGACCCGCGCCGGACCATTACCCGAATGCTCAGTGGGCTGACCCGATCCGACGATCCGGCGGCCGCGCTCCGGATGATCGAGCCCGGGTCGGCCGGCTTCATCGAGCGGCTCCCCGACGCCGACACCCTGCCGGACTGGATCACCGCCGACGAAGTCGACCATTACGTCGCCGAGTTCACCCGCACCGGCTTCACCGGCGGGCTCAACTGGTATCGCAACCTCGACCGCAACTGGGAGCTGATGGCCGACCCGCCGGCCGCCACCATCGAGGTGCCGGCGATGTTCATCGGCGGCACCGCCGATCCGGTGCTGAGTTTCATGCGTCCCGACCGGGCGCCGGAGGTGGTGACCGGCCGCTACCGCGAAGTGCTGATCGACGGCGCCGGGCACTGGCTGCAACAGGAGAAGCCGGACCGGGTCAACGAACTGCTGCTCGACTTCCTGTCGAGCCTGAAGACCGGCGCCCGGCTGTGAACCGGCCGCTGAAATTCGGCGTGTTCGTCACGCCCTTTCACCCGACCGGCCAATCCCCCACGGTGGCACTCGAATACGACATGGAGCGGGTGGTCGCGCTGGACCGCCTCGGCTTCGACGAAGCGTGGTTCGGCGAGCATCATTCCGGCGGTTACGAGTTGATCGCCTGCCCGGAGGTGTTCATCGCCGCGGCCGCCGAACGTACCAAACACATCCGGCTGGGCACGGGCGTGGTGTCGTTGCCCTACCACCATCCGCTGATGGTGGCCGACCGATGGGTCCTGCTCGACCACCTGACCCGGGGGCGGGTGATGTTCGGGACGGGACCGGGCGCGCTGCCGTCGGACGCCTACATGATGGGCATCGACCCGATCGAGCAGCGCCGGATGATGCAGGAATCGCTGGAGGCGATCCTTGCGTTGTTCCGCGCCGGGCCCAGCGAGAGGATCAGTCGGCACTCGGACTGGTTCACCCTGCGCGACGCGCAACTGCACATCCGCCCCTACACCTGGCCCTACCCGGAAATCTCAACGGCGGCAATGCTTTCGCCGTCCGGTCCGCGACTGGCCGGGACGATGGGCACATCGTTGCTTTCGCTGTCGATGTCGGTTCCCGGCGGCTATGCGGCTTTGGAGAACACCTGGGACGTGGTCGAGGAGCAGGCCGCCAAGGTCGGGCGCGACGAACCGAACCGCGCCGGTTGGCGGGTGCTGTCGATCATGCATGTCGCCGACACCCGCGAGAAGGCGATCAACGACTGCACCTACGGCCTGCAGGATTTCGCGAACTACTTCGGCGCCGCCGGATTCGTCCCGTTGGCCAACGAAGTCGAGGGGGCACAGACGCCGCAGGAGTTCGTCGAAGACTATGCGGCCAAGGGTAATTGCTGCATCGGTAGCCCCGACGACGCGATCGCGCACATCGAGGACCTGCTCGAGCGCTCCGGCGGATTCGGAACACTGCTGATGCTCGGCCACGACTGGGCGTCACCCGAGGCCACCTATCACTGCTATGACTTGATGGCCCGCAAGGTCATTCCGCATTTCAAGGGTCAGCTCGAAGCGGCCCGGTCCTCACACGAGTGGGCCAGGGAGAAACGCGACGAGTTGATCGGGCGGGCCGGCGAGGCGGTCGTCAAGGCCATCACCGAGCACGTCGCCGAAGCAGGTGGCAACTGATGCGGGCCTCGGTGCTCCGGGACGGCCGCATGGTGTACCGCGACGACGTGCCCGACCCGGTACCCGGGGCCGGTCAAGTGCTGGTCGCGGTGCGGTCGTGCGGAATCTGCGGCTCGGACCTGCATTTCGCCGCGCACGGAGCTGAGGTGCTGTCGCTGAGCAACGAGATGGCCAGCGGCGCCGGCGGAATGCAGCGTCGACTTGAATCACGACATCTTCATGGGCCACGAGTTCAGCGCGGAGATCCTCGAGGCCGGCCCCGACACCGACACGCATCCGGCCGGGACACTCGTCACGTCGATCCCGGTTCTGTTGTCGGGCAACAATGTCGAAGCGATCGTCTACAGCAATACGACGGTGGGCGGCTACGCCGAACGCATGCTGTTGTCCGCGCCGCTGCTGCTGCCGATTCCCAACGGCCTCGATCCGCGACATGCCGCGCTCGCCGAGCCGATGGCGGTCGGATTGCATGCGGTGAACAAGTCCGGCATCCAACCGGGTGAGACCGCCCTGGTGCTCGGCTGCGGTCCGATCGGCATCGCCGTCGTCGGCGCGTTGCGCAACCGCGGCGTCGAGACCATTGTGGCAGCGGACTTCTCGCCGAAGCGACGTGAACTGGCCGCGACGATGGGCGCGCACCAGACCGTTGATCCCGCGCAGGGCTCGCCCTTCGACACCGCGAAATCGGCGGTGGTGTTCGACGCGGTGGGAGTGCCCGGAATCATCGACGACGTGCTGCGCCGCGCTCGGGCGGGCACGCGGTTGGTCGTGGTGGGCGTGTGCATGCAAGCCGACACCGTGCACCCGTTCTTCGCGATCGCCAAGGAGATCAGCGTTCAGTTCGTGCTCGCGTACTCGCCGGAAGAATTCGGCGAGTCGCTGCGGGCGATCGCCGAGGGCGATCTCGACGTCACCCCGATGATTACGGGCAGCGTCGGTCTCGAGGACGTCGGCACCGCGTTCGACGACCTCGCCGATCCCGAACGACACTGCAAGATACTCGTCACGCCCTGAGGCCGGACCTGTCGCGCGCCTCCACGGATTGCGGCAGCGAATAACGTTGCCTATAAGTAACACTGACGTTCCCATTATCGAATAGCTGTTCCCGCAAACAGAATCCGATGCCGCGACGCGTGCCGCGAGCCTGACGCCTCATCGCAGCGTCGCGTTAGGCGCCCGCGTCGCTTCCGCCGCTGATCGCGGCGCTGGTATATCGTGTTGCGAGCTGACCAACTCACCACGCGCCAACGCGACGTGGAGCAGCTGTAGGCCAAGCAGTCGACCGTCCCGGCGTGGCGAGCACGGATGCAACCGAGGAGGCGCCATGCCCACGCCGGCGCTCAGCCTGCGACAGCAGATGTTGCGCCGCCGCCCGGTCAGCGGCGCGCCCGTCGCGGCGGGCGCCTCGGATCAACTCCAGCGCAGCCTCGGCGTGTTCCTGCTGACCATGTTCGGCGTCGGCGAGACCGTCGGGTCGGGCATTTTCATCGTGCTGTCGCAGTCGGTGCCGCAGGCCGGCCCGGCAGTGGTGATCTCGTTCATCCTCGCCGGCATCGCGGCGGGCCTGGCGGCGATCTGTTACGCCGAACTGGCCTCAGCGGTACCCGTGTCGGGATCGGCCTACTCGTACGCCTACGCGACGCTCGGTGAGTTCGCCGCGATGGGCGTGGCCGCCTGCCTGCTGCTGGAGTACGGGGTGTCAACGGCCGCGGTGGCTGTCGGCTGGAGTCAGTACCTCAACAAATTGCTTGACAATGTCTTCGGTTTCGTTCTCCCACAATCTATTTCGGCGGCGCCGTGGGGTCCCGCGCACGGGCTGGTCAACCTCCCGGCGATAGTTCTGGTGGGGATGTGCGCATTGCTGTTGGTCCGCGGGGCCAGCGCATCGGCGAAAGTCAACGCCATCATGGTGGTGATCAAGATCGTTGTGCTGGTGCTCTTTTCGGCCGTCGCGTTCACCGCATTCCATGCCGGCAACTTCACGGATCTGGCGCCGTTCGGGGTCTCTGGGATCAGCCTGGCCTCGGGCACGATCTTC
Source organism: uncultured Actinomycetota bacterium (assembly GCA_963750755.1). Classification (GTDB taxonomy): domain Bacteria; phylum Actinomycetota; class Actinomycetes; order Mycobacteriales; family Mycobacteriaceae; genus Mycobacterium. The sequence goes on from CAVVRW010000001.1 coordinate 3,059,508, forward strand.
TTCGCCTACATCGGCTTGGACGCGGTATCGACCGCCGGCGACGAGGTCAAAGACCCGCAGCGCACCATGCCACGGGCGATCATCGCCGCGCTGATCATCGTCACCGCGATCCACATCCTGGTGTCGGTGTCCGCGATCGGCGCTCAGCGGTGGCAGGATTTCAAGGGCGAGGAGGCGGTGCTCGCGGTGATCCTCGACCACATCACGGGCAACACCGCGGGAAGCACCATAGTCGCTGCGGGAGCGGTGATTTCGATCTTCTCGGTAACCCTGGTGACGCTGTACGGACAGACCCGCATCCTGTTCACCATGGGTCGCGACGGACTGCTACCGGCGGCGTTCGCCAAGGTGCACCCCCGCACGATGGCACCGGTCCGCAACACACTGATCGTGGCGCTGGTGGTGGCGCTGCTGGCCGCCGTGGTGCCGCTCGACCGGCTGGCCGAAATCGTGTCGATCGGCACGTTGACGGCGTTCATCGTGGTGTCGGCCGGCGTGATCGTGCTCCGGATCCAGGAGCCTGATCTGTCCCGCGGGTTCAAGGTGCCCGGCTACCCGGTGACACCGATCCTGTCCATCGCCGCGTGCGCCTACATCCTGTTCAGCCTGCACTGGTACACCTGGGTGGCGTTCAGCGGCTGGGTCGCGGTGGCGCTGGTCTTCTACCTGACGTGGGGCCGCCGGCACAGCGCTCTCAACGGCGACGCCGACTAGGGTGCGGTGGCTGATTAGCCGCGAGGGCTAACAACGTCGAGAAATTGACGAGTTTCAAGAGTCTGAATAGTTGTGCGGAAGATACCTGCAATCAGTGACCGTGTGACATCCTGTGCGGGTGTCCACGGGGGCCCCGCCTTCCGGGGTTGTGACGTTCCTGTTCACCGACATTGAGGGTTCGACCCGTCGGTGGGAAGCCGACGCGGACGCGATGCGGAGGGCCCTTGTTGCGCACGATGAGGTTCTGCGCAACGAGATCGAGGCCCATGCCGGCTTTCTTTTCAGCCATACCGGCGACGGTGCGGTGGCCGCCGTGCTGGGCATCGTCCAGCAGCCGGGCAAGACTGTGAGCGAATCGGTGGCTGCCACGCTGGAGGGCAGGGTCCGGTTGTTGGTGTTTGACAACTGCGAACACGTGCTTGACGCCGCGGCGAATCTCGTGGAGGCCATCCTCGCGCATTCTTCGAAGGTGAAGATTGTGGCCACCAGCCGCGAGGGATTGGCTGTCGCACAAGAGCAGCTGTGGCCGGTCAAGTCGCTGCGGCTTGATGCAGCGGTGGAGCTGTTTGTTGAACGCGCACACAGCGTCGCACCAGGCTTTGCGGCCGACGACGCGGTCGCGGAGATCTGCCGCCGCATCGACGGCATTCCGTTGGCCATCGAATTGGCAGCCTCACGGATGGCGTCAATGACGGCAGGCGAGGTCCGCGACCGTCTCGATCACCGATTCAAGCTGTTGGTCGGGTCGCGGCGCGGCTTGGAGCGCCATCAGACGTTGCGCCATGCAGTGCAGTGGTCCTATGACCTCCTCGATGATGCCGAACAGGACCTGCTCGATCGGTGTTCGGTCTTCGCTGGTGGATTCGCCGTCGAAAGTGCTTGTGCCATCAACGAATCTGACATTGACGACTACGTCACCCTCGATCGGCTCGACGCATTGGTGCGCAAGTCGCTATTGGTCGCCGACCGATCGTCGGGGCGGACCCGGTTTTCGATGCTGGAGACGATCCGCCAGTTCGCCGAGGATCAACTCGCCGCGCGCGGCGAAGCCGAAGCGGTGCGTTCCGCGCATGCGCGCTATTTCGCCGACTGTGAAGCGGACATCCTCGCGCTGTGGGACAGTCCTCGACAACACGAGGCCTACACCTGGTTCGGCGTGGAGCTCGCCAATCTCCGCGCGGCGTTTCGGTGGGCCGCCGACCGCCACGACCTCGATACCGCCGCCGTCATCGCTACATATGCCGGGTGGGTTGGTTTTCTCGCCGAGAACTCTGAGCCGAGTACTTGGGCCGAGGAATTGATCGAGGCGGCCCGCGCCGTTCACCATCCGCGACTGGCGTTCCTGTGTCAGATCGCGTCCGTGTGTTACATGGCCGGACGTCTGGAGCCGGCTATCGGTTACGTCGAGGAGTTGGCAGCGGCGATACGCGATGGCCGCGATGGGGTGCCCTTTGGTCTGGCCGGCATGGCCGGCGGTCCATACCTCTACGCCGGCCAGCCCGAGCGCTGCGTCGACTGGTGCCGCAACTACCTCGCGCGCGGAGGAAACGCGGATGCGTTGACCCGGGCCGCTCTGGTTAACGCGTTGACGATCGCAGGCTCGCCTGAGGAGGCGCTCATTGCCGCCGACGGCCTCGTCGAGGCCGCCGAAGCCACGGATAATCCTTATGTGCTTTCGTATGCGCTTCTTTGCGACGGCATGGCCTACCGCGACGCCGACCCCATCCATGCGCTCGACACCCTTCGCCGGGGGATCTTAGTGACTCGTGAAAGCGGCAACCGGTTCAACGAGTCACATCTGGCGCACATCGTGGCCGGCTTAGAAGCCAAGTACGGCGACCCGCTGGCCGCACTGGATTACGTCACTCTCGCGATCCGCAACTACTACGACGCAGGCAGCTTCGCCTTCATTCATCCCGCCCTGGCTAACCTCGCCGCCGTCCTCGACCGGCTCGGTCGCTGTGAGCCCGCGGCCACAGTCGCGAGCTTCGCAGCGCTCAGCCCCGTCACCGCCGCGGCTTTCCCCGAGATCAACGCTGTGATCGCCCACCTCCGGGACGAGCTCGGCGATGAGTCCTATGAGTCCCTCGCTCGCAAGGGTGAAGGCATGACCACCGCCGCAATCGTGACGTACGCGTACGACCAAATCGACCAGGCCCGAACGGCCCAAGTCGACGTCTCGAAATAGACGTCGCAGCAGTTATCCACAACCAACGACGTTCAGTCGGTGGAACGTTGTACACTCGAACACATGTTCGATACCTGCGTGGATCCGCTGACTTCCGCCGGAGTCGACACCCCCGCGGCGATCGCCGACCTGGCGCCGACCGCCCTGGTAGCTACGGTGGAGTCGTCGTATCGGCTGGAGTCGGTGCTGGTTGCGCGGCGGCTGGCGGCGGTGGCGGGCCTGCTGCGCCAGCGTGTCGGAGCAGCCGAACGGGCCGAGCGTGAGCACGGGTATGCGGTGATCGACGGGTTCGAACAGACCACCGCCGAGGTGGCCGCGGCGATGAACCTGTCCCCTATGGCAGCAAGCTATCTGGTATCCCACGCCGAGGCGCTGGATGTTCGGCTGCCGAAGATGGCGGCGCTCTTGGCTGATGGCCGAACCGACTGGCGCACAGTGCGATTGATTATCACCCGCACTGACCTGGTGAATGACGACAAAGTGATGACCAAGCTCGACGACTCATTGGCCGCGCGCATCGCGAATTGGCATGGCTGGTCAAAGCAGCGCATCGTCAATGCGGTCGACGCCGCGGTGCGGGTAGCGGATCCCGATGCTGCCCGTGAGCGCCGCACCACTGCGGAAGGAGACCGCTACATCGGGATTACCGCGCACGACAACGGGATGGCCGAGGTTTACGGGAAGGTCGCCGCCGCGGCGGCTGCGGCGTTCGACCGGAGGCTCTCGCAGCTAGCCAAGCAGGTGTGCCCGGCCGATCCGCGGACGTTCGATCATCGCCGCGCGGACGCGCTAGCCGCGTTGACCGAAGGCCGCCGACTTACGTGCGCTTGCGGACTAGCGGAGTGTCCCAGCCGGGTCGACGTTGTCGGGTCCGAGGACGGTCCGGCCGCGACGCAGGTCGTTGTCACCGTCGTCGCCAGCGAGCAAACCATCGCGGAACAGAGCGATATGCCCGGTTACCTGGAGGGCTACGGCGTCATCGATGCCGAGCAGGTACGCGAGTTGGCCGCGACGGCTTCGCTGAGGCTGGCGGATCCGCAAACGAGTGCCGCGGCCGCATTGCGGTATCAGCCTTCGGCGGCGCTCGAGCGTGCCATCCGGTGTCGAGACTTGACGTGCCGATTCCCCGGCTGCAGCCGTCTGGCAACTCATTGCGACCTCGATCATACGATCCCGTTCAACCATGACAACCCTGCTGCCGGCGGAGCGACAGTGGCAAACAATCTCAAATGTCTTTGCCGTCAACATCATCGACTGAAGACTTTTGGTGGTTGGCAAGACAAACAGCTCGTCGATGGCACAGTCATCTGGACGTCGCCGACGGGACAGACGTACCGCACTGCACCTGCCGGAGTCGACCTCATTCCGCAGGCGGGCGCACCGGCATGCGCGGCGCCCTCGTTGAACAGATGGGCTCGAGCCAAGCAGAGAAGCGTTCGAATAGCGCAGGCTCGCAATCACAATCGCAAACAACGGCCGGTCAACGAAGCCCAACGCGCGTACGAAGAAGCACGCAAAGCGGAAGTCGCCGACCGGAAGTTTCGGAATCACATGCGGGACATGCTCGTACTGTTCAAGGGAAGGCCAAGCAACAGCCCTTTCTGTACCTGGATGAACGACCCGCGCGAACCTGAAGAACTGCCACCGAACTGGCAACCACAGAATTCCCGAGACGAACCGCAACTCGACGATCCACCCTTCTGAGGACAATTAGGGTGCCAAGCATGCCCATCACTCATGCGCGCCAGACTGCCGATCCGTGTCCTGCTCGCCGTCGGCCTCGCCGCCACGGCGTCGGCCTGCGACCACGCTCCGGACAGGGCCGGCGAGAACCTGCGACAGGTGACCGTCGTCGGCTCCGGTCACGTGCAGGGGGTGCCCGACACGCTCACCGCCGATGTCGCCGTCGAATTCGTGGCGCCGGACGTCACGGTCGCGATGAACGAGACCAACGACCGGCAGCAAGCCGTCATCACGGCCCTGACCGGCGCCGGCGTCGACCGCAAGGACATCAGCACCACCGACGTCAGCCTGCAGCCGCAGTACGACCCGACCGGCGTGACCATCACCGGCTACCGCGCGGCCAACTCGACCCGGGTCAAGATTCACCCCGCCGACGCCGCGTCGCGGGTGCTGGCCATCATCGTCGGCACCGGAGGGACCGCCACCCGGATCAACTCGGTCAGCTACTCGATTGCCGACGATTCACAGCTGGTCAAGGACGCGCGCTCGCGCGCGTTTCACGACGCCAAGGACCGCGCCGCGCAGTACGCCCAGCTGTCCGGGCTGGGCCTGGGCAAGATCATCTCGATCTCGGAGACCTCGGGCGGCACGACGCCCACTGTCGCGCCAGCGCCGCGGATGATGCCGTCGAGCGTGCCGTTGGAGCCCGGGCAGCAGACCGTGAGCTTCTCGGTCACGGCCGTCTGGGAACTTCGTATAGTCGTCGCCGGGCCTGTTAGTCGAGGCCGGGCCGGCTAGTCGAGGTAGACCCGGGGGTCCAGCGTTCCGATGTAGGGCAGGTCGCGGTACCGCTCGTCGTAGTCGAGGCCGTAACCCACGACGAACTCATTCGGAATGTCGAAGCCCACGTACGCGATGTCGGTGTTGGCGCGCAGCGCGTCGGGCTTGCGAAGCAGCGTGCACACCCGCAGCGAGTGGGGTCGACGGGTGGCCAAGTTGCGCAGCAGCCAAGACAGCGTCAGCCCGGAGTCAACCACGTCCTCGACGATCAACACGTCACGGTCATTGATGTCGCGGTCCAAGTCCTTGAGGATCCGCACCACACCCGACGACGAGGTCGACGAGCCGTACGAGCTGACCGCCATGAATTCGAACTGCGTCGGCAGAGGGATCGCGCGGGCCAGGTCGGTGACGAACATGACCGCGCCCTTGAGCACGGTGACCAACAGCAGGTCTCGACCATCGGTGCCGGCCCGGTTGCGGTAATCGGCACCGATCTGGGCCCCCAACTCGGCAATGCGGCCCTGGATCTCGTCTTCGCGCAGCAGCACCGACTTGATGTCCCCCGAATACAGCTCCGGCGTTTCCGCTGCCACGAGCACAGCGTGCCATGTCATGCCGCCGAGAACTAGACCGGCTCCCGGTGCAGCGCCAAGATGTCGCCGCGCCGGGCCGCCACCAATCGCTGATCGCGCAATGCCGACCCCACCGCCACTCCGCCCTGACCGCGCCAGGCCGTGACCAACCGGTCGACGCCGCGGATCTGCTTGTCCGTCAACCCGATCCCGCCGCCAGAGATCAACCAGCGGCGGATGACGCCGCGGCGGACCGGGTCGGAAAGCGCCGCCAACGCGCCGGTGTCGAGCCCGTCGGGCGTCTCGGCGGTCGCCAGCGACCGCTCGATCAGCGAATCGATCAGCTCGGTGTCGCTGCGCAGCGCGGTTGCTGTGCGCGCCAGCGCTTCGGCCACTCCGCCGCCGAGCACCGCTTCGAGCAGTGGCAGCACCTCGTGGCGCAACCGGCTGCGGGTGAACCGCCGGTCGGCGTTGTGCGGGTCATCCCAGAACGACAGGCCGAGCTCTGCGCAGGCGGCGTGCGTCGTTGCGCGACGGACACCCAGCAGCGGCCGGCACCAGGGCGGGTCGAGGGGCCGCATGCCGGCGATCGACCGGGCACCCGAACCGCGGCCCAGTCCGAGCAAGACGGTTTCCGCCTGATCGTCGAGCGTGTGGGCCAATAGCACCGGCCGGCCGTGACAGGCGTCGGCCAGCGCGTGATAGCGGGCGTTACGCGCTGCGCCCTCTGGTCCGCCTGCCACCCCGACCTGCACGCTGAACACTTGCGCCTCAACGCATCCCAGTTGCTCGGCCTGACGTTGCGCGGTAGCGGCCACCGCCGCCGACCCGGGCTGCAGACCGTGGTCGACGATCAGCGCGGTGGTCGGTCGCAGCGATGCGGCAATTGCGGTGAGCGCCAAGGAGTCTGGACCACCCGAGAGCGCCACACACCAGCCGTCCACGCCTGCGAGATACTCCGTTGCGAACGCCGCCACCGCTGCGCGGAGTTCGGCTACAGCACCCGGTCGATCCATCGTTGTGGATATTCGATCTCAATCGGCCGGGGCAGGGTTTCCGGGCTCGTCCATACGGTATTGAATCGAGCCATCCCGACGCGCTCCACCACGTGGTCGACGAATGCCTTCCCCCGGGTGTACTGGCTCAGTTTGGCGTCGATACCCAGCAGGGCGCGAAGCAACCGTTGCAGCGGCGGCTGCTTGCGGTTGCGGCGCTCGTCAAAGCGGTCCCGGATGGTCGCAACTGACGGAACGACAACGGGCCCAACGGCATCCATCACATGATCGGCGTGTCCCTCGAGTAGGGTGCCGAGCACCAGCAATTGGTCCAGCGCCGCGCGCTGCGGCTCGGACTGCACGGCGCGCAGCAATCCGAGAATCCCGGCCGAGTTCGGATCCTTTCGCGACGAGTCGCCGCGACCGCGGGCGAATTCAGCCAGCCGGCTCACCACCTGCGTCAGGTCGTCGTTGCCGTCGGTGGTCAGCACGGCGAGCGCGTGCGACATGTACCCCGACAGCCACGGGTTGGCGGTGAACTGTACGCGGTGGGTGACCTCGTGCAGACAGACCCAGAGCCGGAAATCGGTCGGCTCGACCCGCAATTGTCGTTCCACCGCAATGACATTCGGGTAGACGAGCAGTAAGGTACCGCCGTCATTGAACGGGTCGTACTGGCCGAGGATGCCGGTTGACACGAATGCCAGCACCGCGCCGGTCTGTGCCCCGGTGATCCGTCCGCTGATCGCGCCCCGCGGCTTGTCCGTCCCACCGGTCATCGCGCGCATCGACTCGGCGGCGGCCCGGATCCACTCGGGCCGGTCGATGATGCGGGCCTCGGGCACCGCTCCGTCGGTGTGTAGACCGGTGACGTCGCGCACCGGCGGTTCGGCGGCTTTGGCCGCGGTAGCGAGGTTTTCGATCACCTGATGGCGCGTGTAGTCCGTCGACACCGGACCTGGCCGAGCCAGCCACTGGCCGACCGTCGCCGCGAATCCCCAGTCCACCGCGCGCCCGACGGTGGCCTCGGCAGCGCCGGTCATGTCACGCATCCGCAGGACCACAGCGCCACGCCCAGTGCGTCGATCGCCGTCCGGCCGGACATTCCGGCGTCGTTGGAGATCAGCGCGAAGGTCAGTACCCGTCCGCTGCGATCGGTCACCACCCCAGCTAACGCGTTGATGGCGGTCAGCGAACCGGTTTTGGCGCGCAACCATCCGGCCGGCCCGGAACCGGCGGGGGTGCCGTCGATGAAGCGGTCGGACAACGTGCCGCTGCCCCCGGCGATCGGCAACACATCCAGCAGTGGCCGCAGCTTGGGCTCGTCGGGCCCGGCCGCGGCCTGCACCACGCCGTCAAGGGTTTTCGCGGTCAGGCGGTCGTCTACCGACAACCCGCTCGAGTCGCGCAGGATGGCGCTGCCGATGTCGATGTGTGCGGTGCCCAGTCGATTGGTGACCGCGGAGACGGCGCCGGTGAAGCTCAGCGGACGCTGCATGGACGCGGCGACCTCGCGGGCGATGCATTCGGCCATCACGTTGTCCGAAACGTTCATCATCTCGTTGAGCCGGTCGATCAGCGGCGCCGACTGGACCGCGGCAAGTTGTCGCGCGCCGGAGTCGACTGGCTGGTTGGTGACCGTCACGTGCTGAAGGTCGACGCCCAACGCGTGGGCCAGCGCGCGGCCCGCGTCGAGGGCCGGCGTCGTCGATCGTCGCGACTCGTCGGTGGCCGGCTGGATCCTTCCGGCGTCGAGCATCACCGATTCGATCGGGGCGATGTCGCCGCCGTCGATGTCGGCCGGGTCCCAGCCCGGGGCGAAGGTGGGTCCGCTGAACAGCGAGGTGTTCACCTCCACCGCCGTCGCGGTGACGCCGCTGCGACGAACCTGGTCGGCGAGATCGCTCAGCCGCGGCGCGTTGTGGTACCAGGTGGTCTGACCCGGCGCCGCGCCCGAGAGGGTCGGGTCGCCGCCACCGACCAGCACAACGGTTCCGGGTTGACTGGCCGCCAGAACGCGGGTGGTGACCCGCGCGTTGCGGTCCAGGGCCAGCAATGCGGCGGCGCTGGTCAGCGTCTTGTTCGTGGACGCCGGCTGCAGGAGCACGTTGTCGGACTGCTGCCAGAGCTCCTCACCGGTCATGGCGTCGGTGACGCGGGCACCCAGCTTGCCCAGGTTCGGGTCCGCCGCGGCCATGGCCAGCGCGGCGGCCAGAACCGACGGACTCGGCGTCGGTGCGTTGGCCGCTACCGGGACGATGCCCGGCTTGGCCGTGACGGCCGGCGGCGGGGGCGGGACATGCGCGCTCGCCCCGTGACCATTGGAGGTGAGCAGCGCCGCGGCGGCCACCAGGGCAACAATGACCGCCACCACGCCCGCTCCCACGATCAGGTGCGTAGACGTTCGCCACCGAGTGGGACGCATGACTCTCCTGCCTTCTTTGCGCCCATTGTGCCGAAGCCCGCTCGGATCACCACGCTGTGGGAGCCCTACCATCTACGCCAAGCGACAAAACTCAGGCGAAGGAGCCGGACCGGTGCAATTCGACGTGACCGTCGAGATCCCCAAGGGTCAGCGGAACAAGTACGAGGTCGACCACGAGACGGGCCGGGTTTATCTGGACCGTTACCTCTACACGTCGATGGTTTATCCGACCGATTACGGCTTCTTCGACGACACCCTCGGCGAGGACGGCGACCCGCTGGACGCGCTGGTGTTGCTGCCACAGTCGGTGTACCCGGGCGTGGTGGTGAAGGTGCGGCCGGTCGCCATGTTCAAGATGACGGACGAGGCCGGCGGCGACGACAAGGTGCTGTGCGTGCCTGCCAAAGACCACCGCTGGGACCACATTCAGGACATAGGTGACGTCCCGCAGAACGAGTTGGACGAGATCAAGCACTTCTTCACGCAGTACAAGGCGCTCGAGCCGGGCAAGTTCGTCAAGGCCGCCGACTGGGTCGGCCGCGAGGAAGCCGAGGCCGAGGTGCAGCGTTCGATCGAGCGGTTCAAAAAAGAGGGTCACTGACCCCACGACGATGCAGGCTGCGCAGCAGCCTGTGCCGTTCGGCTCTGAGCGAACGCCGCGGGGGTCGAAGCCCCGCCACGGCGGTGGCATCCTGGACTAGGTGGGCCCGCTTCATTTCGCTGCGAACTTCTGGTGGCTGATCTTCCCGCTCGGCGGCGCGATAGGCGGCGGCGTGCGGGCGATCGCCGCGGCCAACGAACGCCGCGCTGAGCGGCGACTCGAGCGGTACCGACTCAAGCAGCAGGCCAAGATCGCGATCGCCGAAGCGTCTGGGCGTGGGCGCGTCGATGAAGGCGGCCGGCGTCGCGAGATCGTCAAACTCCTTGCCGCGCATGACCGGACCGACGCCCGCTGGCTGGACTACGAGGTCGACGTCGCGAGGCTGCTCGATTTCCCGCTGATGACCGACATGCGCCACCCGCTGACCGTCGCCTTCCACAAGGCCAGGCAGCGGGCCGATCTGCTACGTCCGGGCCGGCCCGATGATCTGCTCAACGACCGCGGCGCGCAACTCGAATACCGCGAGGCCGTCCACGAATACGTCAGCGCGTTCGAGATCGCGGAGTCCGAAGCGATTCGCCGTCGCCGCAGTGACTTCTCCGATGACGACCAACAGCGGCTGGCGCGGGCCCAGAACCTGTTGCGATTGGCCCAAGACGAGGCCGCGTCACCGCAAGAACGGCAGAGCGCCTACGCCCGGGCAGGCCGCGAACTCGACGGGTTGATCGCGCTGCCGGCCGTTGCGCGGGCCGGCATCGAGCAACGCATCGCCGCCCAGATCGAGGCTTAATTTCAGTCGCGCGTGGCGTAGATGCTGGCCGCTCCGGCAACGACGAGGGTCAAGGCGATCACCGCGAGGCTGAGTAACGTCGGTATCTCCGGGACGTCAATGTGCTTGCCGCCGTTGATGAATGGTAGGTCGTTGTCGTGCATCGCATGCAGGATCAGCTTGACGCCGATGAACACCAGGACCACGGCCAGCCCCTTGGACAGATAAACCAGCCGCTGGAGCAGGCCCTCGACGATGAAATACAGCTGCCGCAGGCCCATCAACGCAAAGACGTTGGCGGCCATCACCAGATAGGCCTCCGACGTCAGCCCGTAGATCGCCGGGATGGAGTCCAGCGCGAAGGCCAGGTCGGTCGCGCCCAGGGCGATGACGACCAGAGCCATCGGCGTGAAGGCCCGCCGGCCGCCGTCCTTGACGACGAGTTTGCGACCGTGCCAGCTGTCGGTGACGTTCAGGTGGTTGCGGGCGAACCGGACGACGGCGTTATCGCTGTCGGCGTTGTGGGTGGATCCGCGGGCCAGTCGCGCGGCGGTGTAGACCAGGAACGCGCCGAAGATGTAGAAGACCCAGGTGAATCGCTGGATCGCCGCCGCGCCGAGCGCGATGAAGATGCCGCGGAAGATCAGCGCGATCACAATGCCGATGAACAGGGCCTCGCGCTGATAGATCCGGGGCACTCCGAAGCTCGTCATGATGATGACGAAGACGAACAAGTTGTCGACCGACAGGCTGTACTCGGTGAGCCAACCGGCGAAGAACTGAACGGCGAACTGGTGGCCGTGAAAAAACCCGATCCAGATCCCGAAGCACACCGCTAGCCCGATGTAGGCCGCTAGGGCGAGCGTGGAACGGCGCATCGTCGGTTCACCCGATCCGCGGGCCATGACGAACACGTCGAACAGCAGCACCGCGATGGTCACCGCCAGGGTGAAGATCCACTCCAGCAGGTGGACGTGCATGGGGATACCTCCGGTCGGTTGACAACCAGAGGTCTCTTCCACCGCCGCGACGCGACGGCCCGCGGGCCGGTCACCCGATGGTGGGCGACGTGATGACGACTCCGCGGCCGAGGAATACTCCCCTCCGCGAGCAGTCTGTCAGGTCGCGCTCGTCGCAGCATGCGGAGGTCGGTGACAGCTGTGAGTATTTTCTAGACGTGACCGAAGTGGGCGGTAGCTCAGGCGTGGGGGCCTTCGCCAGCCCGATCGCCCGCAGCAGCGTGGCCCGGGTGGGTACCGCGACCGCAGTGACCGCGGTGTGCGGGTACGCGGTGGTGTACTTGGCGGCCCGCGACCTGGCCCCGGCCGGCTTCTCCGTGTTCGCGGTCTTCTGGGGGGCGTTCGGGCTGGTTACCGGGGCGGCCAACGGCCTGTTGCAGGAAACCACCCGCGAGGTCCGTGCCGCGGGCTACGCGGAAGTGCTGCCGGATGCGCGCACGCATCCGCTGCGGGTGGCTGCGTCGGTGGGAATCGGCGCGGCGATGGTGATCGCCGTCAGCTCCCCGCTGTGGAGCGGCCGGGTGTTCGCGCAGGCGCACTGGCTTTCGGTAGGCCTGCTCAGTGTCGGGCTGGCGGGGTTCTGCCTGCACGCGACCTTGCTGGGCATGCTGGCCGGCACCAACCGCTGGACGCAGTACGGGGCTCTGATGGCCACCGACGCCGTCATCCGGGTGACCGTCGCGACCGCCACCGTCGCGATCGGCTGGTCCTTGGTCGGATTCCTGTGGGCCACCGTCGCGGGCGCGCTGGCGTGGCTGATCATGATCGTGGCGTCACCGACGACCCGCGCGGCGGCACGGCTGCTGACGCCGGGCGGCACCGCGACGTTTCTGCGCGGGGCGGCGCATTCGATCACCGCGGCCGGCGCCAGCGCGATTCTGGTGATGGGCTTCCCGGTGCTGCTGAAGATCACCTCGAGCCAGCTCGGGGCCCAGGGCGGCGTGGTCATTCTGGCGGTCACGCTGACCCGCGCACCGTTGCTGGTTCCGCTGACCGCGATGCAGGGCAACCTGATCGCGCATTTCGTCGACCAGCGGACCGCGCGGCTGCGAGCGTTGCTCGCGCCCGCTGCGCTGGTCGGCGCCATCGGCGTGATCGGTGTGCTGGCCGCGGGCCTGGTGGGCCCGTGGCTGTTGCGCGCCGGTTTCGGTCCGGACTATCACGCGTCGGGCGCCCTATTGGCCTGGCTGACCGCGGGCGCCGCGGCGATCGCCCTGCTGACGCTCACCGGCGCCGCGACCGTGGCGGCCGCGTTGCACCGGTCGTACGCGCTCGGCTGGGTCTGCGCGACGGTCGCCGCGGCGCTGTTGCTGCTGTTGCCGCTGCCGCTGGCGACCCGCACCGTGGTCGCGCTGCTGTGCGGCCCGCTGGTCGGCATCGGAGTCCACCTGGTCGCGCTTGCGCGTCCGGGCCGCTGATCTGCGTGTATTTTGTGGGCTTGACATGACCAGTGAAACGCCAGACGTCTGGATCGTGGTGCCTGCCTACAACGAAGCGGGCGTCATCGGTGATGTGATCCGCCAACTGCGGTCGGTGTTCGACAACGTGGTGTGCGTGGACGACGGCAGCGCCGACGACACCGGAGACATCGCGTGGAAGGCGGGCGCGCACCTGGTGCGGCACCCGGTGAACCTCGGTCAGGGCGCGGCCATACAGACGGGTGTCGAGTACGCCCGCAACCGGCCCGGCGCACGGGTTTTCGCTACCTTCGACGCCGACGGTCAGCACCGCGTCACCGATGTGCTCGCGATGATCGACCGGTTGCACTCCGAGTCCGCCGACATCGTCATCGGCACCCGGTTCGCCCCGGGCGTCAGCCGACCGCCGCTGCTGAAACGCGTTGTGCTGCAGACCGCGGCGGCGCTGAGCCGGCGCGGCCGCCGACTCGGCCTGACCGACTCCAACAACGGCTTGCGAGTCTTTAACAAGACGGTCGCCGACCGCCTGGACATCACCATGAACGGGATGAGTCACGCCACCGAATTCATCATGCTGATCGACGAAAATCGTTGGCGGGTAGCCGAACAGCCCGTCGAAGTGCTCTACACCGAATACTCGTCGGCAAAAGGCCAGCCGTTGCTCAACGGGGTGAATATCATCGTCGACGGGTTCCTGCGTGGAAGGATGCCGCGATGAACTGGATTCAGGGCCTGCTGATCGCCTCGATCTTCGCGCTGTTGATCTACCTCGTCCGCTCGCGGCGCAGCGCGCAGACGCGGGCCTGGGTCAAGGTCGGATTCGTGTTGTTCGTCCTGGCCGGCGTCTACGCCGTGCTGCGTCCAAACGACACCACAGTCGTGGCGCACTGGCTCGGCGTCGCCCGCGGCACCGACCTGATGCTGTACGCGTTGATCATCGCGTTCAGCTTCAGCACGCTGAGCACCTATCTACGGTTCAAGGATCTCGAATTGCGTTACGCACGGCTGGCTCGCGCGATTGCACTCGACGGCGCGCAAACGCCCGACGCAGGCTAGGTGTCCTATCCGAAGGGTACTGTGATGCAACATGTCTCGATCGCCCTGGCGACCACCGCGATCACCGTGGGCATCCTGGCTACCGGCCCCGTTGCGACGGCCAGCACTCAAACCGACCTCGCCGACTGGCTGTCGAAGTCCGCCGTGCACATCGAGGCCATCCATAAAGCCGAGAGCGGCGCCTACGCCGTGATCGCCAAACCCGGCCGCATCGACGACGACAAACTGAAGGTGAGTTGCGACCAACTCCACGACGCCAACGAGGCCCTGCGCGAGGTAATGCCCACCCCGAACCCACAATTGACGGTCGAGGTCCAGCAGGCCATCGACAACTTCGACAGCGCGTCGGAATCCTGCGCGGCTTACTTCGGCGCGGGCGATGACGCCAAACTCAATGATTTCTGGGCACTTTCACGGACGGCGGAGCAACACTTGTCCAGTGCTGACACGATTCTCGTCGCCCTGAACCGGGCGCAGTGATGCACCGTCCGCACCCGATCGCCAACCCCCGCAGAGACAACCCGATGAACCGAGTCCTGCGTGCCGCCGTCGTCATGGCCGGTGTCGCATTGCTGGTCCTGGCATGCTCGAAGCCCTCTGCACCAGAACAAGTGCCGTCACCGACGCTGACGCCGCCTAACCCGTCGAAGGTGGCCGACAAGCCCGTCGAAAACGGGTTCTCGGGTCTGCTGCCCGACGCCCCTCCGCCGACTCGCACCGTGCAGGACGGTGACGGTGGCGAGATCGACAATCTGGCCGCGCTGGCCGTCTCAGACATCGAGCAGTTCTGGACCGGCGCCTACGCTGCGCCGCTGAAGGGCAAGTTTGCCCCGGTCAACGACCTGTTCTCGTACGACTCCCGCTACAAGAACGGCATGTTCTGCGCGGCGGACACGCACGGGGTGCCGAATGCTTTCTATTGCCCTGTCAAGGGCACGAACTGCCCGGACGACCGGCCCAGCCCCCCAGGACAGTGCACGAGTTCGTATAACACCATCGGGTGGGACCGCGGGGTGCTGCTTCCCGAAGAGCGAAGTGCCGGTGGCGATATGGGCGTGGTGGTGGTCCTCGCCCATGAATACGGTCACGCCATACAGCGGATGGCCGGTCTGGAGATCAGGAACCAGGCTTCGCAGACGGTGGGCGAACAGCAGGCCGACTGCTATGCCGGCGTGTACATGCGCTGGGTGGCCGACGGCAAATCCAAGCGCTTCAAGCTGAGCACCGGGGACGGCTTGACCAAGCTGCTGTCGGTGATGATTGGCATCAGTGATTCGCTTGTGACCGAAGCGGTTTCGGAACGGATGAAGCGCCGGCAGGTGCACGGTTCCGCGTTCGAGAGAGTGACCGCCTTCCAGTTCGGCTTCGACGACGGCGTGAAGGCCTGCGCCGGAATCGACGAGAATGAGCTCAAGCAGCGTCGCGGAAACCTGCCCAAAGAATTCGTCGAACAGGGCCAGACCGGTGAATACCTGGTCAGTCCGGATTCAGCGAAGATCTTGATCGAGGTGCTGGGCAAACTGTTCCCGCTCACGAAGGCGCCGCAGCTCAGCTTCGACCAAGGTTTTTGCCCCACCGCCCGGCCGAATCCGACCGCCTCGTACTGTCCGTCGACCGACACCATCACCGTTGATATGCCGAAGCTGATTGGGATGGGCACGAGTTTGGCCCGCGGCGCGCCGTTCCAAGGGGCCGGGCCACTGTTCGGTGATTACACCGCGTTCTCGGTGCTGGCGTCGCGCTACCTGCTCGCAGTGCAAAATCAGCACGGCGGGGTGTCGCTCGACAACACCAACGCCGGGTTGCGCACGGCGTGCCTAACCGGGGTGTTCACGTCGAAATTCGCTAAGCCGGTGACGGTTTCGAATGGAGCCAGCATTGCCCTCAGCGGCGGCGACCTCGACGAGGCGGTGTCGGGCATCCTGACCAACGGACAACTGGCCAGCGACGTGAACGGCCAGTCGGCCGCATCGGTGTTCGCGCGCGTCGACGCCTTCCGCAATGGGGTGCTGGGCGACGAGGACGGCTGCTACAAGCGCTGGTCGTGATCAGCCCGCGCGAGGTGACCAGCACTCTCGGCCCAGCCGCATAATTGGCGTCCGAGTCGGTGCTCGACCATGGTTACGATCTGTCGACACGGTCCACCGACTCGGGAGCAGACTTGTCGCAGCCTCAACAGCAGCCCAGTTATCCGCCGCCGGCCGTCGAGCCGATCTTCCAGGTGCGCACCGTCAAGCACACCGGTGCGTTAATCTTCTGGATGAACCAGCGCTCCACCACGACCGGAAGCTACGCCCAGTGCGAAGCCGCCATCGATGCCGCCCAGCAGCATTGCATGCTGGCCGGATGGTGGAGCCTCGCATCGATACTGTGGAACCCGATCTCGTTGTCACAGAACGCAAGCGCCCGCAAGAACCTGAGGCTGCAAGGACAGCAGGCGCACGACTACGCGGTGTGGTGGTCGACCTACTACGGCGGCGGCCCGCACCAGCCGGTGTGGACTCCACCGCCACCACAACCCGGGCCGCGTAAGTGGTGGCTGTGGTTACCGCTGGCGTTCATCGGACTGTTCATCGCGCTCGTCGTGGTGTTGGGGATCATCGGCTCGGCCGACGACCACAAACATCGCCACGACTACGATTGGGTCCCGACGCCGACAACGTCGACTCCCGTGCCGTGAATAGTGCTGCGTTGCAGCAGTATTCGTGCCGTTAGCCGGAGTGCGTCTGGCGGAAATAGTCGACCGTACGTGCCACACCGTCGTCGAGTGAGACCTGCGGCCGCCAGCCCAGAACGTGCTCGGCGGAACTGATGTCGAGGCAGGACCGCTTAAGGTCCCCGAGCCGCGGCGGATGGAACTCCGGGTCATCGAATGCGCCCACGGCCGCGGCGACCGCCGAATGTAGTTGTCGGTCAGAAGTTTCCACGCCGGTGCCGATGTTGAACCGCTGCCCGCCCCCCACCGGCCCCGAAGCCTTGACGAAGGCATCCACCACGTCGTCGACGAAAACATAGTCACGGGTGTTGGATCCGTCACCGAAGACCTTGGTCGGCTTACCGGACAGCAGCGCCTGGGCGAAGATCGCGACCACGCCGGCCTCGCCGTGCGGATCCTGGCGGGGCCCATAGACATTGGCCGGGGCGATGTGCGAGCACTCCACTCCGTAGAGATGCCGGAACGTGTTCAGGTAGATCTCGCCCGCCACCTTGCCCGCGGCATACGGCGACGCCGGATCGGTGGGCACGGCCTCGCTGGTCGGGTAGGTCGGCGGCGTTCCGTAGATCGATCCGCCCGACGAGGTGTGCACGACCTTGCGCACGCCGGTTCGGCGGGCGGCGTCGGCGATCCGCACGGTGCCGATCACGTTCACCGAGGCGTCGAATTGCGGGTCGGCCACCGAGTGGCGCACGTCGATCTGGGCGGCCAGGTGGAACACCACCTCGGGCTGGTGCTCGCCAAAGATGGCCTGCAGATCGGCGGTGACAATGTCGGCCTCGACGAAGGCGAACTCCGCGATGTCGACCAAGTGCTCGAGGTTGGTGGCGCGCCCCGAGGCGTAGTTGTCCAGGCCGGCGACGCTGTGACCATCGCTCAGCAACCGGTCGACTAGCGTCGACCCGATGAACCCGGCAGCCCCGGTGACCAGTGCGCGCACCGGCTCACCATACCGACGGGCCGGCCGGCTACCGACGCTGGCGTTGGCCGCCGCCGTGCTGATCGCACTTCAGCTGGTGATCCGCGGTGTGCTGGCCTTCCGTGGCTACTTCTATTGGGACGACTTCATTCTGATCAGCCGGGCTGGCACGCATGGGTTGTTGTCACCCTCGTTTCTCTTCGACGACCACGACGGCCACGTCATGCCGGCCGCTTTCCTGGTCTCCGGGGCCATCACCCGGCTGGCGCCGCTGAACTGGATCGGACCGGCGGTCAGCCTGGTGGTGCTGCAGCTGCTGGCCTCGCTGGCGCTGCTGCGGGCGTTACACGTGATCCTGGGCTGGCGGCCGATGCTGTTGGTGCCGCTGACGTTCGCGTTGTTCACTCCCCTGGGTGTGCCCGGATTCGCATGGTGGGCCGCGGCGCTGAATTCGTTGCCGATGCTGGCCGCGCTGGCCTGGGTGTGCGCCGACGCGATCCTGCTGGTTCGCACCGGAAATCAGCGCTATGCGCTTACCGGCGCGCTGGTGTATTTCGGCGGGCTGCTGTTCTTCGAGAAGGCCGCGGTGATTCCGTTCGTCGCGTTCGCGGTCGCCGCCCTGCTGTGTCACGTGCAGGGCGAGCATGCACCGCTGGTGAGAGCGTGGCGTGGCGGTGTTCGGTTGTGGACGGTGTCGCTGGCCGTGACCGCCGCCTGGATCGCGGTGTACCTGGCCGTGGTCAACCAGCACCGCTGGAGTTCAGACCTGGCGATGACGTGGGATCTGTTGTGCCGCTCAATTACTCACGGCGTCGTACCGGGTCTGGCCGGGGGTCCGTGGGAGTGGGGTAGGTGGGCACCGGCCTCGCCCTGGGCGACTCCGCCGGCGTCGGTCATGGCGCTGGGATGGCTGGTGCTGGCCGGGGTGTTGGCGTTGTCGGTGGCGCGTAAGCAGCGCATCGCGCCGGTGTGGTTGACCGCCGTCGGTTATGTGGCCGCCTGCCAGGTGCCGATCTATCTGATGCGCTCGTCGCGCTTCACCGCGCTGGAGTTGGCCCAAACCCTGCGCTATTTACCGGATCTCGTGGTGGTGTTGGCGCTGCTGGCCGCGGTCGCCCTCTGCGCGCCCAACCGTCCGTCGTCGCGCTGGCTGGACGCCTCGCCGCCGCGCACGGCGGTCGCGGTGGTGCTGGCGGTGGCGTTCGTGGCGAGCAGCTGCTATTCGACGGCGACGTTCTTGACGTCCTGGCGAGACAATCCCGCGCAGCCCTACATTCACAACGCCCGTCGCGATCTGGCTGTCGCTCATGCCCGTTCGAGTGCGCCGCTGCTAGACCAGGAAGTCGACCCGCTAGTCCTCGGCCGGGTCGCCTGGCCCCAGAATCTGGCCGGCCACCTGTTCGCGCTGCTTCCGGATCGACCTGAATTCAGCACGGCGACAACGCAATTGAGGACGCTAGACACCAACGGCCGACTAGTGGACGCACAGGTGACCTGGGTGCGCGCGATGGAACCCGGCCCGGTGCCGCAGTGTGGGTACTTGGTGCAGCCCGACCATCCGATCGAGATCGGCCTCGACGGCCCTCTGCTGCCGACGGATTGGACGGCCGAGTTCAATTACCTGGCCAACAGCGACGGGTCGATGACGATCGCATTATCCGACGGGATGGCGACCCGGGTTCCGGTGCATCCCGGACTCAACCGCGTGCACGTGCGCCTGCCCGGCGCGGGCAACGCGATTCGGGTGCGGGCCAACACGGCGGCGCTGAGCGTGTGCATCGCGGCGGGGCCGGTCGGATACGTGCTGCCGCGCTAGGTCCGTCAGCGTGCGCGGAATGACTACTTTCGCGGCGCGTCGGCGTACAGACACGCACACCGTCGCCGAAGGCGGGAAAACTGGAGCCACCTAGGAGAATCGAACTCCTGACCTGCTCATTACGAGTGAGCCGCTCTACCGACTGAGCTAAGGTGGCGTGCCACGACGGGCGGGACGAGTCTACGGCAGGGCGTCGTACGCGCCCAAACGGCCGACTCAGTCGCGCAGCGCCTGACCGATGGTGGCGACCATCGCGTCGACGGCAAACTTGGGTTTGACGTTGATGGACAAGGCCTCGCGGCACTCGAGCACCGCTTCGATGCAGCGCAGCAGTCGATCGGCGGGGACGTGGGCCGCCATCGACGCGATTTGCTCGGCCATGTCGGGATGGTTGGCCCGCGGCCCGGGTGCGCCCGCGGCGACCAACAGCGCATCGCGGAAATAGGTCGCCAGGTCGATCAGCGCGCGGTCCAGCGCGTCACGCGAGGCCCGGGTCTGGCGCGACTTCTGCCGTCGCTCAAGGTCTTTCAGCGCACCCGCGGAGCCACGCAACGCGCCCGCCGCACCCTTACCGGTGCCGCCGGCACCCAGCGCCGTCCGCAATTCCTCGGTCTCGGCCTCGTCGCGGTCGGCGGTCAGCACCGCCGCCTCCGCCTCTGCTGACGACACCAGCGCCTCGGCCGCAGCAAACGCCTTCGACCGGGTCGCGGCGTCGCGTGCCAGCCCCAGAGCCTGCAGCCGCCGCTCGCGCGCCTCCGGGTCGGTGGCCAGCCGGCGGGCCCGCCCGACGTGTCCGCCACTGACTGATGCCGCCCAGGTCGCGGTCTCGGCCGACAGGCCGTCGCTGTCGATCAGGACCTGGGCGATCGCCTCCGGCTGCGGGGTCACCAGGGCGACGTGCCGGCAGCGGGACCGCAGCGTGATCGCGATGTCCTCTGGGTCCACCGACGGCGCGCAGAGCAGGAACACCGTCGACCGCGGCGGCTCCTCGACCACCTTCAGCAGCGCGTTCGCCGCGCCCTCGGTCAGCCGGTCGGCGTCCTCGACCACCACGATCTGCCAGCGACCGGTGCTGGGCCGCCGCGAGGCCACCTGGACGATCGCGCGCATCTCGTCGACGCCGATGGACAGCCCCTCCGGGATGACGCGGCGGACGTCACCATGTGTGCCGGCCATCGTCGTCGTGCAGGAGCGGCATTCGCCGCAGCCGGGCAACCCGTCGGACGTGCACTGCAGCGCCGCGGCGAAGCACAGCGCGGCCACCGAGCGGCCCGAGCCGGGTGGGCCGGTGATCAGCCAGGCGTGCGTCATCGCGGAGCTGTGAGGCGAGTCACCGCGGGCCGCGGACGCGGCGGCCACCAGGTCAGCCTCCACCGACTCCTGGCCGACCAGACGCGTGAATACCCGTGACATCACCGGCAACAGTAGTGGCCGCCGCCGACCCTCCCACCCGATCAGCCACCGCCTACTGCCTTTTTGGCTACTTCTAGGTCCCCGGCGACCGATACGGTGGGCAGGTGAGCATGGCAGGGGCACTCCCGAGACGAATCCAGGGATTCGTCCAGTGGTTCGTGCGCACGCCGTGGCCGGTATTCACGCTGAGCCAGTTGCAGGCCGACATCATCGGCGCCCTGTTGGTACTGGGCTTCCTGCGCTACGGGCTGCCGCCGGAAGATCGCATCGAGCTGCAGAAACTGCCGGCGCTCAACCTGGCGACGTTCGTCACATCGATCGTGATCCTGTTCGGCCTCGGGACGGCGATCAGCGCCCGTCTGCTGATACCGGTCTTTCGGTGGCAGCGCCGCGACAGCCTGCTCGCCGACCCCGACCCGGCCGCCACCGAGCTGGCGCGCAGCCGCGCGCTGCGTACTCCGTTCCACCGCACGGTGATCAACCTGGCGTCCTGGCTGATCGGCGGCGTGATCTTTCTGGTAGCAAGCTGGCCGGTGGCCAAGCATGCGGCCCCGGTGGTGGCCGTCGCCGTCGCCTTGGGCGCCACGGCCACCGCAATCATCGGCTATCTGCAGTCCGAACGGGTGCTGCGCCCGGTCGCTGTTGCCGCCCTGCGCGGCGGCCTGCCCGAGAACATCCGGGCCTCCGGTGTCATCGGACGCCAGATGCTGGCCTGGGCGTTGTCCACCGGCGTTCCGCTGCTGGCCATCGTGCTGGCGGTGGTCGGCGACAAGGCCGCCTACCTGCACGGGCCACCCGAGAAGCTGTTGAACCCGATCCTGCTGCTGGCGTTGCTGGCGCTGGGCATCGGGCTGGCCAGCACGCTGCTGGTGGCGATGTCGATCGCCGACCCGTTGCGCCAGCTGCGTTGGGCGCTCGGTGAGGTGCAGCGCGGTAATTACAACGCACACATGCAGATCTACGACGCCAGCGAGCTGGGCCTGCTGCAGGCTGGCTTCAACGACATGGTCCGCGACCTGGCCGAGCGGCAACGGCTGCGCGACCTGTTCGGCCGCTACGTCGGAGAGGACGTCGCCCGGCGCGCGTTGGAACGGGGCACAGAGTTGGGTGGTCAGGAGCGCGACGTCGCAGTGCTCTTCGTCGACCTGGTCGGCTCCACCAAGCTGGCGTCGACTCGGCCACCGGCCGAGGTGGTCAGCCTGCTCAACGAGTTCTTCCGGGTCGTGGTGGACACCGTCGGCCGTCACGGCGGCTTCGTCAACAAGTTCCAGGGTGACGCCGCGCTGGCCATTTTCGGGGCCCCGATCGAGCATCCGGACGCCTCCGGCGGCGCGCTGGCCGCGGCCCGTGAACTGCACGACGAGCTGCTGCCGGTGATCGGCTCGGCGGAATTCGGCATCGGGGTGTCGTCCGGCCGCGCCATTGCCGGCCACATTGGTGCGCTGGCGCGTTTCGAGTACACCGTGATCGGCGACCCCGTCAACGAGGCCGCGCGGCTGACCGAGTTGGCGAAGCTAGAGGACGGCCACGTGCTCGCGTCGGCGGTCGCGGTCAGCGGTGCACTGGATGCCGAGGCATTGTGCTGGGACGTGGCCGAGGTGGTGGCGCTACGCGGACGAACCGCGCCCACTCAGTTGGCGCGGCCGCTCAACCTGGCCGCACCGGAAGAAGTGATCAGCGAACGGGCCAGCGGTTAGCGGCCGTTGGGCGAAAGCGTGAGATCGCTGGGCAGCAGCGGCCCGATGTTGATGAATGACTTGCCCTGTGGGTCCGGGGTGCCGACCGGGTCGTTGCCCAGGTTCAGCAGGTC
Organism: uncultured Actinomycetota bacterium; assembly: GCA_963750755.1. GTDB lineage: Bacteria > Actinomycetota > Actinomycetes > Mycobacteriales > Mycobacteriaceae > Mycobacterium. The sequence goes on from CAVVRW010000001.1 coordinate 3,082,405, forward strand.
GCTGAGCCCCGGGATGCTGGACGGCTGATGTCCCTCGAGCACTCCGGCGTCGGACTCGATGATGTTCTGCACCACTACGGGACCCTCCGGCCCTCCCATGGTCTGCAGCAAGTCGGCGATCGAGGGGCTATTCGCGTCCGGGTTCTCATGTGAGTTGTTAGAGAGTTGCATCGCGGGCACCTCGACGTCGCGCAGCGGCGACGACGAGGGGGCAGCGATAAGGACGCTGATGCCACCGAGTGCAACACCAGCGGTGATGCAATATCGGACGGCCGGCCGCATGATTCTCCCTAACTGGACGTATGCCTGATGCAGACGTGCTAGGAAATACTGTACCTGAGAGCTGGCTGAGAATCACCACTTAATTTTCGCGACACGCCGCAACAGAACCCTCAGGGTTTGCTGAGCTACGCTGAAAAAGCCCGCTAGCTGCGCTTTGCAGCTTTCTTGGCTGCGGTTTTCTTAGCCGGCGCCTTCTTCGCCGCCTTCTTGGCAACGGACTTTTTGGCCGTCTTCTTGACCGGGCCGCGGGCGCGGCGATCGGCCAGGAGCTCGGAGGCGCGCGCATCGGTGATCGACAGCACGTCGTCGCCCTTGCGCAGGCTGGCGTTGGTCTCGCCGTCGGTGACATACGGCCCGAATCGGCCGTCCTTGATCACCATCGGTTTGCCTGAGGCCGGGTCGGTGCCCAATTCGCGCAGCGGCGGCGCCGCGGCACCTTGGCGGCCGCGCCGCTTCGGTTCGGCGTAGAGCTTGAGCGCGTCCTCCAGCGTCACCGAGAAGATCTGGTCCTCGGTCGCCAGCGAGCGAGAGTCGGTGCCGCGTTTGAGGTATGGGCCGTAGCGCCCGTTCTGCGCGGTTATCTCTTCGCCTGACTCAGGGTCGATGCCCACCACCCGCGGCAGCGACAGCAGCTTGAGCGCATCCTCGAGCGTCACGGTCTGCAGGTCCATGCTGCGCAACAGCGATCCGGTGCGCGGCTTGGGTCCGGTCGGCTTCTTGCCCTTCTTGGCCGGCTGGCCCGCGGTTCCGTCGTCGTCGTCCGGCTTGGGCAGCACCTCGGTGACGTAGGGGCCGTAACGGCCGTCCTTGGCGACGATCTCGTGCCCGCTCTCCGGGTCGACACCCAGTGAGCGGCCTTCCTGCGGCGTCGAGAACAGCTCCTCGGCGACATCGAGGGTCAGCTCGTCGGGGGTCAGCGAGTCGTGCAGGTTGGCCCGCTGCGGCGTCGGCTCGCCGTCGTCGCCGACCACCATCCGCTCGAGGTACGGCCCGTTCTTGCCGACCCGCACATTGACCGCGCGACCCTCGGCATCGTCAAAAAGCTTGATGGAGTTGACTTCTCGGGCATCAATACCCTCGAGGTTGACTCCGACCAGCTTCTTGAGCCCGCCCGAGCGGGCGATCGAATCGGCCACGCCGTGGTCGCCGCCGAAGTAGAAGTTGTTGAGCCAATTACTGCGTCGCTCGGTGCCCGACGCGATCGCGTCGAGTTCGTCCTCCATCGCCGCGGTGAAGCCGTAATCGACCAGTCGGCCGAAATGCTGCTCCAGCAAACCCGTGACGGCGAACGCCACCCACGACGGGACCAGCGCGCTGCCCTTCTTGTGGACGTAGCCGCGGTCCTGGATGGTCTTGATGATCGACGAATAGGTCGAGGGCCGGCCGATGCCGAGCTCCTCGAGCGCCTTGATCAGCGAGGCCTCGGTGTAACGCGCCGGCGGATTGGTCGAGTGACCGTCCGGGGTGAGCTCGGTGGCATCGAGGCGCTGGCCCTGGGTCAGCTGCGGCAGGCGGCTCTCGGCGTCGTCAGCTTCCCCACCGGCCTGTTCGTCGACGGTCTCGACGTAGGCCTTGAGGAATCCGGCGAAGGTGATGGTCCGGCCGCTGGCGCTGAACTGGACCTGCCGACCGTCGGATTCGCCGTTGATGCGCAGGCTGAGCGTGGTGCCGCGGGCGTCGGCCATCTGCGAGGCCACCGTGCGCTGCCAGATCAGCTCGTAGAGCCGGAAGTCGTCGCCATCCAGCTCGCGCCGCACCGCGTCGGGGGTGGCGAAGGTTTCCCCGGCCGGCCGGATGGCCTCGTGGGCTTCCTGGGCGTTTTTCACCTTGCGGGTGTACTGACGCGCCGACGGGTAGACGTACTCCTCGCCGTAGAGCTGGCGGGCCTGCGTGCGGGCCGCGTCGATCGCCGACTGCGACAGCGTCGTCGAGTCGGTACGCATGTAGGTGATGTAGCCGTTCTCGTACAGCCGCTGGGCGATGCTCATCGTCCGCTCGGCGGAGAACCGCAGCTTTCGGCCCGCTTCCTGCTGCAGCGTCGACGTCATGAACGGCGGATACGGACGACGGGTGTAGGGCTTTTCCTCGACCGACCCCACTGTCAGCTGCTGTCCGCGCAGGCCGGTGGCCAGCGAGCCGGCGCTGGTCTCGTCGAGCACCACGACCTCGGCGGGTTTGCGGACCTGGCCGAGGGAGTCGAAATCGCGCCCGGTTGCGACCCGCAGGCCGTCGACGGTGGTCAGCCGGGCACTGAAGGTCGGCGGTGCCGCTGTGGGATCCGACACGCTGGCGTCGAGCTCGGCGACCACGTCCCAGTAGGCGGCGCTGCGGAAGGCCATCCGGTCGCGTTCGCGCTGGACGATGATGCGGGTGGCCACCGACTGGACCCGGCCCGCGGACAGCTTGGGCGCCACCTTTTTCCACAGCACCGGGCTGACTTCATAGCCGTAAAGCCGGTCCAGGATGCGGCGGGTTTCCTGGGCGTCGACCAGGTCGATGTCCAGATCGCGCGGGTTGGCGGCGGCCTCCAGGATCGCCTGCTCGGTGATCTCGTGGAACACCATCCGCTTGATCGGCACCCGCGGCTTGAGGGTCTCGAGCAGATGCCAGGCGATCGCTTCGCCCTCGCGGTCACCGTCTGTGGCCAGGTAGAGCTCGTCGACGTCCTTGAGCAGGCCCTTGAGCTCGGTGACCGTGCTCTTTTTGTCCGGGCTGACGATGTAGAGGGGTTCGAAGTCCTGGTCGACGTTAACGCCAAGCCGGGCCCACGGCTCCGACTTGTACTTCGCGGGCACGTCAGCGGCGGCTCGAGGCAGGTCACGGATGTGTCCGCGGGAGGACTCCACGACGTAATTGGCGCCCAAGTAGCCGGCTAGTTTGCGCGCTTTGGTCGGCGACTCGACAATGACAAGTCGCCGGGTGGCGCCATTCCCGCCGCTATCAGCCACCTGAAACGCTCGCTTTCACTTACTACTTCTTCCCCTGCGGGCCCCGCGATACTCCGATCCGCGATCTGCCAGCGTCAATCTAGGAGTGCCTTTAGGCCGGTAGACACCTGACAATCTGGCACCCGAGATGGGCCGACGCAAACCGACCCCCCGTGTGCGGGTCGACTGATTGCCGCTAGACGTGCGGCCAGAAAGGCAACGCCTCGGCCACCGCGGGCGGTTCCCCGACGTTCTCTACCAGGCGCGATAACCGACGGCGGCCGCTGATTCGCAGTGCCGGCCGCGCCCCCCGGGTGCCGATCAGCGTCGGCGCAATCCCGACGCGCATGAGTGCCGACGCCAGTGGTGAATGGGTGTCCGGCGCGTGTGGGTCGAGTCCTAATAAGTATCGGTCGGCTTCCGGGCTGCCCGCGGCCAAAATCCAGGCGCGCAACTCGCGCGGTCCGGGCAACCACAAGGGCGGGACGGTCTTCACCGCGCCACGGGTCCACTCGGCGGCCATCGGACGCAGCCGGGTGTCCACTTCGGTGCGCACCAGCGGGGTGCGCTCGTCGGTCTGGGTGATGTCGGCCGTCAGACCGGCCTGGTCGATCATCTGACCCAGCGCCTGGGCGCGCCAGGCCTGATCGACGACCACCGACAGCCGGGCCCCATCGCCGACCGGCACGATCTGGCCGGCGGCCGCGAGCACCCCAGTGAGATCGGTGACCGCAGGCGGCACCGACTCGGCCGAGAAGAACGACAGCTGGCTCACGACAACGACATTAAGCGCCCGCCCGACGACGATGCGCGCCGCAACGCGGCGGGAGAAGGAGTAGTGCCATCAAACCCGGGCTACTGCGCATCCCATGGCCTACTCGGCGCCGCGAAGATAGGTGGGGCGAGCAGCGAAAACCCCCCGTCCGATTCCGGTGGTTTCCGAATCGTGCGGGGGGTAGTCGTTAATGGATGCTCAGACGGCGCGGACGCCGGTGGCCTGGGGACCCTTGGGGCTCTGGCCGACCTCGAACTCGACTCGCTGGTTCTCCTCGAGGGTGCGGAAGCCGCTACCCTGGATCTCCGTGTAGTGGACGAACACGTCGGCCGAACCGTCTTCGGGGGCGATGAAGCCGAATCCCTTTTCCGCGTTGAACCACTTCACAGTTCCCTGTGGCATTTCTCGATATTTCCTTTACTACTCGGGTGCGGTGCATCACCTCGATGCGCCGGGCCCGTTCCGACCGCTAGAACTTGCTGAGTCGCCGGAACTTCACCCGACCTACAACGCAGGAACCGCGGCCGCAACGTCGATCCTGCGAAAGTTTGAAACGAACACAGAAGCTGCGACCGCAAACAGTCAACCATGTTCATCGCCCCAGCAACAGCCTCGGGTCAGCAATTGAGCTACCACCAGGTAAACAATTGAAGTGTGACGCGCAAACCGCCGGTCACAAGGGGGCAATCGGTCGCTCATTTGGGTGATCAGTTCGGATCAGGAGGCACTTAATCGTGGTGACGTTCGGCAGCGAGTTGCTCGCCGCCGCGGTCGCCGGCACCGACGCCGGTGAACACCCGCTGCGGCACGTCGCCGAATTGCCGGCACGGCATGGCCGCCAACAGCCTTGGCCGACATGGGTCGAACCCGATGTGCTGCGTGCATTTACCGATCGCGGCGTCAGTTTGCCGTGGGCACATCAGGTTCAGGCCGCCGACCTGGCCCACGGGGGCCATCACGTCGTTATCAGTACTGGCACGGCATCCGGGAAATCGCTGGCTTATCAACTTCCGATCCTCAACGCGTTGGCGACCGATCGGCGGGCCCGCGCGCTGTACATCTCGCCAACGAAAGCGCTTGGCCACGACCAGTTGCGGGCCGCTCACGCATTGACCGCGGCCATCCCCCGGCTCGGCGACGTCGCACCGACGGCGTATGACGGCGACAGCGCCGGCGAGATACGCCGATTCGCGCGCGAGCGCTCCCGCTGGGTGTTCTCCAACCCCGACATGGTTCACCTGGCATTGTTGCGTAACCATGCCCGCTGGGCCATGTTCCTGCGTAACCTTCGCTTCGTCGTCGTCGATGAATGTCATTACTACCGAGGGGTTTTCGGTTCGAACGTGGCAATGGTGCTGCGGCGGCTGCTGCGGCTGTGCGCACGCTACTCCGCCGATCCTGCCCTGCTGCCGACGGTGATCTTCGCCAGCGCAACGACATCGGCTCCGGGCGCGACGGCGACCGAATTGATCGGCCAGCGGGTCGCGGAAGTCACCGATGACGGCTCACCGCAGGGCGCCCGGACCGTCGCGCTGTGGGAGCCGGCGCTGCGGCCGGACCTGACGGGTGAAAACGGCGCCCCGGTAAGGCGGTCCGCGGGCAGCGAGGCCGCGCGGGTAATGGCCGATCTGATCGCCGAGGGGGCGCGGACGCTGACCTTCGTCCGGTCGCGTCGCGGCGCGGAACTGACGGCGCTGGCAACACGTGCGCGACTGGAGGACATCGCGCCGCAGCTGACCGAGACCGTGGCGTCCTACCGGGCCGGCTATCTGCCCGAAGACCGCAACGCACTCGAACGGGCCCTGCTCGATGGTCAGCTGCGCGGCCTGGCCACCACCAATGCGCTCGAACTCGGCATTGACATCGCCGGCTTGGATGCGGTGGTGCTGGCCGGCTTTCCCGGCACGGTCACGTCGTTCTGGCAGCAGGCCGGGCGCTCCGGCCGGCGCGGACAAGGAGCGTTGGTGGTGCTCGTCGCCCGCGACGACCCGCTGGACACCTACCTGGTGCACAACCCGTCCGCGCTGCTCGACAAGCCGATCGAACGGGTGGTGATCGACCCGTCCAATCCTTACATTCTTGGACCGCAATTACTCTGCGCTGCAACAGAATTACCCGTCAACGATGCTGAGGTGCGGGTTCTGGGGGCCGAAGAAGTGGCCAGCACGCTAGTTGACGACGGGTTGCTGAGGCGGCGGGCCGGCAAGTACTACCCTGCGCCCGGCGTCGATCCGCATCCGACAGTCGATATTCGGGGGTCGACGGGCGGTCAGGTCGTGATCGTCGAGAGCGACACCGGGCGACTGCTGGGCACGGCCGACACCGGCCGGGCCGCGGCATCGGTGCATCCCGGGGCGGTGTACCTCCATCAGGGTGAGAGCTACCTGGTCGATTCACTGGACTTTGACGACGGCATGGCGTTCGTACATGCCGAGGACCCTGGATATGCCACGTTCGCAAGGGAACTCACCGACATCGAGGTGACCGGCCCTGGCGAACGGCGCACGTTCGGATCGGTCATCTTGGGACTGGTGCCGGTCTGCGTGACCCATCAGATCGTCGGCTACCTACGGCGCCGGCTCAACGGCGAGGTGATCGACTTCGTCGAGCTGACAATGCCGCCGCATAAGCTGGACACCGTCTCTGTGATGTACACGATCACGCCAGAGGCGCTGCACGACAACGGAATCGAGTTGCTACAGATACCGGGATCGCTGCACGCCGCCGAGCATGCCGCGATCGGCCTGCTGCCGCTGGTCGCCAGCTGCGACCGCGGCGACATCGGCGGATTGTCCACCGCAATCGGTCCCGAATCCGACGGTCTGCCAAGCGTATTCGTCTACGACGGTTTTCCGGGCGGAGCCGGGTTCGCCGAACAGGGCTTCCGGCAGGCCAACACGTGGCTCGGCGCCACGCTCGCGGCCATCGAAGCGTGCGAGTGCCCCGCCGGCTGCCCATCGTGCGTGCAATCACCGAAGTGCGGCAACGGAAACGATCCGTTGGACAAGGCCGGAGCGATGCGAGTGTTGCGTCTGATACTCGGCGCGCTGGCGAGTGGGACTCAGTCATACGGATGACGACCGACCCCTCGAACGGCCGACGTCCATATGGCGGTGTCTTCGCAGCAGCAGCACGAAAACGCTTTCCTCACTTCTGAAGAAAGATGCGCCTGGTGCGGTATCTGACAACAGAAAATTCCGCTATGGCGCAGCAGAAAAATACCTTTCATCGCGCAACCTGTGCAAGCACCTGACCTTGATGTCAATAAGACCCACAGGTTGGCCTCAGGGAAAGGCGGATGTATTCATGTGTGACGCAAGGGTTGTCGGCAGTATCGCCGCTAAACTGCGGAGCTATGACCGACGACTGGCTGCTGGTGGAGACCCTGGGCAGGGAACCGGCCGTGGTGGCGGTGGGTCGGGAACTGCAGGACCTGGTTCCGATAACGAAGTTTTTGAAGCGCACGGCCGGCCGCGCCGCGATCCAGTCCGCCATCGCAGAGTCCGTGGAAACCAGCAAAGGCCTGGTGAGCATCACCCCCAAAAGGGCCAGGGTGATCCGGACCGAGCCGATCGTGATGTCCGACGGCCGCATCCATGGGGTGCAGGTCTGGAGCGGGCCCCCCGAAGACGAACCGCCCGATCGGCCGATCGCGGGCCCGCTGAAGTGGGATATGACGCTCGGGGTGGCGACCGACACCGCCGCGTCGCTGACGAATATGGGCCGGAACGTCGAGATGGAGGATCCGGAGGAGCGGGCCTTCGCGGAATGCTGGCCGTCGGGTGAGCTCAAGCCCAATGAAGGGCGGGCGCTGGCGGCGGCGGTGAGGTTCGAACCGGGTCACACCATGTGCGAGACCTGGGACGGCCGGGACTGGCAGGGCAACCACATTCGGGTGAGCTTCGTGGTGCGCAACGCGCTCGAGGAAGGCACCGACGGCCGCGAGCACATGGTCGCGCGGGGCATGAACTGGCGCGCCGAACCCGCCGAGCGATCCTGGCCGTCGGACCGGCTTGCCCAGCAGATCCTGCGCGGCCTGGCCCGACCCGGGGTGCACCGGGCGTTATTCGAGCCACACACCTGGACGCTGCTGAAATGGCTCGACGCCCCCTGCCCCTTCTACGATTGGCGCCGCATCGCCGCCGACAGCCCGCGGATACATCCCGACGACGAGGCGAAGCGAGCCGCGATGCGCACGGAGTTCGATGCTGGGGCGGCAAGTGCGGTGCTGCGCCTACCGGCGCACGACGGCGGATGGGTACCGATCCACGTGACCGTCAACCGGGTGGAACTCGACGACGAGACGTTCGCCGGTCTGGTCTCGCTGCGGCTGCCGACGCCGGGAGAGCTCGCCGAGGCTGGGCTGCCCCGCTAGGCCGGACCGGCGCGGGCCGCGGCCCGCGCATTGCCCCAGCGCCCGACTCCCACTTCGATAGTGACCACTACGTCCAGGTCCTCGAGTGTGCAGCCGACGACGCCGGCCCGCATCGCGCGGGCCACGGCGCCGGCTTGGCCACAGGCCGACTCGGCTCCGGCGGGCACTCGTGCTGCGGCGGCCAACGCGGACAGGTCCGCTGCGGCCTGAGCCCGGTGCCGCGCCACCACCGCGGCACCCACGCAGGCGCTGCCGGCGATAACGCTCAGCAGCACGGCGACCATCGCGGCGGCGACCATTGTGACCGATCCCTGCTCGTCACTCGGGTTCCACCGCCGCCACTCCGGTCGCCGAGATATGCAGCGCGTGAAGGAGGTTCGACCGCACTGCCACGGTTGCGACGATGAAGCCACCGTCGCGGCGAATCTGGACTGCGGCGCCAGTCGGTGCGACTCCACGTGCCGCGGCCACCGCCGACCGCTCGTCACCGCGCGCCGCCAGCCGGGCGGCCTCGCGCGCGGCGTCGATGCAGCGGACTTGCGCCGACACCGCGGTGATGCCGGCCAGACCCAAGATGAGTACCGTGACCAGGGTCGCGACACCGAACGCCGCCTCGACGGTGGCCGAACCGGCATCGTCGGCTAGGTCTTGGTGTTGAGCGCGCGGGCGATGATGTTCGTCAACGCCGAGACGATGGACTCGCCAGTCACTACGGCGTACAGAATCGCCGCGAACGCGGCCGCCGCGATAGTGCCGATGGCGTATTCGACCGTCGACATCCCCGACTCGTCCACTATCAGTAACGCAAGGCGTGCCTTGACAGCTTGAAACATGTTGCCCTCTCTTGTTTTCCGACATGGCGTGGTCACAACAATCCTGATTGAAGGAATTCACCGGCCAGGCCTGCGATCACCGGGACGATGCCCAGGCAGACGAAGGCCGGCAGGAAACACAGGCCGAGCGGACCGGCGATCAGCACGCCGGCGCGCTCCGCCGTAGCGGCGGCCGCGTGGACCGCGTCCTGACGACATTGCACGGCAAGGCCGGACACCGCTTCTGCGAGCGCGATACCCGAGCTCGACGATCGCCGGGCCAGCCGCAACAATGCATCGATTTGCGGGTCGCCGGATCCGGTCGGTGCGGACCAGGCAACGGCCGGATCGGCGCCCAGCGCCAGCAGGTCGGCCGCGCGACGAAGTAGCAGCTCCAACTTCGGAGGCGCCGAAGGCGCGGTCGCCGCGGCCGCAATCGACACCGCCATCCCGGAGGTCAGGCAGACGGCGAGCACATCGAGGCTCGACGCGACCGCCAGCGGATCCGGGCCACACGCAGCCGACCGCGCCGCGCGGGGTCGACGGTCGGGCGTCGCGGCGCGGGCCCGCACAACCGAAGGACCCGCACCACTCAACAGCGCCGTCGCCAAAAGCATTGCCGCGGTGGTAATCACGCGGTCACTCTGTCGGTGATGCGGTCCGCCCACAACAGACCGCCGCAGATCAGCGTCAATCCGACGACCAGCAGCCAGCCACCGAAACCGCCGCCGAGCAGGAACTGCAACGGGCGCGCGCCGATCAACTGACCCATCAACACCGACAGCACCGGCAGCGCCGCAAGGATGACCGCGGTAGCCCGGGCACCCGCCATTGCCGACCGCACCTGGCTCGAGAAACGTTGCCGCTCAGCAATGTCGCGCTGAGCCGCGTGCATCAGCGCCGACATGGCCAACCCGTGCTCGGCGGCCAACTGCCAGCACACCGCGAGCCGTTCCCACTGAGACGGCAACGCGGCCGTCGCGCTGACTCCGCGTAGACCCGCAGCGACGTCGGCGCCGAGACGGGCGCGGGCGGCCACCGCATGACACGCGTCGGCCACCGGCCCGGTGGTCTCTTCGGCCGCGACGGCGAACGCGTTCGCCGGGTGGGCCCCGACCCGGAGTTCACCCACCAGCACGTCGATGGCAGTCTCCATCGACGTGCTCTCGTCCATCCCGCGGTCCCCACGACGTCGGCGACTGAACCGCACCAACATCGTGGCCGTGATCAAGCCTGTCGCCAAAACCGTTGTCAACGGTAGCAATACGGCGCATGATACCGCGGCGAATGCCATCGCCGACGGTAAGGCAAACGGCGGCAACGACTTCCGTCCGGCCGGTATCAACCGCCGCCGTGGCGACGACGGAAGCGTTAGCACCGCCCCGGACAGGGCGATTGCGGCGAGCGTGATCACGAAGGCACCCGGCTGTGGACCAGTCGCCGGAATTCGTCGATCTCGTCGGTGTATCCGCGCTCGGCGTGCCACACGGTGACAGCCCGCACCCGGTCGTGGTCGCGCCGCAGCAAGGCGATTTCAGCGAGTCGCCGCCGACCGCCGCGATCGCGGGCGACATGGAGTAACACCTGGACCGCTGCCGACAGCTGGCTATGCAGCGCAGCGCAATCCAGGCCACCGAGAGCTGCCAGCGCCTCGAGCCGCGCCGGGACTTCGGCGGGGTTGTTGGCGTGCACCGTGCCCGCGCCACCGTCGTGTCCGGTGTTCAGCGCCGCCAACAGATCGACCACCTCGGCGCCGCGAACTTCGCCGACCACGATGCGGTCCGGCCGCATTCGCAGCGCCTGACGGACGAGTTGGCGCACGGTGACTTCGCCGACCCCCTCGACGTTGGCACAGCGCGCCACCAGACGCACCAGGTGTGGATGGGGTGGCGCCAACTCCGCGGCATCCTCGACGCACACGATCCGCTCGTTGGTCGACACCGCGTTCAGCATCGCCGACAGCAGCGTCGTCTTGCCCGCACCCGTCCCGCCGGATACCAGGAACGCCAGCCGGGCGGCGATCACGTCGTCAATCAACTCGGCGGCCGCGGGGGCGATCGCATCGGCCGCGATCAAGGCAACGAGGTCCTGGGTCGCCGGCCGCAACACCCGCAGCGACAGACAGGTACCGCCCGCGGCGACCGGCGGCAGGACCGCGTGCAACCGGACCGTGAAAGCGCCCAGCCCGGTCAGCTGACCGTCGACCCACGGCTGCGCGTCATCGAGGCGCCGACCCGCCGCGAGCGCCAGCCGCTGCGCCAACCGCCGCACTGCAGCTTCGTCGGCGAATCGAATATCGCTGCGTCGCAGACCTTTTCCGTCGTCAATCCATACCGAGTCCGGTGCGGTGACCAACACGTCGGTTGTGCCGTCGGCGCACAACAGCGGTTCGAGGATTCCGGCGCCGGTCAGCTCCGTCTGCAGCGTTCGCAGGTTGCTCAGCAGCTCGGTGTCGCCGAGCACACCGCCGGATTCGGCCCTGATCGCGTCGGCCACCACTCCCGCGCGCAGCGGAGCCGACTCGGTCGCCAGCCGCTCACGAACCCGATCGATCAGTGAGCCGCTCATGCCGCACGCCTGTCGGCCCGATGCGTCGGCAACACAGCGAGGACCCGACGAGCCGCCGCGGCCAGCCCCGAGCGCCGCCCAATTCGCAGTCCGCCGTGCTCGAGCTGCTCGGCCAGCCGCGGGTGCGGCCGCATAGACGCCAACAACGGCACGCCCGCGATCGTCGCCACCTCGTCGGCGCTCAGCCCGCCCGGTGACGGACCCCGCACCACCAGGCCCAGGTTGGGGTTGATCGCCGCGAGCACCGGGGCGATGGTCGCCGTCGCCGCGCACGCCCGCACATCGCAGGGGCTGACCAACACCACGAGATCGGCTGCTTCCACGGCGATTTCGACAGCGGTGGTGATCCGGCGGGCAAGGTCACACACCACCGTAGCCCCGCCGCGGCGGCCTGCGTCGAGGACGGATTGCACTGCGCAGGAGTCTAATTCGTGACCGGTACGGGTGCCCGAGAGCAGGCTCATTCCACGGTGTCGCGGTAACGCGTCGCGCACGGCGGCCCAGGTCAGTCGGCCACCCTGCAGTGCCAGGTCCGGCCAGCGCACCCCCGGTGCGGTCTCCGCGCCGACCAGCAGATCGATGCCGCCTGCCCAGGGGTCGAGGTCGACCAGCATCGGCTCGGCCGCGGCCCACGCGAGCGCGGCCGCGAACAGGGAGGCGCCCGCGCCACCGCATCCGCCGATCACCGCCACCATCGCGCCGCGGGTGCCGTCGTCACGGACCGACTCGGCAGCGTCGGCCAGCTCGCGGACCAGATCATGCTCTTGCGCAGGCAATTTCAGCACTCGTCGCGCACCCACCTCGATGGCTGCCGCCCACGTTTCCGGTGGCGGGTCGTCGCCGGTTGCGACGACGACGTGCGCGCGCCGCGGCAGTGCGGTAAATGCACAGTCGGCCGCCGCCACCGCGTCGAGCACGACCGCCAAGGCCGCCGACCATGCTTTTCTACTGACCGGTAACGAATTGGGGGCGTGCACAACTCGCACACCGACGGCCGCCGCCACCCGGTCCAGTTCGTCGCGCAGAACGGGGTCGCTGAGCACCGCCAAAATTCCGCGCGTATCGGTGATCGGCATCGGCTCACCGTGTCGCCGACGGCACTGAATCGCCAGTCGCAGTGACGGGATCTGTGCACAACGTCGCGACTGCGGGAAGCGGCTGGGCGGGAGATGTACCCGAGAAAAGGGACGACCCCCGCCAGGGGGGAGGAGGCGAGGGTCGTCGTGCATCAGCCCCGGGGGGTCGGGCTGATACACCCTCGGCAAAGCCGAGTGACATTTACTATACACACGAGAGTGTCACGCAGCGCAAGGGTTGCGTCTGAAAGAAACGTATGACCTTTAAGTAGCTGAACCAAGCGTCTCGCTGGTACCACGCATTGCTCGACCCCCATTGACCGGCGGTTTTACCGGCAGCGTCGCGATTTGCCGACTTACCGACCTATGCTGGATCGGTGACCGTTCCTCGCTCGGCCGCTGACCAGCAAACATTGTCGACGGCCACCGGTCCCACTCCACGCACCGCGGCTTTCTTCGATCTGGACAAGACGATCATCGCCAAATCGAGCACTTTGGCGTTCAGCAAACCCTTCTTCGCGCAGGGGCTGATCAATCGCCGGGCGGTCCTCAAGTCGAGCTATGCCCAGTTCCTGTTCCTGCTCTCGGGCGCCGACCATGACCAGATGGATCGGATGCGGATCCACCTGACCAACATGTGCACCGGATGGGACGTCGAGCAGGTCAAGTCGATCGTCAACGAGACGCTGCACGACATCGTCACGCCACTGGTGTTCGCCGAGGCCGCCGACCTGATCGCCAGCCATAAGCTGTGCGGCCGCGACGTGGTGGTGGTGTCGGCATCGGGTGAGGAACTCGTGGCTCCGATCGCGCGCGCCCTGGGGGCCACCCATGCGATGGCGACCCGGATGGTGGTCGAGGACGGCAAGTACACCGGCGACATCGGTTTCTACTGTTTCGGCGAGGGCAAGGTGCAGGCAATTCGTGAACTTGCCGCACGTGAGGGGTATCCGCTCGAGCATTGCTACGCCTACTCCGACTCGATTACCGACATGCCGATGCTCGAGGTGGTGGGGCATCCGAGCGTGGTCAACCCCGACCGCGCGCTGCGTCGCGAGGCGAGCTCCCGCAACTGGCCGGTGCTCGAGTTTTCCCGGCCCGTGTCGTTGCGTGACCGCATACCGGCGCCATCGGGAGCCGCGGTCGCCACCACCGCCGCGGTGGGGATCAGCGCCCTAGCGGCCGGCGCGCTGACCTACTCGCTGCTGCGCAGGTTTTCTCCCTAGCCGCCCACAGCAAACTTTCGATATCACGGTCCGACATCATTTTGACGTTTTGATGGTAATTGACTCTTGATGTGACCGGGGTCACGGAGTACAAAGGACTCACGGAAGCCCGAACGGCCAAGGTCGATCCAGAAGAGAAGGGCCGATCTCCCGGACGAGGCAACCGAGCACGGTTCCCGGCACCCACGCGGAGTCATAGCCGCGATAATGGCAGAAGTGTTGCGGGCCTGCGTAATTGCGAAAAGCGGACGGCACCAACGCCCCTTGGGAGGGGCGACAGCCGGAAGCGTCGTGAGAACGCCGAGGCCATCCCACGCAGCCCACAGGTGCACGCATGGTAACCGAGATCCGTGCTAGCGGGCGGCGAGCCGAAAGACTTCGGTACGCCGCCCGCTCTATCAATTTTAGTGCCCGCTTCCGCCCTGTTCGGCGAGCGTTTCAGCAATCGTCAGCGCCTCTTGCGCGCCGGTACGCAACGCCCGGCAGCACAACACCAACCAGGACGCCATGCCTGCGGGTGTTCCGGACGCGAACCCGGCCGCGGCTTCCCGATAGTCATTAGCGCGACGCATCCACCCGACCTCCGGCACACCCAGCCCGTGCGGGTCGAGTCCGGTGGCGATGGTGACCAATCGAGACACCGCCCGCGCCACCACACCGTCCGCGGTGCCGAACGGCTCCAGGGTCAGCAGTTCGCCGTGTGCGACGGCGGCGATCACTGGGGCCGGCGCGCGAGTACCGCCAGACACGATCTGGGCCAGCAGTTCCAGCCGGGGTCCGACGTCGGCGTCGGGTCGCGGCCGGCCCAGCCGGCTCTCGTCGACGCGGTCTGCCGCGGCCAGCATGTGCAGCCGAGCCAGCGCCTGCAGGGGCGCGCGCTGCCACACGCCCACAAGATTGGTCTCGCCGCCTTCGAGTGCTTGCGCGACGCGCAGGGCACCGGCGAACACCGGGTCATGGGTGGCGGAGACGTCGAGCTGGTCGTCGAGCTTGTGGCCGCCGCCGTCCAGCACCGCGGAAGCGCGGGCCGAGCGCAGGGCGGCCTCGGCGGCGGTCACGGGCCATCGCCGCAGGTTGGCGCGGTGGCGGTGGGCCCGGCCGAGCGTTTCGCGCGCCTGATCACTGGCGGCCGCGACGCCCGGTAGCTCCATCAGCGGAGCGAGCGGATCAGATGTCATTGCGCCGCTCAGGATAGGCCAGCCCCGGCGCCGGGAATCGCGGCCAGTAGCTGCCGGGTGTACTCGTGCTGCGGGCGGGTGAAGACGCTCTCGGTAGCCGCATGCTCGACCACCCGGCCCGCCCGCATCACCATCACCTCGTCGGCGATCTGCCGGATCACCGCCAGGTCGTGGCTGATGAACAGATACGTCAGCCCCAGCTCCGACTGGAGCTCGGTCAACAGGTCCAGGATCTGTGCCTGCACGACCACGTCGAGCGCGGAGACGGCCTCGTCGCAGACGATCACCTCGGGCTTGAGCGCGAGCGCCCGCGCGATCGCCACCCGCTGGCGTTGGCCGCCGGACAGTTCGCGGGGACGGCGGTTCAGTAGCGACGCCGGCAGCGCGACGTGGTCGGCCAGCTCGCGCACTTCTTGCTGACGCCGGTGGCGATCCCCGATCCGGTGGATCCGCAGCGGCTCCTCGATGATGCGGGCCACCGAGTACATCGGATCCAGGCTGGCGTAGGGGTTTTGGAATACCGGCTGAATTCTGCGACGAAACGCGAGTGTGTCTCGTCGACTCAACGAAGCGATGTCCTGTCCGCCGAAAACGACTGTGCCAGAACTTGGTTGCAGCAGGTCTAACACCATCCGAGCCAGTGTGGATTTTCCGGACCCGGATTCGCCCGCGACCGCCAACGTCGTTCCGCGCCTGAGCCGGAAAGACACGTCGTCGACAACGCGCACCTCCGTCCTGCGCCACGGGGCACCGTGCGACGACCGGTAGGTTTTGGTCAACCCCGAAGCGACGATGACGTCCGGCGTCTCGGGCGCGACCTGCCGGGCGGCCGGAGCGTTGCGCAGTGAGGGCGCGGCGGCGACCAGTCGTTGGGTGTAGGAATGCTGCGGGCGCCGCAGAATTGTCTGCGCTGCACCGGTTTCCACGACCCGACCGTGGTGCATGACGATCAGCTGCTCGGCCCGTTCAGCGGCCAGGGCGAGGTCGTGGGTGATCAGCAGCACCGCCGTGCCGAGCTCGCCGGCGAGCTCCTGAAGGTGATCGAGCACCCGGCGCTGCACGGTGACGTCCAGCGCCGACGTGGGCTCGTCGGCGATCAGCAGCCGCGGCCGGCCGGCCAACCCGATCGCGATCAAGGCCCGCTGGCACATTCCACCGGACAGCTGATGCGGATACTGGCGGGCCCGCAGCGCGGGATCGGGCAGGCCTGCATCGGCCAGCAAATCGGCGGCACCACGATCGACATTGTTTGCGCGCAACGCTTCTCGTACTTGAAAACCGATCCGCCAGACCGGGTTCAGGTTGGTCATCGGATCCTGCGGCACGTAGCCGATCCCGCTGCCCCGGATGGCGCGCAGTTGCGGTTGCGTGGCGGCGGTCAGGTCGACGCCGTCGAACTCGATGCGGCCCGCGGTGATCCGTCCGCCGGGCGGTAGCAGCCCGAGAATCGCTGCGGCCGTGGTGGACTTCCCCGAACCCGATTCGCCCACGACCGCCACGGTCTGGCCGACGTGCACCGCGAGATCGACACCCCGCACCGCCGGGTTGTCGCCGAAGCGCACTTCGAGACCGGAGACGCTGAGCAGCGGGGCGCTCATAGCCGCCAGGCCCGCGACGAAGGGTCGAGGGCATCGCGCAACACGTCGCCCATGATCATGAACGCCAGCACCGTGATCGCCAGCGCACCAGCGGGATAGAACAGGATCGGCGAGCCGGCGCGCAGCCGAATCTGGTCGACGTTGATGTCGCCGCCCCACGACACCACCGACGGCGGCAACCCCACCCCGAGGTAGGACAATGTTGCCTCTGTGACGATGAACAACCCGAGCGCGATCGTCGACACCGCGATCACCGGGCCGACCGCATTGGGCAGCACGTGCCGTATCAAGATCCCAAACCTGTTCAGGCCCAGTGCTTTCGCCGCCAGCACGTAGTCGCTGCCGCGAACCGTGAGTACGGACCCACGGGTGATCCGGGCGATCTGAGGCCAGCCGAATAGCGCGAGGATCGCGATCACCGTCCACACCGTCCGGTGGTGCATCACCTGCATCAGCACGATCGCGGCCAGCAGCAACGGGATACCGAAGAACACATCGGCAACCCGGGACACCAGCGCGTCGAGCCAGCCGCCGTAGAAGCCGGCCAGGGCGCCGAGTGCGCCGCCCACGACGAACACGACCAGGGTGGCGCCCAACCCCACCGTGATCGAGGCGCGCGCCCCATAGATCGTGCGCGCGTAGATGTCGTGGCCCTGCAGGTCGGTGCCGAACCAGTGCGTACCGGATGGGCCCAGCAGGCTCTGGTCCGGATTGGCATACCCGGGATCAACCGCGGTGAACAGCGACGGGAACACCGCGACCACAATGATGAACGCGATCAGCGCCGCGCTGACTACGAACTGCGGGCGTCGCCGCAGCGCCCGCCAGGTGTCACGCCACAACGATTCAGCCATAACGGATCCTGGGGTCAAGCGCCGCATAGAGCAGATCGACCGCGAGATTGGTGATCAGGTACACCACGACCAGCACCGTCACGATCGACACCACTGTCGGCGCTTCTTGACGGGTGACGGCCTGGTAGAGGACTCCGCCGACACCGTGGATGTTGAAGATGCCCTCGGTGACGATCGCGCCGCCCATCAGCGCCCCGAGGTCGGCGCCAAGGAACGTCACCACCGGGATCAGCGAATTACGCAGGATGTGCACGGCGACCACGCGCGACCGGGACAGCCCCTTCGCGGTCGCGGTGCGCACGAAGTCGGCGTGCGCGTTGTCCGCCACCGCGGACCGGGTCAACCGCACGACGTATGCGAAAGAGACTGCGCCGAGCACGATTCCAGGCAACAGCAACCGAGCGAACGTGGGCTGGTCGCCCACCGTCACCGCGGCGACGCCCAGGCGCACCCCGAATACGAATTGCGCAAGAAAGCCCAGCACGAAGATCGGGACCGCAATGATGACCAGGCTGACGAGCAGCACCCCCGCGTCGAAAACCCCGCCCTTGCGCAGCCCCGCGATTACCCCGAACCCGACACCGAACACCGACTCCACCGTCAGCGCAACCAGAGCCAGTGTGAACGTGACCGGAAATGCCTGAGCCAGAACGGTACTGACCGGAAGCCCGGAATAGGCGCGGCCGAGGTCGCCGTGCAGTAGGCCACCGAGGTAGTGCAGGTACTGCAACCAGAACGGGTCGTCGAGGTGGTACTGCGCGCGGAGTTGTGCGGCCACCGCGGGGCTCAGGGGGCGATCGCCGCCCAGTGCCGCGATCGGGTCGCCCGGCAGCAGGAAGACCATGCCGTAGATCAGCAGGGTCGCTCCCACGAAGACCGGGATCATGGCCGCGATGCGACGGGCGACATACCAGCCCATGTCAGGCCTTCACGATGTGTTCGTAGTCGGGCAACCCGTTCCAGGTCAGCGCGACGTGGCTGACGGCGGCCGACCGGCCGGCCACCGCGACGGTGTACCACAGCGGCACGACGGGCATGTCCCGCAACAGGATTCGCTGCGCGTCGTTGGCGATGATGAACGACTGCGGCAGGTCGGGCGCCGCCTCGGCGGCGGCGATGGCGGCGTCGAAACGCGGATTGGAGTAGCCGACATCGTTGGCGCCGGCATCGGTGACGAACAACGGCTCGAGGAATTCGAGCATTGACGGAAAGTCGCCCTGCCATCCGGCGCGAAACGCGGTGCCGATCGTGCGACTGGTGATCTGGGTCCGGAAGCCGGCGAAGGTGGGCTGCGGCGCACCAATAGCGTCGATGCCCAGCGCGTTCTTGATGCTGTTGGCCACCGCGTCCACCCACTCCTGATGAGAGCCGTCGGCGTTGTACGAAATCGCATACCGGCCAGTCCATTTCGAGATCGCATCGGCCTGTGACCATAATGCTCGCGCGCGGTCCGGATTGAAGTTCAGCGCGTCGTTGCCGTCGATGTCAGGATCGTATCCGGGCAGCGAGCTGGCGGTGAATTCACGGGCGGGCGTACGCGCGCCGGAGAAGATCTTGCGGCAGATCTGGTCGCGGTTGATCGCCGACGAGATCGCCAACCGCCGCAGGCGGCCCTCTTCGCCGGAGAAGTGCGGCAGCCGAAGCGGGGTATCCAGCGTCAGGTTGACCGCCGCGGGTGCGGTCACCGCTCGGTCGCCGAGGTCGCGACGGTAGACGGTCAGCACGCTGGGCGGAATCGTGTCCAGCACATCGAGATTGCTCGCGAGCAGGTCGGCGTAAGCGGTGTCGAGGTTGGCGTAGAAGACGAACCTGAGGCCCTTGTTATGCGGTGTCCGGTTGCCGTGGTAGCCCAGGTTGGTAACCAGGTCGAGCTTGACGTTGTGCTGCCAGGCCGGGTTGCCCGGCTCGTCGCCCAGTCGGTACGGCCCGTTACCGATCGGATGCTGGCCGAACGCCGCCATGTTCTTGAACGCCGCCTCGGGCAACGGGTAGAACGGCGAAAACCCCAGCCGCAGCTTGAAATCGATGGTCGGTCCCTTGAGCCGCACGGTGAACTCGCGGTCGCTGACCACGTGCAGTCCCGACATCGTGCTCGCGCTCGGTTTCGACGCGGCCACCTCGTCGAAACCGGTGATCGGTGAGAAAAAGCTCTGCTGCAATTGGGCATTGGCGGCGAGCGCACCGTAATTCCAGGCGTCGACGAAGGAGTGCGCGGTGACCGGCGAGCCGTCGCTGAACGTCCAGCCCGGTTTCAGGGTGATCCGGTAGTTGACGTCGTCGGTGGTGTCGATCGCGCTCGCGACCTCGAGCGTGGGTTCCCCCTTGGCGTCGTAAGACATCAGGCCGGCGAACAGCCGGTCGACGATCCGGCCCCCGTTGGTGTCGTTGGTGTTGGTCGGGATCAGCGGATTCTGCGGCTCACCGGCGTTGACGATCACCACGTCGGTGCGAACACCGGCGACCCCGCAGCCGATCAGCGATGCGGCGGCGAGCACGGCGGTCACCGCAAGGACGCGAAACCGATGCAAGCCGTCCTCCTCCGTTCAGCAATAGGACTACCAGTCGTGATTGTCACCGATGTCGCCGAGCCCAGCGTCGCTTATCTCTCGGTGAGTACCGGCCAGTCCGGTTCGGCAACGGCTACGCGGCCGCATCGTCACCGGGCTAGGCTCGTGCGGGTGACCGAGACGCAGACGCACGCACCGTCGTATCCACCGTCGAAAGAGTTTGCCGCGCAGGCAAATGCCCGCGATGACCTGTATCAACAGGCCGAGCAGGACCGGTTGGCGTTCTGGGCTGAGCAGGCCAACCGGTTGTCGTGGGAGACCCCTTTTTCGGAGGTGCTGGACTGGTCCGCGCGGCCGTTTGCCAAATGGTTTACTGACGGCAAACTGAACGTCACCTACAACTGTGTTGACCGGCACGTCGAAGCCGGCAACGGCGACCGTGTCGCAATCCACTGGGAGGGCGAGCGGATCGGCGACGATCGCACCCTGACCTACAGCGACCTGCTGGCCGAGGTGAGTAAGGCCGCGAACGCGCTGACCGAGCTCGGGCTGGCCGCCGGCGATCGCGTGGCGATCTACCTGCCGATGATTCCGGAGGCCATCGTCGCAATCCTGGCCTGCGCGCGACTGGGCGCGCTGCACAGCGTCGTCTTCGCCGGCTTCACCGCGACCGCGCTCAGCGCCCGGATCGTCGACGCCAAGGCCAAGATCCTGATCACCGCGGACGGGCAGTTCCGTCGCGGCAAGCCGGCATCGCTGAAGGACGCCGCCGACGAGGCGGTGGCCGGCGCCGACTCCATCGAGCACGTTCTGGTGGTCAAGCGGACAGGCCTCGACATCCCCTGGACCGACGGCCGCGACGTGTGGTGGCACGACGTCGTCGACGCGGCGTCACCCGAGCACCAACCGGAGGCGTTCGACGCCGAACACCCGCTGTTCCTGCTGTACACCTCGGGCACCACCGGCAAGCCCAAGGGAATTGTGCACACCAGCGGCGGTTACCTCACTCAGGCGTCCTACACGCAGTACTACATCTTCGACATCAAGCCCGAGTCCGACGTGTTCTGGTGTACCGCCGACATCGGCTGGGTCACCGGCCACACCTACGGCGTCTACGGGCCGCTGTCCAACGGCGTCACGCAGATCGTCTACGAGGGCACACCGGACACCCCAGACCAGCACCGGCATTTTCAGATCATCGAAAAGTACGGCGTCACAATCTATTACACCGCGCCGACGATGATCCGAACGTTCATGAAGTGGGGCCGCGATCTCCCGGACGCCCATGACCTGTCCAGCCTGCGGCTGCTCGGTACGGTCGGTGAGCCGATCAACCCCGAGGCCTGGCGCTGGTACCGCAAGGTCATCGGTCGCGATGCCATCCCGATCGTCGACACCTGGTGGCAGACCGAGACCGGGTCGGCGATGATCTCGCCGCTGCCCGGTGTCGCTGCGGCCAAGCCGGGTTCGGCGATGATCCCGCTACCCGGCATTTCGGCGAAGATCGTCGACGTCGACGGCAACCAACTCCCGCCGCCGTCGTCCGACCAGGGTGAGCAAGCCAGCGGCTACCTGGTGCTCGATCAGCCGTGGCCGTCGATGCTGCGCGGAATCTGGGGTGACGACGACCGCTTCCGCGAGACGTATTGGTCGAAGTTCGCCAAGGAGGGCTGGTACTTCGCCGGTGACGGCGCCCGCTACGACACCGACGGCGCGATCTGGATTCTCGGCCGCATCGACGACGTGATGAACATATCGGGGCACCGGATTTCCACCGCCGAGGTGGAGTCGGCATTGGTCGGGCATTCCGGGGTGGCTGAGGCCGCCGTGGTGGGCGCGACTGACGAGACGACCGGGCAGGCGATTTGCGCGTTCGTCGTGCTCGAGTCCTCGCATGCCGAGACGACCGGTGCGGAAATCATCGACGAGCTGCGCGCCGAGGTGGCCCGGGTGATCTCGCCGATCGCCCGCCCGCGCGAACTGCACGTGGTGCCCGAGCTGCCTAAGACCCGCAGCGGCAAGATCATGCGACGGCTACTGCGCGACATCGCCGAGAAGCGTGAGCTCGGGGATACCTCGACGCTGCTCGATCCGGGCGTGTTCGACGCGATCCGCGCTGCTCAGTGACAGAGCGCTTAGCGCGATGAGCAGGAACTGAGCGATCAAGCCCGGCTCAGAAGGCGTCAGGCCGGGATCGGGACGAACCCGGCGCCGGGGCGGTTCTTGGCCTGCAGGTCGGCCAGGTCGGCGTTGATCGACTGCACCACCGCCGGCGTGTGCAGCGGTATGTATTTGGTGACGCACACCGGCAGGTTGTCGCTGAACGCGCCGTGCATCATGCCGACCAGCTGATCGTTGACGGTCACCGGGGCGCCCGAGTCGCCGGGCTGCCCGCAGACCTGCATGAGAATCGTGCCGGGATCCTGGCCCGGGCCCCAGGTGACGCCGCACGAGTTGCCGGTGGTGCGGCCCTGCTTGCAGGCGATCTGCCCGGATGCCGGGTCCGGTCCGATGCCGTTGATCGCGAAGCCGCCGAAGTTGGCCTGCGGCAACACCTTCGCCTTATCGAATTGAATGACCGCGTAGTCCAGACCGTCGTTGCCGGACACCATCGTCCCCACGTTGCCGCGGTCCTTGGCTGCCTCGGCGGCGACCGGCGCGCCTGGGCCACCGCAGTGCGCCGACGTGAAACCCATAAGGTCGCCTTTGGGATCGGTGCCGATGGTGGTCAGCGTGCAGAGGGTGTCGCCGTTGACGATGATTCCGGCTCCCCCGCCGAGCGGGATCCGGTCGTCGGCACGAGCGGGAACGCCGGGCAGGCCCACTGCGCCGGCCGCGACCAAGGCCGTCGCGATACCGAGCAGCCGACAGCTCATCACCTGCAACGCGGTTTTCTCCCGTCGGCACAATGGGCACGCTGAATAAGCGGCCGCGCCAGTCTAGCTCTATCAACGCCCGCCGATGGCAAAGCTCAAACAGCTGCCTTGCCTCGTCTGGCATCGGACTCCGTGGCAACATTAACCGCGACGGACCGCGCGTCCCGTGACAGTCAGAGCGTCCGGCGACGATGCATCGCACGAAGCGCGATGTAGAGGAGCCGGACCAACAGTGTTAGCCCGGAAGGACCGTCTGTGAGCAAGTCAGATCGAAAGAATGGCGACCGCAAGGATGGCGTTCCCAGCACGCTGACCACCATCCCGCTGACCGATCCGCACGCATTGTCTGCCGAGCCGTCGATCGGCGAATTGGTCAAAGAGGCCACCTCGCAGATGTCGACTCTGGTGCGCGCCGAGGTCGAACTGGCCCGCGCCGAAATCACCCGCGACGTCAAAAAGGGCCTGACCGGCAGCGTGTTCTTCATCGCCGCGCTGGTGGTGCTGTTCTACTCGACGTTCTTTTTCTTTTTCTTCCTGGCCGAGTTGCTGGACAACTGGCTGTGGCGCTGGGCGGCGTTCCTGATCGTCTTCGGGATCATGGTGGTGACAACCGGCGTCCTGGCATTATTCGGATTCCTCAAGGTCCGGCGCATCCGTGGCCCACAGCAGACCATCGAATCGGTGAAGGAAACCCGGTCGGCGTTCACGCCGGGGCATGACAAGCCCTCGGCGCCGGCGCTGAACCAGGGCGGGACGCCCGCCGATCCCTCGGGTTGGTAGATGGCCCCACCAGATCCGTCGGTCACGCGCATCGACGGGCCGTGGCGTCATCGAGACGTGCACGCCAACGGGATTCGGTTCCACGTCGTCGAGGCGATCCCGGCCGATGGGGGCGCGGACAGTACTCCCCCCACGGCGCGGCCGTTGGTGATCATGCTGCACGGCTTCGGCTCGTTCTGGTGGTCGTGGCGTCATCAATTGCGCGGACTGACCGGAGCGCGGGTGGTCGCGGTGGATCTGCGGGGCTACGGCGGCAGCGACAAGCCGCCGCGCGGCTACGACGGATGGACACTGGCCGGTGACACCGCGGGACTGATTCGCGCGCTCGGGCATTCGTCGGCGACGCTGATCGGTCACGCAGACGGCGGCCTGGTGTGCTGGGCCACCTCGGTGCTGCATTCGCGGCAGGTGCGGGCGATTGCGGTGATCAACTCGCCGCACCCGGCCGCGCTGCGCCGATCGGCGCTGACCCGGCGCGACCAGGGCCGGGCACTGCTACCGTCACTGCTGCGGTACCAGGTACCGATCTGGCCGGAGCGTGCCCTGACGCGTCACCACGGCAACATGCTCGAGCATCTGGTCCGTAGCCGGGCGGGCTCGGAATGGCCTGCCTCACAGGATTTTACGGAGACCATCGGCCATCTACGGCAGGCCATTCAAATTCGGTACGCGGCGCATTGCGCGCTGGAATATCAACGCTGGGCGGTGCGGAGCCAGCTGCGCGAAGAGGGCCGGCGCTTCATGCGGTTGATGAGCCGGCCGTTCGGCATTCCGATGCTGCACATCCACGGCGACGAGGATCCCTACGTCCTGGCCGATCCGGTAGAGCGAACGCAGCGCTACGTGCCGCACGGCCGATACGTATCAGTTGCCGGCGCAGGACATTTCACTCACGAGGAGAAGCCTGACGAGGTCAACGGCCACCTGTCGCGATTTCTCGACCGGGTCTACCGCTCGCCGCTCAACTGACGCACGCGCCGGTTGACACCGCTGTGGTGTCGCCGATGTGCGACAGCTGGGCCGCCACCTCTTTGGCCGTCAGCACGAAGCCGGTGTCATTGTCGTCGACCGCCGCGCCGAACACGACGCCGATCACTTGTCCGTCGAGGTTGATCAGCGGTCCACCCGAATTACCTTGTTCCACATCGGCTCTCACGGTGTAGACCTCGCGATTGATGGTCGCTGTGCGGTAGATGTCGGGTCCGTTCAGCTCGATGAGTTCCCGGATTCGGGCCGGCGTCGCCGTGAATCCGCCACCACCCGGGTAGCCCATCACGATGCCTTCGGTGCCCGAGGTCACCGGGGCATTGGCGAAGGACAGCGGCCCGGCCGGCAGGTGCGGCACCGAGAGGATGGCGATGTCGACGGTCGGGTCGTAGGACACCACGGTCGCGTCGTACGGGTTGCCGCTCGCTTCGACCGTGACGTTGTTCGACCCGGCGACGACGTGCGCGTTGGTCATCACACGGTCAGGTGAGAGTACAAAACCGCTGCCCTCCAACACTTTCGAGCAACTCGGCGCGATCGCGCGGATCTTCACCACGCTCGGCTCGGTGCTCGCGACGACAGGATTCTTGGCCAGTGCCAAATCGGGGGCGGCGACCGCCACCACCGGGGTGCGGCTGAACGGCTCGAGCACCTGCGGCAGGCCCGAGGTGTCGAGCAGTGCGGACAGCCGCTTGGGCACCGTCTTGAGCCATTCCGGCGCATAGTCGTTGACTTCGCCGAGCACCCGCGAACCACGTACGGCCGCAGCCAAATTCGGCTGGCCTGCGGACGACGTCAGCGGTGTCGCGAGTAGCCACGCCGCCACCAGCACCACCACTAGTTGCACCGCGACGCCGACCAGCGAGTCGAAGAACCGGACCGAGTTGCTGTGAATCGCCCCGCGGACCGCGCGGCCCAACACCACACCGGCGACCTCGCCGATGACCACCAACGCCAAGATCAGAAACAGCGCAGCAAACAACTTGGCCCGCGGCGCGGCGACATGCGCGACCAGGTGCGGAGCCAATAGGACCCCAGCGATCGCCCCGAGCAGCACGCCGATGAACGACAGTACCGAGCCGAGCGCACCGGAACGCCACCCCGAGACCGCCGCGATGAACGCGACCGCCAGCACCGCGATGTCCAACCACTGTGAGGGGCTCATCCAGCATCTTCCTCGTCGCCGACCAATGCCATCGCTTCATCGAGTTCGCGAATGTTGCTGGAATCCCAGGGCTTTGCCCATCCAGCGACATCCAGGATCGCGGAAATCACCTGACCGGTGAAACCCCAGACCAGCATCTCATTGAGCAGAAATGCGGGTCCGGCGAAGCGGCGGCTGAGGGTGCGGCGGTACACCATCAGCCGGTTGGCGGGATTGATGAAGGCCCGGACCGGAACCCGGGCCACGATTGCGGTTTCCGCCTGATCCACGACGGCCACCGGCCCTGGGTCCGGCGAGTACGCCAAGACAGGGACGACGTGAAATCCCGACGGCGCGATGAACGTTCGCTCCATCGTGACCAGTGGATGCAGTCTGGCGGTATCGATCCCGGTCTCCTCGCGCGCCTCGCGCAGCGCGGTGGCCACCGGTCCGTCGTCACCAGGATCAGCGGCGCCGCCGGGAAAAGCGGCCTGACCGGCGTGGTGACGCAACGACGCAGCCCGCACGATCAGCAGCAGATCGGCGTCCTCTGGCAGGGAATCGGGTGCGGCACCGCCGGACTCGGCCGCCGACGGGCCGGAGAACAGCACCAGCACCGCGGCCTCGCGTCCCTTGTTGCCGGCCAGCGCCTTGGACGCGGTCACCATGGCCAGCACGTCGGCGGGCAGCCGGCGCTTGTATGCATCGGGGATGTCGGCGACGTGGTCAACCAACGGTCGCAGCCAGGGCGGGCCGAGTTCGGGCGTCAGCAGATCCGTCCCACCCGCGCGGTCAAGGCGTTGGGGAGTGCCGCCTCCGGTCACCGGCGCCCCCTTCGCGCATCCAGCCGCCCGACCGCATCGGCAATCTCGTCCGCGGTCGCGAAAGCGCGGGGCAGCGTCGTGGCAACGCTACCGTCCGAGTCCAGCACGACCGTCGCGGGCATCACGTTGGGCACCCGCAGCGCCGCCGCCACCCGACGACCGCCGTCCTGCAGCGTCGGCAGCCGCACACCCAGATCGGCCAGCCGGATCAGCGCCGCTGTCTCGTTCTCGTCCTGGTGCACTGTCACCACCATCACGTCGGGGCCGACCCGCCGCTGATACTCCGCCATCGCGGGAAGTTCGGCGGCGCACGGCACACACCAATAGGCCCAGAGGTTGAGCACCACGGGGTGGCCGGCCAGAGCCGGCCCGACGTCGACGCTCGATCCGTCAGCCGCGCAGTCGACCGTTACCCCACGCAGGGCCGCCGGGCCGGGCTGCCCGCTCGGCCGCGGGCACGGAACAAGACCGGCTCGCTGCCGCGGCCCGGCCAGCGCCGCCGCGGTGTCGGCATCGCGGTGCTCGCGGGCCGGATCCGTCGCCGGGGCGGTGGACGGATGCGAGGTGTGGCGCAGCGTCATCGCCAGCGCGACGACCAACGCCGCGACCAGCACCAGGACCGCAACGGTCCAGCGGGCGCTTCGGGTGGTCAGCACAAGAGTTCTTACAGCCCGGCCATCGCCAGAAGGTGTTCGGTTTCCGGGCCCGTCACCAACGCGGCGGCGAGCTCCGGTTCGGTGGGCCCGGTCCCGTACGACGGGCAATCTTTTGCCAACACGCACACGCCGCACGCCGGTTTGCGGGCATGGCACACCCGGCGACCGTGAAAGATCACCCGGTGGCTGAGCAGCGTCCACTCCTTGCGCTCGATCAGCTCGCCGATCGCGTGCTCGACCTTGACCGGGTCTTCCTCAGCGGTCCACCCCCACCGCCGCACCAGCCGGCCGAAATGGGTGTCGACGGTAATTCCGGGCACGTCGAACGCGTTGCCGAGGATCACGTTCGCGGTCTTGCGACCCACCCCCGGCAAGGTCACGAGCTCTTGCATCGTATTGGGCAGTTCGCCGTCGAAGCGCTCCATCAACGCCTGGCCCAGGCCGATCAACGACGTCGCTTTATTGTGAAAAAATCCGGTCGGTCGAATGAGAGTTTCGAGTTCTTCGCGGTCGGCCTGGGCATAGTCCACCGCCGTCCGGTAACGGAGGAACAACGCCGGGGTAGTCAGATTTACCCGCTTGTCGGTGCTCTGCGCCGACAAGATGGTCGCCACCGCCAACTCCAGCGGCGTGGTGAAGTCCAGCTCACAGTGCGCGCCCGGAAACGCTTCTGCCAGTTTGCGATTCATCCGCCGCGCCCGGCGCACCAGGCCGGTTCGGGTCTCCGACGCGAAGCGGCGGGCAACGGCCGCGGAAGGCCCTACCGGCTTTTTTGCGGCCTTGGCGGCGGCCTTGGCTGGCTTGCCCATTGTCACCTCGACAGAGTACTAACTCGTGATCCCGCTGAGACCTTAGCCGTGTTTACTTGCTGCTTGTGTCCTGGTTGCTAGTTGCATTCACCCCGGGGTTGCTAATGCTGGCAACTTTCGGGCTTGAACGGCTTGAAGCGGGCTTGGAGAAAGACACAGTTACCGCAACTGATGTCGCTGAATTTCTCGAGCAGGCCGAGCCTATAGATGTGCGCACATTGGCCCGGGAAGGAATGCCCGAGGCGCTGGACAGTTTGCACCGCCGGATGGCCCGCGCCACCGGCGAAGCGCCCTATCTGCCCAGTCGCGACGAGCCACCGACCGACCCGTTGCTGCTGGCCGCGATTGCCACCGCCGCGAATCAACCCGACATATCCCGCGAACAGCATCAGCATTCGCGGCCGAATCGGCAATTTACACCTCGTCAGCATGCCAATCGTGTGTAGCGTTGGCACATCGAGACGAAGGCTTACCTCTAGACTTCAGATCGGCCGGGAAATGATCCCGGGCGCTAGATGTGCGCCAATCACAGTCATTTGATGAGCTAAAGGGGCAACGTGGACGAGATCCTGGCGAGGGCCGGAATCTTCCAGGGGGTCGAACCGAGCGCCGTCGCCGCGCTGACCAAGCAACTGCAACCCGTCGACTTCCCGCGCGGACACACGGTTTTCGCGGAGGGTGAGCCCGGCGATCGGTTGTACATCATCATTTCCGGCAAGGTCAAAATCGGCCGTCGTTCGCCGGACGGTCGGGAAAACCTGCTGACCATCATGGGTCCGTCCGACATGTTCGGCGAGCTGTCGATCTTCGACCCCGGCCCCCGGACCTCGAGCGCGACCACCATCACCGAGGTGCGCGCGGTATCGATGGACCGCGATGCGTTGCGGGCCTGGATCGCCGATCGTCCCGAGATCGCCGAGCAGCTGCTGCGGGTGCTGGCCCGCCGGCTGCGCCGCACCAACAACAACCTGGCCGACCTGATTTTCACCGACGTTCCGGGCCGCGTCGCCAAGCAGCTGTTGCAGCTCGCGCAGCGGTTCGGCACCCAGGAGGGCGGCGCGATGCGGGTCACCCACGACCTGACGCAAGAGGAGATCGCTCAGCTCGTCGGCGCCTCCCGGGAGACCGTCAACAAGGCACTCGCCGACTTCGCCCACCGCGGCTGGATCCGGCTCGAGGGCAAGAGCGTACTGATCTCGGACTCCGAGCGATTGGCGCGTCGAGCGAGGTAAGCGCGCAGGACGCGGGCGCAGCCGAGCGAGTATCCAGCCCCGAGCCCGCTAGCGCCGTAGATAGTCCAGCTGGGCCTGCACCGACCATTCGGCGACGTCCCACAAATCTTCGTCGACATCGACATAGACGTGCTCGACTACCTGACGCGTGGTGGCCTCTTCGCCGAGTTCACGCAGCGCCGAACGGATTTGGCCGAGGCGCTGTTCGCGGTGAGCGAGGTAGCCGTCGGCGACAGCTTCGATGTCGGGGAGGTCGGGGCCGTGGCCGGGCAGCACGGTTCGCCGGCCGAGCCCGCGAAGCCGCTGCAACGAATCCAGGTAGTCGGCCAGGCTGCCGTCTTCGTTGTCGATGACGGTCGTTCCGCGACCCAGCACGGTGTCCGCGGTCAGCACCGCGTCGTCGAGCACAAAGGACAGCGAGTCGGCGGTATGACCGGGTGTGGCCCAGACCGTGATCCGCAGTCCCGCCGCGTCGATCACCTCGCCGTCGGTGAGCTCGCGCGACAGGCCGCGCAGGAATCCGCTGCCGGCCGAGCGCACGGGCGCGCCGGTCCGGTCGACCAGCTTGTCGATGGCGTCGGTGTGGTCGCCGTGCCGGTGGCTGATCAGCACCAAGACGATGCGGCCAACGCCGGCGACGGCGGCGATGTGCTCGTCGTCGTCGGGTCCAGGATCGACGATGACGACCTCGTCGCTGCCGGGTGCCCGCAGCACCCAGGTGTTGGTGCCGTCCAGCGTCATCTTGCCCGGGTTGTTGGCCAGCAGCACCGACGCGGTGTCGGTGACCGGACGCAGTTGTCCGTAAGCCGGGTGTTGAAGCTTTCCAGGGGCGCCCGTCATCTGCCGCTAGCCGACCTCGACCACCAGCTCGACTTCGACCGGGGCATCCAGCGGCAGTTCAGCGACACCGACCGCCGAGCGGGCGTGGACACCGGCCTCGCCGAAGATGCCGGCGAGCAGATCCGACGCCCCGTTGACCACCCCGGGCTGAGCGTTGAATCCGGCTGCGGAGGCGACGAATCCGACCACCTTGACCACCTTGGTCACCGAGTCGATACCCACCAGCGCGTCGATGGCGGCCAGCGCGTTGAGCGCAGAAATCCGGGCGAGTTCATTGCCCTGTTCGGGTGTGACGTCGGCGCCAACCTTGCCCGACTGCACGAGGTCGCCGTCGCGCACCGGCAATTGGCCGGAGGTGTAGACGAGGTTGCCGCTGCGCACGGCCGGCACATAGGAACCCAACGGCTTGACGACGACCGGCAACTCGATACCGAGTTCTGTGAGCCGGGCCGACGCGGTCACTTCGGGCGTTTCAGGTACGCGACGTGCTGCTCGCCGGTGGGGCCGGGCAGCACGGCTACCAGCTCCCAGCCGTCGGCTCCCCACTGGTCGAGGATCTGCTTGGTGGCGTGGGTCAACAGCGGGACGGTTGCGTACTCCCAGGTGGTGGGTTGGCTCATATCCCGAGCTTATCGGCAGGGGCGCAGGCCGCTCGGTCGCCCAGCGAGGATGCGCTCCGTGGAGCGGAGCGAGGGGGAGCTGGGCAAACTGGTTAGCATGCAGGGGTGGGGACCACATCGAGCGGAGCCAGCATCGTCGGCTGGCCATCGCGATTGTCGAAGACCCGTCTGCACTTCGTGACCGGCAAAGGTGGCACCGGCAAGTCGACCGTCGCCGCCGCGCTGGCGCTGACCCTGGCCGCGGGCGGACGCAAGGTGTTGCTCGTCGAAGTCGAAGGGCGCCAAGGCATTGCGCAGCTCTTCGATGTGCCGCCGCTGCCTTACAAAGAGCTGAAGATCGCGAGCGCCGAACAAGGCGGTCAGGTGAATGCGCTGGCGATCGACATCGAGGCCGCGTTCTTGGAATACCTTGACATGTTCTACAACCTGGGCCTCGCCGGTAAGGCGATGCGGCGGATCGGCGCGATCGAGTTCGCGACGACGATCGCACCGGGCCTGCGGGACGTCCTGCTCACCGGCAAGATCAAGGAAGCCGTGATACGGGTCCAGAAGGACAAGACCCCGGTCTACGACGCGATCGTCGTCGACGCGCCGCCTACCGGTCGCATCGCTCGCTTCCTGGACGTCACCCGCGCGGTCTCCGACCTCGCCAAGGGCGGTCCGGTGTATTCGCAGGCCGAGGGCGTGGTGAAGATCCTGCACTCCGACCAGACCGCCATCCACCTGGTCACCCTGCTGGAAGCGCTGCCCATGCAGGAGACCAAGGAGGCGATCGACGAACTCGAAGATCTGGGTCTGCCGATCGGCTCGGTGATCGTCAACCGCAACATCCCGACCTATTTGCAGCCCGACGAGCTCACCAAGGCGGCCGACGGCGACATCGACGCCGAGTCGGTGCGAGCCGGTTTGGCGGCGGCCGGGATCAAGCTCGGCGATGAGGACTTCGCCGGCCTGTTGACCGAAACCATTCAGCACGCCACCCGGATCACCGCGCGCGCCTCGACCGCGGAACAGCTCGACGAGCTCAAGGTGCCCCGCCTCGAGCTGCCTACCATCGCCGACGGCGTCGACCTCGGCAGCCTCTACGAGCTGTCGGAATCGCTTGCGCACCAGGGAGTTCGATGAGTACAACACCTCCGGCCCTGGACATCGCCGGCATTCTGTCCGACACCTCCAACCGCGTCGTGGTGTGCTGCGGCGCTGGCGGAGTCGGGAAGACCACCACCGCGGCGGCGATGGCGTTGCGCGCGGCGGAGTACGGGCGCACGGTCGTGGTCCTGACGATCGACCCGGCCAAACGACTGGCACAGGCGCTGGGGATCAGCGATCTCGGGAACACCCCGCAGCGCGTGACGCTCGATGCCGAGGTGCCCGGTGAGCTCTACGCGATGATGCTGGACATGCGCCGCACCTTCGACGAGATGGTGGTGCAGTACTCCGGACCCGATCGCGCGCAGGCGATTCTGGACAACCAGTTCTACCAGACGGTCGCTACCTCGCTTGCGGGCACGCAGGAGTACATGGCGATGGAGAAACTCGGCCAGTTACTGGCCGAGGACCGCTGGGATCTGGTTGTGGTGGACACTCCGCCGTCCCGGAACGCGCTGGACTTCCTGGACGCACCCAAGCGGCTGGGCAGCTTCATGGACAGCCGGTTGTGGAAGCTCCTGCTGGGGCCCGGCCGTGGCATCGGCCGACTGGTCACGGGTGCGGTCGGTCTGGCGATGAGGGCGCTGTCGACGGTTCTGGGCTCGCAGATGCTCTCGGACGCGGCGAGTTTCGTGCAGTCGCTGGACGCGACGTTCGGCGGCTTCCGGGAGAAGGCCGACCGGACGTATTCACTGCTCAAGCGGCGCGGCACGCAGTTCGTTGTGGTGTCGGCGGCCGCCCCGGACGCGCTACGTGAGGCGGCGTTCTTCGTGGACCGGCTGTCCGAGGAGAAGATGCCACTCGCCGGGCTGATCCTGAACCGGACGCATCCGATGCTGTGTTCGTTGCCGGTCGAGCGTGCCATTGACGGCGCCGAGACGTTCGAGAGCGACGGCGCGAACGCGTTGACCAAGGCCGTCTTGCAGATTCACGCCGATCGGGCGGCGACATCCAAGCGGGAAGTCCGGCTGCTGTCCCGCTTTACCGGCGCGAATCCCCACGTCGCAATCGTGGGGGTTCCGTCGCTACCGTTCGACGTCTCAGACCTGGAGGCGTTGCGGGCGATCGCCGACCAGATGACGGCGACCGCGTCGGTCGGTTGACGATGGCCGGTCAGCTGCCGCTGAGGAGACCTGCAAGAAGGTTGAGCGGGTCGGTCTAGCCGACGCTGCGGTGCTTGCGCTGGGTGCTGAAGAACTCAGCCCAGGACACCACCTCGGGGTGCTGCTTGAGCAGCGCGCGGCGCTGACGTTCGGTCATCCCACCCCAGACGCCGAACTCCACGCGGTTGTCCAACGCGTCAGCACCGCATTCCAGCATCACCGGGCAGTGTCGGCAGATGACCGCGGCTTTGCGTTGCGCGGCCCCCCGCACGAAAAGCTCGTCAGGGTCAGCGGCCCGGCACAGCGCCTTGGAAACCCAAGTGATTCTCGACTCCGCCTCCGCCCCGTACAAAACGGCAGTTGTCGGTGCTACCGCGGTTGTCTTACTCGGCGCGGTCTCTATAGCTGACACCAGCGATTCCCCTTCGCTCTTGCCACCGGTAACCCCAATGCGATCTATGCCACACTGTCGCGCTCGGTGTTACCTGTATCTCATTGTGTGGATAAGCTACGTGGTCAGGTACCAATTACGCAACATTCTGGAGACGCTTTTTTGGGACGACCGTGCAGTCCGATCATGAACGGGCGCCGGGGACCCAAAGTTAGGGCCGGTAATAGCGTCCTGAGCTGCAACTGAGAGATGCCTGAGCCGTGCTGGCCGGTGGAAATTTCCTCACCGCACACTCCGCGAAGGCTTCCGTCGCAGCGCCGCTAGTCTAGTAGTCATGTCGGAGCGGCCCGCGACTGCGGTCACCATCGCCAAGCTCGCCGGGTGTTGCCTACTCGCCAGCGTCATTGTTGCTGCACTGTTGTTCCCCGTCGCCGGTGGAGTCGGCCTGATGTCCAACCGCGCCTCGGAGGTCGTCGGAAACGCATCGGCGCAGCTCCTGGAGGGTGACGTCCCCGCAGTGACCACGATGGTCGATGCCAAGGGCAACACCATCGCGTGGCTCTACTCCCAGCGCCGGTTCGAGGTACCCAGCGACAAGATCGCCAACACCATGAAGCTGGCCATCGTCTCGATTGAGGACAAGCGGTTTGCCGAGCACAACGGCGTCGACTGGAAGGGCACGCTGACCGGCCTGGCCGGCTACGCCTCCGGTGACGCCGACACCCGCGGCGGCTCCACGCTCGAGCAGCAATACGTGAAGAACTACCAACTCCTGGTCATCGCCCAGACCGACGCCGAAAAGCGCGCGGCTATCGAGACGACCCCGGCGCGAAAACTGCGTGAGATCCGGATGGCGCTGACCCTGGACAAGACCTTCAGCAAGCCGGAGATCCTGACGCGGTACCTGAACCTGGTGTCGTTCGGTAACAACGCATTCGGCGTGCAGGACGCGGCGCAGACTTACTTCGGCATCAACGCCTCCGAGCTGAACTGGCAGCAGGCGGCGTTGCTGGCCGGCATGGTCCAATCGACCAGCGCGCTCAATCCCTACACCAACCCGGACGGGGCGTTGGCAAGACGAAATCTGGTGCTGGACACCATGATTCAGAACGTTCCCAACGAGGCCGATGCGATCCGCGTCGCCAAAGCTGAGCCGCTTGGGATCTTGCCGCAGCCCAAGGAGTTGCCGCGGGGCTGCATCGCAGCCGGTGATCGCGCCTTCTACTGCGACTATGTGCAGGCCTACCTGTCGCGCGCGGGCATCAGTAAGGAACAGCTCGCTCGCGGCGGCTACCTGATCCGCACCAACCTCGACCCCGATGTGCAGGAGCCGGTCAAGCACTCGATCGACCAGTTCGCCAGCCCGAAGCTAGAGGGCATCGCCAGCGTGATGAGCGTGATCCGGCCGGGCAAGAACTCGCACAAGCTCGTCGCAATGGCCAGCAACCGCACCTACGGGCTGAACACAGAGGCCGGCGAGACCATGCGCGCCCAGCCGTTCTCCCTCGTCGGCGATGGAGCCGGGTCCATCTTCAAGATCTTCACCACCGCCGCGGCGATGCAGATGGGCATGGGTATCAACACCCAGCTCGAGGTTCCGGGCAGGTTCCAGACCAAAGGCATGGGCTACGGCGGCGCCAAGGGCTGCCCCAAGGAAACCTGGTGTGTGATCAACGCCGGCAACTATCGCGGGTCGATGAGTGTCACCGACGCGCTGGCCACCTCCCCTAACACCGCGTTCGCCCGGCTGATCCAGCTGGTCGGCGTGCAACGCACGGTCGACATGGCCGTCAAGCTCGGGCTGCGGTCCTATGCCGAGCCCGGTAGCGCGCGTAATTACGACCCGGAGAGCAACGAAAGCCTGGCCGACTTCATCAAGCGGCAGAACATCGGCTCATTCACGCTCGGTCCGTTCGAACTCAACGCGCTGGAGCTGTCGAATGTCGCGGCGACGCTGGCCTCTGGCGGCACCTGGTGCCCGCCGAACCCGATCGACAAGCTAATCGACCGCAACGGCAACCAGGTGTCGGTGACCACCGAGGCGTGCGATCAGGTGGTACCCGAAGGATTGGCCAATACGTTGGCGAACGCGATGAGCAAGGACGCCCTGGGCGGCGGCACCGCGGCCGGGTCGGCCGGGGCGGCGGGCTGGAACCTGCCGGTGTCCGGGAAGACCGGTACCACCGAGGCGCACCGCTCGTCCGGCTTCGTCGGCTTCACCAACCAGTTGGCCGCGGCCAACTACATCTACGACGACTCCACGTCGCCGTCCGACCTGTGCTCGTCGCCGCTGCGGCGCTGCGGCGACGGCAACCTCTACGGCGGTAACGAGCCGGCCCGCACCTGGTTTACCGCGATGAAACCGATCGCCACGTTGTTCGGTGACGTGAAGATGCCACCGACTGATCCGGAGTACGTCGAGGGCGGACCGGGATCCCGGGTGCCGAGCGTGGCGGGTCTCGACGTGGACGCTGCGCGTCAGCGGTTGAAGGAGTCCGGTTTCCAGGTCGCCGAGCAACCAACCTCGGTGAACAGCAGTGCGAAGTACGGCGAGGTCGTCGGGACCACCCCCAACGGGCAGACGATCCCAGGCGCGGTCATCACCATTCAGACCAGCAACGGCATCCCGCCGCCCCCGCCGCCACCCGCGGGTGAGCCGGGCGGTCCTGCGCCGGTGGGGTCGCAGGTGATCGAGATCCCCGGCCTGCCGCCGATCACCATTCCGATCCTGGCGCCGCCGCCTCCCTAGCAGCGCGGCTGGTGTGTGAGCCGCCAGTACTCAGTTGCCCGCAGTACGCTGGCCTGCATGCCATCGGCTCTTGCTCGATTGTCCGACTCCTCTTCGGGCCCTTCCGGCCCGAATCCTCGTCGGACGGTCACCGCTTTGAAGAACACCGGCGCCGTCGCTCTGGGATCGGCCGTCGCCGGACTCGGCTACGCCTCGCTGATCGAGCGCAACGCGTTCGTATTGCGCGAGCTCACCATCCCTGTGCTCGACCCGGGCTCGACGCCGCTACGGGTGCTGCACATCAGCGACTTGCACATGCGTCCCGGCCAGCGCCGCAAGCAGGCGTGGCTGCGCGAGCTGGCCGGCCTGGAGCCCGACCTGGTCGTCAATACCGGTGACAACCTCGCCCACCCGCGGGCGGTACCCGCTGTCGTCCAGAGCCTCGGGGACCTGCTGTCGGTGCCGGGCGTCTTTGTCTTTGGCAGCAACGACTACTTCGGCCCGCGGCCGAAAAACCCGATGAACTACCTGAGTAACCCGGGACATCGCATCCACGGCCAACCGCTGCCCTGGCAGGACCTGCGGGCGGCTTTCACGGAGCGCGGTTGGCTCGATCTGACGCACACTCGCCGCGAGTTCGAGGTCGCGGGTTTGCACGTCGCCGCCGCCGGGGTGGACGACCCCCACATCGCGCGCGACCGCTACGACGCGATCGCCGGTCCGGCCAGCCCGGCCGCCAACCTCCGGCTGGGTTTGACCCACTCACCGGAACCGCGGGTGCTAGACCGGTTCGCCGCCGACGGCTACCAATTGGTGATGGCCGGCCACACGCACGGCGGACAACTTTGCCTGCCGTTCTACGGGGCGCTGGTGACCAACTCGGGTCTGGATCGTTCGCGTGCCAAGGGTCCTTCGCGCTGGGGGGCCGAGATGCAACTGCACGTCTCTGCCGGGATTGGAACCTCGCCGTATGCGCCGGTGCGATTCTGCTGCCGGCCCGAGGCCACCTTGCTGACGTTGATCGCGGCGCCCACCGGGGGCCGCGATCAACAGCACGACCTGGGGCGGTCCCAGCCCACCTATTCGGTGCGCTGAGCTTCTACCGCGCGGTCGTCAGGATTCCGCCACGCGCGGCTTCGTCGCCGTGACCGGCCCAGAGCTCGTCACTCCACGCGGGTTCGCTTTCGCTGTCGGGAGCGGTAACCAGCAGCCACAGCACCCCGAGCATGAGAAGTCCGCCGAACACCACGGCGCCCAATACCGTCATGAGTTACCTGCTTCCGTTGCACATCGCGCGAGGACATTCTATGGAGCGGTGCCCAGTTCCGAGTTATTCCACGCCGGGATGTGGCGCAGATCGCTGACCACGGACGACGGCGCTGTGCGCTTTAGGAGGCTGCCGGGTCGGTGCGATACGCTGTCGTGGCTTCAATCGGGGTGTGGCGCAGCTTGGTAGCGCGCTTCGTTCGGGACGAAGAGGTCGTGGGTTCGAATCCCGCCACCCCGACATTGAAAACAGCTGCGAGAGCGGCTGTCTGGTGGATCGAAGCGACTGGGTGTTGCGTACCCGGTACGTTTCGCAGCTCGACTAGCCGGCGCTCAGCTAAGCGACCGAGTCGTTGGTGTCGATCGCGTAGGCCGGCCCGAGGAATCGGCGCACCAGCTGATCCTCGGCATCGGCGTCCGTGAGCGGCCAGTACCACAGGGCCAGGAACGTACGGATCAACCATTGTGCGGCAAGGGGATCGGCCGTGCCGAGCCCGACCATCTCGGCGGCGAAGCGGGAGACGATGGGTGAGTCGGTAATCCAGTCCTCCCCTGGGGGCGGGGCCATCGAACGCATGATCTTCGCGAGCGGATCGCCTCGCAGGCGCTTCAGCGCGACCGTGGTGGCGGTGACGACTCGCTCCGGGCCGGACATCCCGGCGATGGCTTCGCGAACCGAATCTAGGATGCGCTCGGCCTGCAGGCGCAGCACGACGTCGCGGATCGCGGATTTGCCTCCGGCGTGGCGGTAGACGGTCGCCGGTGAACAGTGAACCTCAGCAGCCAAGGCATCGATGCTGAAGGCGTCATAGCCGTGCCGCATCATCAAGTTGGCAGCCGCAGCATAGATCCGTTCAGCGGCCTCGTCACGGCGATCCCGACCAATCAGCCAGTCATCACTCGCCATCGTTCAGCCCTCTAGGCCGCGACGCTGGAAACTTTGTTTTCTCACTATGAGAATAGTATCGGGAAATTTATCGGCGATGCCGCTGCTAGCCGGATCGCCCTGAGAAGCCCGACGCCGTGCCCATATCCAGCTGTTTGTCATGTTCGCCCAGCACCGTTGACGCATTTGCATGCCACCTCCACCCTGAGCTCATGACCCTCTTGGCGGACGCTACGGACTTCTTCGGCACCGATGCCTTGCAGGATCCCTACCCGCTCTACGACCGCATGCGCGATCAAGCACCGGCCCATCGCATCGGTGACTCGGTCTTCTACGCGGTATGTGGCTGGGACGCCGTGGTGGACGCCGTCCACCGTGTCGAAGACTTTTCGTCCAATCTCACCGCGACGATGGTCTATCACGACGACGGAACCGTCACCCCCTTCGACATGGGCCCTCTTGGCGGTCCCATGCACGCCCTGGCGACCGCCGACGATCCCGTGCACGATACGCACCGCAAGTTGCTCCTGCCCCACCTGTCGGCTAGACGAATACGAGTCATCGAGGAGTTCGCCGAAGCCACGGCGATCAATTTGTGGTCCGAAGGGTTGGCCGACGGTCGGATCGAGTGGATGGGCACCATGGCCAATCGCCTCCCGATGATGGTGGTCGCCCGTCTACTCGGGTTACCGGACGACGACGTCGACAAGCTGATCCGACTGGGCTATGCCACCACCACATTGCTCGACGGCGTCGTGAGCCCCGCCCAACTCGAAGCCGCAGGCACGGCCGCGATGGAGCTATCCGGTTACGTCATGGAGCATTTCGCGATGGCGGGGGAACGCCCCGCCCCGGGACTCATCGGCGACCTCGCGGCCCGACACGCCTCGGGCGAGCTGGAGCAGTTCCCGGCGCTTGGGATCATGCTCACCTTGTTCAGCGCGGCGGGCGAATCGACCGCGTCATTGCTGGGCAGCGCCGCCTGGATCCTGTTGCGCCACAGCCATATTCAAGAACAGCTCCGCGCCCACCCCGAACTGCTGGGTGCGTTCATAGAGGAGACGCTGCGCTACGAGTCGCCTTTTCGTGGGCACTACCGCCATGTACTCAGGGACACCACGCTGGGCGGTGTCGACGTGCCCGCCGATTCGCGGCTTCTGCTGATGTGGGGAGCGGCCAACCGGGATCCCCAGCAGTTCGCCGACCCCAATGAGTTCCGTCTCGACCGCAGCGGCGCCAAGGGGCACGTCACCTTCGGCAAGGGCGCGCACTTCTGCGTCGGGGCCGCGCTCGCCCGCTTGGAGGCTCAGATCGTCCTGCGGATGCTGCTCGAACAGACGACCTGGATCGAAGCAGCCGAGGTGGGCCAATGGCTTCCCAGCATCCTCGTCCGCCGACTCGATCGTCTGGAGTTGGCAGTCAGATGACCGTCAATTCGAAACCCGCCACCGCGCTCACATGGACAGCAAGGCAGCGGTGAGGCAATCTAGGACTCGCCTGCTGCCTTGCTGCATATTCTCAGCTTTGTATTCCAGGGAAAACCCTGTATCGCCGGCGCGGCAGGCACATTATTTTGAGCAGCAGCACGAAGTATCACTGGGGGATTGGGAGCAGGTCATGGGGGTTGCGCGAGGATTGGCGGCAGGTGGCACCTTTGCTGCCGTCGCGGCCGGATTGGCTTTTCATGCTGCGGGCGAACCGCCCATTGGGCGCTACACCGCGATGGCGATTGACGACGCAACGGGACTGGAAGTACCCGGCATGACTTCGACCTTGACGTTCAAGGCATGCGGCCCGGGCTGCGCTCACGTGCTTTCGCCCACGGGACCCTTCGATTTGCATCTGCGCGACGGTGCATGGACCGGTACCGCGAAATCGCTGAGCGGGCAGTCGTGCACGGACACCGTCGATGCCCGGCTGTTCTGGACTCAGTCGTGTGCGGGGAAAACGTCGCACGCGCAGTTGAAAAAAAGCGGCTGACTCCCCTACGGCACGACCTCGCTGGCAATTGGCCTAGGTCAAGCCCGGCCGCGTCAGATGCCGGGGTACCACAGATCCGGCGGCAACAGACTATCCAGATTCTCGACCGAGGCCAGCGCTGCAGACGTGTCAGCCAACCCACTCCATATCAGCGACGCGTCGGCAGACCCGGGTGCTTCGAACCAGAAAGCTGAACCAACCCCCGGATCGTCCACGGAATAGTAGGTACCCAAGGCCGAGGTGAGCAGATTGTTCACTTCGCCGTTGCCCAACACCGCGTTGATGTCATGGAACGCGGCGGTGACGTCGGCCGGCGGAAAATGCTCGGTGGCGGCGTTGAAGCTGGGGAGGAAAGCGGAATCGGTCACCGTCGCACCGGCCAGCCCGCCGGGATCGGTACCACCGCTGGTGGCTGTGCCGAACGTGTATACCGACTCGTCACTCCAGGGCGTTGCATAGTCGGACTCGAACACGTCATAACTGCCGACGGTCGTTCCACCAATCTCCACATTGGTTGGCTGGTGCTGCTGCCACTCGGTGAAGAGCGGCTGAAAACCCACATACCCGTCCGGGCCGAGTGGCGTATAGGGCACGTCTGGCCCACCGGAGACCAACGAAAGGCCTTCATCACTGAATCCGTCATCCGCCTGTGCGAGCGCGGTTGGCGCGAGGGCAGCGGCGGCGGCACCGGCGATGACAGCCAACAGCAAACGTCGATGATTCAACATCAGAGCCCCCCTGTGGTTGCTGCATTTCCTGCAGCCGATCCGAATGCGCAGAAGCGTACCGCGAGGATGATCTTGAAGTATCCCGATTCCAAAAGATTTGCCAGAGTACAACGTCTTCTTAACTTAAGGACCAACTGCCCTGCATAAATTCCCGCCTCACCAAACGGCCAGAGATAGCCACGCGCAGGTGAATTGCCGCGATCACATGGCATTTGATGGCCTTGCGCCGCCTTTCCTTCAGCGGTGTGCAACAGTCGCACGCGCATTGCTCGATTCGGCTGTCGTGTCACCCAAATCCCCTGCGCGAGTGGCGGAGACACTGGATGATCGCCGAGTGAGAGTCATCGTCACCGGCGGCAACAGCGGCATCGGTGCGGCCACCGCAGCCACCCTCGCCACCGACGGGCACAGCGTCGTCATCGCGTGCCGCACCATTCCGAAAGCGGAGCGGGTCGCCGCCTCCATGCGCGGCGACGTGACGGTGGCCCAATTGGACCTGGCCGACCTGGCCAGCGTGCACAAATTCGCCGACTCGGTCGATGGTGTCGACGTGCTGATCAACAACGCCGGCGTTCTGGGCCTGCCGCTGACCCGTACCGCAGACGGTTTCGAGGCCCATATGGGGACGAACTACCTCGGCCATTTCGCGTTGACCTGTCTGCTCGGCGACCGAATCTCCGACCGGATCATCTCGGTGGTCAGCTCGGCCTACGCGCTGAGTCGGCTGCACCTCGAGGACTTGAACTGGCGCAACCGGGAGTACTCCACCTGGTCGGCCTACGGCGAGTCCAAGTTGGCCGTGATGCTGTTCAACTACGCGCTGACCAGCCGTGGCGTGCGCACCTACATGACCGACCCAGGCGCGACGAACACCGACATCACGCGCGACGCCAGTGGCATCGTGCCGTGGATACGGGACCACACATTCCGCGGGTTTCCCGCCCACAGCGCTTGGGTCGGGGCGCAGTCGACCATTCAGGCCG
This sequence comes from uncultured Actinomycetota bacterium, assembly GCA_963750755.1. GTDB lineage: Bacteria > Actinomycetota > Actinomycetes > Mycobacteriales > Mycobacteriaceae > Mycobacterium. The sequence continues at coordinate 3,124,565 of CAVVRW010000001.1, forward strand.
TCACCACCGACCTGCCGAGCGGCACGTACCTGGCGCCACGCTTCGGCCAGTGGGGCCGGCCGAAGGTCACCACACCGCGTAGCAAGGCCCGCGACGCCGCGATGGCTCGGCGGCTCTGGGATCTGTCCGTCGAGCTGACCGGCTGCGACTGGCCCGTTTGACGGGGACGGCCTCGCGGGTAAACAGCCTCGTGACTCAACTGCAGGAGATCGCCGAACCCCAGCTGCCCACCGCACATGGGCCGATATCGATAGCGGTCCGCGAGTGCCTCACGCAACCGGCGCCCCGCGATCAACTGACGCGCATAGGCTCGTCTGTCAGCGACTCCGATCCTTACGGTCTGGATCTGCAGCTGGCGCTGTACATGTGCTACGAACTGCATTACCGCGGTTTCGCCGATGTGGATCCTAGCTGGGAATGGAATCCTGGATTGCTCCATCTGCGAGCACAATTGGAGCGCGCATTTCTCACTGAAGTGCGTCGCGACGTGGGTCCCATCGAGTCGGACCGAACCGCCGACGCCGAGATGGCCGACCTCGCGATCGAACCGTCCGATGGGACCGGACCGTCATACTGGTTGCGCGACAACGGGACCTGGCAGCAGATGCGCGAATACTTCGTACACCGCTCGCTGTATCACCTCAAAGAGGGCGACCCACACGCGTTCGCAATACCCCGCCTCTCCGGACAAGCCAAGGCGTCGTTCGTCGCGGTCGAGTACGACGAGTTCGGCGCGGGCAACGGCGCGAAGGTGCATCAGCAGCTCTTCGCCGACTTACTGACCGCGGCGGAACTCGACGCGGCCTATCTGGCCTATCTCGACGTTGTTCCTGCTGAGGCTCTGGCGGTCGTTAACCTGATGTCGCTGTTCGGGTTACACCGGCAGTTCCGTGGCGCGGCCGTCGGCCATTTCGCGTCGACGGAGATCACGTCCTCGCCGGGCTCACGTCGCCTGGTCGAGGCGCTGCAGCGGATGAACGCGCCCGCCGAATGTGTGACGTTTTATGCCGAACACGTCGAGGCGGACGCGGTGCACGAGCAGGTGGTGCGCAACGACGTCGTGGCTGCCCTAGTCGCGCGCGAGCCACAGTTGGATCGCGACGTGGTGTTCGGTATCCGCGCGCACGCCGCGGTCGAGGACCGGCTGGCCGACGTGATCATGACGTCATGGAAGGCCGACGAGACGTCGTTACGACGTCCCCTCGACTGACTTCGTTTGTGCGACCGGCCGGCAGCGACGGTGACTGGTGTCGCACATCGGATAGCTCTTGCTTCGCCTGCACGTGCAGATAGCGACCATGAAGCGATCGGATTCAACGACATCGCCGCCGGGTGTCTCGATGCTGACGGGGCCGGCCACCAGAACCGGCCCCCTGGGCACCACCTGCACTCGGACCCGTTCGGTCACGGCTTGTCCGCGCGAATCACGACCAACTCTTCGGTGCGGCATCCGCGCTTGATCTGGCCGGTGACTTCCAGCCACCCGGCTCGCGCGGACAGCACCGGGCCGAATGGAATCTTCTGCCAGGCAATGACTTCAGCCTCCAGACCGGTCGACCGCAACGTTTTGAGTGACTTGTCGACGCCGGAAAGAGCCGAATGCACCACGAGCAGGGAGCCGCCGGCGTCGAGCAGTCCAGCCGCGGATTCGCACAACGGGTCGAGGACCATCCGGCCGTCGACGCCCGCGTCCCAAGCGTGCGCGGGACCCGCGGTCAGCGGGATGACGTTGGTGTCACCGGCGGGCGGGGTCGGCACGTACGGCGGATTCGACACGATGAGATCGAACGGCGCGAAATCCAGTGCGCTAGACCACGATCCCTCGCGAACATCGATGTTAGCCCCGGCGTAGACCGCATTGCCCCGCGAGCAACTGACCGCCCGCGGGCAGATGTCGAACGCGACCACGCTGGACGCGCCGAACTCAGAGGCAGCGATCGCAACGATGCCACTACCCGTGCACACATCCAAAACTCGTCGCCGCGCAGCCAATCCGGTCTTGCGAAGGCTGTCGATAAGTAGCTGCGAATCCTGTTGTGGCGGGTAGACACCGTTTATGTCTAGCGAGTTGAACGGTGCAGAGTAAGCAGTAGTCACGTCAGCCTTTCGAGAATGATGAATGCCGTGCGGCTTACGGCTTGACGTGACTGATGCCCAGAATTCACAGACTCGAAACCGGTTATATTGACGAAGCGCTCAGCTCCGCGCAGGAGCCTTTTCCAGCTGGTCAATCAGGCGGGCGCAGAATGCCGGCAGATCGTCCGGGGAGCGGCTGGTGATCAAGTTTCCGTCCACGACCACTTCCTCGTCGACGACATTGCCACCGGCGTTCCGCAAGTCGGTGCGGATACTCGGATACGACGTAAGCGTGCGACCCGAGACCACGTCCGCTTCCACCAGAGTCCACGGCCCGTGGCAGATGGCCGCGACCGGCTTGCCGGAGTTGACGAAGTCGCGCACAAAGGCGACGGCGGAATCATCCAGGCGCAGCTTATCGGGATTGACCGTTCCGCCAGGTAGCACCAAGGCGTCGTAGTCGTCGACTGAGGCCTCCGATACCTCTCGATCGATGCGGATCGTACCGGCCGGCTCCAAGTCGTGGTTACGCGCTTGAATGTCACCGGTGTTGATCGACAGCAGCTGAACTTCCGCGCCGTTTTCGACCAATTGCGCGCGCGGCGTCTCGAGTTCGACCTTCTCGACACCGTCGGCGGCCAACACGGCTACTTTCCTGCCCTGCAACGAGTTTGACATTCTTAGTTCTCCTTTACGCTTCAGTGGGACGGCGCCGCGTGCCGACCGTTGCTGCGCGTCGTGCGCAGCGCCGTATAAAGATCGGCCGCGCCGATGACGGCTAGCGCCAGGGCCGAGATGGTGCCGCGCTGTCGACGCCGAGGGTGAATGCTCTTCCCCAGAGCCACCCCCAGCAGGGTGAGATCCAGGACGTCACCGCCCACTCGGGTCCACACCAGTTCACTCGGCCCGAGCAGCACGGCTGCGGCGTGTCCGCATTCCCGCAGCCCGAGCGCCCTGATCACCGCCCGAGATCGGCCGGTGTCGTTAATGCCCGCCACGGCAGCGACCTTCGCCGGCGCCAGGAGTTCGCTGAGCCCAAGACCGAGGCTGGCCCCACCGAGCGTCTTGACCATTGCCGCCGTGGTGTCTGCGGAGGTGTCAGTCATCGGCGTTGCGACCCGACTCCGAACGCAACGCCGCCAGCAGCGGCTCGGCGACCTCCTTCAGGAATTGCTGTTGGGCGTCGCCACCGATTTGGATGAGCGCGACGTCGGTGAATCCCGATTCCCAGTAGGGCCGTACGGCATCGACGATCGCATCGAGATCCGGGCCGCAGGGAATGCTGTCGGCAACGTCCTCGGCTCGGACGAACTGCGTCGCGCCGGCAAATCCGGCCGGAGTCGGCAAGTCCGCGTTGACTTTCCAGCCACCGCCGAACCACCGGAACTGATCATGCGCGCGCTTGATCGCGGTGTCCCGGTCGGGGTCCCAGCAGATCGGGATCTGCCCGACGACACGACCGCCCCCGGCCAGCCCGCTGGCTTGCCGCATGGAATGCCACTCGTGAACCAGCTCACCGTCCGGTTCGGTCGCGATCAAATGGTCTGCGAGCAAACCGAATGTGTCGATCGCCTTCTTGCCGCCCATGGCGACACCGATGCCAGGCGCGACGTCCGGCATGTCCCACAACCGCGCGGAATCCACTTGGAAATGGTCACCGCGCCAGTCGACCAGGTCACCGCTGAACAGCGAACGGATGACCTCGATGGCTTCGCGCAGCATGTCCTGACGCTGCGTGACACCCGGCCAGCCCTGGCCGACCACGTGCTCGTTGAGGTTCTCACCGCTGCCCAGACCTAGCGTGAATCGCCCGTCGGCGAGAATCTGAACGGTCGCCGCTTGCTGGGCAACGACTGCTGGGTGGTACCGCATGGTTGGGCAGGTGACGTAGGTGTAGAGGTCGACACGATCGGTGACCTGCGCTACCGCCCCAAGGACGGCCCACGCATTGGGCGCGTGCCCCTGCGACACCAGCCACGGCGAGAAGTGGTCGCTGATGACCTCGAAGTCGAAGCCTCGGTGCTCAGCCGAGATCGCATTTCGCACAAGGTCTTTGGGGCCGTTTTGTTCTGTCATCAGGGTATAGCCGAACCGAGTCATGCGTTTCGGGTACCCCTGACTTGCCGGGGCAAACGACCCTGGCCGCCCTAACTTGGACGGACGCCGTTACAGACGGTCCTTGACCGCCTTCGACAACCGCGCTCCGTCGGCTTTGCCGGCCGCCAGCGCAGTGGCGGCTCTCATGACCTGACCCATCTGCTTCATGCCCGGACGTTCACCTGCTTCCTCGGCAACCTGTGCGATCGCTGTGTCGACGACGTCGGCCAGCTCCGCATCGTTGAGCGGGGTGGGCAAATATTCGTCGATGACCCGCGCTTCGGCGTGCTCATTGGCCGCGAGCTCACCCCGGCCGTTCTGGGTGTAGATCTCAGCCGCCTCACCGCGCTTACGCGACTCCTTGGCCAGCACTTTGAGCACGTCGTCGTCGGAAAGTTCGCGGGCCTCCTTGCCGGAGACCTCCTCGGTCTGGATGGCGGCCAGCAGCATCCGGAGCGTCGCGGTGCGCAGCTTGTCCCTCGCCTTCATCGCGTCGGTGAGGTCGGCCCGCAGTCGGGACTTGAGTTCGGCCATGACGCAGACGCTACGCGCCAGACCCTGCCACGTTGAGAAATAGCGGGGTGCTCGACAGTATGGAGCCATGCGCGCCGGCGACGATGCAGAGCGAAGCGATGCTGAGGAGCGGCGCTTGGCCAGATCCGGCGACGATGCAGAGCCACGCGATGCGCAGCGACGCGCCGATGCTCACCGACGGGCGCGTTAACCGGTGAGCGCACCGCCGCCCGAGTACCCCGATTACCCCTACAACGGATATCAGCCCATCGACTACCGACCGCCGGCCTATCCCGCCACGGATTACCCGCCGATGGGCCAGCCGCCGCCCGGCTACCCCCCACCCGGCTATCCACCGCCGTCCGCTCACCCCCCACCCGGCTATCAGCCGCCGGTCTACGGCTGGCAGCCAAGTTATGCACCGCAACCTGGCTACGCGCCGCAATACGCTTACGGCGCCCCGCCACCGCCGATCCGCCCACCCTGGGCGCCGGGCATCATCCCCCTGCGACCACTGAGCCTCAGCGACATCTTCAACGGGGCGGCCGTCTACATTCGGGCCAACCCCCGGGCCACGCTCGGTTTGACGGCGATTGTCGTGGTGGTCACGCAGCTGATTTCGCTTGCGGCGTCGGCTGGGCCCCTCGCCGCGGCCAGCCGGCTGCGGACGGCGCCGACTGATCAGCTCACCGGTGGCGATGTCGGGGCGTGGGTGGCGTCAGCCGGCCTCAGCGGCTTGGTCGGCTGGCTGGGCGGCATCCTGCTGACCGGGATGCTGACGGTCGTCGTCGGACGCGCGGTGTTCGGCGGCACTATCGGCGCCAGCGAGGCATGGGCCCGGATTCGCGGGCGGCTGGCCGCGTTGCTCGGGCTGGTGGCGCTCGAGGCCGTCGGAATGATCCTGCTGGCCGGCGGCGTCGGGACGATCATCGGAGCCACCGTCGCCGCAGGCAACGTCCCAGGCGCGGTTCTGCTCGGTTTTCCGCTGGTGTTGGCTTCGGTTGCGGTGGTGGCATATCTCTACGTGGCGCTGTCGTTCGCGCCGGTGCTGATCGTACTGGAGCGGCTTCCGGTATTCGACGCGATGACGCGATCTTTTGCGTTGGTGCACAACAGCTTCTGGCGGATACTCGGTATCCGAATGCTGACCTGGTTGGTGGTGACACTGGTCGCGGGTGCCGTCGCGGTGCCGTTCGAGTTCCTCGGTCATTTGGTCGGCGGGTCCTCCGTGCTGGGTGCCGCGACGGTGGGATCCGTCGGTGCGGTGATCGGCCGGATCATCACCACACCGTTCGACGCCGGAGTGGTGGTCCTGCTCTACACCGACCGCCGGATCCGCAGCGAGGCCTTCGATCTCGTGCTGCAGACCGGCGCGCCCGCGCATCCCGCGTCGACCGATTACCTCTGGCTGACGCGGCCGGTGTAGGGAGAGCTCGAGGATGCCCGCCATCGATATCGACCGCGACACCGCGCACGACGCCGCCCAGCGCGAACTCGGCAAGCCGATATACCCCAAAGATTCGATCTCGCAACGTATCCACGAATGGATCCACGAGCTGCTATACCGCATCGTCGAGTCGGGCTCGTCGCTACCCGGCGGGTGGCTCACTATTACCGTCCTGCTGATCTTGGTGACTGCCGCGGTGGTGGTCGCAGTCCGCATCGCGCGACGCACCATCCGAACCCGCCGCGACGGCGACCATCAGCTTTTCGACGCCGGACAGCTGACCGCCGCCCAGCATCGCGCGATCGCGGAACGCTATGCGGCCGAGGAGAATTGGACAGCAGCGATTCGCCACCGGCTACGCGCGGTGGCTCGCGGCCTCGAGGAAAGCGGCACGCTGGACCCGGCGCCCGGCCGGACCGCCAACGAGTTGGCCGCCGATACCGCCGAACGCCTGCCCGCGCTGGCCGGTGAACTGACGCGATCGGCCACCGCGTTCAACGACGTCACCTATGGCGAACGGCCTGGTACCCGGGCTGCCTACCAGGTGATCGTCGAGCTTGACGATCACCTCCATTACCGAACCACCACAGCGCAATTCGGGGCTCCCGAGCACGCCATCCATGACTCATGGGCACCGGTCCGGTGACGGCGACGCACGCACCACGACCGGTGCGCAAGCGGCGGTGGTGGTTGCTGGTCGCCCTGGTCACTATCAGCGCCGTCGCCGCGCTGAGCGCCTTTCTGACCGCGCCGCGCCCGGGCGGGACGTTGGACCCCGAATCGACCGGTCCCGAGGGCGCGCACGCGCTCGTCACACTCCTGCGCGATCGAGGTGTCACGGTCGTCGTGGCGAACAGCGTCGACGAGGCGGCGAAGGCGACGCGTCCGGGATCGCTGTTGCTGTTCGGCCAAACCGAACGCGTCACCACCGAACCGCTGCTCACCCGCCTCGCCGACGCTCCCGGCGACCTGCTGTTGCTGGAGCCGACCGCGCGGGCCCGCGCAGCGCTGTCCCCGGGTATCCGCAACGCGAGCAGCCGCTCACCGACTACTACGCCGGATTGTGCTCTGCGAGAAGCAAATCAGGCCGGGTCGGCGGACTTCGGCCTGTCGAACGCATTTCAGGCCGTCGGCGACAGGACGGTGTCGAGTTGCTACGGCGGTGCGCTGGTCCGCTACCGGGACCGCGATCGCACCGTCACGGTGGTCGGCAGCACCGAGTTCATGACCAACGGAGCACTGCTGCGGGCCGGCAACGCCGCGCTGGCGATGAACCTCGCCGGTGAGCATTCCCGCCTGGTCTGGTTCGCCCCGCGGCACATCGAAGGTGGATCGGCGGGTAAAGGAAATATCCTCGATCTGATTCCCGACAGTGTGAATTGGATGGTCATCCAGTTGTGTCTGACCGTCGGGCTGGTAGCGCTGTGGAAAGGCCGCCGGATCGGGCCGCTGGTGGCCGAGGAGCTTCCGGTGGTCGTCCGAGCATCGGAGACGGTCGAGGGCCGCGGCCGGTTGTACCGGTCGAGGAGAGCCCGTGATCAGGCCGCGGACGCACTGCGTATCGCTGCGCTAGAACGCCTACGACCGCGACTCGGGCTGGGCGTAGACATGTCTGCGGCGGCGGTAGTGCAGGCAGTGGCGGCGCGCAACCACTACAACCCGGAGATGTTGGGGCGCATCCTGTTTGGCCCGCCGCCTGAATCCGACGCTGACTTGGTACAGCTCACCCGAGCACTCGATGAGATTGAAAGGCAGGTCGCACATTCATGACCCAACCGCCTCACAGCCCCGCCCCGCCGCCGGCAGACCAGGCGGCACGGAACGCGTTGCTGGCCCTGCGCGGCGAGATCGGTAAGGCCGTCGTGGGGCAGGAGGCAGTGATCACCGGGTTGGTGATCGCGCTGCTGTGCCGCGGTCATGTCTTGCTCGAAGGTGTTCCGGGTGTGGCGAAGACGCTGCTGGTTCGGTCGCTGGCCGCCGCGCTGAGGCTGGATTTCACCCGCGTGCAGTTCACTCCGGATCTGATGCCCGGTGACATCACCGGGTCGCTGGTCTATGACAACCGCACCGCCGCGTTCACGTTCCGCAGCGGACCGGTGTTCACCAACCTGATGCTGGCTGACGAGATCAACCGGACGCCGCCGAAGACCCAGGCGGCGCTGCTGGAAGCGATGGAAGAACGTCAGGTCAGCGTCGACGGCGAGGCCCGCGCACTGCCTGATCCGTTCATCGTTGCGGCGACGCAGAACCCGATCGAATACGAAGGCACGTATCAGCTGCCGGAGGCACAGCTCGACCGATTCCTGCTCAAGCTGGAGGTGCCGCTACCGCCGCGCGACGCGGAGATCGCCATCCTCGGTCGACACGCACACGGCTTCGATCCGCGCGACCTGTCCATAATCCGGCCGGTAGCCGGTCCGGCGGAGCTGGCCGCCGGGCGTGACGCGGTGCGCCGGGTGCTGGTGGCCGACGAGCTGCTCGGCTACATCGTCGACATCGCCGGTGCGACGCGGCATTCACCGGCGCTGCAGCTCGGTGTATCACCGCGTGGCGCAACCGCTTTGCTGGCGACGGCGCGGTCATGGGCGTGGCTGTCCGGACGCAACTACGTCACTCCCGACGACGTCAAGGCGATGGCCCGCCCGACGCTGCGGCACCGAGTGATGCTTCGGCCGGAGGCCGAACTGGAGGGTGCCACCACCGACGGCGTGCTCGACGGCATCCTGGCGTCAGTTCCGGTGCCACGCTAGTGGTATTGACCGGGCGCACCGGACTGATCGCGCTGCTCTGCGCGGTGCCGATCGCGGTGTCACCCTGGCCGGCAGCGACATTCCTGACGCTGCTGGCACTGCTCGCGGCCGCGGTCCTGGCCGATATCATGCTGGCCGCCAACCCCTTTCAGCTGCAGTACACCCGGCTGTCCAACCCCTCGGTACGCCTCGGCGAATCCGTGACGCTCGGGTTGCTGGTCCATAACGTCGGCCGACGCCGATTCCGCGGCCGCGTTCGAGACGCCTGGCCACCCAGCACGCAGGCGCTGCCGGCCAGTCATGCTGTCGATCTCACCGCCGGGTACGCCGATCGGGTGGACACCTGCCTGCGGCCGATCCGCCGCGGCGACCAGCATTCAGCCGCGATCACGGCGCGGTCGATAGGTCCACTGGGCCTGGCCGGCCGACAAAAGTCACGTCCGTTGCCCGGTGAGGTGCGAGTGTTGCCGCCGTTCCTGTCGCGCAAGCACCTGCCGTCGCGGCTGGCCAGGCTCCGTGAACTCGACGGCCTGCTGCCCACGCTGACCCGCGGACAGGGTACCGAATTCGATTCACTACGTGAGTATGTCGTCGGTGACGACGTCCGCTCGATCGACTGGCGGGCGACAGCCCGGCGCTCTGACGTCGTAGTGCGCACCTGGCGCCCGGAGCGCGACCGTCGGGTCCTGATCGTGCTCGACACCGGACGTACCGCGGCGGGTCGGGTCGGGGTCGACCCGACGGCGAGCGACCCCAACGGCTGGCCGCGGCTGGACTGGTCGATGGACGCCGCTCTGCTGCTTGCGGCGCTCGCATCGCGGGCCGGTGACACCGTCGACTTCCTCGCCCACGACCGGGTCACCCGGGCCGGTGTCTTCGGCGCCGCACGGACCGAGTTGCTGGGCCGCGTGGTGGAGGCGATGGCACCGCTGACGCCCGCCCTGATCGAATCCGATTCGACAGCAATGGTTTCCGCGGTGGTTCGACGCACCCGACGACGGGCCCTGGTAGTGCTGCTGACCGACCTCAACGCCAGCGCACTCGACGCGGGACTGCTGCCGGTGCTGCCGCTGCTGTCGGCCAAACATCAGGTGATCGTCGCCGCGGTCGCCGACCCGCGGATCGAGCAATTGGCCGCGGGTCGCTCCGACGCTGCCGAGGTATACGACGCAGCGGCCGCTGAGCGCTCGCGCGGCGAACGCTCAGCGATTGCTACCCGGTTGCGGCAGAACGGCGTCGAGGTGGTCGACGCGGCGCCGGCCGATCTCGCGCCGGCGCTGGCCGATCGCTATCTGGCGATGAAGGCCGCCGGTCGGCTGTAATTCACCCGGTTGGGACGACGTCGGGCGCATCGGCGATGTCACCGGTGTCACCCGCGCGGACCGCGCGGCTACCGAAGTAGCCGACGTAGGCCAAAAAGCCTGCTTCGGCCAGGATTCCGATGCCGACCCGGACGAATGTCGGCAGCGGCGACGGCGTAACGAATGCCTCGATGATGCCCGAAACCAGCAGCACCACAACCAGACCCACCGCCGCCGAAACCACCGCACGGCCCTGCTCGGCGAGGACCTGCCCGCGCGGCCGGTCGCCCGGCGCGATCACCGACCAGCCCAGGCGCATCCCGACCGCGCCCGCGAGGAGCACCGCCGTCAGCTCGAGCAGGCTGTGCGGCAGCAACAGCCCGAACAGCACGTCCGCCTTGCCGGCTTGCAGCATCACTCCGGCGACCACGCCGAGATTCGCGGCATTGGCGAACAGTACGAACGGGATTGGCACACCGAGAACTACGGAGAACGCGATGCACTTGGCTGCCACCCACGAGTTGTTCACCCAGACATGCAGACCGAACGCCGCGGCCGCATGTTCGCTGTAGTACGAGGCGAAGTCGTGGTTGACCAATTCGTCGAGTTCGCTTGGTGTTCCGATTGCCGCCTGCACCTCCGGGTTGCCCATCACCCACAGCGCGATCACCATCGCCACGGCGAAGAACAGGATCGCCGTCGCCAACCACCACCGCCACGCGCGGTACGCCACCACCGGAAACGACACCGTCCAGAATCGGATGAATTCACTCGACAGCGGGGCGTGCGCACCGGTCACCGCGGCGCGGGCCCGGGCGACGAGGCTCGAAAGCCTGCCGACCAGAGCGGAATCGGAGGAGCCGGAACGCAGCATCGACAGATGTGTCGACGCCCGCTGATAAAGCTCGACGAGTTCGTCGATCTCAGCGCCACCAAGCCGGTTGCGATTCCTCACCAGCCGCTCGAGGCGATCCCAACTGTCGCGGTGCGCGAGCACAAAAGCGTCGACGTCCACCGGACCGAGGGTAGCGGCGATCGCGAGAACGGCGCAGCCGAGCGATGCGGGTCGCCGTAAAAGCGAGGTAGCGTGCGAAGTATGTCTGAGGTGGTGACCGGGGATGCCGTCGTGCTCGATGTGCGCGTCGCCCAGCTGCCGATACGGGCACTCAGCGCGCTGATCGACATCACGGTCATCGTGATCGGCTACCTGATATCGCTGACGCTGTGGGCGGGTGCGCTCAGCCACTTCGACGACGCGTTGACCGGGGCGATCATGATCATCTTCACCGTGCTGGTGTTCGTCGGCTACCCCTTGGTCTTCGAGACCGCGACCCGAGGCCGCACGGTCGGCAAGATGGTGATGGGACTGCGGGTCGTCTCGGATGACGGCGGCCCGGAGCGCTTCCGGCAAGCCCTGTTTCGCGCGCTGGCGTCGGTAGTCGAGATCTGGATGCTACTGGGCAGTCCCGCAGTGATCTCCAGCATGCTTTCGTCGCGAGCCAAACGCATCGGCGATATCTTCGCCGGCACCATTGTGATCAGCGAACGCGGCCCGAAGCTGGGCCCGCCGCCGATGATGCCGCCGCAGCTGGCGTGGTGGGCCGCGTCGTTGCAGCTGTCCGGGCTGAATCCGGAGCAGGCCGATATCGCACGCCAATTTCTCTCGCGGGCAAGGCAACTCGATCCGTCGCTGCGCGAGCAGATGGCCTATCGAATCGCCACCGATGTGCTGAGCCAGGTGGCCCCGCCACCGCCACCCGGCACACCGCCCCAGCTGGTCCTGGCCGCGGTGCTCGCCGAACGCCATCGCCGGGAGCTGGCCCGATTACGGCCGTACCCGTACCGCTAGGCAGCTACTGGGCGACCGTGATCGCGAGAATGGCCACGTCGGCGATCAGCAATGCCAGCGCAACGACGGGAACGATGAAGCCCCGCCGGTGCCGAGCGGTGAAGAACGACAACACGACCGTCACGATTGCCACAGCCGGAGCGCCGTAGTACAGCACGTCGAAGCTGATCCCGCGAGGACCGAGGTTTGGACAGGCCTTGTCGCTGCACGCCGCTGTGCTCATCACCGCGCCGAGGGCGACCGCCATGGCGACCCCCGCGGCGATCACGGTCAGGATGGCAAGCGCCCAGTTCAGCCATAGCCGGGCGCGATCGCTGCGGTGCGGGCGAGCCGACCGGTCATCGCGGTCAAGGTCACGGTGTTGTTCCACGTCGATGTCCTTGCTCATGAGTGGGTGCTACCCCGCTGCCCAGGGTCGCAAACCGCCGGGAAGGTCGGCCACTCACTGTTCGATCTTGCGTAACGATAGTTCCCGATATATCGTCACTGTATCGGTAGCGCACACGGCGCTACCTTTCCAGAAACGAGATCAATCAATGAACAACGCGTTCTTTGACGTAGGCGGGCCCCATGCGGGACGCCCGCTCGCGGCCGGACCAGCGGGCTTCGGCTTCGCGCCGCAGGACCGCCGCGCCTTCCACGAGCAGCGCAAGCAAGCTCGTCGTGAGTTTCGCGACTACGTCCGGGGCCACGACGCCGGCCACGACGGTCCATTCGGACCCGGCTTCGGTCGCGGATTTGGCCGCGGCGGCTTCGGTCCCGGCGGCTTCGGCCCTGGCTTCGGTCCCGGCTTCGGTCCTGGTGGGCGCGGCGGACGACGCGGCGGTCACAGCCGGCGCAGCCGCCGAGGCGATGTCCGCGCCGCCATCCTGGTGCTGCTCGCCGAACGACCGATGCACGGCTACGAGATCATCCAGGAGGTTGCCGAGCGCAGCCAGGACCTGTGGAAGCCCAGCCCCGGCTCGGTTTATCCCACCCTGCAGTTGCTCGTCGATGAGGGCCTGATCGTCAGCACGGAATCCGAGGGCAGCAAGAAGCTGTTCGCGTTGACCGATGCCGGCAAGGAAGCCGCCGAGAAGGTCGCCACCCCGCCGTGGCAGGAGATCGCCGACGGCGTGGACCCGGCACACCTCAACCTGCGCGCCGCTGTCGGCCAATTGTTCGGCGCCGTAGCGCAATCCGCGCACGCCGCCAACGAAGAGCAGCAGCAGCGCATCCTCGACATCGTCAACAACGCTCGCCGCGAGATCTACACGATTCTTGGCGAAGACGACTGATCGTCGGTGAACCCGGTGGGGGCCAGCGCAGGCTGGTCCCCACTTTTCATCTCAATCGACCTCGACCCAATCGAGCGTGCGCTGCACCGCTTTTCGCCATCCAGCGTATCCCGCCGCGCGCTTGTGCTCGTCCCACGCCGGCGACCACCGCTTACCTTCGCGCCAGTTGTCGCGCAGGTCGTCTGGGCCGGACCAGAAACCCACTGCCAGACCCGCGGCGTACGCGGCGCCCAAAGCCGTCGTCTCGGCGATCACCGGACGCACCACCTCGACGCCGAGCACGTCCGCCTGAATCTGCATACACAGATCGTTCGCGGTGATTCCGCCGTCGACCTTCAAAACCTCCAGGCGCACACCGGAATCGGCCTGCATCGCGTCGACGACATCGCGACTCTGGTAGCAGATGGACTCCAGCGTCGCGCGGGCCAGGTGGGCGTTGGTGTTGAACCGCGACAGCCCCACGATCGCGCCCCGCGCATCCGAGCGCCAGTAGGGCGCAAACAGGCCCGAGAACGCCGGCACGAAGTACACCCCGCCGTTATCCTCGACCTGGCGGGCCAGCGATTCGCTCTGCGCGGCGCCGCTGATGATGCCCATCTGATCCCGCAGCCACTGCACGGCAGATCCGGTGACTGCAATCGAACCCTCAAGCGCGTAAACAGGTTTGGCGTCGCCGAACTGGTAGCACACCGTGGTCAGCAAGCCGTGGCTCGACCGCACGATTTCCTCACCAGTATTCAGCAGCAGGAAATTGCCCGTGCCATAGGTGTTTTTGGCCTCGCCGGGCGACAGGCAGACCTGCCCGACCATGGCCGCGTGTTGATCCCCGAGAATTCCGGTGATCGGCACCTCCCCGCCGAGCGGGCCGTCCGCCACGGTCATCCCGTAGGCCTCGAGCGGCGACGACGCCGCGATCGCCGGAAGCATGTCGCGCGGGATGCCAAAGAACGACAGCAGTTCGTTGTCCCAGTCCAACGTCTCGAGATTCATCAGCATGGTCCGACTGGCGTTGGTGACGTCGGTGACGTGCACCCCACCCCGCGGACCGCCGGTCAGATTCCACAGCAGCCAGGTGTCGGTGGTGCCGAATATCGCGTCACCGGCCTCGGCGGCTTCGCGTACGCCGTCGACGTTCTCCAGGATCCACTGCAGCTTGCCGCCGGAGAAATAGGTGGCCGGTGGCAGGCCCGCTTTGTGACGGATGACGTCGCCGTGGCCGTCGCGTTCCAGGGCCGACGCGATGCGGTCTGTGCGGGTGTCCTGCCAGACGATCGCGTTGTAGTAGGGGCGCCCGGTGCGCCGGCTCCACACCAGGGTCGTCTCGCGTTGGTTCGTAATACCCAGCGCGACAATGTCTTCGGATGACAAGTTGGTGGAATTGAGCGCCGACATCAGCACCGACGTGGTGCGCTCCCAGATCTCGACGGGGTTGTGTTCGACCCAACCCGCTCGCGGGAGGATCTGCTCATGCTCGAGCTGATGCCGGCCCACCTCGCCGCCGTCGCGGCCGAAAATGATGCACCGAGTGCTGGTGGTGCCCTGGTCGATCGAAGCGACGAACTCCGCCAACTGCATTCCCTCCCGCGTTCGCCGTCCATCATGGACTACGCGGGCCGCCGTCGGTCAGAGACCGCCGATAGCGCTCAATCCGATGTCGGCGTTGATGAAATGGGCGAAGTCGATCGAGAAGATCGGCGTAATCGCCCCCGCGACGTCGGTGAATCCCCCCTGAAAGAGCAGCGGAACCGTCAACAGGAAGTCTGCGGAATTTGATCCCGGGGCCCCTGTGGCGAAGTCGAGGTCGAAGGGCAACCCGTTGGACAACCCGGTGACATAGTTGTCGATAGCGAAGTTCGTGGAGTTGATGCTGAGGATGTCCTCGTATCCACCGAGATTGAACGGCTCGAACGAGATGACGCCCAACGCCGGGTCGGGCGTACCACCGAGGTCGATCAAGCCGACATCCGGGTTGACGAAGTCGGCGGGATTGAACACCGACGCGATCGGGGTGATCGTCCCGCCGGCGTCGGCGAAACCGCCCTGGAACAGGAACGGGACGGTGAGCAGCACTTCGCTGTTGCCGGAACCGGACGGATCGAAGTAGACGTCGAGGTCGTACGGATAACCGTCGTAAGACCCGACCAGATAGTTGTCGAATCCCCCCGTCGTGGTGTCGTACGTCAACGCTTCGGTGTACCCGCCGATCGCGATCGGCCCGATGGACGACAGGTCGTCGGCGCTCGCGACGGATCCCGCAAGCAGTGCGAGCGCCGGTGACGCGATCAGCGTCCCCACCGCGACTGCCGCGGCGCGTCGGTAACTGCGACCCATCCTGGCCCCCAATGTTCCTGTGATTCGCGTAAGGCAGAGCTGAGATTGTTGCAACTAGCCTACGCATGCGTCAATAGAGCGGCGGCGAATTCACGCAGATGGCACACCGCAGCAATTCGGCGTCACATCAGTTCATTTGGCTGATCTGGTTGCGCGACCGCGGGTAAAGCGGTTGCATCGGCGTCGTGGGCGAAGACGTCAAGCGGACCACCTACGCGCGGGTCGACCGGCAGGAGTACCGGCGCAAGGTGCAAGTGTGCCTGGATGTTTTCGAGCGGATGCTCGCACAGTCCGACTTCGAGTTCGATCATCCGCTCACCGGGATGGAGATCGAATGCAACCTGGTCGACGACGCATACCAGCCGGCGATGACGAACTCCGACGTGCTGGCTGCTATCGCCGACCCGGCTTACCAGACCGAATTAGGCGCCTACAACATCGAATTCAACGTTCCACCGCGTCCGCTGGGCGCAGATGCCGGTGCCCGACTGGAAGAAGAGGTCCGGGCCAGCCTGAACGCCGCGGAGACCAAGGCCAGCGCCGGCGGCGCCCACATCGTCATGATCGGCATACTTCCCACGCTGATGCCCGAGCATCTCGCCAGCGGGTGGATGAGCGAGTCGTCGCGCTACGCGGCGCTCAACGACTCGATCTTCAATGCCCGCGGTGAAGACCTGCAGATCGACATCGACGGCCCCGAGCCGCTCAGCATCATCTCGTCGTCGATCGCGCCCGAATCCGCCTGCACCAGCATGCAATTGCACGTGCAGGTGGCGCCGGACGATTTCGCGGCCTACTGGAACGCCGCCCAGGTGCTGGCCGGCCCGCAGCTGGCCCTCGGCGCGAACTCCCCGTTTTTCTTCGGTCATCGGTTGTGGTCGGAAACGCGTATCGAGTTGTTCGCGCAGTCCACCGACACCCGGCCCGACGAGTTGAAAATCCAAGGGGTGCGGCCACGAGTGTGGTTCGGCGAACGATGGATCACGTCGATCTTCGACCTGTTCGAGGAGAACGTCCGCTACTTCCCGTCGCTGCTGCCCGAGGTGTCCGACGAGGATCCGGTCGCCGAGCTCGCGGCGGGACGGACTCCGCACCTGGCCGAGCTGCGGCTGCACAACGGCACGGTCTACCGGTGGAATCGTCCGGTCTACGACGTGGTGGCCGGCCGGCCACATCTGCGGGTGGAGAACCGAGTGCTGCCCGCCGGCCCGACCGTCGTCGACATGTTGGCCAACGCGGCCTTCTACTACGGCATGCTGCGCGCGCTGTCGGACGAGGACCGCCAGGTCTGGACGAAGATGGAATTCGCTGCGGCCCAACGCAATTTCGTCGAGGCGGCCCGCCACGGCATCCGGGCGCAGCTGTACTGGCCGGGGCTGGACGTGGTCAGCACCGAGGAGCTGGTACTCGACGAGCTCTTGCCGATGGCCTATGACGGGCTGGACCGCTGGGGCGTCGCTGCCGATATCCGCGACCGGCTGCTCGGTGTGATCGAAGGCCGTGCCCGCGCCGGGCAGAACGGAGCCGCATGGCAGGTGGCCACCGTGCGAGCGTTGGAGAAACGTGAAATGAACCGATCCGCGGCACTGGCCGGGATGCTGCACAGGTACTGCGATCACATGCACAGCAACGAGCCCGTCCACACCTGGCCCACGCCCTAGTCGGTTGGGCCCGGAGTAGGTTGAAACACATGGCAAATGAAGTGATGGACTGGGACAGCGCATATCGACAGGCAGGTGATTTCGACGGCCCGCCACCGTGGAACATCGGCGAGCCCCAGCCGGAATTGGCCGCGCTCGCTGCCGCCGGAAAGTTCCGCAGCGACGTGCTCGACGCCGGCTGCGGTTACGCGGAGTTGTCGCTGGCCCTGGCCGCTCAGGGCTACACCGTGCACGGTGTCGACCTCACGCCCACGGCCATCGCCGCCGCCACCAAGGCGGCTCAGGAGCGCGGGCTGAGTGGTGCCACCTTCGAGCAGGCCGACATCACCACATTCACCGGACACGACGGCCGGTTCAACACGGTCGTCGACAGCACACTGTTCCACTCGCTTCCGGTCGAGGGCCGAGACGATTACCTGCAAGCCGTGCATCGTGCCGCTGCCGATGGGGCCGCCTACTTCGTGCTGGTGTTCGCCAAGGGCGCCTTTCCCGGCGAGTGGGAGCAGAAGCCGAACGAGGTCGACGAGGACGAGTTACGTTCCGCGGTCAGCAAATACTGGGAGGTCGACGAAATACGGCCGGCCTACATTCACGCCCACATTCCTCAGTCGCCACCAGACTCAGATGTGGCGATGCCGGAGCACGACCGCGACGAGAAGGGCCGGATGAAGTTGCCGGCTTATTTGCTCAGTGCGCACAAAGGCTAGTGAAAGCTAACCGAGTGCGGTGGAAAAGTCTGAGAAGCCCGACCCAAAAAGCTCAAAATCCCCAAAAGGCGTGATGAGCAGGTCCGATATGCCGGTGTCAGGTCCGCTGGGAATATCGACCCACTCGTTTTCGAAACCAAGGCCGAAGTTGGCAAGGTCGAGCTGTGTACCGACCGGCAGTGAAAAGAAGTGGGGACCTGAAACGACGAGACCCGAACTTATCAGATAATCGTCGTTGGTGAACGACCCGAACGTCGTCTCGGTGTCAGTGCCATTGATAACGTTCGGCGCAAACGAAGTGTTGGTCGTAAGGTCGAAGACACCCCATTGCTCGGTCCCGGTCACTTCGTTGATGAGCGGCGGGTATCCCTCGACCTGAGTGGGGACGAAAGTTGTGAGATCTGGTGTGAAGTCGTACTCATCGGCAGTGGCGACCGCCATCGGCAGAAACGCTGCCGCGAGCAAGCCGCCGGTTAACGTTGACAGGGTGAGCGCGAACTTGTGGTGATTGGTGTTCATGTCGATCCTGATTTCGTCGCGAGTGAGCTTCAGACGCTGTCAAGGGCGGCCTCGAACGTAGAAATTGCGTGTCAGCTTGCTGTGAATAAGCTGAGGATAAGACTGTAAGTCGGCAACGCCATGATGTCAACGCCGTTATCTCACGTCGTGAACCGGCTGTCTGCCCACGTCACCGACAGAATTACACCGCAGCCGTCGCCTCACTGATTGCCGCCGCGAGCGCCGTCAAGTCGTCTTCAGCGGTGTCGACGTGCGGGGAGATCCGTAGCACCGGCGCGCGCAACTCCAGCGGCGCCCGTTCGGTCACCACGGCTGTCGTCACGATGCGACGTTCGGCGATCAGCCAGTCGCGGATCTTTCTGGGGTCGGAGCCGCTGGTCGGCGTCAGCGTGGAGATGGCACTCAGCTCGTCGACGGCCTCGACCACCCGCCACCCCGGCACGTCGGCCAGGACAGTCCGGCTGACGCGACCCAACTCGGCCAGGCGGGCGCGCACTTCAGCCGGGCCGGCCGCCAGGTGTTCACCGATGGCTACCGAAAAGCCCACGCGCGCAGCAACATTAGCTTCACCAAGTTCGAGCCGATCGGCGTTCGACAGCGGCCCGATCCACTCCTTGGGTGGTAGTCGCGGTCGCAGCCGCTGCATCAGCGCCGGCCGGACAGCCAGCACGCCGACACCACGCGGTCCGGCCAGCCATTTGCGTGACGATGCGTAGACCACGTCCACGCCGGCCGCTGAACAGTCGACGTGCCCAAGCGCTTGCGCGGCGTCCACGACTAGCGGAACGCCCAAACCCGCACACAGGCTTGCCATTTCGGCCAGCGGTTGCACTACGCCGCGGTGACTGGCGACGGCGGTCAGGTGGACCAGATCAGGCGGCTCGGCGGCCAGTCTCGTCGCTGCTTCCTCGACCACAACTCGGCCGTCGGCATCCGTCGGCAGGCTCTGGCGCTCGAAACCATGCACTGTCATCAACGCCAGGTTGGGCCCGTACTCGCCGGGCAGACAGGCCAGCGTCCGCTCGGCCGACGGCCAACTGGACAGCAGCAGATCCAGCGCGTGCTGCGAGCCGGTGGTGAACACCACCTGCGCATCCGGACATTCCGGTGAGCACGCCGACCGCGGCACGACCGGCGTGCAGGACGGGTGTGGCCGCCTCGGCCGCGACGTATCCCCCGACCTCGGCTTCGTGTCGCGCGTGCTGCGCGGCGGCATCGAGCGCAGCGAGGCTCTGCCGCGAACACGCGGCACTGTCCAAGTGCAGCCCGGCCACCGGCGGCCGGGCGGCCTGCCAGGTCTCGGCCAGGCTCGCGCTCACTTGACCGACAGAGACAACCCGAAATCACCGGCGGCATCGGTCCACCACTGGGTGAGACGCAATCCCGCCTGAGCCAATTCGTCGGCCACCACGTCGGGGCGGAACTTACACGACACTTCGGTGAGAACCTTTTCGCCGGATTCGAATTCGACCGTCAAACCCAACGCAGCGATGCGGACCTGTTGCGCCCGCTCGGACCGCAGCCACATTTCCATGCGCTCTTCGGCTGGGTTCCAGGTGGCGACGTGGCGGAATGCGTCGATGTCGAAGTCCGCGTCGAGTTCTCGATTGACCACCGCCAGCACGTTGCGGTTGAACCGTGCGGTCACCCCGGCGGCGTCGTCGTAGGCCGCGACCAGCCTGTCGGTGTCCTTGACCAAGTCGGTGCCCAGCAGCAGGCAGTCACCCGGTTGCAGCGCGTCGGCCAATCCGCCCAGGAATTCTTCGCGTGCACCGGGTTTCAGGTTGCCGATCGTCGAGCCCAGGAACACGAACAGCCGACGGCCGGCCGTCGGGATCTTGCCCAGGTGTTCCTCGAAATCGCCGCAGACAGCGGCGATTTCGACGCCGGGGTATTCCGCCTGGATTGCCTTCGAGGCCAGCGAGAGCATGCTGGCGTCGACGTCGAACGGGACGAACCTGCGCAGCGTCCCGCCGTCGCGCAGGGCGTCCAGCAACACTCGGGTCTTCTCCGATGTCCCACTGCCCAACTCGACCAGCGTGTCCGCACCGGTGACGGTTGCGATCTCGGCGGCACGAGACCGCAGGATCTCCGCCTCGGCGCGAGTCGGGTAGTACTCCGGCAGGCGAGTGATCTGGTCGAACAGGTCGCTACCCACCGAGTCATAGAACCACTTGGGCGGCAACGACTTCGGTGAACTCTGCAGTCCGTCGCGCACATCACGGCACAGCGCCTCGAAAGCCGAGTCCGCGGCCAGATGGTTGGACAACGTCAGCGTCATCACTATCCCTTCGTTGGGTTCAGTGCGGTCATGGTCACTTCGTCTGAAGTGACCTCGATGAGGTGGCGATCGGGGAGATCTTCCCAGCCGGGCTGGTCGTCATACGGCTCGCTGGCCAGCACCACGCCGTCGTCTCGACGCAGAATCGACAGGGTGTCTCCCCAGGTGGTGGCCAACAGTCGAGAACCATTCGCCGCCAGGATGTTAAGTCGTGCGTTCGGGTCCGCGGCACCGACCTCGGCGATCGTCTGCCCGAGCGCGTCGAGGCCTCGATCGAAGATCAATGCGGCGAGAAGTGCGCTGTCACAAATAGATTCGGCCAGCGCGCTGGGTGGCAACACATCGCGGTCGACGACTCCGTTGTGCGACAACAGCCACCGCCCGTCGGTGAACGGTGCCGTCGCGCTGGCTTCGATCGGCATCCCGACAGTAGCTGAGCGCACCGCGGCGACAACGCAGTGACTGCGCAGAGCCGGCGCGATGGAATCAAACGAAACATCTCCCCACAGCGGAGCGGCGTTGCGCCAGCGCCGCGGCGTCGCGCCGTCGAAAAAGCCGACACCCCAACCATCGGCGTTCATCAGCCCGTGCTTTTGCCGACGTGGCGCGTACGACTGCACCCGAAGACCCTGCGGCGGGTCGAGCACTAGCGAGGAGACCGAGGCTTCGCCGCCTAGCCAGCCAAGGTGACGGCACATCAGCGCGGGCCCTCCGGATCGGCGCCGACGGACCACGCAAGCCGGACACCGGAGAAGATCTGTCGCCGATACGGATGGTCCCAGTTACGGAAGCTGGGCCGCACGATGCCTAAGTCCACGGCCCACGCTCCGCCGCGCAGTACCCGGTAGTCCCCGCCGAAGAAAGGCTCCGAATAGCGTTGGTAGATCATCGGCGTGAAGCCCGGCCACGGCTCGAGCTGCGAGCTGGTCCACTCCCAGACGTCGCCCAGCATCTGCTCGACGCCGTAGGCCGACGCGCCGGCCGGATAGGCGCCGACCGGTGCCGGCCGCAGTGCCTCGCCGCCGAGATTGGCGTAAACCGGCGACGGATCCGCGGCGCCCCACGGATAGCGTCGGCGCGTGCGCTGCTGCGGGTCCCACGCACACGCCTTCTCCCATTCGCGTTCGGTGGGCAGGCGGCCGCCGGCCCATGCCGCGTAGGCCTCGGCCTCGAAATAGCTGACGTGCTGGACGGGTTCGTCGGCCGGGATGTCCTCGACGACGCCGAACCGGGTGCGGGTGTGCCCGTCGATGCTCCAGAACTGCGGCGCGGTCAACTCCGCGGCCATGCGGTGTTCCCACCCGCGCGGCGACCA
The DNA here is from genome assembly GCA_963750755.1 of uncultured Actinomycetota bacterium. Classification (GTDB taxonomy): domain Bacteria; phylum Actinomycetota; class Actinomycetes; order Mycobacteriales; family Mycobacteriaceae; genus Mycobacterium. The sequence goes on from CAVVRW010000001.1 coordinate 3,146,689, forward strand.
CCACCGCGGCTGCGCGTAGCCGCCGTCGTCGATGAACTGCCGCCACTCGCCGTTGGTTACCGGGACCCGCCCAATGCGGAACGTCGGCACGTCGACGACGTGGGCCGGGCGCTCGTTGTCCAGCGAGAACGGTTCATCGACCCCGTCGACGCCGAGCACGAAAGGGCCACCGGGTATTTCGACCGATGTTCCGGGCAACCCGGCCCGACCGGACGGCAACATGCCGGCTTGCGACAGCAGCGCCGGCCCGACGCGCAGGTTCAGAGCCTGCAGCATGGTTTCGTCGTGCTGGTTCTCGTGGCTGACCATCATGCCGTAGACGAAGTTCTGGTCGGGTTCGTCGGGCAGCCGATCGAGCGCGTCGAGCGACGCCGTTCGGACCGTCCGGCAGTAGGTACGCGCCTGCTCCGGGGACAGCAGCGGCAGATCGACCCGGCTGGCGCGCGAATGCACGAAGGCGTCGTAGAGGCTTTCCACGGCACCGGACAGGATTCCCGGTCGATCCGGGTCACCGCCGCGCAGCAGCCAGAGTTCTTCTTGCTGTCCGATGTGCGCCAGGTCCCAGACCAGCGGGCTCATCAATGGGTCGTACTGACGACGGAGTTCGGCGTCGTCGAAATCCACCAGGCGCAGGGTTCGTCGGCGCGCCCGCTGCATGTCGCGGACCAGCGTCTCGCGTGACGTCACTGCTCCCCTAGCGCCAAAGCGGTGACCGCGGCCGCGATGCCGTTCTCGATCACCCGGTCGGAGAAGTCGTCGGCCGGGCAGCGGCCCTGCGCCACCGCGTCGGTGAGGCGCTGCATGCCGGCGCTCAGCGCGGCGGGTGCGCGTTCGGCCGCGATCGCCACACACCGGCGGGCCGCGGTGAGAATCCGCTGATCGCCAAGGCCGAGGCGGGCGGCCGTGTCCCACGCGGTCGCGACGGGTTTGACGGCTTCGGCGGCCAGGTCCGCGGCCACCGCGTCGTCGAGCAGCGTGACCATCGTGAATACCACCGCTGGCCAGATGTCGGCCGGGACGCTGTCGAGGTAGCGGATCTCGAGCCATTGCCGTGGTCGCACCGGCGGAAACAGCGTGGTCAGGTGATATTCCAAGTCGTAGCGGGTGGGCCGGCGTCCGCTGAGCAGCTCGCGGCCGTCGGCCCAGTCGGCGAACGGCAGGTAATGGGTGACCGGCACCGGCTCGGGGCTGTGCACGAGCATCACCGGCGCCTTGAGCGCGTAGCGCGCCCAGTCGGTGCCGGGATCGTCGCCGCTGGCGGTCAAGATGGGCCCGCACCGGGCTGAATCGAGCTGGCTCCAGACCCGCTGCCGGGTCGAGCGCCAGCCGGAGAACTCTCCGCTGAGCAGCGGTGAGTTGGCCGAGATCGCCACCATCACCGGCCCGAGCGCGTGGGCCAGCCGGACCCGGTCGGCCCATCCGGCCTGCGGGCCGGCGTCGAGGTTGACCTGCACCGAGGCGGTCGAGGTCATCATCGCCGCGCCCGCGGCCCCGGTGTTGCTGGCCTTAAAGAACCGTTCCATCGCCTGGTAACGCGCTCCGGGGTTTATCCGCTTGGCCGGCCGCAGCGGGTCTGCCCCCAACGAGACCAGACCCAGACCGGCCGCGTCGAAAGCCTTCTTCAGCACGGCCTGGTCGCTGGCCATCGCCTCGATGGCGGCCGTCACACCCAGCTCCGGCGGACCGGAGAGCTCCACCGCGCCACCGGGTTCGACGGTGACCGCACTGCGGCCCGGCATGGACGGCAGCGACTCCAGAACGCCGGTGATCTCGTCCCAGGCCGGTCGGCGGTGCGGATCCGCCGGGTCGTAGCAGTGCGCCTCGATTTCCAGACCCACCCGGCCTACCGGGCCGTCGGCCAGGCAGGTCTCGGCGATGAATTGCGCCGCCGCCGATGCGCTGGGAAATTCACCGTCCGCCAGACGTGCGGGATCCACCTGCGACGCGACGGCGAACGCCATATCCTCGACCCCTCCGGGCCCCGACCGTCGGTCGCGAGCCATAGGTTTGCGCGCGGCTATCTCACGATAGTCACAAGACTTGATCTATCAGCAGGCACCGACATATTCCCGTGGGGTAGTTCGGAGCGGCCGCGGTCTAGGTTTACTGGCCCAATGCGTTCTGCATGGCACCGGCGAGCACATTGACCGCCGGACCACCGTTGCCGGACTGACAGACCTTTGCTTGCAGCAGCACGTTTTCCCTCAGACGGCTCTGCACGAAACATCGCCTGTCGCTGCCTACGTCTTGTTTACTCCACGCCGCGTCTGCGGGGCCCGCCGGACCGCCGTCGTACAACCACACCTGGGTCGTGCCGTTGTCGAGATGCATGGGCGTAGTGCGACCCGAGCAGCCGACCGTGCGGTCGACCACCCGGTGGAACGCCGCTCCGGCCGCGGTGTCGGTGGCGAACACCCCGACCGCTTGCTTGACGAAGTGCGTCTGGTCGGTCGGTGACGTCTGCGTGCTGGCTCCGTTGAACGAGGCCAGGTCCGGATCGTTGTACACCTCCGGCAACCCGATATCGGCCCAGTTGTTGCACACCGGGTCGTCGACCGAGTAGCCCTGGAAAGGCTGGGTGAACAGCGACTCGTCCCGCATCGGTCCGCCGACAATGTTGCCCACCGAACCCTTGCCGAGGACCGCGTAGCTCACCACACCGGGATCCGATGGCCGGGCCGCCGCGATCGGGGCGGCCCATGCGACCGCGATGCCTCCACATGCGATCGCGGCCAGGGAGATCCGCTTGGTCATCGTCGTTGCTACGGCGTGTAGGTGGGCGGCGGTGGCGGGGGCTCGTCCGGACCACCGTGCCCACCGTGACCGCCGTGACCGCCGGGCCCACCCGGTCCGCCCGGTCCCATGCCAGGTCCCCATGGGCCCCAGGGCCCACCCGGACCCGAGCCCGGCGGGAAAGGTCCGCCCGGGAATACCACGTAGGGCGGTGGCGGGCCGTCGGGACCACCCGGGGAGTCAGGCGCGAACACTCCGTGATGGTGCCGGTATTGCGGGCCGTGGCCGGTGAGTTCGGCACCGGCGAAAAAGACGACCGCGAGCACGAAGACGGTTCCGGCCACGATCACCACCCACGCGGCAGCTTGGTAGAGCCGGGCGTGCTTCGCCGCGGTCGGAGGTGTCGAGGTATACAGGGCCGGAGGCGGACCCGCCGGCGGCTGGATCGGGTGCTCGGGTGGTTGGGTCATTTGACGATCATGCCCAGGCGGGGTCCCGCCATCAACCAGCGGCGCTCGCGAGTCGGGAACGCGCGTACATCTGCCGCGCCGACGGACGAGCTAATAACCGAGCACCCAGGCGAACTTGAGGAAGACCACGCCGATCAATGTCACCCCGGCGATGATCGCCACCCATGCCGCAGCTTGGTAGAGCCGCTCGGATTGCGGTGCCGGAGCCAAGATGGGCGCCGGCGTGGCCGGCGACGAAGGGGTGAAAGGCTCGGGAGTCTCGCTCATACCCCGCATAATGCCTCAGCTCAGTGGCGACCGCGACCGGTCCATTACCGGGGTGGGGTACCGAAAGAGGGAGCCCGGCGCCCCTCGAGGGACGCCGGGCTCTTGGAGTTCGGACTACGAATGGGCCGGAGCCAAAGACGGTGCGACCGATTCCGGCATGTGCGACGGTCCGGGACCGCCGACGCCCTGCTGGAACCCGGTGCCCTGGCCGTGGGGCTGCGGACCGCCGTGGTTCATCGAGTGGTGATGGCCCCAACCGTGGTGGTGGCAGCCGTGATGGCCCAGGTGGGCGACCTTGAATCCGGCGAAGAAGATGGTCGTCACGGTGAAGACGATGCCCGCGATGATCACGACCCACGCCGCGAATCGGTAGAGCCAATAGGGTTTGACAACCGCAGTCGCCGGCTCAGTGGCGACGGCGGTTGGCCTCGTTGGGACTTCTGGTGTTTCGCTCATACCTGGAATGATGCGGAGGCGCGAATAGGTGGCGCTAGGTGCAACTTATGAAACAGCTATGAGCGTGCGGAATCCTTCGTGCCAAGCGAAGACAAGATCCGAGATCGTCTCGATCACCGCCTCAAATTGCTGGTCGGATCGCGGCGGGCGCTGGGACGGCATCATGTCCTCGGCGACCAGCCCTACGAAAGCAGCTGCAAACACACTCACAACCGTGTTCCGGCGTGCCGCCGATCCGTCTCGCTGGGCCAGCGGGGTAAAGCGATGACCACCGGCGAAATGGCGAACTACGCATACGCCCAAATCGACCGGGCCCGAGCAGAATTGAAGGCCGAATCGAAATAGACGCCAACTATTCGTAGTAGGAAGATAGAAGGGGTCGTTATGGGTGGGCGTGTCGAAGGCAAGGTCGCATTCATCACCGGCGCGGCCCGCGGTCAGGGCCGAGCGCATGCGGTGCGGTTGGCGCAAGAGGGTGCGGACATCATCGCCATCGACATCTGTAAGCCGATTGAAGGATTCTTGAACCCACCGTCCACGCGAGAAAACCTGGCCGAAACCGCGGATTTGGTACGGGGCCATCACCGCCGCGTTGTCACCGCCGAAGTCGACGTGCGCGACTACGAGGCCCTTAAGGCCGCAGTGGACAGCGGCGTGGATCAGTTGGGCCGGCTGGACGTCATCGTGGCTAATGCAGGGATCAGCAACGCCGGCAGCGACGACGGTCACACACTAGACAAAGTCAGTGAAAATGACTGGCAGGACATAATCGACGTGAACCTAACGGGTGTGTGGAAGACCGTGAAAGCCTGTGTGCCCCATATGTTGGCGGGCGGCCACGGGGGTTCGATCGTGCTGACGAGCTCGGTCAACGGGTTCAAGGCCTACTCCAATCTCCTTCTCGGCCATTACGTGGCCTCCAAACACGGTGTTGTCGGCCTCATGCGGGCGTTCGCAGTCGAACTAGGTCAGCACATGATCCGCGTTAATTCGATACACCCCACGTTTGTGAACACTCCGATGGTGTTGAACGAGGGGCTCTACAGATTGGTCCGCCCCGACTTGGATAATCCGGGCCCCGACGATTTGGCGCCGTTTTGCCAGACTTTTCATACGCTGCCGATCCCATGGGTGGAGGCGCAGGACATCAGCAACGCAGTGCTGTTCCTGGCGTCCGACGAATCTCGCTACATCACCGGTGTCACACTGCCGATCGATGCGGGCAGCTGCCTGAAGTAGCTCGGTCGCGAACCGCTCTCCAGCCATCTACGCCTTTCGACCAAATCGACCAAGCCCGAACAGAACTCGAACAACGGGGTGTCTCCGCCGGCTATACGAAAGATCAAGGTTAAAGGGGTGTCAGTTCCTCCAGTTTCCACACCGTCGGGAGTCGTGACGTTCTTGTTCACCGACATTCAGGGTTCGACTTGCCGGTGGGAGGCGTCAGTACCCATGTACGCGATGTCCTCGGTGAGACGACCTACGAATCGTTCGCCAGCCAGGGGGAGACAACGACCACCGCCGCCGTGGTGACCTACGCCTACGACCAAATCGAACAAGCTCAAGGGCGAATTGACGCCAGCACCGAAATGGCTGGCGTAGGAGCGGCCGCTCAGTTTGGCGGCAAAGCAATGACAGCGTGGTCGGTGTGCGGCAAAATTGTTGATATGGCCAGCTCAAAGGGCGCGCGCCCGAGCGACAACAAATCTGCCGTGCAAGCAGCTGCCGAGACAGCGCAAGCGGCTGTGGAGGCGGCGCAAGCCGTCGCGAGCAATACTCTGCGAATTCCGCGTGCGTCGGTTCAGATTGCAGCGCAGTTGCCGGATCTTGCGGAGAACCTGGCGGTCGCGACCGAGCGCCTCAACATGACGATTGACCGCGCGGAAAGATACATGGCGCTCGCTGATCCTATGGTCCGAGCCATGGACCGTTTGCTGCCGCAGTTGGAAGCGCTTATCGCCACGGGCAACGACGTGTTCAAGGCACTGTCCAACCTGCCGGGAGTCTCCCGGCTGGGCCGACTCGTCAGCGACCGGTCGTCGGGTACGGGTGACGATCCCAAGGAACCAAGACGCCGAGCGAAGGACTAGATCTAGGGCTCCGACCAAGGCTTGAATGGGTTGACCGCGAATCCGTTCCTGCACGTTCGGCAACGTTGAGAATTGTTGAACTTATTAGTTGTTGCAGGTCAGCACCGTTGGCGACGTTGGCGGCAAATTATGGGTAACGATCCTGCTGCGGACGGTCTGCGGACGCTCTCGCCCCCCGGAGAGAGAGACGGCGCTGGCCGTACGAGGCGGACCGTATATGCGGCTCGGGGGCACCCCCCACCCACTTCCCAGCGTGGGAGCCTGGGGCGTCGTAAGAGCTATCCGAACTAATCGGAAGGGGCAGCGGCCGCCGAGAGGTCCACGCCGAGCCGGCCAACAACGGAGAAGAGTTCCTCGTAGATGTTGCCGGGGATCGTGTACGGCTCCGTTCCAGAGACTTCTGAGAAGTGATCGGCGATGTCGTCAGCTGTGGCTGTGGCGCCACGGTCGGGCAACCAACCATCACCTAGCCCGACGAAGACGCGGGCATAGCGGCCAGCGCACGCCGAATAGTTCTCATGGCTGGATGCACAAGCGCGGCTAGCCAGATACGTCACGATAGGCACCACTTTCTCCGGGCCGATCAGCTCTAGCAGTCCCAGATTCTCAAGCGTGGCCGAGTCCACCGTCTCGGTAACCATGCGCGAGAAGCCAAAGGGCAGAACCGTATTAGAGAGAATGCCGTGATCGGCACCCTCAAGCGCGATGATGTTGCTAAGCCCGACCAATCCCGTCTTAGCGGCAGCGTAGTGCGCCTCTAGGTGCTGACCGAACAGTCCGCCGGAAGATGAGATGAAGACGAACCTGCCGTACCCCTGCTTCTTCATCACGTTGAAAGCTGGCTGACTCAGATAGAACCCGCCGTCCAGGTGCACCGCGAGCATCTGTCGCCATTGCGACGGTTCCATTTGATCGAAGGCGATGCTGTTGAAGATTCCGGCGTTGCTGATGACCACGTCGAGGCGTCCGAAGTTCTCGACGGCGGTCTGGACGATGGCCTCACCGCCCTCCGCAGTGTCTACCGAGTCGTAGGAGGCTACAGCCGTGCCTCCTGCGGAGGTGATCTCCTCGACCACCTCGTCCGCAACCTTGCTGTCGGCCCCCTCCCCGCGCATTGTGCCGCCAAGGTCATTGACCACTACCGATCCGCCTCGCCGCGCTACGTCCATGGCATAGAGCCGACCAAGGCCACGGCCCGCGCCAGTGATCACTGCCACTTGATCCTTGAAATCAATCACGTAGCGATTCCTCTCCCCGGTTGTCGGCAAAGCCAAGCCAGAACCCAACATAGGGCGGAACAATTATTTGGTCAATCACGCTGTGGTCCGGTAGCCATCCATGAGAGGTCAGCGGTTGACTACGCGCTAGTCCGCCTGATCGGCCAGCACGCGATAGACGGTGGCCCTGCTGACGCCGAGCGCGGCAGCGATTGTGCTGGCCGACTCGCCGCTAGTATGCATCCGCTGCGCAAGGGCAACCTTCGACCGATCCAGCGCCTTCGGGCGACCGATGGACTGACCGCGTGCCCGCTTCGTGCATCACGCGCTGCCGTGCGGCGCTCCTTGCCCAGCTCTCTAACTCAAGTTCAGCAAGGCTGGCGAGAACGCCCGGCCGGTTGCCGGCATTTCTTCGCCTCGGGATTGATCCGCGAGGGCTGCGATGTGGTGACCGTACAACGCGCACTGGGACACTCCTCTCCGAGCGTCACGCTGGACACCTATGGGCATCTCTGGCCGGACGCCAGCAACCGGACAAGGAACGCGGCGGCAAGCCTCGTTGAGCAAGTCTTCGGAACTGTTGCGGACGGACTGCGGACGGATGCCGAGAAAACGCCTGCTGACTAGGGTTTCAATGGGTTGACCGCGAACTGGATCACCCGGTACGGCGACCGGACCCGCGCATCGCTGTTGTGCCACTGGCTGACGAAGACCCTTACCTCGTCGAGCGTCGAGCCGGGCGAGATGTAGCCGCCGTAGGGCTGCGCCAGCCGGTTGTCCTGCGGTGGCGGAAGGCTTTCGGCGGGCTCGGGCCAGTCGTCGTGCTGGACGACGGTGGTGACCGGCGCGCTGCCCAGCGCGGTCGGATCGTCGGCCACCCGCAGTTCCATGTTGCCGGTGGTGGAGTTGAAATACGACAGCACCGACTTGCCGTCGATCTGCGTCATGCTGATCTCGCCGATCTGGTCGCCCCACAACGCTATCGGCGCTTTACCCCAGCCGCCGTCTGGGCCGGGCGCCCAGCCCTGCCAGTGGGACCGGTCGCCGAAGTTCTCCGGGGCGACGCGATAGAGCACCATCGGCTGGCTGCGGTCGAAGTTGTCGGCGACGATGTACACCCAGCCGCTCTTCGACTCGGCCGTCGGGATCGGGTCGTAGTAGCCGCTGATCTGCGACTGCTGGCCGCCGGCATAGTCGGCGTCGCGGACCGATCCAGGGGTGGTCCGCCAAAGTCCTTGCGCGGGTTCGGCTTCGACCAGCCTCGAGCTCTGCGGGACGAGGTCTTTGGTGGTGGCCACCAGCATGTAGTTCTGCCGGTTGATCTGCACGACGCCGGCCGGCAACTGCGAAGCCCCCGGCGGAGTGGGGTCGGCCAGCAGCGGCTCGTTGATGCCGATCACGCCGGTGTAGGTGACCCCGTCCGGGTCGTCGACCGACGACGTGTCGACCCGCAGCGCGACCGGGGAGTAGTAGCCGCCGAAACCCACTCCCTGGCCGGCGAAGCTGTCGCCGCAGACCTGCATGACGTCAGCGGGGAATGCCATGAACACACATAGATCGGTGGCGCCAATGCCATAGTCGCGGGTGGGCGTTCCGGTGCCCGCGGCTGGGCCGATGCGCACCACCTCACCGGGCGCCAGCGACGGGAGTACCGGCTGCGGCGTCGGGGCCGGCGGATCGGCGTGCGCGGGCGAAAAGCCGTGGCAGGCAAGCAGCACACCGGCAATCAGCGAGCACCGGGTCAGGCCCACGCAAAAGTCAGAGCTCGGCGGCGAGCAACTCGGCGATCTGAATGGTGTTCAACGCCGCGCCTTTACGCAGATTGTCGCCCGAGACGAACAGGGCCAGCCCGCGACCGTCCGGCACGCCGGGGTCCTGACGGATCCGGCCTACCAGCGACTCGTCGACACCGGCGGCGGCCAGCGGCGTCGGCACATCGACCACCTTGACCCCGGGTGCGCCGGCGAGGATCTCGCGGGCACGCTGCGGCGAAAGGGGTTGGGCGAACTCGGCATTGATCGACAGCGAGTGACCGGTGAACACCGGCACCCGCACGCAGGTTCCGCTCACCAGAAGGTTCGGGAATGCCGAGGATCTTACGACTCTCGTTGCGCAGCTTCTGGTCTTCGTCGGTCTCGCCGGAATCGTCGTCGACCAGCTTGCCGGCCAGCGGGACGACGTTGAAGGCGATCGGCGCGACGTAGGTCTTCGGTTGCGGGAACTGCAGCGCGCTGCCGTCATGTACCAGCTGCTCGGCATCGTCGATGACGGCACGGGCCTGCTCGGCCAGCTCCGACACCCCGACCAGGCCACTGCCGGACACCGCCTGGTAGCTCGACACCACGAGTCGGACCAGCTGCGCCTCGTCGTGCAGCACCTTGAGCACCGGCATCGCGGCCATGGTCGTGCAGTTGGGGTTGGCGATGATGCCCTTGGGCCGGTGCTTCGCGTCTGCGAAGTTGACCTCGGATACCACCAGCGGAACCTCGTCGTCCTTGCGGAACGCCGACGAGTTGTCGATCACGGTCACACCGGCCGCTGCGAATCGCGGCGCCTGGACCCGCGACATCGTCGCGCCCGCGGAGAACAGCGCGATGTCCAGGCCGGTCGGGTCGGCCGTCTCGGCGTCCTCGACCTCGATCTCCTGGCCGCGGAAGGTCAGCTTGCGGCCCTGCGAGCGGGCTGAGGCGAAGAACCGCACGTCGGTCGCCGGGAAATCACGCTCCTCGAGCAACCTGCGCATCACCTGGCCGACCTGGCCGGTGGCGCCCACGACACCAATCGCAACCATCTAACGTCCCGTCCCCGCATACACCGTGGCCTCCTCGGCACCGCCGAGGCCGAATGCTTCGTGTAACGCAACGACGGCCTTGTCTAGTTCGGTGTCGCGGCACAGGACGGAAATCCGGATCTCCGAGGTCGAGATCAGGTCGATGTTGACGCCCACCTGGGCCAGCGCCTCGCAGAACGTGGCGGTGACGCCGGGATGACTGCGCATGCCGGCGCCGATCAGCGACACCTTGCCGATGTGGTCGTCGTAAAGCACTTGGCTGAACCCGATTTCGGTCTTCAGCGAATCCAGCTTCGCCACCGCGGCGGGCCCGGCGTCGCGCGGGCAGGTGAAGGTGATGTCGGTCTTGCCGTTCTCGATCTTGGAGACGTTCTGCAGCACCATGTCGATGTTGACGTCGGCATCGGCGACGGCGCGGAAGATCTTCGCGGCGTAGCCCGGGTGGTCCGGGATGCCGACGACGGTGACCTTGGCCTCGCTGCGGTCGTGTGCGACGCCGGTCAGGATGGGTTCTTCCATGGGTATGTCCTCGATCGATCCGGTGACGACGGTGCCCGGCTTGTCCGAGTACGACGAGCGCACATGCACCGGGATGTTGTAGCGGCGCGCGTATTCCACGCAGCGGAGCATCAGCACCTTGGCTCCGCAGGCGGCCATCTCGAGCATCTCCTCGAAGGTGACCGTGTCGAGCCGGCGGGCGTTGGGGACGATCCGCGGGTCGGCGCTGAAGATGCCGTCCACGTCGGTGTAGATCTCGCAGACGTCGGCGTGCAGCGCCGCGGCCAGCGCGACCGCGGTGGTGTCCGATCCGCCGCGGCCCAGCGTGGTGACGTCGCGGGTGTCCTGACTGACCCCCTGGAATCCGGCGACCAGCACGATCCGGCCCTCCTCGAGCGCGGCCTGCAGCCGGGTCGGAGTGACGTCGATGATCTTGGCCTTGCCGTGGGCGCCGGTGGTGATGACGCCCGCCTGCGACCCGGTGAAGGAGCGGGCCTGCGCGCCCAGCGACTCGATGGCCATCGCGACCAGCGCGTTCGAAATCCGCTCGCCGGCAGTCAGCAGCATGTCCAGCTCGCGGGCCGGCGGCGCCGGGCACACCTGCTGAGCCAGGTCGAGCAGGTTGTCGGTGGTGTCGCCCATCGCGGACACCACCACGACGACGTCGTTGCCCTGCTTCTTGGTCTCGACAATGCGTTCGGCGACGCGGCGGATCCGGTCGGCGTCGGCCACCGACGATCCACCGTATTTCTGCACGACGAGCGCCACTGTTGCTCTCTCAGGTCTTCGCCTACCGGCGAGTAATAGGTCGACAGACAGAATACGTGTGACGGCGCCGGAGTTTTACCGCCGACCGACCCGCCGGGGTTCAGCCGCCGCGGCCCCGCCGGACCACCAGCGCCAGGCCCTCCCGATCGGTGACGTCGAGCTTGATGCAGGCCCGGTAGATGTGGCCCTCCACGGTGCGGGTCGACACCACGAGCCGGTCGGCGATCTCGCGGTTGCTCAAGCCTTGCGCGACGAAGTTGGCGATCTCACGTTCCCGGGGGCTGAGCGGCAGCGGCTGTGACGCGATCTCCAGGGCTGGTGTGTGCACGCCGCCGCAGGCGTCGGCCAACCGATCCGCGGCCGCGGCCGCATCCTGCGCCTGGCGGCGCTCCTCAGCCGTCCTGAACAACGCGGCGGCCTGGGCCATCGCGTCGGCGGCCGACAGCAATGCGCCGATCTCCTCGAATTGCTGTGCGACCGAATACAATTCGCTGGCATTCGACTCAAGAAGGGCGGCCGCGTAGGCGGCGTACAGGTCGGCGAGCCGACCGCCGATGGCCCGCGCGACGCCCACCAGTCGCTGCAGCGACGTGAGGTCGCCGAACCGGGCCGCATCGTGCAGGGCGAGCATCTCCACCGCCCGCTGACCGGACGCCTTGGCCAGATCCGCGGCCTCCAGCGCGCGCGTCACGGCCGCGCTGACGTGGCCCTGCGCGGCGGCAAGCCAGGCCTCGACGAGATGGAACTGCGGCTCGAAGACGGCCACGTGGCGGCCGACCTTGCCGCGCAGTTCGCCGACGATCTTTTGGCCCGCCTCGATATTGCCGAGCACGCAGTGCGACTGCGCCAGCAGCATCCCGGCCGGAAAGCTCCACGAGGCGGCGGATTCGGCGGCCAGTGCGGCGACCGTTTCCTCCATCCGGGGTGCGGCCGAGCCGAACCGACCGCGCGCCACCTCCACGGTGCCGACCAGAACGTTGGCCATGCCCCACGCCAGATACTGCCCGGGCGAGGAGATCTGGCCGATGTCGCCCGATCGCGCCTCGGCCTCGTCGAAGTCGCCGACCAGCGTCAGCGCGCGAATTTCGCCGTACGCGGTGGGATAACGCAGCAGGCCGTCGACCTTGTTCTCGATCTGACGTCCCCGTTGCACGATGGCGGCGGCGTCGCCGACGCGCCCGGTCAGCGCCGCGGCCAGCGTGCCGCCGAACACGGCCCACTCCACCGCCGGCGGCGACGCGGTCGCGTCGTCCAACACCGCTTGTGATGCCACTGCCGCCTCGTCGAGCAGGTTCTCGAAAGCCCGAGTGGTCGACGCGACTCCCTCGACGACCAGTCGCAGTGCGGGATGCGTGACGCGGCTCTGCAGCAACCGCAGCACCTCGTCGGCGCGCGCCGCGTCACCCATCGCCCAGTGCAGGTTGGCGATTCGTGCCATGCCCCACCGCACCAGATCCAGCTCGTTCATGGCGTCGGGATCGAAGGCGGTCAAGATGTCTTCGGCTTCGGCGGGCTTGCCCTGCCACAGCAGCGAACGGGCCAACAGTTCGCTGGCGACCAGATCGCCGCCGCGATCCACCGCCGCGCGCGCCAGGCGTTCGCCCAGGGTGATGTTGGTCAGCGCGATCGCGTCCTGGGCGGCGGCGGCGAACAGTTCGGTATCGGCGGTCGCGTCGCTGTCCAGCGCCAATTCCGCAAGCCGAATGCGTTGTGCGGGTGCGTGAATCGGCTGGTGCTGCATCGCGGTGAACAACTCGCCTTTGAGCCGGCGGGTGGCCGCCCGGCCGAGGCCGCGACGAATCACTTCGCCGTAGAGCGGATGGGTGAATCGGACGTTCAGGGCGGGGCCGTCCTCGACGACGAGGATCAATGCCCGTCGCTCGACCGCCTCCACGATCTCGGCCCCGACCAATGTCGACAGGGTGTCCAGGGCGAGCGGCTCGGCGAATGCCAGCAGCTGCAGGGTGTGCGCTTCGTCCTCGGGGAGCTGCTCGATCCGCGCGTCGAGCAGCGACGCCAGCTCGGACGTCACCGCGGTGCGGCCACGCAGCTGCCACACCCCGCGGACCTGCCTGAGCGTGCCGGCTTCCAACGCGCCCTCGACGAGATGGCGGATGTAGAGCGCGTTACCGCAAGATGCGGTCCACATCAGGTCGCCGGACATCCCTTCCAGCCGCCCTCCGAGCGCTTTCTGCACCAGATCCAGACACTGCTTCTTGGTGAACGGCGCCAGCCTGAGCCGCCTGAGGTAACCGTCTTTCCACAGCGAGGTGATCGCGTCGGGCACTGACTCTCCGTCGCGGACCGCGGCGACGATGCGTACAGATCCGTCCAGCGCCAATTGGTGCACCAGCGTCGCCGAGAGATGGTCGAGCAGATGGGCGTCGTCGACGCCGATAATCGAATGTTCGGCGGCGCGGATGGTTTCGCGAGCGGCGGCCAGGCCGGCGATCGGATCACGCGACGCGGCCGGGCCGACCAGATGCGCAAAGACACCTAACGGAATTGACCGGGCCGACTCGGTGCCGGCCACCCAGTGCACCGGTGTCGGCAGCGACTGGGTAACTGCCCGCGCCAGAGTGGTCTTGCCCACTCCCGCATCACCGAACAGCACGATCCCGGCAAAGTCGTTCACATCGGCCAGTGCCGAGCGAATGGTGCCGAATTCGTCCTCCCGACGCACGATCGGCCAGGACCGAGTGTCCACGAGCAGGGATAGTACCGCTAATCCGGACGAGGGATCCGGACTAGCGGTACTGGTCCCTACATTTCGGCGCGCCGCCTCGACTATGAGGTGACCGCTTGAATCGCCCAGAAGTCGCTGGCCAAGTGCGCGTGGCTGATTGCCGAGCTGTCAGAGCTGACCTTGGATCCGGTCAGGTATTGGTAGGGCATGTAGAAGTAGCCGTGGTCGCCCCACGCTGAGCCCCACGAGTTGCGCACGATGACATGGCCTTCGGTGTCTGAGTAGCCCACCGCCAGCACGGCGTGTCCGCCGACGACGGCTTCGCCCTTCTTGGGCAGTGGCATCACGCCGTCCTGCGCGACGGCCTGCGACTCGAAGCTCTCGTACACGGTGAAGCCGAAAACCACCGAGAAGTTCGATGCGAGGGCGTCTTTGAGCTCACCCAGCGTCTGGATCGACTCGTACCGGACCGCCTTGTCCTTCGTCGCGGCGACATAGCAGCGTTTCGGCGGCTTCACCGCGAACATCCCGATGTCGTAAGGCCACAGGGTTTCCGGGCAGACACCTTCGGTGTTGACCACCTTGATGCCGTCCCGAATGACGGCGCCGGAGTCGCTGGACACCGTGCCTTCGAGCGCGCGTTCGTTGTAGTAGACGAACAACCGTGACGGGATGAAGTCGACGAGCCCCTGACGATCCCGCTCGTATTCCATTGCGCCGGCGATCGCGTTCCCGGTGCACGACCCGAGCTGGCCCTGGTCGTACACCGGCGGCATCGACGGCCGCAGGTCCTGCGCGGGCGGCAGGTTGCCCAACCTGCGCGCATACATCATGTCCCGGGCGTCCGGCAGCTGCGGCCGCCAGCCATAGCCCCGAACGTGGCTCCAATCCTGCTGTCTTTCAACAGTTTTGGCGGGGAGCCGGTCCTGTAGAACGGTCATGTCAACCTCCTGGTGTTGTGGTGGTACGTCGACAGTAGGAATGGGCACCACGACCTGGCATGCGTACCGGGCTACCTGACTTCTCGGCGGGCGCCCGGTGCAAGAGCGAGTAGCGCGCTACGCGTGCCGCGCTGCAGCGGAAGCGGAGAAGCTGAGCCCCGTCACCCAACGAGCCCCCCATTGGAAAGCAGTACTGCCATGTTGAGCACCCAGATTGCCGACAGGAAACTCGGCGACATCTCGTCGAGCCGCACGTTCCCGATCAACGACTACGCCCTCGAGCGCATCATCTATCGCGCACCGCATGCGCCGCTCGCCGCGATTCCGTGGCCGGACGGCCTGGCTCCCCGCGGCACGGTCTATGACCGCCCGGCCGATCAACCTCTGCCGCGCGCCGACGTCGTCGTCCTCACCTGGACGGTGGCCGAGGGCCAGGCGCTGGCCGACGTGCTGACACCCGGGATGCCGAGCACCACCTGGAAGCCCTACGCGCACCGCTGGAATGACTTCGTGCCCCAGCTGACCACCCGCTCCCCGGCCCGGCAGGCCGGCTGCCTCGGCTACGTCGCGCGGACCACGATCGGTCATGTCGACGTGCTGTTGATCAAGTCGGAACTGCACCTGGCCACCGACGCCATCACGGCGCCGATCGTGGCGCTGTGGCAGCAGATCATCGACGAGGCGCGACCGAGCATGGTCATCTCCACCGGAACCGCCGGCGGCATCGGAGCGGAGACTCAACTCGGCGACGTCTTCGTCGTCACCAACGCCAAGTTCAATTGCACGAAGGACTTCAAGACCACGCCGTGGGCGCAGCGACTCTTCACCGGCGCCGCGGTTCACGCCGAGAGCTATGGGCCGATGTTCGGTGCGCTGAGCGCACCCAACGCCGGGCACCTGTTTCCCGTTGCCTTGCGGCCGCCGGCGTTGACCTTCGGCGCCACCGCGGGCGGTGTCGAAACCGTCGATTATTTCGGCTTCGCCAATACGATTGACTCGTTCGGAATCGTCCGCAATTACCCCGACGCCCGGACAGAAGAGATGGACGACGCCACCTTGCCCTTGGCGCTCGCGCATATGCCCAGCCCGCCGTTGTGGTGCTCGATTCGCAACGCGAGCGACCCGCAGGTGTCGTCGGACATCGGTGACATCGAGGCCCAACGACGTTGGGCCAACCAGATTTACAAGCGTTACGGCTACTGGACCACGATCGGCTCGGCCATCGCCACCTGGGCCGTGATCGCCAACCTCAGCTGAACGGAGCAGCGCTGATGTCTACAACCGACACCGCCAACATCCGGAGGACTGCGCGGCGACGGTCTCGAGCCCGGCAAGCGGCCGCGGTGGCCGCGCCGGTCGGTGGCTACCTTGGCGACATCACCGGTCCGGGGATCACCGACGGATGGGGCGTCACCGGAACGGACCTGGGCGTCTGCGCTCTGGCTCCCAACGGGAAGTTGGTGAGCGTATTCGGAGACACGTTCTCCGGCGACAGAGTGGGCCAGGGCGACTGGCGGGCCCCGGTCGCGCTGATCGGGACGGGGGACGCGAACACCCGGATCCAGTTCCAGGATGCGGCCGGCGCAAACGCCGACTATGCCCACCAGCTGTGGGCCTACGTGCACGACAGCGAACCCTGGAGCCGGGGCGGGATCAGCACCGTGATTCCGTCCGACCTGCTCGTGATCGGCCCGACGATGTATCTACACGCGATCGTCAACCGCGGCTTCGGCAACGTGATCTGGACTGGCATCTGGAGTTCGGACGACAACGGCGTGACGTGGCAGGAAATGGGTCCCCGGGCCACGTTCCCCGCGTCGATGGACAACGGTTACGCCCAGCTGTGGTCGTGGGACTACAACCCCGACGACGGCTGGGTCTATGTGGTCTCGACCGGATTCCAGCGCGACAAGGGCATCATCCTGCGCCGCGTACGCCCCGACGACGTCGGCGACGGCAGCAAGTACTCGGGGTGGGGCTGGGCCGACAACCGGTGGGCCTGGGACAACCCGCCCACGCCCATCACCCCGCCCGCCGAGACGTGGGGCGAGCTGACGCTTCGGCGACTCGAGAGCGGTACCTGGATCCTGGGCGGTTTCCTGTCGTCGCAGTACGCGCTGAGCTACCGCACGATCGAGGATCCCACCGCCAATCTCTACGAGGCGGCGATTCAGACGCCGTTGGTGGGATCGACGTGGGATGCCCAGGACCTGGCCAACAACCAGGTCGCGCAGCTCTACGGCGGCTACGTCCTGCCCGGCTCCACGCTGGACAGCCCCGGCGGTGTCGGCCTGGTCGTATCACAGTGGGACACCGCGACGGGGTGGCCGTACCGGGCGATGCAGTTCGCGGTGACGCTCACCGACACCACCAAAGCCGCAGCGCCCGCACTGAGCGCCCGACGACGCCCGCGGCGTCGCCGCGTCTGATATGCAGAGGGCCGACACTTCGACGAGAGGCGACGGCCATGGCCAGTGGTTCTGCGGTGCTGTGGGGTGAAGAGCCAGACGAGCACGACTATCCGGCGGCGGCGGACTACCTCGCGCTGCTCGCACCGGCGGCTCAGATCGGCGAGATCGTTGCCGCACTGAAGCGGGCCCCGGTGGTGTGCAAAAAAGCCAAGGACCTGCTGCGGGCGTCGCAGCTGGCGCTGTTGCCCAGGGACAACGTGCATGTGCAGCGCGACCTCAAGAAGATCAAGAACGGCAAGAAGCTGTCGCCGATCCTGGCCGTGCGCGGAAACCTCGATTCCGGGGTCGCCATGCAGATCGCCGACGGCTACCACCGGGTTTGCGCGAGTTACTACACCGACGAGAACACCGACATCCCGGTGCGGATCGTCCCGGCGACGAAGTAGCTTTGGTCAGCGCAGCGGGCGCGGTAGAGTAACCGACGTGCAGCGGGTGCTCCTTCTCGGACGCCGCGACGGGGCCTGATCCAGACCGGCTTCCTGTCGCGGGTGTTCGCGATGCGCCGGTCTAGAAAATTTCGAGGCATCCACCTCACTTCATCCCCGGAGCAATCACCGTGACCAGCTTCTCCAAGCCGTCGAGCGAATCCCCCGACGCATTCACTTCCAGTCGCACCATCACCAAGCCCGCGGGGCCGCCCAATCCCGGCCAGCCCGCGTGGAACACCCAGCGCGGATCCGCGATGCCGGTCGAGCGATACCGACCGTTCGCCGACGAGGTAGAACCGATCCGCCTGCCCGACCGCTGCTGGCCTGACAAGGTCATCGAGAAGGCGCCGCAGTGGTGCGCCGTCGATCTGCGTGACGGCAACCAGGCGCTGATCGATCCGATGAGTCCGGCGCGTAAGCGCCGCATGTTCGACCTGCTGGTGCGCATGGGCTACAAGGAGATCGAGGTCGGATTCCCGTCGGCCAGCCAGACCGACTTCGACTTCGTTCGCGAGATCATCACCGAGGGCGCGATCCCGGAGGACGTGACCATCCAGGTGCTGACTCAGTGCCGGCCCGAACTGATCGAACGTACCTTCAAAGCGTGCGCCGGTGCTTCCCAAGCCATCGTGCACTTCTACAACTCGACGTCAATCCTGCAGCGGCGCGTGGTCTTTCGGGCCGACCGTGCCGCGGTACAGGCGATCGCCACCGACGGCGCCCGCAAGTGCATCGAGGAGGCAGCCAAATACCCTGGCACGCAATGGCGTTTCGAGTACTCGCCGGAGTCCTACACCGGCACCGAACTCGAATACGCCAAGCAGGTCTGCGACGCGGTCGGCGACGTCATCGCGCCGACACCGGACAACCCGATCATCTTCAACCTGCCGGCCACCGTCGAAATGGCGACGCCGAACGTCTACGCCGACTCCATCGAGTGGATGAGCCGCAACCTGAAGCGCCGTGACTCGGTCATCCTGAGCCTGCACCCGCATAACGATCGCGGAACCGGTGTCGCCGCAGCCGAATTGGGCTACCAGGCCGGCGCCGACCGGATCGAGGGCTGCCTGTTCGGCAACGGCGAGCGGACCGGCAACGTCTGCCTGGTGACGCTGGGCCTGAACCTGTTCTCGCGCGGTGTCGACCCGCAGATCGACTTCTCCAACATCGACGAGATCCGTCGTACGGTCGAGTACTGCAACCAGTTGCCGGTGCCCGAGCGCCACCCCTACGGCGGCGACCTGGTGTACACCGCGTTCTCCGGCAGCCACCAGGACGCGATCAACAAGGGCCTGGACGCGATGAAGGTCGACGCCGATGCCGCCGACTCCGACGTCGACGACATGCTCTGGCAGGTGCCGTATCTGCCGATCGACCCCCGCGACGTCGGGCGCACCTACGAGGCGGTGATCCGGGTCAACTCGCAGTCCGGCAAGGGCGGGGTGGCCTACATCATGAAGGCCGACCATGGGCTGGCGCTGCCACGACGGCTGCAGATCGAGTTCAGCCAGGCCATCCAAAAGATCACCGATGGCGAAGGCGGCGAGGTCACCCCCAAGGAGATGTGGGACGCCTTCAACGACGAGTACATCGCCCCGATCCGGCCGCTGGAGCGGATCAAGCAACGAGTCGACGCATCCGAGGAGGACCACGGCGTCACCAAGATCTCCGCGACCGTCAAGGTCGACGGCAGCGAGACCGAGATCACCGGGTCGGGCAACGGTCCGCTGGCCGCGTTCGTCGACGCGCTGGCCACTATCGACTTCGACGTGGCCGTGCTGGATTACTCAGAGCACGCGATGAGCGGCGGCGAGGACGCGCAGGCCGCCGCGTATGTCGAGGCGTCGATAAGCGGTAAAACGGTGTGGGGCGTCGGCATCGCGCCATCGATCACTACCGCGTCGCTGCGTGCCGTGGTGTCGGCGGTCAACCGGGCTTCGCGCACTTAAGACGTCAGGCAAGGACCTTGGCCAGCAGCATTCCGGCCAGGGTCTGGGCCTGCACGCAGCTCTCGGCGCCCACGATCAGGTAGATCCAGCCTTTGAGCACGTCGACGGTCGCGGGCGGCGCCACGAAACAGAACGCCTGATCGCCCAAGCCCGGGACATTTTTGACGTTGCCCGCGCTCTGCTTGTTGACGGCGAATCCCTTGGATTGGGAGTCGAGACACTTTTTGTCGACCGGCTTGCCGTCGATGCAGTACTCGTTGTTCCAATACATCTTGAAGCTGACGTCGTTGCCCGCCGTCGGAATCGACGTGCATTGCGCTTCGCTCGGGGACTGACTGCCCTCAGCCGCCGGGAACGCGCTGCCCATCACTCTGCTGATGTCGGCCGCACTGAGCAGGCTGCAGAAGTTGTCAGGCACGTGCACGCCGGATTGCTTTGCTGCCGAGCCGGTTTCGTGCAAACACCCTGCCGTCAACAAAACTGCAGCCGCCACGACCGACCCCACCCGTGTAAGTCGCATAGAAGGCAAGCCTATTTGGCGCCTCGCCAAACCGGGCACCCACCCGTGCGCGCCGAGCATCAGAACAGCGCGAATTGCCCGTCGGCACACGACGCCTCGACGACGTCGTCCACGCCGGTGCCGTCGACAACGGCGCGGATGTAGTCCATGAACTTCGCGTCGGACACCAGCGGAACCCCGAGCTCGTGGGCCAGGTGGCCCTTGCCGTGCACCGGCCGGCGTTCGTTGCAGATCACCAGTGAGGTCTCCCGATCGACGTCGGGCACGTAAGCCAGCCCGGCGTGCAGGATCCGTTCGACCAATTCATCGTGGGTCCGCTCGACTTCGGCGGCCAGCGCCACGCGCATGCCCTGCACTAGCGGACCGCCGCTCTGATACGGCCCCGGGTTTCGGTATGGGCAGGCCATCCGCGAGGCCAGCACCTTCAACGGGCGCAGCTCCTCGTGGGTGACCTTGCCGCTGGGCCAGCGCCGCCGGGTGACCGGCCGGACGGGTAACCAGACGTCGCGTTCCCGGGCCCGGCGCAGCGAGGCCGCCAGCACATCGGTCAGCACGACGGCATCGTCGAACGCATCGTGGGCCCGTCGCTGCGTCACGCCCCAATGCGCGGCGAGTGTCTCCAACCGCAGGTTGTCGGTGCCCAGTTCTAGCCGGCGGGCCAGCTCGACCGTGCACATCACGCTGTCGATCGGCAGTTCGACACCGGCGAGCTCGGCCTCCGCGGTAAGGAAGCCGTAGTCGAAGGCGACGTTGTGTGCGACCAGTGTTCGGCCGCGGACCAGTTCGGCTACGTCGCCGACGATCTCGCTGAACTGCGGCTGGTCTTCCAGCATCTCGGCGGTCAAGCCGTGGATGTGGGTTGGCCCGGGGTCGACGCCCGGGTTGAGCAGGCTCACCACTGATTGCTCGACGTGGCCTTCGGCGTCCAATGCCAGCACCGCGAGGCTGATCACGCGGGCGCTACCGGGCTTGAAGCCCGAGGTCTCGACGTCGATGACGGCCCAGCCCGCGCATGCCTCGGTGACCGGCCGACCCCAGGGCATCACCGCCGCACTGTCGCGCATGGACCGAGGATTTCACGTCGAGCCGACATCGCCGGGTCGCCGCGCGCCGTGTCGCCAACCTAAACTTCCCGAGTGATCAACGCCCGAGGACGAGTCGCCCTGGCCGCCGGAGCCGGCGCGCGCTGGACGTCCCGGGTGACCGGCCGCGGGGCCGGTGCAATGATCGGCGGCCTGGTCGCCATGGCCCTGGACCGGTCGATCCTGCGCCAGCTCGGCACCGGACGGCGGACGGTCGTCGTCACCGGAACCAACGGCAAATCGACGACCACCCGAATGACCGCGGCGGCGCTGGGCACCCTGGGCGCTGTGGCCACCAACGCCGAAGGCGCCAACATGGACGCTGGTCTGGTCGCGGCGCTGGCCGCCGACCGGACCGCTGCGCTTGCGGTGCTCGAGGTCGACGAGATGCACGTGCCGCATGTCGCCGACGCGGTAGAGCCCGCAGTGCTGATCCTGCTCAACCTGTCCCGCGACCAATTGGACCGCGTCGGGGAGATCAACGTGATCGAGCGCCGGCTGCGGGCCGGGTTGGCCGCGCACCCCTCTGCCGTCGTCGTCGCCAATTGCGACGACGTGCTGATGACGTCCGCGGCCTACGACCACTCTCACGTGGTCTGGGTCGCGGCGGGCGGAAGCTGGTCGGCCGACTCGGTGAGCTGCCCCCGCAGCGGCGAGGTGATCGTTCGCGACCAGGGACACTGGTATTCCACCGGCGCCGACTTCAAACGGCCCAGCCCGCAGTGGTGGTTCGACGAGGAAAAGCTCTACGGCCCAGACGGCTTGGCGTTGCCGATGCGGTTGGCCCTGCCGGGTGCGGTGAATCGGGGCAACGCCGCGCAAGCGGTGGCCGCCGCGGTCGCATTGGGTGCCGACCCGTCGGCGGCGGTGACCGCGGTCGCCGGTGTCGACGAGGTCGCCGGGCGTTATCGGACCATCCACGTCGGCGAGCACAGCGTGCGAATGTTGTTGGCCAAGAACCCCGCCGGCTGGCAGGAAGCGCTGTCGATGGTGAACAAGGACGCGGCCGGGCTGGTGATCGCGGTCAACGGGCAGGTGCCCGACGGCGAGGACCTGTCCTGGCTGTGGGACGTCCGTTTCGAACACTTCGAGAACACTGCCGTCGTCGCGGCCGGCGAACGTGGCACCGACCTCGCCGTGCGGCTGGGCTACGCCGATGTCCAACACACGTTGGTGCACAACACCATCGATGCGATCGCGTCCTGCCCGCCCGGGGCCGTCGAGGTGGTCGCCAACTACACCGCGTTCTTACAGTTGCAGCGTCGATTGGCCCGCCATGGCTAACGACGCTTCGACTTCAGCGGTGCGGATCGGCCTGGTGCTGCCCGACGTGATGGGCACCTACGGCGACGGCGGCAACGCGGCGGTGCTGCGGCAACGACTGCGGCTGCGGGGTATCGCCGCGGATATCGTCGAGATCACGTTGGCCGACGCGGTGCCCGAAAGCCTCGACCTGTACACGCTCGGCGGGGCCGAGGACTACGCGCAGCGGCTCGCCACCAAGCACCTCATCCAATACCCGGGGCTGCAGCGCGCCGCGGGCCGCGGCGCGCCGGTGCTGGCGATCTGCGCCGCCATCCAGGTGCTCGGGCACTGGTATGAAACGTCGGCCGGTGAACGGGTCGACGGCGTGGGCCTGCTCGACCTGACAACGTCGCCACAGTCGGCACGCACGATCGGCGAGTTGGTCACCACGCCGCTGCTGACCGGGTTGGCCGCGCCGCTGACCGGTTTCGAAAACCATCGCGGTGGAACGGTTCTCGGTTCCCAGGCGTCGCCGCTGGGGGCTGTGCAGAAGGGCGCGGGGAATCGCCTGGGCGATGGCGTCGACGGCGCTGTGCAGGGCAGTGTGTTTGCGACCTACATGCACGGGCCGTGCTTGGCCCGCAATCCGGAGTTCGCCGACCTGCTGCTCGGCAAGGTGGTGGGCGACTTGGCGCCGCTGGAACTACCTGAGGTGGAACAGCTGCGACGGGAACGGCTGCGGGCTTAGTTTCGTGTCACACCAGCCTCGCCCGCAACGAGAGGGTGGGGCACTCCTTTTTTCGTTCTATAACCACCGGCGATATCACGGTCACGATTCGAAGCTCAGGCCATCGCGCGACGGCCGGTCAGCGCGCGGCCCAGGGTCAGCTCGTCGGCGAATTCCAGGTCGCCGCCCATCGGCAATCCGGACGCGATCCGGCTCACGGTCAGACCGGGAATGTCGCGCAGCATCCGGACCAGGTAGGTGGCGGTCGCCTCACCCTCGGTGTTCGGATCGGTGGCGATGATCACCTCGGTGATGTCCACCCCGTCGACCTGCTCGCCAATTCGGTTGAGCAGCTCACGAATTCGCAGCTGGTCCGGTCCGATGCCGGACAACGGATCCAGCGCGCCGCCCAAAACGTGGTAGCGCCCACGAAATTCGCGGGTGCGTTCGACTGCCTGGATATCCTTCGGCTCCTCGACGACGCATACCTGCGTGCCGTCGCGACGCGGATCCGCGCAGATGCGGCAGCGCTCGTCGTCGGAGACGTTGCCGCACACCGCGCAGAACCGCACACCGTTGCGGACCTTGGCCAGCACCGCGGTGAGCCGGTCGATGTCCGGAGGCTCGACCGACAGCAGGTGGAAAGCGATGCGCTGGGCGCTCTTCGGCCCGATACCCGGCAGCTTGCCGAGCTCGTCGATCAGATCCTGGACCGGTCCCTCAAACACCCAGTGCGCCGCCGCCCATGCCACCGGCCAGTGGACCGAGCTGCTCCTGCGCCAAGGCGGAGACCTGTTGCGCGGCATCGCCGAGCGCGCCGACGAGCAAGTCTTGCAGCGTCTCGACGTCCTCGGGGTCGACGACCTTCGGGTCGATCTTCACGGCAACGACCTCACCACTGCCCTTGACGGTGACCTCGACCAGACCGCCGCCGGCACTTCCGCGTACCTCGGTGTTGATCAGCCGCTCCTGTGCGGCCATCAACTGCTGCTGCATCTGCTGAGCCTGGGCGAGCAACGCCGACATGTCGGGCTGGCCTCCGGGTTGCATGACAGTCCCCTTGCGTATTGGTATCGACTTGGTTTCGCCTGCGTCGTGCGGGCGGTTCAGAGTTCCAAGCGTAGACGGCCCCGGGCTACCGTGGCGCCGTGCGCATACCTCATCGCCTGCGTGTCGGAGCCGCTGCGGCCTCGGCCGCGGTCGGAATGATCACCCTGGCCGCCGTCGTGACGCCGGCGCCGCCGAGCGCGATCGCGGCGCCCGGCAGCATCGCCGGCATGATCGTGTTCCTCGATCCCGGCCACAACGGCGCCAACGACGCATCGATCAGCCGCCAGGTGCCCACCGGGCGCGGCGGCACCAAGGACTGCCAGGCCAGCGGCACCACGACCAACGACGGCTACCCCGAACACACCTTCACCTGGGACACCACCCTGCGTATCCGGGCCGCGCTCAACGCGCTGGGCGCCCGGACCGCCATGTCCCGCGGCGACGACTCCACGGTCGGCCCCTGCGTCGACCAGCGCGCCGCGATGGCCAACGCGCTGCACCCCAACGCGGTCGTCAGCATCCACGCCGACGGCGGTCCGGCCGGTGGACGGGGATTCCACGTCAACTACTCCGCACCGCCGCTCAACCAGGCCCAGGCCGGGCCCGCGGTGCAGTTCGCGCACGTGATGCGCGACCAGATGCAGGCCTCCGGCATTCCGCCGGCCAGCTACATCGGTCAGAACGGTCTCTACGGGCGCGCGGACCTGGCCGGGCTGAACCTGGCGCAGTACCCGTCGGTCCTGGTCGAGTGCGGCAACATGAAGAACCCCGTCGACTCTGGATTGATGGAAAGCCCAGAGGGTCGGCAGAAATACGCCGACGCCGTGGTCCGTGGCGTCGCAGCGTTCCTCGGCAACCAGGCCGCCGCGCACTAGCGCCGGACTAGCTCTCGACTTCCCGCTTCAGGTTGGCCAGCACCTCGGCCTGGATCTTCTTCAGCCCGAGCGGTGCGAACGTCTTCTCGAAGAAGCCCTTGATGCCGCCGGCACCCTTCCACGAGGTGGTGACCGTGACGCTGGAACCCGGCCCGGCGGGGGCCACGGTCCAGTTGGTGACGAGCGTCGAGTTCGCGTCCTTTTCGATGACGGCGTGACCGGCGACATCGACGCTGGCCTTGACGTCGCGGACCCGCGATTCGGTGGCCTGCAGCTTCCAGCTCGCGACCGTCCCCTGGCCGTGGCCGCCCTCGAGCACCTGGTAGTCGTGGTAGTGCGACGACAGGATCTTGGGCCGAACATCCCGGTAGTCGGCAACGGCGGACAGCACGGTGGCGGGCTCAGCGTTGATCAGGACCGTGCTGGCTGCACTGACTTGTCCCATTAGGTGTAACTCCTCTGCGCGGACGTCTTCTCGCCGACCAGCGTATAGGTGGCGGCTCGGACCTAGGCGCTGAGGCGGTCCACGTCGGTGTCGAGCGGCTGCACTTGCGAGGACGCGGCCCGCTTCGTGACACCGAGCCGAAACCCGTTTGGCTTCAACGTGATTGACTCGGAGATCTTCAGTCGGTAACCGCTGTCCGCCGCCAGGTCGTAGCGGTGCAGAATCATCGCGAGCGTGAGCACCGCCTCGTGCAGGGCGAACTGTCGGCCGATGCAGGCCCGCTGGCCCGTCCCAAACGGCTTGTAGGCATGCGCGCGGCTCTTCATCCGGCCGGGCGCGAAGCGGTCGGGGTCGAAGCGTTCGGGCTCCGGCCAGACTCGCGGGTCGCGCTGCACCAGCGGCAACACGACCAGCACCCATTGCCCCTTCCTGATCCGGTAGCGCCCACCTAGCACGGTGTCCTTTCGTGCGACCCGCAGATAACCGGGCGCGGTCGGCCACAGCCGCAGCGCCTCGTCGAGCACCGCCCGCACGTACCGCAGCTTGGCGACGTCACCGTAAGCCGGCTCCGGGTTGTCCGAGGTCCCCCACAACGCGTCGACTTCGGCCTTGGCCCGCGCCAGAACGTCGGGATTCTGGGTCAGGTGGTACAGCGCGAAAGACAGTGCGCCCGAGGTGGTCTCGTGACCGGCGACGATGAAGGTGATGACCTGCTGGCGGATGTTGACCGGGTCGAGTTGGCGACCGGTGGTGGGGTGTGTGGAGTTCAGCATCAGGTCGAGCAGGTCAGGAGTTCTGGGACTGGCGCCGTCGCGGCGAGCCTCAATCACATCGTCGACGATGCGGCCCATCACCGCTCCGGACCGGCGGATGGCCGGACGCAGCAGCCTGGTCAACAGCGGAAAAGTCGACCAGCTGGCGTATTTCAGCATCCGGTTCATGGCCGAGATGAATGGGTGTGGCCGACGCCGATCGAAGGAACCGAACGGATACCCGAACCCGGCCCGCCCGATGGACTCCAGGGCAAGCCGGGTCATGTCGGCGGTGACATCGACTCGACGGCCGGTAGCCGCGGCCTCGTCCCAGTGGTCGAGCATCTCCCGAATCGCCTGCAGCATGATCGAGTGGTAGCCCTGCATCGCCTCGCGACTGAAGGCCGGCTTCAGAATGTCGTGCGCGAGCTTCCAATTCGGGTTGTCCGTCTCGACCGTGATGAGCGCATCGCCGATCACCTCGCGCAGCGGCGTCAGGTGGTGGCCGACGTATTTGCCGAACCGCGCCTCGTCGTGCACCTCGGCCACCAGATCGAGTCCGCTGACTGCGACCATTTCGGTGCCGAGCATCTTGCGTGCCGAGATCGGGCCCAGTTTCTCGGTCTGCGGCAGCGAGGACTGGAACGGCGTGCGCGGGTTCAGGCCCAGGACGTCGCCCAGCAGCGGCACCCGGAAGGGCGGGTGGGGTAGGTCGCCGGTGTCCACGAGCCGGCGGTTGCGCAATTCGGAGACGTTCGGAGCGAAAGGCGGGGTCTCCGAAACCCGCATACTCGCAATTGCCATATTTGCCATATTACATACTTTTTGACTGGTTTACTAGCCAGAAAGCGACCTGGAGTCTATGGCGCGTCTGGGCAGCGGCAATCAACTGCACCGAGGGGGTTCAGGGACCGACGATCGGCCGATAGGTAGGTCGCCGGTCAGGCGTTGTCAATGCGGCGCGCGCCCAGCTCGCTCTGCAGCAACTCGAGCGCGGCCTCTTCGGGGTCGCGGCGCGGCGTCAGCTCGTCATCCTGGCCGGCCTCGGCCAGCATGCTCTCCTCTTCGGCGCGCTGCTCCGATTCAGTGTCGGCGACCGCTTGAGTGGGCGGCGGCGGAGGCGGAACCACCCGGCGCGGACGCTCGACGGGCGGCGGGGCGGCCGGCGCTTCCGGCGCCGCCGCTGCGCCGGAGCCGCCCGCCTCGCAGCGCACCCGCCAATTCACGCCGAGGGCATCCTTGAGCGCCTCGGCGATGACATCGGCGTTGCGTTGTTCGCTCAGTCGCTTGGCCAGCGGCGCCGATTCGTGGCTCAACACCAACGTGTTGCCATCGACGGCGCGGACGGTCGCACCGGCCAGCATCACCTCGGTGGTCCTGCTGCGCTGCCGGACCTTGTCCCGGACCGTCGGCCACAGGGTGCGGACCGCGGCGGCATTCGGTTCGGCCGAGCCCGCGGCCGATGGGGCTTCGTCGACGGGATCGGCCGCGGACGGGACCGGCTCGGGTGGCCGGGCCGCAGGCGGCGTCGGCTCGGGCTCTGGAGTCGGCTCGACAGCGGCGGGTGGCGGTGGGGGCACCGGTTGCGCGGCCGCTACCGACGCGCGGACATATGCGGGCTGGGGCGCAGGCTGCTGTTCGCCGGCCGGGATGGACATGTCCAGCCGGGTCTCGATCCGCTCGACCCGTTGCAGCAGCGCGGATTCGGCGTCGCTAGCCGATGGCAGCAACAGCCGCGCGCAGATCACCTCGAGCAGCAGGCGCGGCGCGGTCGCGCCCCGCATCTCCGTCAAACCGGCATGGACCACCTCGGCGTAGCGGGTCAGCGTCGCCGGGCCCAGCCGGGCCGCCTGCTCCCGCATCCGGTCCAGGACGTCTTCGGGCGCATCGACCACACCCCGCGTCGTCGCATCCGGAACCGCTTGCAGCACAAGCAAATCGCGGAACCGCTCCAGCAGATCGGTGGCGAACCGCCGTGGGTCGTGGCCGGCGTCGATCACCGACTCCACCGCACCGAACAGCGCCGTCGCATCCCCGGCGCCGAGCGCGTCGACGGCCTCGTCGATCAGCGCCACGTCGGTGGCACCCAACAGACCCAGCGCCCGCTGGTAGTTGACCCGATTGCCTTCGGCGCCGGCCAGCAACTGGTCGAGCACCGACAACGTGTCACGGGGCGAACCGCCGCCGGCGCGGATCACCAGCGGGAAGACGGCGTCGTCGACGACCACGTCCTCCTGGGCGCAGATCCGTTCCACCAGCCCCCGCATGGTCCGCGGCGCCAGCAGCCGGAACGGATAGTGATGGGTCCGCGAGCGGATGGTCGGCAGCACCTTCTCCGGCTCGGTGGTGGCGAACACGAAGATCAGGTGGTCAGGCGGCTCCTCGACGATCTTGAGCAGCGCGTTGAACCCGGCGGTGGTCACCATGTGCGCCTCGTCGACGATGAACACCCGATACCGCGACTGGGCAGGCGCGTAGAACGCTCGGTCCCGCAGCTCGCGGGTGTCGTCGACACCACCGTGGCTGGCCGCGTCGAGCTCGACGACGTCGATGCTGCCGGAACCGTTGGGCGCCAGGCCGACGCAGGAGTCGCAGACCCCGCAGGGTGTGGCCGTCGGGCCCTGCTCGCAGTTCAGCGAGCGGGCCAGGATGCGCGCCGACGAGGTCTTACCGCAGCCGCGCGGGCCGGAGAACAGGTAAGCGTGGTTGATTCGGCCCGCGGTCAGCGCGGTCGACAGCGGCTCGGTGACGTGTTCCTGTCCCACCACTTCGGCGAAGGTCGCGGGACGGTACTTGCGGTAGAGAGCCACGGTCAGAGGCTACCCAGCTCGTCCGACGATGCGAACCCCGAAGGGGTCTAGGCCTGGCTCAGCAGCGACTCGGTCGCCGACAGCAGCGCGCAGGACGCCAGCCCGTTGATCGCGTCGCGCAGATCCGACTCGGGCGGGAATGTCGGCGCGATCCGAATGTTCTTGTCGTCCGGGTCTTTCCGGTATGGGAATGACGCCCCCGCCTCAGTGACCGCGATACCGGCATCCTTGGCCAGCGCGACCGTGCGCTTGGCCGTACCGGGCAGCACGTCGAGGCTGATGAAGTAGCCGCCCTCGGGCTCGCTCCAGGACGCGATCTTGGACTCGCCCAGTCGCTTGTCCAAAATCTCCAGTGCCAGCGCGAATTTCGGCGCCAGGATCTGCTGGTGGCGCAGCATCTGCAGGCGGACGCCGTCGGCGTCGCCGAAGAAGCGCAGGTGCCGCAGCTGGTTGACCTTGTCGGGGCCGATCGACTTCTTACCCGCGTACTGCAGGTACCAAGCGATGTTGCCCAGCGATCCGCCGAAGAAGCTGACGCCGGCACCGGCGAAGGTGATCTTCGACGTCGACGCGAAGACATACGGCCGGTTGGGGTTGCCGGCGGCGGCGGCCAGGCCCAGCACGTCGATCGGGCGGGGAAAGTCCAGCGTCAGCGTGTGCACCGCGTACGCGTTGTCCCAGAACAACCGGAAATCGTCGGCCGCCGTGCGCATTTGGACGAGCCGACGGACCGTCTCCCACGAGTAGCTCAGCCCGGTCGGGTTGGCGAACACCGGGACCGCCCACAGGCCTTTGATCGCCGGGTCGACCGCGACCAACTCTTCGATCAGGTCGACGTCCGGGCCGTCCTCGCCCATCGGGATCGGGATCATCTCGATGCCGAGCGTCTCGGTGATCGCGAAGTGCCGGTCGTAGCCGGGCACCGGGCACAGGAACTTGACGACGTCTTCGTCTTTCCAGGGCCGCGGCGAATCCACGCCGCCGTAGAGCATCGAGAACACGATCGTGTCGTGCATCAGCTCCAGGCTGGCGTTGTTGCCGGCGATCAGGTTCTGCACCGGGATGCCGAGCAGTTCGCCGAAGATGGCCCTCAGTTCAGGGAGTCCGTGCTGGCCGCCGTAGTTGCGGGTGTCGGTGCCGTCCCCGTCGCGGTAGTCGAGCCCGGGCAGGCTCAGCAGCGCGTTCGAGAGATCGAGTTGCTCGCTGCAGGGCTTTCCCCGAGTCAGGTCGAGCGACAGCTTCTTGGCCTGCAGGTCGGCGTAGTCCTGTTGGTGGCGGGCATGCAATGCCTCGAGGTCGTCACGGCCTAAGGAGCTGAACGAGCCGTACGACACCATCCGCCTTCCGACGATTCGATTGCAGATTCCTCAAAGGGGACCCCGCGCACCCGCCAGAGCCCATTGACCCTTGCTGCCTTCCGGCCCTGGGGGAGTTCACAGGATAGACGCCGCGCGGGGTCCGACCAGAGTCTAGTACCCGGCCCGAAAGGGATCACCCGAAGACCCTGACCTCGGTGTGAGTGCCCGGCGCCCGCTCGGGCCTCCGGCCTGCATCGTCGCCGAGGGCCACTCGGCTACCATTGCCGACGGAGGATTCGCCTAGTGGCCTATGGCGCTCGCCTGGAACGCGGGTTGGGTTAATAGCCCTCGCGGGTTCAAATCCCGCATCCTCCGCACTTAATCGCCGGATGTGACCAGGCCCAATTGATAGGGTCTGGTCGCTTCCGGATCACCAGCTCGAGGAGGAGCATGGGACGCAAGGCCGCTATCTTCTGGCACGCGGCGCTCTCGGTCGCCGCCAGCGTCCTTTACTTCTTCTTCGTGCTGCCGCGCTGGCCCGAGTTGATGGGTGACACCTCACACGGCCTGGGCACGGTGGCGCGAATCGCCGCCGGCATCTTGATCGCCCTGGCCGCGCTGCCGGTCGTGTTCACTTTGCTGGAGTTGCGCAAGCCCGAGTTCGGCACGCCGGCGCTGGCACTGACCCTGCGAACCTGGTCCGTCGTGACCCACGTCGCCGCCGGTGTGCTGATCGTCGGCACGGCGATCAGCGAGATCTGGTTGAGCCTGGACAGTGTGGGCCAGTGGCTGTTCGGCGTCTACGGCGCCGCGGCGGCGATCGCGCTGCTCGGCATCGCCGCGTTCTACCTGTCGTTCGTCGCCGAGTCGCCGCCGCCACCGCCGAAACCGCTGAAGCCCAAGAAGGAGAAGAAGCCCCGCGGGCGACGCGGCAAGAAGGGCGACGAGGCCGGCGAGGCTGACGAGGCTGTGGACACCGACGAGGATTCCGAAGAGACCGCAGACGCTGACGACACCGACGAAGGCGAAGAGTCGGACACAGCCGACGCGAGTCCCGAAGTCGGGGCGACGGCGGGAGAACCCGAGTCGACGGCCGAGGAGGCCCCCCCGGTCGAAGAGTCGGAGGATACCGCCGCAGCCGAGTCCGGCGGACTTCGCAACCGGCGCCCGTCGGGCAAGGTGTCGCATCGTCGCCGGCGTTCGCGTCGCGGCGTCGCGGTCGACGAATAGGCCAGCTCGGAGAATCCCGTTTCCGGTTTGGTGAATCCCGTTTCCGGAACGACCGAATCTCCCTATGCTGAGCGCGTGCCAAACACTTATCGCGTAGTTCAGTGGAACACCGGAAACGTCGGCAAGAGCTCCCTCAAATCGATCGCGGACAACCCGCTGCTGGAGCTGGTGGGCTGCTTCGCCTGGTCGCCGGAGAAAGCCGGCCGTGACGCCGGCGAGCTGGTCGGCATCGCTCCGCTGGGAGTCGCCGCCACCAACGACATCGACGCACTGCTCGCGCTGAAGCCGGATTGCGTTGTCTACAACCCGATGTGGATCAACGTCGACGAGCTCGTCCGCATCCTCTCGGCCGGGGTCAACGTCGTGACCACCGCGTCCTTCATCACCGGGAAGAACCTCGGCGACGGCCGCGACCGGCTCGTCGAAGCCTGCGAAAAGGGCGGCGCGACGATCTTCGGGTCCGGTGTCAGCCCCGGCTTCGCCGAGCTGCTCGCCATCGTCTCGGCGATGGTGTGCAACAGGATCGACAAAGTGACCGTCAACGAAGCCGCCGACACCACGTTCTACGACTCACCGGAAACCGAGAAACCGGTCGGGTTCGGCCAGCCGATCGACCACCCGGATCTGCAGGCGATGGCCGCCAAGGGCACCGCGATCTTCGGCGAGGCCGTCGCGCTGGTGGGCGACGCGCTGGGAATCGAACTCGACGACATCCGCTGCGAAGCCGAGTTCGCCCAGACCACAGCGGATCTCGAGATGGCATCCTGGACCATCCCCGCCGGGCACGTGGCCGGCGTCTACATCAGCTGGCAGGGAATCCTCGATGGCAAGACCGTCATCGACCTCAACGTCCGGTGGCGCAAAGGCCAGACGCTGGAACCGGATTGGAAGATCGACAGCGACGGCTGGGTGATTCAGGTCGACGGGCAACCGACGGTGACCACCAAGGTCGGCTTTTTGCCGCCGCCGTATTTCGAGGCCACCACGATCGAGGAATTCATGGACCTCGGGCACATCATGACCGCGGTGCCAGCGATCAACGCGATTCCTGCCGTCGTCGCGGCGGCGCCTGGTATCGCGACCTACGCGGATCTGCCGCTGACGCTGCCGCGCGGCTTCGTCAAGAGGTAACCGGGTTCAGGTACCGGGGATGTGCTGCAGCTTGCCCTGGAGGTCGGGGCAGTACTGCGCGACCGCGCTGCCGAGGAACTGGTAGGCCTGCACCTGCGTGGTGCCCCGGGGCAGGTTGATGGAGAGGAAGTGCGCAGACGCGGTTGCGTCTTTGTCGACGCCGACACCGAGCCGGTGACAGGCGATCTTCGCCAGGTACGGGTTGAAATCGTGCGGCCCGTAAATGCCGTAGTGCTGGAGCTGGTTGTCGAAATCGGTGTCGGGGTCGGCGAATGCCGGTGCGGACAAGCTGATTGCCGCGGCGACGGCAGCGACCCCAATGCCCGTGAGCTTCATGGGCGCGAGCCTACCTGTGTTGAGTCTGCGTCCGCTCATCGTCACCGCTCTCCTCCACCAACCGAGCCATCGGTGAGGGCTCGCGTTACGGTCGTTCAACAACCCGCTTGCTCAGTTTCTTTCTGGTCGCCTATTCAGATTAGAGTAGCTAAGGTTACACACAGGCTAATTAACTGAGCAGCCTTCGCCCCTGGTTAGGAATTGAAGCGCCCATGACGACGACTGAGCCGAGGACGGAGCCATTGAAGACCCAAGGCTCCACCGACAGCGAGGGCAGGCCGGCCACCCGCGAGCCGGCCAAGCGTAGAGGCCTGGCGGGCTTGTTCGCCCGGTACTGGCTCGTCCTTACCCTTGCGGTAGTCATCGCGCTGTCGGGATTCGTGGTGCACCGCCTGCACGGCGTCTTCGGCGTTCACCGCGGTTCGTTCGGTGGTGGCACGTCCGGTGAAGTCCTCGACAGTTTCAATGCCAAGACGGTCACCCTCCAGGTCTGGGGCCCGCCGGGCAGTACCGCAACCATCAACTACCTCGACGCCGAATCCCATCCGCAGCAGGCACTCAACGTGCCCTTGCCCTGGAGCACAGTCTTGAGTTCAACGAAACCCGGCATTCCGGCCAACCTGGTAGCGCAAGGGGACGGCAGCTGGATCGCTTGCCAGTTCGTGGTGAACAAGCACGACGGGAGCGGTGACGTCATCAAGACCCCCAATCGTTCGGACGCTGTCGAAACCAACAACGCCTTCGTTTACTGCCTGGACAAGTCCGCATGAGCGAGACCACGCACGCCGCGCCGCCGCCCGTCGACCAGCCGTTGATTCCGCCGTTCCTGCCGCGGATGATCCACCGGCTGGCGTTGCCGATCGTGCTGGTGTGGCTGGGCATTGTCTTCGTCACCAACACGGTGGCGCCGCAGCTGGAGGTCGTCTCCAAGAGCCACTCGGTGTCGCAGAGCCCGCATGACGCGGTGTCGTTCCAGTCGCAGATGCGCGTCGGAAAGACGTTCAACGAGTACAGCACCGACAACTCGGCGATGGTCCTGCTAGAGGGCGACAAGCCGCTGGGGGCGGAGGCCCACCGCTATTACGACGAGATCGTCAGGCGCCTGGAGCAGGACAAGAAGCACGTTCAGCACATCCAGGATTTCTGGAGCGACCCGCTGACCGCGGCGGGCTCCCAAAGCCACGACCAGAAAGCCGCCTACGTCCAGGTGTACCTCACCGGCAACATGGGCAGTGGTCTCGGCTCCGAGTCCAGCGAGGCCGTTCGCAAGATCGTGGACTCGGTGCCCGCGTCGCCGGGCATCAAGGCTTATGTCACTGGTGCGGGTCCGCTGATCGCCGACCAGTCGCACGCGGGCGAAAAGGGTGTCGCGAAGGTCACCCTGGTCACCATCCTGGTGATCCTGGTGATGCTGCTGTTCGTCTACCGATCCGTGAGCACAGTTCTGATCATGCTGGCCATGGTGTTCATCGAGTTGGCCGCGGCCCGCGGCGTGGTCGCGACGATGGGCTACTACGGGATCATGGGGCTCTCCACGTTCGCGAACAACATGCTGGTGCTGCTGGCGATCGCCGCCGGAACGGATTACGCGATCTTCATAGTCGGCCGTTATCACGAGGCCCGCGGTCTGGGTGAGACACGTGAAGAGGCTTTTTACACCATGTTCCACAGCACCGCGCACGTCGTGCTGGGGTCGGGTCTGACCATCGCCGGCGCGATGTACTGCCTGAGTTTCTGCCGCTTGCCGTACTTCGAGTCGCTGGGCGTGCCCTGCGCCGTCGGCATGCTGGTCGCGGTCTTCGCGGCGTTGACGCTGGGTCCGGCCGTGCTGACCGTGGCGTCGTTCTTCAAGCTGATGGACCCGAGACGAAAGCTGCAGACCCGGGGCTGGCGTCGCATCGGTACCGCGATCGTCCGTTGGCCCGCACCGATTCTCGCGGTCACCATCGCGATCGCGCTGATCGGTCTGCTCGCCCTGCCCGGCTACAAGACGGACTACGACACCCGTCACTTCCTGCCACAGGACACCCCGGCCAATGTCGGATACGCGGCCGCCGACCGACACTTCGACCAGGCCCGGCTGAACCCCGAACTGTTGATGATCGAGACCGATCACGATCTGCGTAACCCGGCCGACTTCATCGTTCTGGACAAGGTCGCCAAAGCGGTGTTCCACATCCCCGGTATCGGCCGGGTCCAGACGATCACCAGGCCGCTGGGCACGCCGCTCGACCACAGCACGCTCGGATTCCAGATGGGCGCGCAGGCCGCGGGCCGGATCCAGACCCAGCACTACCAGGAGGAGCAGGCGAAGAACCTGCTGAAGCAGGCCGACGAGCTGCACAAGACGATGGCGACCCTGCATGAGCAGATGGAGACCACGCAAGAGCTCAGCAACACCACACACGAGACTACCCTGCTCACCAAGGAAACCGTGAAGATCACCCAGGCGTTGCGTGACGACATCGCTGTCTTCGATGATTTCTTCAGGCCGATCCGCAGCTACTTCTACTGGGAGAAGCACTGCTACGACATCCCGGCCTGCTGGTCGCTGCGGTCGATCTTCAACGCGCTGGACGGCATCGACCAGGTGACTGAGAACATCCAGAACCTCAGCGCGAATCTGGACAAGCTCGACAAGATCCAGCCGAAGCTGGTGGCGCTGATTCCGCCGCAGATCGCCAGCCAGCAAGCGAACCTCGACACGATCATGTCGAACTACGCGACCACCAACGGTCTGAACGAACAAGCAAAAGCGCAGTCCGACAACGCGACCGCCCAAGGCGACGCGTTCGATAAGGCGAAGAACGACGACACGTTCTACCTACCGCCGGAAGCGTTCAAGAGCCCCGACTTCGCGCGCGGCCTCAAACAGTTCATCTCGCCCAACGGCCACGCAGTCAGGCTGATCATCTCGCACGAGGGCGACCCGGCGACCCCGGAGGGCGTCAGCCACATCGAACCGATCAAGCAGGCGGTGCACGAGGCGATCAAGGGCACCCCGTGGGAGGGTGCCAAGGTCTACCTCGGCGGCACCGCGGCGACCTACAAAGACATGCACGACGGTTCCAACATCGACCTGATGATCGCCGGAATTGCCGCGGCCACACTGATTTTCGTCATCATGCTGGTGATCACTCGAAGCGTGGTCGCGGCCGTGGTGATCGTCGGCACGGTGTTGCTCTCGCTGGGCGCATCGTTCGGGCTCTCGGTGCTGCTCTGGCAGTACATCCTCGGAGTAAAGCTGCACTGGATGGTGCTGGCAATGGCGGTCATCCTGCTGTTGGCGGTGGGGTCGGACTACAACCTGTTGCTGATATCGCGCTTCAAAGAGGAGATCCGCGCCGGGCTTAAGACCGGCACTATTCGCGCCGTGGCCGGTTCAGGCTCGGTGGTGACATCCGCCGGTCTGGTGTTCGCCGCCACCATGGCAACGTTCGCTTTCAGTCCGCTGAAGGTCATGGCTCAGGTGGGCACCACGATCGCGCTGGGTCTGTTGTTCGACACACTGATCGTGCGGTCGTTCATGACACCGTCACTGGCCACACTGCTCGGACGTTGGTTCTGGTGGCCGCAGCATGTGCGCCCGCGGCCCGCCAGCGTGATGCTGCAGCCGTACGGGTCGCGTCCCGCGGTGCGTGAGCTGATGCACCGCGACCCAGCCGACGAGACCGAGGCCGGGGTCGTCGAGAAGGTCTAGTAACCCTGCGCGGCAGGGTAAGTCGTCAGCCTGAGGCTGCGCCAACGTGTAGCTTGCGTGGCCGCGGACGGCGTCTCCACGCCTACGAGCCGCACAATCGGCGTTGCCTGCGGCCGACGCCGGCCTTCGGCGGATTCGAAAGGGATTGTTAGCCAGTCGTTCTCGGCAGCGGCCCGGTCGGGGCCGCTTCAGGCTCACCGAGGCTGGTGCCGAGCAGCGAACGTACGGCGGGACGCGGCCCGCTGGATCGCAGCATGGTGCTGGCCGGCTGTGGCCGGACCTTGATCGGCCACCAGAACCAGCGTCCGAGAATCGCGGCGATCGACGGCGTCAAGAACGAACGGACCACCAGCGTGTCGAACAGCAAACCGAGACCGATGGTGGTGCCCACCTGGCCGATGATGCGCAGGTCGCTGACCACCATCGAGGCCATCGTGAACGCGAACACCAGACCCGCGGACGTCACCACCTTGCCGGTGCTGCCCATGGCGCGGATGATGCCCGTCTTCAAGCCGGCGGGAATCTCCTCTTTCAGTCGGGACACCAGCAGCAGGTTGTAATCGGAGCCGACGGCGAGCAGCACGATCACCGACATCGCCAGCACCATCCAGTGCAGCTTGATGCCCAGGAGGTACTGCCAGACGAGCACGGAAAGCCCGAATGACGCCCCGAGTGATACTGCCACCGTGCCCACGATCACCATCGCCGCGACCAGGCTTCGGGTGATCAGCAGCATGATGATGAAAATCAGGCAGAGCGAACCGATTCCGGCGATCATCAGGTCGTACTTGGAGCCGTCTTTCCAGTCCTTGAAGGTGGCGGCGGTGCCGGCCAGGTAGATCTTGGAGTCCTCCAGCGGCGTGCCCTTGAGCGCCTCCTCCGCGGCCTCCCGAATCTTGGCGACCCGCGCGATACCCTCCGGCGACGCGGGATCGCCGCGGTGCGAAATGATCAACCGGGTCGCTTTGCCGTCCGGTGAGAAGAAGTTGTTCAGCGCGCGCTTGAAGTCCTTGTTCTTGAACACTTCCGGCGGCAGGTAGAACGAGTCGTCATTCTTTGCCTGATCGAAAGCGTGCCCCATCGCGTTCGCGTTGGTGCTCATGTCGTCCATCTGACTGAAGATCCCGGACATGGTGCTGTGCATGGTCAGCATCATGGTCCGCATGGACTCCATGCTGTCGATCATTGGGGGGAACTCTGCGATCAGTTGCGGCATCAAAGCATCCAGCTGACTGAAGTCGTTGGTCAGTACCTGGAACTTCTCGTCGATCTCGTCGACACCGTCGACAGCGTCGAAAACGGAGCGCAGCGAATAACAGATCGGAATGTCGTAGCAGTGCTTCTCCCAATAGAAGTAACTGCGGATCGGCCGCCAGGTGTCCTCGAAGTTGGCGATGTCGTCACGCAACTCCTCGGTGACGGCCTGCATCTCCTTTGTCTCACCGATCATCCGGTGGGTGATGTTGTTGAGCGTCACCATGTGGCCGTACATGCGCCGCATCCGGTTCATGGTCTCTTCGAGCTCGTCGGCTTGCTTGAGCATGTCGTCCATGCGCGCCTTCTGGAACTTCATCGTCTGCACCTGGCCGGCGTTCTGCATGCTCATCTGGAACGGGATGGAGGTGTGCTCCATCGCCGTCCCTTCCGGACGCGTAATCGCTTGGACGCGTGAGACTCCGGGCACCCGGAAGATGCCCTTGGCCAGCCTGTCGAGCACCAGGAAGTCGGCGGGATCACGCAGATCGTGGTCGGCTTCGATCATCATGATTTCCGGCATCAACCGGGCCTGGGAGAAGTGTCGCTCGGCGGCGTCGTAGCCCTTGTTGGCGGCGATGTCGTGCGGTATGTAGAGCCGGTCGTTGTAACTGGTCTGGTAGCCGGGCAGGGTCAACAGGCCGACCAGCGCGACGGCGAACGCCGCAGCGAGGATCGGCACCGGCCAGCGGACGATAGCGGTACCGACCCGTCGCCAGCCCCGCGTCGAGATCCGCCGCTGCGGATCGAACAACTCGAAGCGGCCACCGACCACGATGACAGCCGGCACCAGCGTCAGCGCGACCGCGACGGCAACGACCATGCCGACCGCGCAAGGCACACCGATGGTTTGGAAATACGGCATCCGGCAGAAGCTCAGGCAGAAGGTGGCGCCCGCGATCGTCAGACCGGACGCCAGCACCACGTGCGCAACGCCGTGATACGTCGTATAGAAGGCCTCTTCACGGGTCTCACCGTGCTGGCGAGCCTCCTGATAACGACCGAAGAAGAAGATCGCATAGTCGGTGCCCGCGGCAATCCCCAGCGATACCAACAGGTTTACCGCGAACGTCGAGAGCCCGATGAGTTGGTGATAGCCGAGGAACGCGACAATGCCTCTGGCCGCGGTCAATTCGATGAAGACCGTGAGGAGCAGTAGCACCACGGTCCACACCGAGCGGTAGACCAGCAGCAGCATGGTGAAGATCACCAGCATCGTGACCATGGTGATCTTGACCAGCGTGCTGTCGCCGCTGTGGTGCATGTCGGACACCAGGGCCGACGGACCGGTCACATACGTCGTGACACCCTTGGGTGGCGGCGTTCTGTCGACGATGTCGCGGACGGCTTTGATCGATTGTTCGGCCAGCGTCGTGCCCTGGTTGCCGCCCAGGTTGAGTTGCACGTATACCGCTTTGCCGTCCGGACTTTGAGCACCGGGCGCGGTGATCGGATCGCCCCAGAAGTCCTGCACATGCTGGACGTGCGCGGGATCGGCCCGCAGCTGCTTGACGATGCTGTCGTAGTAGCGGTGAGCGTCGTCACCGAGCTTGTTGTCGCTTTCGAGCACGAGCATCGCGAAGTTGTCGGAGTCGGATTCCTTGAACTTCTTACCGGTCTCCTCCATCGCCTGCACCGACGGAGCGTCCTTGGGGCTCAACGAGACCTGGCGTTGTTCGGCGACCTTCTCCAGCGGCGGGACGGCCACGGCCATCAGCACGATCAGGCCGATCCACGCCAGGATGATCGGGATTGCGAACCGGCGGATCAGCCGTGGACCCCGTGGCCGTGTGCCGGCCCCGACGCTCGCCTGACGGCTGGTCATGCGCCCTTGAGAACGCAGTACGTAAAGGCGTTCACCTCGTGGGAGACATGTTCGGCTTTGACCACGTCGTCGATGATGATGCGGCAACCCAGCATGTTGCTATCGCCCTGCGCCACAACGTTTCCCACGACCGATGCCGCCTTTGTCGTCATGTTGAGCGTCCAGGGCAGCTTGGCGTGGTCGACGTGCTGCGGGTCGGCATTGGTGTCGAAGTAACTGATGTCGGCGGTAGTTCCAGGCGAGCCGTACACCTCATAGGTGATCCGCTTGGGATTGAAGGGCTTGCTGTCGTCGGTTGCGCTGTCGGAGTAGGAAGGCCGCTTTTCGGAGCCGAAGATGCCGTGGATACGGAACACGGTGAAACCCCCGAGTCCGACCACAACCGCGATCACGAGCGGAATCCACGCCCGCTCCAGCACCCTGAAAATCGAAAACCCCTTCATCCGTCGCCGCCTACCTTCTCGGCCACGTCTCGACTATCCGACGATATGCACCCACCGATCACCCAAGGAGTCTCAAGGCGCTTGCGTGGGCCTCACGGCACCGCAGACCACGACGAGTAAACCACGCCCACCAGTCGGCTTGTCGACTCCTCACCCCGCCGGAACTGCGATTCAGGCATAACGCATGTTACGTGCGTAAACGGACGGTACCGGGTTCTCCAGCGGCCCGCAATACGTCCGGGTGCGCTATCCTCGCGCGGTGCCGCAGCTCACGTTCCAGCGAGCCCGCACCGATGACAAGAAGCGTCAGCGGGCCGCAGCGCTCGTCGAGGCAGCGCGTTCGCTCGCGCTGGAATCCGGGGTCGCGTCGGTGACGCTGACCGAGGTCGCCAGGCGCGCCGGCGTGCACTACTCGGCGGTGCGGCGTTACTTCACCTCACACAAAGAGGTGCTGCTGAACCTGGCCGCCGAGGGCTGGGCCCGCTTCTCCGACAACGTCTGTGGCAGCCTGCGCGAACCCGGCCCGATGTCGCCGGCTCGGGTCGGCGAGGCGCTGGCCGAGGGTCTGGCCGCCGACCCGCTGTTCTGCGACCTGCTCGCGAACCTGCATCTGCACCTCGAGCACGAGGTTGAACTCGAGCGGGTTCTCGAGTTCAAGGAAGTGAGCAACGCCGCCGTGCTGTCGCTGACCGACGCGATCGAGAACGCGCTGCCGGGCTTGGGCAGGCCAGGCGCGTTCGATGTTCTGCTCGCGTCCTACTCGCTGGCGGCGCCGCTGTGGCAGATGGCGAATCCGCCGAAACGGCTCGCCGACGAGTACGCGAAGCGCTCCGACGTGCCGCCGGATTGGAAGATCGATTTCACCACCGCGTTGACGCGGCTGATCACCGCGACGTGCGTCGGTCTATTGGCCGAGACGGAGTCCTAGGCCGTCGTCAGGACCAATGCCACACCGACATGTCGCCCTTGGGGTAGTTCTGGCAATTCTCGGTTTCCTTGGCGACGACACCCTTGTTGTTGAAGAAGATCTTCATGTGGTTGGGCCACGCCAAGTTCAGCTCGGCAATTTGGGGAGCATAGAAGTTGGCGGAATAAGCCCTGCGGTCCGCCGCCGACAGCCCGTAGAACCAGTGAACCTTGTCGACCACGGCCTGATTGACGTTCGGGTGGTTGTTGAAGTCGATCATGTACCGCTGGTAGTACACCGGTGTGTAGTCCCGCGCGGCTGCCAGTATCTGCTCGGCATCGCACGTTGTCGAGATCATCCGCCGCGGGATCGGGAAGTCGTCGGTCGAGTCATTCTCCGAACACCCGTTGCACGGCGCGAACCCCGGCCCCAAGCCACCCGGATCGCCCGGATCAGCTTTTGCGACCTGCGGGAGGAAGTTGGCGGAGGCACCGAGGGCGAGCACTGCAACGCAGATGCGAATCGCGAGGCTCAGGCGATAAAGACGCATGCGGCCACTATAACGCTCCGATTACGGCAGCGCGCAACGGCTGCAAAGCCTGGCTAACCAACTGGCGGAGTGATCTCCAGACCCACGTGGACCTTGTCGATTCCACCCCGCACGATCGAATGCACGTAGAACCACGGGGCGTGGTACCAGTACCGCTTGAGTACCGCGTTGTAGACGCGACGGGTCTCCGACTTGGGCAGCACACGGGCGACGCCTTCGACGTCGTCGCTCTTCGGCTTGCCTAGTGATCCGCTCTTGGCGAGCGTCACCCGTGGGGTGTTTTTGATTCGTTTGGTTTTCCACGATCCGTCGTCGGTGATCACCAGCAGCTTGCCGTTCTCCGGCACACCCCAGATCGGGGTCGGCTTGGGCCGGCCGTCCTTGGTGAAGGTGGTCAGGAGCAAGTACTTCGACTTGATGACGTCGGCAAAGGTGGTAGCCACGTCCACAGTTATAGCTAATAACTGAACCGTCCGCGGAATGCGTGACGTTCGCGCGGGGTCGGCTTACTGTGTGCTGATAGCGAAGGACACACGCAGATGAACCTCGACGACGAGTCGCTCACCACGTTGGAAGACCTACGCGGCGATCTGGCGCTCCGCTACAAATGGAAGCCCAGCGGCGGCTCCGCGATGGACTCCGAACTCGTCGAGGCCGACGCGCTCGCGCTCGCCCGAGACGGCTACGTCATCTGGGAGAACCTGCTCACCGCCGAGCAATGCAGTCAGATCCGCGACGAGGTCACGCCCTGGCTCGGGCACACCGGACGCAACTCATTCGAAGGACGTCGGACCCAGCGCATCTACAGCGTGCTGAGCCGGACTCGGGTCTGCGATTCGATCGTCGACCATCCCCGCGTGCTGGCGGCACTGGATCGACTGTTGATGCCCAACTATCTGCTGTCGGCATTGCAGGCAATCAACATCCAGCCCGGCGAGGCCGCGCAACTGGCCCATCACGACGACGGCTTCTACCCGGTTCCCCGGCCGCGGGAGCCGCTGGCGGCGGCGACGATCTGGGCCATTGACGACTTCACCGCCGACAACGGCGCGACGGTGCTCTACCCGGGCAGCCACACCTGGGGCAAGCGGCGGCCCGGGCCGGACGACGAGGCGATGCCGGTCGTGATGCCGGCCGGCTCGTGCGTGTTCTTCGTCGGTACGCTCTGGCACGGCGGCGGCGCCAACACCGCGACCACCGACCGGCTTGCCGTCACCGCGCAGTACTGCCAGCCGTGGCTGCGGCCGATGGAAGCGTTCACGCTGTCGATCTCCCGCGACATCGCCTGCATTGTTTCCGACGACATCCAACGGATGCTTGGCTACAGCATCCACCCGCCGTTCGTCGGCGCGGTCGACGGATTGCACCCGCTTCGCCTGCTGGAAGACCGGTAGCGCACACGCCGCCGGTACGGGGATGGCAACATTTGCTCCCATGACACGTCGCCGCATGGCCCGCATCGTTGCTGGTGCGCCGTTGCTCCTGACCCTGCTCAGCGTCCCGCCCAGCCTGTCCGCTGCTGCGGCGGATGGGTGCCCCGATGCCGAAGTGGTGTTCGCCCGTGGCACCGGTGAGCCGGCCGGCGCCGGCGGTCCGGGTCAGGCCTTCTTCGACGCGCTGACCTCGCAGCTCCCCGGCAAGAACCTCACGCTGTACCCGGTCAACTACCCGTCGACCACTGACTACGTCAACAGCGCCCGCGCCGGTGCCGACGACGCGGTGGCCCACGTCCAGGGCACCGCCGCCAACTGCACAAACACCAAGATCGTGCTGGGCGGGTACTCGCAGGGCGCCGCTGTGGTGGACCTGACCAGCCACCGGCTTCCACCGCAG
Source organism: uncultured Actinomycetota bacterium (assembly GCA_963750755.1). GTDB lineage: Bacteria > Actinomycetota > Actinomycetes > Mycobacteriales > Mycobacteriaceae > Mycobacterium. The sequence continues at coordinate 3,190,467 of CAVVRW010000001.1, forward strand.
GTCGCCAGCCACGTGGCCGCCGTCGCCTTATTCGGCAACCCGCAGAGCAGCTACTCGAAGTCGTTGTCCGCCAGCCAGATTCCGGCGATCGATGCGAGCTACAGCCCGAAAACCATCGACATCTGTCTGCCTCAAGACATCTACTGCACCGAGGGCGGCAACATCCTGCCGCATCTGCAGTACGTTCCCGACTCGACCAACCAGGCCGCGACGTTCGTCGCAGGAAAGCTGTAAGCCCGCGTTTCGCTCAACGAAAATTGAGGATTTTCACATCTTACGTTAAGCCGTTGCTACGCTCGACGTCTCAAGCGGCTGCGCTTCCAGCGCAGTCAAGGGGAGGGACATCGAATGGTGAACGGTCGTCGTCGTGGTCGGCTGGGCATGCTCGCAGTGGGGTTCGGCATCGGGGCCGCGGTGGCCTCCGCGCCGGGAATTGCTGGGGCCGACTCGCCCTCTGCAGACTTGATCAATTCGCTTTCGGCGCTAGATCCGTTCGCCGCCGCGGTGGCCAGTCCCACGGATATTGACATCTCGTTCGACGGCTTCACCATCTTCGACGGCGGGGGCACAGCCGTCGCCACTACCACACCGGGTGATTTCGACTTCGCGATCGCCGTGGGCGCCGGCGCCAATGCAACCGCCACCGGCGGCTTCTTCGACTACGCCAACGCCGAGGGCACCAACGCTAACGCCGCGGCTGGGGGGACCGCCGGCTCGAACTTCGACAGCGCCACCGACATCGGCAACAACCCCAACCTGGGGGGATCCGATGCCGGCACCGACGGTGCGTTCGCGGTGGGGACCGGCGCCGGGACCAGCAGCGGTAACACCGCGATCGAAATCGGCAACAACGAGGACCCTCTGGGCCACGAGGGCGCCTTCGCCGGCGGCCAAGGTGTGGGGAACGGCAACGGTGACGAAGCCCTCAGCTTCGGCAACCTCGGCGGCTACGGTTCCGGCTCATATGCCGTCGACGGCAACAATGACACTGCGAGCGTGTTCAGTACCAGCACCACTGACTTCGAGGGTTTTGCCAGTGCGAGCGACGGAAACCACAACTTCGCCACCGCCATCGGCGGCCTCAGCGGGCACGGCATCAGCGCGTACGCCGCCAACGGCAACAATGACATCGCCTTCGCCCTCGACCCGAACAGCGCATCGGGCAGCAGCGCCGACGCGGGCTACGACGCGATACCTCCCGGCACCGGTAACTTCGACCTTGCCGCCGTTTTCGGCGACGGGCTGCACGCTAGCGCTGTCGGCGTCAACGACACCTACGACATCCTGCCGGCGTTGTTCGGGGACGGCACGGGCACCTTCGCGGCTACTGCTGCTGCTGAGCTCAGCGGCCTCGTTGGCGGCTTCAGCAGCTTGCTGAGCGACATCGGCGCGTAACCAGGGCCTGAAGCCGGCAGACGATCCGCTGGGTGACTCGATCACACAGCAAGCGCTGCGCTCGTCAATCTCGGCCGGTCTTGTTTCTGCGGTCGGTATCTCTGCTTGGCTGAACACGTTTCGGCTCGCCCGGCATCTTCGGAGTGCCACACGCTCAAGCGTTGTTCTAGTCAGGTAATAAACAGGTCTCTCGGTGACGTTGTGCGCCCAGTTATCAGGCGAGTTTTCGCCCGAAACCGAAAGAGAGGCACAGCCATGACAACACTGACCATCACTCCCGACGTTCCGGTCCCAGCCAGGCTCCATCTTTTATCTTCGCGGCGTATATAGGAAGTTATGAAGGGACAAAAGGCGGCCGGCCTGATCGAGCTTTGGAGCAAAACGAAGGGCGAGCTTGAATCCCGCGTCTTCCAGGACGAAGACCAGTTTGTGCTGGTCATTCGAAGGATCCAGCCGGGAGAGCCGAAGCAATACGTCTTCTGGCACCCGTACCCGAATCTCGAGGCGGCGAAAGCGCAAGTTCCTAGCTGATAGGCCATGAGTAGGCACTGGACGGATCCTCAGAGGAGGTCCGGTTCGGAGGAGGCTACTCATGTCGGTGTTGGAAATTGCGCTTGATCCGGCGACGGTGATCGTCGCGGTCGATCCAGGTAAGGCATTCCATCGGGTGTGGATCAGCAATGGCGCAGGAATGCTCGCTGATCCGATGTCTTTGTCAGTTTCGCGAGAAGGCATCTCCCAGCTGGAGCTGGCGCTGAACAAGCACGGTCCTGATGCACCGGTGATCGCGATCGAGGCGACGGGCAGCCTGCACCGACCGTGGGTCACCGAATTGGAGCGTCGCCATCCAGGTTCGGTACGACTGTTCGCTCCGTCGGAGACGAAATCAGCTCGTAGTCAACTGGGTTCAGGCAGGTTTAAGACCGATGACCGCGACTGCGCGGCGTTGACATACATGGCACGCCAAGGTGGTGGCCGACGATACGGCCAGCAGGCCTCGGTGGAGGCGCTGCGTGCCGCGGTGCGGCATCGACGAGGGTTGGTGGCCGACCGCAGGGTCGCCCAGCAGCGGTTGCACGACCAGCTCAATGCGCTGTGCCCCGGATTGTCGGTGCCCGCCGGTCATGGTCGGTCCTTGGCGTTGGAAACGCCAACTGGTCTCGCGGTACTGGCGTGTGCTGCGGCGTTTTCAGGACGGGCACCGCAACTACGGTCTCTGATGTGTCGGGCCCCTGGGCGCTTGACGACGGGGACAGCCCAATACTGGCTGCAGCGGTGGCGCGGATGTCTGCCTCCGCCGGCCGATGCCGATCAACGTGCTCACCGGTTGAATCGCGACCTGGACCGGTATCGCCGCCTCCGGGCTGATATCGCTGCCACCGACCTGGAAGTCCTGGCATTGCTCGCCGGCACTGATGGCCAGATCCTGACTACGTTGCCCGGTGTGGCCTCGATCCGCGCTGCGGCGTTCGCCGCACACAGCCTTCCGATCGACAGGTTCCCCGACGCTGAACATCTCTACTCGGCAACGGGTTTGGCGCCGGCGCTGTATCAGTCAGCGACGCTGAACCGTCGAGGGCGGATCTCTCGACAGGGATTGGCCGAGCACCGTGATGCATTGATGGGAATTGCCTGGGGCCTGTCTCAGTGCTCACCGTCATTTGCCGAACGCGATGCCGAACTGCGGGCGCGCGGCATGGCCCCGATCCAGGCCCGCGTCGCACTCGCACGCCACGCATGCCGCCTGGCATATCGACTACTCCGAACCCAACAACCCTTCGATGAACAGCGCTATCGTCGAGGAAGGCTCAGCGGCGAACGGTGACGGCTTTTCTAGCTATGCCGCTCGACGGCGCAACCTAGCTTGCCGCCCGCTCGCCCTGGGCCGCCATCACGGCGCACACGAAAGCCTGCCGCTCACGGCGACTAATCAGCCTGCCGGAACACGACGGCCCACCAACCTCACCGAGACACTGTTCATCGCGTCAAAAGCCGAGCATTCCGCCCGGCCGGTAAACCACGCCCAACGTCAACCTTGACTGCCAACGCGAAAGCTAGCCCGGACGAACGAGGAGAACTCGTAATCGCCCTGACCAGCAAGCTCACCCGGACTCTTGGTCTCGAGATGGGTATCCGTCGGGGTAGATCTTGAGTATGTTCACGGCCGCCCTGAATTGGTTGATGACGTCCCGTACAGAACCACTGTGTGGTCGGCCTCTCTGTACTACACAACTCAACCTTTTCTATTTTTGCTCTTCAGATCGGTGTCTTTGGACGGTTGAACCCTCTTCGGCTCGCCCGGCATCTTCGGATAGTTGGGCGGGTAGGGCAGGTCGCCGAGCCCGTTCTCCTCGTCGGCGGCGACCATCTCCAGTAGCGGCCCGATCGACTGGTCGACCGAATCGATGTCGGCCCACGGGTCGTCGCGGTTGGCCACCAGGTCGGCCGCAGTGGCGATGGTGTAGTCGTCGGGGTTCGCCGTCGCCAGCTCGTCCCAGCTGAGCGGCATCGACACCGTCGCGATCTCAGTGCGCCGCACTGAATACGCCGAGGCGAACGTGCGATCGCGGGCGTTCTGGTTGAAGTCGATGAAGATCCGCTTGCCGCGTTCCTCCTTCCACCACGACGTCGTCACCGCATCCGGCGCGCGGCGCTCCACCTCACGGGCCAGCGCGATGCCGGCTCGACGGACCTGGATGAAGTCCCACTCGGGTTTGATCCGCAGGAATACGTGGACGCCGCGGCCGCCGGATGTCTTGGGATAGCCCACCAGCCCGAGTTCGTCGAGCAGTGGCCGCAGCACGTCGACGGCGACGCTGCGCGCCTCGTCGAACGCGGTGCCGGGCTGCGGATCCAGGTCGACCCGTAACTCGTCGGGGTGCTCGACGTCCGGGCAGCGCACCTGCCATGGGTGCAGGGTGATCGTGCCCATCTGGGCGGCCCACACGATCGCGGCCGGGTGGGTCACCCGCAAGGCGTCGGCGGTTCGCCCAGAGGGGAACGTGATCCGACAGGTCTCCAGATAATCGGGATGATGCTGCGGGATGCGCTTCTGGTAGATCTCCTCCCCGTCGATGCCGTCGGGGAAACGCTGCAGGTGCACCGGCCGGTTTTTCAGCGACGCCAGCATCGGTCCCGCGGCGACGGCCCGGTAATAGTCCACGAGCTTGCGTTTGGTGCCCTGCGACCCCAGCTTGGGGAAGTACACCTTGTCCGGGTTGGTCAGTCGGACGGCGATCCCGTCGACGTCGATTTCCTCCGCGGGCGCAGCCATACTCCAAGTATGGACTTGCCTGTCATGCCACCGGTTTCGCCGATGCTGTCCAAAGCGGTCAAGTCGCTTCCGCCGGATGCGTCGTACGAGCCGAAGTGGGACGGTTTCCGGTCGATCCTGTTCCGCGACGGCGATCAGGTCGAAGTCGGCAGCCGTAACGAGAAGCCGATGACCCGCTACTTCCCCGAACTGGTTGCCGCGGCCGTCGCCGAGTTGCCGCGGCGCTGCGTGATCGACGGTGAGATCGTCATCGCCACGGATCACGGCCTGGACTTCGAAGCGCTGCAACAGCGCATCCACCCGGCGGACTCGCGGGTCCGGATGCTGGCCGAGAAAACGCCCGCGTCGTTCATCGCCTTCGACCTGCTGGCTCTCGGCGACGACGACTACACCCGCAGTCCGTTCGCGGACCGCCGCGCGGCGTTGCTCGACGCTGTGCCTTCAGCGAACGAGCCTGGTCGCTTGTTTCACGTCACGCCCGCGACGACGGATCTCGGCCTCGCGCAGCGGTGGTTCGACGAGTTCGAAGGGGCCGGCCTCGACGGCGTGATCGCCAAGCCGCTGTCGATCACCTACCAGCCGGACAAGCGCATCATGTTCAAGATCAAGCACGAGCGCACGGCGGACTGCGTGGTCGCCGGTTACCGGGTGCACAAGTCCGGGGCCGACGCGATCGGCTCGCTGCTGCTCGGGCTCTATAAGGACGACGGCACGCTGGCTTCGGTCGGCGTGATCGGCGCGTTCCCGATGGCCAAGCGCCGGGAGCTGTTCACCGAATTGCAGCCGCTGGTAACCGATTTCGACGGCCACCCGTGGAACTGGGCCGCCCACGAGGCGGGCGAGCGCACGCCACGCAAGAATGAGTTCTCCCGTTGGAACGCCGGCAAGGACCTGTCGTTCGTGCCGCTACGGCCCGAGCGTGTCGTCGAAGTTCGCTACGACCACATGGAAGGCGAGCGGTTCCGCCACACCGCGCAGTTCAACCGCTGGCGGCCCGACCGAGAACCGCGGTCATGCACCTACGCGCAACTCGACAGTCCCCTGACGTTCAACCTCGACGATATCGTGCCGGGACTCGGCGCGAACGGGGAGACTGGCACCCATGGCTGACGACTTCAACGAGCGCAACATCGCCGAGTTCCGCGCCAACCACGGACGGGTCGGCGGCAACTTCGAGGGCGCTCCGCTGGTTGTCCTGCACACCGTAGGGGCCAAGAGCGGCGAGCCGCGGACCAACATCATGATGTACCAGGCCGACGGCGAACGGTATTTGGTGTTCGCCTCGTACGCCGGCGCCGACAAAAACCCGGCCTGGTACTGGAATCTGAAGGCCAATCCCGATACTCGCATCGAGGTCGGCGACGACATCATCGATGTCCACGCCACCGAATTGGAAGGCAAGGAGCGCGACGAGAAGTACGCGTTGCAGGCCGAGCGCTATCCGGGATTCGCCGACTACGAGGCCAAGACGTCGCGGGTGATCCCGGTCGTCGCGCTCACACCCACCGGTCCGGCCCGCCCGCGCGGCTAGATCGCGATGTCCAGTGAGGCCAGCCCGCGCAGCGTCACGTTCGGCTTGTAAACGGGCTCGCCGAGCAACCGCGCGTCCGGGAAGCGCGACGTGACCGCCGACAACGCGACAGCCGCCTCCAGCCGGGCCAGCGGAGCTCCCAGGCAGTAGTGCAGTCCGCGACCGAAAGACAAGTGCCGGAATGATTTTCGATCGGGGTCGAACGTCTCCGCCCGATCGAATTCAGCCCCGTCATGTTGAGCCGCCGCGAGTAGCAGCAGCACGGTGTCGCCCTTGCCGACCGGGGTGTCGCCAATTGTCATGTCCTCGGCCGCGATTCGGGCCACCAGATGCACGGGCGGGTCGTAGCGCAGCGTCTCTTCGATGACGGCCGGTGCGCGCTCCGAGTCGGCCGCCAGCGCGGCCCACTGAGACCGATCACGCAACATGGCCAGCATCGCGTTGGCGATCAGGTTGACCGTGGTCTCGTGGCCGGCGATCAGGAGCAGCATGCAGGTCGAGACGATCTCGTCTCCGGCCAATTGGTCGCCGGACTCCTCGACCGCGATCAATCGCGACATCAGGTCGTCGCCGGGACGCGCGCGACGCTGGTCGATCAGGTCGTGCAGGTAGCCCCGTAGCCATTGCCCCGCGGCGATCCGCTCGTCCATCCCCTCGGCCGGTGCACCGGTCACCGCGAAGAACGGGTCGAGGGCCTGCGCCAGCAGCGCCGACGCGTGGCTGAACTCCGCCTCGTCCTCCATCGGCACGCCCAGGAGCCGGCAGATCACCGTCACCGGCAGCGGGTGCGCCAGGTCGTTGACGCCCTCGAAGCGACCGTGTTCCGCAACGACATCCAGCATTCCGTCGACCAGTGCGGTGATCTGCGGTGTCAGCTCGTTGACCACTTTGGGCACGAACGCCTTGCTGACCAGTTTGCGCAGCCGGGTGTGGTCGGGCGGATCGAGGAACAGGAACATCGGCGGACCCTGCGGGCGCGTGTTCGTACCTTCCTCGGCCAGCCGCTGAACCATCTTCGACTTCTGCCGATCGACCGACGACGCCGGATGCCGCAGCGCCTCGTCGCAGTCGCGGAACGACGAGAAGATGGCGAGGTCGGCACCCGGCAGCTGCATGGGGCCGCGGTCGCGGAACTGCTCGTAGACCGCATAGGGGTTGGCCCGGCTCGCGGGATCCAGTAGTTGCAGCAGCAGTTCCTGCGGCCCGGCGACACTCGACGTGGCAGACATATTTGCATTGTGCAGGTGTCAAAGAAACTGCAGGTAGTTACGGTCGGCTCGAGAAGGCGTGCACTGTGGGGTCATCGCACTGGTTAGGTTGCCATCGTGGACAAGCGCGTCGGTGCCGTCGCCGCGGCGATGATGATCCTCAGCGGTTGCGCGTCCGGCCAGGCCGCCGCACCCGGGGCCGGGGCGCTGCCGCCGGGCACCGCCACGCTCGCCATTGAAGGCAAGCAGTTCGGCACCACGAATTCGGTGCGATGCCAGACGGTCGATTGGATGACGCGGATCCACACCGACCTGCACGGGGCGATCGTCAACGCCATGCTCTCCAACGCCACCAAACTGACGGCCGAGTTCGTCCGCCTGCACGACGTCGACGGGTTCGACGGCTCCTACGAACGCGCGCTGCAGGGTGCGACATCGGTCACGATGAACGGCCCTACCTACCAGATCACCGGCGCCGCACTGGGTTTCAACAACGCGGAGCCGACTCGGCTGACGGCCGAGACGTTCACCCTCACGGTGTCGTGCTGAGGCCTCAACCCTGAAGGAAGGCCACGACGTAACCCGCGAGTTCTTCGCCGGCATCCTCCTGCAGGAAGTGCCCCGCGTTGCCGACCACCGGGTGATCGACCCCCTGCGCTCCCGTCATCTCGCGCTGCAGGATCGGTGCCATCCCACCGGTGATCGGGTCGCTATCGCTGAACGCGACGAGCATCGGCGTCGGGCTCGCGGTGAGTGCTGCCCACGCGGCCCGGTTGGCCGCGGCGGCAGGATCGTCGGGCGACGTCGGCACCAGGCCCGGCATGGCACGAGGCCCCGCGCAGAAGCTGTCGTCGGGGAAGGGTGCGTCGTAGGCCGCGCGGACCTCGTCGCTCATCGGGCGACGGCAACCGCCCTGCACGAACCGGCCGACATCGATCGACGGAGCGCTTTGGATCGCTCGGCGGAACTGCCACCAGATCTCCGGCATCGGGATGTCACCGGTGGGCAGGCCGGTGTTCGCGACGACCACCCGAGCGAACCGGTCGGGATGCTCGGCGGCCAGCCGTAACCCGATCAACCCACCCCAGTCCTGCCCGACCAGCGTCACGCGCTGCAGATCGAGCTTGTCGAACACCAGCTCGCGCACCCACTCGACATGACGCGCGTAGCTGTGGTCCTCGATGCGTGTCGGCTTGTCGGAACGCCCGAACCCGACCAGGTCCGGGCAGATGACGCGATGACCCGCATCGACCAGCACCGGAATCATCTTGCGGTAGAGAAACGACCACGACGGCTCGCCGTGCAACATCAGCACCGGGTCGGCGTCGGCGGGTCCGTCCTGGACCCAGGCCATGCGAAGCGTGCCGCCGTCACCGTCTGAGACATCGGAATAGTGCGCGGCATAAGGGAATTCGGGTAAGCCGGTGAAGCGGTCGTCGGGTGTACGCAGGGTCTGCATGAGTGTGAAGATACGCCAGACCGATCAGGCCTCGCGCAGACCGGCCAACCCGGGTTCTGCCATCAACTGGTCCAGCAGAGCGACCTGACCCTTCAGTAACTTGACCCTGGCCCGCGCCACCGTGAACCATTCGAGCCGGTCGACCTCGGGAAATGTCCTCATTTGCCCTGAGCCTCTTGGCCATTCGAGCTCGAAGGTGTTACTGCGAGCATCGGTGACGTCGAGGTCCGCGCGCACCGCGAATGCGGTGACGACTTTCCCGCCGGATTGCTTGACCGGCGCCAGGTCGATGCGCGGGCCGGCCGGCGCCGCCGACCCGACCTCTTCTTCGAATTCACGTTGCGCGGCGGCCCAGGGGTCTTCGCCGTCGGCGTACTCGCCCTTCGGGATCGACCAGGCGCCGTCGTCCTTGCGCGCCCAGAACGGTCCACCCGGATGGGCGATCAGGACTTCGACGACACTGTCGCTCAGTCGATACAGCAGCAGGCCCGCACTGAGCTTGGGCACGCAGTCAGACTCCGACCGCGCGTTCCAAATCCTTGAGCGAGGTTTCCAGGTGACCGAGCAGCCGCTGCAGGTGCGGCACGCTCCTGCGACATCCGACCAGGCCGAAGTCAATGTTGTCCGCGTTGTTGACCATGGTGATGTTCAGCGCCTGACCGTCCAACGCGATCGAGAGCGGGTAGTTGCCGTCGAGGCGCGCGCCGCCCCAGTACATCGGCTTGGTCGGCCCCGGCACGTTGGAGATGACGATGTTGAACGCCGGTGGCGCAGCCGAGGCGAGGCCCGGGACCATCGACAGTCCCATCGGCGCGAGGAGCGCCGCAGACAACGCATACGCCTGCAGCCTGGGCAGCTCGGCGAACACTTTCTTGTTGCCCCGCATCGACGCGCTGATCGTTTCCAGCCGCTTCGCCGGGTCGTCCACGTCGGTGGCGAGATTACACAACAGCGCGCCGACCTGGTTGCCGCCGCTGTCGGCGTCCTCGTCGGAACGCATGCTCACCGGAACCATCGCGATCAGCGGATTGTCGGGCAGCGCATGCGCGTCCTGCAGGTAGTAGCGCAGCGCGCCGGAACACATCCCGAGGATAACGTCGTTGAACGTCACGCCTGCGGCCGTCTTGACGCTCTTGAGCCGGTCGATCCCCCACGACTGGGCGGCGACTCGTCGCGCACCGCCGATCGGCACGTTGAACATCGTGCGCGGCGCGGCGAACGGTAGGGTCAGCTGCTGTTCCAACAGTGCCGCACGAGCCAGCGACCACGTCGAAGGGCCATATGCGGCAACGGATTTCGCAATGTCGGTCAACCCCGGCCGCTTGGACTTCTCGGCGTTGTCGCGGTGGCGGCGCGGCAGGTCCCAGATCGCCGGCATGTCGGTGTCTTCGGGGTCTGGCCGACAACGTCCGCTGCATCAGCCTCAGCGCCGAGACACCGTCGATCAGCGAGTGGTGGAACTTGCTGTAGACGGCGAACCGGCCGTCGCTGAGCCCCTCGACGAAGTGCGCTTCCCACAGCGGGCGGTGTCGGTCGAGCAGGCTACTGTGCAGTCGCGATACCAGCTCGAGCAGTTCGCGTACCCGTCCCGGCGTCGGCAGTGCCGAGCGCCGCACGTGGTAGTCGATGTCGACCTCATCCGGGTCGTCGTAGGTCCATGCCACGTTGGGGATTCCGCCGAAGGTCCACGCGGGGTGCTTGCGGAAGGTGGGCTGGAAGTCGTGGTTAGCGACCAGCTTGTCGCGCATCTCGCGGGCGAACTCCGGTCCGGCGCCTTCCGGCGGCTCGAACAGTTGGAGGCCGCCGACATGCATCGGGTGCTCACGCGACTCGATCGTCAAAAACGCCGAGTCGAGGGGGCTCATCAGTTCCATGAGTCCATCTAAGGCGCTGCCGACATTCGCGGCCACCAAATCCGCGAATCAGTTCAACTCGTTGACAATCCGCCGAGTGTTCCGACGAGTCCGAGGACGGGATCGAGCAGATCCTGCTGGATGCCGGTGAGGGTCAACAGGTTCTGGAGGCCCGCCCGTCATCAACCCGTCCAGCGGCTCGTCGTCGGAACCCCGCCTCGATCGCGGGCATCGTCGGGCTGATTTGCGAACGAGATCGAGTGGTAACGGTGACCCGAAAGGCCGCTCCGCCCTAAGCTCTTGGGATGCGCGACCGGGAGACGATTGACTCCGAGTTACGCCGCGTGGCAGCCGAGCTTCGCTCGATCCGCGAGCGTGGCGGGCTGCCGTCCAGTCAACAAGTCGACGCGCTTCTCGACGAACGCCTGGGGCACCCGGTCGAGGTGCTGAGCGACACCGCGGTTCTCGACGAGATCCTGGCGCCCTTCGAGGAGACCTTCGAGCGTCCGCGTCGCCGTCGTCGGGGTCTGTTGTTGCGTCTGGCGCTGCGCTCCGCGGTCCCGCTGTCGGCGTTCGCCGTCGTCGCAGTGTTGGTGGTGATGTTCATGGTGCATCGCCATCATCGGCCGTCCGAGCCGGCGCCGACTCCGGTGGCCGAGGAGCAGCCCACCTCCGTCGCTCCCCCGCCGCCTGTTGCCCCGGTCAGCGGGCCGTCGCCGGCCGACATCACGCAGAAGGCGATGGTCGAAGTCCTGCAGCGCGAGGGGGTGCCGGTGCCCAACAGCGACTACGTCGCGACGCAGGGGCATGCGGTGTGCGACTTCCTCGGACGAGATACCAACGTCGCGAACGCCACCCAGTTCGTGCAGCGGTCGACGATCTGGGATGCCCCTCAGAGCGCCGACTTCACCACCGCGGCGATCGTCACCTATTGCCCGCAATTCGAGTCCGCGAGCACCGACCAGGCGCAGCAGAACAATCAGAAGTCCGCTACCAACTTGCAGGCCATCGACAATGATCTGCAAGGGATCAACCAGGATCTACAGGGCATTCGCGACGGGCTGCACGGCGGCGGCTGAGCAGGGTGCTGACCATCGATCGGTGTGCGCCGCGCGAAGATGTGGGCCAAGCGGGGTGATACCCGCAGATGATGTGCAGCAGAGCTGTGGCCTGCGAAGGCCCGGTAGAGACTTGGCGGTGGCGGAGGGATTTGAACCCTCGGACGGGGGTTACCCGTCACACGCTTTCGAGGCGTGCTCCTTAGGCCGCTCGGACACGCCACCGCCGGTGAGCTTACCCAACGTCGGCGCCGCGATCCCAATCGCGGCCGAGCAGGGGCTCAGCTACGGGATTCGACGCTCACCCATACCTCGTTGCGGCGCAGAAAGGGGAGCGTCCACGGCGGGTCGTAAAACCACGCGGCAGGTGTGCCGACAGCCTTGTATCCCTGCTTGCCGAGCGTCTGCAGCAGCGCCGCGGTGTTGGCTTCTACCGCCTGCGGATCGGTGCTCCCGGTAAACCGTTTGACGGCAACACTTTCCGCCGGAACCGTCACGAGACTGACTACGGGGTCGTTTGGTTCGGGGAGCGATTCGAGCGTCTTCTCGGACGGCATGAAGAAACGAATGACCCAGTGTCTGTCGGCGTCGGCCTGCTGGGCCACCGGCGCCGTCATGGCGATTTTCTCACCGGTCCCGTCGCGAGACTGCTCGACGGGCGCCGTCATGGCGATCTTTTCGCCGGCTCGGCCGCGAGACTGTTCGACCACGCCCGCGTGGTTGCCACCGAAGATGTAGCCGGCCAACCGTTGGAAACCGATCCGCCTGGCGGTCACCTCGTCGGCGTCGACCGCTGTCTGTGCCGCAATGCGTGCCGGATAGCGTCGAATCTCGACGCCGTCGGCAAGCGGTTCGGCGGTGTAGGCGGGCTCCTCGGTGAGCCGGCGAAATCCGACTACCGACCCGCCCGCCTCGACCAGTGACTTGGCGATTCTCGAGGTCGCTCTCAACACGGCAACGTTCCCCCATCGCGGTCGTCTCGGCACAGTGCTTTCTTTCAACATACCGACGCCGCAGGGGCGGCAAGTTATCCCGATCGCTGGCTGGCGAAAAAGGTCTCGAGCAGTTCGGCGCACTCCTCGGCCAGCACGCCGCCCCGCACCTCCGGCCGGTGGTTGAGCCGGCGATCGCGGACCACATCCCACAGCGAGCCGACCGCGCCCGTCTTGGGCTCCCATGCGCCGAACACCAGCCGGCCGATCCGAGCCATCACCAGCGCCCCGGCGCACATCGTGCACGGTTCGAGGGTGACGGCCAGCGTCGCCCCCTCCAGCCGCCAGCCGTCGCCCAGCACCCGAGCGGCCTCGCGGATGGCCAGGACCTCGGCGTGCGCGGTGGGATCGCCCAGCGCTTCGCGCGCGTTGACGGCGCGGGCCAGCTCGGTGCCGTCGGCCGCGACAACCACGGCGCCCACCGGCACATCGCGCGGGCCAGCGGTCACAGCAACCGCCAGCGCGGCGCGGATCAAGTCGTCGTCAGATCTCACCGATTGAGTTTGTCGAGCACCGAGGACAGTTCATCGGCGAAACCCATCTCCCGGGCAATGCGACCCAACTGCTCGTCGGCGTAGAGATCGGTCTCGTCGAGGATCACGCTGAGCACCGCCTCGGGCAGTCCCACGTCCGACAGCAACCCGAGATCGCCCTCCGCGAACGGGTCGGCGTCTTCAAGATCGTCCGGTTCGATATCGGCGTCGAGGTTGTCGAGCACCTCTTCGGCGATGTCGTAGTCCAAGGCCGCGGTTGCGTCCGAGAGCAGCAGACGGGTTCCCGACGGCGCCGGGCGGACGATCACGAAAAAGTCGTCGTCGACGTCGAGGAGACCAAAAACTGCTCCGGCACTTCGTAACTCGCGCAGTTCGGTCTCGGCCGCGGACAGGCTGACCAATACTTTGGGCCCCATCGCCGAGCAACGCCACTTGCCGTCCTCGCGCACGACAGCCACACCGAACCCGTCTGGATTATCGGCCTGCGCAGACGCCCGCTGTGCTCCCATGGGCGCCTACGCTAGTCGCGCCGAAGCCGGTTGACCAGCACATGCCCAGCAAACCGGTGTCGCGTTTGCAGCCGAATATGCCAACCTTGACAGGTGGCTTCTCCCTTTTCGACGAGCACGGTCGGGACACCGGTGTGCGTGCTGGGCCTGGGGCTGATCGGCGGTTCGCTGCTGCGTGCCGCCACCGGGGCCGGACGCGAAGCCTTCGGCTACAACCGGTCGGTCGAAGGTGCTCAGGCCGCCCGCTTCGACGGCTTCGACGCCACGACCGATCTGACCCAGGCGCTGCGCCGGGCCGCCGATGTGGGAGCGCTGATCGTGCTGGCGGTGCCGATGCCCGCGCTGCCGATCCTGCTCGGTCACATCGGTCAGACCGCTCCCGACTGCCCGCTCACCGACGTCACCAGCGTCAAGGGGGCGGTGCTGGACGCGGTCACCGCCGCGGGTCTGCAGGCCCGCTTCGTCGGCGGGCATCCGATGACGGGCACCACGCACTCGGGCTGGGAGGCCGGTCATGCCCGGCTCTTCACCGGCGCGCCCTGGGTGATCAGCGTCGACGACCACGTGGACCCGGTCGTGTGGTCGACGGTGCTGCGGCTGGCGCTGGATTGCGGGTCGGTCGCGGTGCCGGCCCGATCCGACGAGCATGACGCAGCCGCCGCGGCGATCTCACATCTGCCGCACCTGCTCGCGGAGGCCCTGGCCGTCACCGCCGCCGAGGTGCCGCTGGCATTCGCGCTGGCTGCCGGCTCATTCCGGGACGGCACCCGGGTCGCCGGCAGCGCGCCGGATCTGGTGCGAGCCATGTGTGAAGCCAATGCGGCCCAGCTGCTACCGCGAGTGGACCGGGCAATCGAACTACTGAGTGAAGCCCGGAAGTCTCTGGCGCACAACGACTCTGTGGCCGAGCTGGTCGAGAACGGGCACGCTGCCCGAGCGCGCTACGACAGTTTCCCGCGGCCGGAGATCGTTGGTGTGTTCGTCGGCGCCGAGAATTGGCGCGGCGAACTGGCGGCCGCCGGACGGGCCGGCGGGGTGATCAGATCCGCTCTGCCAACTCTGGATAGCTGACGATGAAGCCGTCGTCGTCGACGGTCAGCGTGGTGTCGGACACCGGCGTGCGCACCTTCATCCCCCCGCCGAGGTTGCTGTAACTCACCGTCGCCGCGGCGACGCTCATCTCCGGCAGGCTCACGTAGACCGTGGGCACCGCGATCGAGTCGGTGTGTTCGTGAAGTCCGATCCGGCGGATCGGCAGCGTGTTGAAAAACGGGCTGAACACCACGTCGACGTCCACGGCGCCGTCGTAGGACGCTCGCGAGTCACCCCGGTGGTCGGTCACCAGCCACACGTTCTCGTCGTCGCGGGCGACGACGAGTTGTCGCTCACGTTCGGCCAACGTGACGGTCATGCCGAGCCGCTTGGTCGCGCCGGTCTCGTCGGTCAGCAGGTCGTAGTAGGCGGCGAACGCCGGATTGGTGTCGGTCGCGGCAGCGACGATGCGGCCGTTGGCCTTGATTCGCTTGCCGTGCAACTGCACCCGTACCGATTCCATCCGCCGGCAATCCTGTGAGCGCCAGGTCAGGATCGTCGACCACGCGTTGCTTGTCGGGTCTGACACGGTTTGGCTCACGCGTCTACGTTAGGCGACCGCGCAGGAGATATCGACGTTTGGTGATGTGGCCTTCGGCGCAGTCGCCCAGTGCCCGGCGTCGACGCCCACACCGTGAACGCCAGCACGCCGTCGAGGATCAGCGCCAGCGCCGCGACCATGAGCGCACCGACCAGCGCGATGTGAAACTGGCGCACCTTGATGCCGTCGATCAGGTATCGCCCCAACCCGCCGAGGCTGGCGTAGGCCGCCACCGTCGCGGTCGCGACGACTTGCAGCGTCGCGGTCCGCAACCCGCCAAGGATCAGCGGCAGAGCGTTGGGCACCTCGACCCGCAGCAGCACCCGCCACTCGTTCATGCCCATCGAGCGCGCGGCGTCGACCACGATGCGGTCCACCGCCGACACTCCGGCGTACGTACCGGCCAGCAGCGGCGGGATCCCGAGCAGCATCAGCGCCACGATCGGCGGTATCAAGCCCAGTCCGCACAGCAGCACGGCCAGCAGCAAGACGCCCAGCGTGGGCAGCGCGCGCAGCGCGTTGACCAGGCTGACGACCACCAGCGTGCCGCGCCGGGTGTGCCCGACCACCAACCCCAGCGGCACGGCAACCAACGCCGAAACCGCCACGGCCACCACGGTGTACTCGAGATGCTCCAGTGTCCGCTGCGCCAAGCCGACCGGCCCGAACCAGTTGTCGGCCGTGAGCAGGTAGGACAGCGCCTGCGCCAGAAAGTTCATCGCGAACCACCCACCACCGGCGCCGTCAGCAGACGACGACCCGGCCGCGACACCCGCTCCCACGGCGTGGCCAGTCGGCCGGCCAACATCAGCGCGACATCGATCACCACGGCCAGCACGAAGATCGCAATGATCCCGCCCACGATCTGATCGCTCTTGTTCGCCTGGTAGCCCTCGGTGAACCAGGTACCCAGGCCGCCGATCCCGATCACCGCGCCCACCGATACCATCGAGATATTGGTCACCACGATCACCCGCAGTCCTGCCACCAGAACCGGAATCGACAGCGGCAGTTCGACTTTCAGTACCCGGGTGAGGGGACGGTAGCCGAGGGCGCTGGCGGCGTCGCGCACGTGCGCCGGCACCGCGTCCAGTGCCTCGAAGATCCCGCGGACCAGCAGCGCACAGGTGTAGAGGGTCAGCGCCACAAGGACGTTGGCTTCGTCGAGGATCCGGGTGGGAATGATCAGCGGCAGCACCACGAACAGCGCCAGCGACGGGATGGTGAACATCGCGCTGGCGGCCACCGTGGTGAACCGTCGCAGCACCCGGGTCCGCCAGGTCAGCACACCCCACGGCAATGCCAGGACGATCCCCGCCAGCACCGGTACCAGTGACAGCCGCAGGTGGATCACGGTCAGCGCCCAGGCCGTCGGAAGGTGATGCAGCAGATAGTGCACGGCTAATCTCGCCGGTGAGAATCCAACGCGGCCAATACATCTCCCGCGCGCACCCCCCCAGAAACCTTGCCGGCACCGTCGACGGCCACCCCCATCGCCGCCGGTGACGACAGGGCGGCGTCCAGCGCCTGGCTCAGGCTGGCCCCCGGACGGAACACCGCGCCAACCGAGGTCACGCTGTCGCGCAGCGACGCGCCGGCGCGATGCTTACCCACGCCGTTCACGTCGATCCAGCCCAACGGGGTGCCATCTGGTTTGACCACCAGCGCCCAGCCGTCGCGCAACTGATCCTCCCCGATGGCGGCCGGATCGGTGATGGTGGGAATGTCGTGCAGCGGAAGGCTTGTCGCACTGAGGAACTGCAGCCAGCGGTATCCGCGGCCGGCGCCGATCATGCTGGCCACGAAGTCGTTGGCCGGACGTGACAACAACCGGGCCGGCTCGTCGTATTGCTGGAGAACACCGGCCCGGCCGAACACCGCGACCCGGTCGGCCAGCCGGATCGCCTCGTCGATGTCGTGCGTGACGAACACAATGGTCTTGTGCAATTCGGCTTGCAGACGCAGGATTTCACGCTGCAGCTCGCGGCGAACGATCGGGTCGACGGCCGAAAACGGCTCGTCCATCAGCAGAATCGGCGGGTCCGCGGCCAGTGCGCGCGCCACCCCGACGCGCTGCTGCTCACCGCCGGACAGCTGTGCCGGATAGCGCTCGGCCAGCTTGGCGTCCAGGCCCACCCGCTCCAGCACGGTGTAGGCAGCCGTGCGTGCCGCCCGGCGCGACTGGCCCTTGAGCACGGGAACCGTTGCCACGTTGTCGATCACCCGCTGGTGCGGCATCAACCCGGCACCTTGGATCACGTAGCCGATGCCGAGGCGCAGTCGCACCGGGTCGACGCGTGCGACGTCGCGCCCGTCGACCACGACGGTCCCCGATGACGGCTCGGCCATCCGGTTGATCATCCGCATCGACGTGGTCTTGCCGCAGCCGGATGGGCCGACGAACACCGTCAGCGTCCCCGGTGGAACGTCCAGATTCAGCCGGTCGACGGCAACGGTGCCGTCGTCGTAGACCTTGTGGACGTCGTGGAAGCTGATCACTGTCCGCCTTCGATGGGGTGGTCGAAGTTGTTGTCGTGCAGCCATTTTCGAGCGGCTTGGTCTGGATCGACACCGGAGTTACCCGACACCGAGGCGTTGAGGTTGGCCATCTCGCGGCTAGTCAGCTTGGCCGACACTGCGTT
This sequence comes from uncultured Actinomycetota bacterium, assembly GCA_963750755.1. GTDB lineage: Bacteria > Actinomycetota > Actinomycetes > Mycobacteriales > Mycobacteriaceae > Mycobacterium. Next base: position 3,208,515 of record CAVVRW010000001.1, read on the forward strand.
GAGCACGCCTGCGAGCCGATCCGACTTCTTCTGTGAGTTCACCAGCGGGACGATGTTTCCGGCCAGGAAGTTGTGCAGTGGATCCGCGAGTGCCACCAGGTTGCCCTGCAGGATTGCCGGTGAGGTGCTGAAGATGTTGGCCGCGTTCACCTTCCCTTCGATCAGGGTGCGCACGGTGACAGCACCACCGTCGTCACTGATTGCCACGAAATTGCCCGGGGAAACGTTCAGTCCGTAACGCTGTTGCAATCCCATCAAACCCGACGGCCGCACCTGAAAGTCGGATGGCGCGGCGAATTTCACGGCGGCCGAATGCGGCGCGAGGTCGGCGATCGTTGTGAGATGCCATCTGGCGGCGGTGTCGGTGGTCACGGTGACGGTGTCGGTGTCACACGCCGGCGACGGGGTCAGGATCGTCAGGTCCGGCGGCAATCGGCGGCCCAACTCCCGCATGACGTCGTCGAGCAGCGTCGCGGTGGCATCCGGCTCCAAGTACAACAGGAGGTTGCCGACGTATTCGGGCACCAGATCGATCGAATGATCCTTCAGCGCAGGCACATACGTTTCCCGGCTGCCGATGCCCATCTGACGGCCGACGTTGAAACCGTTGGCCTGCAACGCTTGTGCGTAAATCTCGGCGACGATCTTGGACTCCGGAAAGCCGGCCGACCCCACCACGATCGAATTGGGACCGCTCGACGCCCCGCCCAGCGGGTTCGAGCTGCCGCAGGCCGTCGCCGCCAGGCACAGGGTCGTCAGCCACACCGCGACGCGGTGCCCGCGCCGTCGCCGCATGCCCATAACAACTGACACTAATGCCCGCTCACGACTCGTTTGGTTCCGTTTGCTCCGACAACGGGTAAACATGGCAACATGAGCAGCGATGCGTCGTCATCTCCCGAACCGCCACTGGGCACTCCCGCGCCGGGTCCAAACCAGGCACCGCCGCCCGAATCGGCGGTGAAATTCACGCGAACGGCGGGGTTGTGGTCGTTCCTCGCCGCCGGCTTTGTCATCTTGATCGTGTTGCTGATCTTCATCACACAGAACACGGCCTCGAGTGACATCGCGTTCCTCGGCTGGCACTGGTCCCTGCCGCTGGGTGTTGCCATTTTGCTGGCCGCGGTGTGCGGCGGGCTGATCACGTTCCTCGCCGGCACCGCGCGGATCTACCAGTTGCGCCGCGCCGCGAAGAAAAACCTGATCGCCGGCCGGTAACTCGGGGCCCAAAAATTAGACCCCGCGCAATTCCGCGATCCCGGTCGCGATCAGCGGCGCCACCGTCTCCCCGACCCGATCGGACGCGACTTCAGCATCGTTCGCCCCACTTGACATCCGCCTGCGGAAGTCGATGCCGGCGGCGATGATGGCCAGCTTGAAGTACGCCAGCCCCATGTAGAAGTTCCAGTGCGCCAACGGTTGTCCGGAAATCTCTGAGTACTTGTGTGCCAGCTCGTCGGCGACCGGCAACTGCGGCGATGTCCACGCCGCTTGTGCGTTGATGATCAGGTCGAGCGACGGGTCGCGGTACACGCACATCAGCGCAGCGTCGCTGAGCGGGTCGCCCAGTGTCGACAGTTCCCAATCGACGACGGCTCGCACCTGCGTGGGGTCTTCGGAGTCCAGGATCGTGTTGTCGATCCGATAGTCGCCGTGCACGATCGACGTCCGGCTCTGCCGCGGGACCGCGTCGGCAAGCGCCTGACGCAGCCGCGCCACGTCGGCGTCGCGGCCGTCGTCGGGCAGATGTACATGCTCCCACTGCGAACCCCACCGCCGGACCTGACGTTCGAGGTATCCGCTGGGCTTACCGAAGTCGGCGAGGCCGACCGCCGCCGGGTCGACGGCGTGCAGGTCGGCCAGCACCTTGATCAACCCATCGACACAACCGTCGATGACGTCCTGCTCGCCCAAGGCCTCGAGCTCGGCACGGCTGCGCACCACCTGCCCGGGCACATACTCGACCATCTGGAACGGCGCGCCGAGCACCGAGTCGTCGTTGCACAGCGTGATCGCGCGGGCCACCGGCACGTCGGTGTCGGCCAGCCCGGCGACCACGGTGTACTCCCGCGCCATGTCGTGCGCCGACGGAGTCAGGCCGTGCAGCGGCGGGCGGCGCAGCACCCACGTCGACGAGTCGTCGGCGACCAGGAAGGTCAGGTTGGATCGGCCTCCGGAAATTAGCTGCGCGGTGAGCTCGCCGTCGCGGGCGACACCGGCCGATCGGAGGTGCTTGTCGAGCGCGGCGAGGTCGAGCCCGTCAAGATTCGAGGCAGTCACGGGTTCTGTTTATCAGGGGCGGTTCGCTTGTTTCTCGGCAGCAGGTCCCATACGTGTTCGGTGCCATTCACCGCCACCACGCTGGCCTGACCGGACCGGGAGAACAGCAACCGCGTCACCGAGACGTAGTCGATCGGAAACGACAGGATCCGCCTGGTGCCCAGAATCTCGTGCAACACCGCGTTGATCACCCCGCCATGGCTGAAGACCACCACGGTGTCGTCATGGTCGGCGGTGGCGGCGACGTTGTCGACCGCGGCCTGCACCCGAGCCCGAAACGCGCCCTGGTCGACCGTGCTCGGCAGATGCCCCTGGGCCATCCGCGCCCACTCCCGCGGATTCTCGGCGCGGATCTGCTCGATCGGGATGTAGACCGGCAGCTCGCGGTCGTATTCGGCGAAGCGGTCGTCGATCTCGATGTCGAGCCCGAGCGCCTCGGCCACCGGTTGCGCGGTCTGCACCGCGCGGCGCTGCGGGCTGCTGATCACCCGGCTGATCGGAAAGCGGGCCAGCGCATCGGGCAGGCGGCCCACCTGCGCGCGTCCCTCGTCGGAGAGCTCCGGATCAGCGCGCTCCTGGCTGGCGGGCGCGGGTTCGCTGCGGAGCGGCAACGCATGCCGGACCAGAAGCAACTGCATCCGGACAGCCTCGCATGCGTCTTATGCCCCTTGTGATGCTGCTGGAGAATGCTATTCTCCGTCTGGAGATTGGGGTGTGCAGATGCTGGACGCAGAGGTACTCGGACGCTGGCTGGACGACAACGGCGCCCCGGGCCACGGTGAGGAAACGGTCCACGAGCGGCTGTCCGGTGGCTCGCAGAACACGCTGTACCTGATCCACCGCGGCGACAAGCGCATGGTGTTGCGCATGCCGGGCGATCGTGCCGATGCCGCCCGCATCGACGGGTTGCTCCGCGAGATCCGGCTGGTCCGCGCGCTGGGCGGCACTGACGTCCCGCACGCCGAGTTGATCGCGGCCGACGACGCGGGTGATCTGTTCGGCAAGCCCTTTTACGTGATGCAGGCGATCGACGGCTGGAGCCCGATGGACGGCGGCTGGGAGGCGCCGTTCGACGACGACCTCGAGGCGCGACGCGGCCTGGCCTTCCAACTCGTCGAGGGCGCCGCCAAGCTGGGCCGAGTGGATTGGCAGGCACAGGGTCTGACCGGCTTCGGCCGGCCGGACGGATTCCACGAACGGCAGGTCGACCGCTGGCTGGCCTTCCTGAACAGCTATCAGGTGCGTGAGCTGCCCGGCCTCGACGAAGCCGCGGAGTGGTTGCGCCGCAACCGGCCCGAGCATTACACGCCGGGCATCATGCACGGCGACTACCAGTTCGCCAACGTGATGTTCGCGCACGGCGGACCCGCGCGGCTGGCAGCGATCGTCGACTGGGAGATGACGACGGTCGGCGACCCGTTGCTGGACCTGGCCTGGTGTCTGTTGGGCTACGACGGTGAAAACCCCAAGGAAGACGGGTTTTATCTGGACATGTTGGGCATGCCCACCCGCAGCGAGTTGCTCGAGCGCTACGAGCAGGTCAGCGGCTTGGCATGCGACAACATCGACTACTACCTGGTGCTGGCCAACTGGAAACTCGGCATCGTGCTGGAAAAGACTTACGCTGCTGGAGTGCGTAGCGGCAAGGTCGACCCGAAGATCCAGGACGCGTTCGGGTCGATGGTCCCGCAATTGATCACGACGGCGGCCGGGTTGGCCGCGTCTCTACCGACGACGAAACGCTGAAATGAGTTACGCGGAACGGCTTTTCGACCTGACCGGCCAGACCATCCTGATCACCGGTGGCAGCCGTGGGCTGGGCCGCGAGATGGCATTCGGCGTCGCCCGCTGCGGCGCCGACGTGGTGATCGCCAGCCGCAAGATGGAGAACTGCGTCGCGGTGGCGGAGCAGATCGAAAGCGAGACCGGCCGCACGGCAATGCCTTACCAGGTCCACGTCGGCCGGTGGGACGAACTCGACGGTCTGGTCGACGCGGTGTACGACCGGTTCGGCAAGGTCGACACGTTGATCAACAACGCAGGCATGTCGCCGGTGTACGACAAGCTCACCGACGTCTCCGAGAAGCTGTTCGACGCCGTCGTGAACCTTAACCTCAAGGGCCCATTTCGGTTGTCCGCGTTAGTCGGTGAGCGGATGGTCGCCGCCGGGCGTGGCTCGATCATCAACGTGAGCACCTCGGGGTCGCTGCGACCCGCGCCCGACATCATCCCGTACGCGTCGTCGAAGTCCGGCCTGAACGCGATGACCGAGGGCTTCGCGCGGGCGCTCGGGCCGAAGGTCCGGGTCAACACGCTGATGGCCGGGCCGTTCCTCACCGACGTCAGCAAGTCGTGGAACATCGAGCAGGCATCGCACAATCCATTCGCCGGCCTATCGCTGCAGCGCGCCGGGGATCCGTCCGAAATCGTCGGCGCCGCATTGTTTTTGGCGTCGGACGCGTCCAGCTTCACCACCGGCTCGATTCTGCGGGCAGACGGCGGGATTCCGTAGCAACCCGTGGCGATCGCAAGCGCGACGGTCGCCACCCATCAACCCAGGAGGCAACATGGCATGGGACTTCTCGACCGAACCGGAATTCCAGAAGAAGCTGGACTGGGTCCGCGAGTTCGTCCGCGACGAGGTCGAGCCGCTGGAGGTGCTCTTCCCCGGCTGTGAATTCCTGCCGCTGAACGACGAGCGCCGCAAGATCGTCGACCCGCTCAAACAACGGGTCCGCGAGCAGGGTCTGTGGGCGCCGCACCTCGGCCCGGAACTCGGCGGCCAGGGCTTCGGCGCGGTCAAGCTGACGCTGATCAACGAAATCCTGGGCCGCAGTCCCTGGGCGCCAATTGTTTTCGGCACCCAGGCGCCTGACACCGGCAACGCCGAGATCATCGCGCGTTTCGGCACCCAGGAACAGAAGGACCGCTACCTTTCCGGTCTGCTGTCGGGCGAGATCTTTTCCTGCTTCTCGATGACCGAGCCCCAGGGCGGCGCCGACCCCCGCGTCTTCACCACCCGCGCCGTCCAGGACGGTGACGACTGGGTGATCACCGGGCGAAAGTACTTCTCCAGCAACGCCTCCGTCGCCTCGTTCTTCATCGTGGTCGCGATCACCAACCCCGACGTGGCGGTGCATCACGGCGCGTCGACGTTCTTGATCCCGGCGGACACCCCCGGCCTCGAGGTCAAGGCGAACCACCATCTGGTCGGCGCCGACCCGCACGAGCCGGGCCACTCGCTGGTGCACTACGACGACGTGCGCGTCCCCGCGTCCGCGCTGCTCGGTGAGCCGGGCCAGGGCTTCCTGATCCTGCAGACCCGGTTGGCCGGCGGGCGACTGCATCACGCGATGCGCTCGATCGGCATGGCGCAACGCGCCGTCGAGATGATGGCCCGGCGGGCGAAAAGCCGCTTCACTCAAGGGACTCTGCTGGCGGACAAGCAATTGGTCCAGGAGTTCGTCGCCGACTCCTACACCGAGCTGACGCCGTTCCGGCTGACCGTGCTGCACGCGGCCTGGCTGATCGACAGCGGCGACGAGCACGGCGCTCGTGCCGAGATCGCGACCTGCAAGATCCTGGCCTCGCAGGTGCTGAAATCGATTGCGCTGCGGGCCATTCAGGTACACGGCGCAATCGGCCTGACCGATCAGCTGCCGCTGGTCAACGTCCTGCTCGGCGGGATCGCCCTGGGCCTGGCCGACGGGCCGACCGAGGCGCACAAGGTCAACCTGGCCCGGATGCTGCTCAAGGGTGTCGAGGCGGAGAGTGCGGAGTGGCCCAGCGAGATGCTGGACGTTCGCCGCGAGGCCTTGCGCGCGAAATACGGAGAACTCGTTGACCACTAGGGTGACCGCGGCCGTCGAGCGTGCGCTCGACGATCGTCAGCGAGAGGCGACCGAGGAGGTCGAGCGCATCCTCGCCGCGGCCGTCCGGGTGATGGAACGGGTTGCGCCCGAACCGCCGCGGGTCAGCGACATCGTCACCGAAGCCGGCTCGTCGAACAAGGCGTTCTACCGCTATTTCGCCGGCAAGGACGATGTGATCCTCGCTGTGATGGAACGCGGCGTCGGGATCGTCGTCTCATATCTGCAGCACCAGATGACCAAGGAACGCACACCGGCGGGTCGGGTGCGACGCTGGATCGAGGGCGCGCTGGCGCAGGTGGCCGATCCACACCTGATCAGTATGAGTCGTGCTGCGGCCGGCCAGGTTTCGGCTACCACCGACTGGCGGGCCGCCGACGACGCCATCATGCGTCCGATGCGCGAACTGCTGACCGAACCGGTTGCCGCGCTGGGCAGCACGGATGTCGACCGCGATGCCGACGCGGTGTTCCTGTGCACGGTGTCGGCGATGCGGCGCTACCTGGATTCCGCGCAACGGCCTCACCCGACCGACGTCGATCATCTGGTGCGGTTCTGTCTGCGCGGACTGGGGGTCGGCTGATGCGCGCCGCGCTCTGTCGCGCCTACGGTGCCCCTGAAGACCTCGTCGTCGAGGAGGTCGCCGACCTCGAGCCGGGTCCAGGACAAGTGCTGGTGCGGGTACACGCGGCGGCGGTCAACTTTCCCGACGTGCTGCTGATCGACGGCAAGTACCAGGTCAAGATTCCGCCTCCGTTCACCCCGGGCAGCGAGCTCGCCGGTGAAGTGATCGCCGTCGGGGAGGGCGTCACTGTTCGCCCCGGACAACGAGTTTCGGCTACGACGTTTGTCGGGGCATTCGCCGAGCAGGCGTTGCTCCACGAAGCGGCGGTGACCGCGATGCCCGACAGCGCCGACTTCGCCTCTGCCGCGGCGTTCGGTGTCACGTATCGCACCGCTTATCACGCGCTGCGCTCGATCGCCGAAATCCAGCCGGGTGACTGGGTAGTGATCCTGGGTGCCGCCGGCGGCGTCGGCCTGGCGGCGGTGGACCTCGCAGTCGCGATGCAGGCACGCGTGCTTGCCGCCGCATCAAGCCCGGAGAAGCTCGAGCTGTGCCGCCGACGCGGCGCAGCGGCCACGGTCGACTACGACCGGGAAGACCTGAAGAGCCGCATCCGCGAGCTCACCGGGGACAGCGCCCGCGCGGTGCTCGACCCGGTCGGCGGGGGCTACGCGGAACCGGCGCTGCGTGCCCTCGCGCGCGGCGGCACCTTCGTCACCCTCGGCTACGCCTCCGGTGCGATCCCGTCGATTCCGCTGAACCTCGTGCTGCTCAAGGGAATCACCGTTCGCGGCATGGAGATTCGCACGTTCATGGGCGACCGGCCGGACGACTCAGCACGCGACATGCGTGAGCTGACGGAGATGTTCGCGACGGGTGTGATCCGGCCGTACATCGGCGCGCGGTTTCCATTGACGGACACCGCCGCGGCACTGCGGCTGGTCGCCGATCGCAAGGCGGTCGGCAAGGTGGTCATCGACGTCAGGGCGTGACGATGTTGAACGACGGGTCGGGCCGATCCAGCACGCCGAGAAACTGCTGCAGGGTCGCCTGGTCGCCGGCGACCTCGAAGCCGGGTGAGGTGAAATCGCCCGCTCCCAATTGGACCAGTCGAAAAGCGTTGTCCAGCTTGATGGTGGCGGCCGCGGTCGCCGGGTCGGCGGGCACCCGACGATGCACCAGCACCCCATTGCGCAACGCAAGCCGGTAATTCGCGGCCGGCTCGCCCAACGTGACGTCGAGGGCGATGTCCAGGTCCCACGCCCGCGGCCCGTTGACGCTGATCGCCAGCCCGTCGAAGATCTGCTCCGGCGTCAGCTGCGCCAGCAGCGTCGGCGCCGAGGTCTGCGCCGCGGTGCCGAAGTTGCCGTCACGCAACTCCGTCGCCCCGGACAGGAAGAAGTTGCGCCACGTCGCATTCTCCGCGCCATAGGCCAACTGCTCCAACGTGTCGGCGAGCAGCGCCCGGGCACCGGCATGATCTCCGCCGGCGAACACAGCATGGTCGAGTAGCGTTGCAGCCCAACGATAATCGCCATCATCGAACGCTTGCTGGGCCAGCTCGACCACGCGGTCGATACCGCCGATCGCATCGACGTACCGGGCGCCCAGCGCCTCGGGCGGGTGTGCCCACAGCCGGGCGGGGTTGCCGTCAAACCAGCCCATGTAGCGCTGATAGACCGCCTTGACGTTGTGGCTGACCGAGCCGTAATACCCGTGGGTGTGCCAGGCCTTGTCCAATGCCGGAGGCATCCGCATGGCCTCGCCGATCTCGGCGCCGGTGTGCCCCTGGTTGAGCATCCGCAACGTCTGGTCGTGCAGATAGGCGTACAAGTCCCGCTGCAGCGAGAGGAATTCGACGACCCGCTCGCGCCCCCATGTCGGCCAGTGGTGTGAGGCGAAGACCACGTCGGTGCGGTCGGTGAACGAGTCGATGGCCTCGGTCAGATACCCGGACCAGGCGTGCGGGTCGCGGACCAGCGCCCCGCGCAGCGTCAGCAGATTGTGCAGGTTGTGGGTGGCGTTCTCGGCCATGCACAACGCGCGAAATTTCGGGAAATAGAAGTGCATTTCGGCCGGCGCCTCGGTGCCCGGCGCCATCTGGAACTCGATCTCGACTCCGTCGATCGTATGAGTCTCGCCGGTGCGCGCGACGTCGATGGTCGGGACGATCAGGGCGATCTCACCCGTCGACGTCGCCTGTCCGAGCCCACAACCCACGTGCCCGCGCGGGCCGACGTCGAGCATGCTGCCGTACATGTAGGTGGCGCGGCGCGTCATCGCCGGCCCCGCATAGACGTTCTCCTGAACGACGTGCTCGGTGAAGCCCTCCGGCGCGATCACCGCCACCCTGCCCGCATCCACGTCGGACTGTGAGGTCACGCCCAGCACGCCCCCGAAATGGTCGACATGGCTGTGGGTGTAGATCACAGCGACGACGGGGCGGTCGCCGCGGTGGGTGCGGTATAGCTGCAGAGCCGCGGCCGCCACCTCGGTCGAGACCAGGGGGTCGATCACGATCAACCCGGTTTCGCCCTCGACGAAACTGATGTTCGAGAGGTCCAGTCCGCGAACCTGATAGATGCCCGGCACGACTTCGTACAAGCCTTGTTTGCTGGTCAGCATGCACTGACGCCACAGACTCTGATGCACCGACGGTGGCGCGTCACCGGTGATGAACGCGTACTTGTCGTTGTCCCACACCACGCGCCCGTCGGCGGCCGTGACGACGCACGGCGTCAGCGCGCCGATGAAGCCCCGGTCGGCGTCGGCGAAGTCAGCGTTGTCGTCGAACGGAAGCTGGCGATTCTGGTGAGCGGATGCGATGACGGCCGTCGGCGGCTTGTGGTCCACGGGGTCGAGATTGCCACTATTGCATCCATGTCGGAAGAGACAACTCGGCACACGCCTTGGCGGCGGCCCGGCAAATATTGGGTAAATCGAGCTCATACCCTCTCAACAGGCAGCTCGAAATCTCTCATTTCACTATCCGCCACTCCAGCAACGCTGCATACTGCCGAAACGGCTCGTCATAGACGCGTGCCGCCAAACAAAAGGAGAACCGGGTGAAGCATTCAGTTACGGTCGCCACAGCAGCGCTGGCGATCGTCGTCGTGGGTCTGTCTGGCTGTTCGAGCAATAAATCGTCGTCGGGCGGGACCAGTGGGTCGTCGGGCGGGAGCAGTGGGACGTCGGGCACCAGCGGCGCCACGGCCTCGAGTGGAGCTTCGACAGCGAAGGTCACCATCGACGGCAAAGACCAGAACGTGCAGGGGACGGTCGCCTGTACCACCGCAGCCGGCACTGTGAACATCGCCGTCGGTGGCAACGCGGTCGGCATCGGCGCCGTGTTGACGGACGCCTCTCCGCCGGTGGTCAAGTCCGTCGGTCTGGGCAATGTCAACGGCGTGACGCTGGGCTACACCCCCGGCGTTCCCGGCGCGGGTAAGGCCAACGCAACCAAGGACGGCAACAAGTACAAGATCAGCGGGACTGCGACCGGGGTGGACATGGCCAACCCGATGCAGCCCGTCAACAAGCCCTTCGAAATCGATGTGACCTGCCCCTAGGTCCAGCGGACATAGAGCGAACTCCGCCGACACGGTAGCGGCGACCCGGCGTCACTGCCGTTCGGCGGGTTCAATCCGATTGTGCGCCTTCGTTATTCCTTGAACAGGGGCAAGCGGACTGTGAAGTCCGTGCGGCCCGGCGCGCTCTGCAACGTGATCGTCCCGTGGTGTGCTTTTACCACCGCGGAGACGATGGCCAAGCCCAGTCCGGTGCTGCCGCCTTTACGTGATCGTGACGTGTCTCCGCGGGCGAACCGCTCGAACACCTCGGACTGCAACTGCTCCGGGATGCCGGGGCCGTTGTCGCACACACTCAGCACCGCGTGCGTGCCGTCGGAATCCAGTCGAGTGGTGACCACCGTGCCCGCGCCGGTGTGCACCCGCGCATTGGCCAACAGATTCGTCATCACCTGATGCAGCCGGGCCGCGTCGCCGGACACCATCACCGGCTGCTCCGGCAGATCCAGCTCCCATTGATGGTCCGGGCCGGCGATGTGCGCGTCGCTGACCGCGTCGACCGCGACCCTGGAGAGGTCGACCGCCTCGCGTTCCAGCGGGCGCCCGGAATCCAAGCGGGCCAACAGCAACAGGTCCTCGACGAGGTGAGTCATCCGCTCGGCCTCCGAATGCACCCGGTTCATGGCGTGCGCAACCGCGTCGCGGTCGTCACCGACGCGCTGGGCCAGCTCGGTGTAGCCACGGATCGCCGACAACGGCGTCCGCAGCTCGTGGCTGGCGTCGGCGACGAATTGCCGCACCCGGGTCTCACTGGCCTGCCGCGTCGACAACGCCGCGGCGATGTGGTCGAGCATCCGGTTGAGCGCGGAACCCAATTGGCCAACCTCGGTGCGCGGGTTGGCATCTGACTCGAGCACCCGCACGGGCAGCGCGACTTCGCCGCGATCCAGTGGCAAGTCGACCACCTCGGTGGCGGTTTGGGCGACGCGGCGCAGCGGGGCCAGCGCACGCCGGATGATCACGATGCCCGCTGTGGTCGCGGCGACCACCGCGATCACGGTGACCACGCCGAAGATCAGCAGGACGCGGATCATCGTTGCGTCGATATCGGACATCGACAGGCCGGTGACAACCACCTCGTCGCCGCGGCGGGAGTTCGCGGCGACCACCCGATAGCGGCCCAGGCCGGGGATGACGCGGGTCGCGGGTTGCCGGTCGACCGGTAGCGAGGCCAACTCGGCGCGGGCGGCATCGGTCAGCGCGGCACGTCCGCCGGCTGCGGTCAGGTAGCCGGCCTCGACCGTCCCGTTCGAGCTGATCACCGCCCCGACCATGCCGACCGGTTGAGCCGGCGCGTCCAGGAAGACCGGACCCGGCCCCGGTCGCGGGAACGGCCGCGGATGGTGCCGCCACTGCGCCATCGGCGGCTCGAGGAAGATCCGCACCGAACGTTGCGACGCGTCGTGCAGCTGGGTGTCGAGCTGCGCCAACAGGTACTTGTACAGGGACAGCTCGGTCGCGGCCCCAATGCCGACGCAGACGATGACCAGGATCAGGATCTGGCCGAACAGCAAGCGAAATCGAAGGGACCAGGCCCCGCCCATGGCTAGCGTGCCGGCTTGAGGACGTATCCGGCGCCGCGCAGCGTGTGGATCATGGGCTCGTGTCCGCTGTCGATCTTCTTTCGCAGGTAGGAGATGTACAGCTCAACGATGTTGGACCGGCCGCCGAAGTCGTAGCTCCACACCCGGTCGAGGATTTGCGCCTTGCTCAGCACGCGCTTTGAGTTGCGCATCATGAAGCGCAGCAGCTCGAACTCTGTGGACGTCAACGAGATTGGCTCCCCCGCGCGAGTCACCTCGTGGCTGTCCTCGTTGAGCACCAGATCTCCAACGACCAACTGAGCGCCGCTGTCCTCGGTTGTCACTCCGGTACGACGCAGCAGGGCGCGCAGGCGCAAGACCACTTCTTCGAGACTGAACGGCTTGGTGACGTAGTCGTCACCGCCCGCGGTCAGACCGGCGATGCGGTCTTCGAGCGCATCCTTTGCCGTCAACAACAGCACCGGAAGTTGGGGAGTTTCCTCACGAAGTTTGCGAAGGACGTCCAACCCGCTCATGTCGGGCAGCATGACGTCGAGAACAACGACATCGGGTCGCTGTGCGCGAGCCGACTCCAGAGCAGCAGCCCCGTCGCCCGCGGTCGCGATGTTCCAGCCTTCGTAGCGCAGTGCCATCGAGACCATCTCGGCGAGGACGGGCTCGTCATCGACCACCAGCACGTTGATCGGGTTCCCGTCGGCGCGGCGCATGACCACCCGTTCCACGGGGGCTTGGCCGACGGAGGCTTGGGGTTGGCTCACAACTACCTAGTATGCGCACAGCGATGAGGCGTTGCTATGGCGCTGCTATGCGCCGGCTGTGAGCCAACCTCGAGGGGCTAGAACCAGACTTTTCGCCCACCGACCGGGCGTCCGACTGCGCCGAGGATCGCGAGGATCACTCCGATGACGATCAATAGAATGCCGATGTCTTCAACAACCATCATTTTCAGCACGTATCCGACGACCAACAAAATAATTCCGAGCACGATCATGGTGACTCCTTCTTTAGTTGTTAAGGTCATTCGTATGACGCAGTGTGTTCTTCAAACTTTCGCGTCTACGTCAGTACCAGTAGCGCCTGCCGCCCACCGGGCGACCGACCGAACCGAGAACCCACAGCACCGCGCCGATAACCAGCAGCACGACGCCAATCGTCTGCAGCACAGCCACTTTGAGGACATACCCCAAAATCAGCAAGATGATGCCCAGACCGATCATGACGCCTCCACTCCAATCAGTTGGTCGATGTTAAACGCGGGCATCGAACTGGGTTGCGGTAAATGGCATTCTGTCACTTTCGGGTTGACACCCGCGTAATTCAGCGGACCCGCTATTACGGTGACTGCGATCGTGCCCAGAGTGGCACAATTTTGTTCGGTGTTCTTCAAATAGTCCCGCTGGAAAGCGGCGATCACGCCGATCACCAACCAGACCACCACGATCGAACTGATCAAACCTCCGCCACGCATCCTGACCTCCACTTCTTGGGGCAAAATCGCAGAGCAGAGCTAAGGTACCCACGCCGGAAAACGTCCAAACATTCGGACTCAGCAACTGAATTGCCGACAGACAGAGGCATTTTCGACGGCGTCGTTGAGCAGCGGGTATCTCGCGGCGGCCGCCTCGGATGGGTACGCAGGTACTACAAAGCAAGCGGCGCGAACCGCGCCTCGCGCCACGTGGTTTCGCGGCATCAGCAAATCAGGGGTGACGAGCGGAGGTGAAGACGACGGGCGGCATCACATCGGCTGGGGGGACGTGGCGGCCGTGCCGGGCCAGCAGATCGGCCATGCCGATCGCCGACGCCTCCCAGCCGTGCTCGCCCAGCCAGTCGACGATCTCGGTGCGCGACTCGGGATACCAGAGTTCTTCGACATTGGGAATCTCCGCGCCGAGCACCTCGGCCGCGGCGGCGCGGAAGCGGATCGACTGCTCGCGCTGACTGGCCAGCAGCTCAGGGTCCACCGCGTGCTTCGAGGGGCCGTTGGTGGCCAGTCGACTGCCCGGCGCACTGAGCGAGTCGATGCGCTCGAACAGCAGATCCTGGGCTGCCGCCGGCAGGTAACGCAGCAATCCCTCGGCTGACCACATCGTGGGCGCGGAAGCATCAAAACCGGCTTGCTGCAACGCTTTCGGCCAGTCATCGCGCAGATCCACCGCCACATTCACCAGTCGCGCGGCGGGCTGCGCGCCGTGGCGCTGCAGCGTGCCCGACTTGAACTCCAGCACCTTCGCCTGATCCAGCTCGTACACCGTGGTGCCGTCGGGCCAGGGCAGCCGCCACGACCGTGAGTCGAGGCCGGAGGCCAGGATCACCACCTGCCGGATGCCCGATGACACCGCGTCGAGGAACAACTCGTCGAACCACTTGGTCCGCACCGCCATGAAGTCGACCATCACCTGCAGGTGGGCGCCCACGTCCGGCTCCCGTTCAGCCAATGCCGCCGAGAGCTTCGGCTCCGACGTCAGACTCCACATACCCGGTCCGGCCGCGTCGAGGAATACCTGCGCGAACGGGTCCTGGATCAGCGGGTTCTCGCTGACGGTCTCGGCGGCGCGGGCCGCGGCCACACCGAGCGCGGTCGAGCCGACGCTCTCGGTGATCTCCCAGGAATCGTTGTCGGTCCGCGCCATCCCTCGTCCCTCCCGTTAGTAGCCAGCATCGGACACTACGCGGGCCGCCTGTGAGGTCGGTGGGCGCAGTAGTAGCTTCACCTTCGTGGAGGAGCTCAAAGCCCCGGACGGCCTCGCGGAATGGATGTCGGACCAAGGATTAGGAGATGGCCCGCTCGAAGACGTCGCCAAGATCAGCGGCGGAACACAGAACATCATGCTGCGATTCACCCGCTCGGGGCGCGAGTACGTGCTGCGCCGCGGGCCCGAACATCTACGTTCGCGCAGCAACATCGTGATCATGCGCGAGACCGAAGTGCTTGCGGCGCTGGCCGGTAGCGACGTCCCGCATCCCCGATTGATCGCCAGCTGCGCCGACACCGACGTGCTGGGCGACGCGGTCTTTTATCTGATGGAACCCATCGACGGGTTCAACGCCGGTCAGGAGCTGCCGGAACTGCACGCCGCCGACCCGGCCGTGCGCTTCGGCATGGGACTGTCGATGGCCGAGTCGCTGGCCAAGCTCGGCGCCGTCGACTACCAGGCGGTCGGCCTGCGCGACTACGGCAAACCGGACGGTTTCCTGGAACGCCAAGTGCCGCGGTGGCTTTCGGAGCTGGAGGGCTACCAAGAGTTCGACAATTACCCCGGGCCCGACATCCCCGGCGTCGACGACGTCGCGACGTGGCTCGACAAAGGGCGGCCCACGCACTGGACGCCGGGCATCATGCACGGCGACTATCACGCCGCGAACGTGATGTTCTCCCGCACCGGACCCGAGGTCGTCGCGATCGTCGACTGGGAGATGTCCACGATCGGCGACCCGCTACTGGACCTCGGCTGGCTGCTGGCCACCTGGGGGCAGTCCGCGGCGTTCGGCGGCCAGCTCTTCGAGCACGGCGGGATGGCCGCGCCGAGCGACCTCGTCGAGGAGTACGCCCGCAACACCACCCGCGACCTGTCGCATATCACCTGGTACACCGTGCTCGCGTGCTTCAAGCTCGGGATCGTATTGGAGGGCACCCACGCCCGGGCCTTTGCGGGCAAGGCGCCGAAGGAGATCGGCGACCTGCTCCACGGGGCCACCGTCCAACTTCTCGAGCAAGCCCTGACCCTGATGGACACCCCATGATCGATTTCGACATCCCGGCCGACGTCGCCGCGCTGCGCGACCAGATCCGCGCCTTCGTCAACGACAAGATCGTCCCGTACGAAAAAGACCCCCGCCTCACCCGCCACGGTCCCGACGACGGGCTGCGTGCCGAGTTGGTCGGGCTGGCCCGCGACGCCGGGCTGCTGACCTTTCAGGCGCCCAAGCGATTCGGCGGACGCGAGCCCTCGCACCGCGAGCAGGCGGTGCTGTTCGAGGCGGCCGGCTGGTCGACACTGGGCCCCATCGCGCTCAACTGCGCAGCACCCGATGAGGGCAACATGTTCCTGCTCGGGCGCGTCGCTCGGGAAGATCAAATAGAACAGTTCCTGATCCCGGTGATCGACGGCCGACAGCGGTCGGTGTTCGCGATGACCGAGCCCGGGGGGGCTGGTTCGGATCCCAACCAGCTCAACACATCCGCCGAGTTCGACGGCAATGACTACGTCATCAACGGCCGCAAGTGGTTGATCACCGGCGCCAACGGCGCCGGAACCTGGATCATCATGGCGCGCGTCGCGCCGAACCCGCATGGTCCCGACGGCCCCACACTGTTCTTGTGCGAAGCCGGGCCGCAGCTCCCGGAAGGCCTGGTGATCGAGCGGGTGATGAACACCATGGACCGCAACTACGTCGAGGGACACGGTGTGGTGCGGTTCGCCGATCTGCGCCTACCCGCCTCGGCGGTGCTCGGCGAGGTCGGACAGGCCTTGCGCTACGCCCAAATGCGGCTGGCGCCGGCCAGGCTGACGCACTGCATGCGCTGGCTGGGCGCCGCCTCCCGCGCCCAGTCGATCGCGATCGCACACGCCCGCGAGCGCACCGCGTTCGGCAAGACGCTCGGTGAGCACCAAGGCGTCAGCTTCATGATCGCCGACAACGAAATCGCCTTGCAGCAATGCCGACTCGCCATTTGGTGGGCGTGCTGGACGCTGGACATGGGCGACCGGGGCACCGGGCGGCACGAAAGCTCGATGGTCAAGGCTTACGTATCCGAGGAGCTGTTCAAGGTCGCCGACCGATGCGTCCAAATCCTGGGCGGCATAGGCATTTCCGACGAGACGCCGGTCGGGATGATCTTCTCCGACATTCGGGCCTTCCGGCTCTATGACGGTCCGACCGAAGTTCACAAGTACGCAATCGCCCGCCAGGTGCTGCGACCTTAGTCGGTCGCGGTCAGCGCGGCATCCACGCTGGGATACAGCGCGACGACGTTATCCAGGCCGGCCAGCTGGATCGGTCTGCTGGCTGCCGGGCTGTTCGCCACGACGGCGATCCGGGTCGCGTCGCCGACCTTCTCATTGGTGGCCGCGAGTATCCGCAGCCCCACCGATGCCATGAACGTGACGCCGGAGAGTTCGATGGCGAGAACGGCGGGATTGGCGTCGAGGGCGGCAGCGATGGCCTCTTCAAAAGCCGGCGCGGTGCTCAGATCGATCTCGCCGCCAATGCTGACCACGGCGGCGCCATCCCGGTGCGCGACGGTGGTGGTAATCGGATCCGCAGCTGACAACGGCAGTCCTTCATCTGAAGTTCTCCTCACTACCGGCGAGCGCGGTGCCGACCCAGCCCGCCGAGCAAATTCGCAGAAATCGTACTGCAAGGTCCAGGGGTGCGAGGCTCGGTTAGTCTGAGCGCGAGACTTATGCCCGCCGCGGAGAACCGGGAGGTTCAATGTCGACGCCCCCGCGCCGGTTATGGTGACCATCGCGCCGGTGCACAACCCATGACGACCGATGATTTCCTCGTCCAGTACGCGGCGGCGCTGCGCGCCTATCTGCAGACGAGCGGAACACGAGACCTCGGAGTCGGCAACGAGCTGGGACGTCAAGCGCTGCACAACGACGTCAGCATGCTGAAGATCGTCGAGACGCACTCGGAGCTGGTTTGCCAACTGACACAGGAGAATCCGGACTTCGACAGCGCCGAGGCGCTGGCGTTCCTCCTGCACACCCTCTCCCCGCTCGACGCCGCGACCCGACGATCCGAAGAGCAGCGGGCCCGCGCCGAGGACCTCGCCGACCGCGACCAATTTCGCAGCGCGGTGGTCAATTCGTTGCAGGAGGGCTTCTTCGTCGCCGAACCCGGCGGCGCCGTGACCGAGATCAACGACGCTTTCGTCAGACTCACCGGCTACCCCGCCGACGGAGTGCCGTATCTCTGGCCGCACCCGTGGTTGGTCGATCACGAATCCGCCCGAGTGCAACAGACCAGGCTGGCCGTAGAGAAGCAGGTGCAGTACGACACCCCGATCCGGCATCGCGACGGCCGCCTGGTGTGGGTCGCGGTCAATATCAACTGGGTCGAATCGGGTGACGGGAGCAGCCACGTATACGTGGGCACGTTGCGCGACATCACCGCCGAGCGCGCGTTCGCGGCGCGGGAAAGCGCGGTGCTGCGGCTGGCAACAGCGGTCAGCGTGGCCAAGAGCATGTCTGACGTTCTGTCGATCACGCTCGACGAGTGCCGCCTAACCCTTGACGTGCACCGAGTGGTGGCTGCGTTATGGCCGACCGACGGCACCGAACCGATCATTCAGGTCGCCGGAAAGCGGACCTCCCCGGATTGGCGTCACCTCGATCCGACGCTGCGCGAGATCTTTGAGCAGTCACGCCGCCAGCTGCCGCTGACCGTTCAGCCGATCGAAAGCCCGGACGCCCCCGGCCAATCGAGTGGCGTGGTGGCCGTGTTGACCGGGGGTGGCACCGTCGCGCTCTGGCTCGAGCTTCGCGTGCCACGACGAATCAGTGGCGACGATCGCCTGCTGATCACGGTGCTGATCGGTCACCTCGGGCTCGCGATCCAGCATGTGCGCCAGTTCGAGGCGGCCCGCGAAACGTCGCTGACCCTTCAGCACGCGATGCTCGCGCCCGCCAAGCTGCCACCCGGCTTCGCCGTGCGCTACGAGCCGGCAGTCACGCCGCTCGAGATCGGCGGCGACTGGTATGACGTGCTGCGGCTCGGCGAGCACCGGATCGGGATCATCGTCGGCGACTGTGTCGGGCGCGGCCTTTCGGCGGCGGCGGTGATGGGTCAGCTCCGGTCCTCCGCGCGAGCCCTGCTGCTCACCGGCGCCGAGCCGGCGAAGCTGCTCGAAGAGCTCGACGCAGTCGCCGAACTGATCCCGAATGCGTTCTGCACCACGGTGTTTCTGGCCATCCTCGACGACGAGTCCGGCGAGTTCTCCTACAGCTGCGCCGGGCATCCGCCGGCCATCCTGGCCGTGCCAGGGAAAGCGCACCGGCTGATCACGGACGCGCGATCGGTACCATTAGCGGTGAAGCGCAAGGCTTCTCGGCCACACAAGTCGGTGACGCTGCCACCCGGTTCGACGCTGATGCTCTACACCGACGGCCTCGTCGAGCGCCGCGACGTGTCACTTGACGACGGAATCGCCCACCTCGGTGAGACGGTGGCCGGCACCACGAACCAGACCGTTGACGACGTCGCCGACGCGGCGCTCGCCGAACTGGCGCCGCCCCACGGCTACGACGACGACATCGCGATCGTCGTGTACCGCCGGCCCTACCCGTCACTGGCGATCCATCAGGTCGTCAAGGCCGACCAGCTCGGCGACATCCGGCGCCAGCTCGCGGCGTGGCTGGACGACGCCGGGGTGAGCGAGGAGCGGGTCGCCGACATCGTGCTGGCGGTCAACGAAGCCGTCGCCAACAGCATCGAGCACGGTTACCAAGGCCGTAAGCCGGGCAAGATCCGGCTCAAGGGCGACAACGACGGGGCCCGCGTGCGCATCAAGATCATCGACAAGGGTTCGTGGAAGCCGGCGGCCACCGATCCCGGCGTCCGCGGCCGCGGACTGCTGCTGATCCGCGCGGTCAGTGACTGGCTCGAAATGGATTGCACGCCAAAGGGAACGACGGTCGATATGACTTTCAGCCTGAATACCTAGCTAGGGCAGCACGGTGTGCATCAACATCACGTCGTACCCCGACCACAGCGACAAGTTGAAGTACAGGTCCTTGCCGTTCGACCACGGGTGGATCATCGGCGCGTAGATGCCGCCCGGCATCTGGAACGACGAGACCAGCGGCTGCTCCGGACTCCAGGGGCCCTCCGGTGCGGGTGCGGTGCGCGCGATCACGTCGTTGTTGCCACCATTGGTGTACAGCACCAGATACTGCTTCAAATAGTCGTTGTACTGCGCCGACATCTCGCCCACCGGACCCGGGAAGATCGGTGTCGCCGCCGACGGGTCGACCGGGACCCAACCGCGTCCCTCACCGTTCCAGTACTGGTACTTGCCGAGATCCGGCAACGCGCCCGGCTGCACTCGGGACAGGAACGCCGCACCGCTGCGGCCGGCCGGGGTACCGAAGTTGTACAGGTAGCCGTCCTTGCCGCGCATGAACGCGCCCATCTGGAAGTTTTCGTTGCCGGGGAAGAATCGCGCGCCGGGCACGGTGTCCGCCGCGGCCAGCCGGACACTGCCCGGGTAGATGCCCCATGACTGGCCGTTGTCCAGCGATCGGGCGATGCCGGAATAGTTCGTCGACCATTCGCCGTCGCGGCCCCAGTTCTTGATCGACATGAAGTTCATGTACTGGGTCCGCCCGAGCGAGATCGCGGTTGTCGGAATCATTCCTGTCTCGTGGCTGGCTTTATGGATGCTGTTGAGCACCTGCTTCGAGAGGCCCGGCGCCCACACCGGTGACCCGGAATACGGGTTGTTGGGCACGCCGTCGGGGACATGGATGCCATGGGACAGGTCGCGGTCCTGGCTGCGGAACAGGACGTTGTAGCGCCACTGCTGGCCGTGCACGGCGCAGTAGCCGAAAGTGTCGCCGAACGCCATCAACACCTGACGGTTGGCCGGATCGCCGTTGTCCCAGGGGATTCCGAGGTCGGTGCCCGAGATGCCGAAGCGTTCCAGCGTTCGGTTCGGGCTATTTGGTCCGGTGACGTAGTCGACGAGCGAGGTCGGTGCGCCCGCGATTCCGGCCGGAGGCGGCGCCGGCGGGACCGGAACCGCCTCGGGGACAGCCTGATTGGCGTTGGGCGATTGCGGGACGGCCGCGCCGGGGACCGGCGGGACGGGCGTCACCGCCGCCTGGAGCTGGGCCGGCCGCTGGGGAATCGCTTTGAGCAGGCCCGAGATCAGCGGGCCCAGCTTGGGCAGCGGCGCATTGTCGTTGGTACCGCGCGGCCTGCGACCCGTCGGCGGGGCGACCGGTCCGGGCGTTGGCATGGTCGGCATCCCGGCGGGCGGCGGGACGTTCGCCTCGGGAGCGCTGCACGGAACCGCGAAAGCGGGCGGTGCGTACCCAACCGGCACGATCAAAGCGACAACGGTCACCAGAGCCACAGGTACCGAAACAATTCGACGATTCGCCGACATGTCCCACCTCTCCAGGGGCGAGCCGTCGCCGTTGAGGCATCCCGAAAAACGTTGACGTTCGCAGTTACCCATGTGACGATAGAGACGAATGTGGCGGGTGGAACCTACGAGATTTCAATAGGTATCTATCCGTGACCGTGTCGCAATCAGTCCGGTTGAATCGATTCGTGGATCAGGCGCGCATAGCCTTTGCCCAGGACGCCGTGGTCGCGATGCGCGACGGCGACAGCCCGAATGCGCTCGGCGGCGCGATCACCCGGGCGTTGTGTGGAGGGTGGGACCATCCACCGCCGTGCCCGCTGGCGCCGCACCGCGTCAGCAGTACCCGCGTGGGCGACACCATCGCGGTCCGGGTGGTCTTCGCGACCGAACCGGCTCACGAGCAGCGCGTGCGCAGCCTGATCGCCGAGGCCCTCGCCGCCGGTCAGTTGACCGTCCCGGATGGCGGCGTCGCGCACTGGGAGCTGCGATCGACGACGCCGGGCAGTCTGCGCGCCGATGAGCAGGACCTGGCCTCGGCCCTGATACAGCACTGAAGCCCGCGAGAGTCAGCGCATCCGGGCCGATGCGACCTGGGGCATGCGCTCCACCGCGGCAACGCCCGTCACCGGCAGCACCGCCCCGCGGATCGCCGCCAGTACCGCCGGATGATTGGCGGAGTGGTCACCGGTCGATGTGACCACCAGACGGGGCGGACGCGACGATCGTCGCAGCCGCGCAATGGCTGCGACGCCGCCTTTCGCGGTGAACTGCTCCTCGTCCTCGGGTGAGACGATCACCGTCACCGCGGTCCCGCGGCGCGCCAGCGTCGTCAGAACAACTTCCGGCAGCCACACCAGCCCGATCCGGTTCAGCAGCCACAGCACCACTCGCGGGAGATGCTGATGCATCACACTTTTGGCCGCCTCCCTGGCCGGGCTGAGTCGTGCTTTGATGCGGCGTGCCCTGGATTCGGTTGCGCTGCGGGAAGATTCAACGGTGCCGATGGCCGAGCTGGCTTTTAGCGCCCGCTTCCGGTGGTACCACTGCGACAGCACGGTCGAGGTTACGCCCCAGCTCCAGGCGAGCTGATCGATGAGAACCACCGAACGCGCACCGAGAATGCGCGCGGTTTGCGCGGCATACCACGAGCCCGAGCAGACCCCGACGAGTTCGAGCTCACCGGCATCGTGACAGGCATGCCTGGCCACCGCGATCGCGTCGGCGATGTCGCGTTTGAGATAGACACTGCGATATGGGTCCCGGTCGATGTGGCCGGACAAGCCCAGTCCGGCCGGGTCCCAGCGCAGCGCCTGCGAGCCCGCTGACGCGATGCGCCGGGACAATTCGACCCACTCGCGGGCCGGCCCCACGTGCAGATCCTTCGCCGCGACGTGAAACACCACCGTCTTGACCGGTGCGAGGTGGCGGCGGCGCGGCAACGTGCGGATGGCGAACAAGCCGTTCAGCCCGATTCGTTCGATGCTCTCCACCACGTCGACCCCGTCGGGCCCCTCGGCCGGCATCGTTGCCGTCGAACGATACTGCGGCACAGCGCGATCGGTGTCAGTGCCACATTTTGCATCGAGCCACTCGACGATCGACTCCACCGCGGCAGCAGGGATCGGCAGCAGCACGTCCCGGGGTCGGGCACAGTCCGGCAGGCCGGGAGAAACGATCGCATCGACTCCCGTGCCCGCCGCCAGCGCGGTGACCTGACGATCGGCCTCGGCCGGTCGACTCACCAAAAGCACCTCGTCGACGCCGTAGACGCTGACGGGATCAGCGGCCAACCGCAGCGCCGCGAAATCCGTGGCGGCCCGGTCGCTGAACCGGCCGCCGATGACCGACACTTCGCCGGGTGTCTCGGCCCCGTCGCCGACCGCCACCCGAAACAGCGTGGTGTGTTCGCGGAGGTAACGCCGGCCCGTGCCGGCGGGATCGAGGTAGACCACCCGCCCAATCCTGTGCGATCGATTGGACTGGAGGGACCGGCCCAGGTACTCCTGCAGAATCAGGCAGCCCGCGCGAATCCCGATGGCGCTGAACGACTCCGCGCCGATTGCCCGGAGGTAGTCCAGCGCGTGGCCGACGCTGGCGACCCAGTTGACCACCGAGTCGTCACGCACCTGACCGTAGGCGGAATCACCGGTGCCCAGATAGTCGAAGCGCAGCACGGCGAATCCGCGGCGGGCCAGGTCCTCGGCGAGGGCCCGGTGCAGCCGCGCACTGTCCATCGCCTCTTTACCGAGCGAACCGCAGATCAGCACCCCGCCCCGGATCTCGTTGCCGACCGGCAGGTGCACCACGCCGAACAATGGCGAATCCGACGGTCCGAAGAACGTCGGCACCTCTGTCGTCGTCAACGCCATATCGCCGGCTCCCGCTCGGCGGAACGCACCTCGAGATGTTGTCGAAGGAATGCGGCCAGGCGCAGGGGGACGGCGATCAAGCATAGGATGGCGAAAGGCACGTATTCAGCTGTTTCCACCCAACTTTGGACCCTGATGTTAAGCGCACCCAGCACGAAGTCTCGACCGAAGGCGACCAGGATGTACGTCGTGCCCACCACGAGCACCGGCCGCCGCCAGCGGCCCAGCGCGCGCGTTACGACTCCGAATGACATCAGCGCCAGCAGCCAGGTGCACAACAGTGCGACAAGGAACAACCACAGCACGCCGCCTTGCAGCGGTACCCGGCCAGTGACGACGCCCAGCCAGACGACCAGGCCGATATGGACCATGAGCGAAGCGGTGAAGGCCAAGCCCAAAGATCTTGCTTCATCTGCCAACCCGGCACAGGCCGGGCCGAACAGGACGGCCAGCGCGCCGCCGGCGTAGGAAAGCCAAAAGAACAGGAACGACCAGCGCGCGGTCATGCGGACGCCGAGGGCGATGCCGTCGGCACCGGTGCCGAAGCCGGCAAGCAGCATCACGGCGAGCGCGAGCGCTCCGCCCAGCGCGCCAATCACCCACGCCCAAGCGCCTTCTCGGCGGATCATGATGCGTCCGATCTGCAGGCCACCACAACTACGGCCATCGCGTGGCAGTCGGCGTGCGACAGTGACACCGACGTGCTGAGCCAACCTTGGCGCCGTGCCCGTTCGGCCATCGATCCGCTGAGACGAAGCCGTGGCACCGCACCGTCGCGCGTTATTTCGATCTCGCGCAACGGAAATGCCATGTCGGGGTCGGCGAATGCCTTGATCACCGCTTCCTTGGCGGCGAACCGGGCGGCCAGTCCGTGGATGTTGCGGCCCTGACAGTCGTCGATCTCGCCCGCGGTGAACACCTTGCGCAGGTACCGGTCGCCGAACGTCGCCAGTGAGTCAGCAACGTCCCCGACGGCGAGGACATCGCATCCGATCCGGACGCGATGTCCGTCGATCTCGTCCGGCAACCCCACTGTGTTTGCCGTAATCGTCTCCAGGCTCGGTTGCTGACGCATGAGGCATCACACGGACGACGTGACGAGGCTTTCGATGACCTGCGCAATGTTGTGGACGGACTCGAATGTGGACTTCTTCAGCACTTCTTCGGGGAACTCGATGTCGAATGCGTCCTCGAGCGCAAGCATCACGTCGACCGACGCGTGCGAGGTCAGGCCGAGTTTGTAGAGGTCGGCCCGGACGTCCACCTCGCGTGGATCGACCGCCATGCGGCCATGAGCAGCCAAGACTTCACGAACCTGGTTCTGTATCACGCTTTCCTCGTATCTCTGCCGTGTCTCTACTGGCGAGCCGGTGCCGGGCCCAGTAAGGCGTTTTCGGTTGTGCTGGTTGATGATTCGACGGGCGGGACGTAGCGCCCGGTCTCCTTGAGCCGCTTGCGGGCGGCGCGACGGTAGCCGTAATAGTCCGAGATGTGCGCCGAGCTGCCGTAGAGCCAATCCAGGGGCTCTCGCATGTTGTCCACGTAGCCGATTGAATACGCGCCTCGCTGGTAGCCCATCAACCTGAGCAACCCCTCGGGGAGCGTCCGGGCGATCTCCGGCGGGCACGCCAGATACTGGTTCTCCTCCTGCCGGAGCCACCCGAGCGAGTACCCGACATTCATGCCGATCCGGGAGGTGTCGGTGTTGTTCGAGCCGCCGCCGTGAAAAATCGAGCCGGTGTACAGCAGGACCGAACCCTTGCTCATGATGGCCGGGGATGACAGCGCCGGGTCGACGTCGTCGGGGTCGTCCTGCCACTGGTGGCTGCCCACGACCATCCGGGTGGCGCCCATTTCCTCGGTGAAGTCGGTGACCGCCCACATCGTGGCGACCTCGGCTTCGAAGCCTCTGGGGAACTGATAGCGGTCAAACGACCACTGGTCCCGGTGGATCATCTGTGCTGGCTCGCCCGGTCCGATCGTCACCAGTTGGGTCAGGTCGATCTGGAAGGTGCTGGCGTGGTCACCCAACACCAGGTCGAGCGTGTCGATGACGGTCGGGTTGGTGATCAGTGAGCGCGCTGTGGGCGAACGCGCGATCAGGGCGCCGGTCCGTTGCGTGGTCGCACCGAGGAACTCGGTGTTGCCTGCGCCGGTGGCAAGCAGGTACGGCTCGATTTCGGCGCGTACCTGGTCCATGGTCCCGGGAGCTGCGAGATCGGCGATCACCACACACCCGTCTTGGCGGAGCACCTCGGCGACCTCTGCCGACGAGGTTGCCGAACCGACCGAACGTACAGCTGTTGGCATGGAGGGTAATGTACAGGATGATATAGCGACTATTCAATTACTTGCGGTCGGTAATTAGCCAAATTTCATGACCGGCAGCGAAGGGCGGCAGCAGATGCACTCGTTTCGATTCGGCGTTCACGCCTCAGTCGCGCCGACCATGTCGGCCTGGCGGGATCAGGCCCGGATGGCCGAGGACCTCGGCTACTCGACCCTGTATGTCGCCGACCACCTCGGCGCCCAGTTCGGACCTCTGGTAGCCACGACAGTGGCCGCCGAAGCGACCTCCACCCTCAACGTGGGAACCGTGGTGCTGAACAACGACCTGCGCAACCCCGTGCTGCTGGCCAAGGAGATCGCCACGCTCGGCTTGGCCGCCGAAGGCCGGGTCGAGGTCGGCCTCGGCGCGGGCTGGCTCCAGAGCGACTACGCGCAGACCGGCATCGCGTTCGACAAAGCCGGCGTACGGGTGGACCGGCTGGCCGAAAGCCTCACCGTCATGAAGACCCTGTGGGCCGTGGGCGAGGCGACCTTCACGGGCTCGCACTACACCGTGCACGACGCTCACTGCGAACCCCGTCCCGAGTCGCCACCCCGCGTGATCGTCGGCGGGGGAAGCAGGCGGATCCTTTCCGTCGCCGCGCAGCAGGCGGACGTCGTGGGGGTGAACACGAGTTTGGCCAGCGGCCTGAATGCCGGCGACCTGGCCCGCCACGCCACCTTCGAGCATTACGACCGTTGCCTCGCCTGGATACGGGACGCGGCGCCGAACCGGTTCGACTCGATCGAGCTGCAGCTGATGGCCTTCGCGACCAAAGTCGTCGGCAGCAGTAGAGCGGCAGCGCGCACCGCAACCATGCTCGGCCTCCCCGGCGAAGACGCGCTCGAGCTTCCGATCGTGCTGATCGGCGCGGTCGACGAGTTGTGCGAGCGGCTGGTGGAGTACCGCAAACGGTGGGGATTCACCAACATCGTGGTCTCGAGCGACGCGATGGAGTCCTTTGCGCCCGTCGTCGCCCAGCTTGCCGGTACTTAAATCCGGGCAACACCGCCAAAGGAATTTAAGAAACTAAAAGTTATATTCTGGGTTGTATATCCTACGTATGGTATGTAATCTTCCCTCTAAGCAAATGGTCGGTATCTTCAGCCGCGCTGGCGTGGCATGGGACGTTTGCGCAGGAGGAGCTCATGTCGTTGGTGGCGCAGAAGGCAGCAATGCCGGGTTCACGCCCGACTGCGGCTGACCGCCAACGCCCTTCGATCGCTGCAGAGTTCGTCCGATGATCGAGGTTGCCATCGTCGGGCTCGGATCCTGGGGTTTGTGCGTGATGGAGCGGACCGTGGACCGGGCCCGCCGGACCGGCACCTGGGTGCGGCTGCATGTGATCGAGCCGGCGCAGCTCGGTGGTGGGGTCTATTCGGCCGAGCAACCCGACTACCTGATCCTCAACAACGCGTGCGGCCAGCTGTCGCTCTACGCGGCGCCCGACGGCGACGCACCCCCGTACGCCGTCGGCCTGCACCAATGGGCCATGGTCAGCGGCTACCGCTGGGTGGGCTACGAGTGCCGGGTCGGCGCGGGCGGAGACCCGATCCGGCCAACCGACTACCTGCCCCGGCGCCTGATGGGCGAGTACCTCGTCTGGTTCTACGACACGTTGCTGGATTACGCCCCGCCCAACCTCGAGATCGTCCGGCACTACGCGGCGGCCGTCGACATCTCGCCGGCCGTTGGGGGCCGCGAGGCGGTGCTGCTCGACAACGGCACCACCGTGACCGTCGACCACGTGGTGCTGACCTCGGGGCACACCTTCAACGACGAGTTCGTCGCCCAGGGCGGCGTGCAATACCAGCCCGCCTACCCGATCGAGAGCCTCGAGCAGAGCGTCCCTGTCGAATCGTCGGTGGCCGTCGCGGGCATGGGCCTGGTCGGTTTCGACGTCCTCACCGCGCTCACCATCGGACGCGGCGGGACCTTCGAAGACCGCGGAACCGACCGGTTGCGGTATCTGCCGTCCGGTCGTGAGCCGAGCATCGTCCTCTATTCACGCTCGGGTGCGCCGTACTGCGCCAAGTCGGCGACCGGCGTCGACCCCTACGGCCAGTACCAGCCGGTGGTCTGCACGTCCGACGAGTTCGCGGCGCTGACGAATCCGGGCGGGTCGGCGACGCGGCGGCACGTGGACTTCCGCGCCGAGTTGCTGCCATTGCTCTTCGCCGAGATGCAGGCGCGCTACTACCTCCAGGCCGCGCTGCTGGCCGGCGGCGAGGCCGAGTCCGCCGAGGTTCGCGCGGCCCTGCGGCAAGGGTGGCTCGACGGCCACTACGAGAAAGTCGTCGACGGTCTCGAGCCGCGCTTCGGGCGCTTCGATCCGGCGGCCCATCTGTTCGCCGGTTCGGACCGCACGTACACCTCGACCGCCGACTACCAGGCCCAGGTTCACGAGATGGTCAAGGCGGACCTCACCGAGGCACTGTATCCGGGCGGCAGCCCGGTCAAGGCGGCGCAGGAGGTGCTACGCATCCTGCGCGACCAGCTGCGTTCGGTCATCGAATTCGGTGGCCTTTCTCTCGACTCCTACATCGAATTCCAGGCCAATGTCCGGGGCCGCATCAACCGGCTCGAGGCGGGCGTGCCGCCCATGCGCTCGCAACAACTGCTGGCACTCCTCGACGCCGGCGTGGTCCGCATCCCACTCGGCCCGAACCCGGCGGCGGCCCCCAGCGCTGACGGAATTCGGCTCAGCTCAACCGTTTTCGAGGAGCCGATTGAGGTGAAGGTCGATGCCGTGGTGCGCGGCTACCTAGACATGCCGTCACTAGCCCGGTCGGGATCACCGTTGCTGAAGCGTCTTTACGCCAAAGGCAGGCTGACCCAGCTCAGCTACGGGGACACCCCCGTCGGGAGCGTGGCCATCAACGAGGAATTCCACCCGTACGACTCCGAGGGCCGCCTGCAGTCCAACCTCTCCGTGCTGGGTGTGCTCACCGAAGGGGTGCGTTACTTCACCCACTACCTGCCCTCGCCGCGCAGCCGCCTCCGAGCCGTATACGACGCCCAAGACTGCGTCGAGTCCGTGATCGGCTGAGCCATGACGAATTCTGTTGCCGGCGTTGCCACGACCGGACTAGCCCGACCCCTGGTGGCAATCGGCTACGGGCCGCGCTGCGTTCCCGTGATGCAATTGGCGGAAGCGGCCGCCGGCTTCTGCGACCTGCTCTGGCTGATCGACACGTCCGTGCCGGGCATGCGCGAGATGACCGATCTGCTCAACCGGTTCGGCGCAGTCGTCGACCTCGACGGCATGAGCGTCGAGCAGGCCGTCAAGACCCTGGGCGACTGGGAGCCCGCCGGCATGACGACTTTCCTGGACGCCGGCATGGTCGAATTAGCCTGTATCGCTGAAGGATTGGGCCTTCCCTTCCACAGCCCCGAGACCGCCGCCGCCCTCACCGACAAGGCGCACCAGCGCCGCGCCCTGCGCGACGCCGGCCTCGAGATGCCGCCATGCCACCTCATCCGGCCGTATCAAACCGGGCGCGACCTGTCCGCCGTCGAGGCCGAGGTGGGATGGCCTGCCGTCCTCAAACCCCGCTCGGCGCAGGGCAGCCGCTCGACCTTCCTGGTCCGCGACGCCGCCGAACTGGACCAGCTGCTGGACGCGCTGGGCCCGCGCCGACCCAGCATGGTTCTGGAGGGCTACCTGCCCGACGACCCCGCTCGTGCCGACGGGCCCTACGCCGGCTACGTCTCGGTCGAGAGCCTGGTGGCCGACGGCGTCATCAGCCACCTCGCCCTGACCGGCCGCTTCCCGCCGGCCGGAAACTTCCGTGAGACAGGCTTTTTCATCCCCGCCGCCCTCGATGACGCGAATCGCTCGGGCGTCCTGGACTTGGCCACCCGCGCTATCGATGCGCTCGGGATCCGCACCGGATGCCTGCACACCGAGGTCAAGTTCACCCCCGACGGGCCGCGCATCATCGAGGTCAACGGCCGGCTCGGCGGTGGTGTGCCCGAGATGCTGGAACGGGCGGCCGGTGTCAGCCTGCTCGACCTGACCCTGCGGGTGGCACTGGGCGGTCCGGTGTCCGTCGACGGACCGGTGGCCACCAACCGGATCGGCTACCGCTTCTTTCTCCAGCCGCCGACCGTCTCGGCCACGGTGACGGCCATCGACGGCATCGCCGACTTCAGCGACCGCGCCGAGGTCGACACGGTGAGCGTCCACCAGGCGCCCGGTGCGGCACTCGACTGGCGAGACGGCTCCGGTAATCACATCGTCGCCGTGGTCGGCTCGACCGACGACGAGCAGCAGTTGCAGGCGGCTTACCGGCTTCTGCACCAGGAAGTCACGGTCACCTACACCGACGTGAGGCATTGACCAATGGGCGTGCGACTTGCCGGGGCGCCGGATAGCGCCGAGAGATCTGCGGACTGGACCTGCGCCCTGGTCAACAACATGCCCGACGCCGCCTTCGGCGCCACCGAGCGACAGTTCGTGAACCTCCTGGACGCCGGATCCGGATGTCGAACCGTCTCCATCTCCCGCCACACCATGGCCGGGGTACCCCGAGGCGAGCGGATCCGGGACCGTATCGCCGCCGGTTACCGTCCCCTTGACGACATCGTGGACAACCCGCCGGACCTGCTGGTGGTGACGGGTTCCAACCCGATCGAGTCACGCATCGAGGAGGAGCCCTACTGGGCCGACCTGCACGGGCTGCTGAAGTGGGGCAGCGAAAACGTGTCGGCCATGTTGCTGTCCTGCCTGTCGGCGCACGCCGCCCTCGCCGTCTTCGACGGCCTCGAGCGAACCACCCTGCCGGCCAAGTGCACGGGTGTCTTTGCCCAAGAGGTCAATCCGACCCACTCCCTGGCGGCCAGGTTCCACAGTCCAGTGCGCCTGCCCCACTCGCGGCTCAACACCGTGCCGTTGGATGCGGTGCTCGGCGCCGGTTATCAGGTGCTGCTGCAGTCGGAGCAGGTCGGGTGGAGCGTGGCCACGAAGACCGTGGGCCGGTCGGATGTCGTGTTGGTGCAGTCCCACCCGGAGTACGACCCTTCCAGCCTGGTCCGCGAATACGCCCGGGACGTGCGGCGCTATGTTAACCGCGAGCAGGACCAATTGCCTTGCCTGCCAACGGATTGCATGATCGGGACGGACTGGGACAGGCTCCGCCTGCTGCACAAGCGGGTCATCGGCGGCGAGCGGAGTCCGGAACTGGTGGCCGCGTTCCCCTTCGACGAAGTCGGCGAGCGGGCGCCCTGGCCGTGGCGGGGTACCGCCCAGCGTCTCTACGCCAACCTGTTGGCCGCGATTCCAGAGAGGAGCGCCTGAGTCCGATGCACGACGAGACCATCGCCATCCACGGTGGCTACACATCCGACGGGACGCGGGCCGTGGCCGTACCCATCTACCAGACCGTCGCCCACGACTTCGTCAGCGCCGAGCACGCGGGCGCCGTACTCGACCTCGAGACACCCGGCTTTCACTACAACCGGCTCAACAACCCGACGTTAGACGTTCTGGAGCAACGCATTTGCGCCCTGGAGGGCGGAACGGCGGCCCTGGTGGTCGCGTCGGGGATGGCCGCCGTCAGCTACGCGATCCTGACGGTGGCCACCGCGGGTTCGAACATCGTGGTGGCGCCTCAGCTGTACGGGGCGACCTTCACCTACTTCGCCCACGTGCTGCCCACCCTCGGCATCGAGGCCCGCTTCGCCGTCGACGACCGCGCCGAGTCGATCGCCGTCCTGATCGACGAGAACACCCGCGCCGTCTTCTGTGAGACCATCGGCAACCCGGCCGGCAATATCGTTGACCTCGAGGCGGTTTCGGCCGTCGCTCACGCGGCGGGCGTCCCGCTGATCGTCGACAACACGGTGGCCACGCCGCTGATGCTCAAGCCGCTCGAGCACGGGGCCGATGTGGTGGTCCACTCGCTGACCAAGTTCGTCGGTGGCCACGGCACCACGCTGGGCGGGGCGATCGTCGACGGCGGCCGGTTCCCCTGGGCCGACCACCCCGACCGGTTCCCGATGTTCAACCAGCCCGAGCCCGCGTTCCACGGTGTCGTGTTCGCCCGCGACTTCCCGGAGCGGCCCTTCGTGGTGCGGGCCCGGTCGACTCAGTTGCGCAACAGCGGCGCGACCCTGTCGCCGTTCAACGCCTTCCTACTCCTGCAGGGCCTCGAGACGATGGCGCTGCGGCTCGAGCGACACGAGTCCAACGCCCGTGCGGTGGCCGACTACCTGGCCGCCGACCCACGGGTGGCCTGGGTCAGCTTCGCCGGTTTCCCCGAGCATCCCTACCACCACCTGGTGCATCGCTACCTGCATGGCCGAGTGCCGTCGATCATCACGTTCGGGGTCGAGCGCGGCTATGACGCGGGCCTGGCCTTCTTCGACGCGCTGCAGCTCATCAAGCGACTGCTCAACCTGGGCGACGCGAAGACCCTGGCCATCCATCCGGCGTCGACCACCCACCGCCAACTGTCCGGCGACGAGTTGGCGAAAGCGGGTATCCGGCCGGAGACGATCCGGCTGTCGATCGGGATCGAGCACATCGACGACATCATCGAGGACATCGACCAGGCGCTCGCCAAAGCCGTTGCGAGCGTTAGCGGTTGAGGATGACTGAACGTGACGTGCTCGGTGCGGTGTTGGACCACGCCGACCGAGCCGCCGATCACCCGGCCGTCAAAGACCTGGGTCATGCGCTGACCCGCGGCGAATTGCGCTGCGCGGCAGGCAGAGTGGCCGCCGGATTGCGCTCGGAAGGCGTGCAGCCGGGTGACCGGGTGGCCCTGCTGATCGGTAACTCGGTCGACTTCGTGGTGGCGGCGCTGGGTTGCCTGTGGTCCGGGGCCGCGTTCGTTCCGCTGGCGATCACCGACCCGCAGGCTCGGCGGGCGCAGATCGTGGACGACTGTCGGCCGGCCCTGATCATCGACGCAGACGGTCTGCGGGCGTTGAGCGCGACGAACGAGCCCACCCCGCCGCCCGTCACGGGCCCCGTTTCCTATGTCATCTACACCTCGGGGACCACCGGCAAGCCCAAGGGAGTGCAGATCCCGCCGGATGCGTTCCGCACGGCCGTCGAAGCCTGTGCCGATGCGATGGAACTGACCGCCGACGACCGGTACCTGTGCGTGTCCCCGGTGCACTTCGACGGGTCCTTCTCCGCCGTCTTTCCGCCGCTCGTTCGCGGCGTCCCGCTGGTGATCCCCGACCGGGAAGCGTTGCTGTTCCCGCGCCGGTTCTTTTCGATCGTCGCCGGCGAGGCGATCACCGCGACCAGCTTCTCGCCCAGTTACCTCCGCCTGCTTCGGTCCAGCGGCCGCCTAACCACGCTGGCCGGCACCTCGCTGCGGGTGCTGGCCCTTGGTGGCGAGGCGCCATCCACCGCCGACATCAGGGCGCTGTGGGAGGCCAGTCCGGAGCTTCGGGTGGTCAATCGGTACGGCCCGACCGAGGCCACCATCGCCGTCGCGCATTTGGAGTTGACCCGCAAGTTGCTCGACGCCGGGCCGGTTCCGCTCGGTCGGCCGCATCACGGGAGTTCATTCCACCTCGTCGACGAGGACGGGCGGCTGCTGGATGGCCCCGACGCGGTCGGCGAGCTCTACGTCGGCGGACGGCAGCTGATGACCGGATACCTGAACGACCCGGCGCAGACCGCGCGAGTGCTGCGGACCGATGTCGTCCCCGGGACCACGGTCTACCGCACGGGCGACCTGGTTTCCCGCGACCCCCGGGGCAACTACGTCTACGTCGGGCGCTGTGACCGCGTCATCAAGCGCCAGGGTGTGCGCATGTCGCTGGTCGAGGTGACCGAGGCGCTCGGCGGTATCGACGGGGTCGCGTCCGCGGCGTGTACGACCTTCGAACTGCAGGGCGCTCTCGGGGTGGTCGCCTTCGTGGTGCCCGACCGCGAACTCAGCTCGCTCGCCGTCCGCCAGGCCGCCGGCGAACGCCTTCCGGACACGATGCTGCCCGACCATTTCGTTCTGGTGGCCGACTTGCCGCTGACCTCATCCAGCAAGGTCGACGAGCGCCGGTTGCTGAACGACGCGGGCATGTGTCCGCCAATGAAAGGAATCGGACGTTGACGAGTTACGAGCAGCTGGTTCGGCGCCAGCGCGCCCAGCTACAGGACGAATACATCAAGGGTGTACGCCGGTTGCGTTGGGACGCAAGGCGACTCGCTGCCGAACGCGAACGGCGGCTGCGCGAGCTGCTCGCGCATGCCGCCGAGCATTCGCCGTTCTGGCGTGACCGCCTGGCCGGCCATGACCTGGCGAACTTCACCGAAGCCGACCTTCCGTCGCTGCCGGTGCTGAGCAAGGCCGAGATGATGGCGGAGTTCGACAGGCTGGTCACCGTCCCCGGCCTGACGCTGGACCGGGTGCGCCATCACGTCGACGAGTTGAGCGGCGACGGTTACCTGGACGACGAGTACCGGGCGATCGTCACGTCGGGGTACACCGAAAAGCCGTCGTACCACGTGTACGGCTGGGACTCGTTCGTCACCTTCGTGATGCAGGGATCGCGGTGGACCGGGCGCCGCGGCGAAGACCCGGACGCGGTGCTGGCGCAGTGCTTCAGCGGTAGTCCCAAGCATGAATCGGGAATCTTCTACGCGTTCAGCACATTTGAGAGCGGCGGCCCGACGTCGCACTGCTTCGACGCCACGCTCACGTTGGACGAGATCGTTGACGGTCTGAACAACGCCCGTCCCGCGGTGACGGCCCTGCAGGGCTGGCCGAGCCTCATCCGCGAGCTGGCGCTGGAGGCTATTGACGGGCGACTCACGATCGAGCCGACGTGGATCAGCATCGCCGGCGAGGTGTGCACTGCGCCTGTGCGAGAGGCGGTTCGGACCGCGTGGGGGATCGAGGCGTCGGAGTTCTGGGGTTGCTCGGAGGGCACGTACGCGTTTCCGTGCGGCGTCGGAGAAGGCATGCACGTCGCCGACGATCTGGTCATCCTCGAGCCGGCGGACGCCGACGGCAACGTGATCCCCTACGGCCAGCCCGCAGAGCGGATGCTGCTGACCAACCTGTTCAACCTGACCCAGCCGCTGATCCGCTACGACATGGGCGACGCGGTGACGATGACGGACGACCCATGCCCGTGCGGGTGCGCTCATCGCCGCATCACCTCGGTGAACGGCCGGATCAACGGCGCCTTCGAATACGACGACGACATCCGGGTGCCTCGCGTGGCTCTCGAGCAAACTGTGCTTGCCACTCCCGGGTTGGCCAACTTCTTCGTGGGAAAGACGGCGGGCGGTGTCGACGTGTCCGTGGTGAGCGACGGTTCAGCCGATCTTGCGAAGCTGCGGACGGAACTGGCCGGGGTGCTGCGCGAGCACGGAGCTCCGGACTCGGCCGTCGTGGTGCGCGAGGTCGACGCGATCGAACGGCTGTCGCGGGGGAAGTGCCGGCAATTCGACGCCAGCTGATGTGATGCTGAGCGCGCCCGAAGGGATTCGAACCCCTAACCTTCTGATCCGTAGTCAGATGCTCTATCCGTTGAGCTACGGGCGCCCGTGTTCAGTTGTCTAGCTATGTGTGGCGACCCGCTTCGCCCGGCTAGGCCGCGCTGCGATCGCCACGCGTGGCGGAGGCGAGAGGATTTGAACCTCCGGTCCCCTGTAAGGGGGACAACTCATTAGCAGTGAGTCCCATTCGGCCACTCTGGCACGCCTCCCTGGACCGTCTGAGGGTACCGGAACCGAACGCGCGCCCCGGAACCGCTGCGGAGCACAGCGTACACAGCGCAGACATATGCTGTCGAAATGACTGCTCGCCTTCGCCCCGAAATGGCGGAGCTGCCTGCCTACGTTCCGGGCAAGACGGTCCCGGGTGCGATCAAACTGGCCAGCAACGAGACCGTGTTCGGCCCGCTGCCCAGTGTCCGCACCGTCATCGAGCACGCGACCGACGCCATCAACCGGTATCCGGACAACGGCTGCGTCGAACTCAAGTCGGCGTTGGCCAAGCACCTGAACTCCGGCCGGGTCGGCAGTGCCGGCGGCTGGGGACCGGAACACATTGCCGTCGGCTGCGGATCGGTGAGCCTGTGCCAGCAGCTCGTCCAGATCACGTCGACGGCCGGCGACGAGGTGCTCTTCGGCTGGCGCAGCTTCGAGATCTATCCGCTGCAGGTCCGCCTCGCCGGTGCCACGCCCGTCCAGATTCCGCTGACCGACCACACTTTCGACCTGCACGCGATGCTGGCCGCGGTCACCGATCGCACCCGGTTGATCTTCGTCTGCAACCCCAACAACCCGACCTCGACCGTGGTCGACCCCGAGGCGCTGAGCCGGTTCGTCGAGTCGGTGCCGTCGCATATCCTGATCGCGATCGACGAGGCCTACGTCGAATACATCCGCGACGGCCTGCTGCCCGACAGCCTCGCGCTCGTGCGCGATCACAGCAATGTCGTTGTGCTGCGGACATTTTCAAAGGCGTACGGCCTGGCCGGGCTGCGGGTCGGCTATGCGGCCGGGCACCCGGACCTGATCACCGCGCTCGACAAGGCCTACGTGCCGTTCACCGCGACCAGCATCTCCCAGGCGGCGGCAATCGCGTCGCTGGACGCCGCCGACGAGCTGTTGGCCCGGACCGACGCCGTGGTCGCCGAACGGACCCGGGTGAGCGACGCGTTGCGTGGCGCAGGCTTCACGTTGCCGTTGTCGCAGACCAATTTCGTCTGGCTGCCGCTGGGGCCGCGCACGGCGGACTTCGTCGAGCAGGCCGCCGCAGCGCGAATTGTGGTCCGGCCGTACGGCAGCGACGGTGTCCGGGTCAGTATCGGTGCGCCGGACGAGAACGACGCGTTGTTGAAGTTCGCGCAGGATTGGATCTGAGGAGGCCGTAATGGGTGAGACGTTGGCGCGCAAGAAGTTTGACGAGTTCAAAGGCCGGACCGAGGCGATCGCCGACGCCGAGTTGGACGACTACTGGGCGAGCCTGCCGCCGGCCACCGTGGACGGCATGCTCGGCGAGTGGAAGGGTGGCGAGTTCGTCACCGGCCATCGAATGAACGGTCAGCTGGAAAAGTCCCGGTGGTTCGGCAAGACGTTCAACTCCCCCACCGACGTCCAGCCGCTCGTCTGCCTCGACGACGACGGCAACCGGTTCTCGAACGTGAAGATGGGCAAGGGCGAGGCGAGCCTGTGGCTCGAGGAGTTCCGCGGCGAAGTCACCGCGACCATGGTCTACGACGGTCAGCCGGTGCACGACCACTTCAAGCAGGTCGACGACCACACCGTGATGGGCATCATGAACGGCAAGGGCGTGATCGACAACGGCCGATACTTCTACTTCTTCCTCGAGCGCCTCTAGTCCCGTTCCGCTCGTGCGGCCGGATCGCGGCCGGTGAACGCCGCCAACCGGTCGAAGCCGCTGGCCTTGTTCGGCGGCTCGACGGGCTCGCCGAACTCCCCGTTTGCGCGTCGTTCCGGGGTGACGAACTGTTCGGCCAGATCTAGCACGTAGTTCGCCAAAGAGTCGGGAACGTCTGCGGGTATCCCCGTCGCCGCGGCGTAGTCCCACCCGTGCACGAGCATGCCGAAAGCCAGCACACCGGCCAGTGTCCGCACCGGTGCCTCACTGCCGCGCCAGGTGACGGTGCCGTCCAGTCCGTGCCGCAGATGGAAGGCGTCGAGGGTCGCGCGGCCGACGGCAACGAGTTGACGCTCGACCGTGTCGTCGGAATCGCGTGGCGGCAGGTCGGCGTCCAGTGCGGCACCGATCGAACCGATCGTCTCCACCAGGTGATCGGTCAGCTGCGCCACGTTGAAATCCTCGCTTGGCGTCGGACGTGACAGGTCTTCGCGCGAGATCGGATGCACGATGTGCTGCAGCACCCCAAGCGCCGCCTCGGCCGCGCGTAGCTCGTCGGTGGGTGGCGAATCGGGTCCAGGTCGCAGGTCGGAGGCCATGAAAACCACGGTACGGTCTCGCTTATGGGTCAGCCATACGAGTCCGTCCTCGTCGACACGAAAGACCACGTCGCGCGGGTGACGCTGATCGGGCCGGGCAAGGGCAACGCGATGGGCCCGGCGTTCTGGGCGGAGCTGCCGGAGTTGTTCGGCGAGCTCGATGCGGACCCTGATGTGCGGGCCATCGTGCTCACCGGCTCTGGCCGCAACTTCAGCTACGGATTGGATCTGCCCGCGATGGGCGGAACGTTGGCGCCGGTGCTGGCCGACGGCGCGATGGCCGGCCCGCGCAGCGAGTTCCACCGCGAAGTGATGCGCATGCAGGGCACCATCAGCGCCGTAGCCGACTGCCGCACGCCGACGATCGCCGCCATTCACGGTTGGTGCATCGGTGGTGGTGTCGACCTGATCTCTGCGGTCGACATTCGCTATGCCAGCGCCGACGCCAAGTTCTCGGTGCGCGAGGTCAAGCTCGCGATCGTCGCCGACGTCGGCAGCCTGGCGCGGCTGCCCTTGATCCTGTCCGACGGGTACCTGCGCGAGCTCGCGCTGACCGGCAAGGACATCGACGCGGCGCGGGCCGAGAAGATCGGGTTGGTCAACGATGTGTTCGCCGACGGCGACGCCACACTGCAGGCCGCACACGCCACCGCCGCCGAGATTGCCGACAATCCGCCACTGACGGTTCGCGGCGTCAAGGATGTCCTTGACCAGCAACGGATTTCGCAGGTTTCGGCCAGCCTGCGCTATGTGGCGGCGTGGAATGCGGCGTTCCTGCCGTCGAAGGACCTGTCCGAGGGCATCCAGGCGACCTTCGCTAAGCGCCCGCCGAAATTCACCGGCGAGTAACGCGATTCGCCACGGCCGCAGCGGGTAACCCCCCGCCATGGCTAACTACCGAGTACTCAACCCGCACGGCGACGTCGTCGACACCAAGGAGATCGCCAGCGCCGAGGACGCGCACGCCTGGTTCGTCGACGCCAAGGCCGACAACTCCGAGCTCGGCTGGCGGATGGAAGTCGAAGCCGACGGCGACTGGCGGTTCTTCGACGACACCGAAGGCGACCGGGCCTGAGTTTGGCTGTGGTGCAGGTGGGCAACCCGACTCGACATGGATTCTGAACGCCTACGCCCATTGTTGACCGCCCGAGGACCGTTCGCATCGGTCTATTTCGAGGACTCCCACGACACCCCCGACGCCGAGGCCCAACTCGAGCTGCGCTGGCGCGCCATCCGCGAGCAGCTGGAGGAATTGGGCGCCGACGAGGCGGTGACCGACGAGATGGAACGTGCGGTGCTGGACGCCCGCCCGCCGGTCGGCCGCAGCGGCCGAGGGGTGGTCGCCGGCGCCGACGGGGTTGTGCTCAATGAGCACCTGATCCGGCCCCCCGCGACGCCGGTTGTCCGCCTGTCGAAGTTGCCGTACGTCGTCCCGATCATCGAGCACGGCTTCCAGGACCTGAACTACGTGCTGGTCGCAATCGACCACACCGGCGCCGACGTCACCATCCATGCCGGTTCGAGGCAGCACACCGAAACCGTTGCTTCGGAGGACGCCGTTCAACAGCTGCCCAGCGAGGAAGACGCGCGCAAGAACTTTCGCGCCGTGGCCGGACGCGTCGAGCACCTAATCGGCGAATACCGGCCGGAAGCTGTCTTCGTGATCGGCGAGAAGCGGTCGCGTTCGGACTTCCTCGGCACACTGCCGCACCAGGTGCAGTCGCTGGCGGTCGATCTCGAAGTGGGAGCCCGCGACAGCGGCCACGACACCGACGACGTGCAACACGCCATCCACGCCCACATGCTGAAGCTACGACTTGCCACGATTGACGATGCGGCACAACGGTTTACCGCCGAAGTCGGCCGGCAGTCCGGGTTGGCCGCCGAAGGACTCGGCCCGGTGTGTTCGGGGCTGCGCCAGGGCGCGGTGGACACGTTGATCATCGGAGACATCGGCGAGGAGACGGTGGTCGCCGACGAGGACCTGACCTCTTTCGCGCCCACCGCCGAGGTGCTCTCCGAGCAGGGCGCGGCCCCAGCCCAAACGCTGCGTGCCGATGAAGCGTTGCCGATGTTTGCCGTTTCGGTGGGCGCCGCGCTGGTCCGCACCGACGAGCGGATAGCGCCGACCGACGGCGTCGGCGCGGTGCTGCGCTACGCACCGGCTTTGCACTGACCGCAAGGCATTACGGGATCTCATCGTCATCCCGTCGCAACAGCTTCTCCGGGTGATGGAATGAATTGACCCTCGGTTGGCCGCGGACCAGATGTGCCGGTGGGATCCATTCGGTGTCGCCTCGGCTGTTTTTGCGGGTGGTCCAGCCGTGGTCGGCGAGTTTGTGGTCGGGGCCGCAGGCCAGCGTCATGTGGTTGACGTCGGTGACAGGGTGAGTGCAATAGCGGTTGCAGTGGTGGGCTTCGCATTGGTAGCCGGGCACGTCGCAGTTGGGGAACGAGCAGCCGCGGTCCTTGGCGTGCAACACTATTCGTTGGCCCGGGGA
This sequence comes from uncultured Actinomycetota bacterium, assembly GCA_963750755.1. Taxonomy (GTDB): domain Bacteria; phylum Actinomycetota; class Actinomycetes; order Mycobacteriales; family Mycobacteriaceae; genus Mycobacterium. The sequence continues at coordinate 3,248,573 of CAVVRW010000001.1, forward strand.
GGCCAGACGTTTGGTGTGATACAGCGCCAGCGCTTTGCCCTTGTCAAAGATCGCCAAATAGTGGTGGGCGTGGGCGGCGAGGCGGATCACATCGCTCATGGGGAGCAGGGTGCCGCCGGCGGTGAGGCCGCGACCGGCGCCGGCCTCCAAGCTCGTGCAGTGTGGTGGTGACGATGATCGAGGTCGGCAGGCCGTTGTGCTGACCCAATTCTCCGGAGGTCAGTAAGCGCGCGCCCGGCGGCTAGCAGGGCGTCGTGGTTGCGCTGGGCGGCGCTGCGGGTGTCGCCCTGGATCGCGGCGGTCGACGGGGTGCCGCTGAAGGCAGGGTGTGTCGTCGTCGGGGTTGCACATGCCGGGTGCGGCGAGTTTGGCGAAGACCGCGTCCCAGGTGGCGCGGGCTTCGGGGGTGAGCCAGCCGGTGATGGGGCTCATGCCGTCGATGTCTTGGCGGCCGATGGTGAGGCCGCGGCGCCGGGCGCGGTCGACGTCGGTGAAGTCGCCGTCAGGATTGAGGCAGTCGAGGAGTTTGTCGGCCAGCTTGGCCAGCTCGTCGGGGCGATGCTCGGAACTCAGCCGGGCGAGTTGGGCTTCGGCGTGGGTGCGGGTCTCGAGGTCGACGAAGGAGGGCAGCCGCTGCCAAAACGAGCGGATCACCGCCACGTGCGCCGGGCCGAGCTCGCCATTGCGCTGCGCGGCGGCGGTCGCGGGCAGCACCGGCTCTAGCGGTTCGCCATTCAACGCGCGGCGCTCACCCAGATCGGTGGCCTCGTGCACGCGCCGGGAGGCTTCGGCGCGGCTGATCCGCAACCGATCTGCCAGCACCGCGGGCAGTTTGCCGCCCAACACCGCCGGCTCCACGCGGGCCAGCTCGTTGATCAGCCCGTGCTCGACGGCCGGCAGTACACGGCGAAAACCTTCAGAAGCGCTTCTAGCACCGACGAGCCGCTCGGGCGTGGTCAGCACGTCGAAGCTCAGATCCAGGGCGCGTTTATAGTCGGCCCAAGCGCGTCGAGAACCTCGACGATCTCCTCACGACTACTAGAACGCATGTTCGAATGATACCTGCGCCGGGCGACCGAAACACCTCGCCAGAGGGCTGATTGTGGATAACCGTCCAACTGTGGATAACTCCGCTGAACCGCCGCCACGTACCCTCGCGTCATGACCGACTCACAGGGCCGAATCCAGGTCCCGGACGACCTCGACTCCGTCACCGCGGTCGGGGACGAAGACCACTCCGGAACCGACCCGGAGGCCGTCGAACGAATCTGGCAGGCCGCCCGTCATTGGTATCAGGCCGGCATGCACCCGGCGATTCAGCTCTGCTTGCGACACAACGGCAAGGTCGTGCTGAATCGAGCGATCGGCCACGGCTGGGGCAATTCCCCCACCGACCCCCCGGACGCCGAGAAGATCCCGGTGCGGACCGATACGCCGTTCTGCGTCTACTCATCGGCCAAGGCGATCACCGCGACCGTCGTGCACATGCTCGTCGAACGCGGCCACTTCTCGCTCGACGACAAGGTCTGTCAGTACATCCCGTCGTACACGAGTCACGGCAAAGACCGGACCACCATCCGCCACGTGATCACCCACAGCGCCGGTGTGCCGTTTCCGACCGGACCGAAGCCGGACCTCAAGCGGGCCGACGACCACGAGTACGCCCAAGAGCAACTCGGCAACTTGCGACCGATCTACCGGCCCGGCCTGGTGCACATCTACCACGCCTTGACCTGGGGTCCGCTGATGCGCGAAATCGTCTACGCCGCGATGGGCAAGGACATCCGCGAAATCCTGGCCACCGAGATCCTCGACCCGCTGAACTTTCGGTGGACCAATTTCGGTGTGGCAGAAGAAGATATCCCGCTTGTCGCGCACAGCCACCCGACCGGGAGCCCGTTGCTGCCCGCGCCGATCGCTGCCGCCTTCCGTAAGGCGGTCGGCGGCACCACGCACGAGATCATCCCAATCACCAATACACCGCTGTTCCTCAAGACCGTCGTCCCGTCCTCCAACACCGTCTCAAATGCCGACGAGATGTCACGATTCGCCGAAATATGGCGTCGCGGAGGCGAACTCGACGGCGTCCGGGTGATGAGCCCGGAAACCCTGCGGGGTGCGGCCAAGCAGGCCCGCCGACTGCGGCCGGACGTCGCAACGGGCTTACTTCCGGCCCGTTGGGGTACCGGATTCCAGCTCGGCACAAAGAGATTCGGGCCATTCGGCCGCGGCGCGGACAAGGCGTTCGGCCATCTCGGCCTGGTCAACTGTGCGATCTGGAACGATCCCGAACGCCAGCTCGCGGCCGGAGTCGTCAGCAGCGGCAAGCCGGGCCGTGACCCCGAGGTCAAGCGGTACACCGCGTTGATGGACCGCATTGCCGCTGAGATACCGCGCGTTTCGTGAACCTGCGTCATAGTTGAGCGGTGCAGCCGCAGTATCCGCCGAATCCGTACTACCCCGGGTATGCGCCGTCGGCCCCGCCGCGGCGACATTCCGTCCTGGACATCACCCTGACGGTGATCCTCGGCGCGGTCGCCGGAGCGGCCGCACTGGCCGCCGTGTCGTTCTCGTTTTTCTTCGTGATGGCCACTGACTCCTGCGGGTCGCATGCCTGCAATTACGACGCGCTCGGCGCCGCGTACGTGGTGACGTGGGGCGGAATCGGCGTGGCCATCCTGGTCGGCGCGGTAGGGATCATCGTGGCCGCGGTCCGCAATCACCTGATGTGGGTCTGGCCGGCGGTGTCGTTGCTGCTCATCGCGATCTCCGTTGGGATCGGCGTGCACCTGGCCGATTTGACCATGCACAGCAACTAACGCGGTGGCGGAGGGATTTGAACCCCCGGACGGTTTTAGCCGTCTCTCGCTTTCAAGGCGAGTGCATTAGGCCGCTCTGCCACGCCACCGCGGACAAGGGTAGCGGCTGGGTTCATGGGCCCGCCTCCTCCTCGACCCGTTCCCGGGCCGCATCGTCAGCCGGACCTACTCAGAACCCTTCAGCGCGGCGCTGATCCGACGGCAATTCTCACCGACCGCGACGACCTGCGATCGCGACAGCGGGTCGAGAAAATGCACGCGGATGCTTTCGGCGTATGTCGTCATCGCCTCACGCGCCACCGTTCGGCCGTCGTCGGTGATCGCGGCGACGACACCGCGCCGGTCGTCCGGGCTGGCCTCGCGCCGTACGAGTCCTTGCGTCTCGAGACGACGGACCTGACGGGTGAGCCGACTCGGCAGCGCGGCCAGCGCCTCGGCCAGGTCACCCATCCGGGCGCAACCGGTCGGCGAGTGGTCGAGCATGTCGAGCACCCTGACGTCGAACATCGACAGCTGGTGCACCTCGGCGAGTCGTCGGTTGAGCGTCGCGTACAACCGCAGCGTCGAGTCCAGGAAGTTCTGCCACGACTTCTGCTCAGCAATATCGAGCCCGGGCATCTCGCTGGCTGTCCGGCCGGCAATGAGGGCGGCCATCACGTCATGCTATGCGACACATCGGCTTTGGAACAGGGGCTAGTAGCGTGGCGGGCATGCACGCCATCGTCGCCGAATCCGCCGACAAACTCCGCTGGCAGCACGTCCCAGACGTCACCGCGGGCTCCGGCGAGGTGCTGGTCAAGGTCACCGCGGCCGGGGTCAACCGAGCCGATCTGCTGCAGGCGGCCGGGCTGTATCCTCCCCCGCCGGGCGCCAGCGAGCTGCTCGGTATGGAGGTCTCCGGCGTCATCGAAGCGGTGGGTGACGACGTCGCTGACTGGTCGCCGGGGCAAGAAGTCTGCGCGTTGCTGGCCGGCGGCGGCTACGCCGAATACGTCGCGGTCCCGGCCGGTCAACTGCTGCCGCATCCCGCGGGCCTCGACCTGGTCGACTCAGCCGGGGTTCCCGAGGTGGCATGCACGGTCTGGTCCAACCTGGTGATGACGGCCCACCTCGGCGAGGGCCAACTGCTGCTGATGCACGGCGGCGCCAGCGGGGTGGGCAGCCACGCGATACAGGTCGCCCGCGCGCTGGGCGCCCGGGTCGCGGTCACGGCCGGCTCGGCGGCCAAGCTGGAGGCGTGCCGCGAACTCGGCGCCGAAATCCTGATCAACTACCGCGACGAGGACTTCGTCGCTCGGGTCCACGAGGCCACCGACGGCCGCGGCGCCGACGTCATCTTCGACATCATGGGCGCGGCGTACCTCGACCGGAACATCGACGCGCTGGCTACCGAGGGCCGCCTGGTGATCATCGGCATGCAGGGCGGCGTCAAGGGCGAACTCAACATCGGCAAGCTGATGGGCAAGCGGGCGCACGTCATCGGCACCACGCTGCGGGCCCGGCCGACCAACGGGCCGAACAGCAAGAGCGAGGTCGTCGCGGCGGTGACCGAGTCGGTTTGGCCGATGATCGCCGACGGACGGGTCCGGCCGATCATCGGGGCGCGCGTGCCGATTCAGGACGCCGGCGAGGCGCACCGGATGCTGTCCGCGGGTGAGGTGACCGGAAAGATCGTGCTGACGATCTAGTCAGCCCAGCGAGGCGAGCGCGCGTACCAACTGGTCGACTTCGGCCATCGTCGAATAATGCGCGAGGCCGACGGTAACCGCGCCGCCGACGTCGTTGACGCCGATCACGTCAAGCACCCGCGAGTTGGCGTTGGAGATCGCCAGTATCCCGTTGTCCGCCAACCGTTGCACTACCCGCTCGGCCAGCACGTCGTGGACGGCGAAGCTGACGACCGGAATCGGGGACTCGGGCCGGGCTATCACCACCACCCGCGGCAGCGAGCGCAACGAGCCCATCAGGTACTCGAAGATTCCGTCCAGGTAGGTCGTCGCGGACTGTATTGACGTAGACAGCCTTTCGCGCCGGGTACCGCGGGCCGACTCGTCGAGCGAGGCGAGGTACTCGATACTCGCGACGAATCCGCCGAGCAATCCGTACTGGTGCACACCGACCTCGAGGCGCCCCGGCCCGGTGGCGTACGGATTGGTCGACACCGAGGTGAAGGTATTGATCATCGCCGGGTCGCGGAACACCAAGGCGCCCACCGGCGGACCACCCCAGTTGACGGCGTTCATCGCCACCACGTCGGCGTCGATCTCGTCGATGTCGATCAACCGGTAGGGCGCGGCGGCGGAGTGGTCGACGATCACGAACCCGCCGACGTCGTGGACCAGCTTGGTCACCGGCCGCAGGTCGGTGACCGTGCCGAGCGTTCCCGACGCCGAGCTCACCGCGACCAGTCGGGTCGCCTGACCGATCAGGCCCTCCCACTGCCAGGACGGCAGGTCGCCGGTTTCGATGTCGACCTCGGCCCACTTGACCTTGGCGCCGAACCTATTCGCGGCGCGCAACCAGGGCGCGATGTTCGCCTCGTCGTCGAGCCGGGTGACGACCATCTCGTAGCCCAGTCCGGCGCGAGTCGACGATGCGTCGGCCAACGAGGCCAGCAGCACCGCGCGGTCGGCGCCCAGCACCACCCCGCGAGGATCGGCGTTGACGAGGTCGGCGGCCGCCGCCCGGGCCGCGTCGAGCACGGCGGCGCTGCGCTTGGCGGACGGATGAGGACCTGCGGTGCTGGGAAAAGACCCGCGGAAGGCGGTCGAAACGGTGGTCGCCACCGAGTCGGGGATGAGCATTCCGGACGGGGCGTCGAAGTGCACCCAACCGTCTCCGAGTGACGGGTGTAACCCGCGCACTCGGGCGACGTCGTATGCCATACCAGCCACCTTAGAGCCATGCACAATAAGTGAAACCGTGACGGTAGCGGGCGCCCGAATACGTCCCCGCCGTCCCGAGCCAGGTCACCCGGCCAGCCATACTAGTCGCGTGGGGCTCTGCTTCGGAACGCTGATCGCATTGTTTTTGCTGATCGCCCCGGGGACCATCGTCGGGCGAATCACCCAGCTAACGTGGCCGATCGCCATCGCCGTCGGCCCGGCGCTGACCTACGGTGTGGTCGCGCTGGCGATCATCCCGTTCGGCGCTCTCGGAATCCCTTGGAACGGTTGGACAGCACTGGCCACCCTCGCGGCGGTGTGCGTCGTGATGGTCGGTGTGCAGCCGTTGCTGTCCCGCTACCGCGACGTCGCCGCGCAAGCACTTGGGATCGACCGCCGGCAGGCGCTGACGGTCGCGGCCGGGGTCTTGCTTGGCGCACTGCTGATCATGTGGGCGGCCTACCGCGGCTTGGTGCACTGGCAGTCGATCCCCAGCACCTGGGATGCGGTCTGGCACGCGAACACGGTCCGCTTCATCCTCGACACCGGCCAGGCGTCGTCGACTCAGATGGGCGGGTTGCGCAACGTCGAAACCCATCAGCCGCTGTACTACCCGTCGGTGTTTCACGCGCTGACCGCGGTCTACTGCCAACTGACCGGTGCGGCGCCGACGACCGGCTACACGCTCAGCTCGGTGGCGGCGGCGGTCTGGCTGTTTCCGACCAGCGCAGCGATGTTGACCTGGCATCTGCTTCGCTCCCGGACGCCCTACGCCGCCGGTGTAGCCGCGACCGCGGCTGCGCTGTCCGCGTCGTTCACGTCGGTGCCCTACGTCGAGTTCGGGACGGCGGCGATGCCGAACCTGGCGGCCTACGGCATCGCGATCCCGACCTTCGTCCTGGTCGTCTCGACGCTGGGACATCGTGACCGCATCCCGGCCTCGGTGCTGGCCCTCGTCGGCGTCTTTTCGGTGCATCTCACCGGTGGCTTCGTGGTGATCCTCTTCGCAGCGGCCTGGTGGCTGATGGATGCGTGGTGGCATCCGGTGCGCGGCCGGCTCGCGGACCTGCTGACGCTGTGCGCGTCGGCGGTGCCGGCCCTGCTGATCCTGGCGCCGCAGTTCTACGGCGTGGCCCAGCAGGCCGGCATCATCGCCGGGCACGCCTTCCCCAGCTTCAAGACCGTCAAGCAGGGCGTGATCGATGCGCTGCTGCTACACACCCGTCACCTCAACGACTTCCCGACGCAGTACGCGCTGGTCGTGCTGAGCGGCCTCGGCATGCTGATCCTGCTGCACAAGAAAGTCTGGTGGCCCCCGGTGGTCTGGCTGATGCTGACCATCGCGACCATCTACTCGGGCGCGCCGTTCCACAATCCGCTGGGCACCGTCATCCAGCAGTACAGCCAATTCTTCTACAACGATCCGCGACGGCTGTCGGCGGTGGTGACCATGCTCGTGACGCCGATGGCCGCGGTCGCGGTGTTCGCGTTGGTGGCCGGCGCGGTGGCGCTGGCCCGCAAGGCCGTCACCCGAAAATTCGCCAGATGGCCTGACACCGTGTGGGTTTCGACGATCGTCGCGCTGGTGGCGTTGACCACGGTGCTGAGCGGCCGACACTACCTCTACCGGCATCTGGTGTTGTTCGGCGACAAGTACGACTCGGTGATGATCAACCAGAAGGACCTCGACGCGATGGCCCACTTGGCCGCGCTGCCGGGCGCGCGGAACACCCTGATCGGTAACTCCAACGTCGACGGCACCGCGTGGATGTATGCGGTCGCCGACCTGCACCCGCTGTGGACGCACTACGACTTCCCGCAGCAGACCGGGCCGGGCTATTACCGCTACATCTTCTGGGCCTACGCCGACGCCGACGCCCTACCCCGGGTCCCCGACGACAAGCGGGCGTTGGTGCCCCAAGCAATCCGGGCGCTGAACATCCGCTACGTCCTGACCAGCGCGCCCACGGTTCGCGGGTTCAAGGTTCCCGACGGGCTAGTGTCAATAGACCGATCGAAGTGGTGGACGAAGATCTACGACAACGGTGAGGCCTGGATCTACGAGTGGCGGGGTCCTTCGGGCACTCCAACTAATCCCAAAGGTGACAAGCATTGAGTAACGACGACGATATCGAGGTCATCGGCGGCGTCGACCCCCGAGTGATGGCGATAGCGCATGACTCCGATCAAGACGACGACCGTTCGATCACCGACCTCGTCGAGCAGCCCGCCAAGGTGATGCGGATCGGCACCATGATCAAGCAACTCCTCGAGGAGGTGCGCGCGGCTCCGCTCGACGACGCCAGCCGCAGCCGGTTGCGCGAGATCCACGCCACCAGCATCCGAGAACTCGAAGACGGCTTGGCGCCCGAGCTGCGTGACGAGCTGGACCGGCTCACGCTGCCGTTCACCGAGGGCACCGTGCCGTCGGATGGCGAGCTGCGGATCGCGCAGGCCCAGCTGGTCGGATGGCTGGAGGGACTGTTCCACGGCATCCAGACCGCGTTGTTCGCACAGCAGATGGCCGCGCGCTCACAGCTCGAGCAGATGCGGGAGCAGCGGGGCCTGCCACCCGGCAGCGGTGGGCCCGGTCGACCCGGCTCGGGCACCGGGCAGTACCTGTAGGCAACCGGTGACACCGACGGGTCCACACATCGAAACCCACGACGCGTGGGTCGAGTTTCCGATCTTCGACGCCAAGTCGCGCTCGCTGAAAAAGACCGTCCTGGGCGGCTCGATCGGCCGCAACGCGTCCAACGTGGTGGTCATCGAGGCGCTGCGGGATATCACGATGTCGCTGGAGCTCGGTGACCGAGTCGGACTGGTCGGCCACAACGGCGCCGGGAAATCGACTCTGCTGCGGCTACTTTCGGGCATCTACGAGCCGACCCGCGGCTCGGCCATCGTCCGTGGACGGGTGGCGCCGGTGTTCGACCTCGGTGTCGGGATGGACCCGGAGATCTCCGGCTACGAGAACATCATCATCCGCGGACTGTTCCTCGGGCAGACGCGCAAGCAGATGCTGGCCAAGGTCGACGAGATCGCCGAGTTCACCGAGCTCGGCGATTACCTGTCGATGCCGCTGCGGACCTACTCCACCGGTATGCGGGTGCGGTTGGCGATGGGCGTGGTCACCAGCATCGACCCGGAGATCCTGCTGCTCGACGAGGGCATCGGCGCCGTTGACGCCGACTTCCTGAAGAAGGCGCAGACGCGGCTGCAGAGCCTGGTCGAGCGGTCCGGGATCCTGGTCTTCGCAAGCCATTCCAACGAATTCCTGGCCCGGCTGTGCAAGACCGCGATGTGGATCGACCACGGCGTGATCCGGCAGACCGGCAACATCGAAGACGTGGTGCGGGCCTACGAGGGCGAGGACGCCGCCCGGCACGTGCGCGAGGTGCTGGCCGAAACGGAACGTGACAGCGTATGAGCGACCAGCTGGTCTGCGGCGTGGTGGTCACCCACCGGCGCGCCGATCTGCTCGCCAAGTCGTTGGACGTGCTGAGTGGTCAGAGTCGCCCGTTGGACCAGTTGATCGTGGTCGACAACGCCGTCGAAGAACGGGTACGCGATCTGGTTGCGGGGCAACCCATTCCGACCACTTATCTGCCGTCGCGCCGAAACCTCGGCGGCGCAGGCGGTTTCGCGCTCGGCATCCTGCATGCCCTGTCACTCGGCGCCGACTGGGTGTGGCTGGCCGACGACGACGGCCATCCGCAGGACAGCCAGGTGCTGGCCACGCTGCTGGCCTGCGCCGACAAGCATCGGCTGGCCGAGGTGTCGCCGATGGTGTGCAACGCCGACGAGCCGTCGAAGCTGGCATTCCCGCTGCGCCGCGGCCTGGTCTGGCGTCGACTGGTCAGCGAGTTACGCACCGAGGCCGGCCAGGATCTGTTGCCCGGCATCGCGTCGCTGTTCAACGGGGCGCTGTTTCGGGCATCGGCCTTCGAGTCGATCGGCGTGCCCGACCTGAGGCTGTTCGTCCGCGGCGACGAGGTGGAGATGCACCGGCGGCTGGTCCGCTCCGGGCTCGCCTTCGGGACCTGTCTGGACACGGCGTACCTGCACCCCTGCGGCTCGGCGGAGTTCAAGCCGATCCTGGGTGGCCGGATGCACACGCAGTATCCCGACGACGCCACCAAGCGCTACTTCACCTATCGCAACCGCGGCTACCTGATGGCGCAGCCGGGCTTGCGCAAACTGCTTGTGCAGGAATGGCTTCGGTTCGGTTGGTTCTTCCTGATATCCCGTCGCGACCCCAAAGGTCTGCTGGAGTGGCTGCGGCTGCGCCGGCTGGGCCGACGGGAACAGTTCGAAAGGCCCGCCAGTGACGATCGTTGACGTTGCAGCACAGTCGAAGACGATGACCCGAGCCTGGGGCGACCTGGTCGCCGGTTTTCGCCGCCGGGAGCTGTGGCTGCACCTCGGCTGGCAGGACATCAAGCAGCGCTACCGCCGCTCGGTGCTGGGTCCGTTCTGGATCACCATCGCCACCGGCACGACCGCCGTCGCGATGGGCGGCCTGTATTCCAAGCTGTTCCATCTGCAGCTGTCGGTGCATCTGCCCTACGTCACGCTCGGACTGATCATCTGGAACCTGATCAACGCGTCGATCCTGGAAGGCGCCGAGGTGTTCGTCGCCAACGAAGGGTTGATCAAGCAGCTACCGACGCCGCTGAGTGTGCACGTCTACCGCCTGGTGTGGCGGCAGATCATTCTGTTCGCGCACAACATCGTCATCTACGTCATCATCGCGGTCGTCTACCCCAAGCCATGGTCGTGGGCCGACCTCGCGGTGATCCCCGCCCTGGGCCTGATCGTGCTGAACTGCGTCTGGGTGTCGCTGTGCTTCGGCATCCTCGCGACACGCTTCCGCGACATCGGTCCCCTGCTGTTCTCCGTCGTGCAGCTGCTGTTTTTCATGACGCCGATCATCTGGAACGACGACACCCTGCGCGCGCAGGGCGCCGGGCAGTGGTCGAAGATCGTCGAACTCAACCCGTTGCTGCACTACCTGGATCTGGTGCGGGCGCCGCTGCTGGGCGCACACCAGGACCTGCGGCACTGGGCCGTGGTGATCGGGCTGACCGTGCTGGGCTGGGCGGTCGCGGCCTTCGCGATGCGGCAGTACCGCGCTCGCGTGGCCTACTGGGTCTAGCGGTTGTCCCGATGCCACTGCGGGTATTCGACGGCAGGATCAAAGGAGGACCTGCCATGAGTACTGCCAACAAGCTCAGAAACAAGCTTCAGCGGGTCAGTGGCAAAGCCAAAGAAACCGTCGGCCGTGCGACCGGCGACCGACGGCTCACGAGTCGCGGTGTGCGTGACCAATTGAAGGCCGACGTGAAAGACGTCGGCGAAACGGCCAAGGACGCTGTCCGCGGACGGCGGAGGCGGGGCGGGCGTCGAATCTGACGCCGGTTGACCCCACACGATCGACAAGCACACCGCGGCCCAGCAGGGCGATAGTCAGGCCGACGCGTCGGACGTGAAGTTCCCGCGACCACCACCCGTAGACTCTCCGCCGATGGCCGAGATAGCGGCGAGCACCCCGTTGCCGCTGAAAACCCAGGCGTGGCGCTTCATCGTCACCGGCGGACTGTCGGCGGTTGTCGACTTCGGGCTGTACGAGCTACTGCTGCACCTGGGCCTGCAGGTCAACGTCGCGAAATCGCTCAGCTTCATCGCCGGCACCACTACCGCATACCTGATCAACCGCCGCTGGACCTTCCAGGCACCACCGAGTCGGGCCCGGTTCATCGCGGTCTGCGTGCTCTACGGGCTGACCTTCTGCGTCCAGGTCGGCATCAACTACCTCTTCTACCTGCAGTTTGCCCACTATTCGTGGCGGGTGCCGGCCGCCTTCGTGATTGCGCAGGGCACCGCGACGGTGATCAACTTCGTCGTGCAGCGGTCGGTGATCTTCCGCCTGCGCTGACCATGCACGGTTGGCGGGTAACCTTTTTGACGATGTTGAGCAGCGACATTCCGACCACCAGAACCAGGCTGACGGGCTTTGGCCGAACCGCGCCGTCGGTTGCCGAGGTGCTGTCGACCCGGGACACCGAGCTGATAGCCAAGGCGGTCGGCCAGGTCGCCGACGCCGGGGGCCGGGGCGTGATCGCTCGCGGGCTGGGCCGTTCCTACGGCGACAACGCCCAGAACGGCGGCGGCCTGGTGATCGACATGACGCCGTTGAACAAGATCCACTCGATCGAATCCGAGACCAGGCTGGCCGACGTGGACGCCGGCGTCAGCCTCGATCAGTTGATGAAGGCGGCGCTACCGTTCGGGCTGTGGGTACCGGTGCTGCCGGGCACCAGACAAGTCACCGTCGGCGGCGCGATCGCCTGCGACATCCACGGCAAGAACCACCACAGCGCGGGCAGCTTCGGCAACCACGTGGTGTCGATGCAGTTGCTGACCGCCGACGGGCAGATCCGCCATTTGACCCCGGACGGTGAGGAAGCCGAGTTGTTCTGGGCCACCGTCGGCGGCAACGGGCTGACCGGCATTGTGTTGCGGGCCGTCATCGAGATGACGCCGACCGAGACCGCGTACTTCATTGCCGACGGCATCGCGACGCACAACTTGGACGAGACCGTCGCGGTCCACCTGGACGGCACCGAGGACAACTACACCTACTCCAGCGCCTGGTTCGACCTGATCAGCCCGCCGCCGAAACTCGGCCGCGCCTCAATCAGCCGCGGCAGCCTGGCCAAGCTCGACCAGTTGCCACCGAAGCTGGCCAAGGACCCGCTCAAATTTGATGCACCGCAATTGCTTTCGGTCCCAGACCTCTTCCCGATCAGCGCGATGAACAAGCTGTCATTCATGGCCATCGGCGAGGTGTACTACCGGCTCGGCGGAAACTACACCGGCAAAATCCAGAACCTGTCGCAGTTCTACCACATGCTCGACCTCGTCAGCGGTTGGAACAACGCTTACGGCCCAACAGGTTTCGCGCAGCACCAGTTCCTCGTGCCACCCGATGCGCTCGAGGAGTTCAAGGCGATCATCCAGTGGATTCAGACCCGCGGCCACTACTCCGCGCTCAACGTCTTCAAACTCTTCGGTCCGGGTAACCGCGCACCGCTGAGCTTCCCGATGGCCGGCTGGAACGTCGCAATGGACTTCCCGAACAAGGCAGGCATCAACGAATTTCTCAACGAACTCGACACCCGCGTCATGGAATTCGGCGGCCGGGTCTACACGGCCAAGGACTCGCGGGTCAGTGCCGACAACTTCCACGCCATGTATCCCCGCATCGACGAATGGATTGCGGTGCGCCGCAAGGTCGATCCGACCGGGGTCTTCGTCTCGGACATGGCCCGACGTTTGGAGCTGCTGTAAATGGTGCTTGACGCCGTGGGAAACCCCCAGGCCATCCTGCTGCTGGGCGGTACGTCCGAGATCGGGCTGGCGATCTGCGAGCGCTACCTGCGCAACGCGCACGCCCGCATCGTGCTGGCCGACCTGCCCAACCATCCGGCCAAGGACAAGGCCGTCGCGCAGATGAAGGCGGTGGGCGCCAAGTCGGTCGAGTGGATCGACTTCGACGGCGTCGACACCGCGAGCCACCCGGCAATGATCAATGCGGCATTCGCCAGTGGTGACATTGACGTGGCCATCGTCGCGTTCGGGCTGCTCGGCAATGCCGAGGAGCTGTGGCAGGACCAGCGCAAGGCGGTGCAGATCGCCCAAATCAACTACACCGCAGCGGTTTCCGTCGGTGTCCTGCTGGGCGAGAAGATGCGCGCCCAGGGCTTCGGTCGGATCATCGCGATGAGCTCGGTGGCCGGCGAGCGGGTGCGCCGGTCCAACTTCGTCTACGGCTCCACTAAGGCCGGCCTCGACGGCTTCTACCTCGGCCTCGGAGAGGCGTTGCGCGAGTACGGAGTTCGCGTACTCGTCATCCGGCCGGGCCAGGTCCGCACCACAACCACTCTCGAGCACTGGAAGTCGACCGGCGCCAAGGAGGCGCCGTTCACCGTCGACAAGGAATTCGTCGCGGAGCTCGCGGTGACCTCGGCCGCCAAGGGCAAGGAACTCGTCTGGGCCCCGGGCCCGGTGCGCTACCTGATGACCGTGCTGCGGCACATTCCGCGGCCGATCTTCCGCAAGTTGCCCCTCTAGATGCGCAACGCGCTGGCCACCCTCGGCCACATGGTGATCGCGGTCGCGGTCGCAGCGGCGGTCTCGGTGGTCTCGCTGACCGCGATCGCCCGGGTGCAGTGGCCCGCCTTCCCGTCGTCGAACCAACTGCACGCGCTCACCACGGTCGGCCAAGTCGGCTGCATCGTCGGATTGCTGTGTGCCGGTTGGCTATGGCGGCGCGGCAGGGTAAACGGCGGGAGGGGCCGATGGCTGGCCCAGCCGCTGGCGCTGGTGTTCATCTCCGCGTTCTCGGTGGTAACGCTGGGCATGCCGTTGGGCGCCACCAAGCTGTACCTGTTCGGGATCTCGGTCGACCAGCAATTCCGCACCGAATACCTGACCCGGCTCACCGACAGCCCCACGTTGCACGACATGACATATGCGGGCCTGCCGGCGTTCTACCCGCCCGGCTGGTTCTGGGTCGGCGGCCGCGTCGCCGCGCTGACCGGCACGTCCGGCTGGGAAACGTTCAAGCCATGGGCGATCACGTCGATCACCATCGCGATCGCGGTCGCTTTGGTGTTGTGGTCGCGACTGATCCGCTTCGAGTACGCGCTGATCGTCACAACTGCGACCGCCGCCATGACGCTGGCCTACAGCTCACCGGAGCCGTACTCGGCGATGATCACCGTGCTGCTCCCGCCGGTGCTGATCCTGGCGTGGTCGGGTCTGCGGGGCGGCGCCCGCGAGCCTGCGGCTGGCCGCGGGCTCGACGACGACGCTGCGGCCAGACGCAGTGTCGCGGGGCAAGGCTGGGCGGCGGTGATTGGCGTCGGACTGTTCCTCGGTGCCGCGGCGACCTGCTACACGTTGCTGCCGGCCTACTGCGCATTCACCGTGTTGCTGATGGCATTGACATTGGCGGCGTCGCGACGCCGCGACGGGCTCAAAGCCGCGCTGGATCCGCTGATCCGACTCGTCGTCATCGGCGCCCTCGCGGCGGCGGGCGCGTCGGTCACCTGGTTGCCGTTCCTGCTGCGCGCTGCCCGTGACCCGGTCAGCAACAGCGGCAGCGCCTTTCACTACCTCCCGGCCGACGGCGCCGCGCTGACCTTCCCGATGCTGACGTTCACGCTGGTGGGCGCGCTGTGTCTGCTCGGGACGCTGTGGCTGGTGGTGCGGGCCCACGAATCGGTGCGGGCCGCCGGGCTGACCATCGCCGTGCTGGCCATCTACCTGTGGTCGCTGCTGTCGATGCTGGCCACCCTGGCCCGCACCACGCTGTTGTCGTTCCGGCTGCAGCCGACCCTGACGGTGTTGCTCACCACGGCGGGCGTCTTCGGCTTCGTGGAGCTGACGGCTGAGCTCACCGCTCGCGGTCGGGACCGCCCGTGGGGCCGCGCCGTGGCGCCGGTCGCGGCGGCGATCGGGCTGACCGCGGCGATCGCGTTCAGCCAGGACATCCCCGACGTGCTGCGACCGGATTTGACCATCGCTTACACCGACACCGACGGCCACGGCCAGCGCGGTGACCGTCGACCGCCCAGCTCGGAGAAGTTCTACGCGCAGATCGACCGCGCGATCACGCAGGCAACGGGCAGGCCGCGCGACCGGACGGTGGTCTTGACCGCCGACTACAGCTTCCTGTCCTACTACCCCTATTACGGCTTCCAGGGTCTGACGTCGCATTACGCCAATCCACTGGCGCAGTTCGACAAGCGAGCGGCCGCGATCAACGAGTGGGCGAAGCTCAAGACCGCCGCCCCGTTCGTCCACGCCCTGGACACGCTGCCGTGGGCGCCGCCGACCGTGTTCCTGATGCGGCACGGCGGCGCGGCCGGCGCGTCCAGCACCTACACGCTGCGGCTGGCCGAGGACGTCTACCCCAACCAGCCCAACGTGCGGCGCTACACGGTCGAGCTCAATGCCGCGATCTTCGACGATCCGAGGTTCACCGTGACCAAGATCGGCCCCTTCGTGCTGGCCATTCGCAAATCCTGATGGCCACCGAAGCGACCGATGCCGGGCAATTAGCATCTACCTCCGTGACCGACACGGCGGACAAGAGCTATCGGACAGCCCGACTCGTCGCCGTCGTCGCCGGTCTGCTGGGCACCCTGCTGGCCATCGCGACGCCGGTGCTGCCGGTCAAACAGACCACCGCCCAACTCAACTGGCCACAAAACGGCAGGCTCGGCAGCGTCGAGGCGCCGCTGATCGGCTACGTCGCCACCGACCTCAGCATCAGCATCCCGTGCCGGGCCGCCGCGGACCTCGGAGGCCCGGCGAAGACCGTGCTGCTGTCGACCGTGCCCAAGCAGGCTCCCAAGGCGGTCGACCGCGGTCTGCTGATCGAGCGGGCCAACGACGACCTGGTGCTGGTCGTGCGCAACGTGCCGCTGGTCGTCGCGCCGCTGAGCCAGGTGTTGAGCGCCGACTGCCAGAAGCTGGTGTTCACCGCGCACGCCGACCGGGTGATCGGCGAGTTCGTCGGCCTGAAGCAGGGACCCAACGCCGAGCATCCGGGCGCGGCGCTGCGCGGTGAGCGCAGCGGCTACGACTTCCGGCCGCAGATCGTCGGCGTCTTCACCGATCTGAGCGGACCGGCCCCGCCGGGCTTGACGTTCTCGGCCACCATCGACACCCGCTACAGCAGCTCGCCGACGCCGCTGAAGATGGCGGCGATGGTGCTCGGCGTCGCGCTGACCCTGGCGGCGCTGATCGCGCTGCACGTCCTCGACACCTCCGACGGCACCAGGCACCGCCGCTTCCTGCCGCCGCGCTGGTGGTCGCTGAGCGGGCTGGACGGCCTGGTCACGCTGGCGCTGGTGTGGTGGCATTTCGTCGGCGCCAACACCGCCGACGACGGCTACATCCTGACCATGGCCCGGGTCTCCGAGCATGCCGGCTACATGGCCAACTACTACCGCTGGCTGGGCACCCCGGAGGCTCCGTTCGGCTGGTACTACGACCTGCTGGCGATGTGGGCGCACGTCACCACCGCGAGCATCTGGATGCGGCTGCCCACCCTGCTGATGGCGCTGGCGTGCTGGTGGGTGATCAGCCGGGAAGTCATCCCACGGCTGGGCCATTCGGTCAAAACCAGCCGGGCGGCGGCGTGGACGGCGGCGGGCACCTTCCTGGCGGTGTGGCTGCCGCTCGACAATGGCCTGCGGCCCGAGCCGATCATCGCGCTAGGCATCCTGCTGACCTGGTGCTCGGTGGAGCGCGCGGTGGCCACCAGCCGACTGCTGCCGGTGGCGGCGGCCTGCATCATCGGCGCGCTGACGCTGTTTTCCGGGCCGACCGGTATCGCCTCGATCGGTGCGCTGCTGGTGGCGATCGGCCCGCTGCGCACGATCATTGCGCGCCGTTCGCGCCAATTCGGGGTGCTGCCGCTGCTGGCGCCCATCATCGCCGCAGCGAGCGTCACGGTGATCCTGATCTTCCGCGACCAGACGCTCGCCGGCGAGTTGCAGGCGACCTCGCTCAAGCGCGCCCTGGGCCCCAGCCTGAGCTGGTTCGACGAGCACATCCGCTACGAGCGGCTGTTCATGGCCAGCCCCGACGGGTCGGTCGCGCGCCGCTTCGCGCTGCTGGCGTTGCTGGTCGCACTGGCCGTGTCGATCGCAATGACGTTGCGCAAGGGCCGAATTCCGGGCACCGCGGCCGGGCCGAGCCGCCGCATCATCGGCATCACGGTGATCTCGTTCCTCGCGATGATGTTCACGCCGACCAAGTGGACGCATCACTTCGGGGTGTTCGCCGGGCTGGCCGGTTCGCTGGGCGCGCTGGCCGCGGTCGCGGTGACCGCGACGGCGATGCGCTCACGACGCAACCGGACGTTATTCGCTACGGTGGTGTTGTTCATCGTCGCGTTGTCGTTCGCCAGCGTCAACGGCTGGTGGTATGTCTCGAATTTCGGCGTGCCATGGTCGAATGCCTTCCCGCAGTGGCACTTTGGCTTCACCACCGGATTCCTTGGGTTGACCCTGCTGGTGGCGCTGTTGGCCGCGTGGCTTCATTTCGTCAAGAGCGACACCGACGCCGTCCCGCCCGCGGAGTCGAGGCTGGGCCCAATCATGCGCTCCCCGTTGGGAGTTGCCGCGTGGGCGATCGTGTTCTTTCAGGTGCTGTCGCTGACGCTGGGCATGACCGACCAGTACCCGGCGTGGTCGGTCGGCCGGTCCAACCTGCAGGCGCTGCTCGGTAAGACCTGCGGCCTGGCCACCGACGTGCTTGTCGAGCAGGACCCGAATTCCGCCATGCTCAAGCCGGTCTCCGCGGACGAAAAGGACGCGTTGGCAGACGGTTACGCCGAGGGCTTCGATGCCAACGGCATCCCGTCCTCGGTGTCCGCGGACCCGGTGATGGAGCGTCCGGGTGATCGCAGCTTCGTCAGCGACGACCGCGACACCACCGGCGGCGACGCCGGCAACGAGGGCGGCACCACGGCCGCGGCCGGTGTCAACGGTTCACGCGCGCGGCTACCCTACGGCCTGGAACCGGCCCACACCCCGGTGCTGGGCAGCTGGCGATCCGGCGTCCAGATGCCCGCGCGGCTGCGGTCGGCCTGGTACAAGCTGCCGCCCCGCGGCGAATCCGGTCCGCTGCTGGTGGTCTCGGCCGCGGGCCGGTTCAACTACGGCGAAGTCCGGATCCAGTGGGCCAACGACCAGCAGGCTGCCGAGAACAAGCCCGGCGGCTCGACCGATCTCGCCGACGTCGGCGCGGCGCCGGCCTGGCGAAACCTGCGGGCGCCGCTGTCCGACTTGCCGGCGGACGCCACCCAGGTGCGCGTCGTCGTGAGCGACGAGGACCTCGCGCCGATGCACTGGATCGCCGTCACACCGCCGCGGATCCCGCGGCTGCGTACCCTGCAGGACGTGGTCGGCTCGTCGGACCCGGTGCTGCTGGATTGGCTGGTCGGCCTGGCGTTCCCGTGCCAGCGGCCGTTCGGTCACCAGAACGGCGTCGACGAGGTGCCGAAGTGGCGCATCCTGCCCGACCGCTTCGGCGCCGAGGCGAACTCCCCGGTGATGGACAAGAACGGTGGCGGCCCGCTCGGGGTGACGGAGTTGTTGACGCGCGCCGCGACGGTGTCGACGTACCTGAAGGACGACTGGTCTCGCGACTGGGGTGCGCTGCAACAGCTCACGCCCTACTACCCGGACGCCGGGCCGGCGCAACTCGACCTTGGTTCGGCGACCCGCAGCGGCCTGTGGAGCCCGGCGCCGCTCAGACAATAGGGCGATGGGGCAGTACAGCGACTTAGTACGCGACCTGGTGGCGGCCCGCGCGGACCGCGGTGCCGCAGGCCGTCAGTGCGAGGATCGCGAACACGGCGAAGGCCCAGCGGGCCGCTGAAGCCCCACCGCCGTCGACGAGATTCACCACGACACCGGCCAAACCGGCGCCGAACGCACCGAAGATCAGCTGCACCAAGTTGATTGCTGTGGCGGCGGCGCCGCCCTCGGCGGGATCGTCGACGTCACTCATCGCCCAGGCGGACAGGTGTGGCCACGCCGCGCCGATCCCGACGCCGACCGCCAGCAACGCGAACGCGCACAGAATGACGATGCCCGCGGTCGCATCCTGCACGTGGGTGACACCGGCCACCGCCAGTCCGCCGCCCATCATCAGCGGCGCCGCGACGACGACCATGACGATCGTGCGGGTCCTGTTCAACGAGCCGCTGACCAGCCCGCTGATTGTCCAGCCCAGCGACAGGGCCGCGCCCAGCAACCCGGCCATAATCGGTCCGAGATGTGCCAGCCGCTGACCGAACAACGGCACGTAGAGGTCGACCTTGGTGGCGGCGACCAGCAGACCCAGCGTCAGGTAGACCCATTTCAGGGGGCCGAAACCGTAGACACTGGCCGGCAAGACCGCGGTGTCCATCCGGCGGTCGAACACCAGGAACGCGCCGAGCAGTAACGCGCCGAAGACCAGCAGCCCCGCGGTGGCGACGGCGTTGTGCGGCACCGAGGCGACGCTGACGGTCAATGCGGCCGCGCCCAGCAGAACGACGGACAGGACCGGGATGCGGGCCGAGTCGCGATCGGGCTGCTCGGAGCCGTCCACGGTCAGCAGAACGGGCGCCAGGAAAGCCATCGCCACGCTGAGCATGGCCAGCAGGCCGAAGGCCCAGCGCCACGCGCCGAACTGAGCGAACAGGCCGCCCAGCGCCGGGCCGAGCAGGGCGCCGATGCCCCACGTCGAAGCCACCAGGGCACTACCCCGACTCCACAGTCTTCGCGGCAGCACCGCGTTGATCACCGCGAGGCTCAAGCCGCACAGCAGACCGCCCGCGAGGCCCTGGAAGAACCGGCCGAACAACAGGACTTCCATGGTCGGGGCGGCCGCGCAGACGAAGCTGCCGGCAGCCAGCACGACGAAACCCGCCAAGAAGGAGATGCAGGCACCGATGCGGTGCAGCAGCGCGTTGACAGCTGCTGCGGCGACCACCGACCCGACGAGGTACAGCGTCGTCACCCACACATACATACGCTCGCCGCCGATTTCGCTGATCGTGCTCGGCAGCATGCTGATCGTCAGGAACTCGTTGGTGGAATAGAGCACCACGCCCCCGGCGACCACAGCGGTCGTTCGTGAATATGGGGAACTCCACAACTCACGCCAATGGCCGGTGGTGGATTGTTGCTGTTGCGTTAAATTCACCACCGCTGACTTACTAAACCATGATTGCTACGTCGAGTCGAACCCGCGGTGAACGTGCGTAGGCCCTCGTCGCGGGGGGTAAAACCGGATCGACGACCCACTGACCTGCGCGGTCATCGACCGACTTTCTTTGAATTCAGTTTGGATCGCGGCCCGACTTATTTCCGTTATCCGGCTACCTCCCCAGGTACTCCAGGCGGGTCGCCTACCATCGTCCCTCGTGCCCCACGACGACCTTCAGCGATCCTCGAACCGGCTCGCCCGACTGGTCGCGATCGTCGCCGGGATCGTCGGCGCGCTGCTCTGCGCGGTGGTTCCACTGCTTCCGGTCGAGCAGACGACGGCGACGGTTGTGTGGCCACAGGGCCTCAAGGACGGCCACATCACCGACATCACCGCACCGCTGGTGTCCGGGGCGCCGCGCGCGCTGGACATCTCCATTCCGTGCTCCGCGATCGCCACGCTGCCGGCCGATGGCGGCCTGGTGGTGTCGACGCTGCCAGTGGCCGGTTTCGAGACTGGAAAGAACGGCCTGTTCGTCCGGGCCAACAAGGAGACGGTTACCGTCGCGTTCCGCGACTCGGTCGCCGCGAGCGCGCCGCGGTCCACGATCGCCGCCGGCGCCTGCAGCGCCCTGCACATCTGGGCGGACGCTGTCGGTGCCCACGCCGACTTCGTCGGGATCCCCGGCGCCACCGGCACGCTGGCCCCCGAGAAGAAGCCCGCGGTCGGCGGGATCTTCACCGACCTGACGGTGCCCGCGCAGCCCGGCTTGTCGGCGCGCATCGATGTCGACACGCGGTTCATCGTGGCCCCCACCCCGCTGAAGACGGCGGTGATGACGTTGGGTGTGCTGTCGGTGCTGGCGTCGATCGTCGCGCTAGGCGTCCTCGACCGGCGGTCGGGACGACGGACCCCGCGCAACCTCAAGGCCTGGTTCGGCGCCGGCATCGCCACCTGGCTCGCTGACGCCGGGGTGATCGGCACGCTGTTGGGATGGCACGTGATCGGCGCTACCTCGTCGGACGACGGCTACAACCTGACCATGGCCCGGGTCTCCGGGCAGGCCGGCTACGTGGCCAACTACTACCGCTACTTCGGCGCCGCCGAGGCGCCCTTCGACTGGTATCAGTCGGTGCTCGCGCAGTTCGCGTCGGTGAGCACGGCGGGCGTCTGGATGCGACTGCCCGCGACGCTCGCCGCGATCGGCACCTGGCTGATCATCAGCCGCTACATGCTGCGACGGCTCGGCCCGGGCCGAGGCAGCCTGGGCAGCAACCGGATTGCGGTGTGGACGGCGGGTGCGGTGTTCCTGGCGGCCTGGCTGCCATTCAACAACGGCCTGCGGCCCGAGCCGCTGATCGCGCTGGGCGTGGTCGCCACCTGGGTGCTGGCCGAGACCGCGATCGCAACGCGTCGCCTGGTGCCGGCCGCGGTGGCGATCATCGTGGCGATGTTGACTGCGACGCTGGCGCCGCAGGGCCTGATCGCCGTCGCGGCATTGTTGGCCGCCGCCCGGCCGATCGCGCGAATCATCATGCGGCGTAGAGCAACTGACGGACTGCTGGCGCCCTTGGCGGTGCTGGCCGCCGCGCTGTCGCTGATCTTCGTCGTGGTGTTCCGCTCCCAGACGCTGGCAGGAGTCGCCGAGGCGGCGCGGATCAAGTACAAGGTCGGCCCCACCATCGCCTGGTACCAGGAATTCCTGCGCTACTACTTCCTCACGGTGGAGAGCAACGCCGAAGGCTCGATGACGCGGCGCTTCGCGGTGCTGATCATGATGCTCTGTCTGTTCGGGGTGCTGGTCATCCTGCTGCGCCGCGGCAAGGTGCCCGGCGTGGCCCGCGGACCGGCCTGGCGGCTGATCGGCGCATGCGCGATGGGCCTGCTGCTGCTGCACTTCACGCCGACGAAGTGGGCGATTCAATTCGGCGCTTTCGCCGGGCTGGCCGGCGCTCTCGGCGCCGTCACGGCGTTCGCCATGGCCCGGATCGGTCTGCACAACCGGCGGAACCTGACGCTGTACGTGACCGCGCTGCTGTTCATGCTGGCGTGGGCGACCTCGGGCATCAACGGATGGTTCTACGTCAACAACTACGGCGTCCCGTGGTACGACATCCAGCCGGTGATCGCGAGCCACCCGGTGACGTCGATGTTCCTGGCGTTGTCGATCGCGACCGGCTTGCTCGCCGCTTGGCAGCACTTCCGGATGGACTACGCGGGCCACACCGAGGTCGCCGACACCCGCCGCAACCGCGTGCTGGCGTCGACGCCCCTGTTGGTGGTCGCGGTGATCATGGTCTTCGGCGAGGTCGCCTCGCTGGGCAAGGGCGCCGTGCTGCGCTACCCGATGTACACCACCGGCAAGGCCAACCTCTCCGCGCTGGCGTCTGGGCTCTCGTCGTCGAGCTGCGCGATGGCCGACGACGTGCTGGCCGAGCCGGACCCCAATGTCAGCCTGCTGCAACCGATTCCGGGCCAAAAGACCGGGCCCGCGGGCCCGCTCGGCGGCGACAACCCGGTCGGCTTCACGCCCGATGGGGTCGGCGACGACCTGAGGTCCGACCCGGTGGTCACCAAACCGGGGATCGTGAATTCCGACGCCTCACCGAATAAGCCCAACGCCGCCATGAGTGACTCCGCGGGCACAGCAGGCGGGAAAGGCCCGGTCGGGGTGAACGGGTCGCACGCGGCTCTGCCGTTTGGCCTGGATCCGGCCCGCACCCCCGTGATCGGCAGCTATGGCGAAAACTCCCTGGCCGCCACCGCCACCTCGGCCTGGTACCAGTTGCCACCGCGCTCAGGTGATCGGCCGCTGGTGGTGGTGTCCGCCGCCGGTGCGATCTGGTCGTATAAAGAGGACGGCACCTTCACCTACGGTCAGTCGCTGAAACTGCAATGGGGTGTCGCCCGCCCCGACGGCACTACCCAGGCGCTCGCCGAGGTGCAGCCGATCGACGTCGGGCCGCAGCCGGCGTGGCGCAACCTGCGGTTCCCGCTGGCCTGGGCACCGCCGGAGGCTAACGTGGCACGCATCGTCGCCTACGACCCGAATCTGAGCTCCGAGCAGTGGTTCGCGTTCACGCCGCCGCGAGCACCGGTGCTGCAGACTCTGCAACAGGCGATCGGATCGCGCACACCGGTACTGATGGACATCGCGACCGCCGCGAACTTCCCCTGCCAGCGGCCGTTCTCCGAACACCTTGGCGTTGCCGAACTTCCGCAATACCGCCTCCTGCCCGATCACAAACAGACCGCAGCGTCGTCGAACGGGTGGCAGGCCAGTGCGACCGGCGGCCCGTTCCTGATCACTCAAACGATGCTGTGGACCTCCACGATCCCCACCTACTTGCGCGGCGACTGGTACCGGGACTGGGGTTCGGTGGAGAGGTACCACCGGCTGGTGCCCGCCGATCAGGCGCCGAACGCCGTCGTCGACCAAGGCGCCGTCAAGGTGTACGGCTGGAGCCGGCAAGGACCGATTAGGGCGCTGCCATGAGGGTCATCAACCACGAACGCCAAGCGGCCGCCGCGCAACCCGACGCCCGCCGCGATGTGCGGGTGACACGCTGGGTCGCGACGGTAGCCGGGCTGATCGGTTTCGTCCTGTCGGTCGCGACGCCATTGCTGCCTGTTGTGCAAACCACCGCGAAGCTGAACTGGCCACAAGGCGGCCAATTGAACAGCGTTACCGCACCGCTGATTTCGCTGACGCCGGTGGACGTGACGGCAACCGTGCCGTGCTCGGTGGTACGCCGCCTGCCGCCCGGCGGCGGGGTCGTGCTGAGTACGGCCCCCAAGAAGGGCAAAGACGCCGCGCTCAACGCGTTGTTCGTCGTGGCCAGCAGCAAGCGCGTCGATGTCACCGACCGCAACGTGGTGATCGCCAGCGTGCCTCGGGACCAGGCGATGTCCGCGCGGTGCCAACGGATCGAGATCACCTCCACACAGGCGGGGACCTTCGCCACCTTCGTCGGATTGACCGATCCGGCGGGCAAGCCGGTGAGGGGTGGTTTCCCCGACCCGAACTTGCGCCCGCAGATCGTCGGGGTGTTTACCGATCTGTCCGGTCCGGCACCGCCCGGGCTGCAGTTTTCGGCGCCTATCGACACCCGGTTCTCCAGTACACCGACGACGCTGAAACTGCTTGCGATGGTGCTGGCGGTCGTGTCCACCATCGTCGCGCTGGTCGCTCTGTGGCGGCTGGACCAGTTGGACGGGCGCCGCATGCACCGGTTGATTCCGACCGGCTGGCGAAAGTTCACGCTGATCGACGCCACGGTCATATTCGGCTTCCTGGTGTGGCATCTGATCGGCGCGAATTCCTCCGATGACGGCTACATCCTGGGCATGGCGCGGGTCGCCGACCACGCCGGCTACATGTCCAACTACTTCCGCTGGTTCGGCAGCCCTGAGGACCCGTTCGGCTGGTACTACAACCTGCTGGCACTGATGACCCACGTCAGCGACGGCAGCCTCTGGATGCGCCTACCCGACCTCGTCGCCGGGTTGGTCTGCTGGCTGCTGCTGTCACGCGAGGTTTTGCCCCGGTTGGGGCCGGCGGTGACCTCCAGCACGGCCGCAAACTGGGCGGCGGGCCTGGTGTTGCTGGCGGCGTGGATGCCGTTCAACAACGGCCTGCGACCCGAGCCGATCATCGCGGTGGGATCGCTGATCACCTACGTGCTGATCGAGCGGTCGATGCGCTACAGCCGAATGACGCCGGCGGCGCTGGCCGTCATCACCGCGGCGTTCACCCTCGGTGTTCAACCCACCGGGTTGATCGCGGTGGCCGCGTTGATCGCCGGTGGCCGGCCGATCCTGCGAATCCTGGTTCGCCGCCACCGTCTGGTCGGCACCTGGCCGCTGGTGGCGCCCCTGCTGGCGGCGGGCTCCGTCATCCTCACCGTTGTCTTCGCGGACCAGACACTGTCAACAGTGTTGGAGGCCACCAGGATTCGCACCGCGATCGGGCCCAGCCAGGCTTGGTACACCGAGAACCTACGCTACTACTACCTCATTCTGCCGACCGTCGATGGCTCGCTGTCACGTCGGTTCGGCTTCCTGATCACCGCACTGTGCCTGTTCGCCGCCCTGTTCATCATGTTGCGGCGCAAGCGAATCCCCGGTGTAGCCCGCGGACCGGCCTGGCGGCTGATGGGCGTCATCTTCGGCACCATGTTCTTCCTGATGTTCACCCCGACCAAGTGGGTGCACCACTTCGGGCTGTTCGCCGCGGTGGGCGCTGCGATGGCCGCGCTGGCCACGGTGCTGGTATCGCCGAAGGTGCTGCGATGGTCACGCAACCGCATAGCGTTTCTCGCGGGGGTGCTGTTCGTGTTGGCGCTCTGCTTCGCCACCACCAACGGCTGGTGGTACGTCTCTAGTTACGGCGTCCCATTCAATAACGTCATGCCGAGGTTCGCTGGAATCAGCGTAAGCACAGTCTTTTTCGTCCTGTTCACGATCGCGGCGGTCTGGGCGTTCTGGTTGCACTTCGCGTCGCGGGAACATGGCGAGGGCCGGCTGGCGCGGGCGTTGACGGCTGCGCCGGTGCCGATCGCCGCCGGATTCATGGTGCTGGTGTTCATCGCATCGATGGTCGCCGGAATCGTGCGCCAATACCCCACCTACTCCAATGGCTGGGCCAACTTGCGCGAATTCGCCGGGGGCTGCGGACTAGCCGACGACGTCCTCGTCGAGCCGGACAGCAACGCCGGCTTTATGCCGCCGCTGCCCGGCAATTACGGCCCGTTGGGTCCGCTGGGGGGCGCCAACCCAGTGGGGTTCAGCCCCAATGGCGTACCGGACCATACCGTTGCCGAGGCGGTCCAGGAGACGGTGGTGCCGCAGCCCGGCACGGACTACGACTGGTACGCGTACGACTGGCGCGCGCCGACCAAGCTGAAGGTACCGGGGATTAATGGATCTTTGGTGCCGTTGCCCTATGGCCTCAACCCTGACCAGGTTCCGCTGGCCGGCAGCTACACCACGAGCGCCCAACAGCAGAGCAAACTCATTTCGGCGTGGTATCAGCTGCCAAAAGCCGATGACGGACATCCCCTGCTGGTGGTGACCGCCGCGGGCAAGATCGCCGGCAACAGCACGCTGCACGGGCACACCGACGGGCAGACCGTAGTGCTGGAATACGGCAAGCCCGGACCCGGTGGTGACATAGAGCCGGGGGGGCGGTTGGTGCCATACGACCTGAACGGGGAACAGCCGAGGGCGTGGCGCAATCTACGCTTCGAGCGGTCCAAAGTGCCCGCCGACGCCGTTGCGGTCCGGATGGTGGCCGAGGACCTGTCCCTGACGCCGGATGACTGGATCGCGGTAACCCCGCCGCGCGTGCCGGAACTGCGATCCGTGCAGGAGTACATCGGCTCGTCGCAGCCGGTGCTGTTGGACTGGGCGGTCGGGCTGGCGTTTCCGTGCCAGCATCCGATGCTGCATGCCAATGGTGTCACCGAAATCCCGAAGTTTCGCATCACGCCGGACTACAACGCCAAGAAGCAGGACACCGACACCTGGGAGGACGGCGTCAACGGCGGGCTTCTCGGCATCACCGACCTGTTGCTGCGCGCGCACGTGATGTCCACCTACCTGTCTCACGACTGGGCCCGCGACTGGGGCTCCCTGCGGAAATTCGACACGCTGGTCGATGCGCCTCCGGCGCAGTTAAACCTCGGTACCGCAACATATTTCGGCTGGTGGTCGCCGGGCAAGATCCGGATCAAGCCATAAGCTTCGCAATTCGCGAGTGAATCACCTCACACGCGGCCGAATGTTTTGCGACACGCCACAACCCGTTAGAGGCCCACGGGTCGGGGTATCGGTTGAGTATCCATCCCCGAGAAGTGAGGAGTAAGTATGAGCAGCAGTGGACCCGAAGCCGCCATCAGGGGCATCGTCGAGGACGTCGTCGGTAAGGCCAAGGAGATCGTCGGGATCGTGATCAACCACGAGGATCTGCGCAAGGAAGGCCGCGCCCAGCAGGACAAGGCCAACGCGCAGCGCGACGTGGCCAAGAAAGAGGCCGAGGCTGAAGCGGCCCGTGCCGCGGAGAAGGCTGCCGAGGCCCGCGAGAAGTCCTCTCGCTAACCCGTGACGACACTGGGCGGCAGGGACCTAGGTCTCCTGCCGCCCGGTTTTTCGTCGGGGCGTCGGCAACTCGCAGAGATGATTCGGCGTCGGAAATCACGGGTAGGCGTGTCCGACGCACTACAAGGAGGCAACCATGCGCGCTGAGGAAGGCGACGAGTCCGTCAAGGACTATGCGAACGAGGCGGCGGAGGCCAAGAAAGAGCTTCGAGAGTCCACCGAGACCGGTGAGAAGGTTCAGAAGCACGAAAAGTGAGGCTCGTGTCACACCGAGCCGTCGTGTGTAAGCGATATCTCCCTGTTCGCCGGCGTATGTCTACTATCCCGACCGGGATACTAGACACATGTCTTTTAACACCCTGGCACGCTGCGCGGCGCCCGTCGTCGTCGCACTGGCCGGTTCGGCAGCACCCGGCTCAACCGCCCCGGCGTGGGCGGATACCGGAACCGTGGTGCCGATGCGCAGCATTCTGCGCGCCTGCGACTTCACCCCGATCCCTGACCGCGCATCGCAGAACCGCGGCACGGCGTCGGCGGTCATTCACAACAACGGCGGATCGGTGAGCGCCGAGGTCCACTTCGCGGAGCCCAGCGCGCCCGGCGCCCACTACGACGTCGCGCTGATCCAATTGCCGCGCACCTCGAGCTCGCCCTGCGATGGCCCGGGGCCCGGGGTTGCGGTCGGGTCGCTGAACACGGACGGGGCGGGGATTGCGAACACGACGGTGAGCGGCAGCCTGGGCTCCGGCACGACCGGCGTGTGGGTGTTCATCCGGCAGCCCAACCCCTACTCGCAGAGCCCGCAGGAGTTCTACACCTCAGACTTCATCTCCAAGGTCTGATAGCCCGGCGCGTCTAGATCGGCGTCAGGCCGTGCTTGCGCTGCGTGCGCCAGTGAATCTGCTTGTCCCGCAACAGGTGTAGCGATTTGCGCAGCAGCAGCCTGGTCTCGTGCGGCTCGATGACGCCGTCGATGTAGCCACGCTCGGCCGCGATCCACGGGATCGCCATGTTGAGGTTGTAGCCCTCGATGAAGTCTTTTTTGATCTGTTGCACCTCAGGTGCGCTCGGGTCGGGGAACCGCTTGACCAACAGCTGCGCGGCGCCGTCGGCTCCGATCACCGCGATGCGTGCGGTGGGCCAGGCGAAGTTCAAGTCGGCGGAGAGCTGCTTGGAACCCATCACCGCGTAGCCGCCGCCGTAGGCCTTACGGACGATGATCGTCACCTTCGGCACGTCGGCTTCCACGATCGCGTTGAAGAATCGGCCACCGCGCTTGATGATTCCGTTCTTCTCCTCCGCGACACCGGGCATGGCGCCCGGCGTGTCCACCACGAAAACCAGTGGCAGGTTGTAAGAGTCGCAGAACCGAATGAAGCTCGACGCCTTGTCCGACGCTTCGCTGTCGACCGCGCCGGACATGAACATCGGCTGGTTGGCGATCACGCCGACCGACCGTCCGTCGACGCGGGCGAACGCGGTGATGATGGCCGGCCCGCGCTGGTCGGCGATCTCGAAGACGTCGCCGTCGTCGAAGATGCGCAGCAGGATTTCGTGCATGTCGTAGGCGGTGTTGTCCGCGTCCGGCACGATCGTGTCGAGTTCCAGGTCGGTCGGGGTGATCTCCGGCTCGAGGCCCGGGTTGACGATCGGCCCGTCGCCAAAAGTGTTGTCCGGCAGGAACGACAAGTAGTCGCGCACGTACTGGAAAGCCGCGGCCTCGTCCTCGACGACCTTGTGGATGTTACCGCGCTGGGCCTGCACGTCGGCCCCGCCCAGCTCGTCGAACGTCACATCTTCACCGGTGACGTCCTTGATCACGTCGGGGCCGGTGATGAACATGTAACCCTGGTCGCGGACCGCCACCAGAAGGTCGGTCTGAATCGGCGAATAGACCGCTCCCCCAGCGCATTTGCCCAAGATGATGGAGACCTCCGGCACCAGGCCGCGCAGCATCTCGTGCCGACGGCCCAGCTCGGCGTACCACGCCAGCGAGGTGACCGCGTCCTGGATTCGGGCACCGGCGGAGTCGTTGATGCCGATGATCGGGCAACCGACCATGGCCACCCAGTCCATCAGCTTGGCCACCTTGCGGCCGAACATCTCGCCGACCGACCCCTGGAACACCGTCTGGTCGTGGCTGAACACCGCGACCGGGCGGCCGTTGATCCGGCCGTGACCGGTGACGACCCCGTCGCCGTAGAGCGCGTTGGGGTCGCCCGGCGTGCGCGCCAGCGCCCCGATCTCCAGGAAGCTGCCCGGGTCGAGCAGCGCGTGGATGCGGGCGCGGGCGCTCGGGATGCCCTTCTTGTCGCGCCGCGCGATGGCCTTCGGATCACCAGGCTCCTTCGCCAGCTCCAGCTTCTCGCGCAGTTCGGTCAGCAGCTCGGCGGTGGTCTTGGTGGTCACTTAGCCTTCTTTCTGCTCGGCGTGAATCTTGTTGAGCGCCTGGGTCATATGCGCACCGACCTTGGCGATGATCGGCTCGTCGATGGCCTGGATGTGCTCGCCACCGATCGGCACCACCTCCAGGTCAGCCACGTAGTCGCCCCAGCCTCCATCGGGCTTGCGGATCGCGTACGCGGGCTCGAAGGTGATGGCGTCGTCGTGGTAGCGGTCGGCCATGTACAGCGTGACGTGGCCGTCGTAGGGCTGGTACTCGGCGGTGTCAATCGCCCGCTGGTCCAGATACGACGTGCGCTGGTGCTCGATGATCCCGCCGGGGATCTGCACACCGGCCTGCTGAACGGCCTCCAGCACGAACCTGACCTGTTCCTCGTCGTCCATCGCTTCGAGCGCCTCGTACGGGATCGGCGGCACCTCGACGTTGAAGGTCCGCTCGGCGAAGCGCGCGTAGCGGTCCCAGCGTTTGCGGGTTTCTTCCTTGGTCTGCAGGATCGGCTCACCCGGCATCACGGCGTCGATCAGCCCGACGAACGGCACGTCGCAGCCCTGCTGCTTGAGCCCGATCGCACAGGCGTAGGCCAACGCACCACCCAATGACCAGCCGGCCAGGATGAACGGCCCGTTGCCGCCGAGCTCACGCAACTTCGGAACGTACTGCGCCGCACGCTCTTCGATGGTGCCCTCGACCCGCTCGAAGCCGTACATCGGCGTGTCCGGCGGCAGGCGGTTGAGCAGCGGCTCGTAGACCACCGTCGACCCACCAGCGGCGTGGAACACGAAGACCGGCGGCTTGGTGGAGCCTTCGGGCCTGGGCCGGATGGTGCGCACGAAGCCGTCGATCTGGCCGGACTCCAGGAATTCGCGCACGGTGGTCGCGAGTTCTTCGATGGTGGTCGCGGCCTTGACGTCGTCGACGGTGATGGTGCCCTCGGCGCGCTCGGAGAGCCGCTCGGCCATCTTGGCGGCCGCCGCCTCGTCCAGCTTCGGCAACGTGTTGAAGATGCCGCCCGGCGACTTGCCGGTGACGATTGCCCACGTTGCGAACGCGACGCGCTCGGCGGCATCCCGGGGCGGAATGTCCGAATTCAGTGCTGCCGCAACGGCTTCAGAGTTGAGCACGTTCGCGGCGCCGGTCAGGTTGGGCGCTGCCGCCGGACCGGCCGGGTTGGTCGGTGGCGGTGGAATCGTTGCGTCCGACTGCGATTCAGGCTCAGCCTGCGATTCAGGCTCGGCCTGCGGGTCCGGCGCGGGGGCGGTCAACGAGGCGGGGGTCGCGCCGGACAGCAGCGCGGCCTGTTCGGCGGCGATCTCTTCGGGGGTCTGCGTCTTCTGACGCTCGTGCAGGCTCTGCACCTCGTCGCGGTTCTCGATTGCGTACTCGATCAGCTTTTCGACGTTGTAGAGGTTGGCGTCGCGCACCGCCTGCAGTTGAATCGGCGGCATGTCGAAGTCGTATTCGACGCGGTTCTTGATCCGGACCGCCATCATCGAGTCCAGGCCGAGTTCGATCAGCGGGACCTCCCAGGGCAGGTCCTCAGGCTCGTAGCCCATCGCCATCGACACAATGGCCGCCAGCCGGTCCCGCACGGTTTCACCGGAATCCGGCGACCAACGGCCCAACCCGACGATTTGCCGGGCGGTCAGGCTGTCGGTCACGGCGATCGAATCGGGCTCCTCGGCAACCGATTCGGCGACCGGTGCCGCGGTGACCGTCGAGGCGACGGTGCTGGCCGACGGGATGGCAGCGCCCGCACCGACGGCCGTCGGCAACACCGAAGCCTGCCCGGCCCGCGACACCAGGGCGTCGTAGACCAGCGTGAAGGACTCGTCGATACGCGCGTGGACCTGCACCGACGCGCCGCCGGGATGTCGGGTCAGCGTCGTCACCAGCCGGGCGTTCTCGGCCGCGACGGCGCGCTGCTCGGAAGCCGTCAGTACCGCATCCGGAAGCACATGTGTCGCAGCGGCTTTCACCAGCGCAGCCAGATCGGTCTCGCCGCGCGGCGCGTACTCCCACACGTGCCGGCCGTCGGGCATCGCGACATGCGTACCGGGCATCATCACCGACCCGTCACCGGAGAAGCGGGCGTCCAGCCAGTGCTCCTTGCGCTTGAAGCGGGTCGGCGGGACGTTCGCATAATCTTGCGGACCGGACGCGCGGCTGAACAGTGTGCGGATGTCGAGGTCGTGGCCGAAGACGAACAGCTGTGCCATCGCCGAGATCATCGACTCGACGTCGTCCTGCTTGCGGGCCAGCGTCGGAATCAGCTGCGCGTCAGGCAATCCCGCCGCCGCGGTGGTCAGGCCGATCTGCATCAGCGCGACCGGGTTCGGCGCGAGCTCGAGGAACGTGGTGTAGCCGTTGTCGACGGCGTTGCGGACGCCGTGGGTGAAGTACACCGAGTGCCGCATGCCTTTGAGCCAATAGGCCACGTCGTGGACCGGCTCGCCGCCCGGCCGGATGTAGCTGCCCTCGTGCACCGTCGAGAAGATCCCGACCTTTGGCCGGTGCGGCGAAATGCCTTGCAGCTCAGCGGAGAACTCACCCAGCAGCGGATCCATCTGCGAGGTGTGGCCGGCGCCCTTGGTCTGGAGTTTGCGCGCGAAGCGGCCCTCCGCCTCGGCGCGGGCCACGATCGCGTCGATCTGGTCCGGCGGGCCACCGATGACGGTCTGGCTGGGCGCGGCGTAGACACACACCTCCAGGCCGGGGAAGTCGCCGAACACTTCTCTGAGCTCGTCGGCGGAGTACTCCACGAGCGCCATGAACCGGATGTACTCGCCGAACAGCATCGCCTCACCCTCACCCATCAGGTGCGAGCGCGAACAGATCACCCGGGTGGCGTCGGCCAGCGACAGGCCACCGGCGAAGTACGCCGAAGCGGGCTCACCGAGCGATTGGCCAATCACCGCCGTGGGTTTCGCGCCGTGATGCTTGAGCACCTCGCCCAGCGCGATCTGGATCGCGAAGATGACGACGTTGCTGGTCTCGATGCCGTAGTCGACCGAGTCGTCGAGAATCAGCTCGAGGATCGAGTAGCCCCGCTCGTCCTGGATCAGCGAGTCGACCTTCTCGATCCACTCGGCGAAGATCTCGTTACGCAGGTAGAGATTCTTGCCCATCTTGCGGTGCTGGGCCCCGAAACCGGCCATCGCCCACACCGGGCCGTTGGTGGCCGGGCCGTCGGTGCTGAATACATAAGGCTTCTGCTTGCCCTCGGCGATAGCGCGCAGACCCTTGATGGCCTCTTCGTGGTTGTGAGCCAGCACCACCGCACGGGAACGGCCGTGGTTGCGGCGCGACAGTGCCCGGCCGATCGATTCCAGCGACGACGCTTGGCCCTCAGGCGATTCCATCCAGTCGGCGAGTTCGGCCGCGGCGGCCCGCTTGCGTGAGGTCAGGAATGCCGACACCGCCAGCGGTACCACCGGCACGGGGGCCTCTTCGGCGGCAAGCTCCTCGAGCGCGATCTCCTTGAGACGCAGAGCTTCCTCGGTGATGCCGGGCAGCTCGTACTCGTCGTCAGCCGACTTCGGGTCGTCGTCGATGAACTCGCCGTACTCGTCGAACCGCATGCCGCCGACGAGTTCGACGTGCTCGTCGGAAGCCGTTGCCTGCGGCGCCTTTTCGGGTTCCGGTTCGGGCTCACGCTCGACCACATCGCGCGGCAGCACCTCGCGCAGCACCACGTGCGCGTTGGCGCCACCGAAACCGAAGCTGGACACACCCGCGACGGCGTAACCGCCGTAGCGCGGCCAGTCGCTTACGGTGTCATTGACTTTCAGGTGCGACGCGTCGAAGTCGATGTAGGGGTTGGGTCCGGCGTAGTTGATCGACGGCGGCAACTTGTCGTGCTGCAGTGCGAGCACCATCTTGGACAGGCTGGCCGCGCCGGCCGCCGACTCCATGTGTCCCACATTCGTTTTGATCGCGCCCAGCAGCAGCGGCTTGTCGGCCGGACGGCCGCGGCCGGCCACCCGACCCAGCGCCTGGGCCTCGATCGGGTCGCCCAGCACGGTGCCGGTGCCGTGCGCCTCGACGTAGTCGATGGTGCGCGGGTCGATGCCGGCGTCCTTGTAGGCCCGGCGCAGCACGTCGGCCTGCGCGTCCGGGTTGGGGGCGATCAGGCCGTTGGACCGGCCGTCGTGGTTGACCGCGCTGCCGGCGATCACCGCGAGGATCTGGTCGCCGTCGCGACGGGCGTCGTCGACCCGCTTGAGTACCAGCATCGCCCCGCCCTCGGACCGGGTGTAGCCGTCGGCGTCGGCCGAGAACGATTTGATCCGGCCATCCGGTGAGAGCACCTGGCCGATCTCGTCGAAGCCGAGCGTGACCGCGGGCGTGATCAACGCGTTGACGCCACCGGCCATCGCCACGTCGCACTCGCCGTTGCGCAACGCCTGCACCGCCTGATGGGTGGCGACCAGGGAGCTCGAGCACGCGGTGTCCACCGCGACCGACGGGCCGTGGAAGTCGAAGAAGTACGAAACTCGGTTGGCAACAATCGAACTCGCTGTGCCGGTGATGGCGTACGGGTGGGCGACGGTCGGATCCGACATCGCCAGGTAGCTGTAGTCCATCACCGAGGTGCCGACGAAGACGCCGACCGATTCACCGCGCAGGCTGGACGCCGGGATACGGGCGTGCTCGAGCGCCTCCCAGGTCAGCTCGAGGGTCATCCGCTGCTGCGGGTCGATGTTGTCGGCTTCGGTCTTGGACAGGGCGAAGAACTCGGAGTCGAAACCCTTGATGTCGCTGAGATATCCACCGCGGGTGCGGGCCTTCTTGATCGCCTCGGCCAGCCGCGGTTCCTCCATGAATTCCGACCAGCGGCCCTCGGGCAGGTCGGTGATCGCGTCGCGGCCTTCCAGCAGCGCGGCCCAGGTCTCGTCGGGGGTGTTCATGTCGCCCGGCAGGCGGGTGGCCAGGCCGACGACAGCGATGTCCACCTTCTCGACGGGTCCGGTTCGGCTCCAGTCGAATTCGTCGGAGTCGGCGGGGTCGAGTTCGGGGTCGCCCTCGACGATCCAGGTTGCCAGCGACTCGATGGTCGGGTGCTCGAACGCGGCCGCGATCGAGACGGTGACGCCGGTGGCGTCCTCGATGTCGGCGGCCATCGCTACCGCGTCGCGCGAGGACAGACCCAGCTCCACCATCGGCGTGGACTCGTCGACCGCGTCGGGCGATTGGCCGGTGGCCTTGGCGACCCAGTTGCGCAGCCATTGGCGCACCTCGGTGATGGACATCGTCGTGCGGGCCGGGGCGGCGGCCTCCGGGGCGGTCTGGGAATCGAGTTCAGTCATGTTCGCGCTCAGTCGGTTTGATCGGGGTAGGCGTTCGGGGCGGTGGTGCCGCTGCGCAGGCTGCCGTCGATGTAGGCGGCACGGCAGGCGCGGCGGCCGATCTTGCCGCTCGAGGTCCGTGGCACCGATCCGGACTGCACCAGCAGCACGTCGCGCACGGTCACGCCGTGCCGGACGGCGATGGCCGCGCGGATATCGTCGGCGATCGGCTGGTAGTCCAGCTTGTGCGCGCCCGGTGCCCGCTCGGCGACGATCACCAACTGCTCGGAGGTGTCGTCTTTGTCGAATTTCAGCCCGGCGTGCGGGTTTTCGAAGACCGAGGCCGGCAACTGGTTGGTGGGCACCGAGAACGCGGCGACGAAGCCGGTCCGCAAGGCACGGCTGGCCTCCTGCGCGGAGTACTCCAGATCCTGCGGGTAGTGGTTACGTCCGTCGATGATCACCAGGTCCTTGACGCGGCCGGTGATGTAGAGGTTGCCCTTGTAATAGGTGCCGTAGTCGCCGGTCTGCACCCAGGTGCCGTCGTCGGCGGCGCCCTCGGCATGCGACTCGGCGATGCGCGATTTCAGGATGTTTCCGAACACCTCGGTCGACTCGGCCTCGCGCCGCCAGTAGCCCTGGCCCATGTTCGGGCCGTGCAGCCAGATCTCACCGATCTGACCGTCGGGCAACTCGGTGGCGGTCTCGGCGTCCACGATCACGGCATACTCGTCGACCCCGACCTGGCCGGCGGAGACCTGGGTGACCGCGGTCGGCGCATCAGAGTCCACCTCGACGAAGCTGTGTTTGTTCAGCGCGTCGCGGTCGACGTAGGTGACGGTCGGGCCCTCATCCATCGGCGTGATCGAGACGAACAGCGTCGCCTCGGCCAACCCGTAGCAGGGTTTGATGACGTCGCTGCCCATGCCGTACGGCGCGAACGCGTCGGTGAACTTACGCATCGAGGCCACCGAGATCGGCTCGCTGCCATTCAGCAGGGCCTTGACGTTCGACAGGTCCAGTGGCGGCTCGTCGTCACGCGGCAGACCGCGCAGCGCGGCGTGCTCGAACGCGAAGTTCGGCGCGAGTGAATAGGTGGGGCCGTCGTCACCGGCGACACCGGCAAGCGCGCGCAGCCAGCGGCTGGGCCGGCGCACGAACGCCGCGGGCGTCATGAACGTGTTGTGCTGGCCGAGCATCGGGCCGAGCATGATCGTGATCAGACCCATGTCGTGGAAGAACGGCAGCCAGGTGACACCGCGGTCGCCTTCGTTGCCCTCCAATGCCTGCAGCACCTGGACGCAGTTGGTGGCCAGGTTCGCCTGGGTGACCTCGACGCCGGTCGGGGTCCGGGTGGAACCGGAGGTGTACTGCAGGTAGGCGATCGAGTTGGCGTCGACCTGGTCCGGGTCCCAGGTCGATTCGACCTCCTTGGGCACCGCGTCGACGGCGATCACGCGTGGCCGCTCCTTGGCGGGCCGGCTGCGGAAGAACTTGCGGACTCCTTCGGCGGAGTCGCTGGTGGTCAGGATCGCGGTGGGCTCGCAGTCGTCGAGGACGGCGTGCAGGCGGCCGACGTGGCCGGGTTCCGAAGGGTCGAACAGCGGAACACCGATGCGGCCGGCGTAGAGGATGCCGAAGAAGCCGACGACGTAGTCCAGGTTCTGCGGGCAGAGGATCGCGATCCGGTCGCCCGGCTTGGTGACCTGCTGCAGACGGGCGCCGACGGCGCGGTTGCGCGCGGCGAACTCCGACCAGGCGATGTCGCGGGTGACGCCGTCGCGTTCGATCGAGTAGTCCAGGAATCGGTAGGCGAGTTTCTCGCCGCGAACCTTCGCCCATTTCTCGACGTGACGGACCAGATTGGCGTTGTCGGGGAACGTGATCCGTCCGTTCACCACGAATGGGTTGTGGTACGCCATTCCATTCTCTCCTTCACCACACTGCTCGGGCTAAGTACGCATGAGCTCCGTCGACGATGTCGTCGGACTCGGGTTGGCCTGCGAAAACACCGCGCTCTCGCCCGTGGAGGGCTGTCGCGGACGGCAGGCCTTCCAGAGGCTACCGAAGCACGCTGAGCGTTCCCCAAGGCGTGCACGCGCCGGGCCGACCATAGCTGCTCTTAAATTTCTCTTAATGTTAGTGGTCGGTTAGCCGCCGACCAAATCTGAAGGTACCGCTTAGCACAACTGTGACCTGTGACGCCGGGCCGACGGTGCGGCCCTCGATCACCCGTGTTTTGGATGGGGCGCGTTCTCGATCGTGGCGTGTGTCCAATTGAGCGTCCACTCCGTCGACGGCTGGCCGTCCAGGCTCCAGAACTGGGTGGTGGCATACAGCGCATGCACCGGCGCTCCGGCCCCGCCCGCCAGAATGTCCAGCGTCCTGGGCAGATTCGTCAGGCTGAACGCCTCCGGCGGGGCGGCGCAGATCAGGTCGCCGGCTCCGCAGATCTCGTTGGTTTTGCCGTTGAGCGCACCGAAGCCACCGGGCCGCGCGCCCGTCATCGTCAAACCGAGGGTGGACAGCACCGGCACCTCGTGCAGGATGATTTCGGCGCCCTCGCCCGGCGGATTGGGGCCGATCTCCTGGCCGACCCCCTGCTGGCGGCGGCCGTCGGCGATCAACGTCACACCCAGCACCAGGTCGTCGTCCACCGGCCCGCGCCCGTTCCCGACGTCGCTGGCGATGTCGCCGGCGATCACCGCGCCCTGCGAGAACCCGACCAGCACATAGCTGGTCAGCGGGCATTTGGCGTTCATGTCGCTCATCGCTTTGACCGCCGCGCGGGTGCCCTCGGCCCGGCTGTCGTTGTAGGAGATCTGCGGGTCGCCGCTCAGCGGGTTATGGAACTGGGCGGTGTAGGGGACGGTGAAGGTCTCCACCCGGCTGGTGTTGAACTGCTCGCGGATGGGCCGAGTGACGTTAAGCAACAACGCCTTCGGGAACTGGACCGGGTTGAGCGGGTCCTCCTGCAGCGACGACTCCCAGGTGCCGGGAATCGCGAGTAGCTGCACGTCGGGGCAGCTGGAGTCCTGCGACGCAGGCCGCGGCTTGTGCGGGTGCGACGGCGAGCCGCTGCTGGTCGGCGGCACGATGCTGGGCGGTACCGCACTCGGCACGCCCTCGCGCTGCCGCAGCACGCCGACCACGGCCAGAATGATCAGCCCCACCACCAACGCCACAGCGGCGGCAGCGGTCAACGCCAGGATTCGACGACGGCGTTTCCGCCGTGAGTTCACAGCCATGATCTCCTGCTAGCAGAGTCGGTCGATTGCACAGCCGACAGACTCGCAAGGCCGTCGAGCTTTATTCACGGTACCGGGTCGCAACGCGGCCACCTGGCCGCGGACGGCAGGGGTGCTAGCGGATCGCGCCGACAATGTCGCCGGACATGGCACCGAGCTGGCCGCTCCATGAGCCCCAGTCGTTGCTGCCGCCGCCGGGGAAGTCGAAGTGGCCGTTGTGCCCACCGACGTTGCGGTACTCCTGGTAGAAGAAGCGGGCTCCGGCCATCGCCTCACCGGCCTGGCCGATCATGGCCGCGGCATCGCCGCCCGCGTTCAGCGGGCTCCAGACCCAGATCCGCGAGTTGTTCTGCGCCAGCATCATCGCGTGCACCTCGGGGTCGTGCCACTTCCACCGGCCCAGCTGCGGGGCGCCCCACATGGCGTTACCGTCGACCCCGCCGAACTGCTGCAGACCCGCGAGGATCGCGCCGTTGGACGTGGTGTTCGACGGATAAAGGAAGCCAGACAGCGAGCCGGCGAAGCCGAACCGATCGGGGTGGAAGCAGGCGAGGGCCATCGCGGCGTAGCCGCCCTGGGAGGCGCCGGCGACGCCATGGCCGCCGGGTGCCAGGCCCTTGTTGGCGGCCAGCCAGTCCGGCAGCTCCTGCGAGAGGAAGGTGTCCCACTGCTTGCTGCCGTCGCGCTCCCAGTTGGTGTACATGCTGAACGCGCCACCGGCGGGCGCAACCACCGAGACGCCCTTGCCCCCGAGGGTGTTGAAGGCGTTGCCGGCGGTCGCCCAGTTGCTGACGTCGGGAGCGGCATTGAACGCGTCGAGCAGGTACACCGCGTGCGGACCACCGGCCATGAACTGAACCGGGATGTCGCGGCCCATCGCTCCAGAGGGGACCATCAGCGTTTCGTAACCCGCGGCCCGGGCCGGGCTCAGCTGCGTCATCAGGAAGCCGCCGGCGGTCAACACGGCGGCGCACAGGAGCCGTAGCAGCATCGACAGACTTCTCATCCCTGACCTCGCTTGTCGCTCGACCGCCAAATGGGGGAACCGAACAGCGCCCCCGTTCCGCAAGGTAGCTAATCACACCCCGTTGTGGCGGACGCCAGAAATGGCGAACGGCGACGACCTCGAAAGGTCGTCGCCGTCAGCCGCGCTGTTTTCAGCTCAGGTGTGCTGTCCAGCCGCCGTGGCAGCCGGAGGACCACCCACGCCTGGGCCGGCGCCCGGAGTAGCACCGAGGTGCTGCTGCAGGTCGGGCAGCATGGCGTGCAGCTGCGCGCCCCAGTACGGCCAGTCGTGGGTGCCGTTGGCGTCGAAGTTAAACACCGCGTTGTGGCCACCGGCCGCGTTGTAGGCGTCCTGCCACTTGATGTTGCTGGTCCGCACGAAGCCCTCGAGGAACTTGGCCGGCATGTTGTCGCCACCGAGGTCGGACGGCTTGCCGTTACCGCAGTACATCCACACGCGGGTGTTATTGGCCACCGTCTTGCCGACGTTGAGCAGCGGGTCGTTGCGCGACCAGGCCGGGTCTTCCTTCGGGCCCCACATGTCCGCGGGCTTGTAGCCACCGGCGTCGCCCATCGCGAAGCCGATCAGCGTCGGTCCCATCCCCTGCGAGGGGTCCATCAGACCGGAGAACGAGCCGACCTCGATGAACTGGTCGGGGTGGTAGTTGGCCAGGTTCAGCGACGAGGCACCGGCCATCGACAGACCGACCGCCGCGCCGCCGGTGCTCTTGACGCCCTTAGTAGCCAGGAAAGCGGGCAGCTCGCTGGTGAGGAAGGTCTCCCACTTGTAGGTCTGGCAACCTGCCTTGCCGCACGCCGGCTTGTACCAGTCGGTGTACCAGCTGGATTGGCCGCCGACGGGCATGACGAGCGAAAGACCGGACTGCAGGTACCACTCGAAGGCGGGGGTGTTGATGTCCCAGCCGTTGAAGTCGTCCTGGGCACGAAGACCGTCGAGCAGGTACACGGCCGGCGAGTTGGCGCCACCGCTCTGGAACTGGACCTTGATGTTGCGGCCCATGGCTGCCGACGGCACCTGCAGGTACTCGACGGGCAGGCCGGGCTTTGAGAACGCACTGGCGTCAGCGGTCTGGCCCACGACCCCGATCAGTCCCGGCAGCAGAGCCGCAGTGGCGGCCCCGATCGCGAACCGACGCGGCAACGTCTTTGCCGCATCGCGAAACCTGTCAACAAGCCTCATTCTTACTTCCTCATTCATTGTCGGGCCCAACGGTGTGGGTCGGACTGCATCGCCCTATTGCCCAGCCTCTGCACGAGCCGCTTTCTTGGCCCGTAGCTGGACGCGCCGGCCTTAATGTCCGGCTCTCAACGGGTCATTCGGACCTGTGTCGATGCCGGACGGCGCAGCAGTGCTTCGAGTAGTGAACCACATGTCGCGGTCTGGACTCTCATCGGCGTTGACCCGAAACCAGGCCTCGTGCTGCGGCCGGACCGCCCAACTCGGCTGCGGATCACCACGCTGTGAATGCGCCGACGAGCGGTAGTTCGCCGCTAAGAGTACATATTCGGGATAGCTGGGCGCCAATCGAATCGGCCTGCGCCACGCACACCGAAGGCTGACAAAAATTCTTCTGCTGATAACTCTGCGCTAAGGCCCGGTGGCCGGGAGCCCGGTGTACTCGGGGGCGCCGGTCTCCGGAATGGCCAGGCCGCACCTGATCAACTCGTAGCGGGGCACGCGATCGATGCGGTAGCGGGTGAACTGCACCGAGTGCAGCAGGTTCGACAAGAAGCGGTGAAAGCCCATCGGGCTGCGCACCGAGGCCAGCACCTGTTGCGTGCCCTCGCATTTCAGCGCGGCCGCGGCCTGCTGGACGAATTTCTCGTCCAGGTAGCCCGGTACGCCCGGATACCACTTCACCCACGGCCCATCCGCGATCACCCAATCGGGGAAGAGGTTCTTGTCGTGGCCGATGCGCCCGTGCTGCAACCGCGCGGTGTGCGCGGCCAGTGGATTTGCCAGGCCGATTTGGTCGATCACCCGCACTTCGAGCCCGACGTTCATGCCGACCATGCCGAGATTGGTGAAAAAGACTGTGTGCGGGGCGTTTTGGGGAGGGGCGCCATCCTTCGGGGGAGTCGGTGGGCCGATCGGCGGAACCAAGTCCCACTGGTCGTAGTTGCCGGACGGCAGCAGCAGCGCCCCCTCCGGGGTGTTGTTCAGCGCCACCAGAACTGCGCGCATTCGCGGGTAGTCGAGATAGTCGGCGGCGGTCAGCGGGTGCGCGTGACCGGTTGCCTGTGCGTAGAACCGGCGCTCGTCGACGATGCCGGTGTAACTGACGCGGGTGGCATCGTCGCCGAGCCCGGGCGAATTGGCCGCCCACAGCGCCCACCCCGCGACCGACATCCACAGCGCACTCACTGCGCCGGCCAGCCAGTAGCCCGCCTCGCGGGTGAGCCGGGTGCCGTCCGGGAACACCACCGGCACCACGGCGACCGGTGCGATCAGACATAGCAGCGGGACCAGCAGCACCCGGCCGTGCATGAAGTCTCCGCCCTGGCGAATCCAGTACAGCGCCTGCAGTAGCCCGCTGATCACGATGAAGATGACGACGGCGGCCGGGCTCTGCACCGTCCTGGCCAGCGGACCGCCGCCGGATGACGTTGC
This sequence comes from uncultured Actinomycetota bacterium, assembly GCA_963750755.1. Classification (GTDB taxonomy): domain Bacteria; phylum Actinomycetota; class Actinomycetes; order Mycobacteriales; family Mycobacteriaceae; genus Mycobacterium. The sequence continues at coordinate 3,290,730 of CAVVRW010000001.1, forward strand.
GACCGTGTCCTTCTGGAGCTTGTGTCGGCGCGCCGAGGCCCACAGCACCAGGCCCAGCCCCGTGAGCAGCAGCAGCGGGACCCATAGCGCGTACGGCCCATTGAAGTTCGACATGTAGACCAGGCCCTGCGACCACTTGTCGCCACCCGCGTCCTTGGCCAGCGCGGTGCCGGGAAACACCAAGCCGTAGTAACCCATTCGGAAGATCTGGTAGCCGACCGGCAACAAGCCGCCGGCCACCACGATTTCAAGTCGGCGCCGTCCGGTCCGCTCGGCGATCAGCATCATGATCAGTGCCCCGCCGCCGATCAGCGCCAGCTCCGGACGCACCAGCACACTGCAACCGGCGACGAAGGCCAGCGTCACGGTGAACCGCCGCCCCGGCGGCCGGGCGCGCCTGGCTTGCGACCAGCAGACCAGCATCCACCAGAGCAGTCCGAGATAGGCCGTCACCAAACCGCTTTCGAGACCGGAGGTGGCGAAGTCGCGAGCCGGCGGCACGGCGATATACGCCAGTGCCCCGGCCGGCAGCATGATCGCGCGCCGGCCCAGCAGGCTGGGCGCGAACAGCCGCCCGGTGCCCAGCATCAGCATCGCCAGCCCGAGCAGGCTCAGGCCGAGTGCCAGCCCCAGCGCGACGTACTCCAACTGCAGCGGCCGGGTCAGCGCGCTGACGCCGTACACCAGATATGTCCACACCACCGAGGTGTTGGCTTCGACCCGCTCACCGGCGTTGAACACCGGGCCGTTGCCCGCCAACAGGTTTCGCACGGTGCGCAAGACGATCAGACCGTCGTCGGCGATCCACCGACGCTGCCAGGCGCCCCAGCCGAACAGCACCGCGACCACGACGACACTGGCCCAGAGACTGGCCCGGACCGTGATGTCGTACGGAAAAGACGCTCGGCCAACCGACTTCAGCGCCGGCCAGCGCCACGCCGGGGTCGGGGCCTTGATCGCGTCAGCTGAGGATGACTGCGACACCAATGGTCCCGATCCACGCCAGGAACAGCACCTGCAGCACCCGGTCGCGCAGCGCGATCTCCTCGGGCTCACCGGCGACACCACCGTCGACGTCCACCGCATACCGCAATATCGCGATCGTCCACGGCACCATCGAGACCACGAACCAGCCGGCTTTTCCGTGGTCGCGTTCGAATGCCCACAACCCGTACCAGACAACGACCGCCGTGGCCGACAACGTCCAGACGAACCGCAGGTAGGTAGAGGTGTAATTCTCCAGGGACTTACGGATCTTGGCGCCGGTGCGCTCGGCCAACTGCAGCTCCGCGTAACGCTTTCCGGCCGCCTGGAACAGCGACCCGAACGCCAACACCAATAAGAACCATTGCGAGAGGTAGATGTTGGCCGCTGCGGCGCCCGCGATACCCCGGATCAGGAATCCGGACGACACGATGCAAATGTCAATCACCGCTTGGTGTTTGAGACCGAAGCAGTAGCCCAGCTGGATCACGATGTAGACGGCCATCACCAGCACCAGGTTCTGATTGACCAGCCAGGAAATGCCCAGCGACAGCGACCCGAGCACCACCGCCAGCGTGTAGGCCAGCCACTCCGGAACGACGCCGGCGGCGATCGGACGGAATTGCTTGGTGGGGTGTTGACGATCGGCCTCGACGTCACGGGCGTCGTTGATCAGGTAGATCGCCGAGGCGGCCAGGCAGAACACCACGAAGGCGATGGCGACCTGACTCGGGACACTGGCCCAGTCGTAGTGCACATCGGTACCCCAGGCCGCCAGCGGAGCCGCCGCGACCAGGATGTTCTTCAGCCACTGCCGCGGGCGTAGCGCCTTGATCACGCCGACCATCAGGTTGGCCGGCGGCCCGGCCACCTTCTTGTCGTCAACCTGGTCGGTCATCGCACGCTCCACCTGTCGTCTGCCCAGTCGGCGGTCCATTCCGCGGCAGCGGCCACGGCGAATCCCACCGCCACTCCGGCGGCGACGTCACTGGGATAGTGCACGCCGAGCAGCACCCGGGACAGCGCCATCGGCGGGACCAGCATGACAGGCAGCGGTAAACCGGTGGTCCGGGCCAGCAACACGGCCGCCGCAGCGGTCGATGTGGCGTGCGCCGACGGGAAGCTCAAGCTGCTCGGGGTGCCGACGTTGACGGCGACGGCGGGATGATGTGGCCGCGGGCGGCGCACGATCCGTTTGATCACCACGGCGGCGGCGTGCGCGACGAACGCCCCGGCTCCGGCCACCAGCCAGCCGCGCCGCTTGGCCGGTTGCAGGATTGCGCCGAGGCCCGACACCATTAGCCACCCGAGGCTGTGTTCACCGAAGTAGGACAGCGCCCGAGCGGCCGCCAATGCGCCGGGGCGGTGCGCCAGCGCCGACTGCACCGCGACCAGCGCGGCCACTTCGCCGCTCGGCGAAGCCGATTCAGCCGTGATGTCGGCCATTGCCAGCCGCTTTATTCTGGGTCGGCAGCAGCACCGTCTCCCACTTTTCCTTGCTCGTCAGTTCGGGGAGCGCGGCGCGGTAGACGCGGCGCATTTCGTCGAATCGACGCAGCAGCTGCCGCTGGCGGCGCAGCGATTGCCCTAGTAACGCGAACATCTTGTCCCGGTCGCGCTGACGGTAGACCGCGCCGCGGCCGTCTGCCGTCGTGACGGTCGCCCCGTCCAGGGTGGACAGCCGGAACCAGCGGGCATCTTGGGTCGGCACATTGAGTTGTGGGCGCTGATGATGTTGCGGCTCAGTCTTTTTCAACTGGTGTAGGACTCCGCGGATCAGCCGGTAGCCGATCGAAATCCTGCGCACGGGTGGCTTCATCTCGTAGTTGCGCTGCGACGGCGCCGGTAGGGCGTCCGACGAGGGCAGGACCACCGCGTCGGGGAATTCCTTGCGCATCCGGTGCACCTCGGGCAAGCCGGATTCCAGGATGGAGAAGATGTGCTCGGGGCCGGCCAGGAAGTCGTCGATCGCCTTGTTCTGGATGGCGACAGTCGAATACTCAAGGCAGGAAAGGTGTTTCAGCGTTGCCTTGAAGTGGCTGCGGACCAGACCCTTGACGTCACCGTCCCAGTGCAGGGCCGCCACCACCAGCCGATTGCGCAGGTGGAAGTAGGCCTGCCAGTCGATGGCGTCGTCCTTGTCGCTCCACGCCATGTGCCAGATCGCGGCACCCGGCAGGGTGGCGGTCGGGTAGCCGTGTTCGGCGGCGCGCAGGCCGTAGTCGGCGTCGTCCCACTTGATGAACAGCGGCAGCGGCTGGCCGAGTTCTTCGGCGACGTGGCGCGGGATCATGCACGTCCACCAGCCGTTGTAGTCGACGTCGATGCGACGGTGCAGCAACCGGCTCCGAGGGTTGTCGTCGCTCAGCGGATATTCGGCGAAGTCGTGGTCGTATTCGGTGTACGGCGCCGCGGTCCACATGAAGTTCACCCGGTCGACCATTTCACCCATGATGTGCAGGTGCGACGGCTCCTGCAGGTTGAGCATCTGGCCGCCGACCAGCATCGGCGCCTTCGCGAACCGGTGCATCGCCAGGATGCGCAGGATGGTGTCCGACTGCAGCTCGATGTCGTCATCCATGAACAGGATCTGTTGGCAGTCAGTGTTTTTCAACGCCTCGTACATCACCCGGCTGTATCCGCCGGAGCCTCCGAGGTTGGGCTGGTCATGGATCGCAAGCCGGTCGCCCAGCGGGGCTGCCGCGGCGGCGAAGTCGGGGTGGTCGCGGACCTTCGAGGTGCCCTGGTCGGGGACGATGACGGCGCCGATCACCTTGTCTACCAACGGGTCAGCGGTGAGCTCACGCAACGCGTTGACGCAGTCATTTGGCCGGTTGAAGGTCGGGATGCCGATCGCGACGTTCGCGACACCGGGCGCGGGCTGGTCGGAGTACCAACCGGCGCTGTGCAGGGTCACCTCGGAGTCGGTGGTGATATCGAACCAAATCCACCCGCCGTCCTCGAAAGGCTGCAAGCCGACCTGGATTTCGAGGACCGCGGGGTCGCTTCTTGAAGCGAAGTCCTGCCCCTCCACAAAGATCCGGGCGCCGGTAGCCTTGCTGCGATACAGGTCAACTCGGCCCTTACCGGTCACCTCGACGCGCAACACCACCGACGTGCACGTCGTCCACCGCCGCCAATAGCTCGCCGGGAACGCGTTGAAGTAGGTCGCGAACGACACCTGCGACTCGGCACCGATCTGAAGTGAGGTGCGATTGCTGGCGTGCGCCCGACGGGCGTTCGTTTTCGACTCTTCCAGGTAGAGCTTTCGGACGTCGAGCGGCTCGCCCGGGCGCGGCAGGATCACCCGCGCCAGCAGACTTACCGCCTTGCTCGAGTGTTGGGTTGCCGCATGGGCCGTTTCGTCAACCGTGGTCTTGCTCATCCCCGGGCGCTTCCTCTGCTGGTCTCGTCTCCGGTCGGCGACATTTCAGTCCGCACAGCGGACTGGGGAGGAGCCGGCCGATCTTGAAGAGCGGCGCCGTCACGTAGATGCGGCGCCAGGACGTTGTCGTACATGTTGAGCGCGCTAGCGATCGCCATGTGCATGTCGAGATACTGATAGGTGCCGAGCCGCCCGCCGAAAAGCACCTTGGCCGAGGCGGTTTCGTTCGCCGCCCGGGTCCGGTAAGCAGACAGCACCGCGCGGTCGGCCTCGGTGTTGATCGGGTAATACGGCTCGTCGTCGTGCTCGGCGAAGCGGGAATACTCCCGCATGATCACCGTCTTGTCGGTCGGGTAGTCCCGCTCGGGATGGAAATGCCGGAACTCGTGGATGCGGGTGTAGGGCACGTCCGCGTCGTTGTAGTTCATCACCGGGGTGCCCTGGAAGTCACCGGTCGGCAACACATCCATCTCGAAATCGAGTGTGCGCCAACCCAAGTGACCGTCGATGTAGTCGAAGTAACGGTCCAGCGGGCCGGTGTAGACGACCGGCGCGTCCGGGTTGGCGGCGCGCAGCTCGTCGCGAACGTCGAACCAGTCGGTGTCCAGCCTGATCTCGATGCGGTCGTCGGCGGCCATGTTCTGCAGCCACGCGGTGTAGCCGTCGACCGGCAGGCCCTCGTAGGTGTCGTTGAAGTAGCGATTGTCGAACGTATAACGCACCGGCAGCCGGGTGATGTTCGCCGCCGGCAGCTCCTTGGGGTCGGTCTGCCACTGCTTGGCGGTGTAGTGCTTGACGAAGGCCTCGTAGAGCGGGCGGCCGATCAGCGAGATCGCCTTCTCCTCGAGGTTCTGCGCGTCGTCGGTGTTGATCTCGGCCGCCTGCTCGGCGATCAGCGCCCGCGCCTCGTCCGGGGAGAAGTAGCGGCCGAAGAACTGAGACACCAGTCCCAATCCCATCGGGAACTGGTAGGCCTGGCCGTCGTACATGGCGAAGACACGGTGCTGGTAGCCGGTGAAGTCGGTGAACTGGCGCACGTAGTCCCACACCCTCTTGTTCGAGGTGTGAAAGAGGTGCGCGCCGTACTTGTGGACCTCGATGCCGGTCTGTGGCTCGGCCTCGGAGTAGGCGTTCCCGCCGATGTGCGGGCGCCGTTCGACGACCAGCACCCGCTTGCCGAGCTGAGTAGCCACGCGCTCGGCGATCGTCAGACCGAAAAAGCCGGAGCCGACGACATAGAGGTCACAGCGACCAGGAGGAGAAGTCATCGGTTGCCTAGGGTATCGGACTGCGAGTGCATCGCCCGTTTGGCGCGGGGGTCGCAACGCGACTACATCATTTGCAAGCCCGAAGACCGGCGTGGCGGGTAACGGTTGGGCGAGATTTGGTGACGAATGTCGCGATTGGTTCACGATTGGATCTCGTCACTCTAGTAACAACAGTCACGTAAGTAACATCGCCTGTGTGTCCGAATAAGCAGTAGTCAGACACCGCGTGCGCCCCCGGCGAGCGCGACAGACCGCAGTCCACATTGAGGAGACTTCCGTGCCGAACCGACGTCGACGCAGGCTCTCGACAGCCACGAGCGCGTTCGCCGCTCTGGCGGTCGCGAGTCCTTTTGCTTACATCGCAGTTTGCGACTTGACCGCGAAGCCCGCACCGCAGCACCACGAATTCGTCCGGGCCGCGTCCATGACCGACCTCCCCGGCGAGCTGATGGGCGCGCTGACCCAGGGGTTGTCGCAGTTCGGGGTCAGCCTTCCGCCGATCCCGAGCCTGACCGGTGCCACCAGCCCCAGCAGCCTGCCCGGCCTCGGCTCGCCCGATCTCGCCAGTCCCGGCCTCACGTCGCCGGGCCTCACGTCGCCGGGCCTGACCTCGCCGGGCCTGGCCTCCCCGGGCCTGACCTCGCCGGGTTTGACCACACCGGGCCTGACGTCGCCGGGTCTCACCACTCCGGGCCTCACACCGGGCGCCGCCCCCGGGCTCACCACGCCGGGACTGACACCGGGTGCGACGCCGGGCGCTACCACTCCGGGCCTGAGCACTCCCGGCTTGACCAGCCCGGGTCTGACCAGCCCGGGTCTGACCAGCCCGAACGCCCTTGGCGCCACGGGTGCCGGCGGCTTGTCCAGCCCGAGCGAGCTTCCGATCAGCGACCCGGTTGGATTGGACCCGTCGAGCGGCACCTACCCGATCCTGGGTGACCCCAATGTCGGCGCCGCGCCGGCGGCGGCACCGAGTGGCGGACTTGTCAGCGACATGATGAGCGCGGCCAACCAGTTGGGCGCCGGTCAGGCCATCGACCTGCTCAAGGGCATGATCCTGCCGCAGTTGCAGAACGCGGCACACGGCGCGGCCGCCCCGGTTCCGCCGCCGCCAGTTCCGGCACCGATCCCCTGATCGCACGCCCGGCTTCGGATTTCCCCCCGAAACGGCACCGCAGAAGTGGGCCCCTGGTCTGACCGGGGTCACCAAAACTCTGCGGTGCCGTGCCGTGCGTGAATCACATTGTTCACTTAAGTAGCGTGTCGAACCATTTGCACCACTAGGCACATACGTAACATCAGTGCGTGCCGTCCCGCCGTCGTCCGCCGACGATGTTGTTCACCGCCATCGCGGCGACCGTCGTCATTCTGCCGTGGGCGGTCACCTCGAGCGTCGGGCATCGGGACCATCCATCCCAGGCGGGTGACACCCACCTCGCGCAGCAGCCGCTGGTCGGCCTCGGCGGCGGTGTCACGGTTCGCGAAGTCAGCCAGTCCACACCGTTTTCCATGGTGGCGCTCACCGGCGGCGACCTGACCGGAACGACCGCCCGGATCCGCGCCCGGCACGCGGACGGTTCATGGGGTCCCTGGTACGGCACCGAAGCCTTGGCCGCCCGAGGTGACGGCGCCGCCGCGGGACCGCGTGGCACCGACCCGGTCTTTGTCGGCAAGACCACCACTGTTCAGATTTCGATCAACCGCCCAGACGCCGCACCACGCACGTCAGCACCGAAGACGGCGCCGCCGGCCGGACTCGGATATATCCCGGCCAACACCGAACAGCCACTGGCACAGAACATCTCGGCGATTCTCATCTCCCCTCCGCAGGCCCCCGCCGACACCCAGTGGAATCCCCCCACCGCGATCGTCGCCCCCGGCCAGGCACCTGCCATCATCGCCCGCGCGCAATGGGGCGCGGACCCAGCGGTGCACTGCGGCAACCGGCCGTTCGACCAGCCCATCCGCGCCGCGGTGGTCCACCACACCGCGGAGAGCAACGACTACCAGCCTCAGGACTCGGCGGCGATCGTGCAGTCGATCCACGCGTACCACACCCAAATCCTGGGATGGTGCGACATCGCCTACAACGCGCTGGTCGACAAGTACGGTCAGGTCTTCGAGGGCCGGGCGGGCGCCCTGCTCGGGCCGGTGCAGGGCGACCACACCGGCGGCTTCAACAGCGACAGCTGGGGCGTCGCGATGATCGGCAATTTCGACGACATAGCGCCGACGCCGATCCAGCTGCACACCATCGGCCGGCTGATCGGCTGGCGGCTCGGCGTCGACCACGTCGACCCGCGGGGCATGGTCGCGTTGCCATCGGCCGGCGGCGAGAACACCAACTTCCCGTTGAACGCCGTCGCGACGCTGCCGACGGTCTTCGCCCACCGCGACGTGGGTGCCACCGACTGCCCCGGCAACATCGCCTATGGGTTGCTCGACGAAATCCGCGATACCGCAGCACATTTCAGTGGCCCACCGCGACCCGAGGACCTGGTCTTGTCGCTGCAAGGGGGAGCGATCTACGACCGCTGGCAGACGATCGGGGGCCCGAGCAGCGTGTTGGGCGCACCTACCTCGCCCGAGGCGACCGGGGCCGGCGACGCACGCTACGCCACGTTCGCCAACGGCGCGATGTACTGGTCCCCGGAGACCGGCCCGCAGGTGGTCACCGGGGCCATCTACGACTCGTGGGCCTCACTCGGCTACGAGCGCGGAGCCCTGGGCCTGCCGACCAGCTCGGAATTCCAAGAGCCGCAATGGGTCAAGCAGAACTTCCAGCACGGCACGCTGAACTTCGACCGGCTCACCGGGCGGGTCACCCGGGTGATCGACGGCGTGGTCGAGGAACTTCCGCCCCCGTCGCCCAGTGGGCCACCGGTTCAGCTGGAGCGATTCTCGCGGGTGGCCCCGGCGGCTTAGGCCAGGTTTGTCATGCCACGATCGTCGTCCCCGTCAGTGCGTCGAACAACCCGAGGATGATGGCGTCGGTCGCGCTGGTCGAATTGATCCCGACGTCGGTAAGGTCGCTCAAGGCCAAATACTCGTTGCCGCCGGCAAAATCAGAGACTGCTTGGGTGAACGCCGCCTGAGCGTCGGCGAGGAAACCGTCTGCGACGGTAAAGGCCATAGCGAGGTCCGCCGGCTGGCCCGGATTCATCAATTCGACGCCGGCGTTGCCGTCAGACGCGGTGAGAACAGCGTAGCCATTGGTCAGAAGGTCGCTCGCGACTCCGACCGTCAGGTTGTTGAACCCAGCGAGCTCCTCGGACAACGCCAGCGGATAGTGCCCCGCGGCGAACGCAACCTCTGCGTTGCTGAACCAGGTCTCTCCCGCGGTTGTGGTGTTCGCGATCGAGTGCAGCAAATCCGCGAAGCTGTAGCCGTCGGGTTGCGAAAAATTGGCAGCAGCCTCGTCACCAAAGATTGGGTGCGGGCATGTATGTGGCGGCATCACCCGAAGTGAGGGTCACCGCTCGGGTTTGGGTCGCAGGCTGCGGCGTTTGCGGCAACGCCGAAAGGCCTATCACGCTCGCGCTGATCGCGAGGGCACTGCCAACGGCGGCAGGATGACGGAAAACGTTGTTCGGCACGATGATCTCCTCAGGGTGGACGTCGGCGCATCTAGGCGCCGCATAAGCAAATGCTTAGAACAGCCTGAGTGAGATCGAGGCGCGGATCAATAAGGGTTTTCCCTACACTTTGGTCGCCAGCACAGCTGCTACATCCACCAGCGTTCAAGAACTCGGGCCACCCCGTCGTCGGCGTTCGTGGTTGTGACCTCGTCGGCCGCCGCGAGTGCGTCGGGATGAGCGTTACCCATCGCCACCCCGAGCCCGGCCCGCAACAGCATCGGCACGTCGTTGGGCATGTCACCGAAGGTGACCCAGTCGGCGTCGGGAATACCAAGCGGCCCAGCGATTTCGGCGATGCCCGAAGCCTTGGTCACCCCGACCGGCACGATCTCGATCAGCCCGTTGTTGGTCGAGTAGGTGAGATCGCCCACGATCCCGATGTGCTTGCTCAGCACCGCCGCCATGTCGGCGCTGCGCGCACCGGCCTTGCGGACCAGCAGCTTGATCGCGGGCGCGCTGAGCACGTCTTCGATTGAGACCTCGGTGTTGTCGGGGTTGAGCCAGGCATGCTCGTAGCCCGGCGAGCTGACGAATTGCGGTGTGGCGCTGTCGTGCGCACTCTCGCCGATCCGCTCGACGGCCAGCCCAGCACCCGGAATGACCCGGGCGGCGATCTCGGCCAACTCGCACAGCGCGTCTACCGACAACGTCCTGGCCGACAGCACCCTGTCGGTCTCCGCGTCGTAGATCACAGCACCGTTGGCGCACACCGCCATTGGCGCAAACCCCAGACCGTCGACGACCGGCGGAATCCATCGCGGCGGCCGGCCGGTGGCGAGCACGAACAGCACGTCGGCGTCGATGGCGGCGCGTACGGCATCGCGGGTACGAGGGGTGACCTGTTCGTCGTCGTTGATCAGGGTGCCGTCGACATCGCAGGCGATCAGCGCAGGCAGCGTCAATGGATACCGCTCTGATCCTGGCCGGGACGAGTCACACCGTCGGTGCCGTACTTATCGAGACGCTGTTGTAACTCGTGCAAGCGGATCTTCTGCGAATCCTCGCGAGTCGGCGCACCGCCACCGAGCCGTCGCGGGACCCAGTACTCGCCAGGGGGGTGCGGATACTCTTCCTGCACTTGGTAGAGCAACTCGTTCATCGCACGCCGCAGGTTCATGTTCAGTTCCTCGACCGTCCCTCGCGGGGGCAGCGGGCGCCCAGCGGCCACGGTGATCGGAATCCTGTTGCGTAACAACTTCTTTTCGTGGTCTTTCGGCCAAATCCGGTGCGCGCCCCACACGATCAGCGGGACCACCGGCACCTGCGCCTGCAACGCCATCCGGGCGGCTCCGGTCTTGAACTCGCGCAACTCGTAGCTACGGCTGATGGTGGCCTCGGGATGCATTCCGATCAACTCACCCGCGCGCAGGCGCTGAACCGCGAGCTCGAACGCGTCATGCCCGTTGCGGCGATCCACCGGGATCAGCCGGGCGTGCTTGATGACGTAATTGACTGCCTTCACGTCGGCCATCTCGGCTTTGATCATGAAGTACATCCGCCGGCCGCGCTCGCGGGCGGCCAAAATCGGCGGAAGCCAATCCAGATAACTGGTGTGGTTCTGGGCCAGCAGCGCTCCCCCGCGCTGCGGGATGTTCTCCAGCCCGCGGAAGGTGAACTTGGTTCCGTTCATCGCAACGACAGGGGGCACGACCCACTCTCCGAACCGGTAGAACGGCTCTGGCATGGTGGTCGCTCCCTCGTGTGTGTTGTTGCCCGCCTCAGGCGCTCGGCTCGGCCCGCTTGCGTGCGCGCTCTGCTTTTTCAGTGTCCTCAATAATTTTTGCCTCCGCTACCGTAGGTGCGCCGCCGCCTAGTCTGTGCGGTACCCAAAAAGCACCTTCGGGGTGCGGATACTGTTCTTGAACGCGCTGCAGTAGCGACGTCATTCCCTCGCGCAACGCGGCGTCCAGTTGGTCGGCATCACCCGACGGCGGCAACGGCGGCCCCGCGGCAACAACCACTGGGATCTTGCGCCGGCCGATGTCCCGCGGGTGGTCCTTGGTCCAGATCCGCTGTGCGCCCCACACGATCAACGGCACCGTCGGGACATGCGCGGCCAATGCCATCCGCGCCGCACCCGTTTTGAACTCCTTGAGCTCGAAGCTGCGGCTGATGGTCGCCTCCGGCATCAAACCGACCACCTCGCCGTCTTTCAGCAGCCGGACGGCCGAGGCGTAGGCGCGCGAGCCGGAGCCTCGGTCGACCGGGACGGTCTTGGTGTGGTTGATCAGGAAATTGACCGCCTTCACCTGCTGCATCTCAGCCTTGATCAGGTAGCGGATCCGTCGCCCGCGGGCGTTCGCCGCCAGCGCGGCCGGCAGCCAGTCCACGTAGCTGGTGTGGTTGATCGCGATGACGGCTCCGCCGCTGCGCGGGATGTGCTCGAGGTGCTGATAGGTGATTGTGGTGCCGGTCGCCGCGACCAGGGCTTTCGCCGTGATCTCGAGCGCGCGGTACACCGGCTCCATGGCCGCTACTCGGTGCGACCCGCTTCGCGGGCGGCACGCGCCGCCGCGCGTTGGCTGGCTTCCTCGGCGTCCAGCTGGGCGGCTTCGGCCAGGGTGGGCGCGCTGCCGCCGAGCCGATGCGGCACCCACCATTCGCCGGCCGGATGCGACGGATACAGGTCCTGCGCCTGCTGGAGCAGGTGCTGCATCCGGGAGTGCAGCAGCGCGGTCAGCTCGGCGGCCGGCAGCGTCGGTTGGATCGCCTCGCCGACCACGATCACGATCGGCACCTTGGGTCGAAACACCTTCTTGGGGTGGTCTTTGGTCCAGATCCGCTGGGCGCCCCAGACGATGTGCGGGACGATCGGCACACCCGCTTCGATCGCCATCCGGGCGGCGCCAGACTTGAATTCCTTGATCTCGAAGCTGCGGCTGATCGTGGCTTCCGGGTAGACGCCGACCAGCTCGCCGGCCTTGAGCCGGTCGACCGCGGCCTCGTACGAGGCCGAGCCGCTGGAACGGTCCACCGGGATGTGCCGGCAGCCTCGCATGATGGGCCCGGTGATCTTGTTGTCGAAGACTTCTTGCTTGGCCATGAACCGCACCTTGCGCTTGCGGTGCTGCTTGAACGCGGGCAGACCGGCAAGGGTGAAGTCGAAATAGCTGGTGTGGTTGATCGCGATGACGGCGCCGCCGTCGGGGATGTTCTCCTGGCCGACAACCGTGAAGCGCAGACCCTGCGCCCGCCAGGTCAGCCGCACCAGGGCAATCACTGTCCCGTATACCGGTTCCACGGTGATCAAGCCTAGTGTTCGCGGCGTTGCCGCTCTAGCGGGTCGGGTGTTTCCCGGCTCGGCCGCTAAGCTCGAGGCGTCAGACGAGCGTCGCGGAACCAGCCTTTGAAGGACGTCAGTGCAGGTCACAAGCATCGGCCACGCAGGCTTCCGGATCAATACCCAGGCCGGCAGCATTCTGTGCGACCCCTGGGTGAATCCGGCGTACTTCGCGTCGTGGTTTCCGTTTCCGGACAACAGCGGCTTGGACTGGGACGCGCTGGGCGACTGCGACTACCTGTACGTCTCGCACCTGCATAGGGATCACTTCGACGCGAAGCTGCTGACCGAGCACGTCAACAAGGACGCCGTGGTTCTGCTGCCCGACTACCCGGTGCCGGACCTCAAGAACGCGTTGCAGACGCTCGGATTCCACCGGTTCTTCGAGACCACCGATTCGGTGCAGCACCGGGTCAGCGGGCCCAAGGGCGAGCTGGACATCATGATCATCGCGCTGCGCGCGCCCGCCGACGGACCGATCGGCGACTCGGGGCTGGTGGTCAGCGACGGCGTCACGACGGCGTTCAACATGAACGACGCGCGGCCGGTGGACTTGGATGCGTTGACGTCGGCGTTCGGTCACGTCGACGTGCATATGCTGCAGTACTCCGGGGCGATCTGGTATCCGATGGTCTACGACATGCCGGAACGCGCCAAGGAGTCGTTCGGCATCCAAAAGCGACAGCGCCAGATGGACCGGTCTCGGCAGTACATCGCGCAGGTCGGCGCGACCTGGGTGGTGCCGTCGGCCGGCCCGCCCTGCTTCCTGGACCCGGAGTTGCGTGACCTCAACGACGACCACGGCGACCCGGCCAATATCTTTCCAGATCAGATCGTCTTCCTCGACCAGCTGCGCAGTAACGGCCACGACCACGGGCTGCTGATGATCCCGGGCACGACCGCGGATTTCACTGGCGCACAATTGAATTCGCTCAACCACCCGCTGCCCGTCGAGCAGGTCGAGGCGATCTTCACCACCGGCAAGGCGGACTACATCGCCGACTACGCCGCGCGGATGGAGCCGGTGCTGGCAGCGGAGAAAGCCCGCTGGGCACCCGCCGCCGGCGACTCGCTGCTCGAACCGCTGCGCGCGAAGTTCGAACCGATCATGCTCGCCGGTGACGAAATCTGCGACGGCATCGGCTACCCCGTCGAGCTGGTGATGGGCTCGCAGCGGGTGGTGCTGGACTTCCCGAAACGGACTGTGCGGGAACCGATCTCCGACGAGAAGTTTCGCTACGGGTTCGCCATTCCGGCCGAGTTGGTGCGCACCGTGCTGCGCGACGACGAGCCGGACTGGGTCAACACGATCTTCTTGTCCACCCGGTTCCGCGCCTGGCGGGTCGGCGGCTACAACGAGTACTTGTACACCTTCTTCAAGTGTCTGACCGGCGAGCGGATCGCCTATGCCGACGGCTGGTTCGCCGAGACGCACGACGACTCCGCGTCGATCATCATGGACGGCTGGGAGATTCAGCGACGCTGCCCGCACCTGAAAGCGGACCTGTCCAAGTTCGGCATCATCGAGGGCACCACGCTGACCTGCAACCTGCACGGCTGGCAGTGGAATCTGGAGAACGGCCGATGCCTGACCGCCCGCGGTCACCAACTTCGGAGCGCCCGCCCGTGAGCGCCGACACCTACGACGACGGTCTGGTGCAACTGGACCGCGAGGCGATCACGCTGCGGCGCTACCATTTTCCGTCCGGAACCTCGAAGATCATTGCGCTGCAGCAGGTGCGCGGCTACAAGGCCGAATCGCTGGGACTGTTCCTGCATCGGTTCCGCATCTGGGGCAGTTCCGACCTGCGCCGCTGGCTGCCACTGGACATGAGCCGACCGTTTCGGTCGACCCTGATCACGCTCGACGTGCCGGGCACCCGGCCCAGTCCGGCGTTCACCCCCGCGCACCCCGACGAGTTCACCGCACTGCTGGATCGACTGCTCGACGAGCGGGGCTGACGTCCGCGTCGGGGGTCAGCGTCCTGCGTCGGCCAGCGCCTGTTGGGCCGCGTTATAACCCGGAATGAACGTGATACCCGGTCCACCATGGCATCCGGTGCTGGCCAGATAGAGCCCGTCGACCGGGAGTGGCTGTCCGAGAAAGCCTTTCGGCCCGGGCCGGTTGGGCCCGACCTGGTTGGCATGAAACAGGCCGTGGCAGTAGTCGCCACCGGGCGCGCCGAACATCACCCCCATGTGCTTGGGCGTGAAAGTGGTGTGCCGGCTGATGCTGCGTTCAAAGTTAGGGGCCAACCGGGTGATCTTGTCGATCACCCGCTGACCCATCTCCACCTTCGCCGCTCCGTAGTCGACGTCGCCCTCGATCGGGAACCACAGCGCGAAGGCCGACGCGGCATGCTTGCCGGGCGGCGCGAGGTCGGGGTCGTTCTGCGACGGCACCTGGAAGACGACGGTCGGGTCGGCGGGCACGATGCCCCGTCGGCAGTCCTCCCACTGCTGCTGGACTTCTTCGGGCGTGCAGAAGATGCCGATCGACGCCTGCATACTCGGGTCGTTGAGCATCTCGTACGGCGCTACGAATTCCGGTGCCTCGTCCAAGGCGAAGTGCATCTGAATGTAGCTGCCGCGGTGGTCAATCCGGGTGTAGCGCTCGCGGATGTCGGCCGACAGCGCCGCCGGGTCGACCAAATCGTTGACGGTCAGGTCGGGCGCCAGCGCCGAGATCACGATCGGCGCCGTCACCGTCTCGCCGGCCTCGGTGCGCACACCTTGGACCTTCTGGTCGCTCACCAGGATCTCGGTGACCTTGGTGCGCAGCCGAACCTCGCCGCCGTCGCGCTCGAGTGAGTCGACGAGATGTGAGGTGAGCGCGCCGATTCCCCCGCGCAACTTCTTCATCTGCATGGTGGCGCCCTCGGGGACGCCGAGACCGAAGGCCAGCGCGGCGGCGCTGCCCGGCGTGTCCGGACCGCGGTAGAGGGTGTTGACCGCCAGCACGGTCATCGAGCCGCGCAGCGCGCCGTGCTTCTCACGGTCGGGCAAGTAGCGATCGAGCACGTCGGTGACCGAACCGAACAGCATCTCGTCGATCGCGGAGCGCTCGAATTCGTTGGTGGCACAGGCATACATCTCATCGAGCGTTTTCGGCGGGGCACCGGCGTCGAAGCGTCCGAGCGCCCGCGTGGGCGCCATCGCCCAGGCCATCAGTCCCGCCATGCCGTTGACGGCCTCGGCGCCGTGCACCTCGTTGAGATGAGTGAACAGTTTGACTGGGTCGCTGTATTGGATCATCGGGTCGTCGCCGACGCCGCGCAGCGCCACCGACATCACGTCCAGGTCGATGGTGGGAATGGTGTCCAGGCCGAGTTGTTCGCGAACCACCGGCGCGGTGGGGAACTGCACCGAACCGGCGATCTCGAAGTGATACCCGTCGAACAACTCGACGGTGGAAGCCATCCCGCCCGCGTACAGTTTCGACTCCAGGCACAACGTCCGCAGACCGGCCCTTTGCAACAACACCGCGGCGGCCAGGCCATTGTGTCCGGCACCAATCACAATCGCGTCGTAGTCGGTCATCTGCTCGCACCTCTCCGCTCTGCTGAGCAGGCTGGCAGGGATGAGCAGTTTTGTCAATTATGACAAAACTTGGTTGGGCCACGCCTCGGTGATTCCGGCCCGCAGCGTCTCCAGCGCGAGATGACAGACCCGGGCCAACTCGCCCAGCGATCGGTCGTCACCGAGCATCCAGACCTCCATCGCACCGAACACCGCCGCGGCGATGCAGCGCGCCGTCACGGCAAAGCGCACCCCTTGGTCGGCGGCCGGATCGGTGGCGCCGCTGCGTCGTTGCAACTGAGACAGGATCGCGTCGGCGAAATCGGCTTGCACGTCCTGAATGTGGCGCACGATCCGGCCGGGATCAATCTCGTGATCGCGCAACGCGGCGATTTTGGTAACGGCGTCAACGTCATACGGGAACGCGAAGATCGCCGCCTGCACCGAGTCGACGATCGGTTCGGTCAGCGGCCGGTCGTTGAGCGCCGTGCGAAACCAGTTCAGCCCGGTGTAGTCGGCGAACAGCAGATCGTGCTTGGACGAGAAGTGGCGATAGAACGTACGCAGCGTGACGCCGGCGTCCGCGGCGATCTGCTCGGCCGAGGTGTCCTCGACACCCTGGGCCAGGAATCGCACCAGCGCGGCCTGGCGCAGCGCCTCACGGGTGCGCTCGCTGCGCGCGGTCTGCGCCGGGCGGATCATCTCTGGAATTTACCCCAGAACCCGTTGTGTCAATATTGACAAAACTTCCGGCCCGGGGTGAGACTGCGGCGATGGTCTCGCTTCTCACGCACGCGATCCTCGGCATCGCGGTCATCACCTGGATCGTCGCGTCCAACCGTCAGGTCTTCTCCCGCGTCGGCGGCGGCGGGCTGTTCTCGCCGCTGGAGGCCCTGTACTACGTGATCGGTATCGCTTCGGTCATCCTGGGCTGGTACTTCAATATCCGCTTTGTGCAGGAGTATTCGCGAGGTTCGACCAACCCGCTGTGGGGGCAACACGGGAGTTGGGCCGAGTACATCCGACTGATGTTCACCAACCCGGCCGCCAGCTCGGCGAGTCAGGATTACACGATCGCCAATGTTGTTCTGCTACCGCTGTTTACGATCGTCGACGGTTATCGGCGTGGGCTGCGACGGCCGTGGCTGTACTTCGTCTCCAGCCTGTTCACCAGTTTCGCGTTCGCGTTCGCGTTCTATTTCGCCACCATCGAGCGCCAGCACCGGCTCGCGAAAAGTGATCAGGCACTGACCCCGTCGCGGTAGTCGGTTTCGTCCTCGGCGAAGCTGGCCAGCGGCGGCGGAAGCGGCCATTCGTGGTGGCCGGCCTGGTTGCCACCACGCCGCTTGGCGGCATACATGGCGGCATCGGCGGCGGCGATGAGTTCGATGAGCAGATCGCTGCGACTACCCACGCGGTAAGCGGGGTGGACGCCGACGGTGCCGATGCTCGCAGTGATGCCGAACGGCAACGCCGCGATTTCATCGCAGAGCTGTTGCGCTCGACGATGGACCTCGTCGGGGTGCCAGGTATCGGCAATGACGAATTCCTCACCGCCCGACCGGCCGATCACCGCGGTGTCGTCGGTGGTGTCGCGCAGCGCCCGCGCCACCGAGACCAGCGCGTCGTCGCCGGTGCTGTGCCCGTAGCTGTCGTTGAGCTGTTTGAAGCGGTCCAGGTCGATCACGCACACCACGACGTAGGCCTGCTTCACGCTGCTCTTCTCCAGGCAGGCCTTGGCCCGTCGATGGAAGGCCCGCCGGGTGAACAGCCCGGTCAGCTGGTCACGCTCGGCTCGCACGGCATCGGCGCCGAGGACGTGAACAACGACTTGGACGCCGAAGGGAACGGCGAGGTTCAGCAGCAACAACAGGGCGAGGCCGCACGCCGCAACGGCGACGCCGTGGTCCCTAGAGATCCGGACACCCTCGATCGCACCGATCGCTCCCGCGAAGGCGAAGTTGTAGGCCATCAGCCACGCGCGATGGAACAACGCGATGTAGGTGGCGAGCGTGCCGAACGTGGCACACGTCAGCATGGCGACCAGCGGGTCGCGCTGCGCGAACGCAACCAGCGCAATGCAGACGCTGGACAACAGCGCGAACCAGATGGCGGCCGTGCGGCTCGGCCAGCGCGTCGCCCACAACACCGCGCCTGCGGCGGCCCCGACGCCAGCGATCCACGCGCAGGCCAGCTCCGGAGTGGTCTCCGGACCGGTGGGAGCGAACGTCGTCCCCACCGCAACCATTGACAGGCAGCCCGCGATGAACGCCACCGTGAACCGGGTGATCGTGTCCATCCCGCGGGCAGCCAGATGTGCGCTCAGCCGGTCATAGTGATCGGACTGGCGCCACCATTCGCCGAGCCAACCCATCGCGCTCTCACAAATCTTTGACGCGGTCGTCCCGGCTCTTCTTCAGGACGCAGTTCAGAAGATGATAGAGCAGCAAAGAAAGCCCGGCTCGACGTTTGCCGCTACCGGTGAGACTGGATTCACTACTTCGGTTCCAGCACGTCGGCGCCGACGAACGGCACGAGCGCCGCGGGAATCCGCACGCTGCCGTCGGGTTGCTGGTGGTTTTCCAGGATCGCGACCAGCCAACGAGTGGTGGCCAGCGTGCCGTTGAGGGTCGCCGCGATCTGCGGCTTACCGGCCGGGTCGCGGTAGCGGGTAGCCAGCCGCCGGGCCTGAAAGGTGGTGCAGTTCGACGTCGAGGTCAGCTCGCGGTAGGCCTGCTGGGTGGGCACCCAGGCCTCGCAGTCGAACTTGCGCGCCGCCGACGAGCCGAGATCGCCTGCGGCGACATCGATCACCCGGTACGGCACCTCGATGCGGGCGAGCATCTCGCGCTGCCAGTTCAGCAGCCTCTCGTGTTCGGCCTCGGCGTCGGCTGGCTCGCAGTAGACGAACGCTTCGACCTTGTCGAACTGATGCACGCGGATGATGCCGCGGGTGTCCTTGCCGTAGCTGCCGGCCTCGCGGCGAAAGCACGACGACCAGCCGGCGTAGCGGTGCGGGCCGTCGGACAGGTCGAGGATCTCGTTCGAGTGGTAGCCGGCCAGCGGCACCTCGGAGGTGCCGACCAGATAGAGGTCGTCGGCCTCGACGCGATACACCTCGTCGGCGTGCGCGCCGAGGAACCCGGTTCCCGACATCACCTCGGGGCGCACTAGCACCGGCGGGATGATCGGCACGAATCCGTTGTCGGCGGCCAGCCGGATCGCCATGTTCAGTAGGCCCAGCTGCAGCAAGGCACCGTGTCCGGTCAAGAAATAGAACCGCGAGCCCGACACCTTGGCGCCGCGTTCCATGTCGAGCAGACCCAACGCTTCGCCGAGTTCGAGGTGGTCTTTGGGATTGTCGATCGCGGCCGGTTCGCCGACGCGTTCGAGTTCGACGAAGTCGTCTTCCCCGCCGGCCGGGACGCCGTCGATGATGACGTTGGAGATCGCCAGGTGCGCGGCGGTGAACGCCGTCTCCGCTTCGGCCTGGGTGGCCTCGGCCGCCTTGACCTGCTCGGCGAGCTCCTTCGCGGCCTGTAGCAGCGCGGGCCGGTGATCGGGCGATGCGCCGCCGACCTTCTTGCTGGCCGCCTTCTGCTCGGCGCGCAGGGTGTCCGCGATCGAGATCGCCTTTCGGCGCTCAGCGTCTGCCGCGAGCAGCGCGTCGACCAGGTTCGGATCCTCACCTCGCTTGGTCTGCGACTCACGGACGGCGTCGGGATTGTCCCGCAGCAGCTTCAGGTCGATCACAGGCTAGAACCCTACGTGGTGGCCGCGAAGCACCGACAACCATTTCACTTCTGTAACAGCCGTCACGTACCACGTTTCGCCTGTCAGAATGGGGGGCGATGTGGCATCAATCGGAGCGCGACGACCATGACGTCGCTGACGCGGCGGAGGCGTCTGGTCAACGGCGTCGGCGGCCGCGCGTCGAGTGGGTGAATTCGCTGAACGGGTCGCTGCAGGCCTCGGCGACCCGACGGGCGTTGCTGCTCACCGCGCTCGGCGGCCTGCTGATCGCCGGACTCGTCACCGCCCTGCCGATCGGCGGTGGCCCCGGACGGCTGGCCGGCTACATCGATCCCGTGCCGCCGACCGGCACCAAGGGCAACGACGCGTTCAACCGCGCGGCCAGCGGCAACTGCCTGATGTGGCCGGACCGGATGCCGGAGGCCGCCAACCTGGTCGACTGCAAGGACGACCACCGCTTCGAGGTCTCCGAGTCGATCGACATGCGCACCTTCCCCGGCTCGGAGTACGGCCCGTCGGCGGCGCCCCCCACGGCGACCCGCATCGAGCAGATCAGCCAGGAGCAGTGCGAGTCGTCGGTCCGCCGCTACCTGGGTCCCAAGTTCGACCCGAACAGCAAGTTCGTGATCAGCATGTTGTGGTCGGGCGATAAGGCGTGGCGGCAGTTCGGCGAGCGGCGGATGCTGTGCGGATTGCAGCTGCCGGGCGCCGGGAACCAGCAGGTCGCCATCAAGGGCAAGGTCGCCGATGTCGACCAGTCGAAGGTCTGGCCGGACGGAACCTGTCTGGGCATCGACCCCGCCACCAACCAGCCCACCGACATCCCGGTCGACTGTGTCGCGCCGCACGCGATGGAGGTCACCGGGACGGTCAACCTGCTCGCGCGGTTCCCCGAGGGCCTGCCGCCCGAGCCGGAGCAGGACGGCTTCATCAAGGAGTCCTGTACCAAGCAGACCGACGCCTACCTCGCGCCTGTGCAGTTGCGCAGCACCACGCTGACGTTGATCTACAGCACGCTGTCGCTGCCCAGCTGGTCGGCCGGTAGCCGTGAGGTGGCTTGCAGCATCGGCGCGACGCTGGGCAATGGCGGCTGGGCGACGCTGCTGAACAGCGCCAAGGGCGCGTTGAAGATCAACGGACAGGCCCCGATTCCGCCGCCCGACATTCCGCAGGAGCGGCTCAACCTGCCGCCCATCCCCACCGGTCCGACGGCGCCCGATACCCATGGCGGCGGAGGTGCCTCGTCGACCGGATCGAACGGGGGCGGCTCGTCCAGCGCGTCGGGATCGAGCGGGTCGCCCGGAACGTCCGGAGGATCAAGCAGCCAGCGGCAGGGCAACGAGCACCTGCCGGGACAAGCGCCGGCGCCCGCCTCACCGGCACCCGCGCCCGCCCCCGAAGCCCCGGCCCCGGCCCCGGCCCCGGAGGGTCCGCCGCCGGGTGGTGCGCAGGAGCCTCCCCCACCGCCGGCACCGGGACAGTAGCCAAGTGGCCGTTCGGATGGATCCGCAACGGTTCGACGAATTGGTGTCCGACGCGCTCGATCTGGTCCCGCCCAAGCTGGCGGCCGTGATGGACAACGTCGTGGTGCTGGTCGCCGACCGTCACCCCGACGATGACGATTTGCTGGGGCTGTACGAAGGTGTGGCGCTGACCGAACGCGACTCGCACTACGCCGGATCGCTACCGGACACCATCACCATCTATCGCGACGCGCTGCTGGAGATCTGCGACGACGACGAGCACGTGGTCGAGGAGGTCAAGATCACCGTGATCCACGAGATCGCCCATCATTTCGGGATCGACGACGAGCGGCTGCACGAACTCGGCTGGGCCTAGCCCGGCGACGATGCGGCCCGGCGCACGGGCCGTTGAGGAGCCGGGCAATCCTGCCTAGCCCGGCGACGATGCGGCCCGGCACGGGCCGTTGAGGAACCGGGCAATCCTGCTAGCCCGGCGTGGCGCGGCACCGCGGATCTGTCGGCGATCGGTGCTAGACATGGCCCATGAATAACGACTGCCGCGACTGCCGGGCAGGCCTGGAGCACTGCCACGGGACGCTCATCCATCATTGGCTGCAGCGTTCGGAATGCACCGATGAAAACTGCACCAGTCCAGAGTTGTTGGCGCACACGTTCGTTGTCGACTGCGATGCCGTCGGCTGCGAGTGCGCTCGGATGGACGCGGCCGAGCCGTCAGCGGCCCTGGCGATCTAGCGCCGTCAGCCCATCGGGTCGGCGACCGAGTCCTCCGGGTCGGGCACCGGGTCGAATGGCGGTGTCTGCGCGCCCCACTGCTCGCAGGTCCAGCGGTCGTCATTCTGCGGCGTCAGCACCACGAATTCGGCGTTGGCCAGATGGTGGTCGAGCGCGAAAGTGTTTGGCACATCGGCCAATACCGCCGCGTTCAGCCGGATTGCCGCCCCGTGGCTGACCACGACGATGTCTGCGGTCCAGCCGTCGTCATCGAGGTAGCGGGTGCGTAGCTCGTTCACCACCGGCAGATAGCGATCCAGCACCTGGTCGGCGCTTTCACCACCAGGCATCGACACGTCGTGCTCGCCCCTGAGCCAGCGTTCGTACACGGCGTGGAATTCGTCGATGGCGGCGTCGTCATTGCGACTTTCCAGGTCGCCCGCCTGGACCTCGTGGATGCCGGTCACCTCGCGGGCCGGCACGCCGACAATGCCGCTGACCTCTTCGGCGGTCTGCATGGCCCGGGTGGCCACGGAGTGCAGCAGAAGCCCCGGCGGCGCGGGCAGCGCCTTGGCGAAATCGCGTGCCTGCTCACGACCCAACGGCGTCAGCTCAGCCCCGGGCGGCCGGGTGTCCAGGCGTTTGTCGACGTTGCCGAAGGACTGGCCGTGCCGCACCAGTAACAGCCGACCGCTCACTGTGCCGACCCCTTACGCAGCGTCTCCAGCCAGCGCGCGGCCTCGTCCAGTTGCGGGGGCCGGGCCCCGGCGACCTCGCCCGTCGGCCAGGAACCCAGGTAGCGCACATCGGTACAGCGCTGATGCAACGCCTTGAGCGCTTCGGCGACGGCATCATCGTCGATATGGCCGACGCAGTCCACGAAGAACACGTAGGTTCCCAATTCCGTTCGGGTGGGCCGAGATTCGATGCGGGTCAGGTCAATACCCCGAATCCCGAACTCGGTGAGCGCTGAAACCAGCGCACTCGGCGAATTGGCGATCCGCAACACCACCGACGTGCGGTCGGCGCCGGTTCGGGCCGGCGGCGGGCCGGGCCGGCCGACCAGGACAAAGCGGGTCCGGGCATTGGCCTCGTCGACCACACCATCGGCCAGCGTCGAGAGGCTGCGGTGCGCGACGGCCAACGGGGAGCTCACTGCGGCGTCGACCAGTCCGTCGGCGACTTGCTGCGCGGCGTCTGCGTTGGAGATCGCCGGACGTAGTTCGGCGGCAGGCAGATTGGCGGCCAGCCAGTGCCGCACCTGGGCGGCGGCGACCGGGAACGCGGCTAGCGTGCGGATGTCGGCGGCCGCCCGGCCGGGCTGGACGGCGATGCTGAACGCCACGTCGAGTGTCAGCTCGGCGAAGATCTGCAGCGGCGTGCCGATTGCCAGGCTGTCGAGCGTCGGCATGATCGAGCCGTCGATGGAGTTCTCGATCGGTACACAGGCATAGCGGGCGGTACCGGCGCGCACCGCCTCGAGCGCGGCGAGCGTGCTGTCCACCGGCATCAGCTGCCACGCGTCCGCCGGGCACGGCGGAACCGAACCGACCTCGGTCATCTGCAACAACGCCGCTTCGGTGAAGGTCCCCGACGGACCGAGATACGCGATGCTGGCCACGACCGACAACCCTATCGGTTCGTAGGCCTTGCGCCGTCCGACCGTCTTTAGTTAAGTAAGGCTTACCTCACTTCGAAGGACGGTTCACGATGACACTCGCTCACTGCCCGGCCCCCACGACGGCCGAACGGATCCGCAGTACCTGCGTCCGCGCCGGTGGTGCGCTGCTCGCAGTCGACGGCGCGGAGCCGCTCACCACTCCCCTGCATCACCTGCTCGCTGACGGATCGTTTGGGGTCGCGGTGCCGCCCGATTGCGGGGCCGACGGTGTCCAGGCCGTGCTGGAGCTCGCCGACTACGCCCCGTTGCCGCTGCGCGAACCGGTCCGCTCGCTGGTGTGGATCCGGGGCGTGCTGCACCTGGTGCCGCCCGCGGAGGTGCGCGAGATGCTCGACCTGATCGCCGCCGAGCACCCGCACCCGGCGCTGCTGCAGGTGCGCACCCCGGCATCGCGGCCGGTGGCCGGACAAGATGAAGCCGACACTCAGTACCTGCTGGCCCGCCTGGAGATCGAGTCAGTGGTGGTCACCGATGCCACCGGCGCCGAGGCCGTCGATTCCGCGGCGCTGCTGGCCGCCCGACCAGACCCGTTCTGCGCCGTCGAATCGTGCTGGATCCGACACCTGGACACCGCGCACCGCGACGTGGTCGCGCGCTTGGCCGCACGGCTGCCGGCCCGGCTGCGGCGCGGCGACATCCGCCCGCTCGGCATCGACCGCTACGGCATGCGGCTGCGGGTGGAAAGCGCCGAAGGCGACCGCGACGTCCGGCTGCCGTTCCGCACACCGGTCGACGACGTGGCCGGGCTGGGGAAGGCCATCCGGGTGCTGATGGGCTGCCCGTTCGTGAACGGGTTGAGAGCGCGCCAGGCCTGAGGGACCACCCGCGGCCGGTTACCGTGTCGGGGTGGTTGCGCCCCTCAGCGATGTCGAGCGACGGCCGCTGCGCGTCGAGCTCGTCATCACGCTCGCCGTGACGTTCGGCCTCAGCGCCGTCGAGGCAGCGCTGCAGCTCGCAGATTCGGTGCTGCGCGGCCTCAGTAGCCAGCGAATTCCGCTCAACCCCAAGCGGTCCTACTTCGACCTGATCGACCTCGGCCTCAATGTCACCGTGGTGGTGCAGCTGGTCGCCTGGGGCGCGCTCGGTCTGTATTTGTTGTGGCGCACCGGGTTAGCGCCCGCCGGCGTCGGTCTGACGCGATTCCGGTGGCGCCCCGATCTGCTCGGCGGCATCGGGCTGGCCGCGCTGATCGGCGTGCCCGGGTTGGCGCTCTACCTCGCGGCGCGGGCGTTGCACGTCAACGCGTCGGTCGTCCCGTCCGGCTTGGGCGACACCTGGTGGCGCATTCCGATGCTGGTGCTCACCGCCTTTGCCGACGGCTGGGCCGAGGAGGTGATCGTCGTCGGCTATCTGCTCACCCGGCTCGGCCAACTGGGCGTCGGACCGCGGGCCGCTCTGGCGTGGTCGAGCCTGCTGCGCGGCGCGTATCACCTCTATCAGGGCTTCGGCGCGGGGCTGGGCAACATAGCGATGGGCCTGGTATTCGGCTACGCGTGGCAGCGCACCGGCCGGCTGTGGCCGTTGGTGATCGCGCACGGATTGATCGACACCGCGGCTTTCGTCGGGTACGCGCTGCTGGCCGGCCACCTGCGATGGCTGCACTGAGCATGGACGACCAGAGCCGGCGCAAGCGGCCGCCACCGCCGGGCACACCTCCACCACGGCCGGTGTCGCCCACTCGTCGCAGTCCCGGCCAACGGTCGCTGCCGATTGCATCGTCACCGTCGCCCCGCCGCGCCGGGCACCCCAAAAGGCCATGGCTGCAGATTGTTTCGCTGAGCTTGGTGGTCGTCGTGCTGCTGGGCTGCGCCGCGGTCCTCGGCGGCGCCCTGTGGCTGGAGACGGCGTTGCACCGCGAGTCGGCGCTGACGGATTACTCGGGCCGTCCGCCGGCCGACCAGGGCAGCACCTGGCTGCTGGTCGGCTCCGACAGCCGTCAGGGTTTGACCGCCGAACAGCAGCAGGCGCTGGCCACCGGCGGTGACACCGGCAACGGCCGAACCGACACGATCATGCTGGTCCACGTTCCCGCCATCGGCTCGAACGCTTCGACCACGATGGTCTCCATTCCCCGTGACTCGTATGTGCCGATACCCGGCTACGGCCGCGACAAAATCAACGCCGCGTACTCGATGGGCGGTGCATCGCTGCTGGCCGAGACGGTCGAGCAGGCGACCGGCCTTCGAATCGACCACTACGCCGAGATCGGCTTCGGCGGGTTCGCCGGGCTGATCGACGGCCTCGGCGGGGTCACGGTGTGCCCGAAGGCTCCTATCAACGACCCGCTGGCCGGGATCACACTGCCCGCCGGATGCCAGAAACTGGACGGTCCCAACGCGCTCGGTTACGTGCGCAGCCGTGCCACGCCACGCGCCGACCTGGATCGGATGGTCGACCAACGGCAGTTCATGTCGGCGCTGTTGCACCGGGCGGTCAGCCCG
The DNA here is from genome assembly GCA_963750755.1 of uncultured Actinomycetota bacterium. GTDB lineage: Bacteria > Actinomycetota > Actinomycetes > Mycobacteriales > Mycobacteriaceae > Mycobacterium. The sequence goes on from CAVVRW010000001.1 coordinate 3,316,874, forward strand.
ACGGTCTGGCTCAACCCGTGGCGGTGGTACGCGGTGCCGCACGCCGCCGCCGGCGCGCTGACCGTCGACCGCGGTGACCACGTCTGGGACCTGGTCCGGCTGGGCTGGGCGCTGCAGGGCTCGCCCACCGAATTGACCGTGCCGATCGGGCAATTCGCCAGTACCGATTCCGGATCGGTCGTGGTCTGGGATCACGAGAAAGCGACCGCGTTGTTCGACGCCTTGGCCGCTGATCAGCCGGTGCCCGCAAGCGTGCGCAGTGGACAACCCTAAGCCGATAGTCAGTGCGGGTCGGCGCCGGCCAGGCCGCCTTCGAGCCACGCCTTGGCGCGGCCCGGGTGGTTTGTCGCCATCCAGGCCACCCCGATGTCGCGGCAGAAGTTGACGTCCTGGTAGTCGTCGACCGTCCAGCAGTACAGCGCCCGACCCTGGGCCGCCGCGCGGTCGACGAGCGCGGGGTGCTCACGCAACGTCCCGATCCACGGGCCGACCGCGGTGGCGCCGATTGTGCTCGGCGCGCTGCTGCCCAGGTATCGATGGCTGCGACCAAGCAATACCGTCGGCAGCAGCGGCGCCGCCCGCCGGACCCGCCACAGCGCCGCGGAGGAGAACGACATCACCACCGCGCGCGACAGGTCGGCCGAGGCGGGCGAGGCGATACCGAAGCGGTGCAGCAGCGCCAGCAGCTTGCTCTCGACGAGCGCGCCGTAGCGCACCGGGTGTTTGGTCTCGATGAAGATCTTCACCGGCCGCTTCCAGTCCAGCACCAGCGCGACCAGAGCGTCCAACGTCAGCAGCCCGGTATCGCCGTGGGCCCCGTCGGCCCGCCAACTCCCGTGCCACGAACCGAACTCCAACTCGCGCAGCTGCGCCAGCGTCATCATGCTGACCAGACCCGCCCCGGTGGAGGTCCGGTCGAGTTTGCGGTCGTGCACGCACACCAGATGCCCGTCGCGGGTGAGCCGGACGTCGCATTCCACCCCGTCGGCGCCCTCGCGAAGGGCGAGATCGTAGGCGGCCAGCGTGTGTTCAGGACGCGACGCCGAGGCGCCACGGTGCGCGACTACGAATGGATGCCGAGAGTCCACGCCCTCGGCATACGTCATATGTCTATGCTGCCGGTTCTTCACCCGGCAGCTCAACCGCTGCAGCAGATTCCGTCGCAGCGACCTCTTCATCAGGAACGATGACCCACCGATGCGCGGGTCGCTCGACCGGCTTGCGCTCGAACACCTCGAACAGCTTCGACGTCGCCAGCACCGCGCCCAACGCGATCACATACGCGACGATCATCGCCACGGTGTTGTTGGCGATGCCCTGCGAGTCCTGGGCACCGCTGGTAATCGAGGCGAACACCGACGTGACGCTGCTCAGCAGCCACATCAGCCACCAGCTCCAGATCAGCGACCGGAACTGCGCGTAGTGGTCCTCGGCCTTGGCTAGCTCGATGACGAATACCAACGCCCAAACTGAAGCCAGCAGCGGCAGACAACAGAACGTCACGCACGCCGCCATCAATGCCCAGCTGGCGGAATGGCCCGTCGTCACCGCAACCACGGCGAAGGTGATGGCCAGCACCATCGCGATCGTCGGCGGCAGCAGCGTGCCCATCCACAAGGCCCGCCGCGATCGGGATTCCGGCAGGCCCGCATGCTCGAATGCCGCTGCCCGCCGGGCGATCAGCCAGCCGGCCAGCTGATAAGCGAGCGTCATCACCGCGGCGACGGCGGCCAGGCTGACCAGCACGCTGAGTAACCCGGCGGCGTCGGCGACCAGCCAGTTCAGCAACCTGTTGCGGTTGATCACCAGCAGCAGGTAGCGCAGCAGATGAACCAAAGCGGCCGCACCCAGCGCGACCGCGGCCACGAAGAACGCGGTACGTATGCGTTCGGGAGTCGGCGCCTCCCGCCGGACCCGGCCGGAGCCGGTGTCCTGGTCGACGCGGTCTTGCAGGCCCCAACGCGGAATGCCCTGATAGCGCGGGGTCGGCCCCAGCGGACGGCGACGACGGCGCGGGGGTGGCGGCGGCCCGGGGCGCACCGCGATCCATCGATAGCCGGGAGGCAGCCGGGGCGCATTGCGTGGTCCGGCGCTCCAAGCGTTCGGATTCGCGGGCGGTGGCTCAGTTGCCGTCGGCGCCAACAGCGTTCCGTTGCAGCGCGGGCACCATGAACGCTGCTTGTCGCGGACATTCCAGCGTGTGCCGCACTGGGAGCACACTTGAATCATTGGCGCCGCTCCTCCTCATCGCAACGGCCTTTGGTGCCCGCCTCCTCAGCATCGCTGCGCGCTGCACCGTCATCGGGCGCTGCATCGTCGCCGGCGCGAATCACTGGACCAGCCTAACCGTGCAATCGGCAGAAGCCAGGTCAGATGCTTCCGGGGCCACCGTCATCGGTGACAACCGGGCGGCCGGCCGCGGCCCAGGCCAGCATGCCGCCGTCGACGTTGATCGGTTCGTAGCCGTCGCGGGCCAGGAATTCGGCGACCTTCGCCGAGCGGCCACCCACTTTGCAGATGACATACAGCGTCGACGTTCGGTCGATCTCGTCCAGGCGGGCCGGCACCTGACCCATCGGGATGTGCTGCGCATCGGCCGCATGCCCGCGATTCCACTCGTCGTCCTCGCGCACATCCAGCAACACATCGGTCGGCCCGAATTCGGCGGGCAGTTCGCCAACGGTGATTTGCGTGATCGACGGTTCTGAGCTCACGTCATCGATCTTGACACGCCCGGGCCCGCCCGGCGAAGGCCGACCTCCAGCTAAACCGGGCTATACACAGTTTCCACAGGTTTATCCACAGCCAGCCCCGAGGGGTCGACTCGCTATTAGGGCAGCGCTACGCGCCCGCGCCCCGACACTCTCTGTGGATAACGCGCGACCGTGATCGGATCGTGATCGACAGGCCCACTCGGTGCCCAGCGAATTCTTAGCCAGCCTCACAGTCCTCCGGAGGCGCGTCCGGTATGGGGGATCTCACAGTGGCCGCGGCCGTGTCGCTGCCAGGACGCCGCCTCGGCACTCTGCGTATTCGACACACGAAAAACAAAATCTCCAGCAACAATTTGCTGGTCAGCGCACCGCGATCGGCTCAATTTCTCAGGCGGTACATGAGGGGTTATGATCGCGATCACCAGGGTCACTTGTGACTGATCTCACTGGAGGAGCAATTGGACAAGCAGGCCGGAGCCGCCCGATGACGACGCAACCGTTCGGACCGCAATCGGCGACCTCGCCGTCGCGCTGGTACACGACGTCGGCGACGTGCAATCGCTCCTACTTGCTCGCCGGCTTGCGCGCCGGCCTGATCGCCTTGGTGTTGCTGGCGGTGCTCGCCGTCATCATCTGGTTCTGATACACCCCCTCCGGGTACCCCCGCCTCGCAGCCGTTCTTGCGGCGTGCGCGGCGATAGAGCAGGGTTGATCACGACAATGCCGACCCGCCGCCAACAGCCTGCGAGCGGCCCGTCAGAGTAGATCGAAATAGATCATCACCAGGAAGGAACGTCGTGTCTGATTACACCTTGCCCGATTTGGACTGGGACTACGGAGCCCTGGAACCCCACATCTCGGGTGCGATCAACGAGCTCCACCACGACAAGCACCACGCCACCTACGTCAAGGGCGCCAACGACGCCGTCGCGAAATTGGAGGAGGCGCGCAGCAAGGACGATCATTCGACGATCCTGCTCAACGAGAAGAACCTTGCGTTCAACCTGGCGGGTCACGTTAACCACGTCGTGTGGTGGAAGATCCTGTCGCCCAACGGTGGTGACAAGCCGACCGGTGATCTGGCCGCCGCGATCGACGACGCGTTCGGTTCCTTTGACAAGTTCCGCGCACAGTTCAGCGCAGTGGCCAACGGAATCCAGGGCTCGGGCTGGGCGGTGCTGGCGTACGACAGCCTCGGCGACCGGCTGCTGACCTTCCAGGTGTACGACCACCAGACGAACTTCCCCCTCGGCGTTGTTCCCGTCCTGCTGCTGGACATGTGGGAGCACGCCTTCTATCTCGACTACAAGAACGTCAAGGCCGACTACACCAAGGCGTTCTGGAACGTAGTGAACTGGGAAGAGGTGCAGAAGCGTTACGCCGAAGCCACCTCGAAGGCCAAGCACCTGATCGCCAACTGATCTCTCACCATTCGGGGCGTCGCGCGAAGGCGTGGCGCCCCGAATGCTGTTTCGGCCGAGCGTCACTTCTGCATTCGTCGCCGTTGCGTGCCCGTGTCCGCTTGCGAGCGGTGGCGGCCTGCCGCATGCTGAGCGGATCGACCCACCGGCGTATCGCGGGATACCCGAGTCGAGTGTGGCGGAGGGCGAAATGGACAGTGGTTCAGGCCGGGCCATCGAGGTGGCCCCCTTCCATTCTCACGGTGCCTTGAAAGGCTTTGTGATTTCCGGCCGTTGGCCCGATTCGACCAAGGAATGGGCGCAGCTGTTGATGGTCGCGGTCCGCGTGGCGTCGCTACCCGGATTGCTTGACACCACAACGGTATTCGGTGTTCGCGAGGAACTTCCGGACGTGCCCGTGCCCGGCACGGTCGGTCTGGTGCTGGCCGAGGGGCCAGTGGTCGGCGAGTCCGCGATCCAGCCCGGTTACTTCGGCGATCACCAACCGCCCGCGTTGCTGATGCTGCATCCGCCATCTGAGACGACGCCGTCGCTTCCCGAATGCAGCGGAGCGGCGTCGGGATGCGTGTTGTTGCCAGGTTTGCCGCATCTGGGTCTCGAACACCGAGCTGCCTGGGTGGAGGCGGAGGCCGACGGCACCATCACATCGATGGTCAGCCGGGTCGGCGTCGACCCGATCAGTCACCCCGACACAGCAATCTTGGCGATGCTGCTTGCCGCATAGACGTTCCGTTATCCGGAAAGCGAGAGGCTGGCTCGGGCCTCGTTTTCTGGGCCCTCGACCGCGTTGACCGGTTCGCTGGACTCTTCGTCCAAGCTGCACCTACGATCGACCGGGGCATAGGTCGGCAAGTGCACGGTACACAGCGTTCCTTCTTGCGCTCTGCAGCAAATGGAGTTCGGGGCGACGACGCGGGTCGGACCGATAGCCATGGATGAGTGGTTCCGCAGCCTTTAGTCCTCAAAGCGATGAAAGCTCATACAATCTCCTTAAAATTTCATGTGTATACGCTGGACAACCGCTTTGTCCGATAAGGAACGCACCACCCGCACCCACAAATACCGGGACCGTCAATTTATTCGACGTTTCGTACTTGGTTGCGGCGTTAACTCTGGCTACGATGATCAGCAAATACTTTGCCGCACTTTGCCGATCTACCTAACTTGGTGGAGGTCCTATCGATGAGCACGACGTTTTCGGCCCGGCTGAACCGGCTGTTCGACACGGTCTACCCCCCCGGACGGGGCCCGCATACTTCGGCGGAAGTCATCGCGGCGCTCAAAGCGGAGGGTGTCACAATGTCGGCTCCCTACTTGTCGCAGCTACGTTCTGGCAACCGAACCAACCCGTCGTCCACCACGATGGCCGCCCTGGCCAATTTCTTTCGGATCAAACCCGCCTACTTCACTGACGACGAGTACTACGAGAAGCTCGACAAAGAGCTCTCGTGGTTGCTGGTGATGCGCGACGAGGGCGTTCGCCGGATTGCCATGCGTGCCAGCGAGCTGTCGCCGGAGTCGAAAGAGGATGTCGTCCATCACGTCGACGAACTTCGTCGCAAAGAGCACCTGGGCGCCTGACGGCGATCCGCCCGACCGGCACCGTTAGGGTTGGCCCATCGATGCCGCACCGGCACCGCGATAGCCGACGAGATTCCGGGGAGGTAGTGCGCGAATGGGCCTGTTCGGCAAGCGAAAAACCCGCGCAACCCGTCGCGCCGAAGCTCGCGCGATCAAGGCCAAAGCCAAGCTCGAGGCCAAGCTGTCAGCCAAAAACGAAGTCCGCCGGTACAAAGCCGCGCAGCGGGCCGAGACCAAAGCGCTGCGCGAGAAATTGAAATCCCAGCGCGAAAGCGACCAGACCGCGCTGAAGGTCGCCGAAGCCAACCTGAAGGCGGTCCGCGAGGGAGCGCTGCTGTCGCCGACGCGAATTCGCCGGCTGTTGACGGTGTCGCGGCTGCTCGCGCCGATTTTGGTGCCGGTGGCCTACCGCGTCGCCGTCGCGGCGCGCGGGCTCATCGACCAGCGCCGCGCGGACCAGCTCGGGGTTCCGCTGGCCCAAATCGGTCGGTTCTCCGGAAGCGGTGGCCGGCTTTCGGCCCGCATCGCCGGTGCCGAACAATCGCTGCGGTCCGTTCAGCAGAACAAGCCGAAGGATCCCGAAACCCAGCAGTTCGTCACGGCGATCTCCGAACGGCTCGCCGACCTCGCGGCCGCCGTGACAGCCGCAGAAAACATGCCGGCGGCCCGCCGACGGGGCGCCCACGCCGCGATCACCCGCCAGCTCGACGAGGTCGACGCCGACCTGATGGCACGCCTCGGATTGACCTGAGATCTGGCCTTTCAGACAGGAGCTGCCACCCCGATGCCCTCTTCTCGCAAGATCATTCGACGCAGCCTGATCGGAACGACTGTCGCCGCGATGGTCTGCCTCGGCCCGGCCGCGGTGGCGTCGGCGCACATCCAGGCCAGCAGTGACGACGCGGCCCGCGGCGGCTATGCGACGGTCACATTCCAGGTTCCGAACGAGTCGACGACGAATTCCACCACCACCACAGTGACCATCGAGCTGCCGAACGTCAGCGCCGTGCGGACCGAGGCCAAGCCCGGGTGGGAAGCCAAGATCGACCGCGACGGCGACACAGTCCGCGCGGTGACCTGGACGGCGGCCTCCAACGGCGGAATCCCGGTCGACCAGTTCGACGTCTTCCGGATCACCGCGAAGCTGCCCGACGCGGATTCGATCAGCTTTCCGGCCACCCAGACCTACGCCGACGGCAGCGAGGTGAAGTGGAATCAGGCGACGCCCCCGGGCGGGGCCGAGCCGGAACATCCCGCGCCCACGCTGACTCTGGCCGGCGGCGCCGCCCCGAAGCCCGGCCATCAGTCGGCCCCGACAACGTCCGCCGCGCCCACCGCCGGCGCCAGCCCCGCCGAGCCGCAGCCGCGCAAGGTCGTGGACACCACCAGCCGGATCCTCGCCGGCGCGGCTCTGCTCGTCGGCGCGCTGGGTGTCGGCCTCGCATTGATCGTCCGGCGGCCGTGAGCCGACGGGCTCCCCTCGCCGTAGCAGCGCTGCTCCTGTCCGTGGCCGCGTTCACCACGATGCTGACGGCGGGGGCGGCCAGCGCTCACGCCGCCCGGGTGTCCGCCGATCCGGCCGACAACGCATCCGTCACCGCCGGGCCGGTACGGGTCAGCGCCACCTTCAACGAGGACCTGCAGACCACGTTCGCAGCGATGACGGTGGTCGGTCCGGACGGCAAGCTGTGGGCGATCGGCGACCCCCAGGTGCACGGCACGGTCGTCAGCATCGGCGTGCGCCCACTGGGCCCGGTTGGCAACTACACGGTCAACTACCGGGTGACGTCGGCCGACGGCCACGTCGTCGCCGGGTCATGGTCGTTTCGGTTGACCGTGCCCGGAACGGGCACACCCGGCCCGTCGGCGCAGGCGCCCGGCGACTCACCCGACGACCTCCCGATCTGGCCTTTCGTGCTGGGCGCGGTGATCCTGGTCGGCGGCGGGGCCCTGTGGGCGCTGCGAAATAAGCCCTGACCATTGCAGTTCACCGGCCGCGAGGCCGCCGGCAGGACGCTGGCATGATGGATTCGAGACTCGGACGAGACGAGCATGGCAAAGGAGCTCCCCGGATGGCAGACCCGCAGGATCGCCCGCACGACGCGCCCGACCCCGCGCCTGAGCCACCCCTGAGCGCACCCACGCCAACCGAGCCGCCGACGCCGCCCCCGGCCGCCCAGGCTGGGGACAAACCGGCGAAAAAGGCCCCTGCCAAGAAGGCCGCGAAAAAGGCCGCACCGGCGAAGGCGGCGAAGAAGGCCGCCGCCAAGAAGGCTCCAGCTGAGAAGGCGCCTGCTAAGAAGGGGCCCGCTGAGAAGGCACCGGCCAAGAAGGCGCCGGCGAAGAAAGCCACCGCCAAGAAGATCGCGCCACCGGCACCGGAATCCAACGGCCACCTCGCCGCGGCGGCCAAAGATGCCGCGGCACATGCCAAGTCAACGGTAGAGGCGGCCCGCAATCCACTGCCTGCTCAACCCGCCGCCGAGGCCGCGGGCCGCTCTCCAGTGCCGTTCGCGGTAGCCATCGCGATCAGCGTGCTGGCCATCTTGCTGATCCGTCAGCTTCGTCGCGACGATGACTAGTCTGGCCCCGTGACTTTGATTTTCCGTCCTACCGCCGACCTCGTCGACGAGATCGGGCCCGACGTCCGCAGCTGCGACGTTCAGTTTCGCCAGTTCGGCGGGCACGCCGAATTCGCCGGACCGATCAGCACGGTCCGCTGCCATCAGGACAACGCGCTGTTGAAATCGGTGCTCTCCGAGCCCGGCGACGGCGGCGTGCTGGTGATCGACGGCGGCGGCTCGCTGCACACGGCGCTGGTGGGTGACCTGATCGCCGACCTGGCCCGCGCAGGTGGCTGGGCCGGGCTGATCGTCAACGGCGCGGTTCGCGACGCCGCGGCCCTGCGCGGCCTGGAACTCGGCATCAAGGCGCTGGGTACCAATCCGCGCAAGAGCGGCAAGACCGGTGCCGGTCAGCGCGACGTGACGGTCAGCCTTGGCGGAGTGGAATTCATCCCCGGTGACATCGCCTACAGCGACGATGACGGAATCGTCGTCGTCGCTGCGGCGGAGTCGAGCTAAACAGCTAGGGCTGCAGGCTTTTTGGCGAAGTGCAGAGCTTCGTCGTCGACCTTGCCGCGTCGGATCAGCTGCAGATCCACGAAGTAGTTCTGCTTGAGCCGCCACGGTGAGACGTGGCCTGCCTTCGGCAGGTAGTCCAGGGCGCGCAACACGTAGCCGGGGGTGAAGTCCATCAGCGGACGCTCCTCGACCGAGTCGTCAGGATGCTGCGGGACCACGGTCGCGTACCCGTTCTCATCCATGTGATTCAGTACGCGGCAGACGAATTCGGACACCAAGTCGGCCTTCAGCGTCCACGACGCATTGGTGTAGCCGATGGTGAACGCCATGTTCGGCAGGCCGGTCAGCATCATGCCCTTGAAGGCCATCGTGTCGTTCAGGTCGACGGGCTCACCGTTGCGCCGTATTTCCGCACCGCCGAACAGCTGCAGGTTCAAACCCGTTGCGGTGATGATGATGTCGGCGTCGATCTCCTTGCCGGAGCCCAGCTTGATGCCGGTCTTGGTGAACCGGTCGATGGTGTCGGTGACAACGTCGGCCTGGCCGTGGCGGATGGTTTTGAACAGGTCGCCGTTGGGCGCGAGGCACAGCCGTTGGTCCCACGGGTTGTAGCTCGGGCCGAAGTGCTTCTCGACGTCGTAGCCCTTGGGCAGTCGGCGCTTGGCCATCGTCAGCAGCGTCTTGCGCATCTGCTGCGGGAACTTGCGGGAGAACTGGTACTGGAAGGTGCTGAACGCGATCCACCTCCATCGGGTGGCGACGTTGGCCGCGTGCTTCGGCAACAGCTTTTTGGCCTGCTCGGCGAACGGGTCCTTCAACGGCAGCGACCCGATGTAGCTCGGCGAGCGCTGCAACATCGTCACGTGGCCGGCGCCGGTCTTGACCAGCGATGGAATCAGGGTGATCGAGGTGGCACCCGAGCCGATGACGACGATCTTCTTGCCGGCGTAGTCCAGGTCCTCCGGCCAGTGCTGCGGGTGGATCGCCGTGCCCTCGAAGTCGTCGTACCCTTCGAACTTCGGCAGGTAGCCCTCGTCGTAGTTGTAGTAGCCGCTGCAGGCGAACAGGAACGAGCAGGTGAGCTCGTCCCTCTGCCCGTCGTTCTCGACGGTCAGAGTCCAGAGGTTCTGGGCGTCCGACCACTCGGCGGCCACCACCCGGTGGCGGTAGCGGATGTTCTTGTCGATGCCGTTCTCGGCGGCGGCTTCCTTGATGTAGGACTTGATCGACGCGCCGTCCGCGATGGAGGTCGACGACTCCCACGGCTTGAACCGGAAGCCCAGCGTGAACATGTCTGAGTCGGAACGAATTCCGGGGTATTTGAACAGGTCCCACGTGCCGCCGAGGTCGTCGCGCCGCTCGAGGACGGCGTAACTCTTGCTCGGGCAGCGGTCCTGCAGGTGCCAGGCCGCGCTGATGCCGGAGATGCCGGCGCCGACGATCACAACGTCGAGGTGTTCAGTCATGGCGACACGCTATCAACGCGGTGTTGATTCAGTCAACACCCTGTCGATAATCTCAACACCGTGTAAAGTAACGCGGGTGGCGACCGTGAGCTCGAACCGATCTTCCCGTGGCCGGCGTTCCGCGCGCCCGTCCGGCGACGACCGTGAGCTCGCCATTCTCACCACCGCGGAGAGGTTGCTCGAGGACCGGCCCCTCGCCGACATCTCGGTCGACGACCTGGCCAAAGGGGCGGGTATTTCCCGGCCGACGTTCTACTTCTATTACCCGTCGAAGGACGCGGTGCTGCTGACGTTGTTCGAGCGGGTCATCGTCGAGGCCGACTCCGCGCTGGAAAGCATGGTCGCCAATCCCCCGGCTGACCTGAAGGCGTTGTGGCGCATCGGTATCAACGTCTTCGTCGAGACCTTTGGCTCGCACCGCTCGGTTTCGCTGGCCGCCGACTCCGCGCGCACCAACCAAGACATCCGCACGTTGTGGTCGCGGTTCATGGAGAAGTGGGTCGGTCACATTGCGATGGTGATCGAGACCGAACGCGCCCGCGGCGCGGCGCCGGTGACGCTGCCTGCCGACGAACTCTCGGCGGCACTGAACCTGCTCAACGAGAAGCTGATGCTGAGCTCCTTCGCCGACGATCGCCCGTCGGTGCCGAAGGAGCGCCTGCTCGAGACACTCGTGCACATCTGGGTGGCCAGCATTTACGGCGATCGGGTCTAGCACTAGTCGGCGGTCGATGCGAACATATGTTCGTGCGCACCTCGTGTGGTGAGGCCGGCATCATGCACGCCGACCTCGACTCGTTCTATGCCTCCGTCGAACAGCGTGACGACCCCGGACTGCGCGGACGGCCGGTGATCGTCGGCGGCGGAGTGGTGCTCGCGGCCAGCTACGAAGCCAAGGCCTACGGCGTGCGCACCGCGATGGGCGGCGCTGCGGCCCGGCGGTTGTGCCCTCAGGCTGTGGTGGTTCCGCCGCGGATGTCGGCGTACAGCCAGGCCAGCGAGGCGGTGTTCGAGGTCTTCCGCGACACCTCGCCGCTCGTGGAGGCGCTGTCGGTGGACGAAGCGTTCATCGACGTCAGCGGATTGCGGCGGGTCTCGGGGACGCCGGTGCAGATCGCCGCCCGACTGCGTAACGACGTGCGCGAGCGGGTCGGCCTGCCGATCACCGTCGGCATCGCGCGGACGAAGTTCCTCGCCAAGGTCGCCAGCCAAGAAGCCAAACCGGATGGCCTGCTGTTGGTTCCGCCCGGCCGCGAACTTGCGTTCCTACATCCGTTGCCCGTGCGCCGGTTGTGGGGCGTCGGCGCGGTGACCGCCGACAAGCTACGGGCGCACGGCATCGAGACGGTCGCCGACGTGGCCGAGCTCAGCGAATCGATGCTGGCGTCGATGGTCGGCGCGGCAATGGGTCGCCAGCTGTACGGGCTGTCGCGCAACATCGATCGCCGGCGGGTGACGACGGGTGTGCGGCGGCGTTCGGTGGGTGCCCAGCGAGCGCTCGGCCGCGCCGGCAACACGATGTCGGCGGCCGAGGTGGACGCGGTGGTGATCGGATTGATCGACCGGATCGCCAGCCGGATGCGCGGGGCCGGACGGACCGGTCGGACCGTCACATTGCGGTTGCGGTTCAACGACTTTGGCCGTGCCACCCGGTCGCGCACCTTGCCGCGGGCGACCTGCTCTACGCAGGTCCTGCTGGAGGCGGCCCGGCAATTGGTCACGGCCGCCGCGCCGCTGATCGCCGAACGGGGCCTGACGCTGGTGGGTTTCGCGGTGTCGGAGATCGATCGCGACGGGGCCGAGCAGCTGGTGTTGCCCTTCACCACCGGCGGCGAGCACGCCGCGGTGGACGCGGCGGTCGACAGCGTCCGGCGTCGCTACGGCAAGTCGGCGCTGACCCGCGGCGTGCTGGTCGGTCGCGAGCTCGGCTTGGAGGTGCCGCACCTACCGGACTAGTGAGGTGCGACGGCGGCAATTTGGCATACTGTGCCGATCGAAGCGGGGGTTGTCGTGGAGCTGCCAGACCACCGGGCGCGAAGGCTCATCGGCTGGATCGGCGCGCTCCTGATGCTGAGCCTCACCGCGCTGGTCCTGACCGGAGCGATCTGGGGCTACGTCGCTGCCATGCACCACCAGCTGCCGCCCAACGGCGTAGCCGGCTTTCGCGATGCGACGACGCTGTCGTGCCTGCCGGGCTGGTATGCGGCTCAAGAGTCGGGATTCCGTTGGTTCTTGTATCTGGGCTGTCCGGTGCTGGCGATGAATGTCGGCTTCGGTGTGTGGGCGGTGATCAGACGCCGCTCGCCTTCGGAAGTCCACGGTGGTTCGCTGGTATCGCTTTTGGCGGCGGGCGCCGCGATCGTGATCGCCGGCGTACACGCAGACCGGGTCGCTGTCGCCGCCAACGGCGGCGTCGCGTGCTCTGCCCCGCCGCTGCAGCAACTCGGGCCCGGCCCGGACACGCTCGACCGCGTCGCGGCACTGATTCCAGCTGTCCTTTTCGCCGCGATACTGGGGACGGTCAACGTTGTGCTGGTATACAACTGGTGGCGGGCCGCTAGCGGAAGGCTTCAGCGCAACCCCTATTTCGGCATCCGCCTGCCCTCGACGTTACGCAGTGAAGTGGCGTTCAGGATCGGCAACCGCGCCGCGTTGCGCACGGTGCCGCTCTATGTGCTCACCGGCGGCGCAACCGTTGTCGCTCTATTCGAGGCCGCAATGAGACCGTCGATACCGGCCGTCATCATCACTGGGATTGTCGGCTTCGTCGTCTTCGTCGCTGCGAACGTCGTCACCGCGGTATACGGCGGTCACGTCGCGAAATCACATAATGAGGTGGCCGACTAGCCGCGCGTGCGGGCGAGCAGTTCGTCGACCGGCCAGGTGTTGACGATCCGCTCGATGGGGACCCCGGCATCCAGCGCGCGCTGTGCACCGTAGCCGAGGAAATCCAGCTGACCCGGCGCGTGCGCGTCGGTGTCAATGGTGAAATCGCAACCGATCTCGAGCGCGAGATTGAGCAGCCGGGTTGGCGGGTCGCGGCGCTCGGGCCGGGAGTTGATCTCGACGGCGGTGCCGTGTTCGAGGCAGGCGGTGAATACCGCTTCGGCATCGAAGCTCGACTCTTTGCGGATGCCGCGGTTGCCCGCGACCAGCCGACCCGTGCAGTGGCCGAGCACGTCGGCATGCGGATTGCTGACGGCGCGGACCATCCGACGGGTCATCGCGTCGGCGTCCATCGACAGCTTGGAATGCACGCTGGCCACCACGATGTCGAGGCGCTCCAGCAGCTCCGGCTCCTGGTCGAGGCTGCCGTCGTCGAGGATGTCCACCTCGATACCGGTCAGGATTCGCATGGGCGCGAACCGATCTCGCAACCCGTCGATGACGTCGAGTTGCTTGCGCAGCCGTTCCGGGGACAGCCCATTGGCAATGGTCAGCCGCGGCGAGTGGTCGGTCAGCGCACAGTACTGGTGCCCCAGTGCCTGCGCGGTGGCCATCATCTCGTCGATGTTTGCCGAGCCGTCCGACCAGTTCGAATGCAGGTGCAGGTCGCCGCGAAGGGCCGCGCGGATTTCGCCGCCGCCGAGATCCTCGGCGCCCGAACGCAATTCGACGAGAGCATCGGGCTCGCGGCCCGACCAGGCCTGCGCGATCACCTTGGCGGTCTTCGGTCCGATGCCCGGCAACGTCTGCCAGCTGTTGGCCTGCCCGTGCCGCTCGCGCTCCACGTCGTCCAGGTTCTCGACGATGTCGGCGGCGTTGCGGTAGGCCATCACCCGTCGCGAGTCTTCGCGGGCTCGGTCCTTGTAGTAGGCGATCTGCCGTAGAGCGGCTACCGGGTCCATCTTTCCAGTGTGCCTCGCCGGTTAGAACTGCCCGGCGATGAAGCCGGCCAGCAGGACGCCGAAGCCGCCGACTTCGCCGATCACCAGCGCCGTCATCCCCACCCGCAGGGCCCGGTCGGGGTTGGCGAATTGGTTGTCGGTGTCCTGCTTCCAGCCGTGGACGATGTACGTGAGGATCGCGATGACGAAGAAGAACACCAGGACCATCGCCGCGGTGAGATTGACCCATGCGGGCCAGGCGCTCAATTGGACGAACACCGCGACCAGCAGGGTCGCAAACGAGTACAGCAGCGCGGCACGGTGTGCGATGTCGACGTAGGGATGCGCGCGGTGCTCCTCGGAGATCAGCACCTGGCGGTACTTCCAGATACCGAGCACCAAGGCGAGCAGAAAGATCAATCCGGCCGACAACAGGGTGACCTTCACGTCCAAGGGCAGCGCGGTACTCACCGTGGGGTCCGCGTACTCGCGGGCGTCACGCCACGATCGCGCAACCTCGGCTACGTTCGAAACCATGCGATTCGCGTTCAAAACCTCACCCCAAAACACCACCTGGGCAGACATGCTGGCCGTCTGGCAGGCCGCCGACGACATCGACGTCTACGAGTCCGGATGGACATTCGACCACTTCTATCCGATTTTCAGCGACAGTACCGGGCCGTGTCTGGAGGGCTGGACGACGCTCACCGCGCTGGCCCAGGCGACCAGCCGGCTGCGGCTGGGCACGCTGGTGACCGGCATTCACTACCGCCACCCCGCCGTCCTGGCGAATATGGTTGCCGCACTTGACATCATCTCCAACGGTCGGCTGGAACTGGGCATCGGCGCCGGCTGGAACGAAGAAGAGTCCGGCGCGTATGGCATCGAACTGGGCAGCATCAAGGAACGATTCGACCGGTTCGAAGAGGCCTGCGCGGTGCTGACCAGCCTGCTCAGCGAACAGACCACCAACTTCGACGGAAAGTTCTACCAACTCAAGGACGCCCGTAACGAGCCCAAGGGGCCGCAGCGTCCGCATCCGCCGATCTGCATCGGCGGCAATGGCGAAAAGCGCACCCTGCGCATCACCGCGCAGTACGCCCAGCATTGGAACTTCGTCGGTGGCCCGCCTGACCTCTTCGCCCGTAAGCGCGACGTACTGGCGTCACACTGCGCCGATATCGGGCGCGACCCGAAGGAGATCATGCTGTCGGCTCATCTGCGGCTGGAGTCCGATCTGAACTACGCGAAAGTGATCGAGGACGCCACCGCGCTGGCCGAGGTCGGGCTGGACTTAGGCATCGTCTACCTACCACCGCCGCATACGCCGGACGTGCTCGAGCCACTGGCCGAGGCGATCCGGGATTCGGGCTTGATCACCTGAGATCGCGCGGCCACGACCTGATTTCGAGTAGCCGACTACTCGTGTGCCGACCTGGGTTGCCGGCACACGATGGGCCGAACCACTCACTCACACGAAATCAGGACCAAAGCCATGAAAACCTACGCAGTGCAGCAAGGCGACACCCTGTTCACCATCGCTGGCCGAGAATACGGTGACGGCAGCCTGTTCGGCGTCATCGCCGCCCAGAATCATCTCGCCGATCCCGACGTGATTCACGCCGGTCAAGACTTGCTGATCCCCTACGTCACCTACCGGCACCTGTTCGCCATGCTTGATTCCAACGCGGCGCGCCAGGAACTCACCCAGCACTACTACGACACCACGGACAGCAACGTGGAGTTGATCTGGGAGATCGTCAACGGGGTTGCGCAGCGCGAGATTCACGAAGGCGCGTGGCTGCACATTCCCGATCTGGCGAATGTCGGACACCACACCGTGGTCGCCGACGAGACCCTCGAGGGTCTGGCGGCGCGCTGGTATGGCGACGACCACCTCGCGGAGATCATCGCCCTGGCCAACAACCTGCCGTCGGGCAGCGGGTTGACGCCGGGTCAGGTGCTCATCCAGCCGGGCTTGAACCGCCTGCGCCACCTCGCCGGCGACACCCTGGAGTCACTCTGCCGGGAGGAATACGGCGACGGCGATCTACCAACCACGATGGCGGTGGTAGCGGCCGCGAATCGCATCGCCGATCCGGACAGCGTCTTTTCCAACCAGGCGGTGTACATCCCCTCATGAGGGGCGGTCGAGCTAAAAGTCACGAGCCGGTGACATTTAGCAAACGCTCGCTGTTATCAGCGAGCGTGATGACGGGCAGCTAGACGCCGAAGCGCAGCAGATCGTCGGCAGTCACCAAGCGTTCGTGCTTGGCGGGGAATTCGCGGCTCTTTACCGGGTGGCGGAACCATGACCAGGCGATTCGGCTGACCCGGGAACGGGTCATCGGGTTCATGTACACGCTACTTACTCCTGCGGTCGATCAGCTCAACCAGGCTCCACACCCCGCGGCGCCCATCTCGAACTATTAGACACCCATTAGCTGGCAAATAGTGTAGGACGCGCCGCGCGATTTATCAAATGTTGCGAGTGTGACAAATGTGACTAGCGTTGCGGCGCTGCGGACGGGACAATCGGCGCCGGCAGGGCCGTCTGGCCCATCAGGAACCGGTCCACCCCGGCCGCCGCCGCGCGGCCCTCGGCGATCGCCCACACGATCAGCGACTGACCGCGACCAGCGTCGCCGGCGACAAACACCCCCGGCACCGACGTCTCGAAGTTGTTGCCGCGCGCGACGTTGCCGCGATCGGTGAGCTCCACACCGAGGTCGGTGAGCAGGCCGCCGCGTTCTGGGCCGACGAAACCCATCGCCAGCAACACCAGGTCGGCCTCGAGTTCGAAGTCGCTGCCTTCGGTCTTGACGAACTTGCCGTCCTGCATGGTCACCTCGTGCACCTTCAGCGCAGTGACATGTCCGTCCTTGCCGACGAATTCCTCGGTGTTGACCGAGAACACGCGCTCGCCGCCCTCTTCGTGGGCCGACGAGACGCGGAACATCATCGCGTAGGTCGGCCACGGCGTGGACGGCGCGCGGGTCTCCGGTGGACGCGGCATGATCTCGAACTGGTGGATGCTCTCGGCGAGCTGGCGGTGGGCGGTGCCCAGGCAGTCGGCGCCGGTGTCACCACCACCGATGATGACGACCTTCTTGCCCTCGGCGGTGATCGGCGGTTCGTCCAATTCGCCTGAGGCGTAACGGTTGCCCCAGGGCAGGTACTCCATCGCCTGGTGGATGCCGTCCAGCTCGCGACCGGGGATCGGCAGGTCACGCCAGGCGGTCGCACCGCCGGCCAGCACCACCGCGTCGAAGTCGGACGTCAACTCCTCGGCGCTGATGTCGACGCCGACGTCGACGCCCGCGCGGAATTGCGTTCCCTCGGCCTCCATCTGCTCCAGCCGACGGTCGAGGTGCCGCTTTTCCATCTTGAACTCGGGAATGCCGTAACGCAGCAGACCGCCGATGCGGTCAGCACGCTCGAACACCGTCACCGAGTGCCCGGCCCGAGTCAGCTGCTGCGCGGCCGCCAGGCCGGCCGGCCCGGATCCCACCACGGCCACCTTCTTGCCGGTGTGCTCATCGGGCGGCAACGGAACCACCCAGCCCTCGTGGAAGGCGTTGTCGATGATCTCGACTTCGATCTGCTTGATCGTCACCGCATCCTGGTTGATGCCCAGCACACACGACGATTCGCACGGCGCCGGGCACAGCCGGCCGGTGAACTCGGGGAAGTTGTTGGTGGCGTGCAACCGCTCGATGGCCTCGCGCCACCGATCGGTGCGGACCAGGTCGTTCCACTCCGGGATCAGGTTGCCCAACGGACAACCGTTGTGGCAGAACGGGATTCCGCAGTCCATGCAGCGGCTCGCCTGAGTCTGCAGGTTGGAGTGCGGGAAGTCTTCGTAGACCTCGTTCCAGTCTTTGAGGCGCAGGTCCACCGGGCGACGCTTCGCCGTCTCGCGGTGGGTGTGCTTGAGGAAACCCTTGGGATCAGGCACTGGCGGCCGCCATGATCGCTTCTTCGGGGTCGGTACCCGTGCGCTCGGCTTCGGCGATCGCCTCGAGCACGCGCTTGTAGTCGCGCGGCATCACCTTGGCGAAGCACTTCTGCTGGGCGTCCCAGCCGGCCAGGATGCGCTGGGCGACCGCGGAATCGGTGGCATCGATGTGCGCCTGCAGCATCCCGTGCAGCCACTCCAGGTCGTCGGCGTCGAGCCCTTCGAGCTCGACCATCTCGGTGTTGAGGTTGGCTTCCAACGCGTCCTCGGGGTCGTAGACATAGGCGATGCCACCGGACATCCCGGCCGCGAAGTTGCGGCCGGTGCTGCCCAGGATCGCCACCTTGCCGCCGGTCATGTACTCGCAGCCATGGTCGCCGACGCCTTCGACCACAGCGTGTGCGCCGGAGTTGCGCACCGCGAACCGCTCGCCCACCGCGCCGCGCAGGAAGGCCTGGCCGCTGGTGGCACCGAACAGGATCACGTTGCCGCCGATGATGTTGTCTTCGGCGACATAGTCGGCCGGCGCGTTCTCCGGCGGCCGGACCACGACGCGTCCACCGGACAGTCCCTTGCCGACGTAGTCGTTGGCGTCGCCGTACACCCGCAGGGTGATGCCGCTGGGCAGGAATGCACCGAAGCTGTTGCCCGCCGAACCCTCGAAGGTGATGTCGATGGTGCCGTCCGGCAACCCTTGGCCACCATAAGCTTTGGTGACCTCATGGCCGAGCATGGTGCCCACCGTGCGGTTGACGTTGGCGATCGTGGTGGAGAAGCGGACCGGCTTCTGGGAGTCCAGCGCCTCGCGGCTCATCACGATCAGCTGTTGGTCCAGCGCCTTGTCCAGGCCGTGGTCCTGCTTGGAGCTGTTGTACAGGTCCTGGTTCATGAACGCCGACTCGGGTTCGTGCAGCACCGGCGACAGGTCCAGCTTGTGCGCCTTCCAGTGCGCGCGCGCCAGCGTGGTGTCCAGCGAGCCGACCTGGCCGACCGCCTCGTTGACGGTGCGGAAACCCAACTGCGCCAGGTATTCCCGGACCTCTTCGGCGATGAACAGGAAGAAGTTCTCGACGAATTCCGGCTTGCCGGCGAAGCGCTCGCGCAGCACCGGGTTCTGGGTGGCCACGCCGACGGGGCAGGTGTCCAGGTGGCACACCCGCATCATGATGCAGCCCGATACCACCAAAGGTGCTGTGGCGAAACCGAATTCCTCGGCGCCGAGCAGCGCCGCGACCATCACGTCGCGGCCGGTCTTGAGCTGGCCGTCGACCTGGACGACGATCCGGTCGCGTAACCCGTTGAGTAACAACGTCTGCTGCGTCTCGGCCAGGCCCAGCTCCCAGGGCGCGCCGGCATGCTTCATCGACGTCAGCGGGGTTGCGCCGGTACCACCGTCGTGACCGGAGATCAGCACCACGTCGGCGTGCGCCTTGGACACTCCCGCCGCGACTGTGCCGACGCCGTTCTCCGACACCAGCTTCACGTGGATCCGGGCCTGCGGGTTGGCGTTCTTGAGGTCGTGGATCAGCTGCGCCAGATCCTCGATCGAATAGATGTCGTGGTGCGGCGGCGGTGAGATCAGACCCACACCCGGGGTGGAGTGCCGCACCTCGGCAATCCACGGGTAGACCTTGCCGGCCGGAAGCTGGCCGCCCTCACCGGGTTTGGCGCCTTGCGCCATCTTGATCTGGATGTCGGAGCAGTTGCTCAGATAGTGCGAGGTGACACCGAAGCGGGCCGACGCGACCTGCTTGATGGCACTGCGGCGCCAGTCACCGTTGGCCTCGCGCTCGAAGCGGGCGACGTTCTCGCCGCCCTCGCCGGAGTTCGACCGGCCGCCGAGCCGGTTCATCGCGATGGCCAGTGTCTCGTGCGCCTCGGCGGAGATCGAGCCGTAACTCATCGCGCCGGTCGAGAAGCGCTTGACGATCTCGCTGGCCGGCTCGACCTCGTCGAGCGGCACCGGCGGGCGCAGTCCCTCGCGGAATTTCAGCAGGCCACGCAGCGACGCCATCCGTTCGCTCTGGTTGTCGATCAGCTCGCTGTATTCCTTGAAGATCTTGTACTGGCCGGTGCGGGTGGAGTGCTGCAGCTTGAACACAGTGTCCGGGTTGAACAGGTGGTATTCACCCTCGCGGCGCCACTGGTATTCCCCGCCCACTTCGAGTTCGCGGTGCGCCCGCTCGTCCGGGCGATCCAGGAAGGCCAGGGCGTGCCGTGCCGCGACGTCGGCGGCGATGTCGGCCAGATTGATTCCCCCGGTGGGGCAGGTCAATCCGGTGAAGTACTCGTCGAGCACGTCCTCTGCGACACCGACGGCCTGGAACAGCTGCGCGCCGGTGTAGGAGGCCAGCGTCGAGATGCCCATCTTGGACATCACCTTCAGCACACCCTTGCTGGCGGCCTTGATGTAGTTGGTCAGCGCCTTCTCGCGGTCGAGGCCGGCGAGGTCGCCGCGATCGAGCATGACCTCGATCGACTCGAATGCCATGTAGGGGTTGATCGCCGCGGCGCCGAAGCCGATCAGCGCGGCCATGTGGTGCACCTCGCGAGCGTCACCGGTCTCGACGACCAGGCCGACCTTGGTGCGGCTGCGCTCGCGGACCAGGTGGTGGTGCACGGCCGAGACGGCCAGCAGCGACGGGATCGGCGCCAGCTTCTCGTCGGACTCCCGGTCGGAGAGAATGATGATCCGCGCCCCGTCGGCGATCGCCGCCGACGTCTGCTCCCGCACGCTGTCGAGCGCGGCCTTCAGCCCGGCACCATTCTCGGCGACCGGGTACAGACAGCGAATTACCTTGGAGCGCAAGCCATGCCGCCGACCGTTGACTTCCACGTCGGGGTCGAGGTTGATCAGCTTGGCCAGCTCGTGGTTACGCAGTACCGGCTGCGGCAGGATGATCTGCCGGCACGAGTCCGCATTCGGGTTGAGCAGGTCGCCCTCCGGACCGACGGTGCCCTGCACGCTGGTCACCACCTCTTCGCGGATGGCGTCCAACGGCGGGTTGGTGACCTGGGCGAACAACTGCTGGAAGTAGTCGTAAAGCATCCGCGGGCGCTGCGAGAGCACCGCGACCGGGGTGTCGGTGCCCATCGAGCCGATCGGCTCGGCACCGGTTCGCGCCATCGGTGCGACCAACATGTTCAGTTCTTCGTAGGTGTAGCCGAATACCAGCTGGCGCAGCACAACCCGGTGCTCCAGCATCCGCTCGTAGTCACCCTGGGGCAGCTCGCCCAGCGGGATCAGACCCTTGTCGAGCCATTCCTGGTACGGCTGTTCGGCGGCCAGCTCGGCTTTGATCTCCTCGTCGGAGACGATGCGGCCCTCGGTCATGTTGACCAGGAACATCCGGCCCGGCTGCAGCCGCATCCGGCGCACCACCGTCGACGGATCCAGGTCCAGTACGCCGGCCTCGGAGGCCATCACGACCAGGCCGTCGTCGGTCACCCAGATCCGCGATGGGCGCAGCCCGTTGCGGTCCAGCACTGCCCCGACGACGGTGCCGTCGGTGAAGGTCATCGACGCCGGGCCGTCCCACGGCTCCATCAACGAGGCGTGGTACTCGTAGAACGCCCGTCGTGCGGGGTCCATCGACGGGTGCCGCTCCCAGGCTTCTGGGATCATCATCAGCACCGCGTGCGCCAGGCTGCGACCGCCCAGGTGCAGCAGCTCGAGCGCCTCGTCGAAGCGCGCGGTGTCCGAGGCGCCCGGCGTGCAGATCGGGAACAGTTTGTCGACATCCTCACGCGATCCGAAGACGTCTGTGTCGATCAGCGCCTCGCGGGCCCGCATCCAGTTCTCGTTGCCGGTGACGGTGTTGATTTCGCCGTTGTGCGCGATGCGCCGGAACGGGTGGGCCAGCGGCCATGACGGGAACGTGTTGGTAGAGAACCGCGAGTGCACGATGCCCAGCGCACTGGTCAGGCGCTGGTCCTGCAGGTCGAGGTAGAACGCCTTGAGCTGCGGGGTCGTCAGCATGCCCTTGTAGACGAAGGTTTGGCCGGAAAGGCTTGGGAAGTAGACGGTTTCGCGGCCCGGGCCGTCCTGACCGGGGCCCTTGGTTCCAAGCTCGTGCTCGGCACGCTTGCGAATGACGTAGGCGCGGCGCTCCAGGTGCATGCCCTCGGCGCCGGCGATGAAAACCTGACGGAAGGTGGGCATGGCGTCACGCGCCAACGCACCCAACGAGGAGTCGTCGGTCGGGACGTTGCGCCAGCCCAGCACCTGTAGGCCCTCGGCGTCGACGATCTTCTCGACGGCGGCGCACGCGGCGGCGGCGTCCTTGGAGGACTGCGGCAAAAACGCGATGCCCGTGGCGTAGCTGCCCGCCTCGGGCAGCTCGAAGTCGACCGCCTGACGGAAGAACTCGTCGGGAACCTGGATCAGGATTCCGGCGCCGTCACCACTGTGCGGCTCGGCGCCCTGGGCGCCGCGGTGTTCGAGGTTGACCAGCGCGGTGATCGCCTTGTCGACAATGTCGCGGCTGCGGCGGCCGTGCATGTCGACGACCATCGCGACCCCGCACGAGTCATGCTCGAATGCGGGGTTGTAGAGCCCTTGAGACCGCGAGCGGTTGGGCGCCATTCGCACCTGCTCCTTCACCAAGATTTCTGCCGCAGCATTACGCATCGTTTCCGTCGGATGCCGCGCCCTGAAGGCTGAGGGTTGGGCCCCTTCGGTCTTATCGAGGTGCTGCTCGCCGGATAGGGCGATCCCGGTAGGGAGTATCCGTACGGCGCTGAACGGCGGCCCGGTTACCGGTTTTCGACAAGTCGTAAAACGATATGACAAAACCCGCCTGACATGCCAACTTGGGCCATCTTAGCTCTTGGGTCGACGGTATTCCGCCGATGTGACGCCCTCCACACCTGTGGCCGGCCAGTCACACTGTGCTGCAATGCGTTTCGGTGAGCCCGGGGCCGCTTAGGCGCGCTGGCCCGTGTGACCCGAGCGGGGCGTCCGGCGGCGGCACTTTGCTGTGATGCCGGTCGCCAGACCGACCGATCTGGGTTTCACCTCACGCTGAGGGCGTTAACCAGGTGATTCAGCCGTCCAGAACACGCGCGGGCGAGGTTTTGGCGGTGCGCGTGGTGCCCGGTAAAAGTTGCCGAAATTTTTTCGTCCCCGCGTCCACAGCTCGCTTGTGACCTGCTCGGTCGGCGCTCGTGGCAGGGTCGACGTCGCCGCCCTTACGATGCATCCATGAGCCTGGCGGCATCCGTAACTACTGGTCCTGCGAGCGAGTGAGCTCATGACCGAGTCCGACGATTTCCTCAGGGACCGCCAGCGACCCACGCCGCCCCCGGTATCTCCGCAACCGCTCCCGCCGTGGACACAGGCCGCCGATCCGCGTCCGGCGCCCCCGTCGCGGCCCGCTCCCCCGCCTGCTCCCGCTCCGGCGCCGCCCGCCGCGCCGTCGTGGAACAACCTCGATTTCTCGGTGGCCCAGAGGGCGCCGCGCGGGCCGGGGCCGAGATACGGCTGGCAGCGCATCGTGTTCAAGGCCACCTTCGGGCTGATCAACCTCGGACCATCCGCCGGTGAGAGGCAGGACGCCGCCTACGAGGCCGCGATCGCGTCCACCCTGCGGGGCAACTACAAGGTCGGGGTGCTGGGCAAGGGCGGGGTCGGCAAGACCACCGTCGCCGCCAGCGTCGGGTCGATCTTCGCCGAACTCCGTCGTCAGGACCGTGTAGTCGCGATCGATGCCGATACCGCATTCGGCCGGCTCGGCAGCCGGATCGACCCGCGAACCCACGGGTCGTACTGGGAGATCGCCTCGGACAGAAACCTGCGGTCGTTCGCCGATGTGAGCACCCGGGTCGGCAGCAATTCAGCGGGGCTGTACGTCCTGGCCGGCGAGCCGACGGCCGGGCCGCGCCGAGTGCTCGATCCCGCGCTGTACCGCGAGGCCACCTCCCGTCTGGATCGCCATTTCACGATCGCGATCATTGACTGCGGTTCGACGATGGATGCACCGGTCACCCAAGAGGCGCTGAGCGACCTCGACGCGCTGATCGTGGTGTCGTCGCCGTGGGCCGACGGCGCCGGGGCCGCCGCGCAGACGATGGAGTGGCTGGCGGCCCACGGCCGTACCAGTCTGCTGCGCCGGACCGTGGTGGTGCTCAACGACTCCGACGGTCACTCCGACAAGCGTCACCGATCGGCGCTGGCCAACCAGTTCCTCGAGCGGGGCCAGAAGGTGGTCGAGGTGCCGTTCGACCCGCACCTGCGGCCCGGCGGCGTCATCGATGTGCAGAGCGAACTGGCGCGTAAGACGCGGCGCACGTTTCTGGAGATCGCCGCAACGGTCGCCGGTTTCTTCGCGGCCCGGCCGGACGGCCCACGCGCTGAAGCCCCGAGAGACGGCCGTTAGACCCGCGCCGACGGGTCCGCGGTCGCCTCGATCTTGGTCACCAGGTGCTCGCCGATCGTCAGCACGACGACCGCGAACAGGCGGCGCTCGGCGAAGGCCAGCAGTACGGGTTGGCCGGCCGGGCCGCTGACCACCGTCGCGCCCGGGCCCAGGTAGCGCAGCAGGTTGACCGCCACATCGTGCGGTCCGTGGTTGATCTGCGGAGGCGGTGCGGGATCCGCGAGCACGGTGCCGACGCCCCACACCGTCGGGTCCAGCACCTCGACCAAGGCCGGTAGATCGCCGTTCGCGCATGCGGTAATGAACTTCTCGGTGACCAGCTGGTGCTCGGCCGTCGACACCTCGCCCGGTTTCGGTTGTGTGAGAGCGAATTTCGTGCGCGCCCGCCGGGCCAGCTGGCGACAGGTCCCGACGGGCCGGCCGACCGTCTCGGCGATCGCGTCGAACGGCATTCCGAACACGTCGTGCAGAACGAACGACACCCGCTCCCCCGGGCTCAGACGGCGCAGCACCTCCAGCAGCGCCGTACGAACCTCGTCGTCGAGGGTCACGCGGTCGGCGGGATCGATGCGGGCGGGTTGGTTGACCGCGACGGCCTCCGCCCCGATGTCGTCCGGCCGTTCGTAGCGCGCGCGAGCCGAGCGCACCAGATCCAGACACAGCCGGCCCGCGACCACGGTCAGCCAGGCGCGCACGTCATCGATCGTGTCGACGTCGGCTCGGGATAGCCGCAGAAACGCCTCCTGCGCGACATCTTCGGCCTCACCGATGTCGCCGAGCATCTGATAGGCCAGGTTGACCAGGTACGGGCGATGGTGTCGCCAGGCCTCGGTGACTGCTAAGGCGGAGCTGCTCATGTGTTCACGACGATCCGGTGGAGAGAAAAGTTACAAGGTTCGGCCGTAACTTTCCCACCCTCGGGCCCGTCCTTGATGAAAAGCATGCTGACAAGGAGGCCCCCATGACCATTGTTGTAACCGGCGCGACCGGCAACGTCGGACGCCCGCTGGTGTCGTTACTCGCCGCCGCCGGTGCGCGGGTACTTGCGATCACCCGCAGCCCGGACACCGCGCGTTTTCCCGCCGGCGTCCAGGCGGTGAGCGGGGCAGTCGACGCCATGACTGGGGCGTCGGCGGTGTTCCTGAACTCGCGCGCACTCGGTGACGATCTCGCGGCCGTCGTGGCCGCTGCCCGGCACAGCGGAGTGACCAAGCTGGTCGCATTGTCGGCCATCAACGCCGACGACGATGTCGCACGGCAACCGTCGCGGGTTCGTGGAGACCGCAACAAGGAGGTCGAGGAGCTGTGCGTCGACTCCGGCCTCGCGTGGGTCAGCCTGCGACCGGCGGTCTTTGCGACCAACTTCGCGGGCATGTGGGCGGCGCAGATTCGCGCCGGCGACGTGGTCGGCGGCCCCTACGCCGCGGCATCCAGCGCTCCGATTGTCGAGGCCGATATCGCTGCGGTGGCGGCGCACGCCGTGCTGACCGATGAGCTTGTCGGCCAACGGATCCCGCTCACCGGACCACAGGCGCTCACGAACACCGAATTGGTCGACGTCATCGGCGACGTGCTCGCGCGTCCGCTGCGCTATGTCGAGGCACCACCCGAGGTCGTGCGTCAGCGATTCATCGCCATCGGTCTGGGTGCCGATTTCGCCGATGCGTACATGGCCATGCTCGCTGACGCCGTCGACAACCCGGCCCTGGTCACCCACGATGTCGAGAAGATCACCGGCCGCCCGGCCACGTCGTTCGCTCAGTGGGTGGACGAACACCGCCAGCTGTTCACGAAATAAGCGAGGAGACAACACATGTCCGATCCACGGCCACCGCGATACCTGAAGCCGATGAACAAGCTGATGATCGCGGTGCAAAAGCTCGGCATACCGACCGGGCCCGCGATGGTGTTGACCGTGCCGGGGCGGAAGTCGGGTAAGCCGCGCAGCACACCGATGACACCGTTCCGCCTCGACGGTGGCCTCTACGTTGTCGCCGGATATCCCGGTGCCGACTGGGCCGCCAACGCCCGGGCCGCCGGTACCGGCACCCTGAGCCGCGGACGCCGGAGGCGACCGGTCCGGATCGTGGAACTGACTGCGGCACAGGCTCGGCCAGTGCTTCGGGCCTATCCTGGCAAGGTCCCGGTCGGAGTCACGTTCGCCAAGAGTTCCGGAATGGTCGTCGACGGCACGCCCGACGAGTTCGAGGCCCTAGCCGGGCGTATTGCGGTCTTTCGGTTCGATGCTCTAGCGCACTAACACTCAAAGCTGAACGGGCACATTCTTTTCCGCACAGGCGTCGGTAACCGCCGCGACGATGTCCTGGGTGCGCAGCGTCTCGAGGTCTTCAACGGTGACCGAGCCTCGGTCGGTGCGGTGCTGCGCCGCCACCCGCGAATCGCGAAGCCGCTCAGCACGTTCGACGACATTGCGGGCGAAGCGGCCGTTCTGCATGACGTCGATCCCGTGCGTGCCGTCCGGCGCCAGGTAGGCCCGCAACGTCTTGCAGACCATGTTCAGTGCCTCGCGTGCGGCCGGCTCGATCACCGTGGCCCGCGGTCGGCCGTAGCGGACCGCGATTTCGACGAGCTCGTCGGGAGCGTAGGAGGCGAACCTGAGCTTACGGTTGAACCGGCCTCCCAAACCGGGGTTGACCGTGAGGAATTCGTCGACTTCCTTCTCGTAACCGGCCCCGATGAAGCAGAAGTCGAACCGGTGGACCTCGAGTGCGACGAGCAGTTGGTTGACCGCTTCCATGCCGATCATGTCCGGCCGGCCGTCGTGATGACGCTCCACCAGGCTGTAGAACTCGTCCATGAACAGGATGCGTCCGAGCGAACGGGCAATCAGCTCATTGGTTTTCGGCCCGGAGGCACCTATGTGCTCGCCACAGAAGTCGGCTCGCTTGACTTCGATGATCTCGGGGTGGCGCACGATGCCAAGGCCGGCGTAGATCTTTCCCAGCGCCTCGGCGGTCGTCGTCTTACCGGTACCGGGAGGCCCGACCAGCAGCATGTGATTCGTCTGATTGGTCACCGGCAGCCCGGCCGCCATCCGCAGGGCCCGGACCTCGATCTGGTCTTCCAGCTCGGCCACCGCGCGTTTGACGTCACTGAGACCGACCTGGTTGTTCAGCAGCGCGCGACCCTCGTTCAGCAGTTCCTCGCGACGCTCCTCATTCCGCTCGTCGCGACGGTCCGACTCCGACCGTTCCGTGGTGACGTCCCACTTGTTGCTGCGGGTGTTGATGGTCTCTTCGTCCGTGACCACCAGTTGCAGCTGCGGGTCGGCCAGGGCGTCCTTGGCCGCCTCGGTCAGCGCGCCGTTGATCGTCGCCTTGGACAACCAGATCTGCGCCTTGTCCTCTTCGTCGAGCTGGCGGTGCGCCATCCCCCGCACGTAGGCGAGGTCGGCTGCAATCAAGGGAAATTCGTTGGGATCGATTGCCGTGACCGCGGTATCGGTCAACTGGTGGCGACGTGCCTCGACCACGCCGCCGGATCGCATGTCGACCCGGTCCGCCCAATCCAGCGCGACCCGCGCCTGGCCGAGGTGGGCCGCCGCGTGGGCGGCCAGCGCGTTAGTTGCCGCGGTCACCGCCGACATGATGATCGCCTGCGGCGGCAGGACGGTCGCGGCCACCGAGATAACATCGGGCCAGCGCTGGGTGGCGAACATCAGGTAGGCCTTCACATACTGCTGCCACTGGTGGTTCTCCCAGGTGTCCAGCAGCGCCGGATCCTTCAGCAGCGCTTCGGCTTTCTCGTACTGACCGTCGTCGATCAACGCGCTGGCCAGAGCCAGGCCGGCATGCGAGGACTCCGTCACCGAGATCGACAGGAACGGTCCGGCCTTGATCGCGGCCGAGAGCCGGACTCCCAGTCGATTGGTCTCCCGGTGCAACCGGGCCCCGTACGCGTACAGCTGTTGCAACGTGGACAGTTCCTCGTCGCCGGCGGCGATTCGGCCCAGCCACGCGTCGGCCATCGACTGATCGAGATCACTGGCCTCGCGGAACCGCGCCCGGGCGGTCGTCACATCGGTGTCGAACACCGCCATCGCTTGGTCGAACCGCTTGCGTGCGGCGACCGTGTCGGTAGTGCTGGTCAACGCCGCTCCTCTAGTCCACTGGTTCGAGCTCGGAGCTGCCGATGTTCGTCGGTTCCAAGGATATGTAGCGATTCTCGGCCCGGAACAGCTCGACCTCAACCGTATGCAGCTGCCCGGCCGCCGTCACGTCGACGGTCGCTGGACCGATCTGGGTGATGAGGACATCGGCGGATCCGCGATACGGCGTGCCAGGCTCGCCGATCGAGATCAGCGTGTTCGGCCGCGGCGCTGGGGTGACCGTCCCGTCGACCACGCTGACCGTCGTGCCGGCGATCGGCCTGACCTGGGTGCCGACGGCAATCTCGGGCATTCGTACGCTCGCCCACCGTTGCAGATCGCGAGTGTGCACGGTGATGCGCTCACCCGCGCCCGCCAACCGCACGACGATGCGCTTGGCCAGCGCGTCTTGCGCGGCGATGTGCACCCGACTGAACTCGCCGGGATCGTCGAGCGGGAGCATCAGCCGGTTACCGGCGTCGACCTTGCCGAGCAGCACACCCGACGGTCCGATCGGAATGACCAGAGGTTGGTCCAGCACGCCTCGGCGAACGCCCCGCAATTGGGGCATCGGTCCGCAGAGGTTGGCGGCGATCGCCCGGGCCTGCTCGCCCGGCATGA
Source organism: uncultured Actinomycetota bacterium (assembly GCA_963750755.1). Taxonomy (GTDB): domain Bacteria; phylum Actinomycetota; class Actinomycetes; order Mycobacteriales; family Mycobacteriaceae; genus Mycobacterium. The sequence continues at coordinate 3,346,030 of CAVVRW010000001.1, forward strand.
TCCGGAACATGACGCTGGGTGGGGCCGTCGGTGGCTGCGCACTGCGCACGGTCACGGTGGCGGTGACGCTGCCATCGCCGAAAACGGTGATGTTCTGGATGATTCCGTCTTCTCGCAGCGCCCATGCGTGTGCGAGATTCTCGGCGTTGATGTCCACCGGGCGGTACCAGTAGGTGGTCAGCCAGCCACCCTCGCCACGGGTCGTGCGCCAGCGCTGGTGGTGCGCGTTCAGGCCGGAGTTGCCCAGCCGGCGCTCCAGCTCCACGATGTCGGTGGCGGTCGCGACCTTCGCGCGAACACCGTTCTGCCGCAGCGCCGCTGCGATCCGCTGGGCCGCGGCCAGTGTCGCGGTGCCGATCGAGGTGCGCCATTGCAGCGCTTCGGCGTTGGGCAGCGCGTTGATTCGCACGATCAGCCACGTCTCGCGCTGTCCGGCGTAGGGAGGGGTGCCGATCAAGGTGTCGTAGACGCGGGGATAGTCACCGGTGCTTCGCCGCCGAGACCCGACGCTGATCACGCTGAGCGACTCGATCGCAAGCCCAAGGCTCTGCTGCAACAGCGGACGCAGGTCGGCAACGTCGATCGTATTCGCGGTGTAGGTCGCGGTCGATCCGGTGAAAAGTGTTGGCCGGTGCGCCTTGCCGAGCAACTGCACGGCGACCACCGCCACACCGTCCTGATAGCGCACTCCACCACCGGAGCGGTCGTTGGCAACCGTGATCGGTTCGTCCAGCGTGATCGCGCGGCCACGCTGGCGCAGCAGGATCAACCAGGACCACAGCTGGTGGCGACGCCACGGGATCGCACCGACGAGGGTGCCCAGCACCAAACCCGCTGCGGCGCCAGGGTATCCGCCGAAGATCCAGCCGACCAGACCGGTCAGCAGGACGCCGACGATCACGAACAGCTTCGTCGTCGCAGTCATCGCTCTCGCCGAGCCCGGGCGATCAACGACGCGAGGACGACCGCGACCACGACCACACCGGCGAAGCCCAGTGCGACATTGCGGGCACGGTGATCCGGCGGCGGGGGCGGTGCGGCCGGGATGATCAGCCGACTATGGGCGCCAGGGGCGAGCCGATCCCCGGGTGGCACGTCAAATGTCAACGCCGCCACCGGGTCCACGACGCCGTAGCCCACCTGGTTGTCGACACCGCGCGGCGGATTGTGGGATGTCTGCAGGATCCGATTGATCACCTGATGAGCGGTCAAGGCCGGGTACTTGGCCCGCACCAGCGCGACGACACCGCTGACGTAGGCCGCTGAGAAGCTCGTCCCCCAGAACGGGATGTTCTTCTCGCCCGGATGGATCGGCGGATACGCGTTGACCGGCCCGCCGGTTTGCGGCGAGAGCCCCATGATTCCGACACCGGGCGCAGCCGCCGCGACCCACGGCCCGGCCAGACTCTTCTTGATCGGAGCGCCGGTGTTGTCCACCGCGCCCACCGACAGCACGTAGTCGGAGAACCATGACGGCGAGGACACCGTTTTCACTTGATGCCAGTCCCGGGGATCGGCGGCATCCAGCGGGTCGAAGGCGGGGTTCTGGGCGCATTCGTCCTCGCCCTCATTGCCCGCGGCGGCAACCACGACCGCGTCCTTGACGGTCGCGGCGTACCACACTGCGGCCCCAATAGCACTCTGGTCCAACGGATCTGCGGCAGACAAGCATGCGGTGACGCTGACGTTGATGACCTTGGCGCCCATATTGGCGGCGTGGACGATCGCACTGGCCAGCGACGCGATCGTCCCGGCCTTCTTGCGGGCGTCCATGTCGCCGCCGCCGGGCTTCTCCGGTTCGAACGCCCGCGACGACTGGCGGATGGAAATGATTCGCGCATGCGGAGCGACTCCTCCGACACCATCCGGAACGCCCGGCGGGGGCGGGGGGACCTCGGGGTCGTCAGGCGCGCCGGCAATCGGGTCGCCGGGCCCGTTCGAGGGTTCATCCCCCGGGGGTGGCGGGGGCGGCGGCGGCGGCGGAGCCGGCTTGGTCTCGGTGATGGTCACCGGCGTGGGCGGTGGCGGCGGCGCGATCGGAGGCGGCGGCCCGCCCGGGGGTGGCGGAGCGGCCACGACGGCGGGCGGGCCGGCCGGCGGAGGGAATGCGGGGACCGCCGGCAGCGGCGTAGGCATGGGAGCGCCCTGCGGGGCTGCGCCGATCAGCGACGCCACGATGGTGCCGTGCGCGTCGCAGTCCATCAGTCCGTCGCCACCCATGATGTAATCCCCGCCGGGGACCACCGGCAGCCGGGGGCTGGGATTGACGCCGGTGTCGATGACGGCGACGGGCACCCCGTTGCCGGTCGAGTACTGCCACGCCTTCGAGACGTTGAGCATCACGTAGCCGGGCGCCGGCACCGTGACGTTTGGTTCGGCGACGGTGATGGTGCGCGCGCAGATGTTGCTCTGCCGCATCGGCTGATCGGGAGCGGGCTTGCCGTCCGGGGGTACTCGCGCGGGGTCGACACTCGGCGGTGGAATCGCTTGCGCCAGCGGAAGAGTGGTGGGGACACCGACCAGCAGGCCCACGAGGCCGAGCGCGGCGATCCGCCGCGTCGCAAGAACGAGCGTCATCGCATTCGCACCCAGGTGAAGAGCCCGCCGATCCACGCGGCCATCGGGAGCGCGGCGATGATCGCGACGATCTCCAGCCACTCGGCGATCATTCGCACCAACGGGGTGAATCGAGTGATCGGAACCAGCAGGGCCGCAACGAGACCCGCGGCACCGAACAGCCCCAGGATCACTGCGCCCCACAGCAGCGGACCCCCCGCGTCGCTGGGCGCGTGGAGAACATATTTGACGACGCCGACGCAGACCGCGGCCACCGCCGCGCATACCAGCGCGACGGCCTGGCGCTTGTCGGCGAAGGCCCTTCCGCGGCTGATGAAAATCAGGACGAAAAGCCCGGCCAGTACCAACGCGGCACCGCTACGACCACGGCCCGGCATCAACGTTGCCCAGACGGCGGCGGGCAGCGTCGCACCCGCTGCCACGCAGATACCGGTCAGCACGCTGTTGGCCGTCACGGCCCCGGCCGCGATCTGCGCACCGCGAGGCGTCGTATCGGGGCTCACCTCTTCATCGGCGGCCTCGTCGACGGGCGACACCGCGTCGGCGGGCAATCCCGCGCTGCGCTGGAAGAGGTCCCGACCGGTCACCGATCCGAAATACGGTGGGCGGATCCGGGCCGCCCACAACGCGATCGTGGGCGCCAGCGTCAGCAGGAACAGCAAGCCGACAAGCGTGATCATGCCCATCCACTGCGCCGGTATCGGTCGCCACATGCGGCCCGCTGCGACCAGGCCCCCAATCGCGCACAGCGTCACGACCGTTGCCGCCACGGTGATGTGGCGCTGCGTCACAACCGCGATGCCGGTCGTCAGCATCGCCGTCGCCAGCGCGGCGATAAACACGTGGGCCGCACCGACATTCCCCGGCGCCGCGGCACCCAGGCTCACCGCCAGCAGCGGGATCGCCAGCCAGCCGAACCCGTCGAGCAGGTCGCCGCGGTGCGGGTACCAGCGCGCCACCGCGACCGCCCCGCCGGCGGCAAGCAGGCCGGCCACGCCCGTCACGATGCTCGGCGCCAGCGAGTCACCGGCAACGCGAATCCGTAAAGCCAGGCCGAGGAGTGCGGCCGAAAGCATCGCGAGGATCGCCAGCGAGGTGTGCGCCGCGGTGACAGCCGTGACGGGTTCGAACAACTTCTCCCCGACCCGGGCCAGGCCGGTCGACAACGACTCGTATTGCGGCTCGAACGAATCGCCCTCGACGACCGGGGCCAGCACCAGGGTGGCGCCGTCTTCGACACCGAGCTCGTCGAGAGTTTTGGTCACGTCGAGCCGTACGCCGTTAGCCTTGTGCAGCTCGTAGCCGACACCGGGCTCGAGACCGGCCAAGCCGCGACGCTTCAGCTCGTCGTTGAGCAGCTCGACAATGTTGTCGACGAACACCTCCACCGGCACCGACGCCGGATAAACCTGCGAGACAAGATGTTCGCCACATACGACCGCAACCGCGCAGCGTGCCGGAAATGCGACTTTCGGCATTAACGTGGCCTGTCAGCGTCCGGAACGTATTTGTCCGCTAACGCCGCGGTGATCTCGAACAACCGCAGACGCGTTTTCTTCTGCAATTCGTGTTGGGTGTCGATGATCCCGCCTTTTGCCAAATGCGGGTCGAATGGCATGAATTCAACTGTCGCACCCGATTGACTGAAACGCTCGGTCAAATACGCGCGTGCATCAGCGTCATATTTATCGCGGCTGTCATTCAGAATGACCATGCTGCGCGACACTAATTCGTGGTACCCCATCGACCGCAGCAGGTCGATCGCCCGGGTGACGGGCAGGGATGTGTCGGCGGTGAGACCAGACACGAAGACCAGGGTGTCGCAGGCGTCGAACACCGCCTTCATCACCGGGTGCTCGAGGTCATCGGAGGTGTCCACCACGATGACGTTGTGGGTGCGGCGAAGCCGCGACAGCACGCCGGCGAACATCGACGGAACCAGCGGCCGCGGCTGATCCGATGCGCGGTTACCCGCAAGCACGTCGAGGCCTAAGCTGTTCTGCCCCAAGTGTTCCCGAATGTCCGCATAGCCCTGCACATCGGTGTCGTTCAACACGGCCGAGTAGTCTCCGGGCGGCGCCTCGTCGATCCGGCCGGCGAGGGTGCCGAAGCCGGGCGCCGCATCGATGGCGACGACGTTCTCGGGCCGGCACTCGCGGAACACCGCGCCGATGCACGCGGTCAACGTGGTCTTGCCGACTCCGCCCTTGCCCGACACCACGCCGACCACGTACTGCTTGCGGATGTGGCGCCGGATCCGGCCCTGCAGTTCGCGATAATGCCGCTCGGCGGGAGACTCACCGAGATTAATGGTCTGAAAAGATGCGTTATAGAGAAATTTCCGCCATCCGGAACCCGGCGGTATTTTGCGCGGCGTCACCATATCGGAGATACGCAATGTCCCCGAAACGGAGTCGGGATGTTGCGGACGCGAACCCGCGCTCTGTCTCGACGAAGACGTCCCTTGCTCCGTCGAATTCGATGGCGTGTTCCACGGATTTGTCACGATGCAGATGCTAACATGCGCGCCATAACCTCTACCTACACAACCTTTCGGTAGGAAAACCATTCTTCATTGGCCGGCAGCCGCCGCATCATGTTGTTGACAGCGGTAGCGATGTTGGTACCTGAGCCCGGGGCTACGACCATCCACTTCTTGCTTCCTGAGGGGATCTGTTCGGAAACCAATCGGCCCTCAGGGCGAGTCGATGATGGTGACGGCGGTCTGCTCCACGAAAGTTCTTGTGGGTTTGCCGGTTTCGACGCCGGACTGCAGCGCAACGATCGAGGCCTGCGTTGATCGGCTCGGGTCTGCTGCCAACATCAACATGCGCTGCTGATCGGCGTCCATGTGTTGAGCTGTCAGGAATCTCTTCAGAGAGTCCTGGCTCGTCACCTGAGACAGCAGCGCGTCGCCATCGAGCGTGATCGGCCGCATAGGGGCCGGGGTGTTCGTGCCGCAAAGTCTGTTGATCTGAGCGAGCAGAACCGAATTGGCCGCACCTTCGGCAGTCGCGGTTCCCGCGCCGCCGATTCGGACCAAATCCTCGGACCGCTCCATCACCACCCACCATTGGGCGAAGCGTGCCAGGACCGCCCTCGCCGGTTGCCCGCCCGCATCGGGGCTGCGAACGTGAATGAGGAGCGCGACGTCCCGCCGCGAGAGGACCGTCATCCACTCGACGACAACCGAATCGACGGTTCCCGCTTCGTCGATGACGCCCGCGGCGCGCAACTCGGCCGCAATGGGATGGGCCAGCGCCTTATGTGTTGTCTCGAAGCTCGGCAGGATCGGGCGCAGACCCAATTCAGGCGCGAGCACCTCGATGCCCGCGAGTATCTGGAGAACCCATAGCCCATCGATCGTGGTGGTCAACATGCCGGTCTATCCAAGCCGCTGGGGCGCACACCCGTGCGCCCCAGCTGAGGTATTTCGAGGTGCGTCAGACGAAGAAGTTCGTTGAACTCGCGTCGGTGGCGTGGGCCGAGTTGTTCACGGAGTGAATCGTCTGGCCGTGCTGCGCAACCGTTTCGATGAGGCCCTCGAACCCTTTGAGCATCTGGATTTGCGCCTCGTAAAACGCCTGGTGCGCCTGTCCCTGGAAGAAGCCACCGATTTGGTCGGTGCGGTGCTTGATGTCGTCATGGTGCTCCATGAGGATCGCCGCTTGGTTTCCGACGCCAGAAGCAAGGTCGCTGACTGAACCGTGGTCATACTGAATTGTCATGTGGGAGTTCCTAACTCGCGAAGAATTGGATGGCTTGGTCGAATGCCGTTTAGGTGCTGGTGCCGGCGAAGCTTGCGAAGTTGTGCGCCGCGTCCATCTCGTGCTGCTCCATCATGACCGCAACCTTGCCGAGACCCTCGGCCAGCTTGGTCCCCCACGTCACCGCTTGTGCCAGGTCGTGCTGCACCTTCGTCGCGGTGTTCGTCGATGACGTGTAGCCGTCGCCCTGCCACGCAGCGCCCATGGCCTCGTGGTTGGCCAGGTACTGGTTTGCAATGACCGTCGCGTGCTCTAACGCCGTCTGGATGGCCTGCTGTGTTGAGCGCATCATCTCCGGCGTTACCTGAAGTAGTGCCATTACCTCTCCCTTAGCTAGTGCCCCCTACAGCGGGACGTGCCGATAGTGTAAGCACGCTTCAGAGGTACGGCACCTCACCTTTTTAATGCTTGGTTGCGGCACCCTTGAGGGCCGGGGGTTAGCGGATATAGCAGCAGAAGGCCTCTCGAAGGTTCACGTTTCGCAGTCAGCTGACCGCGACTAGCGCCGGCTAACCGCCTTGATCTCCTAGAGCTACTTCTACTCCTCGCGCTCCTGACGCCAAGACACAAGCTAAAGAAGCGCACACTGTAATCCGCTGCGAAGAGCAAGCACGCAACCCTTGAGGCACGCTTATATTCGCTATAACGACTGCGACGCGGAGGACGTGATGTCAGCGCGCGAAGAGGTGCTCCGCTGGGGGCTTGATGACTGGGTTGAATTGGATCGAGTCCATCTCTGCGTCAGCCAAGACAATGCGGGGCAGCCTGCGTCAGTCATTCAGAACAAAACGCTTGAATTGATTCGTTCGTTAGTGAGTGACGGGATGTTCGTCGTAGGTGACGTCACGCGCGGCGTCGGCTTCACTCGCTGGCACACGTCCCTTGACGAGTCGATGCAGCGGATAAGAGACGTGTACGTGCAGAACTTTCAGGACGCGAACACGTGGATGTGGTGTGTCTGGCTTGATGCTACGGAAGAGGGCGCGCAGGTCGCTCGAGCTCTAGGTGAACGACAGGATTCCGGGCAGAGGCCCAATCGAACGATTGAGTTGTCGCCGCGACCCCGGTAGCGCGTTCTCGCAAGCTAGGCGTCAAACTCGTGACATCGTCTACCAAACGGCCGTAACACGTGCCGCGTTCGCCGGTTGGCCCTGCCGACCTACGACCTACCCAATTGACAGTGCCACGTAATTCCGTCCCTTGAGGGTTCCCGTTCTGGCGCCGCGATCTGCTGTCGACTGCCCTGACCCAGCTGCCAACGACGTAAGGTGCCCGCTGGCCTAATCGGCGTAATCGAAGAGGGATCAAGCTAGGTACGATTACTCCATCATGCCGACGGAGATCAGGAGACGTTATGTCCGCGCGCGATGAGGTCCTGCTCCGCGGTCTCATCGACTGGGTGGCGCTCGAGCGGGTTCACAGACGAGTGGCGCGCGAGAACCCCGAGAAGCCGCTAGCGGACATTCAAGAAGAGGTTCTTGAGCTGATCCGGTCGCTGGTAAGCGAAGGCCTATTCGAATTAGGTGACCTTGCAACCTCGAATCACCGATTCAAGGCATGGGACGCTCCGCTGGACGAGTCGATCAAAAGAATCCGTGACGTGTACGTAAACCATTTCGATGACGAGTCGGCGTGGTGGTTTCTCTGCTGGTTAGACGCCACCGACGAGGGTTTGCGCGCCGCGAAAGCAATTGAAGCAAGCCGGCAGCAGAGCAGCTGAGGGTGTCACGGCCCCCACGGAAGATTCACCGTGAGTTCCTCCTAACAGTGAACTGGATTATGCCTGCAAAGGCGAGTGAACGAGGTGGCTATGCGCTACCGAAAGGGCTGAGGCCGTTAAAGCCACTGAGTTGAGCAACAAGGTCGGCGCACGCCAGCAGCTCACTTGCTTGCAGCGGCGTCGACCACCGCCTGCTCAACAGCGTGCGTAAGTGCAGCGACGGCACCACTCAATCGCAACTCGCAATCCGAGTTGATGAACACCGCGTGTTCGATCAAACGGCCTGCACCCAACTCGGCCGAGCCGATGACGAAATTACTGTATTGCGCCCATAACCGCCGTCCGGCGACTACGAAATGTCCGGTGCTCCGCATTGCCGTGGCTGCTGGCAGCTCCGGCAGATCGATGGCGCGCGTTGTGACGTCGACAGCGGCAAGGTCTCGCAGAGTGCAGTCTGCATTCCTACGTACTACGCCCTCGGATGGCATTCCCGTAAACCCGAATACACTTATCGTTTCGCTGCCGTCCCAGCCGCCGTCCGGTCGCGGACCGCATCCCGCGATTCGCGACGGTTCGGCCGTCCGGTCGACCAAATGTCGGATTTCCCACCCTGGCGGAACGCCCAGCTTCGTCAACCAAGGTGGCGTCCGACTCGCCCGAAGCAATTCCAAGTGTCCGACCTCACTTGAGATGGCTCCAGCGATTGACGACAAAGTAGCGAGCCGTTGCGTTTCAGCCGAAAGTCGATCGTTCACTTACTGATTCATCTCGCGAATTCCCCGATGCCGCCGATGATTCCACCAATTACGCCAAGTATGCCCACGATCGTCGTCCAAACGCCTGGCGACGGCGGGTCCACATGGAACGAAGGTCGTCCAGAGTCGTCGTGCGACGGTTCGTGAGTTTCAGGTGCAGGTGTCTGCGTCGCAGGCACCGTGTTGGGCTGGGGCTGCGGCGCCGGTTCGGGAGCAGGCTGCGGAGCGGGCTTTTTTGGAAGCGGCTGATGAACGTCGACCTCTTCACCGTCCGGGTACCAAATTTCGACCGTCGGGCCACCCGACTTGCTGTCCGGCCGAATTCCGATCTTCGTTCCATCGGGAAGTTGCGCCCACTGACCCGCACCTTGGCCGTACGTTCCGGTCGGAAGGGGAGTGGCGTTTTGTGTGAGCGTCCCGTATAGACCCCAGATTTCAGCGGCTGTCGGCAGCTCCTTGACTCCGGGGTTTCTACCAGGCGGCAACGGATCGACGATGTTGTGCACGTCTTGGGCGTTATGCACCGACAACGCTTGTGCAGGAGTGTCTTTGAAGTCGCCGCCCAGGTTTTGCACGCCTTGGTCCGGCGTCGCACCAGCATTCGGATTCGGCTGGGGCTGCTGTTGTGGGTGCGGCGGCTGCTGTTGGGGCGGCTGCGGCGGATTGTGTGGTGGTGGCGGTGGTGCCTGTTGGGGTTGCGGCGGGGTGAGGCTTTGAGCCGTGTCGCCGGGGCTGAGCAGCGGGGGTTGCGGCGGGCTCGCCGGCGCAGGGGGCAGAGGGTGCTGCGGCGCGACGTAGGCCAAGGGCTGGGTGGCCAGGGCCGTCCCGGTGCTGGCGCCGCTGGAAACCAATGGCATCGCCGAGACCGGGCCGCGTAGGGCGGCGGCGTTGAGCATGCCGGGTTTGAGTCCGGCGGCCTGCCCACCTGACGTTGGCGGGGGTGGGGAGAACGGCTGGGCCGGTGGAGCGAAGCTCGTGACCCCGGGCGCGGCCGACATCGGCGGGGTGATCGGCGGGCGCGGCATCATCGGCTGCACCGGTGCCTGCGAGGGCGGAACCGGCGGCGGAGTCATCAGGTTCGCATTCGGCGAGGGCGCGTACATCCCAGGCGAAGTCTGGGCGGGCGCCATCGTCTGCGCCGGAGTCGGCGGTGCGGTGTGGGTGACCGCCGCCATCGACTGCGCCGGCGGCGAAGAGGTCACCGGTGCCGAGGCCGTCGAAGATCCCGACGAGGACACCGCCGACATCGCCGATGCCGGCAACGCCGCCGCCGGCCCGGCGACCGCGCTGGCTCCCGAGCTGACCATCCCCACTGCAGCTTGCATCCCACTCATCGCAGCAGACTCGGCGACCGAGGCGGCCGCGACCGCCGCTCCGGCGATCGACCCACCCGAAATGGACGGCATCGACGGCGCCATCAACGCCGACCCCAACATGTCCAACGTCGCGCCGTACCGCACCCCGGCGGCAGCGTTGTTGGGCCACATGAACCCGTAGTACTCCAGATTCAAATCTGCGATCCGCGGCGTCAGGCCGCCCAGCACAATCGGATTGATCAGCTCATCGGCGGCCTCTTCGAACCGGTTCGCATGCGCCACCGGAGCCGGCACCATCTGACTCGCCGCTGCCGGATGCGCCGCCGCGGCCGTGTGCATGATCTGGCCCTTGGTCAACGCCTGCGCTGCCAGCGTCGTCTGCTCCGTGTTATGGCTCACCAGCGCCGCCTCCGACGCCGTGCCACCCATCCCGATGTACGACTCCGCGGTCGCCGCACCTAGCGACGAAGACAACCCCACGGTCGCGGTGATCGCTGCATGGTGCCCGACGTAGGCCTCCGCCGCCGCCAACGACGGCGAGCGGGCCGGCGCCCATCATCAACGACTCGTGGTTCACTTCCGGCGGAAAAATCGGCCACGGATGCGCCACGAACTACACCCCCGTACCAATCAAGACTCGTCTTGGCTTACTCAGATCGCCGTCGCCGCCGCCCGCATTACTTCGGTAGCCACGGTTGTGGTCATCGCCAACGACTGCGCCCCCGAATACAAGCCGCGCATCAGGCCGTGCTGTTCAGCGACAGCCACATGCAGCCGCACCCGCCGCCGCATGCATCGCCGCGAACTTCACCGAATCCGCGTCCATGCCCATCGGCACCGGATTCAACAACGCCGGGGCCACGCCTGCCGCGGCGCCGGCGGTTTCGGCTGCCAATCCTGCTTCGGTCGACGCCGACCGAGCTACCGCCTCTGGAACCATCGCGAACGTCACGATCTACCTCCTCGAAGCCGCTAAACGCTTGAAGCGATCGTAACCGAACTCATCAGATCGCATATGCACCAAATTTTCGGGGTCGTCTGTCCCGCTGTGCAGGCGTTATTCGTCCTGAACTGGCTCGCCTGCGACCACGATCCGGGCGTGCGCGACAGCGGCCTGCTGGTTGGATTCCTCGCTGTTGCCGCGAGCCGCGAGCGGCGCCATCGGCATGCCGCCCATGCCGCCCGTCGACGTGGGCGAACCAGGTGTCGCGGCCACAGTTCGCAGACCCGTTGGCCGTCCTCCGTCTGCCGGCTCGAACGTACTGGTCGGCCGCGTATAGCTGGTCAAACCCGCGCCGGACACAGCTCCCATCCCGCCCATCGCACCGGCCGCCCCGCCGCCCATACCCCCGGCAGCACCGGCACCGGAGCCGAGTGGTCCAGCGAGAGAGGCCATTTCGGCGGCCTGCGGCGCCGACGCCGAGTTGAACATCCCGCCGAAGGCCCCCATCAGCGACTGGGGCACGCTGCTGAAGCCCTGAAGCCCCTGCATTGGCGCCTGCAAGAGTTGCGATGCCGGCTGGAACGCGCCCGACGCTGCCTCCTGCAAAGGGCCGAGCAATGAGCTGATCTGTTCGGTCGCGCCGCTGGTGGCCGAGGCGGGCGCCCCTCCGGCCGCCTGGGCGGCCTGGCTCGATAGGCTCACCCCGTCCTGAGCACCGGTGCTGCCGGCAGCCTGGCTCAGCGCCGCACCCGCGGCGGCCGGCGCGGCGGGCGAAGCGCCCTCCGGGGCAAGCGGTGGTGGTGCTGATCCGAGCGCGGCGGCGAATCCGTTGATGGCCGTTGAATAACCCATGCCGACGGCCGAGTTGTGTGGCCAATGCTCGCCGTAGTACTCGAGGTCGTGCTGCGCGATCGCCGGGGTGAATTGCCACAGGACACTCGGGTTGGCTTTGTCCATGGCTTCGCGTCTAGTCCGATTGGATTGGCTGACGACTGCAGGAATCACCGAGGACTGGGCAGTCATGAAGGCGTCAACCGCGCCTTGGGTTATCGCGATCTTGTGCGCGGTCCATCCAGCCGCGGTGTGCAGGCCCATGTTGAGGCCGTTCGCGGCCGCGGCCGACGCGACGGAACCTTGACCCGACCACGATGCCAGCGTCGCCGCGGTGTTGGCGCTCGATACGCCGGCAGCCATCTCGTGATGGGCGGTCTCGGTCACCCAGACCGTGTTGTTGGCAACCACCGAAACCGGCGAACCCGCCTCGAAGGTCGCCGCGATGGCCTCCGGTGGCCCGGTCCAACGTGGATCGCCCGGCATGCTGGTCGATTAACCCAGTGCGGTGCCGTGGATTGCGTCCATGGCCTCGTAGGTGTTCGACGCCAACGACTGCGCACCCGCGAACCCCGTCCGCTGCTGGACGTGATCGGCCACCGTCGCTAAGTACGCCAATCCGGTCGCGTTCAACGCCGCAGCAAAGGCCGCCGAATCGGCATCGGGCGCCATCGGGGTCACCCCGGTCAGTGCCGACGCGCCGGCGGCGGTGGTCGCCGCCATTTCGGCGCCTATCCCCGCCTCGGTAGCCGCCGACCCCTGGACCGAAGCCGGATCCACGGTGAGTCCGCCTGCCATGTCGCCTCCCAGGTCTGTGCACGAAATACTTCTTCGCAAATGCAGATTTTTGAGTTTAATTGACCACGCTGCGGTGTCGAGTCAGGACTTTCTAATCCGGGCTCCCGACCAGAACTCCCTCGATGTCTCCTTCGGTGGTCACTAGCAGACCACGCCCGGGCGCCAATTGCTGAGCGCTCGTGCGTCCGAACACCTTCACACTGGCGGGGTCGTTGTCCATGAACAGCGTGGGCGAGCGAGATCCGGTCAGCCTCTGGATAAACGGATTCATCACGACCTGCGCAGCCCAGTTGCCTGGCAAGCGCGAAGCGAAGACGTGTAGGCCTATCTCACGACTTCGTTCGACCAATCCCCACAGCGGCGCCGTTGCCGCAGCACGGATCGCTTGATTGTGAGGCCGAAGTTCGTGCTCGTCATCGATCAACAGGAAGTGGCGAGGGCCATCCCACGGTTTCAGATCCAGCAGCTCTTCCTGCGTCAGGCCAGACGGTGGCAGCCGGTCCTTCAGCAGGGCCGCAAGTTCTCCGATGACGATGTCGATGTCGTCGGCCGTGTAGGCGTAAGCGCGCACGTGCGGTCCGCGGATCTGCCCGATCAGTGTCGTCTTGGGGTCGATGATCGTGATCTGCGCTTGTTCGGGGGTAAACCGCTCGGTCACGGCCCGGCCGAACGCCGCGAGTGTCGTTGTCTTCCCGCACAATTGCCTCCCGACCACCAATACGTTCGGCAAAGCCCGGGCCGGCAAGGCCACCGGTTGCAGACCGCTTTCGCCGATCGCGAAGGGGATGTTCAGCGGATCCTCCGCGGCAGGCGAGCCCGCGAACTGCGTGATGATCTCGGTGAGCGACACCCGGTCAGGGAGGCGCGACAAAGTTTCGACCTTGCCGGTTCCGGTGACCTCGGCGATCAGCGCGCCGATGCCCCTGGTGCCGACTCGTTCGCCCTTGGTACCGACGACTTCCGGAACACCGACAAGCAACTCGTGCCCGTCCCGCGTGAGGCCGAATCCGGGCCTGTCCAACGTGTTTCGCGCTGCCCGGCGCTGCTCGAGGGAGTTGCCCATCTGCGACTCGTCGGGGTTGCTCAGGCGCAACTGGATCCGCGCGTTGGAGACGTTCAGCAGGCCCTGCTTCTGGCCGACGAACCAGGCGGTGGCGCTGGTCATCACATGGATGCCGTAGGACAGTCCTTGGCGCGCAATGGAGATCGCCCGGTCCCCGATCGTTGAGTCTTTCTCATACAGGTCGCCGTAGTTGTCGATGACCAGGAAGACGTCGCCGAACTTGTCGTCCGGGTCGGTTCCACCGCCGCCGGCCGCGCCAAAGCGCCGCTCACGGAACTCGGAGATGTCAATCTGATACTGCTTGAACGACGCCTCACGGGCACGGATCAATCCCTCGATCGTGGCGATGGTCCGTGACACCCCTTCGGTGTCGTTCAGGCTGACCACGCCGGCCACATGGGGATACTCCTCCACCGGATAGAGCGCGGCACCGATGCAGAAGAACGTGACGCGGTCCGGGCGGTACATCAGCGCCGCCGACGTCATCAGCGTCATCAACGTGGTGGACTTTCCGCGCTGTGCGGTGCCCACCACCATGATGTTGTCCATCTCGGCGTCGAGGACCTGCACCCGCTGAACGTGATCCTCCGGAATGTCCACGATCGCGTACGGCAGCACTAGCCCTGGGTTCTGCCCGTAGTCGACGTGCCAGGGCTTGTCGCGCCAATAGGCGACCAGCGCGTCGACCTGCTCGCTGACTTCCAGTGGCGGAAGCCAGATTTGGTGTGGAAGCCGCGCGGGGTGGGAGATCAGCGATTCACGAATGACGTCGAGCAGCTTCTTCTTTCGGAAACCGTCTGCGTGGAAGAGGAATTCGTCGGGTTCCTCCGGCGCCTCGGCGACTGCCAGCGCCGCGTTGTCCTCGTCGCTGAGTGGCTGGTACTCCCAGGTGAGTGGCCGCGGCTGCGAAAAGCTGACGTCGACGGTTTTGCTGACCGTGACGGCCTTCTTCGGCAACACGAACGGCGCCGACAGGTAGAAACACCGGAAGGGCTCCAGGTCACGCGGTCCGACTTTCATTAGCGCGTAACCGTTTTCCTTCGACGGCAGGTGCAGCGCCGCGTCGCTGCCGATGACGTCGCGGGAGTCCTCGGCCGTCTCCGCGCGCAGCGCCACCCGGAAGGCGATGTTGCTTTTGGCCTTGCTCAGCGAGGATAGGTCCAGCCGCTGGCCGCCGAGCGTGAAGAATACGTTGCAGCCTCGGCCTTCCTGGCCGATGTGGATGACGAGCTGGATCCACTCCTGGTGGTGGTGGAACAGCTCCAGGTATTCGTCGATGATCACCAGCAGCACGGGTACCGGCTCGAGATCGCGTCCGGCGAGGCGCATCTCCTCGTATTCGTTGGCGTCGCGTGCGCCGGCCTCTTTGAAAAGCCGGTAGCGCCGGGCGATTTCGCCGTTGATGGCTTTGCGCATCCGCTCTGCGAGGTGGCGGTCGTCCTTGCCGAGGTTGGACAGCGAGCCGGCGACGTGCGGCAGGCCCTCCAAGTCCTGAGCCGCCGATTCGAACTTCATGTCGACGAAGATCACCGCGAACGTCTCCGGCGAGTGCGTCAACGCGATGCCATTGGCCAACGACAGGAAGAACTCCGACTTACCCGAGCCCGATGTGCCGATGACGACTGAGTGGAAACCAAAGCCGCCGAAGTCTTTCGCGCGGAAGATGACGTATTGCAGCTCGCCGCCGGGCTTGACGCCGACCGGCACCATCGCCCACTTCGCGTCGCCGCGCCCGCGGCTGTCGGCCCACAACCGGTCGACGTCGAGTTGCCGCGGGTCGCTGATGCCCAGCGCGCGGAGCAGCTCGGCGCCCTGGCTGTCGGTTTCGGACAGGTCGTCGGCGCTCATCGGTGACCACCGCGCCAACGCCCGGGCGTACCGGCTGGCGGTCGAGTCGGCCAGCATGTCGGCCACCGCGTAGAACGCCCCGCGATGATAGAGCCGACCTTCCCGTAGCTCGAATCGCTGGTCCTCGTCGAGGAAACCCACCCCGACGCCGGATCGAGTTGCCAAGCGCAGCACAGTGATTCCGGCCATGCCCTTCTGCCCGGTGACACTCTCCCACTGCTCGGGGGTCCCGACGTTGTCGTCGACGATCACCCAGTGCGGACCGAGAGTCAGGCCCGGTAGTTCCATCGCCGAGGGCATCGAGGTCGGGCTGGTCCCGACCGGCGGTGACCATGGCCCGCGGCCCTTGCGGTGCAGCTCGGCGTCGAGGGCCTCTTCCAGTTCGGTCGGCGAGATGAACACCAACCGGCGCAGGCCGCATGCGTCGAACATCTCGTCGTGTTGGTTGTGCGGCAACCACACCAGCCATGACCACAGTTCGGGGTGGCGGGTGACGACCATGATCTTGACGTCGTTCGGACTGTGGTAGACCGCCAGCGAACACAGGATCGAGCGCGCGACGTTGTGCAGCTCGACGGGATCGCCTGCGATGAAACTGAATCCGGGTCTGGATCGTAGGCTCAACACCTTGCCGATCCCGCGGATCTTGCTCTGCTCGAGAATGAAGTCACGCAGGGCGCCACCGGTCACCGGCTCGAGTTCTTCGCCGATCGGCACCTCGGGCCACTGCAACGAGACGGCCGAGTCGCTGGCTTGCTGCACCCCGATACCCAGGCGGACATCGAGGAAGTCGGAGTCGCTGGGGCGTCGTTCCCACATCCGCGGGCCGCCGATGACGGTGTCCAAGTTTTGTGGATCGCCGTGGACGAACAACTGGCTACGTCGCTGATCCTGGGCGGCACGCTGGACCTCGTCGCGGTCCTCGTCGAGCTGGCGTAGATAGACCCGTCGCTGCTTTTCCTGTTCGCCCCAGGAGATTCGCCGACCTCGGCCGAACCGACCGCTGAACATCAACGCACCGAAGCCTGCCAGACCCATCATCGGGAAAAAGCCGGACTGTAGCGACCGGACTCCCGAGGTGTACATCACCACCAAGGTGCCGATGATCCCGACCAGCAGGGCCGGCAACGCAATCATCAGCAGGATGTTGCGGGGCTCGCGTTCCGGCAGCGCCAACGGCGGCGCGATAGCCACCCGTACCGGAGGCACCGTCGGCGCGGGTTTACGTCCGCCACGCACAAATCCGCGTTTCGACATGCCTAACCTGCCATCTGTTGGTTGGCTTCTGGGATCGGCGCAACCGCACCGACGCCGTTGATCGTGTCGTGTGCCAGCAGGGCGCTGTCACGGCTGATTGCGGGTCCGGCGGCGAAGGTACGGACGATCGGCCACGGAGCCTGGGTGGCGTTGCGCGGATCCAGCCCGAGCGCCTGCAGGGTCTTGTCGTCCCATTGGACTCCGAACCGAACTCCTTGCGGCGACACCCAATACAAGCTTTCACGGCTCTGAGCCGTGGCTACGCCGCTGGTGGTCGCCACGAAATTCGCCGCGCCCGGCAACACCAGCGTCTGGTCCGCCTCGACCGACTCCGGATGGCGATCATCGCGCACCAAGCGAACCAGTCGGTTGTCCATTCCGATCGGGACGGGCAGGCCTCGGCCGCTGTACACCGTGATCGAGGCTTGCGGATCGGTGGTTTGCTTCTGCCACGCCACGCACGTGACCGGATTCGCTGCTTTGTCAACGAAATTGAGCTTGCCGGACGGGTAGAAGTCGACGTTGAGTCTCTCGACGACCGGAACGTGGACGAGTTTGTCCGGAGACACCAACGTCGGGGTGGCGGATCCCTGCGAGTTGGCGGTGCGGAGCAGGTCGGCGACGAAGCTGGTGATTTTCTGGACGCCGTCCGGCAGCAACACATAGAAGCCGGTGACGTTGCCGTTGGCGTCGCGGGTCTCGAGAACGCTACCAACCGTCGAGCCGGGAAGCAGGGTGGACGGCGTTCCCGAATCGGGAATCGCCGGTATCACAAGCGGTTCCGTCGATGGCAGCGCGTCGAATAACGCGTTGGACATCTCGATCGGATAGGTCACTCCGGGATCCAGGCCCAGGTTGAACGTCACGGACCGGTCGGCCGGGTCGATTTCCGAACGCTGACCGCCCCAGATGACGTAGGTCGCGCCAACGTGGGTCGCCAGCACGGCTTCCGTGCGGGGCATCGGGGCGGCCCGACCGCCAGAGGTGAGCTCACCCGCGATCGAGGTCACCTGCGGCGCGCCGACGCCCCGATTGGGGACGGTGTCGCAGACCGACCATGCCGATGTCGACGTCGGCGTGACGGTGAGATCGTCAGGCACACCGGGAATTCCGATCATCGGGCCGGTCGGATACTTCGCGATCTCGGACGCTTTCACCCAGGCGACGGCGGCGGCGTTGCCGATGGCCAACCGGGCAGAGGTCAAGTTAAGCGCGGGATAGAGTCGGCCGTTGATCTTCGCGTAGACCGCGCCGGTGTCGCGGTTCCCGATGATCGACGATTGCCCGATCAGACCGGCCGGCTTCATCACGTGCAGCAGTGCCATCCAGCCGACGCCGATTAAAACGAACACCATCGACAGTGCCACTGCCGCTTGCTGTTTACGGTCATCGTGCTTCATCCGCACCGAGAATCGGGTGATCGCGGCCTTCAGCCGGCGGTTGTAGAACAAGTGGCCCGAGTTCTGGTCGCGGTTGGAGAGATTCAGTGGCACGATCAGTATCCTTTCGGCGCCCGATACCCAAACATGCTGTCTGCCAACGAATTACCGGTCAATGCAGGGCTCCGCCGTATCGCGTCTGGTTCTCGGCCTCGGCTTCTTCGCGCAGCGCGGTGACAGCGAGGTTCAACCGATCGGCGAGTTCTCCGTGGGTGTAGCCGGACATCACGCTCGGATGCAACGCCAAATCGACAAGGCGGCCATCTCCGTTCGCGACGGCATGAATATCGCCGAGATCCACGCTGTAAGTGACCGTCTCGGCCTGACTGACGAGGGCTTCCCACTTGTCGGCGGCGTCGTTCAATTCACGCAGAACCGACTCGACAAGATCCTTGTCGCTCAGCTGCGCGCGACTATCTGGCCCCGGCATCATTGCAGTATCTCGACCCTTCTGACCAGCGTCAATTCATTGCCTGTGGGCTCAACCGCGACGCTCTCATTGGCCGACCTTCCAGCTACTGGATGGCGGAGAGCTCAGTGTCTGAAACCAGGCGAAGTGATAATTCGCGTAGACCACGTTCTTGGTGGCCATTCCCTCGGTGGCGGCGAGCAGCAGGCAATTCAACAATTGCCCCGGGTCGACGTCGGGATACTGCGCCAGCAATTGGTAGCGCGCGGTATCGAGGTAGACCCGCAGTATGTCGATCTCCGCATCGACGATGCCGGTTCCGGCAGCGCCGGCTTTTGCCAGCGTGTTCACCATTCGCGGCAGCCCGTCGCGCCAATGCGTGGCCTCGCCGAGGACCCAGCCGAGGTCGTCCACCGCCGGGAGTTCGCGGGGTGTCGACGAGGTGTCGGTGACCTCGTAATCGGTCGCCCACCCCAGCGGGTCACCGGGCGCATAGGTCACCAACAGCGACGTCTGGCCCAGCAGTGCCGCAGCGGTGCCTTTGCGCCGGCCCGGCTCCAGCAGCCGCACTTCGTCGGGCAGCGTGATTCCCGGCGGTATCCAGCCGTGCGCAAGGTCGGTGACGAGCAGCGCGGCACCGTCCTCGCGGAGACCGACAGCCCAGCGCAGGCCGGGCTCCTGCCGGGCGACGAACTTCAGAATCCGTTCCAGCCGTTCGGTTTCCGACTCCCCCGGCTCGGTCACCGGCAGGTGACGCGTTGCCTCGGTGTCGTCGACTTCAGGCTCGGCGTGGCGGCTCGTCGTCTCGACCGGAGGTTCCGGGGCCGAAATCGGAGGGGGCTCGACGGGGGGCGACGCGGGGGGCTCTGTGAGCGGAGAGATCTCCTGCAGCAGCGTCGCCAGGTCCTCGAGTACCTCGGTGTCGTCGGAATCGAACGCGTGCTTCGGCGTCGACTCTTCGGCGTGGGACGGCTCTGGCTCCCACGCTTCCGGCTGGGCGGGCTCCGGCTCGAAAGCGCGGAAGTCGGGTGTTTCGGGCTGTGCAACGTGCGGGACGTCCGCCGGTGGCGCCCATTGGTCCAGTCGCTCGGTAAGTTCGTGTGCCGCAACCGGTTCCGGTTGCACTGGGTCCGGACTGATCGGCGCGGAGGCGTCCACGACAGGTATGACGGTGGTCTGGTCGGGATCCAGGCGTGGCGGAGCGAGTTTGAATCGCGTTGTTTTCTCGGTCTCGTCGACTCCATTAGCGGGCCGGTGTTTAGCCGGCAATTTCGAATTCAAGCTGTGGAGATGGCGCACGGTCGATTCGACCCGGCGGACGGCGAACTTGCGCGCGTCGTTGATGACGCGCGCTTCTTCGGCCTGGCGCGTCGAATCGACCAATCCCGCGCACCGAATGTTCTTGAGTTCTTCGTTTGCCGAATTCACGATCCGCTGCAAGTCGGCTTTCAGATACTTCACCAGCGGCGCGGTCTCGGCGGTCACCATTGACAACTCCGCAGGCCAGAGGCCACCCGTGATCCATGGGGTCGCGTCAACGGGCGACGTGAACGCGGGAATCTTCAGCGATTCCTGGGCAGCTCTCCGGAGGCGCTGACGCGCCGTATTTCGTCCGAAGATTGCCACCGGCCAAGCGTACCGTGGCAGGCGGTTCGACTACCGCGCTGTTTGGCGCTCGAGAAACGCGGGTGAATTGTGCGAATTACGGCCTCTGGGTAACGTGCAGCGCGTGGCAGATTCGGGGCTTCAGCAGCAGTTGAATGAAGTGCGGGCGTTGCTGAGTCGGGCGCGAGAGTTGTTCGGCGCCAATCCCGTCGAGCCGCCCACCGACATCGCCCCGGCCCGGGACGCCGTGCAGACCTGGATTCGCTAGCTACTCGTCGGTCTCGTCGCGGTCCGGCAGTTCGTGCGCGACCAATCGTTCGATCGCCGTGTCGAGATCGTCGGCGGTAGGGACTTCCGCCGACGGGGTATAACCGGCGGCGACGATTTCGCCGCGAACCTCCATCACCGCCTTGAGGTAGGCGACGTCGGCGGTCAGCAGAATTCCTTCGGTCAGGCTCTCGGCGTCGGTGTGCATCGCGGCCTCGGTCAACATCACGCTGTGCATATAGCCGCCACGACAGGAGCGGACCAGGATGTGTCCGCTCGGATGAACGGTGTCGAACGCAGGATCAGCGTCAGTCATCGACCGTCGTCGGTGAGGCTGTCGAATTTCGCGGCGGATTCGGCCTCATGCTCTTCCCACATGACTGCCGATTTTGTCAGGTTGTCGGCGATCTCCGCGTGGTTGTCGGCTTGTTGCTCGTAGCACTGTCGCCGCTGCTCGAGCAGTTCACGCCCTGCCTCGCGCAGGTCTGTAAAGATCGGGCCCAGCGAATCCAGGCTCTGCTGTATCGCCGCATGCGAGGCCGGCAGGGTCCGCAGGTACTCCGATGTCTCTTGATGGTGGCCGGCGGCCTCCCGTAAGTCGGCCGGTACCACGCGGATTCGGTCTGCCATCCGTGTTCTCCTTCTGGACGGTGCCGGCGTCAGCCGGCCTACCTCTACGCTGTCTCGGTTCTCTCGGCGATCGCGGGTCTGGTCGGTGCCGGCGGGTCGGCTGCTTCTGGTGCGGGCGCGTCGACGGGCGTCGGAGGGTGCTCCCAGCCTAGGAAGTCGGGGCCGCTCACGGTGGAGATGTGCTGGATCTGACCGTTCACCAATGCCCGGCTTGTGCCAAGGGCGAGGGCGTGCCGGTCGGTGAACATCCCGATGTCTCCAGGGGCCAGACGCAACGGGTCCAACGGCTCGCTGACCGCGGTACCCGGTGGCGGGATGGTCATGCCCTGCTGCCGAAAGGCCTCCGCGATCGGCGTTCCACCGGCGGCGGCCTCGATCGCGGCGGCGAGCTGCGGGTTCGCCGCGGTCAAGGTTTCGCCGTTGGGCAGCGTCACCGTCGTGGGGCCCGCAGCCGGCTCGGTGTGCTCGTGGCCGGATCGCTCGGGGTCGTCCTCGTCGGACACGAGCCGGTCCTCGGAGTCGTCGGTGGGCGGCCGCATGTCGTCGGCTTCCTCGTCGGCGAGCGGCGATGAAGTCGGCAGCGGTAATCCGGCCGGCATCCCGAATCCGGTGCCGCCGGGCAGGCCTCCTCCCCCACCGAATGAGGGAATGCTCGGCATGGCGGTGGGCGCCGGGGCCGATGCCGGTTGCGGCGATGCGCTTTCACGTGGCATCCCGAAGTCGTCGTCAGGCAGTGCGTCGTCATACTGGTTCTGGCTCGGATGACATTGCCGCGGGCTGACTTTGGCCACCAGCTGCCGTCGGCGCGGCCGCGGGCGCGCCGCCGGCCGGCCTCGGGTCGGCGGCATCGGAGGCGGGTTGAGCGGCGTTGTACAGCGACGTCCATGCCGCCATCAGCGCCGAGTTCGACGTGTCGTCCAAGCTGGCGCCGGCGACCACGGCTTGGATATCCCGCAGCTTGCCGATCAGATAGCGCTGGAAGTCCCGCGCCCCCGCGGGGGTGTCGAGATCCGACCGGGTTGCCACCGCCTGCTCGATGTCGCGCTGCAACGTGTCCAACGCATCGCGACTCGCAGCCGCCTTGCGATGCGCGTTCAAGACCGCGGCCACGACTTGCAGATCGACTTGCGCTGTCGCCGAATTCTGCTGCGCCAGAGCCGCTTCCGCGTGCCTGATGGCATCGGCCGCGTCGCCTTCCTGGTGGTCGGCGCCGGACCCGTTGTCAGGCGAGGTCATCGCTCTGCTGCCCGGACATGGGGGTGACAGTAGCCAGGGGCGTTGGGGCCGCCAATTCACCCGTGTGGACAGCCGCGACCCCCCGGAGCTAGCCGGCGGGCGGAGTGTAGTTCTCACGCAACTCGTCCAGGGCGGCTCTCGTCGCGCCGTCGACATCGCGGGCCCGCGATACCACCGCCGCGATCTCGTGCTGCTTGGCGATCAGAAATTTCTGAAACTCGCGCGCGCCGACCGCCGTATCGAGTGCCAGCGAAGCCTGATTCCTTACTGCATCGTCGATCTCGGCCGCGATGGCGTCGAGGCGCCGGATGCTCTCCACGGTGGTCGCGTGGGCCTCGGCGAGCGCTTCGGCCAGGCCGCGGTCGGCGTCGGCCGAGGCCGCGTGCCGCGCCGACAGTGCCGCTTGCCGCTGCCCGATCGCATCGATCGCGCCGCCGGCCTGCCCCGTCGTTCCCTGCCCTCGCTCGTCAGCCATTGTCGTTATCCCACCGGCCGCCGGATTTGCACGCCGCTACCGAGCGGACTGATCTGCACGTTGGCCCCGGAGTGGGGTGCCTCGACGACCAGGTTGTTGCCGATCGCGAGTTGCACGTGACCCGCCGTCGGGAAGACGAGATCACCCGGGCGTACCTGCGAACGCGGAACAGGCACACCGTCGTAAATCTGCTGATACGTCGTGCGATCCAGGTGGATGCCGGCCCGCGCGTAGGACCACTGGGTGAGGCCCGAGCAGTCGAACTGGTCGGGCCCGGTCGCACCCCATACGTAGGGTCTGCCCAGGCGCGACAGCGCTGCGCGCACCGCGATGCCCGCGCGGGTGTTCGGTGGAGGTAACCGCAATCCACGCCGGCCGCGGTGCGGCATCCGATAGCGCGTCGCACGCCACCGCGACCGATGTCTACGCGATTTGCGGCGAGCCGCCAGCACGTGGGCCCGCTGCGCGCGCAGCCGCGAGACCCGCCGCCGGATCGCTTCGCGCTGCGCGATCGGGTTGTCCTGCAAAGCATTATCGGCACGCGCCTCGTCGAGAACACTTCTGGTGAGGGCGTGGGCCCGGGCGTGATCGCGGTGGGCTTCTCGAAGTGTCTCCGTCAGAGCGGAGTCGACGGCGGCCGCATCGCGCAGGTCGGCGCGGCTGCGATCGACCGCCGCTCGGTAATGCCCTTGTCCGGCAGTGCTGTTCGTCTCACCCGCACGGGCGAGCAGCGCGTCGTACGGCGCCGCCCCGGCATCGAGCCGCACCGGCAGGGTGATGCCGGCGAACAGTTCATGCGCGTGGCGCAGGGCGGCCAACTCGTTTCCGGTCACTGTCGCTCCCCTTTGATCTGGTCGGCCAGTTGTACAAAGGCCCGGACCCGGGGGAGAGCGCCCGGCGGGATGACTCCTCGGTTGCGGATGTCCCACATCTCCGCAGCCGTGACGCCCAACAGTGCCGCGATGACCGTCTCGGGCAACGCGGAGTCGGCGCAGGCGCGATCGAGGCGCGCACTCAAGCTCGTCGGCACGCGCTCGAGCAGTGCACCGCGAGCCGACTCGAGATTCTCGAGATGCTGCATGATCCGACCCGCCGAATCGGTGTCGGCGTTGACCGCAACGCGCCAGGAGTCGGCGGCCAACATCTCAGCCCGCACGCACTGTTCGATCACGGAAAGAATATACGACTCATATTCGTTTGATGTCTTCGCCGGCGCTCGTTCGATCGCCGATGTGATCGAATCGAGCTGCGCTTCGGTGGACCGCTCCAGCACTTCGGTGTCGGTGCTGTGCCGGACGACGACGAACGGGCCGTCGTTTCGGGCCGGTGCCGGTTCGGGTGCAGCCGAGGTCAGGCGCTCCAATTCGGTCGCCGCATCGGCCGCCACGACCAGCCGCGAGTAGGTTCCGGTGGGCAGCCCGAGGCCGTTCTCGACCTTTTGAACTGTGCCTTTATGCGGTTTTCGAGCACCCCGCTCGAGATAGCTCAGGCCCATGATGCTGACGCCGGTCACCGAGGCAAAGTCGGCCAGCGACCAGTTTCGCGCCTCCCGTAGACCCCGGATCGCCGCCCCGGCCGATTCACGGCTCACCGCAGCCCTCCGGCCATATTCGGATACTACACAGGCGTATCTGCCTGCCTGGGCATATACGTTTTTCTCTCGTTTCACTTGCCACCGGGAGTGCGATGTGTATATGTTTCCGTATACGTTTCGACAGAAGGAGGCGGACCCATGAGTCACCCTTGCTCAGTCAACCCGGAGATGTGGTTCGGCTACGCCGACGACGACAGCGGCGACGGCGCCGCCAAAGCGCGCGCCTACGAGCAATCCGCCACGGAGGCGCGGTTGCAATGCCTGCGCCGCTGCCCGCTCGCTCAGCAGCGATTGTGCGCGCGCTACGCCGTCGAGAATCGCGAGGAGTACGGGGTATGGGCCGGGGTGAAGCTGCCGGGCGGCCAGTACCGCAAGCGCGAGCAGCTGGCCGAGGCGCACGCGACCCTGCGCCGGATTGCCGCCGGAGAGATCAACTCGCGCCAACTGGCCGACAACGCCGCGCTGCTGGCTCGCCGCGAGAACGACGCGACCCCACTCACCGCCACAGTCTTTCACCTGCCCGTTCACCAGATCGGGCCACGCTCCGCGGCGTGAACACTTGTTTACGCGACGTGATTGAATCTGTCAGCAGGGGGTAATAGGAAGTCACCCGACCCGGAGGACTTCCCGATATGACTTCCGCGAATGACGACGACGCCGGCGCAGCCGGGGTTGAGGAGTCGCGCAAATGACCTTCGACCTGACACCGACCAGCGCGCAGCACGACCTGGCCCGGCGTGCACACGAGTTCGCTGAGGACGTCATCCGGCCCGTCGCGCTCGAATACGACCAGAAACAAGAGTTTCCGTGGCCGGTGCTCGAAGAGGCTGCGCAGCGCGGTTTCTACAGCCCACTGTTCTATCGCGATCTCATCGGTGACCCAACCGGCCTGTCGCTGCCGATGTTCATGGAGGAGCTGTTCTGGGGTTGTGCCGGAATCGGTTTGGCCATCGTCATGCCGGCGCTGGCGCTCTCGGCGATCGGGCAGGCCGCCTCGCCCGAGCAGATGTTGGAGTGGGCTCCACAATGTTTCGGCTCACCCGGCGACCTCAAACTCGCGGCGCTGGCGATCTCGGAACCCGAGGGCGGCAGCGATGTCCGCAACCTGCGGACCACCGCCAAACGTGACGGCGACGACTGGATACTCGACGGCCACAAGATGTGGATCGGCAACGGCGGAATCGCCGATGTGCACGTGGTGAACGCGGTCGTCGACGAGGAGCTCGGTCACCGCGGTCAGGCTTTGTTCATCGTCCCGGGTGGTTCGCCGGGACTGGAACTGGTGCGCAAACTCGACAAGCTCGGTTGCCGTGCTTCGCACACCGCCGAGCTGAAGTTCAACGGCGTCCGCGTTCCGGGAGCGAACCTGCTCGGCGGCGAGGAGAAGCTCGAGCACAAACTCGCCAAGGCCCGCGAGGTGGTGGCTGGCGGAAAGCGTTCCGGCTCAGCGACATTGGGTACTTTCGAGCAGACCCGACCGATGGTCGCCGCGCAGGCCATCGGAATTGCAAGGGCGGCGCTGGAATACGCCACCAGCTACGCCACCCAGCGGGAGGCATTCGGCGGTCCGATCATGGACAACCAGGGCATCGCGTTCCCGCTTGCCGAGATCGCCACCCAGATCGACGCCGCGCGCCTGCTGACCTGGCGGGCGTCATGGATGGCGGCTCAGGGCATCGCGTTCGAGCGCGGCGAGGGCTCGATGTCGAAGATGGCCGCCAGCGAGGTCGCGGTTCGCGCGACCGAGCGGGCCATCCAGACGATGGGCGGCTGGGGCTACATCACCGACCACCCTGTCGAGAAGTGGTATCGAGATGCCAAGCTGTACACCATCTTCGAGGGCACCAGCGAAATTCAACGGATCGTCATCTCGACGGCGCTCGGGGCGACCGAGGGCGCGCCGCCGCTGCACGTCGAACTCGAGCCATCCGGTGGCCCGCTGAACCGGGTGTTCGGGCGCGGCACCCCCCTGCGCGGTCGGGTGGCCGATGCGGCGCTGTCTGCGAAGGACCGTGTCCCCGGCCCAGTGATGCGGCTGGCCATGCAAGTGATTCGACCGCCAAGGAAGTGAGGCGCGATGCCCACCGATAAGACCGGCGCGGAGGCCACCGTCACCGCGGCCGAGGGGAAGTACACCGTCGCCGTCGACGGCCAGACCGTCGGGCTCACAGCCGTCGCCGACCGCCATGGCCAGCGCGTTTTCTACCACACCGAAGTCGATGAAGAATTCGGCGGCCGCGGCCTGGCCACCATCGTGATCGGCGAGGCGCTCAAGGCGACCCGCGCGGACGGCAAACGCGTCGTGCCGGTTTGCCCGACGGTCGCCGACTTCATCAAGAAACACCCCGAGTTCAGCGACATCACCGACAAGCCGACCCCGGACATCCTGCGCTGGGTCGAGACGCTGTAGCTCAGTTCTGCCGGCCGGACAGCTCGTCGACGAACCTGTCGATGAACGCATCGACCGGGCCCGAACTGGCTTGGCGGATAACGAATTTCGTGAGTCCCGCGTCCAGGTAGCCGTCGAGCTGGCGGTGTAGCTGGTCCCAGTTGGCTGCGACCAGGTCGGCGGGGTCGACGTCGGGGCGGCGGTGCCGCACGGCCGCGGCCAGCTCGGCCGGCAGTTCCCCATCGGCGACCGCGAGCGAGATGCCGTAGTGGTCGGGCTCGATGCGGCGGCCCGCCTGCGCCGCGGCGCGCTCGATCGCCTCGCGACCCGCCCGCGCTTCGTCGGGGGTCAGGAAGCTGCCCAGCCAGCCGTCGGCCAGCGTCCCGATCCGCCGGAACGCCGCGGGCGCCGAGCCGCCCAGCCAGATGTCGAGCGGGGGATCGGGCCGCGGTGCCACCGCGGCCGCCGTCACCGAGAAGAACTGGCCGTCAAAATTGGCCGACTCCTCAACCAGGGCCGCGCGCAAGACTCGCAGCGACTCGTCGAACACCGCACCGCGCTTGCCGTTGGGGATCGTGAACACCTCACGTTCGGCCGGGATGGCCGACTGCAGGCCGAATACCGGCAGGACCCGCTTGGGTGCCAGCGCCGCGAGCGATGCCAGCTGTTTGGCGACCAATACGGGGTGCCGGCCGGGTAGCACCGCGACCGAGGTGCCCACCTTCAGCCGCTCGGTGCGCGACAGCGCGTAGGCCATCCCGACCGTCGGATCGACGGCGGGGGAGTAGACCAGTTCGGAGAACCAGAGCGAATCGACCCCGCTGGATTCCAGGTGGTCGACGATGTGGCCCAGCTGATCGGGCGCAGTATTCATACCGAGGCTGATTCCAAAGCGAACCTTCACACTCGCGTCTCCCTCTGCATCCAGGTCTCTGTCGCAACGCGCCCTGTCGACTCAGTCTTCCCGGCCGAGGCGCCGGCGGTTGCCAGGTACGCGCTCTGTAATTCCTGTGAACCTTGCAAGGAAGCGGCGTCGCTGGCCATGCGCGGATCGCGGTGTGGGACGGTGGTGGGTGATCGCGGACGAACGTGAGATACGTCCATTTGGCGAGCACGGCGCCCATCCGAGACGGGCGGCTGGTCGACTTCGGTCCGTCGGAAGGCTGATTCCGGTGCCCACGCGCCAAAGGAGATCGTGCGATGCCCGTGCCCAACCCGTTCGTCGATGCCAAGACGGGCCGGATCACGTTCCCCGACAACGGCAGCCTTGTCCGCCACGTGGAGCGGTGGGCCAAGATTCGTGGAGATCGGCTGGCCTACCGCTACCTGGACTTCTCGACCGAGCGCGACGGCGTTTACCACGACCTGGCCTGGTCGCAGTTCGGCGTCCGCAACCGCGCCGTAGGTGCCCGTTTGCAGCAGGTCACCAAGCCGGGTGACCGCGTCGCCATCCTCGCTCCGCAGGGCCTGGACTACATGGTGGCCTTCTATGGGGCTCTCTATGCCGGCGCGATCGCGGTCCCTCTGTTCGACCCGGCAGAACCGGGGCACACCGGCCGGTTGCACTCCGTGCTCGGCGACTGCTCGCCGTCGGCCATCCTGACCACCGCCGATTCCGCCGAGGGCGTCCGGCGGTTCTTCCGTGAGCACCGCCCCGCGGCGGAACGCCCCCGCATAATCGCGGTAGACGCCATCCCCGATGAAGTCGGTGCGACCTGGGAGCCCGTTCCCGTGGAACACGACTCAATCGCTTACCTGCAGTACACCTCCGGATCCACCCGCGCCCCGGCCGGAGTGAAGATCACCCACCGGGCCGTGGCCACGAATCTGGCGCAGCTGATCACCGGGCTGCAATGCGAAGAGGGCCAGCGTGGCGTCATGTGGTTGCCGTTGTTCCACGACATGGGCTTGGTCACCGCGATGGTGCCGTCGGTGGTCGGACACTGCATCACGATCATGAGCCCGACAGCGTTCGTGCGCCGGCCGTACCGGTGGATACGGGAGCTCGCCGTCCAACCTGACGACGACGGGCCGACCTTCTCGGCCGCCCCGAACTTCGCCTTCGAGCACGCCGCCCTGCGCGGCCTGCCGAAAGACGGGGACCCCGAACTCGATCTGAGCAACGTGTTCGCCTTGCTCAACGGCAGCGAGCCGGTATCCACGGCGTCGATGCGCAAGTTCAACGAGGCGTTCGCACCGTACGGCCTCCCGGCTACGGCCATCAAGCCGTCCTATGGGATGGCCGAGGCGACGCTGTTCGTCTCGACCACCGACATGAAGCAGGTGGCCACCACCATCTACGTGGACCGAGGGGAGCTGACCCGCGACCGTTTCCGGATCGTCGCCGGAGATGCCCCCACCGCGGTGGCGCAGGTGTCGAGCGGAGTCGTGGCGATCGACCAGTGGGCCGCGATCGTCGACTCCGACACCGGCACCGAACAGCCCGACGGTCACATCGGCGAAATCTGGTTGCACGGCAACAACATCGGCGCGGGCTACTGGGGTAACGAGCGCGACAGCGCGCAGACCTTCGACAACATTCTCACGTCGCGGATCTCGCCGTCGCACGCCGAAGGGGTGGCGGATGACGGCCGCTGGCTGCGAACCGGCGATTACGGCACTTATTTCGAGGGGGAGCTCTACGTCACCGGTCGGGTCAAGGACATGGTGATCATCGACGGCCGCAATCACTATCCGCAGGACTTGGAGTACACCGCGCAGGAGACCAGCTCTGCCCTGCGCGCCGGGTATATCGCGGCCTTTTCGGTGCCGGCCAATCAGCTACCGACTCAGGTGGCGGAGCCCAACAGAGACCCCGACGACTCCTCCGAACAGCTGGTGATCGTCGCCGAACGCACCCCCGGCGCACACAAGGCCGACATTGCGACGGTCATCAACGAAGTCCGCGCCGCGATCGCGGTACGCCACGGCGTCACCGCGCGCGACGTACTGCTCGTGCCGGCTGGTGCGATCCCACGAACCTCCAGCGGCAAAGTCGGTCACGCCGCTTGCCGGGCCGCCTACCTCGACGGCAGCCTGCGCGGCGGCCACGTCCAAAATGCGTTTCCCGACCCGGAAGCCGTGCGCTGACGCGGGCTATCGCCCGCTAGCACTACTCGACTCATCACACAATGTGGGCGAAGGGGGACTTGAACCCCCACGTCCCGAAGGACACTGGCACCTGAAGCCAGCGCGTCTGCCATTCCGCCACTCGCCCTGAAACAACCGGGGGAGCGTATCACTGAAGCGGGGGGCACCTCCAAACCACATGCTGCTGGTAGGACCTGCCGCAATGCGATTCTCAGAGTTCTGGAGGTGCCGCTGCGCTGCGCCTGGCGGATAGCATGCTGAAGACGACACGCGTCGTGCGACACGCCGTATCGGCCCGCGCGCAGCTTGACACACGAGGACAGGGACATGGGCAGCCAGAGGGGGTTGGTTCAGCGCATCGAGCGCAAACTCGAAGCCTCCGTCGGCGATGCTTTCGCCCGCGTGTTCGGCGGTTCAATCGTCTCGCAAGAGATTGAAGTATCGCTGCGGCGGGAAGCCGCCGAGGGAATACGTTCCGTCGCTGGCAACCGCCTTTTGGCTCCGAACGAATACATCATTACCCTCGGTATGCACGACTACCAGAAAGTGGGCGCCGATCCGGACCTCACTTCGGACGCTTTCGCTAAGCACTTAGCGGGATACATCGGCGAACAGGGGTGGCAAACATATGGTGACGTGGTTGTCCGGTTCGAGCATTCGGCGAACCTGCACACCGGCCAGTTCCGCACCCGCGGTGCTGTCAACCCCGATGTCGAACCCCGGCCAAACGCCGGCAAGCACCTCCCGCCAGAATCAGATCACGCGTTCAACGCAGAACCAGGAGTACCAGCGATGACCGAGAACTCGAGCTACGGCGGGGGCCAGGGGCAGGGCCGGCCCGGCGACGACTATTACGACGACCCGTACGCCCGCCCGCGCGAAGACCCGCACGCCGCGCCCGACCCGCACGCCGCCCCCGACCCGCACGCCGCCCCCGACCCGCGTGGTGGCGGCTATCCCGAGCAGCGCGGCGGCTACCCCGACCAGGGCGGCTACGGCGCACCCGAGCAGCGCGGTGGCTACCCCGACCAGGGCGGCTACGACCAGCGCGGCGGCTACCCCGAGCACGGCGGTGGCTACGGCCCCCCCGAGCAGCGCGGCGGCTACCCCGACCAGGGCGGCTACGACCAGCGCGGCGGCTACCCCGACCAGCGGGGCGGCTACGACCAGGGCGGCTACGGTGGCGCCAGCGCGGATCGGCTACGACCAGGGCGGCTACGGTGGCGCCCAGCGCCAGGATCCGGGCTACGGCCAGCCCGGCTACGGCCAGCCCCCCGCCAGCGGCCAGGGCTACGACGAATACGCCGACTACGGGCGCGGACCGGCTCGCCAGGACGACGGCGGCTACGGCGCCCCCGAGCAGCGCGGCGGCTACCCCGACCAGGGCGGCTACGACCAGCGCGGCGGCTACCCCGAGCAGCGCGGCGGTTACGACCAGGGCGGCTACGGCCAGCACACCGAGTACGGCCGACAGGACTACGCCCAGCCCTATGCCGCGCCGAGCGCGGGCTACGGCGACTCCGACTACGGCCAGCCCGCCGAACCGAGCGGCTACGGCCAGGGCGGTTACGGCCAGGCCGGCTACCCGTCCACCGGTTCGGCGGTCACGCTGCAGCTCGATGACGGCAGCGGGCGCACCTACCAGCTGCGCGAGGGACCCAACGTCATCGGCCGCGGCCAGGACGCGCAGTTCCGGCTGCCGGACACCGGTGTGTCGCGTCGGCACTTGGAGATTCGGTGGGACGGACACGTCGCGCTGCTATCCGACCTCAACTCCACCAACGGCACCACCGTCAACAACGCGCCGGTCCAGGAGTGGCAGTTGGCCGACGGTGATGTGATTCGGTTGGGCCACTCGGAGATCGTCGTCCACATCCATTGAGCCCGTAGGTCGCGCACCTATCCAGCTTCACCCCGCGTCGACCACCGTCCAAGTATCGTGACGTTGCTGAAGCGGGCACGTGAGGCACGCGGCACCAGGACGGAGGGGACGCCAGATGCAGGGACTCGTGCTGCAACTGACGCGCGCCAGCTTCCTGATGCTGCTGTGGTTGTTCATTT
Organism: uncultured Actinomycetota bacterium; assembly: GCA_963750755.1. Classification (GTDB taxonomy): domain Bacteria; phylum Actinomycetota; class Actinomycetes; order Mycobacteriales; family Mycobacteriaceae; genus Mycobacterium. The sequence goes on from CAVVRW010000001.1 coordinate 3,378,100, forward strand.
GGTCGGTGCTGCGGATCTTGCGCACCGACATCTACGCCCCGACCGGCGCGGTGATGGTGCGGCGCGGTTTGACGTTGCGCGGAACGCTGTTACCGGCGCGTCAACGCGGAAATGCGGCGCGCTATCTCGTGGTGACCGAAGGGGCGTTGTCCGGTGCGCGAATCACGTTGAGCGGGCAGCCGGTGCTGATCGGGCGCGCCGACGACTCTACGTTGGTACTCAACGACGACTACGCCTCAACGCGGCACGCGCGGCTTTCCCAGCGAGGCTCGGAATGGTACGTCGAAGATCTAGGATCGACCAACGGTACATACCTGGACAGGGCGAAAGTGACGACGGCGGTACGGGTTCCCATTGGCACGCCGGTGAGCATCGGCAAAACGGTGATTGAGTTGCGCCCGTGACTTTGGTCTTGCGCTATGCGGCGCGCAGCGATGTCGGCTTGGTGCGATCCAACAACGAAGACTCGGTATACGCCGGCGCGCGCTTGCTGGCGCTCGCCGACGGCATGGGCGGACACGCAGCCGGTGAAGTCGCCTCGCAGTTGGTGATTGCCGCGCTGGCCCACCTCGACGACGACGAGCCCGGTGGCGATCTGCTCGCCAGCCTCGACTCCGCCGTGCACTCCGGCAACTCGGCGATCGCCGCACAGGTCGAGATGGAGCCCGACCTCGAAGGCATGGGCACCACGCTCACCGCAATCCTGTTCGCCGGCAACCGGATTGGCATGGTGCACATCGGCGACTCGCGGGGCTACCTGCTGCGTGACGGCGAGCTCACCCAGATCACCAAGGACGACACCTTCGTCCAGACCCTGGTCGATGAAGGCCGGATCACCAAAGAAGAGGCACACAGCCACCCGCAGCGGTCGCTGATCATGCGCGCACTGACCGGACACGAGGTCGAGCCCACCCTGACCATGCGTGAGGTACGGCTCGGAGACCGTTATCTGCTGTGCTCCGACGGGCTTTCCGACCCGGTGAGCGACGAGACGATCCTTGAGGCCCTGAAAATTCCGGACGTCACCGACAGCGCCGACCGATTGATCGAACTCGCGCTGCGCGGCGGCGGCCCCGACAACGTCACCGTGGTGGTCGCCGACGTCGTCGACGTCGACTACGGACCGACCCAGCCGATCATCGCGGGCGCGGTCTCCGGCGACTCCGACGTCCACGACCAGTTGACCCGGCCCAACACCTCGGCCGGTCGCGCGTCGGCGCTCACGCCACGTAAAGAGGTCGCCAAACGTGTTCCGCCACAGATTGATACGGCCCCTGCGCCGCGCCGGTCGCGACGGCGGATGCTGATCGGACTGGTGCTGGGGATCCTGCTGGTTCTTGCTGCGCTTGCCATCGGCCGCACGGTGGTGCGCAGCTACTACTACGTCACCGACTACGCCGGCGCGGTGTCGATCATGCAGGGCATCCAGGTGTCGATCCTGGGTGTGCCGCTGCACCACGCGTATTCGCAAGGTTGCCTCAACAGCCGTAATCAGTTGTCGGTCATCCCCGCCGGCACGGCCGCCGCCAATCACGACTGCCGGCTGATGAAGCCGTCCGACCTGGCCGAGTCCGCCCGGGCGCAGGTCGCGGCGGGGCTTCCCGTCGGCACGCTGGAGCAGGCGAACGCGCAGCTGCGACGGTTGGCCACCGAGTCACTACTGCCGTTGTGTCCGCTGGCCCGCGCCCAGGCGCCGGCCTCGCCGTCGCCCGCCCGTCCGCCGCACCGACACCCGAGCCGAGCGCGGAAACCGCAGCGCCGCAAGAGCCTTCGGCCAGCCCATCGCCGACGGCGCCCGCGGTGCCCTCACCGCCCACCGTCACGGCGTTGTCGCCGCCGCCACCCCAGCCGGGCACCGACTGCCGGACTCCGGAATGACGACGCAGCCGCAGGCGCCCGTCACTGTCACACCCTCGTTGCCGAATCGGCGCAATGCCGAGCTGCTGCTGCTTTGTTTCGCCACGGTGATCACCGCGGCAGCGTTCGCCATCGTGCAGGCCAACCAGGAACGCGACCTCAGCTGGCAGCTGCTGAGCTATGCGGTGGGCTTTTTACTGGTGTTCTCCATCGCGCATCTGGCCATCAGACGCTATGCGCCGTACGCGGATCCGCTGCTGTTGCCGATCGTAGCGCTGCTCAACGGGCTTGGCCTGGTGATGATCCACCGGCTCGATCTCGACGAGCGGCTGGCCGAGGGGAGTGGCCGCGCCGTCACCAATCCGCAGATCCTATGGACGCTGTTCGGTGTGGGAGCCTTTGCCGCCGTGGTGATCTCGCTGAAGGACCACCGCCAACTCGCGCGCTACGGCTACGTGAGCGGGCTGACGGGTCTGATCATGCTGGCCATTCCCGCGTTGCTCCCCAGTTCACTGTCCGAGCAGAACGGCGCGAAGATCTGGATTCGGTTGCCCGGCTTCTCGATTCAGCCCGCCGAGTTCTCCAAGATCCTGCTGCTGCTTTTCTTCTCTGCGGTCCTGGTGGCCAAGCGCGGACTGTTCACCAGTGCGGGCAAACACGTGCTCGGTATGGACTTGCCGCGGCCGCGTGACCTCGCGCCGCTGCTGGGCGCCTGGATCGCGTCGATCGCCGTGATGGTGTTCGAAAAAGACTTGGGCACTTCCCTTCTGCTGTACGCCTCGTTTCTGGTCGTGGTCTATCTGGCCACTCAGCGGTTCAGCTGGGTGGTGATCGGGCTCGCGCTGTTCGCACTGGGAAGTGTGATCGCCTACTTCGCTTTCGGACACGTCCGGGTTCGTGTACAGACCTGGCTGGACCCATTCGCCGACCCCGACGGGGCCGGCTATCAGATCGTGCAGTCGCTGTTCAGCTTCGCCACCGGGGGAGTCTTCGGCACCGGGCTGGGCAACGGCCAGCCGGACACGGTGCCCGCTGCCGCAACGGATTTCATCACCGCGGCATTCGGAGAAGAGCTCGGGCTGGTCGGTCTGGCCGGGCTGCTGATGCTGTACACGATCGTGATCGTGCGCGGGATGCGGACCGCGATCGCCGTGCGCGACAGCTTCGGCAAACTGCTCGCGGCGGGGCTGGCCTCGACGCTGGCGATCCAGCTGTTCATCGTCGTCGGCGGCGTCACCAACCTCATCCCGCTGACCGGCCTGACCACGCCGTGGTTGTCCTACGGTGGCTCGTCGCTGGTGGCCAACTACGTGCTGCTGGCGATCCTGGTGCGCATCTCCCATGCCGCAAGGCGTCCGTTCCGCACCACGCCGCGCAACACCTCGCCGATCGCCGGCGCGCACACCGAGGTGATCGAAAAGGTATGAACACCTCGCTACGCCGGATATCGATGAGCGTGATGGCGCTGATCGTGCTGCTGTTGTTGAACGCCACACTCACTCAGGTCTTCACCGCCGACGGACTGCGGTCCGACCCGCGCAACCAGCGCGTGCTGCTCGACGAGTACTCCCGGCAGCGCGGTCAGATCACCGCCGGCGGCCAGCTGCTGGCGTACTCGGTAGCCACCGACACCCGCTTCCGATTCCTGCGGGTGTATCCCAACGCCGCGGTGTACGCCCCGGTCACCGGATTCTATTCATTGCGCTACTCCAGCAGCGGCCTCGAGCGCGCCGAAGACCCCCTGCTCAACGGCTCCGACCAGCGGCTGTTCGGCCGCCGGCTGGCCGACTTCTTCACCGGCCGCGATCCCCGCGGCGGCACGGTCGACACCACCATCAGCCCGCGTATCCAGCAAGCCGGGTGGGACGCGATGCAGCAGGGCTGCAACGGGCCGTGCCGCGGCGCGGTCGTGGCGCTCGAGCCGTCGACCGGCAAGATCCTCGCGATGGTGTCGTCGCCGTCGTTCGACGCCAACCTGCTCGCCTCGCACGACCCCGAGCAGCAGGCCAAGGCTTGGCAGCAACTGCGCGACGACCCCCACTCGCCGCTGATCAATCGCGCGATCTCCCAGACGTATCCGCCCGGGTCGACGTTCAAGGTGATCACCACCGCGGCGGCGCTGCAGAACGGCGCGACGGAGGACGACGAGCTGACCGCGGCCGCGTCGATCCCGTTGCCCGACAGCACCGCCAGCCTGGAGAACTACGGCGGCCAGCCGTGCGTCAACGGCGAAACCGTCACGCTGCGCGAGGCATTCGCGCGGTCCTGCAACACCGCGTTCGTCCAGCTGGGCCTGCTCACCGGAACCGACGCGTTGCGCGGCATGGCCCGGTCGTTCGGGCTGGACACCGTCCCGGAGCCGACCCCCCTTCAGGTCGCCGAGTCGACCGTCGGGCCCATCTCCGACGCCGCGGCGCTGGGCATGTCGAGCATCGGGCAGAAGGACGTCGCGTTGACGCCGCTGGAGAACGCGGAGGTTGCGGCTACCATCGCCAATGCCGGCATCGCCATGCAGCCCTACCTGGTCGACAGCCTGCAGGGGCCCGACCTATCCAACATCGGCACGACCGCGCCACGTCAACAGCGACGTGCGGTGTCCCCGCAGGTCGCGGCTAAGCTGACGGAGTTGATGGTCGGCGCCGAGAATGTCACACAGCAGAAAGGGGCGATCCCCGGCGTGCAGATCGCATCCAAGACTGGTACCGCAGAGCACGGCTCGGACCCGCGCCACACACCGCCACACGCGTGGTATGTCGCTTTTGCGCCCGCGAAGGCTCCGAAGGTGGCCGTTGCGGTGCTTGTGGAAGACGGCGCTGACCGGTTATCAGCGACCGGAGGTGCGCTTGCCGCACCGATCGGGCGCGCCGTCATCGAGGCCGCGCTGCAGGGAGGACCATGAGCCCGCGAGTAGGTGTGACGCTGTCTGGCCGCTACCGGCTGCAGCGACTAATCGCCACCGGTGGCATGGGCCAGGTGTGGGAGGCCGTCGACAGTCGGCTGGGACGCCGCGTCGCGATCAAGGTCCTCAAGGCTGAGTTTTCCCAAGACTCCGAGTTCATCGAGCGTTTCCGGGTCGAGGCGCGCACGACCGCGATGCTCAACCATCCGGGCATCGCTCAGGTGCACGACTACGGCGAGACGCAGATGGACGGCGAGGGCCGCACCGCCTACCTGGTCATGGAGCTGGTCAACGGCGAGCCGCTGAACTCGGTGCTCAAGCGGACCGGACGGCTGTCGCTGCGCCACACCCTGGACATGCTCGAGCAGACGGGCCGCGCGTTGCAGGTCGCGCACGCCGCCGGCTTGGTGCATCGCGACGTCAAGCCGGGAAACATCCTGATCACGCCGACCGGCCAGGTGAAGATCACCGACTTCGGTATCGCCAAGGCCGTCGACGCTGCGCCGGTGACCCAGACCGGCATGGTGATGGGCACCGCCCAGTACATTGCGCCCGAGCAGGCGCTGGGCCACGACGCGACTCCCTCCAGCGACGTCTACGCGCTGGGAGTCGTTGGCTACGAAGCGGTTTCGGGCAAGCGGCCGTTTACCGGGGACGGCGCGCTGACGGTGGCGATGAAGCACATCAAGGAGGCGCCGCCGCCGCTGCCCGCCGACCTACCGCCGAATGTGCGCGAGCTGATCGAGATCACCCTGGTGAAGAACCCAGGCATGCGCTACCGCAGCGGGGGACCCTTCGCCGACGCAGTCGCCGCCGTGCGCGCCGGACGCCGGCCGCCGCGGCCCAACCAGGCCGCCGGAAGCGGACGGGCCACCCCGGCATCCATCCCGTCGGGATCGCAGACCCGGGCCGCGGCCGCTGCCACCACCCGGGCTCCCGCCGCGCGTCGTTCTCGCCCGACCACGGGCGGACACCGGCCCCAGCCGCAGCGGCGCACGTTCTCGTCCGGTCAGCGCGCGCTGTTGTGGGCCGCCGGTGTCCTGGGCGCGCTGGCGATCATCATCGCGATCCTGATCGTGATGAACTCGCATAACAATTCGCCGCAGCAACCCTCTGCACCCACCGTGACCGACACCGGAGCACCGCCCAGCAAGTCCGAATCGGCGCCGGCGCATCCAACTAATTGGACGTACGGGGTGGCTACGGGTAATCCTGGTGGGCAATGCACGCTGCCCATAACCAGGCGGGCGTCCGCGCTGAACTTCTCGAGCGCGGTGGCGTCCCAACACGAGAAACTGCAATGACAACGCCGCAGCACCTGTCCGACCGCTATGAACTTGGCGAGATCCTCGGCTTCGGTGGCATGTCCGAGGTGCATCTGGCCCGGGATGTCCGCCTGCACCGAGACGTGGCGGTCAAGGTGCTGCGCGCCGACCTGGCCCGCGACCCCAGTTTCTACCTGCGCTTCCGGCGTGAGGCGCAGAACGCCGCGGCCCTGAACCATCCCGCGATCGTCGCGGTGTACGACACCGGCGAGGCTGAAACGGCCGGCGGACCGCTTCCGTACATCGTGATGGAGTACGTCAACGGCGTCACGCTGCGCGACATCGTCCACACCGACGGTCCGATGACGCCCACTCGCGCCATCGAGGTGATCGCGGATGCGTGTCAGGCGCTGAACTTCTCGCACCAGCACGGCATCATTCACCGCGACGTCAAACCCGCCAACATCATGATCAGCACCACCAACGCGGTCAAGGTGATGGACTTCGGCATCGCGCGGGCCCTGGCCGACGGCGGCAACAGCGTCACCCAGACCGCCGCGGTAATCGGTACCGCGCAATATCTTTCACCCGAGCAGGCCCGCGGCGAACCCGTCGACGCCCGCTCCGACGTGTACTCGCTGGGCTGCGTGCTCTACGAAATGCTCACCGGTGAACCACCTTTCGTCGGTGACTCGCCGGTCGCGGTGGCCTATCAGCACGTCCGCGAAGACCCGGTGCCGCCATCGCGGCGCTACGAAGGCATCTCTGCGGACCTGGACGCCGTCGTGCTCAAGGCGCTGGCCAAGAACCCCGAGAACCGGTACCAGACCGCCGCCGAGATGCGGGCCGACTTGGTCCGGGTGCACAACGGTGAGTCGCCGGAGGCGCCCAAGATCCTCACCGAGGCCGAGCGCTCGTCGCTGATGGCCACGCCGCATTCGTCGGATCCGACCGGGACGCAGACCAGTCCGCTGCCACGTCAGCAGCTCCAATACGCTCGCGAGCGCAGCCAGGGATCGGTGAGCCGCTGGGTGATCGCCGTCGCAGCGCTGGCGGTGCTGACCGTCGTCGTGACGGTCCTGATCAACACGCTCGGCGGCGGCATGCGCAACGTGCAGATCCCCGACGTCCGCAACCAGGCGTCGGCCGACGCGATCGCCGCGCTGCAGAACCACGGTTTCAAGACCCGCACCCAACAGAAGCCCGACTCGACCGTTCCGCCCGACCACGTCATCGGTACCGACCCCGGCGCGAACACCAAAGTCGGTGCTGGCGAGCTGATTACGGTCGACGTATCAACCGGTCCCGAGCAGCGCGAGGTACCCGATGTCTCGTCGCTGAGCTACGCGGCGGCGGTCAACAAGCTCAAGGCGGCCGGCTTCGGCCGTTTCAAGCAGGTCATCTCTCCGTCGACGCCGGAGACCAAAGACAAAGTGATCGGCACCAATCCACCGGCCAACCAGACGTCGGCGATCACCAACGAGATCGCGATCATCGTCGGATCCGGTCCGTCGAGCAAGCAGGTTCCCGATGTCGCGGGACAGACCGCCGACGAGGCGCAGAAGAACCTGGCGGTGTACGGCTTCTCGAAGTTCGCCCAGGCCGCGGTGGACAGCCCGCGACCGGCCGGCTCCGTCCTGGGCACGAATCCGCCTGCGGGCGCCAATGTTTCGGTCGACACTGTGATCGAATTGCAGGTGTCGAAGGGCAACCAGTTCGTGATGCCGGACGTGACGGGAATGTTCTGGACCGACGCCGAACCGCGCCTGCGCGCGTTGGGCTGGACCGGGTTCCTGGACCGCGGGCCGGACGTGGATGCCGGTGGGTCGCAGCACAACCGGGTGGTCTACCAGAGCCCGAGCGCGGGTCAGGGTGCCAACAGAGACGGCAGCATCACGCTGAAGTTCGGTCAATAGCCAGGCTGTCGACCAGTTCGCTTTCCAATTTGCGCACCAAAGCGTCGTCTCGGGCCTGCCCGCAGTCGGCCAGCCAGTTGGCCAGCATCCGGTGGCCGCCCTCGGTGAGGATCGACTCCGGGTGGAACTGGACGCCGTGGATCGGCAATTCCCGGTGCCGGACACCCATGATCACGCCGCTCTCGGTGTGGGCGGTTACGTCGAGTTCGGCGGGCAGCGTCTCGGGCATGATCGTCAGGGAGTGATAGCGGGTCGCCGTAAAGGGGTCCGGAAGTCCTTGCAGCACACCGGTATTCGTATGGTGGACGCGGCTTGTCTTACCGTGCAGCAATTCGGGGGCGCGGTCCACGGTGGCGCCGAAGGCCACGCCGATGGCCTGGTGACCCAGGCAGACACCGAGCAACGGCGTGCCCGCCGCGGCGCAGGCCCGCACCAGTTCGATCGACACGCCCGCGCGCTCGGGGGTGCCCGGGCCGGGGCTGAGCAAGATCCCGTCCACCTCGGCGGCGGTTGCCGCCGGGTCGGACAGCCGCGCGTCGTCGTTGCGCCACACGGTCGCCTCGACACCCAACTGGCCGAGGTATTGCACCAGGTTGAACACGAAGCTGTCGTAGTTGTCGACGACCAAGATCTGCACCAGGCCAGGTTACCGGTGCGGACGACGCGACGCCGTGGGCCGCCATTCAAAAAGGTTGCGGCCGCCGGTCAGTCGCGCCCCGCGATGATGCCCGGTTGCGCGACAGGTGAATGCGCGCGGTCCCCGACCAATCGGTCCACCACGTCGGCTACGCCGGAAAAGCCGGGGGAGTCGGCTATGTCGGCCGCAATACGGCGGCTGGCTTCGCGGTAGCGCGGCTTGCTCAGTACGGCCAAGATGTGCCGGCGCAGTGCGCGTGCCGATGGCCGTTCGCTTCTGACGCGCCGCCCGGTGCCTGACCATGCGACGCGGGCGCCGACCTCGGGTTTGTCTTCCTTGCCGCCGGCCGCGACGATCGGCACGCCGTAGCGCAGCGCGTACTGCACGCCGCCATATCCGCCATTGGTCACGTACACCGCTGTGCGCGGCAACAATTCGTCATAAGGAAGATACGTTGCTGCGCGCGCATTGGCCGGCAGCGCGGGCAGTGTCTCCAATGGGCGACCGCCCGTTGTGACGACGACCACGACGTCTTCCCCGGCAAGCGCGCGCAAGGTCGGCGCGATGGCCTGGTTGTAGTCCACGTTGGCGAATGTGCCCTGCGACACATGGACGATGGGGCGGCTTCCGTCCAGATCGTCCCACCAATCCGGCAGTTCAGCCTGTGAGCCGCTGGCCACCAACGGCCCAGCGAAGAAGAGATTGGTCGGCGCATCCGACCGGGGATATTCGAACGACGGAACGCTGAATTGCAGGAGTGCATCGGCTCGACGGCCCCAATCGGGCAGCGTGCCGGGCATGTCGTGGCCATGCACCTGCCGATGCAGGTCATTGAGAAGTAGGTGCGCCCGCCGCAGCACCCGGCCATTCACGACGGCCAGTGCGGCGTTGCGCTCCCGGTTCAGTATCCGCGCCGGCGCCAGCCCCATGCCGAAGGGAGCGGTGTCACGGCTGTCGATCGGCAGCGGGACCACCGAACACATGGCAATCGCCGGACGCATCGGACGTGGGTGCCCGAGCATGACGGCGGCGCCTAGGAAAAGCGGTTCCGCGAGCACGGCGTCCGCGGGCTGCGCCGCCACAGCGGCCTTGAGCGTCTCGTATTGCGCCCTGGCCGGGCGGACAAGGACATTCTCCAGGTCGAAAGCGATGGCTTTGAGTCCCTTTAACTTCGCACGCTCCGGAAAAGTCGCGAATGGGTCGTGGCCAAAGTCCGCTTCGGGGGGCAGCGGGATGAAAGTGGCACCTGTGGCGGCGACCTTGTGGGCAAACGAAGCGCCGGTAATGAACCGAACGTCATCGCCCCGTTTGACGAAGTTTTCGGCGACCGAAAGCATCGGCGTGATGTGGCCATGATTCGAGATGCTGGCCACGATGATCGACGACATTGGCGCCCCCGGGTTCGCCGTTAGGTTGGCTTGGGTAGTATTCATTACTATGTCACCGGAGTCAATGTGGGCATCGTCGCGACCTTATCGATCGGAGCTGCGTCAGCAGCAGGCGGAACAGACGCGGTCCCGAGTGGTCGCGGCTGCGGCGGAGTTGTTTGCCGCCGACGGCTATGCACGCACGACACTGTCGAAAATCGCAGCGGCGGCGGGGGTTTCAGTCGAAACGGTGCAGGGGCAAGGACCCAAGGCGGCCCTGCTTATCGCGGCCCTGGAGTTCGCCGGGGTGGGCGTCAGCGGCGAAGAAAACGTTCTCAACCTGGATCTCGGCCGCGAACTGATCGCCATCGGCGATCCCCACGCAGCGCTCGACTTTGTCGGCAGAACCGTCACCGATGTACACCAGCGGACGGCGAAACTAGCGCCGGCGTTGTTTGGCGGCGCCAACTCCGACCCTGAGCTGGACCGGTACCTGAGCGACTTCATCACCGGTCTCAACGGCCAGGTCCGTCGTGTCCTCGAGATATTTCGCGGCCGCCGGTGGCTTCGTGACGACGTCCCGTTCGACGAACTCATCGAAACTGCGGCGGTGCTTTGTAGCGTCGAAACGTACCTTCGAATGACTCACCGCGACGGCTGGAGCGACGAGGCTTATCAGAAATGGGTTTGCCGGATGCTCGCCGAAACGGTTTTCCGGCCCCGTCCGGCTCAGTAGCTGACCGGACCGGCCGGCTCGGCGAAGTGCATCCGCACCGGCTCGGTGTGCCCAGCCACATGCGCGTCGGGGACTGCGTGCTCGGTGTAGCCGAGGCCGTACCGCACCACGTACTGCTTGTAGAGGATCACCAGGGGAGCGGCGGCCAAGGCCGCCTGCATGGCCGTGGCGTCGCCGATCGCGGTGACCGTGTAGGGCGGACTGTAGGTCCGGCCGTTGAGCAGCAGCGTGTTGCCCACGCAGCGGGCCACCGAGGTGGCGATGATGCGCTGGTCCTGCATCTGGATGGCTTCGGCGCCGGCGCTCCACAGGGCGTTGAGGACGGCCTGGATGTCCTGCTGGTGCACGACGAGGTCGTCGGGTGAGGCGTCCCGCGGGAAGCGGCCTTCGGCGTCGCGCTGCGCGTCGTTGAGCGTGACGGTCAGGCCCGAGCCGTGCACGGGCTCCAGCCCGGCGTCGCCGGCCAGCTGCGCCGAGCGCCGCAGCATCGCCGCGAGGGCGGTGTTGGAGGAGCGGCCGTGCGTGGAGTCGATGGTGTTTGCCAGCCGGTCCCGTTCGGTGGTCAGCCGACCGACCGCGGACTGCTCGTCGCGTACCAGGTCGACCAGCCGGGGTGCGTCGCTGCGCCGGATCTCGCCGCCGCGGGACACCCCGTGGGTGGCGCCGATCATCAGGCCGGCCAGCAGGCACACCACGGGAACGCCCACCCGCCACGGGGAGCGGCACGACGCCGGGCGAAGATGCGGGGCGCGAAGCGGCCGGAGGAGGAGCCGGGCAATCGGACCACGTTCATCGCCGCTGTCACTGGACAGCCGGGGGATGCGCACCATCGGCTCTCCGTCCGCTGCTGGTGAGTGCGTTACGCTCGTCGTTGCACCCGCACTGCCTACCGTATCTCCGAGTTATACCCGAGGTAGAAATGCCCAAGTCCAAAGTCCGCAAGAAGACTGACTTCACCGTTAGCTCGGTGAGCCGCACCCCGGTCAAGGTCAAAGCCGGTCCGTCCAGCGTGTGGTTCGTGGTGTTGTTCTGCGGCCTGATGCTTTTCGGGTTGATCTGGCTAATGGTGTTCCAGTTGGCCGCGACGGGCCCCGACGCGCCGTCGGTGCTCACCTGGATGGCCAACCTCGGACCGTGGAACTACGCCGTCGCGTTTGCCTTCATGATCAGCGGCCTGTTGCTCACCATGCGATGGCGGTAGGTCCGGCTCGAGCTTGATGCGCCGGTTCTGGGCCGATGCCCCGGCTGTGCCAGCAACCAGTGAGAACCGGGATCACACGCGTGTTATTCATCCCCATTGTGGATAGCGCTTGTGGATAACCGCATCGCCGGTGCTAGAGACCCCTAGGAGCCTCGTGCAGCAAACACAATGGGCGCCGTCCATCTCAGGAACCGCAGCATGTGGGCTTGCCGGAATTGTGATGGCTACCACATCTGTGACCGTTGTCACAGACGCGCCCGGACGGCTCTTGCTGACAATTTGCCGGAGCCGGGCTGATCTTGTTTGCGGGTGGAACGTGGCGCGCGCGACCAAAACTGGCAATCACCGGCGACGGCCTGCAGATCGGCGGCTGGATCCGGCCTCAGTACCTGCGGCGACCCGACATCAAGATCATCCGGATTACCGAGTTCCGCCGAATCGGGCGCAAGAGCCGGCTGCTCGAGATCGATGCGAACGACGGCCGGTTGTTCGTGCTTTCCCGCTGGGACCTCGGGACCGATCCGCTGGACGTCCTCGACGCGCTGACCGCAAGCGGCTACGCCGGGTCCTGAGCGCCGGCTTGAGTCAGGAGATGGTGATCGACTCGATGACGACCGGCTCGGAGGGACGGTCGCCGGGGCCGGTGGAGGTGGTGGCGATCGCGTCCACCACCTGCTGGGAGTCCGCGTCGACGACCTCGCCGAAGATCGTGTGCTTGCGGTTCAGGTGCGGCGTCTGGCCGACCGTGATGAAGAACTGTGAGCCGTTGGTTCCCGGGCCCGCATTGGCCATCGCCAACAGGTAGGGCTTGTCGAATTGCAGCTCGGGGTGGAACTCGTCGGCGAACTTGTAGCCCGGGCCACCGCGGCCGGTGCCGGTCGGGTCGCCGCCCTGAATCATGAAGCCGTTGATCACTCGGTGGAAGACCGCGCCGTCGTAGAACGGGCCGGAGCTTCCGCCGGAGGCGTTCTCGGTCGAGTACTCCTTGGTGCCCTGGGCCAGGCCCACGAAGTTGGCGACGGTCTTGGGGGCGTGGTTGCCGAACAACGCGATCTTGATGTCGCCGCGGTTGGTGTGCAGAGTGGCAGTGGCGGTCTGAATCGGGCTGGTAGTCACGGGGTCACAGTCTGCCATCACGGTCCGCCCCGCCGGACATCGGCGTGCCGGTAGCCTTTCGAACGTATTCCCCCGGCGGTCTTGCGAAAGGGCGAGAGATGCGCGCTAAGAACCCCATTCCGTTGACCCCGCGGGAGCGGCTGAGCCGCGGGCTGCAGTACACCGCGGTCGGGCCCGTCGACGTCACTCGGGGCCTGGCGGGCCTCGGCGCCCACTCCGCTCAGGCCGGCGCGTCCAGCCTTCGCCGCCGCTATCAGGAGGGCCGACTGGCCCGCGACATCCGGCACGCTCAGGAGGCGTTGGTGCAGGAGCTGGCCGCCGCGCAGGAGGTTGTCGCCGGGCTGCCCGAAGCGCTGGCTCAGGCTCGCCGCTCGCAGCGTCGCAAGCCACGCCCGTGGGTGCTTGCGGGAGCGGCGGTCGCGGTGCTGGCGGCCGGGGGGGCGGCCTTCTCGATCATCCGCCGTTCGTCGCACCGGGAGCCGTCGCCGGCGTTGCCGCCCAGCGTCGACGTCGACCACCGCCCCTGACGTTGAGCTGGCACCGCTACGAGGGCAAGGCGCTGGCGGACCGCACCCTGACCGGCGAGGCGCGCGACACCGAGCTCGAGGCCTTCATCCGGCTGGACCACTCGGAAATGTGCGACGTGCGCCTGGAGAGCGCGAGCGAAACGGCAGACTACGAACAGTCCCGGCGGTGGTACGCGGTGACCTATCTCGCCGACGATGGTTGTGGAGCCTAGAAGATTCGACCTCCTTGGGTCTGTCTTGCACGGGCGAAACGCGTTGCAGTTCAATCGATTTCATGCCGGGCAGGGTCGGCGCGCTCATTCGTCAAGGCTCAGGGGCCAGCCGGGCACAAGAACGTGAGTCAGTAGTAACCGGACGAAACCGGGCGAGTTTGCAGTAGTGCGCTACTGAGTCGACCTAATGGCTTCTTACCTTAGCCTCAGGTTTCACCCAGGATTGCTGGGGAACCTCCGGCGGTTGGTTTAGCCGCCAGCGGAATCGGAAGGAACAACGATGAAAGTTCGAAAGGTCGCCGTCGTCGGCGGCTTCGCGGTGGGCGCTGCACTCTCCTTCGCACCGCTCGCGTCGGCGACACCGACTGACCCTCTGATCAGCGTTGTCGACAGTGAGATTTCGGCGGAGAACTCCCTCTTCCAGTTCGAAGCGCTCCTCGCGGGTGACTACAACGACATCACCCACACCACGACACCCGGCACGTTTGACGGCTTCCTCACGGACGCGGACTCGATGAAGGACGCACCGTATCTGGATAGCGCAACCGAGGCGAGCAAGGTAACTCCTCTCGAATACGAGCTGTACGGAGTGAACCCGATCGCGGCCGACATGTCTTATTACTCGGGCCCTTTCAACGAGTTCAACGGCGCGTTGACCGAGTTTTACAACGCCTACAACGTTGAGCTGTTCTCTTTGCTGAATCCCAACGCCGACATAGCCTCGATTCCACTCGGCGACCTCTCCGGGCCAGGGATCGACGAGGCGTTGGCCTTCGGCACCGGGGCCGGAGCCGCCGGCGACTTCCTCACAGACGGCTGGAACGACCTGCTTGGGTTCTTCGGCGTTTTCTCGTAAATAGTTCCCCGCACCAAAAGAACCCCCGGAGGCAACTTCGGGGGTCCTTTTGGCCGCTTGCGCGGGCCTCTGTGGAGCCTAGGAGATTCGAACTCCTGACATCTGCCTTGCAAAGGCAGCGCTCTACCAACTGAGCTAAGGCCCCTGGTGTTCGGGTTGCCGGCCATCGAGCTGGTCGGCGGCCACATGCCAGACTTCGACGCTGCGTTGAGACCGGATCACGACCGCCAGCACCGCGACCGCTGCCAGCGGCAACACCAGTCTCACGAAACGTCTTGGCAAACACATGGTTGTGGGCCTAGGAGGACTCGAACCTCCGACCTCTTCGTTATCAGCGAAGCGCTCTAACCACCTGAGCTATAGGCCCGCACGCACCACACGGACGAGCGACGAGATTACCGCACCCGAGGGGCTGCGCCCAAAACGCTAGTCGCGGTCGGCCAGGGTCACTTCGACACCACCGATCAAGTCGGTGGTCAAGTTGTAGATGAACGCGCCGATGGTGGCGGCAGCGGTGAGCAGAACGATGTTCACCAGACCGATCAACACCGCGCCGCCGAAGATCGTGCCGCTGGACACCAACTCGGCGCTGCCGCTGGTGTTGTTCAGCAGATCGCCGACGTTGCTGTTCAGCTTGCTCCACACACCCATGCCGCCCAGGACCAGATACAAAAAGGCCACCGCGATCATCCAGACGAAGAACAGCGCCACCGACAGCACCAGCGACACCTTCAGGGTGCTCCACGGGTCGACCCGCCGGATCTGCATGCTGGCGCGCAATGGGCCCGGCGTCCGTGATGACGACACCTGGACGCGTCGTTCGGGCCGAGCCGGTGCCGTCATGCCGTCATCCGTCCGGTCGGGCGGCTTGCGTTGTGCGGCACGGGGAATCGGGCCGGACAGGTCAGGCAGTTCACTGGCGTAAGCATCGGTCTCCCGGCTCTCGTTCGCCGGGGGAGCCGGTGCCGGCTCTGCCTCGGGTGGTGGGGATTTCGCCGCGCCAGGTGCGGCGGTACCGGAGATGAATCGGTTGAGCCGTGCCTCGGCATTGGGTGCCGTGCGACTGGGCTGGCGCTGCTGCGCCGGCCGGGCGGGGGGCCGCTTACGGGGCGTCGCGGCCGCGTTCGGTGTCCCGTTCGGGCTGTCGGCCGGCCCGGAATGACCCGGCTCGTTCGGTGACGTCACCCACTGCTCCTAACCGTGCAACCTGCCATCGCTCACGCCTCGGCTTCGTCGACCGACTCGTCGTCGGCCGCCTCTTCGGCGTTGCGCGCGATGGCTAACAGTGTGTCGCCCTCGCCCAAGTTCATCAACCGAACACCCTTGGTCTGGCGTCCGGCCTTGCGAACCTGCTTGGCCTTCGTCCGGATCACTCCGCCGCCGGAGGTGATCGCGAAGACCTCGCTGTCATCGTCGACCATCAGCGCTCCCACGAGCTTGCCACGACGCGGGTCGTACTGGATCGTCAAGATGCCCTTACCGCCGCGGCCCTGCGCGGTGTACTCCTCGATCGCCGTTCGCTTGGCGTACCCGCCGGCTGTCGCGACCAGCAGATACGTGCCCTCGCGGACCACGTTCAGCGACAGCAGGTAGTCGTCGGTGTTGAACCGCATACCCTGCACGCCCGAGGTGGCCCGGCCCATCGGCCGCAGCGCGTCGTCAGTGGCCGAGAACCGGATGGACTGCCCATTGGCCGAAACCAGCAGCAGGTCTTCCACCGAGGAACACAGCACCGCACCGACCAGCTCGTCCCCGTCGCGCAGGTTGACCGCGACGATTCCGCCGGAGCGGTTCGAGTCGAAGTCGGTCAGCTTGGTCTTCTTGACCAGGCCTTTGCGGGTGGCCAGCACCAGGTAGGGCGCGTCCTCGTAGCTCTTGATCTGGATGACCTGGGCGATCCGCTCCTCCGGCTGGAAGGCCAGCAGGTTGGCGACGTGTTGACCGCGCGCGGTGCGCAACGCCTCCGGCAGGTCGTAGGCCTTGGCCCGATACACGCGGCCCTGGGTGGTGAAGAACAGGATCCAGTCGTGCGTCGAGCAGACGAAGAAGTGCCGCACGATGTCGTCCTGCTTCAACCCGGCGCCCTGGACTCCCTTGCCGCCGCGCTTCTGGCTGCGATACAGGTCGGTCTTGGTTCGCTTGGCGTAGCCGGTCTCGGTGATCGTGACGACGACGTCCTCGCGGGCGATCAGGTCCTCGTCGGCGACGTCGCCGTCCGCGGCGATGATCCGGGTCCGGCGGTCGTCGCCGTGCTTGTCGGCGATCTCGGCGAGCTCGTCGCGGACGATGCGGCGCTGCCGCTCCGGCTTGGCCAGGATGTCCTCGAGGTCGGCGATCTCGGCCTCGATCTTGGCGAGGTCGTCGACGATGCGCTGACGCTCCAACGCGGCCAGCCGGCGCAGCTGCATGTCGAGGATGGCCTGGGCCTGGATCTCGTCGACGTCGAGCAGCTCGATCAGGCCGGTCCGGGCGATGTCGACGGTCTGCGATGCGCGGATCAATGCGATCACTTCGTCAAGTGCGTCAAGGGCTTTCACCAAGCCGCGCAAGATGTGCGCGCGTTCATTGGCCTTGCGCAGCCGGTACGTCGTGCGGCGGATGATCACGTCGAGTTGGTGCTCGACGTAGTAGCGAATCATCTGGTCGATTCGCAGCGTGCGGGGTACCCCGTCGACGATCGACAGCATGTTGGCACCGAAGCTGGTCTGCAGCTGGGTGTGCTTGTAGAGGTTGTTCAGCACCACCTTGGCCACCGCGTCGCGCTTGATCTCGACGACGATGCGCAGCCCGACGCGGTCGCTGGACTGGTCTTCGATGTTGGAGATCCCGGCCAGCTTGCCGTCGCGCACCTGGTCGGCGATCGACGTGATGAAGTTGTCGTGGTTGACCTGATACGGCAACTCGGTGATCACCAGGCCGGTGCGGCCACGCGAATCCTCTTCTACCTCAACGACTCCGCGCATCCGGATCGATCCGCGACCGGTGGTGTAGGCGTCATGGATGCCCTGCGACCCGACGATCAGGCCGTGGGTGGGGAAGTCGGGGCCCTTGACCCGCTCGCAGACCGCGGCGAGGGTGGTCTCTTCGTCGGCCTCGTGGTTGTCCAGGCACCAGTAGACCGCCTCGGCCAACTCGCGCAGGTTGTGCGGTGGGATGTTGGTCGCCATGCCGACCGCGATGCCGCCCGAGCCGTTGGCGAGCAGGTTCGGGAAGCGGCTCGGCAGCACAGTGGGCTCTTGCACCCGGCCGTCGTAGTTCGGAATGAAACCGACTGTCTCCTCGTCGATTTCGCGCAGCATCTCCATCGCGAGCGGGGTCAGCCGCGCCTCGGTGTTGTGGCTGACGAAGCCATTGGTGATGAACGCGTGATCTTCGGTATCAACACGCAGGCTGTAGACCGGCTGCACACCAGCCTCGGTCACCGCGACAACCCGAGCGTAGTAGAAGCGGCCGTCGGTGAGTTCGGTTGCGATGGCCCGGACATCGGGGTCGGCGATACGGGAGAGGATCTGTTCACCATCTCGGCGCCAACGGGACAAGCGGTCGATGTTGTGGCGTTTCAGCCAGTCCTTATCGACCCAACGGCTGCCGCAGTGCTTCCTGACAAATTGGGCCAGACCTGGGACGCGGTCGCTGTCCATGCCAGCGCAAGGCGGCATGGACGACAGGATTCCGACCAGCTTGTCTTGTTTAGCGCCACCGAAGCCGATTTGGCTAGCGAATAGCTCAGCCTGCACGCGGTTGGTGACAACGACTTTGTGCTCACCAACGGCAAGGCGGTAACGCTTCGATATGACCCCGAACTCCAGCAGCATCTGCTGCACGTCCTTGGCAAGCCGTACGCTTCGGGTCGAATAGGAGATCTGAATTGTGTTGCGCGGCAGAGCAGAGCAGGAACCGTCACCTTCGAAAAGAGCCTGGAGGAATACCCGCTTTACCGCCGTCGGTGAATTCCAAAGCCACTCAGGGATGGTTTTGTGCACTGAGCGTTGACCAGTGAGCTCACCGAGCCGGCTCTGCTTCAGCGCGCTCAGATTCTGAATGTCGAGTTCATGGAGCATCGAACCCGACGCGATCTGGCGGCTAGAGACGTACCGCTGTCCACCGACCACGTTGTCGTATGCCGACACCACTGTGGCGAAGTAGTCGCGGTCGAGGTTATTGAAACCCGCCCGCTTTTCGGAGACGAAGCCCTCGCTGATGAAAGCGCCTAGCAGCAGGGCCTCCATCGTGGGACGCCAGTCGGCGGGTCCCAGCTCCACCGGCTCAACTCGTTGCAACACGACGTGGTCGTCGTGCCCGATTTCCGATATCAGCTTCCACAGCAATGTGGGAACGCCACCAACATCGACAAGACAGAGCAACGGGTGGTTGGAAGTTCCGGTGACCTCGTAGCCCTCGGCCGTGCGAACCGTATACGTCTGATGATGACCTGAGTGGAAAAGTCTGTCGGCCAGGACTGGGTCGCCGTGTCGATCAAGAACTTTCAGTTCCATGGCATTGTCAGAATCCGGGCGCGCACCGGCAACGACGTCTCCGATCCGAACCGCCTGACCGAGCGGGAGACGGATCAGCGCGTCGCCGGTCACGCAGTACCGCATGGCGGCGGGCGGGTCGTTGCCCGGCGAGCCGAAGTTGCCCTGCCCGTCGACCAGCGGGTAGCGCAGCGACCACGGCTGCGCCATCCGGACCAGGGTGTCGTAAATAGACGAGTCGCCGTGCGGGTGGTAGTTACCCATCGTCTCTGCGACCGATCGGGCCGACTTCGCGTGGCCGCGGTCCGGGCGGAAGCCCGAGTCGAACATCGCGTAGAGCACCCGGCGGTGCACCGGCTTGAGGCCGTCGCGGACTTCAGGCAGCGCGCGGCCGACGATCACGCTCATCGCGTAGTCGATGTAGCTGCGCTGCATCTCCTGCTGGATGTCTACCGGCTCGATGCGATCGGCGGCTTCGCCGCCGGGTGGCAGCGTGGTGTCTGTCATCTGTTCCTCATCGGTGAAATTACGGTGGGGGAGCGGCCTGTGTAGGCGTCAGCCTTCGCTAAACATCCAGGAAGCGAACGTCTTTGGCGTTGCGGGTGATGAAGCTGCGGCGGGCGTCGACGTCCTCGCCCATCAGGATCGAGAACAGCTCGTCGGCCGCCGCGGCGTCGTCTAGGGTGATCTGACGCAGCACCCGCACCGACGGGTCCATGGTGGTTTCCCACAGCTCCTTGGCGTCCATTTCGCCGAGACCCTTGTAGCGCTGAATGCCGTCCTCGGCGTTGATCTTGCGGCCGGCCTTCCTGCCCTCGGCCAGCAGACCGTCGCGCTCGCGATCGGAGTAGGCGAACTCGGGCTCGCTGCGCTGCCACTTCAACTTGTACAGCGGCGGCTGCGCGAGGAACACATGGCCGTTCTCTATCAGCGGTCGCATGAAGCGGAACAACAATGTCAGCAGCAGCGTCGAGATGTGCTGGCCGTCGACGTCGGCGTCGGCCATCAGCACGATCTTGTGATACCGCAGCTTCGAGAGGTCGAACTCGTCGTGGATACCGGTGCCCAGCGCGGTGATGATCGCCTGGACTTCGGTGTTTTTCAGCACGCGGTCGATGCGGGCCTTCTCGACGTTGATGATCTTGCCGCGAAGCGGCAGGATCGCCTGGAACATCGAGTCGCGCCCACTCTTGGCTGAGCCACCGGCCGAATCACCCTCCACCACATACAATTCCGATTTTCGCGGATCGGTGGAGCGGCAGTCGGCCAGCTTGCCCGGGAGCCCGCCGAGATCGGTCGCGCTCTTGCGCCGCACCAACTCTCGGGCCTTGCGGGCCGCAAGCCGAGCCTGGGCCGACGACACTGCCTTGTTGACAACGGTTTTGGCGTCTGACGGGTTGGCGTCGAACCAGTGCTGCAATTCTTCGTTGCAGATCTTCTGGACGAACGACTTGACCTCGGTATTACCCAGTTTCGTCTTGGTCTGGCCCTCGAACTGCGGCTCGCCGACCTTGACCGAGATCACCGCCGCCAGGCCCTCGCGGATGTCGTCACCGGTGAGATTGGGGTCCTTGTCCTTGAGCAGCTTCTTGTCTTTGGCGTACCGGTTCACCACCGTGGTCAACGCGCTGCGGAAGCCCTCTTCGTGGGTGCCGCCCTCGTGGGTGTTGATGGTGTTGGCGAAGGTGTGCACCGACTCCGAGTAGCCGCCGTTCCACTGCATCGCGATCTCGACCTCGTGACCGGGGCCCTTCCCGGAGAAGTCCACGATGCTGGAGTGGATCGGGTTCTTGGTCCGGTTGATGTGCTTGACGAAGTCGACGAGCCCGCCGGGGTAGTGGAAGGTGCGGTGCTTGACCTTCTGCGGCGCAACGGATTCCGCGGATTTCTCTTCGGCGGACTTCGGCGCTTCGGCGTGGTCGCTGACGACCTCGTCGACCACCTCTTCTTTGGTCACCCTCTCGTCGGCCAGGTTGATGGTCAGTCCCTTATTAAGAAACGCCATTTCCTGCAGCCGGCGGGCGACGGTCTCGAAGTCGTAGTTGGTGGTCTCGAAGATGTCGGGGTCGGCCCAGAACCGGATCGTGGTGCCGGTCTTTTTGGTTTTGTCACCCTTCTTCAGGGTGTTAGGCACCGATCTGTCGTAGGTCTGGAACCACTCGAAGCCATCGGTACGGACGTCCGCCTCCAAGCGAACCGACAGGGCATTCACCACGGAAACGCCGACGCCGTGCAACCCGCCAGAGACCGTATAGGCGCCTTCCTCGAACTTTCCGCCGGCGTGCAAAACAGTCATCACAACGTCGATCGTGGGGATTCCAGTCGAGTGCATCGCGACCGGAATGCCGCGGCCGTCATCGATCACTTCGACGCCGCCGTCTTCCAGGAGTCGAACGTCGACCTTGGTGGCAAATCCCGCCATGGCCTCGTCGACCGCGTTGTCGACCACCTCCCACACCAGGTGGTGAAGCCCGCGCTCACCGGTCGAGCCGATATACATGCCTGGGCGTTTACGGACCGCCTCCAGGCCTTCGAGGACCTTGATCGACTCAGCACCGTACTGTTCTTTGGCAGCCACTAGCGGAACGCTCTCCTTGGGGTTCGCAAGCGCACGATTCTGGAGACCGCGCGAGGATCGTGATCAGTCTACCGTCAGATGCGTTCCGGACCGATTCTGCGAGGGCGTTTCTACACAGCTATCTGCGCCGTGTGCGGAATTTTTCGATCTGTCCTGCGTCCTGACGCTTGACGCGCGACTTTCCCGCGTTGTGACGGCGCTGACGCGGAATCGCCCGAGCGGATCATCCGTAGGTGTCGCGGGGCCCCCGCCCGGCGATGTGCAGCGGGCCTTTGCGCCACGACGGCCCCGTCGGGCCGGTGATCCGCAGACTGGACACCACCCCGTCGCCGACCTCCGCCGCAATCTTGGCCAGCACCTGGGCCTGGATCAGCCGCAGTTGCGTGGCCCACGCCGTCGACTCGGCGGTCACGCTGAGCACCCCGTCGCGCAACCCGGTCGGGGTGGCGTGTTCGGCGATCTGTGCCCCAACGACCGCCGCCCACCGGCCGAACACCGCGCCCTCGGCCACCCGCGGGGACCATCCTTGTTTTTTGGCGAGGTCGCGAGTCGCGCTGGCCAGCGGCTGTGGATCACGCGCGTCCGGGCCGGGCCCCGACCAGCGGCGGCGACTGGCGCCGGCGACCCGTCGGGTCGGCGGCAGCCGGCGACCGCGGCCGACATCTTTCCCCTGAGTCCGGGCGACGCCGCGGGCCTCTTCGAGTACCCGCCTTACCAGGTCCATGCCGTTGAGTCCGGTCAGGTGTTCGGGTGGTTGCGCGGTGGGGTCCGCTGCGTCGTCATCGGGGTCCACGGCCTCACTCCTTCTCGGCGGTCAGGACGGCGGACGCCGGGCCCGTGTCGTCATCGTTCAGCGTGATGTCGATGCGCTCGACGTCCCAGTCGCGAGGAATGTCGTCGACCACCGCGGCGGTCACCAGCACCTGCTCCGCGGAGGCCGCCGCTGCGGCAAGCGCTTCGCGACGCGCGGTGTCGAGTTCGGCGAAGACATCGTCTAGCAGCAGCACCGGATCGCTGCCGTCCGCGCGTAACAATTCGTAGGCGGCCAGTCGCAGCGCGAGCGCCATCGACCACGATTCCCCATGGCTCGCATAGCCTTTCGCCGGTTGGTCACCGAGCCTCAGTTCCAGGTCGTCGCGGTGCGGACCGACCAGGCACACGCCGCGTTCCAGTTCGGCGTCGCGGCGCGCGGCCATTTTCTCCAGCAGCGCCGCCTGCAGAATCTCGACGTCGGGCCGGTCGGGTTCGACGTCCACGCTGGCGTGGTAGGCGATCGAGGCGGGCCGCGACGCCGGGGCGAGCAGCTGGTAACTCTTCTGCACCTCGGGAGCCAACTCGTTCACCAATGTCATTCGCGCGGCCATTAATTCGGCGCCGTGCGCCGCCAGGTGCCCGTCCCACACATCGAGGGTCTCCAGCGCGCCGCGGTCGCCGCGGAACCGCGCGCCGGACGCGGACTTCAGTAACGCGGTGCGCTGCCGCAACACTTTGTCGTAGTCGGCCCGGATTCCCGCCACCCGCGGGCGACGCACGGCGGCGAGGTCGTCGAGGTAACGCCGCCGTTCACCGGGGTCGCCGCGGACCAGCGCCAGATCTTCCGGTGCGAACAACACGGCCCGCAGAACGCCCACGATTTCGCGCGGGCTGCGCACCGGTGAGCGGTTCAACCGCGCCTTATTGGCCCGGCCGGCGGTGATCTCCAGGTCGACGGCACATTCACGGCCCTCGTTGACGACGATCGTCGACACCACCGCCCGCTGCGCGCCGACGCGCACGAGCGGCGCATCGGTGGCAACCCGGTGCGACCCCAGCGTCGACGAATACCACAATGCTTCAACAAGATTCGTCTTACCGAAGCCGTTTGACCCAACGAACACCGTCCGCCCCGGTGTCAGTTCGAGTTCGACGTTCGCCCAGGACCGAAAGTCACGTAAGCCGAGATGGCGGACGTACACCTAGCGACTAACCAGGCAGACGAACAGGCATCAGCAAGTAGACGTAGTCCGTCTGAAGCGCCGGGAAGGGACCGCTGTCGGTGGGTTGGGCGTCGTCACCGGCCGGCCGCAACACCGCGGGCCGGCTCGGCGTGGTGAAGCCGAACGACACCCGGTCGGAATGCAACGAGCTCAGCCCGTCGGTGAGATACGTCGGGTTGAATGCAATGGTCAGGGGTTCGCCTGCGAATTCCACCGGAACGTCTTCCTCGGCGCGACCGACATCGTCGGCGCCGGCCGACAACCGCAGCGTGTCATCGGAGAATTCCATCCGGACCTGAGCGCCGCGGTCGGCGACCAGAGCCACCCGCTTGATCGCCTCGGTCAGTTCCGCCACACCAACGGTGGCGACGGCGGTGTGCTCGCTGGGTAGCAGCTGGCGGAACTTCGGGAATTCCGCGTCGAGCAGCCGAGTGGTGCTGCGCTTACCATTTCCGCTGATGCCGAGCAGGCCGTCCTTGCCGACCGAGGACCCGGCGCCCAACGACAAATGCACTTCGGAGCCGTCGGTCCCGCTCTTGGCCGCCTCGGACAAGGTCTTGGCCGGCACCAGCACCGCGGCCTCGACGTCGGGTGCGGCCGCCGACCAGGTGAGCTCGCGAACCGCCAGCCGGAACCGGTCGGTGGCGGCCAAAACCACTGACTGGCCAGAGATTTCGACGCGGATACCGGTCAGCATCGGCAGCGTGTCATCACGGCCGGCGGCGACGGCGACCTGACCGATCGCCTCGGCGAACACATCGGTCGCCAGCGCGCCGGTTTCCTCCGGCAGCGTCGGCAGCGTCGGGTAGTCCTCGACGGCCATCGTCGGCAGCGAGAATTTCGCACTTCCACAGGCCAGCGACACCCTGGTGCCCTCTACCTGCACGTCGACCGGCTTGTTCGGCAGCGCGCGGGTGATATCGGATAGCAGTCGCCCGGATACCAAAGCCGTTCCCGGAGAGGCGATTTCAGCCGCCAACCGCGCCTCGGCGGACACCTCGTAGTCGAATCCGGAAATCGTCAGGCCGTCGTCGGTGCCCGTCAGCAGCACGCCGGCCAGTACCGGCACCGTCGGCCGGGACGGCAGGGTGCGCGCCACCCACGCCACCGCGTCAGCGAAGTCATCCCGCACCAGGCGGAACTTCAAGTCGGTCAGGCCGACGGTGGTCGTCGCCACGTCCATTGCGTCCCTTCGATACCTCGAACAGCAAGGCTAACTCCGGCGGCTCCACCCCTGGTGACTACCGCCGCCGGACGCCCGTGCCCGTAAACGTTTCCGACCACCGATCCGGCTGTCGAACCACCACCGTAGAGCGTCGGAGCCCATCTTGAAAGCTAATCGGAATCAGTGACACCGAGGTCTTTGGAGCCTGGAATCCGGAGTGTGGAACGGCTCGTCCCCAACACCGTTTTCTGAAGAACAAACTTCGTAGATATTTCAATAACAGTAATAGGGCCTGTGCAGTTTGTGGAAAGCATGCCGTCTGCGCTGCTGAGGGTGCCGGCCGGGTTGTGCATGACACGGGGACGGATTGTGTGGTTTGTGTGCAGCGGTTGGGGATCGGTCGCGGTTGTGGACGGACCGGGTGTTCGCGCGCCCTCTGTGCGCCGTTTCCGCACAGGGGTATCCACAGCCCCAGGCTGTGACTAGTGGTAGCGACGGGGCAGAAGTTTTTCGAAATTCCACGTGACGAAAGTCGGGTTACGGCGTCACAAGCGCCAAAAGTCGTGTGAGAACTGGCCACTCGACGATCGGGCGGGCCGGCAGAGATCAGCGCTTGGAACGCTGTCGGATCCGAGTGGTGAGTTCCTTGACGTGATCGAAGACTTCACGACGTTCGGCCATCTCCGACAGGATTTTCTTCTGGGCGTACATCACCGTGGTGTGATCGCGACCGAATGCCTGCCCGATCTTGGGCAGTGACAAATCGGTGAGCTCGCGGCACAGATACATCGCGATCTGCCGAGATTGTGCCAAAGCCCGCGTCTTACCGGGGCCGCGCAATTCCTCCACCGTGGTGTCGAAGTACTCCGCGGTGGCCGCCATGATCGTCGCGGCGCTGATCTGCATGGTGCTGGCATCGGCAATCAGATCGCGCAACACGATCTCGGCCAGGGACTTGTCGATCGGTGCCTTGTTCAGTGAGGCGAAGGCGGTGACACGAATCAGCGCGCCCTCGAGCTCACGGATGTTGCGTTCGATGCTGCTGGCGATCAGCTCCAGCACGTCGTCGGGCACGTTGAGCCGCTCCATCTGCGCTTTTTTGCGCAAAATGGCGATGCGCGTCTCCAACTCCGGTGGCTGAACATCGGTGATCAGACCCCACTCGAACCGTGTTCGCAACCGATCTTCAAGTGTCGCAAGCTGTTTCGGTGGCCGGTCGGAGGAAATGACGATTTGCTTGTTGGCATTGTGCAGCGTATTGAAGGTGTGGAAGAACTCTTCCTGGATACCTTCTTTGCCTTCGATGAACTGGATGTCGTCGACCAGCAGTACGTCGACGTCGCGGTAGCTGCGCTTGAACGCCACCTTGCGATCGTCACGCAGCGAGTTGATGAAGTCGTTGGTGAATTCCTCGGTCGAGACGTACTTGACGCGCATACCGGGGAAGAGCCGCTGTGCGTAGTTGCCTGCAGCATGCAGCAGGTGAGTCTTACCCAAACCGGATTCGCCCCAGATGAAGAGTGGGTTGTAGGCCCGGGCCGGTGCTTCGGCGATCGCTAGTGCTGCGGCGTGCGCGAACCGGTTCGATGCGCCGATGACGAAGGTGTCGAAGGTGTAGCGACGGTTCAGGCTCAAGCCGGCGGCCGCGTCGGCGGCCTGACTATGGGGACGCTCGGAGAAGTAAGACGGCCAGCTCTGATGTGCGCTGGCGAGGGCTTCGCCGTCCTCGTCGATTTCGTCGAGGTCGTCGAGTGCTTCGTCGAACACGGCGTTGGCTCGGTCGTCAGCTTCCTCGTTGGTGAGAGGGGAGATGCGCACGCCGAGTTCGATCTGCTGGCCGAGCCGGCGGCTCAGCGCGTCGGTGATCTGGGAGCGCAAGTGCCGTTCGATTTCGTTCTGCACGAAACTACTCGGCACCGACAGCAGGGCGAAACCTTCGACGATCGTCAGCGGCTGCACCAGGTTGAGCCATGCGCGTTGTTGCGGCGTCAGCGGCGGGACATACGGTTCACCGTTGAGTGCGGTGCCGTCTGTGGATAGCTCGCCGTTGAGCTCCGAGACGACCGCGCTCCAGACCGTCGCGAAACTTGAGCCGGGGTCCTCGGTCAACGACGGATCCCCCTGATATGACGTTTCAGCACAGCGAACAGTGTGGACGACGAACTGTCCACACCGTTATCCACAGGTGTGGAAAGGACAGCAATAGCCGCGCCGCAGTCTATCCCTGACAGCTCGCGGGATCGGCGCTCAAGACGACCAGTGAAACTCAGCTGGCGAGGAGGCCGATCTGCCATCCTTGCTCCGTTGTCTAGCGCCGTTTCGGTATGAAACAGCACCGCCCGAAATTAACAGTTTTCCTCGCGCGCGCCAACCGTTCTGCAACATTGGGAACGCTTCGCCGAAGATTGCTCGGCGCGTCGGTGCGGGTGTGACGACAGTGAAGGATCAAGCGACGTTCGTCGTGCGGTCTCGAAGTGGTTTGACCGGGAGAACGCCGGTCAGTACCCTCATACAGTCGCCCGAAAGTAGGCGATACGGCTGCGATTCGAGCAATGAGCCCGCCAGCGCGCGCCGGTTACCAGCAAGACACAAAGCCTATTGAGGCGTCGTGGGGACATGCATGACCCACCGGCACGGGGGACCGAGTCGGGCACGATGCCAGATGCAGCAAGGAGAGAGTCGTGGCAAAGGGCAAGCGGACCTTTCAGCCGAACAACCGGCGCCGTGCCCGTGTGCACGGATTCCGGCTGCGCATGCGGACCCGCGCCGGCCGGGCCATCGTGTCCGCCCGCCGCGGCAAGGGCCGTCGTTCGCTGACTGCCTGATCACTCCGGTGTAACGGCGGTGCTTTCCGCGCGCAACCGCATGACGCGGTCGACCGATTTCGACGCGACGGTCAGGCGCGGCAGGAAGGCCGTCCAATCGGACTTGGTCATCTATATGCGACGTGCCACCGGGGATCCCAAACTCGGACTGATCGTCTCGCGATCGGTCGGCTCCGCCGTGCAACGGCACGGCCTGTCCCGGCGGCTTCGCCATGTCGCGCGCGACGTGCTGGCTGATTTGAATCGGTCCGAACACATCGTGATCCGGGCACTGCCCAGTAGCCGCGATGTCTCTTCGGCCCGACTGGGCGAGGAACTGCGAGCCGGCTTGAGCCGCATCGAAACGGCGGGATCCAAGCGGTGATTGTCATAACGTCACGTCTGCGCGGCGCCGAGTCCGCCGCTGCACGTGGGTTGATTTTCGTCATCCAGCTCTACCGGCACATGGTGTCACCAATGCGACTGCCGACCTGCCGCTTCACTCCGACGTGTAGCCAATACGCGGTCGACGCCCTGGCCGCGTTTGGGTTGTTGCGGGGGAGTTGGCTGGCCGCTGTCCGGCTGGCGAAGTGCGGTCCGTGGCATCAGGGAGGATGGGACCCGATACCCGAACGCCCAGGAGCCGGGGTCCAAGACTGGGACACCCCAGCGACGCTAGGGAAGAGTGATTCTGTTGTCGTTTGATCCGTTCAGCCTCGACTACTTCTATTACCCGGTCTCGGCGATCATGTGGCTCTGGTACAAGGCATTCTCGGCCGTGCCGGGGCTAGGACCGGCTAGTTTCCTGTCGTGGACGCTGTCGGTGATGTTCCTCGTCTTCACGCTCCGTGCGATCTTGATCAACCCCTTTGTCCGGCAGATCCGCACGACGCGGCAGATGCAGGAGTTGCAGCCCCAGATCAAGGCGCTGCAGAAGAAGTATGGCAAGGACCGCCAGCGGATGGCGCTCGAGATGCAGAAGCTGCAGAAGGAGCACGGGTTCAACCCGATCCTCGGCTGCCTGCCGATGCTGGTGCAGGTGCCGGTTTTCCTTGGGCTGTATCACGTGCTGCGCTGCTTCAACCGGACCACGACCGGGATCGGCCAGTTGGGGCTGTCACCCGAGCGCAACCGCTCGTTGGGTAACTATGTCTTCAGCGCGCAGGACGTCGGGCATTTCTTGGACGCCAACCTCTTCGGCGCCCCGCTCGGCGCCAGCATGACGCAGCGCGGCGCGAGCCTCGAAGCCTTCCAAGGATTCGCCTTCAGCCGGCCCGCGGTCGTCGCGGTCGGTGTGCCGGTGATGATCCTGGCCGGCATCGCCACCTACTTCAACAGCCGCGCCTCGGTAGCGCGGCAGAGCGCGGAGGCAGCGGCCAATCCGCAAACCGCGATGATGAACAAGTTGGCGCTCTACGTTTTCCCACTCGGCGTGGTCGTCGGTGGACCGTTCCTTCCGCTGGCGATCATCTTCTACTGGTTGGCGAACAACATCTGGACCTTCGGTCAGCAGCACTACGTGTTCAGGATGATCGAACGAGAAGAAGAGGAAA
Source organism: uncultured Actinomycetota bacterium (assembly GCA_963750755.1). Lineage (GTDB taxonomy): Bacteria > Actinomycetota > Actinomycetes > Mycobacteriales > Mycobacteriaceae > Mycobacterium. Next base: position 3,407,240 of record CAVVRW010000001.1, read on the forward strand.
AGAAGCGCGAGGCGCTCGAGCGCAGGGCGGCCAACGCGCCGGCGCCGGGAGCCAAGCCCAAGCGGGCGGTGGGGAAGACCTCGGCGAACGGCGACGGCTCCGTCGGTGACTCAGCCGAGGAGTCGCCGAAGCCGGCGACCGACGCGGGCAACCGCGCGCCGCGGCCGGGCGCCAAGCCGAAGAAGCGCGGACGCTGACACAACATCGTCCGGCGATCGGGCCGGACCGCAGACTTCGCCGGGCGAGACCCGGGCACGGGAAGGGAAATAGATGACAGAGACCGAAGCAGTCACCAACGGACACGACGCCCACGAAGCGCCGACTGAGGAAGGGTTGGAAGGTACCACCAACGGTGCCGCTCCAGCCGAGGGCGACGGCGAAGGCGATCAGGAGGAACGGTTGGTCGCCGAGGGCGAGATCGCCGGCGACTACCTGGAGGAGCTGCTCGACCTCCTCGACTTCGATGGCGACATCGACCTGGACGTCGAAGGCAGCCGTGCGATCGTCAGCATCGACGGCAGCGACGACCTGAACAAGCTCGTCGGGCGCAAGGGCGAGGTGCTCGACGCGCTGCAGGAGTTGACTCGATTGGCCGTGCACCAGAAAACCGGTGTGCGGAGCCGGCTGATGCTGGACATCGCGAGCTGGCGCCGTCGCCGTCGCGAGGAGTTGGCCGCGTTGGGGGACAAGGTCGCCAAGCGTGTACTCGAAAGCGGCGAACGTGAAGAACTCGCCCCAATGACTCCGTTTGAGCGGAAGATCGTTCACGACGCCGTCGCTGCGGTCAGCGGGGTGCACAGCGAGAGTGAGGGCGTCGAGCCAGGCCGCCGCGTCGTCGTCCTGGTCGACTGATCTCAGCGGCTAGTTACATCCATGTAGTTCGGGCGCGCGCCGGCGGGTACGGACGGGAGGAATGTTTCACGTGAAACATGTCGATTCCCGCGACGCCAATACCTCACTATTACCGCCGCCCGCGGCAGCGGCCATTTTCGGCGATCGACTGAATCTCGCCGAGCGCTACGCTCAGCTGCTCGCCTCTGCCGGTGTCGAGTGGGGTCTGCTAGGACCTCGCGAAGTCGACCGCATCTGGGACCGCCACCTTCTGAACTGCGCGGTCGTGTCGGAGCTGGTCGGGCCCGGCGAGCGGGTCGTTGACATCGGCAGTGGCGCTGGGCTGCCGGGCTTGCCGATGGCAATCGCGAAGCCGGGCCTCCGGGTGGTGCTCGTCGAATCGCTGCTGCGCCGCGCCGAGTTTCTCCGCTTGGTGATCGACGAACTCGGCCTCGACGTTGAAGTGCTTCGCGGCCGCGCCGAAGACGACGATGTCCAAGAGGCCGTCGGCGGTGCCGATGCGGTGACGTCGAGGGCGGTGGCATCGCTGGACAAGTTGGCTCGCTGGAGCCTGCCGTTACTTCGTCAAGGTGGCCGGCTGTTAGCCATCAAGGGGGAGCGCGCACCCGACGAGCTGCGCGAGCACCGGCGTGTATTGGACAAGTTAGGCGCCGCCGATGCCAGGGTGGTGGAATGTGGCGTGAGCCTTCTAACCCCTCCGACAACGGTGGTGGTGGCTCGACGCGAGAAGCCAGAACCGGCCCGGAATTCAGCGCGTCGACGATCGAGCAGGGAGAGCCAATGAGTGCGCCGTACGATCCCCTCGGCCCGGCCGGCGGTGTTGTTTCACGTGAAACATCGGAGTTGGACACCCCGATCGGCGCTGCCGCCGAGCGGGCGATGCAGGTGCTCTCGAAGGCCTATGAGCCGCTGAGCCGCCCCGCGCACCGCCGCCTCTTCACGATCGCCAACCAGAAGGGCGGCGTCGGCAAGACGACGACGGCAGTGAACCTCGCGGCCGCGCTCGCGGTCCAGGGATTGCGGACGCTTGTTATCGACCTCGATCCGCAGGGCAACGCGAGCACCGCGCTGGGCATCTCGGACCGACACTCCGGCACGCCGTCGTCCTACGAAGTCTTGCTCGGCGAGATTCCGCTGAAGGATGCCATGCGGCAGAGCCCGTACAGCGATCGGCTCTATTGTGTCCCGTCCACCATCGACCTGGCCGGCGCCGAGATCGAATTGGTCAGCATGGTCGCGCGTGAGAATCGGCTGCGCACGGCCCTTGCCGAACTCGACCGGGTTGATCCCGAAGCTCCCTTCGACTACGTCTTCATCGACTGTCCGCCGTCGCTGGGACTGCTGACCATCAATGCGTTGGTTGCGGCGCCGGAGGTGCTGATCCCAATCCAGTGCGAGTACTACGCGCTGGAGGGGGTTTCGCAGTTGATGAACAACATCAACTTGGTGAAGGCCCACCTCAATCCCGGGCTCGACGTCAGCACAGTCATCCTCACCATGTACGACGGGCGAACCAAGCTGGCCGATCAGGTGGCCGAGGAAGTGCGCCGCTTCTTTGGTCCGAAGGTGTTGAAGACGGTGATCCCGCGTAGCGTCAAGGTCTCTGAAGCGCCGGGCTACAGCATGACGATCATCGAATACGATCCCGGTTCACGCGGCGCGCTGAGTTACCTCGACGCCAGCCGTGAGATTGCCGAACGTGGTGTTATGACAGCCGACGGAGGGGACCCCCGATGAGCCAGCAGACGCGCAAGAAGGGCGGGCTCGGCCGAGGCCTGGCTTCGCTGATTCCGACCAGCCCGGCCGAAGGGGAGACCGAGACGGCGCAACTCGGCGGCCCGCGTATCGGCGCCGCGGCGGCCGACATCCTGATGGGCGGTCCGCCGGCTCCGGTCACGTCGGACATCGGTGCGGTGTACCGCGAGATCGAGCCGACCCAGATCCAACCGAATCCGCGGCAGCCACGCCAGGTCTTCGACGAGGAGGCGCTGTCGGAACTCGTCCACTCGATCCGCGAGTTCGGCCTGATGCAGCCGATCGTCGTCCGCGACCTCGGTGCGACAGTGAGTCCCCGATATCAACTCGTCATGGGGGAGCGGCGCTGGCGAGCGGCCCAGACCGCCGGCCTGACGGCCATTCCGGCGATCGTCCGGGAGACCGCAGAGGACAACCTGCTGCGCGACGCGCTGCTGGAGAACATCCACCGGGCGCAGTTGAACCCGTTGGAAGAGGCGGCGGCATACCAGCAATTGCTCGACGAGTTCGATGTGACTCACGACGAGCTGGCCGCCCGAATAGGCCGGTCGCGTCCGCTGATCTCCAACATGATCCGGTTGCTGCGGCTGCCCATCGCCGTCCAGCGACGGGTGGCGGCCGGCGTGCTATCGGCCGGCCATGCCCGGGCGCTGCTGTCGCTGGAGGCCGGCACCGAAGCACAGGAGGCGCTCGCCGCGCGAATCGTCGCCGAGGGGCTGTCGGTTCGGGCAACCGAGGAGGCGGTCACTCTCACCAACCGAAGCGGACCCGGCAAGCCGTCGGCGCCGAAACGCAAGCCGATTCAGATGCCCGGGCTGCAGGATATCGCCGAACAGCTGTCGGGCGCCTTCGATACCCGCGTCACGGTCAGCCTCGGCAAGCGCAAGGGCAAGATCGTGGTGGAGTTCGGCTCGGTGGAGGATTTGCAGCGCATTGTCGAGTTGATGAACTCGTCGAAAAGCTGACCGGCTATACCGAGACGTTACGTCACTGTGACATTCCACTCGATCAGGCTGCCTTGACGTGGCCTCAATCGCCGAATTCGACTGCGCACGAAGCACTTTGGCCGCAACTGGCTCGCTGAGCGGCGCGGTGACCCCGGTGGTCCCCGAAGTCGTGCGCCGAGCCCGCTTCGGGCAGTCGGAGGCGAGTCCGCGCGGGTACCACGGCCGTCGGCATCGGGGTACGCTCGGCTGCGAGGTGGGGACCACCCGCTCGCGGGGAATACGGGCCACCAATGACCGCTCCCCACGGAGGTCCAGGAGTCTAGTGTCTGCTCGAATCACACCGCTGCGACTCGAAGCCTTCGATCAGCTTCCGAAGCACGCGCGCCGCTGCGTCTTCTGGGAAGTCGATCCCGCCACGCTCGGGCAACGTGACCTCGCCGACCCTGAATTCGAAAAAGAAGCATGGCTGTCGATGGTCATGCTCGAATGGGGATCCTGCGGACAGGTCGCCACCGCGGCGCCGGCCGACGGTGACGAAGCGGAGTCGGCCTGCCTGGGCTACGCGCTATACGCCCCGCCGCGGACGGTGCCGCGGGCGCACCGCTTTCCCACCGCGCCGGTGTCACCCGACGCGGTGTTGCTGACCTCCATGCGCGTCGAGCCCGGGCCGTTCGCCGACGAATTGCCGTACAGTCTCGTGGCCCGGGTGGTCGACGAGTTGGTCCGCCGCGGCGTGCGCGCCCTGGAAGCGTTCGGTCGCACGGAAAGGGTCTCGGAGTTGCCTAGCCTGGTGAGCGCCGACCCCGATCTGATGCCGGTGCTCGAAGTGCTGGGGGACTGCTCGGCCGAGCAGTGCGTGATCGACGCAGACTTCCTGCTCGACGTGGGATTCGTTGTGGTGGCCTCACATCCGTACTTTCCGCGGCTGCGACTCGAGCTGGACAAGGGCCTGGGTTGGAAGGCCGAAGTCGAGGCGGCGTTGGAACGACTGCTGGAGAGCGCGGCGTTGCAACAGCCCGTCGCCGCGGGAGCGCCGGCGACGGCGTCGGCTAAGAGCCGCTGGCGCGGCCGGCCTGATCCACGGCCAGCTCGTGCGCAAGCAACTCGGCGAATGTGAATGTGCCCGTGGGCCGGTCGTTCTTGCCGAGCAGGTATAGCCGCTTGACCGCGGCCAGGATCCCCTCGGCGATCGCGTCACGCGCCTGCGCGGTGGTCAGCGTGGCGCGGTCGTGCGGGTTGCTGATGTAGCCCACGTCGACCTGCACGGTGGGCATCCGGGTCAGCCGCAACAGATCCCAGGTCCGGCCGTGAGTGCGACAATCCCGTAAGCCGGTGCGCGCCACCACTTCTCGCTGAATGAAGTCGGCGAGATTGCGGCCGATGGTCGACACCGAGCCGTGCGAGTTGCCGAAGTGGAACGAGGCGACACCGCAGGCCGACGGACTGGCCTGGGTTTCACAGCGCAAGCTGATCATTAGGTCGGCGCCGACAGCGTTCGCGGTCGCGGCGCGCTCGTGGTCCGACGGGCTGCGGTTGGTGGGCCGCGACAGGAATGTCTCCATGCCGATCGCGGTCATCCGACCTTCGAGTCGACTTGCCAAGTCCCACAAGATGTCTGCTTCGCTGATCGGTCCCGCCGATCCGTGCGCGATCAGGCCGTGGTCATTGCCGCCGCGGCCCGGGTCGATGATGATTCGCTTGCCCGACAGCCGCGGGCCCGACCGGCGCACCAGTTCTTCCTCACGAATCGCGTGCAGCGACCCCCCGGTCACCCGGGAGCTGAGAAAGTACAAGGAGCGCAACGTTTCTGGGCCGCAGATGCCGTCGGCGTAAAGTCCGTATTCGCGCTGGTAAGACATCAGACCGTTGTGGGTCTGCAAGCCGAAGTAGCCGTCCACCAGGCCGGTGTAGAAACCGAGATCCTGCAACCGAGCCTGCAGCGTCGCGACGTCGTCGCCGTACATCGGCGCACCGAACTGGTGGTGCAGGGTGCGCGCGCCCAGCCGGTAGGACGCCTCGCGCAGCGCGCGATTGGTGGCTTCGCCGACGATGCCGTCGACCAGCAGACCGCGGTGCTGCTGAAATGCCCGTACCGCGTGGTCGAGCTTGTCGTCGAACACGTCGACGGCGACGTGCCGTCCGGTGTTGAGATCGACATCCGCGTCGTCCAGATGACCGAGTGCGGTCAGCGACGCGCGAATCTCGGTGACCGCTGCGCTACGGTCACCGCGGCGCAGCTGAGCGCCGTCGCCGACATGCGGTCCTGACATTACAAGGCCTCCGGGAAGCCGGTGTTAGCCCTGCCGCTTGTTTGACAGGCTTGGCCGTATTGTCTCAGACGCTTTGCGGTTTCGGGAAAACGCCAGGCAAATCGCGCCGATCTTTAGCGAACTACGCGAGGCCCGGGACGGCGTCGGAAAGCTCACGCAGCAGCGCCGCCTTACCCTTGGCGCCGACGATGCGTTTGACCGGCTCGCCGTCCTTGAACAGGATCAACGTCGGAATCGAAACCACGTCGAAGTTGCGGGCGGTTTCGGGGTTGGCGTCGACGTCCAGCTTGGCGACGGTCAGCTGATCGCCCGCGTCCGCGGCGATTTCGGCAAGTACCGGCGCGACCATCTTGCACGGTCCGCACCAGGTCGCCCAAAAGTCAACCAGCACAGGCGTTTTGCTAGAGAGTACGTCATTGTTGAACGAGGCGTCCGAAACATCCACGGGCGCACCGGAATCGGTCTGTGTCATCGAAAGATACTCCTATCAGAGGGTCGCTGTCGCCGGTTGTCCGGCGGGTTTGGTGTGGGTGCGCTCGCCGGGCTCCGCGTGCTCGGTCAGCCAGCGTTCGGCGTCGATGGCCGCCGAACAGCCGGTGCCCGCGGCGGTGATGGCCTGCCGATAGGTGTGGTCGACCAGGTCACCGGCGGCGAACACGCCGTCGACCGAGGTGTAGGTCGTGTGCCCCCGGACCAGTACGTAGCCGTCGTCATCGAGATCGACTTCGCCGCGCACCAGTTCCGAGCGCGGATCGTGGCCGATCGCCACGAACACCCCGGTCACCGGCAGTGTCGACTCTTCGCCGGTCACGGTGTCGCGCAGCTTCAGCCCGGTCACGGTGTTCTCGCCCTCGACCGAGACCACGGCGCTGTTGGTGAGGAACGTGATCTTCTCGTTGGCGCGGGCGCGGTCGAGCATGATCTTCGAGGCCCGGAACTCGTCGCGGCGATGCACCAGGGTGACGCTGCGGGCGAACTTGGTCAGGAAGGTGGCCTCTTCCATGGCCGAGTCGCCGCCGCCGATCACCGCGATGTCCTGATCGCGGAAGAAGAAGCCGTCGCAGGTGGCACACGCGCTCACCCCGCGGCCGAGTAACTCCTGCTCGCCCGGCACGTGCAGGTAGCGGGCGGCCGCGCCCATCGCCAGAATCACGGCGCGCGCCTGCAGGGTTTCGCCTTCGGAGGTGGTGACGGACTTGACCGGGCCGTCCAGCGACAGCGATTCGACGTCTTCCATCCGAAGGTCGGCGCCGAAGCGCAGCGCCTGCTCGCGCATCTGGTCCATCAGTTCGGGTCCCTGGATTCCTTCGCGGAATCCCGGGAAGTTCTCCACCTCGGTGGTCGTCATCAACGCACCGCCGAACGAAGTACCTTCGAAGACCACGGGAGCCAGCTGTGCACGGGCGGCGTAGAGCGCCGCGGTGTAGCCGGCGGGTCCGGAGCCGATGACGATGACGTCGTGAACGGTGCTGGTTGAGGAACTCATTCCAACCTTTCCGATACGTATAACCGCTTCAGTGCACTGGAACGCCAGGGTATGCGGTGCTGTTCCCGCGAACACTACGGACGGTGGACGATCCTGTCAGCCGACAGGCCGGTGCTGGCTGAGCTGCAGGTCGGAGCCACCGCGAGGGCGGCAAACGCCCCCGGAGCGGCGCCGGGCAGCACCACGAGGACTGCCGGATGACCGGCGATGTCAATCGGACGGGCGCCCAGCACACGGGCACTTGCCGGGTAGCCCAAGCCGGCCAGACACGAGGCCCGGCGGTGCGGATCGCTCAGCGGCCCGAGGTCGGGTTCGCTGTCCAGCAGCGCGAGGATCTGCTCGTCGGACAGCGGAATCGTCTGGGGCGGACGAGACACCGTGATGTGTTCGATGGTGGTGGGGCGGCTGGGCAGGGACGCCGGCGCGGTGAGCAGCGCCCGGGTGCCGAGCCAGGCCGCGACGGCCACCGCGATCAGGCCCGCTGCCGCGACCGCGAGCCGAGCCGCGCGGGGGAGCCGCAGCCGCCCGCGGTTGACGATATGGGTGGGCGGCTCGGGACCCAGCGCGGCGACCTCGCGGCGGACCCGGTTCAGCGCGTCCATCGTCTGCCGGGCGTCCGGGTCGTCGCGGATTCGCCGGCGCAGCCGGGCGGCGGTCTCGTCGTCGAGCAGTCCGGCCTGCAGGTCGGCGAGGGTCTCTGCGGTAAGTGGCAGATCGTCCGGGTCGACGGCGTCCATCCGCCCCAGTGTCCGGCATCAGGCGACGGCGCGGCTAGCCGGCCGGACGATGCGGGGTCGGGTCGGCTTGCAGGTAGCCCAGGATCGCGGCAAGCCGGGCCCGGGCGCGCGCACACCGACTCTTCACCGTGCCCTCGGCGACACCGAGCAGGCGGGCGGTGTCGGCGACCGAGTAGCCATGCATGTCGACCGCGACCACCGCGGCGCGCTGCTCGACGGGCAGACGCATCAGCGCCCGCTGCACCGTGATCGCTGTCTCGACCTGCGCGGTGCGATCCGGCACCGGGTACACATCGTCCAGCACGGCGGTGGGATGAGTCATGTTGCGGCGCAACCGATCCAGACAGGCGTTGACGACGATGCGGTGCAACCAGCTGCTCACCGCGGCGTCGTGCCGAAACGAACCCGCGCCGCGGTGCGCCGACGCCATCGCCTCCTGCAGCGCGTCTTCGGCGTCCTCGGTGCAGCGACTGGTCAGCCGCGCGACGCGGTGCAGCTGCCGGTGGTGGCGGTAAAACAGTTCCTCGAAGGCGAAGCGGTCGCCGGCGACGTGTGCGGCCAGTAGCTCAGCGTCGCTGCGTTGTCCGGGAGGTTGCCGGTGAACCTTCGTTGCGCCCACCGCCGGACAGTATCCAATCGGCCGATGGCCGGCACTTCACTCGGTGAGGCCTGTCAGGACTTGGCTTGCACGGTGACCTCGGAGAGGCTGGCGCGGCTGGCGCCGTTCTCGGTCCCGAGCGTCGAAATCCACACCAGCACATACTGTGTCGGCGACGAGGCGTTGACCGCAATGGTGTTGTGGCCCGGATGCATGGCCATCGGCTGACTCAGCGCCGTGGTGTCTTCGAGCTTGCCCGGGGTCGCCGTCGCTGACGACCGGATCTGGATCTTGGTCCCGTTGCTGGCGACGTCGACGTTGACGGCCCCGACCACCGTCGGCTGCGGCAGCTTCAGCAGCAGGCCGACCCCGCTCTTGAAGCCGGGGAAGGGCACCGGGTCGTGGTAGATGTCGGTCTCCCACGCGGTGCCCGGGCTGCCGTCGATCGCGAGCGCGGCCGCGCCGGGGTTGTCGGCTTCACCGCCGGGTGAGAACACCGTCGCCCCAACGGGTTTGATGATGCTGCCCGAGGCGGCGTTGTCGCCGGAGGCCGCGCTGGTCGAGGGGCCGTTGAGGCCCAGCTGGTCTTTGTCCAGGCCGGTGACGTCGCTGAACATCTTGCTCAGCACCGACGCCAACACCAGTAGCGCGACCAGGATCACCGCGGCGCCGGCGCCGACGCCGATCATGATGGCCCGGCGGCGACGGGCCTGGGCCTGCAGGGGGTCCGTCTCGGTTGAGGGCGCACGCTCCGGACGAGACGGCGCCGGCGGTGGCTCGTTCTCGTTGATCGGAGTGAGCAGTTCGGTCCGGTCGGCCACCACGGTGGCCTGTTGCAGAAGATTCAAAAGCGTTGCGGCGCTGCGTATCCCACCGTCCAGCTGAAGCGAGTGAGTGGCCGCCGCGGAGATCTGGAACGGGATGTCCGCATCGATTGCGTTGGGCTCGAGGACATGGCCAGCCGAATCACGCGGTGCCGGGGCCATCCCGCTGGGCTCGCCGGACTCGGGCAGCGGCCACCGGTTGACCAGCAGCGCGTACAACGCGGCCCCGATCCCGCGGATGTCGTCCTCGGGACTGATGTTGGGCATCGTCGCGGGGAAGGCCAGCACCACGTCGCCCTCGATGCTGACCCGCACTCGGCCGGGGTGGTCGATCGACAGCGCGACCCCGGCGTGGTGCGCCGCCTCGGCCGCGGCGGCCAGGGTTTGCATCGCGCGCGACGCCCCGGCGGCTGACGGTGAGGTGTCGGCAACTTCCTGCAGTGAGCCACCTCGGACCCATTCGCTGACGACGAGTCCACCGGTGCCGGTGTGCACCACGTCGAGGATGCGGGCGATCCCCATCTTGTCGATGCGGCTCAGTTTCATGGTGCGAGCGAGGATTTCGCGGATCTGCTGGTCGGGCAGCTCGCCGTCGGGGTCGACAAAGGTCAGAGCCACCTGCCGGTTCAGCGCGGTGTCGAGGGCCTGCCAGAACCGCAGGTGCGGAGCGCCGCCGTGCAACACCAGCAGCCGGTAGCGACCGCGCGAGATGCTGGCACCGGGAACCAGGTGCTGTTCGTCGGGGGGAGCGGACGACTCGGTGTCGGCGGGAAGCGGATGGCCGGCGTCGAACGCGGTGGTCTCGAATTCGGAGTCCGACGAGCCACCGCTGGTCGCGGTCTGTGCGGTGATCGTGCCGACGTGCAGGTCGGCGGGCACGTCTGGATGGAAGTCGTCAGCCGCCGGCGACGAGGGCGGGTCGGAAACAGCCCTTCCCGAGGCGCTGTCCGATGAACCGTCGATCATCTCCGCTCCTCTCCCCAGCCCCTCCCCGGTCGGTTGTTCCGGGTACCCGTCCCGGATGGGTCCTGCTGTGGGATGCCCCGCCGACGCAGCAGGAAACCTGCGCTCAGGGTACGTGACGATGCCGGGACGCAACAGCTGATCTCCAGCGCGGCCTTTCGGCGCCGCGACGTCGGCTGACCTGCCAGAAGGCGGCGCCGGACGCGACGGTGGCGTGGCTGTGACGCCGGCCGGTGGGGCGCCGATCAAGGCGCGAACTTTAGCCAGCGCCGCCAGCGCCTCGGGCACCTGCGCGCGGACCACGACGACGGCCACGATCGGCGCCATGATCACGCCGAGCACGAACAACCGCAACAGCGAACCGGCGCCGCCGCCGTAGGCGGTCAGCCGCTGCATACCCAGCAATACGTCCACCACGTACGCGATCAGCCCGGCCAGCAGCGACGCGGTGGACGTGACCAGAATCGTCCGCACCTGGGCGACCCCGAGGAGATGACCGCCGTCGGGACGCAGCGCGTTTCGCAGCAAGAAGTAACCGGTGACTGCGCCCGCGAGGAAGCCCAGCCCGTTGGCCAACCCGAGGTAGCCCGCGACCAGGTCGGGGTTGTCGGTGAGGTGCGGCGCGACAAGCGACGCCGCGACCTTGACGATCGTGATGACCACGATGATCGCGATCGGTATCCACGGCTGCTCGCGGGCGTAGAACACCCGCAGTTGCAGCAGCACCACGGCGTAGGGGAGCAGCGTGAACGCCGACATCGCGATGGCCGCACCCAGGTGGCCGGCGTCGACGTTACCGAAATGGCCGTAGGCGAACAGCGCGCTGCCCATCGCCGAGCCGCCGACCGTCATGAACGCCACGGTGGGGATCAGCGTGATCATCGTCAGCCGGGTGGCCAGCGACAGATCGGCGAGCACCGCCCCGGTGTCGTCGGCGGCGGCGTTGCGGCTCAGCCGCGGCATCACCACCGTCAGCACGGTCACGCCGATCATGCCGTAGGGCAGCATCAGCACCAGCCAGGTGTAGTTGTAGATGGCCGGACCGGAGGCGGCTGCGGTGCTGGCGATCTGATTCGTGACGATCAGACCGATCTGGCTGATCAGCACGTAGAACACCATCGCGACGGCCATCGTGCCGAAGCGCTTGAGCCGGTCGTCGATTCCCCACAGCGGCCGCAGGCTGATCCGGTGCCGCCGGATGGACACCACCAGCACCGCCGTTTGCGCGACGACGCCCAGCGTGGTGCCGATGCCGAGGATGAGTAGCTTGGTGTTGCCCATCTCGACGGGATCGACCGAGAGCTGGCCGGGCGCCGCCAGGTAGGCGCCGAGGGTGGCGATCGCGACGACGTTGTTGAGCACCGGCGCCCAGGCCGGCGGGCCGAACACGTTGCGGGTGTTCAGGATTGCCATGAACACCGAGGACAGGCCGTAGAAGATCACCTGGGGAAGCAGCAGGTAGGCGAACGCGACGGTCAGCGGCTCGTTCACCTGGGGGTCGCGCCCCAGCATCAGCTGCACCAGCAGCGGCGCGGCCGCCACCGACAGCAGCGTCGCGCCGAGCAGCACGGTCGTCGCCAGCGTCACCAGTCGCCGCACGAACGCCGCGCCGCGGTCGGGGTCATCCTTCTCGGCTCGGGACAGCACGGGAACGAAGATCGCGGTGAACGTCGCCTCGAGCACCAGCGCGGCGACCAGGTTCGGCAGCTGGTTGGCCACGGTGAACGCGCTGGACAGCGCGGCGCCGAGCATCGCGGCCAGCAGCACGATCCGCGCGAAGCCGGTGATGCGGCTGACCAGGGTCGCCAGCGCCATGCCCCACGACCGTGAGACCAGCGCGGCGTCGGACAGCTCCGGGCGGGCCGGTGGCTGCGACCCTTGTGACGACACCAGGCCGGTCGGCGGAAGTGGCCCGGTCGGCGGGCCCGAGTTGCGCCGCGTCGGCATGGCCCGGCTCACGCGCGCTGCTCTTCGTCGACGGGCTGGTCGGCGTCCGGCGGATCGGGACGATCCAGGTCGGCAGGGTCCGGTTGGCCGCGGAAGCGGTGCCACAGCCGTCGTCCGGCCAGTGCGATGAGCACCGCCGCCGCGCTCATCGTGATCGCGAACAGCACCTTTCCGTACGCGTTCGAGTGCACCGACAGCCGCACCAGCTCACCGAGTGGCACACCGTCGGGTGTGTGCAGGGTGGCGTCGATCGCGACGCGCTGCGTGAAGTTCACCTCGATGGGCACCCGCATCGGCAGATACCCCGGCGGCAGTTCGATCTCGCCGGGATCGGTCACGGTCATCCCGGGCGGCACGTCGAGGTGCAGTCGCACTCGGATGGGAACGGCCAGGCCGTTGTGCAGGGCCAGCGGCAGCGGGCTGTGCTCGGTGGCCAGCGTGTAGGAGCTGGCCGGCGAGACGATGGTGACGGCGCCGAACAGGTCGTCGATTGCGTGCGCGACGACGTCGAGCCGCTGCTGCGCGAGCCCGTTGCGGGTGTCGGGCGGGTCGGCCTGGCTGACCGCGCGCAGCATGTCTTCGCGCAGCGGCGCGGTGTAACGGACGCCGGTCAGCCCGGAGCGGGTGTCGGTGGTCAGGGCCGCGGTCAGCCCGGCCAGCCGGGCCATGTCGCCGGAGATCTTGGTCACGACGGTGTCGCTGAAGTGGCCGCGCTGGCCGGCTTCGGCATCGGGCTGGGGTGTCCCGTTGGCAGGCGGGACGGTCGACGCCTCGCCGATCAGCATGGGGAGCGGCCGCGGGACCGCCAGCCCGGATCGGATCGCCGTCGCCAGCGCGGTCATGACGGCGCCCGCGTCGTCGGGCCGGAGGCTCCAGTTGGTGGGGGGCAGCAAGACCTGCGGCCGGGGGGCGATCTTCGGCTGCAGCGAGAGCCACAGCATCGAGCTCAGCGCGTCCTGGCGGCGGGCGACGTCCGAGTCGTGCCGCAGGCGAACAAGCAGAGCGGAGTTGAGGTAGCTGGGCGCGACCGGATCGGAGCCGGTGGCGGCGAACGCGGCGCCGATGGCAGGGTCGAACGGCGCGAGCACCACCTGCGGCGTCAGCCGTCGCGGCGTGGTGTCCGGGGTCGGCGGCAAGGGAGGGTTGGAGTCGCCGGCCGAAGAGTCGGCGGGGGCAATCACGACGGTGTTGCCGTTGGCCGAGAGCAGGTCTACGCCCCGGCGGGTCAGCGAGCCGTCCGGGATCAGGGTCGCCCCGCGCACCGCGACGACGCCCAGGATCTCATCGACGATGTCGCCGGCGGCGCTGGTCGCGGTTGCGGTGAGGCCGGGCTCGCCGATCCGCTGCACGGCATCCAGGTCAGCTTGGGCGTAGGGCAGCGGCGCGACGCACATCCGGTGCGCCAGGGCGCGCAGCCGGTTCAGCCAGGTGGTTGCCGCGGCCTGCCCGGTGCCGGGGTGGGTCGGGCTGCCGGGTTCCTGGGCGGGGCCGGCGGGGGAGTCGGAGACGACGTAGCCGGCGGTCATCGCGTTGACGGTGACCAGCAGGTCGGGGTCGACGGCCAGGCACATCGAGCGGCCCACCGCGCCGTCGGGATCGACGTCGTGACTGGTGGCGAATTCCGCGGCGGACAGCAGCACGTCCAGCCGGCCGCCGCCGGCCAGCGACGACGCCAGCTCGTCGTCCACCAACCGCACCGGAATCGTGCCGCCGGGGACGCCGGGCGCCAGTCGCGGCCGGTCCGCCAGCGGCCACAGCATGGTGACCGGGACCGGTTTGGAGGTATCGGGTGCGACGACAGCGGTCAGCGCGTCCCCCGAGGTGTCCAGCGGGTCGGCCGGCACACCCAACACGGGTAATAGGAAGCGGGCGTTGTCCAGGCGCGCCGGTTCACCGTAGTCCGGTGTTCCGTTGGCGTTGACCAGCAGCGGGTAGACACCGGGCGCGTTGATGCCCAGCGAACGTTTCGTCGTCGACCGCATCGGCGCGGTCAGCGAGAACTTCACCTTCTGGCCGCGCTGCAGCTCGGGGGAGACGGTCGTGAAGTCGATCGCGGCCTCGTACTGGTCGGTGTCGCCGTCGAGGTTGGTGCGCAGTCCCATCGACGTGGACACCGAGGGGCCGTGCTCGAGGCGCAACATCACGTCGTGGACCGGCCGGTCACCGATGTTGGTGACGACGCCGGCCACGGTCACCACTGGGTCGCTGGTGGTGGTGACCACCTGCGGAGTGACCTGGTCTATGCGGACCTGGACGAACGGCGTGGCGCCCGGCTCACCGGCGGCGGCGGTCGGAACGACGCCGATGCTCAGGCCGGACAGGATGGCGATGACCGCCAGCACGCGCGCCAGGGCGGCTCGCCGGAGTCGCGACGCCGCCGATCCGCTGGTCAGCCCCGCACGCAGGTGGTGCCCCCACCTCGAATTGCTCTGCATCGTTATCGCGGCTACGGCCCGGGACCGCGACCGTTCTTCCGCCCGCGAACGGGCTCGTCGGCCCGGCGGATGCGGGTGCGGGAGTGGGTTTGCGAGCGCCGGCGCGGCGTGCTGGGGGGCAGCGGCGGAAGCGCGGCTTCACCGTCGCTCTGCAGCTTGTCGATCAGCTCGTCGGCCACTTCGGCCAGCTTGCGTTCGTCGGCGTAGGCCAGTCGGGAAGGCAGCTCGCAGATCGGCACCCATGCCACCTCGGCGACCTCGACGTCGTCGTCGGACAGCTCGCCGCCGGAGAAACGCATCAGATAGTGATGGACGGTCTTGTGCACGCGCCGGCCGTCGGTGACGAACCAGTAGTCGATGCGCCCCAACGGCGCCAGCACGCTGCCCTGAATCCCGGTCTCCTCGGCGACCTCCCTGATCGCGGTCTGCTCGGCCGTCTCGCCGAGCTCGATGTGACCCTTGGGTAGGGACCACAGCATGCGGCCCCGCCGGTCCACCCGGCCGATCAACGCGGCGACCTGCTCCTCGCGCGGCCGATCGATGTTGTCGATGACCAGTCCGCCGGCCGACGTCTCGTGGACGGTCCGCAGCCGCTCCGCGCCCCGGCGTGCCGGACGGCGCTGGCCGGCCTTCGCCGGCTTAGGAGGCGTACCGGCCGCCGCGGCCTCATTGCCGGATTTCGCCTCGCCTGCAGTTGCCGAGCGCCGACCGCGGCGCCTCCCCCGGCGCCGACGCGGTTGCGGATTTTCGCCGTCGGACACCTAAGCGATGGTAGCTGGCGTGGTCAGACCCTCTGGGCGCACTCGCCGGTAGTGAGCTGCGGGATCGGGCCAGCGAGCTCCCCCGGAGCGTCCGACTACATGCTGTGCGGCGTACTCCTCTGCGCCGAAAGACGGCGCATCGTCGTCCGACTACGCTCTGTGCCGTGCCCGAAGAGCCCCAGGATGCCGAGCTGTTGGCCGCTGCCGCGGTCGCGCTGAACAGGCACGCCGACGTCCTGCGCGAGCTCGGCGAGTTGTTCGCTGGCGCCGGCCACGAGCTGTACCTGGTGGGCGGTTCGGTGCGGGACGCCGTTCTGCAGCGGCTGAGCAACGACCTGGACTTCGCCACCGACGCGCGCC
Source organism: uncultured Actinomycetota bacterium (assembly GCA_963750755.1). GTDB lineage: Bacteria > Actinomycetota > Actinomycetes > Mycobacteriales > Mycobacteriaceae > Mycobacterium. Next base: position 3,423,175 of record CAVVRW010000001.1, read on the forward strand.
CCGAGCAGCTGCAGAAGCTGCTGAGGTCGTGGGCCGACGCGCTGTGGGACACCGGCATCGAGTTCGGCACGATCGGCGCCGAGAAGAACGGTCAGCGCCTGGAGATCACCACGTTTCGGGCCGACCGTTACGACGGGGTGTCACGCAATCCCGAGGTCCGGTTCGGCGACTCACTCGAGGATGACCTGGTGCGCCGCGACTTCACCGTCAACGCGATGGCCGTGCGCGTAACAGCATCTGGCGCAGCCGATTTCGTCGATCCGCTGAACGGCCTGGCCGCCCTGCGGGAGCGCGTGCTGGACACCCCGGCGGCGCCGTCGGTGTCGTTCGGCGACGACCCGCTGCGGATGCTGCGCGCCGCGCGGTTCGTCTCGCAACTCGGCTTCTCCGTCGCGCCGCGGGTGCTGGAGGCGATCATCGACATGGCCCCGCAGCTGGAGCGGATCACTGTCGAGCGGGTGGCCGTCGAGCTGGACAAGCTGCTGCTGGGCGCCGATCCGGTCGCCGGCGTCGACCTGATGGTGCAGACCGGCATGGGCGACGTGGTGTTGCCCGACGTCGGCGACATGCGGATGGCCATCGACGAGCATCACCAGCACAAGGACGTCTACGAGCATTCACTGACGGTGCTGCGGCAGGCGATCGCGTTGGAGGACGACGGCCCCGATTTGGTGTTGCGATGGGCGGCGCTGCTGCACGACATCGGCAAGCCGGCCACCCGCCGGCACGAGTCCGACGGGGGCGTCAGCTTCCACCACCATGAGGTGGTCGGTGCCAAGATGGCCCGAAAACGGTTGCGCGCGTTGAAGTATTCGAAGCAACTCATCGACGATGTGTCGCAGCTGGTTTATCTGCATCTGCGGTTTCACGGCTACGGCGGCGGGAAATGGACAGACTCGGCGGTGCGGCGGTACGTCACCGACGCGGGACCGTTGCTGCCGCGGCTGCACAAGCTGGTCCGCGCCGACTGCACGACCCGCAACAAGCGCCGGGCCACCCGGCTGCAGGCCAACTACGACGACCTCGAAGCGCGGATCGCCGAACTGGCCGCCAAGGAGGACCTGCAGCGGGTACGCCCCGACCTGGACGGCAACGAGATCATGGAGCTGCTCGGCATTCCGGCGGGCCCGCAGGTGGGTGAGGCGTGGCGCTATCTGAAGGAGCTGCGCCTCGACCGTGGGCCGCTGACCCACGAGGAGGCCGTGGCCGAGCTGAAGTCGTGGTGGGCGGCGCGCGGGAACCAGTAGCCAAGGGCCACCGTCGAATCGGGTATGGAGTATTGCCTGAGCGCCGGTGACGGCGCAGCGACCATGTGGGACCACGGCCTGGATCTCGATCTCGACGGCGACGGCCGCCTGGACGCGGTCGGCCTGGACCTCGATCACGACGGGCTGGCCGACGACGCGCTGGCCGACTTGGACGGTGACGGCATCGCCGATCACGCGGTGCTTGACATCAACGGCGTCGAGGAGCGCTATGTCACCGACGACGGCACCGGAACCTGGGCGGTCGCCGCCGACCGGCCGGCGCGCACCGCGTCCGGTCTGCGTTGGTTCGGACTCGACGGCGTCGAGCACACCGGCCGGCCGCTGGACGACTTCGACGCCGGTCACGAGGTCCGGCTGCTGGACACCGACGGCAACGGCCTGGCCGACCGCGCGCTGCTGCCCGGCGCTGAGGGCGTGACCGGCTACGTCGACACGGACGGCGACGGCCGGTGGGACGTCAAGCTCACCGACACCGACGGGGATGGCGCCGCCGACGCGGCCAGCGCTGTGGCACCCCAAACGTAGGGTCCTGTCCGGGTCGGCTGCCCGGTACTGTGACGGCCCATGACCTCCGACGTGTCGGGCCCGGACTCGGTGGGCGCTGCCCTGACCGAAATCCTGCGCGACGACCTAAACATCGACGTCAGCCGCGTGACCGCGGCGTCCCGGCTGGTCGACGACGTGGGTCTGGACTCGGTGGCGTTCGCGGTGGGCATGGTCGCAATCGAGGACAAGCTCGGCGTCGTGATCAACGAGCAGGAGCTACTGGGCTGCGACACGGTCGGCGACCTCGAAAACGTCATCCGGGCAAAGGTCCCGGTCGGCCGGTGAGCGTGCTCGCCACCGCCCTGTCCCGGGCGATGCGCACCTCAGCTCACGACTTGGTCGTTTTCGACAAAGAAGCCGACGCCTGGACGCGGCGACCCTGGTCGCACGTGCACGCCCGCGCCGAAGGCATCGCCGCCCGCATCCTCGACCAGCCGCACCTCGGCGCCGTCGGGCTGGTCGGCGAGCCGACTGCCGACTTCGTCGCGGCCATCCACGCCACCTGGCTGACCGGCCAGAGCGTGTCGATTCTGCCCGGTCCGGTCCGCGGCGCCGACCCGCAGCGGTGGGCGCAGGCGACGCTGGCCCGGTTCGCCGGTGTCGGCGTGCACACGGTGTTCAGTCACGGCGACGAGCTCGCTCTGCTGAGCGGCCAAGAGGGTCCGACGGTGCTCGACCTGACGAGCGTCGCGCACGAACCGTCGACCACCTTCACCCCCGTCCAGGCCGCGGCCGGCGCTCCGGCGATCCTGCAGGGTACGGCGGGGTCCACCGGAACGCCGCGGACCGCCCAGCTGTCCCCAGAAGCGGTGCTGGACAACGTCACTGGGCTGCTCACCCGCATCGGAGTCGACCCCGCGGTCGACGGCGGCTGCACGTGGCTACCGCTCTACCACGACATGGGGCTGACGTTTCTACTCAGCGGCGCGCTCGGGATGACACCGGTCTGGCTGGCGCCGACGTCGGCGTTCACCGCCTCGCCGTTCCGCTGGCTGCGCTGGCTCAGCGAGAGCGGGATGTCGCTGACCGCCGCGCCCAACATGGCCTACAGCATGATCGGCAAATACGCCCGGCTGGTGTCCGACGTCGACCTCGGCCGGGTCCGGTTCGCCATCAACGGCGGTGAGCCGGTCGACTGCGCCGGCCTGGAGCGATTCGCGAATGCGTTGCGCCCGTTCGGTTTCGACGCCGGCGCGCTGGCGCCGTCGTACGGGCTGGCCGAATCCACGTGCGCGGTCACCATCCCTGCCCCGGGCCGGGGGCTGCGATACGACGACATTGGTTCCGGCACCGCCGAACCGCGGCGCCATGCCTGCCTGGGCGCGCCGATCCGCGGCATGGAGGTTCGGGTCAGCGAATCGTCCGACCACTCCGCCGACGTGCCGGGTCGCGACGTCGGCGAGATCGAGATCCGCGGCACCTCGATGATGTCCGGCTACCTCGGCGACACCCCGCTCGAGCCCGGCGCCTGGTTCCCGACCGGCGACCTCGGCTACCTCAGCGAAGACGGCCTGGTCGTCTGCGGACGCGCCAAGGAGCTCATCACCGTGGCGGGGCGCAATGTCTTTCCCGCCGAGATCGAACGCGTCGCGGCGGAAATCCGGGGTGTGCGCGAGGGCGCCGTGGTCGCCGTCGGCACCGACGACGACGCGGCCCGCCCTGGCCTGGTGATCACCGCCGAGTTCCGCGGGCCCGACGAGGCCGGCGCCAGAAGCGAACTCGTCGCGAAGGTGGCATCGGAGTGCGGCATCGTGCCCGCCGGCGTGGTGTTCGTCCGGCCCGGCACGCTGCCGCGCACCTCGTCGGGCAAGCTGCGGCGCCTCGAGGTCAAACGCAACCTGGCGACGGTGACCGCGTGACCGACGAGCTGAGCATCGACGACTACCGGGCGTTGCTCGCCGACGTCTTCAACGACGACGTCACCAAGTGGACCGCGGAAGCCGAAGAGAGCGAACGGTTTCCACGCAAGCTTATCGAGCACCTGGGTGAGCGCGGCGTGTTCGCGCAGAAGTGGCTGGGCGGCCAGCACCCTGACGTGGCGAAGCTCGTCGCGCTGGCGCTCGAGTTGGGCAAGCTGGGTTCGGCCGGCATCGGTGTCGGTGTCAGCCTGCACGACTCGGCCATCGCCATCCTGCGCCGCTTCGCCCGCTCCGATTACCTCAAGGACATCGCGGAGCAAGCAATCCGCGGCGAGGCGGTGCTGTGCATCGGCGCCTCCGAGGAGTCGGGCGGCTCGGATCTGCAGATCTGCGAGACCGAAGTCCGTTCCGCCCGAGACGGTTTCGAGGTCAAGGGCATCAAGAAGTTCGTCTCGCTGTCGCCGGTGGCCGATTACATCATGGTGGTCGGTCGCGGCGTCGACGACTCCGCCAGCCGGCACGGAAACGTGTTGCTGATCGCGGTCCCGCTGGAGCAGACCGAGATTCAGACTCCGTACCGCAAAGTCGGTGCCGCCCCGTTGGACACCGCCGCGGTGCACCTCGACACCTGGGTGCCGGCCGACGCGCTGATCGCCCGCCCGGGAACGGGTTTGGCCGCGATCTCCTGGGGGCTGGCGCACGAGCGGATGTCAATCGCGGGCCAGGTTGCCGGCGGTTGCCAGCGGGTGCTCGGCATCACGCACGCCAGGATGGTCGAGCGCCGCCAATTCGGCTCGACGCTCTTCGAGCACCAGGCGCTGCGGTTGCGCATTGCCGACCTGCAGGCCCGCGTCGATCTACTCCGCCACGGGCTCAACGGAATTGCCGCCGAGGGACGCCTCGATCTGCGGGCCGCGGCCGCGGTCAAGGTCACCGCCGCGCGGCTCGGTGAAGAGGTGCTGTCGGAGTGCATGCACATCTTCGGCGGCTCGGGCTATCTCGTCGACGAGACGCCGCTGGGCCGGTGGTGGCGCGACATGAAGCTGGCTCGGGTGGGTGGCGGCACCGACGAGGTGCTGTGGGAATTAGTCGCTGCCGCAATGAAACCCGACTTCGACGGCTACCGCGACCTGAACGGCGGCTAGCGCGCCGTCGGCGAGATCGACGCTGGCGCGAAGAAGTACGAGCGACCCTCTCGCTAGCGTCGATCTCGCGTACAGCGGCTAGCGCGCCGTCGGCACGTCGTCTGGCGTGCGCGGCAGCGCATACAGCGCCATCCGGCGGTTGCTCATGTCGTGCTCGCCGAGGAATGTGCAGCCGGCGTATTCGCACAGCCGGCGCGCGGCGGTGTTGCGATGGTCGGGGTCGAACATGATTCGGCGGCAACGGGTTTCGACCTCGAAGACGCTGGTGACGATCCGCGGTAGCAGGAACGGGCCGAGCCCCTTGTTGACGATCGACAATTCGGCGATCGCCGCGTGCAGGCCGACGTCGTACGGGTCGGCGTCGTAGCGGGTGGCAATGGAATCCTTTGCGGCGCGGTATACCTCGACGTAGCCACTGTCCTCGCCGTTCATGCTCCCGACGAACGGCCGCGAGTAGCTGCCGGCGCACTGGGCGTCTAGGTAGTCACGCCAACGATCGACCGGCCAGTCCGATTCCCAGGCGTCGACCAGGTGCGGCATGTTCATCCACCGCGAGATCATCGCCGCGTCGGCGTCGGGGTCGGCGGGACGTAGCGCGTAGGGGTCGGCCAGTACCGGAGTCGGCGGCGGGGGAGCGGCGCGCACCGCGTCGCTGATCTCGGTCAGCTCCCGCGGCAAGACCACAACTGCGTCAGGCATCGAGCGGTGAGCCTACCTAGCCCGCCGACCGACCGCCGCCCGGCGGGCCGGCGAAGGCCTGAGCGATCGGCAGCCAGCGCGCCGCGTCCTCGCCGCGGGCCTGCACGTCCAGCTCGCTCAGCGGCCGTCGCTGCGTGACAAGGAAGCAGAAGTGCTCGGCCGACCCGGTGACCTTCTGCGCCGCGTCGGGCGGGCCCCACGTCCAGATGCTGCCGTCGGGGGCACTCAACTCGACCCGGAACGGCTCGCCCGGCGGCGTCAGCTCGTTGATCAGATACGCGAAATCGCGTGTCCGCACGCCGATGTGGGCGATGGACCGCAACCGCGCCGTCGGCGGGCGGGTAACCCCTAACGCGTCGGCAACGTCGAGGCCGTGCGCCCAGGTCTCCATCAGCCGCGCGGTCGCCATCGACGAGCCGCTCATCGGCGGCCCGAACCACGGCAACTTGCGCCCGTCCTCGACGGTGAGCAGCGCGTCGTGCAACTGCGAGCGGGTGACCCGCCAGTCGGCGAGCAGCTCGGCCGGCGGGACGGCGGCCAGCTCGTCGGCCGCGGTGTTGACGAAGCCGATCGGGTCAGCGAGTGCGGTCTTGACGATGTCGGCGAAGCCGTCCTCGTCGGTGACCGACACCAGCGCGCCGCGGTCGGTCCACAGCAGGTGGCCGATCTGATGGGCGATCGTCCAGCCCGCGGCGGGGGTCGCCGTGCGCCAGCGGTCATCGGGCAGCGCCGCGACCAGCGCATCGAGCTCGTCACTTTCGGCGCGCAGGTCGTCGACAATCTGCGAAAGGTCGGCCATCCGCGTACTTTAACGATTCGCCGCGCGCCCGATGACGGCATGGGCCGCGAGTCCGCCCAGGTAGAGCAAACCGCCGGCCACGACCAGCGCGGGTGAATGGCCGTTGGCGGGAACTACGTATGCCGCCACGGTGATCGCGACCAGGAACGCCACCCAGAACACCGAGTCCTGCACCGCGAACACGTGTCCGCGCAGCGCGTCGTCGACATCGATCTGGATAGCGGTGTCGGCGCACAACTTGACCACCTGGCCGAAGCCGCCGAGCAGGAAGCCGCACGACACCAGCACCCACAGCTGCAGCCCGACACCGACGACCTCGATGGCGGCGGCGATCGCCAACGCGCCGTTGGCCGTCGCGTAGCGGCCCCACCGGCGCACCGCCACCGGCGTCACCAGGGTGGCCAGGAAGGATCCGGCACCGGCCGCGGCCACGAACAGCAGCGCACTGCCCAGCGCCGCCGACCCGGCGGGATTGCTGCCGCGCACCAGCAGCAGCACCACCAGCGAGTTGATGCCGAACACCATCCGGTGCGCGGCCAGCCCGGACAGTGTGGCAGCGACGGTCGGCCGATCCAGCACGGTCCGCACGCCGTGCATCCAACCCGTGACGACGGCGTAGAGGACCGACCCGTGGATCGCGCGCTGGGTGTCGTCGGGTCCCAGCACGTGGTCGGCGAAGCGCAGCGAGAGCAGCAGCGCGATCAGCAGCGGGATGATGACGAGAAAGATGGTCGTCGCGGCGCCGGCGTCGCCGGACCCGAGCAGCAGGCGTGGCACCAGCATGAAGTTGGCGCCGAGAAACGCCGCGACCGCGCCGACCGCCACCGCGATCGAGTTCATCGTGACGACCTGCTCGCGCGGAACCACGTGTGGCAGCCCCGCGGACATGCCCGACGAGACGAAGCGGGCGAGGCCGTTGACCACCAGCGCACCGCACAACACCAGCGAGTCGCGGGCACCCAGCGCGAGACAGAATCCCACCAGCGCCACCGACACCACCCGGCCGATGTTCGCCGACACCAGCACCAGCCGCCGGTCCCAGCGGTCCATCAGCGCGCCGGCGAACGGGCCGAGCAGCGAGTATGGCAGGAACAGCACCGCGAACGCGCCCGCGATGGCCAGCGGGCTGGACGCCCGCTCGGGGTTGAACAGCAGCGCGCCGGCCAGGCCGGCCTGAAAGAGGCCGTCGCCGAATTGGCTTGCCAACCGCAATTCGAGCAGCCGCCAGAAATCGGGCAGCGCGCGCACCGAACGCCAGACAGCCACCGGGGCGCGCGGATGAGTCACTGGTCCTGCTTCCCGTTGGCATGGCGGTTATCGAGCGCCTGTTACAACACTACAAATTCTGGTCGGAGGCCCTACTTGTTGACCACAGTCGTCGGGCTCGGATGCCATGATGGACGAGTGGCGCCGTCCGAAGACCCAGAGGATTTCATTGCCCCAGCCGCACAACGAGTGCGAGCGGGAACTTTGCTTCTGGCCAACACGGATCTGCTCGAGCCAACGTTTCGTCGCAGCGTGATCTACATCGTCGAGCACAACGACGGCGGCACGCTGGGTGTCGTGCTGAACCGGCCCAGCGAGACCGCCGTCTACAACGTGTTGCCGCAGTGGGCCGGGCTCGCTACCAAGCCGAAGACGATGTTCATCGGCGGGCCGGTCAAACGTGACGCGGCGCTGTGCCTGGCCGTGCTGCGGGTGGGCTCCGTCGCCGATGACGTGCCCGGCCTGCGCCACGTGGCCGGACGGATGGCGATGGTCGACCTCGACGCCGATCCCGAGGAGATCGCCCCGGCCGTCGAAGGGGTGCGCATCTTCGCCGGCTACTCCGGCTGGACGATCGGCCAGCTCGAGGGCGAGATCGAGCGCGACGACTGGATCGTCTTGTCGGCGTTGCCTTCTGACGTCCTGGTCGAGCCGCGGGTGGACCTGTGGGGCCGGGTGCTGCGCCGTCAGCCGCAGCCGTTGTCGATGCTGGCCACTCACCCGATCGACGTCAGCCGCAACTAGGGCGACCGCGAGGTCGATTTTTCACGGCCGAAGCGGGTCGCCCTTTCAACTAGGCGGCCGCCACCGCGGCGGGTTCTTCACCGCGGGAGAGTCTGCTCGCGATCACCGAGCAGACGATCAGCTGGATCTGGTGAAAGATCATCAGCGGCAACATGATCACGCCGACGGTCGTGGCAGGAAAGAACACCAGCGCCATCGGCAGGCCCGAAGCCAGGCTCTTCTTCGACCCGCAGAACAGCAACACGATCCGGTCACCGCGGACTAGGCCGATCAGCCGGCCGAGCAGGCCGGTGAAGCCCAGCACCACCGCCAGCAGCACGGTGTTGACGACCGCGACGGCCGCGAGCTTCCACGGGTCGACGCTGGCCCAGATGTGTTCCGCCATGCCCATCGAGAACGCGGTGTAGACGACCAACAGGATCGACCCGCGGTCGACGAGTTTGGTCAGCACCGCGTGCCGGATGACCCAGTCGGCGATCCACGGCCGCATCAGCTGCCCCGCCACGAACGGCAGCAGCAGTTGCAGCAGGACGTCACGGACCGCACCGGCGTCCATCCGGGCCCCGCCGCTGGTGTTCATCAGCAGCACGACAAGCAGTGGCGTGAGCGCGATCCCGACGATATTGGACAGCGACGCGCTGACCAGCGCGGCCGAGACGTTGCCCCGGGCAATAGAGGTGAACGCGATCGACGACTGCACGGTCGACGGGACCAGGCACAAAAACAGCAGCCCGTTGTACAGGTCAGTGTTCAGCAACCAGGGCACCAGGCCGCGGCAGGCCAGCCCGAGTAGCGGGAAGAGCACAAAAGTGGTGGCCAGCACCAGCAGGTGCAGCTGCCAGCGCTTGACGCCCTGCCAGGCCTGCTGCGGCGACAGCCGGGCGCCGTAGAGCCAAAACAGGAGCGCGATAACGGCTTTCGCGGCCACCGACATGACGTCGGCGAAGGCTCCGCGGGCCGGAAAGAGTGCCGCCAGCGCGACGGTGGCAGCCATGGCCAGCAAGAAAGTGTCGATCGGCAGCATCGACAGCCTTTTGAGCACGGGTCAGCTGCAGGTCAGGGTGCAGCCGGCGCAGGCGCCGCCGCAGCTGGCTGCGGATGCTTCCTCCTGGCGCAGCGCGAAGCGCGCGGTCTGATACGACCCGGCGGCGACGGTCCCGAGGGCGCCGACGATGCAGACGCAGACCACCGTCAGCGCGGTCGCCGGCGGCGCGGCCAGGGCGACGGCTCCGGCCACGGCCAGCATGGTCGCGGCCGCCAGCTGCGGGGGCGCGACGGACCGCATCAGCAATGCGGCGGTGCTGGTGACGGCGGGACGGGTCAGCGACCGCAAGCCGAGAACGGCCAAGACCACCGCCGCGCAGACGCACAGCACTCCCGCGATGAGCATGGGGACACCATACGAGGCGCTCCGATCCGGTGCAGCGGGCGGCTGTTAGTGGGCCAGCGCCTGCGTGGGTGCGATCGCAGCGGCGGGAGGTGCCACGGGTGCCGGCGCCGGGACGGCCGCCGGGGGTGCTGGCGCGGGCTGGTTGCTGCCCGGCGCCCCAGCCCGGAAGCCGTTGAGGATGCCGTCGGTGGCCTGCGCTTCGCCGACTCCGCCGCCGGCTGCGGTCGTCACCGCCAACGAGACCAAGTACTTATCCGGGCCAGACGTGACGATGACGTGGCGCCGGGAGGTATTGAGCGTCATCTCGTTCTGCCGGTAGGTGCCCTCGATGAGCGACGACGGGGAGCCGTTGTAGTCCGCCAGCGAGGCGTCGGTATTACGCCAGGCGGGCAGCTGCTGGCTGTCGATGAAGCCGTGGGTGATGGCCTCATGCGGATCGAAATCGCCGACCAGTCGGTACACCACCAGCTGTGCGTTCGGGGTGTACAGGCTGGGGCTGCGGCGATTGGCGATGACGACGAACGCGTCGGGGACGTTGGGATCGGGCACCTGGGTCCAGCCCTGCGGCATCGGCAAAACGAGGTCGAGCGCATTGAAGCCGGCCGCTTTCTGGGGCTCCATCTTGACGCCCTTGCCGTTGAAGAAGTCGCGCAGGGTTCCGGCTGTAGCGGGCACCAGCGCCGGGGGCACGGCGGCTTGCGGTGCAGGCGGCAGCCCGGCCGCGACCGGTGCGGCGGCGGGCGGAACGGCGGCGGGAGGGGCGACGACGGCTGCCGGGGGCACGGCCTGCGGCGCCAGGCCCGGCATCGGGTTGCTCAGAGCCCCGGGGTTGCCGAGGACGCCGGGAGCCGCCTGCGGGGCCGGGACCGGCCCCGGGATGGGTCGGGGCGGTATCACCGGGTCGGCCGCGGCGGTGGGGCTGGCGATTCCCAGCACGCCGGCGGCGCCGAAGGCCAGGCCCGCGACCGTTACTCGCCAGCTACGGGACAGGTGCGTCATGGGGGTGGTCCTTCCGAGAATGACCGGGTGGTATCGAAGTCGCAGAAAGCGACTGTAACCAGGGACAAGTGACGGCCACCAGCACCGCAACTAACCTTTGACACACCTGGAATGAAGCCCTGATCGGTCTGCAATCCAACCGAGACACTCGGTGCTCGGCGGGTCGCTCGACGCGGCCCTTATAACCTGTTGGGCGTGACCGACTCCGACCCCGACGCGCCGCGGTACCGCTACACCGCGGACCTGGCCGGCCGCATCGAGCAAGCCTGGCAGGACAACTGGACCCGGCTGGGGACGTTCAATGTGCCCAACCCGGTCGGTTCCCTGGCTCCGGCGGACGGCTCACCAGTCCCCGACGACAAGATGTTCGTCCAGGACATGTTTCCCTACCCGTCGGGTGAGGGTTTGCACGTCGGGCACCCGCTCGGCTACATCGCCACCGACGTCTACGCCCGCTACTTCCGGATGTTGGGCCGTAATGTGTTGCACGCGTTAGGCTTCGACGCGTTCGGCCTTCCGGCCGAGCAGTACGCGGTGCAGACCGGTACGCACCCGCGGACCCGCACCGAGGCCAACATCGTCAACTTCCGCCGGCAGTTGGGCCGGTTGGGCTTCGGCCACGACAACCGGCGCAGCTTCTCGACCACCGACGTCGACTTCTACACCTGGACCCAGTGGATCTTCCTACAGATCTACAACGCCTGGTTCGACACCGCCGCTGGTAGGGCCCGCCCGATCGCGGAGCTGGTCGCCGAGTTTGATTCCGGTGCGCGCGATTTAGATGACGGCCGATCCTGGTCGACGCTGTCGGCGGGTGAGCGCGCCGACGTCATCGACGGGCATCGACTGGTCTACCAATCCGAGTCGATGGTCAACTGGTGCCCGGGCCTGGGAACCGTGCTGGCTAACGAAGAGGTCACCGCGGACGGGCGCAGTGAGCGCGGCAACTTTCCGGTCTTCCGGAAGCGGTTGCGGCAGTGGATGATGCGGATCACCGCCTACTCCGACCGGCTGCTCGACGATCTCGACGTGCTGGACTGGCCGGAGAAGGTCAAGACGATGCAGCGCAATTGGATCGGCCGGTCGACCGGCGCCGCCGTGCTGTTCTCGTCGCGGGCGGGCGACATCGAGGTGTTCACCACCCGGCCGGACACCCTGTTCGGCGCAACGTATCTGGTGCTGGCGCCCGAACACGAGCTGGTCGACCGGCTGGTCGTCGCGCAGTGGCCGGACGGCGTCGAGCCGCACTGGACCTATGGCGCCGACACTCCGGCGCAGGCCGTCGCCGCCTACCGCACGTCGATCGCCACGAAGTCCGACCTCGAGCGCCAGGAGAACAAGACCAAGACCGGCGTCTTCCTGGGCGCTTACGCGACCAACCCGGCCAACGGCGAGCAGGTCCCGATCTTCATCGCCGACTACGTGCTGGCCGGATACGGTACCGGCGCGATCATGGCGGTCCCCGGCCACGACCAGCGTGACTGGGAGTTCGCCGGCGAGTTCGGCCTGCCGATCGTGGAAGTCATTGCCGGCGGCGATGTTTCGCTAGCGGCCTACACCGGCGACGGCGTGCTGGTGAACTCGGACTATCTCAACGGCTTCGACGTCGCGGCGGCCAAGGAAGCGATCATCGCGCGACTGGAATCCGAAGGCCATGGCCACGGCCGCATCGAATACAAGCTGCGCGACTGGCTTTTCGCGCGCCAGCGCTACTGGGGCGAGCCGTTTCCGATCGTCTACGACAGCGACGAACGCGCGCACGCACTCGACGACGCCGACCTGCCGGTCGAGCTGCCGGACGTGCCGGACTATTCGCCGGTGCTGTTCGATCCCGACGACGCCGACAGCGAGCCCTCGCCGCCGCTGGGTAAGGCGACGGATTGGGTCAACGTCGAACTCGACCTCGGTGACGGGCTCAAGCCCTACACCCGCGACACCAACGTGATGCCGCAATGGGCCGGCAGCTCGTGGTACGAGCTGCGCTACACCGACCCCCACAATGCGGAGCGGTTCTGCGCCAAGGAAAACGAGGCCTACTGGATGGGCCCGCGGCCCGCCGAGCACGGGCCGGACGACCCCGGGGGAGTCGACCTGTATGTCGGTGGCGCCGAACACGCGGTGCTGCACCTGCTGTATTCACGGTTCTGGCACAAGGTGCTCTACGACCTCGGCCACGTCAGCTCCCGCGAGCCCTACCGGCGACTGATCAACCAGGGCTACATCCAGGCCTTCGCCTACACCGACTCCCGCGGCGCGTACGTCACGGCCGCCGACGTCGTCGAGCGCGGTGGAAAGTTCTTCTACCCCGGCCCGGACGGCGAGATCGAGGTCTTCCAGGAGTTCGGCAAAATCGGCAAGAGCTTGAAGAACTCGATCTCACCGGACGAGATGTGCGACGACTACGGGGCGGACACCCTGCGGGTGTACGAGATGTCGATGGGCCCGATCGAGGCGTCGCGTCCGTGGGCGACCAAGGATGTCGTTGGTGCACAACGGTTTCTGCAGCGGGCCTGGCGGTTGGTGATCGACGAGAACACCGGCGAGGCCCGGGTCACCGAGGACGAGCTGGACACCGACACGCTGCGGATACTGCACCGCACCATCGCAGGCGTCTCGGAAGACTATGCGGCTCTTCGCAACAACACCGCGGTGGCCAAGCTGATCGAGTACACCAACCACCTGACCAAGCAGCACCGCGACTCTGCGCCGCGGGCCGCGGTCGAGCCGCTGGTGCTGATGCTGGCGCCGGTGGCGCCGCACCTGGCCGAAGAGCTGTGGGAGCGACTCGGTCATCCGAAATCGCTTGCGCACGGGCCGTTTCCGGTGGCCGATCCCGCCTACCTGGTGGAGGACACCGTCGAGTATCCCGTGCAGGTCAACGGTAAGGTGCGCGGCCGAATCACGGTGCCGGCCGCGGCGGATGCCGATGCGGTGGAGTCGGCCGCGCTGGCCGACGACAAGGTGCAGGCATTCCTGGCCGGCGGCACACCGAAGAAGGTCATCGTGGTCCCCGGGAAAATGGTGAACCTGGTCGTCTAGTCCGCTTCCTCCTCAGGCCGTGCCGGCCTGCATTGTCAGCGGACGGTCGTCTAGCCGCGCGGCCGCAGAATCACCTCGTGCAGGTGGCCATCGGCCGGGGTGTTGATCGCCTGGGCGACGGCCGCGGCGACGGTGTCCGCCCGCAGGAACTCGCCCGCGTTGTACTCGCCGCCTTCGAACGACACCAACTCTCGCTGCATGTCGGTGTCGGTGCGGCCGGGGTAGACGGTGGTGACCCGCAGCGACGGCTCACTCAGCCGCAACGAGTCTGCGAACGCGCGTAACGCGAACTTGCTCGCCGAGTACGCGGCCATGTTCTTCGACGCCTTGCGGCCCGACCCGGAGTTGATGAACACCACCTGACCGTCGCCGCGTCGCAACGCCGGCAGCAGCGCGAGCGTAACCGCCACGGCGCCAACCACATTGACCTCGAAGGTGGTCCGCCAATCGTCGACTGTCGATTCGGCGATGCGGCCGGGAATCGACACCCCGGCGTTGTGCACCAGAACGTCGAGTTCACCGACGCCTGCGGTGGCATTCGCGATGGAGTCGGCGTCGGTGACGTCGAGCGACAGCGCCGTGGCGCCGAGGCGCTGTGCGGTCGCCTCGAGTGCGGGCGACGGGCGTCCGGCCAGTAACAGGGTGTGTGTCGGTGCCAGGGCGTCGGCGATCGCGGCGCCGATCCCGCGGCTGGCTCCGGTGATGAGTGCAGTCGGCATGCCCGCCAGCGTAATCACCATGGTGCCGGTCCGCTAAGGGCGGCAAGGGTTTACGCGGTGGTGGCGTCCCCGTTGGTCGCGGCGGTCGGCGTGGTCACCGATTCGCTGGCGGCCAGGTGCTCCAGCGGCGCCAGCGCCTTCGTCAGCGCCTCGACCTCGTGGTGGCTGAGCTGGCTCAGCAGCGAGACCAGGGCGCTGATCCGGTTGCTCAACGACTCGCGGTGCACGGCCAGGCCGCGCGGGGTGATGTCGACGAGCACGGCGCGCAGGTCGGACGGGTCGCGCGAGCGCTTGACCAGCCCGATCTTCTCCAACCGGCGAATCGCCACCGTCGTCGTGGGGGTGCGGACGCGTTCGTGCGCGGCCAGATCGGTCATTCGGATCGGACCGCGGTCGAGCAGCGTGACCAAGATCGACAGCTGAGCCAGGGTGAGGTCGCTGGCCGTCGCCGCGCCGGCGCTGGGATCGCCTCGGCGCAGGATCGAGAACAACTTGGAAAGCGTGCGGTGAAGCCCCTCCGCCAGCTCAGTGAGCTCGGGCACGGTGGCTTCAGTTTCCGCCATAGTTCGACAGTCTAACCTGTCTGCTGGTCAGCGGCCCACTATTGGGTTTTGCTCGTTTTGCTGCTACAAGACCTGCGACAAAAAGCGTTGCAGCCGCTCGGTGCCGGCCGCCTCGAAGATCTGCGTTGGTGGGCCGGTCTCCACCACCTGGCCGTGGTCCATGAACACCACGGTGTCGGATGTCGACCTCGCGAAGGCCATTTCGTGGGTCACGACCAGCATCGTCATGCCTTCGGAGCCCAGGTCGGCGATCAGCGCCAGGATGCCCTTGACAAGTTCGGGATCCAGCGCCGAGGTCACCTCGTCGAAGAGCATCACCTGTGGGCCCATCGCCAGCGCCCGGGCGATCGCGACTCTTTGCTGCTGACCGCCGGACAGGACGCCGGGACGGCACCCCGCCTTGTGTTTCATGCCCACCCGGTCCAGCTGGGCCAGCGCCGATTCGCGGGCCTCGTCACCGGAGAGGCCTTTGAGTTTGCGGGGCGCCAGCATCACGTTGTCGAGAACGGGCAGGTGAGGGAAGAGGTTGAAATGCTGGAACACCATGCCGATCCGCTGCCGCACGGAGTCGGGGTTGTCGGTCAGCACGGATTTGCCGTCCAGCAGGATGTCGCCCTGGTCGGGTTCGTTCAATCGGGTCAACGCACGCAACAGCGTGGACTTTCCCGATCCCGACGGCCCGATGACGGCCACGGTGTCGCCGGCCGGGGCGGTGATGTCGACGCCGCGAAGCACTTTGCTGCGGCCGAAGGACAGGTGAATTCCCTTGCCTTCCAACGCTACTGACCCGGTCATATCATCTCCTGACTGACGGGCAGCAGCCGCGGATCTTCTTCTCTGCCGTGCCGCAGCCGTGCGTCGACCACGTTGACCAGGTGAGTGAGCGGGATCGTCAACAGCAGATAGAACAAGCCGGCCGCCACCAGCGGCGAGAGGCTGCCGGTCTGGGCGTTGAGGTCGCGGCCGACCTGGAACAGCTCGCGCTGCCCGGCGATCAGGCCGAGGAAATACACCAGCGCCGACCCTTTCAGCAGCGCGATGAACTGGTTGACCAGCGCCGGCAGCACCCGGCGGATCCCCTGCGGAATCACGATCAGCCGCATCGACGCGCGGTAACTCAGCCCCAGCGCGCGGGCGGCGTCCAGCTGGCCCGGTTCGACGCTTTGGATGCCGGACCGAAAGATCTCGCCGATGTACGCCGCCGCGGTCAGCCCCAGCGCCGCGATACCCAGCGGATACGGGCTGTTGTGGGTCAATCCGCCGACGATCGGCCCAATGCCGAGCCCGATCACCAGGATGATCACCACTTCGGGCAGGCCGCGGAAGATGTCGGTGTAGACGCGTGCCGGCCACCGCAGCCAGCGGGTCCGCGACACCCCTGCCACCGCAAGCGCCATGCCGACCACCAGTCCGATAGCGAAGGAACTCACGGTGAGGATCAACGTGTTCGGCAGACCGGTGGTCAGCATCGCCGGGAAAGCCTGCTTGTACAGGTCCCAGTCGAGGAAGGATTCCTTCAGCTGGGTCAACGTCGACTTCGGTGCCGGCGGCTTGTCAGGCTCGCGGTGGTTGCGCGCGGCGATCGCCGCGAAGTCCGGAAGATGCGGCGGCGCAGCCGCTTTCGACCCCGGCTTCCAGCCGGGCGGCAACGGCCGCGGAGTCCAGTCGGTGTAGAGCTGCGCCCAGGTGCCGTCGGCGATCACCGCGTCCAGGCCCGCGTTCAGGGCGTCGATCAGCGGCTGGTTGTTCTTGTTCACGCAGTACGCAATGAAGTTGCCCAGTCCGAACGTGTAGCCGACGACGGCCGCGGTGTCGCCGTGCCGCATGACCTTGGCGGCCTCCATGGCCGGCGCCACCCAGGCGTCGATCTGGCGGTTCTTCAGGCTGGAGTAAAGGGTGGTGAAGTCGGGGAACTTGACCGGCTCCATGTGCAGGGTGTTTTCGACGTAGGCCTCCTCGACGGTGCCCTGGATCGCGCCGACCCGCTGTCCGGGGTGCAGGCCGTTGAAGCCGTGCACGTCTGAGCCGGTGGGCACGATGAGCGCCAGGTAACCGAAGTCGTATCCGTTGGTGAATCCGACTGTGTGACGGCGTGCTTCGGTGGCGATGATCGACGACGACCCGACGTCGAAGCGTCGCCCGGCGACCTGCGCCAGTAGTGCGGAGAACTCGGTGCCGTTGAATTCGATACGCAGACCCAGCTTGGCGGCGATAGCCCGCAACAGCTCGCTGTCAAAGCCGCTGTACCGACCGCCGACGAGGCAGCTGCTCGGTGGACCGCCCGGCTGGGTGCCGACCGTCAGCGTCCCGGGCGTGAGCAGTCCCAGTGCGTCGATGTTCACCGAACTCAACGGCTTCACGTCGGGGGTGGTGTAGGTGTCGGTCTCCTGCGGCTTGTCGGTGGACAGGTTTCCGGGCAGCGGGCGGGCGCCTTCCTCGCCCACCGGCTTGCACATCCGGTTGTCCGCGATGGCTGGCGCGAGCGGGGCCAGGCTGTAGGTCAGCAGGATGATGGCCAGCAGCGCAACGAGTTTCGATGCGCGAGCGCTCATGCCCGATCACGCCACCGGCAGAGTTTTTCGGCGTCGCCCAGGTCGTAGTCCGGGCCGTTGACGCCGACGGTCAGCAGCGTCACCCCGAGTGCCACCAGGCCTTCGGCGTCGTCGAGCAGATGCTCGACGTTGACGCCCGCGGAGCGCTCGATGGTGTCGGGGTCACGGCCCACCGCAGCACAGTGCTCGGCCAGCACCTCGGCGGCCTGCGGGTAGCTGTCGACGGTGGTGAATCCGTGCCAGATGTCGCCGCGTTCGGCGACCAGCCGCAGCGTCTTCTTCGGTCCCTTGCCGCCGATCAGGATCGGGATGTCGCGGGTGGGCGCCGGGTTCAGCTTGGCCAGTCGGTCGCTGATTCGCGGCAGGGCGCCGGCGAGGTCGTCCAGCCGGCTGCCGGCAGTGCCGAACTCGTAACCGTATTCGTCGTAATCCTTTTGCTTCCAACCTGATCCGATGCCCAGGATCAGGCGGCCGTCCGAGATGTGGTCGACGGTGCGGGCCATGTCGGCCAGCAGTTCAGGATTGCGGTACGAGTTGCAGGTCACCAGGGCGCCGATCTCGATCCGGGAGGTCTGCTCGGCCCACGCGCCGAGCATGGTCCAGCATTCGAAATGCGCGCCGTCGGGGTCGCCGTAGAGCGGAAAGAAGTGGTCCCAGTTGAAGGCGACGTCGACGCCGATGTCCTCACATCGGCGGACCGCGTCGCGCAGGTTGCGGTAGTCAGGGCTGTGCTGGGGCTGCAGCTGGACACCGATGCGGATCGGCCGGGGCGAGGAAGTCATGGCCACCACGGTAGGCGCGCGGCCTGCTCAGCGCGCGAGTACGCCGCGCAGGATCTCGATCAACGCCAGCGGCTGGTCGCTCTGCACGGAGTGGCCCGAGTTCGCCACGATCTGGAGCCCCTGGAATTGCTGTGCCCGCCTGGCCAGTTCGTCGGCGTCCTCGTCGGTGACGAATGGCGAGTTGCCGCCACGCACCAGCCTGACCGGCGCCGATAGCCCGGCGAAGTCCTCCCACAGGCCGTCGAAGTCGGGGATCTTGCGGATGGTGTCATACCGCCAGGTCCAGGTTCCGTCGTCTTGCCGATGCGAGTTGTGAAAGACGCCGCGCCGCAGCGATTTCCGGTCACGGTGCGGCGCCGCGGCCGTGGTGACCTCCAGAATCGCCTCGAAGCTCGGGAAGTTTCGCTCGCCGGCCACCAACGCGACGGTGCCCTGTTGCTCGGTGGTCATCTCCGCGTAACGGCGCAACGCCGACGGGGTGACGTCGACCAGCACGAGCTCGCGCACAAGCTGTGGCGCGATCGCGCCCAACCCGATCGCGGTGAGCCCACCCAACGACATCCCGACCACCAATTCGGCGTCCGGAGCGAGGTCTTCGATCACCGGCTTGACGGCTGCGGCGTTGTGCTGGGGCGAGTAGTCGCCGTCTTCGCGCCACGCCGAATGACCATGGCCGGGCAGGTCGAGAGCCAGCGCGGGCACGCCCAGGCCGACGATCACCGTGTCCCAGGTGTGCGCGTTCTGCCCGCCGCCGTGGAAGAACACCACCCGCGGCGACTCCTCGCCCCACTGCAGGGCGCTGATGCCACCGGTCTCGACGCGTCGCACCGACGGCAACGGACCCCTGACACCGGCCTGCTCGGCGTTCTCGGCCAGTAGGCCGAATTCGGACAGGCCCAGCAGGGCGTCGTCGGAGATGTGGGTCATGGGTCTCGACACTAAAGGACGTAGCGGCGGCGGATGCCGCGGAATCGGTCCCACATTGCGGCGGTGCGCTCGGCGTCGCCGACCATCGCGGTGTCGGCGGGCAGGGCTTGCAGCAGTTCCCGGTGGGCGACCACCCGGGTGCTGAGCACCGCGGGTCGGCCCTCGAGCATGTGACGGTAGGTCAGGTTGCCGCGCTCGAATCCCTGGGTGTCCAGCCAGTTGCGCACCCCGGGATCACGGTGCGCCAGAACCAGCCGGATCCGCCCGTCGGCGTCGACGGCGGTCCGGCTCGGCGTGTAGCTGACCGGCCGGTAGAGGTAATCCATGCTGTTGAAGAAGACGCCCATGTTGGTCAGCATCCACAGTCCGTCGTGGGCGTCGAACTCGATGATCAGCGCCTCGTCGGGGCCCAGCTCCCAGTACATGTTGGCCGCGGCCCGGCCACGTTTGGCGTCGGCGCCGTCCGCGTCGACGCGCGGGAAGCTGTTCGGCTGTTCGGCATTCACGCCGCCGTAGTTGAACGGGAACTCTGGCCAGTCCGTCATCAGCCCGGTGACGAAGTCGCCGGCCCACCCCATCGCCTCGACCATCACCTCCGGAGTGGGCAACGGTTTGGGCGCGGACATGTCGATCCGCTCGATCCGGATCTGCGCGGGCGTCTCGTCCCAGTGGTCAAATCCCTGACGAATGAACAGCTTTCGCGATTCGGGGGTCGTGGGCAGCCAATTGCCGGGGCGCGGCGGGCCGCCGATGTACAGCTCGAACTGCCCCTCATCGTCGACGTCGAGGTGGGTGATGTTGGCCTCTGGTGTGTCACCGAACGGCTCGTGCAGCACGCCGGGGCCGGGGGTGCGGCGCCCCTGGACGGTGACATTGAAGAATCGGGCGGTGCCGCGGCTGCCGGTGAGCCGATACGTCGAATGGCCGTCGATCCACGCCTGCTGGTAGGTGAAGTCCCCGCAGTCGCCGCCGAGCTTTCGGGTGGGCCCGCAGAACTCGTGCAGCGCGGGGTAGTGGGTGTCGCGCGTCTCCAACGCCAAATCAAAAGCTTGGCCGAGGTTTTGGGTGAGGAAGCGGAACGCGTCGACGCGCTGCGCGCCAGACGTCGCGTTGGCGTCCTTGAAGACCCGCTCGCCCGCAGCGCGCAGCTGATCGCAGAAGGAGATCCACGCCCCCTGCAGGTCGGCGTCGTGGGGGCCGTCGCCGAATGCCATCTCACGCACCCAACTTGTCGAGCATGGCGCTGATGACATCACAGGCGCGGCGAGCTGATTCGAGCCGGCCCTCGGCGTCGATGCGCGGACCGATCAGCTCCAGATCGAAGCCGTGCGGGTAGCCACCGGCAAGTGCCTGTGCGACAAGCGATTCGATTGGGATCACGCCGTCGCCGGGTACCGCGCGGCCGGGCAGCGACCGGTCACCGAGCACGTAGTCGCTGAGCTGGATCAGGCGCGTGCGCGGCAACGCGCGCTGCAGCATCTCCTCGACGTCGCCCTCGGCCCAGCAGTGGAAGATGTCGATGCAGATGTCCAGCCCGCTCATCTCGGCCAGGGTCACGGTGTCACGCAGGGTGTGGGCGAAGTGCAGATCGGCGTAGAGACCGGAGGCGTTCTCGATCGCCAGCGCGACGCCGGCCTGTCGAGCGTGCTCGACACCCGGCGCGACGTGTTCGCTGAACCGTTCCGCGGCGTGGCGCCAGGTGAGGTCGCCCCGCCCGCCGGTCAGCATGTACACGGTGCGGGCTCCGACGGCGGCCGCCGCATCGATCACGTGCTTGAGCGCGCCGGTTTCGGCGAAGAGGTGGTAAACCGCTTCGACGGTATAGTCGTTGTCTGGCAATAGCTTTGACACTTCGGGCAGCTGGCTGTCCAGGATACTCAACCGGGCGACCCCGAGGTCCGCCCAATGCGCCTGCAGTTCGGTCAACGGTGCGCCGTAGAACGTCACATTGTGAACCGACAGCCGCGGGTGGGCCGTCATTCTCGGTTCTCGATCTGCACGCCGAATCGCTCACGGAACGGCCGGAATTCGTCGTGCAGCGCGTCGAGGTCCTCGCCGATGTCGACCAGCAGTTGCGTCGAGTACCTGAATTTGCCGTGCCGGTCCCCGCGATTGTCGGCGAGATAGCGCCGCATCGCCTCCGCGGCGCCCGGCGTCAATTCGCGGCCGCTGAACGCGTAGTAGCGCCGAACCGTGTCCACCTGATCGGCGACGAAGTCGGTGTAGCGGACGTGCAGGATCCGCGGGTCGTCGACCATCGGGTTGCTCATTGTGTTGGCGACCCCGGCACGGGTCAACTCGAGATGCATCTTGGCCAGGGCGTGCAGATCAACCGGCCCAACCATGCCCTCGGCGATGTCGGCCATCAGCATCGTGCGCGACGCGGCCACCTGTACCGGGTCGCGATGCAGCCAGACCAGCGTCGCGTCGGGATAGGCGTCGAACATCTCGGCCAGCCGAAACCCGTGAAAGCCCTTCAGCACCCAGTACTTTCGCGGGCGGTGAAATTGCAGTTGCTGCAGCATGGCTTTGTGCAGGCGGTACTGGGCGGCGGCGTCGGTGGCCAGCCCGCCGACCAGCGACTGCATCGGCACCCGCCACCACGCGGTCGGCGTCATCACCCGAAAATCGAACGCCCAGGTGCGTTCGTCCTCGGGCAAGCCGTCACCGAGCATGTCGTTGTAGGGATGGCTGTGCAGCCACTTGGGCATCTTGGCGTTGATTTCCCGCCAGTCGTCGTCGGCGCGGGCCCGGCGCGGATCGTCGCCGTCGGCCAGCCCGGGCGGTGGCGAGGGATACATCACTTCCCAGAACCGCAGCGCCCTGGCGTCAGGGTCGACCGACATCAGCGCGTGCATCAGCGTTGTGCCCGAACGGGGTTCACCGGTGACGAACATCGGCGCCTGGACCACCTCGTCGGCGATCGGGTAGCGGTTGCGGTCTTCGAGAAACTCCAGCCGCGAGGTCAGCAGCCACCGGCAGACCTCTTCCGCCGCGGCGTTGCCCGCGGCGTCCATTCCGAGTCCGTTGAGATGGTCGACGGCCACCGCGAAGCGTTCTGGCAGGGTGGGGTCGCCGTAGTCGGTCAGACCCGTCTCGGCGGTCGCGGAGTCCAGTATGGCGGCGGCGTCCAGCGTCACCGCACGTCTCCGCACAGCGCGAGCAGTTCATCCTCGGCGGCAACGACATTCGCCGCTGATGACGCCGCGCGCCCGAGGCCCGCCATCGCGCTGTAGTCGAGAATCTTGGGCACCCGCAGGCCCGCGTCGACGAAGGTCTTGATGATCGCGGCGACCTCTTTCGGCGTGCCATGCGGCACCACGGCCAGCAGCATCTCCGGCTGCACCTTGGCCATGAACTCGAAAATCCGGTCGCGGGTCAGCACCGCAGGGTCGATGTCCTGGAAGCCGCGCCAGCCCGGACCCATCGGGTGTTCAAAACCGAAGTCGCGCAACGTCTCCGCCGACACTTGTAGCAGGAAGGCCTTTACCAGTGGTGCCTGCAGGATGTCGGCAAGCGCGGCCTCGTTCTCGCCGATCAAGCAGACCTGGATGAAGCACGGTGTGATCGCCATCGGGTCGCGGCCGGCGCGCTCGGCGGATGCCCTTACCGCAGTGAGCATTTCGGCGTAGTGCTCGGGCGTCCATGCGCCGGCCGGCCACCAGCCGTCGGCGTAGCGGCCGGCGATGTCGAGCATCCGCGGACCGCTGGCCCCGATCCAGATCGGCGGCGGCGTGCCGTCGTACGGTTCGGTGTCCAGCCGGGCGTGGTGCAAGGCGTAGAACTGCCCCTCGAAGTCGACGGGCCCGTCGCTGTCCCAGAGCAGCCGGATCACCCGCAGTGCTTCTTCGAAACGGGCGACCGGCCGGGCGAAGTCGAAGCCGTAGGGCAGGGTGTTCTCGCTCTCGCCGCTGCCGAGGCCGAGGACGAACCGCCCGCGAGCGATGTGGTCGATGGTCAGGGCGGTCTGGGCCAGCATCGCCGGATGGCGACGCACGGTGTCGACGACCGCGGAGACCAGCGGCACGTTACGGGTCAGCGCGGCTGCCGCGGATGCGACCGCGAGCCCGTCCAGGTGGCGATGCGGCGACGGGGAAACGGTTGCCAGATCCGTGAATTCGGGTGTCCAGATCGAATCTGGCCAGAAGCTGACCATGTGGTCGGGCAGCCAGATCGAGTGGTAACGCCCGCTGTCCAGGTCGTCGAGCCGCGACAAATCCAGCGGCAGGGTGGTCCGCAGGAATGCGGCGGGCTGAACCTTCATCAAGACATGATGCTAAGCACCTGCACAGCGCCGTGTCGGCGAAACGCCGCTTCGAGAACCAATTGCCGAAGCGCCCACCTCACAGCGACAACGGCCACGCCGTGATGGGGCACCCGTCTAGTTGCGGGCACATCGGCGCATCCTCCAGACGCGAAACCGCCCGCCACCACGGAGGTGACGGGCCGTTCGCACAGAGGGGATCAGCCCTCGATGATGAACTCTTCGAGCTGGGTCCGCGCGATGTCGTCGGGCAGCTGCTGCGGCGGGCTCTTCATCAGGTACGCCGACGCCGGGATGACCGGTCCGCCGATGCCACGATCCTTGGCGATCTTGGCGGCGCGCACCGCGTCGATGATGACGCCGGCCGAGTTCGGCGAGTCCCACACCTCGAGCTTGTACTCCAGGTTCAACGGCACGTCACCGAAGGCGCGGCCTTCGAGTCGGACGTAGGCCCACTTGCGGTCGTCGAGCCAGCCGACATGATCGGACGGGCCGATGTGCACGTCCTTGGTCTTGAACTCGCGCTGCAGGTTCGACGTGACGGCCTGCGTCTTCGAGATCTTCTTGGACTCCAGGCGCTCGCGCTCGAGCATGTTCAGGAAGTCCATGTTGCCGCCGACGTTGAGCTGCATCGTGCGGTCCAGCTGCACGCCGCGGTCCTCGAACAGCTTGGCCATCACGCGGTGGGTGATCGTCGCGCCGACCTGGCTCTTGATGTCGTCACCGACGATCGGCACGCCGGCGTCGGTGAACTTCTTCGCCCACACCGGGTCGGAGGCGATGAACACCGGCAGCGCGTTGACGAACGCCACGCCGGCGTCGATCGCGCACTGGGCGTAGAACTTGTCGGCCTGCTCGGAGCCGACCGGCAGGTAGGACACCAGCACGTCGACTTTCGCGTCGCGCAGCGCCTTGACCACGTCGACGGCCTCGGTGTCGGAGATCTCGATGGTCTCGGCGTAGTACTTGCCGATGCCGTCGAGCGTCGGGCCGCGCTGCACCGTCACGTTGGTCGGCGGCACGTCCGCGATCTTGATCGTGTTGTTCTCCGACGCGAAGATCGCCTCGGACAGGTCGAAGCCGACCTTCTTGGCGTCCACGTCGAACGCGGCCACGAACTTCACGTCGCGCACGTGGTACTGGCCGAACTTCACGTGCATCAACCCTGGCACGGTGTGGTTCTCGTCCGCGTCGTAGTAGTACTGGACGCCCTGTACCAGCGAGGACGCGCAGTTGCCGACGCCGACAATAGCGACTCGGACCTCGGTCGACGCCTGCGGCGCGTTCTGCTCACTCATACGGAGTTCTCCTTGGCTCTCATTGTGGGATTACTCGGCTCTAGGCCTGCTCAGCGGTGCGTTGCGCAACGCGTTCGGCCGCGATCAGCTCGTTGAGCCAACTGACTTCGCGCTCGCTGGACTCCAGCCCGAGTTGATGCAGCTGGCGGGTGTAGCGGTCCAGTGAGTTACTGGCTCGCGCAATTGCTTCACGCAAGCCTTCACGTCGTTCTTCGACCTGGCGGCGACGGCCCTCCAGGATGCGCATCCGCGCTTCAGCAGGCGTGCGGTTGAAAAAAGCCAGATGCACGCCGAACCCGTCGTCGGAATAGTTCTGCGGCCCGGTATCAGCCACCAACTCGCTGAAACGTTGCCGGCCCGCGTCGGTCATCTCGTACACGCGCCGGGCCCGACGCACCGGCGTTCCGGCCGGGGCGGCGTTCTCGGCGATCATTCCGTCGGCCTGCATCCGGCGCAGCGCCGGATAGAGGGATCCGTAGGAGAAAGCCCGAAAGGCCCCGAGCAGACCGGTCAACCGTTTCCGCAGCTCGTAGCCGTGCATAGGTGACTCGAGCAGAAGTCCCAGGATGGCAAGCTCCAGCATCAAGTCACCTCCTTTGCTCGATTGAGTACGACGGCTGCTATGTCGAGTAACAGTCTCGCGTAATAGTATCGGCCCGATATATTCGGCGCTACCTCGGGATTACAGCTGCCGTTCTCGCTCCGTTTAACCGCTGGTCGCCGTGCTGCCAATCGGGTTGCAATCAGCGTGGTCGCAAGCCTGTTGGTATCGCGCTCGGCGAGGCATAACAAGTCAACGTGTCAATCCACTTGCACTGGTTCCTTCCGACTTACGGGGATTCGCGCGACCTGATCGCCGGCGGGCATGGCAGCAGCATGCGCGGCGACCGGCCGGCCGACCTGAAATACCTGATCCAGCTTGCGCAGGCGGCTGAGATCAACGGCTTCGAGGCGGTGCTCACGCCGACCGGCCTCTGGTGCGAAGACGCCTGGCTGACCACCGCGATGCTGATCGGCAGCACCGAGTCGCTGAAGTACTTGGTCGCGTTCCGCCCGGGATTGATCAGCCCGACGTTGGCCGCACAGATGTCGGCCACCTTCCAGTGGCAGTCGCAGGGCCGCCTGCTGCTCAACGTCGTCACCGGCGGCGAAAGCTCCGAGCAGCGGGCATTCGGCGACTTCCTGGACAAGCAGGACCGCTACGCGCGCTGCGGCGAATTCCTCGACATCGTTCGGCAGCTGTGGACCGCCGAGCAGCCGGTGACCGTCACCGGCAAGCACCTGCAGGTCGAGGAGGCGTCGCTGGCGCGGCGCCCCGACCCGTTGCCGAGGGTCTTCTTCGGCGGCTCGTCGCCGGAGGCCGGACAGGTCGCGGCCACCTACGCCGACACCTATCTCACCTGGGGCGAGCGACCCGAACAGGTCAAGGAGAAGCTGGACTGGATCCGCGGGTTGGCCGCGGCGCAGAGTCGGACGCTGAGCTACGGCATTCGGCTGCACGTCATCTCGCGCGACACCAGCGAGCAGGCGTGGGCCGAGGCGGAGCGACTGCTGGGTGCGCTGAGCCCCGAGACGGTCGCGGCCGCTCAGCAGTCGCTGGCCCGCTCCGAGTCGGTGGGCCAACGCCGGATGCGTCAACTGCACGGCGGCGGTGAGGAATACACAGCCGGCACGGATGCTCGACAACTGGAGATCTACCCCAACCTGTGGTCGGGCGTCGGCCTGGTCCGCGGCGGCGCCGGCACGGCCCTGGTCGGGTCGCACGCCGAGGTGGCCGATCGCATCGCCGAGTACGCCGACCTCGGCCTGGATCACTTCATCCTGTCCGGCTACCCCCACCTGGAAGAGGCCTACATCTTCGGCGAGGGAGTGCGCCCGATCCTCGCCGAGCGCGGTCTGCTCGACGACACGACGCGCCTCGCGCGCGCCGCCGAACCGGTCCGCACCGCGTTCTTGCCCAGGGTCGGCAAGGTCAGCGCTTCCTGATTCCGGAAGCGTGCCGTTCGCGAAATGCGCGAACGTCGCTCCGGGCCGAGGTCAGCGCTTCGCGACCCGAAAACGTGACCGGCCTACCTCTCCGCACCGCACGGGCGGACGTACTCTGGTCATCGTGCGGTTGCAGCGACAGGTAGTGGATTACGCGCTTCGGCGCCGCTCGCTGCTCGCTGAGGTCTACTCCGGGCGCACGGGTGTCACCGAAGTGTGCGACGCCAATCCCTATCTTCTGCGCGCTGCAAAATTTCACGGCAAGGTCAGCTCCGTCATGTGCCCGATCTGCCGCAAGGAGCAGCTCACGCTGGTGTCGTGGGTGTTCGGCGACCACCTCGGTGCGGTTTCGGGGTCTGCGCGGACGGCCGAAGAGCTGGTGTTGCTAGCCTCCCGGTTCGAAGAGTTCTCCGTACATGTGGTGGAGGTATGCCGAACCTGCAGCTGGAATCACTTGGTCAAGTCGTATGTGCTCGGCGCGACGCCGGCGGCCCGCCCGCCGCGCAAGTCACGCAGCACCCGAACGGCGCGCGACGGCGCTCGCACGGCCAGTGAATAACGAAGGGCAGCAAGACCACTCAGCCGCTGACAACCCGAGAGGGTCAGGGGCCCATGGCGGGTCGAAGCCGCCGCGACGGAGCACTTCTCGACCCGTTGTCCCCCCCGACGACCGGCTCACCACGATCCTCCCTCCGGTCCAGGACGATGCACCGAACCGCTTCAAGGACCCCATCGATGCTGTCAAGGCCGCTATGGACGGCCGGCCAACGCCGCGCTCGACGTCAGATCGGCGCGACCCGTTGGCGATGGCGTCGTCCGCGTTGAACGCCAAGTCGCCGCCGCGCAAGCCACCCACCGGTGGAGGACCGCCGCCTCCGGGCGGCCCGCCGAAGGGGCCACGGCGTAGGAAGCCACCGCTGCCGGGCTGGGCGCAGCGCCTGGACTGGGAGTGGCTGGAGCACGTCAACTGGATGTGGGTCCGCCGCGGGCTGATCGTCGGCACCGTGGTGATCCTGCTGCTGCCGATCGTCACGTTCGCGATGGCTTACTTCATCGTCGACATCCCCAGGCCCGGTGACATCCGCACCAACCAAGTCTCGACGATCCTGGCCAGCGACGGCTCCGAGCTGGCGAAAATCGTTCCGCCCGAAGGCAACCGCGTCGACGTCAACATCGAACAGGTACCGGTGCACGTCCGCCAGGCGGTGATCGCCGCCGAGGACCGCAACTTCTACTCAAACCCGGGCTTCTCGTTCACCGGGTTCGCGCGAGCGTTCAAAAACAACATCTTCGGCGGCGACACTCAGGGTGGCTCGACGATCACCCAGCAGTACGTCAAGAACGCATTGGTCGGAGCCCAGCGGGCCGGCGTCGGCGGACTGGTCCGCAAGGCCAAGGAACTCGTCATCGCCACCAAGATGTCGGGGGAGTGGTCGAAAGACGATGTGCTGCAGGCCTACCTGAACATCATCTACTTCGGCCGCGGCGCTTACGGCATCTCGGCGGCGTCGAAGGCCTACTTCGACAAACCCGTCGAGCAGCTCACCGTCGCCGACGGCGCGCTGCTGGCCGCGCTGATCCAGCGGCCCTCGACCTTGGACCCCGCGGTCAACCTGGTGGGCGCGCAGGGCCGGTGGAACTGGGTGCTCGATGGCATGGTCGATGACAAAGCCCTGTCGGCCAACGACCGGGCCACGCAGCAATTCCCGCCGACCGTGCCACCCGAGCTCGCCCGCGAGCAGAATCAGACCACCGGGCCCAACGGGCTGATCCAGCGTCAGGTGACCAAAGAGCTGATGGAGCTCTTCAACATCGACGAGCAGACGCTGAACACCCAGGGACTGCAGATCACCACCACGATCGAACCGCCGGCGCAGAAAGCTGCCGAGGACGCGGTGGCGAAATACCTGGCCGGGCAGAACGCCGACATGCGGACCGCCGTCGTCTCAATCGATCCGCACAACGGCGCGGTGAAGGCGTATTACGGCGGCGCCGACGCCAACGGATTCGACTTCGCCCAGGCCGGATTGCAGACCGGGTCGTCGTTCAAGGTGTTCGCGTTGATCGCCGCGCTCGAGCAGGGCATCGGCTTGGGCTATCAGGTGGACAGCGCGCCGCTGACGGTCAACGGCATCAAGATCACTAACGTCGAGGGCGAGGGCTGCGGGGTCTGCAACATCGCCGAGGCCCTGAAGCGGTCGTTGAACACCTCCTACTACCGGTTGATGCTGAAGCTGAAGAACGGGCCGGAGGACGTGGCTCACGCCGCGCACCAGGCCGGCGTCGCCGACAGCTTCCCCGGTGTCGCGCACACGCTGTCCGAGGACGGCAAGGGCGGGCCGCCCAACAACGGAATCGTGTTGGGCCAGTACCAAACTCGCCCGATCGACATGGCCACGGCGTACGCGACGCTGGCCGACTCCGGCATCTACCACCGCCCGCACTTCGTGCAGAAGGTGGTCAACGCCGAGGGCAAGGTGCTGTTCGACGCCGCCACCTCGGACAACTCAGGCGAGCAGCGGATCCCCAAGGACGTCGCCGACAACGTCACCTCGGCGATGCAGCCGATCGCGTCCTACTCGCGCGGACACGCGCTGGCCGGTGGACGGCCGTCGGCAGCCAAGACCGGCACCACCCAGCTCGGTGACACCGACGCCGACAAGGACGCCTGGATGGTCGGCTACACCCCGTCGCTGTCCACAGCGGTGTGGGTCGGCACCGTCAAAGGCGACGTCCCGCTGGTCACCAAGGGCGGCGCCGCGGTCTACGGCTCCGGTCTGCCCTCGGACATCTGGAAGGCGACGATGGACGGTGCGCTGAAGGGCACCACCAACGAGACGTTTCCCAAACCCGGCGAAATCGGCGGATCCGCCGGCGTCCCCGCCGCACCACCGCCACCACAACCACCACAGATGACGATCATCCAGCCCACGATGGAGATCGCGCCGGGCATCACAATTCCGATCGGTCCGCCGACCACCGTTCCAGTGGCACCGGGACCGCCAATCCCGGCGCCGGGAGCGCCGGTGCCGGGAGCGCCCGAGCCGGGACCGCCGCCTCCGCCGTGACCGTCGACGAGACGGATCGCCCCGACATCTCACCGCGGCGGTTGGCCGGCGATCTGCGCTCCGCCGACGACCGGGACTGCCCCAGCCGCACCGATTTTCTGGGCGCGGCGCTGTCGAACGTGGCGGGCGGTCCGGTGGGACGGCACGCGCTCATCGGGCGAACGGCGTTCATGACGCCGCTGCGGGTGATGTTCCTGATCGCGCTGGTGTTCCTGGCGCTGGGTTGGGCAACCAAAGCGCCGTGCCTGCAGACCGTCGGAACCGGGCCGGGCGATCAACGCGTCGCCAACTGGCAGAATCAGCGGGCCTACTACGAGCTCTGCTATTCCGATACGGTGCCGCTGTATGGCGCAGAGTTGTTGAGCCAGGGCCGTTTTCCGTACAAGTCGAGCTGGATCGAGAAGGACGGCGCTGGCAAGCCGCAGACCCGCTACGACGGCAAGCCTGCGGTGCGCTACATGGAGTATCCGGTCCTGACCGGTGTCTACCAGTATGTGGCGATGTCGCTGGCCAAGACCTACACCGCACTAAGCAGGATGGTCCCGCTGCCGGTGATCGCCGAGGTGGTGGTGTTCTTCGACGTGGCCGCGCTTGGGTTGGCATTGGCCTGGCTGGCGACGCTGTGGGCCACCGCCGGTCTGGCCGGAAGGCGTGTGTGGGACGCGGCGCTGGTGGGGGCGTCACCGCTGGTGATCTTCCAGATCTTCACCAATTTCGACGCGCTGGCAACGGCCTTGGCGCTGGGTGGACTGCTGGCGTGGGCGCGACGACGGCCGGTGCTGGCCGGCGTGCTGATCGGTCTGGGCGGTGCGGCCAAGCTGTATCCGCTGCTGTTGCTGGGCCCGCTGCTGGTGTTGGGCATCCGGATCGGACGGCTTCGCGAGGTGGCCCGCACCGCTGCGGCGGCGGCGCTGACCTGGTTCGCTGGTGAATCTGCCGGTGCTGGTGCTGTTTCCGCGCGGCTGGTCGGAGTTCTTCCGGCTCAACGCCCGGCGCGGCGAAGACATGGACTCGTTGTACAACGTGATCAAGTCGTTCACCGGCTGGTCGGGCTTCGACACCGACCTGGGTTTCTGGCAGCCGCCGATGAACCTCAACCGCGTCACGTTGGTGATGTTCGTATTGTGCTGTGTCGCAATCGCTTACATCGCGCTGACGGCGCCGCGGCGCCCGCGGCTGCCGCAGCTGGCGTTCCTGGTGGTGGCGGCGTTCCTGTTGACCAACAAGGTGTGGAGCCCGCAGTTCTCGCTGTGGCTGGTGCCGCTGGCGGTGCTGGCCCTGCCGCACCGGCGAATCCTGTTGGCGTGGATGACGATTGACGCGCTGGTCTGGGTGCCGCGGATGTACTACCTCTACAGCGTGCCCGATCGCGGGTTGCCCGAGCAGTGGTTCACGACGACGGTGTTGCTGCGAGACATCGCGGTACTGATCCTGTGCGCGCTGGTGGTCCGCCAGGTCTATCGGCCCGGCGACGACCTGGTCCGCTGGGGTGGGCGCGTCGACGATCCAGCCGGCGGGGTGTTCGACCGCGCGCCCGACGCGCCGCCCAGCTGGCTTCCGCCGCTACTGCGCCCGGACGCTCGATTGCCGGAATGCCGAAAAGGCCACGGAGTTTCGACGATTTGATATCGGGTAGATGGGAGCAATTGTGCGTAAAACCATCGCGATCATGTCAGCAACCGGGGCGCTGCTCTTCGGCGGAGCGGGCATCGCCAACGCCGCCGTTCAGGGAATAGCTGCGCCGTCGCCGACAGCAACGAGGTTGGCGGACAACACCAATGGCAACACCGAGCAACACAGCGACAACAGTGGTAAGTGGGGCATGTTTGGCCTGCTTGGCTTGTTCGGATTGGCGGGACTGAAACGCCGCAACACGACCAACGCCAGTGTCGACGCTGGCCCAACTGCAACACGTGGGCGCATCTAGTACCCGTTCACTGTCCAACAGCCCCCGTCCTGCGGTTAGCCCGGACGGGGGCTGCCGGTGTGCGAATCGAAGGATGACAGTCGATGCCGCAGCGTCTAGGGGTCGCTAAGACTGCGTCTGCATCTGGACCAGCAGTTCGCGGGCGAGGATGCGCAGTTTGGTGTTGCGCCTTTGGGATTCGTGCTTGAGTCTGGCGAACGCGCCTGGTGGATCACAGCCATGAATTGCGATGAGCGCGCCTTTAGCCATGTCGATGTCCGAACGAGAGAGGAGCGCTGTTTCAAGCTGGGTGACGGTTTGTCGGGCCTTCTGCCAACGGCTGGCGTTGCTGATCGCTTGACCGGCGGCGGCGCTGTACAAACGCATGAGTTCACTGTCGTACTGATCGAACGCGGTAGCGGTGTGGCTGTATATGTTGAGCGAGCCGGCGAGTTCCTGCTCGCCATCCACACCCTCGATTACCAGCGGAACCGATAAACTCGCGCGGATTCCTGCATCTTGCGCGGCCTCAACGAATTCCGGCCACCGTTGATGCTCGTCGTCGACGATCGCTCGGAGCGGCGTGCGCGCCAACGCGGCTTCCAGGCACGGTCCCCGGCCCGAAGCGTATTGCTGGACGTCGAGTTCCAGCGCCTGTGCATCGGTGCAGGCCGCGGTGCGGGCATCGGGCCACGACAGCACCGTAATGCTCACCACGTCCGCATGCGGGATCGCGGCGACCGCCGTTTGGGCGACCCGCTTCGTGACAACGTCTAATGGCTCTTCGGCAGCGAACAGGTCTCGCAGACCCTCGACCGCCTCTGCTGTGGTCACTAGCCTGGCCAACGGTGCGGATAACTCAACACCCATGATCGGTGCCCTTCGAAGCATGCGATTACCGCTGCGACGGGCACACTGTGACTCCAATCTACGCCTGCAATCACATCGGTGCCGCGTATCGACCGTTGTCCACCGACCGTTGTGGCGGCGCAGGATTTCGCACCCTGGGCCGGCGTCCGGTAACCTACGACGGTTGCCGACGCAGGCGACCCTCCTGCCATGGGGATTCCCGTGGCCGCACACGACCATAGGAGGTGATGAGGTTCCCATGCGTCCATACGAATTGATGGTCATCCTCGACCCCACTCTCGACGAGCGCACCGTAGCTCCGTCATTGGAGACGTTCTTGAACGTCGTCCGCAAAGACGGCGGCACGGTGGAAAAGGTCGACATCTGGGGCAAGCGCCGGCTGGCGTACGAGATCGCGAAGCATGCCGAAGGCATTTACGCGGTGATCGATCTGAAAGCCGCCCCCGCGACGGTGTCCGAGCTCGACCGTCAGCTCAGCCTGAACGAGTCGGTGCTCCGCACCAAGGTGATGCGCACCGACAAGCACTGATGAAGTCAGGTGGACCTGTTGGCGAATGACCACGTCGCGTCTGACCACTTGCGTAGGCTCAGCGTGACCCGCTTCTCGATCATTCGCCGACTCTGGGCTGACTCGAACGGACCTAGGAGGTCTTAGTGGCTGGTGACACTGTCATCACGGTTATCGGAAACCTGACTGCCGACCCCGAGCTGCGGTTCACGCCGTCGGGCGCGGCCGTCGCGAACTTCACGGTGGCGTCGACCCCGCGGATGTTCGACCGCCAGACCAATGAGTGGAAGGACGGCGAAGCGCTGTTTCTCCGCTGCAACATCTGGCGGGAGGCTGCCGAGAACGTGGCCGAGAGCCTTACTCGCGGCTCGCGCGTGATCGTGAGCGGACGGCTCAAGCAGCGTTCGTTCGAGACCCGCGAGGGCGAGAAGCGCACCGTCGTCGAGCTCGAGGTCGACGAGATCGGCCCGTCACTGCGTTACGCCACCGCCAAGGTGAACAAGGCCAGCCGCAGTGGCGGCGGCGGTGGTGGCTTCGGCGGCGGCGGGGGATCCCGCCAGTCGGCGCCGGCCCAGGGCGGCGGCAGTAGCGCCGGTGGCGACGACCCGTGGGGCAGCGCCCCGGCATCGGGTTCGTTCGGTGGCGGCGACGACGAGCCCCCCTTCTAAATACTCTAAACGACAGAACGAAAGAGAAAGACATGGCGAAGTCCACCAAGCGGCGCCCGGCACCGGAAAAGCCGGTCAAGGCCCGCAAGTGCATTTTCTGCTCCAAGAAGGGGCAGGACATCGACTACAAGGACACGCAGTTGCTGCGCACCTACATCAGCGAGCGCGGCAAGATCCGTGCCCGCCGGGTCACCGGTAACTGCGTGCAGCACCAGCGCGACGTCGCGATCGCGGTCAAGAACGCCCGCGAGGTGGCATTGCTGCCCTTCACCTCCTCGACGCGCTAACCGCGGTACGCAGAACGGAATCAGCAGAACATGAAGCTCATTTTGACTGCCGACGTGGACCACCTCGGTTCCACCGGCGAGACCGTCGAGGTCAAGGACGGCTACGGCCGCAACTTCCTGCTCCCGCGCGGCCTGGCGATCGTCGCCTCGCGCGGCGCGCAGAAGCAGGCCGACGACATCCGTCGCGCTCGCGACACCAAGCAGGTCCGCGACCTCGAGCACGCCAACGAGATCAAGGCCGCCGTCGAGGGGCTGGGTACGGTCCCGCTCGCGGTGAAGACCGCGGGCGACTCGGGCAAGCTGTTCGGCTCGGTCACCACCAGCGCCGTCGTGACGGCCATCCGCAAGGCCGGTGGGCCCAACCTCGACAAGCGCGTGGTGCGTTTGCCCAAGAGCCACATCAAGGCCGTTGGCAGCCACCCGATCACTTTGCACGTGCACCCCGAGGTCGACGTGGAACTCGCGCTCGACGTCGTCGCCGAGGCCTGACCGCCCCAACCCGTAACCCCCGGTGCCAGCCCGAAGCGGCCGCCCCGGGGGTTTTGGTGTCGGCATAGCGAACTCAAAGACGCCAGCAACCGTTAGCGAACGTTACCGTCCGTTAACGCTGGTAATCATCGGGCGAAACACAACACGCCCGAAGTGGCAACCGGGCCCGACACGCCGAGGGAATTCCCATCCACATGAAATATGCAGGTGTGTGGTGCGCTTATCTGCAGTGATGTGGCAACGGCGCATATTGCTCCACAAGTTCTCCACAACCCCTCAACACGGGCACGGACGGATATGCACACACCATGCACAGGTCTATGAACAACCGCGTTTTGTGTCCTTGCCAGCAACCTTTAACGTCGACCCGTCGTGAGGTGATGCTGGCGTTCGAAGATCGGCTCGACGGCTCGCGGTGGGTGTCCCGCCGTCCGCGAGTGCGAGTCGATCACGAGGGCGAAGGCCGTCGATCCGCCCGGGGTGGGGGATCCCCCTATGTAGGGGGTGAGTCGGGCGGTCGGGCTGAGTCGAGCGGTGTCGGTGCAGTGACTTAATGTCATGCCACCGATGTCGAATGTGCGTTCGAACGTCGCGGAGAAAGCGGGAGTTGAGTGGCTGTCCTTGATGATCTTGGTCGACCGGATACCGAAGCTCCGAGCGAGGACTACGGCCGTCAGCCGCCGCAAGATCTGGCCGCCGAGCAGTCGGTGTTGGGCGGCATGCTGCTGAGCAAGGACGCGATCGCCGACGTGCTTGAGCGCCTGCGGCCCAGCGACTTCTACCGCCCGGCACACCAGAACGTCTACGACGCCGTTCTCGATCTCTACGGCCGCGGGGAGCCCGCCGACGCGGTCACGGTGGCCGCGGAGTTGGACCGCCGCGGGCTGCTGCGCCGGATTGGCGGCGCGCCCTATCTGCACACCCTGATTTCGACGGTGCCGACCGCCGCGAACGCCGGCTACTACGCAGGCATCGTCGCGGAGAAGGCGCTGCTGCGTCGGCTGGTCGAGGCCGGAACCCGGGTCGTTCAGTACGGCTACGCCGGTGCCGAGGGCGCTGATGTCGCCGAGGTCGTCGACCGTGCCCAGGCCGAGATGTATGAGGTCACCGAGCGGCGGATGTCGGAGGACTTCGTCCCGCTGGAGGACCTGCTGCAGCCGACGATGGATGAGATCGACGCCATCGCCTCCAATGGCGGTCTGGCGCGCGGGGTGCCGACGGGTTTCACGGAGCTCGACGAGTTAACTAACGGACTGCATCCGGGCCAGATGATCATCGTCGCGGCCCGTCCCGGGGTGGGGAAGGCGTTGGCGTTGGACACACCGCTGCCGACGTCCGAGGGCTGGACGACGATGGGCGAGGTCGCGGTCGGTGACGAGCTGATCGGCGCCGACGGGCAGCCGACCCGCGTGGTCGCCGCGACGGAGATCATGCTGGGCCGGCCGTGCTACGAGGTCGAGTTCTCCGACGGCACGGTCATCGTCGCCGACGCCGAGCATCAGTGGCCGACGGACTTCGGCATCCGCACAACGGACCAATTGCTGGCCGGCCTGGACACGATAGCCGCGGTGAAGTCGGTCGAACGCTTCGACGCTCATCGCGGGACCACGGCTCTGATGGCGCCTGTGGTGCAGGTCGACGCGGTGCGGCCGGTGCCCAGTGTCCCGGTGCGCTGCGTGCAGGTCGACAACGACTCGCATCTGTACCTGGCCGGCCGCGGAATGATTCCGACTCACAACTCGACGCTGGGGCTGGACTTCATGCGGTCCTGCTCAATCAAGAACCGGATGGCCAGCGTCATCTTCTCGCTGGAAATGAGCAAGTCCGAGATCGTGATGCGGCTGCTGTCCGCCGAGGCGAAGATCAAGCTCGGCGACATGCGTTCGGGCCGGATGAGCGACGACGACTGGACGCGGCTGGCGCGGCGGATGAGCGAAATCAGCGAAGCGCCACTGTATATCGACGATTCGCCGAACCTGACGATGATGGAGATCCGCGCCAAGGCGCGGCGGCTGAAGCAGAAAGCCGATCTGCGCCTGGTCGTGGTGGACTACCTGCAGCTGATGTCGTCGGGCAAGAAGGTCGAGTCGCGTCAGCTCGAGGTGTCCGAATTCTCCAGGCAACTCAAGCTTTTGGCCAAGGAACTCGAGGTGCCGGTGATCGCGATCAGCCAGCTGAACCGTGGCCCCGAGCAGCGCACCGACAAAAAGCCGATGCTGTCCGATCTTCGTGAGTCGGGCTCGCTGGAGCAGGACGCCGACATGGTCATCCTGCTCAACCGTCCCGACGCCTTCGAGCGCGACGATCCCCGCGGTGGCGAAGCGGATTTGATTGTGGCCAAGCATCGTAACGGTCCGACCAAGACGGTCACGGTTGCTCACCAGCTGCATCTTTCGCGCTTCACCAACATGGCGCGGTAGGTGTAGGAGGCCTCAGGGCACATGAAATTGAATCATCCGCCAACGCAGAAGCTGCGAGTCCACGAACTCGCCGCCGAACTTGGTTGGACGTCTCGGCAGTTGCTCACCGAGTTAAGTCTTCGCGGTGAATTCGTAAAGTCGGCGTCCAGCACTTTAGAGGCGCCGATCGTCCGGGCAATCCGGCGTGACTTTGCCCCAGGTCCTGCGAAACCTGAGCTGGACGAATCCTGCACTTGGCCAGTTGGT
This sequence comes from uncultured Actinomycetota bacterium, assembly GCA_963750755.1. Taxonomy (GTDB): domain Bacteria; phylum Actinomycetota; class Actinomycetes; order Mycobacteriales; family Mycobacteriaceae; genus Mycobacterium. The sequence goes on from CAVVRW010000001.1 coordinate 3,460,482, forward strand.
CGACCGATGGACGCGGCTGCCGCCGAGGACCCCGACGAGTCTTTCGAAGAAGCCGTTCGACGCGCGAGATCCCGCAGCAAACGGCCGTCTCTTGTTTCAAGACAATCGAAGTGGACGAGTCCGGTCCTGCACGCTCTCCTTGAACAAGTTGTTGCCCGGCACGGATTAGAGCCAATGACACGCGATCATAAGGAGGCTCGTCGCCTGCATCGAGATTGGGCCGCAGCGTGTCTCGGCGGTCTCGATGACACCGAATCAACCATGATTGAGTGGATTCGGATCAGCGGCGGGCGCTCGCCGATGTTGGCGGCAGAACTTTCCGACGCAGGGCTCGCTCCGGAGGAGGCCGGCTTGCGGCTCGGCTATGACGGGCGAGAGGATGCGCGACGGCCGACTGTCTTTGAACGCTATCGCGATGGGAAGATCAATCGTTCGGAGGCCATGGACGCTGTGCGGCGCTGGCGCGAAAAGCATAAGGCCGGTTGAAGACCTGACGGTCGCGCAACGGAATTACTGTTAATTTGCAGGCGAATTCCTACCTCGTCCTGGCTGTTCGGTCGCGTGTCGCTATCGGCCTGGGGTGAGACGCTGAGGCCGCACTCTCAGCCGTGACCGGGATTCCGGAACACCATCCCCGACGCGCACCAGCTGCACCTGTCGCGGTCGACATAATCGTCGATTATCGGCGCGCGGTGTGACTCGGCACCCTTCCAACCGAGACCGCGATCGTGACTCACCGACTGCTAGTTGCCGACGACATCGACCTGCCGCGAATGATTCGACAGTCCGCCAGGCGTGTCATCCGTCCTCGCCGACCCAGCTAATCGTTGAGCCGACACGGTGGGACATTCGCGGTGCGGGAAAACCAGTATGTGGTAGCAGAATTCGTGGTTTGCAAAGTGGTGCGGGCAGTTCGCGGCTCACGCCGGCATGGGCACGAACGATCGAATCTGCACCGTGATCACTGCGTGGGTTTCAACGGCCGCAGCTTGTTCGTCGAACATCCGGTTCCGGTCGGTGGGTGTCGGAGCGGGCATGGTGTGCTGATCAGCGGCGTAGTGGGGTCATAAGTTGTGTAGGTTCGTTGCGGCCACGCAGAATTGTTGTTTGGTAGGTTGTCCATCGTTTTCTCTCGACGACGTCGGCGTTATCGATTGCTGAGCTTGAACACAGGATGCGGGCATCAGTGGCTTTGGCGAGGTCGGCGATTCGAGCGGCCTGGTTAACGGCGTCTCCGATCACCGTGTACTCGTAGCGGCTTTCTGCTCCTATGTTGCCGCCGAATACGTCTCCGGCTGAAACGCCCACACCGAAATCCACCGATGACAGATTGTGCAGCCGTGTACTCAGCTCGCGCGCGGCGCTTAAGGCCGCAGACGCAGCGGCGCCCAAATCCAGTGGGGCGCCGAACACTGCCAACGCGGCGTCTCCCTGGAATTTGTTGACCTGGCCGCCGGATTGATCGACGACATCGACGACGATGCGGAAAAACGAGTTGAGCAGTTCTGCGACGTGCTGTGGGGGTCGGGTGGCCGCCAGCTGCGTTGAGCCGACGAGGTCGATGAAGAGCACAGCGGCGTGACGAACCTCGCCGGGCAACTCCGCGCCGCCATCAAGAGCCTGGCGGGCAACATCGACTCCGACGTGGCGTCCGAACAGTTCACGTACGCGGTCACGCTCAAGGAGGCCCTCCACCATCGCGTTAAAGCCTTCTTGGAGAGCACCGATTTCGGATCGCTCATAGACGTCGACTCTGGTGTTCATGTTGCCGTCTTTGACGTCAGCCATCGCTGCGGCGACTTCACGCATCGGGTCCGAGATCGATCGAGCGACAAGGATCATTGCCAGCACGCCGAGAAGCAGCGTGCCGGTCGTAAGGAGCAGGACTGGGACGTCCACCACGGTCTCGGTTCGGGTGCCGTTCAGCTTTGGCTCGATTAAGACCAGCACGGCGATCGCAGTGTTAGGAATGGCGCTGCAGACCGCCCACATCGCGACCAACCGCGTTAGCACGCTGGGCGTGGTGAACTGGTCGTGACTCTGCCCGAGGGCGGCGGTCAGGATAGGACGGTATGCCCGTTGGGTGAGCGCTACGCCGGTGCCCACTGACGCGGTGGCGGCAAACACAACAGCCAAGCCGACCGGAATGCCGAGCCCAAGACCGGCACCGAGGTTCAGGCACATGAACGCCGCACCGACAGCGACCCAGGCGGCGGCCAGGATGCCCGATTGACGGTTGAGTATCCGCGTGGCGGCTTTGCGCTGGTGGCTGTTGGGTCGCCGTCCCTGACGAAACCATCGCAGGGTGGGCGCAAGGTTGATGACCGCAGCAACTGCGACAGCGAACCCACCGCCGATGACCAACCCAGTCGCTAAAACTGTGTTGGATTGGGTGAAAGGTGTGCGGCCGAGAGAACTGACCTGCCCGCGCACTGCGAGGGCTATGAGCAGAACTTCGGCGACAGCAACGAGGTAGGCACACACCACCTTGGCGCAGTACGCGACCAACATGGGATACCGTTTCGAGCCCCATCCATTCCCTCGCCACGACGACCACATATCGAGAATCAGCGTCAGTGGCGGCAGCCCGGTCGTAAATGCTCTGCCGAGCCTCGATGCGTTTTCGAGCCCACGCACGGAATCATCCTCAAGAGGGCGTCGATTATGACAAGTGCTGGCATGTCACGCCCCTTCCGATCGGCGGCTTCGAACCCGCTGATCGCCGGTACGTAGGCGCAGTCGCCTAGGCGGCGGTTGCCCGTACCGCGATGCTGCCTGGCCGATGACGGTTATTGTTTGGCCGGTGCGCAGCGATCACTGACGGAGCCGAGTGTCACCGCGGGACGCCCGTGCGGTTGGGCCATTTCCCAATTCGACCAAATACCTACCGAATATGGGCCCTGCGCACCGTTCTGTTCGTAAAACCCCTGCGGGTCATAGACTTTCGCTTCGGGATAGGGCCACGGGCATGCCACGGAAGTCGAGATCCTCGTCCACTTGAAGGAGGCAAAAGCGAGCCCGTAAAACAGGTAGAAGACATTTACGATGATGAGCATGACCATGAACGACCCGAGCGCGGGTCGGCCCGCGAAGATGCGGGCCCGCTGGGCCAGTTTCTCGGAGACGGTGCGACCGGTGTCATCGCGGTAGACGAGCACTCCGGCAGGAATCATGACAAGGGTCACCAGCGAGGATTCCCAGAGCAGCGGAAACTGATGTGGCGTGCCCACAAAGATCGAACCGAAGGGAATCACCTGGGAGTACATGTACAGCCCGGTGTGGATCATCGAGACCTCGAGAATCATGTCGATGACAAAGCCGATGATGAAGATCAGAACACCGAGGCTGAATAACGGGTGGCGCCACACGAATGAGTCGTGCGGCTGGCGGGCTTGAATCTTGCGTAACGCCCAGGCCGCCGGGAAGTACGGTCCGAACTGAAACATCACGTAGCCGAAGACGACGAACGGTTCGACGGTGGGTGCGAGCGAGACCAAGGGCCATGACTCGGGCCAATGCCACAGCCGCGGGTCGTAGACTGCGTAGGGCGCCCAGTTCATGATCGGGTCCTGCCAGACGATGATCGTGGTGACGAGGCCCATCAGGATGTAGGGGTGCGGCCCGTAGCGACGCCATCCCCAGACGGCCGCCACGATGAGCCCGATCACCGCGATGAGGGTGAAGATTTGTAGGACGGGGATCCAGTGCTGGTAGCCCAGCAGCGGCCGGTAGGGCCGCGGTGTGCCGGTGACCGCTGGGTTCCCGATTCGCGCGTCGGGGAAGTTCCGGACGTTCCACCA
>CAVVRW010000002.1:0-320438 GCA_963750755.1 uncultured Actinomycetota bacterium
AAAGAAGTCAATATTCCTCAACAATCACCGTTTGTTAAGTGGATAACAACTGATTCTCACGGTAATGTTTGGTTGGCAGAACAGAGAGGGAATTCACTCGCTGTAATAACTAGCACTGCAAACCCATCGCTGACTAACTCTATAGCAAGCCTACCAGGTACTAGTCCTACTAACAAAATTAATAACAATCAAGCAAGCATTCCTTCACTGGGATTCAACTATGCCGAGATAGTAGGCCCTTCTGTTGCAACGGGTATTATACTAAGTGCCCTATTCTATGCCAAGACAGTGATGGATTTGAAGCATAGCGAACAACTAGTGAGAAAAAACGGAGTTAGACCAAGTCATTAACTATTAATCTTCTTCATTACTTTGATTACTAAATCTCTGTTTTTGAGTCTATATGTTTGATTCCTACCTACCCCAACTGATATTATCCCTCCTTCTCTGAGCCGGGAAAGATGCCATGATACGGTTGAACGTACTTTTTTGGTAAATTGTACTATATCTTTGAAAGTACCAATCATCTTGAAGTAAGAACCGCACGATTTGTCTGGCAGTCCTGCGTCTTATGAACTCGATGACACGTAATTCTCGAGCGGCTATGCTCAAAGGGTAAAACCGTGTATCCTCCTATGAGATCTGCTCACTTTGATCCGTTTTGAATTTTCAAGTTTTTTTAGATGATATGCCATCACTCCATTCGAAAATCCAGTCGCTCGTAGAAGTTCTCTATATCGGATCCCTGGAGAATTGTTAATCCGTTTCAAAAGTCTACTTTTGGTCTTATCTGTTCCAGATTTGGTCCTACTGTCGGCTCTCAACTTAAATTCTCCTTGTAATTCCATCCATTCCTTAAAATCCTGTATGTGTAATTTGCACCGAAATTATTAAAGTTGTAACTGACAAGCAATTTCGAATTATTCGCGAAAGCTTTCATTTCTAACTCATATCTCATGTTTACATCCTGAGTTGATATTCAAACGTAGTACAAATATCGAATTATTATATTTAAATATGATGCTACTATCGAATGTGTTTGTGTGCCTACAATCGATGGTTTTAGAAACCTTCGAAGAGGAATTCGGTATCTAAAGTGTTTCAAGAGCTTCAAAGACAATCACTTTATACGTTGCTAAATGCTGATATAGCGTCTGGTGTGCTTTATAACTAAAACTCGAGCATGCTAAAAATTTGTAGATTGATAATTTTGGGTATCATCTTTATGTTTGTGATTGGAATGTTCGGAACGGATCATCACCAGTTCGTATTGACGCTGGTTAAACTAAATCCTCAGCCTACCTTCGCATCTAGTAACAATAACAATGGTTCTACAATAAGTGTTAATAAAACTAATGGTCAATATTCGAATGCGAACAATACTCAAGAGTGGAGGGATCCAGAAAAGAATCTCAAAATTCACTTTATGTATTTGCCCGAATATCCTCTTGCTGGCAACATCACTCTTCTGAAATTTGATGTACAAAGTTTACAAACTGGGAGCAGTATGAGAAATTTATTTGCAGGCATTACTATAACAAACAACCTCACGATTGCTAAAATTGATGGCATAAAGGATACTAATGGGGAGTTCTCGAGATTTGTGAAGATCTCACTCCTAATGGGGTTTTCTCTTTGAACTACCGATTTTTGGAAGAAGGCACACATCAAGTGATTTTTAATGTACATTCCGGGAATTTCTCTCTTGCACTTGCATCATTTACGGTATTCGTTCAACCCGTTGTATGAAAATTCCCACAGGTTCTTGATTTATCAGAAAATAGGAACCTGGTATCAAGTATTATGCGGTTTGTATATTATAGATTCCAAGTCGCGCAGGTCATAAGTGAGACCATAGCCACCATTCCACATCATACTTTCGAATACTAAACCCAATCGCGGCAGTAGAGGTTATTAGTCCGATCTTGAATTTAGAAGCCATATTCTCCACTATAAGGACATTTTTTTGCACTCCTACTACTGGGCACGACAAACACTTAGCTATTGTTGCTTGCGGCAGGAACAGTGAGGTTAAATGAAGTAAGGCGAGGGTATAATTATTGTTTGAACGCAAATTAACTATCACTTGATGCATACCTTCGTTCAGAAATGGGCACTTTATGGAGAAATCACCATTTGAGGCAGTTATATTAGTAAATTTGAAGGTCGAATCTGGGCTGTTTATTACTGTGATATCTGCAATCACATTTTTTAGATTATTACCTGTTTTCAAATCGTCCACAGTAAAATTTAATTCATTTAAATTGTTGATTGTAGGCTTATTTAGTTCATATATAAAATGGATTTTAACATTATTTAGTTTGTCTACCCAATCTTGGGTATTCTTATTAGCATTGATAGTTGCGTAGGCGCCAGTATTTGTGAAGGTGTATGTTGTCATCATAAGCTATAAGGAACAAAACACTCAATATAGTCGAAGATAGCAAGAGACGGTTAAATGCTCCCAACAAGCTGAAAAGAAAATATGCACTTATATAAATAAGAATGGTTGTACATTATATGCTAGGAAAAGCACGAGTTCATACTCGATCGACTATCTTTAAAGAAAATAAATAAAAAATTTGCTGGTGATACAAAACTCCCGTATGAACGATATTTACAATCTAGGTAAAGACCGAGTAAAAGGAGATAAGGCTCAAAAGTTGTTATTCGTGTTTATTCTGACAATGTGTACCTTCTAGTTAAGCTGGCCTTCTATTGAGAAGAAATGAACAGGAGGTGCCATATTCTTAAATATTGAAAAGACAAGGGAGACTTCAGGTGTGTTCTTTGCTACAGACGACGATTTCTACCATGCCGCTTTATTTAACTTTGATGAAGCTAAGGTAGTCCAAGATTATTTCAAGCACTAATTCGGGCAGCGTAGGAACAAGCACATTATCGTCATCCTTATGGTCGGTTTTACTCCAGTATTCTTTGATGTTTTGCACCTCGACTGTGAATTGCATTCCACCCATAACAAAAAATGCTTTAGGGATGCAAAAAATATTAATCCCATCTATTATTTTCTACTGTTCTTAATATACGACCATTTTTCGTTTGGAAAGAAGGTCGTCCACACGTGCTAAATTAAGATACTAGCCGTACTGCTTATGGTGTTTTCAGCAATGACTCTGGTTCATTTGCGAGGCTTCTAATTCTAATTTTCTGTAGTAAAGATTTTGTGCCTATACTACCAAGTAGGATAGTTATCGACAAGATGACGATGGTTCCTCCAGGCGCTAAATTCATAAAATATGATGTTACTATGCCCCCTAATACTGACGAAACTGCAATTATAATAGATATCATTGCTGTTTTCTTAAACCCTTTTCCAAACATCATCGCAGTAATGTTTGGAATCACAATTAATGACGATATTAGCAGAACTCCAACTAAGCGAAGTGATGAGATTACACTAGACTAGCAAGACCTATAAATAGATAGTTTAGCCTTGTTACATTTATTCCACTAACTCTTGCCTGATCTTCATTAAATGTGATATACATAAGCTGCTTATAGAGTTTGAATATTATCAAAAGTCCTACGGTACTTAGGATTAAAATCATTAGTTGGTCTTGCATACTTATCAGCAAAATACTTCCAAAGAGGAAACTTTCTAAGTCAAGATTAAAGCCTCCTGCCAAACCTATTAGTACGATTCCCATTGCAAGTCCAGAGGACAACATTACCGCAACCGCGGCGTCGGGAGGAATTTTTGTAGATTGTCGTAACTTAGTAACTCCTAGAGATGCAAGAACTGATACTAGTAGTGCAGTCCATATTGGATATGTGTTCGTAAACAAACCCACGGCTATTCCACCGAAAACCGCATGGGAAAGGGCGTCACCAAATAATGATTGTCTTCTCAATACAAGAAAGAGTCCTACTACTGAGCAGGTTACTGCAACGACGACACCCGATAAAAGAGCACGTTGCATAAAACTGTATTGAAGGATTTCAAAAACCATTTTTGGCTTGATACTACCCTTTCATTTCATCGTGACGTCCATTGGCCTCTTCCTGACTGTAGCCTGAATTAAGATTCATGTTTTGATTTGAATGCGAACGCATATGTAATTGCATACTCGATTCAGAATACATTCGAATCAATTCATTGCTCTCCAAAGAATTCACTAGTATCGCCGTGAAAAAACATGCTTCTATTAAGACACATTACCTTATTTGCTATTTTATTTACTGCATCTAGATCGTGCGAAGCCCATATTATGGATAGGTTGTTTTTTAGATTTAGGTTCTTTACCAGTGTATAGAATTTGTTCTGTGTCTCCACATCAACACTTGTTGTGGGTTCGTCCAAAATTAATAACTTAGGTTCGCTAACCAGAGCCTTGGCAATGAGTACCCTCTGCTGTTGCCCACCTGAAAGTTCGCCTATTCTTCTATGGTTCTGACCGGAAAGGTCAACCATTTCGAGAGCAGAATCTACCTTCTCTTTTGAACCATTTTTTTTTCCAATCAATCCTAGTGAAACAATTTCCTGTACCGTAGCAGGAAACCCTTGTTCGATTGATTTTTGCTGTGGAATGTAACCTATGCTCTGAAGAATGAGATTATTATTCTTTCTAATGTCATGACCGAATATTCTTACTTCACCTTGGTAGTCCTTAAACAATCCGAGCATACAACTAAAAAGGGTAGTTTTTCCAGCTCCGTTTGGACCGATAACTCCTAACAAGTCTCCCTTGTTAACACTGAATGAAATATTGTCTAATACATTAGAAGAAAAAGATGTGGAACTGACTTTGTAGGTGTAAGTCAGGTTCTTGACTGATACCGCTACTAGATCTTGCATTGGAGCCCCACCTTAAAGGCAGCGAGGTCTTGATACATCTTATCTAAATATCCAATGCCTGCCTTTTGTTCTGTGGCGTTTATGCGTTCTATCGGACTCAGTACCATTACCTTTGCACCTGGAATCTGTTCTGCTATAGTTTGAGCTGATCTACGGATCAATCAGGTCTTCGTTATAAATTACCTTTAGCCCCAAATTCTTTGCCAGGTTCACCACTTCAACTAATTTTTGTGGAAGTACTTCTCCACTCGGTGTAAGTCCTTCATGTATAGGATGCTGTGTTAAACCGTAATGGGGAGCAAAATAGCCGAAAGCGAGATGAAATGGTATGAAGTCTCTTTTTGGACAGTTGGAGTTAGAGAGGTTGCCTCTAAAAGCAGTATCGACTTTATTAAGTTTTCCGATAAAATTTTGTGCGTTCTGATTATAATATGCGGTATTCTTGGGATCTACCTTCTCTAAACCATTTCGAATGTTTTGAACTTGCTGAATGGCTAGTACCGGGTCTAGCCAAATATGTGGATCGTTTGGTCCTTTTATGTCAGGATCATTTGGATTTGCTAATAGATTTATTCCTTTACTTGTATCAACTGCATTCTGTGGGGTGAGGTTGTGTATCCAAGGTTCTTCCATAGAAGCACCATTATATATCAATAGATTCGCTGAGTTTGCTTTCTGGATCTCTTGTATTGTCGGATCAAAATTATGTGGCTCTGCACCAATAGGTATAAGAACGGACGCATCAATCCTGTCTCCTCCGACTGCCTTAACAAATTCATAAATTGGAAAGAATGATGCAACGACATTAATTTTAGCTTGTGTAGGCTGCTGGCCTGCGTTCATTGTAGGGGTGGTGTTTTTTGAACTTATGGTTGGATTAGTGGAAGTAGTATTAGCGGTCTGATTTGCGGTTCCTTTGTTATTAGAAGACGAATTTGTACCAGGCGCCTTAAAAGGTGTTATAGCTATTGTTGTTGTCATTGCGATTAAGAGAACGGCAGTCAATAGACCTAACGAGGCTTTCAAAATTTGATTCCTAATTTCAACTCACCCTGTTATTAACATATAAACTTTTGTTATTAACAATCACACGGACTATATAAATATTTTATTAATACCAATAGATAGTCTACAAATTAAATAATAACTAATCAATAACGGGAACCTCAGGAATTAAGTCTCGAGGTACTGGACTAACAATACATAGAGCATAATCAGTCGCCTCACATAGGTTAATACAAGTTTTCAAGAATTAAAAGAAGATATCTATTCTTTAGCACCCAATATTGGTGCTTAGAACAGACGTCAGTGGCCGGAACATGTGCAATTATTTTGTTTGCACTGTTCTTCAGCGTGATTACACGTAAAATGATCTGTTGAAGACATGTATAACAATTTATCTCAGTTGTTATTATTAAATGTTATTAGTCTTTTGCAAAACATATTATACAAGTCCGCATCAATTAATAAATATTATTAACTTGTTATTTATGACCAATAAATACTCGAGAATTATCCCACAATTTTATTAACATTAAAGTTAGATTATAGAGGTTTTAATATGTATCTTTTTATTACGGGGCACACATCGCCTGACAGGCCTGGATGTTAGGATCACGAGAGTGCGTGGAGACAATGACGTTCGAAAAACGCCTGATATTCAGCTTGATATATCATCAGATATGGTTATGTCTATCATGATTCATTATTGTTATTACAAGCGCATTTTTTGCGGCAAGGTCTGCTCTTCTTCTATCTTCATTGTCACTTCCGATTATTATGACGTCGTCTTGTTCTGGTTTCAATTTATCTATTAATATTCTGGATATACCGGATTCATTTTTGAGCGAATCATGATTTGTCATACCAGGCATCATAAATTTACCACCTTTAAACAACAGAGTTGTCAGCTCCCAACGCTCCTATTCTTATCGCACCGTCCCTCTGTTCTATTCCTAGCTTGACGGCAAAGCTAAACCCTTTTACCAAAACTGCATAATTGAACTTACCCAATGCAATAGAGCATTTTGGAATAGCAGTCTCTGCAGGAATTAAGGACAGGATTTCTGAGGCAAGTTTCCTTCCTTTTTCAGTCATGGTAGTACCATAATTTGTAGCATCTATCAAACCCTCCATTTTTAGATGTTTTACTAATGTTTTGATAGAACCTTCGCCCAGCGATAATTCTTGACACAATAAGTTTCTACTCACATGTCCTTCCTCCTCTAAGAGCTGTAATACTTTAATCACATGGGTTGAATCAAAAGAAAGTATTCTACTTGGAGCATATCTAGATGCAATTTTGGTTAATGTTCTGACATATGTGTGCATACCTTACTTCACTGGTGCTTTTTTACGTACTTATTCATTCACCGCTAGCATTTAATCTTTATTTGATAACTACTTATACTAGCAGTGCGTTGGATAAACTATCCTATTGTTTAAATAATACGTAAGGATGAAAGAGGCAATTTGAAACTGATCAGTAGGACCATTGGACAATAATGGTAACGGACCTGAAGGCATTTGTTGCCATATCAATTCCTTCAATGTTTCTGTTTGGAATGCGTCATGCACTTGATGTTGATCATATTACTGCCATAGATAATCTTGTTAGGATGCACAATGCAAGAAAAAGTGCTCGATGGGTAGGTACTGGTTTCAGTGCAGGTCACATGATATCAATACTAAGTGAAATGCTTCTGATAATTTACATCGTAGGCAGTACAACGAGTGGCAAACTAGACCAGCTTTCATTCTCGGGAGGTGTGACAGGAGCTATAGCTTTAGCGACAATTGGAGCAATTAACATCTATTCAATGAAGAGATGGGGCAAAACTCGTTCAGCTATTCTTGCTAGCAAAATAGTCACTAGGACTCACATTTTAAGACCCTTCGGTTCTGCCTTTGTGACTGGATTAGTCTTTGGTATAGGATTTGATACTGCTACCCAGATATCAGCGTTAACGTTATCAGTGGTCGCCTCCGCAACGCTTGGAGTACAGGTAGCGCTTATGCTTGCTGGATTTTTTGCTTTGGGTTTGATTCCAGTTGATACTTTAGATAGCGTAGTTCTTCGCTCAGCATTTTCTAGAATGTTTAATACCAAAGGCTTCACGTATCTGTCATACGCATTGAGCGGAGTCGCCCTGACAATTGCAGCTTTCGAATCGTATGCAGTAATAACCAATGTAAAAATAGTACCGCCCTTAACAGGTCCAGTTTTAGCAATAATAATTATTGCTGGCGCTTTCGGATATGGTTTTGCAACAAGGAAAAGAAGGGTAGTAGATCAATCCATTTCCCCTAGACAGCATAATCACGATGAAGACTTCAATTCCAATCGGTGACGTTTTTGTGAAAACGAAAAATATCCAGAACATGGTATATCTAAACAAGGTATGGTTGAGTCAAGATATGGCCACATCATATTGGTCCGACTTATCGAACACAATTCAGAATTTTCAAAAAAATGTGTGAACATTTAATTATTATTATGGCTTTGTGCTGAGCCCTCCTGCTATCCAATCAACGATAAGGCTCTATGTGGTTGGCGCAACGGAAAATTACAACCGCTACAAGTCTAACAATTGGTTAATCCAATATAACCTCTTCATCTAACGATTTGAGGAAACGTTTGCAGTTCCAAATAACTTTTACCTATTCTCGCATTTCTCGCTTTGCTAGAAAAGGCTCAAAAAAATTATCCACATCAATAATTACGTTGGGTCAATATTTTACTCGAACTTAAAGATTTTGAATAATCCACATATTCCAATCTATCCAACCATAAACAATAATTTGCAGCATATCCTAGATATGAATCTCGGCCATGATAAATCAAAGCGATGGATAGATCAAAACGGAGAAGCTTGCGGAGTTCACCGGTGTAAACAAAGACATGCCACCAAAAGTCCGAAATACTTGAATGACTAGTGCTATGAAGTTTAAATCACAGATGAAAGCAGGATGGAAGAAGTGGGGATAGTTAATTCCTTGCAATAAATGAAAACTAAATATCGAGCACTATTAATAAGATTAGCTGGAGATTCTACGCCAACAGAATAAGGTGAAAAGCTAGCAAAGTTTCACATACGCCATTTTCTGAAAACTACCATATTGAATTGTGGTATCTACCATCGTAATTACTGTGGTGACAACACTATGACATTAAAAGATGCCAGAGCGGAGAATATATTATTCTTTGAGTTTATTCTTGCAATGATTTGATGCGTTCCTGCTTGCAGAAAATGGTCCTTTATAGAGAAACTGCCGTTAGGCGCTGATATAGTTTTAAATATTGAAAAGTCTCCGTTAGGGGTTCCTTTATTTATCCCAGTATTAACATTTGCAGTAAAATTATTTATTACTGTAACAGTACCGGTTACATTCTTCACGTGGCTACCTGTTTTCAAATCTTGCACGTTGAAACTAAGTTGTGTAAGATTTCCTACTGAAGGATATTCTGGTGAAGGACTAAACAAGATCTTGACATTGTGTTCTTTGTCTATCCATTCTTGAGTTGCATTGCCAAATACATATGGATTATAAGTTGAGCTAGTGTTAGTTGTAAGCTCCTTTATAGTATCGACCTTAACGTCGGACGGAGGTTGTATTTCTCTTATGCTCAAGTCTTTAAAGTCCCATATCATATTGTCCGATCTAAATGTGGCTATGGGGCCAGCGTTTGTTACTATATAATCTTTAGATCTTCCACAGTTCGCATGTAAAATAGGTCATTTGGATTGTCCGCATACCACCCACCATTATCTACAACATCTGCAACTTTTTTCCAATGGTTGGTAGCATTATCATCCAAATAAGTCTGCAATCTCACTGCGCTATCATTATTTATATTAAACATGATTATCTTAAGACCTACCCATCTTCCAAGAAGTGAATGGGTGGCAGTAATATTACTCCTAAAGTCTGTGTATCCACCAGTATGCCATATCTCTTTTTGCCAGTATTCACTTCCGTCAGCTCTTAAACCAGCATGATAAGCTACACCTTCACAAGGACTGCTCCTAATATGTAGACGACCTCTGGCATACCAATCTAATGCAGCACCGCTAGAAGTATCAGTTACAACCTTAACATACCCTGTCATTTCTATATTCTTCCACCATTTGGCAATATCTGACGCATTTACATTCATTCGCACAGAAAAGTCATATTTGCCTGTTTTCCGAACACCGTATACCTGATATGAACCATCGGGCTCTTTTATTATATGGCCATTTAATGAAGTAGCATTTGCTAGAGAAGAATTTGATGTTTTTTCGCCTCCACCAGAAAGAGAGAAACTTTTGTCATTTAGAGGTGAACTCATATTGATATACCATTCCGTCCCATTTGACTTAGTGGGATAAATTTCTCTTATACCAAATTTATCTACAGTAACTTTATTGTTATTTTTAGATATTACTGGTGCTACTGCCGCTACCGCGGTGTTTGTTGGTGAAGCAGTATCGATTTCGTTTAGAATTGAAACAAGAACACTAGTTGCAAGGATTATTACTACAATGCAGCAGAGCAGATAATGGATGTCATTTTACAGCTTTCGAGATATTAGTAATTTGAGGATACCATATAAAAATCCTTATTCTAAAGCATACCAGCTGGATGAATAATGGATGTTACGCCATGGGCCAAATTGTAATGTATTACTCCCCTCTTTTTAAGGAGATGACATTCAACCAATTGCTAGCATTTGACCCGGAGACATAGCCCATCCTAACATGAACACAATTATAAATATATTTAAATTTGTTATTAATTTCTATGAATAGGTATATAAGATACTTAATAACATTGAACAACGTTGCCTATAGTGAGTGTGTCACTTAATAGAACTATTTTAGATGAGATGGACAAATTAGAAAAATCGCATGGATTCTCAGGCAGGTCGGAAATAGTGAGAGCTGGCATTCGTAACTTACTATCAGAAGAAAGAAAAAGACAGGACTTGACTGGTATGCTTCATGCGCTATTTCTAGCGATTCATGACGAGGATTCTGATGATCAAGTTACGGAAATGAGGCACGTCTACGATAAATTAATCAATACGCATCTGCATAGCAAGATTGATAGAGACAGATGCCTTGAAATATTCCTTCTTAGAGGTGATGCACGCGAGGTGAAAGAAATGACCAAAAAATTTCAGGCTAACAAGAATATGGACAATGTCCAACTCATCGTGATGTAAAACTTTTTGTCCAACTGCCTTAGATGAATGATTTTACGGCTATGTGGGCTGTCAGGCTCTAAAGGTGTAACTGCATTTTTCACATTTTATGGGAGCGTCGGGAAAGTTGGTAGTGTGATAAGAAATCACTACCAATATTACAACCCCTCAGCAAAGATATATCTCGAAGGTATACGTACTTGGAGGAGTACCATAAACTATTGCAATCTCATCATGTGCGCCTAGTTTGATATCTCTGTAATTTGTCCCACTTGGTACTTTGCTCCCGTTTACATACACTGTTAACGTATTATTACCGTTAGCCACATTATCAAACAGCTGAGGGTTATTGAATTTCTGATTCCATATATCGAAAAACTGTCCGAGCGTATAGTTTCTACTTACGGGTGATTCTATGTGAATAACTCCAGATTCATCATGAGTATGCAGCCAATAGAAGCATTTGCCAGGTATAATACCGATCTGCGCGGGGATCGTGAAAGGCTTACCGTTAATAAAGATATCAAGATGTGAGTGTATATGAAAAACAAGTTGCTCAAACGAACTACATTGTATACCACCTATTGTTAAGGCAGACGGGACATGCGGTGCCGTGGCAGAAAACACCCCAATACTGACTATAATAGCGACTAAAATGCCAACGCCAATCGTAGCAATCACCTTCTTAGAGGGCTTGAAAGATTTCTTTCCGGGTATGATTGCGTTATTCTTATTCTCCGCACTGTGAACGTCCTGCTTGTGCTGTTCCAACTGTTTTCTGGAATTGAAAGATTTCCCACAGAAATCACACTTTATTTTTTCTTTGTCTACCATCGGTCTTCTACAGTATAGTTAGCATCTACATAAGATAATCTTTTAATTAACCTAGTTAGAACTAGTTAACCCCTCAGTTAGAATCGTCGAGTGGATGAAAACAAGTGTGATAGACAAGTACAAGAAATCCCCAGGAGTGGGTCGTCAATCCCGTGTCCCTGAGCGAGGCTATCAATTCGATCACTGTATCACGGCAGTCATCACAGCCAGATGGTAAATGGGATGAACTACAGAAAGGGATTCTCAATTGAACAACCCATTCGAATTTCCAAAATGTTAAAAAACTTGAGAGGTATCTTAGTCGTCCCATCTAGCGTGTTTTAGTAACCCAGAGTAACGCCACTACACAAGGCGATTCGGGATGTTTCTTTCGTCTCATTCGGCTTCAGTGGAATCTAGGGAAAATAGAGGAATACATGAAATAATCATAAGACTGGAAGGGCATCTATAAGTCGCGAATAAAATTCAGTCCAAGTAGTAGGCTAGCGATCAACTTCTTCTTATCTCTACGCCTAAATTCTAATTCTACATCCACGTTTCTCACTGTAATCGAAAGTGAAGGCTTCGGTAGATAAAATTGGAAAGTCGACAACATATCACTAGAACATTGAGGACACTCCTTATCAAGCGCGGATCTCGACACCACCTATCACATGATCACCACCCTGGGTGGAGGGGACACCACGTTCGGGCACGAGATCACCGCGCCGTTGGTCGCGCTCCTGCCGAAGCCACTCCAAGAGTTGCTCGGCCCCGATCTGACCTACCTGATCAACCTTGGCTACGGCGACGGAAGCGTGGGTTATTCGACCACGAACGCCGACGTCAACACCCCATTCGGATTGGCTCCCGACGTCAGCCCCACCACCGAGTTCAACACCTTGGTCGCCGATACGCAGCAAGGTATTCAGAACTTGATGACCAACACCGACCCATATTCGGCGGCGGCCACAACCTCCGCATCAGCGGGGGCGGAGTCCGCCACCGCCGTCTCGGCGGCTACACCAACGATCACCGATATCGCCAACGCCTTCTCCAGTGCACTGTCGACGGCCTACTCGGTTTTCCTGCCGCTGCAAGACATCTCGAATGCGCTGACGACCAGCCTTCCCGCCTACGACCTGTCGTTGTTCAGCGCTAACATCGCGACGGGCGACTACATGGACGCCTTCGGGCTGCCGCTGGCGGCAAACACCGCGCTGGACACCCTGGCCGCCGGCTTCGCGACAGAAGTGCTTTCCAGTGCGGCCTCGCAAATCGCCGCGGACTTCGCGGCCATCGGGTTGTAATCAGGTTGGACAAGAGAGGCGCCGTCACCGGTTGCGCGGTGCGGCGCCTCTTTTGTTGACGGACGCTTTGAGGTCGATCAGCGGATGGAGAAGTTGGCCGCCTTCGCCGCCGACAGGTCGTCGATCTCGCCCCAGTGCGAGGCGATGTCGTCGACCGACGGCGGGGTCTTGAAGGTGACGCCTTCGTTCTGGAACAGCGCGGTGCGCTGCACCTTGCCACCGCCGACGATGAAGATCGAGCCGGTGTCAGGCACTTCTTCGGTGACGAGGTAGGCCACCACCGGCGCGACGAAATCCGGGGTGAGGTTCTGCAGGACCTCGGGCGGCAGGATGTCCTCGGTCATCCGGGTGGCGGCGATCGGCGCCAGCGCGTTGGCCTTGATGTTGTACTTGGCGCCTTCCTGGGCCAGCGTGTTGATCAGGCCGACCAGGCCCAGCTTCGCGGCGCCGTAGTTGGCCTGACCGAAGTTGCCGAACAGACCGCTGGTCGAGGTGGCGACGAGTACGCGACCGTAGCTCTGCTCGCGGAAGTGCGGCCACGCTGCGCGGATCACGTTGTAGCCGCCGTAGAGGTGCACCTTGAGTACGGAATCCCAGTTCTCGAACGACATCTTGTGGAAGGTGCCGTCGCGCAGGATGCCGGCGTTGCTCACGACGCCGTCGATCTTGCCGAACTCGTCGAGCGCGGTCTTGATGATGTTCTCGGCGCCCTCGGGCTCGGCCACGCTGTCGTAGTTGGCCACCGCACGTCCGCCGGCGTCCTTGATCTCCTTGACGACGTCGTCGGCCATGTTGTGTCCGGCGCCGGTCCCGTCGCGAGAACCACCGAGGTCGTTGACCACGACGCTGGCGCCTTCCTTGGCGAGGGTCAGCGCGTACTCGCGCCCCAGACCACCACCGGCTCCGGTGACGACGACAACGCGATCCTGCACTCCGGGCATGAAATTCCTATCTCTCGATCTTCGGTGACCAATAAATGAAGGGGGAACGTCAGAACAGCCGGCGGGCCAGCTTCCACGCCTTCTCGGTGTAAGGCGGGTAGATGAAGCTGGCGATGTCGGGTCGGGTCGTCTTGGTCAGCACCGACTTGCGGTGACTGAACTCCTCGAAGCCGAACTTGCCGTGGTAGGCACCCAGGCCCGACGGGCCGACGCCGCCGAAGGGCAGCTTGTGGGTAGCGAAGTGGAACAGCAGGTGGTTGACCACCATGCCGCCGGCCGGCACTTCCTTGATCACCCGCTCACGGACGGCCTTGGTCTTGGTGAACAGGTAGGCGGCCAGCGGCTTGGGCCGCGAGTTGACGAAAGTGATTGCCTCGTCCAGGTTTTGGACGGTCAGCACCGGCAGAATCGGACCGAAGATCTCGTCGGTCATCAGCGGCTCGTCGGTCGCGGGGTCCACGACGACGGTGGGCTGGATGTTCAGCTTCGAGGCATCCGAACCGCCGCCGATCACGACCTTGCCCTGCGTCGCGGCAAGGGCGGTGGTGAGTCGGTCGAAGTGCCGCTCGTTGACGATTCGCTTACCGCCGCTTGCGTTTTGGGACTCGAAAGTGGTGACCGCCTTCTGGATCTCGTCGACCAACTGGTCGCGGATCGGCGCCTCGGCCAACACATAGTCCGGCGCGATGCAGATCTGGCCGGAGTTGATCAGCTTGGTCCAGGCGATCCGCTTTGCGGCGACCTTGATGTCCGCGTCCTTCGACACGATCACCGGGCTCTTGCCGCCCAGTTCGAGGGTCACCGGGGTCAGCTGCGACGCCGCGCCTTCGTAGACCTTGCGGCCGATTTCGGTGCCGCCGGTGAACAGGAGATGGTCGAAGCCCTGCGCGATGAGCTCCTGGCTGACAGCGCCGTCGCCCTCGATCACGGCGATCGCGTCGTTGTCGAGGTAGCGCGGGACCAACTCGGCCATCAGCGCCGAGGAAGCCGGCGCCACCTCAGAAGGCTTGAGCAGCACAGTGTTTCCCGCGGCGATCGCGCCGGCGGCGGGCCCCAACGTCAGCGCGAACGGGAAGTTCCACGCGCCGATGATCAGCACGGTGCCATAAGGCTCGAATTCCACCCAGCCGCGGGCGGGCAGCTGCGACATCTCCAGCCGACGGTGACGGCGCTTCGCCCACTTGGCCACGTTCTTCGCGGCGTAGGCCGCCTCGCCGGTGGTGCTGGCGACGTCGGCGAGCCACGCCTCAAACGGCGACCGGCCGAGGTCCTTCTCCAGAGCGTCGGCGATTTTGGTCTCGTTTTCGACCATCAGTTGCTTGAGCGCGTTCAGTTGCTGCTTGCGCCACTCCACATTTCGCGTGCGGCCGGTCGCGAACGTCTGACGCAGCCGCGCGACCGTCTTCGCGACGTCCGAGCCGGAGGCTGAAGTCGTGGGTGCAACTGGGGCAGTGGTCTCGGTAGCTTCGGTGGTCATCGGGATTCCCTTCCTCGACCGGCAGGGTCCCAATCCTAATCAACCACTGGGTTGGGCAACAGGTGCCCCTGACTACGCCTGATCGCCGGGATCTGCATCGTCGCCCGGCTGGATCTGACTGCCGGGCTCCTCCTCACAGCCCTGCGGGCTTTGCATCGTCGCCCGGCTGTCCCTCAGGCGCGCTCGGCGGTCACAAACTGCGAGAACGCTTGCTTGTCGTCGGCCGACGGCACGCCTTCGACCCAGCGGTCCAGCCGCCGCATCTCGTCGCCCGAGTTCTGGGCGGCGGCCCGCCAGCCGTGGTCGTTGAGCCACGAGGCGACGTCGGCGCGATCGTCGTCGTGGTAGATCAGGTCCTGGATGTCGACGTTGCGCTCGATCCCGAGCTTTTCGGCCACTCGATCGAGGCGTTCCCGCATTTCTTGACGACGCTCGTCGGCGTGGTTGGCCGCGGTCTCGGCGGCGATCCGGCTCCCGGTCGCGCTCAGTTCGGTGATCTGGGTGAACAGCCGGTCCTGGGCGTCGGCGGGCAGGTACATCAGCAGCCCCTCGGCCAGCCAGGCGGTCGGGGCCTGCGGGTCGAATCCCTCGGCGACCAGCGCCGCCGGCCAGTCCTGACGCAGGTCGATGGCCACCTCGTGGCGGTCGGCCGACGGCGTCGCGCCGTGCGCGGCCAGCGTCGCCGACTTGTACTCCAGCACCTTGGGCTGGTCGATCTCGTAGACGGTGGTACCGGCCGGCCAGTCCAGCCGGTAGGCCCGCGAGTCCAGGCCGGAGGCCAGGATGACCACCTGCCGGATTCCGGCGGCCGCCGCGGCGGCGAAGTGGGCGTCGAAGAAGTGCGTGCGCACGGCCTGATAGCCGCGCATGTGCTCGAAGATCGCCGCGGCCTCGGCGTCGATCTCGGCCACCTTGTCCAGCAACGAGCTGTCCAGCATCTTTTCCCATACGCCGGTGCCGGCCTGACTGACCAGGACCTTCGCGAAGGGGTCGCGGATCAGCGGGTCAGGCTTGTCGGTTTCGGCGGCACGGGCGGCGGCCACCATGACCGCGGTGGTTCCCACACTTTCGGTGATGTCCCAGGTGTCGTCGTGGCTACGCAGGGCGCTCATCGCAGCTCCTCATCCTTAGTTGTTCGGTCGCTACCGAGTTCGGCGCGAAGCAAGGTGGTGGTGAAGGCCTCGTCGGCCAGATCGGCCGGAATTCCCCGGCCCAGCCGCGCCATCTCGTCGGTATTGCTGATCGCGTCGACGCGCCAACCGTGTTGGGTCAGCCAGTCCGCGGCGTCGGCACGGCCGCTCTCCTGATACGTCAGGGTCTCGACGTTGATGTCCAGACCGAGTCGCTGGCGCATCCGGTCGAACCGGGCGCGGCGCGCAACGCGACGGGCTTCGCTGTCGGCCGTGCCGAGGCTGAACGCTTCGACGGCGACGCGACTGCCCGGGGCGCTCAAGCCGGTCAGAATCTCGAACAGCCGGTCCTGAGCGTCGGCCGGCAGGTAGGGCAGCAGCCCCTCGGCGAGCCAGGCGGTGGGCTGACTCGCATCGAAGCCCGCGGCCGTCAGCGCAGCTGCCCAGTCGTCGCGCAGGTCAATCTGCACGGTCCGCCGCTCGGCTGTCGGCGCGGCACCCGCCGACTCGAGGGTGCTGGTCTTGTAGGCGACTACCTGAGGCTGGTCGATCTCGTAGACGGTGGTGCCGGCTGGCCAGTCCAACCGGAAGGCCCGGGAATCGAGCCCCGCGGCGAGGATGACCACCTGCCGGATGCCGGCGGCGGCGGCGTCGACGAAGTACGAATCAAAGTAGTGCGTGCGAACGGCCTGGTAGTCGATAGCCAGGCGGTGGGCCCGTCGCCCGTGGTCGTCGTCGCCGATCCACTCCAGCGAAGTCGCCAGCTGCTCCCACGGCCGCCCGGCGTTGGCGACCAGCAGGTAGGCGAACTGGTCACGGATCAGGGCGTTGTCGGAGCCGGTTTCCACGGCCCGGGCCGCGGCCACGCTCAGGGCGGTGGCGCCCACGCTCTCGGTGATGTCCCAGCTATCGCCTTCGGAACGAACGGAAGTCACGTTAGGTACACCAGTCATAGCGACTACATGCTACCTAATAACTTAGGCAATCTATGTGCTTGTGTGCGCTACATCACTCGGCTAACCCGGTGGCTGAGCCAGGCTGCGAAGCATCAACATCTTCAGCTGGTCGGTGATGATGTCGAACTCGTCGCGGCTGCCGACGAATCCCGCGTAGAAGCCGACCCCCAGCAGCACGGCAAGCAGCATCTCGGTGAGCGCCACGGCGTTGGTGTTCGCGTCGAGTTCGCCGCTCTGGATGCCGTCGTTGATGGCCCACAGCAAGAACGCCCGGGTGGTGTTCACCGAGTCGCTGCCCGGCCGGCTCAGTTCGGGGTGACGCTGAGACTCCAGCGTCGCCGCGATCAAGAACGCTGACGCGGCGTGGTATTCGAGTTCAGCCTCGGTGGCGCTTTGGATGAAGGCGGACACCCGGCCGGTCAGGGTCGTTTCGTTGCGCGCCCGCTGAGTGCTGGCGGCGACCATGGCGTTGTTGGTCTCCTCCAGCACCTGCCAATACAGCACGCGCTTATTTGCGAAGTAGTGGTTGATGGCGGGCCGGGTCAGGTCGGCCCTGATCGCAATGGCCTGGAAGGTGGCAGCGTCGTAGCCACGTTCGCTGAATACTTCTCGGGCGGCGCGCAGAATGCGCTTACGCGTTTCAGCCGCCTTTGCTGCGGGAGGACGCCCCGGTCCCCGACTCGCTGGCTGAACCACTCTTTGATTGTGCCATAGCTCACACCAACGCCCGTCCCGAAATTGACAGATGTGTTAGCCAGCGGTGTGGCGCGGCATCAAGCCGTCGGGCGGGACGCTGCCGAATTTGCCGGCCTGGTAGTCCTCGAGCGCCTGGACCACCTCGGCCTTGGTGTTCATCACGAACGGGCCGTAGTGGAACACCGGCTCGCGGATCGGCCGTCCGCCCAGGATCAGGACCTCCAGCGCGGGGGTTCGCGCATCCTGCGACCCCGCCGCGTCGACGGTGATCCGGTCGCCCGGACCCAGGACCACCAGCTGACCCTGGTGGACCGGATGGGAGACCGGCCCGACCGAGCCGCGCCCGGCCAGCACGTAAACCAGTGCGTTGTAGTCGCGGTTCCACGGGATGTTCAGCCGAGTGTCCGGTTGAATCGTCGCGTGCGCCAACGTAATCGGCGTATGTGTCACACCGGGGCCCTGACGGCCGTCGACCTCGCCGGCGATGACGCGGATCAAGGCGCCGCCGTCGTCGGACGACAGCAGTGCGACGTCGTTGCCTTCGATGGCCTGGTAGCGCGGAGTTGCGAATTTGTCGCCCTTGGGCAGGTTGACCCACAGCTGGATGCCGTGGAACAGCCCGCCACTCTCGACCAATTCGGCCGGTGGGGTTTCGATGTGCAGGATGCCCGCGCCAGCGGTCATCCATTGCGTCGCGCCGTCGGCGATCAGACCCCCGCCACCGTGCGAGTCCTGGTGCGCAAAGCGGCCGTCGATCATGTACGTGACGGTCTCGAACCCGCGGTGCGGGTGCCAGTCGGTGCCCCGCGGTTCGCCGGGCTGGTATTCCACCTCGCCCATCTGGTCCATGTGGACGAATGGGTCGAGCGCGGCGCTGCTCACCCCGGCGAACGCGCGGACCACGGGGAAACCTTCGCCCTCGTGGCCCCGCGGACCGGTGGTGATGGAACGGACAGGCCGTTCGGTGTCGATGGGACCCGCCGCGGCTACCCGCGGCAGGCTCAGTGTGTCTGCGGTTATCGCGGGCATTTCGGGCCTCCCTACATCGGATACCCGTATAACCGGACTGCGGTCCGATTATTCCGTTGCCACGATCACCCGCGACTCAGCGCGCGGTGTCGGCCGCACCCTTCTCGCTGGAGCTGCCCTCGTGCGACAACGTTCCGCCGGCACTCTCGAGGTGTGCCCGCACGAACCACTGGAACTTCTCCAGTTCTGTGGCATGCCCGATCAGGATGTCCTGGGTTACCGGATCTAACTCTTCGGTTTCCTGGATTGCCTTGCGGGTGTCCTCTATGACGCCGTTGTAGACCAAGTCCAAGGCGGCGAGGTGGGCTTGTACGGTGTCGCGGCCGAGCGAATAGTCGTCCCACGTACGGTCTTTGACGATGGCGCCGGGCGTGCCTTGCGGCGACCCGCCGAGGGTGGCGATCCGCTCGGCCACCTCGTCGGCGTATCCACGCACCAATTCGACCTGCGGGTCGATCATTTCGTGTACGCCAATGAAGTTGGGGCCTACCACATTCCAGTGAATGTGCTTGAGCGTCAGATGCACATCGTTGTAGGTGCTCAGTTGCTTCTGCAACAGGTCAACGATCTTCGCACCTTGCTGCTCGGTCAGGCCGGGCACAGTGAAGTGAGTCATGAGCGTCAAGTACCCGATGGCCGCCGGGAGTAACCCCGGGCGTACGTCACAGCCCGCGAATGTCCTGCAGCGGTAACCGCGCGCCGCGACGCGGCTCGTAGGCCAGTCCGCTGGCCTCCAGCAACCGGACCACCCGGTGGCGGTGCGGCCGCATCGGCTCGAGGAGTTCGACCATCTCCTCGTCGTTGCCCGGCCGCCCCAGAAACGTCCAGCCGATCATCTTCGGGACGTGGTAATCGCCCACTGACAGCGCGTCGGGGTCGCCGAACGCCCGCTGTGCCGTCTCGGCAGCCGTCCAGATCCCCACTCCCGGGAGCGACATCAGCGCCTCGCGGGCTTTCTCCGTTGGCCACGACGTCAGCCGCTCGAGCGACGACGCCCGCTGCGCACACCCGACGATGGTGCGGGCCCGACCCGGATCGACGTTGGCAAGGTGGAACTCCCACGATGGGATCCGCCGCCACACCTCGGCCGGCGGCGGCACCCGCATCCGCGCCGGGGCCGGTCCCGGGGCCGGCGTTCCGAATTTGGTCACCAGCAGCCGCCAGGCCCGGAACGCGTCTTTGCCCGGTACCCGTTGCTCGAGCACGGCGGGGATCAGCGCCTCCATCACCCGGTCGGTGCGGCCCAGCCGCAGATGCGGCACACGCCGATAAGCCTCGACGACGATCTGGTCGACCGGCTCGAACCCGGTCAGGTCGTCATGGGCGCCGAGCAGCGCCGGGAGCGCGTCGAGGAATTCGTCGGCGCCGGTCCCCCACGCCGTGCAGTCAACCGCGTTGGCGGCGGTGCGGCTGATCCGCGCGGTGACGGATCCGCTGTGCAACAAGCTGGTTCGCCAGATGGCACCGTCGGCGTCGACGACAAAGCACGGGTCACCAGGACCTCGACGCAGCGGAAGAAGGGTATTTCTGGGGCTCACCGCACCGGGGAATGTCACCGTGCGAGCACTACTCACCATCTGCTCCCACCGCTGCTCGACCTTTCCGATCATAGATCCGGCTGGAGGAGGTTGTGGGCGTCCGCGACGTCATTGACCACTGACTGGCTTTCGCGTCAGGATGGCGAGGTGACCACGCCAGTCGACGATGCAGAGCGCAGCGATGAGGAGGAGCGGCGCACATGACCACGCCGTTCGACAATCCGTCCGCCGAGTTGGCGTGGATGTTCCTGCAATGCCTCTCCGAGGGCGCCGACGTCGATGAATGCTTCGAACTGCTCAGCGACGATTTCACCTACTGGAACATCGCCACCCGCCGCTCGGTCGACAAGGCGGCTTGGCGCGGCGAGGTCGAACGACGCAAACAGCAGCTCGAGTTGAATCTGGATTTCCTGCAGTGCTTCAACGACGGCGAGAGCGTGGTGATCGAGGCCGAAGCCGACGGCGACACCCGCGACGGCGTCCACTACAACAGCCCGGCCGTCTTCATCGTCGAAACCCAGGACGGGCTCATCACGTCGCTGCGCGAATACAGCGATACCCGAGCTGACCGCGCACGTGTTCGGCCTGGCGAGCGCCTAGTCGACGGTGATCTCCGCTTTGTCGGGGTAGAACGCCACGTGGCCGGCGATCGCCGCCACGGCCGGATAGGGCTGCTCGTAAAACCAGATTGCGTCCTCGACCGTCCCGCCACCAGTGGTCACGCTGTAGTAGCCGGCCTCGCCCTTGAACGGGCAGTAGGTGCTCGTGTCGGTCCGGGTGAGCACGCCCTGGACGATGTCGGTGATCGGAATGTATTGCACGGCAGGGTAAGTGGACTCTTGGAGCTGTAGGGCGTCGTTGGTGTCGGCGACGATTTCGCCGTTGACGCGCACCACGACCCGCTTACCGGTCGGCTCAATGGTGATCGGATGCTCGGCGGTGGGTTCCAAAACGGGCCGACTGGTCATGATGAGGTCTCCTCACGTGCGAATAGCTGTTTCAACACCGCCGGCCGCACAAGATTCCCGACGTGTGTCAGCCGGCCGGGGCAAGCATGTCCTTCCACCCATTGTCGCCGGTGTGGCGGGAGTCCTCCAGCAGGTACTTGGCGCCGTCGGGCCCCATCACTTCGCCGCTGGACGGCAGATAGATCGCGCTCGGCCCGGCCGGTGTGTAGGTACACGGGTTGGGCTGCTGCCCGTTGCAGCGCACCGAACCCGACCCGGGCCGTTGCAACGGATCGGTTACCGGCGGCGCGGGCGGCGGCAGGCGGTCGGCCGCCACCGGATTCATGCCGTTGTTCACCGACGGCGCCGGTATCACCTTTCCGGGATCGACTGGTTGATCGCAGCGGGCCCCGGGCGCCGGGCAATTCCGGATCTGATTCGGATCGCCGTACCAGGGGTTGGTGCCCAGCGGCACGTATGGCGTGTTGTCCCGGCACTCCCGCGGCGTCGCCCTGCGTTTGCCCGGGACGTCGACGCAGGGGTAGTTGCGCGCGCCGCGGACGTCGTTGGCCTGCGTGTCTTGCGGGATCTTGCAATAGGTTCCGGCCGGCAGCGGCGCGGCGCTCGTATCAGCGGGCGAGCGCCACTCTGAGGCAGGGAGGAATCCGGTCAGACACGGCGGCGGATTGTTCAGTGACAGGTTCAGATTCATCAGCACCGCGCCCGGGGCCGACGCGATCAGCGTCTGAGCGACCGATCCGACCTCCGGCAGGAACACCAGCAACTGTTCGAGGCCGGCGTTGTACCGCTTGAGCATGTCGGCGACGACTTCGAGGTTCGCGATGGTCTGCGGTAGCGACTCGCGGACGTCGCTGAAGACACGGTTGACCTGCTCGGCGGTCGGAGCTCCCTTGGTCAGCACATTCTGCAGGTGCGGGTCGTTGTTCGCGATCTGTGCGGTGAGCACTTTGAGGTTGCGCGACCACTGAGCGATCGAGTCGCCCGAATCCACCTGGCTGTCCAGGATGGGTGCTGCGTTGGCAATGATGTCGTCGACGTCGGACAGGTTGGCTTCGAAGTCGCCGACGATCGACTGGGTCGAGTCGACTAGTCGTTGCAGCGCCGGCCCCAATCCGCCGACGGCAAGCGATGTTTCCTCGAGCAACGACGCAATCTTCTGTTTGGGCAGCACCGACAGGCCACGGTTGGCGGCGTCGAGGGCAGGGCCGATCTCGCTGGGCACCGTCCCCTTGGTGATGGTCTGGCCCGGGGAGAAGAACTTCCCGGGGTCCCCGGTCGAGGCCAGGTCGACGTACTGCTCACCGATCGCCGACACCGAGTGCACATTGGCCGATGCGTCGATCGGGATCTTGAACCGGTCGTCGATACTCAGGGTTGCCCTGACGCCGTGCTTCGTCGGCTCGACCTTGGTGACCTTGCCGATCTGGATACCCCGGTACGTCACGTTCGACGTGCGGTAAAGACCGCCCGACGCCGGCAGTTCGGCGATCAAGCGATACTGGCCGACCCCGAGCTGGCTCGGGATGCGCAGATAGAACCAGCCGAGCGCGACAAGGGCCGCTATCGTCAACGCGGCGAACACAATCAGCTGGTTGCGGATGAAGCGGGTCAGCACTATTCGCCCCGCTCCACTGGCGCTTCGGCCGGATTGGGGGTGTAACGGATGTCGGGAACCATCGTCGAGAGGTCGCGACCCCAGGACTGTTCGAGGGCACGCAGCGCTCCGGAGAATCCCGTCCCGGTGAAGATCGCGTTGTCGACGGTGCTCAGCGTGAGGTCCAGCGCACCGGAGACGTTGATGTAGTCTCCGCGAACGATTTTCGGCACGCTGTCGATGGAGAACGGCGGCGACAGCAGCAGTGTCAGTGCATCGACCAGATACGGTGCGGCGCGGCCGAGTTGCTTGAGCGGCCGCTGCAAGTCCTGTAAATCCTGGTGCAGGTTGCCCCGCGAGGCGGTGAACGTCTGGTCGGTCACATTACTGATCCGACCCACCGCTTCGACGGTGTCGGCGAACAAATTCCGCTGCTTGTCGAAATGCTCGACCAGCGGAGGGAATTCGGTGAGGGCGCGATCCAACGTGTCGGCCCGTTTCGCGGCATAACCCAACAACCGATCGGTGGAGTTGATCGCCTGGTGGATGTCCTCTCGTTGTTTGTTCACCTCACCGGCGAATGTGTCGAGCTTGCCCAGGAAGTCTCGGATTTGCTGAGCCCGCCCGGCGAGGATCGCGTAGACCTCGTTCTGGATCACCTCGAGGTTGGGGATTCCCCCACCGCGTAACACCATCGCTAGGCTGGCCAACGTCTGTTCGGTCGAGGGATAGGTCGAGGCGTTGCTCAGCGAGATGGTGTCGCCGGCCTTCAGCGACTGGGGGGACGGATCGAGTGGCGCGGCCAACTCGACGTGCTGCGAACCGAGCAAGCTGGTCTGGCCGATCTTGGCGGTTGCGTTCCTCGGCAGCCGAACGCCCTTGTCCAGGTCGACGGTCAGCGTGGCGACCCAATTATTCAGGTCGATGGACCGCACCGTGCCGACGAAGACGTCGGCCACCAAGACTCGGCTGTTCCCATTGAGCGCCATGGTGTTTGGCATCTGAACGAAGATTTTGTAGGAACCCGGTCCGCTACCGGGCCCACCGGGCAGCGGCACGTTGGCGATGCCCCGCCAGTTCCCGCATGACGTCAGCACCACAACGGCTGCCATGATCGCCAGCGCCTGCCACAGCTTGCGGCCGATCGGCCGCGCCACCCTCATCTGTCCGGGCCGGGCGCGCCGGCTTCCGCGGCGCCGAGCGGCGGACCGGGCGGTGGTGGCGGCGGCCCCGGTGAGGGCAACGGTTGTGGGTACCACGGGGGCGGCAGTGGGTTGGTTTCGTCGTAGGCATTGGGCGGCCCGGTCATGGTGTGACCCGCGGGCGGTGGGGGAATATCGGGTCCGCCCATCAACTCAGCCAGCGACGCCGCCGTGAGAAGATTCCTGGTTGCCGCCTGCACCTGCACGCCCTGCATGCCGGGTGCAACGATCCAGCCGGGCTCCGAATTACGGTGTGACCATTGGGTATCCGGCGAAAAGATACCCGGGACGGTGGTGTCCTTGAATCCCGGCGGTGGCTGCAGGCGCGGCTCGGAGTACACGACGTTTTTCGGTAGCGTGTCCGCGGCGCTGAACAAGTTGATGCCGTAGGGGAAATAGTTGAACTTGATCGCGTCGAGGATTGGCGCCAGGTACTGCGCGCAGAGTTCCGCTGAGTCCTGGTAACCGAGTCGACTGCCGGCCTGAATCACGCTGCAGATGAACTCCATTGGGTTGGCGAAGTTGGTGAACGCCGCGACACCGCTGAGGCTGCCGTGTGCCGGTTCGTAGATCGCCAGCACGTTGGCCGCCATGTTTGGCAGGATGTGCAACGCCGTCTCCAAGCCGTCGCGCGGCTCCGGTTGCATGATCGTAGTGGTCAGGTCGCCGAGGTTGTTGACGTCGTGGGTCAGGGTGTCGCGGTTCTCGGTCAGGAATTCCTGGGCGGTGGACAACAGACTGTCGGTGTCCCGAATAGCGTTGGCGGCAGACTGATCCGAGCTGACGAGGTTGTCGGACAGTTGTTCCAGGTCTTTGTTCAGCGCGACGAACTGTTGATCGTCTTGATGCAGGGCGTTCACGAACATCGCCAGGCTCTTCAACACCGCGAAGAAATCTCCACGTCCCTCATCGAGTGTGCTCAGCGCGTTGGACAGGCTGTTGAGGGTGGTGTTGATCTGCTGGCCCTTGCCCTCCAGTCCGTTGGCGAACGCCTCGATGATCTCGCCGAACGGCCCCTCCGGATGGTCTTTGCTCGGCCCGAACTTGTCGATGATGTGAGTCACGCTGTTGCGCAGCTCATCCCATTCGACCGGCACCTGGGTGCGTTCGATGGGCAGCACCGCATGGTCGGTCAGCACCGGTCCGCCCTTGTACGGTGGCTCCAACTGAATACTGCGTGAGGCCACCAGCGTCGGGTTGAGTACCACCGCCGACGCGTTGGCGGGCACCTTGTACTTGTTGCGGTAATGAAACGTCACCTTCATCCGGTCGCCAGTGGGCTCGATCTTGTCGATAGCGCCAACCCGGATCCCCATGATCTGCACCTTGTCCCCGGTGTAGAGGGCGTTGACCGCGGGGAAGTAGGCGATGACCGTGTTGTTGGTCAGTCTTTCGTAGAGCTGCCAACCCACAAGTGCGGCAACAAGTCCTAGGGCCGCAACGAGTGATCCGAAAACCACGGCGGCCTTCGATAGCTGGGGCAGTCGCAGCTTGCGGATGTCGAAGATGGTGCTCATCGGACGCTATCCCCCGTTCCCACCGGGTGTGAGGAACGGAGCGGGTAGCTGCGGCCCGGGCCCCGGTGGTGGCGGGGGCGAAGGCGGGACGGGCGGCTGGGGCGCGGGCAGACCCGGAGGAATCAGGCTTTCTCGTCGCGCTCCCGGCGGTGGGTTCGCCGGCAGCGGCACCGGCGTACCCGGTGCGTTCGGCACCGGTGCACCGGGAACACCCGCGTCGGGCACACCGGGTGACGGTGGCCGGCCGTAAGGGTTGGGCGGTGACGAAAGCACTTCGGGGAGAGACGGATACGGGCCGTTAGGCCCGAAGGG
Organism: uncultured Actinomycetota bacterium; assembly: GCA_963750755.1. Taxonomy (GTDB): domain Bacteria; phylum Actinomycetota; class Actinomycetes; order Mycobacteriales; family Mycobacteriaceae; genus Mycobacterium. The sequence goes on from CAVVRW010000002.1 coordinate 26,487, forward strand.
ACCCTGACTTTGGTCCAAGCCGACACACGGCATCGGGTTGCCCGGCCCTGGTGACAGCTCGGCCCGCGGCGCATACGAGCACGGCGAACCGGGCGCGACGGCCGGTCCCGGATGGTCAGGGGTGCCTTCGAGCACGCGCGGCGCCGGCGGCGGCGCCCCATTGGCGAAACGGGTGCCATTGGGATCGGGATACCGGAAGGCGGGCAACCCCGCGCTGCGCCAGAAGTTCTCCGGATCGATACCGCGCTTCTTGAATGCGGCGTCTACCCAGGGCTGCAGGATCTGATACGGCAGCAGGTTGCCGATCATCACCTTGAAGTAGGGCCCGGACCCGACCGCTTCGCTGAGCGCCGCGGTGTAGCTGCGCAGCGTATTCAGAACGGAGGCGAGGTCGTTCTTGTGTTCGGTCAGAACGTCGGTCACACCGCGTAACTGCTCGAGCAGGTGGTGCAGGTTCGGGTTGTCGTTGATGAGGCCCTGTACTTGGTTGGAGAACGCGGACACGTTCCTCAAAAGCGCTGCGATGGCACTGCCCCGCTCGTTGAACGCTGCGAGCAGGGTCTGGGTATTTCGCAGCAACGCGTTGATCTGCTTGCTGCGGTCACCGAGAACGCCGGCTACCTTCCGCGCTTCGGCGAGCAAGCGTTTGAGATCGTCGTCGCGTTTGCCGATGATGTCGGAGAACTGAGCCACCCCGTCGAGCGCGGCGCTCAGATGCGGATAGGTCTGGTTGATTGTGTGGGACAACACATTCAGCGACTCCTTGACGGTATCGATGTTCCAGCCGGCGGCGGCCTTGGTGACATCGAAGAAGGCGTCGTACACCTGATACGGGGTGGTGCTTTGCCCAAGCGGCAGCGCGTCGTTGGGACGCAACGGCTTGGTGCCGCGCGGCTCGATCTCGAGGACTTTCTTCCCGAGCAGCGTGTCGGTGCGGATGGACACCCGGCTCTCGGTGCCGATGGTGTGCGTACCGGCGGTGAACTTCATCAGGATGTGGTCACCATCGATCGACATGTCCTGCACGGTGCCGACATCCAGACCGACGATGCGCACCTTGTCGCCCTTGCTGACGCCGGCGGAGTCGGTGAATTGCGCGTAGTAGCTGGCGGTTGCGAAGAGTACGGGCAGACTGCTGAAGCTTTGTCCCACACCAACAATAAGCACCACGATCGCGATTGCCAGTGCTCCGACTCGTACCCGGTTGGCGGGCTGCAGTGTTCTCATTGCAGCGTGCACCTACCCGAGGGCTGGGTGAGCAGTTTGACCGAGCGAACGGGCCCGCCGGGCTGCAGGCCGTTGACCTTCAAGGATAGGTCGCACAGATAGAAGTTGAAGAAGTCACCGTAGATACCGCTGGCCCGGCCGATGATGTTGAACGCGGCGGGCACCTTGCCGATCAGCTCGCCGACCCGGTCACGCTGATCGTTGAGTGGTCCGGCCAGAGTCTCCAAGTGAGTGACCGCGCTATGCACGAGGGCGCGGTTGTCGGCCAACAAGTCGGCGATCGTTCCGGCCGCGTTGCTGATGTGCGCGGATCCGTCGGCGAGTGGAGCGGCGCGGTCCTTCAGCCCGGTGATAAGCCCCTCGAATTTGTCGATGGTGGAGTCGAGTTGGTCGTGATGGCGCTCCGTGGTGTCCAGCACGACGTTCAGATTGTGGATGACATCGCCGATGGTCTGGTCGCTCTCGGCCAGCCGAATGGTGAGCTGCGCGGTTTGGTCGAGGATGTCGTTGATGGTTCCGCCTTCGCCCTGGAACACCGTGATGATCGACGACGCGATGGAGTTGACCTTCTGCGGGTCCAGCGCGCGGAACAGCGGTTTGAACCCGCCGATCAGTGCGTCCAGATCCAGGGCCGGCTGGGTCCGCGCCAGCGGTATGAATCCGCCTGGCGGCAGGGCTCTTTCGGCGTTCTCGCCGGTCCCGCGGCTGATCTCGAGATACCGATTGCCGATCAGATCCTGGTAACGAATCTGGGCCGTCGTCGACTGGTACAGCTGCACGGAGCGGTCGACCGCAAACTCCACCAAGATTCGCGTATCACCGTCGACCAGGTTCACCTTCTTGACCTTGCCGACTTCCACGCCGGACGCGCGAACGAACTGTCCCGCCCGTAAACCGCTGGCATTACTGAATTCCGCGGAGTAGCTGTTGGTGCGGTCGAAACGAATCTGACCGAACACGACGACAATGATTGCGGTGAAGAACAATTGGACAGACACGACCGCGGCGAGCCGGACGACGGTTCCGGTGATCCTCATGGGTTGATCGTGTACTCCCCATACTGGCGGCCCCACACGTATTCGTTGGCCAGCGGCTGGCCCAACTCGAAGTGGTTGTACGGCGCAATGCTGTTACCGGAGTCCATCACCAGGTAAGGGGCGGGCCACAGATCGCGGGTGATCGGCTGCCAGCAGCCTGGCTTGCCGTACGGTCCGCCCCGGCCGTTGACCCGCGGCAGGTTGTCCGGATAGACGTACGGGTTCTCCGAGCCGGTGATCGAGACACCGAGTTGCGCCGCATAGTGGTTGCCGCTCTCCAGCTGAGCGACTTTGGGCGCGACGTCGGCGAAATTGCGGATGGTGCAAAACGCTTGCGGGCTGTAGAAGTCGAGGAGGTGCGCGGTCGGCTTCAGGTCGGTGAGCACGCGTTCCAGGAACGGCTTGGCGCGGGTGAAGATGTCGTTGCCGGTGTTGGCGAAGCCGAGTGCCGCCAGCAGGGCCGCGTCGAGTTGGGCCTGGTGGTGATTGAGCGTGCGCGCCGTGGTCACGGCATTGTCGATCGCGTCGAACAGATCCGGGGCCGCGTTGGCGTAGACCTCGCCGAGCGCCGCGAGCTGGTGGATGTCGTGGCGGATCGTCGGCATTCGGGGGTTGACGTGGTCAAGGATCCTGTTGCCGTTGACAATCGACTGGCCGAATTTTTCGCCGAGTCCGGTCAGGGCCTGCGCCGCCGCGCTGAGGGTGAGGTTCACCTTCACCGGGTCGACGTTGTCGGCCAGTCCGACCAGCGTCTCGAAGACCGTGTTGAACTCCGTCGTGACCGAGGTTGCGTCGATCACCGCAGACGGTGTAATCGATTGCGTGGAATCCTTTTTCGGCGAGGTCAACGACACGTATTTGTTGCCGAACACCGTCGTCGCCTGAATTTTCGCAATGACGTTGCTTGGGATCAGGTCGACGTACTGCGGGTCGACGTCGAGGGCGAGCCGCGCCGCCGGCTTGCCGCGATGCTCGACCTCGGTGACACCGGCCACCCGGCCGATGCTGACGCCGTTGTAGGTGACTTTCGATCCCTGGTCCATCACCAAGCCGGCCCGCGCCGCCAGCATCGTCAGCGTGGTCTTCGACGTGAAGTCACCGCGAAACTGACCGTATATCAACGTAAGAAGCGCCGCGCAGGTCAGGAACAGACCGAGGCCCGCGGCGGTGTCCGGCCATGTCCGGGTCTTTCGCTCCTTCTGCGTCGTCACCGGCTACACCGTCAGGTTGAAGTTCGGATCTACACCGTAGAGCGCGAGCGATGTCAGCAGGACGACTATCACGGTGGACACCAGCGAGAAACGCATCGACCGGCCGACTGCCTCGCCGACGCCGACCGGGCCGCCGCTGGCGGTGTAGCCGTAATAGCAGTGGGTGATCATCACGATCACCGCCATGACGATGACCTCGCCTCCGGACCAGAACACGTCCTCGGTGCGCAGGAATGTACGGAAGTAGTGCTCGTATGTGCCCTCGGACTGTCCGTAAAACAGTGTGGTGACAACCTGTCCGGACAGGAACGACATCACCAGGGCCATCGCGTAGAGCGGGACGACCACCACCAGGCCGGCCACCAGTCGCGTCGACACCAGGAACGCCACCGACTTGATGCCCATCACCTCGAGGGCGTCGATCTCCTCGCTGATCCGCATCGCGCCGAGTTCGGCTGTCGCGCCCGCGCCGACCGTCGCCGCGAGCGCAACGCCGGTCACCACCGCCGTGACCACGCGGACATTGGCCAGCGCCGCGAAGAACCCGGTGAATGCCTCCACGCCGATGTTGCCCAGCGAGGCGAAGCCCTGGATGGCGATCAGCGAGCCACCGGACAGCGTCACGAAGCCGACGATCGCGGCGGTACCGCCGACGACGGCCATCGCGCCGGTGCCCATGCCGATCTGGGCGATCAGTCGCAGTGTCTCCCTGCGGTATCGGCGCATTGCCCAGCCTGTCGACCATGCGCTGCTGACCGAAAATCTGGTCAGCTGCCCCGCCTTGTTGATGCTCCGGACGGCGCCCCCGCCGTAGTGATTGGCGCCTGCCACCGCCCGCGGAAAGCGCGCGCGTATAACGGTAGCGGTCGACATGTCAGCGACCCGTTCCGAACCGGACGCCGATTGTCGTCAGCACCACGTTGACCGCGAACAACGAGAGCACGCATAACACGAGCGTTTCGTTGACGGCGACGCCGACGCCTTTAGGGCCGCCCTTGGTGGTCAGACCCCGATAGCAACCCACCAGGCCCGCGATGGTCCCGAAGATGGCCGCCTTCAGGGTTGCGATGATCACCTCCGGTAGGCCTGTCACCAAGGTCAGCGTGGCGAGATACGCCCCGCCCGAGACATTTTGGAGCTTGACGCCGAATAGGAAGCCGCCCACCAGGCCGATCGTGATCACGGTCCCGTTAAGCAGGGTGGCGACGACCGTCGCCGCTGCCACCCGCGGCACCACCAGTCGGTGGATGGGGTCGATGCCGAGCACCTCCATAGCGTCGATCTCTTCACGGATCGTGCGAGCACCCAAATCAGCGCAGATGGCCGTCGATCCGGCGCCGGCCACCACCAGCACAGTGGTCAGCGGGCCGAGTTGAGTGACGGCCCCCAGAGCGGCCCCCGCGCCCGAAATGTCAGCTGCGCCAAAGGCGGCCAGCAGTGTATTGAGGGTGAACACGATCAGCACGGTCAGCGGGATGGACACCGCGATCGTCGGCAGTAGGGCGACCCGGGTGATGAACCAGGTCTGGACGACGAACTCGTTCCAGTGAAAAGGCCGCCGGAACAAAGCTTTTCCGGTCAATACACACATCCGGGCGAATCCACCGACCGTTGCCAGCGGGGGCGTGATCTGGTCGCGCACATAGCCGAGTAGACCGGCGGGCGCCGTTGCCGTCATTGCCGACTCATCCACCGGGTAAGCGGGTCCGCCGATGGTGCAGGGTGACAAGCGTTAGCGCAATGGCACCACGGCTTCACCATGGGTCACACTATGTAACACAAATCACGCTAGCTACACGAGACACGCGGGGAATCGAGCCCAAGAAGTTAAGGACGATTCCGGTTATTCGGGTGATGCGGTCTTGCTGTTTCGCCTGGCGTTTTTCATGTTCGCCCAGAAGCGCGCGGCCTCTCGGATCGATTCTTCGACGGGCCTTGGCTCCCAACCCAATTCGCGGGTAGCTTTGCTGTGATCGACCGGAGCCTCGGCGCGCATCATTCGTACCGACTGCATGCTGAGCTCGGCATCCTTTCCCGTCAACCGCGCTCGAAGGCTGCCCAGAACCCCCATCGCGTACAGCACGGGCACCGAGATGGCCCGTCGCGGCGCCGGCACACCGGCCTCGTCGGCCGCGATCTTGACCACGTCTTTCAGCGGGATCATCCGCTCGGAGATGATGTATCGCTCGCCGTTACGGCCCCGCTCGGCGGCGATCAACATTGCTCTGGCCGCATCGTCGACGCCAACGACCTCGAGCTGGATGCCGTTCATCAGGAACGGCAACTTGCCGAAGACCGCGCCCGCGATGAACGCGCCGTGCGGGGTGCGGCCCCAGTCGCCGTCGCCGTAGGTCGTCGACACACACATGGCCACCGCGGGCAGGTTCTTGTCGGCCGCGTACTTCAACACCAATTCCTCGGCCTGCACCCGCGATTCGACGTATGGGGTGAGGTTGCGGCGATCAATCTGCTCCTGTTCGGTCGCCACGTGCCCGTGCCGGCGGGCCATGGTGGCGTAGGTGCTGGTGAACACGAACCGCTTCAGTCCGGCGGCGATGGGTTCCTCGACGGCGACGTCCAAGACGTTGCGCAGCCCCTCGACGTTGGTGTGAAACAGCGGCGACGGGTCCCGCAGCCAGGCGCGGGTGTCGACTACGCAGTAGTACACCTGGTCGCAGCCCCGCATCGCGTCGCGAACGGTGGCCGTGTCGAAAACGTCACCGTGAAAGCGGGTGACCTCGAGATCGTCGATGCTGCGGGTGTTCGCGTTAGGCCGAACCATCACGCGCACATCGGCTCCGGTCGCGACGAGTTGACGGGTGACGTGCGAGCCGAGAAAACCGTTGGCGCCGATGACCAGCTTGTTGGCGCGCTCATTGCATACCCCCGTAGGTCTGCAGCCAGCGGGCCGCGTCATCGTCAAGCGTGCCAAGCTTTTCCGCTTTCCTGCACCACTTGACTCCGGCCTGCAGGAAGCGCAGCGGGTTGTAGACGTCTTCCTGGCGACACCATTTGCCGTCTCCGGCGTAGGTGACGATCGAGATGTTGGTCGCGCTGATGATGGTGCCGTCGCCCGGGTCGCGCATCGGGTTGTCCAGCTCACAGATGATCCGCCCGGTCGCCTCGTCGATCACCGACCACAGCGACGGAAACTCCGTCATGTGACTGCCCGGGAACGTCGACATCGTTGCGCGGATCCAGGTGCGGACCTCGTCGCGGCCCTTCATGGTGCCGGCGGCGTGCTCGATGTAGTCGACGTCCGGGGTGTAGTGCTGCACCCACTCGTCCCAATTCTTGGTCTCGGCGGCGTGCGCGACGGTCTGCTCGAACGTCGCGAACGCGGCGGCGAGTTCGTCACGGGTAAAAGCCTGCTTCACGCAAGAAACTAGAACACGTTCTATTGCGGTTTGTCGAGCGTATGGATAATCGGGGAGATGACGGACTACAGCAAGGCAATCCTGGCCGGCGGCTGCTTCTGGGGCATGCAGGACCTGATCCGCAAGCAACCCGGCGTGGTCTCGACCAGGGTTGGCTACACCGGCGACCCCAGCGTCCCCCGCGCCACCTACCGCAACCACGGCAACCACGCCGAGGCCATCGAGATCATCTACGACCCGGCCAAGACCGACTTCCGCAACATCCTGGAGTTCTTCTTCCAGATCCACGACCCGACCACCAAGAACCGGCAGGGCAACGACGTCGGGCCCAGCTACCGGTCGGCCATCTTCTACACCGACGAAGACCAGCATCGCGTCGCGCTGGACACCATCGCCGACGTCGACGCGTCCGGGCTGTGGCCCGGCAAGGTGGTGACCGAGGTCAGCCCGGCCGGCGACTTCTGGCAGGCCGAACCGGAACATCAGGACTACCTGCAGCACTACCCCAACGGGTACACCTGCCACTTCATACGGCCGGGGTGGAAGCTGCCACGCCGGGCCGCGGTCGAAGGTTAGACCGCAAGTCCGAACGCCTTGCGCATCGCGGCGACCGCGGACGCGCTGCCCTCGAAGGTGCACCGCCGCAGCGCGGCCCTGCGTTCCGCGGCGGTGCCGCCTAGGCGCGCGGTGATCAGGTCCGCGGCGGTTGCCGTGACGGTGACGGCGGGAGGATCCATTGCGGCCGTCAAACCCTCCCTCGTCACTGCGAAACCAAAACGCCGACCGTCGATGTCGACGCGGTAGGACACCGACGCATTCGAGGCCTGCGCGGGATCGAAGCCCAAGAGAATGCCGGCCAGGAATCCGTTCAGTGGTGTCAGCGCGCTCTCGTCCGCTTGGAGATCGTCCAGACCGAACCTCGCCACGGCCTGGATCACCGGCGGCACTTTTCGCCAGCCCTCGTCGCTGAGTGAGTACACCGTTCGGGCCGCGGGCGGCGGCAATTCGGTCCGGTCGACCAGTCCCGCCTGCTCGAGTTCACGCAACCGATCCGCGAGCAGGTTGGTGGCGATGCCCGGAAGCGCCGCGCGCACGTCGCCGTAGCGGCGCGCACCGCCGATCAGCTCCCGAAGGATCAGCAACGTCCACCGCTCACCGAGCACGTCCAGGCCATACGCGATCGGGCAGTTCTGGTTGTAACTTTTGCGACCGGCCACGGCACCCACCCTACCTTGTGGACGTTTCTTTCAAGCATTTACTTGATTTTCTTGTCTAGTGAGTTTAACGTCGTGTCCATGCTTGGACGCCGCCCGACCGGGTTTCGTGACCATCCCGTCGCCGCACTCGCCTTCATCTGCTTGAGCGTGTTCGTCATCAGCGTCGACACCACCGTCGTCAATGTCGCCCTGCCGACGCTGTCGCGAGAACTGAACGCCGACACCTCGCAGCTGCAATGGATCGTCGACGCCTACACCCTGGTGATGGCGGGATTGTTGCTATCAGTTGGCAGCCTCAGCGACCGATACGGGCGACGCGGTTGGCTCAGCGGTGGGCTTGCCGCTTTCGCGGCAACGTCTGCCCTTGCGGCACAGGTCAATTCGGTGGACACACTGATCGCGGCCCGCGCCGCGATGGGATTCGGTGCCGCGGTGATCTTTCCGACCACCTTGGGTCTGATCACGAACATTTTCACCGATCCGGTCAGACGGGCCAAGGCGATCGGCGTCTGGGCAGCGATGGTCGGGGTTGGCGTCGCGGCCGGACCCATGGCGGGTGGCTGGCTGCTCGAGCGCTTCTGGTGGGGCTCGATCTTTTTGGTGAACGTGCCTGTCGCCGTGACGGCGATAGTGGGCACCATCCTGTTCGTTCCGACGTCACGCGATCCGGCCGCGCCCAAGGTCGACGTGCCCGGGCTCATCCTGTCGGGTGTCGGCGTGACGGCCCTGATCTACACGGTCATCGAGGCACCGCAGTGGGGCTGGATTAGCACGCGAACGGTGATCGGTTTCGCCTTCTGCACAATCGTTTTGACGATCTTCGCGCGCTGGGAGCGCCACACCCGACACCCGATGCTCGATGTCTCGGTGTTCGCGAATCGCAGATTCTCCGGCGGTAGCCTCGCGGTGACGGCCGGCTTCCTGACCTTGTTCGGCTTTATCTTCGTCATCACCCAGTACTTCCAGTTCATCAAGGGCTACAGCGCTTTCGAAGCCGGCGTGCGGCTTGCGCCCGTGGCTGTCTCGATCGCCGTCGCGAGCGTGGCGGGACCGCGCATTGTGGTACGAGTCGGCAGCACGGCGGTCGTCTCCGCGGGCCTGGCGATCTTCGCGGGCGGACTCGCGTGGGCGTCCACCGCCGACGCGGCCACGCCCTACCTGCAGATCGCAGCGCAGATGGTGTTGCTCGGCGGCGGCCTGGGCCTGACCACCGCGCCGGCCACCGAAGCCATCATGGGTTCACTAGCCATCGACAAAGCCGGAATCGGTTCGGCGGTCAACGACACGACGCGCGAACTCGGCGGCACCCTCGGCGTCGCGATCGTCGGCAGCGTGTTCGCCTCCGTCTACTCCCATCGCATCGACTCCGCGGCGGCTCTGTCACCCCTTCCGACAAGCGTGCGGTCGGCGATGGAGCATTCGATGGCCGCCGCGTACCGAGTCGTTGCGCAGTTGCCCGCTGGACAGGCTCCCACTATTCGAGCAGCCGTCGACCACGCGTTCCTCGACGGGATGCGGGTCGGCTCGCTGGTCTGCGCCGGTATCGCGCTGATGGCCGCGATCCTCGTCGCGGTGCTGCTACCCGCTCGTGCCCACACATCGACGAGTACTGCACAACAACAGGTTTCATCACAACCATCACACCGCTAGGAGTATCCCGATGAGCGCACAGTCGACAACTCTGGTAACCGCCGCAACGGGCAAGACCGGCCGCCACACGGCCCTGTCGTTGCTCTCCCGCGGCCTTCCCGTCCGCGCGATGGTCCATCGCGAGGACAGCCGCGCGACGGAACTACGCGACCGGGGAGCCGAGGTCGTCGTCGGGAACGTCAACGACGTCCACGATGTGCGGCGTGCGCTGGACGGCATGCAGCGCGCCTACTGGGCGGCCCCGGTGATGCCGGGCGCATTGGAAGCCGCCACCCTTTTCGCCGCAATCGCCGAGGAGAAGCACCTCGAGGTGGTGGTGTCCATGAGTCAATGGCTCGCCGACCCCGGTCACCTTTCGGCGCAAACACGCGCCGCGTGGCTTGCCGACCGGGTGTTCGATTGGATGCCGACAGTAGGGTCGATCACCGTCAACGCTGGATTCTTCGCGGAGACGTACACCTACACCTTGGACTCGGTCGCGCAGTTCGGGATGCTGACACTGCCCTTCGGCGACGGGCTCAATGCCCCACCATCGAACGAGGACATCGGCGCGGTCGCGGCGGCACTACTGGTGGATCCCGAGCCACACCTGGGCCGCAGCTATCGCCCCACCGGCCCAGAGTTGGTCAGCCCCAGCGGTTATGCCGAGATCCTCAGCCGGGTGTTGGGCCGCAGGATCCGCTACCTCGACATTCCGTTCACCGTGCTGGCGAAGTCGGCCCGCTCCATCGGCTTCGACGAGTACAACCTGGTCCAAGTGAAGTGGTATGTCGACGAACTCAAGCGCGGTACCTTCGCCGTCAACGCTCCCACCGACGTCGTCGAGCGGCTCACCGGCCGGCCGGCCGAGGGCATGGAGACGATCGCTCGCCGCTATCTCGCCACGATGCCCGGTACCACCCGCGGTCTCTCCGGAATGGCCCGCGCCATGCGCCTGCTGGCGAAATCGGCTGTGGCTCCGGCTCCTAACCGAAAGCGCTATCTGCGCACCTTCCAGGCCGGCACGGCTTTCGGAGAATTGTCGATCGAGTCCGATCTCTGGCAGACGACCCACGACCCAGACCGGATCCGCGACGCGCACCTGCCACGGATCGGCGCCACCTCGGCGCCGGCACGATGACCGGCCAACCTGCCGGCGGCGCGGCGACGCAGTACGCCGTCGGAGGAGTCCGCGAACGTATCGAGGCCGCGCTGCGCGCCGCCGGAAAGGATCTCGATGCGCTCGGCCCCGCTGACTTGGCCGGCGGCCCGGCCTCTTTCGAGCACTTCCACTCATTGGGGCGCATCGGGACCACGGCGCTACTGGAGGCCGCGCGGGTCACCGCAGGCGATCGCGTGCTCGACGCGGGCAGCAGCATCGGCGGTACCTCCCGCCTGCTCGCAGGCGAGCACAATTGTCGCGTTACCGCAGTCGATCTGACCGCGGAGTATTGCGACGTCGCGCGATGGTTGAACGGCCTGGTGCAACTCGAGGATCGGATCGAGGTGCTGGAAGGAGACGTCACCGACCTTCCGCTGCCCGACGGCGCCTTCGATCTCGTTGTCAGCCAGCATGTTCAGATGAATGTCGCCGATAAGTCGCGGCTGTACAGCGAAGCGCGCCGCGTCCTTCGGCCTGACGGCCGCCTCGCGCTCTGGGACGTAGTGGCCGGACCCCAACAGCCGCTTGCCTTTCCGGTGCCGTGGGCCGACACACCCGAACGCAGCCACCTGGTCACGCCCGATCAGCTCGCGGCGGCACTAAGAGGCGCGGGGTTCACGCTCGAGGTGTGGAACGACCTGACCGAGTTCGCGGTCGCGGCCATGACACCGGTATTGGAGGCCCCCGCGGATCCGCTCGGTCTTCAGTTGCTGGTCCCCGATATCGAGATCAAGGTGCGAAACCTGCTGGAGAACGCTCGCGGCGACCGGCTTCGGCTCATCCAGGCCGTCGCCCGGGCCACCTGAGCTGGCGAACCAGCGCCTACATCCCGATCGCGCGGAGCTGATACAGGCCGCGGGTGGTCGCGACGGTCTTGCCGTCGGCGTCGACGACGGTCGCTTCGAGCTGGAAGTCGGCCTTGCCGCGTTCGGCGGCCTCGGCTTCGATCCGGGCGATCGTCTCGTCGTCGAGGGTGGCCTCGGCCCGCAACTCGGACTTGGCCATCCCGACGAACGAGATGTCGATGTTCTTGACCAGCGGAAAATACTTTGCGCTGTCAAATGTACTCAGACTAATGATGCCGCCGAGGATTTCGGCGACGGTGAATTGCACTCCCGCGTAGATCACGCCGAAATGGTTGCCGTTGCCCTCGACCGGGACGGTGGCCGCGGCAAACCCGCGCCGGGCCTCCACGACATGCACGCCCATGTTCTTCGCGGTCGGGATCGTCGATCCCAGGGCCGCGTTCATCATCTCGACCAGTTGTTCTGCCACGATCGCCGATCCTAACGCCGGCGGACCACGATCTTTCCCCCATCCTTCGGGGTGTAGGCGACCCCGCGGGCGTGGATCTTCTCCCCCGGCGCATCGGTGGCCTCGATCGTGAAGTGGCGCAAGACCGTCCGCAACACGACGTCCATCTCGACGTTGGCGAAGACGGCTCCCACACAACGCCGGGTGCCGCCGCCGTAGGGAATCCACGCGAAGCTCGGTGGCTTGGTCCCGACGAAGCGCTGCGGATCGAAGCGCTCCGGATCGGGGAACAACTCCGGGTCGCCGTGCAGCCGCGAAATGCTGACGATGATGGTGTGCCCCTGCGGAATCGACCAGTCGCCGAGCTCGTAGACCGGCGCGTAGACGTGCCGGCCGACGGCGTCGATAACCGTTCTGGCGCGCTGGGTTTCGAGAATCGTCGCCTGGCGCAACTCGTTGTCGTCGCTGACGGCCTCGGCAGCCAGCGCGGTCAACACGCCAGGATGGCGACTCACCCGCTCGAAGGTCCAAGCCAGCGCGGAGGCGGTGGTCTCATGGCCGGCCGCAAGCAGGGTGAGCAACTCGTCGCCGATGTCTTCTCGCGTCATGGCCGAGCCGTCTTCGTAAGTGCTGCGCAACATCAGCGCCAGCACATCGTTGCGGTCCTCGAAGTACGGGTCGCTGTGCTCGTCGTCGATGAGCTTGTCGACGATCGCGTCGTAGCGCGCACGCCATTCGTGCAACCGCCCCCATGGCGTGTAACGGCCATAGGTGCGCGGCGGTTTCGGCAGGGTCGCCAGCCGCGAGCCCAGCGTGACCCACGGCGGGATGATCCTGCGGAGCTCGTCGAGTTCGGCACCTTCGGCACCGAAGACCGCACGCAAGATCGCACTGAGGGTGATGCGCATTGTCGACGGCAGCGTGGCGAACGGAGTGCCCTGCGGCCAGTTGGCGATCTCGCGCAGCGTCTCCTGTTCGATGATCGTCTCGTAGTTCTTGATGCTCTTGCCATGGAAAGGCGGCGCCAGCAACCGGCGGCGCTGCCGGTGGTCTTCGCGGTCCAGCCCGAACACCGAGCCCGAGCCGAGCAGCCGGCTCAGGTTGGGCTGGATGTTGCCGAGCACGTCCGGGCTGGTGGTGAAGACCTGTTTGGCCAACTGGGAGTTGGCCACCACCACCATCGGCCCGTAGATCGGCACGTGGCAGGAGAAGACGTCGCCGTAGCGGTGCGACATTTGGTGCACGAACTGGCGCCGGAATAGCGCGAAAGTCAAGCCCTGCAGAGCCTTTGGAATCCGCGGGCCCGGGGGCAGTGCGATGGCGGAGGTGGGCGAAGCCACGTGCGATTCGACGGTGCTCATCCGGTGCACTCCTCAACGTCGTCGCGGTACCGCCTCGTACCACGATTCTGTCCGGTACGGTACCGTCTGGTACCAAGAGCTGGCAAGGGCGAGGTCGAAGGAGGCGCCGTGGCGACGACTGTCGTTGACGATGCGGCTCCGACCGGCTCCGCCGGAATCGATCCATTCCGGCAGCGGCTGCTCGACGGCCTGGCCGCCGCGATCGACGAACGTGGCTATCGCGCCAGCACCGTCGCCGACATCGTGCGGCACGCCCGTACCTCGAAGCGCACTTTCTACGACCAGTTCTCCAGCAAGGAACAGTGTTTCCACGAACTGCTACACGCCAGCGTCGAGCTACTCGGCGAGCGGATCAGAACCGCGGTCGATCCGAAAGCCAACTGGCAGAACCAGATTCGGCAGGCCGTCGAGGCCTATGTCGGGCACATCGAGTCCACACCGGCGCTCACGCTGGCCTGGATCCGCGAACTGCCTGCGCTGGACGCCGCGGCGCGGCCCTCGCAGCGGCGCAACACCCAACTGCTGACCAACCTGCTGGTCACCCTGAGTGACAGCCCGGCGATGCGGGACGCCGATCTGCTGCCACTGACCCCCGCGAAGGCCGTGATCCTGGTCGGCGGCCTACGCGAGCTGACCGCTCAGGTGGTTGAGGACGGGCACAGTCCGCGCGACATCGTCGAACCCGCCGTGCAGGCCTCGATCGCGCTGCTCGGGTATCGCCACTGAGCTACGACGCGAGAAACGCGCGGATCCGGTCGAGCACCAAATCCGGTCGCTGCTCGACGATCCAGTGGCCAACACCGTCGACCAGCTCGACTTCGAAATCGCCGATGTGCTTGCCATATCCGTCGATCAGGTCGGGCGTGAGCACCGGGTCGGCGGTGCCGCTCAACCAGCGAACCGGGACGTCAACCCGAACATCGTCGAATTCACCTCGCAGCCAACGCATCATCTCGGTGCTCTGGAAGGTCCGGTACCACCGCGAACCGGCGACGGAGTGACCGGGCTGGCGCATGCACTCGACGTAAAGCGCGACGCTGTCTTCGGGCAGACGAAATCCCGCCCCTACCCACGACGCCAGCATGGTGAAGTAACGGGCTTTGCGGTCGGCGATCAGCCGCGGGCCGATGACCGGCAGCAGCATCGGAATCTGGTACCAGAACCGCCACGCGTGACGGATCGACGAGAGGTCACGCTTGACGTAGGGCGCGGCCGTGTTGAGCCCGAAGAAGCCGGTCACTTTCGCCGGATGACGCAGCATCATGATGAACGCGATCGGGCCGCCCCAGTCGTGGGCGACCAATTTCACCGGCCCGACGCCCAACCGGTCCAGCACCGCGGCCAGATCGTCGGCCATGTCGTTCTTCAGATAACGCGACCGCGGCGCCGAACTCCAACCGGCGCCGCGCAGGTCGGGACACAGCACGCGGTATCCGTCGGCGGCCAGCGGCCCGATCAATTCGTGCCACTCCCACCAGTTCTCCGGGAAGCCGTGGACCAGCATCACCGGCGGGCCTTCCGGGGGTCCGGCGTCGGCGACGTGGATCGTCACCCCGTCGCCCAGATCGATGTACTTGTGATCGACACCGTCGAGAGCGGGCATGTGCACCATGGGGTGCAACGTAACCCATCAAGGCAGTCAGGGTCCGACGTACTGCCGGGCTCAGGCCGCGACGAGTTCGCGCTCCCTGGGCTTCACGTCGCCGCGGTTCTTCGGCGGCACGGTCAGCTTGAGGATCTTGCGGACGACGGTGCCGAACTGCTTGGGCAGCGACCCGGCGTTGTAAGGAATGCCGTAGCGCTTGCAGATCTCTTGGATCTCCGGCGCGATCTCGGCGTACCGGTGGGCCGGCATGTCCGGGAACAGGTGGTGCTCGATCTGGTGCGACAGGTGACCGGACATGATGTGAAAGAGCTTGCCGCCGGTCAGGTTCGCCGAGCCCAGGATCTGACGGAAGTACCACATGCCGCGCGATTCACCCTGCGTCTCCTCGACCGTGAATTCCTGTGTGCCGTCCGGGAAGTGGCCGCAGAAGATGATCATGTACGACCACACGTTGCGCATCAGGTTGGCGGTCAGGTTACCGGCGAACACGAACGGGGCGAACGGTCCGGCCAGCAACGGGAAGGCCACGTAGTCCTTGAGCACCTGCTTGCGGGTCTTCGCCCAGATCTCCTGCAGGATCTCCTTTTTGTCCGCGAGCCGGATCTCGCCGGAGGCGATGCGCTCGGATTCCAGCTCATGCAGTGCGACACCGTATTGGAACAACACCATCAGCAGGAAGGCATAGAGCGGATTGCCGAGGAAATACGGCTTCCACTTTTGGTCTTCGCTCATCCGCAAGATGCCATAGCCGATGTCGCGGTCCATGCCGACGATGTTGGTGTGGGTGTGGTGCATGTAGTTGTGCGAGTGCCGCCACTGGTCGGCCGGGCACGCGGTGTCCCATTCGAACTCCTGGCCGCGGATCGACGGGTCACGCATCCAGTCGTACTGGCCGTGCATGATGTTGTGACCGATCTCCATGTTATCCAGGATCTTTGAGATCCCGAGCATCGCAGTACCGGCCAACCAGGCCGGCGGGAAGATTCCGGCGAACAACAGGGCTCGACCGCCTGCTTCGAGGCCGCGCTGCGTCCTGATCATGCGGCGGATGTGGTCGGCGTCGCGCTGGCCGAGCTCGGCCATCACGCGCTCCTTGATCGCGTCGAGTTCAGCGCCGAACGCGTCGGCCTGCTCGGGGTTCAGGGTGATCTTGGGCTGAGTCATGTCAAGCTCCTGGTCTCGTAGGGCTTTAGAGGGCGAGATCGACGTCACCGACGGGGACGGACACGCAGATCTGCACGTCCTCGTCGGGAGCGGTCGACACCGCACCGCTGGTCAGGTTGCGCACGACGCCGCTGGTCTTGCGGCGGGTGCAGGTGTGGCAGATGCCCATCCGGCATCCGCTGGCGGGGTTCAGTCCGGCCGACTCCGCCTGCTCGAGCAGTGAGCGGCCGTCATCGGTCACCTCAATAGCGCTGTCGGCGAACCTGACTCGTCCACCGGACGGTTGCGCCGGCATGTCCAGCTTGGGCGGGACGAAGCTTTCCGATTGTGCGTCGGGGCAATGCTCGCGGACGGCTTCCACCAAAGCCGCTGGGCCGCAGACGAACACGGCGTCGGGCTCCGGCATAGCGGCCGCCAGGTGCTCGGCGCCGAATCGGCCGTCGAGGTCGCTGCCGGTCGACCGGGTGTAACCGTGTAGCACGCGCACGCCCGGCAGCGCGGCGAGCTCGTCGTGGTAGCACGCCTCGGCGCGGTTGCGGGCGTAGTGCACGAACGCGATCTCGCCGGCATGGCCTTCGTTGACCAGCGTGCGGACCATCGCTATGACGGGCGTGATGCCGCTGCCGCCCGAGACGAACAGGATGCGCCGGGGCCGTTGCGCCGGCAGGACGAAGTCGCCACCCACGCCGGTGAGCCCGACGACCATGCCGCGTCGCGCGTGCTCGCGCAGGTATGTCGAGACGAGCCCGCCGTCGTGCTGGCCGATGGTCAGCTCGAGGTGCTCAGCGCCCTCCGCGTTGGCCGGCGAGTAGCATCGGGTGTGCCGGCGACCGTCGATCTCGACGGCCAGGTTGACGTACTGCCCGGCGGCGACGGTGTCGGTGAACGCTTGATTCGGTGCCAGCACCAGGGTGACGCTGCGCGGGGTGTCCCGTCGCACATCGATTAGCTTGGCGCGGCCCTCAGCCCGCGTCCACGCGGGGTCTACTACCTCGGTGTACCGGTCGACGCCGTGCGGACCAGTGAGCAGGCTGACCAAGTCAGAACTCAGTACCCGCTTCTTCAAGGTTTGAGTGAACATATGTATACGGTGCGCCCCTCTCGCCCAGCTCGTCAAGGGTTTACGCTGGTCTGTGTTAGGCTTCACATAGTGAACAGTCGTGCGCCTAGCTCACGGCCGCACCGATCGACTCGCGGCCGCAGCCGCGAAGGACCCTCCCGCGAGGAACGCAAAGAAGCGACCCGGCGGGCCATTGTCGCTGCGGCTCTCAAGCTTCTCGACGAGCACAGTTTCAGCGGCCTGAGCCTGCGTGAGGTCACCCGCGAGGCGGGCATCGTTCCTGGGGCGTTCTATCGCCACTTCGAGTCGATGGAAGCGCTCGGGCTGGTCCTGATCGACGAATCGTTTCGCACCCTGCGCGATATGCTGCGTGGCGCGCGCGCCGGCAAGCTCGACCCCAACCGGGTGATCGAGTCGTCGGTCGAGATCGTGGTCGCCAGTGTCACCGAACGCCGCGAGCACTGGCGCTTCATCGGACGCGAACGCTCCAGCGGCGTCACCGTGCTGCGGTACGCCATTCGCACCGAGTTCCGGCTCGTCACGTCCGAGTTGGCCACCGACCTCGCCCGCTTCCCCGAGCTGAATACGTGGAGCACCGACGACCTCAACGTACTGGCGCAGCTGTTCGTCAACTCCATGATCGTGATCGCCGAGGCCCTCGAAGACGCGCAGAGCCCCGAGGCGATCGACGAAATCCGCCAGACCGCGGTCAAGCAACTCCGGATGATCGTGATCGGCATTACCGGCTGGCGCAGCAAACTCTAAGCGCCCTCGATGTTTTCGGCGCAGCGCAGCAACACCTCGGCGACGGTTCGCCGGTCTTTTCCCGAAACCTGCTGCAGCATCACGTCTTCGACGGCGAACACCGCGTCGTGAGCCGTACTGAGCCGTCGCGCGCCGAGGTGAGTCAATGCCAGGGACTGGGCGCGGCCGCGCGGCTCTGCGTCGGCGTTTTCGATCAGACCCGCGGCACGTAGTCCGGTCAGCACGTCCTGTAACGACTGGCGGGTGACGAAGCACAGGCGCGCCAGCTCGGCGGCCGAGGCCTCCGGATGCTCGTTCAACGCCCGCAGCGTCGAGTACTGGGCCATCGACAGTCCGGTGGGCTTGAGCGCCGCGTCGCATTCGCGTCGCAGTCCCTGCTGGACGCGTTTCACCAGATACCCGATCGAGCGTTCGGCGGCAGACGGTTGCATGACAGGAACCTTACACCTATGGTTAGTCAGGAACCTGACACCAAGGAGAGGCTCATGTCCGTCATCACCACACTCGTCGACCACGCGACGCTGATCAACGTGTTCACCGTCGAACCCGAACGGGCCGCGCAACTTGCCGCGCTGTTGACCACGGCCACCGAGGACGTCATGCAGCACGTCGACGGATTCATCTCGGCGAACATTCACCTCAGCACCGACGGCACCCGGGTCGTCAACTACGCGCAGTGGCGCGACGCCGCGGCCATGCAGGCAATGCTGCAGAACCCGACCGCGCAGCAACACATGGCGAAGTGCGCTGAGCTGGCCATCGGCTTCGACCCGCACCTGTACACCGTCGAGTCGGTGCATTCCGCGCCATGATGGAGCGATGGGGACCAGGATGCGAGACCTGCTCAACAGCGCGTTGAGTTCGCTGCGCTATGAGGCATGCGAAAAGCGGCTCCGGATGTATCTGGGCGACGACGTGGTAGCCGACACCGTCAACGGACTGCTGGTGTGGGAACCGCGGCGGCTGGTCCCCACGTACGCGATACCCGTGCGCGACTTCGCGGCCCGGCTGACATCGGCGGGCAGGGTCGACGAGCTTGCCGACCTGCCGGTGCTGGTGCCGACGAATCCCTTTGCCGCACATAGCTGCACCGGCGAGATGTTCGACGTCGAAATTGGCGGCCGGCGATGCCCGTTGGCGGCTTTTCAGCCCGACGATCCGGACCTGGCCGGCTATCGCACCGTCGACTTCAGCGCGTTCGCGTGGTGCGAGGAAGACGAACCGGTGGTCTCGCACCCGCATGACCCGTTCAAACGCGTCGACATCCTCGCCGCCTCCCGCCATGTCCGGGTCGAGGTACACGGCCGGCTACTGGCCGAGTCGTCGCGCCCGCTGCTGCTGTTCGAAACGGGATTGCCAACCCGGTTTTACCTGCCGCCCGCGGACGTCGTAGTCGAACTCGAGCCGACCGCCACCGTCAGCGACTGCGCTTACAAGGGGCGGGCGTCGTATTTCTCAGCGTCGGACGGGCCGGCCGACATCGCGTGGACGTATCGCGATCCACTTCGCGAAGCGGAGCCCGTCCGGGACCACGTCGCGTTCTTCAACGAACGGGTCGACATGGTCGTCGACGGCCGACGACTCGAGCGGCCCGTCACGCCGTTCTCGTAGCGCCAATAGCCCTGCGGCACGACGTTATTCGTCAACCACTTCGTACAACGAGTCACCGTCTTCCGGCGTCCCGTCAATCTGGCCGCGATGCGCCCGGGTCGGTCGCGCGTCGTCGGGAACCACGCCATCCAGCACATCGGGTTCTTCCTCGGCGAGCCGCTGGTCGAGCGATTCGCCTTCCCGTTCTTCGCGCGGCGTCATCCCGAACTTGTCCGCACCGCTCCATCCTTCGGGCGGGTCCACGACGATGTCGCCGTCGTCGTTGCGGAGCTCGTCGGAGTCCGTCGACTCGCTGGCACTCAGCGTGTCGTCCGGGCCGCCCTCTTCCGGGATTTCACTCGTCATGGCCCTCCGGTTCCCCTGGAGGTCCGACGGCTAAACACCGCGTCGGCCTATCGCGGCGCCCGCCACATCGGCCACAGTGTCGGGCCGCCATCGGGGATGACGAGTTCGCCGATCACTTCGAAGCCGAATCGCTGGTAATACGGGACGTTTTCGGACTTGCTGGATTCCAGATAAGCCGGCGCGTGCTCGGCGTCGACACGGTCGAGTCGCGACTGCATCAGAGCCTGCCCATACCCTTTGCCGCGCACCGAGGGGTCGCTGCCGATCACCGCGAGATACCAGTGCGGTTCCTCCGGGTGCTTCGACTTCATCGTTGCGAGCAACTCGCCCAGCCGGCGGCCCATGCCCAGTCGCGGCCCGAAGCCGAACGCGAACGACGGCAGCATCATCAGCTGCTCGCGCGTCGACTGCTTCCATCGGCCGGGCGGATCCCAGAGTGCTGCGGCACCGATCGTCGACCCGTCGGTGGCCACCTCCACACCGCCACCGGCCAGATGATGATGGCGGGTGACGGTGGCGAAGAATTTTCGTAGGTGCTTAGCCCGGGCTTTCGCGTCGGGCATGATCCACAGCGATACCGGGTCGTCGAAGAAGGCCCTGCCGAGCACATGGGAGAGCTCGGCGACGTCGGCTTTGCGCCCGGGGCGCGTGTGCGTTGTCATCGGCAGCCAGAGTAGTAGCGTCCACGTCGTGTGGGACTTCGAAACCGACCCTGAATACCAGCAGAAATTGGACTGGGTCGAAGAATTCATGGTCAACGAACTCGAGCCGCTCGACCTGGTGTCGCTCGACCCGTACGACAAGAAGGACCCCGAGACCATGGCGGTCCTGCGACCGCTGCAGCAGCAGGTCCGCGATCACGGGCTGTGGGCCGCTCACCTCAAACCCGAGCTCGGCGGTCAGGGCTACGGCCAGGTGAAGCTCGCGCTGCTCAACGAGATCCTGGGCCGGTCACGCTGGGCCCCGTCGGTGTTCGGATCGCAGGCACCTGACTCCGGCAACGCCGAGATCCTGGCGCTCTTCGGCACGCCCGAGCAGAAGTCGCGTTACCTCGAGCCGCTGCTCGCCGGCGACATCACCTCGTGTTACTCGATGACCGAGCCGCAGGGCGGGTCTGACCCGGGCTTGTTTGTGACGCGCGCCGAGCGTGACGGCGCAGGAGATGGCGACTGGGTGATCAACGGCGAGAAGTGGTTCTCCACCAATGCCCGGCACGCGGCGTTCTTCATCGTCATGGCGGTGACCAATCCGGAGGCGCGCACCCGCGACAAGATGTCGCTGTTCATCGTTCCCGCCGAGACGCCCGGCGTCGAGATCATCCGCAATGTCGGGGTCGGCACCGAGTCACACGCCACGCACGGCTACGTCCGCTACGCCGATGTGCGGGTGCCCGCCGACCACATCCTCGGCGGTGAGGGCGAAGCGTTCGCGATCGCGCAGACCCGGCTGGGCGGCGGCCGCATCCACCACGCGATGCGCACGATTGCGTTGGCCCGCCGCGCATTCGACATGATGTGTGAGCGGGCGGTGTCCCGCCAGACCCGGATGGGTCCGCTGGCGAATTTCCAGATGACCCAGGAGAAGGTCGCCGACAGCTGGATCCAGATCGAGCAGTTCCGGCTGCTGGTGCTGCGCACCGCGTGGCTGATCGACAAGCACCACGACTACCAGAAGGTGCGCCGCGACATCGCCGCTGTGAAGGTCGCGATGCCCACCGTGCTGCACGACGTCGTCCAGCGCGCGCTGCACCTGCACGGCGCGCTCGGGGTGTCCAACGAGATGCCGTTCATCAAGATGATGATCGCCGCGGAGTCGTTGGGTATCGCCGACGGCGCCACGGAACTGCACAAGATGACCGTGGCCCGTCGTACCCTGCGCGAATACGAGCCGGTGTCAACGCCTTTCCCGTCGCAGCATCTGCCAACCCGCCGCGCCGAGGCGCAGGCCCGGCTGGCCGAACGCCTCGAGCACGCCGTCGCGGAGTTCTAGTGGCTGGCGCGCAGACGTGGCCACATGGCGTTTCCGATGCCGAGATCGACGTTAGCGCGCAGGTCACTCGAACTTCTTCGCGCTACCGTCGATCTCGGTGAAACTAGTCGCCGAGTCCTAAGCCGTGACGCGGTCGATGTGGGCCAGGAAATGCTCGAGCACCGCGTCGGGTGCCTCGAGTTGCGGCCAGTGCCCGATGTCGTCGGCGAGCATCACCACATCGGCGTTGGGGATCACCTCGGAGTAGCGACGCGCCATGTGCGCGCCGGAGTTGGGGTCGATCGGCCCGTCGATCAACCGCATCGGCACATTGGTTTCGCGCATAGCCCGCACCCACCGATTCCGGTGTGTGTGGCGGTCTTTGATGAATCGACCGACCTTGTGCAGCACGCGGCGCCCGTTGTTGTAATCCAGGATCTGGCTGAAGACGTCCATCATGTGCGGCGTCGGTTTGGTGTTCGGGCCAAACATCTCCCGCAGTGTCGGCTCCAGGAGCCGACGGATGAGCGGACTGTTCTGCACCGGGCTCAGGATGTCGCCCAGCGGGGTTCCCGACAGCAGCTTCTGCGCGGCCCGCGGCGTATAGGTCTCGACGAACATGCCGCCGTTGAGCCAGGTGATCGAGTCGATGCTCAGCGGGCCATAAGCATGCTGGCCGAACTCGTTGCGGGCCAACAGTTCCTGGCCGACCGAATCTCCGAGATCGTGAGCCAGGATATGCACTTTTTCGATACCGAGGTGAGCCAGCAGCGCCTGGTGCATGTCGGCGTGGTCGTGCACCGAGTACTCGTAGTGGACCGGCTTCGCCGAGAAGCCCATGCCCATCATGTCCGGCGCGATGACAGTGAACCGCTGCGTCAGCGTCGACCAGATCGGTTGCCAGTCAAAGGTATTGAACGGATACCCATGGATCAGCAACAGCGGCGGGCCGTTGCCCTCGACCCGGTAGAAGATGTCGAAGCCGAGATAGTCGAAGTACAGTCCGGCGTCCAACCAGGAGGCCAGGCCTGAGTCCATGATCCGGCGTCCTAGGAGATGTAGCGGACGACGCTCTCGGCGACACAGGCCGGTTTTTCGCTGTCCTCGACCTCCACGGTGGTCGACACGGTCGCCTGGGTGGCGCCGTTGCCCAGGTCCTCGATGTCGACCAACGAACTCTTCGCGCGAACCCGCGACCCGACCGGAACCGGCGCGGGGAAGCGAACCTTGTTGAGCCCGTAGTTGATTGCGAGTTTGATGCCGTTGACGGTGTACATCTGGTGCTGCAGCCGCGGCAGCAGCGCGAGCGTCATGAAGCCGTGCGCAATGGTCTTGCCGAACGGACCCTTGGCCGCCCGCTCTGGGTCGACGTGGATCCACTGGTGGTCGCCGGTCGCGTCGGCGAACAGGTTGACGTCTTCCTGGCTGATCGTCACCCAGTCGCTTTCACCGATGCTTTCACCCTTGATCGAGGCGAGGTCGGCGACGGAATCGAAGGTACGCATAGCGTTTCTCTCCTTTGAGTGGGTCCGAAGGCGGCGCTGGTTAGCATCGTGCCACTCCACGGACGCGGCCTGACCACCGGGATGTTTCGCCTATAACGCCGTTCGGGTAACCGCCCGCATGGGATTTTGGCGCCGCAAGGGTCATAGGGCTGAGTCGGACGTCGAGCCTGAGAAGCACGAGGCACGTTCGCGCGCAGGTGTCGAGGGTGACGGCCGTTACGTCGGGCGGACCATCGGCCATGACGATGCGCTCGACGTCGGCGAGACCGGAGCCGAAGCCCGGGGCCCCGAGCAGGCGGCACCGCCCGCAGGATGATCGGGTGAGGTTGCTTCTACTTGCCGACACCCATGTGCCGCGCCGCGCCCGCGACCTGCCGTCACAGGTGTGGGACGAAGTCGAGAGGGTCGACGTTGTGCTGCATGCCGGCGACTGGGTGGTACCCGAACTCCTCGACGAGTTGTCGGAGAAGTCGGCGCGGCTGGTGGCGTGCTGGGGTAACAACGATGGGCCGGAACTGCGGGCGCGGTTGCCCGAGCGGGCCGATGTGGTGCTGGACGGGCTGCGCATCACGGTGACCCACGAAACCGGTGGCAGCGCCGGACGCGACGCCCGGATGTCGCGCCTTTACCCCGACACCGACGTGCTGGTGTTCGGCCACAGCCACATTCCGTGGGACACCACGACCAGCACGGGCTTGCGGTTGCTGAACCCGGGCTCGCCGACCGATCGGCGTCGGCAACCTTTCTGCACCTTCATGACTGCGCGCATCGACGCTGGAACTTTGGTGGACGTCGACCTGCATCGTTTGGAGAAGTAGCTCGCTGCTAGCTCAGACATAGCGTCTACACATATTTAGCTCGTAAACAGAGTCAAGTGAGCACTCTCATTGATCCGGTCAACGAATTGTCGGGTGTTGTCGGCAGATTCCGCAGGCAGCTGCGCCGATCGGCCGAGCGGGGTTTCGGCTCCGCGCGGCTGACCGAATCGCAGTCGGAGTTGCTGTGGCTGGTCGGCCGGCAACCGGGGATCTCTGTCAGCGCGGCCGCGGCAGAGCTGGGATTGGTGGCGAACACCGCCTCGACCCTGGTGTCGAAGCTGGTGGCCAAGGGGTTCCTGGCTCGTACCGCCGATGAATCCGATCGCCGAGTGGGCCAGTTGTGGCTGGCCGGACCGGCCCGGCAGCTCGTCGACACTTCGCGCGCCGCGCGCCGGAAGCTTTTAGCCGAGGTGCTCAGCGAACTCGGTGACGAACAAATCGAGGCGCTGACAAAGGGATTGGCAGTGCTCGACACGATGACCCGACGACTACAGGAGCGATGACCATGACCAGAGCACTACCGATGGCGGTCGACGGCCGGAATCTGACTTACCGCTACGGCCAGCTCACCGCGGTCGACGACGTGACGCTGCAGGTTCGGCCGGGCGAGACGATGGGCTTGCTTGGCCCCAACGGCGCCGGCAAGACCACCGTGGTGCGGATGCTCACCACGCTGGCGCCGGTACAGCAGGGTGAGCTGCGCATCTTCGGCCTCGATGCCCGCGACCAGACCACCGATATCCGTAGCAACATCGGCTATGTGCCGCAACAGCTTTCGATCGAGCCCGCATTGACCGGTCGCCAGAACGTGGCCTGGTTCGCACGGCTGTACGGCGTGCCACGGGCCCAGCGATCCGATCGGGTCGACGAATCGCTTGCCGCGATGGAGCTGCTCGACGTCGCCGACCGCCCGGCCGGCACATATTCCGGCGGTATGGTGCGTCGCCTCGAAGTGGCCCAGGCGCTGGTCAACCGCCCGTCGCTGCTGGTGCTCGACGAGCCGACGGTCGGGCTGGACCCCATTGCGCGCGACAGGGTATGGAACCAGGTGTTGACCATGCAGAGCCAGTTCGGCATGACCGTGCTGCTGACCACTCACTACATGGAGGAAGCCGACGCGCTGTGCGATCGGGTCGCGCTGATGCACCAGGGCACGCTGCGCGCCGTCGGCACCCCGACAAAGTTGAAGGCGACGGTCTCCGCCAGCGCGACGCTGGAGGACGTGTTCCGCCACTACACCTCGTCCGACCTGTCAGAGCTGGGCGAGACGTCGAGCTCGCTCCGCGAAATCCGTTCCAGCAGAAAGGTTGCCAGCCGTGCAGGTTGATACCGCCGTCAATCCCACGCCCGAGACCCTGACCCGGGCGCCGCGCGGATGGCAGCGGGCGTCCGCTACCTTCGGCCGGGTCGGTGCATTCGCGATCGTGGAGATGCAGAAGCTGCAGCACGATCGCACTGAACTCGTCACGCGCATGGTGCAGCCGGCGCTGTGGCTGCTGATCTTCGGCACCACATTCAGCAAGTTGCGAGTGATCAACACCGGTCCGGTGTCCTACCTCGCCTTCCTGGCGCCCGGGATCATCGCCCAGTCCGCGTTGTTCATTTCGATCTTCTACGGCATCCAGATCATCTGGGATCGCGACGCCGGCATCCTGTCCAAGCTGATGGTCACGCCGGCCCCGGCCTCGGCATTGATCACCGGAAAGGCGTTCGCAGCGGGCGTCCGGTCAGTGGCACAGGTAGTCGGCGTGCTGGCGCTGGCCTACGTGATGGGGATTGGCATGACGGTCAACCCGCTGCGCATCCTGGCCGCGATGGTCGTGGTGATGCTCGGTTCGGCGTTTTTCGCCTGCCTGTCGATGACGCTTGCCGGGCTGGTGCGCAACCGCGACCGGCTGATGGGAATCGGGCAGGCCATCACCATGCCGCTGTTCTTCGCCTCGAACGCCTTGTATCCGGTCGACGTGATGCCCAAGTGGCTGCATGCGCTCAGCACGGTCAACCCGCTCAGCTATGAAGTCCACGCGCTGCGGGCGCTCCTGATCGGAACACCGTTCAGCCTGCTGGACGTCGTGGTGTTGTTGATCGCGGCCGCGCTCGGAATCACCACTGCATCAACGCTTTTGCGGCGCCTGGTCAGCTGACGTCGGTCCCCGTCCGGGAACTCCCGCGGGGCATAGTTGCACCTTACGTAGCGTCAGGTCGTAGGTTCACATCGATGACCGAAAACGCGAGCGACCACCGGGAATGGAGCGTCGGTGAACTGGCCGACGCCGCCGGCATCACCGTGCGGACCCTGCACCACTACGAACAGGTCGGTCTGCTCGCGCCGGCCGGGCGCACGGGCGCGGGCCACCGCCGATACCAGGCCGAGCAGGCAGAAAAGCTCTACCAGATCACCGCGATGCGCAGCCTCGGCTTCCGCCTCGACGAAATCCGGCGAGCGCTGGACGGCGAGGACCTTGCCTCCGTGGCCCGGCTGCACCTGCAGCAGGTGCGTGACCGTCTGCTGCAGACCTCGGAGCTGAACCAACGGCTCGAGCGCCTGCTGTCGGCACTCGATTCCTCCGACCACCCGACCGACGAGATCATCCGAGCGACGGAGGCGACCGTGACCGTGAACCTGACGACGATCTACACCCGCGACGGCGACAGCGGCGAAACCTCGACCGGCGACCAGACGCGCGTGCCGAAGGACGACCCGAGAATCGAGGCCGGCGGTGACGTCGACGAACTCAACGCCCACCTCGGTGTCGTCCTCAGCCATCTAACGGAGGAGCGGTTCGCCGGGTGGCTCGGTGAGATTCAGAACGAGCTCTTCGATCTCGGCGCCGATCTCACCTGCCCGGCCGACCGGGGGGCACTCCGGATCGACGGACGGTACGTCGACCGGTTGGAACGACGCTGCGACGAAGCCAACGCCCGGCTCGCGCCACTGGCGTCGTTCGTGTTGCCCGGTGGCGGCTCGGCCTCGGCCGAACTCCACGTGGCCCGCACCGTCTGCCGCCGCGCCGAGCGACGAGCGGTGTCCGTCGATGATCTGAGCCCGGAGATCATCCGCTACCTCAACCGCCTGTCCGATCTGCTGTTCATCATCGCCCGGGCCATCTCCGTCGATCAGCGGACCTGGGTCCCCGGGGCCACCGCGGACTGAGCTATATGCGCTGCGGCGCAATAGCATTCGAACGCGTGGGCGACTCGCTCCATACTCCGCGGCCGAATGTTGTTCGGCAGGCGGCATTCTCACGTCGAGTCGCGATCGTTACCTGCCGGTGACACTCGAGCCTCAATCGTTAGCGAACCGCGATCCCACACTCCGCTTTGAGTGACACGCTTGTAGTTACTGGCGTGTTTGACTGCCACAGACAGCTGTTCGACCGCTTGTGCGGCAAATGAAAGTTGGGATAGGAGCTATGAAGTTCGCAGAGAAATTCCGCGGTGCGGCAGGAAGTCTGCCGCGCAGATTGGCAATTGCGACCGTGGGGGCAGCGCTGCTGGTCGGACTGGTCGGTGCGATCGGCGGCTCGGCGACCGTGGGGGCGTTCTCCAAAAAGGGTCTGCCGGTCGAAACTTTGAACGTCCCATCGGCGTCTATGGGCCACGACATCAGGGTGCAATTCCAGGGCGGTGGACCGCACGCGGTCTACCTGCTCGACGGCTTGCGCGCACAGGACGACTTCAACGGCTGGGACATCAACACTCCGGCGTTCGAGGAGTACTACCAGTCAGGCCTGTCGGTGGTCATGCCGATCGGTGGACAGTCCAGCTTCTACAGCGACTGGTACCAGCCGGCCTGCGGCAAGAGCGGTTGCCAGACCTACAAGATGGAAACCTTCATTACCAGGGAGCTTCCCGCATATCTGCAGGCCAACCGAGGCATCTCCCCGAACGGCAATGCCGCGGTGGGTCTTTCGATGTCGGGTGGGTCAGCGATGATCCTGGCCGCGTACTACCCGCAGCAGTTCTCCTACGCCGCATCGCTGTCCGGCTTCTTGAAC
This sequence comes from uncultured Actinomycetota bacterium, assembly GCA_963750755.1. Lineage (GTDB taxonomy): Bacteria > Actinomycetota > Actinomycetes > Mycobacteriales > Mycobacteriaceae > Mycobacterium. The sequence goes on from CAVVRW010000002.1 coordinate 54,802, forward strand.
CCCTCCGAGGGTTGGTGGCCGACGCTGATCGGTCTGTCGATGGGTGACGCGGGCGGCTACAACGCCTCCAACATGTGGGGTCCGAGCAGTGACCCGGCCTGGAAGCGCAACGACGCGATGGTGCAGATCCCTCGACTGGTGCAGAACAACACCCGCATTTGGGTCTACTGCGGCAACGGCACTCCGAACGAACTGGGCGGCAACAGCATGCCGGCCAAGTTCCTGGAGCAGTTCACCCTGCGCACCAACGAGCAGTTCCGGGACAACTACACCGCTGCGGGCGGCCGCAACGGCACATTCAACTTCCCGCCCAACGGAACGCACGACTGGGGTTACTGGAACCAGCAACTGGTTGCCATGAAGCCCGACATCCAGCGGACCCTGAGCGGTGGCCCCAACGCCACCTGATAGACCCACCCCCCACATCGGCGGCAGCGCTCCCCCCAGCGCTGCCGCCGATGTTTCTGTGTCGGGCGCTAATTCAGCAGCGATCGCCGATCCTGATGAAAATAGGTGTAGGCGGTCGCCAAGGAGCACATCGCGGAGGCGAACACCAGCATCCCGGTGCCGTTGACGAACAGGCTGATAAAGCCACCGGCTGTCGCACCGATGACGAAACTGGCAAACAGCAGGAAATACCCGAGCCAGTCCGCGATGTTTCCGCCGGCGAGATGGCGCTCAATGCCCTGGCCCATCTTGACCACCGTGCCGGTCACGTAACTCAGCGGCACCGACACCTCCCCGTCTTTGACGAACGACGTGTTGAGCGCACCGATACCGAAGGTCAATAACATGATCGGGGGAAAGTCGAGTTGGTTCTCCTCCCACCCCTCGTCGAGGACGTCGATGACGGTAGCCGCTATCAGGCTGAAGGTGGTCAGCACCGTCGGGCCGTGCGGATGCGCAACCCAGAAATGCCGCCGGCACACCGAGGCGACCACCACGCCGGCGACGAAGCTCAGTAGTAGCAGACCTGCCGTCACCGACAACAACGCGTCGTCGCGGAAATACCCCAACACGGCGCGTTGCGCGTTACCGGTCATGAACGTGACGAAATAGCCCGCCGAGTGGGTGAATGCCGTCGCTCCCAGCAGACCGGCAAGCACGGCCAGCACCCACGAGAGTCGGGCCTCACGGTCGAACGTCTCACTCAGCATGCAATCCATGCTTTCACCGGAACCGCCGCGTGTGCAGAGCGGGGACGCCCTTTCAGGCGACACTCACATCAGTTTGCTACAAATTTGGCGATCGACCGCAGGGGGATGGGCAACCAGCTGGGGCGGTGCCGGGACTCGTAACCTGCTTCGTACACCGCCTTGTCCAGCTCATAGGCCGCCAAGATCGGCTCCGAGTCACGGGGGTCCACACCGGACGCCGCCGCATAGCCGTCGCAGAACGCAGTTCGATTGCGCTGCACCCACTCTCGTGCTCGCGCGGCGAGCTGTTTGTCATCGCGCTGGTCGACCAGCGGCCCGTACGCCGCATATTCGTACGACCGCAGCACACCCGCGACGTCGCGCAGCGGGGAGTCCGGCGCGCGACGCTCCTCCAATGGCTGGCCCGGCTCACCTTCGAAATCGATCAGCAGCCACGACTCGGGTGTGCGCAGCACCTGACCCAGGTGCAGGTCGCCGTGCACCCGCTGCACGGTGATGGTCTGCTCGGCCAGCTTGTGAATACGCTGCTCGATCGCCGAGACGTACTGCCCGAGTTCGGACACCGCACCGGCCGCTGACGAAAGCCGGGCGAGCATGGTGTCGACCGGGAACGGGGCTTTTGAGGTACCCAGCGCGTCGGCCAACCCGGCATGCACCGAGGCGACGGCTTCGCCGAGTCGATAGGACTCCCCGGCAAAGTCACCACCGACCTCGTAGGCGTACAGATCGCCCTCGGCGAACAAGTCGCGAACACTGGCGGTGGCCATCGCCCATCCTTCGGCCGCGTTGCCCGCGAATTCGGTCGCCATGCCCAACGGGCTGGAAGTGCCGCCATCTGCGGCGGCCAGCTCGTAGGTACCCAAAAGCCTTGCCACGTGCGGGTTCCCGCTCCGACCGAGGACTCGGTTCAGCTCGATGTCGGGGTTGATGCCCGGGCTGACGCGGCGGAAGACCTTCAGGATCGCGTCACGGTCGAAAATGACACTCGTATTGCTCTGCTCGGCGTCGGACACCCGGGGGTAGGCGTTCAGCGGCAGCGTCACATCGGGTTCTTTGCCGAAAGACACACCGTCCCTGGTGGCCGAGGAGTCGACCAGCGACAGCAGGAATGCCGCCGCGCTCGGGTCATACAGCGCGTCGAATCCCACCCGGTCGCCGTCAGCGCCGATGGTGGCGACCTCACTGAACTCGGTGGGCGGCGCCGAATCCCAGCCGACGATCACCTGGTAGCGCTCGGCCGAGCCGTCGCTGTAGGTGACGTCCACCAGCGTGAGGTCCAAGCCGTCACGCAGGCCGACGACCAGGGCCGGCTCGGCGGTTACCAGCTCGCGGCTGCGGCCGGCATACCAACGCTGCCGCGGCAGCCATTCTGACCACGGCAGATTCATTGCGACTCCTCAGAACCGCACAGCTGGAACCAATAAAATCCGTGTCCCGGCAGTGTCAGTAGGTAGGGCAGGTGTCCGATGCGCGGGAACTCGACATGCCCGGTGAGCTCGATCGGTGTGTGCCCGCTCCAATGTTGCAGGTTCAGCTCCAGCGGCTGGGGGAAACGCGACAGATTGTTCACGCAGAGCACGGTGTCGCCGTCGTCCGGCGCCTGCCGCAGAAAGGCCAGCACCGAGGGGTTGGAGTTGCCCGCCTCCTCGAAGCTTCCGATCGCGAAGGCGTCGTGCCGCCGGCGCACCGCAAGCATCATTCGGGTGAAGTTGAGCAACGACGTCGAGGTGTCGCGCTGGGCTTCCACGTTGACGGCCTGATAGCCGTACACCGAATCCTGGCTGGGCGGCAGATACAACCGGCCGGGATTGGCCTTGGAGAACCCGGCGTTGCGGTCCGGCGTCCACTGCATCGGCGTCCGGACCCCGTCGCGATCACCCAGCCAGATCACGTCGCCCATGCCGATCTCGTCGCCGTAATACAGCACCGGCGATCCGGGCAGCGACAGCAGCAGCGCGGTGAACAGCTCGATTTGGTTGCGGTCGTTGTCCAGCAGGGGCGCCAGCCGGCGACGGATCCCGACGTTGGCCTTCATCCGTGGATCCTTGGCGTACTCGGAGTACATGTAGTCGCGCTCTTCGTCCGACACCATCTCCAGCGTCAGCTCGTCGTGGTTGCGTAGGAAGATTCCCCATTGGGCCAGGTCCGGGATCTCCGGTGTCTGGGCCATGATCTCCGAAATCGGGAATCGCGATTCGCGCCGGACCGCCATGAAGATGCGCGGCATCAGCGGGAAATGGAATGCCATATGGCATTCGTCACCGCCGGTGCTGGGCTCGCCGAAATACTCGACGACGTCGGCTGGCCATTGATTGGCCTCGGCCAGCAGCACCCGGCCGGGGAATTCGTCGTCGACCACCTTGCGCACCCGCTTGAGGAATGCGTGCGTCTCGGGCAGGTTCTCGCAGTTCGTGCCCTCCCGTTCGAACAGGTACGGCACCGCGTCCAGCCGGAACCCGTCGATCCCGAGGTCGAGCCAGAACCGGAGGACGTCGATCATCGCCTCTTGAACCGCGGGGTTGTCGTAATTCAGGTCAGGCTGATGCGAGAAGAACCGGTGCCAATAGAACTGCTTGCGCACCGGGTCGAAGGTCCAGTTCGACTCTTCGGTGTCGATGAAGATGATCCGGGCATCGGTGTACTTCTCGCTGGTGTCACTCCACACGTAGAAGTCACCGTACGGGCCGTCGGGATCCTGCCGCGATTCCTGGAACCACGGGTGCGAGTCCGAGGTGTGGTTCATCACCAAGTCGGTGATGACGCGGATGCCGCGCTCGTGAGCGGCATCAAGCAGTGCGACGAAGTCCTCGACGGCACCGAATTCCGGCAAGACCTTGTAGAAGTCCCGGATGTCGTAGCCGCCGTCGCGCAGGGGCGAGTCGTAGAACGGCGGCAGCCAGATGCAGTCGATGCCGAGCCACTGTAGATAGTCCAAGCGCTGCAGCAGTCCACGCAGGTCGCCGGAGCCGTCCGCGTCAGCGTCCAGAAAGGCTCGAACCAACACTTCGTAGAAGACCGCGTGCTTGAACCAGGTCGGATCGGCGGGCAGAGATTTGGCCTCGGTGAACTCGTTCGCATTGGGATGTTCGACCACGCCGCCCTCAACGTGGCTTCCCTTCGCGGGGTCGTGCTCGGACGGCTGCTCTCGGTCCCTGGTCAAGTCCACGACCATACACGTACCCGGGCCGTGCCGTCGAAAACCTTATGCGCCAAACGAATTCAGCCCCTCGCTGAGCTGCGTCGTTGGGATCAGCCCGGCGGACCGTCGCCCAGCTGCACGTCGACGACCCGTCCCTGCAGGCCCACTGTGACGTGGTCGCCCGGATGGTGCTGATCAAGAATGTTGGTCAGCGAGGTGGCCGAGTTGACCGGCTGGCCGTTGATGGCGGTGATCACGTCGCCCGGGCTGAGTCCGGCGGCGGCGGCCGGTCCGGTCGGGATGACCTGACGGATGATCGCGCCCGATCCGCCGGCGTCGTTGACTCCGACGCCGAGGAACGCGGTGGGTCCGATGTGCACGGTCGCCGATGAGGCGCCGGCCCGGATCTGCCCCGCAATTGCCATCGCCTCATTGATCGGGATCGCGAAGCCCTGACCGCGACCGAGGTGGTAGTTCGAGGTTGCGGCGGTGTTCATGCCGATGACCTGGTTGGCGGCGTTGACCGTCGGACCGCCCGAGTCGCCGGGGCGGATATTCGCGTCGACCTGGATCAGGCCGGTAAGGGTCTCGGTGCTTCCGGTCAGCGCGTCGTTCGCCGACACCGTCTGGTTCAGCGCTCCGATGCGACCTTCCTCGACGCTGGGTGCTCCGCCGGCGCCGCCGGCGTTACCCATGGACACCACCGGGTCGCCGACCCGCACGGAATCGGAGTTGCCGATGTTGGCAACCGGGAGTCCACCGCCGGCCAGCTGCAGCACCGCGATGTCGTGCTGACGGTCGAAACCGATCACGGTGGCTCCAAAGACCTGGCCGTTGGCGATCGACCTCGCGGTCAGGTCGGTCGCGCCGGCGATCACATGATTGTTGGTCAAGACCACGCTGGGATCGATCACGATGCCGGTCCCGGCGCCGATCGCACTCTGAAATCCGAGCTTGGCGTCGATGTCGACGATCTGCGGACCCACCACCGCACTAGCCGACGCCGCGTCCCGCGGCAGCGGGGACGTCACGGGCGACGCGTTGGCGGGCACTGTCGCCAACGCCAGTCCGGTCGCCGCCAACAGACTGAGCACGCTGCGCGACCTCCGCGGTTTGCGGCGGTGCGATCCGCTCATCCCGTCACCTCCTGCTCGAGTTACAGCCCGGATTAACCCGTCCAACCTAGCCTGCATCGCGGAAGAGGGCATATCGACGTCGGGTTTCCCAGTTCCGATGAGCGCTAATCAGCCACCATTTCACAAAGCGGTAGCTTCAAGGCCTCGGACTGCACGGCAAACCGATGAGCAGAGGTGACTTGCGTATGGGCGTTCTCGATTCGTTCCGGCTCGACGACAAAGTGGTGATCGTGACCGGCGCGTCCTCGGGTCTCGGTGTGTCGTTTGCCCGGGCGTTCGCCGAGGCCGGCGCCGACGTCGTGCTTGGGGCGCGTCGCGTCGAGCGACTGGCTGACACCGCGGCACTGGTCGAGGCCACCGGCCGCAAGGCGCTGACGCAGGCCACCGACGTAAGCGTGCCCGAGCAGGGCCAGGCCCTGGTCGACGCCGCGATCCAGACGTTCGGTCGGGTGGATGTGCTGATCAACAACGCGGGTGTGGGCACCGCCGTCCCCGCGACCCGGGAGACGCCGGAGCAGTTCCGCTCGGTGGTCGACATCAACCTCAACGGCTCGTACTGGCTGGCGCAGGCCTGTGGCCGCGTCATGCAGCCCGGCAGCTCGATCATCAACATCGCCAGCGTTCTCGGCATCACCACCGCCGGTCTGCCGCAGGCCGCCTACAGCGCGAGCAAGGCCGCCGTCATCGGGCTGACCCGCGACTTGGCCCAGCAATGGGGCTCCCGCAAGGGAATTCGCGTCAACGCGCTCGCTCCTGGCTTCTTCAAGACCGAGATGACCGACGAATACCCGCCCGAATACCTGGACAGCCAAGCGCATCGTCTGGTCCTCGGCCGCCTAGGCGACGACCGCGAACTCGCGGCCACCGCGGTCTGGCTGGCCTCGGCGGCCGGCGGCTATGTCACCGGGCAGACGATCGTCGTCGACGGTGGACTGACCATCAACTAGGCATGTCCGACTTCGACCCCGAGGCGCGATTCGCTCAGTCGCCGGTCGCCCGCCTGGCCACGGCGGGCCCCGACGGGCGTCCACATCTGGTGCCGGTCGTGTTCGCCGTGCGGGAACAGGTCGTCTACACCGCGGTGGACGCCAAACCCAAGACCACGCAACGATTGCGGCGGCTGACCAACATCGAGCGCAACCCCCAGGTGAGCCTCCTCGTCGATCATTACGACGAGGACTGGACGCAGTTGTGGTGGGTCCGGGCCGACGGCGACGCCACCATTCATCACGACGGTGACACGTTGCGCATCGGGCGAGAGTTGCTCCGTGCGAAATATGACCAGTATCAATCGGTTTCACTGTCCGGGCCGGTAATCGCGATCGCCGTGCGCCGCTGGAGTGGCTGGCGTGGCTGAATGGCGGATGGCCATCCGTTCCTGCGCTTGCCAACGTGTTCTCAGCTCAAGGATTCGACGCCGGTCGGTTGACCGGGAAAAGCCGCTCAGCAGGGGATATGTCCGGTAATATGGTCCATCGATTGCGATGTGCGCAACGCATGCTCAATTTGCTGGGCGGAACGTAGGGCATATTGGAGATACGGAATGCAAGCGGGGGTCTTGCATCGTCTCGGAGGGTGGGCACCGTGGGCACAGCGATTCGAACCGGTTGGCTCGCGGCATCGGCCGCCATGCTGACCATCGCGGCTTCGGCCGCCCCAGCGGTGGCGGCGATCGCACCCCCGGCCACGAACCCGGCTATCGCGTCCATCCAGCCGGCCGGCGGTGCTGTCGTCGGAGTGGCCCACCCGGTGATCGTCACATTCACCGGCCCGGTGCCCAACCGAACGGCGGTCGAGAAGGCCATCAAAGTCACTGCGCCCAACCACCTGACGGGCCACTTCGATTGGCCCGAGGCAGGCGTTGTCGAGTGGAAGCCAGACGGCTATTGGCCGGCACACAGCCATGTCGGGGTTGCGGTGCACGCGCTGTCCACCGGCTTCGAGACCGGCGACGCGGTGGTTGGCACCGCCAGCATCTCCGCGCATACCTTCACCGTCACGCAGAACGGTGAGGTCTTGCGCACGATGCCGGCATCGATGGGCAAGCCGAGTCGTCCGACGCCGATGGGGAATTTCTCGGCTTTGTCGAAAGAGCGCACGGTCGTGATGGATTCGCGCACGATCGGCATTCCGCTCAATTCGTCGGAGGGCTACAAGATCACCGCGCAGTACGCGGTCCGGGTCACCTGGAGCGGCGTCTACGTGCATTCGGCCCCGTGGTCGGTCGACTCGCAGGGCTACTCAAACGTCAGCCACGGCTGCATCAATCTCAGCCCGGACAACGCCGCGTGGTACTTCGACACCGTTCACATCGGCGACCCAATCAACGTGGTGTCCTAGTCATTACCTGAGACCGGAATACATCGGCGTCGAGCCGGGTTGGCGCGGGAATGGCAACGACACACGCACGCGCGGTCCGGTTCGACAACTACGGCGGGCCTGAGGTCCTGTACGTCACCGACATCGACAAGCCGGTGCCGTCGGCCGGCGAAGTGCTCGTCGAGGTTCGCGCCGCCGGCATCAACCCCGGCGAGGCAGGTATCCGCTCGGGGGCACTGCACGACCAGTTCCCTGCGACGTTCCCGTCCGGCCAAGGCAGCGACCTGGCGGGCGTCGTCGTCGAAGTCGGCGACGGTGTGAGCGCGTTCGCCGTCGGCGACGAGGTGCTCGGATTCAGTCATCAGCGGTCAAGCCACGCCACCCACGCGATAGTCTCGGTCGACCAGTTGATCCGCAAGCCAGCCGAATTGAGTTGGGAGACAGCGGGTTCGCTGTACGTCGTCGGCGCCACGGCCTACGCCGCGGTTCGCGCCGTCGCACCGCAGCAGGGCGACACCGTCGCGGTCTCCGCGGCGGCCGGCGGCGTCGGCAGCGTGGTCGTGCAACTGCTGACCCAGCGCGGCGCGCGGGTGCTGGGCATCGCGTCGTCGAACAACGCCGATTGGTTGCGTGAACACGGAGTCGAGCCGATCCGGTACGGCGACGGGTTGGCCGACCGCCTGCGGCACGCAGCACCAGACGGCGTCGACGCCTTCATCGATCTGTTCGGTCCGGACTACGTCCAGCTCGCCGTGGACCTCGGCGTAGCGAAAGATCGAATCAACACCATCATCTCGTTTGCCAAGGCCGCCGAGGTCGGTGCCAAAGCCGAAGGCAGCGCCGAGGCATCGACCGCGCCAGTGTTGCAAGAGATTGCGGACCTGATCGCGTCCGGAGCGATCGATTTCGATGTTGCCAAGACGTACCCGTTGGACCGGGTCGTCGATGCGTATAAGGAACTCGAGGAGCGCCACACCCACGGCAAGATCGTGCTGCTTCCACAGCAGGCCGGGTAAGGGAAGTGCCCGTTGGCGTTCATTAACGCCTAGGCTGGACGCCATGGCCAATACATTGCAAGAACCCCGAGTCGCCGACACGCTGCGCCGGATGTACGCCGAGGCGCAGGAGCAGATGTCGACGTTGCGTGAGCGACGCCCGAACATGTCCGGGGCCAAAACCGTCCAGGAGCGCGCGGACGCGATGAGCGAGTTCTACATCCCCGTCACGCCCGAATCCGGTCGGCTGCTGTACGCCCTGGTGCGCGCGGCAAAGCCCACCACTATCGTGGAATTCGGTATGTCCTTTGGCATTTCGGCTCTACACCTGGCGTCGGCGGTGCGCGACAACGGCGCCGGCCGAGTGATCACGACGGAGATCAGCGAGAGCAAGATCGCGACCGCCAAGCAGACGTTCGCCGACACCGGCTTGGACGATGTGATCACCGTGCTCGAAGGTGACGCGCTGTCCACCCTCGCCGAACTAGACGGACCGGTCGACTTCGTCCTGCTCGACGGCTGGAAAGAGTTGTACCTGCCGGTGATCGAGCTGCTGGAGCCCAAGCTGTCCCCCGGCACGCTCGTGGTCGCCGACAACACCGAGAGCGCGGACACGCGGTCATACCTCGACTACGTCCACGGTGCCGAAAGTGGTTATGTGAGCTTCAATTTCGCGGTCCGGGACAGCGACAGCATGGAGCTCAGCTGCTACGCGGGCTGACCACGTCGTCCGCGCTCAGCGCGGTTTCAGCGACTGCTCGAGCCAGGGCGTCAGCCACTGCACGCCCTCTTCGGTCAGGTGCACGCCGTCGCTGCGCACGTGAATGCCGTCGACGTCGGCGGTGTAAGTGCCTGCCGGACAGAGCTTCTTCTTGAGGTCGAGGATGCGCACATCCGGGCGATTGCCAACGGTCTTGCCCAGCATGGTGTTCCACTCGTCCACCCGCTCGGGCTGGTCCTCGGGATACAGGCTGCCATCCGGACGTTCGCCGCGCCTACTGTACGGCAGGTTCGCGACCGCCAGCGGGGCGCCGCTGAAGCTGAGGATGTTGATCGCGCGCGACAGCTCGGCGCCGATGTAGGAGTCGAACGCGGGGTCGCCGATGTGCGTCCAGCGTCCTTCGTTGACCCGGTCGACCGTCTCCCAGCGACCGATGACCAGCAGGACGGCATCGGGTTGGTCGGCGGCGATCTGCGACGTCCACCGCCCCGGCCATGATTCGCATTCGCTCTTCTGGTCCAGCTTCTGGCCGAGGTAGCTGTATGGGCCGCCGCGAACGAGGCTGCAGCCGATCACCGTGTGGTCGACGAATTGGAATCCCGGCGTCGGCGGCAGGAAGTGCATCATCGTCCAGCCGATCGAGTCGCCGAACACCGACACCGTGAACGGCCGCTGCGGGTCCCGCCTGGTGAGCGCCCGCGCGGGCTTGACGCCGTCGGAGGTGGACGGCGAGACGACCGCGACCGGCGCTACGCCGGGCGGGAGGCTGGCGTCCAGGGCGCTCACGCCGTGCTTCGGAACGACGGGCACCACCAGCAGCGTCACGGCCGCGGCGGTCGCGGCGGTGGCCACGGCCAGCGGCAGCAGCGGGACCTGGACCGGGCGCCACTTGCGGACCGGTTGCTCGATCGCCCACCACGACACCACCGAGACCGCCAGCGTTGCTGCGCAGCGAACCGCGAACAGTGCCAGGCCGTGCCAGCCGGTCCGCTGCCCGTTGAGCACCAGGAATATCGGCCAGTGCCACAGGTAGATGCCGTAGGAGATGCCGCCGAGCCAGGCCAACGGACCCCAGGCCAGCACGGTGGCGACCGGTCCGCGCTGATCCAGCGCCACCGGGGCGATCACCAGGACCGCCGCAACGGCGACCGCGATCAGCAGCCCGCCGCGGAACTCGCGGGCGTTTCCGGTCGCGAAATGCACGGCCGACCCGAGCAGTACCAGGCCAAGGACGGGAAGCAGCCAGGCGATCCACTTGCCGGTTCGGGACCGGATCAGCGACCACCCCCGGTTCAATGCCGGCCAGTCACCGACCAGCAGCGCCGACGCGGCGGCACCCACCAGCAGCGCCTGCGCGCGGGTATCGGTGCCGAAGTAGACCCGGTCGCGGGTGGCGTTGGACGCCATCAGCATGGCGGTCGCGGCCGAGCCCAGCGCGCCGAGCGTGGCCAGCAGGAACACCGTCAACCGGACGGCGCCGACGGTCGCTTTGGTGTCGCGGCGCCGCGCGTGGGCCGCGAAGCCCAGGGCGACCGCGACCAGCACTAACGGCCAGAGGATGTAGTACTGCTCCTCCACACCCAGCGACCAGGCGTGTTGCAGTGGCGAGGGTGGGGTTCCCTGGGCGAAGTAGCCGGTCTTGTCCGCCACGAACATCCAGTTCGCCACCCAGAAGAAGGCGGCGACGGCGTCGTCGCGCAGGCTGGCGATCGCCTCGGGGGCGAAGAACTGGCGCCCGATGGCCACCGTCAACACCATCAGGACCAGCGCCGGCAGCAGGCGGCGCGCGCGGCGGACCCAGAAGTTGGCCAGGTCGATGCGGCCGGTTCGGCCCAGTTCGTCCACCAGCAGCGAGGTGATCAGGAAACCGCTCAGCACGAAGAACACGTCGACGCCCAGGAATCCGCCAGACATGCCGGGAATACCGCCGTGGTCGGCGAGCACCAGCCCGACCGCCACCGCGCGCAGACCATCCAGCGCGCGAATGCCCGGGCGCCGTTCGTTTCCGTCGTCCTTGGCCCTGCGCATCGGGCGTCGGGTGGACGGCGCTGCGACCCAGCGAGGCTTCCGACCAGAATGAACCGGCGCGGGGTGCGCCCCGGCCGGTTCCATGTTCACCTCTCCAGCGCGCCGACCGATTGCCTGGTCGGTGGCCTTGTTGCCGCCGATGCTCGAGTGCCCCTCCCTGCAGATGCAGGCGTCATTTTAGGTGCGGGCAGACCGCATCAGCGGCAGACACGGCGCGGCGGCGACACGAAATATGCTGCCGCGGGCCAACTCCGCGCCGGGCCGAGCTATGCGGACAGGCCACGCTGGACAACGTGCGGCTCGGCGGGGTCGAACATGGCACCGTTGACATGTTCGACCGACATGAACCATGCCACGGTTTCGAGCGTGGCGACCATTCAACGCGGCCGCGTCGTGGCTAGGCGCCCGCGAAATCGATGATTCCGCGGATGTTGCGCCCGTCGCGCAGGTCCGCGAATGCCTCGTTGATCTGCTCGAGCTGGTAATGCTGGGTGACCAGTTCGTCGAGCTTCAAGGCGCCGGCCTGGTACAGCGATAGCAGCATCGGCACGCTGGTGCGCGGATTCATCCCGCCGTAGAGCGCGCCTCGGAGTTGCTTGGCCGACAGCGTCATCTCCTGCAGGACCATCGGCACCGGCGGCTCGGTGTACGGGGTGATCCCGGTGAGCACGCAGATGCCGCCTTTGCGAAGCAAAGCCAACGCCAGCGGGATCAGATCCACGTGCACCACCCCGGGACAGATGACGACGCGATCGGCCATCAGCCCGGACGTGATCTCGCGCACCAGCGGTATCGCCGCCTCCGCGGATTCGGCGCTGTGTGTGGCCCCGAAGATCTTCGCTGAATCCCGTTTGGACTCAACCGGATCGACTGCGACCACATACGTGGCGCCGACGGCGCGCGCCCCTTGCAGGGCGTTCATCCCGACACCGCCCGCGCCGATGACGACCACGGTGTCGCCCGGCTCGGTGCCCGCCGACACCGTCGCCGAACCCCAGCCGGTGCTGACCCCGCACGACACGAGTGACGCGGCGTGGAAGGGAATCGCCTCGTCGATCTTGATGACGGACTTCTCCGACAACACCGCATATTCGGCGAACGTGCCGAGTTGTCCATAGGCGAGCAGGTTTTCGTCACCGAGGTGCCGCCGGCAGGTGCCGTCGGTCGGCATCTCGCGGACGAACAGGCTGGCGCCGATGTCGCAGATGTAGCTCTGCCCGTTGACACAGAAGCGGCAACTGCCGCACGCGGGGATGAACGAAAGCGCGACGTGGTCCCCCGGTTGCACGGCCGTCACTCCCGGCCCGACCTCGGCGACGACACCCGCGCCTTCGTGGCCGCCGAGCAGCGGGAACCAGTCCGGCGCGGGCTGACCGCTCGCGGCCAGCACCTCGGGAGTCGGCACCACGTCGCCGGTGAACAGGTGGTCGTCCGAGTGACAGATTCCGGCGACGGCCATCCGCACCAGAACCTCACCGGCGCGGGGCGGGTCGAGATCGATCTCGCGGATCTCCCAGTCCATGCCGACCCCGCGGATCACGGCGGCGCGGCATTTCACTGCGCGGCCCGCTGCGGCGTGAAGCCCAAAACACTTTTGACTTCCAGGTACTCGTGGAAGCCGAACTCGCTCCACTCCCGCCCGTTGCCGCTGCGCTTGTAGCCGCCGAATGGCGCATTCATGTCGAATGCGTGATTGATTGTCACCCAGCCCGCGCGGATCCGGCGGGCGACCTGACGGGCCGTGTCGAGGTCGGCTCCGGACACGAAGCCGGCGAGGCCGTACTCGGTGTCATTGGCGATCTGGACGGCGTCGTCGAGGTCGTCGTAGCCGAGGATGCACAGCACCGGCCCGAAGATCTCTTCACGCGCAATGGTCATGTCGTTGGTGACGTTCGCGAAGACGGTCGGCTTGACGTAGTAGCCCGTGTCTAGACCTGCGGGCCGGCCCGGGCCTCCGACGACTACGGTCGCGCCTTCGTCGACACCCTTCTGAATCAGCCGCTGTACCTTCTCGAACTGCGCCCTCGACGCCACCGGCCCGATCGTCGTGCCCTCTTCGGGACGCCCAACGGTGACTTGCTCGGCCGCTTCGCGGGCGATGGAAATCGCCTCTGCCATGCGGGATTTCGGCACCAGCATGCGTGTAGGCGCATTGCAGCTCTGACCCGAGTTCGGCATCATGTTGGCCACTCCGGAACTGACGCTGGTTGCAAAGGCGCTGTCGTCGAGCACGATGTTGGGGCTCTTGCCACCGAGTTCCTGGGTAACCCGCTTCACGGTCGGAGCCGCCAGCTTGGCCACCTCGATACCGGCCCTGGTCGACCCGGTGAACGACACCAGGTCGATGTCGGGATGGCTCGCGATCGCCTCGCCCACCCCGGGGCCGTCACCGTTGACGAGGTTGAACACCCCGGCCGGCACGCCCGCGGCATCCAAAATCTCGGCGAAGATGTACGGCGAAAACGGTGCCACCTCAGAGGGTTTGAGAACGACCGTGCAGCCGGTCGCCAACGCCGGGTAGACCTTGACCGCAACCTGGTTGATCGGCCAGTTCCACGGTGTGATCAGCCCGCAGACACCGATCGGCTCCTTGGTGATCAGGCTCTCGCCCTTGTGCTCCTCGAACGAGAAGTTCTTCAGTGCGTCGATGGCCGTGGTGAGGTGCCCGATCCCGAGGAAGACCTGCGGCCCCGCGGCCAAGGACGGCGGGGCGCCGATCTCGTCGGTGATCGCCGCGGCCAGGTCATCGGCGCGCTTCTGGTACTCGGTGAGGATGGCCTGCAGCAGATCGAGGCGTTGCTCGCGGGTCGTCTGTGACCAGCTTGCGAACGCTCGACGGGCGGCACCGACCGCCGCGTCGACATCGGCCGCCGAGCCTAACGAGATTTTCCCGGCGACCTGCTCGGTGGCTGGGTTCTCCACGTCGAAAGCATTGGGCTGCAACGGGTCGACCCATTGCCCGTCGATGTAGAACTTCAGGTATTCGCGCATGGCTTGCACTCTTCCTTAGTCTCGGCGCTCACTGGGTGCCTTCGGCGTACCAAGTACGGAATCGGTCGTACTTGGGCATTTCCTCGGAATTGGCCTTCGGGTCGATGCACACGTGCACCACCCCGACTTTGCCGCTGGCATAGGCGCGGGCGATGGCCGGTCCGATCTCGTCTTCCTTCTCGACGTACTCACCATGGCAACCGAAACCCTCCGCGATTTTGTCCATCCGGACGTCTTTGCTCCAATGCACACCTGGCTGGGGTGACGGCTGGGAGAACGTGCGCTTGTAGACGCCCACTTCGAGGCCCCACTGGTGGTCGACACCCACAACGCATACCAGCGGAAGCTGCAGGCGCGCAGCAGTTTCCAACTCGGCGATGTGGAAGAGAAATGCCGAGTCACTGGTCAGCAGCATCACCGGCCGCTTGCCGCCCTCGGCGACCGATGCTCCGACCGCGTACGGCAAGCCGGTGCCCAGGTGGCCGAAGTTCTGGTTCCAGATCACGTCCCGCGGCTTGGACTGCGAATAGGTCCACTGAAAGATGACGGTCGCGCCGCCATCGCGGACTAGGATTCCGTCCTCGAGACCGTTGAACGCCTTGGTCGCCTCCACGACGTAGCGCGCCGGGTGAATCGGCGAACGTCCCGATGGCGCACTCACGGCGAGCTGCGCGAGTTCCTCGGCGTCGGCGTTGATCAACTTCTCGAGATTTGCCGACGGGGTGCGCGGCGTATCGCGGAGCGCCTCGACGAGTTGCGGTACGACGCCACGCAAATCACCCACCAGTGGCACGTCGAATTGGCGGTTGACGCCGATGGCGGCCGGGTCCTGCTCGACGTACACCCACTTGCGGTTCGCATCGTTGCCCGCCCAGTGTTGGGTCCGGCCGTAATGCATAGGCTCACCGAGTTCGGTTCCCAACGCGACACACAGGTCGGATTCCTCGACCGCCTCGTTGGCGGCCGGGGAGAACAGGTAGGGGAAGGTGCGGTCCTGCAGACCCGGGATGTACGACGTCCCTCCGGAGGTCTGGATGACCGGGCAGGCCATCAGGTCGGCGAGCTCCTTCACCGCGGGACCGGTGCGCGACGTGTGCACGCCGTGGCCCACCAACAGGATGGGGCTCTTCGCCTCGCGGATCAACTTCGCGGCCTCGGCGACTTCGGACGCGCCCGCACCCTGGTTGACCAATCGGTATCGGTTGGGCGGCAACGGGTCTGGCACGTCGAGCTCTTCGAGAATGACATGCGAAGGGTACTCGATGTAGACCGGTCCGGGTGTGCCGGACATGGCCCGGCGGATCGCTTCGTGGATGATCTCGTCGGTCTGGTCGGCGTACTCGATGGAGGCGCTGTACTTGACCGAGGAGGCGAAGAGCGGTTCCTGGCGTACGAATTGGATACGTCCGCGCCGGACCCTGCGCTCGGTGATGCGAGCCCGCTGGCCACCGAGGAAGACCACCGGGGAGTTCTCCACGAGCGCGCACTGGATCGCACCGGCGATGTTGGCCATGCCCGGGCCGAGCGTGCCGATGCACAGGCCGGGCCTACCCGTCATCCGCGACGCCGCCTCGGCCATGAATCCCGCGCTGAGTTCGTGATGCGGAGCGACCACCGACCACCCACGAGCGTCGGCTTCGGAGAACATGTGCACGAAGTTCGGGTCCGGGATGCCGAAAAGTGTGTTCACACCCTCGGCCTCGAACAGGTCGAGGATGCGTTTGTAGACGGGCACCGTCATGATCGGAAACTCCTTCGTTTGCACTGTATTTCGTTACGTAGCTGCTAGACCGTGTCGGCGGCCAGGCCCAATTGGGCCAGGACTGAGGCGGTATCGGCGCCGAGTTCCGGCGCGGGGCCCGCGACGCGACCCGGTGTCCGGGAGAACCAGGTCGGCACCCCGGGGAAGCGCACCGGTCCGTGCGGGGTCTCGACCGTCTCGAACATCCCGACGGCGTTGAGATGCGGATCATCGAACAGCGCGCCGGGGGTGTTCAGGGGTGCGGCCGGTATTTCGAGTTGGCGCAGTAGCGTCAACCACTCCGACGTGGATCGCTCCTTCATCGTCTCGGCGACTAGCCCGTAGATCGAGTCGATCTCGCGGGCGCGCTGCTCCAACGTCGAATACTGCTCGCTGGCCCACGGTGGCCGCACGGCGTTGATGAACGCGTTCCAATGCTTGTCGTTGTAGATCAGCACCGCGATATAGCCGTCGCTGGTGCGGTACGGACGCCGGTTGGGCGCCACGGTCCGCGGATACACCGCAGGGCCCAGGGGCGGATCGAACAGGGCGCCGTTGGCGTGCTCGACGAGAACGAACGAGGCCATGGTTTCGAACATGGCGACCTCGACCTCTTGGCCCTCACCGGTGCGTTCGCGATGAAACAACGCCATCATCGTGGCGTACAGGGCGGTGAGGCCGGCGACCTTGTCGGCCATGATGGTGCCGACGAAGTCGGCCTGGCCGGTCAATTGCTCTTGCACTGCGGGTAGGCCACATTCGGCCTGGATCGTGTCGTCGTAGGCGGGGCGGTCGTGATCCGGTCCGCGCCGCCCATATCCGTAGCAGTTGGTATAGACGACGGCGGGATTGATCGCGGCGACGTCGTCGTAGCCGAAGCCGAGTTTCGCGATTGCCTTGGCGCGCATCGAGTGGATGAACACGTCGGCGGTTTCGACGAGCGCCCGCAGCGCGGCCGTTCCAGTATCTGTTCGCAGGTCCAGCACGATGCTGCGCTTGCCCCGGTTGACGTTTACGAACACCCCGCTCATACCCGGCACCGGGCCCACCGAGATGTAACGGGTGTTATCTCCTTGCGGGGGTTCGACTTTGATCACGTCGGCGCCCATATCGGCCATGATCTGGGTGCAGTACGGGCCCATCACCATCGCGGTCAGATCGACCACGCGCACACCGGCCATCGGGCCCGTCGAGCTAGTCATGGAGTGCTCCTTGGTCGTTCGAGCTCTGAGCCAGACCGAAGCTGTAGCGGATGTGCTCGTTGTGGCCGTCTGGGACAACCGGGAATACCAGCGGCTCGCTGACGTTGCGGATCGCATCCAGTTGGGTGCCGATGTCCTCGACCGTCCAGGACGGCCGGCAGACGCCGGGGCTCTCCGCGATGACCGCGCGGGCCACGCGGCCGGCCAGCGCGATGAACACCTCACCGGTGACCGAACACGATTCGTGAGCCAACCAACCCACCACGGGCGCAACGAGTTCCGGCCCCATCGGAGGGTACGCGGAGGTGTCGATGCCATCCGCCATCCGTGTCACCGCGGCCGGCACGATCACGTTGCACGTCACGCCCTCGGCCGCGCCTTCGAGCGCGACGACGTTGGACAATCCGATCACGCCCGCTTTGGCGGCCGCGTAATTGGCCACCGCGTGATTGCCGTACATGCCACCGATCGACGACGTCAGCACGATCCGGCCGTAACCGGCCTCGCACATGAGCGGAAAAGCCTGCCGCACGACGTGGAATGCGCCCCGCAGATGCACATCGAGCACGGCATCAAAATCCTCGTAGCTCATCTCCTTGAGGCTGCCGCGGCGGACGTTTCCGGCGTTGTGCACCAGGACATCCACCCTGCCGTAGTGCTCGACGGCAGTGCGGACGATCGTCTCACCACCCTCGCGGGTCGCTACCGACGCGCTACACGCGACAGCTTCGCCGCCGGCGGCCAGGATCTCGCCGGCCACCTGCTCGGCCGGGCCGGCGTCCACGCCGTCGCCGTCAAGACCGCCGCCGACGTCGTTGACGATCACCTTCGCGCCGCGCCCGGCGAGCAGTGTGGCGTAAGCGCGACCCAACCCCCGCCCGGCTCCGGTCACCACGGCAACGCGGTCGTCGAATCGCAGCTCGCTCACGAAAGCTCGAGACCTGCTAGATCACCCGTGGCGCGCCACTCCGCGATCAGGTCGCCGAAGGCATAGAAGCCCGGCGAGTAGAAATCACCGAGAAACGCACCGTTGTTCTTGGCGCCACCCTGACCCTCGTTGTTGTAATAACCAGGCGTGCAGGACATCTCGAACGCGGAGTTGTCGATCGCGAGTTCGCCGACCGTTTTGACCCAGCGGTCTTGACCCTCTTGACTGGGTTCGACGGTGGTCGCGCCGCGTTTCTGCGCCTCGGCGATGATGTAAGCGATGTGCTCGGCCTGTTGCTCGAACATCGCGGTGGTGTTGGCCGAGACACCACCCTGGATAAAGCCGGTGAAGAACTGGTTGGGGAAACCGCGAGTGGTCATGCCGTGCAGCGTCTGGTACGCGTCGTGCCAGTAATCGAACAATGACAGCCCGTCACGGCCCTCGATGACGTCGATCGCGAAGCGGCGACTGATCTCCGTAGAGATCTCGAACCCACTGGCGAACACCACGCAATCGACCTCGTACTCAATACCGTTGGCGATGATGCCCTGCTTGGTCAGCCGTTCCACGCCCTTGGATTCCGATACGTCCACCAGAGTCACGTTGGGCAGGTTGAACGCCGGCAGGTACGTCTCGCTCGAACACGGTCGCTTGCACATGAAGCGGTAGTACGGCTTGAGCTTCTGGGCGGTATCGGGGTCGTCTACCAGTGCGGCGACGCGGTTTCGCAGCCGCTCCATGATCTTGTAGTCCTCTTCCTCCCGGATCGCCATGACCTCCGCAATCCCCAGCGCGGCGGGGTTCGGGCTGGCGGCAATCCGGGCGGTCATGTTGCGGCCTAATTCAGTCCAGAAGTCACACACCAGATCCGGTTCGCCGAACACCACCCCGACGAACGGTGACCAGTTGTGAAAGTTGCGTTTGCGCTCCTCCTGCCAGCCGGGTTGGAGGGTCGCGGCCCAGGCTGGATCGGTTGGTGTGTTGGCGCGCATGTCCACCGACGACGGCGTGCGCTGAAACACGAAGAGTTGCTTGGCATCCCGGCCGAGATGCGGCACCAGCTGAACGCCGGTGGCCCCCGTGCCGACGAGTGCGACACGCTTGTCGGCGAGCTTGTGCAGGCCGCCGTTAACGTCGCCACCGGTGTAGTCGTAGTCCCAGCGCGCGGAATGGAACGCATGGCCGCCGGCGTCCAGGTACTCCTTGATGCCGGGGATGCCGGGCAGCTTCGGCTTGTTATACGAGCCTTGCGCCATCACCACGAACCGCGCGCGGATGTCGTCACCGCGGTTGGTGGTCAGACGCCAGCGCTTGCCGCTCTCGTCCCAGCGCATGGTCTCGACCTGGGTAGAGAAGATCGCGCCGTCGTAGAGGTCGAAGTGTTTGCCCATCGCCTGGCAGTGCGCGAAGATCTCGGCGCCGTCGGCGAATTTCTTGCTCGGCAGGAAGTCGAGTTCCTCGAGCATCGGGATGTAGCAGTACGAGTCGTTGTCACACTGGATGCCCGGGAAGCGGTTCCAGTACCACACGCCGCCGAAGTCCCCGGCCATGTCGATGACCCGAACACCCTGCACACCGGCCCTTTTCAAGTAGGCGCCCGACAACAACCCGGCGAACCCGCCGCCGAGCACCGCGACCTCGATGTCCTCCTCGATCGGGGGGCGGTCGGCCACCGGGGTGTAGGGGTCTACCTCGTAGAGGTCGGCCAAGTCGCCGTCGAGTTCGAGGTACTGCGCGCCGCCATCCCTGCGCAGGCGCTTCTCGCGCTCCTGGTCGTACTTGGCCCGCATCGCGTCGATGTCGACGTCCTGCGGTACCTCGGTCGGCCCGCACGCATCGTGGTCGATCGTCATGCCTGTGGATACTCCTTGTCTGAAACTTCCTGCGGCGCACCAGTTCCCATGTATCTCGACAGCTGGTAGTGCAGATTCACGGTGCTGCGCTCGCGGTACGGGTTGGGCTTGGTGCCCGGGAAGCCGAGGGACTTCATGCCCTGCTGCACCGCGGCCATGTTGGAAAAGTCCTGCGGCAGCACCGAACGCCAACCAGGGTCGCCGACCGGCGTGTACTCCCAATCCGTCTGCGGCTCTTCGCCATTGGGGTACAGCTCGAAGACCGACACCTCGAATATGCACTTGTCGGGGTTGTAGCTGGGGTGCGGGCGCGCGCCGTAGCAGAGTGCGCTGGTCAATCCCTGACCGATCTGGAAGTTCGGGAAAATCTGCCATGCGGTGCCGGCCTGGCCCAAAATGTCGGCAGGAATCGTCGGCCAGACGACTCCGCGGGCCTCGTCATCGCGACGCGCCGAGGCCAGCCAGTGCTCGAGAACCTTGTCGGCCGGTGTCCCCTCGGGTAGTTCGTCGACGAGCCTCCTGGCCGCGTTCACCAACGTCTGGGTGGTGGTGGCGTTGGTTTCCTCCATCGTGTAGACCTGCATCTCTGCAGTCGATATGCGCGGATCGGCACCGATGCCCAGCCGGATCTTGGACTTGGTGGCCTCCATGTCCTCGGGTGCGTCGTAGCCGATATGACTATGCCGGCCTTGCGCTTTCGCCCAACCTTTGAATTCACCGAACTTGTTGAACTCAGGGTGCGTGGTGAACACGTGGTAGGTCTCGTTGAACGCCTCCAACGCGACTTTCCAGTTGCAGTCGAACGACAGCCATTTGCGCCACTTGTAGCGCATGTTCTCCAGGCCGAACGGATCGAGGATCTTGGCCGCCGGAAACAGGAAGTCGGCCAGCGGTTCGCAGTCGGGATCCATATTGATCCACAGCCAGCCGCCCCAGGTGTCGACCTTGACCGGTCGCAGGTGGGTGTTCTCGGCCGTCAGCGTGTCCTGCCAGTCCTGGCGCTCGCGGACGTGGGTGCATGCGCCGTCCAGGCCGTAGGTCCAGCCGTGGAACCCGCATACGAACGACTTTCGGGTTCGGGCACAAGCGTTCTTGGCACCCTCGGGCGTGTCGATCAACCGCCGGCCGCGATGCATGCAGACGTTGTGGTGAGCGTGAAAGTCATTTGGGCCACTGCGCACCACGATGATGGAGTCGTCGAGGATGTCGTAGGTCAGGTAGCTGCCGACCTCGGGTAATTCTTCGACCCGGCCGACCTGCTGCCAGACTTTGCGCCAGAGCTTGTCACGTTCGGCGCGCGCGTACTCTTCGGAGATGTACGCCTCGACGCCGATCGTCATCGGCCGTGAGAGTTCGTCGGCCGCTTCGGAATTCACGTCTTTGGCTAGATCTGTCATCAGCTTCTCCTTATCGCATCTCGGAAGGAGTCGTCCTTGAGGAAGAGCGAGGTGTTGTCGGCACCCAGGTGCGTCCACTTGAGATCGAGGCCACCGTCGACCAGCAGGGTCTGGCCGGTTATGTAGCTCGACAGGTCGGACAGCAGAAATAGGATGGCGCCGGCGATCTCATCGGGGCGGCCGCGACGACCCATCGCGATGGCCTTGTGGTCGCGCTCGGCGTCGTCGTCGACGTAGCTGAGCGAGGCCGGGGTCGCGGTGACGCCGGGGGCGACCGCGTTCACGCGGATCTGGTCGAGGGCGAGTTCGACGGCCATGGTGCGGGTCATCGCCGAAATCGCCGCTTTGGCCGTGCCGTAGGCGATATGGAACGGCGCGGTGTTCATCCCGCTGATCGAGGAGATAGACACGATCGACCCGCGCCGGTTGTCGGTCTTCAACTCCGCGGCCACCGCTTGGCTCATGAAGAACGCGGTCTCGAGGTTCTGGCTGAACAGGTCGCGCCAATCGCTGCGGCTCACCCGCGTCGCCGGCATCCAGGTCTCGGGTGCGGCTCCGCCCGCGACGTTGACCAATCCGTGCAGATCGCCCTCGGCGCGGCCTGCTGCCTCGATGGCTGCGGCCACGCCTTCCTCGGTGGCGACGTCCGCGGCGACGGGGACGATCGGCAGACCCCGGTCGACCAGCGGAGCGATATGGGCGTCGAGATTGTCCTTGCCTCGGCTGACCGCGATGACCGTCGCGCCCGCTTCGGCGACCATGCGAGCAACGGTGGTGCCGATGCCGCCACCGGCCGCGCCGGCCACCACGACCACGCGACCCTGCAGGCCGAGGAGGTTATCGGACATTATGGGTGACTATCTTTTTGTCCGGACAATATAGCGTGATGCGCATAATTGAGAATATGATTCTCTGCAAACAGTCGAGCGTCAAGTGGCCCAGGTCGTGCTTCCTCTACCTATTGTCTGGACCAAGCTCGGTTGCTAACGTCACCGGCCGGAGGTCATCACCGATGTTGCTGCACGACGGGCGTTCCGGCGCGGGATTGTCACCGACCGTGGCCGAGGGCTGGCGCATGGAGCGCCTCACCCCGCCCAGCAGGCTGTTCGGTGCCAACGGGTTGCGTACCGGGCCCGACGGACGCATCTACATCGCGCAGGTCACCGGCAGCCAGATCAGCGCACTCGACATCGATACCGGTCAGCTGGAGACAATCAGCGCCAAGGGCGGCGACATCGTTGCGCCCGACGATGTGGCGTTCGGCCCCCGCGGCGAGCTCTTCGCCACCGAGGTGATGGACGGTCGGGTCAGCGTGCGCGGCACCGACGGTCGCACCCGGGTGCTGCGCGGCGATGTGCCCTCCGCGAACGGCATCACCGTGCACCAGGGCCGGTTGTTCGTCGGCGAATGCCGGGAGGGCGGAAGGCTTCTCGAGCTCGACCTGGACGGCGGAGAGCCTCGGGTGTTGCTGGAGAACGTCCCGTCGCCCAACGCCATGGAGGTCGGTCCGGACGGTCTGCTGTATTTCCCAGTGATGGGCGCCAACGAAATCTGGCGCATCGGCCTCGACGGCGGCGAACCTGACACCGTCGCAACGGGTCTGGGGGTGCCCGACTCGGTGAAATTCGACTCGGCCGGTCAGATCGTCTCGACGCAAGTGCACAGCGGTCAGGTGTTACGCATCGATCCGCGGACCGGCGAGCAGACCGTACTGGCCAATCTCAGCCCCGGACTTGACAACTGCGCGTTCGTTGGGGATCGGCTGTTCGTGTCCAATTTCACCGGCGAGATCACCGAAGTCCTCGACGGAACAACCGATGCCGTGCTGCCCGGCGGCCTGAATTGGCCGCTTGATCTGGCCATCGGGGCCGACGGACACTTGTACATCGCCGACGGCACCTATTTCTACGTGCTGCGGCCCGACCATACGTTGCAGACCGTAGGCATGCTGTTCACCCCCGGCTATCCGGGCTTCCTGCGCGGACTGGCCCCGGCCGGGCCGGGCGAGTTCGTCGTCACCACGTCCGGTGGCCAGGTCTCGCGCTACCGGCCGGCCAGCGGTGAAAGCGAGGTACTCGCAGACGGATTCGACCAGCTTTACGGCGTGGCCGTTGGCCTCGACGGCACGATCGCCGCCGCGGAACTCGGGACGGGCCGGGTCATCGCAATTCGTAGCGGACGGGTCGAGGTGATCGCGTCCGGGCTGGTCGACCCGATCGGGGTCGACGTCGCCCCAGACGGCGGCTGGCTGGTGTCCGAGGCCGGCGCCGGCCGAATCGTCCAGCTCAGCGATTCGAGCGTCAAGACAGTGGCAGCCGAATTCGACCGTCCGCAAGGCATTCTCGCCGACGGCCAACGACTGTACGTGGTCGACGCCGGAGCCAAGGCGCTGATCGCCGTCGACGGGGACGGCACCCGACACACGATTGCCTCCGGGCTGCCGCTCGGCGCCGCGCCCGGTGTGGTTCCCAAACCGCTCAAGGGAATGCCACCGTTCTCCGGACCACAGGGGCCGTTCGCCGGGATCACCGCCGGGACCGACGGCAGCATCTACGTCTCGGCAGACGCGGACGGCAGCGTGCTGGCATTTCGCCCGGAGGGCCGCGATGACTGATGCCGTCGACCACCGCTACCTGCAGGTCGCCCGTGCGCTCCGCAAGGAGATCGTCGACGGCGTATACCCGGTCGGGTCACAACTACCCACTGAACACCAACTGTGCGAACGCTTTTCGGTCAGCCGGTACACCGTGCGAGAGGCCCTGCGCCGGTTGCGGGACGACAACCTCGTCGCGTCGCGACCACGCTCCGGCACGCTGGTGGTACCGCGGCCGTCGTCGGACTCCTACGTTCAGGATGTCGTCTCGATCAACGACCTGCTGGCCTTTGCCACCGGCGCGCAGTTCGCCATCGACTCCACCGGCATGACGGTGGTCGACCGCGAGCTGGCGACTCGGACCGGGCTTGCGGCCGGTGAAGAGTGGTTGGCCGTCAGGGGTTTTCGGCGGGTCGACGGGGCGGCGTTCCCGGTCTGCCGGACCGAGTATTACATCAACCGGGCCTTCGCCGGGGTGGGCAGGTTGCTGCCGCGCCATACCGGTCCGATATTTCCTCTGGTCGAAGACATCTTCGGCGTCAGCATTGTCGAGGTGCGCCAGGAGATCGCCGCCGTGTTGATCTCACCGACGCTCGCCGACCAGCTCAGCGTCGAGGCCGGCAGTCCCGCCCTCGAAGTACACCGCACCTATGCGACCTCCGACGGCGAGGTCGCCCAGTTGACCGTCAATACGCATCCGGCGTCGCGTTTCCGTCACTCGATGACGATGCGACGGGTCCGCGGCTAACCTCACATGCGGCGATGTCGAATACCAAGCTGATCGATGGGAGGACGGTCCGCTGGGATGACGAGCGGGCCGCCGACGCCTATGCGCGCGGGTGGTGGGTGCGGCGCACGTTGGCCGACTCGCTGGCCGCGGCCGCGCAGCAGACGCCGCGGCGCGAGGTGCTGGTCGACGGCGATCACCGACTGGACTGCGCCACGCTGAACGAGCGGGCGACGGCGCTGGCCGGATCGATGCTGGAGCGGATGCCGGTGGGCAGTGTGGTGTCGTTCATGCTCCCCAATTGGCATGAGGCCGCAGTCGTATACCTGGCCGCGACGATCGCCGGAATGGTGGTCAACCCGATTCTGCCGTCTCTGCGAGACCATGAGCTGTCGTTCATCCTCAACGATGCGGACACCCGAATGATCTTTGTGCCCCGGACTTTCGGGCGCCATGACTACGCGTCGATGCTGAACCGGGTCGTTGCCGAACTGGAGAACCCGCCGGATGTCGTCGTCGTCCGCGACGGCGCACCGTTGCCGCAGGCGAATCCGCCCGCGCAGTTACCCACGCCGGATCCCGACGCGGTGCGGATGATTCTGTACACGTCGGGCACCACAGGCAGGCCCAAAGGCGTTCTGCACAGCCATAACTCGATGCACGCACTGATCACCCAGCTACGCGATCATTGGCAGGTCGTGCCCGGTGACCGATTCCTGGTCCCGTCGCCGATAGCCCACATCGGCGGCTCCATCTACGCGTTCGAGTGTCCGCTGCTGCTCGGGACCTCGGCCGTCTTGATGGATCGGTGGGACGCCGACCGTGCGGTCGAGCTGATCAGTCGCGAGCGCTGCACCCATATTGCGGGAGCGACGCCGTTCCTCGAGCAGTTGCTGGTGGCCGCCGAGCGCGCCGGCACCCGGCTGCCGGAGCTGAAGTTGTTCGTCTGTGGAGGCGCATCGGTGTCCCCCGCGTTGATCCGCGGAGCCGCTGAGTATTTCGAGAGTGCGGCGATCACACGGGTATACGGTTCGACCGAGGTCCCGGTGACGACCGTCGGGGCGCCGGCCGACCCCGACCATGCCGCGGATACCGATGGACGACCCGGATTCGCCCGGATCGCCCTCGGCGTCGACGGCGAAATCCGGGCCCGTGGCCCCCAAATGCTGGTCGGCTATCTACACGCCGCCGATGAGTCCGAATCATTTGACGCACAGGGTTATTTCCGGACCGGCGATCTGGCCCGCTGGGTCGATGACGACTATCTCGTCGTCACGGGGCGAGCGAAGGATCTGATCATCCGCAACGGTGAGAACATCGCGCCGAAGGAGATCGAAGACATCCTGGCCGGCCATCCGGGCGTCGCGGAAATCGCGATCGTCGGTGTGCCTGACACCCGCACCGGCGAGCGGGCGTGTGCCGTCATCGTTCCCAACGGCCAGCCCCAGCCCGATGTGGACAGCCTTCGCGTCTTTCTGCAGTCGCAGGGAGTCGCGATCTTCAAAGCGCCCGAGCAGGTGGTCATCTGGGATGCATTGCCGCGCAACGACGCCGGCAAGGTGCTCAAACATCGGATCCAGGCGGCCCTGACAACGACGGATGGATGACATGCAGGTAGCGATCGTGACCGGGGCGACCGGCGGTATCGGATTCGGCTGCGCCACCACGCTGGCCGGAGCGGGAATGGCGGTTCTGGCCACCGGGCGTAACCAGGAACGGCTCGACGACGTCGCCGCGGCGATCGGTGATCCTGAGCGGGTCGAGACCGTGGCGGTCGACCTGACCGACGACGACGGACCCGCACGCGTCGTGCACGCCGCTGTCGAAAGGTGGGGCCGGGTCGACTTCCTGATCAACAACGCCGGGGTCGGGAACCCGACGCCACTGCACGGCACCGATGACGAGACGTTGGACTACTTCCTCAACGTCATGTTGCGGGCGCCATTCCGGCTTGCACGAGATGTGTTGCCACATATGAAATCCGGGTCGGCAATCATCAACATCACCTCGACCTTCGCGGTCGTGGGCGGGCTACGCGGCGGTCCCTACTCCGCGGCCAAGGGTGGACTGACAGCGCTGACCACCCACATCGCCGCGCAGTACGGCGCGCACGGCATCCGGTGCAACGCCGTCGCTCCCGGGGTGATCCAGACGGCGATGACGCAGGACCGGCTGAAAGACCCACGATTCCGCCGGATGCAGGTCGAGATGACTCCGCACGAGCGCCTCGGCACCGTCGACGACGTCGCCAGCACGGTGGCGTTCCTGTGCTCGCCCGGAGGGAGTTTCATCAACGGACAGACGATCGTCGTCGACGGCGGGTGGAGTTCGACGAAATATCTGTCGAGCTTCGCGTTGAACTCGGAGTGGACCGAACCGTGAACCTGTTCGCGTTGCTTGACCAAGTGGCGCAACGCTTTCCTGACTACGGTGCGGTGTACCACGGCCAGCGATGCTGTTGCACCTGGCGGGAGCTACGCGAACGTGTGTTGCGTCTGGCCGGTTCCATCCGGCACGAGTACCCGCGAGGCGCCCGAATCACGATCGCCAGCGAGAACCGGCCCGAGATCATCGAGCTGCTGTTCGGGATCTGGGCCGCGGAATGCGTAGCAGTGCCGATCAACTACAAACTGCATCCGCGCGAGATGGCGCAGATCATCGACGACGCCGACGCCGCGCATGTGTTCGCGTCGCCGACGATCGCCGCACAGCTCGATTCCCGGTTTCCGCTGGAAGCCATTGGCGCCGAGGACTATTCGCGCCGCGTCGATGGTCCGGCCGCAGTGGTACCGCAGACCGATCCGTCGACGTTGGCGTGGTTGTTCTACACCAGCGGTACCACCGGTAAGTCCAAGGGCGCCATGCTGAGCCATCGCAACCTGATGGCGATGACAGTCGCCCACCTCGCTGACATAGACGCACCCGACCAGAATTGCAGCCTGGTGCACGCCGCGCCGATGTCGCACGGGTCGGGTCTCTACATCCCGGCCTACGTCTCACGCGGAGCGCGGCAAGTGATCTCGGAGCGTGGGGGATTCGAGCCGGACGACTTTCTCGACCTCTGCGAGCAGCACCCCGGGTCCAGCGCCTTCCTCGCGCCCACCATGGTGCAGCGCGTGATCGACACCGGCCGCGCCCGTCCGGCACAACTGCGGACCATCGTCTACGGCGGCGGACCGATGTACGTGGACAGCATGAAAAAGGCGCTGGCGGCGTTCGGTCCGGTGTTCGCTCAGATCTACGGTCAGGGCGAGTCGCCCATGACGATCACCGGCTTGCGCCGCGTCGACCACGAGAACGCCGACGACGCGATCCTCGGTTCGGTTGGTTACGCGCGTGCAGGCACCGATGTCGCGGTGCTCCGGGGTGACGGCACGACGGCCACGGTCGGCGAAATCGGCGAAATCGTCTGTCGCGGAGACGTCGTGATGAGCGGGTACTGGGGCAATCCGGCGGCCACGGCCGAGACGCTGCGTGACGGCTGGTTGCGGACCGGGGATATGGGCTCATTCGACGCGCGTGGCTACCTGACGCTGCACGATCGGTCCAAAGATGTCGTGATCAGCGGTGGCTCTAACATCTATCCCCGCGAGGTGGAAGAGGTTCTGCTCGAACACCCCGACGTGTCCGAGGCTTGCGTGGTCGGCGCGCCCGACGAGGAATGGGGTGAGGTGGTGGTCGCCTTCATCGTCATCGGCGGAGCCGACGGGATCGACACCGCCGATCTCGACGCGCTTCTGCTGCGTCGAATCGCCCGCTTCAAACGCCCGAAACGATACGTGGTCGTCGACGAGCTGCCGAAGAACAGTTACGGCAAAGTATTGAAGAAGGAACTGCGGCGGCAATTGGCCTGAGAATCAACGGTTCTCGAAGTATCCCCGGATGCCGGCCAGCATGGCGACGTGGGCGTCGACGGCCTCGCGTTGGGTCATCGCCGCGAGCGGGCGTGGAGCCGCGATGTGTAGCCGTTCGGTGAGACGGGTGCCGGTCTCGATGGGCTCAAAGCTGACCCTGCCGTTCAGGCGGACCTTCGGGAACTGACGCGCCTCGGTGATCACGTCGCCCCGCGCCGGCACCTCAACCTGAGCCCAATAGGTGATACGCATCGACAATGGTCCCAGCGGAATACGATCACGTACCCGATACGTCTTCCGATAACCGTCTGCGCCCTGGTCGTGAGCCAGGATGTCAACCGAAATCACCAGCGGATGAAGGTCTTTGATGTTGTCGAGGTCGACGTAGAAGTCGCGGACCGCATCCGGCGGCGCCGGAATCTCTTCGCTGACGGTCCGCTCAGCGTGGGCGATCCACAGGCTCACACTGGCCTCAGCGGCCGCGGGCCAGCGACTCAAGGAATGCGTTGATGCGGCCGCGCGTCTCCTCGGAGATCCAGCTGGCCCGCACGTCCCTGTCCGCGGCGGCGCCGGCATCGATCGCGGCTCGGATCGGCTTGTGCAGTTGAGTTTTCGTGGCGGCGTACGCCGCCGCCGAGTACTGGCCCAGCTCCCGCGCGGTGGCCAGCGCCTTCTCCAGTAACTCGTCCTTACCGATCACCTCGTCGACCCAGCCGCGGGCGAGCGCCGTCGCGGCATCGATTGTCTTGGCCTGCAACGCCGCACGGGTTGCCGACGTCCCCATGGCGGCGCGGCAGATCTCCAGGGCGGCCACCGGGAACGGGACGCCGACCGACAACTCCGTCAGACCGATCGTCCCGCCGGAAATCAGTCGCACGTCGGCGCACATGGCCAGCACGCAACCACCCGCGATCGCATGCCCGTTCACCGCGGCGACCACCGGCGCGGGGTGGTCGTAGATCGCCAGGAAAGCCTCGGAGAGTGCGGCGACAAACTTCCCGGCGTAATCGGTACCGCCGTCCGCGAGAGCCCGCAGGTCGACGCCGGCCGAGAAGGCCCGCCCCGCGCCGGTGATCACAACCGGTCCTTCGGCGCTTCGCATCGAGGCGATGATGACGTTGAGCAGGTCAAGGTCGAGGGCATTCACCGGCGCGTTGTCGAATCGGAGAATCGTCGCGCCGTCAGCCGTCTCAAGAGCGGTCACCCGTCTTTCATACCGTGAGGGCTTCCGGTCCGGTGCGGAAGGTCGGCAAAGTGGCCGTTGACAGGCGCCGCAAGCCGCTGTCAGAGTGGTCGAGCATTAAACGAAAACGCTGTTCTCATTTAAGGCGGCAGGATGACGGCCCCACGCACGCGGCGGCGTAGCAAGCTTGCGCCCGACCCCAACGTGCACCGTGCCATCGTGACCGCGGCCGCGGAGACCTTGCGTGAGCAGGGCGTTCGCGGTGTGAGCGTGGCCGCGGTCCTCGATCGTGCCAACTTGAGTACGCGGGCTTTCTACCGTCATTTCGACTCCAAGGACCAGGTGGTCGCCGCGGTCTTCCTCGACATGGCGCATACCGAGAGGCGCCGGCTGCAGCGGAAAATGGCAAAGGCCACCGATCCGGTCGAGGCGGTGGTGGCCTGGATCGACGGCCGCCTCGACTTGGCGTTCGACGAGGACATCAAGTCGGACTTGCGCCGCTTGTCGCTGGAAGCGCAGTCGCAGATGTTCGCCGCGCCAGAACTGGTCCAGCCCGCGTTCGAGGAGATGCTCAAGCCGTTGATCGAGCAGCTCGATCGCGGGCGCAACGTTGGCATGTTCGACGCCATCGATCCGGTGAGCGAGGCACAGTCCATTCAGGGTGTGGTGTGGGCAAACACTGAACGACATTGGGCCGGAGTTGATTCCGGCCGAGATGAGGTTCGCCGTCGGGCTCTGCGGTTCTGTCTGCGGGGACTCGGGGTGAAACACGACAAGATCGACGACATCGCACGACCTTAAGGAGCAGGGATGGACTTGGGACTGGCTGGAGCGAC
The DNA here is from genome assembly GCA_963750755.1 of uncultured Actinomycetota bacterium. Classification (GTDB taxonomy): domain Bacteria; phylum Actinomycetota; class Actinomycetes; order Mycobacteriales; family Mycobacteriaceae; genus Mycobacterium. The sequence continues at coordinate 85,602 of CAVVRW010000002.1, forward strand.
CGCGGTCGTCACCGGCGGCAGTAAGGGCATGGGACTGGCGATCGCTCAGACGCTGGCCGCCGAGGGTGCGAGTGTCGCGGTGATGGCACGCGGCCAGGTCGCCCTCGAGGCTGCGGTGGAGTCGCTGCGGCAGGCCGGCGCCCCCGACGCCGTGGGGATCAGCGTGGACATGACCGAGGCCGCGTCGATCGCCGCCGGGTTCGACGAAGTGTCGCAGCGATGGGGTCGGCTGAACAGCCTGGTCCACACCATCGGCCCGGGCGACGGGTTCTTCGAGCAGATGGACGACTCCGACTGGGACGCGGCCTTCACACTCGGCACGATGTCCGGTGTTCGATCGGTGCGTGCCGCACTGCCGATGCTGCGCGCCGCGGACTGGGCCCGCATCGTCACCCTGTCGGCGCATTCGATCCAGCGGCAGAGTCCGCGCATCGTCGCCTACACGGCGTCAAAGGCCGCGCTCTCCAGCGTCACCAAGAACCTGTCGAAAAGCCTTGCCAAGGATGGCATTCTGGTCAACTGCGTGTGCCCGGGAACCATCGTGACCGCGAGCTTCACCGAGAACCTCAAAGACATCCTCGCCGCCGACGGTCTCGACGCGTCCGATCCGCGTGACGTGATGACGTGGATCGAGAACAACTTCCACCAGCCCTGTGATCTCGGCCGCGCCGGGCTCCCCGAGGAGATCGCGTCGATCACCACCTACCTGGCGTCCAAGCGGAACGGCTACGTCACCGGCGCGACGGTCAACGTCGACGGTGGATCGGACTTCGTCTAGTTCCGTTGCGCTCGTGCGGTCGCGAAGAATAGCATTCTCCTAAACTGCGAATCAGTATTCCAGGGCTCGCAACGGAGGGAGCTCGATTGACGGCGACCGAGACGGTGAGCGTGCAGCGGCCACACGACGGCGTCGTCGTGCTGCATCTGAACCGGCCCGAGCGACTCAACGCGATCAACGAAGTCATGCTCGACGAACTCACCGACCGTCTCGCCGACCTGGTTTCCGACACCTCGGTCCACGCGATCGTCATCACCGGTGCGGGCCGCGGCTTCTGCTCCGGCATCGACATGCGCGACTTCGGCGCCGGAGTACCCGAGGCCACCGCACCCGCGATCGAGCGCTTGCGCTTCCAGGAGGCGATGGCCGCGCTGCCACAGGCGATCCGCAACGCCCCGCAACCGGTGATCGCCGCGGTCAACGGCCCATGCGTCGGTGCGGGGCTGGCGCTCTGCTTGGCCGCCGACATCCGAATCTGTTCGACCACAGCAACATTCGGCAACGCGGCGATTCTGCTCGGCCTGTCCGGCGCCGAGATGGGTATGAGCTATTTCCTGCCGCGCATCGTCGGTACCAGTGTCGCCGCCGACTGGATGCTGACCGGCCGCACCGTCTCTGCCGAGGAAGCCGACCGCCGCGGGCTGGTCAGCGAGGTCACCGAGCCCGAGGAATTGGCCGACCGCGCACTCGAAATCGCCTCCCACGTCGCCGAACTCACGCCTCTCGGCGTCCAATTGACCAAGCGTGCGCTACAGGTCAACACCGATGCCGCCGGCCTCGGTCCGGCTCTCGAGCTCGAGAATCGCAACCAGGTGCTCAGCCACGCCACCGAAGAGGCGGCGGCTCGCCGGCAGACGTGGTCGTCATGACGGGTCCGCTGCAGGGTGTGCGGATCGTGATGATGGGTGGTCTCGGCCCCGGCCCGTTCTGCGGGATGCTGCTCGCCGACCTGGGCGCCGACGTGGTTCGGGTGGACCAGGTCCGCGACGTCGACACCGCATTGCCCATCGACTACACCGTCCGCCGCAGTCAGCGCTCGATCGCCGTCAACCTGAAAGACGAACGCGGACCTGAGTTGGTCCACCGGCTCGTCGCGGACGCCGACGCGTTTGTCGACGTGTTCCGGCCCGGGGTGGCCGAACGCCTCGGAATCGGACCCGATGACCTCCGCACCACCAACCCGCGACTGGTGTACGCCCGGATGACCGGCTACGGCCAAGACGGCCCCTACGCCGACCGCGCCGGTCACGACATCAACTACATCGCGTTGACCGGCGCGCTGCATGGTATCGGTACGCGTGAAAACCCCGTCCCGCCACTGAATCTCATCGGTGACTATGGCGGTGGTGGCATGTTGCTGGCCGTCGGGCTGCTCAGCGGGATCCTGGAGGCGCGGCAGTCCGGTGCGGGTCAAGTACTCGACGTCGCGATGGTCGACGGCGCAGCGACCATGATGGCTCCGTACTACGGGATGGTGCACGCCGGCATGTGGCGCGACCGTCGTGGGGAAAACATCCTGGACGGCGCCGCCCACTTCTACGGTGTCTATCGGACCGCCGACGACAAGCATGTCGCGCTCGGCGCGATCGAACCTCAGTTCTACGCCGAGTTGTGTGCGCGTCTGGAGGTGGACGTGCCGCACGATGCCGACGCTCCCGACGCGTGGAAGAAGCATCGCGAGGTGTTGTCCGCGCGGATTAAGGAGAAGACCCGCGCCGAGTGGGACGAGCGGCTCGGCACCCCGGGGACCTGTGCCGCACCGGTGCTGACCATCGTCGAAGCACCACGGCACCCGCACAACGTCGCACGGCAGACGTTCATCGAGATCGACGGTGTGCCGCAGCCCGCCCCGGCGCCGCGGTTCTCCCGAACCGTTCCCGCACAACCGAAGTCGCCCGCACTGCCGGGCGACCACACTCGCGCGGTGCTGGCCGGACTGGGACTCGACGAAACCACGATGAACGATCTCGTCGAAGCCGGCGTGGTTCGCCAGAGCACAACCGCAACAACGCAGTAGCGAAAGGACGATCGTGGCTTGGGACTTCTCGACCGACCCGGAATGGGCCGCGCAGTTGAAGTGGGTCGACGAGTTCGTACGAGCGGAGTGCGAACCAATTGATCTGATCATCAAGGAATCTCACGACCTCAACGACCCGGTTCGTCAAGCGCTGATACCGCCGCTGCAGGCGATCGTCAAAGAGCGTGGATTGTGGGCAACCCATCTGGGGCCGCATCTCGGCGGGCCCGGCTTCGGCCAGGTGAAACTCGCACTGCTCAATGAGATCCTCGGCCGGTCCGAATGTGCGCCCATCGTCTTCGGTTCTCAGGCGCCGGATTCCGGCAACAGTGAGATCTTGGCTTACTACGGCACACCGGAACTCAAGCAGCGGTATCTCGAGCCGCTACTGGACAACCGGATCATCTCCTGCTTCTCGATGACCGAGCCGCAGGGCGGCGCCGACCCGAAGGTGTTCACCACGACCGCCACGCAGGATGGCAGCCACTGGGTGATCAACGGCGAGAAATGGTATTCGTCGTTCGCATCGATGGCGTCGTTCATCATTGTGATGGCGATGACCGACCCGGAAGCTCCTCCCTATCAACGGTATTCGATGTTTGTACTGCCCGCTGACACCCCGGGTATCAATGTCCTGCGCGATGTCGGGCTCGGCTATCAGCCGCTCGGCGGAGGCGGCCGAGAGGGTTACGTGCGATACGAGAACGTGCGGGTGCCCGACGACCACATGCTCGGCCCGCGAGGTGGCGCTTTCGCGGTCGCGCAGACCAGGCTCGGTGGCGGACGCATTCACCACGCCATGCGCACGGTGGGATTAGTACGCCGCATCTACGACATGATCTGCGAGCGGGCAGTGTCGCGATACACCCAGGGCAGTGTGCTGGCCGACAAGCAGATGGTGCAGGAGATGGTCGCGGACTCGTGGATGGAGATCGAGGCGTTTCGACTGCTGACCCTCCAAACTGCCTGGAAGATCGATCAGTTCAACGACTATCAGGCTGTGCGCGGAGATATTTCGGCGGTTAAAGCAATGATGCAAAAGGTGCTCCACGACGTGTCGGCGCGGGCGCTACAGATCCATGGTTCGCTCGGGACGTCGCACGAGATGCCGTTCGTGCAGTACCTCACGGAGTCGTTCGTGCTGGGCCTGGCCGACGGCCCGACCGAGGTACACAAGGTGACTCTGGCCCGGCTGCTGCTCAAAGACTGCAAGCCGTCGCCTGATGTCTTTCCGTCCGAGCACATCCTGCGACTGCGCGAAGCGGCCGAGAAGAAGTTCGCCGATAAACTCGCCGGCATCCCGCGTGGCTGAACACTCGGCAAGGCAACTGTTTTCGCGCGCTACACCCGGACGTTGTCAACCTCGTTGGCGCCCGACGCACATTGAGCGCAGATCCCTGCCGACGGGCGGCTAACCTAGACGTCGAAAGGACTCCGCGGCCGATGAACACGCCTCGTTCCTCACGCGCAGAAAGGCTCGGGAATGACATGGGTGCTAGCACGCGTCGGTGTCCCGGCATTGCTGGCGGCCGCATTACTCGGACCGTTCAGTGCGGTTGTCCACGCCGACCCGATCGACGACAGGTTTCTGGCTGCGCTGCAGTCTAGCGGCATCAACTACACGTCACCCGAGGCTGCCATCACAGCCGCTCATCAGGTGTGCACCGAACTCGGCAACGGACGCACCAAGGACGACGTGGCGCAAGAAGTGATGGACCGCAGCGGTCTCGACCCCTACCACGCCGGGTACTTCGTCGGGGCGAGCGTGGGGGCGTATTGCCCGCAGTTCTCCGGCTGAGCGCGGCCTCCGAATTTGCGCAGCACGCCGAGGTCCGCAGCCGGTACTATTGGGGCAGCCGTACCTGGGAGAACCTCAATGATCACAAAAGTCCTCGTCGCAGCCGCGATCGCCGTGCCCGCAGGGTTGATTGCCGCGGCTCCGGCGATGGCTGACCCGGCATCCTTCGGCGACCTCTCCTGCACCTGCCAGGACCCAACGCCGCAGGCCATGGTCCCTTTCGCCCCGGTCTCCGAGAACCCCATCGAGCAGGGAATCCGTCAAGGCTTCTCCGACACCAGTCCCGGCGCGTTGCCGGGCGGGATCCCACGCTAATCGAGTAGATCGCCCGCCCGCGCGAGCAGTCGCGGCAGCACCGGCGCCATTGCCTCCAACCCTGCATCCGGCGTTTTCCGTCGGCGGTTGTGTTTTACGATCAGCGACCAGGTCGCGGTCGACTTGAAGCAGGCCAACGCACAGAACCAATCCAGTTCCGGAACTTCGCTTTCCATCGCCTGGCGGTAGACGGCCGCTAGCTCACCGACCGACGGCACCGCCTCCGCGTAGCGGGTGGGTCGTTGGTAGGTGCATGGATCGCAATTGATCAGGAACCAGCCGGCGTCGACGCGCGGATCTCCAATCGACCAGATCTCCCAATCGATTACAGCGGTGATGTGACTCTGGTCGGCAAGCAGGTTGCCCAGCCGAAAGTCACCGTGCACGATCGCGGGAGCCAGGGCAGGCGGCACACTGGTCCGCAAGATGTCAGCGACGTCTTGCCACCCCGGGGCCAGCGCGGCATCGACCGTCTCCAGTGCACGGCACCAGCGCTCGACTTCGCCGAGCGGCCCAATGACCCGTTCGGCGGCCAGCCCCAGCGTGGCCGGCTCGAGCCGATGCATCAGGGCCATCAACGTCGCAGCATTCCGAAAGCGTTCCGCAACAACAGCTTCAGAACCGGCATCGATATCGTCGAACAGCGGTTCACAGCTGACTCCGTCGAGGAAACTCATCACGAACAGCGGCGGCACGTCGGGGGGATTGCCGGCGTCCTCGAACAGGATCTCGGGCACCGGAACCGGCGTCGCCTTCAGTGTTTTGACGATGCACGCCTGGCGCAGGACGTCGCGGTGCGCGACGGGTTCGACCCCCGGCGGGGCGACCTTGACGACGACGCGCTGATTTCCGCGCATTCCCCCGTAGGTCAGGCTGGACGCTCCGCCCGTCAACGGCCGCAGATCTGAAACGTCTCGTGACGAAAGTCGTTCGGCGAGTTGGCCGACGAGCGGGTCACTCAGTGCAACCACCCGATTTCACGCAAGAATGGCTGCGTGTGCGCGATTCTGCCGGTCATCGTCTTCGGATCCGCGGTGACGAGTGTCAGCGCGGTTTGGGTGATGAGTTCGATGTCCTCGGTGTCGGCCTTGGCCAGATCGAGCGCACCGGCACCCTCGGTGGCGACCGGGTTCGAAGGCGCCGCGGCATTGACGGCAATTCCATCGTTATAGAGCTCTGCTGCAAAGCTTTTGGTGAGCCTGTTCAGTGCGGCCTTTACGGTTCCGTACACCCCGAAGCCAGCCGTTCGGTCGAAGTCGGAGAACGGTGGGCCCTGGGGTAGATCGCCGCCGACCGAGGTGATGTTGAGGACCCAGCCGCGACCCCGTTCGCGCATCGCCGGGATCGCCAGTTGGGTGAGGTGCATCGGTGCCAGCACGTGCATTTCGACCATCAGACGTGCACGTCTGTCCGGAAATTCGTCGAGCGGTCGCAGGAATGTCACCGCCGCGTTGTTCACCAAAATGTCGGGTGCGCCCGCTCGTTCAACGAGCTCAGTGAACAAGCGTTCGCGGTCTTCGGGTTTCGAGAGGTCGGCCTGGATGGCAATCGCGGACCCGCCGGCGGCAATGATTTCATCGAGAGTCTGCTGCAACGATCCGTGGTACTTGGGATCGGGATCCATGGTGCGAGCGGTGATGGCGACCGTGGCGCCCTCGGTGGCCAATCGTTGCGCGATCGCCTTGCCCAGTCCGCGGCTGGCGCCGGTCACCAGCGCGACCTTGCCCTCGCATACTCCTGCCATCACTCGACCCTCTTTCGTTGTGACTGAAAACGGCTTCTCCTCTAGGGAGAATGTCGTTCCGCGGCCGTGTCGAAGTATATGGCTCACTGCCTCGGCTCGACGGAAGTCACAGTGACTGAGCGCTCACTGAGTGACGCTTCCGGCGCCCACCGGGACTTGGATGATAGATCCGTTTGCCAGTGCACCCGTTTGAACAGGAGATTCGAACATCGTTCGGGCAAGAAATGCCTGTTGACGCCGTGTCAGTAAGCTGCGAATTCGCTGTCAACCTGAGATTTGCCCAAGATTTTGTATTGACTTCCTATGTTACTTCTGAGTAGTGTCCGGTGACGTTACTCACAAGTAACACCACGCCCGCCCCTGATCACACAACGAGCAACGAGGAGAAAGACCTGTGAATAAGCGCTTGATATTGGCCGGCTTGACGGCCACGGGCGGGTTATTGACGACTGCGTTTTTGCAGGTGGCTGTCGCCGCCGCAGACTCCGGCGCGGATGCCTTCACGATCGGCGGCTACACGTTCGACCCGCAGTTGGCGGGCGGTGGTGAGGGCTTCGATCCCGTCGCGCAGCTCACCACGTCTCCCCCGCTGTTGGAGCTGGGTGGTGGATCCGCGCTCGGCTTGCCGCTCGCCCCGCAGGACTTCAACGTCTACGACCCCACCAGTGGCAGCGAGGTCGGCAGCATCACCGGCAACGAGACCATTACAAGCCTGTTCGGGCTGACCAACGGTGAGTTCACCGTTGCGAGCGTCGACCCGGCCGCCGGCAGCACCGACGCCAACCTGCCCACCGTGGGATCGGTGTACGACGTGTTCAACCTGGGCCACGGGTATGAGAACGTCTACATCGCGACGCCCGACGTCACCGCTGACGGCACCACGACGCCGGGCACTGTGACTGACACGCTCGTGACACCGTTCGGGAACTACAACCTGGACTCACTGTTCACGTTCAATGCAGCGGACCCGCTCAACCCGGGTGACGCCTTCACCGGCCTCGAGTTGGGCAACATCTCCGGTGCTGCCGACGCGTTCAGCATCGGCGGCTTCACGTTGGACCCGACCCTGGCGGCCGGCGGCGAGGGGTTCGACACGATCACCCCGCTGGCGACCGCCGCGCCGTTCCTGGAGATCGGTGGCTCGTCGTTGGGTGACCCCGCTGACGGCGGCAGCCTGTCCAACCAGGCTTTGGAGGTTCTCAACAGCAGCGGAACCGAGATCGGCACCATCAACACCGGTGTGGACGTGACGAACCTGCTGGGTTTCACCAACACACAGCTGGTCGTCGAAAACGGTAGCGAGGTCGGCCAAGGCATCCCGACACAGGGAACCGTGTTGGACGCGATGAACTTCGGCCACGGGTACGAGAATGTCTACACTGCCACTCCGGACGTGACGACCGACGGTGTCACCACGCCCGGAACGGTGACAGACACGCTGGTGACGCCCTACGGCAACATCAACTTGGACTCGCTCTTCGGCAGCGTCAACTACGCCAACCCGCTCGACCCGTCCGACGCTCTCACCGGCCTTCAGGCCGGGGATAGTGCCATCGGCGCCGACGCGTTCAGCATCGGTGGCACCACCTTCGACCCGACGCTCACGCTCGGTGGGGTCGAGGGCTTCGAGCCGGTCAATCAGCTCATCGGTGCGCCACCGCTTTTGGATCTGGGCGGCGGCACGCCGACGATCTTCGGCATCACGCTGACGCTGTCCTCGCAGGACTTCAACGTTTACGACGGCACCGCGACAACGGACCAGATCGGCACGATCGTCACCAACGATGAGGTGACCAACCTGCTCGGCTTCAGCAACACCGAGTTCACCGTCACCGATGCCACGCCGCTCGCCGGCGTTGACGCCGCCGATCTGCCGACAAAGGGATCGGTCTACGACGTCTTGAACCTCGGTGGGCTGGAGAATGTCTACACTGCGATCCCGGGTCTGGACGGCGCACCCGACACTGTCACCGACACGTTGGTGACACCGTTCGGCAACGTCGACCTCAGCGATCTGGTCACCGGTATCGACGCCATCCTGAACCTGGACCCGAGCGATGCGTTCGGAGCCGGATTGGACGTGGCGACCGCGGCGGCCTCCGAAGGGGCGACCTCGGGGCTCACCGCAATCGACCCGCTGTCCTTCCTCGGGCTGTAGGTCTCACCAGCACTACCCAAACATCCCAGGTCCCCAAAGGGCCTGGGATGTTTGGCGTTTGCCGATGTGCACGGCCCACCGAGCGTAGGAAGGTGCCATGGGTGACGAGGAGGGCGTGGTCGAGCGCTACCTAGCCTGCCTGGCAGTGCACGACTGGGACGGCCTGGCCACCACCATCGATGACGACGACTTGATCCGCGAAGGGCCCTACCTCGACGTCGTGACTGGCAAGCAACCGTATCTGAAGTTCTTGCGCGGCGTATTCGCGGCGCTGGCGGGCTATCGATTGGACGTGCACCGGATCTCGCACGTCACTGATCGGCTGTGCTACGTCGAGCTGAGCGAGACCTTCGACATCGACGGCGTCCCTAGCGAATGCTCGGAATGCCTTGTCTTCGAGCTGAATTCGGTCGGCCTGATCAACCGCGTCAGCGTCTTCATCAAGCAGCTTGCCAGGTGACGGTCAGCCGCCGTCACCACCCATGACGGCGGCCTGGGCTTGGATCATGAAGTTGACCGCCTCGTTGCGTGTCACCGAGGACAGCAGTTGCACGGCGGCGCGCATCATGTCGCCGACCATCAAAGTCGGCCCGTTGCCGAGGTTTTCGAAAGCCTCAGTGATGACCTGTTCGACGCTGGCCGCGTCCGGTGGCGCCGTGTCTTCGGAATCCAGCTGCCCGCGGCTATGTTCGAGGCGCCGCAGCGCAGGAGTGTTCGTCTTGCCGAGGATCAGGCCAAGCACGTCGACGCCCTTGTCATGCAGCTCGGTCCACAGCGCCTCGGCGAACACCATGTCGAAAGCTTTGGTGGCGCCGTAGGCCACCATGTTGGGCCCACCGGCGAGGCCGGCGCCCGAACCGAACAGGACGATCCCGCCACTGCGGCGGCCGACCATCGCCGGTGCGAAGTGATGGCACAACTGCATCGGCACCACGCAGTTGCGATGCACCATCGCCTCCGCGGTCTCGATCGAATTGGCCAGGAATGGCTCGAAGTTCGGGTCGGCCCCGGCGCAGTACACCAGGAAGCCCACCTCGAGATCGGCGGTCGCAGCGACGACCTGTGCCGTCGCGTCGGTAGACGCGAGATCGATTGCCAGCGTGCGGGTCTGGACACCGGTGCGGCCGGCGATCCTGGCCGCCACCTCGTCGAGCACGGCTTGTCGGCGTGCCAACAACACGACATTCAGCCCGCGCTCGGCCAATCCTTCGGCGAACGCCGCGCCCACCCCGTCCGACGCTCCCGCCACCAACGCCCACGGACCGTATTTCGTCGCGAACGTCATACCGGGTTTCCCACCTGAGCCACCCGCACCTGAGTGAACGTCCGTCGGGCCACTCGCCATCCAGCATCGGCGCGGACCAACTCGTCGTCGTAGAAGCCGGCGGCATTCACACCGGCGTTGCCGTCACCCATCATGATCAAAGCGTCGACGTACGTGCGTGTTTGCGCGGTGTCGCCGTGGATGTCGATCACCTGATTGGTCAACCGGTGCATGGTGTAGCCGGCCATCGAGTGCGCCTGATCCATGAATTCGGTGATCGCATCGACCCCCTTGAAGGAGCCGATTTCGCCGTAGTCCAGCTCGCAGTCCTCAGTGAAGACAGTGCGGAACAGTGGCCAGTCCCGGCGGTCGATGCCAGTCGCGTATCGGATCAGCACATCGGCGATGTCCTGGCGGTCGTCGCGCTCACTCATTGCACGTCTCCATTCGGGTGGACGATGATTCGGGCTGGGCCAGTTGACTTTCGAGCCGAGTCGAGCGCGGCGGGCACCTCGTCGAGACCGACGACCGCTCCGACGCTGGGCAGTGGGTCGAGCCGGCCGGCCGCGATGGCATCGAGCGTGCCGTACCAGTCCTGCGGGTGGGGGCCGCCGCCGAATTGGATGGTGACGCCCTGACGGGTGGCATCGGTGATGTTCAGCGAGTCGCCGGTGTACCAGCCGCCGGCGCAATAGATCCGGGTGCCGAGGTCCGCGGCGTCGACGATCTGCTGGATCAGCCCCGCGGCGCCCACACATTCGAAGACGACCATCGGGCCCCACATGTTGCGCTCGACGCGCAGTTCCCGCCACACGTCGAACGGCGAGCGCTGTGCGGGGTCGACAGCGACCGATGCGCCGAAACTGTCGCACGCCAGCGCGCGGCGTTCAGAGTTGAAGTCCGACACGATGATCGGCTCGACACCGCGCCCGGCCAGCGCGGCGACCGCCGACAATCCGATCGCACCAGCACCGATGACGACCGGTATCTCACCGGGTTCCATCCGTGCGGAGCGCACGTAGAACTCACCGACCGCGAACGCATCGGTCAGGGCGGCGGCGTCGAGGGACACACCGGTGTCGACGGGCTTGGCCAACGATTCGGCGATCACCAGCAATTCGCCGAAACTGCCCTGGGCCTCCGGGTGCTGCCCGATGATCCGCACGCCGTCGGCGCCCCCGTTGGCCACGCGAATGGGAATGGACGTGACTCGGGTACCGACGGGAAATTGATCGGTACAGTCCGGCCCGTGCCCGATGACCTCGCCCACGAACTCGTGACCGAGCACGATGTCGCGGTTCGCGTCGTACAGTGAGCGGCCGGTCGGGTCGTCGATGCCCATTTCCGGGTGGTCCATGAAATGCACGTCCGAGGCGCAGATCGCCGTGCTCAGCGTTCGCAGCAGCAGCTCGCCCGGACCGGGCACCGGATCGTCGACCTGTCGGACGTCGAGTCGACCACCACGCAACACCACTGCCCTCATCCGCACCCCTTCGTGCTCGGCCAATCTCGATTATTCGTCGAATTACTCGCCGGCGCCGACACTTACCGGCTTCGGTTTTCCGATGTGGTTCGCCAACTTGATCGTCGCAGTCCATCCTTTGCGGACATTGACCCGCGCGCGAACCGACAGAGTCGGAAGGCGCGTCGCGCAGGCGGCCGCCATATCAGCGCCCGCTGACCACCCGTGGAACTGCGCAAACTGGCCGAAGTTGATAGGTCGACTAATTACTTGCTAGGCTAACTAAGTACGTCCCGACTATGTAAGGAGCACGCAATGCCGCGCACCGAGAACGACACCTGGGACCTCGCGACCAGCGTTGGAGCAACAGCCACGATGGTTGCCGCGGCCCGAGCCGTCGCCACCAAAGCCGACAACGCCCTGATCAACGACCAGTATGCCGAGCCGCTCGTGCGAGCCGTCGGCGTCGATTTCCTCACTCGGTGGGCCGCCGGTGACGTCGACATCGCCGAGGTCGACAGCGAGGACTCGACCTGGAAACTGCAGCAGCTGCCTGACGCGATGGCCGTCCGGACCCGCTTCTTCGACGCGTTCTTCGCCGACGCGACGCAGGCCGGCATTCGCCAGGCGGTGATCCTGGCCTCCGGTCTCGACGCCCGCGCCTACCGGCTTAGTTGGCCGGCCGGCATGACCGTGTTCGAGGTCGACCAGCCCGAGGTCATCGCGTTCAAAACCCAGACGCTGTCCGACCTGGGCGCGAGCCCGACCACCGACCGTCGCACGGTAGCGATCGACCTGCGCAACGACTGGCCCGCCGCGCTGGCCGAGGCCGGTTTCGACAAGAACCAGCCGACCGCGTGGATTGCCGAGGGATTGCTCGGCTACCTGCCACCGGACGCGCAGGATCGCCTGCTGGACAACATCTCTGCGCTGAGCGCCGACGGTAGCCGGCTGGCCACCGAGGCCATCCCGGACGTCAGCGACATCGACGAGGAGAAGGTCCGAGAAATGATGCGCAAGGCCACCGACACGTGGCGCGCGCACGGCTTCGACCTCGACTTCGATGAGCTCGGCTATCAGGGCGACCGCAACGACGTTGCGGAGTACATGGACGGGTTGGGCTGGCGGTCGGTCGGGCGGCCCATGAGCGAGCTGCTGGTTGAGAACGGGTTGCCGCCGGTTCCCGAGTCCAGCGACTCCGTGTCCGTGGGTGACACCATCTACTACACCTCGACCAAGTGACCCAGACACCGCAACGTCGCGGGTTCAACGACGTCGTCACACGGTTCTGGGGTGTGGCGGCCCCGGCCTACAACCTGCCGTTCCTGCAGCAGTGGGTCTACCGGCCGGCGCACGACGAGGTGGTCGCGCAACTGCGCGACCACCGGTCGGCGCGGGTGGCCGATATCGCTTGCGGGACAGGCATACTGGCCGACCGCATTCAGCGCGACCTACATCCCGCCGCGGTGTACGGCGTCGACATGTCGGAGGGCATGCTCAAGCAGGCGCAATCCCGGTCGAATGATGTCGACTGGCGGCGCGGCCCGGCCGAGCGGCTGCCGTTCGACGACGAGGCGCTGGACGCCGTCGTGACGACGTCGGCCTTTCACTTCTTCGACCAGCCGGCGGCACTGCGGGAATTCCGTCGCGTGCTGGCTCCGGGTGGGCTGGTGGCCGTGTCGACGATAAGCGCCCGCCAACAGTTTCTGCCAGGCAGTCGGCTGGCCCCGGTGCACAGTCCGACACCGGCCGAAATGCGTCGGCTGTTCGAGGGCGCTGGGTTCACCATCGTCGAGCAGCATCGGGTGCGGCGTCCGCTATGGACGCGCCCCATCGCCGACCTGTTCACGGCGGGCGTGAAGAGCTGACGCCTGCAGCGCCTCCCCCAACGTCCACACCGCAACGCCCAGCAGCACAACGTCTTTCAGCAGGAACTGGCCGGGCATCGCCGAGAGCACCGGGATCGGTCCGGCGAACCGGCTGATCACACCGGGCGTGGTGAACAGGAAACTGATCGTTCCGCAAAACAGCACGATCGCCCATCCGCTGCCGATCGCGGACAGCCGCGCCGAGATCGGACGGGTCACGATCAGAATCGCGGCGACGATCTCCATCGTCCCGAGACCACGCGCCACAGTGTTGACGCTGAACACGTCGTAGACCCAACTCATCAGCGGGCTGTGCTCGATCAGCACCCGGCTTTCCATCTTGATGTACTTGCCGAATCCGATCCAGGCCAGCACCAGCGCAAGCCCATACCGGCTGATCAACATCCCTAGCGCTGAAAGGCGAGTTGCCGTAGCCAAATCGATGCTCCATCTGTGTCACGCGCAGCGTCTTCGCTGAGATAACGGGTCACCGGCCCGTTCGGTTCACCGTTCGCTCGGCCGCAAGATCGTCCCAGTGGTCGAAGTTCACGACCTCGCGCAGCGGTCGCCGCCGCACTGGGCCGTGCCGCCCCTTCGGCCAGCCAATCACGATGTGGCCGGCCAACATCCAGTCCTCGGCACACCGACGGCGTCGCGCAACAATTGTTCGCCGCCGTAAGCGCCCCAACTGGTCAGGCAGGCGCCCAACCCCTGAGCACGGGCAGCCAGCAAGAAGTTCTGCATGGCCGGGAAGATCGAACCGCCGAGCAACAGCTCCGATGCCGTCGGAAACTGTTTCTGCGCGAACAGGATCGACGTGAATTCTCCGGCCCGGTCGTGCAGCTCGTAGGTCGCACGGTTGGTCCGGGCTCGACGGCTGTTGTCGTCGGCGGCGGGCCGGCTCATTCCGTAGACGGGTTCGATCACCTGCAACGCGCGGGCCGCGGCCTCGGCCACCACCGCCCGCTGTTCGGGAGAGCGCAGGACGACGAAGCGCCATGCCTGCGCATTGGCACCCGAAGGCGCCCACATCGCCGCTTGCAAACAACGTTCCAGGGTGGCGTCATCGACCGGTTGGTCGGTGAACCGCCGGATGGTCCGCGCGGTCGACATCGCCTCCCAGATGTCGGTGGTCGCTCCCGGCATGGCTTCTCCTCCCAGTACCAACGGGACCGCTATCGGAGAAGAACCTACTGGGCACAGCCCAGCGAGGGCAGCACCGAGAGCACCGGCCACAAGACGCTCGCCTCCCCCAGAGCCGCGAGGCGATAGTCGACGCCCGGCGGCAGGGACATCTGCCGCTCGAGTTGAGCCTGAACACGCTGGACGCCATCGGGGTGGAAGAGCGACCAGGCAAGCCCGACGGCGAGGTACGCGGCGGCCAGCCAGATCACCGCTTCCGCCAGTGCTGCAACAGTTATTCGCCGGGCAAGGAGCCGACGCAGCCGCGTCGTCGACGCCTCAGGTGAGGCAGACATCGGCTAACACCAGCGCCGGCCACAGCGCGATCGACCCCAGCAGTGAGATGGCCAGCTCCAGATTGCGAAGGCCTTGCAACGCATTGGCGTGCCTGATCGTCCATCCGAGACCGATCAGCAGGTACGGGCCGGCCAGGACGGCTCCAAAGCCGATCAGCTCGGCCAGGCTCACGTCGACGTCCATCAGCTGACGAATTCTGGCGAGCATTCTCGTCCGCCTTTCCGTGCCCCGGCGGCGATGTTAATCGTCATTCCGGCGGCAGGGGCCGTGTTGAGCAATCTCAGGCGCGAGGCGGGCGCAGGTCGTGGGGATCGTTCGGATCAGGCTCGCCGAACCACCGCGCCGGCTCGTGCTCGCCGTAGGTGTCATGCCAGTCCCACCATTCGTAGGGCGGGCTCTGCGGGTAACCCTCGGGTGAATCTTCCCAGTCCTCCTGACGACCGAGCGCCGTCAGGTCCAGGAAGCTCCAGGTGTTACCCAGCACCTCGTCGCCGCGACCGTTGATGAAGTAGGTGCGGTACACCCGGTCGCCGTCATGGATGAACGCATTGGTCCCGTGCCAGTCCCGCACGCCGAAGTCCTCATCGAAACTGTCGGTGATCGAGTACCACGGCATCCGCCAGCCCATCCGCTCCTTCAGTCGCTCGATGCCGGGCTGCGGTGCACGCGCGACGAACACCAGCGTGGTGTCGCGGGCGTTGAGGTGGGCCAAGTTGCCGATGTGGTCGGCGATCATCGAGCAACCGCGACACCCGTGATCGGGCCAGCCGTCGACGTCGGGCCCGACGAAGGCGCGGTAGACGAGCAGCTGCCGCCGGCCCTGAAACAGACCCAACAGATCGACACTGCCGTCGGGGCCATCGAACTCGTAGCGCTTCTCGACGAGCGCCCAGGGCATCCGTCTGCGCTGCGCCGCCAGCGCGTCGTGGGCGCGCATCACTTCCTTTTCCTGGGCCCGCAGCCGCTGATGTGCGGCGTCCCATTCCCGGGTTGAGACGATCGGTGGTGTGTTCATTTGTCTGCCTTCCGTTTTCAGTTGTTCGCGGCCAGCGTCGACAGGCCGGCGGCGGTGAGGAGGTAGGAGCCTTGACCAGATTCGCGGCGCGCCGCGAGTTCCAACACCGACCGGCCGACTTGTTCCGGCGTGAGCGTCGGGCCGCCGGCATCGATGAACGACTCGATGTCGACGCCTTGGCGATCTGCGTACGCCGCAACAGCTTTGGCGCCAAGGTCGGTGGCGGGTGTCAGCCGCGGCAACACTGACACGAATCGAATGCCGAGCCCGGCGCGTTCGGACTCGATCGCGGCGTAGTCGGCAATGAACTTGACGGCGGCCTTCGCGCCCGCGTAGCCGCCGCTGAGCGGCGAGCCGTTGACCGCGGCGCCGCTGGACATCGCGATCACCGAACTGCCCGGCGCCAGCGGACGTCGCAGCGCCACCCGACTCCAGTTGAACGCCTGCGCAACGTCCACGTTCCACGTTTCGCTGAAGCTCTCCCACGTCTGCTCGTGCAGCGGGCTCATCGTGGGGCTCGCGCCCGCGCACAGCACCAACATCGTCGGCTGGTGCTCGTCGATGAGCCGCTGCGCCACCCGCGGGTCGGCAACATCGGCGGCCACCGAGGTGACATGTTCACCGAGCTCGTCAATGCGTGCCGGGCGACGGGCGACGCCGACGACACGCGCACCGGCGACGGCCAGCGCCGCCGCAATGGCACGCCCGAATCCGCGGCTCGCGCCCGTCACGATGGCGGTGGTGCCGACCAGCGACTCGGCCTGATTTTCGATTGCATGATTAAGGGTCATAGTGAGTTCGATACGTCGCGATGCGCCGATTCATCGCGGTGTGACCGATGAATTCGGCCGGCCGGACGTCTCTGTATTCATCGAAGACATTCGCCCCGGATAGGAGAAGGACTGTGCCCGCCCAAGAAGAATTCATCGAGCAGGCGGCGCCGTTTCGCGGTGAGTTGATTGCGCACTGCTACCGCATGCTGGGCTCGGCTCACGACGCCGAGGATCTCGTCCAGGAGACCTACCTGCGCGGGTGGCGCGGCTATTCGGGATTCGAGGGCCGGGCCGCGCTGCGGACCTGGCTGTACCGGATCGCGACGACCGCCTGCCTGCGCGCGCTGGAGAACCGGGCCCGCCGGGTGCTCCCCGCCGGCCTGGGTGCCGGCTCGGACGATCCGGATGTCGACCTCGATGGACCCGGCGGTTACCACTGGCTCGAGCCGCTACCGGACATGCTGACTCCGGAGACCGCGGTGGGCGTACGTCAGAGTGTGCGGCTGGCGGTCGCCACAGCGCTGCAAGAACTTCCGGCGCGTCAGCGTGCGGTGCTGATCCTGCGCGACGTCGTCCAGTTCAGTGCCGCTGAGGTCGCCGAGTTGTTGGAGACCACGCCGGCATCGGTCAACAGCGCGCTGCAGCGGGCACGCGCCCACCTCGCCGAGGTGGCCCCGAGCGAGGACGACGCGAGCGAGCCGGACGACGCGGATCGGCGCGAGCTCCTCGACCGCTACTGCGCAGCCTTTGAAAACGCCGACCTTGCGGCGCTCACCGACTTATTGCAAACCGACGTCAAACTCGAGATGCCGCCGCTGCCAACCTGGTTCACCGGACGCCACGCTGTTACCCGATTTCTGGCACAGCGAGCTTTCGCCGAACCCGGCGACGTGGCGCTCGTTCACACGTCCGCCAACGGGCAGCCCGCCGTCGCCGAGTACCGCCGAGCCGCCGACGGCGTGCTGCGGGCGCATTCGATCCACGTCCTCACCCCGGGGGCAACGGGCATCGCCGCAATGGTCGTCTTTCTCGACCCGGCGCTGTTCCCGGTGTTCGATCTGCCCCCGACACGCTGAATCTTTTCGATTCCGAGCACTGATTTATCTGCTTAGCTGGACCTTCGGGGGTCGACCGCGCATTAAGGAGCCAGTGTGTTTCTCCCAGCATTCATTTCGCGTCGTGCGGCGGTCGGTGTGATCGCCGCCGGGGCATTGTTGTGTTCCGCTGGGCCAGCGGTAGCCGACCCCGCCCCACGGCCGCCCAACTGCTCGGCCGCCGACGTCGCCGGCGTCGCTGCCGGTGTCGCGACCGCCCTGACGACGTACCTGTACACCCACCCGGACGTCAACGGCTTCTATACCGGTCTCCAGGATCAGCCGAAGGATCAGATCGGCGGCGAGGTGCAGGACTACTTCAGCACCAACCCCCAGGAAGAAGCCGACCTCGAAAACATCCGGCAGCCGATGAAAGACATCAGGGAGCGCTGCCACTGGACGCCGTTGCTCGGACAGGGCGCCGCATGAAGTTGTGGATCGCCGCGGCAGGCGCGCTAACGGCCGTCGCGTCGAGCTGCGTCCTGCCGGTGACGGGTGTGGCGCACGCCGACGTGTGCGCCAGCGTCGGTAGGCGGGTCTCGGTGAGCGGATGCACCAACCTCGCCGAGCCTCCGCCGCCGAGCGACTACGCGCCATTGCCAGGAGACTTCCCGCCCCCTCCGCCACCGCCGCCGAACGCGAGCGTCTGCGTCGGTGTCGGTCGCCGCGTTCACGTCAGCGGCTGCACCTAGCGGCAGGGGCGCATTCTTCGCTCAGCTGGACTCCGACGTAACACGTACGCTCGTCTATTAACGGGGGATGTCAGCGTTCTCCCCATTTCGTCATCAGCCGATGCCGCCCTTCAGCTCGGGCGGCACTGATCGACAAACTAGACGTTGCGAAGGGTGAGTCATGAGGGTGCCAGGTGTAACCGCCTTGGTTGGCGGTGTCGCCGGTGGAGCAGCGCAAGCGCTACAGGCCGGTGTGCAAGGCGTGGCCACGGCCGCCGAGACGCTGCAGACGCTGACCGCGCCGGTGCTGGACACCGTGACTCACTCGACCGCGCGCGTCCTTGGCACCACTCGATCGAGCAACGGCAGGGACGGCGCGTCGGCGACCGTGCGCTGGCAGAGCGGACGGCGCGTGCACCTCGACCTCGACCCGCTGCTGCCGTTTCCACGGTGGCACGAGCACGCCGCGGTGGTCGAAGGCCCGGTGCGGGCCATTCCGGGCGTCGCAGGAGCCCATGTCGAGGGCTCGCTGGGCCGTTTGGTGGTCGAGCTCGACGACGAAGCCGACGCCGACGTGGTGCTGGAGACCCTCCGCGAGGTGGTGAACTCCGCGGCGTCGGAACTCTCCGCCGCCGGACGCGAGCCGCAGATCCGCATCGCGCCGTTCGCCGATCCCGGCAACCCGCTCGCCGTTCTGGTTCCACTCACCGCGTTGGCCTTCGACGCGGTGGCGATCGGCGCCGCGGTCACCGGTTGGGTCGTTCGACTGCCCGCCGCGCCGAAGACCACCCGCGCGGCCGCCGCGCTCCTGAAGGACCAGCCACGCGTGGTCGCGGTGCTCGAGTCGCGGCTCGGACGGGTCGGCACCGATCTCGCGCTCGCCGCGACCAGCGCGGCTGCCAACGGCATGACCCAGGCGGTTGGCACACCGCTGCTGAACCTGGCCGAACGTGTCCTTCAGATCTCCGAAGCCGAAGCGCACCGGCGGCGCTGGCGCGACCGGGAGCCGCAGCTGGCCTCGCCGAGCCGTCCGCAAGCCCCGGTCGTTCCGGTCATCTCCTCCGCCGGTGTCGCCAGAGTTCAATCACCGCACCACAATTGGGCCGCCGCAGCCGCCGGAGAGGCGTCGCACGTCGTGGTCGACGGATCGATCGACGCCGCTATCGACACCGCCAAGGGATCGATGGCCGGGCCGGTCGAGGAGTACGTCGACTCAGCCGCCAACGGTTCACTGATCGCGGCCGCGAGCGCGCTAGTCGCCGGCGGCGGGCCCGAGGACGCCGCCGGTGCGGTGCTGGCCGGGATTCCAAAGGCCGCGCACATGGGCCGGCAGTCGTTCGCGGCGGTCCTGGGTCGCGGGCTGGCCGACGACGGGCAGATGATCCTCGACCCCGGCGCCCTGCGTCGCCTCGACCGGGTGAAGGTCGTCGTCATCGACGGCGCCGCGCTGCGCGGTGACCATCGTGCGGTTCTGCACGCTCGCGGCGACATCCCGGGCTGGGACGACGACCGGGTCTACGAGGTCGCCGACGCGCTGCTGCACTCGGAGCAGCCGCCCGAGCCCGACCCCGACGAACTGCCGGCCAACACCGCGCGCCTGCGCTGGCTGCGCCCCGAGGGGCCGTCGGCCGCGCCTGCCCAGGGTCTCGAGCACGCCGACCTCGTTGTCGAAGGCGAAACGGTCGGCCACGTCCAGGTCGGCTGGGAGGTCGACCCGTTCGCGGTGCCGCTGCTGCAGATCGCCAACCGCACCGGAGCCCGTGTCGTGCTGCGTCACGTGGCCGGTACCCAAGACCTGGCCGCCAGCGTCGCCGCCAGCCACCCGAGCGGCACGCCGCTGCTGAAGCTGGTCCGCGACCTGCGGGCCGACCGCGGCCCGGTGCTGCTGATCACCGCGCTGCACCGCGACTTCGCCTCCACCGACACGCTGGCCGCGTTGGCCATCGCCGACGTCGGTGTCGCGCTCGACGACCCCAAGGCGGCAACGCCGTGGAGCGCCGACATCATCACCGGCACCGACCTGGCCGCCGCGGTGCGCATCCTGTCGGCGCTGCCGGCCGCGCGTCAGGCCAGCGAGTCATCGGTCAACCTCGCCAAGGGCGGTACCACCCTGGCCGGTCTGCTGCTGGTCACCGGCAACCCGCAGGGGCCGACCAATCCCATGGCGCTCCGGCGCTGGCTCAACCCGGTCAACGCCGCCGCGGCCAGCGCGCTGGTGTCGGGGGCGTTCGCGGCAACCCGGGTGCTGCGTCAACCCGACCCCACCCCGCAACCATTGACCGCCTGGCACGCCCTCGACCCCGAGATCGTCTACGCCCGGCTCGCCGGCCGTACCCGACCGATGGCCATCGAGCCCGGAACGGCCGGCTGGCGACGCGTCCTCACCGATCTGTCCGACAGCCCGATGGTGTCGCCGCTACGCGGGCCGGCGCGCCAAGCGGGCCGACTGCTGTCCGCCACACGGGCCGAGCTATCCGATCCGCTGACCCCGATCCTGGCCGTGGGCGCCGCCGCCTCGGCGATCTTGGGCAGCAACGTCGACGCGGTACTGGTCGGCGGCGTCATGACGGTCAACGCGTTGATCGGCGGATCGCAGCGGCTGCGGGCCGAAGCAGCCGCAGCCGAACTCTTCGCCGAGCAGGAGCAGTTCGCCCGCCGAGTAGTCATCCCGACGGTCGCGACGGCGCGACGCCGGCTGGAAGCCGCCCGCAGCGCCGAACGCCTGGTCACCGTCAACGCGACCGCACTGCGACCCGGCGACGTCATCGACTTGGCCGCGCCCGACGTGGTGCCTGCCGACGCCCGCTTACTGGTGGCCGAGGACCTCGAGGTCGACGAGTCGCTGCTGACCGGCGAATCGTTACCCGTCGACAAGCAGGTCGATCCGGTCGCGGCCGCCGACACCGAGCGGGCCAGCATGCTGTTCGAGGGCAGCACGATCGTCGCGGGGCACGCCCGGGCGATCGTGGTGGCAACCGGTGTGGGCACCGCCGCGCACCGGGCGATCTCCGCGGTCATCGACGTCGAGTCGTCGGCCGGCGTGCAGGCCCGGCTGCGCGAGCTGACCGCCAAGGTGTTGCCGCTGACCCTGGCCGGCGGCGCCGCGGTGTCGGGTCTGGCGTTGCTGCGGCGGGCCACGCTGCGGCAGGCGGTGGCCGACGGCGTCGCGATCGCCGTTGCCGCCGTACCGGAAGGTCTGCCGCTGGTGGCGACGCTGTCGCAGCTGGCCGCCGCACAGCGGCTGTCGACGCGCGGCGTGCTGGTCCGCGCTCCCCGGACCATCGAGGCGCTGGGCCGTGTCGACACCGTCTGCTTCGACAAGACCGGAACGCTCACCGAGAATCGTCTGCGCCTGGTCCTATCAGTGCCCGCAGCGACCAGCCCGCAGGGACCGTTCCCCGGCGTCGCCGATCCCGAGGCCACCAGGGTCCTGCGGGCGGCCGCGCGCGCGTCGTCGCAACCGCACGAGGCACAGGGCCACGCGCACGCCACCGACGAGGCGATCCTCAAGGCCGCAGAATCCTATGCCGGCAGCAGCGACCCGGAGTGGGACCTGCTCGCCGAGGTCCCGTTCGAGTCCAGCCGCGGCTTCGCGGCCTCGATCGGCACCCTGGACGGCGATCCCAGGCAGAGCGTGCTGATGCTCAAAGGCGCCCCCGAGGTCGTTCTGCCGCGCTGCACGTTCGCCGACCCGCAGGCCGACCTCGACCACGCGGAGTCGCTGGTGCACAACCTTGCCGAGCAGGGTCTGCGGGTCCTGGCCGTGGCGAAGCGACGCTGGGACCGCGCGACCGACGACGAGGACACCGACGCCGACACCGTCGACGCGGCCGCACAGGATCTGGAATTGATCGGCTACGTCGGGCTGGCCGACACCGCCCGCGCGTCAGCGCGCCCACTGATCGAAGCGCTGGTCGACGCTGACCGCGACGTCGTATTGATCACCGGTGACCACCCGGTGACCGCCCGCGCGATCGCCCGCCAGCTTGGCTTGCCGGCCGACGCGCGGGTGATCATCGGCGCCGAACTCAACGGGCTCGACGAGGACGCCGCCGCCAAGCTCGTCGCCGACGCGCAGGTCTTCGCCCGGGTCAGCCCGGAGCAGAAGGTGCAGATCGTCGGGGCGCTGCAGCGCAGCGGACGCGTGACCGCGATGGTCGGCGACGGAGCCAACGATGCCGCCGCGATCCGGATGGCCGACGTGGGTATCGGGGTGAGCGGCCGTGGTTCGTCGGCCGCCCGCGGCGCCGCGGACATCGTGCTGACCGATGAAGACCTGACCGTCCTGCTCGACACCCTGGTCGAAGGCCGCGGCATGTGGGCCGGGGTACGCGATGCGGTGACGATCCTGGTCGGCGGCAACGTCGGCGAGGTGCTGTTCACCATCATCGGCACCGCCCTGGGCAGCGGGCGGGCACCGATCGGCACCCGGCAGCTGCTGCTGGTCAACCTGCTGACCGACATGTTCCCGGCGCTCGCGGTGGCCGTCACTCCGCAATTCGAGGAGCCCGACGCCGACGAATACGACACCGAAGAAGAGGCGCTCGAAGCCCGGCGCGCCTATCAGCGGTCGGTGCTGACCGGGCCGACGCCGTCGCTGGACGTTCCGCTGATGCGGCAGATCGTCACCCGCGGTGCCGTCACCGCCGTCGGCGCGACCTCGGCCTGGGCCATCGGACGTTGGACGCCGGGCACCGAAAGGCGCACTGCGACAATGGGATTGACCGCCCTAGTGTCGACGCAGCTGGCGCAGACGCTGCTCACCCGCCGGCACAGCCCGCTGGTGGTGGCGACGGCGCTGGGCAGTTCGGCGGTGCTGATCGCCATCGTGCAGACGCCGGGCGTGAGCCACTTCTTCGGCTGCACCCCGCTCGGGCCGGTCGCGTGGACGGGCGTCGCGGGAGCGACCGCGGGGGCAACGGTCCTGTCGGTGCTGGCGCCCAACTTCCTGGCGAAAACCGCTGGGATGGTCCAACCCGAGCTGGCGGCGGCGACGGCCGACGCCTAATCCGGCAGCGAATTCGCGTTTTGTCCAGACAGCGCTGGGCACTCCCAGCAAGATCAACACGAAGGTGTGTTGCTAGGAGCAAAGGGAATGTCGATGGCCCAGAACAGTGCTAGCCCCAACGGAGCGTCCAACCTGGCGCAGCTGTTCCTGCAGCGCGTCGAGAAGTCGGGCGACCACGAGGCGTTTCGCTTCCCCGAGAACGGCGACTGGACCTCGGTGACCTGGAAGCAGGCCGCCGAGCGGGTCGAGGCTTTGGCGGCGGGGTTGCTGTCGCTCGGCATCGAGCCCGAGGACCGCGTCGGCATCGCCTCGGCCACCCGGCTGGAGTGGATCCTTGCCGATCTGGCGATCCTGTGCGCGGGTGCGGCGACGACCACCGTCTACCCCAGTACCAACGCCGAGGACACCGCGTACATCCTGTCCGACTCCGGCTCCAAGATCGTCTTCGCCGAAGACGACACCCAGCTCGAGAAGCTGACCGAGCAACGCGGCGAGCTGTCGAACCTGACCAAGGTCGTCCTGATCGAGGGAACCTCCGACGACGACTGGGTGATGACCCTGGATGACCTGGCCGACCAGGGCGCGAAATACCTTGCCGAGCATGCCGATTGCGTTCGTAAAGTCGCCGACGAGATAAGCCCCGAGCAGCTTGCGACGTTGATCTACACGTCGGGAACCACCGGCAAGCCGAAAGGTGTACGGCTGCCGCACAAGTCGTGGGTGTACACCGGCAACGTGATCTCCGGCATGGGCCTGCTGGACGAGAACGACCTGCAACTGCTGTGGCTGCCGTTGGCTCACGCCTTCGGCAAGGTGCTGATCGCTACCCAGGTGGCGTGTGGCTTCTCCACCGCGATCGACGGTCGCGTCGACAAGATCGTGGAGAACTGCGGGATCGTCAAGCCGACCTTCATGGGCGCCGCGCCGCGCATCTTCGAGAAGGCCTACAACAAGATCATCACCCAGCAGAAGGGCGCCAAGGCGGTGCTGTTCGGGTGGGCGTTCGCGGTGGGCAAGGAAGTCGCGCGCCGACGCCGCGAGGGCAAGTTCGTCTGGCCGCATTTGGTGTTGCAGCAGAAGCTGTTCGACGGGCTGGTGTTCGCCAAGATCCGCGACGTGTTCGGCGGGCGGATCCGGTTCTTCATCTCCGGCTCCGCGCCGCTCAACCGCGACGTCGCGGAGTGGTTCGAGGCGGCCGGTGTGCTGGTCCTGGAGGGCTACGGGCTCACCGAGTCGTCCGGCGCGGGCTTCATCAACCGGCCGGACAACTACAAGCTCGGCACCGTCGGCCTGCCCTTCGAGGGCACCGAGGTTCGCATCAGCGACGCCGGTGAGGTGCAGTTCCGCAGCGACTGCGTGATGGCCGGCTACCACCACCTCGACGAGGCCACCGCGGACACGCTCAAGGACGGCTGGTTGTCCACCGGCGACCAGGGCAAGCTCGACGACGACGGCTTCCTGTCCATCACCGGCCGGATCAAGGAACTGTTCAAGCTGTCCAACGGCAAGTACGTGGCACCGCCGGCGATCGAGGCGAAATTCGCGACGCTGTGCCCGTACGCCAGCCAGTTCATGGTGTTCGGCGAGGGTAAGAACTTCGCCGCCGCGCTGGTCACCCTCGACGAGGATTCCATCAGCGGGTGGGCGAAAGACAATGGGCTGGACGGCAAGTCGTACGAAGAGCTGACGAAATCCGATGCCGTGCACGACATGATCGACGACCATGTCAAGAAGCTCAACGCCAGCCTGAATCGGTGGGAGACGATCAAGAAGTGGGCTGTGCTCGACCACGACCTGTCCGTCGACGGCGGCCAGTTGACGCCGTCGCTGAAGGTCAAGCGCGGTGTGGTCGCCGAGCAGAACAAGGAGACTCTGGATGGCTTCTACTCCTGAGTCCTTCGCCGCGCAGTCGGCGGAGCTCCCCGACGCCGCCAACGCGGCACCCCCGGGACACCTGCTCCGCACCCTCGAGTGGCGTACCGGCCTGGAGTACGCGTCCGCGCGGTTGGCCATGCGACGCATCGCGACCTGGGGGCGTGGTGACGGGCATCCGGTCCTTGTGCTGCCGGGCTTCCTGGCCGGTCCGTTCTCGACCGACCTGCTGCGTAATGTGCTGCGGGAGTGGGACTATCGCGTCTACGACTGGGGCTTGGGCACCAACATGGGCTTTCGTGCCAGCATGAAGGAATCGCTCCCCGCGCGCCTGCATCACATTCGTGAGCGAAACGGGCGCCGGGTCAGCCTCATCGGCTGGAGCGCCGGCGGGATCTACGCGCGCGAGTTGGCCCGCGGACTTCCCGACGACGTCCGGTCGGTGATCACGTTGGGCTCGCCGTTTCGCGGCAACCACCAGGCCAGCACGGCATGGCGGGTGTGGCGGTTGATCAACCGCGGCGCCGACGCCACCGAGTCGGTCTCCGAGCGGGCTCTCGAGCGGCGCGCGCAACCGCTGTCGGTGCCGACCACGTGTATCTACAGCAAGTCCGACGGGATCGTGGCCTGGCAGTGCTGCACGAGCGTGCCCGCCCCGCAGACCGAGAACGTCGAAGTGCGCAGCAGCCATTTGGGCTACGGGCACAACCTGCAGACGTTGTCGGTGATCGCCGACCGGCTCGCCCAACCCGAAGGTGGCTGGCAGCCGTACCGGCGCTGACCCGCCGGTGAACTGCGCGCTAAAACCGTTCTTGGTGAAGCGGATTGGCGGCATGTCAATTGCTCCGGCAATCGGGGCTGCGTCATGATCGAAGGCGTGGCCGACATCGACTTCTCGCTGCTGGACGTGCCGCGGGCGCAACCAGTGGATGACCCGGAGGCCTACCTGCGCGCCGCCATCGCCTGGCACTTCGGCGAACAGACCGGAAGTGTGTTTTGGCTGCGGGCGGCCCGCACGCTGGACTTCAACCCGCTGGCCGACGTGAACACTTTCGCCGATCTGCAGCTGTTCCCGAACCTGCTCAGCGCGTTGCGCACCGAGCCGGTCGCGGATCTGATCCCACGCGGCTACGGTTCACCGGCGCCGGTACCGCAGATCTTCGAGTCCGGTGGAACGACGGGCGCGCCCAAAAGGACTGTGCAACTGCCGGATTGGTGCGCACAGGTGGTGGAGTGGCAGACCGAGGATTTCACCGACGGCGGGTTTCTGCGCGGTCAGGACTTCCTGTGCATGATGCCGAGCGGACCGCACGGCGTGGGCTTTTTCTCCCGCCAGGTGTCGGAGCGACTCAGATCGATGTTCCACGGCATCGACTTGGACCCGCGCTGGGTCAAGAAACTCGTGGCCCGCAACGCCATCTCCGAAGTGGACGGCTACGTCGACCATCTCGTCGAGCAAGCCGTGCACGTGCTGACCACCCAGCGGGTCGGCAACCTGCACACCACCCCGCCGTTGCTCGAGGCGATGGCCCGCAACGACGACGTGGTCAACCTGCTGAACGAGAAGATCGGCTTCATGCTGCTCAGCGGCGCGCACGTCGACATCGACACGCTTGATCTGCTCGGCAGCGTCTTCCCCGACACCACGATCACGATGGCGTTCGGCAGCACGATGATCCTGTCGCAGGCCATCACCCGCCGCGTCGACGGCGACGGGCCGTTCGTGTTCCACCCGCGCAGCCCTTACGCGACGTTCTCGGTGATCGACCCGGACACCGGTGAAGTGGTGCCCTACGGGGACCGCGGGCAGGTGATCATGAACCACGTCAGCAAGGGCATGTTCCTGCCGAACAATTTGGAACGCGACAGCGCCATCCGGCTGCCGGGTCTCGCCGGCCAAGTCGGCGATTCGCTCAGCGAGGTCCGGCCCGTCGCCGCCTTCGAGGGTGAGCTCGTGATCGAAGGCGTGTATTGAAATGCTCAACGGCACAGATGATTTGATCGCGATCGACGCACTGGGCCCGGAGGGCGAATATCGCACCCGCAGCCGCGAGCCCGTCACCACCACCGACGGCGTCACGATCGCGGAGCTCACTGTCGCACCACCGCTCTATGTGTCACGCGCGCTCAAGGCGCAACGCGGCCTGCGTCCGTTGCCCGCCCGTGAGCGTGCGGCCGCGCTGGCCAAGGCCGCCGACATGTTCGCCGGCGGCGTGATCGCCGGACTGGACTTCGACGCCTATACCGTTGCGGCCAGCCGCATTTCCGGTGTGCCGCGATCGGTGACCCACGCCGGTGCCCGCGGCGTCGTCGAGGGCATCGCCGCGGCATTCGATGCGGTGGAATCGGCCCGGCCGGCGGGCGCCGTGCTGGACTGGCGCGACACCCGCGCGGGCGGCGCGGTCTGGGCCCGCCGTGGTGACGTGTTCGCCGTGCTCGCCTCGGGCAACGGGCCGGGCGTGCACGGGCTGTGGCCGCAGGCGCTGGCGCTGGGCTACCGCGTTGCGGTCCGCCCGTCGCGGCGTGAGCCGCTGACCGCCCACCGACTCATCCTGGCGTTGCGCCAGGCGGGTTTTCGACCGCATGACGCGGTCTACCTGCCCACCGACCATCGCGGCGCCGACGAGATGGTCCGCTCGGCGGACTTGGCCATGGTCTACGGGGGCCAGGACGTCGTCGACAAATACGCCGGCAACCCGATGGTGTTTGTCAACGGGCCGGGCCGGGCGAAGATCCTGATCACCGCCGACCACGACTGGCGCGACTACCTCGACGTGATCACCAATTCGATCGCCGACCTCGGCGGGGTGGCCTGCGTCAACGCCACCGCCGTGCTCGTTGAAGGTGACCCCACGCCGCTGGCCCAGGCGATCGCCGACCGCTTGTCGACGATCAAGCCTGCCGCCCTACCGATCCAGACCATCGACGCGGCAACGGCTTTGGCGGCTCACCTGGCCGCTGTGGCTGCCGGCAGCACCGCGCTGCTCGGGGCCGGTCAGGTTGTCGCCCCGCTTGGTGACGGCTACGCCGCGCTACGGCCGGCCGTGCATCTGCTGGACAGGCCTGACGTGGCCGCGCTGAACGTCGAGTTGCCGTTCCCATGCGTCTGGGTCGCGCCGTGGTCGCGGGCTGACGGCCTAGAGCCGCTACGGCATTCGCTGGTGATCAGCGCGATCACCGACGACCACGACCTGATCGACGACTTACTGGCCGAACCGACCATCGCCAACGTCTACGGCGGGCGGTATCCGACTCACCACACGGCACCGGAGATCCCGCACGAGGGATTCCTGGCGGATTTCTTGATGCGCAACAAGGGTTTTGCCCGCGACTGACGTTGCGGGCACATCTGACTGATCGCTCAGTGTGCGGGTTATGCGCGCGAAAGCGTCGTGTAAGCAACATAGGCTGCACAGTCGGCACGCGCATCGACCCTCAGTCGGCATCCCCCATCATCGTCTCGTTGAAGACGGGGTAGATCTCGTCGTATGCGCCGTCCCGCTCGGCGTATCGAAACCCTTTGGCGCGCTCCACCACAATCTCGTCGGCGTCGGGCTTGGCCTGCAGCAGCGTCATTACCTCCGAGATGAATTCGTCGAGCGGCATCGCCCGCGGGTCGAACCCGTGCCGGCCCTGCAGCGCCGTCTGCACCCGCGGCGGAATGATCTCGATGACCTGTACGTCGCTGTCGCGCAACTGAAACCGCAGTGACTGGGTGTAGGAGTGCAGCGCGGCCTTGCTGGCGCAATAGGTCGGTGTCAACGCACTGGGCATGAACGCCAGCGCGGAGGTGACGTTGATGATCGTGGCGCGCGGCTTGCCGAGCAACGCGTGTTTCAGCGCCGACGTCAACCGGATCGGGCCGAGCAGGTTGATGTTGACGGCCTGCTCCGCGCGGCCGGGGCCTCCGACGGTGAGGTTCTCCACCCGCTGAATGCCGGCGTTGTTGATGAGGACGTTGACGTCTGCGTGGTGGTCTTTCAGCTCGATGGCGAACCGCCTGATGTCGGCGGGGTCACCCTGGTCCAGTGGCAGGTACTGCATGCCCGGGTTGGCCTGCGCGACCTCCTTGAGGGCATCCATGCGGCGGCCGGCGATGACGACGTCGTTGCCCAGCCGGTGAAACGCCTCGGCCAGGCCCCGGCCGATGCCGGTTCCGCCGCCGGTGACCAGAACGGTGTTACCCGTCAACTGCATGCGTTGTCCTCTCGTCGCGTTCTGCTACCTGCATCCTCGCGTCAGCGCGGCCGGGATGTAAGCACTCGGCCGAAGACACCCCAAACGTGTCGGCTTCCTGATCTAGCCTGTAGCGGTGGCGCAGTTTCCGCGGACTCGCTACGCCAGCTGCAGCGAGGTCGACATCGCCTATCAGACACTGGGCGATGGACCGACCGACGTGCTGGTGCTGCCGGGCCCGTCCATCCCGATCGACACCATCGACGCCGAACCGTCGATGTACCGCTTTCACCGTCGGCTGGCCTCCTTCTGCCGAGTGATTCGACTCGACCAGCGCGGGGTCGGCATGTCGTCGCGGGTCTCGCTGGACGTCATCGGTCCGAAGTTCTGGGCAAAGGACGCCATCGCGGTGATGGACGCGGTCGGGTGCGAGCGAGCGACGATTTTCGCCCCCGGGTTCGCCTCGATGACCGGTCTCATCCTTGCGGCCGACTATCCCGATCGCGTGAGCAACCTGGTGATCGTCAACGGCGCGGCCCGGACGCTGCGCGCCGACGACTACCCGATGGGTTTCGAGATCGTCGAGGAAGACCCCTACACGACGGTGGCGATGGAACCGGACGCCGTGGACCAGGGTTTCGACATGCTCGGTTTCATCGCGCCCAGCATGGTCGACGATCACGCATTCCGCGCGTGGTGGGACATGGCCGGCAATCGGGCCGCCTCACCCAGCATGGCCCGCGCCATCATCTTGAACGTCCGGCATTGCGATGTGCGCGACACCCTGGAACGGATCAGCGCGCCGACGCTGGTCCTGCATCGCGAAGACTCGGAGTTTTGCCCGGTGGACAACGGCCGCTACATCGCCGAGCACATCTCCGGGGCGCGGCTCGTCGAATTACCCGGAGCGGACGCGCTGTACTGGGTCGGCGACACCGCGCCGATGCTCGACGAAATCGAGGAGTTCGTCACCGGCGTGCGGGGCAGTTTCGGCGCCGACCGGGTGCTCACCACGATCATGTTCACCGACATCGTGGGCTCGACCGAGCGGGCCGCGCTGCTCGGTGACGGCCGGTGGCGCAACCTACTGGACAACCACGACACGATGGTGCGTCACGAGCTCGAGCGGTTTGGCGGTTTCGAAGTGAACACCGCCGGTGACGGATTCGTCGCGTCGTTCCCCAGTCCGAGCGCCGCGATCGCCTGTGCCGATTCGCTGATCGACGCAGTCCGGGTGCTGGGCATCGAGATTCGGGTGGGCATCCATGCCGGAGAGGTCGAAGTGCGCGGTGACGATGTCGCCGGGATGGCCGTGCACATCGGCGCCCGGGTCGCTGCTCTTGCCGGGTCCAGCGAGGTGCTGGTGTCGTCGACGGTTCGCGACATCGTCACCGGTTCGCGCTACCGGTTCGCCGACCGCGGCGACCACAACCTCAAGGGCGTGCCGGGCCAGTGGCGCCTGTGCGCGCTGGAGCGGGCGCACGCAAGTGTTAGGCAGTAGCGCGAAAAGCAGTGCTGCGTAACCAGTTGTGGACCGGAACTGCATGGGAGAAGACGCCGATACCCATCCCCATGATCGGCCAGACCGGCCAGAAATACCACGCGCCCGCGGTGACCGCGACGGCCAGCCAGATGCCGATCATCAGCAGTGACGCCGCCAGGTATGCGGCGAGGTGTATCCGAACGCCGCGGCGCACAGCCGCGGCCTTGTCCGCGCGACGTTGGGGGTCGTCGCGCGCGATGCGGCCGATAGGAAGGTCGCCGAGAACCTCGGTCAGCGCGCCGGCTGTCTGCGCTGCGAAAGCCTGACTGAGGCGGGTCTCGTAATCCGGCAATGACAGATATCCCTGAGCGAACGCTTGACCAAGGCTTGCGACGACCTTCTCGCGTTGCTGGTCGCCGACCCGGACGCACGGGTCCGCCTTGAACAGGCGCTGAGGCTCCGCCGCCGCGACTGCACCACTGTAGTTCATCGTGCTCTCCTTTCCACCAATGCGTTTGACACTGTCAAACTTATCCTCACACCATGTCAGATCTGTTTGACACTGTCAAGAGAAATGACCGAGAATTGCGGGATGGCACCTGCTGCTCGCCCTGACGTCCGTGAAGCTCTGCTCGCTGCCGCCCGCGCAGAACTCCTGGAACATGGTCGCGCCGCGATCAGCCTGCGCGCCGTGGCCCGACGCGCCAACCTGTCACATGCCTCGCCTAAATACCATTTCGGGGATCGGTCGGGTTTGCTCACCGCAATCGCGACGGAGGGATTTGATGCGCTCGCTTCCCGCCTTTCCGACGTACACGAATCCGATGCTCGCCGCCAACTCGCCGTACTGGGGGCCGCGTACATCGACTTCGGCCTCTCCCATCCGGCTCTCTTCGAGTTGATGTTCGCACCCGGCGAATTGCACACCGACGATCCGAAACTCGTTGCGGCACAGCAGCAGGCGATCGGCTCCTTGACCACCGCGGTAGGTCAGTTGGCGGGAACCGACGCAACGCCAACAGATGGCCCCTCAAAGCTAGCTCTTATCAGTTGGGCGCTTGTGCACGGCCTCGTGGTACTGACCCGTGACGGCGCACTGACGGCTGCGGACACGTCCCCAGCCACCGACTCCACCGCACTCGCCCACACGCTGGCCGACCTGTTCACCCACTATGTCGGCGCCCAACTCGCGAACGGCAAGATCAGCGACGACCGGATCCCACTGCACAATGACCCCTCCTCGCATCTGCGAACATCGGCGGCGGCAGACTCACAGCGAGGTCACGAGGCACCCGGTTAGGCTCGGCGATCTTCGCCACACCGGCCTAGCTATACGGAAAGTGTTGTTCCTGTTTCCTTTTCACCGAATTCGAACACCTTCGCCGCCGTCTCGTAGTCGGCCGCCAGCGCCGAGCGCCCGATCAGCACCGGGCCGCCCTTCAATCCGAGCCGACCGTCGACACCCACGTAACTGCCGGGCGGGATGGGCTCGCTGATGCAGTACAGCGTCGGAGCCGCGCCTTCCTCGATGTCGTTGCCGAACTGATTCGCCAACGCGGTGACCACCCGGTGAAAACCTGCCATCACGGGCCTGTCCGACACCTGAGAAAGGTTCGACGACACCCAGCCCGGGTGCGTGAGCTGAGCGGTCACCGGCGATTTACCCCCGCGCAGCCGGCGGTCGAGTTCGAGTCCCCAAAGCATCACCGCGAGCTTCGATCGCGCGTATGCCGGATAGGCGGCCCACTTGTGCGAGCGCAGGTGCATGTCGTCCAGGCGCAGCGTCGCCGACCGATGGGCGTCCGACCCGACGTTGATGATCTGCGAGCGCACCCGGTGCAGCAACAGATTAGTCAGCGCGAACGGGCCCAAAAAGTTTGTGCCGATGGTCATTTCGAAGCCGTCGACGGTGTCGGTGCGATGCTGGACCACCACTCCGGCGTTGTTGATCAAGATGTCGACGTCGCCGTCGAACTGGTCGGGAAATGCCCGCACCGACCCTAGGTCGGCGAGATCGAGCTTGGCGATCGAGGTCGCGCCACCGATCTCGGCGGCCCGCTGCGCGCCCAACTGCGTGTTGCGGACGGCCAGGATCACGTGCGCACCCGCGCGGGCCAGCAGGCGAGCGGTGCCGAGCCCGACCCCGTTGGTTGCCCCGGTCACGATGATGCGTTTGCCAGAAAGGTTGCCGAGTCGGCTCGGCGACCACGATGTAGTCACCTGACGACCCTAGCGTCTGCGACCTCGACGGGTGGTAACGCAGGGCGGCCCAGCGTAGGCTGCGGACGGAAGAACAGGCCTCGCGGGTTGCGGTAGTCAATGCGTAAACGCCTGTATAACTTGGTGATTCGCCGAAGGAACGCGCATGACCGAACTGAAGACGACCCTGCCACCCGCCCTGAGCAGAGCACTCGAACTGCTCGCCGACCCGCCCGCCGAGCCCAATGCCGGCAACGGCTACCTCGACCTCCTGAGCACCGGCACCGACGACGTAGCCAAGAACGACGGCGCCATCCAGGCGGTCTGGGCATCAACGATCGGATCGTTGGTCTATGACAACGCGCAGGCACTGACCCGGCGGTTCGTCGCCGCCATGCAGCTGCCCATCGAGTGGCTGAACATCCCGAATGGCGGCGTTGCCCTGGATGTCGGCGCCGGCCCGGGATCCATCACCACCTCGCTGGCCCACGCCGCGGGCCCGGACGGGCTCGCGCTGGGTATCGACATCTCCGAGCCGATGCTGGCCCGCGCCGTGCGCGCCGCGGCCGGGCCCCAGGTCGGCTTCCTGCGCGCGGACGCCCAGAAACTTCCATTCCGCGACGAAACGTTTGACGCGGCGATCTCGGTCGCGGTGCTACAGCTGGTCCCCGATCCGGCCGCGGCGCTGGCCGAGATCGCGCGGGTGCTCAAGCCCGGTGGACGGCTGGCCGTCATGGTCCCAACCCTGCGTCCGCCGGTCGACCTGTGGCGGGCACTGCCCACCGGCGGCGCTCACATCTTCAGCGAGGACGAAGTCGGCGACATCCTCGAGGAGCACGGCTTCGCCAGCGTGCGGGTCAAGAGCATCGGCACGTTCCAGTGGGTGCGCGGCAAGCGCGGCTAAATGTCAGGCCGTCGGGGGAATTGCGCGCACGCCGCCGTACATGCCGCGACGCACGATCAGCGGCATGACCACGCGCTCGACGGGCCAGGACGGTATGCGGAACGCCTGACCGGTGGGCAGGAAGACTTCTAGGCCGTCGGGCTGAATGCCCAGGACCGAGCCCCAGCGGCGCGCAGGCGCCCGGTAGCTGCGCAGCCGCCGACCGGTGAGCTCCGCGTGGACGTTTCGCGCGACCAGGGCGTCGCCTCGATTGCGTGCCGAGCTGCGTAACGGATCGGTGGCCGCGACATCGCCCGCCGCGAACACCGCCGGATGTCCGGGTGCCTGCAGTTCGGGGGTGACGCGGACGAACCCGCCTCCGTCGAGCAGTTCACCTGGCAGCCAGTCGGTGTTGGGTCGCACGCGTCCGATCGCCCAGAGCACTGCTTCGGCCGACGCCGTCGGCTGCCCGGTGCTCCAGTCGACGCCGTCGCTGGTGATCTCGTCGCCCGCGAACCCGTTGACCAGCGCGGCACGATGTCCCGGATGCAGGCCGACCCCGAGACCGGTCAGTCGGCGGCTGATTCGCTGCCAGATCCGCGGGTGGTAGTCCGTCAGCGCCCGATCGCCGGGAAAGTACAGGTCCACCTGCTTGTCCGGCCAGGTGGTCGCCAGGTTCACAGCGCTGGTGACAGCGGCGGCCCCGCCACCGACGATGATCACCGATGCGGCGCAGGCCAGTCGCTGGTGGTCGGCACGCAGATTGGCGCCGACGTCGGCGGCCGACTGTAGGGTCGGGCGGCGCCAGAAACCGTTGGTGACACCGGTCGAGATGACCAGGGCGTCGTATCCCTCGACGAACGGCGTGCCATCGCCGCCGCGGCCCGACACGGTCCGGTCCGCCAGATTGACACCGGTGAGGGTGCCTTGAACGATCCGGACCCGATCCAGCCGACGAAACCGGTCGAACGAGATCCAGTAGTCGCGGGCCCAGTCACGCGGGCGGGCCAGCCGGACTCCGAGTTCTTGGCCGCTGACCAGACCGGGTTTGACCGAGATCCCGACGACGTCGAAGTGCTTGGCGAGCCGCATCGCCGCCAGGATGCCCACGTCACCCAGGCCCGCGACGACGACGCGTTTGCGACTCATGCCGCAAAACTGTAACAGGTTCTAGTTATTGCTTCGGTGATGCTGTCAGCCGAACTCGATGGGCAGGCTGGTAGGCCCACTCATGCCGAGCAGCGGCTTCCACGGTGGCGATCCGATCCGCCGAGGGTTGGGCAGTCTGCGCGCAAGGATGGTGAGCGCTTCAGCGAGCTCGCGTCGCGCCAGGTTGGCGCCCAGGCAGTAATGGACCCCTCCCCCGAACGTCAAGATCGCCGGCGGCTCGTCGCGGGTGATGTCGAAGCGTGTCGGATCGTCGTAGACGGCGCCGTCGCGGTTGGCCGCATACGTGTTCACCAATATGAAAGTGTCTGCAGGGAAAGAGTATTCACCGATTACGACATCGTCTGTGACGCTTCGCACGGTGCTGCACATCGACGGTGAATGTCGCATGGTCTCTTCCACCGCGCGCATCGCAAGCTCAGGTCGCTCGCGAAGGAGCGCCAGTTGATCGGGGTGGTCGCACAGCACCTGCATGGATGCCGCCAGTTGGCTGCGTGTGGTGTCGGTTCCGGCCACCAAGATGCTGAACGCCAACATGCGTAGCTCGTCGGCACTCAAGCGCTCGCCCGCGTCTTCCATGCCGATCAGCTCCGACAGCAGATCGTCGGTCAGGTGTCGACGTCGGTGTGCGACCATGCCGTCGATGTAGTCGTCGAACTCACCCCATGCCTTCAGGACGACCGGTTCCTCAGCCGCCAGATCGCAGTCGAAGCTGACGATCTTGAAGATGTCTTCGGCCCACCGGGCAAACTGTTGCCAGTCCTCCCGGGGTGCGCCGAGCAACGCGCAGATTACGGGTATCGGATAGGGGCGGGCGATGTCCGTGACGAATTCGCAACGGCCGGAGTCCAAGACGCGATCGATGAGTTCGTTGACGACCGCGTGAATCGTGTCGTCCATACGCGCTGTGGCCCTTGGGGTGAAAGCCTTGGACACCAGACCGCGCAGTCGGCGGTGTTCGTCGCCCTCCATGTTCAGGATGCTCCGGGTGACTCTGTCCCATAACGGCCCCGACGTGATCCCATGGGCGGAGAGATGTATCCCGGGGGGAATGACGAACCGCGGATCGCGAAGTACTGCCCGGGCCAGGTCATACGAAAGTATCTCTGGCCCAATGGGTCCCAACGCGATCGGCGCCTGGCGCTGTGCGGCCTGGAACTGCGGATAGATCTGCTGAGGCGGATCGGTGAGGTCGTAGCTCAGTGTGGGTAATCCGGCATCGAAGACGCTTGGCCTTACCGTTCCGGTCTTCATGATGTCTCACTCGCTGCGGTCATGGTGTGCTCAAATCGGTTGGTAGGGCTTGAGAATGGCGCCCAGCTGCCCCGCGCCGGTGGGTCCTGCGGGAAGTGCGCCGGGGTCGGGGATCATCGTCTTTTGGCTCGTATCGATGATGGTTGAGAGATGGTCGCGCACTTTCTCGATTGAGAGGTCGCTATCGGTGTATCCGGCGGTTTGGCCGAAAACGCGCAGGCCGATGTTCCCGGCAGCCACCTCGAGGTTCGCACCTGAGAGTTCGCAGGTCTCGTGAGCCAGGTAACCGACCGCGGGCGACACCAAGCTGGTGGGAAAGTGCGCCTCCATCAATGAAGTGAAGGGTGAAGTTTCGTTGAAATGGCGGATGGCGGTCGTGTTCGCGGCCGGGCCCAGGGCGTTGACTTTGATCCCGAGTGCCGCGCCTTCCACCGCGAGGCCGCGGGTCAGTCCGAAGATTCCACTTTTGGCTGCGCCGTAGATGGAAAGGTTTTCGATACCGAACATCGCACCCGATGTGGTGTTCACGATCCGTCCGTAGCCCATGTCGCGCATGTGAGGCCATGCGGCCCGACACATCCACAGAGTGCCCATGAGGTGGACGTCGATGATTTGGCGGATGTCGGTGCTGGAGATTTCGTCGAAATGCGCCATTGCGCAGACACCAGCGTTGTTTACCAAGATGTCGAGGCGTCCCCACGTGTTCAAAGCCGTCGCAACGACGTTACTGGCACCGTCTTCGTCGGCCACGCTGTGTTGGTCGCACACTGCTTCGCCGCCGGCGGTGCGGATTTCATCGACCACTTCATCTGCGTTGGCCCGCATGACTCCGCGGCCGTCCGGGCCTACGCCGAGGTCATTGACGACCACTTTGGCTCCGCGCAGGGCCAGCAGGGTTGCGTGAGAGCGGCCAAGACTCGGGTTTTGCCCGCCGGCGCCGGTGACGATCGCAACCCGGCCGTCGAAGCGAAGTTCGTTCATTACAATCCTTTTGGCGCTATGTCAGGGCAGATTGGTGGACAAGAAGGTCAGCGGCAGACCGAGCACGGATAGGTCGATTTCCTCAAGATGGTTCCCCTCGCCTTGAAAGCCCTGTCGGAAACGGGTAATCGATCCGAAACGGCTGGCGGTGTTTTCGGCGTCCCCAGCGTCGGGGACCTGGAGGACGACGGTGAAGATGCCACCGTCGGGGTGACTGGCGAGGAACTCGGTGACCGAAATAGCCACCTCGGCGTCGGATCCGGAATTCGGGCTGATGAGCTCGATACCTCGATTCCAGTCCAGGAGCACCCGAATCCCGAGTTCATCCAAGTGGACTTCGTCGAAGCTGAAGCCCAACTCGGTGAAGAGTTTGCCCACGGTGTCGTGTTGTTCGCGTGTAGTGGCGAAGACGACGTGATGTAGCCGGGTCGGTGAGTCGTTCATCGCTGACCTCCGAGCGGGATCGGGAGAGTATTCAGGCACGTCGACATGTGTCATCAGCGACTGAATTCGATTGGGAGAGTCGTTGGTCCGCTCATGCCGAGCATCGGCTTCCACGGTGCTGGGCCGGCGCGGCGGGCGTCGGGTAGTCGTTGAGCCAAGACCTTGAGTCCTTCGGCGAGTTCAAGGCGGGCCAGGTTCGCGCCGAGGCAGTAGTGCACGCCACCGCCGAATGTCAGCACAGCCGGCGCGCCTGAGCGGGTGATGTCGAATCGGTCGGGATCCTGGTAGATGGCGGGATCTCGGTTGGCCGCATAGGAATTGACGAAAATGTGTGAGCCAGCGGGGAACGTGTATCCGCCGCATTCGACGTCGCGGGTGACCGTGCGGATGGTGTTGCACACAGCAGGGGAATGACGCATGCTTTCCTCCACTGCAGACATGGCCAGTTCAGGGTGTTCGCGCAGCATGGCCCACTGGTCGGGGTGGTCAAGGAGCACCTGCAGGGACGCAGCGAGTTGATTGCGAGTGGTGTCGGTTCCGGCAAGTAGCAACCCGGCCACGGTCATTCGCAGTTCGTCGGCGCTGAGACGATCGCCGTCGTCTTCAGCACGGATGAGCTCGGAGAGTAGGTCGTCGGTGAGGTGGTGCCGTCGTTCGGCGACCATGGCATCGACATAGGCGTCCAGTTCGCCCCAGCCGTGCAGGATCGTGGGTGTCTCTGCGGTGATGTCGACTGCGAAGTTGGCCATCTTGAAGATGGCCTCAGCCCATCGGGAAAATTGCGCCCAGCTTCCTCGTGGCGCGCCGAGCAGTGCGCAGATGATTGGGATCGGATAGTGCACGGCAATGTCGGCGACGACGTCGCAGCCCCCGGTGTCGACGATGTCGTCGATCAGTTCGTTGACGACTTCATGGATGGTGCCGTGCAGACGGGCGGTGGCGCGCGGTGTGAATGCTCGTGACACCAGGCTGCGTAGCCGATGGTGTTCGGCGCCCTCGGCGCAGATGATGCTGCCTACCACTTTGTCCCAGAGCGGACCTGAGGTAACGCCTTGGGCCGCCAGATGGAGGCCCGGGGGTATGACGAATCTGTTGTCACGCAGTATGTTTCGCGCCAGGTCGTAAGAAATGATTTCGGGCCCGAACGGGCCGATGGCGATCGGGCCACCGCGCTGCGCTTCTTGGATGCGTGCGCAGACATCGTGTGGCGACTCGGCGATGTCGTATTCAAGTCGCGGTAGATCCGCCCCGAAGACGCTGGGCGCGACGGTTGTTGCGGTCATTGGACTAACGTCCTCTCAGCTAGCGGTCAGCACTCCACGTGGAAGTAGTAGCGGCAAATCGGTATACGTCGCTATGCCGGGTGGCGCCGCAACGACGGCGGGTATCGCGGTGATCGCCGGGACGGCTGTGATCGTCAAGCCGAGCAGGATGTATTCCTCGATCGTCTCCGCGACGAAATCCGCCGGTGGCTCGAACGCCAGCGTCGTCTTGATCGTGGGTCGGCCCTCGACGGTGATGTTGTATCCGAAGCCCATCGTCCACGTGGGCTTGAGCGATTGCCCCTTGGTCCACACTCCTCGCACCTCGACGACGTCACGACCACCGGCATAGCCCTTCCAACTCACGTCGATTCCGGCAACGCATCCCTTGGCGATCACCCATTCCCCGGGAAGGTGGACGTCTTCGGTTGCTTCGGCATAATGTGCCTCGCAACGGATTTCGTCGAGCTCGGCCCCCAGCGCATCGGCGACGATCATGACGGCCTCGCGGAAAATGCCCGACCCTTTCTCGGTCACGGCTGGGAGATTCGGATCGTCGATCGCATATCCGAAGCCCATGATCTTTTCCGTCTCCGGCGAGTTGTAGATCGTGGTGTCAAACGATTCGACGATGCGCACCCGGTCGATGCGGTCCGAGAGGCCGGCAGACACGATGGCAAAAAGCTCGATGAAGCCGGGATTGAGGCCACTGCCGAAGATCGTCGACCCACCGCGTATACACGCCTCCTGGATGCGTCCGCGTCCATCACCGAGCCGATGTCCGGTAATGAATTCGGATGTGGTGACCACATTGATGCCCGCCCCGAGAATCCGAACCAAATCGTCGACGTTGGCGAACATCTGGTTGTAGACAACACAGTCGGGCCTCAGTGCGATGAGGGCGTCAACGTCGTCGGTGGCAGCGATACCGATGGGCTCGATGCCGCACAGTTCGCCGACGTCGCGGCCGACTTTGCCTGGCGACCACGCGTAGCATCCGACAAGCTCGAGCAACGAGTTCTCGACGATGGCGTGTACCGACTTCGTGCCGATATTCCCCGTCGTCCATTGGACCACCCGAAAGGTCGACCGGTCAGCCCTTTTCGGCAGCGTGCCGATTTCGGCAGTCACGGACTCGGGGTGCTGTGCTGCCGCGCCACCCGGGCATCGTGAATACGTACTAGTTCACGAAATTTCAGCCGATGGTATTTGGGAACGGGTTGGATCCCCCACTGGTCGCGAGCGGTGTCCTTACCTTCGGCGCCCTCGGGCGGCCCCAGCATGGGGTAGGGGACCTTGCACTCGAGAGTGTCGTCGGTGTAGCGCACCTTGAGCAATTCACTGCAGATCTGGGTCAGGCTCAACGTCGGATAGCCGTAGTAAACCGCCATGAACGGCAGCGTGAATGCGCCCTCGACGACGAGTGCGACCAAACAGACGATGACGGCTCGCTTGATGTAGAGATGCATCCTCGCGTAGTACGGCGTGGTGCCGGGAGGCAGGTCCGCAACCGTGTCAGTGCCTTCGGGGGAAGTCGGCGCGGGTGATGGTGCAGTCACAGCGGTGCTCCTATACAGGTTCAGTCGGTGAAGATTTCGCGGTTGACCGTGTGTAGATACGGGATAGCCAGGAACGGCGTGATGTAGAAGATGTCGTAGAGCCACCAGCCGACGACAGGGAAGACCACACCCGCGTACCGCACGTCGGCGTACATGGTCATGTTGAACACATAGGCGCACCAGATCACGACGCCCATCCAGCAGGTGATGACCATCCACTGGTGGCCCCATCGCTTCATCTGTAGAAACCCGATCGCAGCCGCACAGCGCATCGCGAAGACCGTCAGGATCAGGCCAGCCACATAGGCTTTCTCCCCGGGGCCGGCGGCGCCGCCGACCCATAGTTCGTTGTAGTGCCAGAAATAACCGGCGTCGAACATGTTGCCCCAGCCGACCATCAGCACTCGGTTGATCAGCGTGTGGTTGGCGACGAGGTCCAGTGCCCACCCAAGGCTGTTGAGCATTCCGTCGATCAGCACCAGATAGCCGATCAACGTGACGATCATCGGCCGCACCGACAGGCCCCCCCGTAAAGCCTGGCGCTGCAACCAAACTCCGCGCATGAAGACGGGGAAGCCGATCAGGCCCGGTGCCCACATGCCCATCAGGGCGGCTCCGACGATCATCCACTTGTCAGCGCGGCGCTGCGCCAGACGCGATTGCTCGTGGTGCTCGTCGAGGCTCACCGAGCCGCCGGCACGAGTTTCTGCCGGTGGAGCGCTCACAAGTTCCACCAGCCGCGCGCGATGGACATGTAGAGCTGGATTCCGAACATCATCAAGAGATAGCCGTAGATGACGATCTGCAGGATGATGAGCGCCTTCTTGCGCTGTCGCTCCTTCTGATCCACGGTCGTGACTCCTTTCCCAATTCCGCTAGCGAGACGTGCGTGGGGTGTCGGCGGTGCCAAGGCTCGCAACGGCGACCTCACGCAGACCGTCATTGATGGCACCGTCGGCTGACAGCGGCGCGAGGATGCATGCGTCGACCGCCTCTAATTCACCTGCGCCGGAGACGATCAGCTGTGCCGCGGTGACCAGCACACGAGTAGACGGTGGCTCGAAGTGGAAGGCGCGGTTGGCATTCCGGATAGCGGCGGCACAAGCGACGAGCCGTCGTGCGGCCGGCCGCTCGATGCCGGACTCGGCAACAATTACCTCTGCTTCGCGTTCTGCGGGCAGGTATCTCATCGGCAACGTGACAAACCGCTGGCGGAAGGATGGCTTGAGTTCTTTCAGCGAGCTGCGGTAGGCCGGGTTGTACGAGCAGACGAGCATGAAGGCGTCGGGCGCCGTAACCACTTCGTCGGCCCGGTCGAGGTAGAGAGCACGGCGGTGGTCGGTCAGCGAGTGCAGGATCGCGAGCGAGTCGTGGCGTGCTTCGACGACCTCGTCTAAGTAGCAGATCGCGCCCGCCTTCACCGCCCGCGTCAGCGGACCATCGGTCCACACCACGTCGCCACCCGTCACCACGAATCGACCCACCAGGTCCGAACTGGTCAGATCATCGTGGCAACTGATGGTGACCACGGGGCGGCCGAGTAGCAGGCCCATGTGCTCGACAAGACGTGTCTTGCCACAGCCTGTCGGACC
This sequence comes from uncultured Actinomycetota bacterium, assembly GCA_963750755.1. Classification (GTDB taxonomy): domain Bacteria; phylum Actinomycetota; class Actinomycetes; order Mycobacteriales; family Mycobacteriaceae; genus Mycobacterium. The sequence goes on from CAVVRW010000002.1 coordinate 127,918, forward strand.
AGTCAGCATCACCGGCAGCCGCCGGCGATAGGCCTGCTCGAATAACTGGACCTCGTTGCCGTTGGAGTAATAGGTGTCGGTGGTCATCTGTTCCTCGGGGTGTTGTCGGTCATGCGCCAACCAGCTCGCGATGGACGTGGGCCAGTACCCGCGGAAGGTCTTCGATCCGCCGAATACGTTGAGACCGTTCGGCTCCGAATACCTCGGGAAGGGGATCGACGCGAGCCGGCCCCACACCCAGGTAGTAGATCGAGACGCCCGCGTCGTTCGCTTCCTCGACCGCGTGCGCAACGTCGGCCCATGCATAGCGTCCTTCGTAGCCCTCGTCCGAGATCATGCCGTCGCCGATCACGATCAGCAGCCGACGCTCGGAGGGCTGAGTCAGGAGTCGACTGGTCAAGTGGCGCAGCGGTGCACCGAGCCTGGTGTAGCCACCGGCAGCCAGGCCGAGTCGTCCCGGTGGCACGAAGCGCCGGTCCTCGAAGTCCTTGAGACAACTCACTTCGACGCGGTGCCGCGTGTTGCCGGTGAACACGAAGATTCCGTGGCGCTCTCGCGCAAGTGTCATCGCTTTCGACAGCGCGTCGGCGCAGGCCAATTCCAGCTTGAAGATCCGTCCGCCGTGAACGCCCAATGATGAACTGCCATCCAGCAATAGCGCCGTTGTCACATCGCGACTCGCGGGAAGCAAGTCGCGGAAGATGCGCGGCTCGATCGCTCCACCGGTCGCGAGGTCGATGTAGTGCCGCACGTATTGCTCGACGTCCAGGTCCGAGCCGTCCTCCAGTCGGTTTTTCATCGCTCGGTGGGTGTGTTCTTCGAACCACCTCCGCAGCTCGGCCGACTCCGGCTCTGGCAAGCGCGTTTTCGTGGCGTGGAGTCGTTCGATAACGGCGACGTGGTCCCGCATGAAACTCTGTGTCCAGGAGTTCCATTCGGGATAAGGAATGCCCGGCCGGTGCTCCGGCGTGATATCGAGATCGTTGTCCTGAGGCCGGCTGGGCGGCGGTAGATTCGGGTTGCGCACGCCGCCATCGCCGCCGACCGGAACGGAGTAGGGCCGCGGCAGCCTTTTCTGCGTTGTGGTCCAGGGCATTCTGCCGAAGCTGCGCCGTAGCTTGTCCGAGAAACCGCGCGGCGCCGTGTACGCCAACGGTAACCGCCCCAGCAGCGGGTGAACACTCAGCGGCGCGGCCGTGCGCGACATCGATACCGCACGATTGACCATCTCCGGGGCATCGGTGTCGGCGGGCAACGCCGATAGGTCTGGAAGGACGCGGTGCGCTTCGGCCAGCAGACCGGGCCAGTGTGACGCGACCCATCCCAGGGCCACGCCGGCCTCGACGAGGGTCACGGCACGCAGCTCGCGCGCCGACATCTCATTCAGCCGAAACGTGGCCAGTCGTTCCTTCGACGGTGAACATTGCAGTGCGACACCGCATGTCAGCGTCCTGCGGGTCCAGTCCGATTCGATCGACGGGTACGGAACATGCACGAAGTCGAAGGCGGCACTCACGCCGAACGCGCGATGCTCACCGGTCACCAGGCGCACACCCTCCCGGCGCTGCCCGCTCAGCGCGACAGCCGTCACCGCGCAACTACGTTCCAGCGCCATGGCGTCGGGGTCGGACAGCTCGATCATCGGCCGCTCAGAACGTGCCGAGGTTCGAGAACATCCAGTACCAGAACCAGATGACCAACCCTGTCCCGCCCCACGCCGCGACGTAGCGCAGGATCTCCCAAACCCAATCCACTTCAGGCCTCCTTGTCGATCGGTTGTTGCGTCATCGGACCTCCAGACCACGTACGGCGGTGGCGATCAGCTTCGCCAACATGGTGTCGCGCTTGTCGGCACTGTCGGTCGTGGTGAGAACGCCGTAGATACCGAGCAAAAAGAATGTCGCGCTGTAGAAGGCATCCACTTCCGGATGCGCTTCGCCATCGCCGCGCGCCCGCTCGATCTCATCAACGAGCAAGACGATTACGGGATGATCGCTCCAGTCGTCTTTGCTGGGGCGCGTCGGTGAGAAATGCAGCGCCAGAAGCTCTTTGAACAGGAGAGGGCCAAGCAGCTGCTCCAAGCCGGCGACCAGACGAACCACTTCAGCCAACACGGGACCCAGTCCGTGTGCGCCCTTGAGGTAGGCGGCGAACTCCGCGGCGATGCGCGCTTCTTGCCGGGACTCCAGTTCGAGAAGGACATGCTCCTTGCTGGGGAAGTGGAAGAAGAAGGTTCCGTGCGCGACTCCCGCCGCTGTCACGATCGCGTTCACGTCGGCGCCAGCCATTCCCGAACGCGTGAACTCTGCAATCGCCGCGCCAAGGATGCGCTCCCGGGTTTGTCGCCGGCGCACCTCGCGTGCCGTTGCCTTGACCTGTGGCGCCATGATTCGGTCTTTGTAGCGCTTCTACTGACCGAAGTCAATGATTTTGGTCAATGATACCGGTCAGTCGGTGAATATCTCCCGGTTGACCGAGTGCAGGTAGGGAATTGCAAGGAAGGGCGTGATGTAGAAGATGTCGTAGAGCCACCAGCCGACGACCGGGAGAATGACTCCGGCAAAACGCACGTCAGCGAACATCGTCATGTTGAAGACGTAGACGCACCAGATCAGGACGCCCATCCAGCAGGTGATCACCATCCACTGGTGCCCCCACCGTTTCATCTGCAGGAACCCGATCGCGGCCGCGATCCGCATGGTGAACACCGTCAGGATCAAGCCGACTTCGAGCGCTTTCTCACCCGGCCCCGCCGCACCACCGACCCACAGCTCGTTGTAATGCCAGAAGTAGCCGGCGTCGAACATTGCGCCCCAGCCGTTCAACAGGATTCGGGCCAGGATGGTGTGATTGGCGATCAAATCGAGGGCCCACCCCACCGTATTGATCGCGGCGTCGATGATGACCAGGTACCCGAGCAACGTCACCAACATCGGCCGGACCGACAGGCCATCACGCTGCGCCTTGCGCAACAACCAGACCCCTCGGAGGAAGAGTGGAAGGCCAAAGATACCGAGGGCGGCGGTGCCGATGAGGATGCTGCCCGAGATGAGCCATTTGTCGGCCTGCCGCTGGGCGAGGCGCGACTGCTCGAAGTGTTCGTCGAGCCGAATGCCTGTCGCTGTCATCGCGGGCGAGTTCACCAGTTCTCCTACCGATCGGCTGGCCCGATCTTGCCGCAGGAACTGACTTGCGTCAATTAATCAATGCTTGGTAAGACTCCTCATTGCGCTGGCCACATAGTCGTCGAGCATCCCGCTTTGGGTGGGCCAATCGTGTGTAGTGGTCAGCAACGCATACAGACCCAGCAGAAAGAACACGGCACTGTTGACCGGAACGACCTCTGGTGCAACATTTCCCAACCGCTGGGCTCTCTCGATCTCGTGGGCCACCCGAACAATGACCGGATGGTCCTTGCTCTCGTCGGTGGGGCGGGTCTGCGAGAAGTGCAGTGCAAGAAAGTCTTTGAAGAGGCTAGCGCCCAGTCGGCGCTCGAGCCCCAGAATCAACCGAACCGCCTCTTTGAGAATGGAGGACAGATCGTGCGAGGCATCTGGGTAGCGGTCAAGCTGCTTGGCGATGCGCTCCTCCTCGCGCCGCTCCAATTCCAGCAGCACGTGCTCCTTTGTCGGGAAATGAAAGAAGAAGGTGCCGTGCGCGACTCCGGCGGCGGCAACGATCGACCCGACGTCGGCGTCTGCCATACCCGCTCGTTTGAACTCGGCGATGGCAGCTCCCATCAAGCGCTCACGCGTCTGCAGGCGCTTGGCCTCCCGGGCCGACGGCTTTTCCACCGTTGCCATGATCCATTCCTCTGCCTTCGGAACCTGTTCCATCTGCAGGATAACTGCCCTGTCGGGTGAGGGCATCCATCTATTTCGTTGACTAAAGTCAGTTTTATCTGTTAGATCGGCATCAGGCGTGGCAATGAGAGGACCGGCATGGCGCTAGAACAGTTCAACCTGGATGGACAAGTCGCGATCGTGACCGGCGCCGGAAAAGGTGTCGGACAGGGTATTTCGCGGGTTTTGGCGGAGGCGGGTGCGACGGTCGTCGGTACCGCGCGTACGGAATCTGACATCCGTGACACGATCGACAGTATCCAGGCTGCCGGCGGCAAAGGGCTGGCTGTTGTTGCGGACGCGATGAGCCGATCCGATAGTGAGCGGGTTGTCTCGGCCGCCATGGAAAACTTTGGACGCATCGATATCTTGATCAACAATGTCGGCGGTTCTACATACGCTCGCTTCCTCGACATCACCGACGAGGACTTTCGACACACGTTCGACTGGTGTGTCACTTCGGCGTTCATCATGAGCCAACTCGTCGCGCGGCACATGATCGAGGCCGGGCACGGCAACATCGTCAACATCTCCTCCGGTTCAGCCCGTTTCGGTATCCGCGCACTCACCGCGTATTGCGTCGCGAAGGGTGGCCTGGAGGCGCTCACCCGGGCGATGGCGCAGGAGCTTGCGCCGAAGATCCGCGTCAATGCAATAGCGCTGGGATCGTTCGCCACCGACGGGCTGCAGGGAAGTCTCGATCTGATGCCCGGATCACGGGAGAAGATGCAGGAGGCGACGCCGTTGCACCGCCTGGGCGACGTAGCCGACCTGGGCCGGCTCTGCGTTTACCTGTCCACCCGGGATTGTTACGCGACCAACGCGATCTTCCATGTGGATGGCGGCATCGATTCCAACAATTCGCCGCTACCGATCCCCGACTACTGACTCAGGACGGCCATACATGCGCAGAGTCGTGCAATTTTCGACCGGCAACGTCGGGGTCCACTCATTGCCGGCGATCATTGGGCGCCCCGATCTGGAATTGGTCGGTGTGCACGCCGCCAGCCCAGAAAAGATCGGGCGTGATGCCGCCGACCTGTGCGGGTTGAGCGATCCGACCGGCATTCTGGCCACCAACGACATCGAAGCGCTCATCGCCCTGAAGCCGGACTGCGTGGTGTACACCGCGCAAGGCGAGACACGACCGATGGAAGTCATCGAGCAGATGACGAAGTTCCTTTCCGCCGGCGTCAACATCGTGGCGACATCGATGGTGTGGTTGGTAACTCCCCGCCAGACCGAGGACTGGCTGCGGGTGCCGCTGGAGCAAGCCTGCGCCTCTGGTAACGCGTCGCTGTATGTCAACGGCATCGACCCTGGCTACTCCGGCGACACCGAGGTGCACTCCGCGCTGAGCCTGGTCACCCGCGCCCGATCGATCACCGTCCAGGAGATCTTCGACTACGCCAACTACGACGATTACGAATTCACCGGCAAGCAAATGGGATTCGGCGTCAGCCCCGAGGACGATACGCCGATGCTGTTTCTGCCGGGCGTCCTTACCACGATGTGGGGCGGCGCGGTCCGCAACCTCGCGGAGCAGCTGGGGGTGCAACTCGATGAGGTCCGGCAGCGCATCGAACCGTGGTACTCGAACAAGCGCATCGAATGCAAGATGGCGACGGTCGAACCGGGACAAATGGCCGCGGTGAAGTTCGCGGTCGAAGGGGTTCGCGACGGAGTTCCAGTGATCACCATGGAGCACATCACGCGGCTCACCGCCGACTCCGCCCCGGACTGGCTCTATCCGCCCGACGGCCTTCCGGGCGTCCATCGTGTCGTGGTCGACGGTGATCCTCGCGTGGAACTGAACACGCACGTGTCGCACCCGGCGCTCGACGTCACCGAGGCGGGATGTCTGTCAACCGCAGCTCGGGTGGTCAATGCGATCGACTGGGTCTGCCGTGCTCCGCAAGGGCTGATCGCCGTCGAGGACATCCCGCAGGCAGAGATCATCCGTGGATTGATGTGGTGACACCACCTGCACCCTCGGCCGGACGGGCCGCCGGCAAACGGGTGCTGATCACCGGCGCCGCAAGGGGTTTGGGGCGCAGTCACGCCCTCCGCCTCGCCGAGGAGGGGGCCGATCTCATTCTCGTCGACCTCTGTCGGTCCTTGCCGGAGATCGAATACGACCTGGCCACCGAGGACGACTTGGCCGAGACGGTACGTCTGGTCACCAAGCACGGTGGCCGCTGCGTCAGCCGAGTCGCCGATGTCCGCGACGAGGCGGCATTGCGCGGCGCTGTCGACGAGGGCGTCGAGGAACTGGGCGGGTTGGACAGTGCCGTCGCCAACGCCGGTGTCCTGACCGTCGCTCCCTGGGACAAAACAACGTCCGATCACTGGCGCACCGTCGTCGACGTCAACCTCATCGGTGCGTGGAACACCTGCGCAGCGGCGATTCCCCATCTTCTCGCTCAGGGTGGCGGCAGCTTGGTCAATATCAGCTCCGCGGGTGCGATGAAGGGTTTCCCGCTGCAAATTCCGTACACCGCATCCAAGTACGGCGTTGTAGGTCTTACGGTGGCACTGGCCAATGAGCTTGCCGCACAGAGTATTCGGGTGAACTCTGTGCATCCCACCGGCACCCCGACCGGAATGGTTCCGCCGTCGTTCGGCGCCACCCTCGGCGAACAACGTCCGGACCTGATACCGATGTTCGTCAACGCCATGCCCACCCCGTTCATCGAACCCGTGGACACCAGCAATGCGGTGCTGTTCCTGATCTCGGATGAATCGCGTTTCGTCACCGGACTGCAATTCAAAGTCGATGCCGGAGTGTCGATCAGTTGACAGCAGCAATCACCGATTCGAAGGAGGAGCAATGACCACGCTCGAGCGAGATCAGGAAGCCAGCAGCGCGTCGCCGGTGGACAGAAGGTATCGCGTAATCCAATGGGGCGTCGGCAACGTCGGGACGATAGCGCTCCGCCATTTCGCCCACAATCCCGCCTACGAACTCGTCGGGGTGCTCTGCAACCGCCCGGAAAAGGTCGGGAAGGACGCCGGGGACCTCTGCGGCAAGGCTCCGACCGGTGTGCTTGCGACCAACGACAAGGACGCGATCGAGGCACTGGATGCTGACTGTGTCTTCTATGCGCCGCTGTGGTCCGACCCCGACGAGGTCTGCCGGTTGTTGCGAGGCGGCAAGAACGTCGTCGCGTCGGGCGGAGCATGGTGGTACCGAACGGAGCACAGCCGGGCCGACATCGACAAGATTCATGCGGCGTGCCTCGAGGGCGGCACCTCATTCCATGCCGGTGGCGTCAACCCCGGTTTCGCCGGCGACCTTCTTGTCCTCACGCTGGCTCGGATCGTCAGCCAAATAGACGTCATCCATATCTATGAAGTAGTGAACTTCGGCCGGGACACCCTGAAGTACCTCTACGAGATGGGCATGGGAAGCGATCCGGCCGGATTCGAGGACGGCCCGAATCTGCTGGGGCAAGCATGGCCGCTGTTCGCGCAGTCGATGGCGATGATCGTCGAAGGAATGGGTAAGACCGTCGAGAGATACACCACTGAGGTCGAACTCGGGGTGGCCAGTCGCGACATTCCGTTCGAAGGCGGCGAGACCAGTGACATGCCAGGATTCACCGGCGTGATCAAGAAGGGCAGCGTCGCCCGACAGCACCACAAATGGACGGCGTGGGTGGATGGCAAACCGCTCATCGTGTTCCACGAGATCTACACCATGGACACCTACGACGCCATCGAGCCACGCGAGGATTGGCCCCAGCACTATCACTACCGGATCGTGATCGAAGGCGACTCGTCCACCGAGTTGATCCTGCAGGGAGCACAAGACCCCGACGGCGGCTACGCACTGCCCGGCTACACCTGGACCGCGATGGGTCCCGCCAACGCCATACCCGCCGTCGTGGACGCGGCACCTGGGTTCATGAGCCACAACGAACTCGGGTTGATGCCGTTACGCGGAGTAGTCCGTCCGTAGCCGTTGCCCGACACAACAATGTGCGCATACCTGCACCTCAACCGAGAGAAAATATTTCTGCCGGCACAATAGGCGCGAAGCCACCGATATCCGGAATGGGCTGGCTACACTTCGGCGTGTGATGACGCCGACGACCCCTTGGGGGAACGAACGCGGGCAATTACCTCAACGGCTCCGGGTCGGTAGCCATCTCGCCGGCCGCCGGCAAGCCCGGCGACTCAGCCGCCGCTTCGCGCGCGTCGGCGTCAGCACATCGCCCGACCGCCTGCGGCAAATGTTGGCCGGCTCGCCCGCCGCCTCCGCCGAGGTCGCGGATTTCCACTTCGCGTTGATCGCGACCCAGTATCGGCGGGACCAGCTCAGGGCGCGGGTGCGGCGGATGAAGCGCCGAGGGGCGCGCTCGCTGCTCTTCGTCGGCATGGTGCTGGTCACGCTCAACTTCTTGTTCTGCATGGCGTGGGCGCTGTTCAATCTGACGCTCGAGTCCTCGCCGCTTTAGATCTCACCGTCGAATGTCGCGGCGGCGAGCCGCAGAATCTCGTCGCGGTCCGCGGCCAGCAGGAAACCGGACTGGATCGCCGAATCGAGTGACGCGCTGAAACGTTGTAGATAGTCCTCGACCCCGTTCGGGTAAAGCCGCCGCACAGTCGCCGCATCGAATGGCTCTCCGGAGCCGAAGATCGATGCCATCGTGCTCTGTTCGCCTCCGTCGCCGGATGTCCGAGCGATCGGTACGTCGACCCACGGCGTTCTGACGCCGCCACGCGCCAGCCCGTGTTCGTCGCGTGCGATGCGCTCACCGCTCATGTCGATGGAACTGCCACTGGGCGCGGGCCGGCCCTCGCTCACCCAGTGGTGGAGTTGCGACAACGCCGCCTGCAGAACGTAATGGTGCTGCGGCGCAAAGTTGATGCAGTGGTCGAGCTCCTGGCCCATCAGCATGTTCGTCGGCGCGTACGCCGCGACGATGTCCGCGAACGCCGCCTCCCCGCTGTCGATCGGCGCCACCTGGATCGTGTAGTTGTCGGCGTGGGCTGTTCCGGCGATCTCCCACACTCGAAGTCGTTGATTGTCAGGCTGTCTCGCGCTGTGGTAGCCCAGCCGACGGCCGCTGACCAAGTCCGTCTCGGTGATGATCGTGACCAGCGGCACCCGCAGATCGGCGCGAAACGCGACCGCCTTCGACGAGTCGCCCTCCAACACGTCGAAGATCGAACCGCCGTCCAACGGAGCGGCGGGGCCGAACCGCGAATGCACGAGAAAACCGTCGTAGACCCGCGCGAGCGGATCGATGGCGTTGATGTACGTCGTCAGGAACAGTGCTGACTGCGACTCACCGAGTGCGATGACATGATCGGCGCGCAGCCCCCGCAGGATGTCGGCGCTTCTCGCCAGTTGCCCGGCATGGGAGAAGATGTCATACGCGTGCGCGTCGCCGGGGTGCTGCAACGACGAATACCGCTGTGAGTTCTGGCTTTTCAACGACATGTCGATTCCCATGAGGTTGTCGCCGCCCTCGACCCCCACGCGCTGCACCGACACCGCGACGTAGGCGTAACCGGCGCGCACCATCTCGCGGTGCGCCATCATCCAGACGGCGGGCGCGTCGATGCCGCCGCTGACATTGAGCCACTCGACGAGCACGGTCCCGTTGAATCGGTCGGGGTTTGAGGGGGTGAGCACCACGATCCGGGTGGTGTAGTCCTCGGCGGCCGCCGGCGCGACGCTCCACCGTCCGTCCCGCCCGAGTCCGGCTGTCGGCGTATAGGACGACGCCGATCCGGAGATGAAGAACTCCTCTGCGATGTATCCCACACTTGCGATATCGAAGGCTCCTAAGAGGAGTGCGGGTTTGCCCGGAACCGGCCGGTATGTCGTCGCATCGCCGCTGGTCGCCACGTGCGGATCATAAAGCCGACGATTGGGCCGGCGGGTGCTAACGGCGCCGGCTGCGGGTGCTGCCGGCTGAACTTTGCGCTAATTGCGTTGCGATCGCCATCCGAGCGGGAATAACTTTCCAGGCGTCGTGGTCGTGTCTGATCGCGACCACGGAGAGGAATCGAGTTCATGAACGCGCCGGAGGGATCGACGGCCCTGCTGTCCAGGCCACGATCGAAGCCGGGCGGCGTGGATCTCCGGTTCGGCGCGGTGCTGGCCGTCCTGCTGGTCACCGGTTGGGTCGCGAATCATTTCGTCGCGTTGATGCCCACGATCAGTGACCGCCAGCACCTGAGCACAGCGACACTCGACGCGATCTTCGGTATCTATGCCGTGGGGTTGCTCCCCGGCCTGCTGATCGGCGGTCGGGCCTCGGATGCGTTCGGCCGCCAGGCAGTGGCGCTGACGGGTTCGGCGACCGCGGTGCTAGGCACCGTGGCGATGCTGCTGTCCCAGCAGCCGGACGTGTTGCTGATCGGGCGTCTGATCGTCGGCGCCGGTGTGGGTCTGGCGATGACGTCGGGCACCGCATGGGCATCCGACCTGCGCGGCACGGCGGGCGCGGCGACCGCGGGAGCCGTCCTGATCGCGGGCTTCGCGATAGGACCGCTGGCTGGCGGACTGATCGCCGGGGCCGCAGGTCGGGGGGTCGAGCTGTCCTTCGCGTTGGCGGCGGTTCTGGTAGTGATAGCGATGGTCGCCATGGTGGTGGCGACCCGCCGGACAGACGCGGCGCCGGCCGCCCCGGCCACCGCGAAAGAGGCTGTTGCATCGGGGCTCTCGAGTAGCCGCGCGTTGAGTTGGGCGATGCCGTTGGCGCCGTGGGTGTTCGCGTCGGCCACCTTGGGCTTCATCACCATTCCGGCGCGGGTCCACACCGGCCTCGCGGCGCCGGTGGCCGCGGGTATGGCCGCGCTGATCGTCAACGGGGCGAGCGGCGTCATTCAGCTCGTGGCTCGCGCAGGGTCGTGGGGTCCCAGGGCCGGAACTGCCGGTGCGGTGCTGGCGGCGCTCGCGTACGCGCTCATCGCGTTGGCTCCGGCCACGATGACGCTGTCACTGGCCCTGCCGCTGTTGCTCATTCTTGGCTGCGCGTCCGGACTCTCGCTGCGCGAAGGCCTGATCGACCTGGAAGCCGCAGCGCCGCAACATGTTCGAGGCGCATTGACCGGCGCCTTTTATTCGGTGACGTATGTCGGCTTCGGTCTGCCCCTGCTGTTGACGACCGTCGGATTCGGCGGGTCGCACCTCATCCTGGCCGCGATGGCCGTGCTCGCGGCGGGCGCAGCGATGCTCCGGACGATGCGATTACGCCGAGATAGCCACCGGCAGAGCTGATTCCGGCCTGCGATCCCGGACACGGGCTGCCGGGATCGGCTCATTGCTCAGCACGCTCAGACCGGCGAGTCGACGCCAGGAGCGGATCGCATTGCGCGTGACGTCCACTACCCGCTCGACGTCCGCGTCCATGTTCGCCAGCCGGTGCGCGCGCAGCGCGTTGCCGGTTACGGCGTCCAGCGTGGTCCAGTCGTCGGTCTCGACAAGCGAGGTGGACTGGCAGGCGGCTCGCACCGCATACAGTTCCGCGCCCTCGGCGGCCTCGCACGCGGCGCGTCCCGCCTTGGCCGCGCCGTCCCAGCTGACGATCGACGGCACGTCACCGGGAACGAAATTCCGGTGTAGCTCGGCGATGTCCGCGATGGCTTCGGCCGCCGCACCGCGGGCGTAGCGGAGCACACCCCACGGCGGGCTGGTCAGCAACTTGGTCACCCAGATGTGCATGATGCTGTCGGCAACGTCGGCGGTCCCCACGGTCAGCCAACCGAGGTCGAGTACGACCAGGCTGTTCGCCGGCGAGAGGTAACCGTCGGGCTCAGCCAGCAAGTCGTTGCACAACTGCACGAACGACGCCAAGGGGCGAGCCGATGTTGCCGGGAAGTCGGTGATCTGCTCGTCGCCGTTGATGTAGGAGATCACGTTCATGGCGCACCCTTTGCCCGATCCGGGCTGGTGTGATCCCCTCGCAAGTCGCATCGGGCTGGTTATCCGGTCGAGGTCCATTTCAGTTGCTTCCTAAGGGTTCTCGAGCGTCGCGACCTGGGTTCTTCAGACCGTCAGCTTAAGACAGGCCGAACCGTCAGACGGCCCCGACACGACGGGCCGCTCAGCGCGCGAAATACCCGGGTTACAACTCGCCGGAGAAGTCTGCGGTGATCCAGCGGTCCGGCCGGACGGTGAACAGGATGCCCGGTTGATCCGCCATGCCCTGGACGAATGCACGGCCGCCTTCCTCGCCGAGGTAGCGGATCGCGATGGCCTCGCGTACGTCCAGCGGCGCGGGCGTGGCGGTGTCGACGACGGTGCCCTCGACGACCACGTACTGGTACGGCGGTTCTTCGCGCTGTACCACCAGGGTCACCTTGCCGGCGCGTTCGATGAGTTTGGTCTTGCGGGCGTTCACGCCGGTGTTGATGAGGATGTTTCCGCCGGGCCGGTAGCTGTACCAGATCGGGACACTGGCCGGCGGACGGCCGTCGGTCGCGTCGACCGACAACACCGCGACGTGCTTGTCGGCGAGGAATTCTTCACGTTGGGTCTCGGTAAAAGCAGCCATGGCTGTGTCCAACCACTCGGCGCGCGGCGACTATTCCCCGAGCGCGAGGATCAGTTTGCCGGTGTTTTCGCCGCGGAACAGTTTGAGCAGGGTGTCCGGGAAGTCGGCGACGTGGCCGTGTTCGATCTGCTCGTGCGAACGCAGTTCGCCACTTTGCAGCCATTTCGCGAGTTGCGCAACGCCTTCCGGGTATCGCTTCGCGTAGTCGAAGATGACGAACCCGGTCATCGATGCGCGCGCGACCAGCAGTTGCATGTAGTTGGCGGGCCCACGTGGTGTGTCGTTGTACTGCGACACCGCGCCGCAGAGCACGATCCGGGCGCCGTGAGCGAGCCGGTCGAGTGCGGCCTCGAGCGTGGCTCCGCCGACGTTGTCGAAGTACACGTCGACACCGTCGGGGGCGTGCACCTTCAGTTCCTTGCGCAGGTCGGCGCTCTTGTAGTCGATCGCCGCGTCAAATCCGGCTTCCTCGACAAGCCAACGGCGCTTCTCCTCGCCACCGGCGATGCCGACCGTGCGACATCCCTTGATCCGGGCGATCTGCCCGACGATGCTGCCGACCGACCCGGCAGCCCCCGAGACCAGCACGGTCTGGCCCGGTTCGGGCTTGCCGATGTCGAGCAGGCCGAAATAGGCGGTCAAGCCGCTGATGCCGAGGGCGCTGAGATACACCGGCGCCGGCGCCAGCGTGGTGTCGATCCTGTTCACGTCGGCGCCGTCCGACACGGCGTAGCGCTGCACGCCGAAAATGCCGGAAACGTGGTCGCCGACCGCGAAGTCGGAGTGCCGGGATTCGACGATGCGGCCGACGCCCAGTGCCCGCATCACCTCGCCGATCTCCACCGGCGGCACATAGCTGCGGCCGGCGTTCATCCAGGTGCGCATCGCCGGGTCGATCGACAGATAGTCGACCTGGACGACGAATTGTCGCTCGCCTGCCACGGGTTTGGGCTCCTCGACGATCGACCAGTTGCTGGCGGACAGCTTCTCATCCGGCCGCGCGGCCAGCCGGCATTGCGTGTTGACGGCGTTCATATGGCGGTCTCCTGAGGGGTCGGGATGGTGCGGGCGATATCTGCGGCACAGGCGAGGCTGATCCGGCCGGCGGGGTCTTCGGCGGTCACAGGGATCACCGCGACGGTGTCAGCGCCGGCGTCCAGGTAGGCCTGCAACCGGTCGGCGATCTGGTCCGGAGTGCCCAAAGCGGCCAACTGCCCGGCCAATTCGAGTGGGACCGCGGCCGCCAGGTCCGCCCGTCGCGCGCCTGACCGAGCCCGCTCGACCAGATCGGTGAAGCCGAGTTCGCAGAACATCTCGCCGTAGCCGGGCGGTGCGAGGTAAACCGCGAGCTGACCGGCCAGTTGACGCAACGCCGCCTCACCGGGCCGAACCGCGACCGGCACCCATGCCGTCACGTGCGGCGGTACCCGGCCCGACGCGGTGGCCTGTCGATCCATCTGCTCACGTATCCGCGAGACACGTTGCGGTGAAGCCAGATTCAACACCAGTTCATCGGCGACCTCAGCGGTGAGCCGCAGCATCGATGGCCCGAATGCTCCAATGCCGATACGGCTGTGCGGCAACGGCTTACGCAACCGGAAACCGTGACTGCGGATGTAGTGGCCGTCGTAGTCGCCGCGCTCACCGCGCAGGATCGGGCGCAGGCACTCGATTGTTTCTCGCATCCGCCCGACGCAGTGCGACCAATCCCGGTCGTGCCAGCCCGAAACGATGAACGGGCTGGAGGCGCCCAGAGCGATGTCGACCTGCGCGCCCGTGAGTCCGGCAACTGTGCTGGTACCCAACGCGATTGAGGCGGGAGTTCGCACGCTGATCGGTAGTGGGCCGATCCGCAGACCTAACCCGGGAGCACGAGCACCGATCGCGGTGGCCAGCGCAAAGGCGTCGAACGTCGCCATCTCGCCGATCCACAGCCCGTCGAGCCCGACATCAGTCACAGCTTCGGCGATCTCGAGCGCCTCCAGGTCTGGGCGGTCCAGCCAGAATGGCAGAACCGCCTCGATCGGCGACCTCACAACATCGCCGCGTCGGTGGCCTGGCCCAGCAGGATGCGGCCCGGCAACTCGCGCGAGGCCTCGTTGACCTGGAAGTGCGCCGTAGCCGTGAACGCGTCTCGCAGACGCCGTTGCAGCGGTGCGCCGTCGTAGATGGCACTCCCCCCAGCCAGGTCGTACATCGACCGCACCACGTCGGCCGAGACGCGCGCACCATGCGTGGCGGCGAGCCGCAGCCGAGTGCGTGCCGCCAATGGCACCGTCGGCCCGACTTCTGCTGCCCGCCAGGCCTCGTCGATGGCCAGGTAGTAGCCGGCCCGCGCCGCTTCGAGCGCCGAGTCGGCCGTGGCGACCGCCGCCTGGATGGTGGACCGTTCCGCCAACGCGCGACTGGCCGCCACACCTTTCTTGGTTGCGGCCAGCTCGACGAAGTCCTCGATGGCGGCCCGCGCGTTGCCCAGCGCGGCCGCGGTGATGCAGGCGGCGAAGAACCCGAACGGCGGGAATCGGTACAGCGGCCGGTCGATCACCGGCCCGTCAAAGATCGACAGCACCCGCTCGTCGGGAACGAAGACATCCTCGGCGACGGTGTCATGGCTTCCGGTGCCACGCAATCCAAGTGTGTGCCAGGTATCGAGGATCTGCAGTTGCTCGGTGGGCAGCGCAACGACCGCCGGCTTGTTTTCCAGGATGCAGCCGGCGAACAGCACGTCGGCGTGGGTGATGCCGCTGCAGAATGCCCACCGGCCCGAGACCACCACCCCGCCGGGAACGCGCCGCGCTTTGCCCTGCGGCGCCCACACCCCGGCCGCCAACCCGCGTCCGCTGCCGAATAACTCGGTACGGCTGGCCGGCGGGAGATACGCGACGAGCAATGTGCTGGTGATGCCGATCGACACGCACCAGCCGGCCGATGCGTCGCCGCGCGCCACTTCCTCCGCGCAGCGCAGAGCGACGCCCGCCGGCAGCTCCAGCGCGTCGACCTCGCGTGGCGCCCCGGCTCTCAGCAAGCCCGAATCACGCAGCGCCTCAACCAGTTCGGCGGGCAGTCGGCGTTCCGCGTCGATACGGTCGGCCATGCCGCGGGCCAGGTCGCCGATCTCGCGGGCGCGGGTCAGCACGGGCGCGGTCATGACATCGGCGTCCATAGGTCCTCGCTTTGCACAGACGGCGCTGGTCGTTCAGTCACGGTAGCACTACCGGTTTAGTTTTTGAACCAGTACATTGGATGAACCATGGAATACCCCGATCTGTCTCATCGTTTCGACGGCGAATCCGTCGCGCGCACCCTCGAGATCGTCGGCGAACGATGGACGTTGCTGATCCTGCGCGAAGCGTTCTTCGGGGTACGCCGCTTCGGCCAGTTGGCCCGCAACCTGCAAATTCCGCGGCCGACGCTGTCGGCCCGGCTGCGAACCCTGGTCGACAAGGGTCTGCTGGAAAAGGCGCTCTACGCAAGCGATCCCGATCGGCACGAGTACCGGCTCACCGATCCCGGCCGGGACCTGTTCGCGGCGATTGTCGTGCTGATGCAATGGGGTGATCGGCATTTGTCTGTTCCTCAGGGGCCGCCGATCGTGCTGCATCACCAACCCTGCGGCCAGACCGCCGTGCCGGAGCTGGTGTGCGCGCACTGTCAGCAGGAGATCACCGCGCATAACGTCACGCCCGAGCCAGGACCCGGGTTCCGGACGCACGGCCTTACGGTTCAGGCAACTCGAAAGACAGGGTACTGACCCACAATTCGCTCGAAATCCTCAAGGGGTGCCCCCTTGTCGAGCGTGAAGAACGGCCGCGCCCCCGGGGCCACCTCGAGGTAGCGGCGCAAGATGGCGGCGCGGTGCTCCGAGAAGTCTTCCACCAACAGGACGTCTTCGGGCCTGCCGCGGCGCAGCACCGCGCGACCGTCACCGCCGCGCAGGTTGCGCGCCCAGTTCGTCTTCTGGCCGAGCATCGCGACCAGGTACCGCTCGCCGAGGTAATCGGCGACGACGACCGGGAACGTGATCATCCGCCCGGATTTGTGGCCGCGCACTTCGAGCGTGGCAGCTCCACCGGGCACGAGGCCGGCTCCAATCGCCAAAGCGCCCAACCGGTTTGCGATTCGCGCCGACCATCCCGGACGGCCGTTGCGATATTGCCATCGCTGAAACTTGCTCACCGCGCCGCGCAGCATGAGCTCACCCTACTGCGGCCGGTTACTTCCAGGCGAAGACCGGCTGCTCCAATTCGTCGACCGGATCGTGGCGGCCCTCGAGGCAGAGCCAGCGCAGCTGCAACAGCACCGCACCGGTTGGCGCGTGGACGAGGTCGTTGCCCAGCGGTATCTGAACGACGGGCCGCGAACTCTCCGGGATGGTTATGAATCGCGGTGAGTCCGACCTCTGCAACTGGTGGAGCCCGATTCGGTAGACCGCCAGCACTTCGTCGGGCGCCGGTTGCGGGTCCAACCGTTCACCACCCCAGATCACCACCGGGGTGATGACGTATCCGGACCGGGTCGGGTAGTCGTCGAGCAGACCCAACACATTGGCGGCGGCCAGCTTGATCCCGACCTCCTCGTCGAGTTCGCGCAGTGCCGCGTCGATCGCCGTTTCCCCCGGATCCAGCCGCCCACCCGGCAGCGCCCACTGTGCGGGGTGGGAACTGAGCCGAGAGGTTCTGCGGCACAACAGGAATGCAGCACCCCCGGAAACGTCGACCATCCGGCCGTCCAGCGAATCCAGCATCGGCCGTCCCGCGATCCAGTCATCGACCGGTGCCGGGTCGATCCTGTCCTCCCCCACTCGCGAGTCGACGAGCAGTACCGCGACAGCCGCGTGACGCTTCGCCGGATCGTCCACCACACGACGGTCATGTGCGGCTAGCCGGTCCCGGATCTGCTCGCGCAACGCCTCGTCATAGGGGATGGTCACCTAGCGAGAGTAGGTCCCTGATTCCCCGCGTATGTGGTGACTGATCTAACTCGTAGCGCGGCAGCCGACCCACGACCGGCTAGGTATCGTTTGCTATATCCAGCGATCGGGCGGGTGCCATGCCCTTGTCGATCGAATTCAACCGCGAGGCGGGCGTGACGACGACAACGCAGGTATCGACAAGGCACCCGGCCGCGACCGTTCTGGTGGTGTCTACCGCGGCCTTTCTGGCCAGCCTGGATCTCTTCATCGTGAACATCGGTTTTCCCGAGATCCGCCAAGCCTTCGGCACCGCCGATCTCGGGGCGATGTCGTGGATCTTGAACGCCTACACACTCGTCTTCGCGGCCTTCATGAACCCGGCGGGCCGCTTGGGCGATCGCTACGGCCACCGCCGGATCTTTCTGACCGGTCTGGTGGTGTTCACGCTGGGATCGGCCACCTGCGGCCTAGCGGGTTCGTTCCCGATGCTCGTCACCGCCCGCGCCGTCCAGGCCCTCGGCGCCGCGATGCTGATGCCGAGTTCGCTCGCGCTCCTTCTGGCCGCGGTCCCCGCGTCCCGGCGGGCGGTTGCCGTCAGCACCTGGTCGGCGGTGGGCGCCACGGCCGCGGCCCTTGGACCGCCGGTTGGCGGCCTGCTGGTTCAGTTGTCATGGCGCTGGATCTTTTTCGTCAACGTGCCGATCGGACTGCTGGCGGTTGTCGCCGGGGCGGTGGTGCTGTCAAAAGCTGCCGGAACCGGCACCGGCGTTCCAGATCTGTTTGGTGCGCTCAGCCTGGTGGTCGGTGTCGGAGCCCTGGTCTGGGCGCTGATCGAGTTACCGGTGGTCGGTCGCAGCACGACCGGGGTAGCGGCCACGGTGGTAGGCGCCGTCGGTGCAATGGCCCTGGCCGTGTGGCGCTCGTTGCGTCATCCGTCACCGGCTGTGGATCTCGACGCGGTGCGGGTACTACCGATGTGGTCGAGTTGCCTTGCAATGCTGGTGTTTTCAGCGGCGCACGGCGCGATGCTGCTCAGCGGAGTCATGCTGCTCACCATGGTGTGGGGTATGCCGCCTGCGGTTGCCGGCCTATGCCTGGCACCCGGTCCCATCATCGTCGTCATCGTCTCGCCGCTGGCCGGGAGGCTGGTCGGCAAGGTCGGTATCGGCTGGGTCGCCGCAAGCGGGGCGGCGCTGTACGCGATCGGGATCGGGATCTGGTTGGACACCATCGGCACGACCCCCGACTACTTCGCCGATTACTTTCCGGCTCAACTGTTTACCGGTACGGGCGTCGGTTTGGTGATGCCGAGCCTGTCGGCGGTCACCGGAGTCGCCCTACCGGCTGTCCGGTGGGGCGCCGGGTCGGCGGTCACGAATACCGCCAGGCAACTGGGCATGGTGCTGGGCACCACGGCGTTGACGATGATCTACCAGCCCGGCGTCGACCTCGCCGCCGTCCGGCACGGGTGGGTGTTCATCGCGACGGCCGCGGCTACGGCTGCGCTCATCGCGGCCGGTCTGGCGATCCGGTGGAAACCTGCGAGCGGCGAGCCGCTACCAGCGCCCAGCTGATTTACTGATCGGGATGGCCGATATCACCATGCTGATCCTCAATGACCACGACTGGTTCCGCGAACAGTTCGCCAAGCTGGACGAATTGCAAGCGCAGACACCGGCCGATCGGCATGCCTTGATCAGGGTGTGGCGTCCGCTCGCCGACAAGCTCGACGTGCACGCCTTGATCGAAGAGAAGATCTTCTATCCGCAACTGCTCAGACGCGGTGGCGATGACGCCGAGGGTGAGACGCTCGATGCAATCGGCGATCACAACGACATTCGCGATGGCGTGCGCGACGCGAACGCCGCGGGGATCGCGACCGACGAATGGTGGGCGGCGGTAGGACGGACCCGGGTCGCCAACGACGACCACATGGCCGAAGAGGAACGCGAGGGCCTGGCCGACTTCCGGCGTCATGCACCGATCGGGCTGCGCGAGTCACTCGGAGCGCAGTACCGCGAGTTCATGGCCGAGCATCCCACCACGCGCGGATTACCGATCGTCGACCGTGACCCGCAGGGTTACGTCGAAGATCAACAGGGCGACCCGCGACCGGCACGCACCGATTTTTCACTCGGCATCGGCAGCCTCAAAGGTCAATAGCCCAAACGACCCGCACGACCTGGCGTCTGCGAGGTCGCACGAGTCGTGTGAACTATTTAGTAGGGATCAGGCGTGGCCGCAGCCGACGCCCGCAAGACAGCCGCCGGGCACACCGTTCGGACCCGCGAACTGTCCGCCCGACCCACAACCGACGCCAGCCACACAGCCTTGGCCGCCGGGGCCGCCACCGGGACCACTGTCCTGACCGCCAGATCCGCAAGGACCGCCGTTCGGGGCGCAGCCGCTGCCGCCCGGATCAAGCTTGTAGATCACGTGGGTGGGGGCTGCGCCGACCGTACCCACGCTGGCTTGAGCTGCGGCGATAGGCATCACGGCCATGAGTGCAGCTGCTGCTCCTCCGACAAATACCGATTTCATAACACTGTGATTGGACATGATTTTTTTCTACCCCTTGCACATGTGCCCAAAACATCGATTTTCAGTCGTGGTGATTCACGATGTTGACGACGTTCCCGTCGGGCGCCCGAACGAAGAACCGCCGCGGCCCCCACGCTTCGTCGGTCAAGGGATGGACAATCTCGTAACCCAGTTCCTGTGCTTCGGCGTAGGCGCCGTCGATGTCGTCGGTGCAAACGGAGATGACCGAGTCTTCGGCGGCGGTCAGGTCGCCGGTGACGAGCTGCAGCCTCGCCTCGGCGTCCGGCGAGGAGTACCGGGCCACCCAGCCCAGGTTGAACTCTTCGGTCGGCAACCCGAGGAAGCCGGTGTAGAAGCCTTTCGCGGCATCGATGTTTGCGACGGGCAGGTTGGCGAAGATCTTCGTGGCGCGCATCGTCAGCTCGGCAACGGCTCGCCGCGGTAGTCACCGAACGACCACAAGTTACCTTCGGGATCACGCACAGCGAATTCGTTTGCACCGTAGTCTGTTTGAGCCAGCGGGCGGACGACGTCGGCACCACCGGCGCGCACGCGTTCGAACAACGCGCTCGGATCGGCGGTCACAATGTATCCGCCGGCAGTACCGGGCTCGCGGCACCAAAGGGCACCGGGTTTGTAGCTGCCGAGCATGATGCCGCCGCTTCCTTCAGGCCAGAGCAGTTGGGCGTGGTCGACGGTGTCGCCTTCGCCGTAGCGCGCCGCGAGCACCATGCCGAAAGTGTCGACGTAGTAGTCGATGAGCTTCGGCGCGTCGTGCGCCTGCAACGTGGGCCACACGGTCGGATTAGTAGCAGTCATGCTCGCAGTCTGCGCGGGCCGCATGGCCGCCGTCTTGAATGTTTCGGAACTCCTCGGCGATCCAGCGACCCGGCGGCGCTCCCGCGAACCGGGCGAACTCGCGGGTCAGGTGGGCCTGGTCGCTGTACCCGGTGTTGGCGGCGACCGCGGCGAGATCGACCGCGGCGTGACGCCGCACCGACTCGGCGATGCGTGCGGTCGCCCGCTCGAATCGCATCAACATCGCGACGGTCTTCGGCGATCGACCAACCTCCCGGTGAAACAGCGTCGTCAGATGCCGGGCGGTGATACCCACCCGGTCAGCCAGTCCCCCCACCGATGCTCGTCCGCCGCTGAGCTGCAACAGGTGCCACGCCTGCGTCACTTCAGGGCGCACCCCGGCATCATCGCGCCACGCGGTCGACAGATACTCGGCGATCCAGCCGAACGCGTCGCCCCAGCCACCAGCCTCGCTCACCCGCTGCTGCAGTCGAACTCCCTTGCGGCCCAACACTGCTGTCGCGTCCCACTCGGCGGCGTTCAGCTCAGCGCTGGGCACTCCGAACAGGGAGCGGGCCGCGAGTGGATGCACCGCTAGCTGCACGCCGGTCTGACCACGGCGCTGGCGGACGTACGCCGCCTCGACCTGTAACCCGCTCAGCAAAAGCGGATTCGGCCGGGCGGACGGCAGAGCCTCAGCCGTCCCGGCCGCTTCCACCCCGTCGTCCAGGCTGACGATGAACGTGAGGGTCGATGACGGCATGCCGCGATGCAACTCACCCGGGATGCTGACCGAGCGGTAGCCGACCATTGACGTCACCCCGGGTGCAACGCGCGGCGGCGCGGCAGAGAAAATCCAGACCCGCTCGTCGTCGGCCACGACATCTACGCTAGCCGCCCTGCCGAATATTAACCTGGGCGATGTGAGTGGCAACCGGATCCCGGGCGGAGTGGTGCACACGCTCCCCGCGGATTTGCGCGCAGCGCTGCTGACGAATTCGGCGGCGCTGGCCGCGTGGAAGGACATCACGCCGCTGGCCCGCAACGAGTTCATCTGCTGGGTGGATGACGCCAAACAAGAGAAGACCCGGGAGCGCAGGATCCGCCGAGCTCAGGAAGAACTCGAAGAGGGCATGCGCCGGCCATGTTGCTGGCCGGGCTGCCGGCACCGCGAGCGGAACGGCAAAGCCTGAAAAGACCCTTTACGGTCCCCCGAACGAGTACTACGCTCTGTGGTACTACGAACGATAGTAGGTGCTCGGCTGGCCGCGACGTTGCGGCTTCAGCGGTGAGGGGATGGTTGCGATGGACCTCCGACCGGCGAACACCGCACTGCGCGCGGGCCACGAGATCGACCTGCGATATCACCCCTCGGCGGCGCTGCGGCGCGCCCTCAACAAGGTCTTTCCGACGCACTGGTCGTTCCTGCTGGGTGAGATCGCGTTGTACAGCTTCGTCGTGCTGCTGATCACCGGCGTGTACCTCACGCTGTTCTTCGATCCGTCGATGACCGACGTCACCTATCAGGGTGTGTACCAGCCGTTGCGCGGCGTGCCGATGTCACGCGCGTACGAGTCGGCGCTCAACATCTCCTTCGAGGTGCGCGGCGGGTTGTTCGTCCGCCAGGTCCACCACTGGGCCGCGCTGCTGTTCGCGGCGTCGATCATGGTGCACCTGGCGCGGGTCTTCTTCACCGGCGCCTTCCGCCGACCGCGTGAAGTCAACTGGGTGATCGGCTCGCTGCTGCTCATCGTGGCCATGTTCGAGGGCTACTTCGGTTACTCGCTGCCCGACGACCTGCTGTCCGGCATCGGCCTGCGCTGCGCCCTGTCGTCAATCATGCTCGGATTCCCGGTGATTGGCACCTGGCTTCACTGGGCCTTCTTCGGCGGCGACTTTCCCGGCACCACACTGATTCCGCGGCTCTATGCACTGCACGTCTTGGTGCTGCCGGCGATCATCCTCGCGCTGATCGGTGCGCACCTGGCGATGGTGTGGTTCCAGAAGCACACCCAGTTCCCCGGCCCGGGACGCACCGAGAACAATGTCGTCGGCGTGCGCGTGATGCCGGTCTTCGCTGTCAAGTCCGGCGCGTTCTTCGCGCTGACGACCGGCGTCCTCGGTCTGATGGGCGGCCTGATGCAGATCAACCCGATCTGGAACCTGGGACCTTACAAGCCTTCTCACGTATCCGCTGGTTCGCAGCCCGACTTCTACATGATGTGGACCGAAGGCCTGCAACGATTGTGGCCGGCGTGGGAGGTCTACATCGGCCATCACACGGTGCCCGCCGCCGTTGGAGCCGCGATGATCATGGGCATCGTCTTCGTCTTGCTGACGACGTATCCGTTCCTGGAGAAGCGGTTCAGCGGCGACCGCGCGCACCACAATCTGCTCCAGCGCCCGCGCGATGTGCCGGTGCGCACCGCCCTGGGAGCGATGGCGATTGCGTTCTACTCGGTCCTCACGCTAGGGGCGATGAACGACATCATCGCGCTCAAGTTTCACATCTCGCTGAACGCCACCACCTGGATCGGGCGGATCGGAATGGTCGTACTGCCGGTGATCGTCTACTTCGTGACCTACCGGTGGTGCATCGGTCTACAGCGCAGCGATCGGGCGATCCTGGAGCACGGCATCGAAACCGGGATCATCAAACGCCTGCCGCACGGCGCCTACGTCCAATTGCACCAGCCGCTCGGGCCACTGCCGCTGGCGTACCGAGGCGCGCCGGTGCCAAGCAAGATGAACAAGCTCGGGTCGGGCGGCTCACCCGGCTCCGGCAGCTTCCTGCACGCCGATCCCGCCGACGAGGACGCCGCGCTGCTAGAAGCGCATCATGCCGCGGAGCGGGGCGCGCTGACCGCACTGCGGGGTCGATGACGGCGTCGGCTGCGTGAGCTCGAGTGAGGCGCGTTCACCGGCGCTCCAACCGCGAGACATGATGTCTCAGATGACCACCGAGATCCGCGTGCTCGACGGTGAAGGCGACCTCGTCGCCGCGGCCAACGTGTTCCGCACTGCCATGATCGGGTTCCCGCGTCTGACCGACCTCGCCCCGGGCCAGATCGCCCAACTTCTCGAACCCGGCCGCACCATCGGAGCGTTCATCGACGACCGGCTGGTCGGCACCGCCGATGCGGTGACGAGCCACCTCACCTTGCCGGGCGGCAGCATCGTCGGGCACGCGGCCGTGACGCACGTCGGGGTGCTGCCGGCATCCACCCGTCGCGGTGTCGCCACCGATCTCATGCGCCACCAATTGCATGACTTCGCGGCGCGCGGCGAGGCGGTCGCCACGCTGCGGGCTTCCGAGGCGACCATCTACGAGCGGTACGGCTACGGCGTGGCGAGCATGTCGCAGACCGTCGAAGTTCAGACGGCCCGCGCTGCGCTACGTCCGAACATCCGGGCGGGCGGGCCGGTGCGATTGCTCGAACCCGCAGACGTCTGGCATACGTTGCCGCGGATCTACGCCGACAACCGGCCGTCGCGTCCGGGTACGATCGACCGCCCCGACGTGTGGTGGCAGGGCGTGCGGTTGCGCACCGAATCAGGTCCCGGCCCTCGGTATGTCGCGGTGCACGGCGCGCCTGGATGCGAGACCGGGTTCGTCCGCTACCGCCCAACCGATACTGACAGGTGGTTCATCAGCGATCAACGCACTATCGTCGTAGAAGACTTCTTCGCGCCCGACGTGGAGTCCTATCTCGGACTGCTGCGCTTCCTTCTCGGGCTTGACCTGATCGACCGTGTGGTGTTTTGGATGCTCCCCGTCGACGATCCGCTGCCGTGGCTGCTGATCGACCAGCGTGGTGCGAAGGTGACCGCCACCCACGACGAAACGTGGCTACGCATCGTCGACGTCGAAAAGACCCTGGCGGCACGGGAATACATCGGTGACGACACAGTCACCATCGCCATCGACGACCCACTGCTGCCGGACAACTCCGTCACCGTGACCGTCACGGGTGACGGCGTCGAACCAACCGAACGGCGCCCACAGTTGCACGTCCAGGTGGCAGGACTCGCCGCGGTGGTGCTCGGCGGCGCGACCTGGAACAGTCTGGCGATCGCGGGACTGGTCCGCGCCGAGGGCCCGGAGCAACTGGCGGCGGCCGATCGCCTGTTCGCTGCACACCAGGCCCCCCATGCCGGATTCTTCTTCTAGCGCAGCATTTTTCGCCGCACCAGATAAACAAGCGCGCCGACAAGCAGCACCGCCGCACCTGCAACCACCGACGACAGTGGCAACGCGGCCGCGACAACGACGCAGCCGATGACTCCCAGCGTTGGAACCAGCCTCGCGCCCAGCGTCCACGCCGAGGCGTTCGCGATCGCGTAGTACCCCAGGACGGCGAATGACGAGAACCCGATGGCGTTGCGGACATCGGTGGCTGCGGCGAAGACGGCGACCACGACACCGACCGCGATCTCGGCGCGATACGGCGTCTTGAAAGTGTGGTGCACCGCGGAAAGCTGCTGTGGCAGATAGCGATCGCGCGCCATCGCGAAGGTTGTCCGGGAGACCCCGAGGATCAGCGACAGCAGCGATCCCAGCGCGGCCAGTACCGCGACTACTCGCACGGCGGGCTCCCACCCGGCCGCTCCAGCGGCCCGCATCGCATCGGCAATCGGCGCGCCTGAGTGCGCCAGGTTCGAGCTACCGAGCACGCCGAGAACCGCAACCGCGACGATCGCGTAGACCGCCAAGGCGATGCCCAGCGCCAATGGAATCGCCCGGGGGATGATCCGGGATGGGTCCCGGACTTCCTCACCCAACGTGGCGATGCGCGCATAGCCGGCAAACGCAAAGAACAGCAAGCCGCTCGCCTGCAACACCCCGTGCACACTCGTGTTGGCGCCGAGATCCAGGCTTCCAAGTTGGCTGTGCGGGATCACTATTGCGACAACCGCCGCCAGCGTTGCCAACACCACCCCGACGATGATCCGCGTCACCAACACCGACTTGTGAATGCCGGTGTAGTTGACCGCGGTCAGGACGACCACCGACGCCACCGCTACGGCATGAGCCTGAGCCGGCCATGCGTAGGCGCCGACGACCAATGCCATCGCCGCACACGAGGCCGTTTTGCCAACGACAAAGCCCCAGCCCGCGAGATACCCCCAGAACTCCCCGAGTCGCTTTCGGCCGTAGACGTAGGCGCCGCCGGATTCCGGGTAGCGGGCGGCGCACCGGGCCGTCGACGTCGCATTGAGGTAGGCCACGATTGCCGCCACGGCCAGACCGATCAGCATGCCGTCGCCGGCGGCGGCCGCGGCCGGCGCCAGTGCGGCGAAGATGCCGGCGCCGACCATCGAACCCAGGCCGATGACGACTGCGTCGGAGGTGTCGAGTCGGCGTTCCAGCGCCGGGTAGCGTTGACCGGAACTCACTGGGCGAGCTTACTTCTGCGGACCGCCGGGCCGATTTCAGACCAAGTAGTAGTAGTGCTTGGAGTCTCCGTTGGTGGCGACGGCATCCGCCGGAACCTTCTCACCCGATTCGTCGAATCCGCGCAGAGCGTGGGCGTAGCGGACGGCCTTCAACGTCGCGGAGAACTCTTCCTCCTCTTCGGGGAACACGCGCTCGGACGGGAACCAGTCGTCGAAACCGACGTTCGTCAGCAGGGTCCGCAGGTCGGCTTGCACGCCGGCCAGCAGCACCACGACGCCACGGTCGGTCACGTCACGCACGAACTTGTCGATCCGCTGGATCACGACGGCGTCCGGGTGGCGCGCCCGTTTGACCCGCAGTACAAGGTATTTGATGTTGTCGTTTCTGATCCGCGCCGCGAGGTCGTCGAGGTACCGCTCGAGTTCGGGCGCAGCACCGAAGAACAATTCGCCTTCGAAGTCGTAGATCAGCGTCGAGGGATCGGTGGGGTCGCCGGGGACCCGTTCGCGGACGACTCGTTCGGGCGCAACCACGAGTTCGCGCGCCTTGAGTTTGGCCGCCCGCGGCACGAACAACAGGATCGACAGTGCCACGCCGAGAAGCACCGCCGTGTCCAGATCGATCAGCACGCCGGTGAACGCCGTGATCAGGACCAGCCCCGCGTCGTAGCGCGACGCCTTGATGGCGTAGCTGAGCCGCTTGATGTCGATCAGTCGTGCCGCGGTGATCAACAGCAGACCGGCCAGCGCGGCTCGGGGCATGAAATGCAGCAGCGGCGCGAACAGCAGCACGATGACCGCGACGCCGACCGATGCGATCACACCGGAGAACCGGGTCACCGCGCCGGCCTGGTAGTTGATCGGCGAGCGGGTGACCGAGCCCGACCCCGGCACTGCCTGGAAGAAACCACCGGTGATGTTTCCCAGACCTTCGGCGATGATCTGACGGTTGTAATCGATCTTCTGCCCGCTTTGGTAGGCAATGGCCTTCGCGATCGACAGCGCTTCCAGCAGACCAATGAATGCGATGGCGAGCGCGCCCTCCGAGAGTTGACCTATCTCGCCGAGTTGCACGGACGGGATGTGCGGATGCGGGAGGCTCTGCGGGATTCTGGCGGTCAGGGTGATCGCGGTCCTGCCGTGGTGTTCGGTTGCCCATCCGGCCAGATACGCGATCAACGCCGCGAAGATCAGCGTTGCCAGCAAATCGATCTGAGGCAGGCCGAATCGTTTCACCACCCGCCGCAGCACGACGGCGAGAACGATCGTGGCGACGCTGATGACCAACGCGCGGTAATTGGTGGCCTCGCCGTGAAACAGCGTGAGGTAGGTACGTTTCAACACCGACTGCCGGCCGTTGCCCTGGTCCTTCACGCCCAGCGCATTGCCGAGCTGGCCTAGCGCGATCAAAATGGCGGCGGACAGCAAGAAGCCGAGGATCACCGATTCGGAGATATATCGAGTCAGGTCACCGAGTTTGAACACCGCGATCAGAATCTGGAAGGTCCCGACCAGCACGCCGAGCAGGAACAGGGCCTCGAACAGCGCCGTCCGGTTCTCTGGGTCGATGAAGGCCAGCGAACTGAACACCAGCAGCGATATCGCGCTCGTCGGGCCGTTCACCAAGTGTGATGACGACTGGAAGATCGATGCGACGAAGGTCACCACGATCGCGGAGTAGACACCGAATTTCGGGTCGACGCCGGCGACCAACGCGTACGTGATGCCCTGCGGCAGAGACACGGCCGCGACGGTGAGTCCCGCGACGAGGTCACGACGCAACTTGTAGTTGTCGTAGTTCAGATTCTTCAGACTGCCCACGATGCTCATGAGGTCTTCGTCTTTCGCCGAGAGTGTGACGACGCTGTCCTGGCCGGAGCGGACGAGACCACGTCGTAAATGCCGTTGTTGCCGAAGAACTTCTCGCGCGCGTCGTTCCAGTTCTTCGCGACCGCGGTGATCGGGAACAGGTCGATCGCGGGCAGCCGATCCTTGTGCTTGGCGAGGATCTCGGGCTTGATCGGCCGGTAGCCGAATCGGGCCGCGGTCTCTTGCGCCTCATCGGTGTAAAGGTATTCCAGATACGCCTTCGCGTAAGACGCGATCTTCTTGTTGTCGAGATTCGCGTCAACCCAGGCGACAGCGGGTTCGGCCCGGATACTGACTGGCGGATAGACGATTTCGAGCTCGCCCCGGTTTTCTGCGACCTCGCGCAGCGCTTCGTTTTCCCATGTCAGGTGGACGTCACCGACCTTCTCGACGGCATAGGTGGTGGCCGCGCTGCGGGCTCCCGGATCGGCGGCGATTACGTGGCTCAGCAGCGTCCTCACGAAATCGGTTGCCTGCGCATCGTTGCCGCCGCGGGTGGTGACCGACCCCCAGGCGGCTAAGACGCTGAGCTTGCCGTTACCGGAGGTGCGCGGATCGGGGTTCACGATCTCGACGTCGTCTTTGATCAG
Source organism: uncultured Actinomycetota bacterium (assembly GCA_963750755.1). GTDB lineage: Bacteria > Actinomycetota > Actinomycetes > Mycobacteriales > Mycobacteriaceae > Mycobacterium. Next base: position 156,380 of record CAVVRW010000002.1, read on the forward strand.
GTCGGGCCAGTCGTGGATGCCTTTCGGATTGTCCTTGTGGACAACGAAAACAATCGTCGACGTGTACGGGACGGAATGATTGGGCAGTCGGTCCTGCCAGTCAGCGGCCACCAGACCGCGTTTACGCAGCGCGTCGACGTCGCTCGGCAACGCCAATGACACAACGTCGGCCTTCTGCTTTCCCGCGATCACATCCGATGTCTGCCGGCCCGAACCGCCATGGGATTGCTTGACTTCCACCGTCGCGCCGGTCTGCTTGCGGTATTCGTCGACGAAGGTTTTGTCGATCGCCGCATACAACTCGCGGGTCGGGTCGTAGGACACGTTGAGGATCTGGTTCGGCGAGCTGTCGTGCTGCAGGTTGTGCACCGCGAGCAGGCCCGCGGCCACGACGATCGCGGCGATGCCGACGATGTTGAGCCGGGGCACCGAGGACAGTGCTCGGCGCCATCGCGGCGATCGATGGGTGGGTTCTGTCATTGTCGCCTCCATACCGGTAACCGGGAATCGTGCAGTGTTGCCGGCTGTCGGCGACTGGATGTGGGCGAGCGTAGCCATCACGCCCGGTCAACACAGCCGTGTAAATCAGCCTGATTGCAACGGAATGTCCGACAAAATGTTTGCCATGGCCACCACCGAAGAAATCCATGCCTGGGTCGACAAATCCGCCTTGGCCGAGTTGGTCGCCAGACTCGCCGCGGCGGCGGACCGTGCGGACAACGCCGCGATCATCGCCTGTTACGCGCCGCGCTCCTACGACGACCACGGCGCCTTCAAAGGCTCCGGCGCGGAGTTCGCCGAGATGATCTGCGCGGCCGGCGGCCGCGCGGCACAGCTGACCATGCACCACTTGCTGGGGCAGTCCGTCTTCGACGTCGAGGGTGACAACGCCTGGGGCGAGACGTTTTTCGTCATGCACGCGCTGATCGCCGGTCAGGTCGCCGCGAGCTATGGCCGCTACATCGACTATTTCCAGCGCATCGCCGGCGAGTGGAAACTGGCGTATCGACGGGTCGTACCCGACGTCACCATCCCTGGCGACGACCCCTCCCAGTATTGGCCGTCGCGTCGCGACGGCACCGACCCGCGCTATGACCGCCTGACGGCGCCGCCTAGCTGATAGGCCATGAGTAGGCACTGGACGGATCCTCAGAGGAGGTCCGGTTCGGAGGAGGCTACTCATGTCGGTGTTGGAAATTGCGCTTGATCCGGCGACGGTGATCGTCGCGGTCGATCCAGGTAAGGCATTCCATCGGGTGTGGATCAGCAATGGCGCAGGAATGCTCGCTGATCCGATGTCTTTGTCAGTTTCGCGAGAAGGCATCTCCCAGCTGGAGCTGGCGCTGAACAAGCACGGTCCTGATGCACCGGTGATCGCGATCGAGGCGACGGGCAGCCTGCACCGACCGTGGGTCACCGAATTGGAGCGTCGCCATCCAGGTTCGGTACGACTGTTCGCTCCGTCGGAGACGAAATCAGCTCGTAGTCAACTGGGTTCAGGCAGGTTTAAGACCGATGACCGCGACTGCGCGGCGTTGACATACATGGCACGCCAAGGTGGTGGCCGACGATACGGCCAGCAGGCCTCGGTGGAGGCGCTGCGTGCCGCGGTGCGGCATCGACGAGGGTTGGTGGCCGACCGCAGGGTCGCCCAGCAGCGGTTGCACGACCAGCTCAATGCGCTGTGCCCCGGATTGTCGGTGCCCGCCGGTCATGGTCGGTCCTTGGCGTTGGAAACGCCAACTGGTCTCGCGGTACTGGCGTGTGCTGCGGCGTTTTCAGGACGGGCACCGCAACTACGGTCTCTGATGTGTCGGGCCCCTGGGCGCTTGACGACGGGGACAGCCCAATACTGGCTGCAGCGGTGGCGCGGATGTCTGCCTCCGCCGGCCGATGCCGATCAACGTGCTCACCGGTTGAATCGCGACCTGGACCGGTATCGCCGCCTCCGGGCTGATATCGCTGCCACCGACCTGGAAGTCCTGGCATTGCTCGCCGGCACTGATGGCCAGATCCTGACTACGTTGCCCGGTGTGGCCTCGATCCGCGCTGCGGCGTTCGCCGCACACAGCCTTCCGATCGACAGGTTCCCCGACGCTGAACATCTCTACTCGGCAACGGGTTTGGCGCCGGCGCTGTATCAGTCAGCGACGCTGAACCGTCGAGGGCGGATCTCTCGACAGGGATTGGCCGAGCACCGTGATGCATTGATGGGAATTGCCTGGGGCCTGTCTCAGTGCTCACCGTCATTTGCCGAACGCGATGCCGAACTGCGGGCGCGCGGCATGGCCCCGATCCAGGCCCGCGTCGCACTCGCACGCCACGCATGCCGCCTGGCATATCGACTACTCCGAACCCAACAACCCTTCGATGAACAGCGCTATCGTCGAGGAAGGCTCAGCGGCGAACGGTGACGGCTTTTCTAGCTATGCCGCTCGACGGCGCAACCTAGCTTGCCGCCCGCTCGCCCTGGGCCGCCATCACGGCGCACACGAAAGCCTGCCGCTCACGGCGACTAATCAGCCTGCCGGAACACGACGGCCCACCAACCTCACCGAGACACTGTTCATCGCGTCAAAAGCCGAGCATTCCGCCCGGCCGGTAAACCACGCCCAACGTCAACCTTGACTGCCAACGCGAAAGCTAGACCGCCGCCGCGCCACGAGATGGCGCACGGGTCGCAGCTGTTGATCGTCGCGGCCCGGTGCCCACAACCCGATCAGGACGGCGCTGACGGCTATCAGGATCGCAAGCACCAAGAGCGAGGAGTGCATGGCATCGATGAACGCCGTTTTGCTGGCGTCCGCCAGCCGAGAGCCCGCGGGTCCGACCCGCCGCGACACCTCCAGCGCCTGGCCCAGCGACGTGGATGCGGCGTCGCCGACGGGTTTCGGAAAGCCAGTCAAGTTGGGCGCCAACGCTTTTGCGTACCGACCTGCCAACATCGACCCTGCCAGCGCGATCCCTAGAGCAGCGCCAATTTCTCGGCTGGCGTCGTTGACTGCCGATGCGACACCTTGTTTGTCGTCGGGCGCGGTGGTCATGATGGCCGATGTCGTTGGTGCCGTGCACATCCCGATACCAACGCTCATCACCAACATCGGCCACGCCGCCCGCCAATAGGGCGACCCGACCTCGACGCCCATCATGCAGAACGCACCGAGCGCGATGAAAAGCAGACCGACAAAGATGGTCGCGCGAAGGCCGAGCCGGGGCAAATACCAGAACGACAGCACCGACAGCACCAGCACCGGGCCCATGATGGGACTCAGCGCAAGCGCGGTTTTGTTGGGGCTGTAGCCGAGGATCAGCTGCATGTACTGCATCAGCAGGAACAGGTAACCGAACATTGACAGGAAGAAGACCGTGATGGTGGCCGCACCGGTCGCGAACGCGGGAACTGCGAACAAGCGCACATCCAACAGCGGGTAGCGCTGCCGCATTTCCACGAACCCGAAACCCACGCTCAACAGCAAACCGGCGCCAATGCTCGAGAGCACCAACGGGTGGGTCCAACCGAGTGTCGGCGCTTCAAGAATGCCGAACACAAGCGTCGCCACCGCCCCCCCGATGACCAGAGCACCCCGCCAGTCCAGTGGCTTCGCGTCGCTATCCCGCGAGCCGGCGATGGTCAGCGTCAGCACGAAGATAGTGATGCCGGCGGCGGCAAAGGCCCAGAAGATCGAATGCCAGGACCAGAAGGTCAGCAGGCCTCCGGATCCGAGCATACCGACGACGGCGCCCGACCCGGCCACGCCGGCCCAGATGCCAACCGCCTTGTTGCGCTGATCTTTTGGATGAGCGGCTGTGATCAGCGACAGCGTGGCGGGCATGATGAGGGCCGCACCGGCGCCGGCGAAACCTCGAGCGATGATCAAGACTATTGGCTCGGGCAGAACAGCCGGCACTAGCGATGCGGCGCCAAAAATTGCGAGGCCCACCAGCATCGCGCCGCGGCGTCCGTAGCGGTCGCCGAGCGCGCCGGCGGGCAGTAACAGGCACGCGAGCACCAGGGTGTAACTGTCCACGATCCAGGTGAGCTGGGTTTGACTCGCCGACGTGGCGATCGCGATGTCGGGCAGCGCGGTGTTCAGGGCCACCATCGACGAGATCACCAGCAGCACCCCGAAGCAGGCGACGGTGAGCAACCAGACCCGGGCGCGCGTCGAGAGGCCGGCGAGTGCGAAGTCACCGTCGGGATGCGGGTCGATCAACGCCTCGACCAAACGAATGCCCTCCGCCCACTGTGTTTCGAGACAGGCTGTCAGAAACGAGACTATCAGTCTCGTTTCCTGAGGGCCAGCGCGATCAGATCAGTCCCGGTCCGGCGAACAGCTACTCGTCATGCCGAGCTGGTTAATTGCGGCGCAATGTGATCGGTAGTGATTCATAGACGGTCATGTTGGAGAACATGCTCGGATGCTGAATGCGCGGATCGCCCAGCTCGATGTGGCCGCTGTTGAGCAACAACTCGTCGAGCGCCGCCCTGATCTCCGCTCGGGCGAGCATCGCCCCCAGGCAGTGATGCGCGCCCCCTCCGCCGAACGCCACATGCGGGTTGGGGTCTCGCGAGATGTCGAAATCGAACGGATTTCGGTAGACATCCTCGTCGCGATTGGCAGACCGCAGCATGGTGACCACGCGGGCGCCGCCCGGAATCGTGATGTCCCCGAAGTCCACGTCGCGGGTGGCGCCACGTACCCAGAAGGTGATCGGCGTCGAGTATCGCAGCACCTCTTCGACTGCGCTGGCGCGTAATTCGGGCCTGTCGCGGTACCGAGCGATCTGGTCCCGGTTCGCCACGAAGGCGCGGATGCCATCACAGAGGGCGTTGCGGGTGGTGTCACTGCCGGCGATACCGAGGATGAAAAAGAACATTTCAAGCTCATTTTCGGGCAGCAGGAATGGCTCGCCTTGATCGTCCTCGATGTGTGCCGTGCACAAAGCGCTCCAGATGTCGTCCACCGGCTCGGCACGCTTCTGGGCGGTCAGTTCGGTGGCGTATTGAAACAACGAAAGAAACGGCAGCAGGTCGTCACCCTGAGGTATCGAGATCCCGGCACCGGCAAGCTTGAGCACTTCGCCGATCAGCGCGAACACTCGCGGCCGGTCTTCGTCGGGAATCCCGACGATGTCGCCAATGACGGAGATCGGCAGGCCCGCAGCCAGATCCACGAACTCTCCGCCGCCGGTCTCCAACAATGCCGCCGCCATCCGGTGCGCGCGGGCGCGGATCCCGCCCTCGAGTTTCGCGACGGCCCGCGGGGTGAACGCCTTTGTGATGATCCGTCGGCGCTTGGTGTGATCCGGCGGGTCGAGATTGATGATCGAGGGATATGCGGCGAACAGATCCGATTGTTGGATCAGCGGACCCTCGCTGGCGGTGAACGTTTCATGGTCGCGGTGGACTCGGGTGACGTCGGCGTGTTTGGTGCACACCCAGAAGTCGCGACCGAGTTGCTCGCTGACGGCCTCGGTCAGCTCCTGGTGGTGCACCGGCCGGTCCTTGCGGAGCCCGGCGAAGACCTCATCGGAGAAGCCCTCGTCCCACAGCGCGGGATCGGCGAGGTCGAACGTGGATTGCGTCATGATTCGCTCCTCGAGGAATCGGTCATTGCAGCGCTTTCAGGCCCGCGATGATCACTTTCAAGCCGTAGGCAAAGACTGCTTCCAATTCGTGGGCGCCCGGCCTGGTAGTCGGCCGCACTCGATGGCCGAGTTCCACCGAACCCAGCAGATGGATATACAAGACCGCGTGCGCTGCACCGAATTCCTCGACGGCCAAGCCTGATTCGTGCAGGATCTCGCTGGACGCGGCCTTCATGTTGTCCGCGGCCCTGGTGTGCGGCCGCTGCTGCAGCAGGGCCGCGATGCCGGGCACGCTGATTAACACCCGCCACCCGTTGGTGTAGAGCTCCACGAGCCGCTGCTCCCAGTCGCCCTCGGCGGGTATCTCGATGCTCTGGACGACGGTGTCGATCAACAGGTCGAGCAATTCGCCCTTGTCTTTGACGTGGTAGTAGACCGATGACGCCGACGTGCCGGCGTGGGCGGCCAGGCCACGCATAGTGACCTTGTCGACGCCGACGTCGCGCGCGAGCGCGAGCAGGTGCTTGGTCAAGTGCGCCCGGTCCAGCGCCCCGTAAGTCAAGACCGGCGCCACATAGCGGGATCTCACCACCGGCACAGCCCTTCGAACGTTGTTCAGATTAGAACAGTGTTCAGATTAGAGCACGGCTTTCGTGAGGGTGTCAACGTCTACTTCGCGGTCGGTCAGACCTGATTGAAGCCACCGTCGGCGTCGATCGTCGAACCGGTGGTGAAGCTGGATAGATTGCTCGCCAAAAAGACTGCGGCGTTGGCGATCTCGACGGGGTCGGCGAAGCGGCGCAGCGGAATGGTGGAGATCCGATCGGCGCGGAACTCGTCGATGCTCACGTTGGGATCGGTCTGGGCGGCCAGGTTGTTGCTGCCCGGGGTCGCGGTAGAACCGGGAACGAGCACGTTCACCCGGACGCCGCGATCGGCGAGTTCGTTGGCCCAGGCGCGCGCGAGCGACCGCACGGCTGCCTTCGAAGCCGCGTAGATGCTCAGTCCCGGCCGGCCGCGGTCCGCGGTAGTGGAACCGACCAAAACGATCGAGGCGCCGTCATTCAGCAACGGCAGCGCCTTTTGCACCGTGTACACCACGCCCTTGACGTTGGTGGTCAGCACCGTGTCGAGGTCGTCGTCGCTGATCTCGCCCAATCGCGCCACCCTTGTCGACCCGGCATTGGCGACCACGACGTCGAGACCTTTTCCGGCGGCGGCGACCTCGCCGTAGAGCCGGTCGAGGTCGGTGGGTACACCCACGTCACCGGGCACCGCAACCGCACGCGGCCCCAATTGTTCGGCGGCCGAGGCGAGTTCGGCCTCGCGTCGGCCGGTGATGAAGACCCGCTCGGCGCCCTCGGCGATGAATCGTTCCGCGGTCGCCAGCCCGATGCCGGAGTTGGCGCCGGTGACGACGGCGGTCTTGCGGTCGAGCAGTCCCATCAGCGTCCCCTTGTCGGCGTTGGGCCCATCCTCCCGCATTACCGCTTGCGGGCGCAGCGGCCGGGGATGGTGTGTGCCGCTACGCGACGAGCCGTTTGGGCGTGTCCACAATCGAGTAGTCGCTGGCGTCGCCGGCGACACTCCGGCTGCGCTCACCGCTGACGCTCAGCGGGATGTCGCCCGCAAGGGTGATCCGGTGCATGGCGCGGCGCTGCGTGCCGTAATCGGAGACCGCATAGTGCTGTGTCGCGCGGTTGTCCCACATCGCCACGTCACCGGGCTCCCAGTTCCACCGGATTGTGTTCTCCAGCCACGTGATCCGATCCTGGAAGATTCGATACAGCGCCTGGAATTCGGCTCCGTTGAGGCCGACGAAAGATTTGGCGAACGAGCCCAGTAGCAAGGACTTCTCCCCCGACTCCGGGTGCACTCGGACCACTGGATGCTGCGTCTCGTAGTGAGTCGAGTGGAACTGCGACGCGTACTTCAGGATTGCTTCCGGATTTGCCTCCGCCGCCGCGAGCTTGGCCGGATCGATCTGGGCGTAGTCAAAGGCGTTGTTGTGCACGGCCCACAGATTCTCAGCGAGATCCTTGAGCGGTTGCGGAAGTTGTTGATAGGCAGACACGGTGGACGCCCAGGTCGTCGTGCCGCCATAGGCCGGGAGTTCGACGGCACGCAAGATCGAGGCTTTCGGCGGCCGGTCGACGAACGTGACATCGGTGTGCCATTGGTTGGCGCCACCGCCGCCAATGGACTCCAGTCGCATCACCCGGCTGCCGTCGAACTTCAGCGTCGGATGCGGAGTCGTGGGAACACCCAGGCTCTCGGCGAAGGCGTACTGCGAGTCGTCGTCGAGATGAGCCTGGCCACGGAAGAACACCACTTTGTGGGTGATCAGCGCCGCGTTGATGGCATCCGCCGTCTCAGCGTCGAGGGCACCGAGGCGCACCCCGTCGACGCAGGCACCGATGTTCTCACCGAGTTTGACCACACGAAGCTTATTGCTCACGACTGCTCCCTTTCGACATTCTCGGTGTAGGCGGCTGTCTACGCCGACCGTCGTCCGCTAATGTACACAGATGGCTACAGCGCATGCAACGGTGTCAACCAGGGCTAAGCCAGTGGGTAAAGACGAGGTCCGAGCGGCCGTCCTGCAGGCGGCGACCGAACTATTCGCCGAGAAGGGACCCGCCGCCACCTCGATTCGCGAGGTCGCGACCCGCGCCGGCGTCAACCACGGACTCCTGCATCGCCACTTCGGTAGTAAGCGCCAACTTTTGGCGGCGGCGCTGCAAGACCTTGCCGATTCCGCGGCGAGCCTGCGCGAGTCCGGCGCACCGCAGGCCGCGATAGAGGCCGCCTACGAGTTACAGGCGCGCGTGATGGTGCGCTCGATGCTCGACGGCTTTCCGGTGGAAGAGTTGCAGCAACGCTTTCCCGGGATGCAGGCGTTCCTCGAGCAGGTACAAGCCGACCATGACGATGACCGGACGGCGCGATTGCTGGCTGCCCACGGGATGGCCTTACAGGTCGGTTGGGGTCTGATGGGGCCGACGTTGCGGGTCGCTTTCGGGCTGCAGGATCTCGATGACACCGAGATCCGGGCAGCCGTCGCCGAGCAGATCGCCAAAATCGTCGCGGCGAAGTAGCGCACGCTTGCAAACAGACCACTCTGTCTAGTCGTGTTAACTTAGCTCCCATGCCGACCTCGGATCACACAGCAGCCGCTGCTGTCGTGGACAAGACGAAGTTGGCACGGCCGGCCGACCGTTTGCTCGCGGCAGCGACGGACCTGTTCGCCAAATACGGTATCCGGGCCGTCGGCATCGACCGCATCCTGCGAGAGGCTGACTGCGCAAAAGCAAGTCTTTACAGCACTTTTGGCTCCAAGGACGCTCTGATAGTCGCCTACCTGACCGAGCTGGACCTCGCCGACCGAAACCGGTTCGCTCAGGCAGTCGAGCGTGACGACGATCCCGTTGCGCAGGCATTGACGTTCTTCGATCTCGCACACGCCAAGGGCGTGCGACACGACTTCCCCGGCTGCCTGTACACCAGTGCGGCGTCCGAATTCCCCGGGGTGCGCTTCGAGCCCATCGATGCGCACCGGCAATGGGTGCGGTCCACGTTGAGCAGTCTGATCAAGGCCGCCGGCGTCCGGCGTCCCGCGCCGTTGGCCCGCCAGGTCCAGCTGCTGTACGACGGCGCCCTGGTCGCATCCAAGGTGGAGCGGTCCGTGGAGCCGATTCGGTTCGGTCGAGGGCTCGCCGAAAGCGCGATCACCCGGGCGGTCGACAGTCAACCCTGACACTGGGTGTTCGAATCACCGCGATTCGATAGCGCCTAATGGCGGGCGCCGGACACGCGTCGACGGCCTTGTGCCGCTGGGTGTTACCGATCGACTATAAAACCGCTGGTCAACCTTCGGGCACAATCGCCAACACAATCAACGACCGGTCGACCGGCCAGCTCTGGTCCCCTGCCCTTCACGCTGTCCGTTCCACGTTCCGTCAATAGACAGAGTGGTCTGTCTATGCCAGCGTGTGGACATCATCGTCGTATAACAAGGAGCCAGCATTCATGACCACCTTCTCCGGCCAAGCCCTCACGATCGATGCCGCGGGGCTGGACCGCCTCTCGTGTAACGCCAAGGCCGACCCGGCCACCGGTAGAAAGACGCTCACGGCGAAGACGGTGTGCGAGTCAAACTTTCGAAACCTCACCTACGTCCGCGACCTGGCACCGATGCTGGTCGGCGAGCCGCCCGCGCTGCTGGGCGACGACGCGGCCCCCAACCCCTCGGAAACTGTTCTGGCAGCGCTGGGTTCCTGCATCGCGGTCGGATTGCTGGCCAACGCCACACACCGGGGCGTCGCGCTGACCAAGATCGAGGTGAGCATGGAGGGCGACATCGACATCTCGGCCGTCTGGGGTGTCGGCGATACCCCCGACGACAAGGTCCCCGGGTTCACCGCGGTCCGCAGCCAGGTGGTGCTCGCCGGAGACGCCGATCCAGCCGTCCTACAGGACATTCACGACAAAGCGATCCGGTGGTCTCCAGTGGTGAACACGTTGCGCCGGCCCGCATCGGTCGACTCCACGCTGACCGTCGACGAGCCGGGACGCAGATGACCACCGGGCTCGACCGCGGGTTCGCCGACACGCGTGCCACGATCGTCCCCACCGATGTCGTTGCCTACATCGCCTCGCGTGCAACAGCATTGGATGCGGTCGCCGACAACACCCGCGAGAACATCGGACTGCTCGCCCGCCACGGGCTACTCGACTTGGGCGCTCCCGGTAACCGCGACCACGCGCTGCCGGCGATGGCGTCGGTGATCGCCGAAGTGGCAGGCCATTGCTTGTCGACGGCGTTTTCGGTCTGGGCGCATCGCATGACGCTCGAGTATCTGACCGCGGCGGCCACACCCTGGTCGCTGAGCGCCGCCGCCGGCCTGACCGGGAGTGCCGCGCTCGGCGTCACCGGAATGGCCTCGGCGTTCAAGGACGCCGCCGGATGCGGGTCGATCGAACTGGTGGCGATGCGGTCCGACGGTGCTTACCGACTCAGCGGCGCGCTGCGCTGGGCGAGCAACCTCTATCCCGACTCCGTGATAGTCACGGCCGCGCACACTGAATCCGGTGAAAAGATCGTGGTCGCGCTGCCGCTCGCTGCCGAAGGAGTTGCGGTCGGTAAGCACTTCGAATTGCTCGCTCTGGGTAGCACCGCGTCGTCGTCGGTCACATTCGACGATGTCTATGTCACCGAAGACCAGATCCTCAGTCGCGATGTCGAGTCGTTCCTGAACGGCGTACGACCGACGTTCCTGGTGCTGCAGTCGGCGATGTGCGTCGGATTGGCACGCCGATGCCTCGACGAGGTCGCGCCCAGTCTCAGCGGCGTCAACTCGGCGTTCAGCACCGAATTCGACTCGTTGACAACCGAACTGGCGTCCGTCGAAGACCACATTGCGCTTTTCGCCGCGGCTGTCGGCGGCTCGAGCACGCCGACCAAGCGTGAACTGCTGACGCTGCGACTGGCCGCGGCGGACAGCGTCAGCGCGGCGGCCGCCCTGGAAATCAGGACCGCCGGCGGCAAGGGCTACGCGCGGCGCACCGATGCCAGCCGCCGATTCCGAGAGGCCGCGTTCATACCCGTGCAATCGCCGTCGGAAGCCCAGCTTCGCTGGGAACTCCGCACGGACCGCTAACCCACAGCCTCAGGAGAGCAACTGTGTCCGTACCAACACTCGCGATCAATGGTGCCGAAAGGCAGCCGGAAACAATCATCCCGTCGGGGATCCGTGATCCGCTGGAACTGTTCACGGTCGGCGAGATGACCACCCGCGTAGCCGAGACCGCCGTCGAAAAGTCCCTGCACCCAATCAGTTTCCTGGTGCGCTCGCTGGTCGGCGGCGCCATGGTGTCGTTCGGCGTGCTGTTGTCACTGGTGGTCAGCACCGGAGTGTCGTCTCCGGGCATCGCCAGCCTGTTGATGGGTTTGGCATTCGGAATGTCGTTCGCGCTGATCCTGGTGTCTGGCATGTCGCTGATCACCGCCGACATGGCGGCCGGCGCGATCGCGCTCCTGCAACGCAAGATGACACTGCTCAGCTACCTTCGTTTGCTCCTCATCGGCCTGGCCGGAAACTGCGTCGGCGCATTGACATTCGTCGCCATCTGCGCCGCGGCCGGCGGTCCTTACCTCGGTGCGTTTGCGCAACGCGCAGCCGTGGTCGCGGCCGCCAAGACCTCGCAGCCGGCACTGACCGCGATTCTGCTCGCGGTGGTCTGCACCTGGTTCCTGCAGACCTCGATGTGCCTGTTCTTCAAAGCCCGAACCGACGTCGCGCGAATGGGATTCGCGTTCTACGGGCCGTTCGCATTCGTCATCGGCGCCACCCAACACGTCATCGCCAATATCGGCTTCTTGGGTCTGCCCTTACTGCTGTCGGCATTTCACCCGGACGCCCCGCGCACGGCGCTCACGTGGGGGCTGGGCACGCACGGGCTGCTCACCAACATCGGTATCACCACGGTAGGGAATCTCATCGGCGGCACGGTGTTCGTGGCGGTGCCCTTCTTTCTGGTCACCAGGCTGCAGGAGACCGGACGTTGAGTCAGCGGCCGTTGCGCACCGCGGCGGCAACCGCGTGCGGGGCTTCGGATGAGGGATAGTGACCGACACCGGGTAGCTCGGTCACCGTAGCCCGCGGCAACACCTTCACCGCCAATTCCAGGACGTGACCACCCGAGACGGGGTCGGCCAGTCCCCACACCAGCTGCAGTGGCCCGGCCCACGCGGCCAGCGCCGACTCCCACCGCTGATGATGGACGGCACGCTCGGCGTTGTACTTGATCAACAAATGCGACCGTTTGTGGCCGTCGTCTCTCGACATACCCAGCCAGAGGTCATTGAACTCGTTGTCGCTCAGCGGTGTTCCCCGAATCGCATCGAGTGCGGAGCGAACCCTCCCGGCACTGACCCGACCGGCCAGCAGCTTGCCGACGACCGGCAGGATGAGCAGCTTCTGCATGCGGGTCGCGCGATAGGCGCTGTAGACGATCCCGGAGTTGAGCATGGTGAGGTGGTTGATGGCGAATGGCAGTGTCCCGCGATTAGCGCGATCGATCAGTTCTTGGCCGACAATGCCGCCGTAGTCGTGCGCGACCAACCGCACCGACCCGAGCCCGAGGTGAGCGACGAGATCTTCGACGGTGTCGGCGGATTCGGTCACCGAATACTTGTAGTGGTCGGGCTTATCCGAGGCGCCGTAGCCAAGAAAATCGAACGTGATCACGTCGTGATCGGCAGACAGGTCGCCCGCCATCTCGGCGTAGTCGTAGGACCATGTCGGAAACCCGTGCAGCAGAAGCACTGCCGGTCCCACACCGCGGCGCCGGAAGGCGATGCGATGACCGCGCCGGCTGATCAACGTGTCGTTTTGGGCGATCCACTCAGCCGCGCGAGGCACGGTCATCGCAGCTGCTCGGTGGGGATGTCGTAGCGGTCCTGGTGCAGCTCCGCAACGTCGTCCGGCATGGCCTAACCGTACGACGGCGCGACACAGCGCGTGCATTTCCGATGTGGGTCTGTGACCTGACCGTGGCCGGCACGTGCCCGTTGCTGGGCTAGGTTTACCACTCGGTTGATCGACAGCGAACCTGACGGCACAGGGCTGAGAGTCGATGATGGGCAAGGAGTTTTATGGACTTCGAGGGTGACCACACCCGGAATCTCATGTCGCTGGCTCACCAAGCGTTGCGGTGTGCCGAGGTCGACAAGGGAACGCTATGCGCGGCCGCGATCAGGGTTATCGACAACCCGCCTCGCGACGGCATCCTGCGCAGTCTGGCCGACCATGTCTGCCAAGCCGTGTTCGACTGGGCCTGTTTCGACGGCTCGACGGCTCGCTTGGAGGGTGTCGTGAAAGGCTATGAGACGGCCGCGCATGCGCTGGCGGCACTTCAGGTGGAGGAGCGCCTCAACAGTCACTGAGCGAAAAACGCTGTCGCTGCTGTCCAGACATCCTTACCTGGTAGCCATTACACCAAAGTGGCTGTCAGGTAACCAGATCCGTCACCGAAGGATGCCAGCTCGTCCTTGGGTGCCTCGAAACCATTGACGGAGTAGGCCTGTTCGGTGGTTTGGATGTCGGTGTGCCACCCGTGTGCGCTGAGGTAGTCAGCGGCAGGGTTGCGCTCGCCGGTGTAGAACAACTCGGCCAGGTTGATGCTGGAACCGATGCGTTGCGACCGCTCGGTGAGCCGTTCGGCCCAGTCCGCTGGAACGTCCCGCATGTCCATGTGCTCGGTGGCGATCCGACTGCCCGGCGCCGACAGCGCCGCGATGTTGTCGAACAGACGATCCTGGGCCTCCGGCGGCAAGTACACCAGCAGTCCCTCCGCGCTCCAGGCCGTCGGATGCGTCGGGTCGAATCCCGCATCGACCAGCGTAGCGGGCCAGTCTTCGCGCAAATCGATTGCGACAGCGGTCCGTTGAGCGGTCGGCTCGGCACCCAAGTCAGCCAGAGTCCGCGTCTTGAAAGCGATGACTTGAGGCTGGTCGATCTCAAAGACCCTCGTGCCTGCCGGCCAGGGCAGCCGGTAGGCCCGGGTGTCCAGACCCGAGGCAAGGATGACGGCCTGGCGGATACCTGATTCGGTTGCCGTCACGAAGAATTCATCGAAGTATCGGGTGCGGACCGCGATCTGCTGATTCATGGCTTGCCGATTGAGCAGCGGATCGTCGCCGTGCTCGATCTCGCCGTCGATGAGCTTCACAAAGGTCTCGATGCCGACGGCGCGAACGAGTGGATCGGCCCACGGGTCGTTCAGCAACGCGTTCGGCTGCTGCGACGCCATCGCGCGCGACGCGGCGACTGCGGTGGCGGTCGCGCCCACGCTGGACGCCAGGTCCCACGTGTCCTTGTCAGTACGAGCCATGTCGATAACGCCTCCCTCTGCGATTTACTTAGCCTAATTAACTATATCACGCAGTGGTCAAACGGCGCCGAAAGCTAGCTGAGCTTGGCGTATTCGGCGTGCAAGGTATCGAGGCGGCGCAGCGTCTCGTCGCGAGGCTGGGTCGGCAACTCGACCGTCACGTGCTCGATGCCCAGATCGCGGTAGCCCTCCAGCAGCTCCGCGGTCACCTTGCCGACATGCGAGGCAATCACCGGAACGTCGGCCCCGGCGAGCCCGCGCAGGTTTGACAAATCACCGGCAAGTGCGTCGGCGGATGGACTCAGGGAAAGCCAGCCTGCGCCGAGGTCGGTGATGCGGGCGAAGTTCGCCGGCCCGCCACCGATGTAGACCGGTGTATGCGGTTTCGTCAGCGGCTTGGGGAAGCTGTATATCGGATCGAAATCGACGTATTCGCCGTGAAATTCGGCCTCATCCTTGGTCCAGATCTCGGCCATGGCGCGCAGCCGTTCGTCCATTACGCGGCCACGCACCCGAGGATCGACGCCGTGATTGGCGATCTCCTCACGCAACCAGCCCACGCCTACCCCAAACAGGAAGCGGCCCTGCGAGACCAGGTCCAGCGAGGCGACCTCTTTGGCCGTCAGAATCGGGTCCCGCTGCGTCACCAGCGCGATGCCGGTGCCCAGCAACAGCGACTCAGTGGCGACTGCCGCGGCGGTGAGTGACACAAACGGGTCGAGGGTCCGGTAGTACTGGGGCGGAATCGGACCGCCCATCGGATACGGGGTCTTGGTGTCGACCGGTATGTGGGAATGCTCGGTGACGAACAGCGATCCGAAGCCGCGCGACTCGAGCGCCACTGCCAGTTCAACCGGTCCGATACCTGTGTCGTTCAGAAACGTGAACACCCCAAAACGCATCTGCGCTTCCTTCACCGTCGACGAATATGACCGGAGCGTCCAACTGCGGCGGCGGGTGCGATTATTCCGGAGCTACCCGCGGCGCGATAGCCTCACCGTTGTGGCGAACCGCGATCATGGCGATGTCGGAGACGCACCTTCGGTGCCGCCGCCCCTTGCACAGGTGACCAATCCTGCTCAACCGTCTGCGGCCGAGCAAGCTCGCACCATTGCGGCAGCGAGTAACGCGGCGACGCTGGCCACCCTGACCGCCGACGGCGATCCTTGGGCCTCGCTAGTGGCGTACGGGCTCGTCGACGGCCAACCGGTGCTGTGCGTGTCGAACCTCGCCGAGCATGGCCGGAATTTGGCCAACGACCCGCGCGCCAGCGTGTCCATTGTGTCGGCCAGCAGTGACGCCGATCCGCTGGCGACGGGCCGGATCACGCTCGCCGGTTCCGTCGCGGCTCCGCTCGACGGTGACCGGGAGGCTGCGCGCGCGGCGTACCTGAATGCGGTGCCCGCGGCGCGGTTCTACATCGAGTACAGCGACTTCACGTTGTGGGTGCTGCGGGTCGAGCGGGTCCGTTGGGTCGGCGGATACGGCCGGATGGACTCGGCCACCGGTGCGGATTACCTCGCCGCCGAGCCGGATCCGGTGACGCCGGCGGCGGCGCGCGCGATCGCGCACCTCAACGCCGACCACGCCGTTGCCCTGACATCGATGGCCCGGGCGTTCGGCGGCTACCCCGACACCGACGAGTCGGTCTGCACGGGAATCGACCGGTACGGCCTCGACCTGCGGGTGCACACTCCGCGTGGAATCGCCTACACGCGGGTGGGCTTTCCGGAGCGGTTGACGTCGGCGGAGCAATTACGCTCGGTCACAGCCGAATTGGCGCATGCCGCCGACTGCTCGGCCTGATCGACCTCAGCCAGCACCGACCCCCGCCACTCCCCAGCCGGCCGCCGTCACACGGCGAGTTCAGTTCGCCGATGGAAGCGCGGCTCAGCGCCCCGCTTTCGCAGCTCCCCGCCGAGCCTTGTCTTTCGCATGCGCCGAGCAGCAATGGCTGATATCGCGGTGGTATTGGTCGCAACATTCGTGCGAACAGTAATTCGATGCCACCGAATGCCAGTCCGGATCAGACAGTTGGCGCCATCGGTCATTCGGATCGAAGGTGTGGCCGCAATGCACGCAAGTTTTAACCTTGGCCATGCAGGTCAGGGTACGCGCCATGCCCTTGGATCGCT
Source organism: uncultured Actinomycetota bacterium (assembly GCA_963750755.1). Lineage (GTDB taxonomy): Bacteria > Actinomycetota > Actinomycetes > Mycobacteriales > Mycobacteriaceae > Mycobacterium. The sequence goes on from CAVVRW010000002.1 coordinate 172,999, forward strand.
TCGATTTTCAGCGACCGCAGAGTAATCGGCGCATCGCAAAACAGGTCGAGGCAATTGTGCCGATGTCGTACGCCCTCGCGTAGATACTTTCCGAAACTAACTTTTAGATGCCCGATCCCGCTTTCCCGCGGATCAACCGAAAACCCGGCAGCGTTTTGACGAATTCGGCTGTAGCTTAGGATGTTTCCGCGATGACGGTGGCACAACACCGGTCACGTGCCGGCGCCCTCGAGCGGCCCGGGCGCGGGTGCGGTTTCGATGCGACGGCCTCCCGCAGGAATGAATCCAACGCCGACGGCGTTCGGCTAGCGGTGGCGCGCACGATGATTTGTCTTGATAATTGCCCGGCAAGCAATCCTGAGCAGGAGAGACGACGTTGACGATTCTCAGGCGGGCATGGATTCCGCTGGTGGTGGTCGTGGCGCTGATCATCGGCGGCATTGCAGTGATGCGACTCAACGGGGTATTCCCCGGACCCGGCTTACCCAAGCCCGACCCCCGGGATGCGACTCCGCCGTACGCGACCAAGACCGCCATCTACGAGATTCTTGGACCGCCCGGGACAACCGGTGTCGTCAACTGGATGGATGCGGAATCACTGCCGCAGAAGGCCAGTTTTAGCACGTTGCCTTGGTCGACGACGATCGTCGCCGCAATGCCGGGCATCTTCGCCTACGTCGTCGCTCAAGGCGATAGCCCCTCCATCGGCTGCCGCATCACCGTGGACGGCAAATTGGTCGATCAGCAACAGGTCAACACCAGAGACGCGCAAGTTTCCTGCTTGGACAAGTCCGCGTGACCGACGGCGCGAGCGATACCGACAGAATTCCCGTCACGCCACACTACGAAATCGAGCGCAAGCCTCGGATAGCCCGCACCATCCGCGCCCTGGCGCTGCCGATCGTCGTGATCTGGGTGCTGCTGGCTGTCGGTGTCAATGTCTTTGTACCGCAGTTGGAAAAGGTCGCCGAGGAGATCTCGGTGCCGCTGTCACCGTCCGACGCGCCGTCGGTGACCGGCATGAAGCACATCGGCGAGAAATTCAAGGAGTACGACTCCGACAACCTCGTCCTGGTCACCCTGGTCAGCGACAAACCGCTGGGGCCGGACGCACACAAGTTCTACGACGAACTGGTCAAGAAGATCCAGGACGACCATGAACACGTCGAGCATGCGCTGAATTTCTGGGGGCAGCGGTTCACGTCTTCAGGTGTCGAGAGCTACGACCACAAGGCTGCGTACGTCCAGGTCAACCTCAAAGGTGACCAGGGTGGCGCCGTCGGCGACAAATCAGTTGCCGCGGTTCGCAAGATCGTCGCGGACTCCAAGCCGCCGGCGGGGGTGAAGGCCTTCGTCGCCGGCCAGGGGGCATTGACTGCCGACACGATCGTCGTCGGAGATGCGAGCCTGGCCAAAATCACGCTCATCACGGTCATCATCATCGCGATCATGCTGATGTTCGTTTACCGGTCCATCGGCACCGTGTTGCTGACCATGGTGATCCTCTTCGTGGGACTCGCGGCCGGCCGCGGCGTGGTTTCGCTGCTGGGCGAGATCGGCATCATGGGGTTGTCGACCTTCGCCGTGAACCTGCTGACCTCACTGGCAATCGCGGCGGGTACCGACTACGCGATATTCATGGTCGGCCGCTACCAGGAGGGCCGTGAACGAGGCTTGGACCGTGAAGCCGCCTACTACGACACCTTCGCCGGTGTCAGCAAGGTGGTCCTGGGCTCCGGTCTGACCATTGTTGGGGCGCTGGCCTGCTTGAAGTTCACCCGGCTGCCCTACTTCAGTTCGCTGGCGTTCCCGTGCGCAGTAGGACTGCTGGTGGTCGTGGCGGCTGGGGTCACGCTGACGCCCGCTCTCATCGTATTCGCCAGTGGCTTCGGTCTTTTGGACCCCAAGCGCAAGTTCAACTACACCCGCTGGCGCCGCCTGGCGACGGCGATCGTGCGGTGGCCGGCGCCCATCCTCGCCATCTCGGTCATCCTGGCGATCGTTGGCGCACTCGGCTTGGCGGGTTTCACCCCGCGCTACAACGACCTCTACTACCTGCCCCACAGCGCGGCCTCGGTGCAGGCGTACGACGCGGCCGACAAACACTTCACCCAGGCCCGACTGAACCCGGACCTGCTGATGATCGAATCGGACCACGATCTGCGTAATCCCCGAGACATGCTGGTGCTGGACAAGGTCGCCGGGGCCATCTTCCGGGTGCCCGGCATCGAACGGGTGCAGAGCATCACTAGACCACTCGGGCCTCCCATCGAAGACGGATCCATCCCGTTCCAGCTCAGCGTGCAAAGCGCCCCGATCCGCGACAACCTGAACTATCTGAAGGCCCGTGTCGGCGACATCAAGAAGATCACCGGTTTCCTCGACACTCAGATCTCCCTGCTGGAGCGCCAATACGCGATAACCCAGAAGCTCGCGAACGCGACGGACGACAGCGCAAAGACGACGGCGGAGACGGCGGCCATCACCGACGAGATCCGAGACCACATCGCCGACTTCGATGACTTCTGGCGGCCGATTCGCAGCTACTTCTACTGGGAGAAGCACTGCTACGACATCCCCATCTGCCTGTCGCTACGGTCGTTGTTCGACGCCCTGGACGGATTCGACCAGCTGGCCGAGAAGTTCCACGCGCTCACCAGTGACCTCACCCACACGGCCGCGGCCACCCGCGAATTGCTGGCGATCATCCCCGAGAACATCGCTGTCTCCAAAGCGATCCGGGATACCACGCTCACCATCTACAGCTCGTTCGACAGTCTGATCGACCAGTTCGACCGGCTCACCGACACCAACGCTGTGATGGGTAAGTCGTTCAACGACGCTCGGGTGGAAAGCCTGTTCTACCTGCCGCCCGAGATCTTCCAGAACTCCGATTTCCAGTTCGGGTTGAGCCTGATGGTGTCGCCCGACGGAAAGGCCGCGCGCTTCATCATCACTCACGCCGTGGATCCGGCGACCGCGGAAGGCATTAAGTCCGTCGAGCAAGAGCGCCACGCGGCCAAGGAGGCGCTGAAGCTCACCTCGCTGGAGAACGCCGACATCTACCTCGGCGGCACCGCCGCAACATTCAACGACATCGCCACCGGCGCCTGGTACGACCTGCTGATCGCCGCGGTGGCGTCGATCGTGCTGATCTTCATCATCATGGTGATCGTCACCCGAGCTCTCGTCGCCGCGGGAGTCATCGTCGGCACGATCGTGCTGTCGCTAGGCGCGGCGTTCGGATTCTCGACGCTGATCTGGCAGCACCTCGGCCACTTCCAGTTGCATTGGGTGGCAACCGAATTCGCGCTGATCGTGCTCTTAGCGGTGGGGTCCGACTACAACCTGATGCTGGTGTCCCGAATCGAGGAAGAGATCGGCGCCGGGTTGAACACCGGGCTCATCCGCGGCGTGGGTGTGACCGGCCCGGTGGTGTCCGCCGCCGGTGTGGTGTTCGCCGTGACGATGGCGGCGATGCTCTCCAGCGATCTGCGGGCGATCGGTCAGTTCGGGTCCACCATCGGTATCGGTCTGATGTTCGACACCTTCGTCGTTCGGACGCTGATCACGCCCTCGATCATGACGTTGATGGGACGCTGGTTCTGGTGGCCGAAGCGGGTACGGGTCCGCCCAGCAAGCCAGATGCTTCGTTCGGTCGGACCGCGTCCGCTGGTTCGGGCACTCCTGTACCACCCGCGGCAAGCGAGTTCGCCGGATAACTGACGACTACTCCGGGTCCTCGCCCGTCACGTCGCCGAAGCTCTGCATGACGTCGGCGATTATCGTCTGGTGAATCTCGACGTCATCTTCTGGTCGGTACCCGTCCGGCAGACCCGAGGCATTGACGTAGGCACTGGCTGCGACGGCGGACCACATTGTCAGAGCATGCTGCAACCGCCGGTCCTTCGGTTCGACGCCCATCCATTCGGCCAGCGGTTTGGTGAGAACCCGCTTGCGCCCTACGGATACTTTCCTGTGCAGATTGCGGGTCGTTGCCACGATGCGCGCCATCGCAAGGAGCCGATCCAGGGTCAACCCGTCGCGACCCTCGATCACCCCTTTCAACGCGGAGGTGGCGGCCAGCAACAACGCGCGCATTGGGTCGATCCCCCTTGCAACACTTTTGAGCTCGGTAGCCGTGGCGTTGGCCATGTCGTCGGCGATCGACATGAGAACCGCCTCGGTCGACGAGAAATACTGCTTGACGTCCGCCGGGGATACACCGGCCTTCTTCACGACTTGGTCGATGGTGGTGGTGTCATAGCCTTGGCGCGCAAAGAGTTCCAAGGCAGCGTCGATGATCTGCTCGCGAGCGGGATCGCGCCGACTCTTGGGCAGCGACGAACGCTTGCCTGAGGCGGCCCCTGGGCTGGACCTGTCACCCACCGAGCAAGTATCACACTCCCGCCTGGAATTTCAGGACAATCCGACTGCGTGGTAGCTGTATCCGAACTCGCCTACGATTCGCTGGACGTCGCGATGAGGTGCGCGGCCGCTGCTGGTCTGTTCGAGTGAGGCACCCACCTGAGGGGAAACGGTGACATGACGAAAACTCAGTACGGCCACCTCTGGCCGCTGGCGCATGCCGAGCGCGCCGCGCTGGCCGACGACCTGTCCGGTCTCAGCGCGGAGCAGTGGCAACACGGCACCCTGTGCGGGAAGTGGACTGTCGAAGACGTCGTTGCGCATCTCACCGCCGCGGCCAGCCTGAACCAATGGAAGTGGTTGCGCAGCATGCTTGCTGCGCGCTTTCGTCCCGCCGTACACAATCGAAGACGGCTGGTCGAGCACCGTGGCGCCGACCCGGCCGAAACCCTCGACCGTTTCCGCGCCATCATCGACAGCACCACGTCGCCGTCCGGTCACGTTCCGGCCTACCTGGGTGAAGTCGTCGTCCATGCCCAGGACATTCGCCAACCGCTGGGACTGACGCGCACTCCCAGCGTCGACGCGCTGACCCCGGTCGCCGACTTTTTCGCCCGTCGCAACTTCGCAGTGCCCAGCAGCAGCCGGGTTGCCGACCTTCGGTTGCGGGCCGACGACGGCCCGTTCGCCAGCGGTAGCGGTGCGCTGGTGACCGGATCGACCCTGGCCTTGGTGATGAGCATGGCCGGTCGCGCCCATTACGTCGACGAGCTCGACGGTCCCGGCGTGCAACTTCTCCGGACCCGACTGCGCTCTGTGCCTCGAAAGTGATTGGTGGCGAACCCCTTCGAAGGCCGAGTCAGCGGGACCCGGATCCGGGAGTTGCCGCAGGCCTTCGGACACCTGGCCAGCGGTCCGATGGGAAAAGTGGTGTTGAGCGTCGAGCCGTGACCGCGATGCGACATGCTTGACCGATGGACCATTACACCCACAACGGGCTGACTTTCGACGTACGCGATGCCGGGCCCGCTGACGGACCCGTCGTGGTACTGCTGCACGGCTTTCCGCAACACAACGACAGCTGGGACGCCGTCATCGATCGGCTCACCGTGCAAGGCTATCGATGTCTGGCGCCCAACCAGCGCGGCTACTCGCCGGGTGCCCGGCCACCCCGTCGCCGCGATTACCGCATCTCGGAACTCGTCGGCGACCTCGGTGCCCTGATCGACGCCAGCGGTGCCAAACAGGTGCACCTGGTCGGTCATGACTGGGGAGCCGCGGTGGCTTGGGCCGCCGCTGCCGAGATGCCCGGGCGGTTGAAGACCGTCTCGCCGATCTCCGTCCCGCACCCGGCCGCTTTTCTCAGGTCATTTTTGAACAGTCGGCAGGGCTTGGCGTCGTACTACATGTACCTGTTCCAGTTGCCGCGTTTACCGGAGTGGACGTTGTTGCGTGGCAACGGCAGCTTCATGTCGAGATCCCTGCGGCAGGCCGGGCAGACACGCGACGTGGCCGCGCGCGACGTACGGGCCATGCTCGAACCCGGAGCCCTGACCGCGGCGATCAACTGGTATCGCGCAATGCCGCTGTCGAATCCGCGCGCGTTGAACCAAAAGGTCTCTGTCCCAACGCTATACGTGTGGAGCGACCAGGATGTGGCGCTGATGCCCAAAGCGGCTCACAACACCGGCTGCTACGTGACCGGGGAATATCGGTTTGAGATCATGCCCGGCGTCTCGCACTGGATCCCCGACGAGGAGCCCGACAAGCTGGCCGATCTCTTGCTCGACTGGTTTGCCACTCATTGACCTATTCGAGATCGGCTGTCGCTCAACGCTTTCTCGATCTCCGTCCAGGTCTGTTCGACGATCTTCGACGCGGGCTGCAGCTCGGTGATGCGTGAGGACACCTGGCCGGTGTTCGCGACGCTGGCCTCCATATCGCCGTCGAAGTAGAGGTCGGTGATCCGGCCGAGCAGCTCTATCCCGGGTCCGGCGGCGGCGACACGGGCCGCGAGGCCGGTTCGCAGCACCCGCATCGTCGGGTTGCCCGGGAGATCCAGCATCACGGTGCCGTCATCACCGGCCGCGATGATCTCGTTCTTGAAATTGGCGTGCACTCCGGCCTCGTGGCTGGCAAGCATCCGGGTGCCCATCTGCACGCCCTCGGCACCGAGCACGACGGCGGCGGCCGCCGACCGGGCGTCGCAAATGCCGCCGGCCGCAATGATCGGAAGGTCCACCCGATCCGCGACGAGCGGCAGCAGGACCAACGTCGATGCCCCGAGGGCCGACTTGAACCCGCCGCCCTCAACGCCCTCGACCACCAACGCATCGACACCCGCGTCCACAGCCTTCTGCGCACCCGTCAGCGATCCGATGACGTGGATGACCGTCATGCCGGCGTCGTGGAGCCGCGCGGTGAACAACGCCGGGTCGCCGGCGGAGGTGAACACATGGCGAACCTCGGCGGCGACGAGCTCGTCGACGATCGACGGGTCGCGTTTCCAGCCCTGAATCATCAGGTTGGCCCCCACGGGCCGGTCGGTGAGTTCGCGCACTCTGCGCAGGTCAGCACGTCCTTCGGGGGTCAGGGTCTCGATCATTCCCAAGCCCCCGCCTTCGGAGACGGCGGCCGCCAGCTCGGCCCGAGCGATGTAGGTCATCGGTGCCTGGACGACGGGATACTGCACGTCCAGCAACGATTGGATGCGGTTGGTCACGCCTTGGATCATGCCCGGATCGAATAAGTGGCCACTCGACGGTCCACTCAGGCACGCGCGCTGTAGTGCTACGAGCGCCGCGCGTTAGTGTCTTTTGGTCGGCTTCGGTGAACAGGCCGGCGGAAGAGATGAGCAATTCATGACCGCAGCAGCAGAATCATCGACGCTCGAGGAGCGCGTCGGCCATCACTACACGATGGCCGGTACCTACCTGGTCGGCCGCGAAAAGCTCCGCGAATACGCCCGCGCGGTGCAGGACTATCACCCCGCCCACTGGGACGTCGAGGCCGCCGCCAAATTGGGCTACCCCGACCTGATCGCGCCGCTGACGTTCACTTCGACGCCCGGCATGACCTGCAACCGCCGCATGTTCGAGCAGATCGTTGTCGGCTACGACACCTATATGCAGACCGAGGAGCTCTTCGAGCAGCACCGGCCGATCGTGGCAGGCGACGAGTTGACGGTCGACGTCGAGCTGACGTCCGTGCGCCGGATGGCCGGCCGCGACCTGATCACCGTGACCAACACCTTCACCGACGCGGCCGGCGAACGGGTCCACACACTGCACACCACCGTCGTCGGGGTCACCGCCGCGGACATCGATCCCGCGATCAAGACGGCGGTGCAGAACGCGATGATGCATGACGTCGACATCTTCGGGATCGGCGAGGACGACTACGAGAAGACCGTCCGCCCCCCGGGTGAGGTTCGCATCGCCGACGGCGGCCTGACCCGCACGCCGGGGACGCCGTCGTTCGACGACGTGAAGGTTGGCGACGAGCTGCCGGTCCAGCACGCTCGCCTGACGCGTGGCGATCTGGTGAACTATGCCGGTGTCGCGGGCGACGCCAACCCGATCCACTGGGACGAGGACATCGCCAAGCTGGCCAACCTGCCCGACGTGATCGCCCACGGAATGCTGACCATGGGATTGGGGGCCGGGTTCGCTTCCAGTTGGACCGGTGACCCGGGGTCGGTCACCCGTTACGCGGTGCGGCTGTCGGCGCCCGCGATCGTGTCGGCCCGGGGGGGCTGTGACATTGAATTCGGTGGCAAGGTCAAGTCTTTGGACCCGGAGACCCGTTCGGGCGTCGTCATCGTCACAGCAAAGTCCGCTGGCAAAAAGATCTTCGGCATGGCCACGATCGGCGTCCGCTTCAGCTGATCGGGTCGAACTCGTTTTCCGGCTCACCGTCACATCGTTGGGTTGTAATGAACGAATGAGCCGGAGCAGACTGGTGCTCGTCGCGCTGTGCGCCATGGCCGTCCTCGTCGGCGGATGGGCCCTAACCCGCGACCGCTCTTCCCGTCCGGGGCCGGCCACCGCGAGCGGCGTCGACGCGTCAACGTGCCAAATCGCGGCCCTGCCCCGCGAGGTGGCAGACACCGTGAAACGCATCCACGCGGGTGGGCCATTTCCGTTCCCTCGCAGCGACGGTGAGGTATTCGCCAATCACGAAGGTCACCTAGCCCAGCAGCGGCGCGGCTATTACCACGAGTACACCGTGATCACGCCTCGCGCCCGAGACCGGTCGATGCGGCGCATCGTCACGGGCGGAACACCGCTGGTACATCCGCCCCAATACTTCTACACCGGAGACCATTACGACTCGTTCTGCCTAATCACCGACGCGGGCAGTCAACAATGACGCGCGGATCGACCGACGGAAGGCCGCTGATCTACCGGATCGACGGCCGAAAGATCAAGTCGCCCAGCGACTTCTACCGAGAGATCGGCGCCGCGGTCAACGGAGCGGGCGGATACTTCGGGCGCAATCTCGACGCATTGGCCGATTGCCTGCGGGGCGGCTTCGGCACCCCCGAAAAGCGGCCTTATGAATTCGAATGGGAGCACAGCGCGCTATCCCGGCACTACCTCAACGACGTCAGGCACGAGAAGCTGTCGCTGTTCGAGGCGATACAGGGCGTTTTCGAAGATGCCGGCGTACCGCTGCGGCTGAAATGAATCCGTCTAGGTGCACAGGGTGGGGGCGTCGCACACGTTCCCGGGGCAATAGACCTTGTGCGCGGCGTCGACCATCGTCCCGACATCCAGCAATGTGACACCACGCTTGTTGAGGTGGTCGTGAATGTCGTCCGCAATCGTCTGCGGCTGCCAACCCCAGGTGAGGTCGTAGCAGATCAGATGCGCTTCACCGATGAGCGCCTCTTCGGTGCTGGGCGGCCAGGTCAGCCCGACGGCGCTCAGCTTGGCGAGATATGCGTCGTCTTGGGGAGTGGTCGCACCCGCGATCCCGACGCTACCCATCAAGGCCGCCCCGGCAAGGACGGAAAGGGAGAATTTCGTGAGCCAGCGACGTGAGGTCATTTGTTCGCTTTCTTTTCAGAAATGACGCGGATCTTTGGCGGGCGTTGGGGTGCAGAATATGTGGGGATTATTGTCGGCGGCCCTTAACTCGCGCGCGGTTCACCGCCTATTCATTTTCGAGGGCGGTCCGCAAGATCGTCCCGATGGCATTCATTCCGGAGAGGACTTCGTCTCGGCGATCAGCGCTTCCGACATCCCAATTGGCGAGCACCGCGTAGGAGAAACGGGTCGCGTTTCGCGTAATGGTGCCGACGTCAGCCCTCACTCCAGGGTCGGCACCAGTTTTGTTGCGAATAGCGATGTTTCGATCACTAGGCGCATGCGCCAGCGGGTCGAGGCCGAAAGCCGACGCGACCATCGAAAGGTCGACTGTCGTTGCCAGCCAAGCGTTCACCTGTTCTGACACTGCAGGCGTTACCAACTCACCGCGCGAGAGCTGACTCATCAAAGCGGACAGTTCCGACGCCGACCCGATCGACAACGTGGGCGGATGTTGGGGGCCGCGGTCGTCTCGGACATAGTCCAGCAAGGCGGTCGCGACAAGGCCCAGCGATTCCGTGAGCTCGACGACCCTCGGCAAACCCACGCGCTCGAGAAGGACATTGGTCGCAGAGTTGTCGCTGACGCTGGCGATCAAGACGCAGAGATCGTCGATCGCCAACTCACTGATGTGCAGGTGCTGCCAGATTCCCGAGTCGGCAACCGCGAGCTCCGGCGTCCTGCTGAGCAAGCTTGCGCCGTCGAGCTCCCCCGTTTCGATTTGCCGCGCCACCTCAAGGAGCAGTAGAACTTTGCCCACACTCGCCGACTTCAGCGCGCGATCACCGTCTCGAGAGGCCAATTCGCAACCCGCGCCGTCGCGGATGGACACCGACCAGTCGATGTCGGCGCGCGCACTCAACGCCTCGTCGATTGATAGTTGGAGCACGCGCAGCTCCTGAGCACTGAGCAGGGTTGGGTCGTCGTCGAGAGTAGCGCGGTGCCCACTACGCGTCGTGCAGGAACAGCCCCGCGAGAACCGCGGCGATACCGGCACACGTCAGGATCGTGATGGCTACTGCCGTCCATCCACGAGCGTTCGGCGCCAGGTGAAACGGTGCGCGCGTCAAGCGGAAGCCGAGAAAGTTGTAGAGCGCTACGAATCCACCCATCAGCAGGAAACCTTGGGCGAACAACACCAGCTGTCGCGGCGTTTGCAGATATTCGGCCAGCCGATAACCAAGGCTCCCTTCAGGATTCGCGCCATCACGCAACACCGGTGTGAACCGCGCGGTTCTGGTGCGAGTCTGACGAAACCCATGGCCGCTACCCGGCAGATCACTGCGACGGTGAACACGCCGACCCGCCAGCCGGCCACCTCGTCGACGGGACTGGAGTGTGTGGCAAGGCTATGTAGCTATGGCCCGACAGCCGACGTAAACCGCTGAACCACGCCTTTGCAGCGCAGCCTGGGCCGCGTCGTCCGTTCGGCTGATACCGATGACCGAAGGCCGCTGGGAAAGTGGAGCCGTTGTGGCAATGCCGATCGCCGCAAGGAGGGTGTCCACGTGCGAATCGTTGTGCTCGCGGATCCGCCGTCTCGCGCTGCGATCGCCTGCCGCGCACGCCAAGAGCGCCGGCGATACGGGCCAGGGGCACAAAGTGGGAGGGATGAAGATGTTAATCAAGGCTGTCCGCGCCGCAGCGGTCATGGCGGCCCTTGCGGTCGCCGCTGCGCCCGTGAGTTCAGCGGACCCGCAACCAACCTTGGGCCGTGTGTGGGCGAGCAATCAGGAAGGCTACGGTGCGGTTCGACCGGCGAAAGTGTTTAACGGCGGGGATCCGACCGGCATGATCTGGAACATCAGCTGGTCGTCGTGGGGGGACGAGCAAGCCAGGGGGACCGGAACCGCGAATTGGGAAGCGCCTGGGGCAAGCGTTGCGGACTCGACTCCGCAACCGGCCACCATCGTGGCCTACAACCTCGGTACCTGCAACGGTCAACTGATGTATCAGGCGGCCAAGTGGTTCTTCCCCACTAAGGGAGAGACGTTCAACCCGGCCGGGCATTACAACATTTGCACCGGCAGTTTCGTCAACGGCGCCTAGCGACAACGCTTTCCGCCACATGAGGAGAGAATCGGATGTCTGATCTCGTACTGTCACGACGGTTCGTCAGCTGTGTGCTGGCGGCGGCATTCGCGGTGTGCGGCGCGTCGGCGCTCTCTGCGCTGCAACCGGCGGTCGCGTGGGCCAACGGGGTGCACTGTGACCAGATCGCCTACGAGCCCGGTCCCTGGGGAGATAGGCCGGGCCTGTACAAGAGCTGCCACGATGAGCACGGCAATCATGTGCCGCCGCCAGACGGGTCCAATGACGCCTGGGATTACATGCACCGCCCCCGTTGATTTCATAGGCGCGGTGCTTGTGAGAAACTCAAGGCCTTCCGCCGGCACTTCTTCGAAGCAGCCGTGGAAGCAGTCACCGCAGGTCGCGTTCCCAGCGATCCGACGGTGCGACGCGCGGCTGTTCGTTTGTGAACAGCACACCTGCGCAACAGGTCCGACACCCAGCTGAAGCGAGGCGAACGTCAAGCCTGGCTCTCGTAGGGCTCACGGCGGATGCAGCTGTGCTCTTGAGGATTGCTAGCAAAAACATCACGCAGACGATCGTCACTGCCTCGTTGATGATGCTGTGCGTAGCGGCGGCGCTGCCGTTTGCGGTGCCGCGTCTCCGAGAGATTCAGCGAAATGTAGCCCGGCTCAGCCAACGTATGGTGGCCGAATAGCCTTCAGTTGCAGATCTTGTCGTGGCCACCGTTGTTTACGGGGCGGTCGGCCGCCAATAATTACTTGCCTTTGTCCTCGCCGACATGCTCGAGCGCGTCCCCGAGGGCGGTGGCACCGAAATCAGCCACTGCGAGGGGCACTGCCGCCTCGGGAGCCACCATGCTCCCCACCGAGATTGCGCCGGCACCCACATCGACCAAGCCGCCGATGAAGTCGCCCATATTGCCGTCGGCGATCCCTTTCAGGCGTCCCTGAAGGTCCTTCGCGTCGAGGGCTACTGCGCCGGCGCCAAGCACGTCCGACCCGACGCCCGCGTGCGCAGCCTCGGCGATACCGCTTCCGGCGTCACGCAATGTCTCGATATCTTCGATCACGCCCTTGGACCCGCTAGCGATGGACAGCCCCTCGTAGATGCCGTTCTCAGTCACATCGGGGGAGCACGTTTCGGGCGCGTGGACACCGGCGGCGGCGATGGAGCCACCGCCTGTGTTGCTGGCCTGATCCTGTTCTTTGGCGTTACGCACCAGCGCTGCGGATGCGTCGTGCAGGCCTTGGGTCGCGGTGCGGAGCGACTTCGTCGACGCCGAGTTCCACTGCGAGCGAAAGCGATCAGCGTCGGGGCCTTGCCAGCGTGTTGCGGCCAGCTGGCTCGTGACCTGATTTGCGATCTGGTTGAGCTGATCGGCGGCGTTGGCGACCGTCTTGCTCAACGACCGCAACTGAGTAGTATCCGCTCCGTACTTCACCACGCTGACGCTCCTGGTTCATGCAATCCGTTGCGGGCATCCTCACACAGCTAAGGCGCAGAATCTGTCGGTCGAACATATGACTCGCATCGTGTGCGGTAAGCCCCTGGGAGGAGCGACTGATGGCGACCAAGATTCGCTTGATCGGAGTTGCCGGCGTGCTCGCCGCGACAGTAGCCCACAAGCGTCGAATTATGACGCTTGTGCTGATCTTTCGGCGGTGCTGGTGACTGTGCAGGGGGGAACGGGCAGCCAGGTCGCAATGCTCGACCCCGCACCGCCTTCTTTCTAGACGGTCGCGTCGTGCGCTTAGAACGGTGACACGTTGTCGATGCTGACGAACATGCCGTGGCCGCTGCCGTCATCGGTGAACCGGGTGCCGTCGCTATTCGGCACTACCGTCCACCCCAAGATATGGAAGGTTTGGCCGTAGGTCAGAACCAGGTCGTTCTGCGGGGTGCCGCCGCCGCCGATATTGGCGTCTTCCCAAAAGAATTTGCCCGACGCGTGGATCACCGCATCATCGAAATGAGTGCCGTACTGGCTGACTGGGGCTTGCGGAAATCCGGGCCCGTGCTCGCACGCAACGGCCGGGCCACCCCCGTGGCCCTGATCGTCGGTCAACACCACACAGCGCACCGCACCCGATTGAGTACGGAGATACTGCGAGCCGGCGTGCGCCATCGGCGCCAGCCATAACGAGGTGGCGATCGCTGCCAGTCCTACTGCTGCTGCGGTACGGCGGGTCATGTGTTTTCCTATGCGTTCGCGTTTGCCGTCGGCCGGTACTAGTGACAATAAGTCGTCGCGACCCTCGCCCGGCACGTTTTTATACTCGCGGTCATCGGTGGGCCCCACCACACCGGCGCCGATGCGGAGATAGCACGCGTCGTGTCGGCTACGCGTAGAGCGTACCTCGCGAAATCATCTGTGTTACAGCCGAATACCCGCGAACGTTCGACCGGCGCCACCAACAGTCGGACTGTCGTCCGAACGGATGATTTCAGTCGATGGAGTCACGAATTCCTCATGAACAGGTCGCCGCCTCAGGGTTTCTTCAGTTATGGTTCAGCCGTTCCTCAGTAAATCCTCCGCCTCCCACACCTCGGAGTATCACCATGACATTTGCTGCTGTCCGCCGTTTCACTACGGCAACCCTGGTCGCTGCAGGCGCCGGCCTAGCCGCCGTCACGCTGGCCGGTTCGGCGGCCGCCGGCCCCGCCGACGTCGCGCCGCAAATCGCTGCCGACGGGCAATCCGAGATCGCCGAAGGCCTGGCGCTTTTCAACGGTGGCGACTACAGCGACGGGTTGAACTACCTTGTCAACGGAGAAAACAACGTCCTGATCGCCGCACCGGAAGACGCTTACCTCGCCCAGATCGAGTCACCAGCCCAAGAGTTCTATTACAGCTTCTACGATCCGGCAAACCAGCTCCCGTTTCCTTCCGACTTTGCGCAGTACAGCGCCGATCTTCAGTTCTTCCTCACAGACGGGCAGACCGCGCTGAGTCAGGCGAGCGCCGACTTCGCCTCTGGGGCAACCAATCTTGCCGACGGTCTGCTGTTCCACGGCCTCAGTGACCTCACGGTCGGACTGACCGAGGAATCGTTGATGGGTCCGCTGTACATCGCGTTCGCCAACCTCGGCCTGTAAAGACAAACCCACCCGCACACCATTGGAGTATTGCTATGCATTTCGCCCTGTGCCGTTGCGCAGCAGCCATTTTCGCCACCGCGGGCGCTAGCCTGATCGCTGTTTCGCTGGTGGCTTCAGCCGCGGCCGATCCGTCCAACTATGTCTCCTATGTCGCCAATCTCGGTGAGTCCCAGATCAGTGCCGGATCAGCTCTTTTCAACCAGGGCGACTTGATCGACGGCTTGGAGTACGTCATGAACGGTGACAACAACATCCTCGTCGCCGCACCCGAAGACGCGCTGCTCGCGTCAATCACTTCGCCAGACCAGCCGTTCTATTACAGCTATTTCGATTCCGTCTCCCAAATCGCCCCCCTTCCCGAAAGTTTCGGCCAGCTGAGTTCTAACCTGCAGGTGTTCTACGATTTCGGTGAAACGTACCTCAACCAGGGGATCGCCGACATCGCAGCGGGTGCAACAAATTTGGGTGAGGATGAGCTGTTCATCGGCAGCAACGCGCTGACCGTCGATGTGGCGGAGCAACTGTTGTTCGGCCCACTGTCTATTGCGTTCGCCAATCTAGGGTGACGGTCAGCGCGCCATTAAGGCTGCGGTGGTCGGTGACGTCGCCGCCACAGCAGCACCTGCGCACCAGTAAGGAGTCGACATGACAGCACCTGATCGACGGTGGGTCGCTCGAGTCCTGGCAGCGGTCGCTGCCGGGTTCATCGCTACAGACTTCGCGTCGTCGGCCCTCGCCGACACCGGAAATACCTCGGCATCAACAGATTTCGCCGGCCTGCTGGACGCGGCCCACCTGCAGAGCGCTCCGTGGGAGAGCAGTCTGTTCGACGCCGTGGGCGGGGGCGGTTCTGCCGTCGGTGCCGCGTCCGACACCGTGCCGCCCATCGTCGCGAGCTACCCGCTCGACTTGCTCGACGACGCATCGGCCAATTTGACCGAGGCCAACCAGGTGGTGAGTGGACCGGTGTCCGATGTCGCGGGCATGACGCAGCAGACCGCGGCTCAGAACATCGCTCTCAACGAAATCGCCTCGCTGTACACGGCCGAAAGCTCGCTATCGTCCTACGACAACGGAGCTTTCGCTGATCTGCTCAACCCGTGGTTCACCGCGGTCGATCAAGCGTGGGACCAGGGCACCGAGGCTTTGCTGAGTGCAGACCAGGCGGTCGCGGCTGCGGTCGCGGCCGGTTCCGGTGTGGACACGGCCGTGTTCGCGGTGTTCGGCGCCGACTTTCAGCTGGCGGGTGACATGCTGAATTCGTTTCCGATCGAACTCATCGCCGGGTTCATAGATCCGGCCGATCTGGCGGGTGTCGTCTTCTGACACCAGATTCCACCACCCAGGGCGGTCCACACGCGTAGGGCGCGTGATTCGCGTGTCAGCCGTTCGCTGACACGGGTGGCGTCGCGCGGTCGTAAATCATGGATGACGCCGTCGTGGCGGTGTGCTGCATGGTCGCGGTGCGCGGCTGCGCGAGGTCGGCACGCTGCTCGATGTCGCGGTGCGCGGCTGCGAAGGATGCGTCTCGCTGATCGATGAGCTCATTGAGCGCCCCGCGACACCGCCTAGCGCCATCGTCTTCTCTCAGCACGGCTAAGGCTTGGTCAGGCAGAGCACGATGCGCAGTTGGTCACTGCGCGCCCACGTTCCGTGGCATTCGCCGACATCGGAAGTCCGTGCGGTCACTTTGTCCGTCACGTCGCCGGCGCCGCAATCGGTGAGGTAGAACGATGTCAGCTCTAATGACCCGTCGCCGCGTGATGACCCGAGTACGCGGTTGACGCACTCGCCGACTTTCGCGTTCTGGAAGACGCTGTCGAAGGATTGCGCGTTGGGGGGCGGATAGGTGGAGGGCACCGTCGGCGGGATGGTGGGCGTGTATGTGGGTGCCGTGACCTCGGGGATGCTCGGCGTCGCTACCGCTTCACTCGATGTGATCGACGTGGTCGGTGTGTACGCGCTCTGGTCCGGTGTGCTGGATTGATGGCCGTCGATCAGGGCACCGGCGATCATCGCCGCGGCGATGAGCACTGCCCCGACGCTGGCTGCGGCGATGAGCGCTCGTTGGCGGCGGATCGAGAAGCCGAACGATATGGAATCGGGGGGCTGGCTGGGCGTGCTGCGGGCAGCGGTGACCCGGGTCGTCTGGCCGGGCGTAGTTGCTGAGCGCTGGTCGCGACGCTTGGCGCGTTCGTCGTCGATGGCACACCACGGGCACTGCGGGTGTCCGGCCGGCACCTGATGGTCGCGGGGGCAGGTGACGATGCTGATCGCGTTCAGCGCGCGGAACCACTCCGCGGCGGAGGGACGCACGTCCGGGTCGCGGGCCCCGTCGGTGAAAGCCCGGCCGAAGAGACGCTGAATCCGGTCCGGCAGGAACGCGACTGGTGGCGCGAGGGCGTGGGTGTGCAGCGCGGAACCTGGACCTCCCGCCCACTGTCCGGCGTGTGCCAGTGCCGCCGCGTCGGGTTGGTCTCCGCCGCCGTTCCAGTCGCCCCGCATGAACGGATGGTTGCCGCCCATCAACAGCAGGTGAATGTGCACGGCCAGGGCGAAGTAGTCGGAGGACTTCGCCCGCGCGGTGATGGACAGATCTTTGCCGCTCAGTTCGGGTGCGGTGAACTCGGGACGGCCCACCGCGCACAGGAATTGCTGGCCGTCGGCGCCGGTGAATTGCATGGAGTCACAGTCGACAAGCGTCACCCGGGTGGTGTCGCTGACCAGGATGTTGCGTTCCTGGAAGTCTCCGATGACGGCATCGACCCGGTGGACGGTGTCCACGGCCAGACACAGGTTGGCGGCGACGTTGACCAAATGACGCCAGGTGACGTGGGTGGTCCATTGGGGCGCCGAGGGCAGCGGATTTTTTCGGTTGGACGGATTGCTCAGGGTGTGGATTTCGACGGCGTTGGCGGTATCGATACGGGGCATGACGTAGCCGACGGCTCCATCGCGACCGCTGGCCAGCTGAAGCGGCCAGGACAGCACCACGAATCCGTCGGACTGCACCGATCCGGCCGGCGGTGAGGCGGTCATCGCCTCGACCTTCACCCGTTTGGCGTCCAGGTTGTTCAGCTCGGGGTGAAAGATCTTGGCGACGACGTCGGCGCGCTCAGCGACTTCGTAAATCGTGCCCTCGCCGGCTCGTGCCAGCACGGCACCCAGCGCCAAGTCCGCGCCGTCGGCCAGGCGCATTACTGATGTCAAACCGTTCCTTCGCCGGATAGTCCACACGGAGTCGTCCCGGTCCGCGTTGCGCACAGGGAGCTCTGCGTCGCGGAATGTCGTTACGACGAGCGGATTTTCCCATAATTCGGCCCGTTCCGGCGTCGGCCGTCCGACCGACACCACCGTGATCAGTGGCCCACGAGCCCGGCGCCACCGGCAATCCCCGCCGGGAGGCGCGGATGGATTAGTTCGCCGTCTGGACGGGGGGCGCTGGGTTTTCGACCTGCTGGGGTTGGCAGCGCCTCGACACGGCGATCACTGCGGCCATTTTTTCCTGCCGACGCGGGATCGCGGCGGGCGCTGATTGCTGCGTCGCATCCGGCCACGGTGCGCCGGGGAGGCTAGTTCCAGTACTTGGTGGACCCGTCGGGTCCCGCTGAGGTACTGACCAACTTCGCGAAGCAGTGGTCGCGGTCGAAGCCTTGTTGGCGGCACCAGCCGTTCGCGTCGTCCGGGCCCGGGAAGGTGGCCGCGGCGACGGTGACCCACCAGCCCGGATCGCTGAACACCGACCATTCGTCGCTCCACAGCATCCGGACATCGACGAACCGCAAACGCAGAGCGAGGAATTCGTGCAGGATGGCGCAGTCGTCCCAGACCTTGCCGTCCGCCTCGAGTCCGGCTCGCTTGGAGCTGAGTTGGGCTAGCCAGTGGCCGTTCAGCTTGGTCGTGATGAACGAGCGGTCGCTGTCGGCTTGGCTGCGCAACGCTTGCGAGCAGTTGGTGCCGATGTCGGTTCCCGACGGGGTGTAGCCCGGGCTTGCGGTCGCCGACGGGGCGGCTGGCGGGCTGGTCGCCTGTGCGGCACCGTCATTGGGCCGTTCGCACTCCACCAGGATCCCGGGTTTAGCCGCGACACCGGCGGAGGAGTCCGCGCCCGAGGAGTCGGTGCCCAGGGTGTCGGGCAGCCGCCAGAATGAGCCCGGCGGGAAGGTGAGCTCGATGATGGTGCCGCCACCGTCGGAGCCGGAAGGGGGCGCGATACCGATCGGATTTGAGCTGAAATCAAAGGTGCCTGAGGCGATCACGCCGGTGTCGTCGTGAATGGTGAGTGTGGTGCCGGCGCCGCCAAGGACGTCACCACCGGGGCACTTCGCCGTGACCTTGAGCGTGACCACTAGGCCGCCGCCGGCGGTGCGGAACTTCTGCGGGGTGAAGATGGGTGCGCTGCCGCAGCGGGTGTAGTAGCCGCCCCCGCTCTGGCCGGGTTGAGTGCCGGGCTGGCCGGAGCGCGAGCCCGGCTCGGCTGCCTGGCCACCCGTCGCGCCGTAGGCGGTTATGGCGTCGCCGGTGACCACGACGAATTTGTCGCCAGCCGCGTAGAGGTAGGCGGCGGCAGGCTCGGTGCGCCCCGGGTAGTACCCGGCGCCGGCCGTCGGGGTCGGCCCCTGCAGCTTCCAGGCCGGGGCGCCGGTCGCGGCGTCCGTTGCGGTGATGGTGCCGTCGCCGGCGAGGGCGATGATGCGGATACCGTCGGTGATGACCGAATCGACATATTTCGAGGTGGTCGGCGCGACGGTGCCGTCGACCCCCGACCAGACGGTCTGCCCGGTCTGGGTGTCAAACGCTTGGAGCGCGCCTTTATCCGTCACCCCGACGGTGACGCGGTCGGTCACCAGGACGACGCGGCTGATCGGCGTCGCGTCGGTCCAGCTCGAGGTGGTGCTGCCCGGCCGGTACAGCCGACCGCCGACTGTGGCGATTCCCGCCAGATCGCGCGAGGTCACTGCCGGCTGTTGTTGGGTCGGTCCGTACGAGCCGTTGAGGGGATTGTCGAGCCTGGGCAGTTCGGTGGTGCTCCCGTCCGGGTGCACGATTTCGTAACCGTTCGGGCCGCCTTGACCGTTGCCGTGGACCGGGCCGATCAGGCTGCCGTCGGCCAGGACCTGGCCGGCGCCAACGTTTTTGGATATCAGATGCCCGTCGGCGGCGGAGACCACCGCTTCGGCGCTGTTCATCGACGCACCGACGAGGCCTCGGCCGACCGCGGTGTAGGTCCAGCCGGGCCCCGACGGGATCGGCAGGTCCGGCGTCACGGACCAGACCTGGTTCCCGGCGCGGTCGAGCTTGGTGATGCGCATGACAGATCCGTTGCTGTCGCTTCCGGTCAGGTAAAGGGCCTCGCCGTCGAACGCCGTCGACCCATGAGCGCCTTGCGGTACCGCTGCGGCACCCGCCTGGGTACCGTTGCGGACGTCGATGAAGGCATACCGCTGCGCGTCACCAGTCGCGCTCGGGCAGGCGATCAGGTGCCGCGCAATTTGAGCCGGACACGATGCCGGAACTTGCGTGGTCCACGGCTTGCCGGTGGCCATGGTCACCCCGACCAGCACGTGGTTGACGGTGGAGCCGCCCGCGGCGGCCACGCTGACGGCGATGCCACCGTCGTCGACCAGGGCGGGGGGAAAGGCGTAGAAACCGTCGCCTTCGGATGAATTCAACGTCAACGCGCCGGCACCGAGCTGGTCGGCGGTCACGGTCCAGGCCACCGATGGTGCGGTCGGGAATTCTCGGGTCAGTTGGCCGGGCACCGGGCCGGCACCGCTCGTTCCGCGGTGCGATAACTGCCACACAACGACGCCGGTCAGGACCACTGCCAACACGGCAACCACGACGATGACGATCCGCGCCGGGCCCCCGCCGCTGCGGGGGTGGCGGGGCTCAACGGGCGTGGTGGCCCAATACTGTTGCGCTGCAGGCGGGTAGGCCCCAGTGGGGGACTGACGATGGCCGGCCTCGGTCGCACGGCGGTCGTCCGGTCCCCAACCCGACCAGCCGGGACCGCCAGCGCGAGGCATAGCCGCATCCAATCATGCGTGCGTCATGCGAAAAAGCAGTCGTTCGGACGACAAGCGGGGGCGCGCTGTTCCGGTTTCACCGACTTTCGTGGCAGGAGCGGACCGTCAGAGACGGGATACGCCTGACTGCGCGCGGTGGTAAGCATCGGCGCCGGGGTGCCGGCCGCGCCGTCAAAGACCCAGCGGCCATAGCTGTCGACTCCTGGCGACGTCGGCGTGCGCGTCGGCGTCGGGTTGACGGTCTGCAGCTCTCCGCCAACTCGCGTATTCACTGCACAGCCAATCAGAAACCGTGACACTCCTGCCGGACCATTGAACCGGGGTCAGTCGAACGGATGACACGTGTTCGCTGCGGCAATTGATCTGCTAGCTCGCTAGTGGCCGTCCGGCTGGTGAGGTAGCGGGAATTCCGGCAGTTGTGGGAAAGGCGGGTGCGGCGCAGGGATTGGTCCTTCAGGAGACGGTCGCCAGAATATGCCTGGGTCACGCCACACTGACGGTGGTCTGCGTTCTGACGGCTGGGCTGTAATGCTGGCCGTTACTGTCGGCTGCTGGCCCGGAATGACGGACGGCGGCGTCTGGTGGTGAGTTCCAGATAGGGGCGGGTCGTGGTGGCTGCGGTGAACAACGAACATCGAGACGGAGGCGACCGCCGCAGTGATGAGCAGTCCAAGACCAATCATCGCGTCCTGACCCCACAGGGGTTTTCGCACCCGCGTTGGACTGGCGTCCTGCGCGACGCAGTTGACCGATTCTCGCGCGTCGTCACGCAGCCGACCATGCGCAGTATGGCCGCCATCGGGCTTGTTGGGTACACGGATCGGCTCAGCGCCGGCCCCAGCTTCTCTGCCGCGCGTCGATTTCGTCATAGTCCGTCCTGACCGCAAAGGCTATTCGTGTCCTGACGCACGACTTCGGCGTTCGCCGCGTCGTGCTGGTGCAGCCCGTGCTCCTAGCAAATGTCGAAGGTCGTCCCCGAACTGTCGCCAGGGCTGGATTCCTCGATCTTGCGGTAGGCGAGTTGGCCGCCGCAGTTGCCGAGATCCTTGGCCACCAAGTTGATCCGTTCGGGGGCCGGCATCGCCGCCGCCTGGCGCACGCCGTGGCCAGTCGCTTGCGGTCCGCCCCAGGAATCCCACGTGATGTGCTGGATGGTGCTCATGGCGGTCGCTCCGATGGAGAACATCGTTGGGCTTGGGGTACCGAGCCCTTCGGCGTCTGGGTAGGCCGCTGGCTTGGCGACGCCCAAAGTTGGTGTCTGGTCGGCGCGAGCCGGCGGTGCCAGACTCAGCCCGATGACTGCGACGGCCAGCGCTGCTAGTGCGTGTCTCATGCTTTGATTCCGGGGCAGTAGACCTTGATGGCCGCGTTGATCACCACGTCCTGCTGTTGTGGTGAGCCGTCACCGGCGATTGAGCGGACCTGGTCGCGGGTGGCTCCCTGGCTCAGGCGGTCGCAGATCGCATGCGATGTGATGATTGCGTTGTGTATGTCGATCGACGGCCCTAGGCCGCCCTTCAGGTACTCGGGCGGCAGTAGGTACTGACCCTTGTCCACGCCGCAGTCCTCGGTGCAGTTCGGGTCAGCGTGGGCCGCCGGCATCGCGATCGCAGCGGCGACGGCGAAGCCGGCCACGGCTTTGGTAGCAAGGACGGCGGACAAAAAGCTGGGGCGCGTCATCACCACACCCCTTGGTGTGTCTGGCCGTTGAAATACCACTCAGCCCAATACCCGTTCGCCTTCGGGTGCGCCGCCTGTTCAGCCTGCAGGCTCGGGACCAGGCTGTCACAGGCCGTGAACCGGTTCTGGCTGCCTTCGTTGGCCTGCAACGCGGCCCAGCAGTTCCGCTGTGGATAGTTTCCGGCCTGGTTCATTTCAGGCCGGCCGATCTTGATCCAGGCGTGCGGGTTACCACTGCGATCCCAGCCGCCTTGCGCGGCGTTCGCGGGTGCGGCGACGCCGATCGTGGCGGCCATCAACGCGCCGGCGGCGAGAGCGGTCAGTGTGAATTTCAAAGGCCCATCCCCTTTCGTGCGGATCCGGCACCAACGACACAGTCGTCGTTGGTGACAAATATGCATTGCGTTCCCGGACAACGTCGCCGGGTCGCGTCGCCGTCTGCATAGCCAAGCAGAAAGACATCAATCTTTGGCGGCATTTCGAGCGAGGTCGGTCGAACGGACGACAGTCGGCCTACGCCAATCCAATCCGCAGCCGCTCTGAGATCAGATCCTGGAATCAACGCTGAGCGCACGGGTTACGGCATCACGGTAGGAGGTGATTTCACCGGAACGGCGAGCTTGCGGACGCCAAAGCTCGTGCGGGCCTCAGTCATACTAACTTTCGGGCGGCGTGGTCGGGTGATGCCGTTGCGTTCAAGAATGCGTGAAGATCGCCGCGGCGGTAGCTTCGGTCGATCCACTTCCAGCGGCATTGGACGTCTATCGACGCTGAGCGCCAAATTTTGCACGTTCGATTGGTTAGCGTTCTCCGATGGAAGGTGCACCACCTCGGTCCGCGACGAATTTTCCAATCGCCAAGAGCAGCAGATTGATTCGCTCCCCTCCAATCGTGGGTAAAGGTCATCGACCTAGGAGGGTGATCGGTAGTCGACTACCTGGCCACGGAGGAACTGATCCATCACCGACTTGGCTTTGTCATACCCGGGTGCGGCGTCGAATTCGGTGCCGTCTTCTTGGTACGTGGTCGGGTCCATGTGCACAATCGCGCCTTGCGCGACACCGGGTCCCAAGGCATCGTCCTGGGAATTGCCGACGAAGACGTCTCCGTCGCTGAGCGCGTTGATTTCGGCCACCGGATTGAACGCTTTCGGAACGATGTCACCTGAATCTTGCAGGTGCACCGTGGTGTACCCGCTGCCCGGGTTTTCGACGATCGGCGAGCCGTATGTCACCACTGCGGCTACGTCCCCGTTAAGTTTGCCGCTCTGAGCTAAGATTTGAGCGTCCATGCCACCCTGGCTGTACCCGGCGAGCATGATCGGCGTATCCGCCGGTAAGCCGCGAAGCGCATTATTAATTGCGTTGATTTGCTCCTGTTTCGCCTGTTCAAGCAGATCCGGAACACTGGTCCACAGGGGCTGATTGGTGAAGCTAACGCGTCGGTTCCGCCGAGATACACGATCGCCCGAATCTGGCCAGTGTTGGGATCTTTCACCTTTTCGACGTAGACGCCGTCGTTGGCTCCGTCCGTGTGATCGTTGCCGGTCACTTGTCGTAATCGGGAGTACAAATCCGATGTCGACGTTGGCGCCGCGTTGTTCGGGTCGGTCCGGTTCCAGCCACTTCCGGAGCCCGCGATCGACCCACCGCCTGTAGAACTGGCGTGCTGCTGTTCAGTTGCGTTGCGGGCGATTACTTTTGACGCATCGCGCAGCGCGCTCGCGACACTGCGGAGCTTGGCGGTCGAATCGCTCTGCCACTGGCTTCGGTACCTATTGGCATCGGGACCGGTCCACTTTGTCGACGTGAGCTGACTCTGGACGCTGCCCATGAGACTTTCGATGCGGTCGGCTGATTGCGAAAGCGTCTGAGACAACTTGCGCAGCTCCCCGACGTCGGCGCCGGAAACGGTGCTCATCTCACTCCCTCAGCAGCGGCCACTTTGACCGGATCCGAATCGTCGTGTTGCGAGCGCGTTGACCGCGAACGCCTTCATTTTCTCTCCAGACAGAGCACGATCGAGGGTGTGTATTCGTCCGTGCGGATCCACGGGTCGGCCCCGCAGTTACCGATGTCGTTGGTGCGCAAAAGCACGCTGTCTGTGGCGTCTTTCGAATCGCACACAACGATCGTCACGATGTCGTCGGCGGTGCCGTCGGTCTTTGTCGGACCGCTTTCTCGATGCAGACAGTCGCCGGCCGCCGCGCTATTGATGGCGTGCGCCGTCGGCGAGGTTGGCACTGTGCGATCTTTCTCGCGCCCCACGAACGCGCCGATCGCGATCACGGTCGCCGCAATGGCGCAGCTACCGAGCAACACGATTGAACTAGCAAGCCAAGAAACACGATACGGAGCCGGCGCGGTAGGTGTCGGCAGGGTAGTACCTGCGATGCGACCCCAGTCCGGCGGCATCGCCTGACTAATCGGGGGCCCCACCGCTGTGTCCGGCCACGGGATTACGGGACTCAGGTCTGTAACACTCGAGATTGGTTGTAACGCAGAGCTTTCGGTGCGCAGCAAGGTCGCCCGCTGTCGGCGGTGCCCACGTTCGGCGTCGATGGCGCACCACGGGCACCGCCACGTGCCAACGGGGACAAAGTGGGTGCCACTGGCGCAGGGGGTGGTGCGGATCCCCATCAGAACGCGGCGCCACTCGGCAGCGCTCGGCCGTCGCCCTGGGTCACTAGCACCGTCGGTGAAGGCGCGCTCGAATAGGCCGACGAGATCAGCCGGCAGAAACGACACCTCGGGCGCCAACGGGTGCGCGGCCAGTTTCGAACCGGGCCCTCCGGCCCAGCAACCCATCTCCGCCAAACGGAGAGCGCTGGGCTGCTCACCCAACCCTAGCCATTCGCCCCTCATGAACGGATGATTGCCGCCCATCAGCAACTGGTAGATGTGGACCGCTAACGCGAAAAGGTCCGACGCTTTATCCCTGGGCTCTGATCGCAGATTGATCTGGGCCAACTCCGGCGCTGCGAACTCCGGGCGGGCCACACTACAAAGGAATTGGCGACCATCGGGATCCGTGAACTGCATCGAGTCACAATCGACAAGGGTCACACGGCTGGCGTTCGACACCAGGACGTTGCGCTCCTGGAAGTCGCCGATCACCGCATGCACCCGGTGCACCACGTCCACGGCCAGACACAAGTTCGCAGCGACACTGACCAGGTGTGCCCAGGTGCCCTCAACAGTCCATCGTGGAGCGCCCCTGAGCGGGTTCGCTCGATGGAAAGGATTGCTGACCGCATGTATTTCGACCGCGGTCGTCGTATCGACGCGCGGCATCAGATAACCCACTGGCCGTGCCGAATTGTGCAACACGTGCTGCGGCCACGTCAGCACCACAAAACCGTCGGACTGGACGGCGCCGGACGGGGGTGAGTCCACCATGGCGGCGACCTTGTCCAGCTTCTCCTCCCGGTCGGCGAGCGTGGGATGAAACAGCTTGGCCACCAGGTCCGTTCGACCGGCGACCTCATAAATCGAGCCCTCGCCCGCTTTGGCGAGCACCTCGCCGAGTTGCACGGTGCTGCCGTCGTCAACCTCTAATGCGGTCATGGCTCGCGGACTTTTGTGAGTCTGTGCGTCGTTGATCGAGTTTGAGCGCGCCGCTCGCCCGGGTAGGCAACGGCTTTCATGGTTCCTCGATCTCGTGAGGCTGGATGACGGCCGAGCTTGAAACACGCACTCGTTGTTGATGCTGGCGAACATGCCATGACCGCTGCGTCATCGGAGAGCCGATTTCCGTCGCTTCGGCATCAGACGTTCTCGATACGGTGGAGCGGGTCCGTTGAGCAGCTGAGCCGGGTCCACTTCGGCCCGCGCGCTTTGCAGCGAGGGGTGCCTTGGAAGCACCAACGGTGATTAAGTTCATGCTGTCAAGGCACTTCGGAACCGAACGGATGGGCGACGCGATGGCTCTGGGCGCGACCTGATGTAAATGCCTGGGCCGAGGTTGAGAATCATTAGCGGCACGGTCGGACTCGCCGTTGCTGAAGGCTCTTGCCGCGGCTGGTGCGGAAGCCTCGGAAACAGTGGGCCCTCCTGGCTGCGAATGAAGCACTGGCGGCGGCTGAGGGGAGGTCGCTGTCGACTGCTCAATTGGGTATTGATGATTGCCGGTCCCACGGTTCACGGAGGTCAAAGATCAGCGCTGACGCGGCGGCCGCCGCTGCGGTCATTATCACCGCAAGACCCGCCTTCGCGGACCTCAGCCGTGATGCTTGTGAGTACGTGCGCCCGGGCGCTGTGCCGCTCGTAGCGCGCCGCGCGGCAGTGTGCCCGATCGGGCGGTCCGGGGGGCAAACAGGCTGTAGAGGATCCGGTTTTTCGCCGCAGGGGTCCATCGGCTCAGCCACCGGATGGCCTAGCAGTGCCGACGCTGGATCGGTGGTCATGGCTTGTCCAGGCAGAGCACGATGGGCGCTACGGCATCATTGCTGGACACCCAGTCATGGGTGGTGCACTTGACGGGATCGTCTGTGCGCATGACTACTTCGTCGGTGGCATCGTGTGTCCAGCACAGAGAGGGTCGTACGGTCACTCCGCCGCTGCCCTCGTCTTTACTGGCGACCGTCTCTCGGTGGATACAATCACCGACGCCCGCCTTTTTGATCGCCTTCGTCGTCGCACCTTGAGCAGCGACTGGATCCTCGATTTTCGTCGACATGGGCAATGGTGTTGCCGTCGGTGATACCGAACGCACGAAGGGGTCTGCATCCCGGCTCTCCGACAGCGCCAGTGGAGTGCCGTGTTCACCGTGGCGAGGCTGGTGGGCGCCACCGGAGGCATAGAAAGCTCCGGCGTGGCCGATCAACAGAGCCGCAATGGCGGCATTAGCCGAGTGTGAGACGGCTAGGTGCCGAATGCGCTTCGACACGCGAGGGGTGCGTCGCGGACCGTAAGGCATCCCCGTCCCGCGGGTCTGTCTCGGCGGCGCGCCGGAACGGGGCGCAGCTGTTGTTCTCCCAGGTGGGTCGGGGTCAGGTATGTGCGAAACGTGTTGCGACTCAGTTTTTTCCGTCCTCTTGGACGTGGCATGTTGTCGTCGCCGGACTCGCTCGCTATCGACGGCACACCACGGACACACGGACGTGTCCACGGGGATGTGGTGGGTGCCGCGTCGGCACGTGGTGGTGCCGACGTCCCGCAAAGCCCGACGCCACTCGGTGGCGCTCGGACGCAGCTCCGGATCACGGGCACCATCGGTGAACGCACGCCCGAACAAGCGAACGAGGTCGGCCGGCAGAAATGACACCGGCGGTGCAAGCGGATGAGGTGTCAGCGGGGAACCCGGTCCCCCAGCCCAGCAACCGGACTTCGCCAGATCCAGCGCGTGAGGTTGATTGCCGGCACCGGTCCACGACCCCCGCATGAACGGGTGATTACCGCCCATGAGGAGTTGGTAGATGTGCACCGCCAACGCGAAGAGATCCGAGGACGGCAGCCGCGGGTGTGACCGCAGATTAACCTGAGCCAACTCGGGTGCTGCGAATTCAGGACGCGCGACACCACAGAGGAATTGGCGACCATCGGGATCGGTGAACTGCATCGAGTCACAGTCGACGAGCGTCACGCGGGTGGTATTCGACACCAGGATGTTGCGCTCTTGGAAATCGCCGACCACTGCGTTCACGCGATGAACAGCATCGACAGCCAGACACAAGTTGGCCGCGACATCGATCAGGTGCGCCCACGTCGCGTTGACCGTCCATCGCGGCGCCCCCTTCAGCGGATTGGCTCGGTTGAATGGATTGCTAAGCGTGTGGATCTCGACCGCCGACGCGGAGTCGATGCGCGCCATCAGGTAACCGGTCGGCCGTCCCATTCGCATCACACGGTTCTTAGGCCACGTGAGGACCACGAAGCCATCGTCCTGAATAGCGCCTGGCGGTTGAGTTTTCGCCATTGCCGCGACCTTGTCCAGCTTCTCAGCGCGATCGATCAGCGTCTCATGGAACAGTTTGGCCACAACGTCGGTCCGACCGGCAACCTCGTATATCGAGCCTTCGCCCGCCTTCGCCAGTACCGCGCCCAGCTCGACGACAGTTCCGTCGTCGACTGTCAGCGTCGTCACGGCAGAAGCGCTCTGTCAGACACGTCCGCCGGCTGCCATTCGCCGGGCCGACTCGGACGAGCCGTCGCGGATCACACTGTGGTCCAGCCTGTCAGCGGCGGAAGCTGCACCTGTTCGGCGACCGCGCCAAACGCTTCGTCGCTGCGCGCATAGTCAGTGGAGTTGGACACGTTGCTCAGCGAGGCGGAGAGCCACTCGAACAGCTCTTCGTATTTCAGGCCGTCCAGCGGGGCCGGGCTGCGTTGCAGCGATAGTTTGCCGAGTTTGCTCCAGTTGACGTAGGGACCCGCGCCGACCGCGAAAACCGTGACACCGCGCGCGGATTCGACAGCGTTGAGACGGGCCACCGCTTCCTTGAACCCTGTCTCCGGGTTGGGTTCACCGTCGGTGAGGATCAGAACCCACGGACGGTAGTACTGCAAACCAGCCGCCTTATACGCTGCTTTGCGGTCCTCGATAATGTCGAGGGCCAGGTGGATTCCGGCGGTCATATTGGTGCGACCGTCGGGCACGAAGCGCGCCGGCTCGAGTCCCCGCGCTTCTTGCATCGGCACTAGGACGGTGGCGACTTCCCCGAAGGTGACCACTGCCACCTCGACTCGCTTGCTGGCCAGGGTGTCGGTGTTCAGATACTGGGTGAATGCGGCGTATCCGCGTTCGAGCGCTGCAATGGGCTCGCCGCTCATCGACAGCGAGATGTCCACCAGCACAACGCAGGACACCCGCGGGTCGGGATTTTCGTCATTGAGTTCGACAGCCCACGCAGACTGAGACAACGGTGTTTCCTCCCGTAATCGACACGCTCACCGGCCGAGCGCAGCACACCAAATGAGCCTTCAGCTTGGCGCAGACTGCGTTGCCGTGTGCAGTTTTTCACGACACGAGACGACGCTCTGTCCGCCGTTCGGCTGACATCCCGCGCCGTGACGCGGACCCTTAGTGGTGTTGTCCGCCGCCTCCGCCGAACAGTCCTCCGCCACCTCCGCCGAAGAGTCCTCCGCCACCTCCGCCGAAAAGCGGCGGCATGCTCGGCATCTGTGGCGGCTGAAATACTGGGGGCGACGGCGCTTGGAAGATCGGCGGCGGTGCTCGGAAGACGGGCGGCGGCGCCTCAATCACCGGTGGCGGCGGCGCTTGAATCACCGGAGGAGGCACGTACACCGGCTTCGGCGGCACATACACAGGTGGATCCACCACCGGCGGCGGCGCGTGAATCACCGGAGGAGGCACGTACACCGGCTTCGGCGGCACGTACACGGGCGGATCCACTACCGGCGGCGGCGCGGGTGCAACAGGATTCGGTATCGGCTTGACCACGGGCGGCGATACCGGTGGCGGCGGCACGGCCGAGGGCGGATCGACGCGCGGAAGGGACGGCGCATCTTTGGTGATGCCAGGACCCGGGAGTGACCCGGTGTGGGAGTCATTCGGAGGCGGGACGAGACCCCTGTCACTCATGTTGGGCAGGACGCTTTTGTCGGGGCCGCCGGTGTTGGCGAGCACTGGCCCGTCCTTCGGCTTGTCCGTGCCTGGGAGCAGGCCGGCGTCCTTGGGCCCCGGCACCCCGGCAGGCGCGGGGTCCCTCAAAGGCAGGTTGGCGCCCTTGTCGGTTCCGGGTGGGAGGACGCCTTTGTCGGGTCCGCCGGGGGCGGCCAGGATCGGCCCGTCCTTCTTGTCTGTTCCCAGAGTGGGCGCAGTGTCCTTCTTCTGATCCGTCCCGGGAATCGGCAGACCGCTCTTGGTTTGGTCAACGGTGAGGATCGGCTTGCCGCCCTGGTAGGTCAGTACGGGGGTCTGACCTGTGCCGGTGCCGGTTGAAACCGGGACTGTGCTGCTGGTTCCGTTTGACGAGGTGCCTGGTGTCTGGTTATTCAGCAGGCTGTCGACAAGCAGCACCGTGGCGGCCCCCATCACCGAGTTCGGTACCCACCAGCGGTTGCCGTGGCCGTCGGTGATCCAGTGCCAGCCGGTGTCGGTCGCGCCGACGGGGTTGGCGATGTTGAAGAAGATGGGCGGCATGGTGAATCCGGGCATGCCCCAGCCCGGCAGCTGCGGTCCAACCGGGGCTTGCGGGACTTCTGGCAGTCCGACTGGTGCGGGTGCGCCCGGCGGGATCGCGGCGGGAGCTCCGATCGCCGACGCCAATTCGGCTGGAATCGGTGTGCCACCACCCCCGGCGACGACGGGAGCCTGCGCCTGCACGATCGGTGTGGATCCGGGATCAAGCGGCAGCGGCGCGGTGGGGTTGGTCGGCAGTGGGAAGAATTTCGGCATCGCGTGCGATTTCGGCTGCGCTACTGCGACGTGCTGGGCATCCGGCCGGATCCCGGCTGCGACGGTGACGGCCAGCGCCGCGAACCCCACCACGACCGCGGCGGCAACACCAGAACCCAACAGCAGCAGTCGGGGCCGGGCTGACAGTGCCCCGGTAGCGACCGTGTCGTCGTCCTCGTCGTCATCGTCGGCCCAGCTCAGCGGCGACATTTTCGACTGGCTCGGGATGTGGCCGGGGTCGTTGTGTCCCGACGCGCCTAGCAACGGCAGCGAGCCGGAGTCGTCGACCTGGGAATAGGCGAGCTGAGGACCGATTTGGGGGCTCTGCGAGGTGGTCCCCATGTTCAGCGAGTCCAGTGCGGCTTCGGCGTGGATCCCCGCGGTGTCCGCCGCACCGCCGTGCGGATCGGCGCTGATACCGGCCATGGTGGCGCCGTGCGCGAAGGCGAGGTCGGTGTCGTCGGGAATCATCAGCGGTACCGGCGTCGCGGCTCGAATCTGTTGAGCCACGTCACCGATGTCGGGCGCGGTGCCCATCAGGAACAGGCTCCCGGCTGCACCGCACTCTTGGTTCAGCCGGTTCAACAGTGTCTTGCACGCGGCGGCCGTGTCCGATCCGGCGACGTGCTCGGAAGCCCACACTGTGGTGGCGGCGGTGTCGGCATCGACAATCGACAGCGTGGCGGTGTCGTCGTCGCAGAACAGCAATGCGGCACTGGAGGGCCCGACGACCCCGGCGGGCGTGACCGCTGCGTGGCTGACCTCGCGGACTTTGGCCAGCGCGGCGTCGGCCTGCGACACCGCGGCGACGTCGGAAATCCCGGCGGCGGCGAGCGTCTGGCGCAGGTTGGCCATCGCGCTGCCGTCGGCCCAGCACACCCGTGTGGCTGCCAGCCGGTGACCGTCCTCGACCAGCAACCGCTGGGTGCCGACGATCGCGTCGGCCAGATCTCGCGCGGGGTCGGAACCGAGGTCGACGGTGGACTGATCGACCACCTCGCGGCGCTGCCCGCTCGATGCGTCGACCAGGGCCAGCCGCGCGACGGGACCGGTGACCGCGGCGCCCAGCACGACGTCCATCAGGCCGCCTGTCCACTCGCAGCGGCCGGCCCGGCAGAGAAACTACGAATCATCGCCCAACCCCGGTGAGTCCCAAACGCCGCTGACCTGCTCAGCGGTGCATTTATCTCAGGATCATTACAGTTTGGCCACGGTCTCGCTATCCGCCGTTCAGACGACACGTTGACCTGGGGTTACGCACTGGCTTCGGTGGACGACTGCGCGTACAGCAATAGCAGCAAGACCAAGACGCCGAAAGCGAGGTAAATGACGCTGAGCGCCAGCGCGGCAATGACCAGCCCGGCCCCGCTCTGGCCGCGGCGCGCGATCTGCGTCCGGGCGATCAAGGCCAGCGGGATGGAGGCGACGACCACCAGCGGCCCGAGCAGGAGCACGCTGACGAACGACAGCAGCGCGAGTCCATTCAGCTCGTTCGCGGGCGTCAGCGTGCCACGTCCATCACGTGGGACGGCGGCTGACGGGCTGCCCGCCGCCGGGGTGGTGTGCGCGACAGCGCTAGCGGCGCCGGCGGGTGGGCCTCCCACGGTGAAGCCCGCACCGAACCGGCTGGGCGGCAACGACACCGACACTCCTCACTGCGACGTGGCCTGACGACCCCGGGTGGGGCCTGTGATCGAAGACTAGGGCCGCGATCGGCGAAAACCGTCACATTCGACTGATTGTCGGACAGGATCGCCGCAGCGAATGTCGTCCGAACGGACGGCATCGGCGCTGTCCAGGGTCTTATATCGTGCGAGCAAACGCTAGAGCGGAATGGAGCCTGCGCCATGGGCGACGCGACACGTGGTGACGCGGCATGCGTCCACTGCGGCTCTGTGCTGCGCGCCAGCGCCTCGTTCTGCGCCGCATGTGGCCACGCCGTCACCGCTGGCCGCACCCCGCCCTCGGCGGCTCCGGCAGCTGTCAGCCCGGCACCGACCCCTGGCGCCGCACCAACCGACGTGGTGGGCGTCCCGCGCGGGGTGCGGTGCACCGCGTTCGCGTTAGATGTCGCCATACTCGCCAGTCCCGCGGTGCCCGTGGCGGTGACGGCGGCGCTGTTCAAAGTCGCCGAGGTCGCCTACCTGGTGACGCCGACCGCGTTCCTCGCTGGATGGATGTGGATGGCGATTTGGCAGGCGTTGACGGGAATGACCTTCGGCAAGGCCATGCTGGGGCTTCGCGCCATCCGGCTCGCCGACCAGCGGCCCGCGCCGTTCTCCGCCGGTCTGGTGCGGGCCATCCTGTTCGTCGCAACGGCCGGCACGGCGGCGCTGCCGGTGCTGTCCAGTGCGCGGCCGCGCGACGGCTGGCACGACCGGCTCAGCGGGATCACGCTGATCGACATCAGCGAGGGCGCTAATCCGTTGGGCCCGCGGCAGCAGACCGCGTTGCGCCGGCAGATCGATCGGGGTCTGCGGGTGGTGCACTCACCGGTCCCCGCCCCGGCGACGATGCGTCCGCCCGCCGGCTATCGCAGCGCTGTGGGCCTGGCCTAGATGCACCTGAAGTTCATCCTGCGCCGTGCGGACGGGAGCCACGCGCAGCTCGCCGTGACCGCCGACGCGACGGCGTCGGTCGCCGACCTCGCCGCCGCGGTCACCGTCGGTGACCCGGAGCGCCGCGGACCCCAACATGCCGCTCCCACACTAAAATTGGAGCAGAGCGCCTCCAACACGAGCGTTCGTGGCCGGGTGCTCGATCCGCGGCGCAGCCTGCTGGACTCGGGCATGCGCTCCGGGCTGCACGGTCAGCCTGGCCGCCGCGCAGCCCACCGCCCCACGTTCTCGCCGCGGCCGGTCGGTCGCGGTGCTGCGGGTGCTGTCGGGACCCGATGTCGGGCGCGAATTCTCCCTTCCGGCAGGCAATTCCACCATCGGCACCGCGCTGACCAGCGACGTCATGCTGACCGATCCCGGTGTCGTCGACGTGCACGCCACGTTGAGCGTCGGCGAAAGCATCGAGGTGGCGAATCTGGCCGGACCGTCCGGGGTGCTGATCGGCGGCCAACCCGTCCAGCGCGGCCCGGTGGGCGCCACTGATGAGCTGCGCATGGCCAACACCACCCTCGCGGTGCTGCCGATCGCGCGGGCATATTCGGCCGACGGCGACAGTGCGGCAATCGAATTCAACCGGTCACCGCGGGTGGTGGCCCGGTTTCCGAGCCGGGTCTTCCCCGCACCTGCACCGCCGGGACGTCCCGAACCCGTTCGCCTGCCTGTCATTTCGATGCTGTTGCCGTTAGTGCTGGGATTGGCGATGTTCGCGGTGACCCGCAGCCTGGCCGGGGTGGTCTTCATCGCGCTCAGCCCGCTGCTGATGATCGGGATGTACCTTGACAACCGGTTTGAGAACAAGAAGAAGACCGACGACGCGGTGCGCCGCTTCTCGGCGTCGCTGCAGCAACTTGCCGACGACGTGACCGCTGCCCAACGGGTCGAGGCAGCGGTGCGACTCAGCGAGGCCCCGGCGCTGAGCGAGGTGGCCGACGCGATCCACCGGCTCGGTCCGCTGCTGTGGACCCACCGCCCCGAGCACCCGGAGTTCCTGGCGTTGCGGCTCGGCCTCGGTGACGCGCCGTCGCGGTGCCGCATCGAGCTGCCCACCGGCGCCGAGGCCGACCCGCGCTACGCCACACAACTGGCCGAGCTGTGCGAGGAACTGGCCGACGTGCGGGAAGTGCCGATCATCGCCGACCTGCGCGAGTGCGGGTCGCTGGGGGTGTGCGGGCCGCGGGGTCTGGTCGACGGCGTGGCTCGCGGTCTGATGATGCAGCTGATCGGCTTGCACTCCCCCGCCGAGCTGGTCATCGCTGCGTTCAGCTCGCCGCAGTCACGGGCGTCATGGGAGTGGCTGGAGTGGCTTCCGCATGCCGGCTCGGTGCACAGCCCGCTGGCCGGCACGCATCTGACCGCCAGCCGCAACGGCGGCGTCGCGTTGTTGTCGCGGTTGGAGGATCTTGTCAAACGCCGAGATGCGTTGCTGACCAACACCACCGGGCAGGGGTTCGGAGCACTCCCGGACGAGCCGGCAGGCGGCCGTAACGACACCCATGCTGCGGTGCTGCCGGCGGTGGTGGTGCTGGTCGAGAACACCGCGCCGATCGACCGGGCCCGGCTGACGCGTCTGGCGGAGAGCGGCGGGCGGGTCGGCGTGCACGTCCTCTGGGTGGCTACCGAGGTCAGTGCGTTGCCGGCGGCTTGTCGCACCTTCGTCTTGGTCGACAACGCCAGTGGCGGATCCACCGTCGGGGAAATCCGCCGCGGCCGCCACACCTTCCCGGTCGCCTGCGAGAGCATCGACGTCGCCGCCGCCAAGCAGATCGCGATGCTGCTCGCCCCGGTCGTCGACGTGGGTGCCGCGGTGGAAGACGAGACCGATCTGCCGCAGACGGTGTCGTATCTGAGCATCGCGGGCGCGGAGCTGGCCACCGATCCGGCGGCGGTCAGCCGCGCGTGGATGGCGAACAATTCGGTTGCGGCGCGGCGCACCGCGCAGGCCTCGGACCGGCCGAATACGTTGCGCGCCTTGGTGGGTTCGACCGGCAGCGACGACTTCTATCTCGATCTGCGCGAGCAGGGTCCGCACGCGCTGGTGGGTGGCACCACCGGCAGCGGGAAGAGCGAGTTCTTGCAGTCGTGGGTGCTGGGCATGGCGACCGCGCACAGCCCCGACCGGGTGACATTCCTGCTGGTCGACTACAAGGGCGGCGCGGCGTTCGCGGACTGCGTCGCGCTCCCCCACACTGTCGGCCTGGTCACCGACCTCTCCCCTCATCTGGTGCGCCGGGCGCTGACGTCGCTGCGCGCCGAGCTGCGGCGCCGGGAAATGCTGCTGAACATCAAGCACGCCAAAGACCTTGCGTCGCTGGAGCAGTCGGGTGATCCGGAGACCCCGCCGAGCCTGGTGATCGTGGTGGACGAGTTCGCGGCGCTGGCCGCCGAGGTCCCGGAGTTCGTGGACGGAGTCATCGACGTCGCCGCGCGCGGCCGGTCGTTGGGACTTGCACCTGATCCTGGCCACGCAACGCCCCGCCGGGGTGATCAAAGACAACCTGCGTGCCAACACCAACCTGCGAATCGCTCTGCGCGTCAACGACGTCGATGATTCGCTGGACGTGGTCGAGGATCCGATGGCCGCCTATTTCCCTCCGGAGCTGCCCGGGCGCGCGGTGGCCAAGACCGGCCCCGGCCGCCTGACCACCTTCCAAGCCGCCTATGCGGGCGGA
The DNA here is from genome assembly GCA_963750755.1 of uncultured Actinomycetota bacterium. Lineage (GTDB taxonomy): Bacteria > Actinomycetota > Actinomycetes > Mycobacteriales > Mycobacteriaceae > Mycobacterium. The sequence goes on from CAVVRW010000002.1 coordinate 208,944, forward strand.
TGGTCGAGTGACACCCCAGACCGGGCACCGATCGACATCTACGAATTCCAATTCGGTCGGCGCCGTCCGTGGCGCACTGCGATCGACAACCATCGTTCGGCAACGGTATTGGGCGCCAACGATATTCGGCGGGTGGTAACGAACGTGGGGGCCGCCGCGAGATCGCTGGGCATCGCCACGCCGCGCAAGCCGTGGCTGCCGCCACTGGCGGAGGTGTATGCGCTGGAATCGCTTGTCGCGCACGCCCACGACAACAAGCTAGTGCTGGGCCGCGGTGACGACCCGGGCAATCAGAGTCAGCCGATCGGGACATTCGACCCCGACCGCGACGGCAACATGGCGCTGATCGGAACTGGTGGATCGGGGAAATCCACCGCGCTGCGGACACTGGCGTGCACGGCGGCGCTGGCACCCGGCGACGGGCCGGTCCACGTCTACGGGTTCGACTTCGCCTCGGGCAGCCTGCGGATGCTCGAACCCCTCCCCCACGTCGCGGCCATCGTCGACGGCGACGACGACGAACGCCTCGGGCGGGTGCTACGACGGCTCAGCGCACTGCTGGAGGACCGTTCCCGACGCTTCGCCGCGGTACACGCCTCGACCATCACCGAGTACCGCCGACTCGCCGGTACGGCCGAGCCGCGCATCCTGCTGCTCGTCGACGGCATCGGCGCATTCCGCGACGCCTACGAACACGTCACGCACTCAACGCATTTCGCGATCTTCTCCCAACTGGCCACCGACGGCCGGATGCTCGGAATCCACGTGGTGGTGACCGCCGACCGGCCGGGGGCACTGTCGACATCGCTGGCCTCCACCATCCAACGGCGGCTGGTGCTGCGCCAGGCCTCCGACGAGGACTACCTGTTGGCCGGGGTGCCCGCCGACATCCTGACCGCGGCCGCGCCACCCGGGCGCGCAATCATGGACGGTCAAGAGCTTCAGATCGCCGTGCTGGGCGGTGACGCGAACGTCGCAGTGCAGGGCCGCATCGTCGACAAACTGGTGGCGGCCATGCGCGAGAAAGGCTTTCCGGCGCCCGAACCGGTGGCGTGGCTGTCCGAACACATCGCGCTGGACACGCTGCCGGTCACCACCCCGGCAGGTCTGCTCGCGGTCGGTGTCGCCGACCAGTCTCTCGACCCGATCGGTGTGACTCCCCAGGGTGTCCTGATGGTGTCAGGGCCGCCGGGCAGCGGCCGCAGCACGACGTTGCTCACCCTCGCGCTGGCGGCGCGGCGCCGCAGCGGCACCACGCGAATCGTCTACCTGGCGCCGACTGATTCGCCGATCGCCGGCGCGGACGTATGGAGCGACGTCGCGGTCGGCGTGCCGGCGGTGATGCAGCTGGCGGCAGAGGTGGTGGCGAGTGTGGGCGGTCGAGGTCCGGCGCCGGCCGACCTGATGATCGTGGTGGACTCGGTCGGCGATTTCGGCAACTCCGAAGCCGAGGACGAGCTCGCCCGGATGGTCAAGGTCGTCGCGGATGCGTCAGGCTTTGTCGTCGGCGAAGCCGAGCTGTCGGCGTGGGGACAGGCCTGGGGGTTGGCGCAGCCCTTTAAGGCGTCTCGGCGCGGAATCATTCTGGCGCCCAACGGCGTCGAGACCGACACCCTGCTGAGCACACCAATCGGCACCGTGCGCCGCACCCAGTTCCCGCCGGGCCGAGGGGTGCTGATCGACAAGGGCAAGGGGGTATGGATGCAGGTCGCGCAACCGCCCAACTAGTTTTCGCCCACACATCAACCAACGAAAGGAAATTTCATGGGTGTATACGGTCAGGATATTGCGGAGGTCAACAAGCTGGCCACGCAGCTCAACTCCAAAGCCGAAGAGATCCAGCAGATCGTTACGCAGCTGTCCTCGGCGGTGAGCTCGGTGCAGTGGATGGGTCCCGACGCGGACCGGTTCCGCTCCGACTGGTCCAGCCAGCACACCGCCAAGCTCAAGGCCGTAGTGTCCGCCCTGCAAGCAGCATCGCAATCGGCCAAGAAGAACGCCCAGGAGCAGCAGCAAGCCAGCAGCGCCTAGCCGGGCCACGATGACCGTCGAGGGAGCCGATGTCGCTCAACTACGCGCTGCCGCGGCACAATTCAGCAGGGGTGCCAGCGCTTTGGAGACATCCTCCAAAGCGCTGCACTCGCTGATCGGCTCGGCCACTCAGTGGCGCGGGCCTGACGCCGACCGGTTCCGGTCCCAATGGTCTGGTCAGTCCACCCGGACGGTCACCGCCGCGGTCGAGGCGCTGCGCCAGGCTGCAGATACCCTGCGCCACAATGCGACTCAGCAGGATGACGCGAGCAAGGTGAATACCAGCGACTCGGCGGCGGGGCGAACCTATGACGCGCCCCAGGCGCCCAAAGGCACGGAGGGCTTGTTCAAGGAGATCCTCGTCGAACAAAAGCTGGCGAAAACGAATTCCAACACCTCTGGCGTTCGCGTCCAGCAAGTGGTGGGAGCCGACGGCACAACGCGATTCATCGTCTACCTGGACGGCACGTTCGCCGGCCAGGATATGACCCTCCTCGACAACCTGTCGGCCATGAAAGGCTACGTTGTTCCCGACATCTACGACCGAATCAATGCGGCGCTCACGGCTGCCGGCGACAGGCCGGGCCCGAACGGACCCCCGATCATGCTGGTGGGCTTCAGTCAAGGCGGTATGGATGCGCAGAACATCGCCGCTTCGGGCCGCTATCACGTCACGAACGTGGTCACTTACGGCTCGCCGCTGACGCAGCCTGACAATCCGTCCATCGCTACGGTGCACCTGCAAGCCAAGGGTGACAACGTTCCCGGGATGGGCCCGATCGGGATTGGTATCGACAACGCCATCAACGTGGCCGAACATGGCGGGCTCATCGGTGGTCTTCAAGCGGTGAGTGACACCTCCAACTACGTGGCTCGCACGTCGACGCCGTCGGATTGGATCTTCGAGTCCGACCCGTGCATTGCGCCCAACGGCGTGCTTGGAAATCACGGTGAGACGACCTACCAGGACGTCGCCGCGGACTTCGACAAATCCACCGATCCCCACTTCGACGCCGTCAAGCAGAGCATGCAGAAGTTCGACGGAACCATTATTTCGTCCTCATAGGCCTGTCTGCACGGCGAACAGCGCGTCGACGCAGATGATCGAGTCCGATCAATTGCTCCGAAGGAATGCGATCATTGACAGCACCATCGTCACCAGGTACTGCGCCCCTAATCAATCCGCGCGCGCATGTCATCCTCGCGCTGGCCGCAACCGTGCTCACCGCCGTGGTGCTGGCGACCTTAGCCGGAGTGGTTATTGTCAAGCGCCACATCGCCTTTCGGCACCACCACCCCGCGGAGACGTTAGAGTTGATCGCATCCAATACGGCCGGCGATGGTGCGTTCATCTCGTCAGCGGCACTGAGCTCACCGTCGGTGTCCGCCGCCGCCGCCCAGCAGATCTCCTCCACCAACGAGCAGCTGCCCGCCTCCCCCGAGCGTGGAATCCGTCTGGTCGCGGGCACCCACCCCGGCATGTACGGCGTCGTCGGGCAACAAAGCCCATGTGATCCCGCCTCGATCACCAACGCACTCGACAGCCGCTCGGATGTGGCACAGGCCTGGGCGCAGGTGCAGGGCATCCAGCCCGAACAGATCCCCCACTACATCAACACGTTGACCCCGGTGGTCCTCACCGCCGACACCTGGGTCACAGCGCATGTCTATGCCGCCGGCCGTGCCACCGCCACGCAGTCGATCCTGCAGGCGGGCAGCGCGGTGATGATCGACCCGGCCGGGGTGCCGCGGGTGCGCTGCATGTCAGGCACCCCGCTGCGACCCCCGGCCAACGAGAACATCGCCGGATTGCCCCAGTCGAAAAGCAGCTGGCCGGGCTACTCAGCGCAGAACGTCGTCGCGATCGCCTACACCAATGCGCCCTCGTCGTTTACCGATCCGGTACCCACCCGTCCCGCAACCGAGTTCAGCGTGATTGATCTGGACACAGGGACGCTACAGACCCGAAAAGCGGGCGGCACCCTCGACATTCCCGCGCAGAGTATCTCGAGTTCATCGCTGCCGGATCCGATCGCGACCGACACGCCACCGTAACCGCCGCGCGCCTTCTGCCGACAGCCTTCTGCCGACACGGCGGACGACAAGGCCCTGATCGCCCCTCTACCCGATCAGGTTCCGCGGCAGCCGCATTCGCCGTCGGCGTCTCCATAGCGCGCGCACGGAGTGAACCCGGCCGCAAACCAACACTACGACTCGGCGGCAGGCAGTTACATGATGAGTCGATCGACCAGGGTATCGCCTGGTCCAATTTCACCGCGCAGAGATGACCTGCGCGACTGTCTGCGCTGCCGAGGTCGCGCCAAACGAGGTCTGGCCGGTGAGAATCGCCCATACGATGAACGAGGTCAGCGCCACCACGATCACCACGAAGACCGCGAGTCCGATCAGGATTGCCCGTGTAGACAGCGGCGGACTGACCGATTGAGCAGGACCCGAGTCCATCGGGACTGATCGGGTGGATCCTGGAGGGACGCTGCGCGGCAGCACTTTCGGCGCCGCGGCACCGAACCCGCTCGCCTGACGTAACTTTCGGGTTGCGCGCTCGGTGTCGATGGCGCACCACGGGCAGGCTTGGCAGTCGACCGGGACTTGGTGCCGGCCATGGTCGCAGACTCGGACCCGGATACCCGAGAGCGCCGCTCGCCATTCTGCCGCGGTGGGTCGTAGTTGCGGATCGTGCGCCCCATGGGTGAATGCGCGGACAAACATCTGCTGAATCTCGCTGGGCAGGAAAGTGATAGGCGGGGCCAACGGGTGGGTCCGCAGGGGTGACGATGGGCCGCCCGCCCAGAAGCCATTGCGCGCCAACGCCATTGCGGTGGGCTGTTCGCCTGCACCGGTCCATTCGCCGCGCAGGAAGGGGTGGTTGCCCGCCATCAACAGCAGGTGGATGTGGGCGGCGAGCGCGAACAGGTCTGATGCTTTCTCCCGGCCCTGCACGCTCAGGTCGAGGTTCGCCAGTTCCGGGGCGGTGAACTCGGGGCGCCCGACGCGGCAGAGGAACTGGTGGCCGGCGTTGTCGCTGAATTGCATGGAGTCACAGTCGACTAGGGTGACCTCGGTGGTGTCGGCGACGAGAATGTTGCGTTCCTGGAAGTCGCCGATGACGGCGTCGACGCGGTGCACCACTTCTGCGGCCAGGCAGAGATTCGCGGCGACGTTGACCAGGTGCTCCCAGGTGGCCCGTCTGGTCCATTGCGGCGCGTTGGGCGGCGGATCGGCCCGATTCGACGGATTGCTCAGCGCGTGGATCTCAACGGCGTTGGCGGTGTCGATTTTTGGCATGATGTAGCCGACCGGTCCGCGGTCGTCGGACAGGGTGTGCAGAGGCCAGGTCAGTACGACGAATCCGTTGGGCTGGGTCACTCCGGGCGGCGCGGAGCGGACCATCGCGGCGACTTTCGCGAGCTTGCCGTCCAGACCCGCCAGGGTGGGATGGAACACTTTGGCCGCCCAGTCGGGGCGGCCCGCGACGTCGTAAATGGTGCCCTCGCCGGCCCTGGCGAGCACGGTGCCCAGGATCGCGGGCTCCCCGTTCTCCAGTCGCAGGCTCACGACGGGCGCCGCCGGATGATTCCGCGCCGCATCAGGGGGCGACTGGTGCGCGGGATCTCGTCGGTGCGGGGGTCGGGCGCGGGGGTATCGGCACCGGCGACCGTGGGCGTCACGGTGACCCATCCCGCAGGAGTTTCGCGATCCTCCCGTCGCGCCGAGTGGTCCTGCAGGACGGCACCTTCGGTGCCGGTCAGCGGTGGGCGTGGCGAGGAGTCGGTGAATACCCGTCGTTCCTCGCGGCCGCCGCGTTGTCCTTGCTTTTCCGGCCGTCGCAACGCGGCGAGCACCATTGTCTTGTCGTCGCCGGTCTGGTCGTCTTCGATGCCGCGCAACAGCGCACCAAGGTTTTCCGAGCTGACGCCGCCCCGGACATGTTCCCAGGAGCCTTTGAAGAATGGCTGGTAAGCCTCCCCGGTGGCGACGTTGGTGATCTTGTAGCTCATGCCGTCGGTGCTCAGCGCGAAAGCAGTCGACCCGGGATGGGTCACGCAGCGGTAGGCCGTGTCGAAGGCACCGTCGGATTGGATGAACCAGGTGGCGTTGGCGTAATCGTCCTTGGTCTCCATCAGCAAGGTCGTGATCCTCCCCTCGGATTCGGTGGCGATGACGCCGTCGCCGACCTCGCCGAAGGTCGCGGCCCGGAGGTCGGCCACCGCGACGCACAGCGTGGTGGAAAGCAACCCCACGTCCAGGCCGAGCAGATGGGCTTGCTGTCGTACGCATTCGAGAGCACGGTCGAAAAGCCAGCGCATCATCGTTTCACGCTCGGGCACCGATGCGGCCCGGTGCTCATCGATGAACAGTCGCGTCGTGGCGTCGGCGAGCACGCTTTGGCAGGCGGTATAAGAACCCCACGCTGAGGTGCCGGTGACCGAACCTGCCCCGTCGGCCACGGCGGCGACGACGAAATCGCCTGCGACACCGTAGCTGAACGCGTCATCGCAACCGAGCCCGCGGCGCTGATGCTCGGACCCGATGACCGACGCACCGCAGACCGCCCACTCCCATTGCGCCGGTGGCCGCCGCGCCGCACCGTGATTCATACGCTGGTCCAGCCGCTGACCGATGGCAGCGGTGTCTGGCCGATTAATCCACTCAAGCCATCCTCGCTGCTGACGAAGTCCTGCGAATTCGAGACGGTGCTCAGCGACGCCGACAACCAGGCGAACAGCTCGGTGTATTTGAGGCCGTCGAGCGGCGCCGGGGTGCGCAGCGGCGAGATGCGTTCCAGCTGACGGAAATCCACGCGGGGACCGGCGCCGACCGCGAAAACGATGACGCCTCTGGACGATTCCGCAGCGTTGAGCCTGGCCACCGCCTCGTCGAATCCTGCGACGTTCGGCTTTCCGTCGGTCAGCAGCAAGATCCACGGCCGGTAGTACTGCAGGCCGGCCGATTTATAGGCGTCCTTGCGGTCCTCGATGATGTCCAGCGCGAGGTGGATGCCGGCGGCCATGTTGGTGGTTCCGGACGCGGTGAAGCTGATTGGCTGCAATGTGCGGGCCTCTTGCATCGGCACCATCACGGTCGCCGCGGTGCCGAAGGTCACGACAGCGACCTCCACTCGTTTGCTCGCCAGCGTCTCGTTGTGCAGGTAGTCACAGAACCGCGCGAAACCCCGTTCCAGCGCCGCGATCGGTTCTCCGGCCATCGATTTCGACACGTCGCACAACACGACACAAGCCACCCGTGGATCGGGATTCTGGTCGTTGAGATCGACGGACCACACGTCGGACACCGAAATTTGTCTCCTACTGGGCAACGGTCACTTCGGCAGCCATCTTGGCACCGCCGCATCTGTCCTGCACCCGTAACGGCTCGGTTGCGCCGCTGCGACGGACCGGTTCTACGGCCGATTCCCAGCACACTGGGCCGGCCACTCGGGCTATGCGCAGCGTTGCCGGCTTAAAGACGCAATTCAATGTTGCCATTGTTGCTGATGGTACGGAATAACACTGCCTTGGCATGCGATTGTCGTACGAACGTGTCAATTACCATCCCTTTCCTTTATCGCGTCGAGAATGCGGCGTAACTTCGCCGGTATCAGATCAAGCCCGAACATAGAGCAGGGAGGTGGGGATCGATATTCCCGTACGCGCCTTTCTATAATCTGCCCGATCGCCGACCTCGATAGGTGCCGTCGCGATCGTCAGCAGTAATCACCCTGATCACCACCTGTGACGGTGCGGCAGGTCGGACCCGTGCAGTGCCATCTCCGCTTGGGGTGATCGCTCGGCCGGCCGGGAAACGTTCACTGCTATTGCGCCAATACGCAGTTGATTTTTATTTTCGCTCAATCAAAGTTTGTTTTCTGCTTCGCGGCGCCGTTTCTACCATTCTTTCACGCGACTAACCGCGCATTGACATACCCAAACTGAGGAGTAGTACAGCCATGAATAGGTTATTTCTCGCGTCCGCCATTGGGGCGCTTGTGTCCGGTGGCATCGGGCTGGCCTCGCCGGCCGCCGCCGGCTGCAACACCATGGCCATCGGTATCTTCGCCGGCGGGCAACGCTGCGACGGTCCGGTCGACGGAACCGGTGACTTCACTCGCTGCGATCAAGGCTTTGGCATGGGATTCGGTGGGTCGCGTTGCTACGTCGTCAAATTCGGCGACCCGGGCCAACCGCCCTACGTCCCGTAAGCCGCGAGCAGGTGGGCGGGCGGGACCGATAGTGACCCCCGGGATAACCCCACAACGGAGACAATCGTTTACGCCGTGCCCGGCCAACCCCCGGTCGCAGAACAGCGCTCCGGCGTCGTACGAACATACGACTTCCCTAAATATCGACACCCACCTGCGCCACGGTGGGGTTAACTGCTTTCACCAGCCCGAACGAACGTCACGCCCATCGTTTCCGCACTTAAGGCACCTCACTTGGAACCCGACGCTGCCCACTCGCCACCCATCACGCGCGATGGCGACCCCGTCCAGCGTGCAGATCCGGCCGGATCCGCGGTCGCCGGGCCGTCAGCGCGCCGGTGGAACCTGGGCCGCGACGCCGCGGCCGTCGTGTTGCTCGCCGGGGCGACGCTGCTGCCCTGGAATCTGTTCTTCGGCGTCGGCATACCCGGCAGCAGCCCCGCGTGGTTTGCGGTATTGCTCACGGTCACGGCGTTGGCGATCGGATCGATCGCAGCGCCTTACGCAGGCCGGGCCGACTTCCGGACAAAGCTCGGCGCCCCGTATGTGCTATTCGTGTTGGGAGTCGTGGGTTTCGAACTGTACGAAACCCTGATCTATGGCGACAATCCGGGAGCTCCCGGGGTCGGTCCCGGCGTGTGGCTCGGTGCCGCCGGCGCGGTCCTGGCGAGCCAGCCGGTGCTGCGCGGAGACCCGCAGGACGACATCGATCAGCGCCGTCCGTGGTTGGCGGGCGCGCGATTGGTGGGTGCCACGTCGATAGTCCTCGCCGCTCTGTCTGCGGGTTTCACGCTGTACTGGCAGACCAGTGACGCCATTACCGGACTGTCTCGTGCCGAGGTGTTTGGGCGAAGTGTCGCCACCATCGCCACCGCCGCGGTCTACAGCATGGCCGCTTTGGCGCCGGTTGTCGTCGGATCAGGGTGGATCCTGCAACGCAACAAGGGATCTCGTCTCGCGATGATCGGTCTCGGGTCGTCCACCTTGGCGGCCGGTCTGCTGGTCTGGATCATCCATGTCGGCCGTGAGATCGATGTGTACCACGGAATCGCCCAAGTCACGGCGCTGACGTCCGCGGTGGGATTTGAAGGGTATCTGGCGTGGGCGGTGACGGGCGCGATCTTCGCACCGTTGACGCTTCGGGCCGCGGTGAACCAGAAGACTTTTGATTCGCGTACCTGGCGGCAGGCAGCCCGTAAGGGGCTGCTTATGATGACAGTGGCGTGCGCAGGCGCCGCGGCGATGCGCCTCGCCGATCTCGTGGACACCGTCAGCTTGGGCATCCATCGTCCGATCCGTGAGGATGTCGTACTGGTCGCGATCAATCTCGTGACGGCGGCCTTGGCGTGGTGGCTGCGGACGGACCGCGCTGCCGTGTCGCGGGCGGCGGCGACCGTGCCTTGGGCCTACCTGATCTTATTGCTGTTCAGCGTGTCTCGGGTGGTCGCGGCGATCGCGTTGGCGCAACGGCAACCCGGATTGAGTGCCGCGGCCGATGCGCAGCCGGTCTACGGCAACGCGCTCGCCCAGCAACTAACCTCTACGTTTGATGTCGTGCTGTGCTTCGTGGCGTTGTTGATCACGGCTGCGGCGTTGATCGCGGCCCGACGCGCATCCAGCGCGTCGCGGCACGGCGGCGCGCAGGCGCCGCGCAAGGCTAATTCCGACGGTGCGCACGCGATCCCGACGCCAGCGGCCCCGAGCCGCGCCGGTGCATCGGCGGGAGATGACCAAAGTGCCACTGCGAGCGATGATTCCGCCCCGGCGTCGGTCAAGGGCGGCGTGGATGCCGTGCTGCAGGCGTCGACACGACGCTTTGACGCCGGGACGACCTACACCGGTCGCGGCGCGTCGGACGATGACAGCTAGTCCCACCTCGGGTAGGCCACCCGCATCGAAGTGTTCTGCTATCCCCACTTCGCCGGCCCAGCGAGTTCCCGGCGCGAGAAGGGTGGACATTGTCGGGCGACTCGCGTTGGCTACCAGCGTCATCGGATCAATCTGCATGGCAGTAGCGCTGATCACCCTGATGTCGCCGCCGATCGCATCCGGAGTCCTGCTGATCATCAGTTGGGTGTTGTTGCCGATCGCCTTCATGCTCGGGATCAGCGGAGCGATCCTGCCCGACCGGGCCAAGGGTGCCAGCGTCGCCGCGCTGGTGATCTCGCTCGCCAGCGGGGCAGGCAGCGCCTATGTGACGGTGACGATGCTGCTTGCGATGGGGCACAACGTCCTTCCGCGATAGCGGAATGTTGAACCTGACGGACCGCTAGGTCCCGGCAGGGTCTTGGCGGTGTCTGACGCAGGCGTGTCCCGGACATCGAGACGGCCGAACGTTATCGGGCGAGTTGCGTTGGCGCTCAAGCGTGGTCGGGATCGTCTTCTTGTGATCGTCTTCTTGTGGGGGCGCCGCTTGGCGCCGTCGTGCATGCGGAGCTCCTCGGCGCGGTGGCGTGCGTTGCCGGGTGAATACTGATGCAGCAACGCGGCCATCGCGGTGTCGACCCTCGGCGGCGTCGGCTCATTCATCGTGTTGGTGACGGGCCTGATGCTGGTCGACGTGCGGCACTATTTGCCGGATTAGGGGTGCGGCGGCCCGAACCCGGCGCCTGGTGGACGGCACCACAGCCGGGTGGACGGACTTAGGGCGCAGATCATCGTGATGACGGCATACACGACGGGGACGCCAATAGGAATCAGCCCGTCTTTAACGATTTCGGGGGTGATGTTGAATGTGCCCTTGCCACCGAAGCTCGAGAACAGTGCGTTGCTCCACTCCACGATTCCATAAAACGCCAACGCCCAGAACGCACTGGATATGAGGAGCAGGACGCAGCCCCACGTGATGGTGCGTCGACCGCTCAGTCGACGACTCAACAACTGAATCCCGCCGACCAGCAACAGGATTGGAGTCAGTGTTTGCACCGCGCTCAGCGCGATGGCGAAGAAGAAGGGTGAACCGGGCTTCAGGCCGGCCTGACTGAAGCCGTGAAGGATCTGCGGCAGGTAGATCAGCACTCCCGCCCAGCCTATTGCGGCGAAACCGAACCAGAGTGCGCCGAGGAGGCTCAGTATCGACGCTGCGATCGCTGCGCCGCCACCGCCGGGGTAGCCGGGGTACGGCATCGGCGGGCCGCCCGCAGACGACGGCCAGGCCGTACCGTACGCCGGTCCCGTGACATTGGGATACCCCGGCGGGATGGGCGGCGCAGCCGGTGCGTTGGGATCGGGTGAACCTGCGAAGGGGTGCGGCGTCGCCCTGGGCGCAGGCGGTGCAAGCGGGACGCGGTGCGCTCGAAGCCCGACCACGCCGAAGAACACTCCGGTCGCCACGCTGAACACCAGTCCGATCAGGCCTTCGGCGATGGCCGTTGGGTAGCTATGCCCGAGGCCGTCACCGAAGAGGGTGCCCAGGGCCGCCAGCGCCGTACCCGCTGAGACCACCACCGCCACCAGGCAAATGCCGTACTCGAGGAACTGGCGCGCCAGCCGGGTGTTCACCGCGAGATACAGATAGGCCAAACCCGCCCATAATCCCCACAGCAGGATCATCACCGCGGTGGACGCGGTCCCGACGCCGAGGATCAGGCTGATGAGCAGGGCGGCGCCGTAGCTGACGTAGACGAACAGGTCCGCGTTCTGGTACCGAATGGAGTCGAACCAGGGCTGGCGGATCAGCTCATTGTTGGCCCCGCGCAGCAGAACTCGGTCGATGGTCTCGGTGATGCGCTGCCACAACCCGCTCAGTGATGACGAGGGCGGGTATGGGTAACCGGCCGACGGTGGGGTGGCGTATGGCGGAGGGGCCTGCCACGGCGGTGGGTTCGGTGGGACCGCGCTGGCCGGTGGCGTCGGGTTTTGCGGATTCGGCGGAGCGATGTAGGTCGGCGGGGACGGCGGCGGCGTGTATGTCGGGGGTGGCCCAGCATACGTCGGCGGTGGCGGTGGCGCGGCGATTGTCGGCGGCGACTGCTCGGCGGGCTGGTGGGGTCCTCGGCCGGTGTAGGTGGTGCCGGCGCCGAAACGCTGGCTGGAGTCTGGCAGCGGCCCGCGGTTGACCGGTGGTGTCGGAACGGGATGTTGCGGTGCCGCGTCGTCAGCCGCGACGCCCTGGGCTGCGTCATCGGTGGCTCGGAACAGTCGCGGGGCGCGACCGCCGGCGTGCTGGGCACCCGTCGTTGCGTCGTTGCTGCCCGAGGGGGAACCGTCTCCTGAGGTGGAGTCGTTGTCGCTATTGGTCATTGATCTCTACTCTTTCGGCCGGGTCACCGTCCGGCAACACGCGATCGCCGACTCCGGAGTCAAACACACCTATTTTCCGGGCTCTCGTGTTCGGGAGATATCCGCCGTTCGGAGGACACCAGACTGCGATCTTTCGGGGCAGCCGGACGTAAACTTCCACCTCGTCGTCTGAGCGCGACCGAGCCGGACGGTATCGGAGGTATCGACTTGATCAAAGTCACCCGTCGATGACTCAGCCCCCGACGGGCGGCTACGTTGTGCCGCCTCCCCCCGAGCCGAGTAATGCCCGAATGCTACGGATTGCGTTAATCATCGCCAGCGCTGTCGTTCTCGCCGCGGCGGCCACGATCGCGGTCGCGGTGGCCTTGCGCCCACACCGAGGCGCGGCGGGCAGCGACTCGGTCCACGGCGGGTCGAGCACCTCGACGGTCGCCCAGGACGCTATGAGTCTCAACGGCTGGAATCAGTTCGGCGGGATCGACGCTCATGCGGGATCCAGCGGTGACACGGTGGTCCTTGACACGCACAACACCACTTCCAACTGGACGACCAAATGGTCGGGGCTGATCGCGCCCAGTGAACCGTCCTGCACCCTTCATGTATCAACACGGGTGCGCGATCTGTCGCACACACCGGGAGTGCCCGGCGGGTACGGAATCGGGTTGGTCACGACGAAGGAAGATCCGCCCGGCCAGGTGGTACTCACCGGTACGGCGATCCAGTACGACTTCGGCCAGCAGGGCTACCGAACCGCAATTTACCCCGACGACAGTGCTTTTGGTCTCGCGCCGGCCCCCCTAGACCATGACTGGCATTCCATCGAGGTGTCGTTCAACGCGCAAGGCGTCGCGTCTGAGACCGTCGACGGAAAAGTTATGGTCCAGCAGCAGATCGATAAACTGTGCGGAAAGCCGGTGATCCGGGTGTGGGCCGGCGCCGTGGAGTTCGGTGACGTCAGCATCTCGTTCCCGTAGTGCGTAGTCGAGGGCGCTGGAACTGGCAACTGACTGCGGGCGCCACCGTGCATATGCGCTATCAGCCATCAGTGTCGATGAATTGCATTGGGTAGCAGTCGATTAAGGTGACGCGGGTGGTGTCGGACACAAGGATGTTGCGCTCTTGGAAGTCTCCGATCACGGCATTAACTCGATGAACTAGTTGAACTGCGAAGCACAGATTCGTTGCAGTGCTCACCAGGTGCGCCCACCTGGACTGAGTCGTCATTGGGGCGATTTTTGGCCGACGGCCGGGCCCGATTCGACGGGTTACCCAACCTATGGATTTCGACCGCCGTAGCGGCATCCGCGCCATCACGTAATTGACAGGTCGGTCATCCTCAAGCACCACTCGCTGCGGCCAGGTCAACACCGCGAACCCATCCGACTGCACAGCACCGAGTACCGGAGTCTTGGCCATCGCGGCCACCTTGTCCTACTTTTCGGCCAGATCCGTAAACGTCGGATGAAAGCTTGTCACCATCGAATGTGGTTGGCCGACAACCTCATAAACGCTGCCCTCACCGGCATGAGCAAACAGCGCGCTTAACTGCAAGCGGGCGGCTCATTGGCTCAGGACATCAGTCGGTGGTAAACCGCCGTATCGTCGGGGCTCCGCCGCCGGCTGGCACCGATACCACCGTGTTGTCCCCATCGTCGGTGACAAAAACAGTCCCACCTGCGTCGACTGCCAACCCTCCGGGTCGTCGGCTTGACGTGATACCCAGAACTTGCTGCTGGCTGGCGTTGGCTGCAAGTGAAACCACTCGATTATTGCCTCGATCGGCCACATAGACTGTGTTCATGGCGTCGACCGTGACATCGACAGGATCTTTAATACCGGAGAACCCCATCATCGAAGGCGCAGAGGCTCCTGGCGCCAGCGCTAGCACTCGATCGTGCCCGGAGTCAGCGACATAGATGGTTCCATCGCCGCCGACGGCGACGCCCTGCGGTGAACTCAAGTCACCGAAAGCTAACACCGTTTGGTTATGTGCTCCGGTCTCCTTCGAAATCACCTGCTGCGCGCCGCTGTCGGCCACGTATATGGTGTCCTGCCGGTCGACAGCAACACCGGCGGGCCGTTGGAGACCGGAGAAATCGACCTGAAATCCCTCGGTGTCGCCGGAGGGGACCTCAACCACCCGAGAATTGCCGGAATCAGCGACGTACAGCGTCCGCGCAGAATTGATCGCCAGCCCTCGCGGGTCCCTGAGCCCGGACAGGGGCAGGACTGTCGGTGAGTGGCTGGCCGCCTTCAACGCGAGAACCCGGTTGTGCCCCGTATCTGCGACGTAGACGGTGCCGTTGTTGTCAACCGCAACACCGGAAGGATCGTCTAGCCGATGCAACTCTTGTTCTGCGTGGCGCGATTTGGTCACGATCAACACTGATGTACCGACGGCTACCGCGATGATCACACCCAGTACGGCGACCAGGGCTGCTACGTCGCGTGCCCATAAACTTCTCCAAAAGGTCTGTGACCGCCGGGCATGCGCGGAAGGCAGCCCGGCCCCGCTGCTCACTCCTCCGGAAAGGCGTTTGGCCCGGGCGATGCGCACGGCGCTGTCGGTGCTGGTAACTGAGGGAGTGGATGCACTTTTCGGCGCGCTCTTCGTAATCTTCGGCTGTGGGACAACCCTTTTCGGCACCGCGTAAACGACTTGGTCGGGAATTTCAGCGGCTGCGCGGCGACGCTTTTGCCGTTCGTTGTCGATGTCACACCAGGGGCACTGAGCACAGCCCTTTGGAATCTGATGGGCCGAGCCGCCAGTGCATCGCGTAAAAATGATGGCCAGCAACGCTTCTCGCCACTGTTCTGCACTGGGCCGCAAGTTTGGGTCGGTAACCCCGTCACCGAAAGCACGCGAGAACAACGCCTGGATCGTTGCCGGCAAGAACGTCGGCGGGGGCGCCAGCGGGTGAGGTTGCAGACGAGAGTTGAGCCCGCCCGCCCAATCACCGGATTTGGCCAGCTCTAGCGCGCTTGGTTGCTCGCCTAAGCCGTTCCACATCCCGCGCATGAACGGGTGGTTGCCGGCCATCAGCAACAGATGAATGTGCACGGCGAGCGCGAAGTAGTCCGATGGCTGTTCGCGCGCCTGCGTGCGCAGATTCAGCACCGCTACTTCCGGAGCGGTGAACTCCGGGCGCGCCACCCCACACAGAAACTGTCGGCCATTTTTATCGGTGAATTGCATTGAGTCGCAATCGACCAAGGTGACGCGCGTGGTGTCCGATACCAGGATGTTGCGCTCTTGAAAGTCTCCGATCACCGCGTCAACGCGGTGCACCACCTGAACGGCCAGACAAAGGTTGGCGGCGGCGTTCACCAGATGCGCCCAATCGGCGTCGGTCGTCCACTGCGGCGAACCGGGCAACGGGTTCGCTCGATTCGACGGATTACTCAGCGAGTGAATCTCGACCGCGGTGGCCGTATCGGCGCGCGCCATCAGATACCCCACTGGGCGGTCATCCTTCAGCACTAGCTGCTGCGGCCACGTCAACACCGCGAACCCGTCAGACTGCACCGCACCCGGCGGTGGGGTGGCTGCCATCGCCGCCACTTTGTCCACCTTCGCGGCCAAGTCTCCGAGCGCCGGGTGGAAGATCTTGATCACCGAATCCGGCCGTCCCACAACCTCATACACGCTGCCCTCGCCGGCCTTGGCCAGCAATGCGCCGAGCTCGACGCGTGCGCCGTCCGCGAGGCGTAACTTGCTCTCGTTCATGACCGATCTCTGGCCCGGTTGGGGAGGTCTCCAGTTGGTCGGTGGGCGCACGGGGTCCGATCTACGATCCTGGCGGTGGGGCTCACGATCGTCGGCCCACGGCGTTGGGAAGCAACGTCAGCGCTGACGAGTGAAGGGCAACCCGATCTGGAGGCCACAGCGCGCTACCGACGCGCCGGCACGGGTACCTGGGCCGCCCTCGTGACGTTGTTGGAACTCACGGGTAGATCGTAGAGACGACGCGCGTTTGGCGACGGCTGTTGTCGTCGGCCGTTCGGATGACATCTCGTACCAACCTGTCCGGGCGCTGCTCACTGCGTCAGTGAATGGCGGACCAGCAGCCAGGCGGTGTCGTCGGCGATCACCAGATCGGTGTCGGCCGCGCTCGTATCCAGCTGGCTGGTCAGCCGCTCGATGTCGGTGAGGTGGTCGCAGACGACGCTTGCGGTGACCGCACCCGACTCGGTGTGTACGACGAGTTTGGCGGTTGAGGTCGCGGCGTCGAGCAGACGGGCGAGCGGGGTGAGCAACTGCGCGATGTCGGCGTCGGAGAGCGGGGGCAGTTCCCCGATGACGTCGACGGCGGTGTCGATGCCACGGGCGGTCGCGTCATCGGTCAGCGGTCGCAGTTGCTGCATCAGCACGTGGTCGAAGGTGGCCGCCTGGTCGAACAGCACGCGCAATTGCCGTGATTGCGCGCGGGCCCGCCGTTGCAGATCGTGATCGGCCGCGTTGCCGCGACTGAGTTCGTCGAGCAGCGGGATGACGCTCTGCATCAAGGCGGCGTACCGGTTCTGGTATTCGGCGCGCAACGCGTGTGCGACGCGCTCGCGCTTTTCGAGGCGCTGCCGGGCGTCGGTCTCGGTTAGGGCGTCGGCGGCCGCGTCACGCATCAACGCGCTGAATGCCAAAGCGAACAGCTGCACACCCAGGATGCTCGCGGTCCCTAGCCCGATGTTGATCCAGTGCGCCGCCGAGGGTGCGCCCCACAGTTCAACCGCGGACCCCAGTAGCCAGGCGAGCAGCAGCAGCGCGCTGGCGGCCGGCACCGAAAGTTCGAGCAGCAGCGGCAACAGGCACCAACCGATCGCACCTTGTGCCCAATAATGCTGGGAGCCCAGCTCGTTGGACGGCAACAGCAGCGGCTGAATCACGGTGATCACGAGCAGCGCGAGGATCGCGAGGGGCCGGTATCGCCACTGCCGGCGCTGAATGCCCGGCACGGCGCTGACGGTGGCGATGAGGGCGACGCCAGCCAACGTCACCTGCGCCGCGGGTTGGTCGCCGCGCATCACCGCGTAGGGCGCCATCAGCAGCAGATTTGTACCGGCGTAGGCACTCAGGGCAAGTCCGTAGCGGACCCGGCTGCGCTGGATCAGTCGGTCGGGGTCGGTCGGCGGGGGCGGCGACTCGGTACGGCCGCGCGCCGCCGCCCAGGACAGCATGATCCGGGTGCCCGCGCCGGGCGCGGAGTCGACGGTGGCGTGACCGCCGGCCCGACGCATGCGCCCGGCGATGGATTCGCGGACGCCGTGGCCGCTGGTCGGGGCGTCGGTGTCGAACCCGTCTCCGTTGTCCGCCAACACGATTGCGTCAGCTGACACCGTGATTGTCAGCAGTCTGGCGTTCGCGTGGTGCTCGACGTTATTCATCGCCTCGCGTGCGGCGGCGATGACCGAGGAGGCGAGGTCGCCGTCGAGCCACAGCGAGGACACACCGGCGAACTCTACTGAGGTGGTAAGGAAGTCCGCGCTTTGCCGGAGGGCGGTAACGATTTCGATGCGAGATGCTTTGGAGTCCCACGGTTTTCCGCGCAACAGCCGTAGATCGTGACGGGCCTGGGCGGCCAGTCGGTGCGGCGGCAGCGGCGCCCCCTGACCGACCATTAGCAGCGTCGAGGCTGCGGTGTCGTGCAGCAGCGCAAGCTGGTCGCGCTGGTAGTCGCGTACGGCGGTGTTCACCTGCTGCTCGAGCTCGGCGGACTGTCGGTGGCGGCGCGCGTCATCGACAGCGGCCGCGACACGCAGCAATAGCATGCGAATGAGGGCGATGGTGGTCCACTGCATCGCGAAGTAGTACAGGTTGAAGATGCTCGAAACATGCGACCAGCCAACAAGATTCGCCGAACCCAGCGCGAACGCGGTGGCCACCCCGATCGTCAGAGGCAGCGTGACGCGAGCCGGTGAGGCGATGGTGAAGCCGATCACGCTGGTGCCGGCGATCGCGACCGGGACGGTGTTGCGCGTGCCAAGGTCGGCAGTGACGGTCAGCAAAGGGATCGCCAGGCACACGGCCGCGACCAGAACATAGTCGACCGCCAGAACGAGGCGGCGCGGCGATCGGGTGACGATCCGGTACAACGACCACAGCCCGACCACCACGAGCAGCCACCGCCCCGCCGCCGTCGGCGACGGGTCCAGGACACCGATCGCCGCCACGAGCACGTTGGCGCAGTGCCGCATCAACAGGCCGACGGTCGTCGCGCGACGCATCAGGTGTCGCCGGGAGGCATCGGCGGAAATGTCGGCGATCTGGAGCGAAATCAGGGCCTCCCCAGCTTGCCATTCGGACCTCGACGGTTCCGATCGCGATCAACGCTCGCAAACATTCGAGGGTAGCCAAACCGCGACCGCCATCGCACCGAAATCATTAGCTTGGGTACCGATTCACTGGCGTGGATGCGCGCGCGCAGGAGTGTCCCAACTTACTGTGCAGTAAGGACGCGAAGTGGTACTTTGTCCCACATTCCGGCCTTGAGTAGCTGACTGGCCGGGGCCGGGGACGCTCAGGCAGGCGGGCACTACCTCGAGAATTGTGTGAATTGCTTTGGAGAAACATTTGCCGGTGACGTGAGTGACGCATGCGACCTATGCAACACGTGGCTAACAATCGCCGGTCATGCTCCTGGCAAGTTTCGCGAACACCCGGGGGAGGTACAGCACGCCCATGGCTGCCAGCGAGCGCGATGTGCCGCCTGCGCGCGTCGCCATCATCGACGACCACGACGTTGTTCATGCCGGTATCGAGGCTTGGTGCGCGCAGGCCGATCCGCCCATTACCGTCGTCGGGTCGTTTCACACCCCGCAGCACTACTTTGAACGCTATCCCGACCTGCCCAATGCCGAGGTCGACGTCCTGATTTTTGATCTGCAGATCGACGGCAAGCGCCCGGATTGGGACACGCTTGCAATGTTGACCGAGGCCGGTCAACGCGTGATCGTCTACTCGTTCATGTTCACCGATGAGGTGATCTTGAGCAGTCTGGAATTGGGGGCAATGACATATCTGGTCAAGTCCGAAGGTAAGCGTCATTTGATCGACGCCATTCAGGCGGCGCACACCGGCGAACCGTCCGTAGGGCCCCGGATGGCGAAGGCACTTATCAACGACAGCACGGCCGGTCGCACGAAGCTTTCCCAACGCGAAAAGGAGGTGCTGATCGCTTGGTTCCAAACGGAGAGCAAGGAATTGGTGGCCAAACGCCTTTTCATCGCGCCGACGACAGTGCGGACACATTTGCAGCGCGCGCGAGTCAAGTACGCGGCCGTCGGCAGACCGGCACCGACCAAATCGGCGCTGCTGGCGCGGGCAATCGAGGACGGGATTTTGAGCCTGAAGGACCTGTGAATCCGTTCTCCTTTTCAGAAAGGCGTTTGGCGACCACATCGTTGGCCGTCGCGAGCCCGCCGGACGCTTGGCACTTGGTTGGACGAAGATGTCCCGGCGATCTGCGCTCACGCCGCCGCCATCCGTATCCGCCGTTCGGATGATTTTCTCTGGCTTGGTCCGCATTGCTTCCACGGTGTTTTTACTTTTCTGCCGCTAGTCCCGCCAGTGCGCGCATTAGCGGCGATCCTTCATGCCGTGTCGCACCGACGACGACACCCTGGGGTATCTGCATGCGCGTCGTGCAGGAACAGCCCCGCGAGAACCGCGGCGATACCGGCACACGTCAGGATCGTGATGGCTACCGCCGTCCATCCACGAGCGTCGAAGGCGACGCCTCCCAGCCACCCGACGGCGCTTGACCCGCCGTAATAGAAGAGGTTGTACAGCGACGACGCTTGGGCCTTACCCACCGGTGCGGCCTGGCCCGTCCACCCGGCCGCGGTCGAATGCGCTCCGAAGAATCCGGCGGTCGCGACCACCAGGCCGGCGAGGACCGCGATCACGTTGTCGCTCAACGTCATTGCGACGCCGAGCGTCATGATCGACACCGACGCGAGCAACACCCGTCTGCGACCGTGGCGGGTCGCCTCGGCACCTGCCCGCGACGACGCCCACGTGCCGGCCAGATACGCCAGGAACATCAGGCTCACCACTGACGGCGCCAGGTGAAACGGTGCGCGCGTCAAGCGGAAGCCGAGAAAGTTGTAGAGCGCTACGAATCCACCCATCAGCAGAAAACCTTGGGCGAACAACACCAGCTGTCGCGGCGTGCGCAGGTTTTCGGCCACCCGATGACCAAGGCTCCCTTCAGGATTCGCGTCATCACGCAACACCGGTGTGAACCCGCGCGGTTCTGGTGCGAGCCTGACGAAACCCACGGCCGCCACCCCGCAGATCACTGCGACGGTGAACACGCCGACCCGCCAGCCGGCCACCTCGGCGACGGGACTGGACACGATGCGTCCGAGCAGTCCACCGATCGTCGTGCCGCCGACGAATATCCCGGCGGCCCGCGCGGCGTGCACCGGATCGACTTCCTCGGTCAGGTACGCCACCGCGATCGCCGGCACGCCGCCGACCATCAGCCCCTCCATGAAGCGCCCGGCGAGAAGCAGGGAGAACGTCGGAGAAAAGGGCACTAGCATTCCCACCAGGGTGGCCACCGTCACCGAAATCGAGATCGCCTTCACCCGGCCGATCCGGTCGGCCAAGGCGGACCATGGGATGACGCCGATCGCCAGTCCGACCGTCGACGCCGACACCACCAGGGCGGCATTCGCAGCGCCCACACCCAAATCAGCTGAGATCAATGGCAATACGGCCTGTGGTGAGTACAGCTGGGCGAAGGTTGCAACACCCGCGCACGCCAAGGCTACGAGCAGTCGCCCGTAGGCCGCGGACCCGCGGGGGTGCCCCACCCAGTCGTCGTCTACGGGTTGCTCGGCGGCCACACCCTGAACCGTAAGAACGATCGACGCGATGTGTCCACCGTGTGGAGTATGGCATCGCTCACCCGGCGGGCCCGTGGTCAAGGGCCCTGGGCGGCAACGCGATCGAGCGCGAGGGGCTCAGGCGCTCGACGTAGGATGCGGCGGAGCCCCGTTCAGCGCGGTGTCCACCGATGGGTAGACATTGAGAACGTCGTGAATTCCCAACAGCTGCATGGGCTTCGCGGTCACGGGACCATGCGCCACGACGCGAAACGAAATCGCCAGTTCTTCGCTCTTGCGGTCGGCTTCCATCAGGACACTCATCCCAGCCGTCGCCAGGAAGGTCACGCCGGTGAGATCCACGACCAATGCCTCGGGTCGTCGACGAAGGATCGTCCGAATCTGCTCCGTCAGAATCGGGGCGGCGGCCATGTCCATGATGCCTTCGGCGGACAGCACGACCGCGTGGCCGTCATCGCGCTCGGACAGTTCCAACGACGAGGCCTTATTCATCGGCGATCGACCTCGTCGCGCCCGCAGTCCATTCGCAGGGCCGCGTGATTGCGTCGTTGCAATGCTCCACCTGCGCTCCTACTACTACAAAAGAGACGGCCGACTGATCGCATCCGGCTCTTGATAAACCCAACAAGTTCCCGCTCGAAGCCCGATTTAATCCGACTGCACCTCGAGGGGCGGAGCGAGCGGAACGTCACTCGTCTCGGCGACGGCCGCGCGACGACGCCACCCCCTACGGACTACCGCAAGCGCGACGGCAATGCCGCATAACGCCACGACGGGAAGGAACAGCGTCTGGAGCAACCAAATCCGGCGTTGGACCCTCGCGACCTGAAGTGATGCGTGACGCACCCGAGCCAAGTTGTCCATGGCCGCCTTCCGTACTGAGTGTTCAGGGACCGCGCTACGGCATTCGGACGGGATGTACCCCCGCCGCCAACCTCGCAATCAGCGAATCAGCCCTGAGACGTCCGCCCGAAGATGCCGACCACCTCGGAATACCGGGATGATGGGGGCGTGAGTCTGCACATGGGTCTGGTGTTGCTGCTAGCCGCCGTCGGCGTGATCGTGGCGGTGGATCGAATCGCGGCCCGCACCGGACTGCCCAGCGCGGCGCTGCTGGCCTTGGGCGGCATCGCCTACGCGTTTTTGCCTGGACCCAACATCGCGCTGAAACCGGAACCCGCGCTGTACTGCATCTTGCCGCCGCTGCTCTACTACGCGGCACTGGAAGCGTCGCTGGTAGAGATCCGGCGCAACCTGCGCACGGTGATCAGCCTGTCAGTGGTTCTGGTGTTGCTGACCGCGTGTTCGGTCGGCGTCGCGTTCTCCTTACTGGTCGGGGGTGCCACGTTTGCGGTCGGCACGGTACTCGGCGCGGCGGTGGCGCCGCCCGATCCGGTCGCGGCACTCGCTGTTGCCCGCAGGGTCGGCCTCCCGGCAAACATCATCACGCTCATCGAGGGCGAGGGTCTGCTCAACGATGCGACGGCGCTGACCACGCTGTCGGTGGCCATTGCGGCGGCCAGCGGCGGTGGCTTCTCGGCGCCGTCGGCAGTCGGAAAGTTCCTACTGACCGCTGCGGGTGGTCTGGCGGTGGGGGTGGCGATCGCTGCCGCGCGGCGGCTTCTCAGCCGGTGGACGCCCGACATTCTGACCGCCAACGCGGTTTCGCTCGCCACCCCATTCGTGGCGTACCTTGCCGCAGAGCAGATCTCCGCTTCCGGTGTGCTGGCGGTGGTGGTGTGCGGATTGATCGTCGGACATGACCTACCGCGGTCGGAGTCCGGTGCGAGTCGGTTGCAGACACGGGCCGTCTGGCGGCTTACCAATTTCCTGCTCGAGGGCTTCGTCTTCCTGCTGATCGGCCAGCAATTGCCGCGAATCCTTCAGGGGCTCAGCAAGCATTCGATGACCACGGTCGTTTCCGCGGTCGGCGGAACCCTCGCCGTGGTGTTGCTGCTGCGACCGCTCTGGTTGCTGGTCACGCAACTGCTGCCGCAACCGCTGCACTCCCGGCTCGGAGACGTGTCCAGCGCTGAACCCGACGAGATGGCGGATTCCGTTCCAGCGCGTTCGGCCCGCGACCGGGAATTGCAACGACTGAGCGTGCGTGAGGTTTTCGTGCTGAGTTGGGCGGGCACTCGCGGTGTCGTGAGCCTGGCCGCGATCTTCACGGTGCCACTGGTGACGGAGACCGGCGCCCCGTTCCCCGAACGGGATCTGCTGCTGTTCTGCACCTTGGTCGTGGTGTTGGTGACCCTGATCGGGCAGGGTCTCACGTTCGCGCCTTTGGCGCAGGCCCTGGGTATTCGCGTCAAACCCGCTGACGAGTCGCGTCTCCGAAAACTGGCCGGCATCGCGGCGATCCGCGCTGCAATCGACCGGCTGGACGCGCTGAATCAGCAGAGCCACAACGATATTGACCGACGAGCCACCGATATCGTGCGCCAGCAATTGTCGACACGGCTCAAGGCGCGGCAGCAACAACTCGACGTGCTCGACGTCACCGATACCGATGACATCCCCGCGTTTCCGAATGACGATGCACTCCTCGAGATGCGTCGGGCGGCGATCGACGCTCAGCGTGAAGAGCTCGTGCGCTGGCGCGACGCCGGCATGTTGCCTGACACCGGACTGCGCGCCCTGCAGCGCGCGCTCGATCACGAAGAAGGCATGCTGGCGTTCAGTCGGCCCTGATCGGTCAATCGCTGGCGTCGACGTGGCGTGGCCGGGGATCCTTGGGGAATGCCGAAGCGAATCTTGAATGTCGTCACCAACGTCTCCCACTACGAGGACCCGTCCAAGCCGACCGGCCTGTGGCTCTCGGAGTTGACGCACGCGTATCACGTCTTCGCCAAGGCCGGTTACGAGCAGACGATCGTCAGCCCCAAGGGCGGTGTCGCCCCGTTGGAGCCGCGGTCGTTGAAGTTCCCGAACTACAACAGGAGCGCCAAGGCTTGGCGGACCAACGACCGGAAGATGATGCTGCTGCACCGCACCACGTCAGCGGAGCAGGTCGATCCCGCGGATTTTGACGCGATCTACTTCACCGGAGGTCACGCGGTGATGTTCGATTTCCCCGATAGCGAGGCGCTACAACGGATTACACGTGAGATTTTCGAGCAGGGCGGGGTCGTGTCCTCGGTGTGCCACGGCTATTGCGGCCTGCTGAACACCACACTGTCGAACGGAGAGCTTCTGGTCGCCGGACGAAGGCTCACCGGGTTTGCCTGGTCGGAGGAGGTCTTGGCGCGCGTCGACAAGCTAGTGCCCTACAACGCCGAGGCGGAGATCAAGAAGGGCGGCGCCCAATACGGAAAGGGCTTGATTCCCTTTGCGTCGCACGTGGTTGTCGACGGGCGGTTGGTGACCGGGCAGAACCCGGGCTCGGCCAAGGCTACGGCCAAGAAGGTCGTCGCCGTGCTTGACGGATGACCTACTCAGCGATGTCCTGCTCTTCGTCGTACTCGTAGTCGGCGTCATCGTCTTCGTAGTCGTCCTCCTCGTAATCGAGGTCCAGCGGATCTTCGCCGTGCGGGTCGACCACGTACTGCTGCCAGTAGCCGCTGGCGAAATAGATCGTGTCCGCATGCTCCTGGTCGTCACCGACCTGAACCCAGAGGTCTCCATCTTGGCGGCCATAGTCGAACGCGCCCGAGTAGACGACTCCGCCGTCAATGGTCTTGATGTGTATTTCGTGAGCCACGGCGGGCAGTCTTCCATTCCAGCCCGCGACCGTTAAGCGACGTCGTGGTGAACTTTTCGATTGCCCGGCTCAGAGGCCGATGTAGACCGCCTTGGTGTTGAAGTAGGCCTCGATCCCTTTGCGGCCGCGCTCACCGCCCCACCCGGACTGCTTGTGCCCGCTGATCGGCATCGACGGGTCCGCCGCGAGCGCAGAGTTCACCCAAATCTGGCCAGCGCGAAGCTCATTGACCACGCGGTGCGCACGAGAGAGGTTCTCGGTCCAAATGGAACCAGCGAGCCCGTAGTGCGTGTCGTTCGCGGCGGCGATCACTTCGTCTTCATCATCGAAGGGAATCACACAACCGACCGGACCGAAGATCTCCTCTTTGATCAGCCGCATGTCGGGAGTGGTGTTGGTGACGATCGTCGCCTCGTAGAAGTAGCCCTTGCGGTCCATCGGCTTACCGCCGGTGATCACCTTCGCGCCGCCGGCGACGCCGTCGTCCACGATGCCGGCCACTCGAGTGCGTTGCTTGTCGCTAATCAACGGTCCCAGAACGGAATTGGGGTCTTCGCTGCCGCCCATCGGCAACATCTTCGCGAAGGCGGCCAAGCCTTCGACGACCTGGTCGTAGATGCCACGCTGGACGTACATGCGGGAGGTGCACGAACAGTTCTGGCCTGACCCGGCAAGCAGCCCCATGCCGGCACCCATGATCGCCTTGTCGAGGTTGGCGTCGTCGAACATGATCAGCGGCGACTTGCCGCCGAGCTCGAGCGTCAGGCGCTTGAGGTTGCCCGCGGCCGCCTTGACGATCAACCGACCGACCTCCGTCGACCCGGTGAACGATATCTTGTCGACGTCCGGATGGGCGGTCAGTGCCGCGCCGGTGGTCTCGCCGTAGCCCGTGATGACGTTGAGCACGCCGTCGGGTAGCCCGGCCTCGCGGAAGATCTCTTCCAGCTTCAGCGCGGTGAGCGGTGTCTCCTCGGCGGGTTTGAGTACGGCGCTGCAGCCCGCTGCGAGTGCGGGCGCGACCTTGAGCATCGCGACGAAGAACGGACCATTCCACGGGATGATGAGGCCGACGACGCCGACCGGCTCGAGCTGAGTGAAGGTGTGGTAGGTCTCCCAGGTACCCAGCAGTCCGTCGGACACGAGGTTGGCCGACTCGCCGTGAATCTTGCCGACCCAGCCGGCGTAGTACTTCAGCATGTCGACCGACACCGGGATGATGTGCTTCGCCGCGTTGTTGTTCATGCCGTTGTCTTGGGCTTCGAGGGCCGCGAGCTCGTCGGCGCGCTCCTCGATGATGCGCGCGGCACGAAACAGCACATTCGCGCGGTGGGTCGCGGGCGCCTTGCGCCACACGCCGGACTCGAAGGTCTCGCGGGCCCGGGCGACAGCAGCGTCGACAGCCGCCTGGTCGGAGTCGGGGACCTCCGCGATCTGCTCTTCATTGGACGGGTTGAAGACCGCAATGGCGTTGCTCAATGTCCTGCATCCTCTCGCGGGGTCGTATAAGCAGATCAACCTACTCTATTAATTTAGAGTAGGTTCTTGCGGTTCGGTAGAGGCCGAAGGGCACTTCAGTTCGAGTCGATCACGCAATGTCGCGCCTGCGTTCCGCGACTATGAAAATCCACTTCCGACAAGATGTTTTCGCCCTGCAACCCGCGGCGCAAGGGTCGCGCACCCGTGGACGTCGTCGTCGGAACGCCTCCCGTTGCGCTTAGTGCGCATTCGTGTCATAGCGCATTTTTCGGCCTCGGCGAGTTCGCCATGGCGAGTGGCACCACCGTCTCATTTATTCCGGGTCGACCGCCGATGACGTGTAGTTTTTCACAATCCGGTCAATGCTCGATCGACCCTTCCACTGAATATGAGGCCCTTCCTATGGCGCGAACCATGACGGTCTCGGACACCGTCGACATCGAGGCGGACGCGGATGCGCTCTACTCCTTGGTCAGCGACCCGACGCGGATGGGTGATTGGAGTCCGGAGAATCTGGGCGCGACCGTGTTGAATCCCGCGCACGACGGCGCCGCTTTCGTCGGCATGCTGTTCGAGGGGCGTAACAAACGGGGACGTGCCAGCTGGGTCACCCGGTGCACGGTCACCGCCGCCGACCCGGGGCGGCGGTTCGCCTTCACCGTGCACACCATTGGGGTGAGAAGGCCCCGCCTGCGGGCTGCCAACGCATCGTGGGAGTACACCTTCGAGCGAACCGCCCAGGGCACAACCACCGTCACCGAGACCTGGCGCGACGACCGAACGTCATGGCCCGACCCGTTCGTCGCAGTGTTCGACCGAATCGTCACCTCCGGCAAGACCTTTCCCGAGTTCCAACGGATCAACATCCGCAAGACCCTGGAGGCGCTCAAGCGAGCTACCGAAAGAACCGCCGGCTGAGGCCGCGGAAGGGATTCAGCGACAAGGGTTTCCGTCAATCAGCCTTCGCCAGTGGACCGCGCTGCGTCAAATCATTAACGCCGACGATCGTGATGGCGGTGACTATGGCGGCCGGCACTGTGTAGCCCAGTGTGTTTCTCCGCAAAACGAAGGTGCGCAGCGGGAGCCACAACGCCGCTTTCGCGGCAACGAGTCCGTCGGGCGCAACGCAACCCGAGGGCGGCCTAGCGGATGCGAGTGCGGTCAGTGGTTACGCAACGTGGAGACGAGCTGCTGCTTATTGAGTCGGGAGTATCCGCTGATACCCAGCTCTTTGGCGCGATGCTTGAGATCGCTCACCTTCCAGTCCTCGTAGGAACCGGACTTTCCGCCCTTGCGAGCCACCGACGACTTGCCACGAGCAGCAGCGGCGTTGGAGATCCGCGCCGCCTTTTCCTTGGAATTTCCTTCTTTGCGCAGATCCCGGTACAGCTTCTCGCTTTTGATCGAGGAATTCGGCATGACGCAACCTCCTGATTCGGCTACCCGGCAGGATGCCCCGGTTGTGAGTCGCTAAACCGCGTCCGCCAGCGCTACCAGCGCGTCGACGATGGATGTCAAATGAACCGGGCCATTGTCGGTCATGGTGCGCCCGCCCCGGCGATCCGCTTGTTCACGCGCTCAACGTCTTCCAGCGACGGGAGGTCGTCAACCAACTTGGTGATCGCTACCCGTACAACGGTTTCGTCAATCGGCCGCGCTCCGGTGAACATCAACTCGCTGGCTATGCTCGACACCTCATCGTCGGACAGTCGGCGCCGACAAAGCGCAAGCAAGGGCACGTAGCCCCGCTCGACAATCCCTTTGGGAGAGCCGGTTCGAAGAAAATCCACGATCGATTCCAGCAATCTGGACAGCAACATGATCTACCCCCATGCGGGAAGTCGGCTGGTGGCTCGGCGCCCTCGTTGCTCAAGGCGAGTTGACGTCAGCGTCGACGGCCGGCGTCTCTGGGCTCGAGGCGCTCGGCCTCGACTACCTCCACGGCGACGACGGCCAACGGCGTATTCGAGGACTGCGACAGCCGCTTGAGCAGTCCGAACGCTTGCTCGGCATCGATGCTGAACCGCTCCATGATCATGCCCTTCGCTTGACCGATGATGTCGCGCGACTGCAAGGCTTTGTGGAATTGATGGTCACGACGGACCAGGGTCCAGGCCATCGCGGTGTATGCCGCATACAGCAGCGCGGACTCGGTGGTACCCACGTCGAACGCGTTCGGCTTCTCGGCGTAGAGGTTCAGCGCGCTGACGCCCGGCGAATCAGACACCAGAGCCACGCTCAGGACCGACCGGATCGGCGTGCGTTTCACCACGGCGCGGCTGTAGTTCGGCCAGCGCGGGTCGTTCTCGACGTCATCCACTCGTACCACGTCGTCGTTCGTTCCCGCCGTCAGACAAGGTCCAGCGCCGTACTCACCCTGGATTTCATCGAGCAAGGCTGGGAATGGACCAGTGCACGCCTCGGTGAAGACTCTGCCGCGTGCCGCTACTGTGATGCCGGCGTGCTGCGCGGCCGAGACGAAACGAACCGCGCCGGCGGTCAGTTCAGTAAGAACGTCCTTCACGCCCCGGTTCTGTGGCTTCTGAAGACCGCGCACGAACTCTGCCATCTCGAGATCCAGGCGGGGTGCAGATTCGCTGTTCATCGATCTCCTCCCGCGGCATGGCTTCGCGTAAACCCATCCGGTTTCGGCTACCCCCCTGGGCAAGCTCTATGCAGTGAATTGAGCCGCTCTTCGCATTCCGGACAGGCCGCCCCGCTTTGTGAGAGAAGATGCTGCGGGCCCGCTCCTAGCCCCTTCTAAGCCGCTGGAGCAGCCCCCCGACCGTCGCAAACATCGAGGCGGCAGCGCGCGCCGGTGCGAAGAGTGGACGAACCCTGCTCGGCACGGCCTCGCTCAGCATCTTCACCGCCACGGCGCCGGCGCGGACGACCGTACGGCGGAACAGCCAAGTGGTGTATTCATCGGGAAGGCTCTCGGCTGATATCTGGCACGCGTTCAGGACCTCGGCGGCCTGCGCTTCGGGCACCACCGGGAAGGAATCATCGCCAACCACTTGGCTGTAGCGGCAAAGAAACTCCTCGGCCCCGGTCTCGTTGGCGTCGTTGTCCGTGTCGATCTTGACCTGCTCCGCGACGTGTTGGAGTTCCTCTCCAGCGATAAGCCGCTGCAGGCCTGCGGCGACCCACGTCGCGGTCGCCGGAAGGCTCGGCGGCGGTGCCGCGGCCCCAGTGAGAAATGCCATCTCTGCGTCGTGGCCCGGCGTAGTCCCGGTGGGCGGCAGCGCTTTCCAGACACCCAGTGGTGCGGGATCGCCGGCGATCTGGGTCAATTGCGACTGCAGCTTCGCTGTGAACGATGTGGCATCACCAGACTCGGTAGCAAGCTGATGAAGGCGCTGCGGGTCGAGCAGCACATGCACAAGCCACCCCGCGCCGTCCAGACGTCCCCACATCCAGTCGTTTGCTCGCCACGACGCCTTGTAGAACGCACCGAAATGGTGCATCTTGAGGCCGGTGAGTTTCTCGGGGGCGGCCCCCCTCGGGTCCAGGGCGGTACCCGTATCGGAGCTCATTTGAATGAGTTCGAGCGCCTGATCCGCAAGAACACTGTCTGGCTGCACCGCGTATCGCGCAACCTGCAAGTCGAAGAGTCGCGCGGCCACAACGTCCGCGGGATTCGTTCCGTCGCGCCCGGTGAGGTAGTCGAGGACATCCTGAACGAACTCGTCACTGCGCGTCCCGGCGTCGGATGTGGCCAGGATGCGTTGGATTTCGAGCACCACTTCAGCAAGCTCACCCCACGGCTGCTTTTCCGGTTCGATCGTCATGCTGGCCCGCAGCAGCGCCTGCGCAACCGAATCCGCATACGACTTCAGCGCGGTGACGTCGGGCGCCACAGGTACCTGCGGTCCAACCCCGAACGCTCGAGTGAAGATGTCGTCCGCAGGGTCGCGGTCGGGCATCGCGGCGGCCACCCGGGCCCGCAGCCGGCCGAGTCCCTCTTTCTGTTGCGCGGACAACGTCAGACGGAAGGCGCGACGCATGACGGCGAGTACCGTCGCCCGTCCCTCGTCGAGCGTCTCGCGGCCGGCGGCATTCATCCCGTCGTAGTCGCCGACCGCCGGCAAGTCGAGATTCAAGGCGGCTTCCGCCGCGCTCTTGGCCGCGCTGCTGGCGTCGCGGGCCGCGGAGCCAAAGCCGAACGGGCGTCCGTCGGCTGCCAACTGACCGGTCGGCACCCGCTCCATGACCTCGTCGGACGCGGCCCGTGCGATGTCATCGGTGCGGCGCTCCCGGTAACGCGCATAGAACGGCTGACCGAGACGCTCCATCGACGCGCCCATCACGGCCAGCTGCTGCCTCACATCGTTTCTGGCGCGCACCTGCTGGTTGTGCGCCGAGATGGCGGCCAGGTCGGCCGAAATGCTCTGCGCCATAATGGCTCCCACGTCGGCGCCGAGCGTCTCGAACAGCCCGGGCGGGTCGGGGAGGGGTGACTTCTCGGCTTCGGTGACAGTTGGCACCACAAAAGCCAGAACGCGCCGTACCTCGCGATCAGCCGGGCGGTCGAATACCGCCTGCAGCGCGGGGCCGAGCGGCCGGTTGGCCAACAAGCCGCCATCGGCAACGAACTGCGATGTCACCTTCCCCGTGATGAACGGTCGCATGTCGGGGTGGGCCGAATCGGGCGCGGTGCCAACGGGGACAAACCCGGCTTCGAATGCCACCGGAAATGAGGCACTGCAGCGAGCCGCAAGCGCGAGTGCCGCAACGTTGGCGGCGGTCAACTGTTTGTCGCTGAAGCTGAACAGCCCGTGGTGGTCGACATCGCTGACGGCCACGCCATATTCGTCACGGAAGACGCTCGGTCGGCCTTCCAGCAGTGTGGTGGTGATAAACACGCGCGTCGGGTCGTCGACAGCCGCGGCATTGCACGGCGCCGAAGCAACGAGTTTTTCCAGGCCGGCGCGAAGGCCCTCCAGCAAGGCTTTGTCGCCGTAGAGCAGTGAGGTCGTCGGCGGCACATCCGCCGGATCACGCAGCAAACCGCTCAGGGAACCCTCGTTGAACCAGAGTTCGCGCAGACCGTCGAGATCGAGGCGCTGGACATTCGCCAGGCCGAGAATGACGGCGTTGATGCCGCCCGCGCTCGTCCCCGAGATGACGTCCAGACTGCAGTCAATGTTGAGCAATTCCAACAGTTTCGCGTACAAATCGCGAACCTTACGACCCTGCTCGGTGGTTTCTGCGACGAGTTCGCCGCGCCGCAGGCGGCTAGCGGCGAGCAGCAGATTCATCTCCCGCGCCATGCCGCCCATCCAGACCGCCAGGCTGACGCCTCCGGTGAACGTCGCAGCCAGCCGTAGCTCGGCGTGGGGTTGCGCCTTGCCGGAGCCCGCTGACTCAGGTGCACTCATGGCCGTGTTCTCACGAACTTGCTTGTGCGAACAGGGCTTCGGTCTGCATAAGCCGTCGTCGGGTGCGGGCGAGCTTGCCTGACTTCATCTGTTTGCGCCACTCCGGAAAGTTGTCACCAAACTGCTGGTGCTCGGCGCCGGCCGACTCGTAGACGACGTAACCGCCCTTGAGAATGCTGAATGGGGCATGCAACTTTCCGAGCTTGTCGTACTGCGTGGTGGCGTGATTCGACAGCGGGTCGAACCAAGCCGGCGTCACAAAATTGGAGACCGAGACGCCGTTGACCACATAGGTCGGCGCCTCGACCGGGTCGCACACCTCGAAGCTGTATGCCTTGCCGTGGCCGTCGTTCGCCCACAGATTGCAGTTGGGGTCGATATACATTTCAAGCACTTCGTGCGACAGCACGCTGGACACGCTCCAGTCCCCCGTCGTCGCCTTTCCGCCGTTCTCGAGTTCCGGCTGGGCCGCGACAACGCCCCACAGCTTGCCTCCCTGATCTTCGGTGTGAAAGCCGAGCACGCCTTTGGGTTGGTCTTTGATGGTGTCGACCAACGCAATGCCGTGCGCCGCAACGGGTACATCTTTGGGGTCGGTGTAAAAAATGACCGCCGCAGGAGCCCGATCCCAGAGCGGGGCAGCGTCCAAGCGGACCTGGGCGGCAATTGCCTGGGTCATGATGGCGGCGTCTTGGTCCGACACCATCGTCGACTGGTTGAGAATCGCGATCAACATAATCCGCTCCCGTTGTTGAGGGCCCGACCTTTCGAAGGGCCATCGATATCCTCTGCCGCGGCTTCAGAAAATGCGTGAGTAGTGCGGTACTCGATATCTCCCGGAAATGTTTGGCACTCACAGGTGCGCCGATGCTGATTCAAGAGCCTTGCGCGTGGATTGGCTATAGGATTTCCCTGGCATTTCATAGTTGTGGCGCCCGGCGACGACGTGCGCGACCGTCTGACTCGTCGTTTTGTGCGGCGAGAAACGGGATACCAGGCAGACCCTTCACCGGCGCTTAGTCGTAGCCGTCCGTCGTTACGGACACCCACCGAAAGTGAGAGCGACGAGACCGCCCGTGCGGCACGTTCACGCGTGGTGCGTTCGCTGAAGATTGCGAACTGACGACGCCGGCTAGGGCTGAACATTCGGCGGTGTTCCAGACTGTCTCAAGTCCGTAGCGAGTCCGCTCCGCGCGGCACCTCCGTTAACAACGGTCACGTTGTTAACATCGCGCGATGCAGGACTCGTCGGTGGTTTCCCGGCGCGATGCGCTTCGCTACGCCGCCGCCGCCTCCGCACTTGCCGGGCTGGGTGTGGCGTCGCTGGGCGCGGGCGCGCCCACGGCCGCGGCCGCCGCACCCACGTTGATTGACTTCGCGATGCGCCAGATTCCCGCTCAAGACATCCGGGCCGCCGGCCACTCCGGGGTCGTCAACTACGTCTCGCTGTCGCGCCCCGGCTCGTCCTTCGGCGCCAAACCCATCACCCGGTCCTACGCCGAATCACTCACCGCCGCTGGGCTGGTGATCGTCAGCAACTATCAATACGGTAAGCCCGGCGGATCGGCGCCATCTGACTTCACGCGCGGATTCGGCGGCGGCGTCTCCGACGCGCGCACCGCCTGGCAGCTGCATTCTGCGGCCGGCGGCGGCCAGAGCGCACCGATCTTCTTCACCGTCGACGACGACATCAATCGCGATACGTGGAATAGCGTTGCACTGCAATGGTTTCGCGGAATCAACTCGGTACTCGGGGTTCAACGCACCGGCGTCTACGGGGGTATCAACGTGTGCCAGTGGGCCGCCGCGGACGGCGTCATCGGCACTTCGCGCACGCCCGGAAAGCGGTGGGCCTGGCAGACCCGGTCCTGGTCGCACGGTCAGGTCGACCCCGCCGCGGTTTTGTACCAACGGATTGTCAGCACCGCATCGACTCCCGGGCCGGTGGTCGGCGGCGAGGAAGTTGACGTCAATGACGCTCTGGCCCAGGACTGCGGGCAGTGGAACCTCCATCCCTGAGGCCGTAGCCCCCAACGGAACAAGGCCTACGACCACCTTGCCGGCTGATTGCGGCGGTCATCGCACCATGGGTCTGACTCGGATCGACCGGAATGCGAGCATGCCCACGAGCAGCGAGGAGAACTTCACATGACGTCCACCAGCACACTGTGGCTGTT
The DNA here is from genome assembly GCA_963750755.1 of uncultured Actinomycetota bacterium. Classification (GTDB taxonomy): domain Bacteria; phylum Actinomycetota; class Actinomycetes; order Mycobacteriales; family Mycobacteriaceae; genus Mycobacterium. The sequence goes on from CAVVRW010000002.1 coordinate 243,021, forward strand.
TCCGCTCATCGCTTTGGGTGGAGTGCTCCAGGCGATGGGCGGTCCGATGAACAATGCGCTGCGCGTTTCACTGGTCAACCCGTGGCTGGCGACCCTGGTCTCGTTCGGCCTCATCATCCCGGTCTTTCTGATCATCGCCGCGGTCTTCGTGCGGCCGCTTCCGACAGTGCCGGGTTGAGCGCCATGCCGTGGTGGGCTCCATTGGGCGGGATCATCGGCTCTCTCGCCGTGGTTGCCGGATTGCTGTTCATCGGGACCGTGGGGGCGGCCGCCTACGCGGCGCTCACGGTCACCGCCAACTTGCTCACCTCCGTCGCCATTGACCATTTCGGATGGCTGGGAGTAGCGCCGCACCCGATTACGCCAACCCGCGGGATCGGCGCTGTTTTGCTGGTTATCGGGGTATTTTTCATTTCCAACGGCTGACGCCGGTCGAGAGGTCGGCACCGAAGGACGCCGCGAGTACCAGGCGGCCTTGCCGCGACAGATGTTCTCACTGCATAGTAAGAACGGTTGTTCACCGAAATGAGGAGTCTTTGTGCCGGACTACAAGGTGATCGTCGTCGGAACCGACGGGTCAGAGACATCGCTGCGCGCCGTCGACAAGGCTGCTGAGATCGCCGCGCAATCGGACGCCCAACTGATCGTGGCGACCGCGCACCCGGCATCGGGTGGTCGGGAGCAAGGGGGTATCGACCCTGATCAAGCGCACGACGAGAGCTACCGCCAACAGGGGAACGCCCCGGTCTACGACCTCCTCCAAGACGCTGCGGCACGCGCGAAGCAAAGTGGCGCAACCGAAGTGACGCAGCGCGCCGTGGAAGGCGCTCCGGCCGATGCCCTTATCGCGTTGGCCGATGAGGTCGGCGCCGATCTCCTCGTGGTCGGCAGCGTCGGTGTGAATTCACTCGTCGGACGACTCTTGGGCTCGGTGCCAAAAATTATTCAAAAGCGCGCGAAGACAAAAGTACTGGTTGTCGAAACCGACGACTAAACGTCTTGAAGCGGCAAACGTCGGTTGCGCTGTGGACTCAACGCTCAGGCTGCACCCGCCATCTGCCTCACGGAAGCATTCGGGGCAGCCGCCCAACATGATCCGCTGCAAACCCACTACCCACGAATCGAACTTCGCACACTGTTGTGCCGCCTTGAGGACATGTGTTCACGAACGATCACCCTCGAAACCCCCTCTGGCAATCCACCGCGAGCAATACCCACCACGGGGGTTCCACACATCTGCGATTCGGCTTACGCCAGCGGATGATCACTCGCAGCCAGAGCCTGCGCGGTCGCCACGGTAGTCCACATTCCAATGCTTGATCCCGTTCAGCCAGCCCGACCGCAACCGCTCGGGATCATCGAGAGCGGTGAGGTCGGGCGTCAGGTCGGCGATGGCGTCGAACATGGCCCCGACGGTGAGCCGGGCGAGATTGGCTCCCAGACAGAAGTGCGCACCGTTGCCGCCAAAACTGATGTGCGGGTTGGGGTTTCGCAAAATATTGAACGAGTACGGGTCTTCGAACACCTCGTCGTCGAAATTCGCCGACCGGTAGAACAACACCACCCGTTGTCCCTCGGCGATCATGACGCCACCGAGCTCGACATCACGCAGCGCCGTCCGCTGAAACGCCGTGATAGGGGTGGCCCACCGAATGATCTCGTCCACCGCGGTGGCTGGGCGTTGCTGCTTGAACAGCCGCCATTGCTGGGGGAATTCGAGGAAAGCCATCATGCCCTGCGTGATCGAGTTCCGGCTGGTCTCGTTACCGGCGACCGTCAACGTCACTAGGAACAGCCCGAATTCTTCCTCGGAGAGTTTGTGGCCGTTCACGTCGGCGTGCACGAGCGTGGTGACGATGTCATCGCCGGGATGCTCGGCTTTATAGGCGGCGAGTTGCATGCCGTACCACATCAGTTCCCCTGCCGACGCCAGCGCCTCGGACTCGGCGAATTCGGGATCTTCGTCGCCGACCATCTCGTTCGTCCAATGAAAAAGCTTGGCCTGGTCTTCGTCGGGCACACCCAACAATCCTGTAATGGCTTGCAGCGGAAGCTCACTCGACACTTGTGCGACGAAGTCACCAGAGCCGCTCGTTGCCGCGTCAGCCACGATACGGCGGGCGCGGTCGGTCAGATCGGCCCGCAGCTGATCGACCGCGCGCGGGGTGAATCCGCGCGAGATGATCCTGCGCATCCGGGTGTGTTGAGGCGCGTCCATGTTGATCATCGAGAAGCGGCCCGCCTCGATCTGGCCGCGCGCGGTTTCCGGGTCGCGGTAGCGCGGCACGATGCAGTTGCGCGCGCTCGAGAACACGTCGCTACGCCGGGACACCTCGCGCACGTCGCGGTGCTTGCTCACTACCCAGTAGCCGCCGTCATCGAAGCCGCCCACCCCGTCGGGCTGCGCGTTCCACCAGATCGGCGCGGCGCGGCGCAGTTCCTCGAACTCCGCGGTGGGCAAGCGACGGGCATAAACGTCGGGATCGGTGAAATCAAAACCTTCGGGCAGTTGCGGTGCTGGCATCGAACGATCCTTCGGTTTGCGGTGCAATCACCCAGGCTTACCGCGCACGCGCCGTAGGCGGGCGTTTTCAGAAGGTTTCGTTACGAAAGGCAGCGAGCACGGCGTTGACCCGGGGATCGGCGCGCAACTCTTCCAGTGAGTGCGGCAGGGGAAGGCGCCAATTCGGATACTCGTCGATGGTGCCCGGCAAGTTCGGCTGACGAGGCTCGGCGAGCACATCGTAGGGCGAGATGAGCTTCAGCCGGCTCGGGGTAGCTGCGAGAAACTGGTGCATGGCCGTGACGATGGCTGCTTCGTCCGGCTCACCGTCAGCAGCTGACAGCAGGCCGTGCTCCCTCAACAGAGCGAGCAGCTCGGCGCGTTCACGTTGAGCCGAATCATGCTCGGCCGCTACATCGTTGAGCAATCCACGCTCGGCGCGGGCCCTGACGTGTTCGGCCCGCAGGAACCCGGCCGCGGTGGGCAGATCGTGGGTGGAGATGCTCGCTGCCGCGCGTGTCGGCCACCTGGAGGCCGGCAGCAGCGGCTGGTCGGCGGCCGACTCGTCGCGCACGAACCACGACACCGCGCACCCCAGCATCTCGTTGTCCGCCAACGCTTCGGTGACCTCCGGCTCGACGGTGCCCAGGTCCTCGCCGATAACGATGGCGCTCGCCTGATGCGCGGCCAGCGCCAGGACGGCCAGCATCACCTCGGCGTCGTAATGGACGTAGGTGCCGCGTTCTGGGCCGTCACCGGGCGGAATCCACCACAGCCGCCACAGACCGGCAACGTGGTCGATGCGCAGTCCGTCGGCATGGGCGAGAACCGCCTCCAACATCTCCCGCAGCGCGCCATATCCAGTGGCGGCGAGACGGTCGGGGCGCCACGGCGGCAACCCCCAGTCTTGACCGCGCGGAGTGAAGTTGTCGGGCGGCGCTCCGACCGTGACCCCGGTCGCGAGGACGTCGGCCAGTGCCCACGCGTCCGCTCCCTCGGCGTCGACCCCCACCGCGAGGTCATGGATGACGCCGAGGGTCATGCCGGCGTCGTGCGCGGCGTTCCGCACACCCACCAGTTGTTCGGCACAACGGCGTTGGACCCACGCGTGAAACGCAATACGGGGCGCCAAGTCCTGACGAGCGGCGGACACCGCCGGTCCGGTGGCGTCGCGTAACGATTCGGGCCATTGGGTCCAGCGACCGCCGTGGCGTTCGGCCAGTGCGCAATACGTGGCCCAGTCCGAGAGGCCGTTCGACGGCGTCGAGGACAACGCGCCGTCGAGACCGGACGGCCGTCCCTCGGAGCGCCACAGTAGTTCCAAAGCTGCCCGCTTGGCCGCCCACACGAGGTCGTAGTCGATGCGTTCGGTGATCGGCGAGACGCGCAGCGCGTCGACTTCGGCGCGGGTACCGGCATCGGCACGACGATAGGCGTCGAGGTTCTCGATGCGTAGCGCCAACGGATTCGCGAAACGGCGACTCGACGGCGTATACGGCGACGGCTGCACCGGATGAGTAGGACCCGGAGCGTGCAGCGGATTGAGCAACACGGCACCGGCCCGATGCTCGGTCGCGGTCCAGTTGATGAAGTCTCGGAGATCGCCGAGGTCGCCAATCCCCCACGAATGTTGCGAGCGAAGGGCGTAGAGCTGCAGCATCCAGCCCCACGTCGGTGGGGTCGCCGGCAGCTTGGGTGGGGCGGCCACCAGAGTTGCCTGCCGGCCGTCGCGAGTGTGCACCCGGTACCAGCCCGGTGCGATATCCCCGGGAAGTTCGTCGTGCAGGTCGAGCCGCCGGCCGTCCTCGGCTTCCAGCAAAGCGGCGCCCGGTAAGCGATGGGGTAGCCCGTTGACGCGCACGGCGATCGTCGGTGGCAACGCGGTGGATCGTGTTTCGTTGACTCGGGCCAGTTCTCGAGCACGATCAGCGCCGCTGCCGGCCTCGACGTCCAGCAGCCCGAGCACCTTGATCACCACATCGGCGTCGACGTCGACCATGTCGCGTCGCTCGTTGCGGTATGCCGTCGCCACCCCGTGAGCTTTCGCCAACTCACGCAGGTCGTCGGGGATTGATGAGGCTTTCATGACGTCGGTGCAGTCATGCGGGGAGACTCGGAACACACGACCCTCGCGTACCCAACCCACGCAGCTTTCTATCGAAAGTTTGGGCGCTGATTGAAAAGCCGACCGCGCAGCCGCTCAGTGCCGTGCGCTTCCATTGCGCCATTGGTCCCACGGCACCGTCCAGTCACCGCCCTGAGACACCTTCAGCGGGGGGCCGCCGGTGTTGCGGACCTCGACGACGTCACCGGGGACGGAGAAGTCGTAGAACCATTTTGCGTTGTCGCCGTTGAGATTCAGGCAGCCGTGGGACGTGTCGGTGTTGCCTTGCGCCCACACCGTGGCGTCGAGCTGATGGAGATAGATACCGTCGGTGCTGATGCGGGTGGCGTAACGAATGGTCTCGCGGTATCCGAGCCGCGAATTCTTGGGCAGGCCGAACGTCGATGAGTCCATTACCACCGGATCACCCTTGTCCAGCACGGTGTAAACACCAGGCGGTGTCCAGAAGGACAACGTGTGTCCGTCGACGTCTTGGGTGCCACCCATTCCCATCGACGTGGGCATCGTACGAACCACGCGGCCGTTGTCGGAAACGCTGACCGTCTTCGTCTTGTCGTCGGCAACCGATAGGTGCGAGTCGCCGATGGTGAAGGACACCTTCGTGTCTTCCTGCCCGAAAATCCCCCGCCCCAAATCGACTCCGTAGATCTTCGCCTCAGCCGTGATGGCTGTGTGCGGGCGGTAGTAGTGCTCGGGCCGCCAGTGTGCGGTCTGGTCGTCGACCCACCTCCACGCACCGGCAACCGGTGGCGACGTGTTCACCGAGAGCTGTTGTTCCGCGCGGGCGCGATCTTCGATCGGCTCGTCGAAGTGCGCAACGACGATCATGCCGACGCCGTAGGTACCTCCGTCGCGGAGCGTCGCCTCCGACGGGCTGGTGAACGACACCTTCGTCTGATTGGGCGGCACCAACGTGGCGAATTCCGAGACTTGGCTCGCCGCAACGCCACCCGAGCCTCGACTGGTCACCGTCAGCGTGTAGGTGCGCCCGTAACCGAGCGGCTCCACCGGATGCCAGACGGCGTGATCGGGGGTCATCACTCCGGCGATAGCCTTGCCTGCGTCGTTGACCATCCGCACATCGGTCAAGGTCCCCGACGCGGCCGTCACCGACACCGGCGTAAGCGGATCGACGCCGTGAGTGTGCGAGGAGGGTTGAAAGGTCAGTTTGGCGGGCTCGTGCGTGCGGGAGGCGTTCCGCTGCTGGCAGCCGATCGCACATCCTCGGCCCCAGTCGGTAGCGAATGCGCCGAGCACACCGGTCATGATCAGCACGGCGGCCAATGCCGGCCGAAACCAGTTGCGCTGCACAATGTTGCCAGTTTTCACGCTACGGAGAATTCCTATCTGTGACGTGACGTCGCGATACAGGGCCAACGCCTCCAGCATCGGGGCCTCGTGAACCGCCAGCCGACGAGATACCCCGGCAGCCACCATCACAAACGGCGCCGCCGCGTTATCCGCGCGCGGCGTCATCCGGTGTTCACCGCGGCAGGTACCGCCCGAAGCGCCGCAGCTGTCTCCTGAGCGAGGTCGCGATTTCAAAGTGCCCGACCGGCGCGATGCGTGCGACGACGTCGAGCACGACCGCCTCGGGCGCGATCACAACCCGGCCTTTGCGGCCGGCGACCCCGTTGATGATCTCGGTGGCCGCCCGATCGGCTGGGTAGGTGAGCATCTTGGCGAATGCCGCCTTTCCCGCTTTCACTTCCTCGTCGCTGGCAGCCGCCGCGCTGCGGGCGGTCTCGGCGATGCGGGTGCGGATTCCACCTGGATGCACGGTTGTCACGCCGATTCCCGCGGGTCGCAATTCGCGCCGCAGCGATTCGCTGAAACCGCGCAGCGCGAACTTGCTTGCCGAGTACGCCGTCTGTCCCGGGGGTGCAACCAATCCGAACAGGCTGGAGACGTTGACGATGTGGGCGCCTTCGGACATCACCGGGAGCAGGCCTCGGGTCAACGCAACGGGTGCTCGGAAGTTGATTTGTAAAACCCAGTCGAATTCCTCTTCGCTGACATCGGCGAACCGGCCGCCCAAAGCCACCCCGGCGTTGTTGACCAAAAGATCCACCCGGTCCTGTCGCAAAGTTTCGTTGAGTTTCGAAATCTGGCCGGAGTCCGAAAGGTCGACTACCCACGTGGTCAGGGAGATGGCCGGATGACGGCCGGCGATATGCTCGGCGACGGCGGTCAAGCGGTCGGCATCTCGGTCGACGAGCGCCAGTTGAGCTCCACGTTCGGCAAGCTGGTAGGCGATCTGTTCGCCCATACCGCTTGCGGCACCGGTCACTACCGCCCGCGCGCCCTGGAATTGGAATTTCGGCAGCGATGGCATTCGGGCTCCCTGGTATGCGTCGGTGGGTAAGGCGCGTTTTCAGCACCGCGGCCTGGGGTATGGAAGAGCAAGTCTGTCACCACGTCGGATTGTGCGCCTCAAGGTGTTGCCGGTCGCGGACCCGTCAGCACGTCCAACCTCGGCACAAAGGCGGTATGTGGCGCACTACCTGGTAGCGGCCAGCACCATCCCCGGTCACCTCAGTCCGCTCCTCGGCCTCGGTAGCGACCTGGCGAGGCGTGGCCACGACGTCACCTTTCTGGCCGACCCGGAATACCGGGCAGCGATACGCCGACGAGGCATGCGCCATGTTCCCCTGCCGCCGGCGGGGTCACCGCGCTCGCATCGACCGGCGGTAGCCGCGCCCGGATTGGTGCAGCGGTTCCTGACCGGTCGGCACGACATGTCAGCGGTATTCATCGCGCCGATGGCGGCACAGTGGAACGCGCTGCGGCGGCTACTGGAAAAACGCCGCGTCGACGGCATGCTCTGCGATATCGCATTCACCGGCGTGCTGCCGCTGTTGTTGTCTCCGCTGCCGCGGCCTCGAGTCGTCGTGTGTGGCGTCGGCCCGTTGATGATCTCCAGTTCCGACACGCCGCCCTTCGGAATGGGTTGGCAGCCAGAGCCTTTGATGGATTACGGCACGATGAATCGGGTGGTGAGCGACGTCCTGTTCCGCGGCATCCGATTTGGCCTCGACGACGCGTTACGTTCGGTAGGTGCACCGCGATCGCCGGTCTTTCTGACGGATTGGCCGTTGCTGGCCGACCACGTCACGCAGCTGTCCATCCCCAGCTTGGAGTATCCGCGGCGCGACCTGCCCGACACGGTGACCTTCGCCGGTCCCGTACTGCCACCCGGCCTGCCGTCTCGACCGACCCGTCGGTCACAGCGTTGCGGGAAAACAGTCGTCCATGTCACGCAAGGCACCTGGGACAACCGCGACCTCAGCGAGCTCGTCATACCGACGGTCCGAGCACTGGGATCCCGCAGCGACACCGCTGTCGTCGCCACGACCGGTCAACCCGGACGGTCCACCTTGCCGATCACACTGCCGCGCAATGCCGTTGTGTCGGACTATGTGCCGTACGAGCATCTACTTCCGGTCGTCGACGTCATGGTCACCAACGGTGGGTTCGGCGGGGTCCACCACGCGCTGGCGCACGGAATACCGTTGGTGATCGCCGGTGCCGCATCGGACAAGCCTGAGGTTGCCGCGCGGGTGGCATACGCCGGCGCCGGCATTGACCTGCGCACGTCCCGCCCGAAAGCCCGCGATGTCGCCGACGCGATCGATCGCGTCCTGACGCAACCTCGCTACCGCATCGCGGCTCGACGGTTAGGGCAGGAGATGCAGTGCTACAACGTGTTTGATCACGTCGCCGACGTGCTGGCCCCGTGTAACGCTGACATTGGCGAGAACGTCAGCTGACGAATTGCGGGGATGGCGACCCAGCGAGCCACGGTAGCGCCTTCTCGAAAGCGATGGCAGCGAACGGCCACGTATGGCGTCCGGCAAGTGTCGTGATAGAGCACCTGATGCCCTGAGTGGTGCCCAGACCGCAAAGTCGTTGCGCGGCTTGACCATCGGAGCGAGCAGAATCCGGCACTATGAATAGTCCCGCGGTATCTGCGTACGGACCGTGCGCGACGATGGCCGTGGCGGGGTCGAATTCGGCCCACGCCTTCCGGTCACCGCCGAAGAGACGTTGGACCGTTTGCGCCTGACTTCCGGTGTTGGGGCGTTCGTCTCCGGCGATGTCGACGAACCTGCCGAACATGTCGGGATGCATCACGGCCAGGTCGACGGCGCACGTGCCACCGGAGGAGAATCCGGCGACCGACCAGCGTCGTGGATCGGTGCCGACACCGAAACGGCCGGCGATCTCGGGCACCACATCGTGTGTCAGATGATCGGCCGCGCGGCCGCGAATCCCGTTGACGCACTCGGTGTCATTAGTGAAGGCGCCGTTGGCATCGGCAAAAACCAGGATCGGGGCGTGACCGTCGTGCGCGGCGGCGTAGCTGTCGGCGGTAGCGACCGCTTGACCGGCGCGCGCCCAGTCGACCGCGGTGGTGAATTCACCGCCGATCATGACGACGGCGGATTCGGCGGCGCCCCCGTCGCCGAACCAGGCCGGCGGTAGGTACACCCACTCCGTGCGGTGCTGGAAACCCGACGCGCGGTCGCCGGTCTCGACGGCGACCAGCCGTCCGTCGCGCGGTCGCTCACCTCTGGCTCGCATGGCGGCGACTGCGCCCCAGCCGATCTGGTGCGGCAGGGGCCGCCCGGTCAACTGATCCCGGGCAACGGCCACGGTGGGGAGGTAGCCGATCCAGCCGTTGATGACCAGCCCGGCGCTCAACAGGCATAGCGACGAGGCGAGGACCGCGTTGTGCCGCCACCACCCGCCGCGTCCGCGCCACCCAGCGACCGCCATGGTCACCGCGAAGGCCGTCGCAGCAGTCCAGGCCCACAATGGCCACGGCGCCGCCTCACCGGAAAGGCCAGAATTCTGCAGTGCGAAGCGTGCGGCGAGCGCCGTCGCCAGGCCCACGGCCGAAGCGGGCGCGATATGTGATGGCCGACAACGCCGTAGGAGGACGCCGCCCAACAGAACGGCGGCGACGAGCTCGACACTGACGGGCACCCAGCCCTGCATTAACGACGTTCCGGCACCCCCGGCAACCACCGCGGCACCACTCATGGCGGCGTCGTGTCCATACCGGCTGACATGCCCCACAAGGACGACGGGCAAACCGTCACTCCTCCGCTATCCAGCTGCGTGATGTTTGAATTCGGGCCACCGCGGTATACGGTCCGTCACTCGCACAAAGGAGACCTGTCGTGGTACTTCACATCATCTGGTTGATCATTCTCGGTCTCATCGTCGGCCTGATCGCACGGGCGATCGTGCCTGGCCGACAGCCGATGGGTTGGATCGCAACCGCAGCGCTGGGCATAGTCGGCTCCTACGTCGGCGGCACGCTGAGCAGCGTCTTGTTTCCACCGCACCACTTCGACATCCACCCACCGATCAAGCACGCCTTCCTTGGCGCGCTGGTGGGCGCAGTGGTGCTGTTGTGGATCTTCAAACTCGCCACCTCAAGGACCCGCACCCTGTAGTCCGAGGCAGCGACACTTTTGCGAACCACTGCGTTTAAACCTCATGCCAGTGGGTTACCAAACATGCGCAGAAATAGTGGTTCCCGAAACACCAAAGGAGTTTCACAATGACGAGTACGCGGCGGCTGCTGCTCTTCGGTGGCGCGATTCTTCTCATCGCGGGCGTCATTGGGTTGTTCGTTCCCGTATCGGTGTCTGACGGCATCGGTTGCGGCAATGCCGTGCATTCCGACCTGTCGGCCGCCCGCGCCCAGGACGACCGCAACATCGGCAACTCGCCTGTCGTGCAACAGATCCCCATTGCGAATCAACTCGCACCCAAGAGCCAGTTCGTCGCGTCATGCAACTCGGCATTGGGCACCCGGCGGGCCTGGACCATCCCGCTGACCGTCATCGGTCTTGCCGGCGTCGGGATCGCCCTTGCTCAACGGCGAGGCGATGCAGGACGCGTCGTCTGAAACGGCGTTGAGACTAACCGAGATCGGCGCGGGGATCGTTGTCGGTCACAGCGTGGTAGCCGCGCGCGCCCGCACGATCGACGGCCGCTTTGACAACCCCGAACACCAATCCCTGTAGGCCGGCGCCCAACAGCACGGCGCTAGAGGAGCGGCTCAAGTCCTTGGGGTTCGGCGGTGCCGGTTCCTCGTCGCTGAGCCGTTTCCAGATCTGCCCGAACAGTGCGCTGGCCAACAGTCCGCCGGTGACGCTCGTCGCGATGGATAGCGGTGCATACAACGCTTGTGATCGTGTGTTCATCGAGATACCCCTTTGCGCGGCCGTTCATCGAATCGATCGCCGCTAAATACCCGGATGATGCGCCGTCCAATCAACGCGCGGCGGGGTCGAATCGCGCTATACCCGAACGGGTTCGCGGCACGCCTCGCCGACTGCATTCGGCGAATGTGACGGCTTCGCACCGCCAGCGTCCCGATGACACGCGAGCGAGATCATGCTTGCTGCAACCGATTTACCGCGCCGGCCGATGCTGCGATTCCCGCACGGACGACGCTACCCTGTCTGAGCTGACGTGCCGGGACTCAGTTCGACCAGGGATAGGCGAATAACGGGCCGGTGACCGCGGTCGCGAGGAGCCACGCCAGCGCGCACAGGATCAGTAGCTGAAGCGTCCAATTAACGAAGCGGATCCGGTTCGCCGCGACCAACTCGACCCGAATGGCGGCACCTAGCCGGGCAAGGTCGCCGGCAGTCAACAACACTTTGCCCGTCCCGACTTTGAGCAGGTAGACACTTCTCTGATTGAGCCGGTCCTGCCGTACGAGAAGGAGGCGATCTCCGTCGGTGTCCTGCAGGCCGACGAGGCTGGTTAATTCGGGCTCCCGCATGGTATTCCCCTGGCTTGGATGAAACGTCCGCGCTTAGCCGGTTACGTTACTCGCCTTGATGGCGGGCAGGCACTGATTGCGGCGTGTGACGAGCGATCATCTATGCCAGGGCCTGCTGGCCGCACCGCGGTGATGCTCATTGCGCCGGTGGGCAACCGCAGAACCTCAATCGCACGGTTGTGCCGTGCGAGCCGCCGTCGATTTTGCATGCATCGCTGAGCATTCGTATCAACGGGAGACCGCGTCCACGAAACGCGTTGTGAGAATGTGATTCTGGTGGCATCCACTGGCCCTGGTCGCCGATGACGACCTCGATGGTCATTTTCGCCGGGTCGTAGGCAAGGTCGAGTGTCATTGAGTCGGCGCCGTCCCGGTCGCGGTAGGCATGTTCGGCGCTATTCGCGAGTGCCTCGCTGCAGGCCAATGTCACATCGCACACGCGCTCGGCGCTGATCGCAGTCGTATCAGTCAGCCAGTCGCGGACGTGACGGCGCCAGACTCCGACCGTGTCGGGAATGGCTAAGCCACGGTAACTGCGGCGGACCAACGAGACCACGCCCCGCGGACTACCCCGATTGGGCCCGGGCTATTCCTCGCGCCTTCAGCCGGTTGCCACCGCTGCCAGTGCTTTGTCAACCGACTCATGAACGGACAACAGGTCGCCCAGCTCGAGCATTTGCAAGATTCGGCCGGTCATGGGCCCGCCGGCGACGACGGCGAAGAGCTCATGGTTGCCGAATCTATCCTGCGCCTCGACCAAGACGCTGATACCAGCTGAGCTCAGATACTGGACCGCCGACAGGTCGATGACAAACGCCGTCGGATTCCGCTGCAAGGCCTCGGATATCGCACACTTGAACGCTTGCGTGCTGGCCATACCGAGATCCCCGTTGATCGTCAGCACCACGATGCCGTTTTGGTCAGCGATGCGAACATTTATCGGATCTTCGGGTCGCACAACAATCACCTTCTCGTGGATCTTGCCGAGCCATTTGCGGTGTGACTCGGCTCTGGCCAGACGGGCCGCCCTGACGGTCTTCACTGCCGAATTCGGCGCATGCAGGAGGCGGAAGCCGTGCCGATCGGTCCGCCGCATTGTTGTTCGAAACCGATTATGACTCACATTTCCCGTCGCGACGTGGCTTCGGTCACGCCCTAGGGCAGCTCTCGTGGGCTGGTTTCCGATAATCGGCTGTTGCGCACGCCGCGCGCGTGGGTATAAAGCCCTGTGTGTCCCTCAATCGCCCCGACGACGTGCGCCGACGCGCCCTGCATCGTTATCGCGTCGTCGGAAGCCCTCCGGACCGAGTCCTGGCCCGCATCGCAGGAGTAGCGGCACGCGCGCTGAATGCGCCGATGGGTCTGGTGAGCGTGGTGGACGAACACGAAGTCTGGTTCAGCGGGACATACGGAATCGATCCCGAGATGCAGTCGGTGCCCCGCGGCCAGAACCTCTGCGAGCCGGTTATATCTGGTGACGCCGGCCACGTCGTCGTGAATGATGCGTTGAGCGAGGTGCGGTTCGCGGACAAACAGTTCGTTCGCGATCTCTCGATACGGTTCTACGCATGCGCACCGATAGTGACCGACGATGGCCACCCGATCGGATCCGTGGCGGTGATGAGCACAGAACCCGCCGAACTCACTCCATTACAGCTGGCGTTGCTCGAGGATCTGGCGAGCATCGTGATGGAGCAGTTGGAGCTTCGGCTCCTCTCATTGCGCGAACTCATCGTCGAACGACGTGGGCGCCGCTCGGCTGAATCGGATCGCGATACCGCCCGCAACGACCGCGACTTCGCTCAGCAGGATCGAGATCTGGCCCGACGCGACCGAGACGACGCGCAAGCGGACCGCGTCACCGCTCAGCAGGGTCGCAGTGATGCGCTACGCGATCGAGACATCGCCGAGCGGGATCGAGACCTGGTCGAGGAATTTGCGAGTGTTCTTCAACAGACCCTCCTGCCGCCGTCATTGCCGCACATCGAAGGGCTTGAGACCGGCGCGTACTACCACCCTGCCGACCCTCGCCAGGTGGGCGGCGATTTTTATGACCTGTTCGGTTTGGGTGACGACCGGTGGGCTTTCTTCATCGGTGACGTCCAGGGGCACGGCGCCGGCGCCGCGGCCGCGACATCATTGATCCGTTACACGCTGCGGGCAGCGGCGCTGCATCGTCGTGACCCCATCGATGTCCTCAAAGAATTGAATGACGTGCTGCTGCGCGAAGCCGATCCGCGACGGTTCTGCACCGTCATGCTGGGAACGCTGCAACCTGACAAAGCTGGTGACGGTTTCTCGGTGACCATCGCCACCGGTGGGCACTTGCCGGCCCTGCTGGTGGACCCATCGGCGATCACAGTGATTCCGGTGCGCCCCGACATCGGTATGCTCGTCGGCGCTACGCCGCGGGCGAAGTTTGGATCGTGTACCACGCACCTTCGCCGCAGTCAGACGCTTGTCTTCTACACCGACGGCCTCGTCGAAGCCCGCCGGGGGGCAACACCTTTCGACGAAGACACGTTGGCCGCGTTCATTCGCGACCGCGCGCATCTGCCGACTGCCCGCCTTCTCGACGATCTAAAGACGCTGATCCCCAAACTCGAACCGGAAGACGACGTCGCTGTTCTCACTATCAGGGCGACCTGAGTTGCAGCTGCGTGGAAACTCCGCGCCATGGAAGGGGTAGCCCTTTGTTGCTCAACGGCATCAATCATGCGCACCGATAAGCGAGCGCGCGACCCACTCGACTTTGGCCCGCGATTCCTCGAAGGTCAGCATCCCGGCCAGCACGCCGCTGAGCGCGCTGGTCAGCGCGGCGTTCAGACCGAAGCTGAGGTAAGGAATGTCTTTCGCCGGGAGGCCTTCGAGCAAACGGGTGAACATCTCCGCGTTGGTCTGGTTCATGCGGTCGATCGCCGCTTTCGCTTCAGGCTCGTTGGACATCATGGTCTGAAGCATCAAGGCGGTCATCTTGGGGTTGCGGTGGAATGCTCGTTGGGCGCGTTCGAGGTAGTTGAGCATGTCGGCCAGCGGAGCGTTCGCCGTTGAAAGGTGGGCAGCCAGCGTGCGTTTGGTCAACTTCTTCTGCCAGTCTTCGAGCGCTGCGGCCAGGAGATGTTCCTTCGATCTGAAGTAGCGGTAGACGGTCGCGAGCGCGACACCTGATCGCTGCGCGACGTCCCGCATTTGCACGGCGTCAGCGCCGAGATCGGCGATCAGTCCGATCACCGCCTCGACGATCTTGGCGCGCCGGGCGAGCTGCCCGCTGGTCATGTCCGACAACGAGACGATGTCCGGCTGAGTCCGATCGACAAGCCTCACGATGAAATCACATCCGATCCCCGTAGCCAGAACGTTGTTCTTCCTGCCGCCGCATCATACTGCGTCCTTCACAGGGCATACCACAGTTCCATCCCGCGGGATCGTCGAAGCTCCTTGACATAGGTAGAACGGTGTTTCAATAATTGCCCTTGGCAGCGCCACCGTTGCGCACGCTTGATCGGAGGACGTTATGGCCTGGCCCGTTGGTGTGCCGGTGATCGACACGATGATCGGCTTTCCGCATGAGGGCTCTGCGCAGTACGACTTCATCCGAAAGCAGACCAAAGACCGAGAGTCGAAGGAGAGCTTTGACTTCCCGGTCGAGTACATGTTCAAGGATGTGCCCAAGGGGCTGCCGACCGACGATCCGGTGTCATTGGTCTTACAACAGATGGACAGGTTTGGCATCGAACGAGCGATGATAGGCGTCACCGAAGACTCGGCGGCGCTGGCGCTCAAGACGTTTCCGGACCGCTTCATTGCCTCCGGCGCCATCACCGACCCCAACGATGTGATGGGATCGGTGAACGCGATCCGCCGCGACTACGAGCAGTTCGGCATCCGGGCAACGTCAGTATTTCCTGCGGGCACCTTCCCCCAGGTGGCGATCGATGATCCCAAGATGTATCCGATTTACGCGACCTGCGTAGAGTTGGGCATCCCGATATTCGTCTGCGCCGGCGTTCCGGGCCCTCGTGTTCCCTTTGCACCGCAGGAGGTTTCACGGATCGATGTCGTGATGTTCGACTTTCCCGACTTGGTTTTCGTGACGCGCCACGGCTGCGAACCCTGGGAGGACCTCGCCGTCAAGCTCATGTTGAAGTGGCCGAACCTGCACTACTCGACCTCGGCGTTCGCCCCGAAGTACTATCCCAAAGCCATCATCGACTACGCGAACTCGCGGGGTGCGGACAAGATCCTCTACGCCGGTTACTTTCCGATGGGCTTGTCGCTCGAGCGGATATTCAGTGAGCTGCCCCACGTGCCTTTGAAAGACGAAGTATGGCCGAAGTTTCTGTACGGCAACGCCGCGCGCATACTCGGGCTGGAAGGCTGACGGCCCATGGCACTGGCGGTCACCGCGGAGCAAGAACAGTTGGTCGACACGGTCAACCGGTTCGCTGCACGCCATGCGCCTATCGACAAGACGAGAGCGGCCTTCGACTCCCTGGCCGCTGGTGAATTACCCCCGTGGTGGGAAGAATTCGCCGCCGACGGGTTTCTCGCCGTGCATCTTCCTGAGTCGCTCGGCGGCCAGGGCGGCACACTCAACGATCTAGGGTGCGTCATCGAAGCCGCCTCCGCTGCACTGCTTCCCGGACCGGTGCTCAGCACAGCGATCACCGCCGCTGTCGTAGCGTCGGCCGGCGAATCAGCGGTCCGCTGGCTGACCGAGTTGGTCTCGGGCGTGACCGCGGTCGTCGTGCTGCCGGAAGACTCGGAGTTCAGAGCGACCCGCGATGCGGGCGGATGGCGGTTAAGCGGGTTCTCTACCTCTGTCCTGGGACTCGTTGCCGCTCAACGCGTCCTGCTTGTGGCCCGTAGCGGGGATGACGATCACTGGTTCATGCTGGACACGAGCAAGGGCCGCGACGCAAGCTTGTCGAGCACACCACAACAAGGCACCGACCTGTGCGTGGACGTCGGTGTGCTGACGCTCGAAGACCACCTTGTCGTCGACGAGGCCGAGCTGCCCGGGATTGGGGTCGAACGCGCGCGCTGCATCGCAGCAGCACTCACCGCGTGCGCGTCGGCCGGCATAGTCCGCCAATGTGCCCAAGCGGCAACCGATTACATTCGCACCCGCGAGCAGTTCGGCAAACCGGTCGGTGCCTTTCAGGCGTTGCAGCACAAAGCCGCGGTGTTACGAGTCAACGTCGAACTCGCCGCGGCCGCGGCGTGGGACGCGGTGCGCGCCGCCGACGAATCGCTGGAGCAACACCGCTTGGCCGCCGCGTCGGCGGCGTTGATGGCAGTGGCCCCGGGGCCGGAGCTGGTGCTCGACGCCCTGACGATGTTCGGCGCGATCGGCTACACCTGGGAGCACGACACCCATCTGTATTGGCGGCGTGCGGTGAGCCTGGCGGCATCGCTGGGGCCGACGACGCGCTGGAGCCGTGCGGCGGGTCGGCTTGCGGTCGAGATAAAGCGTTCCACTGCAGTCAATATCGGCGATGTCGAGACCGAGTTTCGGGCATCGGTGGCGCACACCCTCGACTGTGCCGGCACGCTGAGCAACGACCACCCGTCGGACGACGACCGGGCTCCCGGACTGGCCTTCGGTGCGCAACGCGACGCGTTGGCCCAGGCCGGCCTGGTCGCTCCGCAGCTGCCCCGTCCGTGGGGTGTCGACGCCACCGCGGTGCAGCAGGTCATCATCAACGAGGAGTTCGAGAAACGGCCATACCTGATCAGACCCTCGCTCGGTATCGCGGAATGGATTCTGCCGACCATACTCAACAGCGGAACTGACTGGCAGCGTGAAACATTCGCGTGGCCAATCCTGCGCGGCGTGCAACGTTGGTGTCAGCTGTTCAGCGAACCCGGTGCCGGGTCCGATCTGGCCTCGCTGCGTACCCGTGCCGCCAAAGTGGATGGCGGGTGGCTCGTCAACGGCCACAAGATCTGGACTTCGATGGCCGACCGGGCGCAATACGGAGCGATGCTGGCGCGCACCGAGCCGGACGCACCCAAGCACCGCGGCATCAGCTACTTCCTCATCGATATGGCGTCGCCGGGAATCACCGTCGAACCGATCAAGCAGGCCAGCGGTCACCTCGACTTCAACGAGGTGTTCTTCACCGATGTCTTCGTTCCCAACGAGATGCTGGTCGGAAAGTCCGGCAGCGGTTGGGATCTCGCGGTCGCCACGATGGCCGTGGAGCGTACGGCTATCGGCAACTACGTGAATATCGACCGCTCAGCCGCGCTACGGCAGGTCGCGCGGATCGCCGGCCCCGACCAGGACACCGCAATCCAGGCGCTCGGCGATATCGAGGCCTACACCACCGCGATCAAAGCCATGGTGCTGCGGGAGACGTTGCGCTTGGTGCAAGGACAGTCAGCGGGTCCCACGTCGAGCATCGCCAAGTACGCGATGGTGCTGCTGCTGCGCCGTGCCGCGAGCGCGACGCTGAACCTGACTGGCCGCCTAGCCATGCTCGAGGAGTCGGATCCGGCCGTCGTCCGGCCGTATTTCGACATGCCCTCCGAACTCATCGGTGGCGGGACCGCGGAGATACAGCTGACCATCATCGCGTCGATGATCCTCGGCCTACCGCGCAGCTGACTGTCAACACACGTGCCACCGAAAGGACACCACCGCGATGACCACCGAGCTGGGATTCACCTTCTTCGATTGTGACAACCACTATTACGAGGCGGTCGATGCCTTCACCCGGCACATCGAACCGCAGTACAAAAAGCGGGCGATCCAGTGGGCGCAGGTCGACGGGAAGCAGCGCCTGCTCGTCGGCGGGCGGGTCAACAGGTTCATCCCGAACCCGACATTTGATCCCGTCGGCAAGCCGGGCGCACTCGACGAATACTTCCGGGGCCGCAATCCCTATGGCTCAGATCTGAATTCATTGTTCGGCGAGCTCGAACCCATGAGCCCTGCATACCGCGACCGGGACGCGCGCCTGGCAATGATGGACCAGCAAGGCATGCAGGGTTGCATTCTGCTGCCGACGCTCGGAGTGGGAATGGAGCAGGCACTGCTTCCTGACCTCGATGCCGTGATCGCGACTTTCCGGGCCTTCAACCGCTGGATGGAGGAGGACTGGGGGTTCGCTTACCAGGAACGTATTTTCAGCGCTCCTTACATCACGCTGTGCCGACCCGACGCCGCGGTGCGGGAACTGGAATGGGCGCTGGAGCGCGACGCACGGTTCGTTGTCATGATCCCCGGCCCGATCTCCACTGACGTCGGGATGCGCGCGCCCGGTGATCCGATGTTCGACGAATTCTGGCAACTGGCCAACGATTCGGGCATTACCGTGTGCTATCACTCCGGCGAGACCTACTACTCGAAGTTCATGCCGGCCTGGGGCGAGGCGGACTACATGATGTCGTTTCAGGCATTACTGGGATTCCGTTCGCTGTTCTCCGGAGACGCACTGCAAGACACCTTCGCCAACCACCTGCACAACGGTCTGTTTCTCCGCTTCCCCAATCTTCGGATGGCCTCGATCGAGAGCGGCTCGGCCTGGGTGTTCCATCTCTTCGAAAAGCTCACCAAGTCCTACGGACAAATCCCCTTCATCTATAAGGAAGACCCGCGCGAGACGTTCAAGCGTCACGTCTGGGTCTCACCGTTCTACGAAGACGAGCTCGCCAGCCTGCTCAGGCTTATCGGCGACGAGCGGATCATCATGGGCTCGGACTTCCCTCACGTCGAGGGGCTCGCCGAACCAGCTTCCTACATCAAGGATTTGGAGAACTTCGACTACACGCCGCAGCAGTGCCGCACCGTCATGCGCGACAACGGGATCGAGCTGTCCATTCGCCGACCGGTGTAAGCCCGGCTCGTGAAGGTCGAGAAGTCCAGTCTCGTCGCCATGCTGCTCGAAGTCGGCGAAGAGAATGCGGCCGTGCTGCTAGCCGGCTCACAACTGCCCGACGAGCTCGACACCGACTCCGATCTCGACACTCTGGTCGCCTTCGGGCTCGAGCGCGAGCAGGTCGCGGAAGTCGCTCAATTAGCCATCGGCGCAAAGGAGTCGGGCGCTGTGACGACCCGGCGCAGGCGCGACGAACTCGAAAAGACCATCTCGCGGCGATGGTCCGACCTGGTCGACAGGTGGATCACTTGACTCGGAGTTCTGTTGCGACGTCGGACCCGACGTCGATCAACCCTGCGCCGCTTGGTCGCCAATGAACTCTACTCCGGCGCGAATTGCGGGGCGGTGACGCAGAATTCGGTAGTGAGCTAAACGGCCGAGCCCGCGCGTTGTCATCAACCGTGCGCCGTGCCACACCGTGGCCAGCCGTTCGCTGGCGGCATACGGGCTGTCCGGATCATCGGGATCATGAATGAGAAGCAATGGCGGGTAGTTGGCTCGTGGGCCGATGCGCGTCATGTTCGTCTCGTGTAGTGGCATCGCGATTCGTTTCTCCAGACGACGATGCAGGCCCGCGCGAATCCTGCGGCCGAAGCCGTGACGTGCGGCGAACAGGTCTAGGTAGAGGGGAAAATCACCCATAGGCGCTAGGAAAACCAAGCGCCCGACGGGTGCGCCCTGCGCCGCCGCCAATGCCGTCGCGTTCGCTCCGAGTGAGTGAGCCACTACCGCATGGGCGGGCCCGTGGGTCTCGATCATGGCCGCAATCGCGTCGGCGCACTCAGTGGCGGTGGTACGCCCGGGCGCGAGCTCACCGGGATCGGATTCGTTGTGGCTCGGCAAGTCGAACGCAATGACCCGGTACCCCGCCTCCACCAGCGGTTTGACGAATATTGCCAAGTGCGCGCGTTGGCCGCCCCAGCCGTGGACCAGATAGATCGGCGTCCCTTCGCCCCATTGCTCACCAGCGACTCGATGCCCATCCCAAAACGCTTCTACCGGCCTGCCCGCGGACACACCCGGCGGCATCCGCAGGCTCGACTCGAGAACCGGTGGCGTGCACCACAATTCGACTGCCCAGCGCGATCCGAGGAAGGGTGCCAGCCGCTCGAGCCACCAAAAAGCTCGCCGCACGCGTGCCTCGACGGGGGGAAGGACTCCGGAGCCGTCGACGTCGAGCGGAGCAATCTCGCCGGCCTGGGCAGGTGCTTCTTCAGTCATCAACTGCGATCGTAGTGTCGCCTCCAGATCAGCACGGTAGGTTCAGAAACCCTGGGTTCAGGCGCGATCTCAGGTACACAGCGTGGGGGCATCGCAAACGTTTCCCGGACAATAGATCCGATGCGCCGCGTTGACCATGGTGGCGGCTTCAGCCCCTGTGACGCCTTGCCCGCCGAGCCGCGCTTCGAGATCATTTGCAATCCGCTGGGGGGTCCAGCCCCACGTGAGGTTGTAGCAGACGTCGTGTGCCTCTTTGATGAGCCCGGGTTGCGTGTCAGGCGTCCACGTGAGGCCGACGCCCCGCAACGCGGCCAGGTAGGCATCGTCTTGCGGACTGGCGTGCGCGGCCCCTGCGCTACCCAGCAATGCGGCGCCGGCCGTCGCGAGAATGGCGAGCCTTAAAAGTGAGGGATGCTTGGTCATCGGTTCCTCGTCCTCCGATCGGTGTGGACGAGCTGGCGCCGTCCTCTCACCCTGTCGGTGACCGAACCTAATGCGTTACCGGTTGTACACCGGCAAGCCACTCACAGTTGGGTGACTCGTCATCCGGAGTCGCGCTTGCACTAGTCAGCGGTGGTCCAGCCAAGCTGCCAACGATCGGCCGGCCTCCAGCACGTGGCGTTCGGCGACCGAACGGGCGCGCTCGGAATCGTGCTCAGCGATTGCGTTGATGAGTTCGTCATGCTCGTCGAGCGAGTGCTTTTCGTGTTCAGGGAACAGGGTCAGGAAGTTGGTGGGGACCACGCGGGTGGCTTGGGTGAGTTGGGTGAGTAGCCGCCGGGAATGCGCTGCGCGGTGAATCTCCTGATGGAAGCGCCAATTGGCTTCGCCGATGCTGTCGTCACCCGATCGCGCGGCGACCTCGGCGGCCAGCTCGCGTAGTGAAGCGAGCTCCTCGGGATTGATGCGTTGGGCCGCCCATGCGGCGGCCTGTCCGGTCAGGACGCCCAGGATGGTGAAGCTGTCGATCACGTCCGTGGAGGTGATGCCGACGACCGTGATTCCGCTGCGTGGCGCGATACGCACCAGGCCTTCGAAGGACAGTTCCAGGAGTGCCTCGCGCACCGGTGTGCGGCTGGTGGCGAACTCAACGGTGATGGCGTCCAAGTCAACGCGCGCGCCCGGGGCTAATGCTCCGGTCAAGATACGGTCACGCAGCTCGCGAACGGCACGCTCGCGCACGGTGCCGGAAATATCGAAAGTCCTGGCCATAGATGAACGGTAGCGGGCTTTGACATATCAGATTTGAAATCTGATATAGATGTCTCATACCTCAAGTACTTGGCACCGCGAAACCAGGAAAGAAGCGGTTTCTGCCAGGCAGCCACAAGTCCCGATAACCGAGATGGAGATCCGTGAATGGTTGATCTGGAACTCGATGACGGACTTGCGGTCATCACCATCAATCGACCTCATGCGCGTAACGCCATCGCACCTCAGACCATGGACCAACTCGAGCAGGCGATAGCGGGCGCCGAGGGCGCGCTGTGCTTGGTCATTCGGGGCGAAGGAGATCGGGCGTTCGTTTCCGGCGGGGACCTCAAGGAGCTCAGTTCGTTGCGAACCGAAGAACAGGCGGCAGCCATGGCATGGCGCATGCGCTCGCTCTGTGACCAGCTCGCGAATTTCCCCGCCCCGGTCGTCGCCGTGCTGAATGGCCACGCACTCGGGGGCGGGGCGGAGGTCGCGGTCGCGGCCGACATTCGGGTAGCCGCCGACGACATCAAGATCGGGTTCAATCAGGTGTCGCTCGAAATCATGCCGGCCTGGGGCGGCGCGGAGCGGCTCGCGGTCCTCGTCGGCCGTGGTCGGGCGCTGATGCTCGCAGGCACCGGAACGGTGCTCACTGCCGATCAAGCCGAAAGGGTCGGACTGGTCGATCGCGTGCTGCCGAGGGCGACATTCGACAGCGAGTGGCGATCGTTGGCGCGAGCCTTGGCGAATCGACCTGCCCGCGACATCAAGCGCGTCGTCTCGGGCGTGCCGGCCGATGACGCCGTCGCAGCTTTCGCTTCGCTATGGGTATCGGATGAGCATTGGGCCGCAGCAGACCGAGTGATGAACCGCAGCCGTTGAACTAATCGGGTTCATCGATGCGGCCTGACTCGACCAGTAGCAGACCGGCGGCGGTATAGGGATCGCATCGGCCGTCGGCGACCGCAGCAGCCAAACTGGCGAGTTCGGGGTGGCGGTGCAGGCGAGTCTGCGCCAAGGACAGAATCTGCGCCCGAGCACGCGATGCCCGACGGGCAGGCGTGTCGGCGCGGTGGTGGGCGTCGATCGCGCTGATCAATTCGGCAATTCCCTCGGAACGCGCTGCGACGAGTGTGAGGACTGGAGCCGATGTCTCGGCCCGCAGATCGCGGGCCGTTTCCTTCGCGCCGTCCCGGTCGGCCTTATTGACGACGACAATGTCAGCCACTTCGAGCAAGCCGGCCTTGGCGGCTTGAACCGCGTCCCCCGCACCGGGATTGAGGATGACGACGGTGGGATCGGCGACGGCGGCGATCTCGATCTCCGACTGACCGACCCCGACCGTTTCAAGCACGATCAGGTCGTACGACAGTGCCGCAAGCAACTGGATCGCAGCGGGAACCGCGGCGGCGAGACCGCCGATGTGACCGCGGGTTGCGATCGAGCGGATGAACACATCCGGGTCGTTGATGTGAGCGGCCATCCGGATGCGGTCGCCGAGGATGGCGCCCCCGCTGTAGGGCGATGACGGATCAACCGCCAGCACCGCGACCCGCATGCCTCGTTCGCGGTAGGCGCCAACCAGCACGGCGATGGTCGTCGACTTCCCTGCACCCGGGGGACCGGTGATGCCGACAACCCGGGTGGTAGCGGTGTCCAGGGCTGCCAGCACCTCGTCGCGACGAGCGCCCTCGATGAGGCTCAGCAGGCGACCGGTCGCTCGGGCGGAGCCGCTCGACGCTGCCTGAATCAGATCAGCGACATTCATGAGTCACCACCGGGTCTCAGAAGTTAGCTTTGCCGTGTTCGTCGAGACGCGGTGGTGCACCGTAGTCGGGCTCATACCCGTCGATCTGAATTGGGCTTCTTATCAACCGAAATGCGCCCGCGGTAGCGATCACCTCCGGGTTGGCGGCGAGCGCTTCGGGCAGCGTCCTGACGGCAGCGACGGGCACGCCGAGCGGACGCAGTCGCGATTCCCAGTTCGCCGCTGTATCGGTGGCCAGCGCGCCGGCCACTAGGGCGAGAACCTCGTCGCGCTGCACGGCCCGCTCCCTCATCGTCTCAAGTCCTACGATGTTGGCCTCGTCGGCAAAGAGTTTCCAGAACTTGTCGTGGGTGATGAACAGTGCGAGGAATCCGTCCGCAGTCGAAAAGAGCTGCGCCGGAACGTAGTAGGAGTGCGCGCCCATCGGATAGCGCTGCGGTTCGATGCCGTCGTTGAGGTAGGCCGACGCGCGATAATTCAGCTGGGAGAGCATCACATCACGCAGCGATACCTCGACCTGTCCACCGTGGCCAGAGACTATTTGGGCCAGAAGCCCAAGGGCCGCAGTGAGTCCGGCGGAATTGTCGGCCGCGGAGTATCCCGGCAACGTCGGTGGTCCAAGCGGATCGCCGGTCAGCGCCGCGACCCCGGTGGTCGCCTGGATGACATAGTCGAATGCCGGATCGTCACCCGCATCCAGGCCAAACCCGGTGAGCGCCACGCAGACGATCCTGTCGTTCCACCGCCGCAACGCCTCATAATTGAGGCCGTAACGACTGATGGCCGACGGTTTCAAATTCGCTAGCAGCGCATGCGAATTGGCGATCAATTCACCGAGCTCGCGCTGGCCGGCTTCGGATGTCAGGTCGAGGCAGATGCTGCGCTTGCCACGGTTGAGACTGGCGAAATACGAATCCCCGACTTGCCGCGAGATATCGCCGCCCGGTGGTTCGATCTTGGTCACCTCGGCCCCGAGATCGGCCAGCATCATCGTGGCGTACGGCCCGGCCAACATGTGACCGATCTCGAGAATGCGGATGCCGGCGAGGGGGCCCGTCTTCGTCGGTTCGGTCACCGAAGGACCCGGGACAGCCCGCCGAGCCGCATCAGTCTTGTCCCCCGGCATCTGTCAGAGCTCGTACGTCTCGAACGAGGGTGTCCAGTGGTGTCCCGGTCGGAAACACCGCTGCCGCACCGGCATCCATCAATTTCTGCACATCGGCCTGCGGGATGGTGCCACCGACGACCACCGCGATGTCGCCGGCGTCCGCGGCCCGGAGCGCGTCGACCGTGCGGGTGGTCAGCGCGACGTGGGCACCCGACAGAATCGAAAGCCCGACAAGCTGGACGTCCTCCTGCAGCGCGATCGACACGATGTCCTCGATACGCTGTCGAATTCCGGTGTAGATGACCTCGAAGCCGGCATCGCGTAGCGTTCGCGCGACGATTTTCGCGCCCCGGTCGTGCCCGTCCAGCCCGGGTTTCGCCACCAGGACGCGCGCCCCCATCAGAACACCACCGGTTGCTGGAATTCGCCCCATACCGCCTTGAGTGCGGTCACCAACTCTCCAACGGAGCAATAGGCATTGGCACAGTCGATGAGTCGAGGCATCAGATTCTCAGTGCCCTCGGCCGCGCGCGACAGGGCGGCGAGCGTTTCCTTGACGGCGACCGAGTCACGCTCGGCTTTGACCTTCGCCAAACGCTTCAGCTGCAGATCGCGGCCCTCCGCGTCCAGTTCGTAGGTGTCGATGTCGGGTGCCGGCTCATCGGTGACGAATTTGTTGACGCCAACCACGGGACGTTCGCCCGACTCGACCTCTTGGTGAATCTTGAAGGCCTCGTCGGCGATCAGCCCTTGCAGGTAACCGTCTTCGATGGAACGGACCATGCCGCCATGCTTTTCGAGGTCGTCCATGATCTCGATGATCTTGGCCTCGGTGGCATCGGTGAGCGCCTCGACAAAGTAGGAACCGCCCAGCGGATCGGCCACCTTGGCCACCCCGGTTTCGTAGGCGAGGATCTGCTGGGTGCGCAGCGCCAGCGTCGCAGACTCCTCGCTGGGAAGGGCGAACGGCTCGTCCCACGCCGCGGTGAACATCGACTGAACGCCGCCCAGCACTGCGGCCAGCGACTCATAGGCGACGCGCACCAGATTGTTCTGCGCCTGAGGGGCATACAGCGAAGCGCCGCCGGCGACGCAGCCGAAGCGGAACATCGACGCCTTTTCGGTGGTGGCACCGTAGCGTTCGCGCACGATGGTCGCCCACCGGCGACGGCCCGCCCGGTATTTCGCGATCTCCTCGAAGAAGTCGCCATGGGTATAGAAGAAGAACGAGATCTGCGGGGCGAATTTGTCGATGGTCATCCGCCCGCGTTCGACGACGGTGTCGCAATAAGTGACGCCGTCGGCCAGGGTGAAAGCCATCTCCTGGACCGCGTTGGCGCCGGCGTCGCGAAAGTGGGCGCCCGCCACGGAGATTGCGTTGAACCTCGGCACCTCGGCTGCACAGAACTCGATGGTGTCCGCGATCAGTCGCAGTGACGGCTCCGGCGGCCAGATCCACGTACCGCGCGACGCGTATTCCTTGAGGATGTCGTTTTGAATGGTGCCGGTCAGCTTCTCGCGGGGCACGCCCTTCTTTTCCGCGGCGGCGACGTAGAACGCCAGCAGGATGGCGGCGGTGCCGTTGATGGTGAAGCTGGTGCTGATCTTGTCCAGCGGGATGCCGTCGAAGAGCACCTCGGCGTCGGCGAGCGTGTCGACGGCGACACCGACGCGGCCGACCTCCTCCCCGTACTCCGGGTCATCGGAGTCGTAGCCGCACTGGGTCGGCAGGTCGAGCGCGACCGAGAGTCCGGTACCGCCCTGATCCAGCAGGTACCGGTACCGCTTGTTCGATTCCTCGGCGGTTCCGAATCCCGAATACTGTCGGAACGTCCAGGTTTTGCCCCGGTAGCCGGACGCGAAATTGCCTCGGGTGAAGGGATACTCCCCTGGCGGCGGCGGGTCTGACGCGCGGTCACCCGGTCCGTACACTGGCTCCAACGGGATGCCCGACGGGGTCTGGACGACGTCACTCATCGGGGCTGGTCAGCTTCGTCAACGCATTCCACGACCATCTCGAGTTTGGATACTGCCGATACATTTTTCGATCGATTTGTAATTGTAAGTTACCGCGATCCTGGCGTCTCGCCTGGTCTGCGAGCGGTCCGTGCGTCATCGTGGCACGGAGGGGGCGATCTCAGCGATCTCTCAGCGGTTCGTTCTTAGGCTCATTCCCAGCGGCGAGCATGCCAGGTCATCGAGACGGGATTTCAGTTCTTTGCATAAGCAGATGCCCAGCGGCAGAACAGTTTTACAGGCACAGCGCCGCGGTGGAGTCTACGGCTGACGCGCATGGAAGGTTTCTTAATCGAGCAGGTCAGCGTGACCCGCGGCCCGGCTACGCTGTTGACGCACGTAAGCGCGAGCATTCCGGCCGGCCGCTGCACCGCCGTAACGGGTGCCAGCGGGGCCGGGAAATCGACGCTGCTGCGACTGCTGAACCGGCTCGCCGAGCCCACAGCCGGACGCATCACGCTCGACGATGTGCCCCTTGCCGAGCTGGACGTCTTGGCGCTGCGGCGCCGCGTCGGACTGGTGGCGCAGGCTCCGGTGTTGCTGACCGACCGAGTCCTCGATGAGGTGCGCGTCGGCCGCCACGACTTGCCTGAGGCCGGGGTGGTCGAATTGCTCGGGCGGGTAGGCCTGGCGCCGTGGTTCGCCGAGCGTGCGACCACGGAGCTCTCCGGTGGGGAGGTGCAACGGCTATGTCTGGCGCGGGCATTGGCCGTCGAGCCGAGCATGCTGCTACTCGACGAGCCAACCTCAGCGCTCGACGACGTATCAGCCGAAGTCATCGGCGCACTGATCAACGAGTTTGTGAGCGCGGGTGGAACCGCGGTGATCGTCAGCCACGACCGCGGCCTGATCGAAACCGTCGCTACGCAGGTCTTGGTCCTTGACCGGGGTCACCTTGTCGCGGGCGCTCACCCCGCGGGCCTCGAGGCGTTGCGATTGTGATCAAGTGGCACGAAAAGCTCGGTGGCCAAAGGGACTTGGACAAACCGGGAATGACCCATGAATCGAAGTGAAGGGAGCGTTCGCAATGGTGTGGCAAGGGGTTTTGGCAAAGGCGGCACCCACGGTGGTTACCGGCATGGTCGGAATGGTCGCCTATGAGGGGCTGCGCAAGGTGGCGGCGAAGAAGCCGCTGCGAGCTGCGTCCGTTTCCGTTACCGCTTGGGGCCTGCGGGTTGCACGCGAGGCCGAGGAAGGCGCCGCGCGGGCTCGACTAGCGGTCGCCGACGTGGTCGCCGAGGCCGCGGAGCGCGTCGGCAGCGAACCTCCGCCACCGCCCGCGGCTCCCACCGGAGAGCACCCCGCGGAGACTGATGATGCCGCGCGCTGATGCCGGCGTCAGACCGACCGTAGTCTCCGCCGCTGCGGGACGAATACGTGTGCACGCCAACGGATTTCGTCATAATGCGGACCGGGCTATCGCGATCGAGCAGATGGTCGCGAAGGTGACCGGTGTGCGCGCAGTGCAGGCGTATCCGCGTACTGCATCTGTTGTGGTGTGGGTTGCACCCGGCGACTGCGACACCGCGGCAGTGTTGTCGGCGATCGCCCATGCGGAGGACGCCCCTGCCGCGTCGGCGGCCGCACAGGTGTCCCGTTCCCCGGCCGCTCGCCACCACAGCGGGGTGCTGAGCAGGATCGTGGGCGGCTTCGCGCAGACGCTGCTGGACCCGCACCGTGACGTGTCAGAGCCGCCGCCGGAGATCGAAAGGCTGCGTGCGGCGCTGGACCGGATCGGCTACTACCCGGTGCAAACCACCGCCGCGCAGCCGTCATCGGTCAGGGAGTTCAAGCTCGGTGGAGTTCGCGTCCGTCCGCGATGGATGTGGCTCGCCCTGCCGCTGGGACTAGTCGCAGCTCGATGGACCGGCCTCGGCGTGCCCTCCATCAGGGCCTGGGCGGCGGGTATTGGTCTGCAGGCACAACGATCTCAGCGCGCCCCTCTCCGGCGGCGCCCTTCTCCTTTCGCCGCGATAGCCACATCAGCGTTGGCCGTGCCGAGTTGGGGCGGGGTCGCCGTTTCGCTGCTGTTGGTCACCGTCGCGGGGGCGATCGCCTACCGGCAGCGGCTGGGTCTCACCCGGGAGCTTGTGGTCGCTGCCGCGCGCGCCGCCGTGCAGTTGATCACGGCGGGCGCACTTCTTCGCATCGTGTTCCAGCGGCCCAGCTTGCTCGGCCTCGCCGGCTGGTTGATCGCGATGATCGTCATTGCCGGGCAGGTCGCCGGCCGCCGCGGCGCCGGACTCCCCGGGGCCAAGGTTGCCGCTACCAGCGGTGTTGCCGCCAGCACCGTCGCCACGCTCGTCACTCTGCTGGCCGGTCGGGTTATCGCCGCCGAGGCCCGCGTGATCATTCCCGTCGGCGGAATGATCGCGTCATCCGCCATGCTGGCCGCCGGAAGTTCGTTGAGGCGCCTCGACGACGAACTTCGTCACTCGCGGCAAGCCGTCGAAGCCCGGCTATCGCTGGGCCAGTCCGGACGGCAGGCTGTCGCTGCACACCAGCGATCCGCGTTGCGCACCGCATTGATTCCGGCAATCGACTCCACGAAGGTCGTTGGGCTGATCAGCCTGCCCGGCGCCATGACTGGACTGATCCTGGCCGGGATTAGTCCGCTCACCGCGATTCGCTACCAAATCGTGGTGATGTACATGCAGCTGGCCGCCACCGCGATATCCGCGCTCGTGACTGTCCGAGTCGCAGAAAACTCGATCTTCGACGACGCACACCGCCTGGTTCAGCTGAACCAGGCGGACGAGCCAACCTGACCGTCAGGCATTCGTCCAACCGTCAGTTAGTTGCCTGGGCCGCTTCCCGGATCACGAGGGCGCATAGTTGCGGGTCGTCGATCATGGGGATGTGTCCGACGGCCGGTAATTCACGGTAGTGGGCAGCGGGCAGTCGCTCCCGCGCCGTGCGGCCGTTGATCTGCGGTGGGAAGATGCGGTCGCATGCCGACCAGGCCAACGTGACCGGGCACGGCAGGGGATCGAGCGGCTCGACGCTTTCGGTTGTGCCAAGCAGATCGCGGGCAGCGGTGCATTCGATCATGTCGGTGAGGAACTCTTGTGCGCGGTGCGCCGACAATCTGTCTGCGTGCTTGGCTGCATCCCGCAGAATCAGCCGCCTGCCGATCGGGATGTGCATGGCAATTCGAGCCGGTGCAGACAGGCGCCGTGCGAGCGTCAAGCCGCGCCGAATGGTGCGGGTGGGCTGGGCGTGGTCAACGCTGCCCGGCGTCCAGAATCCGGCTGGGGAGAGCGCGCAAACCGTGCGTGCGCGGCCTCGGCGGCCCAGCTCGATGGCCATGAACCCACCCAGTGAGTTGCCTGCGACATGCACGGTTTCCAGGCCGAGGCCATCAAGCACAGTTTCGAGGTCATCGAGAAGGCCGGCGATTGTGCTGTGCGGGTGGGCCGGGGGCCCGCCGCGGTGCCCGGCCGCGGTCGGTGCGATGACGTCGAAATGGGGGCTGAGCAGCGCGGCGACGTCGTCCCAGATGCGAGCTGAGTTAGTCACGCCGTGCAATAGCAGCAGCGGTTCTTGCGCGGGCGTGCCTGCCGG
This sequence comes from uncultured Actinomycetota bacterium, assembly GCA_963750755.1. Classification (GTDB taxonomy): domain Bacteria; phylum Actinomycetota; class Actinomycetes; order Mycobacteriales; family Mycobacteriaceae; genus Mycobacterium. Next base: position 273,214 of record CAVVRW010000002.1, read on the forward strand.
TGGCTTAGCGGCTGGCATGTGATCAGTTGCGCCGATTGAGGAATTGCGCTGGCAGACTCGAGGGTGCGACCGCGATTACGCTCTCGTCGTCTTCACCGACATATTCGTAGAGTTGAATATCAGCGAACTCCGGGACCACACAAATCGGGTAGGTCGGCCCTGCATCGCGAAACGCCTGCATTTGTGCGAGGTGGTCGTTTTGGTACAGCACCGTTTTGGAACCGTCGCGACGGATCCACTCCGGAAAAAAGATGGTCCCGTGCAATCGGCGCAGAGCGGGCATGACGTTGACGACGACGCACGTCCCAGTGGGTTCGGTCCAGGACAGTTTGTGCACTGCCGGAGCGATCTCGACTAGGTCGACCGCCTGATCGCGAACCCAGCGTCCGCCGACATGGCCAGTGTGGATTCGATAATCGATGGTCGTCGCGTTCTTGACGTACATCTCATAGGTCCAGCCGTTGGCGTAGGTGTAGAGGAGACGGTGGCCAGGGAGGCCGGGTGCGTCTGGGGCCGTAGGACCGGTCGTCGGGTTACTGGTCATGCCAGTAGGTTTATCACAAACAGTGTTCGATACAAACTTATTCAAAGCTGGATCTGCGGGACCGACCGCGAACAACCGCGGCTACCGTTCGGTACGAGGGCTCTTCCTGAGCCGCTCTGCATGTTAGTTTGCGGCAAACACAGTTTGGCGGGAATGGAATGTCTAATCGAAGCGACCGCATTGCTGGTGACCTCGTCCGTGAACTCGGCCCTCTCCGCCGCGCAATGCTGCGTGCGACGCGCAACGCCGAGGGGCTTCCGGACTTGCCGGAGAATCAGATCGAAGTGCTTCGGGCTGCGACCGCTGAACCGGGGATTACCACCGGAGAGCTCGCGCAGCGACTCGAGCTTGCGAGGCCGACCGTGAGCAACCTGGTCAACTCAATGCGGCGCCACCAACTCATCGACTTGCGCCGCCGCGACCACGATGCCCGAATCGCAGAGGTGCACTTGACCGAATACGCCAGCGACCTGCTGCACAGGTACGACGCCGCGGCGACAAAGCTGGTGTCCTCAGCGCTCAACGGGCTCGACCCCGCGGCGAAACAAGCACTCGCGGCCGCCATTCCGGCCTTCGCGGCGTTACGCGAGCAACTCAGCGCATGAAGCACCGCCCGGACCGGGTTCCCGGGCGGCGGTTGTCCCACCGCACCGGGGTTGCCATCGCGCTGGCAGCGCTATGTCTTGTTCCGACGACCGCTGGGTGCGCCTCCCCTACGTCGTTGGAGGGCCGGCCGATGTCGATGCTGTACGACCCGGACCGGGTTGGGGGTCTGCGAGCCACGAGCGGCTTGAGCGGCCGGCGATCGGATGCCGGGCAGCCGCAGGGCACCGTCGAAGGCACCGATGGGAGCGATGACGATCGACTCGCGCTGTTGGCCGTCAACGACATTCAGGATTATTGGACAGCCACCTACCCGCAATACTTCTCCGGCGAGTATCAGCCGATCACGGCGATCAGGTCCTACGACTCGCGGACGCCGTCCAGCCGGGGCGCATGCGGCGGGCGCAACGGTTACCAGTCGGTCAACGCGTCTTATTGCCGTCGGGACGACTCCGTCGCATGGGATCGTGGCATCCTAATTCCTCTGACGCGCAAGTACTTCGGTGACATCGCCGTTGCCGGAACGCTGGCGCACGAGTTCGGCCACGCGGTGCAAACCCGAGCTCACAGCGTCCACTTTTATAACCACACGCTGACAAAAGAGCAGCAGGCCGACTGCTTTGCCGGGGTGTACCTGCACTGGGTTGCCGAAGGCCACTCCACGCGGTTCGCGATGAACACGACCGATGGGCTCGACCATGTGCTCGCCGGCGGAATTACCCTGCGCGACCCCACCGACGAGCCCGAATTCGGCCACGGCGCACACGGTTCCGCGCTCGATCGGATCGGAGCGTTTCAGGAGGGATTCAACGGCGACCCGGCTGTGTGCGCCGCCATCGACCATAACGAGATAGATCGCCGTCACGTCGGTCTGCCTCCTGCTTTGCAGAACTACTCATCTGACGACTCCCCGTCCGGTGAAATGCCCATCACTGACGGCTCTTTGGGGCAGTTGATGGAAACGCTCACGGCCATCTTTCACCCCGACAAAGCGCCGACCTTGACGGTCGGCCGCACCGCCGAATGCTCTGACGCAAGGCCGAGCCCGCCGGCGTCATACTGCCCCTCGACCAACACCATCAACGTCGACCTAGCTGGCCTGCGCGAGATCGGCACCTACGCAGATCGTGAGAGTCACGAGCTCTTGCAGGGTGACGACACAGCGTTTTCTGTGGTCACCTCGCGCTACATGCTGGCCGTGCAACGTCAACAAGGCGTTGCATTGACAGGTGAGCGTGCGGCGCTGCGTACCGCGTGCCTCACCGGAGTGGCCCAGCGCAGTATGGCGACACCGGTCGCAGTGCCCTCGGGCAACAATCTGACATTGAACGCCGGCGACCTCGACGAGGCGATATCTGGTTTGCTCACAAACCATCTCGTCGCCAGCGACACCAACGGCGACAGCGTGCCGGCCGGCTTCACACGGATTACGGCGTTTCGCTCGGGTCTGGTTGGTGACGCCGCTCAGTGCTACGGGAACTTCCCGTGAACCGGCCGCCGCCACCTGGCGGCCCGTGGTACCAGCGCCGCCCCAACCCCGACGACCCGCCCACCGCCGCTCGACCGTTGCCAGGCCCCGCCAGTCGCACACCGTTGCCGCCTGCAAGCCGGCCACCGGAAATCCCCTGGTACCTAAAACGTCCGGACCACCCTACGCCCGCAGCACCGCATGCTGAGCCACGACAGCCCAGCGCCGTACAAGCCGGTGCCTCAACACATTTCAACAAGTACATACCGTGGCTGCTTCTTGGAGCGGGCGGCGTGGCCCTCCTGATTGGTGCGGTGATGCTGATCAGCAACCTGACACATCTCGGCATCACGAATGGAACAGAGTTGGATGTGACCAAGGTCCAAGACGGTGTGCTGCACACCCTTTCGGATCCCGCCAGCGGGTACGGGGCCAATGACGTCACCGATGTCAGCTGCAACGGCGGGCACAACCCCAGTGCACGCCGGGGGACAACGTTCACCTGCAACGCCACGGTCAACGGCGCCGCCCGCCACATCACCGTTCTCGTCTCCGATGATCGCGGTACGTACGAAATCGACGGTCCCCGGTAGGGCTTTTATGATCGAATCCCGATGCGCCGACGTCATCGCGCTGGCGAAGCCCGCAATGGCGAACGCGACTGGCCCCGTCGAGCCAAGGCCGGGCAACCACTGGCACCTGACGTGCCTGCAGACGTCTTCGGACCGATCGCCGACATCAAGGACTGGGAACTCATCCCCGCCGGCGGCGAAAACCAATGATTTCGACCTGATATCGGAAGGAATGGGAATGGCCAGTGCTAACGAGACGACGTACGACGCCATTGTGCTCGGCGCGGGGCCGGTTGGGCAGACCGTGGCGACGCAGGCTCGCGCACAGGGACTCTCGGTTGCGTTGATCGAACGGGAACTGGTGGGTGGAGAATGCTCATACTGGGGATGCGTGCCCAGCAAAGCCATGCTGCGACCGGTGTTGGCTGTCGCTGACGCCCGACGTGTCGACGGCGCCCGCCAGGCCTTGACGGCCCCCGTCGATGCCTCAGGTGTGTTCGCCCGCCGCGATCGTTACACAACCAACTGGGACGACACTGGCCAACACGACACAATGACGGCCCACGGCATCGACGTCATCCGTGGCCACGCACGTCTGACAGGGACTCGACAGGTCAGCGTTGGCACGGTCGGCGGTCCTGATCGCGCGTTGTCCGCGCGCCACGCGGTTGCGATCTGCACAGGCAGTACGGCTTCACTACCCGACATACCCGGTGTCGCCCAAGCGAATCCATGGACCAACCGTAAGGCCACTGACAGTCACTCCGTGCCGCGCAGACTGGCCGTCGTCGGCGGCGGCGGCGTGGGTGTAGAGATGGCCACGGCCTGGCATGGTCTGGGTTCGCAGGTGGCTCTGCTGGCGCGCACGGCGCGACTCCTTCCGCGGATGGAACCTTTCGTCGGTGAGCATGTATGTCGAGGCCTGCTCGATGCCGGTATCGACGTGCGGACAGACGTCAATGTCACTGCATTGCATCGCAACGCGCCTGGTGCACCAGTTGAGGTCACACCTCGAGTTATCCGCCGCCTGGGCCAGAAGCGGGCGCTGCCGGTATTTCATGCAGTGTCATCCTGCTCGGATTTTCTTTTGTCGGGCCTGGCGTCGCCGAACTCTTGCACGCCGCAACGGTCGCCATCGCGGGGCAGGTGACTCTCGAACGACTGTGGCACGCTGTCCCGTGCTTTCCCACCGTCAGCGAAGTCTGGCTCAAACTACTCGAAGCATCCCGGGACGCCACGCTGTAGGTAGTGGACCTCGAAATCAGCCAGCCTCGTTGGCGTCGCCGGGATGAGGCACGTTGTTGTCGTCGACATAGGCTTCGTGATCGGTGTCGACATTCTGGTGGTCACGCGGTCCCTCGTTGGGGCCGACGGGCTTGATCGCGTCCGTGGCGTCACTGGGCATGGTCATGTGCACGTCCCCTCAATCGTCTCGCCGGGCTTTTCCCCCCGGAATGAAAGTCGGTGAGAGTGTGCCCCGTCCGCGCTGCGCCGAACCAGCGGCGGCTCGATTCGGCTAAGCAGTACTACTCAACCGTGTGGCGGCTAAGATAGGAGCCTGTGACCGGCAGTGATGGCTCCTACGATTACAGCGACGCCGACGAAAGCGAGACGGGCGAGACGCCGCCCGGCCAACCTTGGTACCGCAGACCGATCGTCTCGGTCACGATCGGCTTTGTCGTGGCCGTCCTAGTCGGGCTCGCGATCTTTGCTCTCGCTGACAAGAGCAGCGACCATAGTGGTACGACCCAGACTCCGACTTCGCCGACAGCACCCGTGGGTGTCCATTCACCCGGAACCCCCTAGGGGAACAGCGGTCCGTCAGTTGGCGGGGAAGTAATTGCCGTTGTCCAGATCGGCGAACAGGCCGGGCTGAGCGGGCTCCCAACCGAGGGTCTGGCGCGTGATGAGGTTGGACGCCGGGAGGTCCAGCGTGACCGGATACGCCAGGGAGCCAAAGTATCCCGGCAGCATCAGGATGTCCGCGGGGATACTCACGACGGGCAGACCCAGCCTGCTTCCGATAGCCTCGGCGATCGCGCGGAATTCGATGCCCCCGTCCTCTACCGCGTGCCACGCTCTGCCTGCCGGACTTTTCTCCAGCGCCAAGCGGAACAACGAGGCGGCGTCGCGAATATGCACGGTGACCCACCGGTTTGCACCGTCTCCGGGATAGCCGGCGACGCCCTTCTCCTTTGCGAGTGCGATAAGTCCCGGAAGGAACCCAGCAGTATCGGCAGTGCTGTGCGCGATGAGCGGAAGCCGCACAACCGAAGACCGCACGCCTCGCTCGGCGAGGCCGAGTACGGCTGCCTCCACGGCGTTACGAAACCGCAGAGTGCCTTTGTATTGCTGGCCACCGGGCAGGACCGGGTCGTCCTCACTGGCCGGCCGCCCGAGGCCCTCCCCGGGACTGCCTATGCTGCCCGCGGTGACTAGCGGCTTTCCTGTTCCCGCGAGTGCTTCACCGATTGCAGCTACTTGCTCGAACTCCACGGTCGTCACGGCATCGATCCCGCCGGTTGCAAGTAGGTCGCGCCGGAACGCCACGTGGATGACGCCGTCGGATTCCGCGGCTGCCTCCTTGAGTTGGTCGAGGTCCTCGATGTCGCCGTGGCGCACTTTGGCGCCGAGTGCGGACAGGGCCGCCGCGGCGTCGTCGGACCGGGCCAGGCCGGTGACCTCGTGCCCGGCGGCGATGAGTTCGGGGATGATATGCGAGCCGGCATGGCCGGTCCCGCCGGTGACGAAAACACGCATGTGACAGTCCTTCTCAGGTAGGTGTAGGGGCGTCCTTCTCGTGCCGTTGGTCAAACCACGTGTTCTGGCACGAGACGCGGTGTACGCGCTTGCTCAGCTGAAAACGCTGATGCCGAGCGCAAAGTTCGTGTGCTTCACCGCGTGTGACATGAGGCCCATCTGCAGTAGCCCGGCGTTCTCCAGGACCCGCGCCATTGGCAACAGCCCGACGTCGAGGGGCCGCAGTCCCAGGCTCTCGATGAGCACCGACATGCTCGCCTTGGCGTGCGCGTCGTCGCCGGCCATGAACACATCCAGCGGGCCGCCCCCGGCTAAGACGTCGCGGAACAGGGTGTTGAACGCCTTGACCACACGGGCACTTTCGGGAGCGACCTTGGCGACCATTTGCGCGATCGAGGTGTCACCCGGGATGGCCAGCCCGGTGCCGCTGGAGTCGAAAGGGTTGGTGATGTCGACGATGATCTTGCCAGCCAGCGCGTCCCCGTACTGCCTGACGATCGGCACGGCGCTGTCGAATAGCACGGCGAGGATCACGATGTCGCCGGCCGGGGCGGCGCCCCACGTCCCGGCCGTCGCGCCGTTGCCGAGCGCACTCGCCAGTGCCGCGGCCTTGGCCGAATCACGACTTATAACTTCGACGGCGTTCCCGCCCTTGACGGCCAGGGTGCCGATGGCACTGGCCATGTTTCCCGAGCCGACGATGCTGATGCTGCTCATGAATTGTCCCGTCTTCAGCTGACGATCAAAAGGTTGACTCATCAACCATAGGCGCGTTTTGGGTGATGCGTCAACCAACTGAGGTAGCGTTGCGGCTCATGGCACCCAAGTGGCTGAGCCCCCGTGAAGATCGCGCCTGGCGGGCGTTCATGCACGCGCATCACCAGCTCGGCGTGCACTTGAATCGAGGCCTGCAGGAATCGGGGCTCTCCGGGGCCGACTACGAGGTCCTGGCGGTGCTCTCAGCTCACGACGGAGACCGCATGCCCGCGCGCGATCTGTGCAACACGCTGGGCTGGGAGAAGAGCCGACTCTCCCACCAGCTGCGGCGCATGCAGAAGGATGGACTGATCAGCCGCGAGCCCAACCCTGACGACGCCCGCAGCACCCTGGTCTGCCTGTTTGCGGCCGGCCGCGCTGCCATCGAGAAGGCGGCGCCTCGGCACGTGGTCGACGTCCGCCGGAACTTCATCGACTTGTTCGCCCCGGCCGAGCTCGACATGCTCGCAACGCTCAACGAGCGACTGCTGCACCACCTGGCCACAAACTACGGCTCCCACACCGATGACGAATACTGAGCCGCTTTCCTGTGCCGTCATTCAGATCCGTTGCGCCACAAGAAATCCGGCGCGCGCCGGGCGCCGGCAGCCGTTCAGTATCGCCTGGGACGGCGGGACAATCGGGACGTGACGGCGTGCGATGCGGCGCCGGCGAGTGCAGGCAGCCCGGCATAGGTACGCCGATCGAGCAGCGCCGGCCAGGTGTGCCGACTGCTGGGCCGGTCGTTCTTGGCGAGCCGTTTACCAAGCCACCACAGACTCATCGGAACCGCGAAGGGATACAACATCAAGTGCTCGGCAAGAGGGTCGCGGTGGTAACTGACAGCGCCCCCGCCGTCGGTGTAGGTCTGGGCCAGCTTGTCCACATCGGCCACGTCGACGATCTTGTCGTGCACGCCCTGAATAAGGAGCACGGGCATGCTCGGCGTCTTCTGCCCCAACCGCGTCACCTCGAAGACGTGCCGCAGGTCGGGCAGCGCGAACAATTCCTCGAAGCTCAAATCGACGTAATCGGCGATGTCGACGTTACGGAAGCGCCGGATTGCCCCTCCGGTCGACATCCCTTCGATTTGCGCGAGGAGAGCCTTGCCGTCCTCGGTCGCGTGTTCGTCGACGACCTTTCTCGCCTCAGGGAACACATGCACCAGAGACGCGATCATCAGGGCCGCAAGACCCGCCCAGGGCGACGCATTCAGCCGGCGCGCAACGCTTTCCGGATCCACCACCGGTGAACCCATCACCGCTCCGACGATCGCGAGATCGGGCGCGTACGTTGCGGCGGCTTCAGCGGCCCACCCGCTGGCCAGACCGCCTCCGGAATACCCCCACAATGCCGTCGACGCGCTGGGCGAAAGGCCTAACTGCGGGTAGCTGACAGCAGCCCGTAGACCGTCGAGAACACGGAAGCCCGCCTCGTAGGGCGCGCCCCACATGCCCTTGAGCCCCTCGTGATCCGGGATGCTGACCGCCCACCCGCGAGACAGAGCCGCGGTGATGAAAAGGAACTCGGCCTGAACAGAGGCCCCGACCAACTCGGCGCCCTGACGCAGGGCATAGGACGGAAAACACCGGGCCGCTACCGCGTCGATGGCGCACTGGTACGACAACAAGGGGCAGTTCGCCGGGTCCGTGCCGCGCGGAACTATCACCGTAGTCACCGCTGCCTCGGGGCCACCGTGACAGTCGGTACTGCGGAACATCAGCTGCCATGCCGCGCCCTGTCTAAAACGACCGAAATACGACAACTGCACCGGCCGTGAACGCAACACCGTTCCAGGAGCCACGTCGTCGAGACCGGCGGGGCTGAGATAAAACGGGTCACGATCAGGCGTGGGGATGCCAGAACGTTTCATAAGGACGATTTCTTCATCATGAGTTGACTTCCCACCTTATCGCCCGTTAGCAGCGACAACATCAGAGTCTTTTTCGTCCATGTCGTCGATGGATGCCTTTGTTGCGCGAGGATGGTCACTGATAGTCGAGTATCGCCCGCAATGACGCCGCGGCCGCGGCCCAACCGATGAGGTGCGCGACATGGCCAAACTGGTGTCGATAAACGTCGGTATGCCGAAAGACATTGCATGGCAAGGGCGTACGGTTTATACCGGTGTCTGGAAGTCGCCGGTGGAAGGGCCGCGCATGGTCCGTCGGGTCAACATTGACGGCGACGGCCAGGGCGACTTGCAGGGACACGGCGGCGAAAACCGTGCCGTGCTGGTCTACCAACTCGCCTCGTACAACCATTGGGCGGGTGAACTCGGCCGCGACGACCTCGAGCCTGGCGCGTTCGGGGAGAATTTCACAGTCGACGGGCTGGCTGACGACGAGGTGTGCATCGGGGATCGCTATCGCATCGGCCAAGTGGTGCTCGAAGTTACTCAGCCCCGCGTCACCTGTTACCGGGTGGGCATCCGGCTCGACGAGCCCCGCATGCCGGCGCTGCTGGTATCACATCGGCGACCGGGCTTCTACTGCCGCGTACTGGCTGAAGGCGAAGTCGAGGCCGGCCAGGACATCGAAAAGATCGCGGGCGGGCCCCAAGGTGTCACCGTCGCCGAGATCGACGCGCTGCTCTACCTGCCGGGCCATCCTCGCGACGCACTGCAGCGTGCCCTCCGCATCCCGGCGCTGAGCTCCGGTTGGACGCGGTCGCTGCAGCAGCTGCTCGATCAAGGCGCCGACGCAGCGACCGGCAACAGTGGCCTGTCCGGCAACACCGCACCGGCGCCCGCCTGGCCGGGCTTTCGGCCGCTGCGCGTGACCGGAACCCACGATGAAAGCCGAAGCGTTCGCTCTTTTTCCTTGGCCGACGTCGACAGTGCGGCACTGCCGGAATGGCTACCCGGCCAGTCGATTACGTTGCGGATTCCGGCCGGACCCGATGGTGCGTCGCTCATCCGCAACTACTCGCTGTCCAACGAGCCCGGCTCCGGCACCTACCGGATCAGCGTCAAACGCGAGCCGCTTGGCACCGTCAGTGACTACCTTCACTCCCATGTTCGGCCCGGCGACATCCTCGATGTCGCGGCACCGCGCGGCACGTTCTTTCTCGACGACGGCGACGACCCAGTCGTCCTGGTGTCGGCGGGAGTCGGCGCGACGCCGGTGTTGTCCATGCTGCACGCGTTGGTGAGAAACGCCTCGACACGTCCGGTCTGGTGGCTTCACGGCGCGCGAGACGGCACAGAACACCCCTTCGCTGCGGAGGCACGTGAGTTGCTAAAAGCGTTGCCCCACCGGCATTCGTGTGTTTTCTACAGCCGGCCAGTGGGCACCGACCACCCGGGCCTCGAGTATGACAAGCGTGGCCGACTTTCTGCCGATGACCTAAGCCGCCTCGCGCTGCCCGCCAGTGCGCAAGCCTTCATCTGCGGGCCGGACGCGTTCATGGACGACATGTCGGCGGCGCTGACCACGTTTGGCCTCGACCCCGCCAACGTTCACATGGAACGATTCGGCGCCCATGCCGCACTGACGCCCGGTATTGCCGCCACTGGCGCCAAGCCCCCGCATCCACCCGAAGGCCCGGTCGGACCAGGCCCCCAGATTCAATTCGCGCGCAGCGCAATCGCCGCACAGTGGGCGCCCAGCTACGGAAGTCTCCTGGAATTCGCCGAAGCCTGCGACGTGCCGACCCGATGGTCGTGCCGCACCGGTGTCTGCCACAACTGTGAAACGGCGCTTCTTTCCGGGAGAGTGGGGTACGACCCGGATCCCCTCGAACCCCCCGCACCAGGCAACGTGCTGCTGTGCATTTCTAGGCCGTCAGAGTCGTCGGAGAGCGTCGTTCTCGATCTCTGAGCGAAAGGGTTGTGCGACAAGGTTTGCTGAAGCGCCGCTCGCTGTGACGCGCGCGGATCCTGCGGCGCGAGGGGTGCAAGGTTTGAGGTGTGTCTGTGGTGGAACCCCACTCTCGACATTCATGCGGATTCACCTTGGGTTCTGGACGATGTCGATGAGGAGAAACCAATGAGCGAAGGCGACAAAGCCAGTCAGGCCCGTAAAGGTCTGCTCGATTCCGTCAAGGGTAAGGCGAAAGAAGTCGTGGGCGCGGTCACCGGCAACGACTCTTTGACGGCCGAGGGACAACTGGAGCAGACCCAGGCCCATCAGCGCAAAGAGGCCAACGCGACCGAAGCCGTCGCCGATGCCGAGGCGCACGAGGCCGCAGCTGACCGAATGAACGCGAAAGTCAGCGGCGCCGAACAACGAAGCGCCGTCAACGCGCGCGCGGCCGCGGTGGAAAACTCGGTAGAAGCGCAGAATGCCGCAGAGAAACGTGCAGCTGCGCAGTCAGCACAACAGGACGTCGCGCGCGAGTCGACGGCGGCTGACCTCAATCGTCAGCGCGACGAGCAGCAAGCGAAAATCGAAGAGCGCGAAGAACTCCGAGAAGCAGCCGACGACATCAAGGACGCCGCCGCTGAGCACCAGAGCTCGGTTCAGGCCGCCTCCAACGAGAAGTTGGAAGCTGATCGGTTGCGCCGCGACGCAGACCAATTGACCGATGAATCCGACCTGCCGTGAATATGGCTACAACTAGGAGTGCTTGATGAATGTTTCCGAAGCCACACTGGCAGTTCTGCGTTTTCAATATCGGCTGGCTCGATTTCCGCTGCAGTTGATCGAGGACCGAGCGGTAAGCCGGCTCGACACCGAAGCGGCCGTACGACTCGCTTACGAGCGCTCACTGGCGAAGCTGGATGTCACCGTCGGCGGTGCACTGGGCGATGTCGAGCTGTCTGAAGCCGGTACGGCACTGCTCGAGCGCAGCAATAAGTTGGCGCGGGCGGCCGAGCTGGACGCAACGGCAACCGCGCGCAAGCAGCAAGCCGATACCAAGCTGAAGTCAGTGACAGATGCAGCGATCGAGGACCGCAACGAGGCACGCGCCGCGACGACGCAGACCGTTCGGGAAGCGCGCGGCGCAGCGCAGCAGCGCAAGCAAGAAGCAGCGCAGCACGCTCAGGAGCGTGTCGAGGCCACCGCGCGACGCGTCGACGAGGACACCTCCGAGCGCAAACGCCAAGTCGAATCTGCGAAACACCAGGACGAGCGAAAGATCCGCGCCGTCGAGGACGCCGTGCTGAACGCCGCAACGGCCAAGCTCGACGACGCTCAGGAAAAGCGCAGCGCTGCAGCGAGCAAGCGCGACGCGGCGGATCGGGTCGAGCAACTCGCCGACGCCGAAAAAGACAATAGGCGGGCGCAGCGCGGCAACAACGGGTCCTAGCTTGTCGGTGCGGAAACGCTACGGCCCCGCTGCACCGGAGAAGCGGTGTCGGCGCCGCAGTCGTACTTCTGACATCGGCTAGCTTGGGTCTTGAGGCGGCATGCCGCCGAGTGTCGAGACGATGGTGAATTCCGTGACAAGTGTCCTCTACCCGAGTGGTGACGCGCCGCCGGACGTCGAGGATCCCCCGGACTGCTTTCATGATCTGCGACTCGGCGACATCGTCGCCGCGGTGTGCGAAGGACATCCCGACGATCGGGTCACGCGACTGTTCTATCAGCCGCTGCGTGAGGCCTCCGCCGTCCAGCACCGACACCAGGTGTTCAGCGACCTCGAGCACAGCAACGTTCGCAATTTGATCACCGATTTCACCGAGGCAATGGCCACGATGCGTGGCCAGCTGCGCAATGCCGACTGGGTGCAGCATCGTTGGCAGCGACACGGGTGGTTCGTGCACGCCGTTTCCACCTACTGCCACGCCATCAACGCACTGCGCGCCGGTCTCGCGGACGCTGAACTGTCCTCTCGCGGACTGCGCGACATCGTCGCGTATCTGGATGGGTACGGTCGCAGCGACACGTTTCACACCCTGGCCGCCGACGCCCACACGGTGCTGACCGAACTCAGGGACATCCGCTACACCGTGCACATCCGCGATCGGCATGTCCGCGTCGAAAAGTACTCCGGCCAAACCGATTACAGCACCGAAGCCGCTGCTGTATTCGAGCGATTCGCCAGTGAGATAAACCACGACTACGGCGTGCCGCTCACAGCCGACGCCGAAATGAACCCTGTCGAGCAGCGCATCCTCGAGGGCGTCGCCAAGCTGCATCCCGACACCTTCGCGCGCCTCGAGGACTTCACCCGCAACCACCAGCAGTTCACCGAGCCCACCATTTCCCGATTCGACCGCGAGATCCGCTTCTACCTCAGGTATTCGGCGTTCATGGAGCGCTTTACCGCCGCAGGAGTGAGCTTCAGCTATCCCGAGATCACCGACACGCCCGGATCATTCTCGGCGGACGACGCACGCGACCTCGCGCTAGCACTCAAAACCGAAGGCACGCCGATGACGCTGACCGGCAATGGTTTTGACCTGTCAGAGCACGAACGTGTGCTGATGATCACCGGGCCCAATCAGGGCGGCAAAACAACGTTTGCCCGCACCATCGGCCAGTGCGCCTACTTGGCGTCGTTGGGTTGCCCGGTACCGGCCAAACGTGCGGCGTTCACGCTGCCCGACGCCATCTACACCCACTTCGACCGTCAGGAGAATCTGTCCACGCCGCGCGGGAAACTTCACGATGAGCTGGTCCGAATTCGCGACATCCTGTCGCAGGCCACCGCAACGAGCCTGATCATCATGAACGAAAGCTTCTCCTCGACCACAGTCAGCGACGCCCTGCAGATCGGCGCGGACATCATTCGGCGAATCATCAAGCGCGACAGCACCGCTGTCTTCGTCACGTTCCTCGGCGAACTGGCTTCGGTCGATCCGGCTTGCGTCAGCATGGTCGGAGACGTGGCCCCCGATGACCCGACCCGACGCACCTTCACTTTTACCCGACGACCCGCCGACGGCCTGGCTTACGCCGCGGCCCTGGCCACCAAGCACGGCCTGACCTACGCCATCCTGCGGCGGCGAATCGCCCAATGAAGGTGCGGCTGCTCCACCCCGACCAAGATCGCGTCCTGACGTCGCATCTGCCCTGGCAGATCAACGGCATGATCACCGACGACCTCGAACTCAACCGCATCTACGACGCAATGGGCGGCGGTGATAAGTATTTACGCGAGACCGCTAAAACAATTCTGCCCCAGTCGATCACCGACCCCGCAGTGATCATTTACCGTCAACGCGTGCTGGCCGACACGCTCGCCAATCGCCCGCTCGTGCAACAGCTTTACGACATCGCCGCCGGCGTCGACGGCATCGAGCTTCGACACAAAGTATTCCTCGGCGGCCTGAAATCGAAAGACCCCGCGGCCATCCTGCGCCGCTCGGTGCGCATCACGGAACTGCTCGCTGACACACTGCGACGGCTGCGCAAGCTCACCGAGCGATCCGCTAACCGGTTCCGCTCCCACGGATTTCAGCAATTCGGAGCCATGCTCGCCGAACAGATCCCCGACGACTACCTCGCCGACGTCAGTAACTACCTCACCGAGTTCCAGCTGCCACGCGGCGTGCTCCTCAGCGTGGAACTCGGTGCCGGCAACACCGCAGAACAGCACGTTCTGCATCAACCACCCAAGCGCACCCTGTTGGGCCAACTCACCCAAGTATCCAGCGAGAGCCACGAATTCACTATCGACGCCAACGATGTTCCCGGCGCCGACGCGCTCGCTAAGCTCGCTGGTCGCGCTCTCAACACCATCGCCAACACCGTCACACAATCGGCCGAGCATCTCCAACAATTCTTCAGCCGACTGAGACTAGAGCTGGCGTTCTATCTCGGGTGCGCCAACCTGCATCACACACTGACCCGACGCGGCATCCCCACGTGCTTTCCGGTACCCACCGCGGCCGAACCACACCGGTTCCGGTCCACCGACCTACGCGACATCGGACTTTGTCTGACCGCCGACAACGCTGTACACGGCACGGGCATCGACGCCGACGACAAAGCCTTGGTGGTCATCACCGGCGCCAACGGTGGCGGGAAATCCACTTTCCTGCGCAGCGTCGGAACCGCTCAACTATTGATGCAAGCCGGAATGTTCGTCACCGCAAGCGCTTTCACCGCTAATGTGCGCTCTGGAATCTTCACCCACTTCACCCGGGAAGAGGACACAACGCTGACCCACGGCAAACTCGACGAAGAGCTGACCCGTATGAGCACCATCTCCGACCACATAAACCCGACTTCATTACTCCTTTGCAACGAGTCTTTCGCTTCCACCAACGAACTCGAAGGATCGCAACTAGCGCGGGACATCGTCGACGCGATGATCGACGCCGGGGTCAAAGTGGTCATCGTGACCCACCTCTACGCCCTCGCGCACAGCCTGCACGCGCGCCACGATCCCACGCACGCATTCCTGCGTGCCGAGCGTCGCGCTGATGGCGGGCGAACGTTCCGGCTCCTTCCCGGCGAGCCCGAGCCCACCAGTTACGGTCGCGACACCTTCCAGCAGATCTTCGGCACCACCGTGGAGACTGCTTCCCCAGACTGACCCTCTTGCATATTGCGAACGTCTCTATCCCACAATGTGATTCGTTTCATAGAGCTTTATCTTGGGTGATCGGCAGAACCACTGTGTCTCAACCTGCTGTTGGTTAGGTGGTCGTGTGCTTGCGGAGATGTCGAATCTTCCGGCTCGTCCCTGGCCCGGCTGGAGGGGTCCGCGTCGCGCTCGAAGAGGTCCTCAAACGCTGGCCCCACTGGGACATCGACCTGTCAGGGGCGCGCCGATCACGCACCTCCGCAGTGCGCGGCTGGGATAGCATGCCGGCGATCGTCGCTTAATGTAAGCGTTGTGCCTCATTAAATTCTCGCGACCGACCAATCGTGGACGCGGCAAGTTTATTACGCGCTGGTCAGCGAAGCGTTACTGCGGTCCGACGCCATCGCTGACACGCCCCCTGCCGACCCCGACATCCTCGCAACACTCGTCGTCGGCCCCGCCCAAAGTCCTAGCGGGTGCCGAGTCAGCTAGGTACGCGGTCTGACGCAGTGTGATCGCAGTGCGGCAAAGGTCATCCCCGGTTCGGGCGGGTATTCGAACCGTTGCCTCGCCGATTCTCCGTTCAGCCAGTTCGCCAATTAGAGCGAGCCCTGTCGTTATTCGCGCTACTGCCGCGGGATCTTCGGGCATGCTGCAGTTCGGCGCAAGTCAACTTGGCGGGCTCTGAGAGGCTTGTTCGCCGGCAGCGCACACCCGACTCAGAATCGCTTGCGATCAGGTGGCCGAACCGTATTCAGGGATGGCGTTAGACGAGCACTCGGTGTTTCGTTGCGTCCCTTGCACTTACCTCACCAGCAGGCCGATACCGAGCGCGGCGAGCCCCGCCGCCAGTATCACACCACCGGTGTAGACCAGCGCGATCAGCGCGTTGGGAGAGGTCCGCTCTTTCCCCATCGAGGAGAAGAAAAACCCGGCGGGCATCAGCAGAGCTGCGACCGGTACGCCCACCCGCGATAACCAACCCCACAGCCCGGTCAGATGCGCGGCATCGGCGTACAACAATCCCGTCAACGACAAGATGAGCAGCACGCCGGCGTGAGCGTGTCCTGCGCGGGCGAATCCCAGCTGAAACGGCGTCGCCGGCACTGCGCCCTGCACCAGCCTGACGAGATAGACACCGCCGGTCTCCACAGTCACCAGCGACAGCAACAGAATCCCGGCCAGAAGTCTCGTGGTCTCCGACATCCAATCCCCTCCCAAATTTGGCTACTTCCACTATCCAATATTGGATAGTGGCGCTCACCGATATGTCAAGATGGGTTATGCGATTGGCCGAGCTTTCTTCGCGTAGCGGCATTCCGGCGTCGACCATCAAGTACTACTTGCGCATTGGACTGCTGCACACTGGTCAGCGCCAAAGCACCACCTGGTCGGCCTACGACGAGTCCCACCTACGCCGCCTGGCCCTCGTGCGCGCCTTGATTGACGTCGCCGGCCTTCCATTGCAGGCCGTGCACCGCATCCTTGAAGCAGCTACCGACGACACCGTGCCACTGCACCATGCTCTCGGCACCGCACAGTGGCTGCTCTCACCAACCGCCAGCGCAGACCCCAGCGACCAATCGTCAGACCGGGTTGACGCGCTGCTCGCCCGTCACGACTGGCAGATCGCACCCGAAAGCCCGCACCGCCAGGTCCTCGCCGCCGCCCTCGACCGACTCGAACAACTCGACTTCCCGGCGCCAGACAAACTGCTCGATAAATACGCGCAGGCACTGACCCGCTTCGCACCTGCCGAGGTCGACCCGATTACCAGCCAAACGCACCGCGCGACCGCAATCGAGCACATGGTCATCGGAACCCTCTTATACGAACCTATTCTGACAACCATGCGTCGCATGGCGCACGAATCCGCGTCGTCCCACAGCTGAAACATGTATATCAATGCTGTTGTGCTGGAACGTATTCAGTCTTGCCTGGCCTGCATTTGTCATCGCCGAACACGACCGCATAACCGCCGCAGAAACACAGCGGTTTGTCGCCAAACGGATGAACGCGCCCATCCACACCTTCGCGCAGACGATCTACCCGTACTTACTCAGCCCGACAGCGTCACGCCGCCCGACTAGGGGCGCCGCTTCAGGTGCCGTGGAAGGACTTTCGCCCGTGCGCTACGGCAGATCACGATTAGCCGACCTGACGCGTAGTCGTGACGATAGGGTGCCGGTGTGGATCACTACATGGCCTACGACGCGGTGGGTCTGGCGCAGCTCGTCCGATCTGGGGATGCGACACCGGCTGATCTGCTCACGGCGGCGCGCGCGCGGGCGCAGACGGTCAATCCGCGCATCAACGCCATCGTGATGGACCTCGAGGCGCCCCATCACGTCGCGGCCGACGACGACGCTGCATTTACCGGGGTGCCGTTCCTGATCAAGGATCTACACCAAGACCTCGCCGGATACCCGACCAGTGGCGGGTCGCGGTCGCTTGCCGGCGTCATGGCGCGGGAAAACTCCGCCGTGGTCCAGCGCTGGCTGGATGCCGGGCTGGTGATCTTTGGCAAGACCAACACACCGGAGTTCGGCCTCAAAGGTGTGACTGAGCCCGAATTGTTTGGACCGGCACGCAACCCATGGAGCCTCGACCACACGCCCGGCGGCTCATCGGGCGGTGCAGCCGCCGCGGTGGCCGCGGGCATCGTGCCCTGCGCAGGAGCAAGCGACGGTGGCGGTTCGATACGGATACCGGCCTCGGCGTGCGGGCTGTTCGGCCTGAAAGCTTCTCGCGGGTTGATCCCGGCCGGACCGGCGTTCGGCGAGTATCTCGGCGGCAGCGCCACCGACGGTGTCATCTCGCGCTCAGTGCGAGACAGTGCTGCGATGCTCGACGTGCTTGCCGGCCCCACCGCCGACTCGCCCTACTTGGCCGCTCAACCGCCCACCCGATATTCCGACGACGTCGGACGAGAACCCGATCGCCTACGGATCGGTGTGTGCACCTCGAGCTCGATCAACCCCAACCCACACGCCGAAGCCGTCGCTGCGGCGACGAACGCGGCGGAGCTACTGACCCGCGCCGGTCACGACGTCACCGAACTGTCGCAGGCGCCCTTCGACGATGCCGCCCTGGCTAAAGATTTTCTGACTACCTGGTTCGTGTCGTGTGCTGCCAGCGTCGCCGACGCCAAGGCCCGCAGTGATTGCGGCGATGGCGATTTCGAGCTCGACACCCGTCTTCTCGCAGCGCTTGGCCGGACGATCAAGCCGGTCGAGTTACACCGCGCCATCGAGAGCCGTCACGCCCATGTTCGGCGGCTGGCTCGCTTCCACAGCTCCTACGACCTTCTCCTCACCCCAACGACCGCGACCCCGCCTCCCCGAATCGGGGCCTTCGATCTGCCACCGATCCTGCGACGCGGCCAGCAACTATTGCTCGCGGTTCGCGGCGCCGCAGTGCTGCGCTTGACACCGATCGTGGATCAGCTCATCCAGGACAACCTTCGGTGGGTGCCGTACACACAACTGGCTAACATCACCGGCCGCCCGGCCATGAGCGTCCCGCTGCACTGGACACCCGAAAACCTTCCGGTCGGTGTCCAGTTCGTCGGGAAACTCGGCGCGGAAGGACAATTGATCCGCCTCGCCTCCCAACTGGAGCGGCTTGCGCCTTGGGTAGACCGCAGGCCGGCCCTATGAACCAACCGACCCACTGATGGTTCGGGCCCTCAGCGCGGGATCGTCGACCCTGAGGACGTGCCCGACGCCGGGTAGCACGACGATCCTTGCGTCGGCGGTCGGCAGGTAGGCGCTGACTGTCGGCGACGACCTGCTAGCTTCATCGCTGCCGACACCGCGCTAAAACCGCCGTCGCCGGTCACGAGGCCACCGCAAATCTCCTCGGCTCAGCCCTGGGCCGTCTACGAATTATGTTGTCTTACGCCGTGTTCGAGTCAGCCACGGGTTCTGACGCCGCCAGGCGCCGTTCGATCCGGGCGTCGAGACTGGCGGGGCCGGCTCCGCTGCACACGAGAAAAAGCAACAGGCCGGTCAGAAGCCACTCCGACGAATAAAACAAGTTACTCAAGAAGCTCCACGCGGTCGCGTACTTCTCCGTCAGGCCGGGGCCGATATCGGTTACTAAGGCGCCGACCATGTCTAGCGCCAACACAAGCGACACCGCTCGGGTCGCCAGACCGATCATCAGCGCTACGCCACCGACAAGTTCGATGACGGCCACGGCGGGCGCGACTACCGGCGCACCGGGAATGCCCAGGCCGTTGAACATCGCTGCGAACTTGCCGAGGTCACTGAGCTTTCCGACTGCCCCACTGAAGAACATGAAGCCGATGCTGAGCCGCAAGAACAAATTGGCCAGCCAGTCGATCTCGTTCAGTGAGTTAGCAACGCGACCATACGCCGAGCGATAGCGGGCCAGTGATTGGTGGACCATGGGGTAGCTCCTGCAGTCTGTAGGTCGGGACAGTGTGGTGGTTCTGATCGAATGTGCTTCTCACCGCCCGTTAGCGATGGTTGTGAATTACCTATGGCCGCAGTCTTATTAGCAGTGATCGCGGCCAACAAGCCCGGTGCCGCTTTCTGTTCAGAACTTGATTCGAGGTTAGGTACGCCGTGCTGATCTCAACGGGCAGCCGCTGACTCGCGACCTACACAGAACACCGATCGGGCTCGACAGAACGCTGCGCAGCTAGGCCGACTTGTGTCAGTCAACGCCTGGACTCTATCGCCTCAGGCCTGGGCACTCTGAACTTCGCGCTGGCCAATCTTGAACCTAGGCGATTTCCTAGCTTAGCTAGCTACTCGTTGGGTAAGTCATTGCGAAGCAACTGGTAAGCCCCGACTCGCAATCACTTCACAAAGAGTGTTTCGCTTCGCGAATCTGTTGTGTTATAACGTATTTCGCGTTGAGCGTTTAATGGTGTTGAGAGATGCGTGAGGCGGATATTTTCGGACAAACTCAGCGGGAGCGTGGTGCGGCGAGTTCCCGCAGTGAAGTCATGAACAATGTGTCCATTTGCGGGCTCAGATGCGCCAGCGTCGGGGCGCTCGCGCAGCCCGCCGAACCGAAGACGCGCAACAGGGATTCGGTGGTCGCAGCGGATCCGATGGAAAGGCACAGGCACGCGACGCCGTCCAGGCGGAGTTCCTCGAGGGCTTTGTGGGCGTCGGCTTCTGCATAGCGTCCTTCGTAACCGTCGTCGTATGGGAATCCGTCTGACAAAACGACCAGCATCCTGTTGGGGGTACCGGCCTCGTCCTTCAGGATCTCTCCCGCTCCGCGTATCCCCGCGCCCAGTCTGGTGTAGCCCGATGGTTGGAGCTGGTTGAGTCCGGCACGCGCTGCGGCGCCGAAGCGTTGATCGAATGTTTTGATCGCCATGAGGTGCACAGCATGTCGGCCTTGAGAGCGGAATCCGTATAGCGCGACGCGGTCGCCGAGTTCCTCGAGCGTCGCGGACATCGTGGCTGCTGCTTGGCGCTGATGATCGTGCACCGCAAGGCCGCTGGTGTCCGAGTCGGTAGCCGAGCCTGAGACATCCAGCAGAATCAGCACACCAAGGTTGCGCGCGATTTTGCGGTGTTCCTGGTAGACGTGTTCGGGGGGTGAGAAACCCGAACGCAGATCCACGAACAGATCGATCAGGGCCTCGATGTCTAGCTCGTCACCGTCGGGACGACCGCGGAAAACCTTCGGGCCCAGGCCGATACGCGACAGGCGTCGCCGAAGTACGTCGTCGTGATCGACTCGGGTTGCGATGGTGCCGGTATCAGGCTTGACAGGAAAGTCGATTACCCGACACCAATCCGGTCGATAGCGGTCGTTATGCACGTCCCATTCCGGATGAAGCGCGCCGTTAACCCCAAGTGCTGCTCCCGGTTGGCGGTCGTCGGTGAAGCGGATCTGCGTGGGGGCGGGGCGGGCCTCGGGCCCGACCTGCTGTACCCGCCGCACGGACCTCACCTGCATCTCGCTACCGGCCGAGCCTTCGCCGGGCGACTTTGAGCTGCCGAACATCTTCCGGAAGTAGTCGGAGAGAGGCTGGGAACTGAAGAGTGGATTTTCGAACAGCTTGAGGATCTTGCTGTCGCCTTCGGTTTCGGAGTCGTCGTCTTCATCGGAGTCGGGCAGATCGGCAGGATTGAACTCCAATCGCAAATCCTTTGCCCCCGCCTGAGTTCCGGGACCGGCCGTAGTTGCCAGCAGCCGGGAGGGCTTGATGACGCCGAACCACTCCGGTGGATCGATGACTGCCGTTCGACTTCGGGCGATCTCCAATGAGTGGCACGGTGCCGTGCTGAGCCGCGCTGAAGCCGGAGTCAGCCCAGCGGTCAGTTCGGCGGCCAGCGGCAGGCTTTCGGCGAGTTTCGCCAGCGCCCGGGTTCCCTCCAACGCCAGATACCGCCGAGCGATGGCGGGACGGGCCCGCAACGCCTTGATCCAACGATCGTCGAGGCTCCCCGCGCGGATCAATGCGCTCTGGACCAGGATCTCGCAACGCTGTTCGACCTCAGAACGGTCCTGGGCGACGAAGATCGTCTGGCCGGTCGTGTAAGCAGGATGTCCGGGTGACGACGTCGCTATCTCGACGGCCCGGCCGGCGGCATAGGTTGCGAGGAATCGGAACCGGCCGGGGCCGCCGAGGTCTGGAGAGTTCAATTCTGTGGCGGCAGTACGGCATCGACGAGTTCGCCGAGGGCGCGCTCAATATCGCGATCATCGGTGAGGACCCGGACCACGGCGGACTGCACAGCGCTGCGCAGGCTCAGACCCTCAGCGACCAGCCCACCGGCGAGGATGAGCATCCTGGTCGACGACGCTTCTCGTAACGGCGACCCTTGGAGGTTGCGGATTGCGTTGCCCAGCTTGACCAGTGAGCGTGCCGTCTCGACGTCGACGCCGGCTTCGTGGGCGACTACGTCTGTCTCGAGGTCGGGCGGGGGGAACTCGAGCTCGATTGCCACGAAACGCTGACGGGTCGATTCCTTGATGTTCTTCAATACGCTTTGATACCCGGGGTTATAGGAGATCACCAATTGAAAGCCCGGCGCTGCAGCCAGAGTCACACCGAGGCGATCGACCGGAAGTTCGCGGCGGTGGTCGGCAAGGGGGTGAATCACCACTGTGGTGTCCTGCCTGGCCTCCACGATTTCATCCAGATAGCAGATCGCTCCCTCACGCACTGCCCTCGTCAGCGGCCCGTCCACCCATACCGTCTCACCGCCTTTGAGCAGAAACCGCCCGACGAGGTCGGCCGAGGTCATGTCCTCGTGACCGGCGACCGTGATGAGTTCTCGACCGAGTTGGTGTGCCATCGCCTCGACGAAGCGCGTCTTGCCGCACCCTGTCGGCCCTTTCAGAAGCACCGGCAGGCCGCGCCGGGCAGCGGCTTGGAAGACCTCGACCTCATCGCCCACTGGGCGGTAGAAGGGCGGGGGTGAACCGGCGCCATCAACGGTGCGGCTGCCATTTACGGCCGTCTCGGCGGAGTCGGCAGTGGGGTGCTTGGTCACTATCACTTTCCTCGTTCCAAGGGGACCGTGGCCGGGAGTTTGACGCCGCCGGGCAGCACCAGCTGACCGGCGTGGTTGATGTACCCCGAATTGTGCAGGGGCACCGGCAGCGAAGGGTCCGGGCATGGTCGGTCGGTGCCCTCGCCGCAGATTCCCATGAGAAAATACGAACGCTTCAACACGTCTTGCGGCCAGGGGTCTTGGTGCATGGCAAACCACTGCGCCGGCAGGTTGTAGAGGACGAAGAAGAACGCGCTGCACGCGGCGAAGATCGCCAGGAAACGCGTGAGCTGTTGGACCGCGAACCCGCCACGGACACTGTCAAGTCCACGTTCGACGAAGGTGCGGCCCCGATCGTCGGTGAAGTACCGCAGGCAACACAGCCCTGCTTGTACTCCGCCCCACATCAGGCCTTCGTAGACGGGCCATTGGTAATAGGTGCCGGCGTTGATGGACAGCGCTTGGATGGCGCCGGGATAGGTGAACAGTCCCATCGGCATGAGGAAGAGACCTTCGATGATCAAATCGAAGAAGAATGTCCAGGCGATCACAACACCGATCAGACCGAGGGTGTTGATATTGGGCCAACGCTGCTTGGCTTTGCGCATCATCCAGCAGCCAAGCATGGTGCACAGCAAGACAAACGAGTATCCGGGGGCGTTCATCAGGAACGGCTCGGCCATCATGGCTCCTGGCTTGCCGAACGACACCCAGCCCGGAATGTCTTGCACCCACGAGCCGCGATTCCACATCCAGGTGTTGTAGGTGCTCCAGGTGTTGAAATAGTTGAGCAGCGGATCCTGAAAGAACAGCAGGCCGCAGGCCGCAAAGAGCATGCCGTCCAGTGTGATTCGCCGTTCACGCCGCCACGGCCTGATGATGAAGTAGTAGATGGCGGCCGGATAACCGACCATGATGACGGCGGTCCAGGTCACCAGGATGACCTTCATGAACGTCGGTGGGTCGCTGACGCCCGCTGGTACTCGCTCGAAGTTGGATCCGGTGATCCACCGGATCCACACGTAGAACTGGAAGGCAATTATGACGCCGCCGACGGTTCCCCAGAGCTTGATGGTTTTGGGCGAGGTCTGCGTTTGTGTGCCCAACGATGTTGCACCGCGCAGTGATTCGGTGTGGGAGATGCGTTTCTGGTTTGACAGTTCGGTCATTCCGCCGACTCCTTCAGGTCAGTGCGGTCGGGCGCGCGAAGTGTGCGCTGAACCACGCGAAGATAGACGTTCCACGCCGACGCAGTCCGTCGGTTGCGCCCGCATCCGACGTCCAACATACCATCTGGTATCTGGCCAACCAATAGGGATGCAAAAATCTGTGGCAGAATCGCGGCATGGTCGAGCAATGGACACGAGAGCGGCGGCTCGAACGCACGCGTTCGCTGTTGCTGGATGCCGCCGAGGAGGTCTTCGCCGAGCGCGGCTTTATGGCGGCTTCGCTCGATGACATCGCCCGGGCGGCCGGATACACCAAAGGTGCGATATATCAGCACTTCTCGACAAAGGAAGATCTGTTTCTGGCTGTCACTGATCGCTACTGGCGGCGGTACTTCGACAATTTCGCCGAGATCATGCGGGCCGCGTCTCAGATCGGGGCCCATGAATTGGATGAGATCGCCGAGCGCTGGCGCCAGCTCAGTCGCAGCCGCGGTGCCGAGCACGCCGCACTCGGCCATGAGTTCACTCTTTACCTCATTCGCAACCCCGAAGCCCGAAAAGCGGTTGCCGACAAGAGGTCCGAAGTGGTGGCGGACTTTGTGAAATTTATTGTGCAGGGCGTCGAGCGTCTGGGTGCAACCCTCACGATCCCGGCTTCAATCTTCGCTCAAATGCTCATTGCGACAACGGATGCGGTAGCACTCGGCAGCGAACTCGACGACGTCGACCTCTTCCGCCCAGCGCTGGAAATGTATATGTCAGCCATTAAAATGCCCGCGTCCGGCTGAGTGGCCAACTGGCCAGGTCTGCCAAGCGCCGGCCACCCTTGATGACCGCACCGCGCGTAACCCTTCCGAATCCCACATACCGTCCGGTATATTGCCGACTCGACGGATACCGTCGGTTCGATCCGCCCGCACCGCCCGGGGAACGTCGGACATTGCTTCCCGCCCACCTGACCCTGTTGGAGTCGACGTCATGACCGGACTGCCTGCTCACGCCACGTCGCACTCGACTACGGAGGCGCTCGCTAACGTACCCGACAGCCTCGACAGTCAGAATTCCGCGGTCAAACCGGTCACGGTGTGGGCTGCTGCGGGGGGCGCCCTGCTGGTGTTGCAGGCATACGTATGGACCCGATGGATTACTGGGCCCTATTTCCAGCGAGTTCCTTCAGGGCCGGGTGATCCGCCGATGTACATGAAAGTTCCGTTGGTGGCGAACGCGATATTCGCCTGCATCGGAATGCCATTGGCCCTCTGGTGGTTCGTCATCAGACCATGGCGGCGGGAGCGCCGGATCACCCTCGACGGCATGCTGCTGATCTCGTGCGGCCTGATGTTCTTTCAGGACCCGCTGTTGAACTACATGAACACGTGGTGCACCTACAACACCTGGAATTTCAACATGGGCGCCTGGTCATCGCATATTCCAGGGTGGGTGTCACCGGAAGTTCCCGGCCATCAGACCGCCGAGCCACTCCTGACGAACACCCCGGGCTATTTCTTGAACCTTCTGTTCATCATCGCGGGTTGTTGGATCATGCGAAAAGCCAAGCAGCGTTGGCCCAACGTCAGCAACGTGAAATTGATTGGCGTGGTGTACATCGCGAACATCGTCATCGATTTCATCATGGAAGGCTTGATCATGCTTCCGATCGGGTTCTACGTGTACCCCGGTGCGATCCGAGCGGTGTCAATCAACGCCGGCACCTACTACCAATGGCCCATCTACGAAGGGATGATGTGGGGCGGCGTGTTGACCGGACTTTGCTGTCTGCGGTACTTCACCGACGATCGCGGCCGGACCGTTGTGGAACGTGGACTTGACCGTGTACGAGGCGGTTTGGCCCGATCGCAGCTCGTTCGGTTCCTGGCCATCTTTGCCGCGGTCAGTAGCTGCTTCTTTTTCTTCTACAACCTGCCGGCGCAGTGGCTCGCCATGCATGCCGACCCGTGGCCCGAGGATGTCCAGGGCCGGTCCTACTTCAACGGCGGGATCTGTGGCGACGGAACCGATCGGCCGTGCCCGAACCCGGTCCTGCCGATACCGACCAAGCATTCCGGGTACATCGACACCGACGGTCGGCTGGTCTTGCCGCCCGGCACCGATCTCCCGAGAACCGTCCCCTTCAATCCTGGCCGCTAAGGGCTCGATTCGAGTCCCGAATCCCGTTCTCCCAGCTTGTAAATGGGCGATGATGCCGGTAGCGGGTGTTGGGAAAGCACGCGGTAGCTTGGCCAAAGGGACCCAACATCTTCCGAAGCGATTTCACTCCGATTTGTCTCGTCTTCGTGTCCACCGTCGTGCATCACATCACGATTGACGGTCCGGCGCACCAGCCTGCTCAGCTGGTGAACAGGCCGCCGACGGTTCCTAGCAGGCTGAGGATGGGGTTGAGGAGGTCTTGTTGGATTCCGGTGATGTCCAAGAGGTTTTGTATGTCTTGGCCGATAGGCCCTTCGATCGCGGTGAAGGCGGTGAAGGGGTTGAAGTCGCCGTTCAGTTGGGTGACGAGTTGGTCGTAGGGAGCGCCGACGTTCGCTTCTGACCACGCCTCGGCGGATGCGAAATCGCTTTCTATCTGGGCGAAGTCGGGCAGTTGAGCGCCGAAAAGCTCGAGGGCGTTGTTGGCGCCCTGCACCAGGCCGTTGTCGAATTCGAGGCTGAAGGTGACAGGGTCCAGGGTGGGAATCAGCTCGGCCGGCGTGGGATCGCCGAAGGGGATGGAGCGGTCGTAGCCGGCTTCCACGAGCACCTGCAGCGCGGGCTGAAAGATGTTGAGCACCGGCTCTGGGACACCGAGACTGCGCAACGGGTCGAGCAGCGGCAGGTCGGTGGTGGGGATGAAGTAGAACGTGGTGTCGCGGCGAGACTTGCGCACGACTGCTCGCGGCCTCGTCCTCGCTAGGATTTCCAGCATTAGTGCACGTCGGAAATACAACGCGCCGCAGCGTCGGCGCGATCTGTGCGACGCCGCGATCGTTGTTTGACCGAATCGATCAGCTGGATATCCGCGGTCCACGGCATGGTTCTGTGTGTTGGGCGCTTCGCCATGCGCGGGTGGAGTCAGCAGCTCACCACGCGGAAAGCTTGTGATCCTGACCACCGCGCGGGCCGAAGAACTCGTGGAGCCTGCCGGAGTGCCACTGCACCGCCTGATCGACCTACGCTGGATAGGGTTCGCCCGCGGCGACGCGCCCGCCTGGCACGATCAAGTCAGCGCCACCCTGCGCAGCCACGGCGTTACCGGAACCGACTGGGTCGTCGAACAGGACCAACCCGTCACACCCGAGGTGAAACTCGCTGCCGCAGGAACGGGACGCGCGTTCGCACTCGCGTCCAAAGGATGGGCCCGACCACTCCCACAAGGCCTGGTCTGGAACAGACTGTCCGGTGACCCACTGATCCGACGCACTTGGGCCGCCTGGCACACACAGTCTCGGCGACGAGACCTGGCCAGCCTCGTCGCCGACCTCGAGCTAGCCAACCAACAGATCGACAACGACAGCCCACCATCTGACTAAGCGACCGACTGAAACCGCTGGGTGGGGGCTAACCCCCGCCGGTTCGACCGCCGACGAGATACTGCGTTGCGCGCAAGCCCTGATCGTCGCGGGTGGCTACAGCGGCTTCAGCTACGCCGACATCGCGGACAAGGTCGGTATCCGAAAGCCGAGCATTCACCACCACTTCCCGACGAAGTTGAATCTGGTCTGCGCGCTGGTCCAGAACTATCGTGCCGAGTTCGCCGCCGGCATCGCCGAGATCGAACGCCGCCCCGCGGACCCGATGGAGTGCATTCACGCCTACGTCGGATTCTGGGAGAGCTGCATCGGCGACCCCACCAGCTCGTTCTGCGTCTGCGCGCTGCTCGCAGCCGAGATTCCCAGTCTCCCTGAGCAATTGGTGGTCGAAATCACCGGGCACTTCAAACATTTATCCGGTTGGCTGACGTCAGTCCTCGAGCGCGGGGCCCGCCAGGGCGACATCGTGGTGGATCGGGACCTGGCCTCGGAATCCGAGACTTTCATGGCCACGATCCACGGCGCAATGCTGTCGGCCCGCGCCTACGGCAATCCGAACGTCTTCCACACCATCGCCGCTCGCGCGATGGACAAGCTCACCCCACCCGCACAACGCAATAAGGAGAAACGTCAATGACCGTACAGACACCGCCGAGCGTGCAGAACGACTGGCTCAAGAAGTACTACTTCACTCGCGCCGGGTTTTGGGCCACGCGGGAGCGGATCGTCGTGGCAGCAGCGCAGCTGATGTACGACCACGGCGTCGCCGGGACGAGTCTCGGCGACGTCCAGAAGGCGGCGGGTGTTGGTCCCTCGCAGGTGTATCACTACTTCGGGGACAAGGAATCCCTGATCAGGGCCGTCATCGACCACCGCCTGCACGCTCTCCTCACCACGCTCGACGGGCTGGACAGCATGGAGGGGTTGCGCGCCTGGCGAGACGTCGTCGTCGAGGCGCAGCGCCAGCGCAACGGCAAGGGCGGTTGTCTGGTCGGGGAGCTGGCCGAGCCCTACCCGCAGTGTCGAGCCGACCTCGCCGATGGATTCGACCAGTGGGAAACCGCGATCCGCACGGGTTTACAGGCCATGCGCGACCGGGGGACTCTGCGCCCCACGGCCAACCCTGAACGCCTGGCGACCGCGCTGTTGGCCGCGGTGGAAGGCGGCATGCTGCTCGCGCAGGTTCGTCGCGACCTCGCGCCGCTGGAAACGGCCCTCCGACCCCGGCGCGCGCCGCCCCGTCGTTGAGGCGGCAGCACTGCCTCATTCGTGGCTTCGGCTGGCTTGGCGAAAACCCCTGCGCGCCAAACGAATTAACCAACAGCGAAGATCTGCGATCGGTCACACGATTTCCCAAGGGCCTGATCGTGATCGGCGATGCCGTATGCAGCTTCAACCCGGTCTACGGCCAGGGCATGACATCGTCAGCGATACAGGCAAAAGTGCTGCGCGACTGTCTCATCGAGTCCCCCGACGACAACGCAAGTGCACTCTTCTTCCGCCGCTCAGCAAAGAAGCTCGTTCCCGTCTGGCAGGCCAACAGGCTCAACGACTTCGCCGTGACACCCATTCATGGCTGGCGTTCCATCCCGCAGCGAATCCTCAACTGGCAGCGCGACAAGGTGATGGCCGCCGCGGCCAACGACATCGCCATCACAGAAACCTTTCTCCACATCCTTGGGCTCACCGCCCCAGCCAGTCGACTTGTGCACCCAGCGATGCTGATTCGCGTCATCAAGGCAAACCGCCGTTCGGCAGGGAACACGCACGGCTCCAAGGAGCATTTCCGGTAGGCTTCGCTGCATTACGAAGTTTATTGTGCAACAACGGTAGTCATGTCCTGCGCTGACTCGCATTTTGAAATACGCTGCACGACAGCATAATTAGTAATGTATCGTAAGACCGTACCCAAAGCTGTTTCAGCAGATGAATCAACGTGGATGACACCTCACCGCGGCTTGCTTCGACGTGCCGTAAAGGTGCCCCCGGGGGCTCGTTGCGATCCCTCGCGGGTCAGTCCCGGGCCGCACGCCACGAGAAATCGTCGACGCCACGCCTTTCGACACTGGGAACCGCACCAGCCACGCGCCATAGGATCGTGGGAAGGTTGGCGGCCATCCGCGCCGGCTGCTTTCGCGAATCATCGGACATGCGGGGTGCCGCTGCTGAGGGGCCAGAGCACTGGCCGTAAACGATCTGTGGGCCAGCAAGGGGATCCCTTGCCGGCCCACAGATTACGTAAAGATCAGATCGCGGTCACTCCATTGGCCTGGGGGCCCTTGGCACCCTGTCCTACCTCGAATTGAACCCGCTGGCTCTCCTCCAGTGAGCGGTAGCCACCGCCCTGAATCTCGGAGTAGTGGACGAAGACGTCCGCACTGCCGTCATCGGGAGCGATGAAGCCGAAGCCCTTTTCGCCGTTGAACCATTTTACTGTTCCTTGCGTCATATTCCCTATACTTCTTTCGTTTACTTTCGCGAATGCAGAACACATTCGCCGTGTAGCTTACCCCACAATTGGGAGTCCCTAAATCTGTGCGACGGGTGACGTAACGGCGAAGGAGCCACCGGACAAGCAGCCCGCGGGGATCAAGTAGTTCAGCGCGCGTTTCTGGAACAGCAACATGTCGGAGCGGGGTCTGGTGCGGTCGCGTTGGTTTAACGCTCTTTGTTAAACAATAGGCACCGGGTTGCTAATCTTCGCTGCATCTCGACAAGAACCTACACTTATTGCTGCCCTTTAATGTAGGTTCTCAAACCCTCTGTCCACTCACGGTGCGCTGACCTGCGCCGTTGCAGGTTGTCTCACTTCGTGTCCACAAGGATTTGTCTCACGTTCCTGTCCACTTTTTCAGGACGCTCACTCGCACTCATTTCACGTCGCCCCTGGCCAGGAACGGTGGGCCGTAACTCGCCGAGCAATTCGTCACGGTGACGCCTCGAGCGAAGCGCCGTTGTGGATCGCCGATATCTAACGTTATGCGTAATAAACTGCTGCCTATTCCCAATCATGTGGTTGTTCAATGTATTTGACCGTTATTGACGGCCGTGCGAATAGGCTACTAAGTCTAATCAGTTGCGCCGCCAACTTTTTGACGGAAGCCAATCGTGAGTAATTGCGACAGCGTTGATTCATCAGATGAATCAACTCGGATGGCAGCCGCGGCGGCCTGGTTCGACTCTTCGGCGGCAGAGTGCCGCTCCAGCCAAGATCCCCGCCGATACCCGCGTCATCAAAGACAGCAGCAGGAATCGGTGCCCGCGACTCGTTTCCGTTGCGCTAGTCGGTGTGGACCTGTTGCCGTGTGGTAGATCCGCGGCTACTCGACGGCTGGTCTTTGGAGTGGTCAAGGTAGCTGCTGAGCAGGGTAACGATTTCGTCTTCAAGCTGTTGAGGATCAACTGGATTCGGCGAAGTGATGAGGCGGTGCACCAGTGATTCGATTGTCGTCACAATGATCCGTGCTTTGAGCCTGCTCGTGTGTGTGCCGGGCTGCTGTTCGAGCAGCAGGACTGTGGCGTCAACGACCTGGCGCTCCATGTGGCGTAGGTGCTCGAGGAATGCGGGCGCGCGGGGTGCCTCTTCGAACAGCACACGGTGTAGCCGCGGGTTGTCGCGGTGGTTGTCGATGGTCGCCCTGACGAATAGCCGCAATGTGTCGTCGAGCCGAGCCGGCAATCCCGCTGACAATCGCTGGCGGATCAGTGCGATGCCGGCGTCAGCGTGTGCGGTCATTAGCGCGCGCAGCATTGCGTCTTTATTCGGGAAGTATTGATAGAGCGATCCGATCGACAACTCGGCCTCTTCGGCGATGCGGTTCGTGGTCCCCGCCCCGTATCCATGCTCGGCGAATATGCGAGCAGCCGAAGCCAGGATTCGCTGCCGGGTCAGGCTGGATCGTTCCTGTTTGGGCTGCTTGCGCGGCCGAAAGCGATCTGTGGGCGCGATCGCGGACCTCCTCAAGGAAAGCGAGTAGTCAGCCGGCGCTCAGGCCAGCAGAATTACGGTACCGAAACGACGCGCGAGGAGGTGTCGATGCGAAACGTCGAACCGACATTCCGCGAAGTGAGCGAGGTGCCGGCCCCTGTCGAGAAGGTGTGGGAACGAGTGACCTCACCGGAGGGCATCAATCACGAGCTGGGGCCCTTCCTCAAAATGACCATGCCCCGCAGCTTTCATGGGAAATCTATCGGCGACGTGTCCCCCGGAACACACATCGGCAAAAGCCTCCTGCTTCTGTTCGGGCTGATCCCGTTCGGCTATGACGACATCACCGTCACCCAGATCAAACCAGGTCGAATGTTTCGCGAGGAGTCCGCGATGATCGGGATGCGGACCTGGATCCACCAACGGACATTAGAGCCTGTCGACGGTAAAACCATTGTGACAGACGCAATCACGCTCACACCACGTCTAGCGTTACCCGGCTTGACGCGGTTCCTCGCTGCGACCCTCGCAGCGTTCTTCGTCCACCGCCACAAGCGCCTAAGAGGACACTTCGCTGCTGGATGAACAGGACCAGGTTTGGTTGTAACGCATTGCACGGTTGGTCAGGCGGGACGATGCGCAACCCTCGCGAGCCGCTCCCCGCCGGAGGACTGCTGCCCGATGTCTCGTGTTCACAGGGTTAGGTGGGCAGCGTGAATGCTGTTTGGCCTGCGATGGAGGCCATGTGAGAGTTCAAGGCCTGTTCAGGGATCAAGGTGGTCGCGTAGCTGGCCGCAATGCTTAAGGCGGTGGGCCGCGTGATGGCTTCGTATCTGGCCGGCGGCGTCACGAAGGGTCATCGTTTCGGTACTTCAATCGCGTAGGCGGTCGATTCCGACCTGATCGCCTATCCGCGCGGTGCAATCGTGGGCGCCTGCGAAGTCGCGTCTCCCTCGGTTGTCCAATTGGACACGCGGTGGACATTTCATTTGAGAATTGGACACGGAATTTGAGAACCTACACTGCTACTGTAGGTTCTCAAACTTCATGTCCACTCGCAAAGCGCAGAACTGCACTAATGCGAGTTGTCTCACGTGATGTCCACACCGATTTGTCTCACGGTCGTGTCCACTTTTATGAGACCACGGAGTCGCCTCGCTTCAGCCGTCAACGGCCATCGTTCGTGCATCAGCGGTCCGCGGGCGATCCGTCACTGTGACGCCTGCACTTCTGAGCGTCCTTCCCTGGCCGTCTGAGGATCACACTGAGCGCGCCGACACCTGACTGTAAAAGCTTTGTGTAACAACATATTAGGACGCACCGCACACCGCTTCAGTGATAAGTCCCTCGAGCTCGTCCCGGTTTCCGCCGTACCCGGCCCCTGCCCGGTGCGGCTGGGCCAGGTTAAATGCTGACGGTGAATGCGCGCACCGCTGGTGACCTGACAACCTTGGCATGGCCCGCCGCAACGTACTCCAGCCGCTGCGGATCAGCGTCCCGTTCCTCGCCGTTGCCGACACCTTTAAGAGTCCGGCGTTCGCCAGTCGCCTGAAGGTTTCTCTCACATCGCGGTCGCGGTAGCTAGCAGTGGGACGCGGCGATTAGCCTGGTCACTGACGCGGACAAGCTTGGTTGCCGCGCATCTACTAGGTAGTGGAAGTCAGGACAGGACGATTGCCAACATCGCCACGCCGCCGCGGCCGCGGTCGGCCGATGGGCGGCGGCAACACTGCTGAACAGACCCGCGAAATCCTGCTCGACGCCGCTGAGCGGTCCTTTACCGTCCGCGGGTACCGCGCTTCCACAATGGAATCGATCGCTCAGGAAGCCGGCTACTCCAGGGCCGCGATGTATCGCCAGTTCCCCAACCGCCAAAGCCTCGACGACGCGCTGATTGCGCGGACCACCCAACGGCACATGACCACGATCTTGCAGCGCCAGCAAGACGGTGCCGGACCCCTGGAAATGATCGCCGGTTCGCTCACCATCGTGGCTACCGAGCTGGCCCAGGATCCCCTGCTCAAGACGATCGCGGAGGCATCCAACGACGGCACCGTGGCCCAGATGCTGGCCAAAAGTGCCGTCATCGCAGAGTTGGCCGAACCCGTCATCGAATCCGTGCTGCGCGAGGACGCCGGCCAGACTTTCAGGCGCGACCTCGACGCACACGATGTCGCCCAGTATCTGATCGCGACGGCGCTCAGCCTGCTGCTGGGCATCGTTCCCGGTACCCACGACCGCGATGTCGCCCGGCGCTACATCGACGCCTTCATCCTGCCCGCAATCGTCATCGATCCCCCGAAGCCATGCACGGTGTTCCCGCCCAACGCGCCCCGATCGTGACCACACCGTAGGAACGAGAGCCGGTACTTGCGTACCCCGCGGGATCCAGGCATGCCCGCGCAACGACCCAAACCGCGGCTCCGGCAAAACTTTTCCGCAATTAATTAGACAATCAGCCCACAATGTATCTTATTCGCGTCTAAGGTATCGCCAGCGCTGTCTTACGGCGCCGGATCCCTGGAGCGAAGGAGCTTGTATGTCGCGCGGTCAGTTGTGTTTCGGGAGATGGTCTGCACTTGCCGGCGGCGGTGGTGTAGCGCTGGCCCTATCGGCGATGCTGCCAGCGGCGAGCGCCTTTGCCGACGACACCGCCGTGATACTTGGTGGCAGCGGGATTTCGATCCCGCCGCCTATCTACGTCCAAGACGTCAACGACCTGTATCTGCATTGCGCAGAGCCGACGTGCACGCTCGATCCGCTGGCCACCCCCGAGGGCCTCTACCCGATCATCGGGGGGCCGAAAGGTTTACCGGCCGACGTCTCGGTGGCCCAAGGGGTCACCATCCTCAACGGCGAGATCGAGAAACAACTCAACGCCGGCAACGACGTCACCGTCCTCGGCTACTCCCAGGGCGCCCAGATTGCCACCATAGAGATGGAAGACATCACCAACGGCTCCGCAGGCATACACCCGACCGCGGATCAGCTCAGCTTCGTGCTGCTCGGCGACCCCAACAACGCCAACGGGGGACTACTGGAGCGCCTCGACCTGCCGGTCGGCTCCGATTTCACCATCCCCAGCTTCGGGTTGCTCTACAACGGCGCCACGCCGGTCACCGAATTTCCAACCGACATCTACAGCGCGGAATACGATCCCATCTCCGACTTTCCGAAATATCCGCTCAACCTGCTGTCCGACCTCAATGCCGCACTGGGCTTCCTCTTTGTCCACACGCAGTACCCCAACCCGGCGGGTGTCGACCTCGCCGATGCTGTACAGGTACCTACCTCGGCCGGATATGACGGTGCCACGAGCTATTTCATGCTTCCAACCGATGATCTTCCGCTGCTCGATCCATTGCGTTCGGTGCCCGTTCTGGGGCCGATACTGGCCGACCTCATGCAGCCGGATCTGAAGGTGCTGGTCAACCTCGGCTACGGGGACCCGGACTACGGGTGGGTAAACCAAGATGCCGACGTCGCCACACCGATCGGGTTGCTGCCGAGCCTGGCTGACTTCGAAAAGGTGCCGGGCCTGCTGGTCTCGGGAACCGAGCAAGGCATCCAGCAAGCGCTCAGCGACCTGGAAAACCCTGCCCAGCTGTTCTCCCTGGACGGAAACCCCTTGCTGGATCTGTTGCAGACGCCCTACCTGGCCCAGGTAGCGTCCGAAATCGTCTCCATACCAGCACCTTCAGACAGCCTGCTGGGCATCGTCAATGCCTTCAGTGACGCGGCATCGAACCTCTACGGAACGCTGCTGCCAACAGCCGACTTCCTCAACGCCCTGGTGACAACCATTCCCGCCGAAGATGCCACCATCTTCGCCACGGAGCTCAGCCAAGGTGACCTGCTCGACGCGATCGGGCTTCCGCTCGCCGAAGACTTTGGATTGCTGACCAATCTGTCGCTGTTCGAGATCGGCGCCGTCGGTGAAGGCGTCGCGTTCGCTGGCCTCGACCTCATCAGCCCATTCGTCAACGTCGCAGGCCTCTTCTCGTGACGAGATCACCGTAAAAAGTTAAACGACAGCGAGGTCGATGCCGTATGAACAGCGAGCGCTACAGCATCACGATCGTCAAGACGTCCCACTCAGCGGCGTCCACCCGCTACACCAAAGACGGAGCACGGATTGAACATTGGTGTCGTTAGCGGGCCTCGCATCCCTGCAGCCCTATGACGGTCAGGGCGACCAAACCGGTGACCGCACTTTAGGGCAGATGGTCGAATGCGCTACGAAGGTGCGACGCACAGGGTGTGGCCTTAGCCGCGGCTGAGGTGGGCTTGAATGGCCGAGATGGTCGCCGCGACCGCATCGGCGCTGCCGCCGCCGAACGGCGCCAGACTGGCAAAGCCGTGCGGGAGTGCATCGAACTGGCGGTGGTCCACGCTGACACCCGCCGAGCGCAGCGCCGCGGCGTATGCGTTCCCCTCGTCGCGTAGCGGATCGAATCCCGCGGTCAGCACCAGGGCCGGCGCCAGACCGGACAGATCGGCGGCCTTCAGCGGCGAGACCCGCGGATCATCGGCTGCAATGCCAGCTCCTTCCAAGTACAGCCTCGTGAACCAATCCATGTCCTGCTTGGACAGCAAGAATCCGTCAGAGAACAACGTGCGCGACCGGGTCTTCGCGGACAGGTCGAGGCCCGGATAGAGCAGCGCCTGCAGCGCTGGCTGTCGAATGCCCTCGTCGCGGCTGCGCAGCGCGACCAGCGCCGCCAGGTTTCCACCGGCGCTGTCCCCGCCGACGCCAATGTGGTTCGGGTCGGCGTCTAGTTCGGCGGCATGTTCAAGTGCCCATCGATAGGCCGCGACGCAATCGTCGACCGCGGCCGGGGCCTTGTGTTCCGGCGCGAGCCGGTAGTCCACCGATAACACATGGATCCCCGCGTCCCTGCAGATCGTGCGGCATAGCCCGTCATGAGATTCGATGTCGCCCACGACGAAACCACCCCCGTGGAAGAACACCAGTAACGGGGCCGGCGCCGACGTACTGGGCAGGTAGTGCCGTGCCCGCAGCGGGCTGTCGGGACCCGGAATTGTGAGGTCGGTGGTGGGGACGGCGACGTGGGCGCCCATCACCGAATGCGAGCTGCGCATCAGAGTGCGGGCGACTTCAGGATCGTTAGCAGCCGACAGGCCGCCGGTACGTGTGGTTCGTTGGGCGGCAAGTATCAGTTGAACCGTGCTGTCAAGGGTGTTGCCGTCTATGGTGACCCTTTTGCCGCCGACGAGAAGGCGCTTCAGCCAAGGCGGGATCCGCGGCACGACTTGCACACCGATGCGAAGGGCCGCGTTGACCACCGAGAGTGACGGGCTCCTAAGCGTCGTAGGGGCCATAGCTGCTCCTTGTGTCATTCGAGGTCAGAGAGCACGCGTTCGTGGCTTCCTCTTTTGGGAACGGGCTGGCCGCGGCGCCGGGCAGGTACAGCCGGTGCCGCCAACCACCGACGCAACGACGGCCGCGTCATGTCGGTGGTCCCAGGGACAGCGACAGGCGCGCGAAATAACGTCGAGACCTTCGGAATTCGGGCCAAATATGCCGTCGGCGTGTCACGGGGTCGAGTTGGTTTGGTCGAACTCGATATGTAGCGCTGTGAGACCTCGCATGATGAACGTCGGTTCGTACTCGTATCGGCGGTTCTCCGCCGGACCGTGCGATGCCTCGGCGATCCTGATTCGCGCCATGCAATCCAGCATCCGATTCATCGAGATCCGGCCTTCGGCGCGAGCGAGCGGCGCGCCCGGGCACGAGTGGGCGCCGCGACCAAAGGCAATGTGCTCGCGCACGTTGCGGCGGTCGTGCTGGAATTCGTGCGGATGGTCAAACTTTCGTGGATCGCGATTGCTGGCGCCTGGCAGCAGCATAATGATTGTGCCCGCTGGAATCTCCACGTCGCCGATGTTCGTGGTGGTACGTGCCAACCGGAAGTGACTCTTGACCGGACTCTCCATCCGTAATGCCTCCTCGAGGAACACCGGGATCTGTGCACGGTCATCGCGCAGGAGCTGTTGAATGTCGGGGCGTTCGGCAATCACCCGCATCGCGGTGCCGAGAAGCTTCGTCGTCGTCTCCATGCCGGCAGCGAATAGAAACGTCGAGAGCTTGACTACCTCCTCCACCTCGGGCGTCGAACCGTCCGGATAGGTCGCCGCGGCGAGTTCGGTGAGGACGTCGTCGCGGGGGTCGCGACGACGGTCGGTGATGTACTCCCGGAATTTGTCGTCCAGCCAGACCAGCGGGTTGTGAGCGACGGTGTCACTCATTTCGATGTTGCCCACGACCTCGTTGCCAAGAACGGCGCGGAACTGATCGTGATCTTGTAGAGGAACGCCCAGTAGGTCCGCGATCACCAACATTGCGAAGGGTTTGGCGTAATCCTCCATGAACTCGCATGAGCCCTTGTCGATGAAGGTGTCGAATTGGTGATCGGCCAAGCGCCACATGAAGTCTTCGTTTTCGCTGAGCCGTTTGGGCGTAATGAGCTTGGCCAATAACCCCCGGGTCTTGGTGTGATCAATGGAATCCATCGTCACGACGTGTTCGGCCATGGGAATTTTGGACCGGTGCGCGTCGATCAGGTCGCCGATGTCGTCACCGTCGGGGGTAAACGGCAAAGGCGGGAACGGGCCCGCCACGGCAACGCACGATGAGAAAGCCGAATCCTTGTAGGCAGCAAGCGCCTCGGAATGACCGGTGACCGCGACCACACCGTGTGGCGTCGCCGGACGGACCGGACACTGAGACCGCAGGTAGTCGAAGTAGGGATATGGGTCGGGCACCAGCGATGGGTCAAAGAAGTAATCGATCTTCTCGAAATCGCTCATCGCGCCTCCTCGACGGACAGGGACTATGGCCTCGGTCGAATCCCCGATAGTCTACCCGGAGAACAAATGTTTGGTTACTTCGACTCTCGACGCTGGCGCGGCAACGGCTTTGGGTATGGACGTGTCGGATCCATCAACAGCCTGGAAAGCAACCCATCATGAAGAACTCGTCCTCCTGGACACGCCGTGGCTTCGCTACACCTGATCGCGATCCTTTCTATGCCAGCCCCGCCGGTCTGGGTGGGGTCGCACCCGGGACAGTGTTGCGGTCGCGGGTAGTGCCGGTGTCGTTCTTCGGTCGCCTCCGGCAGGGCATGGCAGTGCAGCTGATGTACCGCAGCACCGACGCCCACGATGTCCCCGAGGCGGCGGTTACCACGGTGATAGTTCCGCGTGGCAAGGACCCGGCGCGGTGCCCGGTGCTGTCTTACCAGTGCGCCATCGACGCCGTGGCGGCGCGGTGCTTCCCGTCCTATGCGCTGCGGCACGGCGCCGAGCTGGTCGGGGCCTCGGTTCAGGCGGAGTTCCTTTTCATCACCGCTGCCCTATCTCGCGGGTGGGCGGTCAGTATCCCGGATCACGAGGGGCTGCAGGGCATGTGGGGCGCGCCGTACGAGGCGGGCTTTCGTGTTCTCGACGGTCTGCGTGCCGCGGTTAACTACCCGGAGTTGGGCCTTTCATCGAAGGCCTCGATGGCGGTGTGGGGGTATTCCGGCGGTGGCCTGGCCAGCGGATGGGCCGCCGAAGCCGCCGCCACCTACGCACCCGAGCTCAACATCGTCGGGGCAGTGCTGGGTTCACCGGTGGTGGATCCGGAAAGCGTTGCGCGCCGGCTGAATGCGTCGCCGTGGGCGGGTCTTGCAGCGTTGATGATCGCGTCCTTGGTGCATGTGTTCCCCGAGGCGAAAAAGGTCGTCGATGAACACGCGACCGAGGATGGCAAGGCCCTGCTTGCAGAGATCGAGGGAATGTCGACCGGAGGTGCGATCCGACGCTTCCGCAATGTCGACATCGCCGACTACGTCGACCTGAGCTTTCAGGAATTGTTCGCGTTACCCGAGCTGCAGCATGTGTTCGAGGTGACGCGGCTCGGGCAAAAGACACCGAGCATGCCCGTGCTACTCATCCAGGGCGTGCACGACAAGATCGTCGACGTCGCCGATGTGGACAGGCTGGCCCGGACCTACACCCAAGGCGGCGCCGCGGTCAGCTACCACCGCGACCCCCTCGCCGAGCACCTCATGCTGTATCCCTTCGCGGTTCCGATGAGCCTATGGTGGCTCGCCGAACGACTCACCAAAAACGACCGGCCCAATAGCTGGCACACCTGGCCCGCGCTGCTCGATGCGCGTACTTACGCAGGCCTGCCGGCACTCGCCGCCGCCGCATCGCAAGCCGTCAAGTCCGGTTTCTCCCCAGGGCGATCGCGTCGCCACCGACGTCGGAAGAAGTAGATCGAGGGCCCTACCATCCATACCGATATGGGCGCGGTGTTTTGAGGCGTCGAACCTATTGCGCCAGAGTTGAATCCGCCTGTGTCACGAGTCTCAGCCATGAGGTTCCAGCGACGAATCGACACGTCATGTCGGCGCCAGAGTGGCGCGAAGCCAACCCACCGCCGCGTTGGCGCGCTGACTTAGAGGCGCTTGAGCACCAGCACCGATTCGTTGTACGGAAAGAGCCGGTACAGCCACCGCGAGGCCGGACTAACCTGGGGGGCCACCTCGCTTTTGGCGAGGAGGACGGGATGGCCGACCGCGACAGTCTTGCGGTGCTTGCAGATGGCGGTGTCGCCGCCCGCGAGAACGTTTCGCACCCAGTGTGTTTGGGGTCCGTAGCCGACGAGCAATGCAAAGCCGTCGGTCGTGTCGAACACCAGCAACGGTGTACGGTAACGAGCTCCGGATCGGCGCCCGACGTGGTAAAGGATTCCCAGACCAGGCATTCGGTCGACCACTCGAAGGGCGGCAGGATTGGTGAGTCGCTTGTTAAAGTTCGCGACTCGACGCGACACGCGCACACCGAACTCCTCTCAGTGCATCCGAGCAGCCTCAACGTCTGCTTCGTTGAGAGTCTCATGGCGCGAGCAGTGGCTTCCAACCACAAGTAAATGGCTTCTCCCGCCAGCGGCGCAACTCTGACCGGCAGCACTCCTTTTTGAGGAGCCTAGATGTTGCCGGACGGACGGGCCGCAAACCGAGACGGGCTTGTTAAACGCTCTGGCAGTTTGTCAATCTTTGCTGCATAATCCCAGGTCGGTCGCCCAAGGCAACCAGTCGGCGCTGCTGTGGTCCCCTGTTAGTGTCGCGAGTTGACGATGACGTCGCGGGCGGAGCACCAACCAACATGTCGAACGTATCTACTACTGTCGCGGTGGGCGGGTCTACCTATTCCAGGAGCGGCCGATGAGCGGCCGAAGAAGTTCGGCCTATGGGTTCCTGTACGAATTCCTGGCCACAGCCGACTACTTCCTGCGCTGCCTCTGCGCCAACGATATTTACCTGGCCGGCATGGCCTTGCTGGTAGGACCGACTCCAGGTGAGCCTTACCGACAACGAAGGGCCCGGCACGCATAGCTCATTGAAACGCGTGACGCGGCAGGGTGTTCGGAATATCCAGAGAGCTGAGCAGCCCGGGTGGTGCGTCCACCACGTAGGGCACCGCGTTCACGACTCGCATCGCGGTTGCGGCCATCGCCGCGTGGCCCGCCCGGTGTCCTTCCGCCGCGCCCATCGTCATCGCGCAGTGAATGTCGGGCTCGCCATCAATGTCGACCCGGTAGGTGGCGTCGGAATCCGAATTCGGCCAGTGCGGGGCGACGTCGCGCGACATCCGGATGATGTGCTCCACCACGATCGCCTCGCGGCCTTCGACCACCGCGGCCGCCCGGGTCCGGACCGCGCCGCAGGTGCCGGCCGGAATCGTGCCGAACGCCACCTCGATGTCCCTGTCGGTCAGTTCACGGTCCAGGGTCCCGCGAATTTCCTCGACCTCGACGCCGAGCCCGGCGGCAATGAGATGAATCGGTGCCTTCCAGGCGATCTCGATGAAACCTGGTGTCTTCAGCATCGGCTCGAAGTCCAGAGAGCGAGCGAAGCCCATGCCGTTGACCATGACGTCGGCCACCGGATAGTGGTCATTCAGGGCGATCTCGGTGACCGTCAACGTGCGGATCTTCTTGGACTGGGTGCTCATCAACAGCGCGAGCTGATCGGACGCGAATCCCGGGAAGATACCCGACGCATAGAACGACGCGCCTCCGGTATGGGCGGCGGCCGCGAGTTGGTCACGCCACTCGGTGGCGTAATACGACGGGGGATAAATCAGGCTGGTGGTCGACGTCGACACGACGTTGATGCCGGCACCGAGCAACTTGAGATAGTCCGGGATCGCCCCCGCGTCACGTTGCGGACCACTGGCGGCATACACAACGCACTCCGGCTGCAGAGCGATGAGCGCGTCGGCATCGTTGGTGGCAGCCAGCCCCATCGGATCACCACCGCCGAGCTCGCCGGCGTCGCTACCCACTTTGTCGAGTGAATGAACCCACACCCCAACAAGTTCC
This sequence comes from uncultured Actinomycetota bacterium, assembly GCA_963750755.1. Lineage (GTDB taxonomy): Bacteria > Actinomycetota > Actinomycetes > Mycobacteriales > Mycobacteriaceae > Mycobacterium. The sequence continues at coordinate 314,851 of CAVVRW010000002.1, forward strand.
AAATCCGGTCGACGCCGGATCGCATCGATGGCGACCGAACCAACCCCGCCCGTCGACCACACGACCACGCGAAGGGGATCTGCCATCGGGTTTTCCTTGCTCATCCGTGGACCATCTGGGCTTGCTGATGTGCCGCCACCGCTGTCTGCAGGTATCGCCACGCCAGCTCGGGGTCGATGCCGCCGCACAACGGGTGCAACGGTAGGGACTTGCCCTGCGCGCACGAATTCCGTTGCCGCAGCGGGCGTCAGGATGCGATACGGTCCGCCTGCTAAGCGCAGCTCAGCCACCGTCTGTGCCCGGGTGATGCTGGCCACTGAGTCGTCACCGTGCCGGTAGGCCGCCGCCATCGCGGCGTCGTGTAGCAGGTGTGGACCCAGCTGCTCCCACGCCTGATCGACATCGTCGCCGACGAAAACGGCTGTCGGGGAGTCTGGTACGGGGAACTGGACGAAGCCCGGGACCGTACCCAGCCTGCGGCACTGATCCTCGTAATACGATCTCAGCTCGGGTCGGTCGATCTGAGAAATGAAGCCCAGGCCGTGCGCGGCGGCCCTGCGCACCGCGGCCTTACTGCCGCCCGCGATCATCATCGGAGGCCCGTTGGGTGATGTGCATCGTGGTGTGACGCGGACCTGCCGACCCCGGAAATCGACTGATTCGCCGCGAACCAGCCGAATCAAGACACCTAGGTATTCGTCGGCGAGCCTGCCACGGGTTGCCATCTCGACACCGAAATGGGTGTACTCCTCCTCGCGGTGGCCCACGCCGAACGCGTAGGAAACCCTGCCACCGCTGATCAGGTCCAGCACGCTGATCTCCTCGGCGAGCCGGACCGGGTCCCGCAACGGCAACGGCACCGCCGCCAGCAAGATCGCCATCTCCTGGGTTCTCGCCGCGACTGCCGACGCGAGGATCAGCGGGGTCGGCAGGTGCCCATCGCTGGCACCGTGGTGCTCGGACAACACCGCCAACGCTGCGCCGCGTGTCTCGGCCCACTCACACATATCGAGCATCGCGGAATAGTGCGCGGCCGCCGGCCCGACCCAATCAGGAACCCTCATGTCGAAGCGCAGCGTCAGCACGATCGCGAACATCCTTTCTGCACAATGACGTGGTCGATGTGATCGATGCGGACGCCGAGGGCGTCCGCGGCTGCGTTGATGGCCTGTTCGGATTGGGTTGACACCGAACGGAATGCGGGCGATTCAATGGAGATTTCCTCAGGCCGCTTGCCCATTCCCATTAGGTCGACAAGCATCCGCTCTTCCGGCACCTGCGAGCAGTCGACGAACTGTTGGACGGTGATGGTGTCTACCCGTTGACACATGGCGGTCAGGCTGACAGCCAGTGTCTCCAGCATGAATCCCGGATGCTCGCCGGCCGGGCAGAATCGCGAACCTCCCGCGTCGCGAGCTTTGCGGATACGTTCATCGACATCGGTCCCGAGCGTCGGCAAGTGCGCGTATGACGTCACCGTGACAACGCTCTTGCCCGATTCGAGAAGCGCCACGATTTCGTCGGTGTTGGCGTCGAAACCGTAAGCCTTGCTTGCCGATGCAGCACCACGTCGGCATCGAGAGCCAAGATCGATCCATCTGCTCACACTTGTTGGGTGGCAAAGACGTTCTTGGGGATGGTCAATGGCAGGTCGACGGCGCTCAGGAGCCCAGATGGCGCGGCGACGACATAAGGGACGGCGTTGACGACACGCATCGCGGTGGCCACCATCGCACCGGCACCCGAGGTCATCGAGCCGATGCCGGCTCGCCCAGGGTCGCGCAGGGTTGCTGCCAGGGTGCAGTCGATGTCGGGGTCGCCGGTGATCACCACGCGGTATGACAGGTCGCCGATTCCCCTCGGCCACTCCGGAGCAACGTGGTGCGCCAGTCGCGTGACGTGTTCGACGATGATGGCCTCGCGCCCGTCGACGACGCCGATGGCCTTCATTCGGATCGCGCCGCAGGTGCCAGCTTCGACGGTTCCCATGGCGACTTCTAGCGTTTCGTTGGTCACGGCCCGGTCGTATTCTTCGCGGACTTCTTCGACTTCGACACCGAAGGCGTCGCCGATCAATCTGAGTTGGCCGGCCCATTCGCCAGCGATGGCTCCGGGGAATGAGATCCAGGGCTGGTAGTCGAGCGGCTGACCGAATCCCAGTCCGTTGATCATGATGTCGGGAACGCCGTAGTCGTCGTACAAGCCGATCTCATAGGAGTGGATCGTCTCGATCGACGACGATTGGGTGGACAGCACGAGCGGCAGGTAGTCGGCGGCGAAGCCGGGTTCGATGCCTGAGGCGTAGAGCGACACCTGCCCTTGTTTGGCTGCGGCGGCGAGTTGTTCGCGCCACTCGGCGGGCTCATAAGCGTGCGGGTTCACCAGGCGGGTCGTGCTGGTGGTGACGACGTTGATCCCCGCTTCGAGCAGCTTCACGTAGTCGGGGATCGCCAGCGCGTCGCGTTCAGGTCCGCTGGCCGCATAGATCACGCAGTCGGGTTTCAATTCGATCAGGGCATCGGCGTCGTTGGTCGCGGCGACGCCGATCGGGTCGCCGTTGGCGAGCTCCCCGGCATCCTTTCCCACCTTGTCGTCGGAATGGACCCAGACCCCGACAAGCTCCAGATCGGGGCGGTTCGTGATGGTGCGGATGGCGATCGATCCGATTCCTCCGGTCGCCCATACCACTACGCGGTACGTGCCTGCAGTCACCTTCTTCTCCTCTATCGGGTCTTCACTGGCAGCCGGGCCCAGCCGCGAACGCTGGAAGTCCTTGCCCTACTGGCATTCTCGTAGTCGACGTCCCAGTCGGTCCACCGTTTGAAGACCTCCTCGAATGCGACCCGCGCTTCCAGCCGCGCCAGCGACGAGCCGAGGCAGAAGTGCAGACCTTGACCAAAGCTCAAATGGCCTGCCTGGCGATGGATATCGAACCGGTCGGGTTCAACAAAGTGCGTCTCGTCGCGATTGGCTGACGCGTTCAGCAAGAGCATGTACGACCCTTCGGTCACGGTCTGCCCGTAGAGCTCTACGTCCTGGGCGACGTAACGGCCCTGCACCGGGGACGGCGGCTCGTACCGCAATGTCTCCTCGACCGCCGACGGGATCAACGCCGGATCAGCGGCCAGTTCTCTTCTCTGGTCGGGGTGTTCACCGAGAAGCTCGCCCATGAATCCGATCAGCCGAGCGGTCGTCTCGCCGCCCGCGCCGGCGATCATCGCGGTATAGGCGATCACCTCACCGCGCTCGAGGGGGCGCATGGTTCCGTCGGGTTCCTCGACCTGCGCGTTGAGCAGTTCTGTCATCAGGTCATCGGAGGGATGGGTCGATCTCCATTCGATGTAGTCGGCGAACTGGGCGATCGACTCCTCGAGGGTCGTCGCGCTGAGCAGGCTGCCTCCGGATTCGACGGTGATGCTTTTGTCGTTGCGCTCGCGGATCTGTTGTTGCCCCTCTTCGGGTATGCCGAGCAGGTAGCCGATTGTCCGCATGGGCATGATCGCGCCGAGATCGGCGACGAAGTCGAAGCCGTCCACGTCGCGAAGCGGATCCAGTGCGCGCGAACAGAGGTCGCGCACCAGCCCTTCGACCGCCAACATGCGCCGAGGGGTGAACACCCGCGACAACAGGCGGCGGTGCAAGTCGTGTAGCGGCGGGTCTTCCCACAGTAAGATTCCGGGCGGTATGTCGATGCCGCTGAATAAGACGTCGGCGGTGGTGCCGTGCCCGGAGCGGTAGGTCTGCCAATCGTGCAGTGCGGGCGAGACATCGTCGTAGCGACTGAGCGCGTAGAAGTTGTGCTTGTCGTTGTAGTAGAGCGGGGCCTCGGCGCGCATCCGCTTCCATACCGGATAGGGGTTGTCATCAATGGCGTGGTCGAACGGGTCGTAATACAGCTCGTCTGTTGAGTTGCTCAAGATCTGCCTTCTGCTAGCGGGGTTGGTTCGGCGTGCCCGGGAAGAGCTGGTCGGTCGGGTCCTGCGGTCACCCAACCGCCGAGTTTCGTAATCAGATGCGGCGCGAATACCGAGCCGTAGACGAGGTGTCCGACGACGACGACGGCGACCACGGAGAGGACCGACGACTGCACGCGGGTTTTCGCCTTGCTGTCGGCCCACATTTCGATCACGTTGCGCCCCTCGGCGTCGGTGCGGCCGAGCAGGTAGGTGAAGACCATCATCTCGATCCCCATAGCCAGCGAGTCGTATAGCGGGTACTGGTGTTTGGTCCCCTCGAATATCGCGAGCCCCGGAATCACGTAGCCGTAGTAGAAGTTGCCGAAATGGGCACCGGTGATGGCGTTGAACACGAAGGCCCAGCTGAATCCAACGGCGAGGCCGACTGTCAGGAGAGTAATTGGTCTGCGCCAGTGGAGCTTTGCGCTCAGCCATCGCCCTAGGGCGGCTCCAATCAGGGCGGGAAGCACGAAGTAGGACACGTAGCCGATGGGTACCGCCGATGGCAGGCCGCCCCACGTCACGTTCAGCGGCCACCAGGACGGCATCCGGGGCAGACCGGGCGGGAATTGGGCGTACATCGCCCAGTCGTAGGGTGACTCGATCCAGGAGAACGACAGCGCCGAGATGCTCAGCAGAAGCAGTGGATGCACCCCTCGCCGGCGATAGCTCAGATAGATGCCGATGAAAATGAACGCGATCCCGGAGACGTAGGCGAAGTACATTTGCCCTTCCAGCAGGGGCGTCATCTTCGCGTTCACGGGCGGCCGTCGTTGCCCGGAGTGCGCCGCGCTTGCGGGTCGAAGCGCAGAACCAGCCCAAACACCAGCGCGATCAGTCCGAACAACGTGCCCAGCATGATGACAGCACCCACGCCCAAACCTCTCCCTTGAGGAACCAACCCTTTAGATAGTGGCGACTATTCTATAAACAGTCAACCATCGAAAACGGTTTTGAGTAATGTGCAACCGTGTCCCAGCGACCGACCACCGCAAAACACTCCGACGCGGAGACCGCGGCCCCGGGGTCGCGCCGGCCGCGGGGTGCGCCGCGGAAGCTGTTGCTCGCCGCCGCCCGCGACCTGTTCGCCCGCCAGGACTACCGCAGCACGACGACGCGTGAAATCGCTGAGGCCGCAGGCGTTACCGAGCATCTGCTGTTCCGTAACTTCGGCTCAAAAGCGGGCCTGTTCCGCGAAGCCCTCGTCCTACCGTTCACTGAATTCGTCGACGATTTCGGGCGCACGTGGGATGCGGTCGTCCACGAGGAGGCTGACGAAGAGGAAATGGCGCGGCGCTTCGTGGGACAGCTCTACGACCTCTTCGTCGAGCACCAAGGCCTGCTCTTGACACTCATGGGAGCCCAAACACTCAGCGAGGACGAACTCGCCGAGACCGGCATCGCCGACATCCGACGAGCGCTCACCCTGCTCAGCCAGATCGGCGCCGAGGGCATGCGCATCCGGGGCATGCGCACCAGTAACCCGGACTTACCTGCCCACTCGACCGTCGCCATGATCGCCGGGATGGCCGCATTGCGTTCGACGTATTTCGGGTCCAAGCAGCCCTCGAGAGGCGCCATCATCGACGAACTCGTCCAAGCGATACTGCACGGATTCCTGCATCGACAGGA
>CAVVRW010000003.1:0-10807 GCA_963750755.1 uncultured Actinomycetota bacterium
TTGGTGTTCAGGTCCGCGCTCGAAACGGGTAGGTGTGTCGCAGTGTGGATGTCAGCCAAGGATGGTCCGGTACCGAGTCCGCCGGTGCCGTCACCGCCGTTCAGGTAGGTGCCGTGCAGCGACTCAATACCCAAGAACGCGTTGAGGTCGGACAAGAAGTTCAGCGGGTACTTCGGGAAGTCGGCGAAACCGTCGTATTCGATTGTGTAGATCTGGGTCGGGTACTCGCTCGCCGGAGTGGCGCCATCGAAGCCGATGCCCAGGCTAGGAAGGTTCAGCGGGTCGGACACCGGAAGACCCGTTGACGGCGTGAAACCATCGAAGCGCGAGAGCAATCCGCCATTCGGCGCGGTCTCGTCGGCGACGAGGAGGAAGTTCACCTCGTTCTTGGGAACACCAGCGTCTGTCAGCTGTTGCATCACGTTGCCGGAGATCACAGAGCTCTGGGAGTAGCCGAACACCGTCACGGTGTCGGGATTTGGCTGCTTGACGTACGACTCGATCGTATTGAACAAGATGGTGTCGCCTTGGCCCACCGAGGTGCTGGGGTCCGCGGGAAAGCCGTTGGCGTCGGTGGGGTAGTTGAATGGCAGGGTGTGCACACCGGTCAGTGGGTAGAGACCCTCGGGTGTGTAAAGACCCTCGCCAAAGGGATTCCCCCGGAGTGGCCTGGTAGAAGTCGATGCCAGGGCCGTAGGTCGGGAAGAGGTAGTGGAAGTCGGCGGACTCGACGTAGTTGGAACCGGGGATCGGGACGCCGCTTCCGCCGAGCACCAGGCCGATGTCATCGGCGCGGGCTGCGGTGGAGTTCAGCATCGCGGCCAAGCTGAGAAAACCGGCCCCGGCGGTCGCGACCATCCCCAGACCCATCAAACGAAGCTTTCGATCAGACATTTGGCGACCTTTCAGGGCTGGGCGGCGTAAGTATTCGACGTATGTTTACTCTTTTCCGCCACGCTTGTCTGAGAAATACATAGGTTTTCGTTGGTGAAAATTTAGTTTCGCGTCCAAGAAGTCGGAAGGACCTCACGCGTCACAGAAACCTCATCGGCCACGCGCCCGATGTACCGATCAGCTAGCGGATGACTCAGCCCAATAGCGCGGTGCGCAGCCGATTGACGTCTGTCTCGGTGATCTCGGCGCTGCGGAAGTACCCGTCGAGCGAACCGAAGTTCTCGTCGATGGTTCGCCGTGCGGCGTCGAGGTATTCGGCGCGGACGCCGAGCACCTCTTCGGACAGCCGCGCCTCGGTGGTCGACATCAGTTCCGGCGTGACCTCGACGTCGGCGCGCTGGCGGATCGTGTCGAGAATGCGCTCTCGCAACAACGGCACGGCGTGATTGCTGGTCAAAAAGTCCGCCACGATTGCGTCGCGCGCGACGCCTGCGGCCTCCAGCACCAGCGCGATGGTGAAGCCGGTGCGGTCCTTGCCGGCGAAGCAGTGGGCCAGCACCGTGCGTCCGTCGCCGAGTAGGGTCACCATCCGGTGCAGTGCCTCGCGGGCGCCGGGGTACGTGGGAAACCGGGTGTACTCGTCCATCATGTAGCGACTGGCGGCTTCGCCGACCGACTCGCCGTCCGGCTTTTCTTCGAACAGCCGCTTGAACGCGTGCTCGTGCGGGGCTTCGCCGTCCGGGTTGACGTCGTCGGGTGCGAGATCCGGGATGGGCAGCAGGTGAATATCGACGCCGTCGGGAACCAGGCCAGGTCCGTGGCGCAGTACCTCGCTGCGCGACCGCAGATCGGCAACATCGGTGATACCCAAGCGGCGCAACTCTTCTCGGCCCTCGTCGGCAAGCTCGCTCAGCTCACCGGACCGGAACAGCCGACCCGGCCGCAGTGCGCCGGTGGTGTCGGCGACGTCGCGAAAGTTCCAGGCTCCCTGTAGATCTCGCACGCCGGTCGCCATGTTTAGGTGACCGCCGCCGCGAAAGCGCTTTTCTCCCGGCCGATTTCGGATCGAGCGATGGTCCGCATGTGCACCTCGTCGGGACCGTCGAAGATGCGCATCGCACGCTGCCAGGAGTACATCCTGGCCAGCACGGTGTCCTCGCTGACGCCGGCGGCGCCGTGCACCTGGATCGCGCGGTCGACGACGTTGCACGCCATCTGCGGGGCCACTGCCTTGATCTGTGAGACCAGCAGGTGGGCGGCCCGGTTGCCGTGCTGGTCGATGGTCCAAGCCGCCTTCTCGCACAGCAGCCGGGCCTGGTCGATCTCGTTGCGCGACTGGGCAATTGCCTGCTGCACCAGACCCTGGTCAGCCAGCGGCCGGTTGAACGCGATCCGGGTGTTGGCCCGGTGCACCATCAGCGCCAGGGCGCGCTCGGCGCCGCCGAGGGCCCGCATGCAGTGGTGGATGCGGCCCGGGCCGAGTCGTGCCTGGGCGATCGCGAAACCACCACCTTCTTCGCCGAGGAGGTTGGTCACCGGCACCCGAACGTTGTCGTAGATGATCTCGCAATGCCCGGGCTGGTCCTGGTAACCGAAGACCGAAGTCGAGCGAACGACAGTCACTCCGGGCGTGTCGATCGGCACCAGCACCATCGACTGTTGCTGGTGGCTGGCCGCCTCGGGGTTGGTGCGGCCCATGACGATCAGGATCTTGCAGCGGGGGTCGGCCGCGCCCGAAGTCCACCACTTACGGCCGTTGATCACGTAGTCGCCGCCGTCGCGCATGATCGACGTCTCGATGTTGCGGGCGTCGCTGCTGGCGACGGCGGGCTCGGTCATCGAGAAGCCACTGCGGATCTCGCCGTTCAGCAACGGTTTCAGCCACTTTTCGCTCTGCTCCTCGGTGGCGAACAGGTGCAGGGTCTCCATGTTGCCGGTATCCGGCGCGGCGCAGTTGATCGCTTCAGGAGCGAGTTCGAGGCTCCAACCGGTCAGCTCCGCCAGCGGCGCGTATTCCAGATTGGTCAGCCCGGACTCCGACGGCAGGAACAGGTTCCACAGTCCGGCGGCCCTGGCCTTGGTCTTGAGTTCCTCGATGACCGGCGGAACGGTGTGGTCCTTCGGACCGGCCTCCTCGCGGTACTTGTCGTACTCGGCCTCGGCGGGGAAGACGTTTTCGACAATGAACTCGCTCAGCCGCTTGTGGTAGTCATTGGCTTTGGCTGACATTGCGAAGTCCATGACGGTCACGATAAGCCACCCGCGCGGGCGCCACACCGGGGGCAGGATGAACGCCATGACTGACACCCGCCCGCCGCTGCCGCCCTTCACTCTGGAGACCGCATTACAGAAGGTCCAGGCCGCCGAGGATGCGTGGAATACCTGCGACCCTGACAAGGTGAGCCGCGCGTACACCGTTGCCTCGCAATGGCGTAACCGCGGCGAGCACGTCGTCGGCCGCGAGGCGATCGTCGCGTTCCTGACCCGTAAGTGGCAACGCGAACTCGACTACGCCTTGCGCAAGAGCCTGTGGAGCTTCGACGGTGACCGCATCGCCGTCCGCTTCCAGTACGAGTGCCGGGATTCGTCCGGGCGGTGGTGGCGTAGCTACGGCAACGAATTGTGGGAGTTCGACGAGGCAGGTCTGATGAGTCGCCGCGAGGCCAGCATCAACGACGTCGCGATCGAGGCATCACAGCGCCGCTACTTCGGCCCCCGGCCAACTGACGAGCACGGCCGGGACTTCCCGCTGTGGTGACCCAGCCGGGAGCCGGTGGAGCGGATGGCGGTGGAGCGGCGGGAGGAGGAGGGGAGAAGCCACCGGACGATGCCCGCCGTGGAGCGGCGGGAGGAGGAGGCGGAGCTAAATGGCCACCGGTGACGATGCCGCCGTGGAGCGGCGGGAGGAGGAGGCGGAGCTAAAGGTTAGGGTAGTTGCCGACTTACCGGGGAGTAGGAAATGACAGAAACGCAGACGACGGTCGGCGTAGTGGCCGAGTCGGGAGCCGACGAGCGACGCGTCGCGCTGGTCCCGAAGGTGATCGCGCCGCTGGTGAAGAGCGGCGTGGCGGTCGTCGTGGAAGCCGGCGCCGGCGAGCGCGCACTGCTTCCCGACGCGCTGTACACCGAGGCCGGAGCAACCATCGGCGACGCCTGGTCGGCCGACATCGTCGTCAAGGTCGCACCGCCCACCGCCGACGAGGTGGCCAAGCTCAAGAGCGGGCAGACCCTGATCGGCTTCCTGGCACCTCGCAACGCAGAGAACTCCATCGGCGCCCTCAAGCAGGCCGGTGTGCAGGCGTTCGCGCTGGAAGCCATCCCCCGGATCTCGCGAGCTCAGGCGATGGATGCGCTGTCGTCGCAGGGCAATGTCGCCGGTTATAAGGCCGTGCTGCTGGCCGCGTCGGAGTCCACCCGGTTCTTCCCGATGCTGACCACCGCGGCGGGCACCGTGAAGCCGGCGACCGTGCTCGTGCTCGGGGTCGGGGTCGCGGGCCTGCAGGCCCTGGCGACGGCGAAGCGCCTCGGCGGCAAAACGACCGGTTACGACGTGCGCCCCGAGGTGGCCGACCAGGTCCGGTCGGTGGGTGCGCAATGGTTGAAATTGGGCGACGAAGATCTAGCTGCCGCCGGTGAGGGTGGCTACGCCCGCGAGCTCACCGACGAGGAACGCGCCCAGCAGCAGAAGGCGCTGGAGGAAGCGATCAGCGGATTCGACGTCGTCATCACCACTGCGTTGGTCCCCGGTCGCCCGGCCCCCAAGCTGGTGACCTCCGCCGCGGTCGAGGCGATGAAGCCCGGCAGCGTCGTTGTTGACCTTGCCGGCGAGACCGGCGGCAACTGCGAGCTCACCGAGCCGGGACAGGTCGTCGTCCGCCACGACGTCACGATCGCGTCGCCGCTGAACCTGCCGGCCACGATGCCCGAGCACGCCAGCGAGCTCTTCAGCAAGAACATCACCGCCCTGCTCGACCTGTTGCTCACCGACGGCAAGCTGGCCCCGGATTTCGAGGACGAGGTCGTGGCGGGCTCTGTGTGACCCGCGACCAAGCAGGAGTGAACTAGATGTACGACCAACTACTGGCCAACCTGGCCATCCTGGTGCTCGCCGGATTCGTCGGGTTCGCAGTCATTTCCAAGGTGCCCAACACCCTGCACACCCCATTGATGTCGGGCACCAACGCCATTCACGGCATCGTGGTCCTGGGCGCGCTGTTGGTGCTGGGCGAGTTGCCGGCCGATGCGAGCTGGGGCGTGCGGGCGATCGCGTTCGTCGCGCTGATCTTCGGCACGCTGAACGTGATCGGTGGCTTCCTGGTGACCGACCGGATGCTGGGCATGTTCAAGTCGCGCAGGCCCGCGGCCGACAAGTCGGTCAGCGCGAAGGGGGCTGCCAAATGAGCACTGAAAACGTCAACTACGCGGTGGACGTTCTGTATATCGCGGCCTTCGCGTTGTTCATCTACGGTCTGTCCGGCCTGACCGGCCCGAAAACCGCCGTGCGCGGCAACTGGATCGCCGCGGTCGGTATGGGCGTCGCGGTGATCGCGACGCTGATCAAGGTGCGCGACACCGCGTCGATCAACTGGATCCTAATCGCGGCGGGCCTGGTGATCGGCGTGGTGCTGGGGGTGCCGCCCGCCAAGAAGACCAAGATGACGGCCATGCCGCAGCTGGTGGCGCTGTTCAACGGCGTCGGCGGCGGCACCGTCGCACTGATCGCTTGGTCGGAATTCATTAATACCAAGGGCTTTTCGGTCTTTCGGCCGGACCAGTCGCCTACTGTCGCATTGGTCGTCGGGTCGTTGTTCGCGGCGATCATCGGCTCAGTGTCGTTCTGGGGTTCGCTGGTGGCGTTCCTGAAGTTGCAGGAGTCGATCCCGAAGAACGTGGAGAAGCGACTGGTTGCCTCGGCCAAGCTGTTTCAGCTCTCTAACATCGTGCTGCTGTTCGGCGCGGTCGGTGTCGCCGTCTACCTGGGGCTGAACCCGGGCCAGCCGGTCTGGTGGATCCTGCTGGTGTTGGCCTTCGCGGGCGTGATGGGTTTGTTCTTGGTGTTCCCGATTGGTGGCGCCGACATGCCGGTGGTGATCTAGCTGTTGAACGCGATGACCGGATTGTCCGCAGCTGCAGCGGGTTTGGCGCTGAACAACACCGCGATGATCGTCGCAGGCATGATCGTCGGTGCTTCGGGCTGGATCTTGACCAACCTGATGGCGGTCGCGATGAACAGGTCGATTCCCGCGATCGTGTTCGGCTCGTTCGGTGGCGACGGCGGTGTGGGCGCCACCGCGGGCGGCGAGCAGGGCACCGTCAAGGCCACCTCGGCTGCCGACGCCGCAATCCAGATGGCCTACGCCAACCAGGTGATCGTGGTGCCCGGTTACGGGCTGGCGGTCGCGCAGGCACAGCACGCCGTCAAGGAGATGGCCAGCCTGCTGGAAGAAAAGGGCGTCGAGGTCAAGTACGCCATCCACCCGGTGGCCGGCCGCATGCCCGGCCACATGAACGTGTTGCTGGCCGAGGCCGACGTCGACTACGACGCGATGAAAGAGATGGACGACATCAACGGCGAGTTCAACCGCACGGACGTGGCGATTGTCATCGGCGCCAACGACGTCACGAACCCGGCCGCGCGCAACGACTCGTCCAGCCCGATCTACGGCATGCCGATCCTCAACGTCGACGAGGCCCGCTCGGTCATCGTGCTCAAGCGCTCGATGTCGTCGGGCTATGCCGGCATCGAGAACCCGCTGTTCTTCGGCGAGAACACATCCATGCTGTTCGGAGATGCCAAAAAGACGGTGAGCGAGGTCGCCGAAGAGCTGAAGGCGCTATAGCCGGCCGCAGAAACGCGTCGAGCTCGACGCTGGCGTGGCGCTCACTCGCGCAAGTCCACGCTCGCGGCGATCTCGAAGGCGAGGGCCGCTATTTAGACCGGCGGGTAGGCCGGCGGCGGGTAGCCCTGGCCATCGGTGACGCCCCGCAGACCCCATGGCAGGTACTTGAAGTAGAACTCGAGTTCGTCGGAAAAGTCGTAGCTGGGATCGGGATCCGGTTGCATCTGACTACCTCTCGAGTCGATAAGCGGTTCGTTCAAAGTCTAGTCCTACGGGACAAGGCGCAACAGTGAACCGTCGGGTTGCCTAGACTACCCACCAGTTGATTGACTCCGGCGGCCCCCGGACTGCCGAAGCGAGAACAAAATGCCATCCGAAAACGGGCTCACCCGCCGCGAGGAGCTCCTGACCGTTGCCACCAAGCTGTTCGCCGCCCGCGGCTATCACGGCACCAGGATGGACGATGTCGCCGACGTGGTGGGCCTGAACAAGGCCACCGTCTACCACTACTACGCCAGCAAGTCGCTGATCCTCTACGACATCTACCAGCAGGCCGCTGAACGCACCCTGGACGCCGTTCACGATGACCCGACGATGTCGGCTCGCGAGGCGCTCTACCAGTACACCGTGCGGCTGCTCAACAACATCGCCGTCAACCCCGAGGGCGCGGCGGTGTACTTCCAGGAGCAGCCCTATATCACCGAGTGGTTCACCGAGGAGCAGGTCGAGGCGGTCCGCGAGAAAGAGACGCAGGTCTACGAGCACGTGCACGGCCTGATCGACCGCGGTATCGCCAGCGGCGAGTTCTTCGAGTGCGACTCCCACGTCGTGGCGCTCGGCTACATCGGGATGACGCTGGGCGCCTACCGCTGGCTGCGGCCGAGCGGGCGGCGCAGCGCCAAGGAGATCGCGGCCGAGTTCAGCACCGCGCTGCTGCGCGGGCTGATCCGCGACGAGGCGGTCCGGGTCGAGGAACCGCTCGGGACGCCACGGGCGCAGGCCGTCGCGAAATGACCGACCTGTTTCGCCTCGACGGCAAGGTCGCCGTCGTCACCGGCGGCGGCCGCGGCATCGGCCTGATGATCGCGCGCGGCTTGCTGGAGGCTGGGGCTTCCGTCTATCTGTCGAGCCGCAAGGAGGCCGAGCTGGAGGGCGCCGTCGCGGAGCTGTCGCCACTCGGCCCGGTACACGCGATCCCCGCCGACCTCGGCACGGTCGATGGCGTCGACGCATTGGTCGCCGACCTCGCCGAGCGGGAAGACCGGATCCACGCGCTGTTCAACAATGCCGGCGCGGCGTGGGGTGCGCCGCTGGACGAGTTTCCCGAGTCCGGATTCGACAAGGTGATGAACGTCAACGTCAAGGGCATCTTCCTGCTGACCCGCGCGCTGGTGCCGATGCTCACCGCGGGCGCAGACGAGGGTGACCCGGCCCGCGTCATCAACACCGGCAGCATCGACGGGATCGTCCCGCCCGGCAAAGGCCGAAACAACTTCTCCTACAGCGCCAGCAAGGCCGCCGTACACATGCTGACCCAGCACCTCGCCGGGGAGTTGGCGCCGCGCATCCTGGTCAACGCGATCGCGCCCGGGCTGTTTCAGTCGCGGATGACGAAGGAGTTGTTGGCGGCCGGGCCGGAAGCGGTCGGCTCGTTCCTCCCGCTCGGCCGGATCGGCCAGCCCGACGACATGGCGGGTATCGCTGTCTTTCTCGCCAGCCGCGCCAGCAGCTACATCACCGGTGCGGTGATCCCGGTCGACGGCGGCGTCACCGTCATCCGCTGAGCCCGACTGTAGGCAATATCGCTTCAAGAATTCGAGTTGGTCGGCGATCACGCGCTCGAACGCGTCGCCGACATAGATGTCGAAATGTCCCTCGGGATAGAGCTTTATCTCGCCCTTCGGCGCCTTGGCCGCATATTTGCGGGTCGGTCCGGATGGTGCGACGGTGTCACTTTCGCAGATGCAGAACAGGATTGGGCAGGGCACCCTGGCCGCGAGCCGACCCGGCCGGAGGGCAGCAGCTTCACGCCGATTCGCGCCGCCACCTCGTTGCGCAGCTCCACACCGTCGGGCACCAGTCTGAGAAAGCCGGAATAGGCGTCGGGGGCGGTCATCAACGCGACCTCGCCGGGGTATCCGGCGGTCTTGACCATCACCGGGTTGGCGCCGAAGCGGGAAGCGATGATGTCGCGGGTGGCCAAGGCCGTCAGACGAGCGCTGACAAGCGGATTCACCGCGGCCAGCGATGCGACGCTGTCGGTGAACGGGCATTGCGACACGACCGCCGCTATGCCCGGCACCCGAGCCGCCGTGGCGATCACGTGGCCGCCGCTGAACGACGTGCCCCACAATCCAATTCGCTGCGGGTCGATCCCAGGCAGGGTGCGGGCGAAGGCCGCGGCAACGGTCCAGTCCTGCAACTGCATTCGGATGTCGAGCAACTGGCGCGGTGCACCTTCGCTGTCACCGAAGTTCCGGTAGTCGAACACCAGACAGGCGTAGCCGGCCGCGGCGAAGCGTTCGGCGTAGGCGTCCAGGCGCATGGTGCGCACGCCGCCCAGTCCGTGCGCCATGACCAGCAGCGGGGTGTCGCCGTTGCCGTCCGGCCGGTACAGCCACGCGCTGATCCGGTCGCCGCCCGAGTTGAACCAGACATCTTCACGCTGCATGACAGCCATCCTGCAACAGTGTGATAGACCGGGCGCCATGACCCCGGATGTCGTGCAGCGGCTGGCGTCATTGGTGGGTGCCAGGTACGTCAGCACCGATCCCGACGTGCTGGCCGGGCGCAGCGGCGATTGGACTGGCAGATACAGCGGCAACGCCAGCGCCCTGGTGCGTCCGGGCTCGGCGGAGGAGGTCGCCGGGGTGTTGCGGCTGTGCCGCGACGCCGAGACCCACGTGACGATCCAGGGCGGCCGGACGTCGTTGGTGGCCGGGACGGTGCCCGAGCACGACGACGTGCTGTTGTCCACCGAAAGGCTTTGCGAGGTTAGCGAAGTCGACGCTGTTGAGCGCCGCGTCGAGGCCGGAGCCGGAGCGACGCTGGCCGCGGTGCAATAGCCGCAACCGCATCGGGTCTGGTGTTCGGCGTCGACCTGGCCGCCCGCGACACCGCGACCGTGGGGGGGAATGGCCTCGACCAACGCCGGCGGTCTGCGCACGGTGCGCTACGGCAACATGGGCAGCCAGGTCATCGGGATGGACATCGCACTGCCCGACGGGTCGGTGGTGCGCCGACATTCCCGGGTGCGGGCCGACAACACCGGTTACGACCTGCCGTCACTGTTCGTCGGCGCCGAAGGAACGCTCGGCGTGATCACCGCGCTCGACCTACGCCTGCACCCGGATCCGTCACACCGCGTGACCGCCGTGTGCGGCTTCGACGAACTCGGTCCGCTGGTCGATGCCGGCGAGTTCTGCCGCGACTTGGACGGCATCGCGGCGTTGGAGTTGGTCGACGGGCGAGCCGCCGCACTGGCCGACGAACACCCTCGGCGCGCCGCCGCCGCTAGACAGCCGGTGGCTGCTGCTGGTGGAGTTGGCATCCGACTTCGATCAGACCGAGCGACTGGCCGACGCGTTGGACAGAGTGCACGCGTCTGCCCGAGCCCGCCGTCGGTATCGATAATGCTGCACAACAACGACTTTGGCGGATGCGCGAATCGCTGGCCGAAGTCGTCGGCGTGTTCGGGCCGCCGCTGAAGTTCGACGTCTCGCTGCCGCTGCCCGCGATCACCCGCTTCGCCGACGAGGCGGCGGCACTGGTGCAACGGCATGCGCCCGACGCCACCGGCGTGCTGTTCGGGCACATCGGTGAGGGCAACCTGCACCTGAACGTGCTGCGCTGCAGCGCCGAGCAGGAACACGACCTGTATGCCGCGATGATGGGCCTGATCGCCGACTGCGGCGGCAACGTCAGCTCCGAACACGGCGTGGGTAGCCGGAAACGTCGCTATCTCGGCATGTCTCGCGACGCTGCCGACATCGCGGCGATGCGCGCGCTGAAGACCGCGTTCGACCCGACCGGCTATCTCAACGCGGCGGTGCTGTTCGACTAATCGGCCGAGG
>CAVVRW010000004.1:0-18849 GCA_963750755.1 uncultured Actinomycetota bacterium
CCAAGGTTAATGAGGTAGGTCAGATCGGGGCCGAGCAACTCTTGGAGTGGCTTCGGCAGGAGCGCGACCAACGGCGCGGTGATCTCGTGCCCGAACGTGGTGTCCCCTCCACCCAGGGTGGTGATCATGTGATAGGTGGTGTCGAGATCCGCGCTTGACGTCGGGAGCAGCGTCGCGTGGCTGATGTCGCCGAGCGACGGTCCGGTTCCGAGTCCCCCGGTACCGTCTCCGCCGTTCAGGTAGGTGCCGTGCAGCGTCTCGATACCCAAAAACGCATTGAGGTCGGACAAGAAGTTCAGCGGGTACTTCGGGAAGTCGGCGAAACCGTCGTATTCGATCGTGTAAATCTGAGTGGGGTAATCGCTGGCGGGAGTGGCGCCGTCGAAGCCTATGCCCAGGCTTGGGAGGTTCAGCGGGTCGGGCACCGCGGGACCCGACGACGGCGTGAAACCGTCGAAGCGCGAGAGCAATCCGCCGTTCGGCGCGGTCTCGTCGGCGACGAGGAGGAAGTTCACGTCGTTCTTGGGGATACCAGCGTCTGTCAGCTCCTGCATGACGAGGCCGGAGATCACTGAGCTCTGGGAGTAGCCGAACACCGTCGTGGTGTTCCCGTTGGCGATCTCGGACTCGATGGTGTTAAGCAGGATGGTGTCGCCCTGGCCCACCGAGGTGCTGTCCGACGGGAAACCGTCGGCGCCGGAGGGGTAGTTGAACGGCAGCGTGTGCACACCAGTCAGCGGGTAGAGACCCTCCGGGGTATACACGCCTTCGCCGAAGGGGTTGGTTGGGGTGGACTGGTAGAAGTCGATGCCGTTGCCGTGGGCAGGAAAGTAGTGGAAGGCGGCGGACGCCACGTAGTCGGTGCCGGGGATCGGTGTCCCGCTGCCACCGAGAACCAGGCCGATGTCGTCGGCGTGTGCCGCGGTGGAGTTCAGCATCGCTGCCAAGCTGAGAAAACCCGCGCCGGCCGTAGTAACCATTCCCAGACCCATGAGACGAAGCGTTCGACCAGACATTTTGCGACCTTTCGGGACTGTGGCGGCGAGGGTATTCGACGTATGTTTACTCCTCTTCGGCCCGATTGTCTGAGAAATACATAGGTTTTCGTTGGCGAAAATTTAAGTTGGAGAGGACCTCCAAAGGGCGCCGGCGGGCGGTCGTCAGAACGGGCCCGAGACCGTCTACCTCAGGCTCGCAGCCTGTCCAATTCGGCAGTCAAGATGGCGATCTGACGTTGCGCGCTGAGTCGTGACGGTTCGGTCAGCGAGCGCAGTGCCAAGCCGTCGACCATGGCGCACAACAGGTCGCCTTGCATGTCGGCATCGAAATCGGCGCGCAGCGCACCTTCCTGTTGCCCCCGCACCAACAATGCGCCGATCGCCTCGCGGATGGCGGTGTAGTGCGCGTGAAAAGATTTGGCAAACGCCGGTTCGGACTCGGCGCTGGCGAGTACATGCGCATATACCCGCCATCTGATCTCATTGTTCGGATTTGTCGGCAGCGGGACCATGCACATTCGGAGCAGGCCTGCGATCACGTCGGCGTCATTCACCGCATCTGTGAGCAGGTCGTCATACGAGGTGAGGCGTGCGTCGCCGACCGCCACCAGCAAGTCGGCCGTTTCGCGAAAATAATGCGTCACGACACCGGTGGTATAGCCGATTTCGTGCGCGATGGAGCGAATCGTGGCCCCGCGCAAGCCGTCGCGAGCGATCACCCGGATGGCTGCCTCCACCACCTCCCCGTACCGGTCGTGGCTCGCACGCCTAGCGGTATTCGGAGGATTACCAGCTGACACATGCCCTCATTTCGCCCCGGCGGTGCTCGACGGCGAAGTGCTGCGGCGTTCGGGAATGGTAGGCCTGACCAAGGATCTGCAGGTGCCAGCCGAACCGAAGGAGCAATTTACTCTCGCCTTCGCCAACGCAGATGCGGTTCTGGCGGAGGCGGGCTTGAGCTTCGCCGACGTCACCGAAATAACTTCCTACCATGTGGGTTTGACAGCCCACCTCGAAATATTTACCGAAGTCAAGGACGACTACGTCCATGAGCCGTACCCGGCCTGGACGGCGGTCGGCGTCCCCGAACTGGCGGTCCCCGGTGCGCTGGTGGAAATCCAGATCACCGCGCGAGCAGTGCCGCCATCACTAGCCGGCGATCTAACCCAATAGCGCGGTGCGCAGCCGATTGACGTCTGTCTCGGTGATCTCGGCGCTGCGGAAGTACCCGTCGAGCGAACCGAAGTTCTCGTCGATGGTTCGCCGTGCGGCGTCGAGGTATTCGGCGCGGACGCCGAGCACCTCTTCGGACAGCCGCGCCTCGGTGGTCGACATCAGTTCCGGCGTGACCTCGACGTCGGCGCGCTGGCGGATCGTGTCGAGAATGCGCTCTCGCAACAACGGCACGGCGTGATTGCTGGTCAAAAAGTCCGCCACGATTGCGTCGCGCGCGACGCCTGCGGCCTCCAGCACCAGCGCGATGGTGAAGCCGGTGCGGTCCTTGCCGGCGAAGCAGTGGGCCAGCACCGTGCGTCCGTCGCCGAGTAGGGTCACCATCCGGTGCAGTGCCTCGCGGGCGCCGGGGTACGTGGGAAACCGGGTGTACTCGTCCATCATGTAGCGACTGGCGGCTTCGCCGACCGACTCGCCGTCCGGCTTTTCTTCGAACAGCCGCTTGAACGCGTGCTCGTGCGGGGCTTCGCCGTCCGGGTTGACGTCGTCGGGTGCGAGATCCGGGATGGGCAGCAGGTGAATATCGACGCCGTCGGGAACCAGGCCAGGTCCGTGGCGCAGTACCTCGCTGCGCGACCGCAGATCGGCAACATCGGTGATACCCAAGCGGCGCAACTCTTCTCGGCCCTCGTCGGCAAGCTCGCTCAGCTCACCGGACCGGAACAGCCGACCCGGCCGCAGTGCGCCGGTGGTGTCGGCGACGTCGCGAAAGTTCCAGGCTCCCTGTAGATCTCGCACGCCGGTCGCCATGTTTAGGTGACCGCCGCCGCGAAAGCGCTTTTCTCCCGGCCGATTTCGGATCGAGCGATGGTCCGCATGTGCACCTCGTCGGGACCGTCGAAGATGCGCATCGCACGCTGCCAGGAGTACATCCTGGCCAGCACGGTGTCCTCGCTGACGCCGGCGGCGCCGTGCACCTGGATCGCGCGGTCGACGACGTTGCACGCCATCTGCGGGGCCACTGCCTTGATCTGTGAGACCAGCAGGTGGGCGGCCCGGTTGCCGTGCTGGTCGATGGTCCAAGCCGCCTTCTCGCACAGCAGCCGGGCCTGGTCGATCTCGTTGCGCGACTGGGCAATTGCCTGCTGCACCAGACCCTGGTCAGCCAGCGGCCGGTTGAACGCGATCCGGGTGTTGGCCCGGTGCACCATCAACGCCAGGGCGCGCTCGGCGCCGCCGAGGGCCCGCATGCAGTGGTGGATGCGGCCCGGGCCGAGTCGTGCCTGGGCGATCGCGAAACCACCACCTTCTTCGCCGAGGAGGTTGGTCACCGGCACCCGAACGTTGTCGTAGATGATCTCGCAATGCCCGGGCTGGTCCTGGTAACCGAAGACCGAAGTCGAGCGAACGACAGTCACTCCGGGCGTGTCGATCGGCACCAGCACCATCGACTGTTGCTGGTGGCTGGCCGCCTCGGGGTTGGTGCGGCCCATGACGATCAGGATCTTGCAGCGCGGGTCGGCCGCGCCCGAAGTCCACCACTTACGGCCGTTGATCACGTAGTCGCCGCCGTCGCGCATGATCGACGTCTCGATGTTGCGGGCGTCGCTGCTGGCGACGGCGGGCTCGGTCATCGAGAAGCCACTGCGGATCTCGCCGTTCAGCAACGGTTTCAGCCACTTTTCGCTCTGCTCCTCGGTGGCGAACAGGTGCAGGGTCTCCATGTTGCCGGTATCCGGCGCGGCGCAGTTGATCGCTTCAGGAGCGAGTTCGAGGCTCCAACCGGTCAGCTCCGCCAGCGGCGCGTATTCCAGATTGGTCAGCCCGGACTCCGACGGCAGGAACAGGTTCCACAGTCCGGCGGCCCTGGCCTTGGTCTTGAGTTCCTCGATGACCGGCGGAACGGTGTGGTCCTTCGGACCGGCCTCCTCGCGGTACTTGTCGTACTCGGCCTCGGCGGGGAAGACGTTTTCGACAATGAACTCGCTCAGCCGCTTGTGGTAGTCATTGGCTTTGGCTGACATTGCGAAGTCCATGACGGTCACGATAAGCCACCCGCGCGGGCGCCACACCGGGGGCAGGATGAACGCCATGACTGACACCCGCCCGCCGCTGCCGCCCTTCACTCTGGAGACCGCATTACAGAAGGTCCAGGCCGCCGAGGATGCGTGGAATACCTGCGACCCTGACAAGGTGAGCCGCGCGTACACCGTTGCCTCGCAATGGCGTAACCGCGGCGAGCACGTCGTCGGCCGCGAGGCGATCGTCGCGTTCCTGACCCGTAAGTGGCAACGCGAACTCGACTACGCCTTGCGCAAGAGCCTGTGGAGCTTCGACGGTGACCGCATCGCCGTCCGCTTCCAGTACGAGTGCCGGGATTCGTCCGGGCGGTGGTGGCGTAGCTACGGCAACGAATTGTGGGAGTTCGACGAGGCAGGTCTGATGAGTCGCCGCGAGGCCAGCATCAACGACGTCGCGATCGAGGCATCACAGCGCCGCTACTTCGGCCCCCGGCCAACTGAGGAGCACGGCCGGGACTTCCCGCTGTGGTGACCCAGCCACCGGTGACGATGGCCGCCGTGGAGCGGCGGGAGGAGGAGGCGGAGCTGAAATGGCCACCGGTGACGATGGCCGCCGTGGAGCGGCGGGAGGAGGAGGCGGAGCTAAATGGCCACCGGTGACGATGGCCGCCGTGGAGCGGCGGGAGGAGGAGGCGGAGCTAAAGGTTAGGGTAGTTGCCGACTTACCGGGGAGTAGGAAATGACAGAAACGCAGACGACGGTCGGCGTAGTGGCCGAGTCGGGAGCCGACGAGCGACGCGTCGCGCTGGTCCCGAAGGTGATCGCGCCGCTGGTGAAGAGCGGCGTGGCGGTCGTCGTGGAAGCCGGCGCCGGCGAGCGCGCACTGCTTCCCGACGCGCTGTACACCGAGGCCGGAGCAACCATCGGCGACGCCTGGTCGGCCGACATCGTCGTCAAGGTCGCACCGCCCACCGCCGACGAGGTGGACAAGCTCAAGAGCGGGCAGACCCTGATCGGCTTCCTGGCACCTCGCAACGCAGAGAACTCCATCGGCGCCCTCAAGCAGGCCGGTGTGCAGGCGTTCGCGCTGGAAGCCATCCCCCGGATCTCGCGAGCTCAGGCGATGGATGCGCTGTCGTCGCAGGGCAATGTCGCCGGTTATAAGGCCGTGCTGCTGGCCGCGTCGGAGTCCACCCGGTTCTTCCCGATGCTGACCACCGCGGCGGGCACCGTGAAGCCGGCGACCGTGCTCGTGCTCGGGGTCGGCGTCGCGGGCCTGCAGGCCCTGGCGACGGCGAAGCGCCTCGGCGGCAAAACGACCGGTTACGACGTGCGCCCCGAGGTGGCCGACCAGGTCCGGTCGGTGGGTGCGCAATGGTTGAAATTGGGCGACGAAGATCTAGCTGCCGCCGGTGAGGGTGGCTACGCCCGCGAGCTCACCGACGAGGAACGCGCCCAGCAGCAGAAGGCGCTGGAGGAAGCGATCAGCGGATTCGACGTCGTCATCACCACTGCGTTGGTCCCCGGTCGCCCGGCCCCCAAGCTGGTGACCGCCGCCGCGGTCGAGGCGATGAAGCCCGGCAGCGTCGTTGTTGACCTTGCTGGCGAGACCGGCGGCAACTGCGAGCTCACCGAGCCGGGACAGGTCGTCGTCCGCCACGACGTCACGATCGCGTCGCCGCTGAACCTGCCGGCCACGATGCCCGAGCACGCCAGCGAGCTCTTCAGCAAGAACATCACCGCCCTGCTCGACCTGTTGCTCACCGACGGCAAGCTGGCCCCGGATTTCGAGGACGAGGTCGTGGCGGGCTCGTGTGTGACCCGCGACCAAGCAGGAGTGAACTAGATGTACGACCAACTACTGGCCAACCTGGCCATCCTGGTGCTCGCCGGATTCGTCGGGTTCGCAGTCATTTCCAAGGTGCCCAACACCCTGCACACCCCATTGATGTCGGGCACCAACGCCATTCACGGCATCGTGGTCCTGGGCGCGCTGTTGGTGCTGGGCGAGTTGCCGGCCGATGCGAGCTGGGGCGTGCGGGCGATCGCGTTCGTCGCGCTGATCTTCGGCACGCTGAACGTGATCGGTGGCTTCCTGGTGACCGACCGGATGCTGGGCATGTTCAAGTCGCGCAGGCCCGCGGCCGACAAGTCGGTCAGCGCGAAGGGGGCTGCCAAATGAGCACTGAAAACGTCAACTACGCGGTGGACGTTCTGTACATCGCGGCCTTCGCGTTGTTCATCTACGGTCTGTCCGGCCTGACCGGCCCGAAAACCGCCGTGCGCGGCAACTGGATCGCCGCGGTCGGTATGGGCGTCGCGGTGATCGCGACGCTGATCAAGGTGCGCGACACCGCGTCGATCAACTGGATCCTGATCGCGGCGGGCCTGGTGATCGGCGTGGTGCTGGGGGTGCCGCCCGCCAAGAAGACCAAGATGACGGCCATGCCGCAGCTGGTGGCGCTGTTCAACGGCGTCGGCGGCGGCACCGTCGCACTGATCGCTTGGTCGGAATTCATTAATACCAAGGGCTTTTCGGTCTTTCGGCCGGACCAGTCGCCTACTGTCGCATTGGTCGTCGGGTCGTTGTTCGCGGCGATCATCGGCTCAGTGTCGTTCTGGGGTTCGCTGGTGGCGTTCCTGAAGTTGCAGGAGTCGATCCCGAAGAACGTGGAGAAGCGGCTGGTGGCCTCGGCCAAGCTGTTTCAGCTCTCTAACATCGTGCTGCTGTTCGGCGCGGTGGGTGTCGCCGTCTACCTAGGGCTGAACCCGGGCCGGCCGGTCTGGTGGATCCTGCTGGTGTTGGCCTTCGCGGGCGTGATGGGTTTGTTCGTGGTGTTCCCGATCGGTGGCGCCGACATGCCGGTGGTGATCTCGCTGTTGAACGCGATGACCGGATTGTCTGCAGCTGCAGCGGGATTGGCGCTGAACAACACCGCGATGATCGTCGCAGGCATGATCGTCGGTGCTTCGGGCTCGATCCTGACCAACCTGATGGCGGTCGCGATGAACAGGTCGATTCCCGCGATCGTGTTCGGCTCGTTCGGTGGCGACGGCGGTGTGGGCGCCGCCGCGAGCGGCGAGCAGGGCACCGTCAAGGCCACCTCGGCCGCCGACGCCGCAATCCAGATGGCTTACGCCAACCAGGTGATCGTGGTGCCCGGTTACGGGCTGGCGGTCGCGCAGGCACAGCACGCCGTCAAGGAGATGGCCAGCCTGCTGGAGGAAAAGGGCGTCGAGGTCAAGTACGCCATCCACCCGGTGGCCGGCCGCATGCCCGGCCACATGAACGTGTTGCTGGCCGAGGCCGACGTCGACTACGACGCGATGAAAGAGATGGACGACATCAACGGCGAGTTCAACCGCACGGACGTGGCGATTGTCATCGGCGCCAACGACGTCACGAACCCGGCCGCGCGCAACGACTCGTCCAGCCCGATCTACGGCATGCCGATCCTCAACGTCGACGAGGCCCGCTCGGTCATCGTGCTCAAGCGCTCGATGTCGTCGGGCTATGCCGGCATCGAGAACCCGCTGTTCTTCGGCGAGAACACATCGATGCTGTTCGGAGATGCCAAAAAGACGGTGAGCGAGGTCGCCGAGGAGCTGAAGGCGCTATAGCCGGCCGCAGAAACGCGTCGAGCTCGACGCTGGCGTGGCGCTCACTCGCGCAAGTCCACGCTCGCGGCGATCTCGAAGGCGAGGAGCCGCTATTTAGACCGGCGGGTAGGCCGGCGGCGGGTAGCCCTGGCCATCGGTGACGCCCCGCAGACCCCATGGCAGGTACTTGAAGTAGAACTCGAGTTCGTCGGAAAAGTCGTAGCTGGGATCGGGATCCGGTTGCATCTGACTACCTCTCGAGTCGATAAGCGGTTCGTTCAAAGTCTAGTCCTACGGGACAAGGCGCAACAGTGAACCGTCGGGTTGCCTAGACTACCCACCAGTTGATTGACTCCGGGCGGCCCCCGGACTGCCGAAGCGAGAACAAAATGCCATCCGAAAACGGGCTCACCCGCCGCGAGGAGCTCCTGACCGTTGCCACCAAGCTGTTCGCCGCCCGCGGCTATCACGGCACCAGGATGGACGATGTCGCCGACGTGGTGGGCCTGAACAAGGCCACCGTCTACCACTACTACGCCAGCAAGTCGCTGATCCTCTACGACATCTACCAGCAGGCCGCTGAACGCACCCTGGACGCCGTTCACGATGACCCGACGATGTCGGCTCGCGAGGCGCTCTACCAGTACACCGTGCGGCTGCTCAACAACATCGCCGTCAACCCCGAGGGCGCGGCGGTGTACTTCCAGGAGCAGCCCTATATCACCGAGTGGTTCACCGAGGAGCAGGTCGAGGCGGTCCGCGAGAAAGAGACGCAGGTCTACGAGCACGTGCACGGCCTGATCGACCGCGGTATCGCCAGCGGCGAGTTCTTCGAGTGCGACTCCCACGTCGTGGCGCTCGGCTACATCGGGATGACGCTGGGCGCCTACCGCTGGCTGCGGCCGAGCGGGCGGCGCAGCGCCAAGGAGATCGCGGCCGAGTTCAGCACCGCGCTGCTGCGCGGGCTGATCCGCGACGAGGCGGTCCGGGTCGAGGAACCGCTCGGGACGCCACGGGCGCAGGCCGTCGCGAAATGACCGACCTGTTTCGCCTCGACGGCAAGGTCGCCGTCGTCACCGGCGGCGGCCGCGGCATCGGCCTGATGATCGCGCGCGGCTTGCTGGAGGCTGGGGCTTCCGTCTATCTGTCGAGCCGCAAGGAGGCCGAGCTGGAGGGCGCCGTCGCGGAGCTGTCGCCACTCGGCCCGGTACACGCGATCCCCGCCGACCTCGGCACGGTCGATGGCGTCGACGCATTGGTCGCCGACCTCGCCGAGCGGGAAGACCGGATCCACGCGCTGTTCAACAATGCCGGCGCGGCGTGGGGTGCGCCGCTGGACGAGTTTCCCGAGTCCGGATTCGACAAGGTGATGAACGTCAACGTCAAGGGCATCTTCATGCTGACCCGCGCGCTGGTGCCGATGCTCACCGCGGGCGCAGACGAGGGTGACCCGGCCCGCGTCATCAACACCGGCAGCATCGACGGGATCGTCCCGCCCGGCAAAGGCCGAAACAACTTCTCCTACAGCGCCAGCAAGGCCGCCGTACACATGCTGACCCAGCACCTCGCCGGGGAGTTGGCGCCGCGCATCCTGGTCAACGCGATCGCGCCCGGGCTGTTTCAGTCGCGGATGACGAAGGAGTTGTTGGCGGCCGGGCCGGAAGCGGTCGGCTCGTTCCTCCCGCTCGGCCGGATCGGCCAGCCCGACGACATGGCGGGTATCGCTGTCTTTCTCGCCAGCCGCGCCAGCAGCTACATCACCGGTGCGGTGATCCCGGTCGACGGCGGCGTCACCGTCATCCGCTGAGCCCGACTGTAGGCAATACTCGCTTCAAGAATTCGAGTTGGTCGGCGATCACGCGCTCGAACGCGTCGCCGACATAGATGTCGAAATGTCCCTCGGGATAGAGCTTTATCTCGCCCTTCGGCGCCTTGGCCGCATATTTGCGGGTCGGTCCGGATGGTGCGACGGTGTCACTTTCGCAGATGCAGAACAGGATTGGGCAGGGCACCCTGGCCGCGAGCCGACCCGGCCGGTAGGGCAGCAGCTTCACGCCGATTCGCGCCGCCACCTCGTTGCGCAGCTCCACACCGTCGGGCACCAGTCTGAGAAAGCCGGAATAGGCGTCGGGGGCGGTCATCAACGCGACCTCGCCGGGGTATCCGGCGGTCTTGACCATCACCGGGTTGGCGCCGAAGCGGGAAGCGATGATGTCGCGGGTGGCCAAGGCCGTCAGACGAGCGCTGACAAGCGGATTCACCGCGGCCAGCGATGCGACGCTGTCGGTGAACGGGCATTGCGACACGACCGCCGCTATGCCCGGCACCCGAGCCGCCGTGGCGATCACGTGGCCGCCGCTGAACGACGTGCCCCACAATCCAATTCGCTGCGGGTCGATCCCAGGCAGGGTGCGGGCGAAGGCCGCGGCAACGGTCCAGTCCTGCAACTGCATTCGGATGTCGAGCAACTGGCGCGGTGCACCTTCGCTGTCACCGAAGTTCCGGTAGTCGAACACCAGACAGGCGTAGCCGGCCGCGGCGAAGCGTTCGGCGTAGGCGTCCAGGCGCATGGTGCGCACGCCGCCCAGTCCGTGCGCCATGACCAGCAGCGGCGTGTCGCCGTTGTCGTCCGGTCGGTACAGCCACGCGCTGATCCGGTCGCCGCCCGAGTTGAACCAGACATCTTCACGCTGCATGACCGCCATCCTGCAACACTGTGGTAGACCGGGCGCCATGACCCCGGATGTCGTGCAGCGGCTGGCGTCGTTGGTGGGTGCCAGGTACGTCAGCACCGATCCCGACGTGCTGGCCGGGCGCAGCGGCGATTGGACTGGCAGATACAGCGGCAACGCCAGCGCCCTGGTGCGCCCGGGCTCGGCGGAAGAGGTCGCCGGGGTGTTGCGGCTGTGCCGCGACGCCGAGACCCACGTGACGATCCAGGGCGGCCGGACGTCGTTGGTGGGCGGGACGGTGCCCGAGCACGACGACGTGCTGTTGTCCACCGAAAGGCTTTGCGAGGTAAGCGAAGTCGATTCTGTTGAGCGCCGCGTCGAGGCCGGAGCCGGAGCGACGCTGGCCGCGGTGCAGCATGCCGCAACCGCGTCGGGTCTGGTGTTCGGCGTCGACCTGGCCGCCCGCGACACCGCGACCGTGGGGGGAATGGCCTCGACCAACGCCGGCGGTCTGCGCACGGTGCGCTACGGCAACATGGGCAGCCAGGTGATCGGGATGGACATCGCGCTGCCCGACGGGTCGGTGGTGCGCCGGCATTCGCGGGTGCGGGCCGACAACACCGGTTACGACCTGCCGTCACTGTTCGTCGGCGCCGAAGGAACGCTCGGCGTGATCACCGCGCTCGACCTACGCCTGCACCCGGATCCGGCGCACCGCGTGACCGCCGTGTGCGGCTTCGACGAACTCGGTCCGCTGGTCGACGCCGGCCGGTTGTTCCGCGACTTGGACGGCATCGCGGCGTTGGAGTTGATCGACGGGCGAGCCGCCGCACTGGCCGACGAACACCTCGGCTCGCCGCCGCCGCTAGACAGCCGGTGGCTGCTGCTGGTGGAGTTGGCATCCGACTTCGATCAGACCGAGCGACTGGCCGACGCGTTGGACAGAGTGCACACGTCTGCCGAGCCCGCCGTCGGTATCGATAATGCTGCACAACAACGACTTTGGCGGATGCGCGAATCGCTGGCCGAAGTCGTCGGCGTGTTCGGGCCGCCGCTGAAGTTCGACGTCTCGCTGCCGCTGCCCGCGATCACCCGCTTCGCCGACGAGGCGGCGGCACTGGTGCAACGGCATGCGCCCGACGCCACCGGCGTGCTGTTCGGGCACATCGGTGAGGGCAACCTGCACCTGAACGTGCTGCGCTGCAGCGCCGAGCAGGAACACGACCTGTATGCCGCGATGATGGGCCTGATCGCCGACTGCGGCGGCAACGTCAGCTCCGAACACGGCGTGGGTAGCCGGAAACGTCGCTATCTCGGCATGTCTCGCGACGCTGCCGACATCGCGGCGATGCGCGCGCTGAAGGCCGCGTTCGACCCGACCGGCTATCTCAACGCGGCGGTGCTGTTCGACTAATCGGCCGAGGGCTTGATGCCGACCGCGTGCCGCAGCTGGGCCAGGAACTCGTCGGCATCATCGCTGCGAATCATGTAGTGCGAGAACGCTACTCGGATTGCGGTGGCCGCCTTGACCGCGGCGTTGGGGCCGGGGATCAGCCGCTGCAGGCCGTCCCGCATCTGCGGGATGACGCCGGCGAACTGCGCGATGACATGCTCGGGTTCGATGTCGACCATCCGCACTCCGGTATAGGAGTGCTGGTAGTCGACGATGAAGCGCAACGCGGCGTCGAGCTTGTCGGCCCCCTTGAGTCCGGCCGTCGCTTGGCTCATCCCGCTTTCGAAGGTGGCCCGTTCGTATTGGGAGAAGGCCGAGAGCAGGTCTTCTTTCGAAGCGAACCAGCGATACAGGGTCGGCCGGGACACCCCGGCCTGGACGGCGACGTCGGACAGGCTGAGCTTGCGTTTGCCGTTGCGGCCGAGGACCTCAGCGGTGGCCGCGAGGATCCGCTGCTGTGTCGAGGTGTCACCCTCGATGGTCGACGTCTGGTCCATACCCGCAACTTTACAAAAATAGGTCCAAGTGTCACGCTGTTTTGGTGTCATTGGTAGCTGACCACCCGAGCTTAGCCGGGCAAACCCCCGAAGACGGGCGTCTGCGGTGAGCCGCGCCAGAGCGGTGGTGATCACCGAGGCCTCCTCGCCGGTCGTCTTCGCCACGGCGACGCGGCTGGCGGCGGGCGGGCACTCCGTGTTGATGGGCAGTCCGCGACCGGAGGCCGGCGAGGACCTGGCCGCCCGGCTGCGGTCGAGCGGCGCGTCGGTGTTCGCCGCCCACCTGGACCTGGCCGACCCGCTGTCCATCGATGGGTTCCTGGAGTCCGTCGACTATCTCATCGGTGACGTCGATGCGCTGATCAGCAGCGCCGGAGTTGCCGAGCGATCCTGGATCGGCGCTCAACACCTTGTGACGCAACTGGTTTCGCCGATGATCGACAACGGGCATGGCGACGTGGTGCTGCTCAGCCCGGAGCTGGTGGGTGCCTCGCCGGCCGGAGCGGATCGGATGCTCGACGCGTGGATCTACGGACTGGATGCCGAATTCGTCGGAACCGGCGTGCGGGCGTCGATCGTCCGGTCGACCAGCGTGGTGCCGCCTGACGACGCCGGCCGGCTGATCGCCGCGGCCGTCGTCTCGCCCGACATGCACCTGTGCCTCGTCGACGTCATCCCGTCACGCCCTCAGAGTGCGGCTACCGACGAGGTCACTCGAAAGATGCGCCGCTAGTTGCACTTTCGGGATTGCTAGGGCCGTCGCCGGACCAGCACGGACTGCTGAATGCTGCCCACCGCTCCGATCCCGTCGAACAGCGTGCCGACCGTGGTCCCGATGCCGTCCGGGCCGTAGTTGGTCTCAGCGCGGATGCCGACCCACTCCCCGTCGGGGATCCGGTGCACGTGCACAACGAGGTCGTTGTTCAGGAACGTCCACGTGGTGATGTCGATTTTCGAGCCAATTCCGTTGGCGCAGTCGGCGACCGCGAACAAACGCTCGAGCGGCGTCATCGTTTCGCCGGCGACCAGGCTGGCCGTCGGCGTGATCCACGACTCACCGGGTCCTTCGTCGAGCGGGTTGGTCAGCCAGCGCCAGTCCAGGCTGTGTACGTAGTTGCGGTCGAAATTCTTGGCAAGGTCGCGGCTCCGCGCCTCGGACAGCGGGGCTGGCAGCGGTGCGGACGCGTGCGTCAACTCGGTGGTGTCCTGCTGTAGCAGTCGCCAGCCGGTGGCCCGAGCGGTCGGCCGCGGCTCCCCGTCGGGCCCCAGGGCCAGCGTCTCGGCACTGATCAGCTCGATCTGCCTGCCGGGACGTTCGACTTTCGACCGGACCCACATGTCGCCGTCGGCCGGCACCGGACCGAGCAGATCGATGGCGACCCGGCTCAACCGCGTGTCGTCGCGGGCCGCGCAACGCTCCAGCGCGCGGACCAGAAGCGCCGACACCGGCGCCGCATGCTGGATCTTCGCGGTCCAGGTGCTGCGGACCAAGTCGGTGGCAGTGAACTTTTCGCCGACCGGGTCGGCGGCGTCGATCAATTCGTAATAGGAGTCGGTCATCGCTCACCGGCTTGGCCGGGAGTGTCCACGATCACCGTGTCCACCCGGGACAGCCGCGTGCCGGCCAGGCGCTGGGGGTAGGCCTCGCTGCTCGACAGCATGAACAGGGTCCGGTCGGCCGATCCGCCGAGCACGCACGCGATCGCCACGCGGTCGCCGATGTCGATGCGATGAGTGACGTGCCCCCCGTCGAGGATCCGCTCGAACTGGTGCGCCAGCGTCATGGCCGTCCACACGCCGCCTTCGGCGTCGAGGCAGATGCCGTCCGGGGGCCCGTCGAGGCCGTCGGCGAAGACGCGCCGATCGGATAGGTCGCCGTTGGCTTCGATGCTGTACGCGGTCAACCGCCGACCGATCGACTCGGCGACGATCAGCGTGCGGTCGGGCGTGATGACCATGCCGTTGGGAAAGTCCAGGTCGGCTGCGACGACGCCGACGGTGTCGTCGGGATCGACGCGCAGGATGACACCGCCCTCGCGGGCCTGCGACCCGATGTAGGCGCGGCCGCGGCGGTCGACGACCATGTCGCCGAGGTCGGCGGGGGCCAGCGCGCTCAAATCGGCTACGGTGTCGACGGTTTCGCCGTCGTAGGCCAATAGCTTGCGGTCCCTGGTCGACACGATCAGCAGCGTGCCGTCCGGCCGGAACCCCAGGCCCGAAGGGGCGTGCCCCGGTAGCGGCAGCGTGGTCATCGCCCCGCCCACGGTGACGGTGTGCACGGCCTCGCCGAGCATGTCGGAGAACCACAACAGCCCCTCGAACCAACGCGGCCCCTCACCAAAACAGAAGCCGGTGGCCAGCGGCGTCAGCCCCTCATCGGTCGCAGTCATGCCCAACGTCGTCGCTCCTTCGCGGCGGTGAAACTGACCGGCCGGTTGCCCGGCTGGCTTTACAGATTATCGTACAAATGTCACGCGGTAACTTGCAGGGACACCGTCGGCGCTCAGCAAAGGAAAGGAAAGGCTAAGGAAAGCGGCAGTTGACGTCCTCCTGTGGCTGAAGCCAGAGGATTCCAACCCACCCTCACTACCTATGCGGCAGGAGAGCGCAGTTGAGGTTCACGGTTCGTAGACCGGCTGATGCCGAAGTCTCCCCGTGCTGTCACCGCCCGTCCGGCGGCGATGTTGCGTGCGGCGTTAACGTCGGCGTTACACGGTCCCGTGGCGCAGGCTTGGCACTCGAACACCGCTTGGCTCTTGCGGTTTCCGGGAGCGACATTCCCGCACACCGAGCAACGTTGCGACGTGTACGCGGCCGGGATTTGCTCGACCCGACCAAAAGCTTTGTGCTGCAGTCGCGTGGCGAGCAGACCCCAACCGCTGCGGCTGATGCCCCGGTTAAGCCCACGCTTTTGGGCAACTCGGTGTCCGGGCTGTTCGACAGTTCCGCGCGCGCTGCGAGTCATGGCCCGCACATCGAGGGCTTCGATCCGAATCGTGTCGAACCGGCGCGCGACATCGGTAGACAGCTTCTCCACCCAATCCTTGCGCCGGGCAGTCTCTTTGGCTTTCAGTTTGGCGATCGCCAGCCTTGCACGGGCTCGCCGCTTCGAACCGCCTTGCGCGCGGGCCAGCCGCTGCTGCAGCACCCTCAACCGGACAGCCTCACCGCGGCTCAGGCCGGGCACGTGCAGCAACTCTCCGGTCGACAACGCCGCCGCCACCGTCACGCCGCGATCGATCCCCACGATCGAGCCGTCACCAGGGCCGGCGATCGGCTCTGGGACGACAGCAAAGGCGACATGCCAGCGCCCGGCCCGGTCACATGTCACCCGGTAGGACTTCACCCCGTCAGGCACCGGGCGGGTCAGGCGGAACCGCAGCCAGCCAACCTTGGGCACCCAAACCCGCCCGAAACGACGGTTGAGCCGCTCAATGTGACGCGCCTTGACCGCCACCTGTCGGAACCCTTCGTGCACACCGGCTTTGCGCCAGGTCGGGCGCCGGTGCGTGCCACCGAAGAAGTTACCCATCGCCTGCGCGAAATCCCGCAACGCCTGCTGCTGCACCGTCTGGGATCCGGCCGCCAACCACGCATATTCGGCGCGCGCGGCGGTCAACTGCGCACACTGCTCGTTGTAGCCCGGCGCGCGACGGCCCGGCTGCCAATGCTGCTGCTGCTCGACCGCCAGATTCCAAACATACCGGGCGTGGCGGCAGTGCTCAGCCAGCCCCGCCGTCTGCTCAGCAGTCGGAAGCAACCGATAACGCGACACACCGAAAACCTAGCCCCGACCACCGACACCACCCAGAAAGGAGAAGCGGCGACTCTTCCCTTGGCTCAAGACAGGGGCTTCCACGCCGCACCAAGCAGATGAAATTCACCATCACCCACCCGATGCACAGCCACCCGTACAACCCCGAGCTGGTCAAGGGTGACGGGATCGCCACGGTGGCCGCCGCCGCCGAGGCCGCCGGCATCCACGGCTTCGGGTTCACCGACCATCCCGCTCCCACCCAGCGCTGGCTGGAGGCCGGTGGACACGACGCGCTGGACCCGTTTGTCGCGAGCGTTTTGCCGCCGCCCGCACCAGCACCTTGCGGCTGATCCCCAACTTGGTGGTGCTGCCGTACCGAAACCCGTTCGTCGTGGCCAAGTCTGGAGCGACGCTGGACTGCTGTCCGAGGGCAGGTTCACGTGGCCGTCGGGGTCGGCGATCTCAAACGCGAGTTCGCGGCTCTCGGAGTCGATTTCGAGGAGCGAGCGGCCTTGGTCGACGAGTCGCTCAACGTGACAAGGCCATCTGGACCGACGATGACGTCAGCTTCGAAGGCAAGCACTTCAGCGCCAAGGGGATCACCGCGCACCCGCGGCCGGTGAGCCGACCCGCATCCCCCGATCTGGATCGGCGGCAACACCGGGGCCGCGCGGCGGCGAGTTGCGGGCAAGGGCGATGGCTGGTGCCCGTTCGCCGCCCCACCCGCGCTGGCACAGACCGCGCGCACGGCGGCGATGGATTCGATCGGAGACATCACCGACACCCTGGCCGACCTCCGCCGCCCGACTCGACGAGGAGGGCCGCGACCCCGGAGGAGTCGACATCGTGTTCGGCAACTTCGAGGGTGGCAGCCCCGCCGACGACGACTTCAATGCCGACGCGTACCTCACCGGGCTGGACCGCCTGGCCACACTCGGCGTCACCTGGTTGCAGGTCGGCCTGCCCGGCGACAGCCTGGCGCACGCCCTCGAGGTGATCGACCGGTTCAAAACCCTGGTCATCGACACCCGGTAGCGATACCGAAGCCTTTACAAGTTTTGACGAGAATGTCATTCTCGCTAGGTGACAACAGACTCTGAGCAGACGCACTGGTCGGTCGCCGGCCTTCTCGATTTGTTCGATGCGCGCCCGGCCCAGGACGGCCGATTTGTCGCCGACACCGGCATCGCGGCCGAGGACGAACGCCAGGTGGTGGAGGGCACCCAGGTGCTCGCGCAGGTGATTGTCGCTGTCGCCAAACGGTTTGGGGGGAACCTGCTGCGCTGGAGTTCCATGCCGTGTTCGCCCGCGCCGTGGTGGTCGGACCGCCGGTCGACATCGACATCGACGTCGTCGCCGAGGGCCGCTCGACGGCGACCGCGGTGGTCGGGGTCTCGCAGAACGGCCGCCCGCGCGATCACGGCGACCACCCTGCTCGACGTGCCGTCCGCCGACGTCATCCGCCACCACCTGCCCAAGCCCGAGGTGACCGCTCCGCGCGACGCCAACGACGGCGGGATGCCGATGGCCGGCCGGGAACTTCGATTTGTCGACGTCGTCGACGTGAACAGCCCCGACGAGGTCGGACCGCCGGAGCTGTACGCCTGGCTGCATTACGACCCGATCCCGAGCCGCGACGACCTGGCCAAAGCGCTGGTCGCGTATTTCACCGGCCACCTTGGCATTTCGACGACGATGCGCGCGCACGAAGGTATCGGCACCGCCCAGTCACACCTGACCGTGTCGACCGCACCCATGACGGTGTCGGTCAGCTTCCCCACGAACCCGTGACCTGGACGGGCTGGCTGCTCTACACCCACGAGAGCACCCAGGTCGGTGCCGGGATGTCCTACGTTCGCGGGGCGGTGCACACCGAGGAGGGCGAGCTGATCGCATCCTTCGCCCAGGACGCGCTGATTCGCCCGCTGCGCACCACCGACAGCGCGATCAAAACCGAAGCGCGGCTGTAACTTTCATGGATTTCGCCCAGGTAGAAATTGTCGGCCGAGGATCAGGAATTCCGCGATCGACTGCGCAACTTTCTGGCCGACGTCGTCACCGACGAGGTGATCCGTCGGGATCGCGAAACCGGGGAGAACTTCGACGAGGGCGTCCACCTGGCGCTGGGCGCACAGGGCTACCTGGCTGACGACTTCAACGACGAGGCCGACGGGGGGTTCGGCGCGCTGCGCCGGCGCATCTGGGAGTGGAGATCGGTCGGGCCCACGCGCCGTGGTTCCACTCGGGCGCTCCGGCGGTGGTCGCGAGGATGATGCGTGACTTCGGGCCGCCGGAACTGACCGAGGAGGTGCTGCCCGGTGTGTTGTCCGGCGAAATCCGGTTGTGCCTGGGCTACACCGAACCCGAGGGCGGCTCGGACGTGGCGACGTGCAAGACCCGCGCGGTGCGGGAAGCGGATGGATCCAGCTGGGTTATCAATGGCTCCAAGATGTTCACCTCGAACGCGCACAACGCCGAGTACGTCTTTCTGCTCACCAACACCGACCCCGGTGGTCCCAAGCACAAGAACCTGACCATGTTTCTGGTGCCGCTGAAGTCGCCTGGCGTCGATATCCAGCCGATCCGGACCGTCGACGGCGACCGCACCAACATCGTCTTCTACAGCGACGTGCGGGTCGACGACCGATCCCGGATCGGCCCGGTCAACGGTGGCTGGG
>CAVVRW010000005.1:0-334760 GCA_963750755.1 uncultured Actinomycetota bacterium
TCGGCCTGTCGCTGAAGAAGTCATTCGCTCGTGGTTCGTGTGCGGAGTACGCCCCATCGGAAATCGCCACGATTGAAAAAGATGGCGGAAGATATTCTAGCGATCGCCGCCAGAGGGCAATCGGTCTCTTCTAGAGTCAGCGCCGGCAGGCACTGAGGTGCCCAGCCGCCTCGGCGTGAACCGGTCGAATGCCTGATACGCCAAGCCGTCAGCGTGGCGTTGACCGCTTCGGTGCGCGCGGTTGCCGACTTCGACGAAGTCGCCTTCCGTAGCCAAATGCTGCCCGGGTTACCTATAGCGCTTTCAGGTAGAAAACGACTGACAATATCGGTGTGCTCCCGCCAGAACCAACTATTGAAAAAGATGATCTGGAACACGTTGTTGTAGCTGGGGAATGCATGTAACAAATATATCTCGTTGAAAGGCCAATCCACCCAGGCGTCAGGATATTCGAAGGGAAAGAAAATATCGTGGAAGTGTACTACGACGCCCGGCCGCAACCGCGGCAGAACTTGAAAAAATAGGAAATCGACGTCACTGCCTTTCCCGATCACATGGGTGCTGTCGATAAATAAAATGTCATCCTTCTCGAGAGCGTCAAATCGTTCCGTAGGAACGTTTTGAACGAGATCGCTTGTGTATGGTGATCCGTGTATGGTCATTTTCATTGAGCAGCTCGTAAAGGCGCGCGGGATTGGGGTCGATAAAAGTAAGTTGCAGGTCTTGCAGTTCTTGGTCGCGCACATCGAGGGCGATCGCGGAGGAAAAGCCGGACCCCACCTCCACAATGTGCTTCGGCCGAAGCATCGTGAGCATGGAGTAGTACACCGCTCCGTGGTACCCTTCGAAAACGCCGTTCGTTGGGTCGGTATAGCGGGACCACGACCTTGAGAACTCGGGCCATTTCGGCGCTATCAGGTCGGCAAGCGCGAGCTGTTCGCCTACCCGAAGATCGAGCGGTCCTTGCGCGAGGACGTCACCCGTTGCATTAAGCTCCATCTTGAGCTCCTTCTGGTGTGGGCCAGATTGCTAGAAGACAGAGTACTGGCGGTGTGGTAGTCCGCGGCTTGATTCACGAAGGTGCCCGCGAATCGCGCCCAGTGGCTGTCCCTAGACTGCCCGCGAATCGGTGACTGTTCCGTTCAGCCTAGATGTCGGCTTGTGCGCAGGTTATCACCGATACGTTCGTCCAGCTGCAGGCTTGCGCGGACTCAGCCGGGAGCGTCGAAAAGCTACACGGACAATATTCGCACAGCAACTTGCATATCTCCCGGGACCAACCCGAAATATTCATACTTGATCTGACGATAGGCTACGCATTCTTGAAAGGCGGCGTATTCGTGTCGCTGCCAAGTTCGATAATTGAAGTATTCGTCGAATACAATTATTGTTCCCGGGACGATTTTTTTATGCAAATAGCTGAAGACCGATTGTGTCGAGGAGTAAATATCACAATCTATATGCAGTAGTGCTATCTTGTCGAATTCATGTGTTTCCAAAAAGGGTGCAAGAACGTAGACAAACCAGCCCACAACCAGCTCGACATTTTCCCGTACCTCCGGCAACTCCCCATTGAGCGAAAACTGCCCAATTCCATCCCCTTTACCGAACCACGCCTCAGGCAAGCCCTCGAATGAGTCAAAACCATACACTTTCGAGGACGGTATTAACGAAGCTATCAAATTGACCGAGTGGCCTGACCAGACACCGAATTCGAGACTGGGGCCGTCAACGGTAATATTTTTGCAAGCAAAGTTCAGTAGGTCATTTCGGTGCTGAAAGCGAGGAACGCCGGCCATTTTCTGAGATGCGTAGCCGTGACTTTCAATAGCTGCGGCGAGACGACCTATCATTGTCGATGTTATATGCTCGTTCGTGCTTGCGTGCTTCTCAAGGAAGGCAGTGAAGACTGCCTCGGTGAAAATTTTCCTGCCGTCCTCATCATCCAACAAAGCGGCTAACGTCTGAATCGCGGCGAAACCCAGAGCTGATTGATTCATGGCATGCTCATTCACGTTTCGGGTTGCATGGGATCGACGGACGACTGCCGTCCGCCGAAGCTCTGCCGTTTTCGGCGGTGTTACCTTCAGTTCTTCGATGATCGCTTCGGCCATCCGAAGATAGACCATCCTATGGTAGTGATTGCCACCGACATTATACTCCGTCTTCATTTCGTACATGATCCTTGAAGGATACCACGCGGACGAACGGATACAGGGGCCGCGATTGCCATAATTGCGGCGTGAGAGGCTGCGGACCGTGGTGCAATCCTTAACTACTTCGTTGGTAATGCGCAGGCGAACATGATCCGTTATCAGCACCAGCTTCGATCCGAGCGGAACACGGGTGAATATTTCTTCCATCGCCGGGATTAGGTGTCGCTCGTGGCTGAATGCGACACTCTGATAGTTCTCATGAATGTGTAGGGCTACCTTGGCGATATCGTTCTTGACTGCGTCTGTAACAATTCAGCCCCGCAACACGAGCAAGGATGTCTTCCCTGACGGTAGAGACTAGATCGACACCATACAGACCATAAGGTTCCACAAAAATTTCCCAGCCATGCTGCTTGTGGCGATAGCGGCGCACCCAAGGCAAGTCCAGCTGCCCGCCAAACACGAAAGCTGTCCCGGCGGAAGCGCTCTGAAAATAGTCGGCCACCAGCATGTTTCTTGGAATACCGAGTGCATCCGCCTCGGATTCCAATGATGGCTCCGAACGGTCGCAGGCTAAAGCAGGAGAGTGGAGCCATTAACCCGGCAGAAAGATATACCAGCGTGAAAATTGCCGGTGACAATGGTATGATCGGCGTAGGGCGTAAGGTAGTGCGCAACAGCGTTAGCTTCACACCCGCCGTGCACACGAATCTCTGGGAAGATTTTTTGTGCCGCGTCTGTGTCGTCGCCATTGCCATAAGCTGAAGCAAGCCGGATCCAGTCGATCGGGCGAGCGACCGTGATGTCTGTCAGAACCTCGCCCACGATCTTGATCCGCGGGCGCTGCAGATAGTCATAGACCCATGCCTCGACCAACATACCGAGCGTGCGGCAGGAGAAGCAGAAATGATCGAGCCGCTGAACAAGGCGACCGTTTTGCCGATCAACGACGGGCGCCGTGACCATGTATAGCCCGACAAAGCCGTAGTCGCCATATTTATCCTCAACCCTGATCAGACCGCTCTGCCGGAATGGGTCATTCAGCAGCGCTGATAGTTCTGCCCGCGCCTTCTCGGGGTCTTCTGGCGGCCGCACCTTGGTGAAGTTAAGCTGGTTGGTGCGATTGATCAACTCAACGGCGCGGTCGATATGCTCTCTACGTCGTACTCGATATACACACGCACGTCACAACCGCGGAGGAACTCTTCGTTGTTGCCCTCCGCCTTGGCTTCATCGTGCTTACGTTGTTCCAGCACTTTGTATTGTGCGAGGCGAGAAAGCCTGCTGTCATCCTTGCCCTTGAACCGGGGGTCCGATAGCACACGCGTGAGGAATGCCTCGTCCTCAATCTGCAGATCCGGTATGAGGTCGACCGCTTCTGCCCGGTTGAGGTGGTTGTCATCAATGAACATCACGTTAGCCGGGCGGAGCTGGACGGCTTCGATGATCGACGCCAGTCTGGTGGCTTTCGGCCCCCAGGAGATGCTGGGGAAAATGAAGTAGTCGGCGATTCCTTCGCGCTTGAGAATCTCCATGACCTTCGCTTCGTCGTTTTTCGAGCAGATAGAGCTCATGATTCCGCGCTGCGCGAGTTTGATCACGATGTCATGATGCTCGCGCACGTATTCCGTGATGCCGCCCTCGGTTAAAGTACCGCGCCAGTAAGTGTCATCGAGATCCCAGATAAGAAGACGGACTGCTTCGACCATGGACCCCTTCCGGGTAAGAGCCGGACGGAGGCTGGCGCTATATTTTTCCGCGGCAGCGTTCATTGCGCGGTCTTGCGTCTGCAGAATGTCTACGGACCGGGCTCGCAGCCAGATCGAGCCGCCGGATTCTTTAGGAACAGCGGGTTGGTCTCATGAACCAACTCACGCTGTCGGTGCGCGAACAAGCCATTCCAGAACACCACCTCGAACGCCGAGTTGTACATCAGGAAGGCGCGCAGAGCATAGATTTCGTTCCATGAATTATTGTTCTCAAATAGCCATTCCCGTGGATACTCGAACGGGTATTGAATGTCGTGAAAATGTATCAGCACGCCCTTGTTAAGGCTGGGCAGGATGGAAAACAGCTCGTAGTGCACATCGCTGGCGGTCTTAAGGACGTGGGTGGAGTCGATGAACAGGATGTCGTTCTCGGTGAGTTTGGAGAACGTCGAAACCGGCACATCCTGAACCAGCCCCTCGATGATATCGATCCGGGAATGGTCTTCCTCGCGAAGCCGGCTGCGAAGGCGATCGGCGTCTGGATCGATGCAAGTCATCGTGAAGTCGCTGAGACCGACATGATCAACGGTGTCGAGCATGCAGGCCGAGGAGAATCCTGATCCGACCTCGATGACGTTCTTCGGCTTAAAATGGGCAATCATCGCGCGCAGCGTGATGGCGTCGCCGTACGGAAAGATGCCGTTGTTGTAGTAATAGCGGTTTTTGCCGTCGTCATGCTCGCTGAACGGCGTGTTCTTTATGAATTCTGCGTTTCTTTCCAGAGCCGCACCATGGCGTCTTCATCGAAATGGATGCCTTTGATGTCGTCAGGTTCCTGCAGGTACTGCTGCTCGACGTATTCGGCGATGGTCGATGGATCCACGATGGGTGAATGGTAGTGACCGGGCAAGAAACTGGTCGGCACGACTTTTCCTGCTGAAGCTTGTACTCCTCCGAATTGACGAAGGCGAAATAGACTTGCTCGGGTGGCAAGGCGGCGGCAGTGGTCACCCAGTGAGCGAACTCGTCCGGTCTGGGATCTCGCTTCAGGACGGTGGCGTAGAGGCTGGCAATATATTCCTCGGCGGCGGCGGGGTTCATGCGCGGCATTTTCTTTGAGATGCTTCTTCGAGTCAATCATATGCACTCCTTGGGCTAGACGATTCCTGCTCGCGGCCTTGACCGCGATCACGACGTCCTGCCCGCTCATACCGTCCGTTCGGCCGCACCAGTTGCCGTAGCGCAACGGTTCCCGAAGCTCAAGGCCACATTCCCATACAGATCCCTGACGAAGGCTTCCGGGTAGGCGATCGCCGCTTCAGGATGTTCGACGTCGGCCGTTCGTACACCTTGCATCTCATGCTCGAACTTATCTGATGCCTTTCCCTCCTTGCTGAGGGCTGACGACTCTCATTGAGCAGGAAGAAGGTGATCAGGCTTCGCCCGCCCGGCTTCAGCACGCGGACGATCTCGTACAGATAGTGCTTCACGTCCGCTGGCAGCATGTGCGTGAACACCGAGGCAAGCAACACTACATCGAACGACTCGTCGGGATACGGAAAACGGAAGTCTGACGACTTGTCGTTCCCTTTCGGGTTATACCTTCTGTTCTGAATATCTGACGACTGTGAAATCGAAGTTGGGGTGTGATCCCGAGATGTTCTCCGTGCACCACGCGATTGCTTCCCTTGAGACATCGAAGCCGGCGTAGCGGCCCTCGCGGTTCAGGTAGCCGGTGAGCGGCAGAGCCATCCGCCCTGAG
Source organism: uncultured Actinomycetota bacterium (assembly GCA_963750755.1). Lineage (GTDB taxonomy): Bacteria > Actinomycetota > Actinomycetes > Mycobacteriales > Mycobacteriaceae > Mycobacterium. The sequence continues at coordinate 5,628 of CAVVRW010000005.1, forward strand.
CCGCAACCAACGTCGAGCAGTGCATCACCTGGCTGCAACCCACATAGGTCAACCAAATAGCCCAAGAATTCATTGCCGGTTGCCTTATACACGGCGGGGCCACCGAGACCCACCCAATCCTGAAGCTCCCGGGGGGCAGCAACTCACCGGGCGAGCCGCCATTGGCTGTCGAAGTGCGATTCGAGCCGGGCGGAATACTCCCGGTCATGATGTCACCTCACTGAAGTCAGCCGAACTTGTGGGCCCTCTCAACCACGCCTCACTATAAGGGGTCGTCGGCCTCTACGAGGAGTATCCGATTAACGGCGGTGTCGCTCGGTCTCGGCGAGGAGTTGGCCAAGGGCGCACGCGAGTTGGCGGCATAGCTGCAGGTTCTCGTCAGAGACGATGGCGTCCCGGTCGACGGCAGCATCGGTGCTCGGGCCCAAATCTACGGTCCGCATAATCGTGTCGGCAACAACAGAAACAGGCGACGACATAAGGTCAGAAGCAAGGCTCCTAAGATCTTAGGTCGGCAAGGCGTACAGTCGGTATTATCTGCCGACCGGGGCACGTCTCAGCTCACCGACGCGATGGATATGAGCTCGATGGAACGGTCCGTTCATTCGCTGTATGGCATCTCGGTGATGATCCAATGGCACCAGTACGTGGCGTTACTTCGTCGCGCAGGCTAGTTCTCCGCCCACGACGTCCATTAGGGCTGACCTACGCGCTCCCGGTGTCGACGCGATCCAGCTGTTCCTCGTCGGAGGGTATCCGACCTGCGGAACAGCGCCTCGGCAAGCAATTCACCGTTAGCCGAAGGCATGGGGAGGCGGGGGACGACATGCGCGGAAAAAGAGGCTCATGACGCGATCTAGCCCGCTTGGTCGAATCGACCTCAGGTCTTCGCCGAAATAGGCGCCTCGATTGTGGGCGCCGGTGATGATCTCGTAGGAAGGAAAATAATCGCAGCCCTCGTGCAGCCGACACATAGTCTGTGACGCCGCACGAAGAACGGATTTGCTGTATGTAGTTGCCGCGAGGACATGTTGGTCACTATATGTCGCGGCTAGCGGAACGGGCGATACCGTCAGCAGCACGCGAGCCCGGGATTGATCTGCAGCAGTCGCGCGCGGAACGTCTCCAGATCTTCGATGACGTCGTCATAGTCGAAGTTGACAAACACGTGACGACTTGAATCGAAACTACCGCCCATGACTCCAGGAGCGATTGGGAAAACGGCGCCATCGACGCTCGACATCCATGCCTCCGTCGAATTGAGCGTAAAGACCAATACCTCTAAGCGTTCGAACATGCGCCGAACGGCGACGAGGTGCTCTGCCCGATCGGCTTCCAGCTGCGCGATACTTGCGTAACCGTCGGCCTCGACCGATGGACGGAATGGATCCACCCAGCGGCCATCCGAACGCCGCCAGGGTTCTTCCTTGGGCACGAAGGCCCCGTCAGCCCGCTCGATCAGCTGGCGCAGCTGGCGAGCGGTGTACATGTTTCCGTAGCGCGCGGAATAGACACCGTATTGCCGCCTTCAGGCCTCCCGGTAGTCATGCCCGCGGGAGGTGATTCGCTGACGAGGTAGGCACAGCCGTGGTCAGCGAGCGATCGGGAGATGTGCCGGGCGAAGCAGCTGCCAACGGTAGCGATCAGGGTGTCGCGGTCCAGCACGAAGCGCGGCGTCGAAACGGGATCCACGCCGACTGATGGCCGGCGCGATACGGAGCGGCTCCAGAACGATTCGGCTGGCAGCTTCTCGTAGGGATGACGCGCCGTCGACGCCGCCGGTATCTCATGTTCCGCTGGCGCGTCAGGTGCCAGCAGGTGCGAGGGTGCGACCGACATCGCGATCTGTGAACGGCGATCATCGCCGAAAATCTCGCGGTAACGCTCGGAAAAGGGGCGGTCACTCGCGAGGTCTTTCGGATCGACCTTGTGGAACGCTTCGAACGACGCGCTGACGAACTGCTCGAGGTCCAACAGGCGAAGCCCGCATGCTTCGACGGGCCCGACGCTAGACGGCTTGAAGAGATAACTGCCACGGATGCCGAGTTGCTCGGCAATCTCGGGGTCGGCCCAGGGCCAGGTAGCGTGCACAGCGAAGGTGTCCTGCAGGTAATCCAGGGCCTCGACCGGCAAGGGCTCCTCACCCATGCGATGCAGGAGAGCCTTCGCGACATCCACTGACATCCGCAAACGGGGATGGTTGTGCGTATGCATGAAGCAGCCTTGACCCGCCCACTGCGGCAGGAGTTCGTCGAGCGGCAAGTTGGCGCGAACCCCTTCCCGACACAGTGCCTGCGACGACGCCCTCCAGTAATCGTAGAACCGGGACGTTCTCGTAGACCGGGCCACCGAAGTGCTTCAACGTTTCCCGCACGTCCATGCCCGCGCGGTAGGCGAAGTAGGCGATCGATGAGTGGTACGGCCCCAGTGCGCCCATGACGGCCCGCCCGCTGGTCTCCTCAAACACCCCACAAACATCGGGATGGTAGGCAGCGAAGGTCACGGAGGGGAAAAGCTCGATACGTCCCTCGAGCTCGGGTGCGAGCCGGAGTACACGTTCCGCGATCACCGGTTGCGTCAGAACGCAATCGTGGGCGGCGAGCAGCTCATGCATCACCCCCGCGATCCGGCCGGGGTCCAAACCTTCCGGGGTCACTTGATAATACGTCGGCGCGCGACGTGCCGTGAGGACCTGCATCGCGTCCGCGATCGGCTTGCCCTGCAGATTGGAGACAATCGCGATGCGCTTGGCGAGATGCGGTAGGTCGGCCTGAGCGTCCAAGCCACGCGCGATGACCGGTTGAACCAGCTGCTGGAACTCCACGCCATGGATCGCTGCCGCCAGCATTCCTTTCAAGCTGCCATTCGAGCGTAGGTTATCCGCCCAATGCTTGCGCTCCAAGGCGGCGGGCTGGCGCTTCAAGACGCCGCCGTACACTTCGTCCACGACCGCTTCCGCATTGGCTTGGAGCGCTCCCGAAATTGTGCCAGCCGTCAGGGGGACCGCCATCGATTCCAGAACTCATGGCAAAGTCATATCCATTTTGGTCTCACTTCTTGTTGAGTTGTTCGCATCGATCAGGGAAGCCAGCGGTTTCCCATGCTAGGTGCCGAAAACTCGCGCGAAGGATCGTCGCGCTTCTCGAAGACGGTCAGGTAGGGGTAGATGTGCATCGATCCCACCGCCCGCTGGAACGTCTCCGGAATCTGCCCGTCGTGGGGGTCGCGCAGGCCGGGCTTGGGCTGGCCCCAAGCGTGGATGTTGCGCGAGAGGCCGGCCGCGTAGTCGTGGAAGGCGTTAATCACCCCATAGGTGTCTTCGACCATGTACACGCCCCCTGGGCGCAGGTGCGGAAGCAGGGCGTTCAGGCTAGCGATCTGGTGGTGGGCCATGTGGCTCCCATCGTCGATGACGATGTCGAGCTTGGGAACCTGCTCGCGCACCGTTTTCCAGAACTGGAGGTCTCCCTGGTCGCCGATCAGGATCCGGATCGACTCCTGCTCGTACACCTTGCATTCCTCGCGGATGTCGACGCCGTACACGCGACAGCCGGGGCCGAAGTAGTCCTTCCACATTTGCAGGCTGCCGCCGCTGCAGACGCCGATCTCCAGGATGTGCACCTCCGTGCCGACGAACTTGGCGAAGTGCCGGTGGTAGGCCTCCAGGTAATGGCGCCACTTAATGATGCCCTGCCCCTCGACGTGACCATCGAACCAGGTCTCGAGAGGGTTGGGCTCGCGCTCCCTCGCGGGCGCGGCGGCGCCACCGTCGCGGTAGGACGCCATCCCCATGGTCAGCCCGCGGACGTACAGGTTGATATCCATTTTCTTGCTCCCCTTGCCGTCAAATGGTCTTTTCTTGTGCGACCGTACCCAGCTCGTCTGGCATCCGACGCATTCCGCCCGGGGGGGATGATGGGTGTGGCTGCATCGGGCGGCGAACTCGGCGGGGGTGCCGTAGCCCAGCGCCGAGTGACGATGCCGATGATTGTGTTCGTGCTTGAAGTCGCCGATGGCGACGCGGGCTTCGAGCAGGTTGGTCCAGTGGTTGCGGTTGAGGCGTTCCCTCCGTAACCGGTTGTTGAACGATTCGATGTAGCCGTTGTCCCACGGCGCCCGGGTGGGATGTCAGACAGTCCCACTTTCCCAGCGCAAAACGATTGCAGCGCTTGAGAAATGACCTCAGAGCCATTGTCCATCCGCAGCACCTTCGGTGGGCCGCCGGCCACCGCGAACACCCGCTTAAGCTCGGCGATGAGCCGCTCGGCGGGGATCGAGCGCTCCACGATATTCAGCAGCGGTTCGCGGGTGTGCTCGTCGATCATCGAAGCGATCTTGATGGCCTTGCCGCCGATGGTCGAGTCGAACTGGATTCGCGCCCACAGCACCTCGGCGACATCTGCCTCGACTTCCGGATGATCGGCGCCGGACAACAGCCGGGCACCTTCTTGTTCACCTCGCGGTGTTCGTCGTGGCGCAGGGCCGCCCGGCGCGGTATTCCCGAACCACTGCCGTAGCAGGGGTGAGGGTCAGGCGGGATAGCCGGACGCGACGCCAGGTGGAGCGGGCAACTCGAACGCCTTGCACGCCAGCCGTTCTGACATGCCTAGAACTTCCGGGCCTCGGAATTTTCCGTTGGCCGACCTTCCGCAAGCGTCGTTTTGCAGCTCAGCCTCGGCCAACAGCCGCCTCAGGCGAGTGTTCTGTTTCCGCAGTTCCCTGAGTTCCTTGGCCGCGTCCACGTCCATGCCGCCGTAGGATGCGTTGCTAGTTGTAAAGCGTGGCTGGGCGACACCTTCAGCTCGGCCGCGATCTCTTCATTAATCTTGCCCGCCGCAACGAACTCATCGGCGCGGCGCAGCCACATGCCACGTCCTCAGCGGAATGCTTCTTCCGGCGAGCCATGCTCTTCATCGTCTCTTCGAACGCCTCGACCGGGTCGTAGGACTCTGAAAACGCGGACTCATTCACCGGGGACACGCCAATCCAACCGGTCGCGACGGGTTCGGCCGCGAAGCGCTCTGCCAGATATGCATCGACTATGCATCGACCGGAAGTGACTGTGGGCTGTTTGCGGATAACCTACGCCACGCACAATCACTAGCTTGCGGACGTTTTACCGCAGGCCATACCCGTTAACTTGAGCTGCCGCCAAGTTCGTCGAGTAACCCGTCAAACGCCTCGTCACAGATCTTTTGCAGCCGCGGTTCAAGGTCCCGCTTCCAGCGGCCGATCGATGACGCGGCGTCAGGCGATGTTTTATGCGCATTCACATTAGCGGTGGCTTCATTCCCAGCTTTTACCATTGAGTCGACGATATTCGCCGACGAGTCCAACTCCAGGGCGTCGAGCATCGCGCGTATTTGTTTGGTGGGCGAACGTATGAGGTCCTCATAACGGACAAGCGTGCCGTATTGTGATCTGCTTTTCCACAGTCGGGTAAGATCCAGTATGCTATTGCGGATGAGGCCGACGAGTTGTTCATCCGTTTCAACCAACTGGCCAGCGAATTCGCCCCTCCCCCTTTTATTGTCGAACGCCGCTACGGAGACCAGGGTGTCCCTTGGATCCCGGACGAGGAATATCTCCCGCGTCCGCGGGTAAAGCTGCCGCATTATCGAGCGGATGTGGTCTGCCGGGGCGAACTTCTCCGCGAAGAATGCAGGTGTCGCGCGTTTTCGCCCGCGGGCGTGCTCGCGGTAGAACGACTCGACGGTGGCCTGCGCCACGCGGGCGAATTCCTCGACCTGATCGGAGCCGTACCAGCGGTCGACGGTTGCACCCACTGAGCCCGCAAATACGACCGGGTCGAGAAAGAAAGAAGGGAATGGAGGCAGCAGTCTTCGATTCGTCCAGAATTCGAACGATTCCGCCTGCGAGGTGTCCACGGGCATGGCTAGCACTTGTATGAAATGCATCCAGTAGCTGCAGACACGCTGCTCGTAGGGAAATCGCTCATGGACGATGATGTCCGGGTGCTCCGCGAGCATCCTCATAAGCAAGGTGCTGCCGGATCGGCCGGGGCTGGTAACTGTGATTGGCTGCATGGTGGGGGTGAAGGCCGATGTTAGCTGCTGCGTGCCGCGTATTTCTGCGATCTCGCGTCGGCGTCCATCCTGGAAGACAACCCTCACCCCAATGGTGAATGCCGGTGCGAGGCCGACCGTTCCGATCGCCTTCCAGAACCCCACTCGTGACGAACTGCCAAACTTTTTGGCCACATCGGGCCGCTGAACTTTTAGCTCGCAGCACGCAATCACGATTCCCTCGTGGACGAACTCCACCTCGGCTACGGGCTCCTTGCATACGGACCCAGCCGTAGGCGTCGAACGCGTATCCGTCGACCGGACCCGTCCGCGGGTAGTCCAGGGAAGCACCGGTGATCAGGTCATCGCTGGGGCACAGGGTGACCCCGGATATCTACACCGCCATGCGGCGATCCCGTCCCTCCTCGTCGAGCGCACAGCCACGGCCATGCACTCGTCGGCAACACCTTCGCCCGCGTCCTCTGCCGCGGCAGCGCGTCTGCGACGCCAGCTTCTCCAATGTCCAGGATCGACACATGAGACCATTTCAGAAATCCCGGTGTCAATAGGCCGGGCCTTCAAGGGCGCCTTGGGGTTTCATGTTTCGCGGGCATCAGATGCATCTCGTCGGCCCAGTGGTCACACACGAGCTTGAAAGGCTGCGCTGCGCCCAGCGAGCAACCCGGTGAGTGACCAATCCGCATAACGCAGCGCTCCTCTTCCACTACGCTGCACCCGTGCAGTTCGCCGTCGCAGTTGTGTCACCTCCTAGCAATCCGACCGTCGGCGGAGGATTTCGCGAGATCGCGGAGGGATTGCATCATGCTCTTTTGGCGCTTGGCCATGACTCGGTGCTGACCAATCGTCTCGACCTCGACGAGCGCCGCACCATCGTGTTCGGCGCAAACCACCTCATCCACTACGGCCTGGAGGTGCCAAAAAACCCCATCTTCTACAACCTCGAGCAATTGGGTGACGACTCGCCGTGGATGGCGATGCCTGAATTCATCGACCTTTTCCGGCGCTACCCGAATTGGGATTACAGTCAAGCCAACATCGAGTATCTCGCTGCCCTGGGACTGCCTCGGCCCACCTACGTTCCGATCGGATACGTCCCCGAGCTGACACGGATCGCCCCAGCCCCCGAGGACATCGACGTACTTTTCTACGGCGTGCTCAGCGAGCGCCGATACGCCGTTCTCAGGGACCTGCACGACCGAGGTCTTCGGGTCAAATGGCTATCGGGCGTTCTCGGCGCGAGCCGCGATGCCTGGATCGCACGCTCGAAGATCGTCCTTAACATCCACTACTGGGAAGCGAAAATCTTCGAAATCGCGCGTGTTTCCTATCTGCTCGCCAATAGACGCGCGGTGGTCTCCGAGCGTGGTGCCGATCCGACATTGGAGCGCGACCTGGAGTCGGGCGTCGCGTTCGCGGACTACGACGGACTGGTCGATCGCTGTGTGGAGCTCCTCGGCGACGAGCGCGCGCGACGCGAGCTCGCCGAGCGGGGCTACCAGGCTTTCTCCGCTCGCAGCCAGGCCGACATCCTGCACCGCGCGCTGTCAGACCTCGAGGATGTCACCCACGAGACCGCTGCGCGCGACGACCCTGCATCGATGTGCGCCTCGAAGACCAAGACCACAGCGCAGATCATCAGCTCCGCAACCGCAACCTGCTCAGGCATAAGTCTGAGCAGGAACGCGATGAGTTGCTGGCCAAGGTCGAACGCAATCCCGAGGATGCGCGGTCGGTCTTATTCCTAGCCCAGACCTACTTCCAATTGGGCGAATTCTATCGGCGCGCGCAAGTGGTATGCGCGGCGGGTCGAGATGGGCGGCTGCGATGAGGAGGTCTACTACGCGATGTTCCGGCTCGCGCAGTCGATGCAGCAACTCGTGAACCGTGGCCAGACGTTGAAGACGCCTACTTGCGCGCCTGGTATTTCGACCGACCCGCGCCGAGCCGCTGCTTCCTATCGCCACTGAGTACCGGCAATTGCAGCGCTACCGGCTCGGTTACCTATTTGCGCAGCGCGCCGCCGAAATCCCAATTCCCGAAGACGATCTCCTTCTCCCCGCAGAAATCGCACAGGTTTACGCATGGCGCGCGGCCGATGAGCAGGCGGTGTGCGCATCCTGGATCGGCAAGCACGCTGAGGCATTCACGCTGTGTCGGCGCCTGCTGGCCCGCCCCGACATCCCCGACCCTGATCGGCAACGGATTGCGGCCAACCGCGACTTCTCGGTGCCGGCGATGATCGATGCGGCCGCACCATACCCCGAAGCCCTGGTGCGGTCCCTGGCCAGCGAACCCGGCGACGCCGAGATCACCGTCAGCCTGATCGCCGGCCCAGACCGCCAGACCACCGAGCAAACCATGAACTCGTTCCTGAACTGCTGCCTCGACGTGTCACGGGTCGGGCGCTTCCTGGTGCTCGACACCGGCCTGTCCGCCAGCGACCGCGCGAAGCTGCGGAAACGTTACGGTTTTCTGGAGTTCCCCCGTCGCAGATCCGGCGACGGGCCCGCAGCCCAGCTCGCGCAGCTCCACACCAAGGTCAACGGACGGTTCTGGCTGCACCTGGGCGAAGGCTGGCGGTTTTTCGCCCCGGAGAACTTCATCACCCGCTTGACCGCGGTGCTCGACGCCGAACCACAGGTGTTCCAGGTGGGCATCAATTGCGCCGACGCGGATAAGCTGACCGGCACCAGCCGCCGCCGAGCAGGCGATACGCCGGGCGCCCGACACCGGCCGCTACTTGCTGACCGAGGCGATGGCCCGCGGTCCGGCGATGTTCGACGTCGCACGCCTGAACCGGGCTATCGGCGTGCAAAACTGCGACCCCGATCCGCCCGCCCAACATGGGCGACCGGCCGCCGCCGCCGGGCTGCGCACCGCCAGCCTCGATGAAGTGCTCTGCATCTCAGGTCTAGGCCTCTAGCGACGCCAAGCTGCCCTGAACAGCTCGGTCAGGAGGTCACTTAACGAGCTGCTTATAGCTGGTGCCAGTCACCATTCCGGACGGATATCTCACCCGCGCTTCGGCGCCTTGGTGGCGAGACCGAACTCGTGACGTGGAGAAACACGCCTGCCTGAAGACGGATTTCGACTCCGTCGGTGCCGCGAGACGATGGTCAATCACATCGCGCAGCACACCCTCGGCTTACCGAGGGTGTCCGCTCAATCGCTCGTTAGTGCGGTTGCCACTTCGCAGGCGCCGGGCATTTGCCGTCGTTGGCGGCGTTCAAGGTGACAAAAGTCGCCTGCAGCATCCCACTACCATCCTTGGTTCCGGATGCGCTTATACACTTGCCTTGCGCGACGGCCTGCGAAGTCCGAGACGCCCTTTGTGTAGCGCGTCTTGTCGGTGACCGTCGCGTGGTTCAGAGGGGTTGCCATTGGCGTCAGTGACGGCCACCTTGATGGTGTTACCCGCCACAGAAGCAACCGTGCCGATCACCGCTTGAACAGGACCCGCCGGCAGCAAGGCGCCCGGCGAACCGGACTCTGCGGGCTTCGGTTGCGGGCACTTTCGCCATTCCCCCGGCGGCTTCTGCACAGCTATAGCCGTGGCAGCCTCCGGACTCGGGCCGGGTTTAGAATTCACTCTTACGCAGTTGCCGGCAGCGAAATCGGTCAGCTGAGCGTTGGTGTACTCGAGGACCTTCGCCGAGGGGCCGACGTCGACGGTGGCGGTCCCGCTCCTCAGTGACCTGGACCGCGTTGCCGGACACTGACGCGACCTGGCCATGAACCATGTCTTTAGCGTTGGAGGCCGCCGGTGGACGACGTAGCTGCGGACTTGTCTGCGGACTTCTTCTCATCGTGCGACTTACTGCACGCCCCACGGACAGCGCGGTTGCGCCCGCAACCGCGAGGATCGCGAATCCGGTCAGCCGGGCGGGCTCGAAAGTTAGTTGCATCGAAATCCTTTCAATCGTCGGCCGTTTCGGCCAGATCAGCTAACCCGTCAGACTACTGTCATTTTCCGCAGTTGTGCCGAATCGTCTACCGGAAGTCGCCCAGCGTGACCGACGACACGGAACGGCCATCTGGCAATTCCGGCCTTAGCACTCCTCTCCGAAAAACCCCCAAAGGGCCGACGCGCGGTGAACGACGTCGGCTATGCGATTCGCTTAGTCGCGAAGAAATGCGCCAGCTCTCGGAGCACGACGTCTCTGACCTCTGGCGTCATCCTCTGGTCGCCGGCAGCGGTCGCGTGATCGGTACCGCCAAAGATGCAGACTCCGGAAGCATGTCCGCCCGGCCAGAATACGCGTCCTCTTGCCACCCGCGGTACGCCGCTGTTGCGGCCGAGCAGACGCCCGTCGGGAGGCTCTCCACGACGACGATTGCCACGTTGCTCACCTCCGCACGCAAATCGGCCGACAAGGTGCTCAGCGCCTCGCCATCGCTACTTCGAAAGGATCGTCGAGACCCGGTTCCGAATGCTAATCCATTCGCGTAATGATGCCATGGCCGGCGTATTGGAGTGCGAGTCGCACTCGGCAGCAACTGACGCGGGCTTGACGAACGTACTGCCGATGGTGCGGCATCACCTGTTCTGAAGCAGTATCGGTCGCTCCTTGCGCCCGATTGGTTGGCAGTTTTCTTCGACATCCTGAGCCTCCCGCGCTGGGATGTCGGACGATTCGCCCCGGCGCCTCAGCAAGTCCTTGGCCGCTGAGCCTTGGAACATCGATGCTCAGCCTGGGAGATGTGCTCGGCACCCTCGGGCTGGGCGACCCCACGATCATCCGCCTGCGGTCGATCCTCGGTCACTCCATCCGCACCGATCGTGCGCATCAACCCAAACGCCGATGCCCTCGGCCCCTCGGGATCCGAAACACGGTCGAGCCTGCGCCCAATTGATTGGTCGGCGTTTCGGGTGCGACCTGCATCGTGACAGGGCCAAGGACGTCATGGCGCCGCGCGGCCGCCTCGCACGGCCCCGTCCTCGAAACTGCCCGGTTGACTGGGAACGGTCCGACGCCGGAACGCCGCCGCTGCTCACAGCATTCGTGGCGGATTTGGGGGATGCCGGGTTTCGAGGACACAACCGGCGTGAACCGACGACGGATGCGGCATTGCTGCCCGATCCGTCCTGACCTCTATGCGGCAACGGCCGGCGGGTTGCACGCCGGAGTCCTTCGCATGCGCCGTTGCCGGTCAAACGTTCGGAGACTTACTGAAGAAATTCTGTGTGAACCATCTAGGCGCTTAGCTAAATCTCAGCTACAGTGCGTCCGACATGTTGGATCCCGCGTCCACGAAAGGACGTCATGGAACGCACCTCCCGTCCCGCCATCGCCACCGGTATCGCCCTGGCCGCCGCCGCCCTGATCGGTGTCGTGCCCGCGACCACCACGGCGCCGGCCGACATCCAGCACCGGCTAGTGCAACTGACCACCGCTGGTGAGATCAACTTCCCCGAGGTCGATTGGAACGACTTCGTCGCGAACACCACAGCCAACTGGAACGGGCTGATGGAGATGTACGACCACACCACCGCCATCTACTCGCTGCCCGAGGCGGTGTACACGCAAGGTCTGACGCAGGTGTTCAACGACCTGTCGACAGACGTGCAGGAGTTGGCGAAGTATTCGGCGGCGTTGTCGGCGTACAACGCCGCCGTGGCGGCACAGACTCGGTGAACTGAATCCGACGGGCGTCCTTCCGCCGATTCCCACCTTCCCGGACCTCTACAACGACCCGGTGCTGAACCCGATCTCCGCGCTGACCTTGCTGGTGCAAAACGGTCTCGCCTCGGGCTTCGGCACCAATGCGCTCGAGGTCGGCGCGACCGGCATCTACCAGAACATGCTGCCGTCCATCAACGACATCCACACCGAATTCAGCGGCATATCAACGCAACTGGAGAACCTGTTCACCGGCGGTACCTTCTCGGCCAGCACCATTCAGACTGACTTGACCAACATCGGAACCGACTTCACCACGATCGAAAAGTTCTTGTCGCTGGCGCCCACCACCCTCTTGAATGACTACCTCAACGGATATCAGGTGCAGTCGGCCGCCCCGGACCCGCTTGCCGGCCACGTTCCTGGCATCAGCGACGCGTACACCCTGAACGCGCCCTTCACCTCCGCCGACAACGTCTCGATCACCCCGGAATTCGGTCTGCTCACCAACCCCTTCGCCGCCTTCACCACCGACACGAGCGGTTTCGGCGACGGAACATCCTCGACCTTCCTGGGCAGCTCGCCACTCGAAACCGGCACGCTCGCAGCGTTATTGCAGTCCGAGCAGACCCTCTCCGACGAGCTGCTGACGGTGACGTCGACGGTTCCCGGCAGCGGCGTCACGGCTCCGGATCCGACCGGGGTGTTGACGATCTTGGGCCCCGACACGCTTGATTTCGAGCTCAACCTGAACAACGTGCCGGTTATCAGCGACGTCATCAGCCTCATCAACGGCACGATCATTCCGGGGATCAACGGCGGTCTGACCGACGCGGTGAATGCTGTCAATACGGGCATCGACACCCTCAACAACACGATCGCCCCGGTCGTCAACGGCGTGCTCGAGCATCTACAACGGCTGCATCGACAACTCGATCTGCGACGCGGCACTCACCTTGTTCAACGGGGGAACGTCGCCAGGCACGGCAAGCGATATCAGTAGCAGTCTCATTCCGAAAATCCCCGCGTCCGACATTCCATCGATCACCCCGATCGACGCGGACATCAACCACACGTTCGACCTTCCCGATGTCACCGGTCCGAGCGTTCCCCTGTACACCTTCGACATCGGGCAAAACGAGATGGCGATCCTGTCCAGCATCGCCGGCCTGGCAGCCCCGGTCACCGGGACGGTCAGCAGCGCGGAGTTCGGCAACTTCCTGGCACCCGATCCGATCATGAACCTGGGCAGCCTTTTCGATTCGGCGATGGCCAGTCTGTTGGCGATCATCCCCGGCGACCCGCTCACATTGAACGCATCGTTGCCGCTCGACTGGGCGAACCTGGTGGCGGAGAGCCTGCAGAACGCCTTCACCGCTCCCTAACTCGGAGGAGGCGGAGCACTCCGGCGTCCCTCGCGCCGGAGTGCTTCGCGTTAGGCCTCGATCGCGTGCAGGCAGTCGCGGGCGATCGCCAGCTCCTCGTTGGTCGGGACCACCAGCACGGCGATCGGCGAGTCATCGGTCGAAATGCGCCGAGCACCCTTGACGCGCTCCGCATTTCGTTGCTCGTCGATGCGGATGCCCAGGCTTTCCAGACCGCTCAGCGCGTCCAGGCGCACCGCGGCGGCGTTCTCGCCGACGCCGGCGGTGAAGCTGATCGCATCCGTGTGACCCAGCACCGCGAGGTACCCGCCGACGTACTTGCGCAGCCGGTGGACGAACACGTCGTAGGCCAATTGGGCTGCGCTGTCGCCTGATTCGATCATCTCGCGCAGCCGCCGAAAGTCTCGCTCGCCGGCCAGCCCGAGCAGTCCGGAGTGATGGTTGAGCATCGACTCGATGTCCTCGACGCTCATATCGGCCTCGCGGTGCAGGTACCCGATGATGCCGGGATCGATGTCGCCGCTGCGGGTGCCCATCACCAGTCCCTCCAACGGGGTCAGGCCCATCGAGGTGTCTTTCGCCCGCCCACCGGCGATCGCCGACGCCGACGCACCGTTACCCAGATGCAGCACAATCTGATTCACGCGCTCCCACGGCAGGCCCAGGAACGCCGCGGCCTGCTCGCTGACGTAGCGATGCGAGGTGCCGTGGAACCCGTACCGGCGGATGTGCCACTTCTGCGCGAGTTCGCGATCGATCGCATAGGTCGCGGCGGCCGCCGGGAGGTTGTGGAAGAAGGCGGTGTCGAACACGGCGACGTGCGGCACGTCCGGCAGCATCGTGCGCGCGACCTCGATGCCCTGCAAGGCGGGCGGGTTGTGCAGCGGGGCCAGCATCGACAGCTGCGTCAGTTGCGCGATGACCTCGTCGTCGATGACGGTCGGGCGGTAGAAGACCGGCCCGCCGTGCACCACCCGGTGTCCCACCGCGACCAGCCCGCACGTCTTCAGGTCGATGCCATCCGCGGACAGCGCCTCGAACGCCGCCTGCAGCGCATCGCGCATGATCGGCCACCGGAGACGACGGCTCACCGATCTGCTCGACGGTGCCGTCCGCCAGCGACTCGCCCGAATCGGGTTCGATCAGTTGATATTTCAGCGACGACGAGCCGGCGTTCAGCACCAAGACGGCTAGCTCATGCTGCGCCTGGATTGCGGTGATCGCGACCGTGTTGACGATGTCTTCGACCAGTGCACCGCGGGACAGGTCGTTCACCGGCTTGTTCAACCCTTGCAGCACCGGGCCGATCGCGATCGCCCCCGCGCTGCGCTGCACCGCCTTGTAGGCGTTGTTGCCGGCGTTCAGGTCCGGGAAGATCAGCACGGTGGCCCTGCCGGCCACCGGCGAGTCGCGCATCTTGGTGGCCGCCACCGACGGCTCGACGGCGGCGTCGTACTGGATCGGACCTTCGACCAGCAGCTGCGGCGCCCGGCTGCGCACCAATCCGGTTGCCTCCCTGACCTTGTCGACGTCGGCTCCGGTTCCGGACTCCCCCGTCGAATAGGACAGCATGGCCACCCGGGGTTCGATGCCGAACTGCGCCGCGGTCTGCGCCCCGCTGATCGCGATGTCGGCGAGCTGCTCGACGGTCGGGTCGGGAACGATCGCGCAGTCCCCGTAGGCCAGCACCTGATCGGGCAGGCACATCAGGAAGACACTCGAGACGGTCGAGATGCCGGGTGCGGTGCGGATGATCTCGAATGCCGGGCGAACCGTGTGGGCGGTGGTGTGCGATGCGCCGGACACCATCCCGTCGACCATGCCGTTGTGCACCAGCATCGTGCCGAAGTACGACACGTCGTGGATGATCTCGCGGGCCTGCTCGACGGTGACACCCTTCTTGGCGCGCAATTGGGCGTACTGCTCGGCGAACTCGTCGCACAGCTCGCTGGTGCGCGGATCGTAAACCGTTGCGCCGTCGATATTCACGCCGAGTTCGGCCGCGCGGGCGCGGATCTGGCTCTCGTCGCCGAGGATGGTCAGGTCGGCGATGCCGCGCGCCAGCACCCGCCCCGCGGACTTCAGGATCCGGTCGTCGTCGCCCTCGGGTAACACGATCCGCTTGCGATCCGCGCGCGCCCGCTCGCGCAGCTGGTAGGTGAACATCTGCGGCGTGGTCACCTTGGGGATCGGAATCGCCAACTGCGCCAGCAGATCCGCGAGGTCGACGTGGCTTTCGATCAGCTGCAGTGCGGTGTCGACCTTGCGCTGCGACGTCGCGGTCACCCGGCCGCGGGCCGACCCGACCGCGGTGGCGGTGTCGAAGGTACCCAGCGTGGTGGCGATGATCGGCAATCGCAGTCGCAGCCCCGCCACCAGCGCGGCCACGGACTGGTGCAACTCGAATCCGCCGTTGAGGATGATGCACGCCAACGACGGAAACCCTTCGGCGGCATGGGCACTCGCCACCGCGAGCACCACATCCGAGCGGTCCCCGGGCGTGACCACGGCCGCGGCCTCCTGCAGCCGTTCGAGCACATGGTCGGCGGTCATGCCGGCGACCACCACGCTCATCACCTCGCGGTTCATCAGCGCGGCGTCGCCGGTGACCACGGTGCCGTTCACGGCGGCCTGCAGGTCGGCGACCGTCGGTGCCACCAGCAGCGGCTCGTCGGGAACCGCATAGGTCTTCGGCGCGAGCGGTCGCAACGCCTCGGTGATCGCGCTCAATTGTGTTGGCTCGCAACGGTTGGCCACCACGGCGGCGGTGTGGGCGTGCTGGGCGTTCAACTCGGCCAGACAGACCTCGACGGCGTGCACGACCTGCTCGGGGCCGCGGTCCTTCGCGCGAATCGGCAAGCACCACCGGCGCACCGAGGTTGACCGCGATGCGCGCATTGAGGCCCAGTTCGGCGGGGCTGGCGACGTCGGTGTAGTCGCTGCCGACGATGACGACCGCGTCACAGTCGTCGGCCATCGCGTGGTACCGCTCGACGATGTCGTCGATGGCGGCGTCACGGTCGGCGTGCAACTGCTGGTAGTCGACACCGATGCAGCGCTCGTAGGGCACCCCCGCGGTGCTGTGGGCCAGCAGCAAGTCGAGAATGTAGTCGCGATCCGAGCCCGCGCGCGTAATCGGCCGGAACACACCGACTTTGGCTACCGTCGCGGCCAGCCGATGCAGGATTCCCAGCGCGATCGTCGACTTGCCAGTGTCACCCTCGGCTGCCGCTACGTAGATCGCGGACACATCAGCCGAGCCGTCGCAACCGGGGCTCGAGATCCTTCTGGAACAGTTCCAGGAACCGGCGCTGGTCGTGGCCGGGCGCGTGGAACACCAGGTGATTCAGGCCCCAGTCGACGTAGTCCTTGACCTTGGCGACGGCCTCGTCGGGATCCGATGCCACGATCCAGCGCTTGGCGACCTGCTCGATCGGCAGTTCGTCGGCGGCCTTCTCCATCTCCAGCGGGTCGTGGATGTTGGTCTTCTGTTCGGCGGTCAGCGACAGCGGAGCCCAGAAGCGGGTGTTCTCCAGCGCCAGCTCCGGATCGGTGTCGTAGGAGATCTTGATCTCGATCATCCGGTCGACGTCGTCGGGGTTCTTGCCGGCGGCCTCGGCGCCTTCGCGCATCGCCGGGATCAGCTTGTCCTTGTAGAGCTCTTCGCCCTTGCCGGAGGTGCAGATGAAGCCGTCACCCGCGCGGCCGGCGTACTTGGCCACCTGCGGGCCGCCCGCGGCGATGTAGATCGGGACGCCACCTTCGGGCACGTCGTAGATCGAGGCGCCCTTGGTCTTGTAGTACTCGCCCTCGAAGTCGACGCGGTCGCCGAGCCACAGCTCGCGCATCAGCCGGACCGACTCGCGCAGCCGCGCGTAGCGCTCCTTGAACTCCGGCCACTCCCCCTCGTAGCCGGTGGCGATCTCGTTGAGCGACTCGCCGGTGCCGACGCCGAGGAAGATCCGGTCGGGGTACAGGCACGCCATGGTCGCGAACGCCTGCGCGATGACGGCCGGGTTGTAGCGGAACGTCGGGGTCAGCACCGACGTGCCGAGTTGCAACCGCTTGGTGCGCTCGCCGACCGCGGTCATCCAGGCCAGCGAGAACGGCGCGTGCCCGCCCTCGTGGCGCCACGGCTGGAAGTGGTCGCTGACCGTTGCGCTATCCATGCCGTGCTCTTCGGCGGCGACCGCCAGCTCGACGAGTTCCCGCGGCGCGAACTGTTCCGCCGACGCCTTGTATCCGAGTTTGAGTTCAGCCACGCTGTTGTTTCTACTCCATCGGGGCCCGTTGCTTAGACTCTGGGACATGGCAGCGGTGTTGAAAGCCGTCACCGAACACGTGCATCTCGCTCAAGGCGGGGCGGTCAACTGGACGCTGGTCACCGATGAACGCGGGGTCATGCTCATCGACGCCGGCTACCCGGGCGACCGCGACAACGTGCTGGCGTCGCTGCGCCAGCTGGGATACCAGCCCGGCGACGTCCGCGCGATCTTGCTGACCCACGCCCACATCGACCACCTGGGCTCGGCGATCTGGTTCGCCAAGACCCACGGCACGCCCGTCTACTGTCACGCCGACGAGGTGGGCCACGCCAAGCGCGAGTACCTGGAGCAGGCGTCGCCGATCGATGTCGCGATGAACATCTGGCGGCCGCGGTGGGCGCGGTGGACCGCGCACCTGGTGCGCGACGGCGGGCTGAGCCGCGAGGGGATCCCGACGACCCAGCCGCTGACCGCCGACGTGGCCGCGGCCCTGCCCGGCACCCCGATGGCCATTCCGACGCCCGGCCACACCGGCGGCCACTGCTCCTATCTGGTCGACGGCGTGCTGATCAGTGGCGACGCGCTGGTGACCGGCCATCCGTTGCTGGCCAAGAGCGGTCCGCAGTTGCTGCCCGAATTGTTCAGCCACGACCAGGAGGGCTGCATCCGCAGCCTGGCCGCGCTGGCGCTGCTGGACACCGAGATTCTGGTGCCGGGCCACGGCGATCTGTGGCGCGGCCCGATCCGCGAAGCCACCCAGCAGGCGACCGCGCTGGCACGCTAGCGGGTCACGATCGGGTCACATCCGCATCAGAAAACGTTAAGAGACGCTGCGCGTAGTTTAAGAAACCTGGCGCCGAATCGTGCCTCAAAAGCCACGTGCGGTCACACATTTCGGCCGAAACGGTGCTCCAGCAACATTTTCCGTCCGATTCGCCGCTCAGCACTTCACGTACTTTGGTTTTCAGGTCCTCGGCAACCTGTACTCACAGTGCGACCTTCAAGGAAAAACACATCATGAAATTCAGTGGTAAATCAGCGCGTCGAAACACCGTCGGCGGCATGGTGCTCGCCGGTCTGGCCGCCAGCGCGATTGCCGCGCCGGCTGCCTGGGCGGCACCGGACTGCAGCCCCGCGGGCGTCTCCGGCACCGTCAGCTCGGTCACCGGCTCGGCCAGCCAGTACCTCGGCAGCCACCCGGGTGCCAATGCGGTCGTGTCGGCAGCCCGTAACGAGCCCCGTGGCCAGGCGGCGACGGATCTGCGCAACTACTTCACCGCGCACCCGCAGGAATACGTCGAATTGCGAGGCATTCTCGCCCCGATCGGTGACACCCAGCGCCAGTGCAACACCAGCGTGCTGTCGCCGGATCTGGAGTCGGCCTACAACGAGTTCATGGCCGGCTAGTTGACTGCGCCCGGCTGCCGCGGGACGACCGGACGTTCCCGCTGGTAGCCGGGTGCTCCTGCCGCCACATGGGCCACATGCGCACCTGCTCCTGAACACTATTTTCGCGAAACGTGACCACATGCGATATCACCATTTACCCGAATCTGCTTGCGCCTAAATCAATCTGCCTCGGATCATGCGCTGAATCAGCAGCCCGTCGTGAGGTGCGGTCGACGAGTTAACACTCAAGCGCCTTGACGTCGGCGATCCGGGCAACGTCGTTCTAATGGACCCGCTTTCATGCGGCTGCACACATCCCTACCTGTTCAGTTTTTCTGAGCGGCAACAGCTTTGAGATACCTATATCGAAGCGTCGCCTCGATGCGCGACACCCCGGCAATCCAAACGAAAATAGACTGAGGGACGTATGTGAAAGGTCAGGCATCCGAAGCCTTGGGAAGGCCGCACGCGTCGTCGCCGGATTCGGAGGCTTCGACCTGAACGACTGGGCTGGCTACGTCCCGGTCAGTTCAACCTGTATGTCCCGGCCCCACCTCGCACCGAGTCTGCCTAAACGATTCGTCTCTGACCCATCGACACCGGCCGGCCAGGGAACTCGAAATTTATTTAACGTTCTTATCAATTTAAGCCCCGGCTTGGCCGGGACTCAGGCATTCTTAAGCCAACGTTTGGAGGATTTTCGAGCCTAGGGGGCGTCGATGACTGGTCAGCACAGCAAGAAGAACAACCGCCGCTCAGCGACGAGGGCCGCGCGACGGCGCCGGGCGTGGGCGGCGGGTACCAGCGCGGGCGTACTGATGGCGTTCGGGGCTGGTGCGTGGACCACCGTCCCGAACGCCCACGCGGATGACATCGATCTCATGCTCGAGCCCATCGTGAGCACGTTGGCAGGATCGACGGGCGCGCTGGCTGACCCACTGACGACGCTAGGCGTGGCCACTGCGCTGGATCCGCTTGGCACCGCTGCCGACCCCAGCGCAGCGCTCGACTTCGGCAGCATGGGTTTGCCCGCAACAGAAGCGGCCGCTGCCGGCGGCCTGAGCGAAGTCGCCGTGCCCGAGATCGCCGGCGTGGCATCGGTGGCTGAGCCGCTGAGCGCGGCCTCTGCCGACTCGGCGGCACAGTTTTACGCTCAGCTGCACACCCTTGGTGAACAGTGGATCGCCAGCCCCTTCGGCGTCAACATCGACAATTATCTAGTCAATCCGTTGGGGCTGTTGTTCTTTGGTCACGACCTGATCGCCAACGGTGCGGCCGGCACGGCCACCGATCCCGCAGGCGAGGCCGGTGGATTGTTGTTCGGGGACGGCGGTGCCGGATACGACGAAAGCGCCAACACCGGGATAGCGGGTGGGGCCGGCGGGGCGGCCGGGCTGATCGGCGACGGCGGAGCCGGCGGCGACGGCGGCGCCGGGGCCGATGGCGGTGCCGGGGGTGCTGGCGGATTCCTGCTCGGCAACGGCGGTGACGGTGGCGACGGCGGCACCGGAGTCGCGGGCCCCAGCGGTTCGGTGGGTCCCTCTGCCGGCGACACTGGCGGAAACGGCATTCTCGGGGGCAACGGCGGTAGCGGCGGCGCAGGTGGGGCCGGTGGTCTTTTCTTCGGCAACGGCGGTGCCGGCGGCGACGGCGGCGCCGGTGGGGCCGGTGGCAACGGGGGTGCCGGAGCGACCGGCGAGGCCGGCGTATTCAGCGCGAATGACGGTACGGGCGGCACCGGTGGCAATGGTGGGAACGGCGGCGCGGGTGGTCACGGCGGGACTGGCGGCAACGGCGGGACCGCCTACAACGGCACCGTCGGCGCCAACGGTAATGGGGGACACGGCGGCGTCGGCGGTAACGCAGGCGCGCCGGGCGGCGGCGGAACCGGCGCGGCCGGCACCGTCGACCACACCACCGGCGGGACCGGCGGCAACGGCGGCAGCCAGGCGGGCACCGTCGGCGACGGCGGCAACGGCGGGGCTGCCGGCACCACACCCGGCGGTGGCGGAATCGCGGGCGCCCACGGCGACAACGGTGCCCCTGTCACCGGCCCAGCCGGCAACGGCGGCACGGGCGGCACCGGCTACAGCCCGACCACTGCGGGTGCCACCGGCGGCACCGGCGGCACCGGCGGCAATGGCGGCCCACTCGGTAACGGTGGGACTGGCGGACAAGGCGGCCACGGCGGGCCCAACGGTGGCGGCGGTGGCGGTGGGGGCGCGGGCGGCAACGGGATCGTCGGTGGCACCGGCGGGCGCGGAGGTAGCGGAGTTGGCGCGTTTGGCTCAGATGGCGGCGCCGGTGGCGCTGCGGGTAGCGGTGGCAAGGGGGTGCGGCGAGCAACTACTCAGGTGGCCCTGGCGGCCCCGGCGGAGGCGGTGGTGGCGCCGCAATAGTTAGTAGCGGTGGCGCCGGTGGTGCCGGTGGCGGTGGTGGTGGCGGCGCAGATCAAATCACGGGCGGGCCCGGTGGACCGGTAGACGGCGGTAACGGCGCCACCGGATTTTATAGCGGCTCCGCCCCCGGTGGGGCGGGTGGCACAGCCGCGGAGCCCGCCGGCGGTCCTGGCGGAAATTCGTATATCGGTGGCGGCGGCGGCGGCGGCGCAGCCGGCGGAGTCGGAGGAACGGGCGGGAGCGCCCCAACCGATGAATACGGCGGCGTAGGCGGAGGCGGCGGCGGGGGCGGCATCGGCGCAGCCGGAGGCAATGGAGGCGCCGGCGGCGCTGAGATTGGACCAAATAACACGATCGAGGCCTACCTCGGCGGTGGCGGCGGCGGCGGGGGCGCCGGCGCGGCTGGCGGCTCGGGCGGCAGCGGTGCCGGCGGAGGTGGCGGCGGTGGGGGCATCAGTCTCGGTGTCGGCGCCATCAGCAACCCGGTGCCATGAAATTGAAAGCGCCGACCACCCGGTACCGACCGCGGGAAAGTCATCGGCGGCGACTCACGTTCAAGGAGGAAATTGATGACTGTTCAGCGCAGGTTCGAGTCGAGACTTCCATCAACCACCGTGGGGACGAGATGGCGCTTTGCGGTCGGGGCATCTATCGCTGGCGCTGTGCTGGCGTCGGGGGCAGGCGGGCCGGCGGCGCGGGCTGACGATCTTGGAGGTTCTGCCGAGCCCGCGGTCGTCTCAGAACCGCTGCTCGAGGGACTCCAGGCCGACGAGATCACCGCCAATGCCGCACTCGTGGCGCAAGAGCAAGCCATCAACACCAATGTGCTCGCCGGCGAGACAAGTTTCGAATCAACCATAGCTCCGGCGTTCTCCGGTCTCGCGGACTCCAGCAATCCCACCAGCATTCTCGACGGCGGCCTCAACGTTCTCTACCAGTTCGACACCTTGTTCATGGGGACGGCTGAGAACGCTTTGAATAGCGCGCTTGGCGCCGACTTCGATCCCGCCGCCCTCACCGACGGCTTCGGCGGCCTACGAGGCCTGATGGATCTCACCCTCTTCGGGCTCACCGACGCAGTCCATTTCTCCGACGACGAAACCAAATTGCTCACCGGCGTCGAGGGAA
This sequence comes from uncultured Actinomycetota bacterium, assembly GCA_963750755.1. GTDB lineage: Bacteria > Actinomycetota > Actinomycetes > Mycobacteriales > Mycobacteriaceae > Mycobacterium. The sequence continues at coordinate 27,862 of CAVVRW010000005.1, forward strand.
CCCTTCCCTTTCCTAGCGCCGCCGAGTTAACCGCACTGCAGGCAGAAGAGTTGGCCGCCTGCCAACTCCTGAACAACGGCGTGGCTGCCTTCAACGCCAACCTGGTCGTCGGCGAGCAGGCTGCGGAAATGGCAGCGCTGGGCAGCAACACCGCCCTCAACGGCCTGGTCGACCGTCTGATCAATTCGGGCAACCTCGTGCTGGGTACCGGCGAGAACTTCATCACCAGCTTGATGGGGGTTGAGGGCGTCGACCCCCAAAGCGTGATCGCCAGCCTTCTGATCCCCTCGGACACCGGCGTTTTCGACAGCGGCGCGATCGGTGGATTCGAGGGGATCGTCGACCAAAACCTGGCGGCGCTCGCCGATGCCGCAGGACTGACCTCCGCCGACTTCACCACGGCATTCGGTCCTGGCGTCTTCGATCCCACCGCGTTTACGGCAGCGATCGGCAGCGCAATCGACTCGACTGCTCTGGGTCCGTTCTTGACCGCCCTGACTGGTCCGGTCCTCGCTGATTTCGCCACCGTCCTGGCCAGCTTCTGACACGGACGTAAGCCGACCATGGCGATTTCATTCGTTGTGATGCGTTGGGCGTCAGCGCATGCCGGTCTGAGGGTGCCGCGTTGAGCACCGTTGTCATTGCAGCTCTAGGCAGTCGCGGAGACGTGGCTCCCCTGACCGGAGTTGGCATTGCACTTCAGCGAGCCGGCCATCGGGTGGTCGTGGCGGCGTTTTCGGCTTTTGCCGATCTCGTCACCGGCTGCGGATTGGAATTTCGCGACGTTGCAATAGATCTCGTTCCGGACGGCAACCATTACAGCGGCAACGCGTTACGGGGCCTCGCTAGTTTTTTCGGGCCCGCCGGCATGCGCGTGATGAGCCAGGCGGTGATTCGGGCGTTGAGTGACACACCTGCAGATGTCATGTTGCTTTGCCCGTTATCGGAACTTGCCGGTCACCCTCTCTGCGAAGCGAGGGGGATTCCGTCGATCGGAATACGATTACAACCGCTGTCTGCGACAAGCGCTTTCATGCCGAGCGTCCTGGGTGCGCAGTCGTTTGGGCCTGCTGGCAACCGACTCGCCGGACGCGCCGGGTCTGCGCTCATCGACCACGTCTATCACGACGTGATCAGTGCTATACGAAGCGAGCTCGGCCTGCCCTTTCGGACACCGCAAGCGCTTCGCGCCCAACGCTGCATCGAACAGTGGCCCATCCTGCATGGCTATTCACCGGCGGTCCTCTCACGTCCGCCAGATTGGCGCCAGAGACTCGATGTGGTCGGCTACTGGTGGCCCGCGCCGTCGGCGCACTGGCAGCCGCCCGCCGAACTCCTCGAATTCCTGGCCGCGGGGCCGGCCCCAGTGGGCATCACCTTCGGTAGCTTGCTCACGACACCCGAACGCGCACGCCACCTCGGCGAAACCATCCAACACGCCGTGCGCCTCGCGGGTGTACGCGCGATCGTTCAAACTGGTTGGACGGGCATTCAGTTCCACGCTGCCGATGACATCCTCACCATCGGCGACGTTCCACACGAATGGCTGTTTCCTCGCCTAGCCGCCGTCGCGCACCACTGCGGAGCCGGCACCACCGCCGCTGCCCTGCGCGCGGGCGTCCCGACGATCGCTATGCCTAATCCCCTTTACGATCAACCATTTTGGGCGCGACGACTGCAACGTTTAGAGGCCAGTGTGGCAACCATCTGGCAGCCGATGTTGAGCTCCCGCCGACTGGCCAGTGCGCTTCGCGCCGCAGTTTCCCGGCCCGAATTTCGCACAAGCACTCGCCAGATTGCCTCGCGGGTCAACGACGACGACGGTGCAGAAGGGGTAGTTACGGCGGTAGAGCGGGCTCTGAACGCACCGGCGCGTTCGAGCAACAGGTTGGCCCGCCGGTTTGGTGATATCGCATGTGCGTCGAAAACAAAAAGTAAGCACCTACCGGCTGATCGAAACTTCTGATACCGCTGTGAATCAGAGCTTCTCTGCCAACCCAAGATGCTCGCGCAGCGTGGTGCCGCGGTATTCGGTACGGAATCCCCACCGTTCCTGCAGCAGCGGGACCACATTGTCGACGAAGTCGTCGAGACCGTGCGGCGTCAGATGCGGGACGAAGATGAATCCGTCGCACGCGTCGGCCTGGATGTAGCGGTCGATCTCCGCGGCGACGTGCTCGGCGGTGCCGACGAACTGCTCCCGGCTGGATACCGCGATGATCAGCTCACGGATCGACAGGTTCTCGGCCTCAGCACGTTCGCGCCAGCGGCGGGCCACCTCGACCGGGTCACCGTGCCGCACCCGGCCCTGAGTGATGTTGGTGTCGCCGGTCGGGTCGTCCTTCGGCAACGGGCCGTCGGGGTCGTACTCGGAAAGATCACGGCCCCAGACTTGCTCGAGCATCGCGATCGCCGTCGGGCCGCTGACCTGTTGACGCCTGACGTAGCGCGCTTTTTCGTCGGCCTCGGCGGCGGTGTCGCCGAGCACGAACGTCGCCGCCGGAAACACCTTGAGCTCGTCGGGGTTTCGGCCGAACGAGGCCGCGCGGCCCTTCACGTCGGCGTAGTAGCGCTGACCGTCCTCCAGTGACCCGTGCAGGGTGAACAGCGCGTCGGCATAGTGGGCGCCGAAGTTGCGGCCATCGTGAGAGTCCCCGGCCTGCAACAGGATCGGATGGCCTTGCGGCCCACTGGGTAGCGTCGCCACGCCCCGCACGTCGAACTGCGGGCCGTGATGCTCGACGACCGCGATCCGGTCGGGGTCGGCGTAAATTCCGGCGTCGAGGTCGGCCCGCACAGCATCGGCCGCCCAGCTGTCCCAGAATTCGCGCGTCACGGTGAGGAACTCCTCGGCCCGCGAGTACCGGTCGGCGTGGCCGAGGAAGCCTCCGCGCCGGAAGTTCTCACCGGTGAACGCATCCGACGAGGTGACAATGTTCCAGCCGGCCCGGCCGTCGGACAGCTGGTCGAGGGTGGCGAATTGCCTTGCCACCTCGAAGGGTTCGTTGAAGGTGGTGTTGATCGTTCCGGTGAGGCCGAGTCGGTCGGTGACCGCGGCCAACGCCGCCAGCACGGTGAACGTGTCGGGTCGGCCCACCACGTCGAGGTCGTAGATCTGACCGCGATGCTCGCGCAGCCGCAGCCCCTCGGCGAGGAAGAAGAAGTCGAACAGGCCGCGCTCGGCGGTGCGGGCCATGTGCGCGAACGATTCGAATTCGATCTGGCTGCCCGACTGCGGGTCGGTCCACACCGTGGTGCTGTTGACTCCTGGAAAATGCGCTGCCAGGTGAATAGGCTTGCGCTGCCTACCTTCTCGGACGGTCATCGGCCGATGCCCCACCGGTTGGCCAGCAGCTCGTGTGACCGCAGCCGGTCGCGGTGGTCGTGGGTCACCGACGTCACGACGAGTTCGTCGGCGCCGCTCAGGCGCTGCAACGCGTCCAGCCGCTCGGCGACCTCGTCGGGGTCGCCGACGAACTGTGTCTCGAGCCGGTCTTTGACCACCGGCAGTTGTTCCTCGGTGACGGGTTGTATGTCGCCGGGCGCGGGGTAAGGCACGGCGCCGATCCCGGTCCGGATCGCGTACACCCACTGCCCGTATCCCGCGGCGAGTTCCTTTGCGGTAGAGCTGTCTTCGGCGACGACCACATCCGCGGACACCACGACGTACGGCTCCTGCAACGTGGCCGAGGGAACGAATGTGTCGCGGTACGCCTCGATGGCTTCCAGCGCGGTCGCCGGAGTGATGTGGTAGCTGGCCACGAACGGCAGGCCGTGTGCGCCCGCCAGCCGTCCGCTCTGGCCGCGGGTGCTGCCGAAGATCCACGGCGCCAACCCCGATCGCTCGCCCGGCACCGCGTGCACATCGAAATCGCCGGCCTTGAAGGTGCCGTCGAGCATTGCCAGGATGTCGCTCAGTTGGTCGGCGAAGTCGGGGGCGACGGCCTGCGGCTGCTGCAGGATCTCCATGGTCGCCATCACCCGCTCGGTGTCGAGCAGGCCCTGCAGGTTGAACGGCAGCGGGAGCACCACGCCGTCGACTTCGCGCCACTGCCGCGGCGGACGATTCTTGGTCGACGGGTGTTTCGGCTTGAACCCGGTATCGCGGCGTTGCCCCCGGCCGAGGCCGAGATCGATGCGGCCCGGGTAGAACACCTCGAGCATGCCGAAGCTCTCGACCACCGCGGCGGCGGTGGTGTGGCCCAGCTGGACCGCGGCCGACCCGACGCGAATGGTGTTGGTGGCCGCGGCGATCTGACCGATCAGCACCGCAGGCGCCGAGCTGGCGACCCCGACGAAGTGATGCTCGGCTACCCAGAAGCGGCGATACCCCCACCGCTCGGCGTGCTGCGCAAGATCGATGGTGTTGTGCAACGCGGTCGCGGCATCACTGCCGGCGCTGATCGGCGACAAATCCAGGATCGACAGCGGGACGGTAGTCATCTGCGCCACCCCTCCTGCGCTCTGCATCTCGTTGACGGTCATAACACTTCCTCATACCGGTTGGGCGCGACGGGCAGGCCGAGTCGTTGCCGTAACGTCTCGCCCTTGGTGTACGCGGTGCGGAATCGGTTGGCCCGCTGCAACAATGGCACCACCTCGTCGACGATCACCGGCAGATCGGTGGCATGGACCGCGGGCCGCAGCCGCACCCCGTCGACGCCACGTTGCTGCCAGCCAAGCAGCAGATCGACCACCTCAGACGGGTCACCGTCGAATATCAATGCGTCCGAACCGAACTCGGTGTCACCGCCGAACGTGACCACCACGTCGGCATACACCTTGAGGTGCTGCCCGCCGGCCGCCTTGACCTCGTCGAGGATCGCATCGAGTGACGCATCGTCGGTGGGCGTGATGAACACCAGGTCGGCGCTGGCCGCCGCGAACTCATAGATCCGCGGGCCATGGGCGAGGGCGGCCACCACCGGCTGCCCCTGCGGCGGTCGCGGGGTAATGGAGGGACCCTTCACCGAGAAGTACTTGCCGCGAAAGTCAATGTAGTGCAGCTTCTTTCGATCGATGTAGCGGCCGGTGGCGGCGTCGCGGATGATCGCGTCGTCCTCCCAGCTGTCCCAGAGTCGACGCACCACCTCGACGGCGTCGGCGGCCTCGTCGAACACGTCCTCCCCGTCGGTCGGCGCTGCGCGACGGCCGAACAGGGCGGCCTCGTGTGCCGTCGAACTGACCCGCGGCTGCCAACCGGCCCGCCCATGCGAGACGTGGTCCAGGGTGGCGATGGCCTTGGAGATGTGGAACGGCTCGGTGTGGGTGACGGTCGCCACCGGGATCAGGCCGATGTGCTCGGTGACCGGCGCGATCCGCGCGGCGACGAGCACGGCGTCGGCACGGCCCGCCAGCCGCCGCGGGCTGATCACCTCGCTGCGACCGGGCTGCGGCGTCAGCGCGTCGTCGATGGTGAGGAAGTCGAGCAGTCCGCGCTCCGCGGTGGCCGCCAGGCCGGCCCAATATCGGCCGCTGAGCACCGATTCCGCGTCGGGGTCGGCGGCCAGCGTGGTGCGCCACGCCTGCCGGTGCCAGCCGTAGCCGTCGAGCGCGACGCCCACGTGCAGGTCGCCGGCGGTCACGCCAGATCCTTCACAAACGCGATCGGGAAGACCATCCCCACCGACGGCAGCGGCTCCGAAAGCCGGGTGTAGCCCGCCGTCTCGTAGAGCGCCTCCGCCTCGGGTTGGCGATTACCCGTCGTGAGGTAGACACGTCGATAGCCCCGCTGCGCGATGACGGCCTCCAGTTCCCTCAGCAAAGCTGTGGCATACCCACTGCGGCGATGCCGCCGATCCGTCCAAATCCGCTTCAACTCCGCGGTGCGGGCATCGAATCGCTGGAACGCGCCGCCGGTAACGGTGATCCCGTCCACCTCTCCGATCAGAAAGCCGCCGTCGGGTGCCGCGAACTCGGACGTCGGCACCGATTGCATCCACGCCGTGACGGTCGGCAGGGTGCTGTCGTAGCGGTGCGCGTACTCAACGGCCAGCTCGTCGAGCAGGGGCTGGGCCCTGGGATCGTCCGCAGTCACCGCGGTGAAACGGACCTGCTGCGGCGGAGCGGGTTGGCTTGGGCTGGGGCATCACTACATTTCTAACGTCTCGCCATCGGCCGCATTCCGGTACGGCTAGGCCAGAATCGCACGAACGTAGCGGCCCGCCACCGGCGCACCGTTTAGATCCTGACGACGTAAACCCGGCAGACCGGTCGCGGTGAACAGCTTCTCGATCTCGGTCACCACGGTTCGCCAGCCGAGCGCCGCCAACGACTCGGCGGGATCATGGTGCTCCTCGGCGAAGGTGAACTCCGCCATGTCACCGCTGTATCCGAACTGCTTCCAGTGGTTCGCCAGCGCGTGTTCCTGGTCGAGGAACGGCGGTTGCCGCTCCGGGAAGTAGTCGGCCGCCGCGCGGCTACCGGGCGCGCTCAGCGCGGTGACGTTGTCAAGCAGCCGGTCTTGAAGGGCCGGCGGAAGAAACCCGATGAATAGCCCCTCGGCGATCCACACGGTCGGCTGGCCGGTGTCGAAGCCGATCCGCCGCAGCGCTTCCGGCCAGTCCCGCCGAAGATCGATTCCCACCGCCCGCCGATTGGCCGTGGGCGACACGTCCAGGGCCCGGAAGGTCTGGGTCTTGAAGTCGATCACCTCGGGTTGATCGATCTCGTAGACGGTGGTGCCCGACGGCCACCACAGCCGGTAGGGACGGGCGTCCAAACCTGATGCGAGGATGACGGCCTGCCGAATTCCGGCCCGGAACGCGTCGGTGACGAAGTTGTCGAAGAACCGGGTTCGGACCGCCAAAAGGTCTGTCAGCAAAGCCAATCCGTTGTCGTCGCCGACCTCGCTGAGGGCCAGCTCCCCAGTCGCCACTTTGGTGAAGAAGTCCAGCCCGACAGCGCTGACCAACGACTCGGCGAAGGGGTCGTTGATCAAACCCGCCCGGTGCGCCAACGCCCGCGCGGTCGCCACCAGGGTGGCGGTGGTTCCGACGCTGGTGGCCGGACCCCAGGAGTCGTCGTCGGTCCGTTTCACGGCTACGCGACCCTTGCGCCGCGACGCCTGAACTGGGCGATCGCACGCCAGCCGAGCAGCAGCAGCGCGGTGACCGTCGATGCGACCACGATGAAACTGGCGGCCACACCGGCGGAGGTGACCTTGCGCAGCAGCATCCCGATGACGACCGTGCACAGCCACACCACCACACCGGTGGGATACACCGTCGTTGGGCGCCGCCAGGCCTGCGACGCCAGCCATCCCACCGCGGTGCCGCTCAGAAAGGGCCACGCCGTTGTTGCGATGCCCGCGGCGTTGAGCCCTTCGTCGTGGCTGCGCCGCCCCAAGGCGCAAAACACCAGCACACAGGCCACATCGATACCCAGCCAGGCCGGACTGCGCCGCGGACGATCCATGCGGTGAGGTTACCGCTCCGGTCGATCGTCCAGGTGAGGCTCAGCGCTTCGGCTTGGGGCGCAGCCGCGCTTCGGATTGCCCGAGCTGCACGTTATGGCCCTCGACGCACTGCACATGCGTGACGAGCGGAGCACCGCAACCTTCGCCGTGCACCAGATCGAGTCGTCTCGAATCGCCCTGCAGGAGCATGCCGAATTCGATCAGGCTGACCAGGACGGGGAACAATTGCCGGCCACGCGTCGTCAGCACGTATTCGTAACGGGTGCGCTGGCCCGGAGACTTATACGGCTGCTTGGTCAGCACCCCGGCATCCACCAGTTGCTTGAGGCGCGTCGCCGCAATCTGCTCGGTGAAGCCGGCACGCTGCGCGAAATCCTCGAAACGGGTTGTGCCCCAGAATGCCTCACGCAGCAGGACCAGAGCCGAACGTGTCCCGATGGTGTCCAGGGCCCGCTCGATCGGGCAGACTTGCCGATACCCGGTCCTGTCACCGTCGGCGAGACGGCCCGTCAACGTCATCGCATCTGCTGCTGGGCTCATCACGCCATCCTAGCCACTGACCACTACTTCTATATAGCCAGATGGCTCGCGGTTCAGGGGTGACTGTCTTGATGAAAGTCAAGCCAACCTGGAAAACAAGCTATATCCGGCCTTGTGGCAGAGAGGTTTTGGGACGTCGTGGCCGGATGGCACACTCCAGCCCGGAGATGCGTTAGTTCTCCGAGAGATCGCCAAACTTCCCTAACGCAGCCTTTATTCCCCTATATCCTCGTCCGTTTCAGGAACAAATTAGGTGGTACCACTGGCTTGACTTGGATAGAGCTAGATGTGACAGTGACCTGCATTGTCACTCCAAGCGAATGACAGACGACGAGAGGAACTCCCATGTCCACGGATCACAACGCGTTGCTCGTCACCGGCGCCGCCGGGCGGACCGGTGGCTACGCCGCGAAACTGTTGCTCGAGCGCGGTCATCACGTACGCGCGCTGGTACACCGCTTTGACGACCGTGCCGCGGCGCTGCGCGACAGCGGCGCCGAGGTGATCGTCGGCGACCTGCACGACATCGACGCCGTCCGTGCGGCCGCCGACGGCACCCGCGCCGCGTACTTCGTCTACCCGATCAGCCCGGGACTGCTCGAGGCGACCACCACGTTCGCCCAAGTTGCCGAAGAAGCCGGCGTCAGTGCGATCGTCAACATGTCGCAGATCTCGGCCCGTCGTGGCGCCGCCAGCGATGCCGCGCGCATCCACTGGCTGGGCGAGCGAATCCTGGACTGGTCGCCGATTGCCGCAACCCATTTGCGCCCGACGTATTTCGCTGAATGGTTCACGATCTTCGGCGCCAAGGGCATTCGCGAAGAAGGGGTGCTGCGCCTGCCGTTCGGTGACGGCCGGCACGCACCCATCACTGCCGAGGACCAGGGGCGCGTGATCGCCGCGATCCTGGAGAACCCCGAGCAGCATGCCGGGCAGATCTATCCACTGTTCGGCGCCGTGGAGATGAACCACTACCAGATCGCCGAGGCCATCGCCGAGGTCCTGGGTCGGCCGGTGCGCTATGAGCCGACGGAGATTCCGGCCTGGATCGAGAGCATCAAGGCCATGGGCTTCCCCGACTTCCTGGCGCAGCACCTGAGCCATGTCGCCGTCGACTACCAGAACGGCATCTTCGCGGGCAACAACGACCTGGTGGAGCGGATCGGTGGCAAGAAGCCGACCACGGTCGCGGAATTCATCACCGACCACCTCGCCGAGTTCACTGGTTGACCAGTCCAATTCGAGCCGCCGCCCGCGCCTGCAGGCACTCGCCAGACTCTGGGCCACGAGATGTTCGGTGGGTGAATCGTGGTCAGCCGGGCGATAAAGGACTGCTGAAGTGTTGTCGCGCAGCGGCGCGAGGGCCCGACGCGAGTGTGGGGGCCACTTATCGTTGAGAAATGTGACCATTGCAGAACAAGAGCCCGATTCGCTGATCGCGGCGATGGCGAAGGCGCGCATCCCCACCGAGAATCACCAATTCATTCGCCGGATGACTACGGCTATCGGCATCACCGAGTTCGAGGCGGTGGTCCGTGCCAGCAAGCCCTACGTCATCGCCAGACGGCGCGACGGACGTCCCGATCTGCATATCTACCACGGATATACGACGGGCTTTCGCACCGAACAGGAAATCGTCGGCATCGCGGAAGGCGGCGCCGAGTATGGACCCAGTTCGCGCAAGGGGACCTGGTACGTCGAGCACCCGGAGAATCGCGTGCGCCCCGGCGGCAAGCGGTCCGCCGATGTCCGACGGGAGGGGAAGTTCTGCAGCTGCGGCATGCAGCTTTCGCTGACCGGGGTCTGCGTCAACTGCGACTAGCACTGCCGCTGAACAACTTACGGAACGCGCGTCCAGGGCTGGCAGTTCTGCGACTCGAACGCCTTGACCCCGGTGTTGATGTTCGCATACATCGGCCCGACGGACGTATTAGTCTGCAGGACATGGTCTTTGGCCGCATCGGGAGTGCCGTAGGTGAACCACGAGCACATCGAATCCTGGGTCGGGACATTGTTGATCCAGACGCCGAAGGTCGATCCCGACCCTGCCGTGTGATACAGGCCCGGAGCGATGTCCGGCCCGACCACGAACACCCCATTGCCGGGAATCGGGTCGATTGGATCGGCGATGGCCGGCGGAGCCAGGGCGACCGCCCCCAGAAATACGGCCGCGACGCGAAGTAGTGGGGGCATGCCCGTCACCTCCATGTTCATTCCCCCGAACGCAGCCTAGGCCGACTCCCCCGCGGTGGCAGTATGGGGCGATGAGCACCGGTACGCCTCCCGCTTTCAATCCGCAGGATCCGCTCGGCCTGGACGGCTCGCTGTCCGACGACGAGAAGGCGGTCCGCGACACCGTCCGGCAGTTCTGCGCCGAACACGTCCTGCCGCACGTCGCGGAGTGGTTCGAAATCGGCGATTTGCCGGTGCGTGACCTGGCCAAACACTTCGGCCAGCTGGGTCTGCTCGGCATGCACCTGGAGGGCTACGGCTGCGGCGGGGCCTCGGCCGTGCACTACGGGCTGGCGTGCACCGAACTGGAGGCCGCCGACTCCGGGATCCGATCGATGGTGTCGGTGCAGGGCTCGCTGGCCATGTTCGCGATCTGGCGGTTCGGCTCCGAGGAGCAGAAACAGCAGTGGCTGCCCGGCATGGCCGCCGGCGAGCTGCTCGGCTGTTTCGGCCTGACCGAGCCCGACGCCGGATCGGACCCGGCGTCGATGACCACGCGGGCCAAGCGCGACGGGTCGGACTGGGTCCTGAACGGCCGCAAGATGTGGATCACCAACGGCTCGGTCGCCGACGTAGCGGTGGTGTGGGCGGTTACCGACGACGGGGTGCGTGGCTTCATCGTTCCCACCAAGACTCCGGGATTCTCGGCGAACACCATCCACCACAAGCTGTCGCTGCGGGCCTCGATCACCAGCGAGCTGGTCCTCGACGACGTCCGGCTGCCCGACGGTGCGCTGCTGCCCGAGGTGAGGGGGCTCAAGGGTCCGCTGTCGTGCCTGTCGGAAGCGCGCTACGGCATCATCTGGGGTTCGATGGGTGCCGCGCGCTCCGCGTGGCAGGCCGCGCTGGACTACGCCGGTGAGCGCACCCAATTCGACCGGCCGATCGCGGGATTCCAGTTGACCCAGGCCAAACTCGTCGACATGGCTGTCGAACTGCACAAGGGCCTGCTGCTCGCGCTGCACCTGGGACGGCTCAAGGACACCACCGGTCTGCGCCCCGAGCAGGTCAGCTTCGGCAAACTGAACAACACCCGCGAAGCGATAGAAATCTGCCGCACCGCGCGAACCATTCTGGGCGGCAACGGGATATCGCTGGAGTACCCGGTGATCCGCCACATGGTCAACCTGGAATCGGTGCTCACCTACGAGGGCACCCCGGAAATGCACCAGCTGATCCTGGGCCAGGCGTTCACCGGCCTGGACGCCTTCCGGTGAGTGCGCGGCTGGAGTACAGCTCCGAGCACCGGCAATTCCGCGACATGGTGCACGACTTCGTGCAGCAGACCGTCGTCCCGGCCCACGAAGACTGGGAGAAGGCGGGTTGCGTGGACCGCTCCCTGTTCACCGAGGCCGGCAAGCTTGGGCTGCTGGCCTTTTCGGTCCCGGAGGAGTTCGGCGGCGCGGGCGTCGAGGACTTCCGTTACAACGCGATCGTGGTCGACGAGCTGCAGCGGGCGGGCGCGGCGGCCGAAGCGATCGCCTTATCGCTGCAAAACGACATCGTGTTGCCCTACCTCACCGATCTGACGACGGCCGAGCAGAAGCAGCGCTGGCTCCCGGGCGTCGTCACCGGTGAGACAGTGATCGGCATCGCGATGACCGAACCCGGTGCCGGCAGCGACCTGGCCGGAATCCGCACCACCGCAACGCGCGACGGCGACCACTATGTGGTCAATGGGGCGAAGACCTTCATCTCCAACGGACAGACCGGAGACCTGTTCGTCGTCGCGGCACGCACCGGGGCCGACCGGCACAAGGGCCTGTCGCTGTTCGTGGTCGAGCCCGACATGCCGGGCTTTGACCGCGGCCGGAATTTGGAGAAGATCGGGCTGCACGCCCAGGACACCAGTGAACTCAGCTTTGCCGACATGCGCGTGCCGGTCGACCATTTACTGGGCGAGGAAGGCCGCGGCTTCTATCAGCTGATGAACAACCTGCCGCAGGAGAGGCTGTCGCTGGCCGTGGGCGCGGTGGCCGCCGCCGAGGGCGTCCTGGCCGAAACGCTCGACTACGTCAAGCAGCGCAAGGCCTTCGGCTCGGCGATATCAGGACTGCAGAACACCCAGTTCGTGCTGGCCGAGTTGGCCACCGAAATCGACGTCGCGCGTACCTATCTCGACGACTGCATCGCCGAACATCTGACCGGTGAGCTGACGGCGGCTCGGGCCGCCAAGTTGAAGTGGTGGACCACTGAGCTTCAGGTGCGGACTGCCGACCGCTGCCTGCAATTGCACGGTGGATACGGGTATATGCGGGAATATCCGGTCGCCCGGGCGTTTGTCGACGCGCGCATTCAGACGATCTACGGGGGGACCACCGAGATCATGAAGACGATTGTCGCCAAAGACCTCGGACTCTGAAGGAGCTCAGGCGCTTTCGCGGGAGATCATCGACATCCCGTTGACCCCGGAGACGGGCCGCTCCTCGAGCGGGCCGGGCATCCGGACGGCGGCCCCGACCAGAATCATCGCCGCGGCCGTAGAGGGGTCCACCTCCCACTGCGACCCGCTGCCGTACTTGAGCATCTTGTCGCGGGTCTCGGTGTCGGTGACGAACATGATCCACACGGGTTCGGAGTTGTTTTCCATTTGCTATACCTCTGCGAATTTCGGGTTGGACGGGGTGAAGCAGGGCCGGAGTGGCGTCGCGAACGTGGGTGGGAGTAGGCCGGCGAGGTCGGTGCCGATCTCCCCGCGGCGAAACTGCTCGTGCAGTAATTCCTTTGTCTCGCAGACGATCTTGGCGAGCTGATCGGGTTGCGCGTGACCGAAGAAATCGCGTCTGTTCCACCAGAGCAATTTGGTCCGGTAGCGATCGGTCGGATACGGCGTCGCCGTAATGGGTGCCACCACGGACCCAGAGGAACGCCAGCTGTTGAGCACCGCGGTGGCGGCCGTGCACATGGTGTATTGAAAGTCCAGCACGACCATCATGTAGAAGCAGGCGCGGGCCAAGGCGGTGGTGAGGAACGGATTCCGACCTGCCGCGTCGGTGACCCAGCCGGCTTTCATCTCCAGCACGCCATGCGGCACGCGGTCGGCGATCATCTGTCGCACCGCCTGCTGATCGGGCTGGCCGGCCCACTCCTCGACAGCGTGCGAGTCGTCGACGGAGCGCAGCGCGATGGCCCGGTAACCGCCGACCACCTGTCCGGAGTCGCTGATCACCGCGCAGAACATGATCGTGTCGTCGCCGTTGCGCAGCGCGTCTATGTCCAGGGCGCACTCCACACCACGCTTGCGGTAGCTCAGGATGGCGCCCGCGGCGTACTCGGCCCAGAGATCCGGGTCCGCGGCCGGTTGCGACACGACCAACGTGCCATCGACGTCGGGATCGGGCCAACTGAAGCTTCGGGCGAGGAAGAATGATCCTGCGGCAGAGCTCACCGAGGTAGCTCTCATTGGTCCTCCTTCCCTTGGTGCCAGACTATTGTTCTGTAAATCCGGCATGTTCCGTTCAATTAGTATCGTTTGTGCTTCTAGAAATACCAGACGGTATCCGTGAGCACAATAGGCAGTCGGTCCGGCTAACTGGACGGATAGACGCTGCGAGCTTTTTGTCACTTCGCCGCCGAGTCGACCGCTCCTGGGTCACTGACCTGGGGCGACAACCGGATCCGGCCGGGACGCGGCCCGTTTTGCCCCACGCCGGAGGACTTCTTCCACGGACGCTCAGGTTGTTCCGCACCAGACTTGACACCTGTAAAGTCCGACGGATGGACAACATCAGGGGCAGGACGATCCTCATCACCGGTGCCGCCCGCGGCATCGGATATGCGACTGCGCAGGCGTTACTGGCGCGGGGCGCTCGGGTCGTCATCGGTGACCGGGACCTCGACGTGCTCGAGAGCGCCGTCGCCGGCATCAGCAGCCTCGGGCACGTCAGCGGTCATCCCCTCGACGTCACCGACAAGGAGTCGTTCGCGGCCTTCGTGGACAAGGCTCGCGCCGACGGCGGCGGGCGCATCGACGTGCTGATCAACAATGCCGGCGTCATGCCGGTGGGCCCGTTCCTCGAACAATCGGCGCAGGCGATCCGCTCATCGATCGAGGTGAACCTCTACGGCGTGCTCACCGGATGCCAATTGGTGCTACCGGAAATGGTGAAGCGGCGCGCCGGGCACATCGTCAACATCGCATCGCTGGCGGGCATGGTCGCCGTTCCCGGCCAAGTCGTCTACGCCGCAACCAAATTCGGGGTCGTCGGATTGTCCAGCGCAATGGCGGACGAATTCGCCCCGCAAGGCGTGAGAATCACCGCGGTCCTGCCGACCTTCACCAACACCGAACTGATTGCGGGCACAGCGCCGTCGTCGGCGCAGAAGCCGGTCGAACCGGCGGAGATCGCCGCGGCCATCGTCAAAGTGCTCGACAAGCCGAAATCCCGGGTGTCAGTGCCCGCGTGGGGAAAGTCGTTCGCCACCGTGGCCACGCTGTTGCCGGATGGCGGCCGCCGCTGGCTGAACAAGAAAATGGGCAACGACACGGTGTTCCTCAACGTCGACGCGGGCGCGCGGCGTAGCTATGAGGACCGTGCGCAGCACGCGACCGGGGTGATCGAGCACAAGGAGTGATCAGCGCCCACGCGGCGCGTACATGATCACGCTGACACCGGCGAGGCATACCGTCGCGCCGATGACGTCCCACCGGTCGGGCCGGAATCCGTCCAGCGCCATGCCCCACGCCAGTGACCCGGCGACGAACACGCCGCCGTAGGCAGCAAGTACGCGGCCGAACTGCGCGTCGGGCTGGAATGTCGCGACGAAACCATATGCGCCCAGCGCGATTACGCCCAGCCCGGCCCAGATCCAGCTGCGGTGCTCACGGACGCACTGCCACACCAGCCATGCTCCGCCGATCTCCAGCAGCGCAGCCAACCCGAACAGCAGGATCGATTTGGCGACGGTCACGGTTAACCGAATGCCGAGGCACCCAAGCTCCGGATGGTCCGCGACTCGGTGTTGTCGAACGCGTTGCCATCCGGGCGCAGCAGGTCGTGGAACCACACCTTCGGGACCGCCGAGTACGGGTGGTTCCAGGAGTCCCAGGGGAAGTAGGTCTGCGTCTTGCCGGCCACCAAGCCCCAGTTGATCGCACCGACGTTGTGCCGCTTGGCAACTGGCAGGATCGACTCGACGGTGCTGCCTTGCGATCGGGCCATGTACTCGGTGCACAGGATCGGGCGGCCGTGCGGGGTGAGCTCGTTGATGCGTGACTCGAAAGTCGACGGGCCGGCGTAGGAGTGGAAGCTGACCACATCAGAGTTGGTCAACTGGATGTTCTGAATGGTGGTGCGGCTGGCGGGATCCGCCCACTCGCCGTCCCACACGCCGCTGGTCAACGGCTGACGCGCGTCGACCGAGCGCGCCCAGGAGAAGACCTGCGGAAGCAGGTCGGCCACCCGGTCCAGCTTGTCGCCACGCTCGACACGGGCGTACTGCGGCGCGGGGTTGTCGGGTTCGTTCCAGACGTCCCAGCCCAAAACCCGGTCGTCATTGCGGAATTGGGTCATCACGCCGGTGACGTAGTCCTGCAGGGTGCGGGTGTAGCTCTTGTCGTCGATGCGATCGGCGCCGGGGCCCTGCACCCAGCCGGAGTTGTGCACGCCCGGCGTTGGGGCCTTCTGACGACCCACTTGCGGGTGCGGGTCCCAACAGGAGTCGAACAACACGAACAGCGGCTTGATGCGGTGGCGGGCGGTGATCCCGACGAACTGTGCGAGTCGGGTCTGGAAGCCGCGCGAATCCTGGGCCCACAACTGGTCGTGGAGAAAGACCCGCACCGTGTTGAGTCCGTGCAAGCGCGCCCAACCGAGTTCCTGATCGATGCGGCGCGGGTCGTAGGTACCCGGCTGAAACATCTCGAGCTGGTTGATGGCAGTCGAGGTGATGAAGTTCGCGCCGACGGGCCAACCCTGAGCCTGATACCACCGGTTGGCTCGGTCCGATGACCACCGACTCGACTCGGCGGACGCCCGTGGCGGGTCAGCGGCGGCCCGCGGCACTTGAGCCAAAGCCGTTCCCGCAGCCAGCAACAGGGGAAGTTTCAGCGCGGTGCGGCGATACACAAACTGACGATAAGTCTCGGACCGCGACGTTCTTGGGATGTGTCCAGCGCGTCGCGCGACTTGTTATCGCGCCGTCATCAAGTCAGTCAGCGAGCTGTGGCAAGAGTCCGTTCCATGGTCAGTGCCTGCACGCCAGCGGTCAGCGACGTCGCCGCCGACGTGGCGATCATCGCCCAACGGCCCGGCACGACCGCGACTTCTTCGCACGGCAGTTCGGCGGTCGAGGATTGCGAGACCAACTCGCGGATCCGTTGGGCGCTGCCCGTCGCGTTCGGGCTGAGCACACGGGTGGCGGCGCCGGCACCGATCTCTGGATGACGCGCCATGAATTCCCGCAGGAACAGCGCGCCGGTGACTTTGGGGTTGATGTCCTGAACGGCCGCCACCACGGTGTCGCCGAAGACGCCGCCGACGGTACCGACCGCGAAGTCGATGCCGCAGTGCAACAGACCCAACCGATGATGCAGATCAGTCATCGTCGCGCGCAGCGCGGCGTAGACGCCCTTGTCCAGCCCCAGGCGGTCCCAGTCCTGCGGCCCGACGAAGATGTTGCCCTTCCACGACGTGCCACGCATGAACTGCAGGGTGAGCCCGTCGAGCAGCTCGCCCGAACGCACGTGCGCCGACGGTGTCGTCAAGACGCGTTCGCCGCCGACTTCCCGTTCAAAGTAGGTGACGTGCGCTTCCAGAACCTGGTCGCCGCCCAATTTCCAAGCGCTGGAGGCGAGTTCATCAAGGGGAGCGGTGTCGCCGAGGTCGATGCCGGGGGTGATGCGTCCACCGTTGCAACCCTCGGACGGTTTCAGGCAGGCGCGGGTGAGACCGTACCGGTTCCGCAGCAGCGCTGCGGCGCGGTGTAAGTCGGCACTGAAGTCGTCGCGATTCTCGCGCCAAGACACCGCGTAGCCGGGCAGCACCGGAATGGACGCACCCAAGGTGGTGAACGCCTCACTGGCCCGGTGCTCACGCGCCAGGATGACCGGACCCGGTTGGCCGTCGACGTCCCCCAGACTCAGCGCGGCCTCGACCGTCGGATGCAGCATGCGCTTGCGGTTCCACACTCCCAGCCGAGAATCGTTGGCGTCGACTCGAATTCGGCCCAGGCCGGTGATCCGGGCCAGCCAGGTGACGAAGAGCTGGAATTCGGGTTCGAAGTCGTAGGGGCACACCACCGTTGACGGGTTCTCCCGCATGAAGTCGATGATGTGCCGCATCACCGGATCGCGATCGCCGCCGTCAACCGCGCGGCGCACCAGCGCCTGGGACATGTAGTAGTAGTCCGCATCCGGAAGTACCAAACGCTCAACGCCTTCCGCCGCGGTCCCGTGTCGCCAGGGCTGGGTCCGCCCGACCACGAGATCGCCGCTGCGGGCCAGGTAAAGACCGCGAGTCTCCACGTACGTGGTCAGGTCCAGCACCGGGCGCCCCTCCACCATTGCGGTGAGGTCGGTTTCGAAGCTGCTCGCGTACGGCGTGGTCGAATGCACCATCACGCGGCGTTGACCGCGACTGGGCGAGGCGAACTCGACGTGCTCGGCCACCAGATCGGGGAGTTCGCCGGGTTCGATCGAGAGCAACTTGCGGGTCGCGATCGCGAAGTCGGTTTCGTCGAATCTCAGTGGACCGGCGTAGCTCTGCCAAGCGACTTCGTCGCCGTCGACGATGACGGCCCACTCATAGAAATCGCCGGTCAGCGGATGAGGTGACGTCCGTGGCCGGCTGAAGCTCGATATCACGCAAGTGTCTCCATTTCGGGCCCGATGTAGTCGGGCAGGCATGACGCCGCGGTATACGCACCGTCGTACTGCTATCGAGCAGATTCCCTACGGCGTTACTATCGCCCCGAAGTTGCGTGCCGTGGGAAAGACCAAGCGACGGTTAGATGAATAACCGGGTAATCCGAGTGGGCCGTCGGCGGCATTTTCCGTTGTCGGACATGCCGATTGCCGACCGCCAGCGAATTCCCAGGAGATTCCTAGCTCAAGGCCCTGTCGAGGTCGGTGATCAGGTCATCGGTGCCCTCGAGGCCCACCGAAATGCGAACGACGCCGTCGCCCAACCCAATAGCGGCACGCCCTTCGGGCCCCATTGCCCGGTGTGTCGTCGTCGCGGGATGCGTGACAAGCGATTTCGAGTCGCCCAGGTTGTTGGAGATGTTGATCAACTGCAGTCCATCGACCACCTCGAACGCCCGCTGCTTGGCCGCGCCGACCGGGGCGTCGAGCTCGAAGGTCACCACCGTTCCGCCGCCGGACATTTGGCGCTTGGCCAGGTCATACTGCGGATGCGAGGGAAGGAACGGGTAACGCACCCACCGCACAGCGGGGTGGCCCTCCAGGTATTCGGCGATGCGCTGCGCCGACGAGTTCTGATAGTCGACCCGAATTGCCAGTGTCTCAAGGCCTTTGAGCATCACCCAGGCGTTGAACGCGCTCATCGCCGGCCCGGTGTGCCGCATCAGCTTCTGCACGGGGCCGTCGATGTACTCCTTGTCGCCGAGAATGGCGCCACCTAGCACCCGGCCCTGCCCGTCGATGTGCTTGGTGCCCGAGTAGACCACCACATCGACGCCGAGCGGGATGCCCTGCTGTAATAGCGGAGTCGCAAAGACGTTGTCCAGCACCACCTTCGCGCCGGCGGCGTGGGCCAGCTCGGCGACCGCGGCGATGTCCACCAGCGACTGCATGGGGTTGGACGGCGTCTCGAAGAACACCGCCTGAGTCGGCACCGACAGTGCCTTCTCCCACTGGGACAGGTCGTCGCCGTCGACGAACACCGTTTCGACGCCCCAGCGCGGCAGGATTTCACTGCAGACCACGAAACACGAACCAAACAGGCTGCGGGAAGCCACAAGTCGATCGCCCGCGCCAAGCAGAGCACCCAGCGACGTGAACACCGCCGCCATCCCGCTGGCAGTGGCGAATGCCGCGGGGGCACCCTCGATCAGGCGCAGGCGCTCCTCGAACATAGTTATCGTCGGATTGCCGTAGCGCGAATAGACGTAGCGGTCGACCTCACCGGTGAACGCCTGCTCTGCCTCCGCCGAAGAGCCGTAGACGTATCCGGACGCCAAATACATTGCCTCGCTGGTCTCTTCGAACTGCGAGCGCAGAATTCCGCCGCGCACACCGATGGTGGCCTGGCTGACGCCGTCAGGCAGCGCGGCAGGTATGCGGACCGACGGAGCCAGCTTCCCGTCGTCGCTCATGTCTGCGTCCACGGCAAACCGATTGCCCGCCAGCCCCTTCCACCGCGATGACGGTTGTCATCGAGTTGGCCCTCGAAGCCGTCCAGCACGTTGTAGGACGGGGCGACGCCGGCCTCGGTGGCCGCCTCGGCCGCGCTGATCGAGCGATTGCCCGACCGACACAGGAACACCACCGGGCGATCGCCGCCGGCCGGGACGTGCTCGAGCAACTCCGTGACGAAGTTCTCGTTCTGCTTGCCGTCAAAGTTGTTCCACTCGATGTACACGACCTCGCGGCCCAGGTCGGCCAGGTCGGGAACACCGACGAAGCGCCATTCGGCGTCGGTGCGGACGTCGACGAGAACTGCCTCGGGGTTCTCGGTGAGCAGCTTCCACGCCTGCTCGGGGGTGAGATCTCCTGCGTAGGAACGCTCGGACGCTGTTGTCACCTGCAGTTTCCCCATACTCAATCGACGACGTTGCAGTCGACAATATCCGTGCGTGAATGCACGCTGAAACTCGCCGCTGCCGACTGGCAACCGCGCCGATACTACGACGTTGCCGGGTGGGGAGGGACCGAGCGGAATCCACCATGGCGGCAGGGACTGCTGTCTCAGCCCTGAGACGGTCGTAGTTCACGTCAAAGACTGCCCGACCCCTCCACGGTGATGGTTGCACGGCGCACCGTAATCTGCCCGGCTTGTGGAAGCCGAGTTCGCATTCTGGACACAGTGTCCGGGGCCCGGAATCGTGATATCCCGGAAGCGGCCGGCTACCAGAGCCTGCGCAGTGCGCCGGACGCGTGCCGCGCGCGGCCGCGGGCCGTGGTCACGTCCGCGGCGGTCACCACAGCCGCTCCCAGCGGACGCCGCCCGTCAGACTCGTCGCGAGCGAATACCCGGACATCGCTCTCGGTGGTGCGCAGCGCATCGGCCAGCGCGCCGTCGCGCCCCGGCTGGGGCTCCCCGCCGGCGCCCGCGTAGATCACCTCGGCCGCGCCGGGCGAGATCATGATGGTGTCGATCGGCAGACCCAGGATGGCCCGCGCCTGCAGTTCGAATTCCGAGAGCCGTTGCGTGCGAACGGTGACCAGGCCGCTTTCGAACGGCCGGGTGGCGACGTCGCTGAAATACACCTCGTCGCCGCGAATCATCAGCTCCACCCCGAACAGGCCGCGTCCGCCGAGCGCCTTGACCACGCGGGCCGCGATCGAACGCGCGGCGTCCAGCGCGGACGGGCTCAGATCCTGCGGCTGCCACGACGCCTGCACGTCGCCGATGGCGTCGCCGTGGCCGATCGGCTGGCAGAACTCCATCGTCGGTCCCGACGGCCCGTCGCCGCGGACGGTCAGCAGCGTGACGTGGAAGTCGATCTCGACCAGGGTCTCGGCCAGCACCCTGCGGTTACCGGCCCGCTGCCAGGCCGGCTCGAGGTCGTCGGGCAGCAGCACCACCGACTGGCCCTCGCCACCGACGCCGGCCACCGGCTGCACCTTCAGCGGATAGCCGGCATGGTTGGCGATGGCGCGCAGCTCGTCGAGTGACCCCGCGAACCAGAACGGCGCGGTGGGCAGCCCGAGTTCGTCGGCGGCCAGCCGGCGCAAACCTTCCCGGTCGGCGGTGAGCCGGACACAACGAGCGGTCGGGACGAACTGCGCGGCGAGGCCATCGGCGTCCGGTGAGACGGCGGTCAGGGCGTCGGCGGACACCCCGTTGGAGGCCGTCACCACGTAGTGCGGCTCTACCCGCCTGATCGCGGCGCCCAGCTCATCAGGGTCGGTCAGGTCGACCAGCAGCGACTCGTCCGCCGGCACGTTCGCGTCCGGCTGGTGTCCGGCGACGATCACGTGGGCGCCCAGACGCCGCAGCGCGGTCGCGAGTTCGCGGCTGTACTCCCCGGCCCCGAGCAGCATGACTCTGGTTCGCTGACCGGTGTTGTCGTCCGCCTTGACGTCAGTCACGGTGCCCAAGGATAGGTGCGTCGCCTGTGTGGCCGGCCACGCAGCGTCAGGGCTGGCCCGGCAGCAACCGGATCATCAGGCCGTTGGCCTCGGCCAACAGGGTGTCGCCGTCGAGTAGTTCGCCGCGGACAAACGCCTTGCGGCCCTCGGTCGCGGCGACGTGGCCGCGGACCACCAGCGGGGTGTCGATCGGGGTGATCTTGCGGTAGTCGACGTGGATGAAGGCGGTGCGGCTGATCGGCCGGCCGGCGGCGTGCACCACCATCCCGAAGACGTGGTCGAACAGCAGTGGGAGCACGCCGCCGTGCACCGCGCCGTTGCCGCCGACATGGAATCGGCTGAAGTGACCACGCATCTCCACGCCGTCGGGGTCGTACCTGCTCATGGTCCAGGGCGGCAGTAGCAGGCTGCCCATTCCGGGCAGGGTCGGCGAGCGGCCGGCTGGGGCCTGGCCTTCGGCCGCCTTGAACGGGGCGAGCTGCTCGGAGAGGGCCTCGACGTGTTCGGCGGCGTCATTCCAGGCGTCGTCGCTGGGGTCGGCCGACACCGCCAGGTCCTGCAGCCGCCGCATCGCCGCGACGAACCGGCCGAAGCCCGGTCCCGGGCTGGCGGCGCCGTATTCCGGGAAACCGCCGTGATGGTCGTAATCGGGGTCGAGCTGTTCGGGAGAATCGGTCACGGGCGCGTCGCCAGCACGTCGCGACGCACGATGGTCTGATCACGGCCCGGTCCGACACCGATGCACGAAATGTGTGCTCCGCCAAGCTCTTCCAGCCGCAGCACATAGTCGCGCGCTTTCGCGGGCAGGTCGTCGAACTCGCGCGCCTCGGAGATGTCCTCCCACCAGCCGGGCAGCTCCTCGTAGACGGGTTCCGCGCGGTGCAGATCGCTTTGCGTCATCGGCATCTCCGAGACCTCTTTGCCGTCGACGCGGTAACCGACGCACACCGGGACCGTCTCGAGGCTGGAGAGCACGTCGAGCTTGGTGAGGAAGTAGTCGGTGATCCCGTTGACCCGGGTGGCGTAGCGGGCGATGACGGCGTCGAACCAGCCGCAGCGGCGCCGCCGGCCGGTGGTGACGCCGAACTCCCCGCCGGTCTTGGATAGGTATTCGCCGCTTTCGTCGAACAGTTCGGTCGGGAACGGGCCCGAGCCGACGCGGGTGGTGTAGGCCTTCAAGATCCCCAGCACGGTGGTGATCCGGGTCGGGCCGATGCCGGACCCCACCGCCGCGCCGCCCGCGGTCGGATTCGACGACGTCACATAGGGATACGTGCCGTGGTCGACGTCGAGCAGTGTGCCCTGCGACCCCTCCAGCAGGACGGTCTCGCCGGCCTCCAGCGCGTTGTTGAGCAGCAACCGGGTGTCGGCGATGCGGTGGGAGAAGCTTTCTGCCTGCTCCAGGAGGGCATCGACGACCTGCGCCGGGTCGAGCGCTTTGCGGTTGTAGATCTTGACCAGCACCTGGTTTTTGAACTCCAGTGCGGCCTCGATTTTGTGCGTCAGCTCCTCGGGGTGGAGCACGTCGGCGGCCCGGATTCCCTGGCGGGCGATCTTGTCCTGATAGCAGGGCCCGATGCCGCGGCCGGTGGTGCCGATCTTCTTGTTGCCCATGTAGCGCTCAGTCACTTTGTCGATGGCGACGTGATAGGGCATCAGCAGGTGCGCGTCGGCGGATATCAGCAGCTTCGAGGTGTCCACGCCGCGGTCCTCGAGGCCCTTCAGCTCGTCGAGCAGGACACCGGGGTCGATCACCACGCCGTTGCCGATGACGTTGGTGACGCCAGGGGTCAGCACACCGGACGGGATGAGATGTAGGGCGAAGTTCTCGCCGTTGGGCAACACCACGGTGTGCCCGGCGTTGTTGCCGCCTTGATAACGAACGACCCACTTGGTGCGGCCGCCGAGCAAGTCGGTGGCCTTGCCCTTGCCCTCGTCGCCCCACTGGGCGCCGATCAGGACGATTGCCGGCACGGTGTTTCTCCACTCATTTCGAGCCGCTTATTGTGGTCCAGCCGGTGACCCACACTAGCCGTGCGACGATGCAGAGCACGATAGACCCGCTGTGGTGGGGGCACCTCCCGCTCGCGGGGGACAGGGCTATCGGACCCAGCTCAGCCATTTGCAGGAAGCTCGTGAATACCTCGCCCGGTGACGATGCGGGCCGGAACGGCCTGAGGAGGAGGCGGGCGATTGAGCACAGACGTGGCCGTCCTGGCGTTCGACAATCGGCTGCCACGACCGTTGCGGGGGCTGACGATAATCGATCCCGCTGACATCGATGCGGCCATCGGCTCGGCGCGACGTCTGGTGGTGGTCGGCGGCGATGCCGACCTGGCCGCCGTGTTGACCCAGCTGCTGCGTGCCGAGTCGCTGAATGTCGAGGTGGCCTACGTCCCGCGCCGCCACACCCCAGCCACCCGGGCCTACCGTCTGCGGGCCGGCTGCCGGGCCGCACGGCGGGCGGTGGGCGGTCCGGCCCAACGGCTGCCGCTGATCCGCGACGAGACCGGATCGGTGATCGTCGGGTGTGCCGCCTGGCGGCCGGCCGACGGCGCGCGGCTGCTGCACGGTGAGGCCGTCGTCGACGACGCGGTGCTGTTCGACGGCGACGTCGCCGAGGCGACGATCGAGCCGACCGCGGCACTGCCCGGCCTGCGGGCCCGCGTGACGGGCACGCGGCGCTGGTTGACCGGCCGGGCCGCGCAGGTGGGCGGCACCGGGATCGCGGTGGTTCGTGACGGAGTGGCCGCGCCGCGGCCGGTGCGCCGCTCGACCGTCTACCGAAATACCGAGGGCTGGTTGGCCGTCCGGTAGCTTCGTGAGGTGAATATGCCCGTGCATCAGTCGGTGCGACCCAGCCCAGTCTTCTGGGGCATTCTCGGCCTGACCGTCCTCGGTGGCGGCTTGGCGTACTGGGTGGGCGACGACGTGACCCCGCTGGCGTACGCCGGGGTGTTCACGATGGTGATCGCCGGCTGGGTGGTCTCGCTGTGCCTGCACGAGTTCGGGCACGCCTTCACGGCCTGGCGATTCGGTGACCGCGACGTCGAGTTGCGCGGCTACCTGGACATGGATCCGAGGCGCTACATCAGCCCGGTGTGGTCGATCGTGGTGCCGATCGCGATCACCGCGATCGGCGGGATCGGGTTGCCAGGCGCGGCGGTGTACGTACGGACGGCCTACATGACGGCCCGGCAGCGCACGCTGGTCAGCCTGGCCGGCCCGACGGCGAACCTGCTGCTGGCGGTGGTCCTGCTCGGTGCGACGAATCTGTTTCTCGACCCGAAACACCCCGTGTTGTGGGCCGGGGTGGCATTCCTGGGCTTCCTGCAGATCACGGCGTTGCTGCTGAACCTGCTGCCGATCCCCGGCCTCGATGGATACAACGCGCTCGAGCCGCACCTGAGCCCCGAGACGCAACGCGCGTTGGCGCCGTTCAAGCCCTACGGGTTTCTGCTGCTGTTCGTGCTGCTTTTCGCCCAGCCGCTGAACCATTTGTTCTTCGAGTTCGTCGACTCGATCTTCGAACTCTCCGGAGTGTCTGGTTTGCTGTGGCAATTAGGCGCGGGACTCACTCAATTCTGGCGGCACCTGTTCTGAGCCGAAATCGACTACAGCGAGCCCGAATCGGTGACGGCCCTCAACCTGGCGACTGCAGGTCCCGCAGTCGCGCGACGGCGGTCGCGCTCAGGGAAGTCGCGCGGCGAGTGTCGTCGTCGACCTGGACGATGACCGTGCGGGCGAGGGCTGCACATTGTTCTCGCTGAAACAGCGCCTGCACCAAGGTGAATGAGCTGCGGCCGACCGCTTCAACTCTTGTGCCGATCGCGACCTCGCCGGGCCAGGTCAACTCACCGCGGAAGTCGAGCTCGAGGCGGGCAATGACGAACGATTTGTGGGCTTCGACGATGCCGGTGTCGGGAGCGTAAAGAAGTTCGACCCGCCCGGTTTCCAGAGCCGTCGAAAACACCGAGTTGTTAACGTGCCCTTGGCGATCAGTATCTGCGTAGCGCAACTTGTCGAAGGCGCGCGAGGGGAACTGCGCGATCGTCGGGGCGTCGTCCATGCCGGAGTCCTCCTGTCGGATCATCGCTCGGCGGCGAATGTCGCGATGTAGTCGATAGCGGTGCTGAGCGCGGTCTCCAAAGGCTCGCCGTCGCGCAGCGCCTGGGCAAGCAGCAGGCCACCTTGCAGCGACGTCAACAGCGCCGTGGCCAACTTGTCGACATCAGCGCTGTCGACCAGCCCACCGCAATCACGCAGATTGCTGAGACCACTACGGATGGCGTCATGCCAGCGCCGATAGCCCGCGGCGACGTCTTCTCGTGCGGCGCTGTCGCTTTCAGCCAGCTCGCTAGCCAACGAGCCCAGTGGACATCCGCCGCGAAACCCGTTGCCACGTTGCATGTCCACGATGGTCGCAGCCCAGCTGCGCAGCGCCTCAAGGGAATCGAGCCTCGTCAGCATCGACTCTTGAAACCCAACGATCGCGTCGGCCTGATATTCGACGACCGCGTGGGTGAGTGAGCGTTTATCCGCGAAGTAGTGGTAGAGCTGCGACGCGCTGACCCCGGCCGCGGCTTGGACGTCCTCAGTCGAGGTGCCGGCGACGCCGCGTTCGTAGACCAACGCCGCAGCGGCGGCCAGGATGCGATCCCGCGTGAGTTGGCCCTTCCGGGTGATCATCTGACGATTCTATGTTTTTGGAGTTGACAATCCAAAAACAACCGAGTTTTCTGGAGAGATCAATCCAATCCAGCGAGCGGAGACACTGATGACGATGCCCACATCCACGATCAGCGAGCAGGCCCACGCCGTAGCTGCCGGTTCGGCCGCGAACTTGCCCGCCGACGTCGTAGCCGCCTTTACCGCCGACCAAGCGGCGTTGGCGGCTCGGGGTGTGCCGCAAGATGTCGCGGCACCAGGCTCTGCCATGCCCGACGGCGACCTGCTCGACGTTCGGGGTGCCCACACATCGTTGACGCGGTTGCGCGGCGGGCGGCCAGCGGTCGTGGTGTTCTATCGCGGGGCGTGGTGCCCCTACTGCAACATCGCGCTGCGCACCTATCAAGCCGAATTGGTTCCGGCGCTCGCTGAACGCGGATTCGAATTGATCGCCATCAGCCCGCAAAAGCCCGACGGGTCGCTGACTTCCGCCGAATCCAATGAACTGACCTATTCGGTGGCATCAGATCCAGGCAATCACATCCCCACTGCGCTGGGAATTCTGACCGAACCATCCGCCGACTCACTTGCCGGACAGGTCAAGTTGGGACTAGACCTCACCGAGGTGAATGCCGACGGCGGTAAAACCCTGCCGATGCCCACCGTCGTTGTCGTCGATGCCGCGGGCACCATCCGGTGGATCGACGTGCACCCCAACTACACCACCCGTAGCGAGGTGCCCGACATCCTGGCCGCCATCGACGCCGAGAGCTGAAACCCTTGCCCAACAACGCATTTCTCATCACCGGAGCCAACGCCGGGCTCGGCAAAGACGTCGCGCGGCAGTTGGCGCTGCGCGCCGACGTCGAGTCCATCGTTCTGGCCTGCCGCGACCAGGCCAAGGCGAAAGCCGCCCAGGCCGACCTGGAACGGATCACGGGCCGAAGAGTCTTCGACGTCCTGACCATGGACACCGCAGACCTGACGTCAGTGCGCGCGGGTCTGACCACCATCGACCGGCCGCTGCGGGCGGTGCTGCTCAACGCCGGTGGCACCGGCGGTCCCACGCCGATGGCGCGCACCGTCGACGGGGCGACGACGATCTTTGCTTCCAACGTTCTCGGCCATGCGGTGCTACTCGAAGGCCTGCTCGATGCCGGACTGCTGACATCGACGGCCGTGCTGACCGGAAGTGAAGCCGCGCGCGGAGTACCCAAACTACGGATGAAACGGCCGACGTTTGCGGCCCGATCGGTTGAGGAGTTCGTCTCGGTGATCGACGGATCCTTCTTCCACGGCCGCAAGGTCGATCCCATGCTCGCCTACGGTCAGGTCAAATACCTCGGAGCGCTCTGGATGTCTGCGTTGGCACGAAAACATCCCGACCTCCGACTATTAACCGTGAGCCCGGGAAACACGTCGGGCACCGACGCACTCAGGGACTTGGCCGCGGTGCCCAGGATATTGATGCAGCGCATCGTAATGCCTTATATCGGACCGAGATTCGGCATTTCGCATCCGCTGGATGTCGGCGCGAAGCGACTCGTCGACGCCCTCGTGGAAGGTGATCTGCACAGCGGAGGGTTCTACGCGAGCGAGGCCAAAACGCTGACCGGCCCGCTGTACGACCAATCCAGCATCGTCGGCGACTTCGCCGACGAGACCGCCCAAGATCACGCATACGAGGCGATCCATCGCTTCCTGAAAAAATCCGACGACCACGTCACGCCCGGCTGACTTATATTGCTGGCTATGGGTGCGGGCCACGATCACGCGAGTCCGGGCACTCCGGCACCCCGACTGGCGATCGCCACCGCACTGCTCGGCGCGTTCTTCGCCGTTGAACTGACCACGGCGCTGCTGATCGGCTCCATCTCGTTGCTGGCCGACGCCGGCCACATCCTGACCGACGTCGCGGCAACCTTCATGGGCCTGTGCGCGGTCATCCTCGCCCAGCGCGGCAGCACCTCACCGGCGCGCACCTTCGGCTGGCATCGCGCCGAGGTGTTCACCGCCGTCGCCAACGCCGTGTTGCTGATCGGGGTGGCGACGCTGATCCTGCGCGAGGCGATCGGCCGGATCGGCCAGGCCCCCGACGTGCCGGGCGTCCCGATGATCGTCGTCGCGCTGACCGGGCTGGGCACCAACGCAGCGGTCGCATTGCTGCTGCGCTCGCAGTCAACACAGAGCCTGGCCGTCAAGGGCGCCTACATGGAGGTCATCGCCGACATGGTCGGCAGCGTCGGGGTCCTGATCGCCGGCGTGGTCACCCTGACCACCCACTGGCCCTACGCCGACGTGGTGGTCGCCGTGCTCGTCGCGCTGTGGGTGCTCCCCCGGGCGCTGTCACTGGCCGGGGGCGCCTTGCGCATCCTGTCCGAATCGTCGCCCAGCCACATCGACGTCGACGAATTGCGGACCGCCCTGGCCGCGGTCGACGGCGTCACTGAGGTGCACGACCTGCACGTCTGGACGTTGGTGCCCGGCAAGGACATGGTCACCGCGCACCTGGGTAGCTGCGACAACTCGCCGCAGGTACTTCGCGAGGCCCAGGCGGTGCTGGCCGCGCGCGGGCTCGACCACGCGACCATCCAGATCGAGTTGCCTGACGACGTGCGCGAGTGCGCGCCCGACTTCTAGCTCAGGCCGAGTTCCTGGCGCGCAGCCGGGTCGCAGTCGTCGAGCAGGTCCAGACAGCGGGCCTGCTCGTCGGTCTCGCCGATGGCGTCCGCCGCCCGCGCCAGCACGGCGACGCACCGCAGGAAACCCCGGTTGGGCTCATGCGAAAACGGCACCGGTCCGAAACCTTTCCAGCCGTTGCGGCGCAACTGGTCCAAGCCGCGGTGATAGCCGGTGCGGGCGTAGGCGTAGGCGGTGATCACCTTGTCGTCGTCGAGGGCGTCTTCGGCCAACGCGGCCCACGCCACCGACGCGGAGGGGTGCGCGGCCGCGACGGCGGTCGGGTTGTCGCCGGCGTCCAACTGGGCCTCGGCGTCGGGGTCACCGGGCAGCAAGGTCGGATCGGGTCCCAGCAGATCATGCATCGGCGTCATGCGGCTATTGTGCCGTGCTGTGCTTGTTGCACCGATGCCGACACCTCGGTCTCGGGTCGCTAAGCTGCATGAGGTATTTCGACTTAAGGACGGCTGGCCAATGCCCAATCCATCAGGGTCTGACCGCGACAACACATCGGACGCCGTCGAGCGGGTCGCCGCGGGCGACCCGGTGGAAACCGAGGCTGACACCGCCGTCGAACCCGCCGCCGGTACCGACCAGGAGACGGTTGCGTCCCCGCGCGCCGCGGATCCCGCGACCGAGGTGATCGGCCCGTCCGGACAAGAGCAGCAGCCGCCGATGCCGCCCGCACAACCCGGTGAACGTCGGTTCACCGCCCCGGGTTTCGACGCCAAGGAGACCGCGATCATCAACGCGGCCAACGACCCCGCCACCGAGGTGTTCGCACAGGGTCGGCAGCCCCTGGGTCCCCCTGGTGGTGCGAGAACCGCTACGCCACAGATGATTCCGCCTCGACTCGGTTCGAAGTTCCGGCCGTCGGGCCAGCGCAGCTGGGGCTGGGTGCTGGCGCTGATCCTGATCATCCTGGCGCTCGCCGCGGTCGCGGTGCTGGGCACGGTGCTGCTGACCCGCAACGACCGCAAGGCGAACGCATCGCGAGAAGACCAGGTGCGCAACACCATTCAGAGTTTCGATGCCGCGGTGCAGACCGGCGACTTGACCAAGCTACGCAGCGTGACCTGCGGCAGCATGCGCGACGACTACGTCAACTACGACCAGCGTGAATGGAACGACGTCTATCACCGCGTCGCGGCGGCCAAGCAGTATCCCGTCGTCGCCAACATCGATCAGGTGGTAGTCAACGGAGACCACGCCGAAGCCAACGTCACCGCGTTCATGGCGTACGCGCCGCAGACCCGCTCGACGCGCAGCTTCGACCTTCAGTACCGCGACGACCAGTGGAAGATCTGCGAATCCAACTCCGGCTAAAGCGTTTACAACGGTAGGCCAGTCCCGGCGCCACCACACGTCACATCGGTAACGTCAGGTGAGGGCCACCCTTTTCCGGAATCGTGATCACATGCGATATCTCCAATTAGTGATATCGCATGTGGTGCGAAAACGAAAAGAGCAAGTCCACCAAGACCAGGGACACACGTGGCCCGTGAGACTGGTGAGGGCGACCGCAGTTAGTTGGAGACCGACTTGCCGTTGCAGTGCAAGTCGTTGCACGCCTCGATAACCCGCTCGGTCATCGAGGCTTCGGCCTTCTTGAGGTAGCTGCGCGGGTCGTACACCTTCTTGTTGCCGACCTCGCCGTCGACCTTCAGCACACCGTCGTAGTTGGTGAACATGTGTGCGGCCAGCGGGCGGGTGAAGGCGTACTGGGTGTCGGTGTCCACGTTCATCTTGACCACGCCGTAGCGCAGCGCCTCTTCGATTTCGGACTTCGCCGAACCCGAGCCGCCGTGGAAGACGAAGTCGAACGGCTTCGCCCCGTCGGCCAGGCCCAGCTTCGCCGCGGCCACCTTCTGGCCCTGGTCGAGAATATCGGGGCGCAGCTTCACGTTGCCCGGCTTGTAGACGCCGTGCACATTGCCGAAGGTGGCGGCCAGCAGGTAGTGGCCGTGCTCGCCGTGTCCGAGGGCCTCGATGGTCTTCTCGAAGTCTTCGGGCGTGGTGTAGAGCTTGTCGTTGATCTCTGCCTCGACGCCGTCTTCCTCGCCGCCGACGACGCCAATCTCGACCTCGAGAACGATCTTGGCGGCCGCGGCCAGCTTCAGCAGCTCCTGCGCAATTTCCAAGTTCTCGTCGATCGGCACCGCCGATCCATCCCACATATGCGACTGGAACAGCGGATTCTTGCCGGCGGCCACCCGCTCGCCCGAGATCGCGAGCAGCGGCCGTACGTAGGTGTCCAGCTTGTCCTTCGGGCAGTGGTCGGTGTGCAGCGCCACGTTGATCGGGTACTTCTCGGCGACGACGTGGGTGAACTCGGCCAGCGCCACCGCGCCGGTCACCATGTCCTTCACCCCGAGGCCGGAACCGAATTCGGCTCCGCCGGTGGAGAACTGAATGATGCCGTCGCTGCCCGCGTCCGCGAAGCCTTTCAACGCCGCGTTGACCGTCTCGGATGACGTGCAGTTGATCGCCGGGAACGCGTACTCGTTCTCCTTCGCACGTTGCAGCATGTCGGCGTACACCTCTGGCGTCGCGATGGGCATGAGTTCTCCTCCTGAGCAGGTGTTGCGCTGAGCCCGAATGCACATCAGTATCGCAACCACCTCTCAGTGCTCGCAGCCCAGCCCGCAAGGTGGTTGGTAAACACCGGTCCATGCCGCCGGTATCTTGAACACCGTGATCACCACGGTGGTGGCAATGCCCAACATCCTCGACCCGATGTACTGGATTGGCCCGCAGGGCCTGTTCGCGTCGGCGGTACTGCCGACGATCCTGGCCATCGTCTTCGTCGAGACCGGTCTGCTGTTCCCCTTGCTTCCCGGTGAGTCGCTGCTGTTCACCGGCGGCCTGCTGGCCGCTCACGGGACATTGGACATCTGGGTGCTGGCGCCGGCGGTCGCGCTGACCGCGATCGCCGGAGACCAGACCGGTTACTTCATCGGCCGGCGGATCGGGCCTGCGCTGTTCAAGAAGGAAGACTCGCGCTTCTTCAAGCAGCACCACGTCACCGAGTCGCACGCGTTCTTCGAGAAATACGGGCCGGCGGCGATCATCCTGGCCCGGTTCATGCCGTTCGTCCGGACATTCACCCCGGTGGTCGCCGGGGTGTCCTACATGCGCTACCCGGTGTACCTGGCCTTCGACATCGTCGGCGGCGTCCTATGGGGTGGCGGCGTGACGATCGCCGGCTACTTCCTGGGCAACATTCCGTTCATTCATCAGAACCTGGAAAAGATCGTTCTGGCCATCTTGTTCGTCTCGATGCTGCCGGCGTTCATCGCGACCGGGCGCGCGTACCTTAGGCGCCGGCGAACCCCGAAGGACGACGACGAGAAGATGACCGTCGGCGACTAGGCGGCTTTGAACTCCATCGCGACACCGTTCATGCAGTAGCGCAGGCCGGTCGGCTGCGGACCGTCGTTGAAGACGTGGCCGAGGTGCCCGCCGCAACGGCTACACGCCACCTCGGTGCGCGACATACCCATCGTGTCGTCCGGTCGCTCGACGACGGCGTTGTCGATCGCCTTGTAGAAGCTGGGCCAGCCGGTGCCGCTGTCGAACTTGGTGGTCGACGCGAACAGCGCCTGGCCGCACCCCGCGCATCCGAAGGTTCCGGACCGGTGCTCGTCGTTGAGCGCGCTGCTGTAGGGCCGTTCGGTGCCGGCGTTGCGAAGCACCTCGTAGGCGGCCGGCGACAGCAGGCGGTGCCACTCCTCGTCGGTGTGGTTGACCTCGAACGTCTTGGCCGGACCGCTCGGAGCGCCGGTTGCGGTGAAAGCGCTGAACGCACCGGCACCGGCGAACACACCGAATGCGGCGCCGAGCAGGACATTGCGTCGGGTAGTCATTCCTCCACGATACGGATGCGTCGCTCAGACCGCTACCTGGAAATCGCATCCGGTCTTGGCCCGGACGTCGGCGACGGTGACGCCGGGGTGCAACTCGATCAGCGTCAGGCCGTGCTCGGGCTCGACCTCGAATACACACAGGTCGGTGATGATCATGTCCACCACGGCCTTGCCGGTGATCGGCAGCGTGCACTGCTTGAGAATTTTTGGGCTGCCGTCCTTGGCGGTGTGGTCCATCACGACGATCACGCGTTTGACGCCGGACACCAAATCCATTGCGCCGCCTGGGCCTTTGACCATCTTGCCAGGCACCATCCAGTTGGCCAGGTCCCCGTTTTCGGCGACCTCGAGGCCGCCCAGGATGGACAGGTCGATATGGCCGCCGCGGATCATCGCGAACGAGTCGGCGCTGCTGAAGAAGCTCGAACCGGGCAGGCTGGTGACGGTCTGCTTGCCGGCGTTGACGAGATCGGGGTCGACGGCGTCCTCGGACGGGTAGGCGCCGATGCCGAGCAACCCGTTCTCGGACTGCAGCGTGACGGTGATGTCGTCGGGAATGTAGTTGGCCACCAACGTCGGAATGCCGATACCCAGGTTGACGTAGTAGCCGTCGCGCAACTCCTTGGCCGCACGCCGGGCCATGACTTCGCGAATCGGGCTGTCCTTCTTGACCGCAGCGCCGCCGGTGGTGGTCCGGAACTCGATGCGCTTCTGGTAGACGGGGCCCTCGATGATGCGGTCGATGTAGATGCCGGGGGTGTGGATCTGGTCGGGGTCGAGCTCGCCGACCTCGACGAGCTCTTCGACCTCGGCGATGGTCACCGTGCCGCAACTGGCGATCATCGGGTTGAAGTTGCGGGCCGTCTTGCGGTAGATCAGGTTGCCCGCCTTATCGCCTTTCCACGCCTTGACGATCGCCACGTCGGCCTGAATGCCCTCTTCCAGAACGTATTCCGTTCCGTTGAAGACCCGGGTGTCCTTGCCCTCGGCGAGGTTTGTGCCGAACGCTGTCCGCGTGTAGAAGCCGGGGATGCCTGCGCCGCCGGCCCGCAACTTCTCCGCCAGCGTGCCCTGCGGGGTCAGCACGAGGTCGAGCTCACCGGCCAGCACCTGGCGCTCGAACTCCTTGTTCTCACCCACATACGAGGCGATCACCTTCGACACTTGCCGGGCCTTGAGCAGTAGCCCCATGCCGAAATCGTCGACACCGGCGTTGTTTCCGACGATGGTCAAGTCCTTGACGCCGCTGTCCACCAGCGCCTGAATCAGGTTCTCCGGAATGCCACACAGGCCGAAACCGCCTGCGGCGATGGTGATTCCGTCCTTCAGCAGGCCGTGCAGCGCCGACTCGGCATCGGCGTGGACTTTACTCATTGCTGGTCCCTTCGTTTCCTCCCGCGGCGGTCACGGCGTGGGCGGCCTCCATCAGCATCCAACCGGATAGTTGAACCGACAGATCACGCTCCGGGATCGCGGACGCCGTGACGGCGCCCGCGACGAACTGCGCTTGCTCGCCGCCGGCCGTCGGCAGGTCGGCCGGGCGATCCCAGAACGGCCCGAACAGGGGCAGCCCCTCGACGGTCTGACGGTTGTCCCACGCCGACTGCGCCGAGGTGAGCACGATGTGGCGCGCGGTGTCGCGGGCCTTGATGTCGTCGGGGGTGTCACCCGGAAGCGTGGTGGCCACCAGCGCGAGGTAACGGGCGGTGATGCCGGAGAACAGCCCGCCATCACCCCCGCCCGCGCCGCGGATCACCCCGCCCGGTGCCATGTGCTCGTCGACCGCGGCGACCAGGCGATGCACCCGCGGGGCGTGCCGGTCGTCCTGGGTGCGGGCGGCCAACTCGGTCTCCAGGCCCAGCACCACACCCTGGCTGTAGGTGTATTCGGCGCGGACCAACGAGCCCGCCTTGATGCCGTCGAACACCAGGTGCGTCTCGGGGTCGATCAGCGTCTCATCGATCCAGTCGGCCATCTGCTGGGCTCGCCGCAGTCGATCGCCGTAGCGAGCCAGGAAGATTCCGGCCGGTCCGTTGGCCGGCGCGTTGAAGAACTGGTCCTGTTTGCGCCACGGGATGCCACCGCCGTCCTCGGGTACCCACGCCTTGACCAGTTGGTCGTTGAGCTTGCGTAGGGCACGCTCGCGATCGATGTCCGCGATGCGCGACGCCCGCTCCAGCGACAGCGCCAGCCAGGCCATGTCGTCGTAGTAGTTGTTGACCCAGGATCCGTTGTTGCGCAGTCGGTGTGCGCGGATTTGGCGCTCGATCTTGATGCGGCGATCGGGCTGCGGGTCACGCTGCTGGGCGTCGACCAGGCAGTCCAGCAGGTGCGCCTGCCACCAGTAGTGCCAGCCGCCGAACCACTTGTCACGCCGGGTCGCGGGCCAGCCCACGACGCCGAGCTGGGTGCCGGGCAGCGCCCACAGCTTCTTCAGATGCCGATCAGCGACAGCGGCCTCCGCGCTGACCGCCCGGTTGACCCATACCTGATCCATGTCTGCTGATCCTGCCCTATGGGCCAGGCGTACAAGCGGGCGTCCTTCCAGGAACTTCTCGTCCCGGAAGGACGCCCGCCGAGGGAGCGAGTCGTCAGGGGAACAATCCGTGCGGCGCCCGCGTCACAGACGCTGCATTTCGCGTGCCATGCAGGCGTTTTCCAGGAACCCGTAGTGCTTGGGGTACTCGTGCCGGGTCGAACGGTCGTGGCGCGCCGGCGCAGCCGACGAACGCTGGACGGTGGCAAGCAGCACGCGGGTGGCGCCGATCCAGCGGCGCCGGGCCGGCGTTCGCGGCTGTAGTGCGATCGCCGTGGCGAGCGCGACCTCGTGCTCGCTGATCAGAACCGGTGCCGGCGAGACCAGGCGCTCTCGGGCCTCGTCGCGGGTGACGTCTGCCAGGTTGTCGGTGAGCATTTCAATCCTCCGTCGGTGAGATCCGTTACTGGAATCGTCGATCGCGGGGGGTCACTCGACGTCAGTGGCGTACTACTGATGTTTCTCATCGTCGCGGCGTGCTACCACGTACGGGTGGACAGCAGCCAGATGCAGGGGCTGGATGCGGCCGCGGTGACGGCTCAGCTGAGTTGACGAGGTAGCAGGGCCGCCAGCTCGTCACGGTTGAGCGTGCCGGTCTTGGCCATCGCCTTGTAGATGTGACTCTCGACGGTCCGGACCGACAGCGTCAGCCGTTGCGCAATGTCACGGTTGGACAAGCCTTCTCCGATGAGCATCACGATTTCGCGTTCACGGTCGGTGAACGGCAGTCGTTCGACGGCCCTACGCAGGGTCGGGGTGCGGGCGCCGCCACACTGCTCCGCCAACACCTCGGCCCGCGCCGAGCAACCCAGCGCCGACCCGCGCAGATCGTGATGCCGATACGCGATCGCTGCGTGCGCGGCCGCATCGACGGCGGCAACGAGATCACCCATCTTCTCGAATTCGATTGATACAGACGATAACTCGGCGCCATCGCCATCGTGCAGCGCCTCGGCGAATCGGGCCGCAAGGGTGGCGCGGGGCCCTTCGACGACCGCGGCAAGCTCCCGCAACCGTGGCCCGCAGGACCGATCCCCGAACTGCGTAGCCGTCTGCAGGCACATCACCTCGGGAGCGAGTTGGCCGTTATCCTTTGCTGTTCCGGCGGCCGCGAGTGACAGCTCGATGGCCTCGCTGACGGCGCCCTGCCCGCCGGCCACCCATGCCTTCGCGATCGCGTGCTCGTAGTCGAGATAACGCCAGCCGGGATGGCGTCGCGCGTCGAGGTCGGCGAGGCACGCCGTGGCCTCGTCGGTTGAACCGCGCATCGCGATCGCCGTCGTCAGCGCCAGACGACAGCGATAACTCCAGTCATTGGAGGTGTGGACCTTGTCCATCGCCTGGTTGAGTTGGGAGATCGCGGCGTCGAGCCGCCCGGCGCCGAGGGTCGCCCGGCCCACCGCCAGCGTGCCCACCTGAAAGAACTGGAACGCGCGAAACTCGATTTGGCGCTGCCGGATGGTTTCCGCCGGTGCACCCGCGTCGACCACCCGGCCTGCGAGCAGCAGGGCGCCGATGTGGGCGTCGGTGATGATGACGAACGAGCGTATCGGGACGGGATAACCGGCCTGTGCCGCGGCGACGGCGTCGGCGGTGCGGCCCGCTTCTCCCAATGCCACGGCGAGCGCCCAGGCGGTCACCCGCTTAGCGACGAGGTCGGGTAGCTCGTTCCAGGTGAACTTCTGCGCCGACTCGATGGCCGCGCGCGGCTTGCCCATCGCCGCCCAGTACACCGTGAGGAACGCGTCGATACAGCTGCGGGCCTGCGGTCCCGCGTGGCACGCCGCCTCGTCGATGAGCGCTTTGGCGCCGTCAGGATCGGCCAGGGTGAACAGCCGATTGGTGGATCGCAGAAACGCCGCCCGCCCGAACATTGGGTCTGCCAACTCACCGATTTGCGTGTCGGCGAGCAGCGCATCCGCGTCCTGGCCGCAGCCGGTACACGAAAAGGCATACGCGCGAATCAGTTTCGCATCGACTCCGCCTCCCGCGCGAATCGCCGCCGCAGCGAATCGATCGGCCAGCGGAAATTCCCACAGCCAGACCGCGCCGCGGGCCGCCCGCACCAGGAGCTCGGGATCGGGCTCGAGGTCGGAGTCCAGGCTCAAAGTCGCACGTCGGACCACGACCCGCATGTCGTCACGATCGTCCGTCATGGCGAGCTCGTTGGCCACGCGGCCGCGCAGTCGTCGTAACCTGGTGGCGGCAGCCCGATTTCGTCGCACCTGCCCGTACAGCGGGTGGGCCAATCTCGCTTCCACCCGGTCGCCGACCTGGTCGAGTGCGATGAGACCGCGGATGTCAGCTTGCTCGACCGCATCCGCATCGGTGATCCGGCTCAGCGCCGCGAGCTCGATAGGCTCGCCGACCGCTAGGGCGTCGAGCACGTCGCTGACCGAGCTGGGCAGACCTCCGATCCGTCCCTCGATCAGCTCGATCAGGCTGGGCGGCAACACCGGATCCCCCACCCAACACCAACACCCGTCCCGCGTGACGAGCCGCTCGTGGGCGACCTCCTGCTCGACAATGTTGCGCAGGTACAACGGATTGCCCTGCGTCAACAGCCACAGCCGTTCGGCGGCATGCTGTTCCACCGGACCGCCCAACGCGACCGTGACCAAGGCAGTTGTTTCGGCCTTCGACAACGGCCGCAGGTCAAGACGGTCGAGTTCGCCGCGATCCCATAACTCCCGCACGCCGGCCGGAATCGGCTCACCCTCTCGAATGGTGAGCACCACCTTTGCCCTGCGCCGCTGAATGGTCTGGTGCACGACGAATGTCGACAGATCGTCGAGCAGGGCTACGTCGTCGACCCCAAGGATGACCCCGGTACCCGACACCGCGGAGGTCAGCGCCGCGATCGTGCCGCGGACCAATTCGAGGTTGTCCTTACCGGCGGGCTCCGCCCAGGACGCCAACGCGCCCAACGGGATCGACCGGGCCGACGAGGTACCGACGATCCAGCGGGTTTCCCATCCCTGCGACGCCGCAGAATTCAGCGCCTCACGCGCGACGCGGCTCTTTCCCACACCGGCCGGCCCGCACACCACGATCCCGCACGAGTCCGAGTCGAACAGAGCGGCTTCGATGAGTCGCTGTTCTTGTGAGCGGCCAGTCAACGGCCACGGCAACCGCACCCGTACAGCCTAGAAGCGGTGGCCCGGCGGTGAGACGAAAGATCAGTATCCGTCTACTGACGTGTCGTTGCCGCACCGGAGCAACGATGACGTCGCGGCCGGCAACCGCCAACGCCCACGTCACGCGAGGAGCCGTCATGAGCATCGACACCGTGTCCGTCCGCAGTTGCCCGAGTGTCTTCGACGCGGGGCTTCCGATCCTGACCTACGAGCACCTGACCGAACCCGCGGAGGCGCACCGGCTGATCGCGCGGGCCCGGGACCGCGCGCCGATCGCGATCGGCACCCACGGCCCGGAAATCCTGGGCTACGAGCTGGTTCACAGCGTGCTGCGCGACCCGCGGTTCCGGATGCCCAACGGAATGTTCCTGGCCGGGCAGGGCATCACGTCCGGGCCGATCTGGGACCGCGTCACGTCGAGTCTGATCAGTCTCGACGGAGCGGCACATCACCGCTTGCGACGGTTGGTCTCCAAGGCCTTCACGCCGCGTGCGACCGCGCGGCTACGGTCGACGGTTGTCAACGTCATCACCGAACTCGTTGAGCGGCATACGATTTCCGGACGCTGCGACGTGGTGGCCGATATCGCGCGTCAGTATCCGATTCCGATTATCTGCGCGCTGCTCGGCGCGCCCGCCGGGGACTGGAAGCTGTTCTCGGATTGGACGGACGACATCTTCAAGGCGTTCAGCTGGAACGTTGCCGACGAGGCGGACGTGATCCTGGCGGCCTGGGAGGCCGTCGACGACTACGTCGACGCGATGGTCGCCGACCGCCGCCGCGCACTGACCGACGACCTGATCTCCGAGCTGATCCGCGCCGAGCACGACGGCGATCGCCTCAACATCGACGAGCTCCGGATGCTGGTCGTCGGTCTCCTCATCGCCGGCACCGACACCACGCGCAACCAGCTCGCGGCGTCGATCCAGGCACTCTGCGATCACCCCGACCAATGGGAACTGTTGAGCCGGCACCCCGAGCTGGCCGCCAGTGCCGTCGAGGAGACCATGCGGCACTCCCCGATCGCCTGGGGCACCCTGCGCGTTGCCCTCGAGGACGTCGAACTCGCCGGTGTGGCGATCGCCGCCGGCACGCTCGTCGTCGCCAACACCGCGTCGGCCAACCGGGATCCCGCCGTCTACGACCATCCCGAGCGCCTGGACATCGCCCGCAAGGACGCACCCGCGATGCAGACCTTTGGCGCAGGGATGCACTACTGCCTGGGCGCGAACCTCGCGCGGCTCGAACTCGCCGAAGCCTTGACCGTGATGACGCGACGCATGCCCAACGCCCGGCACGCGGGACCAGCCCCCTGGAAACCGTTGACCGCGCTGACCGGCCCACTGACTCTGCCCATCGAATTTGATTGCACCTCAACGGGTTAGAAGCACTACCAAGCCCGATTTAAGTCCGCGTGTTGGCTGATCCAATTGTGCATGGCGATGCCCGCGGCGACCGCGACGTTGATGCTGCGGGTCGACCCGAACTGCGCAATCGACACCGTCAGCGCGGCGCCGCCGCGGGCGTCGTCGCTGATTCCGGGGCCTTCCTGGCCGAACAACAGCAGGCAGTTGCGCGGCAGCGTGGTCTGCTCCAGCCGGGCCGCCCCCGGCACGATGTCGACGGCAACCACCGTCAGGCCCGCGCCGGCGGCGAAGTTCAGCAGCGCGGCGGTGTCGTCGTGGTGCATCAGTCGCTGGTAGCGGTCGGTGACCATGGCGCCGCGCCGATTCCACCGCCGGCGGCCGACGATGTGCACGGTGTCGACGGCGAACGCGTTCGCGGCGCGCACCACGCCGCCGATGTTGGCGTCCTGCCCGAAGTTCTCGATCGCCACGTGCAGCGGATGTCGGCGGGCGTCGATGTCGGCAATGATCGCCTCGCGCGTCCAGTAGCGATAGGCGTCGACGACGTTGCGGGAATCACCGTCACGCAGCAACGCCGGGTCATACCGCGGATCGTCGGGCAGATCACCCTGCCAAGGCCCTACCCCGTTACCGACGCCCGCCGCCGGGACACTCCACTCCGTCGGGCCCGGGCCGCCCTCGCTCGAGTCCTGACGATGCGGGCCGGAACGGCCCGGGGAGGAAGGAGTCGCATCAGTCATCGCGTCGTCCAGACCGCGGCGTGGGTGCCGACGATCGAGACCGTCGCGTACAGCAGCGCGTCGTTGAGCTCGCCCTGAGTGCACAGCGACGCGTTGACATGCACGGCGTCCAGCGACGCCTCGGGCAGGATCAGCACCGACGACCCGTAGGCCGCGCAGGC
The DNA here is from genome assembly GCA_963750755.1 of uncultured Actinomycetota bacterium. GTDB lineage: Bacteria > Actinomycetota > Actinomycetes > Mycobacteriales > Mycobacteriaceae > Mycobacterium. The sequence continues at coordinate 68,420 of CAVVRW010000005.1, forward strand.
GGGGTTGAGACCGGGCGGCGGCAGCGTCGGCGAGGCGAGCAGCATCATCGGTCCACCGCGACCGGCGGAGTCGTCGCGATATCTGGCCGCGACGGAGTCGGCCTGCAGACCGAGCAGCATGTAGCCGGTGCCGGTGAATGCGGCCGGGTCGCCGAGCGACTGCTGATTCAGCGGTGTGCCGTCGGCCCGCCACGCCGCGATGCTGGTGGTTTTGACGACCAGGCCGGTGTCGCTCACCTTGGTCGGCAGCACACCGACCGGGAATGCCGCAGCGTAGGCCGCGGCGGAGCCGGCGATGCGGTCGCGGGGCGAGTAAAGGTAGACCCCGCGGACGGAGGCCCGGTCCTTCAGCGGACCCAGGCAGATGGTGCCGGTCAGCCGTTTATTGCCGGGCGCGGAAAGCGATTGAACGACAAGGTTTTTCACCCCGTCGCAGCTGCCGATACCGGTGGCTTCCATCGGATGGGCCACGGCGCCGTACAGCCCGAAACGGATATCCCGCGGATCGGCGTGCGGTTTCGCCGCATCGGCGGGAGCGGCGTCGACGTCGACCAGCACGTAGTCGTCTTGCCAGCGCAGGTTCGATATCGAGGTGTTCCAACCCAGCACCGCGAGCGACTCACCCAGTCGCGCGGATCCTGCACCGTAAACCTGTTGGCGGACAGCAGGATTCGAGCATGAGCAGATCAACGCCAACGTCGCGATCATCGCGATGACAGTGCGCACGCCTGCCTAACCCAGCCCGAGGTCCGCCAGCCCCAGCACGCTGCGGTATGGAAAACCTTCGGCCTCAATGGCTTCGGCGGCACCGGTGGCCCGGTCGACGACGGTCGCCACGCCGACCACCACGGCGTCGGCCTCGAGCACCGCACGCACCGCGGTCAGCGCCGAGCCGCCGGTGGTGCTGGTGTCCTCGACGACCAGCACTCGCTGACCGGTGATGTCGGGGCCCTCGATAAGACGTTGCATGCCATGCGTTTTCACCGACTTGCGCACCACGAACGCGTCGATCGGACGGCCGGGTGCGTGCATGACGGCGGTGGCCACCGGGTCGGCCCCCAGGGTGAGGCCACCGACCGCGGCATAGTCCCAGTCGGCGGTGAGGTCGCGAACCAGTGCACCGATCAGCGGCGCCGCCCGGTGGTGCAGGGTGGCGCGGCGCAGGTCGACGTAGTAGTCGGCGTCCTTCCCGGACGACAGGGTGACGCGGCCGTGCACCACCGCCAATTGGCGCACCAGCTTTGCCAACTCGGCCAGTTCAGGTCCGGCCACGGCCCCGCCCGAACACGCTCGTGGCGGCGCGCGACAGGGTTCGCGGCACCATCCGGGTGACGGTTGTGATCGCCTTGTATTGCAGCCCGGGGATGATCAACGTGTTGCCGCGAGCGACCTCGGCGAGGGTTTCGCGGACCACGTCGTCGACTTCGAGCCACATGAACGACGGCAGCGAGGTCATGTCGATGCCTGCGCGGTCGTGGAATTCGGTGTGCACGTAACCCGGGCAGACCACATGTATCCCGACGCCGGTACCGCGCAGCCCGACGGCCAGGCCTTCGGTGAACGACACCACCCACGCCTTGGACGCAGAGTAGGTCGACCCGCGGCCGGACAGCAGGCCCGCCACGCTGGAGACGTTGATGACCGTGCCGGCGCCGTTGTCGATCATCGGCGGCAACGCGGCCCGGGTCAGCTGCATGACCGCGGTGACGTTGACGTCCAGTTGGCGTTGCAGCAGCGCGGGGTCGGCGGTCCAGAATTCGCCCGAGGTACCGATGCCGGCGTTGTTCACCAATACGTCGACACCGTCAGCCAGCCGGGCGGCGACCGTGTCGCGGCCGGCGGCGTCGGCGAGGTCGGCGGGAAGCACCTCGACGTTGCGGCCGCCTTCGTTGGAGAGTTCGGCGGCCAGCGCGTTGAGGCGGTCGGCGTCGCGGGACACCAGAACCAGGTCGTAGCCGTCGGCGGCATAGCGTCGCGCGAAACCTTCGCCGATACCGGAGGTGGGCCCGGTGATCAGGGCGACGGGGCGGGGCACGGCGTCAGTGTACTTAGCCCGCGACGACTCCGGCCGAGTGCCCGACACGCACTAACCGCCGCCGCCGAATACCGGTGTGGCGGAAGCGATTTCAGTGTTCCTGATGCGATGCCTGGTGGCCGTTGCGCCCGGTCGGCGGACGGCGGCCAGGCTCTTGCCGCGCGGACGGCGGAGGTGCGGCCGCACGCGTGGTCGACCCGCCCTCGCGGGCAACGCCCTCGGGCGCGCGCTGCGGCACCTCGCTGCGACCGGCCGGGGCCAGCGGACGGCTGGGCGCGGCGCTCCGGCGGCTGGTCGCCTGCGCGCTCCCGGACGACCCGGCCGACTGCGGCACCGGCGGCAGCACCCGCAGCAGGTCGTTGAACTGACGGACGGTGCGCAGACCTTCGTCCCACTGGGCGCGGGTGCTGCCGATCGGCATGCTGACCAGCGTCCAGTTCTGCTCGTTCCACATGATCTCGGCGCAGTCGGGCGCGGTGTGGGCGAAGGTGACCATGCGGCGGTCGCAGGCGCGGCGGGCGGCGTCCAGGTTGGTCGAGTACACCATCCGCGGCCCGATCGCACCGAGCAACCAGATGTCGTTCTCGCGAGGCTCTTTGAGCCCTTTGAGCCGGACGTCGACGACGACGTTGGTGCCGACCTTGCGGTGCAGCGCGATGACGGTGGCGACCTCCTCGAGGTCGAAGATGAAGACCGCCTCGCCGCGGATCTGGCCGAGCACGACATTGCGGGCCGGGATGTTGCTGCCGACCGTCGACATCACGCCGCGCTTCCAGCGCTTGAGGATCTCGGTGGATTCCTGCTCGTAGTCGAATCCGTGCGACCGAGCCCACGACTTACGGCGCCGTCCTCGTCCACGACGGCGGTCGATGTCGACGTACAACAACACCGCCGCACCGACGAAGCACAGCGCGGAGAGCGTAAACCAAAGCGGAACCATCGCCACGTAGCCTAGCCGCTGTTAGCCCTTGACCGGGAATGCGAGCAGGTCACAACCGAATTAAAGTTTGCTCTCTCCTTCTGATACGCCGAACGTCGACCTGTTGCGGGAGTCCATCGATGAATCCCGACAACAAGTCGACGTTCGACAGAGTCAGCCCAGGACCAGCGACTCGCCGTCGGCGCTGACGTTCACCGGCACCACGTCACCGTCGTGCACGTCGCCCGCCAGCAGCATCTTGGCCAGCTGGTCACCGATGGCCTGCTGCACCAGCCGCCGCAGCGGACGAGCGCCGTAGACCGGGTCGAACCCACGCTGCGACAGCCACTTCTTGGCGGGCAGCGACACCTGCAACTGCAGTCTGCGCTGCGCCAACCGCTTGGCCAGCTGCTCGAGCTGAATGTCGACGATCCGCACCAAATCCTCGGGGTTGAGGCCGTCGAAGATCAGCACGTCGTCGAGCCGGTTGATGAACTCGGGCTTGAATGCCGAGCGCACCGCGGCCATCACCTGCTCCTCTGTGCCGCCCGACCCGAGGTTGGACGTCAGGATCAGGATGGTGTTGCGGAAGTCGACCGTTCGGCCCTGCCCATCGGTCAGTCGGCCCTCGTCGAGAACCTGCAGCAGCACGTCGAACACGTCCGGGTGGGCTTTTTCCACCTCGTCGAACAGCACGACCGTGTAAGGCCGGCGGCGGACCGCCTCGGTTAGCTGACCGCCCTGGTCGTAGCCGACGTAGCCGGGAGGCGCACCGACCAGGCGGGCCACCGAGTGCTTCTCGCCGTACTCGCTCATGTCGATGCGGACCATCGCCCGCTCGTCGTCGAACAAGAAGTCGGCCAGCGCCTTGGCCAGCTCGGTCTTGCCGACACCGGTCGGACCGAGGAACAGGAACGAACCGGTCGGCCGGTTGGGGTCGGCGACCCCGGCCCGGGTGCGGCGAACGGCGTCGGACACGGCCGCCACGGCCTTGCGCTGCCCGACGACACGCTTGCCCAGCTCGTCTTCCATCCGCAGCAGCTTGGCGGTCTCGCCTTCCAGCAACCGCCCGGCCGGGATGCCCGTCCACGCCGACACCACGTCGGCAATGTCGTCCGGGCCGACCTCTTCCTTGAGCATTTGAGTCTCGTGAGCTCGAGCGGTCGAATCGGCGGCATCGAGCTTCTTCTCGACTTCCGGGATGCGCCCGTAGCGGAGTTCGGCAGCCCTGGCCAGGTCGCCGTCGCGCTCGGCACGCTCCGACTCGCCGCGCAGCGTCTCAAGCTGTTCCTTGAGCTCGCGCACCACGTCGATCGCGCTCTTCTCGTTCTGCCATCTGGCGGTCAGCTCGGCCAGCTTCTCCTTGTGGTCGGCCAACTCGGCGCGCAGCTTCTCCAGCCGCTCGCGCGACGCATCGTCGGATTCCTTGGCCAGTGCCATCTCCTCGATCTCGAGACGGCGGACCAGGCGCTCGACCTCGTCGATTTCGACGGGCCGGGAGTCGATCTCCATCCTCAACCGGCTGGCGGCCTCGTCGACCAGGTCGATGGCCTTGTCCGGCAGGAAACGGGCGGTGATGTAGCGGTCGGACAGCGACGCCGCCGACACCAGCGCGGAGTCGGTGATGCGCACACCGTGGTGCACCTCGTAGCGGTCCTTGAGGCCGCGCAGAATGCCGACGGTGTCTTCCACCGAAGGCTCGCCGACGAACACCTGTTGGAAGCGGCGCTCCAGTGCGGCGTCCTTCTCGATGTACTTGCGGTACTCATCGAGCGTGGTGGCGCCGACCAGGCGCAGCTCGCCGCGGGCCAGCATCGGCTTGATCATGTTGCCGGCGTCCATCGCCGATTCGCCGGTCGCGCCGGCGCCGACGATGGTGTGCAGCTCGTCGATGAACGTGATGATCTGCCCGGCGGAGTTCTTGATGTCGTCGAGGACGGCCTTGAGCCGCTCCTCGAATTCGCCGCGGTACTTGGCGCCGGCCACCATCGAACCCAGGTCCAGGCTGATGACCGTCTTGTCGCGCAGGCTTTCCGGGACGTCGCCGGCGATGATGCGCTGCGCCAGGCCTTCCACGATCGCGGTCTTACCGACACCGGGCTCGCCGATCAGCACCGGGTTGTTCTTGGTGCGACGGCTCAGCACCTGGACCACGCGACGAATCTCGTTGTCCCGTCCGATGACTGGGTCGAGCTTGCCTTCGCGGGCCTGCGCGGTCAGGTCGGTGGAGTACTTCTCCAACGCCTGGTAGGTCGCTTCGGGGTCGGCGCTGGTGACCCGCGCGCTGCCGCGCACTTTCACGAACGCTTCCCGCAGTGCCTGCGGCGAGGCCCCGTGTCCGGTAAGCAGCTTGGCGACTTCGGAGTTACCGGTAGCCAGACCGACCATCAGGTGCTCGGTGGAGACGTATTCGTCGTCCATCTCGGTGGCCAGTTGCTGCGCGGTGGTGATCGCGGCCAACGATTCGCGCGACAGCTGCGGCTGGGAGTTGGCGCCGCTGGCCTGCGGCAGCCGGTCCAGGATGCGCTGAGCTTCGGCGCGGATGGTGGCGGGCTCGATGCCGACAGCCTCCAGCAGCGGAGCGGCGATCCCGTCATTCTGCGTGAGCAGAGCCAGCAGCAGGTGAGCCGGCCTGATCTCGGGGTTGCCGGCGGCGCTTGCCGCCTGCAGCGCCGACGTCAGCACCGCCTGCGTCTTGGTTGTCGGGTTGAAAGAGTCCACGACACCTCCGTTTCGAGTCTTGAGTGGGCCGGAAAATGGGGCCCGGGAAAATGCTTGTCGCCTTGTCCAACGCCGTCAAGGTTGAGTCTGTTCCGCTCAACTCTAACAAATTTCCCGGCACCCGGTCCGGCAGCTCAGCTGGGCACAACCTTTTCAACACAGGTGACCATATTGACACGTGACATTCTAGTCACCTATAAAGGATCGCGTGGACAACGAGGACCTGATGTTCAAGGCGTTGTCCGACGCAACTCGCCGGCTCCTGCTCGACAAGCTATTCGAGCGCGCTGGAATGACGCTCGGTGAGCTGGAAGCGGAAGTCCCCGAGCTGACCCGGTTCGGGGTCATGAAGCACCTCGGCGTTCTGGAACAGGCAGGACTCGTTGTCACGCGCAAACGGGGACGGCACAAGCACCACTACCTGAATGCGGTGCCCATCAGGCTCCTCCTGGAGCGCTGGACCGACAAATACCGGGACAGGCGGGCCGCGGGACTCCTGGACCTCAAAGATCACTTGGAAGGAACGAAATGACGATCACCGACGCGGCGGCAACTCAGGTCTACCAGCTCTACATCAAGGCGTCCCAAGAGCAGGTTTGGGATGCGATCACCAACCCGGCGATCGTGGCGAAATTTTTCCATGGCGCTCGCGTCGAATCGACCTACGAGGTCGGCTCAAAGCTCCGCAGTCTGTCGCCCGATGGCAGCGACGTATGGGGCAACAACACGATTCTGGAATGCGACCCACCGCGGCGACTTGTGCACACGTGGCGCAGCCTCTACGACCCCACGCTGGCAGCCGAACCAGAGAGCAGGGTGACATGGGAGATAGAGGCTGAACAGGACCGGCTTTCCCGGCTCACCTTGATCCACGACCGGCTGGACCACTCACCCAATACCGCCGCGAACGTCAAGGGGTGGTCCTACATACTCAGCAACCTCAAAACTGTCGTGGAAACCGGGGAATCGCTGCCGCCGGTGATGTAGCTATACCGCGATTGACACAGTAGACGTTTCTTCATTCGAACGTATGATCGATTAGTGGGTGACCTCGCGTCGATCGGATACAACGGGCAGCCGGTGCGCAATCCGTTTCGGGTCGTGCGCCCACCGCTCACCGTGCTGATCGACCTGACCGTCCTGTTCCCCCGCGAGCCACACCGCACCGGGCGGTATCACCCGCATGGCCTGCAGCTGCACAAGGTCGTCGAAGGCCGGCTGACCTGCTGGGGCGTCTGCGAGCAGGGCGACTGGTGGGGGCTGGTGACCTATCCGATCGCATACGGGTCCAAGCGAAAGACCGTGACGCATTGGGTGCCGGCCTGGACGCTGCGGCGCAAGCGCTAGTCATCAGGCTCTGCGCAATGGGAGGATTCACCGCGTGACGCAAAGTTGGGTTCCCCTGCTGGCCACGGTGATTCCGCTGGCGCTCGTCGTCTCGATCTCGCCGCTGTCGGTGATTCCGGCCGTGCTGGTGTTGCAGACGCCGCGGCCGCGGCCGACCGGCCTCGCCTTTCTGGGCGGCTGGTTGCTGGGCCTAGTCGCGCTGACCGCGGTGTTCGTCGAGTCCTCCGATGCGCTGAGCGGACTGCACAACAAGCCAGCGGCGTGGGCCTCGTGGACGCGCGTGGTGCTCGGTCTCGCGCTGATCGCGTTCGGCATCTACCGGTGGCTGACCCGCGAAGGCCACAGCGAGTCACCCAAATGGATGCGATCCTTTGAAACGCTCACGCCTGCCCGGGCAGCGGGCTTCGCGTTGGCGTTGACCGTGGTGAGAGTCGAGGTGCTGACCATGTGCGCGCTGGCCGGGTTGGCCATCGGCAGCGGCAACCTGGGCCGCGTGGGCGAGGCGGTCACGGGAGTGATCTACGTTGCCGTCGCCGCATCCACGGTGGCGATCCCGGTGCTGGCCTACGTGGCCGCCGGCCATCGTCTGGACAGTGCGATGGCCCGGCTCAAGGAGTGGATGGAGCGCAACAACGCCGCGATGATGGCCGGGGTCCTGGTGCTGATCGGTGGGATGGTGCTCTACCACGGCGTTAACGCGCTCGGCTAGGAGTCTGGCCGGCCGGGCATAAAATCGGCGGCCGTGAGCCTCAACGATCGGGATGCGCTGGCGGTGCTGCATGCCGCCCTCGACCCCGACGACGCCAACGGGCTCATCGGCCGGTTCTACACCCGCTGGTTTTCCTTCCAGGCGTCGCCGCGCGACCTGTTCCCTCCGGACATGGCCACCCAGCGGGCCGCGTTCGCGCACGCGCTGAAGTGGCTTTACGGCGAGCTCGTCGCCCAGCGTTCGCACGAGCCGGTGGCGTTTTTGGCCCAGCTCGGACGCGACCACCGCAAGTACGGAGTGCTGGCCGAGCACTACGAGACGCTCGGGCAGGCGCTGTATGCGACGTTGCGCGACGCGCTCGACGAGGCATGGACCGACGCCGTCGACGCCGCCGCCCGGCAATCGCTGAATCTGATCACCGGGGTGATGAGCGGGGCCGCCGAGGCCGAGCACGGACCCGCCTGGTGGGACGGCACGGTGGTCGAACACCTTCGGGTATCCCGCGACCTCGCCGTGGTCCGGTTACAACTCGACAGCCCCATGCCCTACCACGCCGGCCAGTACGTCAGCGTCGCCGTGCCGCAGTGCCCGCGGCGGTGGAGATACCTGACGCCGGCCATCCCGCCCGACGACACCGGCGCCGTCGAGTTTCACGTTCGCGCGGTCTCGGGCGGCCTGGTCAGCAATGCCATCGTCAACGAGACCCGGGCCGGTGACCGGTGGCGAGTGTCCAGCCCGCACGGCGCGTTGGATGTCAACCGCGACGGCAGCGACGTCTTGATGGTCGCGGGCAGCACCGGGCTCGCGCCGCTGCGCTCGATCATCATGGACCTCACCCGCTGGGCCGACAATCCGCGCGTGCACCTGTTTTTCGGCGGCCGCTACCCCTGCGAGCTGTACGACCTGCAGACCTTGTGGCAGATCGCCTCCCACAATCCGTGGCTGTCGGTGACACCGGTCTCCGAATTCAGCGGCGATCCGGCGTGGGCCGCGGATTATCCCGACGTGACGCCGCCGCGGGGACTGCACGTTCGTCAGACCGGCAAATTGGTCGACGTCGTCACCAGGTACGGCAATTGGGGCGACCGCCAGATCTTGATCGCCGGCGGCCCGAACATGGTGCGCGCCACCGTCGACGCGCTGGTGGCTAAAGGCGCTCCGGCCGAACGCATTCAGCACGACCCGCTGTCCCGCTAGGCGCCGACGATGCAGAACGCGAAGCGTTCTGAGGAGGAGGTGACTGCTTTGGCATAAGCTCCGGTCGTGCGCATCGTCACGCTGAGTGATCCGTCATCAGACGTCGAGGCCCGGTTCGTCCCAGAGGCCGGCATGATCGGCATTTCGCTGACCGACGCGGGCGCCGAGCTGCTGGGCCAACGCCGCGGACTCGACGCCTACGTGGCCAACGGGAAAACGATGGGCATCCCGCTGTTGTACCCCTGGGCAAATCGCTTGGGCGCCAACACATACGAAGCCGAAGGCAAGACGATCACGCTGACCGACGGCGAATACGGGGTACGGACGGATCCCAGCGGGCTACCGATCCACGGTGTGCTCGCCGCCTTTCGCAACTGGCGGGTGACGCACGAGTCGGGTCACGAGCTCACCGGCGAGGTCAACTTCACCACCGATGAAGAGCTGCTCGCCAGCTTTCCGTTTCCGCACCGGCTGTCGCTGACGATCAACCTGTACGAGCGGGCCCTGCGGCTGCGCGTCGCGGTGACTCCAACCGGCGAATACGCGGTGCCGCTGTGCTTCGGCTTTCATCCCTACCTGCAGCTGCCCGACGTGCCGCGCGATCAGTGGGTCATCGAGACGCCGGCGATGCGACACCTGACGCTCGACGACAGGGGGCTGCCGACCGGTGACGCCGTCGTCCAGCCTGCCCTCAGTGAAGCACTGGGCGACAAGAGTTTTGACGACGGATACGACCAGGTCAGCGAGGGCTCGGCGTTCGCGGTGTCCGGAGGCGGACGCCGCATCGAGGTCCACTTCGAAAAGGGCTATTCCGCCGCGCAGATTTTCGCACCGCCCGGCGAGAGTGTGGTGTGCTTCGAGCCGATGACCGCTCCGACCGACGCGTTGCGCCGCGGCGGCTATCCGTCGGCCCGGCCCGGTGACTGGGGCGTCGCGCAGTTCTCGATCAGGGTTTAGCGGCGCGGCTTCCAGACCACCACCGCGGTGCTCTTGGGCACCACCGCGAGGTCGCGTCGCTGGTTGCCCCGCAGTACTTCGATCTCGGCGGCCATCTCCTTCAACCGCGACTGCAGCGCCTCGACCTGATTGGTCAACTCGATAATCCGTTTGATACCGGCCAGATTGACGCCTTCATCCTGAGACAGCCGCTGCACCTCGCGGAGCAGATCAACGTCATGCTGCGAATAGCGCCGTCCCCCACCGGAACTGCGGCTGGGGCTGACGAGTCCGAGCCGGTCATAGGTACGCAGCGTCTGCGCGTGCATACCGGCCAGCTCGGCGGCCACCGAGATCAGGAACGTCCGGGCGTCGTCTTTCTTGGCCATCAGCGGTTGCCCGCCCATCCGGCTCGGGGATCGAAACCACTTGACCGCTCGGCGACCGCGTAGGCTTCGAGCGCTTCTTTGGCGGCACCCTCCAGGTTCGGCGGCACAGCGACTTTCACCGTGACCAGCAGGTCGCCCTGACCACCGGAGCGCTTGGGTACCCCGCGGCCGCGCACCCGCAGGATACGACCGTCGGTCGTGCCCTTAGGCACCCGGACACCGACCTTGCCGTCCAATGTAGGGACGGAAAGCGTTGTGCCCAAAGCTAATTCGCTGAAGCTCACCGGCACGGTGACGGTCAGGTCGTCGCCGTCACGAGCGAACACCTTGTCGGGCCGCACGTGCACGGTGACGTAGAGGTCACCCGATGGAGCACCGCGCAATCCCGCTTCACCCTGACCGGCCAACCGGATCCGCTGCCCGTCTTCCACGCCCGGTGGGATCCGGACGTTGATCGTGCGGCTGCGGGTGGTGACACCGGTACCTTTGCACTCGTCGCAGGGGTGCTCGATGATCGACCCGCTGCCACGGCATTCGGTGCACGGCTCGGAAAACCCGAAAGCGCCTTGGTTGCGGCTGATTACGCCCGCGCCGTTACACGTGGGACAGACCTTCGGGCTGGTCCCGGGTCGCGCGCCGCTGCCATGGCAGTTGGTGCACGGCGCCGGGCTGGTCAGCCGCAGCGGCATCGCGACGCCCTTGGTGGCTTCCAGGAAGTCCAGCTCGGTCTCGGTCTCCAGGTCGTTGCCGCGACGCGGCCGGCTGGGCCGCGGCTGAGCACCGCGACCGAACAATCCGCCGAACAAGTCACCGATGTTGTTGCCGCCGCTGCGGCCGGCCGCGTCGAACAGGTCGTTGAGGTTGAACTCAGCGCCGTCGCCACCGAAACCACCGGCGAAGTCGCCCGCACCGCCGCCGTTGAAACGCCGACCGAATCCGCCTCCGGCGAAGAGACGACGGGTTTCGTCGTACTCCTTGCGCTTCGCGTCGTCGGACAAGACGCTGTAGGCCTCGGAAACCGCCTTGAACCGCTCGGCCCCGTCCGGATTTTTGTCCGGATGCAGGTCGGAGGCCAACTTGCGGTACGCCGTCTTTATCTCCTTGGCGCTGGCGTCAGAGGAGACGCCGAGCTCCTTGTAGAAGTCCTTCTCAACCCACTCGCGTTGAGCCATTCTGCGTCACCCCCTTCGCCTTCCTGGAGTCCCGCCGTCATTTCTCCGACGGCTCTGATTCTGCGTGCTGCTCACCTTCGTTCGCGTCGTTATCGGCTGTGTCGGCGCTCCCAGAGTTGTGCGAGGCCTCCGCGACTGTGTCCACCACTCCCACCAGCGCGTGCCGCAGCACCTGCTCGCCGAGCTTGTAGCCCTGTCGCATCACGTTGCCGATCACCGGCTTGGAGCCCGGGCCGCCGTCACCTTCATGCTGGACGGCCTCGTGCAGCGCCGGGTCGAAGTCGTCGCCCTCCGCGGCGAAGGCCGTCAGGCCGAGCCCGGTCATCGCGCCGACCAGCTTGTCGGCCACCGACTTCAGCGGACCCGAATCCAGGTCGCCATGGCTGCGCGCCCGCTCGAGATCGTCGAGCACGCCCAGCAATTGGCTCACCACCGCCGCCTTGGCCCGCTCCGCGCTGGCCTCCTGGTCACGCAACGCCCGCTTGCGGTAGTTGGCGTAGTCGGCCTGCACCCGCTGCAGATCGGCGGTCAGCTCGGCGACCTTCTCGTCGCCGGCCGGCGCGTCCGGCGCCGCCCCCGCAGGGGCGGCACCGGCACGCGAAGTGGCGTACCTCGCCGGTCTCGGGATCGATCCGCCGCTTGTCAGTGACGGTTACCGGTTCATCTGCGGTTCCTTCGGTCACTGGCCCTCCCGGTCATCGTCGACTACCTCCGCGTCGACAACGTCATCCGCTCCGGCGGTGCTGCCAGCGCCGGGAGCGCCGGCGGGCTGCTCGGCCTGGGTGGCCTCGTAGATGGCCTGACCCAGAGCCTGCGACTCCTGGCCCAGCTTCTCCATGGCCGTCTTGATCGCGCCGATGTCGGTGCCTTCCAGCGCCGTCTTGGCTTCCGCCACCGCGGCGTCGACCTTGTTCAGCGTGTCCTCGGGAACCTTGGATCCGCCTTCGGCACTGCGCTGTTCGGTGACGAACTTCTCCGTCTGGTAGACCAGCGTCTCGGCCTGGTTGCGCACGTCCGCCTCTTCGCGACGCTTGCGGTCTTCGTCCGCGTGCGCCTCGGCGTCCTTGATCATCCGGTCGATCTCTTCCTTGGAAAGGCCGGAGCCTTCCTGGATCTTGATCGTGTTCTCCTTGCCGGTGCCCTTGTCCTTGGCCGTCACGTGCACGATGCCGTTGGCGTCGATGTCGAAGGTGACCTCGATCTGGGGCACGCCGCGCGGGGCCGGCGGGATGCCGGTCAGCTCGAAGGAGCCGAGCAGCTTGTTGTGCGAAGCGATTTCGCGCTCACCCTGGAAGACCTGGATCTGCACCGACGGCTGGTTGTCGTCGGCCGTGGTGAAGGTCTCCGACCGCTTGGTCGGGATGGTGGTGTTGCGCTCGATCAGCTTGGTCATCACGCCACCCTTGGTTTCGATACCAAGGCTCAGCGGTGTGACGTCAAGCAGCAGAACGTCTTTCACCTCACCCTTGAGCACACCGGCCTGCAGCGCGGCACCCACGGCGACAACCTCGTCCGGGTTGACGCCCTTGTTGGGCTCCTGGCCGCCGGTCATCTCCTTGACCAGCTCGGTCACTGCGGGCATGCGGGTGGAACCACCCACCAGCACCACGTGGTCGATCTCCGATACCGCGATGCCGGCGTCCTTGATCACCGACTGGAACGGCTGCCGCGTGCGGTCGAGCAGATCCTGGGTGATCTTCTGGAACTCGGCGCGGGTCAGCTGCTCGTCGAGGAACAGCGGGTTCTTGTCCGCGTCAACGGTGATGTAGGGCAGGTTGATCGAGGTGCTCTGACTCGAGCTCAGTTCGATCTTGGCCTTCTCGGCCGCTTCCCGCAGCCGCTGCATCGCCATCTTGTCCTTGGTCAGGTCGATGCCCGCGCTGCCCTTGAACTTGTCCACCAGCCAGGTGACGATCCGGTCGTCCCAGTCGTCACCACCGAGGTGGTTGTCACCCGAAGTCGCGCGAACCTCGACGACGCCGTCACCGATCTCCAGCAGCGACACGTCGAAGGTGCCGCCACCGAGGTCGAAGACCAGGATGGTCTGTTCCTTCTCGCCCTTGTCCAGGCCGTAGGCCAGCGCGGCCGCGGTCGGCTCGTTGACGATCCGCAGCACGTTCAGGCCGGCGATCTGGCCGGCCTCCTTGGTGGCCTGACGCTGGGCATCGTTGAAGTACGCGGGCACGGTGATCACCGCGTCGGCGATGTCCTCACCGAGGTAGCTCTCGGCGTCGCGCTTCAGCTTCTGCAGAACGCGGGCGCTGATCTCCTGCGCGGTGTAATTCTTTCCGTCGATCTCCACGGACCAGTCGGTGCCGATATGCCGTTTGACCGAACGAATGGTTCGATCGACGTTGGTCACCGCCTGGTTTTTGGCGGGCTGGCCGACCAGCACCTCGCCGTTGCGCGCGAACGCCACGACGGATGGAGTCGTCCTTGCACCCTCTGAGTTTGCGACGACCACCGGGTCGCCACCCTCGAGAACCGCGACGACGGAGTTGGTGGTCCCGAGGTCGATACCGACCGCACGAGCCATGGTGAATCCTCCCTGATATTTCGAGCTTGGTATGCACTTCGTTACTGAGTGAACCTCGCTCAACCTTGCCTGGTGCGGAGTGCCGCTGTCAAACCAAGGTTGAGTCCGACTCGCTCAAGTTTGTCATAGGGCTCAACGGGGTCAACCCGAGGTTTGTTCCCCAACGGTCGAGGGCGTCGTCGGGATGCTGATCATTAGCAGGGGGCTGCGTCGGTCGACCGCATGCCCGAGGTATCACCCCGGCCGTCTCGTAACGATCCGGGGGTTTGAGGCCGCTACGAGGCGCGCCTCAGGGGAAGAATGTTCCGAAGAGTGGGAAGTCCCCAAATGGGGTGATGAGCAGATCCGACATTACTGCGCCGGGTCCGGTGCCGGGGATGTCGATAAATTCGTTTTCCCAGCCGCCGCCGAAGTTGGCAAGGTCGAGGGTGATGTTGCCATTCGAGAAGTTGTCGTCGGTAAATGACCCGAACACGGTGCTGGTGTCGACACCGTCGAGTTGATCCGGGACCGTGACAGTGTTCGTCGTGAAGTCGAACCGACTCCAGGCTTCGTGCCCCGCTATCACCTCCGGTGACCAGGGCGGGAACCCCGATACGTCTGTGGGATTCAAGGTGTTTGGGTCCGGCACCCACCCGGTGTCGTCGGCGAACGCGACGGCCATCGGCAGGAACGCACCGACCGTGAGCGCGCCGGCGGCAGCGCCTAGGGCGAACGTCATGCGGCGGCGCCGATTCTCGATCATGTCGACCCCTTGTCTTGATGTGATACCCGATGTTGTGGCCAGTACTCGCAAGGCATTGTGCTCGCCCGACCGGCCCGCGCACATAGGGTGAATACCTGATATTTGCGTTCACGTCTGCGAACGCAAATACGCACACCCACGTGTGCGCCATCATGACCAAACTCGGCGTCCACAACCGCACCCAAGCAGCCGCCTACGCCCAGCAACAGCTCTCGCCTGGCCGCTCGTCGCTACGGTTGCGCCCAGCTCGCCAGGTAGACGCGTCCGTCCTGACCGACGGCGTAGAGGTCGATCGCTCCCGAGGTCTTGGCGACAGCGGTCACAGGAGTTCCCTGTTGGAACGTGCCGGCAGGCAGGATGGGCGCGAAACCCACCCACCCCTGTCCGCGCCAGGTGGCCGTGTAGACAAGGCCGTCCTTACCAACGGCGAACACATCGATCGAGCTCCCGTCTCGCGAAATCCCCGTGATCGGGGTTCCGATGGTGAAGTTGCCGGACGCGAACTGCGAAAAGCCGGACCAGCTGCTGCCTCGCCACCAAGCGGTGTAGGCCTGTCCGTCCGTGCCGATCGCGAACACGTCCACCGAGTTGGTGTCGCGTGCGAGCGCGGAGAACAGTGTGCCTTGCGGGAAGTTTCCCGACGCGAACTGCGCGAAGCCCGCCCAGTTTTGGCCGCGCCACCACGCTGTATAGGCATTGCCGTCCTCGCCGACGGCGAACAAGTCAACCGAACTGCCATCCTTCGAGACCCCAGCAATCGGCGTGTTCTGGCTAAAAGTTCCCGACGCGAACCGCGAAAAGCCGGACCAGCTGGCGCCGCGCCACCACGCCGTATAGGTGTTTCCATCCTCGCCGACCGCGAACAGGTCGACCGAGTCCTCCCCGCGCGCGACGGGCGTGATCGGAGTGCCCTTGCTGAAGCTTCCCGATACAAACTTCGAAAAGCCGGACCACCCGGCGCCGCCGCGCCACCACGCGGTGTAGGCATTGCCATCCAGGCCGACCGCGAACAGGTCGACCATGAGCGGGTCCCTGGACATGCCGCTGAGTGGGGTGCCCTGATTGAACGTGCCGCCGGCGGGCACCGCCCAACCGGCCCATTGCTGACCGGTGTGCCACCACGCGGTATACACCTGGCCGTCGACGGCGATCCCGAAGAGGTCTACGTCGTCGGGGGTGCGAGCGATCCCCAGCACGCGCGTGGGCTGTTGGAAAGTCTCGACGCCGACGGGCATCCACGGCTGCCAGTCCGGCGGAGCGTAGGCGCAGTCGCCACTCGGCGCCGGGCAAGATCCGGCTGACGCGGGCTTTGCGATCGACGCTATGAAATAGCTCGCGCCCGGCGGGGGCGTGCCACCCGAGGAGCCGAGGTAGATGCCGTTGTTGTCAAAGAAGTTTTGCAAGGAGTTGTTGCAGTTGCCCGCACACGGATCGCAGACCTCGGGGTTGGGCCAATCGGCATGCGGGTCGACGACGAGCTCGGCGAGCTCGTGACTGAGCGCGTCGGCGTATGCCCCTGCGGTGTCGAGGAGTGTCAGCGAGCTTCCGTTCACGTTGACGAATGCGTACGCGACAACACCGTGATCGTGGTAGCCGCCGATTCGCTGCGCGCGATCGCCGTCAGTATTGGTCATCGCGGGCGGGTTCAACACAACCACAGCACTGCTGTCGGACGCGAGACCGTTGGCCTGCACGATATCGATCAGCCAGTTGCTCAGATCATCGTCGCTGTACGTATTCCCGCTCACCGACGCTGTGTACTGGAGCATCGTCGGGTGGACCGAGAGTTGGTTGCCGCCGTACTGCCTGCAATACGCCGAGATCTTCGGAGCCGCTTTGGTCGCATAGTCGATTGCGGTCTGCATATCGGCGGCCGAGACCGATGCGGCGCTGGCGCCAGCAAATGTGACCTCTACGAAGTAAAATGTTCCCGAGAACATCGCGAACCTCCTAACCCGTCCACTGGACCCGCGGGAAGTTCACCTTCGCGAGTTCCGTCAGGTCGAGTGGAGCAGCCACGGTGGTCGGTACGTGGCGATGTAGGTTCGCCAGCACGGATACGGGGATCACGCTCATCCAGCCTTGCTTGGGCTCCGGTTGCGTAAATACTTGCGGAGAATTCTGCTGGAGCCACTTTAGGTTTTTGCGCGCACGTGTGGCCGACAGCCAGGGTTGTTTTGCCCTATTCATGAACTCTCCTTTTATATGTTGATTGCCAAGCCGAATAGGAAACGCTGTGCGTGGTATTCGGAGCGTTGTGCCGACCAATCGCTTGAGCCTGTTGCATTGTGGTTACCTTTTCGGCGTTGTCGGTGCGGCCTCGGAGGCCGGGGGCTACGGTGAGGCCGCATCATGTCCGGATGTCCGGTTACGTTGGCCGCGGCGGCTCCGGTGGCCTTGCTGCTGTATAGCGTTCGCCGGCACCCGGTCCCCGCACATCGGGTGATTACCTGATATTGGCCCGAAATGTGGGCCGCCGGACCGGACATGCTGCGAGCAACCACTGGGACGCGGGAGGCGATGGCCAAGGTGAATCGGTTGCTCGAGCGCGAGACCGCGCTTGCCGAGCTCGATCGTTGCCGGCGGGCCGCAGCACGAGGTGGACGGATCGTGTTGGTGCGTGGTGAGGCCGGGGTCGGCAAAACCACGGTGATCGCCCGTTTTTCTGAAGGGCTCGGGCTAAGCACGCCGGTGGTGCGCGGCTGGTGCGATGCGCTCGCCACCCCGCGCCCGTTGGGCCCGCTGATCGACATGCTCGACGGTGTTGCCGGGGAGCGGGCGGCCCGGGTGCGCGCGGCGATCGACGCTGGCGATGCGGAAACGATCTATGCCCGGCTGGTCGACCTCTTGGGCGACGGCGCCCGGTGGGTGGGGGTGATCGAAGACCTGCACTGGGCCGACGGCGCCACCCTGGATCTAGTGCGTTATCTGGCCCGGCGCATCGAGGCGCTGCCGGTGCTGTTGGTGGTGTCCTACCGCGACGACGGAATCGGCGCGCTGCACCCGCTGGCGGTATGGCTGGGTGATCTGGCCACCTCCGCGGCGGTGACGCGGATCGCGCTGAATGCGCTGAGCGCGGCGGCAGTAGGGCAGCTGGCGGTCGGCAGCGGCGTCAACGCCCAGGAATTGCATCAGATCACCGGAGGTAACCCGTTTTTCGTCACCGAAGTGCTGGCCGCGGGCCCGGACGCGCTGGCCGGGGGCGGCTTGCCGCGCAGTGTGTCGGAGGCGGTGGTGGGCCGGCTGGCGAGGCTGTCGTCGTCCGGCCGCCGAGACCGCGGAGGCCGCTGCGGTGTGCGGGCCGCGATCCAGCCCGATGCTGATTGAGGCGGTGTGCCCGGCGGCCGGCGTCGCGTTGGCTGAATGCCAGCAGGCCGGGGTGCTGATCGCCGACGCGGACACGGTCCGTTTCCGCCACGAGCTGGCCCGGCGCGCGACCGCCGCGCAGATCCCCGACTATCAGCGCCGCATGCTGCACAAGAAGGTGCTGGCGGTGTTGGCCGAGCCGCCGATCGACCCGAACACATTGGCGGCGTTGGCATTTCACGCCGAGCAGGCCGGCGATACCGACGCGGTGATCTGCCACGGTCCTGCCGCTGCCGACCGGGCCGCGGCACTAGGCGCCCATCGGGAAGCCGCCGAGTTGTATGCGCTGGTGCTGCGGCACGGGGACAACAGCCCGAATGTTCAGAAGGTGCTGTGGCTCGAGCGCCACGCCTTCAGCAGTTATCTGTGCGGGTCGACGGCCGCCTCCGAGCGGTCGTTCCGTGACGCCATCGCGTTACGCCACGAGCTGGGTGATCGGCTCAGCGAGGGCGACGACCTTCGCTGGCTCTCGCACATGCTGCTTCCGCTGGGCAGCGTCGCCAAGGCCGCCGAAGCAGGACTGGCGTCGTTATCTGTGCTCGACGAGATCGGCCCCACCCCACAGCTGGCCTGGTCGCTGATCAACATGGCTACGCTGGCCATCTTCAGCTACGACCCGGCGTGCGCGGATTACGCGGCACGCGCAATCACACTTGGCACCCAACTCGATGATCCAGCCGTGGTGCTGCGGGCCAGGTGCTATCCACCGCTGTCCGCCGTAGCGCGCAGCGACACCGGTTGGGATGACTTGGAAAAGGCGTGGCGCGATGCCATAACCACCGAAGGAATGTCGGAGCATGCCGGTATCGCCAGCGTGATGCTGTGCTGGTTCGCCGCGCTCCACCACCACGAGCGCGCTGAGGACTACATCCACGAATCGTCTGTTTTCTGCGGCGCCCATGATTTGGGCACATTCAACTCAGTTGTGGCCGGCTCGGGCGCCCTGGTCGAATTGCACCGCGGGAATTGGGCCAACGCACTCGCCTGCGCCGAGGATGTGCTCACTAGGTCGGGCATGTCACCGTCGCACCGAATCCTGCCGCTGATCAGCGCGGCGTTGGTCCGCGCGCGGCGCGACCAGCAACCGGTCGCCGAACTGTTGGACGAGGCCCTCGCGATGGCCGACGACCTGTTTCGACTGGGACCGGTGTGGGCCGCCCGCGCCGAGGCCGCCTGGCTGGCCGGCGACAACGACACCGCCCGCGCCGAGGCGCAGGCCGGACTCCGGGCGGCCGCCGCCAACGCCGACCCGTGGCTGGTCGAGCCACTTACAACGCTGGCTGTGGATGTCGGGGGGCAGGCTCAACACCGCGCTCGTCAGCGAGCCGCTCACTCCCTACCACCTCGAGATCCGCGGGGAGTGGCAAACCGCCGCCGCTCAATGGACGCGCCTGGAATGCCCCTACGACGCGGCCATCGCTCAACTCGGTGGCGGCATCGACGCTGTCCAAGCCGCCCTGGAGACCTTCCGGCGACTAGGCGCCCGCGCTGCGGCCCGTCGCGCCCGGCAGCGCCTCGCCCAACTGCGCGGACGCGATCCAGACCTCCGTCGCAAACAGACCAGCACCGACCCTCACGGCCTCACCAAACGCCAACGCGACGTCCTCGATCTACTCGCAGCGGGCCACAGCGACGCCCAAATCGCCGCCGCCCTCTATATCAGCCGCAAAACCGCCAACACCCACATCTGCGCGATCATGGCCAAACTCGGTGTCCACAACCGCACCCAAGCCGCCGCCTACGCCCGGCAACGGCACACTGCGCCACAAGCCTGACACGAGATTTCCGGAATGGCGGCGAAGCGGAACAGCCGTCGTGCGCTAAAAAAGGTTGCTCAAGATGTCGGTGAGTAAGTTGCCGCCGGTAGCCGCGGTCGAGTCCAAGCCGTTGCCGAAGACCTCCGCGAAGTCGAAATTGCCGTTTCCGGCCTCGGCGACGCTGCCTGTGCTGCTGAACGGGTCAAAGTTCACCGCGACGTCGTTGGCGCTGGGTGCGCCGCCGAGGAAGCCGGCGAAGGCATCGGTCTTCAAGCCGAAGGCGGACGCGAAATCGCCGCTACTCAAAGTGCTTCCAGAGCCTCCGGCGGCGGCGTGGCTGCCGATACCGTTGGCAAATGCGCTGTCGAAGTTACCGTCTCCCGACTGGGCAATGCTGTTGGTGCCGCCCGCAAAGGCGGTGTCGAACTGGCCGGAGTTGGCGCTGGCGAAACTCCCAGAACCGATGGCGATCGCGAAGTCATTCGTGCCCGACTGAGCGGTCGCGCCGGTGCCGGAATGGAAAATATCGATGCCGTCGAACGAGATGTCGATGGGATCGGCCGAGGCGATCCCAGGCGATGCGGCCAGCGTCGCCCCGATGCCCAGCCCGATAGCCAGCCCGCCGAGCCGACCGATCGCTTTAGCGTATTTCACGGGTCTCTCCTATCTGCCGTTTGCGGGTGCGGCCCCAGGTTGCGGACAAATCTGCGTGCCGCATTGCGGAGCACTAACTCAGCACTGTGCTGGCCGGACGGTTGTCGGCACAGCGGGTGATTACCTGATATTTGCCGCCGCAGCGCGCGCAACCGGACTCTCCGGCGCGGGTCGCCCGGCCACGCTTGCCGTTGTTCTTCGTCAGGTGCCCAAACTGGCTCGCGGCGGGATAATCTGCCCCCACAGCGGTCGTGCCCGGCGCCGCAGCATTGCCCCACGACGTTAGGAATTCAATGCCGCCAAGCGCGCCCGAGCCTGCCGCGGGCAAATCCTCGAAGTTCGCCCGCGAGGACGAGGGCTACCACCACGACCTGAGCAATCGGCAGATGCAGATGATCGCAATCGGCGGCGCGATCGGCACCGGGCTGTTCATGGGCGCGGGAGCCCGCCTGGCATCGGCCGGGCCCGGATTGTTTCTCGTGTACGGGATCTGCGGCGGCTTCGTATTCCTGATCCTGCGTGCGCTGGGTGAACTCGTGCTGCACCGCCCGGCATCCGGGTCGTTCGTCTCCTATGCCCGTGAATTCTTCGGCGAGAAAGCCGCGTTCGTCGCGGGCTGGATGTACTTCCTGAACTGGGCGATGGCGGCCATCGTGGACAGCACCGCGATCGCCACCTACTTCCACTACTGGACCGCATTCCAAGCTGTCCCGCAATGGACCCTTGCACTCGTCGCGTTGGCGGCGGTGGTGTCGGTGAACCTGATCTCGGTAAAGGCCTTCGGCGAGTTCGAGTTCTGGGCGGCAATGATCAAAGTAATTGCCCTGACGACCTTCCTCGTCGTCGGGATCATCTTCCTGGCCGGCCGTTTCAAGATCGAGGGAAAGACCACCGGACCCAACCTCTGGGCCCATCACGGTGGGTTCCTGCCAACCGGCCTGCTGCCTCTGGTGCTGGTCACCTCCGGGGTGATATTCGCTTACGCCGCAGTCGAACTGGTGGGCACGGCGGCCGGGGAAACCGCCAATCCGGAGAAGGTCATGCCGCGGGCGATCAACTCGGTGATCGCCAGGATCGCGGTCTTCTATTGCGGCTCAGTGCTTTTGCTGGCGCTACTGCTCCCCTACACCACCTACAAGCACGGCGAGAGCCCCTTCGTCACCTTCTTTTCGCACATCGGTTTCAGCGGCGCCGGGTCGGTGATGAACGTCGTGGTCCTCACCGCCGCGTTCTCCAGCCTGAACGCCGGACTGTATTCCACCGGCCGGATTCTGCGGTCGATGTCGGTCAACGGCAGTGGCCCGAAGTTCACCGCGCGGATGTCGAAACACGGTGTGCCATATGGCGGTATCTTACTGACCGCCGTCATCGGCCTATTCGGCGTCGTGCTCAACGCGGTGAAACCCAGCGAGGCCTTCGAGATCGTCCTCAACATCGCCGCGGTCGGGGTCCTGGCGGCCTGGGCGACGATCGTGCTGTGCCAACTCCGCTACTACCACCGGGCGAAGGCCGGGACCGTTCAGCGGCCGGACTTCCGGATGCCGTGGGCTCCCTACAGCGGCTATGCCACGCTGGCGTTCCTGTTGGGCGTGCTGGTGCTGATGATGCTCGACCCCGAAAAGGGGTCCTGGGTGATCGCCGCGATGGTGGCCGCCGTCCCCGCCCTGATCGGTGGCTGGTTCCTGGTTCGTGACCGGGTCACGAGCGCGGCAGAGTCGAATGAGCCCAACGCCGACGTTCCGGAGCTGGCGCAGGAGTAATAGAGCGGCCGCTCTGTTACTGTGCGGGGGTGCCTCGCCCCCGCCTTCATGAGCCGGACCGGATTCTCGACGCTGTCGAGTCGTTGACGGTGGCATCCGGACCCGCCGCGGTCACCGTTCGTGCCGTCAGCACCGCGGTCGGCGTCTCCAATGGCGCGCTCTACCACACGTTCGAGTCGCGTTCGGGCCTGCTGGGCCGCGCTTGGATACGAGCCGCTCGACGGTTCTTCGACCTGCAGGGCGCGCTGGTCGACCAGGCACTGGCCGACGGCGACGCGCACGCCGCCGTGGTGGCGGCCGCCGAGGCCCCGGTCGTTTTCGCCGAACGGCACCGTGACTCGTCGGCGGTGCTGTGGGCGGTGTCCCGGGAAGAGCTGCTGAATTCCGAGCTGCCCGACGACGTCGCCGCCGAGCTGCACGAGCTGCACCGGCTGCTGATCGGGGTGATGATCCGGCTCGCGGACACGTTGTGGCAGCGCACCGACGCGCTCGCCGTCGACACCATCACCACCTGCATCGTCGACCTACCCACCTCGATCGTGTTGAGCCGCGATCGGCTCGACAACCCGACGGCTCGCGAACATTTGCGGGCATCGGTGCGCGCGGTCCTTGACATCGGACCACCACCGGAGAGAAAAGGAAAGAAATGACGATCAGCCTGACCCACGACGACAAGATCGCCGTCCTCGACCTCGGCGACGACGAAAACCGTTTCTCCCCAGACTTTCTCGACGAGATGGACGGCCACCTGGACGATCTCGTCGGCTCCGGTGCCCAGGGTCTGGTGACTACCGGCGGCGGCAAGTTCTACTCCAACGGCCTCGACCTCGACTGGCTGACCGCGCACGGCGATCAGACGACGTGGTACGTCGGACGGGTGCAGGGCATGCTGGCCCGCTTCCTGACACTGCCGATTCCGACCGCGGCAGCGGTGGTCGGCCACGCGTTCGGCGCCGGCGCGATGCTCGCGCTCGCACACGACTTCCGGGTGATGCGCGCGGACCGCGGCTACTTCTGCTTCCCCGAGGTCGACATCCGCATCCCCTTTACCCCGGGCATGGCAGCGCTGATCCAGGCCAAGCTCACCCCGCAGGCCGCCGTCGCCTCGATGACCACCGGACGCCGCTTTGGCGGCGACGACGCGGTGAGCCTGGGCATTGTCGACGCCGTCGCGGGCGAGGGCGCCGTGACCGGCGCGGCCGTCGAAATCCTGCGACCGCTCGACGGCAAGGATCAGGGCACGCTGGGGGCCATCAAGCAAACGATGTTCGGCGCGGCCGCGCAGGCCCTGATCATCAGTGATTAAGGGCCGCAGAACAATTAGCATCCGGGCAGAACACGAAGGATCGCGTGTGGTCAACACAGTTACGTTGGTGGCATGACTCCCAAAATTGCGACCGCCGATACGGTCAGTCTCTCCGAGTTACTCGACTTCGTCCGGCCACGACATCGGATGGTACTGACCACTTTTCGCGCGGACGGCTCGCTGCAGAGCTCGCCGGTGACCGGCGGCGTCGACCACCAGGGCAGGTTGGTGGTGGCGAGCTATCCCCAGCGAGCCAAGAGTGTCAACATCCGACGCACTCCCCAAGCGAGCGTGGTGGTGCTCTCCGACGAGTTCAACGGTGCTTATGTGCAGGTCGACGGTGACGCCGAAGTAATCGACGTGCCCGACGCCGTCGACGGCCTCGTCGACTACTACCGCGCGATCGCCGGCGAGCACCCTGACTGGGACGAGTACCGCAGCGCGATGCTCAGCCAAGGCAAGTGCCTGATTCGGGTGACCCCGCGGCGCTGGGGCCCGGTGGCGACCGGCGGATTTCCCCCGCAATAACCGCGCAACAGGGCGCGTCACTGCGGTCACTTGACCGACCACTTGCGTACGCTTCGTTTGCGATGTCCCTGCGCGAACTGCACACCCATCCTCGTGGCCGGCTACTGACCGGCCTGTTGTTGAGCGCCGCCTTGATCAGTGGATGCCACTCCACTACGCCCGGCACTCCAACCGCCTCTCCCAGCGCGGGCCCCACGGAACCGACGTATCCAAAAGCCAGGCCGTCCATCCCGGCACCAACTCCGACGCAGCCCGCACCATCGAGCGGTACCCCGCCGGCGGCCGCGATCCCGCTGCCACCCGACGCGAACGGCCGCGTCTTCATCGAGACCAAGTCGGGTCAGACGCGCTGCCAGATCGACAGCGACAGCGTCGGCTGCGAGGCCCCGTTCACCAATTCACCCACCGTAGATGGCGAGAAGGCCCACGGCGTGAACATCACCGCAGCCGGCGAAGTCCAGTGGGTCGCGGGCAATCTCGGCGACATCCCAACGGTGCCTATCGATTACCAGACCTATGACGCCGTGGGCTGGACGATCGATGCCACCGAGAGCGGCACCCGATTCACCAACCAGCACACCGGCCACGGCATGTTCGTCAGCATCGAAAAGGTCGACACCTTCTAGACTTTGGAACCCAGCCCAGCAATCAAGTTGATCGTGACTGCCAGGACGACGGCGCCAAGCAGATACGACAGCAGCGCGTGCCGCAGGATCGTCGCCCTGATGGTGCTCGACCCGATCTCGGTGTCGGAGACCTGAAACGTCATGCCGATCGTGTAGGCGAGGTACGCGAAATCCCGAAAGCGTGGCTGGTTGGGATCGTGAAAGTTGATGCCGCCCGGTTCATCTGAGTAGTAGAGCCGCGCGTAATGCACGGTGAACAACGAGTGCACCGCGAACCAGGACGCGCCGACGGTCAGAATGCCGACCAGGGCGGCCTCCAACGAGCCGTTGCCCGACAGTTTCGATCCGGCCGCCACCACGTAGCCGACACCCACCAGGCTCGCCATGCTCGCGGTCAGAATGACGACGTCGGCGACCCATCTGGTGGGGTCCTCCCGCGTCACCCAACGGCACGTCTGCTCGGCGTCCATTCCGCTCAAAATGCATTGTGTCCACAACACATACAGCGTCGCGGCGGCCACCCAACCGACAAGCGCAAATCGCCAGCCGACCGTATTGCCCACTACAAGAGCGACGACGACGCCGAGCATCACCGAGACCAAGATCCGGACCGCGACGGTGTCGCGGAAAAACTTCGAGAGGGAATCCACGATCACGACCTAACCATTGACAGGCCGGTCGGCTCAGCTCATCGGATAACGCGATACCGAATGTGAATTACACCCGGAGCTTCGAGCACCCGGTCGAGCGTCAACGGGGGCTGTCCGGCCCCGAAGCCGTCGAACAGGCGCTCACCCGAGCCGAGAATGACCGGGTTCACCTGGAGGTCGATTTCGTCGACGAGGCCCGCGGCAATCGCTTGCCGGGCGCACGAGGCCCCGCCCGCGATCGAGATCGGCGCGCCGGCCGCCGCCTCCTCCGCCTGGGCATAGGCCGCCTCGATCCCGTCGGTGACGAAATGAAACGTCGTCCCGCCCTGCAGTTCGATCGGGTCGTGGGGGTGGTGGGTCAGCACAAAGACCGGGCAGTGGTACGGCGGTTCGTCACCCCACCAGCCCTGCCAATCCGAGTCACCCCACGGTCCGCGGATCGGCCCGAACATGTTGCGGCCCATGATCGTTGCGCCCATGCCGTCGAGCATCTCGGAGATCACCTGCCGATTGGCCGGATGATCTTTGGTGTCGCCGAGGTGCCAGTCGTGCAGCGCTTCACCGCCGACGCCGAGCGGGTGCTCCTGACATTGGCCGGGCCCCGCGACATAGCCGTCGGCGGAAATCGACATCGAAAGGTTTGTTCTGCTCACCTCTGAACAGACCGTCGCCGCGCTCGATACTCATCGCGAGCGCCTAATGTGGCGCTCGTGGACTTCCGGGTATTCGTCGAACCTCAGCAAGGTGCCAATTACGCCGACCAAGTCGCGGTCGCGGTGGCCGCGGAATCGCTGGGCTACTCCGCGTTCTTCCGCTCCGATCACTACCTGGCGATGAGCGGCGACGGCCAGCCGGGTCCGACGGACTCATGGATCACGCTGGGCGGCATCGCGCGCGAGACCTCTACCATCCGGCTTGGCACGCTGGTCACCTCGGCGACATTCCGCCACCCAGGTCCGCTGGCCATCTCGGTGGCCCAGGTCGACGAAATGAGCAACGGGCGAGTCGAATTCGGGCTCGGCACCGGCTGGTTCGAGCAGGAGCACCTCGCCTACGCCATCCCGTTCCCGCCGCTGCGCGAACGCTTCGACCGGCTCACCGAGCAACTCGAGCTGATCACCGGCCTGTGGACCGCGCCGCTCGGTGAGAAGTTCGACTACGCGGGAACGCACTACGCCGTCAAAGATTCGCCGGCGTTGCCCAAGCCGGTCCAGCGCCCGCATCCGCCGATTCTGATCGGAGGGTCGGGCGCCAAGCGGACGCCGCGTCTGGCCGCCACCTTCGCCGACGAATACAACGTGCCGTTCGCGCCGTTGGACACCATCGCGACGCAGTTCAACCGGGTCCGCGAGGCGGTCGACGCGGTCGGCCGGCCCGCTGATTCGATGACGTACTCCGCGGCCTTCGTGGTGTGCGCCGGCCGTGACAACGCCGAGATCGCCAAGCGGGCCGCCGCGATCGGGCGTGAGGTCGACGAGTTGCGGTCCAACTCGCCGCTGGCCGGCACACCGGCGCAGATCGTCGATCAACTCGGCCCGTTCGCCGAGATCGGCGTGCAACGGGTCTACCTGCAGCTGCTGGACATGTCCGACCTCGATCACCTGCAGCTTTTCGCCGACGAAGTGCAACGACAGCTCTGACGTAGCATCAGGGTGTGGCTGGCCTTCCGGATGACCCGAGCGAGGCGTCGACGCGGATGGCGGACTACAGCGTCGACGGTCCACAGGTTCCCGCGCCCGACGCTGCGCCGAACCCGTGGTACCGCAGCCGTGCGCTGTTGGCCCTATGGGTGTTGATGGTGGCGCTGCTGGTCACGTTGATCGTCTACGGCATCGTCGAGCTGTCGCGCGGCGGGACCAGCGTCCCCGCGCCGCACACGTCGACCACCACACCGACGCGATCGTCCACGACGTCACCGTCGACCACCACCACGGCTACCAGCGAAGTGCCGCCTCCCGCGACGCCCGAGCAGACGCCCGAAGAGGCGCCGCCCCCGCCGGCCAACAATTCCCCTGCCCCCGCCGAGCCGCCGCAGCACCATCACCATTTGCACGTCCCGTCGACAATTACGTTGCCACACACGGTGATTACGGTTCCGCACGGTTTCTGAGCCGCCGCCGCTGCAACGCAGTCAGGTCCCGAGGCTAGGATTGGCGTACGTGACCGGCATCAAACCTCCCGAAGACCCCAGCGAAGCGCCGACCGGCCTTTACGACTTCGGCACCGAGGGCCAAGGGGATCCCGAACGGGGCTCCGCCCCCTGGTATCGCCGGCCGATCATCTCGCTGAGCGCCGCCCTGTTCGCTGCAATTCTGCTCGGGTTGGCGATCTACTTTCTCGCCGATCAGACCCGGGGATCCGGCGGTACGAAGCAAACACCCACCTCGCCGACCACGCCCACGTCGGCACCGCCGACCAGCAAGCCCACCACGACCACCGAGCCCGCGGCGCCGGCGGAGACGACGACGATGACGTTCGCGCCGTCGACGAGCGAGCCGACCACCACGGCCCCCACCAACCCGCCGACGACGACCACGACCGTCGACGGCCACCACCATCACCACCACCACGACGGCGGGACGCCTTAGCAGTGAACGGCAACCGACCACCCTACGACGGATACACGCAGGGCGTCGACGAGACCGAGCGCTTCAGCGCCGCCGAAAAGCCCTGGTACCTCAAACGGTGGGTCCTCGCCCTCTGGGGACTGGCCGTGGCGATCCTGATCACCATCATCATCTACGGGCTGACCATCCTGGCGCGGGGCAACGGCGGCGGTACGCCGGCCCCGACCACCACCCGAACACCAACCACCACGTCGGAGCACACCATCTCCACCTCGACGACACCGTCTACAACCGAGCCGACCACGTCGCCTCCACCGGAGGAAAGCACCATCGACCCGGCACCGACCGCGACCTGGACCCCGCAACATCCGCGGCATCGCTGGTGGCACAGCAATTTGCCCCCGCTACCGCCGATCCCGCACTTCTAACCTGGACCGGTACGCAGCGTTCACGGTCAGTCGCCACGCGCGACGACACCCAAGTTAGGGCATCCTTCGTCGCGGTAGCCCTTTCGAGGATGTCACTATGAGCATGCTTACACGGCTTGAGCAGGTGCAGTATCAAGTTACTGGCGAGTAACATAGTCGAAGTTACCGGTCAGTAACACTGAATATTGGGGAGAGCTTCGTGCACACGCAGATGCTGATCAGATTGATCGTCGGCCTGGGCGGGACCGCGGTCATCGCTTTGCTCGCGCTCCGCCGAGTGCTCTGGCTGGTCAAACTCACCATGTCCGGCCAGCCCGTCACCGGTAGGACCGACGATGTCGGCTCCCGAGTCTGGGCCCAGGTCTCCGAGGTGTTCGGCCAGCGCAAACTGCTGAAATGGTCGGTCCCCGGCGTGGCGCACTTTTTGACCATGTGGGGCTTCTTCATCCTGATCACGGTGTACATCGAGGCGTACGGCGCCCTCTTCGTACCGAACTTCCACATCCCGATCGTCGGCCGGTGGGATGCATTGGGCTTCCTGCAGGACTTCATCGCCCTCGGCGTGCTCGTCGGCATCACCACGTTCGCGATCATCCGGCTGCGCTCCGAGCCTAAGGAATACGGCCGCTCGTCGCGGTTCTACGGCTCACACACCGGTGGCGCCTGGCTGATCCTGTTCATGATTTTCCTGGTCATCTTCAGCTTCTCGTTCTTCCGCGGCGCTTCGGCGAACGTCGGCACCCTCCCGTACGGGTGGGGCGCGTTCTTCTCGCACGGCATGGGCGTGCTCATGCATCCGCTGGGCACCACCGCCAACGAGTGGATCGAGACGGTCGCGTTGCTCGCCCACATCGCCGTGGCGCTGATCTTCCTGGTGATCGTGCTGCACTCCAAGCACCTGCACATCTTCCTGGCGCCGATCAACGTCACCTTCAAGCGACTGCCCAACGGCTTGGGTCCGCTGCTGCCGCTCGAGGCCGACGGGAAGCCGATCGACTTCGAAAACCCGCCGGACGACGCCACTTTCGGCCGCGGCAAGATCGAGGACTTCACCTGGAAGGGCAATCTCGACTTCGCCACCTGCACCGAGTGCGGGCGCTGCCAGTCGCAGTGTCCGGCCTGGAACACCGGAAAGCCGTTGTCTCCCAAGCTCGTCATCATGGACCTGCGCGATCACTGGATGGCCAAGGCTCCCTACATCCTGGGCGAAAAAGAGAGTCCGCTGCAGAGCACGCCTGAGGGCGGCCTCACCGAAGACTTGACCGGCGAAAAGCACGACGAGGAACACCACGTGCCCGAATCGGGCTTCGGCCGCATTGTCGGCTCGGGTCCCGAGCAGGCGACGCGGCCGCTGGTCGGCACCGCAGAACAGGGCGGTGTGATCGACCCCGACGTGCTGTGGTCCTGCGTCAACTGTGGCGCCTGCGTCGAGCAGTGTCCCGTGGACATCGAGCACATCGACCACATCGTCGACATGCGCCGCTACCAGGTGATGATGGAGTCCGAGTTTCCCTCGGAGCTCTCGGTGTTGTTCAAAAACCTTGAGACCAAAGCCAATCCGTGGGGCCAGAACGCGTCCGACCGGACCAACTGGATCAGCGAGGTCGATTTCGACGTCCCGGTCTACGGCGAGGATGTCGACAGCTTCGAAGGCTTCGAGTACTTGTTCTGGGTCGGCTGTGCCGGCGCCTACGACGACAAGGCGAAAAAGACCACCAAGGCCGTCGCCGAACTGCTGGCCACCGCCGGGGTGAAGTACCTGGTGCTGGGCACCGGCGAGACCTGCAACGGTGACTCGGCCCGCCGCTCGGGCAACGAGTTCCTCTTCCAGCAATTGGCCGCGCAGGCCAAGGAAAGCCTGGACGACTTGTTCGAGGGCGTGGAGACCGTCGACCGCAAGATCGTGGTGACGTGCCCGCACTGCTTCAACACCCTGGGCCGCGAGTACAAGCAGCTCGGTGGCAACTACTCCGTGCTGCACCACACCCAGCTGCTCAACCGGCTGGTGCGCGACAAGCAACTGGTTCCGGTGAGCCCCGTCTCCGAAGACGTGACCTACCACGACCCGTGCTTCCTGGGCCGGCACAACAAGGTCTACGAGGCCCCCCGCGAACTGATCGGCGCGGCCGGCGCGAAGCTGGCCGAGATGCCGCGGCACGCCGACCGCAGCTTCTGCTGTGGCGCCGGCGGCGCCCGGATGTGGATGGAAGAGCACATCGGCAAGCGGATCAACCACGACCGTGTCGACGAAGCGCTGGCCACCGGCGCCACCACGGTCGCGACCGCGTGCCCGTTCTGCCGGGTGATGGTCACCGACGGCGTCAACGACCGCCAGGAGGCGGCCGGCCGGGAAGGCGTCGACGTCCGCGACGTGGCGCAGCTGTTACTCGAGTCGCTCGACCGCGGCACGATCACGCTGCCGAAGAAGGGCACCGCCGCCAAGGAAGCCGCCGAGCGTGCGGAGAAGGTCGAAAAGGCCGCCCCCAAGGCGTCCACCGCCACCGCGACCGCTCCGGCCGAGGAAGACGCACAGCCGGAGGCCGCAGCGCCGGCGGAGGACAAGGTCGCCGAAGCAACCACCGCGGCCGCCCCGGTCAAGGGTCTGGGCATCGCGGGCGGCGCTAAGCGCCCGGGTGCCAAGAAGGCGGCTCCCAAAGCCGAAGCGGCGCAAGCTCCCACGGCCTCCGAGGAGGACGCTCCCGAGGCCAAGGCGGCTGCCGCGCCCGTGAAGGGTCTGGGCATCGCCGGTGGCGCCAAGCGCCCAGGTGCCAAGAAGGCGGCCGCCAAGCCGGAAGCCGCAAAGCCGGACGCCACAGCGCCGTCCGCACCCGCTGCCGAGCCCGAGACGACGTCCGAGCCGGCGGCGGAGGCCAAGGCGCCGGCCGCACCCGTCAAGGGCCTGGGCATCGCCGCCGGGGCCAAGCGCCCAGGCGCCAAGAAGGCCGCCGCACCGACCGCAAAGTCGGAAGCCGCACAGCCGGAAGCGGCACCCGCGGCACCGGAAGTTAAGCCCGAAGCCGAGTCCAAGCCTGAGCCCGAGGCGAAGGAGGAGCCACAATCCACGCCTGCGGACGGCGGCGGCAACGGCGACGGTGACGCGGCGCCGGCCGCTCCGGTCAAGGGTCTGGGCATCGCCCGCGGGGCCCGTCCACCAGGTAAGCGCTGATCAGGCCGTCGAAAGAATTATTAATTAGATAGACAACCATGGCACCATTGGTGATGTGACCACTCACCAGCTGCCGTGGCAGAGCGCGGGGCATCAGCCGCGGCAGCGTACGTTCGCGCAGTCGTCGAAGCTGCAGGACGTGCTCTACGAGATCCGCGGCCCGGTGCACGATCACGCCGCGCGGCTGGAAGCCGAGGGGCATCGCATCCTCAAGCTGAACATCGGCAACCCCGCGCCGTTCGGCTTCGATGCGCCCGACGTCATCATGCGCGACATGATTCAGGCGCTGCCGTACGCGCAGGGCTACTCCGATTCCAAAGGCATTCTGCCGGCGCGGCGCGCAGTGGTCACCCGCTACGAACTCGTCGATGGCTTCCCGCGTTTCGACGTCGACGACGTATACCTGGGCAACGGGGTTTCCGAGCTGATCACGCTGACCCTGCAAGCGTTGCTGGACAACGGCGATCAGGTGCTGATCCCCGCACCGGACTACCCGCTGTGGACCGCCTCGACGTCGCTGGCGGGCGGCACCCCGGTGCACTACCTGTGCGACGAAACCCAGGGCTGGCAGCCGGACATCGCCGACATCGAGTCGAAGATCACCGAGCGCACCAAAGCGTTGGTGGTCATCAACCCGAACAACCCCACCGGCGCCGTCTACAGCCGCGAAATCCTCACGCAGATAGCCGATTTGGCGCGTAAGCACCAGCTGCTGCTGCTCGCCGACGAGATCTACGACAAGATCCTCTACGACGACGCCGAGCACATCAGCCTGGCGTCGATGGCGCCGGACCTGCTGTGCCTCACGTTCAATGGGCTATCCAAGGCCTATCGGGTCGCCGGGTATCGGGCCGGGTGGCTGGCCATCACCGGGCCGAAGGATCACGCCGGCAGCTTCATCGAAGGCATCCATCTGCTGGCGAATATGCGGTTGTGCCCAAATGTTCCGGCGCAGCACGCGATTCAGGTCGCGCTGGGTGGTCACCAGAGCATCGACGACTTGGTCTTGCCCGGTGGGCGGCTGCTCGAGCAGCGCGACGTCGCGTGGTCCAAGCTGAACGAGATCCCCGGGGTGTCGTGCGTCAAGCCCGCCGGCGCGCTGTATACGTTCCCGCGACTCGATCCCGAGGTATACGAAATCGCCGACGACGAGCAACTCGTCCTCGATTTGCTGTTGCAGGAGAAGATTCTCGTCACCCAAGGGACCGGGTTCAATTGGCCCGCACCGGATCACCTGCGGATCGTCACCCTGCCGTGGTCGCGCGACCTGGCCCGGGCCATCGAGCGGCTCGGCAACTTCCTGGTCAGTTACCGGCAGTAGCCAGTTTGCCGACCGGCCGGCGACGGCACGAGAAAACGCCCCGCCCAAATTTGAACTTTCTATGAATCTGACCACTCAACGCGCGCCGTGATGAAACTTAGGCGCACTATGGGTTACATCTTGCCAATGTTTCCGCCTCGACGGCTTGCCACGTAGTAGTGGCTGCGCGAGAGGTTCTGCGGTGCTTACGGGGGTGCGGCGGATCGACTAGCAGTTGATGCCTCGAGTGGCCTTCGCGTGCCCCCGCGCTTTTGCGCTTACGAAACCGCGTCAGTGGATCTGGCTAGGTCAGCTTCTACAGAAAGGAGAGTTGCGATGTTCTCTGTTGCAGAGCAGACACAGTCGCCCGCAGCAGCGGCCGACCGCAACCGATCGTGTACCTCAACGTTTCCGAGCTTGGACCGTTGACGATGGACTACGGCGCGTTACCCCCTGAAATCAATTCTGGCAGAATGTATTCCGGCCCCGGCTCGATGCCCATGCGGGCGGCTTCAGCGGCCTGGAACCTGCTCGCAGCCGAGCTCGAATCGGCCGCTACCCAGTACCAATCGACGATCGACATCCTCGATGACGAGTGGCTCGGACCGACATCAGCGACAATGGCTGCCGCCGTCGACCCCTACATCGCCTGGATGACCGCGACCGGAGCACTTGCCGGCCAGACCGCGGCCCAGGCTTCGGACGCCGCGACTGCCTACGAGGCGGCATTCGCGATGACCGTCCCTCCAATGGAGGTGGCCGCCAACCGCGCGCAGCTGGCCATGCTGGTCGCGACCAATGTCATCGGCCAGAACACACCGGCGATCGCCGTCAACGAAGCGATGTACGGCGAGATGTGGGCACAGGACGCCGCTGCCATGTACGGCTACGCCGGGAGCTCGGCGGCGGCATCGGCGGTCAAGCCGTTTACTCAGGCCCCGGAGACGTCCAACCCGGCCGCGCAGGCGATGCAGGGTTCGGCTGTCAGCCAGGCCAACGGCGCCAGCACCGGGGCCGGCGTGCAGTCGCAGCTGCAGCAGATCACGTCGGCGATCCCTGGCTCGCTGAAGCAGCTCACCTCGCCGATGTCCGCGGCGGCGGCCAACCCGCAGGGCTGGCTTGGCCAGTTCCTCGACTTCTTGGACGGCGCGGACGGTAACTCCCTCGGAACCTTCCTGAACTCCAGCTTCGTGAACGGTTTCGTGTCTGGCTCATACGTCAGCCCCGCGATCGTTACACCCGCGATCACCAGCGGTTTGGCCGACATCAACTCGTTGAACCCAGCCGTCGAGTCGGCGCCTGGCGGAACGGGAGTTACCGGACTGATCACGCCGCAACCGCCGGCGCCGCTACCGGCGGCTGTGCCGAATGTGGGCGTCTCAGTGAACACATCCGGCAGCACGTTGGTCGGCCGGCTGTCCGTCCCGCCTGCCTGGTCGGCGACGGCGCAGGTCGCCAACCACAGCGGGGTCACCTACGCGGGCGGTGGCTGGACCAACGCGGTGGGACCGGCCGGCGGCGGCACAGGAGCCGTCCCGGCCGGCATGCCGGG
This sequence comes from uncultured Actinomycetota bacterium, assembly GCA_963750755.1. Lineage (GTDB taxonomy): Bacteria > Actinomycetota > Actinomycetes > Mycobacteriales > Mycobacteriaceae > Mycobacterium. Next base: position 102,786 of record CAVVRW010000005.1, read on the forward strand.
CATGCCAGGCGCGTCCGGCGCGCGTGCCGCCGGCTTCGGCCACGGTCCCCGTTACGGAAACCGGCTGACCGTCATGGGACGTCCGCTGTCGGGTGGCTGAGCGTCAGCGCCGTTCCAACAGCTCGAGCAGGTAGGCACCGTAGCCGGACTTCAGCAGCGACTCGGCGCGCCGGGTCAACTGGTCGTCGTCGATGAAGCCCATCCGCCAGGCCACCTCTTCGGGAACGCCGACCTTCAGTCCTTGGCGACGTTCCAGGGTGCGAACGTAGTCGCCGGCATCGGCCAGCGAGTCGAACGTCCCGGTGTCCAGCCAGGCGGTGCCGCGGGCGAGCACCTCGACGGTCAAGCGGCCCTGGTTGAGGTAAGTGCGGTTGACATCGGTGATCTCGTATTCGCCTCGCGCGGAGGGCTTTAGCCCGCGGGCGATCTCGATCACGTCGTTGCCGTAGAAGTACAAGCCGGGCACCGCGTAGTTCGACTTGGGAGTGGCCGGCTTCTCCTCGATCGACAGCGCCATGCCGTCGTCGTTGAATTCGACGACACCGTACGCCGACGGGTTGGCGACCCGATAGGCGAATATGGCTCCCCCGTCCAGGTTTTCGAAGCTCCGTAGGTTGGTACCCAGGCCCGGGCCGTAGAAGATGTTGTCACCCAACGCCAGTGCCACCGATTGGGAGCCGATGTGGTCGGCGCCGATCAGGAAGGCTTGCGCCAGTCCTTCCGGTTGATCCTGCACCGCGTAGGTGATGTTGATGCCGAATGCGCTTCCGTCACCGAGCACCCGCCCGAACGCCGGCGCATCGTTGGCGGTGGTGATGACCTGAATGTCGCGGATGCCGGCCAGGATCAGCATCGACAACGGGTAGTAGATCATCGGCTTGTCATAGACCGGCAGCAGTTGCTTGCTGACGCCCAGCGTGATCGGGGCAAGACGCGTTCCCGCGCCGCCGGCCAGGATGATCCCGCGCATCACTTACTCCTAGTCGACGAGGTCGGCGTCGGTCAGTTCGGTCGCGGCCAGCGCTGCTGCCAAGTCGTCGTGACGGAACGCCGAGGTGATGTGGTCGTGGACAACCCGGAAGGCGGACGCGGCGGTGGAGCCGGATTCGCCTGGGCCGCCGACCTTTTGTTCGACGACGACCACGCCATCGTGAACGAAGATCCGACCGACTTCGACGGTGCGCGGGTGAGCCAGCACCCAGTCACGCAGCGCTGCATGGCCTTGGGCGGCGCCGTGCGCGTCGCCGACTTCGATGTCGTCGCTGGACAGCGCCAGCAGGGTGTCGGTGTCACCCGCATTCAACGCGTCGTGCCACGCCAGTACGGTGGCCATCTCCGATGTGGTCATGCAGAGCAACCTACCGCGTCCGGCGCGACAGGCAGGCGGGTTACGCTACGCGGCGCCCAAGGCAATGTACGCGCCACCCGGCCCGCTGCCAGCGTTGGACGTCGAGGCAGTTGCGGCCGTCGACCACGACGCGGGAGCGCACCCGGTCGGCGAGCGCGTCGGGGTCGAGCTCGACGAACTCCGGCCACTCGGTGAGCACCAGCACGGCGTCGGCTCGATCGCACGCTTCCTCAACCGAGACTGCGTAGTTCAGCGTCGGGAAGAGCCGCTGCGCGTTCTCCAGCGCCTTGGGGTCGAAGACATTGACCGCGGCGCCGTTGAGTTGCAGCTGGCCCGCGACATTGAGTGCCGGCGAGTCGCGCACGTCATCGGATTCAGGCTTGAACGCGGCGCCGAGAACGGCGATGTTCGCGCCCAACAGGGAACCGCCGCAGGCCTTGGTCGCGAGTTCGACCATCTTGGTGCGGCGCCGCATGTTGATGTTGTCGACCTCCCGCAGGAAGGTGAGTGCCTGATCCGCGCCGAGTTCCCCGGCGCGAGCCATGAAGGCGCGGATGTCCTTCGGTAGGCAGCCACCGCCAAAACCCAAGCCGGCGTTGAGGAATCGGCGACCGATCCGCGGGTCATGGCCGAGCGCGTCGGCCAGCAGGGTCACGTCGGCCCCGGCGGCCTCGCACACCTCGGAGATCGCGTTGATGAACGAGATCTTGGTCGCCAGAAATGCGTTCGCGGAGACCTTTACCAGTTCGGCGGTCTGCAGGTCCGTCACCAGGAAGGGCAGACCCTCGTCGAGCATCGATGCGTACATCTCGCGGATCGCCGCTTCGGCGCGCATCGAACCATCTTGCACGCCAAGCACAATGCGATCGGGGTGCAGGGTGTCGTGAATCGCGAAGCCTTCGCGCAGAAATTCCGGGTTCCAGGCCACTTCGACGTCCACTCCGGGGCGGGCCGCAGCGCGTGCCCGCCCGACCAGTTCGGCAGCCGTCCCGACCGGGACGGTCGACTTTCCGACGATCACCGAGGGCCGTGTCAAAAGCGGTGCGAGGGTGTCGATTACGGCGTGGACGTGGCTCAGGTCGGCGCCGTACTCACCGCGCTTTTGCGGAGTCCCAACTCCCAGAAAGTGCACGTCGGCGAACTCGGCGGCCAGGTCGTAGTCGGTGGTGAACCGCAATCGGCCCGCTTCGATGTTGTCGCGCAACATCTTTCGCAGACCCGGCTCGTAGAATGGAACGTCGCCGGCAGCCAGCTTGGCGACCTTACCGGGATCGATGTCGACACCGACCACCTCGTGCCCCAGTTCGGCCATCCCGGCGGCGTGGGTAGCACCCAGATAACCCGTACCAAAAACGGTGCACCTCATACAGCGTGTGTAAGTCGCTGCAATGAGCTAACGGCATCGCTCTCCTGAGCGGGGGTCAAACGTCAGGTGACGATCTCGTGCCGACGATTAAACACGCAGGCCAGACGGGCGGGTCAGTGGCCCCAGCCGCCGTGACCTCCGCCACCGAAGCCGCCATGGCCACCTCCGCCGAAGCCGCCACCGCCACTGCCGTGGCCGCCACCGCCGCCGGGGTAGCCGCCGCCACCGGGATAGCCACCACCACCACCGGGGTAGCCGCCGCCACCACCGGGATAACCGCCACCGCCGTGACCCCACGGACCTTGGCTTGGACCGCCAAAGATCGGCGGGACGCCGGGAATCGGGATCGGGACCGGGACGACCGCAGGCGGAGCTGCCGGCGCCGCCGGCGGCGGGGCCGGAGCGGGTGGCGGTGCTGCCGGCTCGGGGGCCGGAGCGGGCGCGGCGGGAGCGGGTGCCTGAACGACGGGCTCGGGTGCCGGCGCTGCGGGCGCTGGCGCGGGAGCTTCGGGAGCCGGCGCTGGCGCCTCCGGTGCCGGCGCGGGAGCTTCGGGAGCCGGAGCCGGCGCAGACGCTGGTGCCGGGGCCGCCGGCGCGGCGGGGGCCGGCTTAGCGTTGTGACCGGGGTCGGGACGGGTGGCAGCGGTTGGCCGCATGCTGACCGCCAGCGCGACCAGCAGCGCCGCGGCACCGACCACGAAAAGTGCCGCGACAGCGCTCGCCACCAGGAAGAGCGGCCTGCGGCCGCCCTCGGGCTGGGCTTCGGCGACCCCGGTGTAGAGGCCGGTCTCCGCTTCGCTCTCGTCGGCGAGTGCGGTGTATGCGTCGTCGCCGTCGGCAACCGCGCTGTAGGCCAGCGCCTGCTCACCGGTCTTGACGTCGGTCGCGGCGTCGAAGTAGCCCGGCGCGACGGCGTAAGGGTTGATGAAGCCGGTGCCGGGGTCTTGCGCGTACGCCAGGGCTTCGGTTGACGAGGTGAACAGCGGGGCATTCGCCGATGCCAACGCCGCGCCGCGGGCCAACGCGGTCTCGGGCTCCTCGGGAGCGCTGACGATCAGGCCGGTCGCGGCCTCCAGCCGCGGCTTGAGCGCGGCGACGTCCACGCCGCCCGAGCCGACGAGGAACAGTCCGTCGGGACGAACACCCAATGAGTCCGCGCCCGACGCCAGCGCAGCGAGCTCGGTAGTCGGGTCGCCCCCTGGGGTGAGCGGCTGGCGGCGCACGTCGGTGATCGATCCGTCGGCGCTGTTGACGACGGCCAGCGTCGCGGTGTCGGGCTCGACGAAGAGCAGGCCGGTCTGGGCGTATCCCACAGAGTTGCCGACGACCTGAGCCAGCGCCGCGGCGGCCATGAACGACGACACCAGCATCACGTTTTCGACCTTGCGTGCGGCCAACGCGTCGCGGAGAGCAGCGGCCTCGACCGGATCGGTCCAGGTCACACCGATCGAACGCAAGTCGTAGCCGCTGTCGACGGCACCCTCCTGGGTGCCGAGAATCGCGGACACCACCTGGTCGGCCGCGTTGATCGTCGGCGCATCAGCGGCCGCGTTGACGTTGAAACCGTCCTCGTCGACGGTTGCGCCGTCGGCATTTTCACCCTCGACGAGAACCATGCGGACCGCAGTGGGTGCCATCGAGACACCAAGTACGGTGTCCACTTTTCCTCCAAAGCTGCTGCTCGCTGACCGAATGTGGAGCGGCGGGTTGATCGCCAGTAGTAGTTACTACAACGATACCGATCCGCCGGACCGGGCGGCTATGGGTTGTTTGCCCTATAGCCCGGGCGCGTTAGTGGCCGTGGCCGCCGAAGCCTCCGTGACCCCAGCCACCGCCACCGTGACCCCAGCCACCGCCACCGCCGCCGTGACCCCAGCCTTCGTCCCCGTGACCCCGCGGACCACCCCACGCGGGAGGCGGCGGAGCGAGCCCGGGGATGCCCGGGAGGATCGGCGCGAACGGTATCGGGATTGGGGCCGGCACAACCGCCGGCGGCGGCGCCGGCGCGAAGACGGGCGGCGGCGCAGGAGCCGGGTGGAACACCGGAGCCGGAGCGGGAACCGCCGCGGGGGCCGGGGCCGGTGCCTGCACGGGTGCGGCCACGGGAGCGGGGGCCGGAGACGGCGCGGGCGCCGGAGCCGGGATCGCTCGAGCCGGGGCCACCACATTGTGGCTCAGGCTGGGCCGGGTGTTGGCCGAGGGACGGATGCTGAACGCCAGCGAGATCACCAGTCCCATCACGCCGGTGACGAAGACCATCAGCACACTCATCGCCACCAGGAACGGCTTGCGGCTCTCTCGCTCCTGCTCGAGCCGATTGAAATCGGGATACATCCCGGTGGTGAAGTCTTCGTGCTCCTCGCCACCGACATAGGCGTCGGGGCCCAGCTGCGTGTAGACCGCGGCGGAGTCATCGGCGACGGCGCTGTAGGCCAGCGCATCCGCACCCGCGTCAGGGCTGGGCACCGCCGCTTGCGCGACGGCCAGATAGCCCGGCGCGTCGACGTGTTGGCTCAGGGAACCGGTGCCGGGGTCCAGCGCGTAGGCGAGTGCGGCGGTCGACGACGCGAACAGGGGAGCGTGGGCCGAGGCCAGGGCCGCGCCCCGGGCCAGTGCGGTCTCGGGGTGATCGGGCACGCTCAGCGGCAGCGAGGTGGCGGTCTCCAGAGCCGGCTTGATCAGCGGGATGTCGACCCCGGAACCAACCACGATCAGGCCTTCGGGCCGCTCTTCGAGTCCCTCGGCACCGGAAACCAGGTTGACCAGCGTGGCGACGGCCTGGTCGTCGTCGTCGGGCAACGGCTCGCGCTGGACGTCAATGATCGAGCCGTCGGCGGTGTTGACGACCGCAAGCGTGGCGTTGTCCGGCTCGACGTAGAGCAGCGCGCTGCGCGCGTACCCGGTCGCACTGCCGAGCGACTGCGCCAGCGCGGCCGCGGCCAGGAACGACGACACCAGCATCACGTTCTCGACCTTGCGCGCGGCCAGCGCGTCGCGAAGCTCCGCCGCGGCCCGCTGGTCGGTCCATGTCACGCCGGTCGACCGCAGTGCATAACCGGCCTCGTCGGCGCCCTCGCGGGTACCAAGAATCGCCGAAACGACCTGATCTGGCCCGCTAAATGTTGCCGGGTCTTCGTCGCCGGTGACCGCGATGTGATCCTCGTCGACGGTTGCTCCGTCGGCGTTTTCCCCCTCGACCAGCACTACGCGGACCGTCGTGGGCGCCATCGATACACCAAGTACGGTGTCCACAGTTCCTCCCGCTACTTTGCTAGTCGTCCGCGGGCCATCTGAGATGCACGCCGAGTCGGCGGCTAACACAGAAGGTATCGCCGCTTCGGATCGCGGCGTTACTACTGCGGACTTTGCTGTGCCCTACGAAGACGTCACCAGGAGCAACGGTCGAACGATGCCCCCCGGCCGACCTTCGGAGTTCACTTTACCTTGCCGCGCAACCCGCAACAGGGCTAGTGGTGGCCGCCGCCAAATCCGCCGCCAAATCCGCCGCCGTGGCCGCCGCCGAAGCCCCCGCCACCGTGCCCGAAGCCACCACCTCCGAAGCCACCACCTCCGAACCCGCCTGGGCTGTGCCCGCCGCCGAACCCGCCTGGACCGCCACCAAAAACTCCGGGACCGCCACCAAAACCCCCCGGACCGCCGCCAAACCCTCCGGGACCGCCGCCAAGACCGGGGTTGCCACCAAAGCCTCCAGGGCCACCACCGACGCCGGGGTTGCCGCCAAAGCCGCCCGGACCGCCAAATCCGCCGGGCCCATTACCCGGCGGATTGAATGACGGTCCCTGCGGCGGGCCGCCGGGAGGTGAGAGGCCCGGTATGCCGAGTCCCGGCAATCGGAGTCCCGGCAATCCGGGAAGTAGCGGAGGCGCCTGGGGAGCCGGGAGGTGCCCGGGCTCCGAGCCTGGGAATTGCACCGGCGGCCGCGGAGACACGATCGGCACCGGATTCTGCGGCTCGGGCACGTGCACAGGCGGCTGCGGCGCCGGCCAATGAACCGGCGGCTGCTGCACCGGGTCCGGAACCTGGGCGGGCGGCGGCGAGGGCACGTGCACCGGGATATGGACCGGAGCCGGGGCGCGCACCGGAATCGGGATGGGGAGAGGGACCACCACCGGCGCAGGAGCGGGTGCCGGTGGCGCAACCGGAATCGGTGCCGGCGCAGCGGGAATGGGCAGCGCGGGAGCTGGGGCGGCGGGCGCCGGAACCGGCACCGCCGCGTGTACGGGAGCGGGCACCACCGCCGGCACGATCATGTGGTTGACCGCCGGCGCTGGTGCGCTCGCCTGAACCGGCGCCGAAACGGGTGCCGGCGACTGGATGATGAGATTCTGCAGCGGTCGGGGCAACATCGCCACGTTAGGGCGAATGCCAAGTGCCAGAGCAACTTCCAGTGAGAGTGCGGCGGCGACGAAGATCACGGCGAGGATGCTGCCGACGAGGACCAGTGGACCCCGCTGGCGGCCGCTGTCGAGATGCTCGACGTTCAACACCTCCTGTTCGACAGTGTGGGCGTCGGCTTCCTCATCCGGAACGGCGCTGTAGGCAAGGTCGTCTTCACCCAGCGGTGTGCCGAGCGGAACATCCGGCGCCACAAGGTATCCCGGCGACACGGCGTAGGGATCGACCGCTCCGGTGCCGGGATCCAGGGCGTAGGCCAACGCCGCGGTCGACGACGCGAATAGCGGAGCGTTCGCCGACGCCAGCGCCGCACCCCACGCCAACGCGGTCTCGGGATCTTCGGCCGCCGTGATGGGAAGGGTCGTCACCGCCTCCAGTTGTGGCTTGATCGCGGCGACGTCCACGCCGGAGCCGACGATGAACACGCTCTGCGGTTGCGTCTCCAGTTCCGCTAAATTCGCCACCATCGCAGCCAACTCGGTGACGCTGTGGCCGTTCGACATCAGCTCTTTGTGGACATCGGTGATGGATCCGTCGGCGGAGTCGACGACGGCCAGCGTCACGGTGTCCGGCTCGAGGAACAGCAGGGCGGTGTGCGCGTCGCCGACCGTGCAACCAACCGTCTGCGCCAGGGCGGCGGCGGCCATGAAGGACGACACCAGCATCACGTTCTCGACCTTGCGAGTGGCCAGGGCGTCCCGCAGCGCGGCGGCGTCGATCGGATTCGTCCACGTGACGCCCGTCGAGGTCAAGGCATGACCGGCCTCGGCGGCGCCTTCGCGGGTGCCCAGGATCGCCGAGATCACCTGGTCGGCGGCGCTGAGCGTCGCCGCGTCGTGGTCGGTCGTGATGCCGAACGTTGAATCCTCAACTGTCACGCCGTCGGCATTTTCACCTTCGACCAGCAGCATCCGAACCGACGTGGGAGCCATTGAGACCCCGAGCACGATGTCCACCGCGCCTCCCAGAAGCATGTCGTAGCGCGCCACGGTTTTCGGCGGAGGGGACACCGCGTCCGGCGCTACAACTTGCATCGTCTTCGAGCAACCTGTGCCGCGCAGCAGCCGAACTTAAGTGGACCTTATGAAATTTAAATAGGACTTCGAGGGCGTCGGTCCGCGCTGCCCTTGGTACTTCGATCCGACCACCGCACTGCCGTACGGATGCTCGGCCGGACTGGTCAACCGCAGGATGCACAACTGCCCGATCTTCATCCCGGGCCACAACGTGATTGGCAGGTTCGCAACGTTCGACAGCTCCAAGGTGATGTGGCCGCTGAAGCCAGGGTCGATGAAGCCGGCCGTCGAGTGGGTCAGCAGGCCCAGCCGTCCGAGCGACGATTTGCCTTCCAGGCGTCCGGCCAGATCCTCGGGCAGCGTGCACGTCTCTAACGTCGACCCGAGCACGAACTCCCCTGGGTGCAACACGAATGGCTCACCTTCGCGTGGCTCGACCAGGGTGGTCAACTCGTCCTGCTGCTGCGCGGGGTCGATGTGGGTGTAGCGGGTGTTGTTGAAGACCCGAAACAAGCTGTCGAGGCGGACGTCGACGCTGGACGGCTGGACCAATGCGTCGTCGAACGGATCGATTCCCAACCGGCCGGCGGCGATTTCGGCTTTGAGATCGCGATCGGATAGCAGCACGCGACGAGCGTAGCCGCTTGGTTGAGGCGCGAGTGCTCGCCTTGCCAGGCAACATTGCCGATGTAGTTCCATGGCAGAACAGCAGCTTCGCAAGCTGTCGGCCAACCGCACCCGCGCGGGTTCGAGTCCTGCCGCGGGCATTTCGCTGAACAAGGCACTTCCGCAGATTTGTTTGATGCCGGGTGTCGGCGCTCCGCTGCACCGATTGACCAATCGTCAACTCGCGTTTTCACGGCAGCGCTGCGGGTAACCTCCGAAGGTGCGCGCGGAATCTGTAATTGCCGCAGCTGCGGTCGGCGTGGCCGTCGCCGTTTGCTGGTGTCCCACCACTTCGGCTGACCCCGGGGCCGAAAGTCCACCGTTCCCGGTCGGTCAGATCGGCGTGCCCCTGCATGCGCGATCGGCTTACGGCGCGACCGCCGACATCACCGTCAACAGTGCAACGCGCCTACCGCCGGGGTGCGCGTCTCATTTTGCGAATCCGGCCGGTGACCCCGGATGCAGCGTGGTGGAACTGACTATCACCGGGACGTCCGAGCATTTTTTCGAGTTCAACTACGTCAATATGTTTGCCGGATACGGTGGCGGCAATCAGCCATGGACCCATCCCGACGATGCGCCCCAGGCTTCAACACTTGCGGTCGACTACCGGAGGTTTGACAAGATGCCCCCGCTGCAATCGGGAGGCGTTCATGACGGCCAGACCGCGCATGGATTTGTCGGCTTCGTTATCCCGACGGGTAGCGACCTGTTCGTCACGATCAACGATCCCGAAAATCCCGCTCCATACACCGAAGCGGGCTTTATCGTTCGCACCTGACGCAGCCACCGCCACTACCTGTCGACTGCAAGGTGTGCCGGTCGCGATCATGAAGGCTTGGATCGGACCAAGGACGCCAGCCTGACCATGCGGCTGTATGCTCACTCGCAGTTTGCTGCACTGCAGGACGCCGGAGCGATTTGTGACATCGAGTGACACTAAGCCGCGCGACCGCGCTCGCTGAACGGAGTTCTAGCAGGTCAGAGACGCCATGCCGATGTAGTTCAATGGCAGAACATCAGCTTCCCAAGCTGAATACGCGGGTTCGATTCCCGTCATCGGCTCCGATGTGATGTCTCAAGACATACGAATAGCGTGAACAATCGTTTAGGGTTCGCGTTTTTTCTTTGGGCGGCCGCAGGGCACGCCGCGGGGTTGATAGTCCCTGGTCGGATCCAGGGTGAGCTGGCGGAGGAGTTCGCCGGTGGCGGCGTTGATAATTCGGATGTCGAGGTCTTGGACGAGCACGAGGACACGAGTGCTCGCGTGGGTTCGGCCGACGCCGATGTGGTGCAGGCGGCCGGCGTGGCGCAGGGTGAGTTTTCCGAATTGGTCGATGCGATCGGTGCGGACCCGGTTGTGGGTGTCGATGCGTTGCCCGGGGGTGGCTTTGGGCCGGGCGGTGTAGGCGGTGGCGCGGTGTGGCAGTTCGCGGTGTGGGCGGCGGCGGTTGTAGATCTCGACGTAGGCGTCGAGCTGGGTCTGCAGCTCGTTGATTATCGCCGCTTTGGGTTGGCTGGTGAGCCACTTCTTGAGGGTCTGGTGAAAGCGCTCCACTTTCCCGCAGGTGGTCGGGTGATTGGGGCTGGAGTTGATCTGAGTCACCCCAAGGCGGCGCAGTTCGTTCTCGAGGTGGTTGCGCCCACATTTGCCGCCGGCGAATCGGGTGGTGAAGACCATGCCGTTGTCGGTGAGTGTGGAGGCCGGAATGCCGTGTGCCGCACAGGCTGTGCGGAATGTGGCGAGCACGATCGAGCCGGTGACGCGGGCGTGGGCGGTGACCGAGAGCGCGTAGCGGGCATGGTCATCGAGCCAGTTGAGGATCTCCACATGAGTCCCATTGGCCAGCCACCAGTGGGTGAAGTCGGCCTGCCAGCGTTCGTTGGGTTGTTCGGCGGCACATCGAATGTAGGACGACTTGGGCCGCTTCTGCGGGGTCGGGGTGATCAGCCCGGCCGCCCGTAGGTGGCGGTGGATCGACACCGGCGACACCGCCAGCTCGTGATGGTTTCCAGGTGCCAGGCAATGGTGTGGGGGCCGTGGTCGAGCCCTTTGCTCGACAGCTGGTTGCGCAGGTCGATGATCAGATCGAGGGTGGACTGCGGTAACCGGCCGGGCTGGTCTGCGGGCGACGTGACCGTGGTTCGAAGGCAGCCGCACCCTCGCGGCGATAACGGGCCACCAGGCGGCTGATCCAGCCCTGAGAGACCCCGTACTCGCGGGCTACCTCGGATTGGCTGCGGCCCTCGACAACAACAGCGGTGATGACCAGACGAGAGACACAGTGCCCGCGTGGCCGGAACTGCATCTTCCTGCCTGGAAGACGGTCGATCAGCGCGGTCAACGGGGGGGTCGCGGATTTATTGGCGCCCGAGTCAGCCACGTCGCCTGCGTCCGTCGCGCACGTGTTATATATAAATGCCGGGTAAATTCGCCTACGGGTGTGCGCCCCGCGCGAGAAGGTCGATCACCGCGGATGCCGTGATCGGTGAACTGTAGTAGAAGCCTTGTGCGAAGTCGCAGCCGTAGTCACGCAAGGCGGCCGCGGTTTCTGCGCTTTCGACGCCCTCGGCGGTTGTTGTCACTCCAAGCTCGTGCGCGAGGTCGACGACCGCGCGGACGATCGCCGCAGCGCGGGGATCGACCAGGATCGGCGCGATGAAGTCCCTGTCTAGCTTGACTTCATCGATGGGCAGCTCACGCAGGTAGCGCAAGGCCGAATAGCCGCTGCCGAAGTCATCAAGCGCGACGCCGATGCCGTGCCCGCGCAACGTGGCCAGCATGGCGCGGGCGCGTCCAATGTCCTCCACCAGCAAGTCTTCGGTGATCTCGATGATCAAGGCGTCCGCGGCCAGTTCGTGGCGGGCCAGCGCATCCACGATGTGCGCGGCCATAGTCACGTCTGACAGCGACGCGGCAAAAAGGTTGACGCACACCGGGATGCGCGCGCCCCGGCGGTGCCAAAGGATGGCATCATTGAGGGCCTGCGCCAGGACCCGCTCGGTGACGGCGCGCATCAGGCCGTGCTGGCGCACCAGCGGCAGGAACTGCTCCGGGCGCAGCAGGCCACGGTCGGGATGAGGCCAGCGCACCAAGGCTTCCACACCGACAATCTCCCCGCTGCGCAGGTCGTACTTCGGTTGATACACCGTGACCAAGTCCCGCCGGTCGACCGCCTGTCGCAGCTCGCCGAGCAGTCGCACGGCGACGGCACCGTCGTGCGCCGATTTCCCGTCAAACTCGTGCGGTCGAGCGCGTTCCTCGACCGCAAGAAACTCCATCCCCGCACTGAACGTCTGCAGGCCGCCACTGCGTAACCTTTTGGCCGCATACATGGCGGCGTCGGCCTGTTGGAGCAAGGCCTCGGCCCGCAGGTGGACATCGTCGGGCGAGGCTACCGCCAGCCCGAAGCTGGGCCGCGCCAACAGCTTCTGACCAGAGAGCTCAAACGGTGTGTTGAAGGCCTCGGCGATCCGGCGGGCGACCAGATGGCAGTTCTCGCCTCCTCCCTCGATCACGACGGCGAACTCGTCACCGCCAACCCGGGCCACTGTGTCGCCGGCTCGGACACAGCCAACGAGTCTTTGCGCGGCCGCTTTGAGCAGCGCGTCGCCCGCCGAATGCCCCATGTTGTCGTTGATGAGTTTGAAATCGTCGAGGTCCAGCGACAGCACCGCGACGGGGCGCTGATCGCGGCGATGCATTTGCACGGCGTGCGCCAGACGTTCGTTGAACATCGTGCGGTTGCCCACGCCGGTCAGCGGGTCGTGCAAGGCCTCGTCCGCCACTATGCCTAATAGCCGCCGATTGTCGGCGAGTGCCACGAATTGGCGTACCAAAATCGCCATCACCACAAACACTCCGACGCCGAGCACCGGACCCGTTTGCAAGCTGGAGCGATGGCCCACGGCGATAGTCGCAGCTGCCGCAATGAACGGCAGATAGGGCAGCCACAGCGACACCGGCGCCGGCAGCGGTGTCGCCGGCGCTGACGCGTCAGACGGCGATGCCCGCAAACTGAGCAGGGCTGCCAGGCCCAACGTCAGCATGGCCACCGCCCACCCGATCGCGGGCAGCTCACCGCCGCCATGGCTGGCGACAGTCCCGACAAAGGCGGTGCTTGAGACGGCCATCAGCGCGAGCCCGCCGGTGAGTAGCGTCAGCGTCAGCCGCTGCCGCGTGCGCGCGCGGGCCAGCACCAGGATTGCCACGGTCAGGGTCACAATGTCGGCAGCCGCATGCGCCAGCGAATAACTCAGCACGGCACTGTCGGCGCGGTCGACCGCGTACACGCGGTTCAGCACGACCGCCCAGGCCACCAGGAACAGTGATCCCGCAACAATCAGCCCGTCGAACACCAGACGCGCTTGAGACTGACCCTCATATCCGACGGGAAACGACACCAGCGCCGCACACCCCGCAATGGGCAGAAGGAATCCGACTATTATCGGCGACGAGAAGGGGGCCGCGTCCATCCCGCGACTCAGCCCGTAGTAGGTCCATGTGACTACACCGATGACCCAGCCCCACACCCCAGTGGCCAAAAATACCCACGCCCGCCGTTGCCGCCCCCGGGCCTTGCGCGCCGCCAACCCGGCACTGACCGCCGCGAACGTTGCGAAACCCGACAAGCCGAGATCGTTGACAGCACGGGTCACCCACGGCCCACCCCACCCCCCGATCCGCCATGCCGCGAACCCAGCGCCTGCGGCGGCTGGGAGCGCCGCCATGGACACAACCCCCGTCAGAGGCCCCCGCGATACTGCAGACAAGTCTCACCCGTGAGTTAGGACGACGCTTCGGCGTATGCCCGTGCCCTCGCGACGTTAGCAACCGCCAGCACCCCGGGGGCGGCAAACGACCACCACCACGATCACTTTGCCCGGTCAGGCCAGGAGGCGTTGAGCGGTCATCAGACGGACGTGCTCGGACTCTCATGGACGGTTCGAACCCATTCCCAAGCTGAATACGCGGGTTCGATTCCCGTCATCGGCTCCAGGCCTAAGCACCACTCACGGATGCGCGACGAGATATGTCTCGCGGTCCAACCCCTCGGTCAGGTCTTCGATCCTGAACGGTCGATCAAGGCGCGCATGCAGGTCCTTCGGGTCGATGAGCAGGCTGATTTCGGCGGTCTGCCGAGCGAAGAGTCGGCCTATCAACGGGTAGATCCGGCGCATCACGGCTCGCTCCGCGGATGTGCATCGTGACGCGCAATAGCCGACGTGTCCGATTTCGTCGGTGAGTATTTCGGTGTACAACAACTCGATCCGTGCGGACACGTCCGGTTCGTCGCCGAACAGTGCGATGCCGGCGCGGCGCAATTCGTCAAACAAAATGCAGCCGGCCATCTCTGCGGCTCCGACGAATAAAAAGCCCAATCGCGCGGGCATGAATACGCCCGCTTTGACGAACTGCCTCAGCACAAACGGGGGCGGAACGACTTGGAAGTTGAGATCGAACACGTCCAGGGCATAGGCCAAAAGCCTTGTGTGGTAGTGCTCTTCGAGTTCAAGGTAGACGTTTTCAGGCGGTAGATCCTCATCGCTATTGCGCCCGTAGGTTTCGCCGAGCCCTACACCGAATCGTTCGGCTTGGTTCAGCTTGGCGGTCGCCAGCAAGAACAGCATCTTTTTGTCGAGGCCGGATTCGGGCTTGCGGCGGCGAAGGTTTCGCAAGAACACCTCGCGGTTGGCGGGATGTGCGGAACGCACGGGATTCGATTCCAGGTCGTCGAAGAACTGCTCACGGTTCGCCAACCGCCGATTCAGCAGATCCGCCTCACCGTCGCGTTTAGCCAGGAAATCCCGGTAGCCCTCGATCGTGTTGTTCATCGGTTCTCCATTCCCTTGACAATCGTTGTCGCATAACGATTCAGCACTGCGGCGTCGTCGATGCCGGTAGCGAGAAGCGCGAACAGTCCCGTGAGGAAGAAGGTCGAGAGTTCGGCCGCGCTTGCGCTCGAGGTGATCTCACCAGCGGCTTGCGCCCGATCAACGACACCGATCAGGTATCCGGCGAGCGGGTGCTGCTGCAGTTCGTCTTCCACCGGACGTGCAGACGAGAAATGCAGACCCAGCATGTCTCGAAAAACGTTTGCGCCCAAACGAAGTTGAGCGTCTAGCACCTGCCGCACCATCTGTGACAGGACTGAAGCCAGATCGGCGCTACCCTCTCCTAGCTCGGTCACGATCCGAGCTTCTTCGTTGAGCTCCAGCTCGACCAGGACGTGTTCTTTGGTCGGGAAATGAAAGTAGAACGTCCCCCGCACCACGCCCACGGCATTCGCGATGGCGGCAACGTCTGCGGCCGCTAATCCCCGTCGCGCTATCTCCGACAGCGCAGCGTCGAAAAGACGTCCCCGAGTTTCGAGTCGGCGCGCCTCGCGAGCGCTGATCCCAGCAGACGGCGCAGTCGGCGAGGGCATGCGGTCACGCTACGCCAGCCGCTGACGCTCGTCAATGACGGCCGTCAGAGTCGAATCGATGAGTCAACTCGGTCAGCCACTGCGACACACCGCCATGGCGGGAGCACGTGCCGGAATGGTGTGTGCTGAACGAGTAGTCACCGTCGCGGCACCTCGCCGTGGCACCGGGAGGCGGCCCGCCCGGGCTGCCGCCGCCAACGCCGGGACCGGTTTCAGCGCCCGGACCGACCAGGTGGGGCGCGACGGCAAGACCCGGAGCACCATCCGCCGGCAAGTCTCCGACGGATCCTTCGAGGGCTTGGGGATGCAATCCCCATCCGAATTCTTGTAGAAGCCCGACCCGCATCCGGTCAGATATGCGGGCGGCTCGCTCAAAGCCACCGGAGCCGCGCCGATACCCACCGCGGCGATCCCGACAGAAACACACAACGCAATACGAACGCGCACAACCCACCCCGTGAGAAAATCTGACTTTCCGCGAATGAGCTGCCGACGCCCGGCGCACAGCCTAGGGGTTCTTGCTCGCTGTCGTCACGGTTTTGGCTTAAGCAATCAGCGCCTAGCCGAGGCTCTTCGCGAAGCCGGTGAGGTCGCGCACGCTGGCGGCGAACACGTCGGGCATCACGCCCGGGAACAACAGGTCCCCGCCGTGACAGGTGCCCGCGACCACTCGACCGACCGCCGGCACACCGGCGCGAACCAGCCGCCGGTAGTAGTCGAGCCCCTCGTCGCGCATCGGATCGAGCTCATTGACCGAAATGACATGTGGCGGCAGACCTTTCAGGTCTTCCTCGGTGGCGGCACCGGCAAAACACGTGGCGTCGTTCACGTGCTCACCGCCGGGGTCGTAGATCGAGGCGAGCAACTCGGCCTGCTGAAGATTGACGAAATACCCGTCGCACTCACGCAGCGAAGGCAAGTCGTCGGGCACCTCGTGCCACTTGTTCGAGATGTACGGGCATTGCGCGTAGAACCCGGCGATCTCGTGCAGCCAGCCTTCTCGTTTGGCCTTGTGTCCCACGGTAAGAGTGAGATTGCCACCGCCCGACTCGCCGGACACGATCAGATGGCTCACACCGAGCTCGGCGCGATGCGCCGCGACCCATCGCACCCCCGACGCGCAGTCGTTCAAACCGGCCGGAAAGGCATGTGGGCCAAGCTTTCCCCCGGAGTTGCGGAATTCGACGCCGACGACGACGAGACCAGTCCCCGCGAGGTGCTCCCGAATGCGGAAGTACATCGCATCAGCCGCGCTGGCGATCGCCATGCCGCCGCCGTGCAGATGCACAACCGCCGGCAGAGGGCCCTCGACGGCCGGGCGACTGACGTAGAGGGTGACGTCGTTGCCGTCCTCCCCCGCGATCGTGGTCGTCGTCGTAGTGACACCCTCCGCGTCGGGAACGCCGGACGCGAAGGCGTCAAGCACCGCACCGATGCCCGCCTCGCACATGTCGGCATACGCGAGGCGTTCCTCGATCGGCGCATCGATGGTGAGAGGTACGACGGGCATGTTGGCTTCGAGCCCGAGGCGCGCCATCGCCTCGACCATTCGCGGGTCCGACCGAGGGTCGGTCCCCAACGAACGATCCGGATCTGCAAGACGACCCTCAGCCATGCGGTGACGCTACCCCGACACCCATCCTGTGTTAGCCCAGATGCGCCGGTTCGTCGGGCAACACGGTTTCGGGTCGCACCGGGTAGGTCTCGTCGTTGAGCAACCGCTCATTGACCATGTACCCGCCTATGCAGTCGGAGTACGACGAGTACGAGCGGCTGGAGCTTCGGCTGGTACAGAGGGGCGTGGTGTAGTGGGCCGGCACTACGACGGTCCGTTCCCGGCTCCAGCTGCCGTCGCCGGCGACCGGGCCGTCGCACAGCGTGCGACGCCATGAACCGAAAGGGCCGAAAGGGTCCGTCTTGCAAACCGATTCCGCCCTTACAGAACTGGCTACGTTTGGTGGGGCGGCGCTGTCGTCGGCGTGGCTGATTGCGGCCAGGCCGATGGCCGTCCCCGTCAGCCCGATGGCCATCAAGGCGGCGGCGATGGTGCGGTGCCAGAAGCCCGCGCTGGTGTTGTCGTTGATGTCGAAGTTGGTGTGTGTGTTCATGACATTGATCGTCGAGTCTGCCGGCGCGGCGCGGAAGTGGTCGCGTCCTTGCAGGGGTACAAGCCAACCTTGTAGCCCGCCTTCCGGTCGGGTCGGCTTCACCTGGCGTTTTGACCCGGATGCCGGCCAGATCTCGCTACCATCAGGTATGCCGTTAAGCGCGCGGATGCCCGAACTGTCGGCGCTCGAGCTGTTGTCCGCGATAGCCAAAACGGGCAGTCTCAACGCGGCCGGCCGCGAAGTGGGCACCAGCCAGCAGGCCGTGTCGGCCAGGTTGACCTCTATCGAATCGCAGATCGGCGTGCGTCTGGTGACGCGCACCACGCGTGGCACGCAATTGACCGCGGCGGGCGAGGTCGTGGCCGAATGGGCGGACCAGGTGCTGGATGTCGCGCAGCGTGTCGATACCGGCCTGGCCTCCTTGCGCGCCGAGCGTCGCAGCCGACTCTCGGTGGTCGCGAGCCAGACGGTGGCCGAGCAACTACTGCCGCGGTGGCTGGTGTCGTTCCAGACGGCAGCCGCACGCCACGGCGTCGTCGCGCCCGAAATCAGCTTCACGGCAACCGAAAGCAAGGATGCGATCGCCAGCGTGCGAGAAGGCGAAGCCGAGCTCGGCTTCATCGAGACGCGTGGCGCACTGCACGGCGTACGCAGCCGCGTCGTCGGGCGCGACGAGCTGATCGTCGTGGTCCCGCCCGATCACAAGTGGGTGCGCCGATCGACCCCGATCTCGATTGCCGAGCTGCGCGAAACACCATTGGTGTCAAGGAAATCGGGATGGCAGCTGCTGCTGGGCGACGACGAGCCGATAGACAGTGATCACCCCGAGCCCGCCGCCCATCCGCTCGAACTCGCCTCTGCGGCAGCGGTTCGCGCCGCAGTGCTGGCCGGCGCCGGGCCTGCGGTGATGAGCCGGCTGGCCATCAGCGACGACCTCGCTCACGGTCGCCTGCGCGCGATACCGGTCGCCGACCTAGACTTGCGCCGCGACCTGCGTGCCATCTGGCTGGGCTCCCAGAACCCGCCCGCGGGCGCGGCACGAGATCTGCTCCACCACATCGCCAGCACCCGGTGATCGCGGCCGCCTCGACACATCCGGCAAGGCGTGCACACTGGTGTGATGACGCTATCCAGGTCCTCCGCCCTCGCGCCGCCGTCAACCCCGGGATCGGCGTGATGGCGTCCGAATCACCGCGACGGCTGAACGGTCTGTCGGACATTCGTGCGTTCTTCCACACCAATGCCGTACCGCTGTTCTTTATCTCGCCCACCCCGTTCAACCTGCTGGGCGTCGACCGCTGGATACGAAACTTCTTCTACCTCACCTACTTTGACTCGTTCGAGGGAACACATTCGCGCGTGTTCGTGCCTCGACGTCGGGACCGGCTCGACTTCGACTCGATGGGCGATGTCTGCAATCACCTGTTGACCGACCCGGAGACTGTCGAGTTCATCGCAAGTCGGGGCCCCGGAGGCAAGGCGTGCTTCGTGATGATGGACGAAGAAACGCAGCGGTTGGCCCGGCAGGCGGGTCTGGAAGTCATGCATCCGCCGGTGCGGTTACGTGAGCGTCTCGGCTCCAAGACCGTCATGACGCGTCTGGCCGACGAGGCAGGAGTGCCGAGTGTTCCGCATGTGATGGGCCGGGCCAGCTGCTATGACGAATTGCTGAAGCTGGCACAGGACGCCGATTTGGGCGACGACCTCGTCATCTCCATTCCCTTCGGTAATGCCGGCAGCGGCACGTTCTTCGTTCGCGGGCAGGCCGACTGGGACGAGCATGCCAAGGAACTGACCGAGCAATCGGAATTCAAGGTGATGAAGCGCATTCGCAACGTCGAGGTGTGCATCGAGGGCGCGGTCACTCGTCACGGCACCGCGATCGGCCCGGCGATGACCAGCCTCGTCGGCTATCGGGAACTGACGCCGCACCGAGGAGCCTGGTGCGGCAATGACATTTGGCGCGAGGTGCTGCCGCCCGATCAGACGCACGCGGCCCGGGAGATCGTGCGCAAATTGGGCGACATCCTGAACCGCGAGGGTTATCGGGGCTATTTCGAGGTGGATCTGCTGCACGACCTGGACTCCGACGAGCTCTACCTCGGCGAGGTCAACCCGCGCTTGAGCGGAGCCAGCCCAATGACCAACCTGACGACTGAGGCCTATGCCGACATGCCGTTGTTCCTCTTCCATCTGCTGGAGTACATGGACGTCGACTACGAGCTGGACATCGACGGCATCAACGACCGTTGGGAACGCGGTTACGGTGAGGACGAGGTCTGGGGCCAAGTCATCATCAATGAAACATCCTCGGATGTAGAGCTTTTCACCGCGACACCGCGCACCGGGGTGTGGCGGATCGACGACGACGGGCGTGTCTCGTTCGCGCGGCCGGCCAACGACTGGGCCACTTTGCTCGACGGGTCAGAAGCGTTCTACATGCGCGTGGCCGCTCCGGGCGATCTCCGCTCCGAGGGCGCTCAACTCGGCGTCCTGGTCACCCGCGGACACTTGCAGACCGACGACTACCGGCTAACCGAACGCTGCCAGCGTTGGGTCAAGGGCATGCGAGCGAAATTTGTCTCGACGCCGTTGGCTCCGGCCGCGCCGATCGTCTCTCGGCTCGTCGCACGAGCGTGACAGCCGGCCAACCGAAGAGTGCCCCGGCCGGCATCTCGTTGGAGAATTGGCTGTCGCCGCCTTACTCGCAGTGGTCGTTTCAGCACGTGGACGACTTCGTGCCGACCACGCTGATCTCTCGCGGCAGCGGCCCGGTTGCGCGCTTCCGTAAAGCCGGTGTACCTGTGGCCGACTTTCCGGTCCCCGTGTCCGACGGGCGAGTGAGCAGCGTCGCAGCGGTCATGGCCGCCACCGCCACCGACGGGTGGGCTGTCGTACACCGGGGACGCCTGGTGGTCGAGGACTACCTCGACGGGATGACGGCCGATTCGCGGCATCTGGTGTTCTCGGTGAGCAAGTCTCTGGTCGGCACGGTAGTTGGCGTATTGCACGCCGCAGGCGCCATCGACCTCGATGCGGATGTCACGAATTTCATTCCCGCGCTTGAGAATTCAGGCTATGCCGGTGCCACCGTCCGTCATTTGCTCGATATGCGGTCGGGCATTGAGTTCCGCGAGGATTACAGCGAACCGGCCGCTGAAATACACCTGCTGGACCAGGCGATGGGCTGGGCTCCGAAAACGAGCCCGACTGCGCCCGCCACGGTGCGCGACTTGTTGCTCACCTTGCGGAAAAAATCGCCGCACGGCGGGCGGTTCGAGTACCGCTCGTGCGAGACCGACGTGCTCGGTTGGGTCTGCGAAGTCGCGGCCAGCCAGCCGATGTCCGAGCTGATGTCCGAATGCCTGTGGGGACGTATCGGCGCCGAGTACGACGCCACCATTGCCGTAGACCCAGCCGGTACCGGATTCTTCGACGGCGGTGTTAACGCTGCCCTGCTCGACCTCATCCGGTTCGGCTCACTTTTCCTGCACGAAGGCGTGTCCTTGACCGGCAATCAGGTGGTGCCGGCGGCGTGGATCGCCGACACGCTCGCCGGTGGACCCGACTCGCGTCAGGCCTTCGCCGCGAATCCGGACGACACTGATCTGCCGGGTGGCATGTACCGCAACCAGGTGTGGATCCCCTACCGGGGCAGCGACGTCGTGTTGTGCCTGGGCATGTGCGGACAGATGATCTACGTCAACCGTGCCACCGACACGATTGCCGCCAAGGTTTCCGCGCAGCCCCACTCGCACGAGCCGCACATGCTCGACACCCTGCGTGCGTTCGACGCTGTGGCGCACGAACTGGGCTGACGCCGAACACTTGGAGATTCAGCGCTAGTCAGCCGATGAGCGTTCCACTTCGTCACGCTCCTGATAGAGGCGGTCCTTGCTACGCAGCAGCCGCGGAAGGGTCACCAACACCAGTCCTCCGACCACGTTACCGATGGCGGTGTAGGCGAACCAATACAACCAATCGAGATAGCCAAACGGCGCCTTGCCCGTGACGAGGGCGCCAAAGATCAACAGCGAGTCCAGGATTGAGTGGAACAGCTGCAAACCGGCGAGCAAGAATGCGATAGCGACGGCCGCCGCCATCTTTCCGACCATCGCATCGGTGCCGTGTTGCATGCGCGTCATCAGGGTGATGGCCATTCCGCCGAGCACTGCCAACGACAGCGTCTGCGCTGACAGCGGGGCCAGCGCGAAGTGCGCGCCGGACTCGATCGCCTGGGCGTGAAGCTGGGGAAATGCTTCCATGATCATCCACATCAAGAACCAGCCACCGGCGAGGTTCGCGGCCAGAGTGCCGCCCCACAACTTCAACAGCTGCGCGATGCTGGCACGCTTGGCGGCCACCGTCGTAATGGGGATCAGAAAGCCTTCGGTGAACAGTTCGCTGCGACCGAGCAACAGCGCCAAGAAACCGATTGAGAAAGCGATCCCGCCGAGCAGCGGGTTGTGTGTCTCGTGCAGCACCGATAGATAGGCAAGGACGCCCATCGCGACCTCCGTGCCGCCAAAGAAGCCCGTCACCATCACTCCGCGCCACGTCCGGTGCAAGCGCTGGGTGCCTTCGGCGACCATTCTGCGGAACGCCCGCTCGAGTTCGTCCTCGATAGGGCTGTCGGACTCGCCGAGCTGGCGCTGGCTCGTTTCACTCATGTCGGTCCTTACGAATAGTCATACATTGACCTCACGGATACCCCACAACACGTCGCCTACCAGCGATGTGGCACAAGACACGACCTCGAGACCACGCCGGTGACCGGCGCTGGAACGGCGTTGGCGCGCTGACACTCGCTGCACGACGCACTCGAGGAGGTAACTTCGTCCGCTATGGGTGCTTTGGACGGACGCGTTGCCTTGATCACCGGCGGAGCTCGTGGGCAGGGCCGCGCGCATGCGCTGGCGCTGGCCGCCGAAGGTGCCGACGTCGTCGTCGCCGACGCGCCGAACGCGATGGCCGACCTGACCTACCCGCTGGGCACCGAAGACGACCTTCGCGAGACCGCGAAACTGGTCGACGAACTCGGCCGCCGCTGCGTGCCGCTGACTCTGGACGTGCGCGACGGTGCCGCCGTCGAGGCGGCGGTGAAGCAGACCGTCGCCGACCTGGGCAGCCTCGACATTGTCGTGGCCAACGCCGGCATCGTCAGCACCGGGCCGCTGGACGAGGTCAGCGACGGCGTCTGGCAGCAACTGATCGACACCAACCTGACCGGCGCGTTCCACACCCTGCGCGCGGCCATCCCGGTGATGCGGCAACAGCGATTCGGACGGATCGTCGTCACCTCCTCGATGGGCGGCCGGATGGGCATCCCCGACCTGGCCGCTTACAACGCCACCAAGTGGGGCGTCATCGGCCTGGCGAAGTCCGCCGCGCTCGAGGTCGCCAAGGAGGGCGTCACGATCAACGTCGTCTGCCCGACCACTACGCAGACCCCGATGGTGCAGCCCCCCGGCGGCGACGACATCCCGGACGACCTGGTGCGCCGGATGATGAAGGCCAACCCCATCCCGCAGCCGTGGCTGCAACCCGAAGACGTCAGCCGGGGAGTGCTGTACCTGGTTACCGACCCGGGTGTGATCACCGGCAGCGTGCTGGAGATCGGCCTCGGCGGTAGCGCTCGTATCCACTGACGCTCAAGCGTTTACGAATTCGCTCCGCTGCGCGACGGGAGTCGGGGACGGCGACGGCTATGCAGCGGATTTTTCCAGGATGTGGACGCCGCATGCCGAGCCGAGGCCTATCACGTGAGCCAACCCGACCTTGGCGTTCTCGATCTGCCGGTCGCCGGCTTCACCGCGCAGGTGGTGGCAGATCTCCCAGATATTGGCGATTCCGGTGGCCGCGATGGGATGCCCTTTCGACTGCAACCCGCCCGAGACGTTCACCGGCGTCGAACCGTCCCGCCACGTCGCGCCGGTGTTGAAAAAGTCTGCGGCGCCGCCCTTTTCGCACAGCATAAGGTTGTCGTAGTGCACCAGCTCGGCGGTGGCGAAGCAGTCGTGCAACTCGACCAGGTCGAGATCGCCAGGGCCGATGCCGGCCTGCTCGTAGGCGGTCGCGGCGGCGTTGCGGGTCAGCGTGTTGACGTTCGGCAACACCTGACAGCCGTCCTCGAACGGATCGGTGGTCAGGATCGAAGCCGCCACCTTCACGGCTCGCTTGCGCTGCTGCAGCGACAGCGACTTCAGCGTTTCCCCGTCGCACACCACCGCGGCCGCGGCGCCGTCGCAGTTGGCCGAACACATCGGTCGCGTATTCGGGTAGGCGATCATGACGTCGTTCATGATCTGCTCGAGGGTGAACTTCTTCTGGTACGCGGCTAGTGGATTCAGCGTCGAATGGGCGTGGTTTTTCTCGCTGATCTTGGCGAACAATTCGAAGCTGGTGCCGCCGTATTTGTGGCCGTATTCGGTGCCGATCTGGGCGAACACGCCGGGCATCGACTCGGTGCCGATCCGCCCGTCCACCGGGGCGACGGCGCCGTAGCGGCCTTTAGGCTCCCAGATGTCGGCGTCACCCTTCTTCTTGCCGGCACCGCCGAGCAATCCCGCGCCGGACAGCTTTTCCACCCCGACCGCAAGGCCGTACTTCACCTCGCCGGCCTTGACGGCCATGATCGCGGTGCGCAACGCGGTGGCACCGGTGGCGCAGGCATTGGCCACGTTGTAGACCGGGATACCGGTCTGGCCGATTTGCTTCTGCAGCTGCTGGCCGATACCGGCGTTGGCCGCCATCAGATTCCCGGCCGCGATGACGCCGATATCGGCCATCGTCACCCCCGCATCGGCGAGGGCCCCGCTCGCCGCCTCGGCCGCGAGGTCAACGGTGTCTTTGTCGGCGTGCTTGCCGAATTTGGTCATCCGGATACCGAGGATCCAAATGTCGTCACTGGCGCTCATGTGGCTGCTCCTTTTATATGGTTCGTCAGGTCGCGGGCTCGAAGCCGAAGCCGATGGCCTCGGTTCCCGCCGAGTCAGTGCCGATCGGGAACGTCGTCAGCCGCACCTTCATGCCGTCGCGGATGTGCTCGGGATCGGGCTCGATGTTGACCAAATTCGCGCGTACCCGGGTCCCGTCGCAATCGACCACCGAGGCAACGAAAGGGGTCTGAATGCCCGGTGCGGCAAACGTGACGATCGTGAACGCCCGCACCGTGCCTTCGGTCGGGACCGCAACAGTCCTGAATTCCGACGAGAAACAACTGGCACAAGCGTTGCGCCGATCGAAAAATCGGGCTGCGCAGTTTGTGCATTCCTGCGCGACCAGGTGTGGGTTACCGTCGTCGAGCACCAAATAGTCGACCAGCGGAATCTGCCCCGTCATCACACCTCCGATGTCTGTACTGTCGACCGTAGTCAGTTCGGTTCAGCCGCAGAAGCCGATTATCAAGATCAGGCATAGCAAAACGAGACTTCCACCGCCAGCTCTGGTGAGACTGGCGCGCGCTGAACTCACGCGCTTCAACACGTTTCCGCAGGCTGTAGCCGAAACGTGACCGATGCTTTACCGAATTGCTAACGCGCCCTTGCCGGTCCAAGATTCCGGACGTGCCTAGTATCGCTATTGCAACGTCGTCTACTAAAGGAACTGGTGGATGCGCACGGTCTTTCGGTCTGTTCTGTTGGCGGCTGGTACCGCCGCATCGGTTGTAGCCGGCCCCGCTGGCGTCAGCCTCGCCGCATCGGACCAGTCGTTCCGATTTCCAATCGCGTCGGTTGGACCGACCGCGGGCGAGGTCGTGGGCGTCGCGTACCCGGTTGCCGTCACGTTCCGCTCCCCTGTGACCGACCGGGCCGCCGCGGAACGCGCCGTGCGCGTGAGCTCATCGCCACCGATGACCGGAAGGTATGAGTGGGTCAATAACGAAGTCGCGCAATGGGTTCCGGACCGGTTCTGGCCGGCTCACAGCACGATCGCCCTGTCGGTGGGCGGCGCGTCGGCGGAGATCAAGACCGGCCCCGCGGTGCTCGGCCTCGCCGACATCTCCGACCACACGTTCACGGTCAGCGTCGACGGGATTCCGAGCGGTCCATCGGAGCAGCTGCCGACGCCACACCATCAAACCCACTATGGGGAGCCGGGCGTGATGCCCGCCTCGATGGGCCGGCCGCATTTCCCGACGCCCGCGGGCATTTACACGGTGCTGTCGAAAGAGCGCACGGTCATGATGGATTCGAGCAGCGTCGGCGTTCCGATCACCGACCCCGAGGGCTACAAGACGCCGGTGGAGTATGCGACCAGATTCACCAACCGAGGGCTGTTCGTCCATTCGGCCCCGTGGGCCGTCAACGCCCTGGGTCGCGAAAATGTCAGCCACGGCTGCATCAGCCTGAGTCCTGCCGACGCCGAGTGGTACTTCAATCACGCCAACGTCGGTGACCCGATAGTGGTCAAGGAGTAAGTCTCACAGCGTTTTTCACTAGACGCAAGGAGATGCCCCCCGACTTGAGCCGGGGGGCATCTCCTTTCTGTCTCAGGCTCCAGGGCCGGGCGGCAGCGGGTCACCGGGAAGTGGGCCGCTCGTCGGCACCGAACCGGCCGGCGCGCCTTTACCACCGGCCACGCCGGCCATGTCCGCGATCGGTGCGCCGGGCACACCGCCCAACGCGATCAGCGGGGCACCGGCCGGAACGGCAACGGGCAGTGGGGCTCCGGCGGGGATCGGAGCACCGGCAGGCACCGGCAGTCCGGCGGGGATAGGAAGTCCGCCGGGAATGGGC
Source organism: uncultured Actinomycetota bacterium (assembly GCA_963750755.1). Lineage (GTDB taxonomy): Bacteria > Actinomycetota > Actinomycetes > Mycobacteriales > Mycobacteriaceae > Mycobacterium. Next base: position 128,872 of record CAVVRW010000005.1, read on the forward strand.
GCACCACCCAGAACGGGAGCGCCGACGGGTAGCGGCGCTCCGGCCATGTCGGTCACCGCCGCGCCCGCGGGCGCACAGGCGCTCCCGGCTCCGGCGGTGCCAACTCCACCGGCTCCACCGGCTCCGGCGGCACCTGCCGCACCTGCCGCACCTGCGGCGGCCGGCGCGCCGACTTCACCGGACGCGCCGTACATGCACGCGGCGCCACCCGTCTTCAACGGCATAGCTCCAGCGTGGGGACACAGTGCTATGGCAGCACCGCATAACCCAACGCCAGCAACAACTTTGATGCTGAATCGGTCAGTCATCGACGTCAACTCTCTCTATCACGGCGAGGCTGGAGCCTGCAGATCAACACCGGTGCAACCGCACCGGAGCCGCGCTTCTTGCGGCCACCTAAGTTCTAGTGGACCTGTGTTCAACACGCACCACGCCGCACCGCACCGTTTTCAAATAGAGACGTTTGATCCGGTTTATTGGACAACCGACTCGGAAACGTCGACCGATTGTAATTGTGTGCGAAACCTACAGCAGCACTTCGTGTTTGACCTGTTACATCACGAATCGGTCTCGAACACGTTGCAAGGCAACGTATTTGTCAGCGAATGTAGACTTCGCGGCCGGTCGGGTAACCTCCACCGTGCGTGGTGATGTGCACGTGGTCGTAGTGGCCGTAACCGGATCCGGACGGACCCTTGGGCGTGTAGTACGTACCGCGCCAGATGCAGTCCTGCAGCGAGAACTTGTCCGCGTTCTTGAGCGCGAACGCGACGATCTGGTTGCCGAGTGCGATACCAGCCGCGCTGGACGGATTGGGGATCATCACGTCGATCGCCAGGCCCCGGGGGTGCCAGGGAAGCGCGTCGGGTCGGACGCCGCCGATGTTCTTGATTTCCGGGAAGATGGTACTGATGGTGCGAGCCACCAGGATGGTCTTCACCTGCATGCCGCGTTCGGGGGCCACATCGGCGGTCAACACCTGCGGAGCGTTCATGGAAGCGACGTGCCAACGCGATGCGCGCGACGCGGAGGCCGTCTCGGCCGCGGCGCCGTCGGCCTGCACGCCCGACGCGGACCACGAGGATGCCATCGGCATGCCGGCTGTCAACTGCAGTTCACAGCACGGGGTCACGTCGTCAGCAACCTTGCCGTGACGGTCCTCGGAATGGGCGCTGCCCCCGAGGGCAAATATGACGGCGACCGGGGCGGCGACCGCAGCCATCAGTACCGGCGTTTTACGCCTACTGCTGGCTAACCTGTGACGAGGCACGGCAGCAGCTTACGAGGTAATCGCGAAATAGTCACGATCAGATAACGAGCCGCAGGTGAGCGCCTGCTTCAGATCGGCCAGTTACCCGGTTCCGGCCCGAACCGAAGAGTGGCCACTGGCGGCAGCGGACGCCGTTCACCGGCCGAAATGGCATCCAGCATCAGCGCGACATACCGGCGCCACCCGTCGCTGCCCGGGTCCATCGTCTGCAGCACGCTGTACAGCATCGCCATCATTCGCGGCAGGTCGGCGGCGGCCAGATCTGAGCGGATGACCCCGGCTTGGCGGCCGCGGTCGGCCAGCTCGGTGAGCACCTCGATGAGTGCCGTTGAGATGTCGGAGGTCAGCGAACCTGCCTTGTGCGCGGCGATCAACAGGTTGCGCTCGCGCGCGCCCAGCGATATCGCCGCGTCAATCAATCGCGCAAATCCGGCCAGGGGGTCGGCGGCGCCGCGGGCCGCCTCGATCGCCGGGGTCAGATCTTCGGCGATGCACTGGTCCAGGGCGGCGCGTACCAGCTCGGCCTTGGTCGGGAACCTGCGGTAGAGCGTGCGCTCACCAACGCCGGCCCGACGGGCGATCGCCTCGATCGGGGCCTCCGGCCCGAGTTCGTCGTACACATCTCGGGCGGCCCGCAGGATTCGCTCGGCGTTACGGGCGGCATCGGCGCGCAACGGCCGGTCGCTTACCGCGGTCATCAGCTCAGAGTACTGACTATTGACTGCCACTTAGCCGCGTTTTACGCTTCGGGTAACTGACAGCCACCTGACATTTAGTAAGAGGCACCAGTGACTGCTACGAGATCCGATCTGCCCGTCCTTCCGATGCGGCGTCCCGCACAATGCCCGCTGGCACCGCCCGTGGAGTTCGAGAGTTGGCGAGACGAGCCAGGCCTGCGCCGGGCGGTGTGGAACGGCGAATTGGTCTGGAGCATCAGCCGCTATCAGGACATCCGCGCCGCGCTGGTCGATCCACGCCTGTCCGCCGAAACGCTCCCGCAATTGGCCACGCCGTCGGAGGACGACAGCGCGCCGAAGGTGTTCGCACGCATCGACGATCCCGAGCACCACCGGCTGCGGCGAATGATGACCAGCCAGTTCACCTTTCGGCGTTGCGAAGCAATGCGGCCGCAGATCCAGGATCTCGTCGATCACTACCTGGACGGGATGATCGCCGCCGGGCCGCCGGCCGACATCGTGCGCGACTTCGGACTGCCAGTGCCGTCGATGGTCATCGCCTTGCTGCTCGGTGTCCCGCCAGAGGACCTCGAACTCTTCCAGCACAACACCAGCGCCGGCTTGGACGTCAATTCCACCGAAGAGCAACGCATCCAAGGTTTCGGCGAGATGTACGTCTACATCCAGCAGCTGGTGGCGCGGAAGGAAGGTAATCCCGGCGACGATCTGATCAGCCGACTGCTCAGCGAGTACGTTGCGACCGGTCAGCTCACCCGCGACACGGTCGCGGTCAACGCGGTGATCATGATGCAGGCCGGCCACGAAACCACCGCCAATATGATCTCGCTGGGAACCGTTGCACTGCTGGAAAATCCAGAGACCTTCGCGCTACTCGGCCAGACCGACGACGCCGCCGTTATCGCGCACGCCGTCGAGGAGTTGATGCGATATCTCTCCATCGTGCATGCCCAGGTCGACCGAATCGCACTTGAAGACCTGACCATCGGCGGCCAGCTGATTCACGCCGGGGAACGGGTGTTGATGAACCTGCCCGCGGGCAACTGGGACGCCGAGTTCGCTGCCGACCCTGAAAAGCTTGATATCGAGCGAAATGCCCGCGGCCATCTCGCTTTCGGTTACGGCACGCACCAGTGCATCGGAGCCAACCTCGCGAGAGTCGAAATGCAGGTCGCGTTTTCCACGTTGGCGCGTCGGCTCCCCGGGCTGCGACTGGCGGTCCCGGCCAACGAGCTGAGGTACAAGGACGCCGACATCTACGGCATGAAAGAGCTGCCGGTTACCTGGTGAGCAACGATATGCGGTTCGACGATCAGGTCGCTGTCGTCACCGGCGCCGGTGGCGGACTGGGCAGGCAGTATGCGTTGCTGCTGGCATCGCGCGGCGCGCGGGTCGTCGTCAACGACACCGGCGGCTCGGTGACCGGTTCGGGCTCGGACAGCGACGCGGCCTCCGCTGCCGCCGAAGAGATCCGCAGTCAGGGCGGTGCGGCGATCGCCGACACCCACAGCGTGGCTACACCCGAAGGTGGCCAGGCCATCATCGAGACCGCCCGCGACGCGTGGGGCCGGGTGGACATCCTGATCAACAACGCGGGCATCGTGCGCGATGCGACATTTGAGGACATGACCGCCGACCGACTCGATCCGCTGCTCGACGTCCATCTCAAGGGCGCGTTCCATGTGACCGGCCCCGCGTGGAAGCTGATGCGCGATCAGCGTTATGGACGAATCTTGCACACCTGCTCGGCGGCAGGACTGCTCGGCGCCGAGCGGATGAGCAACTACGCCGCAGCCAAGGCGGGTCTGGTCGGGCTCACCAGAGTCCTCGCCGCCGAGGGCGCCGACCGCGATATCAAGGTCAACGCGATCGCCCCGATCGCCCACACCAGGATGCTTGCTCAGTCGCTGGAGGAAGCCGGGCCACCAGATGATCCGGCAGCCCAGGCCGTCCTAAATGACCTTGTGGCGCAATATCTTCAGAAGCTCGACCCAGCGCTTGTCGCGCCGGTGGCGGCGTTCCTGACGCATCGCGACTGCCCGGTCACCGGCGAGATCTACACCGTCGGCGCCGGACACGTGGCACGGTTCTTCATCGGTAGGACCAAAGGCTTCTACAGCCCCGGCCTGTCGGTCGAGCAGGTGCGCGATCATCTTGACGAAATCCGCGACGAGACCGGCTATTCGGTACCAGGTGGGCCCGGCGACGAGATGGCCGAACTGTTCGCCACGATCATGGCGAATCAGACCCGTTGAGGGCTACAGGTGGCTGGCGGCGAAGTCCGCTGCCTGCTGCGTCATTCCGTTCGCGGGATAGGAGGCATGCGCGAAACTCGGCAGGCCGCCCGGATCACCGTTGCAGATCGTGTCGCCGTCGGCGCACAGGTCGTCGGTTTTCGGCGCGTACAGCGGACCGATGGTCACCACCGGGGCGCCGTAATTCTGCAGCCACTGTGCCGAGGGCTTGCCGAACAACGTCACAGCGGCCACGTGATTGGCGACCTCCGGCGGCATGGGCTTGGGCAGGAAGGACACGTATTCCGCCGGGATCCCCGCCGGGACCGACGCCGAGGTGGTGAACCCTGCCACCGCCGCGCCCTGGGAGTAGCCGCCCAGCACGATGCGGGTCTGGGGGCAGTTCGCCGCGGTGGCCTCGATGTGGTGGCTGGCGTCGGTGATTCCGTCGACGACGCTGCGGGCGAATTCGATGCGGTCATTGAAGTTGCTGCTGGCTTCGTAGTTGACCGGGTACACATCGAGCGATTTGGGCGCGATCGCGGTGCGCAACTCCTCCACGAATGGCTCTCCGATGCCACCGACACCCGTCGGCTCTCCGGTCCCGCGCGCGAAAACCGCTTCGACGTCGGGACACGGCTGGGCGGCAGCGGTCGGGATGGGCGCGATCAGCAGGCCGCCGACGAGGACGGCTGCTGCGGACAGGGTAGGGCCAAGGAAACTCTGGGGCATGGTGCTCATTCTGGCGTAAAGAACGGCGACGTGCCGCAGAAAGCGTTTGAACAGCGCCTTAGGAGGCGTCGTCGGGACGGTCGAGCACGCTGACCGCGATCCCGTAGGGCAGGAACCGGACTTTGCGGGCCGGGTCGGTGCTGTTCTGGTTTGCGCGCAGGGCGTCGAGCTCGGTGGCGTACACCTCTTCGACACGCGCGACACCGTCGGTGCTGACCGTGTAGATCGCCCACACCCCGTCGCCGGCTTCGCCGGCGGTCTCGGGCCGCGTCCGTGGGCGGCGCGTCAAGTCTTCGAAGACCGACGACCACCCCGCCCGCTCGCCGGGGAACGTGAGGAACCTGCCGACACCCTCGAAGACCTCGCGGAGACCCTCGGTCGCGTCCCGGAGAATGTGCTCGAAATCTTCCGGCTCGAATCCGAACCGACCGTTGTCATCCATTGCGGCCTCCTGGCTGCTCACGCACGAATACACCCAGTGTGCGCATTTCGGCCGGCTCGCGCCATGCCCTAATAGCCGTAGCCAGGGCCGGCGTAAGGGTTCTGCGGCATGTACGGGCTCTGCTGGTAGGGATTCTGCTGGTAGGGGCTCTGCTGATACGGATTCTGGTAGGAGTTCTGCGGCTGCTGCTGGCTCGCCCCACCCTGGCCTTCGGGAACCTGCACCGGGATCGGCACCGGCACGAACGGCAGATTCAGGTACGTCGTCGTCATCGCCGGCGCCGTCGAGGTGCTCGCCGGTGGGGGTGGAGGCGGCGTCGTGCTCGGGGTGGTGCTAGTCGCCTGCGGGGTGGTGGTGGTCGTCGGCTGCGGCACGGTCGTGGTGGCCTGCGCCGTGGTGCGCGGCGGCGCGTAGGTCTGCACGGGCGCCGGAGCCGGTGCGGGCGCGGGAGGAGGCGGGGGCACCTCGCTGGTCGGTGGAGGAGGCGGGGGCACCTCGCTGCTGGGCGGCGGAGGCGGCGGGACGGGGCTCGAGGACGGCAACTGGGAACTTGCCGGAGGCGGTGGCGGCGCCGGAGTGCTGCTGCTGGGCAGCGTTGGTGCGCGATTGCTGCTGGTCAACGTGAAGGCGACACCGCCGATCGCGACCATCGACACCAGTGCGGCCAGCCCCAGGAACAGCTGAGGCAGCCGCGTTCCGCGCCGCCGAACCGGGTCGATCGGGGTGACTCTCGGCAGCTGCATCAGCTGCGACGGAGTCGCGCGGTCGTCGATGGCGTACGGCTCACCGGTGTAGACGACCGGCTCGTCGTCGGAGTCGTCGGCCTGCGACCAGGCCAGCTCGGTCAGGCGCTCCGAGGGGTCATCGAAAAGCGCGCCGGCGGTGGGAATGTCGAACGTGCCGGTCGAAGCGGTGAACGCGCCGGTGGAGGTTCCCATTTCGTCGGTCGGCGAGCCGAATCGCCCGGTGGTGGCCAGACCGCCGGTCGAGGTCGCGAAACTGCCGGTAGAGGCTCCCACCAGCGCCGCCATCGTGGTCTCTTCGCGTCCCCCGGCCCGCTGCGCAATGGGCTGGCGGGCCGAGAGCTTCACGGCCCCGACGGCCGTCGCGAGCGCCGGCTGAGTGGCGGTGATCACCGACGACTTGGTGTGCATCGAAAGACGCTGGGCGACAAGAGGAATCTTGGCCGTACCGCCGGCCATCGCCACGGCTGCGAGATCCTTACCGCGAATCCTGTTGCGGCGCAACATGTCGTCGAAGGCGGCGAACAGATCGTCGAGCCGGCCGTCGATCAGACCGTCGAGTTCAGCCCGGCTGACCTCGAGTCGGTTGCGCTGACCGGGCAGGTCGAGGGCCAGTTCGGTCGTCTTCTCGCTGGAAAGCCGCTCCTTGGCGAGTTGGCATTCCTGGCGCAGCCCGGCGAATTGCGCGACGACGGCGGTGCTGGCCGGGTCAACGCCGTCGCCCTGTCCGGCATTGTCCAGCGCGTGCAGCATCAGCGCCTGATCAACCAGGTCACCGGAGAAGTCGTCAAAACGCAGAGTGTCGGTGATCGGGGTGAAGTCCGATGCGGCGTCCGCCAGGGTGATGCTGGTGCCGCTGCCGCCGAAATCAAGCAGCGCGACAATGCCCTTGGCGGGCAACCGGGAATCGGCGTTCAGCGCGGTCAGCGCGGCAACCGAATCGGGCACCAGCCGCGGCGACATGCCGCCGTGGACGAAGTCGCCGTGGGTATTCAACGCGGCCTGCACGCCCCGCAGGGCTTCCGGGCCCCAGTGCGCCGGAACGGCCATCGTGATGTTCGAGGTCGCGGCTTCCCCGCCGGCCTCGTTGATCAGCGCGTCCAGTGCCTCGACCAGTAACAGTGACGGGTCGTGGCTCGACCCGTCACTGGATTTCAATGGTTTCGACCGGCCGACCCGCTCGACGAATCCCGTCATGAGCGTGCCGGTGCCGTCAATGTCCGAATCATCCTCGGGTATACCAAGTTCCGGCGCACGGTCTGGGAAAAGAGTCAGCACCGCGCGACGCGAGACGGGTGGTTTACCGTTGCGGACCGCGACTAAGTTTGTGGTCCCGATCGATAACCCCAACGGGTCATACATAACTCACATACTTTCGTCGACAGCGTTCGGTGGCCAGCGTCAACGATAACGGCGGGTCGCGCTATGACGATCGGGCACAACATCATCGGTATCCGGTCGATGCGGTTGCGTCACCTAAGTGATACAGCCTCCGGCTTGACAGAACGGCCCGGATCAGACCACGGTCAAGGGCAGCGATCGACGCGGCTGGAATTCGAACGTTGCGCCGCCGCTGACTTTGGCGACGGCTACCTCCGGTAGCTCCTTTGCCGCAGAGTCGGTCTCGGACAACTCTGCGGTCCAGTCGGTGGCCGTTCCGCTGATCCGGACTTCGATGCGGGGGTCAATCGCGGTTGCGATTGCCTGCAGCGGCAGCACCGACTCCGGCGAGCACAGCGAAATCCACGCGGCGTCGTCGTGGGCCGGCGACCGGTGGATCGTCAACCGCTCGTCCACTTCGGCGTTGACGTAGCCCACTGGGTTGATCAACGGGTGCAATTCGAGAACCCTTCGCACTCCTTCGATTCCGGCCGGCAACGACAGAGCGCGGTGAATGCGCTCGGCGCCGAGCCCGGCCACGCCGATCAACTGGCGGGTGCAGATCGAGTCGGCGAGCTCGACGTCGGAACCCGCACGGGCCCGGACCGCGATCGCAAAGGACAGGTACAGCAGATGCATCTGCAGGCATACCTCGTCCGCAATGCGCATCAGCGCCGAATGGGAGTAGGCGCTGAAATCGAAGTCCGACACCACTGGGCCCGAATAGTCGGCCAGCCCCTCATCGGAGTGGTCGATTGCGTCGAGTTCCCAATTGGCACCCCGGGTTTCGGCCACGATGTCCAGCGCCGGAATGCCTTCGACCGGCGGATAGGACTCGTCGATGATCACCGTCCACGCACAGTGCGGGTGCCGGTCCGACGGCATCCGGGGCGGACGGTGGATGGGACGCACCTGCGCGCGCGCATTGGTAGCGACCGCGGTGGCGTCGAACGTCGGATCCTCGATGGTGTGGCACATTCCGAAGACGTAGTCGTCACCCATCGGCTCGACGTCGAGCAACGCGCCGCAGTGGTCGAGGTGGAACTCGCCGTGCCAGCGGTCATGAATCGTGTAGCGGAAGTCCATGAATTGCGGCGGCGCGCCGATGTCGAGCTGCAAGCCCTTGAAAATCGTTGGGACGTCGACACCTTCGTAGTTCAGCGCGCGTTGCATGCGTCGGGTGTAGATCGGGCTGGCGCCGGCCCACTCCTCGATGGCGATCTGCACCATCTCGTCGCGCCCGAATTCTTGAATGCACCAGGCCATGCCGGAGCGGTCGATCATCTGTCCGATCAGCAGCAGCTCTGGAACAAGGACGGCGAGCTGTTCGCGGGACAGCCGGGCGTAACGGGATTGGCTCACCGCCCAAAAATAGAGCCGACTATGTTATAAAGTCAACAATGTCTATCGCTGCCGGCCAGAAGGCCCCCACCGGCCCCACTCGGCGGACCAGCGCACCCCGCAAGCGCGGCGATGACACTCGAGCGAAGATCATCGACGAGACGGTCCGCTGCATTGTGGAAGAGGGTTTCGCCGCCGCGACCGCCAAGCACGTCGCCGAACGGGCGGGCGTCACCTGGGGCGTGATTCAGTACCACTTCGGCGATCGCAACGGCCTGCTGATGGCCGTTGTCGACGACGGGGTGGCCCGGCTCCTCGACAGCCTCTCGGCGGCCGACGTCGCTGAACTCCCGATGCGCCAGCGCATCGAATTCGTGGTCGACACCGCCTGGAGCTGCTACAGCAGCCCGACATCAATGGCGGCCTTCGAGATCCTGCGGGTCATCCGCAACGGCCCCGACGGCTCGTCGCGGCGCCATCTGCTCGAAATGAATGCCGCGATCAGCCAGCTCGGCCGACTCATCACCGATGACCCCGCCAATGATGGTGTGGCCGAGGTTATTTGGGCGACACTGCGCGGTGTGGTGTTGGCGCAAATGATCATCGGGACGCCGATCGACTGGCAACGCGAGCGGCACGCGCTGATCGAGATGGTCACCCACTACCTGGGCTGACGTCAGCCGGGAATCCGCGCCGCGATCCCGTGCACGATGTCGAGGGCCTGCTCGGTCACGTCGTAGCGGCAGGCCGAGACATCGATTGCAACGTTGTTACGCACCGCCAGCGCACGCTGGCATTGCATGCCGCCGCCGTCCTTCAGGGTCTGGGTCATGGTCATCGTGCCGTCCATGTCGGCCGGCGTTCCGGCGGTCCACAGTTGCGGCGACGGCGGCGCCGGGAACGTCAGCGACAGCGTGCGGCCCGAGCAGCTCGCCCACTGCGATTGTTGGTCGGCGAGAAGCTTTTTCGCCGCGCCGGCGGTCGGGAAGCTGATCACGGCCTGGATGACGGCGTAAATCCGCGGCCCATCACCGGCGTTGCGCAACGCCTGTGATCGCACCCCGGTCCACCCGGTGTCGGCGTAGACCAAGTGCTGCGCCGGTGCCATGACGCCGATGCAGTCCTTCTGCAACAGCTTTTGGGAGTCATCGATCACCGAGTCGGCGAACGACTCCTGGACCAGCCGGGCGGCGCCGACCATTCCGGCGACCCGCTCGGGTGGCAGCAGCAATCCGGACAGCGCGGTGCTGTTCAGCGGGCCGGTGGGGGCGGCCGCCGTCGTACTGGTGGCCGCTGCCGAGCCATCCTGGGATTTCGTCGCTAATACCGCCGCGACGACCAGCGCGGCAACCACGATGACGACGGCGCCGATCACGGCGCCCAGGCGCGGGCCGCGACCGACCGCCGAGGAAGTCTCTGGCGTCCCGGGTAGCCCGAGCGGAGCAGTGGCGGAATACGGCCCGCCCCAACGTCGACCCCGGCCGGAGGCGAGCGGCGTGGTCACCTGCCACGGCGCGGTCGTCGAGCCCAGTTGGTCGTTGAGCGCCTCGGTGGCCGCATCGGCGAGGGCACGGGCCGACGGAAACCGCTGGGCCGGGTCCTTGGCCATTGCGGTCGCGATGACCTGATCCATCTGGACCGACAACGCCGGCACCAGATCGGTGACCTTCGGCGGGGGCGCGTGCAGATGCGCCGCAATTACGGCCGCGGATCCGTTGGCCGTCGGATACGGCGGCTGCCCGGTCAGCAGCCGAAAAAGGCTGCACGCCAACGAATACAGGTCTGCCCTGCCGTCGAACGGCTGGCCGGCCAGTACCTCGGGAGCCGCATAGGCCACCGTCGCCGTCACCGAGCCCGTGGTCGTCAGTCCCGCGTCGTCGAACACGCGCGCAATCCCGAAGTCTCCCAGCAACACTCGCTCGTCGGGGCCGATCGGTCCGGACAGCAGGAAGTTGGCCGGCTTGATGTCTCGGTGCACCACGCCGTGCTTGTGCGCGTAATCCAGCGCCTTGGCCACCTCGCCGAGAATGTGCGCGGCGCGCGCCGGTGTCATGGTGCCCGCTTTCACCGCGGCGTTCGCGTCGGTGCCGTCCACGAACTGCATCGCGATCCACAGCTGGCCTTCGAACTCGCCTCGCCGATGGATCGACACGATGTTGGGATGGTCGAGCGCCGAGGCCACATCGGCCTCGCGGATGAACCGCGCGCGGAAATCTGCGTCGCCGGACAGCTCGGGGTTGAGCACCTTCAGCGCTTCGCTGCGCGGCAGATCGGGGTTGCGCGCCAGGTACACGGTGCCCATGCCGCCGCCGCCCAGCACCCGCTCGATTCGGTATCCGGCGAAGATCGAACCGGGGCTCAACATGGTGGCGTGTGTCCTTCGTTTCGACCCGGCGAGTGCAGATGGCCGAGGATAGTCGCCGATGCCGGGAGAATACCTGTCGGCGTGTGCTGCAATGTCGAGATGAGCTCCCAAGGTCACGACACCCGGCTCGCCGACGTCGAAGCGATTGGACAGGTCAAGTACCGCTATCTGCGTGGACTGGACACCAAGCACTGGGACGACTTCGCCGACACCCTCACCGAGGATGTCGTCGGCGACTATGGGTCGTCGATGGGCGAAGAACACCACTTCACCAACCGCGCCGACCTCGTCGAGTACATGCGTTCGCAGCTCGGTCCGAACGTGATCACCGAACATCGCGTCACCCATCCCGAGATCGAGGTGAACGGCGACGAGGCGACCGGTACCTGGTATCTGCAAGACCGGGTAATCGTGGCCGAATTCGACTTCATGCTGATCGGTGCGGGCTTCTACCACGATCGGTACCGTCGCACCGCGGACGGCTGGCGGATCAGCGCGACCGGCTACGACCGGACCTATGACGCCACGCTGTCGTTGAAGAACCTGGACTTCAAAGTGACCCCGGGCTGCGCGCTGGCACTCTAGTCAAAACGGTTGATGCGCAACCGGTTACTGCGTGATCGCCATGACCGCGCCCGGCCGCAGCCACTGAATGACCTGCACCAGCTTCGCGTCGTCGATCGCGACACACCCCTCGGTCGCGCCGCCGTCGGTGGTGTGGAAGAAGAACGCCGCGCCATCGCCCGGCTGCCGGTTCGGGTTGACGCCCATCACGACTGCGTGCTTGTACTGCGGAATTTCGAGATTTTCGCTCGCGCCCGTGTCGAACGGGCACTGCGCCTTGTGGCAGACCTGCATGGTGTTGAACGTCGGACTGTTGTCGTCACCGTTCCACCAGTGATTCGACCCGACCTGAACGTACTTGAGACCGCCGCCCGGGTTGGGCGCCGTCCCGAATGCGAACGGCAGAGCGAACACGCCCATCGGCGTAGCCGGGTAACCGCTCTTGGCTTGCGGCGCAAGGCCTGCCGAACCGATGTGGGTGGGGATGCCGGCTTCGACCGGTTGCCAGCCGGCCGCGCTTCGTTGATAGATGTCCATTTTCGCGTTCGAACCGCCGGTGCCGACAACGGAGATCACCTGAGTGGCGTTGCCGACCGAGGGAGCAAACCAGGGTGCGCCGACTGCACCCCCCTTCGGAGCTGTCACCATGGGTACAACGGCTGCGCACACCGCAGCGCACAGTAGACCCAGCAGTCGGCGCACCGTCCTATCGTCTGCGCAGGCCGATCGACAGGTCAAGTCAAGGTTTAGCGTCGATCAGGTCACCGCGCGGCCGCGACGCCCCGCACCCTTCCTGTCGTCGCTGGTGGCCCGATATGTTCGGAAGCGTTGCCCGCAGGATCCCCGGGTATAGAAAGCACTAAATGTCACCCACAGACCGCAACCGTCCGCCCCTTGACGGTGGCCGTACCACGCAGTTCGCGGCAGCGAACGGCGTCAGCGTGCCGCCGTTGACGGTATGGGCAGGGTCGGCGATGTACACCTTCCCGACCGACCGCGACGTCATCGTGGGCCGCGACCGCGATTGTGACATCTGCCTCTCCGACATCAACCCCGAAGATCTGGCGCTGATATCGCGGGTCCACGCGATCGTGCGATTCGACCACGGCCACTGGGTGATCGTCGACAAGAGCCAGAACGGCATCTTCGCTGGCGGTCCGCGCGCCAACGTGATCCCGATCCGCGACGGTCTGACCGTCTCGTTGGGCAGCCCACGTGGTCCGCAACTGACTTTCCGGGTGTCGACCGCGGCGGCCCCACCGGTCCGCCGAGACAGCGCCGCGACAGCGATGTTGCGCGTGCCGGGCCGCCAGCCCGTACCCCCGCCCCCGGTGCCGGCTCCGACGTCGCGTCCATTTCGAACCCAGTCGCGGCCCTCGCCACGTCCGGCACCGCCGCCGAGTCGGCCGTCGCCGAACCGTTCGCAGGGCTCGGCGACCATCGGGCGTGCCAAGAGCAACAGCATCGTCGTGGAGGACGCGCTGGCGTCCCGTGTACACGCGCTGTTGCAGTTCACGCCGAGCGGCCTGGAGGTCCGTGACAACAGCAGCAGCAACGGCACCTTCGTCAACGGCACCCTGATCGGCGGCGCGCAGCTGCTGCGCGACGGCGACGTCGTCACGATCGGCAACACCGACCTGCTCGCGACCGGCAACACCCTGGTCCCCCAGCCCGCGGCGGCACGTACCAGCGGGCTGACGGCGCACGGGCTGGCGTTGACGATCGACGGGCGCCAACTGCTGCAGGACGTGTCCTTCACCGCAAAGCCGGGGACGCTGACCGCGGTGATCGGGCCGTCCGGCGCCGGCAAGTCCACGCTGGTCAAGTTGATCGGCGGCGCGCTGCCCCGCAGCGCGGGCCTGGTCGCGTTCGACGGGCACGACGTTCACGCCGAGTACGCGTCCATGCGCTCGCGGATCGGGATGGTGCCGCAGGACGACGTGGTGCACCGTCAACTCACCGTCGAGCAGGCCTTGAATTTCGCCGCCGAACTGCGGCTGCCGCCGGACACCACCGGCAACGATCGTCGCGAGGTCGTCTCGCGAGTGCTCGACGAGTTGGAATTGACGCCGCACAAGGACACCCGCGTCGACAAGCTGTCCGGCGGTCAGCGCAAACGCGCGTCAGTGGCGATGGAGCTGCTGACCGGCCCGTCGCTGCTGATCCTCGATGAGCCGACGTCGGGTCTCGACCCGGCGCTGGACCGCCAGGTGATGACGATGCTGCGCCGGCTCGCCGACGCCGGTCGAGTGGTCATCGTCGTCACGCACTCGCTGACCTACGTCGGGATGTGCGACCAGATCCTGTTGCTGGCACCCGGCGGCAAGACGGCGTTCGCCGATCCGCCGGCGCTGATCGGCCCGGTGATGGGCAGCACCGACTGGGCCGACATCTTCGCGCGTGTCAGCACCGACCCCGACGGCGCGCATCGCGCGTACCTGACCCGCCATCCCGCTGCACCCCGCAGGTTGTCGCCCACGGCCGGCGCGGCACCGCTGGGGCAGCCGCCGCGGACCAGTTCATGGCGGCAGGTGTTGACGTCTGGTGCGCCGGCAGACCCGGTTGATCACCGCCGATCGCGGCTATTTCGCGTTCCTGGCGGTGCTGCCGTTCGTGCTCGGCGTGCTGTCGCTGGCGGTGCCCGGCAACACCGGTTTGGGGCAGGCCGGCGCGACGGAAGAGCCGATCGACATCCTCATCTTGCTCAACATCGGCGCGGTATTTCTCGGGACAGCTCTGACGGTCCGCGATCTCGTCGGCGAGCGAATGATTTTCCAGCGTGAGCGCGCCGTCGGGCTGTCCGCATCGGCCTACCTGATCGCGAAAGTCATCGTCTACAGCATTGCGGCGCTGATCGGTACCGCGGTCATGGTCGCCATCATGACCATCGGCAAGGGCACGCCCGGGCACGGTGGCGCGTTGCTGGGACACGGTGTGGCGCAGGGTGTTCTGGAGCTGTACCTGGGCTTGGCGTTGACGGCGATCACCTCGGCGATGGTGGGGCTGACGCTGTCGTCGCTGGCCCGCTCCACCGAACAGGTGCTGCCGATGCTGGTGGTGACGATCATGGTGTCGATGGTGTTGGCCGGTGGCCTTATCCCGGTGACCGGACGGGTAGTGCTCGATCAGCTGGCCTGGTTCGTGCCTGCGCGTTGGGGTTTCGCGGCCTCCGCGTCGACGGTAGACCTGAACAGCGTCGAAGCCGGCCTGCCGATGGACCGACTGTGGCGACACGTGGCCGGCGCCTGGCTTCAGGACATCGGGATGCTGGCGGTGCTGGCCGTCATGCTGGCCGGCGCGGTCCGCTACCGGCTGCGACTCGGTAAGCGTGCCCGCTGAGCTGGATCCGTCTGTGCCGCAAGATCTTTGAGGCAGAGGCTCACCACCCTAGTTGTTCATTGGTGGCGGCTGCGGCTCGAAGGGGTTGTACCACCACCAGTCGGCCCGCTCGCCGATGGGTCCGGGGTAGGGCGGGACGTCGGGTGGGGCATGGGTGGGTGGGCGTGCCAGTGATGCGTCGTGCAGTTGTTGTCCGTCGTTGTCGGTGACGGTGAGGTCGTCCGCGGGTCCGGTGATGCTGATGACGCCGCGGTGATGCAGCCGGTGGTGATAGGGACAGACCAGCACCAGGTTGTCCAGGTCGGTTGGGCCGCCGTCTTCCCAGTGGCGGATGTGGTGGGCGTGCAGTCCACGGGTGGCCCCGCAGCCCGGGACCGCGCAGCTGGGGTGGCGGTGCTCCAGCGCGCGGCGAAGCCGGCGGTTGATCCCCCGCGTCGTTCGGCCGGCGCCGATGACCTGCCCGTCACGCTGGAACCAGACCTCACAGGTGGCGTCGCAGGTCAGGTAGGCGCGTTCGGCGTCAGACAGCAGCGGACCCAAGTGCAGTGCCGCGGCGCGCTGTTCGACGTCGACATGGACCACCACGGTGGTGTGCTGGCCGTGTGGGCGTCGCGCGGCATCGGCGTCCCAGCCTGTCTCGATAAGGCGCATGAATGCATCACCGGTGTTTGGCAACGGGGGGCGCTGATCTGGGTAGCCGGCGCCGTTGCCGTGATCGAGCGTCCACTCGGCGAACAACGCGTCGCGGTGCGACGCCAAGGCAGCGTCGAACTTCGCGGCGTCAAGGTGGTCAAGAGTGATCCGATAGCAGCTGCCCTGCTCGCCCGAGGTCTTGGTGATCGAGCGCTCGGGCGCTGGCCGGGGCTCGGGTTCAGGTCGCGGCTCCAGCCTGACCGCGGTGCGCAGCTGGTTGACCGTAGCGACCGCCGCCAGCTGCACGTAATGCTCATCAGAGCCCACCCCAGCCCCTGCGGCGATCACACCGACCTGATCCAACGACAGCCGACCCTCCCGCATGCCCGCCGCGCAGCGGGGGAACTCCGTGAGCCGACGCGCGATCGCAGTGACCGTGTGGGCATTTCCCGATGACCAGCCCAGCTTCCAGGCCACCAACGCCGCCACCGACCGCGCACCGGTCGCACCACACATCTCGTCGTGATCCATCTCCGCGACGATCTCCACGATGCGCCCATCAATCGCGTTGCGCTGACCAGCCAGTTCCGACAACTCCTCGAACAACACCTCAAGACGCCCCACACGGCCCACCGCCGCGACAGGAGATGCGGTCAAGGACATGCGTTCATCATCGCAACCGGGTCCGACAAGTTTGGAGGCCGATT
The DNA here is from genome assembly GCA_963750755.1 of uncultured Actinomycetota bacterium. Classification (GTDB taxonomy): domain Bacteria; phylum Actinomycetota; class Actinomycetes; order Mycobacteriales; family Mycobacteriaceae; genus Mycobacterium. The sequence continues at coordinate 145,317 of CAVVRW010000005.1, forward strand.
CGCCGACACCTGCTGAGATTCGCCGACACCCGTGGCGGTAATACTGGAGTGATGCCGGTCTTCGTCCGCAAGCTCTTCGGCATCGGCAAGCTGCCCGCCGACGTGCGCGCACAGGTCGAGTCCGAGGGCCTCCTCTACCTCGCCGACTTCGTCCCCGTCACCCGCCGATTCAGCGGCGCGATCCCGGGGCTGCGATCGTCGCACAGCGTCGCCAGCTACGTCGGATCGGTCGTGTTCACCTCGCAGCGCGTGCTGGCGACGTTGTCGTCACTGCCGAAGCTGGCCGGGCCCACCGTCGACGAGCGTTGGGATGCAACGCAATTCGGTGCCGCAACAGCACAGATATCCGCAACCGGACTGCAGGTCGAAACCGACGTCGACGATGTCGACGAAGCCTTCTCCGGTCATCTGTCCCTGCAATACAAGCTCGACATTCCCGGCGACGTGCTGGCCACGTTGCCCCGGCACTCGCTGGCTTTCGACATGCCGCCGGCATACATCCTGCGCGCCGTCGGCGTCACCTACCGCCCGTAAGCGATCCATGCTGCGACCAGACCGCCGACGTCGCCGACAGGTCCGGCCAGGGCGGGCGGCGCAGCACGGCCAGGCTGCCCAGCGTCGCAGCGATCAGCCCGGTGATGATCCCGATCAGCGCTATCCGGTCGGAGTCCACGGCGGCGACCCACTGAGTTGTACCGCCGTGGATGACGAAGACGCCGACCGGCGTTGACGAGCCGGCGCCAACCTTCGACACCGGGATCACCGTCGCGCCATCCGCCGTCCTGTAGGGCTCGCCGTACACGCTAGAGCGCGTGCCGTTGGTGGGAAGGTGCTCAATCGACTCGGGCATTTTCATAGGACCGTCCGTTCTGTGAGTTCTCCAGCAAGTCTGGCCGCACGCGGCCCGGCGCGTCGAATAAGCGTCGTTGGCCACGCGACCTGCCTCGGTTCCTACGATGGTCATGTGGACGACCACGCATTCAGCACGCCCGAACGGCAGGCGATCTACCGCGTCATCGCCGAGCGTCGCGACATGAGGCGATTCGTCCCGCACAGCAAGGTTCCCGAAGACGTCCTGGCCCGCCTGTTGCAGGCGGCGCACGCCGCTCCCAACGTCGGCCTGATGCAGCCATGGCGATTCATCCGGATCACCGACGACGACTTGCGGCAGCGCATTCACGCGCTGGTCGACGAGGAACGGGTGCAGACCGCGCACGCGCTCGGTCCGCGCGCGCAGGAATTCCTCGCTCTCAAGGTCGAAGGCATCCTCGACTGCGCGGAGCTGCTGGTCGTTGCGCTGTCCGACGGCCGGGACAGTTACGTGTTCGGTCGCCGCACGATGCCGCAAATGGACCTGGCATCGGTGTCGTGCGCCATCCAAAACCTCTGGCTGGCGGCACGATCCGAGGGCCTCGGCATGGGATGGGTGTCGCTGTTCGATCCGCCCGGGCTGGCGTCGCTGCTGTCGATGCCCGCCGACGCCGAACCGGTCGCAATCCTCTGCCTCGGCCCGGTGCCCGACTTCCCCGACCGGCCGTCCCTGGAATTGGACGGCTGGGCGCTGGGTCGTCCGCTGTCCGAATTCGTGTCGGAGAACCACTGGGGACACCCGCCGCGGCCCGACAGGTGACATCAGCTGATCGCGAGTTGCGCGATCAGCGTGTTGATCGCCGCGACGGCGTCGGGCGGCACCGAACGCTCCGCCTCGGCGTCGAGAAGTGTTTCCGGCGAAACCCCGGCGGCGTTGGCTGCCTCGTCGACGTTCAGTTCGGCGCAATGGCGCGCGCCGTAAAGCCGCTGCCCGAGCGTGGCGGACGGCGACTTCGCCGACTGCAGCATCAGCTCGTTGTAACGCCGCCGGACTGCGCTGAGCGCCAGCACGACCGACGGTGTGCCGCGAGCATTGCGGGCCGCGTTGGCGGCCAGCGTCTCGAGCTGGCGCAGATTCGCCAGGATCGGGGTCACCCGGCGGGTGAAGTCCGGCGCCGACGGATCGGGCAGCGCCTCGACCGCGGCGCCGATGCTGTGCATCGCCAGCTCGACCGCCTCGGCCATCATCGGCGCCTGGATCGTGTCGGTCAGCACCTCGGTGACCTCGTTGCCCGGGGCGACCGGAGTGCCGTTGCGGATGCGCGTAATGGTGCCGGGCGGCCAACTCAGCACCTCCTCCAGCTTGGCCAGCGTCCCGCGACGCGGCCAGCTGCGTCCCTTCTCGAACGCGATCAGGGTGCCGGCGTTGATCACCTTGTCCCTGGCCAGACTGCGCTGGGTGATATCGAGTTCGCGTCGACGGGCGGCGACCGCGCGACCGGCCCGGGCCACGTCGGGATCGGTCTCGGCGAGTTCGTCCCAGCGGTCATCGTCTTCTGAGTCGTCCGGCTCGCGTTCGACCTCGGTTCGCACGGTCTCGTCGCGCGGGCCACCGGGCACCAGCGTCACCGGAATGCCGTCCGCGTCACCCAGGTGGACCGTCATCGGGCTGGTGATCAGCGCCGAGTTACGACGCACGCCGTCGACGAATATCCCGTTGGTGCTGGTGTCGATCAGCTGCCAGCCCTCATGGCGCGGCTCCAGCCGGACGTGCGAGCGGGAGATCCGGCCGTCGTTGACGCGCACGGTCGCCGACGGGTCTCGGCCAATGACGGCCACGCCGTCGGCCGGGTTCAGGGGGTGTGACTGCGACCCGAGGCGGACGACCAAATCGGGGATACCTGTGGCCGCGTGGTGGCCAGTTGTCATCGCAGGCTCCCAGGAAATCGAAACGGTGCTACGTCTTCGCTGCGGTGACAACGCACGCACCGCTGGGTCACCGCTTCGCTTTCCACGCCGATCTGTTGCGTTTTCCGCAACCGATCGAGATCTTATTCGATCCTTAGCTTGCTCACCATAGCACCCGTACAGCTCATCTAGGCACGTCAGTGCCGTACCAGACCGTAGGCTCGGCGCTCAGCCTCTTAATTTGGAGCAGTGCTACGTTTTAATCGTTGCACTGCTGCTAGACAAACCCTAAAGTCGTAGCAATAGCGATGCGAGTGCATCGCAAACAGGAGGGGTACACGCTATGACCGCCACCGTGGCAGCGCTCACCGCGCCGTCCAAGGAATTCGTCCCGGTCTGCACCACCGATCCGGAGCGATGGACCACCCACCCGGACGACGAGGCCAAGGCTCTCTGCCGGGCCTGCCCGCTTCGCTGGCGTTGCGCCCGCGAAGCCTGGGAGACGCCCGGCGCCGAAGGGCTATGGGCGGGCGTGGTGATACCTGAAGCCGGCCGCGGACGTGACTTTGCGCTGCGCCAACTCCGTTCACTGGCCGCGCACGGCGGCTACCCGGTTCGGCCGGGCTACCGCGCCCGGCGCCGCATCGTCCTACCCGGCGCATAGGGCAGCGCAGATCCGGAGCCAGGGGGCCGACGGCGGTTACGATGCCGAGGTGCAACCACCGCCGCCGGGTCCGCCTCCCCAGTGGGGACCTCCACCAGAGGATCCCCGGGAGCACGAGGGGCCCGGCTTCGGCGGACAGCCCGGCCCGGAAAATTTCGGCCGGCAACCGGCGCCCTGGTACGGCGCTCCGCAGTGGGGTGGTTACGGGCCACCCGCGCCGGCGCCGACGGCACAGCAGACCATCGGCTGGATCAGCCTCGCCGCCACCGGGTTGTTGGGGTTGCTCGGCGCGATCCTCACGCTGACGCTCTGGATCAACCTGAATAGTTCGGTCAGCCGCGCGACAGATGTCTGCAACCGGTTCGGCGGCGAGTACGCCAACATGTGCCGACAGCAGATCGAGAAGATGGTTCCCACCGTGCCGGTCGCATTGGTGGTCTGTCTTTTCCTGATCATCGGGGCCTGCCTCGCGGTGGCCGCCGGCGCGGTGATGCTCTTCGTCAGGAAACAGCTGGGGCAGTTCCTTCTTCTCGGCGGCGGCATCGTCATGCTCGTCGTGTCGATCGGTGTCGAGGCTCGCTACGGCGCGACGAGCCGAGTTACCTACGACCTGATTGCAGGTCTGGTGATCGCGGTGATCGGCGGCCTGATGTTCGTCCCGGGCTTGCGGGTGCTCCTCGGCATGCCGCCGCAGGTGATGGGCAATCCGAGGCCTAATGGATATCCGGGCCACGGCCCGAGCCCGCCCGGTCCGCCTCCGCCGCCGCAGTACGGCCCTCCCGGCCCTCCGCAGCAGTGGTGAATGACCCAGTCGGACAAGCCCCGCCAGCGACCGCGGATCGCCGGAGCCGATAACGTCGACGAAGCCCGGCAAGCCTAGAGGAGGTGGCGACGATCGGCGGAACAGACCAACACGCAAAGCGCGATAACGTGCTGCTCGTGCACTGGCACGACCTCGGCCGGTATCTCGGCGTCTACGGCCACGCCGACGTGTCGAGTCCCAGGCTGGACCGGCTGGCCGCTGAGGGCATCCTGTTCACCAGGGCACATGCCACCGCGCCGCTGTGCTCCCCGTCGCGCGGTTCGCTGTTCACCGGGCGCTACCCGCAGAGCAACGGCCTGGTCGGGCTGGCTCACCACGGTTGGGAGTACCGCCCCGGCGTTCGCACGCTGCCTCAGATTCTTTCCGAAAGTGGCTGGTATTCAATACTTTTCGGGATGCAGCACGAAACCTCCCATCCGGCGCGGCTTGGGTTCGATGCCTTCGACGTCTCGAATTCCTACTGCGAGTATGTCGTCGACCAGGCTCAGCGGTGGCTTCGCAGCCCTGACACCACCCAGCCGTTCCTGCTGACCGCTGGATTCTTCGAGACGCACCGGCCCTATCCGCGGGACCGCTACGAACCCGCCGACATCGACTCGGTCGATCCGCCCGACTATCTGCCCAATACCGTTGAAGTGCGCCAGGATCTGGCCGAGTTCTACGGGTCCATCACCACCGCCGACGCGGCCGTCGGTCAGATCCTCGACACCCTCGCCGACACGGGACTGGACGCCAACACCTGGGTGGTGTTCCTCACCGACCACGGCGCGGCGTTCCCGCGAGCCAAGTCAACATTGTACGAGGCGGGCACCGGGATCGCGATGATCGTCCGGCCGCCAACTCGAATGAAATTGCCGCACAAGGTGTATGACGACCTGTTCAGCGGTGTCGATCTGCTGCCGACGCTGCTGGACCTGCTTGGCATCGCGAAGCCGTCCGACATCGAAGGCATGTCGCACGCACAGGCGTTGGTGGCCGGGGATCACGACGAGCCGGTGCGCGACCACGTCTACACCAGCAAGACCTATCACGATTCCTTCGACCCGATCCGCGCGATCCGGACGAAAGATTTCAGCTACATCGAAAACTACGCACGCCGGCCGCTGTTGGACCTCCCGTGGGACATCGAGGAGAGTCCGTCCGGGCATGCCGTGGCACCGCTGGTCACGTCTCCGCGGCCGGAACGTGAGCTGTATGACCTGCGCACTGACGCAGGCGAAACCAACAACCTGCTGACCGGCGAGGTCAACGACAGCGCGGATCAAATCGCGGCCGATCTTGCTGTCCGACTGCATGATTGGCGTCAGCAGACCGGTGATGTCATCCCTTCGGATTTCGCCGGCAGCCGCATCGCGGCACGCTACACCGAAACGTATCTGCAGATTCACGACAAGGCGCCAACGAGTCGCTCGGGGATCGCCGTCGACCGCGGAATCGACGTCGCGACCCGTCAAACAGATCCGTAAACACGGCCCCCCGGTGTCCGGTTAGGCTCTCTCGGTGCCCGCTCACCCGACGTCCTATCTCGTGCTCGCCTCGCAACGCTGCGGCAGCACGCTGTTGGCCGAGTCGCTGAGGGCCACGGGCAGAGCGGGCGAGCCGCAGGAGTTCTTCCAGTACCTGCCGACCACCGGGATGGCGCCGCAGCCGCGGCAATGGTTTGCCGACGTCGAAGACGAGACGATCCTGCACCTGCTCGACCCGCTGGACCCCGGTACGCCAGATACCGCGTCATCTGTCGCCTGGCGTGAGCACATCCGTAGCTCGGGCCGCACACCGAACGGCATCTGGGGCGGAAAGCTGATGTGGAACCAGACTCCGCTGCTGCAGCAGCGGGCGTCGTCGCTGCCTGATCGCTCCGGCGACGGCCTGCGAGCGGCCATCGAGGACGTCGTCGGCGGCGAGCCGGTCTACATCCACGTGCACCGGCCGGACGTGGTGCCGCAGGCCGTGTCGTTCTGGCGGGCGGTGCAGACGCGGATGTGGCGCGGCCGACCCCACCCCGAGCATGACTCGAAGGCCACCTACCACGCGGGCGCGATCGCCCACGCCGTCGCCATGCTCCGCGAGCAGGACGAGAGCTGGCGCACCTGGCTCGCCGAAGAGGGCATCGAGCCGATCGACGTGCCCTATCCGGTGCTGTGGCACAACTTGTCATCCATCGTCGAGATGGTGTTGAAGGCGGTCGGCCAAGATCCCCGGCTCCCTCCGCTGTCCGCACCGGAACTCCCGGGCGAGGACGAGTGGGTCGATCGCTACCGTGACGACGCCCGGCGGCTGGGCCTGCCGGAGTAGCTCAGCCGCCGACTTGCGCGACGAAGAACACCCGCCGGAACGGATAGAACGTGATGCCGTCCGGACGGGACGGGTACGCCTCGGCGAGTAACGGGATGAGCTCCTCGCAAAAGCGTTGGTATTCCTGGTCATTGAGCTGTTCCTTGACTGGCGTCAGCGCGCTGCCGCTGATCCAGTCCAGTACCGGATGTTCGCCGCCGAGTTCGTGGATGTATGTGGTCTCCCACGCGTCGACCGAGCAGCCGGCGTCGATCATTAGATCGGCATACCGCGTCGGCGCATCGACCACATCGTCGACCTGAAAGGGTATGTCGCGCAGCTTGTTTACGAACGGCTCGCGGCCGGCGACGGTGCGGGCCGCTGTATGTGAGGGCGATTCGAAGTTCCCCGGCATCTGGATCGCGATCCAGGATCCGGCGGCCAATTGACCGGCCCATCGCACGACGAGGTCGCGATGCTCAGGCACCCACTGCATTGCGGCGTTGCTGAGCACGACATCGGTATCAGGTTGCGGCGCCCAGGTTCTCAGGTCGGCGACCGACGCGTGCACACCGCGCCTGCGGGCGGCCTCGACCATCTCGGGTGAGCTGTCGATGGCCTCGATATGCGCGTTCGGCCAGCGGCGGCCCAACTCGCCGGTGAGGTTGCCCGGCCCGCATCCGAGGTCGACCACCCGACGCGGGCTTGTCGTCCCGACCCGGGCGAGCAGGTCGTAGAACGGGCGGGCGCGGTCATCGGCGAAGCCGAGATAGACGTCCGGATCCCACACGGTGGCCTCCTGTTCAATCGCGGTGCGGGCCGACTGATATAGACAAGGTATTACCCGACGAACCGAGGATGGGCCATGGCCGACGGAGACGAGATCGCCGAGGTACGGCAGGTCTGGTCGGCGCTGGGCTTACCCGGCGTGATCGACGTACACACCCACTTCATGCCGAAATCGGTGATGGACAAAGTCTGGCGTTATTTCGACTCGGCCGGGCCGCTGGTGGGCCGCGAGTGGCCGATCAACTACCGGACGGCTGAGTCCGAACGTGTCGAGATGCTGCGCCAGTTCGGGGTACGCGCCTTCACCGCGTTGGTCTACCCGCACAAACCCCAGATGGCAGCATGGCTCAACCAGTGGGCCGTTCAGTTCGCCCGGGAGACACCGGATTGCCTTGCCACCGCGACGTTTTACCCCGAGCCGGACGCCGGGAGCTACGTCGCGGCGGCGATCGACAACGGCACGCGCGTCTTCAAAGCTCACGTCCAGGTGGGCCGGTACGAGCCCAACGACCCGCTGCTCGACCCGGTCTGGGGAGCCATCGAGGACACCCGGATACCGGTGGTCATTCACTGCGGGTCCGGACCCGCGCCCGGCGAGCACACCGGCCCCGAGCCGATACGGCTTCTGCTGCAACGCTATCCGCGGCTGCGACTGATCGTCGCGCATCTGGGGATGCCGGAGTACACCGACTTCATGGACATCTGCGAACAATCGGCCGACGTGTGGCTCGACACCACGATGGCGTTCACGCCGTTTGTCGATGACATGATGCCGTTTCCGTCATCGCAGCTGAATCGGTTGCGCGATCTGGGCGACCGCATCCTGTTCGGCAGCGACTTTCCCAACATTCCGTACGGTTACGCCGACGCCCTGCGATCACTGACCCGGCTGCCCGGCGTCGACGACGCATGGCTGCGCGGCGTTCTCCACGACAACGCCGCGGCCCTGTTCAGCTAGTTACGCAATCGGCTGCGGCTGGGCGGTGCTGGTCCAGCGCAGTCGCTCCAAGAGCAGCGACTCGGGTAGCACGACGTGGCCGTCGAGGCGCTGATTCGACAGCGGGTCCAACGCGCTCAGCGCCGCGCGCTGGATGCCGGACTTCGAAATCAAGCCGGGCAGTGGGCCGCTCGCGGTTGGCTTGGCGTCGGTGCGGAAGGCGCAGGCGACCGCGAGGGTCTGGTCATCGCCGGACCCGGAGACCTCGGCGGCCGTCCATACCTCACGGACCGGGTACGACCAGATCGCGGCGAGCGTGTTGGGCAACGCGGTGTCGACCTTGACGCCATATGCGGCAACATAAGTCGAACTGCCCTCACTCATCCCGGCCCAGGTCTCCTTGGCCGGCCGCAGGAACGGCGACGGGACGTCGTCGGGATTCGCGATGGCAGCGGTCCAGCCGCTCTCGCGCAGATGATCCGCCAGCCGTCGCGCCGCGACCTCGGCGGTCTCGTGCAACGGAATCTGCGGCGAACGGGCCTGCAGCGCCGCGAGATTGTCAGCGGCCGACAGTGTTACGCCGATCCAGGTTTCCCGCTCCCGGGTGCCCACTTCCGACGTGCTGTCGCGGCTGGTGACGCGGATCGCGTCGGCACTCAGACCGTAGCGTTGCGCGTAGCCGGCGATCAGCGGCAGCGGCAACACGTCGGCATCACCTAGTGGGGGCGTCACCCGCAGCAGCGCGGTGGTCCGGACATCGGTCACCGACCCTTCGGTCCGACGCGCACCCCGATTCGGGCGCAGGATGGCCAGCCGGCGGTACAGGATCGTGGTGACGGGCAGTCCGCGCCAGCGCGCCAGCAGCACGATCGCCACGGCTATTGCGACGCCGAGCACCCAGCGCTCGCGCACCGAGTGCCACGGGAAAGAGACGGCCGCAGTTATAGCGGCCAACAGCAACAACGTGATTCGTCCGGTGGGCGGCGAGGTGGATGAATGCGCGCTCACTGTGCGGGTTCCTTTCGTCGGCGTGCGGCGATCGCGGCAGCGGCCACGACGGCCAATAGGAGAGCGGCCGTTCCGCCGAATGCGACGATGCGCGGCCACGGGCTCGTCGGCGTGGGTTCCGGCGGCGCCGCAACATGTTTGACGGGTGAGTTGTCGCTGCCGGGCGCGACGGGAAGCTCCCAGGTCAGGGCCGCCACCGGGTCCACGGCGCCCGCTCCGACCAGGTTCGACGGCGCTCGGGCCCCCTTGTGCGCTGAACCGGTGATCCGCTGGATCACCTGCGTGGAGTTCAGCTGCGGGTACTTGCTGCGCACCAGTGCGGCGACACCGGCGACGTAGCCGGCGGCGTAGCTGGTACCGGAAATCGGCACCAGTTGTTGATGTTCGTTCGGCAGGCCGTTGGCGAGTCCGCCGTCGTCGCGGTTGCTCACCGACACGATGCTCTCCCCGGGTGCGGCGATCCCCACCCACGGGCCGGCCATGGTGAATTTCGACGGCTGATCGCCGGGCGTCAACGAGCCGACCGACAGCACGTACGGCTGCCACCAGGACGGCACCGATACCGATGTGACGCCGTCCCAGTTGCGCGGATCGTTGGGGTGGCTCAGGTCGGTCAGCGGGTTCGAATCGCACGCCGCCCCGCTGGTCGCGCCGGCGGCACCGATGTTGCCGGCCGCCGCGACGATCACCGCGTCCTTGTCGACGGCGGCGTAGCGGATGGCCGCGCCCAGCGCGCCTTGGTCGACATTGCGATCGGCTGCCACACAGGTGATCCCGGCGACGGTGATCACCCGGGCACCGAGCTCGGCCGCATGCACGATCGCGCGACCGAGTGCGGTCACGTCGACGACCGCCCGCGACTGGCTCGGGTCGCCGCCCACGCCGCGCGCCGCGAACCTCGACGAGGTCACCCGTAACGACACCAGCTTGGCGCCCGGTGCGATCCCGGCGAAGCCGTCGTCACCGGGTTGGCCCGCGATCAGGCCGGCCACCGCCGTTCCGCGCCCGTCGCAGTCGGCGAGTCCGTCGGTCGACTCGATGTAGTCACCGCCCGGCTGCACCCCGGGCAGTCGTGGACCCCGTCGCACTCCGGTGTCCAGGACAGCGACCAGTTGACCGTCACCACGGGAAAACCGCCACGCCGCAGAGGGATCCAGGGTTTGCTGGCTCGGTGGCACCGCTTTGAGATCGGTGCCCGAGATGACACCGGTGGCGCTGCACTCCCCGCTCTTCTCCATCGGCGCCACCGGACCCGGAGCGCCGGGCGGCGGTGGTGCACCGGGGTCGACCTGAGGCCGGTCGACCGCCAGCGCAGGCGGGCAGGCCCACAGCATGGCAACCAAAGCCGCTGCGAGACAACCGAATCGCCGAGGGCGGGCAGAACTCATCGATTGAGCACCCATTCGAACAGCCCGACCAGGTAGGCGATCACCGGGATCAACGATGCGTCGATGCCCGACGCGACGAAACCGACCAGGCGGCGCAGTGGCAGCGAGTAGGTCTCCGGCGACGCGATCACCGGGCTCAGCGCTACCGCGACCCAAGCCAGCACCAGAACGGCGAGCACCACCGCGGCCACCAGAGCGGTCAGGTAGTGCGCCGTCGCGGTGTAGAGCACGACCAGTCCGACAGCCACCAGGAACGGCTGAGCCAGCAGCCACGCCTTGCAGGCGGCCGAATCCCACACCCGGGCCCGCAGCACCGCCGAGGCCGCGGTCGCGGCGATCACGTACCAACCCCAGAAGGACAACGTCTCGGGCCGCCAGGCGATGGCGAGCGAGCCGATCACGCTGAGTAGCACGGCGCCGGCGATGAAGCCGTTCTGGTGTGCGTCGCTGATGCGGACCCGCCGCGGCAGATCCGCAAGTACCCGCGACGACGGCGCCGACGGGGTGGGGTCGCCGGGCGCTGGGATGACGGGCAGCGGGAAGCGTGCCCACAACGCGGACAGCTGCGGCGCCGCGATGGTGACCAGGAGTGCCACCACGAGGAGGCCGGCGCCCAGCGTCACCAACGGCAGCTGCCACAGCGAGCTGGCACCGGCGGCCAGCAGCACACCGGCACCCAGGACCGCGGTTGCGGTGAAAAAGCTGATCGTGCCGTCGTTTTCGCGTCGAGGCAGGATCAAATTGATCAGCGACCACGCAGTGACACCGGCCGCTGCCAGCGTCACCTGCGGCGCGCCGAAATGACCTGGCACTGCGAGTGCCAACGACGCCGCGGTCGGCACCAGGGCCGCGGCGGACAGGGCTCCTCCGGCCCAAGGTGACCGCGTGAGCAGCCCGGCCACGACAGTAAGCAGCGCGATGGCACCGACCGCGAACACGCCAACCGGAGAACCGGTGGCCACCCGGTGAGCCACTCCCAGACCGGTTGCCGCCCAGATGAATCCGACCAGGGCCGCGATCGCGCCGCGCTGAATGTGCGCGCTACCCCACGGCTTCAGCCGCGACGTCGAGAAGATGACGGCGGCGTCGGCGATGTCCTCGACGATGCCTGGCGCGGCCGGCCCGACCGGAATCGGCTGCAACGCAAGCAGATCGCCGTCGACCACGCCGACGGTTCCCAAGCTTGCGTCCAGACTGAACGGCGCACCGCCGATCGGTGCGAGACTGCGCCGCGCGGGAGTGGCCGGTTCTGCGCCCCCGGCGGCATCGTCGGTGACAGCCGGAACGACCAACCGTTCGACCGCCGGCAGGATTTCGCGTAGCGGCAGATCCGCGGGCAGGGCGACCTCAGTCAGCCGGCTGTCCGCAAGGATGGCGACCCGCACGATGGGTATGACAGCGCTGGACATCACCGACTCCTCAAGATTCTGCGGAACATTGCTTCTCTTTCTCTGGGTGAACAACGACTGTTCGGGGGTTAGACAGTTTGTGGGTTGGCGCTACTGAAGTCTCGGGAGAGCCGCTTGCCTTCGAACCAGTGGCCGTCCGGCAGCTGCTCGGTCAACTGCTCGACGGCAACGGCGACGGCGAAAGACGTGCCGGGGCTGAAAGTGGAGATCCATTCTCCGTCGAACGCACGTGACGGGCTGACCAAGACCCTGCCCTCGCCTGCGTCGACGATGCTCATGCCCACCTCGGTGCTGGCGTGCCGGCCGTCGGAATGACAGCCCGCGACGATCTCGACGTAGCTGCGTGGCCCGGTGAACACCGATTCGACTACGGCTCGCGCCGACCGCGGAATGCCCAGATAGTCAAGGACTTCGGCAAGTGGGGCGCCGTTGCGTAGCCGCTCGTCGGCTCGTGCCCCCACCTGGGCGGGAAGGCTGAATTCGTCGAATTGTGCCGGCGAGCGCTGCGCCAGGCCCACACCGAGGATCGGCACCAGCGCTCGGGAGTCGTGAATGTCCATCGCCGTGAAGGTGACCAGCTGCGCGTTGCGCAGTGCCACAACGGTTTTGCTGCCGCGCCGGGCGATGATGCCGCGCAGCAGATCGTCGCGCCCGGAAGTGGCGGCGGACCCGACATAGCGCAGGTCCAGCCACCGCTCCGGAAAACAGACCACCCGAATCCAGTCGGCGACCGCTCGATTGATGGCACCGTCGGCCGACACCATGCCCATGCGGGCCAGTTCGTCGGTCTGGGCTGCAAGGAACGCACCCCGTTCGGCGGCATCAGTGTATGGCGTGGTGATCGCCAGGACCCATGGAAACGTTCCCGCTCCCACGGTTTCAGCGATGCACCACGCCTGATCGACGGTCAGCTCGACGGCGTTGGGCTCGTTGATCATCGACGTTGCGGACCTAGCCGCCCCATTTGGCGCCTTCGGCCGAGTCGCGGGCCAGCATCGAGGTGGTGTTGCTCTCGTGCGTGCTCGCCATCGCCCGATACGACAGCACCAACTGCTCCAGCGCCTGGTTCCACTGCGCCTGCCACGCCTGATAACTCAGACCGGTGTCACCCTGCCACGCCGACTGCAACGCAGCCTGCTCGGCGGAGATGTCGGCACCCAGGCTCTGGATGGTGCCCGCATACCCGGCCATGTCCGCCGAATGCGCCAGCATCGCCGGGTAGTTGTACATGATCTGCGACATCACAAATCCCTTCTCGAAGTATCGGCTCTAAAAGCCCGGGTAGCTACTCGCCGCAGCACTGTCTGCGGCCACGTAGGTGCCCGCCGCATCACCCAGGTTGGCCTGAGCGATGTCCAGCAGCGAATTCACCTTCGCCGCCGCCGCCACGAACCGGGCATGCGCGGCCTGAAACGCCGCCGCACCATCACCGGCATGAAACGCCTGCGCCGACAACGCTTCCTGCTCGGCCTGACCGATCGTCGAGCGCATCAGCCCCGCCTTCGCGCCGAACGCCGACTGCGACGCCACCAACTGCGGAATGTGAGCATCCAACAAACTCATTCGCAAAATCCCTTCCCTATTTGATTACCGTTGCCATACAGAGACATTCAGCTGTGTTTCCCCTCCCCTTCGGACCCTTCGGAAGCCTGCGGCTCCCAGGTGCCCGGCATCATCGGTATGCGCGGACCAGTGCCGAACCCGTTGCTGGCCAACGTCGCCAGACCCGAGGCCTCAGCAAGGCTGCCCTTGTCGACCGTCCCGGCGAAACCGAGTGCCCCCGAACCGTTGCCCGAAGCCACCGCCGCGTGGGCGAGTTCCCGGTCATTTTGCGCGCCCCAGTCCGGATCGACATCGACATCCATATCGGCGAACTCGTCATAGTGATCGTGCTGCATCGCCCGCCGGCGCCGCCGCGTCCTGGACTTGGCCGGACTCACCGCACTGGCGGCGGTCGCCGCGGCGATGGAGCCGGCCGGCGCCTTGGTCTCGTCGCGGTCGATCAATGTAGGTCCGGGACCATCGTCGGGATCCATCCCGCCGACCATGTACGCAAAGCCGGGCGCGGGTGCCGCCGCGGGCGTGGCCCCGGCCGCCGCACCGGCCGCCGATGTCGATCCTGCGGTCGCTGCCGCACCAGCGCCCGCCGGCGTCACCGCCGCGGCTGGCAACCCTTTGGGCTGCTCTGTCCGAAAACCAGGGCTGCCAACCACATCGGGGGCCGGCGCTGCTGCGGCGGGATTGTTCAGGGTGCTCAGCGCCAGCGCGAGGATGAGCGGGAGGAAAGCCGGCGAGCTGAGCAGCACCGACCAGAACGTGGTTCCGAACGGGATGAAGAACGCCTCGTAGGCGATGAAGAACAACAGCGGGAACCACTGACTCGGGTTGGCAAGGATCGCGCTGAGCGTCCCGCTGGGATCCTGAACAAGCTGCACCAACTGGTTGAAGATGTCTGTCAGGAAGTTGCCCGACGACGGCGGATCGACGGCGGCGGCCAGCGGATTGTTGGTCTTGAGCACCGGTGGCGGCGCGGCGGTGCGCGGAGCCGACGCCAACGCCGTTCCGGCGATTCCCTGGTAGGTCGCCATCGTGGTGGCGGCCTGAATCCACATCCGGGCGTAGTCTGCCTCGTTCAGCGCGATCGGAATCGTGTTGATGCCAAAGAAGTTCGTCGCCATCAGTACGCCGTGAATGATGTGGTTGGTGGCCAGTTCCGGCAGCGTCGGCATCGCGGCCAGCGCGGTGGTGTAGGCGGCCGCGGCCAGCTCGTGTTGAGCCGCCGTACCGGCACTGTTGGCGCTGGCCTCGGTGAGCCACGCCAGGTAGGGCAGGTGTGCGCTCACGTACTCTTCGGCGCTCGGGCCCTCCCATGCGCCTGCCTGGACCGCGCCCAACAGCGAGGTGAGATCGCTTGCCGCCGAGGCATACTCAGTGCTCAGCGCGGACCAAGCACCCGCGGCCGCCATCAGCGACCCGGGGCCAGGACCGCCGCTGAGGAGCACTGAGTGCACCTCAGGCGGTGAAGCTATCCACACCGACGCGGTCATCTCTACAGGCCGCCGCCGTAAGTCGCCGCCGCGGCGGCGTCGCCCGCTGCGTAACTCACACCGGACTCACCCACGCCGACACCGGCCCGGCCGAGTTCCTCGACGCCTTCGGCTGCGACCGCGGCGTGCTCGGAGCCCTGCGCACTGAACCCGGCCGCGGTCTGCAGCGACACCGGGTCGGCCGCGGAGGGCACGACGGCCGTGATGGCCGGTGCGGCACCCGCATGTGCGGCAGCCAGCCGGGCCGTGATCGCGTCGACGGCCGCGCTGGCCGACGCCAAACCTTCTGGAACAACTCGCAGTGTCACGTCATACTCCTTTGGTTGAACTCACCGGCCGCTCTCGGCGGCCACACTTTCGTCGACGAGCGGATTGACCAATTGCACGTAAGTGGGGGTGTCGCTGTCGGTCAGCAGGATCGCCCGGCCGGCCGGCAGCCGATCGAAGCGCTGGCCACGAATCTTGCCGCCGTCCACCGGGTTACCCGACAACATCAACGTCGTCGCCTGCAGGTCGTTGAAGCGGCGCAGCAGTGGACTGGTCATCAGCGCGTGCGCGGCACCGCTGGCGCGCGCGGTGACGATGACCCGCAACCCCAGATCCCCGGCCTGCGCCAACAGCCCGATCAGCGGCGTCCAGGGACGCTGTCCCACATAGGGTCCCGTCATCGCCGGGCTGTCCGGGATCTGGTCGACGTCGTCGATGATCAGGTAGTGGGTGTGGCCCTCGAAGGACCAGCCGCTCAGCTGCGAGGCGTCCAGACCTGCCGGTGGCCGCCGCTTCTCGATCAGGCCGGCCAACCCGAGCATCGCCGGGGTGACCCGGTCGATGTTGGCGGTGTATTCGTTGTCCGGGAACAGCGGCTCGTCGACGAGATGCAGGCGACGGTCCAGCACAGTGAACGCCACTCGGTCCGGTGTCGAGTTGTCGCGAATCGTGCGAATGATGTGCCGCAGCAACGTCGTCTTGCCGGTCCTGGTGTCGCCCAGCACCATCAGCAACGGGTTGCGGGCGAAGTCGAGTTGGACTGCGGCCAGGTCTTCTTCGCGTTGACCGATGACGATCCGGTCTGAACCCCCGTACACCGGCTCGAGCGCGGCGGGGTCCAGGTTGGTCGGCAACAGCCGCACCGGAGGCGCGGTGATCCCCTCGTGTAGCGCGTTGATGGCGGGCACCTGCTTGGGGTCGGGGGCCGCGATCAGGAAATGCTCGGCGGCCATGGTCAGGCCGCGACCGGGCTGGTCGACGGGAACCGCCTCGGCCGGGCGATGCAGCGCACCGACCACCCGGACGTTGCTGTCTCGCGCGTCGTGCAGCTTGAGCTCCAGCCGCATGCCGAGACCGTCGCGCATGGCCAGCGGCACCTCGAGCCAGCTCGGCGTCGTGACCACCACGTGGATGCCGTAGGCCAGACCGATGTTGACGAGCTCGGTCACCTTGCTCAGCAACGGGTTTCGGGTGTTGAACTGGTCGGTGTTGTCACGGCTGAACGCGTACAGGTTGTCGATGACCAGGAATACCTGGCCCAGACCGTCGTCGGGGCCCTGCTTGTCGCGGAACACTTCGCGCCGTTGGCGGGACCGCAGCAGCTGCTCGAGCTCGCCGAAGGTGCGACGAATGCGTTCGGGTTCCAGCGACGACGCGACGCTGCCGACGTGCGCCAGGTCTTCCAGTGCCCGCAGCTGACCGCCGCCGTAGTCCAGGCAGTAGAAGCTCACCTCGCGTGGCGAGTGCAGGCTTGCGGCAGACAGAATGAAGGTTTGCAGCGCAGTCGATTTACCCGACTTCGCCCCACCGTGGATCAGTAGGTTACCGGCCGAGGTCCGGGCGTCGAACACCAGCGAGTCGCGGCGCATCTGGAACGGCCGGTCGATCTCACCCAGGGGCCAGCGCAATTCGCCGCGCGGCACCGAGGCACGGGCCAGGGCCGCGCTCAGCGGGATCACCTCATCGAGCGGCGGCAGCCACAGCTCCGGCGCGCGAGGACCGAAGCGGGCCAACTGATCACCGATGGTGGCGATCAGCTTGCGTGACGGCGCAATCGGCTCGTCATGGCCGTTCTTGGCGATGATCGTGGTCTGGTCTGGCTCGACCCGGCCCGCGGTGAAGAGCTTGGGTTCGGGAACCGAATGCACCACAAGCGTTTTCGGCGCCTGCGGCGGATCGTAGATGCCGTCGACGTAAGTGCTGCGGAACTTGATCGGAGCGGCTCCGGGCGCGGGCACCAGGAAGCCGACGCCCTTGTGTTCTTTGCCCGCCTCGATGTGATACGCGTCCTCCACGCCGATGATCGACCGCGACACCGCGGGGCTGGCCACCTTCAAACCGATCCGGTAGGAGGTGTTCTTGTCGATGTCCTTGATCTTGCCGACGTCCAGGGTCTGCGACGCGAACAGGATGTGGATCCGGAACGAACGACCCTTGCGCGCAACGTAATCGAAAAGCTCTGCGTATTCGGGATGGTCGGCCAGCATCAACGTGAACTCGTCGGCGACGACGAACAGGGTCGGGATCGGCGGCAGGTCAGCGGCACCGGCGGCGATCGCGTTCTCGTATTCGGTCACCGAGTTGAAGGCGCTGCCCTGCACCTTGCGCCCGGCTTCCCGCAGCATCATCTCCCGGCGGGCGACTTCGCCGCGCAGGGTGTCGGCAAACCGGTCGGCCAGCGACTTCTTCTCGGCCATGTTCGAGATCACCGCGACAACCTGGGGGAAGTTGCGGAAGATATCCGCGCCGGCCTCGCCCTTGAAGTCCGCATAGATCACGATCAGCCGATCGGCTGAATGAGTCGTCAACAGCGACAACAGAATCGACATCAATGTCTGCGACTTGCCGGCGCCGGTCATACCGATCATCAGGCCGTGCGGCCCCATGCCGCCTTCGGCCTCGTCCTTGAGGTCGAACATCAGCGGCTCGCCGGTCGCGGTGACACCGATCGGCACCCGCAACTCCTCGTCGCGGTGGCGGGGCGCCCACAGGGTCGGGACATCCAATCGCGATGCGTCCGGGATGCCCAGCAGCGTCGTGAATGCGGCGCCGCGGGTGGCGGTCGACTGTAGGCCACTGTGCGTCGGGTTGGAGTCCCAACGGGACAACCGGCGCGCGATGTGGACGGTGTCGTCGACGCCGAGGGCGTCGGCGTTGTCGATGTAGCTCTGCCAACCACCGGTCTGCCAGCGCTCGATCGCGCCGCCGGCGAACCGCAGGATCGGCCGTTCGGGGTCGGAATACTGTTCCCGGTGCGGCGTCCTGGTCGATCGGTACACCACGGTGACCCCGGCACGCCCGGCCGCCAACGGCGAGGCGTTCAGGTCGAAGTCCGGATCATCGACGATGATCAGCAAGTGCCGCAACGCATCTGCCGAGCCAGCGGCGAATGCCGGACGATCGGACAGTGCGGTACCCAGCAATGCGAGCAGCTCGTCGGGTTTGCTCGACAGGTAGCGGGCCGGCCCCACGCCGTCGGCTTCGGCCGGGATGTCGACGTGCGGCAACCACTTCAGCCACGACCACTCCGGCGACTCCACCTCTGGCGTCGCGACCGCCACGCCGAGCACCGTCGGGTCGTGCCACGTCACGGCCTGGGCCACCCAGGCCCGCAGCGCGCCACGGACGTCGTCTTCGTCACCGAGCACGGTGATGCGCGACAGCTTGGTCAAGTCGATCCCGGTCGGAACGTCATGCACGGTGCGCTGAGTGTCGAGCAAGCTGCGTAAAGCGCTGTGTGACACCGGCTCCAAGTCGACCTCGTCGGCGGTGTCGTTGACCCGCAGCGCGGTGTCCAAGGCGGCCGAGTGCACACCGGCGCGAACCACCAGGAAATCAGCGTCGTGCGGGTCACGCTCCCACTGGCGCCGCGAGCCCGGAATCGCGGACAGCTCAAAGGGTTCCGGGTGCGACCATTCGGCGGCGGCGCGTTGGGCGGCCGCCTGCCCCCGGATGTTGTCCCGGACCACCGACAGGTAGCGCAGGTAGTCCGCGCGCTCGGCGTCGATTTCTGCGGTGCTCGACTTGTTGTCTCCGCGGAAAAACGCGGTGGCGGCCAGCAACAGCACGAACGGGAAGAACAGCGTCTGCGGCGAGATGAGCCGCATTCCGGTGGCGACCATCGCGATGATCATCCCGACGATCAGCAGCACGATCACCACCGGCAGCGCCCGGCGCAGCAACGACGGCGGAATCACCCGTGGCAGTTCCGGAGGTGCCTCGATGTTGATGCTGCCCTTGCGGGTTACCGGCGAGGGCAGCCGGCGGCGTGCCTCGAAGATCAAGCGGCTCATCGGTTTTGCCCTTCGGCGGAATTACGGCCAGGTCGGGAGTCGGGTGCCAGACCGTCGTGGGCGAGCAGCGCATCGGCCCGCGACAGGGTCGGACCGGGTGCGTACAACGACAGCACCGACCACGGGATCGGCGTCGCCGGCTGCGTCAGCCCGAGCGCATCAGCAGTTTTCGCGTTTCCGGTGACTCCGGTCTCGTTGTCGATGCCGTACCGCACCCCGGTGTCGGAGATCCAGAACAGCGATCCGGCCGCCGGCGACGAAGCGTTCTGCCCGACGGTCTGGGCGAAGTAGCCGGTGCCCGGGGCCATCGCGACGCGGCTGGCGATACCGCCCGCACCGGCGCCGACCAGGTCCTCAGTGTGCACCGAGTCGGGAATCGGCAGCGACGAACCGGCAAGCAGCGTGAGCGAATTCGTGCTGGCGCCCGCCGCCTTGCTCCAGTGTGCACAGGTCACTGGGTCGTGCGTAGCGTCGAGCAGGCTGATGCGCTGCTCAGGGTAGCGACCGGTGTCCAGTTGACGTGACACTGGTAGCTTGGCCACCTTGTCGGGCCCTAAGCGCGGCGGCTGGTCCAGACCGTAGGAGTTTGCGTTGCGCAGGATCGCGGCCAGCACGGGCGAGATCTGCTGCAGGCCGTCGGGCAGCACGGCGTAGTAGTTGGCCGAATTGTTCTCCAGCCCATGCGATTCGACGACACCGCCGATGGGAGCGGGGACCGGAAACTTGGCCGGGCTACCGGCGTCGGGGATTGCGGGCGGCGCCAGTGGCGGCGACTCCGGGATCGCGTTGAACAGACCAGCCGCGATCGGACGCGGTGTGTGCATGTCGGCGCCGAAGCCCAGCGCGTTCGTCACGGCGTGGTCGGCGAGGTCGATTCGGCTGCGTCGCCCATCCCACAGCAGCCAGGCACTGGACGGATTGCTGACCAATACGGCCTTACCCGGGGCCACTGCCGCGGCCCGCGCACCGGAACTGTCGGGGACACCGGCGATCACCGTGACACCGGTAGCCGTCCCGCTCGCGGCGTCGCAGACCGTCCAGTCGGCATCCTTGCGGATGTCCTGCACCATCCGCCCGGGCGCGCCCGGGATGCCGATCAGGTTGCCGAGCGGAAACTTGTCCAGCTCCGTGCTTTTCACCATGGTCGGGTTGGCAGCCTTGCCGGCAATCAGCCGGGCCGACGTGAGGTTCAGCACCGGGTGTAGTTGGTCGCCCACCCGGACGTACAGCGCGGCCGTCGATCGGTCCGCCAGGATCGCGTTGTTGGCCGTCGACCCGTTCGGCCGGATCAGCGAGAACACGAAGCAGCCGACCAGAGCGGTAATCAGGACGACGACGCCCATCAGCACCGCCCGCGTCTGGGTTCGCAGCGGGTCGACGAGCATCCGGGTATCGTGCAACGCCACACCAGAAGCAATGCGGCGCATGACAAAACGCCAACCGGTTACCTGGTGGCGGGTGACGAAACCGCGCCGGTAGGCAACCTTGTCCGGGTTGTCGTTGACCGGCGTGCGCGAGGCGAACGAGCGCCGATCGTCGGGGGCGCTCATGCCGGCATCTCCAGCCGCAGACCCTCGAGCAACGGCGGCACGGTGTTGGCCAGGTCGGCGGCGGTGATCGTCATGAGCTCCTCGTCGGTGAATTCACCGGTCTTCGCGTGTTCGGAGTGGTCAAGCCTGAATTCCCGCTCCTCTTCCGACTTTTCGACGACGTTACGAACGAATCGACCGTTACCGGCGATGTCGAGTCCGCGACGTTCGACGCCCACCGAATCGGCCTTCGTCGTGTTGGCCAGATGCGCGAACAGGGCTTCCAGGTCGTCGAGCGCCGGCTGCTCGAACGCGCTGTCGCGCCGAGTGGCCATGAAGTTGGCAATCTCGATCAGCTCGGCCGGCTGGTAAGACGGGAAGTCGATGGTGCGGGTGAACCGTGATCGCAGACCCTGGTTGGTGTCCAGGAACCGATCCAGGTCGGCCCGGTAACCGGCGATGATGACCACCAGCCGGTCGCGGTCGTTCTCCATCCGGGCCAGCAGGGTGTCGATGGCCACCAAGCCGAAGTCGTTCTTGGCGCCGGTGGCAACCAGCGCGTAGGCCTCGTCCAGGAACAACACGCCGTCCAGCGCGCTGTCGATGATCGCGTTGGTCTTCGCTTCGGTCTCACCGATGTGCTGACCGATCAGGTCGGCGCGGTGAACCTCTTTGATGTTTTCTTTCTTCAAAAGCCCAAGGCCGCAATAGATTTTGGCGACCACACGCGCGATCGTGGTCTTCCCGGTCCCGGGCGGGCCGGTGAACACCAGGTGGTGGGTGCGCTGCGCGACTTCCAGGCCACGTTCCTTGCGGACCAACTCCATCGCCACAGCGCTCTTGAGCCGGGCAACCTGGTCCTTGACCTTCTCTAGACCGATGAATTCGTCGAGTTCGCGCTCGGCCTCCGCCAGCAGGACCGCCTTGCGCTCTTGCGCGCCGGGGTCGACGAAGTCGCCGGGCTTCGGTTCGGTGGTGACGTCCCACGGGTCGACGCGCGCGGCGATGCGGTCCGACGTGGTCGGCACGATCCCGAAACTGGAATCCGTCAGCGCCTCTTCGACCTGTGCGTTTTCCGGGTTGGCGGCGTAGAGGTCCTGCAGCACCTCACGCGCGGTGTCCTCGTCGCCGTCGGCCCGCAGCGATAGGGCCCGGGCCAACGCTCCGTCGACGGCCGCGACGGCCACCGGGCCCTCCGGCTCGTCGAGGTAGGACAGCGCGGCCGCAAACATGCCGAGCCTGGCCAGCGAGATTCCGAGGGCGATCTTGACGGCATGCCCGAAGTGCTCGTCGAGGTCGGCGTCGTTGACGATCGGCGACAGCAGTTTGACGACGTCAGCCCACCGCTCGGCGCGGTAGTGAATCGTCGAGCAGACCCAGCGCGCCTCGTTCGAGCTCGGCTTGCGCCGGCTGACGTCGCTGACCAGCTGGTGGGCTGCAGCAAACCGCCCGTCAGCGGCAAGCGCCGCGGCGTACGCGAGGTGGAAGTCGTCGGACTCGGTCGCCCGGAATTTCAGATACAGCCCGGTGTCGTACAGGAAGCCCAGCGCACCTTCGGCCAGCTCGACCTGGCGCTGCAGCACTCCCACCGTCGCCACGTTGTGCGAAATCGCCTCCAGCACAGGCAAAGACGTGTCACCCGCCGCAGCTAGTCCGACCCACGCGTCGGCTTGCTCGTGCGCGATCCGAACCAGACCGGTGAACCCGGACCGGGCCGCGGCCAGGTCGGCGGGACGTCTGCGGTCATAGATCGTCAGCCCGAGCGCGCGGCAGCAGGTGGCGAACCGACTCGTTACGTCGTCGTCCACCCTGACAGTTGCCGGCCGGGTGGCGACACTGCCGGTGTCTGCGATGTCCACGCCTCAGTCTCCCCTTCGGACGTAGTATTGCCTAAGCTAACTTCGGGCGAAGTTAGCATTGCATAAGCTAGGTGTCGAGACGCACGTATCGGCAGGACGGCCGGCCTCGGACAGGCGAGGGTCAAAGCCCAAGCGCCGCACGTCAAACCGCGTGTCGGCCGATTCACGAAGCGTGTTGTGCGCAGCGAGACGGTTAGATGCCGTCACCGTCCTGCGCCGGGGCTTAATGAAAATGAATGTCATTAGATCAGGACTGTACGGCATCGCGCCCTCACTGCTTGACGGCCCTGACCAAAGTGTTGCTGGCGATCATCGGTCCGGCCTCGGTGTGCGGCCCGGGTACCGGGCGGCCCGCATTAGTGAGGTAGTCGGCCAGTGGCGTCGCGACAGCGTTCCAGCCATGCTCGTCAAGCCAGCGCTGCGCCGGCGCGTGCCGCTCGTTGTAGACCAATTGAAAGAACAACCGCTCGTCGCCCTCGGCGCGTGCGGCGCGCTCTTCTTCGACGGCAGCCTTGAAAGCCTGGTCCGGCATCGGTTCGGCATCTTCGACAGCAATGTGGCTGCCCGAACTGGCTAGCGCGTCGATGCCGCTGAACAGTTGCTCCTGCGCGGCGGCGGGCAGATAGATCAACAGCCCCTCGGCAATCCAGGCGGACGGCTGCGTCTCATCGAAACCGCTGTTTCGCAACGCCTGCGGCCAGTCGTCACGGAGGTCGATGGCAACTTCACGGCGTTCGGCATTCGCCGTGGCGTCGTGCGCGGTCAATACTTCGCGCTTGAAGTCGAGCACCTGCGGCTGATCCAACTCGAAGATTGTCGTGCCGTCCGGCCAGGGCAGCCGATAGGCTCGCGAGTCCAAGCCCGCGGCCAGAAGCACGATCTGGCGGACCCCGGCCTCCGCGGCCTGCCGGAAGTAATCGTCGAAGTAGCGGGTGCGAGCAGCTTGGTAGTTGACGAAATGCTCGCCGAAGTCAGGCGTTTTGAGCTGGTGATCGGGCTCGTTGCCGTCCAGCACCGCGGCGGCTGAACCGCCGACCGCGTGGCAGAAGACCGCGGCAAACGGGTCGACGGCCAGTGGATCTGGCTTCTGCGCCTCCAATGCTCGAGCGGTCGCCACGAATAACGCGGTCGAACCGACGCTCGTTGTGATGTCCCAGTTGTCGTCGTCAGTACGCACGGCAACCGACCCTACGCCGCCCAACGGCGCGCAAATATCGTCCGATCCAGCCACGACGGCATTCAATACGACGTTGTGTCGTAGATACAAGACCCCGATCGGGTAGGGGGTATTGCGTCGCGGCTGAGCTCTTCTCGTGCGGCAACCGGGTCGGCTGAGCGGCTACACCAGTGGACGGCCGGCTTTGATCCGGCGATCCAGATCCCACAGCAAGAGGTTGAACGGGAAGCGCCGGACGAACCGCGGCATGGCGTTGTTCAGCGTGCGCAGCGCGCCGATCACCCGGTCGAACCGGCGCTGCGTCCGGGCGTCCCAGGCGAACTGCATCTCCTCACGAAAGCGTTGCGGCAGAAAGCCGGCCGTCAGCAGCAAGCCGAGCTTCTCCGGTTGCCGGCGCACGACGTCGGGTAGACGTAGCTTCTGAATCCGGCCTACCGCAATCGGATACAGGTAACTACGGACCGCGTCATCGATGTGGACCTTGTCGAGCTGGTCGTTCCAGTAGCGGTCGAACGCGGCCCGGTCCGGTGGCCACCTTTCTGGCGGCACCTGCAACGTCGAGCCGAGCACGACCGCCTCTTGGTAATGCCGGTCGGCGTCGGCGTCGTCCATCTCACCGATGAACATGCGATAGAAGTCGACCCCGCCCTTGTAGAGGCACGCCGCCACCCACAGCTGCAGATCGACGTCGAACGCGTTGTATTGCACCGGGCTGTCCGGCGTCGAATACACCTGCGCGTGCGCCCGGTTGACCGCGCGCCGAAACGCCGCCTTCTGGGTCTCGGTGCCCGCCATCGCCACCGCGAGGTATGTGAACGTGGTGCGGGCCCGCTTGATCGGGTGCAGATCGATGCGGCCGCTTTCCACCCGGCTCTCCATCACCCCGTAGCCGACGCCGGGCCGGGCGAGCTGCATGATCACGTTGGCCGGGCCGAGCAGCAACGCCATGCCCATCAACGTGTCGTCGAGTTGAGGGGTGCGCCGCGGTCGACTGATCGGCGGCGCGCTGACTGGGCGCTCGACATGCCGTACGGGTTCGCTGACCGTCATCGCTCACCTATCCGCTAATCGGGAAACGCGTGTTTCCTGATATTGCAGTGCAACATGGCGGGTGTCAAGATGTAATTCATGACCACTGCCCCGCCGGCGAGCGCGCGCCCGTACCGCGGCGTCGATGCCGCCGAACGGCTGGCCGGCCGCCGGGCCAGCCTGCTGGAAGCGGGACTGGACCTGCTCGGCGACGACGAGGCCGGCGAATTGACCGTGCGCGCCATCTGCCGGCGAGCCGGGGTGGCACCACGCTATTTCTACGAAAGCTTCACCGACAAGGACGAATTGGTCGCGGCGGTGTTCGACTGGGTGATCGCCGACCTGGCCGCAACCACGCAGGCCGCGGTCGACGCCGCACCGTTAGAGGAACAGACCCGGGCGGGTATGGCCAACATCGTCAAGACCGTCGGCGGAGATCCCCGGGTCGGCCGGCTGCTTTTCAGCGCGCAACTGGCCAACGCCGTGCTGGTGCGCAAGCGGGTGGAATCCAACGCACTGTTCGCGATGCTGTCCGGTCGCCACGTCGAGAATGTGCTGCGGGTCCCGGAAAACGCGCGCATCAAGGCCGCCGCGCACTTCGTGGTCGGCGGGGTCGGACAGACGATCGGCGCGTGGCTGGCCGGCGACGTGGCGTTGGATCCTGACCAGTTGGTCGATCACCTGGCATCGCTGCTCGACGAGCTGGCCGACCCCAGCCTGTACCGCGACTGACGCTAACCGGCGGCGGGAATGCGGCGATCGGCCGCCGTCTTGGGCACGGCCTGAGCGTCGTTCGCGGTGAATTCCCTGACCCAGCAGGCGAATTCGAGCGTGATGCCGTCGGGGTCCTGGAAGTAGAACGAGCGCACGTAAACCCCGGGATGCAGCGTGGCGGCGACCTGTCGCTCACTTTCGTCGTGGTTGAGCACCGGCCCCACCCGCACGCCCTTGTCCTTGAGCCGCTGCCGATACGCGTCGAATTGCTCGGCCGGCACGTGAAAAGCCAGGTGGTTCATCGTGCTGACGGCGCTGGTGATCTCCCCGATGCCCGGGATGGCGGCCGGCGATGACAGACCCGGCACCCGGTCGGGTGCATCGGCGAACCAGAAGAACGCCACGCAGTCGCCGTTTCCCGCGTCGAAGAAGAAGTGCTGCCCGAGGCCGCCCGGCAGGTCCAGGGACTTGATCAACGGCATGCCCAGGGTGTTGCTGTAGAAGTCCACGGTGCGGGCCATGTCCGAGCACACCAGCGCGACATGATTGATGCCGCCGAGTTCGAACTCGGAATTGCGATTGTGCGGTTTGATCATCCCGAGGCTCCCGTTTCGCGGCGGAGATCAGGATCTGAACCTAACATCAGATTCAGGTCTATTCCTAAAGAATCCGCCGTTCCCGGGGTCGATGGCACCCCATGGTCACGACGAAGGAGGCCCGTCGGTGTCTACCGTGTCCGATTCACCGACCCGTCGTGCGGCGCTTCCGACGACTCGTGGCCGCCAAACCCAGGCCGCCATCGACACCGCCGCCCGGACGGTGATCGCCCGCAAGGGCATCCTGACCACAACCGTCGCCGACATCGCCAGCGAAGCCGGCCGGTCGACGGCATCGTTCTACAACTATTACGACTCCAAAGAAGCCATGGTCCGCGAGTGGGCGCTGCGGTTTCGCGACGAGGTCGGCGAGCGGTCCAAACCGGTTACCCAGCACGGACTCTCGACACGAGAGCGGGCGTATCAGTCCGCGGCGGCGCACTGGCACACCTACAAGCATCGGCTGGCCGAGATGATCAGCGTGTCGCAGCTGGCGATGGTCAACGACGACTTCGCCCAGTATTGGTCTGAAATCTGCGCCATTCCAACCTCTTTCATCACCGAAATGGTACGGCGCGCGCAGTCCGACGGGTATTGCGCCGACGACGACCCGCAGCTGATCGCCGTCGCGATCGTCGCGATGCTGAACCAGTTCTGCTACCTGCAACTGACCAGCACCCCCTCGGGCGCCGAGCCCGACGACGACGCCTGCATCGGCACCCTGGCCAACATCTTCTACCGTGCCATCTACCACAAGGAAGGCCACTGAGGTGACTCGCTCCACCGGCACCCCCGGAGTCGTCCGCGAATTCATCGGTTTGCCGTCGCCGACCGGTAGACGCGCCGGCGCTGGCGGCCATCCGTGCCAGGGGCTGTATTACCGCGGCGTCGGGCGAAAACCGAAGGTCGCGGTGATCGCCGCGCACTACCAAATCGACTTCTCCGAGCACTACCTTGCCGACTACCTGGCAACCCGCGGCATCGGGTTCCTCGGGTGGAACACCCGATTCCGCGGATTCGAAAGCAGCTTCCTGCTCGACCATGCCCTGGTCGACATCGGTGTCGGGGTGCGCTGGCTGCGTGACACCCAAGCAGTGGAAAGCGTTGTGCTGCTTGGCAATTCGGGCGGAGGCTCGCTGATGGCCGCCTACCAGGCCCAGGCGACCGATCCGCACGTGACTCCGGTACCCGGCATGCGGCCCGCGGCCGGACTGACCGATCTGCTCCCCGGGGACGGCTATGTGGCGAGCGCGGCGCACCCGGGTCGCCCTGACGTGCTGACGGCGTGGATGGATGCCTCGGTCGTGGATGAGAACGATCCGATCGCCACCGACCCCGACCTGGATCTGTTCGACGAGCGCAACGGACCGCCCTTCTCGCCGGAGTTTCTGAAGCGCTACCGCTCAGCGCAGGTAGCACGCAATCATGCGATCACCGACTGGGCCGAGACCGAGCTGAAACGTGTTCGCGCCGCGGGATTTTCCGATCGGCCGTTCACCGTGATGAGAACCTGGGCCGACCCGCGGATGGTCGATCCGACGATCGAGCCGACGCAGCGTCAGCCCAACATGTGCTACGCCGGGTTGCCCGTCAAGGCCAACCGATCGGCCCACGGCATCGCCGCGGCCTGCACGCTGCGTAGCTGGCTGGCGATGTGGAGTTTGCGTACGGCCCAGACCCGGGCCGAACCGCATCTGGCACGGATCGCCTGCCCCGCCCTGGTGATCAATGCCGATGCCGACACCGGCGTCTTCCCCTCCGATGCCCAGCGGATCCACGATGCGCTGGCCAGCACCGACAAGTCCCAGTCATCGATCAACACCGACCACTACTTCACCACGCCCGGCGCGCGCAGCGAGCAAGCTGACACGATTGCCAAATGGATAGCCAAAAGGTGGCGCTGACGGTCCTCGCGCACTTCGTCCCCGGCCCGAAGGTGCTGGATTTCCTTGCACCCGAGGCTGACTGGCTCGATATCCGCTGGTGTGAGGACGACGAGTCGTTCTATCGCGAGTTGCCCGATGCCGACGTGATCTGGCATGTGCTTCGTCCGCTGTCGGCGGCCGACCTGGCCCGCGCGACCCGCGCCCGCCTGGTGCACAAATTCGGCGCCGGGGTCAACACCGTCGATGTCGATGCGGCCAGCAAGCGGGGCATCGCGGTCGCCAACATGCCCGGCGCCAACGCACCGTCGGTGGCCGAAGGAACGCTGCTGCTGATGCTGGCCGCACTGCGCCGGCTGCCGGTGCTGGATCGCGCGACCCGCGACGGTCGTGGCTGGCCGTCGGATCCGCAACTGGGCGAGACCGTCCGCGACATCGGCGCCTGCACGGTCGGGCTGGTCGGCTACGGCAGCATCGCCAAACGGGTCGAGGGCATCATCGCCGCGATGGGGGCAACCGTCGTGCATACCAGCACTCGCGACGACGGGCTGCCCGGCTGGCGGACATTGCCGGACCTGTTGGCCGC
The DNA here is from genome assembly GCA_963750755.1 of uncultured Actinomycetota bacterium. GTDB lineage: Bacteria > Actinomycetota > Actinomycetes > Mycobacteriales > Mycobacteriaceae > Mycobacterium. The sequence goes on from CAVVRW010000005.1 coordinate 174,027, forward strand.
CAGCGACATCGTCTCGCTACACCTGCCGCTGACTGCTGACACCAAGGGGCTGATCGACCGGGCCGCGCTGAACGGCATGAAACGCGGTGCGGTACTGGTCAACACCTCGCGCGGCCCCATTGTCGACGAGGCCGCCTTGGCCGCTGCGCTGCGCGACGGTCGGCTGGCCGCGGCCGGATTGGACGTCTTCGGCGCCGAACCGGTAGCGCCGGACAATCCGCTGCTCGGGCTGGACAACGTCGTGCTCACGCCGCACGTCACCTGGTACACCGTCGACACCATGCGGCGCTACCTGGTCGAGGCTGTCGCCAATTGCCGCCGGCTGTGGGATGGGCAACGACTGGCCCATGTGGTGAACCAACCCACCGGTTGTTAGCTTGGTTTCACGAGCCCCGGGACGTCAAGGAAGGCGACCAATGCCGATCGCAATCAATCCTGAGCATCAAGACCTGGCCGACTCCGTGCGGTCTCTGGTGGCGCGGGTAGCGCCGTCGGAGGTGCTGCACGCCGCTCTGGAAACACCGGTCGACAACCCGCCGCCCTATTGGCAGGCTGCGGCAGAGCAGGGCCTGCAGGGCCTGCACATCGCCGAATCCGTCGGCGGACAAGGGTTTGGCATCCTCGAATTGGCTGTCGTGCTCGCCGAGTTCGGCTATGGCGCCGTTCCGGGCCCGTTCGTCCCGTCGGCGATCGCCAGCGCGCTGATCTCGGCGCACGACCCCGACGCCAAGGCGCTGGCCGATCTGGCGTCCGGGGCGGTGATCGCCGCGTACGCGCTGGATTCCGGGCTGACCGCGACCCGGCAGGGCAGCTCACTGGTGATCCGCGGCGAGGCCCGCGCGGTGCCGGCCGCGGCGCAGGCGTCGCTGCTGGTGTTACCGGTGGCCTTCGACGGTGGCGAAGAATGGGTGGTGCTGCCCGCCGACCAGCTCGAGATCGAGCCGGTCGCCGGCGTCGACCCATTGCGGCCGATTGCTCACGTGCGCGCCAACGCCATCGAGGTCTCCGACGACGTAGCACTAGGCAACCTCACCGCGACGACAGCACAGGCGCTGATCTCCACACTGCTGTCGGCCGAGGCGGTCGGCGTTGCGCGCTGGGCCACCGACACCGCCGCGGAATACGCCAAGATCCGCGAGCAGTTCGGCCGTCCGATCGGCCAGTTCCAGGCCGTCAAGCACAAGTGCTCCGAAATGATCGCCGACACCGAACGCGCCACGGCCGCGGTGTGGGATGCCGCCCGCGCTATCGACCACGCCCGTGAAAATGACTGGGACATCGACGGTTCCAAGGTCGAGTTCGCCGCCGCGGTGGCTGCGACATTGGCACCGGCCGCGGCCCAGCGCTGCACGCAGGACTGCATCCAGGTGCACGGTGGCATCGGGTTCACCTGGGAGCACGACACGAACGTCTACTACCGCAGGGCGCTGGTGATCGCCGCCGGCTTCGGGCGCAAGACCGCCTACCCGCAGCGGGTTCTCGATACCGCCACCAGCACGGGAATGCGCGCCCTCGACATCGACCTCGACCCCGACACCGAGAAGCTGCGCGACGAGATCCGCGCGGAAGTAGCTGGGCTGAAGGAGATCTCGCGCGAAGAGCGCAACACCGCGATCGCCGAGGGCGGATGGGTGCTGCCGTACCTGCCGAAACCGTGGGGACGTGACGCCAACCCCGTCGAACAGATCATCATCGCCCAGGAGTTCAACACCGGGCGGGTCAGACGGCCACCGATCGGGATCGCGGCCTGGATCGTCCCGTCGATCGTCGCCTTCGGCACCGACGAGCAGAAGCAGCGTTTTCTGCCGCCGACCTTCCGAGGCGAAATGATCTGGTGCCAACTGTTTTCCGAGCCTGGCGCGGGGTCTGACCTAGCCGGCCTGAGCACCAAGGCGACCAAAGTCGACGGTGGCTGGCGCATCACCGGGCAGAAGATCTGGACCACCGCGGCGCAGTTCTCCCAGTGGGGTGCGCTGCTGGCGAGGACCAACCCGTCGGCGCCGAAACACAACGGCATCACCTATTTCCTGCTGGACATGAAGAGTGAAGGCGTCGAGGTGAAGCCGCTGCGCGAGCTCACCGGTGGCGCGATGTTCAATACGGTGTTCATCGACGACGTGTTCGTGCCTGACGAGCTGGTGCTCGGCGAGGTCGACCGGGGCTGGGAGGTCAGCCGAAACACGCTGACGGCAGAACGGGTTTCGATCGGGAGCAGCGAAGCGCCGTTCTTGGCCAGCCTCGATCAATTCGTCGAGTTCTTATCCGACGGACAGTTCGACCAGATCGCGCAGAACCGGGCGGGTCAGCTGATCGCGGAGGGCCACGCCGCCAAGGTGCTCAACCTGCGCTCGACGCTACTGACGCTGGCCGGCGGGGACGCGATGCCTTCTGCTGCCATTTCCAAGCTGCTGTCCATGCGCACCGGCCAGGGCTACGCCGAATTCGGAGTGTCCTCATTCGGGGCGGACGGCGCGATCGGCGACCCCGAACAACTGCCCGGTAAGTGGGCCGAATACCTCCTGGCCAGCCGCGCCACCACGATTTACGGCGGCACGTCGGAAGTACAGCTCAACATCATCGCGGAGCGGCTGCTCGGGCTGCCCCGCGACCCGTAGCGCGGAAAGCAGAAATCCACGCCGTCCAACGAGGGTCAGATCGGCGTGGATTCCCGGAGGCGGCCGGCCTCGTTTGTCCAAGAACGAGGCCGGCCTATTCCCCCCGGTTACTGAGGGGTCACCACCAATCGTGGTGACCGCCCCAGAAGCCTGGTTGGCCCCAGAAGCCGCCGTGGCCTAGGCCCCATCCGCGGTGGCCGCCGCCCCAGCCTGGGCCGCCCCAGCCTGCGCCGCGACCCCAGCCGCCGTGGCCGCCGCCCCAGCCGCCATGGCCGCCGCCGTGCCCACCCCACGCGGGCGGGGCGACGTGCATTGGGCCGACTACCGCCGGAATTGGTGCGGCCGGCGCGGCGTTGGCCGCGGGCATTGCACCGAAGAGCATCGCGCCAGCCACCGCACCCGCACCGACTGCGCCAGCAGCGGTGCGGCGAATCGAAGTGAGTGAAAGCGACATCGTGGTTGCTCCTTCGTCTTTGATGACGTACACCAGGAACGCTAAGTGTCGATCCTTAGCAAACACTGAATCGAACTATTAATTAGCCTGAGAATGTAAATAATGGCTTTGACCAGCGAATGTAGCAAAAAGGCTGGATTTGACTGAAACCGGCGCTTACTACATTACTGTGGTCAGGACTTCCTGATGTCGGCCAATACTGGTTTCAGTAGGCACTGAGCTACTCATATTCCCTGCTAAAACTACCTTTACGCTTCTACTGACCTCAGTATGTACGCGGATCATCATCTCAGCATCTCCCACATTACGTATCACCGTAAGTCCGCGGAATTACCGCGTTCTCTTCACGATACAGCGAATCATTTGCGCGGCATCTTGCATTTGTATATCGATGCCCAGTTTGCCGGTCAGCAATCGCAGTCCGTGCAGCCCTCACCGCCACGGAACTCCTGGTGAACCTGTGAGCGGCTTCGCCACACGGCGTGCCACCACTGCACGACGGCGCTTTGACCGACATACTTAAGTCCTGATCTACTGAAAGCTCACGCGAAACCGAAGGTCGTCAGGCGCATGGATTCCAGCTCGCAGTCGTTCCGAGCCAAGCCGCCCCCGCGGGCCGACGGCTCGGCGCAGACCGAACGCTTCTCCAGCGTCCAGAACAACGACCGTCACAAGCCCGAGCCGCCGTCGCGCCCACAGCGCACCCGGCGCACCGTCGACCTGTCCCCCGCCACCCACCGAGCCCTCGACATCTGGCAGCGCGATGCCGCCGACCGTCTCGGATACGCGCGGGTGACCGGCCAGGAAGTGATCAGCGCGCTCATCGAGCTGCTGTTGCGCGACCCCAAGCTGTCCGCCGAAGTCATCCGAACCATCCGGGAACGCCGCTGATTCTTACCGCCGATGCGGCAGTGCTAGCTTCGCGGTCATGGCAGAGACACAGCGCCCCGATCGACGCGAGCATGAGGTAGTCGGCGAACGCCCGACCCTGGAAGCTTTTCTCGACGACTACCGAGACATCTTGGTACGCAAGGTTTCCGGACTGTCGGATGCGGACGCGCGTCGCCACCTCGTCCCGTCGCCGACGACGGTCGGCGGCCTGGTCAAACATCTTCGGTGGGTGGAATACGGCTGGTTCGACCAGTTCTTGCAAGGACGGCTCGACGACAACCGCCGCACGCACGAACGGTCCTGGGAGTTTGAACTGCAGCCCAACGAGTCACTGCCGACCCTGGTCTCCGAGTACCAGGCGCAATGCGAAGAGTCCCGTTACATCGCCGCGCAGTATCCGCTCGACCACCAGCTGTGGCATGGCCGGCTCGAAACGACCGTGTCATTGCGCTGGATCTACGCGCACATGATCCAGGAGATCGCCCGGCACACCGGGCAGATCGACATCCTGCGGGAACAGCTGGACGGCGGAACGGGTTTCGACTAGGCCTGTCCGCTACTCGGAGTCGATTTCACGCAGCTCGCGCTTGAGGATCTTCCCGGTCGGGTTTCGCGGCAGTTCGTCGAGGAAGATCACTTCTCGCGGCACCTTGTACTTGGCCAGCTGATCCTTGACGTGCTTCTTGACGGCGTCCTCGTCGAGGTTCGCGTTGTTCTTCTTCACCACGAAGGCCCGTAGCCGGTGGCCCCACTCTTTGTCCTCGACACCGATCGCCGTCGCCTCTACCACGTCGGGGTGCGCGCTGATGCAGTCCTCGACTTCGGCCGGGAAGACGTTCTCGCCGCCGGACACGATCATCTCGTCGTCACGTCCGCTGATGAACAACAGGCCCTTCTCGTCGAGGTAGCCGACGTCGCCGGAGGACATCAGCCCGTCGATGATCTGCTTGTTGCCACCGCCGGTATAGCCCTCGAAGGGGAAGCTCGTGCCGACGAAGATCCGGCCGACTTCGCCTTGCGGCAACTCCTTGCCGTTGTCGTCGTAGATCCTGACCTTGACACCCTTGACCGGGGGCCCGGCCGTGCTGGAGTTGGATTTCAGATGCTCAGGCCCGGCGATGGTGGCGAACGCGATCTCGGTGGACCCGTACATGTTATAGAGCACCGGACCGATGTCCTTCAACGTCCGCTCAGCGACGTCGGCCCCCAACGCCGAACCCGACGCGAAAATGATCCGCAGGCTGGACAGGTCGGGCTTCTTGTCCGTCTTCTCCAAGGCCTCGAGCATGCGCGACAGCATGACCGGCACCACGACAACCGCCGACACTTTGTGCTTCTCGATGTCGGAGAACACCTGCTCCGGCTTGAACTTGCTGTGCAACACCAACGTCGAGCCCAGGAACATGCCGATCGTGGCATGCAGGAAACCCAGTGCGTGGAACATCGGCGCCGGCAGCGACGTCACCTCGTTGGCCTTGAACGGCACGTGCGACAAGATGCCACCGATCGGCGCCAACGTCGGCGGGGTGCTGCGATTGGCGCCCTTCGGCGTTCCGGTCGTGCCGCTGGTCAAGATGATGATCGACGAATGCTTGCTGGCCTTCGGGGCCGGCGCCTTGCTGTGCGCGGCCACCAGGTCGGCCAGCGTCTCGTCGGTGCTGCCGGAATCCTCGCCGTCCGGGTTGGTGTCCAATGCCCGCAACATGCCCAGCGGCGGGTCCGCTTTGCTCACGTCCTCGGTGTACTCATCGTCGTAGATGATCAGCTTGGCGCCCTCACGCTCGGACACCTCCTTGATCTGCGGCCCGGAAAACGAGCTGTTCAGCAGGATGATGCGAGCCCCGACTCGGGCGCACCCGAACTCCGCAATAGCGAACCAGCGGTGGTTGCGCGCCAGTATCGCGACGCCGTCACCGCCCTTCACGCCCTTGGCGAGCAGGCCGTGCGCAACCGCGTTGGCGGCCTCGTCGAGTTCTTTGTAGGTGAGCTCGCCGGCGTCGTCGATGATCGCGGCGCGGTTCGGTGTCCGCCGGGCGTTGAACGACGGCAGCATGCCGATCTCACCCCACTTCGCGATCTCGGCAGCCATCGCGGCGTAGTTCAGCGGATTCTCCAACCGAAACGTGCCGGACTCGATGATCTTGCGCAGGTAATGCAGTTCGGATAAGCCGCGCTCGGCATACTGCTGGACCTTGGCTACCGCCTGCCCAGGCAGATCGATCGGATTAGGCATGTCGTCCACCCTATGTGACGTAGGTCGCACGGCGGTCGGAACGCTGTGCCGAATTAGCATGTGCCCATGGCTCCGGTGTCGCTAAACGTCGGCGGTCGCCAGGTCGAGGTCACCCACCCGGACAAAGTGGTTTTTCCCGAGCGTGGCGGGGCCGGCGAGCAAGGGCCCGTCACCAAACTCGACCTGATCCGCTACTACCTGGCGGTCGCCGACGGTGCGCTGCTCGGCGTAGCGCGCCGACCGATGATCCTCAAGCGGTTCGTCAAAGGCATCGACCAGGAGGCGGTCTTCCAGAAGCGCGCCCCGGAAAAGCGGCCCGACTGGATCGACGTCGCAGAATTGCGTTACGCGCGCGGCACCTCCGCGAAAGAGGCCGTCATCCACGACGCCGCCGGTCTGGCCTGGGCGGTCAACCTCGGTTGCGTCGACCTCAATCCTCATCCGGTACGCGCCGACGACCTCGAGCACCCCGACGAATTGCGCGTCGACCTGGATCCGATGCCTGGGGTCACCTGGCGACAGATCATCGACGTGGCGCAGGTGGCGCGGGAGGTGCTCGAGGATCACGGGTTGATCGCCTGGCCCAAGACATCCGGCTCGCGCGGCTTTCACATCTACGCGCGCATTGCGCCGGATTGGTCGTTCCGCCAGGTGCGGCTGGCCGCGCAGACCGTGGCGCGGGAAGTCGAACGGCGTGCACCCGAGCTCGCCACCAGCCGCTGGTGGAAAGAGGAGCGCGAGGGCGTGTTCGTGGATTTCAACCAGAACGCCAAGGACCGCACCGTCGCCTCGGCGTACTCGGTGCGCGCGACACCGGACGCGCGGGTGTCCACGCCCCTGCGGTGGGAAGAGGTCGCCGACTGCGACCCCGCCGACTTCACCCTGGCGACGGTGCCGCAGCGCTTCGCCGACATCGGCGACCCATGGTCCGGCATGGACGAATCCGCCGGTGGCCTCGACCAATTGCTCACGCTCGCAGAGGAACTGGGGCCCGCAGAGAAAGCGCCGAAGGGCGCGCGACGGGACGGGTCGGGTCGACGCCAGTCGGTGATGCCGCTCATCGAGGTAGCCCGCACCAAGACCAAGGACGAGGCGATGGCCGCGTTGGACACCTGGCGTGAACGTCATCCCACCGCCGCCGAACGGCTCGAACCGGCCGACGTGCTGGTCGACGGCATGCGTGGGCCGAGTTCGATCTGGTACCGGATCCGGATCAACCTCCAGCATGTGCCCGAAGAGCAGCGGCCGCCGCAGGAGGACTTGATCGCCGACTACAGCCCTTGGAGCGGCGAGAAGGGCGAGCCGACACGCTGACCGCGCTAGGCTCACGCCGTGGACCAGCTATGGGATCGTCGGGGGTTCCTGCGCGCCGGCGCGGCTGCGAGCCTGCTCTCGCTCGCGGGCTGCTCGCCGAAAAAGGCGCCGTCCGCCGAGAGCAGTGGCGGCGGCAACGGACCGGTCACCATCACCCACGCGTTCGGTGAGACGACGATCGCTCAACCACCCAAGCGGGTGGTCTGCGCGGGCTTCACCGGACAGGACGACCTGTTGGCGCTCGGGATCGTCCCCGTTGCGGTGACCAACTGGTTCGGCGACCAGCCGTTCGGGGTGTGGCCGTGGGCCCAGCCCAAGCTCGGCGCGGCCAAACCCGTTGTGTTAAACCTGGACAACGGAATTCAGACCAAGCAGATCTCGGGCCTCAAACCCGATCTGATTGTCGCCACCGACGCCGGTCTGGATCAAGACACCTACCAGAAGCTCGCGGCGATCGCGCCGACGCTCGCGCAGTCCGCCGGTGACGCGTTCTTCGAACCCTGGAAAGACCAGGCGAAAGCCATCGGCCAGGCGGTCTTCCAGTCGGGCCAGATGGCCGCGCTGATCAGCGGCGTCGATAAGGGATTCACCGCGATCGCCGACAAGTACCCGCAGTTCAAGGACAAGCGGGTGCTGCTACTGGAAGGCACGCTGCACGAGGACAACGTCGTCGCGACCACCGGGTGGCAAACCGACTTCCTCAAGCAGATGGGCCTGGGCATGCCCCAGAGCCTTGCTGCGCTGGCCGTCGATCAGCAGCGGGCCTTCATCTCGCGGGACAAGGTCAGATCCGTTCTCGGTGACGCCGAGCTGTTGATCTGGACCACCGAGAGCGAGGCCGAACAGGCTGCGCTGCTGACCAATCCCGATGTGTCGGCGCAACGTTCGCGCAGCGTCTTCACCACCAAAGACCAGGCCGGCGCGATCGCCTACGCGTCGCCGTTGAGTTACCCGTTGGTGGCAGAGCAGTTGCCGCCGCTGATCGCCAACGTCCTGCATTAGAACGGACTACCTGACAGCCCGCGCGCCGCGCGGTTACCGTCGGGTAATGAACGCGGGCCCAACCCCTACGGTTCTGGACTACGGAGACCAGGCACTGCTGCTGCAATTCGACAGCACCGCTGAGGTTTTGGCATGGTCGGCCGCGCTGCGCAACGCCGCGCTGCCCGACGTGCTGGACATCGTCCCGGCTGCGCGCACAGTTCTGCTCAAACTCGACGGCCCCGACCGGCAGAGCGCGACCCGTCGTCGCCTCCACGCCCTCGACCGGCCGTCCGACACCGAGGCGGCTACGCATAGCGAGCCGCTGCTGATCGACGTCGTCTACGACGGCGCCGATCTCGTCGAGGTTGCTCGGCTCACCGGACTGACCTCCGCGCAGGTCGTCAGCGCCCACACCGCCACCCCGTGGACGGTCGGATTCTGTGGGTTCGCACCGGGTTTCGCGTACCTTGTCGGCGGCGATCCGCGGCTGGCGGTGCCGCGGCGATCCGACCCACGCCCGGCGGTGCCGCCCGGCGCGGTCGGACTGGCCGGCGAGTTCACCGGTATCTACCCACGTCGCTCGCCCGGCGGATGGCAGCTGATCGGCCACACCGACGCCGTGCTCTGGGACATCGACCGGCCCGACCCGGCGCTGCTGACCCCGGGCGCCCGGGTGCAATTCCGGGCGGCGTAGCGCATGCCGGCCCTGGAGATCGTGCAGACCGGACCGTTGGCGGTCGTTCAGGACCTCGGCCGGGTCGGTCTGGCTCACCTGGGCGTCACCCGGTCCGGGGCGGCGGACCGGCGCTCGCACACGCTGGCCAATCGACTGGTGGCCAACCCGGACGACCGCGCCGTGGTCGAGGTGACGATGGGCGGATTGGTGGCGCAGGTGCGCGGCGGCGACGTCGACATCGCGGTGACGGGCGCCGACACACATGCGACTGCCGGTGCAATGCGGTTCGGCGCCAACAGCATTCAGCATGTTCGGGACGGCCAGATGATCTCGCTGGGGATACCTCGGTCGGGGCTGCGCAGCTACCTGGCGGTCCGCGGGGGCATCGACGTGACCCCGGTTCTCGGCTCACGCAGCTACGACGTGCTGTCGGGTATCGGTCCGCCGCCACTGCGACCCGGCGATGTGGTGCCGATCGGGGACCACACCGAGGAGTATCCCGGGCTCGACCAGGCCCCGGTCGCGGCGATCGTCCATCAGCTCGTCGAACTGCTGGTAGTGCCGGGCCCGCGGGACCACTGGCTCGCCGACCCCGACGCGCTGGTGCATACCGTCTGGACGGCGTCCGACCGCAGCGACCGAGTGGGCATGCGGCTGCAGGGACGCCCGCTGGTGCACCGCGATCCGAGTCGACAACTGCCCAGCGAGGGTGCGACTCGAGGCGCGATCCAAGTGCCGCCCAACGGATTACCCGTCATCCTCGGTCCCGACCACCCGGTGACCGGTGGCTACCCGGTGGTGGGCGTGATCGCCGACCGCGACATCGACCGGGTCGCCCAGGTGCGTCCTGGCCAGCCCGTCCGCCTGCGCTGGTCACGTCCCCGATCACGGCCGAATTCGGTGTCGACTTAGCTGGCGGTGGACCAGCCGAACTGGTAGACCAGCAGTGTGCCCACCCAGGTTCACACCGCTCGCCTGGTCCACACCGCCGATCTGGAAAGTGACGCGCGGCAGCGCGCCCACGAGATGGTCAGCGAGGCTTTTGGCGGCGAGTTCACCGGCACCGACTGGGAACATGCCCTGGGCGGAATGCATGCCCTGATCTGGCATCGCGGCGCGATCATCGCCCACGGCGCGGTCACCCAACGGCGCCTGCTCTACCGCGGCGCGGCGCTGCGCTGCGGGTACGTCGAAGCCGTTGCCGTGCGCGAGGATTGGCGCGGCCAGGGTCTGGCGATCGCGATCCTCGACGCGTGCGAGCAGGTGATCCGCGGCGCTTACCAGCTAGGCGCGCTGAGCTCCTCGGACCGGGGCAGGCGGCTGTACACGCTGCGCGGCTGGCTGCCGTGGCGCGGCCCCACCTCGGTGCTGGCCCCCGCCGGGCCGACCCGGACTCCCGATGACGACGGCTCGGTGTTTGTTTTCCCGCTCGGGATCGACCTCGACCCCTCCGCGGGGCTGGCCTGCGACTGGCGCGACGGCGACGTCTGGTAGTCCGGCTGGCCGCCAGTGTTCCTGAGGCGGAGCGAATGCGTTGTTCGCCGACAGCGAAGCGATGGCCGGAACTATAGCGTGGTCGGCTCAAGTTTGTATATGTTCTCGGCGTCCTACGACGCCGGCGCACTGACCGTCCGGGTCGCCGTCGCCTACGCCGGAACCCAGCCGCAGCGCATCGAGATCAGCAAGTAACCGCGTCAGAATCCGGTGGGGCTCAACGGCTCCACCGGATTCTTGCATCAGCCGAAGGCCTGTCCGACGTCGACGCCGATGACCTCGAGCAGGTGCGCCACCTTGCGGTCGAGGTCGACGCCGACACGGGCCACCTCGGCGATGCCGAGACTGCCGAACGCCGGCCCCGGCTGGTCCATCGTGAAGATCGCGTTGCCGTCGGCATCACCGTGGACCAACATCCGCAGCGGCGCGTACAGCATTGCCTTGGGGTCGTGCCGGAACATGGTCTCAGCGATGACGTGGTTGCCGATCAGATACTCGACGGCCGGCGTGGGATGCCCGGCGAGGCTGAAGTAGCCGCGCGCGTCGAGCCTGGCGTAGGTGATCAAGTCGTTGGGGGCGTTCTCGGCCGCGGCGGCGCGGACGTCGTCCCAGTCGCCGCCGGCCGCCCGGATGCGTTCCAACGCGGTCTGATCGATGGGCGGCGCCGCCTTCTCCAGCGCCGCGATGAACTCGTCGAAGGGAATCCCGGTCTCGATGTCGATCCGGGTCATGCCGTGTGGTTCGCGGTGGAAGTTCATCGCCGCACCCTCCTGAGGTTCATTGAGCGAACTGCCCGTGCTTCGCAGCATACGGTTCGGTCAATGAACCTGCAAGCGTAAGATCGAGCGATGGCCCTGCCTCGCGAATACACCGCCGAGAGTTGCCCGATCGCGCGCGCCCTCGAGATCGTCGGCGAACGATGGACGTTGCTTGTCCTGCGGGACGCCTTCTACGGGGTGCGACGGTTCAGCGATTTTCATGCCCACCTCGACATCCCGAAGGCCGTTCTCGCCGAACGTCTTTCGTTTCTCGTCGAGGAAGGCGTACTGGCCAGATCGGCCGGCGAGCGGAGCCGTGACGAGTACGCGCTGACCCCCAAGGGCCGGCGGCTGTGGCCGACGATCTGGTGCCTGGCCAGCTGGGGCAACGAGAACTACGTCGAGCAGGCCCAACGGCGCAGTTACCGGCACGCCGACTGCGGCGGCGCAATCGGACCGGACCGCAGCTGTTCCTCGTGCGGCGAGTTGCCCGATGTCGAAGACCTCGTCCTGCACCCGCCGCGAAGACCACGCGAGCGAGTCCCGCGCGTTGATCCGGTCAGCGAAGCCTTGCGGCGGCCGCACCGGCTGTTGGAGCCGATCCGCCGGGCGTGAGCCGCCCGCGCGTGATCTGCCTCACGTCTGGGCCGCGGGGTCGATAGTATGAAGCCGTACTGTGATCCATGACACCTTCGCCCCCAGGGAGATCCGTTGTCCAGCACTACCGAACTGGCCGAACTGCACGACCTCATCGGCGGCGTGCGGCGGTGCGTGAGCACACTGAAGGCGCGTTACGGCGACAGCCCCGCGGTGCGGCGCATCGTCATCGACGCCGACCGCCTTCTCGGCGACGTCGAATTACTTGACACCGATGTTTCCGAATTCGATTTGGCGCGTGTCGCGCTGCCGCAATCCAGCGAAAAGATCGCCATTCCCGATACCGACTACGACCGCGATTTTTGGCGCGACGTCGACCACGAGGGTGTCGGGGGCCACAACCGGTCCTGATTTCGCGCCCCGCCGGGAGTCATCGGGGCGTCCCTGGGTACTCTTCGACGAACAGCCCGTTCGAAGAGGAACATTTGATGAGCGCACCCACGGCGAACCGTCCTGCGTCCGGCGTCTTTTCACCCACGCGCGCACACATCGAGCAGCGCACTTTGCGCACCGATCGGTGGTGGTTGTCGCCGCTGCGAATTGACTTGGGATTCGCCGCATTCGTTATTTACGCGACATTCCGTGCGTTCCAACAGAATTACTTCTTCGTTCCGAAGTACCACATGCTGACGCCGTTCTACTCGCCCTGCCTCAGCACGGCGTGCACCAACGGAGCCAGCGACTTCTGGCCGCAGATCCTGCCGCACGTGTGGTGGCTGCCGTTCGCGGCGCTTACGCTGCCGTTCCTGCTGCTGTTCCGGCTGACCTGTTACTACTACCGCGGCGCCTACTACCGCACGGTGTGGCAGTCGCCGACCGCATGCGGGGTGGCCGAGCCCCGGGTGCACTACAGCGGTGAGACGAAATTCCCGCTGATCGTGCAGAACACCCACCGGTACTTCTTCTACATCGCCGGAATCATCTCGCTGATCAACACCTACGACGCCATCGTCGCGTTCCACTCCGACAGTGGCCCAGGTGGATTCGGCTTCGGTCTGGGCAACGTGATCATGGTCGTCAACGTGGTCATGCTCTGGGTCTACACCTTGTCCTGCCACTCGTGCCGGCACGTCACCGGCGGGCGGCTCAAGCACTTCTCCAAACACCCTGTGCGCTACTGGATCTGGACGCAGGTCAGCAAGCTGAACACCCGGCACAAGCTGTACGCCTGGATCACGCTGGGCACGCTGATGCTCACTGACTTCTACATCGCGCTGGTGGCCGGCGGCGCCATCCCCGACCTGAGGTTTGTTGGCTGACAAGCCAATTCACGGAAATCAAAGAGTTTAGTGAGGTTGGAATGACTGAGGTCGAACGGCACTCCTACGACGTCGTCGTCATCGGTGCCGGGGGCGCGGGTCTGCGCGCGGTCATCGAAGCGCGGGAACGCGGCCTCAAGGTGGCCGTCGTGTCCAAGTCGCTGTTCGGCAAAGCCCACACGGTGATGGCCGAGGGCGGCTGCGCGGCGGCGATGGGTAACACCAACCCGAAGGACAACTGGAAGACCCACTTCGGCGACACCATGCGCGGTGGCAAGTTCCTGAACAACTGGCGGATGGCCGAGCTGCACGCCAAGGAAGCACCCGACCGGGTGTGGGAGCTGGAGACCTACGGCGCGCTGTTCGACCGCCTCAAGGACGGCAAGATCAGCCAGCGCAACTTCGGTGGGCACACCTACCCACGACTGGCGCACGTCGGTGACCGCACTGGGCTCGAGCTGATCCGCACCATGCAGCAGAAGATCGTCTCGCTGCAGCAGGAAGACTTCGCCGAACTCGGCGACTACGAGGCCCGGATCCAGGTGTTCGCCGAGACCACCATCACCGAGCTGATCAAGGACGGCGACGCGATCGCCGGAGCCTTCGGCTACGTCCGCGAGACCGGCAAGTTCATCTTGTTCGAAGCACCCGCGGTAGTCCTGGCGACCGGCGGTATCGGCAAGTCCTTCAAGGTCACCTCGAATTCGTGGGAGTACACCGGTGACGGCCACGCGCTCGCCCTGCGGGCCGGCGCGACGCTGATCAACATGGAGTTCGTTCAGTTCCACCCGACCGGCATGGTCTGGCCGCCCAGCGTGAAGGGCATCCTGGTCACCGAAGGTGTGCGCGGTGACGGCGGAGTCCTGAAGAACTCCGATGACAAGCGGTTCATGTTCGACTACATCCCGGGTGTGTTCAAGGGCCAGTACGCCGAGTCGGAGCAGGAAGCCGACCAGTGGCTCAAGGACAACGACGCCGCCCGCCGCACCCCTGACCTGCTTCCCCGCGACGAGGTCGCGCGCGCGATCAACTCGGAAGTCAAGGCCGGCCGCGGCACCCCGCACGGCGGCGTCTACCTCGACATCGCTTCGCGGCTGACGCCCGAGCAGATCCAGAAGCGGCTGCCGTCGATGTACCACCAGTTCAAGGAACTGGCCGGCGTCGACATCACCAAGGAGCCGATGGAAGTCGGGCCCACCTGTCACTACGTGATGGGCGGCGTCGAGGTGGACGCGGACACCGGCGCGGCCACCGTCCCGGGCCTGTTCGCCGCAGGCGAGTGCTCCGGTGGCATGCACGGCTCCAACCGATTGGGCGGTAACTCGCTGAGCGACCTCCTGGTCTTCGGACGTCGCGCCGGCCTGGGCGCCGCCGACTACGTGCGAGCGCTGAGCAACCGCCCGAAGGTCGCCGAGGACGCCGTCGACACCGCGGCCAAGCGGGCGCTGGCCCCCTTCGAGGCCCCGGCCGGTGGCGCCGCGGCGGAAAACCCGTACACGCTGCAGCTCGAGTTGCAGCAGTCGATGAACGACCTGGTCGGCATCATCCGCAAGTCCGACGAGATCAACGAGGCGCTCAGCCGGCTCGACCAGCTTCGCGAGCGGTTCAAGCACATCCACGTCGAAGGCGGCCGGGAATACAACCCCGGCTGGAACCTGGCGCTCGACCTGCGCAACCTGCTGCTGGTCAGCGAGTGCGTCGCGAAGGCGGCACTCGAGCGCACCGAGAGCCGTGGCGGTCACACCCGCGACGACCACCCGGGCATGGACTCGTCGTGGCGCAAGGTGCTGCTGGTCTGCAGCGCCTCCGGCGACGACCCGGTGGTTCCCGACATCACGGTGACCCATAAAGACCAGACCCCGATGCGGGCGGATCTCCTCGAGACATTCGAGATCGCGGAGCTCGAGAAGTACTACACCGACGACGAGCTGGCCGACCACCCAGGACGGAGAGGCTGATGAGCTACAACGCAACCATGCGGGTATGGCGTGGCAACGAGGCCGGCGGAGGCTTGCAGGACTTCACCGTCGAGGTCAACGAGGGCGAGGTGGTGCTCGACATCATCCACCGCCTGCAGCAGACCCAGACCCCGGACCTGGCGGTGCGGTGGAACTGCAAGGCGGGCAAATGCGGCTCCTGTTCGGCTGAGGTCAACGGCAAGCCCCGCCTGATGTGCATGACGCGGATGTCGACTTTCGCCGAGGATGAGGTGGTCACCGTGACCCCGATCCGGACCTTCCCGGTGATCCGCGACCTGGTGACCGACGTGTCGTTCAACTACGAGAAGGCCCGGGAGATCCCGTCCTTCGCGCCGCCAAAGGACCTGCAGCCCGGCGAATACCGGATGCAGCAGGAGGACGTCGAGCGGTCGCAGGAATTCCGCAAGTGCATCGAATGCTTCTTGTGCAACAACGTCTGCCACGTGATCCGTGACCACGAGGACAACAAGGAGAACTTCGCCGGCCCGCGTTACCTGATGCGGATCGCGGAGTTGGAGATGCACCCGCTCGACACCCGCGACCGGCGGGACGAGGCGCAGGAGGAGCACGGTCTCGGCTACTGCAACATCACCAAGTGCTGCACCGAGGTCTGCCCGGAGAGCATTCACATCACCGACAACGCGCTGATTCCGATGAAGGAACGCGTCGCCGACCGCAAGTACGACCCGGTCGTGTGGCTGGGGAACAAGCTGTTCCGTCGGTAAGAGGTCGTAGATACGCGCGTCTGCGAATTCATCGGAGCCAAGGCACCGCCGGTCCGGGTACCGTCGGGTAAGACCCGAAAGGCGGTGACCAATGACGATTCGAAAGCCCACCAGCGTCAACGAGATTCGCACGGCGATCGGAGAGCTGACGGCACGTGCTGAACTCGCGCACAAAGAGGGACGTGACGAGGACGGCGCGGAGATCGAGCGCCGTATTCAGACTTACCGCGAGGAACTCGGCCGGCGCCCCTAGCGGGACCGATCAGACCTCAACGTGAGCGGCTAGACGCCGAGGCGTCGAAAGATGCTGCGGTGGAACACGATCGGTGCGATGTCGGGGTCGACCCGGACGTCACTGACCCGTAACACCACGATCGTGTGGTCCCCGGCGGGAATGAGTTGCTCGATCGCGGTTTCCATCCAGAGGCTGGTGCCGTGGATGAACACCGCGCCGCTGCTGGACGACTCCGTCTTGAGGTCGGCGAAGCGATCACCGGTCTTGGCCGCCAGAGCGCGCGCGGCGCGGTCGTGCGACTCGCCCAGCACGCTGATTCCCAGGGCCTGGACGTCCTTGAGCTTGGGCCACGTCGTCGAGGTGTTTTGCACACAGAACGACACCAGCGGCGGCTCAAGCGACACCGGCACAAATGTGCTGGCCGCCAAGCCTTCTCGTACCCCGTTGACCTCGGCGGCGATGGCGATGATGCCGGAGGGGAAATGACCAAAGGCCTCGCGCAGGGAGGTGGGCGTCAGCTTGTCAGGTGTATTCACCGGGCTTCACTCGCGTCGACGGGATTTCGTAGTGCCGACCCTACCTGTCGGGCGTTACAACTTGCGCGCTGGCCGTCACGTAGCCGTGAGCGGCAGCAACGTCCGGATGTGCCCTCAGCCTGCTCTTCCAGGCATTGCGGCCGTAGGTCGAGTGGATCGGGTCTGCCGGGTCTGCGCGCCGCTCGGCCCGCCGGGCCAATTCGGCGGGCAGCGACAAGGTCGGGATCTGGGCGTCCAGCCGTGGATTGAAGAAGTAGGGCACCGAGATCCGGTCCGCCGACTGCCGCAGGTTGACCCGGTGCTCGGTGGCGCGCAGGTAGCCTCCGGTCGCCAACTCCAGCAACTCGCCGATGTTGACGATGAACGCCCCGTCGAGCGCGGGCACGTCGATCCAGTCGCCGTCCCGCGTGCGTACCTGCAGCCCGTGGCTGTTCGGCTCGGCGAGCAGCAGCGTCAGCACACCCGCGTCGCGGTGCGGGCCCACGCCCTGCGAACTGGCCGCGGTACCGGGGTAGTGCACGATCTTGATCAAGGTGGCCGGCGCTTCGTCGAACGCCGCGTCGAACGTGTCGGCCGGACTGCCCAGCGCCGCCGCCCAGTGCCGCAGCAGCGTGCGCGACACCGCCGCCAGCGCCGCATCCCATTCCGCGATAAGGCCGGGTAGCTCCGGCAGGCGCGCAGGCCACTGGTTGGGTCCTTGCAGCCAGAGGTAGTCGGGCTTGTCGGGGCCGCCGATCGGCGCGCGCTCGGATCCGATGTCGATCTGCTCGCGCCAGTCCACTTCGCCGCGGGTGAGTTCCCCGCCGAGCCGGGTGTAGCCCCGAAAGTGCGGGCTTCGAACCATCGCGATGGCGTCTTTGTCCGGCTGTGGCAGCGCGAACAACTGCCGCGCCGCGGCCAGCACGCGGGCCGTCAGGGATTCGGGGACGTGATGACCGGTCAGGTAGAAGAATCCGAGCTCGTGTGCCACCTCCCGCAGGCGCGCCCTCAGTTCAGGGGTCGGGTGGCGTAAGTCCACTTCCGGGAGCGTCGTGACGCTTGGCACAGTCGGCACGCTGTTCATCATCACCGCAGCTAGACGCGCACGCCACCGTCTAATTCAGGACGAGGCCAACTGGTTGGTTGATATTTAGCTCACAGTCGCTTGCAACCGGTTACCCGCCGGTATAGTTTTACGGAGTTACTGGTGGGTAACTTAGACAAAAGTACCCAACCATAAGTGGCGTTCTCATCGAGGAGGAACCAGTGAGCCACTACAAGAGCAACGTCCGCGACCAGGTATTCAACCTGTTCGAGGTGCTGGGTGTCGACAAGGCGTTCGGAGAAGGCGATTACGCCGACCTGGATGCCGACACGGCCCGCGAGATGCTCGTCGAAATGAGCCGACTGGCCGAAGGTCCCGTCGCCGCCTCGTTCGTCGAGGGTGACCGCAACCCGCCCGTGTTCGACCCCGAGACCCACTCGGTGACGCTGCCCGACTCGTTCAAGCAGTCGGTGCACGCGGTCATCGAAGCCGGTTGGGACAAGGTCGGTCTGGACGAAGAGCTGGGCGGCATGCCGATGCCCAAGGCGATGCTGTGGGCGCTGCATGAGCACCTGCTCGGCGCCAACCCCGCGGTGTGGATGTACGCCGGCGGCGCCGGCTTCGCGCAGATCTTCTACAACCTGGCCACCGAAGAGCAGAAGAAGTGGGCCATCATCGCCGCCGAGCGCGGCTGGGGTTCGACGATGGTGCTCACCGAGCCGGACGCCGGTTCGGACGTCGGCGCCGGACGCACCAAGGCCATCCAGCAGGACGACGGTTCCTGGCACATCGACGGCGTGAAGCGCTTCATCACCTCGGGTGACTCGGACGACATGTTCGAGAACATCTTCCACCTGGTGCTTGCCCGCCCCGAGGGCGCCGGACCCGGCACCAAGGGCCTCTCGCTGTTCTTCGTGCCGAAGTTCTTGTTCGACTTCGAGACCGGCGAGCCGGGCGAGCGCAACGGCGTTTTCGTCACCAACGTCGAGCACAAGATGGGCCTGAAAGTCTCCGCGACGTGTGAGCTCACCTTCGGTCAGCACGGCGTGCCGGCCAAGGGCTGGCTCGTCGGCGAGGTACACAACGGCATCGCGCAGATGTTCGAGGTCATCGAGAACGCCCGCATGCTGGTTGGCACCAAGGCCATCGCGACGCTGTCCACCGGCTACCTGAACGCGCTGGCCTACGCCAAAGAGCGGGTGCAGGGCGCCGACCTGACCCAGATGACCGACAAGACCGCGCCGCGGGTGACGATCACTCACCACCCGGACGTGCGTCGCAGCCTGATGACCCAGAAGGCATACGCCGAGGGTCTGCGTGCGCTGTACCTCTACACCGCGACCTATCAGGACGCGGCGGTCGCCAAGGCGCTGCACGGTGTGGACGCCGACCTGGCGGTCAAGGTCAACGACCTGATGCTGCCGATCGTCAAGGGCGTCGGCTCGGAGCAGGCGTACGCCAAGCTCACCGAGAGCCTGCAGACCTTCGGTGGATCCGGCTTTTTGCAGGACTACCCGATCGAGCAGTACATCCGTGACGCCAAGATCGACTCGCTCTACGAAGGCACCACGGCCATTCAGGCGCAGGACTTTTTCTTCCGCAAGATCGTCCGCGACAAGGGTGTGGCGCTGGCCCACGTATCCAGCGAGATCGAGGAGTTCATCAAGAACGAGTCCGGCAACGGTCGCCTGAAGGCCGAGCGGGCGCTGCTGTCCACCGCCCTGGAGGACGTGCAGGCGATGGCCGCGACACTGACCGGCTACCTGATGGCCGCGCAAGACGACATCTCCAGCATCTACAAGGTCGGCACCGGCTCGGTGCGCTTCCTGATGAGCGTCGGTGACCTGGTCATCGGCTGGTTGCTGCAGCGTCACGCTGCGGTGGCCCTGGAGGCTCTGGACGCCGGCTGCAGCGAGGCGGACCGCTCGTACTACGAGGGCAAGATTGCCGTGGCGTCGTTCTTCGCGAAGAACTTCCTGCCGCTGTTGACCAGCACCCGCCAGGTGCTGGAGACGATCGACAACGAGGTCATGGAGCTCGACGAAGCCGCGTTCTGACACCACCCAGACAGCGAAATCCCCCGCTCTGCTCGGCGGGTTCACGCGGTCGTCGCAACACTCTTGATTTTGAGAGGTTGCGGCGATCGTGTCGTTTTCGGAGGACTGTGTTCGGTTTGGGGATCGGCTAGCAAATTTCGTCGATGCGGGTGTGTCGGTTAAAGATGCGGCGCGATCATTCGGTGTTTCACCTCAGCGCTGTTATGCGATCCTGCGAGCCACGGGCCGGCCCTTGCGGTCGCCGCGTCGGAACCTCGAAGGGGTTGACGAGGCTGTGGTGGCGGCAGTGTTCACCGCGTCGGGCTCGGTCAATCAGGCAGCGAAAGCGGCGGGTATTTCGCATTCCTCTGCCCGGAAGCTGCTGGTAGCAGCGGGATTTGTCGGTAAGGAGCGCCGGCCCCGCGGTAAAGCCGAGGCCAAAGCCCGATTTTTCGAGCTCGTCACCTCAGGCTGGTCGGTGGCGCGTGCGGCCCGTGAAGTGGGGGTCAATGTGCGGACCGCCCGCGATTGGCGAGACGGTGTACGCAAGGTCGCCAACACGCGGGTCTATCCCGATGGCACGGTCATCGATTACACGACCGGCGCGCGGTACACACAGCCAGTGATAACTAGTCCGTCGCCGCTACCGGATGCCGCAGTGAGAGGTGGGCGGTACCTGTCGTTGCCAGACCGGCTCGCTGTCGCTGATGGCCTACACGCCGGGCTCACCTTGACGGTGATCGCTACCGGGATCGGCAAGCACACCTCGACGGTGTCGCGCGAAATCCGGCGGCACAGCATTGACGGGCTGTATCTGCCGTATCAGGCTGACACCGCTGCCACCGCGGCCCGGGCCCGCCCTAAGCAGTCCAAACTGGTCACCAACCAGACCTTGCTCCAGGCGGTCGCCGACGGGTTGACCCAGCAGTGGTCGCCCGAGGAGATCTCGCACCGTCTGGTCAAGGATTTCCCGGACGACGAAAGTATGCGAGTGAGTCACGAAACGATCTACCAGGCTCTGTACTTCCAGGCCCGCGGCGGGCTCAAACGCGAAGTCGCCCAAGCACTTCGAACGGGACGCACCCGGCGCAAACCACACCGGCGCCCCGATCAACGCACCCACCGGTTCATCGACCCGATGATCATGATCAGCGAGCGGCCCGCCGAGGTCGCCGACCGCGCAGTGCCCGGCCATTGGGAAGGCGACCTGATCATGGGCGAAGCCAACAAGACCGCGATCGCCACTTTGGTCGAACGTGCCACCCGCTACACCCTGTTGATCCACCTACCCCACGGGCACGACGCCGAAGTCGTGCGCGACGGGCTGATTCAGACAATCTCAACTCTGCCGACTCATCTGCGGGGCTCGCTGACCTGGGACCAAGGCGCGGAGATGGCCCGCCACAAACAGTTCTCGATGGCCACCGACATGACGGTCTACTTCTGCGACCCGGCCAGCCCCTGGCAGCGCGGCACCAACGAGAACACCAACGGCCTGCTGCGCCAGTACTTCCCCAAAGGCACCGACCTCAGCGTCTACGGCCCCGAAGACCTCGAACACGTCGCCCAGCTACTCAATGGCCGCCCACGCAAAACGCTCGACTGGGAAACCCCGGCCGAGCGTCTGCGTGATCTACTACTGACCAATTAACCAGCAGTGTTGCAACGACCCCTAGAAATCGCCCTCTGCAGACGGGGGATTTTGCTGTTCGAGACGTGAAAGGGGCCGCCGCGGGATCCCCTCTTTCCGTGGCGGCCCCGGTCTCGTTCCGGCGCCTGCAATCAGGAAAACAACCGATGCCAGGGACGCCCCGTGCCGCCATCGGGTCGGGGGTCTGACGGCAACACGGGGCTATCCGCGGCTTGGCTACCCGAGGTTCTACGTGGCTAAACGGGAGTCGAGGGCCCCTGGCTCAGGCTTCCAGGATGGCGGCGACGCCCTGGCCACCGGCCGCGCAGATCGAAATCAGCCCGCGCACCGGCTTGCCGCCGTTGGTTGCCTTGGCCTCGTGAAGCTGCTTGGCCAGTTGCGCGAGAATCCGGCCGCCGGTGGCGGCGAACGGGTGACCGGCCGCCAGCGAGGAACCGTTGACGTTCAGCTTGGACCGGTCGATGGACCCGAGGGCGGCGTCCAGGCCCAGCCGCTCCTTGCAGTACTCCTCGGACTCCCAGGCCTGCAGGTGCGCCAGAACCACGGAGGCGAAGGCCTCGTGGATCTCGTAGAAGTCGAAGTCCTGCAGGCTGAGGCCGTTGCGGGCCAGCAGACGCGGCACCGCGTACGTCGGGGCCATCAGCAGCCCGTCGGCGCCGTTGACGTAATCGACCGCCGCGGTCTCGGCGTCGACCCAGTAGGCCAGCGGAGTGATCGACCGCTCCTTGGCCCATTCCTCGGTGGCCAGCAGCGCCACCGACGCACCGTCGGTCAGCGGCGTTGAGTTGCCCGCGGTCATCGTCGCGTCGCCGGCCTTCACGCCGAACACCGGCTTGAGCTTGGCCAGTTTCTCCGCCGAGGAGTCCGCTCGCAGGTTGTCGTCGCGGTAGAGGCCGAGGAAAGGTGTGACCAGGTCGTCGAAGAAGCCGCGGTCGTAGGCCGCCGCCATGTTGCGGTGGCTGGCCGCCGCCAGCTCGTCCTGATCGATCCGTTTGATGCCCATTTGCTTGGCGGTGATCGCCTGGTGTTCGCCCATCGACAGGCCGGTGCGCGGCTCGCTGTTGACCGGGATCTCCACGCCGAGGCTGGCGGGCAGCTTGCCGACCAGCTTGAGCCGGTCGACGTTGGACTTGGCGCGGCGCAGCCCGAGCAGCGTGTGGCGCAGGTTGTTGCCCAAGGCGATCGGCGCGTCGGAGGTGGTGTCCACCCCGCCCGCGGCGGCGGCCTCGTAGCGGCCGGCGGCGATGCCGTCGGCGGCCGCGATGGCCGCCTGCAGGCCGGTGCCGCAGGCCTGCTGCAGGTCGAACGCCGGGGTGTAGGACGACAGCGCGGAGCCGAGCACGGATTCGCGCATCAAGTTGAAGTCGCGGCTGTGCTTCAGCACGGCGCCACCGATGACCGCGCCGAGTCGCTCACCGGACAAACCGAACCGGTCGACCAGCCCGCCCAGGGCGGCGGTGAACATGTCTTGGTTGGAGGCCTGGGCGTAGGCACGGTCCGAGCGCGCGAACGGGATCCGGTTGCCACCCAGCACCGCGACGCGTCGTTTGGGCGCGGTCGCCTGGGAACTTGCAGAGGTGCTTTCGGCTGGAGTGCTTTGAGAAGGCAACGCTTATCTCCGTCAATAGATGGTTATCCGGTGTTGGGAGTCATCCTACCCACAGTTCTTACTCTGGAGTAAGTTAGCTCTCGACTACCGTACAGATACCCGACAGCATGGAAGGCAACCCTGTGGCACCCGATCTATTCTCCCAAGTCGTCAACTCCGGGCCCGGTGCGTTTCTCGCCAAGCAACTCGGCGTGCCGCAGCCCGAGCAGCTGCGGCGCTATCGGGCAGGCGAGCCGCCGCTGGCCGGATCGTTGCTGATCGGCGGCGAGGGCCGAGTGGTCGAGCCGCTGCGTGCCGCGCTGGACACCGACTACGAGGTGGTGGGCGCGAATCTCGGTGGCCGATGGGCCGACTCATTCGGCGGGCTGGTGTTCGACGCCACCGGCATCACTACGCCGACCAAGCTGACGGCCCTGCACGAGTTCTTCACGCCGCTCCTGCGCAACATCGCCCACTGCGGGCGGGTGGTGGTCATCGGCACCACGCCTGACGAAGCCGAGAGCAGCGACGAGCGGATCGCGCAGCGCGCGCTGGAGGGCTTCACCCGCTCGCTGGGCAAGGAGCTGCAGCACGGGTCGACGATCTCGCTGGTGTACCTGTCCCCCGACGCCAAGCCGGCCGCTACCGGCATCGAGTCGACCCTGCGGTTCCTGCTGTCGGCCAAGTCGGCCTACGTCGACGCCCAGGTGTTCTACGTCGGTGCCGCCGACTCGACCCCGCCCAAGGACTGGGATCGCCCGCTGGACGGCAAGGTCGGCATCGTGACCGGTGCCGCGCGCGGCATCGGCGCCACAATCGCCGAGGTGTTCGCCCGTGACGGGGCCCGCGTGGTGGCGATCGACGTGGAGTCCGCTGCCGAGGCGTTGTCCGAGACGGCCAGCCGCATCGGCGGCACGGCGCTGGCGCTCGACGTCACCGCTCCCGACGCCGTCGAGAAGATCAGTCAACACCTGCGCGACCACTACAACGGCCACGCCGACATCCTGGTGAACAACGCCGGCATCACTCGTGACAAGTTGCTCGCAAACATGGACGACGAGAGGTGGAACTCGGTGCTGGCGGTCAACTTGCTTGCGCCGCAACGCCTTACCGAAGGCCTGGTCGACAATGGCAGCATCGGCGAGGGCGGCCGGGTGATCGGCCTGTCGTCGATGGCCGGCATTGCGGGCAACCGCGGCCAGACCAACTACGCCACCACCAAGGCCGGCATGATCGGGCTCACCGACGCGCTGGCGCCCAAGCTCGCCGAGAAGGGCGTCACGATCAACGCCATCGCGCCGGGCTTCATCGAAACCAAGATGACGGCCGCCATCCCGCTGGCCACGCGCGAGGTGGGGCGCCGCCTCAACTCCCTGTACCAGGGCGGCCAGCCCGTCGACGTGGCCGAAGCGATCGCCTATTTCGCCAGCCCCGCTTCGAACGCGGTGACGGGCAACACGATTCGCGTGTGCGGCCAAGCCATGCTGGGAGCGTGAAGTGACCCAACAGCCGAGCGGCCTGCGCAACATGCTGCGGGCGGCGGCCGGAGCGCTGCCGTTCGTGCCACGTGGGGGCCAGTTGCCCGACCGGACAGTGGCGGTCGACGAGCTGCCGATCGACCGCGTCAACGTGGCTGAGTACGCGGAAGTGACCGGACTGCGTTACGCCGATGCGGTGCCGCTGACCTATCCGTTCGCGCTGACCTTCCCGTCGGTGATGTCGCTGGTGACCGGTTTCGACTTTCCTTTCGCTGCAATGGGTTCCGTGCACCTGGAGAACGAGATCACCCAGTACCGCCCGATCCGGGTAACCGATACGGTCAACGTCGCGGTGCACGCGGAGAATCTGCGGGAGCACCGCAAGGGCCTGCTGGTCGACGTCGTCACCGACATCAGCGTCGGCAACGAGGTGGCCTGGCACCAGGTCACGACGTTCCTGCATCAACAGCGCACCAGCCTGTCCGACGAACCCAAGCCACCCCCGCAGAAGCAACCCAAGTTGCCTGCCCCGAAGGCGATCCTGCGGATCAGCCCCGGCCAGATTCGTCGATACGCCGCCGTCGGTGGTGACCACAACCCCATCCACACGAGTTCGGTAGGCGCCAAGCTATTCGGGTTCCCCACCGTGATCGCGCACGGCATGTTCAGTGCGGCGGCGGTACTGGCGAACCTCGAAGCAACCCTGCCTGACGCCGTGAAGTATTCCGTGCGGTTCGGCAAGCCGGTGGTGCTACCGGCCAGCGCCGGGTTGTACGTCGACCAGGTTCAGGACGGCTGGGACCTCAGCCTGCGCAACATCTCCAAGGGCTATCCGCACCTGACCGGGACACTACGCGCGCCGTAGCCGGACGCGCCGGACCGCGACGCGCAAACCGTAGGTGCTCAGCGCCGCCGTGAGGAACACCAGCGACAGCCACAGCGGCGGCCTGGCCAGTTCCCAGACGAAGATCGCCGCCCACAGCGGCGCGTTCTGGGTGATGGCCAGTACCCCGGCCGAGCCGGCCAGCGCAACCGCAGGCACGCCGTAGTGCGTTCCCGCGATCGCGTTGATCGTCAACACGAACAGCGTCCCGGCGGCCGCACCGCTCGCCAGCGCGGGAGTGAAGAGTCCACCCCGCGCGCCGACTCGCAAAAACGTCGCCGTGACAACGAGTTTGAGCGCCAGAACGATCGCCGCTGTCTTCAGCGTCATCCCGCCGGCGAGAATCACGTTGAGGATCGACCGGCCGTTGCCGGGCAATTCGGGCCACCAGTGCGAGCACACGCCCACGAGTAACCCCGCGCCGGCGATGCCGGGGATCAGCAGCCACGACTTCGGTAGTTCACGCCGGCTCGCCCAGCCCATCAGCCGGTTGAACACCAGTCCGATCACCAGTGCCAGCGGGGCCAGCGCCACCGCGTAGGCGATCAGCCGGTAGGACACATCGGGGTTGGGCCAGTGCAGGTTCGGCCGATTGTGGGTGATGAACGACGACACCGACACGGCCAGGCTCGACGTGATCAGAGCTGCTCCCACCGCGCGGGGATGCCAGCTCTTCAACATGATTCGCAGCGTGAACAGGGCGCCGCCGAGCGGCACCGCATACACCGCGCCCAGGCCGGCCCCGGCCGCGCACGCCAATAGGATCTCGCGGTCGCGCTCGGTGAGCCGCTTGATCCATCCGGTGGCGAGATTTCCCAGCGCGACGGCAACTTGGCGCGGCGCGACCTCCCGGCCCAGCGACGCACCGGATCCAACGACCAGCACTTGCAGTGCCGCGTCGAAAATGAAGGGCCACAATCTAATTCGTTCTCGGTGTGACACGGCCACGGCCAAGGGCGCCACGTCGGCCCTGGACCGAAGGATCCACCAGCCGAGGCCGGCCAATCCGCCACCGACCATCGGCCCAACGGCCCGACGAATGGGGCTACTGGCGGCGACGCCCTCGAGCAGGGAACCGAACGTGTAGTTGTAGGTCAGATGCTCGATCGAGCGCAGCAGGAAAGTCGTCGCCAAGCCGGCGCAGCCGGCCAACAGCCCGACGACCACGACCGCGCACGCGAAATCGGCGTTGCGGCTACGCATTCAACTAGTCGGACTCACCGACGGGTTCGGTCGCTTCCCTGTCGGACGGCTTGCCCTTCAGGCCGCGCCAGAACAGGTTGATCATCACTTCGGCCGCGCCGTCGACGTCGGTGTCGCCGGTGCTCAGCCGGGTGGCGATCGCCTCACCGGCACCCACCAGTGCGGCGGCGATCATCTCGAAGTCGGTGTCGGGCTCGGGATTTCGCGTTCCTGCCTGCAGGACTCGCACCACCAATGCGATGATTCGGTCACGCCCTTCCCGCACGGTGTGGGCGAACGCCTGCGAGTTGGTGGCCTGGGCGTACATCACGATCCAGGACGCCCGGTTGGCGTCGATGTAGCGCATGAACGCCACAATTGTGTTGTGCAGCAGGTCTCTCGGACTCTGGTCGAGGTTGATGTCCTCGCGCACTCCGTCGATGAACCGCTGCAGTTCGCGGTCCAGGCATGCACCGAAGAGTTCCTCTTTGGAGCCGTAGTACAGGTAGAGCATCGGCTTGGAGATCTCGGCTTTGGCCGCGATAACGTCCATCGAGGTGTCGTGATAGCCGTTGATGGAGAACATTTCGACCGCGGCATCGAGCATCTGCTGCTCTCGGACAGCACGGGGCAGCCGCTTGGTACCACCTGCCATGCTGTCCCCTTCTAGCCAACGCCGGAGTTCAGAGTAAGCAATTCGGGCGCGCGGCGCCGAGTTACCGTCCGCAGTCGGACTTGGTGCCTTTGAACTTCGCGATCCGTTGCACCGATGCGTCGACGTTCGGCAGTGTCAACTCTCCTGCAGCGACGGCCTTCTCCAACCGGTCCAACGCCGCGGGCACCTCATCGGTGGTGACCCACAGCGCGACGTCGGTACCGGCCTGCAGCGTGCGTAGTACAGCGTCGGGCACGCTGTAACGGTCCTTGATCGCGAGCATGCTGGACAGGTCGTCGCTGAAGATCGGGCCGTCGAACGCCGGCGCCTTAAAGCCGGCGCCGGTGCGCAGCAACTGCACCGCGGCGCGGTTGACACTGGCCGGCTCGTCGCCGGTGAGGCCGGGGACTTGCAGGTGGCCCACCATGACGCCGATCGGGGCCGCCGTCACCAGGCTGCGATAAGGAATCAGGTCGTCGTTCTGCAATTGCGACAGCGGTGGCGTGGTGACCCCGCCGGTGTGCGAGTCGCCGGACCCATGCCCGTGACCGGGGAAATGCTTGATCACCGGCAGCAGTCCCGCATCGCGGAGGCCGCGGGCGTATTGGCGGGCGTATTCGGTGACCTTCGCCGGGTCCGAGCCGAAGGACCGGTCGCCGATCACCGTGTCATCCGGCACGGTGGCTTCGACGACATCGACGTCGGGTGCGAAGTCGACGGTGATACCGAGCCCGCGCATCTTGTGTCCGCGGTCCAGCGCCAGTCCGTAGACCTGTTCGGGAGTCTGGGTCTGCGCCAACTCGTGGGCGGACGGCGCCTTACCGATCAGCTTGGACAGCCGCGCCACCCGGCCGCCCTCCTCGTCGACGCTGACCGCCAGCGGCAGCGCGGTGCTGGCGCTGAGGTCTTTGCCGAGGTTGGGCCCCAACATCGACAGGTCGGTCCAGCTGCCGATGAAGATGCCGCCGACGTGGTACGTCGACACGACAGCCTTGGCATCGTCGCCGTTGCGAACGCCCACCATCAACAGCTGAGCCAGCTTGTCGCGTAGGGGGATGCTGGACGGGTCGCCACACGCCGGTTTGGCGGGCGGTTGCGCCTTGGCCGTCGAGGATGTCGACGGCGCAGGCTTGGTGGCGGTGTGGCTGCACCCGGTCATCAGCGCCGAGACGGCGGCGAGCACGGCCAGTATGCGCGGCAAACTCATCACGCCATGCTGTCATGAGGTGTGCTCGACCATGCCGGTGACCTCAGCGGCCGCGACCACGCCTTCTGCTAGGTTGGGCAGCGATGAATCGCTTTGTCGCCCCCGCCGCCGCCAGTGTCGTGGTCGGCCTGTTGCTGGGCGCGGCCGCGATCTTCGGGATCACGTTGATGGTGCAACAGGACACCAAGCCGCCGCTCCCCGGAGGCGACCCGCAGTCGTCGGTGCTCAACCGGGTCGAGTACGGCAACCGCAGCTAGCTAACTGCTGTGCCGTTGTCGCGACGGTGGCTGTGGCTGGTCACTGCGGTCGCGCTGGCCCTGAGCTTCGGATCATCACCTGGGCGGATCTCATCGGACACCAAGCTCGACCTCACCGCCAACCCGGTGCGATTCCTGGCCCGCGCCGGCAACCTGTGGAACAGCGAGCTGCCGTTCGGGCAGGCGCAGAACCAGGCCTACGGCTACTTGTTTCCGCACGGCAGCTTCTTCGCGGCCGGTCATCTGCTGGGTCTGCCGGGCTGGGTGACGCAGCGGCTGTGGTGGGCGCTGCTGCTGACCGTCGGATTCTGGGGGCTGCTGCGGGTGGCCGAGGCATTGGGCATCGGCACCCCGTCGTCGCGGATTGTCGCGGCCGCCGCGTTCGCGTTGTCGCCGCGGGTGCTGACGACGCTGGGGTCGATCTCGTCGGAGACCCTGCCAATCATGATGGCGCCATGGGTATTGCTGCCGACGATTCTGGCATTGCGCGACGGCGACCGCTCGGTGCGACGGCTGGCCGGTCAAGCCGGGGTGGCGGTGGCGCTGATGGGGGCCGTCAACGCGATCGCGACGCTGGCCGGGTGCCTGCCGGCGCTGATCTGGTGGGCCTGTCACCGGCCCAACCGGCGGTGGTGGCGCTACACCGGGTGGTTGGCGCTGGCGCTGGCGTTGGCGATGACGTGGTGGCTGGTGGCGCTGATCCTGATGGCGCGGATCAGCCCGCCGTTTCTGGATTTCATCGAATCGTCCGGGGTGACGACGCAGTGGTCGTCGGTGGTCGAGGTGCTGCGCGGCACCGACAGCTGGACGCCGTTCGTGGCGCCCAACGCCACGGCGGGCGCGCCGCTCGTGACCGGGTCTGTCGCGATCTTGGCCACCTGCCTGGTGGCGGCGGCCGGCCTGGCCGGCCTTGCGATGACGGGCATGCCGGCACGTGGCCGGTTGGTGACGATGCTGCTACTGGGCATGGTCCTGCTGGGCATCGGATACAGCGGCGGGCTGGGTTCGCCGGTGGCGCAGCAAGTCCAGGCGTTTCTCGACGCCGGCGGCGCGCCGCTGCGCAACGAGCACAAACTCGAGTCGCTGATCCGCATCCCGGTGGTGCTGGGGTTGGCTCAGCTGCTGGGCCGGGTCCCGCTGCCGGGTTCAGTGCCGAAAGCGTTGTGGCTGAAAGCGTTTGCTCATCCCGAACGTGACAGGCGGGTCGCGGTCGGGATCGTGGTGCTGACCGCGCTGACCGCCGCGACCTCGCTGGCGTGGACCGGGCGGATCACCCCGCCCGGCACCTTCGCCGCGATACCGCGCTACTGGCATGACACCGCCGATTGGCTGACGGCGCACAACACCGGGTCGCCGACGCCGGGCCGGGTGCTGGTGGTTCCCGGCGCGCCGTTCGCCACCCAGCTGTGGGGCAACAGCCACGACGAGCCGCTGCAGGTGCTGGGCGACAGCCCGTGGGGGGTGCGCGACTCGATCCCGTTGACACCGCCGCAGACAATCCGCGCGCTGGACTCGGTGCAAAGGCTGTTCGCCGCCGGAACACCGTCGGCCGGACTCGCTGACACGCTTGCACGCCAAGGTATTTCGTATCTCGTGGTGCGCAACGACCTGGACCCGGACACCTCCCGGTCGGCCCGCCCTATCCTGGTGCACCGGGCAATTCAGGGCTCGCCGCGGCTGCGCAAGGTCGCCGAGTTCGGCGAACCGGTCGGGCCCGGGCCGGTGTCGGGGTTCGTCACCGATAGTGGCCTGCGTCCGCGTTATCCCGCCGTCGAGGTCTACCGCGTCGCCCCGGGAGTCGGCAATCCGGGCGCCCCTTACCTGGCCGACGTCGACCGGTTGCCCCGGGTGGACGGCGGACCCGAGGCCCTGCTGCGACTCGACGAACGCCGACGGCTGTCCGATCAGCCGCCGCTGGGTCCGGCGCTGATGACCGCCGACGCGTTGGCAGCGGGCCTGCCGGTACCGCTCGTCACGGTCACCGACACGCCATTGGCCCGCGAGACCGACTACGGCCGGGTCGACGAGCACTCGTCGGCGATCCGGGCCGACGGCGATGCCCGACGCACGTTCAATCGGGTGCCCGATTATCCGACACCGGGCGCCGACACCGTCTACGGCGCATGGACCGGCGGCCGGCTGACCGCATCCAGCTCGTCGTCGGACTCGACGGCGCTGCCTGACGTCGCCACCGCCGCGTCGCCTGCGGCGGCGATCGACGCCGACCCGGCGACGGCGTGGGTGTCCAATGCACTTCAGTCGGCCGTCGGCCAGTGGCTGCAGGTCGACTTCGACCACCCGGTGACCAACAGCGTCATCGCCATCACCCCCAGCGCGACCACCGTCGGCGCCCAGGTCCGTCGGGTCGAGATCGAAACCGCCACCGGCACAACGACACTGCGCTTCGAGGAGGCGGGCAAGCCGGTCAGCGGCGCACTGCCCTACGGCGAAACCCCGTGGGTCCGAATCACCGCGATCGGCACCGACGACGGATCGCCCGGCGTGCAGTTCGCGATCACTGACATGTCCATCACCCAGTACGACGCCAAAGGCTTCGCGCATCCGATCAACATCCGCCATACCGCCCACGTCCCCACTCCCCCGGTGAATGCCGCTGTCGCACAGTGGGACCTGGGACCCGAGCCGCTGGGGAGGCCAGGCTGCGCGAGGGGCCCGACCAGCGTGCAGTGCGCGCCCTCGATGGCGCTGGCCCCCGAATCGCCGGCCGCCTTCAGCCGCACCCTGAGCGTCCCCGCGCCGATCTCGGTGATGCCCAAGATCTGGGTGCGGGCCAGATCCGGGCCCAAGCTGGCCGACCTGCTCGCCGAGCCGGGCACCACCCAGGCCCATGGCGACGCCGATTCGGTCGACGTGCTCGGATCGGCCTACGCCGCGACCGACGGTGATCCGGCCACGGCGTGGACCGCCCCGCAGCGGGTGGTGCAGCACAAGACCGCCCCCACGATCACCCTCACCCTGCCCCAGCCCACGGAGGTGACCGGGCTACGGCTGACACCGAGTTCGTCTCCGCTACCCACCCACCCGACGATGGTGGCCGTCGACCTCGGCGACGGCCCGCAAGCCCGTACCCTGAAACCCGCTGGCTCGCAGATAGTTTCGCTGACGCCGCGGATCACCGACACCGTCACGGTCAGCGCGCTGGACTGGAACGACGTCATCGACCGGACCGCAGTCGGCTTCGACCAACTCAAACCGCCGGGGTTCGCCGAGATCGCGGCGCTGGGCACCGACGGCGCGCCGATTGCCGCCGCCGACGCCGGTCGCAACCGAACTCGCGACATCACGATCGACTGCGAGCACGGTCCGATCCTCGCGATCGCCGGACGCTTCGTCCACACCGAAGTCCACGCCAGAGTCGGTGCGCTCCTCGACGGTGCTCCGGTGAGCGCCCAGCCGTGCGACCCGCAGCCGATCGGCCTGCCCGCCGGCCAGCAGGAGTTAGTGGTAAGTCCCGGGCCAGAATTCGTCGTCGACGGCGCGGAACTGACCGGCCCACAGGCCGGCCCGTCGGCCGGTTCAACCCCGGCGAGCACCGGCGCGTGGGGCCCGGCTCGGCGCGAGGTGCAGGTGGCAGCGGCGAAAACGGCACGAGTACTCGTCGTGCCGGAGAGCATCAACCCCGGCTGGGTGGCGCGCACCAGCTCCGGAACGCACCTGAAAGCGTTGGCGGTCAACGGATGGCAGCAGGCCTGGCTGGTTCCGGCCGACACGGCGGGCACCATCACCCTGACCTATGCGCCTAACTCGCTGTACCGGGTCGGCCTGTTCGGCGGACTTGCGCTGCTGCCGTTGCTGGCTCTGCTGGCATGGTGGCCGCCACGACGCCGGTCTGCTGACGATCCAGCCGCACAGCCATGGCTGCCCGGACTCTGTGCCGCCGTTGCGGTGTTGGCCGCGGGCGCGGTGATCGCGGGGGCCGCGGGCGTCGCGGTGTTCGGTGTCGCGCTGGGCCTGCGGTGGGCGCTGCGCAAGCATCCGCGGCAACGCGACACCGTCACGTTGTGGCTGAGCGCCGGTGGCCTGACACTGGCCGGCGCCACCCTGTCCCGCCACCCGTGGCGATCGGTCGACGGTTACGCCGGCCATTCCGCTTGGGTGCAGCTGCTGGCGCTGATTTCGCTTGCCGCGGTGGCGGCCTCGACGGTGACGCGTAGCCCTGAGCGCTAAGGCCCAGCTGTGCATGGCGGGCCCATTCGCCAGATCCAGCCCCGACACCTGACTTGCAACGCCGCTGTGCCGCTGTTAGGCGGATAGGCAACGCATTTCCTGTGAGGTGGTGGGACATGGCGATCTTTCGGGTCGACCTGGAAACGTTGGCGGGCTCGGCGGCACACGTCGCGGGGCAGGGTGAGGATCTGGCCAGTGCACATCTGGCTTCGGACAACCGGATAGCGGGCGCCGAGCCGGGCTGGGTGGGCGCCTCCGCCGTGGCGCTGAGCACGACGGCGGCAACGTGGTTGCAGACCTCGCGTCGACTGCTGGCCCGCGTCGGCGACCACGCGCTGGACTTGACGGGTGACGGAATCGCCTTCTCGACAATGGAAGACGCGAACGCCATCGCGTTGCACTCACTGGATCCGGCCTGAACTGTGACGCTGACGGTGGCCGACATCGATCGGTGGAGCGCCGATGCCGTGCGCGAGGTGTTTCACGCGGCCGTCGCGCGTAGCGAAGTGACGTTAGAAGTTGCGCGTCAACTCGATTCGCTGGCGGTGTTCGACACCTGGCGGGGCCAGACCGCGCTGGCCCGCCGGCACGCCAACGCGTCGATACGCCTCGACCTCGACGCTCACGGCAACGAGTCGCTGGCCGTCGCACGCGCCGCCGGCAAGGCCGCCGAAGACATCGCTCACGTGCAGTCGGCGCTGAGTGTGTTGCGCCGCGACGCCGCCGAACTGGAGATGACCGTCGACGCCTCCGCCAACACAGTGGTGCCGAATTCGAGCTTCAGCGGGCCGCCGATGGCGGTGTTGATCGCCGAGATGCAACTACAGCCGCGTCTGGATGCGATTGTCGCAGAGGCCGATTCGACGGATCGTGAACTGGCGAACGCCATCGACATGGCCGACGGTGATCGGCCGGTGCCAGCGGGCCCGCATGACAATCGCCCGGGGATCCAGCGGGCGTTGATTTCGCCGCTGCCCGTCGACCCGAAGCACTTCAACACGCTGTGGAATCAGCTCAGCCCCGAGGAAAAGGACTGGTTGTATCGCCAAGACCACGGGATCGGCAATCACCCAGGGATGCCGTGGGATTGCCCCGATCACCTCGGCAAAGACCACTACAACCGGCTGCACCTGGACGAGCTCGAGGGGCAGTCCCGGGTGGGCGTCGCCCGGATACAGCGCAGCATCGAGGAATTGACGAGCGCGCCGCGCGTCGATGATGGCGCGGTCTATGCGTTGCAGTCGCAACTGAGCGTGGCCAGAAGCCGGCTCGCGGGTTACGCGGCGGTGCGTGCAACGCTGGACTCGGCCAGCGGACCCAGGCGGTACTTGGGCCTGCTCGACGAGTTCGGCCGCGGCGCGGTGTCGATCGGCAATCCGGACACCGCCCGCCGCAACGCGGTCCTCGTCCCGGGCACCGGTCAGGGGTTGTCCCGGCTGCGTTTCAGCGACGACAAATCGTTGGCGATGTACACCGCCACCCTGCTCGCCGACCCCGGCCTGCGGCCGGACGATGTGGCGGTGACGACGTGGATGGGCTACGACCGCCCGATGGATCTCAGCCGGGCGGCTTTTCCGCAGCCGGCCCATGGCGGCGCGGAGCTATTGGACGCGTTCGAAAACGGGCAACGGGCGTCTCATGTCGGTGCGCCGTCGATCGACACCGTGATCGGTCACAGTTACGGCTCGACGGTGGTCGGCGCGGCCGCCGCGGATGGACACCACCTCGACGCCGACAACGTCATCGCCGTCGGCAGTCCCGGCATGATGGTCGACCGGGCCAACCGGCTCGATCTGCACACCGGCGCCCACATTTACGTGATGCGGGCCGAGCACGACGTGATCAGCATGGGCGGCGTCGTCACCGAATGGACATTGGGGGTCGACCCGGTCGCGCCGGGGTTCGGCGCGCAACGCCTGGCCGCCGATCCCGGACCCGCCGGGCCACTCGGGCTGCCCAGCGTTGCCGCGCACAGCAGCTACTGGCAGGACGGCAACGTTGCGCTGGGAAACTTCGGCGCCGTCATCGCCGGAATGCCGCCACCAGCGCGGCGATAACGTTTTCCCGCCGGTCAGACGGGTACGCGCGACATCATGGGCTGGGTGAATGCGCCGGAGTACTGGCCGAGCAGGCTGGTGCTCGAGCGTGGGATCGCGGTCATCTACGTATTTGCCTTCGTTGCGGCCGCGCGGCAATTCCGCGCGCTGCTCGGCGAACACGGATTGTTGCCGATTCCGCGGTATCTGGCCCGGGAGTCGTTCGCGCGGTCGCCGAGCATCTTCCACGTCCATTACTCCGACCGGTTCTTCGCGACGGTCGCCTGGTCGGGCGCGGCGTTGTCGGCGGCGATGGCCGCGGGATTGCCCAACGTGCTGCCGCTGTGGTCGGTGATCCCGGCCTGGCTGCTGCTGTGGAGTCTCTACCTGTCGATCGTGAACGTCGGGCAGACGTGGTACTCGTTCGGCTGGGAATCGCTTATGCTCGAAACCGGTTTTCTGGCAATATTTCTCGGCAACGATCGGACGGCTCCGCCGTTGCTGGCGATGTGGCTGGCCCGGTTGCTGCTGTTCCGGGTCGAGTTCGGTGCCGGCCTGATCAAGCTTCGCGGCGATTCCTGCTGGCGAGACCTGACCTGCCTCGACTACCACCACGAGACACAGCCGATGCCGGGGCCGCTGAGCTGGTTCTTCCACCACCTGCCCAAGCGGCTGCATCGGGTCGAGGTCGCGGGCAATCACGTTGCGCAGCTGATTGTTCCATTCGGCTTGTTCGCCCCGCAACCAGTCGCCAGCATCGCTGGGGCAATCGTCATCGTCACCCAGTTGTGGCTGGTGGCGTCGGGCAATTTCGCCTGGCTCAACTGGTTGACGATCCTGCTGGCCTTCAGCGCGATCGACGCGAACTCGCTGTCGGTGATACTGCCGATTGCCCACCAGCCGCCACTGGCCGACGCGCCGCGGTGGTTCAGCGCACTGGTGATCGCGTTCACGGTGCTGAGTCTGGCCCTGAGCTATCTCCCGGTACGCAACATGATTTCGCGCCGCCAGCGAATGAACATGTCCTTTAACCCCTTTCACCTGATCAACACCTACGGGGCATTCGGCAGCATCGGACGCATCCGCCGCGAGGTGGTGATCGAGGGCACCGACGAGACCGACGTCGACGACCAGACCGTCTGGAAGGAATACGAATTCAAAGGCAAACCCGGGGGGCTGCGGCGACTCCCTCGGCAGTGGGCGCCGTATCACCTGCGACTGGACTGGCTGATGTGGTTCGCCGCGATATCCCCGCAGTACGCCCACTCGTGGTTTCGGCCATTCATCGTGCGGCTTCTGCGTAACGATCCAGCGACGCTGAAACTACTGCGCCACAATCCCTTCCCAGACACGCCGCCGCACTACGTCCGCGCCCAGCTTTACCGGTACCGGTTCACCACCGCCGCCGAACTGCGGCGTGAGCACGCCTGGTGGCAGCGCACCCTGGAGAGCAGTTATCTGCCGCCACTCTCGCTGCACTCGTCCATCGCGTAGCCCAGGAAGTCACAACGTCTCGTCGAGTTCGCCGAGACGGTCGGTCAACCGCAGATTCTCGGAGTAGTCGACCGGACAGCAGATCAGCGAAACCCCGTCCTCGGCCAGAGCGGTCTGCAGTGTCGGCAACAGTTCGTCGGCATCAGAGATCCGATAGCCCTTGGCGCCGAAGCTTTCCGCGTACTTCACGATGTCGGGGTTGCCGAACTTCACATAGTGGTGCTCACCCAGCTCGAGGTCCATCTTCCACTCGATCAGACCGTAGCCACCGTCCTCCCAGATGAGAACCACCAGCGGAATCTTCTCGCGGACGGCGGTCTCGATCTCCTGGGAGTTCATCAGGAAAGCGCCGTCGCCGACCACCGCC
The DNA here is from genome assembly GCA_963750755.1 of uncultured Actinomycetota bacterium. Taxonomy (GTDB): domain Bacteria; phylum Actinomycetota; class Actinomycetes; order Mycobacteriales; family Mycobacteriaceae; genus Mycobacterium. The sequence goes on from CAVVRW010000005.1 coordinate 210,883, forward strand.
AGCACCTTCGACTCCGGCTGCGCCAGCTTGACTCCCATCGCACCGGGTAGCGCAAAGCTCATGGTGGACAACCCATTCGAGATCAGGCAGGTGTTGCGCTCGTAGGTGGGATATAGCCGGGCCATCCACATCTTGGTGGCGCCGGTGTCGACCAGCACGACGTCACTGCGGTCCAGCACGGCGCGGGTGTCGGCGACCACCCGCGCCGGCGCCAACGGGTATCGCGAATCTTGTTGCCCGCGAGTGAATTCCTCGCTGAGCAGACCCGCGCCGGGAATGTGCGGGTCCGCGGCATAGACGTGATCGTCGAGCGCTTCGGTCAGCGCGTCGAGCGAGGCGCTGATGTCGCCGATGATCCCAACGTCGACCGAGTAATGCGCGTCGACCTCGGCCGGGAAGCGGTGCACGTGGATGATCTTCTTGTCGGCCTTGGGGTTGATCCGGACCGGGTCGAACTCCTGCAACTCATACCCGACCGCGATGACGGCGTCGGCGTTGTCGAACCCGAAGTTCACGTAGTCGTGTCGCATGAATCCCAGCGCGCCGAGCGCGTTGGGATGGTCGTCGGGCATGACGCCCTTGCCGTGGAAGGTGTTGGCCACCGGGATGTCGAACTTCTCGGAGAACCGCACCAGCGCATCGGTCGCGTCGGCTCGGGCGGCGCCGTGCCCGGCCAGCACCACCGGACGCTTGGCCTCGCGCAGGATGTCGACGGCGCGCGCCACCTGGCGGAAGGCGGGCGCCTCGGCGCGAACGACATTGCGAGGCAACGGCCCCAGGTCGTAGTCGGCCTCGTCGGCATCGATGTGTTCGGGCACCGCCAGATACACCGCCGCGGGGCGTTCGCTCTCGGCGACCTTGAACGCCTTGCGGACCATCTCCGGGATGGCCTGCGCGGTCGGGATGTCGGCGGCCCAGCGGGTGATCGGCGCGAACATCGACACCAGGTCGACGTACTGGTGCGACTCCTTGTACTCGCGGTTCTGGCCGACCTGGGCGGAGATCGCCACCAGGGGCGTGCTGTTGGTGGTGGCGTCGGCGACGCCCAGCTGCATGTTGATCGCGCCCGGCCCGAGCGTGGCAGACACCACCGCCGCCCGCCCGGTGACCCGGCCGTACATCTCGGCCATGAACGACGCCGCCTGCTCGTGCCGGGTCAGGACGTAGCGGATCTTGGACGAGGCCAGCGCCTGCACGAACCGGATGTTCTCCTCCCCCGGCAATCCGAATACGACCTCGACGCCCTCGTTTTCCAGGCACTTGACTATCAACTCGGCAGCTTTGCTCATCGGCACCTCCCTTTGTGGGAACGATAGTGGCAGGCTAGGTCTTAGACCTCTACCCACTTTTCAAGCGAAGGATGTCAGCGTGCCCATCGCCACCATCAACCCGGCCACCGGCGAGACAGTCAAGACCTTCACCCCGGCCACCGACAGCGACGTCGAGGCCGCGATCGCCAAAGCTCACGAGCGGTTCCTGGACTACCGCCGCTCGACCACGTTCGCCCAGCGGGCCGAGTGGGCGCACGCCACCGCTGACCTGCTCGAGAAAGAAGCCGACGACGTCGGCGCGATGATGACCCTCGAGATGGGCAAAACGCTCAAGTCCGCCAAGGCCGAAGCGCTCAAGTGCGCCAAAGGTTTTCGTTATTACGCCGAGAATGCCGAGAAGTTCCTGGCCGATGAGCCGTCCGAGGCCTCGAAGGTGGGCGCGAAGCGCGCCTACACCCGGTGGCAGCCGCTCGGCGTGGTGCTGGCCATTATGCCGTGGAACTTCCCGCTCTGGCAGGCCGTGCGGTTCGCCGCACCCGCGTTGATGGCCGGCAACGTCGGCATCCTCAAGCACGCGTCGAATGTTCCGCAGTCTGCGCTTTACCTCGCTGACGTGATCGCCCGCGGCGGTTTTCCGGACGGCTGCTTCCAGACGTTGCTGGTGTCGTCCAGCGCAGTCGAGGCGATGCTGCGCGACCCCCGCGTTGCCGCGGCCACGCTGACCGGTAGCGAGCCGGCCGGTCAGTCGGTTGCCGCCATCTGCGGCGACGAGATCAAGCCCTCCGTGATGGAGCTCGGCGGCAGCGACCCGTTCATCGTGATGCCGTCCGCGAACCTCGACGAGGCAGTGAAGACCGCGGTGACCGCGCGGGTGCAGAACAACGGTCAATCCTGCATCGCCGCCAAGCGGTTCATCGTGCACACCGACATCTACGACACGTTCGTCGACAAGTTCGTGGAGAGGATGCAGGGCCTCAAGGTCGGCGACCCGACCGACCCGGACACCGACGTGGGGCCACTCGCCACCGAATCGGGCCGCGACGAGATCGCCAAGCAGGTCGATGACGCCGCCGCGGCAGGCGCCACCATCCGCCTCGGCGGCAAGCCCCTCGACCAGCCCGGCTGGTTTTACCCGCCGACCGTGGTCACCGACATCACCAAGGACATGGCGCTTTACACCGAAGAGGTGTTCGGCCCGGTCGCCTCGATGTACCGGGCGTCGGACATCGACGAGGCGATCGAGATCGCCAACGCCACCACGTTCGGGCTCGGGTCCAACGCGTGGACCAACGACGAGACCGAGCAGGAACGCTTCATCGACGACATCGAGGCCGGCCAGGTCTTTATCAACGGTATGACGGTGTCCTACCCCGAACTCGGGTTCGGCGGCGTCAAGCGTTCCGGCTACGGTCGCGAACTCGCGAGCCTCGGCATCCGCGCGTTCTGCAACGCCAAGACAGTGTGGGTCGGCGAGTCGGACAGCGGCTCCGCGTCCGGCGGCTCGAAGGTCGAGTAATCGCTAAACCGCCGCGCCGGCAAGGACTTTGGCGTCCTCGTCGGCAAAGGTGTCCTCCAGTTGCACCGGCGAGTAGTCCAGGTCGATCTCGGCAAGCGGGCGACCGCGTGCACTGCTGATCGTGCCGAAGCGCCGCATGCCCTTATCCGCGGCGTACTGCATGAATTCGTCCACTGAGAGGCCGAAGGGCATCGGGTCATACAGCGCGAAGCCTTCTTCGATGAGACGCAGCCCGAGCGGCATGAGCTCGTTCATCCGCGTCTCGAACACGTCCCAGTTGCGGTCGTCTGCGGCCACGTGACGCCGACAGGTGAAGGTGCCCCATGCCATGTGGCGCCGCTCGTCGTCGCCGATGCGGCGGACCAGCTCCTGCATGCCGGGCAGAATCCCGCGCTCGACGCAAATCTTGTGCCAGCCGAAGTATCCGGTGAGCGCCAACATCCCCTCGACCATGTGGTTGTAGGTGACCGAGGCTCGGACTTGGGCGGCCGGCGATGGATCGGCTGACAACGCGTTGAGCGAGTTCGGCAACTCCTCGTAAAAGATGGTGCGGTAGGTGGGCACGTCTTCGAGGTACTCGTGCAGATCGTCGGTGATGCCAACGGCGTCGAGCCACATCCGGAACACCTGGGTGTGCTTGGCCTCCTCGAAAGCAAACTGCGTCAGATACATTTCGTCGCCCAGTCGTCCTTCGGCGCGCATAGCCGACATGAAGGGCTGAATGTCTTCGGTAACGGCTTCTTCGCCGGCAATGAATTCTGCGCACAATCGGGTTGCGTAGTGCCGCTCGTCGTGGGTGAGCTGCTCCCAGTCGGCGCGGTCGCGGGAGAAGTCAATGTCGGCTGGGTTCCAGAACTTGGCATTGCCCCCGGCGAACAGCTTCAACGGCAAGCTGTCCCAATTGAGCCCGCCGGCGACCATGGACCGGGTATTCGTGCGTGTCATCAGACCTCCTCAGATCTTTTGTGAATGAATTGCTTTGCTGTCGATAGAAATTGGCGAAAAGGCCGCGCCCAACACGGCCACCAGGCGGCGTACCGCCAGCGCCGGCTGCTCCGGGCTGGGTTCGTCCAGCCCCAGGATCGGATCGAGCCCGCGCATGTATGGCGCCAGCGCTAAGTGCGGAAAGATCAACAGCAGCAACGACATCAACGCTTCGGTGTCGGCGTCCTTGCGAAAGTCGCCGCGCAGCTGAGCTTCTCGCACCAGCGGCCGCAGCACTTCCAGGTAATGACGATGGATGACGCTGCGCACGCTGATCCGGGCATCTGTGTCGACCTCGAGGCTTGCCGCCGCGTGCAGTGAGCGCTCGTGTGGGTGGTCGGCGAAGTAGGCGATCCACACGTCAAGCCAGTCGGTCAAAAAGTCGAAGAACGGCCGGCTTGGATCGAGGTCACTGATCCGCGCCTCCATGTACGCGCGCACCCGCTGGCTGGCCACGTCGGTGATGAACGCGTAGAGATCGCGCTTGTCGGCAAAGTATTGGAACAGGCTGCCTTTGGCCACGCCCGCCCGCCGTGCGATCACATTCAGACTGCCGCCGGAGAAGCCGTGGGCACCGAACTCCGCCTCCGCCGACTCGATCACTGCGGCGCGGCGCGCGGGGTCGACGCGAGCCCAGGTGACCGTCGGCATTGCCCTCCTCCATCGGAATGACCACTGGTCACTTTACTGTGAGCCACGTCACTTCGCAAGGGTTTGTCGCCGGCCAATGTTGTCGCGCGCCACGCCGAAGTACTGCAGCGCCGCCTCAGCGTGAAGACGCAACGGCTAGCCGGCACCGGCGGTAAGAAGGTAACTAACAATTGCCCAGCTGGGTGCGACGCCGAACCGAGGGGTGCTGACCGAATGGCCCAACTAACCAACGCCTGGCCCAGCCTGCGGGTCGACGACTGGACATCGACGCGGGACACACTGCACATGTGGACTCAGATCGTCGGCAAGGTCCGACTCGCTCATCTACCCCTTGTCAATCACTGGTGGCAGGCCACGTTGTACGTCACTTCGCGCGGACTGACGACCTTGTCGATGCCGCATGAGGCCGAGGCCTTCGACATCGAGTTCGACTTCATAGAACAGCAATTGGTGATTCGGAGCAGCACCGGCGCGACCCGTACCGTGGCGTTGGAGGCGAAATCGGTGGCCGAGTTCTACTCGCAGACCATGCAGGCTCTCGACGAATTGGGATTCTCCACCCGCATCCAGTCGCACCCCAACGAGGTCGACCCGGCCCTGCCATTCGCCGAGGATGTCCAGCACGCGTCGTACGACGGTGATGCCGCGAAACTGTTCTGGCGCCAATTACTCCAGGCCAATCGCGTACTCGGTCAGTTTCGCGCCCGGTTCGTGGGTAAGGCAAGCCCCGTCCACTTCTTCTGGGGCGCAATGGATCTTGCGTGCACGCGTTTTTCCGGGCGCGGTGCGCCGCGCCACCCGGGCGGTGCACCCAATGTCGGAGACTGGGTGATGGTCGAGGGCTACTCCCGAGAACTGAGCAGCTGCGGGTTCTTTCCCGGCGGCGGTGACGAGGGTGCTTTCTATGCCTACGCCTATCCCGAACCCGACGGCTTCGCCGAGCATCCGGTCACGCCGGCGGACGCCCGCTACGACCGGGATTTGGGTGAGTACTTGTTGCCTTATGAAGCAGTGCGGCAGGCAACCGATCCCGACGAAACGCTTCTCGGTTTCCTGCAAGACACCTACGAAGCAGCGGCGGTCCATGCCGGCTGGGACCGCCCTGCGCTCGAGGACGACCCCGATCGTTGGAAGGCCCACCAAACTCGCGCATGACGCGCGGTGGTAGACGAACCGTGAAACAACCCAAGCAGCCGATGATCTCCCCGCACCGCGTGCCGCTGACGTCGCCGCCCGCACGTTGGCTGATCGCAGCCGCGGTTCTCGGCTCGGGGATCGCGTTGCTCGACGGCACCGTGGTCAACGTCGCGCTTCCCGCCATCGGTCGAGAATTCGGTGCCGGGCTGACCGGCCAGCAGTGGATACTCGACGGCTACCTGCTGACACTGAGCGCACTGCTGCTTTCCGGCGGCGCGGCCGGCGACCGCTACGGTCGGCGCCGTGTCTTTATCAGCGGACTGGTCTTGTTCACTGCGGCTTCACTGGCGTGTGGCCTTTCACCGACGGTGGGCTGGCTGATCGGAGCGCGTCTGGTGCAGGGCGTCGGGGCGGCGGCGTTGGTGCCCGGCAGCCTCGCACTGATCGACGCAGGGATCATCCAAAAAGACCGCGGCCGTGCGGTGGGGATCTGGGCCGGTATGTCGGGGGTGACCACAGCCCTCGGCCCGTTTGTCGGCGGTTGGCTGGTCGACGCCGCATCGTGGCGATGGGTGTTCCTGTTGAACATCCCGTTGGCCGCGGCGGCGATCCTGATGGCGGCCCGCCACGTCCCTGAATCCCGTGACACCACAGCCCACGGACGCCCGGACATCATGGGTGCCGCAGCGATCGTTCTCGGTCTCGCGGGAATGACCTACGCGCTGATCGAGGCGCCGTCTCGCGGGTGGGCACCGATTACAGTCGCTGCGGCCGCGGTCGGCGCGGCGGCGCTGGCGGCCTTCGTGCTCATCGAGAAACGGGTCACTGCACCGCTGTTGCCCCTCGCGCTGTTCCGTTCCCGTCAGTTCAGCGGCGCGAACCTCACCACCCTTGCGGTGTATGCGGCGGTAGGCGGCGCGCTGTTCCTGCTGACATTGCAGCTGCAGCAAAGCCTGCACTACTCGGCGTTGGCTGCCGGTCTTGCAACACTGCCCATGACGGTGATCATGCTGATCGGCTCCCCATTGACCGGTGCCCTCGCGGAGCGTACGGGCCCGCGGTTGCCGATGGCGGTTGGCCCGCTGATCGCGGCGGCGGGTTTGGCGTTGATGGCACGCATCGTTCCCGGCACCTCATATCTGGACGCGGTACTGCCGGCCGTCATCGTCTTCGGCGTCGGGCTGGCGGTCACCGTCGCCCCGCTGACCGCGGCCGTCCTGGCCGCCGTGCCCGAGAACTATGCGGGAACTGCGTCGGGTGTCAACAATGCCGTCGCGCGACTCGCCGGCCTGCTCGCGATTGCGGTGCTGCCTGTCATGGCCGGAATGCGTGTCGGCGCAGGACAACCCCTGGGGCGCAGCTTCGCTGTCGCGATGTTGATCACAGCGGGCCTGTCCGCAGCCGGCGGGTTCGTCGCGGCTGTGACTATCCGGACCGGCACCGACGTCGCACATCAGGTACTGCCCGGGATCAACCATGCTTGCCAGGACGCGTGCACCAGACGTGCCGCTGCCCAGGACGCCGCCTAGCCGCGTGCGCGTATTCCGGTGGATTACTCGCGATTACGGTTTCAGTGATCGAGCCCAACCGCGAAGGCTTAGCATCAACTTGTGTCGCAACTGAATACCGCTTCCGGACCTGTCGATACCTCCGATATCGGCGTCACGCTCATGCATGAGCACGTGTTCATCATGACCACCGAGATCGCGATGAACTACCCAGAAGCGTGGGGCGACGAAGACAAACGGGTTGCCGACGCCATCGACCGGCTCAACGAACTGAAGTCGCGTGGCGTCGACACGATCGTCGACCTCACCGTGATCGGGCTGGGCCGCTACATTCCGCGCATCGCGCGGGTCGCCGCGGCCACCGACCTGAACATCGTCGTCGCCACCGGCTTGTACACCTACAACGACATCCCGTTCCGGTTCCACTACGAGGGTCCCGGCGGCATGCTGGACGGTCCGGAGATCATGACCGACATGTTCGTCCGCGACATCGAGCAAGGCATTGCGGACACCGGCATCAAGGCCGGCATCCTCAAGTGCGCCACCGACGAACCGGGTGTCACCCCGGGTGTCGAGCGGGTGCTGCGCGCGGTGGCCCAGGCGCACAAACGGACCGGGGTGCCGATCTCCACGCACACCCATGCTGGGCTGCGGCGCGGACTCGAGCAGCAGAAGATCTTCGAAGAAGAGGGCGTCGATCTGAGCCGGGTGATCATCGGGCACTCCGGCGACAGCACCGACATCGGCTACCTCGAAGAGCTCATCGCCCCAGGCTCCTACCTCGGAATGGACCGATTCGGCCTCGACGTGATCTCACCGTTCGAGGACCGGGTCGATATCGTCGCGCGGATGTGTGAGCGCGGGCACGCCGACAAAATGGTGTTATCCCATGATGCCAACTGCTATTTCGACGCGCTGCCCGAAGATCTGGTGCCGCAGATGGCGCCGAACTGGCACTACTTGCACATCCACAACGACGTCATCCCCGCCCTGAAGGAGCGCGGCGTCACCGATGAGCAACTGCACACCATGCTGGTCGACAACCCGCGCCGGATCTTCGAGCGGCAGGGCGCCTACGCGTGACGGCGCCGGTCCCGCCGATCGGAGCCCAGATCTCGGCGTTGGCCGCGCTCGCTCCCGACGAGCCCGCCGTCACGTGCGACGGGCGCACGCTGACCCGTGGTGAACTCGACCGCTCGACGAACCGACTGGCCCGCGCGTACGCCGAGCGCGGAGTGGGCGTCGGCGACTACGTGACGATGGTGCTGCCCAATTCGATCGAGTGGATCCAGGCCGCCGTGGCGTGCTGGAAACTGGGCGCGGTACCGCAGCCGCTGTCCGCGCGGCTGCCCGACGCGGAGCTGGCCGGGTTGCTGGAGCTGCGGCCACCGGCGTTGCTGGTCGGTCGGCCACAGCAGCCTGAGATCAACAGTGTGCCAATCGGATTCGAGCCCGACCCGTCGTTGTCCGACGAGGCCCTGCCCGAAGCCGTGTCGCCGGTATGGAAGGCGATGGGGTCGGGTGGCAGCACCGGCCGTCCGAAACTCATCGAGTCCGGCGGCGACAGCAGGATCCCACCGGCGATCGGCTATCCGCTCGGCGCCCAAGAGGGCGACATCACGCTGGTCCCAGTTCCGTTGTCGCACAACACCGGTTTTACGACGGCCACCATCGCGCTGCTGATGCGCCATCACCTGGTGCTGATGAGCCGCTTCGAGCCGGAGCAGTTCCTGCGGCTGATCAGCGACCATCGCGTGACGTTCCTGACGACGGTGCCGACCATCATGCAGCGGTGTCTTCCGGTGTACTACGAGAATCCCGGGGCCTTCGATCTTTCGTCGCTGCGTCGGTTCTGGCATCTGGGTGCGCCGTGCCCACCCGCGATCAAGCAGGCCTGGATCGACCTGCTCGGTCCGGAGAAGGTCTGGGAACTCTACGGCGGCACCGAATTACAGGCGCTGACGTTCATCTCCGGCGACCAGTGGCTGGCTCACCGCGGCTCGGTCGGGATCGTGGTGGCCGGCGAGATGAAGGTGCTCGACGACGACGGCAACCCCTGCCCGCCCGGCGAGGTGGGAGAGATCTACATGCGGCCCAGCCCGGGCAGCGGCCCCACCTATCGCTACGTCGGCGCGACCGCGAAGTCGCGTGACGGCTGGGATTCGCTGGGAGACCTCGGCTACTTCGACGCCGACGGGTTCCTCTACATCTCCGACCGCCGAGTCGACATGTTCACCGTCGGTGGCCGCAACGTCTACCCCGCCGAGATCGAGGCCGCGCTATCCGAGCACCCAGATGTGCTGTCCTGCTTAGTCGTTGGTGTCCCCCACGAGGACCTGGGGCAGGTGCCCTACGCCCTGGTCCAGGCCGGGCTCACGCTCGACGAGGCAGGCGTTCAGGAGTTCCTGCGCGACCGGATCGCCGGGTACAAAGTGCCGGCGACCATCGAATTCGTCGACTCTCCGCTGCGCGACGACGCCGGCAAGGCCCGCCGCTCCGCGGTCCGCACGGAGATCATGGAGCGATTGCGTCTTCTTGACGCGGGCTGACCGCCGTCTCGGTGCGTGACGTGCGGCGAGTTTCCCAGCGCCGCAACGCTTCACGGCACGGCGATTCGACCAGCGCGTAGCTCACCGCGGAGATCGCGATGGTGAAGCCCAGCGTCAGCGTCAGCACCTCGGGCAGGTGTCCGTGGAAGGCGAACTGACCGATGATCGGGAACACCATCGTCAGCGCGGCCAGATGCCAGATGAAAATCCCGTACGACCAACGTCCCAGCGTCACCATTGCGGCGCTGCCCAGAAACCAGTGGCTGTCGTCGGCCCGGTCGAGCACCAGCGGCGCCACGAGACCCACGGCCACCAGCGCGCCCATCGCGGTCTTGACGGTGAATTGCGCGCTGGTGCTCGGCACGAGCCCAGCCGGGCCGGCCAGCGGCGAGGCCGCGACCAGGTAGGCCGCCACGACCACGCCGGCCATCAACAATCGGTGTCGCGCCAGCCGGTGCGGCCAGCCGGTCGGGCGGTAGATCCATTCGGCGAGCAGCATGCCGGCGGCGAACCAGGAGAAGAAGGCCGGCGGCCACGTCAACGGGTTGAGGCCGGGCGGGGCGTGAAACGGAATCCAGCCCCAGAACAGGCTCGCCACGGCCAGCGCCGCGATGGCCGGGATCCGGGCGCGGACCGGGAGGCGGGCGGCCAACATCGCGAGGATCGGCAGGACCAGGTAGAAGCTGACTTCTACCGACAGGCTCCACATCTGGGTCAGGCCGGCGGTCAACGTCAGCGGGACATAGACCTGGGCGAGCGACAGATTCGCCAGCCACACCGTCAGATTCGGGTGATTGCCGTCGGGCAGCAGGGTCAGGATCACCACGACCGCAACCAGGTACGCGGGCATGATGCGCACCACCCGCGAGCGCAGGTAGTGGCCGGTGGCCGGGCGCGGCCCCAGACCGTGGGCCGCCGCGGCGTGGCTGCGCCACAGCAGGAATCCGGACAGCGCGAAGAACACCGCGACGGCGAGATCGAAGCGGCCGAACAGTCGCCCGTCGAATCCTTGTGCGTGTCCGGTATCGAACGCCACGTGGGTGATGACAACCCCGATCGCGGCGCACGCCCGCATCCCTTCGACGGCGGGCAGGAACTTGCGCGTGCCGCCCACCTGCCCGTGATCCACAGTGACAGTCTGCCCGGCACCCCGATTTACCCACCGTGGGGACATAAACCGCTGCCTTAAATAATGCTGTTAGGGTCGAACGAGTTTTGCTTCGCCGCAGCGCGGTAAGTGGGTGCAACCCCAGGTCGCCGACGGCACAGACACCGGACGAGACCAGAAGGAGGTCACGGCAACGTGAACCGAGCAGTCATGTTGCGGATGGCCGCGTGCGGAATCATGGGACTCGGTGCCGCGTTGTTGATCGCAGCCCTGTTGCTGTGGACCTACACCGGTAGCCGGATCACCAAGATTCCACTCGATCTGGATGCGACGCTGATCGGCGAAGGCAACGGCACTGTCGTCGACCCCGGTTCGCTCTACAGCCCGAAGCTCGTCGTTGACAAGAACGTGCCGGTGGTGGCCCAGCAGCAGATCGATGTCGAATCTCCGGCCAACGCCGATGTCGTGACGTTCCAGGTGGGTAGCTCGGTTCGGCGCAGCGACAAGCAGAAGGACTCCGGCCTGCTGCTCGCTCTGGTCGACACGGTCACGCTGAACCGCAAGACCGCCTCGGCGGTGTCCGACGACACCCACCCCGGTGGCGCGGTGCAGAAGCCGCGCGGCTTCAAAGACGAAAGCCCGGCCACCAACATCGCGTTGCCACACGAGGGGCTGTCGTACCGCTTCCCGTTCCACACTGAGAAGCGCTCCTACGCATACTTCGACCCGATTGCGCAGAAGGCGTTCGAGGCCAATTACACCGGCGAAGAAGACGTCAACGGGCTGACCGTCTACAAGTTCACCCAAGACGTCGGGTACGACGCCGACGGCAAGCTCGCCGAGCCGGTCAGGTATCCGTCGCTGTACGCCGACGATGCCGACAGCAAGGTCACCAACACCGCGGAGATGTGGGGCCTGCCGGGAGATCCCGAAGAAAAGATCACGATGACCCGCTATTACGCCGCGCAGCGGACGTTCTGGGTGGACCCGGAGTCGGGGACGATCGTCAAGAAGCAGGAGCGCGCCAACCACTACTACGCGCGCGACGCGTTGAAGCCCGAGGTGACGCTGGCCGACTACAAGGTCACGTCGACCGAAGAGACGGTCGAGTCGCAGGTCAACGCCGCACGCAACGAGCGCGACCGGTTGGCGCTGTGGTCGCGGGTGCTGCCGATCACGTTCACCGCAGCGGGGGTGATCGCGCTGATCGGCGGGCTGCTCCTCGGCTCGTTCAGCCTGCGAACCGAGACCGCGCTGAACGAATCGGATTCGGACGACGACGAGCAGGGCTTCTTCGGGCGCGGCGAGCCGCCGCCGGCGCGAGTACCCGGTGCCGAAGCGGAGACCGAGAAGATTCCCACCCAACCCAAGGACGTCAAGCGGGACGGCCCGTCGAGCACGGGAAGTCCTCCGGCGTCTGGCCCGCCCGATCCTTCTTAGCTAGTTCTCGGCGTGCGCTGGTCTCGGCCCGGGTACGCGCTCGCGTTGGCGCTGGTGGTGGTGGCTCCGTTACTGAGCCGGGGCTACTTATTGCTGCGTGACGCGGTGTCCACCCCGACCTCGTACGTGACCGATAGCGCGCTCGGACTGGTCTCGGCTCCCCGGGCAACGCCACAGGATTTCGCGGTCGCCCTGGCCTCGCACTGCATCGACGGCGGCATCGTGGTCAAAACGCTGCTGGTGCTGGGCCTGTTTTTGGCCGGTTGGGGCGCGGGCCGATTGGTCGCGTTGCTGGTGCCGGAATCCGGTGCGGGCGGCCAATTTGCCGCGATCACGTTGGCGATCTGGAATCCCTATGTCGGCGAGCGACTCCTGCAGGGACATTGGAGCCTATTGCTCGGGTATGGCTGCCTGCCGTGGGTGGCGACGACGATGGCATCGTTGCGAGCGGCCGAAACACTCTCGTGGAGGGTTCTTTTCGGGCTGGCATTCTGGGTCGCGCTGGCGGGCCTGACTCCGACCGGCTTGATCCTCGCCACAATCGTTGGGCTGACGTGTGTCGCGATGCCTGGCGCTTTCCCGCGTCGCCGTTGTGCCGCAATCACATTGGGTGTCGCGGTCTTGGCTGCGCTGCCGTGGTTGGCCGCGTCCGCGGTGGGCCTGTCGTCGTCGGACATGTGGACACACACCCCAGGCATCGCCGCGTTCGCCGCGCGCGCCGAGCCCGGCCTGGGCACACTGGGCAGCCTGGCCAGCTTGGGCGGCATATGGAACGGTGATGCGGTACCGGCTTCGCGCGCAACGTATTTCGCCGTACTATCCGCTGCTGCGCTGCTCGCGGTCGTGGTGGCCGGCGCGGTGGCTTTGCGGACTTCTCGTGTCGTGCGGCCGTTACTGGTGCTGTCTGTGGCGGCGGTGCTGATTCCTGCCGCACTGGCGACCGGTCCGGGTCTGGCGGTGCTGCACGCCATGGTCGAGACCGTGCCGGGCCTGGGTGTTCTTCGGGACGCGCAGAAGTGGGTCGCCTTGGCGATGCCCGGCTATGCGCTGGCGGCTTCAGGAGCGGTCCTGACGTTGCGACATTGGTTGCGTCCCTTTTCGGCAGCTCTGTTGTGCTGCCTCGCGCTGGTGCTGTCGTTGCCGGACTTGGCTTGGGGCGTTGCGGGAAAGGTCACGGCGGTGCACTACCCCGCCGACTGGCAGGCCGTCGCAACGATGATCAACCGCGAGCCCGCCGAGGTTGCGGTGTTGCCCGCCGACACCATGCGGCGGTTCGCCTGGTCGGGCCCGGCGCCGGTGCTGGACCCCTTGCCGCGCTGGCTGCGCGCCGACGTGCTGGCGACCGGCGACCTGACGATCTCCGGCACGACCGTCCTCGGCGAGGGCGACCGAGCGCGTGAGGTGCAGCGGCTGCTGCTGGCCGGTGCCGACCCGGGCCAGTTACGCGCGGCCGGCGTGGGCTGGCTGGTTGTCGAGATGGGCACACCCGGCGACATGAGCACGGCCGCAGAGACTCCTGCTCGACTGCCCGTTGTATATCGCGGGCGCGATCTGATGCTGTACCGGGTCGGCGGGAACACCGCCGGCGCGTCAGCGGTTCGGCGAGCGGTGGTCGTCGCCGCGCATCTGGTGTGGCTGGCGATGCTGCTCGGCGGCGCCGTCGGGTCGGCGATTACGGGGCGGCGGCGGTTGTCACACCACGCCGGTGACGCGGCCGCCGGCCGCGACTGACTCCAGCACCGACCGCATCGCGTCCGCGCTTTGCCGCCACGAAAACTCGGCACTGCGCGCCTGCGCCTTGGCGCCGAGCTCGTCGCGCAGCACCGGGTCGGCCAGCAGCTGCTCGAGCCGGTCCACCAGGTCGGCATGGTCGTCGACCAGCACGCCGGTAACCCCGTCGATAACCGAGTCGGCCAGTCCACCGGACGACCGGTAACCGATGGTGGGCACCGCATGCTGAGCCGCCTCGATGACCGCCAGACCCCAGCCCTCTTTGCGTGACGGCAGCACGTGCACCCAAGCCTGTTGCAGGACAACGTGTTTGGCCTCATCGTCGACGTGGCCGTGGAATGTCACCGCATCGCTGATCCCGAGCTGCTGCGCATGGTCGACCAACCGTCGATCCCACCAACCGCCACCGACGATGTCGAGGTGCAGACCCGGTATCGACCTGCGTAGCCGCGCCACCGCGTCCAACGCGTCCTCGATCTGCTTGTGCGGCACGAGTCGTGACAGCACGACAACGCGTGGTGCCGAAGCGCGAGGACCCGCCAACGTCGACGCGGGAGCCTCGTCGAGTCCATTGCGCACCACCGCAATTCGTTCGTTCCCGACACCGAGGCCGACCAGGTCGCGGGCTGACGGCAGCGACACCGTGACGTACTGGTTGCGGCGATTCAGCTTGGGCGACAACCGTGATTCGACGAACCAGCCCACCCGGCCGAGGAACCAGCCGGCGACCGGCCACTGCTCGCGGTGGCAGTGGTGGACCAGTACCGCGACGCGGGAGCCGTAGATCAGCCGGGCGAGGAAAGGAAGTCCGTTCTGGGTGTCGACGACGACATCGGGCCGAACCCGTCGCAGCGGTCCGAGGCCGAGCCTGGCCGCAGCCATCGCGAGCATCGCCCAGACGTACACCGAGTACCGCCCGCCAACGCGGTCGATGCGGACGCCGTCGATGATTTCCCGGCGCGGTGCACCCGGGTATCGCGCGGTGCGAAGCGTGACGTCGACCCCGGAGGCGGCCAGCTGCGCGCCGATGCGCTGCAGATAGGTTTCACTGCCGCCGCCCTGCGGGTGCCCGGTATCGCGCCAGCACAGAAGCAGCACTGAGCGCACACCGGACATCGGGCCAGCCTAGCCGGGTGACGATGCAAAGCCCGCAGGCGATGCGGAGGCGCCCGGCCGTCAGAACTGGCTATGCCTGGGCTTTAGGGTTGGCCGGTGGCCGTGACCGAGGTGTTTGCGCGGCGGGCGACCCTGCGCCGCTCGGTGCGGCTGCTGTCTAGCTTCCGCTACGAGCAGCGCGATCCGCCGCGGTTCTACGGCCCGCTGGCCGTCGACACCGTCGAGATGGTCAGCGATCTCTGGCAGGGCATCCACGGTGAACGACCGGTGGGACGCCGTGTGCTCGACGTCGGCGGCGGGCCGGGATATTTTGCCGGGGCGTTCAACGACGCCGGCCTGCACTACATCGGCGTCGAGCCGGACCCGAACGAGATGCACGCCACCGGACCGGTTTTGGCGCTTGACTCCGCGACATTTGTCCGGGCGTCGGGCATGGCGCTGCCGTTCGCGGACAACAGCGTCGACATCTGCCTTTCGTCGAACGTCGCCGAGCACGTGCCGCGGCCGTGGGAATTGGGCGGCGAGATGTTGCGGGTGACCCGGCCCGGCGGCCTGGCGGTGCTGTCGTACACCGTCTGGCTCGGCCCGTTCGGCGGCCATGAGATGGGCCTGACCCACTACCTCGGCGGCGCGCGGGCGGCGGCGCGCTACGCCCGCAAACACGGCCATTCCGCCAAAAACAACTACGGGTCGTCGTTGTTCGCGGTGTCGGCGGCGGACGGCCTGGACTGGGCGACGAGTACGGGCGCCTTGATGGCCGCGTTCCCGCGCTACCACCCGAAATGGGCCTGGTGGCTGACGGCCGTGCCAGTGGTCCGCGAGTTCCTGGTGAGCAATCTCGTGCTGGTACTTCAGCCGCAAGAATGAAACGTGTTCTCGTTTCGCCGTGGCTTGGGTAGGGTGGCGACCATGACTGACGTCACAACGAAGCAAGCTACAACGGAGTACGACAAGCTTTTCATCGGCGGCAAGTGGACTGAGCCGTCGACGTCCGAGGTCATCGAGGTGCACTGCCCCGCCACCGGCGAGTACGTCGGCAAGGTGCCGATGGCGGCGCCGGCCGACGTCGACGCAGCGGTTGCCGCGGCGCGGGCCGCATTCGACAGCGGACCGTGGCCCACGACGCCGCCGAAGGAGCGCGCGGCTGTCATCGCGGGCGCACTCAAGCTGATGGAGGAGCGCAAAGACCATTTCGTCAAGCTGCTTGGCGACGAGACCGGCCAGCCGCCCATGTCCGTCGAGACCATGCAGTGGATGAGCGGCATCGGGTGCCTGAACTTCTTCGCCGGCCCCGCCGTCGATCAGGTCAAGTGGCAGGAGGTCCGCAACGGCGGCTACGGGCAGACCATCGTCCATCGTGAACCACTCGGTGTGGTGGGCGCGATCGTGGCGTGGAACGTCCCGCTGTTCTTGGCGATCAACAAGCTGGGCCCGGCGCTGCTGGCAGGCTGCACCGTGGTGCTCAAGCCGGCCGCCGAAACACCCTTGAGCGCAAATGCTTTGGCGGAGGTCTTCGCCGAGGCTGGTCTGCCCGAAGGTGTGCTGTCGATCGTTCCCGGCGGCGTCGAGACAGGACAGGCACTGACGTCCAACGCGGGAGTCGACATCTTCTCCTTCACCGGCAGCTCGGCCGTCGGCAAGGAAATCGGCAAGCGGGCCGCCGAGATGCTCAAGCCGTGCACGCTGGAACTCGGCGGAAAGTCGGCGGCCATCCTGCTCGAGGACGTCGACCTCGCCGCCTCGGTCCCGATGCTGGTGTTCTCCGGGCTCATGAACACCGGGCAGGCGTGTGTGGCGCAGACCCGCATCCTGGCTCCGCGCTCTCGGTACGACGAAATCGTCGAAGCGGTGGGCAATTTCGCGGCCTCGCTGCCGGTCGGGCCGCCGTCGGATGCGGGCGCGCAGATCGGTTCGCTGATCTCGGAGAAGCAGCGGGACCGTGTCGAGGGCTACATCGCCAAGGGGATCGAAGAGGGCGCACGCCTGGTGACCGGCGGTAAGCGGCCCGAAGGACTCGATGACGGGTTCTACGTCCAGCCGACCGTATTCGCCGACGTCGATAACAAGATGACGATCGCGCAGGAGGAGATCTTCGGCCCGGTGCTGAGCATCATTGCCTACGACACCGAAGAGGACGCTATCAAGATCGCTAACGACTCGGCGTACGGGCTGGCCGGCAGCGTGTGGACCACCGACGTGCCGCGCGGCATCAAAGTCTCCGAGCGGATCCGCACCGGCACCTACGCGATCAACTGGTACGCATTCGACCCGTGCTGTCCGTTCGGTGGCTACAAGAACTCAGGCATCGGCCGCGAGAACGGACCCGAGGGCGTCGAGCACTTCACCCAGCAGAAGAGCGTACTGATGCCGATGGGCTACACCACCGACTAGCGTCAGCCGCGCTTTCGTGATCGAGACCGCGGCCCGCCGCGGTTTCGAGCGGCGAATGGCGGCTAGAAGGCTTCTTCACGTAGCTGCATGATCGCGAGGTCGACGTCCGCGGCGATGCCGCGTTCGGCGCTCAACCGCGGCAGCATGTTCTTGACGAAAAACCGTGCCGTCGTGACTTTTCCGGCATAGAAGGAGCGGTCGGCCGGGCTCGGGTCGCCGTCGAGCGCGCGCAGCGCGATCTCGGCCTGCCCCAGGAGTAGCCACCCGATCAACAGGTCGCCGACCGCCATCAGGAAGGGCACCGACTCCAGGCCGACGCGGTACAGCTCGGTCGCGCTCTGCTGCGAATCGACGAGGTAGCCGGTCATGGCGCCGACCCAGCCCTGCAGGTCGTCGACCGCGGTGGCCAGTCGCTCACGGGTATCCGCGAGTTCGGGTCGGGCCTCGTCGCTGTCGATGAACGCCTCGATCTGCTTGATCAGATGGGCCAGTGACGCGCCGTGGTCGCGGACGATCTTGCGGAAGAAGAAGTCCTGCGCCTGAATCGCGGTGGTGCCCTCGTAGAGCGAGTCGATTTTGGCGTCGCGGATGTATTGCTCGATCGGGTAGTCCTGCAGGAAGCCGGACCCGCCGAAGGTCTGCAGGGATTCGGTCAGGGTTTGGTAAGCCCGTTCGGAGCCAACGCCTTTCACGATCGGCAGCAGCAGATCGTTGACCCGCTCCGCCAAGTCGGCGTCGGCGCCGGACACTATCGCGGCCGCCCCGGGGTCTTGGTGGGCGGCGGTATAGAGGTAGAGCGCCCGCAGCCCCTCGGCGTAGGCCTTCTGCGTCAGCAGCGCCCGGCGCACATCGGGGTGGTGGATGATCGTGACCCGCGGCGCGGTCTTGTCGGTCATCTGGGTGAGATCGGCGCCTTGCACTCGAAACTTGGCGTAGTCCAACGCATTCAGATAACCAGTCGACAGCGTGGCAATAGCTTTGGTACCGACCATCATTCGGGCGTATTCGATGACCCTGAACATCTGCGCGATCCCGCGGTGGCTGTCGCCGACCAGCCAGCCGATCGCGGGGGTGCCGTGCTGACCGAAGGTCACCTCGCAGGTGGCCGATACCTTGAGACCCATTTTGTGTTCGACGTTGGTGACGAACACCCCGTTGCGCTCGCCCGGCTCGCCGGTCTCGGGGTCGAGCAGAAACTTCGGCACCAGGAACAGACTCAGCCCCTTGGTGCCGGGGCCGGCGCCCTCGGGTCGGGCCAACACCAGATGCATGATGTTCTCGAACACATCGTCACTGTCGCCGCTGGTGATGAACCGCTTGACGCCGTCGATGTGCCAGGTGCCGTCGCCCTGATCGACGGCTTTGGTACGGCCCGCACCGACATCGGATCCGGCGTCGGGCTCGGTGAGCACCATCGTTGCGCCCCAGTTGCGGTCGATCGCCAACGTGGCCCAATGCCGTTGCTGCTCATTGCCAATGCTGTAGAGGATGTTGGCCATGATGGGGCCGGCCATGTACATGAACACGGCGGGGTTGGCGCCAAGCACGAATTCGTTGACCGCCCACTGCACCGTCGACGGCGCCGGTATACCGCCGACGTCCTCGTTGAGGCCGACCCGAAACCATTCGCCCTGTCGCCACGCGTCGAGCGACTTCTTGAACGGCTCGGGCAAGGTGACGACGTGCGTGTCGGGGTCGAACGTCGGCGGATGCCGGTCGCTCTCGGCGAATGACTCGGCGACCGGGCCCTCGGCCAGCCGGGCCGCCTCGGAGAGCATCTGCCGGACCGAGTCGCCGTCGAGGTCACCGAATGCATCATCAGCGAGCACCTCGTCCAATTTCAGCGATTCGAACAGGTTGAACTCGAGGTCGCGCACATTGCTCTTGTAATGGCCCATCGCTGATGCCTTTCAATCGCCTGGGCCGAGCCTAACTCCGCCGACCGTCGGAAACGTCAGCTCTTCGAAGTGTCAGCGCAGTCTCTGCGCGAACTCGACGATGTTGCCATCGGGGTCGGCGACGTGCAGAGTCCTCTCCCCCCACGGCCGGTCGACAGGCCCGCGGAGGATCTCGACTCCGAGGTTGGTCAGCCGCCGCGCCTCGCCGTCGACGTCGTCGACGATGAAGCCGATCTCGCTGCAGGGTGGGGTGCCGCCACTACGCCCGATCAGCTCGGGCAGCTTGGCGCGTTCGAACAGCGAAAACTTCGTGTTGTCCAGCGCGAACTCGACGTAACCGTCCCCTTCGACCCGAACCGCGAGCCCCACGATGTCGCGGTAGAAGTCCACCGACCGTCGGAGCGATTCGACGTAGTGGATGACGTAGTCGATCCGGGCCACCTGGCCACCGTATCGACCGTATCGAGTTTCGCGCACGGAGAATAAATATGTATCTGACCATAATTGCGACCTATATGCCTGCTGTCACTGGCGATGGCGCAGTTCACACGACAACCCCGTTTAGTGCCCTGTTCAGCGGGGTAAAGATTTTCAGCTTGATTACTAGACGCAAGTCTTATATGTTATAACCCATAATCATGAGTCGGACGCACCCGGCACATGGCGCAGCAGCAGGAGAAGACCATGCTGATCGTCGAACTCAACGTCGCCGGTTACCGCTTGAGCGGGGGATGGGCTGGCCTGCGCCGCAGCAGGCTGCGGCCCACGCGTTTCAACCCGCGAGCCATCCAGTGGCGGATGCCGCAGCTCCGCCACACCCCCGCCGCTTGACGTCCATCAGGGATGCGCCCGTGTCGTTAGCGACTCATGCTCGCCGCAAGCGTGGCGACACCCGGACCAAGATGCTGGTCAGTGCCGCGGAGGTGATGCGCGAGCGCGGCGCCGCCGGCGTCACCATCGACGAGGTGCTCACCCGCAGCGGTGCGCCTCGCGGCTCGGTGTACTACCACTTCCCGGACGGTCGCAACCAGATCCTCGCCGAGGCGCTGCAGTACGCCGGGGACGCGATCACCGCTGACATCGACGAGGCCGCCGGCCGCGGCGCCAAGGTATTGCTGCGGCAGTTCGTCGAGTTCTGGGAGCGCGTGCTCGCCGAAAGCGACTTCCATGCCGGCTGCCCAGTGGTCGCCGCGGCGATCGGCTCGGGCGACGACGAAGTCCGGCTGTCGGCGGAGGCCGCCCGGATCTTCGCGCATTGGCGTACGGCGCTCACGTGGGCGTTCGTCGCCGACGGCTTCGATGAGCCCGACGCCGACTCGCTGGCGGTGATGTCGATCGCCACGCTGGAAGGCGCGGTGGTGCTGAGCCGGTCGAGCCGCAGCAGCGAACCGCTGCACAAGGTCTACGAGCAGCTCGAATTCTTGGTCAAGGCAAGGGAATTCGTCCGCCGTAACGGCGTACCCGGGGCCTGATTCCCCGCCGGGCTTAGTCGCTGGCCGGAAGCGGCTTGGCTTCCTTCAGGCTCAGCGCCGTCTCGCCGACCGCCAGCGTCCCGGCGCCGGCCTTGGTCACCAGCACTTCGGCGCCCGCGTCGTCGACGTATCGCTTGCCCATGATCGCGCCGTCGGAAAACGCGGGGTCGAGCTCGCCGGAACGCTCGGCGCCCAACTCCACCATCGGCGCCCCACCGCACCGCAGGTCGTCAAGGCTGTCGGCGCTGCGGACGACGATCACCTGGGTGTCGCAGACCTGGCTGGCCAGACGGGTTCCGTTCTTGATCATGATTTCGATCCTCGGTTCGTTTACTGCTCGGCCGGAGCGGCGCGAAGCTCTTCGACGATTTCGCGGCGAAGCACTTTGCCCGTCGCGTTGGTGGGCAGTTCGTCGCGAAAGACTACCCGGTCAGGGGTCCGCGACCCCCGCAAACTCTTGCGGACATGCTCGCGCAGTTCCTCGGGGTCGGGGTCGGCGCCGACGGCCGGCACCACCACCGCGACGATCGCCTGCCCCCACTGCGGATCCTCGACCCCGACGACCGCGACGTCGCGCACATCCGGATGCTCGACGAGCACATCCTCCAGTTCGGCGGGTGCGATGTTCTCGCCGCCGCGGATGATCGTGTCGTCGCTGCGGCCGCCGATGAACAGGTAGCCACCGTCGTCCAGCATCGCGATGTCCTTGGTCGGGAACCACCCGTCGGCGTCGAGCACCGAACCGATGCCGGTGTAGCGACCGGACACCTGCTCGCCGCGGACGAACAGCTCGCCGGTCTCCCCCGCCGGCAGCACGGCGCCGTCCTCGCCGCGGATTTGCACCTCGACGCTCGGCACCGGCTGACCGACCGAACCCAACCGACGAAGCACCGCCGGGTCATCGGCGGCCTGCGCCTCACGATGGTCGTCGGGCGTCAGCACCGCGATGGTCGAACTGGTCTCGGTCAAGCCGTAGGCGTTGACGAAACCGACGTGCGGCAACAACTCGAGAGCCTTGCGGACCAGCGGCAGCGGCACCTTCGAGCCGCCATAGGCCAGATTGCGCAGCGACGGCAGCCGGTGGCCGCCGCCATCGAGCACGCCGACGATCCGGTCCAGCATGGTCGGCACCACGGTCGCGCTGGTCACCTGCTCGGCGTCGACCAGTCGCAGCCATTCCTGCGCGTCGAAGACCGGCAGATAGACCATCTTGCGCCCGGCATACAGGTTCGACAGCGCCGCGCTGACCCCGGCGATGTGGTACGGCGGTACACAGATCAGAGCCGCGTCGGTCGGCTCGGCGGAGCCGAACTCGACGGTGCCGGTGACGTAACTGGTCAGGTTGTTGTGCGTCAGCTCAACGGCTTTGGGCTGCGACGTGGTGCCTGAGGTGAACAACACGATGCCCACCGAGTCCGGGTCGGCGAATTCCACGGCCGGTTCGGCGTCGCGGGCCCGCGCCAGAAACTCGTCGCTCACGATGACCTGCTTGGCCACCCCCGCCAGGCCTTCCGGCCCGCCCAACTCGTCGAGGTAGCGGCTGTCGATGACCACCAGCGGCTCGGGCAGTCGCGCGATCAGCGTCTTGATGCCCTCGGCCGACAGCCGATAGTTGATCGGCGTGAACGTCAGTCCGGCCCGCGCCGACGCGAAGATCAGCAGCGGCAGCATCGCGCCACCGACACCGACATAGGCGACGTGCGACGCCCGTGAGACGGCGATGAGGCCCGCACCACCGTCGGCGAGATCGCTGAGCTGCTGCGTCGTCAGCCGGACGTCCCCGGAGACGACGGCCGTCCGCTCGGGATCGCTCGAGCTGGCCATCTCGAGAAGTAGCGAAATACTCACGCTCGCACTTTCTGTGGTGTCCCAACGTTACAAAACCCGGCAGGAGTGTCATGCCAGCTTAGATGACGTCACATTCGCCCCACGTCGTGCCCGAGGTCACGGCCGACGCCGGAGCCGGGTCTGGCACCACTGCCGACCACCGACGCCGCGGCGGGGTCGGCCGGTCCGGTGACCGCCGAGGACAGTGCTGAGGCGGACGAACTAGACGCGGATCGGGCCGCCTGAGCTCAGGTGCCGGTCCACTTGGCGGGCCGCTTCTCGGCGAACGCGATCGCGCCTTCCTTGGCGTCGTTCGAGCTGAAGACCGGCATCAGGATGCCGTTCTGCTTGCCGAATCGCTCGTCCGGGCTCCAGCCGCGGGACTCGACGATGATCTGCTTGGTGGCGGCCACCGCGAGCGGGCCGTTGACGGTGATCCGCTCGGCAAGATCGATCGCGGCCTCCAGCGCGCCGCCCGGCTCGGCCAGCACGTTGACCATGCCCAGCGCGTGAGCCCGTTCGGCGGTGAAGCTCTCGCCGGTGAGCGCGAGTTCCATCGCGATCGCGGGCGGGATGCGCTCGGGCAGCCGCAACAGGCCACCGCCGCCGGCCACCAGACCACGCTTGACCTCGGGGATGCCGAACGACGCGTCCTTGGAGGCAACGATCAGGTCGGTGGCCAGCGCCAATTCGGTGCCCCCGGCCAGCGCGTAGCCTTCGACCGCCGCGATCAACGGCTTGACGGGCGGGCGCTCGGTGAAGCCCATCCCGCGGCCTTCGACGATGGGAACCTCGCCGCGGGCAAACGCCTTGAGGTCCATGCCCGCGCAGAACGACCCACCCGCCCCGGTCAGGATGCCCACCGACAGGCCGGGATCGCCGTCGAGCCTGTCCATCGCGTCGGCCAGACCGTGGGCCACCGCGGAGTTGACCGCGTTCTTGGCCTTGGGCCGGTTGATGGTGATGATCAGGATCCGGTCCCGCTGCTCGACGAGGACTTCGGGTTCGGCGGCTTCTTCAGTGCTCACGACGCTGTGACGCTCCTTTTTAATTGTCGGTTCAAGAGATGGTATCGAGCCGCTTCGGCTGGGCTAGCATCACAGCCAAATGGCTGCCACAGACGACGAACCAACCGAGATGAACAAGTGGGATCCCGGGCTCACCGAGCGCGTGATGGGGTGGATCCGACCGCTGATCAAGGGCTACCACCGCGCCGAGATCCGCGGCCTGGAGTCCTTCCCGCCCGGCGGTGCCCTGGTGGTGGCAAACCATTCCGGCGGGCTGTTTCCGATGGACGTTCCGGTGTTCGCCACGGGCTTCTACGAGCAGTTCGGCTATCACCGTCCCGTCTACACGCTGAGCCACGACGTCATTTTCACCGGACCCACCGGCGACTTCTTCCGGCGTACCGGTTTCATCCGGGCCAATCACGAAAACGCCGACGAGGCACTGCGATCCGGCGGTGTGGTGGTGGTCTTCCCCGGCGGCGACTACGACGTGTACCGACCGACGTTGTCGGAGAACGTGATTGACTTCGACGGCCGCACCGGTTACGTGCGGGCCGCTCTCAACGCCGGTGTGCCGATCGTGCCGGCAGTGTCCATCGGCGGTCAGGAGACCCAGCTATACATGTCCCGCGGGACGGGACTGGCCAAGCTGCTGCGGCTGGACAAGCTGATGCGGGTGAAGATCCTGCCGATCTCCGTGGGCTTCCCGTTCGGTTTGTCCGCGGTGCTGCCGGTTAACGTGCCGCTACCGACCAAGATCGTCATGGAGGTACTCGAACCCATCGATGTCACAGCCGAATTCGGCGAGGACCCCGACATCGACGCGGTCGACTCCCACGTCCGGCGCGTCATGCAAAAGGCGCTCGACGGGTTGGCCAAGGAACGTCGTCTCCCGGTAATCGGGTAGCAGTGGCGCTCGGTCTGCTCGGCACCATGGTCCGCGCGGGGATCATCGCCCCGATGCGGCCGGACAAGTATCTGCGCATCGTCGGTGTGGCGCGCCGTGAAGGACTCGCTGTCACAAGTGGATTCGGCATGTCGGCGCAGCGCTGCCCGGATCGTCCCGCTCTGATCGACGAGTTGGGTTCGCTGACCTACCGCGAACTCGACCAGCGCGCCAATGCGTTGACCGCTGCGCTGCAGGGCCTTCCCGGTGGGACACCGGAAGTGGTGGCGATCATGGCCCGCAATCACCGTGGGTTCGTCGAGGCGCTGATCGCGGCCAATCGGATCGGCGCCGACGTGCTGCTGCTCAACACATCCTTCGCCGGCCCAGCCCTGGCCGATGTGGTCAACCGCGAGGGCGCCGACGTAGTCATCTACGACGAGGAGTTCACCGAGTCGGTGGACCGTGCGCTCGCCGACAAGTCCGACACGCTTCGCGTCGTCGCCTGGACCGACCATCCCGACAATCACGACGTCACCGTCGAGGAGCTGATCAACGCTCATCTCGGCCAGCGACCGGTCAAGACCGATCGCAAGGGCAAGATGATCCTGCTGACCTCGGGGACCACCGGTAATCCCAAGGGCGCCAAGCACTCCGGCGGTGGTACGACCGAACTGAAGGCTATTCTGGACCGAGTGCCGTGGCACACCGAGGAGACGACGGTCGTGGTCGCGCCGATGTTCCACGCTTGGGGTTTCTCGCAGCTGATCTTCGCCGCGTCGCTGGGCTGCACAGTGGTGACCCGACGCAAGTTCGACCCGGAGGCCACCCTCGACCTGATCGACCGCCACCAGGCCACCGGATTGTGTGTGGTGCCAGTGATGTTCGACCGGATCATGGATCTTCCCGACGAGGTGCGCCGGCGTTACAACGGCCGCTCGTTGAAGTTTGCGACCGCGTCCGGTTCGCGGATGCGGCCCGACGTCGTCACAAAGTTCATGGACGAGTTCGGCGACATCCTTTACAACAACTACAACGCCACCGAAGCCGGCATGATCGCTTCCGCGACGCCGGCCGATCTGCGGGCCGCGCCCGACACCGCGGGAAAACCCATCCTTGGCACCGAGATTCGCATTCTCGACTCCGACCACCGGCCGCTGCCGGTCGGTGAGGTGGGCCAGATTTTCGTCCGCAACTCCAACCGTTTCGAGGGGTACACCTCCGGCGGCAACAAGAACTTCCACGACGGCTTCATGGCGTCCGGCGACGTCGGCCGCCTCGACGAGGCGGGTCGGCTGTACGTGGTGGGGCGCGACGACGAGATGATCGTGTCGGGCGGTGAGAACGTCTACCCGATCGAGGTGGAGAAGACGCTGGGCCTGCACCCTGATGTCGCCGAGGCCACCGTGCTGGGCGTCGACGACGAGCAGTACGGGCAGCGCCTCGCGGCCTTCGTGGTGTTGACTCCGTCCGCGTCGGCCACCGTCGACGATCTCAAGCAGCACGTACGG
This sequence comes from uncultured Actinomycetota bacterium, assembly GCA_963750755.1. Lineage (GTDB taxonomy): Bacteria > Actinomycetota > Actinomycetes > Mycobacteriales > Mycobacteriaceae > Mycobacterium. The sequence goes on from CAVVRW010000005.1 coordinate 236,886, forward strand.
GCCAACCTCGCGAACTACAAAGTGCCGCGGGAGATCATCGTCCTCGACGAGCTACCGCGCAGCAGCACCGGCAAGATCTCGCGACGCGACCTGCAGAGCCACATCGGCCCCGGCACCACCTGAAGCACGACCCTCAGGCCGGAGCCAGCGCTCCCTCGATCACCGTCAGGCTCTCGGAAAGCCCTGCCGCGCGCCGGATTTCGATCAGCTCCTCGACCACGGCCTCGGTGACCTCGTGTGGATCGTCGACCGTCGCTCCGTCGGCGAGCACCGAAACATTCAGCTGGTCAACGTAACTCCACACGGTGATGTTCAGGCCGCTGCCGGTGGTCAACGGGCCCACCGAGTAGATCTCGGTGACCAGCGCGCCGCCGACCCGGCCGTGCTCGCGCGGACCCGGGACGTTGGAGATCGGCAGGTTGAGCACTTTGTTCTGCCCGTCACGGCCGGACAGCCACCGGAACAGCGACTCCGACGGTCCCGGCGGGAAGTAGGCCGCCCAGCGGCTGACCAACTCGGGGCCGAGTAACTGGTGGCTCTCCTTGGCATCGACCGCATAGTCGTGTGAGAGCCGAACCCGCTCCAGCGGATCGGCGACATCGGCCGGCAGCGCCACCATCATCCCGGTGAACAGGTTGCCCGACACGCGATCCGGCGAGAAGTCGAAGCTCACCGGCACCGACGCCAGCAGCGGATGATCGGAGTCGCCGTCGTACTTCAGCCGCATCTTGCGCAGCGCGCCCGCCGACAACGCCAGCACCATGTCGTTGATCGTGACGCCAAGGGCCTTGCTGGTCTCCTTGATGTCGCTGAGCGCCAAAGTAGCTGTGGCGAAACGACGTTCGGGCGTCAGCATGTGATTCATGAAGGTCGGCGGCGGAGTGAACGGCATGGTCAGCTCCGGCGAGAGCTTGCGCGAACTCTGCCGCACTCGGTTGATGCCCTTCGCGGTGTAGCCGATGGTGCTGGGAATCCGGCCGATATGACGCATGTGGTCGACGAACGCGGAGCGCACCAACTCTCCGCTCGACGGCGCCGGGTCAGGCGCGTAGCGAACCTCGCCGGTCTGCGGTCCGGGAACCAAATCCATCCCGCGCGCCAGCAGGTTGGCCGCGGCCACCCCGTCGGCGAGCGCGTGGTGAATCTTGCCGACCACGGCAATCCGGTTGTCGGCCAGTCCTTCGACGAAGTACATCTCCCACAGGGGATACTCGCGATCCAGCGGCGTGCTGGCGATCTCGCCGATCGCCTCATCGAGTTCGCGACGCCCGCCCGGCGCCGGCAGCCGCCACGACCGCACGTGATAGGTCAGGTCGACGTCGCAGTTCTCCCGCCACATCGGATGGTGCAACTTGAGCGGAATGTCAACCAACTGATAGCAAAACGGCTCCAACTTGTACAACCGACTATGGATGACCCGGCGGAACGCATCGATGTCGAAGCTGCGCCGGTCGGAGTCCAGCTCGATCACCGCGACTTTGAGGGTGTGCATGTGCACGTTCGGCGTCTCGCTGTAAAGCAGTACCGCGTCCCATCCGCTCAGCCGCTTCATGCGTCGGACACTACAACCGTGCGGCGGTCAAATGACCTCTTTGGCCGCGATCAGCCGGTTGCGATAAACCTGGTCCAGGAACAGTCCGACCGCGGTCGACATCGCGCCGGTGCGTGCCCCGTCAGTGAGGTCGAAGCCGTGCCCGGCACCGGGCAGTTCGACGTAGCTGACGATCGACCGGGAGACCGACCGGAGCCGTTCGACAAAGCTGCGGGCCTGGGCTACCGGGATCACAGTGTCGCTGCTGCCGTGAATCACCAAGAACGGCGGCGCATCTGGGTGCGCCCGGGCGATCGGTGAGGCGTCACGGAACACCGCGGGATGGCGGTCGATGCGACGCTTGACGACGACACGCTCCAAGAAATCGACGAAACGGTCGCGCTCGACTGTCGAGCGGTCCTCCCAGTCGTAGCGGCCGTAGATGCCGACCACCGCGTCGACCGACGTGTCCGAATCTGTCGGGAGATCGGTCTGCATGTCGGGGTCGTTGCCGGTCAGCCCCGCCAACGCGGCCAGGTGTCCGCCGGCCGAACAACCCGCCACCGCAATGAAATCGCGGTCACCGCCGAACTTGTCGACGTTGGCGCGCGCCCACGCGATCGCGGTCTTGACGTCGGTGATGTGGGCCGGCCAGCGGTTGTGCGGCGAGACCCGGTACTCCACCGACAGACAGATCCAGCCCATCTCGGCCAGCTGCGACATCAGCGCGTAACCCTGCAACTGGCGACCGCCGTGCACCCAGGCACCGCCGGGCACGAACACCATCACCGGCGCCGGCCGGACCGGCAGATCCTTGCGGCGCCAGACGTCCAGCAGTTGCGACGGCAGCTTGCCGTAGCGCACCGATGAGCGGTGCAGGTGGCGGCGGTGTCGCCGCGCCCGCCAGATCGGCGGAGCCTTGTCCGGCGCCGGCCACTCGATGTCGAGGTCCTGGTTGGTCACCACGCCACGCAATGCGGCGGACAGCACCTCGTTGGTCTGTGCAAGATCCGCCTGGCGGTTGACGGCGGGGCGCGGGTTCTGCTTCGACTCGGCCAGTAAGCCGGGGATCTGCCGGTAGCCCCAGACGCCCATCGCGGCGAGCCCACCGAGCGGTTCGAGGTGACGCCCAACCACGGGCAGCGAGGCCATCGCGTCGCTGGCCGCCAGCATGTAGTCGCCTGGTCGGGCCCGCAGTAACCACTTGATCTGCCGCGCCAAGGTGCGCCCAGCGGGGCGCGGCGCCGGTCGTGCCGCCATCAGGGCAGCGTACCCCGCGAGCTCCTCGTCAAACCGCAAAACATAGAGACACTGTCGCGCGTGCGCTCAGGACGACGACGTTGAGTAGCCGCTAGGCGGTGTCCGTGACACCGCAAAGTGGCGATAACCCGCTTGGCGATCATGTGAACCGGCGCCATACTCAGACCACTTGGCGGGCGAGCATCTCGGCGCTTTCACCCCAAGAGAGGCCTAGCAAAATTACGGGCCGGCCGCCGAGATGCGCCGCGGGCCTCCGTCCAGGCCGACGTTGCCGTCGATTTCGGCCCGGATCGCCGGCTGGTCGACATCGAGCGCCGGGCCACCTCGCCGAATCAAATTCGCAACCAAATATATTGGACCGCAACCTAATTCGATTGCAGTCCGGAACTACACGGTCATGCACGCCATGGTCCAACTCGAGGCTCGACTGATCGGGCCAAACTACGACTGCGGAAACCGGCATCCGGGCACTCGTCGCGGCTTTGATGCCGTCAAGCGGCTGCAATGAAAGTCGTTGTGCTCTAACGCTTCTTGCTGTGAAGCAATGCATCGGTGGTCGCATTGCCGAGGGCAGCCTTGGCGTGCTTGACGGCGCGTTTCTCCTTCAGAGACTTTCCAGACTTCTTACTCATGGCTTGCCGAGGAGACTTATCGGACATCACTGGACCCCTTGATCATGGGGGCCTGATTGGTCCCGATACTTCGATTCTATCCCTGTCCAACTAGTAATCAGGGCGCGGAGTCGACTCTCGCGGTGATCTCGACGTTGCAGCACCCATGAAATGTCTCGATTGTGCGGCATTGACCACTTAAGTTACTCACCCCCCAGCGACAGGAAGGGCGTAATGTCATAGATATCGGGTAGCTCGGTTGCGAGCGAAGATGCTCGACTGAAAAGGAAAAATTCCATGGCTTCACCGACGATGTCCAAATCGCCCTACGTCCAACGTCTCGAATTGGTTAGGGACACGATCACGTCTCATTCCAAGCTCGGAGATAAGGCAGCAAGCGAACTGGCGGAACATGTTCTGCACGCGCTGAGTTCGATTCCCGAGAAGATGCGCTGAGCGGGACCCAACCCGTATTTCGTGATCACATGGCTATCCGGTTCGTGTGCCCTCTATAAAGCAATCCATCAGAGGTAGTGGACTATCACTCACGACCTATGTCCGCCTTTCACCGTCGCAACTGAGGTTTGAACCATGACAGATAGCGCGACACTCCAAGACAGCTAAAATCGACAAATACATGCGGTTCGGCGACACCTACATCGAGCACCACCGCACGCTCGACTCGCCAAGCAGTGGCAAAGCTGCGCGCCGGGTGTGGACCAGCGTGCAGGGCGACGAAAGCGGTTGAAGCACCGTGCTGGATCTCGCCCCGCACCATGGGGGCTCCCTGGAATTCGCTTTCGTCGAGATCTCGTCGACACCGCTCATGCCGGTGAAAGTTATTAGCGGCCAACCTTGTTCATCGATCATCCACCTGCATCGTGTTGAAATCTCAGAACGTCGGGAAGTGGCCGCCGCGGCGTGAGGGGAGGTAGCTCGCCAAGCACGCGGGCTTCGCCGACGCGGATCACAAGTTGCGGCAGAGCGGCGCGTCCGGTCAAGGTGCCGATGAGGTGACGGCTGGACTGTAGCTCTGTGAGATGGCTCAGTGTGCAGGTCGCCATGCCAGCCAATGTGCACTCCAACAGCACCGCCGAGAGTGCTTCGCCACACCGGAAGGCGTCCTCGCGGGTGTCCTCGTCGGTGGACAGCACGATTACGGTGGACTGGTCTCGGCCGATGCCAGCGGGCCGCTCGTCGTGACGGCTAACCGGGAACGCACGTCCGACGTCGACTCGATCGTGTTCGGCCGCAGACAGCAGCGAACTGCGCGGAATCCCCTCGTGTTGCTCGAAATGGCCAGTCCACCAATTCAATTCGGTGTGATAGGTGGAATCGTAGAGTCGTAGCGACTCGGTGAGTCGTGACGCCCTGGCCAGGTCCGGGCGCTGGTCCTCAGCTATCACATCGAGATGAACTGTCCTGGCAACGACGGCGTCGCGCAGTCCAGGTTCGAAGGACTCCCAGTTCCTCGGTGCGGCGAAGGGAAGCCGATCGGTGCGACGGTGCCGAATTGCGCTAGCTCGATGGCGATGCCGATCGGTGACAAGGCCCATTGGGCTGAAATCGAGTGACGCGAGATGACTGGGATTGTTTGGGTCGGGAAATCTGTCGACGTTGGCCCTCCACCCGGTCGCAGCCATCGCGATACATAGATGGTCGAGTATGGCGCCGCAACCGATGTGAGCTTCCCGCCCCGACTTGTCGGCGGACGGAAGAATTCGGCCGTGATCGAGGTATAGCTGCAGGCCCGCACCGTCGGCAACCCATTGCCAGGGCTGGCTGTTGTGCAACGACGGGGCCCGGCACGCCAATTGCACTGCGTCCCTGAGTATGTCGATTTCTACCACGGTGTCGGGCATGATCAGCCTCCAGTTCGTGCCTGTGTCACTAACGCACGGGTGGGTGTGCGCACAGAGCTGGCGACGTGAAGGTGCCGCGCATCGGCGGTCACGACGTTGGTCCGTGTGCCGCCAGCGAGTAACCCAGTTCGCCGCCTTCGTGGATCGAACCCGGAGTAGTCGGTGCTACATGGCTGGAAATGCCACCGGGAAAAGAGAATTGGGTAAAAAGCTTCTTCAGGCCGGACTCATCCTGGCTGATGTCGGGATAGATCTCGGTGTACGAGCCCTCGAGGTGAGTGTTGGCGACCAGGGCCGGGCCACCGTGACCGGGCCCGGCGACGTAGAACATGTCCAGGTCGTACTTTTTGATGACCCGGTTCAGGTGCACGTAGATGAAGTTTTGACCTGGCGTCGTCCCCCAATGGCCGACTACGAGCGGTTTGACGTCCGATAGCTGCAGCGGTCGCTTCAGCAACGGGTTGTCATACAGATAGATCTGACCGACTGACAGGTAATTCGCCGCCCGCCAGTACGCGTCCATCCGGTGCAGGACTTCTGGTTCAAGAGTTCGAGTCGTCATGTGGTGGTCCTCTCGTCGGCTCGCAGTTATCCCGTTCGGGTCGACGTCTCAGCTCCATTCCCGGTGCTGACCGGTTGGAGTGGGGATGCGACGGCAGCACTTTCTCTGGCGAGGAAGCCGCTCAGTTCACCGATCGCACTCATCAGCGGCGCCGGGAACACGATGGTGGTGTTCTTCTCCACCCCGAGTTCGACAAGCGTTTGCAGATTTCGCAGTTGCAGAGCCAACGGGTGTCTCATCATCGTGTCCGACGCCTCACCCAACGCGGCTGCGGCCATCGATTCACCTTCTGCTGCAATAATTTTTGCTCGCTTCTCGCGCTCCGCTTCGGCCTGCCGAGCCATCGCGCGCTTCATGCTGTCGGGCAACTGGATGTCCTTGAGTTCGACCAATGTCACTTCGACACCCCATTCGAGTGTTGCGATGTCGAGGATCTTCCGGATATCGGCATTGATGGTGTCGGTCTCCGACAACGCCTGATCAAGGCTGTGTTGACCGACAACTTTGCGCAACGTCGTCTGCGCGATCTGGTTGATCGCGGCGTGGACATTTTCGATCGCGATAACCGATTTCACGGCGTCCACAACTCGGAAGTAGGCGACCGCCGAAATGTCGACGCTGACGTTGTCGCGGGTGATGATGCCCTGGGACTGGATCGGCATGGTCACAATTCGCAGCGACACCTTTATCAGCTGATCGACGACCGGGATGATGACGGCCAGCCCGGGTTGTTTAACACCCACGACCTTGCCGAGGCGGAATAACACACCTTTCTCGTACTGGGTCACAACTCTGATTGACAGCGACAACACGATCAAGGCAACAACGAGAAGTACCGCGACCAGGATGATCAAAACGTTCATAGCGTGTCTTTCGTCGATAATGAGGAATCTGGGGTTTGGCCCTCAGCCGCGGATGAAGTCACTATTGCGCACGAGGGAGCCCGCGAGGCAGCCGATGTCGGGATCCGTTGCGTCAGAGGGCAGATAGATTGATGACCGGGGTACACATGGGTCACTGTCGGCTGGTTCACCGGGTCGCCGAGCAGGAAAATGCCCGTGTTGGAGGAAAAAGAGAGCGAGGTGGCCATAATGACCTGACGCGCATTGGATCACCGGTTGCGAGGGTGCGGAGCGAATGCTCCTTGAGTTAAGCGGCGGACAGCTGAACTCATCCCAGGGCCAGCTGAAATTCTCAGCACTACCGACGCTACACCCATTGGACGGCTCGCGTTGAGGCATAGCAGACTACCGGCGCCACAATGTTTTTCCGCCCCACCCCAGCCGGCGTATTATCGCCCTGACAACCATCTCGCGGCGATTGCGCCACGGGTAGGACGCGGGATGTCGGTCTCGATTCCCGGCTTCGACAAGACATTTGAGCGCAGGTATGACCGAGTTCACCGAGGACGTCGACGGCTCACCGCTGTCGTCGCCGAGCGCGCAGCAAGCGAGCGCTGACGCCGCCGACTTGCGTGCCGGGATCAGCAATCTGGCGAGCTTGGTGGCCGGCAGTCTGGGGTTGCCTGAGTTGCTCGCCGAAGTATCGACATTCGCGGTGCGCGCGATACCGGGCGCCGACGGTGCCGGGGTGATCTTGTTGAAGGTCGACCGGATGGACAACATGGTGGAGGCATTGGCCGCGAGTGCCTCATTTGTCGCCGAAATCGATGAGATTCAGTACGTGACTCTCAAGGAGGGACCGTGCATCACCGCGGCACTGGAGGGGCGCACGGTGCGGTCTGGGTCGCTGGGTGGGGAGAAAATGTGGCCGCGGTTCGGTCCACGAGTGGGCCGTTTGGGCGTGCACAGCGCCCTGTCGCTGCCGTTGCTGCTGTCGGATCGAGTGATTGGCGCGATCAATGTCTACGCCCACGGCAAGGACGTCTTCGATGAGCACGCCGCCGCACTGGGGGAACTGTTCGCCAAACCCGCAGCGGTAGCGGTACACAACGCCCAGATCCTCGCCCACGTACTTGCGCTAACCGTACAGTTGCAGACGGCGCAGTCGACGCGCCCAGTGATCGATCAGGCGATCGGTCTGATCCGAGGACGTACCGGGCGCAGCGCAGAGGAGGCGTTCACACAGCTGCGCGCAATCAGCCAAGCCGAACACCGCAAATTGGCTGAGGTGGCGCAACAGATCATCGATGAAGCCGTACGCCGCGCCCGTGCGCGGCCCGACCTGACTTGACCCGCAGCGCGGGACTTCCGACCCGTGTACCGTTGATGACGCTGCGACTTGCAGCCGGTACGGACTGGGTTTGGCTGTTATGCCGCCGGACTCGTTGAGCACTCGCTCGCGCCGCACATCCTGGTCAACCAACTGAGTCAACTAGGCATGTTCTTTCCTCACTGCCAGGGTCGCTCAGATCAAGACGCGGCAACCGGGCGTGGCGCGGTCAAATCGACTGAGCGCCAACCCAACCCCAATGACGCCTTCCACCACCGTCCGGCCACCCTTCTCTAACACATCCGCGGAAACCAGGTGCAAGTCATGATCGCTCTCGGAGTCGTTCTCATCGTTCTCGGGCTCCTTCTCCCCAGCCTCGTCCCAACCTTTGCCTTCGCTCATCTGCTCTTCGTCGTCGGTGCCTTCCTCCTTATCGCCGGCGCAGTACTGGCCGCACTGGGACGAACGGGACACGCCATCGGCGGCCGCCGGCACTACTACTGATCGGCCGGATGTACTCCCCGGCTCGGCCAGCGGCCAGCGGCCGAGCCGGGTGCTTTTTCCTCGGCGAACAACGCCGGCAGCGCCCTCACATACACGCGAAAGAAAGGCCTAACCAATGGCGATTACCGACGTTCCGGCCTTCACCCACTTGACCGATGCCGACATCGACAACCTCGCTGTTGAGCTGGACGCGATCAGGCTGGATATCGAGGATTCCCTTGGCGCGGGCGACGCGCGCTACATCCGCCACACCATCGTCGCGCAACGCGTTCTGGAGGTCGCCAGCCGGCTCATCCTGGCTGGTAGCTCGAGACGCTGCGCCTGGTGGGCAGGAACAGTGACGCTGAGTCTGGCCAAGATCGTCGAGAACATGGAGATTGGCCACAACGTCATGCACGGCCAATGGGACTGGATGAACGACCCCGAGATTCACTCCTCGACGTGGGAATGGGACATGAGCGGGGTGTCGAAACACTGGAAAGCCACCCATAACTTTCAGCACCACAAGTACACCAACATCCTCGGCATGGACGACGACATCGGTTACAGCACCCTGCGGGTCACCCGTGACCAACCTTGGAAGGGATACAACCTTGGTAACCTGCTCTTCAACACCATCCTCGCGCTCGGTTTCGAGTGGGGAATTGGCTTGCAGCCCATCGAATTCGGGAAGCTTCTCGAGGACGGCCCGGGCCGCGAAACAACGCTGCGGCAGATCAGCGAATTCGCCACCAAAGCCGGACGGCAGCTGATCAAGGACTACGTCGCGTTCCCGGCGGTGACCTCGTTGTCGCCGGCGGCGACCTTCACATCGACGCTTAAGGCCAACGTTTTGGCCAACGTGATCCGCAACATCTGGACCGACGCGGTGATCTTTTGTGGGCATTTCCCCGATGGCGCCGAGAAATTCACGAAGACCGACATGATCGGCGAAAGCCGGGGGCACTGGTACCTGCGCCAGATGCTGGGCAGTGCCAACTTCGAAGCCGGGCCGGCGATGCGATTCATGAGCGGCAACCTGTGTTACCAGATCGAGCATCACCTTTACCCCGACATACCGAGCAATCGGCTACACGAGATCTCGCTGCGCGTCCGCGAAGTATGTGACAAGTACGACTTGCCCTACACCACAGGGACATTCGTTGTGCAGAACGCCAAGACGTGGCGCACCATCGCTAAGTTGTCGCTCCCGGACCGCTACCTGCGCAGTACCGCCGACGACGCACCGGAGACCCGCAGCGAGCGGATGTTCACCGAACTTCAGCCCGGCCTTCTCGGGACCGACCTGGTGACGGGGCGCCGCCGCGGCCTCAAGACCGCGATCGCGGCGGTCCGCCAGTGGTGTCACGAGGAGCGCAGTCGAGCTGGAGCTACTGGCCAGTAACCTACGCGACCGTAGGTTGGGCTATAGTGTCGATAGCCGGCTAGATGCCAGACCATTGTTGGACGGAGACCAGTTCACGTGGCGGAGATGAGTTATCTCGAATTGCACGGTGAGCGCATTGCCTATCGGGACGACGGTGCCGGCGAGGCGCTGCTGTTGATTCATGGCATGGCGGGAAGTTCGGCGACCTGGCGTGCGGTAATCCCCGAGTTGGCGAAAAAGTATCGCGTTATCGCACCGGACCTGCTTGGGCACGGTGAATCTGCCAAGCCCCGCGGTGACTATTCGTTGGGCGCGTTCGCGGCGTGGCTGCGCGATCTCCTCGATGAGCTAGGTATCCGCCGGGCGACGGTGATCGGTCAATCACTCGGTGGCGGTGTGGCCATGCAATTCACCTATCAACATCGCGATTACTGCCAGCGCCTGGTTCTGATCGGCAGCGGAGGTCTCGGTCCCGACCTGAACTTGGTATTGCGGATCCTCTCGGCACCCGGAGCCGAGTTTGTGCTGCCGGTGGTCGCACCGCAGCCGGTTTTGAACCTAGGCAATAAGTTGGGGTCGTGGCTCGCGTCAGCCGGAATCCAGTCGCCACGCGCCGGCGAGATGTGGAGTGCCTACTGCTCGTTGTCGGATCGGCCGACTCGCCAAGCATTCCTACGCACGTTGCGCTCGGTGGTGGACTACCGCGGACAAGCGGTCAGCGCGCTCGGAAAGATCCATGTCAGTCATGGCTTACCCACCTTGCTGATCTGGGGCGAACAGGACCGGATTATTCCCGTCGCCCATGGCTACGCCGCTCACGACGCGGTGCCGGGTAGCCGACTCGAGGTGCTCGCCGGTGTCGGGCACTTCCCGCATGTCGAGGCGCCGACAGCGGTGGTGGGCATTCTGAACGACTTCATCGCCGCCACCGGTCAAGATGTCGATCCGACGATTCGACAACGTGATCGGAAACTGGATAGCGCCGCACCCGTAGGGCCGATCTACCAGCCTTGACAATTGTTCCTGCGGGGTGAAGTGTCAACTAAGTTGAGAATCTCAACCAGTTTGGGACGAGGTCAGCTGCCCGCCGCTCTCCTCGCAGAGCATTGGCTCGCGCCGAACGCATCGGTGACGACCGATTGTCGGGATCACCATGAATGCTCCTACTACCCTTTCCATCCCGGCCGCTAAGTTTGTCTCGCAGCCCGGGGAGGGTGACAGCACACGATTAGCCCATCGTCGGTTGAGGTCGTCGGTAGCCGTCATCAGCGCCCGCGGACACATCGATGCATCCAACGCTGACACTCTGACCGGCTACACTGTGGAGCATTCGATGGGTTGCCGCGGAGTGATCCTCGATCTGCGCAACCTGGATTTCTTTGGAACCGAGGGTTTCTCGGCGCTGCACAGGGTCTCCGTCCACTGCGCGCACGATGGCAGAGGCTGGGCAGTAGTACCAAGCGAGGCAGTCTCTCGGGTGCTGCGGATCGGCGACCCACACGGTTTGCTGCCCGCCGCACGCACCGTCGAGGCAGCGTTGGCGATCATCCACGACAAGCCGCACGGTCCATCACAGGCATCGGGCGCCGCAGAGAACCCAGACAATCCTCGAGTGCCAGCCCGGTGTGCTTAACGGCGTGGTTTCGCAACTGCTCCGGCACGAACATCGGTTTGGCTTTCGCCGTTAGCGAAGGAGCCCAGCACCAGTATCCGGGCCGCGTTGGCGATACTGGACCGATGCCGAGCACCGAGTTCCACCCTGACCTTCGCAAAGTCGCCCGATTCGCGCCCCGTGCACTCGTCGGACCCAGGACGCTGAAGCTGATCCGGAAGATCTCACCTGCTGTCCAGCGCGGCGGGACCAGCAAGCGCGGCGTCGAGGCGCTGATCTTGAGCTCCGGTGTCGGGGTGCGGTTGCACCGTCCGGAAGGTGCCACCCAGCCGGGCGCGGCGTTGCTGTGGATTCACGGCGGCGGCTACGTGATCGGCACCGCGCAGCAGGACGACGATCTGTGCCGTCGATTCGTCCGCGAGCTGGGTGTCACGGTGGCCGCCGTGGATTACCGGTTGGCGCCCGAGCATCCCTACCCGGCACCGCTGGAGGACTGCTACGCGGCGCTTACGTGGCTGGCCGATCTGCCCGCGGTCGACCCGGCGCGGGTGGCGATCGGCGGAGCCAGCGCCGGCGGTGGACTGGCCGCGGCACTGGCGCTGCTGGCCCGCGACCGTGGCGAGGTGGAGCCGACCCTGCAGTTGCTGGCCTACCCGATGCTGGACGACCGCAGCGGGTCGACGCCGGAGAACCCGAACTACCGGCTGTGGGGACCGAAGAGCAACCGCTTCGGCTGGGCGGCCTACCTCGGCAATGCCGACCCGAAGGTCGCGGTGCCGGCGCGCCACGACGATCTCAGCGGACTGCCCCCGGCGTGGATCGGCGTCGGCACGCACGACATGTTCCACGACGAGGATCTCGCCTACGCCGCCCGGCTGACCGCGGCCGGGGTGCCGTGCCACATCGAGACGGTCCCGGGCGCCTTCCACGGCTTCGACCTCGTGGTGCCGAAAGCCTCGGTGTCCAAAGCCTTTTTCGCGAGCCAATGCGCAAGCCTGCGATCGGCGCTGGGCGCCACTGCCTGATGCCCTTCTCGGTGAGCGAGGAACAGCGGGCGCTGCGCAGCGCGGTCGCCGACTTGATGGCCCGTCACTCCAGTGAGGCGCAGGTGCGCACGCAGATGGCCACCGATACCGGCTTTGACCCGACGGTCTGGCGCGAGCTGGTGGCCATGGGCCTGACCGGCCTGCTGATCGCCGAGGAGCACGGCGGCGCCGGCGCGGGCCCGGTCGACATGGGCATCGTGATGGAGGAGATGGGCCGGGCGCTGCTGGTCAGCCCGTTCCTGTCGACGGCGGTGCTGGTCCCCAGCCTGCTCGGCGCGAGCGGGGACGCCGGGGAGTGTGCCGCGGTGCTGCCGCGAATCGCGGCGGGTGAGCTGATCGCGACCGTCGCCTTCGCCGAGGACGGCTCGGCCCGGGTGCCGTCGACGGTCGCCACGTCGGCTGGCCTGATCGGCGACACCTGGCATCTGACCGGTTACAAGCACTACGTGCTGGACGGGCTTGCGGCGCAACGGTTCTACGTGCTGGCCGCCACCGACGCTGGCCCGGGAGTGTTCGCGGTCGACGCCGGTGCCCCCGGCCTGGCGGTGACACCGCTGGCCACGGTCGACCCCACCCGCAAGCAATGCCGCCTGCAGTTCGTCGACACTCCGGCGCGGCTGATCGGGCGGGCGGACGGCGTCGACGCGTTCAATGCCGCGCTGGATCACGCAGCATTGGCATTGGTCAGCGAGCAGGCCGGTGGCGCGCGGCGGGTGGTCGAGATGGCCACCGAATACGCCAAAACCCGTTACCAGTTCGGCCGGGCAATCGGCAGCTTCCAAGCCGTCAAGCACATGTGCGCAGACATGCTTTTGGAAGCCGAGTCCGCGGTGTCGGCGGCGCGGTTCGCGGCGGAGGCGTTCGCCTCGCACTCGCCGTCGCGCGTTGCGGATCTCGCTCTGGCGCAGGCGTATTGCGCGGACGCGTTTGTCTTCGTCGCGGCGACCAGCATTCAGGTGCACGGCGGAATCGGTTTCACCTGGGATCATCCGGCGCACCTGTACCTGCGGCGGGCCCGCAGCGACGCTCAATTGTTGGGCAGCGCCTCCTGGCACCGGGAACGCTACCTGCAGCAGATCGGAGCCTGAGTGATGAATGACGATGAGTTGCGCGCTGAGGTCCGGAAGTGGTTGGCGGACAACTGGAACCCGGATATCGATCGAGCCAGCTGGGCCCATATCGTCGTCGACGCGGGATGGGCCACCCCTAGCTGGGAGCCCGAGTTCTACGGACGCGGCCTGACCGATTCTCAATCTCGTTTGGTGGCGGCGGAATTCGCGGCAGTCGGGGCCTTTGGTTGCGGTCACGACCGCGGGAATCTGTTCGCCTGCACGCTGCACGACGTCGGGACCGAAGAGCAGAAGCGGCGCCTGATTCCGCCGTCGATCCGCGGTGAGAGCAAATGGTGCCTGCTCTACAGTGAGCCCGGCGCGGGCTCGGACCTGGCCGGCGTGCGGACGCGGGCCGAGCGCGACGGCGACGACTGGGTGATCAACGGCCAGAAGGTGTGGACGTCGTTCGCCACGACCGCCGACTACGGCATGTTGGTGGCCAGGACCGACTGGGATGTGCCGAAGCATCAGGGCATCAGCTTTTTCATGCTGCCGATGAAGCAGCCCGGCGTAGATATCCGGCCGATTCATCAGATCACCGGCGAATCGGAATTCAACGAGGTCTTCATCGAGGACGCCCGCGTTCCGGCCGGGAACCTGGTCGGTGAGTTGAACGCCGGGTGGTCGGTGCTGCAGACCGCGCTGGCCTACGAGCGGCGGTTCATGGCCGACATCGCCCGCACCGCGAAGGACGCCAAGCGGCCCCGCGACGAGAAAGGCCATCTGCTGGTCGAATTGGCGCGCGAGACCGGCCGGCTGGATGACCCCTACATTCGTCAGCAGATCGCCCGGGTCGACGCCCTGGCCACTGTCAACCGGTGGAACACCCAGCGGTCGAAGGCCGCGACCGACCGCGTCGAGTCGGCCACGCTGATGGCATTGGGCAAGATCGCGATGTCGCGGATCCTGCACGAAACCGCGCGTGTCGAAACCGAAATCGTCGGCGCCGAAGCGATGTTGACCGGACCGGACAATCCCGTCGGCGACGCGGTGACCTTCCGGACGCTGAACGCCTACTTCACCTCGATCGGCGGCGGCACCGACCAGATTCAACGCAACATCATCGGCGAACGCGTGCTCGGCCTGCCGAAAGAGCCTGAGCCGTACAAGAACACACCGTTCCGCGAACTGCCGCACTGAGAAGGTGCTTGAACTTTGCCGGCATCGCGGTCATCCTGACACTGTGGCCGCCAGCGATAAGCCGTCTCGCGGGATCCTTGACCCCGTCGCGCGCAAGCTACGCCTGCCGTTTGGGACGCCCGAATTCATCGACCGGGCGATCCGCGGCAGCGTGAACCAGGCCGGCCGACGAACCTTGCACATGTTGCTCACCACATGGGATGTCACCGGCGGCGGACCGTTCGCCGCCAGCGCGATCGCCACGGCGGGCCTGGCCAAGACCGTCGACCTCGCGCAGGGCCTCTTCATCGGACCGGTCTTCAACCCCCTACTCAAAAGGCTGGGGGCCGACCAGGTCACCTTCCGGGCGTCGTTGTGCGCCTCGCAGGTGGTCGGGCTGGGCATCATGCGTTACGGGGTGGCTGTCGAGCCGATCCACTCGCTCGACGTCGACACGCTGGTTGACGCGGTGGCGCCGACCCTGCAGCGGTACCTGGTCGGGGAGATTTCCTGAGTCAGTCCGCCGCGTAAACGATCTCGCCGTCGATGATGGTCGCGGCGACCATCCCGGCGTCCAGTTCGGCCAGGGCTGTTTCGGGCGGACCGCTCAGCACGCACAGGTCGGCGGGCTCGCCGGGCGCGACGTGGCGGGGGCGGGTGGGCTGCTCGGAGCGGCCGAGGAACATCGTCAAAGCCGTTCGGGCTGAGATCCGTTCGTTGCCGCCCAGCACCGCGCCGCCGGATGTTCTGCGGTACACCGCGGCGCGCATCGCAGCCCACGGGTCGCCGTCCCCGAACGGCAGGTCGGTGGACAGCGCCACCGGCACGCCCGCAGCGAGCAGCGAGGCCACCCGCCAAAGTTGCGCATGCTCGTCGGCCGGCACGTCGACGAGGTACTGATCGCCTCGCTCGGCAACGAAATTGGGCTGCGTCACCACCGTCACCCCGAGGTCGGCCAAATCGCTGAGGCAGTCCGGCGGGACAACGGCGGCGTGCTCAATGCGGTCGCCCGGGCGGCAACCACTCTCGCGCAACGCGCCGATTGTCACCATCAGCTGCGCGGCGGTGACGCAGTGGATCGCCACCGGATGGTCGTCGCGGTGCCGCTCGGCAATCCAGGCCGCCAGCTGATCGAGGTCCAGGTCGTCGTCGTGCAGGATACGTTTACCGGGTGCCAGACAGTGCACATGCTGGCGCAGCTCTCCGTGTCGGTGTAACTCTGACAAGCCAACGATGTCGGCGATCGCGAGATCCGGTGTGGCGTCGGTGATTCCGGTGACGCCATAGCGGGCGAGCCGCTCGCTGAGTTCGGCCAGGCTGGTTTCGCTGCGACCCAGGGCTTCCGCCCACGAGTCGCTGCTGCGCAGCCGGCCGTCGGGATGGTCGGCCAGCCCGGCGTGTTGCAGCCCCGCCGAGTTGAGCATCCACAGGACTCCGCTGCGGTGCTGGATCCGCAGCGGCGTCGCGGGGGCGATCGCGTCGAGCGCGTGGCGGTCCAGCGGACCCGCGACCGAGTCGTGGTAGCCGACGGCGCGGATCCAGCCGTCTTCGCCGGGTATCGCGTTGCTCAACGCGGCGGCCAATCCGGCCCGGTCGCGGACCTGTGGCGGGCCAACCCGCAGCGAGGTCGCCGCCGCCGCGGCGGAATACAGGTGCACGTGGTGATCGTGCAGGCCGGGCAGCACGGTACCGCCCGCTGCGTCCAGCACGTCTTCACCGGGCCGCGGCGCCAGGGTCGCGGCGACTTCGTCGATCCGGTCGCTCAGCCTGACGTCGACCGCCGCCCCGTCGAGTGTTACTGCGCGTCGGATCAACATCTTTCGGCAACCAGCGACTCGACGGCGTCATTGTCGACTCCCAGCGCCGACGCCGGCGCCGTCGCCGGCCGCGTGGCCCTCGGTGCCTCACCGCGCGGGAAGGCCGCATACCGGGCGGCTACCTGAGCCATCGCCAGGTCGATCACCTCACCGCCGCCGCGACGCAGCGACTCCCCTATCGCCCGGGCCGCCTCCAATCCGCTGAGCGGATCGGCGATCGCGTCGCCGAGGAACACCGGCCCGTCACCAACCAATCCGCCGGCAACCGCGGCATCGTCGCCGAAGGCCGGCCGGTCCGGCTGGTCGTGATAACCCTTGATGCGTAACCAGATTCGGCCCGGCGGACCCGGCACGCTGTCGGCGTCGAGTCGGCGGCGCCGCAACGCCGCGGGCCGCGAGCCCTCGATGACGATGTCGGCGGCGCCGAGCAGACGGCGTACGGCGCCGGTATCGAAGTCGACTGCGTAGGAGAGCTTTCCGCCGTTCACCCAGTCGAAGAACGCCGGCTCACCGCGGCGCGTGCCGTCGGGCCGGTTCGGGCTTTCCACCTTGACGACAACCGCGCCCCCGCGAGCGAGCAGTTGGCCGCACAGCGGCCCCGCCCACAGCGACGACAAATCCGCCACGAGCAGGCCGTCAGGACGTCGCGGTCCGACGGCGGCACCGCACGATCGGACGGTGGGCTCACGGGCGCAGGCCTCGCCCACTGTCGCCGCCGCGATGTCGAGCAGCCGAGTGCGGTCGATGACAGTCGCCACTGAACGTGTTGCGGCCCAATGAGACAACTCATCCCACGGCTCGGTGACCGCGTCGGCTTCCAGCAGGGCGGGCAGCGCGGCGATATCGTCGTCGCGCGGCAGGGCGATCGCGCACCACCCGTCGGCGGTGTGCAGTAGCCGGGTGGCGCCACCCGCCGAAACACGGCCGGGCTCGGGCAGTTTCATCAATACGGCGCGCCCGGTCAGGATGGTGTCGGCGTCGATCGCCACGCCGAGAAGCTCGCCGATGTCGGCGGCCACGCGGCGGGCTTCGGCCAGCATCAGAATTGCAGCGCGGTGAAACGCCAGTCGAGGACGTGTCGCGGCTCGTCGGGAGTGTCGCTGACGGCGAACACCACCGACCGCAGTCCCAGCACACCGCCGTTGTCGGTCTGCTCGGCCGACTCGATGTGCAGCTCGCTGTAGAGGGTGTCGCCCTCGTACACCGGTCCGGTGTGGTCGCAGGACGTCCAGCCCAGCACGGTCGCGAGGTTCGGCAACAGCTTGCCGGCCTGCGCCAACGCCAGCCCGATGGTGTGGCCGCCGTACACCAGCCGTCGACCGCCGAGTCGTGAGTCATGATGCACGCCAGCAATATTCAAGGTGAGACGAGCCAACTCCGGTGCGCTGGTGACCACATCCGCACTGCTCTGCAGCACCGATCCGGCCACACCTTTGTCGAAATGTGGGCCGGTGACCCGCCGGCGGAAGACGTCGCCGTTCCAGTCCGCGGCGGCCGACGGCGGCGTGGCCAGGTCGGCACCGATCGTCGAGAGGTCGTCGGCGTGGTTGGAGCCGTCAGGGTCGGCGTCGGCACTCAGCGGCAGCATCGCGCAGCGGTAGAAGTCGAGGATCAGCCGGTCGGCCTGGTCGATCGTGGTGATCCGCAGGGCCATCAGCCCGGTTGGCGCACGGCCCGGCTTAACGGAGTTCTTCTTGAGCCCGACGATCTCGGTGCGGGTGAACAGCGTGTCGCCGATCGACGGAAAGCGGAAGAACTGCAGGCCGCGGTAGAACAGGTTGGCCTTGACGTGCTGGGTGGCCAACGTCGACTGGCCGATCGCGACATCGCAGACCAGGCCAGGGTGCGCCAGCGGCGCCGGCAGCCCGGTGACCGCGGCGGACAGTTCGGCGTCCAGCGGCAACCGCAGCCGATCGCCCAGGATGCTCTGGTGCACCGCGGCCAGGCCCGGGGTGAGCGTCATCGACGGCGCCGCGGTGAACACCTGACCGGTGTGCACCTGGTCGAAGTACGGGCCGACTGTCATCGGGACCCGCCTTCAGCGCGTGCCACGATGGGCCCATGGGGCTCAATGATGACGAGGCAATGCTGGTCGCGACGGTGCGCGAGTTCGTTGATAAAGAGGTCAAGCCGACGGTGCGCGAACGGGAACACGCTAACGAGTATCCCGAAGCGTGGATCGAGCAGATGAAGCGCATCGGGATCTACGGCCTGGCGGTGCCCGAGGAGTACGGCGGGACCCCGGTGTCGATGTGGTGCTACGCGCTGGTGACGCAGGAGCTGGCGCGTGGGTGGATGAGCCTGGCCGGGGCGATGGGCGGCCACACCGTGGTGGCCAAGCTGCTGACGTTGTTCGGCACCGACGAGCAGAAGCAGCGCTACCTTCCGTCGATGGCAACCGGGGAGCTGCGGGCGACGATGGCGCTCACCGAGCCAGGCGGTGGCAGCGATCTGCAGAACATGTCGACCACCGCTGTGCCCGCCGGGCCTGGTAGCTCAGAACTCGTCGTCAACGGCTCGAAGACGTGGATTTCCAATGCCCGCCGGTCGGGGTTGATCGCGTTGCTGTGCAAGACGGATCCACAGGCCCAGCCGCGGCACGCGGGCATCTCGGTGCTGCTCGTCGAGCACGGACCGGGGCTGACCGTGTCGCGTGACCTGCCGAAGTTGGGCTACAAGGGCGTGGAGACTTGTGAGCTGTCCTTCGACGGCTATCGGGCGCCGCACGCGGCGATCCTTGGCGGCGACGCGGGCAAGGGATTTTCGCAGATGATGAAAGGCCTTGAGACGGGCCGTATTCAGGTCGCATCGCGGGCTCTCGGCGTGGCGACAGCCGCCCTCGACGATGCGCTGGCCTACGCGCAGCAGCGGGAGAGTTTCGGCCAGCCGATCTGGAAACACCAGTCGGTCGGCAACTACCTGGCCGACATGGCGACCAAGCTCACCGCTGCCCGTCAGCTCACCCGCTACGCGGCCGAGCGCTACGACAGCGGCGAGCGGTGCGACATGGAAGCCGGGATGGCCAAACTGTTCGCCTCCGAGGTCGCGATGGAGATCGCGCTCAACGCCGTCCGAATCCACGGCGGCTATGGCTATTCCACCGAATACGACGTCGAACGGTACTTCCGCGACGCGCCGTTGATGATCGTCGGCGAGGGCACCAACGAGATCCAGCGCAACGTGATTGCCGCGCAACTAGTCTCGCGCGGCGGACTGTGATGCCTGGCCAGTCGGCGACTTAAACCACCGCGTCAACCAGCCCCCACGCCTGCGCCGTCGCGGCATCCAACGTCTCGCCGCTGAACACCAGATACGCCGTGCGCCAACGGCCTATCCGACGAGTAACGCTGACCGTGCCACCCGCGCCGGGGATCAACCCCAGACTGAGCTCCGGCAGCCCGAACACCGCGTCGGCTGCGGCCTCGACGCGGCCACAGAATGCGGCCATCTCCAATCCGCTGCCGAGCACCTGCCCGTGCACCTCGGCGCGACATGCCGTACCGAGTCGAGACGTCACGGCGTCCAGTGCCAGCGCCGGGCTGTAGCGGGTGCGGGCCAGATGCGCGCTGGCCGGGTCGGTGAACGTGCCGAACTCGTCGAGGTCGCCCCCGCTGCAGAACGACGCGCCGTTCCCGGTCAGCACGACCTCGTCGACCGACGAATCCAGTTGCGCCACAGCCAAAGCCTCCAGTAGCGCGGCCCGGGCGTCCGTGGAGAACGCGTTGTGTCGTTGTGGACGGTTAAACGCGATCCGCACGGTGTTGCCGTCGCGGCGCGCCTGCACGGGATCCGCGATGTCGGGCATCGTGGCTGGACCGCGGTCGGCCAGCCAGCGGGCGAACTCCGGACCCGCCTGCAACGTCGAGTACGCCAGCGACTCGCTGATCACCCCGGGCAGCGCCGGACCGGCAGGGTCCACCGACCGCAGCACGTCATCACAGGTCGCCGCCGCGATCGGACAACGCTCGACCCGCTCGCTCAGTTCGGCCACCGCCCTATCGATCGACGCGACGGTGATCGCCCGACGGTCGTCGGCCGGGTCTTCGGTCAGCGTGAAAGTGGCTCGCGTCAACCAGTATTCAGCGGCGTCGGACAGCGGCCCGACGGCCACGATCGGAGCACCGAGCAGCGCAGGGTCGAGCGCGGAGGCCTGCTCCGACACCTCGACGATGCGCAATGTCACACCGAATACTTCTTGATCAGTTCGTGTTTGAACATCTTCCCGGTGTCGGTGCGCGGCAGCTGTGCCTCGAACGAGATCGACTTCGGGCACTTGTAGTGCGCCAACCGCTCCCGCAGCCAGCCGATCAGCTCGTGGGCGAACTCGTCGGTCGCGTCGGCTGGGTCGACCGTCTGCACCGCCGCCTTGACGCTCTGGCCCATCTCGTCGTCAGGAATACCGAATACCGCTGCGTCCAACACTTTCGGATGGGTGACGAGCAGGTTCTCGGCTTCCTGCGGATAGATGTTCACCCCACCGGAGATGATCATGTGGTGGCGACGGTCGGTGAGGAACAGGTAGCCGTCCTCGTCGACATAGCCGACGTCGCCGACGGTCGTCCAGCCGTGCTTGTCGCGGGATGCGGCGGTCTTCTCCGAGTCGTTGAGGTATTCGAAGGAGAAGCCTCCCTCGAAATAGATTTCGCCGGCCTGGCCGGGCGGCAACTCGTTGCCGTCCTCGTCGAGAATGTGCAATTGGCACATCATCGGCTTACCGACCGAGCCGGGGTGGGCCAGCCACTCGTCGGCGCTGATCAACGTCGACCCGATGGCCTCCGAGGAGGCGTAGTACTCGTCGACGATCGGCCCCCACCAGTCGATCATCTGTTTCTTGATCTCCACCGGACAGGGCGCCGCGGCGTGCATCACCCGCTCCAGGCTGGACAGATCGTATGAATTACGCGTCGCCTCAGGCAGTTTCAGCATCCGGGTGAACATCACCGGGACGAACTGCCCGTGCGTGACCTTATGCCTCTGGATGGCATCCAGACAGCCCTCGGGATCGAACTTCTCCAGGACCACGGTGGTGATGCCGCCGGCCTGCACGGTCATCGACCACACCGACGGCGCGGTGTGATACAGCGGTGCCGGGCTGAGGTAGACCGCGTTTGGGTGCATCCAGAAACCGACCAACGCCGACATCATCCCCGGCGCATCCGCCGGGGAGACATGCGGCAACGCCCGCTTGATTCCCTTGGGCCGGCCGGTGGTGCCCGACGAGTACTGCAGCAGGTCTCCTTCGATCTCGTCGTCGATCGGTGTATCCGGTTGATCGGCAACGCATTCGGGGTAGCGCTGCCAGCCGCCCAGATCATCGTCGGCGATCAGCAGCGGCCCGGGCAGGCCGTGCGGCAGGTGCTCGGCGAGGTTCTCACAGGTCTTGCGCAGCGCGGCCGATCCGATGATCGCCTTGGCGGCGCTGTTGTCGATGATGTACGCCGCTTCCGGAGCGGTCAGGTGCGTGTTGATCGGTACGTAATACAGACCGGCCCGCCGGGCGGCCCACATCACGGCGTGGATGTGCTCGTTGTTCTCCATCAGGATCGCGACTGCGTCACCCTCGACCAGACCGGCCTGACGGAAGTAATGCGCCAGCCGATTGGCCCGGGCTTCGAGTTCGTCGAACGTGATCACCGTGCCGGACGGGTGAAGGATGATGGCGGGCTTATTGGCACCACCCTGACCGGAGGTGTGCTCACGGATCTGCATGGGCAGACTGTACCGCCGTAAAACTTGACAGCTGTCAAGAGGGCGTCTTAGCGGCCGCCCGCTACTGCCCGTGCACCTGCTCTGGGTGCGGATGCGGGTGCCCGCCATGGCGTTTGGCCCGGCCGCCGAACGGCGCGGACAAGATCGCCGGCAACTCCCGCCGATAGCGCACCAAGGCCAGCAGCGCGATCGCCGCGTACACCCCGCTGAGCGCCAGCCGTCCCTCGGTCGAAGTCAGCGGGAACTGCACGACGAACAGGATCAGCAGCGCCCACGCGGTCCAGCGCTGGAAACGCAGACCCAGCAACAGCGTCACACCCATCAGCGTCTGCGCCGCGGTCAGCACGATCTCCTCGACCTGACGGCCGTCCAGGTGCATTGCGGCGTTGCCGCCGCCGAGCATGTAAGCCACCGGCAACGAGCCGATCAGCAGCGTCCACTGGTTGACCTTGGCCGAGATCAGCATCGCGATCGCTACGTCGCCCTTACCGCGCGAGGCGAAGATCGTCGCGATGATGAACTCCGGCGCCTCCGAGGCCAGCGGAGCCAGCCACTGCACCAGCAGGAAACGGTCGATCCCCAGTTGGGTTCCGGCACCGATCAGGTTGTCGGCGAATGGTTTTGCACAGGTGACGATGACGGCGGCGGCGATGATGAACAGCGCGGCCACCGCGACGCGACGCAGGCGGTCCGGGAGCGCGCCCAGTGCGGCGGCGGTGCCGATCAGCTCGGGCTCCTCGACGTCGCCGCGGCTGAGCTTGAACAGGTAGAAACCGAACCAGCCCAGCAGCGCGATCCCGAACGCGATGTGGATGTGCCCGGTTGCGGGAATGGCGAAGGCGGCCACGCCGGCGAACATCAAAAAGCCGATCTCCACCCGGTTGCTGGTCTCGAGCTTCAGGCCGTCGGGTGTGCGGCCGGAGCTACGGCGGGCCACCAGCCCGCTGACCAACACGACAACCGGCCACCCGAGGCCCATCAGCAGCCGGTTCGACCCGGTCATGTTCGCGGCGGCGTACTGGGTGTAGGCGGGCAGATGGCCTGCGGTGTAGGCGTAGTACAGGTCGACGGCGTACTCGGGAAGCACGGCGATCACGGCGAGCACGGCGACGGCAAGGCCGCCGGACACGTCGACCTGGGCGGCTTCGGCGGCCCAGGCCAACACGAAGCTGGCGCCCACGACGGCGGCCCCGTACACGATCAGGCCGAGGACGGGGTCGAGGTGGATACCGAGAACGCGCAGCACCAGGGCGGGGGCAATGACGACACTGACGATGGCCAGCGAACGGAACAACGTCCACGATCGGGCACGCGACTCCGTTACATCCCCCACCGATGTTGTCACGTGGCTAAAGTACCCGCCAGCCACCTGGGCAGCAACATAGCCAGGCTAGGCTAATGACTATCGAGCGCAGCAAAAGTTTGCTGGTCAGCAGGGTCACAACCGGAAGTTCGGCTCACCGATCTTTCGGTTGTGGCAACCCTGCCAGTGGGGTGGCGGCGCCTTAGTTCGACTCGGCGAGGCGCTGCTTGAGGGCCTCGAACTCGTCCCGGACGCCGGTCGGCAACTTGTCGCCGACGAACTCGAACCACTCCTCGATCAACGGCAGTTCCTGACGCCACTCGTCGACGTTGACCGCCAGCGCGCGGTCGACGTCCGCGGCGTCGACATCGAGGTCGCGCAGGTCGAGGTCGTCAGCGGTAGGCACGACGCCGATCGGGGTTTCCTGGCCGCCGGCCTGGTGCTCGATGCGGTCGACGATCCACTTCAGCACCCGACTGTTCTCGCCAAAGCCCGGCCACAGGAACTCGCCCTTGTCACCGCGACGGAACCAGTTGACGAAGAACACCTTCGGCAGCTTCGACTCGTCGGAGTTCTTGCCTAGGTCGATCCAGTGCTGGAAGTAGTCGCCGACGTTGTAGCCGAGGAACGGCAGCATGGCCATCGGGTCGCGACGAACGTCGCCGACCTTGCCCTCAGCCGCTGCGGTCTGCTCGCTGCCCATGGTAGCGCCCATGAAAACACCGTGCTGCCAGTCGCGCGCCTCGGTGACCAGCGGGACGGTGGTCTTGCGGCGGGCGCCGAACAGGATGCCCGAGATCGGCACGCCTTGCGGGTCATCCCACTCCGGGGCCAGGATCGGGCACTGCGACATCGGAGTGCAGTAGCGCGAGTTGGGGTGCGCCGCTTTGGTGTCCGTCTCGCGCAAGACCCAGTCGTTGCCCTTCCAGTCGATCAGGTGGTCGGGCTCGCCTTCCAGACCTTCCCACCACACGTCGCCGTCGTCGGTCAAGGCGACGTTGGTGAACACGGTGTTACCGCCCTCGATGGTGCGCATCGCATTCGGGTTGGATTTCCAGTTGGTGCCCGGCGCGACACCGAAGAAGCCGAACTCCGGGTTGACTGCGTACAGCCGGCCGTCCTTACCGAAGCGCATCCAGGCGATGTCGTCACCGAGGGTCTCAGCGCGCCAGCCCGGGATGGTGGGCTGCAGCATCGCGAGGTTGGTCTTGCCACAGGCCGACGGGAACGCAGCGGCGAAGTAGTACGCCTTGTTCTCCGGCGAGATCAGCTTGAGGATCAGCATGTGCTCGGCGAGCCAGCCCTCGTCGTGGGCCATCGCCGAGGCGATCCGCAGTGAATAGCACTTCTTGCCCAGCAACGCATTTCCGCCATAGCCGGAGCCGAAGCTCCAGATTTCGCGGGTCTCGGGAAAGTGCGTGATGTATTTGGTGTCATTGCAGGGCCAGGGCACGTCCTGTTGCCCGGGCTCCAGCGGAGCGCCGATCGAGTGCAATGCCTTGACGAAAAAACCGTCGTCGCCGAGCTTCTCCAGGGCGGCCTTGCCCATTCGGGTCATCACCTTCATCGAGGCGACGACGTACTCGGAGTCGGTGATCTCCACGCCGAGCTTGGGGTCTTCGGCGCCGAGCGGGCCCATGCAGAACGGGACGACCCACATCGTGCGTCCGCGCATACAGCCGCGGTACAGCTCGGTCATGGTCTCGCGCATCTCGGCCGGCGGCTTCCAGTTGTTCGTCGGGCCGGCGTCGACCTCGCGCTCCGAACAGATGAACGTCCGCGACTCGACCCGCGCAACGTCGGACGGGTCCGACAGCGCCAGGTAGGAGTTCTTGTGCTTCTTCTCGTTGAGCTTGGTGAAGGTGCCTGCCTCGACCAGCTGGTCGGCCAGCCGCTGCCACTCTTCGTCGGAGCCGTCAGCGAACATCACCCGGTCCGGCTGGGTCAGCTCGGCGACCTCCTCCACCCAGGCCAACAAGCCCTGATGGTTCGTCGGGGCGGAATCCAGACCGGGAACGGTCGCTGAAGTCATCAAAATCTCCTGCAGTCGCGGTGTGCGTAGTGCGCGGCTAGTTGGCGGCGGCCTCTACACAGGTTATCGCGAGCTGAATACCCAGAAAAAGTCGGGAGTGTATCGCCTGACTCACAAGAACGATTCAGATGACGTCGTCGGCGGTATTTGTCGCCGAATTCTCGTCACTTTCCTCGTCATCGGCCTCGCCGGAAGCCGACGGCTCGGACTCTACGTTCGTATTGTCGGATGCCGGTTCGGGGTCAGCAGCCGGCGGCTCCGGCTCGCCGAGTTCGGCCCGCACGGCCTGCAGAGCAGCTTGCAGCGTCGGCATCTCCTGGCCGCGCAGCGCCGCGGCCCTGGCCCCGACGACGGAGTGTTCGCGCAGTTCGGTGTCGATGACGCTGACCTGCTCGGCCACCCGGGTGCTCTCACCTTCGTCCTGCTCGCTCAGCGCGGCGGTCAGCGACGACTCGGCGGCCAGCACCCGGGTCGCGACCAACTGCTCCGCCGAGGACTGCACCAGCGCGGTGGCCTCGCCGGCCCATCGGTCCAGCAGAGCCCGGTCGCGAAGCAGGCCGCGCATCCCGACCACCCAGACCGTGAGTGCCAGACCGATCGCTGCGCACGCGACGGCCCCGGCGATGGTGAGCCCCGGGGTCAGGTCGGCCAGCAGCCGGCTCAGCGTCAACGCCACGCCCAGCCCGAAGCCGGCGCCCAGCAGCATCATCAGCCGGCTCTCCAGCTTGCGGGACTTCAGCGGCGGCGACGGCAGGTCGACCGTCGGTAGCGGGGCCGGAGTGGGCGGCTCGACCGTCACCCCGAGGGTCTGTGCCATCTCGGCCAGATGCGTGGTGGTGCCGTCGTCTACTTCGGTGATGACGTCTTTGAGCCGGGTCGTCGCCGCTCCCTCGAACTCAGCCAGCTTGGTCCGGCTCAGGCTCGCGGCGTCCTCCTGCAACTCCGAGCGGACCGTCGCGCAGCGGTTGCGGGCGAAGTACGACAGCTGGGTGCGGGCCTGCTGGGTCTGGCTGCGCAGAGCGATCGTCCGCTCGGACTTCGACAGCCGGCGCTGCCGCAGGATGTCGCTGCGCTGTTCCCGCAGCGCCTCGACCCGCGCTCGGCGGCCAGCCCCGTCGGCGTCACGGTCATAGCGGTCGGCGATGGTCTGCAGCCGAGACTTCCAGGCCCGCAACCTGTTACGGCGGGCAAGATCCTTGTCGGCCAGCTGGTCGGACACCGCGGTGGCCAGATCGTCGATGCGCGGCTCGCCCTCTTCGGGCGCGGCGGCGACCCCGACCCACTGCACATCGGCGTAACGCGGTGCGTGTGCGGCCAGCGCCTTGCGGTTGCCGGCCAGGACCTCGTGCCAGTTCTCATGCACGTCGATCTTGGACACCGCGCCGATCACCGCATCGGTCTCGGCGGTCGCAGCGTCGAGCAGCGCGCAGTCGGACTCGGTCAGCAGCGCCGCCGCCGAGACGACGAACACCACCGCGGTCGGCGCTTCGCCGGGCGCCAGATCCGTGGACTCGACGAACTTCTGCTTAGGCAGCCGCTCGCTGAGCGCGGCCACCACGCCGGTCACCCCGGCCAGCCATGGCCCGGTGACCAGCACCGCCTCCAACCGCTCGGTGCTCGGCGCGCCGAGCTGAGGCCCGATCGCCGCCACCTTCGCATCGACCTCGGCGACTGCTTCATTGTCTTTCTTGTTGCTCATACCGAGCCCCCGGCCCTCGCCCACAGCCGCAGTGAGCCCCGGACGATGTCGGCGCCGCAGGCGCGTTCGATGCCCACCGTGGGGCCACGGCGGTGACGCTCCCAGCGTGTCGCGCGCCGCAGGTGGGCGTCCGCGGTGTCGCCGCGGTCGACCTCCATGCCGACGGACTCGACCGCGTCCACCGCGGTCATCATCCGGGCGACCACGGTGTCGTCGCTGGTCAAGAAATCGCTGATGCGCTGGTCGGTCACGGCCATCGCCTCCAACTCGGCGACGGCATCCTGCACGCGCCGGTAGCGCAGTGGGGCGCCGAGCACGCCGATCTTGGCGACCACGGCGTCGATGTTGCTCAAGCCGCGCAGCAAGGCCGCGACCTCGGCCCGCGCCGCGCCACGGACGATCGCCGCCCTGGCCTGCCGGGTGCCGAAGGGTCCGAGACCGGGGACCGGTAGGCGCTCGTCGTGCAGCGCCACCCACGATTCGTCGTCGAGCGGCGCCGCGGCAAGCAGACCGACGAACGGTTCGACGTGCGCTGCGGCGCGGGCCGCCAGCTGTGCGCAGCGGACACGGGCGGCGTCGGTGGGACCGTTCGGGTGACGCCCGGGCGCGGTGGTGGAGACCAGGTCAGCCTTGTTGAGCACCGCGAGCATCGGTCTGGCGGCCGCGGCGAGGGCGGCGCGATCCTCGGGTTTGACCGCGTCGGCCAACACGTAGACGTCGAGGTCAGCGTCGTCCGACGTGGTCACGGAGATCCCCGCGCGCACCAGGGCCCGGGCGACGGTCGTGCTGCCGACGCCGCGACGCCCCGATACCGCCACCCGTGCCGGGGTGGCGAGTCGTTCGGCGATCGCGGCGCAGCGCGGCTCGGAAACCGCGTCCGCAAACCGCTCCAGCTCTTCGACGAAAATCGGATGCCCCTATCCGCTCGAGTTCGCCAGCAGGTGCTACTCAACCCTCATTGTGGCTGAGTACCTGCCGATTACCCCGCAGCACCACCGTTTTGTCTGCCGAATGGTGACATTTGCCCAGTCCGGACGCGAGTCACCCGGTACCGGCCAAAGGCAACTGTTGGGTATCAATCTGCCCCGCGGGCGACGACATGATGGGTTCATGGGTCACGATGAACGGATGCGCGCGCAGCCCTCGGTTGACGCGGCGACACCGCCGACGCCTCCTACCGCTTTGCCTGTGGAACGCGAGGTACCTGGCTACCGCCGAACCACCAGCTTCCGCACGCGGCGCTCGCAGCTGTCGGCCGCGCAGCAGCGGACCTGGGAGCGGCGGTGGCCGGAGTTGGGCTGCGTCGCCGTCTCCGACGGCGCCCCTCAACCGCTGGACACCAAGGCCTGGTTTGGTCGCGACGCGCCTTTGGTCCTTGAAATCGGTTGCGGCACAGGCACTTCCACCCTAGCAATGGCCCAGGCCGAGCCCGACGTCGACGTGATCGCCGTCGAGGTCTACCGGCGCGGTCTGGCGCAGTTGCTGTCCGCGATCGACCGGGAGCACGTCACCAACATCCGGCTGATCCGCGGCGATGCCGTCGACGTGCTGGACCATCTGCTCGCGCCCGGTTCGCTGAGCGGGGTGCGGGTGTTCTTCCCCGACCCGTGGCCCAAGGCCCGGCACCACAAGCGCCGGCTACTGCAGCCTGCGGTCGTGGCGACGATTGCCGACCGGCTGCGGCCCGGCGGCGTGCTACACGCCGCGACCGACCACGCCGACTACGCCGAGCAGATCGCCGAGGTCGGCGACGCCGAACCCCTGCTGACCAGGCTGGAACCAGGCGCCGAGACGCCGATCTCGACCACCCGCCCGACCACCAAATACGAGGGCAAGGCCGAGGTCGCCGGCAGCGTCGTCAACGAATTTGTGTGGGAACGCTGCCGCGCGAGAGATTCCTCATGAGCCTCACTGAAGCCATCGACCCTCAGGTCGAATCGGGGCCCGCACCGCGACGGGTCCTGCTGGTCTGGGACGCGCCGAACCTCGACATGGGCCTGGGATCGATCTTGGGCCGACGACCGACCGGGGTGGAGCGGCCGCGCTTCGACGCGCTGGGGCGCTGGTTGCTGCGCCGCACCGCGGAAGTCTCGGTCAACCAGGACGACATCTCCACCGAGCCCGAGGCGACCGTGTTCACCAACATCGCCGCAGGCAGTGCCGATGTGGTGCGTCCGTGGGTAGACGCCTTGCGCAATGTCGGGTTCGCGGTGTTCGCCAAGCCGAAGCTCGACGAAGACAGCGACGTCGACAGCGACATGCTCGAACACATCGCGCAGCGGTATCAGGACGGATTGGCGGCGCTGGTGGTGGCGTCCGCCGACGGGCAGGCTTTCCGAATACCCTTGGAGGAAATCGCGCGTAGCGGGGTACCCGTGCAGGTGCTTGGATTTCGCGAACATGCGAGTTGGGCGCTAGCGTCGGATACCTTGGAGTTTGTCGACCTGGAGGACATCGCCGGTGTGTTCCGGGAGCCACTACCGCGGATCGGCCTCGATTCGCTGCCTGACCAGGGGGCGTGGCTGCAACCGTTCCGGCCGCTGTCCTCGTTGCTGACCTCGCGTGTCTGACAACTCAAAATCTATGCGCGGGTCGTCGCAGATCCAGTAAGGAGCTTACGTGTTCGCCTGGTGGGGTCGAACTGTATATCGCTACCGATTCATCGTAATCGGCGTGACGGTGGCGCTGAGCCTGCTCGGCGGCATCTTCGGGATCAGCCTGGGCAAGCACGTCACGCAAAGTGGTTTCTACGACGACGGCAGCCAATCCGTCAAAGCGTCGGTGCTCGGTGACAACACCTACGGACGTGATCGAACTAGCCACGTCGTGGCGATTTTCACCGCGCCCAAGTCGGTCAACGATCAGGCGTGGCAGAAGAAGATCGTCGACGAACTCAACACTTTCAAGAAAGATCACCCCGACCAGGTCGTCGGTTGGGCCGGCTGGCTGGCGGCGCCGACCAGCACCGATCCCGTCATCAAGGGGATGGCCAGCGAGGACGGCAAGCACACTTTCGTCAGCATCCCGCTCAAGGGCAGTAACGACGACACGATCCTGACCAACTACAACGACATCGGGCCCGACCTTCAGAAGCTCAACGACGGCAAGGTCCAGCTCGCCGGCCTCGAGCCAATCGCGAGTGCGCTGACCGGGACCATCGCCACCGACCAGAAGCGCATGGAGGTGCTGGCACTGCCGCTGGTGGCGGTCGTGTTGTTCCTGGTGTTCGGCGGCGTGATCGCCGCCTCGCTGCCGGCAATCGTCGGTGGTCTGAGCATCGCCGGCTCACTCGGCATCCTGCGCTTCATGGCCGACTTCGGCCCAGTGCACTTCTTCGCCCAACCTGTGGTGTCGATGATGGGTTTCGGTATCGCGATCGACTACGGGCTGTTCATTGTCAGCCGGTTCCGGGAGGAGATCGCCGAGGGCTACGACACCGAGGCCGCCGTGCGCCGCACGGTGATGACGGCCGGGCGCACCGTCGTGTTCTCGGCGACTTTGATCGCCGTCTCGGCGGCCAGCCTCTTCCTGCTGCCGCAGGGCTTCGTCAAGTCGCTGACCTACGCGGTGATCATCTCGGTGTCGCTGGCCGCGATCCTGTCGATCACGCTGCTGCCCGCGATCCTGTCGATTCTGGGCAAGCACGTCGACGCGCTCGGTGTGCGCACCCTGTTCCGTATCCCGTTCCTGGCCACTTGGAAGCCGTCGCGCGCCTACCTGAACTGGTTGGCGGACCGGCTGCAGAAGACCAAGACCCGCGAAGAGGTCGAGGCCGGATTCTGGGGCAAGCTGGTCAATGTCGTCATGAAGCGGCCGCTGGTGTTCGCCATCCCCATCGTCATTGGAATGATCGCGCTGATCCTTCCGCTGCACAACCTCTCATTCGGCGGCGGGATCAGCGAGACATACCTTCCGCCGAACAACCCGGTGCGCCTGGCACAGCAGAATTTCGACAAGCTCTTCCCCGGCTATCGCACCAACCAGTTGACCCTGGTCATCAAGAGCGACAACGGCAGCAAGGTCACCGACCAACAGGTCGCCGAGGTCCGCAACGACGCCGCCTCGATCAGCGGCTTCACCGACACCACCTGGGCGGAGCGGGCCTGCCCGACGATCGAGGGCAACCCATGCGTGTCGACCCCGAATGGCAGCCACCCCAAGGATGATTCGGTCCGGGTGGTCCAGAACGGTCTGGCGCACGCGAGCGACGCCGCGAAGAAGCTCACCGAGTTGCGGTCGATGACGCCACCTCGCGGGCTGAGCGTGTTGGTTGGCGGCGTTCCGGCGCTCGAGCAGGACAGCATCCACAGCCTGTCCGCCAAGGCGCCGCTGATGGCGGTGGTGCTGCTCAGCACGACGATGCTGCTGATGTTTTTGGCGTTCGGGTCGGTCGTGCTGCCGATCAAGGCGGCGGTAATGAGCGCGCTGACACTAGGCTCCACGCTGGGCATCCTGACCTGGATCTTCGTCGACGGACATTTCGCCAACCTGCTGAATTTCACCCCGGCGCCGTTGATGATCGTCATCATCGCGCTGGTGGTCGCGGTCGGTTTCGGCCTGGCCACCGACTACGAGGTTTTCTTGGTCTCGCGCATGGTCGAGGCCCGGGCCCGCGGCATGTCGACCGCCGAAGCGATCCGCATCGGAACGGCGACGACCGGTCGTCTGATCACTGCGGCCGCACTGGTCCTCGCCGTGGTCGCCGGTTCGTTCGCGTTCTCCGACCTGATGATGATGCAGTGCCTGGCTTTCGGTCTGATGGCGGCGCTGTTGCTGGACGCCACCGTGGTCCGGATGTTCCTGGTGCCGTCGGTGATGAAGCTGCTCGGCGACGACTGCTGGTGGGCCCCGCTCTGGATGAAGCGTCTGCAGAATCGTCTGGGGCTGGGCGAGATTCACCTGCCCGACGAGCGCAAGGTGCCGTCGGCGCGGGCCCGGGCTGCACAGCCCGCCGCCGCGGCCACCCGGCCGCCGGTCACGGTGGCTCCCCGGCCGCCGCACGACCCCACGCACCCCAGCGCCGAGAGCGCGCCGCGGCCGGCCCGGCCCACCGCGCCGCCGCCCGCACCACGGCCAGACGTCCGGCCGCCGGTCAAGGATGCGCCGCCGTCGGCAGCGGGAACCAACCGGATGACCAATCCGGCGCAGCCGAAAGAGGCTGCGACGACGCGATTTTCGGCCCAGCCGAACCCGTCGGCCGCCGCCGCGCCCGGGCGCCCGCCCGCTCCACAGCAGAGCCCGCGTGGCGAGGACCGGGAGATCGAGTCGTGGCTGAGCGACCTGCGTGGCGGAAAGGCCGGCGCTGCTCCGCAACCACCGCAGCCGTCCGCTGATGAAACCCGCGCACTGCAGGTCCCGCCGCGGGATAAGCCGTCTCCTTCGCCGGCCAACGACCCGCCGGAGGACGCCACCACCGCAATCCCGACCCCGCCGCGCGAGGACAAGGACTCCGATACCGCCACCGAGAAGTTGAACGCTCATGGCGAGCAGCCCCGTCCGCGCCGCGGCGGCGGACTCAGCGCCGCGGACCTGCTGCGCAGAGAGGGCCGCCTCTAGCCGCTAGCCGCGATTCGCTCGCGCTATCAGCTTTTGGCTTCGGCTTCCGTGGTTTTCGGCTCGTCGGCATCGGCCTGCATCAGCGCGTCGTCGCTGTCCTCGGCTGCCGCCTCGGGATCGCGGGCCAGCAGCACCTGGAATGCGTTGTTCAGGAACGCGACGGTAGGGACGGACAGCAGCGCGCCGACGATGCCGGCCAGCACGCCGCCCGTCGAAATGGCCACCACCACCGCCAGCGGATGGATCGACACCGCCCGGCCCATCACCAACGGCTGCAGGATGTGGGCCTCGAGTTGGTTGACCGCGACCAGCACGCCGAGCGTCATCAGCGCGTAGACAAAGCCTTTCGCGAGCAGCGCGACGATCACCGCGAGGAAGCCGCTGATAACGGCACCGACCAGCGGGATGAACGCGCCGAGGAACACCAGCGAGGCCAGCGGCAGCGCCAGCGGCACGCTCATGATCACCAGCCCGGTGCCGACGCCTACCGCGTCGACCAGCGCCACCAGGAACGTGGCCCGGATGTAACCGGTCAGCGCGTGGAATCCGGCCCCGCCCGCGGCACGCACCCGTTCTCGATGGTCGGTGGGGATCAGCTTCGTGACGTAGTGCCAGATGTTGCGGCCACCGTAGAGAAAGAAGATCAGCGTGAAGAGCATCATCAGTGCGGCCGTGATGATTTCGGCGGTCGCGGTCGCGGTCGACAGGGCGCCGCTGGTCAGCTTTTCCTGATTGTGTTGCAGCGCCTCGATCGCCGAGTTGCCGGCGTTATCAATCTGCTGGCGGCTCAGATGCATCGGCCCCTCGATGAGCCACTTCTTGACGGAGTCGATGCTGCGGGTGACTTGGTTGACCAAATCCGGTACCCCGACGATGAATTGGCTCACGACGAACGTCAGGATCCCACCGAGGATGGCGAAGCCGGCCAGGATCACCAGTGCCACCGCGCCACCGCGGGGCGCCCCGCGGCGATCCAGCATGTCGACGACCGGGACCAGCAGCGCGCTCAGCATCAGGGCTAGCAGCAGCGGGACGACGATGACTTCCAGCCGCTTGACGACGGTCAACAGCGCCACTACGGCGGCCAGGATCACCAGCAGGCGCCAGGACCAGGCTGCGGTCTTGCGGACGATCGGTTCTACCGAGTCGGCGTAGTCGGCCGAGGCCTGTGATGGCATACCGGTCAGCCTAGGGGCGATCGCAAGCGCGGCGCAGCCGGGCGCAGCGGGTCGGCCCAACCGCCCAGGTGCGGACACCGGCGTCGCGCAGCGATCCCGGCGCGGCCCGCGGGGCTACGCTGATCGCGTGTCGCACGACGCACCGGCCAGGAACGTCGATGGCCAGGTTCCCGAGCGTGCCCGCGGCAGGTACTGGTGGCTGCGGTGGGTGACGCTGGGCGTGGTGGCGATCGTGCTGGCCGTCGAGGTAGCGCTGGCGCGGGATCAACTGACAAAGGCCACCCGGAGTCTGTACGCGGCGAATTGGTGGTGGCTGCTGGCATCCGCGGCGGCCGCAATCGTGTTGATGCACAGTTTCGCCGAGGTGCAGCGGACGCTGCTGGCTTCGGCGGGTGTGCCGGTGCACAAGCTTCGCTCCGAAGCCGCCTATTACGCGGCCAACTCGCTGAGCACCACCCTGCCCGGCGGCCCGGTGATCGCGGCGACGTTTTTGCTTCGGCAGCAACGGCTTTGGGGCGCATCGACGTTGGTGGCGTCGTGGCAGTTGGTGATGTCGGGCGTACTGCAGGCGGTCGGGCTGGCCCTGCTCGGGCTGGGCGGCGCGTTCGTCCTCGGCGCGAAGAACAACCCGTTCTCGTTGCTGTTCACGTTGGGCGGCTTCGTTGCGCTGCTGCTGTTGGCTCAGGCGGTGGCGTCACGACCCGAGCTGATCGAGGGCATTGGGTGCCGGGTGCTGGCACGGTTCAACGCGTTGCGCGGCAAGCCGTCCGACGTCGGGTTGGCCAAGTGGCGGGAGATGCTCTGCCAACTGGAGTCGGTGAGTCTGACCCGCCGCGACTTGGCGGC
Source organism: uncultured Actinomycetota bacterium (assembly GCA_963750755.1). GTDB lineage: Bacteria > Actinomycetota > Actinomycetes > Mycobacteriales > Mycobacteriaceae > Mycobacterium. The sequence continues at coordinate 271,783 of CAVVRW010000005.1, forward strand.
GGCGTTCAGCTGGTCGGTGATCAACCGGTTCGCCGACGTCGCCTGCCTGGCGTTCGCCGCCTACGCGGCGGGCGCGTCGCAGGTGTCACTCGGCGGGCTGACGGTCGCCTGCGCGGCGGCCCGGGCGGTCGGCACGATTCCGCTGATGCCGGGCGGGCTGCTGATGGTCGAGGCGGTGCTGGTGCCGAGCCTGGTGTCCAGCGGCATGTCGCTGCCGACCGCCGTCTCGACGATGTTGATTTACCGGCTGATCAGCTGGCTGATGCTGGCCGCGATCGGCTGGGTGGTGTTCTTCTTCATGTTCCGCAGCGAAAACCATCTCGACCCCGAGGCTGGCGAATGCAAGGATTAGTTCCAGGGCCGCTGCGAAGCGGCCGCTAATCTTCAGGCCATGACTTTGACGAAAACATAAGCAACCCCCAGCTGAATCCCGCGCCGTAGCTCTCCCCATCCCACGGGAATTCATATTCTTCATATGCGGGAAGAAGTTCGTCAGACGCGGACCACTGCCGGCCTTTCCGCATTGGGCCGAAATGCGCTGTGAACTCACCGAGGTCGACACTCCATAGAGCCAGTTCGGTCGGTGCTTCGACGCGGATCGCACGACGTAATTTGTGCGAATATGCTGCGGACTTGAGCAGGCCGCGATCATCGGCGCTCGCGTTGAAGTCGAATCCGGGCCATACCACGCTGCTGAAGGTCACTGTCGAAGCATCCTGGCCTGTAATGCCTAGAAGCTCTTTTATGCTCGCGAAGCGGGTGGTTTCTTCTTCGAGAGCGCCGGACACCTCGCGATGTATACATTCTGCGTCGTCGATGGGAACTCCATGCTGGCTGAGTTTGGCCGCCAGCGCAGTTTCCTCCCGCGACATCTGCAGTCGCAATTTCATCGTCATGAGCACGTAAATCTCGAATTCAGGGTGGTGTTAGTCGAGGCGGTAGTCACCGTCTGCCCGTTCAGCTAAAGGTAGGGCAGGAATTAACCGACTCATTGTCGACTGATTGGCCAAGCCGTTAGATAGGCGCCGATTGCGGTGTCAAGAATTTTTCCGTACTCGGTCGGGATATGACCCGGGCCGTAATTGGCGCTTAACGCGTCTATTAGAAGATCCACCACCGCATCGCTTTGAGCGTTAGTTGGCGCAGAAACTTTACTGAGCTCCTCGAAGAGGCTGAGATTGCGGCGTTTCAGCTCCTCCATTATGACACCGCGAAAATCGGATGAGACCGCATCAAACACATTGCTCACGGCTTGCTGTATCACTTGCCGGCACCCGAATCGGCTACTTGAACGCGCTGAAGGCACCGGCCCCGCTCGGCACTGCCGCCGCGGCGCCCGGGATCGAGTTCTGAGCGCCGGAGATTGCCGACGCTGCGCCCGGAAGGCCACCGGGCATCGCGCCCTGCGCCGACTGCATGAAGCCGAGCACCTGCGGCAGGCTGATCGCCATCTTGCAGCGACTGGACAGGCCCGCCAACGGCGACGCGATGGTTTGTAAGTCGCTGGCCGCCTTGGGGTTTGCGTCGAAGAAGCTCTTCAGCGAGGCGACCGAGTTCGGGCCGGCCGGCTGCTGCATGACCGACGTCATCGCCTGGTTGGTCTCGGGGTGCCCGTCGAGGTAGTCGCCCGCGGAGCGCGACACATTGCTGATCGTGCGGGCCATCTCGCTGGCCGCGCACGGATCGGCGGCACCGACGGCCAACGGTGCGGACAGCAGGACCACGGCGGCGGTGCCACCCAGGCCGGTCGCCGTCAAGACGCCGATCAGTCGACGACGCAGCGTCGCGGTGCTACCGGTCAGGGCTGTCATGTGTGGCTCCTCGTGGCTCGCGAGGAAACCGTTGCCCCGCAAACTTCTAGCCGGCGCGGGGCCGGCACGTGAGCGACATCCTGCCATCGAATCCGGCGGGGTCGCCAGTTCGCCGGCGGGGATCTAGTCACACCTATGAAAAACCTATGTGGGAATCGGTGCCGTTACCGGGTTGTTGCAGCTCAGCGACCCGGAACCCACCTGCGTATACAGCTGGCTGCGGTAGGCTCGCGAACACCAAACTGTGCGGCGATCGCAGCCTGGCGCGGCGGATCGGCGCAGGGCAAACGATGCGGGGAGAGAAGAAATCCAGCACTTCATGATGCGCTTGAGCAGCAGCCTGCGCAGGTGTCGCTGGCTGGTCTTCAGCGGCTGGTTGCTCGCGCTGATCCCCGCCCTCTACCTGGTGTTGACCTCGTCGGGTCACCTCACCGGTGGCGGCTTCGAGGTGCCCGGATCCCAGTCGCTGAAGGTGCATGACGCGCTGGAGGCGGACTACCCCGACCAAGGAACGTCACCCTTGGCGCTGGTCGCGGCCCCACGCGCGGATGCCAGCTACGAAGACATGACCGCCGCCGCCGCGTTCCTGCAGCAGGTCGCCAAGCAACAGCCCGAAGTCGTCGTGGTGCCGAATCCGGCGCAGCCATCGCCGCAGCCCGACCGGCCGTATGTGGTCTCGTTGCGCCTGGACAGCGCCACCAACAACAGCGCGAGCGACGCCGCCAAGAAGCTGCGGGTCAAGGTCGGCGTCCAGGGCGAACGGCCCGGGCAGATGCAAAACGGCCGCGTCCGGCTCTATGTCATCGGCCAGGGCGCGCTCAGCACGGCCGCGGCAGCCAACACCAAACACGACATCGCCAAGGCCGAGCAGTGGAATCTTCCGATCATCCTGATTGTGTTGCTGGCGGTGTTCGGGTCGCTGGCCGCGGCCGCGATTCCGCTGGCGCTGGGCATCGTCACCGTGATCATCACGATGGGCCTGGTCTACCTGCTGTCGGCGTACACGGTGATGTCGGTGTTCGTGACCTCGACGGTGTCAATGTTCGGCATCGCGCTGGCCGTCGACTACTCGCTGTTCATCCTCATGCGTTTCCGCGAGGAGCTGCGTGCCGGGCGTCAGCCACAGGAGGCGATCGACGCGGCGATGGCCACGTCGGGCCTGGCCGTCGCGCTGTCCGGGATGACCGTGGTGGCCTCGCTGACCGGGATCTACCTCATCAATACCCCCGCCCTGACCTCGATGGCCACCGGCGCGATCTTGGCGGTGGCCGTCGCGATGCTGACCTCGACGACCATGACGCCGGCGGTGCTCGCGACATTCGGCCGGTCGGCGGCCAAGCGCTCGGCGGCGCTGCACTGGTCGCGTCGGCCCGAGACCACGCAGTCGCGGTTCTGGACACACTGGATCGGCGGCGTGATGCACCGGCCCTGGGCGTCGGCGGCGGCGGCGGCCGCCGTGCTGCTGGCGATGGCGATACCGGCGCTGTCGATGGTGTTGGGCAACAGCCTGCTTCGCCAGTTCAACTCGACACACGAGATCCGCGCCGGGGTGTCCGCGGCCTCGGAGGCGCTGGGGCCCGGCGCGCTGGGCCCGGTGCAGGTGCTGGTGAGCTTCCCCGACGGCGACGCGTCGTCGGCCACCCACACCCAGACACTGGCCGCGGTCCGTGATCAGATCAGCAAGGCGCCCAACATCATCTCGGTGGGCGCGCCGGTGCTCGCCGACAACAACAGCAGCGCAATGATGTCGGCGATGCTGTCGGTAGACCCCGAGGATCTCGGTGCCCGCAACACCATCTCCTGGATGCGCTCCCACCTCCACCAGGCCGCCACCGGTTCGGCCGAGATCAGCATCGGCGGGCCGACCGCGCTGATCAAAGACTTCGACGACGAAGTGTCGAAGAACCAGTGGCTGGTGCTGGTGTTCGTCGCGCTGATCGCGTTCGTGATGTTGTTGCTGTCGATCCAGTCGGTGTTCCTGGCCCTCAAGGGCGTGGTGATGACGATGCTGTCGGTGGCCGCCGCCTACGGCAGCCTGGTGATGGTCTTCCAGTGGGGATGGCTGGAAAAGCTCGGCTTTGCTCCGATCACCTCGATCGACAGCACGGTTCCGCCGCTGGTGCTGGCGATGACGTTCGGTCTGTCGATGGACTACGAGATCTTCCTGCTGACTCGCATCCGGGAACGCTTCCTGCAGACCGGTAACACCCACGACGCGGTGGCTTACGGCGTGAGCACCAGCGCGCGGACGATCACCAGCGCGGCGCTGATCATGATCGCGGTGTTCATCGGGTTCGCCTTCGCCGGCATGCCTCTGGTGGCCGAGATCGGGGTGGCCTGCGCGGTGGCGATCGCGGTCGACGCCACCGTGGTGCGGTTGGTGATGGTGCCGGCGCTGATGGCGGTGTTCGCCGAGTGGAACTGGTGGCTGCCCGCCTGGCTGGAACGCATCCTGCCGTCGGTTGACTTCGAAAAGCCTTTGCCTGCAGTCGATCTCGGCGATGTGCTGATGATCCCGGACAACATCTCGGCGCCCGCGGTGCCCAGCGCCGACCTGAAGATCGTGCTCAGGTCCGCGGCCCGGCTGAAGAACATGGTGCCCGATGCGATCACCGTCGCCGACCCGCTGGCGTTCATCGGCTGCGGACGCAGCGGCGAGCCAGTGAAGAAGGTCAAGGACAGCACCTACGTCGCCAGCACGGCCACCCGCCAGCTGGCCGTGATCGGAACACCGAGAGGCAACAACGGCACCCAGTCGGCGGCCCGCAAGTTCGTCGGCAGCCTGTCGCACCGCGGCAGCGCCGGGCGGGCGACGCCCCGCGCGATTCGGCCCGTCCACCCGGTCACGCTGTGGCGGGGCCGGCTCGCGGTCGCGCTAGATGCCCTAGCGGTCCAGGCCGCAGACGAGGAAACCGAGCAGCCGCGCTTCGCGCGGCGCAGCCCGGTGGAGACCACCCACGTGCAGCTGCCGACCGGTGACCGCCTGCAGATCCCGACCGGCGCCGAGACACTGCGGCTGATGGGTTACCTCATCATGAGCCGCAACGACAGCCGCGACTACGCCGACTTCGCCGAGCTGGTGGACACCATGGACGCCGAGAATGCCGCAGTCGTCCTGGCCGGCATGGACAGGTATTACTCTGGTCCATCACCCCGCCAGCAGTGGATCGCCAGCCAATTGGTCCGTCGCCTCGCTGACCCCCACCCGGCGGATGTTGATAACGACAGTTGGCCCGAGTCCGATACGAAGGCAAACTGGGAAGGTGTCAGGCAACGCTGCCTGGCGGTAGCGGTGGCGATGTTGGAGGAGGCGAGGTGACGTTGGCAGCGGACCGACGCCAAGGTCAGGCGCCGCACCGGCCTCCGGCACACCCCCGTGACGGCGACCGGCCTGTCGAGTTCTGGCCGACCTCGGCGATCCGTCAGGCGCTGGAAGGTGGCGACATCGCCACCTGGAAGCAGATCGCGGTGGCGATCAAGCGTGACCCGTACGGCCGCACCGCCCGGCAGGTCGAAGAGGTGCTCGAGAGCTCGCATCCCTACGGCATCTCCAAGGCGCTCGCCGAGGTCCTTGACCGGGCCCGCGACCACCTGGCAGCCAACGAGCGCAACGAGGTGTCGCGCCACGTGCGGGTGCTGATCGAACGGTCCGGCCTGAAACTGCCCGAGTTCGCGTCGCGGATCGGCGTGCCCGCCGACGACCTCCGCTCCTACCTCGACGCGTCCACCAGCCCGACGGCATCGCTGATGATCCGGATGCGCCGGCTGTCGGACCGCTTCGCCAAGGCCCGCGCGCACGAGCCGCCCGAGCAGTCGGCCCCACGCGCCCCGCAGCGGCCGCCGCGCCGGCACTGATGGCCAACCCCGACGATCAGGCCCTGCGGCAGATCCTCGCCGAGACGCGGACCATCGCCGTCGTCGGCGCGTCGGACAAACCGACGCGGCCCAGCAACGAGATCTACACGTACCTGCTGCGGACCGGCCAGTACGAGGTCTACCCGGTGAACCCGACGATCACCGAAATCGATGGCGCACAGGTGTATTCAAGCTTGGCCGACCTGCCGGTGGTGCCTGACATGGTCGACGTGTTCCGCCGGTTCGACGATCTGCCGTCGGTGCTGGACGACGTCCTCACCCTCGAGCATCATCCGAAAACCCTGTGGCTGCAGGAGGGTTTGTGGCACGACCAGGTCGGCCGCGACGCCGAAGCCGCCGGCCTGCAGGTGGTCATGGACCGCTGCCTGATGGTCGAGCACGCCCGGCTGCGTTAACGCGGGTTGAGCGGCGAGACGCCCAGCACCAGCCAGCGGCCGCCCTGCTTGGTCAGGGTGACCCGCAATGCCAGGACCGCGTTGTCGGGCGCCTGACCGGGTTCGTTCTGGGTGGCGCGCATGACGACAGCGACGGCGGCGGCGGTCGGTCCGATCGCCTCGAGACCTGCCTCCATGGTCGCCGCGGTCGCAGTGACGTTGCGCTTCGCCAAATCCGATGTGGCCGTGCCGAATTGCTCCTTGAACTTGGTGCCCTGCTCGGGCACCATCATGGCCGCGGCCCTCTCGATGGCGGCCGTTGGCTCTGACGGCGAGAACGTCGCGGTCGCCTGGGCCACGTCGACGGCGACGCGGACCACCTCGGCCGAGTCGACTTTCAGGGTGTGGTCCGGCGTCGCCCAGTGCCGGTAGCCGGTCAGCACGGCGGCGACGATCGCGGCGGTGGTGAGCGCGACGACGGCAAGCCGCAGCCCGGGCGCATCGTCATCAGTGCCGACCGTCACCGAATCACGGCGCAGCAGATAGACATTGACCGCCGCGCCCTCGACGATCAGCAGGATCAGCACCGAGCACAGCGATACCCACCACGCCGGCCAGGCCAGCACGTAGCCGATAGCCAGCAGCGCGGCACTCGCGCCCAGCGGCGCGAGAACGTCGAATGCCGTTACCCGCCAGGCGTTTCTCATCGGATGGACTCCAGCCGCGAGATCATCAGCTTGCCGTCGACGTCGGAGACCCCGAGCCGCAGGTTCCAGTGCACGGTTGTCGGCTTGCCGCCGGCGTTCTCGCTGACCGAGGTGGCGACCACCATGACGGTGTCGCTGCGGCGGGCGATGGACGCGGGCAGCGGCTCGGGCGGCTTGGGTCCGCCCGGCTGGGCGTCCAGGTCGTGGTGCACCGCTTCGAACGCGACCGCCTCGACCTCGCCGCGGCTGCGTGACTGCAGCCGCTCGACCACTTGCTGATAAGGCTGAATCGAAGATTCGAAGTCGGCGTTGAGTTGGCCGACGGTGCCGTCGTGGAGCTTTTGCAGGCTTTCCTTGATGTTGTCGGTGTTCATGTTGATCAGCACGCCGGTCCAGTCGCCCGCGGCCTGCATGGCCCGGCTCTGGTAGGTGCGCTCGTCGACGTCGTCGCGGTGGTCGGTCCAGATCACCGCGCCGAGGGCGATCGCCGCGACGCACAGCGCGCCCAGCACCGCGGAGGCGAGGCCGTAGGGCGAGAACATCCGCCCGTCGGCGTCATCGGCGGGTGTCTTCGGGGCGGCGCTGTCAACGGCCGGCTCGGTCTGCTCGTCGTCGGGCATGGCCGTGAGCCTAGCCGGGCGGCGATGCAGAGCAACCAAACTGCGGCCAGCCGCGGGCTCGGGCCCGAGGCCGCGGCCAGCCGCAGTCTCGCAGCACGATGCAATGCCTCGACAAATGGTAAGGATGAATACGTGACGGTAGAAGCTATCCGCTCGGGCCTTGACCTGAGCTATGTCGACGACGCTGCCCGCCCCCAGGACGACCTGTTCGGTCACGTGAACGGTCGCTGGCTAGCGGACTACGCCATCCCTGCCGACCGCGCCACCGACGGCGCCTTCCGGTCGCTGGCCGACCGCGCCGAGGAGCAAGTGCGCGACATCATCACCGAGGCGGCGGCGTCGAAGGGTGCCGAGGGTACTGACCCGCAGCGCATCGGCGACCTGTACGCCAGCTTCATGGACACCGACACCATCGCCGGCCTGGGCGTGCGCCCGCTGCTCGACGAGCTCGCCGGCGTCGACGCCGCGCTGACGCCGACCGAACTGGCGGCCGAGCTGGGTGAGCTGCAACGCACCGGGATCGGTGGCGGCACCGGTCTCTACGTCGACACCGACTCCAAGAACTCGTCCCGCTATCTGCTGCACCTGACGCAGTCGGGGCTGGGGCTGCCCGACGAGTCGTACTACCGCGACCCGCAGCACGCGGCGATCCTCGCCGAGTACCCCAACCACATCACGCGGATGTTCGCGCTGGTCTACGGCGAACACGACGGCGACTGGCCGACGACCGCCGCGCGGATCGTCGCGCTGGAGACCAAGATCGCTGCCGCACACTGGGACGTGGTCAAGCGCCGAGACGCCGACCTGACCTATAACCTGTTCACCTTCGACGAATTGCGTTCGAAGGCAACCGGTTTCGATTGGGCGGTGTGGTTCCACGCGGTGGGCGCGACGTCCGAGCAGGCCGCCGAGGTGGTCGTGCGCCAACCCGACGCTCTCATCGCTTTCGCGGCGCTGTGGGAGAGCGAGGACATCGAGGACTGGCGGCGCTGGTTGCGCTGGCGGGTGATCAGCGCGCGGGCGTCGATGCTGAGCGACGACCTGGTCGACGAGAACTTCGCGTTCTACGGCCGGACCCTGTCCGGCACCGAGCAGCTGCGTGATCGGTGGAAGCGCGGCGTCTCGCTGGTCGAGGGGCTGATGGGCGACGCCGTCGGTCGGCTCTACGTCGAGCGGTACTTCCCGCCGGACGCCAAGGCCCGGATGGATGAGCTCGTGGCCAATCTGCGCGAGGCCTACCGCGTCAGCATCACCGACCTGGAGTGGATGACGCCGCAGACCCGGCAGCGCGCGCTGGAGAAGCTGGACAAATTCACCCCGAAGATCGGCTATCCGGCGAAGTGGCGCGACTACTCGGCGTTGGTGATCGCGCGTGACGACCTGTATGGCAACTACCAGCGCGGGTATGCGCTGGAGTACGACCGCGACCTGGCCAAGCTCGGCGGGCCGGTCGACCGCGACGAGTGGTTCATGACGCCGCAGACCGTCAACGCTTACTACAACCCGGGGATGAACGAAATCGTCTTTCCCGCAGCGATTTTGCAGCCACCATTCTTCGACGCCGAGGCCGACGACGCCGCCAATTACGGCGGCATCGGCGCGGTGATCGGCCATGAGATCGGCCACGGCTTCGACGACCAGGGCGCCAAATACGACGGCGACGGCAATCTGGTCGACTGGTGGACCGATGACGACCGTGCCGAATTTGGTTTGCGGACAAAGGCTTTGATCGAACAGTACGAGGTGTTGACCCCGCGTGGACTGGACGGAAAGCATCACGTCAACGGCGCGTTCACCGTGGGCGAGAACATCGGTGACTTGGGCGGGTTGTCGATCGCGCTGCTGGCCTATCAGCTCTCACTCAACGGCGCGGAAGCGCCGGTGATCGACGGGCTGACGGGTGTGCAGCGGGTGTTCTACGGCTGGGCGCAGGTGTGGCGGACGAAATCCCGTGAGGCCGAGGCAATTCGGCGGTTAGCCATCGACCCGCACTCGCCGCCGGAGTTCCGTTGCAACGGCGTGATTCGCAACCTCGATCTGTTCCACGACGCATTCGGAGTCAGTGAGGACGACGAGCTGTACCTCGATCCCGCGCTGCGCGTAAGGATTTGGAACTAGCCCAGTGGACCCGAGAGCTGCCAGTCGTTGGAGCCGTCGTTTTTGCTGTAGCTGCCGACGGAGTTCTTGACGATGATCGGGTCACCGGTGCCGAAATTGGCGAAGAACCATTTCGCGTTGGTCGGGTTGATGTTGATGCAGCCGTGGCTGACGTCGCGCTTGCCCTGGTCGCCCACCGACCACGGCGCGCTGTGCACGTAGTCGCCGCTGTTGTCGAACTGCACGGCATCCGTGACGTCCACCTTGTAGCCGTAGGTCGAGTTGACCGGCACGCCGTAGGTGGATGAATCCATCACGACCTTGGCCTTCTTGTCGAGCACGTAGTAGGTGCCATTCGGCGTCTGGTGACCACCGGCGGCCATCCCCATCGACATCGGGAAGGTCTGTTCGACGGTTCCGTTGCGCGTGACGATCAGCTGGTGCGTCGCGTCGTCCGCGGTGGCCTGCAGCGCGTCACCTATGACGAAATTGTTCTGGGTGCCGGCCGCGTCGACGTGCACCGCGGTGTGCGCGGGCCAGAAGCTGTTGGGACGCCAGCGCACCTGGCTGGGGGTCAGCCAGTAGAACTTGCCGGGCACCGGCGGGGTGGACGACACGTGAATCGCCTGCTCGGCCATCGGCTTGTCGGCGATCGGCCGAGCGAAGTTGATGATGATCGGCTCGGCCACGCCGACCGTCGCGCCGTTGACCGGGTTGAAGGTCGGCGGGACGAACGGCGGCGAGCCGGTGAACGGCTGCGGGTTCTGGCCCGCGACCGGACCGGACGGCGCGGCGGCCGGAGTCGCTCCGGGAACCGTCCCCGGAGGCGCCAGCGGGTCCCCGGGCGGCGGTGGCGCGGGCACGCCCGGGGGCGGGCCGGCCAGCGGGTCAAAGGGCGGAGGTGGGGCCGGGGCGTCCACTCCGGGCGCGGGCGGCGGCGGCGGTTCAGGGTCGGCGAGTGCTACGCCGCTTCCCATCACGAGCGCAGCGGACACTCCCACTGCGCTCAGCGCAGCGGCCAGTGGCCCCTTGGTCCATCGCGACATTTACTTCCCTCTCGAGTCACGTTCTGCAGCCAGTATGCCGGAGCGCAGCGCCCGACCATTAATCCAGCGACTACCCCGGGGCGCGCAAACAGTCCCCAACCAGGCCGCTGAACTGCGGATTTACCGCTACGGTCGGTCGTCGACGGGACCGTCGAAGAGCTGCCTCTCGAACGTCATTCCGGCCGCCCCGATACCGATCAGTGTCGCCGACGCGGCGAACATCGCCAGTACGCCGTGCTCCAAGAACAGGCCGCCGACGAAGGACCCGGCCATGATGCCGCCCTGGAACGCCGCCATGTACAGCCCGGACGCGCCGTCGGGGTCGTCAGCGCCGGCCCGGATCGCCGCGGACTGCAGCATCGGCGACACCGCGTTGGCAAAGCCGCCCCACAATGCGATCGTGACGACGCCGACCAGGGCCGTCATCAATGCCGGTAGCCGGTGGAACGTCAGTACGGTCAGGACGAGCTGCGTCACGTACAGGCCCACCATGCAACTGATCGCCGCCACCCGCGGGTGATGATCCAGCGGTCGGGCCACCAGCGGCATTGCGACCAGGCCCGCGATCCCGTAAATGGATAACAACCAGGCGATATCGGGCCCGCGGATGCCCACGACGTCACGAATGATCACCGCCATGAACGTGAACGAAATGTAGTGGCCGGTCACCGCGACCATGGTCAGCACGCTCACGATTACCAGCCGCCGGTTGCGGTGATGTCGCGCGCCGCGGCCGACCGACTTCAGCTGCTCGTCGCGCAGCGCCATCGTCGGCAGTACAACCCAGGCGGCGACGGTCACCAGGGCCGCCACCGCCGTCACCGCCGAGACGGCCACCCGCCAGTTCCACGCCAGGCTGATCGCCGCGGTCGCTGGGCTGCCGACCACCACCGCGAGGCTGATTCCGACATAGATGGAGGTGGTGGCGCGCCCGGAGTGGCTGGCTGGGACCAGCCGGGTGGCGATCGGCGCGATCACCGACAGCATCAGGCCGTGGGTGACCGCCGAGAGCGCGCGCCCACAGACCAGGACGACGAAGTTGGGTGCCAGCGCCGAGATCAGCTGCGACACGGTCAGACAGAGCAGCGAGAGCAGCAGCGCGCGGCGGCGCGGCCAGTGCGCGGTCCAGCGGACCAGGGGAATTGTCGTGACGGCGGCGACCAGGGCGTACCAGGCCAGCAACGTGCCGACCATCGGGATGCTGACGTGCAGGTCGCGCGCGATCGCGGGCAGCGCCCCGACCGGTAGCAGCTCCGCGGTGACATAGGTGAACGCCGCAGCGGCCAGTACCGCCAGCTGAATGGCAATTCGAGGAGTCCAGGGCCCGCCGGTAGCGGTTCGCCCTTCGGCGGCACGAGCTGGCACCACGGCCACTACTCAACCACGCGTGGCACGTAACCCGGGTCGGATCAGGACCGGACGAGGCGGGCGATCGCCGCCGACGCTTCGGCGAGCTTCTGGTCGGCCTCCGAGCCGCCCTGAGCGACGGCGTGGGTGAGGCAGTGACCGAGGTGCTCGTCGAGCAGGTTGAGGGCCACCGACTGCAGCGCGTTGTTGGCTGCGCTGATCTGGGTGAGGACGTCAATGCAGTACTTATCGTCCTCGATCATCTTGGCGATGCCGCGCACCTGGCCCTCGATACGCCGTAAACGCTTGGCGTAGTTGTCTTTCTGCGACGAGTATCCGTGTGTGGGTGCCATCTGCCCCTCCAACATTCTGGTCTGCTGATCAAGCTCGGGGCCATCAGAACGGCGCCGGTGTTGTCACCATTGTCAACGATCGGACCGGTTGCGCGCCACGCCACCCTGGTGAAGCCGCAAATCGCCGACCCAAGCGTATACCCCTTGGGGGTATTTTAATGATTTTGGCCGACCTGGTCCGGCGCGCAATACTTACGCTGTGTCTACAGCCAAGCCAGGTGCCAACACCCCCATCGACATCAAACCCCGCAGTCGCGAGGTCACCGACGGCCTGGAAAAGGCCGCATCGCGCGGAATGCTGCGGGCCGTTGGCATGGACGACGAGGACTTCGCCAAGTCGCAGATCGGGGTCGCGTCGTCGTGGAACGAGATCACGCCGTGCAATCTGTCGCTGGACCGGCTGGCCAAGTCCGTCAAGGAGGGCGTGTTCGCCGCCGGCGGCTACCCGCTCGAGTTCGGCACCATCTCGGTGTCCGACGGCATCTCGATGGGCCATGAGGGCATGCACTTCTCGCTGGTGTCCCGCGAGGTGATCGCCGACAGCGTGGAAGTCGTCATGCAGGCCGAACGCCTGGACGGATCGGTGCTGCTGGCCGGCTGCGACAAGTCATTGCCCGGCATGCTGATGGCCGCCGCGCGGCTGGACCTGGCGTCGGTGTTCCTCTACGCCGGGTCGATCCTGCCGGGCCGCGCCAAGCTGTCCGACGGCACCGAGCGCGACGTGACGATCATTGACGCTTTCGAGGCCGTGGGCGCCTGCGCCCGCGGGTTGATGCCGCGCGAGGACGTCGACGCGATCGAGCGGGCCATCTGTCCCGGCGAGGGCGCCTGCGGGGGCATGTTCACCGCCAACACGATGGCCAGCGCCGCCGAAGCATTGGGCATGTCACTACCGGGCAGCGCCGCACCCCCGGCCACCGACCGCCGACGCGACGGGTACGCCCGGCGCAGCGGTGAAGCGGTGATCGGCCTGTTGCGCCGCGGCATCACCGCCCGCGACATCCTGACCAAGGAAGCCTTCGAGAACGCGATCGCGGTGGTGATGGCATTCGGCGGCTCGACCAACGCGGTGCTGCATCTGTTGGCGATCGCCCACGAGGCCGACGTGAAACTGTCGCTCGCGGACTTCAGCCGCATCGGCGCCAAGGTGCCGCATCTGGCCGACGTCAAGCCGTTCGGCAAGCACGTGATGTTCGACGTCGACCACATCGGCGGCGTGCCGGTGGTGATGAAGGCGCTGCTGGATGCCGGTCTGCTGCACGGCGATTGCCTGACGGTGACGGGACAGACGATGGCCGAGAACCTCGCGCACATCGCGCCGCCGGATCCGGACGGCAAGGTCCTGCGGGCATTGGACAACCCGATTCACCCCACCGGCGGCATCACCATCCTGCACGGCTCGCTGGCGCCCGAGGGCGCGGTGGTCAAGTCGGCCGGTTTCGACTCCGACGTGTTCGAGGGCACCGCAAGGGTTTTCGAGCGCGAGCGGGCAGCGCTGGACGCCCTGGAAGACGGCACGATCACCCATGGCGACGCGGTGGTGATCCGCTACGAAGGCCCCAAAGGCGGCCCGGGAATGCGGGAGATGCTGGCCATCACCGGCGCCATCAAGGGCGCCGGCCTCGGCAAGGACGTGCTGCTGTTGACCGACGGCCGGTTCTCCGGCGGGACCACCGGCCTGTGCGTCGGGCACATCGCGCCCGAAGCCGCCGACGGCGGTCCGATCGCCTTTTTGCGCGACGGCGACAAGATCCGACTGGACGTCGCCAAGGGTAGCTTGGACATGCTCGTCGATGCCGACGAATTTGCTTCTCGCCGTGAGGGTTTCAGTCCGCTGCCGCCACGCTACACCTCCGGCGTGCTGGCCAAGTACGTCAAACTGGTCGGTTCGGCGGCCGACGGCGCGATCTGCGGGTAACGCACGGCCGCAGTTGATTATCCCCGGCCGGCGTCATCCGGCCGGGAGACTGGTAAATCGCCGCTGGTGTCAGCCGGTCGTTGAGCTACGAGCGCGCATACCGAAGTACATCGCGTTCAAGCCCAGTACGGTCAGCACCACACCTGCGATCACGTTCGACCACACCATGGCACCGTGCGGCGATACACCGTGCAGGATCCACGGCGAGACGATGAACCACACGCCAAATACCGGCAGTGTCCAGGTCATGCCGTGGCTGCGGTCCAACGCCATCGCGAACGCGAACGCCAGTGCCACGCACACAATTCCAACGATGAAATCGTTGACCGCAAGCGCTCTCGTTTCTTGGAATCCGACGATCGATGGCGAGAGAGCCGCATACACCGCGGTCAGCAACGTGAGACCGAAAGTGCCCTGCGCGGTCATCGACTCCGCAGCGCGCCCATAGCGCTCACGTAGCGCCAATAGATCGGGGTGGTGATCGATTGATGAATGGACTGTACTCATTTTGTGACCTTTCTGTTATGCAGCAAGCCTTTTGAGCCGACTGCAACCATCCATCTACACCAAGGCTACGCGCGTTAACGCACGCCAGTAGCGAACACCGACCGCTCTTGCGAGAGCCGAATTTCCAGGCGTGTTCCGGATTCCAGCCAACGGGAGCAGTTTCCCCGGTGGCCGGACCAGTTCAAGGCGGCGGTTTCTGATGACCCATGAGGCCAAATCCGCATCAGGAGTACCGGCGACGAATCCTGGACGCCGAAACGACCATGGAGACCACACTTTTCGGCCTCAGCTGGCCGCTTCGGCGTGCCGGATTCTTCGGTGGATGGCCGAGCGCTCTACGCCGGGGCCACAGCGCTGCGGATCAGCATGGTCATCTCGGCACAGCAGGCCGTCAGCGACCTGGCACCGTAACGGTTACTTCACCAGCGCGAACGCCAGGCCGTCCCAGTGTTTGGCGCCCACCACCTGCAACACCGCGGTGTCGAGCTGGGCATGCTCACCCATCAACTCGAGGACCTTGCGCGTCCCGACCAGCACCGGGTCGTCGCCCGGGGACAGGATCGCGCCCTCGCGAATCACGTTGTCCACCACGATCATTGAGCCGGGCCGGGTGAGCTTGACGGCCCACTCCAGGTAGCTGGGATTGTTCTCCTTGTCGGCGTCGATGAACACCAGGTCGAAGGGGCCGGTGACGTTCGGCAGGCTGTCCAGGGCCGCACCGACCACCACCTCGACCCGGTCGCTCAAGCCGGCGCGGTCGAGGTTGGCGCGGGCGACCTCGGCGTGCTTGGGCTCGTACTCCAGCGTGGTGACGTGACCCGCCGGGCCGGCGCCGCGGGCCAGCCAGATCGTGCTGAAGCCGCCCAGCGTGCCGATCTCCAGGATGCGACGGGCCCCGGTCGCCGCGGCCAGCAGGCTCAGGAACTTGCCCTGCTGCGGCGACACGGCGATCTTCGGCAGGCCGGCCGCGTCGCTGGCCGCCAGCGCGGCGGTCAGCACGGGGTCGTCGACCAGCACGGTTTCGTCCAGGAATTCGTCAACGTCGGCGGGGGCGGGATTTTGGCTCATGCGTCGAAACTAGTCCCGCTTCGATGGCAGCCGCCATTGGATTACCGGCCGCGAATCTCCTGGGTCGTGCGGCCCCCGCCGAGGTCGCTCATGGGCGAAACATGCGCTGTGACCCTTTCACCACAGGATGACCGGTGTCCGCCGCAACCAGGTGTCGGTCGTCAATTGCTCGACCACGAACTGAGCGACATCGGCGCGCGCGATTTTGCCGCCGTCGACACCGGCGAGGTCGGTGGTGGCCCTGATGCGGCCACGCGCGGGGCCGTTGGTGAGTTGGGCGGGGCGGACGACAACCCAGTCGAGCGAACTGGCGCGGATCGCGGCTTCTTGGCGGTCCTTGTCCTTATAGGCGTGGTTGAGCAGCACCGGCTGGAATAGCCGGTCGAAGACGAAGCCACCGTGGTTGCGACTGTCGCCGACTCCGAGCGCGGAGATGCAGATGAGACGGCGGACGCCGGCGCGGCTCATCGCCGCCACGAGGGCTCGGGTCGCGACAGTCAGCAGGTCTACCTCGCGAAATCCCATACCGGTGCCCAGCGCGCTGACAACGGCATCGCAGCCCGCCAAGGCGCGCGCGAGGGTCCCCTCGTCGCGCACATCACCCTCGATCAGTTCGGCTCCCGGCAGATCAGCGCGCGCTTTCGCACGAACCAGCGCCACGACGTAGTGACCGCTCGCCGCGGCGTCTCGGACGATGAGCTGACCGGTTGCACCGGTTGCCCCCAAAACCAATATTTTCATGCATTGTCTCCCAGCGCGTCATAGTCTATGTACTAGACCTGGTCTATCTTTTAGACCACGGTCTGATGGTATGGACCTCGCGACTGCGCCGTAAGGAGGCAGTTATTTGTAACCAGGTGACATCAAGGGAACCCATATGGACTCCGTGAGCTCAGCAGTGAGCGCGATCGAGCGTTTCAGCCGATACCAATCCGACGACGCCGAGTCGGTGGGACCCGTGTATTGCCCGGTGCGCGACGTGCTCGACCGCATCGGCGACAAGTGGAGCATCCTGATGATCATGACCCTCGCGGCGCGACCGCAGCGCTTCAGCGAGCTTCACCGAGCTATCCGGGACATCTCCAAGCGGATGCTGACCCAGACGCTGCGCGATTTGGAGCGTGACGGACTGATCACCCGCCATGTTTTTCCGACCAAACCGCCGAGCGTTGAATATCGTCTGTCCCCCCTGGGCCAATCGCTGCTAGAGCCGATGGCGAGCCTCATCGATTGGGCCGATACCCGTTATTCCGATATTCATGATGCGCGTGCCCGCTTCGACAGCGCACCGTGTGATGTGGCACGTTAATCGCGGTTTTCGTGGCGGCCGACGCCGCTAGGCGATGAAAGTCATTCACCTGCTCATCGGCGTTCACTCGTGCAGAGCGCGAGTCCGCCGGTGATCGAATAGGTTGACGCACAACACCTTTCACCCGCAGGCGGCGAGCTTGAGATTCAATTGGCTTTCTAATGCTGGCGTTGAAGGTTCAGCGTGCCGCTCGGCGCGGGACGGCGGCAACTAATCGTTGCCAGCTGGCCGCGATGTTGCACACATCGCCGATTCGTGCGATCGAGGCCGCCTCGCACAGCCCGCAGTCGCATTCGGTTGGGTGCGTAAGCAGTTCGTCGACTACTTGCCGCACGAGCGTCGTGGTCACGGGCTCGCCGGCCGATTGGGCGGCGTTGAAGCAGTCGAGGGCGATCAGGTTGTCAGCGTCGGCGATACGCATAGTCGCCATTGTGCGGGTGGGGAAAGACCGGCGTCAGCTCCGACACCTGCCAACCTCCTGGCAACTGCCCTGCGGCCGTGGCGATACGCGATACAACGACGTCGACCTACGCAGCATCGGCTCACTCATGCGTCGGAAGAACTCGAGCCACCACGGTAGGTGACGGTCCAAGCTCTTAAGAGCCGTCCAGAGCGAAATATGTAGTGTCACAGCGGAATAAACCACGTCATTTGAACGCAGTGCACGTACCGATGGCGAAGTGCACGTACTCCTACCGTGCAGTATTCGGTTGCGATTGCGCTCTGAGCCCCGTCGCTTGTCATGATAAGCAGATGGCCGAGCGTGATCGTGACGAAACCGGCCGCCCTCGTAGCGCCCGACCGCGCGACGCTCTGGGCCGACCACTTCCGCCGGGTAGTGCCGGCGTGCCACGGATTCCGGACGACCTGACGCTGACACCGGCCGACACCCTTGCCTATGCCCAGGATCTGCTGGACCGAGGCCTCGCCTTCAACGCTCACGAGGTACTCGAGGCCGCGTGGAAGAACGGCCCGCCCAACGAGCAGGCAGTGTGGCAAGGCCTGGCCCAGCTCGCGGTGGGCATCACTCATGTCCAACGGGGCAACCGCAAGGGTGCAGCCACGCTGCTTCGTCGCGCCTCCGCGCGCCTTGCCCGCGGTGGTAGGCCGGCACCGCACGCTATCGACGTCGCCGGGTTGGTGCACTATGCCGATGCGCTGATCGGTGACCTCGCTGCAGGAGCCGATGTAACCTCGGCGCGGCTACGACCCAGCCTGGTGATCCGACGAGTCGAGTAGCCCTAGGACAAGATCGGCGCCGGCTCGCGTGATCGGGGCGTGCGGTGCATTTTGCCTTCCCGTGGATCGGGATTTCAGGTTCGACAACCGGGTGGCATCGGCTTCGGCGGCGGCCGCCAGCGCCTCAGCTGTTCTTGCCATATACCCCCTAGGGGTATACATTGGCGGATGTCCGACCCCAACTCCGAGAGGTGGAGAGATGTCCAACGAAGCAGGAACGCTGTTGAGCTGTGGTCACGACGGCTGCGGTTGCCGGGTTCGTATCGAGGTGGCCTGCAACTGCTCCGGCGATCACGCCTACATCTGCAAGTGCGGCGATGAGATGGTCGAGGTCGCCGGCTAAATCGGCTAACGCACACCCTCTTTCGCGTAGACAACCCGCAGGACGTGCCCGACTTCGGGCCCCATGACCAATTCGGCCAAGGTGCACAGCGTCGTGACGTACTGCGATCCGTGCGGAGGTTGCTCGTCGCAGAGGTGATGGGCGATCTCGTGGAGCACGACCAGTTCACGCATCGCCCAATCCGCGTCACGATCGTCGGGTACCGCGATAGTGCCCGCGCCGTCACGGTTTTCGTAGTGCGCCGCGGTCGAGGCCCGCCGGGACCGCACCCGCAACGGCGCCACCTTCGGCCATCGCCGTCGCACCTCCGGTAGCGCCAGCACCTCGTCGACGTAGCGCTGCACCCCGCTCAGCGACCCGAACTTCGCCTCCGGCGGCAGCGTCAAATGCGCGCCGAAGAACTCCACACTCGAGCCACGTTCCGCCGCGCGGTCGAACAGCGTCCGCACGAATTCCTCGGCGGCATAGACCTTGGAGCGCTGCGCGTCGCGCTCGGCGTTCACCGTTCCAGCGCGGACCGAGCGCCGGACAATTCGGAGCCGCTCCCCAGCCGCGCCCGCTTGCCCGCCCGGTCCCCCGCCCGACGAGCGGCCGACGAGTATCCCGCGGTGGCCCGACTGGCCTGCCAGGTGCCGCGCGCCCTCGACGCGGTCTTGTAGTAGTCGCGCAATTCTAGTTCTTTGTCCCGCAACGCAATTGCGGTGCCGGGCGGGCGGCGCTTGTCGTTCTTCGCTTCGCGCTGGGTCTGCTCGCGGGCCTCGACCAGGCGATGACCGATCCGGGCGCCGAACGCCAACTGGAAGTTGAGCCGGGCGGTGATCGTAGGGGTGGGCCGGTGCTCGCCCGAGGAGATGTACGCGTCCGAGGCGCGGACCATCTGCACGACCAGGCTGGCGTACAGCGCATGGGTGGCGTCGATGTCCTCGGCGAACCCATAGGCGTAGACGAACGTCGAGTTCGATGCGATGTCGCAGCGCACGTCGTTGGCCGAGGCGATCACCACGAACAGCTGGACGTAGGTCCGCAAGCCCCGGGTGCCGGCGTTGCCGATGGTGACCGTGCGCTGCACCGGCGTCTGTACGGGCGTGCGCTTGTCGGCGTGCGACCGCGCGACGGCCAGGTCGATGGACGTCGCCGTGGCCAGCCGTTGCGCGGCCGACATGAACGCCTCGGCCTCGTGCGCGTTGTCGGTGCCTTCGGCCTGACGCAACAACGCGGCGATGCGCGCGAGCATCTTGTCGTCACTCACGGCGCCAGTCCTCCCCATCGCTGCGCTCGGGATCGTCGTCGGCAAAACTCACGAGACCAACCTAGGCGAACTCCCCGACGATTCGGCTCAGCCATTCACAGTCGCGCGTTGATCCACGCCACCACGTCGTCGAGCACCTGCTTCTGCTCGGGCTCGTTGAACACCTCGTGATACAGGCCCGGGTAGACCTTGAGCTCGACGTCGCTACTGCCCACCGCCGCGACCAGTTGCCTGCTGCCCTCGACCGGGATCAGCCGGTCGTCGGAGCCGTGCACCACCAGCAGCGGAGCGGTCAGCGAGGGCGCCCGCTGCGGCATCGTCTCGCCGACCACCAGCAGCGCGCGGGCAACTCCGCCGGGGATCTTGCCGTGATAGACCAGCGGGTCATTGTCGTAAGCATGGACCACGGCCGGGTCGCGGGACACCGCGCCGGAGTCGAGCGCCTGCAGCGGCAGACCGGGCGCGATCGTCCCCATCCTCTTGGCGACCCAGCCGAGCAGAGGCGACACCGCGAGCTGCGCCGCAACCGCCGGACCCGACAGCACCATCAGCTGGTAGTCGTCGGGGTGTTCGACGCCGTAGGCGAACACGATGCCGCCGCCCATGCTGTGGCCGAGCACGATCCGCGTGAGCCCGGGATTTTCCCTGGCGGCGATGCCGACCAGCGTGTCGAAGTCGTGGGTGTATTCCGAAATGTCCTTGACCAGCACCCGCTTGCCGCCGGAGCGGCCGTGGCCGCGGTGGTCGAGGGCGTAGGTGACCAGTCCTTCGCGGCCGAAGCGCGCGGCGACATGGTCGTAGCGGCGAGCGTGCTCGCCCAGCCCGTGCGCGAGGATGACCACCCCGCGCGGCGCGGCCCCGCTGTCCGAGGGGGTCCAGACGTCGTAGACGATGCGCACGTCGTCAACACCGTCGAAGGCGCGTTCAGCACGCGAGGTTGTCATCAGGGGCAGCGTAAACCCGCTGTCAGAATCAGTCGGACGCAGTCCGTAAGCTCGGTCGCGTGAGCGTGCTCGCCCGGGAACTAGCCGACGACGGTCAGACCGATTTCTCCAAGACGGCCGAGCCCTACCGGCGCGAACTACTCGCGCACTGCTATCGAATGACCGGTTCGCTGCATGACGCCGAGGACCTGGTGCAAGAGACACTGCTGCGGGCCTGGAAGGCCTACGACCGCTTCGAGGGCAAGTCTTCGGTGCGCACCTGGCTACACCGGATCGCCACCAACACCTGCCTGACCGCGCTGGAGAATCGCCAGCGCCGGCCGCTGCCGACCGGATTGGGCGCACCGAGTTCGGACCCGAGCGCGGAGTTGGTCGAGGGGGCCGAGGTGCCATGGCTCGAGCCGCTGCCGGATCCGGCCGGTGACCCTTCGGCGATCGTGGGCACGCGCGAATCGGTCCGGTTGGCGTTCGTCGCGGCCCTACAGCACTTGTCGGCCCGGCAGCGGGCCGTGCTGCTGCTGCGCGACGTGCTGCAGTGGAAGGCCGCCGAGGTGGCCGACGCGATCGGCACCAGCACGGCCGCGGTCAACAGCCTGCTGCAGCGGGCTCGCGCGCAACTCGACGCCGTCGGGCCCAGCGCCGAGGACCGGTTGGCCGCGCCCGAATCGACGGCCGCCCAGGATCAGTTGCGGCGTTACATCGCCGCGTTCGAGGCCTACGACATCGACCGCCTGGTGGACATTTTCACCAGCGAGGCGATCTGGGAGATGCCGCCGTTCACCGGCTGGTATCAGGGGCCACAGGCCATCATCACGCTGATCCATCAGCAATGTCCCGCCGAGTTGCCGGGCGACATGCGGATGGTCCCACTGACCGCCAACGGCCAACCCGCCGCGGCGATGTACATGCGCGACGGCGACGGCCACGTGCCGTTCCAGCTCCATGTGCTGGACGTGACCGCCGACGGAGTGACCCGGGTGGTGGCCTTCCTCGACACCGCGCTGTTCGCGAAATTCGGTCTGCCTGAGCGTATTTAGCGCTACCGATTAGTTTCGCCGCGAATCTCGGTCTGTATCTCCACACGAACCTGAGCGAGGAGAGCACCATGACCGCTACCTACACGTTCGACGTCTTTTCCAGCCTCGACGGCTTCGGCGGTGTCAGCGGCGGCGACTGGGGTGGCTACTGGGGTAAGCAAGGTCCCCAACTTCTCGACCGCCGCCTCGCCGTGTACAACGCAGAGCAGCGAATGGTGCTCGGCGCCAACACATATAAGCTCTTCGCGCAAATGCTCGCCGACAGCACCGAGGAGTCCGACGTGCGCGATCCGTGGGTCACCCGGATGCGGCAACTGCCCGCGACGGTGGTGTCGTCGACCCTGAGAGCGCCTCTCGACTGGCCGGACGCGACGGTCGCGTGCGGCGACGCCGTCGACGTCGTCGCCGCACTCAAGCAGGAGTCGGACGTGCCCCTGCGCTCGCACGGCAGCCTGTCGATGAACCGGGCGCTGATGGCCGCCGGCTTGGTCGACCGCCTACAGGTGACGCTCTTCCCCGTGATCACCGGTCAGAACGGCGACGATCCGATCTTCAAGGGTGCGGCCGACTTCGATTTGGAGCTGATCGAAAGCCGAACCCTCGACGGCAATATCCAAGAGCTGGTCTACCGGCCTACCCTGCATCCCTAGAACAGGCGAGTGTCCGGTGCCGGTGCCTGTACCGCCCCGACCAGGCCGACGCCGGTGATCAGTGGCAGGTCCAGCGCTGACAGCAGTCCCGGCCGCGCCTGGCAGACCGCGGGAATCACGTTGACCATCCGTGACGCGCCGGCCATCCGGGCGCCGAGGTCGTGGTCGTGGTCGTCGGCCATCTCGAACTCACACCGCATGGTCGGTGAGCCCTCGATCTCGACGCGGTAGAGACCCCGACCGGACGCCGGCCCGTAGCCAAGGTCGCGCGGCGGGATGGAGATGTGCGGCTGCGGCCAGTCCGGCGCCAGGTCGTCGCGCATCCGGGTCACGTGGTCGATCACGAAAGTTGGCTTGCCGTCGACATATCCGGTCAAGGTCGACCGCATCGCCCCGACCGTGCCCGCCTCGATGCGCCCGGTGGGGGTGTCGAACGATTCGTCGGCAACGACCCGCTCGACACTCTCCTCGATGTTGTCAACCTTCACGCCCAGCCCGGCCGCGAGTTGATGCACCACCGGGCCCCAGCCGAAGGTGAACATGCCCGGCGCCGCGGCGAAGGCGACGAATTCCGGCGGCTTGCCGAAGCCGAGGATCTCGTAGACGGCGTCCTTGTCCGGATATGTCGCGTAGTTGAACATCTCGGTGATCCGGACCGACTCAATCACCCTTGACACACCGGTAAGCGCCAGCGGCAGAACGTCATTGGCGAATCCGGAGTCGATGCCGGTGGTGAAGAACGAAGCACCGCCGGCCGCCGCGGCCTCCCGCAGGGGCGCGGTGAACCCCGCGTCGACGCCGTCGGGGTAGACGAGCGGAACCACCGAACACGACACCACGTTCTTGCCGGCCCGCAGGATCGACACCATGTCGGCGATCGCCTCGGCCGGGCGCAGGTTGGCCGCCGCCGCGTAGATCACGGCGTCGGCGTCACCGGACAGCAACGCCGCGGGATCCTGCGTGGCGATGACGCCCGTCTTCGCGACCCCGCACAAGTCCCCGGCGTCCCGTCCGGCCTTGGCGTCGCTGTGCACGACGAGGTCGACGAGTTTCAAGTGCGGGTGGTCGATCACCCCGCGCAGGGCGATCAGGCCCATCGACCCGGGGCCCCACACGCCGACGTTGTACATCAATATCTCCTATTATTAGGACTCCGTGAATCATATTTCGGACGGATGGTAAGAAGGTCGGGATGGATTCGTCAACAGCGCCGCCGCCGGCGAAGTCGCCACCGACTGGCCGCGTGATGGATGTGCTTGCGGCGCTGGCGGATTCACCGCACGGCCGGACCTCGGCGGAGCTGGCCAAGCGATGCGCGATCAGCACGTCGACGTGTGCGCTGGTGCTGGCGGAGCTCGAGAACCGCAGGTGGGTGACGCGCCGCGACGATCGCCGTTACACGCTGGGCAGCGGGCTGTTCGGCCTGGTGCACGGCCTGCGCGCGCAGTTCCCTCTGCTGGACCGCGGGCGCGAGACGCTTGCCTTTCTGCACACCACCTTGGACGCGGGTTGCTCGATGTCCAAGATCGGCCGGACGCACCTGACCACCGTCGACGCCGTCGGCCATGGCACCGACGGTGAGCACGCAGTCGGCCAGCACTTCCCGATCGGTCCGCCGTTCGGCCTGGTGGCAATGGCCTGGCGGAACAGCGAGGCCATCGACGACTGGCTGCGGCGCGTGACACCGCGACTCACCGACGCCGACATCGTCGGGCACCGGCAGGTGCTCGCCGAGATCCGCGACCGCGGCTACGGCGCCTGGAGATTCGACGCGGCCCACAATTCGCTGCACGACCGGCTGGCCACCGTGCTGGCGTCACTGGAGCCGACCGCGCAGGTCGCGCGCGAACTGAACACCCTGATGACCATCGTGACGTTGCAATCGGTCACGCATTCGCTCGAAACCGACCTGGCTTCAACCGAGTTCGTCGTGCTGCCGATCTTCGGCCGGGACAGCCAACCGGAGTATCAGATCGAGATCCACTTAGGCGGCCGCAGCCGACTGACGCTGCCTGACCTCGAAGCTGCTCTGCGGCACGCTCAGGCGCTGTTGCGCCCCGGAGTAGCGTGACAGCGTGCCCGCCACCGTCGACATCCGACGAGCCGCCGACCGCGCGGTCAGCACGATGTCGTGGCTGAACTCGCGGCACTCGTTCTCATTCGGCGACCACTACGAGCCGGGTAACACCCACCACGGTGTGTTGCTGGTCAACAACGACGACATCGTCGCCCCAGGTGGGGGATTTGACACCCACCCGCACCGCGACATGGAGATCGTGACCTGGGTGCTGGACGGCTCGTTGGCACACCGCGACTCGGCGGGCAATGAGGGAGTGATCTATCCGGGCCTGGCACAACGGATGTCGGCCGGCTCGGGAATCACCCACTCGGAAAAGAACGCGTCGAGCACCGATCCCGTTCGGTTCGTACAGATGTGGGTGCAGCCCGATGTGGCGGGAATCGAGCCCAGCTACCAACAGCAAG
This sequence comes from uncultured Actinomycetota bacterium, assembly GCA_963750755.1. Classification (GTDB taxonomy): domain Bacteria; phylum Actinomycetota; class Actinomycetes; order Mycobacteriales; family Mycobacteriaceae; genus Mycobacterium. The sequence continues at coordinate 296,762 of CAVVRW010000005.1, forward strand.
CCGTCGGCGACGACGAACTGAACGGGCGGTTGGTGACCGTCGCCTCCGGAATACCGGATCGCGACACCGCGATCAGCATCCACAACAGCTCGGCGGCCTTGCACGTCGCGCGGCTGCAACCCGGGGATTCGGTGACGCTTCCGGACGCGCGGTACCTGCACGTGTTCGTCGCTCGAGGGAAGGCGGAGTTCGAGCGGACCGAGCTGAGCGAAGGCGACGCGGTCCGCCTCACGGCGTCGGATGGCGTATACGTCACTGCCCGGCATCCCACCGAATTGCTCGTCTGGGAGATGCACGCGGCACTCGGCGACTAGGGTGGGCGCGAATGAACAGGAGCCGATGTGTCTGAACCGCAAGCCCGTCACGCATCACCTGATGTCGCTTACGCCGAAGACGACGCGGCCCTCTACAATCCGCCTAAGCCGAAATCGACTCGCACCGTCCGGTTTTGGGCTGTCCCGATCCTCGTCACGCTGGTCTTGCTGTCGACGCTATCCGCCTTTTACCTGGGCGGGATCCTGCAGCCGATGACCAACCTGCGCCACTTCCCGGTGGCGATCACCAACGAAGACGCCGGGCCGACGGGCGCACAGGTGGTCAAGGGGTTGCTGGCCGGCTTCGACCACGACGCCTACGACGTTCGCGTGCTCGACCCCGACCAGGCCAAGAAGCAGATGGACAGCGCGCAGATCTACGGTATCGCGGTCATACCGCCGAATTTCTCGTCCAAGTTGCAGGCCTACGCGAAGAGCGCACTGACGCCGGGGCGGGTCGAGCGGGCGGTCATCGTGGTCTCCACGAATCCGCGGGCGGGCACTCTGGGCGCCAGCATCGCTGGCCAGACCCTACAGCGCGAGATCGCAATGATCGATCAGCGAGTCGGCCAACGGCTTTCGCAAGAGGTCGCGGAGCAGACCGGCAAGAAACCGGAGCCGGGTGCGGTCGCACTGATGCTGGCCAATCCCGTCGAGGTCAAGTCGAGCGTGCACAACGCGCTACCGGACGGCACGGGAAATGGGTTGTCCGCCTTCTATTATGCGCTGCTATTGCTGCTGGCCGGCTTCGTCGGAAGCGTCATCGTCAGCATGCTGGTGAATTCGATGCTGGGCATTGCGCCCACTGAATTCCGTCCGGCCTACGGTTCCGGGGAGAATGTGTCGCGCTTCCGTACCCTGCTGATCAAGTGGGCGATGATCGTCGTCGTGGCGGTACTGACGTCGGCCGCCTACCTGGCAATCGGGTCCAATCTGGGCATGCCGGTTCAAAAGAGCCTGGCGCTATGGCTTTTCGGTGCGTTTGCGATCCTTGCGGTCGGTGTGGCATCGACCTCGCTGATCGCGGCGATGGGCGCGATCGGCGTCGTCGTCAGTCTGTTCGTGTTCGTCATCCTCGGCCTGCCGTCGGCGGGCGCGACAGTGCCGCTGGAGGCCACCCCGGCGTGGTTCGAATGGTTGGCGAAATTCGAACCGCTGCACCAAGTCTTCGTCGGCACAAGGGCTTTGCTGTATCTCGGCGGCCGCGCCGACGCGGGGCTGGCGCAATCGCTGGAGTGGTCTGCCGCCGGACTGGTGATCGCCGTGCTGTTCGGCGGCGTCGTCACCCGCCTCTACGACCGGCGCGGCCGTGCCGCAACCATTCCCACCGCCGAGGCCGGCACGGTTTCGCACCCGGAGCAGTAAACAGCCAGCGGCCGAACGTCATTGGACTGCCGCCGATCCGTCACTCCGCTGTTACGCAGGTAGCTGTGTAATACCTGAGTAAGGATGTTTGCGCCGAAGGGGCAATCGTGTCGATTCTCGCTGTCGCCTTCCGGCGTATCGCAGCTTGTTGCGCCAGCGGCGCGCTGTGCCTGACGCTGGCGACCAGCACGGGCCAGCCGGTTGCCCGTGCCGAGGCCCGCGAGCTGCTCGCCAGCGCCATCGCGAATACCCAAGGCTCGTATCTGGTTTACAACTTCGGCGGGGGCCATCCGGCGCCAATGCTCAATGCCGCCGGCAACTGGTATGACGGCGGCGGCGGCGGTCACCTGATGATCATCAAGGCCGCCTCGCAGCGGCTCGAGCCACATCTGCTGGTGGACAGCCATCAGGGGTCTCAGTCGCGCTGCGAACGTAATCCGCACGCGCGCACCGGCGACGGACTGATGCAGGCCTCGGAAACCTATACCGCGGTGCAGGCGTGGCAGGCGCTGGGCAAGCCGACGATCGCCATCAACGCGAACTTCTTCGACATCCGGGGCCAGAAGGGCGGCTCGTGGCGATCGACGGGATGCAGCTCACCGCTGGGCACCTACGTCGACAACACCCGCGGGCAGGGCCGGGCCAATCAGGCGGTCACGGGCACCATCCCCTACGCCGGCAAGCAGGGCCTGTCCGGTGGCAACGAGAACTGGAGCGCGCTGGCCACCATGGTCGTACCCAAACACGGCGCCCCATCGGTGTTGTGGCCGCGGGGCGGCCGAGACGGGCACGACTACGACGCCGCGACGGCGGTCGTCACCGGGCTGGTCGACCGGGGCGATCCATTCGTCGCGGTGAGTGGCTTGGGTCTGCTGTCGCCGGGAAACACCGGTCAGCTCAACGACGGTGGCCCCAGCGCGGCCCGCACCGCGCTGGCCTATTCCAAGCCGCGCGACGAGATGTATGTGTTTCAGGGCGGCAGCTACACCCCGGACAACATCCAGGACCTGTTCCGTGGGCTTGGTAGCGACACCGCGGTGTTGCTCGACGGCGGCACCTCATCGGCGATCGTGCTGCGTCGCGACACCGGTGGCATGTGGGCCGGAGCCGGTGTGCCCAAAGGCAATTGCGACACCTACGAAGTGCTGTGCGACGCCCACGAGCGGTCGCTGCCAGGTTGGCTGGCGTTCAACTAGAACTTGGGCGTGAGGTCCAGCGAGGTGATCGTGGTCATCTTGGTGACCAGCCAGTGCGCGTGATCCCGTTGCAGCACAAGACGATACGACAGGTACTTCAGCGCCGGCACGTCCTTGGTGTTCGGACTCGTCGACGCCGTGTTGGTATAGACGATCGCGGTCGCATCCGTCCCGTTGAGTGACTCCACCGCCGCCCCGACCACCTGGGTGGTATTGGTGACTTTCGCCTGCTTGTTGGGCGCGATCAGTGCGTCGAGGTATTTACGGTAGGCGGCCTGAAAGTCGCCGCTGAGGTACTGCGACGCCCGGTCGGCCAGCTTGTCGATGTTCTCCGGGGTGTAGGTCCACAAAGTCGTGATCGCGTTGGCGGCGGTGCGCGCGACGGTCAGCTTGGTGGCCACGGCGGCGCGGTCGACCAGGTACGGCTGCATCATCGCGCCGGCGAATGCTCCGGCACCGACGAACAGCACAGCCGCCACGGTCGCGGCGATCGTCGTCCACCTGGTGGCCGGCCGCCGCTCGCGAAATCGGACGGCACCCTCGTCGACGTCTTCGGCTGTCGCGTCGGCATTTTCGCCGCCTTCTGACGCCTCGACGTCCGACGTGTCAGCCACCTCCGGGTCGACGGGCGCAGCGCCGGTCACAGCGGCGCCGGTGTCGACGGCCGACTCCTCGGTCAGATCACCTGTTGCAAGCTGCTGATCTTCCACTGCTTACCTTCCCGCTGAGCGACGACCACCCAACGATTTGTGTTGTCGACCTTTTGCTTTCCGTCCGGCGACTTCATCGAGATGTCGGTGGCCACCATCACGCTGGCGCTGCCGTCGTCATTCCAGCGCTCCACGCCGGCTGCGAGCGCGGTGCCCTTGGTCGGCTCGGCCTGGGCGATCTGGACCAGGATCTCGTTGTGCTTGTCGTGGTACTGCTTGGCGAAATCGCCGGTCGCGTTGGCCATGATCCGGTCGTAGTACGCGTTGGCGTGGAACGGATCCAGCGTGGTGAACCCGGTCATGAAGGCTTTCACGTATCCGAGCACGTCGACCTCTTGCATGGCGTCGCGGTGATGCGACCGCTGATCGACCAGGACCAGCGACGAGGCCGTGATGGCGCCCACGGTGAGCACCGTCGCACCGGTTGCCGCGGCGGGCAGCGCCCACCTTCGTGACGGTTTCCACCATTGCGGCGAGAGCGTCGGTCGCCACGGCAACCGCGACCACAGGGTCGGCTTCGGCTCCTTCAGCAGCGGCTCTTCGCCAGGCTGAATGCGTCTGCGCGGACTCACTTCTCGCCCTTGGGCTCTGTGGGCGGGGCCGGCGTTGTAGGCGCAGCGGGCGGGGCCGGTTCCTTGGCCGGCGGCGGCTTCGGCTTGGTCACGACGTCCAACTTGTCGACCAGCCAGTGGCCGTCCTTGCCTTTGAGCAACGAAACACGAACTGTCGCAGTGATGAAACGCTCTCCGCCGCTACCGCCGCGGTGGCCCTGCATAAACAGCAGCATCGTCGCGCTGTTTCGGCTGGCCGACAGAACCGTGCTGTCGGTGACCCAGTATTCGTTGATCACCGGGTGACCCTTTTGCACCGACTCCTGCTGCTTGACCAACTCCGGTCGATATTTGTCTGTGGTCAGCGACCGGGCCCGGGCGAAGTCCTGCTGCAGCGTTTTCGGGTCGTACGTGAGCATCTGGGAGACGATCTTGGGTCCCTCCGCGTTGACCTCGTTGCGTGTCTGGTTGGCCGCCCGGTCCGGCAGGAAGATCGCGAAGACGCTCACCGCCGCGCCGGCAACGCAGAGCGCGACGGCAACCCCGACCGCGATTGCCGTGTGCCGCTTGATGTCCGCCGGCCGCCGTTCGCGGTCGACGTAGCGCACCTCGGTCCGCAGCAGCAGGTCGGCGAAGGTGCGCCGGCGCGAATCCCACAGCGGCCACAGCCATCCCACGAACACCGAGAGCGTGTCGAGCAGGTGCGCCAACTCCCGCAGCATCAGCTGTCCCAGGCCGACGGATGCGCCATCGTGGCGCACCACCTCGATGCCGAGCAGCGCACGTCCCAGGCTCCACCCGATGTAGGCCGGCAGGATCCCCCGGTTGGCCATCGTCGCCAGCACAGCGGCGACGAGAACCGACAGCGACGCCCACCACCACAGGCCCTGCGGCGGCACCGCCAGCCAGACCAGCGTCATCGTCACGACCACGACGAGCCCGGGCACTGTGTCGACGGCGAGCGCGGCCGCGCGAATGTGCCAGCCCGCCAACCCGTTTGGCGCTGGTTCGTCGATTGCCGGTGTGGCTTGGTTTTCTGTGGCCTCTTCGACCAGCGCCGTCACCTCGCCACCTGGTCGAGTTTGGCGATGCGGTACTTACCCTCTTCGTTCACCATCGTCACGCGCAGGCGGTATCCGGCTTCCTGGTTCTGCGTCTCGGCGTTGGATACCTTCACCCGCAACGGCACCAAAACTTCGATGGAGCCGTCGGGGTTGTTGCGCTCGACCGCGGCCCGCAGGTCCGACACCTCGACGTGCGCGTTGGCGGCTTGATAGGCCTCGACCAACAGCCCGCTGTAGAGGATCGCCTGCGACCGGAACGCGCCGGCGCCGCATTCGACGATCTTCTGCGCGCTGGACGCCATGGCGCCGATGTCGGGTGCCTGGGTGGCCCCGACGCAATCCTTGGCCGCCTCCAGCGCGGCGGCATCCCGGCGCGCGGTGGCCTGGCTCTCGTGGTGCGCCTGCAACGCGCGGTAACCACCGAAACCCACACCGCCGGCCAGCACGACCAGCGCGGCCGCGATGCCGATGAACCAACCGCGCCCCAGGCGTGACGCACCGCGCGGGTGCTCATCGGCTTCGGCGGCCTCGGCTAGGTCGTCGCCGTCCGACTCGGTGATCTCATGGTCGGCAGCATCGTCAGAGTCGACCGAAGCACTTTCCTCAGCGGTCGAACCGTCGGTGACCGCATCGGTTTCCAACGACGAATCATCCGTGTCGTTCGGGGTCAGCCGGCTGGCGCCAGCATCTCCTTCCATCCGTCATCTCCTGTGTTGCGTGAGTTGTTGACGGAGTACTTAGAACCGTCGGGGCCCGCTATCTCGCCACTCATCGGACTATAGACGGCCGCTGGCGGCCCGCCCGGAGTGTAGATGCAGGGGTTGGGTTGTTGCCCGTTGCACTGGACCGAACCGGAGCCGGGCCGCTGCAGCGGGTCGCTGGTCGGCGGCGGCGTCTGTCCGCCCGGTGGGAGCCGGTTGGCGGGCAGCGGGTTCAGGCCGTTGTTGACCGACGGCGCAGGTATCACAAAGCCCGGCTTCACCGCCTGGTTGCAGCGCGCCCCGGGGGCCGGGCAGTTGAGGATCTGGTTCGGGTCGCCGTACCACGGGTTGGTGCCCAGCGGCTCGTACGGCTTGCCGCTGCGGCACTCCATCGGAGTGGGGGCCCGCTTGCCCGGCACATCCATGCACGGCATGTTGCGCGCACCGCGCACGGCGTTGGCCTGGAAGTCCTGCGGGATCCGGCAGTAATTGTTGTCTCGCAGCGGCGCGATGCTGGTGTCAGACGGCGACCGCCATTCCGGCGCCGGTCGGAAGCCGGTCAGACACGGCGGCGGGTAGTTGATCGCCAGGGTGAGGTCCAGCGCCGCCATCCGGTCCTTCTCGTACGGCGCTGAAATCGCCTGCACGATCGAACCCAGCTGGGGCAGGAACACCAGTACCTGTTCGAGGCCGGGGTGGTAACGCTTGAGCATGTCGGCGACGATCTCGGTGTTCGCCAAGGTCTGCGGCAACGACTCGCGGACACCGCTGAAGACGGAGTTGACCTGGTCAGCAGTCGGCGCTGCTTGCGAGAGAATGCTTTTCAGGTGCGCGTCCTGGCTGGCCGCTTCGCCGCCCAGGATGTTCAGGTTGTGCGCCCACCGCTCGATCGCGTTGCTGGAGACGGCCTGGCTGTCCAGGATCGGCGCGGCGTTCTGGATGATGTCGTCGACCTGGTTGATGTTGGTCTTGAAATCGCCGACGATCGCCTGGGTCGAGTCGACCAGTCGCTGCAGGGCCGGGCCCAGCCCGCCCACGGCGTCGGCCGTCTCGTCGAGCAGCTGACCGATCTTGTCCTTCGGCAGCACCGCCAACCCTCGGTTGGCGGTGTCCAGGGCCGGACCGATCTCGCTCGGCACGGTGCCCTTGGTCATCGTCTGCCCGGGCGAGAAGTAGCCGCGTGCCTTGCCCTCCGAGACCAGGTCCAAGTACTGCTCACCGACCGCCGACACCGAGTGCACGTTGGCTGAGGCGTCGAGCGGGATCTTGAAGTTGCTGTCGATGCTCATCGTCGCCTCGGCACCCTTTTCCGTCGGTTCGACGGAGGTCACCTTGCCGATCGTGATGCCCCGATACGTCACGTTGGACGTGGCATACAGCCCGCCCGATGCCGGCAACTCGGCCTTCAGCTCGTATCGGCCAATGCCGACCAGTGACGGGATGCGCAGGTAGTACACGCCCAGCACCAGCAAGGCTACCGCGGTCAGGATGCCGAAGATGACCAGCTGACGCTTGATGAACTTGGTCAGCATTGACGGTCCGCCCTCTCCACCAGTGGCCCGCCCGGAGCGTCATTCGGGTTCGGCGTGTAGCGCACATCCGGGATCATCGTCGCCGGGTCACGACCGTACGACTGCTCCAACGCCCGCAAGACTCCCGACAACCCGGTACCGGTCAGGAACGCGTTGTCGACCGCCGACAAGGTGGTGTCGACCTCGAGCGACGAGTTCATGAAGTCACCGCGGATCAGCTTCGGTGCGGTGTCCAGGTCGAACGGAACAGTGAACACCAGCTTCAGGGCGCCCAGCAGGTACGGCGATGCCTTGCCAAGTTCGCGCAGCGGACATTGCAGCAGCTGCAGATCTTGGTGCAATGGTCCCCGCGCCTCGCCCAGATAGGTGGCGGCGGCCTGGCTCAGCGCACCCACCGACTCGACCGCATCGATCAGGTGCTTCTGGTAGCCCGGATCCGCCAGGTACTTGATCAGCGGCGGGAATTCGGTCAGCGCGCGGTTAAGGGTGGCCGACTGGGTACCGACGTATTCCAAGAGCCGGTTCGTCGAGTCGATCGCATGCGTGATGTCGTCACTTTGCTCGTTGAGCTGCCGGGTGAAGGTGTCCAGCTTGCCCAGGAATGCCCGGATCTGTGGTCCACGACCGGTCAAGATCTTATTGACCTCGTTCTGCAGCACTTCCAGGTTGGGCAATCCGCCACCGCGCACCACCATCGCCAAGCTGGCCAGCGTCTGCTCTGTGCTCGGATAAGCCGACGAGTTCTTCAGCGGGATGGTGTCGCCGTTCTTCAACCTCTGCGACGACGGTTCGGCCGGCGGGGCCAACTCTATGTGCTGCGAACCCAGCAAGCTGGTCTGGCCGATCTTGGCAGTGGCGTTCTTCGGCAGCTTGACGCTCTTGTTCAAGCCCAGCGTGAGGGTGGCCACCCAGTTCTTCAGCTCGATCTTGCGGATCGACCCGACGAAAACGTCGGCAACCATGACCTTGCTGTTGCCGTTGATGGCCAGCGTGTCGGGCATCTGGACGTACACCGTGTACGCGTCACCGCCACCCGGGCCGCCGGGCAGGTTGACGTTCGAGATGCCTTTCCAGCCGCACGAGCTCAACACCATGGCGGCGACCAACAATATGAAGCTCTGCCAGATCCGGTGGCGCACTTTCGACATCAACAAGCGCATCACTGTCCACCTCCTGGTGCCTCAGCGGGCAACGGAGGTCCCGGCGGCGGGGCCGGCGCCCCCAACGGCGACGGGCCGGGCGCCGGCGTCGGCGCGACGGGTCCAGGGATCACGTTGGGTCCCGGCGGCGGCGGCGGGATCGGTGCTGGATTTCCGGGGACACCGATGAACGGCGCCGGACCGGGTTCCTCGTTGTACGCGTTCGGGTATCCCGGCGGTGTCTGGTACTGCGACTGCACCGGAGCGATGTCCGGGCCGCCCATCAACTCGGCCAGCGAGTCAGGCGTCAACAACCCGGCCGTCACCGGTCCCACCTTGACGCCCTGCATGCCGGGCGCGGTGATCCAGCCGTGTTGGGTGTTGCGGTGCGAGGTCGGGGTGTCAGGCACCCAGATGCCCGGCACCGTGGTGTCTTTGTAGCCAGGTGGCGGGTGCAACCGGTTCTCGGAATAGGCCACTTCTTTGGGCGTCGCCGCCGCAAGGCTGAAGAGGTTCAACCCGAACGGTGGGTAGTTGAATTTGATCGCGTCCAAGATCGGCGCCAGGTACTGCGCACACAGCTCGGCGGATTCCTGATACCCCAGCCGGCTGCCGGCCTGGATCGAGCTGCAGATGAACTCCATCGGGTTCGCAAAGCCCTGCGTACCAACGAAACCCGCCGGCTGGCCGACGACGGCGCTGTGCGCCGGATGGTAGATCAGGTTCGCACTCGCCACCGCGGACGGAGCTATGTGCAGGGTTGTCTCGAGACCATTCAACGCGTCCGGCTGGACCAGCGTGTTGGTGGTGTCGGCGAGGTTGTTGATGTCGTGGGTCAGTACCTCGGCGTTCTTGTCGAGGAACGGGCGCACGGTGCTGAGCAGCCCGTCGAACTGCTGAAGCGCGTTCGACAGGTCCTGATCCGATCCGGTCAGGCTGCTGGTGAACTGAGCCAGGTTGTTGTTCAAGGCCACGAACTTCTGGTCGTCGGCATGCAGCGCGTTGACGAACAACGCGAGGCTGCGCACCACCGCGAAGAAGTCACCCCGACCCTGATTGAGCGCGGTCAGCGCTCGCGACAGATCGTTGAACGTGGTGTTGATCTGCTTGCCCTTGCCGGCCAAGCCGTCGGCGAAGGACTCGATGACGTCGCCGAACGGACCCTTGGGCTGCTGCTTGGTCGGCCCCAGCTTGGAGATGACGTTGGTGATCGCGTTGCGTAGCTCGTCGTACTCGGTGGGTACCTGGGTGCGCTCCTCAGGGATAACCGCGTTGTCGGCCAGTACCGGACCGCCCTTATAGACGGGTTCCAACTGAATCAGTCGCGACGCCACCAGCGTGGGGTTGAGGATCACCGCCTGGGCGTCGGCGGGCACCTTGTACTTGTTCTCGTAGTGGAAGGTGACCTTCATTTTGTCGCCCGCCGGCTCGACCTTGTCGATCGCGCCGACTTTGACGCCCATGATCTCGACTCGGTCGCCGTTGTACAACGCGTTGGCGGCCGGGAAATACGCCACCACCGTGTTGTTGGTCAGCTTCTTGTAGAGCTGGATGCCCAGGTACGCCAGCACCAGCGCCGCCACGATGGCCAGCGCGCCGATGACGATCGCCGCACGTGACATCTTCGGCAGCCGGAGGTTACGGAAATCAAAGACGGTACTCAATTCTGATTACCTCCTTGCGCTCCGCTGCCGCCAGCTCCGCCGGTACCCGGGATAAAGGGCGCCGGCAGGTTGTTACCGGGTCCCGGTGGTGCCGGTGGCCCAGGGGCCAACGGCCCCGGTGGCGGTGCAGCAGCCGGGTTGCCCGGAGCAGGCCCCGGGAGCGGCCCGAGCGGCTCGGTCCGGCCGCCGGGCGGACCCGGCGCGATCGGCACCGGAGTGCCCGGCACGTCGGGCTGGACCTGGCCCGGTCGGCCGGCGATCGGAATGCCCGGGGTCGGCCCGAGCCCGTTGGGGTTGGGCGGCGACGACGCGATGTCGGCGCCCGGGTACGGGCCGTTGGGCCCGAACGGCCCCACGTTCTGGTCGATGCCCGCACAGGGCATCGGGTTGCCGGGCCTCGGCAGCAGCTCAGGGGGCGGCGTGTAGGAGCACGGCGTACCCGGCGGGATAGCCGGCCTCGGGTGGTCCGGCGTGCCCTCCAGCAGCTGCGGCGCGGGCGGCGGAGCACCGTTGGGGAACCGCGTGCCGTTCGGGTCGGGGAACTTGCCTGCCGGCAGACCTGCGCTGCGCCAGAAGTCCTCGGGGTCGATGCCGCGCTTCTTGAAGGCGGCGTCCACCCAGGGCTGCAGGATCCAGTACGGCAGCAGGTTGGTCAGCTGCACCTTGAAGTACGGCCCCGAAGACACGGTCTCGTTCAGGCCGGCGATGTTTTTACCCAAGTTTTTGATGGTCTGCGCCAAGTCGTCCTTGCGCTTGTCCAGCAGGTCGCTGACCACGCGGAGCTGCTCCAGCACGTGATTCAGGTTCGGGTTGTCGTTGATCAGGTTTTGCACCTGGGCCGAGAACGTCGCGACGTTGCTCAACAACGCGCTGATCGCCCGGCTGCGCTGGTTGAACGCCGCCAATAGGTCATTGGAGTTGACGAACAACCGGTCTATCTGCTGGCTGCGGTCACCCAGGATGCTGGCGATCTGGTTCGCCTGCGCGAGCAGATGGGTGATCTGCTCGTCACGCTTGCCGATGGTGTCGGAGAACTTAGCCACACCATCGAGCGCCGCACTGAGGTGCGGCGAGGTCTGATCGATGGTCTGCGACAACACATTCAGCGACTCTTTGACGGTGTCGATGTTCCACCCGGCCGCGGCCTTGGTGACGTCGAAGAACGCATCGTAGATCTGGTAGGGAGTGGTGCTCTGGCCGATCGGGAGCGTGCCGCCCGGGCGCACGATCGTGGTACCACGCGGCTCGATCTCGAGCACTTTCTTTCCCAGGATGGTGTCGGTCTTGATCGCCAACCGGCTCTCGGTGCCGAAGGTGTCACTGCCGGTCGCGAACTTGATCACGACGTGGTCGCCCTGAATCTCAATGCCCTCGACCTTGCCGACGTCAACGCCGGCGATGCGGACCTTGTCGCCGTTGTTCAGCTGCCCCGAGTCGGTGAACTGGCCGTAATACTCGGGTTGAGCGAACAGCATCGGGACGCTGGTGATGGTCTGGCCGACAAGCACCACCATCACCGTCACGATCAGGCCCATCAGGCCGATTCGCTTGCGGTTGGCTGGTTCCAAAGTCCTCATTGGGGCGTGCACCTACCACTCGGCTGCGACCAGACGCGGACCGTGCGGACCGGGCCGCCGGCCTGGAGTCCGTTGGTCTTCAGGGTCAGGTCGCACAAGTAGAAGTTGACCCAGTCGCCATAGTTACCGACGGCGTTACCCACGATGTTCAGGCCGATCGGTGTGCGGTGGATCTGGTCGTCGTACAAATCCTTCTGATCGATGATCGGCTGCTGAATCGGCTCGAGATAATTCAGCGTCTTGTGCAGCAGGGTCCGGTTGTCGGCGAGCAGATCACCGATTGTCCCGGCACCGTTGCTGATGTTCGCGATACCGGCCGCGAAAGAATCGGCGTGGTTGTCCAAACCGCTGATCAGCTTCTCGAAATTGTCGACGGTCTCGTCGAAGTCCTTGCGGTGCTTGACCGTTGTGTCCAGCACGATGTTGAGGTTCTTGACCACCTCGCCGATCGCCTGGTCGCGCTCGGCGATCTTGGAGGTCAGCGCCGCGGTCTGGTCCAGGATGTCGTTGATCGTGCCGCCTTGGCCTTGAAAGACGGTGATGATCGAGGTCGCGATGTTGTTCACCTTCTCCGGGTCCAGCGCGCGGAACAGCGGCTTGAAGCCGCCGATCAACGCGTCCAGGTCCAACGCCGGCGAGGTGTGCGACACCGGAATGAAACCATGCGGCGGAAGCACCCGATCGGAGCCTTCGCCGTCGCCCCGCTTGAGCTCCAGGTAGCGGTCCCCGATCAAGTTGAGGTAGCGCACCTGGGCGGTGGTCGACTGGTAGAGCGGGACGTCATGGTCGACGTCGAAGTCGACCCGCGCGCGGTGACCACTGTCGACCAACTTGATGGTCTTGACCTTGCCGATCTCCACCCCGGAGGCCCGCACGAACTGGCCGTTGCGCAGCCCGCTGATGTTCTGGAACTCGGCGGTGTAGCTGGTGGTCCGGTCGAAGCGCATCTGGCCGAACACCACCACGATGAGCGCGGTGAAGAGCAGCAGCACCGTGGCGACGATGCCGAGCTTGACGAGGGTTCCGGTGATTTTCATGGGTTGATCGTGTGGTCTCCCATTTGGCGGCCCCAGACGTACTCGACTGCGTACGGGGAGCCGGTATCGACGTGGTTGTAGGGAGCGAGGCTGTTACCGGTGTCCATGATCAGCGTCGGGGCTGGCCACAGGTCGCGGGTGATGGTCTGCCAGCAGCCGGGTGCGCCGCCCGGTCCGCCGTGCGCGTTGATGCGCGGCAGGTTCTCGGGATAGATGTACGGGTTGGGCGCGCCACCGACCAGCCCGGCCAGCGCCGCCAATCCTCCGGTCGCGGCGGTGATGCCGATCCCGGGCAGACCCAGCGCCAACCCCAGACCGGAGAAGATCTCGGTCTCCGACCGCAGCGAGTACGGGCTGGTGAACGCGGCGACCTTCGGCTCGGCGTCGTGCAAGTTTCGGATCGAGCAGAACACCTCGGGACTGTAAGTGTCCAGCAGCTGGGCCGTCGGGACCAGGTCCTTGGCGGCCCGCGCGAAATACGGTCCGCCCTTGTTGAAGATCTCGGCACCGGTCGCTCCGAACCCGGCGGCCGCCAGCAGCGCCCGGTCGAGGTCCTTCTCCTGCGCGTGCACAGTGTGCGCCGTCGTCGATGCGTTATTCAGGAAGTCGAACAGGTCGGGAGACGCGTTCGCGTAGGTGTCGCCGAGGCGGGCCAACTGCTGAACGTCGTGACGAATGATCGGCATCCGGGGGTTGACGTCGTCCAGTGCCGAGCTGCCGTTGATGATCGACTGCCCGAACTTGTCGCCCAACCCGCTCAGCGCCTGCGCCGCCGCGCTCAGCGTGAGGTTGACCTTCACCGGGTCCACCTTCTCGGCGATCTGGGTGATGGTCTGGAACAGCGTGTTGATCTCCGTCGTCACCGACCGCACGTCGATCACGTTTGACGGCGTGATCCGTTGTGGAACAGGATGTTTCGGTGCGGTTAGCGATACGTACTTCTCACCGAAGACGGTGGTGGCGACAATCTTCGCGTCCACATTGGCCGGGATCAGGTGCAGATACTTGGGGTAGACGTCCAGGCCGAATTTCACCGCGGGCTTGCCGTCGCGCTGGACCTCGTCGATGCTGTCGACCCGGCCGATCTGCACGCCGTTGTAGGTGATCTTCGAACCTGGGTCCATCACCAGGCCGGCCCGGTCGGCCAGCATGGTCAGCTTCGTCTTGTCGGTGAAGTCTCCCTTGTACAGCAGGAAGACCAGCCACAGCACCAGAGCGAAGATGAGGAACACGATGACGCCGGCCACCCGATAGGGCTGAAACGGCGCCTTGTTGACCTTCCCCCGTGGACTCGTCATAGCCGCCTACACCGTGAAGTTGAAGTTGGGATTGACGCCGTAGAGCGCCATCTCGGCCAGCAGGATGACGATGGGGTTGGCCACCAACGAGAAACGCATCGACCGGCCGACGCCCTCGCCCACGCCGACGGGACCACCGCTGGCGTTGTACCCGTAATAGCAGTGCGACAGCATCACCACGATGGAGATGATGATGACTTCGACGAACGACCAGAACACGTCGTCAGGACGGAGGAACGTTCGGAAATAGTGCTCGTAGGTGCCCGAGGTCTGGCCGTAGATGAACGTCGTGACCACCTGTGGCGACAGGAACGACAGGATCAGACCGATCGAGTACAGCGGGATGATGACCACCAGCCCGGCCAGCATGCGGGTCGACACCAGGTAAGCCGTCGACTTGACACCCATCACCTCGAGCGCGTCGATCTCCTCGCTGATCCGCATCGCACCGAGCTCGGCGGTGGCGCCGGCGCCGACCGTGGCCGCCAACGCGATACCGGTGACGATCGGCGCGACCAGACGCACGTTGATGAAGGCGGCGACGAATCCCAGCAGGGTCTCAATACCGATGTGGCCCAACGACGCAAGGCCCTGGATGGCGACGAGAGAACCGGCCGAGAGTGTCACGAAGGCGATGATCACCGCGGTACCGCCGACCACAGCCATGGCGCCGGTGCCCATGCCGACCTCGGCGATCAGACGCAGAACTTCCTTGCGGTAGCGGGTGAGAGCCCACGCCATGTCGCGCACACCGATGATCGCGAACCAGCCGATCCGGCCGGCCTCGTCGAGCGGCTTACTCGCGGCGCTGCCGTATTTGCGGAGGTTTTCGGATGCCCGTGGGAAGCGGCCGCGGATTATCTGAGCGGTCGACACGTCACATCCCCGTTCCGAAGCGAACACCAATGGTGGTCAGCACGACGTTGACCGCGAACAGCGCGACCACGCACAGCACCACGGTCTCGTTGACGGCCGTGCCCAGTCCCTTTGAGCCACCGCTGACGGTGAGTCCGCGGTAGCAGCCGACCAGTCCGGCGATCAGCCCGAACATCAGGGCTTTGATCGTCGCGATGACGACTTCGGGAAGACCGGTGACCAGGGTCAGCGTCGCCAGATAAGCCCCGGCCGACACGTGCTGCATGTAGACGCCGAACAGGAATCCGCCGACCAGACCGACCATGCTGACCAAGGCGTTGAGCAGCATCCCGCACAAGGCGCAGGCCAGCACGCGCGGCACTACGAGCCGGTGAATCGGGTCGATGCCAAGGACTTCCATCGCGTCGATTTCCTCGCGGATGGTGCGCGCACCGAGGTCTGCGCAGATGGCGGTCGAGACCGCCCCGGCGATCACCAGCACGGTGTTGATCGGACCGATCTGGGTGATGACGGCGATACCCGCACCGGCGCCGGAGATGTCAGCGGCGCCGACCTGGATCAGCAGGATATTAAAGGTGAAGATGAACAGCGCTGTGACCGGGACCGACACGGCCATCGTCGGCAGTAGCGCCACCCGCAGGATGAACCAGCACTGCAGGATGAACTCTTTCCATTGAAAAGGCGTCTTGAACAACGCTTTTCCGGTGAGTACGCACATCCGGAAGAAGCCGCCGACCAGAACCAGCGGCGGACCGACTTGGTCCCGCAGGTAATCGGTGACTCGCGGCTGTGTCGTGGTCACCGGCGCCCCCTTCCGACGCACCCATGCGCCTCACGAAGGAGCGGCGAAAGCTTCCGCACAACCCCTCCTCGCCCCGCTTCTTGCCATGTGATCTCCGTCTCCCTACCGGTTGGTAGTAAGCCGGACCACAGGACTGTACCCGATGGTCTCGCGGGCGTGCACAGCATCGGCATTATTGGCCTTTCGTCTAATGACCTGCGGGTTTTGGGTTATGTCAGCTTGACCCGCCCCGCGGGGGATCCGTTGACGCCGAGGCGCTTTGACCGACCGCCGACGCACCATAGCGCGTCCGTAATTCGGTCTTCAAAACCTTCCCGGCGGGGTTGCGCGGCAGGGCGTCGACGATCTCGAGACCCTTAGGGTGTTTGTAGCGGGCCAGCCGTTCGCGGAGGAATTCGTCGAGGTCCTCGATACGCAAGTTCGCCTCGGTGACCGCCGCTACCGCGACCGGCACTTCGCCCCACTTCTCGTGGGGCCGGCCGATCACCGCGACCTCCACGATCGCCGGGTGACTGGCCAACACGTTTTCCACCTCGGCGCAGTAGATGTTCTCGCCGCCGGAGATGATCATGTCCTTCTTGCGGTCGACCACCCACACGTAACCCTCGTCGTCCATCCGGACCAGATCGCCGGAGTGGAACCAGCCACCGTGAAACGCCTCGGCGGTGGCTTCCGGATTGTTCCAGTAGCCGCTCATCAATGTGGGCGCCCGATAGACGATTTCACCGACCTCGCCGGTCGGCACGTCGTTCATCTCCTCGTCGACCACGCGGGCGGCCACCGTCGGGATCACCTTGCCCACCGACCCGAGCTTTCTGATTGCGTCTTCGCCGAGCAGCATGCACGTCACTGGAGACATCTCGGTCTGCCCGAACGCGGCCAAGATCTGCGATCCCGGAAAGGTTTCCGACATCTGTCGCAGGAGGGTATCGGACGCGGGAGCTGCGCCCCACGAGATGACCCGAAGCTTTACGTCCCGTGGATTCGCCTGCTGCGCAGTACAAACCGCCTGCCACTGGGCTGGGACCAGGAAAATCCCGGTGACCTTTTCGGCGGCCAGCACGTCGAGCAGGTGCCCGGGGTCGAACGCGCCGAGCGGGTGGATCACCGTCGTCAGACCCATCAGCATCCCGGTCAACAGGTTGCCGATTCCGGCGATGTGGAAGAACGGGACGCCGATGAAGCCGATGTCGTCGGCCGCGAACCCGTGGGTATAAAGGTTGGCCGTGGTCTGACAGCTCAAGTTCGTGTGCGTCAGCACGGCGCCTTTCGGCCGGCCAGTCGTGCCGGAGGTGTACATGATCAGCGCCGGCGAATCGTTCGGCACGTCGGCCGGGTGAGCCGGATCGCCGGATTCGTTGATCAGATCCTCATAAGCCAGCAGACCGTCGTCAGCGGAGTCGCCGGCGACCACAATGGTCTCCAGCACCGACGTCACGCCGCGGACGCCGGCGGCCACCGCAGCCAGCACCGGCTCGGTGATCATCAGCCGGGCCTCGCAGTCGTCGACCAGGAAGGCGATCTCCGGCGGGGTGAGCCGAAAGTTGACCGGGACGGCGATCGCTCCGAGCATGTTGGCAGCCAACACCGACTCGACGAACTCGGTGCGGTTCAGCATCAAGATCATTACCCGGTCGCCCGCACCGACCCCGCGGCGGCTCAGGGCGCCGGCGAGCTTGGCGACGCGATCACGCAGGCCGGCCCAAGTGACGGTGTTGCCCAGGAATCTGAGCGCCGTCGCGCCCGGTTGCATGTAGGCATGACGCTCGAGTTGGTTGACCCAGTTCTGTCGTCGCGCCAGATAGGGCTGCTCGCTGGCGCCGCCAGCGGTGTCATGGGCGCCGTGGCCGGTCAACTGCGCGGTCAACTGGTCGATCCCCTTCGTCGTAAGCAGGGTGCTTAAGTTGATATTTGATAAAACTTGGTGTTGTCTGGGTCACACTATGGTCTTGGCCCGACGAAGACAAGCCCGATGAGTTCGGCGAGCGCGCTCGCCGCGACGCGGCTTCCGCTGCGCCGGGCGCAGTTGTCCGATGAGGTCGCAGGCCACCTGCGGGCGGCGATCATGTCGGGCGTACTGAAGCCGGGGACGTTCATCCGGCTCGACGAGACCGCCGCCAAGCTGGGCGTCAGCGCGACCCCGGTGCGCGAGGCTCTGCTGAAGCTGCGCGGCGAGGGCATGGTCCAACTCGAGCCACACCGCGGTCATGTGGTGTTGCCGCTGAGCCGCCAGGATGTCGATGACATCTTCTGGGTACAGGCGACCATCGCCAAGGAGCTTGCCACGACCGCGGCCGAGCGCATCAGCGACGCCGAAATCGACGATCTCGAACACCTCACCGATGTGCTGACGACCGTCGTCGCGGCCGGCGACGTCGAGGCGATTGCGACGACCGAGTTCGCCTTCCACCGCACCTTCAATCGCTCGACCGGGCGCATCAAGTTGGCGTGGTTCCTGCTTCATGTCGCCCGCTACATGCCGCTGATGGTCTACGCGACGGATCCGGAGTGGGGAGCCGCCGCGGTACGCAATCACCGCGAGGTGATCGCGGCGCTGCGCCGGCGCGACACCGCCGCGGTCGTCGAGCACACCGCTTGGGGCTTCAACGACGGAGCGCGCCGGCTCACCGAGCGGCTGGCCGGCACCGGAATCTGGGCTTAACCAGCGAGCTCTTCGGCGCGCTTCTTGAGATTCTCGGCGAGGTAGTCGATGACGTTGCCGGCCAATTGCTTCACCATCGGCGCCGGGATCGGCATCGACGGTTCGACGTCCAGGTCCACGGTCAGCAGCGACGAGGCGCCGGTGTCCACCACGCTGAACAACTGTTCCTGCTTCTTGAAAAGATTGCCCTGCTGCAGCACGGTTTGGATCTGCGTCGGGCTCGGGTAGTAGACCGCCTGGATCAGACTGTCTTCGAGCGCTTCGTATTTCGCGTCGAGACGCAGCTGGCTGGGGCGCCCGTCGTCGTACCGAGCCAGCACCCACAGGCCCTGGACTCCGTCGTTCCACTCCGGGTAGCGCTCGAAGTCGGCGACGATCGCCAGGATCGAGTCGGCGTTGGCGGCGACCTCAACGGTTTTGCTGACAAAAGGCATTCGCCGAGCTTACCGAGAACGCTGGACGCCGAATTCCCCAGTCAGACGGACGCTGTCGACAGCACCGCACGGATGTCGTCGGGAATCGGCGTCGGCCGGCGGGTCGACTTGTCGACGTAGACGTGCACCCAGTGCCCGATCGCGGCAACCGCCTGCGGCTCATCGTCGTCGCTACGGAAGACCCCCAGCCGATAGGTCACGCTGCTGTTGCCAAGCCGGGTCACGGCCACGCCGACGACAAGTCGTTCGGGGAAGTGCAGTTCGGAGAAGTAGCGGCAACCCGATTCGGCGACGATCCCCTGCGCCGAGGTGGCCACCGGATCGATGGTGACTCCTGCGGCGATCCAGCCGTTGATCGCGGTGTCGAAAAGTTGGTAGTACACAGCGTTGTTCAGGTGGCCGAACATGTCGTTGTCAGCCCACCGGGTAGGCACCGGCCAGTGCACGGGAAAGTCGTGACTGGTGAGGCCGTCGGAGTGCGGCGGCACCGCAGAGTTCTCAGGCATGGTTGTATTCGACCATGGTCGAAATCCGGGGTGCCGTACTGGAGCAGATCGGATCGCCTCGGCCGTACGCCGACTCCCGGCCCATCACCATCGCCGACCTCAGGCTGGCCCCACCCGGCGCCGACGAGCTGCTGGTGCGCATCGAGGCCGCGGGGGTCTGCCATTCCGATCTGTCGGTGGTGGACGGCAACCGAGTGCGGCCGACGCCGATGCTGCTCGGGCACGAGGCGGCCGGAATCATCGAGAAGGCCGGCGACGGCGTCAACGACGTGGCGATCGGCCAGCGCGTGGTGATGACGTTCCTGCCGCGGTGCGGGCATTGCGCGGCATGCGTGACCGACGGGCTGACGCCGTGCCGCCCGGGCAGCGCGGCCAACAATGCCGGCACGCTGCTCGGCGGCGGGATGCGGTTGACTCGAAACGGCGACAAGGTTTTTCATCACCTGGGGGTTTCTGGCTTTGCGACGCATGCGGTGGTCAACCGGGCCAGTGTGGTTCCGGTGCCCCACGATGTTCCTCCCCCGGTCGCCGCGCTGCTGGGTTGCGCGATGCTGACCGGCGGCGGCGCGGTGCTCAACGTCGGCAAGCCGCGACCAGGGCAGGCGGTCGCCGTAGTTGGCCTCGGCGGCGTCGGGATGGCCGCGGTGATGACCGCGCTGTCGTACGCCGGCGTCACGGTGATCGGAATCGACCAGTTGCCCGAAAAGCTCACCGGTGCAACTGTTCTCGGGGCGCACGAGGCGTACACCCCGCAGCAGGCCACCGATGCCGGGGTGAAGGCGGACGTGGTGGTGGAGGCGGCCGGTCACCCCGCGGCGCTGGAGACGGCCATCGCGCTCACCGCAGCCGGCGGCCGGACGATCACAGTCGGCCTGCCGCACCCGGACGCGCGAATCAGTGTGTCGCCGTTGGGGTTTGTCGCCGAGGGACGGTCGCTGATCGGCAGCTATCTTGGCTCGGCGGTGCCGGATCGCGACATTCCGCAGTTCGTCGAGCTGTGGCGTTCGGGGCGGTTACCGGTGGAGTCGCTGGTGTCGTCACGAATCAGCCTCGACGACATCAACGCCGCGATGGACAACCTGGCCGACGGCATCGCCGTGCGCCAGTTGATCAGGTTCGACGCGGACTAGTCACACCAGCCGACTCCGCTACGCCCCGTAGAACGCCCGCCGCAGCGCGCGGCCCTGCAGGGCGAACAAGTGCTCGGACACCTCCCAGTCGGGCAGCAGCGAGTCGAAGCCGTGACAGGTGCCGGCGATCACATGCAGCTCGGTGGCGACCCCGTCGCGCAGCAACCGCAACGCGTAGTCGAGCGCCTCGTCGCGCAGCGGGTCGATGTCCGAGCAGGTGATGAATGTCCTTGGCAGGCTGCTTAATTGGTCGCGTCGACCCGGGACGGAGTCCGACGATGCCTCGGCTGACCCGAGGTAGTAGCGCCACATCAGCTCGGCGGCCGGACCGTCGAACGCGGGTGTGGCGGTGAACTCGGCCTTCGATCCGGTCATCCGATCGTCGAGTACCGGCTGGTGTAGTAGCTGAAACACCAACCTGCAGGCGAACCGTTGCGCCAGCCCGGCGGCCAGCGCGCCACCGGCGCTGCTGCCGGCCACTGCAACGCGTGACGTGTCGAGACCCCACTCGCCGGCGTTGGTGAATACCCAGTCCAGCACGGTGACCGCGTCGTCGAGGGCGGCAGGGTAGGGGTGCTCGGGGGCCAGCCGATAGTCCACCGAAACCACCGAACAGTGTCCCCGCCGCGCCAGCTCTACGCACTGCCGATGATCGGTGTCCAGGTTGCCGAGCACGAACGCCCCTGCATGGCAATAGATCACGGCCGGCGCCGGGGTCGGCGCACCCCGGTAGATGCGCACGTCGACACCCGATGCGGTGGCGTCGCTGATCGATACGCCGATGGCATCGACGGCATCGACTCCCGCGCGGCGGCGCTCGTCCAGGCCTGCGCGCACCGGCCCGACATTCGACAGGTCGGTGCGGGCGCTCGCGGCCGCGCGAAGCACCGGCTCCAGTCGCGCCTCCGTCACGCCGGCTCGAAGATGGAGTCGGCCGCCTTGAAGCGTCTCGTCATGCCCCAGAATGTACGGGCACTGCGCGCAGCTCGGTTCGAGATGATTCCCAGAGCGATACCACCGGGCCCGGCCCCGATGATGGCGATCCTCATTGGATCTTGAGGCACTGGCCGCCGTCGATGACAAGCTCTGAGCCGGTGATGAACGATGCCTGGCTCGACGCCAGGAATGCGACCGCGTCAGCCACCTCGGACGGCTCCCCTATCCGGCCGAAGGCCGCCGACGCCGCCAGCCGCGACTGGGTTTCGTCGTCGAGCATCGGCGTCGCGATGGGTCCGGGGAAGACCGCGTTGACGCGAATTCCCGCGGTGGCAAGCTCGCCCGCGGCGGCCTTGGTGAGGCCACGCAGCGCCCACTTCGCCGAGCCGTAGGCGATGTGGTTGGGAAACGGCCGAATCGCGCCGGTGCTGCAGGTGTTGACGATCGCCGCGCCGTCAGCGACGCGCAGGTGCTCGAGCGCAGCCTGGATGCCCAGGAAGGCGCCCAAACAATTGACCCGCCATGACCTTTCGAAGCCCTCGGCCGACTCGTCGGAGATCGACGCGCGGTGCAGGATGCCGGCGTTGTTGATCAGCGTGGTCAGCGAGCCGAACCGGTCCACAGTGGCCGCCACGGCCTGCCGCCAACCCGGCTCCGACGTCACGTCCAACGCGATGCCGAGGACCCCGTCGTCGTCGAAATCGTCGACCGTGGCGATGTCGGACGCGGCCACGAAAAACCCATCGGCGCGCAGCCGTTGGGTGATAGCCCGACCCTGGCCGCGGGCGGCCCCGGTGACCAACGCGACGCGTGTCATCGCTGCCCCTTCGCTTCCTCGAGACCCGCCGCGGCGCCACGTCGCAGGGCCTGCGATTCCGCGGACAGTGTGATCATCCGAAAACCCAGTTGCGCCATGGCGTGTCCGACGTTGCCGCTGCCGGCGTGAATGGCCGGCACCAGCCCAGCGGCGACCGCCACCTCGCGAATGTGGCTGATCGCCGCGAGCACATTCGGGTCGGTGTTGGCCAAGGTGACGTCAACGCCCATCGAGATCGCCAAATCCGCGGGCCCGACGTAGATGCCGGCCAGCCCGGGGACCGCGCAGATCGCGTCGACATCGCTGAGCGCAGCGGCGGTTTCGATCATCGCGAACACGGCGACTCGCGCCTCGAGCGCCGCGGTATCGACCCCGAGGCTGGCCCGCAGCGGACCGAAGCTGCGCGTACCGGCGGGTGGGTAACGGGTGGCAGCCACCGCCGCGGCAGCCTGGTCGGCCGATTCGATCATCGCGACGATGATGGCGTCGGCCCCGGCGTCGAGCACCCGCCCGATCGGCGCCGCGTCGGCGTTGGGCAGCCGGACCGCAGTGCCGATCGGCACGTGTTCCAAGCGGCGCAACATGAGTGCGATGTCGGCGTCGTCGAGGTAGCCGTGCTGAGCATCGAAGCCGACGTAGTCGTATCCGGCCCTGGCGAACTCCTCCGGACCGATCGCGGTCGGTCCGGTGATCCAGCCGCCCCACACGGGTTCGCCCGCCGCGAGCGCCGGCCGGAACGTCATGACGCCACGATCGCGATCTTGCCGCGCCCGGACTCGGGACGGGCCGCCAATTCGAAGGCGGCCTGGACGTCGTCGACCCCGAAAGTGTGGGTCAGGTATTGTTCCAGCAGGCCGGGATGCTCGGCGGCGAACTTGTTGGCGAGCTCGAGCATTCGCGGACGGTCAAGCGCCACACCGGATTTCAGCGTCAAGTTGCGGCGCAGCATGGTGCGCATGCTGATCGGGTAGCTGTCGTCATCGGGTACCCCGAAGTAGAACACCGTGCCGCCGGGCGCGGTCGCTTCGATCGCGTGGTTCAGGGTCGCCACCTGATGACCGACGGTCTCGATCACCACGTCCGGCCGCTCGGCGGGATCTAGGTGGCTGACCCAGCGGTCGCTGGTGGACCGCACGTAACTGTCGGTGCCGAAGCGGCCGGCGATCTCGGCGCGGTCGACCGGGTCGACGCCGGTGACCTGCCCGGCGCCGGCCGCTTTGGCCACACACGAGAACAGCAACCCGATCGAGCCCTGCCCGATCACGCCGACGTGGCGCCCGGTGAGGTCGGGCAACTGTTCGATCGCGTACAGCACGCAGGCCAGCGGTTGCAGACCGATCGCCTGCGCGGGGCTCAGCATCGGGTCGTAGGACACCACCTGATTGCCGTCGGTGACAACACGTTCCATCAGACCGTCGAAGCCGGATGCCCAGCCCACCACGCGATCTCCGGCCTGGTGTGAGCGGTGCCGGCTGGCGATCACCTCTCCTGCGACCTCGTGGATCGGGAAGCCGTCCTTCTCGGCGCCGCTTCGTCCCTGGTCACCGGGCAGCAGGCCGCGGACACCGCGGAAGGCGGGCATGTCGCTGCCACACACACCGGCGGCCAGGAACTGCAGTAACACTTGGCCATCGGTGAGACAGTCGGCCGTCTTGTCGGGAATTGAGGTTCGCTCGAATTGGTAGGGCGCGACGATCCGGTAAGACCACATCTCACACCTCCACCGGCAGCCGGCTCCAACCCCACTGAAAGCTGGAGGGCGGGCGGAACGCTGCCTCGTCGATGATGCGGTAATCCGGCACTCGCCGCAGCCATTCCGTCACCAGAACGTTCACCTCCAGGCGAGCCAGGTGATAGCCGAGGCAGAAATGCTGCCCGCGGCCGAAGGCCAGCGACCGGGCGATCGGACGGTCCCAGACGAAGTCGTCCGGTTGATGGTATTCGCGCTCATCGCGGTTCGCCGAGCCAAGCAGGGTGATGATTCGTTGGCCCGGTTCGACGGTGGTGCCGTGGATGGTGAAGGGCTTGCGCGCCGTTCGGGCGAACCATTGCGCCGGAGCGCAGTAGCGGATCATCTCCTCGCGCGCTCTCGCCACGTTGGTGCCCGGGTCGGCACGCACCGCGGCCAACTGCTCGGGATGCTTGAGCAGCTCCCACAGGCCGTGCGCGACGACCTTGGGCACGGTTTCGGTGCCGCCGATGAACACGCACAGCATCTGGGTGGCCACTTCGCCGTCGTCGAGCGGCGTGTCGTCGGGGCGCCGGTAGCCGAGTAACCCATCCACGACGGGCAACTCGCCGCCGCTCTGGTCGGCCCGTCGCCGCCGGACGGCGGGGATCAGGTGCTCGAGGTAATTCGGCCGGGCCGCGGCGGTGTCGACGCCGCTGCCGGGTTCGGCAAGGCTGCCCGCATTGACCGCGGCCAGCACATCGGGAGCGAATTCGACTGGGATGCCCAGCAATTCGCAAACCACCGATGCGACGACGATGCCACCGTAGTCCTGGGTGAGGTCGAAGGTCTTCTGCGGCAGCAACTGGTCGAGTCGGTCGTTGGCCAGCTCGCGGATCCGCTGTTCCCAGCCCGCGGCCCGTTTCGGCCGGAATGGCTGGCTGTGGGCCTTGCGCACGCCGTCGTAGATCGGCGCGTCGAATACGGCGTGAAAAGGCAAGGGATGCAACGGCGGATCGGCGACCGGCCCTCCGTTGTGGCGGGCCAGTACGGCGGCGGACGGAAGCGTTCCCTCCGAGGCGACGAACGTCCCGTCGCCCTGCGCCAGCACATCCCAGATGTCGTCGAACCGCGAAAGTGCGAACGTGTCCCACTTCGGCAGGTAGTACACCGGATGGTGGTTACGCAGCACCCGGTAGTACGGCAGCGGGTCGGCCATCACCGCCGGGTCGAACGGGTCGTAAACGAAAGTCATTGCAGCGGCGAAGGCGGAAGAGCTTGCAGGATCGAGTCTTCCCAGCCGTCGCGCAGCGCCGGGGCGACGCTCATCCAGGTGACGATCTCGGCAGGCGGACTCTCCTTCCACGACGGATAGTGGCTGGCGAAGCAATCCCAGCCGTCCTCGAGCGCCCAGTAATGGATGACCTCGTTGAAGCGGAAGGTGGTGGTGAACGAGCCCAGCCAATGCTTCCCGGTCCGCTCCGACCACGGCACGTAGAGCCTTTCCAGTTCCCGGATGTAGTCGTCCTGGCGGCCCGGCTTGGTCTGCATGATCTCTTGAATCACCAGCGACGCACTGAAGTTCGCGTCGCGCAGCTGAGCGAGGGTCTTGTTACTCGGGCCGGGATACATGATCCGTCCCTCACCGGATGCGCCGATGCCGGCCAGGAACGCCGCCCACTGCTGGGCTGTCGCGTGATGGCTGCCGTCGCGGGCCTGCGCCGCGCCGATCCGCGCGTAGTCGGCGAACGCGTCGATCTCCCAGATGATCGTGGTTTGCGGCCAGTGCCCGTTGTAGGGCGTGGCCTCCCAGAGGGCGAACAACCGCGCGCCCAGGTCGTCCATCATCGGCTGGTAGATGTCGGCGAAGGCCTGGGTGAACTGCTCCCCCGATCCCGAGCCCAGTGCGATCGTCTCGTGCAGGTACAGCAGGGTGTGTTGGTGGTACGTGCGCATCAGCCCACGGGGATCAGTTCGGTATCGACGGGCAGGGACGCCTTCATGTCGCTGCGGAGCGTTTCGGTCGGGCCGACCTCCCCTGCTATACCGGCCGCTTGGAGCGCATGCCATTTGAAGGCGCGCGCCGCGCTGGAGAGCACGTGCTGCACGGTGGTGGTCCGGTGCCCGACGTTCAGGGGCCAATCGTCGTGCCAGAGCGTCACTTCGGTCATCCAGCGGTTGAGGGCCGCGAACACTTCCCGCTGGATTCGGGGATCGCGGGCGAACATGTCGGCGCTGACCGCCAGGCCGCGGGCCGCGCAGTCGGTGCTTGCCGCCCGGACGTGCGTGTCGAGTTCGACGGCCTGCATGCCGAGAATCCGCAGCGGTCGATGATCACATTGCTGCGCCAGCAGCACGCGGACGTCCCATCCGGCGCGCGAACGGTCATAGAGCCAGCCGCCGATCGAGCTCACCACGTCGGCGGCGCTGGCAGCGACGACGTCGAGTCGATAGGCGACGGATCCGTCCTCGTGCTGCGGTGCCCGCCGATTCTCGAAGGTCACCATCGCATCCCTTCACCAGATCAAACGCCGCATTGGTCAGGCGGCCCAACCGACCCAGCGTGACACTTTTACGTCCATCTGTAAAGTTCGATTTGAGTCAAGACTCCCGTCGCGCCTCGAGCTCGGCGAGGACTTCGTCGGTGTGCTGACCGAGCCGTGGGGCGCAGGCCCGCGGCGACCACGGCGTGCCGTGGAAGTCCGCCGGTGTCGCGACCATCGGCACGGCCGCGGGCCCGTCGGGAACATCGACCATGCCCCCGGCCGCGTGGAACTGCTCGTCGGCGATGACGTCCTCGATGGTGTTGACCGGCGACCAGAAGAAATCCGGCTCACCGGCGAAGATCTCCGCCCACTCGTCCAGCGTCTTGGCGGCGAAGATCTGGTCCAGCTCGGCGATCAGTTCGACCGCGTTGATCGCCCGGGAACGCGCATCGGTGAACCGCGGGTCGTCCAGCCACTCGGCCCTGCCGACGGCACGGCACAGCGGGGGCCAATGCCGATCGACCTCCAGCCCGACAATCCAGAACCGTCGGTCGTCGGCGGTGGCGTAGTTGTTCATGCACGGATTGAACATCTTCTCGCGCTGCCCGATCGCGATCGGCTGACCCGACATCAGGTAGGTGTTCAGGTCGAAGCTGACGGTGTAGGCGCCCTGGCGGTAGAGCGAGGTGCTGACCAATTGACCGTTTCCGGTGCGCCCGCGCGACACCAACGCCGCGCAGACCGCGGCGGCCAGGGTCATGCCGGCGGAGTGGTCACCCATCCCGCCGCGCTGGAACGGCGGGGTGTCGCCCGGCCGGGTCAGCAGGTGCGCGAGCCCGCCGCGCGCCCAAAACGCCGCGACGTCATAGGCGGCCCGGTCGGCGTCCGGCCCGGTCTCGCCGTAGCCGGTAATCAGCCCGTACACCAGCCGCGGATGGTCCGGAGCCAACGACTCGTAGTCGAGGCCGAGACGTCGCAACGCTCCCGGCCGCACATTGGTGATGAAAACGTCTGCACGAGAAATCAATTCGAGCGCGGTGCGGCGTCCGTCGTCGGTGGTGAGATCGACGACGATGCTGCGCTTGGACCGGTTGTCCATCTCGAACGGGGGGCTGACGTCGACGTCGAGGCCGAGCATGCGGCCGAACATCCGGGCCGGGTCGCCGGTCCGCGGTTCGATCTTGATGACGTCGGCGCCCCAGTCGGCAAGGATGCCGCCGGTCGCGGGCCCAGCCACCCAGACGCCGAGTTCGACGACGTTGACGCCTTCCATCGGTCCGGCCATGCCTCACACCTTGCCACGCGTACTCTCACGTTCCATGAGCATGGTCACCGGACACGGGCCGCTGAGCAGTGCTCCTGCCGGATGGTTTTCGCCGACGGTGCCCGCGGGCGCAATCTACGTCGAGCCGCATCCCCGGCGCGTCCAAGCCTTGAAGGACGGCCAGACAGTGATCGACACCGAGAGCGCGCTGCTGGTGCATCGGCCAGATCGCCCGCTCAGCTTTGCTTTTCGCGCCGACGAGGCAACCGGTCTGCCCAGTGAGCCGGTGGCTGAGGCGCCGGGATTCGTGCACGTCCCGTGGGATGCCGTCGACTCGTGGGTCGAAGAGGGGCGGGTGCTCGTGCACTACCCACCCAACCCGTATCACCGGGTCGACTGCCGTCCGACAACGCGGCTGCTCCGGGTCGAGGTGGCCGGTACGGCCTTGGTCGACACCGACGACACGGTGATTGTTTTCGAGACATCGCTCGCGCCGCGGCTCTACGTCGATCCCGAACACGTGCGCACTGAGCTTCTACGGCAATCGAATTCGTCGACCTACTGCAATTACAAAGGCTGGGCCACCTACTGGTCGGCGGTCGTCGGTGACGCCGAAATCGCCGACGTCGCTTGGAGTTACCTCGATCCGCCACCGGAAAGTGCGCCGATCAAGGGCTTCATCAGTTTCGACGCGGACCGGGTGGACGTTTGTCACGCCGCGCTACCCGGTCAGGATCGCGGCGGCGAGTAGTTCGGCCGCCCGAGCCCCAGCGCGTGCTGGGCGATCATGTTGCGGAACACCTCGAGGGTGCCGCCGTAGATGCCGACGGGTGAAGCGAGCCGGAATGCGTATTCGGCACCGCCGTTGCCGGCGGCTCCCTCGGTGTCGACCGGCAGCGCCGACGCGGTTCCAAGAATGTCCATCAGGTCGGGTGCGCAGTCGCGCATGGTCTGTGCGTTGGCGACCCGGCCGAACATCCCCGGCGTGCCCAGGGCCGCCTCGGTGCGAGCTATGGTGCGGCCCAACCGATATGCGACCGAGGCGTCGTCGATCAGCCGGCGGCCGTCAGGCCTCTCCCGCGTCACCAGCGCCGCAATGTCGTCGATCGCCTCGGCCATCAGCGTGAGGTGCTCACTCATCACCGCGATGCGTTGCAGCCCGTCGTCCCCTTTTTCGGCGGTGCCGTGCTCCTCGTCGAGTGCACCCCGCAGCACGCCCCAGCCACCGTTGACCGGGCCGATCCGGTATCGGTCGTCGACCCGCACGTCGCTGTAGAAGACGATGTTGGTGCGGTCGCCGTCGACGGTCCGGATCGGCTGGATATCGACGCCAGGCGACTTCAGCGGCACCAGAAACATGGTCAGGTTCTTGTGCTTGGGACCACCGGGGTCGGTGTTGGTGAGCAGAAAGACGTACTCGGCGTTGTGCGCGTTCGAGGTGAACATCTTGGAGCCATTGATAACCCAGCTGGATCCATCCGCTTCCCGCACCGCGCGGGTCTTGCACGTCGCCACGTCCGAGCCGCCCTCGGGTTCGGTGTAGCCCAGGCACAACCGGATTTCGCCGGACAACACACCGGGCAGCACCTCCTCGGTCAGTTCCGGCGGCCCGAAGTCACGCATCATCCTCGCGACCACCGCCGTAGTGCCCCAGTGGAACCACGGCGTGTGGGCCCGACCGATCTCCAGATCCCAGATGCGCCGGCGCAGCGCGCCGAACCCCCCGTCGGCCTCGTCGTTGAAGTCGTCAGCCAGGTAGCCCTGTGCGCCCAGCGCCAGGTGGACGCCCTCGTCGAAGTTCTCCCCGGTTTCGCGATCCCGACGGATCACCTCGTCGGTGACGACGTCGGCCAGAAAGTTGCGCAGTCGATCGCGGAATTCCTGATCCTCGGCCGACAATTCGACCCGGGCGAAATCCATGAAAGTTACAGCCGCGCTTCGGTTTTGATCGCGCTGTCGGTGGTGCGCAGCGGGCGAATCAGCGCGTCCTGGGCGAAGGATGCGATCAGCTCGCCCTCCTCGGTGTGCACCGCCCCGCGAACGTAGGACATCCCGGCACCGACCTGGGTGCTCTCGTGGGTGTAGAGCAGCCAGCCCGTCCAGGTCACGGGTTCGTGGAAGCTGACCGACACCGTCATGGGTGCGGTCGACACGGTCAGGTGTGACTGGGCGGTGCCGATACCTTCGTGCGCGCGCATCGTCGTCGAAATGCCAAGGTGGCCGGTGAAATACGCGACCAGCGCTTTGGCCAGGTCGTCGCGGCTCGGGATCGGGTCGTAATGCAGCCAGGCGTACAGCTCCGGCGGTCCGACCTCGTCGGGGCTGTTCACGTCGACGACGTCGACAAATCGAAGTTCCCGGCCGGCCATCGGCATCCCGCCGTCGTTGGCGTCGCGCGGAGCGGTCACCTCGGGCTTGGGCAGGTGGTGGCGGATGACGTCGGCGGACGGCACGTCGAGCAGGGTGGTCGCCGTGATCGCGCGGCGGCCGTTCTGCGAGACCCCGACCACCGCGGTCGCCGTCGAGCGGCCCTCGGCGACGACGTCGATGTCGATGTCGACCGGCGGTCCGACCACCACGGCGCGGGCGAACACGGCATGGACCGAGCGCACAGATTTTTCCGGAAACCGTTTGGCGACAGCGACAATCACCTGCGCGAGCACCTGGGTGCCCTCCACCACCTGGCGTTCGTCCTCGGCCGCGATGCCGGTGTCGGCGACAAATCGGCCGTCCTGGGCCGGGCGCGCATCGAACAAATCGAGAAGGCCGGCGACCGACCAGTGCGTCTGCTCAGAGTCTGTTGTCACCTAGCGAGAATGACATTCTCGTCAAAACTTGTAAAGGCTTCGGTATCGCTACCGGGCGTCGATGACCAGGGTTTTGAACCGGTCGATCACCTCGAGGGCGTGCGCCAGGCTGTCGCCGGGCAGGCCGACCTGCAACCAGGTGACGCCGAGTGTGGCCAGGCGGTCCAGCCCGGTGAGGTACGCGTCGGCATTGAAGTCGTCGTCGGCGGGGCTGCCACCCTCGAAGTTGCCGAACACGATGTCGACTCCTCCGGGGTCGCGGCCCGCCTCGTCGAGTCGGCGGCGGAGGTCGTCGATGCCGTCGGCGAGCGCTTCGATCGAATCCATCGCCGCCGTGCGCGCGGTCTGTGCCAGCGCGGGTGGGGCGGCGAACGGGCACCAGCCATCGCCCTTGCCCGCAACTCGCCGCCGCGCGGCCCCGGTGTTGCCGCCGATCCAGATCGGGGGATGCGGGTCGCTCACCGGCCGCGGGTGCGCGGTGATCCCCTTGGCGCTGAAGTGCTTGCCTTCGAAGCTGACGTCATCGTCGGTCCAGATGGCCTTGATCACGTCGAGCGACTCGTCGAACAAGGCCGCTCGCTCCTCGAAATCGACTCCGAGAGCCGCGAACTCGCGTTTGAGATAGCCGACGCCGACGGCCAGCGTGAACCTGCCCTCGGACAGCAGATCCAGCGTCGCTCCAGACTTGGCCACGACGAACGGGTTTCGGTACGGCAGCACCACGATGTTGGGGATCAGCCGCAGGGTGCTGGTGCGGGCGGCGGCAAAGCCCATCGCCACAAACGGGTCCAGCGCGTCGTGTCCACCGGCCTCCAGCCAGCGCTGGGTGGGAGCGGGATGGTCGGTGAACCCGAAGCCGTGGATGCCGGCGGCCTCGGCGGCGGCGGCCACCGTGGCGATCCCGTCACCCTTGACCAGCTCGGGGTTGTACGGGTGGCTGTGCATCGGGTGGGTGATGGTGAATTTCATCTGCTTGGTGCGGCGTGGAAGCCCCTGTCTTGAGCCAAGGGAAGAGTCGCCGCTTCTCCTTTCTGGGTGGTGTCGGTGGTCGGGGCTAGGTTTTCGGTGTGTCGCGTTATCGGTTGCTTCCGACTGCTGAGCAGACGGCGGGGCTGGCTGAGCACTGCCGCCACGCCCGGTATGTTTGGAATCTGGCGGTCGAGCAGCAGCAGCATTGGCAGCCGGGCCGTCGCGCGCCGGGCTACAACGAGCAGTGTGCGCAGTTGACCGCCGCGCGCGCCGAATATGCGTGGTTGGCGGCCGGATCCCAGACGGTGCAGCAGCAGGCGTTGCGGGATTTCGCGCAGGCGATGGGTAACTTCTTCGGTGGCACGCACCGGCGCCCGACCTGGCGCAAAGCCGGTGTGCACGAAGGGTTCCGACAGGTGGCGGTCAAGGCGCGTCACATTGAGCGGCTCAACCGTCGTTTCGGGCGGGTTTGGGTGCCCAAGGTTGGCTGGCTGCGGTTCCGCCTGACCCGCCCGGTGCCTGACGGGGTGAAGTCCTACCGGGTGACATGTGACCGGGCCGGGCGCTGGCATGTCGCCTTTGCTGTCGTCCCAGAGCCGATCGCCGGCCCTGGTGACGGCTCGATCGTGGGGATCGATCGCGGCGTGACGGTGGCGGCGGCGTTGTCGACCGGAGAGTTGCTGCACGTGCCCGGCCTGAGCCGCGGTGAGGCTGTCCGGTTGAGGGTGCTGCAGCAGCGGCTGGCCCGCGCGCAAGGCGGTTCGAAGCGGCGAGCCCGTGCAAGGCTGGCGATCGCCAAACTGAAAGCCAAAGAGACTGCCCGGCGCAAGGATTGGGTGGAGAAGCTGTCTACCGATGTCGCGCGCCGGTTCGACACGATTCGGATCGAAGCCCTCGATGTGCGGGCCATGACTCGCAGCGCGCGCGGAACTGTCGAACAGCCCGGACACCGAGTTGCCCAAAAGCGTGGGCTTAACCGGGGCATCAGCCGCAGCGGTTGGGGTCTGCTCGCCACGCGACTGCAGCACAAAGCTTTTGGTCGGGTCGAGCAAATCCCGGCCGCGTACACGTCGCAACGTTGCTCGGTGTGCGGGAATGTCGCTCCCGGAAACCGCAAGAGCCAAGCGGTGTTCGAGTGCCAAGCCTGCGCCACGGGACCGTGTAACG
Organism: uncultured Actinomycetota bacterium; assembly: GCA_963750755.1. Lineage (GTDB taxonomy): Bacteria > Actinomycetota > Actinomycetes > Mycobacteriales > Mycobacteriaceae > Mycobacterium. The sequence continues at coordinate 329,435 of CAVVRW010000005.1, forward strand.
CCGACGTTAACGCCGCACGCAACATCGCCGCCGGACGGGCGGTGACAGCACGGGGAGACCTCGGCATCAGCCGGTCTACGAACCGTGAACCTCAACTGCGCTCTCCTGCCGCATAGGTAGTGAGGGTGGGTTGGAATCCTCTGGCTTCAGCCACAGGAGGACGTCAACTGCCGCTTTCCTTAGCCTTTCCTTTCCTTTGCTGAGCGCCGACGGTGTCCCTGCAAGTTACCGCGTGACATTTGTACGATAATCTGTAAAGCCAGCCGGGCAACCGGCCGGTCAGTTTCACCGCCGCGAAGGAGCGACGACGTTGGGCATGACTGCGACCGATGAGGGGCTGACGCCGCTGGCCACCGGCTTCTGTTTTGGTGAGGGGCCGCGTTGGTTCGAGGGGCTGTTGTGGTTCTCCGACATGCTCGGCGAGGCCGTGCACACCGTCACCGTGGGCGGGGCGATGACCACGCTGCCGCTACCGGGGCACGCCCCTTCGGGCCTGGGGTTCCGGCCGGACGGCACGCTGCTGATCGTGTCGACCAGGGACCGCAAGCTATTGGCCTACGACGGCGAAACCGTCGACACCGTAGCCGATTTGAGCGCGCTGGCCCCCGCCGACCTCGGCGACATGGTCGTCGACCGCCGCGGCCGCGCCTACATCGGGTCGCAGGCCCGCGAGGGCGGTGTCATCCTGCGCGTCGATCCCGACGACACCGTCGGCGTCGTCGCAGCCGACCTGGACTTTCCCAACGGCATGGTCATCACGCCCGACCGCACGCTGATCGTCGCCGAGTCGATCGGTCGGCGGTTGACCGCGTACAGCATCGAAGCCAACGGCGACCTATCCGATCGGCGCGTCTTCGCCGACGGCCTCGACGGGCCCCCGGACGGCATCTGCCTCGACGCCGAAGGCGGCGTGTGGACGGCCATGACGCTGGCGCACCAGTTCGAGCGGATCCTCGACGGGGGGCACGTCACTCATCGCATCGACATCGGCGACCGCGTGGCGATCGCGTGCGTGCTCGGCGGATCGGCCGACCGGACCCTGTTCATGCTGTCGAGCAGCGAGGCCTACCCCCAGCGCCTGGCCGGCACGCGGCTGTCCCGGGTGGACACGGTGATCGTGGACACTCCCGGCCAAGCCGGTGAGCGATGACCGACTCCTATTACGAATTGATCGACGCCGCCGACCCGGTCGGCGAAAAGTTCACTGCCACCGACTTGGTCCGCAGCACCTGGACCGCGAAGATCCAGCATGCGGCGCCGGTGTCGGCGCTTCTGGTCCGCGCGCTGGAGCGTTGCGCGGCCCGCGACGACACGCGGTTGAGCCGGGTCGCCATCGATCTGCTCGGTCCGGTGCCGGCCGACGGCGACATGTGGGTCCGGTCGAAAGTCGAACGTCCCGGCAGGCAGATCGAGCTGATCAGTGCCGAGACGCTGGCCCTGGGGCCCGACGGGGAGCCGCGGCCGACCGCTCGGGCCACCGGCTGGCGACTGCTACAGCAGGACACCACCGAGTTGACGCACGCGTCCGCACCGCTGCCAGCCCCGCTGTCCAAGGCGCGGAGCCGCGACCTTGCCAAGAATTTCGACCGCAACTACGTACACAGCCTGGACTGGCGCTGGCTGACCAACCCGCTCGACGAAGGACCCGGTGAGTCGTGGATCACGCCGACGGCCAGCCTGGTCGCCGGCGAAACGATGACGCCGCTCGAGCGTTTGTTCGCGGTCGCCGACTGCGCCAACGGAATTGGCTCGAAAATCGACATCACCACGTGGACGTTCCTGAACAACGACCTCGTTGTGCACGTGCACCGGATCCCCGACGGGGAGTGGGTCGGCATCCGCGCTGAGACCAACTACGGCCCGGACGGCATCGGGACCACGGTCGGCACGCTGTTCGACGGGATCGGAGCGGTGGGCAGCATTCAGCAGTCCGTGCTGGTCCGGCGACGGCCCTAGCAATCCCGAAAGTGCAACTAGCGGCGCATCTTTCGAGTGACCTCGTCGGTAGCCGCACTCTGAGGGCGTGACGGGATGACGTCGACGAGGCACAGGTGCATGTCGGGCGAGACGACGGCCGCGGCGATCAGCCGGCCGGCGTCGTCAGGCGGCACCACGCTGGTCGACCGGACGATCGACGCCCGCACGCCGGTTCCGACGAATTCGGCATCCAGTCCGTAGATCCACGCGTCGAGCATCCGATCCGCTCCGGCCGGCGAGGCGCCCACCAGCTCCGGGCTGAGCAGCACCACGTCGCCATGCCCGTTGTCGATCATCGGCGAAACCAGTTGCGTCACAAGGTGTTGAGCGCCGATCCAGGATCGCTCGGCAACTCCGGCGCTGCTGATCAGCGCATCGACGTCACCGATGAGATCGTCGACGGACTCCAGGAACCCATCGATGGACAGCGGGTCGGCCAGGTCCAGGTGGGCGGCGAACACCGACGCGCCGCTCGACCGCAGCCGGGCGGCCAGGTCCTCGCCGGCCTCCGGTCGCGGACTGCCCATCAACACGGAGTGCCCGGCCGCCGCCAGCCGCGTCGCCGTGGCGGAGACGACCGGCGAGAAGGCCTCGGTGATCACCACCGCTCTGGCGCGGCTCACCGCAGACGCCCGTCTTCGGGGGTTTGCCCGGCTAAGCTCGGGTGGTCAGCTACCAATGACACCAAAACAGCGTGACACTTGGACCTATTTTTGTAAAGTTGCGGGTATGGACCAGACGTCGACCATCGAGGGTGACACCTCGACACAGCAGCGGATCCTCGCGGCCACCGCTGAGGTCCTCGGCCGCAACGGCAAACGCAAGCTCAGCCTGTCCGACGTCGCCGTCCAGGCCGGGGTGTCCCGGCCGACCCTGTATCGCTGGTTCGCTTCGAAAGAAGACCTGCTCTCGGCCTTCTCCCAATACGAACGGGCCACCTTCGAAAGCGGGATGAGCCAGCGACGGCCGGGCTCAAGGGGGCCGACAAGCTCGACGCCGCGTTGCGCTTCATCGTCGACTACCAGCACTCCTATACCGGCGTGCGGATGGTCGACATCGAACCCGAGCATGTCATCGCGCAGTTCGCCGGCGTCATCCGCAGATGCGGGACGGCCTGCAGCGGCTGATCCCCGGCCCCAACGCCGCGGTCAAGGCGGCCACCGCAATCCATAGCGTTCTCGCACTACATGATTCGCAGCGATGATGCCGACAAGTTCCTGGCCCACTGCGGCACGCAGTCGGCATCAAGCCCTCGGCCGATTAGTCGAACAGCACCGCCGCGTGGAGATAGCCGTGCGGGTCGAACGCGGCCTAGCGCGCGCATCGCCGCGATGTCAGCATCGTCTCGAGACATGCCGAGATGGCGACGTTCCGGCTACCCACGCCGTGTTCGAGCTCACGTTGCCGCCGCAGTCGCGATCAGGCCATCATCGCGGCGTACAGGTCGTGTTCCTGCTCGGCGCTGCAGCGCAGCACGTCAGGTGCAGGTTGCCCTTACCGATGTGCCCGACAGCACGCCGGTGGCGTCGGCGCATGCTGTACCACCAGTGCCGCCGCCTCGTCGGTGAAGCGGTGATCGCGGGCGGCGGAGGAGACGTCGAAGTTCAGCGGCGGCCGAACACGCCGACGACTTCGGCCAGCGATTCGCGCATCCGCCAAAGTCGTGTTGTGCGGCGTGATCGACACCGACGGCGGGCTCGGCAGACGTGCACGCTGTCCAACGCGTCGGCCAGTCGCTCGGTCTGATCGAAGTCGGATGCCAACTCCACCAGCAGCAGCCACCGGCTGCTCGCGGCGGCGGCGGCCGAGGTGTTCGTCGGCCAGTGCGGCGGCTCGCCGATGATGAACTCCAACGCCGCGATGCCGTCCAAGTCGCGGAGAAACCGGCCGGCGTCGACCAGCGGACCGAGTTCGTCGAACCCGCACACGTCGGTCACACGGTGCGCCGGATCCGGGTCAGGCGTAGGGTGAGCGCGGGTCTCGCCAAGCGTTCCTTCGGCGCCGACGAACAGTGACGGCAGGTCGTAACCGGTTTGTCGCCGCACCCGCGAATGCCGGCGCACCACCGACCCGTCGGGCAGCCCGATGCCTCCCGTCACCTTGCTGCCCATGTTGCCGTAGCGCACCGTGCGCGGACCGCCGGCCTGGTCAAGGCCTCCCCCCAGTTGGCGGTTCGCGGGCGGCCAGGTCGACGCCGACACCAGACCCGACGCGGTTCGCGGCATGTTGCACCGCGGCCAGCGTCGCTCCGGCTCCGGCCTCGACACGGCGCTCAACAGTCGACTTCGCTTACCTCGCGAAGCCTTCGGTCGACAACAGCACGTCGTCGTGCTCGGGCAGCGTCCCGCCCACCAACGACGTCCGGCCGCCCTGGGTCGTCACGTCGGTCTCGTCGTCGCGCACAGCCGCGACACCCCGGCGATCCTCTTCCGCCGAGCCCCGGCCCACCAGGGGGCTGGCCTCCCCGCTGATCTGCCGGTCCAATCGCCGCTGCGCCCGGCCAGCACGTCGGGATCGGTGCTGACGTACCTGACACCCACCAACGACGCCAGCCGCTGCACGACATCCCGGGTCATGGCGCCCGGTCTACCCAGTGTTGCAGGATGGCGGCCATGCAGCGTGAAGATGTCTGGTTCAACTCCGGCGGCGACCGGATCGGCGCGTGGCGGCCCGACCGGACGACGACGGCGACACGCCGCTGCTGGTCATGGCGCACGGACTGGGCGACATGCGCACCATGCGCCTGGACGCACGCCGAACGCTTCGCCGCGGCCGGCTACGCCTGTCTGGTGTTCGACTACGGGAACTTCGGTGACAGCAAAGGTTCACCACGCCAGTTGCTCGACATCCGAATGCAGTTGCAGGACTGGACCGTTGCCGCGGCCTTCGCCCGCACCCTGCCGGGGATCGACCCGCAGCGAATTGGATTGTGGGGCACGTCGTTCAGCGGCGGCCACGTGATCGCCACGGCGGCTCTGGTGCCGGGCATAGCGGCGGTCGTGTCGCAATGCCCGTTCACCGACAGCGTCGCATCGCTGGCCGCGGCGAATCCGCTTGTCAGCGCTCGTCTGACGGCCTTGGCCACCCGCGACATCATCGCTTCCCGCTTCGGCGCCAACCCGGTGATGGTCAAGACCGCCGGATACCCCGGCGAGGTCGCGTTCGACGACCGCCCCCGACGCCTATTCCGGCTTTCTCAGACTGGTGCCCGACGGTGTGGAGCTGCGCAACGAGGTGGCGGCGCGAATCGGCGTGAAGCTGCTGCCCTACCGGCCGGGTCGGCTCGCGGCCAGGGTGCCCTGCCCAATCCTGTTCTGCATCTGCGAAAGTGACACCGTCGCACCATCCG
>CAVVRW010000006.1:0-20610 GCA_963750755.1 uncultured Actinomycetota bacterium
CGGCGGCGGACGGAAGCGTTCCCTCCGAGGCGACGAACGTCCCGTCGCCCTGCGCCAGCACATCCCAGATGTCGTCGAACCGCGAAAGTGCGAACGTGTCCCACTTCGGCAGGTAGTACACCGGATGGTGGTTACGCAGCACCCGGTACGATACGGCAGCGGGTCGGCCATCACCGCCGGGTCGAACGGGTCGTAAACGAAAGTCATTGCAGCGGCGAAGGCGGAAGAGCTTGCAGGATCGAGTCTTCCCAGCCGTCGCGCAGCGCGGGGCGACGCTCATCCAGGTGACGATCTCGGCAGGCGGAACTCTCCTGTCCACGACGGATAGTGGCTGGCGAAGCAATCCCTGGCGTCCTCGAGCGCCCAGTAATGGATGACCTCGTTGAAGCGGAAGGTGGTGGTGAACGAGCCCAGCCAATGCTTCCCGGTCCGCTCCGACCACGGCACGTAGAGCCTTTCCAGTTCCCGGATGTAGTCGTCCTGGCGGCCCGGCTTGGTCTGCATGATCTCTTGAATCACCAGCGACGCACTGAAGTTCGCGTCGCGCAGCTGAGCGAGGGTCTTGTTACTCGGGCCGGGATACATCATCCGTCCCTCACCGGATGCGCCGATGCCGGCCAGGAACGCCGCCCACTGCTGGGCTGTCGCGTGATGGCTGCCGTCGCGGGCCTGCGCCGCGCCGATCCGCGCGTAGTCGGCGAACACGTCGATCTCCCAGATGATCGTGGTTTGCGGCCAGTGCCCGTTGTAGGGCGTGGCCTCCCAGAGGGCGAACAACCGCGCGCCCAGGTCGTCCATCATCGGCTGGTAGATGTCGGCGAAGGCCTGGGTGAACTGCTCCCCCGATCCCGAGCCCAGTGCGATCGTCTCGTGCAGGTACAGCAGGGTGTGTTGGTGGTACGTGCGCATCAGCCCACGGGGATCAGTTCGGTATCGACGGGCAGGGACGCCTTCATGTCGCTGCGGAGCGTTTCGGTCGGGCCGACCTCCCCTGCTATACCGGCCGCTTGGAGCGCATGCCATTTGAAGGCGCGCGCCGCGCTGGAGAGCACGTGCTGCACGGTGGTGGTCCGGTGCCCGACGTTCAGGGGCCAATCGTCGTGCCAGAGCGTCACTTCGGTCATCCAGCGGTTGAGGGCCGCGAACACTTCCCGCTGGATTCGGGGATCGCGGGCGAACATGTCGGCGCTGACCGCCAGGCCGCGGGCCGCGCAGTCGGTGCTTGCCGCCCGGACGTGCGTGTCGAGTTCGACGGCCTGCATGCCGAGAATCCGCAGCGGTCGATGATCACATTGCTGCGCCAGCAGCACACGGACGTCCCATCCGGCGCGCGAACCGTCAAAGAGCCAGCCGCCGATCGAGCTCACCACGTCGGCGGCGCTGGCAGCGACGACGTCGAGTCGATAGGCGACGGATCCGTCCTCGTGCTGCGGTGCCCGCCGATTCTCGAAGGTCACCATCGCATCCCTTCACCAGATCAAACGCCGCATTGGTCAGGCGGCCCAACCGACCCAGCGTGACACTTTTACGTCCATCTGTAAAGTTCGATTTGAGTCAAGACTCCCGTCGCGCCTCGAGCTCGGCGAGGACTTCGTCGGTGTGCTGACCGAGCCGTGGGGCGCAGGCCCGCGGCGACCACGGCGTGCCGTGGAAGTCCGCCCGGTGTCGCGACCATCGGCACGGCCGCGGCCCGTCGGGAACATCGACCATGCCCCCGGCCGCGTGGAACTGCTCGTCGGCGATGACGTCCTCGATGGTGTTGACCGGCGACCAGAAGAAATCCGGCTCACCGGCGAAGATCTCCGCCCACTCGTCCAGCGTCTTGGCGGCGAAGATCTGGTCCAGCTCGGCGATCAGTTCGACCGCGTTGATCGCCCGGGAACGCGCATCGGTGAACCGCGGGTCGTCCAGCCACTCGGCCCTGCCGACGGCACGGCACAGCGGGGGCCAATGCCGATCGACCTCCAGCCCGACGATCCAGAACCGTCGGTCGTCGGCGGTGGCGTAGTTGTTCATGCACGGATTGAACATCTTCTCGCGCTGCCCGATCGCGATCGGCTGACCCGACATCAGGTAGGTGTTCAGGTCGAAGCTGACGGTGTAGGCGCCCTGGCGGTAGAGCGAGGTGCTGACCAATTGACCGTTTCCGGTGCGCCCGCGCGACACCAACGCCGCGCAGACCGCGGCGGCCAGGGTCATACCGGCGGAGTGGTCACCCATCCCGCCGCGCTGGAACGGCGGGGTGTCGCCCGGCCGGGTCAGCAGGTGCGCGAGCCCGCCGCGCGCCCAAAACGCCGCGACGTCATAGGCGGCCCGGTCGGCGTCCGGCCCGGTCTCGCCGTAGCCGGTAATCAGCCCGTACACCAGCCGCGGATGGTCCGGAGCCAACGACTCGTAGTCGAGGCCGAGACGTCGCAACGCTCCCGGCCGCACATTGGTGATGAAAACGTCTGCACGAGAAATCAATTCGAGCGCGGTGCGGCGTCCGTCGTCGGTGGTGAGATCGACGACGATGCTGCGCTTGGACCGGTTGTCCATCTCGAACGGGGGGCTGACGTCGACGTCGAGGCCGAGCATGCGGCCGAACATCCGGGCCGGGTCGCCGGTCCGCGGTTCGATCTTGATGACGTCGGCGCCCCAGTCGGCAAGGATGCCGCCGGTCGCGGGCCCAGCCACCCAGACGCCGAGTTCGACGACGTTGACGCCTTCCATCGGTCCGGCCATGCCTCACACCTTGCCACGCGTACTCTCACGTTCCATGAGCATGGTCACCGGACACGGGCCGCTGAGCAGTGCTCCTGCCGGATGGTTTTCGCCGACGGTGCCCGCGGGCGCAATCTACGTCGAGCCGCATCCCCGGCGCGTCCAAGCCTTGAAGGACGGCCAGACAGTGATCGACACCGAGAGCGCGCTGCTGGTGCATCGGCCAGATCGCCCGCTCAGCTTTGCTTTTCGCGCCGACGAGGCAACCGGTCTGCCCAGTGAGCCGGTGGCTGAGGCGCCGGGATTCGTGCACGTCCCGTGGGATGCCGTCGACTCGTGGGTCGAAGAGGGGCGGGTGCTCGTGCACTACCCACCCAACCCGTATCACCGGGTCGACTGCCGTCCGACAACGCGGCTGCTCCGGGTCGAGGTGGCCGGTACGGCCTTGGTCGACACCGACGACACGGTGATTGTTTTCGAGACATCGCTCGCGCCGCGGCTCTACGTCGATCCCGAACACGTGCGCACTGAGCTTCTACGGCAATCGAATTCGTCGACCTACTGCAATTACAAAGGCTGGGCCACCTACTGGTCGGCGGTCGTCGGTGACGCCGAAATCGCCGACGTCGCTTGGAGTTACCTCGATCCGCCACCGGAAAGTGCGCCGATCAAGGGCTTCATCAGTTTCGACGCGGACCGGGTGGACGTTTGTCACGCCGCGCTACCCGGTCAGGATCGCGGCGGCGAGTAGTTCGGCCGCCCGAGCCCCAGCGCGTGCTGGGCGATCATGTTGCGGAACACCTCGAGGGTGCCGCCGTAGATGCCGACGGGTGAAGCGAGCCGGAATGCGTATTCGGCACCGCCGTTGCCGGCGGCTCCCTCGGTGTCGACCGGCAGCGCCGACGCGGTTCCAAGAATGTCCATCAGGTCGGGTGCGCAGTCGCGCATGGTCTGTGCGTTGGCGACCCGGCCGAACATCCCCGGCGTGCCCAGGGCCGCCTCGGTGCGAGCTATGGTGCGGCCCAACCGATATGCGACCGAGGCGTCGTCGATCAGCCGGCGGCCGTCAGGCCTCTCCCGCGTCACCAGCGCCGCAATGTCGTCGATCGCCTCGGCCATCAGCGTGAGGTGCTCACTCATCACCGCGATGCGTTGCAGCCCGTCGTCCCCTTTTTCGGCGGTGCCGTGCTCCTCGTCGAGTGCACCCCGCAGCACGCCCCAGCCACCGTTGACCGGGCCGATCCGGTATCGGTCGTCGACCCGCACGTCGCTGTAGAAGACGATGTTGGTGCGGTCGCCGTCGACGGTCCGGATCGGCTGGATATCGACGCCAGGCGACTTCAGCGGCACCAGAAACATGGTCAGGTTCTTGTGCTTGGGACCACCGGGGTCGGTGTTGGTGAGCAGAAAGACGTACTCGGCGTTGTGCGCGTTCGAGGTGAACATCTTGGAGCCATTGATAACCCAGCTGGATCCATCCGCTTCCCGCACCGCGCGGGTCTTGCACGTCGCCACGTCCGAGCCGCCCTCGGGTTCGGTGTAGCCCAGGCACAACCGGATTTCGCCGGACAACACACCGGGCAGCACCTCCTCGGTCAGTTCCGGCGGCCCGAAGTCACGCATCATCCTCGCGACCACCGCCGTAGTGCCCCAGTGGAACCACGGCGTGTGGGCCCGACCGATCTCCAGATCCCAGATGCGCCGGCGCAGCGCGCCGAACCCCCCGTCGGCCTCGTCGTTGAAGTCGTCAGCCAGGTAGCCCTGTGCGCCCAGCGCCAGGTGGACGCCCTCGTCGAAGTTCTCCCCGGTTTCGCGATCCCGACGGATCACCTCGTCGGTGACGACGTCGGCCAGAAAGTTGCGCAGTCGATCGCGGAATTCCTGATCCTCGGCCGACAATTCGACCCGGGCGAAATCCATGAAAGTTACAGCCGCGCTTCGGTTTTGATCGCGCTGTCGGTGGTGCGCAGCGGGCGAATCAGCGCGTCCTGGGCGAAGGATGCGATCAGCTCGCCCTCCTCGGTGTGCACCGCCCCGCGAACGTAGGACATCCCGGCACCGACCTGGGTGCTCTCGTGGGTGTAGAGCAGCCAGCCCGTCCAGGTCACGGGTTCGTGGAAGCTGACCGACACCGTCATGGGTGCGGTCGACACGGTCAGGTGTGACTGGGCGGTGCCGATACCTTCGTGCGCGCGCATCGTCGTCGAAATGCCAAGGTGGCCGGTGAAATACGCGACCAGCGCTTTGGCCAGGTCGTCGCGGCTCGGGATCGGGTCGTAATGCAGCCAGGCGTACAGCTCCGGCGGTCCGACCTCGTCGGGGCTGTTCACGTCGACGACGTCGACAAATCGAAGTTCCCGGCCGGCCATCGGCATCCCGCCGTCGTTGGCGTCGCGCGGAGCGGTCACCTCGGGCTTGGGCAGGTGGTGGCGGATGACGTCGGCGGACGGCACGTCGAGCAGGGTGGTCGCCGTGATCGCGCGGCGGCCGTTCTGCGAGACCCCGACCACCGCGGTCGCCGTCGAGCGGCCCTCGGCGACGACGTCGATGTCGATGTCGACCGGCGGTCCGACCACCACGGCGCGGGCGAACACGGCATGGACCGAGCGCACAGATTTTTCCGGAAACCGTTTGGCGACAGCGACAATCACCTGCGCGAGCACCTGGGTGCCCTCCACCACCTGGCGTTCGTCCTCGGCCGCGATGCCGGTGTCGGCGACAAATCGGCCGTCCTGGGCCGGGCGCGCATCGAACAAATCGAGAAGGCCGGCGACCGACCAGTGCGTCTGCTCAGAGTCTGTTGTCACCTAGCGAGAATGACATTCTCGTCAAAACTTGTAAAGGCTTCGGTATCGCTACCGGGCGTCGATGACCAGGGTTTTGAACCGGTCGATCACCTCGAGGGCGTGCGCCAGGCTGTCGCCGGGCAGGCCGACCTGCAACCAGGTGACGCCGAGTGTGGCCAGGCGGTCCAGCCCGGTGAGGTACGCGTCGGCATTGAAGTCGTCGTCGGCGGGGCTGCCACCCTCGAAGTTGCCGAACACGATGTCGACTCCTCCGGGGTCGCGGCCCGCCTCGTCGAGTCGGCGGCGGAGGTCGTCGATGCCGTCGGCGAGCGCTTCGATCGAATCCATCGCCGCCGTGCGCGCGGTCTGTGCCAGCGCGGGTGGGGCGGCGAACGGGCACCAGCCATCGCCCTTGCCCGCAACTCGCCGCCGCGCGGCCCCGGTGTTGCCGCCGATCCAGATCGGGGGATGCGGGTCGCTCACCGGCCGCGGGTGCGCGGTGATCCCCTTGGCGCTGAAGTGCTTGCCTTCGAAGCTGACGTCATCGTCGGTCCAGATGGCCTTGATCACGTCGAGCGACTCGTCGAACAAGGCCGCTCGCTCCTCGAAATCGACTCCGAGAGCCGCGAACTCGCGTTTGAGATAGCCGACGCCGACGGCCAGCGTGAACCTGCCCTCGGACAGCAGATCCAGCGTCGCTCCAGACTTGGCCACGACGAACGGGTTTCGGTACGGCAGCACCACGATGTTGGGGATCAGCCGCAGGGTGCTGGTGCGGGCGGCGGCAAAGCCCATCGCCACAAACGGGTCCAGCGCGTCGTGTCCACCGGCCTCCAGCCAGCGCTGGGTGGGAGCGGGATGGTCGGTGAACCCGAAGCCGTGGATGCCGGCGGCCTCGGCGGCGGCGGCCACCGTGGCGATCCCGTCACCCTTGACCAGCTCGGGGTTGTACGGGTGGCTGTGCATCGGGTGGGTGATGGTGAATTTCATCTGCTTGGTGCGGCGTGGAAGCCCCTGTCTTGAGCCAAGGGAAGAGTCGCCGCTTCTCCTTTCTGGGTGGTGTCGGTGGTCGGGGCTAGGTTTTCGGTGTGTCGCGTTATCGGTTGCTTCCGACTGCTGAGCAGACGGCGGGGCTGGCTGAGCACTGCCGCCACGCCCGGTATGTTTGGAATCTGGCGGTCGAGCAGCAGCAGCATTGGCAGCCGGGCCGTCGCGCGCCGGGCTACAACGAGCAGTGTGCGCAGTTGACCGCCGCGCGCGCCGAATATGCGTGGTTGGCGGCCGGATCCCAGACGGTGCAGCAGCAGGCGTTGCGGGATTTCGCGCAGGCGATGGGTAACTTCTTCGGTGGCACGCACCGGCGCCCGACCTGGCGCAAAGCCGGTGTGCACGAAGGGTTCCGACAGGTGGCGGTCAAGGCGCGTCACATTGAGCGGCTCAACCGTCGTTTCGGGCGGGTTTGGGTGCCCAAGGTTGGCTGGCTGCGGTTCCGCCTGACCCGCCCGGTGCCTGACGGGGTGAAGTCCTACCGGGTGACATGTGACCGGGCCGGGCGCTGGCATGTCGCCTTTGCTGTCGTCCCAGAGCCGATCGCCGGCCCTGGTGACGGCTCGATCGTGGGGATCGATCGCGGCGTGACGGTGGCGGCGGCGTTGTCGACCGGAGAGTTGCTGCACGTGCCCGGCCTGAGCCGCGGTGAGGCTGTCCGGTTGAGGGTGCTGCAGCAGCGGCTGGCCCGCGCGCAAGGCGGTTCGAAGCGGCGAGCCCGTGCAAGGCTGGCGATCGCCAAACTGAAAGCCAAAGAGACTGCCCGGCGCAAGGATTGGGTGGAGAAGCTGTCTACCGATGTCGCGCGCCGGTTCGACACGATTCGGATCGAAGCCCTCGATGTGCGGGCCATGACTCGCAGCGCGCGCGGAACTGTCGAACAGCCCGGACACCGAGTTGCCCAAAAGCGTGGGCTTAACCGGGGCATCAGCCGCAGCGGTTGGGGTCTGCTCGCCACGCGACTGCAGCACAAAGCTTTTGGTCGGGTCGAGCAAATCCCGGCCGCGTACACGTCGCAACGTTGCTCGGTGTGCGGGAATGTCGCTCCCGGAAACCGCAAGAGCCAAGCGGTGTTCGAGTGCCAAGCCTGCGCCACGGGACCGTGTAACGCCGACGTTAACGCCGCACGCAACATCGCCGCCGGACGGGCGGTGACAGCACGGGGAGACCTCGGCATCAGCCGGTCTACGAACCGTGAACCTCAACTGCGCTCTCCTGCCGCATAGGTAGTGAGGGTGGGTTGGAATCCTCTGGCTTCAGCCACAGGAGGACGTCAACTGCCGCTTTCCTTAGCCTTTCCTTTCCTTTGCTGAGCGCCGACGGTGTCCCTGCAAGTTACCGCGTGACATTTGTACGATAATCTGTAAAGCCAGCCGGGCAACCGGCCGGTCAGTTTCACCGCCGCGAAGGAGCGACGACGTTGGGCATGACTGCGACCGATGAGGGGCTGACGCCGCTGGCCACCGGCTTCTGTTTTGGTGAGGGGCCGCGTTGGTTCGAGGGGCTGTTGTGGTTCTCCGACATGCTCGGCGAGGCCGTGCACACCGTCACCGTGGGCGGGGCGATGACCACGCTGCCGCTACCGGGGCACGCCCCTTCGGGCCTGGGGTTCCGGCCGGACGGCACGCTGCTGATCGTGTCGACCAGGGACCGCAAGCTATTGGCCTACGACGGCGAAACCGTCGACACCGTAGCCGATTTGAGCGCGCTGGCCCCCGCCGACCTCGGCGACATGGTCGTCGACCGCCGCGGCCGCGCCTACATCGGGTCGCAGGCCCGCGAGGGCGGTGTCATCCTGCGCGTCGATCCCGACGACACCGTCGGCGTCGTCGCAGCCGACCTGGACTTTCCCAACGGCATGGTCATCACGCCCGACCGCACGCTGATCGTCGCCGAGTCGATCGGTCGGCGGTTGACCGCGTACAGCATCGAAGCCAACGGCGACCTATCCGATCGGCGCGTCTTCGCCGACGGCCTCGACGGGCCCCCGGACGGCATCTGCCTCGACGCCGAAGGCGGCGTGTGGACGGCCATGACGCTGGCGCACCAGTTCGAGCGGATCCTCGACGGGGGGCACGTCACTCATCGCATCGACATCGGCGACCGCGTGGCGATCGCGTGCGTGCTCGGCGGATCGGCCGACCGGACCCTGTTCATGCTGTCGAGCAGCGAGGCCTACCCCCAGCGCCTGGCCGGCACGCGGCTGTCCCGGGTGGACACGGTGATCGTGGACACTCCCGGCCAAGCCGGTGAGCGATGACCGACTCCTATTACGAATTGATCGACGCCGCCGACCCGGTCGGCGAAAAGTTCACTGCCACCGACTTGGTCCGCAGCACCTGGACCGCGAAGATCCAGCATGCGGCGCCGGTGTCGGCGCTTCTGGTCCGCGCGCTGGAGCGTTGCGCGGCCCGCGACGACACGCGGTTGAGCCGGGTCGCCATCGATCTGCTCGGTCCGGTGCCGGCCGACGGCGACATGTGGGTCCGGTCGAAAGTCGAACGTCCCGGCAGGCAGATCGAGCTGATCAGTGCCGAGACGCTGGCCCTGGGGCCCGACGGGGAGCCGCGGCCGACCGCTCGGGCCACCGGCTGGCGACTGCTACAGCAGGACACCACCGAGTTGACGCACGCGTCCGCACCGCTGCCAGCCCCGCTGTCCGAGGCGCGGAGCCGCGACCTTGCCAAGAATTTCGACCGCAACTACGTACACAGCCTGGACTGGCGCTGGCTGACCAACCCGCTCGACGAAGGACCCGGTGAGTCGTGGATCACGCCGACGGCCAGCCTGGTCGCCGGCGAAACGATGACGCCGCTCGAGCGTTTGTTCGCGGTCGCCGACTGCGCCAACGGAATTGGCTCGAAAATCGACATCACCACGTGGACGTTCCTGAACAACGACCTCGTTGTGCACGTGCACCGGATCCCCGACGGGGAGTGGGTCGGCATCCGCGCTGAGACCAACTACGGCCCGGACGGCATCGGGACCACGGTCGGCACGCTGTTCGACGGGATCGGAGCGGTGGGCAGCATTCAGCAGTCCGTGCTGGTCCGGCGACGGCCCTAGCAATCCCGAAAGTGCAACTAGCGGCGCATCTTTCGAGTGACCTCGTCGGTAGCCGCACTCTGAGGGCGTGACGGGATGACGTCGACGAGGCACAGGTGCATGTCGGGCGAGACGACGGCCGCGGCGATCAGCCGGCCGGCGTCGTCAGGCGGCACCACGCTGGTCGACCGGACGATCGACGCCCGCACGCCGGTTCCGACGAATTCGGCATCCAGTCCGTAGATCCACGCGTCGAGCATCCGATCCGCTCCGGCCGGCGAGGCACCCACCAGCTCCGGGCTGAGCAGCACCACGTCGCCATGCCCGTTGTCGATCATCGGCGAAACCAGTTGCGTCACAAGGTGTTGAGCGCCGATCCAGGATCGCTCGGCAACTCCGGCGCTGCTGATCAGCGCATCGACGTCACCGATGAGATAGTCGACGGACTCCAGGAACCCATCGATGGACAGCGGGTCGGCCAGGTCCAGGTAGGCGGCGAACACCGACGCGCCGCTCGACCGCAGCCGGGCGGCCAGGTCCTCGCCGGCCTCCGGTCGCGGACTGCCCATCAACACGGAGTGCCCGCCCGCCGCCAGCCGCGTCGCCGTGGCGAAGACGACCGGCGAGGAGGCCTCGGTGATCACCACCGCTCTGGCGCGGCTCACCGCAGACGCCCGTCTTCGGGGGTTTGCCCGGCTAAGCTCGGGTGGTCAGCTACCAATGACACCAAAACAGCGTGACACTTGGACCTATTTTTGTAAAGTTGCGGGTATGGACCAGACGTCGACCATCGAGGGTGACACCTCGACACAGCAGCGGATCCTCGCGGCCACCGCTGAGGTCCTCGGCCGCAACGGCAAACGCAAGCTCAGCCTGTCCGACGTCGCCGTCCAGGCCGGGGTGTCCCGGCCGACCCTGTATCGCTGGTTCGCTTCGAAAGAAGACCTGCTCTCGGCCTTCTCCCAATACGAACGGGTCACTTTCGAAAGCGGGATGAGCCAAGCGACGGCCGGGCTCAAGGGGGCCGACAAGCTCGACGCCGCGTTGCGCTTCATCGTCGACTACCAGCACTCCTATACCGGAGTGCGGATGGTCGACATCGAACCCGAGCATGTCATCGCGCAGTTCGCCGGCGTCATCCCGCAGATGCGGGACGGCCTGCAGCGGCTGATCCCCGGCCCCAACGCCGCGGTCAAGGCGGCCACCGCAATCCGAGTAGCGTTCTCGCACTACATGATTCGCAGCGATGATGCCGACGAGTTCCTGGCCCAGCTGCGGCACGCGGTCGGCATCAAGCCCTCGGCCGATTAGTCGAACAGCACCGCCGCGTTGAGATAGCCGGTCGGGTCGAACGCGGTCTTCAGCGCGCGCATCGCCGCGATGTCGGCAGCGTCGCGAGACATGCCGAGATAGCGACGTTTCCGGCTACCCACGCCGTGTTCGGAGCTGACGTTGCCGCCGCAGTCGGCGATCAGGCCCATCATCGCGGCATACAGGTCGTGTTCCTGCTCGGCGCTGCAGCGCAGCACGTTCAGGTGCAGGTTGCCCTCACCGATGTGCCCGAACAGCACGCCGGTGGCGTCGGGCGCATGCCGTTGCACCAGTGCCGCCGCCTCGTCGGCGAAGCGGGTGATCGCGGGCAGCGGCAGCGAGACGTCGAACTTCAGCGGCGGCCCGAACACGCCGACGACTTCGGCCAGCGATTCGCGCATCCGCCAAAGTCGTTGTTGTGCAGCATTATCGATACCGACGGCGGGCTCGGCAGACGTGTGCACTCTGTCCAACGCGTCGGCCAGTCGCTCGGTCTGATCGAAGTCGGATGCCAACTCCACCAGCAGCAGCCACCGGCTGTCTAGCGGCGGCGGCGCGCCGAGGTGTTCGTCGGCCAGTGCGGCGGCTCGCCCGTCGATCAACTCCAACGCCGCGATGCCGTCCAAGTCGCGGAACAACCGGCCGGCATCGACCAGCGGACCGAGTTCGTCGAAGCCGCACACGGCGGTCACGCGGTGCGCCGGATCCGGGTGCAGGCGTAGGTCGAGCGCGGTGATCACGCCGAGCGTTCCTTCGGCGCCGACGAACAGCGACGGCAGGTCGTAACCGGTGTTGTCGGCCCGCACCCGGGAATGCCGGCGCACCACCGACCCGTCGGGCAGTGCGATGTCCATCCCGATGACCTGGCTGCCCATGTTGCCGTAGCGCACCGTGCGCAGACCGCCGGCGTTGGTCGAGGCCATTCCCCCCACGGTCGCGGTGTCGCGGGCGGCCAGGTCGACGCCGAACACCAGACCCGATGCGGTTGCGGCATGCTGCACCGCGGCCAGCGTCGCTCCGGCTCCGGCCTCGACGCGGCGCTCAACAGCGTCGACTTCGCTTACCTCGCAAAGCCTTTCGGTGGACAACAGCACGTCGTCGTGCTCGGGCACCGTCCCGGCCACCAACGACGTCCGGCCGCCCTGGATCGTCACGTGGGTCCCGGCGTCGCGGCACAGCCGCAACACCCCGGCGACCTCCTCCGCCGAGCCCGGACGCACCAGGGCGCTGGCGTTGCCGCTGTATCTGCCAGTCCAATCGCCGCTGCGCCCGGCCAGCACGTCGGGATCGGTGCTGACGTACCTGGCACCCACCAACGACGCCAGCTGCTGCACGACATCCGGGGTCATGGCGCCCGGTCTACCACACTGTTGCAGGATGGCTGTCATGCAGCGTGAAGATGTCTGGTTCAACTCGGGCGGCGACCGGATCAGCGCGTGGCTGTACCGGCCGGACGGCAACGGCGACACCCCGCTGCTGGTCATGGCGCACGGACTGGGCGGCGTGCGCACCATGCGCCTGGACGCCTACGCCGAACGCTTCGCCGCGGCCGGCTACGCCTGTCTGGTGTTCGACTACCGGAACTTCGGTGACAGCGAAGGTGCACCGCGCCAGTTGCTCGACATCCGAATGCAGTTGCAGGACTGGACCGTTGCCGCGGCCTTCGCCCGCACCCTGCCTGGGATCGACCCGCAGCGAATTGGATTGTGGGGCACGTCGTTCAGCGGCGGCCACGTGATCGCCACGGCGGCTCGGGTGCCGGGCATAGCGGCGGTCGTGTCGCAATGCCCGTTCACCGACAGCGTCGCATCGCTGGCCGCGGTGAATCCGCTTGTCAGCGCTCGTCTGACGGCCTTGGCCACCCGCGACATCATCGCTTCCCGCTTCGGCGCCAACCCGGTGATGGTCAAGACCGCCGGATACCCCGGCGAGGTCGCGTTGATGACCGCCCCCGACGCCTATTCCGGCTTTCTCAGACTGGTGCCCGACGGTGTGGAGCTGCGCAACGAGGTGGCGGCGCGAATCGGCGTGAAGCTGCTGCCCTACCGGCCGGGTCGGCTCGCGGCCAGGGTGCCCTGCCCAATCCTGTTCTGCATCTGCGAAAGTGACACCGTCGCACCATCCGGACCGACCCGCAAATATGCGGCCAAGGCGCCGAAGGGCGAGATAAAGCTCTATCCCGAGGGACATTTCGACATCTATGTCGGCGACGCGTTCGAGCGCGTGATCGCCGACCAACTCGAATTCTTGAAGCGAGTATTGCCTACAGTCGGGCTCAGCGGATGACGGTGACGCCGCCGTCGACCGGGATCACCGCACCGGTGATGTAGCTGCTGGCGCGGCTGGCGAGAAAGACAGCGATACCCGCCATGTCGTCGGGCTGGCCGATCCGGCCGAGCGGGAGGAACGAGCCGACCGCTTCCGGCCCGGCCGCCAACAACTCCTTCGTCATCCGCGACTGAAACAGCCCGGGCGCGATCGCGTTGACCAGGATGCGCGGCGCCAACTCCCCGGCGAGGTGCTGGGTCAGCATGTGTACGGCGGCCTTGCTGGCGCTGTAGGAGAAGTTGTTTCGGCCTTTGCCGGGCGGGACGATCCCGTCGATGCTGCCGGTGTTGATGACGCGGGCCGGGTCACCCTCGTCTGCGCCCGCGGTGAGCATCGGCACCAGCGCGCGGGTCAGCATGAAGATGCCCTTGACGTTGACGTTCATCACCTTGTCGAATCCGGACTCGGGAAACTCGTCCAGCGGCGCACCCCACGCCGCGCCGGCATTGTTGAACAGCGCGTGGATCCGGTCTTCCCGCTCGGCGAGGTCGGCGACCAATGCGTCGACGCCATCGACCGTGCCGAGGTCGGCGGGGATCGCGTGTACCGGGCCGAGTGGCGACAGCTCCGCGACGGCGCCCTCCAGCTCGGCCTCCTTGCGGCTCGACAGATAGACGGAAGCCCCAGCCTCCAGCAAGCCGCGCGCGATCATCAGGCCGATGCCGCGGCCGCCGCCGGTGACGACGGCGACCTTGCCGTCGAGGCGAAACAGGTCGGTCATTTCGCGACGGCCTGCGCCCGTGGCGTCCCGAGCGGTTCCTCGACCCGGACCGCCTCGTCGCGGATCAGCCCGCGCAGCAGCGCGGTGCTGAACTCGGCCGCGATCTCCTTGGCGCTGCGCCGCCCGCTCGGCCGCAGCCAGCGGTAGGCGCCCAGCGTCATCCCGATGTAGCCGAGCGCCACGACGTGGGAGTCGCACTCGAAGAACTCGCCGCTGGCGATACCGCGGTCGATCAGGCCGTGCACGTGCTCGTAGACCTGCGTCTCTTTCTCGCGGACCGCCTCGACCTGCTCCTCGGTGAACCACTCGGTGATATAGGGCTGCTCCTGGAAGTACACCGCCGCGCCCTCGGGGTTGACGGCGATGTTGTTGAGCAGCCGCACGGTGTACTGGTAGAGCGCCTCGCGAGCCGACATCGTCGGGTCATCGTGAACGGCGTCCAGGGTGCGTTCAGCGGCCTGCTGGTAGATGTCGTAGAGGATCAGCGACTTGCTGGCGTAGTAGTGGTAGACGGTGGCCTTGTTCAGGCCCACCACGTCGGCGACATCGTCCATCCTGGTGCCGTGATAGCCGCGGGCGGCGAACAGCTTGGTGGCAACGGTCAGGAGCTCCTCGCGGCGGGTGAGCCCGTTTTCGGATGGCATTTTGTTCTCGCTTCGGCAGTCCGGGGGCCGCCCGGAGTCAATCAACTGGTGGGTAGTCTAGGCAACCCGACGGTTCACTGTTGCGCCTTGTCCCGTAGGACTAGACTTTGAACGAACCGCTTATCGACTCGAGAGGTAGTCAGATGCAACCGGATCCCGATCCCAGCTACGACTTTTCCGACGAACTCGAGTTCTACTTCAAGTACCTGCCATGGGGTCTGCGGGGCGTCACCGATGGCCAGGGCTACCCGCCGCCGGCCTACCCGCCGGTCTAAATAGCGGCTCCTCGCCTTCGAGATCGCCGCGAGCGTGGACTTGCGCGAGTGAGCGCCACGCCAGCGTCGAGCTCGACGCGTTTCTGCGGCCGGCTATAGCGCCTTCAGCTCCTCGGCGACCTCGCTCACCGTCTTTTTGGCATCTCCGAACAGCATCGATGTGTTCTCGCCGAAGAACAGCGGGTTCTCGATGCCGGCATAGCCCGACGACATCGAGCGCTTGAGCACGATGACCGAGCGGGCCTCGTCGACGTTGAGGATCGGCATGCCGTAGATCGGGCTGGACGAGTCGTTGCGCGCGGCCGGGTTCGTGACGTCGTTGGCGCCGATGACAATCGCCACGTCCGTGCGGTTGAACTCGCCGTTGATGTCGTCCATCTCTTTCATCGCGTCGTAGTCGACGTCGGCCTCGGCCAGCAACACGTTCATGTGGCCGGGCATGCGGCCGGCCACCGGGTGGATGGCGTACTTGACCTCGACGCCCTTTTCCTCCAGCAGGCTGGCCATCTCCTTGACGGCGTGCTGTGCCTGCGCGACCGCCAGCCCGTAACCGGGCACCACGATCACCTGGTTGGCGTAAGCCATCTGGATTGCGGCGTCGGCGGCCGAGGTGGCCTTGACGGTGCCCTGCTCGCCGCTCGCGGCGGCGCCCACACCGCCGTCGCCACCGAACGAGCCGAACACGATCGCGGGAATCGACCTGTTCATCGCGACCGCCATCAGGTTGGTCAGGATCGAGCCCGAAGCACCGACGATCATGCCTGCGACGATCATCGCGGTGTTGTTCAGCGCCAATCCCGCTGCAGCTGCAGACAATCCGGTCATCGCGTTCAACAGCGAGATCACCACCGGCATGTCGGCGCCACCGATCGGGAACACCACGAACAAACCCATCACGCCCGCGAAGGCCAACACCAGCAGGATCCACCAGACCGGCCGGCCCGGGTTCAGCCCTAGGTAGACGGCGACACCCACCGCGCCGAACAGCAGCACGATGTTAGAGAGCTGAAACAGCTTGGCCGAGGCCACCAGCCGCTTCTCCACGTTCTTCGGGATCGACTCCTGCAACTTCAGGAACGCCACCAGCGAACCCCAGAACGACACTGAGCCGATGATCGCCGCGAACAACGACCCGACGACCAATGCGACAGTAGGCGACTGGTCCGGCCGAAAGACCGAAAAGCCCTTGGTATTAATGAATTCCGACCAAGCGATCAGTGCGACGGTGCCGCCGCCGACGCCGTTGAACAGCGCCACCAGCTGCGGCATGGCCGTCATCTTGGTCTTCTTGGCGGGCGGCACCCCCAGCACCACGCCGATCACCAGGCCCGCCGCGATCAGGATCCAGTTGATCGACGCGGTGTCGCGCACCTTGATCAGCGTCGCGATCACCGCGACGCCCATACCGACCGCGGCGATCCAGTTGCCGCGCACGGCGGTTTTCGGGCCGGTCAGGCCGGACAGACCGTAGATGAACAACGCGAAGGCCGCGATATACAGAACGTCCACCGCGTAGTTGACGTTTTCAGTGCTCATTTGGCAGCCCCCTTCGCGCTGACCGACTTGTCGGCCGCGGGCCTGCGCGACTTGAACATGCCCAGCATCCGGTCGGTCACCAGGAAGCCACCGATCACGTTCAGCGTGCCGAAGATCAGCGCGACGAACGCGATCGCCCGCACGCCCCAGCTCGCATCGGCCGGCAACTCGCCCAGCACCAACAGCGCGCCCAGGACCACGATGCCGTGAATGGCGTTGGTGCCCGACATCAATGGGGTGTGCAGGGTGTTGGGCACCTTGGAAATGACTGCGAACCCGACGAATCCGGCGAGCACCAGGATGGCCAGGTTGGCCAGTAGTTGGTCGTACATCTAGTTCACTCCTGCTTGGTCGCGGGTCACACACGAGCCCGCCACGACCTCGTCCTCGAAATCCGGGGCCAGCTTGCCGTCGGTGAGCAACAGGTCGAGCAGGGCGGTGATGTTCTTGCTGAAGAGCTCGCTGGCGTGCTCGGGCATCGTGGCCGGCAGGTTCAGCGGCGACGCGATCGTGACGTCGTGGCGGACGACGACCTGTCCCGGCTCGGTGAGCTCGCAGTTGCCGCCGGTCTCGCCAGCAAGGTCGACAACGACGCTGCCGGGCTTCATCGCCTCGACCGCGGCGGCGGTCACCAGCTTGGGGGCCGGGCGACCGGGGACCAACGCAGTGGTGATGACGACGTCGAATCCGCTGATCGCTTCCTCCAGCGCCTTCTGCTGCTGGGCGCGTTCGTAGTCGGTGAGCTCGCGGGCGTAGCCACCCTCACCGGCGGCAGCTAGATCTTCGTCGCCCAATTTCAACCATTGCGCACCCACCGACCGGACCTGGTCGGCCACCTCGGGGCGCACGTCGTAACCGGTCGTTTTGCCGCCGAGGCGCTTCGCCGTCGCCAGGGCCTGCAGGCCCGCGACGCCGACCCGAGCACGAGCACGGTCGCCGGCTTCACGGTGCCCGCCGCGGTGGTCAGCATCGGGAAGAACCGGGTGGACTCGACGCGGCCAGCAGCACGGCCTTATAACCGGCGACATTGCCCTGCGACGACAGCGCATCCATCGCCTGAGCTCGCGAGATCCGTGGGATGGCTTCCAGCGCGAACGCCTGCACACCGGCCTGCTTGAGTGCGCCGATGGAGGGCTCGGCGTTGCGAGGTGCCAGGAAGCCGATCAGGGTCTGCCCGCTCTTGAGCTTGTCCACCTCCTCGGCGGTGGGCGGCGCGACCTTGACGACGATGTCGGCCGACCAGGCGTCGCCGATGGTTGCTCCGGCCTCGGTGTACAGCGCGTCGGGAAGCAGGGCGCGCTCGCCCGCGCCGGCTTCGACGACGACCGCGACGCCGCTCTTCACCAGCGGCGCGATCACCTTCGGGACCAGCGCGACGCGCCGCTCGTGGGCTCCCGACTCGGCCACTACGCCGACCGTCGTCTGCGTTTCTGTCATTTCCTACTCCCCGGTAAGTCGGCAACTACCTTAACCTCTAGCTCCGCCTCCTCCTCCCGCCGCTCCACGGCGGGCATCGTCACCGGTGGCCATCTAGCTCCGCCTCCTCCTCCCGCCGCTCCACGGCGGGCATCGTCACCGGTGGCCATCTAGCTCCCCGCCTCCTCCTCCCGCCGCTCCACGGCGGGCATCGTCAGCGGCTGGGGCTAGGTCACCACAGCGGGAAGTCCCGGCCGTGCTCCTCAGTTGCCCGGGGGCCGAAGTAGCGGCGCTGTGATTCCTCGATCGCGACGTCGTTGATGCTGGCCTCGCGGCGATTCATCAGACCGGCCTCGTCGAACTCCCACATTCGTTGCCGTAGCTACGCCGCCGCTGCCCAGACGCATCCCGGCACTCGTACTGGAAGCGGACGGCGATGCGGTCACCGTCGAAGCTCCACAGGCCCTTGCGTAAGGCGTAGTCGAGTTCGCGTTGCCACTTGCGGGTCAGGAACGCCACGATCGCCGCGCGGCCCACGATGTGCTCGCCGCGGTTACGCCATTGCGAGTCAACGGTGTACGCGCGACTGACCTTGTCGGGATCGCAGGTATTCCACGCATCCTCGGCGGCCTGGACCTTTTTCAATGCGGTCTCCAGGGTGAAGGGCGGCAGGGGCGGGCGGATGTCAGTCATGGCGTTCATCCTGCCCCCGGTGTGACGCCCGCGCGGGTGGCTTATCGTGACGGTCATGGACTTCGCAATGTCAGCCAAAGCCAGTGACTACCACAAGCGGCTGAGCGAGTTCATCGTCGAAAACGTCTTCCCTGCCGAGGCCGAGTACGACAAGTACCGCGAGGAGGCGAGTCCGAAGGATCACACGGTTCCGCCGGTCATCGAGGAACTCAAGACCAAGGCCAAGGCCGCCGGACTGTGGAACCTATCTTCCCCTGCCCGTCGGAATCCGGGCTGACCAACCTCGAATACGCGCCGCTGGCGGAGCTGACCGGTTGGAGCCTCGAACTCGCTCCCGAAGCGATCAACTGTGCCGCGCCCGACACCGGCAACATGGAGACGCTGCACCTGTTCGCCACCGAGGAGCAGAGCGAAAAGTGGCTCAAACCGTTGCTGAACGGCGAGATCCGCAGTGGCTTCTCGATGACCGAGCCCGCCGTCGCGAGCAGCGACGCCCGCAACATCGAGACGTCGATCGTGCGCGACGGCGGCGACTACGTGATCAACGGCCGCAAGTGGTGAACATCTGCCGAGGCCGACCCGCGTTGCAAGATCCTGATCGTGATGGGCCGCACCAACCCCGAGGCGGCCAGCCACCAGCAACAGTCGATGGTGCTGGTGCCGATCGACACGCCTGGGGTGACCGTCGTTCGCTCAACGTCGGTTTCGGGCTACCAGGACCAGCCCGGACACTGCGAGATCATCTACGACAACGTTCGAGTGCCGGTGACAAACCTTCTCGGCGAAGAAGGTGGTGGCTTCGCGATCGCCCAGGCACGACTCGGCCCCGGCCGCATCCACCACTGCATGCGAGCCCTCGGCGGCGCCGAGCGCGCCCTGGCGTTGATGGTGCACCGGGCCAACACCCGGATCGCGTTCAACCGGCCCCTGGCCGACCAGGGTCTGGTGCAGCAGGCAATTGCCCAGTCACGCAACGAGATCGACCAGGCTCGGCTGCTGTGCGAGAAGGCGGCCTGGACCATCGACCAGCACGGCAACCGGGCCGCCCGCCTGCTGGTCTCACAAATCAAGGCGGTGGCCCCGCAGATGGCGTGCAACGTCGTCGACCGCGCAATCCAGGTGCACGGCGCCGCCGGCGTCAGCGAGGACACCGTGCTGGCCAGGATGTACTCCTGGCAGCGTGCGATGCGCATCTTCGACGGCCCCGACGAGGTGCACATGCGGACCATCGCTCGGTCCGAAATCGGCCGGGAAAAGAGCGCTTTCGCCGCGGCGGTCACCTAAGCATGGCGACCGGCGTGCGAGATCTACAGGGAGCCTGGAACTTTCGCGACGTCGCCGACACGACTGGCGCACTGCGGCCGGGTCGGTTGTTCCGGTCCGGTGAGCTGAGCGAGCTTGCCGATGAGGGCCGAGAAGAGTTGCGTCGCTTGGGTATCACCGATGTCGCCGATCTGCGGTCGCGCAGCGAGGTACTGCGTCACGAGACCGGCCTGGTTCCCGACGGCGTCGACATCCACCTGCTGCCCATCCCGGATGTCGCACCCGATGACGTCAACCCGGACGGCGAAGCCCCGCACGAGCATGCGTTCAAGCGTCTGTTCGAAGAAAAGCCGGACGGCGAATCGGTCAGCGACGCCGCCAGTCGCTACATGATGGACGAGTACACCCGGTTTCCCAGGCGTCCACTCCGGTGCCCGCGAGGCACTGCACCGGATGGTGACCCTGCTGGCCGACGGACGCACGGTGCTGGCCCACTGCTTCGCCGGCAAGGACCGTACCGGCTTCACCATCGCGCTGGTGCTGGAGGCCGCGGGCGTCGAGCGCGACGCAATCGTGACGGACTTTTTGACCAGCAATCAGGCCGTGCCGTTGTTGCGACAGCGCATTCTCGACACGATCCGACAGCGCTCCGACGTCGAGGTCACGCCGGAACTGATGTCGACGACCGAGGCGCGGCTGTCCGAAGAGGTGCTTGGCGTCCGCGCCGAATACCTCGACGCCGCGCGGCGAACCATCGACGAGAACTTCGGTTCGCTCGACGGGTACTTCCGCAGCGCCGAGATCACCGAGACAGACGTCAATCGGCTGCGCACCGCGCTATT
>CAVVRW010000007.1:0-835656 GCA_963750755.1 uncultured Actinomycetota bacterium
AACACCACGTAGTTGCCGTCGCTGGTCTCGTAGTACTGATACCGGAGGGATGCATGCATATTGTCTGAGTAGCCGGACAGGTCATTGGCGACGGCCGTCAGTTTCTGGAAGTTCCATGCGATCGCGGCGTCGACTTGGGAGACCTCGACATACTGCGGTTTCTGGTCGCGGCGCGCGCTGTGCAGTGCAGCCAGAACCGCGATCGCAGCGTAGAGCGGACCGGCCAACACACCGGTGGTGCCGGTGGCGCCGGCCGAGAGCCGCGGTGTTCCGTCGGCCTGGATCAGCGGGGGGTTCAGGCCGGCGAAGCAGTCGAAGGACAGCCCATGCGTGGGGAGCTTTGCGTACGGGCCGTAGCTACCCATTCCGTTGAGGCTGCAATAGACGATTGTCGGGTTGAGTTCGACGACATCGTCGTAGCCGAGGCCGAGTCGCTCGGCGGCGCCGGCCCGCAGGCCGTCGATCAGCACTGTGGCCTCTGCGGCAAGGCGCCGAAAGATCGCGGCCCCCTCCTCCGATTTCAAGTTGAGCGTCACGCTCTTCTTTCCGCGGTTCCACTGGAGGTTTTGCACATTGTCAGACGGAAAGAGCTCACCACGGAACCCGCCACCCCCGGGTTGTTCGATCTTGATCACCTCGGCACCAAGGTCGGCGAGGTGTCCGCCGAGCGCGTCAGGCGAGAAGAGGGATAGCTCGAGCACCCGAACATCGTGAAGCACGGTAGTTAACCTTTCAGAATTCCGATGCCCATGTCGCGCTTAAGCCTCACATTAACGAGATCGACTTGATTTCAGTGAACTCCTCGAAGCCCCAGCGGCCCTGCTCGCGCCCGAGACCGCTCTGCTTGAAACCACCAAATGGGCCGCCGCCGTTGAACATTCCACGCGCGGGCACAGACCAGCCTGGACCCGCACCGTTGCCCGGAGAAGTACCAGGATCACTCGGACCACCGCCACAGCACTGCACAATCACTGTGCCGGTGCGGATTTGGCGCGCTACGTTGAAGCCACGTGCGGCATTGCGCGTCATGACTACCCCCGCGAGCCCGAAGTCGGAGTCGTTGGCGATCCGTATCGCCTCCTCCTGAGTCTGGTAGGTCAGGACCGTCAGCACCGGGCCGAAGACTTCTTCCCGGCAGATCCGCATGTCGTTGCGACAGTTGATGAATGCCGTTGGCTCATAGAAGAAGCCTTTACTCAGGTGCGCGGGCCGCTTACCCCCGACCACTAACGTAGCCCCTTCATCGAGTGCCGATTGCACATAGCCCTCAACCCGCTGCCGTTGCTGTTCACGAATCAGCGGACCCACCACCGTGGCCGGGTCGCGAGGGTCACCAATTGTGAGGTTTGGCGCCATATTCTTGACGCCTTCCACGTAGCAATCGAGAAGGTGCTCAGGTAACAGCAGGCGCGACGCGGCGACGCATGCCTGTCCCGAATGCATCAGCACTTGACCGAAACCGATACCGGCAACATCAGATTCAGTGACGTCGTCAAGAACGATGTGGGCACTTTTGCCGCCCAATTCCAGTTGGGCCCGCTTCATCGTCCGCGCCGAAACCTCCCGGATGCGCTTGCCGGTCGCTGTCGACCCCGTGAACGCGATCATGTCGACGAGGGGATTCGTCGACAATTCCTCGCCCACATCAGCGCCACCCACCACGACGTTGAAGACACCCGCCGGTATGCCGGCCTCCTCACCTATCCGGGCGAGTTCCAGCGCATTCATCGGCGTCCACGGATGTGGTTTCAAGACGACGGTGCAACCGACGGCCAGCGCTGGCAGGCACTTTTGCAAATTGATCGAGAAGGGGAAGTTGAACGGCGTGATCACTCCGACCACTCCGACGGGTTCTCGGACGACGACAGTGCCGCCAAGCCCGGTAGGTGAAACCGTCGGCGCTCCCGGGGTTTCGACCCAGGTGACATCGTGCTCGACGAAATCGCTGTAGTAGTGCGATGCTTCGATCGCTCCACCCACCTGCAGGAAATCGGTGAGGAAGCCCACTGAGCCGATCTCGGACACGATGAGCTCGCGAAGTTCGTCGTGCCGCGACTCCATGATTTCGCTGAAACGCTTCAGTATTTTCGCGCGCTCGCGCACTGACATCCACGGCCAAGGACCTTCGTCGAATGCCCGGCGCGCCGCCTCGATTGCCATGACAGCCTGCTTAGCGCCGCCGTCGAGAACGCGGCCGACCACTTCTTCAGTGGCTGGGTCGATTACATCAATCAGTGCACCAGCATTGTCACTGGTCCATCGGCCGTCGATGAAGTTCTCGTATTGGCGGATTGCCACGCTGTTCCTTTCGTGTCGCGGTCGAGCCCGTCTATCGAGCTGAGCCCATGCGCAGCGCGGCTACCGCTAGTTTGCGACCGGATACGGTGCAGGCTCAAAGTTGAAGACCCGCCGCGCATTGCCCTGCAGCACCTTGTACTTGTCCGCGTCCGACCTACCCTCGAGACTCTTGTGCGCGGCTTCTAGCGAGCGCGGCCACAAGCTGTCGGTGTGCGGGTAGTCGGTTTCGATCATCACGTTCTCGACACCGATGTAATCGAGGTTGGCGGCGCCGAATTCGTCCTCGATGAAGCAGCCGTAGATGTGATCGCGGAACAACTGCCGAGGCGACTCCGGGAAGACGGCGGGGTCCGCGGCGGTTGCGCTCATTCGCATGGTTGCCGGGTCGACCGTCCAGTTGTTGGCTCGTAGATAGCGATATTCGGCGGCGACGTGCTCAGCCCGCTCGAGCAGGTAGGGAATCCACCCAATGCCACCCTCGGCTAGCACGATCTTGAGGTCGGGGAACATCTGCAGCTTGCCCGAGAACAGCCAGTCTGTTGTGGAGTGAGCCAGGTTGAGACCGATGTTCACCGACTGCACGCCGAAAGGCGCATCGGGCGACGTATTCGGGCTGACGGACGACGACCCGATATGCGTGCAGAGCGGCATCTTCGTTTCGTTCGCTGCGGCGAAGAATGAGTCCCATTCCCCCGAGTGGATCGACGGGAAGCCAAGCGCGTGCACATTTTCTGAGAATGCGATCGCCTTCGCACCCTTGGCTGCGCACCGATGCACCTCGGCGACGGCCAGTGCGGTGTCCCACAGCGGAACGATGATCATCGGAATGTAGCGACCCGGCGCCGCCCCACACCACTCGTCGATGATGTAGTCGTTGTATGCGGCGAGACATTTCAGACCAAGTTCCCGGTCCTGAACTTGCGAAAAGACCTGTCCGCAAAAGCGTGGGAAGAACGGGAAGTTCAACCCCGCGATGACGTGGTCCTCGTCCATGTCGGGGATTCGAGCCTTTGGGTCGTAGTAGACCTTCGGCAGTTCGTCGTAGTTGACCGACAGCGGAGAATACTCATCGGGCCGCTGATGGGCAGCAACCAAGATTCCCATGACCGTGGCGCGGTGCTTCTCATAGACCCAGGTGTCCACACCGTCGATGCGTTCGACGTGGGGCACGCGGTCGCGGTCAGCCGCAGATGCGCGGTCGACCCAGACGTTCGGCGGCTCGATGATGTGATCATCAACGGAGATGAGCCACTGCAGATCTTGTTCCACGGATACTCCCTAGGGCCGTTGTGTGATCGTCCGCCGGCTGCGCGTCGGTCCGACTGGCACGGCACGCTTAATCGCCTACGACGCCCAACCTCTCGGACACTATGAGCGAGCATTGAACTTGTCAAGTAACACTTGATAAGCGCTTGCCGTCATTATCGAGTGACACTTGACGACTAGTTTTTCGGCATCTATCGTGCGAAAACACGGCTTTCGGACGTGTTAGTCGGCCCCAGGCCGACCGCCGCAGGAGGACCGCGTAGCGAAGCCGCGACACCCGACGATCGTGGTCGAAACGAAACAGAAGGACTACTCCCCAGTGCCCAAGCCGCTCAAGGACCATGCCCAGAACTTCGATCTTCGCCACGCGGATTTCAAGGATCCGGACTTTTTGTACGAGCTGTATTCACACATGCGCGACCAGGCACCGATCGCGCATACCGATTTCCCATTTCTGAGCACGCGGGAAGACGGTGCCTGGGTGGCGATGACGTACGACGAGTGCTACGAAATCCTCAGGGACTGGGAGACTTTTTCGAGCAAGCCCCCACCCGGCGATGCGATGGGGCTATCGGGTGACGTCGTCATCCTGTTGGACCCACCACGCCAGCAGGCTCTCCGTAAAGTGCTCAATCCGTACTTCTCCCCCGGCCGCATGAAGCAGCTGCAACCGCAAATCCGCGCCGAAACCGATGCTTTGATCAACGAGTTCATCGAGGACGGTCGCGGCGATTTGGCAGTGGTCGCCTGGCAACAGCCCGGGATCGTATTCTTCAAGTATCTACTCGGCATGCCGGTCGGCGACGTCCCGCTATGCATCGAACTCACGGATACAGCGCTGAACGGGGAAACCGAAGAGGTCCGCCTGACGGCTTGGGGCGGCCTTTACCAACACATCACCAAAGCCGTCACAACTCGGATGCAAGGCGAACCTCAAGACGACATGATCGACGTTTTGCTATCGGCGGAAATCGACGGTGTCAAACTGCAATTCGATGACGTCGTTTCCAATGCAATGCTGTTGGTACAGGCGGGCTTAGAGACGACCGCAAGCGCGATGTCGTGTGCCTTCCACTACCTGGGCAGCCGTCCTGACGAACGGGATCGGCTGATCCACAAACCCGAGCTCATGTCGACCGCGGTCGAGGAGCTAATCCGCTTCGCCGGATCGATTCACGGCATTCCGCGAACAGTTACCAAGGAAGTCGAAATCGGTGGGCAGAACCTGTGCCCGGGCCAACAGGTCATTGTCAACTACGCATCCGCCAATCGCGACGACCACGAGTTTGCCGATGCGCACCGATGCATCCTCGACCGAGAAGCTAACCGCCATCTCGGATTCGGCGCCGGTGTTCATCGCTGCCTGGGGTCGAATCTTGCACGACTGGAGTTCCGCATTGGCGTCGAGCAGGCGCTGGCGAGGATGCCCGACTACACCGTAGCGACCGATGCCGAGTCGATCTTCCATGGGAATTCGGTGACTCGAGGGTTCCGCAAGATTCCAGTGGAGTTCACACCCGGACCGCGAATACAGCTGGGCTGACGCGTTCAGTACGAGGCGTCAATGTTCGTGAATGATCACGCCGCGAATGTTTCGGCCCGCGAGCATGTCGTCGTAGGCGTCGTTGATGTCGGCGAGCTTGTATTCGGTGGTGACCGTTTCATCCAGTAGAAGCTTGCCCTCACGATAGAGGCTGAGCAGTCGTGGAATGTCGGAGCGCGGGTTGGCCTCCCCGTAAAGGCTTCCCAGCAGCCGCTTTTGAAACAACGTCATCATCGCGACCATCGACATCGGCAGGGTCGTCGTCGTGTCGAGCATCGACCCCAGCGCGGTGACCACGACGGCGCCGTTCTTGCTGACAATGTTGAGTGCGTCGACAATCATCGGGGCTTCCACAAGTCCGACCGTGACAATGGCGGAGTCGGCCATTACTCCGCGGGTCACGTCTGCAACTAGGGCCGTCGCTTCGGGCATCGACGTCACGAAGTGAGTGGCGCCGAACTGAGAAACCATGTCGCGCTTGGCTTCCGCGATGTCCACGGCGATGATCTTCTCGGCACCGGCCAAGCGCGCGCCCTGGATCGCACCACTGCCGATACCGCCGCATCCGATCACGACGACAGTATCGCCCGGTTTGACTCCGGCGGTGTTCACCGCCGAGCCCCAGCCGGTGGTCACGCCGCAGCCGACAAGACAGGCCCGGCTCAGCGGGAGGTCCTCGTCGATCTTGACCACCGATGCCTCCGGCACTGTGCCGTATTGCGCAAATGCACCAAGCCAGGCCAGCGCGCCGATGTCGCGGCCCTTGGCGTGGCGACGGAAGCCGCCGTCCAGTTGCTCGCCGGTCGCCATCTGGGCACCGAGATCACACAGATTCTGGTGGCCGCTGGAACACCAACGGCATCGCCCGCACGCAGGCAGGAACAAGCCCACCACGTGATCGCCGACTGTCAGGTTCCGTACCCCTGGGCCAACTTCTTGGACGATGCCGGCACCCTCATGCCCACCGACCAGCGGCAGTGCGAGCGGAAGGTCACCCTCGCGGACGTGGTGATCGGAGTGACACAGCCCGGTCGCCTCGAAGGAAACGAGCACTTCGCCTTCTTTTGGACCGTCGAGCTCGATCTCTTCGACACTCCACTCCTGGTGGACGTCCCACATCACTGCCGCATTCATCTTCATTGTCGACGCATTTAACGACGTCGCGATGAAGCTGTCAAGTGTCGCTCGATAGTGGTTACATGTGGGTGACTGGCTGGGCCAGCTGGGACGACCCTAGGCGAAAGGCTTTGTCGTGGCGTTCGAAAGCACCACCGAACCGATCAAGATCGGTTATCTGATGGACCTCATCCTTCCGGAAGGGCTCCCAGAAACCTATCGTCAAGACCTCTTTGCGCCGTTCGACATGGTTTTCGGAGATGCGCTGAAGGCAGGCGTACTGGATCGACCGGTCACAATCGTCTATCGCGAAGTGGAGGGGCTACCGAAGGGGACGGTGAAGGCAGTCGTCGACGCCTATGCGGAGTTGGTGGACGAGGGCTGCTTGGCGATCTTCGGCCCGCATATCGGCGACAATGCTGTTGCTATTGGAGACGCCTTAAACGAGCGGTTTCGGGTGCCGGCCATCAGCGTTACTGGATCGGACGACGCCCTGGGCGAGTGGTTCTTCGCGTTGCCGATGGGCTCGCACGATGACGAACCCATTTTCTGGGCCGAGTTGCTTGCCAGTGCCGGGCACATGCACGTCGGCGTCCTGACCGAGCAGTCACTAATCGGCGAAGCGTACGCCAAGAGCTTCCGTAAAGCGTGCCGGCGGTACGGAATTCGAATTGTGGCCGAAACACCGATTGCGCAGACGGCGCAGGACGTCGTCGCAGCGGTACGGACGCTTCAGGAAGCGAAGGCCGAGGCAATAGTGCACGCGGGCTTCGGCTTCGGCGTAGTTCATGTGAACTCCGCTTTGGCCGCACTGGGTTGGGATCCTCCTCGCTTCGCTGGAACGGCTTTCGAGAATGCCTGGCTTAATGACGCGCTATGGGACGCGTTCGTGGGGTGGACCGGCGTCGACCAGTACGACGAAGGAAACGAGGTGGGACAACGGTTTCTCGACCAATTCGAGCAGACCTACGGCCGGCGGCCGGAGTGGTGCGTGCCTGTGGTGAACCGCGACGTTGCGGTGACTCTCCTCCACGCTTTGACAGACGCGCATCCGCTCAGTCCACGCGGGGTGAAGGATGCTCTCGAGCGCGTCAAGTCGATTCCCGCCGCGTCCGGCGCTCCTGGAACACGGGTGTCTTTTGGTAAGTGGGTTCGGCGCGGGTGGATGGGTTCGGGATATCTCGTTGCACGCGAGTTGGATCAAGACCGTGTCAGCTCACGGCTGGTGGCTCGATTCGGGCAGTGAGGCCGGTGTGACGCGGCAGTCATGGCGAAAACGCCCGCGTGTGCCGAGTGGACAATGCGGATCATCATGATTCACCAATCTTTTAATTCGACATCGAATCGTTCATGGCTGCCTCTGCCCTCTTCTGTGGATCTGCGCGTGTACTGCGATGTGCTGCGGCCAATCTCGTCTCGCAGGTGCTGGGCACATCGACAAGTTGAGGAATTAGTCCAAAGCGTTCGGCTCGCGGGACGGTGTTCCGCGTTACTGTGTCCGGATGCGCGGGAGCGGGGTGAAGCGAGTCCGAGATAAGGACGGGAAGCAGCGCGCGTTGATGGAGGCGGCGGCCGAGGTTTTCGCCGAACAGGGATTTGAAGCTGCAGCGACGAAGGAGATAGCTCGACGCGCAGGCTGTTCGGAGTCGATGCTTTTCCACTACTTCGTTGACAAGCAGGGCATCTTCGAGCAGGTCGTATCGCGCCAGATCGCAGAGGCAGTAGCCGAATCAGAAGACAAAGTCATGGAGGCTCTGCCGAACGAGTTCGTCGAATTCGTTGAGCAGCTTTTCGAGACGCGACTCAACCGCGGCCACGGCACTGTGCCGGGTTGGGACATAGCGGGACGCGCCCTGTCTGACCCTTCGTTCTCCATGCGAGTCATGCGGCCGAATCACGAGCACCGTGTGTCGGTGATCGCCGAGGGCGTCGCCCACTATCAAAATCTCGGCCAAGTCACGCCCGACGTTGACCCCGGCACCGTGGCCGAACTGCTCGCCAATTTCACGATCTTCACGGCAACTGTCGGGCCCCGCTGGTTCGGTACCGCCGAGGCCGACGTCCGCGCCCAGATAAAACTCGGGGCGCGAATCTTCGCCGAGGGCGTCCGACCGTCTTCGCCCCGCAAAGTCACTAAACGGCCTGGGCCGCGTCGGCCACGCTCGGGCGCATAAGTCGCTGCTGCCTGAGTTGCCAACAATCGCATCGCACTGTCATGTCGGATCCATCCCCTGCAAGCCTTGACAATTTGCGAAATCCATTTGCGGGCAAGAGCATTGCCGCGAGTCGCACTAGCACGGACCCGAAGAGAGCTGAACGCATAGGAGCCTCGGTCCGCTGGGGTTCGCAATTCGCGAGGCTGGCCGTCCGTTGCGGTAAATCGCGGGTGCGTCGCGAATCGTACGTAATCCGATGTGCGCGACCGACGCGCCCAACTGAGCGCTCGCGACCGCGGGGGTGATCCCCACAAGGAAAGCAGGCCAGGGCGAAACGCACCCTGACCTGCTTCTTCACTTGTGGAGCTGCCGGGAATCGAACCCGGGTCCTACGGCATTCCCTCAAGACTTCTCCGTGCGCAGTTCGCTATGTCTCTACTCGGATCTCCCGGTCACGCGAACAAGCCGAGATGACGATCCCAGTCGCTGTTTGATGTCCCCACGGGCCCCGCGACCGAACCCGTAGGTTTGTCCCTCTAGCTGATGCCAGGGTCCGGGCCGAGGGCGCTCCCGGTCTGACAGACACGCAGTCGCTTAGGCAGCGAGTGCGTAGTCGCGCTGATGTGAATCGGCGCTTATATGGTTGCAGCGACGCTTACGGTGGTCTCTTGCCTGCACCGGCACGCTTCCCTTGATTCGATGCGCGAAGTCGAAACCGTTCAGCCCCTCGCACCCCTGCCGATTTTCGGCAAGACAACCAATCATACGGCTAAATGAACAGCTTGCCGGAGATATTTCTTCCGCCACCGGTCTCGATCAGGGCAAGGTCAAGCCCCCCGGCCGTAACCGAGGGGCTGACCCAGGTGCCGCTAGCTGATACCGACGACTTCCTGCGCGATCGCGGCGACGCGGGTTTGCCCCGCGGACACGATGCGCTGACGGTTCTTGTGCGCCTCCTCGTAGGCGATGATTGCGCGAACATCGTCGACGGCGTCGAGGTCCTTGACCGCGGCGACCGCCTCATTGACGTTGAGGGTGTCGTAATCGCTGATCGGCAGTTCGCTTGCTTCCAGCACGCCGACCTCGGCTCGACCCTTGTGCAGCGCGTCGGCGGTCCTGGTGGCCCCTTCGGACCGAGTGACCCGCTCAGCGGCCTGCAACGCGGCGCTCTGCGAGGCGGACAACGCCTTCACGGCGATCTCGCCGGCGTTCCCGCCGCGCTTGACCAGGTCGTTCAGTGCGGGGCCGGTGGATCGCAGCGCCTCGACGGCTCGGTCGACTCCGCGCGCCGACCACGCGACGGGAAGGTTGACCAGCTTCACCGCGGTGCCTGCGGCGGCCTGCAGCGGGGTCCGGCGCAACGCCGCCGGTCCACCCAGCGCGTCCTCGGCGAGCACTGTGGTCAGCCAATCAACGGTCGCGGAGTGGGCGGTGATCAAACGGTCGGCCAACGCCTCGACATCGGAGTTCTTCGCGGCGACCGCCAGCGCTTTGGTGTAGCGCGCCCGGTCGAGCAACTGGTCCTCAAGGGCCAGGTCGCCGAGCAATGCCTCGTCGAAGGGAGCGGCCTGCTCGGTAAGCGCCTTGACGGCTGCGGCCGCGCGACCCAGGAACGGACCGATGACGTCGGGGAATCCGCCCAGTTCGCGAATCTGCACTTCGATGGCCTCGGCACGCTCACGGCCGTGAGCGGCGTTTTGCGTCAGCTCCCGGCGCACAGCCTCGGTGCGGGCCTGAATTACTCGGGTTTCGGCGATCTGTACTTCAGTGTTGGTCAGATCCAACAACGTGCGGAGTTGGGCTAGCAGCCTGGTGATATCCGGTGCGGTCATAAATTGACGCCTCCTTGGGGTCAGAACGAATTGTGTGGCACGGCCGGGCGCGCCTGTCTTAGTGGCTACCCGCCGACTCCGCAGGTATGCGCGTCCTGCCGGACTGTGACGAATGTCGCACCGTCGCTGCGCTTTTGGTGCTGACCAGTTCAGATGACGAAGTTGAGGCGTTCGACGATGCGTGCGCCGACTTCGACGTCGCCGCCGAGTTCGACGTTGGCGGTGTCAGCGGTGCGCCCGCCCGCCAGCCGAACGAATAGCGCGCCGTCCAGGCGAATCGTCGATGTGGGTTGCTGCCCGCTGAAGTCATCAACCACCTGCGCGCGATCGGCGACGGCGACTCGGATGGTCCGCGCCAGCGGCCCGGTCAATTCGATGGCGACGCGTGACCCGGCGGGGGCCTTTCCGAGTTTGCCGACCACGAATCCCATCGTCGCGGCGATCTCATCCAGCGACTGACGCGCCGCCGGCCCGCTCAGATCGACGTCGGGCGAGGCGTAGTCCCACGCCGTCGCGGATATCCTGCTCGTGCATCCAACAGTCGAAGAGTCGCACCCGCATGAACCGTCCGAAACTTTCCAGGCCGACCGGCGTCGGCGTCGGGGCGTTCCACTGGTCGGTCGACATAGCCGTCAGCACATCTTTTCGCTGCGAGATGATCGACCGAAACCGTTGCAGCAGTGACTCTTTCGACTCTGCGCTGAGATGACGGACCCAGGCTTCGTTGGCCACGCCCACGTCGTTGCGGACGTGATCCAGTGCGGAAAGATCAATGCCGGCTTCGGGTGGGCTGATCCCCTGCAGCGACGATTCGGTGCCGACCATGTGCGCGACCACGTCGTGGACGCACCATCCCGGTAGCGGCGTCGACGCTTGCCACTGCTGCTCGGACAGTCCGCTCAACAACTGATCGAGGCTGTCCCAGGTGCCGAACAGGCCGGACAGCACCTCGGATTTGTCGAGGACGGTGACCGGTCGCGACATGCTCGGATCCTAATGCCCTGGCCGGAGACCGATCGCGAGTTTGCCGACGGGAGATCAGGCAGCGGCGATCATGGTGACCGACATCGCGGACAACACCATGCCGATCGCCTGCCATCGGGTGAGCCGCTCGCGCAGCACGATGATCGCCAAGACCACCGTCGTCGCCGGATACAGCGAGATCAGGATGCTGGCCAACGACAGCATCCACTTCTGAATCGCCAGCAGCATGCTGACGTTGGCGCACGTGTCGAGCACCGCCGCGAGGACCGCTAACCGCAACGGCGTCGTGGACGGAAGCTGCAAGTTCTTGCTCGCCGCCGCCACGGCGACCACCAGGACCGTCGCCGCGGCGCGGGCAAAGAACAGCGGCCACATCCGGCAGACCACCGGAGCCTGATGCAGCAGAACAAAGTCCAGGCCGAACGCGACGCCCGACCCGATGGTCAGCCACGCGACTTTGCTGGTGAATCTGTGCGTGCGCACGTCCTCGTCCTCTGGCGACTCCCGGCTGACCAGGATCACCGCGAACATCGCGATCACCACGCCGACTGACGCCGTCGCTCCCGGTCGCTCCCCGAGCGCCACCCCGACCGCGACGGGAACCGCCGCGTTGAGCACCGCGGCCAGCGGTGAGACCACCGAGATCGGACCGGCACTGACGGCCGCATAGAACCAATAGACCCCGATTGCCTGACTGATTCCGTAGAGCGAGCCCCAGAGCACAGCACCCGCATGGATCGGGCCGCCGGCGGTGAACGCCAGCGCCCCCAGCAACAACGTGGCGAGTGGATAGGTCACCAGCATGATGCGCAGCGCTGCCGCGCGACGGGAAGCTACGCCCCCGACGAAATCGCTGACGCCGTAGCTGACTGCAGAGAGCTGGGCGTAGGCCGCCCCGATCAGCTCATGCCCTTGGATCGCCTGCCCAGTTCGCGAATCACTTCGCGCTGAGCATCACGCTTGGCCATGTCCTGTCGCTTGTCGTGTGCTTGCTTACCACGCGCTAATGCAAGCTCCACCTTGACTTTTCCTTCGGAGAAATACATCGACAACGGAACGAGCGCGAGGTTACCATCCTTGATTTTGCCGATGAGCACATCGATCTGGTGCCTGTGGAGAAGTAGCTTCCGGTTGCGACGCGGCGCGTGATTGGTCCAGCTGCCGTGGTGATACTCGGGAATGTGCAGGTTACGCAGCCAAACCTCGCCGTCGTCGACGGTGGCGAACGCGTCGGCCAACGACGCCTTACCTTCCCGCAAACTCTTAACTTCAGTGCCGACTAAAACTACGCCGGTCTCGAAGACGTCCAGGATCGCGTAGTTGTGCCGAGCCTTGCGATTGGTGGCCACGATCTGCCGGGACGGCGCAGATTTACTCTGCGGCTTTTTGGCCACCGCTACCGCCGCACATACAGACGCAACGTCACATACGACGTGACACCGGCTATCGCGACCCCGACTAGCAGCAGCAGCGGCGAAATGTAGAGGATGTCGGCGTAATCCACCTTCGTGACCAAGTGCGCTTGGTAGAACTGTCTCAACGCGCTGTCGAGGAACAAAGCACGCACCACCAAAAGTCCCAAAATCGCGAGGACGACACCGACGGTCGCCGCGAGCATCGCCTCGACCAGGAACGGCAACTGGGTGTACCAACGCGTGGCCCCGACCAGTCGCATGATGCTGATCTCGGTGCTGCGTGTACGCGCTGCGACCTGAACCATGTTGGCAATCAACAGAATCGCCCCGATCGCCTGAACCAGCGCAACGGCGAAGGCCGCGTTGGACAGCCCATCGAGCACCGCGAAGAGTCGGTCGATCAACTCCTTCTGGTTGAGCAGGTGATCAACGCCGGGCTGACCTTGCATCGCGGCATCGAATTCGGCGTGCTGCTCTGGGTTTTCGAGCTTGACGATGAACGACGCCGGGAACGCGTCCTTGCTGGCCAGATCCTTGAACTGCGGGATCTTGCGGATCGCGTCGTTGTACGCGTCCTGGCGATTGAGGAAGCGCACCGACTTGACGTCGCTGCGCTTTTCGATCTTCTCGCGCAACGCTTTACATTCGGGACTTTCGCAATTCATGTCGTTGGCCGAGATGTCGGTGGTCAGAAAGACCTGCGTCTCGACCCGGTCGAGGTAGATGCTGCGCGAGTGGTCGGCCAATCGGACCACCAGCAGTCCGCCACCGAACAATCCAATGGAGATGGCGGTGGTCAGGATCATCGCGACAGTCATCGTCACGTTGCGACGAAAACCGGTCAGGATTTCGTTGAAAAGAAAACTGAAGCGCACTTACCGGTCCATCCCGTAGACGCCGCGCTGTTCGTCGCGCACCAACCTGCCAAGCGACAGCTCCACCACTCGCTGCCGCATCGAGTCGACGATGTGGTGGTCGTGGGTTGCCATCAGCACGGTGGTCCCGGTGCGGTTGATCCGCTCGAGCAAGTCCATGATGTCGTTACTGGTCTCCGGGTCGAGGTTTCCGGTGGGCTCGTCGGCCAGCAGGATCAACGGCCGGTTGACGAACGCGCGTGCAATGGCCACCCGTTGCTGCTCGCCTCCCGACAGCTCGTGGGGCAGCCGGCTCGCCTTGCCGGAAAGGCCGACCATCTCGAGCACGTCGGGCGTCACCCGGTTGATCACGTCGGGCCGCTTCCCGATGACCTCGAGGGCGAACGCCACGTTCTCGAAGACCGTCTTCTGCTGCAGCAGCCGGAAGTCCTGGAAGACACAACCGATCACTTGCCGCAGCTTGGGGATGTGCCGGCCGGACAGCGTGTTGACGTGGAACTTCGAGACGCGCACATCACCCTTGGTCGGCGTCTCAGCCCCAAGCAGCAGCCGCATGAACGTGGACTTGCCGGAACCCGAGGGACCGATCAGGAAGACGAATTCACCCTTGTCGATTTTGAGGTCGACGTTGTCCAGCGCCGGTCGCGCCGACGACTTGTACTGCTTGGTAACTCGGTCGAGGGTGATCATCACGGGTCGCCAGTCTAACCGTGAATGTCAGATGTCCAGACGACGCGGCGCGCTGGCAAGCCAGGACGCGTCATCTGCCCAAACCCGGCAATCCGGGTGCGGGTGCCAGCGCCGGGGGTCCAGGTGTTGGGCCCGGCGTCGTCGTCCCGGGACCGAACGGCGGCGGCAACACGATCGGCGGGAACAGCGGCGGCGGCGTGGTTGTCGTCGGGGACGTGGTCGGTGGCGTCGTCGGCACCGTTGTCGTCGGCGTGTAGGTCGGGGTGTCGTAGGTGGGCTGGGGTTTCACCCGCGTCCGCGGCACCCAGGTGTAGTTGGGGTCCGGAACGAAGCCAGGTGGCACGACCTGCGTCGCGGCCGGCGGCGTCGGCTGCGGCTTGTAGGTGTTGTACGTCCACCACGTGGCGAAGAACGCAATGATCAGCACCAGCGTCGACGTCCGGATCCGCCCACCGAGCATGAAGTTCGGCCACTGCTTGTCCGCGTCGCGGCTGTGGTTTTCGAGAAGGTTGAGTGTGAGCTTCATCAGCGCTTAACCGGCTCGTGTGTTTTTTCGTACTCTTGCTGTTCGGCCGCCGCCGCCTCGGCGCCGGGGCCCTCAACGACGCCGACTTTGGCGTCCTCCGCAGTCACGATGCCCGCCCGAGCCAGCGCCCGGATGACCAGGACCCGCAGTTGCCGGCCGGCCTCGAACTGCTTACCGGGCAGGGTGCGGGCCACCAGGCGCAGAGTCACAGTGTCGACCTCAATGCTCTCGACCCCCATCAACGTGGGTGCATCCAGCAACAGGTCTTTGAGGGCGGGGTTGTCCAGCGCGCTCTCACATTCTTGGCGCAGCACCTCGGCAACCCGGTTGAGATCGGCGGTGGTCGAGACGGGAATGTCCACCACAGCGCGGGCCCAGTCCTTGGACTCGTTGACCGCCTTGACGATCTGACCGTTCGGAATGGTCAGCACTTCGCCATTGGGCGACCGCAGCCGGGTCACCCGCAGCGTGACGTTTTCGACCGTGCCGCTGGCCTCGGTCGCCGACACGACAGTCAGCGTCACCAGGTCACCGAAGCCGTACTGCTTTTCGACGATGAGAAAGAAGCCCGCCAGGATGTCCCTGACCACCTGCTGAGCGCCGAAACCGAGAGCGGCGCCGATCACTGTCGCCGGAGCTACCAGGCCCGCGACGGAGAAGCTGAAGACGTCGGCGATCCGGACGATGCACCAGATCGCGATCAGGACGATCGACACCCACTGCGCGACCGATGCCAGGGCCTGCCGGTGCTTGGTCGATTCCGACCGGACCAGCGCGTCGCCCTCGACGAAGCGCTCGTCGAGTTGACGGGTGATGTGGTCGGTGACCCAGGTGACAAATCGCACCGCCAACATGGCGGCGATCACCACCAAGATCAGCCGCAGACCCCTGGTGATGATCCACTGACCGAGGACGCCGTGCCAGAAGTCGTGCCAGCGCTGCGCCGTGGTCACCGCTAAAAGCGTTGAGTTACTCGTCATCTTTTCTGTTACGCCACCTGATTCCTGCTTCCAGGAATCCGTCGATGTCTCCGTCGAGAACGGCCGTCGGGTTACCCACCTCGAACTCGGTACGTAAGTCCTTGACCATCTGATACGGGTGCAGCACGTAGGACCGCATCTGGTTACCCCAGGAGCTGCCGCCGTCACCCTTCAGGGCGTCGAGCTCGGCACGTTCCTCTAAACGCTTGCGTTCCAACAACTTTGCTTGAAGGACCCGCATTGCCGCAACTTTGTTCTGCAGTTGCGACTTCTCGTTCTGACAAGTCACGACGATACCTGTCGGGATGTGCGTGAGTCGAACCGCCGAGTCGGTGGTGTTCACCGACTGACCACCCGGACCACTGGATCGGTACACGTCGACCCGCAGATCGCCCTCGGGTATTTCGATGTGATCGGTGGTCTCCACCACCGGCAGCACCTCGACTTCGGCGAACGATGTCTGCCGCCGGTTCTGGTTGTCGAAGGGACTGATGCGCACCAGTCGGTGGGTGCCCTGCTCGACGGAGAGCGTGCCGTAGGCATAGGGAGCGTGCACGGCGAACGTCGCGCTCTTGATCCCGGCCTCTTCGGCGTAGGAGGTGTCGAACACCTCAACTGGATATTTGTGTTGCTCAGCCCACCGGATATACATCCGCATCAGCATCTCGGCCCAGTCGGCGGCGTCCACCCCGCCGGCGCCGGAGCGAATGTTGAGCAGTGCTTCGCGCTCGTCGTATTCGCCGGAGAGCAGCGTGCGCACTTCCATCGCCTCGAGGTCGGCGCGCAGTGCCTTCAATTCGGCGTCCGCCTCGGCCTTGGCGTCTTCCGCGTTTTCCTCGGCGGCCAGTTCGTAGAGGACCGGCAGGTCGTCGAGCCGCTGGCGCAACCCTTCGACCCGCCGTAACTCGCCCTGTGTGTGGGACAGCTCGCTGGTGACACGTTGCGCATTAGCTTGGTCGTCCCAGAGATTGGGATCGGACGCATCGTGTTCCAGCTTGTCGATGCGGCTGCGCAGACCGTCGATGTCGAGCACTCGCTCCACCGTGGTCAGCGTGGAGTCGAGAGCTGCGATATCAGCCTGACGGTCGGGGTCCACGCCTGATCACGTTACCGGCCCGGCGATGGCGTTCCGGTCACGGGCGAGCAGGGAGGACGTTTAGCATCGTGGCTTATGCGTCCCTATCACGTTGCGATCGTCGGGTCGGGTCCCTCGGGATTTTTCGCGGCGGCATCCCTGCTCAAAGCCGCCGATGCCGACGAGAACTTCGATGTCGCGGTGGACATGCTGGAGATGCTCCCGACGCCATGGGGTTTGGTTCGCTCCGGGGTCGCGCCCGACCATCCGAAGATCAAGTCGATCAGCAAGCAGTTCGAGAAGATCGCCGACGACGAGAGGTTCCGCTTCTTCGGCAACATCGGGATCGGGGAGCACATCACCGCGACCGAGCTGGCCGGACAGTACGACGCAGTGGTCTACGCGATCGGCGCTCAGGCCGACCGGCCGTTGAACATCCCGGGCGAGGAACTGCCCGGCAGCGTCGCCGCCGTCGACTTCGTCGGCTGGTACAACGCCCACCCACACTTCGAGGAGATATCGCCCGACCTTTCCGGCGCCCGGGCGGTTGTGGTCGGCAACGGCAACGTCGCGCTCGACGTCGCCCGGATTCTGGTTACCGAACCCGACGCGCTTGCCCAGACCGACATCGCCGACCACGCGCTGGAGTCGTTGCGTCCCAAGGGCGTCGAAGAAGTGATCGTCATCGGTCGTCGCGGCCCGCTGCAGGCCGCGTTCACCACGCTGGAATTGCGCGAACTGGCGGATTTGGAGAACGTCGACGTGATCGTCGACCCCGCTGACTTCGAGCACATCAGCGAGGAAGACGCGGCGGCGGTCGGCAAGGTCTGCAAGCAGAACATCAAAGTTCTGAAGAGCTATGTGGGTAAGGAACCGCGGCCTGGGCACCGCCGGATCGTGTTCCGCTTCCAGACGTCACCGATCGAGATTCACGGCGAGGAGCGGGTCGAGAAGATCGTGCTCGGGCGCAACGAACTGGTCACCGACGACAGCGGACGGGTGAGCGCCAAGGACACCGGCGAGCGCGAAGACCTGCCCGTTCAGTTGGTGGTCCGCTCAGTCGGCTACCGCGGCGTTCCCACCGAAGGCCTGCCCTTCGACGAGAAGACCGGAACCATTCCTCACAGCGAAGGCCGGATCGAGGGCAGTCGCAATGAATATGTCGTCGGCTGGATCAAGCGCGGTCCGTCCGGAGTGATCGGCACCAACAAGAAGGACTCGCAGGACACCATCGACGCGCTGATCGCCGACCTCACCGCCGCGACCGACCTGCCTGACTTCGGCTCCGATCATGTTGACGAGATCACCGCTTGGCTGATGGAACGGCAGCCCAAAGTCGTCACCGACGCGCACTGGAAGCTGATCGACGAGCACGAGCGGTCAGCGGGTGAGCCGCACGGACGGCCTCGGGTCAAACTGTCGAACCTGGCCAAACTGCTGCATATCGGGCACGGCTGAGGGTTGTCACTCGGCCGTCGGGGGTGTCTCGGGCGGCTCGTTCGGTTCAGCCGACCCGAACGGCCTCGGCGTTTCTGGGG
This sequence comes from uncultured Actinomycetota bacterium, assembly GCA_963750755.1. Lineage (GTDB taxonomy): Bacteria > Actinomycetota > Actinomycetes > Mycobacteriales > Mycobacteriaceae > Mycobacterium. The sequence goes on from CAVVRW010000007.1 coordinate 18,295, forward strand.
ACTCGGACGGGGCGAACGCCCACTTCTCGGGATTGCGCTGCGAGTACACCACCGGCTTCAACTCCCCCATCGTCGGCCACCGGTCCACGTCGGCCGTCATCCGCAGGTAAACGGTGAAGTCGCTGACGGTCGGCCCGTCGATGACACCGGTGATCGTGACGTACTGCTCGCCGACGGCGTCTGGCCGCGGACTGACCCCGGTGATCAGCAGTGTGCCGCTGAGCCAGTCGGTGCCGGGGCGCTGACGGAACCACCGAGGCGCGAGCAGCCCCGCGCCGATGGCGACGATCAACAGCACCGCAAGGATTTCCCACACGACGCCATCGTAGGTCCGGCAGCGATCAGCCCGCGGCAGTCCGATAGTCGGGGTGCCAGTGCACCTGCGTGATTCGTTCGGCAAGTTCAGCACTGCTTCGTTCCGGTGCGACGCCCTCGGCCACGGCCTGCTCCGCGACGGCCTGGGCGATCCGGATGGCCACAGCGGGAGCATCCGACCATGACGGCAGCAACGGCTCGCGCGGATCATTCAGGGCCGGCGACGCATCGCCGAGGGTGGCCGCGGCGACCCGCATCATTTCGTCGGTGACACGGGTCGCCTGCGCGGCGGTCACGGCCAGCCCCATCGCCGGAAAGATGTAGACGTTGTTGCACTGCGCCACAACATGTTCCACACCGAGAACGCCGTGCCTTTGGTCGTGAATGCGTCGAAAAGGGCGGCTTGTCCCCGTTTCTCGTCAGACACCGTCAACGTCCCTTCTGATGCGTTCACCCGTCACCGCGGCTCACCGGAATCATCGCCGATCCTTCCAGCGGCCGCGCCTGGAAATTCGCGTCCCCCGGTTGAACGAATTCGAAACGAGCGCCTGCGCGAGAATGCGGAGTCGACGACTACCTAGCCGTCACAATGGACGCGAAAGGCGGGCAGATGAGCGACGACGACCTTGCGGTGGCATTGGCCCTTGCCAAGCAGGCCGATGAGGTGACGTTGGCCCGCTTCGGGGCGGTCGACCTCCGGGTCGACACCAAGCCCGACCTGACGCCGGTGAGCGACGCGGACCACGCGGTCGAAACCGGGCTGCGGGAGACGCTGGCCCGGGTGCGTTCCGAGGACAGTGTTCTCGGCGAGGAATTCGGCGGGACAACCATGTTGGCCGGGCGGCAGTGGATCATCGACCCGATCGACGGCACCAAGAACTTCGTGCGTGGCGTACCGGTCTGGGCCAGCCTGATCGCACTGCTCGACGACGGCGTGCCGCAGGTGGGTGTGGTTAGTGCCCCTGCGCTGCAACGGCGTTGGTGGGCGTCTGCCGGCGGGGGTGCATTTGTCGCGGTGGGCGATGCCCCGGTGCGGCGGCTGTCGGTATCCTCTGTGGCACAACTGGATTCGGCCAGCCTGTCGTTTTCCAGTCTGTCCGGTTGGGCTCAACTCGGCGTGCGTGATCGCTTCCTCGGTCTCACCGACGACGTCTGGCGGGTTCGGGCATTCGGTGACTTCTTGTCTTACTGCTTCGTAGCCGAAGGGGCGGTCGACATCGCGGCCGAGCCAGAAGTGTCGGTGTGGGATCTTGCTCCGCTCGACATCCTGGTCCGCGAGGCGGGCGGCCGGTTCACCAGCCTCGACGGCACCGCCGGCCCGCACGGCGGCAACGCGGTAGCCACCAACGGCCTCCTGCACGACCAGGTCCTGCGAAAACTCGCCGCCGGCTAGCCGGAATAGTGTGAACTAAGTAACAGATACTTCTATCTTACTTTGGAGTAAGATAGTGTCATCGCACTGCCCCAACGACCGAGGCTGCATTCATGACAAACACTGTCACCTCCACAAACGGCTCGCGAAACGGCTCCAAGCAGCGCCCCAAGCGCGGCGACAGCCAGTCCGCAATCGGCGAGCACACTCACAAGCGCACTGGCATCGACGTGGCGATCGGACTGCTCACGCCGTTGGTCGGCCAAGAGTTTCTGGACAAGTACGGCCTGCGCGACCCGCTGAACCGGACGCTGCGCTACGGCACCAAGCAGATCTTCTCCGCTGCCGGAGCCGCCACCCGCCAATTCAAGAAGGTGGAAAACCTGCGCGGCGGCCCCACCAGGCTGAAGACCAGCGGCAAGGATTACTACGACCTGACGCCCGACGACGACCAGAAGATGATCGTCGAGACCGTCGAGGAGTTCGCGGCCGAGATCATGCGTCCGGCAGCGCACGACGCCGACGCCGCCACCACCTATCCCCCGGACCTGGTCAAGAAGGCCACGGAGTTGGGGATCACCGCGATCAACATCCCCGAGGACTACGACGGCATTGCCGCCGAGCGCTCGAGCGTCACCAACGTGCTGGTCGCCGAGGCGCTGGGCTACGGCGACATGGGCCTGGCCCTGCCGATCCTGGCGCCCGCCGGCGTGGCCGCCGCGCTGACCCACTGGGGTAGCGCCGGCCAGCAGGCGACCTACCTCAAGGAGTTCGCCGGCGAGAACGTGCCGCAGGCGTGCGTGGCAATCGCCGAACCGCAGCCGCTGTTCGACCCGACCGCGCTGAAGACCACCGCCGTCCGCACCCCCGGCGGCTACCGCCTCAACGGCGTCAAGTCTCTGGTCCCGGCGGCCGCCGACGCCGAATTGTTCATCGTCGCAGCCCAACTCAACGGCAAACCGGCTTTGTTCATCGTGGAGTCGTCGAGCGAGGGCCTGTCCGTGAGGGCCGACCCGAGCATGGGCATCCGCGCGGCCGCACTCGGCCGCGTCGAACTCGACAACGTCGCGGTGCCGTTGAGCGCACGACTGGGCGAAGAAGATGCGACCGACCAGGACTACTCGGAGGCCATCGCCCTGTCCCGGCTGGGCTGGGCCGCCCTCGCTGTCGGCACCTCGCACGCGGTGCTCGACTACGTCATTCCCTATGTGAAGGAGCGCGAGGCGTTCGGTGAGCCGATCGCTCACCGCCAATCGGTCGCCTTCATGTGTGCCAACATCGCCATCGAACTCGACGGCCTGCGCCTGATCACCTGGCGCGGCGCGGCACGGGCCGAGCAAGGCCTGTCGTTCGTCCGTGAAGCCGCGCTGGCCAAGAAGATCGGCACCGACAAGGGCATGCAGATCGGCCTGGACGGCGTGCAGTTGCTCGGCGGCCACGGCTTCACCAAGGAGCACCCCGTCGAGCGGTGGTACCGCGACCTTCGAGCCATCGGCATCGCCGAAGGCGTCGTGGTCATCTAAGTCTCGCAACGGCAAACGAAAGACCAATCATGGCAATTAATTTGGAACTGCCCGGCAAGATGCACGCAGTGATCGAGAAGGCCCATCAGGGTGCCGCGGAGATGATGCGGCCGATCGCGCGAAAGTACGACCTCAAGGAGCACGCTTACCCGGTCGAGCTCGACACCCTGGCTGAGCTGTTCGCCGGTGCGTCGGAGGCCGGCACGCTGGATATGGCCGGTGCCAACGGACTTCGCGCCAGCGAGAACAACGGCGAGAACCGCAACGCCGCCAACATGGCCGCCGCGTTGCAGGCATTGGAGGCCAGCTGGGGCGACGCGGCGATGCTGCTGTCGATCCCCTTCCAGGGTCTCGGCAACGCGGCTGTGTCCGCGGTCGCCACCGACGAGCAACTAGAGCGGCTGGGCCGGGTCTGGGCCGCGATGGCGATCACCGAACCAGGTTTTGGCTCCGACTCGGCGGCGGTCACCACCACCGCCAAGCTGGACGGCGACGAGTACGTAATCAACGGCGAGAAGATCTACGTCACCGCGGGGTCGCGAGCCACCCACATCGTGGTGTGGGCGACACTGGACAAGTCCAAGGGTCGCGCTGCGATCAAGTCGTTCATCGTGCCGCGCGAGCACCCCGGTGTCACCGTCGAGCGGCTCGAGAACAAGCTCGGCATCAAGGGCTCCGACACCGCCGCGATCCGTTTCGAGAACGCCCGCATCCCCAAGGACAACCTCCTCGGGAACCCCGAGATCGAGCCGGGCAAAGGCTTTTCCGGGGTCATGGAGACCTTCGACAACACCCGTCCGGTGGTCGCCGCGATGGCCGTCGGGATCGCCCGCGCCACGCTGGAAGAGCTGCGCAAGATCCTGACCAGCGCCGGTGTGGAGATCTCCTACGACAAGCCGGCTCAAGTGCAGAGCGCGGCGGCGGCTGAGTTTCTCCGGATGGAGGCCGAGTGGGAGTCCAGCTACCAACTGACCCTGCGCGCGGCGTGGCAGGCCGACAACAACATCCCAAACTCCAAAGAGGCGTCGATGTCCAAGGCCAAGGCCGGCCGGGTGGGCAGCGACATCACCCTCAAGGCCGTCGAATTGGCCGGCACCATGGGCTATTCCGAGGAAACGCTGCTGGAAAAGTGGGCGCGCGACTCAAAGATCATGGACATCTTCGAGGGTACCCAGCAGATCCAGCAACTCGTCGTCGCGCGTCGGCTCCTGGGCCTGTCCTCGTCCGAACTGAAATAACCACCGTGCCGCCGCTCAGGCGGCAATCAGCTTGAGCGGCAGTCGCTCGTGTCGCCGAATGATGTTGTTGATCGCCCATGTTGGTGGTGCGGTCAACTCGATCCGGTCGACGCGCTCGACCAGGGCGCGCAGCATCGCCGCGGTTTCCAGTCGCGCCAGCCCCTGGCCCGCGCACGCATGGCTGCCGTTGCCGAAGCCGAGTTGGCGGTTGGCGTCGCGGCGGACATCGAACACCTCGGGCCGGTCCCATTCCCGCTCGTCGCGATTTGCCGACGCATAGATTACCAGCACGCGTGCGCCGGCCCGGATTTTCACCCCGCTGATCATGGTGTCCCGAATGGCTTTTCGCGAGAATGCCCGCAGGGGTGACTCGTAGCGGATGATCTCGTTGACCGCGTTGGGAATCAGCCCGCGATCGCGCTTCAAGATCTCCCACTGCTCCGGGAACACGGCGAACAGTTGTAGGGCGCTCGAAATTGCACTGATCGTGGTGTCCAGTGAGGGAGCGACGTAATCGACCATCAGCGGCGGGCATTCGCGATGCCGCAGTTTCCCACTATCGGCTGCCATCAGCACATCGTGGCCGAGGCTGCCCTCGATCACGGTGCGACGACGCACCACTCGACGCGCGAACCGCAGCATCTGCACACTGGACGGTAACGACTTCAGCCAGTGGCGATTCAGCGGTCCGAGAATGTCGAATGTTGCTCCGCCCCAGGCGAGTAGATCGTCGCGTTGATCGCGCGGCCAACCCACCAGGTCGGGCACCACAGCTAGCGGCAAAGCACAGGCGAGGTCCGCCACGCCGTCGATCTCACCCTTGCCGATGGCGGCGTCGACCACCTGCGCCGCTTGCTCGTCCACCGCGTCGCTGATCTCGCGCAGGGCGCGCGGCAACATCCGGTGGGCGACGAGTTTGCGACGTTGCTCATGTTCGGCGCCGTCACTGTTCAAGGTCGTACCCCGCGACAGCCGATTGGCAACAGCATTGAGCGCCACCCCACTGCCGGAGACGAACGTGTCGTCATCGCGCAGCACGGCTTTGCATTCGGCGAATCGTGACAACGCGTAGGCGCGCTGCTTTGGCAGCCACACCACCGGACCGAGTTCGCGGATCCGGGCGTAGTGCGGATATGGGTCAACGATTGCGTCGGTGGCATAGATGTCGGGCCGATAAATCGGAACTCCATTGACTGGACGGGTTTTCAACGATCTCTCCGTCCCTGTTCGCGGTTATCCGCGCCCGCGCGAAGCGGCGCCGAACCAGGTGGCTCGACAGCTCGTGCGAATCGCGGTATTGCGTCGCAGAGGGGCTGTAGTCGTCCGCCGGCCTGCATGACGGTCCCATCAGGCCGAACGACGGCTGCCAGAGCCCGTCCACCTTGCAGCCAATCGGCTAACTCGGTTCCCGGTTGCGCGGTGATGACGGTGGTACCCCGCCGAGACAACTCCTCGCGTAGTGATCGCTCTAATGCCTTCGCGGTGATGAGTGCGAATCCGTTGCCCAACAAGGTGTCCAGCCGTACCTCGTCACCGATGATGGGATTGGGACACAGACTGCCGGCCAGCCCGTTTGGTCGCCATGACTTGACGATCAACGCGGAGCGGCGCAGCGGCGGTGTGCTGCTGTCAAACAGCCGTGTGCGCAGGCCGGGAAATATATGAAGTCGGGGGGCCAGCGATCGGCGGATCGCGTTGCCAAGACGGCCGCCGGCCGTCATCGCCCAACCCATCCCTAATGCCAAGCGGATCATGAAGCGCGCATGTGGTTTTCGTTCTGACTCGTAGGTGTCCAGGATGCTGGCCGGCAGGGCGTCGTCGATCACAGCGGCCAGTTTCCAGGCCAGGTTCGTTGCGTCGCGCATACCACTGCCCATGCCCTGCCCGATAAACGGCGGGGTCAGGTGAACGGCGTCGCCGAGAATGAACACGTTGCGATCACGCCATCGATCGGCCAGCTGAGCACGGAACGTGTACTCGGCGACGCGCACGACATCGAGCCGCGCGTCGGGGATGCCTTCGACCCACGGCGCGATCAGCCGCCGCAGCGCCGATGGCGTCCGGTAATCGTCGGCGCTCTCTCCGGGCAGCAGTCGAAACTCCCACCGGTAGCGTGTCGGCCCAATCCTCATATAGGTTGCGGCGCGCACGGGATCACAGACCTGGTGCACGCCGTCCCACTGGTCCAATTCGGCCTCGGTCGCCACGTCGGCGACCAACCAACGCTGCTCGAATCCGAGGTCCTCCATGTCGGCACCGATCGATGCACGCGTAATACTGTTGGCCCCATCGCAACCCAAGACGTAGCCGGCTTCGATGAGATGGCTTTCGCCGATCGACCGGTCGGTGAACGTGACGTGGACACGGTCCTGATCGACCTGATTTATTTTCGTGACATCGACGTCCCCGCGCAGTTCCGCCTCGGGATACTTCTCGAGGTTTGCTCGCAACAGCGCCTCCAGTTCGGGCTGATCGAACATATTGGCCTGAGGGTAGCCGTGGACGCTTTCATCGGTATCGCGCCGAAATTCGGCCAACACGCGGAAGCCGCGGTCGAGTAGTCGCAGCCCCACCGCCGGTCGGGAGATCGCCGCGAATTCGACGCCGACACCCAGACGGGCAATGATGCGGTGGACTTCGTCGTCGAGGTGTACGGCTCGAGGTTGCGGATACGCACTCGAATAGCGGTCCAGCACCAAGCATTGAATCCCATACTGAGCTAACAGGGTTGCCACCGTGATGCCGGTCGGACCAGCCCCGACGACAAGAACCGGGACAGATGCCTCAGCGCTGACGGTCATAGTGGGTTCCCACAGTCCGTTCAGATGTACTTCACGGAATTGCGTTGGCCGCCAAGATCTATGGCGCCGTCGTCGGTTGCGACAGTGGCCTCGACGACATCGCCGTCATGCAGATACTTCGGGTTCTTCGCTTGCCGGCTGAAGAACGCCTTCCACTTCACCTTCGGCGGTAGCAGTGATCCGATGATCTCGATCGGTTTGGGTGGCGCGCTCAGTGCAGTGCCGACCGGGGTACCGGTCAACACCAGGTCACCCGCGTCGAGCCGTTGGAATTGCGTCAGCGCCTGGAGTGCTTCCACGGGCGGGTAGATCATGTCGCCGCCGACGATCATGTCTTGGCGCACCTGACCGTTGACCCGTAGCCGAAGCCGCAAATCGACGAACCGCTCGATTTCGTCGGCGTTCAGCAGTACCAGTCTCGGGCCTACCGGGGTGAATGTCGGATACGACTTCGACTCGTAGAACTGTGTTTTCGGCAGTTGGATGTCACGCGCGGATACATCGTTGGTGACCACCAGCCCGGCGATGTAGTCCGCGAGGTTCGCTTCGGTGACCGCTGTGCCTACTGGCATGTCGCGACCGATGACCAATCCGATCTCGACCTCGTAGTCCAGGAATCGGACATGAGCGGGCTTGACTATGTCGTCGTACGGGCCGGTGATCGAGCCCGACGCTTTCCGAAAGAATGTCAGCGGGATCGACGTGGGATCCATTCCCGCGTCTTTGACATGCGACGCGAAATTGGTCATCTGCGCGACCACCCGGCATGGCGCCGTGACCGGTGAGACCAGCGTGAGGCTCTCGAGTGGCACGTGTTCCGACGCCGGTGCCGCCGCCGCTTCGATGCTCACGCGATCGGCGAGCAACTCCCGCGTGGTTGCCGCGTCGCTAGCGATCTTTGTCGCACTGGATTCGCCTGCCACCCACCAAGCGTCGTCGGTGCGCAAAATCGAGATCGTCATGAGTTGGCTACTTTCATCAAGCCGACGAGTCGCCGGAGATCGAACTCGTTGTGTTCACGAAGCGCACCGATCATCGAACGCGCCTCGTGGGGTAAAGATTTGGGGTTGATGCCGAGGAAGTCTTTGCTCGTAGGCGGTCCCCACTGCGACAATCCGGATGAGGTGAACGGCGCCCAGCCAGGTTCCACAGTCGAGTCGAACATGTCGCCATCGGTGAAATGCTCCACCATGAGTCCGTCGGGGTCACGCCAATAGTCGAAGATCTGACTGCCTTGAATATGCCGACCGATACCCCAAGACCGTTGATAGCCATGGTCTTTGAGGTGCTCTCCGCCGGCGGCCAAGGCGTCGAGATCGCAGACCTGGTACGCCGAGTGCACGTAACGATTGCTCGGCCCCAACGCTATTGCGAGGGTGTGATGGTCGGCGGGGGTCTGGCCGTGGTCACAGCGGATGAAACTCATCGTCGGCCCGCGCTCGCGCTGACCGGGAAAGTACAGGAAGTCGCTGACGATCATTCCGAAGTGATCCAGGTACCAGTCGAGCACCTCACGGTATTTCGACGTCTGCACAACCACATGGCCGAGCCTCTGCACCCGCGCAGCCTCCCGAGCCGGGCGCTGGGTGGCATTCGCGCGCCGCAGATCGTGGCCGAAGTTGAAGGTGTGGGGCAGCTGGTGCGCAATAGCCTCGTGCCGGTGGGTGCCGGCAACCACACGCACGGGCAGACCGCTCGGATCAGTGAGGTCGATCGCGCGGCCGCCGATCGTTTCAGGCAGGGCTCGGGTTCGCACCCCGGTAGCGTCGGCGAGCCGTCGCATATCGGCTTCGTCAGCGGCCTGGAAGGCCATCCCAACGAACCGCGAGGCCGGACCGCGCCGGATCAGCACGCATGGGGCGCCGGCATCGGTGCCGCGCAGCTGAAGCTCGTCATCCGTGCGCAGCACTGTCGAGAAGCCGAATACGTGCGCGAATGCCTCCGCCCGCGCCAAATCCGGCTTCTGGAATTCCAGCCAGGCGAGGTCGTGCACCTTGATCAGCGCGTTTCGTGACCGGCCCAGGTGTTCCCCGTTTCGGCGACCCTGCTCACTGTGCAGGTCTTTATGAGCGCTCAATGTGCGGCCCACTCCGAACTCCTTCATTGACTGACGAAATCGTCACATACGATGTTATCCTCAGTCAAGCTAATCTGACGAAATCCTCAGAAGTGATTCACTCCGTTAAGATGTCTGCACCGAAGGGAGGTCGAGGTGGCAGCAGAACCGGCCAATCAGCCCGCGGAGTTACCGAATCGCCTCGAGCGACGCAAGCAACGCACCCGCGCTGCGCTGATCCAGGCCGCACAAACCTTCATCGGCGCCGGCAAGCTCAACGTTCCGGTCCTGGAGATCACCCAGGCCGCCGACGTCGGGATGGGTTCGTTCTACAACCACTTCGACAGCAAGGAAGAGCTGTTCGCGGCCGCTATCAATGAGGTTCTCGATGCGCACGGCGCCCTGCTCGACCAGGTCACCGAATCGCTCGATGATCCCGCGGAGACCTTCGCGTGCTGCTTTCGGCTAACCGGCCGGCTGTTTCGGCGGCGTCCCCAGGAAAGCCGGGTGCTTCTTGCCAATGGCGTGTTGCTGACCTACTCCGATCGGGGCCTCGCCCCCAGGGCGCTGCGCGATATCCGTGCGGCTGTCCGCGCCAACAGGTTTCGCCTCGATGATCCCGCCCTGGCGCTGGCGGTCGCCGGGGGCGCCCTGATGGGGTTGGGTCAATTGTTGGCCGCCGAACCCGATCGTGATGACGCCCAGGCGGCGGATCGCGTCGCCGAAGACGTGCTGCGATTGTTCGGCATGGATGCCGACGAGGCCCGCGACATCTGCCAGCGGCCCCTTCCCGACCTCGATCAGACAGACGCAGCCAAGGCCTAGCCGACCATGCTGCGCATCGACACCCACCATCACCTGGTTCCGCCACACTACCGAAAACTGTTGCAGGAGCGTGGGATCAGCGCGGCCAGTGGACGAGAGCTACCCGGAGTGGAGCCCAGAGGCGTCACTGCGGCAGATGGCGGAACTCGGTGTCGGCACCGCGGTATTGTCGGTTTCCACACCGGGCACGGCGTTTCTACCGAACCCGACCGATGCTGCCGTGCTCGCGCGTGACCTCAACGGCTACACGGCCGACATTGTTGCCGCGCATTGCGACCGGTTCGGATTCTTCGCCACCGTTGCGCTGCCGCACATTGACGAGTCGGTAGCTGAGACCGTTCGCGCGCTCGACGATCTGGATGCGGATGGCGTAGTGCTGCTTGCGAACAACGCGGGGACATATCTCGGCGAAGCGGGCCAAGAACCGCTGTTCGCCGCGTTGAACGACCGATCAGCGGTGGTATTCGTTCATCCGGCCGAATTGCCCGGGCCGGCAGTCGCTGATATACCTCCGTTCGCTGCCGACTTTCTACTTGACACCACCCGGGCTGCATACCTGTTGGTGCGCAACGGTATTCGAGCGAGTTATCCCAATATCCGATTCATCCTGAGCCACGCCGGAGGCTTTGTGCCCTATGCCAGTCACCGGATGGCCGTGGCGATCACGGCCGATACGGGCCGTAGCTCCGCCGACGTTCTCGACGACTTCGCCGGCTTCTACTTCGACACCGCGCTGTCATCCAGCGCAGCGGCGTTGCCTACCTTGATGGCGTTCGCCAAACCAGGCCACGTCACCTTCGGATCCGACTTCCCCTTCGCCCCGACAGTCGCGGGGAAGCTGTTCGCCGCCGGGCTGGAGACGTATCCGGGCATCGATGCCGACGCACGTGCCGACATCGAACGGCACAATGCGTTGGCCTTGTTCCCTCGGCTCGGCGCAGCGCCGCAACCCATTTCGCAGTCACCCGCGCAGAGGATCCGCCATGGCGTCAGCCGGTGCATCATGCGTGGCGTCAGCCGGCTGACGAGTACGGTCTGACGGCCGTCAGGCCGGATCCGTTGCGTCCCAAGGGACCAGTCCCGACAACCAGTGGCTGACGACCTCTTCCTGGTCGTTGCGGTGCAGGTGCCGCGGCGGTTGAGCGAAGGTCTCATATGGCTTGCAGCGCACGACGACTCGATTCTCTTCTTCCGCCATCGCCTCGATGAACGGTCGAACCTCCTCGCCGAGCGGCTCACCGGACATTCGCCCGGCGACGGCCATCATGACGTCGACGACAAGGTCGTGATTGCGCTCGATCACGGCATCGGCATACACCTGCAGGTAGGCAAACGGCCAGCGCTCGTCGAGGACGCAGATGCTGACCTTGCCGTCGCGCGCGATGACGCGGGCCTTCCCTCGGTCAGCCATCGTGGACACCAGCAGTTCGTCGTTATCGGTCGGTATGTAATAGACGACCGACATCCCGGGCCCATCGCTCTTACGCCGGTAGCCGTAGACGCACGTGCGGTGGGTGCGAACGAACGCCCGCCGTTCCGATGGCAACATGTCGCGATCGGTAGGAGCCGTAAACGGCTCTGCCGCAGGCGGTAACAGGGTCATTCGAATCCTTTCATTTACGGATACAACGTATCCATAAATGACCGCTGCCGTCAATGCATAATGGATACAGCGTTACCGGTATCGCCGTCTGGTCAGGAGTCGTTGCGTGGCGGAACAGCAGAAGCCTCGACGTTCGCCGGGTCGTCCCGCGCTCCCCCGCGAGCGCATCGTCACGGTCGCGCTTCAAATCGTCGACGAGCAGGGCGCCGAGGCGCTTTCGATGCGAACGCTCGCACAGCGGTTGCAGTCGGGCACTGCCACGTTGTATCGACATTTCTCGAGCCGAGCCGACGTCGTCGCGCACGTGATCGACCGAGTGTTCGGCATGGCCGAGCTGGATCTCGTTGCACTTGGCGCGATGCCGTGGCCGGATGCATGTAAATCGTTGTCCCACAGCATGTTTGATGCGATTCGCGGTCATCCCAATGTCGCACCGCTACTGGCTGGTGACGTGCCGGTCGGCCCTAACGCCCTGGCCGCCCGCGAATACGCGATCGCTTTCCTGCTCGCCAACGGGTTTACGCCCGCACTGGCGGCGCGTTCTTACGCCACGTTGTCCCGATACGTTCTGGGCTTCGCCATCCAGCTTGACAACAGCGTCGATGGACTCAACGACGCCAGAATCGCACGTGTCTTCCGCGAACTCGACCCCAGCCAATTTCCGGCTACGGTCGCCGCCGCAGACCACCTCCCGGTGCCCTTCGATGAGGAATTCGACTTCGGCCTCGAGCTCATCGTCGACGGCTTGGCGCATGCGCTTCAGCGCGAGAAGCGACCACGCGGAGGGAGCTCCGCTGCACGGGGCTAACGTCAAGCGCTAGCGACTCATAACGGAGGTGGCATGCGCGCAGCACAATTGACCCGGCTCGACGGTCCGGACGCAGTCGAGGTCAGCGAGATCGACGAACCTACCGGCGAGGGAGTGATCGTCGACGTGCACGCGGCCGGTGCGGCCTTCCCCGACGCATTGCTGACGCGCGGCCTCTACCAATACCGCCCCGACCCGCCATTCGTCCTCGGCGCCGAAATCGCCGGTGTGGTGCGGTCGGCCCCATCCGATGCCCACGTGAAGGCCGGCGACCGGGTCGTCGGGCTGACCATGCTGACCGGCGGGATGGCCGAAGTCGCGGTGCTGCAACCCGACCGCGTGTTCAAGCTGCCGGACAACGTGAGCTTCACCGCGGGCGCGGGCCTGCTGTTCAACGACCTGACCATGTATTTCGCGCTGACGGTTCGGGGTCGGTTGCATCAGGGCGAATCGGTGTTGGTGCACGGCGCGGCCGGCGGCATCGGCACCTCGACGCTCCGGTTGGCGAAGGTGCTCGGTGCGTCCAAGGTCATCGCGGTGGTCAGCAATGAAGAGAAGGCCGACATCGCGCGGGCGGCAGGCGCTACCGACGTCGTGCTTGCCGACGGCTTCAAGGATGCCGCCAAGGAACTCACCGGCGGCCGCGGGGTCGACATGGTCGTCGACCCGGTCGGCGGCGACCGGTTCACCGACTCCCTGCGTTCGCTCGCCCCGGGCGGCCGGCTGCTGGTCATCGGTTTCACCGGCGGCGAGATCCCCACCGTCAAAGTAAATCGGTTGCTGTTGAACAACATTGACGTCGTCGGCGTCGGCTGGGGCGCCTGGGCGGGATCTCACCCCGACGCGCTGGCCGAGCAGTGGGCCGCCCTCGAGGAGTTGCTGTCCTCCGGCAAGTTGCCACCTCCCGAGCCGGTCGTCTACCCGCTGGAGGAAGCGGCAACCGCGATCGCGTCGCTGGAGAATCGCACCGCCAAGGGGAAAGTCGTCCTACGCGTTCGAGACTGACGCGGCCAAATCGGACAGGTGCGCGAGCGAATTCTCGAGATGCGAGGGCTCGAACGGCGGGAATTGAATGTGCTCCCGCAATTCGGGCGGGACCGCCGACCAGTCGTAGGTCAGCGTGACGTCGGCCGCGGACGGTCCCGTCTCCCGGATGTCGTAACGCCAAATCCAGCCGCCGAATGACAGCTGCCCGTCGCCCTGCGGCGTCCTGGCCGGGTTCCCAGGCGATGGCGTGCGGGCGATCGAACACGACCACCTTGTTCGCCATCTCGTAGTTCTTGTTGGGGTGGTTGTCGTGGTACATCGCGATCCGGAAGATCTGGTCGGGTTCGGTCAGCGACTTTCCGTCGAGCGACTCCCGCACCCAACCGGTCCCGTCGATGGCTGCGTGCGTGGTCGGGTCCGCCAGGACACCGAACACCGCTTCGGCCGAGGCGGGAATGGTGATGGTGGCGTTGATCGTGTCTTTACTCATGCCGATACAGACTGCGCCCGGTCGAAAAAATAATCACGGCATCGCTTGTAAGCGCAGAGAAGAAAAAGTAATGTCACTTTCAGTTTTTGCCCACCGAGACACCAGTGCCACCCTGGAGCCGCTATGGAATCCTTCATCCACCTGCGCAAAGGCAAAACACCGCGACGTCTGCACGCCGATCTCGACGGATTGAAAGACGACGAGCTGGGCCGCGGCGGCTTCACGGGTCGCACCGCGAACCTGTACCGCCGCAACGACCCCACCGCCTACCGAGCCGAGGGCCCGCTGCGCCCCATCGACGTCCTGTCCAGCGAGCTCAAACCCAGCGACGCCAGCGACGCCGACGGCGGCCCGCTGCTGATGTTCAGCAATGCCGACTGCCGGGTCTCGCTGTCTCGTCGCGAGCAGCCGATGCCGTTCTTCGCCCGACACGTCGACGGTGACCTGCTGTGCTTCGTACACCAGGGCGAAGGTCTGCTGGAGACCGAATTCGGGCCGCTGCGCTACCGCGCCGGCGACTGGGTGTATTTGCCCAAGGCGTGCACCTGGCGTCAGGTGCCCGACGCCGAGACGACACTGTTGATGATCGAGGCCAGCGACGAATTCCGCGTTCCGCCACCAGGATCGCTGGGCCGCCACTTCCCGATCGACCCGTCACAAGCCGTGATCCCGGAGCCCCAGCCGATCGACGACGATGGCCGCGACGAGTACCGCGTCCGGCTGATCCATGATGGCGGTCCGACAACGCTTGTCTATCAACATAATCCGCTCGATGTCGAAGGGTGGCGCGGCGACAACTTCGCGTTCACGTTCAACATCGCCGACTACAACGTAGTGACCTCCGACAGCGTCCACCTCCCTCCGACCGTGCACCTGTTCATGCAAGCCACCGGTGTCTACGTGATGAACTTCCTGCCCAAGCCCGCCGAAGGAGTGCCAGGCACCGAGCGCACCCCGTGGTACCACCGCAACGTCGACTACGACGAGATCGCGTTCTTCCACGGCGGCTCTCTGTACGGCATCCCGATGCCGCCCGGGCTGATTTCCCATGCGCCGCAAGGTGTTCACCACGGCGCGCCAGAGAAGGCGCGCGAACGGGCCCGCCGCAAGTTCGACGAGCACTCGCGCGTCGACTGGCAGGTCATCGCCGTGGACACTCGTCGGCGGCTCACCCCGTCAGCAGAAGTGCTGGCGCACGACCTAGGACAGCACTGATGACGACCACTATGCCGGTGAAGCACGACTACCAACGGATCCCCTATCTGGTTGCTTTCCAGAACAACTCGGGGGTGCGCGACGTCTACGGTGGTCTGGCCGAAATCGTGGTGCTGGAAAGCTATCTGCTCCAGCCGAAGGACAACCCGTCGGACACCGTGTTGATGTTCATGCACCCGATCGGCGGCGGCGCCTACCTGCCGATGATCAACGCGCTGGCCCGGGCCGGCCACCATGTCATCTACTGCAACAGCCGTTTCCGTGGCACTGACTCGGCACTGCTGATGGAGAAGGTCATCGAGGATCTCGGGGCCGCCATCAAGGACGCCAAGGAACGTCTTGGCTACCGCAAGGTCGTGCTTGCCGGCTGGAGTGGTGGCGGTTCGCTGTCGGTGTTCTACCAACAGCAGGCCCAGCACGCCACGGTCACCTGCAGTCCGTCCGGCGACGGGCCCGACCTCACCAAACTCGACCTGCCCGCCGCCGACGGCATCATGCTGCTGGCCGCGCACATCAGCCGGCACGGGACGCTGACCGAATGGCTGGACGGTTCGATCCTCGACGAGTCGGATCCGACCAAGCGCGATCCGGAACTGGACCTGTACAACCCGGACAACCCCAACCAGCCGCCCTACACCGAGGAGTTCCTGGCCCGCTACCGGCAGGCCCAGATCGACCGCAACCGCCGAATCACGGCCTGGGTCAAGGACAAACTGGCCGAGTTGAAGGCCGCCGGCCGCCCGGACGACGAATTCGGATTCATCGTGCACGGAACGATGGCCGATCCGCGATGGCTCGATCCAAACGTCGATCCCAACGAACGGGTCC
This sequence comes from uncultured Actinomycetota bacterium, assembly GCA_963750755.1. Taxonomy (GTDB): domain Bacteria; phylum Actinomycetota; class Actinomycetes; order Mycobacteriales; family Mycobacteriaceae; genus Mycobacterium. Next base: position 34,356 of record CAVVRW010000007.1, read on the forward strand.
CCGGAACGTGCTATCTGGGCGATCCTCAAGTGGTGAACATGAGCCCGGTCGGCCTGGCGCGGTTCTCCACCTTGCGCAGTTGGCTGTCGCAGTGGAGTTACGACGACGCGCACGGCGACGGGATCGCCTGCGGGCGGGACATCGCGGTACCGGCGGTGGTGATCGGCAACCTCGCCGACGACGCCTGCACCCCCGAGCACACCCGTCGGCTCTTCGAAGCCATCGGACACCCGGACAAAGAAATGCACGAGATTCACGGCGCCACGCACTACTACGCCGGCCCCGACCAGCGCGACAAACTACGCGAGGCGGTCACCATAGTTTCGGATTGGCTTGAGCGCCATGAGTTCACGGGCACCGAATGACAGGTGCGCTGGACGGTATCCGGGTGCTCGAGTTGGGCACTCTGATCGCCGGGCCCTTCACCGGGCGGCTGCTCGGTGACATGGGCGCCGACGTGATCAAGGTCGAACCCCCGGGCGCACCGGACCCGCTGCGCACCTGGGGCCAGGCCGAGGTCGACGGGCACCACGTCTTCTGGACCGTGCATGCCCGCAACAAGCGAGCGGTCACCCTGGACCTGCGCCAGTCGCGCGGCCGCGAATTGTTCCTCGATCTCGTCGAGAAATCTGACATCGTGGTGGAGAACTTCCGGCCAGGCACGCTGGAGAAGTGGAAACTGGGTTATGACGTTCTGAGCGAACGCAATCCGGGGATCATCCTGGTACGCGTTTCGGGCTACGGCCAGACCGGACCCGACGCGCTCAAGCCGGGGTATGCCTCGGTCGCCGAGGCGTCCAGCGGTTTGCGGCACCTCAACGGTTTTCCCGGCGGCCCGCCACCGCGGTTGGCGCTGTCGATCGGCGACACCCTGGCCGGTATGTTCGGTGCCCAGGGTGCGCTGGCCGCGCTGCATCGGCGCAATGTGACCGGGCGCGGTCAGGTCGTGGACGTCGCGCTGACCGAATCATGCTTGGCGGTCCAAGAATCCACCATTCCGGACTACGACGTCGGTGGTGTGGTCCGAGGACCGTCCGGCACCCGGCTGGAAGGCATCGCGCCCTCGAACATCTACCAGAGCGCCGACGGGTCATGGGTGGTGATCGCCGCGAACCAGGACACCGTGTTCGCCCGGCTGTGTCGGGCGATGGGACGACCGGAACTGGCCACCGACGAGCGGTTCGCCAACCATGTTGCCCGCGGCCGCAATCAAGACGAACTCGACGCGATCATCGGCGCTTGGGCCGCCGAGCGCCAGCCTGGCGACATCATCGAAACCCTCAGCGCCGCAGGGGTGATCTCGGGACCGATCAACACCGTCGCGGACGTGGTGAACGACCCGCAGCTGCGGGCCCGCGGCATGCTGGTGGAGCACCATGACGAGCGACTCGGCCGGCCAGTGCTGGGGCCTGGTATCACGCCGCTGCTGTCCGAAACACCCGGCAGTGTGCGCAACGCCGGGTCGGCATATCCGGGTCAGCACAACGACGATGTCTACTGCGGGCTACTCGGCAAGAGCCCCGACGAGCTGGAGCTGTTGCGAGCCGAGGGGGTCGTGTGACACACGTCGACATCCGCGAGGTGGCCCTGCGCGACGGATTGCAAATCGAGAAGCCAATTCCGTTGTCTGCCAAGCTGGAGCTGCTGGCGGCGGTCGCGGCCACCGGAGTGCGCGAGATCGAGGCCACCGCGTTCGTATCGCGAAAGAAGGTGCCGTCGATGGCCGATGCCGCCGAGCTGGCCGCCGAACTGCACCACTACCCCGACATCGCCTTCTCCGCGCTGGTCGCGAGCCCGAACGGCGCCCGGCGGGCCGTCGCCGCCGGTTTGCGCTCGATCGAATACGTGGTCGCCGCCAGTGATGCGTTCAGCCAGACCAACGTCGGGCGCAGCAGCGCGCAGGCCACCGAGCAGATCGGCGAGATCGTCGCCATCGCCCACGGCAGCGACGTCAGCGTCGAGGTGATCGTCGCCGTCGCGTGGGACTGTCCGTTCGACGGGCCCACTCCCCCGCAGCGAGTCCTCGAGATCGCAAACGCTGCAATCGATTACGGTGTCGACCGATTTAGCATCGCCGACACCATCGGCACCACCACCCCCGGACGGGTCCGCTCGCTGATCGCGCAACTGCGCCCGGTCATCGGCGAGCTGCCACTGGGCGGGCACTTCCATAACACCCGCGGCTCCGGCCTGGCCAGCGCGTACGCCGCCGTCGAGTCGGGCGTCACGCGGCTGGATGCGTCGGCCGGTGGCCTCGGTGGATGCCCGTTCGCACCGGGCGCCACGGGCAACATCGCCACCGAGGACCTGGTATACCTGCTGCGCGACAGCGGCATCGACACCGACATCGACCTGCCTGCCGCAATCGCCGCGGCCGATGTCGCGAAACACGTTGTTGGGCATGATCTTCCGAGCGCGCTGTTGCGCGCCGGCGATCGGAAACGTCTCGATGCCAACTGACGTCGTTACCGCGAAAGGTCGCCAAACCAAGGCAGCCATCGAGCAGGCCGCCCGCAAGCTCTTTGCGGAGCGGGGCTTTCACGGGACCACCCTGGCCGACATCACCTCTGCCGCCGGTAAGTCCGGCGCGGTGTTCTACCGGTATTTCGACGACAAAGAGGACCTGCTCGCCGCCCTCGCGGAATCCTTCCTGCACGAAGTCGTGACGCCGTCGGGGCTCCGCCTCCACCTGCCGGACTCTCCGGACGACGAGGCCTTCTTCACCACCGTCGTGACCGGCTACTGGAACATGTTCAAGCAGAACATCGGCATCATGATCGCCGTCGACCAGCTGGCGACCACCCAGCAGCGGTTCGCCGACCTGCAGAACGAGTTCCGGCGGTTCGGCATGGACATCGTCGCGACATCGGTGCGGCACGCACAGCGCCACGGTTACGCCGGCGAGCTCAATCCCGAACACGTCGCGGCCGCCATCGCGTTGCTGTTCGAAAACTTCACCACGGTGTTCGTCGGACGTTCCGGTCTGGGCATCGAGATGAGCGATGACGACGCGATCGCGACCCTCGCTACGGTATGGAAGAAAACCCTGTACGGCTAATCAACGGGGACTTAAAGGAGTAGATGGTGGATTTCACGTTGCCCGAACACCTTCCGGGCCTGCTCGCCGACATGGATGCGTTCATCGAACGCGACATCGCCCCGCTGCAGGCCGAAAACATGCAGTACTTCGACCAGCGCCGCGAACACGCCCGCACCGACTGGGACAACGACGGCATCCCCACCCGGGAGTGGGAGGATCTGCTCGCCGAGATGCGCCGACGCGCCGACGAGGCCGGCTGGTTGCGGTACGGCCTGCCCGCGCCGCTGGGCGGCCGTGACGGCACCAATATCGACATGGCGGTCATTCGCGAACACCTCGCGCACAAAGGCCTCGGCCTGCACAACGACCTGCAAAACGAGTCGTCGATCGTCGGCAACTTCCCGCAGGTGATCATGATGGAGCGGTTCGGCACCGACGAGCAGCGGGCCGCCTGGTCCGAGGCGCTGATCACCGGTGAACGGTCGATGGCCTTCGGGCTGACCGAGCCGCTGCACGGCTCCGACGCGACCTGGCTGGAAACCCACGCGAAACCCGATGGCGACGATTGGATCATCAACGGCTCCAAGCGATTCAACACCGGTGTGCACCGGGCGACCCACGACCTGATTTTCGCCCGCACCTCCGGAGAGCCGGGTCAGGCCCAAGGCATCACCGCGTTCCTGGTGCCCACTGACACGCCCGGCTTCGACGTTCCGTACTACTGGTGGACGTTCAACATGCCCACCGATCACGGTGAGGTCGAACTCACCGACGTACGGGTACCCGCCGACGCAGTGCTCGGCGACGTCGGGCGGGGACTCGACGTGGCGCAGACCTTCCTGCACGAGAACCGCATTCGCCAGGCCGCCAGCAGCCTGGGCGCAGCGCAATACTGCATCGACCGGGCCGCTGAATACGCGGGCACACGAAAGGTTTTCGGTAAGCCGCTGTCGGCCAACCAGGCCGTGCAATGGCCGCTGGCCGAACTGCAGACCGAAGCCCAGATGGTGCGCCTGCTGGTGCAATACGCGGCCTGGCACCTCGACCGCGACCACCACATGGAAGTGTCGGACAAGGTGTCGATGGCCAACTATCGCGCCAACCGGCTGGTGTGCGATGCCGCCGACCGGGCGATGCAGATCTTCGGCGGCCTGGGCTATAGCCGCCACGAGCCATTCGAGCACATCTACCGACACCACCGGCGCTATCGAATCACCGAGGGAGCCGAGGAGATTCAGATCCGCCGGGTGGCCCAGCGGCTGTTCAAGTTCGGCCGCAAGTGACACTCGCTGGTGAACTCGCGCCGAAACTCGTCGGTGTGCTGGAACCGGTGTTGGGCGCCGGCACGGCCGTCGAGAACCTGACCGCGCTCACGGGCGGCGCCAGCCGAACCACGTGGGCGTTCGACGCGGTGACGGGCGGGCAACGACGGGCGCTGATACTGCGCACCGGCCCACCCGACGAGGTGCATGCCGGCATGGAGCTCGAGGCCAGCGCGCAGCGCGCCGCGGCGGCTGCCGGCGCACCGGTCCCCAATATTTTGGTCGCCGACGATTCCACTGCAGCGCTGGGCAATCCGTTTCTGGTCTGCGAATTGATCGCGGGCGAGACGATCGTGCGTCGGATTCAGCGTCAGCTCGACAACACCGGCCGGGCCCGCCTGTTGCGTCAGTGCGCCGAAGCGCTGGCGGCCATCCACCGGGCCGACATCGGTCTTCCCGGCATCAGCGACGAGGACCAGATGGCGGGGTGGCGCGACCAGCTGGACATCATGGGCGACACCACGGCAACCTTCGAGTGGGCGTTTCGCTGGTTGGCCGACAACCGGCCACCGCCGTCCCCACGAAGCCTGGTGCACGGCGACTTCCGGATGGGCAACCTCATCGTCGACGGATCAGGCCTGGCGGCGGTGCTGGATTGGGAATTGGTGCACATCGGTGCGGCTTACGAAGACTTGGCCTGGTTCTGCATCCGGGCCTGGCGCTTCGGCGCGCCGTTGAATCTCGCGGCCGGCGGGCTGGGCGGCATCGAGGATTTTCTTCACCATTATGAAAAGGCCGCGGGTACGACGGTCGACCGGACCGCCTTTCACTGGTGGCTGATCCAGGCGACGCTGCGCTGGGGGATCATCTGCCGTTACCAGGCCCAACGGCACCTCAGCGGGCAAACGCCCTCAGTCGAACTCGCAACGATTGGCCGCCGCGTCTGCGAGACCGAATGGGATTTGCTCAACTTGCTCGATAACGCGGTCGCGCATGCCGGTTGAGAGCCTAGGGTTGTGCTGTGGCCACTCCTGATCAGGCAATCGACGCAATCCGCGCAACTGGTGGCGCTCAGCCCGGCAACCGGGCGTTGCACGCCAAGGGCAAGCTCTACCGGGGCACCTTCACCGCAACCGACGAGGCTGCCGCACTCTCCCGCGCCGCGCACCTCAGCGGCGAGACGGTGCCCGCGCTGATCCGATTCTCCAGCGGCTCAGGCAATCCCAATCAGCCCGACAACGTTCCCGGCGTCCGCGGGCTCGCAGTGAAGTTCACCCTTCCGGACGGGTCGACGACCGACGTGTCCACGCAGACCGCCAAGCTGTTTCCGGCCAGCACGCCCGACGGCTTCATCTCTTTGCTACGGGCGTCGCGTCCGGGTCCCACCGCTCCCCTGCGGCTCATCGGATACATCGTCAGCCATCCACGCTTCGTCAAGGCGCTGCCCATCGTCAAAGAAGCGAACAAAGTGCCGGCCGGCTACGGCACTGTCGCCTATCACGGCCTGCACGCATTCCGGTGGGTAGCCGCCGATGGCAGCGAGCGGTTCGTGCGCTATCACCTGCAGCCAGTTGCCGGCGAAGAGATTCTGTCGCCGGACGTCGCGAAAGCCAAGGACGCCGACTTCTTGACCCACGAACTCGACAAACGCCTTGTGTCCCAACCGGTTCGGTTCAACTACCAGGTCCAGATCGCCGCGCACGGCGACTCGACAACCGACCCGTCCAAGGCTTGGCAGAGCGACCAGACAGTCACCGTCGGCACGCTCGACATCACCGGCGTCGAAACGGAACGCGAGCATGGCGGCGACATCGTCGTCTTCGACCCGATGCGCGTCACCGACGGTATCGAGCCCTCCGACGATCCCGTCCTGAGGTTCCGCACAGTGGCGTATTCGGCGTCGGTGAAACTACGCACCGGCGTCGACCGCGGCGCCGAGGCGCCTCCCACCTGATGACATCCGCATACGGTCGCCCCACCGCGGCGGAGCTGATCGCCGCGGTGGCCGAGTTCCTCGAGACCGACGTGCGGGAGTCGACGTCGGGTCAAGTCAGCTTTCATGCCCGGGTCGCGGCCAACGCCCTGCGCATGGTCGAACGCGAGCTGACCACCGACCCCGATGACGGCATCAACCAGGCATTGACCAGCATCGGGTTCGACGACGAGGCCGCGCTGGCGGCGGCCATCCGCGCCGGCGACGTGGACGGAGCCGACTTTTCCGTGCGGTCGGCGTTGCGTGCGCTGGTCGGTCGTCGACTCGCGGCCGCGCACCCCGGCTACCAGGACGAATAAGGAGGCACGCGATGCCCGCTGCTGCGGCCGTAATGGACGTGGCCGACGAACTTTTCGCGGCGATCGAGCGCGGCGACGAGTCGCGACTCGACGAACTCCTTGCGGCTGACATCGCCGTGTGGCGGGCCGGGGCGCAGCGTGACGACGACAAAGAACGCGCGATGAAGGTGCTGCGCTGGTTTATCCGCATCACCGCCGAACGCCGCTACGAGATCCTCGACCGTGAACTGTTTGCGGACGGCTTCGTTCAGCAGCACATCCTGCGTGCGACCGGATCCAACGACGGATCGATCGCGCTGCGGGTCTGCATCGTGATCAAGGTGGGTGCCAACAACGTGATCACCCGTATTGACGAGTACTTCGACCCGGCCGATCTCGCGCCGATTCTGAGCTGAGGAGCTGAGCAAGATATGACGAACGTCGACACGCTGCTGAACGACCCCGACACCGCCGGGCCCTGGAGCCTGGATCCCGGTCGTTCCACCGTGGGCTTCAGAATTAAGAACTTCTGGGGCCTGGTCAACGTCAAAGGGCGATTTGGCGACATCGACGGCGACGGCCAGATCACCGGCAAGGGAGCCATATTCGGCCGTCTCGAGATCCAGGTGGCATCGCTGCGCACGGGCATCGGCAAGCGCGACGAGCACCTGCGGTCGGCCGACTTCTTCGACGCCGATCACTACCCGGAGATCATCGTGGAAGTGACCAGCATCGAGCCCACTGCCGGCGACACCGCCAAACTCCACGCCACCTTCAGCATCAAAGGGGTGACCGCGCCGGTGCCGCTGCCGGTCCAGGTCAGCAGGCTCGGCGACGGCGTGGTGCGGGTGACGGCGAAGACCGATATCGACCGCGCCCGGTTCGACATCGACTGGAATCAGCTGGGCATGGTTGCGAAAACGGCAACGGTCTCGGCCGACGCATACTTCGTGCGAACGCCGCAGTAAGGCTGCTGCCTTTCACACTCGGGCTCCTTGAGCCCGGCATTCTGCGCGGACCTATCATTCCGCCGACCCTGAGAGTAACTTAGAAATTCCTCATAGATTTTCAGTCAAAGGGCGGAGGCCCGCCATGAAACGCAATCGCAGAAACCCTGTCCTCCGCCAGCGCCGGCTGTGCGGTATCGCCATCGGCATCGGAGCGGCTGCCGGTGCGCTGAGCCAGCTGGCCGCCGCACCCACCGCCCGCGCCGACGATTTCACCGCCATTCTGAGCAATGTGGAAACCTCGCTTACGGAAGGTCAGGCCGCCATCACCGCTGCCCAGGCGGATTTCTTCCTCGGTACCCCGGCGGGCTTCGCCGCTGGTTTGGCCCTCGAGACCGCGGGTTCCAACGACAATCTCATCGGCACAACGGAGGACGTCTTCGCCGGCTTGACCCAAGCCGCTGTGGGGGTGACACCCATGGGAAGTTTCGCATTTCCGGCCGTAGTGGACCCGGCAAGTATGTCCGACCTCCAAGCCGCTGTGACAGCCGATTTCACCGCTGGTGCCGACGCATTCAACTCCGCTGAAGCGTTGTTTGCCCTTGGCACCCCAGACGGCTTTGCCGCAGGTGTGGTCGAAAGCCTCGTGGGTCTCGACTACGACGCCGTGATTGCTCCCGACCAGGCCTTGATCGGTGGGCTGGATCTATTGGGGCTGTGAGGGCGCCGCAGTAACTGCCGTCGGGCGCTACGATCTGGACCGTGTCTGCCACCAGCCCCCTGCGGATCCTTGTGTACAGCGACAACCCCAACACCCGACAGGCCGTCATGCTTGCGCTGGGTAAACGGGTGCATCCGGATCTGCCCGAGCTGAGCTACACCGAGGTCGCCACCGGACCGGTCGTCGTCCAGCAATTGGACGCCGGCGGCATCGATCTGGCCATCCTTGACGGCGAGGCGACACCCGAGGGCGGCATGGGCCTCGCCAAACAGCTCAAAGACGAAATCGATGACGGGCCCCCGATCGTGGTGCTGACGGGTCGCCAGGATGACGCCTGGCTGGCCAGCTGGTCGCGCGCCGAAGGTGCGGTTCCCCACCCGATCGACCCGATCCGGCTGAGCAGAACCGTCCTCGAGTTGCTGCGCGCCCCCGTGTAATAGCCACAGAACCTCGGCCACGGAATTCCGTCCGCTCCGCCAGTAATCAGGACCGTTCGGCAGCATTGTTTCCGTCGTGAAAACGCATCAAAGCGCCTTGCGCTCTTCGCCGTTCGCTCTTTCTGGCTGGTCGGACTCCTATCGCCGGATGGGCGCTGCCCAGCCTTCCTGCAGTTGTGGTTGAGGTCACAACTAACCTGCTGGGCGCGCGGCCACACATGGTCGCTAGGCTGTGGTTGCGCTCACAGTCCAGCCCTAGACCAAGAGTGAGGAAGCGTCGTCGCGGGATGAATCTCTACCTACCCATTCTCGTACTCGGAGGGATCGCCGCAGCCTTCGCGCTCGGCTCGGTCGCGCTTGCCCAGATCACCGGCCCGTCCCGCTATAACCGGGCGAAGCTGGAGGCCTACGAGTGCGGAATCGAGCCCAGCGACCAGCCCGCCAATGCGCCGCACGCGGGCAGCGGCCAGCGGTTTCCGGTGAAGTACTACCTGACTGCAATGCTGTTCATCGTCTTCGACATCGAGATCGTGTTCCTCTACCCGTGGGCGGTCAGTTACGACCAGCTCGGGACGTTCGCACTGATCGAGATGGTCATCTTCATGCTCACCGTCTTCGTGGCCTATGCGTACGTGTGGCGTCGCGGCGGATTGACTTGGGACTGAGGTAAATCGTGGGTATTGAAGAAAAAGTTCCCAGCGGCTTTCTGCTGACGACAGTCGAACACCTGGCCGGCTATTTCCGCAAGAGCTCGCTGTGGCCGGCCACCTTCGGACTGGCCTGCTGCGCGATCGAGATGATGGCCACCGCCGGCCCGCGCTTCGACATCGCACGCTTTGGCATGGAGCGGTTTTCGGCAACACCGCGTCAGGCGGACCTGATGATCGTGGCCGGCCGCGTCAGCCAGAAGATGGCGCCGGTGCTGCGCCAGATCTACGACCAAATGGCCGAGCCCAAATGGGTACTGGCCATGGGCGTCTGCGCATCGTCGGGCGGAATGTTCAACAACTATGCGGTCGTGCAGGGCGTCGACCATGTGGTGCCGGTGGACATCTACCTGCCCGGCTGCCCTCCGCGACCCGAGATGCTGCTCTACGCAATCCTCAAGCTGCATGAGAAGATTCAAGAGATGCCGCTCGGAGTCAACCGCGAGCAAGCGATCGCCGAGGCTGAGCAGGCGGCACTCGCCGCCCGGCCGACGATCGAGCACCTCGGACTGCTGCGATGAGCTCTCCGGAACACGACCCCAAGCGGGCCGCCGCCGAGGTCGGCGGCGACCCCGTCGGCTCCGACCCCGCCGGCGCCGAACGGATCAGCGTGCGCCGCGGCATGTTCGGCGTCCGCGGCAGCGGTGACACCTCGGGCTATGGGCGACTGGTTCGCCAGGTCACCATCGACGAGGGGAGCCCGCGTCCCTACGGCTTCTACTTCGACGAGGTCGTCGACCGACTGTCCGACGCCTTGAAAGCCGACGACAACGTCGAATTCGCCGATGCCATAGAGAAAGTCGTTGTCTATCGCAACGAGCTGACGCTGCATGTGCGACGCGAACTGCTGCCACAGGTGGCTCGCCGGCTGCGGGACGACCCACAGCTGCGCTTCGAGTTGTGCCTGGGCGTCAACGGCGTGCACTATCCCGATGACACCGGTCGTGAGTTGCACGCCGTCTACCCGTTGAACTCGATCACTCACAACCGTCGTGTGCGACTGGAAGTGGCTGCGCCAGACGAGGATCCGCACATCCCCTCGCTGTTCGGGATCTACCCGACCAACGACTGGCATGAGCGCGAAACCTACGACTTCTTCGGCATCATCTTCGATGGCCACCCCTCGCTGACCCGCATCGAGATGCCCGACGACTGGGAGGGGCACCCACAGCGCAAGGACTACCCGCTCGGCGGCGTTCCTGTGGAGTACAAGGGCGCCACGATTCCACCGCCCGATCAGCGGAGGTCCTACAACTGATGAGCGAAACCCTGGTAACCCTTGGCGGGCAGGACTGGGAGAAGATCGTGGAGGCCGCCCGCAAGGGTGAACCCGGCGAGCGGATCGTCGTCAACATGGGTCCGCAGCACCCGTCCACCCACGGCGTGCTGCGATTGATCCTCGAGATCGAGGGCGAGACCGTCACCGACGCCCGATGCGGAATCGGCTACCTGCACACCGGAATCGAGAAGAACCTCGAGTATCGGTACTGGACGCAGGGCGTCACATTCGTGACCCGAATGGATTACCTGGCACCCTTTTTCAACGAAACCGCCTTCTGCCTGGGTGTAGAGAAGCTGCTCGGGATCACCGACGAGATCCCCGAGCGGGTCAACGTCATCCGGGTGATGATGATGGAGCTCAACCGCATCTCGTCGCATCTGGTCGCTTTGGCGACCGGCGGCATGGAGTTGGGCGCGATGACGCCGATGTTCACCGGCTTCAAGGGCCGCGAGACCATCCTGACGCTGTTCGAGTACATCACCGGTCTGCGGATGAACAGCGCCTACATTCGGCCCGGGGGCGTGGCGCAGGACTTGCCGTCCGATGCCAAAACCGAAATCGCCAAGGCCCTCAAGGATTTGAAGGTCACGCTGCGCGAGATGGGCAACCTGCTCAACGAAAGCGCAATCTGGAAGGCCCGCACCAAGGACGTCGGCTATCTGGATCTCACCGGCTGCATGGCGCTGGGCATCACCGGACCGGTACTGCGCTGCACCGGGTTGCCGCACGACCTCCGTAAGGCCGAGCCCTACTGCGGTTACGAGGGCTACGAGTTCGACGTGATGACCGACGACGGCTGCGATTCCTACGGCCGCTACATCATTCGCGTCAAGGAGATGTCGGAGTCGGTCAAGATCGTCGAGCAGTGCTTGGACAAGCTTCGTCCGGGACCGACGATGATCGAGGACCGCAAGATCGCCTGGCCCGCCGACCTGAAGGTCGGCCCGGACGGGCTGGGCAACGCCCCGGAGCACATCGAGAAGATCATGACCGGCTCGATGGAGGCCTTGATCCACCACTTCAAGTTGGTCACCGAGGGCATCCGGGTTCCGGCCGGGCAGGTCTACGTCGCCGTCGAATCCCCACGCGGCGAGCTGGGTGTGCACATGGTCAGCGACGGCGGCACCCGCCCGTACCGGGTCCACTACCGAGACCCCTCGTTCACGAATCTTCAAGCCGTCGCTGCGATGTGCGAGGGCGGCATGGTCGCCGACGTCATCACCGCGGTGGCCAGTATCGACCCGGTGATGGGCGGGGTGGACCGATGACGGCAGTACCTCAAGCCGGCGCCAACAACGGCGAACGGGTATTCATTCGGCTTGGGCCGCCGGCGGAGGAGCCCGGCCAGTTCGTCACCGAAGGAGCCCCCAAGTCGTACCCGGCCGACGTGCAGGCACGGCTCGAGGTCGACGCCAAGGAGATCATCGGCCGCTACCCCAACCCGCGCTCGGCACTCCTGCCGCTGCTGCACCTAGTGCAGGCGCAAGATGGTTACGTGACGCCGGCCGGCGTGGAATTCTGCGGCGCTCAGCTCAGCCTGACCGGAGCCGAAGTTGCCGCTGTCGCAAGCTTTTACACCATGTACCGTCGCGGACCGACCGGCGAGTATCTGGTCGGAGTCTGCACCAACACGCTGTGCGCGGTGATGGGCGGCGACGCAATCTTCGACTCGCTCAAAGACCACCTGGGCGTCGGCAACGACGAGACCACCGACGACGGAAAGGTCACCCTGCAGCACATCGAGTGCAACGCGGCCTGCGACTACGCGCCGGTGGTGATGGTCAACTGGGAGTTCTACGACAACCAGACGCCTCAGTCGGCCCGCTCTCTGGTCGACGGTCTGCGCTCCGGCACTCCCCCCGCCCCCACCCGCGGAAACCTGTGCACGTTCAAAGAGGCCGAGCGGATCCTCGCCGGTTTTCCCGACCCGCGCCCCGACGAGGGCCAGGGCGGTGCCGGCGAAGCGACACTGGCGGGCCTCAAGGTGGCCAAGGACAAGAACATGACCGCACCGCCTGCAGGGGAGGGCAAGTAATGGGGTCACCGACACCGTTGGCGCCGGTGCTGAGCCGATTCTGGGACGACCCGCAATCGTGGACGCTGGAGACCTACCGCCGCAACGACGGCTACCAGGCGCTGGACAAGGCCTTGAAGATGGACGCCGACGCCGTCATCTCGATCGTCAAGGATTCCGGACTGCGCGGTCGCGGGGGCGCAGGCTTCTCGACCGGGACCAAATGGTCGTTCATTCCGCAGGGCGACAGCGGTGCCGCGGCTAAGCCGCATTACCTGGTGGTCAACGCCGACGAGTCGGAACCCGGTACGTGCAAAGATATTCCGCTGATGCTGGCCACCCCGCACGTGCTGGTCGAAGGCGTCATCATCGCGTCCTACGCCATCCGGGCCAGCCACGCGTTCATCTACGTCCGCGGCGAGGTAATGCCGGTGCTGCGGCGCCTGCAGAACGCGGTCGCCGAGGCCTACGCCAACGGCTACCTGGGCAAGAACATCGGCGGATCGGGCTACGACCTGGAACTGGTGGTGCACGCCGGGGCGGGCGCGTACATCTGCGGTGAGGAAACCGCGCTGCTGGATTCGTTGGAAGGCCGGCGCGGGCAGCCGAGACTGCGTCCGCCGTTCCCGGCGGTCGCCGGCCTGTATGGCTGCCCGACGGTGATCAACAACGTCGAGACAATAGCCAGCGTTCCATCCATCGTGCTCAATGGCGTGGACTGGTTCCGCTCCATGGGTAGCGAGAAATCACCTGGCTACACGCTGTATTCGTTGTCGGGCCACGTCACCAAGCCCGGGCAGTACGAGGCGCCGCTGGGCATCACGCTGCGCGAACTGCTCGACTACGCCGGCGGCGTGCGGGCCGGACACCAGCTGAAGTTCTGGACCCCCGGCGGATCGTCGACACCGCTTCTCACCGACGAACACCTCGACGTAGCACTGGATTACGAGGGCGTCGGATCGGTCGGGTCGATGCTGGGCACGAAGGCGCTGGAGATATTCGACGAAACCACCTGTGTGGTGCGCGCGGTCGGCCGCTGGATCGACTTCTACAAGCACGAGTCGTGCGGTAAGTGCACGCCGTGCCGCGAGGGCACATTCTGGCTGAGCCAGATCTACCACCGTCTGGAAAACGGTCACGGTACCGTCGAGGACCTGGACAAGCTCACCGACATCGCCGACGCGATTCTCGGAAAGTCGTTCTGCGCCTTAGGCGATGGCGCGGCCAGCCCCGTCGCATCGTCGCTCAAGTTCTTTCGCGACGAATACGTCGCACACATCGAGGGCGGCGGTTGTCCGTTCGACCCCCAGCTGTCCATGCTCGAGGCAGACGGAGTGAAAGCATGACCCAAACTGCCGACACCGGAGAAAAGGTCACCGAGCCTGAATTGGTGACGCTGACCATCGACGGCACCGAAATCAGTGTTCCCAAGGGCACGTTGGTGATTCGGGCCGCTGAGTTGATCGGCGTGCAGATCCCTAGGTTCTGCGATCACCCGCTACTGGACCCGGTCGGCGCATGCCGCCAGTGCATCGTCGAGATCGAGGGCCAGCGCAAGCCGATGGCGTCGTGCACGATTCCGGTCGCCGACGACATGGTGGTGCGCACCCAATTCACCTCGGAGGTCGCCGACAAGGCGCAGCACGGCGTGATGGAACTGCTGCTGATCAACCATCCGCTGGACTGCCCGATGTGCGACAAGGGCGGTGAATGCCCATTGCAGAACCAGGCAATGTCCAACGGCCGCCCGGACTCTCGGTTCGAGGACGTCAAGCGGACGTTCACCAAGCCGATCAACATCTCCTCGCAGGTGCTGCTGGACCGCGAGCGCTGCATCCTCTGTGCGCGCTGCACCCGGTTCTCCGATCAGATCGCCGGTGACCCGTTCATCGAGATGCTGGAGCGCGGCGCGCTGCAACAGGTCGGCATCTACGCCGAGGAGCCGTTCGAGTCGTATTTCTCCGGCAACACCGTGCAGATCTGTCCGGTTGGTGCGCTGACCGGCACCGCCTACCGTTTCCGCGCCCGTCCATTCGACCTGGTCTCCAGCCCGAGCGTGTGCGAGCATTGCGCGTCGGGGTGTGCCCAGCGCACAGACCACCGTCGCGGCAAGGTGGTGCGCCGACTGGCCGGCGATGAGCCCGAGGTCAACGAAGAGTGGAACTGCGACAAGGGCCGCTGGGCGTTCACCTACGCCACCCAGGGTGACCGGATCACCACTCCCCTGGTCCGCGGCACCGACGGCGAACTCGAGCCCGCGTCGTGGCCGCATGCGGTCGCGGTGGCGCTCGAGGGCCTCACCACGGCGGCCGGCGGTGCCGGTGTGCTACCCGGCGGCAGGTTGACCGTCGAAGACGCGTACGCCTACTCGAAGTTCGCACGAATCGTGTTGGCCACCAACGACATCGACTTCCGTGCCCGTCCGCACTCCGAAGAGGAGACGCAGTTCCTAGCCGCCCGGGTCGCGGGCAAGCTGCTCACCACCAGCTACTCCGACCTGGAGTCGGCGCCGGCGGTGCTGCTGGTTGGCTTCGAGCCCGAAGAAGAGTCGCCGATCGTGTATCTGCGCCTGCGTAAAGCGGCGCGCAAGCACGGTCTGCCGGTCCACGCCGTTGCGCCTTTCGCCAGCAACGGTTTACAGAAGATGCACGGCACGCTGATCGAGACCGCGCCCGGCGGTGAGGCCGCCGCACTGGACGGACTGGCCGGCGGTGAACTCGCCGGACTGCTCGCCAAGCCAGGCGCCGTGATCATGGTCGGTGAACGGCTGGCCACCTCGCCCGGCGCTTTGTCGGCAGCGGCCCGGCTCGCAGAGAGCACCGGAGCGCGACTGGCGTGGGTGCCGCGCCGCGCCGGCGAGCGCGGAGCCGTCGAGGCCGGCGCACTGCCGGGGCTGCTGCCCGGTGGCCGGCCGCTGAACGACGAGACCGCCCGCGCACAAATCGCCGCGGGCTGGAATGTCGCCCAATTGCCCTCCGCCGCAGGGCGTGACGCGGAGGCCATCCTCGCCGCCGCCAAGGACGGGACCCTGGGCGCGTTGCTGATCGGCGGCATCGACCCAGGCGACTTCGCCGACCCCGACGCGGTGCTCGCCGCTCTGGACGCGGCGGGCTTCATCGTCAGCCTCGAGCTGCGGCGCAGCGCGGTCACCGAGCGCGCCGACGTGGTATTCCCGATCGCGCCGGCCGCGGAAAAAGCCGGAACGTACGTCAACTGGGAAGGCCGTCAGCGCAGCTTCTCGGGTGCGCTGCAGCCGGCCGCGACACCGGACTGCCGCGTGCTGGACACCCTGGCCGACGAACTGGGCATCGACCTCGGATTCCCCACTGTGGCAGCGGGTCTGGCCGAACTCAACCGGCTGGGCACCTGGGACGGCGCACCCGCGGCGGCTCCGAGCGTTGCCGCGGCCTCCGCCCCCGAGCCGGGGGCCGGTGAAGCCGTCCTGGCGGGTTGGCGGATGTTGCTCGACGACGGGCAGTTGCAAGATGGCGAGCCGCATCTGGCCGGCACCGCGCGCACCCCGGTGGTGCGGTTGTCGGCCGAGACCGCCAACGGGATCGGCGCCTCCGACGGCGACACCGTGAGCGTCAGCACCGCGCGCGGCTCGATCACCCTGCCGCTGGCGATCACCGAGATGCCCGATCACGTCGCATGGCTGCCGCTGAACTCACCCGGGTCGCCGGTGCACCGGGAACTGGGCGTGACGCCCGGCGCCGTGGTGCAGATTGGAGCTTCCAAGTGACCGCCTTCGGACACGACACCTGGTGGCTGGTTCTTGCCAAAGCGCTTCTGGTCTTTGTGTTCCTGGTGCTGACCGTGCTGGTCGCAATCCTCGCCGAGCGCAAGATCCTGGGCCGGATGCAGATGCGGTGGGGCCCCAACCGGGTCGGGCCGCGCGGCTACCTACAGAGCCTCGCCGACGGCATCAAACTGGCGCTCAAAGAGCCGATCATCCCGTTCGGGGTAGAGAAGCCGATTTTCCTTCTCGCGCCGGCCATTTCGACGATCCCCGCTATCACCGCGTTCGCGTTCATCCCCTTCGGGCCGCAGGTGTCGGTGTTCGGCCACTGGACTCCACTGCAGGTCACCGACCTGCCGGTGGCGGTGCTGTTCATCCTGGCGTTGTCCTCGATCGGGGTGTACGGGATCGTGCTCGCCGGGTGGTCGTCCGGATCGACCTATCCGCTGCTGGGCGGTGTGCGCTCCACCGCTCAGGTGATCTCGTACGAGGTCGCGATGGGCCTGTCGTTCGCGACGGTGTTCCTCTACGCCGGAACGATGTCCACCTCGGAGATCGTCGCAGCCCAGAACCGGGTTTGGTACATCTTCTTGCTGCTGCCTTCGTTCTGCACGTACCTGGTGTCGATGGTGGGCGAGACCAACCGGGCGCCGTTCGACCTTCCCGAGGCCGAGGGCGAACTGGTCGCCGGTTTCCACACCGAGTACTCGTCGCTGAGCTTCGCGATGTTCTTCCTCGCCGAATACATCAACATGACCACGGTGTCAGCGCTGGCCGCGACGCTGTTCCTGGGCGGCTGGCACGCGCCGTGGCCGCTGACCATGGTGTGGGCCGGTGCCAATAGCGGCTTCTGGCCGGTGCTGTGGTTCACCGCCAAGGTCTGGGTCTTCCTGTTCCTCTACATCTGGCTGCGTGGCGTGCTGCCGCGACTGCGCTACGACCAGTTCATGGCGCTCGGCTGGAAGATCCTGATCCCGGTGTCGCTGGTCTGGGCTTTGATCGCCGCGGCTGTCCGCACACTGCGCGACCAGGGTTATGCGCATTGGACGACCGTGCTGGTCGTCGCGAGCATCATCGTCACGGCCGTCCTGCTGTATCTGCTGCAGCGGCCGTTCAGCAACAGTCACTTGCGCAAGAAGCGTCGCCGCACAGAGTCGGAGGCAAGGTCCGCACCTGCGGCGTCCTTGGAGCCGGCATTTCCTACGCCGCCGATGCCCGCCAAGCAACTGGCACCAGCGACCAAGGAGACAGCCAATGGCTAAGTTTCTCAGTTCCCTCGCCGGATTCGGTGTGACGTTCGGCGCGATGTTCAAGCGCCCGATCACCGAGAGCTATCCGGAGAACCCCGGGCCGGTGATGCCCCGGTACCACGGCCGCCATCAGCTCAACCGCTACGCCGACGGCCTGGAGAAGTGCATCGGCTGCGAACTGTGCGCGTGGTCGTGTCCCGCCGACGCGATCTACGTCGAAGGCGACGACAACACCGACGAGGCCCGTTTTTCCCCGGGCGAACGCTACGGCCGCGTCTACCAGATCAACTACCTGCGCTGCATCGGTTGCGGACTGTGTGTCGAGGCCTGCCCGACTCGCGCGCTGACGATGACCAACCACTACGAAATGGCCGATGACAACCGGGCCGACCTGATCTACGAGAAGCAGAACCTGCTGGCGCCGCTGCTCGACGGCATGACCCCCGCCCCTCACCCGAGGGCCGAGGGGGCTACCGACGCCGACTACTACCGCGGCAACGTCACCGCGAATGGGCTGCGGCAGCTACCGATTTCGGACATCTCGAAGTGACCGCCCTGTTTGCAGCCGACACCATCGCCCGCACGTCCACCGGCGAAGCGGTGACCTTTTGGATACTGGCCACGCTGGCGCTGATCGGCGCGCTCGGCGTGGTGATGGCCGCCAACGCGGTGTACTGCGCGATGTCGCTGGCGCTGACGATGATCGTGCTGGCCGTCATCTACATGATTCAGGACGCCCTGTTCCTCGGGGTCGTGCAGATCGTGGTCTACACCGGCGCGGTGATGATGCTGTTCTTGTTCGTCCTGATGCTGATCGGTGTGGACTCAGCCGAGTCATTGGTGGAAACCCTTCGCGGACAACGGGTTGCCGCGGTAATCGCCGGACTGGGCTTGGGCGTCGTGTTGATCGCCGGAATCGGCAACGTCGCCACGAACCGATTTGCGGCGAACGGCTACTCGACGGACATCGCCCCCGAGGGCAACGTCCAGGGGTTGGCGGCGCTCATCTTTTCCCAGTACCTGTGGGCGTTCGAACTGACCAGCGCGCTGCTCATCACCGCGGCGATCGGTGCGATGATCCTGGCCCACCGCGAGCGGTTCGAGCGCCGCAAGACCCAGCGCGAGTTGTCCATCGAGCGGTTCCATCCCGGTGGGTACCCGACACCACTGCCCGGCCCGGGCGTCTTCGCCCGGCACAACGCCGTCGACACACCCGCACGGCTGCCCGACGGGTCCCCCTCCCGGCTGTCGGTGCCCGGAGTGTTGGAGCCCCGGCCGGTTGGGGAGCGCGACCTGCCGGCGCTGCACGGCTCCCACGGAAACGGTGCGTCATGAACCCGGAGAATTACCTGTATCTGTCCGCGCTGCTGTTCACCATCGGCGCAGCCGGTGTGCTGTTGCGGCGCAACGCGATTGTCATGTTCATGTGCGTCGAGTTGATGCTGAACGCGGTCAACTTGGCCTTCGTCACCTTCTCCCGGCTGCACGGTCACCTCGACGGTCAGATGGTGGCGTTCTTCACGATGGTCGTCGCCGCCTGTGAAGTGGTGGTGGGGCTGGCCATCATCATGACGATTTTCCGTGCCCGCAAATCGGCTTCGGTCGACGACGCCAACCTGCTTAAGGGCTGAGGCATGACACATCTGAGCTGGCTGCTCGTCGCGTTGCCCGCGGCCGGCGCCGCGATACTTTTGCTCGGCGGCCGGCGTACCGACGCGTGGGGACACTGGCTGGGCTGCCTGACCGCACTGGCCGCGTTCGGGGTCGGAGTGTCGCTGCTGACCGACATGCTCGGCCGGCACGGCGACGCGCGGACCATCACGCAGAACCTGTTCACCTGGATTCCGGTTGACAGCCTCCAGGTCGACTTCGGGTTGCAAATCGACCAGCTGTCAATCTGTTTCGTGCTGCTGATCACCGGGGTGGGATCGCTGATCCACATCTACTCGGTGGCCTACATGGCCGAAGACCCCGATCGCCGAAGGTTTTTCGCCTACCTGAACTTGTTCTTGGCGGCCATGCTGCTGTTGGTCGTGGCCGACAACTTCGTGGGTCTCTACGCCGGCTGGGAAGGCGTGGGTCTGGCGTCCTACCTGCTGATCGGATTCTGGTACCACAAGCCCACCGCGGCCACCGCGGCCAAGAAGGCTTTCGTGATGAACCGCGTCGGCGACGCCGGGCTGGCCCTGGCCATCTTCGTGATCTTCGCCAACTTTGGCACGCTGTCCTACTCCGGCGTGTTTGGTCAGGCAACGGGAGCCAGCCAGAGCGCGCTGACCTGGATCGGGTTGCTGCTGCTGTCGGGCGCATGCGCCAAGTCCGCCCAGGTTCCGCTGCAGGCCTGGCTCGGGGACGCGATGGAAGGTCCCACCCCGGTCTCGGCGCTGATCCACGCGGCCACGATGGTGACCGCCGGTGTGTATCTGATTGTGCGGTGCAACCCGCTGTACAGCCTGTCCCCCGACGCGCGACTCGGCGTGATCATCGTGGGCACGGTGACGCTGCTCTTCGGAGCCTTCATCGGCTGCGCCAAGGACGACATCAAGCGCGCGCTCGCGGCGTCGACGATGAGTCAGATCGGCTACATGGTGCTGGCCGCGGGCCTGGGTCCGGCGGGCTACGTGTTCGCGATCATGCACCTGCTCACGCACGGCTTCTTCAAAGCCGGTCTGTTCCTGGGCTCCGGCTCGATCATCCATGCGATGCACGAAGAGCAGGACATGCGGCGGTACGGGGCGCTGCGCGCGGCGCTTCCGATCACGTTCGCCACGTTCGGCCTCGGCTATCTGGCGATCATCGGCGTGTGGCCGTTCGCCGGTTACTTCTCCAAGGACGCGATCATCGAAGCAGCCCTCGGTGACGGCGGGATCCGCGGCTACATTCTGGGCGGGGCCGCACTGCTCGGTGCCGGCATCACCGCGTTCTACATGACCCGAGTGATGCTGATGACGTTCTTCGGCGAAAAGCGTTGGGCCGAGGGCACGCATCCCCACGAGTCGCCCGCGTTGATGACCTGGCCGATGATCCTGCTCGCCGTCGGCTCGGTGTTCTCCGGCGGTGTGTTCGCCTTCGGCGGCCGGCTGCAGCACTGGCTCGAACCCGTGACCACCTTCGAGGAGAGCTCACACGTGTTGCCGACGTGGACGTTCAACATCGTCACTCTCGGCACCGTCCTGGTGGGGGTCGGCATCGCCGTCCTGCTGTACGGCCTGCGTGCCGTGCCCGGGACCGCGCCGGCCGACGCGTCCGTACTCACCGTCGCCGCCCGCCGGGATCTCTACGGCGATGCGTTCAACGAAGGGGTGTTCATGCGACCGGGTGCGCAGTTCACCCACGCGCTGGTCGAATTCGACGACCAGGGCGTCGACGGCTCGGTCAACGGCCTGGCCAACCTCGTTGGCCGCACGTCGGATTGGTTACGCGGCTTCCAGACCGGGTTCGCCCGCAACTACGCGTTGTCGATGCTGGCCGGAGCGGCCCTCGTCGGCGCCGCGATCCTGGCGGTGCAACTGTGGTGATCCACATCTTGGACCTGGTACCGCGCCGCATCAGCGGTGCCACTGAACAGGAGCGGCGCTCGTGACCCGCGCCGCGACGATGCAGAGCGTAGCGATGAAAAGGAGCGGCGCTCGTGACTAACGCCCCATGGCTTTCGATCCTGTGGCTGCTGCCGTTGGTCGGTGCCGTCGTGATCATCCTGATCCCAGCGGGCGGACGGCAATTCGCCAAGTGGCTCGGTGTCGCCGTGTCGGTGGCAGTGCTGGTGCTGTCGATCGCACTCGCGGTGGCCTTCAAGGCCGGCGGGCCGACCTATCAATTCACCGAATCGCACCCGTGGATACCGGCGTTCGGCGCCGGCTACACGATCGGTGTCGACGGCATCGCATTGATGCTGGTGCTGGTGACGACGATCCTGGTGCCGTTCCTGCTGGTGGCCGGCTGGGACGACGGCGGCGAGAGATCCCGCGGTACACAGGCTTTCGTGGCGCTGACGCTGACCATCGAGTCGATGGTGCTCATCTCGGTGATCTCGCTGGACGTGTTGCTGTTCTACGTGTTCTTCGAGGCGATGCTGATCCCGATGTATTTCCTCATCGGCGGCTTCGGCGGTGGCGCTCACCGGTCGCGCGCCGCGGTGAAGTTCTTGTTGTACAACCTTTTCGGCGGTCTGATCATGCTGGCCGCGGTGATCGGCTTGTACGTGGTGACCGCCGAAACCGGCTCGGGCACTTTCGACTTCCGTCAAATCGTCGCCGCCGTCACCTCGGGCACTTTGGGTGCCTCGTCGGGCGTGACGAAGGCGCTGTTTTTGGGATTCATGCTCGCGTTCGCCATCAAGGCGCCGCTGTGGCCGTTCCACCGCTGGCTGCCTGACGCCGCGGTCGAGTCGACGCCGGCGACAGCGGTGCTGATCACCGCGGTGATGGACAAGGTCGGCACGTTCGGCATGCTGCGTTACTGCCTGCAGTTATTCCCCGATGCGTCAACGTATTTCCGGCCCGCCATCGTCGCCCTCGCCGTGATCGGCGTCATCTATGGCGCTATCGTCGCGATCGGTCAGACCGACATCATGCGACTGATCGCCTACACGTCGATCTCGCACTTCGGCTTCATCATCCTCGGCATCTTCGTGATGACGACGCAGGGCCAGAGCGGGGCGACGCTGTACATGCTCAACCACGGCATCTCCACCGCGGCGGTGTTCCTGATCGCGGGCTTCCTGATCTCGCGCCGCGGCACCCGCTCGATCGCCGCCTACGGCGGAATCCAGAAGGTGGCGCCGGTGCTGGCCGGCACATTCCTGGTCGCCGGCCTGGCGACGGTATCGCTTCCCGGTCTCGCGCCGTTCGTCAGCGAATTCCTGGTGCTGCTGGGCTCCTACAACCGCTACTGGCTGGCGGCCGCGGTCGGCGTGATCGCGCTGGTACTTTCCTCGATCTACATCCTATGGCTGTACCAGCGGGTGATGACCGGTCCCGTCACACCGGGCAACGAACGGATCCGCGATCTGGTGCCGCGCGAAATATTGGTCGTCGCACCACTTATCGCGCTGCTGCTGGTGCTGGGGATCTATCCCAAGCCCGTGCTGGACATCATCAACCCGGCGGTGGGCAACACGATGGTGACCATTGGTGCGCATGACCCGGCACCGATCGTGCGGCCCGGCACCGCGCACGTACCCGGAATGGCGGAAGGACCGCGGCGATGACGTCTCTTCTTGCTGCTTCGATGCCGACGCCCAGCGTCGAATACGGGCTACTCGCACCAATCTTCATCGTCTTCGGTGTCGCGGTGGTCGGCGTTTTGGTGGAAGCATTTCTGCCCCGACGGGCCCGCTACGGCGCCCAAGTCCTGCTCGCGCTCGGCGGCCTGATTGCGGCGATCGCCGCGGTCATCGTCGTCTCCGAGCGGCTTGATCCCCCCGGCCGCTATGCGGTGCTGCACGCGCTGGCCGTCGATGGGCCGACGCTGCTGCTGCAGGGCGCCATCCTGCTGGTCGCGCTGCTCGCGGTGTTCTTCTTCGCCGAGCGGCAGAAGGGTGACAGCCCGGTCGCCGGACCGGGCGCTGCGACGGCTACCGCTCACGCGCCGGCCGGATTGCAATCCTTCACGCCACAAGCGTCTGCGGTCCCGGACAGCGCGGCCGAACACGAGGCCGAACGGGCCGGCGCGAGCCAGACCGAGGTGTTTCCACTGACCATGCTGGCGGTCGGCGGCATGCTGGTGTTCCCGGCCGCCAATGACCTGCTGACCATGTTCGTGGCGCTGGAGGTGTTGTCGCTGCCGCTCTATCTGCTCTGCGGACTGGCCCGGCACCGCCGCCTGCTGTCCCAGGAAGCGGCCGTCAAATACTTTCTGCTGGGCGCATTTTCGTCGGCATTTTTCCTGTACGGCGTGGCTCTGCTCTACGGCGCCACCGACACCCTGACGCTGCCCGGCATCGCGAAGGCTTTGGCGGCCGACCACAGCCACTCGATGGCACTGATGGGCGTCGCGCTGTTGTCGGTCGGTCTACTGTTCAAGGTCGGCGCGGTCCCCTTCCACTCCTGGATCCCCGACGTCTACCAGGGCGCGCCGACCCCGATCACCGGGTTCATGGCCGCCGCAACGAAAGTCGCGGCGTTCGGTGCCCTGCTACGGGTTGTCTACGTCGCGCTGCCACCGCTGCACGACCAGTGGCGGCCCGTGCTGTGGGCCATCTCAATCCTGACTATCGCGGTCGGCACCGTCACCGCGGTAACGCAGACCGACGTGAAGCGGATGCTCGCGTACTCTTCGATCGCGCACGTGGGCTTCCTGCTCACCGGCGTGATCGCCGACAACCCGGCGGGCCTGGCGGCCACCATGTTCTACCTCGTCGCCTACAGCTTCAGCACGGTGGGCGCGTTCGCGGTGGTCGGCCTCATTCGTGACGCCCACGGTGAGGAAGACGCCACCACCGCCCACTGGGCCGGACTCGGTCAGCGCTATCCCGTTGTCGGCCTGCTGTTTTCGATGTTCCTGCTGGCCTTCGCCGGTATCCCGCTGACCAGCGGCTTCATCAGCAAGTTAGCGGTGTTCTCGGCAGCGGCGTCGGGTGGGGCGGTGCCGTTGGTCATCGTCGGTGTGATCGGTAGCGCGGTCGCCGCGTACTTCTACGTACGCGTGATCGTGCTGATGTTCTTCACCGAGCCGCACGCCGAGCCCGTGCATGTCGTGATGCCCAGCTTCTGGAGTAAGGCCGCGATCGCTGTCTGCGCGGCGATCACGATCGGCCTGGGCATCTTCCCGCAGCCGCTGCTCGATCTCGCCCGGCAGGCCGCGCAGTTCCTGGCATGACCTCGACGCTGGTTCTCAGCGAGGACACCGGCGGGGTCCGGGTCCTGACGATGAACCGGCCTGCGGCTCGAAACGCCCTGAGCCCGGCCCTGATCGGAGCGTTGTACTCCGCGCTGCGCGAGGCAGACGAGGACACGGCGGTGCGGGCGGTGGTGCTCACCGGCACCGACCCGGCGTTCTGCGCGGGTGTCGACCTCAAGGAGGCCCAGCGCCTGGGGCCGGCCTACTTCGAGAATTTCCAGACCCAGAACTGCATCCGCCAGACCGGTGAAATGCGCACGCCGATCGTCGGCGCCATCAACGGCGCCGTGTTCACCGGCGGGCTCGAAATGGCGTTGGGATGCGATTTTCTCGTCGCCTCCGACCGGGCGGTATTCGCCGACACCCACGCCCGCGTCGGGATCCTGCCGGCCGGCGGGATGACGGCCCGGCTGCCGCATGTCGTCGGCGCCGCCATGGCCCGCCGGCTGTCGATGACCGGCGAAGTGATCGACGCGGCACGTGCCGAACGCATCGGCCTGGTCACCGAGGTGGTGCCACATGACCGCTTGCTGGCCCGATCGGTCGAGCTGGCCGGTCAGATCGCCGAGGTGCCGGGCCCAATCATGGCCGGGCTCAAGGAAATCTACGTGACCGGCACAGCCGCGGTGATCGACCCCGCCCTCGCCGCCGAACAAGCGATAGCCGGTGCGCAAACCCTGGATCGCGAGGCCCTGAAGGATCGCTACGCGGAGATCACCGTCCGCAATCGCCGCCAGATCCAGTCTCAGCCGGAAGCGAGCAGCGGGCTGTAATCGGTCGGCGGATCGACGAGATTCATTGACCGGTAGAGCTTTTCGCTCATAGCCGGGCTTGTCTCGGCCGCCGACAGCATCGCTTCACGGAAGTCCAGCAGTTCTTTGGACGGCACAAGCTCCGGGTCGCCGTTGTCCATGTAGCGGTCGTTGAACTGGTTGGACGCCCACAGCGGGGCAATCTGCTCGGCGGCAGCCGCGAAGAACGGCAGCGCGAAATCGCCGTCCGCGCCGGCCAGACACCGTTGCAGCGCGGTCGCTTCCAGTGCCGCCACGGTCATGCCCTGACCGTAGATGGGGTTGGTGCTGCAGATGGCGTCGCCGAAGACCAGGTACCCGGACGGGAACTTCGTCATGTGGTCGTAGCGTCGCCAGGTGGCGCCCGGATAGCGGAACATCGAGATCTCGCTGATCGCCTCGCCACGTTTGAGCGCTCGCAACAGCGCGGGCGGCGCGAACTGCGTGGCCATCCGGATCATCCCGGTCAGACTGTCGGGTGGTTCGTTGTCCGCCACCCGGGTCAGCGTGAAGATCCAGGTGTCGTGCTCGTACACCGAAAACGCCCCACCGGTAGCCTTTTTCGGCTCCGGAACGACGAACGTCATCCGCTCCTTGATGACCCCTTCCGGGATGCGCATCAGCAGACTGGTGTAATTCGCCGTGGTCGTCGAGCGTTCGGCGACCGGTCGCCCGTAGCCCAGGTCATCCAGAAACGCGGGCGTCCGTGCACCGCGTCCCATGGCGTCGACCACCAGGTCGGCGTCCAGGGTCCGCTCAGCCCCGGTGTCGCGATCGACGACCTTGGCACCGGTAACCCGTTGCGGGGTTGGCGCGATCGGCTCGACGAAGTCATGACCGTCGAGCATCTCGACGTTGCCGATGGCCGTGACCCGCTGGCGCACATGCGATTCCAGCAACGGGCGGCTCAGCAGGTGCAAGGTGACCGCCGACGGGTCGCTGAACTTGCCCTCGCGGCTCAGCTCGTGGCCGGCCACCCTGATGGACACTCGGGAAAGGTCGCCGTCGTCGCAGACCGCCGCACCGGCCGCGACCAGATCGTCGTGGATCCCGGGGAACAGCCCCGCCAATTCCTGCGCGCCGCGGCTCCACAGCACGTGGAAGTGGCGGCCTTGCGGGACCCCCCGCCGCTGGTCGGCAGCGTCGGGCAGCTTGTCGCGTTCGACAACCGTCACCGCGTCGTAGAAGTCGCTGAGCACCCGCGCGGCCAACAGGCCGCCCATTCCTGCGCCACAGACGACGGCCCGCTCCCCCAGCTTGCCCACCGATTGCCCCTTCGCCGATAACCTCTCTGCGGGATCACCGTACCGAAGCAGTTAAGTATTTAGGCCCAAACATGTGAACGGCGGACAGTTAGACTGCGGCGGTGTTCAGCTCGTCGAGAGCGACAGCTGCCAGATCGGCGCGCAAACCGCTCAACTCCTCGAGATCCTCGTCTGCCCGCCGCTGCACGAGCAGCGGGATGAAATCCCGAACCCGGCTGCCCTGAAACTGGGAGTACGCGTGCCGCACCACTGCAGCCACGTGGTCCATCGGAACCGCCGAGTACTTTTCGGCTAGGCGACGCTCCACGTCCACAATCAACGCCTGATCGTCCTGCGGCATCCCGATATTGTTGTCCCGGATTGACCACCGGTCAACATTTTCCGCTCAGAATGCTTCTAACCCAGGCCCAGGAAAATCACACCCGCGCCGGATGTGTGATGGGGGTCGCTCAGTCGGCGTCCTCACGCAGGAAAGGCCGAGTGGCCAGGACATAGATCGCGAACACCGCCAGCGGCGCCAGCAGCGGCAACCAGGGCAGTTGCAGCGGAAAGGCCGTGGCGACCAGACCAACGAGCGTGAATCCCAGCGCCGAGACCAGCGTCGTCATGCTTACCGAGTCGAGGCCGACCCCGCTGCCGGCGGCATGGCGCAGCACCAGATAGACCGTCGCCGCCAGGCCTGCCACTGCCGCCACCACCGCGGTTGGGTTGCTCACCGCAAGCACCAGCACGGACAGGAGCACCGCCAGCGTGGCGAGCGGCCGCACCACGACCGCGGCCCCCACCGCGATCAGCGCGGACACCGCGATGGCCCGGCCTGTGCCGTGCGTACCGACACCGACGGCGGCGACCATCAACAGGCCGCAGGCCGTCGACAGCAGATGCGCTGCGCTCCTCATGATCGGAGCCGCCGGCGATGATCCGGCACCGCGCGCATCGACTGGTCGAGGGTGCGATCGGACTGCCAGGCGACCACGTCGACCCCGACCGTTCCCATGTCGCGATACATCGCCGTGCGCTGCAGCGCCCACATCCGGTCGACCAGCGGGTCTTGGGCCGCACGAAATGGAGCGCCCTGCAGGACGTCGACGGCCACCACCATGTGACCTCGCCGGCGTAGGTCGATCAGGGCCAGCGCGAATTCGGTGTCGAGCAACGTGGAGAACCCAATGACGATCGCCCCCGATGGAATTGCGGCGCGCGGTGCCAATGTCCCTGTGGTGCTTTCGAATTCATCGCCAGCGCTGAGGACGGCGTCGAGCACGCGATAGAACTGGCGCTGTCCGATGTCGGCCCCGAGCCAACGGGGTCTGCGCCCGCCCAACGCGACGACGCCGGCCCTGTCACCGTTGCGCAACGCGGTCTGTACCACTTGGGCGGCGCCGCGCACGATGCGTTCGGTGGCTTCGGTCGCGGGCCCGGCCGGCTGCGGATAGCCGTCGATCAGCACGACGACGTCCGCCGAACGGTCAGTCAGTCGCTGTGTCACGTGCAGCCGTCCGCGGCGGGCACTCACCGGCCAGTTGACGGTCCGCAACTGGTCGCCCGGCACGTAAGCGCGGATATCGGCGTACTCGACGCCGCGGCCGATGTGCCTGGTCAGATGGGTGCCGAGCCGGTCGAGCAGCTCGGTAGGCGGCAGCATCGTCGGTTGGGGCGGAGTCATCGGAAAGACGGTCACTTCCGCCGCATCCACGACACCCGCGCCGACAAGCAGCCCACCGTGCGCGAGCACACCGACCGACGCCCGCACCGGATACCGGCCCCAGCGCTCGGCACTGGTCGTCACCGTCAGCCGCTCACCGGGCGTCACGTCGAGCCGCATACCCTCGATTGCCGACGCCGCGAGTGTGATTGCGGTACCGAATGTTTGCGTGCTCGCCCACAGGGTCAGCTGAACCTGCTCGGTCTCGAAGCACCGTTGCGAACCGGGTTCGGCGTGAACCATGACTTTCGGCAGCGACCGCTGCCAGCTGACCGAACACAGCACGCCGAGCATCGGCGCCGCGAAAGCAACGAGTTGCCAGCACGACCTGATCAGTCCGGCGGCCAGCGCGAGTGCCGCGCAGGTGGCGATTGCGCGCGTCAACGGCGATGCACGCCAACGTATCTGAACGTCTCGGATTTCGATCACAGTGGACCTACTGCGGGCCACCGTGGGTTCTCGGCACCGGTAACCGTCGCAGCAGTTCCTCGATGATGTCCGAGCCCTGGATTTTGCGCACCCACATCTCCGGTCGCAGCGTGATGCGGTGCGCCACGGCGGGTGGTGCGAGCGCTTTGATGTCCTCGGGGATCACGTAGTCGCGCCCAAGCAGCAGGGCGCGGGCCCGCGCGAGCTGGACCAGATCGAGTTCCGCACGAGGGCTGGCGCCGACCGCGACTTGCGGATGGTGCCGGGACGCGGCGGCGAGCGAGACGACGTAGTTCAACACATCCTCGTGCACGCTCACCTGTTCGACGGATTCACGCATGGCCAGCAGATCATGTTTATCCACAACCTGATTGACCGTCGGCTCGGCCGATCCTCGATCCAACCGCCGGCGCAGCATCGACACCTCGTCGCGCTCGGAGAGGTAGCGCAGTTCGAGCCGCACCGCGAACCGGTCCAGCTGAGCCTCGGGCAACGGATAAGTGCCCTCGTACTCGATCGGGTTGTCGGTGGCCAAGACGATGAACGGTTGCGGCAATCGGTGAGTGACGCCGTCGATGCTGACTTGGTCTTCGGCCATCGCCTCCAACAGCGCCGCTTGAGTCTTGGGTGGCGTGCGGTTGATCTCGTCGGCCAACAGCAGATTCGTGAAGATCGGGCCTGGCCGGAAATCGAAGCGGCCCGACTGCATGTCGTAGATGGTCGAGCCGAGCAGGTCGGCCGGCAACAGATCGGGAGTGAACTGCACCCGGGTGAACTCCAGCCCGAGCGCAGCGGCGAATGACCGCGCGATCAGCGTCTTCCCCAGACCAGGCAGGTCTTCGATCAGCACGTGCCCGCGGGCGAGCACCGTCGTCAGAATGAGTGTGAGCGCAGCGCGTTTACCCACCACCACCCGTTCGATCTCATCGAGCACAGCAGTGGCCTGAGCCGTAGTCGTTCCAGCCGAGGTCATGATCGATGTTTACCCCCTGTCATACCTGCTCGAGTCGTTCCAAGATTTCCTCGAGCATTGCGCGGCCCGGGCCAGGTTCACTCACGCCGGTGCGCGACACGTTGTTGGGGTTCACCCACGCCCACAGCTCAACGCCGAAAAGCGTTCGGCCCGTGGCGTCGAACGCCGCCGGATCCTTGGACTGCTTTTGACCGGTGGCGATCGCGAATCGTCGCGCCAGCATCGGGCGCAGGTGCCGGTCCCAGTCGGCTCGCGTCGATTCCGATCGATGAATCAACGTCTCCGTTCGCGACAACCAACTACGCAGCGTTTCCTCCAGGGCATTGGGGATTTCAGGTGGTGGTGGCTCGATGTCGCGTCCCAGGACTTGCCGCACGTTGATCAATGCAAACAGGACCGCGGCGCCGGCGAGCCACAACACCAACCGGCGATCGTGCAGCGACAGCGCGGTCAACTCCGCGCAGAGCACCACGGAAACTCCCAGCGCGATAAGGCGTTTCACACCGAGCTCCGCATATCCGCGAGCACCAGCCGCAGCACGTCGATCGCTCGGCCGCGATGTGCTTCGGTCATCACATGTGGACTGAACCGCGCCTCTTCGAACAGGTTCACCAGCTCGGACGCGTTGTCGACATGCAGCGCGCGATGCTCGACGGCGCGGGCCAGAACCTCTGTCGGAGTGTCGAAGTCCTGCGGGACCGCGCCGGGAAAGCGCCGGAGCTCTCGTTCCATGGCCGCGTAGCAGGCGATGATGGCTTGCCGCGGTTCATGTTTGGGGTCTTCGATTTCAGCCAGCCCACTCTCGGCCGCTCGCACCAGTGACGGGGCCGCGGCGGCGGGGGGAGCTGGTGCGCTGAGCGGATGAGCAACCATGATGGCCGGTTCGACGACACGACGACGGCGGGCGATCACGGCACCCGCCACGATCATGACGAGCATGGCAACCGTGCTCACGATCAGATAACGCAACACCTCGCGATCCGGCTCGCCGTCTTGTCTGCCCGGTCGCTGCGGGGCGCTGCCCGGCGAGGCGGGGACGCCGGATTGTGGTGTCGGCTGCGGTTGGTCGACGTGTGGGCCGACGAACCGCGACAGCAGGAACAGCAGGACCAACCACGCCACCAGCACCGCGGCCCCAATCAGCAGCACCCGCCACCTAGGTCGGCCGCTGCCGTCGGATAGTCGTGTCGGCAGCGCTCTGGCACTGCTGGCCACCCGGCGCGGATCACGCAGTCGGGCAACCACGGACACCCCCACGATCACCAGCGAGATGCTGAGCAGCGCCGCAACATAAACCAGTGAGGCACCGCTGTGTGGTGGTTGCTGTCGCTCGGCGCGATCGCCGCCCGGCAGGTATCCGCGCAGCGAGGCGGCAACGGCGATCAACAGCACGATCACGGCGACCACGCGGGCCGTCGCCCTGTCAAAGATCGGCACACTCGACAAGTGCCCATCGTGGCACGGAGTCGCGGTGGACGGCCAGCGATCGGCCCAGTCAGTGCCGCTCGGCGAGATCGGCCAACCGGTCCAGCGACGCCTTCAGCTTGTCGCTGGTGGTCGCGCGAGCCCGAACGAGTCGATGCTCGTCGGTCAGTCGCGACCAGTCGTAGGTGTGCGTGACCCGAGTTCGGTTGTCAGCGAGCGGTTCGAGTTCCCAGCGCCACAGATGTCCGGGCGGTGGTTCGCCCGCCACGGACGGGTTCCACGCGATGCGGCGGCCTTCGGTGAACTCGACGACGTGGTTCTGGCGAACCCCACCTTGCGTCAACCGTCATCGCGAAGACGTCGCCGACCGCGCGGATACGTTGTCCACCTTGCGCATTCGCGAGATTGCCGTTTCCGTCCCACCGCGGCTGCTGAGCCGGGTCGGCGATCAACTCGAAGATCTGATCGGCGCGGGCGGCGATCTCGCGGCTGGCGCTCACCACCCGTGGCGCATCGTCAGGCATGGTTCGATTCAAGCACTCAGGTGCGGCGGTACCGCGCAAGGTATGACGGCAGCGGTATCGCCGGGTCGAGGTCGTCGGCGGGTACGGCCCCGCCGGGCGTCAGGGTCAGCGGTAGGACACCGGCCCAGTGCGGCAGTGCCAGGTCTTCCTCGTCGTCGGCGGGGCCGCCCGTGCGCACCTTGGCGGAGACCTCCAGCAGGTCGAGTGCGACTACCGAGGTCGCCGCGAGTTCGCGGGCATTGGGCGGCCTGCTGTCGGCCGATCGGCCGGACGCGACGTGATCGACCACCGCCGCCAGCGCCCGGCGCTTCTCGTCGTCGTCGCGCACCAGTCGGGCATTTCCAATCACGACGACCGAGCGAAATTCCAGCGAATGGTGCATCCAGGACCGCGCCAGCACCAATCCGTCGATCAGCGTCGCTGTGACGCAGACGGGCAGGCCGTCCGGTGCGCCGGCGGCGGCGATCATCGGGTGGCTGCCGGTCGATCCATGCAGGTAGAGCGTCTCGTTCAGGCGCGCGTGAACGGTAGGCAACACGACGGGACCACTGCCGCCGACGAAGCCCACGTGACACACCAGTGCCTCGTCGAGGATGCCGTGCACGGTGGCGCGGTCGTAGCGGGCGCGCTCGCGATACCGGGTGGGCACGGTGCGGGCGGTGGGCGCATATGTCTGATCCGCCGACATGGTTGCCTTCCCATTTTGAACTAGTACATAATTACTTCTGTGCCAGGACAATACACGATCCGCGGAACCGGCGCCGAGGCGATCGCGTCCGACATCGAATCAGCGATCTCCTCGGGCGCGTTGGCTCCCGGCGCTGATCTGCCGCCGATCCGCGAGCTCGCCGGCCAGTTGGGCGTCAACGCGAATACGGTGGCCGCCGCCTATCGGCTGTTGCGTGAACGCGGTGCGGTCGAGACGGCAGGCCGCCGCGGCACCCGGGTCCGCGAGCGCCCCGCGACCACTCCTCGCTCTCTGCGCGGAATCACCGTGCCGCCCGGTGTGCGCGACCTATCCACCGGCAACCCGGATCCCGCTTTGCTACCGATTGCGCGGCTCGGTGCGCGACGCGGCAAGCCGGTGCTGTACGGCGACCCCGCGGTCTCGGTGGAACTCGCTGCATACGCACGCACGTCGCTGACCGTCGACGGCGTTCCGGCCGAACATGTCGCCGTGACTTCCGGCGCGCTCGACGGCATCGAACGGGTCCTCACCGCGCACCTGCGACCCGGCGACCGGGTCGCGGTTGAAGACCCCGGCTGGGCCAACCTGCTCGATCTGCTTGCTGCGCTGGGTTTTTCGGTCGAACCGATGCGAGTCGACGACGACGGACCGCTGACGTCCGACGTGGCACGGGTGTTGCGCCGGGGCGCCCGGGCGGTGGTGCTGACGAGCCGCGCGCAAAACCCCACCGGCGCAGCGGTTTCCGCTGCGCGGGCCGACGAGTTGCGGTCGTTGCTCGCCGGGTATGACGTGCTGCTCATCGAAGACGATCACTGTGCTGGCATCGCCGGTGCGCCGCTGCACAGCCTGGCGGGCACCACCCGGTATTGGGCGTTCGTTCGCTCGGCCGCGAAGGCTTACGGCCCCGACCTGCGGGTGGCGCTGCTGGCCGGGGATCAACGCACGGTCGATCGGGTGCAGGGCCGGCTACGTCTGGGTCCCGGCTGGATCAGCCATCTCTTGCAGGACCTCGCGGTCGGCCTGTGGCACGACAGGGCCGCGGCCCGGACGGTGCACGACGCTGAGATCGCCTACACCCGCAACCGCTCGGCGCTGCGGGCGGCGCTGGCCGATCGCGGAGTGGCCGCCCATGGCAAGTCCGGACTCAACGTCTGGATACCAGTTCCCGACGAAACCATCTCGATCACAAGGCTTTTAAACGCGGGCTGGGCCGCGGCCCCTGGAGCACGCTTCCGGATCGGTACCGCGCCAGGAATGCGGATCACCATATCAGGGCTTGTCGACGACGACATCGCCTCGCTGGCCGACGGGGTCGCCGAGGCGGTGCACGCGGTCGGCCGGGCCAGCGTCTGAGCATGGCCGCGCGGATGATGGCGAGATGCGGATCAGGTTGCGACAGGTGGCATTGGTGGCTACGAATCTGGCGCCGGTGGAGGCCGCCATCATCGAAGAGCTTGGCGTCGAGTTGTGCTATCGCGACCCCGATGTCGCGGTGTTCGGTCTCACGAACGCACTCTTTCCGATCGGGGACAAGCTGCTCGAAGTTGTCTCCCCGATGCGAGATGGCACCACTGCGGGTCGGCAACTCAGCAAGCGCAATGGCGACGGCGGGTACATGGTGATCCTCCAGGTCGACGACCTCGATGCGATGCGAGTCGCGGATCGAAACACATGATGTGCGAATCGTTTTCACCGCTGCCCGGACCGGGCATCACCGGCCTGCATCTGCACCCCAAGGATGTCGGCGCCGCGATTCTGTCGTTCGACCAAGCCGACGATTGGGATGACTGGGGCTGGGCGGGACCCCGTTGGCGCGATCATATCACCACGCGGGTAGTCACCGACCTAGTCGGCGTGGCGATGCAGTCAGACCAACCCGCCAGTACGGCCGAACGGTGGGCGGCGATACTCGACGTGCGGTGAGGAAGTCGGCGACGAGTACCACGTT
The DNA here is from genome assembly GCA_963750755.1 of uncultured Actinomycetota bacterium. Lineage (GTDB taxonomy): Bacteria > Actinomycetota > Actinomycetes > Mycobacteriales > Mycobacteriaceae > Mycobacterium. The sequence goes on from CAVVRW010000007.1 coordinate 68,614, forward strand.
CACCTCGACGAAGGTGTGCTGCGCTTCGTCACCCCCACCAATGACCGCGGTGACGGGGTGTGCGCGATGGATCTGCGTGCTGCGGACGGAAGGGCTCGTAGCACGACACTGTGCGGGGTGACGATCAACTTCGTCTCCTGACGCGGCGCAGTTATCCACAGTTGGCAGTTCATGCACAGACCGCGGTTTCGGCTTGGGTGCTCCGCGGCCGGAATTGTCGGGCCGATTCATAGCCTCGAGACATGGGTCCAGCGATCAGCGCCGACGACGCACGGGAACGGATCATCTCCGCTCTCGATGCCATCGACGCTGCGCACGAGCCGTTGCGCGACACGCCGTCGTGGCTTGATGGGCAACACGTTCCGCGATCGACGTCGCGGAGCGGTTGGAGACGCAGGAGCGAGTCAACCGGGGCCTGATGTACCGGATTTTCGCAGAGATTGCCGACCCGCCAGATGAAGCGGGATCCATCGCGCAGGTGCGATCGATGCTGTGGCAGCGACTGCGTATCACTCCGGGCGAGATCACCCGGCGGTTCAGGCTGGCCGCTCGGATCCGACCGCGCCGGTCGTTGACCGGTCGCGACGTTGCAACCGCCGAGTTGCCGGAGCTGGCGTCCGCCGTCGAGGCCGGGCCTCGTCGGCGAGGATCACATCGCGATCCGTGTGCCGAGCAATCGACCTGCTCCCCGCGTGCGTATCACCCGCCGACGTCGAAGCCGCCGAGCGCACACTGGTCAAGCATGCGACGAAGGTCGACGCCGGCATCGTGGTGAAACTCGGTCAGCGAATTGCCGACTACCTCAATCCCGACGGACTGTTCAGCGACGAGGATCACGCCCGGCGACGCGGCCTGCGCCTCGGCCCTCAGGGGCCAGACGGGATGTCGCGGCTGTCCGGTCTGCTCGATCCGGAGGCGCGCGCATATTTCGAGGCCATCGAAGCCGCGGTGCGGCCAGGACGTCACCTGCCGGACGACGACTCGCGCGACACCCGCACTCCCGCCCAGCGCTGTCACGACGCATTGAAGTTCGGACTTCGAGACCGCGATCGCATCGGGCGATCTGGGCGTGCATCGCGGCCACCCGGTCACTGTCGTCGTCACCACGACGCTCACCGAACTCACCAACGCCGCAGGCGCCGCGCCCGCGAGAACCGGTGGGGGCTCGCAACTGCCGATGCGAGACCTGATCCGCATGGCCGGCCAATGCAATTCATTACCTCGCTGTGTTCGACGACCACACCGAGCGACCGCTATACCTGGGCCGCCAAAAGCGCGTCGCCACTGCAGATCAGCGACTGATCTGCTACGCCCGCGACCGCGGCTGTACGCGTCCTAACTGTCTCGAATCGGGATATCGCTGCGAAGTTCATCATTGCGACGATTGGGCGCGCGGGGGCTCGCACCGACGCGGACAAGCTCTACTTTCTGTGCGGGCCATGATCACGCCATGGTCAGCCGCGGCGAAGCACGCACGGTCGTCACCGAAGAAGGTCGACTGGGTTGGACCGACGGCACCGGCCCACCAGAAATCAACCATGCCCATCACCCGGACGAACTGCTCGCCGACCCGGACCCGCCGGAGGAGGCCGCCTAGCCCGGGAACGCGCGGAAGCTGCCGTCCAGCACCTGTAGGTGACCGATCGTTCGCCCGGTCACCACCGTCGGATCCACCAACGTCAGCTCCGCCGCCGCGCGCGCAAACTCCTGTGGGGTCGACACCTCGTCGAACTCACGCGCGTAAAACGAAAGACCGGGCGTCATAATCGCTTTGGACGGCGACAGGGCATTGACCGCGATGTTGTGCGGCGCCAGGTCGTAGGCGGCACACGACGTCAAGTGCTCCAGCGCGGCCTTTGATCCGCCGTATCCAGGCAAGACCCCGGCACCGCGGTCGGGATACGGGCCGTCGCCCGGCAGCCGAGAGGCGACCGAGCTGATGTTGATGATCGAACCGATGCCGGCGGCCATCATGTCCGGATAGACCAGCTGGATCAGCTCGTAGACGGCGAACACCGCGATCTCGAAGTGCCGTCGATACGCACCCAGCGGCGTGCCGACCAGCGGCGGAAAGTCGGCCTTTGCGCCACCTGGCTGCGTCTTCACCGGCTTGGACTTCGCCTCGTCACCGGGCTTCGGCGGACGGCCCGGCGCGGTGAACGCGGCGTTGTTGATCAGAATCGTGATGCGCCCCAGCGCATCTCGGGCCTCGCCGACCAGCCGGGCAATGTCATCGCGGTCGAGCAGATCCGCCCGGATCGCGACCGCGCGCCCACCGCGGCCTCGATGTCGGCGACGGTCTCCCCAATCGTGCCGGGAAGCCGCTCGTCCCAGACACTTTCGGTCCGCCCGACCACCGCGACCGCGGCTCCGTCGGCCGCCAGCGCCAGGGCAATCTCGCGACCCAGACCGCGACTGGCGCCGGTGACGATCGCGGCTCGTCCATCGAGTCGTCCGGTCACCGGCCCGACCCTACCTCTCGGGTCACGCCGTGCACGAGGATCGCCGTCGTCTGGTCCACCCAGGCGTCGTCGAGTGGTTCATTGGGACTCAGCAGCATCCGCAACAACGTCGACCCGCCAATCAGCTCGATCAACCGGTCCGGATCGACATCCGGATGTACCTCGCCACGATCGACCGCCTCGCTGAGCCGCGTCTGCACCGCGATGAACAGATCGGCGAATCGCGACATCACCCGGGCGTTCAACTCCGGGTCGGCACTCATGTCGGCGACCAACCCCGGCAGGGCGGCGCGAACCACCGGGGTGGTGAAGACGTCGCGCGCGGCCGCGATCATCGCCCGCAGGTCGGCAGCCATCCCGCGGGTCGGACCAACCAGCGCGGTCGGCGCGACCGGGAATGCCGCCTCATGGACCAACTCGGCTTTGCTCGACCACCGCCGATACAATGCGGTCTTCGTCGTTCCGGCCCGCTCCGCGACAGCGGCCAGGGTCAGATTCGAATAACCAATTTGGACAAGCAGATCCGCGGTCGCCGTCAATATGGCAGCGTCGATACGCGGGTCCCGGGGCCGTCCGGCGCCTGCGGCCTTGTCAACCGCGGATGGGTCTGCTTTCATAACGCTACCCACCGTATCGTAATTGCCTCACGAAGGAGGCGCCCTGTGCCAAATGAACCTGTACTCGACCAAGTCGACAAGCTGCAGCGCTCCAGCCGCGACGTCACGACGCTGCCGGTGGTGATGTCACAGTGGTTGTCGACGGTGCTTCCCGGTGGGGCGACACCGCAGGTCACGGTCGAGAGCGGCATCGACTCGACCGGCATGTCATCCGAGACCATCATCCTGACCGCATCCTGGGACGAGGACGGCAAGCCGGTCACCCAGAAGCTGGTGGCCCGGGTAGCTCCCGCGCCCGAAGACGTCCAGGTGTTCCCGACGTATCGACTCGACCACCAATTCGAGGTGATTCGCAAGGTCGGTGAACTGACGGACGTCCCGGTGCCGCGGGTGCGGTGGCTCGAACCCAGCGGCGATGTATTGGGCACGCCCTTCTTCTTGATGGACTACGTCGAAGGTGAAGTTCCACCCGACGTGATGCCTTATACCTTTGGCGGCAACTGGTTCGCCGACGCTTCCGTCGAACGCCAGCGCGAACTCCAGGACGCGACGGTGTCGGTGTTGGCCTCGCTGCACTCAATTCCGCAGGCCAAGAAGACTTTCGGATTTCTCGCGGAGGGACAGGACGGGGACACCGCCCTGCGCAGGCACTACAACTGGGTCCGGTCCTGGTACGACTTCGCCGTGCCCGACATCGGTCGCTCACCGCTGCTGGAGCGGACGTTCGCCTGGCTCGAAGCGAACTGGCCACAGGAGGTGGCCGGAGGTGAACCCGTGCTGCTGTGGGGCGACGCGCGGGTCGGCAACGTGCTTTACCGCGACTTCCAGCCGGTCGCCGTGCTGGACTGGGAGATGGTGACGCTCGGCCCGCGCGAGCTCGACATCGCCTGGATGATATTCGCGCACATGGTCTTTCAAGAGCTGGCCGGCCTCGCGACATTGGACGGCCTGCCCGGTGTGATGCGCGAAGAGGATGTCCGCGCCACCTATGAGCGCCTCACCGGCGTCGAAATCGGCGATCTGCACTGGTTTTACGTCTACTCCGGCGTGATGTGGGCGTGCGTGTTCATGCGCACCGGTGCTAGGCGGGTGCACTTCGGCGAAACCGAGAAGCCCGACAACGTCGAATCGCTGTTCTATCACTCAGGACTCATGCGCAGGTTAATCGGAGAGGATCAGTAATGCTCGGACCGCTCGACGAGTTCCCGGTACACCAGGTTCCCCAGCCGATCGCGTGGCCGGGTTCTTCGGACCGCAACTTCTACGATCGCTCCTACTTCAACGCCCACGACCGCAGCGGGGACATCTTCGTCATCAGCGGCATCGGCTACTACCCGAACCTCGGGGTGAAGGACGCTTTCCTGCTCATCCGGCGCGGCGACACCCAGACCGCGGTGCACCTGTCCGACGCCGTCGACCAGGACCGGCTGAATCAGCACGTCAACGGGTACCGTGTCGAGGTCATCGACCCGCTTCACAAGCTGCGCATCACCCTGGACGAAACAGAAGGCATCGCAGCCGATCTCACCTGGGAGGGACTCTTCGACGTCGTCCAGGAGCAGCCGCACTTGATGCGCGCCGGGAACCGGGTGACACTCGACGCGCAGCGCTTCGCCCAACTCGGCAGTTGGAGCGGACGAATCGTGATAGACGGCAAGGAGATCCCCGTCGATCCTGCCACCTGGATCGGCAGCCGCGACCGGTCCTGGGGCATCCGGCCGATTGGTGAGCCCGATCCGGCGGGCCGTCCCGCCGACCCGCCGTTCGAAGGCATGTGGTGGCTCTATGTGCCGATTGCGTTCCAGGACTTCGCGATTGTGCTCATCATCCAGGAGGCGCCGGACGGTTTCCGCTCGCTGAACGACTGCACGCGGATCTGGCGTGACGGCCGCGTCGAACAGCTGGGCTGGCCGCGGGTCAAGATCCACTATCGCTCGGGCACCCGGATTCCCACCGGCGCGTCGATCGACGCAACCGCCCCGGACGGCACGCCAATCCACTTCGACGTCGAATCCAAACTGCCGGTTCCCATTCACGTCGGTGGCGGATATGGCGGCGACTCGGACTGGCTGCACGGCATGTGGAAGGGCGAGAAGTTCACCGAGCGGCTGACCTACGACATGAATGACCCGGCGATCATCGGCCGGTCAGGCTTCGGTGTCATCGACCATGTCGGCCGCGCGGTATGTCGCGACGGCGACGGCGACCCGGTCGAGGGTTGGGGTCTCTACGAACACGGCGCACTGGGGCGTCATGACCCCTCGGGCTTCAAGGACTGGTTAACCGTTGCACCTTAACGCAATTCGTCGATAATCGCGGCCAGCGTCGGTAGTCCGATCGGCGCCGCCTGGTAAAGGCAGACAGTATCGGCGACGCCGACGACGCGGTCCCGGACATGTCGGGCCACGTCGCTTGGTGTGCCGCAGGCGGCGATGGTGTGCAGGATTTCGTCGTCGATGAGGCCGCCCATCTCTTCCCAGCGGCCCTGCTTGGACAGCGTGTTGAGTTCGGGCTGCAGATCCTGCCAACCGTGGGCGGCCAGCACCGGCCGATACGCCGGCGTCGATCCGTAGAACGCAAGCAGCGCGCGTGTCCGCGCGTGGGCCTGTTCGATTTCGGCGTCGGTTTCACCCGACGAGACGATGATCTCGGGCAGCACGGTGAGGTCGGCGGGTTGACGGCCCGATGCTTTCAGGCCGTCACGCACGATCGGCATGGTGTGCTCGTGCAGGAAACGCTTGGAACCGAACGGCATCACGAGCAGGCCGTCGGCATGCTGCGCGACGGCGCTAGTCAGCCTTGGGCCCAGCGCGCCCACATAGATCGGTGGCGGGCCGTGAGGATTCGGCCCCGGATTGAACGTCGGCGTCATCAACGTGTGCCGGTAGTAGTCACCACGAAAATCCAGCCGCTCACCGGAATTCCAGGCCGCGAAGATCGCCCGCAGCGCCGCGATGAGTTCCGTCATCCGTGCCACCGGCTTGTCGAAGTCGGCCCCGAACCGCTTCTCGATCTGCGCGCGGATCTGGGTTCCCAGCCCGAGAATGAACCGCCCGGAGCTCAGCAGCTGGTGGTCGTTGGCCTGATGTGCCAGGTGAATTGGATTGCGCGGGAACGCGATAGCCACATTGGTCATCAGGTCCAGGCCAGGCACGGTGGCCGCCAAGGTCAACGGCGCGAACACGTCGTGTGGACCCTCGAACGTCGCGACGCCGCCGGCTCCCGCATCGCGAAGCTCCCGAGCGCGCTCAGCAGCGTCGGTGAGACCATATAAAGCTGTGAAGACTTTCAGACGGCCCACATTACGCAGCGCCGATGCGGTTGACTGAAGGGCATGCCTGACGAGACCTGGACCGCCGACGTCGTCGTGGTGGGAGCCGGCTTCGCCGGACTCGCCGCCGCCCGCGAGATCAGCCGACTCGGACACGATGTGCTGGTGCTGGAGGGCCGCGATCGCGTCGGCGGACGGTCGTATACCGGCCAGATCGCCGGCATTCCGGTCGATATGGGCGGAACCTTCGTAGGTCCGACGCAGGACGCCGTGCTCAAGTTGGCCGCCGATCTGGGCATTACGACCGTCCCGACCTACCACGACGGTGCGAACCTGATCCGGTGGCGCGGCGCGGTGCGGTCGTACAGCGGCACCATCCCGCGACTGTCGCTGGGCGGGCTGCTCGATCTCGGCCGTGTGCGTTGGCAATTCGAGCGAATCGCCCGAACCGTGCCGCTGACCGAACCGTGGACGGCCCGCCGCGCCGCCACGTTGGACAGCCAGTCGTTGGGCCAGTGGCTGCGGTCGGTGCGGGCCGGTGCCACCACCCGGGATCTGCTGGCAATCATGGCGCGGGTGACGTGGGGTTGCGAACCCGACGACGTGTCGATGCTGCACGCCGCCCGGTACGCCCGCGCCGCCGGCGGTCTGGACCGGATGCTCGACGTCGAAAACGGTGCGCAGCAGGACCGATTCGCGGCCGGCACGCAAGACATCGCCAACACCGCGGCGGCCGAACTGGGCGATCGCGTGGTGTTGGAGGCTGCGGTACTACGCATCGACTGCCAGGCCGACGGGGTATCGGTTTCCAGCGAAAAGGGCCGGGCCGACGCGAGATTCGTCATCGTCGCCGTACCGCCCGAGCATTGGAACGTGATCGAATTCAGCCCGTCGCTGCCAGCCGAACACCGGCAACTGCCCAGCCAATGGCCACAGGGCCGGCTCAGCAAGGCCTACGTCGCCTACCCCACACCGTTCTGGCGCGACAACGGCTTTTCCGGCGAATCGCTGTCCGACCAGGGTCCGGTGTTCATCACCTTCGACGTCAGCCCCGGCCCCGAGGGCCCCGGGATCCTGCTGGGATTCGTCGACTCCCGCAGCTTCGACGGCCTACCGGCCGAGCAGCGTCGCGAGCGCGCGCTGGAGTGCTTCGCGGCGATGTTCGGCGACGAGGCGCTCACACCAATTGACTACGTCGAGCATCGTTGGGGCGCAGAACAATTCGCGCCCGGCGGTCCGACCGCCGCGGTACCTCCCGGCGCTTGGACCCGCTTCGGGCCGATGCTGCGGCGCCCGGTCGGCCCCATCCACTGGGCCGGGACCGAAACCGCCGACGAATGGACCGGCTTCCTGGACGGCGCGGTACGTTCGGGAAGGCGTGCTGCCGCCGAGGTCAACGAGCGGCTACAGGGCGCGCCGCAGCCTCACTGACTCGGCGAGTGCGCGGATTTCACGGTTGACCTCACGAGGTCGTTCCAGCATCGAGCAGTGTCCACCGGCCAGCACCACGAGGCCGACAGAGTTCGGCAGCGCTTTAGCGATTCGTTCGGACTGCACCAAGGGGGTCAACCTGTCCCGCTGGCTGGCGATCACGAGTGTCGGAACCGTCAGACCGGTCAGATCGATGTGCCGGCGTCCCATCGCGTCAGCCAGCGCCATCCCGCAGCCTCCGCGACCTGCCGGGGAGGTCGCCGCGAACAACTCATTGATCAGCGCTCCGACGGCCCGGTCCGCGTCCGCCCCAACCGCGAGCATCGAAATCACCTGTTGACTGACCTGGCTTGCCAGCGGCGGTACCGCCAACGATCCGAACGTGCGGATCAGCGCGCGTCCGCCCAAGATTCGCGCCGCCGCAAGTGGAGCCGGTACCGACAGAAGTTGTACCTCGCGTAGCAGGTCACCGGTGGTGGTGTTGACCAGGGCTACGGCATCGGCGCGCGAGGGCACCTGGTGGCGGTAGTGATCTGACCACGCGGCAATGGCCATGCCACCCATCGAATGTCCTGCGATCACCGCGCGTTCGCCGGGAGCGAGCGTGGCATCGAGTACCGCGTCGACATCGGCGGCCAGATGACTCAGGCTGTATGCCCCGCGCCGGGGAATGCCGCTGCGGCCGTGCCCGCGATGGTCGAATGCGATCACCCGGTATTGCTGTGCCAGCTCGGCGATTTGGTAGGTCCACGCCCGGATGGCGCAGGTGATGCCGTGCGCCAAGCACAATTGGATAACCATCCTCGGGACCGAATACCTCGGTGTGCAGGCGGGTGCCATCAGCGGAGCGGACGTGCACAATTCGGCTGGGCGGCAAGGCCACTGACAGGGCCGCCCGCGTGCGGGCCGGCAGCAGAGAAACCATCGGGCGCTCCCCTCGGGTGCGGCAGCGTTGCCGCTCGGCGAGTGTATCGGAGTGGGCTACCCGATATCTGCCGAAAACTATCCCGAGCGACATTTTTTTGGCAGGGCGGCAGCACCGATTTCGTTTGCAATCCAGGGTTTAGCGACGCCTTCCCCGCGGTATGCGCGCTGCGGCCCGGCGGCAGAGATCCGATTTTGAATCGTCGCGGCGCGAAGCCGCCATAGACTCTCACCAGCAGGCGAATCGGGATGATAAGAGGAGAGAACATGAGCACCATCGAGGCGGATGCATCGACGCACACACCGTCCGGGCAGGACTCGCAGCGCACATTCGACAGCGACGTAGCCGAGACCCAGGCCTATATCGACAGCCCGCGCTTCGACGGAATCACCCGCCTCTACTCCGCGCGTCAGGTGGTCGAACAGCGCGGCACCATCCCGTCGGACTACATCGTCGCCCGTGAGGCTGCCGAGGCTTTCTACCCACGCCTGCGCGAACTCTTCGCCCAGACGCAAGAGCATCACCACGTTCGGCCCGTACTCCCCCGGCCAGGCCGTGACGATGAAGCGGATGGGTATCGAGGGCATCTATCTCGGCGGGTGGGCGACCTCCGCCAAGGGCTCGATCAGCGAAGATCCGGGCCCCGACCTGGCCAGTTACCCGCTCAGCCAGGTGCCGGACGAGGCCGCGGGGCTGGTCCGCGCACTGCTGACCGCCGATCGCAACCAGCAATACCTGCGGCTGCGAATGAGCGAGGAGCAGCGGACGAGGACACCCGCGGTCGACTATCGGCCGTTCATCATCGCCGACGCCGACACCGGCCACGGCGGTGACCCGCACGTCCGCAACCTGGTGAAACGGTTCGTCGAAGCGGGCGTGCCGGGGTACCACATCGAAGATCAGCGACCGGGCACCAAAAAGTGCGGTCACCAGGGCGGCAAGGTGCTGGTGCCGTCGGATGAGCAGATCAAGCGCCTCAACACGGCCCGCTTCCAGCTCGACATCATGCGGGTTCCGGGCATCATCGTCGCTCGTACCGACGCCGAGGCGGCCAACCTGCTGGACAGCCGCGCCGACGAGCGCGACCAGCCGTTCCTGCTCGGCACGACGAACCTGAAGATCCCGTCTTACAAGTCCTGTTTTCTGGCGATGGTCCGACGTTTCTACGAGTCGGGTTTCAAGGAGCTCAACGGCCACCTGCTCTACGCGCTACCCGAGGCGCAATACGCCGCCGCCGATTCCTGGCTGGAGCGCAACGGCATCGTCGAGCTGATCACGAAGGCAGCCGCGTCGCCGGATCACGCCCAGGAGTCGATCGATGCCGTCTTCGACGAGATCGAGTCGAAATTCGTCGACGCCTGGCAGCTCGACGCCGGCCTGATGACCTATGGCGAGGCCGTTGCCGAGCTGCTCGAATTCAATGCCAACGACGGCGAATCCAGCGATATGAGCGTCGAGGAGTGGCGGACGTTCGCCGAGCGCGCTCCGCTCTTCACCGCGCAGCAAAAGGCGAAGGAACTCGGTGTCAACGTCTCCTGGGACTGCGAGCTGGCCAAGACACCGGAGGGCTACTACCAGATCCGCGGTGGCATTCCCTATGCGATCGCCAAATCGCTTGCCGCGGCGCCTTTCGCCGACCTGCTCTGGATGGAGACCAAGACGGCGGACTTGGTGGACGCCCGCGAGTTCGCCGACGCCATCCACGCCGAGTTCCCCGATCAGATGCTGGCCTATAACTTGTCGCCGTCGTTCAATTGGGACACCACCGGCATGACGGACGACGAGATGCGGGCCTTCCCCGAGGAACTCGGCAAGATGGGGTTCGTCTTCAACTTCATCACCTACGGCGGTCACCAGATCGATGGTGTGGCCTCCGAGGAGTTTGCGACATCGTTGCGCCAGGAGGGCATGCTGGCGCTGGCTCGTCTGCAACGCAAGATGCGACTGGTCGAATCCCCTTACCGCACACCGCAAACGCTCGTCGGTGGGCCGCGCAGCGACGCCGCGCTGGCCGCCTCGTCCGGCCGGACCGCGACCACCAAGTCGATGGGCGAGGGATCCACGCAGCACCAGCATCTGGTGCAGACCGAGGTGCCGAAGAAGCTGCTGGAAGAGTGGCTGGCGCTGTGGGGCGACCACTACAAGATCGGCGAGACGCTGACGGTGCGACTGCGCCCGCGCCGGGCCGGATCGGACGTATTGGATCTAGGCATCTACGGCGACGACGCCGACGAGCCGCTGGCCAACGTGGTTGTCGACCCGATCAAGGACCGGCACGGACGCAACATCCTCACGGTGCGCGACCAGAACACATTCGCCGAGAAGATGCGCCAGAAGCGACTGATGGACGTCATTCATCTGTGGCTGATCCACCGGTTCAAGCCGGAAATCGTCTATTACGTGACGCCGACCGAGGACAACATCTACCAGACCGAAAAGATGAAGTCTCACGGCATCTTCAGCAACGTGTATCAGGAAGTCGGCGAAATCATCGTCGCCGACGTGAACCAGCAGCGCATCGATGAGCTGCTGTCGCCTGACCGCGAGGCGCTGAAAAGGCTGATCGCCAAACAGGATTAGCTGCGAAGCCAGTCAGTCGTTGCCCCGGGGCGGCGGCTGCACCTCGACACCGCCCGAACCGTGCTCGGGACCGGCCGCCGGGTGTTCGGCTGGCACCCGATCGCGGAATTTATTGGCCTCGCTGGACGCGTGGTCAGGCGCCGGTCGCTGTTGGGCGCGGTAGGGCCCTGGCTTCGGCCGCGGCTTGCCGCCGGGAAACGCCAGTCGAAATATGGTGCGGTGCACCATAAACCACTGCTTGGAGAAGCGCCCGGTGTTGTACGGCAGCTCGTAACGCTCGCAGATGTCCTTGATCTTCGGCGCGATCTCGGAGTACCGACTGGCCGGCATGTCGGGATACAAATGGTGCTCCACCTGGTAACCGAGGTTGCCGCTGATGACGTGGAACAGTGGGCTGCCGTCGATGTTGGCCGCGCCGACCAGTTGGCGGAGATACCACTCGGCGCGCGTTTCATCTTCGACGTCTTCCTCGCTGAACGTGTAGGTCTGGTCGGGAAAATGCCCGCAGAAGATGATCGCGTGCGCCCACACGTTGCGGATCACGTTGGCCAGCGCATTGGCGCCCAAGGTGCGAAGGTAGGTACTTTCGACTCCCGGCGCCACTCGGTCGAGGAAGTTCGCCGTCGCACCGACGCGTCCCGTGCTCGAGATCCTGCGAAGTCGCCGGCCGAGGCGCGATTTCGCCGGCTGGTCGAGCCGACCACCGGATGCCAGTTGTACCAACGCAAACGCACCGGCGCTGATCACCGGCCAGCCGATGTAGTCCTTCAAGATCTGTGAGCGCGCTTTGACCCCAATGCCTTTGAGATCTTTGCGCACCTCTGACCACGGCTTCTCGCCTGCCCGAATGGCCTCGATGTCCATATCGTGCACCGCCACGCCCCACTCGAACAGCACGGTGAGCAGTGCGTTGTAGAAGAATTGCCCGAGATAGGCCGGCTTCCATTTCTGGTTCGGGTCAATTCGCATGATCTCGTAGCCGAGATCTTTGTCCTTGCCGCGAATGTTGGTGTAGGTGTGGTGGATGAAGTTGTGCGAGTGCTTCCATGACTCCGCACTCGACGCGGTATCCCAGTCCCAGACCGATGAGTGAATCGCGGGGTCGTTCATCCAGTCCCACTGACCGTGCATGACGTTGTGGCCGATCTCCATGTTCTCCAAGATCTTGGCCATGCCCAGACACGCAGTTCCCAGCACCCACGCGGTCTTGGATCGCGAACCCAGCAGCAGAACCCGGCCGGCGACCAGGATCTGACGCTCCGCCGTGATGACTTTCTTGATGTAGGCGCGGTCCCGGTCGCCGAGATCGGCGAACACTTCGTCGTGAATCGCGTCGAGTTCTTTACCTATTTTTTCCCGCTCTTGTTCACCAAGGTGAGCGAACGGGCTTTGGGAACGTTGCAGTGTTGACGTCATTTCGGGTCCTTCCGATCAGAGTTCGAGTTCGACGTCGCCCTCGGCGGCGTTGATGCAAATCCGCACTTCCTGCTCAGTGGGTTCGCTGATGTCACCGGAGCGCAGGTCGCGCAGCTTGCCTGATTTAACCGTGCCAACGCAGGTATGGCAGATCCCGATTCGGCAGCCGAATGCCAGCTCGAGGCCGGCCTTTTCGCCGGCCTCCAAAATTGACGTGCCACCGTCACATTCGACTTTCTTGTCGCTCTTCAGGAAGCAGACTTCGCCGCCTTCGCCGTCACCGGCGTCGCCGCCGATCTTCGGCTGGAAGCGTTCGAAGTGCAGCCGGTCCGGATCGCCGTTGTTCTCCCAGTGCTCGACGAGCGCATCGAGCATCTCCTCCGGCCCCGAACAAAACGCCTCGCGTTCGCGCCAGTCCGGACATTCCTCGTCCAGGTCGCCGGGCTCGAGTCGGCCGCGATCGCCGGTGAGCCGTATGTCGAGCCGCATCCCCTCGTGGCGGCTGCTGATGTCTTCGAGAACGGAAAGGAACATCACCTGGTCGCGGGTACGAGCGGAATGGATATGCACCACGTCGTCGAGTTCGCCGCGATGATCGAGACTGCGCAGCATGCTCATGATCGGCGTGATGCCGCTGCCGGCGCTGATGAACAACATTTTGGCCGGCAACGGGTCGGGTAGCGTGAACACGCCCTCTATCTCGCCGAGGCGGACGATTTCCCCGGGCCCAATCTGCTCGACCAGGTAGGGCGACACCACGCCGCTGTCCACCTTCTTGGGTGTCACGCTGATCAGACCGTCCTCAGGGACTGGGTCCGAGGTCAGCGAATAGGCCCGCCAGTGATACACACCGTCGATGACCACTCCGAGCCGCACGTATTGGCCGGGCTTGTGACCAGGCCATTCATAACCCGGCTTGATGAGTACGCTGGCCGCTTCCGATCCTTGCGGCTCGACGCGCTCGACCTCTCCGCGCAGTTCCTTGGTCGTCCAGAGCGGGTTGATCATTTCGAGGTAGTCATCGGGCTCCAGCGGCTTGAACAACAGCCGGACAGCCCGCAGAAATAACCGACGCCCGCGCGGGACCTGCGGCTCCGCTCCACGTTCAGCCATATGACTTACAGTACACAGATGTGCACTCATTTCAAGTGATATTTCGAAATAACTTGCTGTGCAGTGGTGTTGAAGGTCAGACCGACCAATATTTCGGCATACAGCCGTTCACGGAAATCATCACTGACTTACGGAGTGACACTCCGCCCGAATCGCATGAAGCGTGCCCGATGTTCACCGCGCGCAAACATGGCGAGCGAACATTTCAGCTGAACTCGACCGAACCACCGTTGAACCGGGCCGAACGCGGCCCGCTATCCGGCCTGGATCAGGAGCCGACCAGCTCCGGGTGGAACTTGGACGCCATGCGGCGAAGTCCGTCCTGCCAGTCGACCGTGCCGGCGCCAACCAGTTCGTGCATCCGAGACGCATCGGTGGGGTTGCCGCGCAACGCCTGGGGGCTTTCCTCGAACATCGGGTCCTTGCCGACCAGCGAACCCAGGTAGCGGCACCAGTCCTGCAGGCTGACGGTCTGGTCGCCGCACCAGTTGACCGTGGTCGCCGGCACCGATGCGGCCGCCAGCAACTTCGGGACCGTCGCAATGATGTCGTCTTCGTGAATCGGGTTGTAGCTGGCGGGAGCTCCGGCCGGCACCGGGATCGGGATGCCGGCGAGCATCATCTCCATGTGATAGAACGGCCATCCCCCGTTGTCACCGTAGGGAACGTTGAGTCGCGCGATGACGGTCGGAATACCAAGGGCGCGGGCCATGGCGCGGGCGACGACCTCGCCGGCGATCTTGGAGATCGAGTAGGTGGGGAACAACGGTTTGTGGTTGTCGCCCAGGGCGGAGTGCTCGGTTCGCGGCTCGTCGCCCGGTGGATCGTAGACGGCGGCCGACGAGCAGTGCAGGAACGCTTTCACGGTGCGGCAGTGCGCCATCAGCAACCCAACGGACTCGGCGTTGGCGCCGAGGTCCTTGTCCCAGTCGCCGCTTTTCGCCACGGCCAGATTGAGCACGTAGTCGAAATCGGTTGGCAGCCCGTCGAATTCACCCGCAGCCAGGTTGACCTTTTCGCAGTGCACGCCCGAGTTTTCCAGGTCCTCACGGACCGCTGCGTTGGTGAAACGAGCGATCCCCCACACTTCGTTGTCGGCCGCCAGAGCTTTGGCGATCGGAACTGCGACCTGCCCGGTCGGGCCGGTGATAAGGATCTTGGCGTCACGCATGGGCCGATCGTATTGCCCGTGTCGGCGGCCCGTCGGCTTTACCGCCGCTGAATTCTCGGCCACGATGGAACAATCAAGTACACCGACCGGTTTACAAGATCTGTAAGCACGTCACCGATGCCTTAGGAGCGACCGCCATGTCCACTGTCCTCGTCACCGGAGCCGGCCGCGGTATCGGCCGTGCCATCACTGAAGAGTTCATCCGACGCGGCCACCGCGTCATCGGCACCGCCCGTAATCTCGCTTCACTAGAGGGCCTCGACGTGGCCCAACGGCTGGCCCTCGACGTAACCGACGACGCCAGCGTGCGCGCCGCATTCGAAGCGGCCGGCGACGTCGACATCGTCATCGTCAATCCCGCGGAGATCTTCTATGCCGCGGTGGAAGCCATTCCGCTGGACGAGTTGCAGCGCCTGTTCAACCTGAACACCGTCGGCGCCATCCGAGTCGCGCAAGCCGCGCTGCCCGGGATGCGCGCCCGCGGCGAAGGCAAGCTGCTCTTCATGTCCAGCGTCCTCGGGCGCGTCGTGCTGCCGAACGGCGCGGCCTACGCAGCCACCAAGTGGGCGCTGGAGGCGCTCGTCGAAGCGCTGGCCATCGAGGTGGCGCCGTTCGGGATCCAGCCCGGCCTGCTCGAACCCGGCGCGGTGAGCTCCGGCGCGCTCGACAACGTGGCGACCTACGCGCTGCCCGACGATCCTTACGCCGGCTTGGCGGGTGACGAAGAGGTGCGCCGCGGGATGATCACTCCGCAGCAGGTGGCCACCGAAATCGCCGACGCCGCCGAGAAGCCGGAGTTGCCGCTGAGGATTCCGATCGGTGACCCGGCCCGCGCACTGCTGGCTGCGCGCCGCGCGGCACCCGACGACGTGCCGTTCGCATAAACCGCTCCCGCGCTAGGGCCGCATCTCGTAAGCGCCGTCGTAGGCCTGGACCTGCTCCCACACCCGGTCGAACCGTTGGGAGTCGGTAACAGGCCTGCGCACGGCGGCCAGAGCCCAATCCTGTTGCGGCGGCTTGGCGCTCGATTTTCCGTGCAGGGCCACGGCATATTGGGAGAAGTCGCGAATCTGGACTTCGAAGATCTGGTCGACCAGGTCGGTGTCGAGCCCGATCAGGTCCGCCTGCTCGAGGATCAGTTGCCCGTACACCACCAGCGTGAAGAGATGGCCGACCACCAGCAGGAAGTCGAGGTCTTTCATCTGCTCGGGGTCCGGCGCGGCCGTCAGCAACAACTCCTTGAGGGCACGGGCCTGCTCGTAGAACAGTGCGACATTTGGAATCTGCGCGTGCTGCTCGTAAACCTTTGTCCAGTCGGCGAATTGAACCTTCGATGCACCGCGGGCCGGGCCCTGAGCCCAGAAGAACGCGTCGTCGGCGGGGTCGTTGCGGGTGCCGATCTCCGGGTATTCCGCGGGGTTGAGCATGAAATTGGGCATGAACTTCAGGATCTGCGCGACGTTGACGTGGACGGTGCCCTCGAGTCGCGGCAACGCGCCGATCAGCCGGGCCACTTCGCAGAAGTAGGTGTTCTTTTCGAAGCCCTTGGCGGCCAACACATCCCACAGCAGGGTCACCACGGTCTCACCCTCGGATGTCACCTTCGACTTGGTCACCGGGTTGAACAGTAGGTAGCGGCGATCGTCGAGGCTGGCGCTGCGGAAGTAGTCGATCGCCCGGTCGCTGAACAGCTTCATCGCGATGATCCGGGCATAGGCCTCGACGAAGCTGGCCCGCACGTGCGGGAAGTCGGTGACCGGGTTGCCGTAGAGGATGCGGTTGTTGGCGTGGGTGATCGCCTCGTAGAAAGCGTGCTCGCACATGCCGATTGAGCCGGAGCACAGGTTGAACTTGCCGACATTGACGGTGTTCAGCGCGGCTGAGAAGGCCTCTGGCCCGGTGCAGAGGATGTCTTCTTCGTGCACCGGGTAGTCGTTGAGCCGGAAGTTGCTGACAAACATCTGGCCGTGCACGACGTTGCCGATCAATTCGTAGTTCTCGTGCGCGCTGTCGGCGACGAACCACACGTAACCGTCGGCACCGTCGATGTCGGTGCGGCGTGAGAACACCGAAACCATGCCGGCGACGTTGCCGTTGCCGATGTAATACTTCTCCCCCGAGGCCCGGAAGACCACACCGTCGTCATCGTCTTTGGCCGGCGTCAGGAGCAGGTCGGTGTTGTAGATGTCGGCGCCGTGTTCCCGCTCAGACAGCGCGAACGCCATCACGCCGCCGGCTTCGAGTTGTGCGGCCGCCCGTTCCTTGGCCTTGATGTTGTCGCTCTGCCAGATCGGGCCGAGGCCCAGGATCGTCACCTGCTCGGCGTACCAATACGACAGCCCGTAGAACCCGAAGATCTCGCTCAGCGCGGCGTTGCGCGAGGTGTCCCACCGCTTGTTCGGGTTGTCACCGCTGTACTCAGACGGGGTAAGGAACGTCGCGAAGATCTTTTCCTGCTTGATGAACTCGAGGAAGTCCGATACCCACGTCGCTTCGAGATCGTCGCGGAGCAGCCGGACCTTGCCGCGGCCCTCGAACCAATCGATCACCGCACGGAGCTGGCGACGGGTCTCGGAGTCGAAATGCGATGGATCGTAGGTATTCGGATCAAACAGCAGTCCCATGGGCGTCGAATTTAGCCCTACGACGATGCAGGCCGCCAGCGGCCTGAGGAGTATTGGGGCAGGTGATCCGGCTTCCTGCATCTCGAGAAGCTAACGATTCGGTGATCACGCGGCGTGGGTGCGCGATCCTGCTGGTCACTGATGGTGTCGTGGAGCTCATGTCCTCTAACCTGCTTTGCACTCGACGTATTGCCGTCGTTGTGGCGGCATGCTGGACGCTGCTCGCGATCGGCACACCCCTGGCCGCCGCTGATCCGACCACCGATTCGCTCGGTTTCGTCGACTCCAGCGCGCGATGCGCATCGCCCAACACCGCGGTCGCCTTCGGCAGCACGACGGAATCCCGCATCGCGATCTGCAAAAGCCCAGCCGGCCAGTTCGGCTACCACGGTGTGCGCGTCAGCGACGGCGCGAAGCTGGTGGCCGCCGCCACGGCAGACGCTGACGGCAGCTACGTCGCCAAACAGAACGGCGTGACCTACACCGTGACCTCGAGCGCGCTGGTGGTCAGCGACGCCAGCGGGGTGATCCGGCGCGAGCCGATGACGTCGTTCCACGGACCCAAGACTGCGCCGGCCGGCGCGTCGCAAACACCGGCCGCCAAGCCGCAGGCACCGGCCGCCACACCGACGGCGCCCGCGTCGACAGCGCCGCTGCCGCCTCCCCTGCCCGCCGAGGTCGGCGGCGGCAAGCACTAAATTGTCCGGCGCACTAGCCCTGCGCGGCAACCGAAATCGACTGGCTCACCGTGTAGCTGTCGATGCCCTCGACACCGAGTTCGCGACCGTACCCGCTGTTCTTGACGCCACCGAACGGCGCCGCGGGATCCATGATGTAGCCCTGGTTGACCCCGAACGTGCCGGACCGGACGCGCGCCGCCACCCCGATTCCGCGATCGGTGTCGGCGGTGAACACCGAGCCGGCCAACCCGTACTCGGTGTCGTTGGCGATCCGCAGCGCCTCGTCCTCGTCGCGGTAGGAGATGACGGTCAACACCGGGCCGAAAATCTCCTCCCGGGCGATTCGCATGTCGTTGTTGGCCCCGCTGAACAGCGTCGGGCGCACGTACCAACCGCTGTCCAGACCGTCGGGCATGTCCGATCCACCGGTCACCAGCCGCGCCCCTTCATTGCGACCTGACTCGATGTAGCCGCGAACCCGCTCCTGCTGACGCTCGGCCACCAACGGACCGAGCTGGGTCTCGGGGTCGGCGGGGTCGCCGACAGACATCGATTCCATGGCAGTCGCCAGCGCGTCGACGAACTCGCCTTCGCGGGCCGCCGGCACCAGGATCCGGCTCAGCGCATTGCAGACCTGGCCGCTGTTGGCCAGGCTGGCCATTTGGATCCCGCTCGCCACCGCAGCCGGGTCCGCGTCGTCGAGCACGATCGCCGCCGACTTCCCACCCAATTCGAGGCTGACCTGCTTGAGGCCCTGCGCGCAGGCGATAGCGACCTGACGACCGGCCGCGGTCGAGCCGGTGAACGACACTTTGTCGACACCGTCGTGGCTCACCAGCTGCTCGCCGACGTCGGTGCCGCCCGGCACCACATTCAGCACCCCGGGTGGCAAATCGGCTTCGGCGACCAATTCGGCGAGCAACTGCGCGTCCAGCACCGACTCGGGCGCGGGTTTGAGCACCACCGAACAGCCGGCCAACAGCGCCGGCACCACCTTGGCGGCAGTAAGGAACTGCGGCATGTTCCACGGCACGATCGCGGCGACGACGCCGACGGGTTGCCTGATGATCCGAATGTCCTTGCCGTACAAGCCCGGACGATCCTGCTGCCATGGGTAGCTGCCCGCGATGCCGCAGAACGCCGACATCATCATCAGCGGCAACCCGACTTGGGCTCGCTTGGCGAAGCTGATCGGCGCACCTATTTCGGCGGAGATCAGCGACGCCATCTCCGTGCGTCGTTCTTTGTACACATCGGCCAGCCGGCCGATGGCCTCGATCCGCGCGGCGGGCTGCATCCGCGGCCACGGCCCGGTGTCGAAGGCCGCGCGCGCGGCCTTCACGGCACGGTCGACATCGGCCGGCCCCGCGCACGTCGCGCGACCGATCTCGTCCCCGCTGTGTGGCGACACCACAGTGATGATCGAATCACCCTGTGCCGCAGTCCACTTACCGTCGATGAAGAGTTGATCCCGCACCCACATATTTCCGCCGTCTCCCGCTATCTAGGTGTTGCGACCGCCGTTGACGCCGAGGATCTGCCCGGTGATGTAGCTGGCTTCCTCGGAGATGAAAAAGGAGCAGGCGGCCGCGATGTCTTCGGGCCGGCCCACCCGTCTCACCGGCGTGCGATTGATGTGGTCCTCGACCGTTCCGCCGAGTTGGTGGTGACTCTCGGCGCCGCGCAGCATGGGTGTGTCGACGAACCCGGGCGGAACGGCATTGACCGTGATGCCCTTCGGTCCGTATTCCAGGGCTAGCGATTTGGTCAAACCGTTGACCGCCGACTTCGCCGCGACGTAGTGCGCCATCAGCGGTTGACCGGAATGGGTGCTGGACGACGAGATGTTGACGATGCGCCCCCAGCCGGCGTCCACCATGTCCGGCAGCACCGCCTGGATGGTGTGAAATGTGCCGTTGAGGTTGACGTCGATGACCTTCGACCACTCAGCAAAGCTGATCTTCAAGAACTTCTGGAAACCCGTCATCCCGGCGGAGTTGACCAGCACAAGGATTGGGCCCAGCTGTTCGCGGATGGCCGTTACCGCGGCATCCACCTGGTCTCGGTCGGTGACGTCGACGACGTGGCTGAACTCGTCGTCGGTCGGCATCAGGTCGATGACAGCCACCCGAAAGCCGTCGGCGCGAAGGCGTTCGGTGATCGCGCGACCAATACCCGAGGCACCGCCGGTGACGACCGCCGTCTTCACACCGAACCTACTTTCCTGAGCGAGTGCCCAAACCAGTCATGCCTATCACCCCGCGTCGATTATGGTCAAGCCCATGGACAGGCCCCCGTTTCGCTTCGCCGTACAGGCGGCCAACGCGGCCGGCGGACGTGAGTGGCGCGAAACGGTCCGCAAGGCGCAAGATCTCGGGTACTCAACGCTTTTCCTCGCCGACCACTACCTGGGGCCCGGCCCCGCGCAGAAGATCGCTCGCACTCCGCGCCAGGACCTCGCCCCGATCGCGGCGATGGCCGCGGCGGCCGCGGTCAGCGACACGCTGCGCATCGGCTGCCGGGTGTTCTGCATCGACTATCACGTACCAGCCGTACTGGCCAAGGAGGCCGCCACGCTGGATCTGCTCTCGGACGGCCGGCTGGAGCTGGGCATCGGCGCGGGGTGGAGCGAGACCGAATACAACGCAATGGGTTTGACCTTCGACCGGCCCGCCCGACGCATCGCCAAACTCGCCGAGGTGATCGCACTCGTCAAGGCGCACTGGGCGGGCGAGCAACTCGACTATGCCGGCCAGCAGGTGCAGGTGCGCGGCTACGCAGGACGGCCCCGTCCGGTGCAGCGTCCGCATCCGCCGATCATGATCGGGGGCGGTGGTCCGCGGATGCTGGCGTTCGCCGGTCGTGAAGCCGACATCGTCAGCATGTCGAGTGTGCCGTTTGTGGCGCGCGACACCGACGGCCTCGATCCTCAGGCGGTCGCGCGGCGCCGCACCGACGTCGTGCGAGACGCCGCCGGTGAGCGGTATGCACGGCTGGAAATCGAGAGTTCGCCCTATTTCACCGTGATCACCGACGATTCGGAGACCGCGCTCACCAACGCGTCGGCCACGACGGGAATCGCGGCCGACGTCCTGCGCGCGCATCCCAACGTCATGATCGGCTCGTTGGAACACGTTGTGGAAGTTCTCCATTCGCGACGGGAATCGCTCGGCGTCAACTACGTCACCGTGCAGCAGTCGCAGATCGAATCGTTTGCACCGATCGTGGACAGGTTGCACGGCCGCTGAGCCTTGACCGTTGCAAGCGGAGGGTGTAACGATGGCACGTGACAATTGAGCGATCGCTCAAATTGCGTCGGCGCCGAACACGGAGCGTGACCACTCAATGGCAAAGCGGACCCGATACAGCGAGTACCACGATCAGTATGCGAACTATCGGCTCGAACTCTCCGACGACGGCATCCTACTGATGCAGTGCCACACCAATGGCGGAAGCCTGATCTGGGACTGGCGGGCACACGACCAAATGTCGGACGCCTTCGCCGACATCGCCGGCGACCGCGAGATCAAGGTGCTCATTCACACCGGCACCGGCGAGAACTACAACGCCAATTGGGGGCGGATGCCCAACGGCGACCGCGTCGAAAAGCCGGACTACCTGCTGATGCCCGGCACCAGAGGGTTGCACAAGCTCGACGAGAAAGCCTGGTATGCAAGACATTTGATTCAGAACGTGCTTGACGTCGACGTGCCGATGATCAGCGCCGTCAACGGGCCCTGCAACATGCACTCCGAGGTCCCACTGCTCGGCGACATCGTGCTGGCCTCCGAAGACGCCTACTTCCAGGATGCCTCGCACTTTCCCCGCGGTCAGGTGCCCGGCGACGGCCAGCATGTGATCTGGAGCTTTCTGGCCGGCCATACTCGGGCCCGCTACTTCCTGCTCACCGGCATGAAACTCGGTGCGGCCGAGGCTAAGGACTGGGGCGTGGTCAACGAGGTGTTGCCCAAGGACAAGGTATTGGACCGCGCCTGGGAGCTGGCCCGCGAACTCGTCAAGCGCCCGCCGCTGACGCTGCGCTACTCGCGCCAGCTGTTCACCAACCCGCTGAAGCGGGCGTTCATCGACGAGCTCGGCCACGGGCTGGCCCGCGAAACCTACGCGCAACGCGCCTTTTTCCCGTTCGGTGGGGAGATGGCGCCGCTGGACAGAGCCTGGGACCAGGATCCCTGGTCAAACGGCGCACCCGCGCAAGAGGGCCTTCACTCGTGACCAGCATCCAGCAGCGGCTCTCGACTGGACGCGGCAAATTCACCACCGACTACCCCGAACTGGGCACGGCCCCGGTCGATTACGAAGACTCGATCTCACCGGAATTCTTCGCCGCTGAACGAGAAGCCGTGTTCAAGCGAAACTGGTTGTGCGTCGGCCGGATCGAGCGGCTTCCCCGCAAGGGCTCGTACTTCACCCGGGAACTTTCCGGCAACCTCGCGTCGATCGTGATTGCTCGCGACACCAACGACACGGTGCACGCGTTTCACAACGTCTGCGCCCATCGCGGCAACAAGGTTGTCTGGCAAGAGCATCCGGGCGAGGAGTCCTCGGGGAACTGCCGGGCTTTCTCGTGCAAGTACCACGGCTGGCGATACGGTTTGGACGGCAAAGTCAACCACATCACCAACGAGGGTGAGTTCTTCAACCTGGACAAGGCCTCGTTGCGAATGCCGCCGGTGCACTGCGAGGTGTGGGCCGGGTTCATCTTCATCAATCTCGCCGACAACCCAGTTCCGTTGCGCAGCTTCCTCGGTGACGGGCTGCTGCCAATCGAGGAGTATCCCTTCGAGAAGATGACCCAGCACTACGGCTTCTCCACCCGGATCAAGGGCAACTGGAAGCTCGCCGTCGACTCGGTGTGCGAGTGGTATCACCCGCCGTACGTGCACGGTCGCTTCATCGATCCGGACGTCGCCAAGGCCGAGATGATGGTGCCGCCCGTCGACTCGTACCACTACGAGCTGTTCCGGCCGCACATGCTGACATCGGTCCCCGGTCCCCCGCCCCTGCCACCTCGCGAGCCCGGCACCGCCGGGCCGGCCCGTCAGGACCAGCGCTGGGTTTACAAGCTTTTCCGCGCGGGGCTTTTCGGCCCCGACGACGTTCCCGACATCGACGTCGACGAGTCGGCCGATTTCCTCAACCGGGGTGAAATCGCCTCATGGGGCAACGACCAGTTCTGGCTGTTCCCCAATATCTCCATCCAGATCTGGGCGCGCGGCTACTACATCACGTACACCTACTGGCCGGAAACGGTCGACTCGCACATCTACGAAATCGACCTGTATTTCGTGCCTCCGGCCAACGCCGCCGATCGCCTCGCGCAGGAGTTGGTGGTGGACAGCACCATCGAGTTCGCCATGCAGGACGTCAATACCATCGAGGCCACCCACTCGGCACTGAAGACGCGTGCGCAGAACACCTTTCACCTCAGCGACCAGGAGTTGCTCATCCGCCAGTTCCACACCGTCATTCGCGACACCGTCGGTACCTACCAGTCCGCGAAGGAGGCCTGATGTCTGAATGCGAACTGCCACCGCCTTTTCCGACCTCGCGCCGTTTGTCGCCGAGTGGGCCCTGCCGACGCGGGCGCAGCGCTACGAGGCGCGGCTGTCCAAACCTTTTGATGAGTTGGTCATGTTCTACGACGCGGTCGCACCGCGGGCCGAAGAGGCCATCTCCTACCTCAACGGCCTCGACATCGACGACTTATCGAACGACGCCTCAACTCTGCTGCACATGCTGTACTCGATGATCCTGGTCTCCTACGCTGTCAATGTGTTCAAGCAGAACCGCATTCCGGACTCGGGCGCCGCCTTCTTCGAGATGGTCGCCGCACCGGCGGTGTGATAGGAAGCCCAGTGTGACCGCATCCGCACGACCCAAAGCGCGCGACTCCACGACCCGGGACATGCTGATCGCCGCGACGAGCCAGGTCATGGTCGAAGAGGGTTACGCAGCGGCCACATCCCGCCGGGTCGCCGCCCAGGCGGGCGTCAAACCGGCGCTGGTGCACTATTACTTCCCCACCATGGACGAACTGTATCTTGCAGTGTTCCGGATCGGCGCGACGATATATCTGGATCGACAGCAGAAGGCGCTCGCCTCCGACCGGCCGCTGCATGCATTTTGGGATACCCTCACCGCACCCAAGGACACCCGGCTGCTCCTTGAGTTCATGGGACTTGCCAACCACCGCAAAGAGATTCGTGCCGAGATCGCAGCTTGGTCCGAACGCTGGCGCGAGCAACAGATCACCGCACTCAATTTCATCGTCCGCGAACACGACCTCGACACCGACGATTTTCCGCCGGCCGCGCTGGCGGTCATCATCGCCGCGATCGGTCGCACGCTGATCCTCGAGCAAGGACTCGGCACCGCCGGTGGCCACGATGAGGCGATCGCACTGGTGCATCGATTCCTGGACAAATTCGAGATGCCCAGCCCCAAGGTGCGCCGCGGCACCGGCTAGGGCAGAACGATCCGCAGCTTCTCCCAGCCGCGCACGGTGGAGGTCGACGCGAGCTGTGCTGTGTCGTAGTCGATGTCCCATTCCGGCCAGCGGTTGAGAATCTCGTCCAGCGCGACGCGACCCTCCAATCGGGCCAGGTTGGCGCCGAGACAGTAGTGCACACCTTTGCCGAAGGTGATGTGCGAGATGTTGTCCCGGTGGATGCTGAAGGTGTCCGGATCGGTGTACCGGCGCGGGTCGCGGTTGGCCGCACCGAACAGCAGCAGCATCGCGCTACCGGCCGGGACGGTGGTGCCGTACAGCTCGAAATCCTTTGTCATCCAACGGGCTACGTGTGGACCGGTTGGCTCGAAGCGCAGTGTCTCGTCGACGGTCCGGTTCAACAAGGACCGGTCCTTCTCGATCTCCCGGCGCTGTTCGGGATGCTCGGCGAGCACCTTGGCCAGCCAGCCGATCAGTCGGCCCGTTGTCTCGTTGCCGGCCCCCGCGACCACCTGCGTGTAATGCAACACCTCTTTGCGGGTCAGCTTCCGGTGCACGCCGTTCTCGTCGTCGAACTCGACATTGAGCAGCGTGGTCATCAAGTCGTCGGATGGGTTCTTCGACCGCCACTCGACGTAGTCGGCGTAGATCCGACCATCGGCGATGGAATCGGCGTTCGCGACCTTGAGCGGTGCGCCCGGTTTGGTGCGCAGGTTGGCGTCGTTGGCGTCGCGGACCGAAACCTGCTCGGACTCAGGGATTCCCAGCAGCATGCCGATGACACGCATCGGCATCATCGAGGCGAGCTCGGCGATGATGTCGAATCCGCCCGACCCGACCAGCGGGTCAAGGCACCTGACACAATAGGCCCGAATCTGGCCTTCGATCTCGGCCATCCGTCGCGGCGTGAAGACCCGCGACATCAGGCCGCGCAGCATCGTGTGCTCTGGTGGGTCCTGAAACATCATGACCCCGCGCGGCATGTCGAATTTCGACTTGACCAGCTCGAGGATGTCGCTGCGCCGGTTGGAGAAGACCTCCCAGTTCGATAGGCCCTTCTCGACGTCTGAATGCCGTGATACCGCCCAGAAGTCGTACTGCTCGTTGTAGTAGAGCGGAGCTTCGTCGCGCAGTCGGGCGTAGGTCGGATACGGATCGGTATTGATCCCGACGTCGTACGGGTCGTAATAGACGTCGGTGTCATTGGCCACAGTCATCGATGCGTCCTTACTTCAGGCAGCTGCCGGCGTCTACCGGCAGCGCCACCCCAGTGATGTAGCGAGCCTCATCGGAGGCCAGGAAAAGCACTGCGTTACTGATGTCTTCGGGCGTGACCCACGGAATCGGCAGCATGTGGAAGGTTTGGCAGACCGGCGCGAGGTCGTCGGGTCCCGGATTTTCCAGCTCGGGCCGGAAGGCGCGGTAGGTGCCCTCGTTCATCAAAAGCGGTGTGTTCACATGGGTCGGGAGCACGGCATTGACGCGAACCATCTTGTGCCCCAGCTCGACTGCGAACGTACGCATCAACCCGATCACGCCGTGCTTGGCGGCCGTGTAGTGCCCGGTGTGAAAGTAGGCCTTGTTGCCGGCCACCGACGACGTCACGATGATCGATCCACCGCGGTCACCCTGCAAGATGTGTGGCACACCGGCTTTCACGGTCTTCCAGACGCCACTGAGGTTGACGTCGATCATCTCCTGCCACAGGTTCTCGTCGGTCTTGTGCAGCTTGCCGGTCATGGTGCCGATGCCGGCGTTGGCCACGATCACGTCGAGGCGCCCCAACTGCTCGACGCCGCTGTCGACGGCGGCTCGCAGTGCCTCGAATTCGCGCACGTCCACTTCGGCGGTGACGACCCGCGCACCGGCGTCTTTGACCATGCCGGCCGTGATGTCGAGGTCCGCCGGTGTCGCAGCGGGCGCCGGGGACGCGTCGAATCCACGGCAGATGTCGACGGCGATGATGTCGGCGCCCTCCTGCGCCAACCTGACCGCATGGCTTCTGCCCTGCCCGCGCGCGGCACCGGTCACGAACGCGACTTTGCCGTCCATCCGGCCCATCCGAAGCCTCCGTGGAAAGATTTGGGCGATCGCCCAATCCTGGGCGCACGCCATGTCTAGCAGGCCCGGGCCGAGCCCGTCAAGGGTGAGTGGACGGGAGTAGTTGCACGCCAAGGGGGTACACAACCGCGATGCTGGGCAAAGTCACCGGGCAACGCGCCGGCTCAATTAACCTGTCATCAGGCGTCCGTCCAACGAAACGTGAGGGCACACCATGAACACCATCGGAAAGACTTCGGCGACCGCCGCGGCGGTCGCTCTGCTGTCCCTGTCGAGCACCGGGATCGCGCACGCCACCGACCCGAACTACTTCTACAACAGCGACAACAGCATGCAGGTGAGCTACGGCGAGGGCGGTGGGGCCATCTTCGCGACGATCACCGATCTGCGAAACCCGCCGGGTGCGATCGAGGTATGCCAGTACCACGCGGTGGGGGTTCAGGGCACGCCCGCGCTTCCCTACATCAGCCAGACGACGCTCAACGGGCCGAATCCGTCCCCACCCATCACAATCATCTTCCAGCAACTCGGCGGGCACTACGCCGTTGACGTGAGCTGCCAGGGCACCGGCAATTCGGCGGCCTTCTCGCCGGTCATCTACTGAGCCCAGAAGCACCAACACGAGCTGTCGAAATTGACACACAACCTCTGACCAGTCGTTAAAGTGCTTTTCGTGAGCACGAGCGGGTCGACCAACGGGCGGGGCCGCTGGTTGGCGTTCGGGGCAACGCTCGCCATTGCTGCCGGGATGATCTACGCCCAGAGCACCGAGTCGCCGTGCTGCGACCGAAAGCCGGCCGCGGCGGCGCCCAGCGCAAGCCCGGTGGCCCATCAACAACCGTCGCCCACTGCGCCGACACCCCCGGCGCCGCCGCTGCGGATGGCCAGTCCCGCCGAGATGAAGTCACTGACCGCCGATGCACCCGTCGCGGCTCAGAGTTTCACCTTCGCGCTGCCGGCCGGCGTTGCGCCAGAGAACGGCCTACAGGTCAAGACCATTTGGGCGGCGCGCGCCATCAGCCTGCTGTTTCCGCAGATCACCACAATCGGCGGATACCGCCAGGACGCGTTGAGGTGGCATCCCAACGGGCTGGCCATCGACGTGATGATCCCGAACCACAACTCCCCCGACGGCATCGAACTCGGAGACCAGATCGCCGGATACGCGCTCGCCAACGCCAAACGGTGGGGTATCGACCACATCATTTGGCGGCAGAAAATCTATCCCGGTCTGGGCAAGCCGAGTTGGACCGCCAATATGGGCAACGAAACCGCTAACCACTACGACCACGTGCACATCGCCACCGATGGCGGCGGCTACCCGACCGGTCATGAGACCTACTCGATCGGATCGATGACGCCGACACCGCCCGCCTGATCGAGCCCCCGATAACGGCTTCACGAGCCGGTAAGCTGGCTTAGTCAGTTCCGCAAAGCAATGGAGAAACATGAAACGTCCGGTATTTCACGCCTTCGAAGTGGCCGTCTTCGGCATCCCGGCGGCGGCGATGATCCTGGCCGCGCCCCTGGCTCACGCACAGACTGACATCGAAGACCACTGCAAGGCCTCGGGCGGGCAGTACACCCAGAGCCAGGTGAGCGCGCACTTCGGGCAGGACGCGCAGTTGCAGGAAAGCTGCACCGTCGGCAACAAGACCACGACTTGGACCAACGGCGTTCAGGGGCCGACCTACGGCGGCTAAGCCACCCGGGAGACCTTCGGTGGGACGAGTCGACGGCAAAGTCGCGCTGATCACGGGCGGAGCGCGCGGCATGGGCGCCGAACATGCTCGCTTGTTGGTCAGCGAAGGTGCCAAGGTCGTCATCGGCGACGTACTCGACGACGAAGGCCGCTCTGTCGCAGATGAACTCGGCGACGACGCGCACTATCTGCATCTCGATGTCACGCAGCCCGAGCAGTGGGTCTCCGCGGTCACCGACACTGCCCGCCGGTTCGGGCGCCTCAACGTCCTGGTCAACAACGCCGGCGTAGCGGGCCGGAAAACCGTGCGCAAGTTCGAACTCGAGCGGTGGCGCCATACCTTGGATGTGAATCTGACCGGCACCTTCTTGGGCACCCAAGCCGTCGTTGACGAGATGATCGACGCCGGCGGTGGCTCGATCATCAACATCTCATCGATCGAAGGGCTGCGCGGAGCCCCGTTTGCGCATGCCTATGTCGCTTCCAAATGGGCGGTGCGCGGACTGACCAAATCCACGGCGCTCGAACTCGGGCGCTACAACATCCGGGTCAACTCCATCCACCCCGGATTGGTGCGAACCCCGATGACGGCACACTTTCCCGACGACATCGTCAGGTCGGCCCTCGGCCGTGCCGCTGAGCCGATCGAGGTGTCCAACTTCGTCCTGTTTCTGGCCAGCGACGAGTCCTCTTACGCGACGGGCGCGGAGTTCGTCGTCGACGGCGGAGTCACCGCCGATACCCCAAGGAAGGATCTGCCGTAGCAACCCATCGCCCCGGATGCGCAGAGCGCCCCGGCGTGCGTGAATGGTGACATCCCGCAACGGCGCGGTTCAGCCAAGCAAAGGGGTGATCCGTGTCCGAGAAGACACCCGACGACATCTTCAAGCTCGCCAAGGACGAACGCATCGAATACGTCGACGTCCGATTCTGCGATCTGCCGGGCACCATGCAGCACTTCACGATTCCGATTTATGCGTTCGACGAGAACGTGTTCGAGGAAGGGTTGGCATTCGACGGATCCTCCATTCGCGGCTTTCAATCGATACACGAATCGGACATGCTGCTACTTCCCGATCCCGAAACGGCGACCATCGATCCGTTCCGCCCCGCCAGAACGCTGATCGTGAATTTCTCCGTACACGACCCCTTCACGCTCGAGTTGTACTCACGCGACCCACGCAATGTGGCTCGCAAGGCCGAGAATTATCTGATCGCCTCCGGCATCGCCGACACCGCTTATTTCGGTCCGGAAGCCGAGTTCTACATTTTCGACTCAGTCAGCTTCGACTCGCGCACGAACGAGTCGTTCTACAAGGTGGATTCGGCGTCCGGCTGGTGGAACACCGGAGCGGAGAACGAACCCGACGGCAGCCCCAACCGGGGCTATAAGGTCCGCCCCAAAGGCGGGTACTTCCCAGTCGCCCCAGCCGACCATTACGTGGATCTGCGCGACGTCATGCTCACCCATTTGACGAACGCGGGCTTTTGCGTGGAGAAAGGCCATCACGAGGTGGGCAGCGGCGGCCAAGCCGAAATCAACTACAAGTTCAACACGCTGCTGCACGCCGCTGACGACCACCAGATGTTCAAGTACATCGTCAAGCAAACCGCTTGGCAGGCAGGCAAGTCCGTGACGTTCATGCCCAAGCCGCTGTTCGGTGACAACGGCTCCGGCATGCATTCACATCAGTCGCTGTGGAAGGACGGCGTGCCACTGTTCTACGACGACGACGGATACGCCGGTCTGTCCGACATCGCGCGGCACTACATCGGCGGCCTGCTGTACCACGCGCCGTCGCTGCTGGCGTTCACCAACCCGACCGTCAACTCCTACAAGCGCCTGGTCCCCGGCTATGAAGCACCGATCAATTTGGTGTACAGCCAACGCAATCGCTCCGCTTGCGTCCGGATTCCGATCACCGGCAACAACCCGAAAGCCAAGCGTCTGGAGTTCCGCTGCCCCGACGCCTCGGGTAATCCGTATCTCTCTTTCGCGGCCATGATGATGGCCGGCTTGGACGGCATCAAGAACACAATCGAGCCGCCACCACCGATCGACAAGGATCTCTACGAGCTGCCACCCGAGGAGGCCGCAGACATCCCGCAGGCTCCCACTCAGTTATCCGCAGTGATCGACCGGTTGGAGGAAGACCACGAATACCTCACCGAGGGCGGCGTTTTCACGCCCGACCTGATCGCCACCTGGATCAGCTACAAGCGTGACTACGAGCTTGCGCCCTACAACCTGCGGCCGACCCCGTACGAGTTCGCGCTGTACTACGACGTGTGATCACTCGACCGGGTCGGGTGCCCACCTCGGCAGTCGCGCCTCGGGCCGGCGGGTGGACCGGGCCGCCGCAAGCGCCAACGCACTCTCGCCGTTGATCGCGGTCGGCGGTGGCGGCTGGCCCTTGCGAAGGGTTGCGATCAGTTCGCGATACGGACCGATGAGATACACCGTGTCGCCGGCGCGTAATTGCGCATTGCGACGGGGACGCAGGCTCACCGGCCCCTCCGGACGGGTGATCGCAATGACCCGAGTTTGCGTCGACATGTCGACCATTCGCAGACCGTCGAGTTCGCTACCTTCGGCGACCAGCATGGCGCCGACCATGAATGACCGCTGGCTGACCCAGAACGTGCCCAGTACCTGCAGACCCATCGCGGCACCGATGAACCACGGAGCCGCCAAATCGACTATGGAACGGACGTTTTCGAACCCGAACTGTTCATTCACCGCAGCGCTCAGCGCACGGCCCTGGACTCGCAGCACGATGGGCACCTCGGTGTCGGATCCCAAGATCTCCAAGAGGACGATGCCGGTTCGGATGTTCTCCATGTCGTCCTGGGTCACCACCGCGATACCGCGTGCGCGATCGGCGCGCGCCACTTCCAGCGTGGAGCGCAACGTCGAGTCGCCGAAGATCACCGGCACGTCGAGTTCGGCCAGACTGGACAGGAATCGGTTGTTTTCGTCCTGCTCGATGACAACCACGTCGTACCCGGCAGCAGTCAGGTCGGTGACGACTCGAATCCCCGTCGAGCCCATCCCCACGACGACGATGTGGTCGCGCATCCGGCGCGCGCGGCGCATTCCGGCGGTGTGCAGAAATCGGCGCGACAGCAGCAGGTCGGCGATCAAAGCGACGAGGATGGCACTGACCGTCACCCCGCCGTACATCAACAAGATGGCGAACAGCCGCAGCAGCCAAGACTGCTGGGCGAAGCTGAAATCGCCGAAGCCGACGCTCGAGATCGTCTCTGATGTGAAGTAAAAAGCATCGAGCCAACTCATCCGCGGGTTCAGATAGCTGAAGCGGACGATGGCTGTCGAGCCGACCATCAATACCAGCGAGCCCACCAGCGAGGGTACGAGTAACGGGTGGACGTCGCGGCGCATGGCGCGCACGGCATCGATGACGTGCCGGACCTTGGAGTTACGTGAGCGCGTCGCTGTCGACGGTGGCACCGTGATTCCGCGGGCTTCGAGTTCGTCTTTCACGCCGATCATCGACGTCCAGTCGCCGGCGTAGACCCGTTGGTCGCGACCCGGGCACGGCACCACCTCGCCGGGATCCGGCGAGTTCTCAGCATGAACCACGGCCACCGGCGCCAGGTCGCCGAAGATCTCCCGAAGAGTGCCCTCCTTGGGTACCTCGGAGCCCCACACCACGAATTCGATTCCGGCCGTTGCGAACTGGTGCGCATTTCGGGACAGGACAGCCTCGACCACCGATGGTGCCGCGAGTTTGGCGACATTCAGGATTGCGCCCGGACCGCTGACCGCGGCAACCGCGTCGCCCAAGACGTTATCGCCGATACGCGCCACCACGCGGACGTTCGGGCTGTATCTGCGCGCCAGCAACGCGATCTCGAGATTCACCGCGTCGTTGGAGCCCGCACAGACGACGGCTCGGGCTCGGTGCACACCGGCACCGGGTAGGTCGGCCGCGGAGCTGATCCTGATGATGCGGGCGCCTGCGCCCCGCAACTCCTCGATGACGGTGTTCGCCAGCGGATCGTCGCCACAAACGATAATCTCGCGGTGGAATTGAAAGACCTCGCCCATTGTCTGGCTACCACCTACGCTGTTACCTGCGGTTCAGGCTTTCTATGACTATCGGGCACTAGGCCCGATTGCGCCACCGCTACGAATGATGATGTCCGACAAGCAGAGTCAACCCGCAGGCACGCAACAACTTCGACCCGCGTTCGTCACTCCGACGAAATATTTGAAGTAGTTTTGCTCAGCCGGTGGAATCGTCGCCGTGCCGCGCCTCTCCTCGGCTCGGGCGCAGCGACCTCTAACGCGCCGTTTCGGGCAGCCCGGACTGGGGCCGCACGGTCAAGACTCTCGGATGAGAGTCCCTCTGTCGCGGAGCGGAGTTGAATAACTGGCCTGACGACGCCTGGACATCGGGCTCCACATCGATGACTTGCGGCTGAAGACTACGCGGAGTCAGGTCGATGACGTTCCCGTCGGTTTGGCCCAGGCTGCTGATCAGTAGTGCGTGACCGTTGTCGGCCCCGTCTTCATGATGTGCGCGAACATAATTGCCAGAGATGCGCCCATCGATGTGCGCCGGCGCCAGGTATAGGGCTGCGTTGGCCATCCACCCCATTTGGCAGTCCTCGAGAATGATCGGCATGTCGCCCGGTATGTCGGCGAGTACACGACGCAATTGGTCGACGTTCATCCGCTGCTCGCAATCATCACCAAACACACTCCAAAGAAATAGATTCCGGAACGGTTTTCGGCGTTCGGGGGCTAGCCTAAACACCGGCCGTTGAGAACCCGCTGAGAAGACGTTCTGATCCAGAGAACATCACGCAGAATGGCCTTTGTGGAGGTGTGGCCGTTGGGTCGATTGCTGTCTCTCAGCAAGTTGGGCATCTCGGCCCGCTCGGCTGCGGTGTCCGGGATCGTGGTGCTGCTGGCCTTCGCGTTCGCCGGCGCGGCACTGGATGTCATTCTGTACCGAACGCTGATGGTGGACGTCGACGACGCCACCGTGGGCCGGGTGCGCGGTATTGCCGAAGCCCTGCAGTCCAACTCCACCGACGAACTCCACCGAGAGTTGCTGACCACCAACCACCACATCGTCGCCACTCAACTGATCTCCCCCGACGGCAAGGTCGTCGAGCGGGCCGGCTTGGCACCGGAGACACCCTTGATTCCCGTCAGCGAATTCGATCTTCACCTACGCCGCGGAATACCCGATGACGCGGTTCCCAATGACGACATGCGAGTCAGTGGCCAGAAGGTGAGCACACCGTCGGGCGAGTACACGGTCATTGTCGGCGGGGGTAGCGAGGAAGTCGAGGCGACTGCGCGCACCGTCGCACTGCTACTGGCCGGCGGTGGACCCGTGATCGTCGCGGTTGCAGCGGGCGCGAGCTATTGGCTGGTTCGGCGCTCACTGCAGTCGGTGGATGCGATACGCGGCCGGGTTGCCGAAATCTCGACGTCCGACCTCGCGGAGCGGGTGCCGGTACCGGCAAGTCGCGATGAGATCTCGGCTCTTGCGGTGACGATGAACGAGATGTTGTCACGCCTGGAGGCCGGCCACCGCGCACAACAGCGCTTTGTCGGCGACGCCTCCCACGAACTGCGGAGCCCGCTTGCGACCATCATCTCCGGATTGGAAGTGGCACAAGCACATCCGGAGCTGCTCGACGCCGAACTCGCTGTCAACACGCTGCTACCCGAGGCGCAGCGGATGAGCGCCCTGATCCAAGATCTCCTGGTGCTCGCGCGAGCCGACGAGCAAAGCCTGGTGCTGCGCACCGAGCGGGTTCAGCTAGACGACATCGCCGAAATCGAGGCTAGCCGGGTCCGCCGCAGCGCCGAATGCTCCATCCAGACTGCCATTTCGCCGACACACCTGACCGGTGATCCGGCAGCGTTGTCGCGGGTCGTCCGCAACCTGGTGGATAACGCTGTCCGCCATGCCAAATCGCGCGTCGAGCTCGATATTGACAGTCGCGACGGGACGGCAACGGTCGCGGTGAGCGACGACGGTCCGGGCATCGCTCCGGCTGACCGGAGCCGGGTTTTCGAGCGGTTCGTCCGCTTGGATTCCGACCGCGCCCGTAGCGGCGGCGGAAGCGGGTTGGGCTTGGCGATCGTCGCTGAATTGGTTGCCGCGCACGGTGGCACGGTGTCTATCCGCGACCGGTCGGGAGGTGGAACCACAGTGTTGGTGGAACTTCCTCAGCACAGCATCCGATAACCAAGCCCGCGGACCGTCTCAATCGTGTTGGTGCCAAAGGGATCGTCGATCTTGCGACGCAAATACCCCACGTACACCTCGACCACGTTGTCCGGACCCTCGTAGTCGGCACCCCAGACATTGCTCATGATGTCGGCCCTGGTGACGACCACGCCTTTGTTGTGCAGAAAGTATTCGAGTAACCCGTATTCGCGCGGCGTCAATTCGATCGGAGTCGAATCGCGTCGGACCGTCTGCTGGGCCGGGTCCATCGACAGCGATCCCGCCGCCAGCACCGCCGGTCGCTGTAAGCGGTAGCCGACGCCGCGGACCGTCTCAATGGTGTTGGTACCGAAAGGAACATCGATCTTGCGACGCAAATATCCCACGTACACCTCGACGACGTTGTCGGGACCTTCGTAATGAGCGTCCCACACATTGCTCAGGATCTGGGCCTTGGTAACGACGGCGTCCTTGTTGCGCATCAAGTACTCGAGCACGCCGTACTCCCGCGGGGTCAATTCGATCGGGGTCGCGCCGCGCTGGACCGTGTGCCTGGTGGGATCGAGCGACAACGAGCCCGCCGTCAACACCACGGGCCGCTCGGGCGCTCCGCGACGAACCAGCGCCCGCAGCCGGGCCACGAGGACCCGAAACGAAAAAGGCTTGGTCAGGTAGTCGTCCGCGCCGAGATCGAAGGCATCGATCTCGTCGTACTCACCGTCCTTGGCGGTCAGCATGAGCACCGGTGTCCACACTCCCCGCGACCTCATCCGGCGCAGCACCTCGTAACCGCTGTGACCGGGCAACATGATGTCGAGAATCACTACGTCGAAGCTATTCTCCGTCGCTTCGTGAAGGCCTTCGACTCCGGTGCCGGCGGACACCACGACGAAGCCCTCGGCCTTGAGCCCCATAGCCAGCGTCGCCGACAGCCGCGGCTCGTCTTCGACGAGCAAAACCCTCATGACGGCACGCTATGTGGCGGATCTGGGATCTGACTCGGATGACGGCCCGGACGTTGCGGCAGGACAACGACCAACACCACGATCGCGACGATGAGCGCCAGGGAGGCCAGCGGCCGACTGAGCGCCAGGCCGCCGTGAGCAACCGGCTTGTCGATGAAATCCCCGATAGTCGCCCCCAGTGGACGGGTCAGGATGAAGGCGGTCCAAAACAGGGCGACACGCGAAATTGCGGTCCACCAATACAGGGCGACGACCACGCCCAAGGCTGCCAGGAAGATCAAAGCGCCGCGCTCGTAGCCGAACCCGCGGGTATCAGCGAGCCAATCGCCCAGCGCGGTGCCCAGGGTCTGCGAAAGGGTGATGGTGGCCCAATAAAACGCCTCCACCTTCGGGGTCGACACGGTGTTCACCGCCACCGTGCCTTCAGACCAGCGCCACAGCGCCAAGGCGGCCATCAGACAGCTCAGAAGAAGAAGCGACCCTCCCAGATAACCGATCCCCAACGACCGGTCGGCGAAATCGGCCAGCACGGTGCCGAACGTCGTGGACGCCACGATCGTCGCCCAATAGAGCGTCGCGTGGAACTTTCCGGCGAAGATCTGCAGGACAACCAGCGTCAGCAGCGTGATACCGAACAGCGCGACGCCGGCGGCATAGCCCCAGTTCAGCGTCATTGTGACGGTGTCGCCGCCGGTCTCTCCCAGCGTCGTCGCCACGATTTTGATGATCCAGAAGCCGAGAGTGACCGCCGGTACCTTCGCCAACCCGGGCGCCGTTGCAGCGTTCATCGCGCAGTCATCCTCAGTCTCTGGCGAACTGTAGGCACTATGCATACGGCAGCTTCGCTGAGAAATCGCTGAGATGTGGGCTCATGGCCCGATCGCCGCACGCGTCAGTGAATACCCAGTTGATTACATTCCAGGACAAACAGCTCGGTCGGCGGATCCGTTCCGTGCCGGTGCAAGTCCTGGCCCTCGCTGGTCGCATAGAAGTGGTCCGACTGAGCCTTGACGCAACGCTGGAGCTTGTGCTGCCCGGAGTTGTACCACAACCACAGCAGCGCCATCACGAGCACGGTCGTGGCAACCACGGGCAGAAAGACTCGTCTCCTCATGTCTGGACGATCCTACGGGTAGGCGAGCCGGTCACTGCGCCCCTGTCATGCCCGAAAGCGCTCGGCGCAGTTCGCTATACGCATCGACGAGTTCGTCGATCGAGAAGCCGATGTTCAAGCCACTCGGATTGGGCAGTACCCACGCCTGCGTTCCGGCAAAGCCTGGTGCATACCGTCCCCAGGCCACGTCGGACGTGCCCAGCATGCACGCCAGCGCACGCTTACCCAGAAAGGCGATCGCCCGGGAGGCGTAGCGACGGATCTTCGACTCGAATTCGGGTTGAGCGCTTCGGAACTCGACGGGCGACACCTCGCTGGCCGATACCGTCGGCCGCTGGACCACGGCCGTCACGCCGCACCCATAGTCCAACAATCGGCGTTGGTCGGCCGGCTGTAGGCGGCGATCGGTGAAGCCGGCGAGATGCAGCACCGGCCAGAAACGGTTGTTCCGATGTGAGAAGTGATAGCCGTCTTTGACCGCGCTGGCGGCGTAGTTCAGTCCGCAGAAGACGACATCGAGACCTTCGGCCAGGATATCCGGCTCAAATTCAGGCACGCCTGCGCTCTGGTTTCGACCGAAAAGTGTTGCTGCCCAATGTATCCAACTCCGTGGTCACGTTGCCCTCGCTCGGCGCGCCAACTGCGGCATCGATCCTCCATGGCTCGTGTTGATCGTGAGACTCGGGACAACCAACCGGGCGCAGGGACGATTTATTTCCCTACGACGCTGCGACGATGTCGGTAGCGCGTGGTTGAATCGCCGACACTGAAAGCCAGTGGGAGGTTGTCATGTGCCAGGCTCACGAGCTGACCTTGTTCGACGACGAGGATCGACGTGCGCATCCCGAGATCGACGTAGCCGCGTTTGATACGGCGACGGACCACGAGCTCGATAGATATTCGTCGATCACGCATGTGCACGGCTTGATTCGCGGGCATGACGCGCTGATGCAGCAGATGTGTGCATTGCCGGGGTGGGAGCAGCGGCGTCGCTGGATGTTCGATCGGATGGTGGACGAGCCGCGACTGACGAACGAATACAAGGACATCGCCGCGGCCCCCGCGATTCTGATCGGCATCGCGGGGGCGCTGAGCGACTTCTGTGGGGTGCGCTATGACGGGCTGTGGATGAACTGGTATCGGGATCATCGGGACAGTACGAGTTGGCACGCCGATCGGCCCGCCGACGTCCCGGCCACGGCGATCGTCCCGGTGATCAGCCTGGGCGCAACCCGCCGATTCTTGATCCGTCCCCGCGGCGGCGGTCCGAGCACTTCGTTCACTCCTGCAGCAGGCGACGTCCTGATCATGCGTGGCAGCTGTCAGCGCGACTGGCGGCACAGCGTGCCCAAACAGCGAATGCCCGCGGGCGCGCGGATAAGTCTGAATTTCAGTAGCAGCCAGCAGGTCGGTGCTTGAAGACCGAGTCGGCTCATCGAGTACGCGCGCCGACCAGCTGAGGGATCATCGCGGCGGCAACAGGTGCGCCGAAGTAATAGCCCTGGCCGATGTCGCAGCCGTGCTCGCGAAGCCAGTCGGCGGTCCCGGCGTCTTCGATTCCCTCGGCTACGACGGTGACCTCTAGCTCGTGGGCCAGGTCGATCACGGCACGCACCACGGCGGCCGCACGCTTGTCCTCGGTTATCGATGCGATGAACTGGCGGTCCAGCTTCACCTCGTCGATGGGCAGGTCGGGAAGGTAGGACAGCGCCGAAAAGCCACTCCCGAAGTCGTCGATCGCCACCCGGATGCCTTCTTCGCGCAATCGCCGCAATACCGTTGTCACCCGGTCGATGTCGTTCAGAATCAGATCTTCGGTGATCTCGACCGTCAGTAAAGCCGTTGGGAGACCTCGGGTTTGCAGCGCTTCGCACAGCGCTTCGGGCAGTCCCGCATCCTTCAGGTCCGGGGCGAATATGTTGACCGCGATCGCTGTATCGACACCCGCCGTCTCCCAACGCACCGCGTCGTCGAGGGCTCTGGCCACCACGAGCTCGGTGACCCGCCGCATCAGTCCATGCTGGCGCACGAGCCCCATGAATGCGTCGGGCCGCAGCTCACCCAATTCCGGGTGCGGCCAACGCAACAACGCCTCCAGCCCGACGATCCGACCGGAGCGGAGATGTACTTTCGGCTGGTACACCAGATCCAGTTCGCGGTGGTCGATCGCTCGGCGCAGTTCGCCGAGAAGGCGAATGTGCGCGGCCCCGTCGCCGGCCGGCCGGCCCATGTCGCGGCCTGCGAGTTCCACCGCGTCGGGTCCGGCCAACTCCATGTCCGCGCTGAATGAATGCATGCCCGACGAGCGCGAGCGCTTGGCGGCGTACATCGCCATATCGGCGCGCTTCATCAGCAACTCTGGTGCCAGCTCTGGCTCGTCATCGGATGCCACTGCAATGCCGACGCTAGGACGCACCAGTACCTTTTCGCCGGCGATGGCGAACGGCAGGTTGAAGGCCTCGACGACGCGACCGGCCACCAGGTAGGACTGATCCTCCCGCCCTTCGAGCAATAGGGCGAACTCATCACCGCCCAACCGCGCGACGGTGTCGCCGGGCCGGACGCAGGCAACCATGCGCTGGCCGACGCTGACCAAAACGGTGTCCGCCACCGGGTGGCCCAGACTGTCGTTGACTAGTTTGAAGTCGTCGATGTCGATTGATACGACCGCGACCGAACGGTCGTCGTCGCGCTGTCTAAGCATCATCGCGTGGGTCAGGCGGTCGTGAAAAAGGCTGCGATTGGCCAGCCCGGTCAACGGGTCCCGCAGCGCTTGGTCGGCAGTGGCCGCAAGCAGCCGCCGGTTCTCCGCGGTCGCCACCACTTGCCGGAAGTACACGGAGGTCATCAGCAGGATCACGATGATCGCGTCTACACCCTTCATCATGAGCGCCGGTCCCACGGTGCCGGCCAGCAAGAGCGGGAGGTACGGCAGCCATAGCGACGTATTCGACGAGGCAGTTGCCGGTCGACGCGGTCGCGGGGGACCAACACTGAGCCGTGCGGCGGCGATGAAGGCGAGAGAAGCAGCAACCCAGCCGAGATCGAGCAGGCTGCCCGTGCGCATCCGGCCGCTCTCGACCAAGGCGCCGTAACAGGAGTCGGTGCCCGTCACGAACGCTATCGCAAAGGTCAGCGACCACAACTCGGGCCGGTAGCGCCGCTCCGCACGCCCGAGGACCAGCAGAACCGCGGCGAGCGCCGCCAAATCGGCGAGGGGAAAGAGCAACTTCAGAATGGGTACCTGCTGGCCCGCGGCATAGCTGCCGTAGACCCTGTGCAACGCGGCCATCCACATCAGCAGAATCAGGCACAGTGTCCCCATGACTCCATCGAGGATGGTCCGCAGCCGCGACCCTTGAATTGGTCCAGCTGGGAAGAAGGTCAGCGCTGCTGCGGTCAACAGGATGAACGCGACATACCAGAAGCCCGGCGACACCGGGAAAGCGTGTGACTCTGAACACAATTGAGCGAAAAGCCCAAATAATATTCCCGGCCGTTCCGGCGGCGAGCGCGACCGACAGCATCGTCCAGGCGCTACGGCTACCTGTTCGGGCAGATCGGGCGGCCAGTACCGCACAGGCCGTCGCGTAGATCGACAAAGCCGCCTGGGCCGAGCTGTCGATCACGCGAACCACGTCTTCGCCGCCCCAGCGGAAGATCAGAACCAGCGCCAGCCCCACGCCGACGGCGAGCGGCGGCATCAGCGCCGCGCGCAGCAGTCGTCGACGAACGGTCATGCGCCCACGACCTCCCTGGCTTGCAGATCGATTCAAGAAGCGTGCCAGATCGCGCCGGTGTCGGGACGCTTTTGCCGCGCGCTTCGTTTGCTGACGGCTCTAGGCGGGGTCGACGAAGACCGGCGACTCCCCCGACATTCCGGCCATTACGGCGGCAATCTGGTTGGGTTTGCCGATCAGTCCGGTCTGCAGTTCGGATTCCAGTTTGAGGGCGCCGGCGGCGTCGTCGCTGACCCATGTCGCGTCGTAGAGGCGCTTGGCGGCCCGCACGGCGTCGGGGGACTTCTGCGCGATCTCCTCAGCAAGCGCGAGCGCCGCCGCCAACGGGTCGTCGCTGTTACGTGTCACCAGTCCGAGCGCCAAAGCCTCACTGCCAGAGATGATTCGGCCGCTGAACGTCAATTCCTTGGCAACATCGATGGGCACCAGCCGCGGCAGTGTCTGTGTGATACCCATGTCCGGAACGAGGCCCCACTTGACCTCCAGCACCGACAGCTTGGCGTCCGGCGCGGCGATCCTGATGTCGGTGCCCAGCGCGATCTGCAGACCGCCGCCAAAGCAATTTCCATGGATCGCGGCGATCACCGGCGCCGGTACCAGAGACCAGTCGTACGCCACGCGCTGCGCGAAATTGGCCAGCCGGCCGTTCTCGCGCTCGAGGAGCACGCCGGTGCCACCCTGACCCGACATGAAACTGGCGATGTCCAGGCCCGAGCAGAAGCTCTTTCCCTCGCCGTGCAGCACCACCGCGCGCACCGATGCCTTGCCCGCCAACTGGTCCGCGGCATTCGCCAAGGCTTCGAACATGGCCTGGTCGAGCGCGTTGTGCTTGTCGGTGCGCACCATGGTCACTGTTGCGACGCCACTGGCGCCGATCTTTACCTGAACTCTGTCGTCGGACATGATCTCCGAACTTACCGCAGGGCATGAAAACGGCCCCCGGAGTGATCTCCGGGGGCCGTTTCTACTAGTAGCGGGGACAGGATTCGAACCTGCGACCTCTGGGTTATGAGCCCAGCGAGCTACCGAGCTGCTCCACCCCGCGACGGGTGAATATCAGGTTACTTCAGCGCACGCGAGGCCACCAAATCGCGCGCCGACCAGCGTCGAAGCAGCATCAGTGCGACGGGGTGTCCAACCCGTACCGCTGCCTGATGTCATCCATCCAGTCCGGAGTGCCGTAGGTCAGCCCGTATTTGTCGGCCAGCTCACCGAATTCGGGCAGCTCGTGCAAGACCCTGCCCAGTGGATCGTCCGCGTGCTCGACGAGCAGTTCGCCGAGCTCGCGGAAGTAGTTTTCGAATCCGCCCGGCGTAATGACCTCGATGATGCGGCCCGGCTCGCTGCCGGCGTTCCACATGGCGTGCATCTGCCCGCGCGGCTTGGTGATGTAGCCACCAGGGCCGAGGACGACCTCGCTGTCGTCGGAGCGGAAGCCGATCTCGCCCGCCAGCACGATTGAGTGCTCGTCCTCGCGAGTGTGCCGGTGCGCGGC
Organism: uncultured Actinomycetota bacterium; assembly: GCA_963750755.1. GTDB lineage: Bacteria > Actinomycetota > Actinomycetes > Mycobacteriales > Mycobacteriaceae > Mycobacterium. Next base: position 110,668 of record CAVVRW010000007.1, read on the forward strand.
GGTCAGCAAGCCCACCGCAAACGGATGCTCGACGATGGACACCTCGCCGCCGTTGTTGCGGCTGGACAACTTGAAGACCGCCCCAAAGCCGGGGAGTGCCACGTACTCCCCTTCTCCGGGCTGCACGACCGTCACCGGAATTTGTGCCATATCGGTCATCTCGCCTACCTCCTTGGCGGAGCCAACGCGACTATTTGGCGTTGTTGTACTTGGTGATCGCCTCGTCGAGACGCTGCAGCGCCGATCCGTAGCCCGCGAAGTCACCGGACTTCTGCGCATCGCGGGCCGCGCCCATCGCCGTCTCGACGTCCTTGAGTGCCGCGGCCTTGGCCGGCGACAAGCTGACCGCCCCGCCGGGCGCGGGTGCGGCGGCGTTGGCTGGAGGCGGGGGGCTCGCGGGCGGTTCGGCGGGCGGTGAGCCGGCAGGTGCGCCCGGCTCGGTGGGGGCGATGCCGGCGGCGTTCGCGCTGGCGCCGGGCCCGAACAAGCCGTTGAGGGCGTCGCCCACGGTTGGCCCGTAGCCGATCTTGTCGTTGTACATCATCGCGACCCGAATCAACCTGGGGTAGGAGGACGCCACGTCGCTGGAACCGGGCGATGCGTAAACCGGCTCGACGTACAGCAAGCCGCCCTGGGATACCGGCAGCGTCAGCAGATTGCCCCACTTGATCCGGTTCTGGTTGTCGCGCCCGATCACGCCGAGGTCTTGCGACACCGCGGTATCCGTGGTGATCGCGTTGTTCGCCAACTTGGGACCGTTGACCTGTCCCGGGATGGTCAGCACGGTGATCTTGCCGTAGGTCGCCGGATCGGAGCTGGCGCTGATGTAGGCCGCCAGATAGTCGCGCTTGAATCGGTTCATGGCACTGGTCAGTTGGAAAGACGCCGAATTATCTTCTTTCGCAATGTTTTTCGCGACGATGTAGTACGGCGGCTGGTAGCTACTGGCGGTCGGGTTCGGATCCAGCGGCACGTCCCAGAAGTCCGAGGTGGAGAAGAACGTCACTGGGTCGTTGACGTGGTACTTGGCCAGCAGCATCCGCTGCACCTTGAACAGGTCCTCGGGATAGCGCAGGTGCGCGGCCAGTTCGCTGCTGATGTCGCTCTTCGGTTTGACCGTTCCCGGAAAGACTTTCATCCAGGCCTGCAGCACCGGGTCGTGCTCGTCCTGCTGGTACAGCGTCACGGTTCCGTCGTAGGCGTCGACGGTCGCTTTGACCGAGTTGCGAATGTAGGACACCTGCTTGTCCGGCGCCAACCGATTGAAGGCCACTTCGGTGGAGTCGGCCGTGGCCGACGACAGCGAGGTCAGTTCGGAGTACGGGTAGTTGTCCAGCGTGGTGTAGCCGTCGATGATCCACACCAGTCGCTTGTTGACGATCGCCGGGTAGACGCTGCTGTCGGTGGTCAGCCAGGGCGCCACCGCCTCGACCCGCTGAGCCGGGTCGCGGTTGAACAAGATCTTGCTGTTGGAACCAATGACGCTGGAGAACAAGAAGTTCCGCTCCGCGAACTTCGCCGCGAACACACTGCGCGAGAACAAGCTACCGAGTGGCACACCACCGGCTCCGGTGTAGGTGTAGTTCTTGGTTTCGGTGTTGGTCTCGTAGTCGTATTCCCGGTCGACGCCGTTGCGTCCGACGATTGCGTAGTCGGCGGGCGTGCTGGCGATCACCGGCCCGAAGTACACCCGGGGTTGGTCCAGCGCCGCCGGCCCGCTGGACGTCACGCTGCCGTTGGCGCCGACGACGGTGGCCATGAATTCGGGATAGCCGCCATTTTGGTTGGGGTCGTTGGCGATTCCGCGCACGGTGTTGGCCGGTGAAGCGATGAAGCCATTGCCGTGGGTGAAGACGGTATGGCGGTTGATCCAGTCCCGCTGGTTGTCGATCAGATGGTCGGGGTTGAGCTCGCGGGCGGCGACGACATAGTCGTGCAGGTTGCCGTCCCGATCGCGGTAACGGTCGATCGACAACTGGTCGGGGAAGTAGTAGAAGTTCTTGCCCTGCTGAAACTGCGTGAAGGCGGGGCTGATGATGGTGGGGTCGAGCAGTCGGATGTTGGCGGTGGTCGCCCGGTCCGAAGCCACCTGCTGGGCCGTGGTCTTCCCGTCGCCGCTGTAGTCGCGGTAGGTCACGACGTCGTCGGTCAGCCCGTAGGCCTGCCGGGTCGCCGTGATGCTGCGGCTGATGTATTCGCGTTCCTTCTGCGCCGCATTGGGTTTGACGCTGAACTGCTCGATGACCAACGGCCATGCCGCGCCGACCACCATCGACGACAGCAACAACAACACCAGCCCGATCGACGGAATTCGCAAGTCCCGCAGCACAACCGCGGAGAACACCGCGGCCGCGCAGATCAGCGCGATCGCCAGCAGGATCAGCTTGGCCGGTAGCACGGCATTGATGTCGGTGTAGCCGGCTCCGGTAAATGGCTTACCCGCCCTTGTGTGCGACAGCAGCTCATAACGATCGAGCCAGTAGGCGACCGCCTTGAGCAGAACCAGCGTGCCGACCAGGCTGATCAGCTGGACACGCGCCGAGCGGCTGAGCGCGCCGGTGCGCCCGGACAGCCGGATGCCGCCGAAGATGTAGTGCGCCAGCAGGTTCGCGACGAAAGCCAAGAAAATCGCCACGAACAAAAAGCTGAGCACCAGCCGGTAGAACGGCAGCTCGAAAGCGTAGAAGCCGAGGTCCTTGCCGAATTGCGGATCCCGGACGCCGAAGCTACCGCCGTGCAGGAAGAGCTGGATACGGACCCAAAACGTCTGCGCGACAATGCCGGCCAGCAAGCCGATCATCACGGGAATACCAATGCCGATCGCCCGCAGCCTCGACATCACCACGGTGCGATAGCGCGCGACCGGATCGCTGCCGTTGCTCGGGACAAACACCGGCCGCGTCCGATACGGCAGTGCCAGGCCGGCGAACACAATTCCGCCCACCAGCACGCCGATCACCACGAACACGATCAGCCGAGTCATCAGGACGGTGGTGAACACCGACCGGTAGCCCAGCTCGCCGAACCAGAGCCAGTCGACGTACGCGTCGATAAAACGGGGACCGACCAGCAGCAGGCCGATCACGGTCAACGCGATCGCTATGAGAGTTCGGCTGCGTCGAGTCAGCTTCGGCATTCTGGCGGCGGGCCGCATCCCCACTAGCTACGCTCCCTGCTCGGTTGTGCTCGACGTTTCAACTGTACGCATCGCCTGATTTGTCCGGCTCGTCCTCGCGCCGCACGCGCTAGCACCGTGGCGGCTGCCCGCCGGAGGCCGCTGCGTGCAGTGCGTCCACTGCCCCACCGAGGGTGTCGACCTTGATCAGCTGCAGACCCGCCACCTTCTCGGCGTTCGCCTCGTAGCAGTTGCCCGCCGGCACCAGGAACACCGTGGCACCCGCGTCGCGGGCGGCGCTCATCTTGTGCCCGATGCCGCCGATACGGCCGACCTCGCCGTCCGGCTTGATCGTGCCGGTGCCCGCTACGAACTTCGAGCCGGCGAGATTTCCGGTGGTCAGCTTGTCGATGACGGCCAGGCTGAACATCAGGCCCGCCGACGGCCCGCCCACGTTCGCGAGGTTGAAGTCGACCGCGAACGGCGCCCAGGGCGCGTCGGTCACCGACACGCCGAGGAAGCCGTAGTCGCCCTTCGGGTGATGCCCCAGCGTGATCTGGGCCGTCCCCGGATCGGCGTTCTTCCGGCGGAAGTCGACCCTGAGCTGTTGCCCGGGTTTGGTGGTCTTGAGGTACGACGTGAACTGCTCGACGTTCGCTACCGGCTTACCGTCGACCCCCTGGATGGCGTCGCCGGCTTGCAGCTTGCCGACGGACGGTCCGGGGTCGGTGAGCGTCACGATCGTGACGGCCTCCGGATATTTCAGGTATCCCAGGGCCGCGAATTCGGCGTTGTGCTCCGACTCTTTGAAATCGGCGTCGTTGGACTTGTCGACTTCTTCGCGTGACTGGCCGGGCGGATAGACCAGGTCGCGCGGCATCAGCTGCTCCTGCCCGGACAGCCACAGCGTCAGCGCTTCGGCCAGGCTGAGCCCGTCGCGCTGGGACACCGTCGTCATGTCCAGGTGACCCGTCGTCGGGTGCGTCTGGGTGCCTTTGATCTCGACGACCTGCTTGCCGTCGACCTCGCCGAGCGTGTCGAAAGCCGGACCCGGGCCCAGCGACACGTACGGCACCGTCACCGCGGCGAGCAGCACCCCGAAGACGACGATCGGGACCAGCGCCACGATCAGCGTCAGAATCCGCCTGTTCACGTCGCTAAGACTAGATCGTCGCCGGGCGGGTTCACTCAGAGCGTGACGCCGGGCCGCACGTCCGGGTCTGACCATGAGTACCGTTGTGGACATGGCTGACCTGCCTTTCGGCTTCTCCCCAGGAGACGACCCGGACCGCGACAAGCGCGGCGAGAACGATCCCGAATCCGGCTCGGGATCTGCTGACCCGTTCGGACTGGGCGGCCTCGGCGGCGAGTTCAACGTGGCCGATCTCGGCCAGATGTTCACCCGGCTGGGCCAGATGTTCAGCGGGGCCGGCTCGATGGGCGGACAATCCTCCGGCCCGGTGAACTACGAGTTGGCCCGCCAGCTGGCGTCGAGCTCGATCGGCTTCGTGGCTCCCATCCCCATCGCGACCCGAGAGGCGATCGGCGACGCCGTCCACCTCGCCGAGACCTGGTTAGACGGCGTGACTGCCCTGCCGGCGGGCACCACCAAGGCCATCGCCTGGTCGCCCAACGACTGGGTGGACAACACCCTGGAGACCTGGAAGCGGTTGTGCGACCCGATGGCCCAGCAGATCGCGACGGTCTGGGCCTCGGCGCTGCCCGAGGAAGCCAAGGCGATGGCCGGCCCGCTGATGTCGATGATGTCGCAAATGGGCGGCATGGCGTTCGGCTCGCAGCTGGGTCAGGCGCTGGCCCGGCTGTCCAAGGAAGTCCTCACGTCGACCGACATCGGATTACCGTTGGGCCCCAAGGGAATTGCGGCGTTGCTGCCGGACGCCATCGAATCGTTCGCCGACGGGCTCGAGCAGCCCCGCAGCGAGATCGTCACGTTCCTGGCGGCCCGCGAGGCCGCCCATCATCGGTTGTTCAGCCACGTGCCGTGGCTGTCGAGTCAGCTACTCGGCGCGGTGGAGGCCTACGCCAAAGGCATGAAGATCGACATGCAGGGCATCGAGGGGCTGGCCCGCGACTTCAACCCGGCGTCGCTGAGCGATCCGGCCGCGATGGAACAGCTTCTGGAGCAAGGCGTGTTCGAGCCCAAGGCAACGCCGGAGCAGACCCAGGCGCTCGAACGCCTCGAGACGCTTCTGGCGCTGATCGAGGGTTGGGTGCAGACCGTCGTCAACGCCGCGCTGGGTGACCGCATCCCCGGCGCGGCCGCGCTCGGCGAAACGCTGCGCCGCCGGCGGGCCACCGGCGGGCCGGCCGAGCAGACCTTCGCCACGCTGGTGGGTCTCGAGTTGCGGCCGCGCAAGCTGCGCGAGGCGGCGGCGCTGTGGGACCGGCTGACTCAAGCAGTCGGCGTCGATGCCCGCGATGCGGTGTGGCAGCACCCCGATCTGTTGCCCGGCGCCGACGATCTCGACGACCCGGCGGCCTTCATCGACCGCTCGCTCGGTGGCGACACCAGCGGGATCGACGAAGCCATCGCCGAATTCGAACGACGCGCCGAATCCGGCGACGACGGCTCCGGCTCCGCGGATAGCTGAGCCTTTCCCTCTCGCGCCGCTCCTGCGGCGTCCCGCGCGGTACTCGCTTGCCGCGATCTTGCCGAAATCCTGCCGAACGCAAAACCTAGGGCTTACCTTAAGAACGCCTGAGATCTTCATAAACGTGCGGATGGGAAGTTTCGGCGATGACGCAACGACACTCGAGCAATCACAATCCCCATTCGCGTCAGGCGATGGCCCGCCGCCGCACGCGCGCGGTGTGGGTGACCGGCGCAATCAGTGGATTCCTGACCTTCGGGCTGGCCCAACTGGCCGACGCGCCGACTGCCCGCGCCGACGGCTTCGACGTGGTCATCGACCAGGTCGTCAACGCCATTACGAATTCGTTGGGCGAAGTGTCGGGGACGGTTCCGGAGCTGGGCAGTCTGGGCCTGAGCGCCGCCGATGTGGCCGCGGCCAGCCCGGCCGACACCTGGTTGCAGGTACTGGAGCAGGACTGGGCCTCGTTCGGGCAGCAGGTGGACACCGCGCTCGGCACCTGGTTCAACCAGGCCGATCCCACCACCACGGCGGATGCGTCGGCGATGAGCCCGAATTTGCTGGTCAACCCCGGCTTCGAAACGGCCGACCCGTCCGGGTCGGGCTTCAGCGGGGTGACCATCCCGGGCTGGACGGAAAGCGGCACCCCGACCGTGATCGCCTACGGCACCCATGGCGGTTATCCGTTGGGATTGTCGACTCCGTTCCCGAAGTTTTTCGACTTTCCACAGACCGCGCCCGCGGGCGGCGGCGACAATTTCGCCGGCGGCGGACCCGTGGCCACGTCCAGCATCAGCCAGACCGTCGACCTCACCGGCGCAGCCGGAACGCCGTTCAACCTGAGCGCAGATCTCGGCGGCCAAGGTTGGGACCCCTCCACGGCCACAGTGCAGGTCACCTTCCTCAGCGACCAGGCGCAAGCACGTTCTGGGCACCGACTCGCTCAACCCGGTCACGGTATGGGATCGCCTGGGATTCACCGGGCTTTGAGGAACGCGACGTCTCCGGGACGGTCCCGGTGGGCACCACCTCCGCGCAGGTGACCACGACCTTCACCGACAACGACACGTTCCTCGGCAACTACAACGGCGCCTACGCCGACAACGAGTCGTTCACCGTCGGCGATCCGAACCTGACCGCGGCGCCACTGACGCCACCGACATCCAACGTCGGCCAGCTGGATCACGTGTTCCTGATCTACCTGGAGAACAAGGGCGTCAACGACATCGTCGGCAGCCCCAACGCGCCGTACCTCAACCAGCTGATCAACACCGAACTTTATGACTCCAACTACTACGCGCTGGGCCATCCCAGCGACCCCAACTACATCCGGCCGTTGGGCGGATCCGACTTCGGCATCGACTACAACCCCACCTTGGCCGGCATCAACGCACCCAACCTCATGCAAGAAATGGATCAGGCGGGGATCTCGTGGGCCGGCTACGCGCAGAGCATGCCCACCCCGGGCGACCTCGTGTCATCGGGTGACTACTCCGTCGACGAATTACCCTTTACCCAATTCAGCTACGTCACCGACAACCCACCCCCGGCTACCTGCAGGAGCACCTGCTCCCGCTGACGCAGTTGTCCGACGATCTCCAAGACCCAAGCAGCTTCCCCGAATTCACCTGGATCGCTGCCAACGAGGCCAACAACGGGGAAGGCCCGATCGACAGTCTCCAAGGTATCGGCCAGTTCGCGTATAGCCAGCTCACGGACCATCAGTACAACGTCGAGGCCGCCGACCAGTTCGTCCAGCAGCAAGTAACCGCCATCGAGAACTCTCCGACGTGGAACGCCGACGGCGAGAAGGACGCGATCATCGTCACGTTCGACGAGGACAACAACAACCTGTCCTTGGGCTTCGGCAACGAAGGCAACAACGTCCCGATGATCATCATCCCGAACGGGGGCGCCGTGGATAGCGGGATGCAAGGCGGCCCCTTCACCACCGACCAGTACGCCAACGAGTACAGCCTGATGGCCACGATCGAAGACGCCCTGCGTGGCAACGCCTTGCCTACTACGACGGACCCGTTGGCCCCGCTCACTGACAACGACAAGTACGCAACACCCATGAACGCGTTCTGGAAAACCACCTGACGCTGTGGATAGCTGAGCCGCTGTCGCCGATCGTCGTGGCACAGTGCCACGATGGCTCAGGTCGGGGAGCTGTACGCGTTGGACCCTGCGCTGCCGGTGCTGCTTCGCCCCGACGGCGCGGTGCAGCTGGGCTGGAGCCCGCGCCGCGCCGTGCTGATCCGGCCCCCGCGCGGCATGACGACCACCGGGCTCGCCGCCCTGCTGCGGGCGATGAATGCCCCGGTGCCGATGAGCGAGCTGCGACGCCGGCCCAGCGGGCTGAGCAACGCTGAATTAACCGCTCTCATCCAGCAATTGGTGACGGCCGGTGCGGTCACCTGCGGTGCCCGCCAACGAGCGACACGATCGGCGTCTATCCGGGTGCACGGTCGCGGCCCGCTGTCGGAGTTGCTGGCCGAGGGGCTGCGGTGCTCAGGAGCCAGAGTCAAACAGAGCAACCAACCCCATGCCGCCGTCACATCGGCCGACGCCGACCTGGTGGTGTTGTCCGACAACCTCGTCGCCGACCCGCGCATGCTGCGCGAGCTGCACAGCAACGGCGTCGCGCACCTCGCGGTGCGGGTGCGCGACGGCATCGGGCTGGTCGGCCCGCTGGTCGTGCCGGGTGTCACCAGCTGCCTGGACTGCGCCGATCTGCATCGTCGCGACCGCGACGCGGCCTGGCCCGCGGTCGCCGCGCAACTTCGCGACACGGTCGGGGTGGCCGACCGGGCGACCCTGCTGGCCACCGCGGCGCTGGCACTCAGTCAGGTCAACCGGGTGATCGGCGCGGTCCGCGGAGCCGACGCCGATCCCCCGGCGTCGTTGAGCGCCACGCTGGAATTCGACGTGCACGCCGGCTCGATCGTGGCGCGGCACTGGCCCAGGCATCCGCTGTGTTCCTGCTGACAGCGGATGTGGCCAGATCGATAGAGCATCCACAGCCTCGTCATGGATGATGGACACGTGTCAGAGATCAAACGTAGAGGCGCCTCGCGCAACGCGAAGTTAGCGGGTTTGGCGGGTGGCATCGCCGGTCGCACCGCGCTCGGATTCGGCAAGCGGTTAGCCGGCAAATCTCAGGACGAGGTAAACGCCGAGTTGATGGAGAAGGCGGCCCACCAGCTCTTCACGGTGCTAGGTGAACTCAAGGGCGGCGCGATGAAAGTCGGCCAGGCCCTGTCGGTGATGGAAGCCGCCATTCCCGAGGAATTCGGCGAGCCGTACCGCGAGGCGCTGACCAAGCTGCAGAAGGACGCCCCACCGCTGCCCGCCGACAAGGTGCACCGGGTGCTCGACGCCCAGCTGGGTACCAAATGGCGTCAACGCTTCTCCGAGTTCAACGACACCGCGGTGGCCTCTGCAAGCATCGGCCAGGTACACAAAGGCGTGTGGGCCGACGGCCGCGAGGTCGCCGTCAAGATCCAGTACCCCGGCGCCGACGAGGCGCTGCGCGCCGACCTGAAGACCTTGCGCCGCATGGTCGGGGTGGTCAAGCAGCTCGCCCCGGGCGTGGACGTCGAGGGCGTCGTCGACGAGCTGATCGAGCGGACCGAGATGGAACTCGACTACCGGCTCGAGGCCGAGCATCAGCGCGCTTTTGCCAAGGCCTACGACGGCGACCCGGACTACCTGGTCCCGCGCGTGGTGGCCAGCGCCCCCAAGGTCGTTATCCAGGAATGGATCGAGGGCATCCCGATGGCGGACATCATCCGCGAGGGCACCGTCGAGCAGCGGGACCTGCTAGGAACCCGGTTGGCCGCCTTCATCTTCGACTCGCCGCGCCGGATCGAGATGATCCATGGCGACGCCCACCCGGGAAACTTCATGCTGATGCCCGACGGCAAGATGGGCGTCATCGACTTCGGCGCCGTCGCACCGCTTCCCGGCGGCTTCCCGGTCGAGCTCGGGGCGACGATCCGGCTCGCTCGCGACAAGAACTACGACATGGTGCTGCCGACCATGGAGAAGGCCGGCTTCATCCAGAAGGGCGAGCAGGTGTCGGTGCGCGACATCGACGAGATGTTGCGCCAGTACGTCGAACCGGTCGAGGTCGAGGTGTTCCATTACACCCGTAAGTGGTTGCAGCGCATGACATATCGGCAGTTGAACCAGGGTGTCGCGCAGATCAAGACGGCCCGGCAGATGAATCTGCCACCGAAGCTGGCGATCCCGATGCGGGTGCTCGCCAGCTCGATGGCGATCCTGTGCCAGCTGGACGCGCATGTGCCGACCCAGAAGCTTTCCGAGGAGCTGGTGCCCGGCTTCGCCGAGCCGGATACCGCTACGGCGTAACGACTTTGATCACCTAGGCGGCGACCTTGCGGGGGCGTCCACGCGGACGTTTGCGGCTGACGACCGAGCCCCTGTCGAGGATTTCGCCGCCCCACACGCCCCACGGCTCGGCGCGGTCCAGCGCCTCGGTCAGGCAGGCACGCCGGATCGGGCAGTCGGTGCACAATTCCTTGGCGCGCTCCAAGTCCGACGGGCTGTCGGCGAACCATAGGTCGGGATCGCTGACGTGACAGGGCAACTCGGGCTGCTGATCGTCGGGATCTGGTTCCGCGGTCATGTCGTGCTACCTGCTTCCTGGTCTGCGGGCGTCTTGTGGATTTCCGGACCAGTGGCGGGTGCTGAGGAGAAAAATCGGCCACGGATCCTGGTGACTTCGGGTCCGTGGCCTTTGGGCGAGATTCTGGGCTTCCTACGTGGGTAGAGCCCCGATCCACGGACGCTGGGTCTTGGCGGCGGCAATGCGCTTGTGCGCAACCGCCGAGATGGCGGCATGGGCAGCATGGCGGGAGCCAGCATCGCCGGTCGTGCGTACGTCGAACGCATTGAGCGTGATCATGAGGGCTCCCTCCCTACGTCTAGGCATGCGAAAAGTCCGCTTCGAGGCTAGATGCTACCAGCGCGAGGCGGCAAGCGAATTTCTGACCTGGGCTTATGGTGTCGACCCGCTGCGCCCGGCTTCGCCGCGCTTGCGATCGCCACGGGCTTATCGTGTCGACCCGTTGCGCGGCTTTATGAGCGACTGCGAACGAGGTCGAGCACGTCGGGGCCGAACTGCTCGAGCTTGCGGGCACCGATGCCGGGGATGGCAACCAGCGCGGCGTCGTCGGTGGGCAGCAATTCGGCGATCGCGATCAGCGTGTTGTCGGTGAACACCACATAGGCCGGGACGTTCATCTCCTTGGCGGTGCGCAGTCGCCAGTCCTTGAGTTGGAGCAGCAACTCGTCGTCGATGTCGGCGGCGCACGTCTCGCAGCGGCGCAGCATGATCGCCGCCGGAGTGCTCAGCTGGTTGTTGCAGATCCGGCAACGCGACGCGGGCCCTTTGCGGCGGGCGCGGTGTGGCGCGGCGTCGACCTGGGTCTGCGGCGACAGCCCGTTGAGGAAGCGTGACGACTTGCGGCTCTGCCGCCCACCCGGGTTGCGGGACAGCGCCCAGCTGATCGCTAAATGCACTCTGGCCCTTGTGATTCCGACGTAGAGGAGCCGACGCTCTTCTTCGACCGCTTCGCTCTCGCCGCCGTGGGCCAGTGCGTGTGAGATGGGCAGGGTGCCATCGTTGAGCCCGACCAGGAACACCGCGTCCCACTCCAGTCCCTTGGCGGCATGCAGCGACGCCAGTGTGACGCCTTGTACGACCGGCGGGTGCCGCGAGTCGGCCCGGGTCCGCAGCTCGGCCAGCAGCTCGGGCATGGTGAGCGTCGGCCGGTGGGCGACTTCCTCGTCGACCAGTTCGGCCAGCGCCGCCAACGCTTCCCAGCGTTCGCGGGCCCGCGTCCCAGTCGGCGGTTCGGCGGTCAGACCCAGCGGCTCGAGCAGGCCGCGGACGACGTGGGGCAGCAGTGGGTCGCCGCCAGCGGGCACAGCACCCTCGACGTCGTGGTTGGCCGCCCGCTGCAGCGCGAGCAGGGCCTGCCGGATTTCCTGGCGGCTGAAAAACCCTTCACCACCGCGGACCTGATATGCGATGCCGGCCTCGGTGAGCGCCTCTTCGTAGGCCTCGGACTGCGCGTTAATCCGGTAGAGCACCGCGATCTCCGACGGCGGGGTGCCGGCCTCGACCAGCCGCACGATCGACTTCGCCACCGCGGTGGCCTCGGCGACCTCGTCGGGGTAGTCGTGAAATGTCGGCTCCGGCCCGGGATCCCGCTGGCCCACCAGGTGCAGCTTGCTGCCGGCGACCCGGCCGCGAGCGGCGGCGATCACCCGGTTGGCCAGCGAAACCACCTGCGGCGTGGACCGGTAGTCGCGCTCCAGGCGCACCACGGTGGCTTCGGGGAATCGCCGCGAGAAGTCCAACAGGTAGCGCGGTGAGGCACCGGTGAACGAGTAGATGGTCTGGTTCGCGTCGCCGACGACGGTGAGATCGTCGCGGTCGCCGAGCCACGCCGACAGCACCCGCTGCTGCAGCGGGGTGACGTCCTGGTATTCGTCAACGACGAAGCAGCGGTAGCGGTTTCGGAACTCCTCGGCCACCGCGCCGTCGTTCTCGATGGCCGCGGCGGTGTGCAGCAGCAGGTCGTCGAAGTCAAGAAGCGTGCGGCCGTCGTTGCGGGCCTTCAACGACTCGTAGGCGGTGTAGACAGCGGCGACCTTGGCGGCGTCCAGCGGGACGTCGCGGGATGCCGCGGCCACCGCGTCGGGATATTGCTCCGGCGAAATCAACGACGCCTTGGCCCATTCGATCTCACCGGCGACGTCGCGGACGTCGTCGGTACTCAGCTTCAGGCCGGCGCTAGTGGCCCCCCGCGCCACCACCGCGAACTTGGTGTCCAGCAGTTGCCAGCCGGTGTCGCCGACGACCCGCGGCCAGAAGTACCGCAACTGTCGATGCGCGGCGGCGTGAAACGTCATCGCCTGCACGCCGCCGACGCCGGTCTGCGCGGCGGCGCCCAACGCGCGCAACCGCGCCCGCATTTCGCCGGCGGCGCGCTGGGTGAACGTCACCGCCAGCACCTGACTCGGCGCGACATGCCCCGCCGCGACGAGCTGGGCGATGCGATGGGTGATCGTGCGCGTCTTACCCGTTCCCGCCCCGGCCAGCACGCAGACCGGGCCGCGGGGAGCCAGCACGGCCTCACGCTGCTCGTCGTCGAGATCGGCAGTCAGGGAGTCGGTGTTGACCGCGATCGCCGGCATGGCGTCCATCTTGGCAGTGATCGCCGACATCCGTCTTGTAGCGCCACGGCGCGGCACACCCGATCTGCCCTCTATCGTGGAAGGACTATGAGTAACGCTTCCATCACCATGTACAGCACACAGTGGTGCGGCTTCTGCCATCGACTGAAGACCGTGCTGAAGTCCGCGGGCATCGCCTATGACGAGGTGGACATCGAGCAGGACCCCGCGGCGGCCGAATTCGTCGGCTCGGTCAACGGCGGCAACCACGTCGTGCCGACGGTGAAGTTCTCCGACGGCTCGACGCTGACCAACCCCAGCGGCAACGAGGTCGAGGCGAAGCTGGCCGAGCTGGGCAGCTAGCCGGCCTCCGCCGCATTTGCCGGGCTCCTCAGTAGGCCGTCCCGGCCCGCATCGTCACCCGGCCTCCGCCCAGGACTCCACGATCACCCGGGCGATCGACACCGAGCCGGGCAGCAGCAACCGGGACTCGGAGTCGCTGCTCCAGTCACCGAGCTTCAACGCCGCGAGAATCTCGTCGCGGGTGAACCACTCCGCCTCGGCGATCTCGCCGTCGTTGAACGCGAACGGCTGAGCTGGGTCGGCGACCGCGTGGAAGCCGATCATCAACGACCGGGGAAATGGCCACGGCTGGCTACCCAGGTAGCGGATGTCGCTGACCGTCAGCCCGATCTCCTCGTGAATCTCGCGCGCGACACAGGTTTCGAACGACTCCCCCGCCTCGACGAATCCGGCCAGCAGCGAGAACATCCGGTCCGGCCACACCGTCTGACGGGCCAGCACCGCACGGTCACCGCCGTCGTGTACCAGGCAGATGATCGCCGGGTCGATTCGCGGGAATTCCTCATGACCGGTGACCGGGTTGACCCTGGCCCAACCCGCTCGGACCGGTTTGGTCGGCGAGCCGTCGATCGAGCTGAATCGGGAGCTCGCATGCCAATTCAGCAGCGCCGCGGCGGCTGACACCAGTTGCGCGCCCACGTCGTCGAAAAGCTGTCCGGCCCGGCGTAAATCGGCGACCTCGGCTTTGCGGTCGTGATCTTCGGGCGATTCCAGGGGACCGCGGACCGCCCACACATGCCGGCCGTCATCCATGCGGCCCAGGAACACCGCGTCCGCCGGCGGCTTGTCGGCCAGTTTGACGGCCTCGCCGAGCAGGACCTTGCCGTCGGCGACCATCACCTGGTTGCGCGAATCGAGCCGCAGCAGGGCCGCGTCAGGCCATCCGGCGACCGCGGCATCGGTGTCGGTGCGCACCTGATCGGCACGGTCGGCGCCGATGCGCGACAGCAGCGGCACGCTGTTGAGTTGGAAATCCACGTGTGCTCCGCCTTACTTGCCCGTGTTGCGGACGTAGAGCAGCCGGTCGCCGGCCTCGAGGGCGTCCGCCTCGGGCGCGTCGACGCGAAGCAGCCGGCCCGCGCGCACCACTCCGAGCACGATGTCGGGCAGATGCCGTGGCGAGCCGCCGAGCTCGGTCTGCTCGACTTCGCGTTCGGCGATGGCGAATCCGTGTGACGGCGTCAGCAGGTCGTCGATCATCTCGACGACGCTCGGGGTCGTGGTGGCGACCCCCAGCAGACGGCCGGCGGTTTCGGAGGAGACGACCACCGAGTCGGCGCCGGATTGCTTGAGCAGGTGCTGGTTTTCGGCCTCCCGGATCGACGCCACGATCTTGGCGGTGGGTGCGACCTCTCGGGCGGTCAAGGTGACCAGCGTGGCGGTGTCGTCTCGACCGGTGGCGACGATGATCGACGAGGCGTGCTGGGCTGAGGCGAGCCGCAGCACGTCGGATCGGGTGGCGTCGCCGTGCACGGTGACCAGGTCGGCGGCGGCCGCGTGCTCGAGGGCCGCGTGGTCGATGTCGACGACGACGAAGTCCTTGCCAGCGGCCTCGTCGCCGCACATCGCGGCGACCGCTGTCTTGCCTTTGGTGCCGTAGCCGATGACGACGGTGTGGTTGCGCACTGTCCTCCTCCAACGCTGAATCTTCCAGGCTTGCCGGGATCGCTCGGTGAGCACCTGAAGGGTCGTGCCGACCAACACCACGAGGAACAGGATCCGCAGCGGCGTCAGCACCAAGACGCTGATCAACCGTGCGAATTCGGTGTACGGAGTCAAGTCGCCGTAGCCGACGGTGGTCAGCGAGACCGTCGCGAAATAGAGGCAGTCCAGGAACGTCAGCGGCCCGCCGCGAACGTCGGTGTAGCCGCTGCGGCCGAGGTAGACGGTGACCACGGCGGCCGCCAAGGCCAGCAGCGCGATAGCGACCCGGCGCCAAATCGCCTGGATCGGGCTGAGTTGAACCTCGGGGACTCGCACCACGCCGACGAGCGCGTAGCCGGGTTTCGCGGTCAGCGTCTCGTCGAGATCGCGTTCCCGACGGCTATCGTTGACCACAGGTCATCGGCTCGTAGGGACGCACGACACAATGTAACCATGACCGCCATCACCCACAGTCCTGAACGCGACGCCAGCCAAACGCTCGCCTACCGCGTCGCGGCGCTACTGCTCGGCGTCGGCACGCTTCACTTCGTGGCGCCGAAGCCGTTCGACGGCATCATTCCCGTCGAGCTGCCCGGCAGCGCACGGTTCTACACATATGCGTCCGGCGTGGCCGAGGTCGTGATCGGCGTCCTGCTGCTGCCGCTGCGCACTCGCCGGTTGGCTGCGCTGTCGGCCGCCGCGCTGTTCCTCGCGGTCTTCCCTGGCAACGTCAACATGGTCCGGCTGTGGTGGGACAAGCCGTGGCCGATGCGCCTCGTCGCCCTGGCCCGCCTGCCGCTGCAGATCCCGATGGTCACCACGGCTCTCAAGATCGCGCGCAACTCCTAACTTCGAAGCAGCTCGGCCAGCTCGTTGGCGTCGGGCAGTACATCTAATACGGCGGTGCGTCCGGTTCGGATGTAGTGAAACGCGGTGCGCACCAATGATTCTCGGCACCCACTGAGCGAGGCCCACGCGATGCGGTAGACGCCGAGTTGGATTGCGGCATGCCGGGCGGCGTCGGAGCCGTGCGGCGGCTCGCCGGTCTTCCAGTCGACGACGGTCGCGCCGCCGTCGGGCTCGGCGAAGACCGCGTCGATGCGGCCACGAACCACCTTGCCGCCGATGGCCATTTCGAACGGCACCTCGACGGCGATCGGCGTCCGCGCGGCCCACGGCGAACGCAGGAAGGCCTCCTGCAACGCGGCCAGCTCGTCGGCGTCGCGCTGGGCGATCTCGGAGTCGGCGGCACCGGGCAGGTCCGCGAGGTCGAACAGCCGCTCGGCGCCGTAGAAGCGTTCGACCCAGTCGTGGAAAGCGTTGCCCAGCAATGCATGCGGCTCAGGTCGAGCCGGTAGGCGGCGGGTGAGCCGCTGCGCCGCATGTTCGGGGTCGCGAGCCAGCTCAACCAGGCTGCTGACCGACAGTCCGTGGGGCAACGGGTGCGTGACCGGCTGTGCGGCGCGGACACGCTCGTTTAGCAGCGCATCGACATCGGCGGCCCAGCCTTCGTCGTCGGCGGTCGCGGCGGATGCTTCGGCCGACATGGCGACGGTGACGAGTTCGGCGCCGCGCTGCACGTCGGCGCGGCGGCCGCCGAGCGGGTCGACGGGCCAAATAGCCTCAGGAACGCTGTCGCGCAGCGGGTTTCGTTCACCGCCGGCCGGTGCGGGTGCCCAGTGTTCCACCACACCGCAGGGCCGGCCGGCGTTGGCTGACCGGTCGATGATGTCTTTGAGCTCGCAGAGGAAATCCGATGGCCCCCGCGGCTTGATGCCGGTGGACGCCCAGTGGTGGCCGGACAGCAGCAGCGTGTCCTCCGAGCGGGTGATCGCCACATACAGCAGTCGGCGCTCCTCGTCGATGCGGCGTTGCTCGAGCTGTGCCCGGTGAGCGGAGATCTTGTCCGACAACTGCTTTCGATCGGTCACAGCCGAGGTGTCCAGCACCGGGACGCCGTGGATGCCCTTGATGGAACGGTCACCGCGCAGCAGCGGGGGGAGGTCGGCGGCGTCGGTCAGCCAGGTGCGGGCCTGGGCGGTCGACGGGAACAGCCCGCCCGACAGATGCGGCACAGCGACCACCTGCCATTCCAAACCCTTTGCGGCGTGGACGGTCAACACCTGCACCCGGTTCTGGGCAACCACGACCTGGGCCGGCGCCAGCCCGTTCTCGACAACCGCCGCCGCGTCCAGATAGGCCAGCAGCCCCACCACCGAGGCCAGGGTGCCGCCCGCGGCGGTGGTCCGGTCCGCGTAGCCGTTGACCACGTCGGCGAAGGCGTCGAGCTGCTCGGTACCGGCCCATCCCGAGCCCGGTGATGCGGCGCGCACCTCGCAGTCGACGCCGAGGAGTCGACGAACCTCGGCGACCAGCTCTGGCAGCGGGTGAGCGAGGTGGCTCCGTAGCATGCTCAGCTCGTCGGCCAGCTGCACGATGCGCCGATACCCCTCCGCCGAATAGCGCTGAGCCGGACCAGGATCGGCGAGCGCGTCGGCCAAACCGGCGGTATCGGCTCGCGGTCCGGCCGCCTGGGCGATCCGCTCCGCCGTCACGCCGCTGCGCGCCGCCTGGCCGTCGTCGAGGTCGACCGCACGCCGCCACAGCGCCGCGATGTCACGGGCTCCAAGCCGCCACCGCGGACCGGTCAGTACCCGCATCGCGGCCGCCCCGGCGGTGGGGTCGGCGACCAGGCGCAGCATCGCCACCACGTCAGCGACCTCGGGCACCGAAAGCAGACCGGCCAGTCCGACCACTTCCACGGGAACCCCGCGGGCGCGCAGCGCGGCGGCGATCGGGGCGGCATCGGCGTTGCGGCGCAACAGAACCGCGGCGGTCGGCGGCGCGACACCGTCGACCGCGGCCTGCTGGTAGCACTGCTGCAGATGGTCGGCGAGCCAGTCCCGTTCGGCCAGCACGTCAGGCAGCAGGGCGCAGCGCACGGTGCCGGGTTCGGCGCCGGGCCGCGAGCGCAGTGCGTTCACCGCCACCGAACGCTGCCGCGCATCAGCCGAAATGGCGTTGGCCACATGCAAAGTCGCCGGCGGATTACGCCAGCTGGTGCTCAGCTCCAGCACCGGGGCGGGGCTGCCGTCCGATAACGGGAAGTCGGTGGTGAACCGGGGCAGGTTGGTGGCCGAGGCGCCGCGCCAGCCGTAGATGGACTGGATCGGGTCGCCGACCGCGGTCAGCGCCAATTGCTCGTCGACTCCGCCGCCGAACAACGACGACAGCAACATGCGCTGCGCGTATCCGGTGTCCTGGTATTCGTCGAGCAGCACCACGCGGTAGCGGGCGCGCAGCTGCTCACCGACTTGAGGCACCGTCATCGCCAGCCTCGCGGCGCACGCCATTTGGCTGCCGAAGTCCATCACCTTCTCGGCCCGCATCCGTCGGTGCAGGGCGTCGATCAGCGGCACGAACTCGGCACGTTCGGACTGGGTGGCCAGCATCCGCAGCAGCCACTGGCTGGGTCCGCGATCGCGCTGGTAGCGGCCCGGGGGCAGGGTGTGCACCAACCGTTCCAGCTCGACATGGGTGTCGCGGACCTGGTCGGTGTCGACCAGATGCTCGGCCAGCTGACCCGACAACCGCAGCACCATCGCGGTGACCGCGGCCGGATTCTTCTCGGTGTTCAGCTCACCCGGGTAGGTGTTAACGACGTCGAACGCCAGCTGCCACAGCTCGGTCTCGCTGAGCAGTCGGGTGTCGGGTTCGACGAGTTGCCCGGAGCCGGGAGTCGACAGCAACCCGTATTCGCGCAACAACTGGCCGGCGAAAGCGTGGTAGGTACTGACCGCCGGCATGCCGGCGGGCTCGTCGGGTTGGCTGTCCAGGACCAATCCCGTTCCGCTGAGCCGGGCCAGCCGAGACCTGACCCGCCGCAGCAGCTGGCCGGCCGCCTTGCGGGTGAAGGTCAGGCCGAGCACCTGGCCGGGGTCCGCGTAGCCATTGGCGACCAGCCACACGACCCGGGCGGCCATCGTCTCGGTCTTGCCGGCGCCGGCACCCGCGATGACCACCAGCGGCCCGGGCGCGGCGGCGATGACCGCCGCTTGCTCGTCAGTGGGCTCGAAAAGGCCGAGCGCACCAGCCAATTCGGCCGGGCTGTACCGCGCCGGTGCCATGACGGTCATGCCGGGTCCTTCCCGTCGGTGTGAGCCGGGCAGCTCGGACGCAGTGGGCAGTGCGTGCATCCGTCGTTGACCCGGGCGATGAACTGCGGGCCGGCGGTGGCGGCGGCCGCGCCGCGGACCCTCGTGCGCCACTGGTCTCGCGCGTCGGGGGTCAGCGGATCCTGCTCGCGCTCGGTGGCGCCGGCCGAACCCGGCTTGCCGAGGTAGACCAGACGACCGCCGCCGGGCTCGTCACCGCTGTCGACCAAGCCATCGGCCACCGCCAGCTGATAGGCCGCCAGCTGAGCGTGCCGCTGCGCGTCGTCCTTGGCGACCGGAGTCTTGCCGGTTTTGACGTCGACGATGACCAGCCGCCCGGCGGCGTCGCGTTCGATGCGGTCGACCCGGCCGCGCAGCCGGACATTACCGCCGTCCAGAACGCCGTCGACCTCGACTTCGACGCCGACCTCGGTGAGCTCGCCCCGGGTTTGCGCCCGCCACGTCAGGAAAGCCTCCACCATGGCCCGGTGCCGGGCGAGTTCATTGTCGGCGTACCAACGCGATTCGAATGGCAGATGCTGCCAGGCCCGTTCCAGGGCGGCGAGCAATTCGGTCTCGCTGGCGCCCGGCTCGGCGATCAGCGCGTGCACGATCGAACCTACCGTCGAGCCGAGGTCGCGCGCATCGGTGCCACCGTGGCGTTCGGCCATCCAGCGCAGCGGGCAGTCGGTCAGCGTCTGCAGGCTCGACGGCGTCAGCGTCACGATGTGTTCCGGGTGGTCCTCCCTACTCCACATCGGCTCGGTGGTGCTGACCGCCGACATGCCATACCAGCCGGCCGGGTCGGCGCCCGCCACGCCCGCGGCCGCGAGGCGGGCCAATTGTGTTGCGGCGCAATCACGTATTGCATCGCTGACCGCTTCCGGCGGAGCGCACACCACGCTGCGCAACCGGCCCACCACCGCGTTGGCGGACAGCACTCGCGGTGCGATGACCGGCTGCAGCGCGGCGTCCGCGGCTCCGCTCGAGCACTGCGCGATCTCGGCGAAAAACGGCGAGGGCATGCTGGCCTCGTCGACGCCGCTGGCCTCGCCGTCCACGGCGGTGACCAGCAGCCGGGTGTGCGCGCGGCCCAGGGCGGCGACCAGCAGTCGCCGTTCTTCCGCCAGTAGCGGCGCCCGCATCGACGCGCTCTCGGCGACGCCGTCGAACACGTCAAGCAGGCGCTGCGTGCCAAGCACTCCCCCACGCGGAATGGTGTTGGGCCACAACCCTTCCTGCAGGCCTGCGACAACGACGAGGTCCCACTCGTGACCGAGCGCCGCGTGCACGCTGAGCACCGAGACCTGCTCGGCGGCAGCGGGTTCGGTACCGGTGGCGAGGAGTTGCTCGGTCGTCAGGTGATCGATCAATCCGCCCAGCGATGCGCCGGCCGTCCGCGTTAGGTACTGGTCGGCAGCATCAAACAGTGCAGTCACGGCATCGAGGTCACGGCTGGCCTGTACGCCGGCGGGACCGCCACGCTCACACGCCGTGAGCCAGCGCCGTTGCAGGCCCGAACGCTGCCATGCCGCCCACAGCGTGTAGCGCGGATCTTCTCCGCGCCGGTGGGAGTCGGACGCCGCGTCCAGCACCGCACGCACCCGCGCCAGCGGCCGGGCTTGGGCGGCCGTCAGGCGGGCCGGCGAACGGCCGCTCAGCGCCTCGACCAGCAGGCCGCCTAATTCCTCTGTGCCGCCGCCATTCTCGCCGCGACGCAGCGTGCGCCGTAATTGGCGAAGCGACACCGGGTCGACCCGACCGATCGGACCGGTCACCAACGCCTGGGCCTGCTCGCCGCTCAGCCCGTCGGCGGTCGCGGCCAGCACCGTCAGCAGCGTCTGCGCCGCCGGCTGTGCAACCAGCGGCCCGGTGAGCGCCGTCGGGGCCACCGGCACACCGGCACGCGCCAGTGCGGGCGGCAGCCCGGCCGCCCGTGGCACCGACCGGACCACGACCGCCATCTGCGACCACGGCACGCCGTCGACCAGGTGGGCGCGCCGCAGATAGTCGGCGATCATCGTCGCCTCGGCGTTCGTGGACCCGGCCAGCTTGACCAGCACCGAGCCGGGATCGTCTCCGCTACCCTCGATTTCGCCACCGCCAGCGAGCCGACCGGCGACGGCCGAGACGGCCCGCGCAACGGCGGGGGCGCAGCGATGCGACGTCGTCAGCGTGACCGAGGGTGTGCCATCGCCCAGCAGCGCCGCCGGTTCGGCACCGCGGAAGCCGAACACCGCCTGGTCCGGGTCACCAGCCAGCAGGGTGACGTCGGCCCCGGCCGCCAACACCCGAACCAGCAGCGCGGCCTGCGGGTCGAGTTGTTGGGCATCGTCGACCAGCAGCACGCCGATCCGGGCCCGCTCGCCGGCGAGCAACTCCGGATCCGCCGCGAAGGCCTCCAGGGCAGCGCCCACCAGCTCGGCCGCCCCGACGGCCGGTGTGGTCGCCTGTGGAGCCGCCGTTCCCACCGCGGCGCGCAGCAGCATCACCTGCTCGTAGTTTCGCGCAAACCGTCCCGCGGCAGCCCATTCCGGGCGGCCCGCCAGCCGACCGACCCGCTCCAGTTGCTGCGGGTCGACTCCGCGCTCGGCACAGCGGGTCAGCAGCTCGCGCAGTTCGGCGGCGAAACCGGCGGTACCCAGGGCCGCCCGTAGTTCGACCGGCCATCCGTCGGCGCCATCGGCGATCTCGCCGGCCAGCAGCTCGGCGATGATTGCATCCTGTTCGGCGCTGGTGACGAGTCGCGGCGGTGGACCACCGGCGCGCTGAGCCGCCAGCCGCAACACAGCGAACGCGTAGCTGTGCACGCTGCGCACCAACGGTTCCCGGATGACCACCGGCCCGGCACCCGCGTCGTGGGAACCCAGCAACCGTGTCGTCAGCGCGCTCCGCGCCTGCGCCCCCATCCGGCCCGAACCCGTCAGCAGCAGAATCGATTCCGGGTCGGTGCCCGCCGCGATGCGAGCAGCCGCCACGTCGATCAGCAGCGAACTCTTCCCCGTGCCGGGCCCACCGAGCACGCGCACCGTCCCGCGCAGACCGGGATCTTGCACGGTGCGGGCCTCCGGACCCCAGTGGAACGACATAGCCGGAATGACACCACGGGGGTCCGACAAGTCGTCCCGATCGACGTACTGGCACGATCGACGTGTGACCCGCCTGCACGTGCATCGCTTCGGACCGTCCGGCCCGGTGCGGCTGCTGGCGCTGCACGGGCTCACCGGACACGGCCAGCGGTGGGGGCACCTGGCGAACCGATTCCTGCCCGAGATCACCGTTGCGGCACCGGATTTGATCGGGCACGGACACTCGACGTGGGATGCGCCGTGGACGATCGACGCCAACGTGGCAGCGCTGAAGGACCTGCTGGCTCGGGAGGCCGACGGCCCAGTGGTGATCGTGGCGCACTCGTTCGGCAGCGCGATCGCCCTGCACCTGGCGGCCGCCGACCCCGGCCGGGTGTCGGGCCTCGTGCTGCTCGACCCTGCCGTCGGACTCGACGGCGGCTGGATGCTCGAGATCGCCGACGCCATGTTGGCCTCGCCCGACTACACCGATGTCGCGGAGGCCCGTGCGGCGAAAACCAACGGTTCGTGGGCGGGTGTTGACCCGGCCGTGGTGGACGCCGAATTAGATCAGCATCTCGTCGTGTTGCCCGGCGGCCGGTGTACCTGGCGGCTGAGCCTGCCGGCCATGATGGCCTACTGGAGCGAATTGGCTCGGGATATCGTGTTGCCGCGCAAAGGAATTCATACCACGCTGGTGCGGGCAGCGTGGACGTCGCCGCCCTACGTCACCGATCGGCTCGTCGCCGCCTTGACCGAGCGGTTGGATGCGGATTTCCAGTATCTGACCTTCGAATGCGATCACATGGTGGCCGAGACCAGACCCGCCGACGTCGCCGCGCTGATCCTTGAACGAATGGCCTGATCATGGCGCCCATCACCGACGACCAGGTCGAAAGGGTGCGCGCCTTGGTGGCGTCGATCCCTGCGGGCCGGGTATCGACCTACGGCGACATCGCCACCATGGCACAGCTTTCCAGCCCGCGCATCGTCGGCTGGATCATGCGCACCGATTCGCTGGACCTGCCGTGGCATCGGGTGATCACCGCATCTGGCCGTCCCGCAAAGCATTTGACCACCAGGCAGCTCGAACTCCTTCGCGCCGAGGGGGTGCTGGCCGAGGATGGCAGGATTCCGCTCGACGAGCTGCGCTACGCGTTCCCCGACTAACGATCGGCCGGACTAGAGCACCAGCCGCACCAGCGCGGCCGTGCGCGCCAGGCCGGGGAAGGCCTCCGCCGTGGAGCGCGGATGCAACGCGTGCACCGCGAGCCGGAACATCAACGCGCGCAGCAACATCTGCGGCCATTCCGGCAGCGCGTTCCAGCGGTCGATGAGCCCCTCGTCGGCCTCACCCCAGGACAGCGCGTCGACCACGACCACACCCGCCGCCCACGACGCGGGCCGCCAATACGGCGTGATATCGGTGATTCCAGGAGCGGCGGCACCGGCGAACAGCACCGTGCCGTAGAGGTCGCCATCGACCAGCTGGTTGGGGCTCTTGGTCGGACGACGCAGTCCGGCAAGCTGATTGATCAGCTCGATCGAGCGCTGGCCGTCCGCGGTGGGAGACGCCGTGCGCGCGGCCGCCGGCACCGACTGCAGCGGACGTTCCTCCCACGCGGCCCGGTCGGCAGCGATGAACACGTCGACGTCGGCCCACGGCGCCGTGGGCCCCTGGGTGAGGAAGCGCGGCCGTTCGAGCTTGCCGGTGGCCTCGTGCAGCCGCACCGCGGCCGACACCACCTCGTCATGCCGCGGTTCGGGTTGACCGGCAACGAAGGTGTCGGCGCGCCAACCGGAGACCACGTAGCGCCCGTCGGTCGAGCGGACCGGGCGGGCCAACCGCACGCCGTCGACGAACAATGTCTCGCGCACCCGCGCCGACCACGCGGCCCGGGCGTTCTCGGCGACCATCGAGAGCACCACTTCTCCGCAGCGCCAGCCACCCTCCCACGCGGCGCCCAGCGGTATCGGCCGAACGCCGCTCAATCCGAACGCCGACAACACATGCTCAGGCGGCGGCTCGACACTCACCCGAACAGCCTAAACTTCGCCCAGCGAAGTCCCGGGACTAGACACGAACTCGCGATTCCCCCGGGGCGGGTCAGTACATCACCATGTCGGGCTGCATCTGCTGCGCCCAGGCCACGATGCCGCCCTGCAGGTGCACCGCGTTGGCAAACCCGGCGCTGCGAACCGCCGTCAGCGCCGCCGCCGAGCGCACTCCCGTCTTGCAGTAGAGCACCGGCCGGCGGTCGCGCGGCAGCCCGGCGAAATCCTCCCCCGAGCGAATCGACGAGCTCGGGATGAGCTCTGCCCCCTCGATGCGGTTGATGTTCCACTCGGCCGGCTCCCGCACGTCGATGAGGACGATCTTGTCGCCGGCCTCGAGCAGATCACGCAGCTCACGGGGGGTGATCGCGGAGTCGGGGGCGGTGTCGGGAACGACTCCGCAGAACTGGTCGTAGTCGATCAACTCGGTGATCGGGGGCGCGGCTGGATCCTTGCGGATCGCGATCATCCGATAGTTCATCGTCAGCGCGTCGTACATCATCAGCCGGCCCAGCAGCGGCTCGCCGAGACCGGTGATCAGCTTGATCGCCTCGGTGCCCATCACCGACGCGATCGAGGCGCACAGCACACCCAGGACGCCGCCTTCGGCGCACGACGGCACCAGGCCCGGCGGCGGCGCCTCCGGGTACAGGTCGCGATAATTCAGGCCCCGCTCATTGCCGGCCTCATCGGCCGGGGCGTCCTCCCAGAACACCGACACCTGGCCCTCGAACCGGTAGATCGATCCCCACACGTACGGCTTGTGCGCCAGCACCGCGGCATCGTTGACCAGATAGCGGGTGGCGAAGTTGTCGGTGCCGTCGAGGATCAGGTCGTACTGGTCGAACAACTCGACGGCGTTGTGCCGGTCGAGCCGCACCTCGTGCAGGCGCACCCGCACCAGCGGGTTGATTTCGGCGATCGAGTCGCGCGCCGACTGCGCCTTGGGCCGGCCGACATCGCCGACGCCGTGGATGATCTGGCGTTGCAGGTTCGACTCCTCGACCACATCGTCGTCAACGATGCCGATGGTGCCGACGCCGGCCGCGGCCAGGTAGAGCAGCGCCGGCGCGCCGAGACCTCCCGCGCCGATCACCAGCACCCGCGCGTTCTTGAGCCGCTTCTGCCCGTCGACGCCGAGGTCGGGGATGACGAGATGCCGGCTGTAGCGGGCCACCTCGTCGGGCGTCAGCTCGCCGGCCGGGTCAACAAGCGGCGGAAACACACCACCGAGGCTAGGCCGTGCTAGGCGATATTGCCCGGCTCCTCCTCAGAACGCCCCGCGTTCTGCATCGTCGCCGAGCTAGGCGATCGGATACGGCCAGGGATTGAAGCGACAGGTCTTGCCGTCGGGTTTGACGAATTCCGGGTCGAACTTGGCGGCCTCGTCGTCGGACGTGGAGAACGTCTGTTGCATCATGATCGGCGCCAAGCCACCCTGCTTGTCGCACGGTTCGTGGCGCAGATAGCCGATGGCGTGGCCCACCTCGTGGTTGATCAGGTACTGCCGGTACGAGCCCACGTCGCCCTGGAAGGACAGGGCGCCCCGTACCCAGCGGGCCTCGTTGATGAAGACGCGCGGCTCGACGCCGGCCCCGTAAGACGGGTTGTAGCAAGATGTCTCGAGCGGGAACTCGTACCCGCAGCCCCCCCGAACAGTCATCGGTGTGCTCAGAGAGATGCGGATGTCGGGCTTGGCGCGGCCGGTGCCGTCGACCCTGACGAACGCGAACTGCGCGTCGTGGATCCAGCTCTTCGGGTTCGCCAGCGTCGAATCGACCATCGCGGCGAAGGCGTCGTCACCGCCGAATGCGGTGGGGTCCATGCCGTTTTCGACCTCGACGGTGTACTTGAAAACCTTGACCGCGCCCTGACCGACCTGCGGCGTGACGCCCGGGATGACGTGCCAGGATTTACCAGCCGCTTCGGTGAACGGTCCGCCGTTGGGCAGCATGCCAGTGGGCAGGCTGGCGTCGTACTGGGTCAGGCCGCGGGGCGGTGCGTCGACGATCACGGTGCCCACCGCGCCGATCTTCGGCGGACCCTGCAACGGACGACCGGACGTGGGCGCGGACGCGCTGGTTCCGGTGACGGTCTGATAGAGCACGACGCCGGTGACCGCTATCAGCACCGGCAGCGCGTAGGCGCGCCAGCCGTAAGTGGACACGAATCGCCCGAGCCAGCTCTGCTTGCGCCAGCGGCTGTTGTCGCGGTTCGACCGGACCCTCCCGGGACCACCCCACGCCAGCGGATCACGCTGGGCGCGCAGCGGCTCACGCCAGTCCTCGCGAAGAACCGGTGTCCGGTTGCCCCCGCGCCACTCAGGGTCGAAGGTCACTTTCCCAGAATGGCACAACACCTGCTAGCTGGGACTCTCGGCGCGCCATAGGCGCCCGTTAACACGTCGGCAGGCCGACATACAGGACTTGGGGTAGCAGTTGAACATGCGTGCGGGTAGTAGTGTCGTTCGGATCAACCGCGCTTTCGGCCCTTAGCGCGAAGACAACCAGATTGAGGAACGGATGAGCGATCTCGCCAACGCCGACGGCAGGAGCGGGGTGAAGCCCGGCAGCACTGCCCGGCGCGGAAACCGACTGCCTCGTGACGAGCGTCGGGGCCAATTGCTCATCGCGGCCAGCGACATCTTCGTCGATCGCGGCTACCACGCCGCCGGCATGGACGAGATCGCCGAACGCGCCGGGGTCAGTAAACCCGTTCTCTACCAACACTTTTCCAGCAAGCTGGAGCTGTACCTGGCGGTGCTGCAGCGCCACGTCGAGAACCTGGTGTCCGGTGTGCGCCAAGCGTTGCGCACCACCACCGACAACCGCCAGCGGCTGCGGTCGGCCGTGCAGGCGTTCTTCGATTTCATCGAGCACGACAGCCAGGGCTACCGGTTGATCTTCGACAACGACTACACGACCGAGCCTCAGGTCGCCGCACAAGTGCGGGTGGCCACCGAATCGTGTATCGACGCGGTGTTCGATTTGATCAGCGCCGACTCCGGTTTGGATCCGCACCGGGCGCGGATGATCGCGGTGGCCCTGGTCGCGCTCAGCGTCGATTGCGCCCGCTACTGGCTAGACGCCGATCGCCCGATCAGCAAGGACGACGCCGTCGACGGCACCGTGCTGTTCGCCTGGGGCGGCCTGTCACACGTGCCGCTCACCCGCTCGTAGCGGCGCTGCTCCCGATTCCGAAGCCGACGCGACGCGAGTCGGCGGCACCGATCTCGACGTACGCGATCTTGGTCGAGTTGACCAGGAAGCGGCGGCCCTTCTCGTCGGTCAGGCCGAGCACATCGGCGTCGTTGGCCAGTGCAGCGGCGACCAGTGCCTCGACTTCGCTCGGCGTCTGCGCGCTGGCGAAGACCAACTCACGCGGGCTGTCCGTGATACCGATCTTGACCTCCACGCCGGCCCCTTCCCAATTCTTCGCTCGATGATGCTTGCGCCTTGCAGGCTAGTGGACGCCGGCGGGGCGTGCCGAAAGCCGGTCGGCACCAAGGCTTCGCGGACTGCCGCCGTTGGCAAATCGTGACCTGACACGCCCCGGCTAGCGCCACGGCCGGCTAGCCACATCATTAACATCGGCACCATCAGTACCACCGACTACCTGGGCCGCGAGCTCCAGGACCACGACGACGACACCGTCGACGACATCTACGCCGACGGCGATTACCCGTCCGCAGATGAGCGCTGGCGACCGATCGCGGCGATCGCCGGGATCGTCTTCGTGCTGGCGGTGATCGCCAGCGTCGTGATCGTCAACGGCGGCGACAGCGCCTCGACCTCGGCAACCGTGGTGGTGCCGCCGAGCCACAGCACGTCGCCGCGGCTGGTGCCGGCCCTGCCACCGGAGACGGTCACCACCGTCACGCCGACGTCGCGTCCACCCAGCCCGACGGCCACCAGTACCGCACCGACCGATACGCCGTCGGCGACCGTCCCGCCGGTGGCACCGGACGTGGCCGCCCGCACCTTCGTCTACCGGGTGGCCGGCGTCAAAGGCCTACTCGATATGGTCACCGTCGTCTACACCGACGCGACGGGAGCGCCGCAGACCGACTTCAATGTGTCACTACCGTGGTCGCGAACCGTCGTACTCAACCCCGGGGTGAGCACGCGATCCGTGGTGGCAACCAGCCTGGCCGGGCGGCTGAACTGCTCGATCGCCGACGGCGTGGGTCAGAACATCGCGATCTCGACCAGCAGCACGATGATCGCCACCTGCACCCGCTAGCCAGACGCTAAGCCAGATTGCCCGACTCCTCCTCGCGCCGCGTGCGGCGCGCATCGTCGTCGCGCTAGGCCAGCCCCAGCGCCCGCGTTCGCTCGTCGTGGGTGCGTTGCAGTCGGTCGAAGAACCCGCTGAGCTGTGCCAGACCGTCGGTCCTCGACACCACCAGGTCGACCAGCTCGTCGTGTTCGGCCAGCACGTACTGCGCCTGCGTTATCGCCTCGCCGAGCAGACGACGGGACCACAGCGCCAGCCGGCTCTTCTGCTTGTTGCTCTTGGTCACTGCGGCACGCACCTCGGCGACGACGAACTGCGAGTGCCCCGTCTCCGACATCGTCGAACGGACCACGTCGGCCACCTCGTCGGGCAGCGAGTCGGCGATCTCGAGGTAGAAGTCGGCCGCCAGTGCGTCTCCGATGTACGTCTTGACCAACGCCTCCAGCCAGGTGCTCGGCATGGTGAGCCGGTGATAGCCCTCGAGCGCGGAGGCGTACTTCGAGATCGCGGGCAACACGTCGACGCCGCGGCGCTCCAGAGCCTCAACCAAGAGCTCGTAGTGCGCCATCTCCGCGGCGGCCATGCTGGCCATCGAGATTCGGCCGCGCAGGTTCGGCGCCATCCGCGCCTCGTCAGTGAGCCGGTAGAACGCCGCCACCTCGCCGTAGGCCAGCAGCGCAAACAATTCGTTGACGCCGGGATGGTCCGCGGGGAGCCGCGGCGGTGGCGGATCGGCCAGCTTGTCAGCCGGCGAAAGCGGAGTCATGGCACACACTCTAGGTGTCGTCGGTGGGCCCCCGCTGTGCGCGGCAAGCGCCGCCGTCCGGCACGCGGCAACGCCGCGACTCGGGATTATCGGCACCTACCGGCTACAATTAATCCAGGTAACGGTGGTAGATCCGTACCGCTTCTACCTACGCAATGTGCGTGCACGCAGTTGGCCCGCTTCTTTTCAACTGTGCAGGGCCCGCGAATCGGCAACGTATTCGACAGTCAACTGGTGCGCGCGTGACCGCAACGATTGACCAATCGAATACGAAACCGAAAGGCTTAGTGCTTTACGCATGACTGCATTCATCACGCCTGATCTACCCGAACCCAAGCTCACCTTCGCCGATCTCGGCATCCGCTCCGAGATCGTGCGAGCTCTCAGCGAAAAAGGCATCGAGCACCCGTTCGCCATTCAGGAGCTCACCCTCCCGCTCGCGCTGACCGGTGACGATCTGATCGGCCAGGCCCGCACCGGTATGGGCAAGACCTTTGCCTTCGGCGTTCCGCTCCTACAGCGGATCACCACCTCAGGCCCGGACCGGCCGCTGAACGGGACGCCCCGGGCACTGATCGTGGTGCCGACGCGCGAGCTGTGCCTGCAGGTGCACGGGGATCTCGCCACCGCTGCCCAGTACCTCAGCGCTGACGAAGGTCGGCCGCTGTCGGTGGTGTCGATCTACGGTGGCCGTCCGTACGAGCCACAGGTCGAGGCGCTGCGCGCCGGAGCAGACGTCGTAGTCGGAACGCCCGGACGCCTGCTGGACCTAGCCCAACAGGGTCACCTGCAACTCGGCGGCCTGTCGGTGCTGGTGCTCGACGAGGCCGACGAAATGCTCGACCTGGGCTTCCTGCCCGACATCGAGCGCATCCTGCGGCAGATTCCCGACGAGCGGCAGTCGATGCTGTTCTCGGCCACCATGCCGGACCCGATCATCACGCTGGCCCGCACGTTCATGAACCAGCCGACTCATATCCGGGCCGAGGCGCCGCACTCGTCGGCGGTGCACGACTCCACCACGCAGTACGTCTACCGGGCGCACGCGCTAGACAAGGTCGAGCTGGTCAGCCGCGTATTGCAGGCGCGCGGACGCGGGGCCACGATGATCTTCACCCGCACCAAGCGCACCGCCCAGAAGGTTGCCGACGAACTTGCCGAGCGCGGATTCGCGGTGGGCGCCGTGCACGGCGATCTCGGTCAGATTGCCCGCGAGAAGGCGCTGAAGCAGTTCCGCTCCGGCTCCGTCGACGTCCTGGTCGCCACCGATGTCGCCGCCCGCGGCATCGACATCGACGACATCACCCACGTCATCAACTACCAGATTCCCGAAGACGAGCAGGCCTACGTGCACCGGATCGGACGCACGGGACGGGCCGGCAAGACCGGAATCGCCGTCACGCTGGTCGATTGGGACGAGCTACCCCGCTGGACAATGATCGACAAGGCGCTTGGACTCAGCTACCCGGAGCCCGCCGAGACGTACTCCAACTCTCCGCATATCTACGTTGATCTGGATATTCCGACCGAAATCTCGGGTTCCGTCGGAGCGCCGGAGAAGTCACCGGCCAAGCGCGCCCCGTCCGGTGGCGGCCGCAACAGCGATGAACCGGCACCGGCGCGCAACAGCAACCGGCAGCGCCGTCGCACCCGCGGCGGCAATTCCGCGACCGGCCACGCCGCGACCAACGGTGACACCGACGGATCAGCAACGGCCGCAAGCACTTCCGACGCCGCGTCCGGCGACGGTACCCGTGCGCGGCGTCGCCGTCGTCGTCCCCGCAAGGCCGCGGGCGCAGAGGCTTCCGTGGCCACCTCCAACTGATCCGGCGGCACCCTCGCGCGATGGTCAAGCCGGAACGCCGCACCACGGCTGATCTGCTGGCTGCGGCCGCGATCGTGACCGTGGTCGCTGCAGCTGCGGCGTTGATCTGGTGGACCAGCGATGCGCGGGCCACCATCAGCCGACCGGCCGTGGTGCCCGCGCCCAATCCGACGGCCGCCCATGCGGTGCCGACATCACTGCGCGAGCTGTGGCGGGCCAACAGCGCGGCCACCGCGCAACCCGTCGCCGTCGGCGGATCCGTCGTCACCGGCGACGGCCGCGCCGTCGAAGGCCGCGACCCGGGCACCGGCGCTGTCCGCTGGAGCTACTCGCGCGACACCGACCTATGCGGCGTCTCCTGGGTGTACCGCTACGCGGTCGCGGTGTATCACGACGACCGGGGCTGCGGCCAGGTCAGCACGCTCGACGCGTCCACCGGTCGACGCGGACCCGCCCGCAGCAGCTACAGCAATCGGCGGGTGGAACTGTCCTCCGATGGCACGACGGTGTTGTCCGCCGGCGACACCCGGCTCGAGCTGTGGCGTTCGGACATGGTCCGGATGCTGTCCTACGGCGAGATCGACGCCCGGATCAAACCGTCGTCCAAAGGTCTGCATGCCGGCTGTCGCCTGACATCGGCCGCGGCCAGCTCGTCGGCGGTGTCGGTGTTCGAGGCGTGCGGCCGGCAGGCCGACCTACGCCTGACCCTGCTGCGGCCGGCCAAGGAAGAAGACGAGCCGGATCAGCACAATGTCGCCGAACCGGGCGTCACTGCCGACTCCGGCGCCAAAGTCCTGGCCGTGTCGGAAACCAGGACCGCGATCTACCTGCCCGCGCCGCAGCCTCGGGTCGACGTGGTCGACGAGACCGGCACCAGGATCGGAAGCACCCTGCTACCCGAGCCGCCACTGGCGTCCAATGTGGTGACCCGGTCCAGCAACCTGATCACCTGGTGGACAGGCCATCGCGTGATGGTGTTCGACGCGGCCAACCTGACCTACCGCTACTCCGTCGGGCCCGCGGGCGCTTCGGCTCCGGTCGGACCGGCCACGCTGATGGCCGGCCAGCTGATCGTCCCGGTCACCGACGGCATTGCAGTCTGTGACCCGGTCACCGGCGTCGGCGAGGACTTCCTGCCGGTGCACCGCGAGCGGTCGGACGCGCCGGTGGTGCCGCTCGCCTCGGGCTCACAGCTGCTCGAGCAGCGCGGCCGCACCCTCGTCGCGCTCGGCTAGACCTCGATCGCGAACGTCGGCAGAGCCTTGCCCGACTTCCAGTGCTTGAGCAGCGCCTGCGCCAACTCCTGGTAGGCAGCCGCGCCCTTGTTCTTGCGTGCGGCCAACACCGACGAGCCCGACGCGCTGGCCTCGGCGAAGCGCACCGTTCGCGGAATCGGTGGCGCCAGCACCGGCAGGTCGTAGCGGTCTGCGACGTCGAGCAGCACGTCGCGGGTGTGGGTGGTCCGGGGGTCGTACAGCGTCGGCAGCGCACCCAGCAGTGTCAGCTTCGGGTTGGTGATCTGCTGGACATCGTTGACGGTTCGCAGGAACTGCCCGACCCCGCGGTGCGCCAGCGTCTCGCACTGCAGCGGGACGATCACTTCGTCGGCGGCGGTCAGCCCGTTCAAGGTCAGCACGCCCAGCGACGGCGGGCAGTCGATCACCACGACGTCGAACGTGCCGTCCAGCTTCTCGAGCGCCCTTTTCAGCGCGTACTCGCGGCCGGCCCGCATCAACAGCATCGCCTCGGCGCCGGCCAGGTCGATGTTCGCCGGCAGCAAGGTCATGCCCTCCGCCGTCTCCACCAGCGCGGCGCTGGGCTCGACGTCACCGAGCAGCACCTCGTGGACCGACACCGGCAGCTTGTCCGGATCCTGACCGAGTGAGAACGTCAGACAGCCCTGCGGATCCAGGTCGATCAGTAGCACTCGTTTGCCTGCGTCCGCGAACGCCGCACCCAGCGAGGCAACCGTCGTCGTCTTGGCCACCCCACCCTTCTGGTTGGCTACCGCCAGCACTCGGGTCCCCTTCATCGCAACGACGCC
Source organism: uncultured Actinomycetota bacterium (assembly GCA_963750755.1). GTDB lineage: Bacteria > Actinomycetota > Actinomycetes > Mycobacteriales > Mycobacteriaceae > Mycobacterium. The sequence goes on from CAVVRW010000007.1 coordinate 143,762, forward strand.
CCTCCTCCATCTCTCGCCAGCGGGTGACACTTGCCATCCAAGCATCTACACCATGGTGCCCGCGCGCGGATGGCCATGTGTGTCAGGCACAATCGGTCAACATGGGCGTCCTGAGCCATCGGCTGGTGTTGCTTCGCCATGGCGAAACCGAGTGGTCGCTGTCAGGCCAGCACACCGGGTCCACCGATCTCGACCTCACCGACAACGGACGGGCCCAAGCGGTCGCCGCCGGGCCGACGCTGACCGACCTGCATCTCCACGATCCGAAGGTGATCAGCAGCCCGCGGCGGCGTGCCGTGGAGACCGCCGAGCTGGCCGGCCTGACCGTCGACGAGAAAACCGAACTGCTCACCGAGTGGGATTACGGCTCCTATGAAGGCATGACCTCGGCCGAGATCCACAAGACGCGGCCCGACTGGTCGATCTTCACCGACGGCGCCCCAGACGGTGAGTCGGTGGCGCAGGTCAGCGAGCGCGCGGACCAGGCCGTCGCGCTGGCGTTGGAGCTGATGGAAACCCGCGACGTCGTGTTCGTCGGCCATGGCCACTTCTCCCGCGCCGTCATCACCCGCTGGGTGGAGTTGCCGCTCGTCGAGGGCAGCCGCTTCGGCATGGGCCCGGCTTCCGATCGCGATCGGCGGCTTCGAACACGGCATCCGCCAGATCACCGCGCTCGGTCTGCCCCGCCCCAATGTGGACTGAGCCCGATGACGGCTGAGCCGCCGTTCGTGCTCTTGCGGGCCCTCCGGCGTGCTGATCGCCGACGGCGTGCAGGCGCGCTATCAGCGACGTCGCCGCCGCGCAGTCGGCGCTGCGCTCGGGTGCGGCGTCAATAGTGCTGGGCGCGTTGGCTTTTGACGTCGACGGGCCGGCGGCGTTGATGGCGCCGCGGTCCGTCGAGCGCGCCGACGCGCTGCCCGACTGGCCTACCGGGCCGATGCCTACGGTCCACGTCGCCGGCGCGATCCCGGCGCCCGACGAACACCGCGCCCGGGTTCGGCGCGCGTGCGACGAGCTGACCGCCACCGGCAGCATCCTGCAGAAGGTGGTGCTGGCCCGCGCGCTGCGATTGTCGGCCGACGCCCCGCTGGACGCCCGGATCATCCTGCGCCGCCTGGTCGACAACGACCCGGCCGCCTACGGCTACCTCGTCGACCTGTCGGCGGCGGGCGGCGACTACCAGGGCATGGCGCTGGTAGGCGCGAGCCCCGAGTTGCTGGTCGCCCGCGACGGCGATCGGGTGACCTGCCAGCCGTTCGCCGGCTCGGCGCCGCGGGCCACCGATCCGCGAGCTCGACGCCGCCGCGGGCGCCGCGCTGGCCGAGTCGGCGAAGGATCGCCACGAGCATCAGCTGGTGATCGACACCATGGTGCAGGCGTTGCGACCGCTGTGCAGCGAGTTGACTTTTCCGCCGCAGCCCACCCTGAGCCGCACGACCGCGCTGTGGCATCTCAGCACACCCATCACCGGCCGACTGCGCGATACGTCAACCACCGCAATCGATTTGACGCTCGCGCTGCATCCCACGCCGGCGGTCGGCGGAGTGCCCACCGACGCCGCCGCACGACTGATCCGGACGCTGGAGGGTGATCGCGGGTTCTACGCCGGGGCCGTCGGCTGGTGCGACGCCCGCGGCGACGGACGCTGGGTGGTCACCATCCGCGGCGCGCAACTATCCGCCGACCGCCTGTCCGCCTTGGCCCATGCCGGCGGCGGCATCGTCGCCGAATCCGATCCCGATGGCGAAGTCGCCGAGACCACAACCAAATTCAAGACCATCCTGACCGCGCTGGGGGTACCGACATGAAGCGCATCCGCCGTGCCGAACCCGCCGACGTCGCGGCGATCACTGCGATGATCCACGACCTGGCCGTCTTCGAGAAGGCGCCGGAGCAGTGCACCGTCGACGAAAAACAAATCGCCGCAGCACTGTTCGGTGCTTCGACGACATTGCGGGCACACGTCGCCGAAGTGGACGGCGAGGTCGCGGCGATGGCGCTGTGGTTCCTGAACTTCTCGACCTGGGACGGTGTCGAGGGCATCTATTTGGAAGACCTGTTCGTTCGGCCCGCGTTTTCGCCGTCTCGGGCTGGCTCGCGAACTGCTGGCCGCGCTGGCGAAAGAATGCGTGGACAACCACTACACCCGACTGTCTTGGGCGGTGCTCGAACTGGAACACCGACGCGATCACGCTGTACGACGCCGTCGGCGCTCAGCCGCAGAGCGAGTGGACGACCTACCGGGTGTCGGGTTCGGCGTTGGCGGAACTGGCCGGGCCGGGCTGATCATCTTCCGCCGGCGACTCGACGCCGCGGCGCTAGCTGTCAGCGACCCAGCGCAGCGCGGCGGGGCTGAACAACAGCGCCATCACGATCAGCGCCAGGGCCGCCACCGGGACGCCGATCAACGGCCGATGCGAACCCGACGTCAGGTAATAGGACACGCCCAGCAGCAACAATTCGGCGAACACTGCCAGCCCGCGGCCCCAGCGTCTGCCGGTCAGCAGCGCCCACCCGGCCGCCAGCACCGCACCGCCGGCCAACGCGAACCACGCCGACGTCCCGAAGACGTTGTTGCCGCGCTGGCCCGCACCGCCGATGCGCCCGGATCAGCAAGACCGCGGCGACCACCACGCCGGTCGCGCCCTGAGCAGCGACGATGACTCCGGCCGAACGCACAGCGGTTGGGGGACGGCTGATCACCGCCCCAGCGTAGCCAGGTCGCGCATCGTCCGAAAGTCGCCTCCCGTAGGCTTTGGCGTCATGCGCGCCGTGCTGATCGTCAACCCGACCGCGACCTCGACCACCACGGCCGGCCGCGATCTGCTGGCGCACGCACTCAAAAGCCGCCTCGAGTTGACCGTCGAGCACACCCGCCATCGCGGCCACGGCGGCGAAATCGCACGAGGCCGCGGTCCAGGACGGCGTCGACCTGGTCGTCGTCCATGGTGGCGACGGCACAGTGAGCAATGTGGTCAACGGCCTGCTGGGCAAGCCCGGCAATGGGCTGCCCACCGGCCACGTCCCGGCGCTGGCGATCGTCCCCGGCGGATCGGCGAACGTCGCGGCACGCTCGCTCGGCATTCCACCCGGCCCGATCGACGCCACCAACCAGCTGATCTGGCTGCTCGACAAGTACGGCCCGGAGAAGCAGTGGCGCCGGATCGGGCTGATCGACTGCGGCGAGCAGTGGGCGGTACTGAACGCCGGAATGGGCGTCGACGCCGAGGCGGTGGCCAAGGTGGAAGCGCAACGGGAGAAGGGTCGCAAGGTCACCCCGACCCGATACATCCTCGCCGCGACGCGCGCCACGCTCGGCTACTCCCGCAAGCCGCCGCGGCTGACCGTGGAGGTGTCCGGTCGTGAGCCGGTGACCGGCACGTACTTCCTCTTCGTGTCCAACTCCAGCCCGTGGACCTACGCCGATGCCCGCCCGATGTGCACTAATCCCACGACCAGCTTCGAGTCCGGGCTAGGGGTCTTCGGCGTCACCCGGCTGAAGGTGGTGCCCAGCCTGAGGCTGGTCGCCCAGATGTTCGCCAAGCAGCCCAAAATCGCCGGCGAACAGGTCGTTCGCGAAGACAACGCGGACTGGGTGCGGGTCACCTGTGCCGATCCACCCATGGCGAGCCAAATCGACGGCGACTACCTGGGACTGCGCGAAGGGATGACTTTCCGGTCGGTCCCGGACGCCCTGGATGTCGTCGCGCCGCCCGCGAAAAGGGCAGTCTGACCTGCAACGACCACAAAATGTGGGCAAAACCACTGGTCAGGCTCGCGTGTAGCGTAGTACAAACGGTTAAGGGATTTGTTAAAGGATCTCTGAAGTGAGATAGCCCACGGACCAACGAGCCGCTCTTGACATCTGTTGAGCCTGTGAAACGATCGAACAACCGCATGCAACGGTACGGAAACAATTCTTGTGCCTGCGTTAACAGCCGAAGAAAATCATTCGTGCGCATTGCTGCGCGCATAGTGAGGAGTAACGACTAATGGATTGGCGCCACACAGCGGTCTGTCGCGACGAGGACCCGGAACTGTTCTTCCCTGTCGGGAACAGTGGTCCGGCTCTCGCACAGATCGCCGACGCGAAACTGGTCTGTAACCGCTGTCCGGTGACCACCGAGTGCCTCTCGTGGGCACTCAACACCGGACAGGATTCCGGCGTCTGGGGTGGGATGAGCGAAGACGAGCGGCGTGCATTGAAGCGTCGCAACGCTCGGACGAAGGCCCGTACCGGAGTCTGACCGAAGACACCTTTCAACGGTGCGGCCCCGACAATGTCGGGGCCGCACCGTTGTGTGTGGCCTAGTGCGTGGCCCGCGCGCGACGCCCGATCGGGACCCGCAACACCACGTCCGTGCCGCCTTCGGGGGCGTCCTGCATGTTCAGGGAGCCGTCGAGTTCGGCCGACACCAGCGTGCGCACGATCTGCAGGCCGAGTCGATCGGACTGCTCGATGCTGAACCCGTCGGGTAGGCCGCGACCGTTGTCGTGCACCACCACGTCGAGCCAGCGCGCGGAACGCTCGGCGCGGATCGTCACCGCCCCGCCCCCCGCGGCCGAGTCGCAGGTGGCCTGGTCGAAAGCATGCTCGATGGCGTTCTGGACGAGTTCGGTGATCACCATGATCAGCGCCGTCGCCCGGTCGGAGTCCAGGACGCCGAGCATTCCGGCGCGGTTGATCCGGATCGGGGTGTCCACCGTAGCGACGTCGTTCATGATCGGCAGGATGCGGTCGATCACCTCGTCGAGGTTGACCTCCTCGTCGACCGACATCGACAGCGCGTCATGCACCAGCGCGATCGACGACACCCGTCGTACCGACTCGATCAGCGCCTCGCGGCCCTCGGCGTTGGTTGTCCGGCGGGCCTGCAGGCGCAGCAGCGCCGCGACCGTCTGAAGGTTGTTCTTCACCCGGTGGTGGATTTCTCGGATGGTGGCGTCCTTCGACATCAGCGCGCGGTCGCGGCGCTTGATCTCGGTGACATCGCGGACCAGCACGGCGGCGCCGGCCGCCGACCCGTCGAGCACCAGCGGCAGCGTCCGCAACAACACCGCGGCACCGCCGGCGTCGACCTCGATGCGCATGCTGGCCCCGCCGCGCAGCGAGTTGAGCACGTGCTCGGCGAGTTCGTGCGCCTCGAACGGGTCCGAGATGAGCGGACGGGTGATCGCGATCAGGTTGTGCCCCTCCAACTCCGACGTCAGGCCCATCCGGTGGTAGGCCGACAGCGCGTTGGGGCTGGCGTAGGACACCACGCCTTCGACGTCGAGGCGGATGAATCCGTCACCGACCCGCGGGCTCGACCGCGACATCGCCAGGTCGCCCACGTTGGGGAAGGTGCCCTGCGACAACATGTGCACCAGGTTCGCGGCGCAGTCCAGGTAGGCGGTCTCCAGCTGACTTGACTTCGGGGTGCCGGCGACGGCGGTCTGGTGGGTGAGCACCGCGACCACCGCGTCGTCGCAGCGCACCGGTACAGCTTCGATGTTCACGCCGGTCTGTTGCCACGAATACTGTTGCCCTGCATCGCTTTCCAAACGAATAGCACCGGATTCGAAGGCCGCGGAGATCGGTGGCATGCGATCGGCGTCGACGACGGTCCCCACCGCGTCGCGCAGCAGCACCGTAGGCGCGGTGTTCGGCCGGCACTGCGCGACGCAGACCAGCGAATCGTCGTCGCGGCGCACCCACATCAGGTAATCGGCGAACGACAGGTCGGCGAGCAGCTGCCACTCGCCTACCACTGCGTGCAAATGGTCGACAGCGCTGCCCGGCAGCATGGTGTGTTCGGCGAGCAGGTCACCGAGGGTGGACATCGGCGATCTCCGTTGTGAAGCTCAGCCGCTTAGCTGATCACGGCGATGAGATCGCCGGCCTGGATGACATCCCCGACCGACACACTCACCTTGCTGACCGTTCCGGCAACCTCGGCCAGAACCGGAATCTCCATCTTCATCGACTCCAGCAGCACCAAGGTGTCGCCCTCGCCGATCTCGTCGCCTTCGTGGACCACGACCTCGAGCACGCTGGCCACGATCTCTGCCCGCACGTCCTCGGCCATCATCACCCCATTCATCAGCCCGCCGTTTTCGGCACTCGCGCTGCTTTATCGAACCACAGTCGAATTCCTCAGTTGCACTCCGAGCATCCGATGATCCCGGCGCGGCGTCGGGCACGCGGATTTATGCAGTCGAAAGGTCACGATTGGTGTCACGGAGGTATCGATAAGCAAACTCCAAGATCACTAAGAGAACCTATAGAGCCGCTTCCGTGACAGTGTCGTGTTCGGATTGTGACATTTGGCAAGCAGAGTGTCCCAAGTGAATGGAGTGCCTGAAGCTCATGGAGTGAAACAGTCGATATTGAGGAGAATTCCGTTGTCCGACAACATGTTTGCGCGTGCCATAGCTCGCGGCCCCCTACGTCAGGTGGCCACCGGATTCGGGGTGGCGGCGGCCGCATACGCCTTGGTCGGGCTCGGTGCCGGCGCTGCCGCGGCCGCTCCCCAGCAACCATTCGCCGCCGATGACCCGATCCCCGGCCTGCCCGGCGGCGCGGGCGGCGCGGTCAATATCGCCAACTCGCTGTTCGGCTCGTTGAGCGGGCTGATCAACAACGTCATCCCCGGCGCCGGCGACCTTCTGATGCCGGCGACTGGCGCGCTCGGCGGCGGCGGAGGCCTGCCGGGTGGGCTGCCCGGCGGCCTCGGCGGACTCGGCGGCCTGCCCGGACAGGCGCTACCGGGCCAGACCCCCGGCCTTGGCGGTCTCCCGGGTCAGACCCCGGGGCTCGGCGCCATCCCGGGTCAGACCCCGGGGCTCAGCGCTATCCCAGGTCAGACGCCGGGGCTCGCCGGCTACCCAGGCGGCCTGCCCGGACAGCTTCCCGGCCAGAGTCCCGGCTACCCCGGCGGGCTTACCGGTCAGCAACTCCCGGGCCAGGCTCCGCTGGCATCTGGACAGGGTCCGGGCGGTCTCGGACCGGTGTCGTCGGCGCAGGCCCCGTTGGCTGGCCAGCAAGGCCCGGTCTCGTCATCGAGCGCGAACGGCGGCACGCTGGTGCGCGTTCCGGTCGTCTAGCAGTTGGCTTCTACCGGCGACGGCATGACAGACTGACCGGCAAGTAGAACCGCGAGGAGGATCAGTCATGGCCAAGCGAGGCCGGAAAAAGCGCGACCGCAAGCACAGCAAGGCCAATCACGGCAAGCGGCCCAACGCTTAACAGCCGCTTGCAAGCAACAAAGACGCGGGCCGTCCGACAGGCGGCCCGCGTCTTTGTGTGTGGACGTGTTGGCTGCTCAGCGCCCCTGAACGATGGTGGTCCGGCTGATCTCCAACCGGAGCCGCTCGCGGAGGCTCTCTGGGGCCCGCTCACCTCGGCACTTGGTGGAGATCAACAGCTTCATCCGCTCCTCCAGCCCGTAGAACTGGAAGCAGGGCGGGCAATCCTCGAGATGCTGCTTGAGCTTGGCCTGCGCCTCGGGGCTGCACTCGCCGTCGAGCAGGGTCCATACCTCGGCTAGTACCTCCGCGCACTCGGGCTTGACCGGGGGCTCCGACGAGAATTCGCTCATGACGACACCTCCTCCGGCGCTTGGTCACCACGGATGAAGCCGCGATCCTTCGCGACGTCGGTCAACAATTCCCGCAGCTGACGGCGGCCGCGGTGCAGCCGTGACATCACCGTCCCGATTGGGGTGTCCATGATTTCTGCGATTTCTTTGTAGGGGAAGCCTTCGACGTCGGCGTAGTAGACCGCCATCCGGAATTCCTCAGGCAACGCCTGCAGGGCTTCCTTGATCTCGGTGTCGGGCAGGGCCTCGAGCGCCTCCACCTCGGCCGAGCGCAACCCGGTCGACGTGTGCTCCGCCGTCGCGGCCAGCTGCCAGTCGGTGATCTCGTCGGTGGGATATTGCGCGGGTTGCCGCTGCTTCTTGCGATAACTGTTGATGTAGGTGTTGGTCAGGATGCGGTAGAGCCACGCCTTGAGGTTGGTGCCCTCTTTGAACGACCGGAAGCCCGCGTAGGCCTTGACCATTGTCTCTTGCAGCAGGTCTTCGGCGTCGGCCGGATTGCGGGTCATCCGCAGCGCACCGCCGTAGAGCTGGTCCAGCAGCGGAATAGCGTCACGTTCGAACCGCGCGGTCAATTCCGCATCGGACTCGTTGGAACGGGTGCGCGACTTGCCGTCGGTGGCAACCGCCACGTCCGACTCGGTCGCGCTATCGGTATCAGCCATAGTGAGTGACGCAGTCCCTTCTGTCGCGATGCCGGTGAACAGGTCCATCAACACCGGACGCGGTTGGTGCCCGGTCAACTGCTGTTCGCCGATGAGGCAAGGCGACGTTGACACCCAGCTCCCCTTCCTAATCTAAAGGCTGCGACTCTCACTGTCTGCGTTGCCTGCCTCAACAGCGGCGATCGACTTCGTATTTCCGGACCGCCGGCTCGCGGCGACTGTGAGCAGCGTTACTGTGACGCTCATGTCGCTGAAAGCAAAGACCATGTTCATCTCGGGCGCCAGCCGCGGAATCGGCTTGGCCATCGCGAAGCGCGCCGCGCAGGACGGCGCCAATATCGCGCTGATCGCGAAGACAGCCGAGCCGCATCCCAAGCTGCCGGGCACCGTGTACACCGCCGCCAAGGAGCTCGAGGAAGCGGGCGGCCAGGCGCTGCCGATCGTCGGCGATGTCCGCGACCCGGATTCGGTGGACGCCGCGGTCGCCAAGACCGTCGAGCAGTTCGGCGGCATCGACATCGTGGTGAACAACGCGTCGGCGATCAACCTCGGCTCCATCACCGAGGTGCCGATGAAGCGATTCGATCTGATGAACGGCATCCAGGTGCGCGGCACCTACGCGGTGTCCCAGGCCTGCATCCCGCACATGAAAGGTCGGGAGAACCCGCACATCTTGACGCTGTCTCCCCCGGTTCTGCTCGGCAAGGAATGGCTGAAGCCGACGGCCTACATGATGGCGAAGTTCGGAATGACGTTGTGCGCCTTAGGTATTGCCGAGGAGCTGCGCGACGAGGGGATCGCCTCGAACACCTTGTGGCCGCGCACGCTGGTGGCCACCGCCGCGGTGCAGAACCTGCTCGGCGGTGACGAGGCGATGGGCCGGGCGCGCAAGCCGGAGATCTACTCCGACGCGGCCTACGTCATCCTCAACAAGTCGTCGAAGGACTACACCGGCAACACCTTGCTCTGCGAGGACGTGTTGCTGGAGTCCGGTGTCGAGGATCTGTCGGTCTACAACTGCGTGCCGGACGGCACGCTCGGCGTCGACTTCTGGGTCGACGGCGTGAACCCGCCCGGATACTCCGGTCCCTGACGTGATCGCCAGCGCGGCAAAGCTGGGCGCAGCGGATCATCGTTAGCAGCAACGCGACGCGGGCGCTGGCTGCCCTGATCGACGCCGGCGCGCCGCACGAAGTGGTCAAGTATCCCCACGACCCGCGTGAACGCTCGTTTGGCGGCGAAGCCGTGCGCGCATTGACCACCGACGGTGGGATCGAGCCCGGGCAGATCTACAAGACGTTGATCATCGCAATTCCCGACGGGTTGGCCGTCGCGGTCGTGCCGGCGCTGGCGCGGCTGTCGTTCAAGGCGGCCGCCGCCGCGCTGGGCACAAGCAAGGCCACCATGGCCGATCAGCGCGCCGCCGAGCGGGCGACCGGCTACGTGCTGGGTGCAATCTCGCCGCTGGGGCAGCGCACCCGGTTGCCGACGGTCGTCGATTCCAGCGCAACGGCTTTCGAGCGGATGTATGTCAGCGCCGGGCGCCGCGGCTGGGATGTAGCGGTGGCGCCTGCCGACCTGGTGCAGTTGACCGGTGCGGTGACCGCGGAGATTCAAGCCTGAGATTTGGCCAACATCCCGTGCACGCTGTCGGCGAATGCGGCGGTGGTGAAGCAGATGGGCTCAGCGAATTCCTCCATGGTCAGCGCGTCGTGCCAGCCGGCGTCGGCGGTGGCACGCAACAGCGGCTTGGTCATCGCGACCGCATGTGTCGGCATGGCCGCGATGCGCGAGCACCACTCGTCGGCCACATCGAGCAGGCGGTCGTGGTCGACCACCTGTTGAACCAGCCCGAGTCGGTGCGCTTCATGGGCGTCGATGTGCTCCCCGCGCAGGTAATAGGCAAGTGCGCCTTGATAACCCAGCCGGCGGGTCAGCGCCCAACTGGTGCCGACCTCGGGAAGTAGGCCGAGCCGACCGAACGCGGGCACGATCACCGCGCGCTCGCTGGCGATCGCGATGTCACACGTCAGCGCCCAAGCCAGACCGACTCCGGCGGCCGGGCCATTGATGGCGGCGACGAAGATTCTGTCCGACCCGGCGATGAGCCGGGCGATACCGCCGAATTCACGACGAATCCAGCGCCAGACATCGGCAACGCCTTCCGGGCTGCCCAGGTTTTCGGTGGCCGTTCGCATCATCGTCAAGTCGCCACCCGCGCTGAAACCCGGGTCGCGACCGGTGAGCACCACACTACGAATGTCCCGATCGACCGCCAGAGACTCAAGCGCGCAACGCAATTGACGGACCAACGGCGCCGAGAGAACGTTGAGCCGGTCGGGTTCGTCAAGGGTGACGATCGCCCGGTCGCCCCGGTGATCGACGTGCACCCGGCGCGGCGCATCGGCGTCGTCGCCCTCGGCGACCAGTTGGTTGTACAGCGTGTCAGTCATGATCCTCCTCGATAGCGTTGGCCCGCAGGGTCTTCCAGGCCGCGTCAGCGAACGTCGTGACCACGCCGCGCGGCATCCGGAGCTCGTCGCCGGCGATCCAGTACCGGCTGAACTCCTGCGCCGGACCGAACCACAACGCGGCGGTGATGCCGCCCTGCATCGGCCGCAGGGCGCCGTAGTTGTGGTGCGGCCGCCACCAGTCCCGGACGGCGGCGAAGAAAGCGCGATTCGAGTCGTCGAGTGCCGGGCTGCCCAGCCGGTCGCCCAGCAGCAACGCCGCCTCGCCACGGTGGGCGGTCACCCATCGCAGATGGTGGGCGACTCCGCCGCGGATTCCGCCCTCGGCGGTGTCGTGCCGGCGCAGCATCGTCACGAATCCCGCCTGGTATTCGCCCATCACTTGGGCGTACACCGCCGCCGCCAGCGCGGATTTGTCCGGAAAGTGGTGGTACAGGGCGCCAACACTGACCTCGGCGTCTCGGCGGATCTCGTCGAGTGTGGCGGCCAGCGCCCCGTCCTGCGCAAAGCGCCGCCGGGCCGACTGCATCAGACGGCCACGGGCATCGGCAGCTGTTGGCACGAGGATTACTCTAACTCAACAGAGGAACTCTCGGTATTGCGAGTTTGCACCCGCCCCGACATAGGGTTTGCCTATGACGAACGCGGTCGTGATCGGCAGCGGACCCAACGGGCTCGCGGCCGCCGTGGCTCTCGCCCAGCACGGGCTGAGGGTCACGGTGCTGGAAGCTGCCGACCACATCGGAGGCGGCACCCGCAGCGGCGAAGCGATCGTTCCCGGCCTGTTGCACGACCACTGCTCCGCGATCCACCCGATGGCCGTCGGCTCGGTATTCCTGAGCGGGCTCGGCCTGGACCGCTACGGCCTCGAGTGGCGCTGGCCCGAGATCGATTGCGTCCATCCCCTCGACGACGGCAGCGCGGGCGTGCTGTATCGCTCAGTGCAGGCCACCGCCGCCGGCCTGGGCGTCGACGGATCCCGTTGGCAGCGGCTATTCGGTTGGCCGTCAGCCCAGTTCGACACGTTGGCCGACGACATCATGGGCCCCCTGCTGCGCTGGCCGCATCATCCGTTAGCGCTGGCCCGGTTCGGCGCCCCGACCGTGCTGCCGGGGTCGGCGCTGGCGCGCGTCTTCCGCACTCCGCAGGGGCGGGCGCTGTTCGGCGGCGTTGCCGCGCATGGCTTTCGGCCGTTGCATCACCCGATGAGCTCGGCCATCGGGCTGGGCATCCTGACCGCCGGGCATCGGCACGGCTGGCCCGTGGCGGCCGGTGGCTCACAGTCGATCACCCATGCGCTGGCATCGGTGCTCGGTGAACTGGGCGGCACGATCGAAACCGGTGCCCGGGTGCGGGACGCATCGCAGCTGCCTCCGGCCGATGTGACGATCTTCGACCTGACGCCGGAGGCCGTCGCCGGCATCCTGGGCGACCGCTTACCGGCCCGAGTTGCTCGCGCCTACCGCCGGTTCCGCCACGGCCCCGCGGCTTTCAAGGTCGACTTCGCAGTGGAGGGCGGCGTGCCGTGGACCAACCGCGAGGCGTACCGCGCGGGCACGGTCCACGTGGCCGGCACCTACCGCGAACTGGCCGCCACCGAACGCGACGTGAACGCCGGGCGGATGCCTGAGCGACCGTTCGTCCTGGTCGGTCAGCAGTATCTGGCGGACCCGCAGCGATCGGTCGGCAACATCCACCCGCTGTGGACATACGCGCATGTGCCCAACGGGTTCACCGGCGACGCGACGGCGGCGATCACCGCGCAAATCGAGCGGTTCGCCCCGGGGTTCCGGGAACGGATTGTGGGACAAACGGTCCGGACCCCGGCACAATTCGCCGCCGTGAACGCCAACTACATCGGTGGCGACATCATGACCGGCGCCAAGAACATCCACCAGCTGGCCTTCGGACCGCGAACCACGCTGTCGCCGTATAGCGTTGGAATACCCGGCATGTACATCTGCTCGGCGGCCACCCCGCCGGGCCCCGGCGCCCACGGAATGTGCGGCGCCAACGCCGCCGGCGTTGCGCTGGCTCACCTGAAGCGGCGTTAGGCTCGCCCCTATGGGACTGCGCGGTTTGACCGACAAGGTTGTCGTCGTGGTCGGCGGCGGGAGCGGTATCGGAGCGGCCACCGCGGCCCGACTCGGCGGCGAAGGCTGCCGCGTCGTGGTCGGCGACGTCGCGGAAGACGCCGCGCAGCAGACCGCGGACGGAATCGTCACTGCGGGCGGCAGTGCGATCCACATCCACTTCGACCTGGCAGACCCCGAGTCGGTAGCCAACCTGATACACAGCGCCGCAACGACTTACGGCGGAGTCGACCTCATGTTCAATGTCGGCGCCGACATGAGCACGCTGCGGGCCGACACCGACGTGGTCGATATCGATTTCGGCGTGTGGGACCGCGTGATGACCGTCAGCCTGCGCGGCTACGTGGCGGCCATGAAGTACGCCATCCCGGCGATGCTGAGCCGCGGCGGCGGGGCGATCGTCAACATGTCGTCGGCGGCGGCATTTCAGGGCGAACCCGCGCGGCCCGCGTATGCCACCGCGAAGGCCGGCATCGGCGCACTCACCCGACACGTCGCGTCACGGTGGGGCAAGGACGGAATCCGTTGCAACGCCGTGGCACCCGGATTCACCGCGACCGACGCCATCCGATCGGTCGCACAGTGGCCGGACCTGGAGACCGCCGCGCTGAAACGGATGCGCTCGACCCGCGTCGGCGATCCGGCGGACGTCGCGGCATTGGTCGCGTTCCTGTTGTCGGCGGAAGGCGCCTGGATCAACGGCCAGGTCGTCAACGTCGACGGCGGAACCATCCTGCGTTGATCAGTAGCGGTAGAAGCCCTCGCCGGTCTTGATGCCGAGCTTGCCGCCGTCCACGTAGGATTGCATCAAGTCCCTTGGCCCCGTTGGCAATTGGGGAAATTCGTCGACGTAGTGGTTCTCGATGTCGAGGGCGACGTCGAGGCCGACCAGATCCATCAACTGGAACGGCCCGGCAGGCGCACCCAGGTTGAGCTTGTACATCCCGTCGACGTCTTCGGGGCGGGCCACTCCTTCGGCGACCACCTCGAGCGATTCACGCTTGATCGCCGCCCAAACCCGATTGAAGATGAACCCGGTGCATTCCTTGCGCGCCTCGAACGGATAGACACCGAACTCGGGCAGCACGGTCAGCAGGGTGTCGAGCAGACCGCGATCGGTCTCACCGTCGGACATCAGGTCGAGGCCGGTGACCTCCGGTGGCATGTAGAAGTGCATGTTGCACAAACGCGTTTTGTCGCGGACCTTTTCGGCCATCAGCCGCGATGGGTACGACGAAGAGTTCGTGGCGAAGATGGTGCCGTCCGGGGCGTGTTCGTCGATTTCACCCCACAGCGGGATCTTGATCTCGAGCTTCTCCGGCACCGACTCCACGGCCAGCCAGGTCCCGTCCAGCGCCTCGGCCAGCGACGTCGTGGTGTTCACGACTCCCGGTTCGCCGAAGCCGCGACCATCGATGACCATCGAAAGCGTCTTGGCCACATACTGTTTCGCCTCCGCCAGCTGCGCATCGCGACGGGCGTAGATCCGCACGGTGCCGCCACGGCTGGCGAACATCAGCGCGATACGGCGTCCCAGTGTGCCCGCCCCGATCACCGCGACAGGTCGATCGCGAATGTCGGCAAAGGTGTAGGTGTAGGCGCTCACTTGGGAACCCGCTTGGCGACGTAGTATTCGTCCGTTCGGTTGTGGTCGACGGTGTAGCTGACAGCGGCCGTGAAGTTCTCCGAGTCGTAGCCCAGCCAGCGCTCGGTGCGTTGACGCTCGAATTCGCTCCAGGACGCCACCGTGAAACGTTCCAGGAAGAGATCTGTTTGTCCGACACTGTGATACAGCCGCCAGCTGTGGCCGCCGGTTCTCAGTCGTGATCGCCGGACCTTGCTCATCGCCTTGATGAAGTCGTCCTGGTTCTCGGCCGACACCTGATAGCGGACGGCCACCAGCACTGGGCCATCGTGCGGACAGGGCTCGAACATGAGCATCGGTTCGGGCCAGGCGGTCGAGACGTCGACGTTCAGCTTGCCGGTGTTCGGTCGCAGCGGAAGGCTCACCACGCTGAGGGCCGCGGCCCCCAGCGCCACCGCCGAGCAGAGCAAGGCGGTATCGCAGCCCGCCTGCGAGGCGACAACTCCCCAGAAGTAGGCGCCGAGTGCCTGCGCTCCGGTGGAGACCAGGAGATACAACGACAGTGCCCGGGCCCGAACCCACTGCGGCAGTGCCAGTTGCGCCGCCCCATTCAACGTTGCCAGCGTGATCAGCCACGCCATCCCGGACAACATCAAGACAGGTATCGCCGCGGGGAAGGGCAGCCAGACGACGGCGAGCGGCGCGACTCCGTATACGGCGGCGGACACGGCCAGCAGAACGTTGTCCGACATCCGCTGGTGCAACGGTGAAGCGGCGACGGCACCGATCAACGCACCGACGCCGATGACCCCCAGCGCAACCCCGTAGCCACCGGCTCCCAGGTGCCAGGTTCGGGCAGCGGCCACCGGTAGCAGCGCCAACAACGCCGAGGCGGGAAACAGGAAAAGCGCTGTGCGCAGCAGGATCCTGCGGAAAATCGGACCGTTGGCCACATAGAGCAGTCCGCTGATGATGGCCTGGCCGAAGTGCTCTCGCTCGAGCGGCGCCAGTTGCTTGGGCCGTTTCCACAGCCGCAGCGCAACGATGATGCCCGCGAACGAGATCGCGTTGATCGCGAAGACGGCGGCGGGGCCGGCGAGGGCGACGATGCAGCCGCCGATTGCCGGTCCGACCGCTCGCGACGCATTGCCCGAGACACTGCCCAGCATCGCGACGGCCGGTATCTGCTCGCGCGGAACCACTTCGGGCTGGATCGCCTGCCAGTCGGGTCCGGCGAGGGCAGACGCGCAACCGATGGCCACGGTGAACATCAACAGTGTCGTCGGGGTGAGCCGATCGAGATAGGTCAGCACCGCAAGAGCCAGCGCAACCACCACAGCGTACGACTGCAACACGATCAGCAACCGCCGCCGGTCGAACAGGTCGGCGAGCGCCCCGGCGAACAGCCCGAAAAGCAGTGTCGGTCCGAGGGTCGCCGTCTGGACCAAGGCAACGATGACGTCAGGGCTGTGGTTCTCGACCAGAAACCATTGCGCCGCAACGCTCTGCATCCAGGTGCCGATGTTGGACCCGAAGGAGGCGATGAACAGGTTGCGGTACACCCGATTGCGCAGTGGAGCCCACACCGATGGCTGCTCGCCGTGCGGATGCTCGGGAGGGGGAACCGTCACTGCCCCGACGTTCGACATAGCGCAATGCCTTTCGCGCGGAATTGGGCACCACAGTCTAGGGCCTGAGCGTTACAGCAGGGTGGCCTGTTCGGGCTGTGGTTCGGCCGGCTCCAGCAGCTCGGGCCCGTTGTTGCGGATGTTGTTGACCAGTGTCGACACTTCACGCATCTCGATGCCGTCGATGCTCGGCGGCGCGGCCAGGAAGTCGAGGTCGGCGGGGGCGTCGGGATCCAGCCAACGGTCCCACTCGCTTTGCGGCACGATCAGCGGCATTCGGTCGTGGATCTGGCCGAGCCGGTCGACGGCGTCGGTGGTGATGATCGTGCAGCTCAGCAGCGGCTGGCCGTCCTTGGCGGGCTTCCACACCGACCACAGCCCGGCCATGAACAGCAGTTCGCCATCCGCGCGGTGCAGGAAGAACGGCGTCTTGCGAGACTTCTTTCCGGCGTCGGCGTTGGCGCGCCACTCGTAGTACCCGTCCATCGGGACCAGGCAGCGCTTGGACTTGGCACTCGAACGAAATGCCGGCGAGGTGGTGACCTTCTCGGCGCGGGCGTTGATCAGCAACGGACCTTTGGACTCCGGCGCGCCGTCGTCCCCCGCCTTGGCCCACGGCGGGATCAGTCCCCAGCGCATCGACCGGACGCGCCGGGTGGGCTCGTCGTCGGGCTCGTCGTGGCGACTGACCACGGTGGTGATGGTGGTCGTGGGCGCCACGTTGTAGTTCGGTCGGCTCGACTCGGCGGCCCGAGCCTCGTTGATCGCCTCGATCTTCTCGGCCAGCACGGCCGGGTCCGTCGTCACCGCGAATCGTCCACACATGCCTCCCATGGTGCCCGAGGCCCGGCTTCGCCGCGCTTGCGATCGCCGGTGAGACAGAATGGAGCACGTGAATACCTGGCCCGCTCCCGTCGCGTCACGGCCGGTACATGCGACGGTGACGGTGCCGGGCTCGAAATCGCAGACCAACCGGGCGCTGGTGCTGGCGGCCCTGGCCGCCGCCAACGGCGCCTCGACCATCGGCGGGGCGCTGCGTAGCCGCGACACCGACCTGATGATCGGCGCGCTGACGGCGCTGGGCCTGCGGGTCGACGGGGATGCCGACGAACTCGAGGTCAGCGGAATGATCGCCCCAGCGGCCGACGCTCGCATCGACTGCGGGCTGGCCGGCACGGTGCTGCGGTTCGTCCCGCCACTGGCCGCGCTCGGATTATCCGAGGTGACGTTCGACGGCGACGAGCAGGCCCGGGCCCGGCCGATCGCGCCGCTGCTGAACGCGCTGCGCGGTCTGGGTGTCGGCATCGACGGCGACGGCCTGCCGTTCGGCGTGCATGGCGCCGGTTCGGTCGCCGGCGGAGCGGTCGGCATCGACGCGTCGGCCTCGTCGCAGTTCGTCTCCGGCCTGCTGCTCGCCGGCTCGTCGTTCACCGACGGCGTGACGGTGCGGCACGTCGGAGCGTCACTGCCGTCGGCGCCGCACATCGCGATGACGGTCGCAATGTTGCGCCAGGCCGGCGTCGACGTCGACGACGCGACGCGCCATCAATGGCACGTGCGGCCCGGCCCAGTTGCGGCCCGGCACTGGCACATCGAGCCGGATCTGTCGAACGCCGTCCCGTTCATCGCCGCGGCGGTGGTCAGTGCGGGCACGGTCCGCATCACCGGCTGGCCGACGGTCAGCATTCAGCCCGCCGATGCCATTCTCGGGATCCTCGCACAGCTGAATTGCATTGTGAAGCAGGACGATACGTACCTCGAGGTGCAAGGGCCCCAGTCCTACAACGGCTTTGACGTCAACCTGTGCGACGTCGGCGAGCTGACCCCGTCGGTGGCGGTGCTCGCGGCGCTGGCGGCGCCGGGGTCGGTGTCTCGGCTGTCGGGAATCGCGCATCTGCGCGGCCACGAGACCGACCGGCTAGCCGCGCTGAGCACCGAGATCAACCGGCTCGGCGGTGACTGTCGCGAAACCGCCGACGGGCTGGAGATCACCGCGACACCGCTGCGGGCCGGCACCTGGCAGTCGTATGCCGACCATCGGATGGCGACCGCTGGCGCGATCGTCGGTCTGCGGATCGAAGGCGTGCGGGTGGACGACATCGCGACCACCGCCAAGACCCTGCCGAACTTTCCGGCGATGTGGGCCGAGATGCTGGGAAAGCCAAGCGGTTGAAGCCGGACGACTACGACGAGTCCGACGTCAAGATCCGCTCCGGGAAAGGCTCCCGGCCGCGGACCAAAACCCGCCCAGAGCACGCTGACGCAAAGCCCGCGATGGTGGTCAGCGTCGACCGTGGTCGCTGGGGTTGCGCACTCGACGGTGACGCCGATCGGCACGTCACTGCCATGCGGGCAAGGGAATTGGGCCGCACACCGATTGTCGTCGGTGACGACGTCGACATCGTCGGCGACCTGTCCGGGCGCCCCGATACGTTGGCACGCATCGTACGTCGCGGCGAGCGCCGAACTCTGTTGCGGCGCACGGCCGATGACAACGACCCGACCGAACGGGTGGTGGTCGCCAACGCCGATCAGTTGCTGATCGTGACGGCACTGGCAGATCCGCCGCCGCGCACCGGGTTGGTCGACCGGACGCTGATCGCCGCCTACGCCGGCGGGCTGTTTCCTATCCTGTGCCTCACCAAGACCGACCTCGCTCCCGCCGCTCCGTTCGCCGAGCAATATGCCGACCTCGACCTCGCGGTGATCATCGCGGGCCGCGACGACCCGTTGGACGCAGTGGCACACCTGCTGGAAGGCAAAATCACAGTGCTACTCGGGCATTCCGGAGTGGGTAAGTCCACGTTGGTGAATCGCCTTGTGCCCGAAGCGCATCGAGCAGTCGGCGAGGTCACCGACATCGGCCGCGGGCGGCACACGTCGACGCAGTCGGTCGCGCTGCCGCTCGACCACGACAGCTGGGTGATCGATACTCCGGGAATCCGCTCGTTCGGACTGGCCCACATCAAGCCCGACGACGTAATGCTGGCCTTCTCCGACCTGGCCGAGGCGATCGAAGACTGCCCGCGCGGCTGCGGGCATCTAGGCCCACCGGCCGATCCCGAATGCGCGCTCGACGCGCTGACCGGTCCCGCCGCTCGCCGCGTCGCGGCGGCCCGACGCCTGCTGGCCGCGCTACGCGAGACCTGACGCTCAGCCCTCGGCCTGCGACCGGATCCAGTCCAGGTTGGCCCGCATGTTCTGCTGCCACTCGGCCAGCCGGTTGGACACGATCCTGGCCTCCTTGTCCGGCATCGCCACGATCGCCGGGGTCAGCCCCGACGGGCCAGGACCCATCCGGGCCCACTGCCGGATGAGCACGCCGTCGCTGGTCGGCTCGACCTCGAACGCCCACGTCGCACCGGCGCCGTCCGGGCCGACCACGTCGTACACCCAGCGGCGCTGGGCTCCGTCCTCCTCGACCTCGGTCACCTGACACACCGTCGACCAGTCACCGAACGCCTCGTGCTTGCTGCGGCCGCGAAACCGTGCGCCGACTGCGACGGCGGTGGCACCGTCGAGCCAGTCGACGCCCTGCAGTTCCGACGAGCAGTGTGTCGGCACATTGATGTCGGTCACCAGAGCCCATGCGGTGGGGATGTCGCACCGGACGCGCTGCGTCACTTCGACGGTGGGTAGATCGCGGTAACGCATGCTGGTTAGCATGCCACCCATGAAGGTCGGCGCGATGATCGAACCTCGGTTGCCCGGAGCCGTCGAATTCGCGCTGGCCGCCGAGCAGCTCGGGGTCGCGTCGCTGTGGATCCCCGAGGTGTGGGGCTACGACGCGCTGACCGGGCTGGCGTACCTGGCCGCCAAGACGTCGTCGATCGAGCTGGGAACCTTTGTCGTGCAGCTGGGTTCGCGTAGCCCGGCGCTGTTGGCGACGTCGGCGCTGAGCCTGCAGGAGCTTTCGGGAGGTCGCTTCATCCTCGGCGTCGGCACGTCGGGACCGCGGGTGATGGAGGGCTGGCACGGGGTCCGGTTCCGCAAGCCGGTGCAGGCGACCCGCGAGACCATCGAGATCATCCGCACGGTCAGCCGCGGCGAGCGACTCGAGCATGCCGGAGAGATCTACCCGTTGCCGCTGCCCGACAGTCGCGGCTCGGCGCTCAAGCCGATGGTGCGGCCCGACCACGTCCCGGTCTACATCGCGTCGATGGGCCCACGAAACCTCGAGTTGACCGGTGAGGTGGCCGACGGCTGGCTGGGCAACGCGTTCATCCCCGAAGCGGCGGACGTGTTCCTCGGCCCGTTGACGGTCGGCGCGCAGCGGGCCGGACGCACGCTCGGCGAACTGGACCTGGTCGCGCCCGTCGCTCTGGAGTTCCACGACGATCAGGCCAGCGCCGACGCGGCGGCCCGCCGGCACGCCGACGGATACGCCTTCACGATCGGGGCCATGGGCGTCGGCGGGCAGAACTTCTACAACGACGCGTTCAGCCGACTGGGCTACGCCGACGAAGTCAACACCGTCGCCCAGTTCTGGCAGGCCGGCAACCGCGACGAGGCCCGCGGCGCCGTGCCGCTGGACCTCGGCCGGCTGACGAATCTGCTTGGCACCGACGACGTTATCGCCGCGCGGGTAGAGCGCTATCGCGCGGCCGGCATCACGACGCTGTTGGCGAAACTCGAAGGCGACCACGAGCAACAGCTCGCGGCATTGCAACGGCTGGTCGCCCTCGTCGAATCGCGACCGTAGCGTCTGTGTCGCGGAGGTCTACAGGCGCATCATCGGCAACGGGCGCAGCGGATGCCGCACCGCGTAGCCGGTCAGGCCCTTGGCCAGAAACGCGTGAAAGCCGTTGTACGGCAACGTCTCAACTGTCGCCCGTACGGCGTCCCGTCCGATCCCCCGCCGGAGCACTCCACGGCTGACGTCGATCAGGTCGGCCTGACGGAACGTCTCGGTCAAGTGGTCGTCTTTGAGCGACCGCAGCCGATGGTGTTCGGTGATCAGGTTGCGCAGCTGATCGGTGTCCGCGATGCCGAACTCGGCGGCGTACGCCGTCGCGAGGTCCGCCGACGGCGTCAGGTAGTCGAACGTGCCGGCGGTCCAGATGCCCAGGTCGTGGGTGGCCCAGGCCAGCGCCGCGACGTCGGTAATCGAAAAGCCAAGCAGCAGTTGGTGATACGTCAGACACCGGTAGACGTGATTGCCGTACGCCGACCCGTCGTCACCCAGGGCATCGCGATGCCGATCCAGCACGGCGTCGACGATCGGGTGCGCGGTGATGACCTCCACCGGGCCAGCCTAAGCGGCGAGGTCGTCCCGTCCGGATGTTTGCACACCGGCGGCGGCCCGCTTGCTGCTGCGCCAGCCCCGCACGGCCGCGATCGCAGTCTTCAGTCCGCGGCGGCGTCCGGTCGACGGATCGGTGCCGGCGTAACCGGGCTCCAGTTCGGCGAACATCGACTCGCTGCGGGTTTCCGGGGCGTTGTCGGCGGTGTCGCGCAGATACTTGTCCGGCAGCGACAGCTTGGCGATCGTGCGCCACGTCTTGCCGTATTGCACCAGGAAAGGCCCTGTCGTGTAAGGCAAGTCGTACTTCTCGCACACTTGGCGCACCCGCACCGCGATCTCTTCGTACCGGTTGCTTGGCAGGTCCGGGAAGAGGTGGTGCTCGATCTGATGTGACAGGTTTCCGCTCATGAAGCGCAGGGCCGGGCCGGCGTTGAAGTTGGCGCTGCCCAGCATCTGGCGCAGGTACCAGTGACCCTTGGACTCCCCGACCATGTCGGTCTTGGTGAACTTCTCGGCGCCGTCGGGGAAATGGCCGCAGAAGATGACCGCGTTGGCCCACACGTTGCGGATGATGTTGGCCACGATGTTGGCCTTGATCGTCGACTTGAACGAGGCCCAGGGCGACACCGACGTCAGCGCGGGA
Source organism: uncultured Actinomycetota bacterium (assembly GCA_963750755.1). Lineage (GTDB taxonomy): Bacteria > Actinomycetota > Actinomycetes > Mycobacteriales > Mycobacteriaceae > Mycobacterium. Next base: position 165,672 of record CAVVRW010000007.1, read on the forward strand.
AACGCGACGTAGTCTTTCAAAACCTGGCGTCCCGCCTTGGCAAGGAACTCGTCCACCCGTTCGCGGGCGTCGTCGTTGTCCATCCGATTCATGATGATCTTGCCGACCTCGACGTGCTGCATGCCGACGCCCCACTCGAAGCCGAGTGCCAGCATGGTGTTGTAGAACACGTTGAACAGGTTGAAGCGTTTCCAGGGGTGGTCGCGGGTAACGCGTAGCAGGCCGTAGCCCACATCGTCGTCCATGCCAAGGATGTTGGTGTACTTGTGGTGCAGGTAGTTGTGGGTGTACCGCCAGTGCTTGGACGACCCCATCATGTCCCACTCCCATGACGAGGAATGGATCTCCGGGTCGTTCATCCAGTCCCACTGGCCGTGCATGACGTTGTGACCGATCTCCATGTTCTCGACGATCTTGGCCACGCCGAGGGTCGCGGTGCCCGCCCACCAGGCGGACCGGCGCTTGCCGAATGCCAGCATCAGCCGGCCGGCGACCTCGAGGGCGCGCTGGGCGGCGATGGTGCGGTGAATGTAGCGGGCGTCGCGCTCGCCACGGGAGTCTTCAATGTCCTGACGGATGGTGTCGAGTTCGACGCCCAGGTTCTCGATGTCGGCGTCCGTCAGATGCGCAAAGACATCGAGGTCGGTGATCGCCATCGGATTATTGCCTTCCTAAAGACTGCATTTCCTTACCTACATTATCGTAACCTACGGAAGCGTAGGTTACCAGCCGGTAACTGTCAGACGTCGAGTGTGCAGTCGCCAGAAGCTGCGGAAACGCAGGTCTGAACTCGGGTGCCCGGCTCACGGTCCAAACCGGTTCTGAGATCGCGAACGTGACCCTCGCTCAGGGTCACCACACAGGACTGGCAGATCCCCATCCGGCAGCCGAACGGCATCTGCACACCCGACTGTTCACCGGCGTCCATCAGCGAGGTCGCCGCGTCGGCTTCGGCGGTCTTTCCGCTCTTGGCGAACGTGACCCTCCCGCCGGTACCGGCCGGGGCCGCCTTCGACACCGCGAACCGCTCGAGGTGCAGGTGGTCCTTGATACCGGCCTCTGACCAGGCGTGCTCGGCCGAGTTGAGCATGGCTTCGGGCCCACAGGCCCAGACCTGACGCTCGCGCCAGTCCGGCACCTCGGCGTCAAGCCGAGACAGATCCAGCCGTCCCTGGGTGCGCGTCGCGCGCAGTTGCAGCGTGTAGCCGGGGTGGTCGGCCCTCAGTTGCTCGAGTTCGGCACCGAACATCACGTCGTCGGCGGTGGGCGCCGAGTGCAGGTGGATCACGTCGGTGATCTGGTCGCGACGGACCAGCGTGCGCAGCATCGACATCACCGGTGTGATGCCCGAGCCGGCGGTAATGAACAGCACGGCCGGGGGCGCGGGATCGGGCATCACAAAATTGCCTTGCGGCGCCGCCAATCTCACGATCGTGCCGGGCGTCACGCCGTCCACCAGATGGCTGGAGAGGAACCCTTCCGGCATCGCCTTCACGGTGATCGTCACCGTGCGCGTACTCCGGTGCGGGCCCGACGTCACCGGGCTGGACGTCAGTGAGTACGACCGCCAGCGCCAGCGGCCGTCCATCAGCAGCCCGATGCCCATGTACTGGCCGGACTCGTAGTCGAAGCTGAAGCCCCAGCCCGGCTTGATCACCAGCGTCGCGGAGTCACTCGTCTCCCGGCGCACCTCCACGATGCGCCCGCGCAGCTCACGCGCCGACCACAGCGGGTTGGCGAGGCGGGTGTAGTCGTCGGGCAGCAGTGGCGTTGTGATGCGGTGGGCGATTTTGCGCAGCGCATGCCAGCCGGGGTGGGTTTCCACTCCGGCCAGCGTAATCGGCCGGGTCTCGATGACGTCGGCGGCGGCTCGCCGCACTTTTCTGTCCATTGGGAAAACTCCTGGTTCTCGCTGGGGACAGAACCTACGGTACCGTAACCTACGGTTGCGTAGCTATGCCGACGCTGTGATTCAAAGCAGCTCGAGCAGGAACGGCAGCTCCTGAACCGCGTACCAGGCGAGGTCGTGATCCTGGGCATCCCCGACCGTGAGCTCGGCATCCTCGTCGCCCAAATCGGCCGCGTCGATCACCTCGATCGCGGCCTTGACCTGCACTTCCGCTGCGGGGTTGTCGACGAACGCGGCGACCACGTCGTCGATGGCGACCGGGCCGGCGATCCGCACCACCGCGTCGTCGAGGTCAGGGCGCAGTGTGACATCGCCGACATCGGCCACCAGCACCGCGCGTCGCGGCGGCAATTCGCCTCCCGATTCCCCTTCGGCTGCACCGGCCAGCAGCCGTAGTGACGCCAGCGCCGCCTCGCGCAGCGCCACCTCGCCGAGCTCGTCGTCGTCGCCTTCTGCGTAGGCCTCACGCAGCTTTGGTGTCACCGCGAAGGCGGTGCCGCTGACGGGTCGCAGGTCCCCGTCGGCGACGAGTGTCTGCAGCATCGTCAGCGTCACCGGGATGTAGATCCGCATCAGGGGAGCACTCATTCGGTGTCGCCGATCAACGTCGCGACGTGGTCGTCGACGTAGGTCGACAACTCTCGCGGCGGCCGCTGGTAATCACCCGTCTTGATCGGATGGGCCGGCAGTTCGACTTCCGGCAATGCCACCGGGCGATAGTCGATGGTCGACAACAGATGCGCGATCATGTTCAGCCGGGCGTGCTTCTTGATATCCGATTCCACCAAAAACCATGGGCTGTAAGCCTTGTCGGTGTGGGCCATCATCTCGTCGCGGGCCCGCGAATAGTCTTCCCATTTGTACAGTGATTCCAGATCCATCGGGCTGAGCTTCCATTGCCGTACCGGGTCTTTGCGCCGCGCCTTGAATCGGCGCAACTGTTCGTCCTCGGACACCGAAAACCAATACTTGCGCAACAAGATTCCGTCATCGATCAGCATCTGCTCGAACAGCGGCGTTTGCTGCAAGAACAGTGCGTGCTCCTGCGGTGTGCAGAATCCCATCACCTTCTCGACGCCCGCACGGTTGTACCAGGATCGGTCGAACAGCACGATTTCACCCTTGGTGGGCAGCTGTGCGACATAGCGCTGGTAATACCACTGCCCGCGTTCGCGATCGGTGGGCGCCGGCAGCGCGGCGATGCGCGCGATCCGCGGATTGAGGTATTCAGTGATCCGTTTGATGGTGCCGCCCTTGCCTGCCCCGTCACGACCCTCGAAAATCACCACCACACGAATGCCCTCGGCCCGCACCCACTCCTGTAGCTTGACCAATTCCGTTTGCAGCCGGAACAATTCGGCGTCGTACACGTTGCCCGGAATCTTGGGCTGATTCGCCTGCGCCTTGCTCACCATCGAATGGTAGTGCTATTGAGCGGCTTCCAGCAGTTCATCGAGCGATTCGGACAACAGTCCCGGCAGCACGTCGACGTCACTCATCGCGTCCCGATCGGCGTTGATCCCGTAATAGAGCATGCCGTTGTAGGACGTCACACCGATGGCCAGCACTTGATTGTTCAGCAGCGGCGGCACCGCGTAGGCCTCGAGCAACTTGGCACCCGCGACGTACATCTGCGACTGCGTGCCCGGCGCGTTGGTGATCAACAGGTTGAACTGCCGCGACGACAAACTGGTGGCGACTCGAATCCCCATGGCATGCAACGTCGGTGGCGCAAAGCCGGACAGCGTCGCGATGGTGCGGGCATCGACCAGGCTGGCTGCGGTCGGATTGGTTTCGGTGGCGTGCGCGATCTGCGACAGCCGCACCACCGCGTTGCCCTCACCGACCGGCAGGTCGACCAGAAACGGCGCGACCTGGCTGATCGCACTGCGGCTCGACGAGTCGATCGCTTCGTAGATCGGCAGCGGCGCCATCGCCCGCACCGTTGCGGTCGGCGAGGGCGGCTCGCCGCGAGACGACAGCCAGTTACGCAGTGCCCCGGTCACGACGGCCAGCACCACATCGTTGACGTCGCAGCTGTACCGCGACCGGATGGTCCGGTAATCGTCGAGCCGTCCGCACGCCACCGTGTAGCGCCGATTACGCGACACCGTGGTGTTCAGCGGGCTGCGCGGGGCGGAACCGCGCGCCAGCGTCCGGACGACGTCGAACATCCGGCGACCGGCGTCCGCCAGCTGGCCGGAGTTGGTCAGCAGGTCGACGACCCCGCTGTGGACGGCCTTCAGCTGCGCCTGCGGGCGGGTGGCCCAGTCGCCGACGGCGCCGAGCAGCAGCCGCGCTCTGCCCGGTTCGCGGCCGGGTACCCAGATGTCCTCGACGAACGGCGGCGGGCGGCGACTCCGGTCGGCCAAGACCTGGCTTATTGCCATCGCGCCCATGCCGTTGACCAGCGCCTGATGCGACTTGGTGTAGAGCGCCAGCCGGTTCTTGGCCAGGCCCTCGACCAGGTACATCTCCCAGAGCGGCCGTGATTTGTCCAGCGGCCGTGCGGCCAGGCGGCCGATCAACTCGTGAAGTTGTTCGTCGCTGCCGGGCGACGGCAGAGCGGAGCGCCGGACGTGATAGGTGATGTCGAAATCGTCGTCGTCCACCCAGACCGGCCTGGCCAGGCGCATCGTGACTTCACGGACCTTCTGCCGGTACCGCGGCACCCTAGGCAACTGCCGCTCAACCGTGGCCAGCAACGTCTCGTAGCTCAAGCCCGCGCGCGGCGCACGCAGGATCAACAGCGACCCGACGTACAACGGCGTCGCCGAGTTCTCCAGCTGATAGAAGGAGGCGTCCGAAGCGGACAAGCGGGTCACGTCGCCTCTTTCCTTTCACGCCCTTGCGAATTGGTCCTGCAGACCAATATGCCGGAAACGCTAACCGGCCGCCGGGCCCCATGCACAGCGCGGGCACGCGGATGCGGCGATTGTGCGATGATCCTCACACTCGTCTGCCACTCTCCAGCAGGCCAGCAAGCATGGTCCTTCAACTCGCGGGAGAGTTCAGTGTTGACCGATTCTGATCCATCGAACTCGAGCTCATCGGACGGGGAGCCTTTCGCGGTCACCCGGGTGGTCGATTGCGAGCCGCCGGCGCGCGATGTCCGGCAGTGCCATCCCGCGCCGACCGCGTTGCGACGGCGCACCACTGCGGCGCCACAACGACATCCACCGGCGGTGGGCATGTCGTTGCCGATGCGTCAGGCGGCGGGCTTCGCCGACGCCGCCCTGCGCCGGGTGCTGGAAGTCATCGACCGCCGGCGTCCGGTCGCCCAGTTGAACGGGTTGCTGGCGGCCGGCCTCGTCGACTCGGTGCTGTCGGCCAATCGACTCGCTGCAAGCCGCAACGGCGTCGCGGTGCTGCGCCGGGTGCGGCTGCAGGCGGCCGGCTCGGCCGCGGCCGAGGTGTTCGCCAGCTACAGCCGCGGATCGCGCACGCACGCCATCGCCTGCCGCATCGAGCTGGGGGCACCTCCCGCTTGCGGGGGACTTGCCGGACGGTGGCAGGTGGTGGCGCTGCACATCGGTTAGCCGGGTTAACGCCGCTTGGGCTTGGAGTGCCTACCCTGTCGCCGGGCGGCCTCGCGGCGCTCGCGGCGTGTTCCGCCGCCTGCACTGGCCGCTGACTTGCCGCCGTTGCCCTGCACCTGCGCCGAGCCGTCCTCGGCGGGTCCGGAGTAGGTCAGCTGCGGAGCTTCGTTGTCGATTCCCTTGGCGCGCAACGCCGGAGCCGCCTCGCGGGCAGCACCGTGGCGCTGCGCCCCGGCCGCGGCCGCAGTGGCGAACTCGGCCAGACCTTCCGGCTCGTCGACGGGCCCGACCTGCTGCGGGGGCACGGCCTCGACCGCCACGTTGAACAGGAACCCGACGGACTCTTCCTTGAGACCCTCGAGCATTCCGGTGAACATGTCAAAGCCCTCGCGCTGGTACTCGACCAGCGGGTCGCGCTGCGCCATCGCGCGCAGACCGATGCCTTCTTTGAGGTAGTCCATCTCGTAGAGGTGCTCGCGCCATTTGCGGTCGATGACGTTGAGCAGCACGTTGCGCTCCAGTTGGCGCATCGCGCCCTCGCCGGCCAACTCTTCGAGCTCGGCTTCGCGCGCGGCGTAGGCGCGGTCGGCGTCGGCGACGAGCGCGTCGAGCAGCTCCTCGCGGGTCAGCTCGCCGGGCTCGCCCACCGCGTCGCCGTCGATCATCGTCTCGTGATCGAGGCCCACGGGATACAGCGTCTTGAGGGCCTCCCACAGCTTTTCGAGGTCCCAGTCCTCGGCGTAGCCATCGGCGGTGGCGCCGTTGACGTAAGCGGTGATCACGTCGACGAGCATGTCGTGGGCCTGCTGCTGCAGGTTCTCGCCTTCCAGAATGCGGCGGCGCTCGGCGTAAATCACCATGCGCTGCTGGTTCATCACCTCGTCGTACTTGAGGACGTTCTTGCGAATCTCGAAGTTCTGCTGCTCGACCTGGGTCTGGGCGCTCTTGATCGCCCGGGTCACCATCTTGGCCTCGATCGGCACGTCGTCGGGCAAGTTCAGCCGGGTCAGCAGCGACTCCAGCGCCGCGCCGTTGAAGCGACGCATCAACTCGTCACCCAGTGACAGGTAGAAGCGGGACTCACCCGGGTCACCCTGGCGGCCGGAGCGGCCGCGCAACTGGTTGTCGATGCGGCGGGACTCGTGCCGCTCGGTGCCCAGCACATAGAGCCCACCGGCGTCGATGACCTCTTTGGCCTCCGCGGCGGCTTCCTCCTTGACAATCGGCAACTCCTGATGCCAGGCCGCCTCGTACTCGTCGGCGGTCTCGACAGGGTCCAGTCCCCGGCCCCGCAGCCGCAGGTCGGTGAGGAAGTCGACGTTGCCGCCCAGCACGATGTCGGTACCACGACCGGCCATGTTGGTGGCGACCGTGATCGCGCCCCGGCGGCCGGCCTCGGCGATGATGCCGGCCTCCTGCTCGTGGTACTTCGCGTTGAGGACGTTGTGCGGGATGCGCCGCTTCTGGAACTGGCGCGACAGGTACTCCGAGCGCTCCACGCTGGTGGTACCGATCAGCACCGGTTGGCCCTTTTCGTAGCGCTCGCTGACGTCGTCGACGACCGCGATGTACTTGGCTTCCTCGGTCTTGTAGATCAGGTCGGTCTGGTCGGCGCGGATCATTTCCTTGTTGGTCGGGATCGGCACCACGCCCAGCTTGTAGATCTCGTGCAGCTCGGCCGCCTCGGTCTCGGCGGTACCGGTCATTCCCGAGAGCTTTTCGTAGAGGCGGAAATAGTTCTGCAGGGTGATGGTGGCCAGCGTCTGGTTCTCGGCCTTGATCTCGACCCGCTCCTTGGCCTCGATGGCCTGGTGCATGCCCTCGTTGTAGCGGCGTCCGACCAGTGTGCGGCCGGTGAACTCGTCGACGATGATGACCTCGCCGTCGCGCACGATGTAGTCCTTGTCGCGGGCGAACAGCTCCTTGGCCTTCAGCGCGTTGTTGAGGTAGCTGACCAGCGGCGAGTTGGCGGCCTCGTAGAGGTTGTCGATACCGAGCTGATCCTCGACGAACTCCACGCCGAGCTCGTGCACACCAATGGTGCGCTTGCGGATGTCGACCTCGTAGTGGGTGTCCTTCTCCATCAGCGGGGCCAGCCGGGCGAACTCGGTGTACCAGTTCGAGGCGCCGTCGGCGGGTCCGGAGATGATCAGCGGCGTGCGGGCCTCGTCGATCAGGATCGAGTCGACCTCGTCGACGATGGCGAAGCTGTGGCCGCGCTGGACGCAGTCGTCCAGGGTGTGGGCCATGTTGTCGCGCAGGTAGTCGAAGCCGAACTCGTTGTTGGTGCCGTAGGTGATGTCGGCGCTATAGGCGACGCGGCGCTCGTCGGGGGTCATGTGGGCGAGGATCACGCCGACGTCCAGGCCCAGGAAGCGGTGCACGCGGCCCATCCACTCGCTGTCACGTTTGGCCAGGTAGTCGTTGACCGTGACGATGTGAACGCCCTTGCCGGCGATGGCGTTGAGGTAGGCGGGCAAGACCGAGGTCAGCGTCTTGCCCTCACCGGTCTTCATCTCGGCGACATTGCCGAAGTGCAGCGCGGCGCCACCCATGACCTGCACATCGAAGTGCCGCTGGTCGAGCACCCGCCACGCGGCCTCGCGGGCCACCGCGAACGCCTCGGGAAGCAGGTCGTCGAGGCCCTCGCCGTCGGCGTGTCGCTTCGTGAACTCCGCGGTCTTGGCCCGCAGCTCGTCGTCGGTCAGCTTCTCGATCTCGTCGGACAGGGAGTTGACGTACTCGGCCACCCGCTTGAGGCGCTTGACCATGCGACCTTCACCAACGCGCAGCAACCTACTCAGCACAGCTTTGTCCCCTAGTTAGGTGCCCGGCTTCTCCTCATCGCGCAACGCGCTCTGCATCGTCGCCGGGGCGGGTCAGATTGCCCGGCTCCTTCTCATCGCGCTACGCGCTCTGCATCGTCGCCGGGGCGGATCGACGTCTTCAGCGCTCCCCATCCTAGGTGACGAGCAACTTTCGACGCCGAACGTCGACATGATGCGTGGTTTGGCGCGAGATCGCCTCGACACGTCGACGTTCGGTGCCGGTCGGTTGGTGTCAGGCCAGCCGGATCAAGCCGTAGTCGTAGGCGTGCCGCCGGTAGACAACGCTGGGCCGTTCGGTCTCGCTGTCATAGAACAAGAAGAAGTCGTGCCCGACGAGTTCCATCTCGTACAGCGCGTCGTCGACCGACATCGGTTTGGCCTCGTGCTCCTTGATGCGCACGACGCGGCCGGGCTGGTGGTGTCCGTTGGTCCCTTCGGGATGATCGCCGAAGTGCGGGGTCTCGATGTCGTCGAAGGACGGCTCGGGTTGCGGGACTATCGCGGTGGCGGCGGCCAGCGAAACCGGGGTCTTGTCGCCGTAGTGCACCTTGCGGCGGTCCTTCACGCGGCGCAGTCGGCCTTCCAGTTTGGCGACCGCGCCCTCGAGGGCCGCATAGAAGCTGTCGGCGCAGGCTTCGCCCCGGACCACCGGGCCGCGACCGCGAGCGGTGATCTCGACGTGTTGGCAGGACTTGCGCTGGCGACGGTTGCGCTCGTGGTCGAGTTCGACGTCGAACAGGTAGACGGTTCGGTCGAATCGCTCCAGGCGGGCGAGTTTCTGCGAGACATAGACGCGGAAGTGGTCAGGGATTTCGACGTTGCGCCCCTTGACGACAACCTCGGCGTGCGGCGGTCGGTTCGTGCTCGTCGATGTCGACCGGAGGTTCAGCCAACAGCTGTCCGGAATCCACGGTTTGTCTTGACATACTTGACAACTCGCCTTCTCTCGCGTTGCACGCTATACACGCGCTGGGCTATGGATCGACGCGCCGACGGGGTGTCAGAACTGGATTGGCCGCCCGCCGATGCAAGGTGTCGAAAACTCACCCCCTACCGGTCGACGGTGGCGCCTCGTGCAAGCGATCAGATGCTCTGCGTTAAGGCGTTGTTGGTGCTTGCGATCGACGGTAGACCGTCCAAGGGCGGCAGTGCCACCGTTTCGCGCGACCTGTTGCGAGTTCTTCACAATCGCTCACGCCGCAGCTAGCGCCAGCACAGCCGACACCCGGGCACCGGCCGCGTGCAGCACGCGGACCGACTCACGCGCGGTCGCTCCGGTGGTGACGATGTCGTCGACCAGCAGCAGCTCGCCGCCCGGCGGCAGCCGGCGACGCGTCAGCAGCACCCGGCCGGCGATATTGCGTTCGCGCGCGGCGCTGTTCAGGCCCGCCGAGTCGCGGGCCCACGGCTTCATCCGCAGCGCGCGGACCACGGTGATGTCCGGGTGACCGGCCGTGGCCAGCGTGGCGATCCGGGTGACCGGGTCTCCCCCGCGCTGGCGGGCCGACCAGCCGCGGGTCGGGGCCGCGACGATGGTCAGCGGCACATCGAGCAGGCCCCACCGCAGCAACCGGTGAAGGCCCGAGGCCAGCGACAAAGACAGCGGCCCCAGCAGGTCCGTGCGGCCACGGTCCTTCGCCCCGACGATCGCGCGCCGCCGCGCCCCGGCGTAGCGGCCGAGCGCAAAGACCGGCACCTGCGGGTCGATGCGCGGGGTGACGACGCGCGGCGCGTCGGCGCTCAACGCCAACTCGTCGGCGCAGACCGCGCACCATCGCGTCGACGGCGCCCCGCACCCGCCGCACTCCAGCGGCAGAACCAGATCGAGCACGGCGTCAGTGTGCCCAGCGGCACCGACAGCACGACGGTGGGACCGGGTCGCGCAGCGATCAGCCGGGCATCACCGGCGTCGCCCCACCGGCCATGAACGGGGGGACGTCGAGCCAGCCCTGCACACCCTCCGCGCCCGAGATCGACAGCTGCATCACGCCGCGTGGGTCGGCGACGTAGACCGTCGACGGGTTGGCCGCGATCACCCCGACGGGTTGCTGCAGATTGCCGGTCGGCGCATCGGAGTTCACCCCGTCGATGTTGACGTAGGACACCGGATGCTCGGCATCGTTGCGGCTCACCGCGATGTCTTCGTCGGTGCGCCAGGACAGCGACACCACCGACGAGCCCAACCCGAAGCCGAGCCGCCGCGGATAGGTCAACGTGAACTGGCCGGCCTGGGTCTGTTCGACGCTGGAGCAGATCACCTGCCCGTTGATCGCCATCGCGGCGCGAGTGCCGTCGCGGGACAGCTGCAACTCCGCGATGACCCCGGGGAACTTGCTCGACACCGCGGCCGAGTCGACCGGCAGGCGGGCCGGCTGGCCCGAGGCCGTCTCCTGAATGGCGCGCAGCACGGTGTTGCCGTCGGCGACCACCCACACCGCGTCGTCCAGCGACCAGGTCGGCCGCGAAAGAGTATGTCCGTCAGCGGCTTCGGCCGCCTCGCCGCCGAGGTCGCCGATCCACAACGACGACGCCATGTCGGGTGCACCTGGCCGCTGCACCACGACCGAGGCCGCCTGGTGCCCGTTGCGCGACAGCGCGGCGGCCGCCTGGTCGGTGGCCCGCCCGAAAGCTCCCGGCACCGGGTCGGAGCGCTGGCCCTCGAGGGCCACCACCCGGCCGCCGATCAGCGCGTGCACGCCGGCGGCGGCGCCTTCGGCGACGCCCGGGTCGGTGGCGGCGACGTCGGTGGTGTTCCAGCCGTCGGCGAAACGCTCGTCGAGCGAGGCTCCGTCGGCCTTGATCACATACGGCCCCTTGATGTCGGCGCGCGCCAGCGTCCAAATGATCTGCGCGGCAACCAATTGCCGGCTGCGCGGGTCGGCGACCGTCAGCAATTCCAGATCGACGCGGGCTCCGCCGTAGCCGCGGCCGACACCGCTCTTGCCGCCGTCGGCGCGGGTCACCGGGCCGCGCAGCCGCACCGGCGGGATCAGCATGTTGTGCACGCTTTTCGTCATCTCCGGGCGCGGGCCGGCGATCAGCTTGGACACCAGCTCGGTGGCCAGCTGGTCACGATCGGACACCGCGACGTAGCGCGGATCCGGCACCATCGTCTTGCCGGTCGGGTCGGAGAAATACAGCGTATTGCGCTTATAGGTGGCATTGAATTGCTGCCAGTCCAGGAACACCCCGTCGGGCAGCTTGTCGATGCGCCAACCACCCGGCGTCTTGACCAACTCGATCGGGCCGGGATCCGGCAGCTGGCCCTCGGCGGTCTCGAACACGCCCATGTCCGACAGTGAGCCGAGGACCTCGGCCCGCATTGCCACCGAAACCCGTTCGGCGCTATGGGTTTCGACGAACACAACATGGTCGATCAGCAACGCGCTACCGGCGTCGTCCCACTTGTTGGACGCCGACTGGGTGAGGAACTGCCGCGCCGCGAGGTGCCGATTGGCCGGATCGCCGGTGGCCTTGAGGAATTCACGCAATAGCACGTCGGGCTCCATGCCGGGTGTCGGCTTGGGCAGGTTCGCCGGGGCCGGCCGGTCGACGGTCCCGATGGCCTGCGGCGCCGACCCGTTCGGCACACCGGCACAGCCGGACAGCACCAAAGCGAGCGTGCACAGCAGGACGGCAAACTGCCGCATCACACGCCTCGCTCGGCGTGCTCGCGCTGTCGGGATGTCTGCTCTTTGCGTTCCGGGGCAACGGGTTTCATCGGCAACGGGCTGGTGGTGACCTTGTGACCGCGCACCAGCGGCAGCGTGAGACGGAAGCAGGCGCCGTTGCCGGGCTCACCCCAGGCCTCCAGCCGTCCCTGGTGTAGCCGGGCGTCCTCGACGCTGATCGCCAGCCCCAGGCCGGTCCCACCGGAGCGGCGCACCCGCGACGGGTCCGACCGCCAGAACCGGCTGAACACCAGCTTCTCCTCACCCGGCCGCAGCCCGACGCCGTAGTCGCGGACGGTGACCGCGACGGTGTCTTCGTCGTAGGCCATCCGGATCCGGACCGGCTTGTGCTCGGCGTGGTCGATCGCGTTCGCGATCAGGTTGCGCAGAATGCGCTCGACCCGACGCGGGTCGACCTCGGCGATGACGTCCTCTTCCGGCATGTCGACGATCATCTGCACGCCGGCGTCTTCGGCCAGGTGCCCGACGTTGCCCAGCGCGCTGTTCACCGTGGTCCGCAAATCCACTGCCTCAACCGACAATTCGGCGACACCGGCGTCGTGGCGCGAGATTTCCAGCAGGTCGCTCAGCAACGACTCGAACCGGTCCAGCTCGTTGACCATCAGCTCGGTGGACCGCCGCAGCGCGGGTTCGAGGTCCTCCACGTGGTCGTAGATCAGGTCGGCGGCCATCCGGACGGTGGTCAGTGGGGTGCGAAGCTCGTGGCTGACGTCAGAGGTGAACCGCCGCTGCAGGTTTCCGAATTCCTCGAGCTGAGCGATCTGACGCGACAGGCTCTCGGCCATGTCGTTGAACGACACCGCCAGCCGGGCCATGTCGTCTTCGCCGCGAATCGGAATCCGTTCGGACAGATGGCCGTCGGCGAATCGCTCGGCGGTCCGCGCCGCCGCCCGGACCGGAACCACCACCTGGCGCGTGACCATCCACGCGATCCCGGCCAGCAAGCACCATCAACACCAGACCGCCCGTGGCCATGGTTCCACGGACCAGTGCGATCGTGCTCTGCTCGTTGCCCAGCGGGAACACCAGGTAGAGCTCGAGGTTGTTCACCCGCGACGTCGTCGGGGTGCCGATCACCAGCGCCGGGCCGGAGAAACCCTCGGTATGCACCGACGCGTATTGGTAGGCCACCTGGCCGGCCTTCACGAATTCCCGCAGCGAGTCCGGCAATTGGTCGACCGGCCCCGCCGACGCCGCCGGGCGCGGACCCTGTCCGGGCACCACCAGCACCGCGTCGAATGCGCCGGCCAACCCCGCGCCGGAGGTCGGGTCGGTCTTGGACGTCAACGTGTTGCGCGCCAACTGCAGGCTGCTCTCCAACGAGCGAGCCTCCTCGCCGCTGACGATCCCGCTGACCGTGCTGCGGGCCCGCTCGATCTGCTCAGTGGCGGCGCGCAGCTTGACGTCGAGCACACGGTTGGTGACCTGGCTGGTCAGCACGAACCCCAACGCCAGGATCACCGTCAGCGACATTCCCAGGGTCAGGGCGAGCACCCGAAGTTGCAAGGAGCGGCGCCACGCCACGCCAAAAGCGCGACTCAATGTGCCCATGCCCCGTATGAACGGGCCGGACCGGCCGGATCGACCACGAAAACGTGGCCTCGACCCCCAGATCACCCGCGCCGCTCCTGGTTATCGCGGCGCCTCCGGATCACGGAGGTCCGGCCTTGTAACCCACTCCTCGAACGGTCAGTACAACGGTCGGGTTCTCGGGGTCTTTTTCGACCTTGGCCCGCAGACGCTGGACGTGCACGTTCACCAAACGGGTGTCCGCGGGGTGGCGGTAGCCCCACACCTGTTCGAGCAGCACATCACGAGTAAACACCTGGCGCGGTTTGCGCGCCAACGCCACGAGCAGGTCGAACTCCAGCGGCGTCAGCGAGATCTGCTCGCCGTTGCGGGTGACCTTGTGGGCGGGCACGTCGATGTCCACGTCGGCGATCGACAGCATCTCGGCGGGCTCGTCCTCGTTGCGCCGCAACCGGGCCCGCACGCGGGCGACCAGCTCCTTGGGCTTGAACGGCTTCATGATGTAGTCGTCGGCGCCCGACTCCAGCCCGAGCACCACATCGACGGTGTCGGTCTTGGCCGTGAGCATCACGATCGGGACCCCGGAGTCGGCGCGCAGCACCCGGCATACGTCGATGCCGTTCATGCCCGGCAGCATCAAGTCCAGCAACACCAGGTCGGGCCGCAGTTCACGCACGGCGGTCAGCGCCTGGGTGCCATCACCAATGACGGCGGTGTCGAACCCTTCCCCCCGCAGCACAATGGTCAGCATCTCGGCCAGCGACGCGTCGTCGTCAACCACGAGAATCCTTTGCCTCATGGTGTCCATGGTGTCACCAGAACGCGACAAAATGGGGCTGCCACACGCGCGTTTCGTGCACCTATTACCACAGCTGTCTGCAGACAGGGCGTCAACTAAGCCATTAACTGTGCCGCGAGCCCGCCCGGATCGACGGTCTCGTCGACCACCAGCCAGCGTCCGCCCCAGTTCGACGCGGCCAGCGCGGCGTACACCGCGCCGGTGCGCTGCTGCAGTCCGGCGTCGCGTTCGTAGGCGTCGCGCGCTCGGCCGGCGTCCAGGCTGGCCCGGTGACGGGCCCGCTGATCAGCCAGTTCGGCCGACACCCCGAGCAGCACCTGCCAGTCCGGCGCCGGCAGCCCCAGCCGGCCGTATTCGATCTCGCGCACCCAGCCGACCGCGTCGCCGTCGGCCGGCTGGTGCAGGCGCGCGGCGCTGTAGGCGGCGTTGGATGCCACGTAGCGGTCCAGGATCACCACGTCGTGGTCGTGAGACAGTTCGCGGATCTGGTCGGCCCCGCCCGCGCGATCCAGCGCGAACAGCATCGCCATCGCGTACACCGACGAGGCCAGGTCGCCGTGCTGACCGTGCAGCGCCTCGGCCGCGACGTCGGCGGTCACCGACTGTCCATACCGCGGAAACGCCAGGGTGGCGACGGATTTGCCCGCCGCCTCGAACGTCGCTCGCAACCCCTCGGTGAGCGTCCGCTTGCCGGCGCCGTCGACGCCCTCGATAGCAATCAGCACGGCGCGAGCCTAGCCGCGCCGTGCTGATTGAAGTGCTCGAGCCTGGGGGCAGCCGCAGGCTCGGCGGCGAGACCGCGGCTGGCCGCGGTCTCGGCCACGCCAAAACTCAGTAGCGGTAGTGGTCCGGCTTGTAGGGGCCGTCCACGTCGACGCCGATGTACTCGGCCTGCTCCTTGGTGAGCTTGGTCAAGTCGCCACCGAGCGCCTCGACGTGGATCTTGGCGACCTTCTCGTCCAGGTGCTTGGGCAGCCGGTAGACCTCGTTGTCGTACTCGTCGTTCTTGGTCCACAGCTCGATCTGCGCGATGACCTGGTTGGAGAAGCTGTTGCTCATCACGAACGACGGGTGGCCCGTCGCGTTGCCCAGGTTCAGCAGCCGGCCCTCGGACAGCAGGATGATCGACTTGCCGGTGTCGCCGAACGTCCACAGGTCGACCTGCGGACGGATGTTGACCTTGGTCGCGCCCGACTTCTCCAGGCGGGAAACCTGGATCTCGTTGTCGAAGTGGCCGATGTTGCCCAGGATCGCCTTGTCCTTCATCGCCTTGATGTGCTCAAGCGTGATGATGTCCTTGTTACCCGTGGTCGTGATGACGATGTCGGCCTCGCCGATGACGTCATCGACGCGCTTGACGTCGAAGCCCTCCATCAGCGCCTGCAGGGCGTTGATCGGGTCGATCTCGGTGACGGTCACCCGCGCGCCCTGGCCGGCCAGCGACTCTGCGGAGCCCTTACCGACGTCGCCGTAGCCGCAGATCAGGGCCTTCTTGCCGCCGATCAGCACGTCGGTGCCGCGGTTGATGCCGTCGATCAGCGAGTGCCGGCAGCCGTACTTGTTGTCGAACTTGGACTTGGTCACCGAGTCGTTGACGTTGATCGCCGGGAAGGACAGCTCGCCGGCGGCGGCGAACTGGTACAGGCGCAGCACGCCGGTGGTGGTCTCCTCGGACACACCCTTGATCGACGCGGCGATCTTGGTCCACTTGTCTTTGTCGGTCTCGAACCGCTTGCGCAGCAGGCTCAGGAACACCCGGTGCTCGGCCGAGTCGTCTTCCTCATCCGGCGGAATCACGCCGGCCTTCTCGTATTGCGCCCCACGCAGGACCAGCATGGTGGCGTCGCCACCGTCGTCGAGGATCATGTTGGCCGGCTCGCCGGGCCACGTCAGGATCTGCTCGGCGGCCCACCAGTACTCCTCGAGGGTCTCACCCTTCCACGCGTAGACCGGCACACCCTGCGGCTTCTCCGGCGTGCCGTGCGGGCCGACGACGACCGCCGCGGCGGCGTGGTCCTGGGTGGAGAAGATATTGCAGCTCGCCCACCGAACTTCAGCACCGAGGCTCGTCAGGGTCTCGATCAGCACCGCGGTCTGCACGGTCATGTGCAGCGAGCCCGAGACGCGGGCCCCCTTCAGCGGCTGGACGTCGTGGTATTCGCGGCGCAGCGACATCAGACCCGGCATCTCCTGCTCGGAGAGCTCAATGTCGCGGCGGCCGTACTCGGCCAGCGACAGGTCGGCCACCTTGAAGTCGATCCCGTTCACGACGTCGGGGGTCAACTGCTGTTCGGTCGTCGTCATCTACTACTCATTCCTCTGTTGAACTAATTAGCTTGGTTACATATTAATCGCGACGCGTTGGTGGCCGCGATCGGAGGTCAGTCGCGACGAGATCTTATTTCTTCGCTTCTCCTCGGGCCGAAACGGCCGCATCGTCACGAGGACAGCCTATTCGGTTGCTTTCCCGCCCCCACCGGTGGTACCCGGCTCGAAGTCGTCCCGAAGCTCACCGTAACGCTCGGCCGCCGGCGTCATGAGTCGTGCCAGGTCAGCGGCTACGTCGTGGTCGGCCTCCGGCGGCATGGACACGTAGCTCATGGCCAGCCGAACGATGGCGCGCGCGATCATCCCGGAGTCTTCTTCGCTGGCACGCATCCAGCTGTGCATGAACGACGACGTCAGCCTCGCCGAGCAGTGCGTGATGATCGGGCCGCTGTCGGTCGTAATGATCTGCAGCAGATCGGGTTTGGCCGCCCCGGTTAGCAGTGAGACGACCAGCGGATCGGCGGCCGAGTCGGCGAAAAACGCCCGGAATCCCTGCAGGAAGGCGGCATAGACGTCGCCGACGTTGGCGTAGATGGCGTCCTCGACCGCGCTGACCAGTCGGTCGGCCAGTCGGAGCGCGTAGCCCTGGGCCAGGCCCTGCCTCGAACCGAACTCGTTGTAAATGGTCTGGCGGCTGATGCCGGCGGCGCGGGCGACGTCGGCCAGCGTGATCGCCGACCAATCGCGAGTGCCGAGCAACTCGCGCATCGCGTCGAGCACCGAGTCACGCAGCAATGCCCGTGACGCCTCGGCGTACGGGACCCTTCGCATATGCGCGACCCTAACGGTTTGACCGCCGCGATTACGTATCGCCGCGGTCAGCGTCGTCGCGCTGTTCACGGTCACGCGCGGGCGACTTCCACCATCTCGAAGTCCGACTTCGCCGCACCGCAGTCCGGGCAGCTCCAGTCCTCGGGGATGTCGTCCCACCGGGTGCCGGGCGCGATGCCGTCCTCAGGCCAGCCCTCGGCTTCGTCGTACTCGAAGCCGCACTGCACACACACGAAGAGTTTGTAGTCGTTCATTTCGTTGGTCCTTTCTCAAGGGATTGGAAGTCAGGCTTTTCGACCACGGCGCAGTCCGGGCAAGCCCAGTCCTCGGAGATGTCGTCCCAACGGGTTCCCCCCGGAAAGCCCTCTCGCTCAGCGCCGTGGGCTTCGTCGTAGACGTAGTCACAACCGGGACACTGGTAACTGGCCATCAGGCCGCCGCCCCGTAGCGGGCCAGCACCTTCTTGCGCAGTCGGGGCTGCACGTTGACGCGGGTGATGTCGCCGTCGTAGTGCTCCATGACCCGGTGGTCCATCAGCTTTCGCCACAGCGGCGGGAAATAAGTGACGCCGATCAGCGCCGCGTAGCCGCTGGGCAGATTCGGCGCGCCGTCCATGCTGCGCAGCGTCTGGTAACGCCGGGTCGGGTTGGCGTGGTGGTCGCTGTGCCGCTGCAGGTGGTAGAGGAACAGGTTCGTGACGATGTGGTCGGAGTTCCAGCTGTGCTCGGGCGTGCAGCGCTCGTAGCGGCCGTTGTCCTTCTTGACCCGCAGCAGGCCGTAGTGCTCGAGGTAGTTCACCGATTCCAGCAGGCTGAACCCGAAGATGGCCTGCACGATCAGGAACGGGATCAGCGCGGGTCCGAACACCACGAGCAGCGCAGCCCACAGCACCACGGTCATCAGCCAGGCGTTGACGACATCGTTGGACAGGCAGGTCTTGGGGTTCCACGGGTTGCCGCCTTGGCGCCGGATCCGCTGGGCCTCCAGATGCAACGACGACCTCGCGCTGCCGATTACGCTGCGCGGCAAGAACTCCCAGAATGTCTCACCGAACCTCGCCGACGCGGGGTCTTCCGGAGTCGCGACCCGGACGTGGTGGCCGCGGTTGTGCTCGATGTAGAAGTGGCCGTAGGCGGTCTGCGCGAGGGTGATCTTGGACAGCCAGCGCTCGAGCGACTCCTTCTTGTGCCCCATTTCGTGGGCGGTGTTGATGCCGACGCCGCCCAGCGTCCCGATCGACAGCGCGAGGCCGATCTTGGCCGGCCAACTGAGCGACCCCTCGAAGCCCAGCCAGCTGAGGTTCGATGCGGTGAACAGGTACGCACCGAGCACCAGGCTGACGTATTGGAACGGGATGAAGGCGTAGGTGCAGTAGCGGTAGTACTCGTCGTTCTCGAGCCACTGCATGGCCTCGTCGGGCGGGTTCTGGCCGTCGGCGCCGAACCGCAGGTCCAGCGCCGGCAGGACCACGTAAAGCAGGATCGGGCCGATCCAGAACCACACTTGCGAGGCGGACTTCCAACCGGCCTGATTCATTGCCCAGACGATCGGCAGGATCGCGATCATCAGCGTCGGGACGATCAGCCCCATCAGCCACATGTAGCGCTTGCGGTCCTGCCAGATCTTCGGGCTGAGCGCCCCCGCCGGTGAAGTCATATCGCCAACCTCCTTGTGAGCCATCACACCTTGAGATTGGACATTAGCGAATTCTGCGTCCTTTGTCTAGACACAGAGTCCTGTTTTGTAAAAAGAATGGGCTTACCGGCTGGTTACGTCTTTCCTCTCACGCCCGGCCAGCACCGAATGGCGTCGTCCATAGCCCGCATAGATCGCGACGCCCGCGACCATCCACACCCCGAAGCGGACCCAGGTCACGACGGTGAGGTTCACCATGAGCCACAGGCAGGCGCAGACCGACGCGATCGGCAGCAGGGGCACCCACGGCGCGCGGAATCCGCGCGGCAGGTCGGGTCGGGTGCGGCGTAAGACGACGACGCCGGCCGACACCAGCAGGAACGCGAACAGGGTGCCGACGTTGACCATTTCCTCGAGCTTGTCGGCGGGAAACACCGATGCGGTGACCCCGACGAGCGCTGCGACCAGCACTGTGATGCGCACCGGTGTGCCGTGCGAGCCGGTCTTGGCCAGGCTCCGCGGCAACAACCCGTCACGTGCCATCGCGAACAGCACCCGGCACCCGCCGAGCAGCAGCACCATCACCACCGTCGTCAGCCCCGCGAGCGCTCCGATCGAGATGATTCCCGAGGCCCAGTGCACCCCGTTGGCGGCGAAGGCGGTGGCCAGGTTCGCGTGATGGCCGCTGGGAGTCGTCTTCAGTTGGGTGTAGGACACCATCCCGGACAGCACCACCGAGACCGCGACATAGAGCACGGTCACGATGCCGAGTGTCGCCAGGATGCCCCGGGGGACATCGCGCTGCGGATTCTTGGTCTCCTCGGCCATCGTGGCGACGATGTCGAAACCGATGAACGCGAAGAACACGATCGAGGCGCCGGCCAGCACCCCGTACCAGCCGTAGTGGCTGCTGTGCGCTCCGGTGAACAGCGACAGCAGCGACTGGTTGACGCCGCTGCCGGACCGGTCGGCCTCGGGGGGCGGGATGAACGGCGAGTAGTTCGCACGCTTGATGTAGAACGCTCCGACGACGATCACCAACAGCACTACCGCGACCTTGACGGCGGTCACCACGGTGGAGAATTGCGATGACAACCTGGTGCCCCACGCCAGCACCGTCGCCACCAGAACGACGATCAGCAGCGCCCCCCAGTCCAGCTTGAGAGACCCGAAATCGATTGTGCTGCTTGCCAGTTTGAAGACCGTCTGCAGGTAGCTCGACCACCCCTTGGCGACCACCGCACCACCGATCGCCAGCTCCAGGACCAGGTTCCACCCGATGGTCCACGCCACGAATTCGCCGAATGTCGCGTAGGAGAACGTGTAGGCGCTTCCGGCCACCGGCAGCATCGACGCGAATTCCGCGTAACACAGGGCGGCCAGCCCGCAGGTGATCGCGGCGATCAGGAACGAGATCCAGATCGCGGGTCCGGTGATGTCACCGGCGGTGGACGCGGTGACGGTGAAGATGCCCGCGCCGATCACCACCGACACCCCGAACACGCACAGGTGCCACCAGCTCAGGTCTTTGCGCAGCTGGGTGTCGGGATCGTCGGTGTCGGCAATCGATTGCTCAATCGACTTGGTGCGCCAGCGATCACCCATGGTCTCCAGGACACTACCGAGTACGGTGGCGAACATGGGTGGGGACAGCGTCCGAAATCACGCGGTCGTGATCGGCGCCAGCATTGGCGGATTGTGCGCGGCGCGGGTGTTATCGGAGTTTTACGACCGGGTCACTGTGTTCGAGCGCGATGAGCTGCCGAGCGAACCCGGCAATCGCACCGCGGTGCCCCAGGGCCGGCACGTCCACCTGCTGATGGCGCGCGGCGCGCAGGAATTCGACGGACTGTTCCCGGGCCTGCTCGACGAGATGGTGGCCTCCGGTGTCCCGATCCTGGAGAACCGGCCGGATTGCATTTACTTCGGTGCGGCGGGCCACGTGCTCGGTACCGCGCACACACTGCAGGACGAATTCACCGCGTACGTTCCCAGTCGCCCGCAGCTGGAATGGCAGATCCGGCGCCGGGTGCTCGAGATTCCGAATGTGGAGATCCAGCGTCGCTCGGTGGCGCAGCCGAGCTTCGATGTCGCCGCCCAGCGTGTGACCGGGGTGCTGCTCGACAGCGACGCCGACGAGCCCGACTTCGTCGCCGCGGATCTGGTGGTCGACGCAGCCGGACGCGGGACCCGGCTGCCGGTGTGGCTGGAGCAGTGGGGTTATCAGCGGCCGCCGGAGAAGACGGTCGACGTGGGCATTGGCTATGCGTCGCAACAGCTTCGGTTGCCCGAGGGCGCGATCCGCGAGCGCGTGGTCGTTGCCGGCGCGTCGCGCGAGCAGCCGGTCGGGCTGGGTCTGTTGGGCTACGAGGACGGCACCTGGACGCTGACGACCTTCGGCACCGGGAAAGTCGAACCGCCGCATACGTTTCCGCAGATGCTGACGCTGGCCGACACGATGCTGCCCGAGCGGATCGCCGGCGCGCTACGGCAGGCCGAGCTGGTCGGCGAGGTGGCGTTCCACAAGTATCCCGCCAGCCGGTGGCGCCGCTACCACGAGTTGGACCGGTTCCCGGCGGGCATCCTGCCGCTCGGCGACGCGGTGGTCAGCTTCGACCCCACCTACGGCCAGGGCATGACGATGACGTCGATTCAGGCCGGGCACCTGCGCCGCGCCCTCGCCGAGGGTGGCGACGTGGTGCGCAAGGTCAACCGGGCCACCGCAAAGACCACCTTCCCGGTGTGGATGATGACGGCGATCGGCGACCATGCCTTCCACCACGCGGCCGGCGAGAAGCCGTGGTGGTTCGGACCTGTCGGCAACCTGTTCGATCAATTCCTCGGCGCGGCCGAGACCGATCCCGTTCTCGCCGAATGGTTTTTGCGGCGCTTCTCGTTGCTGGACAGCCTCTACATGGTCCCGTCGGCGAAGCTGGTCGGCCGCACGATCCGGCACAACATGCGGATGTGGCTGGCCGAGCGTCGCGCGGGCCGCCCGGAGTTGGCTACAAGCCGACGGTAGCCCGGAAGATCTTCGTCGGCTCCTGCGCGACCAGCCGGATCGGGCCGTCGTCGGCCGCCACCCAGGCGGCGGCGCCACGGGTGAGCGTCAGCGTCCCGGACTTCCCGTGCACCGCGGTGGTCCCCTCAACGCAGAGCAGGATCTGCGGACCGTCGTGACGCGAGGGCGCGTCGACTTCGTGGCCGACCTGCTCGTCACCGAGAGTGAGCATCGATGCCGCGAATTCGGTCGTGGGCGTGTCGTAGAACGAGGCCAATCCGTCCGGATGGGTGTCGGCGCGCAACTGCGACTCGGTGGTGGGATTGAAGTTCAGGACCCGTAGCAGCTCGGGAACGTCGACGTGTTTGGGGGTCAGGCCACCGCGTAACACGTTGTCGGAGTTGGCCATCACCTCCAGGCCCACACCGCGCAGGTAGGCGTGCAGGTTTCCGGCCGACAGGTAGATCCCCTCGCCGGGACCGAGCGTGATCCGGTTGAGCAGCAGCGAGGCCAGCACGCCGGCGTCGCCGGGATAACGCTCCCCCAGCTCCAGCACGGTCTTGGCCTCCGCGGCAAATTCCGTTGCTCCGGAGCTCAGGTAGTTGATCGCGCCGTCGAGCACCGCGGCCACCAGGACATCGACGTGGGGTTGCGGCGCGGTGATCCACGTGGTGAACAGCGCCCGCAGCCCGTCGGCGTCGGACTGGTCTTTCAGCAGATTGATGGACGGATCGAGGTCCGCCACCGCGAGGGCCTGGAGCAGTTCGATGGTCTTGGCCGCGGGCCGGAATCCGGCCAGCGCCTCGAATGGGTGTAGCGCGACCAACAACTCGGGCTTGTGGCTGGCGTCGCGATAGTTGCGCACCGGTGAGTTCACTGGAATTCCGAGTCGCTCCTCGCGCCGGAAACCTTCGGCCGCCTGCTCGGCGCTGGGGTGGGCCTGCAGCGAGAGCGGTTCGTCGGCGGCCAGGACCTTGACCAGGAACGGCAGCGCGTCGCCGAATCGGGTGCGGACACCGGCGCCGAGTTGGCCCTCGGGATCGTCGACAACCGTTTGCAGCAACGAGATGTCGCCGCCCGGCTCCTCCAGCCAAGACGGGTCGCCGGGGTTAGCGCCCAGCCAGAGTTCGGCTTCGGGGTGCGCGGCCGGTACCGGACGACCAGTGAATTCCGCGATGGCGGTCCGCGACCCCCACGCGTATGTCCGTATCGCTCCGCGTAGCAACTGCACTTGGCATTACCTCAGAACCAGTTATCCCCGCACCAGCCGCATATAAACCGCCGCCATCTCCAACCTGACCGCCAATATCGCCAGCTGCTGCTCGGCGCGTTGCACTCCGGGCCTGGTGGGGTCGCGATCCGGCGAATCAGGGACGTCCTCGGCGCCGACGAGGTCGACGTCGTGCAGCCCGGCGATTCGCGACGTCACCACCGCCCGCTCCGCGTCCAGCGTCAGCACCAGCAACCTCAGCCGGTCCGCGATCGGCCCGTCGATCTCCTCGTCGTGGAACAAAGACTCCGTCGGATCGACAAAGGCGGGTCCCGGACCTGCCCGCAGCGCGACTAGAGCGTCGGCCATGCTACTGGCGGCCGCGACCTCGTGCGCGACCCGAAGCAGCGTGCCCGACGCGTGCCGCGCCAGCGCGAGCGTCGCGGGACAGTCGCCGGCAAACACCACCCGACGTCGCGAGATTCGCTCGATCAGCGCCTTGGCCGGATTGGTGAACAATTCACGGCCGGCGCTGTTGCGCAATGCTTCGGCGTCCAGTTCGTCGGCCATGGCTGCTAAGTCCACACGCAGCCGGGGATCGACGCTTCCCAGCACGCCCAGACCGGCGGCCAGGAACCTGCAGAGTCCGAACTCGGGGGCCACCGGCAGTCGCGGCTCGATCACGGCGACCCGACCCGCGGTGACCTCGCGCAGCGGGCCTTCGTACGGCGTGGCCACAACCACGCGCGCACCCCGACGAACACCACTCGCGGCGGCTCCGACCAGCACCGGGTCGTCGGGATCGTCGCCGGCGACGATCAACACGTCCAACGGTCCGATCCAGGGCGGCGCCTCGGCGGCGATCACGATCGGCGCCGGCGCTGAGGCGCCGGACGTCGCGGCCAGCATTGCGCCCGCGGTCTCGCCTGTCCCGCGGCCGGCGAGCCAGATGATCGTACGAGGACGGTCTCGCAAGTCACGCAGGTTATCCAAGGCGCCCTCGTCGACGGCCGCGGCCACTGCGCGTACGTGCGCGCCGGCCATCGACGCCGCCCGCAACAGTCCTTCGCGATCGGCGCTGAGCAGGCCGTCGGCGTCGTCAAGGTCGATCACGGCGGGGGCCGCGCTCACGTGACGACCTCCGGTTCGCCGACCTGGCTGTTCTGTCGCTGGATCTCGGCGCCAACTTGCTCGACCACCGCGTCGACGTCTTCGGTGCACCGTCCTTCCACGTTCAGCCGTAACAACGGCTCGGTGTTAGAGGTGCGGAGGTTGAACCAGCTGCCCTCGCCGAGGTCGACCGTCACCCCGTCCAGGTGGTCGATCGAGTGGATCCGGCTGCCGAATACCTTGAGCACCGCCTCGACGCAGGACGCGGAATCCTCGACGGTGAAGTTGATTTCGCCGGACGACTCGTAGCGCTGATAGTCCGCGGTCAGGTCGGACAGCGGGCGCTCGCGAGTTGCCGAGCGTGGCTAGCACGTAGAGCGCGGCCAGCATTCCCGAGTCGGCTCCCCAAAAATCGCGGAAGTAATAGTGCGCCGAGTGCTCGCCGCCGAAAATCGCGCCGGTCTCGGCCATCAGCGCCTTGATATAGGAGTGTCCGACCCGTGAGCGCACCGGTGTGCCGCCGCGCTCGATCACCAACTCGGGCACCGCGCGCGAGGTGATCAAGTTGTGGATCACCGTCGCGCCGATCTCGCGGCCCAATTCGCGCGCGGCCACGAGCGCCGTCACCGTCGACGGCGAGACCGGCAGGCCGCGCTCGTCGATGACGAAGCAGCGGTCGGCGTCGCCATCGAAGGCCAAACCGATGTCGGCGCCGGTGTCGCGGACGAACTTCTGGAGGTCCGCGAGGTTGGCCGGGTCGAGGGGGTTGGCCTCGTGGTTGGGGAACGAGCCGTCGAGGTCGAAGTACAGCGGCAACAGCGAGAGCGACTCGATCGCGCCGAGCACGGCGGGCGTGGTGTGTCCCGCCATCCCGTTTCCCGCGTCGACGGCCACCCGCAGCGGACGCAGGCCGTCGGTGTTGACCAGTGAGCGCAGGAATTCGCCGTACTCGGCCAGCACGTCTTTGTCGGTGGCAGTTCCAGGGGTGCCGTCATACGTTGGGACGCCGGTGATCACGTCGTCGCTGATGGTCGTCAGCCCGGTGTCAGCGCCCACCGGTTTGGCTGCCGCCCGGCACATCTTGATCCCGTTGTAGGCGGCCGGGTTATGGCTCGCGGTGAACATCGCGCCCGGGCAGTCGAGCAGTCCGGAGGCGAAGTAGAGCTGATCGGTCGACGCCAGCCCGATCCGCACGACGTCCAGCCCCTGACCGTTGACGCCGTCGCCGAACGCGGCCGCCAGCGACGGCGAGCTGTCCCGCATGTCGTAGCCGATGACGACCTGGTGGGCGCCTTCGCTGCGCATCAGCCGGGCGAAGGCCGCGCCGACCTCTGTCACGAACGGCTCGTCGATCTCCGTACCGACCAGACCTCGCACGTCGTACGCCTTGATCACACGGTGAACAGCCGCAGCGGGCCGAGACATGGAAGAGCGCTCCTGACGACGGACGATGTAGCGGGGCGTCGCTAAGCCTATCCCGCCAGGAGGTACGACAGGGTCTGCCGTTCGCCGGCGGCGGGTGCCCGAACTTTTCACCGTGGGCGCCGCGTCGATGCGGGCCTACTCCGCGGGGTCGGGCAGCACCCGGAGATGGCCGCGGCGACGACCGTTGCCGGCCGGTCGCGGGGCGGCCGTCGTCAGCACTCCGGCGGCCGGCGCCTCGGCCGGCGCGGCGCCGAACTGGCCGGCGGAATCGTGGAATCCGTTGACGGCGCCACCGCCGACGGCCACGTCGCGGCCCTCCCGCACGGCCTCGGCCAGCGCGATCAGGTCGTCTTCGTCGGGGTTGACGACCAGCGGGCCGGAGTGCCGAACCAGCTCCCAGCCGCGCGGTGCCGTGATGCGGCCGGCGTGGCTCACGCAGAGGTCCCAGGAGTGCGGCTCGCTGGCGACGGCCAGTGGGCCGACGACCGCCGTGGAGTCCGAGTAGACGAAGGTCAACGTCGCGACCGCGTAATGCGGACACCCTGGCCGGCAGCAGCGACGCGGAACGTTCACGATCGAGAGGTTATCGCGCGAAAACGTCCATACCCCGGCGGACACGCGCATTCATTCGGGCCAGGATGCCCAACCGTTACCATCGCCGGGTGAGCGATTCGCGCAGCTCCCCGCGCGGCCGGCGCTCGCCGGGGAGGAAGGTGTCGCGCCGCGGCCGCGACATGCGCGGCCCGCTGCTGCCGCCGACGGTCCCGGGATGGCGCAGTCGCGCCGAGCGCTTCGACATGGCGGTACTCGAGGCTTACGAGCCGATCGAGCGGCGCTGGCAGGACCGGCTGTCCGGGCTCGACGTCGCCGTCGACGAGATCCCGCGGATATCGGCGAAGGACCCCCACAACGTGCAGTGGCCGCCGGAGGTGGTCGCCGACGGGCCGATCGCGCTGGCCCGGTTGATCGCCGCCGGCGTCGACGTGCGCGGAAGCGCGACCCGTGCGCGAGTTGTGCTGTTTCGCAAGCCAATCGAACGACGCGCCAAAGACACTGTCGAGCTGGCCGAACTGCTGCGTGAAATCCTGGTGGCCCAGGTGGCCACCTACCTGGACGTCGAACCGTCGGTCATCGATCCGACGATAGAAGACGAATAGCGGACGACCGCGAGCTCAGCCGAAGCCGAGCTCAGCGGGTCGCCCGCTATTCGATACCCCTGAAAGTCAGATGATTCCGCGCTTGAGGCGACGACGCTCACGCTCGGAGAGCCCACCCCAGATGCCGAAACGCTCGTCATGGCCCAACGCGTACTCCAGGCACTCACTCCGGACCTCGCAGCCAAGGCAGATCTTCTTGGCCTCGCGAGTGGAGCCGCCCTTCTCGGGGAAGAACGCTTCCGGATCCGTCTGAGCACACAACGCACGGTCTTGCCACTGATCGGTTGCTTCCTCGATCGCCTCGAATTCGTCTTCGAATGCATCGGGAACCAAACTCAAATGGGGCCTTGGGGATACCCCTGTCAACGGCAGACCGGGAGCGGTGTGCGGTGTTCCTCCCATTAGCCCCCGAAGGTGTTCATAGGACATGCTCCGCCTCCTCACCTGGTTTCGTAGATCACACGAATGTCACCACTGTTTTGATGTCGGTCATCTGCGATTCGAACGTTTGATCGAATCTCGGTCTGCGACACCGAATCCGGCCGGCCAACCGAAATGACACTGCTGTGATTACACACGGGTAAGAGTCGATTCGCAAGCGAATCGGCAGAATTCCATACCATCTCGTGATCATTTTTTTGCGGCACTGAGGCCTGCGTGACCGTGGCGTGTCGGTCACACCTGTCACACAAGGCAATCCGGCACCAACCCAGCGATTCGCTCACCGGACTCAGCGCGGGGTCTGTGCCGTCGCCGCGCGTACTGTCGTGCGGTGTGAAGGTGACGGTTCTGGTCGGCGGCGTCGGCGGCGCGCGCTTCCTGCTCGGGGTGCAGCAGCTATTCGGTCTCGGCCAATTCGCCTCCGGCTCTGCGCCTACCGGTGATCACGAACTGACGGCAGTAGTGAACATCGGCGATGACGCCTGGATGCACGGTGTGCGCATCTGCCCGGACCTGGACACCTGCATGTACACCCTGGGCGGCGGCGTCGACCCGGAGCGCGGCTGGGGCCATCGCGACGAAACCTGGCACGCCAAAGAAGAACTCGTGAAATACGGCGTGCAGCCGGACTGGTTTCAGCTCGGCGACCGGGATCTGGCCACCCATCTGGTGCGCAGCCAGATGCTGCGGGCCGGCTATCCCCTGTCGCAGGTGACCGCCGCGTTGTGCGACCGCTGGCAGCCGGGTGCGCGACTGCTTCCCGCCACCGACGACCGTTGCGAAACACACGTCGTGATCACCGATCCCGACGACGGGAGCCGGCGCGCGATCCATTTCCAGGAGTGGTGGGTGCGCTACCGCGCACAACTGCCGACCCACAGCTTCGCGTTCATCGGAGCCGAAAAGGCCAAGGCCACAAGCGAAGCCACCGATGCCATTGCCGACGCCGATGTGGTGCTGATCGCCCCGTCGAACCCGGTGGTGAGTGTCGGAGCGATCCTGGCGGTCCCCGGAATACGGTCGGCATTGCGGTCCACCGGCGCCCCTCTCATCGGCTACTCCCCCATCATCGGCGGAAAGCCGTTGCGCGGGATGGCCGATGCATGCCTGAGCGTCATCGGCGTGGAGTCCTCCGCGGAGGCGGTCGGCCGCTATCACGGCGCGCGCGCCGGGACCGGCATTCTGGACTACTGGCTGATCCACGAGGGCGACCACGCCGAGATCGACGGCATCGGAGTGCGATCGGTGCCGCTGTTGATGACCGACCCGAAGGCCACCGCCGAGATGGTCCGCGCCGGGCTCGAGCTTGCGGGCGTGGCGGTATGACTCGAGCACGGCACCGCGTCCCCGATTGAGATCCTGCCGGTGACCGGGCTTCCCGAGTTTCGGCCCGGTGACGATCTGGGCGCCGCGCTCGCGACTGCCGCGCCCTGGCTCCGCGACGGTGATGTCCTGGTGGTGACCAGCAAGGTGCTATCCAAGTGCGAGGGCCGCCTGGTGCCCGCGCCCGAGGACCCCGAAGAGCGAGACACGTTGCGCCGCAAGCTGGTCGACGCAGAGTCCGTTCGGGTCCTGGCCCGCAAAGGCCGGACGCTGATCACCGAGAACGGACTGGGAGTGGTGCAGGCCGCGTCCGGCGTGGACGGGTCCAACATCGGGACCGACGAATTGGCCTTGCTGCCTGTTGATCCCGACGGCAGTGCCGCGGCGCTGCGGTCCGGGCTGCGCGACAGCCTCGGCGTCACCGTCGGCGTTGTCATCACCGACACCATGGGCCGGGCCTGGCGCAACGGCCAAACCGATGCCGCGGTAGGCGCCGCCGGTGTCTCGGTGCTGCATGGCTACGCCGGTGCGGTCGATCGGCACGGCAACGAACTGGTGGTTACCGAGGTCGCGGTCGCCGACGAGATCGCCGCCGCGGCCGACCTCGTGAAGGGCAAGTTGACCGCGATTCCGGTGGCCGTCGTGCGTGGTCTGCCCGCCGGCGTGGTCACTGAGACCGACGCCACCGCTCGACATCTCGTGCGCTCGGGCACCGACGATCTGTTCTGGCTAGGCACCGCGGAAGCCTTGGAGTTGGGCCGTCGGCAGGCCCAGCTGTTGCGCCGCTCGGTACGCCAGTTCGCCGACGAGCCGGTGGCGCCGGAGCTGATCGAGGATGCGGTGGCCGAAGCGCTGACCGCCCCCGCACCGCACCACACCCGGCCGGTGCGCTTCGTCTGGCTGCAGACCCGGGCTACCCGCGACCGGCTACTCGAGCGGATGCGCGACAAGTGGCGTGCCGATCTGACCGGCGACGGCAAGCCCGCCGACGTGGTCGAGCGACGCATCGCTCGCGGCCAGATCCTCTACGACGCACCCGAAGTCGTGATCCCCTTCCTGGTACCCGACGGCGCCCACAGCTATCCCGACGCCGCCCGAACGGATGCCGAACATACGATGTTCACCGTCGCGGTCGGAGCCGCGGTGCAGGCCTTGCTGGTGGCGCTGGCGGTGCGCGGCATCGGCAGCTGCTGGATCGGGTCGACGATCTTCGCCGCGGACCTGGTGCGCGCCGAGCTCGACCTGCCCTGTGAGTGGGAACCGCTGGGCGCCATCGCGATTGGCTATCCGGTCGAGCCGCCGACGCCCCGAGACCCCGTCGCGATCAGCGATCTGCTGGTGCGCAAGTGAGCGTCCGGTCCTCGGCGATCGCGCTGCTGACCGACTGGCGGGCACCGGACCACTCGCAAGACTCCATCCGCAACGCCGTGCTGGCGTTCCTTGACGCCCGCGAGGATGCCTGCCGTCGGGAATGCGTACCGGGCCACATCACCGCGTCGGCGTTAGTGCTCGACGACACTGCTGACCGGGTCCTGCTGACGTTGCATCCGCGGCTGGGCCGGTGGGTCCAATTGGGCGGCCACTGTGAAGATTCCGACGCCGACATCCACGCGGCCGCGCTGCGTGAGGCCATCGAGGAGTCCGGCGTCGACGGCCTGCGGCTGTCCCCCGATCTGGCCGCGATCAATGTCCATGCGCTCACCTGTTCGCTGGGCGTGCCGACCCGCCACCTCGATCTGCAGTTCGTGGCGCACGCACCGACGGACGCACAGATCGTGGTCAGCGACGAATCAGTGGACCTGCGCTGGTGGTCGATCGACGGGCTGCCCGACGGCACCGACGAGGCGCTGAGATATCTTGTCCAGCAAGCTGTTCGAGCGTGAAGTCAGTTGCACGCTCGACACCTTCGACCTACTAGACGTCGCTGGAGTAGCGGATCCCGCCGTCAGGGATGCTGACGCCGGGCCACACCCGGGCGCCGCGCAGCAGTTCGCAGCGGGCGCCGATGTCGGCGCCGTCGCCGATCACGCCGTCGCGAATCAGCGCCCGCGGACCGATCCGGGCGCCGAACCCGATGATCGACCGTTCGATCACGCTGCCCGCCTCGATCCGGACGCCGTCGAAGATGACCGCGCCGTCCAGCCGTGCGCCGGGACCGATTTCGGCGCCGCGACCCACGACCGTGCCTCCGATGAGCAGCGCGCCCGGCGACACCGCGGCACCGTCGTGCACCAGTTGCTCACCGCGGTGGCCGCCAAGTGCCGGTGACGGCGCGATGCCACGAACCAGATCGGCCGAACCCCGCACGAAGTCCTCGGGGGTACCCATGTCGCGCCAATAGCTGGCGTCGACGTAGCCGCACACCTTGACGCCGTCGGACAGCAGAGCGGGAAACACCTCCCGCTCGACCGACACCTCGCGGCCGCGTGGGATGCGATCGATGGTCTCACGGGAGAACACGTAGCAGCCGGCGTTGATCTGATCGGTCGGCGGATCTTCCGTCTTCTCCAAAAATGCTGTCACACGGCCATTTTCGGTCGGAACACAGCCGAAGGTACGCGGGTCGCTGACCCGCACCAGGTGCAGCGTCACGTCGGCTTGCTGCTCGTGGTGGGCCTCCAGCAGCTGACCGAGGTCGGCGCCGGAGAGCACATCGCCGTTGAACACCAGCGCCGTGTCGTAGCGTAGACGGCTTGCGACATTGGCGATTCCGCCGCCGGTGCCCAGCGGCGTCTGCTCGGTCACGTACTCGATCTGCAGACCCAACTTGGAGCCGTCGCCGAACTCCGCCTCGAAAACCGCCGGCTTGTAGGAGGTCCCGAGGATCACGTGCTCGATCCCGGCTGCGGCGATCCGCGACAGCAGATGGGTCAGGAACGGCAACCCGGCCGTCGGCAGCATCGGTTTGGGCGCCGACAGCGTCAGCGGGCGCAGCCGAGTGCCCTTGCCGCCGACCAGAACTACCGCGTCAACCTGCTGACTCATCTGCGCCGCTCCTCCTCATTGGCACCGCTCATGCGGTGCGGTTCCAGGTCGCCCGCGGCTCATCTGCGCCGCCCTTCTTCCGAGTTCCGCACCATCAAGCGCGACCGCACCGCCAGTCCGGCCCGAAAGCCCCAGCGCAGCGGCGCGCGCCAGGGTCCAGAATGCCGGTCGGCGAGATAGGTGTAGGTGCTTTTGTGATGCGCGGCCAGATTGCGCGAGGATTCGCGAGCGGTCGCGTGTCCCTTGTGGTGCAGCACTTCCGCCGTCGGCACGTAGACGTTGAGCCAGCCGGCCCGGCCCAGCCGGTCGCCGAGATCCACGTCCTCCATGTACATGAAGTAGCGCTCGTCGAAGCCGCCGATCTGCTCGAACGCCGCGCGGCGCACCAGCAGGCACGAGCCGGACAGCCAGCCGACCGGTCGCTCGCTGGGCTCCAGCCGCTCCTGGCGGTAGGCCGCCGTCCACGGATTCCGCTTCCACAGTGGGCCGAGGACGGCGTGCATCCCGCCGCGGATCAGGCTCGGCAGTTCACGCGCCGACGGATACACCGACCCGTCGGGATCGTGGATCAGCGGTCCCAGAGACGCCGCGCGGGGCCAGCGCGTCGCGGCGTCCAGCAGCGCGTCGATGCTGCCCGGACCCCACTGCACATCGGGATTGGCCACGATGATCCACTCGTCGCCGACTTCATCACGCTCAGCCAGCTGAGCTATCGCGCGGTTCACCGCACTGCCATAGCCGAGGTTGGACCCCATCGGGACCAGTCGCACACCCGGGTACCGCTCGACCGCGGCCTGCGGCGTGCCATCGGTGGAGCCGTTGTCGGCCATCAGAACGCTGACGGGCCGCTCGGTCGCGTGTGACAGCGAGGCCAGGAAACGGTCCAGATGCACGCCCGGCGAATAGGTCACGGTCACTACCGGCAGGACGTCACTCACGCGTTGAGGGTAGCGGTCGAGGCAGCGCAGGTGCCTCAGCAGGGAACAGCCAGCGCCTCGGCGAGCGCATCCCGCCACGGGCGCAGCGGCGAGAGCCCGAACTCCTGCGACTGCCGACCTGACAACGCCGAGTACGCCGGCCGGCCGGCCGGGCGGGGGTTCTCGGCACTGCTGACCGGCCGCACCCGCTCCGGGTCGGCGCCGAGGATCTCGAAGACCGCGCGGGTCTGCCCGAAGCGCGTGACCTCGCCGGCGTTGGCTGCGTGCACGATGCCGTGGGGGGCGTGCACCCGACCGTCGGCCACTTCGAGCAGCGCGGCGACCAGGTCGCCGGTATAGGTGGGCGAGCCGGTCTGGTCGTCCACCATGTTCACAACTGTGTCACCGGCGGCCAGTCTGCGCATGGCCGCGACGAAGTCCTTGCCGTTGGCGCCCGTGTAGACCCACGCGGTCCGGACGACTACCGCCTGCGGCAGTGCCGCCAGCACCGCCAGCTCGCCATCCAACTTGCTCTGCCCGTACACACTCAGCGGGCGGGTCTCATCGTCGGGTTCGTAGGGACGAGACGCCGAGCCGTCGAAGACGTAGTCGGTCGAGATGTGCACCATCTGCGCGCCGACGCGCGCGCAGGCCTGCGCGATATAGCCCGGGGCGGCGGCGTTGATCGCGTGCGCGCGGTCCGGCTCGCGTTCCGCGTCGTCGACGGCGGTGTAGGCCGCGCAGTTGATCACCACGTCTCCGGCCTGCACGATCTCGTCGGCACGCCGCGCATCCGCGACGTCCCACTGCGATGACGTCAACGCCAGCACGTCGCGTCCCTGTCGGGTCGCCTCGGCCGTCAGAAAGCTGCCGACCTGCCCGCCTGCGCCGGCGATCACGATTCTGGGTGTCATCTGCGCCGCTCCGGTGCCATAAGTTGCAAGTCTGGCACGCCGAGACCTGGCTACCCGAGTTATTGCTGTTACGCAAGTAATCTGTTGTGATGCCTGAGCAACGGGTGACTCGTGTGATTGCGACCGTGACGGCCGCGTTGGTTGTCCTGGTGACCGGAGTGGCGTGGAGCAAAGTCCGCTCCTTCGAGGACGGGATCTACCACGTCTTCGCGCCGTCGCTGGGTCACGGCGGCGATGACGGCGCAATGGACATCCTGCTGGTCGGCATGGACAGCCGCACCGACGCGCATGGCAACCCGCTGAGCTCGCAGGAACTGGCGTCGCTGCGGGCCGGCGACGAGGTGGCCAGCAACACCGACACGATCATCCTGGTCCGCATCCCCGACAACGGGAAGTCGGCCACCGCGATCTCTATCCCCCGCGACACCTACGTGTCCGCGCCGGGTCTGGGAAAGACCAAGATCAACGGGGTCTACGGCCAGACCAAGGAGGAGAAGCGGGTCAGCCTGGTCGAGTCCGGCGCCGCCGCCGACGAGGCCGAGCGCGAGGGCACCGAGGCCGGTCGCGAGGCGCTGATCAAGACGGTCGCCGACCTCACCGGCGTCACCGTCGACCACTACGCCGAGATCGGGCTACTGGGCTTCTCGCTGATCACCGACGCTCTCGGTGGGGTCAATGTCTGCCTCAAAGAGCCTGTCTACGAACCGCTTTCGGGAGCCGACTTCCCTGCGGGCCCGCAGAAGCTCAACGGCCCGCAGGCGCTGAGCTTCGTCCGGCAGCGGCACGAACTCCCCCGCGGCGACCTCGACCGCGTCGTGCGTCAGCAGGTGGTGATGTCGTCGCTGGCCCACCAGGTGATCTCCGGCAAAACCCTGTCCAGCCCGGCCACCATCAACCGCCTGCAGGCCGCGATCCAGCGCTCGGTGGTGCTCTCATCCGGTTGGGACATCATGGATTTCGTCAACCAGCTGCAAAAGCTGGCGGCCGGGCGAGTCGCGTTTGCCACCGTCCCCGTGCTGGACGAATCCGGCTGGAGCGACGACGGCATGCACAGCGTGGTGCGGGTCGATCCGCATCAGGTGCAGTCCTGGGTCGCCGGACTATTGGAAGGTCAGGCCAAGGGCAAGACCGAGGAGCTCAGCTACGCCCCGGACAAGACCAGCGCCAGCGTGCTCAACGACACCGACATCAACGGTCTCGCCTCGTCGGTCGCACAAGTGTTGACCGCCAAGGGATTCGGCACCGGTAAGGTCGGCAACAACGACGCCGCGCACGTGAAGAACAGCCAGGTGCAGGCCGCCAAATCCGACGACGTCGGCGCCCAGGCCGTCGCGAAGGAACTCGGCGGCCTGCCGGTCGTCGCCAACGCCTCAGTTCCGCAGGGCTCGGTCAGGGTGGTACTCAGCAGCGATTACAGCGGCCCCGGCTCGGGCCTCAGCGACGGTGGCCCCAAGCTGGCGGCCGCGTCGCACCCCGACTCGTCGGACGCGCCCCCACCGTCACCGATCCTGACCGCCGGCTCCGATCACCCGGAGTGCGTCAACTGATCTCGTGCCGACGACAATGAGCCGGTGACCAATCTCAGCGCCGCGATTCTGGATCCGATGCTGCGCGCCGACCCGGTCGGCCCGCGGATCACCTACTACGACGATGCCACCGGCGAACGCATCGAATTGTCGGCGGTCACGCTTGCCAACTGGGCGGCCAAGACCGGCAACCTGCTGCGCGACGAGTTGGGCGCGAACCCGTCGAGTCGGGTGGCGGTGCTGTTGCCGGCGCACTGGCAGACCGCGGCGGTGCTGTTCGGGGTGTGGTGGGTGGGCGCGGAGGTGGTCTTCGGCTCAGAAGCGGACGTCGCCTTGTGCACGCTCGACCGGCTGGACGAAGCCGACGCGACGGGCGCCGGCGAGGTGGCGGTGTTGTCTCTCGACGCGTTCGGCCGTCCGGTACCCGACCTGCCGATCGGGGTCACCGACTACGCGACCGCGGTGCGGGTGCACGGCGACCAGATCGTCGGCGAGCCGAAGCCGGGCCCGGCTCTTGCCGGCAGGTCCGTCGACGAAGTCCTGGACGCTTGCCGAACATCCTCTGCCGCAGAGGCTTTAACGTCGACCGACCGAGTGTTGTCCAGCGCCGGATGGGATTTTCCCGATGCCGTCATCGACGGTTTGTTGAGCGTGCTGTCGGTCGGCGGATCGCTGGTCTACGTCGCCAACCCCGACCCCTCCGGACTGGCGCGCAAGGCGGAAACCGAAAAGGTCACGCGCAGCCTGTAACCATCCCCGCGCGGCGACGGCCCGGCGAGCCGGGCGTCCGCCACCGAGTGCCCGGCCAGCCGGGCAAGCGAGACCGGCGCCGACGTGCGCTCGATACATGTTGATATCGCTATATATGGATGTTACGGTCCTTGGGAGGGCATAAGCTCGTGCCGTAGAACATGACAGGAGGACGTTCGCGATGGTGTTGTCGGGTCTACTGGGGAAAGCAGCCGGGACGGTGGTAACCGGACTGGTGGGCGTAAGCGCCTACGAGCTCGTGCGCAAGGGCCTGGGCAAGGCCCCCATTCACGAAGCCGCGGTGTCCGCGACCGAGTGGAGCCTGCGCGGCACCCGGCGGGCCGAGGAAGCCGCCGAGTCGACCCGGCTGAAGCTGGCCGACGTGGTGGCCGAGGCCCGCGAGCGCATCGGTGAGGAGGCACAGCCTCCCGCCATCGGCGACCACGATCACGACCACGACCACTGATCGGCTCGACATGACGACCGACCTACAGGTCGTGTCTGACGCCGCGGGGCGCATGCGGGTCAAGGTCGGTTGGGTGCGCGCGAATTCGCGGCGCGCGGTCGCGGTGGAAGAAGCGGTCGACCGTCAGCACGGAGTGCGCGCCGTGCACGCCTATCCGCACACCGGCTCCGTCGTCGTCTGGTACTCACCGAAGCGCTGTGACCGCACCGCGGTGCTTGCGGCCATCGCCGACGCCGAACACGTTGCTGCCGAACTCATTCCAGCCCGTACGCCGCGGTCCTCTGACATCCGCAACACCGAAGTTCTGCGCATGGTGATCGGCGGTGCGGCGCTGGCGCTGCTCGGCGTGCGCCGCTACGCGTTCGCGCGTCCCCCGCTGTTGGGCCCGTCCGGTCAGCTGGTCGCTACGGGCGCAACGATTTTCATGGGCTATCCGTTTCTGCGTGGCGCGCTGCGCGGGCTGCGGTCCGGTCGCGCCGGCACAGATGCATTGGTGACCGCCGCGACCGTCGCCAGCCTGGTACTGCGCGAGAACGTCGTAGCGCTCACCGTGCTGTGGCTGCTGAATATCGGTGAGTACCTTCAGGATCTGACGCTGCGCCGCACTCGGCGGGCCATCTCGGATCTGCTGCGCGGCACCGCAGACACGGCCTGGGTCCTGATCGCCGACGGCGATCAAAAAGGCGCAGAAGTCCAGGTGCCCATCGACACGGTGCAGATTGGTGACGACGTGGTGGTGCACGATCATGTCGCGATACCGGTCGACGGCGAGGTGGTCGACGGCGAGGCGGTCGTCGACCAGTCCGCGATCACCGGCGAGACTCTACCGGTCAGCATCGTCGCCGGTTCGGCCGTGCACGCCGGGTCGGTCGTGTTGCGAGGCCGCTTGGTGATCCGTGCTCGCGCGGTCGGCAACCAGACCACGATTGGGCGCATCATCTCCCGCGTCGAGGAGGCTCAGCTCGACCGGGCGCCGATCCAGACGGTCGGCGAGAATTTCTCCCGGCGCTTCGTGCCGATCTCGTTCATCGTCTCCGCGGTCACGCTTGCGCTGACCGGAGATGTCCGGCGCGCGATGACGATGCTGTTGATCGCCTGCCCGTGCGCGGTCGGGCTGTCGACGCCGACGGCGATCAGCGCGGCAATCGGCAACGGTGCACGGCGCGGCATCCTGATCAAGGGCGGCTCACACCTCGAGCAGGCCGGCCGGGTCGACGCGATCGTGTTCGACAAGACCGGGACGCTGACCGTCGGCCGTCCCGTAGTCACGAATATCATTGCACTGCATGATGATTGGCAGCCCGAACAGGTGCTCGCCTATGCGGCGAGCTCGGAGTTGCACTCGCGGCACCCGCTGGCCGAGGCGGTGATCCGCTCCACCGAAGAACGCCGCATCACCATTCCCCCGCACGAGGAGTGCGAGGTCCTGGTTGGCCTGGGCATGCGGACCTGGGCCGACGGCCGGACGCTGCTACTGGGCAGCCCGTCGCTGCTGCGCTCGGAGAGCGTCGCGGTGTCCGACGAGGCCTCCGACTGGGTCGACAAGCTGCGCCGCCAGGCCGAAACCCCGCTGCTGCTCGCCGTCGACGAGACGCTGGTGGGGTTGATCAGCCTGCGCGACGAGGTCCGCACCGAAGCCCCCGACGTACTGAAGGAGCTGCGCGGCAACGGCATTCGCCGCATCGTGATGCTGACCGGCGATCATCCCGAGATCGCGAAAGTGGTTGCGGCCGAACTCGGTATCGACGAGTGGCGTGCCGAGGTGATGCCAGAGGACAAGCTCGAAGTGGTCCGCCAACTGCAGGACGAGGGCTACGTCGTCGGGATGGTGGGCGACGGCATCAACGACGCCCCCGCGCTGGCCGCGGCCGACATCGGCATTGCGATGGGCCTGGCCGGGACCGATGTCGCGGTCGAGACCGCCGATGTGGCGCTGGCTAATGACGACCTGCGGCGGTTGCTCGACGTCGGTGACCTGGGCACCCGCGCGGTCGAGGTGATCCGGCAGAACTATGGCATGTCGATCGCAGTCAACGCCGCCGGGCTGCTGATCGGCGCCGGCGGCGCCCTGTCACCAGTGCTCGCCGCGATCCTGCACAACGCGTCCTCGGTGGCCGTAGTCGCGAACAGTTCACGTTTGATCCGGTACCGCTTGGACTGAACGACGGTCGGCCCGGTGTCGGACTCGTACGATGTGCGCATGTCATCGACCCCGCTCGACCCCGTTGCCAGTGAACGGCTCTCGCACGCCGACCGAGTCTTCACCTCAGATCTGTCCATCAACGAATTCGCGCTGCTGCACGGTGCCGGCTTCGAGCCACTCGATCTCGTGATGGGGGTCTCGGTCTACCACGTCGGTTACCAATTCACCGGTATCCGGCAGCAATCCGAGCTGCCGGTGCTCACCGAGGCGACCTATCGGGCTCGCTGGAACGCGATGGCCCGGATGCAGGCCGAGGCCGACGCGCTCGGCGCCGACGGCGTCGTCGGTGTCCGCCTGGAATGGCGCCAGCACGGCGCCGAGGCGGAACACCTGGAGTTCATCGCGGTCGGCACCGCGGTGCGCTACAGCCCGAAGCCGGGTTCGTTCAAACGCAATAACGGGCAGGCGTTCTCCAGCCACCTGTCGGGACAGGATCTGGCCACCCTGCTGCGATCGGGCTGGGCGCCGGTGGCGTTCGTCATGGGCAACTGTGTCTTTCACATTGCGGCACAAGGCTTTATGCAGACCTTGCGGCAGATGGGCCGCAACACCGAGATGCCGCAGTGGACGCAGGGCAACTACGAGGCTCGCGAGCTGGCCATGTCGCGCATGCAGAGTGAAGCCGAACGCGACGCCGCCAGTGGGGTCGTCGGGGTGCACTTCGCAATCCAGAACTACGCATGGGGATTTCACACTGTCGAGTTCTACGCCGCGGGAACGGCGGTGCGCCGCAACGGAACACCCGAAACCATCACACCGCAATTCGTGCTCGCCATGAACGACTGATGACGGCGTTCGACGCCGATCGAGTGAGCCGCACGGTATCCGACGCCCTGACCGGACCCGGCGGAATCGCATTGGTGATCAACGTTTTTGCCGGGCTTCCCGGCGTGGTGCACACCCCCGAACACCGCGGGATGTTCAGGTCACAACCCGCGCGCCTGCAGATCGGCGACTGGCGTTACGAGGTGACCGCCGATGCCCGATTGATGGCAGCCCACGTGGTGGGCGGCGTGGTGATCGGCGAAGAGGTGCTGCTGGCCAATGCCGTGGGGCCGCACCTGGCCCGCTCCCTCGGCCAACTCGTCGACCGTCACGGTCAAGCGGTCGTCCCCAACATCGACGCCGCGGTCGACGCGCTGAGTGCCGGCGCAGGCTGAAGACCCGACGTGCGATACTCCCCCGGTAAGGCGATGACGACGTAGGAAGCCGGTGCGAATCCGGCGCGGTCCCGCCACTGTCATCGGGGAGCGACCCTCACCAGCCACGGCCCACTCGGCCGGAAGGCGAGGCAAGCAGCGATCCGAGAGCCAGGACACTCGCGTCGTCGCATCCTCCTAACCGGGGCGGTCGACCCCGAAAGTGAGAGTCGATGTCACGCCGATTCTGGACGTGTTCCGCAGCGAATGAGTCGACGCCGTGTTCGGTTGCGAGTTAGACACCATTCAGCGATCCCGATACCGTCGCGGCGCTCGCCGAACTCCGCGAGGTCAGCCCGTACTTCGGCGTGGGTACCGGGCCGCTCAACGACGGCTGGCGCCCGGTCCGGCGGTTCTACGACGACACCGCGCTGCTGGCCGAGATCGTCGAGCGGGTCAGGTCGCGGATGGGCGTCACCGAACTGCGCGTCGCGGCCTCGACGTTTTTCCTGGGCTTCGCCGCGCGGCTGTGGTCGATCGGCCTGGGCAGCGTCGTCGGCTACCGGATGCTCGTC
Organism: uncultured Actinomycetota bacterium; assembly: GCA_963750755.1. Lineage (GTDB taxonomy): Bacteria > Actinomycetota > Actinomycetes > Mycobacteriales > Mycobacteriaceae > Mycobacterium. The sequence continues at coordinate 205,845 of CAVVRW010000007.1, forward strand.
GACCTGTCGCCCGAGCGGCTGCTGTTCCGCGAGAGCGACGGCCAGCTGGCCCTGCACCTCGAGCGGCCACGGCCCCTGCGATGCGACGACCTGCCCGCCGCGCTGGTCGACATGGTGCTCGACCGGCATCTGACGCCGCTGGCCGGCGCGCTGCGCCGACTCGGCCCGATCTCGCCGAAGCTGCTGCAGGGCAATACGGCCTCGGCGCTGCTCGGCGCGGCCAGAGTGTTCGACGGTGACCGCGCGCCCGCGTCAGGTTGGGAGCTCGCGCGCAGCCTGTGCGCCGACCCCCGACTGAGCGCGGCGGTCCGGTTCGGCGATAACGACTACCGCCGTAGGAGTTGCTGCTTGTATTACCGCACGTCCCATGGAGGGCTCTGCGGAGATTGCGCCCTTGACCGGGTGCCGGAAAGGAGTCGCGATGATCGACTTTAGTCCTGCGGTTCAGACCACCGAAGACAATGGGCGAGAGCAGGTTTGGCCCCTACCGACCGACGAGGCGAGCCTGCTCGACCTCATTCGGTTGTGCTTCGAAGAGTATTGGGACGAGATCTGGTTCGGCGTGCTGGTCGAGGGTGCGGCATGGGAAGTCGCCGCGCCCAACGCGCCCAAGCTGATCTCGATGTACGACGGGTATGCAACCGTCGACTTCGGCCGTTGGCACTTTCATCTGTGCATCGGAGAGCACAAGGACAGCGGTCCGGAGCTCGGCCGGATCCGCCGGTGCGCCCGCGCGGAGCTGTACCGCCGGATCGGCAAAGACGGCTCCCCCACCTCGTGGGGCGTGCGCCTGTTCAACGGGCGCGACGACCAGTTGATGACGCTGATGCTGCCCAGCCCGTTCCTGACGAATGTTCAGCAGATGCGCGACGAACCCGCCTTTTCACAACTGGAGCTCTGGGATCGCCTGCGCGCGATGTTCCTGGGGCTGGACCCCGATCCGCTTGACCGTTCCGGCAAGGGCTTTCGGCACGGCTGAGTCAGCAGCAGTCCTCGCCGCGCCACGATTTGACGCCCTGCCAGATTGCGATCGCGGCGATGCCCAGTCCGATCGCGGGGTCGAACCACCAGATGCTCGGCCAGATCGCGGCTACGGCCAGACCGACCAGCACGGCCGCCGCCTGCGCGCCACACAGGTAATTCTGGGTGCCTTCGCCAGCGGTGGCCGCCGAGCCGAGGTCGTCGGCCAGCGCATGCTTGGCGCGACCCAGCAACGGCATCAGCACCAACGCGGCGGCCGTCAAGGTCATGCCGATCATCGACGTCTCGGCATCGTGCCGGTCGAGCAGATGGTGGACGGATTCGGCGGCAATGTAGGGCGCGGTCAGCCAGAACGACCACGCGACTCCGACCTGCGCGCGACGCTCAGCGCTGGCCGACGCGATGCGCGCACCGGAGAAGCGCCAGGCGACCATCGCACTGGCCAACGCCTCCGGCAGGCTGCCCAGCGCCCAGCCGGTCAGCGCTATCGAGCGAACCTCCAGACCCTGCCACAGCCCGAGAACACCCTCGGTGAGCATTACGGCCATGCTGACCCAGGCCAGCCGCCACGCCCAGTTCGCGCGCTTTTGCCACTGGTCGTCATGGCCGACGGCGTGTCCGTGCCCGGATCCGGAGCAGGCGTCGGCAACGAGGCCGGCCCGATTGCCGATTGAGCGGGATTCGGTCACCCAGCGATGTTAGGTCACCGCGCAGTGCGGGCGAACGCGCCTCGCTGTTAAGAAGGCGGTAGGGGCCGCTTCATGGTGCAGACGATGCTCCACTCGAAATAGAACTCGCCGCCCTTGTCGTAGCCCGCGAAGTGATGCGAGACCTGGACGCGTTGCACCGAGGAGTTCACCACCTCCCACCCCTGGAGACCGTGAGCATTGGTATGGCGGTTCGCCTCGTCGATGACGACCTGCAGGGACTCGTTCGTCACGCTGATGAACGTGGTCTCCCATCGCGGTGCAGACCAGTTGCCGGCGGACACCCCGGACGCGGGAACGGGCGAAGGTGCGCTCATAAGGCGGTACCTTATGCCGCTGCACTCCCGGAAAAGTGAATGGAACTTGGCCGGTGCGTTAAGTCATGTCAACCCACGCGAATCGCACTCGGGCGCAACACCACAAGGTAATTCCCAGTCTCGGGTGGCTACCCTGGCTGGCATGGCGCGCACCGAGAACGACACCTGGGATCTGGCAACGAGCGTGGGAGCCACCGCCACCATGGTGGCCGCAGGCAGGGGCCGAGCCACCAAATCGGGACTCATCGATGACCCGTTCGCCGAGCCGCTGGTGCGGGCGGTCGGCGTCGATTTCTTCACCCGTTGGGCGAACGGCGAGATCGGCGCCGACGAGGTCGACATCCCTGGTCACCCGTGGGGCATGCAGCCGATGACCGACCTGCTCGCGGTCCGCACCCGGTTGATAGACCAGTTCCTCGGCAAGGCGACGGCATCTGGCATCCGCCAGGTGGTCGTGCTCGCCTCCGGCCTCGATGCCCGCGGCTACCGGCTGTCCTGGCCCGCCGACACGGTGGTGTTCGAGATCGACCAGCAGCAGGTGACCGACTTCAAGACCGCGACGCTGAACGCAGCGGGCGCCGAGCCCACCGTCGACCTGCGCGCGGTGCCGATCGATCTGCGCGACGACTGGCCGGCGGCCCTGCGTCACGCGGGCTTCGACGACAGCCGCCCGACCGCCTGGGTCGCCGAGGGGCTGCTGGCTTTCCTGCCGCCGGATGCTCAGGATCGCTTGCTGGACAACATCACTGCGCTCAGCGCACAGGGCAGCCGCCTGGTCGTCGAGATCTTCCTGAGCTCACCGGAGTCACTGGAGGTGATGCACGCGTCGTCGGAGAAGTGGTACGAGCACGGCCTCACCGCCCGCATCGACGACCTCTGGTACGGCGGCGAGCGCCACGACGTCGCGCCGTATTTGGACGATCGCGGCTGGCAGACGACCAGGCATCGGTCCGCCCAACTGCTGGCCGACGCCGGCCTCCCGGCGCCGGAGCGCAACGACGGTCAGACCGAAAACTATTACTGCACAGCTCAACTCGGCTAACTGCCAGCCAGGGTGCACTGCCAGAAGCCGACGTCGTGCCACGAGCCGTGTTTGTAGCCGGCCTCGCGAAGCTGGCCGACGCGGGCGAAGCCGTGCCGCTCGTGCAGTCGCACACTTGGGTCGTTGGGCAACGCGATCACCGCGATGGCACTGTGAAATCCCTTGCGCCGCAAGTCATCGAGCAACTCTGTGTATAGCGTGTCGCCGACGCCGCGACGGCGCGTCGACGGGTCGACGTAGATGGTGGATTCGACGGTCCACTGGTAAGCGGCGCGCTCGTTCCACGGCCCCGCGTAGGCCACGCCGACGACGTCGTCGTCGATGACGGCAACCAGCCAGGGGAACCGTTCGCGGCGCTGCGCCCAGAGCGCGCGGAGCTCGTCGATGCTCTGCGGCTCGGTTCGAAAATTGAAGACGGAGTGCTCGATGTAGTGGTTGACGATCTCGCGGACCCGCACCAGATCGTCGCCGGTGGCGGCCCGCACCTGCAGCGTGCTGCCGGTCATGTGGGCACCGTACATTTCGAACTCATGCGCCGCAGGTGAGCCGGTATGGCAATATCTCCCCCGTTAGGCGATGACGACAGAGGAAGCCGGTGCGAATCCGGCGCGGTCCCGCCACTGTCATCGGGGAGCGACCCTCACCAGCCACGGCCCACGGTCGGAAGGCGAGGCAAGCAGCGATCCGAGAGCCAGGAGACTCACGTCATCGCGTCCTGCGAGCCGGGGCGGTCGACCCCGAGAGCGAGAGTCTCCTATGACGCTGAACGCGTTGTTCTTCGCAATTCCCGACAATCGTGCGTGACCGCCCCGGTCTGGATGGCCGCTCCTCCAGAGATGCATTCGGCCCTGCTGAGCAGTGGCCCGGGGCCGGGATCGCTGCTGGCGGCCGCGCAGGCGTGGACCACGCTGAGCACGGAGTACGCGGAGGCCGCCGATGAACTGACAGCCGTGGTGGGCGCGGTGCAGGGCGGCGCGTGGGAAGGTCCGAGCGCGCAGACCTACGCCGCCGCGCATGCGCCCTACCTGGCATGGCTGGCCACAGCGAGCGCGAACAGCGCCGCGATGGCCGCCGAGCAACAGACCGCGGCAGCCGCCTACACCACCGCGCTGGCCGCGATGCCCACCCTCGGTGAGCTGGCCACCAACCACGTCACCCACGGGGTGCTGACGGCAACGAATTTCTTTGGCATCAACACCATTCCGATCGCCCTCAACGAAGCCGACTATGCGCGGATGTGGGTACAGGCCGCCACGGTGATGAGCACATACCAGGGCGTCGCGGGTGCAGCTGTCGCGTCGGCACCGCGGTCCGAACCGGCGCCGACGATCGTGAAGGCGGCAGCGGCCGCCGACCCCTCGACGCCCCCCGCATGGTTCGAGGAATTACAGAGCTATCTGGAGGGGTTGTTCCCCCAGCCCTCGTACCCCGACCCCGGCCAATTCCCGTTGTATCAGCAGCTATTGGACTTCTTCCACCAGATCGGCTACACCGGCGTCGACGACCCCATCGGTACCTGGCTGCAGGGCCTGGACCCGTCGTGGTTGCCGCCGATCGGGGTGCCCGGGTCGTGGCTTGCCTACACCGGTGACCCGTTGAGCTATCTCAATCCCGCGACCATCGCCTACGTGCTGTCGGTGCCGCTCGACCCGGGGTCCTACGTCGCCTTCACCGGCATCGTGATCGTCGACGATCTGCTGGCGATCGCCTATACGGCCGCCTTCAATCCGCAGGCGCTGATATTGGTCATCCCGGCGGCGATGGTCGAGATCGTCGGCTCCACCATCGGCAACACCATTCAGGTGCTGCACTACATCCTGGAATCGACCCTGCTCCCGCTGCTGCCGGCGTTGTTGCCGGCCGTGGGCGCGTCCCTGGTTCCGCTGGCAGCCGCACCGGCCGGACTGGCCGGCCTCGCGGGCTTGGCGGGGCTGGCCGGCCTGGCGCCGGCCGCGACCGCCCCGATGCTGGCCCCGGCCTTCGCGATGGCTCCGCCTCCGCCGCCCGTTCCGGCTCCGATGGCACCGGCACCGGCTCCGGTGACGCTCGCCAACGCCCCCGCCACCCCGCCCGCGCAGCCTCCCCCGCCCACGCCGGCCGGGCCGCCGGGCGTGACGATGCCGGCACACATGTACATGGTCGGCGATCTGGGCCTGGCCGCGCAGCAGGCCAGGGGCGCCAGCAAGCGCGCCACGAAGACGGCGGTCCAGGACAGCGAAATAGCCTCCGCTGCAACAGCTTCCGTCGAACCGCACTCGGTTCAGCGTCGCCGGCGCGCCAAGGCCACGATGATCGGTCGCGGCTACGAATACATGGACTTAGATCCCGAGCCCGCGGTCACAGCGTCGGATCACGGTTCCGGACCGGTCGGGTTCGCCGCCAGCGCCGCCCGCGGGGGCGGTTCGGAGCCGGCCGGGCTGGCAACGCTGACGCGAGACCAGTTCGGCGGTGAGGCCACCGTGCCGATGCTGCCGACAACCTGGAATCAGGATCTCGACTGAGGCCGATGTCGGCGACGCCGCTGTAGCGTGCACCCATGGTGGATTTTGCTCTGCGCTCGTGCGGGTTGCGTGGGCACGCGACATTTGCTCCCGATGAGCCGCAGCTGCGTGAGCGCCTGACGGTCGATACACCAGCCGGTGAAGCCTGGCGCTGCTTGCGCTGCGAGACCTTCGTGGTCGGCCCACCCCGCCGCAGCGGCCCGGCCAACACCGCGCCGGAAATACCGCGCGGACGGTTCCTGCGGGACCGGACGCTGATGCGGGCGCTCGCCCTCGAACGCCTCTTTCGCGCGGTTGCTTTTCTGCTGGTGGCCGCGGGCGTGGTGAAGTTCAGCGGATCGCGGGAGAAATGGCAGCACGCGCTGGACCGGGACATGCCCCTGCTGAAGCCGCTGGCCAATCAGGTCGGCTGGGATCCGGAGAATTCCAAACTAGTCCGCGAGATCACCCATGCCTTCGCCCTGTCGTCGTCGACGCTGCAGTGGATCGCGCTCGCGCTCGCCGGATACGCGTTGATCGAGCTGGTCGAAGCGGTCGGTCTGTGGTTGATGCAGCGCTGGGGCGAGTACTTCGCGGTGATCGCGACCAGCGTTTTTCTGCCGTTGGAGATCTACGAGCTGACCGAAAAGATCACGGCGCTAAGACTTTTCGCGCTTGTCGTCAACATCGTCGCGGTGATCTGGCTGCTGTGGAGCAAGCGGCTGTTCGGGCTGAACGGCGGCGGTAAGGCCTATCGCGAAGAGCACGAAGCCGAGAGTTTGCTCAGTGTGGAAAGCGCGGGGCTGCGCGGATCCACCGCCGGCGCAACGGCGTAACTACTCCAACGGCGCCGCAGTCCGATGCTGAAGCGCGTACGCGACGGCGTGGGTGCGATTCTGCACCCCCAGCTTGGCCAGGATCGCCTCGACGTGGTGCCCAACGGTTTTCGGGCTGATGTGCAACTCGACTGCGATCTCGGGGTTGCTCAGCCCGGCGGCGAGCAGATCGAAGACCTCACGTTGCCGCCCGGTCAGCGCGTGCGGGTCAGACGGCTTGTCCGCTCGCCGCGTTCGGGGCGCCCGCTCGCGCAGGGCGGCCAACCGCCGCTGGGCGCGGCGCGCGGCGGCCTTCGCGCCCAGCCGGCGGAACGTGTCCAGCGCCGACGTCACCGCCGACACGTCGCCGCCGAGTTGCGCCAACGCCGCTTCGTAGCAACAACCGCGACCGGTCCACTCGTCGGCGGCTTTCTCCCACTGCCCGCCGAGCTCGAGATCGAACGGAGTCGGTGCGCCGTTGCAGCCGGTGTCGATTGTGCCGCCGGCCAGATGAATCCAGCGTCGCAAGCTGCCCAGTAGCCACGGGTCGGCGTGGCCGTCCGACGCGGCCAGTCCGGCGCGAGCTTCGGCAACGGCCCGCTCGTCGTCGCCGGCCAGCCAGGCCACCTCGGCGCGCGCCGCCCACACCACACCCAGGTGAACCAGGTCGGCGGGCTGGGCATGGTCGTCCGCCGGCGAGACATTCAGCGGTTGGCCACGCCGTGCCCCCAGCAGGGTCAGTGTCACCAGCGGTAGAACCCGGTGCTGCGCGCTGAGTTCGGGCCGGGTCAGGATCTGTTCGGCGGCCGCGGCGGCCCGGTCCCAGTCACCGCGATGCAGGGCGGCCAGCGTAGCCGCCGCGGTCAGCAGCGAGCTGAACATGCCGAGGTCGTGGTCGTCGCAGAACCGCAACGCGTCGACCAGATAGCCCTCGGCGCGGCCCAATTCGCAGCGCAGCACCGCATACCAGTAGATCAGCACGCCGAGAACGGCGGCGTGTTCCTCGAGACCAGGGGTCGACAGCGCCTCATGCCAGACGGTCTCCAGTTGTTCCCAACCGCTGCCGGTACTGAATACGGCGGTGAGCGCCGTGTAGCCGCGGGCCCGGGTATCGACTCCCGCGTCGCACAATTCGCGTCCCACCGCGTGGGCACGGGCGGCGTAGTCGGCGCACGCCGGATCCAGTGCGAGGGCGCTGATGTGCGCCATGTTGATCAGCGACCAGGCCAGCTGCGGCGACGGGCCGAGTGCTTCGAGCAGCCGCAGCGATGCGTGCGCCGCGTCGATGGCCTCGGCAGCGCGTCCCAGCGGCTGCAGCAGACGTGATAGCCAGCGAAGGTCGTCGCCCTCGGCGAGGGGTTCGGCGAGCTTGCGGCGCAACGTGATTGCTTCTTGCAACGATGCGACAGCCGGTTCGGCGGCACCGCTCAGGTAACAGGCGAACGCGTGCCGCTCCAGCCAGAGGGCGCGGTCGTCGTCGCACGCGTCGTCGGCGTGATGCAAAGCGAGCGCGTACAGGCTTGCCGCCTCACGGTTGGCGCCCAGCGAGGCGGCCCGCTGCGCCGCGGCGATGCCGTACCGCACGGCCGCTTCGCCGTCGTCAGCCTCGTCGGCATGAAAGGCCAACGCCGCCAGCTTGTTCGGATCGATGGGCGGCTCGGCCAGCACGGTCAGCGCACGCCGGTGCAATTCGATGCGATCGAAGTCGGCGATCTGCGCCCAGGTGGCCCGGCGGGCCAGCTCGTGCCGGAACCCGACCAGGTCCCCCTCGGAGATCAGCACGCCGGCTCCAAGGCATTCAAGCAATGCCGCTCGGGCCTCGGGGCACATCTTGTCCAGCAGCGCGACGTCGGCACGCTGCCCGCACACCGCGACCGCATGCGCCATGTCCCGGCCTTTGGCCGACAGGCGGGCCAGTCGACCGCACACCGCCTCGAACACGCTGCGCGGCAGAGCTTTTCGGCTCAATGCCGCCGGCCCGGCGGCCAGCACTTCGGTGACGAAGAACGGGTTGCCGCCGCTGAGCTCATAGAGCTGGGCCGCGTTCACGCCGCTACCGGCGGCCAGCGTCGACACGGCCGACAAACTCAACGCGCTCAACTCGATTCGGCTCACCCGCGGATAGTTGGCCAGGTCACCCAGCGTCACCGCCAACGGATGGGTCGGCGCCAATTCGTCGTCGCGGAACGAGATCACCAGCAGCAACCGCAGCGCACCGACCCGTCGTGCCAGGAACCGCACCAGATCCAGGGTGGCGCCGTCGCCCCAGTGCGCGTCCTCGATCACCCACACCCATCGGCCGCCATCGCCCAACGCGGCCAACAACTGTCGATAGATCTTGGCGGTGTCACCCGACTCGACCGCAGCGGTCAGCGCCGCACCGGCGGCGGCGTCCAAGCCGGACAGCGCGTCGGTCAGTGGTCCCAGCGGTCGCGGCGCACCCAACGGGTCACACCAGCCGCGGAGTAGCCGGACGGGCGACTCGAGGTGATCGGTGAATTTGGCGAGCAGGGTGGTCTTCCCGACGCCGGCCTCGCCGCGCAGCAACACCACTTCCCCGGGGCCGCCGCGGATCACGCGGCGCGCAAGCGCATTCAGCTGCGACAGCGGCGCCTCGCGTTCCAGCAAGGTGTTCACCAAGGGGGACATGATGCAGTGTGACTGTATCGCCACCCGCCCGCGAACGCGCGCCAACGACGAGTTCGCTCCAAATCGACGCTATTTTGCCGGTCGAGTACTAGCGCAGCAACGCGCGCGACATCACCACACGTTGAATCTGGTTGGTGCCCTCGTAGATCTGGGTGATCTTGGCGTCACGCATGAACCGCTCGACCGGGAAGTCGATGGTGTATCCGGCGCCGCCGAACAGCTGCACGGCGTCGGTGGTGACTTCCATCGCCACATCGGAGGCGAAGCACTTCGACGCCGCCGAGATGAAGCCGAGGTTGCCCTCGCCGCGCTCGGCGCGGGCTGCGGCACTGTAGACCATCAGCCGCGCGGCCTCCACCTTCATTGCCATGTCGGCCAGCATGAACTGCACGCCCTGGAAGTCGCTGATCGACTTCCCGAACTGCTTGCGGTCCTTGGTGTATGCGATCGCGGCGTCGACGGCGCCCTGGGCGATACCCACGGCCTGCGCGCCGATGGTGGGCCGCGTGTGGTCCAGCGTCGCGAGCGCGGTCTTGAAGCCCGTGCCGGGTTCGCCGATCATCCGGTCGCCGGGGATCCGGCAGTTCTCGAAGTACAGCTCGGTCGTCGGCGAGCCCTTGATCCCGAGCTTTTTCTCCTTCGGGCCGACGGTGAATCCTTCGTCGTCGATGTGCACGATGAACGACGAGATGCCGTTGGCGCCCTTGTCCGGGTCGGTTACGGCCATCACCGTGTACCAGGATGACTTGCCGCCGTTGGTGATCCACGCCTTGGCGCCGTTGAGGATCCAGTCGTCGCCGTCGGCCTTCGCGCGGGTCTTCATCGATGCCGCGTCGCTGCCGGCCTCGCGCTCACTCAGCGCGTAGGACGCCATCAACCCGTCGTTGGCCAGCGTCGGCAACACCTGCTTCTTCAGTTCCTCCGAGCCGCGCAGGATGAGCCCCATCGTGCCCAACTTGTTGACCGCGGGAATCAGCGAGGCCGAGGCGTCGACCCGTGCGACTTCCTCGATCACGATGCAGGCGGCCACCGAGTCCGCACCCTGCCCGTCGTAGGCCTCGGGGACGTGGACGGCGTTGAAACCGGACGCATTGAGTGCCTTCAGCGCCTCCTCGGGAAAGCGCGACTGCTCGTCGACCTCTGCGGCGTACGGCGCGATTTCCTTCTCGGCCAACGCGCGGATCGCTGCCCGCAACTCGTTGTGCTCGTCCGGCAACTGGAACAGATCGAACGATGGATCTCCGGCCCACTGAGCCATCCCGGCCTCCCTCTTTTCTGCCCGACCGCTGGTGCTACTCGCCGGTAACTTTACCTTGACGCTGCTGGAGAGCCGAATCCTTGGCCAGCACCGACTCCGCCAACTCCTTCTGAAAAGCCACGATCCGGTCGCGGAGAGCGGAATCCGACGCACCCAGGATCCGGACCGCGAGCAGGCCGGCGTTGCGGGCACCGCCGATCGACACCGTGGCAACCGGCACTCCGGCCGGCATCTGCACGATCGACAGCAACGAATCCAGCCCGTCCAGCTTGGCCAGCGGCACCGGAACGCCGATCACCGGCAGCGGCGTCGCGGAGGCCACCATGCCGGGCAGGTGGGCCGCGCCGCCGGCGCCGGCGATGATCACCTCGAGGCCACGACCGGCCGCCCGCTGCGCATAGTCGAGCATCCGCTGCGGGGTGCGATGCGCCGAATACACCCCGATCTCGTGGGCGACGCCGAACTCCGACAGCGCATCGGCGGCCTCGGACATCACCGACCAGTCGCTGTCGCTGCCCATGATCACGCCAACCCGGGGCTGCTCGGTCATTTAGCGCCGCTCCTTCTCATAGGCGCCGCTCATGCGGCGCGCGGCCGGGTCGCCGGCGCGGTGTGGATCCCATCCGTCCGTCCATTCCCCTGCTGACAACCAGTGTGCCGCGCGCTCGGCGCGTTCACGCAGGTTTGCCAGCCCGGCGGCATCGTCGCCGAGGAAGTTGATGTGGCCGATCTTGCGGCCCGGTCGTTCCTCCTTGCCGTAGAGATGAACCCGGGCATCGGGCATCCGCGCGAAGAGGTGGTGCAGTCGCTCGTCGAGCGACATCGCCGGGGTTTGCGCGGCTCCGAGAACGTTGGCCATCACGGTCAGCGGCGCAACAGCATCGGTGTCGCCGAGCGGGTAATCCAGCACCGCACGCAGATGCTGCTCGAACTGGCTGGTCCGCGACCCGTCCATGGTCCAGTGCCCCGAGTTGTGCGGGCGCATCGCCAACTCGTTGACCAGCAGTTTCCCCTCGACCGTCTCGAACAGCTCGACGGCCAGCACGCCGACGACCCCGAGTTCGGCCGCCAGCTCGAGAGCCAGCCGCTGGGCCTCGGCTCCGACGCCCTCGGGCAGGTCGGGAGCCGGCGCGATCACCAGCACGCATATCCCGTCCCTCTGGACCGTCTCGACCACCGGCCAGGCCGCGCCCTGCCCATGCGGCGAACGCGCCACCAGGGCAGATAGCTCGCGACGCATCGCCACCCGCTCCTCGACCAACACCGGTATCCCGGAATCCACATATCCACCGGCGATCTTCCGGGCCTGAGCCGCGTCGGCGGCCATCTGCACCCCACGCCCGTCGTAGCCGCCGCGACCCGCCTTGACCACGAGCGGGCCCTTGACCATCCCGGCGAACGCGGCAATGCCCTCCAGGTCATCCGGGGTTGCGAAGACCGCATAACGCGGCACCGGGGCGCCCAGGGCCTCCAGGCGACGTCGCATGACGACCTTGTCCTGCGCATGCACCAGCGCCTGCGGCGGCGGTGCCACGTTGACGCCCTCGGCAACCAGCTTGTCCAGCAGCTCCGAAGGAACGTGCTCATGGTCGAACGTGAGCGCGGTCGCGCCGTCGGCGACCCGGCGCAGGGCGTCGAGGTCGGTGTGCGAGCCGATCACCACATCGGGACTGACCTGGGCGGCCGGGTCGGCATCGGACTCGGCCAGCACCCGCAGGGTCTGACCCAGCGCGATTGCCGCCTGATGGGTCATCCGGGCCAGCTGGCCACCGCCGACCATGGCAACCGTCGGCGCAGCGTTGGGGGTCTTCGGCACGACAATCATGGTGTCATGTCGGCTGGACGTGCTCTGACACACAGTCACAGAGCACCCTTAACCACGGATACGTAGACTGCGACATTGTGTCCTTCGCCGATGCCACGATTGCCCGACTGCCGGGGCCGATCCGCCCCTACGCCGAGCGCCATCACGAGCTGATCAAGTTCGCGATCGTCGGCGCGACCACGTTTGTCATCGACTCGACGATTTTTTACACGCTGAAGCTGACGATTCTGGAGCCCAAGCCGGTGACCGCCAAGGTCATCGCCGGCATCGTCGCGGTCATCGCGTCCTACATCTTGAACCGGGAATGGAGCTTCCGCGACCGCGGCGGCCGCGAGCGCCACCACGAGGCGCTACTGTTCTTCGCGTTCAGCGGCGTGGGCGTGCTGCTGAGCATGGCGCCGCTGTGGGTCTCGAGCTACATGCTCGACCTGCGGGTGCCGTCGGTGTCGCTGACGATGGAGAACATCGCCGACTTCATCTCGGCCTACATCATCGGCAACCTGTTGCAGATGGCCTTCCGCTTTTGGGCATTCCGCCGTTGGGTGTTCCCGGACGAGTCCGCTCGCAGCGGAGACAAGGCTCTGGAGTCGCTCACCGCCGGCGGTATCGCCGAGGCCTTCGAGGACGTCGAGGAGGCCGGCAATGTCACGCTGATGCGGGCGTGGCGCGCCCGCGGCAGCCGGACGAATCAGCTCGGCGATTCCTCGGATCCGAGGGTGTCGAAAACTTCGTGATACAGCAGCGCGTGGACTTGTTCCACGCGCGGAATGTCGTGAAATTCCAACGGATCCTGTGACGCCGACTCCACGATCAAGGTTCCGGTGCGCAGTATCCGGTCGATCAGCCGGTGGCGGAATTCCACGCTGTTGATCCGCGCCAGGGGGATGTCGATGCCACTGCGGCTCAGAACTCCATGCCGGTACATCACCCGACGGTCGGTGATGACGAAATGCGTCGTGAGCCAGTTCAGGAACGGCCACAACGTCAACCAGCCGATCAGCACCAGCCAGATGGCGCCGATGACCCAGTAGACGACCTGCTTGGCATTCGCGTCCCAGGTCGTGCCGCTGACCACCGCACAGCCGAACGATGCCGCCGCGCTGGCCAGGATCAGAACAACGACCGGCCAGAACAGCCGCTTCCAGTGCGGATGGCGATGCAGGACGACCTGCTCGTCGCCGGCCAGCACGTTGTCGGGGTAGCCCACGCTGGCACTTTAAACGCTGGGACGCAGGTGTGTGATGTCTCCGGCAGATATGGCCACGGTCTGTGCGCCGGTGTCGACGCACAGCCGTCCGGTTTCGTCGATGGATCGGGCGACACCGACCACCTCGCGGTCGCCGGGCATGCTGGCCCGCACCCGGGAATTCAGTGTCAGGCTGTAGCGCTGGTAGTCGGCGGCCAGCGCGGGGTCGGCACCCCCGGCCGCGCGCCACGCATCGACGCGCACCGCAAGTTCGCGAAGTATCCTGCGCGCCAACGTATTCCGATCGGTCGCCGACGAGCCCAGCATCAGCAACGAGGTGGCGACCGGATCCGGCGCCTCGTCGGCGGTCAGCGTCACGTTCAGACCCAGGCCGAGCACGATCACCTCACTGGGCGCGGCCACCTCGGCGAGGATTCCGGCCAGCTTGCCGCCGCCCGCCAGCACGTCGTTCGGCCACTTCAGGCCCGCCCGCACGCCGACCGCGGCCAGGGCGTCGGCGACCGCGACGCCGGCGGCCAGCGTCAGCCACCCCCAACCCGGACGGGGCACCGAGGCGCCGGCCACCCCTGCCGACAAGGCCAACTGCGTACCCCGCGGCGCCGACCACTGTCGGCCGTGTCGACCTCGACCGGCGTTCTGGTATTCGGCGAGCAACACCGACCCATCGATGTCGGCGCCGGCTTCGGCCCGCGCGAGCAGATCGGCGTTGGTGGAACCGGTTTCGGCGACGACGTCGAGTTGGCGCCACGGCAGGCCGGAACCGACCAGACCGTCACGCAAGGCCGCCGCATCCAGTGGCGCTGCGAGTGACTCGTTGTCCATTGCCGACCAGCCTAGGTCAGCACGGGTCACCTGCCCAGCGACTCGGCGCCAATTTCGCTGCCCTCATCGAAAGCTGTTGGCCTGAAAGGTATTTCGCCTTTGTGGTCAACCCCGTACGCGCCGTCGATCGCGCCGGCCAGGGCAATCCGGTTGCCGCCGTTGCGCTTGGCGGCATACATCGTCTCGTCTGCGCAGGCATGGATCGTTTCGAACGCCGCAATGCTGTCGATGGTGCCGGTGGCCACCCCGATGCTCGCGGTGGCCTTCGGCGTCTCCGGTGCCTCGATCGCGGCCCGGATGTTCTCGGCGATCGCGGCGGCGGCCTGCAAGGTCATCAGGTCGAGAGCGACGAACTCTTCCCCGCCGGTGCGGGCGACGAACGCCGACGGCCCGACCGCGGCCCGAATCTGCTCGGCGGTCCGGGCTATGACGGTGTCGCCGATCGTGTGGCCGTAGATGTCGTTGATGTTTTTGAACCCGTCGAGATCGATTACGAACACGCACAACGGTTCTGACGACGACGCCAGCGTGTCGAGCCTGCGGTCCAGGTAGTTGGCCAGCCCACGCCGGTTCGCCAACTCGGTGAGCGGGTCGGTGAGCGACTCGATCGAGTTGCTGCGGATCAGCCAGAAGCCGAAGTGAATAGGAGGAACAATGGCCACCGTCACGGTCAGCGCCACGAGTGCCTTCGCCAGCGCAACCGGCACCGAGTCCGGACGGTCCGACAACGCCAGCCACGTCGCAGCGGCCACGATCGTGGCCGTCGAGAAGGCCATGTGAGCGGCATTGACCCGGGTTCCGAAGTAGAACAAGATGCAGGCGCCGGGCAGAGCGAACAGCGGCGTGGTGCTCAGAGCGGCCAGCGGGTCGGCGTGAAGGAAAGTCGCGATTGCTATGCCGATGTCGGCGAATGCGAACAGAGCCGCCGCCTGCCGGGCGCTCGGCCACGGGAAGAACCACCAGTACAGCGCCCAGCCGATCGAACTGACCAGCATCCAGACGACCACTCCGTGGGTCAGCCAGTAGGGCGGCAGCAAGTGTTCGAAGTAGAGGTAGACATCGCCGAGCGCGGTGACCACGCCGCCGGCGGCGTTGACCGCGCGCAGCGAGCCCAGCAGGCCGCGG
This sequence comes from uncultured Actinomycetota bacterium, assembly GCA_963750755.1. Taxonomy (GTDB): domain Bacteria; phylum Actinomycetota; class Actinomycetes; order Mycobacteriales; family Mycobacteriaceae; genus Mycobacterium. Next base: position 221,073 of record CAVVRW010000007.1, read on the forward strand.
CGCCGGTAGAAGTCGACGACCCAGCTGTAGTCACCCGGTTCGTTCCACCACTGTCTTAGCAGGCGTGCGCTCTCCGACTTCACCGACCGGTCCTTCCGACCCTGATCGCCCTGGGACAAACAAGGCGACAAGTGACGAAGATTACCTTTGCTGACCGCAACGGACCAAAAGTCCGGTCCGCGGGACACGCGCGACACCGGTGGTGCGGGGTGAGGGTCGCAATTTAAGGGACCGCTAAGATCTTTCACCATGACGAGCACCTCCGAGACTTCGGTCGAGGCACAAGCCGAGCACGACATCGACATCCACACCACCGCGGGCAAGCTCGCCGAACTCCGCAAGCGGAGCGAGGAAGCCCTTCACCCGGTCGGGGAAGCCGCCGTCCAGAAGGTGCACGAGAAGGGCAAACTGACCGCGCGCGAGCGCATTTACGCCCTGCTCGACGAGGGATCGTTCGTCGAGCTCGACGCGCTGGCCCGCCACCGCAGCACCAACTTCGGGCTGGAGAAGAACCGCCCACTCGGCGACGGCGTCGTCACCGGTTACGGCACCATCGACGGCCGCGACGTCTGCGTCTTCAGCCAGGACGCCACCGTGTTCGGCGGCAGCCTCGGCGAGGTCTACGGCGAGAAGATCGTCAAGGTGCAGGAGCTGGCCATCAAGACCGGCCGCCCCCTCGTCGGCATCAACGACGGTGCGGGCGCGCGCATCCAGGAGGGAGTCGTCTCACTCGGCCTCTACAGCCGGATCTTCCGCAACAACATCCTGGCCTCCGGCGTCATCCCGCAGATCTCGCTGATCCTGGGCGCCGCGGCGGGCGGCCACGTCTACTCCCCCGCGCTGACCGACTTCGTCATCATGGTCGACCAGACCAGCCAGATGTTCATCACCGGACCGGACGTGATCAAGACCGTCACCGGCGAGGACGTGACGATGGAGGAGCTGGGTGGCGCGCACACCCACATGGCCAAGTCCGGCACGGTGCACTACGTCGCCTCGGGCGAGCAGGACGCGCTGGACTACGTCCGCGACCTGCTCAGCTATCTGCCGCCGAACAACTTCACCGACGCGCCCCACTACCCGTTCCCCGTCCCCGAGGGTGCGATCGAGGACAACCTGACCGAGGAAGACCTCGAGCTCGACACTCTGATCCCAGACTCGGCCAACCAGCCGTACGACATGCACGAGGTGATCAGAAGGATCCTCGACGACGACGAGTTCCTCGAGATCCAGGAGGGCTACGCCCAGAACATCGTCGTCGGATTCGGCCGCATCGAGGGCCGGACGGTGGGAATCGTCGCCAACCAGCCCACCCAGTTCGCCGGCTGCCTGGACATCAACGCCTCCGAGAAGGCCGCGCGCTTCGTGCGGACCTGCGACTGCTTCAACATCCCGGTGGTCATGCTGGTCGACGTGCCGGGCTTCCTGCCTGGCACCGGCCAGGAGTACAACGGCATCATCCGTCGCGGCGCCAAGCTGCTGTACGCCTACGGCGAAGCGACCGTCCCGAAGATCACTGTGATCACCCGCAAGGCCTACGGTGGCGCGTACTGCGTGATGGGGTCCAAGGACATGGGTTGTGACGTCAACGTGGCCTGGCCGACCGCGCAGATCGCGGTGATGGGTGCGTCGGGCGCGGTCGGCTTCGTCTACCGCCAGAAGCTCAAGGAAGCCGCGGCGAACGGCGAAGACGTCGACGCGCTGCGGCTGCAGTTGCAGCAGGAGTACGAGGACACCCTGGTGAACCCGTACATCGCGGCCGAGCGGGGCTACGTGGACGCGGTGATCCCGCCGTCACACACCCGCGGTTACATCGGGGCAGCGCTGCGGTTGCTGGAGCGCAAGATCGCTCAGGTGCCTCCGAAGAAGCACGGGAACATTCCGCTGTGAGCGACGAACAGGACGTCTCGGAAGCCGAGCAGCCGCACGGGCCGCACGTCGAGGTGCTCAAGGGCAACCCGACCGATGACGAGGTGGCCGCCCTGATCACGGTGCTGGCCAGCGCGTCCGGCGGTGGCGGGCCGCAGGGTGAGCAGGAATTCTCCCGGTGGGGCCTGCCCGTCGACAAGCTGCGGTACGCGGTACACAGCTGGCAGCGACTGACACTGGTGCAGCGGACTCACATGCGGGGGCGATGACGCAGGCCTCCGATGACGATGGTGGCGGCGTAGCCGGGACCGAGGAGTCGGGATGACGCGTCTAGTCCTGGGATCGGCGTCCGAGGGTAGGCGACGGGTACTGCGCCAGGCCGGTGTCGAACCGCTCGTCGTGGTCTCGGGCGTGGACGAGGACGCCATCATCGCCGCATCGGGTGCGGATGCCGCCCCGGGCGACGTGGTTCGCCGCCTCGCCGAAGCCAAAGCCGAGCACGTCGTCACCCTGCTCGACGCGGAGGTCGCGGCACATTGTGTTGTGATCGGCTGTGATTCGATGCTCTACATCGACGGCCGGCTAGTCGGCAAACCCGCCTCGATCGACGCGGCCCGACGGGAGTGGCGGTCGATGGGCGGCAGGTCCGGTCAGCTGCACACCGGGCACTGCCTGGTTCGGCTGGTCGACGGCCTGAGCACGCAAGCGTCCGAATCCTTCGTCACCACAGTGCGTTTCGCGACACCGGCACCGGCAGACCTGGACGCCTACCTGGACAGCGGCGAATCGCTGGGCGTGGCAGGAGCTTTCACGCTGGACGGACTGGGCGGCTGGTTCGTCGACCGGATCGACGGCGACCCCTCCAACGTCATCGGCCTGAGCCTGCCCCACACCAGGGCGCTGCTGGCGCGAGTCGGTGTCTCGATCGCCGACCTGTGGGCGGCCAACCCCGTCGCGTCGTGAGCGGTTGACCGGGCAGACCGGCAGGTAGGCTCGCGGTGTGCCGCTACCCCCAGATCCCAGCCCGACGCTGAGCGCCTACGCCCACCCGGAGCGACTGGTCACGTCCGACTGGCTGGCCGGCAATCTGGGGCGGCCCGGACTCGCCATCGTCGAGTCCGACGAAGACGTCCTGCTCTACGACGTCGGCCATATCCCCGGGGCGGTCAAAATCGACTGGCACACCGACCTCAACGACCCGCGGGTCCGCGACTACATCAATGGCAAGCAGTTCGCCGATCTGATGGACCGCAAAGGCATTTCGCGCGACGACACCGTCGTGATCTACGGCGACAAGAGCAACTGGTGGGCCGCCTACGCGCTGTGGGTCTTCACACTGTTCGGCCACCCCGACGTGCGGCTGCTCAACGGTGGACGCGGCCTGTGGATCCACGACGGACGTGACACCACACTCGACGTCCCGAGCCGGACCTCGTCGGGCTACCCCGTCGTCGAGCGCAACGACGCACCGATCCGCGCCTTCAAGGACGACGTTCTGGGCACCCTGGGCGCCGGCCCACTGATCGACGTCCGCTCGCCAGACGAGTACACCGGCAAGCGCACCCACATGCCCGACTACCCCGAGGAAGGGGCGCTGCGCGCCGGCCACATCCCGTCGGCACGGTCGATCCCGTGGGCCAAGGCCGCCGACGACAGCGGCCGCTTCCGCAGCCGCGCCGAGCTGGACGAGCTCTACGGGTTCATCGAGCCCGACGACAAAACGATCGTCTACTGCCGCATCGGCGAGCGGTCCAGCCACACCTGGTTCGTGCTGACGCATCTGCTGGGTATCCCCGGCGTCCGCAACTACGACGGCTCCTGGACCGAATGGGGCAACACCGTGCGCGTGCCGATCGTCGCCGGTGAAGCACCAGGGACTGCGCCCGCCTGATGAGTATGCCTACGCCGCTGGCCGAGGTCCTCTCCGAGTTCGCCGAACTCGAAGGTCAGGACAAACTCAACCTGCTGCTGGAGTTCGCCGGCGACCTGCCGGCGTTGCCCGCCGGACTCGAAGAGGCCGCGATGGAACCCGTGGTCGAATGCCAGTCGCCGCTGTTCGTGCACGTCGACGCCAACGATCCGGCCCGCGTCCGGCTCTACTTCAGTGCACCCGTCGAAGCTCCCACCACGCGCGGTTTCGCCTCGATCCTGGCCGCCGGTCTCGACCAGCAGTCCGTCGCCGACATCCTTTCGGTGCCGGAGGACTTCTACACCGATCTGGGCCTGGCCGAGTTGATCAGCCCGCTGCGACTGCGCGGAATGTCGGCGATGCTGGCCCGAATCAAGCGCCGACTGAGCGCGTCCGCGGAGAACTAGACACCGGGTCTTGTCGCTTACGGCGCGCCGCATAAACTTCCCCCGAACCAACTTGTAAGAATTTCTCTTAGACAACACGAAGACGTGCGCATCAGGAGGCGAAGTGGCCAGTCACGCCAGCTCGACGATCTCGAAAGTTCTTGTCGCCAACCGCGGTGAGATCGCGGTGCGGGTCATCCGCGCGGCCAAGGACGCGGGACTGCCCAGCGTGGCGGTGTACGCCGAGCCCGACGCCGACGCCCCTCACGTGAAGCTGGCCGACGAGGCCTTCGCGCTGGGCGGTCAGACGTCCGCGGAGTCCTACCTGGACTTCGGCAAGCTGCTGGAGGCCGCCGAGAAGTCTGGCGCCAACGCGATCCACCCCGGCTACGGCTTCTTGTCGGAGAACGCCGACTTCGCCCAAGCCGTCCTCGACGCCGGCCTGATCTGGATCGGGCCCAGCCCGCAGTCGATCCGCGACCTCGGTGACAAGGTCACCGCGCGGCACATCGCGGCCAAGGCGCAGGCGCCGCTGGTGCCGGGCACCCCCGACCCGGTCAAAAACGCCGACGAAGTGGTCGCCTTCGCCAAGGAGTACGGCGTTCCGGTCGCTATCAAGGCGGCGTTCGGCGGTGGTGGCCGTGGCATGAAGGTGGCCCGCACCATCGAGGAGATCCCCGAGCTGTTCGAGTCGGCGACCCGTGAGGCCGTTGCCGCCTTCGGTCGCGGCGAGTGCTTCGTCGAGCGCTACCTGGACAAGCCGCGCCACGTCGAGGCGCAGGTGATCGCCGACCAGCACGGCAACGTGATCGTCGCCGGCACCCGCGACTGCTCGCTGCAGCGCCGCTTCCAGAAGCTGGTCGAGGAAGCGCCGGCACCTTTTCTCAGCGACGCGCAGCGCAAGGAGATCCACGAGTCCGCCAAGCGGATCTGTAAGGAAGCCGGCTACTACGGCGCCGGCACCGTCGAGTACCTGGTCGGCCAGGACGGGCTGATCTCGTTCCTCGAGGTCAACACCCGGCTGCAGGTCGAGCACCCAGTGACCGAGGAGACCGCCGGCATCGACCTGGTGTTGCAGCAGTTCAAGATCGCCAACGGCGAGAAGCTGGATCTCACCGAGGACCCGACGCCCCGCGGACACGCGATTGAGTTCCGGATCAATGGCGAGGACGCCGGCCGCGGATTCCTGCCCGCACCCGGGCCCGTCACCAAATACGAGACGCCCAGCGGACCCGGCGTGCGGCTGGACTCCGGCGTGGAGGCCGGTTCGGTGATCGGTGGCCAGTTCGACTCGATGCTGGCCAAGCTGATCGTGTACGGCGCCACCCGCGAGGAGGCGCTGGCCCGTTCGCGTCGCGCGCTGGACGAGTTCCACGTCGAGGGCCTGGCCACCGTCATCCCGTTCCACCGCGCCGTGGTGTCCGACCCCGCGTTCATCGGTGACGACAACGGCTTCACGGTGCACACCCGCTGGATCGAGACCGAGTGGGACAACACCATCGAGCCGTTCACCGGCGGCGAGTCCATCGAAGAGGACGACGCCCTGCCGCGGCAGAAGGTCGTCGTCGAGGTCGGCGGACGACGCCTGGAGGTCTCGCTGCCAGGTGACTTGGCGCTGTCCAGCGGCGGCGGTCCCGCGACCGACTCCGTTGGTGCGATCCGCAAGAAGCCGAAGCCGCGCAAGCGGGGTGCGGCCGGTGGTGCGGCCGCGTCCGGCGACGCGGTGACCGCTCCGATGCAGGGCACCGTTGTGAAGGTGGCCGTCGAAGAGGGACAAGAGGTTTCGACCGGAGACCTGGTCGTGGTGCTGGAAGCCATGAAGATGGAGAACCCGGTCACCGCGCACAAGGACGGCGTCATCACCGGCCTCGCCGTCGAACCCGGCGCCGCCATCACCCAAGGCACAGTGCTCGCCGAGATCAAGTAGCCGGCCCATATACCGTCCGACGACGATGCAGGGCGCTTGCGCCCTGAGGAGGAGCCGGACCATGGAACCAGTCGAGATCAATGCGGGGCAGTGGTATCTGCGTGGCCTGCGCGCCGACGAGCGCATCGACGACCGTCCGGCGCTGGCCGAGCTCGGTGCCACCGATCCCGAGTACGTCGCGCGCAGCGAAGCCGACTGGTTGTCAGACGCCCGCTATTCGTGGGCGGTCTGCGAGCCGACGACCGGCGAACTGCTCGCCGAGGTGACATTGGACCCGGCGACCGGCGAGGTGGCCGGCCGAACCCGCCCGGGCCACGACGACGCCGTCGGCGCGGCGGTCGAGTCGGTTCGGCGATTCGCGGCGGCAATCGTTGCGCCGAAACACAATTCGGACTGAAAGCGATGCTCGAGGGTCGCTGACCAGCAATTGTTAGAATGACTCTTATACGTTGTGGCTCCCGAGCGCCCGGAGTAATGTCTTAACAAGGTTGAGTTTCCAGCCGCAGGAAACGCGTTAATTGACGTAAGGGCAACCTGTTTCCCAGGCTTTCCTCGCGCGCGGCACCCAATCCGCTTGACGTGATCCACAGAACGCATAGTCGACTGATGGAGTCACCCGATGTCTGCTGTATTTCCAATCATCGCCGCCCCGGTTCGTGGCGCCGATGCGGCACTTCCACCACCCGCCTGGGAAAACCGCTCCGCGCGCTTCAGCGCGAAATGGGACACCGGCCGGGTGATCGTCACGGCGCACGGTGAACTCGACGCATCCAACGCCATCCAGTTCGCCGACTACTTCGATCTCTGCGTCACCGATTCCACCCCGCTGGTCGTCGACCTGAGCGGCCTGAAATTCTTTGGCACTGCCGGTTTTTCGGCGCTACACGTAATCAATGTCAGGTGTGCGGGCGCCAACCTCCGTTGGGCTGTGGTGCCGAGTAAAGCGGTATCCCGGCTCCTCCGAATCTGCGACCCGGCGCATGCGTTGCCGATGATTGCGTCGGTCGACGCGTTGCTGGACGCCGATGACGACGACCCGGATCAGAACCGCCTATTCCAGCTCGTCCCGTAACCGCGCCAGCGACTTCGCCAGCAACCGCGAGACGTGCATCTGCGAGATGCCGACCCGCTCGGCAATCTGGGTCTGCGTCATCGAGTCGAAGAACCTGAGCACAAGCACCGTTCGCTCACGCTCCGGTAGCCCTTCGAGCAGCGGTCGCAGCGCCTCGCGGTTCTCGATCCGCTCCAGGCCGGTGTCGACATCGCCGAGGGTGTCGGCAATGGCCCGGGCCTCTTCGTCGCCGCCGCTTCCGCCTCCACTGTCAATTGACAGCGTGTTGTAGGAACTGCCGGCGACCAGGCCCTCGATGACTTCGAGCCGGTCCATGTCGAGTTCGCGGGCGAGCTCGGTCGCGGTCGGCGCGCGGCCCAGCCGCTGCGACAAGTCGGCCGTCGCCGTGCCAAGACGCAAATGCAGCTCTTTGAGCCGCCGCGGAACTTTGACCGACCAGCTGTTGTCACGGAAGTGCCGACGAACCTCGCCCATGATCGTCGGTACCGCGAACGACACGAAATCCGAACCGGTTTCGACGTCGAACCGGGCCACTGCGTTCACCAGGCCGACGCGGGCCACCTGCACCAGATCGTCGCGTGGTTCACCGCGGCCCTCGAAACGACGCGCGATGTGGTCGGCCAGCGGCAGGCAGCGCTCCACGATCTTGTCGCGGTGACGCTGGAAGTCCGACGAGTCGGCGTCAAGAGTCGCCAACTCGCGGAACATGTCGGGAACGTCGGCGTATTCGTTGGGACGAGAAGATTTGCGACCGCCGACAGCTCGCGGTTTCACCTGTGAGAGCCCGCCCGTCGGGTGGTCAATGCAACCCCGAAGATGCCGTTGCCGTCCTGGAAGGTCTGGACGTCGTCGGCCAACGAGGTCAGAACATGCCAGCTGAAACTGCCCGGCGACACCACATCTTGGGTCGCGCATGCGGTCGATGCCTCGACCCGCAACTTGTCGGTATGCGGGTCAATCACGATCTCGAGCGTAGCGTTGGGCACCGCCGAGCGGATCAATCGCGTGCAGACCTCGTCGACTGCGAGTCGCAGGTCGGCGACGGCGTCGAAGTCGAGGTCCTCGAAGGTGCCAACCGCGCCGACCAGCGTCCTGAGGACGGCAAGGTTTTCCAGCGTCGCCGCCACCCGCAATTCGATCGCGCGATCGCCGCGTTGCTGATCTTTCGCTGGCTTCGCAGCAGCGGTCATCGGACCTCCCGGCATCGTTGGACCGACAGTACCTTCGCGTTCGAGCTGGTTAGTCATGATCTCCACCTCGTGATCGTCGTGTAGATCGCAGTCGGCATCTGTCTCATCGCGATTGTGACTACGTCGCCCGTCATCTGGCGATCAGCGGACCGTCCGCCTATTACAGCTCATCGTCGGTTCACAGCAGATACCCACCCGAAGCGATGAACCAAACCAGCCGGTGCCACGACAACTGTGATCCGGAACGGACCCAAGCTATCCGGACAGCACCGGCGCGGCAATCGGGGCGCCCATGGTCAGTGTGACGAATGCCAGGACCAGCAAAAGCCAGCCGGCCCCCTGCCACGCCCACCAGGTGCCGTGATCGCGCCACACCCGGTACGTGCGGACGAAGGCCCACACCCCGCTCGCGAACAGGATCAGTGGTCCACCGAACGCCAAAACGGTCAGCTGCGGAGCACCGCATGCCGCGGTGTCGACGGACATCGCGCCCCTGCACGTGCTGTCCCACAGCGCGGCAACGACGAGGTATCCCACACCGGCCATCGCGGCCAGCACTGCGTAACGGATGGCGTGGTGCACTTCGTTGTCCACCTGGCCGAGGCGATCGCCCATCGAGTGTTGCTGTTGTGTCTGCATCGAAGATCCTCTGTCGCTGTCCCGCGCCCTCACACGTCACCCGCATATACCCGGCGCAAGGTGAGCGTCAAACCAGGTCAGCCGTGTTCGGCGTCACCCAGGACGCGGGCGCGGTTCCGCGCCGAATCGCGACGGTCGCCGCGGTGATACCGAATCACGATTAAGTTGCCGGCGGTTTGGCCGAGCGCCTGCCGCAGGACAGCGATCGCGTGGATGACGGCCGACCCGTGATCGGACCCGGCAGCGCCGCGGGGTCTGTCGTTTCACACTTCGCTGAGAACTGCGAACGCTGGTAGACACCCGGCACCAACGCCGCAGCTAGCACCGCATTCGTTCCACTGGCCGGCGCGTGGCCGACCGACCACGAGTTTGCAGGCCTTCGAGAGCGTTGAGGGCCTGCGAGATGAATCGGCAAGTACAGTCTGCTATATGCGAACGCCTAGGCGCCGGCTGTCACCGGATGATCGCCGCGCCGAGCTGCTCGCGTTGGGCGCGGAAGTCTTCGGGCAACGGCCCTACGACGAAGTCCGCATCGACGAGATCGCGGAGCGCGCCGGCGTCTCGCGGGCCTTGATGTACCACTACTTCCCGGACAAGCGCGCGTTCTTCGCCGCCGTCGTCAAAGGGCAGGCCGACCAACTTTTCGAAACCACCAACACGCCTCCCACCCCTGGGCAAAACCTCTTCGAGGAAGTCCGGGGCGGGGTTCTGGCTTACATGCAGTACCACCAGGAGCACCCGCATGCGGCGTGGGCGGCCTACGTGGGGCTGGGCCGTTCCGATCCGGTCCTGCTCGGCATCGACGACGAGGCCAAAGACCGCCAGATGCAACACATCATGAACCGCATCATCGAGGTCGACGGTTCCGGCGGCCACCTCGAGCCGGAGGTCGAGCGCGACCTTCGGATCGTCATCCACGGCTGGCTGGCGTTGACGTTCGAGGTGTGCCGGCAGCGCATCCTGCATCCGGAGACCGATGCGGGCCAGCTCAGCGATTCCTGCGCTCATTCGCTGCTCGATGCGATCATCCGGGTCAACAACATTCCCGAACAATTGGCCAAGGCGGTCGCGCCTGACCAGCGCTGACGCGCTTTTGTCAGACCCCATTGCCATGATGGCTGGGTGAGTTCTGTCCCTGGTGAACCGTTGGATGCCCTTGGGCGGTTCAGCGTCGTCACCCGCGACTGGTTCGCGGGTACTTTCGCCGCGCCCACCCCGGCGCAGGCCGACGCGTGGTCGGCGATCGCCGACGGTCACAACACCCTCGTCATCGCCCCGACCGGCTCGGGTAAGACGCTGGCCGCGTTCCTGTGGGCAATCGACACGCTGGCGGGCGCCCCGCGCAAGGAACGCGAACCCGGCACCCGCGTGCTCTACATTTCGCCGCTGAAGGCATTGGCCGTCGACGTCGAGCGCAACCTTCGCACGCCGCTGGCCGGCATGGCCCGGGTCGCCGCGCAGAAAGGTCTGCCCGCCCCCGAGATCACCGTGGGCCTGCGATCCGGTGACACGCCACCGGCCCAACGGCGGCAGCTGATCAGCAACCCGCCCGACGTGCTGATCACCACGCCCGAGTCGCTGTTTTTGATGTTGACCTCGGCGGCCCGGCAGACGCTGGCCAGTGTGCAGACCGTAATTGTCGACGAGGTGCATGCCATCGCCGGCACCAAACGCGGTGCGCACCTGGCGTTGTCGCTGGAACGGCTCGACGACATGCTGCCCGCGCCGGCGCAGCGGATCGGACTCTCGGCGACCGTCCGGCCGGCCGAGGAGGTGGCCCGCTTCCTGTCGGGGGCCGCCCCGACCACCATCGTCTCCCCGCCCGCGGCGAAGACATTCGAATTAGCGGTGCAGGTCCCGGTCCCCGACATGGCCAACCTCGAAAACGGCAGCATCTGGCCGGACGTCGAGGCGCAGCTGGTCGACCTGGTCGAATCGCACAACTCGACGATCGTCTTCGCGAACTCGCGGCGGCTGGCCGAACGATTGACCGCCCGGCTCAACGAGATTCATGCCGAGCGCACCGGGACCGAGGCGCCCGCCGAGGCCAACCCGCGCGCGGCGACGATGCAGAGCGCGGAGCGCGATGAGGAGAAGCCGCGCAACCCGAAAGTCGCCGGCGGCGCCCCGGCCCATCTGCTGGGCAGCGGTCAGACCTACGGCGCGCCGACGCTGTTGGCCCGCGCTCACCACGGCTCGGTCAGCAAGGAACAGCGGGCGATCGTCGAAGAGGATCTCAAGTCCGGTCGGCTGAAGGCGGTGGTGGCGACCTCCAGCCTGGAGTTGGGCATCGACATGGGCGCGGTCGACCTCGTCATTCAGGTGGAGTCGCCGCCGTCGGTGGCGTCCGGTCTGCAGCGGATCGGCCGCGCCGGACACCAGGTCGGCGAGATCTCCCAGGGCGTGCTGTTTCCCAAGCACCGCACCGATTTGATCGGCTGCGCGGTGACCGTGCAACGCATGCTCGCCGGTGAGATCGAGACGATGAAGGTGCCGACCAATCCGCTCGACATCTTGGCGCAGCACACCGTGGCGGCGTCGGCGTTGGAACCGCTGGATGTCGACCGCTGGTTTGACTCCGTGCGACGCAGCGCACCGTTTGCGACGCTGCCACACAGTGCCTTCGAGGCGACGCTGGACCTGCTGTCGGGCAAGTACCCGTCGACCGAGTTCGCCGAGTTGCGGCCACGCCTGGTCTACGACCGTGACAACGGCACCGTGACGGCCCGTCCGGGCGCGCAGCGACTCGCCGTGACCTCCGGCGGCGCCATCCCGGACCGCGGGCTGTTCACCGTATACCTGGCCACCGACTCCGAAACCCCTTCGCGCGTCGGTGAACTCGACGAGGAGATGGTCTACGAATCAAGGCCCGGCGATGTCATCGCGCTGGGCGCCACCAGTTGGCGGATCACCGAGATCACCCACGACCGGGTGCTGGTGATTCCGGCGCCCGGCGAGCCGGCCCGGCTGCCGTTCTGGCGGGGCGATGAATCCGGGCGACCCGCCGAACTCGGCCGCGCGATCGGCGCCTTCACCGGGGAGCTGGCCGCGCTGGATCGGGGTCCATTCGAAAAGCGTTGCGCCGAGCTCGGATTCAACGACTATGCCACCGAGAATCTCTGGCGGCTGCTGGACGACCAGCGCTCCGCCACCAACGTGGTGCCCACCGATGCCACCTTGTTGGTGGAGCGGTTCCGCGACGAGCTGGGTGACTGGCGGGTGATTCTGCACTCCCCCTACGGATTACGAGTACACGGTCCGCTCGCGCTGGCGGTGAGCCGGCGGTTGCGCGAGCGCTATGGCATCGACGAGAAACCCACCGCTTCCGACGACGGCATCGTGGTACGGCTGCCCGACACGATCTCGGACACCGGCACCGACACACCGCCGGGCGCCGAGCTGTTCGTGTTCGATGTCGACGAGATCGATCCGATCGTCACCGCGGAGGTCGGCGGTTCGGCGCTGTTCGCCTCGCGATTCCGGGAATGCGCCGCGCGTGCGCTGCTGCTGCCCCGACGGCATCCCGGCAAACGGTCGCCGTTGTGGCACCAGCGCCAGCGGGCGGCCCAGCTGCTCGACGTGGCCCGCAAATACCCGGACTTCCCGATCGTGCTCGAGACGGTCCGCGAATGCCTGCAGGACGTGTACGACGTGCCGACGCTGGCCGGGTTGATGGGCGACATCGCCGCCCGCAAGATCCGCGTCGTCGAGACCGAAACCGCGACCCCGTCGCCGTTCGCCGTATCCCTGCTGTTCGGCTATGTCGGCGCTTTCATGTACGAGGGCGACAGTCCGCTGGCCGAGCGCCGCGCCGCCGCGCTGTCGCTCGACCCCACGCTGCTCGCCGAATTGCTGGGCCGGGTCGAGCTGCGCGAGCTGCTCGACCCGGAGGTGGTCGCCGGCACCGGCCGGCAGCTGCAGCACCTGTCGTCGGATCGGGCCGCCCGCGACGCCGAAGCGGTGGCCGATCTGTTGCGGCTGCTCGGCCCGTTGACCGCCGAGGAGGTCGCCGCCCGCGCCGGGGGCGCCGATGTCGGTGGCTGGCTGGAAGCGCTATACGCCGCCAAGCGGGCGCTGCCGGTATCGTTCGCCGGCGGCAGTTGGTGGGTGGCGATCGAGGACATCGGCCGGCTGCGCGACGGCGTCGGGGTGGCGGTGCCGGTCGGCGTGCCGGTGAGCTTCACTGCGGCGGTTGCCGACCCCCTCGGTGAGCTGATCAGCCGCTATGCGCGCACCCACGCGCCGTTCACCACCACCGATGTCGCGACCCGGTTCGGGCTGGGCCTGCGGGTCGCGGCCGACGTACTGGGCCGGATGGCCGCCGACGGGAAGCTGGTCCGCGGTGAGTTCTCCACCGACGCCGTCGGCGATCAATGGTGTGACGCCGAAGTCCTGCGGATTCTGCGCCGCCGGTCGCTGGCGGCGCTGCGGGCACAGGTGGAGCCGGTCAGCACCAGCGCCTATGCGAAGTTCTTGCCGGCCTGGCACGGCGTCGGCGCCGGCTCGCCGCTCAACTACGGCCTTGACGGCCTGCTGACGGTCGTCGACCAGCTCGCCGGCGTCCCGCTGCCGGCGTCCGCGATCGAATCGCTGGTGTTGGCGCCGCGGGTCCGCGACTATTCGCCCGCTCTGCTCGACGAGCTGTTGGCCTCTGGCGAGGTCCTGTGGTCGGGCGCGGGATCGATCTCGGGCAGCGACGGCTGGGTCGCGTTTCACGCCGCCGATGCCGCGCCGCTGACGCTGGCCGCCGGGTCCGAGATCGAGTTCACCGCGGCCCACCGCGTGATCCTGGACATGCTGGCCGGCGGCGGCGCGTTCTTCTTCCGGCAGCTGGGGCAACCAGGAATCGGCGAGGCCGAGCTCAGAGCCGCCCTGTGGGAGCTGATCTGGGCGGGCTGGGTCACCGGCGACACGTTCGCGCCGGTGCGCGCGATGTTGTCGGGGGCGCCGGGTCGCAGGCGCTCCGCTCCCGCGCACCGGCCTGGCCGCGGCAAGCGCACGCCGCGACTGAGTCGCTTTCACGTCGCGAACCCGCAGGCGCGGGCCGCCGATCCGACCGTCGCCGGCCGCTGGTCGGCACTGCCTACACCCGAGCCAGACTCGACCGCCCGCGCCCACCATCAGGCGGAGCTGCTGATGAACCGTCACGGGGTGCTGACCAAGGGGGCCGTCGCCGCCGAGGGCGTGCCCGGCGGCTTCGCCATGCTCTACAAGGTGCTGACGGCGTTCGAAGACGCGGGCCGCTGCCAGCGCGGCTACTTCGTGGAGTCCCTCGGCGGGGCCCAGTTCGCCGTGGCATCCACCGTCGACCGCCTCCGCAGTTACCTCGACGGCGTCGACCCGGAACGGCCGGAATACCGCGCGGTGGTGCTGGCCGCAGCCGATCCGGCCAACCCGTACGGCGCGGCACTGTCCTGGCCGTCGCGCTCTGCGGAAGACAGTGCCGCGCGACCGGGCCGCAAAGCGGGCGCGCTCGTCGTGCTGGTCGACGGCGAGCTGGCGTGGTTCCTCGAGCGCGGCGGCAAGTCAATGCTGAGCTTCGTCGACGACAACGCCGAAGCCAACCACGCCGCGGCGGTCGCGGTCGCCGAACTGGTGGCCGCCAGGCAGGTCAACTCGATCCTGATCGAGCGGATCAACAGCGCCTCTGTGCTGGCGCCGGAGGTATCGCCGAGCGTGGTCACGGCCCTGACCGACGCCGGGTTCGCTCGCACTCCGCGTGGGCTCCGGCTGCGGTAACCCATGCCGGAAGGGGACACCGTTTTCCGGACCGCAGAGAAACTGCGGACGGCGCTGCTCGGCGAGACGCTGACCCGCTGCGATGTGCGTGTTCCGCGCTATGCCACCGTCGACCTGTCCGGCGAGGTCGTCGACGAGGTGGTCAGCCGCGGCAAGCACCTGTTCATCCGCGTGGGGCCGGCCAGCATCCACTCCCACCTGAAGATGGACGGCGCGTGGCGAATAACGCCGAAGAGCCGGCGCGTGGACTACCGGGTGCGAATCATCCTGGAGACCAAGGACATCCGTGCAATCGGTATCGATCTGGGCGTATTGCAGATCCTGGAACGCGACCGCGACGAGGATGCTGTCGACCACTTGGGGCCAGATCTGCTCGGCGACGATTGGGATGCGGATGTGGCCGCCGCCAACCTGATCGCGGACCCGGATCGGCCGATCGCCCAGGCGTTGCTCGACCAGCGGGTGATGGCCGGCATCGGGAACGTCTTCTGCAACGAGTTGTGTTTTCTCAGCGGGCACTTGCCGACGGCGCCGGTGAGCGCGATCGCCGATCCGCACCGCCTGGCCGCCCGCGCCCGCGACATGTTGTGGGTCAACCGGTTACGTCAGAACCGCTGCACCACCGGCGACACCCGACCCGGACGGCAGGTCTGGGTGTACGGGCGTCGCGGTGAAAGTTGCCGTCGCTGCGGCACGCCGATCGACTTCGACGACAGCGGCGAACGGGTGGCGTACTGGTGCCCCTCCTGCCAACGTTGAATGCCCGGAGAATGTCCATTCGGTTAACGACCAGGGTTGCCCGCGTTGGCCGGACTGCGCGCTTCAAAAGTCCGCCCGCGGCATGCAATGATCGCAATGACAGCGACTTTGCGGCCTATCGCAATAATTAAGCTTCTGCTCAGCGGACCGGATGAGAAAGGACGACCACCCGAGTGCGCTTGATCAATCATGTGCGATCAGTTGTGACCGGCCTGGTCCTGGTGCTCCCGCTCGGCGTCATGGCGATCACCGCGCCCGCCGCGCACGCCGACGCCGTCGACGCGAGCTTCTTGAATGCGTTGCAGTCCAAACAGATCAACTTTGCGTCCGGGCAGGCGGCGGTCATCGCCGGCCACCAGGTCTGCGACGCGCTCGACAGCGGCCGAGCCGCGAGCGATGTCGCGAACGACGTGATGCAGCAGAGCGGTCTTGACGGCTACCACGCCGGATTCTTCGTCGGCGTCAGCATCGCCGCATTCTGCCCGCGACATACCGGAGCCTGAGACCGGTTCCCCCGGCTTGGCAGCCGCCGCAAGCAGTTTCGGGTCAGCCCGCCGAGGGCGGCGGCTTCATCACGTTGCCCTTGAGCTCTTTGCCGATCGAAATGTCCTCGTATTTCTGGGACTTGCGCTTGCGCCAGCCACTACCCGGTGAGATCGGCGGCGCCATCAGCGGCGGCATCATCGACGTTGCCGGCGTCGCACCGGTACCGAGTGGCGTTGCCGCCGAAGCGAGTTGCACCGGCGCCTGCGATGTCGCCAGCAGCGTCCCGGTCCCCGGCGGCGCCATCAGGCCACCCATCGGCACGGCCACACCCGTCGCCGCGGCCGCTGCGGGCGCGGACAGCCCGGCCGCACCCAGCGCGCCCAGTCCCCCGCCGCCACCGAGCGCGCCCAAGGCTCCAGCGGCACCACCGCCCAAGCCGCTGGCGGCGCCACCCAGCGCCTCCTCGCCCTCGGACACGCCTTGGCCGACCTGGGCGCTCACACCCTGCAGGGCCTGAGCCGACTGGCTCTGCGCCAGGTAGCTCAGCAGGTTGATCGGGAAACCGGACGAAATGAACTGGTTGGCGTAAGTGTTGGCAAGGCCTACGTATCCGGTGGTGGGGTCGGCCCCGAGTGGCGCCGCGGGACTGGCAGCCGCCGGAGAGGACGTGATCGCCGCCCTCGTCGCTGTGGACGTGCCCGAGTTGGCGGATGCGGCCGCCTGCTGGGCCTGTTGGTCGGTCTGCCCCGACGGATTCGTCATCGACACCGGCGACGTGAACTGCGGCAGCGTGGTCGCCTGAGTCGACGCGGCCTGATACCGGGTCATCGCTGCGGCGTTGGTCGCCCACATCTCCTGGTAGTTGGCCTCGGTCGCGGCGATCGCCGGCATGTTTCTGCCAAAGATGTTGGTGGCCAACAATTTCGCCAGCAGAGTCCGGTTTGCCAGCACTTGCGCCGTGGGAACCACCGTGGCGCTGGCGGTGTTGAACGCGGTCGCTGCAGCCTGAGCCGACGCGGCGACCTGCTGAGCCTGCTGCGAGGTGGTGCGCAGCCACGTCAGGTACGGCGCGACGGACTGCGACATCGCCGCCGACGACGGGCCGTGCCAGGAGTCGGCCATCGACGACACCGTCGCGGTGTAGTTGTCGGCCGCGTCCTCCAGGTCGGCGCCGAGCTGACGCCACGCCGCGGCGGCGTCGACCAGAGACTCCGATCCGGGCCCCGAATGGATTAGTGCCGAGATGACCTCAGGCGGCAGCGTCGTGAAATCCATGAGTCGTCAACATTTACTTTCGTGGGGAAACGCTTGTACCACCGGGTGGACCGCAGTGAAAAATACCCTCACACATTGCGCCTCGTCACCTCAGGAAATCGCGTTGATGGAGTTCAGCAGCCGCGGCGTGAACTCGGCTGGAATCGGAATGTAACCGGCGCCCAATAAGCCCTTTTGACCTGGTCCGATTGAGCTCTGCAGGAAGGCCCGCACGGCTTGGCCCACCATGGGGTCCTGGTACTTCGAGCAGACGATCTCATAGGTCGCCAACACGATCGGATAGGCACCAGGCTGGTTCGGCCGATAAAACGAGATGGTGTCGAGGGCGAGGTCGTCGCCCTTTTTGATGAACCACGCCGTGGAGATCGTCTTGCCCACCGACTCGGGGCTGATGCTCACCGGGTCCGGGCCGGCCGAGGTGATGATGCTCGCGGTATTCAAGTGTTCCGACTGGGCGAACGACCATGCGAGGTAAGTGACCGACCCCTCGGTGTTCTTCACCTTGTCGGCGGCACCGTCGTTGCCGACCGCGCCCTCACCGACGCCGCCGTTGAACTTTCGTCCGGCGGGGAAGCCCCAGGTGCCTTTAGAGGCGGTGTCGAGATATCGCTGAAAGTTGTCGGTGGTCCCGGACTCGTCGCTGCGGAACACCACGTGGATAGGCTCGTTGGGCAGCTGTACACCGAGATTCTGCAGTTGAATCGCGCCGTCGTTCCACATGTTGATCTGGCCGTTGAAGATCTGCGCCGCGGTCAAACCGTCGAGGTTCAGCGCCTTCACACCATTGACGTTGAATGCAATGGCGATTGGACTGACGACCATCGGCAGATTCCACGTCGGCGAACCACACCGCTGCTGGGCCTTGTCGTACTCGGCTCGAGTCAGCGTCGAGTCGGAGCCGGCGAAATCATTTTTGCTCTCTAGGAACTCGTTGATTCCGGCGCTGGAGTCGTCGGCAGTGTAGTCCAGCGACTGACCCGGGCAGGCCTGCGCGAACGCTTTGACGAACTCGCCCATGGCGTTCTTCTGGGCCGTGGAACCGCTGGCTTTGAGGTCCGGCTTGCCGCCGCAAGCCACCTTCACCGGCGGCATGCTGGTCGTCGAACTTCCACCGGAAGCGTTGTTGTGGCTGCCGCATGCTGACAGAATCAGCATGCCCGTCACCAGAATGCTCAGTGCGGCGCTAAATCGGTTGAGCTTCAATCGAATTCCTTTAGACGGTCAGCGGAGTTAGTCGCACTGGCGTGTCGCGCGCATTGCTGCATCACTCGCATCCATGAGGCATGGTAACAAGATTCGCACTTCGGTCATTATGCCCAGAGCCTCGCCGTACACGTGCGACTCACGATTTCAGCCCCAGTTTCCCGGCCGTTCACAGTTGCGCCCGGGCGGTGCCGACGTCACCGTGCGTGCGCAACGAAGAACCGGCCGATGGCTTCCGAGGCGTTGAAAGCTCGGCTGGTGGTCCCGAGCCCGGCCGCGGGTGGGTACGCAGCGCCGCCCGGCCAGGTATGCCCGCCGCCATCGACCTGGTAGAACACCACCGCGGTGCCGGCCGCGCACGATGCGGAGGTGAACCGGTGCACCGCGGTCCCGTCCCCTACGTCCGGCAGCGTGTCGGCGGCGGGCTCACCCGAGCAGTGGTCCTCGGCGCGCCACCGCTGGACCATCGCGGGGGCCGTGACGATGCCGGTCGATCCGTCGGGGGTGTGCATGCTTGCGGCGTCGAACGGGACGATCGGATCGGCCGTTCCGTGAATGTCGAGAACCGCGACCGGGCGCGACGGGCGGCACGTCACGCGGCTCCCCAGCGTGCCGGAAACGGGTGCGGCCGCGGCAAATAGATCGGCGTGGTCGCAGGCCAGCCGGTTGGCCATGAAAGCGCCGTTGGACATTCCGGTCACGAAGACGTGCCCTGGGTCGACGCCGTACTGCGCTCGAAGCTTCTCGGCCAAAGCCACCAGAAATCCCACGTCGTCGATCCCGCGATGGTCTGCCTCCGACGCCCCTCGCCCGTCTGCCCAGCTCTTGTCGATTCCGTCGGGATACGCAACCGCGAAACCGTTCGCGTCGGCGACGGTATCGAAGTTGGTCAGCCACTCCTGCCCCGCCCCGGTAGTGGCCCCACCGTGCAGATTCAGCACCAGCCCGGTGGGACGGGTGGGCGGTAGGTGAACGGCGTACGTTCGTGACAATCCACCGAAATCGATTGTGGGAGAATGGCTGTCGACTGGGCGCTGCCGCATACCGCAGCCGGCTAGCACGAGCGCTGCCAGCAGAAGTGGGCCCCACCGCGAAGACATGGTCGTAAAGATACTGGCGCATTCCCTTGCCAAGGCAAATCGCTTGCGGCTCAACCGTTTGATCCATACCCGAGAATGTTCACGCGCTGTTGACACACGCCTCGGGCGTTGCCGACGCGAAACGCCTATCGTGGAATACCAGCGGCCGGCGACCTGTTGCAGCACACGTGACTTGAGTCGCACATCTTGTCCAATAGGGGCTTGATCACAAAATGCCGAAAAATCGAGCCAAAGAGGGCTCTCCAATCGTTGACCTACTGCCCGGTACCTACCAAAGGACGGACGACGTGGAAACACTGCAAGACTTCGTCAGCGCACGCTTCGCTGACCTGACCGCCGCCAGCGGCCTGACCGATCGGGCACGTCATGTGCTCAATGCGGTCACCTCGGCGGCCTCGTCGGTGCGGTCTGCGCCGGCGCCCGCTCCCGCGTCACCCCGGCTCGGTCGCGTCCTGGTCGGCCACCACCTGCCCCTGATCAACCCCGGCGTCGAGCGCTGCTGACAGCCGCCGACGGCTGGCGAATACGCGACGCGCGCCGCTGAACGGATCATCGAACTCGATTCGCTGCGCCAGCAGCTGCAAAGGGGTACAGAAATCGTCGGCGGCGACGTCGATCACTCGCGGATACAACGGGTCCCCGTAGATCGGGAGGCCCAGACCGGCCATGTGCACCCGGAGTTGATGAGTACGACCGGTCCGCGGTGTCAGCCGGTACATCCCATCGGCCGAAACCAGCTCGACCAACGTCACCGCGTTGGGCTCGCCGGCTTCCTCAACCGCTTGGAAATTGCCGCGGCGCTTGACGATTCGGCTTCGCACCTCTCGCGGTAACGCGATGCTCGGGTCCACCGCCGCCCTTGCCGAATAGGTCTTGCCGACCGCCCCGCGGGCGAACATCGCCTGATACGCCCCGCGAATCTCGCGACGCTTGGTGAACAGCAGCACCCCGGCCGTCAACCGATCCAGCCGATGGGCGGGGCTGAGTTCGTCGAGTCCGAGCTGTCGCCGCAGTCGCACCAGCGCCGTCTGCGCGACGTGGCGCCCCCGCGGCATGGTGGCCAGGAAATGCGGTTTGTCGGCCACCAGGATGTCGTCGTCCTGGTACAGCACCGGAATGTCGAACGGCACCTCGACCTCATCGCGCAATTCACGGTAGAGAAAGACGACGGCGCCGGCCGGCAACACGGTGGCGGGATCGAGCACCGCGCCATGCTGGTCGACGACTTCGCCGGCGCCCGCTTTCGCGGCCACCTCGGGGCCGAACCTGCTGGCCAGCTCCTCGCCCAGCGGCCCGCCGCGTACCCGGAGCCGCGCCGGTCCCAGTCCGTCGCGGGGCGGCAGCGGCGGGGGCCTCAATTCAGCGGAACCGGCTCGAGGATCTCGGCACGGGCCTCCGGAGCGCTGGCTCGCAGGGCATCGGCGGACGCGTCGTCGGGCTGGGTTTGAGACAGCACCTCGGCCTCGACCCGCGCGGTGTACGTCGTGACTTCCCGGTCGACGTCGGCCGCGGTCCAGCCCAGGATCGGCGCCACGATGTCGGCCACCTCCCGAGCGCAGTCGACGCCGCGGTGCGAGTATTCGATCGCGATGCGGGTCCGGCGCGCAAGGATGTCTTCCAGGTGCAGCGCGCCCTCGGCCGCGACGGCATAGGCCACCTCGACCCTGAGGTAGCCCGGGGCGGCGGCGATCGGGTTCAGCAGGTCGCGACGGTCGGCGGCCATCTTCAGCACTTCGTTTATCAGCGAGCCGTAGCGGTCCAACAGGTGACGCACCCGGTACGGATGCAGACCTTCCAGCGCGCCGACATGTTCGGTCTGGTTGATCAGCGCGAAGTAGCCGTCGGCGCCCAACAGCGGCACCTTTGCGGTGATCGACGGGGCGACACGGGCCGGAACGTATTGCGCCGCAGCGTCGATCGCGTCGGCCCCCATCACGCGGTAGGTGGTGTACTTGCCGCCGGCGATCGCGACCAGTCCCGGCGCGGGCACCGCGACCGCGTGCTCGCGGGAAAGTTTGGACGTCTCCTCGCTCTCGCCTGCCAGCAGTGGGCGCAGACCCGCATACACACCGTCGATGTCGTTGTGGCTCAACGGAGTAGCCAGCACAGTGTTGACGGTGCTCAGAATGTAATCGATGTCGGCCTTGGTGGCGGCCGGGTGGGCGAGGTCCAGATTCCAGTCGGTGTCGGTGGTTCCGATGATCCAGTGGCTGCCCCACGGGATCACGAACATCACCGACTTCTCGGTCCGCAGGATGATCGCGACGTCGCTGACAATGCGGTCGCGTGGTACGACGATGTGCACACCCTTGGATGCGCGCACCCGAAATCGACCGCGCTGCTTGGACAATGCCTGGATCTCGTCGGTCCACACCCCGGTCGCGTTGACCACGACATGGCCGCGAACTTCAGTGATCGCACCGTCCTCGGAGTCGCGGACTCGCACGCCGGTCACCCGGTCGCCTTCGCGCAGCAGCGACACCACCTGGGTCGACGACCGCACCACGGCGCCGTAGTGCGCGGCGGTGCGCACGACGGTCAGCGTGTGCCGGGCATCGTCGACGACGGTGTCGTAGTAACGGATTCCGCCGATCAGCGCACTGCGCTTCAGACCCGGCGACAGTCGCAGGGCCCCGGCTCGGGTCAGATGCTTCTGCGCGGGAACGGATTTCGCGCCACCGAGTTGGTCGTAGAGCATGATGCCGGAGGCCACGTAGGGGCGCTCCCACCACCGTTTGGTCAGCGGGTAGAGGAACGGCAGCGGCTTGACCAGGTGCGGGGCCAATGTCGTCAGCGACAGTTCGCGCTCGTACAGCGCCTCGCGCACCAAACCGAATTCCAGTTGCTCGAGATAGCGCAGCCCGCCGTGGAACATCTTCGACGAGCGACTCGACGTGCCGGAGGCGAAGTCTCGGGCCTCGACCAGCGCCACCTTTAGTCCGCGCGTCGCGGCGTCGAGCGCTGACCCCGACCCCACTACTCCGCCGCCGATGACGACGACGTCGAACTGCTCGCTGCCGAGGCGCTCCCACGCCGAGGCACGTTGCTCGGGCCTCAAAAAGCTAGCCGGCACGCGATTCGCGTCGCTCACGACACAAGTCTCCTGTCGGTTACTCGCCAGTAGATCGCTGATCCAAGGCTACCTGGCCACCTGACCAGTCGCCCCGCTCCTCCTCATCGCTGCGCTCTGCATTGTCGCGGGGCGGTCCCGGTTAATCCAGGTCGTCGTGCGCCATCAGGCGTCGCGCCGCTTCGGTGATCGACCCCGACAACGACGGGTACACGCTCAGGGTCTGCGCGAGGTGATTCACGGTGAGCCGATTCTGGACGGCCATCGCGATCGGCAGGATCAGCTCCGACGCGATCGGCGCGACCACCACACCGCCGATCACCACGCCGGTGGCCGGACGACAGAAGAGCTTCACGAAGCCGTGCCGCAGCCCGGACATCTTGGCCCGCGCATTGGTGCGCAGCGGCAGCATGATCGTGCGGGCCTGCACCGATCCGTCGTCGATCGCGGACTGCGGGACACCGACGGCGGCCAGCTCGGGGCGGGTGAACACCGCGGCGGCGACGGTACGCAGCCGGATCGGCGAGACGGCCTCGCCCAGGGCGTGCCACATCGCGATCCGGCCCTGCATCGCGGCCACCGACGCCAGCGGCAGCAGCCCGGTGCAGTCGCCCGCCGCGTAGATGTTGGACACCGAGGTGCGCGAGACCCGATCGACAGCCAGGTAGTTGCCGCGCCCGAGTTCGATGCCGACCCGGTCCAGACCCAGGCCGCCGGTGTTCGGCACCGACCCGATCGTCATCAGCGCGTGGCTGCCCTCAACGGTCCGGCCGTCGCCCAGCGCCACCAACACCCCCGAAGCGGTGCGGGTGACCGACTCGGCGCGGGCGTTCTTGACCAGCTGGACGCCGCGCTCGGAGAAGATTCGCTCCAGCACGGCGGCCGCGTCGGCGTCCTCGTACGGCAGGATCTGGTCACGGCTGGCGACGACCGTCACGTCGACGCCCAGTTCGGTGTAAGCGTGTACGAATTCAGCGCCGGTCACGCCCGAGCCGACCACGATCAGGTGCTCGGGCAGGGCATCGAGGTCGTAGAGCTGGCGCCAGGTCAGGATGCGTTCGCCGTCGGGGCGGGCGGTCGGCAGCTCGCGGGGGCTGGCACCGGTGGCGATCAGCACCACGTCGGCGTCGTAGATGCCGGTGCTGCCGTCCGGCGCGGTGGCCTGCACACGATGGGTGGCGAGACCAGGGGTGGTGTCGACCAGCTCGCCCCTGCCCTCGACGACGTCGACGCCGGCGCTGAGCAGTTGCGCTTTGACGTCGGCGGACTGTTCGGCGGCCAACCGCTTGACGCGCTGGTGGATGTCGGGAAGCGAGATCTTGGCGGCTTCGATGTCCACGTCGAAGCCCAGATGCGGCCCCCGTCGTAGCTCGGTACGTACCCCGGTGGAGGCGATGAACGCCTTCGACGGCACGACGTCGAAGAGCACCGCGGCGCCGCCGATGCCCTCGGAGTCGATGACGGTTACGTGGGCGTCGCGGGCCGCTGCGGTGAGCGCCGCCTCGTAACCGGCCGGTCCTCCCCCGATGATCACGATGCGGGTCGCCACGTCACACAACCTAACGAACGTCATGGATATGCGCCGCGTCAGCGCACGCCGTTTAAGATTTCTCCGTGCCGCTCTACGCCGCTTACGGCTCGAACATGCATCCCGACCAGATGCAGCAGCGTGCACCCCATTCCCCAATGGCCGGAACCGGCTGGTTACACGGCTGGCGGCTGACATTCGGCGGCGAGGACATCGGCTGGGAGGGCGCGCTGGCCACGGTGGTCGAGGATCCGACCTCGAAGGTGTTCGTGGTGCTCTACGACATGACGTCGGCCGACGAGAACACCCTCGACCGCTGGGAGGGCTCCGAACTCGGCATTCACAAGAAGATCCGCTGCCGGGTGGAGCGCTTGTCGTCGGACACCACGACAGATCCGGTGCTGGCGTGGCTCTATGTGGTGGACGCCTGGGAAGGCGGCCTACCGTCGGCGCGTTACATCGGCGTCATGGCCGACGCCGCCGAAATCGCCGGTGCGCCAAGCGAATACGTGCACAAGATCAGGACCTGTCCGGCCCGCAACGTCGGCCCAGGCCACGGCGAGTAGCAGGCCCCGACTCGGCTCGTCAGCCCAGCGCCGCGGACTGCTCGATGATGTTGACCATCAACCGCACGCCGATTCCCAGTGCGCGCTCGTCGAGGTCGAAGTTCGGCTGATGCAGATCCAGCTGTGGGCCGTGACCAGACCACACGCCGAGGCGGGCCATCGCGCCGGGCACTTCCTCGAGGTACCAGGAGAAGTCCTCGCCGCCGCCGGATTGTTTGGTGTCGGCCAGGGCATCCGGTCCGATCGCCTCGATGGCGTGGGTGAGGATCCGCGTCGACACCTCTTCGTTGACCACTGGCGGGACACCGCGGTTGTACTGCACGGTGTGCTCGACGTGCAGCGGAGCAAGCAGGGCCGTCACCGTCTCACGGACGATGTCTTCCATGCCAAGCCACGCCTCACGGCTGGAGGTTCGGACGGTGCCGTCCAGCGTGCCGCTCTGCGGAATCGCGTTGGCAGCCACGCCCGCATTGACTGCGCCCCAGACCATCACGGTGCTGTGGCGCGGGTCGATGCGGCGGGACAGCACCCCGGGCAGCCCGGTGATCAGCGTGCCCAGCCCGTAGACCAGGTCACCGGTCAGGTGTGGCCGCGAGGTGTGACCGCCCGGCGACGTCAGGCTGATGTGGATCATGTCGGCCGCCGAGGTGATCGGGCCCGGCTTCACCGCGATCTTGCCGACGACCAGACGGGGATCGCAGTGCAGCGCGAAGATGCGGGTGACCCCGGACATCGCCCCAGCGGCGATCGTGTCGATCGCACCGCCGGGCATCAACTCCTCGGCGGGCTGAAAGATCAGCCGCACCCCGACCGGCAACTCCGGCGCGCCCGCCAGGGCCAGCGCGGTTCCGAGCAGGATCGCGGTGTGCCCGTCGTGGCCGCAGGCATGCGCGGCGTTGGGCATCGTCGAGGTGAACGGGGTCCCGGTCCGCTCGGCCATCGGCAGCGCGTCCATGTCGGCCCGCAACGCGACCCGCGGCTCACCGTCGGGCCCGAGGTCGCACGTCAGCCCGGTGCCGCCAGGCAACACCTTCGGGTTGAGGCCGGCCTCGGCCAGCCGCTCGGCGACGAACTGCGTGGTGGCGAATTCCTGTCGGCCGAGTTCGGGGTAGCGGTGGATGTGGCGCCGCCAGTCGACCAGATCGTCGTAGTGCGCGGCCAGCCACGCGTCGGTGATGTCCGAGAGGCTCATGACGCCGCCCGCTTTGCCTGCGCGGCCAGCACCCGGTCGCGCTGTTCGGGCGACTCGGCGAGGCGAACAATGGTGCGCGCCAACATGATCGCGCCGTCGATGACGGCGTTGTCGGCGCTCGGCGTGATCGCCGCCGCGGTGAAGTCGGGCTGATGCAACGACGCGCCGCCGGCGTCGACGCTGACCATCGGGTGGATGCCGGGCAGCCGCTGGGTGATGTTGCCCATGTCGGTACTGCCCAGCGGGACCGCCGCCTCGTATTCCTTCGGGATCGGTGACCGCCCGAGCTGAGTCATCTCGGCGCGCACGGTCTCGGCCAGCCAGGGATCGGGGTTGAGCGCGTCATACATCGGCTCGGTCTGCTCGACGTTGTAGTCGCAGCCGGTGGCCACCGCGCCGGCCAGGAAGCAGTCGCGCACCTTGGCCTCGAGATCGGCCAGCGACGACGCGTCGGTAGCCCGCATCGTGTATTGCAGCTCGGTGTGCGCGGGGATCACGTTGGCGACCTGCCCGCCCCGGGTGACGATGCCGTGCATCTGCTGGCCGGGCGCCAACTGCTGACGCAGCAACCCGATCGCGACCTGGGCGACGGTGATCGCGTCGGCGGCGTTGATGCCCAGAAACGGCGCGGCCGAGGCGTGGGATTCCTTTCCGCGATAGGTCACCCGGACGGCGGACAGCGTCAGGGACCGGGCCGCCGCGATGTCCACCGGACCCGGGTGCACCATCACCGATACCGCGAGATCGTCGAAGACTCCGGCGTCGAGCATCAGTACTTTTCCGCCACCGAACTCCTCGGCGGGAGTGCCCAGCAGCGAAACCCGCAGTCCCAGTTCGTCGGCGACGTCGGCCAGTGCCAGCGCGGCGCCCACCGCCGATGCGGCGATGATGTTGTGACCGCACGCGTGGCCGATCTCTGGCAGGGCGTCGTACTCGGCGCAGACACCGACGGTCAGGGGCCCGCTGCCGTAGTCCGCCCGAAAAGCGGTGTCCAATCCGCCCGCTGCCGCGGTGATCTCGAAACCGCGTTCGGCGACCAGGGTTTGCACCTTCGCGCAGCTGCGGTGCTCGTCGAATGCCAACTCCGGGTCGGCATGGATCGCGTGCGACAGCTCGACGAGGTCGGCGCTGCGACGCCGCACCGTGTCGTCGACGCGATCCAGCGCCGGGGTGGAAGCCATCGTCGCAGTATCTCACCGCCGCTGTTCGGCGGGCACAACGACTAGTGGCGGTCGCCCACCACCACGGCTGGCTGCCACTGCGGCGAGCGGCCGAGATGAGCCAGGATGCGGTCCAGATCACCGGTCTGCCCGGGCGACGGGATCGCCGGCCCGAACGGCGCCTTGTCGATGGCCCGGAAGTCGCCGTCGGGCACGAGCAGCGCCAGCGGGACCGCCGCGGCCACCACGTCGGCCGGAAGCTCGAACGGGCGGCCCAGCGTGCGCGCCACATCCCAGCCGTGCACGACGTAGTCGATGTAGTGGAAACCAATCGCCATCGCTGCGGGGAAGGCCGCGTCGCCGCCGAGCTCGGGCAGGACGAGCGGCGCATCGAGCACATCTACGCCGGCGAAGGCATCGATCACGTCGGCAGCGGCCGCGGCATAGCTGCCGGCGGGGTCGGCGGCCACGGCCTCGCCGACGGTTCCGGTCTGCCACACCGCTGGATCCGCACCGTGTCCGCGCGCGGCGGCGGCAAATCCGCGGTGCTGGACGGTCATGTGCGTCAGCAGGTCGGCGAGGTTCCAGCCGGCGCAGGGCGTGGGCTTGGCCAGATCGTCCGCGGTGACGACGGAGACGACGTCGACGGACGCCAGGACCGCGATTCGGTGCAACGGTCGAAGATCTTCATTTGTATGCATATACTTATCATATGCGTGTGCATATTATATGTCCAGCTTTATCATCACGAGGTGGTGCGCAAGGCGAAGCGTCGAGACCTCGCAGAGATGCTGGCGGAACTGGGCCGCCAAACCGTGGCCGCCGAGATGCCGGTGCTGGCGGAGCACGGACTGTCGATGTGGGGCTACATCGTTCTCCTCGCGCTGGACCGCTCACCGATCCGCACCCAGGCCGCGCTCGCCGAAGCGATCGGTGCCGACAAGACCCGCATCATTCCGACGCTCGACGAACTACAGGGACACGGCTACATCGAACGGATGCCCGACCCCGACGACCGCCGGGCCCGACTGCTGGCGATCACCGAGGCCGGCCGCTCGATCAAGGACGCGGTGCAGGCCGACATCCAGCACGGCGAGGAGCAGTGGCTGGGGCAGGTTGCCTCCCACGACCGCGACGTCTTCCTGCGCGTGCTGGATCAGCTCAGCCGGCGCGACGCCGATTAGGCTGGGAGCTTGTGCTTGCCGAAACCGCAGCGCAGTTCATTGCCGACCGCATCGGGATCGGCGACCATGACGTAGCGATCGTGCTGGGCTCAGGCTGGGCGCCCGCGGTGTCCGCGCTGGGCGAGCCGACGGCGATCCTGTCGATGGCCGACGTACCGGGGTTCACCCCGCCGTCGGCGGCCGGGCACACCGGCCAGATCGTCTCGGTGCGCATCGGTAGTCATCGCGTGCTGGTGCTGGCCGGGCGCGTGCACGCCTATGAGGGCCATGACCTGCAGCACGTGGTCCACCCCGTGCGGACGGCATGCGCGGCCGGCGCCCGGGTCGTGGTGCTGACCAACGCCGCCGGCGCCGTGTGCGAAGACTTCGCCGTCGGCCAGCCGGTGCTGATCAGTGACCACCTGAATCTGACCGCGCGCTCGCCGTTGGTCGGGGCTCAATTCGTCGACATGGTCGACGCGTACGCGCCGCGTCTGCGGGGGCTCGCGCGCGAGGTCGATTCGGGACTGGCCGAAGGCGTCTACGCCGGGCTTCCCGGCCCCCACTTCGAAACGCCCGCCGAAATCCGGATGCTGCGCACGCTCGGCGCTGACCTGGTGGGGATGTCCACCGTGCACGAGACGATCGCGGCGCGGGCCGCCGGCGCCGAGGTGCTCGGCGTCTCGCTGGTCACCAACATGGCGGCCGGAATCACCGGTGAGCCGCTCAGCCACCTCGAAGTGCTCGCGACGGGTGCCGCGTCGGCGGCACGAATGGGTTCGCTGCTGGCCGACGTGGTCACGCGGCTGTAGAGGGATCCCGGTGAATCCCGAGGACTGGATAGCGCACGACCCCGATCCGGTGACCGCGGCCGAACTGGCCCGCTGCTCCAAAGCCGAACTGGCGAAACGTTTTTCCCAACCGTTGTCGTTCGGCACCGCCGGCCTGCGCGGCCCGGTGCGTGGCGGTCCGGATGCGATGAACCTCGCGGTGGTGCTGCGCGCGACGTGGGCGGTGGCCCGCGTGCTCGACGGTCGCGGACTGGCCGGAGCGAACGTGGTCGTGGGCCGCGACGCCCGGCACGGGTCGGCCGCCTTCGCCGCGGCAGCCGCGGAAACGCTTCTCGCCGCGGGTTTTTCGGTAACGTTCCTACCGCACCCGCTGCCCACGCCGGTGCTCGCGTACGCGGTCCGTCACACCGGCGCGGCGGCGGGCATCCAGATCACCGCGTCCCACAATCCGGCCACCGACAACGGCTACAAGGTGTACCTGGACGGCGGCATCCAGATCGTCTCCCCCAGTGACCGCGAGATCGAAACCGCTATCGCGACAGCACCATTCGCCGACGAGATCGCCAGGACGCCCGTGGAGCCCACCGGAATTACGCTCGTCGAACAGTACATCGAGCGGGCCGCCGGCGTACGACGCTCGACATCGGGCCCGATCCGGGTGGCGCTGACGGCCCTGCACGGAGTGGGTGGCGCGGTGGCCGTCGAGACGCTCCGCCGCGCCGGCTTCGGCGACGTGCACACCGTCGCAAGCCAATTCGAGCCTGACCCCGACTTCCCGACCGTCGGCTTCCCCAATCCCGAAGAGCCGGGTGCCACCGACGCGCTGCTGGCATTGGCCGGCCATGTCGACGCCGACGTCGCCATCGCGCTCGATCCCGACGCGGACCGATGTGCCGTCGGCATCCCCACACCGAGCGGCTGGCGGATGCTCTCCGGTGACGAAACAGGTTGGCTGCTAGGCGATTACATCCTGTCACAGAACGATACCGCCAACGCCGTGGTGGCCAGCACGGTGGTGTCGTCGCGGATGCTCGCCGCGATCGCCGCGCACTGGGGCGCTCAGCACGTCGAGACCCTGACCGGATTCAAGTGGCTGGCCCGGGCCGACGCCCAGCTACCGGGTCGCACGCTGGTGTACGCCTACGAGGAAGCGATCGGGCACTGCGTCGATCCGGCGGCGGTGCGCGACAAAGACGGCATCAGCGCCGCGGTGCTGGTCTGCGACCTGGTCGCCGTGCTCGGGCATTCGAAGCGCTCGGTGCCCGATGCGCTCGACGACCTGGCCCGGCGCTTCGGGGTGCACAGCGGCGCCGCGGTGTCGCGTCCGGTCTCCGACGCCGAGCAGGCCGCCGCGCTGATGCGACGGTTACGGGCCTCGCCGCCCGCCCGGTTGGGCGAATTCGCCTCGACCACAATGGACTTGACGCCCGAGACCGATGCGCTGATCTTCACCGGCGGTGACTCTGGCACGTCCGCCCGGGTCGTGGTTCGGCCGTCGGGCACTGAACCGAAGGTCAAGTTCTACATCGAGGTCCGGTCTGACGACGGCGGTCGCGCCGAGGCGTTACGCGACGAGCTCGCCGAGGCTGTCCGGGACTGGTAGATCAGCGCGGCCCGAACTGACGATCGCCGGCGTCGCCGAGGCCGGGCACGATGTAGGCGTTGTCGTTCAGCCCGTCGTCGACGGCCGCGGTGAACAGGCGAGCGTGCGGTGCCGTTTCCTCCAGCGCCGCAATGCCTTCCGGCGCCGCGACCACACACACCACGGTCACGTTGTCGGCGCCACGGTTGTGCAGCAGGCCGATGGCATGCTTCATCGAACCACCGGTGGCCAGCATCGGATCGAGCACGATCACCGGCCGGCCCCGCAGGTCGTCCGGCAGCGACTCCAAATACTGTGTGGGCAAGGCGGTTTGCTCGTCGCGGGCGACGCCGACGAAACCCACCGACGCTTCCGGCAGCAGTAGCTGGGCCTGCTCGATCATGCCCAGTCCGGCCCGCAGCACCGCCACCAACAGCGGCGGCGTGGCGAGCCGCGCACCGGCGGTCTCGGCCAACGGCGTACGCACGGCGACGGTTTCGCGTGGCATGTCGCGGGTCGCCTCGTAGACCAGCATCAGCGACAGCTCGCCCAGCGCGGCGCGGAACTCGGCGTTGTCGGTGGTCTCGTCGCGCAGCGTGGTCAACCGCACCGCGGCCAACGGATGGTTCACCACACGCACGTCCACGCGAAGTGACTCTAGCGCGCCGACTAGGCGCCGAAGAAGTTGAAGGCGTCGAACCCGTAGCCGACGAGATCGATCAGCGGCTGCCCGGAGATCAGCGGCGCCCCGTCGAAGATGGCGTCCGGGGCCAGCGACGGCATGCTTGCCGTCAGCTCGGCCCAAGAGGTCAGCACCGACACATCCAGCTGATTGGTCAGCTCGTACGGGGTCAGCAGTGCATCGGCGAACGACGTCGGCAGCGGCGACTGTCCGGCATCCTCAGCAGATCGCTGATCGGGTCGATAATCGAATGCGCCGCCGCGTATTCCACGCCGGCCAGCATCTGCAGCGGATCCATCTTGTCGAAGAATCCCGCACCGTCGGACAACGCCAGCTGGCCGTACGCGTCCACTTGCCAGGGGCCGGCCACGCCGATGGGATCGGCGCCGGGGATCCCGATGCCCGCGCCCGGGTCACCTGGATTGCCATAGCCCCAGTTGTTCACCAGGCTCGCAAACGGGTTGAAGCTGTCATAGAAGAAGCGTCCCGCCGGCCCGCCGTCGTACATGAACGCCAACGACGGCAGCGGCGCGGGGATCGCGTAAAAAGTGGTGTGGTCGATGGTCCCGAGATCGATTGCACCAACACCGCCAGGGCCGATGTCTAGGTTCACGTTGGGATCGGGGTCCGGGTAGTAAGGGTGCACGGTCTCGATGCCGAGCAGGGCGTTGCCCACCGCGAACAGGTTGAGTGGGTCGGACGGGAAGTTGTTCCATCCGTCGTACTCGCCGATGTAGATGTCGGCCGGAATGCTGGTCGGCGTCGGTTCCGTGCCCATCGGGATGCCGAGGAACGGAACGTGTTGCGGCTCAGGGCTCAGGCTGAACTGCCCGACGCCGTCTGGGAACTGAAAGCGGTCGAGGATGCCACTGACGGGATTGTTCGGGTCGCCGAGCAGCGTGACATGCAGGTTGGCCAGGTTGGGCTGGTGGTCGGCGATCAGCTCGTTCATCCAGACGGAGGCCACGGTCGCGCTTTGGGAGTAGCCGAGCACCGACACCGGACCGGTAGCCAACTCCGGGGTGACCGTGTTATCCAGTTGCGTGACGCCGGCGGTCACCGACTCGCCGAATTTCAGGTCGAGCTGGTCCGGCGAGCAGATGATCGGGCAGAACTGCTCGGGTGTCGTCAGAGGGTGATAGTCGTAGCCGCTCGGAAGGTAATACTGTTCAACGTCGCTGATGTAGTCCGCGTCGGGTGTCGGGTTCCCGGTGCCACCCATGATGAAGCCTTCGCCGGCGACCAGACCCACCTCGGCCATCATGGCCCGCACCCCGGATTGGAAGGCCGGTGTCATGCCCACCGCGGTGGCGCACGCGGCCGCGATCAACACCGCGCTCATCGATCGAGCCCGTACCGCCGTCATCGCAACCTCCATGCCCGCGGACGGCACCCCCGACCCTGCGTGGCTGAATCGTAAGGGGGCACGTTGGGCCGTGTGGCAAAGTTGTAAAAATTTCTCAGGATTGCGGCGCACGACACGGCAGCGGCAATCCCGATCGGGCTCCTACCCCGCTCATATACTCCGGCCATGCAACGCCGATCAGGGCGCACGGGCAGGCAAATTCGGACGCTCAGCCTGTTCGGCGTGCTGACCGTCGCGACCTCCGTGATGTCGTGGCCCGCCCCTGTTCAACCGGCGTTTGATACTCGGGTCGACATGACCGCGGCGGCGCTGCCGACCCCCGCGCACGTCGTGATCGTGGTCGAGGAGAACCGGTCGCAGGCCAACATCATCGGCAACAAGGCCGCCCCGTTCATCAACCAACTGGCCGCGGGCGGGGCGATGATGTCGCAGTCCTTCGCCGAAGTGCATCCCAGCGAACCCAACTACTACGCATTGTTCGCCGGCGACACACTGGTGAAAGAAAACGTCTGCCCGGTGAATGCGGGCAACGAACCCAACCTCGGCTCGCAGTTGCTGGGGGCCGGCTACACGTTCGTCGGCTTCGCCGAGAGCTTGCCCGCGCCGGGCTCGGAGGACTGCCGGGCAGGCAAGTACGCGCGCAAACACGTCCCGTGGGCCAGCTTCACGAACATCCCCGCCGCGCGCTCGCTTCCGTTCTCGGCCTTCCCCGCGTCGTCGAACTACGCCAGCCTGCCGACGGTCTCGATGGTGATCCCCAACCTCGACAACGACATGCACGACGGGTCGATCGCGCAGGGCGACCAGTGGCTGTATCAGAACCTGTCCCAGTACGCCTCCTGGGCGCGGACCAACAACAGCCTGCTGATTCTGACGTGGGACGAGGACGACAACACGTCGCGCAATCAGATCCCGACCGTGATCTACGGCGCAGGAGTCCGCCCCGGCACCTACGACCAGCCGATCAGCCACTACAACGTGTTGTCGACCCTCGAGCAGATGTACGGCCTGCCCAAGCTCGGCTACGCGACCCGAGCACCCGCGATCTCCGACATCTGGGGTGCCTGACCCCGGTCCGGAAAGTGAGGTGTCGCTATTGTGTGCCGCATGGCTGCCGACCTCGTGCCGATCCGCTTGAGCCTGACCGACGGTGACCGCTACACGGTCTGGGCACCCCGCTGGCGCGACTCGGGAGACGAGTGGGAGGCGTTCCTGGGCAAGGACGAGGACCTCTACATCTTCGAGTCCCCCGCCGACCTGGTCGCGTTCGTGCGCACCAACACCGACAACGACCTGGTCGACCACCCGGCCTGGCAGGCATTCACGGAGGCCAACGCCCACAAGCTGGAACCCGCCGAGGACAAGCACTTCGACCTGGTGGCGGTCGAAGATCTGGTCTCGGAGAAGCCGACCGCGGAGTCAGTGGAGACGCTGGCCAACGCACTGACCATCGTCTCGTCGATCGGGTCGGTGTGCGAGCTGCCGGCGGTGATGAAGTTCTTCAACGGCAACCCGACTCTCGGCTCCCTGAGCGGTGGCATCGACCACTTCACCGGCAAGGCCGGCCTCAAGCGCTGGCACGCCATCGCCGATGTGGTCGCACGCAGCTGGGACGACGTGCTGGCTGCCGTCGACAAGGTCGTCTCCGTCCCGGACGTCGACAGCAAAGTGTCGGAAGCCGCTGCGGCCGAGTTGGCCGAACCGGTCGAGGAAGACGAGCTCGAGCCCGAGACCCCCGACGAGGACGTCGTACCCGAGGCCGCGGACCTCGATGACGAGATCCCGACCGACCGCGCGGCCGGCGATGAGGTGGTGCTCGGCGCTGACGAGGATTTCTGGGCGAAGGTCGGCATCGACCCGATCACGATCATGACCGGCACCAGCACCTTCTACACCCTGCGCTGCTACTTCGACGAGCGCCCGATCTTCCTGGGCCGCAACGGAAGGATCAGCGTGTTCAGCTCGGAGCGCGCCTTGGCCCGCTACCTCGCCGACGAGCACGACCACGACCTGTCCGACCTGAGTACCTACGACGACATCCGCACGGCGGCCACCGATGGCTCGTTGCACATCGACATCACCGACGACAACGTCTACGTACTCAGCGGGCTGGCCGACGACTTCGCCGGCGGCCCGGACGCGGTCGACCACGAGCAACTCGACCTGGCCGTCGAGTTCCTCCGCGATCTCGGCGACTACTCCGAGGACACAACCGTCGACAAGGCGCTCGACGTCGACGAGCCGTTGGGCAAGCTGATCGCCTACGTCCTCGAGCCCGGCTCGACGAGCAAGCCCACCGGCCCCTACGCGCCCGCAGTGCAGGAGTGGGAAGAACTGGTGCGTTTCGTCGAAACAAGGCTAAGGCGCGAATAGCGCCGGCTAGTCCGGGAAATTCACGTCTTTGGTGACGGCTTTCCACTCCTCGATCGAGGCCGACGTCGCGGCGATCTTGTCACGCATCGCCTTGAGCACGTCGCGACCCAGCAGCAGCCGCAGCGGCGGCTCGTCGAGTTTGGTGACCATCAGCACGGCGTCGGCCACCCGGCGCGGGTCACCCGGCAGGTGGTCGGCGAACTGCTTGATCAGGTCCTTGCGCGCCGCCACGTCCTGGTAGTCGGCGATCGGGGTGGCCGACTCCTTCATCGACCGCGACGCCCAGTCGGTGCGGAACGCGCCCGGCTCGATCGCGGTGACCTTGATGCCCAGCGGTCGGACCTCGGTGGCCAGCGCCTCGGTCACGGCTTCCAGCGCGAACTTCGTCGACGAGTAATAGGCGTTGGGCGGATTGGCCACCAGACCGGTCATCGACGAGATGTTGATGATGTGTCCCGACCGGCGCGCCCGCATCGACGGCAGCACCGCCTTGATCATGTCCACCGAGCCGAAGTAGTTGACGTCGAACAACTTTCGGACCTCGAGGTCTTCGCCTTCCTCGACCGCGGACAGGTAGCCGTGACCGGCGTTGTTGACCAGCACGTCGATGCCGCCGAACGCGCTCTCGGCCGCCGCGACCGCCGCGGCGATCTGGTTGGCATCGGTCACATCGAGCGCCACCGCGATGGCCCGATCGCCGAACTCGTTGACGAAGTCCTGCACCGCCTCGGCCTGTCGCGCGGTCGCCACCACCGAATGGCCGTCCTCGAGTGCCGCGCGGGCGATCTCGCGGCCGAATCCGGTGGAGCAACCGGTGATCAACCAGCGGGCCATCTCAGGCCGTCCCCTCGGGCAGTCGACGCAGGTACCCCCGGCGTCGGTCGGCCAATTCAGTCGCCCTCCGCTCGGCGCTCACTCGCGGCAGGTGCGGCACTTCGTCGTCGAGCCGGTCGAGCGTGATCACCCGTCCACGCGCGCCGAGATCCTCACGCGGCCCGTCCTTTCCGAATTCCGCCATCCGCAGCGTCAGAATGCCTTCCCGCAGCCCGTCGGAGTCGATCCAGTTCGCCACGCCAGGGTCGACGGGTGAGATCACGTAGGTGTAGCTCCCGTCGTCGTTGGCCACCGACTGCGCCTTGTTGAGGCTGCCGGTGCTGTCGACGAGTTCGAGTGTGGTGCCCCAGATGTTGCTCAGCGGAACGGTGAAGTATTCGGCGCCACCGTCGCCGACTTCGACCACGAACGCCTCGCCTTCGGCGAGGTCGAAGCGGCCCATCACGTAGACCTGGTTGCGCATCGCGCCGACCTTGTCGGCGGACCAGGCCAGGTTGAAGTGGTTGGGCGGCATCTTGTAGACGCCGTGGCTGAGCTTTCCGGTGAAGTTCGCGAAGTGCGCCATCATCGCCGCGGTCGCCTCGGCTTGGTCGTCGCGCGTGCGCGCCGGCACTCCCGAGGAGCCGCCGAGTCGTTGTATCTCAACGTGATTGGGGTCATCGCGGCCCCAGTCCAGCAGCACGTCGCGGATGTAGAACTCGTGCGCGTCGGCGGTGCTGCGGACATGGTTGGGTCGGCCGTTGGCCGGATCGGAATCGACGGTGATGGTGAAGCTGCCGTCGGAATCCACCTGCATGGTCCGGCCGTTGAGCACGTCGACGGTGCCCATGTTCGCATCCCACAGGGTGAAGTAGTTCTCGGTCATGCGGTGCTCACCGACCCGTCCGTGGATCTCGTACCGCTCATCACCCGATATCGGGATGACGCGGTAGACGCTGTCGGGATTGTCGATGCCCCAGCGTGATCCGGGGACCCGGCGGCCGTCGACCGGATGCGCCAACCGGGTGATGCAACTGACCTTTGGCCGCAACGGGTCCTGGTTGGACGACCACACCGCCGCCGAGAACATCACCTCGGCGAACGCGTCGTCGAATCGCTCACGCATCGCGTCGGATGCCTTGGCCCGGCCCAGCCAGGTCTCGGCGACGGTGCGGTGGGCCGCCTTGACGGTGGGATGCTCGATCAGTTCGAGCGCGGCCAATTCCTGTTCGTGCTGAGCAGCAGTGGCCACCGGGTCGTCGTGCATGACCTCTCACTTCCCCACGTACTCTTCGAAGTGCTTGTTGTACAACGCAAATCGTTCGTCGACGTCCTCCGGTCGCAGGCCGTAGTCGTCCAGGGCGTAGGCCGGTCGGGCCGACTCGCGTGGGCGCTCCGCCAGCCAGCGTCGCATCGCCGACTCGGCCTCGGCGGTCAGCGGCAGGTCGATGGCGTCATAGACCCGGGCCACCTGGCCGATCGGGTCGTCGACCGCATCGTCGAAACCGATGTCGGTGACGCGGGCGGCCCTGTCGGTCCAGCCGTCCCGCACGGCCATCGCGCGGTCGTTCGTCCAGCCCATCCGTTGCAGCCACTGCGCTCCAACGCGCTGCCGGTCGACGGTGTCGGCATGCATCGCGTGCAGGGTCGCGTTGAGGCTGGCACCCGAGGCGATCGTGGCGCGGGGGTCGCGGTGCATGTGCACGACGTGCAGATCGCCGAACCGGGCCCGCAGCGCGTCCAGATAGCCGAGGTGGGCCGGCGACTTGAGCACCCAGCGCGGCGCGGACTCGCTGCGCTGCCGCTTCTGCCATTGCAGGAACTGGAGCATCCGGTACAGGTAGTCGTAGGCGGGCGTGAAGTCCTGTTCGTCGATCCACGACCGGTAGTTCGGCAGGTGGGCGCCAGACTCCGGCACATGCGACAGGAACGCGTCGGCCAGAAAGACGATCTCTTCCTCGGCCTCACGCGCATACATCGGATGGATGACGAACAGGTCCGGCGCGAGTTCGCGGGACTTGGCTTCGCGGGCTTCGCTGATCGCGATCCGGGGATCGCTGAGTTCGGGGCGGTCGAATTGATGGTCGAGCCGCGGGGCCGCCTCCACCACCTCCCAGCCGTACGCGCAGTTGAAGCGGGGGTCGGCGGCCAGCAGCCGCTGCACCAGCGTGGTCCCGCTGCGCATCATCCCGACCACCACGATCGGCGCCTCGATGCGCTCCTCGGAGATCTCGGGGTGGCGACGGATCCACTCCTGGGTGCGCAGTCGCATGCGCAGGCTGTGCACGATGCCCGCGCGCAGGATGTGCACGCCGATGACATTCAGGTCGGCGGCGGCGTAGTCGTCCAGCAACACGGCCAGCGGACACGTGAAATCGCCGGGCCCCCAATCGGTCAGCGATTCTTTTTGCTGCGCGTCGCCCAACACGGCAGTCATGTCAAACGGGTGGGCCACGGAACTTCAAATGCTGGCTGACGTCGCCGAGCTGGTCGACGAACATGATGCGACTGTCGAAGCACCATTCGCCGTCCACGCGGTGAAAGGTGTCCTTGTAGTGACCGGTCACGATCACCTGCAGCGGCAGCGTCGGCGTCGCCTGGGTAACGGAGTAGTACGACCTGCTTCGTGCGGTCCCTTCGGACTCGTCGATGTCGAGTTGCACATTGCTGGTGTTGTGCCGGGTCTTCGGGGTGCCGTCCTCGTAGATCCGGGTGGCCATCTCGTACATCTTTCGCACCCCGGCCGCGCCCTCGAACACCGTCTCCGGCGGCCCGTCTTCGACTCCGCAGATCCGTCCGTGCTCGAATAGCCCGGCTACGCCGTCCAAGTCGCCGGCATCCAGGAGTTCGGCGTATCGGTAGATCAGGTTCGCGATCTCCTGTGCACTGTTGCCAGCGCTCATGCGCCGCTCCTCCTCATCGCTACGCTCTGCATCGTCGCCGGCGGAAGCTCATGCGCCGCTCCTCCTCATCGCTACGCTCTGCATCGTCGCCGGCGGAAGCTCATGCGCCGCTCCTCCTCATCGCTACGCTCTGCATCGTCGCCGGCGGAAGCTCACGGACGAATCGTGGCAGACGATTCCGATCGCCGGGTACGTTTCCCGTCATGGGTGAACTCGACAACACCGTCGCCGTGATCACCGGCGCGGCGCGGGGGCAGGGCCGCAGCCACGCCGTCGCGCTGGCCGAACAGGGCGCCGACATCATTGCGATCGACATCTGCGCCGATATCGACGCCATCCCCTACCCCCTGGGCACCCCATCCGATCTCGAGAAGACCGCGCAGTTGGTCCGCGACGCCGGCCGCGCGGTCGTGCCCGTCGTCGCCGACGTCCGCGACCTCGCCGCGCTGGAGGCCGGCGTCCAGGGCGGCATCGACGAACTCGGCGACATCGACATCGTGATCGCCAACGCCGGTGTGGTCGCCATCGGCGACCCGCAGACCCATGCCGAGCCGGTCTTCACCACCATCGTCGACACCAACCTCAAAGGCGTGTGGCACACGCTGTTGGCGACGGTGCCGTCCATCATCCGCAAGGGACGTGGCGGCTCGGTGGTACTGGTGAGTTCGTCGCAGGGCCTGACCGGACGCGGCGGTGACGGCAGCGCCGCGATGTTCGCCTACGCCGCCTCCAAGCACGGCGTGGTAGGCCTCATGCGATCGGCAGCGAATGCCTATGCGCCACACAAGATCCGGGTCAACTCGGTCAACCCCAGCGGTGTCGCGACGCCGATGATCATCAACGACTTCGTGATCAACGGGATGACCGCCAACCCCAACGCCGCCGTCTCGCAGATGCTGCTGCCCGACACGCCACTGGTCGAGGCGCAAGACGTCACCGAGGCCGTGCTCTGGCTCGTCAGTCCGCGGGCCCGCTACGTCACCGGCATCGCGGTACCGGTCGACGCCGGCCACCTGGTCATGTAAGTCATATTGCGACCGCTCAGCCGACCAGCACGGCGTAGCGCGGCTTGATCACCTCGTCGATGATCGCTAATCGCTCGTCGAACGGAATGAAGGCCGACTTCATCGCGTTGACGGTGAAGCGCAGCAGATCGCTCCACCCGTAGCCGAAAGCTTCGACCAGCAAGGCCATTTCACGTGTCATCGTGGTATCGCTCATCAACCGGTTGTCGGTGTTGACGGTCACCCGAAACCTGGTGCGAGCCAACAA
The DNA here is from genome assembly GCA_963750755.1 of uncultured Actinomycetota bacterium. Classification (GTDB taxonomy): domain Bacteria; phylum Actinomycetota; class Actinomycetes; order Mycobacteriales; family Mycobacteriaceae; genus Mycobacterium. Next base: position 261,088 of record CAVVRW010000007.1, read on the forward strand.
GTCGAACGGATGCTCGGCGATGCTGGTCACCGCGCCGGTCTGCACGTTGGAGCTGGGGCACATCTCGAGCGGAACCCGCTTGTCGCGCAGGATCGACGCGAGTCGACCGAGGCGAACCTCACCGTCCTCGGCGACCTCGATGTCGTCGACGATGCGCACCCCGTGACCCAGTCGATCGGCGCCACAGAAGCCGATCGCCTCCTGAATGGACGGCAGCCCGAACGCCTCACCCGCATGAATCGTGAAGCGGGCGTTGTTGTTTCGCATGTATTCGAATGCGTCCAGGTGCCGGGTGGGCGGGTAACCGGCCTCCGCGCCCGCGATGTCGAATCCGACGACACCCTTGTCCCGGAACCGAATCGCCAGCTCGGCGATCTCGCGGGACAGCGCCGCGTGTCGCATCGCGGTGACCAGACATCGCACCACGATCGGACGCCCGGCGGCTGCCGCCGCCTTCTCACCGTCGACGAAGCCGGCGAGCACCGCATCGACCACCTCGTCGAACGTCAAGCCCTGTTTGATGTGCAGCTCGGGGGCGAACCGCACTTCGGCGTAGACGACTGAGTCCTTCGAGAGGTCCTCCACGCACTCGAAGGCGACGCGGTGCAACGACTCCGGCGTCTGCATCACCGCGACCGTGTGCGAGAACGGTTCGAGGTAGCGCTCCAGCGAACCGCTGTGCGATGCGGTGCGGAACCACTCCGCGAGCGTGTCGACGTCGGTCGCGGGCAGGCCGTCGTAGCCGGTCTGGCCGGCGATGTCGAGCACGGTCGACGGGCGCAGGCCGCCGTCGAGGTGATCGTGCAGTAATGCCTTCGGTGCCCGCTTGATCGTCTCGAGGTTCAGTGGCGTGCTCACGGGGTGATCCGATCGATGATCAGCGGCCGGTCGGCCGGAGGCGTATTGGTGACCGTGAAGCCCGCATCCAACTCGGCCATCGCGCTTGGAAACCGTTCCGGCGTATCGGTGTAGAGCGTGAACAGCGGGTCGCCCGCCGCCACCGGGGTTCCGGGACGGCGATGGATCTGGATTCCGGCGCCGGGCTGGACCGCTTCGCCCGGGCGGGACCTGCCCGCGCCGAGCCGCCACACCGCCAGCCCCACTGCCATTGCGTCGATGTCACCCATTGTGCCGCGTCGGACGGCAGTGACGGTTTCGGAGTACTTACCAACAGGCAACGGTACGGACAAGTCGCCGCCCTGTGCGGCGATCAACGCGCGGAACCGGTCCATCGCCGTCCCGTCGCGCAGGGCCTGTTCGGGATCGACGCCGTCGATGCCGGCGAGTTCGAGCATCTCGCGAGCCAGCACCACGGTCAGCTCGACGACGTCGGATGGACCGCCGCCGCCGAGTACCTCCAGCGCCTCGGCGACCTCGAGCGCGTTGCCGACGGCCGCACCCAACGGCCGGTTCATGTCGGTCAGCACCGCGCAGGTCGGCAGCCCGTGCTCGGCACCCAGCGCGACCATGGTCTCGGCCAGGTCCCGGCATCGGGTTTCGGAGCGCATCAGCGCGCCGGAGCCGACCTTCACGTCGAGCACCAGGGCGGCAGCCCCCTCGGCGATCTTCTTGCTCATCACCGAACTGGCGATCAGCGGCAACGACTCCACGGTGGCGGTGATGTCGCGCAGCGCATAGAGTTTCGCGTCGGCGGGGGCCAGCTGCCCCGCGGCGAAGATCGCCGCACCGACGTCGCAAAGCTGTTGTCGCACTTGCGCATTGGTCAGCACACCGGTGAAGCCGGCGATCGACTCCAGCTTGTCCAGGGTGCCGCCGGTGTGGCCGAGTCCGCGGCCGGAGGCCTGCGGCACAGCGCCACCACACGCGGCGATCACCGACACCAACGGCAGGGTGATCTTGTCGCCCACCCCACCGGTGGAATGTTTGTCGACGGTACGCAGCGGACGGCCGTCCCGCCGTAGGTCGGTGAAGTCCAACCGGTCACCGGAAGCCACCATGGCGGCGGTCCACCGCGCGATCTCGCCGTAGTCCATGCCGCGCAGGAACACTGCCATCAGCAGCGCCGACATCTGCTCGTCGGCGACATGCCCGTGGGTGTACGCGTCGATCACCCAGTCGATCGCGTCGTCGGATAGCCGCTTCCCGTCGCGCTTGGTCCTGATCACCGTCGGCGCATCGAGATTCACGCGCGGCCTCGCTGGTAGCGGTCGAGGTCGTCCGGTCCGAACGCATCGGGCAGCAGGTCGCCGAGTCGCCGCGGCGCTTCCGGATGGTCGATGAGCAAGTCGGGTCCGCCGTGCTCCAACAACACCTGGCGACACCGGCCGCACGGCATCAGCGGGGCTCCCCCGCCGTCCACACAGGCCAGTGCGAGCAACCTGCCACCGCCAGTCGAGTGCAGCACGCACACCACCGCGCATTCGGCGCAGAGACCTAGGCCATATGAGACATTCTCCACATTGCAACCGGTGATCACCCGGCCGTCGTCGACCAGTGCGGCAGCGCCGACCGGGAATTTCGAGTAAGGCGCGTATGCGCCACCGGCCGCGCCAGTTGCTTTGTCGCGCAGCAACTTCCAATCGATCGCGTCAGCCACGGTTGCGACACCGCGGGTGCTGGTAATACATCCGAAACCCCGCTCACTGTTGGCTAATTCACACGGCCAGCCTAGATTCTGCGCGCGCGAAAGCGTCGGCGGACACGAAGCGGCGCAATCGGCGGCGAGAATGGGCTGATCGGCCCGCGTGATTGGGGCTAAATTTGAGTAGCCCACTGCAACTGGGAGGCGCTGATGACGACGACGTCCGCGAATCCGGCTACGCCGGAAGAGTCATCGCGATTACGCCGTCTGCGCCGGACCCTCTATCGCGGCGACCCCGGAATGTGGTCCTGGGTTCTGCACCGCATCACCGGTGCCACCGTGTTCTTCTTCCTGTTCATCCACGTGCTCGACACTGCGCTGGTCCGGATCAGCCCGCAGGCCTACGACGAGGTGATCTCGACCTACAAGACGCCGCTCGTCGGCCTGATGGAGCTCGGGCTGGTCGCCGCGGTGCTCTATCACGCGCTCAACGGCATCCGTGTCATCCTCATAGATTTCTGGGGGCAGGGCCCGCGCTATCAGCGTCAGATGCTCTGGACGATCGGCATCGTTTGGGTGCTGGTCGTCGTGCCCGCCGCGGTCGTCGTCGCCATCCACATGATCGGACACTTCCGATGAGTTCACCCGATCTCCAACTCGGTCGTGGCGAGGTCGCGCCGGTCCGTCAGCGCAGCCACGACCGCCCGGCCGGCCTGGACAATCCGCGATCCCCGCGCCGGCGCAGTGGCATGCCGAATTTCGAGAAGTACGCCTGGTTGTTCATGCGGTTCTCCGGCATCGTGCTGGTCTTCCTGGCGCTCGGGCATCTCTTCGTGATGCTGATGTGGGAGGACGGCGTCTACCGCATCGACTTCAACTACGTTGCACAGCGCTGGCATTCGCCGTTCTGGCAGACCTGGGACCTGTTGCTGCTCTGGCTGGCCCAGCTGCACGGCGGCAACGGATTACGCACCATCATCGACGATTACAGCCGCAAGGATTCCACCCGCTTCTGGCTGAACAGCCTGCTGGTGCTGTCAATGACGTTCACGTTGGTGCTCGGCACCTACGTGCTGCTGACGTTCGACCCGACCATTTCGGGCTAAGTGAGGCGAACTACACGTGATTAGCGAACACCGATACGACGTGGTGATCGTCGGTGCCGGCGGCGCCGGGATGCGGGCGGCCGTCGAAGCCGGACCACGCGTGCGCACAGCGGTTTTGACGAAGCTCTACCCAACGCGCAGCCACACCGGCGCGGCCCAGGGCGGGATGTGCGCGGCGCTGGCCAACGTCGAGGACGACAACTGGGAATGGCACACCTTCGACACCGTCAAGGGCGGCGACTACCTCGCCGACCAGGACGCGGTCGAGGTGATGTGCAAGGAAGCCATCGACGCGGTGCTTGACCTGGAGAAGATGGGGATGCCGTTCAACCGCACCCCCGAGGGCCGCATCGATCAGCGCCGCTTCGGCGGGCACACCCGCGACCACGGCAAGGCGCCGGTGCGCCGATCCTGTTATGCCGCAGACCGTACCGGACACATGATCCTGCAGACGCTGTACCAGAACTGCGTCAAGCACGACGTCGAGTTCTTCAACGAGTTCTACGCTCTCGACCTGGTGCTCAGTGAGACCCCGAACGGGCCGGTGGCCACCGGTGTGGTCGCCTACGAACTGGCCACCGGCGACATTCACGTCTTCCACGCCAAGGCCGTCGTGCTCGCCACCGGCGGCTCGGGTCGGATGTACAAGACCACGTCGAACGCGCACACGTTGACCGGCGACGGCATCGGCATCGTCTTCCGCAAGGGACTTCCGCTGGAAGACATGGAGTTTCACCAATTCCATCCGACCGGTCTGGCCGGCCTGGGCATCTTGATCTCCGAGGCCGTGCGCGGTGAGGGTGGCCGACTGCTCAACGGCGAGGGCGAGCGCTTCATGGAGCGCTACGCGCCGACGATCGTCGACCTGGCGCCGCGCGACATCGTCGCGCGCTCGATGGTGCGCGAAGTGCTGGAAGGCCGTGGCGCCGGTCCGCACAAGGACTACGTGTACATCGACGTCCGTCATCTCGGCGAAGAGGTGCTGAACGCCAAGCTGCCCGACATCACCGAATTCGCCCGCACCTACCTCGGGGTGGACCCGGTCAAGGAACTGGTGCCGGTGTACCCGACGTGTCACTACGTGATGGGTGGCATCCCGACCACGATCACCGGTCAGGTGCTCCGGGACAACACCAACACCGTGCCGGGCCTGTATGCGGCCGGCGAATGCGCGTGCGTCTCAGTGCACGGCGCCAACCGGCTCGGCACCAATTCGCTGTTGGATATCAACGTTTTTGGCCGACGGGCCGGCATCGCCGCGGCCGCCTACGCCAGGGGCCACGACTTCGTCGAGATGCCACCCGATCCGGCGACGATGGTGGTGGGCTGGGTCGGTGACATCGTGAGCGAGCACGGCAACGAGCGGGTCGCCGACATCCGCGGGGCGCTGCAGCAGACGATGGACAACAACGCCGCGGTGTTCCGCACCGAGGAGACCCTCAAGCAGGCCCTGACCGACATTCACGCCCTCAAGGGGCGGTACTCGCGAATCTCGGTGCACGACAAGGGAAAGCGCTTCAACAGCGACTTGCTGGAGGCCATCGAGCTCGGGTTCCTGCTGGAGCTGGCCGAGGTCACCGTGGTCGGAGCGTTGAACCGCAAGGAATCTCGCGGCGGCCACGCCCGGGAGGACTACCCGAATCGCGACGACGTCAACTACATGCGACACACCATGGCCTACAAGGAGATCGGGGCCGATAAGCAACGCACCCAGCTGCTCAGCGACATCCGGCTGGATTTCAAGCCGGTGGTGCAGACCCGATACGAACCCAAGGAGCGGAAGTACTGATGACAGACGTCATAGGGGCCCCCGCTGGCGACCCGCCGACCCCTCCCTTGCCCGCGCCCCCAGATGGCTCCGTCATGGTCACGTTGCGGATCGCCCGCTTCAATCCTGAGGACCCCGAGCGCTACGCCGATTCCGGTGGCTGGCAGAGCTTCCGGGTGCCGTGCCTGCCCACCGACCGGGTGCTCAACTTGCTGATCTACGTCAAAAGCTACCTCGACGGAACGCTGACCTTCCGGCGCTCGTGCGCCCACGGGGTGTGCGGCTCCGACGCGATGCGGATCAACGGCGTCAACCGGCTGGCCTGCAAGATGCTGATGCGAGACCTGTTGCCCAGCAAGGCCAAGAAGGACGTCACGATCACGATCGAGCCGATCCGCGGACTGCCGGTGGAAAAGGACTTGATCGTCGACATGGAGCCGTTCTTCGACGCCTACCGCGCGGTCAAACCGTACCTGATCACCAGCGGCAATCCGCCGACGCGGGAACGAATTCAAAGCCAGACCGACCGCGCCCGCTACGACGACACCACCAAGTGCATCCTGTGTGCGGCGTGCACCACGAGCTGCCCGGTGTTCTGGAACGAGGGCAGCTACTTCGGTCCGGCGGCCATCGTCAACGCACATCGGTTCATTTTCGACAGCCGCGATGAAGGGGCTGCCGAGCGCCTCGACATCCTCAACGAGGTCGACGGGGTCTGGCGCTGCCGCACGACGTTCAACTGCACCGACGCCTGTCCGCGCGGCATCGAGGTGACCAAGGCGATCCAAGAGGTCAAGCGCGCGTTGATGTTCACCCGCTGACCAGCCCGTCACACATCCGCGGGTCGTCTCGTCTGATTGGTATGACACATAAAACCCGCATCGAATCCCTCCCCCCCGAACGGACCGGCTGGCTCATCCGCGCGATGTACCGCTACGCCAAGCGACGCTTCGGCGAGGTCCCCGAGCCGTTCGCCGTCGTCGCGCACCATCCCCGGCTGCTCGTCGCCAACGCCGTGCATGAGGGCATGCTGCAGTCGGCGTCGCGGCGGCTGCCGGCCAATGTCCGCGAGCTGGCGGTGTTCTGGACCGCCCGCACGGTCGGCTGCTCGTGGTGCGTCGACTTCGGATCGATGCTGCAGCGCCTGGACGGGCTCGACGTCGAGCGCCTGACCGACATCGACGACTACGCCACCTCACCGCGATTCACCGACGACGAGCGCGCCGCCATCGCCTACGCCGACGCGATCACCGTCGATCCGCACACCGTCACCGACGAGCAGGTCGCCGATCTGCGTACCCGTTTCGGCGACGACGGGGTGATCGAGCTGACCTATCAGATCGGCGTCGAAAACATGCGGGCCCGAATGAATTCCGCGCTGGGCATCACCGAGCAGGGATTCAACTCCGGCGACTCCTGCCGGATCCCGTGGATGACCTAGCTCGTGGGCGGATTCGCCAGCGGCGAACCGGTGAACTTCTCCGGATTCGCGATATCCCATAAGGCGCTGACCTTTCCGTCACGCACCGTGACGGCGGTGATCCGCGGCATGATCGGCTGATATTCGTCGTCGCCCGGTGACCCCGGGGTGTAAGCGCCGAGTTCGCCGTTGACCAATGCCATTTCGCTTGACGTCATGAATGCGGGCCCGTAGCGGTTCGCGAGCCCGAACAGGAACCGCGCGACCTTGGCCGGCCCGTGGATGACGCGGGCCGCCGTCGGTGCCACGCGATTGGCGTCACCGGTGAACGTGACGTCCGGATGCAGCAGGGCAATCGTGGCGGCCAGGTCCCCGGACGCGATCGCGGCCATCAGCTGACCCACCACCTCGTTGTGTGCGGGATCGGGGTTCGGCGGCGGCTCGGCGTTCACCGCCCGACGCGCCCGCGACGCCAGCTGCCGAGCGGCCGCGGCGGTCGTCCCCAACACCTCGGCGACCTCGCCGAACGGCACCGCGAACCCGTCGTGCAGCACGAACGCCACCCGCTGGTCGGGCGAGAGCCGTTCCAGCACCACCATCGCCGCGAACCGCGCGTCCTCGTGAGCGACGACGACCGAAAGCGGATCGTCGCCGTCGAATCGGGTCACCACCGGTTCCGGTAACCACTGGCCCACGTAGCTTTCCCGCCGGTGCGCGGCCGAGCGGAGCCGGTCCAGCCCGAGCCGGCTCACCACCGTCGTCAACCAGGCTCGCAGATCGGCGATTTCACCAACGTGTGAGTCCCAGCGCAGCCACGCGTCCTGCACGATGTCTTCGGCGTCGACCACCGTTCCGGTCAACCGGTACGCGACCGACATCAGATGGGGCCGCAATGCTTCGAATTCAGTGACCTGGGCGAAGGTCATGGGCCGAGCGTAACGCCTCAGCACCGGGGCGCTTCGCCGCTATGGTGAGCGGGTGCATGTCTTGTCGGTCAATGTGGCGCGACCCCGCACAAATCCCGATCCGCGTGCGCAGTCGCCGCTGACGGGGATCGACAAAAAACCCGTCGACGAGGCCGTCCAGGTCCGGCCGCCGGGCCGCACGCAGCACGATGGCAGTGGTCTGATCGGCGACACCATCGGCAATCCCAGATTGCACGGCGGACCGGACCAGGCGGTCTACGCCTACGCCCGCGAGGACCTCGACAACTGGGAAAGCCAACTCGGCGTCGCGCTCGACAATGGAATGTTCGGCGAAAACCTCACCACCGTCGGTGTCGATCTGACCCAGACCCGGATCGGCGAACGATGGCGCATCGGAACCGGCACATTGCTGCTGGAGGTCTCCGCGCCGCGCACCCCGTGCCGGACATTCGCGTCCTTCCTGGACCGTCCGCGCTGGATCAAGACATTCACCGACGCGGGTGTGCCCGGAGCGTATTTCCGCGTACTGTCACCGGGCCAGGTCCGCGCCGGTGACGCGATCACGATCGAGCACCGCCCCGACCACGACATCACCATTGGGCTGGTCTTCACCGCCCGGATGAAAGATCCGGGCCTGGCTCCCGCGCTGCTACAGGCCGACGCACTGTCTGCTGAGCTGAAAAGATTTGCGCGCCAACGTGTCACATGAGTGATCGACTTTGGCTGCATTTCGCCAAGCACGGGCCGGATATCACGCCGCCGGTCATCACCCGCGGCGAGGGCGTGACGATCTACGACGACGCCGGCAACAGTTACCTCGACGGGTTGTCCGGGCTGTTCGTGGTGCAGGTCGGGCACGGCCGCGCCGAGCTTGCCGAGGCCGCGGCGCGCCAGGCCGCCACGCTGGCCTACTTTCCGCTGTGGGGGTATGCCACTGTGCCAGCGATCGAATTGGCCGACCGGATCGCCGGATACGCGCCGGGTGACCTGAACCGGGTCTTCTTCACCAGCGGCGGTGGCGAGGCCGTCGAGTCGGCCTGGAAACTGGCCAAGCAATACTTCAAGCTGACCGGCAAACCCGGTAAGTACAAGGTCATTTCGCGCGCGGTCGCCTACCACGGCACACCGCAGGGAGCGCTGGCGATCACCGGCCTGCCCGCCTACAAGACGCCGTTCGAGCCGCTGACCCCCGGCGGATTCCGGGTGCCGAACACGAATCTTTATCGCGCGCCGGAGTTTTTGCGCTCCGACGCCAAGGCGTTCGGACAGTGGGCCGCCGACCGCATCGCCGAGGCCATCGAATTCGAGGGCGCCGACACCGTCGCCGCGGTGTTCCTCGAGCCGGTGCAGAACGCGGGCGGCTCGATCCCGCCGCCTCCGGGCTACTTCGAACGGGTGCGCGAGATCTGTGACCACTATGACGTGTTGCTGGTGTCCGACGAGGTGATCTGCGCCTGGGGCCGGATCGGATCGATGTTCGCCTGCACCGACTTCGGCTATCAGCCCGACATGATCACCTGCGCCAAGGGACTGACGTCGGGGTATTCGCCGATCGGCGCCATGGTCGCCAGCGACCGGCTGTTCGCACCCTTCAACGACGGCACGACGGTGTTCCCACATGGCTACACGTTCGGCGGCCATCCCGTGTCGGCGGCGGTCGCGCTGGCCAATCTCGACATCTTCGAGCGAGAGGGCCTCAACGCCAACGTCAAACGCCAGGCGCCCGCACTGCGCGCCACGCTGGAGCGGCTCTACGACCTGCCGATCGTCGGCGATGTCCGCGGCGAGGGTTATTTCTACTCGATCGAGCTGGTCAAAAATCAGGCCACTCGCGAAACCTTCACCCGCGACGAGACCGCGAAACTGTTGCCGCACATCGCCTCATCGCTGTTCGCGGCCGGGCTGTACTGCCGCACCGATGACCGCGGCGACCCAGCCGTCGTCATCGCCCCGCCACTGATCAGTGGGCAAGCCGAGTTCGACGCCATCGAAGCGATCCTGCGCACCGTGTTGACGGGCGCCTTGTGAGCGCGCCAACGACGATGCAGAGCGCAGCGATGAGGTGGGGGCACCTCCCGCTTGCGGGGGAGAGTGGCGCCTTGTGAGCAAGCCGGCTATCGACCCGATCCGCTGGCAGCCACCGCCGTCGCGACCGCTGCCCGAACCGAACCTCACTGCGGCGCTGCACATCATCGACGTGCCGGGCACGGCCGCCGAGGACGTCGTCGCCGATGCCGTCGGCAACATCTGGACCGGTGTCGAAGACGGACGGATCGTGCGGGTGAGCCCGGACGGCACCTTGGTGGACGCGGTCGCGAGCACCGGCGGGCGACCGCTGGGCCTGGCCGTCGCCCGCGACGGTCGTCTGCTGATCTGCGACAGCCACCGCGGACTGCTTCGGTATGACCCGGTCAGCGGCGCGATGGAGACGCTGGTCGCCGACATCGGCGGCCGCCCGTTGACGTTCTGCTCCAACGTTGTCGAATCATCGGACGGCACAATCTTTTTCACCGAGTCGACGAGTCGCTTCTACTACGAGTACTACAAGGGCTCGATTGTCGAGGGACGGCCGACCGGTGCGCTGTTCCGCCGTGATGTCGACGGGGCGGTGACCGAGCTGGCCGGCGGGTTGTCGTTCGCCAACGGCGTCACGCTCACGGCCGACGAGTCGGCGGTGGTGTTCGCCGAGAGCTCTGGGTGCCGGGTGTCGAAGTACTGGCTCACCGGCGAGCGCGCCGGCACGGTCACTCCGTTGATCACTGAATTGCCCGGCTATCCCGACAACATTTCGACCGGCCTGGACGGCCGCATCTGGGTGGCGCTGGTCTCGGACCGCAATGCGCTCAACGAATGGCTGGGCCCGCGCGCTCCGATCATCCGCAGCGTGATGTGGAAGTTACTGCCGTACCGCTGGCTTCCCAACCCGAAGCCCACGGTGTGGGTCGTTGGGCTCGATCCCGACGACGGGCACGTCGTGAGCCAGGTGCACACCCAACACCCGGACTTCGGCCTGGCCACCGGGGTGGTGGAAACCCCGGGACGGCTTTGGCTGGGTCGAATCGCCGGACCCGGAATCTGTTACCTCCCCATTGTCAACTAGTTCGGTGCAACATCCGTAACACCAGTCACAGCGCGGCTCCCGGAAATCGGGCCGCCGATCGCCTACTCTGCACAAACGATGACCGTGTTGAGAACTGCGTCGTGCCTGGCAGCGGCCGCTTTCATGCTGAGTACCCCGGCGCTGCTCGGCATGCCCGCGGCGTTCGCCGAGCCCGCCGTGGTGCACGACCTGTGCCCGTACAAAGTGGCCACTCCGGCCGCGGTCGACTCCTCGGAGGTTCCGCGGGCCGGCGAGCCGCCGCTGCCATTGCCGGTGCCGCCGTCGCCGATCGGTGGTAACGCGCTGGGCGGCTGTGGTGTGGTGACCGCCGCCGACACCCCGCCGGTGCCCGGCGACATCTCGGCCGAGGCCTGGGTGGTGGCCGACCTGGACAGCGGAGCGGTGATCGCCGCGCGCGACCCGCACGGCCGTCACCGCCCGGCAAGCGTGATCAAGGTGCTCGTGGCGATGGCGTCGCTGCGCGAGCTCAACATGAACAAAGCCGTCGACGGGACGCCGGAGGATGCGGCGGCCGAAGGCACCAAGGTGGGCGTCGCGCCCGGCGGCACCTACACCGTCAACCAGTTGCTGCACGGCCTGCTCATGCACTCCGGCAACGACGCCGCGCACTCGCTGTCCATGCAGTTGGGCGGCATGCCGGTCACGCTGGACAAGATCAACGCGTTGGCCGCCAAACTCGGCGGCCGCGACACCCGCGCCGCCACGCCGTCGGGGCTGGACGGGCCAGGCATGAGCACGTCGGCCTACGACCTCGGGTTGTTCTACCGATACGCCTGGGAGAACTCGACTTTCGCCGACATCGTGCACACCGAGAAGTTCGACTTCCCCGGACACGGTGACAGCCCGGGCTACGAGCTGGAGAACGACAACCAACTGCTGTACCACTACCCGGGGGCGCTCGGCGGCAAGACCGGTTACACCGACGACGCCGGCCAGACCTTCGTCGGCGCCGCGAACCGGGATGGGCGGCGATTGATGGCGGTGTTGCTGCACGGCACCCGTCAGCCGATCGCGCCGTGGCAGCAGGCCGCCCATTTGCTGGACTACGGGTTCGCGACCGCGGCCGGCACCCGGGTCGGAACCCTGATCGAACCCGACCCCGCACTGGTCGCGCCGAAGCCCGCCGCATCCGGCGAGAATGGCGGCGGCCCGGCCGCCGACGCGGCCGCGCTGCTACCCGGCGCGGGCGCATTGCCGATTAGGGTCGGTGTCGCGGTGATCGGTACGGTCGTCGTGTTCGGCTTGATTCTGGCGGCGCGTTCGATGAACCGACGGCCGCAGCACTAAAGCAACGGCGTGGGAGACCCGGGGCGGCCCACTCCGGAGGGGAGATCGTGAGCCGCATCGGCGAGTCACTGCGAACCCGGCGGCGATTGCTCATCGCGGTCACAGCGGCGGCGCTGGGCATCATCTGCGGCTACGACCTGTCCAACATCGCCGGCGCGCTGATGTTCATCACCAACGACTTCAGCCTGACCGTCCGCAAGCAGGAATTGCTGACCACGATGGTGGTGATCGGCGAGATCTGCGGGGCACTCAGCGGCGGGTTTTTGGCCAACGCGATCGGACGCAAGCGTTCAATGATGCTGGTCGCCGGCGGGTATGCGGTGTTCTCCCTGCTGGGCGCCGCCGCGGTCTCGATGCCGTGGCTGATGACCGCACGGATGTTGCTGGGCATGACGATCGGGCTGTCGGCCACCGTGACGCCGGTCTACATCGCGGAATCGGCGCCGGCGCGGTTGCGCGGTTCAATGCTGGTCACCTATCAGGTGGCGACCATCCTCGGCATCATCGGCGGGTACCTGTCCGCCTTCGCGCTGGCGGACTCCGGAAGCTGGCGATGGATGCTCGGGCTGGCCGCGGTGCCCGCGCTGCTGGTCCTGCCGTTGCTGGCCAACATGCCCGACACCGCGCGCTGGTATCTGTTCAAGAACCGGGTCGAGGATGCGCGCAAGTCGCTGCTTCGGGTCGAGCCCAACCGCAACGTCGAGCAGGAACTGGCCGAGATCGCCGACGCGATGCGCGAAGAACGCGGCGGATCCATCCTCGAGATGCTGCGCATGCCGTATTTGCGCGCCACCGCGTTCGTCGTCGGGATCGGTTTCTTCGCCGAGCTGAGCGGCATCAACGGCATCATCTACTACAGCCCGCTGTTGTTTCAGGCCATGGGTTTCGAGGGCAACTTCTCCCTGCTCGTGTTGCCCGCGCTGATCCAGCTGGCTTCGCTGGCCGCAGTGCTGGCCTCGCTGCTGCTCGTCGACCGGATCGGACGCCGGCCCATCCTGCTGTCCGGCATCGCCGCCATGATCGTGGGCGACGCCATCATGGTCGGCGTTTTCGCCGCGAAATCCACGGCGGTGTCCGGACTCGGCTATGTCGGGCTGATCACGTTCACCATGGGGTTCACCTTCGGTTTCGGTGCCCTGGTCTGGGTTTATGCCGGTGAGAGCTTCCCGGCCCACTTGCGTTCCCTGGGCTCCAGCGCCATGCTCACCGCCAACCTGACCGCCAATGCGCTGATCGAGTCGACGTTCCTGACCATGCTGAACAATCTCGGCGGCGCGGGGATGTTCACGATCCTGGGCCTGCTCGCCGTCGTCGGGTTCGTCCTGGTCTACCGGTTCGCCCCAGAGACCAAAGGGCGACAACTCGAAGAGATCCGTCACTTCTGGGAGAACAACGGCCGCTGGCTCGACGAAGCTCCCAAGGCGGCAGCGGATGTACCGGCATGCCGCTGATCGCGGCCGGGACCGTCGTACTCGAGCAAGGCGTCTGCCGGCCGGGTTGGGTACACACCGCGGGCACCGCCATCGTGGGCTGCGGAGCGGGCTCGGCGCCGGGGGTCCCCGACGTCGATCTGCCCGATGCGACGGTCGTCCCCGGTTTCGTCGACGTCCACGTGCACGGCGGCGCGGGCGCCTCCTACATCACCGGCGATGTCTCAGAAATAGTGCAGGCAGCCAACTTTCACCGTGAGCATGGGACCACGACGACGCTCGCCAGCCTGGTGACGGCGGCGCCGGCCGATCTGCTGGCGGCGGTGCGACGCCTCGCCGAGGCGACGCGCGACGGCGTCATCGCCGGCATCCATCTGGAGGGGCCGTGGCTCAGCGCCGCGCATTGTGGAGCCCACGACCGGGACCAGATGCGTGACCCCTCCTCCGCCGACATCGACGCGCTGCTGGCCGCGGCCGGCGGGGCGATCCGGATGGTCACCCTGGCTCCCGAACGTCCAGGCAGCGATGACGCAATCACGCAACTGATCGACGCCGAAGTCGTTGTGGCACTTGGCCATACGGATGCCACCTACGAGCAGACCCGCCGCGCGATCGATCTGGGCGCCACGGTAGGCACGCACCTGTTCAACGCGATGCGACCGCTCCATCACCGCGAGCCGGGGCCCGCGCTTGCGCTGCTGGAGGATCCGCGGGTCACCGTGGAATTGATCGCCGACGGCGTCCATGTCCATCCCGCGGTGATACACGCGACGGTGCAAGCGGCCGGAGCCGACCGCGTCGCGCTCGTCACCGATGCCACCGCCGCGGCGGGCGCGCCCGACGGCGAATACCAGTTGGGCGCGGTAACGGTCGACGTCGTCGACGGGATCGCGCGAGTCCACGGCAGCTCGACGATCGCCGGCAGCACCGCGACCATGGACCGACTCTTCAGCACGGCGGCCGCCCTCGGACTCGACCGCGATGCCGCGCTGCTCGCGGCGGTTCAGATGACTTCCACGACTCCCGCCCTTGCCCTCGGGTTCGAGCGGGTCGGCAGCCTGCGCGTCGGCAACGAGGCCAATCTTGTTGTCCTGGAAGCTGATCACCGCATCGCCGCAGTCATGGCCAGGGGCAGCTGGCTCGCGGGTCGGTAGCGTTTGTTACCGTCGACCGGTCAGCATCTGACACCGGACGAGGCGCACCGTACCCGGCCAGCGACAAGACGGCGCGGGAAGGCGTGCGATGTCCTGGCTGATCTTGGTGGCGTCGGGTGTCCTCGAAGCGGTCTGGGCGACCGCGATGGACCGGTCCGAGGGATTCTCTCGATTGATCCCATCGCTGATTTTTGCTGTGGCACTGCTGTTTTCGATGGCCGGCCTGGCGTTCGCGATGCGTTCGCTGCCGACCGGGACCAGCTACGCGGTCTGGGTCGGCGTCGGCGCCGTGCTCACCGTCGGTTACGCGATGCTGACCGGCCAGGAGACGGCCTCACCGGTCAAGGTACTGCTGATCGCCGGAGCGGTCGGCTGCATCGCCGGCCTGAAGGTGGTGGGTTAGTCCGCGTTGTCGCGGCGGGTCAGCCGCGAAAGTCCGAGCGCCCCAACGGCACCCACGACGACGGCGGTCGCGACCTGCCGCGCCTTGAGCCCGTCGGCCGGCGGCAGCCGGGGGATGCTCACCGCGATCTCCGGCGCTTCCGCGGGCGGCGGTGATTCTTCCCGCTCCTGCGGCTCGTGCTCCTCCAGCGGATGACCATTCGACGTCGCCGCCCAGGCCGTCGCGTAAAGCAGCAGCCGCGCGGTGATATTCGCGAACACCATCAGGCCCAGTACCGGACCGAACGTGGCGCCCGCCGGACTGCGGAGCACCGATTTCAGGTAGTACGTGGCGACCAACTTGAACAACTCGAATCCGACCGCGGCGACCAACGCCGCCCGCGCGGAAACGCGAAAGTCGACCGGATACCGCGGCAGCCGGGCGATCATCCAGCCGAACACCAACCAGGACAACAGGAATGACACCAACAGCGAGGCCCCGCGCAGCAGCACGTCCAGTGCCGGCAGGTCGTGCACACCCAGCAGGCGCAACAGCCGGGCCATCGGCGCCGCACCGGCCAGCGCGCTGAGCGCGAGCGTGGCGAAGATCGCCACGAACGATGACACCATCGCGCCGAAATCGGACACCTTGGTGCGGACGTAGCCCTTCGAGCCGTCGCTCTGCCGCCAGAGCTCGCTCATCGCCACGCGCAGATTGCTCATCCAACTCAGCCCGACCCACACCGCGACGATCAGGCCGATCACCCCGACCGAGGTCCGCGCCTGGATCGCCGAATTCATCAGGTCGAGCATTTGCTGCCCCAGCACACCGGGCACCGCGTGCCGGACCTTCTTGTCGATCGCATCCAGCACCTCGGGGTGCTGGAACAGCAGGAACCCGGCGGCGCTGAAACCGACCATCAGCAAAGGGAACAGCGCGAAGATCGTGTAGTACGTCAGCCCGGCCGCGAAGAAGTTGCCCTGACACTCGTCGAACCAGTCATTGGCCCGAATCGCGTGGTCGAGCCAGGCATAACGCGTCCGAAGTCGATCGAGAATTCCTGCTTTGGCCGGTTCGGTCATGACCTCTCGCTACGGACGTCGTGGTAGAAAGCCCAGCCGGTCGTATACCCGGTCTACGGTCTTGCTAGCCACGTCGTCGGCGCGCGCGGCCCCGGCGGCGAGCACGCCTTCCAGTTCCGCAGGATCGGCCAGCAACTCGTCGACCCGTGCCTTGATCGGGGTGACGAACTCGACGACGGCTTCCGCGGTGTCCTTCTTCAAGTCGCCGTAGCCGCGTCCGGCGTAACCGTCGACCAGCGTGGCCATGTCGGCGCCGGTGACCGCGGACTGGATGCTCAGCAGGTTCGAGACGCCGGCCTTGGCCTCGGGGTCGAAGCGGATCTCGCGCTCGCTGTCGGTCACCGCGGAACGAATCTTCTTGGCGGACACAGTCGGAGCGTCGAGCAAGCTGATCAGACCGGCGTCGGTGGCCGCCGACTTGCTCATTTTCGACGAGGGATCCTGTAGGTCATAGATCTTTGCTGTGGCCTTGGGAATCATCACCTCGGGCACGACGAAGGTGTCCGGGTAACGGCTGTTGAACCGTTGGGCGATGTCGCGCGCCAGCTCCAGGTGTTGGCGCTGGTCTTCACCGACCGGCACCAGCTCGGCGTCATAGGCCAGCACGTCGGCCGCCTGCAACACCGGGTAGGTGAACAGGCCGACCGTCGTCGCATCGCTACCCTGCCGCGTCGACTTGTCCTTGAACTGGGTCATCCGGGACGCCTGGCCGAAGCCGGTGAAGCAGCCGAGCACCCAGGCGAGCTGGGCGTGGGCGGGCACGTGGCTCTGCACGAAAATCGTGCTGCGGTCCGGGTCGATACCGAGGGCCAGATACTGGGCCGCGGTGACCAGGGTCCGTCGCCGTAGCGTCTCGGGATCCTGCGGAATCGTGATGGCGTGCAGGTCGACGACGCAGAAGAACGCGTCGTGGTCGTCCTGCAATTGGGCCCACTGGGTGACGGCGCCCAGCGCATTTCCGAGGTGGAGCGAGTCGGAGGTGGGCTGCACACCGGAGAAAACCCGGCTGGTGTGAGGGGCGCTAGTCATGATGACTCGATCTTTTCACGCCCACACCGGCGCTTCTTGCGGTACCGCAGGTAGCACCATAATGTCGGCGGCATGAAATCCCGTGCGCCCATCCACCTCGGCTCCGGCGAACCGGTCCTACTGCTGCATCCGTTCCTGATCTCGCAGCTGGTCTGGAACGACGTGGCGCCGCAGCTGGCCGACACCGGCGCCTACGAGGTCTTCGCCCCGACGATGGCGGGTCACAACGGCGGCCCCAGGTCGAACACCTGGTTCTTGAGTTCCTCGGTGCTGGCCGACCACGTCGAGCGGCAGCTCGACCAATTAGGTTGGGACACTGCGCATATCGTCGGCAACTCGCTCGGCGGCTGGGTGGCCTTCGAACTGGAGCGCCGGGGACGGGCCCGCACGGTCACCGGCATCGCGCCCGCCGGCGGGTGGACCCGTTGGAACCCGGCCAAGTTCGAAGTGATCGCGAAGTTCGTGTCGGGCATGCCGTTCTGGGCGTTCGCCCGTTTCCTGGGGCCCAAGGCGTTGCGCCTGCCCGGCACCCGCGCGCTGTCCACGCTGCCGGTCAGCGGGACCCCCGACGGAGTCACCGACGAGCAGCTGGCCGCGATCGTCGACGACGTCGCGCACTGCCCGGCCTACTTCCAGTTGCTGGTCAAGTCGCTCTGGAATCCCGGACTGCTCGAGCTGGCTCAGACCGCGGTGCCCGCGCATCTGGTCCTCTGCCAGAAGGACCGGGTGTTTCCCGGGCCGCGCTCGCACCGCTACTTCCAGGCTCAACTGCCGCACGGCACCCGCATCACCGAACTCGACGGCGTCGGGCACATCCCGATGTTCGAGGCGCCCGAGCGCGTCACCGCCGTGATCAACGACTTCCTCAGCGAGCACATCCAGCGGCCGCGAGCGGTCGACCCACCCGCCAGCTAGGCGCCCGCAGGGCCGACGTGCGGCTGCGCGGCGCCGCGACGTCGCTCGACGATTGTCAACGCACGGTCGGCCCAGCGGACGTTCTCCTCTTCGTAGGAGATGCCGCGCATCAACGTCAGGTACGGTCCCACTCGCGGCGCGGCCGCCAGGAATTCCTCCTCGCTGCGGCCGTCGAGGATCCGACTCCGAAGCCGTTGATAGCGTTCGACTTTCGCCTCGGCCCGGTCGCGTCGTTCAGCGATCAGGTCGCGAACGGCGGCAGCGTCCCCGACATCGAAGGCCTGGACCTTGATCATCAGCTCGTCGCGGATCGCCGACGGCTTCGGCGGCCGGGCGGTGAACTCCCGGATCGCGTCATGACCCGCTTCGGTCAACGAGAACATCCGCTTGTTCGGGCGGCGCTCCTGCTCCACGATGCGCGCCTGAATCAGCCCCTGTTCGGCCAGCCGCTCGAGTTCGCGGTAAAGCTGCTGTGGCGTGGCCATCCAGAAGTTCGCGACCGATGCGTCGAAATCTTTGGCCAGGTCGTAGCCGGACGACTCGCCCTCGAGGAGAGCGGCCAGCACCGCGTCACGTAGGGACATCGCACGATTCTACAATGCGAATAGTCAACAAAGTGATTATTCACCTATAGACATACCGGGCGCCACGCCCTACTGTCGAGCACACCTACTCAACTAATTGACCATCCGAGGTGTCCGATGCATCCATTCTGCAAGGCGGTCGAAGACCATGACGAAGCGGCCATCCAGGCGATGCTCGCCGATGACGTCGCCTTCACCAGCCCGGTGGCCTTCAAGCCCTACCTGGGCAAGCCGATCACGGCCGCGATCCTCGGCGGCGTGCTGCGGGTGTTCGAGAACTTTCGCTACGTCCGCGAAATTCACGACGGCGACTCCCACGCGTTGGAGTTCGAGACCGGCATCGTTGGCGCCCCGGGGGTCACGGTCAACGGCTGCGACTTCATCCATGTCAATGCAGACGGTCTGATCGACGACTTTAAGGTGATGGTGCGACCGCTTTCCGCAGCGACGGCGTTGTCCGAAGCGATGGGCGCACAATTTCCGAGGATCCAGCAGGAGGCCGTCGAACTGGCCGACCAGTTCGCCAGTGCTTAGAACTCTTCTAGACGCAAGGGAGCAGCCAGGCATGCGCATCGGACTAGGGATCAACTACGCGGGTGGCTTCAAGGAGGTTGCCGCCGAGGTGGCCGACCTCGAACGCGCGGGCCTCGACATCGTTTTCGTCCCCGAGGCATATTCGTACGACGCGGTGAGCGCGCTCGGCTATCTGGCGGCCAGCACCGAACGGGTCGAGCTGGCCTCAGGCATCCTGCAGCTCTACACCCGCACCCCCACGCTGACCGCGATGACGGCCGCCGGGCTGGATTACGTGTCCGACGGACGGTACCTGCTCGGCCTCGGGGCCTCGGGCCCGCAGGTGATCGAGGGCTTCCACGGCGTTCGCTACGACGCACCGATCGCGCGCACCCGCGAGGTCATCGAGATCTGCCGCGCGGTCTGGCGGCGCGAAAAACTGCACTACCACGGCGACCACTACCAGATCCCACTTCCCGCCGAGCAGGGCACGGGTCTGGGCAAAGCGCTGAAGCTGATCAATAAGCCTGTGCGCGAACGCATTCCGATCCTGATTGCCGCGCTCGGACCCAAGAACGTCGAGTTGGCCGCCGAACTCGCCGAGGGGTGGCAGCCGATCTTCTTCCTTCCGGAGAAGGCGCAGGACGTGTGGGGCAAGGCGCTGTCCGCCGGCCAGGAAAAGCGCGACCCGGCACTGGGTGACCTCCAGGTGTTCGCCGGCCCGACCCTGGCCATCGGCGAAAACGTCGAGCCGCTCAGGGAAATCGTGAAGCCGCACCTGGCGCTCTACATCGGCGGCATGGGCGCCAAGGGCAAGAACTTCTACCACACGCTGGCCACCCGGTACGGGTACGGAGCGCAGGCTGACCGCATCCAGGAGCTCTACCTGGCCGGCGACAAAGAAGCCGCCGCCAAGGCGGTTCCCGACGAGCTGGTGCGCGACGTCTCACTGATCGGAACGCCCGGGTTCGTCAAGGAACGGATCGCGGCGTTCCGCGAGGCCGGCGTGACGACGCTGAACGTGGTGCCGGTCGCGGAGACGGCCAACGAGCGCGTCAAGCTGATCGAGACGCTGCGCGGCCTGGTCGACTGAGGCCGCTCAGTCCTCGCGAGCGGCGGCCAGCGCGGAGTTGAGGGTCTTGCTCGGCCGCATCACCGCAATGGTCTTGTCGTCGTCAAGCCGGTAGTAGCCACCGATGTCGACGGCATCGCCTTGTGCCTCAGCGAGTTCGGAGACGATTGCGTCTTCGTCCTTGCCCAGCTCCTCTGCCAGCGCGGCGAAGTGCTTGCGCAACTCCTCGTCGTCGTGCTGGTCGGCCAGTTCGCGCGCCCAGTACAGCGCCAGGTAGTACTGGCTGCCGCGATTGTCGAGTTCACCGGTCTTGCGCGACGGGCTCTTGTTGTTGTCTAGCAGCACGCCGATCGCGTCGTCGAGCGTCTTGCCCAGGATCTTGGCCCGCTCGTTGCCGGTCTTGATCCCGATGTCCTCGAAACATGCTCCCAGCGCCAGGAATTCACCGAGCGAGTCCCAACGCAGGTGGTTCTCCTCGACCAACTGGTGGACGTGCTTCGGCGCCGAGCCACCCGCTCCGGTCTCGTACATCCCGCCACCGGCCATCAGCGGCACGATGGACAGCATCTTGGCGCTGGTGCCCAACTCCAGGATCGGGAACAGGTCGGTCAGGTAGTCGCGCAGAATGTTTCCGGTCGCGGCGATGGTGTCCTGGCCGCGCATCACCCGCTCCAGCGTGTACCGCATCGCCCATACCTGCGGCATGATGTTGATGTCCACACCCTCGGTGTCCAGGTCCTTCAGGGCCGCCTTGACCTTCTTGCGCAACTCGGCCTCATGTGGCCGTTCGGTGTCCAGCCAGAACAGCACGGTCATGCCGGAGTTGCGGCCCCGCGTGACGGCCAGCTTCACCCAGTCTTGAATTGCCGCATCGGTCACGATCGGCATCCGCCAGATGTCGCCCTCCTCGACATTCTGGCTGAGCAGGACTTCGCCGGACTCAAGGTCGACGATGTCGGCGACACCGTCCTCCGGGATCTCGAAAGTCTTGTCGTGCGAACCGTATTCCTCGGCCTGTTGCGCCATCAGGCCGACGTTGGGCACGGTGCCCATCGTGGTCGGGTCGAACTGCCCGTGCGTCTTACAGAAGTTGATGATCTCCTGGTAGATACGGGAGAACGTGGATTCGGGGTTGACGGCCTTGGTGTCCTTCTGCCGTCCGTCGGCGCCGTACATCTTGCCGCCCGCGCGGATCATCGCCGGCATCGACGCGTCGACGATCACGTCGCTGGGTGAGTGAAAGTTGCTGATGCCCTTGGCCGAATCGACCATCGCCAACTCCGGTCGGTACTCGTGGCAGGCGTGCAGGTCGCGAATCACCTCGTCGTGCAGCGAGGCCGGCAGCGTCTCGATCTTGTTGTACAGATCGACCAGTCCGTTGTTGACGTTGACGCCGAGCTCGTCGAACAGCTCCTGGTGCTTGTCGAAAGCTTCCTTGTAGAAGGTCTTCACGGCGTGGCCGAAGACGATGGGGTGGCTGACCTTCATCATCGTGGCCTTGACGTGCAGTGAGAACATCACGCCAGTGTTGTAGGCGTCTTCGATCTCCGCCTCGTAGAAGTCGATGAGCGCCTTCTTGCTCATGTACATGCTGTCGATGACGTCGCCGTCGCGCAGCGAAACCTTCGGCTTGAGCACAATTGTCTTGCCGCTCTTGGTCTTCAACTCCATCTTGACGTCGCGGTCGCGGTCCAGTGTCATCGACTTCTCACCGTGGTAGAAGTCGCCCGTCTTCATCGTCGCGACGTGCGTGCGCGACGCCTGCGACCAGTCCGCCATGCTATGCGGGTGCTTGCGCGCGTATTCCTTGACCGCCTTCGGCGCGCGACGGTCCGAGTTACCCTGTCGCAGAATCGGGTTCACCGCGCTACCGAGGCACTTGGCGTAGCGGTCGCGGATTTCCTTGTCCTCATCGGACTTCGGGCTCTGCGGGTAGTCGGGGATCTTGAAGCCCTTGCCCTGCAACTCCTTGACCGCGGCCACCAGCTGCGGTACCGATGCGCTGATGTTCGGCAGCTTGACGATGTTGGTGTCGGGCTCTTTGGTCAGCCGGCCCAGCTCGCCGAGGTTGTCGGGCACCTTCTGCTCGTCGGTCAGGTAGTCGGAGAACTCGGCCAGGATCCGCGCCGCCACCGAGATGTCACTGGTCTGGATCGTGATGCCAGCCGGTTCGGCGAACGCTCGCACGATCGGCAGAAACGCATAGGTCGCCAGGAGTGGCGCCTCGTCGGTCAGCGTGTAGATGATGGTCGGCTGGTCGGCGCTCACGGTGTTTCTCCCCGTATCGGTTAGATCCTGGCGGGCTTCGCGGTGAATCTTGCTGCCACGTTATCAAGCGTGTTTTCGCTGTTGTCGACCTCGATCTGGCCGCTGGCACCCGTTCGCCTTGATGAGCTAAGCTTCTTTTTGGTCATGAGCGCCAGCGTCAAGCCCCGGCTCGCTGGCCGGCAACCCTCCAACCGCGGTGGGGTGCTCCGGGTGAAGACCAGGTTTCGTGGCCAAAAGTGGCTGCGCGGCAAGCGCGGGTCCGCCGTGATGGACCCCTGAACTAGACAGGGAACGCTTCGCATGAGCGCTGAGAGCACTGAATCCGACCTTGACCCCGCCGAACACTGGTCGTTCGAGACCAAGCAGATCCACGCCGGTCAGCAACCGTGCCCGGCGACCGGCGCCCGTGCGCTGCCGATCTACCAGACCACGTCCTATGTCTTCGACGACACCTCGCACGCCGCGGCGCTGTTCGGGCTGGAAGTGCCGGGCAACATCTACACCCGCATCGGCAACCCGACCACCGACGTCGTCGAGCAACGCATCGCCGCCCTGGAAGGCGGGGTGGCAGCGCTGTTCCTGTCCTCGGGTCAGGCCGCCGAGACGTTCGCGATCCTGAACCTGGCAGCCGCCGGTGACCACATCGTGTCCAGCCCCAGGCTCTACGGCGGCACGTACAACCTGTTCCACTACTCGCTGCCCAAGCTCGGCATCGAGGTCAGCTTCGTCGAAGACCCCGACGACCTGGATTCGTGGCGGGCCGCGGTGCGACCCAACACCAAGGCGTTCTTCGCCGAGACGATCTCCAACCCGAAGATCGACATCCTGGACACGCCCGGGGTCTCCGCGGTGGCACACGAGAACGGTGTGCCGCTGATCGTCGACAACACCGTCGCCACCCCTTATCTGATCCAGCCGATCACCCAGGGCGCCGACATCGTCGTGCACTCGGCCACCAAGTACCTCGGAGGGCACGGCGCCGCGATCGCCGGGGTGATCGTCGACGGCGGCACCTTCGACTGGACGCAGGGCCGCTTTCCCGGGTTCACCGTCCCCGACCCCAGCTACCACGGCGTGGTGTACGCCGAGCTCGGGCCGCCGGCGTTCGCGCTCAAAGCCCGGGTGCAACTGCTCCGCGACCTGGGTTCGGCGGCATCGCCGTTCAACGCGTTCCTGGTCGCCCAAGGCCTGGAGACGCTGAGCCTGCGCATCGAGCGACACGTCGCCAACGCCCAGCGGGTCGCCGAATACCTGGACGGCCACGACCTCGTGCAGTCGGTCAACTACGCCGGGTTACCGAGCTCGCCATGGCACGAGCAGGCAAAGAAGTTGGCGCCCAAGGGAACCGGGGCTGTGCTGTCCTTTGAGCTGACCGGCGGGGTCGACGCCGGCAAGGCATTCGTCAACGCGCTGAAGCTGCACAGCCACGTCGCCAACATCGGCGACGTCCGGTCGCTGGTGATCCATCCGGCGTCGACGACCCATGCCCAACTCAGCGCCGCCGAGCAGCTGTCGGCCGGGGTGAGCCCCGGGTTGGTGCGTCTAGCGGTGGGTATCGAGGGTATTGACGACATCCTGGCCGACCTCGAACTGGGTTTTGCCGCCGCCCGCCCATATGGTGGCATCCCAGCCTCCGGCGCCCGCGACCCGCACGCCGTGGCGGCCTTCTGAGGGGTCCGCAGGTGACAATCTCTGACATGCCGACGCAGACGCTGCCCGCCGAAGGCGAGGTTGGCATTGTGGACGTGGGCTCGCTGACGCTGGAGAACGGCGTGGTGCTCGACGACGTCAGCATCGCCGTCCAGCGTTGGGGCGAGTTGTCGCCTACCCGCGACAACGTCGTCGTCGTCCTGCATGCGCTGACCGGTGATTCGCACATCACCGGTCCGGCCGGGCCCGGGCATCCCACGCCCGGATGGTGGGACGGAATCGCGGGGCCGGGTGCGCCGATCGACACGCGCCGGTGGTGCGCGGTGGCCACCAACGTCCTGGGCGGCTGCCAGGGCTCGACCGGGCCGAGCTCGACGGCGCCCGACGGAAAAGCTTGGGGCTCAAGGTTTCCGCTGGTGTCGATCCGCGACCAGGTCGAGGCGGACGTGGCGGCGCTCGCGGCGCTGGGCATCACCGAAGTCGCCGCGGTGCTCGGCGGGTCGATGGGTGGCGCGCGAGCGCTGGAGTGGATGGTCTCGCACCCCGATCGGGTGGGCGCCGGTCTGCTGCTGGCCGTGGGTGCGCGTGCCACCGCCGACCAGATCGGCACGCAGTGCACCCAGATCGCGGCCATCAAGGCCGACCCGAATTGGCAGGGCGGTGACTACTACGACACCGGTCGCAGCCCGGACGCAGGCCTCGAGATCGCCCGCCGCTTCGCCCACCTGACCTACCGCGGAGAGGCGGAGTTGGACACCCGGTTCGCCAATTTGCCGCAGGTCGGCGAAGATCCGGCGTCGGGTGGCCGTTACGCGGTGCAGAGCTATCTGCAGCATCAGGGCGGCAAGCTGGTGTCGCGGTTTGATGCCGGCAGCTATGTGGTGCTCACCGAGTCGCTGTCCAGTCACGACGTCGGCCGGGGCCGCGGCGGTGTCGAGGCCGCGCTGCGGGGGTGCCCGGTGCCCGCCGTGGTCGGTGGGATCGCCTCCGACCGGCTCTATCCGCTGAGGCTGCAGGAAGAGTTGGCCTCGCTTCTGCCGGGGTGCGACGGGCTTCAGGTGGTCGATTCGATCTACGGGCACGACGGATTCCTGGTGGAGACCGACGCCGTCGGGGAATTGGTGCGAACAGACCTTGGATTTGGCCGCATCGAAGGGTGCGTGTTCGCGGTGAATCAGTCTTCACAGGCCCGCTCATTGTCATTTGGCTCTGAAGCGGCCGCGTACGAGCGCGGGCGGCCGTCGTATCCCCCGGAGGCGATCGACTGGTTGTTACCAACCGGCGCTCGTGACGTGCTGGACCTCGGCGCCGGCACCGGCAAGCTGACCAGCCGACTCGTGGAGCGCGGGCTGGACGTGGTCGCCGTCGACCCGATCGCCGAGATGCTGGAGATGTTGCGCACGTCGCTGCCTGATACTCCGGCGCTGCTCGGTACGGCGGAGGAAATTCCGTTGGCGGACAACAGTGTTGATGCGGTACTCGTCGCGCAGGCGTGGCATTGGTTCAACCCGGCGCGGGCGATCCCGGAGTTGGCCCGGGTGCTGCGGCCGGGCGGCCGACTGGGCCTGGTGTGGAACACCCGCGACGAGCGATCCGGCTGGGTCAGGGAATTGGGCAGCATCATCGGCCGCGACGGCGACCCGATGCGCGACGACGTCACTTTGCCGGAGCCCTTCTCCGATGTGGAACGCCATCAGGTCGAGTGGACGAATTACCTTACGCCGCAAGCGTTGATCGATCTCGTCGCGTCACGCAGCTACTGCATCACCTCACCGACCCAGGTCCGCACCAAGACGCTGGACCAGGTGCGCGAGTTGCTGGCCACCCATCCCGCTTTGGCCCAGGCCGGTGGTCTCGCATTGCCGTACGTCACGGTGTGCGTGCGTGCCACGCTGTCCTGATCCCCGCTAGTGTGCGAGTTGTGAAACTGATCCTTGCCGTCTGCGCATTGGCTGTCTGCGCCGCGCCCCTCGCCCGCGCCGACGAATCTGACAACGCGTACGAGGCCGGCCTTCAATCGATCGGCATACCCGCCGGCAGTCCTGCGGCCGCAGGGGTATACGGCCGGCAAATGTGCGACCGCCTGCCCCCCACCGGTTTTGATCCGCTGGTCGCTGCGGTAGATCAGGAGAATCCCGGGCTCACCATGCATCAATCGGCATTGGTCATCGGCTCGGCGGTGGCGAATTTCTGCCTCGACAAGTCCTATCTGCTGCCGCACGACCTGAATTACTAGGCAGCCTCGTCGTCATCGTCGTCCCTCAGCAGTTTTTCGGGGTGGTGGTAGGTGTTGGTGCGGGGTTGTCCGCGGTCGTGGTGTGGGGGTGGGATCCATTGGGTTTGGTAGCGGGTGTTTTTGCGGGTGGTCCAGCCTTGTTCGGTAAGGGCGTGGTTGGGTCGGCAGGTCAGGGTCATGTGGTTGACGTCGCTGACGGGGTTGGTTCGGTAGGGGTCGTCGTGGTGGACCTCGCATTGGTCGGCGGGCCGGGGGCAGCCCGGTGCGGTGCAGCCCCGGTCGCGGGCGATGAGGATTAGTCGCTGGGCCGGTGAGGCCAGGCGTTTGGTGTGATAGAGCGCCAGGGCTTTGCCGTGCTCGAAGATGGCCAGGTAGTGGTGGGCGTGGGCGGCGAGGCGGATGACGTCGGACATGGGTAGCAGGGTGCCGCCGGCGGTCAGGGCGCGCCCGGCGCCGGTCTCGAGTTCTTGCAGTGTGGTGGTGACGATGATGGAGGTCGGGAGGCCGTTGTGGTTGCCGAGGTCGCCGGAGGCCAGTAGCGCGCGGCCGGCGGCGAGCAGCGCGTCGTGGGTGCGTTGGGCACAGCTGCGGGTGTCGCCCTGGATGGCGGACGTCGGCGGGGTGCCGCTGATGCAGGGTGTCTGGTCGGCGGGGTTGCACATGCCGGGGGCGGCGAGTTTGGCGAACACCGCGTCCCAGGTGGCGCGGGCTTCGGGGGTGAGCCAGCCGGTGATGGGGCTCATGCCGTCGCTGTCTTGGCGGCCGATGGTGAGGCCGCGGCGCCGGGCGCGGTCGACGTCGGTGAAGTCGCCGTCAGGATTGAGGCAGTCGAGGAGTTTGTCGGCCAGCTTGGCCAGCTCGTCGGGGCGATGTTCGGAACTCAGCCGGGCGAGTTGGGCTTCGGCGTGGGTGCGGGTCTCGAGGTCGACGAAGCAGGGCAGCCGCTGCCAAAACGAGCGGATCACCGCCACATGCGCCGGCGCCTAGCTCGCCGTTGCGTTGCGCGGCGGCGGTGGCTCGCAGCACCGGCGCCAGCGGTTCACCGTTCAAGCGCCCGGCGCTCACCCAGGTCGGCGGCCTCGTGCACCCGCCTGGAGGCTTCGGCGCGGGTGATCCGCAGCCGGTCGGCCAGCACGGCGGGCAGTTTGCCGCCCAACACCGCCGGCTCCTCGCGGGCAAGCTCGTTGATCAGCCCGTGTTCGACGGCGGGCAGTTGACGACGCAACACCTCGAAGCCTTCTAAAACGTTGAGCCGCTCGGGGGTGGTCAGCACGTCGAAACGCCAAATCCAGCGCGCGCTTCATCGCAGCCCGAAGCGCGTCGAGCACCTCGACGATCTCCTCACGACTACTAGAACGCATGTTCGAATTGTAGGCCGCCCCGCCGACACCCCGCACGCCGCGAAACCGCATCTGTGGAGAAAAGCCAGACTGTGCAGAACCGGTCGTCAGACCGGCATGCCGGAGAACATCACCCGGCCCGGGTCGTACTTCTGCCGAACGGCGTCGAGCCGCGACAGGTTAGGGCCGAAGTAACGCGACGCGGGTTGCCCCGCCTCGAGGTAATTCACATACCCACCAACCGAATACGGCTGAACGGCCCGGTGTGCGGTCCCGAGCCACCCAAGAGCGGCCGCCGGATCGCCGGGCGTCTCGACGTACCACTGCACCAGCGACGACTGCCGGCGCCACGGAAACGCGGACCCTCCGACGGGCACATCGGCCAGCGCGCCGTCCAGCGCATGCATGATCGCCAGCATGTGACCCGCGCCGCGCGGGAACGCGTCGACTGCCGCGGCGATTCCCTGCGCCGCGGCTGGCGTCAGAGACGCGAAAACGTCTGAGCCGCCGACATATCCGAGTGGCGCCGGGTTCAGGTTGTTGACCGCAAGGTAATTCGTCAGGTCCAAATAGTTGAACGTGTGGTTCTCCGTGCCGCTCGGCTGGAGACCGACGGCCGACGTGATCGCGGACGCGACACTGCCCCCCGATCCAGCCGGACAGGTCGCCAAAATGCGGCAATGCGTGCCCGTTTGGTCGACGGTCGCATCTGCCAACGCCCAACAACTTCGGTCAGCGGTGCGCAACCAGTTCTGCCAGCCCACCAACACTTGCGCAAACGACTGTGCCGGGAAGTTGAGGTTGACAGCGTCGACCTCGCCGGTCGGGAACGTCGCGAAGGTCAGCGACGTCGTCGCACCGAAGTTTCCACCTCCGCCGCCGCGCAACCCCCAATACAGGTCGGGCTGTGAATTGGCCGACGCGACAACCGATTGCCCACCGGGCAGCACCACGGTCGCCGATCGCAGCGCGTCGGACATCAGGCCGGCGTGCCGGGAATGCGCACCCAGTCCACCACCCAACGCGTGCCCGGCAGCACCGACCGAGGGGCAGGTACCCGTCGGGATCCCCCGGCCTGCCGCGGCCAGAACCTGGTGCATCGCATACAGACTCGTCGCGGGCGGCACGGTGACTAGCCCGGTGGCCGGGTCGTAGTCGACACCGCTTGGCAACTGGCGCAGATCGAGCACCATCGCACCGTTCGCAACCGAAGCCCCCACATACGAGTGCCCGCCGCCGCGCGGGGCCACCTTCAGGTTGTTCGCTGCAGCGAAGGCCATCGCCTTCTGCACATCGGCCTGCGATGTCGGGACCACGACCGCGGCCGGCGCCTGGCCGTTGTAGTTGACATTGAAAACCGCTTTGGCCGACCCGAATTGCGGTGAATCCGGCCGGATGACCTGGCCGCCGATGGACAGACCGTCCCAGCCCGAAGCGACGGGTTCGGCGAAGGCGCGACCTGACCCCGCGACAGCGCCTGCGGCCAGCGCCCCGACGGCGCCGCGCAGAAAGGTCTGACGCGAGATCTCACCCTGCATGTTCGAATTGTCATGCACGCGAACCCAAGACACGCCGCAACACCACGCTCATCACCGCGTGTCGCGCCAAACGTGCGTGAATCTTTACCGCGCCGTGTTCTGGACGTGACGACAGTGAACCAAAGTTCCAGGCTATGGGGATGTCGTTACTCAAAGATCAGCCGTTGATAGTGCGCGCGCTGGTCGGCGTCGGATGCCTGATCACGGTGGCCACCGCGTTCTCGATACCGGGTGGCGCAGATCCCAGCGATGACAACTTCATCGACGCGCTCAGCCACGCCGGAATCGAGTACGGCGAACCGGGTAACGCGATGGCTGTGGGTCAGTCCATCTGCCCGATGTTGGCTGAGCCCGGTGGCAGCTTCGCCGCCGCGGCGACGGGCGTCGCGCATCGCGGCATGTCGCCGCAGGTGGCCCGGATGTTCACCACCATCGCAATCCGAACCTACTGCCCGGAGCAGATGGCGAACCTGATGGGCGGCAACGGAGTAACGGGCATCCCCGGCGTTTAGCGCGTCCCCAGCGGGTCGATCGTCCATGCGATGTAGACCATTGCAGCCGCGACCGTCGCCATCATCGTGAAATCAATTGCCTTGCTGCGCACCACCAATAGGCCGATGCGGTCTTCCGTCAAAGCCAGCCTCAGCACCGCGGCGACACCGACCCCGATCCCGATCAGCAACGAACCGCGGCGCCAGAAGTTGGCCGCCGCCAACCCGAATGCCACGACGAAAATCAGGACCACCGCCACGATCGGCCATTGCGGCCGGAGCCAACGCATGCTCAGCGGCTTTCGGCCAACTCGACGACGTTGGTCAACAGGAACGCACGTGTCAACGGGCCGACGCCACCGGGGTTCGGCGACACGTGGCCCGCGACCTCCCAGACGTCGGGATGCACGTCGCCGGTGAGCTTGTCGTCGACCCGGCTCACGCCGACATCGATCACCGCGGCTCCGGGGCGCACCATGTCCGGGGTCAGCATGTGCGGCACACCGACTCCGGCGACGATGATATCGGCCTGCTTGGTCAGCGCCGGCAGGTCACGAGTTCCGGTGTGACACAACGTCACCGTCGCGTTCTCCGAGCGGCGGGTCAGCAGCAGCCCGAGCGGGCGGCCGACCGTCACACCACGCCCGATCACGACGACATGCGCGCCGGCGATCTCGACGTCGAAACGCCGCAGCAGGTGCACGATGCCGCGCGGGGTGCAGGGCAGCGGCGCCGGGTCCATCAGCACCAGCCGGCCCAGGTTCGTCGGGTGCAGCCCGTCGGCGTCCTTGGCCGGGTCGATGCGCTCCAGCGCCGCGTTCTCGTCCAGGTGCTTGGGCAGCGGCAGCTGGACGATGTAACCGGTGCACTCGGGGTTGGCGTTGAGCTCGTCGATCGTCTCATTGAGCTTGGCCTGGGTGATGTCGGCGGGCAGATCGCGACGCAGTGAGGTGATGCCCACCTTCGCGCAGTCGGCGTGCTTGCCGCGAACGTACGCCTGCGATCCCGGGTCGTCGCCCACCAGGACGGTTCCCAAGCCGGGCGTCTTGCCGGCGGCGGTCAGCCCGGCCACCCGCTCCTTGAGCTCGACGAAGATCTCGTCACGTGTGATTTTGCCGTCCAACGTGATTGCAGCCACGTCATCCAGTCTGGCATGCCCGCCAACACAACCGAGTACGCTCCTGACCATGTCCGAAGCCCCGGACGTGCTGGCACCGGCAAAGCTCGGACCCATCACGCTGCGCAATCGCACGATCAAATCCGCCACCTTCGAAGCTCGCACACCCGGCGCGCTGGTCAGCGATGACCTCATCGAATACCACCGGCAGCCGGCCGCCGGCGGCGTCGGCATGACGACGGTGGCCTACTGCGCCGTCTCGCAAGGCGGCCGCACCGAGGGCAACGGCATCTGGATGCGTCCCGAAGCCGTGCCCGGCTTTCGAAAGCTGACCGAGGCGATCCACGCCGAGGGCGCCGCGGTCAGCGCGCAGATCGGTCACGCCGGACCGGTCGCCAACGCCCGCTCGAACAAGGCCAAGGCACTGGCGCCGGTGCGGTTCTTCAATCCGATCGGCATGCGTTTCGCCAAGAAGGCCGACCGCGACGACATCGACACCGTGATCGCCGACCATGCCAACGCCGCGAGACTGGCCGTCGAGGCCGGATTCGACGCCGTCGAAGTGCATTTGGGCCACAACTACCTTGCGAGCGCTTTCCTCAGCCCGTTGATCAACCGTCGCACCGACGAGTTTGGCGGATCGCTAGAGAACCGGGCCAAGCTCGCCCGCGGAATGGTGCTGGCCGTCAAGCGCGCCGTCGGTGATCAGATCGCGGTGACGGCGAAGCTGAACATGTCCGACGGTGTGCGCGGCGGCATCTCGGTCGACGAGTCCATCACCACGGCCAAGTGGCTGCAGGACGACGGCGCGCTCGACGCGATCGAACTGACGGCCGGTAGCTCGCTGGTCAACCCGATGTATCTGTTCCGCGGTGACGCCCCACTCAAGGAATTCGCCAACGCGTTCCCCCCGCCGCTGCGCTGGGGCATGCGGATGACCGGCACCAAGTTCCTGCGCGAATACCCTTACCGCGAGGCCTATCTGCTGCGCGAGGCCAAGCAGTTCCGCGCTGAGCTGACGATCCCGCTGATCCTGTTGGGCGGCATCACCAATCGCGAGACGATGGATCTGGCGATGGCGGAAGGCTTTCAGTTCGTCGCCATGGGCCGGGCGCTGCTGGCCGAGCCCGACCTGATCAACCGGATAGCCCGCGACGGGGCCGGCGTGCGGTCGGCGTGCACGCACTGCAACCGGTGCATGCCGACGATCTACACCCGCACCCGGTGCGTGGTCACCGGATCGCCTGACAACGTGTCGATCGGCAGCGACTGACCGGCAGCCGATAAAGTCGGCACAGTGAGCCATCCAGCTAATGTGGGGGTGATGAGTCAAGCCGCCCCGCCCGCGCTGACAGTCCGCTACGACGGATCCCAACGCAGTTTCGCCGCCGGTCACGACATCGTGGTCGGCCGCGATCTGCGCGCGGATATGCGCATCACACATCCGTTGATCTCGCGGGCGCACCTGCTGCTGCGCTTCGAGCAGGGCCGCTGGCGGGCCATCGACAACGGCTCGCTGAACGGTACCTACGCCAACGGACGCCGGGTGCCGGTGATCGACCTCCGCGACGGCCAGACGATCAACATCGGCAACCCCGACGGTCCGCAGCTGAGTTTCGAGATCGGACGCCACGACGGCGTCGCCGGCCGGCCGCCGCAGACCACATCGATGCCTATCGCCCGGGCCGGCATCCCCTCGCGTCCACCCCAGCAACAGGGCCACCCGCAGCCACCGCCCCGCCCGCCGTCCGGAGTAAGGCCGCAGGGTGCTCCATCAGGCCCGGGTCCGCGGCCCTACCCGGTCCCGCCACCCCAGCCGCCTTATGCCGGCCAGCGTCCACCGGCCTATGCGCCGGCACCGCCACCCGTCCGCCAACCGGCGCCCGCGCCGGTCAATCTCGCGCCGAAGACGGAGATGGCGCCACCGGCCATGAGCAAACCGCCCGAGGTCGGCAACCTGGCCACCAAGATGATCCAGGCGATCCTGCCCGGCTCGCTGACCCCGAACCAGCCGGCGGGTTCGATGACGATCGGCCGCGCCAACGACAACGACATCGTGATCCAGGACGTTCTCGCGTCGCGTCATCATGCGTTCCTGGTCGACTCGCCCCTCGGTGCCGAGATCCGCGACGCCAACAGCATCAACGGCACCTTCGTCAACGGTGTCCGCGTCGGCTCGGCCGTGCTCAGCGAGGGCGACGTGGTGACGATCGGCAACATCGACCTCGTCTACAGCGGCGGCAACCTGATCCGTCGCACCGAAGCTGCGACCCGCACCGGCGGTCTCGAAGTCAACGGCGTGCACTACCGGATCGACGGCAAGGAACTGCTGGACGGCATTTCGCTGACCGCCCGCCCCGGTACTCTGACCGCGATCATCGGCGGCTCTGGCGCGGGCAAGACAACGCTGTCGCGACTGATCGCCGGCTACACCAAACCCAGCTCCGGCACGGTGACGTTCGAGGGCCACGACATCCACGCCGAGTACGCGACGATGCGCAGCCGGATCGGGATGGTGCCGCAGGACGACGTGGTGCACCGCCAGCTGACGGTGAACCAGGCGCTCGGGTACGCCGCCGAGCTGCGGCTGCCGCCGGACACGAGCAAAGCGGAACGCGCGCAGGTCGTCGCGCAGGTGCTCGAGGAATTGGATTTGACCAAGCACGCCGACACCCGGGTGGAGAAGCTCTCCGGTGGTCAGCGCAAACGCGCATCGGTCGCGCTCGAGCTGCTCACTCAGCCGTCGCTGCTGTTGCTCGACGAGCCGACCTCCGGTCTGGACCCGGCGCTGGACCGCCAGGTGATGTTGATGCTGCGCCAGCTCGCCGACGCTGGTCGTGTGGTGCTGGTGGTCACGCACTCGGTGTCCTACCTGGACGTCTGCGACCAGATCCTGCTGGTCGCACCCGGCGGCAAGACCGCTTTCAACGGCCCGCCCAGCCAGGTGGGCGAAGCACTGGGCACCACCAACTGGGCCGACATCTTCGCCAACGTCGGCGCCGACCCCGACGAGGCGAATCGCCGCTTTATGGAACGGAAGGGCGGCAGACGCGAGCCGCAGGTGCCCGCGTCGAAGAGCCCGGCCGACCTGGGCGACCCGGTGCACACCGACTTGCTGCGCCAACTCTCCACGATCGCGCGTCGCCAGGTCCGGCTGGTCATCTCCGACCGCGGCTATTCGGTGTTCCTGGCGGTGCTGCCCTTCCTGATCGGCGCGCTGTCGCTGACCGTGAAGGGGCCGAAACCTGGCCTGGGCCCGGCTGATCCGCTCGGTCTGGCGCCCACCCAACCGCAGTACATCATGGTGTTGCTCAATATCGGAGCCGTCTTCATGGGCACCGCGCTAACCATCCGCGACCTCATCGGCGAGAGACCGATCTTCAAGCGAGAACAGGCGGTTGGCCTCTCCACGACCGCGTATCTGCTGGCGAAGGTCGCTGTGTTCTGCGCCTTCGCCACCACTCAGGCCGCGATCGCGACGATCATCGTGCGGCTCGGTAAGGGCGCGCCCACCGCGCATCCCCCGTTCTTCGACAACTCGACGTTCTCGTTGTTCGTCACCGTCGCGGGAACGTGTGTGGCGTCGGCCATTCTCGGCCTGCTGCTCTCGTCCGTGGCGCAGTCGAACGAGCAGATCATGCCGCTACTGGTGGTGTCGATCATGTCGCAGCTGGTGCTGGCCGGCGGCATGATCCCCGTGACGGGCCGGGCGGGCCTCAACCAGCTGTCCTGGATCACGCCCGGGCGTTGGGGGTACGCCGCCGGCGCGTCGTCCATCGACTTCCCGGACCTGGTGAAGGTCAAGCAGATTCCGACCAACGACCCGATCTGGCAGCACTCCAAGCACATCTTCCTGCTCGACATGGGGATGCTCGCGGCGCTGTCACTTTTCTACGGCGGCTACGTGCGGTGGAGCATCCGGCTCAAGCGCTAGCGCTGTCCAGCCGTAAGCCGTGGGCCGCGGCGTAGGCCAGCGCCTGCTCGATGTCGATGCGTGCGCGGGTCAGCGACGCCGTTGTCCACAACGACGGGTCGACGATGGCACCGCGCAGATCGGCGTCGTCCAAACGGGTTCCCGTGCTGCGGGCCCCGGAGAGGTCCGCGCCGCGCAACACGGTCTTGCGCATGTCGGCCTCCACCAGGTTGGCCTCGCGCAGCCGGCAGCCGCTGAAGTCGATGCCGCGCAGGTCGTTTCCGCCGAGCGTCGTCAGCGTGAAGTCGACCTCGTCGAGGGTCAGCGGCCGAAACCGGCATCGCACGAATACCGAGCCCAGCATGCTGCATTGGCGAAACGTGCTGTGCCACAGCGTGGTCAAGTTGAATGTGCAGTTACGAAACGCCGACCCCAAATGCTCGGATTCGGCGAGGTTGACCCCACGGAAGTCACATTCGGTGAAAACCACCCGCTCGGTCCGGATTCGACTGAGGTCGTCGTCACGGAAGTCGCGGCCGACGAATTCGCAATCAGTCCAATCCACTACGCGGTGGGCGACAAACTCGCCAGCGCGTATTCGCTGACCGCGATCAACGCGTCGGTCGCCGACCTGCGGTCGCGCGCGTCGACGTTGATCACTGGGACGTGCGCGGGCAACGTCAGCGCCTTGCGCACCTCGGCGGCGGGATACTTTGGCGTGCCGTCGAATTCGTTGACCGCGATCAGGAACGGCAGGTTGCGATGCTCGAAGAAGTCGACAGCGGCGAAGCAGTCCTGCAGGCGCCGGCAGTCCACCAGGATCACCGCGCCGATAGCGCCGCGCACCAAGTCGTCCCACATGAACCAGAATCGGCGTTGTCCGGGCGTTCCGAACAGGTACAGCACTAGATCCTCGTCGAGGGTGATCCGGCCGAAGTCCATCGCGACGGTGGTGGTCCGCTTGTCCGGGGTGGCGGAGATCATGTCGACGCCGGCGGAGGCGTCGGTGACCATCGCCTCGGTGCGCAGCGGCATGATCTCCGACACCGCGCCGACGAAAGTCGTCTTGCCCGCGCCGAATCCGCCGGCGATGACGATCTTGGTGGACGCGGTATCGCGCGACTTGTGCGAAGGGGCGGCCCCCGCATCAGAGCGCTCGTAGGCCACGGAGCGTCCTTCCTATCAATTCGCGGCGTTCATCACCGGTGGAGCTTTCGGTCAACGTCCGATTGACTCGAAGGTAGCCCGAAGTCACCAGATCGCCGACCAACACGCGCGTGACACCCAGCGGCAAATTCAGACGAGCTGATATTTCGGCCACCGACGGGCTCTTCACGCACAGTTGCACAATTCTGCCCCGGACGTCGTTCAGCGGCCACCGGTGGAACATCGCCGACTGCAGCGCCTGCACCGGAGCCTCCAGTGGAATGTCGACATTGGCCTTCGTCCGGCCCGCCGTCAGCGTGTACGGCCGAACCAGGCTCGCCTCGGACGGCGGTTGCTCAGACCCCAACGGTTCGCGGTTGTCCATGCCGACTCACGAGTGTGACGAAGCGCGCCGGGTCGATTGCACGACGTTGCCCACCCGTTCGACCAGGACGGCCATCTCGTAGCCGATCTGCCCGATGTCGCACGACGTCGCGGCCAGCGTCGCCAGGTGCGACCCGTCACCGACCTGCATCAGCAGCAGATAGCCGTTCTGCATCTCCACTACCGACTGCAGCACCTGGCCGCCGTCGAACAGCTGGGCGGCACCGCTGGCCAAGCTGGCCAGACCGGACGACACGGCGGCGAGTTGGTCGGCCCGCTCCTTGGGTAGGCGCTCGCTGGACGCCATCAGCAGCCCGTCGACAGACACCAGGATGGCGTGCGCAACCCCGCCGACCTCGCGGGCAAAGTTCGACACCAGCCAGTCCAGCGAATTGTCTCCAGCAGCGGGTCGGCTCGGCTGTCCAGGTTGGCTCGGCTGGACGGGATGGAAGCCAGAGGTCATTCGGATCCTTGGTCGTCGTCGTCGCGGGAGTGCGAGCGTCCTGCGCGGACGCCCCCGAAATGGCTGCTCATCGAGGCGCGCACGGCGTCGGGGTCGCGCAGCGGAGCTTGATGCGCCGGGGCGCGCCCAGACTCAGAACCGCCGTTGGTTCCGTTGTCGTCGGCGCGGTGGTGTGCATTTCCGTTCGGCTCACCGCCGCCAGGCACCAGCCGGGCGCCGGGGTCGCGCACGGGAAGACCCTGCTCGGTGTGCGCCTGCACGGGCGCATCCTCGGCCTCGGCCGCCGCTGACCAGCCGCGGTCCCAGACCGTCTGCCAATCCAGGTCCGGGCTCTGCGCCAATTCGCGCGGGTCGACCAGCCATTCGGAGAGCATCTGTTTATAGATCAGGTCGTCGTCGGGTGGGTCGCTGGGCGGCGCAGGTTCGGCGGCCCAGACGTCGTCCGTCTCCGGCAGCTCGGCCTGCGCGGGCGACTCGGCTTCGGACCGCTTCCGGTTCTCCCGGCTGAATCGGACCCGCGAGCCAAAGAACGACGAGGTGTTCGAAACCGGCAGTGCCGCAGGCTGTTCCGCAGACGGCTGGGCGGCGGCCTCCTCCGGCGCGGCAGCCGGCTCGCCACCATCCTGTGCTGCAGCCGGGGCACCGGTGATGCCGCTGCTGCCGGGTCGACGCCTGGGCAGCAGACTGATCGACGACTCTGTCGAGTCCGAGCCGTTCCGTTCGCCGGCGTCGACGGGATCGAACTCGGGCGCGACGGTCAGCGGCTCCGGCGCCGGGAAGGACGCCGTCACCGGCTCGGCCTCGGGCGGCGCCGCGGGGCTCGTGTCGGCGCCAACCAGCACGGCGGCCGGCAGATAGATCTCGGCGGTCGTGCCTGACCGCGCCTCTTCGAGTGACGATCCACGCAGCCGGACCCGGATGTTGTGCCGGTCGGCAAGGCGGCCGACGACGAACAAGCCCATGTGTCGGGCGCTGTCGGGACTGACCTCTCCCCCGGCCCCCAGGCGCATGTTGGCGATCCGGCGGTCGCCGTCGGTCATGCCAAGCCCGACGTCCACGATCTGCAGCAGCACCGCACCGTCGCCGCGGAATCCGGCCGAGACTCGTACCGGCGACGCCGGCGGCGAGTAGCGCAGCGCGTTGTCGATCAGCTCCGCAAGCAGATGAACGATGTCGCCGGAGGCAGCACCGGCGATCGTGCAGTCGGGCACCATCGACGTCTCGACCCGGCGGTAGTCCTCGACCTCGGACGCGGCCGCATGGATGACCGACGACAGCGGCACGCCCGTGCGCTGGTCACCGCGTGAGCTCTGCGCGCCCGCCAGCACCAGCAGGTTCGCGCCGTTGCGACGCATCCGGGTGGCCAGGTGGTCGAGGCGGAACAGACTGTCGAGTCGCTCGGGATCCTCTTCGTTGCGTTCCAGGCGGTCGATCAGCGACAGCTGCTGGTCGACCAGCGACCGGTTGCGCCTCGACATCGTCTCGAACATGTCGTTGACCAGATGCCGCAGTCGGGCTTCGTCGCCGGCCAGCAGCAATGCCTGGGTGTGCAACTCGTCGACCGCGTGGGCGACCTGACCGATTTCCTCGGTGGTGTGCACCGGCAGCGGCGTTGGCGGCGATTCGTCACCGGCCCGCACCCGGGTGATTTCGCGCTCGAGGTCTTCGTGGGCCACCTTCAACGCGCTGTCGCGCAGCACCCCCAGCGGCCGGATCAGTGACCGCGCGACCAGAAACACGATCACGATCGCGGCCAGGATGGCGGCCACCACCAGCACGGTGTCGCGGATCGCGGCGTCGCGGCGGTCGTGAGCCTGGTCCTCGACGGCCTTGGTGATGTTCGCGGTGATGTCCTTGATGATCTGCGCGGCGATCCCGTCGGTGGTCTGCACCGAGCGCAGCAACGCCGGGTTGTTCACCAGTTTCTGCGCCGGATCGGACATCAGGCCCATCCGGGTCACCATCTGCTGCTGCAGCATCTTGGCCTCCGGCGAGCCGACGCCCAGTACTTCGGCCATGCCGAACAGGGTCGACGGCTCGGTACCGGCCAGGGTGATCATCGACGTTCGCAACTCGGGTTCGGGCAGATCCGCGCCGCGGGCGATCAGCACCTGCTGCATCATCATCTGGCCACGGGCCCCGACCGCCCGGCTGAGGCCCTGCGCTTTGGCCCGGATCTGCTCGTTGTCCAGCCGCACTGACCCGTCGATCGCGTTCTCGGCGGTCAGCAGGATCGGGGCGTAGGTCGTTATGCGGGGGCGCAGGCCAAGCGTGTTCGACTTCACGTTGTCCAGCAGCGATTGCCCACCGTCCAGCATGGCGTCGACGCCGGCGGCCACATCGGGCGCGACGTCAGTGCCGTGCAACCGGGCTTCGAGCTCGCTCTTGCGGGCGTCATAGTTTTTCTGCGCGCCGTCGGCATCGCCTCCGGTCGAGTCCGCCAGCAACGCGACGTCGAGCGCCGACATGTATTTGGTGATCGCCGGGACCATCTCGGCACGGTCGGCTGCCAACCGGAGTCGATGGGCGTCAGTCAGCGCACCCGCGATGCGAAATCCACCGAAAAGCATTGCCAGGACTAATGGCAACGCGACAATGGCGACGACTTTCCAACGCACCGGCCAATTGCGTAGCGACCACGAGGGCGGGCGTTTAGCCGATGCGGACTCGACGCTGCTGCTATCGGCGGGCCCACTTTTCGTCGACGGCTTCGCCCGCGAGGCGCGGGCAAACATGGTCACCGGACCAGCGCGGTGTTAGCGTCCGCTCCGCTGAATCGCAGTGTTAGCGCGTCGTTCATGAGACTTCCTGCTAATTGCGCCCACCCCCAGCGACGGGCAAGCGATATACGCCTGGCAATTCAGCGAGTATGCCAGGCTGCGGCGGCAGTGACCATAATTCTTACTGAACAGACAGAGTTCACCGACTCACTCGAGATGTCGCCGCGGATTGCCGAGCAAATAATCCGAACGGGTCTCGAAGCCGCTAACTCGCGTCTGTGCGTCGGGCCTTTCCGGTTACCGTGTGTTGTGTTCAGGCTGCTGTTCTACTCACCTCGAATCCCGCCGAATACGGGTAATGCAATCCGTACGGCGGCGGCCACCGGAGCGGAACTTCATCTCGTCGAGCCACTCGGTTTCGATCTTTCCGAACCCAATTTGCGTCGGGCCGGCCTGGACTACCACGACCTGGCCTCGGTCACCGTGCATCCATCGTTGGATGACGCATGGACGGCGATAGCGCCGCAACGGGTGTTCGCGTTCACCGCGCACGCGACGCAACTGTTCACCGACGTCAGCTACGAGGCCGGCGATGTGTTGATGTTCGGCCCGGAGCCCACCGGACTGGACGCGGCAACGCTGGCCGACTCGCACATCACCGCGCGGGTGCGCATCCCGATGCTGGACGGCCGGCGGTCGCTGAACCTGGCCAACGCCGCCGCGGTTGCCGTGTACGAGGCGTGGCGGCAGCAGGATTTCACCGGCGCGCGGTGATTAGCATCGGCGGCATGGCACTCAATGACCGTCCGCTTGTTCGCTGGGTCAACGCATTGTTCAGCGGTCTCGCGGATGCGCCGCTGCTGGGCGGCGTGGTCCGTCGCAAGTTCATCGTGATCCGCTACGTCGGTCGGCGCTCCGGAAAAACGTTCGAGACCCCGGTCGCCTACTCGCGACGCGGCGACACCGTGACGATCCGCGTGCCGTGGCCCGACCAGAAGTCGTGGTGGCGCAACTTCCTGGGCGAGGGCGGACCGATCACGCTGGTTGGCCTGGACGGCGCCGACCGACAAGGCCACGCCGTCGCCGACCGCGGCAACGGGGGCGGCGTTGCGGTCAGACTGCACCTGGCGTGAATTACCAGGTGTCCCAGTGCGTGAGCTGCTCGGCGGGCAGTCGCTTGGCGGGCTTGAAGTCGGTGCCCTTGGTGTAGGCGATCGGGAACAGGCCGCCCTGGCTGTACTTCTCGTAGGGGATGCCAACGATGTCGGCGACCTTTTCCTCACCGCCGCGGATCAGGTGCAGCGTCGTCCAGCAGGTGCCCAGGCCGCGCGAGCGCAACGCCAGGCAGAAGCTCCAGACCGCCGGGTGCAGTGACGCCCAGTAACCCGCTCCGCCCATCGGCTGCTTGTCCTCGCGGCCTTCGATGCACGGGATCATCAGCACCGGCGCTTCGTGGATGCGCTCGGCCAGATAGCTCGCGGAATCCCGGACGGCCGGCATCCGCTCGCCGCGAGTGTCGCCCTCGGCGTACTCCTGCGCCGGCGACTTCAGGTAGCCGCGCGCGTTGTCCAGGTAGATCTCGCCAATCGCCTTCTTCTTGTTCTCGTCCTCGACGAAAACCCATTGCCAGCCTTGGGAATTGGAGCCGGTTGGCGCCTGTAGCGCCAAATCCAGACATTCCATCAAGACATCGCGCGACACCGGCTTGTCGAAGTCGAGTCGCTTGCGGACCGAACGGGTGGTGGTGAGGAGTTCGTCGACAGAAAGGTTGAGAGCCATGCTTGGAGACTACATTCGCGGCGCGTTGTCACACTGGCCTCAGCCGTACCGTCTCCGCAGGGATGTCCTTTCTTCGAATACGACGCGTATGCGATATCACTCCCGATGGACCCTGCTGGTGATATCGCATGTGGTCAAAGAACGAAAGGGGGTGAACGCGAGATACGATTGCGCCGCTTGAGGTTTCACGGTCACCGGAAGTCGCGGGACTTCGATCCGATCTTCAGGGTGAGCTTGGCGAACCGCTCGGCCATGACGGTGACTGCGCCACTGGCATTTTGGACCTGACCGCGAACCAGCAGCGCCGGCGCGCTCTGCGCCAGCTTGCGGTGGCGCGCCCACACCCCCGGCGTGCAGAGCACGTTGACCATCCCGGTCTCATCCTCGAGGTTGATGAACGTCACCCCCTGCGCCGTCCCGGGCCGCTGCCGGTGGGTGACCGCCCCGGCGATCAGCACCCGGTCGCCGTCCGGCACCGCCAGCAGATCGGCAGCGGGCACCACCCCTAACGCGTCGAGATCCGACCGCAGGAATTGGGTCGGGTAGCTGTCCGGGGAGATGCCGGTGGCCCACACGTCGGACGCGGCCAATTCCACGTCGCTCATCCCAGGCAGGGCCGGAACGTGCGATGACGAGCCCACCCCCGGCAGACGATCCGGCCGCTGGGTGGCGGCCGCACCGGCCGCCCACAACCCCTCGCGACGCGACATCCCGAAGCAGCTCAGCGCACCGGCCGTCGCCAGTGCCTCGGTCTGGGGCACGGACAACTGGACCCGGGTCGTCATGTCCAGCAGAGAAGTGAAGGGGCCGTGCGCTTTTCGTTCCTCGACCAGCTTCTCGGCCAGATTCTCCCCGATATGCCTGACGCCGCCCAACCCCAGGCGCACCTCGGTTCCGGCGTTTTCCAGCGTGGCATGCACCAAGCTGGCGGCCACGCATGGACCGTGCACCGTGACGCCGTGCCGGCGAGCGTCGGCCACCAGCGACTGCGGTGAGTAAAAGCCCATCGGTTGCGCACGCAGCAGCGCGGCGCAGAACGCCGCGGGGTGGTGCAGCTTGAACCACGACGAGTAGAAAACCAGCGATGCGAAGCTCAGTGAATGGCTTTCCGGGAAGCCGAAATTAGCGAATGCCTCCAGTTTTTCATAGACCCGATCGATCACCTCGTCGGAAGCGCCGTGCAGTTTTCGCATGCCGTCGTAGAACCGGCCCCGCAACCGCTGCATGCGTTCGGTCGACCGCTTGGACCCCATGGCGCGGCGCAACTGATCGGCCTCGGCGCCGGAGAAGCCGGCGCAGTCCACGGCGAGCTGCATCAGCTGTTCCTGAAAAAGCGGCACTCCCAACGTCTTGTGCAACGCCGTCTCCATCGACGGGTGGTCGTAGGTGACCGGGTCGAGGCCGTTGCGGCGCCGGATGTAGGGATGCACCGATCCGCCCTGAATGGGCCCGGGACGGATCAACGCCACTTCGACCACCAGGTCGTAGAACACCCGGGGTTTCAGCCTCGGTAACGTGGCCATCTGCGCGCGCGACTCCACCTGGAACACCCCGACCGAGTCGGCCCGCTGCAACATCTCGTAGACCGCCGGCTCGGACAGGTCCAGCGTGGCCAAGTCGACCTTGATGCCTTTGTGCTCGTGCACCAGGTCGATGGCGTAGTGCAGCGCCGAGAGCATTCCCAGTCCGAGCAGATCGAACTTCACCAAACCGATTGCCGCACAATCATCTTTGTCCCACTGCAGCACGCTGCGGTTCTCCATGCGGGCCCACTCGACCGGGCAGACGTCGGCGATCGGCCGGTCGCAGATCACCATGCCGCCGGAATGAATGCCCATGTGCCGGGGCAGGTTCTGGATTTGGTCGGCCAGTTCGACCACCTGCTCGGGGATGCCGTCGATGTCCGCCGGACGTCCGCTCCAGTGGCTGATCTGCTTGCTCCAGGCGTCCTGCTGTCCTTGGGAGAACCCCAGGGCACGGGCCATGTCGCGCACCGCGATTCGACTGCGATAGGTGATCACGTTGGCGACCTGAGCGGCGTAGTCACGGCCGTATTTGTCGTAGACGTACTGGATGACCTTCTCGCGCAAATCCGACTCGATGTCGATGTCGATGTCGGGCGGGCCGTCGCGCTCCGGCGACAGAAAACGCTCGAACAGCAATTCGTTGGCAACCGGGTCGACCGCGGTGACGCCGAGCGCGTAGCAGACCGCCGAGTTGGCCGCCGATCCCCGCCCCTGGCACAGGATGTTGTTCTCCCGGCAGAACCGGGTAATGTCGTAGACCACCAAGAAGTATCCCGGAAAATTCAGCTGTGCAATGGTTTTCAGCTCATGCTCGATCTGGGCATACGCCTGCCGCGCCTGGGCCCGCGTACCGTAACGGAGCTGGGCCCCGGCCATCGTCAGCTCACGCAACCAGCTGTCTTCGGTTGAGCCGGGCGGCACATCTGGAAAAGGCGGCAACTGTGGTGCGATCAGTGCCAGGCCGAAGGCACATTGCTCGCCGAGCTCGGCGGCGGCCGTCACCGCGTCGGGGTGCTGCGCGAACAGCCGCGCCATCTCCTCGCCGGAGCGTAGATGCGAACCGCCCAGCGGGGCCAACCAGCCGGCGGCCTCGTCCAGCGACTGCCTGGCCCGAATGGCGCCCATGGCCATCGCCAGTTGCCGCCGCGATGGTGCGGCGAAATGTGCGCCGGTTGTAGCAACGCACCTCAATCCGAATCGCGTTGCCAGTAATGCCATTTCGGCGTTGAGGTCGTCGTCGACCGGGCAGCCGTGGTGGGTGAGCTCGACGCTGACCCGGTCGGAGCCGAACCGATCCACCAGATCACCCAATGCCGCCGCGGCGGCGTCTGGCCCGCCGGTGGCCAGCGCGGAGCGGACGTGGCCTTTGCGACACCCGGTCAAGATGTGCCAGTGGCCGCCGGCGGCCTCGGTGAGCGCGTCGTAGTCGAAACGCAGTTTGCCTTTCTCACCGCCGGCCAGATGCGCCACCGCCAGCTGACGCGACAGCCGTCGATAGCCTTCCGGCCCGCGAGCCAACACCAGCAGATGCGGGCCGGCCGGATCGGGACCGTCGGTTCGGGCCATCGAACTCAGCGACAGCTCGGCGCCGTACACCGTCCGCATGTCCAGTTCCACAGCCGCTTCGGCAAACCGCACCGCGCCGTAGAGCCCGTTGTGGTCGGTCAGTGCGATGGCCCGAAGGCCCAGGCGTACCGCCTCTTCGACCAGTTCTTCCGGCGCGCTGGCCCCATCGAGAAAGCTGTATGCCGAATGCGCGTGCAGCTCGGCATAGGGCACCGACGAACGCATCGGTCGGCCGTCGTCCGGCGGCTGGTAAGCGATCCGCTTGGGAGATCGTGGTGCCTCGTCCGCAGGAGTCCACACCGTCGGCGTGCCGGAACGCCTCGGCTTGCCGGAGAGCACCCGCTCTATCTCCGACCAACCCGGCGGCCCATTGCTCCACCCCATCGACTCAG
Organism: uncultured Actinomycetota bacterium; assembly: GCA_963750755.1. GTDB lineage: Bacteria > Actinomycetota > Actinomycetes > Mycobacteriales > Mycobacteriaceae > Mycobacterium. The sequence goes on from CAVVRW010000007.1 coordinate 305,948, forward strand.
TGTATCGAAAATATGTTCGATCAGGGCTGGATATTCTCCAGGTCTTCCAGCAGGCTCAGGTGCCGCGGCCACCAACCGAGTTCCTGCCTGGTGCGGGCGCTCGACGCGGGCTGGTCGGCGGCGAAAACGGGGCCGAGCGGCCCGAAGCTTGCTTGGGGGACAGCGCGCGTCGGGACACCCAGCCTGCGGCCGATCACCGCCGCGATGTCGCACACCGTGTCGCCTTCGTCGGCCACTGCATGCCAGACAGATCCGGCGGGCGCGCCTTCCAGGGCCAGTCGGAGCAGCACCGCCGCGTCGAGTGCGTGCACAGCCGGCCAGCGCTGGGCACCATCGCCCGGATAGCCGACGATCCCGTGGGTTCGCGCCGCGGCGGTGAGAATCCCGGCGAATCCGCCCCTGCCCTCGTTGTGCACCGTACGCGGCAGACGTACCGCTGCCGTCCGAACGCCGCTTGCGGCCAGGTCCAGCACCGAGAGCACAGCGCGGCTTCGACCACCGACCGGCCCGTCCGTCGACAGCGGATCCGCCTCAGTCGAGCTGCGACCCGGCACCCCAGGGGTGCCCGAGACGGTGACGAACGGACGGTCGCTGCCGACAAGTGTCTCGCCCAGGGCGCCGAGCGCGGCGGCTTCCTCGGCGACCGCATCCGCCAATGCCCCCGGGGTGTCGAAGTCGTGTCTGAAGGCCAGGTGAATCACGCCGTCTGCCTGCTCGGCACCCGCGCGCAACGCGGGCACGTCGGCAAGGTCTCCCCGATGCGGCTCGGCGCCGACTGCCTGCAAGGTCGCAGCAGACGAATCGGAACGTGCGAGCGCGAGGACGCTATGACCGTTGCCGAGCAAATCGGCGACGAGCGCCGAGCCGATCAGGCCCGTAGCTCCGGTGACGAAGACGTGCATACTTCCCCCTAAAGGTGATGGGACTCTTGTCTCATCACCGTAGCACCGTAACGGGACAAGAGTCCCATCACTATCATGAACGCATGGCGCGGTGGGAACCTGGAGCACGTGAGCGACTCGTGTTCGCCGCGGTGGATCTGTTCACCGAGCAGGGCTACGACGCCACCACGGTCACGCAGATCGCCGAACGTGCCGGCGTCACAAAGAGCACCTTTTTCCGTCACTTCCCCGATAAGCGCGAGATCCTGGTCGCCGGCCAACAGACCCTCGGTCAACTGCTGACCGAGGGCATCGCCGAGGCGCCCCAGACCGCTTCCCCCCTCGTCGCAGTCGCGGCCGGCCTGACGCGGGCATCGAGTGCGATGGGACCGATGAACCGCGACCTCGCTCCCCGCATCCACGCCGCGGTCGCGGCCAACGTCGAACTGCAGGAGCGCGACGCCCTCAAGAGCATCGGTCTTGCCGCGGCCATGACCGATGCCCTGCTGGTGCGCGGCGTACCGGAACCCACCGCCCACCTGGCGGCCGAGCTCGGTGTCCTGGCCTTCAAACGGGGCTTCGCGCAATGGCTGCAGGCCCGCGATGACGCCGCGCTGGGGCCTTACACGGTGGCAGCACTTGAAGAGCTACGGACGGCAAGCCAAGACCTGACGTGACCTGACCCGAGTCGCGTAGTTGCGCACGGTGCGCAGCCGGATGACGCGGACCGAGCAAGGCGGCCAGAAACAGGCCGGCACCATCGCGGTATCGATGACACGTTACGTCCCATTCATGTTGTCCTCGTGGCTAATTCGACTGCACACCTGCTTTCCGCAGCGCGGCATCGTGAGGCCGGCCACCGACGTCCCGAGCACGCGACCGCCGGCTGGAGGTGATGAGCCGCACAGTCAGTCGGCTCATGCCGATCCCGCCGATCGCATTGCAGCTGCGCACCGGCGTCGCGGTGATGAGCTACGCCGACGACCTGGTGTTCGGTATCACCGCCGACTACAGCGCCGGAGCCGACCTCGACGAACTCACCGACGGCATATTGCTGTTCGACAAGAAATCGGTCTGACACTCAGCGACTAACCTGACTACCGGCGCCGCGACCGCGGCCCGGGAAGGCGGGAATGCCGGTCACCATCGACCCACGCCGCCTGGACGCCGTGCTCTTCGACGCTGACCCCGATGCCGCATTCGTGACGCGACTGCACGAGGCCGGCGTCCGCGTCGATCGATCCGATGCCGCCTCATTCGTCGACTCGGCTCACCGCCTCGAGGTGCGGCCCGGCCGTTGCGCCGTCGTCACCTCAACCGAAGAGAGCGCATCGACCGCCCGGGCCGCTGGTTTCGCGCTGGTGATCGACGTCGGAGCCGGACAGAGTGTCGCCGACATCGATGTCCGCACCGGGGATCGACGGATGTCCGAACTGCCCGACGGCCTGCAGGCGCTCGACGCCGCGGCCGAGCCCGCGGTGTTCTACGACTTCGACGGCACACTGTCCGAGATCGTGAAAGACCCCGACACCGCACGACTGGCCGACGGCGCCGCCGAGGCGCTGACAGCGCTGAGCGCTCGGTGCCCGGTCGCGATCCTCAGCGGTCGCGATCTGGCCGACGTCCGCGAGCGGATCGGCCTGCCTGGCCTCTGGTACGCCGGCAGCCATGGTTTCGAGCTGACTGGACCCGACGGCAAGCACCACGAAAATGCCGAAGCAGCACAAAGTATTTCGGTGTTGACCGAGGCCGCCGCCGAGCTGGCCGACCAACTCGGTGACATCCCGGGTGTGGTGGTTGAGCACAAGCGATTCGGCGTCGCCGTGCACTACCGCAACGCGGCCCGGGACCGCGTCGGCGAGGTGGCCGCGGCGGTCCGCAGCGCCGGAAAACGCACCGCTCTGCGGGTGACCACCGGCCGCGAAGTCATCGAGCTACGTCCAAATGTCGACTGGGACAAGGGAAAGACGTTGCGCTGGGTGCTGGACTACATCCGCGACAACGAGGGCGGTGGCCCGCTGCTGCCGATCTACCTCGGCGACGACATCACCGACGAGGACGCCTTCGATGCGGTGTCCGACGACGGCATCGCGATCCTGGTGCGACACAGCGACGACGGCGACCGCGCTACCGCCGCACGCTACGCGCTCGACGATCCCGACCGAGTGCGGGAATTCACCGAACGGCTGGCCCGCCAACTCGCCGATTGATCACAGAACCGCTTGCGACTGCATGGTTTTGGCGACCAGCTTGCCATTGTCCCCGCGGATCTCCGTCTCGACCACGATGACCCGCCGCCCGACATGCAACGGACGGCTGTGCGCCTTGACCGTGCCGGAGCGAGTCGCGGCAAAAAAGTTCGTCTTGGATTCGATGGTGGTCGTGCCGCCGGCGCCCTCGGGCAGATTCAGGAACGCGCATACCGCGCCCGAGGTGTCGGCCAACGCCATCACGATGCCGCCGTGCAGCACGCCTCCACCGGTCGTGAGCTTCTCCGCCCAATCCAGGCTCAGTACAACTTCTTCGGGCCCAGCGGCGTCCGCGGTGATGCCCAGTGTGACGGCGAGTGGGACCAGCCCGTGAATCATCTCGGTCGCGGCGGTGTCGGTCATCGGTTCACTTTCCCAGCGCCCGCAGCGCCGCCGTGGTGTCCGCGTCGGCGGGATAGAACGACTCGATCGCCACCTCCGCGACCGTCACATCCAAGGGCGCTCCGACGACCGCGGTCATGCTGAAGAACGCCAGCTCTTTTCCGTTGTGCCGCAACCTCAGTGGCACCGCGACGTCGGTGGGTGCAGGTCGCTCGGATTCACCACCCGGATAACCTTCGAGTTCGGCCGACAAGTCCATCAGCCGGGGGTCGCGCGTGGCACGGACCTGGCGGCGCAAGCGCTCGAGGATATGCGCCCGCCACTCCGGCAGATTGATGATGCGTGACGCCATCCCGTCCGGATGCAGGGAGACCCGCAGCGCGTTGATCGGCGGCTCGAGGAGCGCGGGATCGCATCCGTCGATGAGGACCGCGACGGCGGCGTTGCCGTCGAGCATCTCCCACCACCGGTTGACCACCAGTGCCGGATACGGTTCGTGGCCGGCAAGGATCTGCCGCAACGCGGCGCGCAACCTGGTCAGCTCCGGTTCGTCGAGCGAATGTTCGGGGTAGGCCGGCGCGTATCCCCCGGCCAGCAGCAGCGCATTGCGCTCGCGCAGCGGGACGTCGAGTTGTTCGCTGAGCCGGAGAATCATGTCCGGGGTCGGCTGCGAGCGCCCGGTCTCCACGAAGCTCAGATGCCGAGCGGAGACCTCGGCCTGAATCGACAAGTCGAGCTGGCTGATTCGGCGCCGCTCGCGCCACTCGCGTAGCAGCTGACCGACTGCCGGTGTCGTCCGCGGGCCTCGAGTCAGGGTGGTCACCGCCCTGATGCTAGCGGCGCCGTGTCACCGCCACGATTACCTTCGAGGTAATCGTGTTCGCGCAGCGCGGATTACATTGACCGGCTGATGATTCGGCTTTGGTGCGGCATCCAAACGAGAAGCGACCCGCCTGGCTATCCACGTGGCCGACTGACGTCAGTCGTCCTTGTCGTCGTCCGACTTCTTGTCCTTGTCGTCGTCCGACTTCTTGTCCTTGTCGTCGTCCGACTTCTCGTCCTTCGAATCGCCGGACTTCTTGTCCCCGCCGGTATTGAGTTCGAGTGTCGCCCAGTGGCTCGGCGAGACGAAGACCGTCCAGTCCCCCTCGTCTCGGCCCAGCTTGACGACGCCGGTGTCGAGTTCCCACTTGGTGCTGTCGTCGTAGTCCGTGGACTGCCCGTCGCTATAGGTGAGTTTGAATGCCATGCCCGGGACTGCCACGTTGGCGGCCCGATTAAACCTCGGCGTACTCCACCGCACCGTCCTCGAGCACCAGCCGTGCGTTGCTCCCGTCGGGTCCGGCCGCTTCGGTGCGGAACACCGCCTTGCCCCGCCCGGTGCGCCAGATCAGCGTCGTCAGCGTCTCCCCGGGGAACACCGGTTTGGTGAATCGCGCGTCGATGGCCGTGATCGCGTGGGCGTCACCGTTGCCGAGTTCAGCGATCAGCGCGCGACCGGAGAACCCGTAGGTGCACAGCCCGTGCATGATCGGCTCGGGAAATCCAGCCAACTCCTTGGCGAACCACGGGTCGCTGTGCAACGGATTGCGGTCACCGGAGAGCCGGTAGATCAGCGGCTGGTCTTTACGCGTCGGCAGCGCAACCCGGGCATCGGGCTCGCGGTCCGGGATTTCCGGCGCGGCGGGGCGCTCGCCCGGCTGTCCCCCGAAGCCGCCCTCACCGCGGATCACCAGCGTGGTCAGTGTCTCGGCGACCAGCGCGCCGGTGTCGGGGTCGCTGCCGCGACCACGCAACATGATGATCGCGTTCTTGCCTTCGCCCTTGTCCTGGATGTCGGTCACCTCGGTGACCACCGACAACTTCCCCGCTGGCGGCAGCGGCGCGTGCAGCCGAATGCCCTGCGAACCGTGCAGCAGCATCGCCCAGTTGAACGAGCCGACCTTGCCGGCCGCGCCGAACGCCGGACAGCAGATCACCGCGTAGGTGGGCAGCACCTGCTGATCGATGTCATGGCTGTTCTCCGTGGTGAACTTCAAATCGTCGAGCCCTGCGCCCACACCGAGGGCATAGAGCAAGGTGTCGCGGTCGGTCCACTCGAACAGCATGGGTTCGGTGGTCGCGCCGACGGCATTCGGGTCGATCGCCATGCGGGTCTCCCTCGGAGGTCAGGTTCTGCGAACGGTTTCAGCCATTCCATCACCCGACCGGTGGGGTGATTTCTCCGGCCAACCCGGGCAAACACCCCACGTCGACTGCCCCGGCAAGGCAGGCTGTCGCCATGCGCAATCGCACCGTCATCTGGAAGGCCGTCGCCATCCTCGCCGCCGTCATCACCGTCGGCGCGTGCTCGGAATCACCGCACGTCCGCAGCATCACGCTGACCTTCATCCGGCATGCCGAGTCGCAGAGCAACGCCGCGAACGTCATCAACACCGACATTCCCGGCCCCGACCTCACCGAGGAGGGGCAGGCTCAGGCCGAACAGCTGGCCCACCAACTGTCCCGCAACAACTTCGACGGGATCTACGCCTCCAACATGGTTCGCGCCGAGCAAACCGCGGCGCCGCTGGCCCACGCGCTGGGCAAGCACGTCGAAATCCTGCCCGGGCTGCGGGAAATCGACGCCGGGCGTTACAACAACACTCCCACCAAGGGGGCCGGCATGACCTATCTGCTCGCGCCGTCGCTGTGGCTCAACGGCGACTTCAAGGACGCCGTCCCAGGCTCGATCAGCGGCGAGCAATTCAACGATCAGTTCAGCACGGCCGTCCAGCGGATCTACGACAGCGGCAACAGCAAGCCGGTGGCCTTCGCCCACGCCGAGTCGATCATGTACTGGACCCTGATAAACGTGAAGAACCCGAAGAACAGCCTGGCGACCAGCCATCCGCTGCCCAATCTGGGTCGCGTCGTGATCACCGGGAGCCCCGCCCTGGGCTGGACGCTGGTCGACTGGGACGGGATCCGCGACTTCAGCTACTGACCTGAACCGGTCGCTGCGCGGCGGTACGGTACTGGACAGTACTGCCCTTGCGCGCTTAGGGTGATCGCTGTGACCGGGACGGCCCAGCGCGGCATGGCAGCGTCACCCTGGACGCCACGAGAAACCGAGTTGCTCGACGTGACCCTGCAGTTGCTGCAGGAACATGGCTATGACCGGCTGACGTTGGACGCCGTGGCCGCTCACGCCCGAGCCAGCAAGGCGACCGTCTACCGGCGCTGGCCGTCGAAGGCCGAACTGGTGTTGGCGGCGTTCATCGAGGGCTGCCGGCAGATCGCAGTCCATCCCGACACCGGCTCGCTGCGCGGCGATTTGCTACATCTGGGAAGCATTATCAGCCAGCAGACGCACGAACAGGCCGGCATCATCCGGGCCGTACTTGTCGAGATATCGCGGCACCCCGCGCTGCACGAGGCCATGCAGTCGGAGTTTTTGGATCAGCGGAAAGCCCTATTGCGCGAGGTCCTGCACGACGCGGTGCTGCGCGGTGAGATCGACGCGGATGCGATCAGCGACGAACTCTGGGACCTACTGCCCGGTTACCTGATTTTCAGGTCGATCATGCCCAACCGACCGCCCACCGAGCAGACCGTGGAAGCCCTGGTCGACGAGGTCATCATCCCCAGCTTGACCCGACACCGAAAGGCGAACGGGTGAAACGCTTTTCGGTCACAGGTCTGGTGAGACGGCGATGGATGATTCTGGTCGCCGTCGTCGTGGTGTCGTTGGCCGGGCTCGCGGTCTACCGACTGCACGACGCCTTCAATTCGGGCAAGAACGCAGCGCACGGCGGTGGCACGTCGAATGAGATCGTTCCGTTCAACCCGAAGCAAGTCGTCTATGAGGTCTTCGGAAACCCCGGCGCCACAGCAACAATCAACTATCAGGACGTCCATGCCGCGCCGCAACGCGTCGACAATGTCCCGCTGCCGTGGTCCTACACGATCACCACCACCGATCCCGCCGTCATTGCCAACGTGGTCGCCCAGGGCAGCGGCAACACGTTGGGGTGCCGCATCATCGTCAACGGCATCGTCAAAGACGAAAGGACCGTCAACGAATTGAGCGCCTACACCTACTGCCTGGACAAGTCCGGATGAGCGACCACAGCGTTCGCCGGCCCCGGGCCGCGCACACCATCCATCGGATCGCGGTGCCGATCCTGCTGTTCTGGCTCGCGCTGGCGGCGATCCCGAATATCGTTGTGCCGCAACTCGAAGAGGTCGGCAGGCTGCACAACGTCGGCCTCAGCTCCCCCGAAGCGCCGTCGTATCAGGCTTTCAAGCACATCGGAAAAGTTTTCCACGAGTTCGACACCGACTCCTCCGCGATGATCGTGCTCGAGGGCGACAAGCCACTCGGCGCCGACGCGCACAAGTTCTACGACCAGATGGTCCACAAGCTGGAACAGGACAAAGCGCACGTCCAGCACATCCAGGATTTCTGGGGCGACACGCTGACCGCTGCGGGCTCGCAGAGCAGCGACGGCAAGGCGGCCTACGTCCAGTTGTTTCTGAACGGCGCGCAAGGCGAGGCGCTGGCCAACGAGTCGGTCGACGCCGTCCGCAGCACGATCGACCACATGCAGCCGCCGCCGGGTGTCAAGGCCTACCTCACCGGCGCCGCTCCGCTGATCGCCGACCAGTTCACCGAGGGCAGTAAGGGTTCCAACAAAGTCACCGCGCTGACCGTTGCGGTGATCGCGGTGATGCTGTTCTTCGTCTACCGATCTTTCGCAACCACGGTCCTGGTCCTTGCCACGGTTCTGATCGAGATGGCCGCGGCGCGGGGATTCGTTGCGTTCCTCGGAAGCGTGGGAATTCTGGGGCTGTCGACGTACGCGACGAATCTGCTGACGTTGCTGGTGATCGCGGCGGGAACGGACTACGCAATATTTTTCGTCGGGCGCTATCAGGAGGCCCGCTCGGCCGGCGAGGAGCGAGAAGACGCCTACTACAGCATGTACGACGGTACCGCACACGTCGTGCTGGGCTCGGGTTTGACGGTCGCCAGCGCGGTGGCGTGCCTCGCGTTCACCAGACTGCCCTACTTCCAGAGCCTGGGCATTCCGGCTGCCATCGGAATTCTCGTTGCCCTGGCGGCCTCGCTCACCCTGGGTCCGGCAATCCTGGTGATTGCCAGTCACTTCGGGCTGTTCGATCCCAAGCGTGTGCTGCAGACCCGCGGCTGGCGCCGTATCGGTACCGCGATCGTTCGCTGGCCGGGCCCAATTCTGGTGGTATCCGTCGCGATTGCCCTGATCGGTCTCCTTGCCCTGCCCGGCTACAAGACCAGCTACGACACCCGTCCGTACATCCCGGCCACCGCAGCCGCCAACGTGGGATACACCGCCGCCGAACGGCACTTCTCTCGCGCGCGGCTGGAGCCTGAGCTGCTGATGATCGAGTCCGACCACGACTTGCGCAATCCGGCCGACATGCTGGTACTGGACAAGGTGGCCAAGGGCATCTTCCACATCCCCGGTATCGCTGCGGTGCAATCGATTACGCGTCCGCTGGGAACTCCGCTGGACCACAGCTCGATCGCATTTCAGATCAGCCAGCAGAGCGTCGGTCAGGTGCAGAACTTGAAGTATCAGGCGGACCGCGCACACGACTTAGTCACGCAGTCACAAGAACTCGACAAGACGATCGCGATTCTGCAGCAGCAGTACACCCTGCAGCAGCAACTGGCCACCGCCACTCACGATGAGACGCAGAAGTTCCACGAGACCCTGGCGATCATCAACGAGGTACGGGACAAGCTGGCGAATTTCGACGACTTCTTCCGGCCACTGCACAGCTACTTCTATTGGGAGAAGCACTGCTACGACATCCCGATCTGCTTCGCGCTGCGCAATACCTTCGAATCCATCGACAGCATCGATGAGCTCACCGAGAAGTTCGGAGACCTGACCGCGAGCCTCGACAAGCTCGATGCGCTCCAGCCGCAATTGGTGGGCCTGATCCCACAGCAGATCGCGAGCCAAGAGGTCAACCGCGAACTGACGCTGAAGAATTACGCCACCAACCTCGGGATCAACAAGCAGTCCGAGACGGCCAACGACAATCCGGCCGCGCTGGGCCAGGCTTTCGACAAGTCGAAGAACGACGACCTGTTCTATCTGCCACCGGAGGTGTTCGACAACCCCGATTTCAAGCGTGGACTGAAGCTGTTCCTGTCGCCCGATGGCAAGGCGGCACGGATGATCATCACCCACGAAGGCGATCCGGCCGAACCCGCGGCCATCTCGCGGGTCGAGCCGATCAAGCTCGCGGCGCACGAAGCCGTCAAGGGAACTCCCCTGGCCGGCGCCAGCTTCTACCTCGGCGGCACCGCGTCGACGTACAAAGACATCCAGGACATGTCGAGCTACGACATCTTGATCGTTGCCGTCGCCTCGCTGAGCTTGATCCTGCTGATCATGATGCTCATCACCCGAAGCCTGGTCGCCGCGATCGTCATCGTCGGCACCGTCGCGCTGTCGCTGGGCGCCTCGTTCGGCCTGTCCGTACTGGTCTGGCAGTACATCCTTGGCATCGAATTGTATTGGGTGGTCTTGGCTTTGGCGGTCATCCTACTGCTGGCCGTCGGATCCGACTACAACCTGTTGCTGATCTCCCGATTCAAGGAAGAGATCCCCGCGGGGCTGAAAACCGGCATCATCCGCGCCATGGCCGGCTCGGGCTCGGTGGTGACCGCGGCCGGCCTGGTATTCGCGGTGACGATGTGTGGCTTCGTGTTCAGCGGTCTGCAAACGCTCGGCCAGATCGGCACGACGATCGGCCTCGGCTTGCTGTTCGACACTTTGATCGTCCGCTCGTTCATGACACCGTCGATCGCCACCCTGCTGGGGCGGTGGTTCTGGTGGCCGCTGCGGGTGCGCCCGCGGCCGGCGAGCTCCATGCTTCAGCCCTATGGGTCACGGCCGGCAGTGCGTCAACTCCTGTTGTGGGACGACCCGGAGGACGAACACGTCACAGTGCGTTGACACGCCGCGCCACCAGGCGCACCCTGTCCCTCATGCGTTATGTCGTTACCGGCGGTACCGGGTTTATCGGGCGACGTGTGGTGTCCCGTCTACTAGACGCGAACCCGGGCGCCGAAGTCCGGGTTCTGGTTCGCCGTTCCTCGCTCGGCCGCTTCGAACGCCTGGCGGAATCCTGGGGTGAACGAGCAAAGCCGCTCGTCGGCGAGCTGACCGAACCGCATCTCGGCTTGACCGACGCGGCCCTCGCCGAGGTCGGTGCCGTCGACCACGTCGTGCACTGCGCGGCGATCTACGACATCACCGCCCCCGAAGCCGAGCAGCGCGCGGCCAACGTCGAAGGCACCCAGTCGGTCATCGAGCTGGCCCGCCGGCTCGACGCCACCCTGCACCACGTGTCGTCGATCGCGGTGGCCGGCGACTTCCACGGCGAATACACCGAGGACGACTTCGACATCGGACAGCAGCTGCCGACGCCGTATCACCAGACGAAGTTCGAGGCCGAGCTCCTGGTCCGCTCGACCACCGGGCTGCGGTACCGGATTTACCGGCCGGCGGTCGTCGTGGGTGATTCACGCACCGGGGAGATGGACAAGATCGACGGCCCGTACTACTTCTTCGGCATGCTGGCCAAGCTGGCCGTGTTGCCGCGGTTGACGCCGATGATGCTGCCCGACACCGGCCGCACCAACATCGTCCCGGTCGACTATGTCGCCGACGCGATTGTCGCGTTGCTGCATGCCGACGGGCGCGACGGGCAGACGTTCCACCTCACCGCACCGAAAACCATTGGGCTGCGGGGCATTTACCGAGGGGTTGCCGCCGCGGCCGGTTTACCGCCGCTGCGCGGATCGCTGCCCACTTCGGTCGCGGCGCCGGTACTCAAGGTGCGTGGCCGGCCCAAGGTATGGCGCAACATGCTCGCCACGCAGCTGGGCATTCCCGGTGAGGTCCTCGACGTCGTCGACCTTGCGCCCACGTTCATTTCCGACCAGACGCAGAAGGCCTTGCGCGGCACCGGAATTACGGTCCCCGAGTTCGGCAGCTACGCGCCGGCGCTGTGGCGCTACTGGGCCGAGCAGCTCGATCCCGACCGGGCCCGCCGCGACGACCCGCAGGGACCGCTGGTCGGCCGGCACGTGATCATCACCGGTGCGTCGAGCGGCATCGGCCGGGCGGCCGCGATCGCCGTCGCCGAACGCGGCGCCATGGTCTTCGCGCTGGCCCGCAACGGCGATGCGCTTGATGACCTGGTGGCCGAGATTCGCGCGAACGGTGGCCAGGCCTACGCGTTCACCTGCGATGTCACCGATTCCGGCTCGGTCGATCACACCGTCAAGGACATCCTGGGGCGCTTCGATCACGTGGACTACCTGGTCAACAACGCAGGCCGGTCGATCCGCCGGTCGGTGGTCAATCAAACCGACCGGATGCACGACTACGAACGGGTGATGGCGGTCAACTACTTCGGCGCGGTGCGGATGGTGCTGGCGCTGCTGCCGCACTGGCGTGAGCGCCGCTTCGGTCACGTCGTCAACGTGTCGAGCGCCGGGGTACAGGCACGCAGCCCCAAGTACAGCGCCTACCTGCCGACCAAGGCCGCGCTCGACGCGTTCTCCGAAGTGGTTGCCACCGAAACCCTCTCTGACCACGTGACTTTCACCAACATCCACATGCCGTTGGTGGCCACCCCGATGATCAAGCCGTCCCGCCGGCTGAACCCGGTCCCGCCGATCAGTGCCGAACACGCGGCGGCCATGGTGGTCCGCGGGCTGATCGACAAGCCGTCGCGCATCGACACGCCGCTGGGCACGTTGTCCGAGGCCGGCCACTACTTCACCCCGAAGCTGTCGCGGCGAATTCTGCATCAGGTATATCTTGGCTACCCGGATTCGGCCGCGGCCCGCGGTGAGGTGCAGCCGGCTGATTCGAAAGACGTTGACAACCAGCAGTCGTCACGCCGGCCGAAGCCGCCGGCCCGTGCCGCGGTTGCCAGGTTTCGGGTGCCCGGCCCGGTGAAGCGGGTCGTCCGGTTGGTTCCCGGCGTGCACTGGTAGTAGCGCGACATCGGCCGATACGCCGCGGGTTACCCTGAGAACGTGGGGCAACCCGGGGACCTGGATAACACCATCGGCGAGGCCGAGCTGGTCCGGAGGGCATTCGACAGCCTTCCCTCGTTCATTGTCGCGTTCGAGGGTCCCGATCATCGCTACGTCGCCGCGAACGCGGCCACCCGGGCGGTGTTTCCCGCGGTCAGGCTCGGTGTTCCCGCGCGAGAGTTATTTCCCGAGTTCGAAGATCAGAACCTGATCGACATCCTCACCCGGGTCTATCGCACCGGCGAGATCCAGCAGGGCCGCGAGTGGCGGTTTCAGTTCGACTTCGACGGCTCGGGGACGATGCAGGAGATATGCGGCGATATCGTCGTCAGTCCGCGGATCGGCGTGGACGGCAGCATCGAAGGCGCGCAGGTGATGCTGACCGATGCCACCGCGCAGGTGCAGGAGCGCCGGGCAGCGGAGGCCCGCGAAGCGGAATTGTCCGAGCGTTACACCCAGGTACGGGATCTCGGAATCATGGTCCAGCGGGCCCTACTTTCCACGTCGCTGCCTGTGCTGCCCGGCGCGGACATCTCGGCCGAATACCTGGTGGCCACCCAGGACACCGGTGCCGGCGGTGACTGGTTCGAAGCCATGCCGGGAGATTCCGGATGCCTTTTCCTCGTCGTCGGCGACGTAGTCGGACACGGCGTGGAGGCCGCGGCCGTGATGGCCCAACTGCGAACCGCGATTCGACTGCAGCTTCTGGCCGGTCGGGGTGTCGCTGAAAGCCTTACCGCGGTAGACGAATTCAGCCGCCACGTGCCTGGCGCCAAAGCGACAACCATGTGCATCGCCCGGCTCGATCCGAGCACCGGTTCGTTGGAGTACTGCACCGCGGGACACCCGCCTCCGCTGTTGATCGCCGGTGACAGCCCGCGGTTTCTCGAACCGACCGGCGCGGGTCCGCTGGGCAGTGGCATCGGTTTTCACACCGCCACCGAAACCGTCGGTGTGGGCGATGCCGTCCTGCTCTACAGCGACGGCATCATCGAACGGCCGGGCCGGCCGCTGGCGGCCAGCACCGCCGAATTCGCAGACATCGCCACACGCGTACTCGGCGGCTCGGCGTTCCCGATCGAGGCGACGACACGTCCCGTCGAGCGGTTGTGCTCCCAGACGCTGGAGTTGATGCTGCGCACCACCGGTTACAACGACGACGTGACTTTGCTTGCGGTGCAACGCCGTACACCACCACCAGCGCTGAACCTGACCGTTGATGCCACCGTCCGTGCGGCGCGAGAGGTCCGCGGGCCGCTGCGGACCTGGCTAGCCGACATCGGCGCCGACGATGTCGATGTCATGATCATCGTGCAGATCCTGTGCGAGTTCGTCGAGAACTCCTACGAGCACGGCTACCGTTCGTCGACCGCCGACCGCATCGAGGTCGAGGCGACGCTGGACGAGCAAGGCCACGTGCACGCGTCGGTGACCGATCATGGCCAGTGGAAGGCCCCGTCGTCGGACCCCGGCATGCGCGGCCGCGGGCTGATGCTGGCGGATGCGTTGGCCACCGACAGCCGCATCGCCGGAACCGACAGCGGCACCGTCGCTTCGATCACCCATCGGTTGAGCAGACCGGCGCGCATCGTCACCGACGCCAACGTCCTGCCGGTCGCCGAATTACCGTACATACCGGAGTTCGCCGCCGAGGTCGTCGGCGACCGTCTCATGGTTAGAGGAGACGTCGACAACGCGACCGCGCCGACTCTAGCCACTCAGATCGCACGTCAAAGCCGTTCCGGCACTTATCCTTTGACGGTTGACCTGTCCGCGGTCACGCATTTGGGGTCAACGGGGCTGCGGATCCTGGCGGAAGCGCTGGAACGTTCCCATCAGCACGGAACAGAACTCGGATTGATCGCGCCGCCCGGCTGTCCGGCTCACCATGTGCTGATTTTGGTCGGACTCCCGCTGGCGGGCCGGACCATCGCCAATCGGGTCGACTAGGCCTGAACGGGTATCGTTTCCGCGGTGGCCGCCGCACCAGTCTTCGTGGACGTCGACACCGGCGTCGATGACGCCATTTCACTGATCTACCTGCTGGCCAGTCCGGACGCCAACGTCGTCGGCATCGCATCGACCGCCGGAAACGTGCCGGTTGAACAGGTCTGCCACAACAATCTCCGACTGCTCGATCTGTGCCGCGCCGATGCCGTGCCAGTGTTCAGGGGCGCGGAGCATGCGCTGAACTCCGCCGAGCGCGCCGACAGCCCGGTCCATGGGCCGCAGGGATTGGGGTACGCCGAGCTGGCGCCGACGAATCGGAAACTGTCCGACGACGATGCCGCGACGGCGTGGGTCGCAGCGGCACAACGGTATCCGGGTGAACTGATCGGGGTGGCCACCGGCCCGCTGACCAACCTGGCGCTCGCGCTACGCGAGGAGCCCGAGTTGCCAGCACTGTTGCGCCGGCTGGTGATTATGGGCGGCGCGTACGACCACCGCGGCAACACCACCCCGGTGGCGGAGTGGAACATCGCTTTCGACCCCGAAGCCGCAGCCGAAGTGTTCGCCGCGTGGTCCCCATCGGAAGACGTTGACCCGCAATGCCTTCCTATTCTGTGCGGGCTCGACGTGACGCGGCAGATCGCGCTCACACCCGGCATTCTCGCCCGCCTGGCCGCCGCCGCCGATTCGACGACAACCGCCCTGAGTCTCGAGGACGCGCGGGGCACCCGGTCGTCGGCTTCCAACCCGCTCATTCGGATGATCGAAGATGCGACGCGATTCTACCTGGAGTCCTATCACGATCTCGGCCACGGCTACCTCGCGCATCTGCACGATCCGCTGGCCGCGGCGGTCGCGCTGGATCCGCAGCTCGTACAGACGCAGCCGGCCACGGTGGATGTCGAATTGACCGGCACCCTGACCCGCGGCATGACCGTCACCGACTGGTCGGGCCGTTGGGCGCGAAAGCCCAACGCGTTGATCGCTGTTCAGGCAGACCCGACGGTGTTCTTCGACCGGTTCATCGAGCGAGTCGGACCGTTCGCCGCGTCGCTGCGCTAAAAAGCCGCACTCTGCCCCGTCGTCGAGCGGCTATCGTAAGCCCCGTGCTCACGATCGCGCGGCGGACGGTCGGTCTGTGGTGGCAAACGTGGCCGTGGCTTGTCGCGATCTACCTCATCGGGTGGTTCCTCAGGTACTGGGCCTTGCATCTGGCCATCTACGTCGGCCTGAGTCATGGCGATTTCTGGGGAAGTTTGATCCTTCCGCTCGCCCCACTGATTCGATTGCTGACGTATCTGGCCATGTTCTTGGTAATCCGCTCCATCACACCGGGATTGCGGGGAGTCGAGACCGACGGTCAGCAGGCCAAGGGCGTTTTCGACGTGGTGATGACGGCGATCTTGCCGTTCCTCGTCATCTACACCGCCTGGAAGCTGATCGTCGAGGACTACTACATCTACGTCACCAGCGTGGCGCATACGCTGCTCAACGACTGGAAACAAGCTGCGGCCAAGGAGATTTACAGCCCCGATGTCAGCGGCAAGTTGTGGATCGCGATCCTGATCGCGTTCGCGCTGCGACAACTGATGACCCGGTTCCGCGACCGGCTGCCCCGCTGGACGATGATCGTCGCCGCCTATCTTGAGGTGGTGTGGCTGTATTTCGCGATCAAGGCGTCATCGGTCCTGCTCTTCGGATCTCCCCGGTGGATCAGGGAGCGGCGAATCGTCGTGTGGTTGAGCGGTGTTCGCGACCAGTTGTTCGCCCACGTCGCGTGGCTCGCGCACTGGTGGAATGCGACGGGAACGGTGCTGGGCGCAGTCGCGTCGGTGGTGACGTTGGCCCTGGCCTGGCTGGCCATTGGATCGGTGGTGTACGGAACGCCACTGGCCCCGACGTGGGCCAGCGCGCGGCGAGTGCTGCTGGGTGAGCGAACCGCGACGGTCTTCGACAGCGTGATCGAACGTGGCCAACGCGCGACGCAACCTCGCTGGCAACGGCTGCCGACCGAGATCCGCAGACGTGCGACCGAGTTCGCCCGATCGCAATTGGGACGGTTCGGACCGATCGCGGATGCGTGGCGACTGATCCTGCATGGCGGTGCGCTGCCGATTGCGTTCTTCGTGCTGGCGTATACGGGATTGGTGCTGCTCGCGCCGAACGGCGCGTACTGGGACATGCGAGTCACCGACGGCTACCTGTGGCGCGGCGTGGCACTGCTCGTCGGTCCGCACGAGTGGCCCTGGTGGCAGACCTACGATCAACTCATTCGTGCGCTGATCGGGGCGGTGGTTGATCCGCTGCGCATCGCGCTGGTCGCGGCGGCGTACTGGTTTTGCGTCGATCGGGTTCGCGCCGAGAAGGCACGCAAGGAATCGGCCCGCGTTGAGGAATCACCCGGTGTCGAAGCGGACCACGAGTAGGTCGGTCGACTTGGAGATTTCCTTCTTGTTGTCCCATGAATTGGGATAGAACTGAACATCGACCGAGGTGAGCGTGATGCCCTTCGGGACGACGATCGCCACCAGTAGCGGTTCTGTGTGGCGTGGCGAGCAAATGGTGGAGACGCCGCCGTTGACTTCCCATTCGGTGACGCCGAGTGAGAATGATGTCTTGGTCCATTGGCGTTTGCCCGAATTCACGGTCGCAATGCAGGAATCGAAGCCCGGCGGAACGCTGGCCGGCTTGCCGTTCTTGGTGTGCCGCAGGAGGTAGGTCGCCAGGCGCCCGTTCGGCGGGAGGTCGTAGGGGTCGTCCGGCAACAGGGACATGTACTCTCGCAACTGCTCGGCGGTGGGTGGCGTCACAGATGACAATTGCCAGGTGGTGCCGGCAATGGTGATCGAATGCCCCCACGGCACCGTGTGTGTGGGCTTCGCGAAGCCGATATGTTCTCGCCAGGCCGGACGAGTGATCGTGATTCCGATGAGGACGACGACGAGCGCGCTGATAATCAGCGCCCGGCCGTTGTTACGGATCCACGAATTCACTTGTGGCTCAGTTCGTCCAGGTTCAGCGAATCGGCCGGCACGACGCCCGACAGCGGCATATCGACAGCGATCCGGGAGTCAAGGGGCGCGAAATCCATC
Source organism: uncultured Actinomycetota bacterium (assembly GCA_963750755.1). Lineage (GTDB taxonomy): Bacteria > Actinomycetota > Actinomycetes > Mycobacteriales > Mycobacteriaceae > Mycobacterium. The sequence goes on from CAVVRW010000007.1 coordinate 323,553, forward strand.
TTCGCCATGCTGCTTTCGGCCAGGACGTTGCTGACCAGAAGCGTGGCGCTTTTCGGAGTTTTCGGCAGCTCGAACGCCAGTGGCCCGCTCGCAGGCATGTCCGGCTGCACCATGGTGTTGATGGCGGACAGGTTGGTGTCGAACGTGTTTCCATCGGCAAGCAGGTCGAAGCGAGGCGATTGTGGCGCTAGCACCGGCTCGTAGCTGACCATCATCACCAGCCAGATGCCCTTCGACCGGAACCTGTTCAACCCATTGCGCCCCTTGGCGGTCACCTCGCGAGCCAGATAGGTGCGGCGGACCGTGACGATGATGTCGCGGCCGACAATCCGTTGCCCGACCGCCCCGTGGACGTCTATCGGGGCCCACGACTGCAGCTTCGTGGGCAACAACGACCACATTGCTCCCGCAGTGAGCAGCAAAACGACAGCCAACACAGTGCGAGCCGTGGGCAGCAGCGCCGTTCGCATGCTCATGACGACCCCGGGTGCGGAATCCGCAACTCGGCGAAATGATCGGCGTCACCAGCCCAACGATGGCTGATGACGAATGTGGAGATGAACGTGCTCATCTTGTGAATGCGCACAATGACCTCCGGGTGGTGGATCAGTTCGGCCCGTGACACCGCCCACAACACCGAATAGTCGTAAGTGAATCCGGCATCGATGGACGGAACGGCAATCGTTTCCTTGCCACGGAAGGTCGCACCGAATTGATTGGCGGCGCCCGTGAGCCCGAACAACTCGGGGTCAGCGCGATGGTGGGGGGCGCAATCGCCGGGGTCGCCCGTCAACGCGCTCTGGAGCGGAAAGGGGACGGACTCATGCGCGATGTTCCCGATCGTCACCTTCAACACCAGATAACGACATTCCGGTGACGGGCGAATCATCCCGGTCCAGTGATCGGTGACCGAGACCGAATGCGGGGTGACGAGCAGCGCTCCGGCGTTGTATGCCTGGCCGAACGAGAGAGGCACGACGTGGTGGGCCGTCTTCAGTCCGCCGAAGGCCGCCGTGACCACCATGACGATGGCAACGGCCGTCCAGCGCAGCTGTTTCAGCGACAGCCGCTGCCAGACGCTCGGCGGTTTGTCGTCGACGACGGTCACGTGCTTGTCTTCGACGACAGGCCGCTCGTCGTCTTCGCTGTCAGACAAGACGCGTCTTCCCCTTGGCCGCTGGTGGATTGAGCTGATCGTACCCGGGCGCAGCGAACCGGCGACGCGCATTTTTACTCGTAGATTCCCTCCAAATACCACCTCCGTTGCCGATAGCAGAGCAGTAGCGCGGTACCGGCATCGGCTGGTCGCTCGCCCTCCAGCAGCACCTGCACCCGAGCGGTCCGACCGCCCGCTCGGTCCGGATCCCACCACCGTTCGTCGACCGGCCACGGGCCGGCCCACCAGTGCAGCCGGTTGTCGCGGCCGCGAGCGGTCAACCGCGCCGGGTCGGCGGAGAACAATCCGCGACTGGTGACTCGGATCGAATTGCCCTGGGCGTCAAGCAGTTCCACCGGATCGTCGAGCAGCACCGTCGGCGAGGGCTCCGGAAGCTGACCGGGCCAAGGCCGATTCGGGTCGGCGCGCGGCACCGGTTCGTCGCCGAGCGGTGTCAGCGTGATGCGTTCGGCCGGTCCACGACCGCCGGACAGCGTCGGCACCCGCACCGCCTCCGGACCGAGCAGGCCCTGCACCCGGATCAGCGCTCGACGGGCCCGCATCCGGTCTTCTTCGCCGAGGCCACCCCACAGCGGTAACTGCAGCGCTCCCGCCGACACCACCTCCACCGCCTGCAGCCGTAACTGCACCACCGGCGCGGTGGGCCGATCCACCACGATCCGGGTGTTCAACCAGCCGTCCAGCTGCCAACGCACCCGGTCGGCGGTGGCGTCCTCGGTCAACGGTTCAGCGCATCGCCAAACCCGAGTCAGCTCTTCACCATTGGCGGTGACGGCATGGACGGCCAGCCGGGTGCAGCCCACCCCGGCGGACAGCAGCGTCTGATGCAACGCGCCGGCCAACGAGCGCCCGGCGAAGGCCGCGGCGTCGACCCGGTCGATCGGCGGATCGCACTGCAGCACCGCATCGAGCTCGACCGGTGGCTCACGCCCCGAGGGCCCGCGTTCCGGCTCACCCCGGGCGAACCGGTGTGCGCTCACCGCGTCGGCCCCGAACCTGGAGGCCACATCCGTTCTCGACAGCGCAGCAAACTGCCCGATGGTACGAATGCCCATCCGCCACAACAGATCTGCCAGGTCTGTCCGGTCCGGGCCGGACAGACTGGGCTCGGTGGCGAGTTGACGGATCGACAGCGCCGACAGAAATCGGGCATCCTCCCCCGGCGCCACGAGCCGACCCGCACGGGCGGCGAAGACCGCGGTGGACAACTGATCGGCGATCCCGACCTGACACTCGGCGCCGGCCGCGGCCACCGCATCGGTCAGTCGCTCGGCGACCTGCTGTTCGGACCCGAAAAATCGGGCCGCCCCACGGACAGGCAACACCACCAGGCCGGGCCGCAGCACCTCGGCACGAGGCACCAAATCGTCCACCGCCGCGACAACCCCTTCGAAGAAACGGGCGTCACGATCGGGGTCGGCGGCCACCACGTGCAGTTGCGGGCAGCGGGCCGACGCCTCACGCCGGCGAAGCCCGCGCCGCACGCCCACCGAACGGGCCGCCGACGAACAGGCGATCACCCGGTTGGCCAGCGTGACGGCGACCGGGGACGTCGCCGGCAGTCCCGCGGCCGCCGCGGCGGCAACCGCGGGCCAGTCCATGCACCAAATCGCCAATACCCGGGAGGCCACGCTCACCGTTGCAAGTGAGTGACCTTTAGTGGTCACGCGACTCGCACCCCGTCTCGGGGTTGTTCCCCGGCCGCGTGGCCGGTTCCCTTCCGCGCTTCATCGCCACCTGCCGAGCGAGGCCCGGTCTTACGGTCGGCTCGGCGCTTCACGGCGGCCCCAACTGGGCCGACGACGCTATGTTCTTCCTCGTAGCGCGCGAGGTTGATAGCGGCGTTGTCGTCACGCTGGTGGGTGACCAAACAGCTATCACATTGCCACTTTTCGTTCCAGCCGATGTTCTGCACATGCCGACACATGTGACAGGTTTTCGACGACGGAAACCAGCGGTCAGCGACCACCAGCTGCGACCCGTACCAGACTGCCTTGTACGACAGGTGCCGGCGCGGTGTGCCCAGGGCGGCATCGGAAAGTCCGCGCCGTCTGACGCGGGCACCCGGCAGCCCCTTTTGCCGCAGCATCCCGGCCGCGTCCAAACCTTCAACAACGATGCGGCCGTGGGTTTGAGCCAAACGCGTTGTCAGGACATGCAATTGATGAGTGCGGACATCGTTGATCCGGCGATGCAACCGGGACATTTCGGTGGTGCGCTTACGGTAGCGCCGCGAGCCTTTCGTACAGCGCGAGCGGGCCCGCGAAAGGTGCCGTAGCTCGCGCAGCGCTGCGTCGAGCGGTCGCGGGTTCTCAATACGTTCAATCACGAGACCGTCAGCGTCGGCGACCGTCGCCAGGCGCCGGACCCCGACATCAACACCCACCGAGGAATCAGGAAGGGTCACGCGCGATTGTTGGGGACGCTGAACAAGCACTCGCACGCTCGCGTCGAGACGTATGCCGTTGCGACGCACCGTGATCGCCAGCACCCGCGCCCGGCCCTTCGCGATAAGCCGCTCGATCCGGCGCGTGTTCTCGTGTGTGCGAACGGTGCCAATCACCGGCAGCGTCAAATGCCGGCGATCAGGTTCTACACGCATCGCGCCAGTGGTGAAACAGACCCGGTCGGCATCGCGACCCTTGCGTTTCAACCGCGGGAAACCGACCTGTTTCCCTGCGCGCTTCCCCGCGCGAGAGGTCTGCCAATTCCAGTACGCGTCCACCGCGCCGCGGATGCCGTCGGCGTAAGCCTCCTTCGAGCATTCGGGCCACCACACCGTTCCGGTCTCAGCGTTGAGGCACACCTCGCCTTTGGCTGTGTTCCACCGTTTCCGCAACACCCGAAGTGATGGCTTCTCGGTCTCAACTCCGGTCGCGCGCCACGCCTCAATGTCGGCTTTCAAGCTCGCTACGGTCCAATTGAACGCCTTCCGTCGCGCACCGAAATGCCGCGCCAACGCGCGCGCCTGTTCATCGGTCGGATTCAACGTGAACCGAAACGCCTGCACACACCAGCCCTCAGGTAACTCCAAACGTGCCATCACGCCCTCCATGCCTGTCCCTAGCGCACACCAACAACTACCGACTACTCAGACCGCAACTGACGCTCACCCCGTCCGAGCCTGCCTGATCGCCCGGCCCGCCGCACACACCTCGAGCCGCACCTTGCTGATCCGCCCGAAACCCGGCTTGTCCGAGCTGGTTTCGTAGCCGCTGACTCGGGCCTTCAACCGAATCGATGCGCCCTGCCAGTCGCCGTCGGTGACCAGCAACGTGCAGCCCTTCTGATGAGCCCGGGCCACCACCGCCCGGGCCCTGGTCATCGGCACCGAACGCCCGCCCAGCGCCAGCACGATCAGGTCCATCCCGTCCATCAGCACCGCGGCCACCTCCACCGGGTCGGTCCCGGGATCCGGGATCACCGCCAGCCGACTCAGGTCGGCACCCATTTCCGCCGCGGCCAGCAGCCCGACATCCGACTGGCCGACGATGGCCACATTCCCGCCGGCGGCCGACACCGCGGCCACCATGCTCAGCGACAGCGACCGGGCACCCGTCAGCACCGCCACCGCGCCTCGTGGCAACGCATCAGGCAACACCGAGGCCAGCAACTGCGGAACCGGGAGCCTGGCCTCCGACTCCGGGAGCAGGTCCTCCACGTGAGCGTGATCGCGCCGGGCAGAGCCGATCTTCCCCGATACCGCCGCCATCTGTTTACGCAGCTGTTTTAGCTGCTCATCGCGGTTGTGATGCGACTGTTCGGAGGCAAGCATCGCCGTCATCGAGCACTCCTGCGGTACGGGTGTTACTGGTGTTGTTCGAATGTATGTTCGATTGCCATCAGTCAATACCCACCCACCGACAAGGTCAAGCGGAGGCCTGTCGAAGGCGCCGGCCAGCTAACTATTCCGGCAGGCCGGCGGCAGCGCGAACCTGCCGGCGCACCGCCGTCGAGTCGGTATCAGGAAACATGTAATGGCTCAGCGCGACTCGTGCGATGGCACCGGCAAGGCACCGAACGCTCACCGCGCCGCCGATCCCGCCTTCCCGCGCGCACTGCAACAAGACCGCCACCAGTCGCTCGCTGATCATCGGCAGAGCATGCGCCATCTGCTCCAGCGCGAAGCCAGGATCCAGGTCGAGTTGACGCCCGGGTGGCTGGCTCTCCACGAAACTCACCACGACATCGACCGCGGCCTCCAACCGCGTGACGCCGGTGACTCCGGCCATCGCGCGTTCCATCGCCGCGTCGAATCGCCGCCGCTCCTGCGCTCCGAGCGCGTCGATCAAATCTTCCTTGGACGCGAAGTAGCGATAAATCGTCGGTCGCGACACTCCGGCCAGAGTGGCCACGTCGGACATCGACAATCTGCGCGCCCCAGTTGTCACGAGCAGGCGCCGAGTCGCATCGAGAATGCGATCGGCCAGCTCGCCGTACTCTGAGGTGGATTGGCGTGGTTCTGCAACCGGCACAGTGGTAACCCTTTGCGGTGGAATGAGTTTCAGGCGGATACCGGATCGAGGCGCCCGAGCTCACGCAGCCACGGAATCAGCAGACGCAATCCGTCGTCGAACGACATCGGGGCGTAGCCGAGCCGCCGTGTGGTCAGGTTGTCACCCGTCCTGGGTTTGCGCACATCCTTGGCCGCAGCCTCCGCGATGGCCATCAGCGTGGGCCCGAACTCAGCCCTCAGCGCCGGTGGGTCGGATCGGTAGTCGAGATCCTCGACGCGATGTTCGATTCCGGCGATCTCGCAGGCCCGATTGATGCCGGCGGCGGTGCTCAGGGTGTCACCCGGCTGGCCCACCAGCAGGTAGCGCTCGCCGGCCACTCCTCGGTCCAGCGCCGCGACCGACCCCTTCGCGACGTCCTTGCCTGACACCCACGTCATGGGAAAAGCCAAGTAACGCTTGATCTTTCCGCGTAGTCCGGCCAACAAGACCCGGTTGAAACTGGTGCGGTGCAGGGCCCGTTCGACGACCGGGGCGGGACCGAAGATCGCGCCGGGATGACATGTCAGCACGTCGTCGCCGGCAGCGGCCCGCCGGTGCGCCTCCTGGAAGGCGGCCAGCTTGGTGACCGTGTACGGATCGTTCGGCGGGTTTTCGAGGACGGGGGCTTCTTCGAAATCGAGGCCGGTACTCAGATTCAGAAACGTCGCTGTGCTCAGCGCAACGACCCGTCGCATACCGAGACTCTTTCCCGCGTCGAGCACATGAGAGGTGCCAATCATGTTGACGGCCTTGAAGTCTTCGAGGTCTTGACTGGCGCCGCCCAGCAACGCCGCACAGTGAATGGCCGCCTCGGCGCCTTTGGCCGCCCGAAGCACATCATCGGCATCGCGGATGTCGCCCTTGACCAGCTCGACGCCGATCGCGCTCAGCGCCGTGGCCTCGTCGGGATTGCGGACCAGCGCGCGGACATGATCACCGCGCTCGATCAACTGCTCACAGACGTTGCCGCCGGTCTGACCGGTGGCACCGGTGACGAAGATTGTGCTGCCCATCGCTACCCTCCTTTTACATATAAGACACTAGACGTATTTTTTGTAACGAATGAACTGGTATTACCCTATGCTTAACCGATGGCAGTCGATCCGGCAAGCATTTTTCTGACCGACCGTGTCGCAGTGGTCACCGGCGGAGGCGCCGGTATCGGTCGCGGCATCGCCGCGGGGTTGACGGCGTTCGGGGCGAAGGTGTCGATCTGGGAGCGGAATCCCGCGTCGTGCGCCGCGGCCGCCGAGGAGATCGGTGCACTGGGCATACCCACCGACGTCCGGGACAGCGAATCGGTCGACGCCGCACTCGCGCAAACCACCGCCGAACTCGGACCTGTCACGATCCTGGTCAACAACGCCGGCGGGGTGTTCTGGTCCGGAATCCTCGAGACCACCGAGAACGGCTGGGATGCGCTGTACAAAGCCAATCTGCGCCACGTCTACCTGTGCACCCAGCGGGTGGCTCGCGCCCTCGTCGAACACGGGTTGCCGGGCAGCATCATCAGCGTCACCTCGATCGAAGGTGTCCGCGCCGCACCGGGTTACGCGACATATGCCGCGGCGAAGGCCGGAGTGATCAACTACACCAAAACCGCCGCCCTGGAACTGGCACCGCATCGCATCAGGGTGAACGCGCTGGCGCCCGACATCACGTTGACCGAGGGGATCATGCAGATGGCACCACCCGGGTCCACCGAACGATTCGGCCTCGTGGTCCCGATGGAACGCGCCGGCCACGTCGACGAAATGGCAAACGCTGCAATCTTTCTCGCATCCGACATGTCCAGTTACATCACCGGACAGACGATTCACGTCGACGGCGGAACGCACGCCGCCAGCGGCTGGTACCACCATCCGGAGACCGGGGCGTACGCCCTCGGACCAACCTAGGAGTCCGAAAGATCATGCCTCGCATCGAACCCGTTCCGATGGATCAGCTCAGCGAGCGATCGCGCGGCATCGTGGAAGCCGGAGTCGCGGCAGGGCTCTACGCGACCCCCGTTCCGCTGCAGATCTTCGCGTATCGCAGCGCGCAACTCGAACAGGTCAACCTGGCGCGCACTCATCTCGGTGCCGGCACCCTGCTGGGCGGCCGAATACTGGAACTCCTGCGAATCCGCAGTGCCCAACTCGGTGAATGTGAGCCCTGCAGCCAATCGCGCAAGCACGACTCGATCACCGATGACGACGTCGCGTGCCTCCTAACCCCTCGGCACGACGCTTTGACACCGCAGGAACAGTTGGCCGTTGCATTCCTCGATCGGCTGTCCGGCGATCACCACTTGATCGATGACGAGTTCTATCGCCGGCTGGGCGAGCACTTCACCGCGGCGCAGATCATCGAACTCGGATTCACCTGTGCCGGAACGATGGGACTGCATCGCTTCCTGCACACCCTGGACGTCTACGGAGATTCACGTCCGGTGATCGGCTACTCTCCCGACCAGGTCGACGCCGCTAACCCGCAAGCGCGGCGCTGATCGCTTCGGCGCTCAGACCGAGACCCCCAAGACAGAACCGTTGGACGCGATGCCGGATCTCTGCGGGGTCACGCGCGGCAGTCGCCCAATGTCGTTCGACATTGGCCCACACCACCCCGTGGATGGACAGCGCCTCACCGTCGGGATCGATCCCGGCGAAGATGCCCAGATCCCTTCCAAGCGTGAGCTGTTCGACGAGCGGTCGTAAAATCTCGCGATACGCCGGGGCCACCAGCTCGGGAGTGACGAACATCTGGGTCTGCGCCTCGAGGGACATATGCCGCAGATCGGCGCGGATCTGGGTGTTGAAGGCGATGTCCAGCCGACCGTCGATCCAGGCCGCCACCGCGCGAACCGGGTCGAAACCAGACATTCGCTCTTCGAGTCGCGACACTTCGGAGTGCGCCATCTCGAGAAACACCGCCGAGATCAGCTGGTCCTTGGAATCGAAATGTCGGTAGAAAGCCCGGGTGCTCAGGTTTGTCACACCCAGCAGCTGGGCGACGGACAGCGTCTGAACACCCTCGGCACGAACGACTTCCGTGGCCGCGGCGACAAGCGCGGCGCGGACCTGTGGGTCCGGTTCGATCTTCTTGCGCCCACCGGTCCTGCTGACCTCGGCTTGATCAGGCAGACGCATCGTAGGTGGCGATGTAGTCGGCAAAGGCCTCATGCACCCGTTCCGTGGTCAACCCGTAGTCGGCCAACTCATAGGTGTGCGTGCCGCGATGACCGGGCTGGTGCTCATCGGCCCACTGCTGCACGGTTTCCCGCGCCGCGTCGGTGAATTCGAGGCCGAGCTTGTCGTAGCTTTCTGCGACGGTGTTCACCGAGTCGGTTTGCAAGTCGGCGAATGACACGTCGACGAAGCGGTCGTCGCCGAACGTGCGGCGGAAGTCCATGGCGCGTCGCATGCCCTCGGCCCACCACGCCAGCTGCTCGGCGCCGAGTTCTTCTGGGTCGCGTCGATCGCTGCTCCAGCTTCGGACGTAGGCGATCAAGCTGCATACCGATCCGAGCACCTTCGCCGGATCGCGGTGGCTCCACAGGAATTTGGCGTTCGGGTAGGCGGCGACGAACGCGTCCAACGCGAACATGTGCACCGGGGTGCGCAGGTGCCATAGGTTCGGTTTGCAGTGCCACTGGAGAAGTTTGAGTACGTCCTTGTGAAAGGCGTATGTCTCGCGCATGTCGTTGTTCAGCAACCATTCGACATAGCCGGGAACTCGGACGACACCGTCGAAGTGAAAGGTTCGAAAGCTCATGCCCATCAGGTCCTGACATTCGGTGGCAGCCTCGGGCTCGGAACTGACCATCGCCTGGAAGTCCGGAAACATCTGCGAGATCATTGCAATGCCTTCGGCGGCCTGCGCGATTCGCGGGTCGCTGTACTGGGTGGCAGCCTCCGGCGGTGGTGTGGGCGCCTGCGACTCCCACGTCCGCAGCGATCTGAATTGTGGGTCCGCAGCGACCAATTGACTCAGCGCGGTGGTGCCGGTGCGGGGCAGGCCGAGAACCACGACCGGGCCGTCGATCACCTCGTCGGCGATCTCGGGATGGTCCTTGTAGGCCTCCACGATCTTGAGCCGCTGAATCAACGCGTTGCTGATGGTCGCGTGCTGCATGACGCGGCCGAGATCGTTGAGTTCGGCTTCGGTGTTCAGCGCGGCCACGGTCTGCTCGAGACCCTCGCGATAATAGGACGAGCCGAAATCGTCGAGGCCGGTCGCGGCGCGCGCGCCGTCTTCGAGTTCGTCGGCGGAGAAGGTCACCGGTAGAACCTCATCTGTACGGCGCGACGCCGGGCTTCGATGACCCGGGCTCGTTCGTCGGGCGCGGTCATCGCGGTGTCGGTGGGCAGCGACGCGAGCACGTCGGCGACCTTGACGACGCGGGTATCGGGCATCGGCGCGGATTCCGTTCGCACACAACGCAACAGCATGGCCCCGTTGCTGTGGCCCGCGGTGTCCAACCAGTTCGTCACTCCCGGATCGGTGGCGGCGATGACGGCGCGGAAGATCCCGTCGGAGTCCAGGACCGCCTGATGGCCGTTCAGGCTGGACTGGTGGCGTCCGTAGTGAATGGTCTCCAACCACGGATTGCCCAGCGAGATGCTCCAGTAGACACCGACGGGCGGTTGCACCTCGAGGATCAGCGCCTCGTCGGGTTGCAGCTCGAATCGGCCGATGACAGGCCGGTTTTCGGCCGCGGCGCCCATCTGGGTCATGTCCATCGGTGGAATGAACCCGTTCGCGGGCGGCATCGCACCAAAATCGAGGAAGAATTTCAGGTTGTCGTAGACGAAGTCGCCCATCGCATGCAGCTGGCGTGCGACGGAGACGTCGAGCGGGATCTCACGCGCGTCGGGTGTCACCTCGTCTCCGACGCGCTCGATGCTCAGACTCGCCAATTCCTCAGTGTCCCAGTCGTAGAGGAAGTTTCGCACCGTTAGCGTCGGGTGGCCGCCGGCGAGCCGTAGCCAGTTGCCGTCGTGCTCGTCGGCGGACAGGATCGCCTCGAAGCTTCCGTCCTGCGCTACGTCGAGATCGTCGACAAGGCAGTTGGAGGTTGCCGCGATGCCGTCCATCGTTTGCAAACCGACGTAGCGAGCCGTCCCGCGATTGCCGAACAGGCGATACGTCTCGCCGGGACGCAGGCTCGCGTTCATGTACACGCAGTCCGGGCATTCCAGGCCCCAGGTGAGGATGTCGTCCATGCTGGCGCGGTTGACCGCGAGCACGGGATCGGGATCGGCGCGCAGCGCCGCGTCGGCGCCGACCGCTACCAGCACCATCAGGTGGCGCATGCCCGATGCGTAGTCCACCCGGTTTTTGTTGACCGGCGACGTCCTGACCAGTTCCTCGGCCGCGCCGAGGCGTTCCTGAAAAAGCGCCCATGCCTCCGGAAGGTCGGCCTCGTCACCACCCGACAGCGCCGCCTCGGTGATCGCGTGCGGCAACCACGCCATCGGGTTCTTCCACGCTTGTTGGGCGTCGTCTGCCACGTCTGCTCCAGCCAGGTACCGTCACACAGCAATTGAAAATGGTGTTTTCAATTGCTTAGTTGGTACCACGCGACTGAACCAACGGTCAATAGTCGAGGCGCGCTAGGCCGAGATGATCAGGGTCGAACGGCCGAACAACTGGCCGACCGACTACTCCCACTCGATGGTGCCGGGCGGCTTGCTGGTGACATCGAGCACCACGCGGTTGACCTCGGCCACCTCGTTGGTGATCCGGGTCGAGATTCGTTCCAGCACGTCATAGGGCACCCGGGTCCAGTCGGCGGTCATGGCGTCCTCGCTGGAGACGGGTCGCAGCACGATCGGATGCCCGTAGGTCCGGCCATCCCCCTGCACTCCCACCGACCGGACGTCCGCGAGTAGTACCACCGGGCACTGCCAGATCTGCTGGTCCAGGCCGGCCACCGTCAATTCCTCGCGCGCAATCGAGTCGGCGCGACGCAGCGTGTCCAGTCGATCCGCGGTGACTTCTCCGATGATGCGGATTGCCAGGCCTGGTCCCGGAAAGGGCTGGCGCGCAACGATTTCCTCGGGCAGGCCCAATTCTCGTCCGACCGCGCGAACCTCGTCTTTGAACAGCAGTCGCAACGGCTCGACAAGAGCGAACTTCAGATCGTCGGGCAGGCCACCGACATTGTGATGGCTTTTGATGTTCGCCGCACCGGTACCACCGCCGGACTCCACCACGTCGGGGTACAGCGTTCCCTGCACCAGGAACTCGGTCTCATTGTCCCCCAGGGCATCTCGCACCGCCCCTTCGAACGCCCGGATGAACTGCCGACCGATGATCTTGCGCTTGCCTTCGGGGTTGGTCACGCCGGACAGCGCGTCCAGGAAGGTCTTCTCGGCGTCTACGGTCACCAAGTTGGCGCCGGTGGCCGCGACGAAGTCGCGTTGCACCTGGGCACGCTCACCGGCACGTAGCAAACCGTGGTCAACGAACACGCACGTCAGCCGGTCCCCGATGGCGCGCTGTACGAGTGCGGCGGCCACCGCCGAATCGACCCCGCCGGACAGCCCGCAGATCGCGTGGCCGTCGCCGACCTGATTGCGCACCTGCTCGATCAATGCCTCGGCGATACCGGCTGGTGTCCAGTCCGGGGCAATGCCGGCGAACTCGTGCAGAAACCGCGTCAACACCTGCTGTCCGTGCGGGCTGTGCAACACCTCGGGGTGGTACTGCACACCGGCCAGTCGGCGCGCCCGGTTCTCGAACCCCGCCACCGGGGCACCGGCGCTGGTGGCGATCACCTCGAAGCCGTCGGGCGCCGAGGTGACGGCGTCGCCGTGGCTCATCCACACCGGCTGGGTGCCGGGAAGGTCTGAATGTAGGTCCCCACCAACGACATTCAATTCGGTACGGCCGTACTCGCTGGTACCGGTGCGGGCGACCGTTCCGCCGAGCGCCTGCGCCATCGCCTGGAATCCGTAGCAGATGCCGAACACCGGCACGTCCAGGTCGAACAACGCGGGATCGAGTTGTGGCGCGCCCTCGGCGTAGACGCTGGCGGGACCGCCGGACAGCACGACCGCCAACGGATCGCGGGACTTGATCTCGTCGACCGAGGCGGTGTGCGGAATGACCTCCGAGAAGATCCGCGCCTCGCGAACCCGGCGGGCGATCAACTGGGCGTATTGCGCGCCGTAATCGACGACCAGTACGGGACGGGGCGATGCGGACTCCACCGGCACAGTCTAGAGCCGCCCTCTGGCGAACCCCACGCTTGACGGGGCTGTAGTCATATGTCTACACTCGACGAAGCGACGCCGTAGTCGATTGACTACAGTCGGGATGTGAAGGGACTCTCATGGCAATGACCGTGACCAAGCTAGGCAGCCGCATCGGCGCTCGCATCGACGGCGTCGCGCTGTCCGGCGATCTCGATGCCGGCACCGTCGCAGACATCCGAAAAGCGTTGCTGCGACACAAGGTGATCTTCTTTCGCGACCAGCACCAGCTGGACGACGCCGGGCAGCACGCCTTCGCCGCGCGGATCGGCACTCCCGTCGCCCACCCCGCCGTGCAACAGGACAACATGCCGGTGATCACGCCGATCAACTCCGAGTACGGCAAAGCCAATCGCTGGCACACCGACGTCACCTTCGTCGCCAACTACCCGGCGGCCTCGGTCCTGCGCGCCGTCACGCTGCCGAGCTACGGCGGGTCGACGCTGTGGACCAACACTGCCGCGGCCTACGACGAACTACCCGACTCCCTCAAGCACCTCGCCGACAATCTCTGGGCGCTGCACAGCAACCGGTTCGACTACATCGCGCTACCCCAGGCGCAGACCGATGGCCAGAAGTCCCACCGGGAGCTCTTCGAAAAGATCGACTTCCGCACCGAACACCCCGTCGTCCGGGTGCACCCGGAGACCGGTGAGCGCACACTGGTGGCCGGCGACTTCGTTCGCGGGTTTGTCGGGCTGGACAACTACGAGTCGCAAACCATGCTCGAGATGCTGCAACGTCGAATTACCATGCCGGAGAACACTGTTCAATGGAGCTGGGAGGCCGGCGACGTCGCCGTGTGGGACAATCGCGCCACCCAGCACCGCGCCGTCGACGACTACGACGACCAGTACCGGTTGATGCACCGCGTCACCGTGCAAGGCGACGTACCCGTCGACGTTCACGGCCAACCGAGCCGGGTGATCAGCGGCGCGCCCCTGCAGGCAGTGGAGGTCGCCGCAAGCTGACCGGTGAGCGCTCACTCACCAATGTCGAGGGCTCAAGGTACGGTCACGCCCATGACATCGTCTGATGCCAGTACTCGCGAACGCCTGCTGGATGCGGCCATGACCCTGTTCGCCCAGCAGGGTTATGGCGCAACGTCGATCGCCGACATCCAGAGGGCCTGCGGCCTGTCGCCCGGATCCGGCGCCCTGTACAAGCACTTCCCGTCGAAGAAGGCGCTGCTACAGGAGGCGACGCGTCGGCACCTGGAACAGATGAGCGCCATGCATGACGACTACAACCGGACGCGGCCAACTGACGTCCAGGGAGCGTTGCGCGCCGGGGCCGAACAGATCTGGGCCAGCGTCCATAACAACACCGCGCTGCTGCGGGTGATGTTCCGCGAACCCGAGGCGCTCGACGGCATGGTCGACGACGTCTGGTCGGTCGCGAACACCACCGCTTACAAGCGAGCGGGACGGGCGCTGGCTGCCGTGACGGAGGCCGGCCCGGCACAGGTCGACGACCCCGAAGCGTCGGCGATCGTGCTGGTGGCCGCGCTCGTCTACCTACCGATCGCGCAGCTGTTGTTGGGGCGCACGCCCGGTGATGTCGACCCCGAGCGGTTCCGCGAGGCGTGGCTCCGGTTGGCCGAGGGCGTGTTCACCGGCACCCCACCGGCCTGACGGCCCACGCCTAGCCGGCAATCGAACAGCGGTAACAGGGTCGGTCAGCCGGAACGTGTGGCGAAGCGCCATCGGGCATGGTGAGGTGTAACTGCCCACGGCAGAAACAATCCTGGCCGAAGTCATCTTAGAAGGGAGGCCCCGCTGTGCTGGGTCTACCGGAAGCCGTGCACGCCTGCCTGTTCGACCTCGACGGCGTGCTCACCGACACTGCGAGCGTGCACACCAAGGCTTGGAAGGTGATGTTCGACGCCTTCTTGAAGCAACGTGCCGAGCAAAGTGGCGAACAGTTTGTGCCGTTCGACCCGGTCGACGACTACCTGAAGTACGTCGACGGCAAGAAGCGCGAAGACGGGGTGCGCTCGTTTTTGGCCAGTCGCGACATCGAGCTGCCCGACGGCGAACCCGACGACTCGGGCGACAAGGACACCATCTACGGCCTGGGCACCCGCAAGAACGACGCCTTTCAAGAGACGCTGCACAAGGACGGCGTCAAGGTATTCGAGGGTTCGCGGCGCTACCTGGAGAAGGTCGCGGCCGCCGGACTGGCCACCGCCGTGGTGTCGTCGAGCGCCAATACCCGTGAGGTGCTCGAGATCACCGGGCTGGAGAAATTCATCCAGCAGCGCGTCGATGGTGTGACGCTGCGCGAGGAGCACATCGCAGGCAAGCCGGCTCCCGACTCCTATCTGCGCGCCGCCCAGCTGCTCGGCGTCGAACCCAGCGCCGCAGCCGTTTTCGAGGACGCGCTGTCCGGTGTCGAAGCGGGCCGCGCGGGTAATTTCTTCGTCGTCGGCGTCAACCGGACGGATCAGGCCGATGCATTACGCAGTCACGGGGCCGATGTCGTGGTCGCCGATCTCGGCGAATTACTGTAGGAGCCTTGATGATTCCCGATGACACGCTGCCGGTCGAACCCTGGCAGATTCGCGAGCCCAAGCTGAATCTCGACGTGCTGGCCCAATCAGAGTCTCTCTTCGCCCTGTCCAACGGACACATCGGAATTCGCGGCAACCTCGACGAGGGTGAACCGCATGGTCTGCCTGGCACTTACCTCAATTCGTTCTACGAAGTGCGGCCGCTGCCCTATGCCGAAGCGGGCTACGGATATCCGGAAGCGGGACAAACCGTCGTCGACGTGACCAACGGCAAGATCCTGCGACTGCTGGTCGACGACGAGCCATTCGACGTCCGCTACGGCAAGCTGCTCAGCCATGAGCGAATTCTCGACCTGCGCGCCGGAACGCTGACCCGCGACGCGCACTGGCAGTCCCCAGTGGGCAAGCAGGTCAGGGTGACCTCGACCCGGCTGGTGTCGCTGGCCCAGCGCAGTATCGTCGCGATCGAGTACATCGTCGAGGCCGTCGATCAATTCGTGCGTGTCACAGTGCAATCCGAGCTGGTCGCCAACGAAGAACAACCCACGACATCCGGCGATCCGCGGGTGGCAGCCATCCTCGACAATCCGCTCGAGGCCGTCCAGCACGAGGACACCGAATGCGGCGCACTGCTGATGCACCGCACGCGAGCCAGCGCGCTGATGATGGCCGCGGCCATGGACCACGAGATCGAGGTCGAGGGACGGTCCGAGATCAGCAACGACGCGAGCAGTGACCTCGCCCGCACCACCGTGATCTGTGGACTGCGACCGGGCCAGACACTGCGCATCGTGAAATACCTGGCCTACGGTTGGTCGAGCCAACGGTCGCGCCCCGCGTTGCGCGACCAGGCCGCCGCCGCGTTGCACAGCGCCCGATACAGCGGCTGGAAGGGTCTAGTTGACGCGCAGCGCAAGATCCTCGACGACTTCTGGGACGGCGCTGATGTCGAGGTCGACGGCGACCCAATCTGTCAGCAGGCAGTCCGATTCGGACTGTTCCATCTGTTGCAGGCCAGCGCACGGGCCGAGGGCCGCGGCATCGCCAGCAAGGGTTTGACCGGCACCGGTTACGACGGCCACGTGTTCTGGGACACCGACGGATTCGTCCTTCCGGTGCTCACCTACACGTTGCCGCATGCCGCCGCTGACGCATTGCGTTGGCGTGCATCGACTTTGGACTTGGCGAAGGAACGCGCGGCGCAGTTGGATCTCAAGGGCGCCTGCTATCCGTGGCGGACGATCCGCGGGCAGGAATGTTCGGCGTACTGGCCGGCCGGGACTGCGGCGTGGCACATCAACGCCGACATCGCGATGGCTTTCGAGCGTTATCGCGTAGTCACCGGTAATGAATCACTGGAACGGGAGTGCGGGCTGGAGGTGCTTGTCGAGACGGCACGACTGTGGCATTCACTTGGTCATCACGACCGCCACGGCGTGTGGCACTTGGACGGTGTTACCGGTCCGGACGAGTACACGGCAATCGTGCGCGACAACGTCTTCACCAACATGATGGCGGCCCACAACCTTCGGGTGGCTGCGGACGCGTGCGCCCGGCACTCCGAAGACGCCCAGCAGATGGGGGTGTCTAGCGACGAGACCGCGTCGTGGCGGGCCGCCGCGGACGCCGCTCATATCCCGTACGACGAGGAATTGGGCGTGCACCCGCAGTCCGAAGGTTTCACCACCTACGCCGAGTGGGACTTCGAGAATCGGAACAAATATCCGCTACTGCTACACGAGCCCTACGCGTTGCTGTACTCGGCCCAGGTGGTCAAACAGACCGATCTTGTGCTTGCAATGTATTGGCAAAGTCACAAATTCAGCGACGAACAGAAGGCACGCAACGTCGACTACTACGAACGCCGCACGGTGCGTGACTCGTCGTTGTCGGCGTGCACGCAGGCCGTGATGTGCGCCAACGTCGGGCACGTGGAGTTGGCGCTCGACTACACCTATGAGGCGGCGCTGGTCGACCTACGGGATCTGCACAACAACACCAAGGACGGGCTGCACATGGCGTCGCTGGCCGGTGCGTGGACCGCACTGGTCGCCGGCTTCGGTGGTCTGCGCGACGACGAAGGGGTGCTTGCCCTCAACCCGTATCTGCCCGACGCTATCTCCCGACTTCGATTCCGGTTGCGCTGGCGCGACTTTCGGTTGACCGTCGACGTCGGGCACAAAGAGGTCACCTACACGCTGCGCGACGGACCCACCGATCAGCAGTTGACCATCCGGCACGCCGGCGAGGACATCGAACTGAGCACCACCGAGCCGACAACCATCACGCTGACGAAGCGGGAGCCGTTGCTGCCCACGCCACAGCAGCCACCAGGAAGATCCCCGATGCATCGCAACGCGTATCGCTCGGTCAACCAGCTGAGCTGATCGAACCGGAACTCTCCTGCTCCTTCACGGCGTCGATCGATTCGATCGGCTGCCAGCGCAGCGCGCCCGGCGCTGACTCCGGCACCACCGGGTGGGCGGGTGCGATCGGGTCGATGCGACGATAGCCCTCGCCCTGCTGGGGGCGAATGTCGTTCTCTCCCTTGTTCGGCCAGAGCGAGGCGGCCCGCTCGGCCTGCGCGGTGATCGACAGCGACGGGTTGACACCGAGGTTGGCCGAGATCGCGGCGCCGTCGACCACGTACAGCGTCGGGTATCCATAGGCCCGGTGGTACGGGTCGATGACGCCGGCCTCCGGGCTGTCGCCGATCGGCGCACCGCCGAGGAAGTGTGCGGTCAGCGGAATGTTGAACAGCTCGCCCCAGGTTCCGCCGGCGACGCCGTCGATCTTCTCGGCGATGCGGCGAGTGGCCTCGTTGCCGGCCGGGATCCAGCTCGGGTTCGGCACACCGTGGCCCTGCTTGCTGACGTAACGGCGGCGGCCCAGCTTCGTGCGCTTGGTGTACGTGGTGATCGAGTTGTCCAGGTTCTGCATCACCAGCGAGATCATCGTGCGCTCACTCCAACGGCGCGGATTGAGCAGCCGCAGCGTGCCGCGCGGGTCCTCGCCGGCATTGCTCATCAGCTGCCGCCAGCGAGGCACGTCGCTGCCGCCTTCGCCGGGTCCGTCGGTCATCAGCGTCTGCAGCAAACCCATTGCGTTGGAACCCTTTCCGTAACGGCAGGGCTCGATGTGGGTGTCCGGTGACGGGTGGATCGACGACGTGATCGCCACCCCGTGGGTCAGATCCAGGTCAGGACTGACCTTGAGGCGGCCCGCGCCGACGATGGATTCGGAGTTGGTGCGGGTCAACTCGCCGAGGCGTTCGGAGAGTTCGGGTAGCTTGCCCTTGTCACGCATCTTGAACATCAGATGCTGTGTGCCCCAGGTGCCTGCGGCCAGCACCAAGTGCTTGGCGGTGAACGTGCGCCTCTTACGACGCAAGGCGCGGCCGGTGCGCGCGGTGCGCACTTCCCACAGTCCGTCGCTGCGCTGTTCGAAGTTCGTGACGGTGGTCATCGGATGCACTTCTGCGCCATTGGATTCCGCGAGGCCCAGATAGTTCTTCACCAAGGTGTTCTTGGCGCCGAATCGGCAGCCCGTCATGCAGCTGCCGCATTCCAGGCAACCGGTGCGCTCTGGGCCCGCGCCGCCGAAATACGGGTCGGGCACCTTCTGACCGGGTGTCTTTTCACCATCGGGTCCGAAGAAGACGCCGACCGGGGTCTGCACAAAGGTGTCGCCGCAGCCCATGTCCTCGGCGACCTCTTTGAGAATGCGGTCGGCGTCGGTGAAGGTCGGGTTGGTGACGACGCCCAGCATCCGCTTGGCCTGCTCGTAGTGCGGCATCAACTCCGACTGCCAGTCGGTGATGTGCGACCACTGCTTGTCTTTGAAGAACGGCTCCGACGGCACATACAGCGTGTTCGCGTAATTCAACGAGCCACCGCCGACTCCCGCGCCGGCCAGGATCATCACGTTGCGCAGCAGATGGATGCGCTGGATGCCGTACATGCCCAATTTGGGCGCCCACAGAAATTTGCGGAGGTTCCAGGAGGTCTTGGCGAAGTCCTCGTCGGCGAAGCGGCGGCCGGCCTCGAGTACGCCGACGCGGTAGCCCTTCTCAGTGAGCCGCAGCGCGGTCACGCTGCCGCCAAAACCAGAACCGATGATCAAGACGTCGTAGTCAGGCTCCATCGCCCCAGTATGTACTTACTCACCGGTAGTAACCAGCGAACCAGGTCAGATGGCCCGGCTCCTCCTCATCGCGCTACGCGCTCTGCATCGTCATCGGGCGGTCAGATGGCCCGGCTAGCTGCCGACGCTCAGGCCGACCTTCTGGAATTCCTTGAGGTCGCAGTAGCCGGACTTGGCCATCGAGCGACGCAACCCGCCGACGAGGTTCAGCGAGCCGAACGGGTCGTCGGACGGGCCGTTGAGGACCTGGTCCATCGGCAGCCGTTCGCCGACCGCAATCTGCAGCAGCGCACCGCGCGGCAGCGACGGGTGAGCCGCCGCGGACGACCAGAACCAGCCTTCGCCTTGGGCCTCGGCGGCCTCGGCGAGCGGGGTGCCCAGCACCACCGCGTCGGCGCCGCACGCGATCGCCTTCGCAAGATCACCGGAGCTGTGGATGTCGCCGTCGGCGAGCACGTGCACGTAGCGGCCGCCGGTCTCGTCGAGATACTCCCGCCGCGCCGCGGCGGCGTCGGCGATCGCGGTAGCCATCGGCACGCTGATGCCGAGGACCTCGTCGCTGGTGGTCACTCCCCTGGTCGACCCGTAGCCGACGATGACGCCCGCCGCGCCGGTGCGCATCAGGTGCAGGGCGCTGCGATGGTCAATCACCCCACCGGCCACCACCGGAACGTCGAGCTCGGAGATGAAGGTCTTGAGGTTCAGCGGCTCGCCGTGGCTGTCGACCCGCTCGGCGGACACGATGGTGCCCTGGATGACCAGCAGGTCGATGCCGGCCGACAACAGCGCGGGCGTGAGCGCCTGGGCGTTCTGCGGGCTGACCCGCACGGCCGTGGTGACGCCCGCGTCGCGGATGCGGGCCACGGCAGCGCCGAGCAGCTCGGAATCCAGCGGGGCGGCGTGGAACTGCTGCAGCAGCCGGATCGCCGCGGACGGCTCGGGTTCCTTGGAGGCCGCCTCGATCACCTGGGCGACCTTGGCCTCGACGTCGGCGTGACGGCCGATCAACCCTTCGCCGTTGAGGACGGCGAGACCGCCGAGGCGGCCGAGTTCGATGGCGAACTCGGGCGACACCAGCGCATCGGTGGGATGCGCGACGATCGGGATCTCGAATCGGTAGGCATCGAGTTGCCAGGCCGTCGTGACGTCCTGCGACGAGCGGGTGCGCCGCGACGGCACGATGTTGATGTCATCGAGTTCGTAAGTGCGCCGGGCGGTTCGGCCCATGCCGATCTCAACCATGTCACGCATGAGCGGTCCTTAGATCAATCACCGAGCGTAGTAATTGGGCGCTTCGGCGGTCATCGTGATGTCGTGCGGATGGCTTTCTTTCAAACCGGCCGCGGTGATGCGGACGAACTGCGCCCGCTGTAGTGCCTCGATACTCTCGGCGCCGGTGTAACCCATTGCCGCGCGTAGCCCGCCGGTGAGTTGGTGGATAACCGACGACAGCGGGCCACGGAACGGCACCCGGCCTTCGATGCCTTCCGGCACCAGCTTGTCCTCCGAGAGCGCATCGTCCTGGAAGTAGCGGTCCTTGGAATAGGACTTGGCCTCGCCCCTGCCCTGCATGGCGCCCAACGACCCCATACCGCGATAGCTCTTGTACTGCTTGCCGTTGACGAAGATCAGCTCGCCGGGCGCTTCGCCGGTTCCGGCCAGCAGCGAACCGAGCATCGCGGTGGATGCGCCGGCCGCCAGCGCCTTCGCGATATCACCGGAGTACTGCAGGCCACCGTCGGCAATCACCGGAACGCCGGCCGGGCCGCAGACAGCGACCGCCTCGAGGATCGCGGTGATCTGCGGGGCGCCGACGCCGGCGACCACGCGGGTGGTGCAGATCGACCCGGGTCCGACGCCGACCTTGACCGCGTCCGCACCGGCCTCGACGAGCGCGGCGGCGCCCGAGCGGGTCGCGACGTTGCCGCCGACGATCTCGACCCGGTCGCCGACCTCGCTCTTGAGCTGACGGACCATATCGAGCACGAGCCGGTTGTGGGCGTGCGCGGTGTCGACCACCAGAATGTCGGCGCCGGCGTCGGCCAGCGTCATCGCACGGATCCAGGCGTCGTCACCGACGCCGACGGCGGCGGCGACCAGCAGCCTGCCGTCGCTGTCCTTGGTCGCATAGGGGTGCTGCTCGGTCTTGACGAAGTCTTTGACGGTGATCAGCCCGGTCAACCGGCCCTGGCCGTCGACGATCGGCAGCTTCTCGATCTTGTGCCGGCGGAGCAGGCCCAGCGCCGCATCCGCGCTGACGCCCTCCTGGGCGGTGATCAGCGGAGCCTTGGTCATGACCTCGGCTACGTGTTTGTTCTGGTCGACCTCGAAGCGCATGTCGCGGTTGGTGATGATGCCGACCAGCTGACCCCCGTCATCGATGACCGGCAGCCCGGAGATTCGGAAGCGGGCGCACATCGCGTCGACCTCGGCAAGCGTGTGCTCCCGCTTGCAGGTGACCGGGTCGGTGACCATGCCGGCCTCTGACCGCTTGACTGTCTCGACCTGGCCGGCCTGCTCGGAAATGGGCAGATTGCGGTGCAGCACCCCAAGGCCGCCCGCGCGGGCCATCGCAATCGCCATC
This sequence comes from uncultured Actinomycetota bacterium, assembly GCA_963750755.1. Taxonomy (GTDB): domain Bacteria; phylum Actinomycetota; class Actinomycetes; order Mycobacteriales; family Mycobacteriaceae; genus Mycobacterium. The sequence continues at coordinate 345,703 of CAVVRW010000007.1, forward strand.
CGCGACTCGGTCACGGTATCCATGGCGGAGCTGACGAGCGGCACCCTGAGTCGAATGTTCTTGGTGAGCTGACTGGAGGTGTCGGCAGTAGCCGGGACCACATCGGAGGCAGCGGGGAGCAGCAGAACGTCGTCGAAGGTCAGTCCCAGCATCGCGATCTTCTGCGGATCGTCACCGCCGGTGGCCACGGGTTCGTCCGGGAAGCCGCCAACCCGCGGATAGGAGGTGACGATCAGGTCGCCGCTGCCTTCGAGACGGGACAAGCCAGATGACATAGCCGGGGCCCTCCCAGTACGAGCGCGGAGTGATCGACCCATCCTATCGGCTGGCCGCCCGCCGACGATGCGCGCCGCGGCGCGGCGTGCGGAGGAGTCGGGAATCAAGCCCCGACCATGGCAGACAGCGCGCGGCGGGCACGCCCGACCAGGCCGCGACATGGCGGCTGGGCTGCGGGGTAGCGCTGGCGTGATGCCCGGCAGGCTGCGTACTGTGGACCCGTGCGCGACTACCTTCCGCCTGGGCTGCCGCCCGACCCCTTTGCCGACGACCCGTGTGATCCGTCGGCGGCGTTGGACGCAGTCGAGCCGGGGCAACCGCTGGACCCGCAGGAACGGATGGCGGTCGAGGCTGACCTGGCCGACCTCGCGGTGTACGAAGCGTTATTGGCGCACAAGGGAATCCGCGGCCTGGTGGTGTGTTGCGACGAGTGTCAGCAGGATCACTACCACGACTGGGACATGCTGCGCGCGAACCTGCTTCAACTGCTGGTCGACGGCACGGTCCGGCCACACGAACCGGCCTACGACCCGGAGCCTGATTCGTACGTGACCTGGGATTACTGCCGCGGGTACGCCGATGCGTCGCTTAACGAGGCGACCACGGACACCCCGATGTCGCGGGACTAAGACTCCTCGCCGCTGAGCGGCTTCTTCTGTTTCAGCCACCAAAAGGGTTGGGCGACAAGGTAATCACCGGAGCGGCTGGCGGTATCACCGCGACCGAGGTTGTCCCGCTGACCACGGGTGCCGGTGCATGGGCGTTGCGGCTGACCACCTTGGCGTTCAACCGGTTGACCTTCTCGATCAGCCCCTGCTTGCGGCCGCTGTCTTTGACCGTCTGGACGTTCGCCCCGACCGCGGCCAACTTCTCGTGGGCCTGGTCCCACTGGCCCAACGCGATCATTTGCTCAACCTGATCCAGATCGGCCTCCGCCGACACCGCGACCTTGTCGTCGTGCACCGACGCCGGCTCGCCGAACAGCGTGGCTCGGACGCCGTAGAGCGCATCACCGGGCTTGACCTGGCCTAACACGGCACCGAATGCGGCGATGCCAACAACTGCCGCAGCCGCCGCGGTGACCACCGCCATCCGGCGCCGGGCCCGCCGCTGCCCTGCCAGCCCACGCTCGAGCACCGTCGCGGCGTCCCGCTCGGCACACATATCCGAGAGCGAGTGGCCCCGCAGATCGTCGCGCCAGTTCTCCAGCAACCCGGCCAGCTCCCGATCCCCGGCTTGGCTGTCGCAGCCGAGGTCGGCGAAGTCGACCGGCTCGCGGTTGGCCAAGGCGTCGATGAAGCGAGCGCTGCGCGCGACCTCATGCGGTTGTGGCTGGTCAAACGGCTCAGACATAGTCGCGTCCCGCAGCGGCGATCGCCGACTTGAGCCGCGCCAGCGCGCGGTGCTGGGCAACGCGCACCGCTCCCGCGGTGCTGCCGACGGCCTCGGCGGTCTCCTCTGCGCTCAGTCCGACCACCACGCGCAGGATCAGGATTTCGCGTTGCTTGGCGGGCAGGACCTCGAGCAGCTCGCTCATCCTGGTTAAGGAGTCGGCGTCGATCGCGGACTGCTCAGGACCGGGCTCGCTCGCCGGTCGTTCGGGAACGGACTCGGTGGGACAACAAGAGAGATCACGGCCGACGGCCCGGTATGCGTCGGCGACCTTGTGCGCGGCGATGCCGTACACGAAAGACAGGAACGGGCGGCCGCGATCTCGGTATCGCGGCAACGCCATCACGGCGGCCAAGCAAACCTCCTGTGCCACATCGTCAGCCGATAAACCGCTCCGCTCGAACGCCCCGACGCGCGCGCGGCAGTAACGGACCACGAACGGGCGGATGGTCTCCAGAACCTCTCGAAGCGCGTCCCGATCACCTGCGACGGCGTCGGCGACAACCGCGTCGAGACGTTCCTCCTGCGTTGTCATCGGCGGCAACGTCTCCAGCGTTACGAGTCGGGTGGCACCCGGCTCGGTGGGATGTCATCTCGACAATAACGACTCGGCGTTGCTCACGACCGCCGCCAGGCCCCACCCCAGTGCTCGACGCGGCGAGCGCAGACGTCCCGGATGTCGCGCAACTCGGCGATCCGGTGTTCCCCTTCGGCAAGGTCGACGAGCAGGCAGGCCAGCGCCCAGCGCAGTGGGACGAGTCCCAACCCGCCGGTGAGCCCCAGAGCCGCGTCAGCGACGGAGCGCGCCCGGTCGACGGCGCCGGCGCTACACAGAGCGGCGGCCAGCACCACCTGGCTCTTGGCCCGATGCCTGGCGGCGCCGTCGAGGGTGCTCGCCGCCAACTCGACCGCGATCTCGGCGTTGCGCACCGCGACACTGCCGTCACCCCCGACCATGGCCAACTCGGCGGCGACCCACGCCCGCCGCACCGCCAGTCGGCGCGGCCCTCCCGTCACGAACGGCTCCGCGCGTGCCAGCAGCGCCGCCGAGGCGGCCAGTCGCCCGACGCCCAGGGCGTCGGCCGCGAGCCCGGTCAGCGCGTCGCCGGCCGCCTCGGGATCGTCGCCCGCCAGCGCCAGCGCGCGGCCGTCCAAGCCGCGGGCCCGGTCATGCCAGCCCAACTGGCGCAGCAACGAGGCCCGCGTGCTGTGGGCGAGCGATGCCAGCCGGGCCGGCGGGGCGGCCCGGACCAACGCCGCAAGATCGGCATACGCGCTGCCGTAGTGTCCCTGTCCCCCGGCGGCGATGGCCCGCAACCAGTGCTGGTGGGGAGTCGTCGCGTGAGGTAACGGCCAGTGACCGGGCCGTTCACCGAAAGCGGCAGCCATCAGGTCTGACTCACCCGACGCGTTGTGAGAGATATGTATCACGGCGCTTTACCCGTTAAGACTTCATGGTTTCTGAGTTACACCGGTATTAAATCCAACGATGATCCTATTTGTTGTGCATGACCCCTGATTCCGCCGCACGCTGCAACATTCGCACATAGCACGCCCTGAACACGCATTCCTCCAGTCAACCAACACCGGGCGTCGATGAACTCGAGGTAAATTCCCAAGCCGCACTTGGGCATTCAGCACGTCGGAGCATGTTGACGGGAATTCCCTAGCGCCTCTACGTTTATCGCGACGAGTAGTCACCGATGACCCGCTCGGCCAGATCGTGGGCGCGTAGAGAGGGACTTCAATGCCGCAACCAGATCAACTACCAGGCCCGAATGCAGACATCTGGGACTGGCAATTACAAGGACTTTGCCGCGGCGTGGATTCGTCGGTGTTCTTCCACCCGGACGGCGAGCGCGGCCGGGCACGACTGCAGCGCGAGCGTAGGGCCAAGGAGATGTGCCGCAGCTGCCCGGTGATGACGCAGTGCCGTGCGCACGCTCTCGATGTGGGCGAGCCGTACGGGATTTGGGGCGGCCTGTCCGAGACCGAGCGCGAGTTGCTACTCAAGCGCGACATCGGCCGGACGCGCACCATCCGTCGCAGCGCCTAACAAATGGGACGGGTCGTCCGCTAGAGGATCGACCCGTCCTGCTTGTACTGCTCGATCTTGTCCCAGTCGACGCCGGCGTCTAGCAGGATCTCCTCGGTGTGCTGCCCGTGTTCGGGTGCGCCGGTCGGCTGCACGTGATGCCCATCGAATTGCACTGGGTTGGTCGGCAGGATGTAAGTCTTCCCGTTCATTGCCTTTACCTCGGGGATGTATCCGTTGGCGATGACGGCCGGGTCCTCGTGCAACTCGCTGGCCTTCTGCAGGACGGCCCACGCTCCGGACAGCGGCTTGAGGATCTCGCGCCACTGGTCGACGGTCTTCGACGCGAATTCGGAATCCATGATGTCGATCAGTTCGCCACGGTTCACGAAGCGGTTGTGGCCGTCGGCGAACCGCTCGTCGGTGATCAGGTCCGTTCGGCCGATGACCGTCATGAACTCGGGGTAGAACTTGTCGCCCTGCAACATCATCAGCGTGATGAAGCGGCCGTCCTTGGTCTGGTAGTTGCCGACCAGAGGGTTGGGCATGTCGCGGTGGGTGAACGTCGGAATCGGGTCGCCGCCGTAGAGATCGGCCGCCGTCACCTGCGGGGTCATCGCCCACGCCGCGAGCCCGAGCAGCGACACGTCAACGACCGAAGTCTCGCCGGTCGCCTTGCGCTTGTACAGCGCGGCCGCGATTCCCCCCGCGATCGTCAGCCCGCCCATCAGGTCACCGAATGCCGGGGTCTGCATCACCGGCTCCGGCAGCTCGCGGGTCAGCGCATCGGCGATTCCGCCGCGTGACCAGAAGGAGACGCCGTCATAGCCGGGACGATCGGCATCGACACCGTCGGGCCCGTACCCGGATCCGCGGACATAGATGATCTCGGGGTTGGCGGCGCGAATCTGCTCGATGCCGATGCCGAAGTGATCACGCCGGCTGGGCAGGTAGCTGGTGAGGAACACGTCGCTGGATTTCGCCAGCTCGTGGACGACCTCTTGGCCGCCCGGCGTGGTCAGATCGATGCCGATGGATCGCTTTCCGCGGTTGGGCATTTCGATCATGTAGTTGACGGCGGTCGGGCCCCCGGGGATGAGGCCCATGGTGACCAGTCCGCGCTGCGGGTCGCCCCCTTCGCGTGGCTCGACCTTGATCACGTCGGCGCCCCACTCGGCCAGCACCGCGCCGGCGGCGGGGACGAATGTCCATGCCGCGACTTCCAGCACGCGGATACCGCTTAGCGGTTTGGCGTCAGTCATGACGAGTCCTCCGATTTCGCAATAGTTTTCAGTTATTCGCTGATCAGCCCGAAGCGACGGTACGCCGCGCGAATGTCGGTGCGTGCCTGCTCGGGCAGCTTGGCTTGCGGCGGGCGGGATTCCGGGTAGGACCCGATCGGCAGCCCGACGACCGATGCGGCGTACTTGAACGCACCACCCCAGTGGGTGAAGTAGTCCGGCCGACCGGGATACCTGGTGAACCAGCCGCGCATGTCGAGCTCGAACTGGTCGAGACCGGATTCTTTGGCGAAATCCATCGCCTCGACCAGCTTGTCGTTCCAGACCAGCTCCCAGTATTGGGACAGCGCCCGCTTCTCGGCGGTCTCGAAAAGGTAGCCGGTAGTACCGAGTTGGGCCGGGCCGACGATGCCGGAACGCAGCCAACCGGCACGGTAGACCGTCGTATCGCATTCCCAGATCACCAGATCCGGCGCGAGCTCATGCAGCATCCGGCTTTGGTGCGGACGGAAGGAGCCTTCCTTGGTGGCGCACACCGCGGGGACTTCCTCGACGATGCGGGCACTTTCCTGGGCGGAGAGCACGTAACCCGAACTGGGCGAGTTGAACATCCCGAGCGCGATGTCGGTGCGGTCCGCGATGTAGGAGAAGAAGCTCAAAACGCCGTCGCCGCCGTGCAATTCCATCATCGGGGTTTGGATGTAGACGATGTCGGCGCCGACCTCCTGGGCGTGCTGGGTCAGCTCCAAACAGTCCTTCACCGACAACGCCGCGGTGCACGACTGCACGACCACGCCGGGATCGACGCCGCGAGCCTCGTCAATGGCGACCTCCAGCAACATCTTTCGCTCGGCGATCGTCAGTGACCAGAATTCCGCGACGCCGCTGGTGACCCACAGCATCGGGTGGCCGAGAACGCCCACGCAGTGCCGGACCAAGGTGCGGTAGGCGTCCCAGTCAATGTCGTCGCCGTCGGGACCGCTGAACGGGGTATACAGCGAATCGCCGATACCATGCAATGAATTGCGCGCCCACTGCCGAGCGTCCTTGGCGCTTAGCCATCATTCACTCCCTGGGTCAGCCGACGATCTCGAAGATCGCCGCCGCGGACGTCACCGCTTTGTCGGCGTTGCCCTCGTCGTGCAGCAACATACGCACCCCGACCTTGCCGGATCCGCCCACGTGCGCGGTGCCGTCCACCCGGAACGGGCCGAACTTGCCGCGCGACATGAACATCACGTGCCAGCTCAGCACCTGCAGCTTGCGGGTTCCGGCCGCCTCGGCGGCCAGATCGATCGCGGCGGTCTCGAGCACCACGTGCTGCGGCCCGATGTGCAGCGCCGCGTCCGGTGAGGCCAGCTCCTCACTGAGGGCCGGCAACTGCCACCGATCGTCGGGGCGTTTGGACGCGCCGAACGCCTGCCACAGCGGCGGCAGGTCGGGCGAGTCCTCGATCACCAGCTCACTGCCCGAAACATCCATCTTGTCAAGGCCTTCCGGCGGGATGCCGATGATCGCGCCCTGACCCTCGTTGAACGCGATGACTCGGTCCGGGTTGTCGGCGTCGACGATCTTGCACCGCCCGTAGCCCATCATCCGGCCCTGGTGGACGTTGCCCGAATCGACGATCTCGACCCGTTTCACGTCGTACCCGGGGTCGACGATCTGCACCGAGGCGATCACCGGGTTGGGCACCGCGACCATGTCGGTCTGGCAGCCTTCGGGCGAGGCGATCGCTAACGGCGCCACCATGATTCCGCCGGCTTCGTTGCGCATGTCACGGCGGATGACGACGGTGTCGTCGGTGTCACCGATGTTCATCGAGGAGTGGCTGCGCCCGATGTAGCGATAGCTCAGCAGCCCCGTCCAGCGCCGGTACAGCTCATCGCGGTAGGCGTCGGCGTCGCCCAGGAATTCTCTGATGTCTCGCAGCTGTCCAGACAATCGCGACGGTCCTCCTGAGCGGAAATCTTGAGCGGACGCTCAGCTAGGACTTTACGGCTGCCCCCGTCAATGTAAAGGCCATATCGGCGATCTATTGCGGATCGAAGAGCACCGGCACCGAGGTCGGCGACCGGAACACCTGCCCGCGGACATGCGGGTCGTCGGCGTCGGGGTCGAGCCGTAGGTTGGGCAACCGGTCCAGCAGCAGGTTGATTGCCGTGCGCATTTCCAGCCGGGCCAGGTGCATGCCCAGGCAGACGTGGACGCCGTGGCCCCAGGCCAGGTTCGCCTTGGCCGGCCGGTGGATGTCGAAGGTGTCCGGGTCGGGGTAGCGGTCTTCCTGCCGGTTCGCCGCGCCCAGCATCGGCATGACCGTCGCACCGGCGGGAATCTTGACGCCGCCGAGTTCGGTGTCGCGGGTCGCGACCCGGGTGATGGTCAGCAGCGGGGGCTCCCAGCGCACACCCTCTTCGATCGCCTGCGGGATGAGCGAGCGGTCCGCGCGGATCGCCTCGAGCTGCGCCGGGTTCGAGAGCAGCCCGAGCAACAGGTTACCGAGCGATCGGTAGGTGGTTTCGACACCGGCGGGCAGCAACAGCCGCAGGAACGAGAAGATCTCTTCGTTGGTGAGCTTCTCGCCGTCGATCTCGGCGGCGCCCAGCGCGCTGATCAGATCGTCCTTGGGCTCGGCTCGACGCGCCGCCAGGATGGGCTCGAAGTAGTCGCAGAGTGCGGCCGACGCCGCGAGGCCGCGTTCGGGGTTCATCAGCCAGCTCAGCAGCGAGATCGACCATCGCTGGAATTGCGGGTAGTCCTTCTCGGGCAGTCCCAGCAGGCCCGCGATGATCTGGCTCGGGTAGTCGAAGGTGAATTCTTTGACCAGATCTGCCTTGCCATGGGCCGCGAAGTTGTCGATCAGGCTGTTGGCTACCCGACCGACCAACTCGTCCTGCCACTTCGCCAAAGCCTTCTGCGAGAACGCCTTTGACACCAGCGACCGAAGGCGGCCGTGGATCGGCTCGTCCATGCCCAGCATCACGCCTTCGCCGAGCACCGGCCCAAAAGCGGCGATGACGGCCGACGAAGAGAACGTCTCGTTGTCGCGCAGCATCTGCTGGATATCCTCGTGGCGGTACACGATGAACATCGGCAACGACTCTTCGTGCGGGAGCGCGCCGGAGGTGTCCAGCCGCTGCACCGGCTCCTCACGGCGCAACCGCGCCAGCTCGGTGTACGGGTCGCGTACGTCGCCGGAGATCGCGTCGTCGAAAGCCCCGAAGTCGTCGAGGTCGTCGAAAAGCTGTTCCATCCCTATCTACCCTCGTTTACCTTGTTGCGGCTGGCCGCCAACGCCACCAGGCGTTGCATCACCGGCTGCGGAATGACTTTGGCCGCGGACACCATGGCCTTTTGGGCCCACGTCAGCGGCCACGCACCGTCACGCATCGAGCCCTGCTTGGGGACGCCGAGCACGATCCGCGACATGTGGTGCATGCCGGCCGCCGGCAGAATCCGACTGCACGCCAACAACATCGACGCATCCGGGCCGACACCACGGCGGCGGAACGATCCGAGTGTCGGCCAGCGCCTTGACCACACCGTCGGTGAACTTCTCCGGCGGCCTGGCCATCCGCATGGCGAACCGGCCGCGGGAATTCATCGTGTTGTGCAACCGCGCGTAGGGGCCGCCGAAGTCGCGATCGTCGGTGGTGCCGGCATCGGTGATGATCTCGGTGTCGTAGGTGCCGGCGACCAGCACGGTGACGCCCAGCCCGAACGGCGCGATCTCGACCGCCATCGACTCGCCCCAGCGCTCCAGCGCGCCCTTGGCCGCCGAGTACGGCGCGGTGGCCGGCTGGCCGCGCACACCCGCCGCACTGGAGACCAAGACGATGCGGCCCTCGCCCGCCGCGCGCATCGACGGCAACAGCGCCTGGGTGAGCGCGACAGGGCCCAGCACACTGGTGGCAAACAGCCTCTGCCACAACGCCATATCGGTCTCTTCCACCATTCCGGCGGCGGAGATCCCGGCGTTGTGCAGCACCGCAAACGGAGCGCCGATAACTTCGGTGATGGTCTTGGCCGCTGCTGTCACCGACGCGTGATCCGTGAGGTCGAGCTGGACGCCGATCAATCGGTCGTCGTCTGGAGGCTGCCCCTGGACGGTCAGAGCCTCGCGCAGCAGCGCCATCCCCAGCTCGGGGGTGCGCATCGCCGCAACCACGCGCCACCCCTCGCGATACAGGCGCGTTGCCGTGGCGAAGCCGAGCCCACGGGAAGCACCGGTAATGACGACGCTACGCACGTCAACCATTCGTCCTCGCGGGCTCGCAGCGGCCTTGGCCCGGTGGCGGCGCTTGGACGTGCGGACGGCCGTTCGGCTCACCGCTCGCCCACGTCGACCAGATCCCCACCGAGAACGGGCCCTGTGCGCCTTCTTTCTCGTAGAACCCTTGCGGGTCATACACTTTGGCTTCCGGGTATGGCCACGGGCAGGCCACCGACGTCGCCGCGTGCGTGACTTTGATGACCCAGAACCAGGCGCCGTAGGCGAAGTACGACACGTTGATGATCGCGAACATCACCAGGAATGTGCCCAGCAGGGGCCGCGTCGGGAACAGTTTCGCTTTGGCGGCGAGCTTTTCCGCGACCGACTTACCCGTGTCGTCGCGGTAGCAGAGGATCGCGGCCGGCACCATCACGAAGCACACCGAGAATGACTCCCAGATCAGCGGGAACTGGAACGTGGTACCGGTGAACACCGACCCCCAGGGAATGACCTGCGAGTAGATGTACATCCCCCAGTGGATCAGGATGTTCTCCAGGAAGGCGTCGAAGACGAAGCCGATGGCCACGGTGAGCAAACCGAGGCTGATCAGCGGGTGCCGCGAAACATGGCTGGTGGGACCGTGTTTGGCCTGCAATTTGCGCAGTATCCAGACCGCTGGAAAATAGGGGCCGAAGTAGAACATCACGTAGCCGAACACCACGAACGGTTCGACGGTCGGCGAGATCGAGACCAGCGGGAAGTACTCCGGCCAGTGAATGAGGTCGGGGTTGTAGACCGCGAATGGCGACCAATTCATGATCGGGTCCTGCCACACGATCAGCGTGGTGCACAGGAACATCAACATCGCCGGGCTGCCCGGGTTGCGCCGCCAGCCACGGATGAATATCGCTAGCAGGGCGAGCAGCGCCACCCCGGTCGCAATATCGAGGAACTCGATGTAGTCCAGCCCGAAGCTGAACTTCACCGGTCGCGGACGGCCGTGCACGTTTGGGTTGGCGACGCGCGGATCGAGGGCCACTCGGCAATTCGTGATGAAGAACAGCGCGAAGGCGGCCAGCGCGGCGCCAGCGATCCAGCCGCCCCATTTACGTTGCGGTGCCTTGGGTTTAGTGCCCGCATCCATGGGCGTGGATTGAGCGGTACTCATCTGTTCCTCACCCTTCTTCTCCGAAGCGTTCGACGAGGTGCGAGTTGACGCCGTCGGCGTCCAGGGTGCGGGCGACCAGGTAGCCCGCGCCCATCCAGGCGCGCCGGGTCCACTTGCCGAACGACACGCGGGTACCGGGTGCGCCAGCCGCGGCGGGCATCATCTTCACCCGCTCCAGAGCGTCTCTGACGCCGCGCGGACTGAGCGGATGGGCGTCGCTGAACGCCCGCACCAACGTCGCTGCGACGTCGTGATTGACCGCTGGCACACAGTATTCGGGACGCCGACCGCCGTACCGCCTGGCGTAGCGGTCGAGGAAGTCCCCAATGAGCGGATTCGCCTCGTCGTACTGGTCGACACCGACCCAGCCCATGAACGCGTTCCACATGATCGGATTCACCCAGGCGTTCTGGAAGGCTGTCGTGGTGAATCGTGGCGGGTCCCAATTGGCCGCCTCCAGCGCAGGATTGATGAAGACGATGCCGAAGCCGAACCCGAGGTGCACGATCGCCTCGGCCTTTGCGTCGTGCAGGGTGCGGACCGCTTCATTGATGTCCTGCGCAGTCTGGGCGATTGCCGCCTCGGCGACGATCCGAATTCCCCTGCGCCGACACGCTGTTCGCAGGTTCTTGAGGTAGCTCTCGCCGATCAGGTTCTGTTCGACCAGGACACCGATCTCGCTGAAGCCCCGCTTGGCGACCATGTCAGCGAGAAAGATGGGCTCGTCGGTCATCGATCCCTGCGGAAAGGCGAACGTCCACTCCCCCAGCCAGTCGTCGGTCCCGGTGACGCTGATCGCCGGCACCTTGAACCGCTCCTCGATCGCCTCGCGGGTGGGCACGCAGTTGTCGGTGATGTGCGGCCCAAAGATCGCCAGGCATCCTTCGTCGACCAGTTCGCCAAAGGCGTCGATGACCGCCTTGACCGAACCTTTCGGCAGCCCCTCGACTTCGCGATAGATCATCTGCACCGGGCGATCCAGCAGACCCTGCTCCATCGCCTCGTCGAACACGATCTCGAAGACCTGGGTGAAGTCGGCCTTCATCTCGTCGGGGAACATCGGCGGAAGCGTGAAGTCCATCAAGTAACCGACCTTGATCGGCTCAGCAGTGCTTTCGTAGGACATGGGACCTCCACTGGAACGCCGTCACCGCGTTCGTCTGCCCGAGCAGCAAACCTAATATTTGTTCTGACCCTAGCGGCGGCGCTGTGCCGCGTCAATCACCGGATTGGACCGAATCGCTCAGGTAGACATCGATCATTTCTTTGAGGCCGCGGCTGACCGCGACGTCGTCGGTGAGCGGGCCGGCGATCGCAGCCTCGGCCGCCGCACGCATCGGCAGACCCTCGGCAACCAGGCGGCCGGCCGCAATCAGCACCCGGGTGGAGGACACCTCACGCAGGCCACCCGTTTCCAACCGGCGGATGGCCTGCCCGAACCGCACCAGTTCAACGGCGGTGGGGTGATCCACTCCCGCTTCGTGCGCGACAATGCCTTCTTCGACTTCGCTTGTTGGAAAACCGAATTCGATGGCCACCATCCGCTGCCGTGTCGAATCCTTGAGATCCTTGAGCACGCTTTGATACCCGGGGTTGTAGGACACCACCAGGCCGAAGCCCGGTGCCGCGTCCAATGTCACGCCGAGCCGTTCGATCGGCAGCTGGCGCCGGTAGTCGGCCAGTGGATGCAGCACCACGGTGGTGTCTTGACGCGCTTCCACCACCTCATCGAGGTAGCAGATGGCGCCGTCGCGCACCGCACGGGTGAGCGGGCCGTCCATCCACTCAGTCTCGCCGCCACGCAGCAGATACCGGCCCACCAGGTCGGCGGTGGTCAGGTCGTCGTGGCAGGCCACGGTGATCAGCGGCCTTCCCAAATCGTGTGCCATGGCCTCAACGAAGCGGGTCTTGCCGCATCCGGTCGGCCCCTTGAGCACGATCGCCAGGCCCTGCCGGTAGGCGGCCTTGAAAACGGCCTCTTCGTTGCCGACTGCCGTGTAGTAGGGACGCGTCGCGTGGGTCGCCGGCGGGGCGCCGTCCTGGTGAGTGAGCGTGGGCTCGATGGCCATTACTACCCTTCCGCCGGCCGCTGCGTTGCGGTCCATGGAGCGTAGATGGAACAGATGTTAGTTTCAATCCTGCGGCCAGTCACGAAACCCGCCTCTTGACTTCGGCCGAACGAATCGCCGAACGGAACAATGGCCCAACAACACTCGCCAGTTCCTCGGGTCGTGCGATGCTCGCGTGGGCGGTGCTGCCGAAAACCAGGCGCAACGATTCGACGTCGGTGCCCGCCCCCACCGTCAGGCAGACGCAGCCGGTACCGCGACGACGCGCTTCGGTCAGAGCGCGGCGCGCGTCGGCGGCCCCATAGGCACGTTCGTAACCGTGGTCGTAGGCAACGCCATCGGAGAGCACCACCAGCAGGCGGCGCGACGTGCCCCCGCGCTTTTCCACCACCGCCGCGCCATGCCGGATGGCCGCACCGAGCCGTGAGTAGGCGCCGGGTTCCAAGCTGTTCAACCGCCTGATCATTTGGCTGTCGAGGTGGTCGTCAAATCGCTTGACCGGCACCATGCTCACCGCCGAGCGCCCCTGCGAGTAATAGGCGTAGAGCGCTACCCGGTCGCCCAGGTCGTGCAGCGCAACGGCCAGGTTGGCCACCGCCGCGCGCTGTTGCTGATGCACGGTCCGCCCCAGCGTGCCGGCCTCCGCCGTCGAGCCCGAGATGTCCAGTAGCAGCAGCACCGACAAGTCTCGTTGTCGGCGCAGGCTGTCGAGGTACACCGCCTCATCGGGCGCCGATCCGGCGATCGCTGCGACACGGGCCTCGACGACGGCGTCGATGTCGATGTCGTCGCCCTGGGTTTGTCGATGTCGACGGTGCAAACCCATACCGAGGCGGGCCAGCGGGCGTCGTAGACCGATCGCATCATCGATCGCCGGGCTCGCCGATGCTTTTGTTGCCGAATCGATTTCGAGCACCGTGCACCAATCGGCACGGTAACCCTTGCGGTCGACGTCCCACTCCGGATACTTGACGCATAGAGTGCTCAGGTCGGCCGCGTGGTCGACGACGTCCTCGGTCGTCGCAGCCGCCAACGAGGACACCGCGTGCGCACCCCGCTTTCCGGAATTGGTGCGATGCGTAGGGTTGTCCGCGCCCGGCGGCCCGCCACCGCTGCCTGTCTTTCGTGCCGACGACAGCATCTTCTTGAGCCACTTGCCGATGAATCCGCCGCCACCTACCGGGCTGGTGAACAGGTCGGGGGCATCAGAATCGTCGACCTCACCGTCGTCCAGCTCGTCCAGTTCCTGACGTTGTCGAGACCGTGGGACGTGTGCCGGCTGCCCCTGCTCCGCCTCCTTGGCTGCACGCGCGGAGGCGGCGAGCAACTTGCCGACGCGGATGACACCGAATTCCGGCGGCGGTCCGTCGACGGCTTCTCGCCCCGACGCCAGAATCAGCGATTCGGCGGGTGAGTTGGTTCGCAGCGCGATGTCTCTGTTGCCGAGTGAGCTCAACATTCGGGGCAGGACAACGGCATTGGCGACCAACGCCCGATGTCCCTCGATCGTCACATAGCGCCTGGCGGCCCGGGGATGCCGGACCAATGGGCGTACGGCGTCGGGATCCAGGCTGCCCGCGGCGATCATCGAAGCCTGCACGGCAACGGCCGCGAGCTGTGTCCGAGCAGGTAGCGATGGATCGACGAATATCGTCTGGCCATCGGTCCATGGCGGGTCGCCGGGACGCTGGGCGTCGACTGCTACCGCCCGTCCGGCGAAGGCGGAGGCCAGCATGCCAAGGGCGTGCCACCGCTGCGCTCTGTGATCCCCCACCGGTCACCGCCTAATCGTCATAGTCGCACGAATATCACTATCCCCGAAGGCCATTCGGCCACTTGCGCAAGGAACCGGCAGCCACGCGTATCTGCTGGCCGCTGATGTACCGTCTCCGACGATCGTTGAGCGCGGGCCCGCCCGCATGCTCGAGTGACCATCGAAGCTAATCGACGCCTGAGCATGAAGTCAACCGCTGTAGGACAAATGTTTGGTTTCGGTACTCGCGGAGGTGGTTGGCGGATGGCGGCCGGGATGAAGTCTTGAGGCTCTTAGACCAAATAATACGTTCCCTCACGCTCTGCCATCCGGCTAGGAAGCTGAACATATATTTGGTTTGGATATTCGCCATCGAGAGCACCCAAACCGCGCCCGCCGCTCCGCCCTGCCACCTAAAATCCGCCACATGCAGATGCTGCTGTTCAAGCTCGGGCTGATCCTCTTCCTGATCGGCCTGCTCGCCGGGTTCGCCGTTCCAATCCTGAAGAACCCGCGGATGGGGTTGGCCAGCCACCTCGAGGGCTTGCTCAACGGCATGTTCCTTGCGCTGCTCGGTGTGCTTTGGCCACACGTCAACCTCCCGCACGCCTGGTCAGTGACGGCGGTGGCGCTGATTGTGTACTCCGCCTACGCCAACTGCCTGGGAACGCTTCTGGGGGCGGCGTGGGGCGCCGGGCGCAAACTGGCACCGATCGCCGCCGGCGATCACGAGGCATCAAAGGCCAAGGAAGGCGTCTTTAATTTTCTTCTGGTGTCGCTGTCGGTAGCGATCGTGATCGGCGTCGTCATCGTCATCGTCGGACTCTGACGCGTCTCAGCCGCCGGGGCACGGTCCCGGTACCCACATGTTCCAACACGTCCCCGGAGGTGGAGGCAGATAGGGTCCGCGGCCCGGAAGAGTCTGCGGCGGAGGCGGATTGGGCCCTTCGTAAATACCTTGACCTTGGTTGGCCTGGTCGGGAGCGACGTGATAGTAGGTGTGGCAGACGTTCATGTCCCACGTAACCGGTTGATGAACATGATTCTGGGTCAGATGGAACAGGGAATCACCCGGGCACCAGCGATTCGGCCCCCAGCACACGTGGTCGACCATGGCAGCAGGACCACAATCGTCGTCCGCTCTGGCGGTACCGGCAGCCACGCCAGCCACTGCCAGCGCACCGCAGATCAACGTCGCCACGCTCAGTTGGTTCACATTTCTGGATCCTTCTCACCCTCCGAAACGCGCGCATCGGGCAAATGCCCCATCTTTGCCGTCGGCGGCGAAATTGACGCCGCCGGTTCAACCCCAGCAATTCCGGGTAATCCCCGCCCATGAATAGGGGCAAAGCAGTTGGTGTCGCGGCATCAGCCGCGGCGATCGCGACATTGGCAGCGTGTACGAGCCAGGGCGGCAGCGGACAATCTACGTCCTCGTCACAGCCACCCGGAACCGAGCGGATGGCCACACAAGTGAAGGCCGCGGACGGCAGCACGATCGCCAACGCGACCTTTGATTTCGCCAACGGCTATGCGACGGTGACCGTGGAGGCCGGACCCAACCAGGTCCTCAGTCCCGGATTCCACGCTCTCATGGTTCACGCCGTTGGTAAGTGTGAGCCCAATTCGACTGCGTCAAGCGGTAATTCGTCGGGCGAATTCGCCTCGGCGGGTAGCGTCTACCAGGCGCCGGACCACACCGGCTCGCCCGCCAGCGGTGACCTGACCGCGCTACAGGTCCGGCCTGACGGGTCGGCGAAGCTCGTGACCACGACAAGCCTGCTTACTGCGGCCGACCTGCGGAACAACACGGGCACATCGTTGGTCGTGCATCAGAATGCCGACAACCTGAGCGCCAACTCCAGCGCCGACTCGGGTAAGCGGGTCGCCTGCGGTGTCATCGCCGCCGGTTCAGCCAGCACGACGTCTTCGTCGACGACCACCAGCGTCTCTACGGTCACCACAACGGTCGAGGTAACGCCGCCGACCACGAGTACCAGCACGGTCACGGTGACCAGCCCGACGTCCACCTACCCGACGTCGACGGTCACGACGACGTACCTGCCGCCCGGCCGCTAACCTAAGCCCGCGGTCAGCGTGGCGGGCCGAGAATGACCTGCCCGTACTTGTCCGCGCCCTCGGCCATCCGCTCGGCGGTGATCTCGAATCCGTCCGGCCGAGGCGTAGATTTGTCGCGCCCGGCATGGCGGAACATGCCTTCGATCCCGGCCGGAGTGTTGATCATCAGGAGGTCGGCCTTCTTTGACGTTATTCGGTAAGCATGCGGAATATTCTTGGGCAGGAACACAATTCCGCCCTCGGACAGCTCCATTTCCTGGTCGTTCAGCCAGAGCAGCGCGGTGCCTTTGATGAGCATGAAGACCTCGTCCTCACGGGTGTGCTTGTGGTACGGCGGCGCTTCGCCCTCGCTGACGTCGAAGCGCCCGACCATCAGTTGGCCGTTGGTGGCCTTGCCGTCGAGCAGGATCGCCAGGGTGCCGCCGTCGAGCCATTCCAGTTGCTGCTGCTGATCCGGTTGCGCGAGGTAGGCCATGCTCATGGACGGGATTATCCACCCATCGATGCGAGTTCGCTTGGCCTGAGCCGTTATCCGCCTGGGTAGAGGCAGGGCCCAACTGACGTTGCCGGCGCCCCGTACAGCGATTCGTCGGGGCAGCCGCGTTTCGCCCCCCGCACCGCCCTAAACGCCGTCAGCCACCGAGCCCCTTCTTGACTGCCGCGTCTTGCTTCTGGCCGACGTCGGTGACGAAGTCTGGCGGCGGCGGGGGCGAGTCCGATCCGCCGACAAACTTCAGCGTGACGAAACCGCGCCCCTCGGTGAACATCAACACCGTTAGGTCCTTGGAACCGTCCGGTGACTTACCGGACAGTGTGGTTCCGCCGGTGCCAACCGTGGCCGAATCCGTTTTCGGGTCTTTCACCACGCCCTGTCCGGCCTTTGCGGAATTCAGCGCGCTCGTGGCAGCGGCCGGATCCGGCAGGACTCGGATGGTGTCGACAATTTGGACGTCCCTGACCGTGACGCCGTTCTGATCTTCGGGGTGGGGTTGGCTGCTGAAGGTTATCGCGGCGCCCGGTTGGCCATCGGGGTTGTTTGTCGGCTGGCCGGCGACAAAAGGCATGGGCGCATCGATATCTGGCACCTTGATCAGCAGCGCGGTGTAGTCGCCCGGCATTGCCGTCGCCGAAGAGGTGGGACCTGGGCGCCCGACTGTGGTCGCTGAACCCGACTTCGTCGTCGATGGCGAGGAAGTGCTACTGCAGCCGGCCACCGAGGCGGCCAGCATCGTCGCCGCCAGTGGGGCGGCAAGCATCATTTGAGAAACCCTCATCGCGTCTTTGCTCCTTATCGGGGCCCCCGATGTGCGGGTCTCAATGTACGCGGTCCCGTGGCCTGAACGCGCAACACAGCAAACAGACACCCTGGCCGCTAAGCCCGGGGGTATCTCGTGTCCTGCGCATGACTAGCGAGCGTGGCCGTGGTGATGACCGGCGTGCTCGTCATCGTGAGCCGGTGCCTGGATGACCCGCGGTCTCGGTCGTGCTGGTTCAAGCCAAGCCTTCACAGGGCAAGGCCGGCTAATAGAAGGTCGAATAGGAACGCTAACCCGCCGATCTCAGCGGGGATGCTTTCAATGGAGGTCAAAAGATCCCACAGGCCCACCTCGTTACCGGCGATGCCGCTGGCAAACAATGTGTAATCCAGGCCTACGGCGAAGTCGGCAACGGCGTTGTCCGGGACACCGCCGTCGATGCCAAAACCAAAGTAACCGCTAAACGCAGTCGGATCGACCTGGAAGAGTAGCTCACTGAACGGCGTGTCACCGTCAGGAAAGTTTGCGCTCCCTAATAGCCCGCCCAGGAAGTTTTCGACGCTCGTATCGAGACTGCCCGCCAGGGGCGCATCACTGCTGAACAACGAGGCATCAGCCGCCGGCGTCCAGGAGTTGAACCCGGTGTCGCCGAAAAGATCCTCGAACGGGTCGGGCGCATCGGCACTGGCTACGGGACCGCTGGCAATTCCGACGGCCGCAACAGCAGCGCCGATGGCGATCCCGACACGCCTAACCTGCCCGCGATTGTTACAAACCATGTCGGACTCCTGTCGGAGAAAACGCTGACCATGTCGAAGAATCTGCGTACGCGTTTAATCGTCTCCCGGCGGCAGGTGGCCGCCTGCAGTAGACGCCTACGTAAAACGGGAAACCGCCTACTTAATCCTGTAATAGGCGCCGGTGCAACGTGCGGCTCTCGACGATGGCCGGCTCGGTGTCAACGGCTAAGCCATCCCGTCAACCCTTTTTCACCAACTGCCAGACGACTCTCGCGTTGCCGCATGCGCGAGTCATAATCAGCGAGTTCGAGTCGATCGCAGTTGTGCAGCCGTTGGAGTGGCTTCCGCTCCATGTGTCGCCTTGCAGGTGCAGGTCGAGTGGCTCTGGGGCCGTTGGGCCGAGTCGGGTGCAATCCGGCCCGCAGGGCGCGAATGTCCAGGTTGCCGTTCTACCCTCTCGGTAGCCGCCGCCCCCGTCGGTCACCGTACCGATGTAGTCCCCGTTGAGCGGATCTGCTGAAGCTGGCCCGGCCAACAGGATCGAAGCTCCGCCGGCCAACGCTGCGGCGACCGCTATTGCACGAATAATTCTCATCGGCATTCCTTCATCCTTGTAAACAGATGCCCGCACGGTAAGACGACCACGGCGCGGCTCGATAGAGGGATTTCCCTTGACATAGCGCAGCAGAAATTTTCGGTTCCAGCGCATTATCGGTGAGCCCAAGTCGCAGCTCAGCCGACAGGCGAAACACCCCCGGCCAGCGGCCGGGGGTGTCTACAGGTGATGCGCGCCTAGTGGGGATGGGGGGTGGCCGTGGTGGTGACCGTGCCCGTGGTCGTCGTCCTCGTCGTGAGCTTTACGCTCGACAATCGCGGTCTCGGTGGTGCTGAATTAGGGCCCTGGTTCTCCGACCGATGGCAGGGCTGGAATCGACGGTATTACTTGGCTTCATGTGCGACGATCGAGCTGGGCAACTCTTCAAAGGCAAGGGCGGGATGCCGTGGTCGCTCCAAGTATGTTTCATCGATTGGCAGCGGAACTGATCGGCACTTTCTGGTTAGTCTTCGGCGGCTGCGGCAGCGCGGTATTCACCGCGAAGTTCCTCTCGGGCGGTGTCTCGGTGGGGATCGGCTTTCTAGGAGTGGCCACCGCGTTCGGTCTGACTGTTCTCACCGGTGTCTACGCATTCGGCACTATCTCCGGCGGGCACTTCAATCCCGCGGTCACACTGGGCGCGGCGCTCGCCAAGCGCGTCGAGTGGAAAGCACTTCCGGGCTACTGGATCGTTCAGGTGATCGGCGCCTTACTCGCCGGGCTGGTGATTTACTTCATCGCCAAGGGCAAGAAAGGCTTCACGGCAACGGGCAACATGGCGGCCAACGGATTCGGCGCGCACTCCCCCGGCGGCTACTCGCTATGGGCGGTGATCGTCGCCGAGGCCGTCCTGACGGGTGTGTTCCTGCTCGTCATCCTGGGATCCACCGACGACCGGGCGCCCAAGGGATTTGCCGGTTTGGCCATCGGACTCACCCTGACCCTGATCCACCTAATCTCGATACCGATCTCGAACACGTCAGTGAACCCGGCGCGGGCGACGGGAGTCGCGTTCTTCAACGGGGACGGCGCCCCCGCGCAGCTATGGGTGTTCTGGATGGCGCCGCTCATCGGAGCGGCCGTCGCTGGCATCGCGTACCCCTATCTACTCGGCAGACACGAGGAACTCGCCGACCGCCCGGTCCGGGATGAGAGGCTGGAGGACGCCGATAGTCCAAGTCAGCACCCGGGGCGGGGGCCTGATTAAGGAGCGGGGCGCTACTCTTCGCTCGAGTCCCTAGTAGACAAACCACCCCCGGCCAGCGGCCGGGGGTGGTTTGTCTACGGGTGATGCGCGCCTAGTGGTGGTGGCCGTGGTGGTGACCGTGGTCGTCGTCCTCGTCGTGAGCTTTACGCTCGACAATCGCGGTTTCGGTGGTCAGGACCATCCGTGCCACCGACGCCGCGTTCAGCACCGCCGACCGGGTCACTTTGACCGGGTCGATGACCCCGTCGGCGCCCAGGTCGCCGTACTCCAGCGTGGCCGCGTTCAGGCCATGCCCGACCGGCAGCTCGCCGACCTTGCTGACCGCCACCGCGCCATCGAGTCCGGCGTTGGTCGCGATCCAGTGCAGCGGAGCGCTGAGCGCATCGGAGAACACCTCGCACGCCGGCAGCCTCGTCGCCCTTCAGCGAATCCTGCAGCCCGGCAAGCGCTTTGCGCGCATGCACCAGCGCTGACCCACCACCGGGGACGATGCCCTCTTCGACGGCGGCCTTGGCGGCAGCAACCGCGTCCTCGACGGCTTCCTTGCGCTTCTTGAGCGCGGTCTCCGTCGCGGCGCCGACCTTGATCACGGCAACGCCGCCGGCCAGCTTGGCCAGCCGCTCCTGCAGCTTCTCGCGGTCCCAGTCGGAGTCGGTGGCCTCGATCTCGGCGCGCAGTTGCTTGGCCCGGTTGGTGATGGCGTCGGCGCCACCCCCACCCTCGACGATCACGGTGTCGTCCTTGCTCACCACGACGCGGCGGGCCGAACCCAGCACGTCGATGCCCACCTCACGCAGCGACAGGCCGACGTCGGGGTTGACCACCTGAGCACCGGTGACGATCGCCAGATCCTCCAGGAATGCTTTGCGGCGGTCACCGAAGAACGGCGCCTTGACCGCGACGGCCTTCAGCGTCTTGCGAATCGCGTTGACCACCAGCGTCGACAGCGGCTCGCCTTCGACATCCTCAGCGATCACCAGCAGCGGCTTGCCCGCCTCGGCGACCTTCTCCAGCAGCGGCAGCAAGTCGGGCAACGAGCTGATCTTGTCGCGGTGCAAAAGGATCAGCGCATCTTCGAGCACTGCCTGCTGAGCGTCGAAGTCGGTGACGAAGTACGCCGACAGGAAGCCCTTGTCGAAGCCGACACCCTCGGTGAACTCCAGCTCGGTGTTCAGAGTCGAGGATTCCTCGACGCTGACCACGCCGTCGTCGCCGACCTTGCTGATCGCCTCGCCGACCAGGGCACCGATCTCCTCGTCACGCGACGAAACAGTGGCGACCTGCGCGATGCCCTTCTCGCCGGATACCGGGGTGGCCGCTTCTAGCAGCGCCTCGGACACCGCGTCGGCGGCCTTGCCGATGCCCAGGCCCAAAGCGATCGGGTTGGCGCCGGCCGCGACGATGCGCAGTCCGTGCTTGATGATGGCCTGGGCCAGAACGGTTGCGGTGGTGGTGCCGTCGCCGGCGATGTCGTTGGTCTTGGTGGCCACCGACTTGACCAGCTGGGCACCCAGGTTCTCGAACGGGTCGTCCAGGTCGATCTCACGGGCGACGGTAACGCCGTCGTTGGTGACGGTCGGCCCGCCAAAGGCCTTGGCCAGCACGACATTGCGACCGCGCGGGCCCAGCGTCACGCGGACGGCATTGGCGAGCTTGTCGACGCCGGCTTCCATCGCCCGGCGCGCAGTCTCGTTGAACTCAATCTGCTTGCTCATAAATGTCCTTATGACTGACGAGTACCGCCCCGGAGCTCACCCGTCGAAACGGGAAGCTCCGGGGCGGGACACGTTTACTTACTTGCTGACGACAGCCAGCACGTCGCGTGCCGAGAGGATCAGGTACTCCTCGCCGTTGTACTTGATCTCGGTGCCGCCGTACTTGCTGTAGATGACGGTGTCACCTTCAGATACGTCCAGCGGAATCCGCTTCGAGCCGTCCTCATCCCATCGGCCGGGGCCGACGGCGACGACTTTGCCCTCCTGGGGCTTTTCCTTAGCGGTGTCGGGAATGACCAGACCGGATGCGGTCGTGGTCTCGGCCTCGTTGGCCTGTACGAGGATCTTGTCCTCGAGTGGCTTGATGTTGACGCTCGCCACGATTGGAGCCCTCCACTTAGTTAGTCAAGTCCGGGGCGGTTGCCCCGATTTACCAGGTGTTTCGGCTCTCGTCCGTGCCTACGCGTCGTCGTCGCGGGTGCCGACGCGCGGATTGGCCGAGTGCCACCTAGCACTCTATACATGCGAGTGCTAGCACTCAAGGGTGGGCCGGTGCTTTAGGCGACTTGGCCTTTCACCACCGGAAGTCCGGGGTCGCTGGCCACATCCAGCGGGGATGGCGACGCTCCGGCGGCCAGCAGGTGCGCGGCGAACGCGGCGATCATCGCGCCGTTGTCGGTGCACAGCCGTAACGGCGGGATACGCAGCGTCAACCCGACCGCCGCACAGCGCTGGGCGGCAAGCTCCCGAAGCCGCGAGTTGGCGGCCACTCCGCCGGCTACGAGCAGGGTGGACACGCCCAACTCGGTGGCGGCGCGGACCGCCTTCATGGTCAGCACGTCGGCCACCGACTCCTGGAAGCCAGCGGCGATGTCGGCGGTCAAGGCATCCGGGTGGCTTTCGACGTAACGCGCGACCGCGGTCTTCAGGCCGGAAAAGCTGAACGCATGCGGCCCGTCGCGCGGTCCGGTCATGCCGCGCGGGAAAACGATCGCGTCTCGGTCGCCGGTCCGGGCGAGCTCGTCGAGCACCTTGCCGCCCGGATAGCCCAGCCCCAGCAGCCGGGCGACCTTGTCGTAGGCCTCCCCTGCGGCGTCGTCGACGGTGCTGCCCAGTTCGACGATCGGCTCGCCGAGCGACCGGACATGCAACAGGTGGGTATGACCACCGGATACCAGCAGCGCCACGCTCTCGGGCAGTGGCCCGTGCTCGTAGACGTCGGCCGCGAGGTGGCCCCCGAGATGGTTGACCGCATAGAACGGCACATCCCAGGCGGCCGAATAGGCTTTCGCCGCAGCCACTCCCACGAGCAGGGCACCAGCGAGGCCCGGGCCGATGGTGGCGGCGACGATGTCGGGCTTCTTCAGGCCGGCGGTCTTCAATGCGCGGCGCATCGCCGGCCCGAGCGCCTCTAGGTGCGCACGCGATGCGACCTCGGGCACGACGCCGCCGTACCGCACGTGTTCGTCGACACTGGAGGCCACCTCGTCGGCCAACAACGTCACCGTTCCGTCGTCATCGAGCCGGGCGATGCCGACACCCGTTTCGTCGCAGGATGTTTCGATCGCCAGAACTGTTCTCACAATGCCTCCCGCCGCATGGTGTACGCGTCAGCGCCGCTGATCCGGTAGTACCGCTTGCGCAGGCCTACTTCGGTAAATCCCACGCTTCGGTACAGCGCGATCGCCGTCTCGTTGTCGGTGCGGACCTCTAGGTGCACGACGGAATCCGCGGCGATGGTCAGCAGCGCGTCGAGCATGCGTCGACCGATGCCGCGGCCCTGGTAGGCGGGGTCGACGCCGATTGTGTGGATTTCGTATTCGAAGGGTGGCGTGCGGCCGAGTCGCGAGATGCCGCCGTAGCCGACCAGCGTGTAGCCCCGGCGATCACAAGCGCGGGCGGCGACGTAGTAGTTGTGGTCGGCGGCCAACTCACGCACGAATGCGACTGTGGGCCAAGGATCGTCGCCAGGAAACAGCAGGACCTCCAACTCGGCGCAGCGCTCGGCGTCGGAGTCGGTCAGCCTGTCGATGGTCACGGTCACTGGCCGGCCGCCTGCCGCTCGGCCAGCGTCTTGGCGTCCGGGCGACGCAGATACAGGGGCACCAGCGTGGCCGGCGCCTGCGACCAGTCGGCCACCGCCGAGCTCTCGGGCGCGGCTCCTCCTCGCGCCGGATCGGCGCGCATCGTCACCGCGCGCACCAGGCCGACGGAGTTGGGGTACACCGGTTCGACGCACGGCAGACCGAACCGCGACGCGTGGTCCGGCGATCCGGCGACCGCCTGGGCTCCTCCAGCGTCGACGTCGGCCGGTGCGCTGACTGCCGGACCGTCGATACGAACACCGTTACGGTAACGCGCCCAATAGATTTCGCGGCGACGGGCGTCGGTGACGACCAGTGTCTCGCCGCGGGTCTGCCCGCCGATGGCATCGAGGCTACACACCCCGTACACCGGGATGCCGAGCGCGTGGCCGTACGCCGACGCGGTCGCCATCCCGACCCGCAGTCCGGTGAACGGGCCGGGGCCGCAACCGACCACCACCGCGTCCAAGTCGGCCATCGAACGGCCGGCATCGGCCAGAGCTGCCAGCACATTCGGGGTGATTCGTTCGGCGTGCGCGCGCGCGTCGATGCTGACCCGCTCGGCCAGCAGGTCGCCGTCGGCGACGACACCCGCGGTCACGGCGGGCGTCGAGGTATCGATGGCCAGTACTAGCCGACTCACGGGCAATTCCACTGCCACGTCGCAGTTCGGGTGTCGGAGTTACTGATTCGCTCCAGCCGGACGTCGAGGTGCCGGTCAGAAAGCCGTTCGGCCAGTCCTTCACCCCACTCCACCACGACGACCGCATCGTCGAGTTCGGTGTCGAGGTCCAGGCTTTCCAACTCGTCGAGTAGGTCGGCGCCGGTGTGGTCGAGCAGTCGGTACACGTCGACATGGATCATCGCCGGCGCGCCGCTCTGGCGCGCGGGGTGTACCCGCGCCAGCACGAACGTCGGCGAGGTCACCGGCCCGTCGACATTCATCGCTGCGGCAATACCCTTGGCCAACACCGTCTTTCCCGCACCGAGCGGACCGGACAGGACGACCACGTCACCGGCGCGCAATTGACGGCCGAGTTCGGAACCCAGCGCGATGGTGTCGTCGACGCTTGGCAGTGTTGCCATGCCCGCGTCAGTCACGTCGCATGACCCGATCGCGCAGTCGCTGGCTCAGGGCCGTGAACCGGCCCGGACTCGCGTGCTTCACCAGGCGCACCAACCCGTCGCTGACCGACGCCGGCTTGTCCAGCAGCACGAGATGGCCCGCCCGGGCGACGATGACCAGCTCGGATCGTGGCAACACCTCCGCCATTTTCCTCGAATACTCGGCGGGCGTCACCAAATCACGATCGCCGCAGACGATCAGGGTCGGGATCTTGGCCAGCGTCGGTAGCGCCGCCGTCTCGTCATGCACCTGCAACGCGTGCAAGAACTCCACCATGGTCGGGATCGGCGTGCCGAGCATCATCTTCTCCGAGAACGCCGCGATGCTGGGGCTGACCCGCTTGTCGGTGTATGACGCCGCGCGCAGAACCGGCCCGATCACCGAACGAACAGCGGTGCGGCCGCGATCCACCAACTTCGGCGCCGAGCGTGCAGCGCGCCGAACCGCGTTCAGCGCAGGGTTGTTCAGGATTTCACCCAACGGCGACTCGGCGACCCCTTCGGCCGCCGACGAAATCAGCGCGGCCCCGCTGATGCGGACGCCGTAATGCTCCGGGAACTGCCGGGCGTGCGACAGCACCGTCATCCCGCCCATCGAGTGGCCGACGAGCACGATCGAGCCACGCGGTGCGATGACCTGAAGCAGGGTCTCCAGGTCCCTGCCCAATTGGCTGATCGTGTAGGTTTCCGGCGGCGCTTCGTCGGAACGGCCGTGTCCGCGCTGGTCGTAGAAGATCATCCGAACCCGCGAACCCCACTCCTCGCACAGCCGCATCCGCTGAAAGTGGAAGGCTCCCATGCGAAGACAGAAGCCGTGGGCGAACACGACGGTCAACGGCGCGTCGGTGGGCCCGACCTCGCGCACCGCGAGGTGAATGCCGTCGGGAGTGGTCACCAGATAGCTGCGGTCGTCGTCCAGCGACTCGAAATCCTCGTGAGCGAACGGGTCGTTGATCTTCGCACGCCGGGTCAGCATCGAACGGGCCACGGTGGCTCCGGCGATGGTGCCGACCGCGCCCACTCCAGCGGCGCCGGCCAGCCACCTTCCGCGCGTCGGCTTGCTGATATGTAAGCCGTCAAGACGGTTTTGGCTCAACGCTTTTCAGCCTCGCGATAAGTTCGGACAATGCGTCCGCGCGGGCTGGTCACCACTTCGTAGTGGATGGTGTCCAACAGATCAGCCCACTCCTGCGCGGTGGACTCGCCGTCGGTGCCCGGCCCGAACAGGATGGCCTCGTCGCCTTCGGAGACGTCGACGTGTCCCGGGCCGAGGTCGACCAGAAACTGGTCCATGCAGACCCGGCCGACACCGGGCCGTCGCCGCCCGTTGATCAGTACTTCGAGCCGGCCGCCCAGCGACCGGAACACACCGTCGGCGTAGCCGATCGGCATCAGCGCCACGGTGGTGTCCTGCTGCGCGATCCAGGTGTGGCCGTATGACACGCCTTCGCCCGCATGTATCGACTTCACCAGCGCGACAGTGCATTTCACCGTCATCGCGGGCCTCAGGCCCATGTCACCCTGGGACGGCACCGGGCTCAGCCCGTACAGCGCGATACCGGGCCGGACCATGTCGAAGGCGAGCTCGGGACGCGACATGGTGGCCGAGGAATTCGAAAGATGCGCGACGTCGAACGACACCTTCTGCTCGCGCGCCAAGGCCACAATGTCGGTAAAGCGTTGCGCCTGAATGTTATTGATCGGGTTGTTGGGCTGGTCGGCGTACACCATGTGCGACATGATGCCCCGCAGCCGAATGCAGTTCTCGGCGATCGGGCGCTGCAGCGCTTTGAGCATCGACGGGTATTGCGCCAGTGGTACACCGTTACGGTTCAGACCGGTATCCACCTTGAGGGTGACCGCGGCGGTGCGGCCGGTGCGCTGGACCGCGCCCAACAGCTCGTCGAGTTGCCGCGCCGAGGACACCGCGATCTGCACATCGGCCTGCAGCGCCGGACCGAAGTCGATGCGGGGCGGGTGCAGCCAGGCCAGCACCGGGGCGGTGATGCCCGCGGCGCGCAGCGCGAGCGCCTCGTCGATGGTGGCGACGCCCAGCTCGGCGGCACCCGCGGCCAGGGCGGCGCGCGCCACGTGAACGGCGCCGTGGCCATAGCCGTCGGCCTTGACCACGGCCATCACCTGCGCACTACCTGCGTGCTTGCGCAGCACCCGCACGTTGTGCGCGATGGCACCCAGATCCACGACCGCCTCGGCAAGGACGCCCGGGGTCAGCGAGGTCGGCACGACGGACACGGTCGCCATTCTCCCAGAACCGTCGCCCGGGTCCGTATTCCGACAGGTCAGTGGGCGAAGTGCTCGGCCTGGTAGTGCCCGCCGGGCTTGAGTTTGTCGAGACTGGCCAAGGCGCTGCGGGCGTCGTCGTGCAGTGCGCGGGCCAGGTCGGCCGACAGGCCTTCCCGCACCACGATGCGCAGCACCGAGATATCGGTGGCGTTGTCGGGCATGGTGTAGGCCGGCACCTGCCAGCCGTATCCGCGCAGCTCGTGCGAAAGGTCGAATTCGGTGTAACCGCAGTCCCTGGCGAGCCGGAAGCTGACGACCGGGATCGCCGAGCCGTCCGAGACCAGCTCGCAGTGGTCACCAACGCGCAGCTGCTCGCCCAGCCAGCGCGCTGTCTGCGACAGCGTCTGCATCACCTGGGTATAACCCTCCCGGCCCAGCCGCAGGAAGTTGTAGTACTGGCCTACCACCTGGTTGCCGGCGCGGGAGAAATTCAGCGTGAAGGTCGGCATGTCACCGCCGAGGTAGTTGACGTGGAACACCAGGTCCTCGGGCAGATGCTCCTTGCTGCGCCACACGACGAAGCCCACGCCGGGGTAGGTCAGGCCGTACTTGTGCCCGCTGACGTTGATCGAGACCACCCGGGGCAACCGGAAGTCCCACTTGAGCGCCGGGTGCAGGAAGGGCACCACGAATCCGCCGCTGGCCGCGTCGACGTGTACCGGCACGTCCACACCACCGCCGGCCGCCAAGTTGTCCAGTGCCGCGCAGATTTCGGCGATCGGCTCCAGCTCACCGGTGTAGGTGGTGCCCAGAATTCCCACCACCCCGATGGTGTCTTCGTCGACGGCGTCGACCACCTGCTCGGGGGTGATGACGTAGCGGCCCTTCTCCATCGGCAGGTAGCGCGGCTCGACGTCGAAATATCGACAGAACTTCTCCCAGACCACCTGGACGTTAGAACCCATTACCAGGTTCGGCGTGCGGCTTTTCCAGTCTTTCCCGACCTTTTCGCGCCAGCGCCACTTCAGGGCCAGCCCGCCCAGCATCACCGCTTCGCTCGATCCGATCGTCGACACCCCGATGGCGCTGGACGGGTCGTCGTCACGCAGGCCTTCGGCGTGGAACAAGTCGGCGACCATGCAGACGCAGCGCTGCTCGATGGCCGCCGTCGCGGGGTATTCGTCCTTGTCGATCATGTTCTTGTCGAACGTCTCGGCCATCAGTTTGCCGGCCTGGGGATCCATCCAGGTGGTGACGAACGTCGCCAGGTTCAGCCTCGAACTGCCGTCCAGCATCAACTCGTCATGGATGAAGCGGTAGGCGGCGTCCGGGTCCATCGACTCCTCGGGGAGTCGCAGCGCGGGCACCGGCGTGGTGAACATTCGACCGGTGTAGGCGGGGGCGATCGAGTGCGCGGGCATCGACGGGTGTTGTGGCACGGGCAGATCCTTTCGACGTTGGGGCTAGAGGCTGGCGATGGCGCTGCGGATATGGGTGAGGATGCGCGCCGCAGAAGTCGGCGCATCACCTGGACCCGGGTCGGCCGCGGACAAGGCCGCGGCGTTGGCGTGGACGAACGCCGCGGCGGCCGCGGCTTCGGCGGGAGGTATGCCCGCGGCGAGCAGGGCACCAAGCATCCCGGACAACACGTCGCCGGATCCGGCGGTCGCCGCCCACGACTGCCCGGCCGGGTTGAGATAGACGGGGCCACCGGGATCGGCGATCACGGTGACGTTGCCCTTGAGCAACACGGTGGCGCCCATCGCGTCGGCAAGCTTGCGGGCGGCGCCGACGCGGTCGTCGCCGGGCGGGTCGCCGGCCAGCCGGGCGAACTCGCCGGCGTGCGGGGTGAGCACGGTCGGGGCGCGACGGGAGGCGAGCATGTCGGGATGGGCGGCCAGGATGGTCAGCCCGTCGGCGTCGACCAGCACCGGCAGGTCGGTGTCCAGCGCGAACCATAGTGCGGCAGCACCTGTTTCGTCGGTGCCGAGCCCGGGTCCCACGACCCAGGCCTGCACTCGACCGGCGGCGGTCGGGGTCGGCGAGGCAATCACTTCGGGCCAGTGCGCCAGCACCTCGCTGTGTGCGCTGCCGGCGTAGCGAACCATTCCGGACGTGGCCGCCACGGCGGCGCCGGTGCACAGCACCGCGGCTCCCGGGTAGGTCGATGAGCCGGCCATGACGCCGGTGACACCTTGGGTGTACTTGTCGTCGTTGGGCCCGGGCACCGGCCAGCGCGCCGCGACGTCGGCCGCCTCGAAGCCGAGGATGTCGGTGTCGGGCAGGTCGAGGCCGATGTCGATCAACCGCACCGGTCCACAGTCGGCCAGCGCATGGGCCGGCTTGAGGGCGCCGAACGTGACCGTGAGTGCGGCCTCCACCGCAGGGCCGCCGATGGCACCGGTCGCGACGTCGACCCCGCTGGGGATGTCGACGGCCACCACCGGAATCCCGTGCGCGTGAACGGTTTTAAAGATCTCGGCCGCATCGGGCCGGAGCGGCCCCGAACCGGAGATGCCCACGACTCCGTCGATCACCAGATCGGTCCACACGTCGACGCGGTCGACGAGGTGACCGCCCGACTTACGAAAGGCGGCTAGGCCTTTCTGATGGGTGCGTTCCGGTTTGAGCAGTATCGCGTCGGCGGCCACCCCGCGGCGGCGTAAGTACGTCGCGGCCCACAACGCGTCGCCGCCGTTGTCGCCGGAGCCGACGACCGCGCACACCCGTCGTCCAGCGGTTCCGCCGGTGCGAGCGGACAATTCGGCGATGATCACACTCGCCAATCCGTATGCCGCACGCGCCATCAACGCGCCGTCGGGCAGGGCGGCCAATAGCGGCGCTTCGGCCTCGCGAACCGCGTCCGCCGAGTAGTAGTGCCGCATTGTGTTCACGTTACGTGCCCCGCCGCGCGGGTACTGTCGATTAAACAGGCTAAACATTGCGGAAGGGTGGGCATGGCGCGCACTGACAACGACACCTGGGACTTGGCTACCAGCGTGGGCGCGACCGCGACCGGCGTCGCGGTGGGACGCGCGATCGCGAACCGGGCAGACAACCCGCTGATCAACGATCCGTTCGCCGAGCCGCTGGTGCGCGCGGTGGGCGTGGACTTCTTCACCCGCTTGGCCAGTGGCGAATTGGATGCGTCCGAGGTCGATGACGGCGGCGAGTTTGGCATGCGGCGGATGGGCGACATGATGGCCGTGCGCACCCGATTCTTCGACGACTTCTTCATCGAGGCGGCCGACAACGGAATCCGCCAGGCGGTGATCCTCGCGTCGGGCCTCGACGCCCGGGCGTACCGGCTCCCCTGGCCCGATGGGACCACGGTCTATGAGATCGACCAGCCCACGGTGATCGAGTTCAAAGCCCGGACGTTGAGCGGACTCGGCGCCTTTCCGACCGCCGACCTGCGCGCGGTGGCGATCGACCTGCGTGACGACTGGCCCACCGCGCTGCGGGGCGCGGGCCACGACTCCACCCAGCCCACCACGTGGAGCGCCGAGGGACTGCTGCCATTCCTGCCGCCGGAGGCCCAGGATGCATTGTTGGACAACATCACTCAGCTGAGCGCGGCGGGTAGCCGGCTGGCCACCGAGAACATGCCGAATGCCGGCGAGGCCGTGCCTGCGATGGCAGAGCGGATGCGGCAGTCCACCGAAGCCTGGCGCAAACACGGGTTCGACGTCGAGATGACCGACCTCTGGTACGGCGGCGACCGCAGCGACGTCGTCGAGTACCTCGAGAACCACGGCTGGACGGTGTCGGCTACCGGCGCCTCGGAACTGGTTGCTTCGCATGGGATTTCGGCCCCCTCATCCGGCGACGACAAAACCGGGAATTTCGCGGGGATCAGTTACGTGAGCGCGACTCGGCAGTAGCGGACCGTCGTCGTGCCATTGGGTAGAACATCAGCCCGATGAAGATCGCGGAGAAATGGCCGATCGCGGTGAAGTTGAAGCCGGCGATCAACTGGATCAGGTAGAGCGCGATCAGCCCGGCGAGATACACCCAGCGCCACGGCCGAGCCAGCCGGTAGGCCAGCACCGCCGCCACCCCGACCAGGAAGTAGCTGACCCCGATGTCGGTCGCGCGGACCAGTCGCTCCGGCGCTTCGTGATATTGGATCGCCAGATACAGCCAGCCCTCGCTGATGTAGGTGGCGACCACATGGCAGGTCAATCCGACCGTCAGCCAACGCCATTGCCCGAGCCAGTGTTCCGCGGGCGCCAGGAACAGTGTGAAGAACACGAGGTACGGGGCCCAGTAGTAGCCGTCGATCCACAACAGGCTCTCGAATAGCGCCGAGAGCGGATCGGTGGCCAGGTGGCGGATGTTGGTCGAGTAGTGCACCAGAAACTCGCGCAGCTGGCGCTCTCCGAGCCGGCGCTGAATGATCGTGGTCCCCAGCAAGACGATCAGCCACAGATACGTCAGCGGCGCACCGCGAACGAACCGCCACACCCGATTCACGCCGCTCACCTTGGCACGGAACACTCTTGATCCGGTGCGACGCCGCGCGTATCGTGGAATTTCCAATTACGAAACCCTGCGTATCGTAATCCGAGCTTCCGCCGCAGGCGCTCATCGAAGATGGGAAAGGATCTGCCTTGGTGCGCAGCCGTTACGCGGGCCAACCTTTCAGCACCTCCGACCCCGAGATCGCCGCGGCGCTCGAGCAAGTCAGCATTCCCACCCTGCTGCTGTCGTTGGTGCACATCACCGGCGATTCCCGCTTCATCCGCGATTTCAAACCCGCCGGAATCTTCCTCAACGAAGTGCAGGGCTTCATGTCCGAGGAGGACAAGGCCCGTGCCCGTGCCGAGGCGCTACCGGTGATCGCCGACTATCGCGACCGCGACTGCCCCGATCTCGAGCCCCTGCCCGCGGAACTGATCAGCGAGATGATGGACTGGGCGGTCTGCGAAAGCGTGCCCGAGGACTACCTGCCGCTGCTCGCCGAAGAGATGGACCTCGACGGCGTTGATCCGCGCCGGCCGGCGCCGCTGGACCCCGACCACGCCGCGCAGGTTCCGGTCGTGGTCATCGGCTGTGGCGAATCGGGGATCCTGGCCGGGATCCGCTTGCGGCAGGCCAACATTCCGTTCACGATCCTGGAGAAGAACGCCGGTCCCGGTGGGACGTGGTGGGAGAACAGCTATCCCGGAGCCCGTGTCGACGTCGCCAACCACTTCTACTGCTACAGCTTCGAACCCAGCAACGACTGGTCGCATTTCTTTGCCGAGCAACCGGAGCTGCAGAGCTACTTCGACCGCGTGATGGACAAACATCACCTCTGCGACCACGTGCGGTGGCAATGCGAAGTCGTCTCGGTCGAGTGGGACGACGAAGACGGTCTCTGGACGATTACCTCGCGAGAAGACGACGAGGGCCTGACGACCATGCAGGCGCGTGCCGTCATCACCGCCGTGGGCCAGCTCAATCGGCCGCTCATACCAAAGTTTCGCGGCGCGAAGGCTTTTCGCGGGCCGTCGTTCCACTCCGCGGCATGGGACCACGCCGTCGACGTCACCGGCAAGCGCGTCGCCCTGATCGGCGCCGGCGCCAGCGGTTTCCAGATCGCGCCGGCCATCGCCGACGACGTTCAGCACCTCACCGTCTTTCAGCGCACCGCGCAATGGATGTTCCCCAACGCGATGTATCACGACGAGGTCGGCGACGGCGTGCGCTGGGCAATGGACCATCTGCCCTACTACGGACGCTGGTATCGATTCCTGGTGCTGTGGCCAGGATCAGACAAGGGACTCGACGCCGCGCGGGTCGACCCCGACTACCCCAACCAGGATTACGCGGTCAGCGAGATCAACGCCATGGCGCGACTGATGTTCACCGACTGGATCACCACTCAGGTCGACGGCGACGAGGACCTACTCGGCAAGGTGCTGCCGGACTATCCCGCGACCGGGAAGCGCACGCTGCAGGACAACGGCACCTGGCTGCGCACGCTGCGCCGCGACAACGTCGACCTGGTGCGCACCCCGATCCGGGAGATCACCGCGGACGGCGTCGTCACCGACGATGGTGAAACCCATGACGTCGATATCATCGTGTACGCCACCGGGTTTCGTCACACCGACGTGTTGTGGCCGATGACGATCACCGGCCGCGACGGCGCCGACCTGCACGAGGTCTGGGGCAACAAGCCGTTCGCCTACCTGGGCATCACCGTTCCCCAATTCCCCAACTTCTTCGTCATCTACGGGCCGGGCGCGCATCTGGCCCACGGCGGCAGCCTGATCTTCAACTCCGAGCTGCAGATGCGCTACATCAACAGCTGCCTGGCGAAACTGGCTGAGCCGAAGGTGCATTCGATCGAGCCCACCGCTGAGGCGGCGGCCGACTGGCATCGGCGCACCCAGCACGAGATCAAGCAGATGGTGTGGGCGCACCCAGGAGTCAAGCACTCGTATTTCAAGAACGCCGACGGCGAGATTCACACGGTCAGCCCGTGGCGCCTCAACGAGTATTGGGCGGCGACCCGCGAGCCGGACTGGTCCGCGTTCGTTATCCGGACGTCTACTCGACGGTGACCGGATTGTCTCGCTCCTCCTCGCCGCGTTCCGCGGCGCATAGTCACTCGACGGTGACGGACTTGGCCAAGTTCCGCGGCTTGTCGACGTCATAACCGCGGGCCTGTGCCACTGCGGCCGCGAACACCTGCATCGGGATGGTCGACAGCAGCGGCTGTAAAAGCGTTGACACCGAGGGTATTTCGAACAGATGGTCCGCATAGGGGCGGACCATGTCGTCACCCTCCTCGGCGATCACGATAGTGATCGCACCGCGGGTCTGGATCTCGCGGATGTTGGACAGCAGCTTGCCGTGCAGCATCGCCGAACTCTTCGGCGACGGCATCACCACGATCACCGGCAGGTCGTCTTCGATCAGCGCGATCGGGCCGTGCTTGAGTTCGCCGGCGGCGAAGCCTTCGGCGTGCATGTAGGCCAGTTCCTTGAGTTTCAGCGCGCCTTCCAGCGCGACCGGGTAGCCGACGTGGCGGCCGAGGAACAGGATCGTCGACGCCTGCGCGAACCGGTGCGCCAGTTCGGC
This sequence comes from uncultured Actinomycetota bacterium, assembly GCA_963750755.1. GTDB lineage: Bacteria > Actinomycetota > Actinomycetes > Mycobacteriales > Mycobacteriaceae > Mycobacterium. The sequence continues at coordinate 379,969 of CAVVRW010000007.1, forward strand.
CACCGGCGCGATGTCGGCGATCACGCGGGCCACTAGGTCCGGCATCGCTTCCAGGTCGCGGTATTCGCGCTCGACCTCGTCGGGGTACTTGGTGCCGCGCGCCTGCGCCAGCGCCAGCCCGACGAGGTAGTTGGCGGCGACCTGCGCGAGGAACGTCTTGGTCGACGCCACCCCGATCTCGGGTCCGGCGCGGGTGTAGAGCACGGCGTCACATTCGCGCGGAATCTGGGAGCCGTTGGTGTTGCAGATTGCGAGCACCTTGGCCTTCTGCTCCTTGGCGTGCCGCACGGCTTCCAGGGTGTCGGCTGTCTCCCCCGACTGTGAGATGGCGATGACCAGTGTGCTGCGGTCCAAAACCGGGTCGCGGTAACGGAACTCGCTGGCCAGTTCGACCTCGACGGGTAGCCGGGTCCAGTGCTCGATGGCGTACTTCGCCAGCAGTCCCGAGTGGTAGGCCGTGCCGCAGGCGACGATGAAGACCTTGTCGATCTCGCGTAGTTCTTGATCGCTCAGCCGCTGCTCGTCCAAGACGATGCGGCCGTTGACGAAGTGCCCAAGCAGCGTGTCGGCGACGGCGGTGGGCTGCTCGGCGATCTCCTTGAGCATGAAGTACTCGTAGCCACCTTTTTCGGCAGCGTCTACGTCCCAATCGATGTGGAACGCGCGAGCGGTCGCGGTCACGTCGTTGCCGTCGAAGTCGGTGATCCGGTAGCTGCCGGCGGTGATCGCGACGGCCTGGTCCTGTCCGAGTTCGACGGCGTCGCGGGTGTGTCCGATGAATGCGGCGACGTCGGAGCCGACGAACATCTCGCCCTTGCCGATGCCGACGACCAACGGTGTCGAACGGCGCGCCGCAACGATCGTGCCCGGTTCGTCAGCGTTGGCGAACACCAGCGTGAAGTGACCCTCGAGGCGCCGCAGCACGGCCAGCACGGAAGCGGTGAAATCACCGGCCGTCTCGCCGTGGTGATAGTTCCGGGCGACCAGATGGACGGCCACTTCGGTGTCGGTGTCGCTGGCGAACTCGACGCCCGCGTTCTCGAGCTCGTGGCGCAGCGGCGCGTAGTTTTCGATGATGCCGTTGTGGACGACCGCGATCTTGCCGGCGGCGTCGCGGTGCGGATGCGCATTGCGGTCGGTGGGACGTCCGTGCGTCGCCCAGCGGGTGTGCCCCAGCCCGGTCGTTCCGCGCAGCGAGTCTGCGTCGGTCTCGGCGAGCGCGCTCTCCAGGTTGGCCAATCGGCCGGCCCGGCGCCGGACCGTCAGGTCGCCGTCGCCGTCGACCAGCGCGATACCGGCCGAGTCGTAGCCGCGGTATTCCATCCGGCGCAATGCGTCGACGATGACATCGAGGGCAGGCTGGTGGCCCACGTAGCCGACGATTCCGCACATAGCCTGCCAGGATAGTGCAGTTGCGGGGCTCGGGGCGCATGCGCGAGTGCCCCGCAACGCAGTGCAGCCGCCCCAACTGGGACGGCTGCACGCTCCTGACCTGCAAGAGGTCGGGGATTTATGGAGTTGTTGGACGACCGGCTGAGCTTAGTGTTGCCAGCCCTGGTGGTTGTCGCCGCCTTGATTACCGTGATCGTGGTCCCAACCTTGATTACCGTGGTCGCGGTCCCAACCTTGATTACCGTGGTCGCGGTCCCAGCCGTTGTTACCGCGGTCGTTGTCCCAGCCACCGCGGTCGTCGCGCCAGTCGCCTTGACCGTGCCAGTGGTCACGGTCGTGGGGCTCGCCGTCGAAGTAGTTGTCATCGTGGCAACGGCCCCAGTCATAGTTGTTGCCCCAACCCGGGTCGAACCACTGACCAGGGCACCAGTGGTAATTCGGCATAGGAGCCATCGGCATGGCTTCAGCGACGCTCGCCGCGCCGACACCAGCGAGTCCAAGACCCGAGGCGATAGCAGTCGCAGCTGCGATTTTCTTGATGTTTATCATTCGCATCTGGTACCACCCAGCAACATGCAGCTAAACCCTTAGCCAGCAAAACTTGTTATGTGTTGCTGTGAATAACATTGGAATTGAATAGGTTCCAATAACGCGCACGTAGGCGTTTACCCTCGCGTAAGCGCTGTACGCTGCGTCGAGTCCGCACAGCTAAGCAGCGGCCCAGGTTCAAGTTCGGGCCCAGGCCGGGTCGAACCACTGTCCGGTACACCAGTAGTAGTCGGGCGGTGCTGCGCATGCCGTGCGCTACCGTCATCGGGTGGCAAAGACCAGCAAGCTCGTCGGTTCCCTGCGCCGACGCGGTCCGCACAAGGTGTTGCGCGGCGACTTGGCTTTCGCCGGCCTGCCGGGAGTCGTTTACACGCCTGAAGCGGGTTTGCATTTGCCCGCCGTGGTGTTCGGCCACGATTGGCTCACCGGGGTGTCGCGGTACTCGGGATTGCTGGAGCACCTCGCGTCGTGGGGCATCGTCACCGCGGCCCCCGACACCGAGCGCGGGGTGGCGCCTTCAGTGTTGAATCTCGCCTTCGACATGGGCACGGCACTGGACATCGCAACCGGAGTCCGCTTGGGCCCGGGCAAGATCAGCGTGCATCCCGACAAGCGCGGCGCGATCGGACACGGGTTCGGCGGCTCGGCCGCCGTGTTCGCCGCCGCCGGCATGAAGGTCAAGCCTCGCGCGGTGGCCGCAATCTTCCCGGCTGTCACCTCCCCGCCCGCCCAGCAACCGGCCGCATCGTTACGGGTGCCCGGCGTGGTGTTCAGCGCACCGGAGTCGGCGAAGGCTCTGCGGTCCAACGCGATTGAGCTCTGGCAGGCCTGGGACGCGGCGACGTTGCGAATTGTCAGCAAGGCGAAGGCCAACGGGTTGGCCGAGGGCCGACGGCTGACGACGGCGTTCGGACTGGGCGCTCCGGATCGCAAGACGCAGAAGACAATTCGTGCGCTGCTCACGGGCTATCTGCTCTACACGCTCAGCGGCGACAAGACGTATGCCGACTTCGCCGACCCGGACGTTGAGCTGCCCAGGACGGTGCCAATCGGCGAGGAGGTCGCGGCGTTGACTCCCGAAGAGAAGTTCGTCGCGCTGCTCAAGGGCTGAGCCCTGATTCACTGTCCGGCCTGCGGCAGTTGGTCCTCGGCGATCTCACACGGCGTCGATCCGTCGGGCGGCGCTGCTGGCGCCGGCGGATCGGCGGGCGGCGTCGCCTCGGGCGGGCTGTCGACGGGTTGGGCGACTGGCTCCGCGACCGCTTCCGTTGCGGCAGGGGGGTTCTCGGCGACGGCCGCTTCGGGCACTGGGGTGTGATCGACGGCGGCAGGCTCGGCGGTTTCCTCCGCTTCGTCCGCCTTATCGTCGCCATCGAGGACGGGGTCGTTGTCACCGTCATCGAGTCCGAGCGGATCGTCCTCGATGCCGGGGCCGTTGCCCGCGCCGCCGGCCAAGGAACCCAGCAGGCTGCCGATGCTGTCGACGATGCTGCTGACGACACCGCCGATGCCACCGGTCATCCCGCCGAGGCCACCGAGGCCGCCGGTGCCGCCGGATAACCCGTCGGCGTCACCGAGCGAGTCCGTAAGCGCTGAAGGGATTTCCTCGGGCTCATCCGTTGGAAGTGGCTGCGCCGGCTCGGGTCTCGGCTCGGGGGCGGCCGCAGCGGCCGGTACGGTCGGCAGCGGACCGGCCGGCAGCAGACCGGGCGGCAGCGCGCTGGGCGGCAGCGGACCGGGCGGCTGGGGACCGGGCGGCAGGGGCAGCGACGGCGCCATGGCGGGGATCGTCCGCTCCTCAGGTTGCCGGCTCGGGCCCAGGTCGCCCGGAATGTCAAACCGCACGTCGCGCATCGAGGCCAGCGCATGAATGGCGGTGTCGTAGGACGCCGCGATCGAGGCGTTGGCCGAGCTCATCGCCGCGAGCCAGTCGTTGCGAATGTCGTTGTCGACGAACGGCATTACCTGCCGTTGGACGATCACCTCCGATGCCGATCGGTCACCCGCGGTGACCGCCTGCGCGGCGGCCAGCCACGTCGAGCGCTGCGCGGCGCTGCGTTCGTCGATGGTGACGGTGGTGGCGACCTTGCCGTCGACGGCCTGCCAGACGTCGTCGCGCAACACGGCGCAGTGCTCGGCGGCCGCGCGGATATGCCCGCTCACCTCCTCCGCGACGTCGCAATGACGCTCGAGGAAGCGTGCCGCCGACTCGGCACCCGCACCGCGCCACGCGGCCGCGAGCTCGGTCACCTGGGTTCGCTGCATCCACAGCGCCTCGTCGATCGCCGTGACCGCGGCGCGCAACTCGGTGATGTCGCCGTCGAGCACCCGAAGGTCAAGTCCCACTTCGGTTTCGTACCAATCCCCTACCTGCGAGGCGTGTGCGGTGAGGTCGGGCTGTTGGTAGCCGACCGCCTCGCAGGCCCGCACGTAGGTCTGTAAGTGATCGACGGCGGGCTGACCTTCGGCGAGCCGCGTCGTCACGTCTAAGCGGTCGGCCATCAGATCCGCGCCGCGGCGAGCTGGTCCGCGTCGGCGTAACGGTCGACTCCGGCCCGCAGTGCAGCGGCGACTTCCATGCTGGCCCGCGCCCACTGCGCAAGCTCGCCGCCGAGCCGGTGCAGGGCGAACCGCAGCGCGTCGCCCTGACCGATGTACGCGCGGCCCGAGGTGGTCCCGTCGAAGGCCAACCGACCGAACTGGGCGCGGACCGCGCCGTCGATGAGATGTGCGGCGTCGTCGAATCGGTTCGCGACGGCATGTATCGCCGCAGGGTCGACGAATGCGTCTCGTTGTGCCATACCAAGTTCGACGCAACGAGTCGCGTAGCGGTTCCGCGTTTTAGCGGGTGGCGCGCACCGTGTCGGCGACGTGCGCCGCGAGCCGGTGGGCGACGTGTTCGTCGTCGGCTTCCACCATCACCCGGATCATCTGCTCGGTTCCCGAGGGCCGCAACAGGATTCGACCGGTGTCGCCGAGTTCGTCTTCGACCTCCTGCACCGCGGACTGCACCGACGGCGCGGCGACCGCGGCCGCCTTGTCGGCGACGTCGACGTTGATCAGCACCTGCGGCAGCGTGTGCATCGCGGAAGCCAAGTCGGCCAACGAGGTGCCGGTCTGCGCCATCCGAGACATCAGCCGCAGACCGGTCAGGATGCCGTCACCGGTGGTCGACAGCGTCGGCAGCACGATGTGTCCGGACTGCTCACCGCCGAGACTGAACTCGCCAGATCGCAACTCTTCCAACACATATCGATCACCGACGCTGGTCGTGCGGACCTCGACACCGGCCGCGCGCATCGCCAGGTGCAGACCGAGATTGCTCATCACCGTCGCCACCAAGGTGTTGCCGGCCAATTCACCGGCCTCCTGCATCGCCAGCGCCAGGATCACCATGATCGCGTCGCCGTCGATGACCTCGCCGGCCGCGTCGACGGCCAGGCAGCGGTCGGCGTCACCGTCGTGCGCCAGGCCGAGGTCGGCGCCGTGCTCCAGCACCGCCGCGCGCACCACATCCAGATGCGTGGACCCGCAGCGGTCGTTGATGTTGAGGCCGTTGGGCTCGGCGTTGATCGCGATGACGCGGGCGCCAGCAGCGCGGTAGGCGCACGGCGCGGCAATCGAGGCGGCGCCGTGGGCGCAGTCGACCACCACGGTCAGCCCGTCGAGTTGAATGGTGCCGGCCTTGCCGACCTGCCGCAGGTAGCGGTCCAGGGCGTCGTCGGCGTCGATCACCCGGCCGATGCTTGCGCCGGCGGGACGCAGACCCGGCCCGCCCGCGACCAGATCCTCGATCTGGTCTTCGGTCGCGTCGTCGAGTTTGTGCCCGCCCGGACCGAAGATCTTGATGCCGTTGTCGGGCATCGGGTTGTGCGACGCGGAGATCATCACGCCGAAATCGGCGTCGTAGGCGTGGGTCAGGTAGGCCACGGCCGGGGTGGGCAGCACCCCGCAGCGCAGCGCGTCGACGCCCTCGCTGGTGAGACCGGCGATCACCGCGGCCTCTAGCATTTCGCCGCTGGCCCGGGGATCGCGACCGATCACCGCGACGCGGCGGCGTTCGCTGCCGGCCCTGGTCAGACGCCGAGCGGCCGCGGCGCCGAGGGCTAATGCGAGCTCGGCGGTGAGCTCGCGATTGGCGACCCCTCGGACGCCGTCAGTGCCGAATAGTCGACCCATGCGGTCAAACCTCTCACAGTTACTGACCGCGCACACGAACGACAAACGGAAATGTCGGAGTGCCACCCAACCGGTACGCGGCCGTGATCGCCGCCTGGATCAGCGCTTGCTGTACTGAGGCGCCTTACGGGCCTTCTTCAGGCCGTACTTCTTGCGCTCGGTGGCACGCGGGTCACGGGTGAGGAAGCCGGCCTTCTTCAGGGCCGGACGGTCCTCGGGCTGCACCACGATCAGCGCCCGGGCGATCGCCAGCCGCAACGCGCCGGCCTGGCCGGACGGGCCGCCACCGTCGAGGTGGGCGTAGATGTCGAAGGCATCCACCCGGTCCACGGTCACCAGCGGGGCCTTGATCAGCTGCTGGTGCACCTTGTTCGGGAAGTAGGCCTCCAGGGTGCGGCCGTCGAGGTCGAACTTGCCGGTGCCGGGCACCAGGCGGACCCGCACGACGGCTTCCTTGCGGCGGCCGACGGTCTGGATCGGGCGATCGATGAGGATGTGGTCCTCGCGCGGCGCCGGGGCGGCTTCCGCAGCAGGGGTCTCGACGACCTCTTCGACGACGACCTCGGTTTCGGTTCCTGCGGTCTCGGTCATTATTGGGCCACCTGCTTGATCTCGTACGGAGTCGGCTGCTGAGCAGCGTGGGGGTGCTGCGGACCGGCGTAGACGTGCAGCTTTTTCTTGATCTGACGGCCGAGCTTGTTCTTGGGGATCATGCCGACGATGGCCTTCTCCACCACGCGGTCGGGGTGCTTTTCCAGCATTTCGCCGACTGTGCGGCTCTTGAGCCCGCCGGGGTAACCCGAGTGACGGTAGGCCAGCTTCTTGTGTTCTTTGTCGCCGCTCAGGGCGATCTTTTCGGCGTTGATGATGATGACGAAGTCACCACCGTCGGTGTTGGGCGTGAACGTCGGCTTGTGCTTGCCGCGCAGCAGATTGGCTGCCGCGACGGCCAGGCGACCGAGCACCACGTCCTGGGCGTCGATGACGTACCACGTCCGCGTGGTGTCACCCGCCTTCGGCGTGTAGGTGGACACAGCGCTTACCTTCTCTATCTCTCGGGTGGATCCCGGTGACCCGGGTGCCGGTCAGACGCTTGCGGAGGGGATGTTCTCGGCGACCGACGTTGACCCGAGTCCCGGCGTTCCGCACGCCAACGGTGCAGCTTACCGGCGGACATCCGCGCAGGTCAAAACGCGTCGCCCGGGGGCGAGCTGGTACCTCAGTTGACCCACCAGCCTCAGCGGTCGCTGTCCGGGGTGACTCTCTTTATTCGTTTTGTGACCACCGGCGATATCACCGGCCGGGTGATATCGCATATGGGCCCGATTTCGGAAAAGGGTCGCACTCTGCTGACGGTGCTGGTGTGACGTGCGAGCAGTATCCCCGACCGCATAACTGCGCGGTTCCGCCGGTCTCTCCTACCGACGGAACCGCGCAGGGTCTGTGTGCCGTCACCGCCCGTTGCGGGCCCACACCCCGGCGGCCTGGCGGTCGGCGGCCGCCACATCGTCAGCGCCGTCGCGGACAGCGTTTCCGAGGTCGGTCAGGATTTCGTTGAGCGCGTTGGCGGCTTGATGCCATTTGATCTGCTCGACGCCGTACGCCGTTGCGGCTTCGCGCGTCCATAGTTCCCGCAGCGGAGCAACATGGGACTTGAGGTCCTGCAGTTCCGCGTTGAACCGCGCCGACGCAGCGTGGATCTCTTGGCGTACAGACGCTTCAATCTCGCCGAAGTTGTATGACAATCGTGGATCCATCGTTGGCGGCCTCACAAATTCCCGGCGGCTGCACCGATGTGCCGTGCGTGGTTCTCGGCGGCATCCCTGAGCGTGACTTCGTTGTAGCGGATGGTCTCCGCGATGCCGTGCAGCGCTTGATGCAGCTTCATCGACTCCGCGTTCCAGCGGTGTACCACGTCTTTGAATCGCGTTGCCGCCAGTCCGCCCCAGACCGACTGCGGCACCGCGGTCATGCGACCGATAAACGCCTGCAGCGTCGCGCGAATTTCCTCATTGCGGCTATCGATGGCCGCCGCGACCGAGCGCATGAGCTCGAAATCCGTGCTGAGTGCATTGCCACCCGTCGGTGCGCTCACGTGTCCTCTTTCCGCCGCTCGCCGCGGCTTCACCCGCGCTAATGACATATAAGACTCGCGGCGACGCCCTCTGGTTCCTCCGATCTCAGGTCAGTGTCCGCGCCGACCGGATCGCCAGATCACACTCGCGACTCGGGACGTCGCGGCGACCGGTGGGGTTCTGACATCCGATGCTGATTCGGACGAACTTGTCGACCCACACGGTCCAACGGATGTCATGACCGACCCGAATCTCGCGATAGGTCACCGCTGGATGTCCCGCCGCTTGGTCTCTCGGGTTGAAGTCGACGAATACGTCAACCGGCGCCGCATCGATCGCGCTCTTGAGGAACTCGGCCGTCGCGTCCAATCCGGGTAGGGCCACCCGTGACTGGGTCACGTGCAACGCAACGTCAGGATCAGTTGGCGACGTTATCTGCACGCGTGCCGATCCTGGCCCCGTGACGATGCGCCGCGTAGGCCACTGAGCCGGAACCTCCAGGACCACGTGACCTTCCACGACGGACGTTCTCGGGAAACTATTGTCCGGACGCGGCGTGGTATGACGATGGAGTGTGCCCGCCGCGACGAGCGCGCCGGCCGCCAACACCACCGCCAGAACCCGCCGGACGATCTGCGCAGATTTCCGCCGAGCCGATACGCTGGCCGACTGATCACTCGAATTCAGTTGACCTGCAATCCTTCTCAACCGGAGGTCATCGACGACCAACACATCCATCGCACCCACACGTGACAACGCCTTGGCGATTGCCACCGCGAGTGCGCCGGCCCCCGACACAGTCGCCGGAGCGTCGATGACCACCATTCCTGTGACGTCCGATGCCACTATCGAGATCGAGTTCGCTACTCCCTCGGCGACGGCCTCGACGCCCCGATCGCGGGTTTCGACCGCCACCACTTCACCGGTCGCGACTACGAAATCATCGGCGATTTCCAGGATTACAGTCACACTCGCACGCGATGCCTCAGCCAACAGCCAGGATCGCGGTCGCGTCTTCACGTCGCCCACCAAAGCATGCACCGCGGCGCCGACGACGTCGATACGCGACGATGACCACCAGGACGGGTGCACGACCATCACGCGCTCCGCGGATCCGCAGTCGACCGACGCGAGAGCCTGCCGCCATAGCGACGCTACGGTGACCGGTCGAAGGTCGATCAGCGCTACCGGGTCGTCAATGCTGTCGAACACTGCCCGTTCGAGCGCGGTATCCGCGACAGTTGCTCCCCCGCAACATAATCGACGGATCGCAGTCGGGCCGACCTCGATGAGATGAGTCCTCACGGCACCGGCGTCCAACCGACGTGGATCATCTGCGGCTCACCACCTCGGCGCATGATCAGCATTCCGCGCCCGGGTGGCAGCGGTGACGGGCGCACCGCGCCGATCGCCAGACCCTCCTCAGGTCGTCCGCTCATCAACAGCGTGGCGCATCCGGCATCGCGGATCCCTCCGAGCAGAGGCTCGAACATCGCGCGGGCTGCACCGCCAGTGCGACGCGCCACTACGAGATGCATCCCGATGTCTCGGCCATACGGCAGCATCTCCAGCAAAGGCGCCAACGGATTAACATTCGCGCCATCAAGCAACTCGTAATCATCTATCACGACATAGATGTGCGGGCCCGACCACCACGAACCCTCGCGCAACTGCGTCTGGGTCGCGTTCCAGGGAGGCAATCGTTGACGCAGTGAATCCAGCAGCTTCGGCATGGCGTCGGCTATCGCATCGGTAGAAGCGAGGTAACCGCCGAGGTGTCCGGATCCAGGCTCGACAACCCCGAGTAACGAGCGCCTCGGGTCGACGATGAACAGCTGAGACTGCGCGGAAGTCGTCGTCCTAACCAGCTCCCTACACAGGGTGCGCAATGTCGCCGTCTTACCGCATTCACTGTCGCCCAGAATCAACAGGTGGAGTTGCCGCGTGAAATCGATTGCCATCGGTTCGAGCTCAGTCTCCTCAACACCGACGATGGGATCGAGCGTTGCCCCTCGGTCGACGATGCGGTCCAGGTCGATGTGCGCCGGCAGCACGGGGACTGAGGGTGCGGCCCAGCCGTCATCGCGGCGCCGCTGCATGACGTCGTCGTCAAGGCTTGGCGTAGCGATGACCATGTGCAGGCCATCGGGAGACAGGCCGCGCCCGGGGGCTCCCACTGGAACCTGTTGAGCCCGATGACGATCCACTTCGGAATCCGACGGGTCGCCCAGCCGCAACTCGATACGCGTTCCGATCTGATCTCTTAGCGCGGGTCTGATCTCAGGCCAACGGGAGGCCGTTACCACGACGTGAACGCCGTACGAGAGTCCCTCGGCAGCAAGCGAAGTCACCCACGATTCCGCTGTCTCGATCTCGCGTTGCAGGCTGAGCCAGCCGTCGACGATGAGAAAAATGTCGCCGAATCGGTCACAGCGTGGATCGCGCGCGGCCTTGAGCTGCCGGTAGTGCACCATGGATTCGATGCCGTGCTCGCGAAATAGCGCCTCGCGTGATCGAACGACGGCTCCCAGTCGGAAGAGCGTGTTGCGTACTCGCTCGATATCGGAGCGCCCCGCGACGGAACCGACGTGCGGCCAATCTCGCATTGCCGCCAACGAACCGCCGCCCAAATCGAGGCAGTAAAACTGCACGACTCGCGGATCGTGGGTTACCGCCAGCGCGGTGATCAGCGTGCGCAACGCTGTCGACTTGCCCGACTGAGGCGCGCCGACCAGTGCGACATTGCCTGCCGCGCCGGTCAAGTCGACGCTCAGCGGTGTTCGCCGTTGCTCAAAGGGACGGTCGACGACGCCAATGGGAGCCGTCAACGCCACAGGTTCAAAGCCGCACAGAATCGCGCCCAGTGGCGGCGGTGCCGACAGTGGCGGCAGCCAGACCTCGTGTGCTGGCGGGCCCTCCGCAGATAGCCGTGCGATGATCGCCTGCAGCACGGTGGGGCATTCGGCGGGTCCGGTCTGCACGCCACGACCGAACGCGATTGACCCGACAGGTCCAGTGCTGAACGGTCGCACGGCAGGCCCCGCGGGGGCGGCGGACTCATCGACAGCAGCCGGCGTCGCGTACGGGCCGGAGACGAACGCCGTGTGGAATCGGACCGGCGCATTCGTGCCCACCCGCAGGTACGCGGCGCCCGGCGTGCCAGGTAGCTCATAAGCATCCGACGTTCCCAGCACGATCCGAGATTCGTTGACTGAGAGGGTTTTCAAACACACTCGATAGGACAGATGCGACTCCAAGCCTCGCAACCGGCCTTCGTCGAGTCGCTGGCTGGCCAACAGGAGATGGATGCCCAGCGACCGTCCGAGTCGTCCGATCGCGACAAAGACCTCAGCGAAATCGGGTTGCTGACTGAGCAGTTCGGAGAACTCGTCAACGATGACGAGCAAGACCGGCAGCGGATCCAGGCGGGCGCCGGCGCGCCTCCTACGCTGATAAGCCGAGATTCCATCGAGGTTGCCCGCAGCACGGAGCACCTCCTGACGGCGGTTCATCTCGCCCATCAACGCATCGCGCATTCGGCTGACCAGCGCAGCCTTGTCGGCCAGATTGGTGATGACCGCCGCCACATGGGGTGCGGGTTCGAGTCCGGAGAACGTCGCGCCGCCCTTGAAGTCGACCAATACCAGGTTCAGTTCCTCTGACGAATGGCCGACGATCATGCCCAGAGCGACGGTCCGCAGGAACTCTGACTTTCCGGAACCCGTTGCGCCGATGCAGAGTCCGTGCGGGCCCATCCCGTTCGCGGCGGCTTCTTTGATGTCCAACTCTGCTGTCGTGCCTCCGGCGTCGATGCCGAGTGGCACGCGAAGAAATCCGCGACGGCTCGTTGTCCTGTGCGCAATCGGCGAGAACGACGCAATATCGGCGATGCCGACGAGGTGCTGCCATTCCATTCCGCGCGAGGTTGCGGTATTGCCGCTGACTCGGTACCCGGCCAGGCGCTGCGCGCACGACAGCGCGGCAGCGTAACTCAGCCGATCGCGCTGTGCGACAACTTCTTGGCCTGACACGATGACGGCCACCGGATCACCGTCTCGGCTGTCGATGGTGAGCATTGCGGGACAGCTCCCGGCAGGGTCGCCGGATCTCTGCTCGCTATCCACGACGACGACGCAGTGTTGCCGTTGTGCGCACGACGCTTCACGCGCCGCCGAGAGCGACGAATACACCATCCGGACTGGCCCGGCATCGTCCGAAGCGTTCGGATGACCGTTGTGCGGCAACCATTTCAACCACTCCCAGTGCTGCCGGTGTGCCTCGCTGACCACAGCGGCGATGCCGAGCGTCGCCGGGCTGTGCAGCACGGCCAGTTGGCAGATCATGGCGCGCACCAGCGCGCGAGCCTGGTTCCCGTCGCCGCGGATCGTCACCGCGGCCGGCCCGCTCAACGACACCACGATCGGGATGTTCGGCACCGTCGAGTGGGTGCAAAGAAAGCGCTGCAGCGCGGAAACGCACATCGCGTCCAGTCGGTGCGTCGAGTCCAGGGCGGGCGCTATCAGGCGCGTCGCCAGGGGGATGTCTCCGACGCCGATCCGCACCAGGCAGAAATCGGAATCAGTTGCTGTCCGCTCCCACATCCGGGGTCCGCCGATCAGCGTCCACAGCGTAGCGGGATCGGGGTGGACCCATGCCGTCGCACAATGCTGTGCCGCAGCGGTCTTCCCAATCGACTTGCGCATCTCGGATAGGTAGCCGAGATAGTCTGCGCGTTGGACATTGATCTCGCCGCGCCGTCGATCGGCGCCGGACAATATCGTCGCGATCGCCGATATCAGCATCATGAGCGGGAACATCATGAATGCCGGATTGCGCGCGACGGTCGACCGGACATAGTACGCGGCCGCCATCACCCCCGCCGTCGCAACCGCGGTCACGAGCGGCACGAAGCGCATCACGTGATTCGACTGTGCCCGTGTGGGTACCTCCGGCGGAGCCGCGACAGCGATGTCGTTCGTCTCGTGCGCCGGTGGCGGTATCCGTTCGATCGACCTGCCGCCCATGCCTCCGGCACGTTATGCATGGCCCCACTCGGCGGCAAGTCGCCTGTGGAGCAACGCATACGGGGCAACTACGCAACGGCTAACGTCCGGGTCGACGAAGAACGGAGGCTGGTGTGGATCAGGGATCGGTTGCAATGACGCGACGACGGCTGTCTGTTCTTGCCGACGCCATCAGCGTCGACCTCGTGTTGTCGGCCGCGGTGCCGGTCGAGTCGCTCATTCCGCCGATCGTCGATGCGCTCGCCGAGGCGGGTGGCGTTGAGCCGGGTGTGGCCGCTGTCTCGTATCAGTTGTCCCGCCTCGACGGCGGTGTGCTTGATCCTTCGAAGACGTTGGCTGATCATGCGATTCGGGACGGGTGCACGCTCGTGTTGGTTCGCTCCGCGATGAGATTCGTCCCTCCGCCGTACGACGACGAGGCCGAAGCGGTGTCGGCAACGATCGGTGAGGTGGCACGGACTTGGACCCGACACTCGACGCGCCTCGTGGGAGCGCTGGTCTCTGGTTGCCTGGCAAGCGTTGCCGCGGTGGTGTTGATTCGAGGCGCGTTTGGCGCCGATGCGCACCGTATCGGTTGCGCCGGCGTCGCCTTAGGCGCCGGCCTCCTTGCGCTGTTGGCCGCAGTCTTTGCGTTCCGCGTTGCCGACGAAGCCGACGCGGGGCTGACGCTCGGCCTGATGGCTGTCGGGTTTGTCGCGCTTGCCGGCATGTTGGCCGTTCCCGGGGGTCCCGGGGTTCCGAACGCCCTCCTCTGCACCGCAGCTGCGGCAACAGCCGCGGCTGCACTTCGCGTGTTTGCCCGTCAGGCAACGGTATTCACCGCGCTGATGTGCCTTGCGACGTCGTGTGCCGCTGCGGCCGCGGTAGGCGCCCTGGTCGCCGCGCCGCCGCCGGCAATTGGCGCGGGACTGGCCGCGACTTCGCTGGCCGTCGTCGAGGGGGCGGCGCCGCTGTCGATGATGCTTGCACGGCTATCACCGGTGGCCGACAGTCCCGATCATCTGCACGCGAAAGCAATTCAAGCGCATACATGGCTGAATAGTGTGATCGCGGCATTCTCCGCTTCGGCCGCGGTCGGGGCTATCAGCGCAACCCAGAAGCCGGACCTCCCCGGCATCGTCTTTGAAACCGTTGTAGGCCTCGCGCTGGTGCTTCGGGCCCGCGCACACCAGGACGTCGGTCGATCACTGCCACCAATCATCTGCGGAGCGGTTACGCTCTGCGCCGCCCTTATCGCCGCCGCCGTGGCGTACCCGCGTCACGCGCTGGAGATCGCGGCACTGTCAACGACGTTGAGCACTCTTGCGCTGTACATCGGATTCATGGCCGGCTCGACGCCAAGCTTTCCGGCCGGGCGACGAAGCGTGGAACTAGCGCAATACTTTGCGCTGGCGATGGTCGCCCCGCTGGCGTTCTGGCTCTGTGGACTGTACGGCGCGGCACGCAGCTTGAATATGCCGTGACCGCAGCGGGATCGGCGGCGTCGAGGTCTGCGGTCGTCGCGGCATTAACCGTCCTGTCGGCATGCACCACACCGTCGGCACGTGCGGTGTCGCCGCCACCCATCGACCAAAGCCGGCTTCCGTCACCGGCACCCGCACGTCCTCCAGTGCCTACCGTTCAGCGCGAGACCTGCGCGGTGCCGTCGATGACCCGCGGTACTGACTCGACGCAGCTCTCGGGACTTGATCTGCAGCAGGTGTGGAAACTCGCCACGGGCTCGGGACAACGCGTTGCCGTCATCGACACCGGGGTCGCCTCACAGCCACGACTGCCGCGCTTGAGGGCGGGCGGGGACTATGTCTTCACCGGAGACGGAACCCAGGACTGCGACGGCCACGGAACTGTGGTGGCCGGGATCATCGGTGCTGCAGCTGATTCCACACACAGCGGCGGTTTCAGCGGTGTCGCTCCCAGCGTCGAAATCATCGGCATCCGGCAGTCCAGCACGAAGTTCGGCGGAGTTTCAGATCCCACGAATTCCGGGTTCGGAGACGTGGACACCATGGCACGCGCTGTCCGAACCGCGGCCGACCTCGGCGCCACAGTGATCAACATTTCTTCGGTTGCCTGCGCCCGCGATGTCTCGGCGCTCGACGATCGCCCCCTGGGCGCCGCGCTGGCCTATGCCGTCGACACCAAGAACGTCGTTGTGGTGGCAGCAGCCGGGAATGGCGGCACCGGGCAGTGTCCCGCGCAACAAGGCGAACCGACGGTTGTCGTGAGTCCGGCCTGGTACGACGATTTCGTCCTGACCGTGGGATCGGTCAACACGCACGGGGAGCCTTCGTCGTTCACCCTCGCCGGGCCGTGGGTCGATGTTGCCGCACCGGGCGAAGGCGTGATCTCGCTGAGCTCGTCCGGTACTGGGTTGACCAATGCGTTTGCTGCACAGGGTAGTTCGACACCGCTTTCGGGTACGAGCTACGCCGCGCCGGTGGTCAGCGGGCTGGCCGCGCTGATCCGCTCGCGGTTCCCCACCTGGACCGCGCGGCAGGTGATGCAACGCATCAAGGCGACCGCCCACCATCCCCCCGGCGGATGGGATCCACGGGTCGGCGCGGGAAGCGTCGACTTTCTCGCCGCGGTTAGCACCGACACACCGAGCGCACCCACCTCACCGCCGACCCGGACGACGGCACCCGTCGCACCCGCGCGTACCCCAGCGCCGGACCCGCGGGCACGGCGAGCGGCATTCGCCGGAGCAGCGATCTGTTGTGCCGCGTTGCTCGGGGTGGTGGCAATCGGCGCGTTGCGCACCCGGCTACGGCGTGCCGACCGGTCGAGCGACGACCGGAACATCATGTGCAAGTGAGGCATTGGCTCTGCTCAGATCCGGACCCGCGGGCAGGGTAGCCAGTATCGGCCATGGCGCGGCGATCATCGAGGGATCAAGGCCAAGGTCGTGGGCGGCATCGTCGTCGTGAACGGCGAACCGCACACCGGTGTCGGCGACCAGATACCGGACCCCCGCGCGAGCATCGCCACCCGACAGTCCGGTCGCGCGGACGTAGGCCACGCGCCCGGGCGGCACGTACACCGCATCCACAGCAGGGCCCTGCGCGTCGGACTGCGCCAATGCAACCGGAGCACGCCCATCTGGAATAGGCGGTCCGCCGAGCGAAAACGAGACCACAGCACGTCCCGACGCCGCGCGCGTCCACCTGGCGCAGATCGTCGTGCCACGAGCCGGCGACTGCAGCGAAGACCGGTCAGGGAAGTCGGACACCGGCAGACGCGTGACTGCTTTGGCGGTGCGAATGACGTCGGGTGCGACCGGGATCGCAGTGCGGGTTCCTTGCGAGTCGGAGAATCGCACGAGTTCGGCGGCAAGCTGCCCGACCCGCTGGACGCCTTCCCTCAACACCACGTAGTACTCGTCGCCGACGCTGCGAGCTACCCGCAGCACGGTGCCAACCGGAAAGCCGGACAGTGTGTCGGGCCCCCGTTTCCCGGCATCGGGAATTCGAGGCGTTGCAATCGGCGGCGCTTCCGGAATGAGATTGAGCAGCGTCGACGACACCGGCAGCGGCGTCCGACCGACGATTCCCACACCGCGGGCGACCGCGGCGTCATCCAGGTTCACCACCGCCCGTCGGCCGTCGAACAGTAGGTACGTTGAGCCACCCGTCGTCGTGACGAGCAGCGTCTGGTCGCGCCCTAGAGCGTCTGACTGTGGTTCTCCACCGACGACGACCGTCGTGCGGTCGGGGGTGTCACAAACGCTCCATTGCGACTCGCTTTCGCTCAGGGGCTGTCCGAGGAATTGCGGCACACCGGGGATGCCCAGCATCGGGCCCAGCTTGTTGCGGCCCAGTGCGGCGGCGTCCATCGGTTGGGGGTCGGCGTTGGTCCTCACGATCAGCCGCGCGGACGCCAGGTTCAGCACCGGGTGCAGGGTGTCGCCCAACCGGACGAAAAGCGCTCCCGACCGTCTCTCCATCACGATCGGTGCGCTGCCTGCCGCCGGCTCGGGGCGCAGCACCGCGAGCAGTAAGCATCCGACGACCGCGACAATCGCTAGTACTGATCCCGCGGCCAATGACTGTGCCGGGGCACGGATCGACTCGTTCACGGCCCGGAGATCGACGCCCAGCAAGGCGCACTCCATTCGCCGCCGCATGAACCGGTGACCGCTGAGTTCCAGCCTCGTTGTGGGATGCCATGCCATGCCACGTCACGATAGGCAGCAGCCGATGCGCAGCCCGCCCTCAATCCACAGTCCCGGGCCGGCAAAACCGTAGATGTGACCGGAGACGCAAAAATCCGTAGAATCACCTGGTGAGCATTAACTGCATGAGCCGTTTCGCGCCGCGTCGCGCCTGGTCAAAAGCTTTTAGCATGACCGCTGTCGCATTGCTGAGCGCGGGCGTTCTGCTCGTGGCACCCAGCGCCGCCCTGAACGCGGCCCCCTCGGCCAGGGCCGATAACTGCCCGGACATCGCGGTGACCTTCGCCCGCGGCACCGATGAGCCCAAGGGTCTGGGCCGCGTCGGGCAGGCCCTCGTCGACGGAATCCGGCAGAACACCGGCAAGAACGTCGACGCCTACGCGGTCGACTATCGGGCCACCCTGTTCCAGATCCACGGCAACGACGGCGCCAAGGACGCGATCAAGCACATCAAGGAGATGGCCGACAAGTGCCCGGCCACCCCGCAGGTGCTCGGCGGTTACTCCCAGGGCGCGTCGGTGGTCGACATCGTCACCGGCACGCAGATCGGCGGGGTCGGCTGGGGTGATTCGCTTCCGCCGCAGTACGCCAACCACGTCATTGCGGTCACCACGTTCGGTAACCCGGCTGACCGCAGCGGCGGATCGATCGCGGCGCAGAGCGCGATGTTCGGGGCCAAGGCCGTCGACTACTGCAACCCCGAGGACCCGATCTGCCACGCCGGCGAGGGCAACGAGTGGAAGGGCCACACCGAGGGCTACGTGCCGACCTACACCACCCAGGCCGCCAGCTTCGTTGCGACTCGCCTGCTGTCGGTGCTGCCCCCGACCAGTCCCCTAGGTCCGCTGGGTGTCCCGAACGGCCCCGGCGCGCCCGGGCCGTTCGGCCCCGGCCAGGGTCCGGCACCCGGCCCCATCCCTGGTGCGCCCGGCCCGACGGTGGTCGACCAGACCACGCCGGCGTCCTTCCACTAAGCGCCGGGATATGACACTGCGATTCAGGTTGTCCTGGGTGATTCCTGCGGGGCTGCTCGCCGCGGGTCTGATGGTTGCCCCCGCGCCACCCCCGACCGCGTCTGCCGCCTGCTCTGACGTCGAGGTGGTGTTCGCCCGGGGACGTCAGGAGTCGCCCGGCGCCGGGATCCTGGGCAACGCCTTCGTCAGCGCGCTGCGGTCCAAGGTCCACAAGAACATCAATCTCTACGCGGTGCGTTACCCGGCGGACACCGAGGTCGCTATGGGCGCCAATGACATGAGCGCGCACGTGCAGTCGACGATCAACGGCTGCCCGGACACCCGCATCGTGCTGGGCGGCTACTCACTGGGCGCGGCGGTCACCGACGTCGTGATGGCCGCTCCCGGTGCGATGTTCGGCTTCACCAATCCGCTGCCGCCGGGTGCCGATCAGCACATCGCCGCGGTCGCCCTGTTCGGCAACGGCACCAATTGGGTCGGGCCGATCGCGAACTTCAACGGGCTCTATGGCGATCGGACGATCGACCTGTGCCACGGCGCCGATCCCATCTGCAACCCGGCCGACCCACACACCTGGCAAAACAACTGGAGCCAGCACATGGCCGGTGGCTACATCGAGGCTGGCATGGTCAATCAGGCCGCCGACTTCGTCGCCGGCAAATTGGCCTAGCCGCCGTCGCTGATCCAGCACTCACGTAGCTCACAGCGCGGGAATAGTTAGACCCCCTAGCGTCTGCTCATGCGACCTGGCCCTATCCGTTTAGCAGTCGCGGCGCTGTTCGCGGGCGGTTTGCTCAGCGGCCCCGCCGTGATTCCCGTTTCGACGACGCCGCTTCCCGTGGCAAACGCCGCCTGCCCGGACGCCGAAGTCGACTTTGCGCGAGGCCGTGAAGAACCCCCTGGCGTCGGCCTGATCGGTGGATCGTTCATCACCGCGCTGCGGAAGAAGCTGCCGCGGATGACCATCGGGGCCTACGGGGTTAACTATCCCGCCGAAGCCGACATCGCCACCGGATCCAACGACATGAGCGCGCATGCTCAATCGATGGCGGCCAGCTGCCCGAACACCAAACTGGTGCTTGGTGGTTACTCTCTGGGCGCCGCCGCGGCCGACGTCGTCGTCGCGGTGAACAGGGCCGCATTCGGCTACACGAATCCCCTGCCGCCCTCGTTGGCTCAGCACGTCGCCGCGGTCGCATTGTTCGGCAACGGCACCCAGCGGGTGCTCGGTCCTGCCACAAATTTCAGCCCGGCGTTTGCCGGTAAGACCATCGACCTGTGCGCTGCCGGCGACCCGATCTGTACCAGAGGCTTCCAAGATCTGCAATGGAATGCTCATCTGCAGCCGTCATACGTCAACTCGGGCCTGATCAATCAGGCGGCCACGTTCGTTGCCGGCAAGCTGTGATTCAGTCGCGAGTCCGAAGGTCGCGGGTGATGAACGTCCGCGCGTGCAACTCGTCGTCGGGCGGGTAATCGACGCCGACCAGCGTGAGCCCCTGGGCCGGCGCGGCGGCGTAGTCACTGGAACGCCGTGTGTCGCTGAGCAACTCGGCACACCAGTCCGCGGTGCGCCTATGCTCCCCGACGGCCAGCACCGCGCCGACCAGCGACCGCACCATCGACCAGCAGAACGCGTCGGCGGTCACGTGGGCGGTGATCAGGTCACCGTCGCGTTCCCAGTCGAACCGCTGCAGGTCGCGAATCGTCGTCGCGCCCTCGCGGTGGCGGCAGAATGCCGCGAAATCGTTGAGCCCCAACAGCTTCTCCGAGGCCGACGACATGGCGTCGACGTCGAGCAGCCGCGGCCAACTGGTGATGACGCGGGCCTGCTGCGGATCCGTCCCGTAGTCGGCAGTGGTGATCCGGTACACGTAGTGCCGTCGCAGCGCGGAAAATCGGGCATCGAAACCGGCTGGCGCGCGGACGATTCGGCGCACCCGGACGTCGGCCGGTAAAAGTCGGCCCAGTCGACGGACCAGCGGTTGGAATTCGGGCCGGTCCGGCTGGGGCGTCCGTGGATAGACGTGGCTCAACGCCTCGGCGGGCACGTCGACATGGGCGACCTGACCGGTGGCGTGCACCCCGGTGTCGGTCCGACCGGCCGCGCGCAGGCGCAACTCGTTGCGGAAGACCGTCGACAACGACTCCTCGAGAACACCCGCGACGGTGCGCTGACCCGCCTGAGTGGCCCAACCCGCGAATTCCGTTCCGTCGTAAGCGATATCGAGCCGCAGACGAACAAGCCCGCCATCGATGTCGATGGCGGGCTTGTCGTTCAACGTTGAATCGCTACTCAGCGTCGTCGGTGCTCTCGGTCTCCGCAGGAGCCTCGGTGGGGTCCGCCTCGGACGCATCCACGTCGTCGCCGGGCTCGTCGCCCTGGACCTCTTCGGCCTCTTCGGGCTTCGGGTCGGCCTCGGCAGCCGGGGCCTTGGCGGCGGGCTTCGATGCGCCCACCCGACGCGCACGGTCGGCCTCAGACGTCACCGTCTTCTCCTGCACCAGTTCGATGACCGCCATCGGGGCGTTGTCGCCCTTGCGGTTCTCGACCTTGATGATGCGGGTGTAACCACCGTTGCGGTCGGAGAAGTGCGGCCCGATCTCGGCGAACAGGGCGTGCACCACGTCCTTGTCGCGGATCTTCTTCATCACCTCACGCCGGTTGTGCAGCGTGCCCTTCTTGGCGTGGGTGATCAGCTTCTCGGCGTAGGGCCGCAACGCCCGCGCCTTCGGCTCGGTCGTCTTGATCCGGCCGTGCTCGAACAGCGACGTGGCCAGGTTGGCCAGGAGCGCCTTCTGGTGCGAGGACGACCCGCCGAGGCGAGGACCCTTGGTGGGCTTGGGCATTGCGACTTCTCCTAAATGGGGCCGGTCCCCGTATCAGGTAGGACCGGGACGGAATTCTATTAGAGCTGTTCGGTTTCGGCGTAGTCCGTGTCGTCGTAGGCAGCGGCCTCGGCGGACCAGGTGCCGGTCGCCACGTCGTAACCGGCGACCTCCGACGGGTCGAAGCTGGCCGGGCTGTCCTTGAGCGACAGGCCCAACTGGTGCAGCTTGACCTTGACCTCGTCGATCGACTTCTGACCGAAGTTGCGGATGTCGAGCAGGTCGGACTCGGTGCGCGAGACCAATTCGCCGACGGTGTGCACGCCCTCCCGCTTGAGGCAGTTGTACGAGCGCACGGTCAGGTCCAAGTCGTCGATCGGCAGGGCGAACGACGCGATGTGGTCGGCCTCGGCCGGCGACGGGCCGATCTCGATGCCCTCGGCCTCGACGTTGAGTTCCCTTGCCAGACCGAACAATTCGACCAGCGTCTTACCCGCGGACGCCAGTGCGTCACGAGGGCCGATCGAGCTCTTGGTCTCGACGTCGAGGATCAGCTTGTCGAAGTCGGTGCGCTGCTCGACGCGGGTGGCGTCCACCTTGTAAGTCACCTTGAGCACCGGCGAGTAAATGGAATCGACCGGGATGCGGCCGATCTCAGCACCCGAGGCCTTGTTCTGCACGGCCGGGACGTAACCGCGGCCACGCTCGACGACGAGCTCGATCTCGAGCTTGCCCTTGTCGTTCAAGGTCGCGATGTGCATGTCCGGGTTGTGCACGGTGACACCGGCCGGCGGCACGATGTCACCCGCGGTGACCTCGCCCGGGCCCTGCTTGCGCAGGTACATGGTGACCGGCTCGTCCTCTTCGGAGGACACGACCAAGCTCTTGAGGTTCAGGATGATGTCGGTGACGTCCTCCTTGACACCCGGCACGGTGGTGAACTCGTGCAGCACACCGTCGATGCGGATGCTGGTGACGGCCGCGCCCGGAATCGAGGACAGCAGCGTGCGCCGCAGCGAGTTACCAAGCGTGTAGCCGAAACCCGGCTCCAGCGGCTCGATGACGAACTGCGAACGGCTGTCGCTGATGACCTCTTCGGACAAGGTCGGTCGCTGTGAAATCAGCATGGTGTTTCTCTATCTCCTTCTCGGCACCCGCAATTTGATGCCGTTCAGACCTGAGCCGGCTGGCTCAGGGTGTTACTTCGAGTAGTACTCGACGATGAGCTGCTCGGTGAGCGGCACCTCGATCTGCGCGCGCTCGGGCAACTGGTGGATCAGGATGCGCTGCTGCTCGCCGACGACCTGGATCCAGCTGGGGATCGGACGGTCACCGGCGGTCTCGCGGGCGATCTGGAACGGCACGGTGTTCAGCGACTTGCCCTTGATGTCGATGATGTCGTACTGCGACACCCGATAGCTGGGGATGGTCACCTTGACACCGTTGACCGTGAAGTGGCCGTGGCTGACCAACTGACGGGCCATCCGGCGGGTCCGGGCGATGCCGGAGCGGTACACGACGTTGTCCAGCCGGCTTTCCAGGATCTGCAGCAGCTCGTCACCGGTCTTGCCGGGACGGCCGGCCGCTTCGGCGTAGTAGCGGCGGAACTGCTTCTCCATCACGCCGTAGGTGAAGCGTGCCTTCTGCTTCTCCTGCAGCTGCTGACGGTATTCGCTCTCCTTGATCCGCGCGCGGCCGTGCTGGCCGGGCGGGTAGGGGCGCTTCTCGAACGACTGATCTCCACCGACCAGGTCGACACCGAGGCGGCGCGACTTGCGGGTGATGGGTCCGGTGTAACGAGCCATTGTCTGTCTATCTCCTCTAGACCCGGCGACGCTTGGGCGGGCGGCAGCCGTTGTGCGGCTGGGGGGTGACGTCAGAGATCGCGCCGACCTCCAGGCCGGCGGCCTGCAGCGAGCGGATCGCCGTCTCGCGGCCCGAACCCGGGCCCTTCACGAACACGTCGACTTTCTTGACACCATGCTCCTGTGCCTTGCGGGCGGCGTTCTCGGCGGCCAGCTGCGCGGCGAACGGCGTCGACTTCCGCGACCCCTTGAAGCCGACGTGACCCGACGACGCCCAGGCCAGCACGTTGCCCTGCAGGTCGGTGATCGTCACGATCGTGTTGTTGAACGTGCTCTTGATGTGCGCGGCGCCGTGCGGGACGTTCTTCTTTTCCCGCCGCCGGGTCTTCTGACCCTTCTTGGGCGCGGAGGCAGCCTTCTTTGCTGGGGGCATGACTTACCTGGCCTTCTTCTTGCCGGCGATGGTGCGCTTCGGGCCCTTGCGGGTACGCGCATTGGTCTTGGTGCGCTGACCGCGCACGGGCAGGCCGCGGCGGTGCCGAAGGCCCTGGTAGCAGCCGATCTCGATCTTGCGGCGGATGTCGGCCTGAACCTCACGGCGCAGGTCACCCTCGACCTTGAGGTTGCCTTCGATGTAGTCGCGCATGTGGGTCACCTGGTCGTCGGTGAGGTCCTTGGTGCGCAGATCCTTATCGATACCGGTTGCGGCCAAAATTTCGAGGGAGCGGGTTCGGCCGATGCCGAAGATGTACGTCAACGCGACCTCCATGCGCTTGTCGCGCGGGAGGTCGACGCCCATTAGTCGAGCCATGGGGGTGGCATTCCTTCTCTATGCGGAGGTCTCGATTCCCAGCCCGTTCCCTGGCCCAGAAAACATCTCGGGGCTCCGGGGTCCGGCCTCCGTTCCGGACGTAGCTGAAAGTCTCGTCTTTCCGAAGCCGAGCGATCAGTGGTGCTGGGAGGTCTGCATTCAGTTGTGTGCGCCTTTTTAATTGTCCGGCTCCGCCTCGGTCCGCTTCGCGGACACGCATTGTCGCCGGACGGCGTTTGGGGTAGTTAACCTTGGCGCTGCTTGTGGCGCGGATCAGAGCAGATCACCATGACCCGTCCATGCCGACGGATCACCCTGCACTTGTCGCAGATCGGCTTGACGCTCGGGTTCACCTTCACGGCTGTTGTTGATCCTGTTCTGTCTTCTCGTCGGTTGCGTGTTCGGGCTTTACTTGTAGCGGTACACAATGCGGCCCCGGGACAGGTCGTAGGGAGACAACTCCACCACTACCCGGTCCTCGGGCAGGATGCGGATGTAGTGCTGCCGCATCTTGCCGCTGATGTGGGCAAGCACCTTGTGGCCGTTTTCCAGCTCGATGCGGAACATCGCATTGGGCAGGGGCTCGACCACGCGGCCCTCGACCTCGATGGCGCCGTCCTTCTTGGCCATACTTTTCTTCGAATCCTCGTTTTAGTTTCGTCGCGTCTACGCCCGGATCAGCGCAGCACGCGCTGGCCCTACAACGTGAGCCAGTGACAGGAAATTCCTAGGACAGGGCACGCGAGAAACCAGCGCGATGAAGCACCGTTGCTCCACGATACCCGCTGATTCGTGCTGGCCAAAATCGCTGTCAGTGAACTCGGGACCGCCACCGTCGCCTCCCGCGCCAGCGCGTGCAAGCGCATAATTACTGCTGATGACTAGCCCCACAGGTGCCGATGCCGCCTCCCGCAAACCGGTGATGCTAACCGTGGACGACGACCCGGCGGTGTCTCGGGCCGTTGCCCGTGACCTGCGCCGCCGTTACGGGGACGCCAACCGCATCGTTCGGGCCGAGTCCGGCCCCGATGCCCTGGACACCCTCAAGCAGCTCAAGCTGCGCGGGGAGACGGTCGCGATGCTGGTCGCCGACTATCGGATGCCGCAGATGACCGGCATCGAGTTCCTTGAAGCGGCGATGGACCTCTACCCCGCCGCCAAGCGGGTGCTGCTCACCGCCTACGCCGACACCCACGCCGCGATCGACGCGATCAACGTCGTCGACCTGGATCATTACCTGCTCAAGCCGTGGGATCCGCCGCAAGAGAAGCTGTACCCGGTCATCGACGACCTGCTCGACGCCTGGAAGCGGACGCCGGAGCGGCCGATCCCGCACACCAAAGTCATCGGGCACCGCTTCTCGGCACGATCCTTGGAGGTCCGCGACTTCCTCGCCCGCAACGGACTGCACTACAACTGGTTCGCATCGGACGAGCCTGTCGGCGAGCAACTGCTGCACGCGGCCGGCGTCGACGACAAGCGACTACCGGTGGTCGTTACCGAACACGGCGACCCGCTCGTCGAGCCCAGCGACACCGAACTGGCCGACACTCTCGGCCTCACGACCACACCGTCGCAAGACTTCTACGACCTGATCGTGGTCGGCGGCGGACCCGCGGGTCTGGCCGCCGCCGTCTACGGCGCCTCCGAGGGTCTGCGCACGGTGTTGATCGAAACCACCGCGACGGGCGGGCAGGCCGGCCAGAGCTCGAAGATCGAGAACTACCTGGGCTTTCCCGACGGAGTGTCCGGCAGCCAACTGGCTGACCGTGCGCGCAGGCAAGCCGAGAAGTTCGGCGCCGAACTCATCACCGCCAGGACGGCCGTCGCTTTGGAGGTCAACGGCCCGAAGCGCACCATTCGTTTCGCCGACGGCGGCTTCATCGACGCGCACGCAGTCATCGTCGCCACCGGTGTCGCCTACAACGAGCTGTCGGCCGACGGCTGCGACACGTTCAAAAACAGAGGTATCCATTACGGTGCGGCAGTCTCGATTGCGTCGGAGTGCGAGGGTGAAGAGGTCTACGTCATCGGCGGGGCGAACTCGGCCGGCCAGGCCGCGATGTATCTGTCGCGCGAGGCGAAATCCGTAACGATCGTCGTGCGCGCGCCATCGCTGGAAGCGTCGATGTCGCACTACCTGATCCAACAAGTCGAGGCGCGACCCAACATCACCGTCCGCACCTGCACTGAAGTCCACTGCGCCATCGGCAGCGATCACCTCGAGAGGCTGACTCTGCGGGACAACCGGACCGGCGCCACCGAGGACGTCAGTTGCGGGCGGATGTTCATCTTCATCGGCGCCGCACCGCGCACCGATTGGCTCGACGGGGTACTCGCCCGCGACGACCACGGTTTCATCCTCACCGGGCCGGATCTACGCAACGTTTGCGGCTGGTCGCTGGACCGTCCGCCACACCATTTGGAAACCAGCGTGCCGGGCGTCTTCGTCGCCGGCGACGTTCGGTCCGAATCCGCCAAGCGGGTCGCGGCGGCGGTGGGAGAGGGATCCATGGCTGTCATGCTGGTTCACCGTTACCTGGCGGAGGCATAACGTCATGTCTACCGAAAAGAGCTGTGACGCAGACGAATTGCGCACGCTGTTCCTGTTCGAACATCTCACCGACTCCCAGCTCGCGACGCTGTGCGCCGACGGCGAGATTCAGCACTACGAGCCGGGACCGATCTGCGTCGAAGGCGAACCCGCGACGTGTTTTTACGTGCTCATCGAGGGCGAGCTCGCGATGTCCAAGCTCTCCGGCGGCCAAGACATAGAAACCAACCGGACATCGCATCGTGGCGTGTATTGCGGTGCGTGGCAAGCGTTTACCGGCGAGAAGCAGCAGCTCTACACCACCTCGGTACACGTAACCAAGCCGTCGCGGTTCTTCGTGATGGACGCACCGGCGTTCGCCGCCTTCATGAAAGACCAGTTCCCGATGGCGGTGCACCTGCTCGACGGCATCGCCGTCGGCACCGAGCGCACCCGGCGGCTGATCGACAATCGCGAGAAGCTGTTGGCGCTGGGCCAGTTGTCCGCCGGTCTCACCCACCAGCTGAACAACCCGGCCGCTGCCATCGCACGCGCGGCCCAGGAGTTGCGCGGCCGGATCTCCAACATGCGCGGGAAGTTGGCGATGCTGGCCGATGGCACCGTGAGCCCGGAGACACTGAATGCCTTGGTGCGCCTACAGGATGCGGTCGCTGAGCAGGTGGCCAAGTCGGCGTCGGTTCACCTGAACGCGATCGAGACAGCTGACCGCGAGGACGCGGTCAGCGATTGGCTCGACGAGCACGACATCGACGGCGGCTGGGAGATCGCGCCGACATTCGTCGAGGGCGGCGTCGACACCGACTGGCTGGAGCGCATCGCCGCGACCGCCGAAGAACTGCAAGTGTCCACCTCCGTGGGCCAAGCGATCCAGTGGATCAGCTACACCATCGAGAGCGAGTTGCTGATGAATCAGCTGCTCGAAGCGAGCCAGCGTATTTCGGCCCTCGTCGCCGACGCCAAGCAGTACTCGCAGATGGATCGCGCCCCGTTCCAGGTGGCCGATATTCACGACCTACTCAAGAGCACGGTGACCATGTTCGCCGATCGGCTGGGCAAGGACAGCACCTGCCACATCAGGGTGGAAAAAGATTTCGATCGAACTCTGCCCCAAATCCCTTGCTTTCCAGGCGATCTCAACCAAGTGTGGACGAACATCATCGACAATGCGATCGCGGCGATGGGTAGCGCCGGCGGCACGCTGACGATCCGCACCTGCCGCGAGGCCAACGAGATGCTGCGCGTCGAGATCTGCGACACCGGCCCGGGCATCCCCAAGGACGTGCTCGAGCACATCTTCGAGCCGTTCTTCACCACCAAACCCGTGGGTGAAGGCACCGGCCTCGGGCTGGACCTGGCCTGGAAGATCATCGTCAACAAACACCACGGCGATCTGCGCGTCGAATCGGTGCCCGGAGCCACCCAGTTCATCGTGCTGCTGCCGTTGGAGATGCCCCCCGTGGTCGACGTGGCACTCCCCGAAGACGGCGACGGTGCCGAGGAAGTTGCGCGAGCGTAAAAAGTCACCCATCCGCCGCCCGATCGGCGTCGAATCACTAATGGTGTGTCCGGTGGTCTGACCGGGTACGCCAGGCAGGGCGACGAGCGGGGCCGTTGATTTCGGCTGTCGTGACGGGGGTAGTCGTGCTTCTACCTGCGCACGTAGCGCCGTCGTCGCCAGGGGCAACGACACGGGGGTGTGAACTACATGGGCGGCGACGAGCAGACCTTCTCGGTGACCGGTGATATCTCGACAAATGTCAGCGAGCGTGTCGCGATGGCGCGACACTTCTCGTCCATCGGGCAGATGCCGTTCTTCCAGGAGATCAGCTCGGTCAACCCGCCGCACGTCGGTGTCCGCGGGCGCCAGTGCGTCCTGCTGGGGTCCAACTCCTACATCGGCCTGTCGACGCATCCGGACGTGATCGCCGCGGCGGTGCGCGCGACCGAGGAGTTCGGGACCGGGACGACCGGCAGCCGGTTGCTCAACGGGACCTACAGCCTGCACGTCGCGCTGGAGAAGAAGATCGCGGACTGGCTCGGCCACGACGACGCGGTGGTGTTCACTACGGGCTACCAAACCAACGTCGGCACCATCCAGGGCTTGATCGGCTCGGATTGCCTTGCCGTGGTGGACTCTTACGCGCACGCCTCGATCCGCGACGGGGTGCGGCTGAGCCGTGCTGTCGAGGAGAGGTTCGACCACAACGACGTCGCATCGCTGAAGGACGCGCTGCAACGCCACTCGGGAACGAGGTTCCGGCGCACCCTGGTCCTCGTCGACTCGCTGTACTCGATGGAGGGGTCGACCGCCCCGCTCGAGCAGATCATCAACGTGTGCAAGAACGCAGGCGCGATGCTGATGGTCGACGAAGCCCATGGCATCGGGGTATTCGGACCGACCGGTGCCGGACTGTCCGAACTCACCGGTGTCGCCCAGGACATCGACGTGCTGATGGGTTCACTGTCGAAGGCGATCGGCGGGCTGGGCGGTTTTGTCGCCGGCTCGCAAGACATCGTTGACGAGATCCGGTTCAGCGCGCGCTCCCTGTGGTTCAGCACGTCCGGGACTCCGGGAGCCATGGCCGCCGCTGCGGCCGCGATCGACGTGATCCGCGGCGACGAAGGAGCCGAACGCCGAAAGCGCTTGGAGCACAACGCTCGTCTGATGCGCGCGCGCCTTCGGCCGCTCGACGTCGAACTGAACCGACCCAACGACACCAGTCCAGACTGGTCGCCGATCATCCCGATCCGGCTGTTTGACGAGTTGCGAACGGTGCTGAGCTGGAACAACCTCAGCGACGCCGGCGTCTTCGTTACCCCAGCGGTCTACCCAGCCGTCCCGGTCGGCAAGCCGGTGCTCCGGGTCTGCATGACCTCCGAGCTCAGCGACGACGAAATCCGCTGGTGCGCAAACACATTGTCCGCTGAACTCTCGTGGGCCCAGGCGGCTGCATGAGAGACGGCTTTCGTCTCGCGATCACGGGCGCGACCGGGGACTTCGGTCGCGCCGTGCTCCGATGGGCGTGCGGCAACGACGACATCGCCGAAGTCACGGCGCTGGGCCGCCGCCCGACCGGTGTACGACACGACAAGGTGCGCGAGACATTCCTCGATCTGAGTGGCTCTTTCGACCTCGAGTCGGTGCGCGACTACGATGCGTTGATCCACCTCGCGTACTGCGTCGAGGAACCGCGCGACAAGCGCCGCGCATATCAGGTCAATGTCGCGGCGACCCGGATGCTGCTCGAGCAGGCCCGCGCGGTGGGCATCGGGCAACTCGTGCTGACCTCGAGCGCGAACGCCCTCGGCGTGACAGCGTGTGGCACCGGCCGGCAACACACCGAGGCCGGCTATCCCGCCGGTGACCGGGACACCGGCCACTACTACTTCCAGCACAAGGCACTGCTCGAGCACCTCGCCAATTGGTACTGGGTGAACGGAGACGGCGACACTGCGTTGGCCGTGGTGCGGCCCTGCTACGTCGTCGGCGAGCACTTCGACAATTCCGGCTTGCAGACCATGTTGTCGAAATCGGTTGTCTACCCCAAACCTTCGCGGTCGTTCTATCAGTTTCTCTGGGACGCTGACCTTGTCGACGCCTACGCGACCATCCTCGCCCGCAAACTGACCGGCCTCTACAACGTCGCTCCGGCCGACCACACCAGCGTGTCGGAGATCTGCTCGATCACCGGCGCCCGACTGATCCCGGCACCGCTGAGCCTGTTGAAGCCCGGCGCTGACCTGATGTTCCGGATGCACCTGTCCCCTTTCTCCGGTCACTGGGTGACCCTCGGCGATCCGCTGCTGGACTCCCGGCTGCTGCAATCCACCACCGATTGGCGACCGTCGATGGATTCTGCTGCGGCACTGACGAAGTACCTGACCTCCCGACACAATTAAGGAGTCACTCCATCATGGATCGCACCGACCTCGAAGCCCGACTCTCCTACGTCGCCGCCGTGCGACGGCACCTGCCCGAACTCACCGACAAGCTTGAGAAGCTGGGGCTGATGGCCGTCGAAGACCCGGCAAGCGGCGTCATCGACCTGTGGAAGGAGCACGGCGGACCGCGCCTGACCGCACCGGCAGATCTCAGCGGGCTTGGCGCGACCTGCGTGGAAACCGTTGATTTGCAACGCGGTATCGGCTATCTCAGCCCCTCGCTGGCCGCGGCGACCACCATGCACTACCTGTCGGTTGCCGGTCTTGTCGACTTCGCCGAAACCGCCGACGAGACGACGGTCGGTTTGGTCAAATCGCTGATCGAGAACAACACCGTCTTCGCGTCGGGCTTCTCCGAGGGAACCATCGACGGCAGCGTCTTTCGGCCCACGATGAAAGCGGAACCGGCCGACGGCGGCTACACGGTCACCGGCAGCAAGAAGCCGTGCAGCCTGGCCGACAGCATGGACTGCGTGATGGCGAGCGTGGTGCTGAGCGACACCGATCAGCGGGCGATCACGCTGATCTGGAATGGCAGCGAGGGGCTCTCGGTATCGCCGCTGTGGACCAGTCCCGCGCTGGACGCCGCGCAGACGCACGCGGTGAACTTCGACAATGTCTTCGTGCCGAGCGACCTGTTGATGGTCAGCGACATCGAAGACCCCGACGGCCGTAACGAGAAATCGGGCTATGTGCTGTTCGGCCTGATCATCACCGCCGGCTACATCGGTGCCACCACGCGGCTCGCGCTCAAGCTGGTCGATCGGCCCCACTTCACCGAGTCCGATTTCGTCGAGCTGTTTTCCCCGATCGAAGGCGTGTGGCGGGCGCTGCGGATGATCGCGGCCCGCTATGACGACGGCGACCGTAGCGACGCGTTGTTCGCGGACCTGCTGTGGATCCGGCTGGGTCTGCGCGATCAGTTGCAGGGCAGCGTCGGACGAATGGTGTCGCGAATCGGCGGCGTCGGCTTCGCCACCGATCCCGAGGTCGCCTACCTAGTCGGGTGTATCAGCGCCTATTCGTTTCATCCGCCCAACCTGCGCGAGGCGGGGACCTTCTTGATCGACCACGAGTTGGCCGGCGAGATCGACCTGGCCCGAAGCTAACTCTCGCTGACACCCACTGCCGCATGGAGTTTGGTCAGCGGGGCGGGCGCCCACCAGTTCCACCGGCCGACCAGCTTCATGAACGCGGGCATCAGCACCATCCGCACCAGCGTCGCGTCGACGATCACGGCGAGCGCCAGCCCGACACCGATCATCCGCATGAACGACACCTGGCCGGTGGACAGTCCCGCGAACACGATCACCATCAGCAGCGCCGCCGCGGTGATGACCCGGCCGGCGGTGGCGATGCCCATCGTCACCGCCTCGGCGTTATCCTCATGGCGCTGAGGGGATTCCAGCCAGTGCTCCCGGATCCGCGACAACAGGAAAACCTCGTAGTCCATCGACAACCCGAACGCGGTGGCAAACAGGAACACCAGCACATCGGCGACCAGGGTGCCCGTCGCCGTGGTGCCCAGCCCGCCGAGTTTCCCCTCCTGAAACACCCAGACCAATGCGCCGAGCGTCGCTGACAACGACAACGTGTTGAGCAGCAAGGCTTCCAGCGGAAGCACCAAACTGCCGGTCAGCAGAAAGACCAACACGAAAGTCGTTGCCGCAACCAGCAATAGCACCACCGGGAGGCGGCGGACGATCTGGTCGACCGAGTCGCGGTTCACTTGGTCGGCGCCGGTGAACAACGCCTCTACGCGATGAGGCACCGGGACCGACCGGAGCTGATCGACCGCGGCTCGCTGCCGAGTATCCAGCGACGAGCCCGGGATGCTCGCCGACATCCACAGGCTGCCATTCTTGACCGCGGTCGGCAGCGTCGGCGGTCCCACGACCTGACCCCGGACATACGAACCACCCGGCGCCGCAACCACTTCCACACCGGGCACGTTCGACAGCGCGCTCGCATAGTCGGCGACGTCGCCGACACTCAACTCGCGCGCGTCGGGGAACACGATCGAGGTGGCCGCCGCCGGATCGACGGGAAATTCACTGCGCACGATGTCGCCGGCTTGCCGGGATTGCGCGGTCGTCGGGAGAACCCGATCGTCCGGCAGACCGAAACGCGCACCGGCGAACGGAGACCCGAGAAGAAGCAACAGGGCCACCACCGCCAAGGCGCACGGCAGCGCGTGGCGCATGACGAAGGTGGCGACCCGGAACAGGAACCCGTGCCGCACATCCGGATCCGTCGCCGCACGCCCGAACAGCGCCCTGATGTTGAGCGACTCGATCCGATCGCCGAGCAGCTTGATCACCGCGGGCGCGACGGTGACGGCATACAGTCCCGCCAGCGCGACCACCCCGCAGCCGGCGTAGGCCATCGAGCGCAGGAAGTACATCGGGAACACCGCCAGCGCGCTGACCGCAAGGAACACCGTGCACGCGGAGAACAAGATCGTCCGGCCCGCCGTCGACATCGCAGTGCGCAGCGCGACGTCGCGATCCCCCGCCGCGGCGTACTCCTCCCGATACCGATAAATCAGCAGCAGCGTGTAGTCGATCGCCAAGGCCAGGCCCATGGCTGTGGTCAGGTCCAGCGAGAAGATCGACACGTCGGCGAACATCGTGATGACCCGCAGCATGCCGAGTGTCCCGACGATCGCCAGGCCGCCGACCACCAACGGCAGCAGCGCGGCGAAGAATCCACCGAACACCCAGACCAGCACGATCAACGACAGCGGCAGCGCGATCGCCTCGGCGCCCACCAGATCCTTCTCGGACTGGTCGTTGATCTCGGACGCGACGGTCGCCGTTCCCCCGGCCAGCACCTGCAGCCCGTCCCGCCGCCCGGTGAACCGGTCCGCGATTGTCTTGGCATGCTTGGGCGCGTCGTTCTCCGAACCGGTGATGCCTGCGATCACCAGCGCGGTCTTGCCGTCCTTGCTGACCAGGCCGGCGCCCAGCGGTGACCCGTCCCAAGGAGATTCGACGTTGCTGACGAATTCGGATCGGCGTAATTCATCGACGAGCCTGTGCCCGGCCGCCGCGGTCAGCGGATCCTGCACGCTGCCCGGGGCATGGACCACCAGCGTCAGATCCATGTCGCCCTGGCCGAATGTAGTGGTGAGTACCTTGAGGCCGCGCGACGACGGCGACCCCGGATCTTGAAACCCCGCTGCGCCAAGATGTTCGGCGACTGTTGCGCCGAATGCGGCCGCAACGACGGTGATTAACAGAACCGCGGCAAGCACACGCTTGGGCGCTGCGATCACCAGACGCGCCAGCATCGAAAGCATCGAGCCGATGCTACCCAGAGCCGTCCAGCACCAAACCTGGAATACAGGCGGTTCGACGGTAGGTTGGAGCCACCATGACCGATTCTTCTGCGAGCAAACCCAACCTTGGCCGGTTCGGATCCTTCGGACGCGGCGTGACGCCCGAGCAAGCCAAAGACATCGAAGCCCTCGGCTACGGATCGGTCTGGGTCGGCGGTTCGCCGCCGGCCGAGCTGGCCTGGGTCGAGCCGATCCTGGAAGCCACCACGACGTTGCAGGTGGCCACCGGGATCGTCAACATCTGGTCGGACGCGGCCCAGCCGGTGGCCGAGTCCTTCCACCGGATCGACCGCGCCTACCCGGGCCGGTTCCTGCTGGGAATCGGCGTCGGGCATCCCGAGGCGATCACCGAATACCGCAAGCCCTACGACGCGCTGGTGGAATACCTGAACCAGCTCGACGAGTTCGGCGTCCCCGCTGATCGCCGCGTGGTGGCGGCCCTGGGGCCACAGGTGCTGAAGCTCTCGGCACGGCGCAGCGCCGGCGCGCACCCGTACCTGACCACTCCGGAGCACACGGCCCAGGCCCGCGAGTTGATGGGCCCGGACGCGTTCCTGGCGCCGGAGCACAAGGCGGTGCTGACCACCGACGCCGAGCATGCGCGCGCCGTCGCCCGCAAGATGCTTCCGGTCTATTTCAACCTGGCCAATTACCGCAACAACTGGAAACGGCTGGGGTTCTCCGAAGAAGAGACCACGTTCCCGGGCAGCGACCGGCTGATCGATGCGCTGGTGGCCTATGGCACGCCGGACGCCATCGCGGCTCGGCTCAAGCAGCACCTGGACGCCGGTGCCGACCACGTGCCTGTGCAAGTTCTGACCAAAGATGAAAACCTGGTGTCGGCGCTGGCCGAACTGGCGGGGCCGCTGGGACTGACACCGGCCTGATACACCACAGGGGGACGTGATGACCGAGGGCGTTTCGCTCAAAGCCGACTTGGGCCGATACGGCGTCTGGTTGGCCAGTCGCTCCGTGAGCCCCGGCGTGGCGAAGCAGATCGAAGCGCTGGGCTACGGCGCGGTCTGGGTGGGGGGTTCGCCCGATGCGGACCTCGACTGGGTGGAGCCGGCGCTGGCGGAGACGTCGACGCTGCAGTTGGCCACCGGAATCATCAACATCTGGGCGTCGCCGGCGGCCGACGTGGCAAAATCTTTCCAGCGCATCGAAAGTGCCTATCCGGGAAGGTTTTTGCTGGGCGTCGGGGTGGGGCATCCCGAACACACCGACGTCTACCAGAAACCCTACGACGCGCTCGTCGAGTACCTCGACGAGCTGGACAATGCCTCGGTGCCGACCAGTCGTCGGGTGCTCGCTGCGCTCGGCCCAAAAGTGCTGGCGCTCTCCGCCGAACGCAGCGCGGGCGCTCACCCATACCTGACGACACCCGAACACACCGCGCATGCCCGTGAAGTGGTCGGCAACTCGGTGTTCCTGGCTCCCGAGCACAAGGTCGTGCTGACCGAGAACGCCAACGAAGCCCGCGAAATCGGGCGGCGAACGGTCGAGTTCTACCTGGATCTGAGCAACTACGTCAACAATTGGCGGCGCCTCGGATTCACCGATGACGATGTGCGTAAACCCGGTAGCGACAACCTGATTGACGCGGTAGTCGCCCACGGCACGCCCGAGCAGGTGGCGGCCCGCCTCAACGAGCATCACGAGGCCGGGGCCGACCACGTGGCCATCCAGGTGCTGGGTGGGCCCGACGGCAAGCTCATCGGCGCGCTGGAAGCCCTGGCCGGACCGCTGGGATTGACGCCCCCGAACTGACTGCCGCGCTAGGGTCTTCTCCATGCGGTTGCTGGTCACCGGTGGGGCTGGGTTCATTGGAGCCAACTTCGTGCACGCAAGCGTGCGCGATCATCCAGACGACGCGGTCACCGTGCTGGACGCCATGACGTATGCGGCAGCCGCGAATCGCTGGCTCCGGTCTCGGGCGACATCACTCTCGTCCAAGGCGACATCACCGACGCCGACCTGGTGTCACGGTTGGTCGCCGACTCGGACGCGGTGGTGCATTTCGCGGCCGAAACCCATGTCGACAACGCGCTGGCCGACCCGGCGCCGTTCGTGCAGACCAATGTCGTCGGGACGTTCACGATCCTGGAGGCGGTCCGCTGGCACGGGGTGCGGCTGCATCACGTCTCGACCGACGAGGTCTATGGCGACCTCGAACTCGGTGACACGCAGCGGTTCACCGAATCCACGCCGTACAACCCGTCGAGCCCTTACTCGTCGACGAAGGCAGCCTCGGACCTGCTGGTGCGGGCCTGGGTGCGGTCCTACGGCGTGCGCGCCACGATCTCTAACTGCTCCAACAACTATGGGCCCTACCAGCACGTGGAGAAGTTCATCCCGCGCCAGATCACCAACGTGCTGACCGGGCGGCGGCCGAAGCTTTACGGCGCGGGCGCCAACGTCAGGGACTGGATCCACGTCGACGACCACAACGACGCCGTCCGCCGCATTCTCGACAGCGGTCAACCCGGGCGGACCTATCTGATCGGCGCCGACGGTGAACGCGACAACCTTTCGGTGTTGCGAACCATGCTCGAGTTGATGGGCCGTGATCCCGACGACTTCGATCACGTCGTCGACCGGGCCGGCCACGATCTTCGATATGCGATCGACCCGTCGCAGCTGAGCACCGAATTAGGTTGGGCGCCAAAGCACACCGACTTCGCTGAAGGGCTGCGTGCCACCATCGAGTGGTATCGCAGCCACGAATCGTGGTGGCGACCACTCAAAGACGCCGTCGAGGCGCGCTATGCAGAACGGGGTCAGTGACATGGAAGCTCGTGAACTCGACATCGCCGGCGCGTGGGAGATCACCCCGCGATTGCATCCCGATTCGCGAGGTCTGTTCTTCGAATGGCTGACCGACCGTGGCTTCACGGAGTTCGCGGGCCATCGGCTCGATGTCCGCCAAGTCAACTGTTCGGTGTCGGCGACCGGAGTGCTGCGCGGCCTGCACTTTGCCCAGCTCCCACCGAGCCAGGCCAAATACGTGACCTGCCTGACCGGTTCGGTGTTCGACGTCGTGGTCGACATCCGAGTGGGCTCACCGACATTCGGCCGCTGGGATGCCTTGACGCTCGACGACCAGAGCCACAAATCGGTGTACATATCGGAGGGTTTGGCGCACGGTTTTCTTGCGTTGGAAGACAATTCGACGGTGATGTACCTGTGTTCGTCGGAGTACAGCCCCCAACGCGAACACACCATCACCGCCACCGATCCGACCCTGGCGATCGAATGGCCTGATGGTCACGAGCTGGTGATCTCCGACCGGGATGCCGCGGCACCGACCCTGGATGAGGTGCGGGCCGCCGGCCTGCTGCCGACCTGGGACGAGGCGCGGGCTTTCGTCGAGGGTTTACGCAATGGCTAGAAAGCCGGTTTGGTTCGGGCTGTTTGGGGTATTTTCATCCGGGGTTTCAGAAGAAAGATCCCTTTTGCCGTCAAGGAGGTCGTCATGCTCCATCAACTACTGCTGGCCGGTTACAGCCAGCCGGAAGCCGCGGGCTTCATCCTGCGTGGCATCAAAGGCATTTTCGTCGGAATCGGCAGCGTCATCGCGGCGATCGTCTGCGCAATCATCGCAGGGACCAAGGGCCGCAGCTCAATCGGTTGGGGCATCCTCGGGTTGTTCTTCAGCATTCTGACGCTGATCGTGATTATTGTTATCCCGTCCAAAAAGTAACCAGCGACGGCAAGGGCGGCGGATCGTCGTTCGCGACGGTCGGGGCATGGACTGCGCCGCTTAGCTCTCGGTTACTGCGGCGGGCGTTGGGCGGCAGTGTAATTGGCCCGTTTTGCCCGCGTGTTCGCCTCCGCCTGGGCACCATCGCTGTTCGGTTTGCGCAGCACGACCGACCGAGCGACTGTCTAAGGCCGCCCGATCCGACGCGAGGCACATGATCGCCTAGTCGCAGGCCTGCCTGATAAGGGCTGCAACGGCGTGCGGCTGCGACAAGTAGACGGCGTGGCTGGCGGTGACCTCGACCGTGGTGGCGTTGGCTCGCTGCGCCATGGCGCGCTGGGCGGACGGCGGGATCATGCGATCTTCGGTGGCGATCAGGTACCAACTCGGCTTACCGCGCCAACCAGGTTTGGTGACCGGCCCAGCCATGGCGTCCACCCCCCATGGGACCTGAGAGTCGGCCAGGAATACGGCTTCGGCGGCTGGCAGGTCAGCACAAAACGAACTATGAAATGTCGCCCGGCTTTGAAAAAAGAACCCATCCGGCGCGCCGACAATCGGCGACCCCGGCACGTCGGGGTCGCCGCCCAGCGCTTTTACCGACTCGTCCTTATCCGGCGCGAACGCGGCGATGTAGACCAAGGCCGTCACCTTGTCGTGGGTGCCGGCCTCGGTGATGACGGCGCCGCCGTAGGAGTGCCCAACGAGCACGACTGGCCCATCTTGCGAGTCGATGATCGCGCCTGCCGCGTCGCCCGCCAGTGAGAGGGTGGGATTTTGAACCACGGCGACGCGGTAGCCGTCGTCTGCGAGAAGGTCGTAAACCGCGCGCCAGCTGGATCCGTCCACGAAAGCGCCGTGCACCAGAACGATGTTTCGCGACCCGGAGCCCGTATCCATGATGATCTCCTTGCCTTTCTAGCAGCACCTATAACAGTAGAGGCGGAATCGGACAGTCCGACAGAATGCGCGGCCGGGCGGGATTCGAGTGAGACGATGCGCTGATGGTCAGCCCGAAGGCCCAACGGGCCGGCTGCGACATAGCCCGCACGCGGCACTACGACGCGGCCGCGGTGCGGCGTCACCGATTGCTGCTGATGGCGACTGCCATGGGCGTTGTCATCACTGCGGGCTTCGGCATCATGGAGTTGGTCTTCGGCGAGAGCCGTAGCTACGTCGGGTTGGTCGATCTCGGCACCGCCGCGGTCCTCGCCACCGTCCCGTTGCTGTACCGATTCGGCGAGTTGGTCCCACATCTGGCATACCTCGCGGTCGCGTATCTGGCCGTGGCCTTTCTGTGCTGGCATCTGGGCACCGGTACCGGCGTCCAGTTCTACCTCCTGATCAGCGGCGCCGCGGCCGTGATGATCCTCGGTATCGAGCGCATCGGTTTGGCCATCGCGGCGGCGGCCATCGGTGTCGCCATTCTCATCGCGCTGCAGTTCACCGTCCCGCGCGACACCGGCGCCGAGGCTTCTTGGTTCATCACGGTGGGATTCGTCGTCAACGCCATCGCGGCCGGCGTCTTGGCAGTCGCGATCGTCTGGTACGGCCTGCGCCAAATCGCCAGCGCCGAGGCCGCCTTGGAGCAGGAGTACGAGCGCTCTGAATCGCTGCTGGCCAACATCCTGCCGGGCACCGTCGCACAACGTCTCAAGAACCGGTCCGGGTCGGTGATCGCCGACAAATACGACGATGCGTCAATCCTTTTCGCGGACATCGCCGGCTACACCGAGCGGGCCAGCGACACCCCGCCGGAGGAACTCGTCGGCTTCCTGGACGACCTCTACACCGGTCTCGACGTGTTGGTGATGCGACACGGATTGGAGAAGATCAAGACCAGCGGCGACGCCTACATGGTTGTCAGCGGCGTCCCGGAGCCACGCGCAGACCACCTCGAAGCGCTGGCCGACCTCGCCCTCGACATCGCTGAAGCCGTTGCGGGACTGACCGATTCGCGCGAACGCGCCGTGCCGCTGCGGATCGGCTTGGCGTGCGGGCCGGTGGTGGCCGGCGTCGTCGGGTCGCAACGCTTCTTCTACGACGTGTGGGGTGACGCGGTCAACGTCGCGTCCCGGATGGAGTCCACCGTAGAGGTGGGGCGCATTCAAGTACCGGACAACATGTACCGGCGTCTGCACGATCGCTTCGTGTTCGAGGAACGCGGCGACATCGAGGTGAAGGGCAAAGGAATCATGCATACCTGGTACCTGGTTGGGCGAAGACAGATCGATTGACCTACCGCACAAGCCAAGTTGGCTATCTCGCACTGGCCGTCGGTGCGGATTCGCTTACCTGGGCTTCGGTTGGCCTCCGGAAGATCTGGCGCAACCGTCGGCCACCGACGACGTACACCGCCCACAGTCCGACCGTCAGCACTTCGGCGATCACGCTGATCGCCGCGTGTGGCGATGGCTGCCAACCGATTTCGGAGAAGCCGAACAGACCGACGGTGCGCGACAACGCGAACGCGACCAACGCGCCACCGGCCAACCCGGCGGCAGCCCACCGCAGCCACCAGGGACCACCGAGCAGGATGAGTAGGGCGAGCGCAAACGAGACGCCCGCCTGTACGACGAACGCGGTGCCGATCATGGGAATGTGGTGATAGCCGTGAACGTAGAGGTAGGCATGGCTGACGCCGCTGACGGCTGTCGCCACTGCCATCGCTAACCTGAGCACAATCATTGCAGTGTCTTCTCTTTCAGCGCGAGGGTGGTTTGACCCCGGTTGTAGCTGACCTCGCGGATGCCAAGCGCATCCTGCAACTTGCCGGCCGGCAGTGTCACCGGCTTGGGCGCGGGCCCGTCACCGGGACGCGGTAGCGGATAGGCGGTGGTCGTTCCACTGTGAAACGTCACGTTGCCTTCAGTCTTGGAAAACAATTGGTGCACATGGCCGTTGAGACAGGTGACCGACGAAAACCGACGCAGGTAGCTCAGCGCCTGGGCGGCGTCGTCCGTGCCCCACCCCCAGTCGGGGTACATCGCGAACAGTGGGATGTGGCTGAACACGATGATCGGTGTGTCACTCGACAGCGCCGCAACATCTTTGGCGACGAAGGCCAGCTGCTCGGCACCGAGGTGCCCGAGCTTTTTCAAGTTCAGCGTGTTCACCAGCGCGATCACGTGTACGCCGGCGATGTCGAAGCTGTACCAGCCGTCGCCGCGTGTTCCGGCACCGAACGCGCTCCGATACTTCTGGCCCCCGTCGTCGATGGAGTCGTGCTCGCCCGGAACGGTGAAGACGTGCTGCGTGCGCAGCCCAGACATCATCTGCTTGACCTGATCGAACTGACCGGGTGTGGCCAGGTGGGTGAGATCGCCGGTGTGGATCACGAAGTCGGGCTCATACCCCAGGTTGTTGATTTGGTCGATGGCATGCGTAAAGGAGCCCGCCACATTGGGATTGGCCTTCCCCGAGAAGCCGATGTGGCTGTCGCTGACCTGAGCGAACCGCAACGCGGGCCGACTCGGGCTGCGTGCCGCATCGGCGGTGCCGGCGACGTGGGAGACGACTTCGCCGCCGACCACCGCAAGGCCGACCGCGGTCCCGAACCAGGCGCTGTGCCGGATCAGTTGTCGTCGGTTCATCGTGTGCGGCTCGTCAGTCATTGCGTCACCACCACGGTGGCACGCATGAAAGGGTGGATCGAGCAGACGTATTCGAACGTACCCGCTTTTGGGAATGTGAAGGAAAACGTTGCCT
The DNA here is from genome assembly GCA_963750755.1 of uncultured Actinomycetota bacterium. Taxonomy (GTDB): domain Bacteria; phylum Actinomycetota; class Actinomycetes; order Mycobacteriales; family Mycobacteriaceae; genus Mycobacterium. The sequence goes on from CAVVRW010000007.1 coordinate 421,025, forward strand.
GCGAACCCATTCCAGGCGAGTGGAACGTCCCGTCGTTCGCGACGACGGTGTGCGGTTCTTCATCCCGGTTGGTCCAGGTGACCGTGCTACCGGCCCGGACGGTGATCGTCGCCGGAGCAAACGCGAAGTTGTCGATGTACACCGCATTGCCAGCCACCGGAGCCGACGGTCCCGCCGGCGTGGCGGACGGACCGGCCGGCATGTTCGGCATCGACGACATGCCGCCCATACCCGGGGTGGTCGCCGCCGGCCCGAACGTCACCGGCGGCGCCTTCGCCGACGGCGGCGTCGAGCAGCCCGCGACCATCAACATCAACAGCAGAACGCCCGAGCCCCAAACCTGCACGCGCATAACCAAGCACCTCCATCGTCGGCGGGAATTACGCCTCACCAAGAGATAGGGCAGCGGGTTACACGCCGTCAGGCCGGTTGGTTCGGCGGCGCCGGGACGAACACTTCGATCACGCCATTCCGCTCACGAACCATCAACGTGGGCAACGGTTTCGGCGCGATCGGCAGCTGGTGTGTGAGCACCTGGCCGGCGGGCGCGAACGATGTCGAATGGCACGGGCAGCGCAGACGGTCATCAGGTGCGTCGAACCACAGCCGGCACCCCTGATGGGTGCAGACACCGGACACGGCCTCGGGCTTGCCGTCGACCCGACGAACGAATCCGATCACCGAGCCCACATCGAAAGGCCGCATGGCACCGTCGATCACGTCAGCACTCGCCGCGACCCGCATCCAGCGCCCGGTGTTGGGGGTGAGCTCCTGCGGTCCGCTGTTGTCGCCGTCAGCGACCTGTGCGCCGTCGATCAACGCGCGATCGATGGATACCGCCGCCACCGCGGCCGCCGCGGCGGCCGACGTGCCGACAATGACGTTGCGACGGGTTGCGTTCACCGTGGGCGCGGGCCGCCCGGCACCGTCTTGTTGGGCGGCGAGCCGCCGATGTAGATCGGTGAGGAATTCCGGACGTGGCGCGTCGCTCTCGGGCCGCGCGGCCTGAAGGTCGATCGCGGTCCGGATCTGCGCGGCCTCGAAGTCGTCGGGCCGGAAAGGCTTTGGGCGGCGGCCACGCAGCAGGTCGTCGATGTACCTGCGTAACGCTCGCGTGTTCATGATTCGCCCTCTTCGTTGACCTGCGCGGCCAGGCGCAACGCCCGATGCTGAAGCACCTTGGCACTGGCGACACTAACCCCTAGTTCGGCTGCCGACTCCTTGATCGAACGGCCTTGAAGGAAACGGAGTTCCAAGATCCGTCGATAGTTGTCCGGTAACTGCCCGAGCACAGCGGCGACCCGCTGCGGAGCGGTGTTTACCGCCTGCTCGCTCTCAGGCGGTTGCTCGATGTCCTCGATCGAGCTGATCTCGCGTCCCAACGTCTCGCGCCAGTGTGCAGCCAGCACGGTCCGCGCGGTGGCCCGCAGGTACCCGCGGACCTCACCGACACTGGCCGTCAGTCGCAGCGGTCGAAGGGCCGCAAGGAACACCTCGGCAGTGAGATCCTCGGCGTCGGCCCGGTTGCCGACCCGCGCATAGATGGTGCGATAGACCCAGGTGGCGTTGTCCTGGTAGACCGCCTCCCAGTCCGGGTAGCCGTCGCCGGGCACCAACCGCAGAGGTCGCGGGGCGACAGAATCACCGTGTGCCGTCACATGCTGCCTGCCTGTTCAAGAGCGTGGCTCCGCTGAGAATCTTGCCTTTCAGTGGTCCATAGCGTCTCGGGTTACAGGTAGCCGGTCGCTACTGGCCCTTGCGGCGCCGGAACAGGATGGTCACGCTACGTCTCCGGTTTTCGAACCCGGGCGCGAAGGTGAAGTCGTCTGTCTTGTGAAAGAGGTGTCCCTCGAACAGGACGGCCCGATTCGACCGGTAGGGAATGACCGTCGCTTCGGCCTTCTGTTCCTCGAGAAACTGTCTGACCTTGTCGCCGCCGGCGTTGTACTCGTCATAGCTCCAGTCGCTGGGCGCCTTTTTGTCCCACATGACCAGCCCGCCGCTTTCTGGATCGAGATTCGCCGAGTCGGGGGTGATCCAGATGTTCAACGAGTAATCCGCGTCGTCACCGTGAATGTCAGTCCCGGGCAGTTTGGCGTCGTACACAAACGCCCACCACGCGGCGAGTTGGAAGTCGGCGAAGGGCTCACCCATCGCGGTCAAAAACTCCTCGGCTATGGCAAACAACGAGACGCTCGCGAAGCCGTGCTGGGGGAAGGCGCCCACGTAGCCGAACTGATATGGGTGACGCCAGACCGTGGATTCGAGACAGAACTTGCGCACCTGCTCCAGCGCTTCAGGCGTCAGGAAGTCGTCGATGACCTGAATTTCTTTGCCGGCGACGAGGGCCTGCTGCACCGACCCGTAGTCGATTTCGGGATTGAGATACGCCGACAGCCGTTCCTCGGGAACCCTTACATACGGCGGGTCGGCGACCATGCTGCCGCTCGCCGGGTTCATCGATATCCATGGCACTTCGCCGCGGTCAGCGGCAACGTTGATGGCCTCCGTCAGACCCTGGCGCAGGCCGTGCAGGTCACCGGCGAGCCCACCGGCCGCCCCTTGCCCTCCGCCATTGCCGCCGAGAATGTGCTCGAGTTGCTCGACGTTGTGCAGGGCGAAATGGGCCGGGACGGAGTACGGGGCCGGGCCCGCCGCCAGGCGCTCATGGCGAGCGAGGGTGGCGACGGTTTCGAACTCCGCCAGCGCCGACACGAAATCCTGTTGCGCCACTAGCACTTTGGCCAGAACGTCGTGTGCCGGCGCTGATGTCGGCTCGGTTTCCACGGCTCGCGTGGCGTAGTCGAACGCCTTGTCGTGATCGCCGAGTTCGAGGGTCGTGGACGCCAATAGGTACAGCACTGCAAGGGTGGGGTCGCAATCGACGACGCCCTCGAGAATCGCTACCGCTGCCGCGAAATTATCGGCGCGGACCAGATGTTCGGCTTCGCGCAGGGCGGTAGTCGCGTCCGATGCGGGTTCCGCCACCGCTCTTCCTACCTGTCTTGTGGTCGAGTCCGGCAAGCTCAGCGTCCACGCGAGGACTTTACGCGCACAACAAAACGTCGGCCGGACACCGTGGTGTCCGGCCGACGAAGAGTTTCGAGTTAGCCGGCGGCAGCGGCGTTCGCGGCTTCGGTCGCCGCGTACGACCCGGCACTGGTCCCCAGCGTGTTCACGAACTGCTCGTGGATCGCCGCGGCCTGGGCTGCAACGGCCTGGTAGAGCTGCGCATGGGCGGCGAACTGCGCGGCGGTCAGGGCCGAAACCTCGTCGGCGGCTGCTGGAACGACACCGGTGGTCGGTGCGGCCGCGGCGGCGTTCTGCGCGCTGAACGACGAGCCGATTCCACCCAGGGCGGTAGCAGCCGAGCTCAGCGCCTCGGGCTGTGTGGTCACGAATGACATGTGATGTCTCCTCAAAGTACGAACATCGCTTCTGAGAAGACTTTAGGCCTGTTGTGTCGCGCTGCGCGTATTGCGACGCCCGCCCCCGCCGCAACCGGCTCGACTCGAGGGTGTGACGACGGGCCCGAAAAGCGCCCGTGGCGTGCCGAAATGCTGCCGGTGCCGGGGCGCGCATCAGTAGCGGGGATCAGCCTCAGGAGTTTTTGATTCCCAGATTTTTATTCGCCGACATCCGTCGTTCACTCGCACGCCCTCATCGCACGACCACTCCGGTTTTCCGGATGTCTCCAGTTCATCGGCTATTTTGCTCACCTGTTGGCCATCCTGATGAGTGCCCGTTGTGGCGTGTTCGACGCCCTCGCGCCGGGCCTGGGGGCGGCGTCGGCACCTCACGATTTCCGTGAATCTCGATAGCCTTCTAACACCGGGGAATTCAGGCAGCTGCCAGGCAATTCGCACCCAATTGTCAGGGCTGGTTTGGCGCTCCCCCAAGGCCATATCACTGCTCAGCGCTGGCACAGCGCGGGACATCTCGACCACACAGCCGACCGAGGGACACCAATGGTTTTCGATTTCGGAGCGCTACCGCCGGAGGTCAACTCCGGCAAGATCTACGCAGGTCCGGGCTCCGCGCCGCTGTTGGCCGCCGCGACGGCATGGGACGCACTGGCGAGTGAACTGCAGACCACAGCCGCGGGATACACCTCCACAATCACGCAACTGGGTTCGAACTGGCAGGGACCGTCCTCGGCGGCCGCGGCCGGCGCGGCGGAACCCTTCACCACCTGGCTGAGCAGCACCGCCGCTCAGGCCGAGCAGACGGCCGCCCAGGCCCAGGCCGCCGCAGCCGCTTACGAGGCCGCGTTCGCAGCCAGCATCCCGCCGCCCGTGATCGCCGCGAACCGGGCGTTGCTGGCGGCGCTGGTCGCGACGAACTTCCTGGGCATCAACACCCCGGCGATCGCCGCCACCGAGGCGACCTACGCCGAATTCTGGGCCCAGGACGCCGGCGCGATGTACGCCTACGCAGGGGCGGCTTCGACCGCGAGCCAGCTGACGCCATTCACCGAGGCACCGGCCACCACCACCGATAGCGGGCAGGCGAGCCAGGCGGCATCCACCGCGCAGGCGGCGGCCCAACCTGCCGACGCGACCAGCGACCTGCTGTCGTTCCTGACGCAGCTGAACACTCAGTTGACGACCCTCAACACCGACATCACCAGCTTCGGCACACAGCTGACATCAGCTCAGACCGCGTTCATCAATTCGCTGGGGATACCAGCTATCACGGCAACGCTGCCGCCAGACGTGACGGGCGGAGTATCTAGCATCTCGAAGCTATTCACCGCGTTGAACGGCAGCATCAGTACCTTCCTGTCCGGACCGTTCAGCCCATTGGGGTATACGGGCGGCGCCATCAGAAGCTTCTACCAGGCCGCCGTCAGCATCCCGAACCTCGGCGTTGGTATCCAGGGCATCGGCCCGCTGATCCACCCGACGCCCATCACGGGGGCGTTGTCGCCGCTGCTGCACAGCGGACTGCTGAGCGGCTCCTACAGCGGGGCGGGCAGCGCCGAAACGCTGGCGTCGGTCGGCCGGGCCGGCTACATCGGTTCACTCTCGGTTCCACAAAATTGGGCCGCCGCAACCCCAGCCATCCGCACAGTCGCGGCCGAGATGGAGGCGTCTGCGGTGGATGCGGCTCCCGAGATGGGTCTCGCCCAGCCCGGAATGTTCGGGCAGACGGCGTTGTCCAGCCTGGCCGGTCGCGCCATCGGCGGCACCGCCACCCGGGCAGCCGTCGGACAAGGCTACCGCGTTCCCGGTGCGGTGGCGGCCGACGAGATCGCCACCAGCGCCACCATCATCGTCATCCCGCCGAGCGCGGAATAAGGAGAGCAGCAATGGTTTTCGATTTCGCGGCGCAGCCGCCGGAGCTCATCGCCGCGAAGATCTACGCGGGTCCGGGAGCGGAGTCGTTACAGACCGCCGCCGCGGCCTGGGATGCGTTGTCCAGCGAGTTGCAGTCGACCGCAACCCAGTTCGGGTCGACGATCGCCGGCCTCGTCGGGGGCGACTGGACCGGCCCGTCGGCGGAGGCCGCCGCCGCGGCCGCGGCGCCGTACATATCCTGGTTAGCGACGACGGCAGGCCAAGCTGAGCAGACCGCCGGTCAGGCTCGGGCCGCGGCCGGCGCCTACGAAACCGCGTTGGCGGCGACCGTACCGCCGGCCGAGATCGCTGCCAACCGCGCCCAATTGCTAACGCTGTTGCCGGCCAACATCTTCGGTCAGTACAACGCGGCGATCGCCGCGCTCGAAGCGGAGTACGCCCAGTTCTGGGCTCAGAACGTCGCGGCCATCACCGGATACTCGGCGTCGGCGCAATCAGCGACCACGGGGCTGGGCTCGTTCGCCGAAGCGCCACAGACCACCAACGCCAACGGGACGGCAGCGCAGGCCGCTTCGACCGCACAGGCCGCCGCAGCGGCACCGTTGGACCCTTCGGGCATCCTCACTGCAATCGAAAACGATTTGAACTCGTTCTCAACGGCCCTGACGAGCTTCAACAGCACCTACACCAACTTCTTCACCAATGCGTTCGGTCTCCTCCCTGGCGGCTCCAATTTCTCGTCGCTTTACCAGGGCGTGTTCAGCTTCGCCAACAGCGTGGGCAGTCAGGCGACGTACACGAATGTCGTCAACAGCACGACCAGCCTGGGCATCTCGCAGTGGAAGAACTTCTTCGTCTACCAGCCGTGGAGCCACGGGATCGGGCTCGGGTCACTGGGCGCCGGGCTGTCCTCGCCGGGGCACGTCGGCGGACTGGGAATCGGGGCCAAGGCGGCGGCAGGAGCGCTGGGCGGCGCGCACACGATCGGCAAGTTGTCGGTGCCGCCCAGCTGGGCCGGCGCCACCCCGGCGATCAGGCTCGCCGCGACGTCGCTGCCGGACGGCGCCTTTGCGGCTACGGCCGCTCCCGCGATGGAGGTGCCGCTGAGCGCGCTCAACCAGGCCAGCCTGGGCAGCTTGGCCGGCGGCGCGTTGGGTAGCCCCGCTTCTCGCGTCGTCGCCTCGACGGGTGTGCGCGCCAAGGTCGTGACACCGACGCGCTCGAAGGGCCCGGTCCCGTTGGACAAGGTGATCGCGAAGCTGCAGGAGGCGCCGGATGAGGTGCAGCACTGGAACGTCGACGAAGCCGGGCTCGACGACCTGGTCGCCAAGCTATCGACGAAGCCCGGCATTCACGCGGTCCACCTGACTGATGGCAGAGCGACGGCAGCGGTCCAGAAGGCCGCAACCGAGACCGGATAAGGACGACCGATGAAATCACTTTTCGCTGTTCTTGGCATATCGCTAGGGCTCATTCTCGTCGCTCCGGCGCATGCCGATCCCGGCCTCGACGAACCGGCCGGCGATGACAACAACCCCTCGTTCCTTGCCGACCTGAATAGGGTGGGAATCGGCTACGGAGATCCAGCCCAGGCGATCAGCGCCGGTCAGGCCGTATGCGGTTGCCTTCACAACGGGATGGGCGGACTGCACCTGATTCAACACCTGCAGGAGAGCAACCCGTCGCTCACCGAGAGCGGCGCCGCGCAATTCGCGACGATCTCGGCGAAGGCGTATTGCCCGAAGCAACTCGAGGAAGAGCATGCGCCGGGCCACAAGTACCAGAAGGGCAACGCCCCTGGCAAAGGCACCGGAGACACCGAGGGGACCGTGCCCAAGGGCCCGGGCGGAGGCGGAGGCGGCGACTAAGCCCTGATCGCCGCCACTCAGGGTTCGCCGTCGAGAAGCACGGACGGTTCACCGCCGGCGATGGTGAACGCCGTCAGTCCGCGCGCCAGGCCCCGACGCTCCGTGCTGGGCATTTTCTCTACGATTTGGGCGATTTCCTTGCGCCGTCGCAGCATCACGTCGCGCACCACTTTGCGCCCGCGCGGACTCAGTAGCACCAGGAGTTCGCGTCGCGATGTCGGATGCTGGCTGCGTTCGATGAGCCCCGCACCTACCAACCGGTCGACCATCCGGCCGGCGGCTGACGGTTTGACCTCCAGTAACCCAGCAAGCGTGGCGAGATTGATCGACCCCTGATGTGACAGCATCACCAGCACACGAAACTGCGGGATCGTCAGGGTCTCGTCGACCCGCGCTATCGAGCGACCCGAGATGCCCACCAGGAGCCGAGAGGCGGTCAGCAGCGCATCGGTGATCGCATCCACCGAATCACGCTGTGCCGCAACCCCGTCAGACACGGTTCCTTCCCGGCCAGCGACATCCAGTCATTGCCTGCGAACTCCTCGTCGGATGCTAGCAGTGCGCCGACGTGTTCGACACTCACAATTGCCGCCAGCGACTATTGCCCAGGGAAACGGTCTTGGCGTTTTCGCTCTGGCCTGATTTCACACACCCACTCTTACTATTGCCCTAGGCAACAGTTACTATACGTAATAGTTGTTTACCGGCTGTCCACTTAGTCCTTCCGGTTCTCAACAAGTCCGTCCTCTTTCGCTCGATGCTTCACGCGGATCAAGGAGTTGGTGCCATGGTCGCTCAGTTACGACGGCTCGGACCCGCGGCGCTGGCCGCGATAGGCCGACAGCAGTGGCTGGACCGGCCCAGCTACCGGCTCGAGCACCTGCTCAGCTTTGCGTTCAACGGCTTGGGCGGCGCCCGCAATACCGTTATGAACACCCTTAACGGGGTCTGGCTCGGCCATCCGGTACATCCTCCGTTGGCCTCGCTCACCAGCGGCGCACTGGGCACGACGGTCGCACTTGACGCCCTCAGCATGATGCCGGTCCGGTCCGCGACCGAGGCCCGCGACGCGGCGCGGTTCGCACGACGTTCGCTCGGGATCGGGATTCTGGCCAGCATCGGCTCGGCGGTCACCGGCGTCACCGACTGGCAACACACGCACGAAAGTGATCGCCGGGTGGGCCTGGTGCACGGCGTGGTCAATCTGGCCGCGACGGCGCTCTACGCCCAGTCCTGGTGGGACCGCGGGCGGGGCCGGCACGGCCGCGGGATGGCACTCACCGCGCTGGGATACGCGATCACCGTCGGCGGCAGCTATCTCGGTGGTGCCCTGGTGTTCGACTCCGGCATCGGGATCGACCGGTCCGGGCAGCGGCTCCGGACGGACGGGTGGACGTCGGTGCTGCCGGTCAGCCAGCTCAACGGCAAACCGCTGCGCGTGGAAGTCGACGGCGTGGGCCTGGTGGTGTGTCGGACCGAGCCGGGAACGATCTCCGCCTTCGGCGAATTCTGCCCACACCTGGCGGCACCGATGGCCGACGGCTGGGTCGACCGCGGGCGCCTCGTCTGCCCTTGGCACGGGTCGTGGTTCGCGACCGACTCCGGCGAGGTGGTGCGTGGCCCCTCGGCGGCACCGCTGCCGCGCTATCACGCCAGGGTGGTCGACGGCATGGTCGAAGTCCGCGGCGATCAGTCGGCACGTCCGCGACCGGCTCGCGCGATCGGCCGGGGGCCGGCCCAGTGAACGCCTACGACGTCCTCAAACAACATCACATTGTGCTCAAGACCCTCGGCAAGAAGGTGAGCGAGGCGCCGCTCGGCAGCGAAGAGCGTCGGGCACTGCTCGACGACATGCTCATCGAACTCGACATCCATTTCCGCATCGAGGACGACCTGTACTACCCGGCACTCAACGCGGCCAGCACGCTGATCGCGATCGCGCACGCCGAACACCGCCAGGTGATCGACCAGCTGTCGGTGTTGCTGAAGACCCCGCCGAACGCACCGAGCCATGAAGCCGAGTGGAACTCCTTCAAGACCGTGCTGGAAGCGCACGCCGACGAGGAGGAACGCGACATGATTCCCGCTCCGCCTGAGGTTCACCTCACCAGCGCCGAGCTTGAAACTCTCGGCCACGAGATGGCCACGCGCATCGAGCGGTACCGCGGCTCGGCGATACACCGCCTGCGCACCAAGGGGCGCACGGCACTGGTGCGATCGCTCTAACCGGTTGCAGCACGGTTGCATTCATGATCCACCATCCGTCGAGCGGCGGCCCCGCCCCGAAAGAAGCGACAATGACCCTGCGCAGATGTGGCGCATCCAAACCAGGGACTCGGGTGCTGATCGTTGACGACGAGGACAGCATCCTCGAACTGCTGTCGATGAGCCTCGAGTTCCAGGGCTTCAGTGTCTACGTGGCCAAAGACGGCACGGAGGCACTGCATCTGGCGCGGGAGGCAAAACCGGACGTGGTGCTTCTCGACGTGATGCTGCCGGGCCTGGACGGGTTCGGAGTTCTGCAGCGGCTGCGGGGGAACGGCATCACCGCGCCGGTTGTGTTCCTCACCGCGCGGACCTCGTTGCAGGACAAAGTTTTCGGACTGACGATCGGCGCCGACGACTATGTGACCAAACCGTTCAGCGTCGAAGAGGTCGTCACCCGCCTGCGGGCCATCTTGAAGCGCACCGCGCGCCGGGTCGACACCACTGAGCAGTCCCGGCTGACGTTCGCCGACATCGAACTCGACCTGGATACGCACGAGGTGTTCAAGGCCGGCCGATTGGTGTCGCTGTCTCCCACCGAGTTCACCCTGCTGCGTTATTTCATGGTGAACGCCGGCAAGGTCCTGACCAAGGCGAACATCCTCGAACACGTCTGGCATTACGACTTCGGCGGCGACGTCAACGCCGTCGTGTCCTATGTGTCGTTCCTGCGTCGCAAGCTCGACACCGGCGAGAAACCGCTGCTGCACACGCTGCGCGGGGTGGGCTATGTCCTGCGGGAAGCCCACTGACCGGCACCCTTGCACCGCCCCGCCGTGGTTACTAGGATGTCCTAGTAAACGATCTGCTTACTTCCTATGTCCGAGGGACACCATGACTCAGAAGATTCCGCACTTCATCGACGGGCGCCGCAGCAACCTCTCCTCGACCCGCACCGCCGACGTGCTCAACCCCAGCACCGGCGAGGTGCAGGCGCAGGTGCTGCTGGCGTCGGCCGCCGATGTCGATGCCGCGGTGACCTCGGCCAAGAAGGCGCAAAAGGAGTGGGCGGCGTTCAACCCGCAACGCCGGGCCCGGGTGATGATGAAGTTCGTCGAGTTGGTCAACGCCAACATCGACGAACTCGCCGAACTGCTCAGCCGCGAACACGGCAAGACGGTCCCCGACTCACGCGGCGACATCCAGCGCGGCATCGAGGTCATCGAGTTCGCCATCGGAATCCCGCACCTGCTCAAGGGCGAGTTCACCGAGGGCGCCGGCACCGGCATCGACGTGTACTCGATCCGCCAGCCACTCGGCGTGGTCGCGGGCATCACCCCGTTCAACTTCCCGGCGATGATCCCGCTCTGGAAGGCCGGCCCCGCGCTGGCATGCGGAAATGCCTTCATCCTCAAGCCTTCTGAGCGCGACCCGTCGGTGCCGCTGCGCCTGGCCGAGCTGTTCGGAGAGGCCGGCCTGCCGGCGGGTGTGTTCCAGGTGGTCCAGGGTGACAAGGAAGCCGTCGACGCGATCCTGCACCACCCCGACATCGAGGCCGTCGGCTTCGTCGGCAGCTCCGACATCGCGCAGTACATCTACGAAACCTCGGCCGCCAACGGCAAGCGTTCACAGTGTTTCGGCGGCGCGAAGAACCACATGGTCATCCTTCCCGACGCCGACCTCGAGCAGGCGGTCGACGCATTGATCGGCGCCGGCTACGGCAGCGCGGGCGAGCGCTGCATGGCGATCAGCGTCGCGGTGCCGGTCGGTGAGGAGACGGCAAACCGGTTGCGCAACAGGTTGGTTGAGCGCATCAACCAGCTGCGCGTCGGGCACAGCCTGGACCCGAAGGCCGACTACGGTCCACTGGTCACCGAAGCCGCGCTCAAGCGGGTGCGCGACTACATCGGCCAAGGCGTCGAAGCCGGCGCCGACTTGGTGGTCGACGGCCGCGAGCGCGCCACCGACGAGCTCACCTTTGACGACCAGAGCTTGGAGAAGGGCTTCTTCATCGGGCCGACGCTGTTTGACAACGTCACCACCGACATGTCGATCTACACCGACGAGATCTTCGGACCGGTGCTGTGCATCGTCCGGGCTCACGACTACGAAGATGCGCTGCGGTTGCCCACCGAGCACGAATACGGCAACGGCGTAGCGATTTTCACCCGCGACGGCGACGCGGCCCGCGACTTCGTGTCCCGGGTCCAGGTCGGCATGGTCGGCGTGAACGTGCCGATTCCGGTGCCGGTGGCCTACCACAGTTTCGGCGGTTGGAAGCGGTCCGGCTTCGGCGATCTCAACCAGCACGGCCCCGCGTCGATCCAGTTCTACACCAAGGTCAAGACCGTCACCGAGCGGTGGCCATCGGGCATCAAGGATGGCGCGGAGTTCACCATCCCGACCATGAAGTAGCTGGGGATGGAACTCTTTAGTCTGGACGACGACGAACGGGTCATCACCGAGACGGCCGCCGCTTTCGCCGCCAAGAAGATCGCCCCGTATGCCCTGGAATGGGATGCTGCACACCACTTTCCGGTCGAAGAGCTGCGTGAGGCGGCCGGTCTGGGCATGGCCGCGATCTACTGTCGCGACGATGTGGGCGGCAGCGCGTTGCGCCGCCTCGACGGGGTGCGCATCTTCGAGCAACTTGCGATGGCCGACCCGACGACCGCGGCGTTCTTGTCGATCCACAACATGTGCGCGTGGATGGTCGATGCGTTCGGCACCGACGAGCAACGCAAGGACTGGATTCCGCGGCTGGCGTCGATGGACGCGATCGCCAGTTATTGCCTGACCGAGCCGGGCGCCGGTTCGGATGCCAGCGCGTTGAGCACCAAGGCGGTCAAGCAGGGCGACGACTACGTGCTCGACGGGGTCAAGCAGTTCATCTCGGGCGCGGGCTCCTCGGACGTCTACGTGATCATGGCTCGGACGGGATCCAGTGGCCCGCGCGGAATCTCCGCGTTCATCGTCGAAAAGGGCACGGCAGGACTGAGTTTCGGCGCCCTCGAAGAGAAGATGGGCTGGAACGCCCAGCCGACCGCACAGGTCATCCTCGACGGGGTGCGGGTGCCGGCCGACGCAATGCTCGGCGGTACCGACGGCGAGGGCGGTGGCTTCGGCATCGCGATGAACGGCCTCAACGGCGGCCGGATCAACATCGCCGCGTGCTCGCTGGGGGGCGCCCAGGCCGCCTACGACAAGGCCGCGACCTACGTCGCGCACCGCGAGGCGTTCGGGGCGCCCCTGCTCGATGAGCCAACCATCCGATTCACCCTGGCCGACATGGCCACCGCACTGGAAACCTCACGGCTGATGCTGTGGCGGGCGGCCGCCGCGCTGGACAGCAACGCCGACGACAAGGTCGCGCTGTGTGCAATGGCCAAACGGTACGTCACCGACTCCTGTTTCGACGTCGCGGACAAGGCACTGCAGTTGCACGGCGGCTACGGCTATCTTCGCGAGTACGGTCTGGAGAAGATCGTGCGCGATCTCCGGGTGCACCGCATCCTGGAAGGCACCAACGAAATCATGCGGGTGGTCATCGGACGAGCCGAGGCCGCCCGGGTTCGCGCCAGCGCCTAGGAGGTCGGGAGCGGATGTCCACCGTCGCGTTTTTGGGGCTCGGTCACATGGGCGGCCCGATGGCGAAAAACCTTGTGGACGCGGGCCACACCGTCCGCGGTTTCGACCCGGTGCCCGCCGCGGTCGAGGCTGCGACGAGCAACGGCGTCGAGGTGCTGGACAGCGGCGCGGCGGCGGCGGCCGGGGCCGACGTCGTGATCACGATGCTGCCGAACGGCGACCTGGTGAAGCGCTGTTACGCCGACATTTTGCCGGCCGTCGATGCGGGAACGCTATTCATCGACAGCTCAACCATTTCCGTCGACGATGCCCGCGAGGTCCACGAGTTGGCCGGATCACACGGGGTGGCCCAACTCGACGCGCCGGTGTCCGGCGGAGTCAAGGGCGCAGTCGCCGGCACACTGGCCTTCATGGTCGGCGGCGACAGCGACGCACTGGAGCGGGCCCGTCCGGTGCTGGAACCCATGGCGGGCAAGATCATTCACTGCGGCGATGCCGGCGCCGGGCAGGCCGCCAAGGTCTGCAACAACATGGTGCTGGCCGTGCATCAGATCGCGATCGGCGAAGCGTTCGTGCTGGCCGAAAAGCTCGGGCTGTCGGCCCAGTCGCTGTTCGACGTCATCACCGGCGCGACCGGCAACTGCTGGGCGGTGCACACCAATTGCCCGGTCCCCGGGCCGGTTCCGACGTCCCCGGCAAACAACGACTTCCGGCCGGGCTTCGCCACCGCGCTGATGAACAAGGATCTCGGGCTGGCGATGGAAGCGGTCAGCTCGACCGGGTCGAGCGCGCCGCTGGGCAGCCACGCCGCGGACATCTACGGCAAGTTCGCAACTACTAACGGCGACAAGGACTTCAGCGCGATCATCGAGACGCTGCGGGACTAGTCAGGCCGCTTGCCGGATCCACCAGCGGCGGTGCACCTGTTGGCAACTGGCCGCTGACAGCGGCTCATCGATGACCACCGTCGGCAGTCCTGTCGTCGCCGACGCACACAATCCGTCGGGACCGGTGACGGCCAACGCGGCGCGGGGCGTTATCCCCATCTCCCACAACGCCAGCCGATAAAGCTCTCCCTGACGCGCCAGATTCGCGTCGGCTTCCGGCAAGTCGTCGATGGTCACGATCGTCTCCACCACTCCGTCGCCGAGAAGGTGGCGCACCATCGTCTCCACCTCGGTCCGGGGACGAGCGCTCACCACGCTCACCCAGATACCCGCGACGAACAGGCTCATCACCGCGTCGATCACATCGGTGCGGGCCGCGGAGTCGAAGTCGCGCTCGATTCGCGCCAACGCGGAATCGGCGTCGAAGATCACCGCACGCAGTTCGTCGGTATCGGTTCGTGACTCCCGGTCCCACCAGAATGTTCGGGTTGGACGAGTCTGACCTTTGGCTCGCACGCAAGACAGGGTGCCCCGAAACGACGCGGCCTAGCCTCCCCCATTAGGGGGATTTGGGTGGCCAACCGCGTGTCGAGGATGCGGGCCGCTCAATCGGCCCGAGGAGGAGGCGCGCCGTCAAATCTTGCATACTGTGGGGCCATGTTTTCTGCGCCGGTGCGACTGGTCCTGGTCGATGACCACGAGATGGTCATCGAGGGGCTCAAGGCGATGCTGACCTCGTTCAAGGACCGGGTGCAGGTAGTCGGACAGGCCGTCGGTGTGGAGCGCGCGCTCGAGGTCGTCGACGAACTCCAGCCCGACGTCGTGCTCTGCGATGTGCGCATGCAGGGCTCCAGCGGACTGGACCTGTGCAAGATGCTTCGCGAGCGAGACGCCGGCCGCCGAGTCGTGATGCTCTCGGTCTACGACGACGAGCAGTATCTTTACCAGGCGCTGAGGGTCGGCGCGAGCGGCTACCTGCTCAAGAGCATCAGCAGCGACGACCTGGTGCGCCAACTGGAGTCGGCCCATCAGGGCGACACGGTCATCGATCCGGGGATGGCCGCCCGCGCTGCCGACACCGCGGCCCGGATGCAGCGCGACGAATTCTGGCCGGGCGCCCGCCAAGGACTGACGCAACGCGAGAGCGAAATCCTGTCCTGCATGGTCAGCGGGCTGTCCAACCGCGGGATCGCCACCAAGCTGGTGATCGGTGAGGAGACCGTCAAGAGCCATCTGCGGGCGATCTATCGCAAGCTCGGTGTCAGCGACCGCACCGGCGCGGTGGCCACCGCTCTGCGCGAGGGCATCTACCGATGAGCACCTCGCCCCACCTTGGCCCCCCCGGGCCCAACGCCGTGCACGATCTCGTCGACACCGACCGCGAACTGGCGTTGCTGCGCGAACTCATCCAAGCCGCCTCCAGCGGCCCTGGCGTGGAGCTGTTGGCCGCCGCAGCGGCACGGATGATCACCGCCGCTACCGGAACCGACGTCTGCTTCGTGCACGTTCTGGACGACAGCGACCGCTCGCTGACCCTCGCCGGGGCGACGCCGCCGTTCGACGCCTCGGTGGGAAAGATTCGACTGCCGTTAGGATCTGGCATCTCGGGCTGGGTGGCCAAACATCGTGAGCCGGTCGTCATCACCGACGACAAGGAGGCCGACGTCCGCTACCTGCCGATCCAGTCGCTGCGCGGCCGTGACTTCACCTCGATGGTGTCGATGCCGATGGAGACCGATCCGGGGGGACTGGTCGGCGTCCTGAACGTGCACACCGTCGCCCGCCGCGAATTCACCGACGGCGACGTCGAATTGCTGCGCGTGATCGGTCGGCTCATCGCCGGAGCCATGCACCAGGCGCGCCTGCACCGGCAACTGGTGGCCAGGGAGCGCGCCCACGAGCTGTTCGTCGAGCAGGTCATCGAGGCGCAGGAGATCGAACGCCGCCGGGTCGCCGGCGATATCCACGACGGCATCTCCCAGCGCCTGATCACGCTGTCCTACCGACTCGACGCGGCGGCCCGCGCCGTCGGCACCGATCCCGCCGAGGCGTCCAGCCAACTCGCCGAGGCCCGTGAACTGGTCGGCTTGACGCTGGGCGAAGCCCGAGTGGCGATCAGCGGTCTGCGCCCGCCGGTGCTCGACGACCTCGGCCTGGCCGGGGGGCTGGCCAGCCTGGCCCGCTCGATCCCGCACCTGGACACCGAACTGGACCTCGCCGACGTCCGGCTGCCCGAGCACATCGAGATCGCGTTGTACCGGATCGCCCAGGAGGGTCTGCAGAACATCGTCAAGCACGCCAACGCCTCGGTGGTAAGACTAAGATTCGCGGTCGACGCCGAAGCCACCGCTCGACTCGAGATCGTGGATAACGGAATAGGTTTCGACACGTTCGAGCACCCGCTGGGCAGCGACGAGATGGGCGGCTACGGCGTGCTTTCGATGGCCGAACGTGCCGAACTGGTCGGGGGCAGGCTGAACATTCGCTCACGCCCCGGCTCGGGGACCGCGGTCACCGCGACGATTCCGGTGCCCACGCTGATCGACTAGAAGTCGCCGGTGTTGCGCCGCAGCGTCTCGATCGACGACACCAGCGCCTGCGACTCGGATTCGGAGATGCCGATGTCGGAGAACACCTGCTCGTTGAGCGTGACGGTGGCGTCCTCGACCGTCGAGCGACCCAGTTCGGTGATCTGCACCAGCGTGGTTCGCCCGTCAGTCGGGTGTGGCACCCGCTCCACCAGCTTGTTGGCTTCCAGCCGGCGAATGGCGTGGGTGACGCTGGTGACGTGCACCTGCAGCCGGTCGGATGCCTTGGTGATCGGCAACGCCCCGCTGCGGCTGAACGCCAGAAGGCGCAGCAGCTCGAAGCGCGAAAAACTCAAATCGTAAGGCCGCAAGGCGTTTTCGACCCGGGCCAGCAGAATCTGGTGGGCCCGCATCACCGAGGTGACCGCGACCATTCCCTCGGCGACATCACCCCACCCGGCCCGTTCCCAATTCGCGCGCGCGACAGCGATCGGGTCGCGGTTGTCGGGTTGGGTCGGGGCCACGCCCTTTCATACCAGGAACGGGCGGTCTATATCCCTAGCCAATTGATTTTTCCACCGCGGTCAACACCGCCAACGTCGAGGGAACTTCACCGACGGAGATCCGCGCGCCACCGTTGTCGTAGCAGCGGACCCGCAGACCGACCTCGGTGAACACCTCCCGCCATGGCCGCCGCGCCATCGGCAGGTAGATGAAGTTGGCGTGCGAATCCATGCTGTAGACGCCCATCGCCATCAGCCGCAGCCGCATTTTGTTGCGCTCGGACGTGATCCGGCGAATGCGCTGCGCAAGCTGATCTTCGGCGTCGTAGGAGGCGGCCACGGCGGCCACGCTGAAGTTGCTCATCCCGAACGGCAATTGCAGGCCCGACATCGTCGCGGCCAACTCGGGTGCGGCAAACCCGTAGCCGATGCGCAGCCCCGCCAGCCCGAATGCCTTGGAGAACGTCCGCAGCACAACGACATTCGGGAAGCGCCGCACCAGATCGGGCCCATCGATCCGGTACCGCGACGCGACGAACTCGATATACGCCTCGTCCAGCAGCACGATGGTGTCACTGGGGATTCGGTTCAGGAACCATTCGATCGAGGAGATCGCCTCCAGCGTGCCGGTCGGATTGTGCGGGCGGCACAACACGACCACCTTTGCGTCGTTCGCCGCCTCGGCCATCGTGACCAGGTCCTGGTAGCCGTATTGGTCGAGCGGAACGGTCACCGCCGTCAGCCGCGCCATCCGGGTGAAGATCGGATAACCGTCGAAGGTCGGCGTGCTCATCACGATCCGGTCGCCGGGCCGAGTGACCGCATGCAGCACCTGCATCGCCACTCCGGAGGCCCCCGGCCCGACCACCACCTGATCGTCGTCCACCCCGATCCGGTCGGCGATCATGCGAGGCAGCTGCCCGGGCAGAAACTCGGGGTAGCGGTTGGCCGAGTCCAGACAGCGCGCCAACGCCGCCCGCACCGCAGGCAGCGGCGGAAAAGGACTTTCGTTGAGCGACAGCGCGTGCGGGTCAACCGCCTGCGGAAGCGAGGCGATGATTTCGTCGGTCACCGAGGTCGCGAGCGCGGATCCGGCCATCAGTTGCGACCACCCCAGCGCACCGCCGCGGCGCCGGCGAAATCGCCGGCATGCGCGAACGCCGCCATCATGATCACGTCGCCGGACTGGATCTGCGCTGTAGAGATCGCGCGATCCAGGTTCACCGGAATACCGGCACCGAAGAGGTTGCCGCACTCGTCGTAGGTGTCGAGGTGCCGCGATTCGGGCAGTTCCAACGCCTCGCGCCAATTGCGCAGAAAGACCCGGTTCGGCTGGTTGGTGACGAGCAGGTCAATGTCTTTGGAGCTCAGCCCGATCCGGTCGCACACCGCCAACGCCACCTCGGGCACCTGACGATTGCCGCGGGCCAGCACCTTGGCGATCTTGGTCTCGGTGAAGCCGATGCAGGCCTCCCCCGGCCCGGGCTGCCACCATTTGCGCGGCGGGTCGATGGCCAGCGTCATGTCGCCGGCGTACTCACCGTATGTGCGGCATTCGATGTCCAGGATGGGCGACTGGTCCGACAGCGCGACGAGCCCGACCGCGGCACCGTCCCCGGGAATCGCGGCCTGCGCCTTGCGGCGTACCCCCGGTTGGTCGAAGGCCTGCCCGGCCGCATTCTGCGCGATCGCGATCAACGCCGTCCGCCCTTCTCCCGAGGCGATCAGCCTGCGAGCGACGTTGAGCGCCAACACAAACGCCGCACATCCGCCGTTGTGCAGATCCAGCACCCAGGACGGGCGCATGCCGAGTCGGTGGGCGATCGCACCCCCGCCGCCGTAGAACGGCATGTCCGGCATCTGCGCGTGGGTGATCAGGATGTCGACGTCCTCGACGGCGTCACGGCCATGTCGGTCGATCAGTCCCTGCGCGGCACGCTCGATCATGTCGGTCACGGATTCATCGGCGCCGACATGGTGGCGAAAACTCGGACCGCGGAACATCACGTTGTCGCGCAACTCGTCCGTGGCGGCGAATTCGCGGTAGTAGTCCGCGCCGATCGGCTCGCCGGGCAGATAGCTGGCGACGTCGATGAGGCTGACGCCGGGTTGCCCGGTCATTTCATCCACTCCGGTGTGATCGGAAGACCATGGCGGTGCCGGTATTCGGCGATGCTCTTCAGATTGTTCAGCTCCACCGAGTGACCGGGGCCGAACAGGTCCCAGAAGTCACCCACCCAGCCGGTGCGCTCTGCCGGGGCGGTCTCGGGGTAGGGGTTGCTGTCGTAAAAGGGATGCCGGCAATTCGTCCACAGCACAACCGAACCGGGCTTGTCGAGCACCACCCGGGCGTCGAGGACGCGCATCAGGTAGATCATCCACAGGTGCCGGCCCTGATCCCACGCGCAGTGGTAGTCGATGGTGCGCGCCTGGGAGTTGGCGTAGGTGCGGGTGTAGATCGTGGTGTTCGGCAGCAACCGGTCGTAGGCCTCCCACAGCCCCGGCTCCTCGGTCGGGGTGAAGCCGCGCAGCGTGTACGTCCACTCCTCCAAGCTGCGGGTGTCCGACAGGTACCCAAAAAGCTCGTCGGGCGGGCAGTCCACGTAATCGTTGACTGTGCAGTATCTTCCGAATACTTCGTTGTGTGGATACACCGAGCGCAACTGCGAGAAGAAGGTTCCGGCCGTCTCTTCCAGTGGCGTCGTCTCGATGCGGACCACACCCTCGATCGGTTCGGTGGTGCCGTTGTGTGTGACGATATCGTCAAGCGCTGGCAGCGACATGGGCGTGATCCTCCTGTGTGCGTGAGACATGTTGATGAGTTGTGCGGTTGGTTACAGGCGCCCCGAGAAACGGTGCAAACGGTGGGATCTCGTCGGCGGCGCACTCCACGCTGACCACCGACGGGCCGTCGATGTCGAGCGACGCACGCACGGCGGCGGCCAATCCCGCTGTGTCGCTGACGTCCGTCGACGTCAGCTTGGGGAACATCGTGGCCAGGCCCGCACCGAGATGACTGGGCGAGAAGCGGTTGTAGCTGTAGAAGTCGTTGTAGTACAGCTGCTCACGGGTCACACACATGGCGTGCGCATTGTTATTGAGCAACACGAACGTCACCGGCAACTGGTAGTGCACCGCCGTGTGCACCTCCATGCCGTGCATGAAGAAGGCGCCGTCCCCGGCGATGACCACGACTCGACGGCTCGAGCCCCGGGCCTTGCGGCGGGCGAACGCCATCCCGATACCGGCTCCGAAGCTGTAGCCCATGCCACCCATGCCGAGTGCGACCGCGAAGCGGCCTCGGCGGCGCACCGGAAGATAGTGAATGGCCGCCGCGCCGGTGTTCCCCGCGTCGACGACGATGTCGACTCCGGCGGGCAGCGCCTGGTCGAGTTCGGCCATCGCGTCGCGGTAACGCACCCCCGGACCGTCGAAGTCCGGCGGCGTCAGTTCCGTGTGTGGAACAACGTCGGGCACCCGAAGCCCCGCGGGCCGGCCTGAGCCGGTCAACGCCTCGGTCAACATCCGCAGCGACGTCCGCAGATCGTCGGTGTGAACATGGGTGCAGCCCAGGTAGGGCGGCGCCGACCCGATGGACATCGTCGGCACGGTGGCCAGGGCGTCATCCAGACCGGCACGCGCGGTCACCGACAATCGGGTGCCCACCACCAGGCACAGCCCGCTCTCGGCGATCGCCTGGGCCACCCCTGGATGCCCCATCACGCCGGTGACGCCCAATGCGGACGACGACCCGAAACCGGGTGTTCCCGCGACATCTTTCGCGTCCGGCACGCACGCCACTCGTGCGCGCAGCACACCGCGAAGCTCCGCGAGCTCGGCCCGCGCATCGTCCCGGGCGACCTGCTCGCCGGCGATGATCGTGACCGGGCCGGTGGTACGGCGCAGCGCCCGCGCGATCGGGTGCGGGTCACCGACCGACCGATGCCGGGCGACATCCAACGAGCATCGGCGATTGATCACGGTCTGCTGAATGTCTTTGGGCAGCAGCAGTACTGCTGGGCCGCCGGTGTGCGCCGCGGCGATCGCGGCGGGTAGCGCCGAGACGATGTCCGCGGCGTTGCTCACCCGTTTGCAGAACACCGAAACCTGGGAGAACAACGCCTCGGCATTCAACGACCCGTTGCGTCCGCTGGTGTCCTGAAAACTACCCCGTCCGTCCATCCCGGTGGCCGGCTGACCGACCAGGGCCAACACCGGTATCCGGCTGGTAAACGACTCACCAAGACCCGGAACAAGATTCAGCGCACCACCACCGGAGGTGGCGGCGACCACTCCGAGCCCGGCGCCACTGCGGCTGTATCCGTCGGCCATCGTGGCGGCCGAGAATTCGTGCTTGGCCAGCACGGCCGTGACGTCCGGCCGGAAGTATGCGGCGTCGTAGAGGTCCTCGATGTTGGCACCGTCGACGCCGAAGATGTACTCGACCCCGCTGCGCGCGAGATGCCCGACGATGTGGTCGACCACTCGGTACGTCCTTGACATACCAGGGACACGATGTCCACCCAACTTCGGTTCAACCCCCCGCGAGTGAACCGGGCGGCGTCCGCGTACGTGTTAACTGCCGTGCAGGACGTCATCGTGGTGGGCGCCGGGCCCGCCGGCCTCGCCGTGGCCCGTGAGCTCAGGCACCGTCACGCTGTTTCGGCGTTGGTGGTCGATAAGGCATCCGCCCCCGCGATGTCGTGGCGCAACCGTTACGACGACTTCCGGCTGAACACCAGCGGCTTCCTCTCTCACCTTCCCGGACAACGGATTCCACTCCGGTCGGGGCGTTGGCCGACCAAAGAGGACATGGTCGGCTACTTCGACAGCTACGTGCGACGCCAGCACATCGCGCTGGAGCTGGGCCGCGAGGTGGCGCGGATCGAGTCGGCACCGGGGTGCTGGCGAGTCGTCACCTCGTCGGGCGACATCTGTGCGCGCGCCGTCGTGCTGGCCACCGGGCGCTACCGCACTCCCGCCATTCCGCCTTGGCCCGGTCTCGCCCAATTCACCGGCGAGGTGGTGCACTCCATCGACTTCCGCAACGCAAGGCCGTTCCGCGGTCGAGACGTGCTCGTGGTGGGCGCGGGCAATTCGGCCGCCGACATCGCGGTGCAGCTGTCCGGCAATGGCGCGGGAAAGGTCTGGCTGGCGGTCCGGACACCGCCGCATCTGGTCCGCCGCGCCATCGGGCCGATACCCTCGGACGTCTTCCTGGAATTGTTCGCGCGGGTGCCCGCTCGGCTGGTCGATCCGGTGATCGCGCGAATCAATCGCGTTCTGCTGGGCAATCTTTCACGTTACGGCTTCGACACGCCGCCGCTCGGGCTGAAAGCCACCGTCCAAAGCCGGGGCCGCATCCCCACCCTGGCCGACGAGCTGGTCAGCGTGGTGCGAGCCGGCCGGATCGACGTGGTGGCGGCTGTCACGGCACTCGAGCGGCACCGGGTGATCCTGGCCGACGGCACCGGCATCACCCCCGACGTGATCATCACGGCTACCGGCTTCGAACCCGATCTGGGTGGTCTGGTCGGCCATCTCGACGTTCTCGACGAGCACGGCAACCCGCGGGGCGGCTTTGCCGCGGATCTGGGCGGCGGGCTGTTCGCGATCGGTCATGGCATTCCACCCAACGGCCCGCTGCGGGCGATCCGGCGGGCTGCGACACCGTTGGCCGCCGAGATTGCGGACCACCTAGCGACCACGACGAAGGGCAAGCAATGGCATTACTCACCGCAAAGCGGCACTTCCACCGCGGTGTAGACGGTTACGAAGCAGCTCGTCGCGAGACAGTGTGGAATGGCATTCTGCCGCAGCGCTTTCCCGACGTGATCGTGCAGGCCTGCGATGTCGCTGACGTCGTCGCCGCAATCCGCTACGGGCGGGCACACGGTTACCGGGTCGGCATCCGTTCCGGTGGACACAGCTGGGCGGCGAGCCATCTGCGCGACGGGGGCATGCTGCTCGACGTCAGCCGTCTTGACCATTGCAGTATCAATGCCGACACCATGACGGCCCGCGTCGGGCCGGGTGTCGTCGCCAGCTCCTTCGCCACCGAACTCGACGCCCAAGGGTTGTTTTTTCCGGCCGGCCACTGCGAAGGCATTCGCCTCGGCGGGTATCTGCTGCAGGGCGGCTACGGGTGGAACAGCAAGGTCGTCGGCCCGGCCTGCGAGAGCGTGCTCGGGGTGGAGGTGGTCACCGCCGAGGGCGACAAGCTCTACTGCGACGAGCGACAGCATCCCGACCTGTACTGGGCAGCCCGCGGCAGCGGGCCCGGATTCTTTGGTGTGGTCACGTCTTTCACCCTGCGCGTGTACCGGCGCCCGGCCGTGCTGGGTACCTGCCTGTACATGTATCCGATCGACGTCGCCGACGAGGTGTTCGAATGGGCCCGCTCGATCGAGGTCGACGACCGGGTTGAACTACAGGTCCTCACCTCGCGCAACGCACCGGAAGTCGGGCCCGACGTACCCACAATCGCGATCGCGTCACCGGTCTTCGCCGACTCCGACGACGAGGCGGCGCGTGCCCTCGCGATCCTCGGCACGTGCCCGGTGATCGACCGGGCGATCGTCAACGTTCCCTACCTGCCAACGACACTCGCCAACTGGTATGCGGCGGTGATGATGAAATACCCTGCTGCGCATCGCTATAGCGTCGACAACATGTTCACGTCCGCGTCGGCCGACGAGTTGCTGCCGGGAATCCGCGGGATCATCGAGACGTTACCGCCGCACCCGTCGCATTTCGTGTTCGCCGGCTGGAAGCCGTCCGCGGAGCGGGCCGGGATGGTGTACGGCGTCGAAGACGAGTTCTATCTGGGCCTCTACACCGCGTGGAGCGATCCGGCCGACGACGAACGCTACGGCGACTGGGCCAGGTCCAACATGGCGGCGATGGCGCATCTCGCGACCGGCATCTCGCTGGCCGATGAGAACCTCGCGCGCCGGCCGGCAACATTCATCACCGAGCCGAATATGGCCCGCCTGCAACAGGTCCGCGCCGCCTACGACCCGGACAGCATGTTCCACAGCTGGATGGCGCGCCCCTAGAGCGGCGCTGGCGATCAAGCTGCTAGAGCGAACGCTGCAGCAGTACCCGGCCGTCGTCGGCGGAGACCACCTGCACCTGAGAGATCTGGTCGACGGGTGTCGACGTGCTGCCGCCCAGCTTCGCGGTGTGGCCCGGGTCGGCGATCCAGGTGGCCAGCTGGGTGTGGGTGCCGTCGCGGTTCACCACCACCATCGCCAGCTTGTCGTGGTGGGCGGTCACCGGGGCCAGGCAGACACAGTTGAGGTCGATGTATGTACCCCACTCCTGGCTGTTCAGCGACACCGTCGAGGCCAGCGCCTTGGTGCCGACCTGGTCCATCTGCATCGTCGACACGCCTGCCTGCGGCGGCGCCGACGCCGGGTGATGCGACCACACCCCAACGAACAGGCCGACTGCCAGCAGCACGGCCGCGGCGGCGCCTGATGTCCACGTCACCATCCGGACCCGGCGCCGACGGCGGCGCACCTCGGTCATCAGCGACGGCAACAGGTTTGGCGGCTCCTCGAGGTGGCCATCGGCGTCCATCGCGGCCACCGTGTCGCCGTCGAGCTTCGAGAGCAGCGCCGGCATGCCGCTGAGTTCGCCGACCGATGCGCTGCACAGCGGGCAAACATCAAGGTGCGCCTCGAACTCGCGCCGATCGGCGGACGACAGCGAACCGAGCACGTAGGCCGCGTCCCAGGTCGCATAGTCGTGGCTGTCACCGGCGGGCACGTCACTGTCACCGGGCCGGCCGAAACCCCCGACAACCCTCATCGTGACTCCCCAATAGCTGCCATGTATAGGTATTCGTAGCGGACAGCGGCCCGGATGGCCGAAGATTTCGTCATCGGGTGACCCCCATCTCCTGCATGGTGAGTCGCAGGGCCCGCACCGCGTAGTGTAGCCGCGATTTGACCGTTCCTTCGGCAATGTCCAGGTCGGCGGCGATCTGGGCGGTGCTCCAGCCCCGGTAGTACGACCGCTCGATCACGGCGCGATGGTCGACCGACATCTGGGCCATGGCGTCGGCGATCAGCAACCGGTCCAGGGCCGAGTCGACCTGATCGGGAGTCGACCGCTCTGGCACACCCGAGTCGTCAAGTGAGCCAACGACATTGCGGAACTTGGGGCTGCGTCGTTCGTCGATGATCATGTTGCGGGCAACGGTGAAAAGCCATGCGCGCGCTGAGCGTTCGGTGTCGCCGACCACTTCGGGGTGCTGCCAGGCGCGCAGCAGCGTCTCCTGCACGACGTCTTCGGCACGGGCCGCGTCGCTCGTCAGCCGTAGCGCGTAGCGCCACAACGGCGCCGCGTGCTCGTCGTAGAGCGCCTTCATCAACGCGGCCTCGTCGTCTGCACCGGTGAGTCGACTCACTCGATCACCTCCTCACCAGTGATACGAGTTGCGCCCCTTCCCAGTTCATCGCGGGAGTTCACGTCGGCCGCACTCAGTCCGGGATCCAGTTGCCGTGGAACCCGTGCGGCACCCGGCGGGGCATCCGGACCCGGGCCACCGGCTCGCCCTCGAAGTCCGAGGCGTCGATGATCACCAGATCGCTGCTGTCGGTCTCAGGGTCGTAGACGTAGGTCATGTACCACCCGGCGAGTTCGTCGGAGCGGCCGGCCGCGGGCGCGAAGACCGCCTCGCCGGGCATGCCGGGTGCGGCGTGCCGGCCACGGCCGAATCGGTGCTCCACCGCGGTATCGCCGCGCAGGTCGTAGCGGACCAGCGCGCCGTCACCGACCGCCACCGAGTAGCGCGCGGCCGTGCCGGCGAGCCGGTCGTCGACGCGCGGGAACTCAACGCCGCGGTCGTCGAGCTGCGTCTCCTCGACCACACCCGTGTCCAGGTTGATCGTCCAGCGCCACAGCGTCGCGTCGGCCCCGAAATCACTGCTTTCTCGCCACATTTCGTCGTACCGGAGCACCTCGAGCACGATGGTGTCGCGGCCGGAGTCATACGCGTTGGCGACGTGAAAGACGAAGCACGGGTCGATGTCGAACCACCGCAGCCGTCCGTACGGATCCTCGCGGCGCAACACCCCGAGACGGGCCGGATACTGGTCGTCCCAGCGGTACGGCAGGTCCCGCTCGTAGGGCCGGGTGAGCGCCACCCCGAGGTCGAACAGCAGCGGCAGGTCCAGGAAGACCACGTGCTGCGCGGTCAAGGCGAAATCGTGCATCAGCGTCAGCGCCGGCACGTCGATGGGGCGGCTGACCGTCAATTGGCCGTCGGCGTCGGCACGGTGATAGTTCACGTGCGGCTCGAAGATGTTGCCGCCACCAAAGAAATGCAATTCGCCGGTCTTCGGGCAGATCTTCGGGTGCGCGGTCATCGAATCGGTCAGGGTGCCACCGAAGTCGTGGACGCCCAACGTCTCCAGGTCGTTGCTGATCTCGTAGGGCAACGAGAATTCCATCAGCGCCAAGGTCTTTCCCGCATGCCGCACGACGTGCGTGTTGGCGATGCTGGAGTGCAGGTTTCGGCTGCCGTCGTCGTTGTAGAGCGGCACCGGGCTCTCGAAGCTCTCGGTGCGCACCCAGCGGTTGCGATACCAGGCGGCGCGACCGTTCTCCAGCCGCACGCCGTGCACCATGCCGTCGCCCACGCACCAATGGCCCTCGCCCGCACGCGGATTGGGACCGTTGCGCAGGTACCAGCCGTTGAGCTCAGCGGGGATGCTGCCCACGATCGGTAAGTCGAACTCGGTCAACTCGTCATGCACCGGGGCGTAGTTGCCGGTGCGAAAGATCGGGAAGACCGTCTCCGGCTCGACGCTCGGCGCCGTCAGAAGCTGCACGCTGTCCGCCGCTGCCGCCAGCCGCTGGTCGGCCTTCGCCAACAATCCTGGCAGCAGGTCGGGGCATGGCGGCACCGCCGCGTCGTCGTCGGCCAACGACAGCAGCGGCACCAGACCGGTCAGTTCGTCCACCGCCTGCTGGCACGGCGCACAGCGAAGGAGGTGCGTCTCGAATTCGTGCCGGTCGGCATCCGACAGGGAGCCCAATACGTATGCGGCATCCCACATCTCGTAGT
This sequence comes from uncultured Actinomycetota bacterium, assembly GCA_963750755.1. GTDB lineage: Bacteria > Actinomycetota > Actinomycetes > Mycobacteriales > Mycobacteriaceae > Mycobacterium. The sequence continues at coordinate 447,982 of CAVVRW010000007.1, forward strand.
TGTGCGCTCCTCCCGGCACGTTCCCGTTCCGGTACTCCGTCATTGCGTCACACCCATTTCCACTAGGGCCTGGCGAAGCGCTCGCAGCGCATAGTGCAGCCGCGACTTCACCGTGCCCTCGGCAATTCCGAGATCGGCGGCGATCTGCGCGGTTGTCCAGCCCTGGTAATAGGACCGGCCAACAACCGCCCGGTGGTCGGCCGACAGCTGCGCCATCGCATCACCGATCAACGCGCGGTTCAGCGCCCCACTTGCCTCATCAGGAGCAATCGGATCAGGCGGCCTGGAGCCTTCTGCCGGGATCACCTCATGGCGGAATCGGGCGCTGCGTCGGTCGTCGATGACCATGTTTCTGGCAACGGTGAAAAGCCACGCCCGCGGGGACTGTCCGTTGCTCAGGACGTGCGGGTGTTGCCACGCCCGCAGCAGGGTTTCTTGCACCACGTCCTCGGCGTGGGCATGATCGCCGGTCAGCCGCCACGCATAGCGCCACAAAGCAGCGGCGTGCTGGTCGCACAGCCGCTCCAGAGCACTCGCATCCGCGCCGGTGCCAGGTATGTCCATCACCAGCCTCTCGGTGATGACACGGTGCAGGTGTCGGTTCGGTTCACCTCCGCCGCGGCGAGGTCAGCCGAGAGTCAGGATGCGAGGCCCGTCCTCGGTGGCAGCCACGGTGTGCTCCCAGTGTGCGGCCCGCGAGCCGTCGGCGGTAGTGACCGTCCATTGATCGTCGAGCACCACGGTCTTGCGCGTTCCCAAGGTCAGCATCGGCTCGATGGCCAGCACCGAGCCCGCGGCCAGCAGTGGGCCACGCCCGGGCGCGCCTTCGTTGGGCAGGAAGGGGTCCATGTGCATCTGACGACCAATGCCATGCCCGCCGTAGCCCTCGACAATGCCGAACGTACGTCCGTAACGAGCTTCGGCCGCATGAGTGGCGGTTTCGATGGCATGTGAGACATCGGTCAGCCTGTTGCCGGGAATCATGGCGGCGATCCCCGCCTCCATCGACTCCTTGGTGGCCTGCGAGAGCAGTTCATCGGCGGGAATCAGTGCGCCGACACCGAATGTGATCGCGGCGTCACCGTGCCAGCCGTCCAAGATCGCGCCGCAGTCGATCGAAACCAGGTCACCGGCGGCGAGCTGCTCGGCCGTCGACGGAATCCCGTGCACCACACGGTCATTCACCGACGAGCAGATCGACGCCGGGTAGCCGTGATAGCCGAGGAACGACGGCGTGGCCCCCGCGTCGCGAATCACCGACTCGGCAATCTGATCGAGGTCGTGGGTCGTGGCCCCGGGCACCGCGGCCGCACGCGCCGCCGCCAAAGCGGCTGCGACCACCGCGCCGGCCGCAGCCATCGCGTCGAGTTCACCCGCGCTGCGCTGCGGCACCACCTTGCGACTGCGCAGGCCGGCCAGGCCGATCACCGCTACTTCCCGAGAGCCTGCAGGGCCCGCGCGAACACCTCGTCGACCGAGCCGACGGCGTCGACGGTTTTCAGCTCGCTGCTGTAGTACTCGATCAGCGGAGCGGTCTCGGCGCGGTAGATGTTCATCCGGTTGTGGATCACTTCGTCGGTGTCGTCGGCGCGACCGCGGGACTTGAGGCGCTCGAACAGGACATCCTCGGGCACCCGGAACTCCAGCACCCCGTCGAGCGCGGTTCCGCGGCGTTCGAGCATGTCGTGCAGCGCCTTGGCCTGCGTGACCGAACGCGGGTATCCGTCGAGGATGAAACCGGCGTCGGTGTCCGGTTTGGTCAGCCGGTCGTCGACGAGCTCATTGGTCAGCTCGGAGGGCACCAGGTCGCCGGCGTCCAGGTAGCGCTTGGCTTTCAGCCCCAACTCGGTGCCGTTGCCGATGTTCTCCCGGAACAGGTCTCCGGTGGACAGGTGCGGTAGCTCGAGTTTCTCGGCCAGCTTGACGGCCTGGGTGCCCTTGCCGGCTCCGGGCGGGCCCAGCAACACAACTCTCACTTCAGGAACCCTTCGTAATTGCGTTGCATGAGCTGACTTTCGATCTGCTTGACCGTATCCAACGCGACACCGATGGCGATCAGCACCGCGGTACCACCGAAGGGCAGGTTCTGCACCGTTCCGGTGCTGCCGATCTGCAGGAACAGGTTGGGCAGCACCGCGATGACGCCGAGGTAGATCGAGCCCGGCAGCGTGATCCTGCTCAGCACATAGCGCAGATAGTCGGCGGTCGGCTTACCCGGCCGGATACCGGGAATGAAGCCACCGAACTTCTTCATCTCGTCGGCGCGCTCGTCAGGGTTGAACGTGATCGAGACGTAGAAGTACGTGAAGAAGATGATCAGGCTGAAATAGATGGTGATGTAGACCGGGCTGCCCGGGTTCGTCAGATAGTTGCCGACGAACTTGTCCCACCAGCTGTTGCCCAGGCCACCGCTGCCACTGCGGACCAACTGGGTGATCAGGTGCGGGATGTAGATCAGGGAGGACGCGAAAATCACCGGGATAACACCGGCCTGGTTGACCTTCAGCGGCAGATATGTCGAGGTGCCGCCGTACATCCGCCGGCCCACCATGCGCTTGGCGTACTGCACCGGGATACGACGCTGTCCCTGCTCCACGAACACCACGCCGATGACGATGATCAGCGCCGCCACACAGACTGTCGTGAACACCATCCCGCCGCGGCTGTCCAGAATGCTCTTGCCCTCGCCCGGGATTCGGGCGGCGATGCCGGCGAAGATCAGCAGCGACATACCGTTGCCGATCCCCCGCTCGGTGACCAGCTCACCCATCCACATCACCAGCGCCGCGCCCGCCGTCATCACCAGCACGATGACGAGCAGCGCGAAGATGCTCTGATTGGCGATGATGTCCAGATTGCAGCCCTGCAGGAGGCCGCCGTTGGCGGCCAGCGCGACGATGCTGGTGGCCTGCAGGATGGCCAGGGCGATCGCCAGGTAACGGGTGTACTGGGTCATCTTGGCCTGGCCGGCCTGGCCTTCTTTACGGAGCTCTTCGAACCGCGGAATAACCACGGTGAGCAGCTGCACGATGATGCTCGCGGTGATGTAGGGCATCACCCCGACCGCAAAGACCGTCAGCTGTAGCAGCGCACCGCCGGAGAACAGGTTGATCAGCGAATAGATCTGCGCCGAGTCCCCACCGCTGATCTGCTTGAGGCACTGCTGCACGTGGGGGTAGTTGACGCCGGGCGACGGGATGGTCGCACCCAACCGGTAGAGGACCACGATGAACAGCGTGACCAGGATCTTGCGTCTGAGGTCGGCTGTTCGCAGCGATGAGATGAAAGCCGAAAGCACTCTTCCTCCTGCGCAAGCCGGTCTTTGGTCGCGGCGTGCCTATTCCGGCTGGTGCATCCAGCCGGACTGGTCCGAAACGGTCTCGTGAGTCTGCGTCGCGCGCCAAGCACATGCAGGCGGGACGTGTGTCGGCGCGCGTCAGACAGTCTACGAGACTAACAGCGCGTGAAGCGCCCGCCCGCAAATGGGTGGGACGCGACGACTTACTTCAGTATCTTGAGCAAATCCGGCTCCACCGGCGCCGCCGGAGCGGATTTCGCCCGGCACAGCACATGCACATGGGCGTAAGGTTTCACTGGCTCTTTACCTTGGCTAAATATCAAACGACTACAGCTGAGTGTGGACGGAAAGGGTGATGATGACGCGCAGCGATACCGACACTTGGGACCTCGCCTCCAGCGTGGGCGCCACGGCGACGATGGTCGCCGCGGCCCGGGCGCTGGCCACCGAGGACACCGACCCGATCATCAACGACCCGTACGCGGCTCCGTTGGTCCGGGCGGTGGGCATCGACTTCTTCACCCGGGTGGTCGACGGAGACATCAACCCGGCCGACGCCGGCGCGGACGACCGCGGTGAACTGCAGACCGAAACCGACTCGCTGGCGGTGCGCACCAAATTCTTCGACGACTTCTTCACCGACGCCGCCGCCGCGGGAATCGGCCAGGCCGTGATTCTGGCCGCCGGTCTGGACTCGCGGGCCTACCGCCTGGACTGGCCTGCCGGCAGCATCGTCTACGAGGTCGACCAGCCGCAGGTCATCGAATTCAAGACCGAGACCATGGCGGGTTTGGGCGCCGAACCCATTGCCGAGCGCCGCACGGTCAGCATCGACCTGCGCGAGGACTGGCCGACTGCGCTGCGCGAGCACGGTTTCGACGACACCAAGCCGTCGGCGTGGAGTGCCGAAGGGCTGCTGATGTACCTGCCGCCGGAGGCGCAGGACCGGCTCTTCGATCACATCACCGCGTTGAGCGCGCCCGGCAGCCGGATCGCCACCGAGTACCACCCGGACAACGGTCTGTCGATGGCCGAGCGGGGCAAGGCGATGAGCGACCGGTGGGCCAACATCGGCTGTGACGTCGACCTGTCGGGCCTGTTCTACGAGGGCGACCGCAACAACGTCGCCGACTACCTCACCGACTCCGGCTGGGATGTGTTCGCCCGCAATCGGCGAGATCTGTTCGGCGAATACGGCCGCGTCTACCCGGACCACGACGAGAAACTCGCCGCCTTCCGAAACATCGTGTCCATCATCGCAACTCGCCGATAGGAGGCCATTCATGGCTGCCAACGACACAATTCGACACGACGGGGACTCCTGGGATCTGGCGTCCAGCGTGGGCGCCACCGCCACCGCGGTCGCGGCTCGGCGGGCGATGGCGTCCAAGGGCCCCAACCCGCTGATCGACGATCCCTTCGCCGAGCCGTTGGTCAGGGCCGTCGGCGTCGACGCCTTCGTCAAGATGATCGACGGCGAGATCGAACTCGGCGACGACGACCCTGCCTTCACGTCCCAGCGACTGGCCGAGGGCATGGCGGTCCGAACCCGGTTCTTCGACGATTTCTTCACCGAAGCCGCCAAAGCCGGTGTGCGTCAGGCCGTCATCCTGGCCGCCGGTCTCGACACCCGTGCCTACCGGCTGGACTGGCCGGCCGGCAGCGTCGTCTACGAAGTGGACCAGCCGCAGGTCATCGAATTCAAAACCCGCACGCTGGCCGACCTGGGCGCGGCGCCGACCGCCGAGCGTAAACCCGTGGCCGTCGACCTCCGCGACGACTGGGTGGGCGCGTTGCGGGACAACGGGTTCAACTCCGAGCGGCCGACCGCCTGGATCGCCGAGGGACTGCTGGGTTACCTACCGCCCGATGCGCAGGACCGGCTGTTCGACACCGTCACCACGCTCAGTTTCAGCGGCAGCCGACTCGGCACCGGTTATGTGCCGGATATTCATGACCGAATCAGCAAGCGCGGCAAGCAGATCAGCGAACGCTGGCGCAAGCTCGGACTGAACATGAACTGGTCCGAGCTCGTGTACGACGGGGAGCGCAACGATGCCCTCGAGTATCTGGCCGAGCGCGGTTGGCAGACCGTGTCGCATACCACGCGAGATCTGTACGCCGCCAACGGTTTTGAGTTTCCCGAAGCCAACTCCCTCGAAGGCTTGGGCGACATCCGGTACGTCTCGGCCGAACTACCGTAGCGACGTCAGCTCCAGAAAGCGGCAATAGCGCTCGTGCACCGGATCCACCCACGCCGGATTAGGTTCGACCGTGCGCTCGACGGTGGCCCACCGGGCCGCGTCGGTGATGTCCGATTCCACCCCCAACGCCATCCGGGCCAGGAACGCCGCGCCCAGCGCGGCACCCTCGGCCACCCCCGACACCTGCACCGGCCTACCGGTGGCATCAGCAATGGCCTGCAGCCACGGCTGCACCCGGGTGCCGCCACCGGCGATCACGACGCGTGACACGTCGGCCCCGGCGAGCTCGATCAGTTGGCGCACAACGAATCCCGACGCCTCATAGGCGGCCCTCCGCAGTGCGGCCGCGTCGTGGCTGAGATCCAGGCCACCGAGCAGGCCGCGACGGTCGGGATCGTGCAACGGAGTGCGCTCGCCACGCAGGTACGGCAACCACACCGGAACCCGGCCCGGGTCGGCCGCGGCCGGATCGCCCGGCCCCAGCACACGGTCGACCCAACCGAGGAACAGGCCACCGGCGTTGCTCGCCCCACCGATCTGGCTTGCGCCGGTCATGGTCGGGATCGTCCATAACCCCGGCACCTGCCGCGCCTCGGGAATGGTCACCCACACGATCAACGTGGTGCCGCACAGCACCAGTACGTCGCCGATGTCGTTAGCGCCGGAGACCATCTGCTCGCACACCGCGTCGATGGCTCCGACACCCAGCACGGCATTGCCGGCCTGTCCGGCCGCGGTGCCGGGCGCCGCCACCCGCGGCATCTGCGCCCCCGCCGCGCCGCACTCGTCTAGGGCCGCCGCATTCCAGCCGTCACCGTCGAACAGCGGCGACGCGGTAAAGGCGGTCGGGAAGTCAACCACCGCCTCACCGGCCAGCGCGTAGTTGGCCACCGCCGGTGCGGCCCAGTAGCCGGCCGCATCCGGGGCGTGAGCGGCGGTCCAGCGCATGAACGCGGCTGCCTCGCCGACCGGGAACGGCCCCTCGGCGACGACGCCCGGAACGCGGCCGCGGCCGTCGCCGTAGAGCAATCCCGGCGATATCGGTATGCCCGCGGAGTCGACGGCGGTCAACGAGGGAACCATCGAGGAGACGGCCACCGCCCGCGCATCGGGATACGCCAACTGCGTCAGTGCCGCCAACGGTCCCTGCCGCCACGCTTCGTCGGCGTTGTGCTCCAGCAGATCTGGCGCCGGCACCCGCAACCCGTGGGGAATGCGAGCCCTCGCAACCACCCGGCCGTCCTGGTCGGCGGCCACCGCCTTGACCGCGGTGGTGCCGATGTCGATGCCGATTGTGACGCCTGTTGCCACGCGCGTCACCGTACGCCAGCATTGGCTCTCGTGACCCGTGCTTTGGTGACGGCCCCGCTGCGTGGCGAGGGATTCGAGAAACTGCGCCGGCTGGTCGACGTGATCTACGACCCGTGGATCGACCAGAGGCCGCTGCGGATCTACTCGGCCGAGCAACTGGCCGAGCGCATCTCGGCCGAAGGTGCGGATATCGTTGTGGTGGAGAGTGATTCGGTCACCGGACCGGTATTGGATCTGGGTTTGCGCGCCATCGCATCCACTCGCGGCGACCCGAACAACGTCGACATCGCGGGCGCTACCGCGGCCGGCATCCCGGTGTTGAACACCCCGGCCCGCAACGCGGACGCGGTCGCGGAGATGACGCTGGCGCTGTTGTTCGCCGCCACCCGGCACGTGTTGGGCGCCGACGCCGACGTGCGGGCGGGCGAGGTGTTCCGCGACGGCACGATTCCGTATCAGCGGTTCCGCGCCTGGGAGCTCGCCGGACGCACGGTCGGGCTGATCGGTCTGGGTGCGATCGGGCAGGCGGTCCGATGGCGGATGTCCGGGCTCGGCATGCGGGTCATCGCCCACGACCCCTACAACGACGAGGCGCAGCACAGCCTCGAGGGGTTGCTCGCCGAAGCCGACATCGTCTCGCTGCATGCGCCGGTGACCGCCGAGACCGCCGGACTGATCGGGGCCGAGCAGTTCGCGGCGATGCGAGACGGCGTCGTCTTCCTCAACAGCGCCCGCGCACAGCTGCACGACACCGACGCGCTGGTCGAGGCGTTGCGCGCCGGCAAGGTCGCCGCGGCCGGCCTGGACCACTTCGTCGGGGAATGGTTGCCGACCGATCACCCGCTGATTGCAATGCCCAACGTGGTGCTCACGCCGCATATCGGCGGCGCGACGTGGAACACTGAGGCACGCCAGGCCCATATGGTCGCCGACGACCTCGACGCGCTGCTATCCGGCGGGACGCCGGCCCACATCGTCAACCCGGAGGTGCTAGGTCCATGACGGTCAAGACAACGGTGGCCTCCGCCGAGACCGCGGTTCTGGCCGCGGCCAAGGACATGCTGCGCCGCGGACTGGTCGAAGGCACCGCGGGCAACATCTCGGCTCGCCGCGAGGACGGCAACCTGGTCATCACGCCGTCATCGGTCGACTACGCCGACATGACGCTCGAGGACCTGGTGGTGGTCGACCCCGATGGCGGGGTGCTGCAGGCCGCCGATGGCCGAAACCCGTCGACCGAGATGCAGCTGCACCTGGCCTGCTACCGGGCGTTCGACGACATCGGCAGCGTCATCCACAGCCACCCGGTGTGGGCCACCATGTTCGCGATCGCCCACCAACCGATTCCGGCCTGCATCGACGAGTTCGCCATCTACTGCGGCGGCGAGATCCGCTGCAGCGACTACGCCGCGTCGGCCACCCCCGAGGTCGGCACGAACGCGGTCAAGGCACTCGAAGGCCGGGCCGCCGCACTGATCGCCAACCATGGCCTGGTCGCGGTTGGACCGCGACCGGACAAGGTGCTGCACGTCACCGCGCTGGTGGAGCGGACCGCGCAAATCGTTTGGGGAGCAAGGGCTCTGGGTGGACCAGTCCCGATTCCCGACGACGTCAACGCAAACTTCGCCGGCGTCTACAGCTACCTGCGCGCCAACCCGATGTAGTCACGCGGAGACATGCCGTGTGCTCGGCGGAACAATCGGCTGAAATACCCCGGATCGGGCATGCCGACTCTTCGCGCCACTTCGCTGACCGCAATGTCGTTGTCGGTCAACAATTTACGTGCCTCGGCCATGCGGCGCTCGATGATCCACTCCTGCACCGTGCGGCCGGTGCGGCGGCGCACCACGGTGGTCAGGTGTCCGGGCGTCATCCCCACCTCGCGCGCCACGTCGCGCAGCGACAACGGCTCGCCGAGCCGCTGATCGATCACAGCGAAGACGTCGGCGAGCAACGGTTCGCCACTGCGCCGCAGATCGTCGACGACGTCACCGGCCATCCGCGCGACGTCGATCAGCAGCAGCGTGAGATGAGCCAGTGCGGCGTGCTGGTAGCCGGCCTGACGTCCGAGAAGTTCCGCATCGATCGCGTCGATCGTCCGATTCCAGATCAACTGGCGCGATTTCGGCAATTCCAACCGCAGCAGCCCGCCCGAGCGCCCGTGCAGAAACGGGAACAACAGCGGATGTGTCCGCCACGTCGGCCACGGCGAGTGACCATCCTCGCCCAAGGCCGCGGGGTCGAAGAGCACTCCGACCCCGCCGTCGAGGTTGACGAGGTCTTTCGGGTCAAGGACCTCGCCGGCGGCCACCACATAGACCGCGCCGGCCGCGGGCCGGTACCACAACGCCGGGAAATCGTGAATGTGACGGTCCTGATTGGGCACCTGCTCACCGCCTCGGATGACTGCCAGCGGGGGCGTGTGCGGATCGGTCCGGTACTGATAGACCGGCACGCCGTCGCGGTGACGAATCAGGCGGGTCGGCGTGGTCATGGCACCGAAGATAGTCCAAGTTTGGCCTATGATCGCTCAAACCTGTTCGATGACAGCGGTGAATGATCGTTGGCATGACCAAAAATCGTCTTTATCGCCAGCACGACTACCTTCCCGGTGCCCAGTATGACGCCCTGCTACCCGCCTACGACCTGATGTCCCGGGTGTTGGGCATCGGCGCGGTGCATCGAGCGCTGATAGCGCAGGCCGACCTCACCGACGGCCATCGTGTCCTGGAAATCGGTAGCGGAACCGGCAACCTGACCCTGCGCGCCAAACGCTCCCGTCCCGGAATCGACATGGTCGGCGTCGACCCCGATCCGTTGGCTCTGACCCGGGCACGGCGAAAGCTGAACGGCGAGTCCGGGATTCGCTTCGACCACGGTTACGCGCAAGAACTGCCGTACTCCGACGCAGAATTCGACCGGGTGCTCTCGTCGCTGATGCTGCACCATCTCGACAGCGACGCCAAGGCCGCCGCATTGGGCCAGGCGTGGCGGGTGCTACGGCCCGGCGGGAGCTTGCACCTCGTCGACATCGACGCGGACGTTACCGAGCACGATGGACCGCTGGCCCGCTTCTTCGCGCGCGGCCGCCACGCCGCCGCACACTTCGGCGCCCCGATCCCGCAACTCCTGGACGCGGCCGGCTTCGAGTGGAGCGAGGTTGGGACGCGACGCAACCGGCTGATCGGGCGCCTGGTGTTCTTTTCCGCCACCCGTCCGGCCTGAGGCGGGTCGATGGCAACCTCGCGGGCGGCAACCGTTTGCCGGCGAAAAATCCATCCTCGCACCGTCCCGGGAATGACTCGGCGTCATACGGGTTTTAGCAATATGCCTGCACAAACGGCCCTTCGACCGCGTGGTAGGCTTGTTATATTGGCTAAGTAATTACCTGATTCTCGTGTGAAGGGATGGCGATGGCACGCACCGATGACGACACCTGGGACCTCGCGTCGAGCGTCGGCGCAACAGCCACCATGGTGGCGTCGGCCCGCGCGATGGCCAGCAAAGCCGACCGTCCCCTGATCAACGATCCTTACGCCGAGTCCCTGGTTCGGGCGGTCGGAGTCGAGCTGTTCACCAAGCTGGCCACCGGCGAGCTGTCCCCCGCCGACCTCGAGGACGACAACGACGGTGCGCCCGCCGGCGTCCAGCGGATGACCGACAACATGGCGGTCCGCACGAAGTTCTTCGACGAGTTCTTCATCGAGGCGGCCAACGCGGGCATCAAACAGGCGGTCATCCTGGCGTCCGGGCTGGACGCGCGGGCTTACCGGTTGCCCTGGCCCGACGGCACCACGGTGTACGAGATCGACCAGCCGCAGGTCATCGAATTCAAGTCGCGCACGCTGGCCGAGCTGGGTGCACAGCCCACCGCGCACCGGCGCGCGGTCGCCGTCGATCTGCGCGACGACTGGCCGGCCGCTCTCCAGGCGGCGGGCTTCGACCCCGCCCAACCCAGTGCCTGGAGCGCCGAGGGTCTGCTGGGCTACCTGCCACCCGAGGCGCAGGACAGATTGCTCGACACCATCACCGAACTCAGCGCGCCGGGCAGCCGGATCGCCACCGAGAGCGGGCCCACCCGCGGCAAGGACCACGAGGAGCGGATCAAGGAGCGGATGCGGACCGTGTCGCAGCGTTGGAGCAAACACGGCCTCGACCTCGACATGACGCAGCTGGTCTACTTCGGCGACCGCAACGAGGCGTCCCCGTACCTGTCCGATCGAGGCTGGGAAATGGGCGGCCAAACGATCCGAGAGTTGTTCGCCGCCAACGGCCTTGCGCCGATTCTCGAGGACGACCTGCCATTCGCCGACCGACTCTATGTCAGCGGCACGCTAACCGACAAGAAATAGGAGCCTGCTCGATGCCACGTACCCACGACGACAGCTGGGATCTCGCCTCCAGCGTGGGCGCCACCGCGACGATGGTTGCGACGTCGCGCGCGATGGCCTCGCGTGGACCCGAGCCACTGCTCGACGATCCGTTCGCCGAGCCCCTAGTGCGGGCGGTCGGCCTTGCGCCGTTCGTCCGCATCCTCGACGGCGACCTCAGCCTCGAGAACGATCCGCTGTTGAACCGGAAGTCGCGCACCGAGCAGATGGCCGTGCGGACAAGGTTTTTCGACGACTTCTTCACCGACGCCGCCAAGTCCGGGATACGTCAGGCGGTGATCCTGGCCTCCGGTCTGGACACCCGAGGCTACCGGCTGACGTGGGGCGACGGCGTGGTGGTCTACGAGATCGACCAGCCCGAGGTGATCGAATTCAAGACCCGTACGCTGGCCGACCTCGGCGCCTCGCCGACCGCGGAACTGCGAACCGTCGCGATTGACCTGCGCGACGACTGGCCGGCCGCGCTGCGCGACAAAGGTTATGACCACAGCCGGCCGACCGCGTGGAGCGCCGAAGGGCTGTTGCCCTATCTGCCGGCCGATGCGCAAGACCGGCTGTTCGACAACATCACCGCCCTCAGCGCGCCGGGAAGCCAACTGGCCACCGAGCACGTCGCCGACCCCAACGCTTTCACCGGCGACCGCCTCCAGCAGATCAGCGAGCGTTGGCGCAGCTTCGGTTTCGACCTAGACGCGGCCGACCTCTTCTACATCGGCGACCGCGCCGTCGTCGCCGACTACCTCACCGAACACGGCTGGCAGGTCGATGCGCATCCCGCCAAAGAGCTCTACGCCCGCAACGGCTTTGAGTTTCCTGAAGACTCGGCGATGAAGGTCTTCGGCGAGATGAGCTACGTCAACGCGACGCTGAAATGACACGCACCGAGGACGACAGCTGGGACTTGGCGTCCAGCGTAGGCGCCACAGCGACCATGGTCGCCGCGGGCCGGGCGATGGCAACCAAGGACTCGCAGCCACTGATCAACGATCCGTTCGCCGAGCCGTTGGTCCGGGCCGTCGGGTTGGACTTCTTCGTCAAGATGATCGACGGCGACGTCGACGCCTCACTGTTTCCGAACTCGTCACCCGAGCGCATGCAGGCGATCGTCGACGGAATGGGCCTGCGCACCAAATACTTCGACGACTATCTCCTGGACTCGGTGCGGAGCGGCGTGCGGCAGGTGGTGATCCTGGCGTCCGGCTTGGATGCCCGCGCGTATCGGCTCGACTGGCCGGCTGGGACGGTGATCTACGAGATCGACCAGCCTCAGGTGATCGAGTTCAAGACCCGCACGCTCGCCGACCTGGGCGCCGAACCCACCGCGACGCGTCGCACCGTGTCGATCGACCTGCGCTACGACTGGCCGACGGCGCTCACGGAGGCCGGTCTGGACACCAGTGCGCCAACGGCCTGGCTGGCCGAAGGTCTGCTGATCTACCTGCCGCCGGAAGCTCAGGATCGGTTGTTCGACAACATCACCGCCCTGAGCGCACCGGGTAGCACGGTCGCGACCGAATACGTCCCGGGCATCGTCGATTTCGACGAAGACCGGGCCCGCGAAATGTCCGCCCCGCTGCGCGAGCAGGGTGTCGACATCGACATGCCCTCGCTGATCTATGCCGGCCAGCGCAGCCACGTCGCGGAGTACCTGCGCGCCAAGTCGTGGGACGTGGCCGACATTTCACGCAAGGACCTGTTCGTCAGCAACGGACGCGTGGTACCCGTACCCGAGAACGATGATCCGCTCGGCGAGATCATCTACATCAGCGGAACGCTCAAGGGCTAGAAGCGGGACTCCCCCGTCCAGAGCACGCTCGCACCGGTCAGCGACCGCTCGGCCTGCTCGACGATGCCGAGCACCGACTGAGTGATCAACGCGCCCAACGCATCCGAGAGCGATGCCGCCGCGGGCTGGGATGAGGAACGCGGGCGCAGGTAGTCCCACACCGACGATCCCGGGTAGCTGACCATGCGGACCTTGTCGTCCTCGTCCAGGCCGGCCAGAATCTTGGCCTTGCGTACCGCGGCGCGCAAACCACCGAGCTCGTCGACCAGACCGTGGTCGAGGGCGTCGGCCCCGGTCCACACCCGGCCCCGCGCGACCGCATCGACCGCGTCGACACTCAGGTTGCGGCCCTCGGCGACCCGCTCGACGAAGTCGGTGTAGAACAGGTCGGCCTCGGCCTCGACCTGTTCCTGCTGCTCGGGGGTGAAGCGTGCATTGATCGACCAGGCATCGGCGTTGGCGTTGGTACGCACCGAATCTGAGCCGACACCGAGCCGGTCTTTCAGGTCGCGGGCGACCAGCTTGCCCGTCACCACCCCGATCGAACCCGTGATCGTCCCGGGGTTGGCCACGATCGCGTCGGCGCACATCGACACGTAGTAACCACCGGATGCCGCGACAGCACCCATCGACGCGACCACCGGTTTGCCACGGTCGCGGGCCTTCTTGACTTCCCGCCAGATGGTTTCCGACGCGGTGACCGAGCCACCGGGTGAGTCGACCCGCAGCACGATCGCCGACACCGACTCGTCGTGCGACGCCTCGCGCAGGGCCGCGGCGATGGTGTCACCGCCGGCGTTGGACGAACCGAACGGCATTCGCGAGCCACCCCGACCGCTGACGATCGGACCCGCGAGGGTGACCACCGCGATCGTCGATTTGGGACCCCGCCCCGGCATCGACGGACCGCCCGGTCCGGTCGCCCGCGCGTAGCGGCTGACGAAAAGCCGCGGCGGAGCGTCGTCGTCGTCGGCGTCAGTCGGTGAATCCCCCTCGCCGGCAACCAATTCCGCGATCCGGGCGTACGCCTCATCGCGGAAGCCCACGCGGTCGATCAGCTTCGACTCGACGGCGACGTCGCGCAGCAGCGGCGCGCGGTCGGCGAGGCCGTCCAAGCTGTCCTGGCCGACACCGCGCGACTCCGAGATCGCCTGCCAGACCTGACCGCGGAGGCTCTCCAGCAGCCGCGTGTCGGCTTCCCGGTGAGCATCGGTGTAGCGGTCCTGGGTGAAAAGGTTTGCCGCCGACTTGTATTCACCGCGCGCGACGAATTGCGCTTCGATGCCGGCTTTGTCCAGCGCGTCGCGTAGGAACAGCGCGTTGGTGGCGAACCCGATCAACCCGACGGTCCCCGACGGCTGCATCCACACCTCGCCGAACGCCGACGCCAGGTAGTAAGACAGCGTGCCGGGGTACGTCTCGGCCCAGGCCAGCGATGGCTTCACCGCGGTGAACGCCGCGATGGCCTCGCGCAGTTCCTGCACCGGCCCGGCCGCGGCGGCCGGGAGTTGGACCCGCGCGATCAGGCCCGCGACGCGAGGGTCCTCGGCGGCCCGGTGTAGCGCCGCCACGGCTTCGCGCAACGTCAGAGGCCGGCCACCACCGGAGATGATCGCCAGCGGATCCAGGCCGCTGGTTTCCGGCGGCGCCACCCGCAGGTCGAGTTCGAGGACACAGCCGTCGGGAACACCGTGATGCCGGGCGGTATCCACTCGGCGCGCCAACGCGCGAACGTCGTCGATACCCGGCGGAGCAGGCAGGAATGAAAACATGTGACGAGCCTACCGATGGCCCGCGCCGGTGCCCGACCGTACGGTGACGGGGTGCACTTTTCCATCTCGATTCACCAGTTCGATTCGACCTCGTTCGATGCGGTCGGCGTCCGCGACTATCTGGCTCGCGCCGAGCAACTCGGCTTCGAAGGCGGCTGGGTGATCGAGCAGATCATTGGGCCGGCGCCGGTGATCGCCCCGCTGGAGATGCTGGCCTACGCGGCCGCGTGCACCGAGCGGCTGCGGCTCGGGGTAGCGGTCCTGGTCTCGTCATTACACGACCCGCTGCAGCTCGCCTCGTCGATCACCGCGGTGGACCGGCTCAGCCATGGCAGGCTCGATGTCGGCGTGGCGCCCGGCGGCGGCCGACGCCAGTTCGCTGCTTTCGGGGTGGACGCCGACACCTTCATCAGCAGCTTCACCGAAGGCCTGCAGTTGATGAAGGCGGCCTGGTCGGACGAGCCGCGCGTGACATTCAATGGCCGCTTCCGTCAGGTCGATGATCTGCCGATCGCGCCCAAGCCGGTGCAGCGGCCACATCCGCCGATCTGGTTCGGCGGTCAGGCACCCAAGGCACTGGCCCGCGCCGTGCGTCACGGCGACGCGTTCATGGGTGCGGGTTCGTCGACCACCGCGAAGTTCAGCGAGGCGGTGCAGGGCGTGCGGCGCGCGCTTGCCGAGCAGGGCAAGGATGCGGCGCGTTTCCCGATCGGCAAGCGGGTTTACCTGATGATCGACGACGATCGGGCGCGGGCCCGGGAGCGCGTGCTGCAAGGGCTGCAGCGCATTTACGGCGGCATGCCCGGTATCGACGATGTGCCGGTGTCCGGCACGGTCGACGATGTGGCCGCCGGATTGCGGGCCGTGATTGATGCCGGTGCCGAGACGATTCTGCTCAACCCAGTCGGCCGCGATGTCGCGGAAGATCGAGAGCAGATGGAACGCCTTGCCGCAGAGGTCATTCCGCAACTGAGCTAAGCCCGGCCTCAGCCGTCGCTGACTCAGGCGACTCTTTTTTCGTCTTGTGACCACCGGCGATATCGCCGCCGCTGGCGGTATCGCATGTGAGCACGATTCCAAAAAAGAAGCCGCCCAAGAAACGGTGGTTTACAGCTCGGTCGCCGAACCGCCTGCCGCGGTGATCTTTTCGCGAGCACTGCCGCTGAACTTGTGCGCCGTCACGTCGACCTTGACGGCCAGCTTGCCGTCGCCAAGGACCTTGACCAGAGTGTTCTTGCGAACCGCGCCTGCGGCCACCAGCTCGTCCAGTCCGACCGAACCACCATTGGGGAACAGCCGATTGAGGTCGCCGACATTGACGACCTCGTACTCGGTGCGGAACCGGTTGCGGAAACCCTTGAGCTTGGGCAGCCGCATGTGAATCGGCATCTGCCCACCCTCAAAGGTGGCCGGCACGTTCTTGCGAGCCTTCGTACCCTTGGTGCCTCGACCCGCGGTCTTACCCTTGGAGCCTTCACCGCGACCCACGCGGGTGCGCTTGGTCTTCGACCCGGGCGCGGGGTGCAGGTCGTGCAATTTGATGGTCACTTGCTGCCTCCTTCGGCCGGCTCGACCTCAATGAGGTGGTGAACGACCTTGATCAGCCCACGAGTCTGCGCGTCGTCATCGCGGACCACCGACTGACGAATCTTCCGAAGGCCCAGTGTGCGAAGGCTTTCCCGCTGCTTCCAGCGGGCGCCGATCGTGCCACGCACCTGGGTGATTTTGAGTTGCGCCATGATTACGCATGTCCTTCACGAGTGGCGCTGGCGGCCAGCGCCTCGCTTTCGCGGCGAGCACGCAGCATGCCGGCCGGAGCAACGTCCTCCAGAGGCAGTCCTCGTCGCGCGGCGACCTCTTCGGGCCGCTGGATCATCTTGAGCGCGGCAACGGTCGCGTGCACCACGTTGATGGCGTTGTCGCTGCCCAGCGATTTGGAGAGAATGTCGCGCACACCGGCACATTCGAGCACCGCACGAACCGCACCACCGGCGATCACACCGGTACCGGGGCTGGCCGGACGCAGCAGCACAACGCCTGCCGCGGCCTCGCCCTGAACCGGGTGGACAATGGTTCCGCCGATCAGCGGGACGCGGAAGAAGCTCTTGCGAGCCTCCTCGACACCCTTGGCGATCGCGGCCGGAACTTCCTTGGCCTTGCCGTAGCCGACGCCGACCATGCCGTTGCCGTCGCCGACGATGACCAGCGCGGTGAAGCTGAAGCGCCGACCACCCTTGACCACCTTGGAGACTCGGTTGATCGCGACAACCCGCTCCAGGTAATTGCTCTTGTCTCCGTCACGGTCCCGACCGCCTCGGCCGCCACCATCGCGGCGGCCCCGGTTGTCACGCGAGTCGCGACGGTCGTCGCGGCTCTCGGTGCTCGGGCCGGCCGTTCCAGCCGGTTGCTCCGCCATTATGCGGTCCTTCCGCTCAGGTTTGATTCCCCAAGATTGTTGCTTGCCATCAGAATTCCAAACCACCCTCGCGAGCGGCGTCGGCCAGTGCCGCGATCCGCCCGCCATAGGTGTAGCCCCCACGGTCGAACACCACGGTGTCGATGCCGGCGGCCTTGGCGCGCTCGGCGATCAACTGGCCGACCCGAACGCTGTGGGCCTTCTTGTCGCCCTCCACGCCGCGCACGTCCGCCTCGATCGACGAGGCGGCGGCCAGGGTCGTACCGGTCAGGTCGTCCACCAACTGCACGTGGATGTGCCGCGACGAGCGGTGCACCACCAAGCGCGGACGCTCCGAGGTGCCCGAGATCTTCTTGCGCAGCCGCGCGTGGCGACGTAGCCGCTGCGTGCGCCGAACGGCGGACACATTCTGCCCGGACGGCTTCTGCGCGGTACCAGCTTGTGATTGCGCCATGACTACTTACCTGTCTTTCCGACCTTGCGGCGGATCTGCTCGCCTTCGTAACGAATCCCTTTGCCCTTGTAGGGATCGTTCTTGCGGAGACGGCGGATGTTGGCCGCGATCTGGCCGACCTTTTGCTTGTCGATACCCGAGATCGAGAACTTGGTAGGTGTCTCGACCGCGAAGGTCACGCCCTCGGGCGCGGTGATCAGCACCGGGTGGCTGTAGCCCAGGGCGAACTCGAGGTTGCTGCCCTTGGCCTGCACGCGGTAACCGACGCCGAAGATCTCCATCTTGATGGTGTAGCCCTGCGTCACTCCGGTGACCAGGTTGGACACCAGGGTGCGGGACAGCCCGTGCAGTGACCGGTTGTGCCGGTCGTCGTCCGGACGGGTCACCACGATCGCGCCATCTTCGTTGCGCGCCACGGTGATCGGCTCGGAGACCTTCAGGTCCAGGGCGCCCTTGGGCCCCTTCACCGAGACCTGCTGGCCGTCGATGGACACTTCGACCCCGGACGGGATCAAAATCGGTTGCTTACCAATACGCGACATGTCAGTTCCCTCTCACCACACGTACGCGAGGACTTCGCCGCCCACGCCCTGTCTGGCTGCCTGACGATCAGTGAGCAAGCCCGAAGAGGTCGAAATGATCGCCACGCCCAGTCCGCCGAGCACGCGCGGCAGGCCGGTCGACTTGGCGTACACGCGCAGACCGGGCTTGGACACCCGGCGCAGGCCGGCGATGCTGCGCTCCCGGCTCGGCCCGTACTTGAGCTGAACCGTCAGCGCCTTGCCGACGCGCGCGTCCTCGGTGTGGTAGTCGGTGATGTAACCCTCCCGCTTGAGGATCTCGGCGATGTTGGCCTTGATCTTCGAATGCGGCAGCGTCACCTCATCGTGGTACGCCGAATTGGCGTTGCGCAGACGCGTCAAAAAGTCTGCGATCGGATCCGTCATCGTCATCGAGCGCTACTCCTCTTCATCGCGGCGCTCTGCATCGTCGTTAGCGCGGTCATGACAGCGGTGTCGCCTTCCTCGCAGTGGTTCCCAGTCTGGGCCTGCTGCGCACCTGTTCTCTGAGTTGGTCTGGTTTGTCGTCGGTAGCTGGGGTTACCAGCTGCTCTTCTGCACGCCGGGCAGCTCGCCCGCATGCGCCATCTCGCGCAGGCAGATCCTGCACAGCCCGAACTTGCGGAACACCGCGTGCGGACGGCCGCATTTGTTGCAGCGGGTGTAGGCGCGCACCGCGAATTTCGGCTTGCGCTGGCTCTTGATGATCAAAGCTTTCTTCGCCATGTCACTTCTCCTTGAACGGAAAGCCGAGGGCGCGCAGCAACGCTCGTCCCTCGTCGTCAGTGGTCGCCGAGGTGACGACGGTGATGTCCATACCGCGCGGGCGGTCGATGTTGTCCACGTCGATCTCGTGGAACACCGACTGCTCGGTCAGCCCGAAGGTGTAATTGCCCCGGCCGTCGAACTGCTTGGGGCCCAAGCCGCGGAAGTCGCGGATACGCGGCAGCGAGATCGAGATCAGCCGGTCCAGGAACTCCCACATCCGGTCGCCACGCAGCGTGACGCGGGCGCCGATCGGCATGCCCTCGCGCAGCTTGAATTGGGCGATCGACTTGGTGGCCTTACGGATTTCCGGCTTCTGGCCGGTGATCAGCGCCAGGTCGTTGACCGCGCCGTTGATCAGCTTGGCGTCGCGCGCGGCGTCGCCGACACCCATGTTGACCACGACCTTGACCACGCTCGGGATCTGCATGACGTTGGCGTAGGCGAACTCTTTGTTCAGAACGTCGCGGATCTCTTCGCGGTAGCGCGTCTTGAGCCGCGGCTGAGCCTTCTCAGTAGTCGTCATGCCTCAATGTCCTTGCCGTTGCGCTTGGAGATGCGAACCCGCTTGCCGGACTCCTCGTCGACCCGGTAGCCGATCCGAGTGGGCTGGCCGTCGGAGTCGACCACCATCACGTTGGAGACGTGGATCGGGGCTTCCTGCGTGACGATTCCGCCCGACTGCGCGCCGCGCTCGTTGGACGAGACCGCGGTGTGCTTCTTGATCCGGTTGACGCCCTGCACGAGCACCTTGTTGCGGGCCGGGAACGCTTGGATCACTTTGCCTTTGGCGCCCTTGTCCTTACCTGAGATGACGAGGACGGTGTCGCCCTTGTGCACCTTCATTTACAGCACCTCCGGGGCCAGCGAGACGATCTTCATGAAGCGCTTCTCACGCAGTTCGCGGCCGACCGGGCCGAAGATGCGAGTTCCACGCGGGTCGTTGTCGGGCTTGATGATGACGGCCGCGTTCTCGTCGAACTTGATGTAGCTGCCGTCGGCGCGGCGACGCTCCTTGACGGTGCGCACGACGACGGCCTTGACCACGTCACCACGCTTGACGTTGCCACCGGGGATGGCGTCCTTGACCGTCGCCACGATGACGTCACCGATGCCGGCGTAGCGCCGCCCCGAACCGCCGAGCACGCGGATGCACAAGATCTCCTTGGCACCCGTGTTGTCGGCCACCTTCAGCCGCGATTCCTGCTGAATCACTCGATCTCCTGACCTGGTTCACGTATGCACGCCCACGTGTGGAGACCTGAAGGACTCGAACGCATTCGCGGGCATGGTCCACCAGACCTGTCGTGCATGGTCTTCGTTGTCGAAAGGCACGCGGGGCTGACAATGATGCTCAAGTGCCAGCCGAGGTCTGCCCACGGCAACCCCTAGAGTCTAGGGGAAGACCTGCTCAGCGCAAAATTCCTGCCCACCGCCTCCTGACCAGCAGCTAGAAGGGCGGCGGCGGGCGGCTACGACGGGCCGTGCGGGTCCCGATGTTGCCAACTGACGGGCTTGACGATTGCGTCGTCCGTTGGTGGCGGTGGACATACGGTGTGGCGCGTCAGTCCCCTTGCACCACATAGGAGTAGATGTACAACGCCATCGCCGTTGCCAGGGCGAGCAGCACCCACTGCACCAGAGCCTGGTCGATCATCGAACCCGGCGGCGGTGCCCCGGGCAGGATATTTCGCAGCGGAACGATGGCGAAAAGATTCGCCGCGTACCACGTGGCGAACGGCGGCATGAACTTCCGTCGGCCCATCGCCATCGGAATGGCCACGATCAGCGCCAGGGTCGGCAAGCTTATCAGGACCACGATGATGCCCAGGTCGAAGATCAGCGGCCCCTTGGCCCGGTGCAGCGTGACGATCACATTGCTGGTGTTGTGGAGTCCGGTTTCGCTGCTGTCGCTGTTGCGCTGCGTGGTCGCGTCCCAGCCGTCCATCGAGCCGGTCACCTGAACGCGGGCGGGTAGCCGCTTGCGGTCGGCACCGTTGCCGACGAAGACATCCGCCGAGATCGGCTCGGACTGGTAGGAGTCGAAGGGCCACGCGCCCGGATCTCCGTGCGCCTGAATGGTTGTACTGACCTGCGCCGGCGCCTTGCCTGCCGGATACTTCAGATCGCCCAAATCGTTTGGCGGATATAGCCGCACGGCGATGTCGGTGTTGAGCTCATCAAAGCGCTTGTCCTCCAACGACTCGCCCGGATAGATCAGCACGTTCACGGTGAGACGATTTGTGGTGGGCTTCAACTCTTCCAGCCGAATCTGCACGACCGTCTCATCCGGGCCCGCCTGGCTGAGGTCCAGTGGCGGCAAGGGACCTTCGGCCTTCTGCAACAGATGGACGCCGACCAGCGACAGCGCGTAGGCAGCGAAAACGGCCATCATGATGGCCACGCCGATCACGATGCGCGGGCGATGCCGGTCCTTCTGCGGTGGCGGCGATTCAACGGACGACGGCGTCTGAACGATCATTGCTGGCCGCCATCCTGACGATTCGCGGGCGCTTGCCCGACGCGGGCGCACACGGGCCGGCGGACGCCAGCCGGTGGGGGCAACACGCGCGTCACGTTAGCGAAACCAGGTGCCGATCGCGCGGCGAAAGTTCGATCCCGCTAAGGACGCCCGAATCTCGTCACCCGTTGGCCACTTGGCAGTAACGCGCAGTTCAGGAACACTAACGGTCATCATGAATTCGCCCATGGGGCGGGACAGTTCGGCCCTCGACCCGTTAATCTAGCGTCGGTTCGCGTGCGTGATTCGTGAGCCGCAAATCTCAATGAAGTGTCAGAGTTCGGGGTGAGGCAATCAACATGAAGCACAAGCGACTAGGCGCTGCCGTCAGTTTGCTGGCCGCGGGAGCCACCGTGCTGTCGGGATGCGAAGTCCCGCACACGAGCATGGTGTACGCGAGCGAGGTCGTGAACTGTAGCGGCAAGCCGACGATCTCGGCCAGCGGCTCCACGGCACAAGCCAACGCGATGAAGCGCTTCGTCAGCGCCTACACCAAGTCCTGCCCCGGGCACGACCTGAACTACACCGCCAACGGCTCGGGCGCCGGCATCACCGACTTCCTTTCCGGCAAGACCGATTTCGCCGGATCGGACACTCCGCTCAGCGACGATCAGGCCGCGGCCGCCAAGCAACGCTGCGGCGGGGCCGAAGCCTGGAACCTGCCGGTGGTCTTCGGACCGCTGGCCATCACCTACAACCTCCCGGTCGACTTCCTGGTGCTCGACGCGCAGACGGTGGCCGGCATCTTCAACGGCAGCATCACCCGTTGGGACGACCCGCAGATCATGTCGTTGAACGCGTCGATGCCGCCCGAAGAAATCCATGTCGTCTATCGAAGTGACAAGTCGGGCAGCACGGCGAACTTTCAGGACTACCTGAAGTCGGCCGCCGGCAACGAGTGGACCCAGGGCACCGGCAAAGAGTTCAAGGGCGGCGTCGGGACCGGTGCCAAGGGCAACGACGGGACCTCCTCGATGGTGAAGAACACCCAGGGCGCGATCACCTACAACGAGCTGTCCTTCGCGATGGACCAGGGTCTGTTCGCCGCCGAGATCAAGACACCGGCCAGCCGGAAGACAAGGCGCCCGGTCCGGAT
Organism: uncultured Actinomycetota bacterium; assembly: GCA_963750755.1. Classification (GTDB taxonomy): domain Bacteria; phylum Actinomycetota; class Actinomycetes; order Mycobacteriales; family Mycobacteriaceae; genus Mycobacterium. The sequence goes on from CAVVRW010000007.1 coordinate 470,556, forward strand.
CGGCACCGACTCCGTCGGCAAATCCATCGCCGGAGCCAAGATCGTCGGCCAGGGCAACAACCTGGTGCTCGACCTGTCGTCGTTCTACAACCCCAGCCAGGACGACGTCTATCCGATCGTGATGGCGACCTACGAGATCGTCTGCTCGAAGTACCCCGACCCGCAGGTGGGCATGGCGGTCAAGGCCGCCCTGCAGGCCACCCTCGGGCCCGGCCAGAACGACCTGGACAAGCACGGGTATATCCCGCTGCCGCCGGACTTCCAGTCGAAGGTGATGGCAGCGGCCAACGCCATCAGCTGACCCGGTCGCGCACACATCGGAAGCCGATGTGCGTGGTCGCGGTGTCCTGCGACTGCGGCGAGCGCGCCGCCGGCCGATAGCGGTGGCAGTACTCGGGCGCGCACAGGTGTGAACCGCCTTTGAGCGTCTGTGCGATCGTGGGATCGGCGGGCCCCGTTGGCGCGCAACAACTTTTGACCGGCTGATCCAGTCGATGGTGGGCGGAGAACTCGGTGGTCGTCCATTCCCACACGTTGCCGATCATGTCGAACAAGCCGTATCCGTTCGGCGGGAACGTCGCCACCGGCGAGGTACCGGGCCACCCGTCGTTGCGATACGGGAATCGGCCCTGCCAGGTGTTGGCCATCGGCTCGCCGTCCGGCTTCTCCTCATCACCCCAGGCGTAGGTGGTGGCGGCCCCGCCGCGGGCGGCGTACTCCCACTCGGCTTCGGTCGGCAGCCGTCGCCCCGCCCAGCGCGCGTAGGCGGCCGCGTCAGGATAGGCCACCTGCACCACCGGATGGTCCGCCCGGTCGGCGATGTCGCTGCCCGGCCCGAACGGGTGACGCCAGCAGGCGCCGGGCACCCAGGTCCACCACTGCCGCCAATCGCGTAGGTCGACCGGGCCCCGGGTGGGACGGAAAACCATTGCGCCAGAATGGAGTTCGTTCGGATCGGCGCCTGGGTAGAGAGCCGGGTCGATCGGTCGCTCGGCGACCGTGACATAGCCTGTCGCGGTGACAAATTCGGTGAATTGCGCATTGGTCACTGGATGGCGCTCGATGGCGAAGGCGCCGACGCGCACCGTGTGGATCGGCGCTTCTTCCGGGTAGAAGCTGGTCGATCCCATCCGGAATGACGCGGTTGGCAGGTCGACAAGCTCGGTGGGCACCAATTCAGGGTATGACGACCGCGAAGTCCTGCATCAGCGCCGCTTTCGCAGACGCGAATCCGGGAGCATCATCGGGTCCCTCGATGTGAATGGCGACCAGGTAGTCGTTGGTGTTGGTCCAGATATGGGTGATGCGGTCGGCGAACACGACAGCGCCCGAGGGGCCGGTGAAAGTGCCGGACAACTTCTGACTGCTGTAACCGCAGAACTTCGCGCCGACGGTCTCGAGCCTCAGATCGCGTTTCGCCTGCGCGAAGGTGTCGGCGTATTCGGCGAAGGCCGCCGCGGGCCCGAGTTTCGTCGCGGCGATGGTCACCGTTCCCGTCATCGAGTCGGGACCGCTGAGTGACAACGCGAGGTCTTCGTGACCCTGCTCGCTGGTCCACCTGTCGGGGAGCGTAATCGTGATTCTGGGCGCGGCAGCGGCGACGACCTGAGCGACGGTCCCGATACCGCCGCTGGCCGGGCCCGGGAAGCAGAGAAACGCGTTGGGCGGAATGTGGTCGGGCACGGTGGTCTCGATCCCGGGGGCCGGTGGGCCGACGCGCGTCCTGGGTTGATGTGCCTGCACTGCCGACCCGCCGGTCCACGCAGCAATCCCGTCGACGGTCCTGACGCAACCGGTGAGAGCAACTGCCGAGAGTGCGGCTGCGGCCAACGCAGCCCACAGTATTCTCGGCAGCGGCTCAGTCACGCGAAAAGGCTAGCGCCAATTCCTTTTCCACGTCCTGGTACGGCCGCCCGGAAACGTCGACGGTGACCTGCTCGATAGTGCCTCCGGTGAACGCGAACGGGGCCTTGTAGCGGCTGGACACCGCCGATCCGCCGTTGCGGCCGATCGTTATTCCGGCGCCGGCCAGTCCGAAGGTCCCCGGATGCGCCTGCACGTCGGCAAGTGTGCCGACCGTGGCGTCGTCGATGAACAGCGTGACCTCACCGAGCGGCGTGTGGCTGTTCTCGACCGTGCCGGTGCGGGCGTACCAGACACCGAACACATGCCGGCCCAGCGGTATCGCCTCGATCGAGGCGACTTCCTGCTGACGTTCGCCGAGGAAGTTGTACACGTAGTGCAGCCGGCCGTCCTGGACGAACAGCACGTGCCCGCCGTGGGCGCCGCCCTGCTTGAACAACACCCCCTCGGCGCCGGTGCTGTCGACGGTGAGGTCGGCGAGCACCGCGAAGGAGCGGCCGCGTAACTCGGCGCCGGCGCCGATGCCGACGTCGGCGCAGTCGGGATAGTAGGTGTAGGTGCTGCGGTCACCGCTCAGCAGTGGCCGCGAGCGCATCAGGGTCTCCAGCACGTTCAGGTCCGACAGCGGAAGACCGTTGTACCTGGCGGCTTCGGAAAACCACAGCGCCTTCAACTCTTCCAGCTTCTCGGGATGCTCACCGGCCAGATCGTGGCACTGGCTGCGGTCCGCCTCGATGTGGAAGAGCTCCCAGCGGTCGGCGTCGAAGTGGCTCCAGCCCGCGGGCGTGGCGGCGTGCACGGTGTTGGCGAACCAGCCGTTGTGCCAGATGCCTCGGGTGCCCAGCATGGTGTAGAACTGGGTCTGCTTACCGGTGTCAGCAGACGGATCGGTAAGCGCGGCTTTGAAACTCACGCCGTCCAGTGGCTTCTGCGGGATACCCCGGACGGTCTCCGGGGGCTCAATGTCCAGCAGGTCGTAGACGGTCGGAGTGATGTCACACACGCTGACGTAATTGTCGCGGACTTCGCCGTGCGCCGCAATTCCACTGGGCCAGGACACAATTGCGGTGTCGGCGATGCCGCCCTCGTGTGAGGCGTACCGCTTGTAGAGCTTGTAGGGCGTGTTGAAAGCCATCGCCCACCCGATCGGGTAGTGGTTGTAGGTCTGCGGACCGCCGAGCTGGTCGAAGACTTTCATGCTCTCTTCGACGGTGTCGATGTAGCCGTTGAAGAACTTGCCCTCGTTCACCGATCCGTTCGGGCCGCCCTCGCCACTGGCGCCGTTGTCGGAGATCACCACGATCAGCGTGTTGTCCAGCTGACCCGATTCCTCGAGATAGTCCAGGACGCGGCCGATTTGGGCGTCGGTGTAACTCAAGAAGCCGGCGAACACCTCCGCCATGCGACTGAAGAGTCGCTTCTCTTCGTCGTTCAGGGAGTCCCAGGGCCGCACGGTGTCCTGCAATGGCCAGGGCTGGCCGTCGGGACCCTTGACGTCGAGGTAGGGGTTGACCGGCGACAGTTCGGTGTCCTGCGGCACGATTCCCATGGCCTTCTGCCGCTCCAGCACGATCTCGCGGTAGCGCTCGTAGCCCATGTCGAATTTGCCCGCGTAGCGGTCCGCCCACTCCTGAAAGACGTGGTGCGGCGCGTGGCCCGCGCCGGGGCAGACATAACTGAACCACGGCTTGTCCGGGGCTATCACCTTGGCGTCGCGAATGAACTCAATCGTCTTGTCCGCGATATCCTTTGACAGGTGGTAGCCGTCCTCCGGAGTGCCCGGGGGGCTCACCTGATGGTTGTCGTAGACCAGGTCTGGATACCACTGGTCGGTCTCGCCGCCCATGAAGCCGTAGAAGCGCTCGAAGCCGCGCGAGGTGGGCCAGTGCCGCTTGGTCGCGGCCAGGTTCGACTCTTCGAGCGGAGTCAGATGCCATTTACCGACGCAGTAGGTGTTGTAGCCCTGCTCGGCCAAGACCTCGGACAGCAGCGCCGTTTCAAAGGGTATGCGGCCGTTGGCATTTGGGAAACCTTCGGTGAATTCTTCGATCATGGCCATGCCGACCGTGGTGGCGTTGCGGCCGGTCAACAGCGAAGCACGAGTCGGCGAGCACAATGCTGTGGTGTGAAATTGTGACAGTCGCACGCCGTGCTCGGCAATGCGGCTCATCGCCGGCATCTCAACCAGGCCACCAAAGCAGTCCCAGGTCGCGATGCCGGTGTCGTCCCACACCAGGTAGAGGATGTTGGGCGCGCCCTCGGGGGCGGTCGGTGCGGCGTAGGGACCCCAATCTGGTTCCGAATCACGGATATCCAGCTCGATCTTGCCGTTGAACTCGGTCGCCATCGCTGGCCTCACTCTCGTGGTGAACCTCCGGGATTCCGGATGCAGAGTACACCGCTGTCCCGGACTGCCGGCCGAGATCGACAGGCTGATCCGGTTCGCTGCGGTGGACCGCGATGGTCGATCGTGGGCTGGCGCGCGGGATGCGGCTCGGCCCGCGACAAGCGGTCGCGGTCGGATTGCACAACGCCCTAGGGGCGGTCGGCATCGCATTCAGCCCGCGGTTGCTGAAACAACGCCGATATGGCGTTGCCCGCAGCTGTTTAGGAGAATTATCGGACCGCTGATTGCACTGACGTTCGTCGTCGCGGTACGCCGATTGAGCCCGGCTTACCGTGCGGCGTCCGCCGCACGGGCCGGTTGAGGTTACTTGGCCTTCTCGAGAATCTCGACGAGCCGCCAGCGCTTTGTCGCGGACGTCGGGCGCGTCTCCATCAGCGAGACGCGGTCACCGATGCCGGCGTCATCGTGCTCGTCGTGCACCTTGACCTTCTTGGTGGTCCGGATGATCTTGCCGTACTTCGGGTGACGCATACGGTCTTCCAGCTCGACCACGATGGTCTTCTGCATCTTGTCGCTCACCACGTAGCCGATGCGGGTCTTACGACGGCCGCGCGGCTTCGGGGTGGCCGGAGTGTGCTTGGGCCCCTTGGCAGTTGCATCTGCCGCCTTGGGCGCGGCCTTTTTCGCCTCAGCCATTACGATTCCTCACTTCCAGCGCCATCAGGACCCGCGGCAAGTCCGAGTTCGCGTTCACGAAGCACGGTGTAGATCCGTGCGATTTCCTGACGGACCGTGCGGAGCCGACGGTTGTTGGCGAGCTGACCGGTCGCCATCTGGAAGCGCAGGTTGAACAGCTCTTCCTTGAATTCGCGCAACTTCTCGATCAGCTCTTCGTCGTTGAGCTCGCGCAGTTCGCCAGGCGAAGTTCCCACTGCCATCAGAACTGATCCTCTCGGGTGATGATGCGTGCCTTGATCGGCAACTTGTGAATCGCACGGGTCAACGCTTCCCGGGCGGTCTGCTCGTTGGGGTAGCTGAGCTCGAAGAGCACGCGACCCGGTTTCACGTTGGCGATCCACCACTCCGGCGAACCCTTACCCGAACCCATCCGGGTTTCGGCGGGCTTCTTGGTCAGCGGACGGTCGGGGAAGATGTTGATCCACACCTTGCCGCCACGCTTGATGTGCCGGTTGATGGCGATACGAGCGGACTCGATCTGCCGGTTGGTGATGTAGGCGTGCTCCAGTGCCTGGATGCCGTAGTCGCCGAAGCTCACCGACGTGCCACCGCTGGCAATCCCGCGCTGACGCGGGTGGTGCTGCTTGCGGTGCTTGACTCTGCGGGGGATCAACATGGTTTAGCTCTCCGTACTCTGCGCCTCGGCAGCGGGCGCCTCGGCCGATGGTGCTGCTGCTGCAGTCTCTTCGGCGCTCGACGCGGCACGGCCGGCCTCGGTGCTGGTGGCCGTAGTACCCGCGGATCCGCTACGACGCGGGCGGGTGCCCGACGGACGTTCGCGGCGCGGACGCTCGGCTCCAGCCGACGGCGCAACCAGCTCGCGCTTGCCACCGACGATGTCGCCCTTGTAAATCCAGACCTTCACGCCGATCCGGCCGAAGGTGGTCTTGGCCTCGTACAGGCCGTAATCGATGTCGGCGCGCAGCGTGTGCAGCGGCACCCGACCTTCACGGTAGAACTCCGAACGGCTCATCTCAGCGCCGCCGAGACGGCCCGAGCACTGCACCCGGATGCCCTTGACGTTGGGCTGCCGCATCGCCGACTGAATCGCCTTGCGCATCGCGCGACGGAACGCCACACGGTTGCTCAGCTGCTCGGCCACGCCCTGGGCGACCAATTGTGCCGTCGACTCGGGGTTTTTCACCTCGAGGATGTTCAGCTGAACCTGCTTGCCGGTCAGCTTCTCCAGGTCGGCGCGGATGCGGTCGGCCTCGGTGCCGCGGCGACCGATGACGATGCCCGGCCGGGCGGTGTGGATGTCCACCCGAACCCGGTCACGGGTGCGCTCGATTTCCACGTCGGCGATGCCGGCGCGCTCCAAGCCGGTCGACAGCAGCTTGCGGATCGCCACGTCTTCCTTGATGTAGTCCGCGTATTGCTTGTCGGCGTACCACCGGGACTTCCACTCGGTGGTGATGCCGAGCCGGAATCCGTGCGGATTGATCTTCTGGCCCACTACTCCGAGCCCTCCTTCGCTTCCGAAGTCGCTTCAGTCCCAGCGGACTTCGCGGCGGATGCCTTCTTTGCGGACGCCTTCTTGGCGGGCGCTTTGTCAGTGGATGCCTTCTTGGCCGGCGCCTTGTCGGCCGCCGCCTTCTTGGCAGGAGCCTTCTTGGCCGGCGCCGTGCCCGCGGCCTTGCTGGCCTGGGCGCGACGGGCGCGGGTGGCGCTCGCGGACTGCGAGCCCCGGGCGTCCTTGCTCGGACGGCTTTCCACGATCACGGTGATGTGGCTGGTGCGCCGACGGATCCGGAATGCGCGGCCCTGGGCGCGCGGACGGATCCGCTTGGCGGTGGGTCCACCGTCGGCGTAGACCGTGGCGACCACCAGAGTGGCGGGATCGAGCCCATTGTTGTTCTGCGCGTTGGCCGCAGCGCTCGCGATGACCTTGGCCACCGGCTCGCTCGCCGCCTGCGGCGCCCAGCGCAGAATGTCGAGTGCCTCGGCAACCGACTTGCCGCGCACCAGGTCAATGACCCGGCGCGCCTTGGTCGGCGATACCCGCACGAACCGTGCGACCGCGGTCGCCGACGGGAATTCAGTAGCCGTGCTCATCGCCGCTTGGCCTTCCGGTCGTCTTTGATGTGTCCCTTGAAGGTGCGCGTCGGTGCGAACTCACCCAGTTTGTGGCCCACCATCGATTCGGTGACGAACACCGGCACGTGCTTGCGACCGTCGTGGACGGCGAAGGTGTGCCCGATGAAGTCGGGGATGATGGTCGAACGCCGCGACCAGGTCTTGATGACCTGCTTGGTGTTCTTCTCGTTCTGTACGTCGACCTTCTTGAGCAGATGGCCGTCGACGAACGGACCCTTTTTGAGGCTGCGTGGCATATCTGTTACTCCTGGCTGCCGCTAGCGAGACTTCTTGCCGGTGCGCCGGCGTCGGACGATGAGCTTGTCGCTGGGCTTGCTGCCCTTTCGGGTACGGCCTTCGGGCTTACCCCACGGGCTGACCGGGTGGCGACCACCGGAGGTCTTACCCTCACCACCACCGTGCGGGTGGTCCACCGGGTTCATCACGACACCACGGACGGTGGGGCGCTTGCCCTTCCATCGCATACGGCCGGCCTTACCCCAGTTGATGTTGGCTTGCTCGGCGTTGCCCACCTCGCCGACGGTGGCACGGCAGCGCACGTCGACCCGGCGGATTTCACCGCTCGGCATACGCAGCGAGGCGTACGTGCCTTCCTTACCCAGTAGCTGGATGCTGGACCCCGCCGAGCGGGCCAGCTTGGCGCCACCGCCCGGGCGCAGCTCCACAGCGTGGACCAACGTACCGGCCGGGATGTTGCGCAACGGCAGGTTGTTGCCCGGCTTGATGTCGGCGTTGGCGCCGGACTCCACCACGTCGCCCTGGGAAAGTCCCTGTGGCGCAATGATGTAGCGCTTCTCACCGTCCAAGAAGTGCAGCAGTGCGATGTTCGCGGTGCGGTTCGGGTCGTACTCGATGTGCGCGACCTTCGCGTTGACACCGTCCTTGTCGTTGCGACGGAAGTCGATCACGCGGTAGGCGCGCTTGTGGCCACCACCCTTGTGGCGGGTGGTGATACGACCGTGCGCGTTACGCCCACCCTTGCCGTGCAACGGCTTGATGAGCGACTTCTCCGGAGTCGAGCGCGTGATCTCGGCGAAATCGGAGACGCTGGCACCGCGACGACCGGGGGTCGTCGGCTTGTACTTGCGAATTCCCATGTCTGTTAAGTCTCTCTATCCTCGCCTGTTCCTCTACGCCGTAGCGCCGAACAGTTCGATCGGCTTGCTGCCGGGCGCCAGCGTCACGATGGCGCGCTTGGTGCTCTTTCGTTGCCCGAACCCACTCCGGGTCCGCTTCCGCTTGCCCTGGCGGTTCGCGGTGTTCACCGCGGCCACCTTGACCGAAAAGATCTTCTCGATCGCGATCTTGATCTGCGTCTTGTTCGAGTCGGGGTGCACCAGGAACGTGTACACGTTGTCATCGATCAAGCCGTAGGACTTCTCCGAGATGACCGGGGCCAGGATGATGTCGCGGGGATCAGTGACAGTCGCCATCAGGCCGAAACCTCCTCAGCGGTCTGGGTGTTCGCGGTGATGTAGGCGTTGAGCGCCTCCACCGAGAACACCACATCGTCGGCGTGCAACACGTCGTAGGTGTTGAGCTGGTCCGGCGAAAGGACGTGCACACCGGGAAGGTTGCGCGCGCTCTTGGCGCCGGTCTCGTCGCTGCGGCCGATGACCACCAGCACCTGTTTGCGGTCGGTCAGCGCGGCTAGAAAACCCTTGGCGCTCTTGGTCGACGGGGTCTGACCCGACACCAGCTCGGTGATCGCGTGGATGCGGCCGTTGCGAGCCCGGTCCGACAACGCGCCGCGCAGTGCGGCGGCGATCATCTTCTTCGGGGTGCGCTGGCTGTAGTCGCGCGGCTGCGGACCGTGCACGACACCACCGCCGGTGAACTGCGGCGCACGCGTCGAGCCCTGACGTGCGCGACCAGTGCCCTTCTGCCGGTACGGCTTACGGCCACCACCGCGAACGTCGCCGCGGGTCTTGGTCGAGTGCGTGCCCTGACGCTTGGCGGCGAGCTGCGCCGTGACGACCTGGTGCAGCAGTGCGATGTTCGCGGGTGCGTCGAACAGTGCGGCCGGCAGCTCGACCGAGCCTTCGGTCTTACCGTCGGGCGTCTTGACGTCGATCTTGATGGCGTTGCCAGACTTATCCGTAGCCATTACTTCTCACCTCGTTTGATCGCGGTGCGAACCACGACGAGTCCGCCCGTGCGTCCAGGCACGGCGCCCTTGATCAACAGCACGCCGTTTTCGGCATCGACCAGGTGCACCAACAGGTTCTGGGTGGTCACCCGGTCGTTACCCATCCGGCCGGCCATCCGGGTGCCCTTGAACACGCGCGCCGGAGTGGCGCAGCCGCCGATCGAGCCGGGACGCCGGTGAACGGCCTGTGCGCCGTGGCTGGCGCCCTGGCCCTTGAAGCCGTGACGCTTCATGGTTCCGGCGAAGCCTTTACCCTTCGATGTGCCGGTGACGTCGACATACGTTCCGGGAGCGAAGATTTCGGCCGTCAGCTCTTGACCGACCTGGTAGTCGGCCGCTGCTGCCTCGTCGTCGAGACGAAATTCAGCCAGGTGCCGGCGCGGGTTGACCCCGGCAGCGGCGTACTGACCCGTCAGCGGCTTGTTGATCTTGCGGGGACTGATCTCGCCGTAGGCCAGCTGCACCGCGCTGTACCCGTCAACCTCCGGAGTACGGATGCGGGTCACCACGTTCGGCCCGGCCTTGACCACCGTCACGGGGACGACGCGGTTGTTCTCATCGAACACCTGCGTCATGCCCAGCTTGGTGCCCAGGATGCCCTTTCTCGCCATTGCTCGCAGCTCTCCTACTGGATGTTGACGTCGACGCTGGCAGGCAGATCGATGCGCATCAGCGCGTCAACGGTTTTCGGGGTCGGGTCAAGGATGTCGATCAGGCGCTTGTGAGTGCGCATCTCGAAGTGCTCACGCGAGTCTTTGTACTTGTGCGGTGAGCGGATAACGCAGTACACGTTCTTCTCAGTCGGCAGCGGCACTGGGCCAACCACACTGGCGCCCGTACGGACAACCGTCTCGACAATCTTGCGCGCCGAGGCGTCAATGGCCTCGTGGTCGTAGGCCTTGAGCCTGATGCGGATCTTCTGTCCCGCCACGCTTCCTCACTCTCCAGGTCGAGACCCGGTTTCCTGCCGGGCACCGGATCGTCGGGGACGATCAGGCGTGCGCCCGGTTGTTGCGCCGCTGTTTACCTGTCTTGGTCCACCGGCCCCCGCGGTCGGGTGTGTCACCCTCACGCAGCCTGGTCCGCGACCGAAATTGGTCTCGCTCCAGATTGGGACCGGACGCGCCCGTGTAGGCGCTGGTCGTATGCCCCGGCCAGGCGCGAACCTGGCTCAAGGCAACCCGAACAGTATGCCCTAGATCGCGGTAGGGGCCAAATCCTCCCGGCCAGGCGAAAATCACCAGATGAGACGGTCGAACGCCAGGTTCTTGCTCCACACTGAGGTAGCCGGTCAAAACGGGCTTGAGCAGCGGATATGCGGCCCCTGGTCAGCTAAGCGCGGCCGTCGGCGCCTTGGCGTCCGGAAGGATCGCCTCTTCGACGATCTTTCCCCACGCGATGCGACCGAAGTTGACGCCGCGATACAGGATGCGGCCGACATGGACGACGGCGCAGCGGGTGGCGACGCGGGTCGACCACGGACCGCCTTGGATCACCATGTCCTCCACGTGGAAACGCACGCCGGGGAGGCCTTGGGAAAAATTGCGCAGCCATTCGCGTTCCGCATCCGCGCCGACAAGGTCGGTGGCTAGCTCGTGGTCCCCCAAAAGTACGAAGCCGGCCCAGTTAGGGCTCGACCAGATATGTCCCGTGGCCGCGACGGACCAGCGCGCCGTCGAACTCGAGCACCTCGTTCACCAGGCCACCCTTCTGGTTGCGGTAGTTGATCACGAGCGTCGACACCCCGCGGTAGATGCCGACGATGTCGAAGTGCAGGTCGGGCACGGCTTGCACTGCGGCACGCCAGTATTCGCGCAGCGCCGCTTTGCCGCGCACAACTCCGGCCGACTCGGGAACCACGTCGGCCGCCACGGGCGAGGTGAAGACGACGTCGTCGTGAAAATGCGCGAGCACGGCTTCCACGTCGCGGCGGTTCCAAGCCGCGGCCCACTCCTCGGCGAAACCGTGCGAGTCCGTACTCATTGCTTTCCCTTCAGCGTCGCCCAGAACGGGCACTGGTGCTCCGCTTCGAACTCGGTGCTTACCTGACTTCCACCGGGCCGCAACGACATCCAGTAGTTGTGCTCGGGATCACCGTCCTGGGCGGGCCAGTCGGGCAGGCCGGCGGCCTTTGGTGCGCCGTTGGTGACGAAGTGGCTCCAGTAGCTCATCATCTGGTCGGACAGAACCTGTTGCGCGTGATCCAGCGGCGGCGCGCCACCCATGCTGAACAGGTACCGCAACTCCAACGAGTGGCTGGCGCCGACCGGGAAGGGGGCGCGCCGCATGAAATCAGGCTCGGGAGCATGCAGGTCGTCGAACTCATACGAGTAGACCGGTGCGTTGCGGCTCAACGAGTCCACGAATCTATCTGCGGCACAAGCGAAAATCCCGTCGGTGGCTGCGGCCGAGTACGCGAGCGACACGTCGCCGCCGTAGTGCTCGGGCGAATAATGCGCCAGCACAAGGGCGCTGTCGTCGCCGAAGATGTCGGCAAGCACCTTCGGATACTCACCGGGAGTCATTCCCCGATGCAGCTTCGATGCCCGCAACGCCGCGAAAAGCGTGAACTCGTCGTGGTTGACGCCGATCAGTACCGGGACACGGGCGGCCCGGTCGGCGGCGAACGCCGTCATCGGATTGTCCGGTAGCGCCGCAGTTCCGGTCACCGGGCCGGAGAGCGCATCGGAATCACCGAGGAAGTAGTACCAGAGCGGGCGCTCGAGTTTCGTCGCCGGCAACGCTCGCAGACACCGCGCGGTGGTCGCGGGATTGCGGCAGCCGGCCGACACCGCGTAATCGGTGCTTTGTCGTTGCCCGAATGCCACATCGGCCTGCGCTTGGCACGGCGCGCTCTGGATGATCGCGGCCCTGAACAGTCCCGCCGAACCGGGCGCGATCAGGTGGTCGCACACCGACATGCCGCCCGCCGATTCGCCGGCGATCGTGACCTTCTTCGGGTCGCCCCCGAATGCGGCGATGTTGTCGCGGACCCAGCGCAGCGCGGCCTGCTGGTCGGCCAAGCCGTAGTTCCCAACCGTGCCCGCCGGGCCGAGCGACGGGTGGGCCAGAAATCCCAGCGCACCCAGCCGATAGTTGACCGTGACGACGAGGACGTGGCCCTTGGCCGCCAGCCAGCGCGAGTGATAGATGTCGCCGCTGCCGTTGACGAACCCTCCCCCGTGGATCCACACCATCACCGGGCGTTTCTCGCCATGCTGGGCACGAGGTGGAGTCCAGACGTTGAGCGTCAGGCAGTTTTCGCTGGTCGGCTTGCCCACCCCCGGTTTCAGGCCCGTGTCCTGCATGCATTGCGGCCCAGCCTTGGTCGCGTCAAGCATTCCCGACCAACGCGCCGCGGGTCGCGGCGCTTGCCATCGCAGCGGGCCCACCGGGGGCGCCGCGTACGGAATGGCTTGAAACAGACGGTAATCGGCGGCGACCTGACCGCGCACCGATCCCATCGCGGTGCGCACGACGCCGGCATCCAGTGGGCCCGCGTAAGCGGGTTCCGGCTTGTGCGGCCTAACGACGGCGTCCTGTCCGCAAGCCGCGACCAGCAGGGCCGTCATCAACAAGACGGCCCAGGCTCGGCGGCGACGAAGCGAACGGATCGGCACGATACGACAGCCTACGGATTACCGGAAATCGGCCTTCGGCGAATCGGCAATCACGGAGACGGTGCGTGACACGTGTCAGAAACGGGTCCCGCGCACATGCGGTGGCCACCGCGAAAGCCGCTGACCTTGCGCGCCAGCAACTGGGCTACTTCACCGAGCTGGTGCACCGGCTAAAAGCGATTGAGCTCAAGGAGATCCGTCGACGGTCTCACGCACCTGCCGATTCGTCATCGGCTTTGTTGAGCAATTTCCTCTGTTCGCGCTGCACGTGCAAGAAGCCGTCGACGGCGGCCTGCGCACATTCGCGGTAGTCGAAGTCGGGCAGGGTGGACAACCGCCCGAGCACCGCCGGACCGATCAGCATTGCGATCGCCCGGGTGCGATCGATGTCGCCCAACTCGGCGGCCTCCGGGCTGTCGAAGATCGCGTCGAACGGCGCCGCGTACTGCTGGGCGATGCGCTCGCGAAGCGTGCTGATCGCGGGACTGTCGGACGTCCGAGCGCGTCGGGATTCGGGCAGCTGCTCCAGGTCACGCCCGAGCGCCAGCCAGCTCATCGCCATCACCATTCCTGAGCTCTCGGCGATCGCCTGCCCGAATGCCAGGACCACGGCCATCAGCCGGTCGCGCAGGGTGCCTTCGTCAACCGGCATCGGCGGCGGCGGTATCAGCCCGCTGAAAGCCGCTGCGAGCAAGTCATTTCCACTCGGAAAGTGGCGGTAGAGGGTGGCGCGGGCCACGTTGGCGCCACGGGTCACCGCGTCGACGGTCACCGCGCTGGGGCCCCCGGCGCGAAGCAACGCGGTGGCAGCCTCCAGCAACCGGGCCCGCGAACGTGCCGGGCGCGGATCTGTCTTATCCGCGATGTGGACCACCTCCTCGTGTCCGCCCTAGACAGCGTACGCAAACGTCTACGCCACCGACATGAACCCTGGAGCGAATCAGCCGACGAACTCCGCGGCCCGGTGACCCAGCATGGTGATCGTGGCGTGCGGACCGCGACTGGTGATTGTCGGTAGCACCGACCCGTCGACCACCCACAGCCCGTCGATCCCGTGCACCCGGCACCGGTGATCGACGACGGCGGCCGGATCCCCGGCGTGGCCCATCGGGGCGCTGCCGCACAGGTGCTGCGACGTCGACCACGTTGGCTCACCGACTTCGGTTGTCGGACTTGCTATTTCGCGAGCCAACTCGTAGCCGGCCCGCAATGCGGCGAGGTCGGCCGGTTCGCTGTCGTAGTGGTGCTCGATGACCGGCGGCACCATCGGGTCGCCCGAGACCAGCACGACCCGTCCGCGGGCCAGGGGACGCATCAGGGCTACCCCGAGATGCGGCCAGTCCGGGCGGCCCGCTGTTCCGTCACCGACCATGGCCACAAAGCCGCCGGTATACGGTCGGATCTCGACGCCGTCAGGGGTGCTCAGCACCACCTCGAGGACCGGCCGTCCGGTTTCCACCGTCCAGGTGGTCGGCAGCACCCATTCCGGGTGGTCGCTGCAGCCCGTGCCGACCGGCAACGGAGCGATCACGTCCACCCCGGCGGCGCGCAACATCGCCTCGTCTCCAACGCCGGACAGCATGAGCAGATGCGCGGATTCAATCGCACCCGCGCAGAGCACGATGTGGTCGGCGGAGACGGTGATCGGACCACCGGGACCGACGGCGTCCACGGCATCGGCCCGAGCGTCGGCGATGCGCAAGCGCAGCGCCCGCGTCTGGGTCAGCAGCGACAGGTTGGCGCGTTCCAGGGCGGGCAGCAGATAGGCGGCCCCGGGACCAATCCGAGTCCCGTCGACGATGTTCAGCGGGACGGCCCCGACCCCGGCTGGCAGGGTCTCGGCGTCGGGCACATCGTTGAGGTCGGGCAGCCAGTCGAAGCCATGGCGTCGCGCTGCTTCGACGAAAGACGCTGTGCTGCCTGTTATTTCACGTGTCCGCTGGACCAGGATCGGGCCGGCGTCGCCGTGCGCCGGTCCGCCGAAATCGAGGTCGGTCTCGATCGCCCGGAAGTGTTGGACCACGTCGGACCAGCCCCACCCCGGCATCCCGAAGCCGTCGAAGTCGCCACGCAGACCGCGGCAGAAATATCCGCCGTTGACGGCACCGGATCCGCCGATCGTCGCACCGCGCATAATCGTCATCGGGCGCGCAGGGTGATCGGTGAGGGTGGTCTGGTACCGCTGGACCAGCGGACTCGCCGCGCCGATCGGCAGCCGAAGCCCATTCGCGGTTTCGGCGTTCAGCCGCGGATCACCTAGGCCCGGGCCGGCCTCGAGGACCGTTACCGAGCGGCTGGGATCGAGCGAAAGCCGGTTCGCGACAACAGATCCAGCGCTTCCCGCGCCAATGATCAGCACATCGCTGTGTAGCGCAGCTGCGGTCAGGAGTCAGACCCGAATCTGCGGTTTGAGCGGGCCGACGTTGCGTTCACGCACCACGCCGTACCAGAGGCCCAGTCCGTAGGCCAGATCGTCGATCCGCTTGAGCACCAAATACGTCAACAGCCCGATCGGCCGGGCGTCCTCGTCTGCGGTCTGCCGACGATTGGCCCAGTCCACCACCCCGTCGAGAATCGCCGCGACCACGACGACCCGGCGGCATGAGCGGAACAGCATGGCGGCCAGCAGCGCGACCGGCCAGTAGTGCCGGCAGATCGCCGACGCCAGCTGCAGCGCCGCCGACCACAGGCTGCGGGCGGCCACCGTCACCACGTCCCACAGCTGGGTCTCGGTACCCTGCATGCTCTTCGCGACCCGGCGCCCGGTAAGCCCGGCAACGAAGAGTGACGCCAGGTACCCGAAGCTGGAGCCCAGCGCCATCAGAATCCAGGCCGTCAGCGCCCAGCCCGAGATCATCAACGGTGCGATCTTGTCCGGGTGGCGGACCGACAACGGGGCGGCCGACCCACCGTAAAACGCTTTGCGCGCAACCCAATCCCGCAATTCGGTACGATGATCATGTGCCACTTGGGCAATCGGCTCGTACCGAAGACGGGCACCCGCCTCGACCAGCCGCCAGCACAGATCGACGTCTTCACCCGATCGCAGCGTCTCATCGAATCCGTCAATATCCCGGAAGGTCGAAGTACGACATATGATTGCCGCGCTCGGCACATAAGAAACGCTGGTGTAGGGAATTACCGGGGCTTCGCGCTGACCGAGGTCCAGCGACGAGCGCACCGCCTCGTAGCGGCCGACCAGATGATCGGTCTGCGCAAGTCCCACGATTCGTGGGGCGACGAGCGCGACGGTCGGGTCGCAGAAGTGCCCGAGCAGCGCCTCGAGCCAGCCGCGTCGCGGGACGACGTCGGAGTCGAGGAACGCGACATAGTCCGTCTTGCAGGCCGCGAAGCCGGTGTTGCGGGCGGCGGCCGGGCCCTTGCTCTGCATGTGCCGCAGAACCTGGAGGTCGGGATGCGCCACGGCGAACTCTTCGAGCCGTACCGGCGTCGACGAGCCGTCGTCCACGACGACAATGCGCAAACCGCGCAACGCCGAGACCAGCCTGCGTAACCCACATGCGTTGTCCCGCACCGGAATTACGACGGTCACGTCGCGATGCGACGGCCCACCCGCGGGGCGCGGATGCGCCACGGTCGCGTCGAGCAGCGTCCGGGCCAACTCGGCGCTCAAGGCGTCGCTGACCTTGAGGCGGCCGTCGGCGAGCATGTCCTGAGCGGCCGGGGCCAGCCGCAATATCCGGGTCGGCGATCCACCCAGCAAAGCCGACCCCTGGCCGAGCACCCGAACCCGGCGGTCGACCTGCACAGCAAACCCGTCCGGCAAACGCGTCTGTGTCATCAGCGCCGCCCCAGCACGCCGGCCGCGGGATTCATATGCGCCGCTCCTCAGCGCCGGCACTATCGTGGCCGACGCCGGTCACGTGAGCATCCCGTCGGCGGCGGGCGTCCACCGCCGGATCCGGCGCGAGCAGTCTTCAACCATCTCGGCCATCATCCGCGCACCGTCGGCGGCGGTCGCAGTGGTCGGGTCACCCAGCACACCGACCTCGCTGACCGCGGCCACTCCCCCGCTGCGTATCGATGGCAGCAGCTCGGACAGCGGGGCGCCGTTGCCCGCACGTAGCTGATCGGTGCGCACATCGGCGGGCGAAATATGCAGCAATACTGAAGTTTCGGTGTGTCCGGCATGGGCATCGCCACCGACGACCACGCACGGGCACCACACCGCGTCCCGCCCCTCACGGCGCAGAACCCGGACGGCCTCACCCAGCGCCGCGATGTTGCCTCCGTGGCCGTTGACGAACAGCAGCCGCTGCGTCCAGCAGGTCGCCGACCTGCCGTACTCGACCAGCAGCGCCGTCAATGCGTCGGTCCCGATCGAGATCGTTCCGGGGAAACTCTGGTGCTCGCCGCTGGCGCCGTACGCGATCGCCGGGGCCGCGAACCATGTCAGGTCCGGATCGTCGGACAAGTTTGCTGCGACCGCGCCGGCGACCGCCGAAGCGATCCTGGTGTCGGTGTCCAGCGGTAGGTGTGGGCCGTGCTGCTCGGTAGAGCCGACGGGGATAGCCAGCCCTACTGTCATGCTCTGCAGTTGGCTCGACGTAGAGCCCCCGAGATCGGGCTGGACCACCACTCGGTGATGGTAAGACGAATTCACCTGCAGTGCATCGGTTGTTGGCGCTATCGAAAAAGTTTTTTCCGCCGACCGTTCACTGAAACCGGTCAACGTCGCCACGTCAGCCACGTGAGTATCAACATACCCGCTGGTCTCGTGTCCGCGGCGGCTAAGCTCCTGGGGCGTTCGCGCCGAGGGTCCGGGTGAAGCCGTCGGGCACCAGGACGTCGTCCCGATTCAGGTCGTGCACCGATGCGCGCCCGAGGCCCATCAAAGCGGAGTCGATTCCGCCGTGCATGATGTCGAGCACGTTTTCGACGCCCGGTTGCCCGGCCGCGGCCAGACCCCACAGGTAGGCCCGCCCGATCATCACCGCGCGGGCGCCGAGCGCCAGCGCCTTGACGACGTCACTGCCGCGCCGGATACCGCCGTCCAGCAAAACTTCGACCTGGTCGCCGACCGCCTCGGCGACTGCAGGCAGCGCGCGAATTGACGCCGGCGTTCCATCCAGGTTGTTGCCGCCGTGGTTCGACACCGAGATTGCCGAAACACCGGCGTCCACAGCTCTTTTCGCGTCGTCTAGCCGCATTACGCCCTTGAGCATGAACGGGCCGCCCCACAACTCGCGCAGCCACGCGATGTCGGCCCACGTCGGCGGTGGCGTCGACATCCATTCGCCGTAGGCGGCGAAGAACGGCGGACCGGCCTCGCCGCGGCCGGCCAGGTTGGGCACCCGCAGGTCCGGCGGGTGAAGCGTCTTGCCGAATCGCCACAGCCAGCCGGGTCGAGTGATCACCTCCGGCGACATCCGCAGCATGGTGCGCAGGTTCATCTGCTCGGGAATCTTCGGGCTGCCCCAGTCGCGGCCGTGAGAGAACGACCAGTCGGTCGTGACGATCAGGCCGACAGCGCCAGCCTGCCGGGCCCGCTCGACGCGCGCCGCGATCACGTCGCGTCCGCCCGACCAGTACACCTGGAAGAACAGCTTGGGGTTGGCAGCGATCACGTCCTCGATCGGCTTGCTGGCGAATGAGGACAGCCCCATCGCGGTGCCGCGTGCGGCGGCGGCGCGGGCGACGGCGACCTCGCCGTCTGGGTCGACGGCCTGCACGCCGGTCGGAGAGATGACTACCGGCAGCGAAATTTCTTGTCCCATAACCGTTGTGGACAGATCTCGCTTCTCGAGCGCGCCGACCACATGCGGGGCAAAGCCCAGCTCACCGAACGCCTCGACGTTGTCGGAGACGGTCAGACCCCTTTCGCTGGCGGCGACCAGCGCGGAATAGGACGACTTGGGCAGCCGCTTCTTCGCGCGCTGCTGCGCAATGGCCACCGTCTCGAACCAGACGTCACGGGCCACGGCTAGACCGGGCTCTCGTTGCAGAGTCGCTGTGGCGGCATGGTCAGGGTCAGCGGGACGGGGCCACTCTTGCGGCGACCGCTGCGGGAGTGGTCGCCGGCCGGGCGCGGCTTGTCGCGCTCCTGCGCCAGCGCCGGCACGCCGTAGCCCTGCACGCACTCCGGGTCGGGGCCGTCGAGTGGCAGCCCGGTGAAGAACTTGGCCGCCATGCACCCGCCCCGGCAGCTGTCGTAGTGCCCGCAGCTGCCACAGGCTCCCGCGGACTGTGGCTCGCGCAGCTCACGGAACAGCGGGGCGTCCTTCCAGACATTGTCAAAACCACCGTCGGACAACACATTTCCAGCCAGGAAGCGGTCGTGGATGGCGAACGGGCAGGCGTAGACGTCGCCGATCGGGTCGATCAGGCACACCACTCGCCCGGCACCGCACATGTTCAGCCCGGCCAGCGCGCCCGGTTCACCGAGACCGGACAGGTGGAAGAACGAGTCCCCGGTGAGCACTCGCTCGCCTTTGGCGACCAGCCAGTCATACAACTGGACCTGTTGGTCGGCCGTCGGGTGCAGTTCGTCCCAGACATCGGCACCACGGCCGGAGGGACGCAACCGGGTGATCCGCAGCGTAGCGCCGTATCGGCTTGCCAGCGAGGCGAACTCGTCGAGCTGGCCGACGTTGTGGCGGGTCACCACGACCGAGATCTTGGCGTCTTTGAAACCCGCCGCAGCCAAGTTTTCCAACGCGCGAACGGCCATCGCGAACGAGCCGGGCCCGCGGACCGCGTCGTTGACCTCAGCGGTCGCACCGTCCAGCGAGATCTGGACGTCGACATAGTCGCTGGCGGCCAGGCGGGCTGCGACCTCAGGGGTGATGCGCACGCCGTTGGTCGAGAACTTCACACCGACATGGTGGGCCGTCGCGTAATCGACCAGCTCCCAAAAGTCCGGCCGCACAGTCGGTTCCCCGCCACCGATGTTGACGTAGAACACCTGCATGCGTTCCAGCTCGTCGATGATGTCCTTGCACGCCCTCGTGGACAGCTCACGCGGGTCGCGCTTGCCCGACGACGACAGGCAGTGCACGCACGCCAAGTTGCACGCGTAGGTCAGCTCCCACGTCAGGCAGATGGGTGCGTCCAAGCCGCGTTCGAACTGCTCGATGAGCCGTGGCACTGTGGATGTCATTAGCGCCGCTCCTCCTCATTCCTTCGCGCTGCATCGTCGGAGGCGCGTGTCACGCTTCCTCCTCCGCCGGCAACAGCATGTGCGAGCCGGCCAGCACGCCGAGCGCGTGCACGTAGGGGTCTTGCTGGGAATCCTCAACGCCGGCCGCACGAAGCGCGGCCCGGACGTCGGGGTGGTCAGACAGCGATTGCACCACCGTCAGGATGGTGCGGTTCTTCAGGAACGACAGTTTGCGAGTTCCGAAGTGATACAACAGCGCACCGAACGATTCGGGGCGCACGGCGACCTGTGGGTGCAGGCGCCACGGCTGATCGATGTCGAACTCGGCCCGCCCGCCCGTCGACGATGAAGGCGGGCCATCCAGCCCCGCCGTGGGGGCGCTCACGGTCAGTAGACCCCGCACATCCCGTCGATGGACACCTCTTCGACCAGCGTCTCGGTGACGAGCTCTGGGCTGGATGTCGCCGTCGTAACGGCTCCGGCGGCGCTGTCCATCTTTTGGTTCTCGTCCATGACCATGCCTTTCTTTCGGGTGGGACTCGACAAGCTGGTGTCGATGTGGTCAAAATCTCAGTCAGAATATGGCATCGAGTGCCGGAATGGAAGGGCGGGGACCATGGCGCAACAGCAGCCTCGCCTCGGGCGCCGCCGGTCCACCACGCGCGAGCACATCTCCGACGTCGCGATCGGGATGTTCCTCAGTCGCGGTTTCGCGGAGGTCAGCGTCGACGACATCGCGCAGGCGGCTGGCATCGCGCGTCGCAGCGTATTTCGGTACTACGCGTCGAAGAACGCCATTCCCTGGGGAGACTTCGACACTCATCTACAACATCTCAGTCGGCTGCTCAGCGACGTCGACGCGGACATGCCACTCGGTGACGCACTGGAAGCTGCGCTGTTGTCGTTCAACACTTTTGATGACTCCGAGACCGTCAGGCACCGACAGCGGATGCGGGTGATCCTGCAAACGGCTGAATTGCAGGCGTATTCGATGACCATGTACGCAGGATGGCGTGAGGTGATCGCCGCCTTCGTCGCGCAGCGGACCGGCGCCAAGACCAACGACCTGCGACCGCAGACCGTCGCGTGGATGATGCTCGGCGTGGCTCTGAGCGCCTACGAGCATTGGCTGGATGACGAATCGGTCTCGTTACCGCAAGCTTTGGGCGATGCCTTTGACGTGGTCCGCGCCGGACTGAAAAATCTAGAGGCATGAGCCGATTGCTGCAGACCATCGAGGTGCAGGGGCAGATCTGCGCCGGGATGGGATCGGCGATGTACGGGGAGCTACTGCCGCGGGTGGGCGCCGACGTCGAGGCCGGCGGTGTATTCGCACGGATCTTCGCCGGGCATGAAAACGATTCTGGCCGCATGGCTTTGCCGCTTCGACTGCTCGGCGGAATGCATCGTTTGGCGCTCGACGGGCGAGCGGGCGCCTTGCGCCGCTGGTATCCGAGCGTCGGCGGGCAGTGGGACGCCGAGGCCGCGTGGCCCGATGTCGTGCAAGCCGCCGCGGAACACACCGAGTATCTGCGTGCCGCCCTCGACCAGCCGCCGCAGACCAACGAAGTCGGACGTTCGGCCGCGCTGATCGGTGGCCTACTGACGTTGTCCAACCAATTCAACTGCCCTGTGCGGCTTTTCGAGATCGGCTGCAGCGCCGGGCTGAACCTGCGCGCCGATCATTACCGGTACAACTATCCGGGTGGCGGCTGGGGTCCGGTTGATTCACCGGTGACCATCGAGGAAGCCTGGCACGGCGAGCTGCCCCCGGCCGCTGATCTGACCATCGCCGAGCGCCACGGCTATGACATCGCCCCGCTGGACGCCACCACCGCCGCGGGCGAGATGACGCTGCTGAGTTACGTCTGGCCTGACCAGCGGGCCCGGCTGGACCGGTTGCGGGGCGCGATCAGTGTTGCCCGCCAGGTACCGGCCACGCTGCACCGCCGCAACGCCACCGAGGCAGTGGCCGGCCTGGACCTCGCCGACGGCACACTTACCGTGTTGTGGCATTCGATTATGTGGCAATACCTTTCGCTGCCCGAGCAGTCGACGATCACCGCCAACATCGAGGCACTGGGTGCGCGGGCCACTCCCGAATCGCCGTTTGCGCACCTGACGCTGGAACCGCACCGGCGAACACCGGAGGCCGACGTCGAGTTCGTGGTACGCGCCCGTTGCTGGCCCGGCGGGGATGATCGATTGCTGGCCGCGTGCTCACCGCACGGCCCACCGGTTGTGTGGGAGTAGTTAGCCCAGAACTTCCGAAATCGGCGCAGCGGCAGCGATTTTGCCGCGCGCCTTCATGACCTTGCCGGGCATTCCACCGCCGACGACACCGGCCACCGCACCGTCGCGCTCGTAGTAGGCAAGGAATTTGCGTCCGTCGTCCTCCACGACGTGCACGGTGTCGGTGGCGACGGGCTCGCCGAGGCACTGGATCTTCACATCGTACTGATCGCTCCAGAAGTACGGGACGACCACGTTGGACGGTGCGTCCTGGCCGAGCATCGCGGGCACGACGGCGCGGGCCTGTTCGGCGACGTTGCTCCAATGTTCCACGCGCACTTGGTGTCCTCCTGCGTCGCGCCAGGACGCGACATCGCCGAGGGCCCATACGTTTGGCGCGCTGGTCCGCCCGGCGGCGTCGCAGATGACACCGTTGTCGACTTCGATACCGCTGCCATCCAGCCAGTCGGTCGCCGGCCGTGAGCCGATGCCAACCACGACCAGGTCGGCGTTCACCTCGGTGCCGTCGGTCAATTGCACGGTCTCGACGTGTGTATCGCCACGCACCTCGGCCACTCCGACGCCGGTGCGCACGTCGACACCCTCGTCCCGATGCAGCCGGGCCACCAGTCCGCCGATCTGTTCGCCGAGCACCGCCGCCAGAGGCGCGAGTTGGGGCTCGACCAGTACGACGTCCACTCCCAGCCCACGCAGACTGGCCGCCACCTCGCAGCCGATGAATCCCGCCCCGACCACCACGGCGCGCTGCGCTTCTAACGCATGCCGGCGCAGCGCCAGACTCTCGTCGAAGGACCGCAGCACCCGAATACCCTCGAGGTCCGGAAACGCCGGGATACGCCGTGGCACCAAGCCTGTCGCGATGACGAGTTCGTCGTAACCGAGGGTTGATCCGTCGTCGAGCGTCACAGTCTGCGCTTTGGTGTCGACGCCGGTGGCGGCTGACCCCAGACGCAAGGTGATGTCTTTCTCGTCGTAGAACTCACGCGGCTTGAGTGTCACGTCGTCGACTTCGCTGCGCAACACCTCTTTGGACAGCGGCGGACGGTCGTAGGGCAGGTGGACTTCGTCGCTGACGATCGTGATCGGTCCGGTGAACTCGGCCCGGCGTAATTGCTCGGCGGTCCGGGTCGCGGCGAGTCCTCCACCGACGATCAGGATTCCGTGGTCGCCAGCGCTAGTGGTCATTGGAGAGTTCATACACGATTGCGGTGCCCGACGGTGGGTCACCCCTGCGCGCGCGACCGGTCGATCAGATTGGACAGCACGACGATGCTCTCGCTGCGTTCGACGTCGGCACTGGTGCGGATTCGCTCCAGCGCGTCCTCCAGATGCGGCATGTCGCGCGCGAGCACCCGCAGGAGTGCGTCGGAGGGGCCGGTTACCGTTGCGGCACTGACGACTTCGGGGATGTCGACCCAGGCTTGCCGCAATTCGTCGGGAGAGATGCGGCCGTGGCAGAAGACCTCGACATAGGCCTCGGTCTTCCAGCCGACCGCGTTGCGATCGATGACGGTGGTGAATCCACGGATCACCCCGCTGTCGAGCATCCGGTCGACGCGGCGCTTGACCGCGGGCGCGGACAATCGCACCCGCTCACCGATTTCGGCGAATGTCGCGCGGGCGTGCTGGGCCAATTCGGCCAGAATCTGCTCGTCAATCTCATCTAAACGGTCCATCACCCCTCCAGACACAACAGATAGCTCGATTGTCGCATTCTGCGCAATAAATCTGTCATACATAAGCAACAGACATCAATGCGTTGCGCACAAAGCTCCCCTACCGTTGATGCATGACGACCTTCGCTGATTCCGGGATCCAAGCCAGGCGTCACACCACCGAGCGCACGGCCACCGTTCGGCGCTACGTGATGACCCCGCCGCGGTTCTTCACGGTCGACTACGCGATCAATCCGTGGATGGACACCACGACTCCGGTTGACGCGTCCGCGGCGTTGACTCAGTGGCAGCACCTGCACGACGTGTACCGGCAACTGGGGCACAACGTCGACCTCGTCGACCCAGTTCCCGGCTTGCCCGACATGGTGTACGCCGCAAACGGCGGGTTGATCATCGACGGTACGGCTGCCGTCGCGCGCTTCAAATACGCTGAGCGCAAACAGGAGTCAGCGGCCTACGCCGCCTGGTTGTCGGCGCAGGGCTACGAACCACGCCGGACTCGTCACGTGAACGAAGGCCAGGGCGACTTGTTGCCGGTGGGCGACGACATCTTGGCCGGCTACGGATTTCGCACCGACCTGCGGGCACACGGTGAAATCGCCGGGATCTTCGGCCGCCGCGTGATCAGCCTCGAATTGATCGATCCGCGTTTCTATCACCTCGACACCGCGTTGACCGTGCTCGACGACACCACGATCGCCTACTACCCGCCGGCCTTCAGCTACGTTTCCCGGGCGCATTTGCAGACGCTGTTCCCCGACGCGATCGTGGTCGACACCGCCGATGCCTACGCGTTCGGCCTCAACGCCGTGTCCGACGGCCGCCATGTCATTCACCCGGCCGCCGCGGTCGGTTTCGCCCGGCAACTGGCCGACGCAGGTTTCGAGCCCATCGGAGTCGAGATGCCCGAGTTGCTCAAGGGCGGTGGATCCGTTAAATGCTGCACGCTGGAGGTGTACTTGTGACCCGCCGGCGACGATAGTCGGAGCAGTGCGATCGGAGAAGAGCAGCAGGAGCGGCGCGATGACAACGATGCAGACCTTCGCCGATCGCGGCGCGCTGACCGAGTCAGCGATCGCGCGTGACGAGCGCTCATGCGCGCACAACTACTCGCCGCTGCCGGTGGTGGTCGCCAGCGCCGAGGGGTGCTGGATCACCGACGTCGAAGGACGCCGCTACCTGGACTGCCTGGCCGCATATTCGGCGGTGAATTTCGGGCACCGCAACCCCGAGATCACCGCGACGGCCCACGCGCAGTTGGACACCGTCACATTGGTCAGTCGCGCCTTTCATGCCGAAGCACTGGGCCAGTTCTGCGCGGCGCTGACGTCGTTGTGCGGCAAGGACATGGTGTTGCCGATGAACAGCGGCGCCGAAGCGGTCGAGAGCGCGCTCAAGGTGGCACGCAAATGGGGCACCGACGTCAAGGGCGTGCCCGTCGACAGAGCGAATATCGTGGTTGCCGACAACAACTTTCACGGCCGGACCATCAGCATCGTCAGCTTCTCGTCGGACCCGACGGCACGCGCGGGCTTCGGGCCTTTCACCCCCGGGTTTCGTTCGGTGCCGTTCGGGGATGTCGACGCGCTGGCCGAGGCGATCGACGAGCACACCGTCGCCGTCTTGCTCGAACCAATCCAAGGCGAGGCGGGCGTGATCGTGCCGCCAGCGCATTACCTGCCAACGGTCCGTGAAATCTGTTCGATCCGAGGCATTCTCATGATCGCCGATGAAATTCAGTCCGGCCTTGCCCGCACCGGCCGCACTTTTGCCTGCGACCACTGGGATGTGGTGCCCGACGTCTATCTGCTCGGCAAGGCCCTGGGTGGCGGCGTGGTGCCACTATCGGCAGTGGTCGCCGACCGCGACATCCTCGGGGTGTTGCATCCCGGCGAGCACGGGTCGACGTTTGGCGGCAACCCTTTTGCCGCCGCGATCGGTAGCACGGTGGTGTCGATGCTGGCTCGCGGCGAGTTCCAGGAGCGCGCGGCCAGCTTGGGGAAACGACTGCACGGGCGGCTGAGGGCGCTGATCGGTCACGGAGTGGTCGCCGTACGGGGACGCGGACTCTGGGCCGGCGTCGACATCGACCCGGCGCTCGGCAGCGGGAAAGAGCTCAGCCTGCGACTGGCCGAACGAGGCGTGCTGGTCAAGGACACGCACGGGTCGACGATACGCATTGCCCCGCCGTTGGTGATCACGGCGACCGAAATCGACTGGGCTGTCCAGCGATTCGCCGAGACCCTGGCCGACTTGGCGGCCTAGTACTTCAGCACTCCTTTGTCGACCGGGATCTGGGCCCCGGTCAGTGTGCCGGAGCCGTCGCTGACGAGCCAGGCCACCACGTCGGACACTTCGGCGGCACCCATGAAGCCGTGCGGCTGCAGCGGCATCGGCCCGAAGCTGTGGATGAAGTGGGGGTGCTTGCCGAATACCTGCATCATCAACTCAGGCTCGATCATCGGCGTCTCCACCGAGTAGGGATGAATCGAGTTGACCCGAATGCCGTACTCCCCCAACTCAATTGCCAACGAATTGGTGAGGCCGGTGAGCCCGTGCTTGGACGCCGAGTAGTGACCGTTGCCCGGGGTGGCCTTCAACCCGGCCGATGAGCTGACCACCACGATCGCCCCGCCGTTGCCGGCGTCGATCATCGCGGGCACCACCGCGCGCACGGTCTGGAACGTGCCCGTCAGGTTCACGCTGATCACGCTGTCCCACTGCTCGTCGGACAGTTCCCACACCCGTCCCCAACTCAGCACGCCGGCATTGGCGATCAGGATGTCGAGGCGGCCGAATTCTTCGACGCCGTCGGCGACCAACTGGCGCAGCGCCGCGTCGTCACGGGTATCGACCTGGCGGGCCAGGATCTTGCGGCCTTCGGCTTCGACCGCGCGAACCGTCTCGGCCAAGTCCTCCGGGGTCGCGCCGGGGTAGGTGATGGTGTCGGATACCGGCGCGCAGATGTCCAGGGCGATGATGTCGGCGCCTTCGCGCGCGAGGCGGGCCGCATGCGCGCGGCCTTGGCCGCGCGCCGCACCGGTGATGAATGCCACCCGCCCCTGCAGTGTTCCCGACACGACAGCCCCTTTCGCCGACTGCCGATCAGGCTAGCAGCGAAACTGGAACGTGTTCTAATCGCGTTGTCTGCTCAGAGGTCGGCGATGATCTTTTGCCGGGCCGCGGCGTACTCGGCCTCCGAGATCGCGCCGCCGGCGTGCAGTTTCTCCAGCTCCTCCAGCCGCTGCGCGGCCGACGGCGGAGCCGCCGCGGCCACGCCACCGGCCGCAGCAGGTA
This sequence comes from uncultured Actinomycetota bacterium, assembly GCA_963750755.1. Classification (GTDB taxonomy): domain Bacteria; phylum Actinomycetota; class Actinomycetes; order Mycobacteriales; family Mycobacteriaceae; genus Mycobacterium. The sequence goes on from CAVVRW010000007.1 coordinate 497,716, forward strand.
CCGACTGCGTCTCGGCCGCACGCCGGACCACCGCCATGATCTGCTGGCGGACCGCCGGGTAGTTGCGGATGTCGACGGTGCCGGAGATCGGCAGGTTGCTCGCCTTGTAGATCTGCAAAATCTCCATCAGCGGGCCGGCCTGTCCGGTCAGGTCATAGGTCTTGTGGTCCTCGCTGCTGGTGATCTGCATAGGCACCACACCGGCGACCAACGCGCTTGCCTGCCAGTCGATTTCGTATTGGTGCGTGGTCGGGTCGACCAGCACGACGAGTTTGCGCGCGGTCACGATCGCCTGCTTGGTGAAGTCGACGGTGACCCGCTTGCGGTCGGTGAAATCGACCCCGGACCCGGTGATCCGCAGGTCCAGATTGACCACCGGGTGTTCGTTGATCCGCATGCCCGTTTCGCCCATGCCCTGAATCTGCGCCGTGGCCAGCACGCCGGTCTGCTGCAGCGCCGCCATCTTCGCGGTTGACTGAGCGCCGCGGTTGGCCAGCCACAACGCCACGAACACGTCGATCACCGTGATGAACACACCCGCCCACAGCAGCCACGAGGTGCTCTGCTGAATCGTTGTGCCGATGGAGGAGTCGACGGAATTGAACTGATCGCCCATCAGTCCGGGTAACACGAAGTAGGTGATGAGAAAGATCGGGCCGACCACACCACCGCAGACGAGGACGACGAGTTGAGCCTTCAGGTAGCGCGCAAGCATGGTTGCTCCAGTGTTCGACAGGATCGATAGCGCGGGACAACGCATCGCTTGGCGAGCAGAAGCATAACTCGGACACATACTGAAACGCGCAACGGCGCCCATCCCGCGGGATGGGCGCCGTTGTCGGCGATCTAGTTACTTGATGATCTTGGTGACCCGGCCGGCGCCGACGGTGCGGCCACCTTCACGGATCGCGAACCGCAGACCGTCATCCATCGCGACGGGCTGGATCAGCTTGACCGTGATCTCGGTGTTGTCACCGGGCATCACCATCTCGGTGCCCTCCGGCAGCGTCACCACACCGGTCACGTCGGTGGTGCGGAAGTAGAACTGCGGACGGTAGTTGTTGAAGAACGGCGTGTGCCGGCCACCCTCGTCCTTGGACAGGATGTAGACGCTGCCCTCGAAATCGGTGTGCGGCGTGGTGGTGCCGGGCTTCACGACGACCTGACCGCGCTCGACGTCCTCGCGCTTGATGCCGCGCAGCAGCAGACCGACGTTGTCACCGGCCTGGCCCTGGTCGAGCAGCTTGCGGAACATCTCCACACCGGTGACCGTGGTCTTGGCGCTGGTCGTCTTGATGCCGACGATTTCGACCTCTTCGTTGACGTTGATCACGCCACGCTCGACACGACCGGTCACCACGGTGCCACGACCGGTGATGGTGAAGACGTCTTCGACCGGCATCAGGAACGGCAGGTCGGTCTCGCGCACCGGGTCCGGGATCGACTCGTCGACCGCGTCCATCAGCTCCTCGACGGACTTGACCCACTTCTCGTCACCCTCGAGGGCCTTGAGCGCCGACACCTTGATCACCGGGGCGTCCTCGTCGAACTCCTGGGCGGCCAGCAACTCGCGGACCTCGAGCTCAACGAGCTCCAGCAGCTCCTCGTCGTCGACCATGTCGGCCTTGTTCAGTGCGACAAGGATGTAGGGCACGCCGACCTGACGGGCCAGCAGCACGTGCTCGCGGGTCTGCGGCATCGGACCATCGGTAGCAGCGACCACCAGGATCGCACCATCCATCTGGGCGGCACCGGTGATCATGTTCTTGATGTAGTCCGCGTGACCCGGGGCGTCGACGTGCGCGTAGTGGCGCTTCTCGGTCTGGTACTCCACGTGGGAGATGTTGATCGTGATACCGCGCTGACGCTCTTCGGGTGCGTTGTCGATCTGGTCGAACGCACGCGACTCGTTGAGTGCCGGGTACTTGTCATGCAGGACCTTGGTGATCGCCGCGGTCAACGTGGTCTTGCCGTGGTCAACGTGACCAATGGTCCCGATGTTGACGTGCGGCTTCGTCCGCTCGAACTTCGCCTTCGCCACTTCTGTGTCCTCCTGGACTAGTTGGTGCTTGTTAAAGCAGTGTTGTTATTTCCGTTGTGCCGCGGTCGTGACCGGGCAAGATTACTCCGCCGACGCAGAGCCCATTACTCGGCTCCTACCTCGTGAGCTTCGCTCACTCGCCGGTCGCCTTGGCGATGATTTCCTTCGACACGTTCGCCGGAACTTCGGCGTAGGAGTCGAAGACCATGGAGTAGTTCGCCCGGCCCTGGGTCTTCGACCGCAGGTCGCCGACGTAGCCGAACATCTCCGACAGCGGCACATGGGCTTTGACCACACGCGCACCGCTGCGTTCCTCCATGGCCTGAATCTGGCCACGGCGGGAGTTCAGGTCGCCGATCACGTCACCCATGTAATCCTCGGGGGTGGTGACCTCGACAGCCATGATGGGCTCCAGGATGACCGGCTGTGCTTGCGCCGCAGCCTTTTTCATCACCTGCGAACCGGCGATCTTGAACGCCATCTCGGACGAGTCGACGTCGTGGTACGCGCCGTCGAGCAGCGTCAGCTTGACGTTCACCAGCGGGTAGCCCGCAAGTACGCCGTACTGCATCGCGTCCTGGGCGCCGGCATCCACTGACGGGATGTACTCCCGAGGGATACGGCCACCGGTGACCTTGTTCTCGAACTCGTAGGTCGCACCGTCTTCGCCGCTGAACGGCTCGAGGCTGACGAGGACCTTGGCGAACTGGCCCGAGCCACCGGTCTGCTTCTTGTGGGTGAACTCGACCTTGTCGACCGTCCGCTTGATGGTCTCCTTGTAGGCGACCTGCGGCTTACCGACGTTGGCCTCGACCTTGAACTCGCGACGCATCCGGTCCACCAGGATGTCCAGGTGCAACTCGCCCATGCCGCCGATCACGGTCTGGCCGGTCTCGTTGTCCTGGTGCACCTTGAAGGTGGGGTCCTCTTCGGCGAGCTTCTGGATCGAGAGGCTCAGCTTCTCCTGGTCGCTCTTGGTCTTGGGCTCGATGGCGACCTCGATGACCGGGTCCGGGAAGGTCATCGACTCCAACACGATCTGGTTGTTGGGGTCGCACAAGGTGTCACCGGTGGTGGTGTCCTTCAGACCGATCACCGCGTAGATGTGACCAGCCGAGGCGGTCTCCACCGGGTTCTCCTTGTTGGAGTGCATCTGGAACAGCTTGCCCAGCCGCTCCTTCTTGCCCTTGGTGGCGTTGATGACCTGGCTACCGGAGTCGACCTTGCCCGAGTACACGCGGACGTAGGTCAGCTTGCCGAAGAACGGGTGGGTGGCGACCTTGAACGCCAACGCCGAGAACGGCTCGTCGGTCGACGGTTTGCGCGTGATCAGCTCGTCTTCCTTGCCAGGCACGTGGCCTTCGGCAGGCGGAACGTCGAGCGGTGACGGCAGGTAGTCGATGACCGCGTCCAGCATCGGCTGCACGCCCTTGTTCTTGAACGCGCTTCCGCACAACACCAGGTAAGCCTCGGAGTTGATGGTGAGCTTGCGCAGCGCACCCTTGATCTCCTCGACCGTCAGCGCCTCGCCGCCGAAGTGCTTCTCCAGCAGTGCCTCGTCGGTCTCAGCGACGGCCTCGAGCAGCTTCTCTCGGTACTCGTCGGCCTTCTCCTGCAACTCGGCCGGAATGTCGATGGTCTCGTAGGTCTCGCCGAGCTTGGTCTCGCCGCGCCAGACCTTGGCCTTCATCTCGACCAGGTCGACGACGCCCTCGAAGTCACCCTCCGAGCCAACGGGCAGCTGGATCGGGATGACGTTGGCGCCGAGCCGGTCTTCCATGGTCTTCACCGAGAAGTAGAAGTCCGCGCCGATCTTGTCCATCTTGTTGACGAAGCAGATGCGGGGGACGTCGTACTTGTCGGCCTGCCGCCAGACCTGCTCGGACTGCGGCTCGACGCCCTCCTTGCCGTCGAACACGGCAACGGCACCGTCGAGAACCCGCAGGCTGCGCTCCACCTCGACGGTGAAGTCGACGTGCCCGGGGGTGTCGATGATGTTGATCTGGTTGTCGTTCCAGAAGCAGGTGGTCGCCGCGGAGGTGATGGTGATCCCGCGCTCCTGCTCCTGCTCCATCCAGTCCATGGTGGCGGCGCCGTCGTGCACCTCACCGATCTTGTAACTGATACCGGTGTAGTAGAGGATGCGCTCGGTCGTCGTCGTCTTGCCGGCGTCGATGTGCGCCATGATTCCGATGTTGCGGACCTTGGTCAGGTCGGTCAGCACGTCCTTCTGTGCCACAGAAGTCTTCCCACTCTTTCGATTACTCGGTTAATTCGCTGTCAGCGCTCCGGCAGCTTTGCCTCTGGAGCCGACTCGGCTCTACCAGCGGTAGTGCGCGAAGGCGCGGTTTGCCTCGGCCATCTTGTGGGTGTCCTCGCGTCGCTTCACGGCGGCACCCAGGCCATTGCTGGCATCCAGGATCTCGTTTGCCAGGCGCTCGATCATGGTCTTCTCGCGACGCTGCTTGGAGAAGCTGACCAGCCAACGCAGGGCCAGCGTCACCGAACGTTCCGGACGAACCTCGACCGGCACCTGGTAGGTCGCACCACCGACACGGCGGCTGCGCACCTCGAGGGCGGGCTTGACGTTGTCCATTGCGCGCTTGAGCGTGATCACCGGGTCGGTGCCGGTCTTGTCGCGAGCTTGTTCGAGCGCACCATAAACAATGCGTTCGGCCAGCGATTTCTTCCCGTCCAGCAGGACTTTGTTGACCAACTGGGTGACCAGCTGCGACCCGTAGACCGGGTCGTTGACCAGCGGACGCTTGGGCGCGGGCCCCTTGCGCGGCATTAGCTCTTCTCCTTCTTGGCGCCGTAACGGCTGCGAGCCTGCTTGCGGTTCTTGACACCCTGGGTGTCCAGCGAGCCGCGGATGATCTTGTAGCGCACACCCGGCAGGTCCTTCACACGACCACCACGGACCAGCACCATCGAGTGCTCCTGGAGGTTGTGGCCCTCACCGGGGATGTAAGCGGTGACCTCAACCTGGCTGGTCAGCTTCACGCGCGCAACCTTGCGAAGCGCCGAGTTCGGCTTCTTCGGGGTCGTGGTGTACACGCGAGTGCACACGCCGCGGCGCTGCGGGCTGCCCTTGAGGGCCGCCGTCTTGACCTTGGTGACCTTGTCTCGGCGACCCTTACGGACCAGCTGCTGAATGGTTGGCATCTACCGGCTTCCTACTTCGTTCTTTCGTTGCTGCTGAATTCTCATGCTGCTAAGTCTCTGTACTGCTGTTATGCCCGTCCGCAGTCCCCCGCGGCCGGGTGTGTCGCATGCGGCCGCAGCGGAATCAATCCGGTGCGTAGTTGGCATGCGAATTGGCCCGGCGTGCGCGTTCTAGGTGAAACGCCTAAAACCGCCAGGCACGAGGCTCCACAATACCCGCCGCGACTAAGGCAGGTCAAAGCGACGACGTCGGCGTCCGATGCACCAACTTACCGTGCCACGTCAGGGGCCGTCCTTGGCAATCGATCCGCTGCGTAACTCCATGCCCGCGGCCAGCCTCAGCACCATGTCGGAGAACACCGAGTCGGTGTCGATGTCGTCCATCACGCCGGTCATTTCGAGCAGGACGAAGCCGTGCATAGCAGACCAGAACTCAAGGGCCGCATAGAAAGCCTGCTCCAGATCGAGGCCATAGGACGACAACACCGCGATCACCGGCGTGGCGGCCGCCCGGGTCGCGGCGGTGTATTCGGGATCGTCGCCCACGCCCAGCGGCATCCGGGTGAAGGCCGAGTAGCGGCCCGGGTGGTGGTGGGCGTAGCTGCGGTACGCGCTGGCCATCACCAGCACGGCGTCGTCGCGTTGACGGCCCTCGCCGACGCGGTTGAGCATCCCGATGATGTCGTCGATGACGCGGATCCGCACGGTGCGCCGCAGGTCCTCCAGGCTGTCGACGTGGTTGTACAGCGACGGGCCCTTGGTCCCGAGCTGCGTCGCCAGCGCGTTGATGGTCAGGGCGTCCCAGCCCTCGCGGTCCAGGAAGGTCAGCGCGGCGTTGACGATGATGTCGCGGCTGAGCCTGGTCGCGCGGGTCCCGGACTTGGCCCCGCCCGAGCGGCCGGCCGATGACGCCGGCTCAGCTGGCATGGCGGTCGCCCTTCGGTTGCGTTCGCCGGGTTGACGACGGACTGTCGTTGATGCTTCCCCGGAACGAAGAACTCTAGTCTGCCGGTGACCTCAGCACGTAGGCTCTTTCCAGCAGATCGCGCCGTGGCGAGAGGAACCCGCGATGAATTGGTCGATCCCCTGCCGCGTCGTGGCGGCCAGCGCACTCGCGGTCGCATTCACCTCCGCCGCCGGCGCACCCACTGTGCGGGCCAAGAACGGCGACACCCACATCACCGGCGAGGGCCTCGAGCAGACGATCGACTGCGGCGGCGCCACCTTGATGGTCGTTGGTACCAGGAACACCGTCAACGCGCTGGGAACCTGCTGGGCGATATCGGTGATGGGCTCGGGCCACACGGTGGTCGCGGACAACGTCATTCACGACATCACCGTGTACGGCTCCAACGAGTCGGTCTTCTACAAGAACGGCGACCCGGCGGTGTGGGACCGCGGTCGCGAACTCGGCATGACCAATCGCATCAGTCACGTAGGAAGTTAAGCGCTTGCGTTCCAGCAACTCTCGCCGTCTGGCCGTCATGGCCGGCATGACGCTGTCCGCGGCAGCGATGTTCGGAACGGCCGGCTGCACGCACAACAACAACGGCACGGTTCCGTCGAACGGCTCCCCTACCTCGTCGACCGCGGCACCGTCGACCACCAGCACCGGCGCACAATTCGACATCGGCAACACGATCAATTACGTGTCCACCGGCACCACAACCACTCTCGACTGCGGCAACGGCAAGTCGCTGAACGTCGGCGGGTTCAACAACACGCTGACGGTCAGAGGCACCTGCGGCACGGTGAGCGTCGGCGGCGGAGACAACAAGATCACCGTCGACAAGATCGACAAGAACGTCAACGTTGTCGGCTCTCACAACGCGATCAGCTACAAGGACGGCGAGCCCAAGGTCGAGAATCTCGGCAGCGGCAATACCATCAACAAGGCCCAATAGCGTCACGCAGCAATGCCTTTCGACATCCTGATCAGCGGTGGCGGTATCGCTGGACCTGCTCTGGCCTACTGGCTCAGCCGGCAGGGTCACGCCGTGACGATCATCGAGCAGGCTCGGGAGTTGCGCACCGGCGGGCAGGCCGTCGACTTTCGGGGTCCCGCGCTGACGGTGCTCGACAAGATGGGCTTACTCGCGAAGGTCCAGGCGGATGCCACCAGCATGGGCCCGCTCACGCTGGTCGACTACCGAGGCAAGGAAGTCGGCCGGTTGCCCGCCGAAGTGGTCAGCGGTGAGATCGAGATTCACTGGGGCACGCTCACCCGCATCCTCTACGACGCCGTGCGCGACGACGTCAATTACCGCTTCGGCGTTCGCATTACGGCGATCGACGATGACGGCCGGCGGGTCGCGGCGACATTCAGTGACGGCTCCACCGGCGGCTACGACCTCGTCATCGGCGCGGACGGGCTGCACTCCGGCTTGCGCCGACTGGTCTTCGGCCCGGAGGACCACTACGTCACCCAGTTGGGTCAGTGCTTCGGGTTCTTCGACATCGACAACCGGTTGCGGCTGGACCATGCCGGCATGGCCTGCATCGACGCGGGTCGAACCGCGGCGCTGCAGGCCATCGAACCCGACAAGCCGGCGCGGGCCAGTCTGTTCCTCACCGACCCCGAACTTGACTTCGACTATCGCGACGCCGAAGGCAACAAGCGACTGTTCGCGCAGCGATACGCCGGGATGGGGTGGGAGGTCCCGTACATTCTCGACGACCTCGCCGAGGCTCCCGAGGTGTATTTCGACTCGATCGCGCAGGTCCATCTTGACCACTATGCACGCGGTCGGGTGTGCCTGACCGGTGACGCGGCCTGGTGCGCCTCCCCCCGCTCGGGCATGGGCACCACCCTGGCGATGGTCGGCTCGTACGTGCTGGCTCACGAAATACAAGCGGCGGGAACCGATTTCGCATCGGCGTTCGACCGGTATCAGCGGTTGATGGCGCCGTATGTCGCGCGGTGCCAGAAGGTCGCTCTCGACGCCCTGAAGACCGACCGGTACTCGTCGGGCTGGCGCGCGACGCTGCGTAATCTCGCGCTGCGCATGCTGCGCATCCCGTTGGTCAGCAGAATGGTGGCGCGGCAGTCACTCGCGGTCGCGCGGTCGTTCACGCTGCCGGACTACTGAGCCCTGGCGCCGTGCCGGCCGGCGCCCGCGGCGAAACGGCCGGCGCCCTCATTGGCTTCGGCGGCGACCCGCGAAATGCTGGCGAATTCGTAGTCCAGCGCCTCCGCCTCGGGCAGCCCCCACTGGTGCAGCGCCGACAGCCTGTCCGATCGCAGGCACTGCTGAGGCAGAGCGGCCAATTCCGCGGCCAGCTCCTCGGCGGCGTCGCGGGCCCGACCTTTCGGCACAACGCGATTCGCCAGGCCGATCGCCAGCGCTTCGGCGGCGTCGACCGCGCGACCGGTGAGGATCATGTCCATCGCCCGACTCTGACCGATCAGCCGCGGCAAGCGGATCGTGCCGCCGTCGATCAGGGGCACCCCCCACCGACGGCAGAAGACGCCGAACACGGCGTCCTCCTCGGCGACCCGCATATCACACCACAGCGCAAGCTCCAGGCCACCCGCGACCGCGTAACCGCAGACCGCGGCAATCACCGGCTTGGACAACACCATTCGGCTCGGCCCCATCGGCCCGGGGCCGGTGCGGTGCACCGCGTTGGCCTCCGGCGTGCCGAACGCTTTCAAGTCGGCTCCGGCGCAGAAGGTTCCGTGGTCACCCCAGAGCACGGCCACCGATGCGGAGTCGTCGCGGTCGAACTCGTCGAATGCCTCGAACAACGCGGTCGCGGTAGGGCCGTTGACGGCATTGCGCGCCTCGGGCCGGTTGAGGATGACGGTGGTGACCGCGCCGTGGCGTTCTACGCGTACCGGATCGCTCATGTTGCCTCCACTAGTCGGATGTCGTCGCGCCGCGCGAGCAGTTCGGCGGCAAAGTCGTTGTAGGCGGCCCGCAGTCGCTTACCCGGCCAGTCGGCGGGCAGCAGCTCGTCGGGCAGTACCGGGTCGGTCAGGATGTGACGCACCATGGCGGCGGCGGTCACGAACCGCTCCGGCACGTCGGCGGCACCGGTCATGTCGCGCAGGAGTCGCTGACCGGTCTTCACCCACGACGGTAGGTCCCATAGCTGGCCGGCCAACTCGGCGGGATCGTCGTCGCGGGCCTGCATGATCCGCACCCGGTCGCGTACGTCGGTGTCCAGGTCGAGCTCGAGGTTGTCCGGCCGCATCCACACGCCTTCGCGTAACTCACCGAAACGCTTGTGCTGCAAAGTGGTTCGCAGTGTTGCCCGGGTGCGCGCGTCGGTACCGACGCTGGTGACGATCAGCGTCGTCCAGTTCCCGCGCCACGGGAGCAGCTGCGGTCGCATGGCGTCGTCCTGCCTGCGCTGACGGGCCAGCAGGCGGTCGGAGAGCCGGTAGCCGTCGGCCGAGCGAACCAGGTCGCCGGCGCTGACCATCCGGGTCAACGCGACCCGCAGCGTGGCTTCTTTGATGTCGAAGTCTCCTGTGAGCCGGATCAAGTCGGCGGCGCTGGCCCACGCCGGGTGAGCGCCGAGCATGACGCTCAACACCACCGACCGGGCGGTCATGCGGGCCAGTGACTTTGGCATCAGGTCAGACCTGCGACGCCTGTCGGCCGTGATCACCGAACGGCTCGTCACGATGCTTGACCGCTTCGCGGAAGCCGTGCTCCACCGCATCCGCGACGAACGCGTGGCCCTCGGGCGTGTGTCGGGCGACGCCGTCGAATACGGTGCTGACCATCCTGCTGGTGGCCACACCCTGTTGCAGCAAAGCGGAATTGAGCGCGAGCTTGACCATGATCAGCTGGTTCACCGGAACCGCTGCAATCCGCTCGACCAGGCGTTCGGTGCGCTCGTCGAGGTCCTTCGGGTCCGGCGCCTCGACGGCCAGGCCCCATTCGGCGGCTTGGGCGCCCGTGATGCAATCCCCGGTCAGCAGAAGGCGTTTCGCGCGCTGATCGCCCAGCCGATGCGCCCACATTCCAGCCGCCGGCACTCCCCAGACGCGGGTCGGCGGGTAGCCGATCTTGGCGTCCGCGGCGGCGATCACCTGGTCGGCGTGCAACGCGATATCGGTGCCGCCGGCCACGCAGTAGCCATGGATCTTCACCACCGTCGGCTTATCCGCGTACAGCAGGCTGGAGAAGCCGCGGACGAAGCGACTCATCATCTGGTAATCGATCATCGGATCCCACGGCTGATTCGGTAAGTGGTTGACCGCCTGCGTTTTACCGTCCAGCGAGGTGCCGTGGTACGCGCCGGTGCCGCCCGCCGAGCCGGTGCGATCGGCGTAGGCGCTCAGATCGAAACCCGCGCAGAACCCCTCGCCACGGCCCGAGACCAGGATGACGTGGACTCCTCGATCCAGGTCGGCCCGCTCCACCAGCGCCGAAAGTTCCAGCGGCGTATCGGCGATGATCGCGTTGCCCTTGTCGGGCCGGTTGAAGGTGATTCGCGCAACCCGGTCGGTGACCTCGTAGGTCATCGTCTTCAAGTTGTCGAAGTCGACCGGCCTGATCGCGTGTGTCATCCCTTTACTAGAGCACGCTCGATGATCGGCGCGAGATCCAGCCCGGCGGGCATGGTTCCAAATGCGCCGCCCCACTGGCCTTCCAGCCGAGTGGCCAGGAACGCCTCGGCAACGGCAGGATGCCCGTGCCGCACCAGCAGCGAACCCTGCAGCGCTAGGCAGATGTCCTCGGCGACCTTGCGGGCTCGGTACTGAATCGTCTCCAGCTCGTCGAGTTGAGGGCGCAGTCGCTCGATGTGGCGATCCAACCGGACGTCCTGGCCCGTGCTCTTGGCGAGCTCGCTGAACAGAACGTCGATACATTCGGGCCGAGTTGCCATGGCCCGCAACGTGTCCAGCGCACTGACGTTGCCGGAACCTTCCCAGATGCCCATCAGCGGAGCTTCGCGGTACAGCCGCGGCATGCCGGACTCCTCGACATAGCCGTTGCCGCCCAGGCATTCCATGGCTTCGGCGGCGTGCGGGGTTGCGCGCTTGCACACCCAGTACTTGCTGGCAGCCAACCCGATCCGACGCAGCAGCGCCTCGGTGTCGTCGCCGCGCACCGCGTTGTCGGTGGCACCGGCCATCCGCATCGCGACCATCGTCGCGGCCTCGGCCTCGACGGCCAAATCGGCCAACACGTTGCGCATCAGCGGCTGGTCGATCAGATACTCGCCAAAAGCCTTGCGGTGCTGGGCATGATGGACGGCTTGAGTGAGCCCGGTCCGCATGCTCGTGGCACTTCCCAGCGTGCAGTCCAGCCTGGTGAGGTTGACCATCTCGATGATGGTCGGCACGCCGCGGCCTTCCTGCCCGACCAGCCACGCGGTGGCGCCGTCGTACTCGACCTCGCTGGAGGCGTTGGCGTTGTTGCCGAGCTTGTCCTTGAGACGCTGCAGCCGCATCCGATTGAGGCTGCCGTCGGGCAGCACGCGGGGAAGGAAGAAACAGGACAGCCCGCCCGGCGCCTGCGCGAGCACCAGGAAGATGTCACACATCGGGGCGGAGGTGAACCATTTGTGACCGGTCAGCCGGTAAGTGCCGTCCCCGTTGGGCGCGGCCTCGGTGTTGCCGGCGCGGACGTCGGAGCCGCCCTGCTTCTCGGTCATCGACATGCCGGCGGTGATGCCGACTTTGGTTGTCGCGAGCTTCAATTCGGGGTCGTACTCGCGGCTGGTCAACAGCGGTTCGTAGATCGCGGACAGTTCCGGGTTGAACCGCAGCGCCGGGACCACCGCATAGGTCATGGAGATCGGGCACATATGGCCGGGCTCGGCGGTCCAGACGCTGGTCTTGGCCGCGCGCACCACATGTGAGCCGCGGCGGTCATCGGCCCAGGGCGCCGCGTGCAGTCCGTGCTCGATCGCGACCTGCATCAGCTCGTGGTACGCCGGGTCGAACTCCACCTGGTCGATCCGGTTGCCGTAGCGATCGTGGGTGCGCAGGATCGGACGATTGCGTTGGGCCAGCTCGCCCCAGCGCTGGGTTTGGCGGGCGCCGGAAATCGCGCCGACCGCCGTTACGTCGTCCAGGCCCCACTGGCCGCCCTCGCGGATCAGCGCCTCGATGAGCACCGGCGACGAGGCCGGGTTGTGCTCTTCCAACGGCGGCACCTGGTTGCTGACGACATGGGTATCTGGCATGCGGCCAATATTACATTTTTTCTACAACCGCACAAGAGGTGTAATGCTCAGCGATGGTGGGCGCTGAAGAACTCCCAGAGCTTGGTGGTGGCGAAATCGGGCCAGCGGTGGCCACCATCGGCGACGGTGACCAGTGCCACGCCGCGGCCCTGCGCGCAACCCGCCACCGAGGTCGTCACCTGCCCGTCGGTTGTCTCGCTCGGGGGGTGGCACTGATCGACGTTGCGCCACAGTGCATTCAGCTCCGGTATTGCCGGGCCATCGATGTGCGCGAAACCGTGTCCCGGGCCGCCGCCGTAGGGGATGTTGGGGTCAGCGGTGCCGTGAACCGCCATCACCGATATGGGATGCGGCGACCTGCACGGGTCCAGTTGGGTACCGGCCACCGGGCCGATCGCCGCGAACAACGTGGTGTTGCAGGCCAGCGTGTAGGCCATGATGCCGCCGTTGCTCATGCCGGTGGCATACACGCGCGCGGCGTCGATGCCGATGTGTTTGGCAACGTCGCCGACCACCGCGCTGATGAACGCGACGTCATCGATGTGCTCGCGGGCGGGCTTGCCGCAGCATCCGCCGCCGTTGACATTCCACGCTCGCTTCACCCCGTCGGGGTAGACCGCGACGAACTTGCCCGAGTCGGCCAATTGATCCCAGCCGTAGGATCTTTCAGCCTGCTCGGCGCTGCCGAAGCCGCCGTGCAACACCACCACCAGGCTCGCGGGACCGGTCAGACCGGACGGCTTGTGCAGTCGGTAGACCCGCTCCCTGCCATCCACGCCGACGCTGTGGATGCTCGCGCCGTCGACGAACCCCGACGGCGGCTTGGGATGAAGCACGGAACATCCCGCGAGAACCAGCACGATGCCCAGCAGCATCGCGATCCGATGACGCATCTCAGGCGCTCGTCTTCTCCCGCAGGAAAGCGATGTCGTCTTTGCGGCCCTCTTCGGCCGTCTCACAGATCACCGGCGCGTCGGCGGCCTTGACCACCGCCACCAGCAGCTCCGGGTCGATCTGACCGGTGCCGAAATTGGCGTGCCGGTCACGACCCGAACCCGCCGAGTCCTTGGAGTCGTTGCAGTGCACCAGGTCGATGCGACCGGTGAGGGCCTTGATCCGGTCGACGGCATCGACCAGTCCTTCGCCGGCCGCCCAGGCATGGCAGGTGTCGAGGCAGAACCCGACACCGGCGTCGCCGATGTGGTCCCACAACCGGGCGATGGTGTCGAAGTGGCGGGCTATCGCATGGTCGCCGCCGGCCGTATTCTCCAGGTACACGGGCACTTTCGTCTCCAGCTGGTCGAGCGCCTTGCGCCAGCGCTGGAAACCCTCGTCGAGGTCGTCGTCGTCGGTGACGTGGCCGCCGTGCACGATGACCGCGGCCGCGCCGATGTCGGTCGCCGCGTCACAGGTCTGCTGCAAGATCTTGCGCGACGGGATCCGCACCCGGTTGTTGGCCGAGGCGACATTGATCAGGTATGGCGCGTGCACGTAGATCGGCAGGGCCGCGGCCTTGAGTTCCGCCGCATCCTCACGGGGTTTCGGGGCCTTCCAGCTCTGCGGATTGCCGAGGAAGATCTGTACGACGTCGGCGTTCTCGGCCGCGGCGGTGGCCAGCGGATCCTGCGGGCTGATGTGTGAACCGATGAGCACGTCGGCCAGTCTAGTGAGCGCCGCCGACCCGCCCTGCCGAGACTGCGGCCAGCCGCAGGCTCGACCGCGAAACTGCGGCCAGCCGCAGGCTCGACGCACCCGACGCACGAAAAAGCCCCGAGCCGAAGCCCGGGGCTTTTTCGTTTGTCGACAGATAGCACTACCGATAGTCGGAATACCCGTAATCGTCCAGCGGAACCGCGGCTCCAGTCGCCTGGCCAAAGTCCGGGCTGTAGTACTGATCCTCGTAGGACGGGATCGTGTACGCCGCAGCGCGGGCCTCTTCGGTCGGCTGCACCTGGATGTTGCGGTACCGGTTGATGCCGGTACCGGCCGGGATCAGCTTTCCGATGATCACGTTCTCCTTCAGACCCTGCAGCTTGTCGCTGCGGCAGTTGATCGCCGCATCGGTCAGCACGCGCGTGGTCTCCTGGAACGACGCCGCGGACAGCCACGAGTCGGTGGCCAGCGACGCCTTGGTGATACCCATCAACACCGGACGACCGGCCGCGGGCTCGCCGCTCTCGGCCACCACGCGACGGTTCTCCGCCTCGAAGGTGGCACGCTCGATCAGCGATCCGGGCAGGAACTCCGTCGAACCCGAGTCGATGATGGTCACCCGGCGCAGCATCTGCCGGACGATCACCTCGATGTGCTTATCGTGGATGGACACACCCTGGGCGCGGTAGACCTCCTGGACCTCCTTGGTCAGGTGGATCTGCACCTCGCGCGGGCCCTGCACACGCAGCACCTCGTGCGGGTCGGCGGAACCTTCCATCAGCTGCTGGCCCACCTCGACGTGGTCGCCGTCGGAAAGCAGTCGCTCGGAACCGTCCTCGTGCTTGAACACCCGCAGACGCTGACGCTTCGAAAGCTTGTCGTAGACAACCTCTTCGCCGCCGTCGTCCGGAACGATGGTGATCTTGTAGAAGCGCTCGCCGTCCTCCATCCGCACCCGACCACTGACGTCGGCGATCGGCGCCTTACCGCGCGGCACGCGAGCCTCGAACAGCTCCTGCACACGGGGCAGACCGCCGGTGATGTCCTCACCGACACCACCCTGGTGGAAGGTACGCATCGTCAGCTGCGTGCCGGGCTCACCAATCGACTGCGCGGCAACGATACCCACGGCCTCACCGATGTCGACCAGCTTGCCCGTGGCCATCGAACGTCCGTAACAGGTCGCACACACGCCGGTACCGGTGGTGCAGGTCAGCACGGAGCGGACCTTGACCTGTGTGACACCGGCCGCCAGCAGCGCCTCGATCTGCGGGTCACCGAGGTCCTCACCACGAGCGACGATCACATTGCCCGACTCGTCAGCCGCGTCGGCACCCAAAGTCCGGGCGTACGCCGAGGTTTCGATGTGCGGGTCACGGATCAGCGTGCCATCGGGCCCGGTCTCGGCCAGCTCGACGAGAATGCCACGCTCGGTGCCACAGTCGGTCTCGCGAACGATGACGTCCTGGGACACGTCGACCAGACGACGGGTCAGGTAACCGGAGTCGGCGGTACGAAGTGCGGTGTCCGCCAGACCCTTTCGGGCGCCGTGGGTGTTGATGAAGTACTCCAACACCGTCAGGCCCTCACGGAACGACGACTTGATCGGGCGTGGGATGAACTCACCCTTCGGGTTCGTCACCAGACCCTTCATGCCGGCCAGCGTTCGCGTCTGGGTGAAGTTACCGGTGGCACCCGAGTCGACGATCGTGATGATCGGGTTGTCGGACGGGTAGTGCTCGCGAAGAGCCTCACCGACCTTGTCGGTGGCTTCCTTCCAGATCTCCACCAACGCCTCGTTGCGCTCGTCCTTGTTCAAAGCACCACGCTGGTACTTCTTTTCGACTCCGTCGGCTTCCTTCTCGTAGGCGTCGAGGATCTCGCCCTTGTTCGGCGGCACCAGCACGTCGGCCATCGAGACGGTGACACCCGAACGGGTGGCCCAGTGGAAACCGGCGTCCTTGAGCTTGTCGACGGTCTGGGCGACCACGATCATCGGGTAGCGCTCGGCCAGGTCGTTGATGATGGCAGCCTGCACCTTCTTGTGCATCTGCTTGTCGACGAACGGATACCCGACGGGCAACAGCTCGTTGAAGATCACCCGGCCCAGCGTCGTCTCGGCGATCCAGGCATCGCCTGGCTGCCAACCGTTTGGACCGAACCGCTCGGCTTCGATCTCGGCGGGCGGACGCAGCTGCGTCAGCCGGACCTTGATCTTGGCTCGCACGCTCAGCGCGCCGCGGTCCATCGCCATGATGGCCTCGGCCGGCGAGGCGTACGCCCCGGACTCCGGCTGATCCTTAGCGGCGGGCGTGTATTCGCCCGTGTCGCCGGGGATCTCGGTGGTCAGGAAGAACAACCCGGTCACCATGTCCAGTCGCGGCATGGCCAGCGGACGACCCGACGCCGGCGACAGGATGTTGTTCGACGACAGCATCAGGATGCGGGCCTCGGCCTGCGCCTCGGCGCTCAGCGGAAGGTGCACGGCCATCTGGTCACCGTCGAAGTCGGCGTTGAACGCCTCACACACCAACGGGTGCAGCTGAATTGCCTTGCCCTCCACCAGCTGTGGCTCGAACGCCTGGATCCCCAAGCGGTGCAGCGTCGGCGCACGGTTCAACAGCACCGGGTGCTCGGCGATGACCTCTTCGAGGACGTCCCATACCTGCGGACGCTGACGCTCGACCATTCGCTTGGCGCTCTTGATGTTCTGCGCGTGGTTGAGGTCGACCAGTCGCTTCATCACGAACGGCTTGAACAGCTCGAGGGCCATCAGTTTGGGCAGACCACACTGGTGCAGCTTCAGCTGCGGACCGACCACGATGACCGAACGGCCCGAGTAGTCGACACGCTTACCGAGCAGGTTCTGCCGGAAACGACCCTGCTTACCCTTCAGCAGATCGCTCAGCGACTTCAGCGGGCGGTTACCCGGCCCGGTGACCGGACGGCCGCGACGGCCGTTGTCGAACAACGCGTCGACCGACTCCTGCAGCATCCGCTTTTCGTTGTTGACGATGATCTCGGGTGCGCCGAGGTCGATCAGCCTCTTGAGTCGGTTGTTGCGGTTGATCACGCGGCGGTACAGATCGTTCAGGTCGGAGGTCGCGAAGCGGCCACCGTCGAGCTGAACCATCGGACGCAGCTCCGGCGGGATCACCGGAACAGCGTCGAGCACCATGCCCATCGGCGAGTTGCGGTTCGTCGCGAACGCGGCGACGACCTTGAGCCGCTTCAGGGCACGAAGCTTCTTCTGCCCCTTGCCGTTCTTGATCGTGTCGCGCAGGATCTCGGCCTCAGCGTCGATGTCGAAGGTCTCGATGAGCTTCTGGATCGACTCCGCGCCCATCGCGCCGGTGAAGTACTCGCCGTAGCGGTCGATGAGTTCGCGGTAGAGGTTCTCGTCGACGATCAGCTGCTTGGGAGCCAGCTTGGTGAAGGTGTTCCAGATCTCCTCCAGCCGGTCCAGCTCACGCTGAGTCCGGTCGCGGAGCTGACGCATCTCGCGCTCGCCACCGTCCCGGACCTTGCGCCGCGCATCGGCTTTCGCGCCCTCTGCCTCCAACTCGGCCAGGTCGGCTTCCAGCTTCTGCGCGCGCGCCTCGAGGTCGGAGTCGCGCTGATCCTCGATCGCCTTACGCTCCACGACCATCTCGGCCTCGAGCGTGGACAGCTCGTTGTGGCGCATCTCGTCGTCGACCGCGGTGATCACGTAGGCGGCGAAGTAGATGATCTTCTCGAGATCCTTGGGCGCCAGGTCGAGCAGGTAGCCCAAGCGTGACGGCACACCCTTGAAGTACCAGATGTGCGTGACCGGCGCGGCCAGCTCGATGTGGCCCATCCGCTCACGGCGCACCTTGGCACGGGTCACCTCGACGCCACAGCGCTCACAGATGATGCCCTTGAAGCGGACGCGCTTGTACTTGCCGCAGTAGCACTCCCAGTCGCGAGTCGGTCCGAAGATCTTCTCGCAGAACAGGCCGTCCTTCTCCGGCTTCAACGTGCGGTAGTTAATGGTCTCCGGCTTCTTGACCTCACCGAAGGACCAGTTGCGGATGTCCTCGGCGGTGGCCAGGCCAATGCGGAGTTCATCGAAGAAGTTGACGTCTAGCACGTAACTCCCTTTCCCCTTGCGGGTTTAGTAACACTGTGTTGAATGGCGACTCGCGCAAGCGCTCGTCGCTAAGCAAGATCCTCGACGGACGCAGATTCGTTGCGAGACAGGTTGATTCCCAGGTTCGCCGCAGCGCGCTCCAGGTCCTCGTCGTCGCCGTCGCGCATCTCGATGGCCGCACCGTCGCTGGAAAGCACCTCGACGTTGAGGCACAGCGACTGCAGCTCCTTGAGCAGCACCTTGAACGACTCGGGGATGCCCGGCTCGGGGATGTTCTCGCCCTTGACGATTGCCTCGTACACCTTGACCCGGCCGACGGTGTCGTCAGACTTGATGGTCAACAGCTCCTGCAGCGTGTACGCGGCACCGTAGGCCTGCATGGCCCAGCACTCCATCTCGCCGAACCGCTGACCACCGAACTGTGCCTTACCACCCAATGGCTGCTGGGTGATCATCGAGTACGGGCCAGTGGACCGGGCGTGGATCTTGTCGTCCACCAGGTGGTGCAGCTTCATGATGTACATGTAGCCAACGGTCACCGGGTACGGGAACGGCTCCCCACTGCGGCCATCGAACAGCCTCGCCTTGCCGTCGGCGTTCACCATCACGTCGCCGTCGCGGTTGGGCAGCGTCGAGGCCAGCAGGCCCGTCAGCTCATCCTCTTTGGCGCCGTCGAACACCGGAGTGGCAACAATCGAGCCCGGCTCGGAGGCGTGCAGGTCCTCGGGCAGGTTCGCCGCCCAGTCGGGAGCGCCTTCGATGTTCCAGCCGGCGTTCGCCACCCATCCGAGGTGGGTCTCGAGGATCTGGCCGATGTTCATCCGTCGCGGCACACCGTGCGTGTTCAGGATGATGTCGACTGGGGTGCCGTCCGGAAGGAACGGCATGTCCTCGACCGCCAGGATCTTGCCGATGACGCCCTTGTTGCCATGGCGGCCGGCCAGCTTGTCGCCGTCGGAGATCTTGCGCTTCTGGGCGACGTAGACGCGGACCAGCTCGTTGACACCGGCCGGCAGCTCGTCGTCGTCCTCGCGCGAGAACACCCGGATACCGATCACCTTGCCGGACTCACCGTGCGGCACCTTCAGCGACGTGTCGCGGACTTCGCGGGCCTTCTCACCGAAGATCGCGCGGAGCAGCCGCTCCTCCGGGGTCAGCTCGGTCTCACCCTTCGGGGTGACCTTGCCGACCAGGATGTCGCCGTCGCGGACCTCGGCGCCGATGCGGACGATGCCGCGCTCGTCGAGGTCGGCCAGCACCTCATCGGAGACGTTCGGGATGTCCCGCGTGATCTCCTCGGCACCCAGCTTGGTGTCGCGGGCGTCGATCTCGTGCTCCTCGATGTGGATCGAGGTGAGCACGTCCTCTTCAACCAGACGGCTGGACAGGATGATCGCGTCCTCGTAGTTGTGGCCCTCCCACGGCATGACCGCGACGAGCAGGTTCTTGCCCAGAGCCATCTCGCCGTTGTCGGTACACGGCCCATCGGCGATGACCTGGCCGGCCTCGACCCGCTCACCGGAGTCCACGATCGGACGCTGGTTGGCGCAGGTGCCGTGGTTGGAGCGGGCGAACTTGCGCATCCGGTAGGTGTGCCGGGTGCCGTCGTCGGCCATCACGGTGATGTAGTCGGCGGACACCTCCTCGATCACACCGGCCTTGTCGGCGACGACGACATCGCCGGCGTCGATCGCAGCACGCAACTCCATGCCGGTACCCACCAGCGGTGCCTCGCTGCGCACCAGCGGAACCGCCTGGCGCTGCATGTTGGCACCCATCAGGGCACGGTTGGCGTCGTCGTGCTCCAGGAACGGAATCATCGCGGTGGCCACCGAGACCATCTGCCGCGGCGAAACGTCCATGTAGTCGACCTCGGCTGAGGACACGTACTCGACCTCGCCGCCCTTGCGTCGAACCAGCACGCGGTCCTCGGTGAAGTGACCCGCGTCGTCGAGCGGCGAGTTGGCCTGCGCAACGACGTGGCGGTCCTCCTCGTCGGCTGTCAGATACTGGATCGCGTCGGTGACCACACCGTTGGTGACCTTGCGGTACGGCGTCTCGATGAAGCCGAACGGGTTGACCCGCGCATATACCGACAGCGATCCGATCAGACCGATGTTCGGCCCCTCAGGGGTTTCGATCGGACACATCCGGCCGTAGTGGCTGGGGTGCACGTCACGAACCTCAAGACCGGCGCGCTCACGGGACAGACCACCCGGGCCCAGCGCCGAGAGACGACGCTTGTGGGTCAGACCCGACAGCGGGTTGTTCTGGTCCATGAACTGCGACAGCTGGCTGGTGCCGAAGAACTCCTTGATCGCGGCGACCACCGGGCGGATGTTGATCAGGGTCTGCGGCGTGATCGCCTCGACGTCCTGGGTGGTCATCCGCTCGCGGACCACGCGCTCCATCCGGGACATGCCGACCCGGATCTGGTTCTGGATCAGCTCGCCGACCGTGCGCAGACGGCGGTTACCGAAGTGGTCGATGTCGTCGGTCTCCACCGGCACCTCGACGCCGCCGGGGACGGTCATGACGGCGGGCTGGCCGGTCTGAGCAGCTTCGTGCAGACGCACCAGGTACTCGACGGTGGCGACGACGTCGTCCTCGGTCAACGTGGTCGACGAGGTATCAGCCGGCGTGGCGCTCAGGCCCAGCTTCTTGTTGATCTTGTAGCGACCGACGCGGGCCAGGTCGTAGCGCTTCTCCTTGAAGAACAGGTTCTCCAGAAGGGTCTGCGCGGACTCCTTGGTGGGCGGCTCGCCCGGACGCAGCCGGCGGTAGATCTCCAGCAGCGCCTCGTCGGAGTTCGAGGTTGGGTCCCGCTCGAGGGTCTGCATCATGATCTCGGAGAAGCCGAAGCGCTCGCGGATCTGCTCGTTGGTCCAGCCCAGCGCCTTGAGTAGCACGGTGACGGCCTGGCGGCGCTTGCGGTCGATGCGGACGCCGACGGTGTCGCGCTTGTCGATGTCGAACTCCAGCCACGCGCCGCGGCTCGGGATCACCTTGACGCTGTGCAGCACCTTCTCGGTGGACTTGTCGATGGTGTCGTCGAAGTAGACGCCGGGCGAGCGGACCAGCTGGCTGACCACCACGCGCTCGGTGCCGTTGATGATGAACGTGCCCTTCTCGGTCATCATCGGGAAGTCACCCATGAACACCGTCTGGCTCTTGATCTCGCCGGTGTTGTTGTTGATGAACTCCGCGGTGACGAACAGGGGGGCCGCGTACGTCATGTCTTTGTCTTTGCACTCATCGACCGGGGCCTTGACCTCGTCGAATCGTGGGTCGGAGAACGAGAGCGACATCGATCCCGAGAAGTCCTCGATCGGCGACAGCTCCTCGAGTACCTCTTCGAGACCACCCTTCGGGTCGACCTCGCCGCGCTCCACAGCGCGCTCACGCCAGGTCTCCCTGCCGATCAGCCACTCGAAAGAGTCCGTCTGAACGTCCAGCAAACCGGGGACCTCGAGGGGTTCACGGAGCTTGGCGAACGAGACGCGATCAGGAGCGCCGGGTACGGAACTGTTGGAGGAGGTCGAACGTTGAGGGTTTTTCTTGCTCTGGCGGGAGACTGCCAAGATGCATTCCTTCCAGCACCTCACGCGACTAGAGATCCGGAGATCTCCGGAGCCGTTCGCCGCTATGACTTTGTCGGTTCGGCTGGCGGACGATCTGTCCGTTTCTCACGCACGCAGCTAATTCGCTGAATCAGCGATAGCTCAAGCTAGGACCACGATGTCTTGTGGCGGGTGTGAGGTGGGCAGGAGGCAGCCAGCGCAACGTCCAACAATAGCGCAGGACGGCGCATTCCTCAACTACCGTGCTCGGGCGTATCTGCGCTGGCTGGCGACACTACATTCCCGTGCATTCATTCTGCCCAACAGAGTGACTCCTCGGGCGCCTTCCGTCAAGAGGTGACGCACCTTGTTTGTGGAACAAACTCCTTCAGATCGCTACCCGCGCTGCGTCGGGATCGACGCAGTGTCGGGGTCTTCGTCGCGGTGCCGCGAGCGGTTGTCGTAGTCCTGGTTCTTGGCCGATTCGTTCTTGTCGTTCTCGAAGGATTCGAGGATGGCTTCCTGAGCGTCCTTGGGCAGCATGTGCAGGTTCTGACGCACACGTTCCTGTCGGCGGGCTGCTCCCTTGCGCTCGGGCATGCCGGGCGTGGCGGAAATCTGCGGGGGCACACCCTCGATCTCGTCGGTGCCACCGTCGTGGTGGCCGGCTTCGAGGTGGGCCTGCTCCTCGGCCATGGTGGCCTCGTCCTTCTCCTCCGACATACCGATCGGGCCGATACGGCGACCGTTGAGGAATTGGCGCACCACCGGCTCGTCGCTGGTCAGCAGCACCTCGCGCGGGCCGAACATGACCAGCTTGCGGCGGAACAGCATGCCCATGTTGTCCGGCACGGTACGGGCGATGTTGATGTTGTGCGTCACGATCAGGATCGTGCAGTCGATCTGGGCGTTGATGTCGATCAGCAGCTGACTCAGGTAGGCGGTACGGACCGGGTCCAGACCCGAGTCCGGCTCGTCGCAGAGGATGATCTGGGGCTCCAGCACCAGCGAGCGGGCCAGGCCGGCACGTTTGCGCATACCACCGGAGATCTCACCGGGAAATTTCTTCTCGTCACCACCGAGACCCACCATCTCAAGCTTCTCCATGACGACGTCACGGATCTCGCCTTCCTTTTTCTTGGTGTGCTCACGCAAGGGAAAGGCGGTGTTGTCGAAGAGGTTCATCGACCCGAACAGCGCGCCGTCCTGGAACATGACGCCGAACAGGGTGCGGATGTCGTAGAGCTCTTTGGCCGAACACTCGGTGATGTCGGTGCCGTCGACGACGATCGACCCACGTTCGGGCTTCAGAAGGCCGATCAGCGACTTCAGGAAGACGGATTTGCCCGTACCCGACGGACCCAGCAGAACGCTGACCTCGCCCTCGGGGACCTCCATCGTGACGTCTTCCCAGATTCGCTGAGACCCGAAGGACTTGGTCAGTCCTTCGACTGAGATGCCGATACCCATGCGAAATCCTCCCGCTGAAATTGCTGATCGCAGCCCAAGCCCAGCTTGTGGCTTGAGTCACTGTAGCGCACACGCAGGCCAGATTTGATCAGTCCTGCGGGGCCCAGTTTCCGTGAAATCCCATGGGTACGCGCTGCGGTAAGTGGACCGTCGCCACCGACTCGCACGACTGCGCATCGAGCAGCAGGAGCTGGCCTTCGTCACGTCCGCGGTGATACCCGTAACCGATCAGGATTCCGTCGTCCTCAGACAAGCTAGCCGAGTCGCCAGCCGGACGCGGAACGAAGGACATCTCGCCGATCAGCAACTCGGGATCGAGCGGAGCGACGATGCTCGATCCGGTCGCAAAGTCGTGCTTGTAGAGCGCCGACAGCATTTTCGATCTGCCTGAGTCCACGAAGCCGCCCTCGATGCCGACGGTGTAGCCGAAGCGATGCTTGCTACCCAGCAGCGTCTCGTTGATCCGCGGGAATTCCTGCGAACGGTCGTCGAGCCGCTCGCTGGTGACCGATCCGGTGGCCAGGTTGATCGTCCACCGGTCCAGGGTGGGGGTGGTGTCGCCAGGCCCGCGACGGTCGCGGTCGAACATCCGCTCGTACCGCACCACGTCGAGCACCAGCACTTCCTGGCCGTTGCGGTGCTCGGAGTAGGCGTTCAGCGGGTGGTAGACGTAGCAGGGTTCGATCTCGAACCACCGCACTTGCCCGTCTGCGCCGTTGGCGCCGAGCTCGCGCGGCATGACGCCGATGCGCGCCGGGTACTTAGGGTTCCAGGCGTAGGGCAGCTGGTAGGCCGACTTCTCGTTGCGGTTGAACAGCGCCGCGATCGGCCCGGGTACCGGCACCTGGCCGACGACGGCGTCGGCCACGATCTGGGCCGGCCGTCGCATCCATCGGGGCATCTTCTTCGGCAGTACCTGCATCGGGTCGAGCGTTACCGGCAGGTCGTAGAGCACCACGTATTTGTCGGTCAGCGAGAAGTCGTGCATCATCGGCGACCCCGAGACTGCGATGTCGACGGTGCGACGGGCGCGGCCCGCCGTGTCGATCACCGAATACTGCACGGACTTGCCTCGCGCGAAGGAGTAGTTCACTGCGTGCAATTCACCGGTGCGGGGGTCGCGATGCGGATGGGCGGCGTAGCCGCCGGACAGGGTGCCGTCGAAATCGCAGACGCCGACGGTGTCGAGTTCGTCGGTGAGTTCGTAGTTGGCCACGCCGCCTTCGACCAGCGCCAGCGTCTTGCCGGCGTGGGCGAGCACGTTGGTGTTGGCGCCCAGCGATTGCATGCCGGCCTTCGGGTTGGGAGGGGCGGCCGGCTCGTCGAGCGCGCGTCGGACGGCGGCGCTGCGGACCCAGCGATTCCGGTACCAGTTGGCCTTGCCGTCCCGCAGCGATACCCCGTGGACCATCCCGTCACCGGTGAACCAGTGATAGGTGGCCGGGTCGACCTCGACGACCGGGTTGGGCCCGTTGCGCAGGTAGCGACCGTCCAGGAAGTCGGGGATGTGACCGGTAACCGGCAGATCGGTAGCGGTCACCTCGTCACGGACCGGGGCGAGGAAGTCGTCGAGATACGGGTTTGCCGGTGGGGTGGTGACGGCGTGGTCCACTTTCGTCTCCTAGCAACTATAACATTGATATTGCACTGTTATACCGATCCGTCCGGAGGTATGTCAAGATGTCTGCTGATGCCCATGTCGACCCCAGGCCCTGATCGAAACGTGCGCGACGAGTTGCTGCGCGTCGCCGTCGGCATCCTCAACCAGGACGGGCCGGACGGATTGCAGACGCGCAAGATCGCCAGCGCCGCGGGAACGTCGACGATGGCGGTGTACACCTACTTCAGCGGTATGCCGGGGCTGATCGCCGCAGTTGCCGAGGAGGGGTTACGTCAGTTCGACGCCGCGCTGTCGATGCCAGCGACGGAAGACCCGGTCGCGGATCTGATGGCCACCGGAATCGCTTACCGGCGCTACGCGATCGAGCGGCCGCACATGTATCGGCTGATGTTCGGCAGCACCAGCGCGCACGGCATCAACGCGCCGGCGCACGACGTGCTCACCTTGACCCTGGCCGAGATCAACGACCACTACCCCAGCTTCGCGCACGTCGTGCGTGGCGTGCACCGCGCCATGCAGGCCGGCCGGATCGGCGGCTCCCCCGACGATGACGCCGCCGTGGTGGCCACCGCCGCGCAGTTCTGGGCGGCGATACACGGCTTCGTGATGCTGGAGCTGGCCGGCTCCTACGGCGCGCAGGGCAACGCGGTCGGCCCGGTGCTGGCCGCGTTGACCACGAATCTGCTTGTGGCGCTGGGCGACTCGCCGGAGCTGGTCCGCAAGTCGCAGCTGGCCTCGGTCCAGCGCTAGATACACGAAACCCCCGGAACCTGTTCGGCTCCGGGGGTTGTCGCGAATCGACTACTTGACGGTGACGGTGGCGCCGGCGGCCTCGAGCTTGCCCTTGGCTTCCTCGGCGGCCTCCTTGGGGGCCTTCTCCAGCACCGCCTTCGGCGCGCCGTCGACCAGGTCCTTGGCCTCTTTCAGGCCCAGGCCGGAGACGATCTCACGCACGACCTTGATGACGCCGATCTTCTTGTCACCGGCGGCCTCGAGGATGACGTCGAACTCCGACTGCTCCTCGGCGGCCTCGGCGGGCGCGCCACCGGCGGCGGGGCCGGCGGCGGCCACGGCGACCGGAGCGGCGGCGGTGACCTCGAAGGTCTCTTCGAACTTCTTCACGAACTCCGAGAGCTCGAGGAGGGTCAGTTCCTTGAAGGCGTCGAGCAGTTCGTCAGTGGAGAGCTTGGACATGTTGTGGGTCCTTCCTGGGTGTTACGGGATTATTCGGTGGTTTCGGCGGGTGATTCCGCAGGTGTGTCGGTTGACGCTGCCTCGACTTCGACCGCGGGGGCCTCGGCAACTTCGGCGGCGGGAGCCGCAGGTTCCTCTGCAGCGCGCTTCTCTTGCAGTGCTGCGGCCAGCCTGGCCACCTGCGAGGCGGGCGCGTTGAACAGCCCGGCTGCCTTGGACAGATTGGCCTTCATCGCTCCGGCCAGCTTGGCCAGCAGGACCTCGCGCGACTCCAGGTCGGCGATGCGCTCGACTTCGGCGACGGTCAGTGCGCGGCCATCCATGTAGCCGCCCTTGATGACCAACGCCTTGTGGTCCTTGGCGAACTTCTTGATCGCCTTCGCGGCGTCGACGGCCTCGCCGCTGACGAACGCTATCGCGGTCGGCCCGACGAACAGCTCGTCGAGACCTTCCACGCCGGCCTCGGACGCGGCGCGCTTGATCAGCGTGTTCTTGGCGACCGAGTACGTCGCCGAACCAGAAAGCGAGCGGCGCAGCTCGGCCAGGTTTGCGACCGTCAAGCCGCGATATTCGGTGATCACGGTCGCCGTTGAGCTCTTGAACTGCTCAGCGATGTCTGCAACGGCGGTGGCCTTTTCAGCCTGTGCCATGCATTCCTCCTTGGGTTCTTCAGCCCGAAAACGACGAACGCCCCGACGCAGGATGCGGTCGGGGCGTGATGTTTTCGCCGGCGTGCGCCAACGAAGGTCTGCCTCGTCCTCCTGCGTGGGCCGCCCGGAATTCCCGGACCTTCAACCGATTGCTCGGTGACCGACGGTCTTCGGTGGATCGTCGACCACCATACAGTGGACGGCCGCGATCAGCCAAAACGGCGAGTCTCGACAGTCACAACGTCCGGTCGGGTATCGATGTGCCCGCCTTCGAGCGAATTGCCACGGTCCGTAGCGCCAACTCTCGCAGGCGTATCCGGTGCTCTGTCCCACGTGGCATCTCGCCGGGACCGTAGACCCCATATTTAATGTGACGAACCCGGCCCCGTCGGCGCTCCCACCGCAGCGCATCCGATACCGACTTGTTGACGGGGTGGTCGGCGGTGAATCCATGGAAGGCGAGCGCGTCGACGAGTTGACGGATGGACGACCGGCCGTGCCTGGCCAGGTGCATCGTCAGGACGTAACGCAATTCGATACCGCGCAGCGTGTACATCGCCGCAACCTCGCATGCCGGTCCGACAGGCCCACGAATTCGCTCAGAGGCGGGCACATCGACACCCGTGCGGGCTCAGTGACTTATGTGACTCGTGAGACCAAAGCCGCGGCTCCGATCAACCCTGCGTCGCCGCCGAGCGCGGCGGGCACCACCCGCAGGCCGCGGATGAAGCTCAGACCGGCGTAGTGGTCCAGCGCCGCCCGTAGTGGGTCGAATAGCAGGGCGCCGGATTTGGCCACTCCCCCGCCGATGACGACGAGGTCGAGATCGCAGACCGCGCCGACCGAGGCGATCATCGCGGCCAGCGCGGAAGCGCCACGACGAAAAGCGCTGAGGGCCACCGCATCACCGGCCGCGGCGGCTTGTTCAAGCGAGACGGCGTCGGCGTCGGCCGGCCCGTTCCAGCCGTTGGCCAGGGCCCACCGCGTCATCCATGGTCCGGAGGCGACGGTCTCGACGCAGCCGTGGCCACCGCATGGACACGGCTGACCGTCGAGTTCGACGACGACGTGCCCGACATGACCGGCGTTGCCGGTCCGCCCGTAATACGGCTTTCCGTCGAGCACCAGTCCGCCGCCGACGCCTGTCGACACCACCATGCCCAGCATGAAGCGGGCATCCCGGCCCCCGCCGCGCCAATGCTCGGCCAGCGCCATGCAGATGGCGTCGCCGGCCAGTCGCACCGGCAGGCCGGGCAGCGCGGCCGCAACCCGGTCGCGCAACGGAAACCCGCGCCAGGAACCGATATTCACCGGGCTGACGGTCCCAGCATCTGCGTCGATGGGGCCCGCGCTACCGATACCGACGCCTCGGATGTCGCCGTTCGCAACTTTGACCGTGTCGGCGAGCATTCGATCGAGTATGGTCCAGACATGTTCTGCCTGTTGATCTTTCGGCGTCGGCTCGACAGCGGAGTGGACCAGTACGCCCGCGGGGTCGACGAGTCCGACGGCGATCTTGGTGCCGCCGATGTCCACGGCGAGGGTCAGCATGGGCTCAGTGCCGATGGGTGTTGTCGGGTTGACGTGGATCACCGGGATGCTCGTAGCCGCGCGTCAGCTGCACTAGTTCGGCGCGGCGTTGGTCAAGCCATACCCGGAAGGCCCGTCGTCGCGCGGCGGCCCGCAGGTGCTCGACGATCGCGGGGCGCACCTCCGCGAGCGTTGGGATGGTCGTTGCCGGCGCGCGCCAACCGTGACTGTCCTGTCGAGAGCCGGCGAATCGCAATGGGTTTCGGTCGTGGTAGGCGGTGACATCGTCGTCGCCGACCTCGATGTCGGTGGTGAGACGGGCGAACAGGGCTCGCGCGCGAGGGTCGGCGAGGGCCGCGGCGGCGATGCTGCCGATCTCGAGTCGGGCGGTGGTGTCGGGCAGTAGATCCTCCTCGGCCGGGGCGCCGTCGAGGTCTACACCGAGGGCGTCGGCTTCGAGGGCGACGACGCGTTCGGTGACGATCAGCTGAGTGAGCCAGCGCCGCAGTTGCCTGCCTTCGCTGGTGCCGGCGATCGGAAGCGCAGCGGCCCGCGGGCCGTCGCGCAGTCGCGCTTCGCGCGCGTCGACTTCCTCGACCGGCACCGGGACACCCTGCACAAGAGCAATTTTCATCGCACCACCACTTTCACCGCTGGCGAGTAGACCAGTCGGCCGGCGCAGCCGATCCGGATCAGCGCCCACCACTGGCCGGACTCGACCCAGGCGGGAGGACTCACGTCGAAGGCGATGTCGACGGTGCCGCGGGCGGGCAGTACCGCCCCCAGCGCGGCGGGGCCGATCCAGTCCCATGTCCCCCAGGGGCTGATCAGGTGCGGCCTCGAGACTCAAGTCAGCGCCTGCGGCGCTGCCGACGATGGCAGTCAGTCGGGCCGAATCGCCTTTGTCAACAACGACATTCGAAGGCTCCTCGATGATGTGGACCAGCCCGGCATCGTCGGCCCCGCCGACCGAGACGAGTGCGACGTCCTCGACCACCTGACGCCAGGAAGCCGGGACGCCGGCGTCGGTCACGGCCAGTTGCGCGCGCACCGGGTACACACCGGGCCCGACGTCCGCGGGCGTCGTCACTACGATGTCGGCTTCGAGATGTTCGCCCGCGGGCAGCGTGAAGGGCAGCGCGGCGGGGTGGGCCGACCAACCGCGGGGGCAGATCAACGACACGGTCCCGGTCAGCGGCGCATCGGTGCTGTCACTGGCCAGGGTCAGGCGCAGCGACACCGCCGAATTCGGGTCGGCGGTGAGCTGGTGCGGGTGCAGGTGCGCGACGGCCGGCAGGCCGCCCAGCGGCGCCGGCCCCCGGTTGTGCAGCCAGTAGCGCGCGTACAGCGGCTGTGCGACCTCGGCATCCGGTGCCAACCAAGCAGTTTCGGCATCGAGCAGCCGCGGCAGATCGAAACGCGCCAACGCGGTGCCGATCTGGTGGCCGTGCAACGTGGTCAGGTGTTCGCGGCCATGCGGCTGCTCCAGCAGATCGGCGGAGCGCAGCTCGGACACCGTTCCCAGGGGCGAGCGCACGTCGACCTCGGCGTCACCCCCACGGGTTTCGACCAGGCGGAGGGCGACATGACTCGGATCGACGCGCTGCGCGCTGCCATGTGCCAGCGGGTTGCCCGCCGCCTTGAGCGCGCCCAGCTGCACCGCGCCCGCGGGTTCGACCTGTAGCAGCGAACCGGTCGCGGGCAACCCGTTCAGCGAACCCGGCGACGTCACGGGCAGTAGTGGGTGCGAGAACTCGGCGCTGCGCGCCGGAATCTCCGCGCGACGCCAGTCACCGCCTCCACACACCAGCGCGTAGTCGAAAGTGTGCGTCCAGTGCTGCAATTGGAAGTTGGAGCCGTCGGGCGCGGTGCGCCGCGGCTCGTCGATCCAGATGCCGGACGGCCAGCCGGTGCACGACCGCATCAGCGCGGCGTGCAGGGTGCCGTCGGTCTCGACGGCGAAGCTGGGCACGCCGCGGTTACATAAGGCGACGGTGCGCGATTCGAAATTCCGCAGACCGGTCGGGGCATGCTGCTCGACGACGATCTCGGCGTCGGCGAGGTCCTCGACGACCGCCGCGATCGCCGTGGCGAGGTGCGCGTCGTCACGCCCGGCGATCACCAGCACCGGCAGCGCGCGGGAATCGCGTAGGTCGGCGTCGGGAGTCCAGGCCTCGGCCAACGACGTGGCCGCCGGCACCCAGACCCGCGCGCAGCCGGTGTCGGCAAGCTGCCGCTCGACCTCGCCGGCGTAGGCCGGGTCGGCGGCCGCCAACACTGACTCGGTAAACGCATTGCGGCCGAGGGTAATCCGGGCATCGGGTAGGTTGGAGTCGACGCCGAGCAGCCCGTACCGCGGCCGGTCGGCGCTGCTGCAGGTCGCCGTGACGCCGGCCCGTACCAGCGCGACCACGAGCTCGCGGGCGAACTGGCCGCCGGCCGCCTCGGTCGGCGCAACCACCTCGGCGACCGACACCGCCCGCACGCCGTCGCCGGCGCGCACCCGCGCCGCCGACGACAACCCGAACCAGCCGTAGGCCGGATTGTCCAGCGTCCACGGATGGTGGGCCGTGTCCACCGACGCAGAGTCGTTGTGCAGCAACGCGAAACCGCGACCGACCACGGCGTCGCCGACCTCGCTGACCGGCATCGCGCCCGGCACCGGGCACGGCCAGCGCAGTCGCAGCAGCCGGTCCTCGCCCACGAAGTCGTCGATGATGATGGCGCAGTCGACCCGGTCCACGCCCCGCCATAACGTCAATGTCTGTGTGTAGCGCAGAAGTTCACTGATCCGGCCGCGGACAACCAGCCGCCGGCCTACCGGGCTGCGGTAGGCCTGGACGTCTGCCGTCGACTCCGACGAGCCGATCACCGGACCCTTGGGCAGCAGATGCCAGGGGCCCTCACCGCCGGTCGGATGCGCCGGGTACTCCTCGTAGACGGCCAGCTCATTGCCGACTCGGCCGTCGGCGATCAGCTGTGTGCCGTCGCGCACCAGCGAGACCACTCCCCCGCCGCGCGCCGGGTCGACCGCCAACCGGTAGTGCTCGTTCGCGATTTCGTTGCCGTCCAACGACTCCCAGCCAACGCCCGCACCCCCCGCGGCCAGCCGATACGACCGCCACCCGAGCGACGGCACGTCGCGGGCCAGCCAGCTCACCGACGTCCCGCCGTGCTCGACCACTGCCGGCAGCGCCACGCCGTCGCCGTCCAGCACCTGAACACCAGGCCCCAAGGGTTCCGTCAGCCGGGCGGTGACGATGTCGGTCCGTTTGTGTGACAACGTGTTCCAGACCACGACGTCGCCGTCGACCGCGCTGGACAGCAGCGCCAGCGAGTTGTCCCGGGCCGCCCGGCCCAGCTCCCACGCATCGCGCCAGCCGGTCAGCAGATCGAGGTAGACCTGGTCGGACTCCGAGCCGGTGATCGCATCGTGGTGCGCGCCGTAGGCCAGCTGCACCCACGCCTTGGCCAGCGCGGCGTGCGGATAGGCGGCGCCGCCGACCAGACCGGCGAACACCGCGAACTTCTCGGCATCGAGCACTGCGTCCTCGGCGGCGCGGTTGGCCTGCTTGGTGTCGATGAACGACACGTCCTTGCCGGTGTAAATCGGGTTCATGTCGCGGGTCTGCGGCGACGGCGTCTCGCCGCGCTCCTCCAGCTCGGTCTGCACCGCGGCGAAGAACTCGCGCGGCAGCGCGCAGACGAATTTCGGCCAGGTGTACCGCGCGGCCCAGTCGCGGTGAATCTCAGTGACCCACTTGTTCGGTGGCGTGTAGTCGGTGCCGACTGGTAGCAGCACGTTACGGGTCAGCGCGACCTTCTTCAGTTCGGTGAACAACTCGTAGCAGGCCTGCTCGGCTTCGGTCACCGTGGTCGACTCGTCCATCCACCAACCGGCCGAGTAGTGCGCGGGCATGTAATGGGTCAGCAGGCCGCGGCCCGACGGTGAGATCCACTCGAACTCGCTGCTGAACTGCATGCCCGAGACGCCGCCCGCGCTGTGCATCGGGCCCCACTGGTGGTGCGGTCCGCGGGCCCACGAGCTGGAGGTCAGCCCGGCATCGGCGGCCATCCCGGGAAACTGGGGGTCGTGGCCGAAGACGTCGAGCTGCCACGCGGTCTCGGGCTCGCCGCCGAGGATGTCACGCTGAAAACCGATGCCGTGCACGAAGTTTCGGATCGTCGTCTCGGGGCTGGTGAGGTTGGTGTTCGGCTCGTTGTACGTGCCGCCCATGATCTCCACCCGGCCCTGCTTCATCAGCCGGCGCAAGTCGGCCCGGTCCTCGGGGTGGGTGTCCCAGTACGGCTTGAGGTAGTCGACCTCGGCGAGCACGAACTTGTATTCCGGTTCGCGCCGGGCCATTTCGAGATGCGCGTGCACCAACTCGAACGCGTTGGTCTGACGGGCCCGCCCGGGCGGATCCTCGGTCCAGAGGCTGGTGTAGGCGCCCTGGGTGTTCCACCACACCGGGTCGTAGTGAAAGTGGCTGATCATGAACATCGTCCAGCCCGGTTCGGCGACGACGAAGTCGAACGTCGCCGTGGCACCCCCAGCGTGCACCGTGGCCGCGCGACGCTGACCGATCACCGGATCGGTGACCCTCACCGGCACCTCGACCACGCCATGGCCCGACGCGGAACCGCTGAGCCCGGCACCGGAGACACGGACGGTCACCGGCTCGGTCGAGGCCTCGACTGTCACCCGAACCAGCTGCACCGGCGCGTCCGCGGGGCCCACGAAGAGATCGGTCGACTCCGCCGACGTCACCTGCATTCCCGCACCCTACGACGTGGATGTCGGTGGAGGGTGGAAGGCTTGAGCGACGTCAGAAGAAAGGATCACCGATGCCTGCTCTCGCTTCGCCCGTCGCTGACGAACGCAGCGCCCTACGCGAGTACCTCGCCTATCACCAGGGCGCATATTTTGCGGTGGCCTACGGGCTGACCGACGAACAGGCCCGCTCGTCGCCGTCGGCGAGCGCATTGTCGATCGGCGGGTTGATCAAACACGTCACCGCCATGCAGCGCACCTGGATGTCGCGGGTTGCCGCCGCGCCGGACGCCCCACCCCGCGATCCCCGTCCGTTCGACGAGATCGCCAAGGACTTCGCCGATCAGCACGTGATGCGGGCCGACGAGACGCTGGAGGGCCTGCTCGAGACGTTCAAGGCCGAGTGCGCAAACTCGCTGCACTTGGCCGAGACGGCCGATCTCGATGCGAAAGTCCCGGTGCCGCAGGATATTCCGTGGTTCCCGAAGGGCATCAAGGACTGGTCGGTGCGTTGGGTGATCCTGCACGTGATCAACGAGCTGAGCCGGCACTCCGGCCACGCCGACATCGTCCGCGAAACCATCGACGGCGCCACGAT
The DNA here is from genome assembly GCA_963750755.1 of uncultured Actinomycetota bacterium. Taxonomy (GTDB): domain Bacteria; phylum Actinomycetota; class Actinomycetes; order Mycobacteriales; family Mycobacteriaceae; genus Mycobacterium. The sequence goes on from CAVVRW010000007.1 coordinate 531,232, forward strand.
GTACGAGCTGCTGGCCGCGCTGGAGGGCTGGTCGATCGAGGGCTGGGTGCAGCCCTGGACCAAAAAGCCGGACCTGGGCAATGGAGACGCGTAGCGGCCTCGCGCGCAACGGTGACGTCGAGCTCTACTACGAAGACCTCGGCGATCCGAAACACCCGGCCGTGCTGCTGATCATGGGTCTGGGCGCCCAGCTGCCGATGTGGCCGGACGGCTTCTGCGCCCAACTGGTGCACAAGGGCTACCGGGTGATCCGGTTCGACCATCGCGACATCGGGCTGTCGGCCAAGATGCACGGCCAGCGGGCCGCGGGCTCGGTGTACCGCCGGGTCGGCCGCTACCTGGTCGGCCGGCGCAGCCAGGTGCCCTACACGCTGGAAGACATGACGGCCGACGCCGGCGCCCTGCTCGACCACCTCGCCATCGGCCGGGCGCACATCGTCGGCGCATCGATGGGCGGCATGATCGCCCAGATCCTGGCCGCCACCGACCCGGCGCGGGTTGCGTCGCTGGCCATCGTGATGTCGACCACGGGCAAGCCGTTCTCCCGGCTGCCGGCCTGGCGGGTGATCCGGCTGGCGTTCAACGCGCCCGCCGACAACGCCACCGACGAAGAGAAGCTCGCCTTTGAGGTGCGCAACGTCGCGGTGTTCAACGGCCCCAACTTCCTGCCGCCGGAGTCCCAGCTGCGCCGGCGCGTCCAGGAGCTGGCCGAGCGCTCCACGTATCCGCCCGGCATGCTGCGCCAGTTCGACGCCGTCCTGGGCACCGGAAGCCTGCTGCGCTTCAGTAAGGCCATCACCGCGCCGACCGTGGTCCTGCACGGCTCACACGATCCGATGCTGCGACCCCGCAACGGTCGGGCTGTCGCCGCGGCGATTCCGGGCGCCCGCTACGTGGTGATCGACGGCATGGGCCACGACCTCCCCGAACCGGTCTGGCGGCCGATCATTGAGACGCTGACCGAGAACTTCGTCCGGGCGGACGGCCGTGAGCGGGCTGCCGACGGGCGCCGAGCGTGAATCCACGGCGTGATTTCGCCCGAGTTATCGCCGCTGTTTCACGTTCGCGGTCCGCGGCCGGTCATCTGACCTGCATGATTCGGTACCGACCTGGGCAATTTGAGACACTGCATCCATGAGTTCCAACAATCACCGCGGGGTTGCCAGGCTTGACCGGGTACCGCTACCGGTCGAGGCGGCGCGCATCGGCGTGACCGGTTGGCAGCTCACCCGCACCGCAGGCCGCATCCTGACCAAGCTGCCCGGCAAGGGTCCGCTGCAGCAAAAAGTCATCAAGCAGCTCCCCCAGACCTTCGCCGACCTGGGGCCGACCTACGTCAAGTTCGGCCAGATCATCGCCTCCAGCCCCGGCGCCTTCGGCGAGCAGCTGTCCCGCGAATTCCGCAGCCTGCTCGACCGGGTGCCGCCGGCGGACAAGGACCAGGTGCACAAGCTCTTCAAAGAGGAGCTCGGCGGCGACCCGAAGGACCTGTTCGCCCAGTTCGACGAAGAGCCGTTCGCTTCGGCCTCAATCGCGCAGGTGCACTACGCCCGCCTGCACAGCGGCGAAGAGGTCGTCGTGAAGATCCAGCGGCCGGGCATCCGCCGCCGGGTGGCCGCCGACCTGCAGATCCTCAAGCGCTTCGCGCAGGCCGTCGAGCTGGCCAAGCTGGGCCGCCGGCTGTCCGCGCAGGACGTCGTCGCGGACTTCTCCGACAACCTGGCCGAGGAGCTGAGCTTCCGGCTCGAGGCGCAGTCGATGGAGGCCTGGGTCTCTCATCTGAACCCGTCGCCGCTGGGTAAGAACATCCGCGTGCCGCAGGTGTACTGGGACCTGACCTCCGAGCGGGTGCTGACGATGGAACGGGTGCAGGGAATCCGCATCGACGACGTCGCGGCCATCCGCAAGGCGGGCTTCGACGGCACCGAACTGGTCAAGGCGCTGCTGTTCAGCCTCTTCGAGGGCGGCCTGCGGCACGGCCTGTTCCACGGCGACCTGCACGCCGGCAACCTGTATGTCGACGAGAAGGGCCGGATCGTGTTCTTCGATTTCGGCATCATGGGGCGCATCGACCCGCGGACCCGCTGGCTGCTGCGCGAGCTGGTGCACGCGCTGCTGGTGAAGAAGGACCACGCCGCGGCCGGCAAGATCGTCGTGCTGATGGGCGCCGTCGGCACCATGCGGCCCGAGGCCGAGGCCGCCAAGGACTTGGAGAAGTTCGCCACTCCGTTGACCATGTCGACGCTCGGCGACCTGTCCTACGCCGACATCGGCAAGCAACTGTCGGCGCTGGCCGATGCGTATGACGTCAAGCTGCCGCGAGAGCTGGTCCTGATCGGCAAGCAATTCCTGTACGTCGAGCGCTACATGAAGCTGCTGGCCCCCAAGTGGCAGATGATGTCCGACCCGCAGCTCACCGGATACTTCGCCAACTTCATGGTCGAGGTCACCCGCGAACACAACGAATCTGAACTAGAGGTCTAGCCAATGCAAATCCGCACCGGCACTGCCCGTTCGGGCGATTTGGACATCTATTACGAGGACATGGGCGAGCCGAGCGACCCGGCCGTGCTGCTGATCATGGGCCTGGGCTCGCAGCTGCTGCTATGGCGCGACGGGTTCTGCGAGAAGCTGGTCGCCCAGGGCCTGCGGGTGATCCGCTACGACAACCGCGACACCGGCCTGTCCAGCAAGACCGAGCGTCGGAGCAACGGCGGCGCGATGATCCCGAACATGGTCAAGTTCTTCTTGGGCATTCCTGGCAAGGCCGATTACCGGCTCGAAGACATGGCCGACGATGCCGCCGCGATTCTCGATCACCTCGGCATCGACCGCGCCCACATCGTCGGCGCCTCGATGGGTGGCATGATCGCCCAGATCTTCGCCGCGCGATTCAAGGCGCGCACCCGCTCGCTGGCGGTGATTTTCTCCAGCAACAACCGGGCGTTCCTGCCGCCACCGCACCCGCAGGCGCTGTTCGCTGTGCTGCGCGGCCCGTCGCCGAAGTCGCCGATCGACGTGATCGCCGACTACTCGGTGAAGGTCTGGCGGATCATCGGCAGCCCGCGTTACCCCGCGCCCGAGCAGCGGTTGCGCGACGACGCGATCCGCGCCTATGAGCGCTGCTTTTACCCGTGGGGAACGACTCGGCATTTCAATGCGATCATCGCCAGCGGCAGCCTGGCCCACTACGACCGCCAGATCACCGTGCCGACAGTCGTTTTGCACGGCAAAGCCGACAAGCTTCAGCGGCCGTTCGGCGGCAAGGTGGTGGCCCGCACGATCCCGGGCGCTCGGCTGGTGTTGTTCGACGGCATGGGCCACGATCTGCCCGAGGAGCTGTGGGACGAGATCACCGGCGAGCTGACCACCACCTTTGCCGAAGCCTGATCCGGGATCCGCCGATTCGGCCTGACCAGGGGAATCGACTAGGCTGGGCCCACGGATCGCCGGGGGGCGCAGGCACACCCAAAGCGGGTGACGATCAACGAATATCTAGGAAGGCGGCTGCGCAATGGCCGAAAAGCTTAGGCCGCACTTTGAAGACGTCCAGGCTCACTACGACCTCTCCGACGAGTTCTTCGCACTCTTTCTCGACCCGAGCCAGACCTACAGCTGCGCCTACTTCGAGCGTGACGACATGACGCTCGAGGAGGCCCAGCAGGCCAAGGTTGATTTGGCCCTGGGCAAGCTCGGCCTGCAACCCGGGATGACGCTGCTGGATGTCGGCTGCGGCTGGGGCAGCACGATGCGACGCGCCGTCGAGAAGTACGACGTGAACGTCATCGGCCTGACCCTGTCCAAGAACCAGGCCGAACACGTCCAGAAGGCGCTGGACGCGATGGACAGCCCGCGCACCAAGGAAGTTCGGCTGGCCGGCTGGGAGCAGTTCGACGAGCCGGTGGACCGGATCGTGTCGATCGGCGCGTTCGAGCACTTCGGCCACGACCGTTACGACGACTTCTTCGCTATGGCCAACGACGCCCTGCCTGACGATGGTGTCATGCTGCTGCACACGATCACCGGCCTGACGCCGGCGCAGATGACCGAACGCGGCATGCCGTTGACGTTTGAGCTGGCCAGGTTCATGAAATTCATCGTCGACGAGATCTTCCCCGGCGGCCGGTTGCCGTCGATCGAGATGGTGGAAGACCGCTCCTCGAAGGGCGGCTTCACGCTGACCCGCCGGCAATCACTACAGCCGCATTATGCGAAAACGCTGGACTGCTGGTCGGCTGCACTGGAGGCTCACAAGGACGAAGCCATCGAGATCCAGTCTCAAGAGATGTACGACCGTTACATGCACTATTTGACCGGTTGCGCTAAGGGATTCCGGGTGGGTTATATCGACGTCAACCAATTCACCCTGGAGAAGTAGTCTCGACGCGCACAAAGAACAGCGATGTTGCGTTGGCTGGCGGTAACGCCGGGGTAGTGTGCTGTCGCAACCTGGGGTGCGTTTACTCCCCAGACAGTAGGAAAGGGTTAACGGACACTGATGCCTGAGAAGCAAGATGGTTCGATACAGACGCGAACGCGCCCGGAGGACATCCAGGCGCACTACGACCTCTCCGATGACTTCTTCGGGCTGTTCCAGGACCCAACGCGGACCTACAGCAGTGCCTACTTCACCCGTGACGACCAGTCGCTGGAGGAAGCACAGATCGCCAAGGTCGACCTGAACCTCGACAAGCTGGACCTCAAGCCCGGCATGACACTTCTGGACATCGGCTGCGGGTGGGGAACCACGATGCGCCGTGCGGTGGAAAAATACGACGTCAACGTGATCGGTCTGACGTTGTCCAAGAACCAGCACGCCCGCGCTCAGCAGGTCCTGGACGATCTGGACACCGACCGCTCACGTACGGTGCTGCTGCGCGGCTGGGAAGACTTCAGCGATCCCGTCGACCGGATCGTGTCCATCGAGGCGTTCGAGCACTTCGGCTTCGAGAACTACGACCACTATTTCAAGAACGCGTTCAACATCATGCCCGAAGACGGTCGGATGACCGTGCAGAGCAGTGTGGCCTATCACCCGTACGACCTGAACGCCCGCGGCAAGAAAATCACTTTCGAGACGGCGCGGTTCATCAAGTTCATCCTCACCGAGATCTTCCCCGGCGGTCGCCTGCCGTCCACCGGCATGATGGTCGAGCACGGCGAGAAGGCGGGTTTTATTGTGCCCGAACCGCTTTCGTTGCGGGAGAGTTACATCAAGACACTGACAATCTGGGGCGACGCGCTAGAGGCCAATAAGGATAAGGCCATCGAGATCCAGTCCGAAGAGGTCTACGAGCGGTACATGAGGTACCTGCGCGGCTGCCAGCACTACTTCGCCGACGAAGTCATTGACGTCAGCCTGGTCACCTACCTGAAGCCCGGCGCGGCCGCCTAACTTTTCTTCAGGCGAGCTGTCGGATTGCGGCTGCGCCGTTCGTCGCACAGGTAGAGAGTGGAACGCAGGGTTCCGCCCACTATCGAAGGTGACGACATGCAATACCTCGCTTTGCTCATCAGCCAAGAGCGCGATCTCACGCCTGACGAGGGCGCCGCCGAGATGGCGGCCTATCAGAGTTTCCACGACAAGGCTCGCCCGGCGATCCGCTCCGGTGACGCGCTGTTGCCCGCGGCGGCCGCTGTCCGTATCAGTGGCGGTCCTGATGCGCCGACGATCACCGACGGCCCGTTCGCCGAGGGCGCGGAAGTCGCCGGCGGTTTTTACGTGTTCGAGGCCGAAAACCTCGACGATGTACTGGAACTCGCGCGCGGCATCCCCGCGGCTCGCCATGGCGCCATCGAGGTCCGGCCGATCGTGCACACCATCGACGAGAAATGGTCCCGCAGCGACGCCGGGTGGCTGGCCCTGCTCCTCGAAACGCCGGCCACCGCCAACACACCGGGCACTCCGGAGTGGGAGGCCGAGGCGTCCCGTCACGGTGAATTCGCCGCCGCGGCGGGCGATCACATTGCCGGTGGCGCGGCGCTGCACGAGGCCGCGACGGCAACCACCGTCCGCGTCCGCGACGGCGAGGTGATGCTCACCGACGGCCCCTTCGCCGAGAGTGCCGAGATCGCCACCGGCGTCTACCTGCTGTCGGCAGCCGACCGCGACGAGGCCGTCAAGCTGGCGTCGATGATTCCCGCTTCTGCTGTCGAACTGCGGCAGTTGGCCGGGGTCTCTGGGCTCTAGCCCCAACGAATGGTCAACCTGGACGGCGTCTTTCGTCGCGAGTGGGGCCCGGCCGTGGCCGCACTGGCCCGGTGGTCGGGCGACCTCACCGTCGCGGAAGACGCCGTTCAGGAAGCCTTCGCCGAGGCGCTGCGGGCCTGGCCGCGCGACGGCATACCGGACAATCCCGGCGGTTGGGTGCTGACCGTGGCGCGTAACCGCGCCCGCGACCGGTTGCGTCGCGAGACGGTACGTCCGGGAAAGGAATTGGCAGCTGTGGTCGATCAGATCCAGCGACGCACCGAGGTGGACGTCCACCCGGTCCGCGACGACGAGTTGCGGATGATGTTCACCTGCGCGCATCCCGCCCTCGACCGGTTGTCACAGCTGGCGCTGACGCTGCGGCTGGTGTCGGGTCTGACCGTCGCCGAGATCGCCCGCGCGCTGCTGCAGACGGAAGCGGCTGTCGGACAACGCATCACCCGGGCCAAGACCAAGGTCCGGCACGCGAACATCCCGCTGCGGGTACCACCGGCCGAGCTGTTGCCGGAGCGCACGCCGCATGTGCTCAGCTGCATCTACTCGGTGTTCACCGAGGGTTACTGGTCGACCGCCGGGCCGTCGGCGATCCGCGACGAGTTGTGCGACGAGGGCGTCCGGCTGGCCTCGGAGCTGTGCACGCTGATGCCCGGCGAACTCGAGGCCCACGCGCTGGCCGCCCTTGTGCTGCTCCATGATTCGCGACGGGCAACCCGGGTAAACGCCGACGGCGCGCTGGTCCCGCTCGAGGAGCAGGACCGTCGCCGCTGGGACCGCGGCCGGATCGCGCGCGGCCTGGAACGGCTCAAGCTGGCCCGCGGTTCGACCGGTCCCTACTTGCCGCAGGCGGTGATCGCGGCCGTGCACGCGACGGCGCCGTCCTGGGAACAGACCGACTGGCGCACGATCTGCACGGCCTACGACAAGCTGGCGACGATGACCGATTCGCCCGTGGTGCGGGCCAATCGGGCCTTGGCGGTGGGTTTCCGCGACGGCCCCGATGCCGGGCTGGCCGCACTGGATCAGGTCGCCCACGACCCACGGCTGGGTAGGTCCAACCTGGTGGCGTCGGTGCGCGCCGACCTGCTCCGCCGGGCCGGCCGACGCGACGACGCGCTCGACTGGTATCGAACGGCGTTGGAGTCCAACGGTTCTGACCCGGGCCGCGACTACCTGCGCCGCAGGATCGTCGAGTGCGGCGGCTAGCGCCGCCGGTGGTCCAGCTCGCCGCTGAGGTACAGCGCCCGGCAGGCCCGACGCGCCAGTTTGCCGCTGGTGGTTCGCGGGATCGCGCCGGCCGCCACCATCAGCACGTCGGCCAGGGGCAGGCTGTGCCTGCGCGAGACCGCGGCGCGGATGGCGTCGATCACCGGTTTCAGATCAGCCCGGCCCGCGCCGGGTGCGCGTTCGGCGACGATGACGACGCGCTCGCCGCCCTCGTCGTCCGGCACGGAAAACGCTGCGACGTAACCTGATCGGACCTTCGGCGATGCCTCCGCCGTGGTGGCCTCGATGTCCTGCGGGTAATGGTTGCGGCCGTCCACGATGATCATGTCTTTGATTCGACCGGTGATGTGGAGCTCACCGTTGAGGTAGACGCCGAGGTCACCGGTGCGCAGCCAGGTGGCATCGCTGGGCGCCCCGTCCGCATGACTGCCCGACTGCAGGCGGCGTTGTAGCTTGTTGCCGAAGACCCGCGCCGTTTCGTCGGGACGCGCCCAGTAACCTTGCCCAATGTTGTTGCCGTGCAACCAGATTTCGCCGACTTCGCCGTCGGGGACCTCGGCGTCGGTCTCGGTGTTGACAATGACGCCCCACTGGCTGCGGGCGATCCGGCCACACGACACCGACGGCACGGCGTTGGGCGCGTCGTGCGAAACCGGAACAGCGCAGTTTCGGCTCAACTGGTCGCGGTCCAGGTAGACCACGGTCGGCGCGGCGGAGAGGTCGATGGTCGACACGAACAGCGTCGCCTCAGCCATGCCGTAGGACGGCTTGACCGCCGTGCTCGGCAAGCCATACGGGGCGAACGCCGCGTTGAACTTTTCGATCGAGCCGATCCGCACCGGCTCGGAGCCGTTGATCAACGACACCACATTGGTCAGGTCCAGGTCTTCGCCTTCGTCGGGAAGCCCACGCTCGACGGCCAATTCGAAGGCGAAGTTCGGCGCCGCGGCAAAGGTCGGGCCGTGCTTGGACTCCGCGGCGAGCTGGCGGATCCAGCGCTGGGGCCTGCGAACGAATGCGGCCGGCGACATCAGCGTGACCTGGGTGCCGAACACCGCGACGCACACGATCATCAGCAGGCCCATGTCGTGATACAGCGGCAACCAGCTGACGCTGCGGATGTCCCAGTCGATGCCGGTTGAGATCACCATCTGCAGCACATTGGTGCCGATGGCGCGGTGGGTGATCTCTACGCCCACCGGGGCCCGCGTCGAGCCGGATGTGTATTGCAGGTAGGCGATGTCTTCGGTGTCGGGATTAACCGGTTCGAACGTCGCACCCACCGAGTCCGGAACCTCGTCGATCGCGATCACCCGCGGCCTGCCGGCGCGCGGCAGCGAGCGGACGAACTCTCCGACGGCCGCGGCCGCGGCAGCGGTCGTCAACACCACCGACGGCTTGGCGTCGCTCAGCACCGCGTCGAGGCGTTCGGCGTGGCCTGGGAACTCCGGCGCGAACAGCGGCACGGCGATGTCGCCGGCCTTGATCGCCGCGAAGAAGCCAACGATGTAGTCGATTCCCTGCGGCGCCAGGATCGCCACCCGATCGCCCTTCGAGGTGACCTGCTGCAGGCGGGCGCCGATGGCGCGCAGCCGGGTGCCCAACTCCCCCCAGGTCAGCTCGATCGTCGTGCCGTCGGGGTCGTGTGAGTAGTCGAGGAATCGGTACGCGATCGCGTCGCTGATCTCGTCGATATGGCGGTCCAGGAAGGTCACCAAGTTGACGCCGTCGGGCAGGACAATTTCGCCGTCTGCATCGAGGTAGTCGGTCAACTCAGGACGTTGAAACCGACTGCCCTCGTTCCTAAAGGCATCACGCATGAAGAGATTCTAAGAGACGTGACCGCGGTTCACCGTCAGCACCCAACTGTGAACCGCCGTCGTATTTACGCCTCGGCGAAGTTGCGGGTGACCGCCGGGTCGACCGGAATGCCTGGTCCAGTGGTCGTCGACACCGTGATCTTCTTCAGGTAACGGCCCTTGGACGACGACGGCTTGTGCCGCAGCACCTCGTCGAGGGCCGCGCCGTAGTTCTCAGCAAGCTGCTTCTCGTCGAAGGACGCCTTGCCGATCACGAAGTGCAGGTTGGCCTGCTTGTCGACGCGGAAGTTGATCTTTCCGCCCTTGATGTCGGAGACGGCCTTGGTGATGTCGGGGGTGACGGTGCCGGTCTTGGGGTTCGGCATCAGGCCACGCGGGCCCAGGATGCGGGCGATCCGGCCGACCTTGGCCATCTGGTCCGGCGTCGCGATCGCGGCGTCGAAGTCGAGGAAGCCGCCCTGGATCTTCTCGATCAGGTCGTCGCTGCCGACCACGTCGGCGCCGGCCGCGGTTGCCTCTTCGGCCTTCTCGCCGACCGCGAACACCGCGACGCGGGCGGTCTTACCGGTGCCGTGCGGCAGGTTGACCGTGCCGCGGACCATCTGGTCGGCCTTGCGCGGGTCCACCCCGAGCCGGATCGCGACCTCGACGGTCGAGTCCTGCTTGGTCGACGACGTCTCCTTGGCCAGCTTTGCGGCTTCCAGGGGGCTGTACACGCTGTCGCGGTCGATCTTCTCGAGCGCCGCGCGATATGCCTTGCTGTTCTTGCTCATTCGTGCATCCAATCTCAGTGTTGGGTTGTGGTTGGCGGGCCGAAGCTGGCCCTCCCACGGGGACGTCGAAAACTATTCGACGGTGATCCCCATCGACCGGGCGGTCCCGGCGATGATCTTGGCGGCCGCGTCGATGTCGTTGGCGTTGAGGTCGGCCTTCTTCGTCTCGGCGATCTCGCGAACCTGGTCCCAGGTGACCTTGGCGACCTTGTTGGTGTGCGGCTCGGGCGAGCCCTTCGGCACCTTCGCGGCTTTCAGCAGCAACCGGGCAGCCGGCGGCGTCTTCAGCGCGAAGGTGAAGCTGCGATCCTCGTAGACGGTGATCTCCACCGGGACGACGTCGCCGCGCTGGCTTTCCGTCGCGGCGTTGTACGCCTTGCAGAATTCCATGATGTTGACGCCGTGCTGGCCGAGCGCCGGACCGACCGGAGGCGCGGGGTTGGCCGCACCGGCCTGAATCTGCAGCTTGATCAGCCCGACGGCCTTCTTCTTCGGGGCCATGAGTGGTGTTCCTTCCGCTTAAATCTCTGAGCTAAATCTTCGAGACCTGGGTGAAGCCCAGTTCCACAGGTGTTTCGCGGCCGAAGATGGACACCAGCACCTTGAGTTTCTGTTGTTCGGCGTTGACCTCGTTGATGGTCGCCGGCAGCGTGGCGAACGGGCCGTCCATGACGGTGACCGACTCGCCGACCTCGTAGTCCACCTCGACCACGGGACGTTCCAGACCGCCGTCGGCGACCGCGGTCGCGGCGGCAGCGGTGCCCTTGGCGGGCTTCTTCGCGGCGCCCTGCGGCAGCAGGAACTTCACCACGTCGTTCAGTGTGAGCGCCGACGGCTTGGAGGTCGCGCCGACAAACCCGGTGACTCCCGGGGTGTTACGCACCGCGCTCCACGACTCGTCGGTCAGGTCCATCCGCACCAGGATGTAGCCGGGCAGCACCTTGCGGTTGACCTGCTTGCGCTGGCCGTTCTTGATCTCGGTGACCTCTTCGGTGGGCACTTCCACCTGGAAGATGTAGTCGCCGACGTCCAGGTTCTGCACGCGGGTCTCGAGGTTGGCCTTCACCTTGTTCTCGTAGCCGGCGTAGGAGTGGATGACGTACCAGTCACCCGGCTTGGAGCGCAGTTCGGCCTTCAGTGCGACGGCGGGGTCGACGTCCTCGTCCTCGGCCGGTTCCTCGGGTGCGGCAATCGCCTCGGCGGCCTCTTCGACGGACGTGTCAACGTCGGCCGTCTCGGCTGCGTCATCAGCGGCGACTTCGTGCAGCGCCGCTTCGATGTCGACCGTCTCACCCACCGGCTGATCGCCGTCGGAGGTAGTCACGGTTGTCTGGGTCCTTCCTAATATTTCAGCGTGGTGGTCGTCGGAAAGCTCAGCCGAACACCAGCAGCACTAGCTTGGCCAAGCCCAGGTCCACCAGGCCGATCAACGTCACCATGAACACCAGGAACGCCAACACCACCGAGGTGTACGAGCTCATCTGCTTGCGGTTGGGCCAGATGACCTTGCGCAGTTCGCTAACGACCTGCTTGAGGTAGGTGAAGACGAAGACGAGTGGGTTGTTCGACGGCTCACCGGACGCGGCTTTCTTGGCTTTTTTCGCCTTTTTGGCCTTGGCGTCGCTGTCGTCGGCGTCGCTGTCAGTGAGCTCGACCGCGCCGGACTCGTCGGACTCGGCCCGTTGACGGGACCGCTTGCCGGAGGGCCGCTGCGGACGCGTCACTACCGCCGTACGAACGCCTTGCGCGTCGTCAGTGCCGTTGCCGTCGGCTGCGGCGTCGGCATCGTCGCGTTCGTCGCTCACCGCATGCTCCTTCGTTCAATCGTGTGCGTGATAGTCACCTTCTCCAGTGTCCACCATCGCAGGGGCGACAGGACTTGAACCTGCAACCTGCGGTTTTGGAGACCGCTGCTCTGCCAGTTGAGCTACGCCCCTTCGCTGGTTGGCAGGCCAACCTGCGCGTGTCGGGGCCTTCCAGGACGCGCGCTTCGCCCACTGAAGGGAAAATACGCTGGTACTGGGAAAACCCCGAGGTCCGAGTGTACAGCGGAGCAGGTCTCAGGTACTAATCACGCCGTCCGGACGAGCTGCCCGCTTTCCTTGTCCCATTTGAGATTTATCGAGTCGTCGCCCTCGTGCCCCATCACCGTGGTGTAGGCCTCCAACACCATCTCGCCGGCGTCGTTGGTGCAGATATTCCTGGTGACAACGATGGCGGCGCCGAACCGTTCGGTGACCGATTGGATTTCCATCCGGGCGTGCAGCACGTCGCCGGCGGCGATCGGCTTGTGGTAGATGAACCGCTGGTCGACCTGGACGATCTGCATAAGGTCAAAACCCGTGTCTACGTTGCGCATGAAGTCCGCTTGAACCAGCTGGCCGAAGATCGTCGCGAAAGTCAGCGGGGCGATCAGATTTTCGTACCCGAGTTCGGCTGCGGCCTCCTCGCTCAGGCTAGCCGGATCGTCGGCCTTGACCGCCTTGACGAACTCGCGAAGCTTCTCACGGCCTACCACGTAGGTATCCGGGTACTCCCAGACCATTCCGAGAATGTCGGTGTTGATCGCCATGGGTCAGGCCAGCTTCGCCGACGCGATCGCCCGCCCGAAGATCTTTTTGCCGTCGGTGGTCGCGGTCAGCGCGATCGTCACCGATTTGCTGTCGGCATCGACCGACTTCACCCGGCCGCTGATGACAATCTCGGCGCCCTTGCCGTCGTTCGGCACCGGCACCACCGCGGTGAATCGCACGTTGTACTCGGTGACCGCGCCGGGGTCGCCGACCCACGATGTGACGAACCCGCCGCCCAGGCCCATCGTCAGCATGCCGTGGGCGATCACGGTGTCGAGGCCGACGACCTTGGCGATCTCGTCATCCCAGTGGATCGGGTTGAGGTCGCCGGAGACGCCGGCGTAGTTCACCAAATCCTGGCGGGTCAGCGGGTAGACACGCTCTGGAAGCTGGTCTCCCACCTTCACCGAATCGAATTCACGCAGTGGCATCGCTGAAACCCTCTTCTCCTTCGCCGGCACGGCCCGCCAGGGTCGTGTAGGCCTCCTGCACGACATCGCCTGCTTCGTTGGTGACGATGTTCTTCAAAACAATGATGTCGGTGCCGTGGGCCTGCCGAACCGAATCCACGTACACGTCGCAGTAGAGCTTTTCGCCGGCCACGATCGGCCTCTGGAATTTCAGGACCTGGTCGACCTGCACGATCTGGGCGTCTGTAATGGCGATGTCCGCGTGCTCGAAAAACGATCTCTGCGCCCGGTAGCCAAAGACCGAAATGAACGTCAACGGTGCGGGCAACGACTTGTAGCCTATCTCCGCCGCGGCCTTCTCCTCGAAGAACACCTCGACATCGTTCTTAACGGCGACGGCGTACTCGCGGATCTTCTCCCGCTCGACCACGTAACAGTCGGGGTAGCGGAAGTGCATCCCGACGATTTTTCGGCCTAACGACACGGCTTCAGAGCCTACCTAGTCAGTCGTCAGCGGGTCTCTCGGTGAGCCTGGTGCTTGCCGCAGTTGGGGCAGAACTTCTTCAGCTCCAACCGGTCGGGGTCGTTGCGGCGGTTCTTCTTGGTGATGTAGTTGCGGTGCTTGCACACCTCGCAGGCCAAGGTGATCTTGGGCCGTACGTCTGTACTGGAGGCCACGTCGGTTCTTCTTTCCGGTCTTTGTTGTTGTCTTGTAGCGATGGCCGGACTTGAACCGGCGACCTAACGATTATGAGTCGTTCGCTCTAACCAACTGAGCTACACCGCCCCGCCTGCACGCCACCTGCCTACTCGGCGTCCGCCGAGCCCCCTAACGGAATCGAACCGTTGACCTTTTCCTTACCATGGAAACGCTCTACCGACTGAGCTAAGGGGGCCGCACCCGAAATGACCGTTACGGTCATGCCTCGGGCCTAAAAGAGGGTACAGCCTGCTTCGCGAGGGCACCAAACGGTGAGGTTTACCCCTTGACGCGGACCCGCTTACGCTGTTCGAGTGTCCGACTCTACTTCTGGCGACCAGCTGTACTTCCGCCAACTGCTCTCCGGCCGCGACTTCGCCCAAGGCGATGGGATCGCGGCGCAGATGCGCAACTTCGCCTACCTGATCGGCGACCGGCAGACCGGCGATTGCGTGGTAGTCGACCCTGCCTACGCGGCCGGCGACCTGGTCGACGCTTTGGAGGCCGACGGCATGCATTTGTCCGGCGTGCTGGTCACCCACCACCACCCCGACCATGTCGGCGGTTCGATGATGGGCTTCGAGCTGAAGGGACTTGCCGAACTGCTGGAGCGGGTCAGCGTCCCGGTCCACGTCAATTCCGAAGAGGCGCTGTTCGTTTCGCGTATCACCGGAATTCCGATGAGCGACCTCACGTCGCACGAGAATGGTGACAAAGTCAGCGTCGGCGATATCGAGATCGAACTGCTGCATACACCGGGACACACGCCGGGCAGTCAATGTTTCTTGCTCGACGGGCGTCTGATCGCCGGTGACACGCTTTTCCTCGAAGGATGTGGTCGCACGGATTTTCCTGGTGGCGATTCCGACGAAATATTCCGCAGCTTGCAAAAACTTGCACAGCTATCGGGCGATCCGACAGTATTTCCGGGACACTGGTATTCGATGGAACCAAGTGCCTCGTTGTCTGAGGTTAAGCGTTCAAATTACGTTTACCGGGTGGCTAACCTGGAACAGTGGCGAACGCTGATGGGCGGATAGCAGTAACGCCGACGGGCTCGTCAGCGAATCTTCACGCGACCAAGCGCGTGATGAAAACGAAAGCGATGGGTTCTCCGAATGGAATGGATTCGCGATCGGTGGCATGAGGTGGCGGGCACCAGCTCCGCAACCTGGTTGGCGTGGGCCGTGTGGGCCCTGCTTGCGCTCGGCGTCCTTGCCCTCGTCTACGCGAATGTCCAGGTTCGTCGGAATCGTCGACTCGCAGCGGAAGAGAACCGCCCGCACGTCAGCATGTTCATGGAACCGCATGCCGCTGACTGGCACGTGATCGAGTTGGTGGTCCGCAACTTCGGCAAGACCCCGGCCTACGACGTCTCGTTCATGTTCCCGCAGCCGCCGACCGTCGCCGAGTACGAGAATGCCACTGATGGCTACGCCGACGTCGTCGAGCTGCAGCTCCCCCGCCAGCTGCCGACGCTGGCTCCCGGCCAGGAATGGCGGACGGTGTGGGATTCGGCGCTCGACCGCACCGAGCTCGGTGAGGGCATCGAGTCGCGTTTCCCCGGCACGGTGACCTACTACGACCGGGTCGACGTCCCTCGCGGCTGGAAGTTCTGGCAGCGCCGCCGCCGGCCGCTGGAGACCAAAGTGGTGCTCGACTGGGCGTCGTTGCCGCCGGTGCAGCGCATCGAGCTGATGACCAATCACGACCTGGCCAAACGCGAGAAGCAGAAGCTGGAGCTGTTACGCAGCATGCTGACCTACTTCCACTACGCCACGAAAGAGACGCGTGCGGACGTATTCCGCACCGAGATCGAGCGGATGAACCGCGCCGTCGACGAGACCAAGGATCGGTGGCGCACGCGGCAGATCGAGGCTCCGCCGACCGACGTCAGCCTGCGCTGGGGCAATGGTCACGAGGAGCTCGGCAGGCACCGCGGCGAACGGGTCTAGCCGCAGTCTGATTCAATCGCTGCATGAGCGGTCCAGTCACTTATCGTCTCGACGATTCCATCGCGTTCATCACCATGGACGACGGCAAGGTCAACGTTCTCGGTCCGACAATGCAGCAGGCGTTGCAAGAGGCGCTCGACCACGCTGACCGCGACGATGCCGGCGCGGTGGTAATCGCCGGTAACGACCGAGTTTTCAGCGGCGGATTCGACTTGAAGGTCTTCAACTCTGGTGACATCCCGGCCGCGATCGACATGCTCAAGGGCGGCTTCGAGCTGTCGCACCGGCTGCTGTCCTTCCCCAGGCCGGTGGTGATGGCTTGCACCGGTCACGCGATCGCGATGGGCGCTTTCCTGCTCGCCAGCGGTGATCATCGAATTGCCGCGCCCGCGTACACCATTCAGGCCAACGAGGTCGCGATCGGCATGACGATCCCCTATGCGGCGCTGGAAGTGATGAAGCTGAGGCTGACGCGTGCCGCGTTCCAGCAGTCGGCCGGGCTTTCGAAAACGTTTTTCGGTGAGACCGCGCTGGCATCGGGCTGGATCGACGAGATCGCGCTGCCCGACATGGTCCTCCGACGCGCTGAGGAAGCCGCGCGGGAGTTCGCCACGTTGAAGCGGCACGCCCACGTCGCGACCAAGCTGCGGGCCCGGGCCGAGGCCTTGACGGCCATTCGTGCCGGAATCGACAACATGGCAAAGGAATTCGAGGGCTAGTCGGCTCGGACGTCGGGAGTCACGCCTCCACGGCAGCGGCCGGAGTGATGAGCGTTAAGACCGCCTCGTAATGCCGTGTGACGTCGTCGCGGTCGGAAGGGTCCGCGACGGTGGCCGAGTTCGACCGTTGAATCGCCTCAGCCTGACGGATCAGCGCCGTCCGTCGTGTGCGGTCCGGAACTTGTTCGATTATTTTGGCGATCGCGTCGAGTTGTCGAATCATGATGGCCGGCATCCCGATTGCGGCCTGTCGGATCGTGTCGAAAGTTCGCTCCACGAGCCGGTCGAAGCTGGGCTGGAAGGCGATCACGCGGATGTCGCCGTCCGAGTCACGGCGGATGCGGTGGGGATGCCAGATCGGAGCGATCCGGCAGAGGCAATCGGCGATCCAGTCGACACATGTCATCCCGGTGAAGGTGTCATTGACGGCAGGCGACAAGGCACGCAGCGCAATCTCAACCAGTTGGTCGAATCCGAACGAAACATCCTGCGGCAGTGTGCGATACGCACCTGCGACGTGGCCCAGCGCCAGCTTTTCGGCCACCGATTCGGCCGCCTCGGGCGGCCACACCTTGGCGATCACCTGGCCGGCAACCATGAAATGCCCGGGACGATGCGGCAACTGCACCACCGCGTTGGCGTTGGCGGCGATTTCTACCAGCACGTCGTGCCGGATGACCTGAAGATAGCCGCTGCGGGGCGTGCGGATCGGTGCCCCGGACTCGGCCAACCGGACCAGGAGTTCGTCGTGCGACGGACCGCGGGCCATGCCGACCCCGAAGGTGTCGGAGTTCTCCATCGCGGTGACCTCGTTGACCAAATTTGTCGCGATGTTCGCGATCACCACCGGAAGCTGGATCATGGTTGCGATGTGGTTGAGAAAGTAAATCAGCACCGCCACATCCACCAAGGTGAACAGCAGGGTCACAGTGATCGACAGATGCGGCACAAAGTCACCGTGTGGGCCGCCGCCGACCGATACGAGCGCGATCATGGCGAAGCAGAAACTGGCCACGAAGGTGCCCAGCGACAGTTGGGTTCCGGGGTCGCGCACGAAGTTGCGCAGCATTCGAGGACCGAACTGCGTCGAAGCCAGGGTCAGCGCCACGATGGTGATCGAGAAGACGATGCCGACCACGGTGATGATCGATGCGGCGACAGTGGCCAGCAGGACCCGCGCGACGTCGGCGGTACCGCTGAGCACCCAGGTGGGCAGCGTGATGAGCCCGTCGTAGGCGGAGCGGTCGACAGCGTAGGTCAGTCCGAACAGGACAACCACCGCGACAGTTTCCAGCACCGGGACCAGCCACAGGTTGGTACGCAGCGCCTCGCGGCGCCAATCGGCCTCGGTATAGGGACCGCGCATTTGATAAGACGCTAGCCGCGCCGGCGTACCTCCGCCTCGGTCTTGACGAGTTCTTTACGCGTCCGCCGAAACCCAGTCGTAGGCAAGGAATTTCCCATCGAACGTCACCACGACGCGATCGCCGGACGGGTGTGGCTTCTTCTGGAGGTCGACACTGAAGTTGATCGCGCTCATGATGCCGTCGCCGAAGTTCTCGTGAATCAGCTCTTTGAGCGCCGGGCCGTAGACCTGCAGCGCCTCGTAGAAGCGGTAGATGGTCGGGTCGGTGGGCACCGCGGTCGGCAGCCCGCCGCGCATCGGCGCCGCGGCCAGCACCGGGATCACCGACTCGTCGAGATCCAACAACTCGACCAGCACCCTGCCGAGTTCGGCGGGGATCGGGTGCTGGCCGAGTAGGGCGGAGGTGGTCCACACGACCGGTCTGTCGATTGCGTCGGCGAGTTGCTGCCAGGTCAGGCCCTTCGCCAGGCGGGCGACCACAATCTGTTCGGTGATGTCGTTGCGGGTCATGGTTTACAGCATGCCCCAGCGGTGCCGCAGCTTTCGGTGTCAGCTAGCGGTGCTGTCTAGGCCGCGGATCGCAGCGACGATGCGCGGTCGTGCGCGCGACGCCCAACTGTTCGGCCCAATCCGGTCAGAATTTGATGCGGGCGCTGTTGTTCGCCTTGCTGCGAGCCGAGGGCGATGATCGTGCCGGTGAGCACCGGAAGGGCCCACTGCAGGTAGCGAAGCTGACGCTGCGCAGCGGCGACATCTGGCGAGGTGTGCGACGACGGATCGGTCGCCCCTTCTGTGTGCTGCCCATCGCCCTGTGCGACCTTCGCGCCCAGGACTCCGGAGTACGCGGTCGCGCCCAGGGCCGCGCCCGTGACGACCAGTTTGGCAACGGTGTTGGCCCGGACGCCGGTCTGGTACCTGGCACGACGCCGGTTAGCCGCCAGGATGCCGGCTCCGCCGACCACGTGGGCGGCGATCGCTGCGGCGTTGACGGGGCTCCACTTGCCCCAACCGACCGAAGCCACCCGCGCCCGGTCCTGCGGATCGCGGACGGCCGCCGCGGCGCCGTTGACACCGATCGCCCCCATGAGCGAGCCGCCGAACCACGCCGCAGCGCCGAGGTCGTGTAGGGACCGGATGACAGTATTGCGAGAAGTCATGAAATTCCTTATCGAACGATTTGCTTGTCAGCGCAACGATTCTCAGCGCCGAACGACGAAGCCTGAGTACACGCGCGCCTAAGATCTGAAACATTCGGCTACTTGCCGACGAACGCCGCGGTGTCGTAGTAGGTCCGAAAGGGCCCGGATTCACGGTTGCGGTGCAGGTCGGTCAGCGCCGCGACGAACTGTTCGGTGATTGCTTGCTCAATCGTGGGTACCCCGCACCTGCGGGATGACACACGCCGTCAGACAGCAGGCCGCGGCTTCAACATCAGGCTGGTCGCCAACGCCGCAACGCCGATTGCCACCGCGACCCAGAACGCGGTCTGATACGACGCTCGGGTTCCTTCGCCGACAACTGTTCCGGCCCACGTGAATCCGAGCGATCCGCCGATACCGAAGGCCGCATTGCAGATACCCGGCAGCGATCCGGGCTCGTCTTCGGGCGCCTGGACGACCCCCAGCGCCGCCAACGGCGTCATCGTCACACCCATCGCGGCGCCGAAGCCAATCATCAACAGGATGGCCATGTTTCGCTCAAGCGCGAACACCGCGAGCAGCGCGACAACGGCGAGGGCGGCGACGATGCCGACCCGCAGCACGGTGACGAAACCGATCCGCACCGCGAGCCGTCCGCTCAGCGGGGCCACGATCAGCTGGACCAGCGCCGCGGGCGTGATGAACAGCAAGCGTTGTGCCCGAGATGGGTATTGATGTCGCGGATGGCCGGCGACAGCATCGTCGCGTTGAGCATGAACGAGACCACCCCGAGCACCAGCGCGGCAACCAGAAACACGGTCTGACCACGCGTCAAGGTACGCGTGGTATCGATCGTCATGGTCGGTGACCATAGCGAGCCGACGAGGCCGCCGGATCGGTTTTGCCAATCCGTTACTGCAGGGTGTTATCCGTGAGACCGAGTAGCCGCTCGGCGTTGCCGTGCGCGATCTTGTCCTTGTCGACCGGCGGAATCGGCATCTGCTCCAGGAACTTCCGCCCGGCTGCCATGTTGGCGAACGGGTAGTCGGCGGTGAACACGATCCGGTCGATTCCGATCACGTTGACCATCGCCTGATAGGCGTTGAACGACAGGCTCCAACTCGGATCCGTCACCCCCGGTTCCTGCCCGGCGAACTCGCCGGCGAGGATGCCCCCGTAGAAGTTCTGCCGGAGGTACTCCTTGACGGTCCGCTTCAGGCCGCTCTCCGCTGTCGGGAACGAGTAGTCGGTCCGCCACGCCATCCAACTCAGCGCCTCGAAGTGGTGTCCGACGATCACCTGCAAGGCCGGGAAGCGGTCGAAGACAGCACCGAGAATCATTCGGATGCAATGGATTCCGGTGTCGATGTGCCAGCCCAGGCCCGCGGCCGGGAGCTTGCCCGATACCGCGGGCGAAAAGCCCTGATAGTAGGCGTCGATCACCGGCTGCGGCGGCAGGGTCGGATGCAAATAGATCGGCACACCCAACGCTTCGGCTGCCTCGAACACCGGCCAGAAGAATTGGTCGTCGAGGTAGCGGCCGTCGACATGGCCATTGATCAATGCGCCGACGAAGCCGTGGTCGCGCACGGTCCGTTCGAGTTCGGCGACGGCGGCCTGCGGATCGCGCATCGGCAGCGTCGCGAAGCCGAGGAATCGACCGGGATGCTCGGCGCTTGCGGCGACCACCGCGTCGTTGGCCTGCCGGGCCAGGTCGACGGCCCGCGGAAGCTCGACGGCCTCGACGCCGGGCACATTGGACAGGATCTGCACGTCGATGCCGGCGGCATCCATCGCGGCGATCCGACCCTCCCCGAGATCCTCGATGCCCGGCGGCGGCCAGCCGCGACCCCCCTCGGTCTCGTCGAGCAACTTGGCGGGGCTGTTGGGATTCGCCTCCGCGATGGCCGGCAGCGTGTAGTGCTCTTCGAAGGCAATGATCCTCACCAGCTCACTGATACCGAACGGAGCTGTGAATCGGCTGACTGCACAGTCGAAGTCGGTCGGGTCAGCCGCTCGTGTGCACGATCAGGACGTCGATCTTGGCCCGGGTGGCGACCGCTCCGGGGATCGAGAAAACCCGACCGATGATCGCGGCTCCGGTGTCCAGCCCGACGTTGCCGACCACCAACAGGTCGGCGTTCACTTCCTCGGCGAGATCCACCAGCGCCTGGACGGGGGCGCCCTTGACCGGACGATCCTCGACTTTGGTTGCTCCCGCCGCCCGTGCACGATCGTGGGCGTCATGCAGCATCGCGTACACGGGTGCGCTGCCGGTGACCTTGTAGGCCTCCTGGCCCAGCGCGTCGGCAGCCCGGGTGTCGTCCTTCTGAGGTAGATAACCCGTCGCGATGATCAACTTCGCATCGCACTCGGCCGCGATCTTGCCTGCTCGCTCGACCGCGTTCAGTGACGACTCTGAGCCGTCGGTGCCGACCACCACAGTCCGATAGGTCGCCATAAGCCCTCCACAGTGTCGTTGGCAGCGTTCTTTGCGACGGTAACGCCACTGGGCGGTAGGGCTGGCGTTTCCGGAGAAATGCATCGGTAAACGAGCCGGTCGCCGCGTACCGTGGGGCGGTGGCCGCCATTGACCGCAGCCGGACCATCGCCGCCGACCCGCGGGCCGTCTGGGATGTGCTGGCCGACTTCGGCTCGATCAGTGCGTGGGCCCGCAACATCGACCACTCGTGCATCCTCAATCAGGGCGACGAACCGCTCGGCACCACTAGGCGCGTGCAGATCGGCCGCAACGCACTGGTGGAGACGATCACCGAGTTCGACCCCGCGCGCGCGCTCGCCTATGAGGTCGACGGACTTCCCGCCCGGGTTCGCCGATTCACCAACCGGTGGAGCCTGCGGCCCTCCGGTGACGGCACCACCGTCACGTTGACCAGCACGGTCGACATCGGTTCTCGCGCCGTGCACACGCTCGCCGAGCGGGCGCTGTGCCGTCTGCAAACCCCACAGTCCGACATCATGCTCGCCGGGCTTGCGCAGCGATTGGAGAAGCTCAGTGACCAGTCAACCTGACGTCATCATCCTGATGACCGACGAAGAACGCGCAATACCGCCGTACGAATCGCCCGAAGTCCTGGCGTGGCGAAGCCGAACATTGCACGGCCGCAAGTGGTTCGACGATCACGGTGTCAAGTTCGCGAGACACTACACCGGTTCGCTGGCCTGTGCGCCGAGCCGCCCGACGATTTTCACCGGGCACTACCCCGATCTGCACGGCGTCACCCAGACCGATGGCCTGGGCAAGATGCCCGACGACTCACGGATGCGCTGGCTGCGCCGGGGCGAGGTGCCCACGATGGGCAACTGGTTCCGCGCCGCGGGCTACGACACCCACTACGACGGCAAGTGGCACATCTCGCACGCCGATCTGCACGACGTCGACGGAACCGTCGTGCAGACCAATGACGCGGGCGGCGACGTCGATCATGATGCGGTGCGCCGCTACCTCGACGCTGATCCCCTTGGCCCGTTTGGCTTTTCGGGATGGGTCGGGCCGGAACCGCACGGCGCGCTGCCGGGTAACGCGGGTGTGCGCCGTGACCCGTTGGTCGCCGACCGGGTCGTGACGTGGCTGATCGACCGGTATACGCGGCGCCGTGCCGGCGATGCGTCCGCGCTGCGGCCGTTCCTGTTGGTGGCCAGCTTCGTCAACCCGCACGACATCGTGCTGTTTCCGGGCTGGTTGCGCCGCAGCCCGATCAAGCCGTCGCCGCTCGACCCGCCGCACGTGCCCGCGGCGCCCACCGCCGACGAGGACCTGGCGAGCAAGCCGGCCGCGCAGATCGCCTTCCGCGAGGCCTACGCCAGCGGATACGGCCCGGCGCCGATCATCGAACGGGCCTACCGCGGCAACGCTCAGCGCTACCGCGACCTCTACTACCGCTTACACGCCGAGGTCGACGGGCCGATCGACCGGGTGCGTCGCGCGGTCACCGAGGGCGGCTCGGACAAGGCCGTGTTGGTGCGGACGTCCGATCACGGCGATTTGCTTGGCGCACATGGTGGTTTGCACCAGAAGTGGTTCAACCTCTACGACGAGGCGACCCGGGTGCCGTTCGTGATCGCCCGGATCGGCCCGGGGGCGACGCAGCCACGGGAGGTGACGGCGCCGACGTCGCATGTCGATGTGTTGCCGACGCTGTTGGCTGCGGCGGGTGTGGACGTTACTGCGGTCGGGCACAGTCTTGCCGAGTCGTTCTCCGAGGTGCACCCGCTGCCAGGGCAGAACCTGATGCCGGTGGTGGACGGCGGGGCTCCCGACGATGATCGGGCGGTCTACATCATGACCCGCGACAACATGCTCGAGGGCGACACCGGAGCGTCGGCGGTGGCTCGCCGGTTGCGGCGGACGACGAATCCGCCTGCGGCCATTCGTATCCGGGTGCCCGCGCATGTCGGGTCGAACTTCGAAGGCCTGGTGGTCCGCGTCGGCGCGCGTCTGTGGAAGTTGGTGCGGACATTCGATGATCCGGCGACGTGGACGGAGCCAGGGGTCCGTCACCTCGCGGCGAACGGTCTCGGCGGCGAGGCGTATCGGATGAGCCCGCTGGACGACCAGTGGGAGCTCTACGACCTCACCGACGATCCGACCGAGGCCCGCAACCGGTGGTCCGACCCGGATCTGCACGAGCTGCGACAGCATCTGAGGACCCAGCTGAAACAGGCTCGGGCAACGGCGATTCCGGAACGAAACCAGCCGTGGCCCTATGTGTCTCGGGTGAGGCGCTAGCTTGTCGATCGCTGCTTGGCGGCGATCGCGGCCATCTGCTTGAGCATGCCGTCGTGGATGATGTCGATGCGGGAGCGGGCCTCCGCGCAGACGTAGGGGTCGCGGATCACGGTGAGTTGGTTGTCCTGCTTGGTTTCTCCGCCGGTGGACCAGTTGGTCGAACCGGTGATGACGTCGACGCCGTCGATGATCACCATCTTGAGGTGCATGATGGCCGACTTCTCGCTGTGGCCGATCGCGATGCTGTTGCCGACCTTCTGATTGAGCCAGGGATCGAGGAGCGGTTGCTCGGCCTTCCCTTTCGCCTGGGTGGAGTCGAGACTCATTTGCACATACATCTTTTCGTTCTCCAGCGCAGACCGCAGCACCTCGTTGAGTTCCGGGTCGTCGTAGCCGTACATCGCGACCACGATGCTTTTGTTCGCGGAGGTCAACATGTCCTTCAGTGCCGCGTGCACCTGGTCGACCGGGCTGTAAAACGTTCGGGTGGTATCGGGGTAGCCGGGCGGGAACGGCGCTGCCTTGTACTTGTCCAGCTCGGTCAGCGAACTCAGTGCCACGGCGTTTGCTCCTCTAGAGGGTGGGGTCGGTCCAGTCCGTCGGCTCGGCGCTGTTGTGGATCTGCTCGGCGGTCAGGTTCGGCAGATATCCCGGGTTGTCGCGGCGACGCACCAGCACGCTGGGATGGACCAGCGCGTCGGGACCGATTGGGCGGATGCGCCGCCCGGCCAGGTACCAGAGCCAGCCGTTGTTGTGGATCGGCGCGTCGGCGAAGTCTTCGGTTACCGCACAGTGCGATCGGTAGGCCTCCGGGTCGATCGCCAGTTCGCCGACGACACCGTCGGTGACCCACTTCAGCGCGATGGTCGCGAGGCGGTGATCGGGAAATGTCCCGCCGACATCGGCGTGCACACCGGCGAACCAGCGCTCTTCGAGTCCGAGCGGGTGTCGTTCGACGAGGTATTCGCGGTAGGGGCGGCGTCGTTCGTCGATCGAGACGGCGTGGCGGATCCGGGCCACGTTGGACAGCGCGCGGGTGTAGGGCCATCGCAGGTTGCCGAAGCGCAGGAAGCCGGCGGCCTTCACGGTGTCCCACAGACCGAGATAGGCCACCGGTACCGCGTAGTGCCACACCTGATTCGGGCTGTTGCGCCGCACGGTGGCGAACAGCGGCTCGTTCTCGGTACGCCAGCAGAACGCGCGGGCGAACTCGGCCCACTTGTCGTATTCGTCCTTGGTGAAATACCGGTTGATGGCGTACTTTTCGACCGCGTATGGCAGCAGGTTCTCCGAGCCGGGCCGCAGCAATCCGGGCCGCAGCAACATGCCGGCCAGCGCCCGCGCGGTGTAGGCGCCGCGACTGAAGCCGAAGATGTAGACCGCGTCGCCGGGCCGCCAGTGTTGCATCAGGTACTTGTAGCCCTGTGCCACATTGTGTTTCAGGCCGATCCCAAAGGCCTGCTCGAACAGCAGGACCAAGGTGCTGGGCAGCGACGTGTGCGCCGGGGCCAGCGTTCCCACCCCGGGGTCGTAGTAGGCGATCTGGCTGGCCGGGTCGTTCTTCTCCACCATCTCGAACAGCTTGGCCACGTTGGTGAGGTTGCCGGCGCCGATCTGGTTCGCGGTACCGTCGAAGCACAGGACGATCCGCTTTCCTGGCGGTTCCTGCGTCATGGGCGGGACTTTACGTCGCCAAAACGGCGTTGTCGGGGACTTCAACAACACCTAGGCTCAGCTTTTATGCGTAGAGAGCCAAAGCTTGCCCGGCGCTTCCTGGATCGATTCGAGCCCATCCACGGCGTCACCTACTTCGCACCCGAGGTCCGCGAGGCGCTGGACGGCCTGGGTTACAAGGGCTATTGGATGGGATATTTCGCCGCGCGCTCGGCGCCGCTGGGCGCGGTGGCGCCCGAGGTGGTGACCGCGATCTTCTACAACTTCGCGCCCTCGCGGGTGGCCAAGGCGCTGCCGGCGGCATGGGCCATCGCCGGACCTGAGGAAGCATTGCGCGTCCGTGCCGAGACCGCGGTCGCGGTGTTGCGCCGCTACGGGCTCGAGGCGAACGAAAATGTTACGACCGCAGCGGAATTGCTCGGCAAAGTCGCCCGCGATGCTCCGCTGAGCGGACGACCGCTGTTCGCCGCGAACCGAGCGCTGCCCTGGCCGGACGAGCCGCTGGCCGCGCTGTGGCACGCCGCGACGCTGCTGCGCGAGCATCGCGGCGACACCCACACCGCTGTGCTCAGCGCCGCCGGGGTGACGGGCCGGGAATGCAACGTGCTGCATTCCGCGGCGGGCGCCATCCCGCGCGACTACATCGCCCGCACCCGCGATTACGACGACGAGGAGTGGGCGTTGTGTGAGCGTCAGCTCGCCGCGCGGGGACTGCTCGACGACGAGGGCACGTTGACCGCGGCCGGGCAGCAACTCAAAGACCACGTCGAGCTGAAAACCGATGAGCTTGCGTTGGCGGTGCTCGACGCGCTGAGCGACGACGAGGTCGAGACGCTGTTCCAGGCGTTGACCCCGATCACTCGAGTCGTGGTGGAGGCGGGCGATGTTCCCGCGATGACCCCGATGGCGCTGCGTCGCAACGAATTAGACGATGGCAGTGCCCATTTGGGCGGTTAGCTCGCATGCCAGCTGACCACGTCAGTCAGCCTCGCCTGATTCGCGAAGCCACATAGGCCACATGCGTATCTGCCCTTGGGGCACAACCTTCTTTGGAATCGTGACCATATGCGCTATCAATCGGCCCGGTGATATCGCATACGTCTTCAAAACCGAAAATGACTACCTGCCAACCGTCTTGTTCATCGTGCCAGCGGCTTGTAGAAGACGATGCCGTTGCCCTTGTTGTCGTAGACCACCGCCCGGCGCTCGTGGGCGTCGTCGTAGGGGCCCTTGACGATCCCGCCGCCGCTGTCCTCGACGGCCTTGGCCGCGGCGTCGACGTCGTCGGTCCTGATGCCGACGACGACCTGCCCGGGGATGGGATGGTCGACGGCCGTCGCCAGGGCGAGAGTGACCGGTCCGCCGTCGAGCGCGGCGAAGTGTGCGCCGTCGCGGAACTTCAGCGACATGCCGAGCGTCTCGGTGTAGAACCGGATCGATTCGTCCAGGTCGTCGGTCGACAGGATGACCATCTTGACTTCACTCACCGGTCCATCACGTGTCCAGGCTAGCCAGCTTTGGCGGCCGTTTGGCCGATACTCAAGAGATGCTCGGTCACCTCGGAATCAATGTCCCCGACCGCGCTGCGGCGAAGCGTTACTACGCGTCCTATGGCGCTGGTCGGCTTCGAGACCTTCTTCGCCAGTGACCCCGGTCATTACTACGCGGCGTTCTGGCTCGATCCGTTCGGCATCAAGCTGGAGGCGGTATGTCACTACGACCGGGACTAGGTTCAGCCGTCGCCTGGCTGTCGGCGGGGTTGAGCTACCTGACCTTGGAAGCTGTTGCGGCTGCGGCTTTTCCGCACTATCGCTACGCGCAAAACTTCATCAGCGACCTCGGTGCCGCGCCATCCCCGCGGGCGTGGCTCATGAACGCTGCGTTCTGTGTGCAGGGAACGTTGTTTCTCGTCGGTGCTGTCTTCCTCGTTCGTGCTTTCGAAAAGCGTTCGGCTCGACTATTTCTCACTCTTGCTACCGCGAATATGCTGGGCAACCTGCTGATCGCGATAATCCACAGTGGGCCCTCCCCCACAGCGTGGGTGCATGCCATCGGCGCGGTGCTGGCGATCGTGGGAGGCAACGCGGCAATCCTTGCCGGATCGTCACTTATCGGCCGATGGCATCGCGCGGCGTCGCTGGCGCTGGGCGCGTTCGGTCTGCTCAGCTTCGTGTTTTTCGTGATCGCGTTGAAGAACGAGGCGCCGCCCGCGGTATGGGAACGATCCAGCGTCTACTCGATCACCGCGTGGGAGTTATTCACCGGCGTGTGGGTGCTCAGCCGGCCGCCCACTCCTTAGCCTTATCGAGCTCGTCGAGCTTGAAGACGGCGAGCTCGCCGGGAAGCAGCCACGCCAACGCATGCAGGGTAAGAGCAACCCACTGCTCGTCGGACACCACCGCAATGCGTTTGAAGGCCGAATGATGCGGCCAGACGGTGGTGAAGGCCAGCTTCAGATCCTCGAACAGTCCGCCGGGCCCGAAGCCCTCGTAGTCAGGCGCGATGACTTCGACGATCCTGATCTGGTCGGTATTCATCATCTCCTCGATGGTGGGCTTCACCTCGCGAATTTCGTCGCCACCCAGTCGGCCCGACACGCGAACGCCGGTCACTCCCTGGGGCATATCCGGCAGCAGCTCGATCATGCATTTCCTTCCTAGGCCTCGTCCCCGATCATGCCTCAAGTCAGCGAGGAGCACGATGATCCGCGCCACGCCGGTTTTGGTTACGCCATTCTCAGCACATCGTTGCGGGCCCACCTTCGGTGATCGTTGTCCCGTAAGGGATTTCGAGCAACATTCGGCAGTTGCGCTGGTCAGATTTGTTTTACTGTTGCTTTTGGCCGCATAGGCGTAGGGTCGCAGTACGGATCCACGGCAGACCAAGGTCGGACCGGAAGAGAAGATTCCTCCTCTCGGCTGTGGCACTGAGCACGAGCACTAGGCACCCACGCGAAGTAATGCCCATCAACTGGGCAAGCGCGGTGGGCCTGCGTCAGGCGAGGAACTCTCTCCTCACGCCGAGGCCACATTTCACTGCGCCACTATGCAGCTTGGTAACCGAGTGTTTGGTGCTTCGGGCGGCGCTCCTTTTGTTAGGAGCGTCGTCCGACTCTTTTATTCCGGATGCGCCCGCCGCAAAACACCGGAGGTGACGCGTCTTGCATTGTCACGGCTGAATCATTTGCCCACCACGCGATCGATGGTCGAGACTGGGGTCATGACAGATGCCGACGCGGACCGGGTTGCCGTATACCTCGACTTCGACAACATCGTGATCTCGCGCTACGACCAGGTCAATGGGCGCAGCTCGTTTCAGAAGGATAAGGCCAAAGGGCTCGACAAGCATGCGGATCGGCTGGAGCGGGCCACCGTCGACGTCGGCGCCATCATCGACTTCGCCTCGTCATTCGGCACGCTGGTGCTCACCCGCGCCTACGCCGACTGGTCGGCCGAGGTCAATGTCGGCTACCGCGAGCAATTAGTCGGTCGCGCAGTCGATTTGGTGCAGCTGTTTCCCGCGGCGGCCTACGGCAAGAACGGCGCCGACATCCGGCTCGCCGTCGACGCGGTCGAGGACATGTTCCGGCTGCCGGACCTGACCCATGTGGTGATCGTGGCTGGTGATTCCGACTACATCGCGTTGGCGCAGCGCTGCAAACGGCTGGGGCGGTATGTGGTCGGTGTCGGGGTCGCGGGTTCGTCGAGCAAGGCGTTGGCGGCGGCGTGCGACGACTTCGTCATCTACGACGCGCTGCCCGGAGTCGAGGTGCCGGAGCCCGCGCCCAAAGCGCGCAGCACCAAGCCCGCCGACGAGGAGCCGCCGGCACCCGACCCGCAGCCCGCCGCGACTGCGTTGCTGACTCGCGCGCTGCGGATCGGCACGGAGAAGGACGACGTCGACTGGCTGCACAATTCGGCGGTCAAGGCGCAGATGAAGCGGATGGACCCGTCGTTCAGCGAAAAGTCCTTGGGCTTCCGGTCTTTCAGCGACTTCCTGCGGTCACGTGCGGACGTCGTCGAGCTCGACGAGAGTTCGACGACGCGGCTGGTGCGGTTGCGCTAGGTGCGGGTTCCCGAGACGAACCAGTGCGTCGGCGAGGCCTCCTCGAGGCCCTCGGGTGACGGGCGGCCGTAGCTGGCCATCAGCTCGTCGGACGGCGTGGCGGTGACGTCCCAGCCGTGCCGGCGCAGCCAGTCGCCGACG
Organism: uncultured Actinomycetota bacterium; assembly: GCA_963750755.1. Classification (GTDB taxonomy): domain Bacteria; phylum Actinomycetota; class Actinomycetes; order Mycobacteriales; family Mycobacteriaceae; genus Mycobacterium. The sequence goes on from CAVVRW010000007.1 coordinate 560,752, forward strand.
TCTTCGCGCTCCTCGAAGTACCACAACTCGTCGGTCTTGGGCACCTCGAGCTGCGAGCCCGCCTCGGCCATCAGTTCGCGGACGCGATCCATCCGCTCGCGGCGCACGTCGCGGAGTTCGGGGACGGCGAATTCGGGTCCCAGGCCCTCGACGGCGATCCGGCTGCCGGGCGCCGCGAGCTCTTGGATCCGCTCGAACAGCAGGTCCTGAGCGGCGGCCGGCAGATACATCAGCAGGCCCTCGATCGACCACACGCTCGGAGCCGACGAGTCAAAACCGGCCTGCCGCAACGCCGTTGGCCAGTCCTGGCGCAGATCGACCGCGACGGGAACCCGGTGAGCTTTCGGCTCGGCGCCGTGCTCGTGCAGGGTCTCGAGCTTGAAGTCCAGCACCCGGTCCTGGTCGAGCTCGTAGACCGTGGTGCCGTCGGGCCACGGCAGCCGCCACGACCGCGCGTCGAGGCCCGGCGGCCAGGATCACCGCCTGCCGGACACCGGCGTTGGCGGCATCGATGAACGCGGTGTCGAAAAACTTTGTGCGCGAGGCGAAGTAGCTCACCAGCGACTGCATCCGCTGCGGCATGTCGGGCTCGGCCTCGACGACGGCGGCCGGCAGCTCGGGAGCGCCGTACCAGTCCCACACGCCGTGACCCACGCGGTCGAGGAAGACCCGCGCGAACGGGTCGTTGATCAGCGGGTCGCTGCTCTCGGTGTCCGCCGCGCGCGCCGCGGCCACACCCAGCGCCGTCGCACCCACGCTCTCGGTGATTTCCCAGCTGTCGTCATCGGTTCTCGCCACGGACCCGACCCTACGTGAGCCGGTGATACGGAAGAATCACGGTCACCATGACCTCCCCCTCGGCGTCCCGACGGCCGCACATCATCCGGCTCGCGGTGTTCGCCGCGTTCCTGGTCGTGTTGTTCTACCTGCTGGCCGTCAAGCACGTGGTGAACATCGAGGACGTGCGCCGCTGGGTGAAGGCGACGGGCCCGCTGGCGCCGTTCACCTACGTCGTGCTGTCGGCGGTGCTCGGCGCGATCTTCGTGCCGGGCCCGATCCTGGCGGCGAGCAGCGGGTTGCTGTTCGGTCCGCTGCTGGGGGTGTTCGTGACGCTGGGCGCGACGGTGGGCACCGCGGTGGTCGCGGCCTTCCTCGGCCGTCGCGCGGGACGGGACAGCGCACGGGCTCTGATCGGTGCCGAGCGCGCGGACCGCCTCGACGCCCTGATTCAGCGACGGGGTCTGTGGGCAGTGGTCGGTCAGCGCTTCATTCCCGGCCTGTCGGATGCGTTGGCGTCGTACGCGTTCGGGGCGTTCGGAGTTCCGTTGTGGCAGATGGCGGTTGGCGCGTTCATCGGTTCGGCGCCGCGGGCGTTCGTCTACACCGCGTTGGGTGCGTCGATCGGGAACAAGTCGCCGATGTTGGCGTACGCGGCGATCGGGGTGTGGTGCGTGACGGCGGTGGTTGGCGCTTTCGCCGCGCGGCAGGGATTTCGGAAGTGGCGGGGCGGCAAAGAACCGGAGGCCGAGATCACGGCGCAGTAACTCAGAGCCCGACGGCCTCGGCCGCCGCGGTCGCCACGTCACCGCGCAGATTTGAGATGGGCTGACTACCGCGCAGATGAATCACGTTCGTGAGCAGGACGACGTAGGTGTCGGAGGCGGGGTCCAGCCAGAGCGAGGTTCCGGTGAAGCCCGTCGCGCCGAAGCTGCCGACGGGGAAGATCAGCCCGCGCGGCTTGGAGAAGTCGGTGTCGATGTCCCAGCCGAAGCCGAAGAGCTCCTGACCGTCGATTGCCGGGTAGTGCGGAGCGAGTAGCGGATTGGTGGTGTTGGGTGTCGTCGCGGCGGCTTTTCGGACGGCCTCGTTCGCGGCTTCGACCTGTCCTGGCCGGTGTCCGGGCTGCTGAGGCGTCGTCATCACGGCCAGGGTCGCGGGTTGCAGCGGAAAGCTGCTGGGGCGGTTGGCAAGCCGATCGAGCAGTGCCTGCGCAAAGCGGCCGACGTCGCGCGCCGTCGAGAACACACCGGCGTGCCCGGCGACCCCGCCCATCCGCCGCGCCGTCGGGTCGTGCACGACGCCCCGCAGCAGGCGACCGAAGTCCGGATTCTTGCTCGGGTCCGCGCTGCTCTGGTCGTCGATGGCCGTCGGCGCGATGCGCGGCACCAGGCTGACCGGCGGCAGGTAGCGAGTTTCGGTCATCCCGAGCGGCGCGAAGATGTTCCGTTGGGCGTATTCGTCTTCTGGTTCGCCGGAGAGCCTTTCGATCATCGCGCCGAGCAGGATGTAGTTGATGTCGGAATAGCGGTACTCCGCCCCCGGGCCCGACTGCAGCGGTGTGGTGATCGCACGACGAATGCCCTCGGCTTTGTCGGGCCGGTCCAAGCCCCAGGGGTCTGCGAGATTGACGTCGATCGGTTCGCCGGATGTGTGCGTGAGCAACATCCGAACGGTGACTCGTTGCCGCACTGGATCATTGGTCGCGTTGAACTCCGGCAGATAAGTCTGCACGGGCTCGTCGAAAGCGACCTTGCCCAACTCGTAGAGCTGCATCACGGCGGTCGCGGTGGCGAGGGGTTTGGTCAACGATGCGATGTCGAAGATGGTGTCGTCGGTCATCGGCTCGGCCGGTGCGGGCGATCCGTTCAAGCCGGGTTCGCCGGCCAATTTCCGTGATCCGTATGCGTGCTGGAACACGGGCTTGCCACCATGCCCGATCTCGACCACGCCGCCGGGCAGCTTGTCGGCGGCGATCGCCTCGTTCATCAACGTGGAGATCGGCGCGAACTCGTTCGAGGCTTGGATCCCGGCCGCGACATGGCTTCACCGTGCCTCACCACATGCCGGGTCGAGGACGCCGTTACGAGCATCAGCACGGCGAGTCCTACGGCGATGACGGTCCGCATGGAACCGGCGTCAGACGGGAGGAACGGGAATGGGCGTGAGCGGGTTGCCTTCCCGGATCGACGAACAGTTCTGCGGGGCCGGCAGGCCGGCGAAGCGTTGTTTGATCCACGCGGTCGCGCTGTGCAACCAGATGGGAAGGGCCCAGATGTGGCTGAGCGCGGCGTATTCCTCGTAGTAGACGGTTACTCCGCGCGCGCAGTAGTCGCGCGCAAGGGTGCGAACATCACCGGCGATCATCACGCCGTCGCCGGCGCCGATACCCGGCTTGTTGCCCGGGGTGCCCTCGAGTTCCCCGTGCGCGCCCTGACCGATGAACAGCGGGATCGTCGGCGTACCACCGGTACCCATGATCAGCTGGTTAGCGCAGCGGACATACACCGAAAGGTGCTCCGCAGTCGGGTAATCCGGGCTGACCAGATCGCTCCACTTCAGACCGGGGTACTGGCCGAGCACGTTGACGATCGACGCGGTCTGCAACTCCTGGAAGATTCTCGTGCCGTTGGGGCTCAGGTAGCGCGCCAGCTCCGTCTCGACCTCGAATGCGCGCGCGATGCCGACCAACGCCATCGCCGCGACGCCGGCCCAGAACCCGGTTCCCTCCACGTAATGCAGGTTGTGCGCCGGGTCGACCAGCACGCCACCGATCGCGGCGCCGATCAGGTGCGCATTGGCCTCGGGCGCGTAGGTGGGCGCCAGCTCGGCGGCCCACTCGGTGGCGATCGCACCGCCGGAATATCCGAGCATCGCAACCCTCGCGTCGTTCGGAATGGTCGACGAATTGACCGCGGCGCGAATCGAATCCAGGGTGTTCATTCCGTACTCGGGTCCCGCGGCAAAGTCTGCTCGCTGGCCCTCGGTGTCGGGCACGATCACCGTGTACCCCTCGGCGAGGAACGGGCCGAAGACCGCCGCTTCGACGTTGGTGATGAGGCCGCCCAGCTTCAGCCCACCCCACATCGCATAGGACGGCTCGTCATTGCGGTTCAGTGAGTCGTAGGCGGACTGATACGAAATCACCCTGGTCGCGTCGAACTGGAACGGAGGCTTGATGATCGAGGTGACGTTGACCGTCGGCTTGCCGGTCTGGCTGGTGGACCGGTAGAGCAGTTGCGTGGTCTCGAGCAACGTCGGGAAGCCGAACAGGTGGTAATGAAAGCGGCGGGTGTTGAGCACCGTTCCGGGTGCGATGCGGTCGAGCGGCGTGGAGCCGGTGTAGGTGTAGAACGGATCATCCTGCGGCGGAGGCGATCCCACGGCGATGCCGGGAAAGGCACTGCGGCCCGGATACCAAACCGGCAGCGATGGTGTGGTCATGTTCTCCCTCCCACGTCGATCTCGCAAACGGGCCAACCGGGTCGTCGGCGCCTGAATCGCGGCCATCACCGCACTCATCGGCGAGGCTACCGACCTCGGCGGTGTCTTGGGCTTGGCGGTCGGCGGACCGTCACCTTCCCACCACGTCGGCTTCAGCAGTGCGGTCGTCACCGGGATCGCTTTGTCGACGCTGGCGTGTCCCCATCGGCTTGCGCGGTCGATGGACGCGGTGGAGGGTGCGAGGTTTACCGGCGACAGCGTCGGCCCGAATCGGACGAGATGGTCGGCGTAGGGCAGGTTGCGGACCATCTGCAGCTGGATCGCCTGGGTGATCGGCACCAGCCACAGGTTGCGCGGATCCCATTGCGGATGAAAGCAATCGAACGCCAGGTAGCAGGCGTTGCGGGTGCCGAGCCGGCCGTCACGGACCCGTTTCCACGCCATTTCGATCGGGACGTTGCTGGCGGTGCCGCCGTCGACGAGGGCGGCGATGTCTTCCTGCTCGAAAAGGTCGTCGAGGATCGGAACCATCCGCGGGTCGCTCGTTTCATGATGCAGGACACCGGGAATCGCGGCGGAGAACGATGCGGCGTCGACGACGTCGAAGTCACGTTCCGGGGCGTCGGCGCCGATGATGATGGGCTTGACGACCCGCAGATCGATGAAGGCGGCCACCTGCCACATCCGGGTGCCGACCACGGGCCCGATGCCGATCGGACGAAACGGGACCGAGCGCATCTGCAGCGCCGCTAACGCGGGACGGCGAAACCGCGACGGCAGCGCGGTATACGGTTGCCGGCGCACGCCTGCGACCACGACGTCGAACGGAATCGCCAAGTCGGACATGCGCATTCGCTGGCCGTCTTCCCGGCTGAGCATGGCGCCGGCGAACTGGTCGAAGCGCAGCGCGAACATGCCGGCCAGGCCGTGACGGCGCCGTAGCCGTTCGGGCCCCAGGATGGCGCGGTAGGACACCGTCTTCGCCCAGGCGACGTATTCCTCGATGGGCACCGGCAATTCGCGGCTGACCAGACTGCCCAGGATCGACCCGATCGACGCGCCGACGAGGTAGTCGGGGATTTGGCCGGCCTCCAGCAGCCGCTGCATGCCGCCGATGTAGACGAATCCGGCACCGCCACCGCCGCCGAGGACCGTGACGAGCTTCTTGTAGCCGACCTCGGCGTCCAATTCGGCTGCGGAGAAATCGTTTCCGTGCCGCTCGATGAGAACGTTCCGTTGGTCGTCCTGATCCGCGGCCAGACCGCTCAATGCGTCGCGCGCGGTTTGCAGCGCGGTGACGGGGTCGGTCTCCTCGCGCAGCGGCCCGTAGAGCGCGTCGGCGACGCGTGATCGCCAGGGCGCGATTTCGGCGCCGATCGAGACGTCGCCGCGCCCGCGGCTGCCGCCCGGTCCCGCCGCGCCCGGTTCGAAGTCGGCGAGCCGGGCGAAGTTGAGGATGTAGCGCAGCCGGCGGAGCTCCTCGGCGCTCAGCACCTCGGGCTCGGCGAGCTGATGGCGGATCAGCCGGTTTTCCATCCGCTGCAAGAGCAGGGCCGGCTCGGCGGACGGCAGGTCGGCGGCGTCGACGGCCTCGTCTTCGATCTCCTCGATGACCTCGAGCCCGAGCGTCGCGGCGGCCCAGGCGGCTGAGCAGCGCGTCGGCGAACGGGACCTGCATGAGCATCAACCTACTCACCGAGCGCGTCGCGCACGTGGCCTCGTGCGCGGTCGAGCCGATCCGCAGCCTCCGCGGCGTCGACGCCCGCGAGCAGCGCAACGATCGCGGTCTTGGCATGACCACCCGCGGCGGCAAGGGCGGCGGTCGCGGTTTCCTCGTCGACGCCGGCCGCATCCCGGACGATGCGCACCGCACGGCGGCGCACCTTCGCGTTGGTCAGCCGCACGTCGACCATCCGCGGTCCGTAGGCCTTGCCGAGCGCGATCATCACGCTCGTTGACAGCGCGTTGAGCACGACCTTCTGCCCGGTCCCAGCGGTCAGCCGGGTAGAGCCGGCGAGAACCTCAGCGCCGGTGAGCAATTCGATCACATGGTCGGCCAACGCTTCGCTGCCCGCGTTGTTGACGATCGCGACGGTCAGCGCGCCCACCGTGCGGGCGTGGTCGAGCGCACCGAGCACGTACGGCGTGCGGCCCGACGCCGTGATCCCGACGAGCGCGTCAGCGGCAGTGAGGTCGGCGAGATCGCCTGCGTCGAAGGTGTCCTCCGCGCCCTCGATCGCCTCGGTCAAAGCCGTTGGCCCACCGGCGATCACAGCGCGCACGAGGTCGGTTCCGAACGTGGGACCGCACTCCGCCGCGTCGAGCACACCGAGCCGGCCGGGTGTCCCGGCGCCGACGTAGATCAAGCGACCGCCGTGCTCGAGCCGCGTAGCGATCTGTTCCGCCGCCTTTGCAATGCGCGGGACGGCAGCCGCGACCGCGTGGTGCGCCTCACCCTCGGCGGCAATAAGCAGCTTCACAATCTCGGAGATGGGCCGCGCGTCGAGGTCTTCGAGATCGGAGCGAACGCCCTCGGTGGCGAGCAGGTCAAGGCGTTGTCCGGCAACATCTTTGGCTCTGGTCCGAATCGACGTACGGCTCGTGGATCGCTTCGAGCAGCAGAGCGCCGTCGAGCGCGTCGCCGGCGGCTGGGACTGCGTTGAGCTTAGTGCGCAGCGCGGGGAATTCGGCGAGGCCGCCGAGTATCGCCACGGGGCCATTGCCGACCGCACGGGCGGTCGCGGCGAGCGCGTCGGCGGCGGCATCGACGATCTTTAGCGCCACGGGGTCGCTCTGCTCGTGAAGCACGTCGGGCGCGAAGGACGCCAACGCCGCGGCGTCGTTGAGCTGCGCGGGCCACGTCTGCGGCGCGCCGAATCGGGCGCGGGCGGCCTCGAGCAGCATGGTGGACGGGCCACGTCCGTCGTGGGCGCGCAATGCAGCGCGTAGCCCGGCGGCGCCGATCCACGCACCGCCGCCCTCGTCACCCAGCCACGGGCCCCAGCCGTCGGCGGTCCGCAGCGCGCCTTCCGCGTCGATCGCGAGTGCGACGACGCCGGTGCCCACCATCAACACGACGCCCGGCTGGCCGTTCAGCGCGCCGGCGTGCGCGATGACGGCGTCGCTGGTGACCGCGACGCGCTCCGCGCGCAGCGAGGCCAGCAATGAATGCCCCAGTGCGCGGGCGGCGTGCGGCGCCGCGAACGCTCCGGCGGCGCCGACGATCACCTCGTCGACGGGGCCGAGTCCTCGCGCGACGGCCACGATCGCGGCCTCGGCGGCCCGCACGCCGCCCGGCGTCGCCAGGCCGGGCGCACCGACGCCCTCGGCCCTCCGGCCGGCCGCTGCGGCGCGGCAGGACGTCTTGCCGAGGTCGACGGCGAGGATCATCGGGGCCATCATTCCACGATGCTCGGCGCTGTAGGTCCCACCGCCACAGTGGCCTCTCGGAGAGTAGCCATGATTTTTGCCCACCTCATAGCGACGACTCCCGTCGGCTGCCCTAGCACTTGTATATTGGCGCTACTGGCGCCAGAATGGCGCCATGCCTAGTGTCCAGATCAAGGACGTTCCGGAAGACACCCACCGAGTCCTGCGTGCGCGAGCAGCGCGCGCACACCAATCTCTGCAGGAATACCTTCGAAGCCGTCTGATCGCTGAGGCGGGTCAGCCCACTCTGGATGAAGTTCTCGACCGCATCGGCGGGCGCCGTGGTGGTCGGGTGTCGATCGAGACTGCCGTCGATCATGTTCGGGCAGAGCGTGATCGTCGTTGATGCGAGCGTATTGGCCGTAGCCCTAGGCGATGACCGGACCGACGGCGAACAGGCAAGGGAACGGTTAGCAGGCGAGACGCTGGTTGCGCCCGAACTGGTCGACCTCGAGGTGGTCTCGGTGTGGCGCCGCCACGTCGCAGCAAAACTAATGCCCGCACGCAGAGCTACCGAGGCGTTAGCCGATCTTGCAGAGCTGCCTCTGCGCCGGTCCTCGCATCAGCCTCTCCTGCCGCGCATTTGGGAACTCCGGCATGTCGTCACGCCCTACGATGCCGCCTACATTGCGCTGGCCGAGGCGTTGGATGCCGTGCTGGTCACCGCCGATGTGCGTCTGTCACGTGCGTCGGGCCTTAACTGCCAGGTCGAGGTGGTCGACGGCGGGGCTCATCGCGGCGCGTCGAGGTAGCGGCGCGCGCCCCAGTAGTCCCCGTCGAGTCGCACCGGGGTGACACGCACCGGTTCTGACTTGTCGAATGCCTCGATCATTTGGCCGTTCCCGTAATACATCGCCACGTGATGGATCGCGTCGAAATCGGCGGGGTCCTTGTCGTTGTTCGAGTAGAAGAGCAGATCGCCGGGTTGCAATGCGGATTTGTCGACCGCGCGGCCCCGGGTATCGGCGGCCTGGGGGCCGGCATCACGAGGCAAGGTAATGCCGTGCACCTCGTAGGCGGTGGCGGTGAGGCCGGAGCAATCGATCGCAAACCCAGACCAACCGCCCCACACGTAGGGAATGCCGAGGAACGTGGCGGCGTATCGGACCAGATCCGCTCCGGTGGGACGCGCTATGTCCGTGGGCTTTTGGTAGACCGACACCGCTCGCGCATCCAGCCACTTCGGGCCGCGATCGGGGGTGGCCACCTGAACGGCTTTGTCGGTTTGGTTCAGAAGAGGAAGCCGGGTATTGGCGCTGATCTCGAGGTCTTTGTTGGCGAGGCCGGGTTCGCGGTACAGCCCGGTGGTGATGCCGCGATCCGCCAGCGCGAAGGGACCGTATCTCTTCAGTGCGCCATAGCCTGCGTCAATTGTCAACTGCGACTTAGGAATCCAGCCAGGGTATCCCTGAGAGTCCTTCGGCGTGGCTTGGTCGGGAACCCGTACCTCGTCCCAGTCGCCCTGTTCCCGGACCACAACCACGCGGTCGCCGAAGAGGACTTGCGTCTGGTCGAGATTGTCCGAGGTAAGCGCTTCTTGCTGGTCCGGCGTCATGGCGGACACCCAGCCGCGGATATCGGCCGGGTTTGTCAGGGCGGGGTGGTCGACCGGGCGCGGACTTTGCGGCGTGGTCCACAACGTGGCCACCGAAACGGAAACGTACGCGTCTTGTGCCTGCGGTGCCCCGGACGCGGGTGCTGCTGTTAGCCCGATGGTCAAGGCACCAGCAAGCGCAATTCGGGTCAAGGCGCCGGTCATGTCAATCGACGTTATCCGAGATTGAGCTGATTCGGCCGCTGCGACGCCTCATCCGGCACCTCTGCGAGGTGACTTTCTTTTTTCGTTTTGTGACCACATGCGATATCACCGACCCCGGGGTTGATATCGCATGTGGTCACGATTCCAAGAAAGGTTGCTGCCCAGCTGACGGTGCTGGTGTGACTCGTGAATCGGGTCCTCTGCGCTTCTGCGCCAGCTACTGGGCGACCGCTGGGAGGTCGGTGGCTCCGCCAATGAGTTGCTCGCGCATGTGGACAAGAACGTCCTCGGCCATGTCGAAGCCGCCGAGGTGGCTTTCGGAACGGACGGTGAGTTCGGCGTCTTGCAGCCGGGTGATGGCCGTGTGCACGCCGGCGATCGGGACGACGTGGTCAGTTTGGCCGTGCCACCATCGCACCGGCACTTTCACGTCGACGAGCCGAAAGCCCCAGTCGCGGCCGAGAAGTCGCGCATCATCGACCATCGCTAGACAACGCCCACGGAAGGCATTGACCATGTCGTCGACGAAGATCGCCTCGACTTCGGGATCGTCGAGGACTTTGCGGTCGACCTCGGGCCACATCCGCATGTACACGCGATAGGCATAGTGCGCGAACGGAATCAGCGGTACGAGCAGGATGGTGGCGATCACCGCCAGCGGCCGGCGGAGCTGGGTGAGCAGTGGGCCGAAGCGCCGGGCGATCTCGGTGGCGCCGGCGCGGGTGGCCTCGGGTCCTACTGCCGGGACGGTGCCGTCGAGCACGCCGACCGCCGCCACGCGGTCGACCATCGGCGGCAGCGCTCCGCAGGCCAAGGCGTAGGGTCCTCCGCCTGACATGCCCACGACAGCAAGCTTTTTGGCGTCGAGGGCGTCGGCGACTTGGGCCATGTCGGCGACCCATTCGCTGACAGCGGAGTAGCGATGTGAATCCGAGAGCCCGGTGCCGGGGCGTTCGATGACGATGACGCGCATGCCGAGCCTTTCAGCGGCACGCCGGCCCTTGGCGAGGAACTGGCGTCGCGCGCCGAGTGTGCCATGGAACCACAGCACCACCGGGCCGTCGGGATCACCGAATTCGGCGTAGCCGAGACGACGGCCGTCGGCGAGATGGAACTGACCTTCGGCCCGCGGCTTTTCGACGCGCGGTACGCCGGGCGGGTGGTGCAATGGGTTGTCCATCGACTTCGAGACTAGGGACCGACTGTCCCGCAATTGAAAGTCGAATCAGTAGATGCGCGCAGTGTTACGCAGGTGTTTTAGCGCGATTCATCGCGGCTTCGTCGCGGTGACAAGGTGTGTCGGAATCCACGGGCCGCCGTACCACATCCGCCATCCGACGCTGGTGCGCTCGACCTGCTGCCAGCCGCGGTTTCGCAAGTGCTCGGCGTGCCCTTTGGTTTCCCACAAGTCGGCGATGGCGAGGCGGCCGCCGGGCTTCAAGACGCGCATGGCCTCGTTGAGGGCCGTGCGCCGCCCGTCGTGGCCAGGGATGTTGTGGATGGCAAGACTGCTGACGATGACGTCAAAGCTGTTGTCGTCGAACGGAAGTGCGGTCATGTCGCCGGTGTGCAGTTCGATGCGGTCTGTGACGCCTTCGATTTCCGCGTTGGCTAAGGTTGCCGACGACGAGTTGCCGGTCTGGTCAGCCCGCCAAATGTCGACGCCGACGGCTTGCCCATTTGGGAGCCGCTTAGCGGCGGCCAGGAGTACCGCTCCGCGGCCGCACCCCATGTCAAGCACGGTTTCGTCGCCTTCAAAGACGAGTTCGTCGAGGATTCGCTGCCAGACCTGGAACTTTCCGCGTTTGGTTGCGTAGATGTAGAGCGCGGTGCTGGCCGCGACGCCGAGCGACGAGGCGCCGGTAAACGCTGCCACCAGCCGCTTGCCTCGGGACGCACTGACTGCAGATGTGGCGGCCAACATTGCAGATCCGATGCCGATGCCAATCGCCTGTCCGCGGGCGGAAATCAATTTGAACGAACCGTCGATCCCGTAGTCGCCCTTATGGTCTGGCGGCATAGCGTGTTCTGCCATATCGACGTGATCCTCCGTTGGCTGTCCCTGATGCTGGGTCCAGACTATGTGGGTGACTGGTTGCCGAGCGCGCCGTGCCTAAAATTTGAACAAAGACGGGCAAGTCGTGACCGCCTGGCCGAGAAACAGTCAAGGTTGGAGGCAGTAGTGCGCAACGCTCTTGACGCCATTCCGGCCGAAGCGCGCTCCGTGATTATTGAGGAGCTGTCTAACCGCGATCCTGTTCTTCTCGAAGAGCTTCGCAGTACTGGCGAGCCGACTATCGACCAGCGCGACGCCGTTAATGAACTCCTCGCCACTGCGGTGATCAACAACATGGGACACGAATGGGAGCCAAACACTCATGGATTGGCAGTGGAAGCCCGCAGCTCGCGCGTTCAACGAAGTATGGCCGAGAGTTACATGACTGGGAGACGACGGGTGGATGGAGCCCAGACCAACCATCTTGTATAGCCTGACCGGCGTCCAGCAGGCAAGGTCGGCGAGTCTCCATCAGACGAGAGGCTGTCCAGATCAGTTGTCGGACAGTGGGATTAGGAATCCGTTCACGATCAGGCACCGGGCTAGCTCAATCTGCTGCTGCGCACCCAGTCCGGGAAGATCGCAAACCCGAAACGGCTCGGCGCTTTTCGAGACGAACACCATCGCGGCTTTGTGGTCGGCACCGGCGCTGACCGACAAACTGGCAAACTGCAGCGAAACGCCGTCGGTAACCGCCTTCACCCGCGAATAGAGCGGTTGGTACTTTCTCACCAGTGTTTGTCCGTCGATTCGGGCGGCGCTTGAGGTCGGTCCGATTGGTCGGCATCGACCGCGGCGTAGCAGGGCATCCGCCAATGCGTCGAGGCCTCCTGCGGTGGCGCTCGGGTCCTCAACCGCGTTGACAGCGTCACGTAGGAGGACCCTCAGGCTCGCCTGCACATCCGCGTCATCGAGGTACTGCGGCGGCAGACGGGCGTTCAGACGGTCATCGTGGACACTCAGCGAATTAAGCGCCGCGATGGCAAGCGCGTGCACGGTGGGCGGGTGCACTCCGAAGCTCAGATGGGTGGATGGCTCTGAATTTGTCTCGGCCGCATGAACTCGGCCGGGTGGCAGGTACAGCAGGTCGCCGACTTCGAGGCACACGTCGGTTAGCAACGGGAGGCCGTCGATGGCAACCGTCTTGTCCTTCTCGGGTTGCAGCTCGTGCGGCGGGACGTCGGGGCCGTCGTACAAATGCCAGATCTTGGATCCCTGGATCTGCAGGATCAACACGTGGTGGTCGTCGTAGTGGGGAACGAGCCCCTGTGCTGCGGACGGGGTGATGTAGGCGTTGACCTGTGTCGGGAAGTTCAGCTGGACCTCGATGGAGTGGGCCAACGACGCAATCGCACCTACGAAGCGCTCAACGCCGCCCAAAAGGATCGTGTAGCCATCGGCAAAGTCGTTGCGGATAGCGGCAAGGTCGATGCTGCCATCAACAAGCCGGTAGTTGAAAGAGCCGCTCTTCGTGTCTCTTCCCCTGGTCAGGTGCACCGTCAATGGGTCCCGCCGAAAAAGCTCCAAGAGTTCCTCAACCGCCGACGCCCCCTGCATCAGGCTATCGAAATAGTCCGCGCAGCAACGCTTGACGTGGTAGTGCGTTGCACCCCATATCTCGTCAAGAAACGTCTCCACCGCGAGAGGTTGAAGCAACCAGGCTAGCGACGGCTCGATGGTGACCCCAGGCACTTCGAACACGACCTTCCGTTGCAGTAAGCCGACGGACTGTCGAAACCGTTATGTGCAGGGAAGGCTCACGTCTACGTCGGCAAATCGTCGTTACGCCACACCGAGAAGGGTACCGCAGCTTTTCGGCGTAGTACCGGTAGTCCCACGTTGTGCTTGCTCAGGCAGCTAGTGTGTGCCGGACCGGATGTACGTCCTCTTCTGGCGAAAGGGCAACCGGCGACCGGACATTGAGCGTCTGACGTCAAGCGGAAGCCGCTGAAGGTGTACAAGACCCGCCCCCGCCCGGCATGCTCCCTTAATCCCATTTAGTACCAGTCCGGGCACCTAAAATTGCATGAAATGACTGTCGAGGAGGGCGTGATGTTCAACGACGAGATCGCGGCGGCCATTCGAGAGAAATTCTTGGAATCCAACTACGGCGAACTATTGGCCGCGCGCGGCATCACGACCGTGGCTCTCGATGAGAACGGCGACATCGCAGAACATCGACGCGGACACCTCCTGGCGACGCTGACCTATCACCAATGTCCTTGGTGCACAACCTCTTCGAACGGCCGGCGGTTGGGTTTGCGGATCGGCTTGAGCGGCCGATCCGCGGGATATCCGACGCCCATGAGGTAAGCGACCTGGTAGCCCTCGGGGACACCGAGGATGGCGCGCGCCTTGTCCTGGTCCCCCACCGATGAATGGCCGGTGCCGATGCCGAGGTCGGTGGCCGCGATCATCATCGCCATCGTGGCCTGCCCGACGTCGTACTGGTCGGTGACCCGTCGACGCTCGTCCGGCGGTTCGGGAATCACGAACGCGATCGCCGCAGGCGCGCCCGCGATGTGGCCGGCGCCCTGCCATACCGTCGAAAGCTCTTGCAGCTGAGCCTTTTCGGTGACGATCACGAAGTCCCAGGCCTGGCGGTTCTTCGCCGACGGCGCCCGCCACCCGGCCTCGGCGATCCGGTTGAGGTCCTCGTCCGACACCGGATCCGGCTTGTACTGACGGACGTTGCGTCGGGCTTGGATCGCGTCCCAGGCCTCCATGTCGGCGCTCCCCTCGGGTCTGCGGTTGTCTACCCCAAGCTATCGGTCAGCGCCGTCCGCCCGCTCGATATGTACGTCCGCGTCTGGTTGCGGTTGGCCGATGTCGACAGGGCTGACGTCGGTGGTCGCGATGAAATCCTCGATCAGCTCGACCACGTCGTTGGGTGCCTCCACTTGAGCGAAGTGGCCGACGTTGGGGAGCACCTCGAGTCTGACGTCGGGTCGGACTTCATGCGCGGCGTGCGCGTGATCGACGGGAATGATGTCGTCCCGCTCACCCCAGATCGCCATGATCGGCAACTGCTCGCGCAGACCCAGCTTGCTCACCGCGCTGACCGCCTGCCCGCGGTAGTCGACTACCGATCGCAGGGTCCGCAAGAACGATTGCCGCGTCGCGGGATCCGACAGCGATGAGTAGGCGCTCCAGATCTCGGCGCCTCGCGGCGACTGGATACCGGCTGCGCTGAGCCACGACCTGACCTTGTTGCCCGCGGTGAGCACGAACTTCGGCGCGACGATCGGCAACACCAGCTCGGCCCCGGGCGCCGAGAGCAGCCGCAAGATCAATCCGACGTCGGGACCCAGGCCGCCGCTGCTGATCAGAACCAGTCGCTTGACGTAGTCGGGATGCTGGTAGACGAACTGCATGGCCACGCCACCGCCAAGCGAATGGCCCACCAAGGTGGCTTGGCTCACGCCCAGCTCATCGAGCAGGTCGCGGAGCCACACCGCGAACGCGCCCAGCGAGTAATCGCTGATGCGGGGCTTGTCCGACTGGCCGTGGCCCAGCAGATCCGGCGCGATCACCCGATATCTCTTCGACAGCTGCGGTAACACCGACCGCCAGCTGTCCGAGCTTCCGGCCATACCGTGGATCAGCAGCAGGGTTTCCCCGTCCCCTTCGTCGCGGTACGCGACCTTGTCGCCGTGCAACTCGAGGAACTTCAACTCATTCATTGGCCAGGTATACCCGGTTCTGGCCAGGAACCGAGCTCAGACCACGCGATCATGACGAAGTATGCAATGAGTCGCTTTTGCGGTGGTGGGTCACATTGCCCGGCCTCATGCGCCTCACCCGGCGCGGAACAGGTCACGGAGTCCGGCCGTTTAAGCTTTCCGGAATTACCGCACGCCGGAGATACAACGCGCCGCAGCGGCGCCGGGATTTGGCCGACGCCGCAATCGAGGTGTTGGGCAGCCATGGCAGCCGGATGCTCACCCACGCCAAGGTTGATCAGCGCGCGGGCGTGCCTGACGGGACGACCTCGTACTATTTTCGAACTCGTAACGCCTTGCTGTTAGGGATCGCTTCGCGGCTCGACGAGCATGACACTGGGGCGCTGTCGATGATGAGCGAGTTATGCCATGACGAGACGGCCGGCTACTCGGGCACGCTCGGGCTGGCCCGCCTCGTGCTTTTGTCCGGAACTGAGCCCTGGCTGACCCGCAGCCGTGCACGTTACGAGCTGATCCTGGCCACGCGCCACGATCCCGAAATCGCCACCAGGATTGTGAAATACGGGCTGCATTTCTACTCCCTGACACGAAATGTGATCGCGCAGTGGCACCCTCAGTCCCCGCCACCGCCTGCCGCGCTCATCGAGGAACAGACCGCGATGATCCTGACCCTGATCAACGGCATCATGGTCAGCTACGTCGCCGGCTTCCCGGCGATCACCGACGCCGCCCGCCTCGATCGCCACATCCAGGCCATGTTGAGCAGCATCACCGCGCCCACCGAATAGACACCGCACTAGCCGATCGGTAAACAGCGAAAACAATCCTCTACGCCCGCAGAGAATGCTAGTGTCCGGCATCACACAGGCGGGGGGTTCCGGTAGAGGAGGTACATGTGAGCTCATCGCGAGGATTTGTCCGCAGTGCAGCGGTGATCCGACACAACTGGCTGGTGTACGTGGGCGCTGTTGGCGTGACCTTTGGCATGGCTAGCGCGCTGAACAGCGCCGCTGCGTCCGCCGACGCTAGTGACCCGCTGGCCGGGAGCGATACCGCGATCATCCTGGGCGGCAGCGGCGAACCGATGCCGTCGACCGAGTTCGCGCACGCCGCCGAGGATCTGTATCTGCATCCGCTGGGTTTCGACGGTGGCGCGACCGACTCAACGGTCTGCGACATGATCGGGACCGACCCCTGCGCTGCGCCGCTGCAGGTGCTGAACACCCCCGAGCTGTTCCAGCAGGGTCCGGGTACTTTCTCCGACGCCGAGGACGTCACGCTCGCGGTCGAAAACGAATTCAACGCCAACCCCACCGCATTCAGCGCCGATCACCCGCTGACGATCTTCGGATACTCCCAAAGCGCCACCGCCGAATCGCTGGCCATGACTCAGATCCATGACTACAGCCTTGCGCACGGGGACAGCATCCCGCTCGATGACCTGCACTTCGTGTTCATCGGCGATCCCTCCAACCCGGTCACCGGCGAGTGGCTTACTTTCCAGCCGATCCTGGATTCGATGCTCGGTACGACCACCACGAACGATCTGATCAACCTTTTCCAGTTGAGCAGCGTTCTGGGTGTCGCGACGCCGGATGACTTGTATCCAACGACCATCTACAATTTCGACCCCGATCCGATTGCCAACTTCCCACAGGCCGTTCAGTCCGACGGCGTGACTGGCGCGTTGCTCAACGTCTTTGGCTCGCATGTGGAATACCTGGGGTTGACGCCGGAGCAGATCGCGAATGCGACCACGTCGACAGACGGGAATCTGCAGCTCGTCAACATCTCCGATAGCGGCGTTAACAATTTCGACGCGTGGCTTACTGCGTTACTCGAGCACGGGGTTGCCGACAGCAACCCGTTCCAAGCCCTATTCCAGTCCCTGGAGCTGTGGTTCTCCAATACCTACTGAGCGCGCGAAGCGCCGAAGACGGTCTCGGGCAACGTCCGGGAATATCGCTCCGCCAGGTTGGTTGACCCGGCCGCCGCGATGCCTGCGTTCACCGCCGCGCAACGCGACGAACTGGCCGACGGGTAATCGGCGCTCATACGTTCGTACGACAAATCGCCCGAACCGGCCAACGGTACGTGCGTCCCGTTTTAGGGTGACGACGATGGCACTACACGTCCACCGTGCCGAACGCACCGACCTGCTGGCCGACGCGTTGGGCGTGATGCTGTCCAACCCCCTGCCGGACCCGTTCGCCGAGGAACTCGTCCTGGTGCCGGCGCGTGGCGTCGAGCGCTGGTTGAGTCAGCGGCTGTCGCATGTTCTGGGCGTCGGTCACGGGGGCGACGGAGTCTGCGCCGGCATCGCCTTCCGGAGCCCGGCTTCGCTGATCGCGGAAATCACCGGCACGGTCGACGACGATCCCTGGTCGCCGGACGCGATGACGTGGCCGTTGCTGGAGACCATTGATGCCTCACTCGACGAAGCGTGGTGCGCGATCCTCGCCCGACATCTCGGTCATTTCGACGCCGGCGACGAAGCCGAATTACGAAGGGGACGAAGGTATTCGGTGGCGCGACGGCTGGCCGGCCTGTTCGCCTCCTACGCCCGTCAGCGTCCCCAACTGCTCGCCGACTGGCTCGACGGCAGCTCCAAAGGCCTCGCCGACGACCTGCACTGGCAACCGGAGTTGTGGCGGGCACTCGTCAGTCGCATCGACGCCGATCCGCCGCACATCCGGCAGCAAAAGACCATCGTGCGGCTGCAGGAAGGCCCGAGCGAGCTGCCGTCGCGGCTGTCGCTGTTCGGGCACACGCGGCTGGCGTGTACCGACATCGAACTGCTGCAGGCGCTGTCGACCCACCACGACCTGCATCTGTGGCTGCCGCATCCCGAGCGACGCGTTGTGGACGAAGCTGGCCGGGCAGCACGGCACTA
The DNA here is from genome assembly GCA_963750755.1 of uncultured Actinomycetota bacterium. Classification (GTDB taxonomy): domain Bacteria; phylum Actinomycetota; class Actinomycetes; order Mycobacteriales; family Mycobacteriaceae; genus Mycobacterium. Next base: position 578,793 of record CAVVRW010000007.1, read on the forward strand.
TCCCCCGCGGCGAGGACGCCAGCCACCGCGAGGTAGACCACCCGCTGCTCGCCACGCTCGGGCGCGACCTCCGCGAACTCCAGCGCAGCCTGCCGACCGACGTCGAGGCCGACGAATACCTACCAATCAGCAACCGCGCAGACACACTGCTGAGTTGGCTGCAAGCCGACATCGCTGCCAATGCTGTTCGGCCACAAGGACGTACGCTCGCAGACGACGACCGTTCCATTCAGGTGCACAGCTGCCACGGCCCAGCCCGTCAGGTCGACGTGCTGCGTGAAGTGCTGCTCGGCCTGCTCCAAGACGACCCGACGCTGGAACCGCGCGACATCTTGGTGATGTGCCCGGACATCGAGACGTACGCCCCGCTGATCGTCGCCGACTTCGGGCTCGGCGACGTGGTGCATGGCGCGCATCCCGCGCACCGGCTGCGGGTCAAGCTGGCCGACCGGTCGCTGGTCCAGACCAATCCACTGCTGAGCCTGGCCTCGCAGTTGCTGACGCTGGCCGACGGCCGGGTCACCGCCAGCGAGGTACTCAACATCGTCGAAACCGCGCCGGTGCGAGCACGATTCGGCTTCACCGACGACGACCTGGAGTCGATCACCCGCTGGGTCCGGCAGGCGAACATTCGGTGGGGCTTCGACCAGGAACACCGCAAGCCGTATCACGTCGACTTCGTGCACAACACGTGGCGTTTCGGCATCGACCGCATTCTGGCCGGCGTCGCGATGTCCGACGACGCGCACGCCTGGATCGACAACACCCTGCCGCTGGACGACGTCGGCAGCAACAAGGTCGAATTGGCCGGGCAGTTGGCCGAATTCGTCTGCCGACTGGAGAAGGCCGCCGACTCGCTGACGGGTGCCCAGCCGTTGAGCGCCTGGCTCAGCGCTCTGAGCGACGGCGTCGCCTCGCTGACACGCACCAGTGACGATGACGCCTGGCAGACCCGGCAAATGCAGCGCGAGTTCGCAGACGTGTTGGAGCAGGCCGGTTCTCGTGCCGACACGTTACTGCGGCTGCCCGACATCCGGGCGCTGCTCGATCAACACCTGGCCGGCCGCCCGACCCGCGCCAACTTCCGGACCGGCACCCTGACCGTCTGCACGATGGTGCCGATGCGATCGGTCCCGCATCGGGTGGTCTGCCTGGTCGGGCTCGACGACGGCGTGTTCCCGCGGCAGGGTGTCGTCGACGGTGACGACGCGCTGGCCCGCGACCCGATGACCGGCGAACGCGACATCCGCTCCGAGGACCGGCAATTGCTGCTCGACGCCATCGGCGCGGCCGCCGAGAAGCTGATCATCACCTACACCGGGGCCAATCAGTACTCGGGCCAGCCCCGCCCGCCCGCCGTGCCGCTGGACGAGCTCCTCGATACCCTCGACATCACCACTTCAGAAAAGGTCCGCGATCGGATCGTGATCGAGCATCCGTTGCAGCCGTTCGATATTCGCAACGTCGAACCCGGCAAGCTGGTGCCGAACGTTCCGTTCAGCTTCGACCCGACCGCGCTGCGGGCGGCGAAGGCCAGCGCCGGTGAACGCCAGCCGCGCCCGAAATTCATCTCCGGCCCGCTGCCGGCGCAGCCCATCGAGGACGTCAGCCTGGCAGATTTGATCGGCTTCTTCAAAGATCCAGTGAAAGGGTTTTTCCGGGCGCTGGACTTCACGTTGCCCCGCGACGTCGACGGCGTCGAAGATTCCATGCCGGTGAATCTCGACAACCTCGAGGAGTGGTCGGTCGGCGACCGGATGCTCGGCGATCTGTCGCGCGGGATGTCCGCCGAGGATGCACGCCAGGCCGAATGGCGGCGCGGCACGCTTCCTCCGGGACAGCTGGGGTGGCGCAAGGCGGCCGAGATCCGCGACCAGGCCATGCTGCTCACAGCCGAAGCGCAGCGATACCGCACAGCCGATCCGAAGCCCTACGACGTCGACATCGAACTCGGCGGGGGACGTCGACTCAGCGGCACCGTGCCCGCGGTATACGGCACACGCCTGGTATCGGTCACCTACTCCAAGCTGGACGGCAAACACCTGCTGGCGTCGTGGATTCCATTGCTGGCGTTGTTCGCTCGTGATCCCGGTCAAGACTGGTCGGCAGTGTGCATCGGACGCCCGAAGCGCGGCACGACCCCGCGAGTCGAGGAAATCAGCCGTCCCGACGGAGACGCCGTCGAAGTGCTGCGCGAGTTGGTGGCGATCTACGACGCGGGCCGCCGCGAGCCGCTGCCGCTGCCGGTGAAGACCTCTTACGCATGGGCGTGCGCGCGATACGAGGGCGACGACCCGGAAAAGGCCGCGGAATACAGGTGGAAAGGCGATTTCGGCGAGCACGGCTTACCGGCGCACGTGCAAGCCTGGGGCCCGGGTGCATGGCTGTCCGACCTGATGACGCCGCTGCGGCCGGGTGAGGAGTTCGACAGCGAGAACAACCGACTCGGCGCGTACGCATGTCGACTCTGGCTGCCCATGCTGCGTGCCGAACGGATTCCGGTCTGATGGACGCCTTCGACCTGCTCGGCGCACTGCCCGCCAAACGCTCCACCACCGTCCTGCAAGCCAGCGCAGGGACGGGCAAGACGTTCGCACTCGCCGGCCTGGTGACGCGCTACGTCGCCGAGGGTGTGGCCACGCTGGACGAGATGCTGCTCATCACGTTCAGTCGGGCAGCCAGCCAAGAGTTGCGCGAGCGAGTCCGGCACCAAATCGCCGCTGCGGTAGCTGCTTTCGACGACCCATCGACCGTCGGCGACAACCAGTTGGTGCGGTGGCTGATCGACACACCCGCCGACGAACGCGGGCTGCGCGAGCAGCGGCTGCGTGATGCGTTGGCCGGTTTCGACGCTGCGACCATCGCCACCACTCACCAGTTTTGCCAGCTGGTGTTGAAGTCGCTCGGCGTGGCCGGCGACACCTCGTCCACCGTCACGCTGTTGGAGAGTCTCGACGATCTGACCGTCGAGATCGTCGACGATCTGTACCTGGCGCGTTTCGGCCAGGAGCGCGACAATCCACTTCTGCAGTACGGCCCGGCGCTCAAGCTCGCCCGCGAGGCGGTCGGCAACCCAGCCGCCGAGTTGCGGCCCAAGGACCCACAACCCGACACGGAAGCAGCCGCCAGAGTCGAGTTCGCGAAAGCTGTTCTGGCCGAACTGGAAACCCGCAAGCGTCGCCTCGGCGTGCTGGGCTACGACGACCTGCTCAGCCGCCTGGCGTCGGCGTTGGACGCCGATGACTCCCCCGCGCGGCGCCGGATGCACGACCGCTGGCCGATCGTCATGGTCGACGAATTCCAGGACACCGATCAAGTTCAGTGGCAAGTGATCGAGCGCGCGTTCGGCGGGCGCTCCACCGTGATCCTGATCGGCGACCCGAAGCAGGCCATCTACGCCTTCCGCGGCGGCGACATCGTGACCTACCTGAAGGCGGCGAAGACCGCCGACCAACAGCGAACGTTAGCCACCAACTGGCGCAGCGACTCCGCACTGCTCGAGCGGTTGCAGGTGCTACTCGGCGGCGCTGAACTCGGCTCGGCCGACATCGTCGTCGAAGACGTCAAGGCGCATCACCAAGGTCACCGACTGGCGGGTGCGCCGCACAACGAGCCGTTCCGGTTACGAGTCGTCCAGCGGGAGATGTTTGGCCGCAGAGGAATTCAGGCCGTACCCATCGATACCTTCCGAGACCACATCGGGGCCGATCTCGCCGCCGATGTCCGGGCGTTGCTGGCCAGCGGTGCAACGTTCGACGGATGTCCGCTGCGGGCCCGCGACATCGCGGTGATCGTGGAGCGGCACCGCGATGCCGATGTGTGCTTCCAGGCGTTGTGCGATGCCGGCGTCCCGGTGGTGTACAACGGCAACACCGATGTGTTCGGGTCCGACGCCGCCGCCGACTGGCTGTGTCTGCTGGAGGCGTTCGACCAACCGCATCGGCCCGGGATGGTACGCGCGGCGGCTGCCACGGTATTTTTTGGTGAGACAGCCGAAACACTTGCTGCCGGGGGTGATTCGCTGACCGATCGCGTCGCCGGCGCATTGCGTGAGTGGGCCGCGCACGCCAGGGACCGTGGCGTCGCGGCCGTGTTTGAGGCGGCGCAGTTGCGCGGAATGGGCGACCGGGTGCTGTCGTGGGACGGCGGCACGAGGCGGATGACCGACCTCGCGCACGTCACCCAGCTGCTACAGGACGTCGCGCACCACGAGCGACTGGGATTGCCGGGTCTGCGCGAATGGTTGCGCAAGCAACGCGAGGAGAGCAGCGGGGCCACCGAACGCAACCGCCGACTCGACAGCGACGCCGCAGCCGTCCAAGTCATGACGGTGTTCAGCGCGAAGGGGCTGCAGTTCCCGGTGGTCTATCTGCCGTTTATGTTCAACCGCAACGTGTGGGAACAGGACCTCGTGCGGTTTCACGAGGGCGACGTGCGGTGCTTGTACGTCGGCGGTCCGGATGGCCCTGGTGTGGTTAATGCCAAGGAGCAGGCGCACATTGAGGATGCCGGCGACACGAGCCGATTGAGTTATGTCGCGATGACCCGTGCGCAGTCGCAAGTGGTCGCGTGGTGGGCACCGTCGTGGGACGAGCCGAACGGCGGACTGTCGCGGCTGCTGCGTGGCCGCCGGCCCGGTGAGTCGCAGGTGCCGGATCGGTGCGTTCCTCCGAAGATCTCGGACGATGATGCGCTGGCCCGGTTCCAGGAGTGGGAGGCCGCCGGCGGCCCGGTGATCGAAATGTCGGTGGTGGCTGCGGCGCCACCTGTGCCCGTGAAAGCGGCGCCGTCGGATCTGGACATTCGCCACTTTCACCGCAGCATCGACACAGGGTGGCGGCGGACGTCCTACTCGGGTCTGGTTCGGGTCGCCGAGACCGTCGGCGTCACCAGCGAGCCAGAGTCGACCGAGAAGGATGACGAGACCGGCGAAATCCCGTTGACCGAGAGCGCCTCTGGGCCGGAGGTGCCGTCGCCGATGGCGTCGTTGCCGCGGGGTGCGACGTTCGGTTCGCTGGTGCACGCGGTGCTGGAGAATGCAGACCCCTCTGCGGCGGACTTTTCCGCGGAACTCCTGGCTCATGCACGACGCGAGTTGAACTGGTACTCGGTGGACGTTACGGCGTCTGACTTGGCCGCGGCGATGGTGCCGATGAACGAGACGTCGCTCGGCCCACTGGCCGGCGGTCTGACGTTGCGCCAGATCGGTTTGCGGGACCGGTTGCGCGAGTTGGACTTCGAGATACCGCTGGCGGGTGGCGATTTACGAGGTTTTGCGCCGAACGTGTCGGTGGCCGATGTCGGTGAGATGCTGCGCGATTTCTTGGCGGACGACGATCCATTCGCGCCCTACATCGACCGCCTGACGTCGGCCGCGTTGGGCAACCAGTCACTGCGCGGGTATTTGTCCGGTTCGATCGACGCGGTGCTGCGCCTGCCCGACCAGCGCTACCTGGTGGTCGACTACAAGACCAACTATCTCGGCGACAACGCGGCCGACTACGGCGTTGCTCGGATGACCGAAGCCATGCTGCACTCCGACTATCCGCTACAGGCGCTGCTCTATACCGTTGTGCTGCATCGCTTTCTGCGTTGGCGCGTGCCGGGCTACGATCCCGCTGCTGCACCTCGGCGGGGTGCTGTATCTGTTCGTGCGGGGCATGTGCGGCGCCGATACCCCGGTGATCGACGGTCAGCCGTGCGGCGTGTTCAGCTGGCAGCCGCCCGCCGCACTGGTGGTCGCGCTCTCGGACCTACTCGACTCGGGGAGGGCCGCGGCGTGACCATAGAGCTTGCCGTTAGTGCGACCGGCTTGCTGCAGGATTTCAACGAGGCCGGTGTGCTGGACGTCGCCGACGTTCGGGTAGCGGATCGGATCTGCCTCCTCGGCAAGGAGTCTGACGAGCGCGTGGCGCTGGCGGTGGCGCTGCTGGTGCGCGGACTGCGCGGTGGGTCGGTCTGCATCGACTTGAGCACCATCGCTTCCGACATTGGCGTCGACGACGTGCCGTGGCCCTCTTCTTCGGAGTGGCTGGCGGCGGTGCGGGAAAGCGCGCTGCTCGGCCAGGTGCTGCATCTTTACGACGACCGACTGCTCTACCTCGACCGGTATTGGCGCGAGGAGAAGCAGGTCTGCGACGACTTGCTGGCGTTGCAGGTGTCCAAGCCGGCAGGCGATGTGCCCGCCTCGGAGCGACTTTTCCCTGCCGGTTTCGAAGAGCAGCGCGAGGCGGCGGAAATCGCTCTGGCGCAAGCGGTCACAGTGCTGACAGGTGGTCCTGGAACTGGGAAGACGACCACGGTTGCTCGGCTGCTGGCGCTGCTCGCCGAGCAGGCTGGTGCGTCCCGACTGAGAATCGCACTGGCGGCGCCGACCGGCAAGGCGGCGGCCCGACTGGCCGAAGCCGTGCAACTCGAAGTGGCCGGTTGGATGCCGCCGATCAGGCGCGGCTCGGTGGGCTGCAGGCGATGACGCTGCATCGGCTGCTGGGCAGCCGGCCGGACACGTCGTCGCGGTTTCGGCACAATCGCGCAAATCGGTTGCCGCACGACGTGATTGTCGTCGACGAGACGTCGATGGTGTCGCTGACGATGATGGCGCGGCTGCTCGAAGCGGTGCGCCCGGACGCCCGGCTGATCCTGGTCGGCGATGCCGACCAGTTGGCGTCGGTGGAAGCCGGTGCCGTGCTGGCCGATTTGGTCGACGGCATTTCGGCGCGCACCGATATGCGGGTGGCGACGCTAAAGACCTCGCATCGGTTCGGCGAGTCGATTGGCCTTCTCGCCGAGGCGATCCGGATCGGTGACGCGGATCGTGCGCTGGAGCTGCTGCATGCCGGCGGCGAACACATCGAGTTCATCGAAACCGACGATGCCTCTGATGCTTTGCGCTCGGTCTTATTGCCGCATGCGTTGCGACTGCGCGAGGCAGCGCAGTTCGGCGCCGACGATGTCGCGCTGGCGACGTTGGATGAGCACCGGCTGCTGTGCGCGCACCGGGAAGGGCCGTTCGGGGTGCGGCACTGGAATCGGCAAGTCGAGCAATGGCTTTCCGAAGCGACCGGCCAGCCGCCATGGTCGGAGTGGTATCCCGGGCGTCCACTGCTGGTGACGGCCAACGACCACGGGCTGCACATCTACAACGGCGATACCGGTGTGGTCGTCGCCCGCGCCGACGGTCTTCGGGCCGTCATCGCGGGCGCCGGCGGGCCGCTGGACTTCGCGACCAGCCGGCTGTCTGACGTCGAGACCATGCATGCGATGACGATCCACAAATCGCAAGGCAGCCAGGCTGACGAGGTGACTGTGCTTATGCCGGGCGAGGATTCGCGGTTGTTGACGCGGGAGTTGTTCTACACGGCGGTGACTCGGGCGAAGGAGAAGGTGCGGGTGGTCGGGTCGGAGGCGTCGGTGCGGGGTGCGATCGAACGGCGGGCGGCGCGGGCGACGGGGCTGCGCCTGCGCCTGCAGGAGCACGGACAAAGGGAGATGGAAAATCGCGATAACGCCACTTGAGTCCCCGTATTGACATCCGAGGCGCTGAGCGGGTCGCTTCCAACCGGACTGCGTTCGCGGTGTAGGACCTACCCGTAATCCGTCGAGCCCGCGACCAACGCATCACCAGCCCCCATGCATCCAAGCACCGAGCGAATCGCGACATGCTTGTCCACAACAGATAACGGATACGATATCGTCACGGAAAAGCTGAGACGATTCCGGTTGAGTCCACGTCATTCGACGCTCGATACGTATGCTGATCTGTTGACGAAGACCTCGACGGCGTGGCGTCCGATCTGGTAGCAGCGATCCTTCGGTCCCGCTGGGTGACTGTTCGCGCCACCCAAGCGTCGCGGCCAATCACGGCCTGGCACACCTGATCAACGACCTCGGTATCCAGTCCGCACTGGCTGCTGAAGCCATCTGTCCGGGTGCCTCTAACTTGCAATTACCGAACCACTCGCGAATACTATCCGCTCGCATCGCGCGTCGAAGTTCCACGTCAGGCAATGGGTTCTCGCCGCCGTCGTGACGTGGTCGACGGTCCTCGAGGATAAAAGGTCCGACCCGTAAGGCCATCTGGGCGGTCGCGAACGAAGAGTAGAACTTACACCGTGATTCGCTGCTCAGATACCGCCGGCCGCGATCGGAGTCAGCTGCTGTGTCGTTGGCGACTCCCACTGGAACAGGACCCGCGAAATCGGATAGCCCGGTACATCGTTGCCGGGCTAAAGTAGCCCGCGTCCTTATGGAGGTAACAAACGAGCGCTCGATGTCGCCGCTCGCCATGATCCGCCCGCTTGCCCGCGCGCCTTTCGCTCCATATTCGCGAAACTGATGCCACGATTACTTCTTCGCGACAGTAATGCGCATGACTGAACAGTCGGCAGTCATCCGACAGCACGTCAACAGCCCATCGCTACGTGCTCGATGTTGTCGGCAGCGACGTCGAGCAATTGGCTGAATCTCTGCGCATACCGCGGGATGTCGGCGAAGATGGCTAAGCCCCGCGTCGTATGAGTCGAAGCCGCCGCGATCGGACCAACACGTCGAAGACAGCATCTGCGCGTATGCCTGCTGTTCCTCGTAGTGAGGTCCTCGAACGGGGGACAGTTTTGTGTCCACGGGTAGCTGGTATGCGGCGATGCGTTCGAGGTCGTCGACATGGGTGAGCGTACCGGACTCGCTTGAGTCAGCGCCGTTGCTCGTCGGGCCCGGCTGCGGGGCCGAAAGGCCGGCGTCCCGGACCACGGGATCCAAGCCCTGGTTCTCCGCCAGCATAAATCGGACAGTTCTCCTCGGGTTTGCGCAAGGTATGCGCCAAGGATCTGTTGCTGAACCACACGCACGTCGGCCCAACGAGCGCTTTGTGCCTGTTCGTGGTAGTTGGCGCCGGATCGATTCGAGCACAATCTCCTGCGACTGCGGGTCCACGGAACAGCCCGACTCGCACCAGGTAGAAAGGGAAAGCCACCTTCGACCTCATCGATGAGCACATTGCCGCGCGCCCCAGTCAACGCTGAAAACCGTTCAGCGAAGTTGAATTCGACGCGTGGTGGCCAATGAAGTCCAGGACAGTCAGCACTGCTTTGTTGGAACTGCGGCGCAGTCCGCGACCTAATTGTTGAGGAACACAGTGGCGCTTTGGGTTGGCCGGAGCATGAGCAGGGTATCGACATCGGGGATGTCGATACCCTCCGTGAAGATGTCGACGGCGAGTAGACACTGCACAGTACCGTTCCTCGGATCCGCCGAAGGCCTGTGCGCGCGCAGCAGAGCCGGTATCGGCGTCGATCGCGGCGGCGGCAATGCCCTGGTTATGATGCGTGCGCCATGTAATTGGCGTGCACGATGGAAGCGCAAGCCCAAAGCGCGCATGTGATGTGGATCTGCAACGCGATCTCGAATAGCGTTGAGCACGAGCCGTGTTCGAGCGTCATTACCGGTGTAGAGGTTCTCCAAGTCGCTGATTCGATAATCGCCTCGTGACCAAGTGATGCTGCGCAGATCAGTGTTGTCTGCGACCCCGTAGTAATGGAACGGGCACAGAGGTCCTGCTCGAGCGCGTCCCACAGCCGAAGTTCGTAGGTGGAGCGGCCATCGAACCATTCGAGGATATCGGCGCCGTCTGAGCGTCGGGGGTTGCGGTCAAGCCGAGCAGTTCGCTACTCGAAGCCAAACGTGAGAGCAGAGAACGGTACGTTTTGGCTGCGGCATGGTGGAACTCGTCAATGACCACGACATCGAAATCCTCGGGACGGATGTTCTCGATGCCGTCGCGGCCGGCAAGTGATTGCACGCTGGCGAATACATGCAACCAGTCGACGGGCCGCCGGCCGTCGACGTACAGCTCGCCGAAGCTGCCTTCTCCCATGACTTCTCGATACTTTCGCATTGACTGCTCGAGGATTTCCTTGCGGTGGGCCACGAAGTAGTAGTCGCAACCTTCTGCCAGCCTTGTCGCATAGGTTCTTGTAGTCGATTGCCGCGACAACAGTCTTCCCTGTACCGGTCGCGGCGACGACGAGATTGCGATGACGATCGTGGACGACTCGCGCTACGTCGAGTGCTTGAAGAATCCGCTCTTGATGGGGGTACGGTCGTACTTCGAGGCCGGATACAGTGATGGTTTCGCGCACTGAGCCCGAACCACCTGCCTCGGCCAGTGCGCGGTCTAGAAGGTCAGCGTCTGTGTCTGGGTTATAGGGCTTGAACGCGCCGTCGTCCCAGTACGTGTCGAACGTTGCCTCGAACTTCCGTGTCAGCGCGGGTGTGGCGATGCCCGAGATTCGGACGTTCCATTCCAGGCCGTCAACCATCGCCGAGCGTGAAAGATTCGAGCTGCCAACGTAACCGGTGTCGAAGCCTGAGTCGCGTCGGAAGAGCCATGCCTTCGCGTGCAGACGCGTCGATGCGGTCTCGTAGCGGACGCGTACCTCGGCTCCGTACTTATTCACAAGGTCGTCGATGGCTCGCCGCTCGGTGACTCCCCGGTAGGTTGTTGTTACGACTCGGAGGGGCACGCTCCGGCGCCGGAGTCGTCCGTTCTCGGCTAATGACCGTGATGCCTGCAAAGCGGATGAACGCGCAAAGGAGGTCTACGCGGTCGGCGCTGTCGAGTTCGCGGGCGATCTCGCTCGCCATGTTTGGCTCATCGCGCGTGTTGGTCAGCAGCGCTACGTCGGACAGAGGTGGGCTGGCCGGTGAGGCGCTTGCTGGCCTGAATGGTGAAGCGCCGTGAGGAGGTCGGGCCTTTCGAGGTTGTCGTCATCAGCGTCCTGCAGCGTGGAGAGGATTTCATTGGCCGCGGCCAGCCGTTCTTCGGAACCCTTGATCGCGGCGAGATGGCGCTCGACAGCGCTAGCTATGTGCCGCGTGAGGACGTGGGGCTCGTCATCAGGCTGAATCCTGCTGTACTCAGGCTCTAGGGCACTGTGCTCAATTGCCTTGGACACGCCCTGCGAATGCGGGGTTTCGTAGATTCCGGGCGCGAGTGGTTCGTACACGCTGCGAGTAGATCATGACTGGCCGAAGGGGGCCCGTGGACGACATAAGCAATTGCGACCAAGGCATCTGCTGAAGGTGCTGCTGTACCGGGGGCGAATCCACGAAGGTTCTTCTCACCCTGTTTTTTGGTGGGCAGTGACATCGTACGAGGCCAGCACCACTCGAACATCTTTCACAGATGTACCAAGCTGCAATCCGCTGCGCACAAGCGCCTTGCGCCCAGCAAGCAACAGGCCGATCTTGGCAAACGGTGAGGTGACTAGATTCGCCGCCGACACGGTGGGTGCTGACACAGGAGATGTCGTCCTCGTCGCCTATCTTGGTTCTTCCCGCCAACTACAAATCAAGGTCACGGGTGAAAAACGACGCAGGGCTGTCGGCCTGATCTGCTCGTGCACAACCGCGACCTGCGAGGCTCCCCCGGACTGACACGAAAGCGCCGATAACACCCCGATTCCGTCGGTCGGTTTCGGGAACGAGCACGAGACACCGCGAATCTGACTGCAGGACAGGGGCGTTGCCGAAGACGGCCGCCAAGTCATGCTCAGACGACCACCACACTGCTCGGAGCGGGCAGGCGTCGTGAACTGGCGGATTGGCAGAGCCGGAGCGACATAACAGCGAGCCCCGCGGTCTTCCTCAGTTGCAAGGTAGGTTGCGTCGTCGACCGAGTTCTCCTCGCCCTGATCTTCGGATTGGTTTAGCGGGTCCTCTGACGTGTCATTGAGATTGTCGAGGTACTGGCGAACGTCGATGACCGCTTGGTGCTGCTTGAAGTCGGGCTCATGCGCATCAGGGGCATGCACGGCGCCCTGCCAGCCCTTCAGCGTTGCGGTATGCCTCGATTGCCGCGAGTACTTCACTCGGTATGCGATGCGGATATTCGTCGGTGACCAGCCCGGAGTTGTCGCCGTCCCCCAATGCTTTGGCAAGCAGTTGCTCAGGAGTAGGTGCCTCCAATGGCCGCGAGATCGCGAACACCGGGTACGGCCGACCACCCATACTCCCTTAAGGGAGTGCGTTCCGAGGAGGTATGCCTGTCGCCCGCGCTTGGTCTTGTCGTCGTTGTAGTGCTTGAACAGAAGGTGGGCCGCTTCGACAGTCAGAACGAAGTAGCTACGTGCGGCGAACTTGAGGACGCGGAAGCCTGTGTCGATGATTCGCCCTACGAAGTCCATCGCGTAGTTGATCGCGAAATCCCCAACCGTATCGGCAGTGTTCAGCGTCGCCTCGTTCGTCTCCTCCGCGTCAAGCTGCGACCCGCCATGGGAGATCTGAACTGTGCGGGGGATCGCAACGCGACGATCCGGCGACGGGGCGGTGGCCAGGAATGCGCCGCCTTTCAGCGTGCCATCGGTGTCTTGTCGAGCAGGTGTTGGATCTCGAACTCGAGCATCGTCTGCATCCACGCGTCGATGGCATCGCCGCATTCCTGCTCTGACTGAATCCGGACAGAGAAGATCAACTCGTCGCCGATAGCCTTCCAGAGCGACAGGCGGATCTCGCCGGGCCGGATACGACTCGGTGACCCTGGTGGCCAACAGCGATGGGAACTCGCTGTCGAAGGCCAGGAATGTATCGCCCATGCGTCCGCACTCCTCTGCTTGAACTGGGTCGAGTTCTGCAGATCGCAGGAGAGAAAGAGTATCGAGCCGTCTTGGTTAAGACCGGCCGCCATAAGTGAGGACCGCCGAGATACTCGGCACGGACCTTCACCGCCGGAACGGATACCTCGAAGTGACGGGCGACCATCGCCAAGTCGTAGCCCAACCGCTCGAACGCCGCTTTGAAGTAAGTTTCCGGCATCAAGAGGTTCGACGCGAACACGTTCGCCTGGGTCTCAGCGACGTTACGGCCCAGCCGGGTGAACGTGGAGGTGCGCTCACCGACGCGATGGCTTTCGGGGGCTCGGTAGTGCAGGAAGTAATGCCCGAGCTCATGTGCGATGGTGAACCGATCGCGCAGCTGCGATGTGTGCGTGGGGATGATCACCGTGAAGTCGCCTTGCTCCCGGACTTCGAGCGACTCGGCGCGGTCATCGACCACGATTTCACCACCCAGCTTGGCGAGCAGCTCGTGAACATTGACGTGGCCGTCCGCGTCGATGACTTCGTGTTCGTGCGCGATTTGTTCGGCGTACGTCGCGATCGCTGAGTACGACAGCTTTGACCGTGGCAGCTCCGCCGCGTTTTGGCTCATCACGCTCATAGCGTCACCTCCACCTCCATCATCCCAGCACTCGAAGGCCACCGTAGTGCGAGATTCATCGCAAAAACGGCCGGCCCGTTCATGGCGGGGTGACGGGAGTAACTCCCAGCCGGTATGGCGGAGACTAGCGCGCCAGATCCGCCACCGGCAGTCGACACTCTGCTCACCAGGACGATCGCACCTTAAGGCGGGCTACCGACAGGTGGCAGTCGAAGGCGCCGGCGGTCCGCGGTCATTGCGGCGCGTAGATGCCGCAGCAGGCGTTCAATCCCTCAGAGACGGACCCCCCGGGCTGGTAGACGCTGACCCCGGCACTAAGGAGACCAACTCCGACCGCGTCGATGCTCAGGCGTTCCCCGCGGTATAACTTGGGTGGCCGCTAGTCGTCGAGTGTATAGGGAATTAGCGCCCGGCACCACACCGAACCCATATGTCTCAGTTGCGCTTCTGACGACGTTGGCGATGCGAATAAAGCTGGCAGCCTCAAGTCCACTGTCCGGCCACTAGTGGACGATACCGTCGTAAAACCGATCAACTCCTTTTTAGATAAACCAATTGGCTTCGGTGTAGGTAGACCTTGCTCGGTCAGAAGTCGTTGGCGGCGACGTAACGCAAGCCGGACCTGATCCGAGAGCCAGCCGTCGAGATCGGAAAGCTGCTTTATGTCATCGACCAGAGGATAGAACGCCATCACACCCTCAAATGACATGAAGGGAATCGAGCCCTGCATAAACCGTCGTATTTCAGTCTCTCCCAAAGGCCCGTACATCTACCGCTGATCTGCAAAATGCAGGTAACGTAGTCTCTGTCGTTTCCGGTGAGTTGGCCGGGCCTCTGCTTACCTTGCATGAGTTCACGCAATAAGTTGTTGTAAAGCAAGTTTCCAATCTGGTCTTGATTCTAGCGACGGCCGACCTCGCGCATTCGCACCCGATCAAGGCCAAGGGAGTGCCCCAAGTATTCGACCGCAGTGGTGCTTTCAAGCTCGGTCTTGGCTTCTGCATGCCGAATCAGTAGACGGATTCCAGGACTCTTGGCGAAGTTTATCGGGAGCCAATTTCCACAGCTGCCTGATGAAGTAACTCCGCCGCCATGCAGATCCGACTATAGTCTGGGCTCCAGATCAGCGAATCGTCTGCATACCGCACAAATCCCACGCCTAGCCGCTCGAGAGCTCGGTCAAGCTTGGTAGCAGCGATGTTTGCCAGGAACAAGCTGACGGAGGTGCCCTGCGCCAGGCCAGCCTTGCCCGAGGGGCGTAGCTGGCCATCTCCTGAATTGATCAGGTGAGGGATCGGCGTATCCAGAAAAGCGTGGATCAGTCTATCTTCAAGCCGAGTTCTCACAATGCCAAGATCATCTAAGGATTCGTAAAGGAACTTATGATCTATCCGGTCGAAATATTTGGTAAAGTCGTATTCGGCGATAAAAATTCGATGCTTGTCGTTCAGCTCGCGTTTCGCGTATGATAAAGCGTCATGCGGCGACAATCCGGGACGGTATGCAAACGCCCGCGCGCTCATCCGTGACAGGTTCTTTCGTGAAAGCGATTGCAGCAGCCTGTAGGATATAACCTCATCGGCGATTTGGAATGCAGTGACAGTCCGAGTCCCGCCGCCAGGCTTCTCCAGTTCGAATTGAGCCGGTTCGAACGGGGCGTACCTCCGCCCTTTCAGACGAGCCTCCATTGAGTGCGCAATTGAAGATGCACGCGCGCGAACCTTGTAAGGATCAAACCCCGCCGAAATGTCCCAAAGTGGCAGGCGCTGTACACGTAAACGCTTCGGATCTCCCACACAGCGTCGTGCTCGGCGAACATTCTCGTCGAAAACCCATTTGCAGTATCGCTCATGGGTACGAATCCCGTCGGGTTGCCGCAGTTGGATCGCTTCTTGTAGCTTCCACCACGCGGCAACTCCCCTAAGACGAGTTGAGGGCCAAGCGGAACGCCTGACCCCTAACCGGCTAACTCGCGCCGAGGAAATGCTGCATTACACTGCTCCGAGCTCACCCGGAACGTCGAGTAGGTAGGCGGTGATCGAACCGGTGCCCCACCTGCTATTGACGCGAAGCCTAGCCCCTCTCGGAGCCTGTCAGGATCCTACCAAAACCGCCTATTCTGAGGCCTGTCCGAGCTCGCGAACGAATGCGTCGTGTCCGCCTTGCCATACCCATAGAATGTCGCGGTCGTCAGGCACGGCACAGGCTGCCAGAGCTCGGCGGGCAGAGCCTTGGAGCTGCCGGCCCAAAGAATCCCGCAGGCGCGCACTTCGGGGTCGCCCCGATTCGTCCCGATCGCGCTCGGTCATGCCCCCATCATGACAAGCGTCGCTATGTCACAGGCGCCGCCGACGGCTCACTATCCCGATCAGCTCGACCACCTCGTTAGGTGCCTCTACTTGCGCGAAGTGGCCGACATGGGGCAGTGCTCAAGCCTCGGTGTCGAGTGCGCTTCGTGCGCGGCGTGCGCGTGGTGACGGGGATGATGTGATCCCGTTCGCCCCAGATCGCCATCACCGGCAGATCCGTGCGCAGCCCCAGCCTGTTCAACGCGCTGACCGCCTGTCCGCGGTAGTCGACCACGGATCGCAGCGTCGGCAGGAACGACTGCCGCGTCGCCGGGTCCGACAGCGAGGAGTAGGCGCTCCGCAACTCCGCGCCGCGCGGCGACTGGATGCCGGCCGCCCTCAGCCATGACCTGACCTTGTTGCCGACGGTGAGCGCCGCCTTCGGCGCAACGATTGGCAATACAAACTCCGCCCCGGGCGCCGACAGCAGCCGCAAGATCAACCCGACGTCGGGGCCCAAGCCGCCGCTGCTGATCAGGACCAGCCGCTTGATGTAATCGGGATGCTGGTAGACGAACTGCATGGCGACACCACCGCCGAGCGAGTGGCCGACCACGGTGGCCTGGCTCACTCCGCGTTCGTCGAGCAGATCGCGGAGAAACACCGCGAACGCGCCCAGCGAGTAGTCGCTGCGGGGCTTCGCCGACTCGCCATGTCCCAGCAGGTCAGGCGCGATCACCCGGAAATTCTTCGACAGTTGCGATATCACCGATCGCGAGGTGTCCGAACTGCCGGCCATGCCGTGGATCAGCAGCAGCACTTCCCCGTCACCGTTGTCGCGGTAGGCCACCCGATCGCCATGCAATTCCAGGAACTTCAACTCGTTCATTTCGACGGAGTACCCGTTTTGACTCGACTACCAGGTGGGTCAGCGCCCTGCGCCGGACCGGGGCAACGGGGGAACAAGCCTCACCCACCCTCCCCAGCCGCAACCAGCAGCATGAACGTCCGCTCCCCTTTGCCCGCTTTGGTCGTCAGCACCAGCGGGTAGTACCCATCCCGCACCGACTCCGCCACCTTGACCGTCACCGTCGACGTGCCAGACCCGTCGTCACCGAACTTTCCCGACACCGACTCCACGGAAATGCCTCTCTCAGAGGACTTTCCGCTGATCTCGTAGTCGCTCAGGCCCGTCGACCATCCGCTGCACGTTGACCGTCACATCCGTCGACGTCCCGGCATCCACCGCCACTACAGCCGGCGACACGTTGACCGTCAACGCCAGACTCCCCGCCCCGAACGACGGCGGCGCCGAACGACGCTGCAGTCCCCCACGACTTGTTCGGCTTCGGCGACAGCGAGAACGCCAGCTCGCCGCCACCCGCAAGCAGCGACTCCGGAAGATACGTCTTATCGGTCGACTTGCCGTCGACATGCAGCCCGGCGATGTACTGCAACCGGTGATGCCCAGACGCCCCGGGCGCAGAGATCCGAATGAATTTGTCTGCGGGCAAGGCGATTTCGACGCGATCAAACAGCGGCGTGTTGACCGTCAGCGTCGACGTCCCGGGAATGCTGGGATACAGCCCTAAAGAAGCCCACACGAACCACGCCGACATCGCGCCCAGGTCGTCGTTGCCGGGCTCGCCGTCGGGCGTCGGACTGAACAGCGTGCCGCGCATCTGGTCGACCAATTCCTGTGTCTTCCAGGGCTGTCCGATGTAGTTGTACAGCCACGGCACCGAGAAGTTCGGCTCGTTGCCGGCCCACAGATACGGATCGACTGGCCCGACATTCAGCTTCGTCGTGAACTTGTCGAGCCGCTCGGCCACCGCATCGCGCCCACCCAACGCCGTCACTAGGCCGGCGATGTTCTGCGGCACGTACCAGACGTATTGCTCGGCATTGCCCTCGTCGAAGCCGACCTGGCTGAAGCAGTCCTTCCCGGGCGGCACCACCGCGGGCCCCTCGGGGAAGAAGCCGAGCGAGTTGCGCGGCTGGATGGAATGCGTAGTCGGATTGAACAGGTTCTGCCAGTACTGCGCCCGGTCCTGGAAGTCGCGAGCAGTATCGGAATCGCCTAGAGCAGAAGCGAATTGGGAGATGGCGAAGTCGTCGACCGACCACTCCAGCGAGATCGACGCAGCGGGAAACGAGCCGTGGCACGACGACGACGGCAGCGGCAGATACCCGCGCTTGAGATACGTCCCCACCGCCGGCCGCTCCACGTACCCGTCGCGCCCGACCCCGCCTTCCGTCGCGGCGTCGAGCATGAAGTGCAACGCCCGCTCGGCGTCAAAGTCCTTGGCGCCGAACGCATAGAAGTTCGCGATCAGCGGCACCACGCTGTCGCCGGTCATCTCCGCGGTCGCGGTGTTGGCCAGCGCCCACCGCGGGAACGACCCGCTCTGCTCGGCGTCGTTCACCAGCGACTGGGCCATGTCGCTGGCCTCGCGCGGGAACACCATCGCCTGTAGCGCCGCCACCCCGCGGTAGGTGTCCCAGTCGGAGTAGTTCGCGTACTGGGTGTGGCCCGGCGGCACGGTATGGACGTCGCGGTCGAATCCGATGTAGCGGCCGTCGATGTCGTTGAACGTGTTGGGGTTCAACAGCGAATGGTAGAGCGCGGAGTAGAAGGTGACGATGTCGTCTTGCGGCGTAGCCGGCGATCCTGATCCGCGACAGCGCGTCATTCCATTGGTGCGACGCGGCCGCGCGGATGTCGTCGAAATTCGACGCGGCCTCGTCGAGATTCTTCTGCGCGCCGTCAATGTCGACGTAGGACAACGCCGTTCGCACCTCGACATCCGAGCCGGCATCGAACTCGACATAGCCGCCGCTGGAACCCTGGTAACTCGAGTATGCGCTGCGGCCATTAGGAAAAACCTCGAAGCCGTCCCAGGTACCAAATGCCGTGAACGGCTTGCTGAACTTCATCGCGAAGTACACCGTGTAGACGTTGTTCTTGCCGCAGAAACCGCCGCTGGTTGCCGACCCAGTGATCGTGGTGTTGTCGTCGCTGATGTTGATGTTCGCGGCCGAGGTTCCGCCCAATGACCCGCCGGGCCGGATGAAGAATCGCGCCGCGCGATCACTCGAATAGTGGAAGCGCCCCACGCCGGTGCGATTGGTCGCGGTGAGTTCGGCCGTCACACCCGCCGACGGCAGCCGCACCGTGTAGTAGCCGGGCACGCCGCGCTCGTTCTTGTCGTGGGCGATTTCCTCCGAGGCATCCCACGGCGCGTCGCCGACGACGCTGGTCGTCGGCAGCATCGAGATGTCTCCGAACGCCGGGCACCCCACCGAGGCGTGCGTCATGCTGAACCCGGTCGAGCGCCGGTTGGAGTGGCTGTAGCCCGCGTAGTTGCCGACGGTGTCCGGCGAGTACTGCACCATCCCGAACGGCACCGACGGGCCGGGGAAGTTGTTGATCTCGCCGACGGTCTTGCCGCCATTGCCGGTGCCGATCAGGGTGTCGACGTGCTCGACGGGGTTGGCCACCAACGGCGGCGGCTCGTACGACGTGGGCGTAGCACTGACCAGCATCGCGCTGGTCAGCAGCGCTGCCGCGAGAACCGCAACGGCACCCCGACGTGACCGCATAGCCGAATAATCCTCCTTCGCGGTCGCTTCGTGTGGGAGGCGGACCGGTGCGCCCGCCGGTGGCCGCGCGCCGCACTTGACGGCGTGAAAGTATCCGGTGAGCGCGTGACAACCCGGCGAACGCGGGGTCGACGCCGCTAGTAGAGGGGATGGACATGCGATCAACCATCAAACGGGCCGGCGTGCTGCTGGCCACGCTGATGCTGATCACGTCGTGCGGCGGCAACGACCAACCCGCCCCGCCGCCGAAAACGTCTGCGGTGCCTGGCTTGTCGCAATCCGAGACGATGGACATCGCGACCGAGGCTTACGCCTACGCCTATCCGCTGGTCACCATGGAGTACACCCGCCGCAGCTTCACCAACGTCCCCGCCCCCGAGGACACCAAGGCCCCGATGGGCCAATTCGCCCGCCTGCGCACCTTCCCCAACGCCGCGAACCACAGCGCGGCCGCCCCGAACGCCGACACGCTGTACACCCAGGCCTGGTTCGACGTGTCCAAGGAGCCGTGGATCGTCACCGTCCCGGACATGGGCGACCGCTACTTCCTGCTGCCGATGCTCGACGCCTGGACCAACGTGTTCGCCTCGCCCGGCACCCGCAACGGCGGCGGCAAGGCGCGGACGTTCGCGATCACCGGCCCCAACTGGCACGGCAGCCTGCCGCCCGGCGTGCTGGAGTACAAGTCGCCGACGGCGTTGGTGTGGCTGCTGGGCCGCATCTACTGCTCGGGCACCCCGGAGGACTACGACGCGGTGCACAAGCTGCAGGACCAGATCACCGCGACCCCGCTGTCGTCGTTCGGCAAGCCCTACCTGCCGCCGCTGGCTCCGCTCAGCGCGTCGGTCGACATGGTGACACCGGCGCGCAAGCAAGTGAATGCCCTTGGTGCGCCGGAGTATTTCAGGCTGTTCGCCCGACTGCTCAAGACCAACCCGCCGGCCGAGGCCGACGCGCCGATGGTCGAGAAGCTCGCGCGGATCGGCATCGTCCCCGGGCAGGACTTCGACCCGGCGAAGCTGCCCGCCCCCGCCCGCACCGGGCTGTCGATGGCGCCAAAACTGGGTCAGGACAACATCTCTGGCTGGCGCGACGACGGCGTGGTCGCCGGCGACTTCGTCTCCAAGAACGGTTGGGCCTACACCATCAAGGCCGGCACCTACGGCACCAACTACCGGCAGCGAGCATTCGTCACCGAGGTCGGCGTCGGCGCCAACCTGCCCGAGGACGCCGTCTACCCCACCTCCGACGGCACCGACCGCAAGCAGAAGTACAGCGGCGCAACCAAATACACCATGCACTTCGACAAAGGTCAGCTGCCGCCGGCCCGCGGGTTCTGGTCGCTGACGATGTACAACGGCGACTACTTCTTCGTCGACAACCCGCTGAACCGCTACACGCTCAGCGCGCGCGACAAGCTGGTGCCCAACCCCGACGGCTCGACCGACATCTACATCCAGGCCGACTCCCCCGGCCCGGACAAGGAAGCCAACTGGCTGCCCGCGCCGAAGGACCGCTTCTCGCTGATGCTGCGGCTCTACTGGCCGACCGAGAAGAAGCCGTCGATTCTGGACGGGACGTGGCACATTCCGCCGGTCAAGCCGGTGCCTTAAGCCCTTCGGGCGAACACGAATTCGTTGCCCGGCACCAGGTCCTTGACCTTGGGGTCGGGTCCGCGGCCGAAGCCTTCCATCAGCTCGGCGGCCGGCGTCACCGTCACCTCGAAGCCGTGGCGGGCGAACCACTCGCCGACCGGCTCGCGGTCCTCGAAGTACCAGAGGTCATCGGTGCGCGGGACCTCGCGGTCCGGGTCGGTCTTGGCCAGCACTTCGCGGACCCGGTCCATCCGTGCGCGCCGCTTGGCCCGCAACTCTTCGTCGTTGAACGTCGGCCCGAGCGCCTCGACCGCGACGCGGCTCCCCGGAGCGGCAAGATCGGTGATGCGCTCGAACAGCAACTCCTGCGCCGCATTCGGCAGATACGGCATCAGCCCCTCAGCCGACCACACGCTCGGCTGCGACGGGTCAAAACCGGCCTCCAGCAACGCCTTTGGCCAGTCGTGGCGCAGGTCCACGGCGACCGCTTTCCGGTTGACTTCGGACTGCGCGCCGTGGTTGGTGAGCGTTTCGAGCTTGAAGTCCAGCACCCGGTCCTGGTCGAGTTCGTAGACCGTGACGCCGCCCGGCCACGGCAGCCGCCACGACCGCGCGTCGAGGCCCGCGGCGAGAATCACCGCCTGCGTGATGCCGTCGTTGGCCGCGGTGAGGAAGAAGGAGTCGAAGAATTTGGTCCGCGAGGCCATGTAGCTGACCATGCCCTCCATCTGCAACGGCAGCTCGGGCTCGGCTTCGACAACCTCCGGCGGCAGGTCTCCGTTGGCGTGCCAATTCCACACGCCCTCGCCGGCCGCGTCGAGGAACACCCGCGCGTACGGATCTTCGATCAGCGGGTTGTCGCGTTCGGTCTCCGCCGCACGTGCCGATGCCACACCCAGCGCGGTCGCCCCGACGCTTTCGGTGATTTCCCAGGAGTCGTTGTCAGTTCGGGTCATATCTCGAAAGTACGTGAGTCTGCTTGGCGGTCGCTGTGCGTCGTGATATCGCATGCGCGTCAGGTTTACGAAAAAGGCACAGCCCCGGAATCTGGGACGCGGGTGACAGCTGTGACTCGCCAAGGCGTCGAAGCAGGCACAGCGGCCTGGCAATCCGGCTATCGACTGAGGTCACCGGTTATGTTGTGCGACGGAACGTGGACACTCGCCGGCGGGAGGTTGCTTGGAGCATGCTCGTTGATGGTCGCGAAGTCAGGGTTTCCGGCAGCTTGCTGCAGCCCCTGATTCGTCGCACCAACGACATGCTGCGGGTCGCACTGTCGGGGGCGCTGCTGGCGGTCGTGATCGCCAGTTCGTTCATCACCCGCACCCGGTGGGACGGGCTGGAAATGTCCATCTCGCGCATCGTCGGGGTGCTGACGCCGACCCAGTCCGACGTGGTCTACCTGGTGTACGGCCTCGCGGTGCTGGCGTTGCCGTTCATGATCCTGGTCGGCCTGATCATCGCCCGGCAATGGCGGCTGCTGATCCCCTACGTGGCCGCGGCCATCCTCTCGATCCTGTCGTTGTCGATCAGCGGCACCGGCCTGGCCGCGCCGCAGTGGCACTTCGACCTGAACGACCGCCTGCGCACGGTCCTGTCGCAATTCCTCGACGACCCCCGCTGGATCGCCATGCTCGCCGCGGTGCTCACCGTGTCGGGCCCGTGGCTGCCCGCCCGCTGGCGGCATTGGTGGTGGGGGCTGCTGCTGGCGTTCATCCCGATCCACCTGATCGTCAGCGCCGTCGTGCCGGCTCGCTCGCTGCTGGGCATCGCGGTCGGCTGGTTCGTCGGCGCGCTGGTGATCCTGGTCAGCGGCACCCCCGCGCTCGAGGTGCCGCTGGACGGCGCGGTGCGCCTGATGGCCAAACGGGGGTTTGCGGTCACCGGATTCAGGGTGGTCCGTCCCGCCGGGTCGGGGCCGTTGGTGCTTGCGGCCGTCACCGAAGAGTCCGACGAGAACGCCGTCGTCGAGATGTACGGGCCACACCAGCGCAGCGGCGGTGCGCTGCGGCAAGCCTGGCGGATCCTGCGGCTGCGCGAAAACGAGACCGCTCCCCTGCAGGCCTCGATGCGCCGCGCCGTCGAGCATCGCGCGCTGATGGCGATCGCGATCGGCGGCCTGGGTATCGCCAACACCGAGACGATCGCGGTCGGCGTCCTGGACCGCGGGTGGACGCTGTACGCGCACAAGCGTATTCGCGGTGAACCGCTGAAGAGATGCCATACCTCGACGCCGGTGGCTGAAGTCTGGGAATCGCTGCGCAAACTGCAGGACCATCAGATCGCCCACGGCGACCTGCGGGACAAGGAGATCACCGTCAGCCATGGCGCGGTGTTCTTCGGCGGCTTCGGCAGCGCGGAATACGGCGCCACCGAAAACCAACTCCAAGCCGACATCGCTCAGCTGTTGGTGACGACGTCGGCGCTCTACGGCGCGGACGAGGCCGTCGCGGCGGCTATCGGGGTGCTCGGCCGCGACACCGTGCTCACCGCGTCGCGCAGGCTCACCAAAACGGCTGTGCCGAAGCATATTCGCGACTCGGTCGTTGACGCCAAGTCCGTCATCTCGCGCAGTCGCGCAGCGGTGATGCGCCAAACCGGCACCGAGAACATTCAGAAGGAATCGGTCACCCGATTCAGCCGCAGCCAGCTGATCCAGTTGGTGTTGATCGGCGCGCTGGTCTACGTTGCCTACCCGTTCATCAGCACGGTGCCGACGTTCTTCAATGCCCTCGGGCATGCCAACTGGTGGTGGGCGCTGCTGGGCCTGCTCATTTCGGCGTCGACGTACGTGGGCGCCGCCGCCGCGCTGTGGGCCAGCGCCGACGAGTCGGTGAATTTCTGGCGACTCGCAATCGCACAGGTGGCCAACACTTTTGCCGCGACCACTACCCCGGCCGGTGTCGGCGGGCTGGCGCTGAGCACCCGCATTCTGCAGAAGAGCGGACTCAGCACGACGCGGGCCACCACCGCGGTGGCGCTGCAGCAGTCGATGCAGGTGATCATGCACGTGGTGTTGCTGATCTTCTTCAGCACCGCGGCGGGCGCGGGCACCGACCTGTCGCACTTCGTCCCTAGGTCGACGATGCTGTACCTGATTGCCGGTGTGGCACTGGGCATTATCGGCATCGCGCTGCTGGTGCCCAATCTGCGGCGCTGGCTGTCGACGGCGGTGACACCCAGGCTCAAAGAGATCGTCACCGACATCATCGAGGTGGCCCGCGAACCGCGGCGAATGGCGCTGATCGTGTTGGGTTGCACCGGAACCACTCTCGGTGCGGCGCTGGCGCTGTGGACCAGCGTCGCGGCGTTCGGCGGCACCGCGACGTTCGTCAGCGTCACCGTGGTGACGATGGTCGGCGGCACGCTGGCATCGGCGGCGCCCACCCCGGGCGGCGTCGGCGCGGTCGAGGCCGCGCTGATCGGTGGGCTCGCCGCGTTCGGCCTGCCCGCAGCCGTCAGCGTGCCGTCGGTGCTGCTCTATCGGGTGCTGACCTGCTGGTTGCCGGTGTTCATCGGCTGGCCGGTGATGCAGTGGCTGACCCGCAACGACATGGTCTAAGGACCCGCGAAGTCGCCAACCGCGATCAGCGTGTTGCCGGCCCACGTGATTGCGAAGCCGACCGCGGTGAAAGCACAGTTCAGGATGGCCGCTCGATGCGGAGGACTTGCCATCCACATATCGAGCGCCGTGTTCGGATTCGCCTTGGATCCGCTGCCCCAGAACAGGATCTCGCTGGTCTCGCCGGGCTTGACGTAACCCGCATCGAGGACCCGCGTCCGCGGTAACGAACCGTCCGACCCGACGTGGCCGCGCTCGACACCGGTGGCCGCCAAGTCGTCGGCGTGCCGTTGCGCCGCTGCCGTCAAACGCGGGTCGTCGCCGATCACCCCGCAGGACTGACGTAGCTCGCTGACGCCGCGATAGATCGCGGCCCTGAAATCGTCTGCGCGCGCAGCAAAGTCAGCAACGCCGCCGGCAGACATCATGGCCACGGCACAGACCGGCAGTACAGCTGTGGTCCTGAGTTTCATCGCCGTGCCCCCCGCCACGCTCCATATTGTCGCCGTAGCAAACAAATGCTAGCCTCTTCCGACGCTGGGCGGGCCGAAATCGCCGACTCGCCGCTCCCGGTGTCGTTGCTCACACGATGAACGGAATGCCCAGCTAGTCAGTTACGCTTGCGCAACGTTGGCGTTTGTTACAAGCCAATACGTCGTGGACTGCTCCGACATCCATTCTCAAGCGATCTCGCGGCGATCGATTTTGCCCACCGGCAATCTCGCCCCCCTGATGCCTGAAAGGCACCACACCACAATGACTTCTCAGTCCTTTGCTGAGCTCGGCGTGCCCGAGCGACTGATCAGCAACCTGTCCGCGCGCGGCATCGCCGCGCCCTTCCCGATCCAGGTCGACACCCTGCCCGACACCCTGGCCGGGCGCGACGTGCTCGGCCGCGGCAAGACCGGCAGCGGCAAAACGCTGGCCTTCTCACTTCCGTTGGTAGCCCGCCTCGCAACGGCCAAGCGGCGCCCCGGCCACCCGACCGGCCTGGTGCTGGCCCCCACCCGCGAGCTGGCCACCCAGATCACCGCGGCGCTGGAGCCACTGGCAGCCAGCTACGGCCTCAAAGTCACCACGATCTTCGGCGGCGTGTCACAAGGCCGACAGGAGTCCGCGCTCAAAGGCGGCGTCGACATCGTCGTAGCCTGCCCGGGCCGGCTCGAAGACCTGATGCGCCAGCGGCTGATCAGCCTCGACGCGGTCGAGATCACCGTGCTCGACGAGGCCGACCACATGGCCGACCTCGGCTTCCTGCCCGGCGTCACCCGCATCCTGGCCGCGACACCGTCCAGCGGGCAGCGAATGCTGTTCTCCGCCACCCTGGACAACGGTGTCGACAAGCTGGTCAAGCGGTTCCTGCGCAACCACGTCATGCACTCCGTCGACGAGGTCAACTCGCACGTCCCGGAGATGACCCATCACGTCTTCCACGTCGAAAGTGCCGGCGCCAAGCGGGAATTGGTGCACCGGTTGGCGTCTGGCTCCGGTCGGCGAATCCTGTTCATGCGCACCAAGCACCAGGCGCGCAAGCTGGCCCGCCAGCTGACCGAGGCCGGTGTGCCGTCAGTTGATTTGCACGGCAACCTTTCTCAGCCGGCCCGCGACCGCAACCTGGCCGCCTTCTCGTCCGGTCAGGCCCGCGTACTGGTGGCCACCGACATCGCCGCCCGCGGCGTGCACGTCGATGAGGTGGAGCTGGTGGTCCACGTCGACCCGCCCGCCGAGCACAAGGCGTACCTGCACCGCTCGGGCCGCACCGCCCGTGCCGGCAGCTCCGGCGACGTCGTCACCGTCGTGCTCCCCGATGAGCGCCGCGACACCTCGGTGCTGTTGAAGCGGGCCGGTATCACCGTGCGGCCGCAGCAGGTCACCGCGGCATCGGAGCCGGTCGTGCTACTCGTTGGCGAGGTCGCGCCCTACCAGGCGCCGGCGCCGACGCCCGTCGTGGCACCGTCCAGCCGGGCGCCGAGGCGCCGCCCCAACCGTGGCGGCGAGCACGCCAAGGCGGCCGCCCGCAACGGCCAGTACAGCCGGAGACCACGTCGCTCCGCCTAGAGTTGTTTCGATTGTTTCAATTGGATGCGCGCGCTGGTAGCCTGGAGTCGTGTCCACTACCGTCGTGCAACAAGTCGCTGAGCGGGTCCGCACCGAGCCCGGCTTCGCCGAAGTCTTGGAAGCCGTTCTCAAAGCGCCGATTACGCCGGACGGAACTCTAGAACGGGTCGCCGCCCAGAGCCTGAACGAGGAGCGCCGCAGCGCGTTGGTGCGCGAGTTCGTCGAGGGCTCGCTGGCGACGCCGAAGGTCCAGCAGCGGCTCGCGTTGCACTCGCCGCAGGCCGTGCACCGGCTGCGCAGCCGGGGCAAGCTGCTCGGCTCGGCTGTGGGTAACCAAACCTATTTCCCGGCTTGGCAATTCGACGCCGACCGGATACGGACCGACCTGCCGCGGATCCTGGAGCTGCTGGCGGGGTTCACCACCGACCCGCTGGCCGCCGACCGGATCATGCGGCTCCAACACGACGAACTGAGTGGCTCGTCGATCGCCGAGGCGCTGCGCCGGCCGAAGACCGCCCACGCCGCGTGGCGGATGCTCGCCGGCATCGGTGCCTGAGCTTCCGCCCGGCTACCTCAAGCCGCTGCCCGACGCTCGACCGGTCGGCCTGCGGCGACGACGGATCGACGCCGGCACCGAGCTGTGGCGGGTCGAGGCGGCGCCCCCCGAAGACTGGACGTGGACCGGCTTCCCGACCGCCCGCTACCGATTCGACCCGGAGTCGGGCGCCTTCCGAACCCGTTACGCCGCAGGAACTCTCGTCGGCGCCTTCCGCGAGCGCTACCGCCCGACCGGGCTGATGATCCCCGCCGATCACGCCGAGCACCGGCTGGTGCGGCTGGTCGCCGCCCGACACCTGCGGGTGCTCGATCTGCGCACCGAGGCCAACCTCGACGTCCTCGGCATCGACGACCAGATCAACACCGGCCAGCACGACGATGTGTGGGCGACCTGCCATCGCCTCGCCGACGCCGTGAAACGCTGGTGGCCGTCGACCGATGCGCTGGACGCGGTGGTCTACCGGCCCCGCACGACGCCCGAAACCTCGATCAACTACGCCTTTTTCGCCCTCGAGCCGTTCGCGTTCGAATCCTGGCCGCTGGCCGAGCGCACCGACGTGCTGACCGAGCTTGTCCTGCGGCACGGTTTCACCGTCGGCTGGGCGCTACCGTGAAGCCGAGCTCAGTCGACGCCGATAGCCAGCACTGCGACATCGTCGTCGGGGCGAAGTTTCGGAATCAGGGTGATGATGTCGTCGATCAGGCCCGCGAAGCCCAGCGCGGCGCGCTCGGCGATGAAGGCGGCCAGGCTCTCCTCCCCGAACGGCGGATCGGCATGGCGAGCCTCGATGATCCCGTCGGTGTAGAAGACAAAGTCTGACCTGCGCGCAGGTTCACGCTGCACATGTCGAAGATGGCTTGGGGAGACGCGCCCACCAACATTCCATGGGGTGAGCGGACGTGCTCTACGTTTCCGCTGTCACAGTCCAGCAGTAAGGCCGGCGGATGGCCGCCGGTGGCGAGGCTCATCGTGAAGCCTTGACCGTCGGCACGAGGCTCGATGATTCCGAAGAACACCGTGCAAAACCGTCGTGGATGCAGCTCGCGCAGCAGGACCGCGTTGAGTTCGGCAAGCACGCGGGTGGGATCGGAATGGTGTAGCGCCAGGGACCGCAGCGTGTAGCGGATCAGCGATGTCGCTACCGCGGCTTCGACGCCGTGGCCTTCGACGTCTCCGATGAAGAACGCCCATCGGTCACCGCCCAGCGCGAAGACGTCGTAGAAATCTCCACCGACACGGCGCGGCGACGCCGGGTGGTAATGCGCGGCCAGCGACAGACCCTCGATCTCTGGCAATGCCGGCGGCAGCAGTGTTTTCTGCAGGACCGTCGCGTACTCCTCTATCGCATCCCGTTCGTGCTCGGCACTGTCGCGATCGCGTAGCGCGTCGTCGCGGTCCAGCCGGGCCTCGTCGCGGTCACGGCGGGCGTCATCGCGGGCCAGCTGAGCGTCATGGTGTTCGAGCCGGGCAGCGTTACGATCGCGGCGGGCGTCGTCGCGGGCCTGCTGCGCAGTGTCGCGGTCCAGCTGGGCGTCCTCACGGGCGAATTCGGCCGCACCACGTCGTCGCTGTTCTGCGCGCACGGCATCCAGCGACGACAACCGAGAGTCCATCTGCTGCATGACGATCGCGGCCAACTCCTCGAGCATGGCGAGCTGTTCGTCAGTCGCGGAACGCATCTCGGTGTCCATCACGGCTACCGACCCCAGCCGGTACCCGTCAGAGGTGACGATCGGGGCGGCGGCGTAGAACCGAATCTGATGCTGGCGAACGAA
Organism: uncultured Actinomycetota bacterium; assembly: GCA_963750755.1. GTDB lineage: Bacteria > Actinomycetota > Actinomycetes > Mycobacteriales > Mycobacteriaceae > Mycobacterium. The sequence goes on from CAVVRW010000007.1 coordinate 607,445, forward strand.
TTTGTCATTAGCGACCCGCGGATCGTTGAGTGCGTCCTGCACCACGGAAGGGCCGTTGCTGCTGATAGTTGCCAGGCACAACCCGTCGTTGCGCGCGACGTGCCGGGCGCCGTGCACGCCGTGCACCGCCACCAACCAGACAAGTTCACGATCGACGATCGACACCACGGCCATTGGAACCGCGAAGAGCCCGGCCGCCAGGCCCGGAATCCGCGCCAGCACACCATCGGACGGAAGGTCGAGCAGACGGTACCGCTCAACCGCGTCGACGCGCGCCGCATCGGTGTCGTGTTCTAGAGATGGATTATCGGAAATGGCCCGCTACATTCTGCGCTCGGAGGACTCCATAATTACCGATCCGGCCGACGGGATCGTTCAGCAAGTATGACTAAATCTTGGCAGGCGCCCGGCCGACTGCGCAAATTTGCTCGACGGGACGTTGTCGCTCAGAGGTGGGCAGTTCGAACACCCCGGGCCCGCTGTTACTTATGTGGCGGATGCGCCCTCTGCGGCGTAGGTCTGGGTGATGATCGGCTGGTTGCCGGCGGCGGTCATCACCGCCTCGCTGACGGTGGATACCAGGTCGGCGGGCACCAACGCGATCACGCAGCCGCCGAACCCGCCGCCGGTCATACGGGCGCCCAAGGCGCCCGCGGACACCGCGTTGCGCGCGATCAGATCGAGGTGCGGCGTGGTGATCGCGAAGTCGTCGCGCATGGACTCGTGCGACGCCGTGAAGATCCGGCCGGCCTCGGTGTAATCCGAATCGCCCAGCGCGGCAACACAATCGAATACCCGCTGGTTCTCGGTCAGCACATGCCGGGCGCGACGCGCGTCGACGGGATCGGTGACGCGGGCGAGGGCAGAAAGGTCATCGGACCTCGCGCAGCGACACCACACCCATGTCCGCGGCCGCGCGTTCACACGACAGCCGTCGCGCGGCATACTCGCCGCCGACGTGACCGTGCCGCTCCCGCGAGTCGATCAGCAGCAGCTCGACTCCCGACGCGGGCGGGTCGAAGCCGACCGGCGTCACGGTCAGCTCGCGGAAGTCGATCAACAGCGCGGTGGCTGCCGCACCGAACAGCGACGAAATCTGGTCGAGCAAACCCGTTGGTGCGCCCACGTACTCGTTCTCGGCGCGCTGGGCGATCCGAGCCTGGTCGAGACGGTCGATACCAGGACACAGCGCGCCCAGGACCGCGCATTCCAGCGCCGCCGACGACGACAACCCTGATCCCATCTCGACCTCACTGCTGATCGACATCGTCCCGCCGGGAACCGGATGCCCGGCCGACCGCAATGCCCAGACCACGCCGGCCACGTAGGCCGCCCAGCCCGTCACGTCACCAGGCGTGGTGGTCAACGGGATTCGTACCGAATCGTTGGCAAGGTCGCTGGACACGGTCAGCTCGGAGCAGTCAGACGGATTCGAACGTCACATAGGTGCGCTGCGGCAACGCGATCGGCAACGACCAGCCGAGGTTGTAGTCGGTGTGCTCGCCGATCAGGTTGATCCGCCCGGGCGCCGAGTAGCGGATCGTCACGCTAGGTCTCGCAGGCGCTGGGCGACGGCTTCGGGCACCACGTCGGTGATGAACGCATCCATCGCCGACTCGGACGCCGCCAGATACTTCAATGCCGTAGCGCTGCGCCGGATCGACATCAGCTCGACGTGGAAGTAGCCCTCGCGCAGCAGCGGAGTGTCAGAGTATTGGTGCAGCGCCGAAATATAGGGCAGCGGGCCCGAATACATTCGATCGAAGCGCCGCAGGATGTCGACGTAGATCCGCGCAAAGTCGTCGAGCTCGGCCTCGGACAGGTCAATCAGGTTGTGCACGAACCGGTTCGGATAGATGTGCACCTCGACCGGCCAACGCGCGGCGAACGGTACGAACGCGGTGAACAGGTCGGTGCGCGCGACGATCCGACTGCCGTCGGCGATCTCGGCGGCCAGCAGGTCGGCGAACAGGTTGCCGCCCTGGTGCGCGGCGGCCTGCGCCATCATGGCCGCGGTCCGCGGAGTGAGGTAGGAGTAGCCGTAGATCTGGCCGTGCGGGTGGGCCAGCGTCACGCCGATCTCTTCGCCGCGGTTCTCGAAGCAGAACACCTGCTCGACGCCGGGCAGCGCCAGCAGCGCGCCGGTCCGGTCCCGCCAGGCGTCGACCACCAACCGGGCATGCGGCGCGGGCAGTTCGGCGAACGACCCGGTGTGGTCGCTCGAGAAGCAGATCACCTCGCAGCGTCCAACCCCGGGCAGCGGCACAAAGCCGTCGGGCACCGACGCGGGCGCACCGGCACCGGACAGCGACGGGAAGCGGTTCTCGAAGACGACCACGTCGTAGTCGGGTGCGGGTACCTCACTGGTCAACCCGGTCGGACCGGGGCACAGCGGGCACTGGTCGGGCGGCGGCTTGTAGGTGCGGTCCTGGCGGCGCGCGGCGATCGCCACCCACTGCCCGGTGGTCTGGTCGAACCGCAACTGCGACTGCCCCGGCTCAAACGGCGGCAACGGACGGCGGTCGACCACCGGCGACGGGGTATGCCCGGCAAGTGAGAAGAACAACAGCTCGCGGCCATCGGCCAGCGTCACCTCCGTGCTCATCGGGTCCCATCTTGGCGCTTATGCCAGAGTCGGTGGCAACAGACACGCATTTCGCGCGGAGAGAGGCTGGCCACGGGTGTTCGGTGACACAGCCACGCTGTATGCGCGGGCCCGTAACTGGACGATCGGATCCGACCCCGGCCTGCTGCGGCTGCGGATGGCCACCCGCACCACCGGCGCGCTCGCGACCGCGCTGCTGGTCCTGTTTCTGCTGACCAAGGCCACCGGGCAACCGATGACCGTCGCGCTGCTCGGCGCGCTGGTCACGATGGTGTCGGCGCGGTCGGTCAACGAACCCGACCCGCACCGGCAGCGCGTCACGATGGCGCTGCTGCCGCTGCCCACCGCGGCGTCGATCACCGCTGCCTCGCTGGTGGCGCCGCACCCGGTGATCGGCGACGTGCTGTTCGTCGTGGTGGTGTTCATCGCGGTCTACCTGCGCCGGTTCGGCCCGCGCGGGATGGCCCTGGGCATGGTCACGTTCATGTCGTACTTCTTCTCGCTGTACCTGCGGGCGCAGCTGCCCGAGCTGCCGTGGCTGATCGGCGCCACCGTGATCGGCACGCTGTGCACTTTCGTCTGGGCGACGCTGCTGATGCCGGACCGACCGAAAAGCGTTCTGCGCGAGAACATTCGATCGCTGCGGGCGCGGATGGCGATCGTCGTCGACACCACCGCCGAGCTGGTGCGCAACCGCCGGGTCGACGAGCGGTCGCAGCGCCGGCTACGGATCCGGGCCGTCCGGCTCAACGAGACCGCGCTTCTGGTCCAGGCCCAGATCGAAGACCGGGTGAACCCGGGCGCACTGTGGCCGGGAGTCAGCGGCGATGACCTCGCGATGTGGCTGTTCGACGCCGAGCTCACCGTCGAACGCCTCGCGATCGCCGGCGCCCGCGCATCGGAGGCCGACATGCCCGCCGCGACCCGCACCGAACTCGCCGACATCGTGACCATGCTGTCGCGCGCGATCCGGACACCGCACGACCATGGCCTCAAGCGCACCGCGGAACGGGCCCAGCGTTTGTTGGACCAGTGCCCCGACGAGCTGCCGGTGCGCCGCCTGGCCCTGGCGGTCGTCGACAGCGCCAAGGCGACGGCCGAAGTCCGGGCCCGGATGGAGCGCGTCGAATCCGAGACCACGCAACAACCCGACAGTCCCGCGCCACCGGAGCCGCCGCAGCAGACCGGCATGCTGCAATCCACCCGGCAGGCGATCCAGGTTGCCGTCGCCGCGGCGCTGGCCATCGTGGTCGGCGAACTGCTGTCGCCGTCGCATTGGTACTGGGCGGCGATCGCCGCGTTCGTGATCTTCGCCGGCACCAATTCGTGGGCCGAGACGCTCGACAAGGGTTGGCAGCGACTACTCGGCTCGGTGCTCGGGGTGCCCAGCGGCGTGCTGGTCGCGACGCTGGTGTCCGGCAACAAGATCGCGTCGCTGGCGATGATCTTCGTATGCCTGTTCTGCGCCTTCTATTTCATGAAGGTCACCTACAGCCTGATGACGTTCTGGATCAGCACCATGCTCGCCTTGATGTACGGCCTGCTCGGCGAATTCACGTTCAGCCTGCTGCTGTTGCGAATCGAGGAGACGGCGATCGGCGCGGTGATCGGGATCGCCGCGGCGATGCTGGTGTTGCCGATCAACACCCGCACCCATATCCGCAACGACGCGCATGCGTTCTTCCTGACCCTGTCCGAACTGATCGGGGATTCGGTCGCCAGCCTGATCGGCGGCCATCCGACAGCGACCCTGACCGAGACGGCCCGTCAACTCGACCGCGACCTGCAACAGTTCCGGACCTCGGCCAAGCCGCTCAGCGCCGGCATTGCCGGCCTGGCCGGCCGCCGCACCATGCGGCACGGCCTGCGGATGCTCACCGCCTGTGACCGGTATGCGCGAATCCTGGTGCGTAGCAGCGAAACCCGTGTCGACGCCTCCCCCGAGCTGGCCGATGCGATCACCTCGACCGCGACACAGATCCGCCGCAACATCGACGTGCTGATCACCGCGCTCGAGTTCGACCAGCCCGCAACGGTTTTCCCGTCGACCGACTTCATCGATGTCGCGGAGTCGCTGGCCCGCCAGAGCGATGCGACACCGGCACGCGCCCGGCTGCTCTCGGCCCTGCACTCGCTGCGTCAGATCGACCGCGTCGTCATCAACTCCGCGATCGACCTCGGCGCCGACAGCGGGGTGTTGGTGGCAGGGGAGGCTTAGCCTTGGCGGCCAAGGAAATCCAGGACCGCATCGGCGAACAGGTCGTTGCGGTCGCCGGCCACCATGTGCCCGGCGCCCTGCACGTCGACGAATTCGACGCCGGGGAAGCGAGCGAGGAACTCGTCGGCGCGGTCCTGGCTGACCAGGTCGCTCACCTGACCGCGCACCAATAACATCGGCACCCCGCCGTCGAGGATTGTCTGCACCGCGGCGTTCATCCGGTCGACGTCGGTCAACTCGTGGGGCGGTAGAGATGCGCTCTCGCTGATGAACTTCGGGTCCCAGTGCCAGTACCAACGGTCGCCACGGCGCCGCAGGTTGGTGCGCAGGCCGTTGAGGTCCGACGGCCGCGGCCGGTGCGGGTTGTATTCGGCGATCATGTCGGCGACTTCGTCGAGCGAGGAGAAACCGGTCTTCATCCGGTCGGCCATGAACTCGTGAATCCGGTTGGCGCCCGACTGGTCCATGTTCGGCACGATGTCCACCAGCACCACCGCGCGGGCGATACCGGGTGAAATCTCCCCCGCCAGAAGCATTGTGGTGAAGCCACCCAGCGATGCACCGACGAGCACCGGCTGCGGTGGCAGATGCTGGAGCACTTCCTGCACGTCGCCGGCGAAGCTGGCCAGACGGTAGTCGCCCTCCTGCGACCAGTCCGACTCGCCGTGCCCGCGGAAGTCGACGGTGACCGCCTGCCACCCGCGCTCGGCCACCGCGGCCGCCGCCTTGCCCCACGAGCGCCGGGTCTGCCCGCCGCCGTGCAGGAACACTACGGCCGGCTCGTCCGGGTCGCCGAGACGGTCGGCCACGATGCGAGTCCCGCCGACACCGCACGTCGTGAACGTCTCAGGGGTGACGGTCACCGGGACGCCCGGTCAGCTTCGCTACGCATCCCGCCAGTCTCGCGGCCGGGCTGGCGCTTTTGTCGGGATAACACGCAAAAGTGCTAGCCGATGGACACCAGCTGATCGATGGAGTCGATGGGAAGGTCGCCGTCCACAATGGCCGTGACCAACAGCTTGCTGAGGTTGATGGCGCCCCGGTGATTGTCCAAGAATGCGATGTCGGCCGCATCGCGCCCGGTGGCGATACGAACGAGCGCCTGACGCGGAGCCAGCAAGGTGCCGTCAACTACCTGCCACTGTCCGTCGACGAACGCTTCGGCGACCGCGTGGAAATCCATCGGGTACAACCCGGGCGCATACACCGACACCGCTCGCGCCGGCACCTTCACCGCGCGCAACAGCGCCACCACCAGATGAGCGTAATCCCGGCAGACCCCGGCGCCGGCGAGCATGGTTTCCACCGCACCGTCGATGGGGTCACTCGACCCTGGTACGTAATTCAACCGGGTGCCGACCCAGAGCGACACCCGTTCCAACAAGGTGGTCGAATCGACATAACTGCCGAATTCGGTTGCGGCAAAACCGTATAGCTTGTCGGCTTCGGCGTACCGGCTAGGTCGCAGATACATCGACAGGTCCTGCTCGGTCACCGGTGCCGGGTCAGCGCGACCCACGATCGTCGCGGCGTAATCGACGGTCAAGTAGCCAGCCGGAACGATCAGCTTGTGGATGCGGTTACCGTGCATGCCGCTGATTTCGAGTGGCTCCACCGACTCACCGTCCAGCGTGAACGACAAGCGTTCGGATATCTCGGCATTGGGGTGTGGCGCAACCGCGATCTGGAATTCCAACGTGGTGGGCTCGATGATCTCGACTTCGAGTTCGGCGCCCACTTCGCGCTTGAAATGCCGGGGGTCCATGGTGCAACCGACAGTACACCGGACTCGCGCGCCCGACGCTTCGTCGACGGCGGTGGTCGGTCGATTGAAGAGATCTGGCCTCAACGCGCGTGTAGGGTTGTGGTATCGGCAGTTTTTCGCATTCGACCGGTTGATGTCGGGTCGTTGCCGATTTGAATTTTCTGGCCGATTCGCGGCCAAGGCAGGAGCGTCTGATGACGCTGCGACAACCCCTGTACCCAATCGGCGCACAGCGAACCCTGTCGCCCGTCAGACCGCGCTTACGCCTCACGCCGAAAGCGCCGGCGACGGGCTATGCCGACGGGGCTTGGTGGCCGCGACGGGAAGACCTCGCCGCGGAGCTTCCCGAACTGCTGTTGATGGTCTCGGTGCGGCTCGGATCCATCAAGCGAGTGATCTACAACTTCGGTGACTGGGCGAAAGCACCGACCGAGTTGGAGATGGCCGGTGTTCCGGTCGAACTCGGCGGACGCGTCGACACCATTCAGGTCGTCGGCGCCAACCACAAACTCGTCCTGCTGGTGGTGCCGCCGGGAACTGAGCTGGACCAGGCGCACGACGCAATGATGTCGGCCGGCAACCCCGAAGATTCGTCCACAATCGAAGACCTGTTTCGGGACATGATCGAGAACGACGGCTGACGAGCTACAGGAACGAGTTCTCCGCGGTCAGCCCACGCTCGGGGAAAGCGCCCATCGCGAAGGTTTCGGCATTGCCCAACCCGGTGCCACCCCCGACGGGATCGTCAATGCGGACCAGTAGGTCGCGCAGCTGATGCAGTTCGCGCGCCTTCTCCGGCTTGTCGCAGTCGGTCACGTGGCTGCCCTCGACCTTTAGGTTGCCGACCCACTGGCCGTAGACCCAGTCGTTCCACCCGTAGTAGCCGGCGGTACCGAGATGAAAGCCGCCGGGCCCGGCGGCGGTGACCGTCAGCGGCCGGGTGGATCCGTCGGTGTCGATCAGCGTGACGGTCCCATGGGTGAAGCGGCGGTTGCCGTCCTCGAAGTGCATGTCCTGCTCGACTGAGGGGAACCGGTGCGACGTGCCATCAGGGTTCTGTTGCTCGGCCTGGCAACGGATTTCGGTGAACCCGTCGCCACGCTCCTCCTGATACATGACGAACAGCGAATAGGCCGAACCGTCCGGGCGGGTCAGCGTCATCGGCATCCACGTCATGAACATCTGCTTGATCTTGCGGCTGCCGCGCGGCAGCCCGGGGATTGGCTTGCCGATGCCGGGCCGCAGACCCCAGGAGTGGTCACGGATCGAAATCCATTGGTCGTCAGCAATTTCGGTGCGGTCGCCACCCACCTCGACCCACCCGGCGGCGACCCCGACCTGGTGGTAGCGCAGGATGTTGTGCGTCACCCGGTACCCGTCCGGGCTGCGGTCCGGCCACGGGTCCTCCAGTGCGGCATCGAAACTCCCGCGCAGGATGACGTCGAAGGCGATCGGCTGATGTTCGTTGCGGTCCAGGCTGATTCGGATGGCCCGCAGCGGCTCGACGACCCGGTAGTGCACCGGCCCGACGTCGGTGCCGGACGGGTCGGACGACAACCGCCGCCCGGCGCGCACCGTCCACTGCTCGGTGCCGCGGCACACCCCGGCGGCGCCGTCGAACACGCCGCGGTTGGTGTACTTCCCGATCCCCAGCACCACCTGCAGCGAGTTGTCGCGGGCGTGGGCGATGGTCCAGATCTTCTCCGTCCACGACGGGTCCGACTGGCTGACTGTGGCGAACGTGTCAACGATCTGATGGGTGAGCAGCTCATCCTCCGGCACCAAGGCGCCGTAATTCGTTGACAGCAAATCGATTACCTTGTCAGTCGGTCGGGAAAGAATCGTGGTCATGTCGACACCGTCGTCGTATTCGCGCATCCAAGTGTCCGCCCAGTCCGGAAGCGGCTGAACGGCGGGGTCGTGGTGGGGGGCCTGGGACAACACCAACCGCCACGCCATCGCCAACAGCTGACGGGTCGGGACATCGCTGAACAGCGTCGGTGCACCGCCGCGCCGTGCCCGTCGCCGCGTGCCGCCGGGTCCACGAAAGATGAACTCGCCGTAGAGCAACGAGATCGACAGCAGCTCCTGCGCGGAGGCCCCGCGGTCCTCGAACGGCACGACCTCGTCGAAAACCTTTGCGATCTGCTGCGATACCGCGCCGACGTGGGTGAATGTGGCGCGGATGTGCTTGGTGCGGTACCAGGGGTCGGGGCTGAGGTGGCGATACAGAATCAGCCCGGAGCTGCGATGCTCGATCTCTTCGACGAAATGCCACATCATCAACGAGGCGACCCGCTGGTCCCCCGCGCCGAACAGCGAATCACGGTTGTCCAGAATCACTTTGAACAGCGGGGTGAATGTCGCTTCGAGGTTGGCGATATAGGCGGCGTGGAATTCGATCGGCCGCTCGTCCAACAACCGGTCATACGCGCGGCAGGCGTCGTCGTAGCACCGCTCGAGTTCGGGGTAGCGCTGTACCAGCGCCAGCATGTGTTTGCGGTGCGCGGACGCGTGTTGCGCCTCTTGCCGCAGGAAGGCCTCGGCCTCGGCGGCGACGTCCGGGTCGTCCTGCAGCGTGTCCGCGGCCCGTCGGACCACGTTGACGATGTAGCGCTCGAACGGGACGGCGATGAAGGTGAACGCGTTGCAGAACAACCCGAAATTCGGGTTGTCGGGCTGCCACTTGAACGGCACGCTTGCGGCCCCAAAATCCCACGGGATCTTGCGGATCACGAGGTTGGTCACCGTCGCTACCTTCCCATCGTCCAGGCTCAGCGGTAGGGTCAGTGTGACATTTGACCCCCTAGATGTAAAGGACGCGATGGTGGCCTCCGCGCATGCCGCCGACGCCGAGCAATCGACGCGGCGACGGATTCTCGCCGCCACCTTCGTCGTGCTCGCGCGCGATGGTCGTCGGCGGTTGCAACTGTCGGACGTGGCCGCGCAGGCCAAGGTGTCGCGCCCGACGCTGTATCGCTACTTCGGCTCGAAAGAGGGCCTGCTCGAGGCGTTCGGCCTCTACGAGCAGGACAACTTCGACGCCGGCGTCGCCAATGCGATCGCGGGATTGAGCGGTGCCGACCGGCTCGACGCCGCACTGCGATTCATCGTCGACTTCCAGAACGGCTATTCACTCGGTTCGCTGGCCGAGGTCGAGCCGGAACACGTTCTGCAGCAGATGAAACGCGTGCTGCCGATCATGCGGGACCGCATCGCCCGCATCATCGGCGGCGAGCAGGCCCACATCGCGGCGTCGGCCGTGGTGCGAATCGCCGTGTGTCACTACGTGATCGGCGACGACACCCCGGACGGATTTCTTGCCGAGTTGCGGCACGCCGCCGGTTTGAGCCGCGCGGGCCTACCCGCCTAGCCAGTCACCGATTTTCGTCGCGATCAGCTCCGGCTTTTCCAGATGCAGGAAGTGGCCGACGCCGTCGAGGATCTCGAAGGCCGAGCCGTCGGCCGGGAAGAACTGGCCGAGGTCGCCGAGCAGGTCAGCTCCGATCGCCCCGTCATTGGCGCCGTGCAGATACAACGTCGGCACCGGCGGCAGTTGCATGGTGGCCAAGGTTTCGGCTTCGGCGTTCGGATCGGCGAAATCCGGGTTGAACGAAGCCCGATACGGGCCAACGACATTCGCGATGTTCTCCGCGTTCACGTGCCGCCTCAACTCGACGAGGTCCTCTTCCGCGTCATAGCCCGGCGACCAGTCGGCCCACAGCGACTCCCAGAAACCCGGAGCCAGCAGCGCGACCTCGGCCATGCCGACCTGCTGGATGAAGTAGATGTAGAACGACCGCTTGAGTTGCGCGTGGCTGAACAAGCCTCCGGCCATCGCGGCGACCGGCGGAACCGCCAGCGCGACAAACCGATTGAACGCTGCGGGCTCGCTGGCGACGACGCCGTAGCCGGCCTGGGCTCCCCAGTCGTGGCCGACCAGCACCGCGCTATCGTCTCCGCCGTATTCACGACGGACGTCGAGCAGGCGCCGGACATAGGTTCCGACACTGATCGGGCCGTCCGCCGGTGCGTCGTAGCCGGGCAGCCACGGCGCCACCACCCGGTAGCCGCGCCCGGCCAGATCGGGTCCGAGATGACGCCACGTGAACGGCGTATCGGGGAATCCGTGCGCCAACACCGCCAACGGCAACGACGTGTCCTCGATCGCTCCGAAGGTGAGGGGCTGCGGCGAATTCATGCCACCGAGCCTAAAGCATCATTTACATCTGGCCCGTCATATGTAAATCTGTCTGGCATGGCTGGAATCGCGCTCGTTCAACGCGACCTAGCGGACACCAGGGCCCGGCTCGAGACGTGGTTCAGCCACCGGTTCGACGCCGACGCCGCGGTGTCCGAGCTCAAGGCGGCGAACCGCGCGGCGGGCTGGTCGAGCGAGAGCCTGGTCTTCTCCGCCGAGGTCAACGGCCAAACCAGCGAATACGTGCTGCGGATTCCGCCCTCCGGCGGCGGCATCTACCCCGACTACGACCTCGAGGCGCAGACCCGGACCCAGGAATTCCTGCACCAGCACGGGATTGCGACACCGTCGCCGATCCTCTACGAGCCCGACGAGTCGTGGATCGACGCCAAGTTCCTGGTGATGCCGCGCATCGTCGGGCACACCCCCTCCGACACCACCTATGCGACACGCGGGTGGCTGCACGATGCGGGCCCGCAGGTGCAACGGCGCGCACACGACTCATTCGTCGAGACGCTCGCCGCGTTGCAGCGGGTCCCGATCGACGATGCAACGTGGCTTCATCGGCCTACGGGGACAGGTGTTTCCGCCGAGTTGGCGTGGTGGCAGGAGTACGCGGCGTGGGGCACCGACAACCAGATCCCCGACGTGATGACCGAGGCATTCGACTGGCTGCACCGCCACCAGCCCGAGGACACCGGCGACGTGGCGGTGTGCTGGAACGATGCCCGGCTGTCCAATGCGATCTTCGCCGACGACGGGCAGATCGTCGGCGTGCTGGACTGGGAGCAGGCCTGCCTGTGCCCGGCTGAGACGGATTTCGCGTGGTGGCTGGCCACCCGTCGACAGATGTTGGAAGTCAACGGGATTGACGCCGATCCCGAGTTGCCAGGATTCGACACTCAGGAACAGGTGATCCGCCGCTTCGAGGAGATGATCGGCCGCGAACTGGTCGCGCTGGACTGGTACGAAATCTTTGCGATGACGCGAATGGGCTGCTGCATCCTGCGCACCCAAGCGCTGCTGCGCAGCATCGGTCAGGGCGACCACTTCCTCACCCGAGCACCGATTTTGCCGGCGTGGACGATCTCGGCGGTGCGCGGGTAGTTGTCCTCACGCCACACGAGTCACATGCGCACCTGCCTCCGGGGACGCACTCTTTTCTCAAAAGTTGACCACATGCGATATCACATCCCGTCGGTGATATCGCATGTGTCGTCAAAACAAAAAGTGATTACCCACCAGCTCCCAGGGACTCCCGGGGCCGATGTGAATTCGAACTAAACCCACGGCGGCACAATCCATTCGCCGTAGGGAGCGACGGCGAGGCGATCGAGAATCCCGGCCTCGTCGAACGCGACGCCGACCTCACCGACTCCCTCGCTGAAGTGCGCCCACCCGTCGACGTGAGCGGGAATCACGAGCCGGGCGCCCAAGACCTCGGCCGCCGCCGCGGCTCGCTGCCCCGTCATCGTCAGCGGGCGGCCGCGCTCCTTGGCCGGCACCCGCGCGGCACCGGCGAAGATCACCGCGACGTCGACGCTGCCGACGCGGTCGGCGATCTCACGAACCGCAGCGATCGACGCATTGTCACCGCTGAGATACACGGTCGGCAGGCCGTCCCCCGACAACACGAAACCCGTCACCTCGCAGTTCACGTGACCGTCGGCGTCGCGCGCCCCGTCGGCCGGTCCGTGCACGGCCGGAACCGCTTGTACCGTCATCGCTTTCGCATCCCCGCTGGCCGGAAGCTCGAAGATGTCGAACGGGTTGATCCCGACGGCCGGTGGGCCGAGCCGACTGGCGGCGCCGGGATTGGTCAGCACCAGTGGCGCGGCCAGCGCCAGCCGGCGCCCTTCGTCATCGAAGTTGTCCGGATGGTTGTCGTGGCTGACCAGCACCACATCGACCGGTCCCAGCGCGTCCGGCTGGATCGCCGGGCCGACGATCTTCTTCAGGTAGTCGTGCGGACCCGGCTCGTCGAATGTCGGGTCGATCAGGAACCGCCGGCCGCCGAGATCGACGACGGTGGTGGGACCGCCCAGGACACTGAAGGCGACGGCACGGCGGCGGGCGTCTACGCGAGTACTCACGCCATGGACTGTAGAGGCAATATGGAGCGATGGACCTCTATGACGTCATGCGGACGACGTTCGCCGCGCGCAGCTACACCGACGACCCCCTGCCCGACGACGTGTTGGAGCGAATCCTGGACAATGCCCGCTTCTCGCCCAGCGGCGGCAACCGTCAGGGCACCCGGGTGATCGTGATCCGGGATCGCGGGACTCGGCAAGAGCTGGCCGAGCTGTCGATGACCGGTGCCCGGCGGTACGCCGCCCAGCTGGCCAACGGCGAAAGCCCTTGGAACCCACTGCATGAGCCCGGACCGAGCGCCGAGCAGATCTCCGCCACCGACGTGCCGGCGCAATTCACGACCCCTTTTCACAACGCCGCGGTGGTGCTGGCGGTCTGCGTCAACTTGGAGGTCGTCGCCGCGATGGATCAACACCTCGACCGCATCGGCGTGATCAGCGGCGGGTCGGTCTACCCGTTGGTGTGGAACATCCTGCTGGCCGCGCGTAACGAAGGCTATGGCGGCACCATCTCGACGATGGCGGTGGCCGAGGAGCCGCGCGTGCGCGAATTACTCGGAATCCCAGATACTTACGCACTGGCGGCGTTTCTGCCGCTGGGTAAGCCAACCAAGCAGTTGACCAAACTCCGCCGCGTGAGCGTCGCCGAGCTGGCCACCCGGGAACGGTTCGACGGCGAACCGTTCGAAGGCTAGCGGCCAATGCCATGAACTGCGAGTTCACCTTCGGGTAGGGCCCACTTGGCGAAACTCATTCGCATGGGCGGCTGTCCGGGACTAGCCTTTGTGTGGTGCCAGCCCCCGCTTCCGCACCGGCGGCTTATGCCGCTGGCGTTGAGCGCTTGCTGGCAAGTTATCGTTCCGTCCCCGCAACGGCCGTCGTCCGACTGGCCAAGCCCTCCTCTAATCTCTTCCGCGACCGCGTGCGATCCGATGCCCCTGGGCTGGACGTGTCGGGTCTGACCAACGTCATTTCGATTGATGAGGACGCTCGCACCGCCGACGTGGCAGGCATGTGCACTTACGAGAAGCTGGTGGCCGCCACCCTGCCCCACGGTTTGTCGCCGCTGGTGGTCCCGCAATTGAAAACCATCACCCTGGGCGGGGCGGTTGCCGGGTTGGGCATTGAATCGGCGTCGTTTCGCAATGGTTTGCCACACGAATCGGTGTTGGAGATGGACATCCTCACCGGCGCAGGAGAATTACTGACCGTCTCCCCCCACGAGCACCCCGACCTCTTTCGCGCTTATCCGAATTCATATGGCACATTGGGCTATTCGACTCGATTACGTATCGAATTGGAGCCGATCAAAACGTTCGTCGCGCTTCGGCATGTGCGGTTCGACTCGCTGAGCGATCTGATAGCCGCGATGAATCGCATTGTCGACACCGGCGGTTTCAACGGTATGCCTGTCGACTATCTCGACGGTGTGGTGTTCGGCGCCACCGAGAGTTACCTGTCCGTCGGTCTCCGCACCGCAACCCCCGGCCCGGCCAGCGATTACACCGGCCAAGACATCTACTACCGCTCCATTCAGCACGAAACCGGCACCAAAGAGGACCGCTTGACGATGCACGACTACTTCTGGCGCTGGGATACCGACTGGTTCTGGTGTTCATCGGCTTTCGGCGCGCAGAACCCCCGTCTGCGGCGTTGGTGGCCGCGACGCTACCGCCGCAGCAGCGTGTACTGGAAGCTGGTGGCACTTGATCGACGGTTCGATATCGCCGACCGCATCGAAAAGCGCAACGGTCGTCCGCCCCGGGAACGGGTGGTCCAAGATGTCGAGCTTCCGCTCGAGCGCACAACCGAGTTCTTGGAGTGGTTCCTCGAAACGGTACCCATCATTCCGATCTGGTTGTGCCCGTTGCGGTTACGTGATCAGAACGGTTGGTCACTGTATCCGATCCAACCGGGACGCAGCTACGTGAATGTCGGATTCTGGTCGTCAGTTCCGGTTGGCGCGACCGACGGCTCAACGAATCAACTAATCGAAAAGAAGGTCAATTCGCTTGACGGGCACAAGTCGTTGTATTCCGACTCCTACTACACTCGCGACGAATTCGATGAACTCTACGGCGGCAAGACGTACCGCACCGTGAAAAAGATCTACGACCCCGATTCACGTCTCCTCGACCTCTATGCGAAGGCGGTGCAACGACGATGACGAATATCAAGGAACTCGCGTCCACCAAGTTGAGCCTCGCCGAGTTATTGGCGGTCTTCACCGGCGGCGCCACGGACTCGTTGCGGTTCACCGCCTACGACGGCAGCAGCGCAGGAGCCGAAGATGCGGCACTGGGGATGGACCTCCTGAGTCCTCGCGGAATGACCTATTTGGCCACCGCCCCCGGTGAACTCGGGCTGTCTCGGGCATACGTCAGCGGCGACCTCGTGGCGCGCGGTGTGCACCCCGGCGATCCCTACGAGTTGCTCACATTGCTGGCCGACGACCTGGAGTTCACCAGACCCTCGCCGCGGCTGCTGGCCAGCATCGTCCGCTCTGTCGGCATCGAGCATCTCCGACTGCCACCCCCGCCACCGCAGGAGGTGTTACCTCGCTGGCGTCGGCTCGCGGAGGGCCTGCGGCACAGTAAAACCCGCGACGCCGAGGCGATCTCTCATCACTATGACGTCTCCAACACCTTTTACGCGTGGGTGTTGGGGCCGACAATGACCTACACCTGTGCGGTCTATCCAGAGCCTGACGCGACTCTCGAGGTGGCGCAGGAGAACAAATACCGGCTCATCTTCGACAAGCTGAGGCTGCAGTCCGGCGACCGGTTGCTCGACGTCGGCTGCGGCTGGGGCGGCATGGTGCGCTACGCGGCCCGCCGCGGCGTCCGCGCGATCGGCGCCACACTGTCCGCAGAGCAATCCACTTGGGCGCAAACAGCGATCGAGGCTGAAGGGCTCGGCGAGCTCGCCGAGGTACGTCACTGTGACTATCGCGACATCGGCGAAACTGGTTTCGACGCCGTCTCGTCGATCGGACTGACCGAGCACATCGGCGTCAAGAACTATCCGTCGTATTTCGAGTTCCTCAAGTCGAGATTGCGCACCGGCGGTTTGCTGTTGAACCACTGCATCACCCGCAACAACAACAAGTCGAACTACCGCGCGAGCAGCTTCACTGATCGCTACGTCTTTCCGGACGCCGAGCTGACCGGTTCGGGTCGCATCCTGTCCGAGATTGAAGATGTCGGTTTCGAGGTGCTCCACACGGAGAATCTCCGTCACCACTACGCCATGACCCTGCGCGACTGGTCCCGAAATCTAGTCGCGCACTGGGACGAGGCTGTCGCCGAGGTCGGCATCGGCACCGCTAGGGTATGGGGGTTGTACATGGCGGGGTCTCGGGTATCTTTCGAGCAGAACAACATTCAGCTGCACCACGTGCTGGCGTCCAAGCTTGCCAAGCACGGCGCCCGCGACCTGCCGCTCCGCCCGTGGTGGCAGCCTTAGTCGGCGGTCACCGCGTCGCCGGGCTGGCGCTCGCCGAGCAGCTCGTCCTGGCCGACCTCGGGAACGTTGTGCCCATTGCCGGCCCGCTTGGTCGGCTTCTTCTTTGCGACCTTTGGCGTCTCCGTCTCGACATGGTGGCCGTTGGACGGCACACCCGCCGCGGCGGCGACCCCTTCGATGGCCTTCTCGGTGTACACCCGGTAGCCGAAGTTCGGCTCGTAGCCGTGGATCTCCTTGGTGTCCAGGTCGCGCATGAACTGCAGGATCTCGCGGCTGAACACCTGACCGGGCACCAGCACCGGGAAGCCCGGCGGGTAGGGCGTCACGTAGGTCGCCGACACGACATCGATTCCGGCGTCTAACTTTTCGTCGATCAGGTCGCCCATCAGGTATTCGCAGTTCGCGTCGTCGTAGGAAAGGTAGAACGCGCGACGGACGTCACCCTCGGGCGTCGGCTCGGATCCGCTGTGATCGCGGAACGCCGGGTGAAATCCGCTGAAGTTGCACAGCGGCACCGAGCGTTCGGTGAGCCCCCAGACCGCGTGCTCGAAATGTTCGCGCTCGCCCAGGCTCATCTCGGAGATGGCCTGGTCGAGTTCCGCGGCGATGCTGACCAGCACCTCTACCAGGAACGCCACCGAGCTGCGGGTGGTGCCGATGTTCGTCATGAACAGCACACTGTTGCGCGACGTCTTGTTGATCTGGATGCCGTAGCGGTCCATCAACTGCTCGCGCTTGAAAGTGTCACCGTCGTAACCGGTTCGCCCGATGGACAACGTGATTCGCGACGGGTCGAGTACGAATTCGTCGTCGTGCCAGGCCGCCATCATGTTGCGCAGGCCGGAGCGCAGCGGCTGATCGATCGCGGTCGGCCGATATTCGCTTGGGATGAGATGCGACGTGCCAAGGCAATTCATGTACTTGCTCAGCAGCGGGTGGTTGTCGATCGCGTCCCGCAGTTGCATGGCGTTCTCGATCTGCCGCTGCACCAGCTCGGCGCCCTCCAGCGCCACCTGACGACGGCCCAGGTCCAGCGACGCCAGGATCTGGTAGTTGGGCGACGTCGACGTGTGCGCCATGTAGGCCTCGTGGAACGGCACCGCGACCTTCTGGTCGAAGTCCTGGTCGTAGACGTGGATCATCGACCCCTGCCGCAGCGACGTGAGGGTTTTGTGGGTCGACTGCGAGGCGTACACCCGCACCCGGGCCCGGGCCGGGTCCGGCAACAGGCGACGGTTCAATAGTTCGTCGTCGCTGGGGTTTTCGGCGGTTTCGGCGGCCAGATACTTCTCGTACTCGGCCTTGTATTCCGGACTCTGCAGCCGCTCGCGGACTGTCGCCGCGGACGCCATCGCGGTGCGGGTGCGGTACACCGGGTGGAACCGCGCGAACGCGAACCAGGCCTCGTCCCAGAGGAATACCAGGTCGGGTTTGATGGCGAGGCACTCTTCCATCACCCGCTCGACGTCGTAGACGATTCCGTCGAAGGTGCAGTTGGTCAGCGACATCATCTTGACGCGGCCGAGTTTGCCTGCCCGCTTGAGCGCCAACAACTTTGACTTGATCTCGCGCAGCGGCACCGCGCCGTACATCGAGTAGTCGTTGAGCGGATACGCCTCCAGGTACACAACATTCGCGCCGGCCATCATCATGCCGTAGTGGTGTGACTGGTGGCAGTTGCGGTCCAGCAACACGATGTCGCCGGGGGCCACCACCGCCTGGGTGATGATCTTGTTGGCGGTCGACGTGCCGTTGGTGACGAAGTACGTGTGCCGTGAGCCATAGGCTTTCGCGGCGAGCTGCTGGGATTCGCGCAGCGGGCCGGTGGGTTCGAGCAGGGAGTCAAGACCACCACAGGTCGCGGAGGTCTCGGCCATGAACACTTCCAGGCCGTAGAAGCCGACCATGTCTTTGATCCAGTGCGAGTTGACGATCGACTTGCCCTGCGAGATCGGCAACGCGTGGAAGACGCCGGTGGGCCGGTGGCTGTACTGCTTGAGCGCGCTGAAGAACGGGGTGCGGTAACGCGCCGCAACGCCGTGCAGGATCGACAGGTGCAGCTCGAGCATGCCTTCGCGGGCGTGGAACACCCGGCGGAAGTACTGACCCAGCCGGCCGGCGATGTCTTCCACCTCGATCTCGGTCATCAGGTAGAGATCGAGTTCGGGACGCAGCTTGCCCAGTGAGGTGGCGAGGATCTGCGCGCGCTCTTCGGGCGAGTAGTGGTCGGCCAATTCGTTCGATACCCCGGTGTCGACGAACTCCGACAGCGACGACAAGTCCCGGGTCGACTGGTGCGAGAAGCGTCGCCGGATGATCACCGCCTGCAAGTTCACGTTGAGCCGGGCCGCGATCAGCGCCTCGTCACCGCTGGCGACTACGACGAGTTCGTAGACGAATTCGTCGTCGGGGCGGCGCCACTTGCGGACCTCGTTGCGCAGCGCGCGTTCCTGGGCTTCGGTCATCTTCTCGACGACGAGCACCTCAAAGTACGGCCGGTCGCGTTCGGCTTCGGTCTGGCCCTCGAGCTGCCGCGGGTCGGACGGGAACATATCGAGCTCGTCGGCGCCGGCGTTCTCGACATCGCCGGTGCGATACGACTCCTGAGTCAGTGCCCGGTTGATCCGCGCCACCGCCTGGCAGAACTTGTCATAGCTGCCCGCACTGAAAAGCCTTTGCACGCGGGCGAATTGGAGCGATCCCGGATACGCCCAGTAGGGCTCCAGGGTACTCAGCCGGGTCAGTAACTCCTGGCAGGACGCGACGCATCTCTCCTTGAGCTCGCCTGCGGTGTCGGGGCGCGTCAGCCGATCGGCGGCCTCCTCCAACCGGCACCAGGAGTCGCTGCGGACCTGCCACAGACTGTTGTAAGCGCGCAGATGTTCTGTCATCACTAACCCTTCATGCGGCGTCGAGCCCCGCTCGTCGAGTCAAGGTTCGCAGACACAGCCCGCTCGCTGGTGGCCAGCAAACAAACACTGGGCGTCCGTCATGCGATGGGGACTTCGCCTAAGCCGTTATCGTTTTGGAGTGGAGATCTGGGAGCTGGTAGCCCGCGAGCACATACGCGACACGCTCGCGCGGTACAACTGGGCGGGCGACTCGGGCCGACTCGCCGACCTTGCCGACACCTTCTGCGCCGACGGCGTTCTGGAGATCCGCGGCCTCGAACCGCTCCACGGACGGTCCGAGATCGAGGCATTCCTCGGCGGAGTCACCGGAAACGTCGCCGCTAGCACCGACGTCAAGCCGATCGTCCGACACAACGTCGCCAACGTGCTGTTCGACAACGTGATGCCGGAACAAGCTCAGGCGTCGTGCTACTTCAGCGTCGTCACCCACATCGGCCTCGACCACATCGGGCGCTACCGCGACACGCTCGTGCCCGACG
Organism: uncultured Actinomycetota bacterium; assembly: GCA_963750755.1. Classification (GTDB taxonomy): domain Bacteria; phylum Actinomycetota; class Actinomycetes; order Mycobacteriales; family Mycobacteriaceae; genus Mycobacterium. Next base: position 627,183 of record CAVVRW010000007.1, read on the forward strand.
GCGACACCTGGCGGATCAAGCACCGCAAGGTGTCGACCGATTGGGCCGCGGCGAACTCGGTGATGGCGCGAAATACCTAGCGCAGCTGCGGCAGAACCTCTCTCTCGTAGGCGGCGAAGAATCCCTCCATGTCCGGACCGATCTGCTGCACGTACACCTCGTCGATCCCCGCGTCGAAATACTGACGCAACTGCGCGGCGTGCTTGTCCGAATCGGGGCCACACGCCACAGACTCCGCGACCTTGTCGGGCGGCACCAGCGTCGACGCGGACTCGAAGTCCTTGGGGCGAGGCAGGATCTGCGCCAACTGGCCGGGCAGACTCTCATTTGCCCACAACCGATGCGCTTCCTTCAGCCCCCTGTCGGCATCGCGGTCCCAGCTGACCTTGGTCCCGGCCTGAACCGGCTTATCGCCACCGCCGTTCTCGCGGAACGCCTTCACCAGTTCTTCGTCCGGCATGGTCGTACAGAAGCCGTCGCCGATGCGGCCGGCGAACTGCGCGGCCTGCGGGCCGAATCCAGACACGTAGATGGGCACCGGCTGCTCGGGACAGGTGTAGATGCGGGCTTCCTGCACCTCGTAATGCTTCCCGTGGTGGCTGACCTCCTCACCCCGGTGCAGTTCCCGGATGACGTCGATGGCCTCTTCGAGCATCTCCAGCCGGACGCCCACCGACGGCCAGGGATCGCCCAGCACGTGTTCGTTGAGGGCCTCTCCGCTGCCCACACCGAGCACGAAACGCCCACCCAATTGCACCGCGGCCGTCGCGGCCGCCTGGGCGATGATCGCCGGATGGATCCGGATCGTCGGGCAGGTCACCGCGGTACTGACCGGCAGCGACGTCACCTGCGATAGCGCCCCGATCACTCCCCAGACGAACGGGCTCTGGCCCTGCTCGTCGTTCCAGGGATGGAAGTGATCAGAGATCCACAGCGCGTCGAAGCCGGCAGCCTCGGCGCGCTTGGCCTGATCGACCAGCTCCGCCGGCCCGAATTGTTCGCACGAAAGAAAGTATCCGATTTTTGGCATGCCGACGGGGTACCCACTTAGGCCCAACGACTTGACGTTCACCGCACTCGACCTGACCGCAGGTCACACGTCGTGAATGCCGATCAGGCCGTCCTGTACGGCTCGGGCGAACAGTGCCGCCTTCGACGGGGCCGAGCGCTGAATCTCGCTGTAACGCTTGCGGATCCGCTGCAGATGGGTTCGGACCGTGCTGGGAGCGATGTGGAGTTTGCGGCTGACCGACTCCTTGTTGTCGGTGAGTAACCACTCGACGAGGACGCGCCGCTCCTGCGCGGTGAGTTCGCGGGCGGCCGCGTTGTTGCGCGGCCTGCACGGCCGCCGCCGCCCGCGGGCCGCGAGCCACCGTCCCCTGCTGGGCCGCTGTGATCGCTTCGATGAGGTGTTGCGGCGCTTCGGATTTCACGATGTAGTTGGCCGCCCCGACGTCCAGGCACTTGAGGATGATCTCCGCGGACGAGATGCGCGAATACGCGACGACCCGGTATTGCAGCTTGCACAACTGCTGAAGGCCGGCGTAGTCCGGCCGCTCCTCACCCCGCTCCGGGTCGTAGACGATCACTTCCGTGACGCCGGAATCCCGTGGATGCTCATTCAGGAACTGAGCGACCGAGCGATAGGCCGGGACGGTTCCAGTGGGGATGGACGCTTCGGCGACCCATCGCACGACTGCGGTGTGGACAATCGGGTGGTCGTCGATCACGACCAGTGGCATGCTGCGCATTTGCCCAACCCCTCGGATCATACTTCCGGTATCTGGTACGTCACGTACCGGATGAGAGATTAGCGGGACAAGTCGTACCATGTAAAGCATGAGTTCGCGTCTGTCCTCCGACGAGGCCCCAGCCTCCGCCGTCGACGGGCGCGCGACCAGGTGGTCGGGCCAGCGGGAGAAGCGACGCACCGAGTTCGTCGAGGCCGCGCTCGAGGCCATCGCCCGCTACGGCCCGCAGGCGTCAACCGAGCAGGTCGCCGACCATGTCGGGGTGACGCGCACCAAGCTCTACCGGTACTTCGACGGGGCCGCCGACTTGCACCACAGCATCGCCCGTCGGGCCAGCGAAATGCTGACCACGAAGCAGACGCTGGTCTGGAATGGGCTGATCAGCCCGATGCAGCTGGTCAGGAGCACCGTGTCGATGCACGTGCGGTGGCGCATCGAGCACCCGAACCTATACGAATATCTGACCCGGCACCCGCTCAGCGATGACGCACACGGGGTCGCCGCGATTGACGACGTCAACCGCGCGGTGGCAGCGAACCTCGCTGAGGTGATCGCGGCGTTCTATCGAACCCTCGGCATAGACGAGCGCCCGGCTGCGCCACTTAGCATCGGGGCGGTCGGCTTCGTCGAATCGTCCGTGACGCAGTGGCTCAACGATCCGAATCCGCTGCCCCGCAAGGAATTCACCAGCCAACTCGCCGAGTGGATGTGGTCGCTGCTCAACACCGCATGCGTGAAGGCCGGGCTCGAGATCGACCCCGATCAGCCGATTGCTCCAGAAACCCCGTAAGACGAACGGTCCCGCAGCTCACATCTGTTGCTGCGGGACCGTGTCCTCCGAGTGGCAGATCCAGGATTCGAACCTGGGTAGGCGTTAGCCGACGGATTTACAGTCCGCTCCCATTGGCCGCTCGGGCAATCTGCCGGTGTATTACGGGTAGCTAGCCTACAACGAAGAAGTACTCGAACAACAAACGGCCAACGCCGATGGAAGGGAGACGTATCCGATGGCGGATTCATCGTTCGACGTCGTGAGCAAGCTCGACCGACAGGAGGTCGACAACGCGCTCAACCAGGCTGCGAAGGAGCTCGGCACCCGATTCGACTTCCGCGGCACCGACACCAAGATCGCCTGGAAGGGCGAGGAGGCGATCGAGCTGACCAGCTCCACCGAGGAGCGGGTCAAGGCCGCCGTCGACGTCTTCAAGGAGAAGTTGATCCGCCGCGACATCAGCCTCAAGGCGTTCGACGCCGGCGAGCCGCAGGCGTCGGGCAAGACCTACAAGGTCACGGGAACCCTCAAAGAGGGCATCACCAGCGAGAACGCCAAGAAAATCACCAAGCTGATTCGCGACGAGGGCCCCAAGAGTGTCAAGGCCCAGATCCAGGGCGAAGAGGTCCGCGTCTCCAGCAAGAGCCGCGACGACCTGCAAACCGTCCAGGCGCTGCTGAAGAAGGCAGACCTGGAGGTGGCTTTGCAGTTCGTCAACTACCGTTAGCGAGATGAGCGTGACCGACGTTGACGTCGTGATCATCGGCGCGGGCATCTCGGGCCTGGGTGCGGCGTACCGGATCACCGAGCGCAACCCTGGGACCCGGTACGTCATCCTCGAGCGTCGCGAGCAGATCGGCGGCACGTGGGACCTGTTCCGCTACCCCGGCGTGCGCTCCGACAGCAGCATCTTCACGCTGTGCTTCCCGTGGGAACCGTGGACCAAAGAGGAGCGGGTGGCCGACGGGGTCGACATCCGCGAATACCTGACCCAGACCGCGCACAAGTACGGCATCGACGAGCACATCCGGTTCAACAACCACGTCCGCTCGGCGGACTGGGACTCTTCGACCGACACCTGGACCGTCACCGCCGAACAGGACGGCGTCGAGAAGACCTATCGCGGCCGCTTCGTGTTCTTCGGTTCCGGCTACTACAACTACGACGAGGGTTACACCCCGGACTTCCCCGGCTTCGACGAGTTCGACGGCACCGTAAGTGCATCCGCAGCACTGGCCCGAGGACTTCGACTATCGGGGAAAGAAGGTCGTCGTCATCGGCAGCGGCGCGACCGCGATGTCGCTGATCCCGTCGCTGGCCGAGAAGGCCGGCAAGGTCACCATGCTGCAGCGCTCCCCCACCTATCTTTTCTCGGCGGCCAAGAGCAGTCCGTCGACGAATGTGGTGCGAAAGATTCTGCCGCGCAGGCTTTCTCATTCGTACGCGCGGCAGAGCAACGCGTTGATGGAAGGCGTGATCTGGTTCCTGGCCCGCAAGGCGCCGGGCTTCGTGAAGTGGTGGATCCGCCAGATCGCACTGCGCTACCTGCCCAAGGGCTACGACGTCGACACGCATTTCAAGCCGCGCTACGACCCGTGGGATCAGCGTCTTTGCCTGATACCCGACGCCGACCTCTACGTCGCGATCGGCGACGGCCGTGCCGAGGTGGTGACCGATCACATCGACCACTTCGATTCCCGCGGAATCGCTTTGAAGTCGGGCAGGCATCTCGACGCCGACGTGATCGTCACCGCGACCGGCCTGCAATTGCAGGCCTTGGGCGGCGTGGCGGTGACGATGGACGGTGGCGAGGTCAAGCCACAGGACCGGTTCGTCTACAAGGCCCACATGCTGGAAGACGTGCCGAATCTGTTCTGGTGTGTCGGATACACCAACGCCTCGTGGACGCTGCGGGCCGACATGACCGCCCGTGCGACGGCGAAGTTGTTGCATCACATGGCCTCTCACGGCTACACCCACGCCTACCCGCACCTGGCTGGTGAACCGATGCCGGAGAAGCCGGCGTGGGACATCCAGGCCGGCTATGTGCTGCGCGCCCCGCACGCGTTGCCGAAGTCGGGGATCAAGCGACCGTGGAACGTTCGGCAGAATTACTTCGCCGATGCGATCGACTACCGCTTCGACCGGATCACCGAGGCGATGGTGTTCGGGCGGGTCTCGGAGACGTCGGCGCTGGCCGGATAGGGCCGCATCTGGCCAACTGCCGGTAAAGATCAGGCGACCGCAATACGCTGGGCGACATGGCAGCTACGCGCGAACCGAACGTCGTCGTTCTGGGTGGAGGCTCCTGGGGCACCACCGTCGCATCGATCTGTGCGCGCCGCGGGCCGACGCTGCAGTGGGTTCGCTCGGAGGAAACCGCCAAGGACATCAACGAAAATCACCGCAACACCAAATACCTTGGTGAAGACCACGTTCTGTCCGAAAGCCTGCGTGCCACCACCGACTTCGTCGAGGCCGCGCAGTGCGCCGACGTGGTCGTGATGGGCGTGCCGTCGCACGGATTCCGCGGGGTGCTCACCGAGTTGGCGGGCGAGCTGCGGCCGTGGGTGCCGGTGGTGTCCTTGGTCAAGGGTCTCGAGCAGGGCACCAACATGCGGATGTCGCAGATCGTCGACGAGGTGCTGCCGGGCCACCCGGCCGGCATCCTGGCCGGGCCCAACATCGCCCGCGAGGTCGCCGAAGGCTACGCGGCCGCGGCCGTCCTCGCGATGCCCGACCAGCATCTCGCCGCGCAGCTCGGTCAGCTGTTCCGCACCAAGCGTTTTCGCGTCTACACGATCGATGACGTGCTGGGCGTCGAGATGGCCGGCGCGTTGAAGAACGTGTACGCGATCGCTGTCGGCATGGGCTACTCGCTGGGCATCGGCGAGAACACCCGGGCGATGGTCATTGCCCGGTCGGTGCGCGAGATGTCGAAGCTGGGCGAGGCGATGGGCGGGCAACGCGACACGTTCGCGGGTCTGGCCGGGATGGGCGATCTGATCGTGACCTGCACCAGCCAGCGCAGCCGTAATCGGCACGTCGGCGAGCAGTTGGGCTCGGGTAAGACCATCGACGAGATCATCTCGTCGATGAACCAGGTCGCCGAGGGCGTCAAGGCGGCCAGCGTGATCATGGAGTTCGCCGACAAGTACGGGCTCAACATGCCGATCGCGCGTGAGGTCGACGGGGTGATCAACCACGGCGCCACCGTGGAGGACGCCTACCGCGGGCTGGCCGCGGAAACGCCCGGCCACGAGGTGCACGGCGCCGGCTTCTGATCACAAGTCGAGCAAGCTGATGGGCGACCGGCCCGCCAGCTTCTGCACCACCCACTGATTCAGCGACACATTCTGCTCAGCGGCTTCGACAGTGAGTCGCGAGTGCAGCATCGGCGACGTCCGCACCAGAAACTGCCCGCTGAACTTCCGATCGGTGAGCGGCGGTGGAACATCGCCGTCGCTCTCGGCAACGTATTCATTGACGGCCCGTTCGATGCCGGCGACCGCCTCGATGACCGTCGGAGCCCGCTGCGACAGCCATGGCAATTCGAGGCATCGCCCCATGTATTCGTTGAATTCAGAACACCATTCGGCACGGTAGGTATAACGGTTCACCGGACGGTGATAGCACCTACACGTCGAATGCGGGATTCAGCTTGTGGAGATTCGTGGCACCGAGAGCGAAGGTGCTCCCCCTTTTGTAAATCGACTCATATGCGATATCACCCGAGGGCAGTGATATCGCATATGGTCACGATTCCGAATCCATCACACGACTAGCTGATAGGGACTGCTGAGGCGGGTGTGACTAACGCCCGGCCATCTCTTCAAGGCGGCGGATGCGTTCCGCCATCGGCGGGTGGGTGGAGAACAGCGAACCGATCTTCTCGCCGGCGCGGAACGGGCTGGCGATCATCAAGTGCGCCTGCGCGGCCAGCTGCGGCTCGGGCGGTAGCGGCGCGGCCTGCACCCCGCCGGAAATCTTGCGCAGCGCCGACGCCAGCGCCAACGGATCGCCGGTCAGAATCGCGCCCGACTCGTCGGCCTGATACTCACGCGAGCGCGACACCGCCAGCTTCACCACCGTCGCCGCGATCGGACCCAGCAGCGAAACCAGCAGCAGCGCAAAGGGATTGCCGCCTTCGCGGTCGTTGCCGCTCATCGAGCCGAAAATGAACGCCATGTTGGCCACGGCGCTGATCACCGACGCCAAGGCTCCGGCCACACACGAGATCAGGATGTCGCGGTTGTAGACGTGCGACAGCTCGTGGCCCAGCACGGCACGCAGCTCTCGCTCGTCGAGGATGTTCAGAATGCCGGTCGTGCAGCACACCGCGGCGTTGCGCGGGTTGCGCCCGGTGGCGAACGCGTTGGGCGCGGCGGTGTCGCTGATGTAAAGCCGGGGCATCGGCTGGTGTGCGGCGGTCGCCAGCTCGCGCACGATCCGGTACATCACCGGCCCCTGCACCTCCGACACCGGCTGCGCGTGCATCGCGCGCAACGCCAGCTTGTCGCTGTTGAAATAGGTGTAGATGTTCATGCCGACGGCGAACAGCACGGCGACGAACATCACGCCTCGGCCGAACAAGCTGCCTACGAACACAATCAGTGCCGACATACCAACCAGCAACGCGAACGTCTTCGCCGTGTTGTGATGCGGATGCCAGGTCATCAAAGCCCTCCTACGGTTCTTCCCATCTAACGCCGAGAAGCAGCTGCAGAGTTCCGCTTATTAACCGTGTCGGTGGATTGTGTAATCCACGAGCGTCGCGAGCGCGTTGCGTCCCGGGCCTTCGGGCAGCGCGGCCAGTTCTTCGCGGGCCTGCGCCGCGAACTGAGCGACATTCTCCTTGGCCCTGGCCATGCCCGGTGAGGCCCGTAGCAACCCGAGTGCCTCGGCGAGCGCCGCGTCGTCCTCGATCGGTCCGGCCAGCAGCTCGCGCAACCGGTCGGCGTCGGGGCCGGTGTCGTGCAGTGCGTAGAGCACGGGCAGCGTGTGCACGCCTTCGCGCAGGTCGGTGCCGGGCAGCTTGCCGGACTCGTCGGGGTCGCTGTCGATGTCGATGATGTCGTCGGAGATCTGGAACGCCGTACCGACCAGGTCGCCCAGCCGGCTGAGCCGCTCGGTCTGCTCTGCGTCGGCCCCCGAGAACATCGCGCCGAATCGTCCGGCCGCGCCGATCAGGCAGGCCGTCTTTTCGTGGACGACCTTGAGGTAGTGCGCGATCGGGTCGGCTTGGTCGGCCGCACCCTTTGTTTCGCGCATCTGGCCGGTGACCAGCTGGGCGAAGGTATCGGCGATGATTCGCACCGCATCCGGGCCCAGCCGCGAAACCAGCCGGGACGCGGTGGCGAACAGGTAGTCACCGGCCAGGATCGCGACGTTGTTGCTCCACCGCAGGTTGGCGCTGGGTGCGCCGCGGCGGACTTGCGCTTCGTCCATCACGTCGTCGTGGTAGAGCGTCGCCAGGTGCACCAGTTCGATGACGGCGCCGGCAATCGTGACGTCACCGGAATCCGGGACGGGCCCAAGCTGCGCGGACAGGACCGCAAACAGGGGCCGGAATCGTTTGCCACCGGCCTCGAAGAGATGCAGTACAGCATCGGTCATCAGGTCGTCTGACCCGCGCAGCTCGGTCTCGATGAGTTGCTCGATACGGGCCACCCCATCGCGCACGCTAGTGGCGAATTCGGCATCCCCGAAGTCCACGCCCGCTACCACTGTCGCCGGAGTCCTCACCCGACCAACATACTGGTGAGCATGGACTCCCATGCCGACGTGGTGGTCGTGGGCGCCGGACCCGCCGGGTCGTCGGCCGCCGCCTGGGCGGCCCGGGCCGGTCGCGACGTGCTGGTGATCGACGCGGCCAACTTCCCGCGCGACAAGGCCTGCGGCGACGGGCTGACGCCGCGAGCGGTCGCCGAATTGGAGCGACTGGGCCTCGGTGACTGGCTGGACGCGCGGATCCGGCATCGCGGCCTGCGGATGAGCGGGTTCGGCGGCGAGGTCGAAGTCGACTGGCCCGGCCCGTCGTTCCCGTCGACCGGCAGCGCGGTGGCCCGCGTCGAACTGGACGACCGGATTCGCAAAGTCGCCGAAGAATCCGGTGCCCGCATGCGACTCGGTGTCAAAGCCGTTGGTGTGAACCATGACTCGTCGGCCCGGGTGACGTCGGTGACGCTGTCGGACGGCAGCCAGGTCGGCTGCCGCGAACTGATCGTCGCCGACGGTGCCCGCTCGACGCTGGGCCGGATGCTGGGCCGGCGCTGGCATCAGGAGACGGTGTACGGGATCGCCGCCCGTGGCTATCTGACCACCGCGCGCAGCGATGACCCCTGGCTCACTTCGCATCTGGAGCTTCGCTCCCCCGACGGCGCGGTGCTGCCCGGCTACGGCTGGATCTTCCCGCTCGGCAACGGCGAAGTGAACATCGGCGTGGGCGCGCTGTCGACGGTCAAGCGGCCGGCCGAATTGGCGTTGAAGCCGTTGATGTCGTACTACACCGATCTGCGGCGCGAGGAGTGGGGCTTCGAGGGTCAGCCGCGGGCGATGTCGTCGGCGCTGCTGCCGATGGGCGGAGCGGTATCCGGTGTGGCGGGCCGCAACTGGATGCTGATCGGCGACGCCGCGGCCTGCGTCAACCCGCTCAACGGCGAAGGCATCGACTACGGCCTGGAAACCGGTCGGCTGGCCGTGGAAATGCTAGGCTCCCGCGACCTGTCGAGTGCGTGGCCGCACGAACTCCAATCCCATTACGGGCGTGGGTTTTCCGTAGCCCGCCGGCTCGGGTTGTTGCTGACGTTCCCGCGGTTCCTGCCCACGGCCGGGCCCGTTGGAATGCGCTCGACGACGCTGATGGGCATCGCGGTGCGGGTGATGGGCAACCTGGTCACCGACGAAGACGCCGACTGGGTCGCGCGGGTGTGGCGCGGCAGCGGGCGAATCTCCCGGCTGCTGGATCGCCGAAAACCGTTCAGCTGAGCGGTTTTTCGTAACCTTTGTAGGCGGCGTGCAACGCGACGATGCCGCCGGTGAGGTTGCGCCAGCGCACCGCCGACCATCCGGCGGCAGACATCTCGTGCGCAAGCTCGGATTGGTCGGGCCAGGCGCGGATCGATTCCGCAAGATAGACATAGGCTTCCGAGTTGCTCGATACCGCGCGGGCCACCCGCGGCAGGGCCCGCATCAGGTACTCCTTATACGTCGTGGCGAACAACCGGCTGGTGGGAGTGGAGAACTCGCACACCACCAACCGTCCGCCGGGCCGCGTCACCCGGGCCATCTCGCGCAGCGCCTCGTCCCGCTGGGCGACGTTGCGCAACCCGAAGCTGATCGTCACCGCGTCAAAGACGTTGTCGGCGAACGGTAATCGGGTTGCATCGCCGGTAACCTTGGGAACCCTGCGGGCGTGGCCGGCGGCGAGCATCCCGACGGAGAAGTCGGCCGCCACGCACCACGCCCCGGAGGTGGCCAGCTCGACCGTCGAGACCGCCGTACCGGCGGCCAGGTCGAGCACCTTGTCTCCCGGCCCGATGTCGAGCGCGTTGCGGGTCGCGCGACGCCAATATCTGTCCTGGCCCAGCGACAGCACGGTGTTAGTAATGTCATACCGACGCGCAACGCCGTCGAACATCGACGCGACTTCACGGGGGTTCTTGTCCAGCGTCGCGCGGCTCACGTCATCGAACCTACCGGTTACGGGGAATGCTCGGCCGGCTGACGCGTTGCATCTCGGCGTGACAGAGAAAATTTGGTTCATCACCGGTACGTCGCGCGGGTTTGGCAGGGAATGGGCGATCGCGGCCCTGGAGCGCGGCGACAGGGTCGCCGCCACCGCGCGCGACACCGCGACGCTGGCCGACCTGGTAGACAAGTTCGGCGACGCGATCCTGCCGATCAAGCTGGACGTCACCGACCGCGCGGCCGACTTCGCAGCGGTCAAGCAGGCCCACGACCACTTCGGGCGGCTGGACGTCGTCGTCAACAACGCCGGCTACGGACAGTTCGGCTTCGTCGAGGAGGTGTCCGAACAGGACGCCCGCGACCAGATCGAGACGAACGTGTTCGGCGCGCTGTGGATCACCCAGGCCGCCTTGCCGTACCTGCGGGCGCAGCGCAGCGGCCACATCGTCCAGGTGTCGTCGATCGGCGGCATCACGGCGTTCCCCAACGTCGGCATCTACCACGCTTCCAAGTGGGCGCTGGAGGGCTTTTCCCAAGCGCTGGCGCAGGAGGTCGAGTCATTCGGCGTGCACGTCACGCTGATCGAGCCGGCCGGCTTCTCCACCGACTGGTCCGGGTCGTCGTCGCGACGGTCCCCGGAGCTCCCGGACTACGCCGAGGTGCATCAGGCGACCGAGGAGGTCCGCAGCAGCCGGTGGGCCGCGCCCGGCGACCCGAAGGCGTCGGCCGCGGCCGTGCTCAAAGTCGTCGATGCCGAGCAGCCGCCGCTGCGGGTGTTCTTCGGCTCCGCGCCGCTCGGGCTGGCCAAGGCCGATTACGAGCAGCGGCTACGCACGTGGGAGGAATGGCAGCCGGTCGCCGAGTTGGCGCAGGGTTAGACCTACTCGCCCTGTGCCCGTTGCCGGCGCGCCACACGGGCGCGGGCGATCGGGGACAGGACAGCTTCGTAGTGGCCGAGTAGCTCGTCGCAGATCGCCGGCCAGCTGCGTTCCAGGATGCTCTTGCGCGCCGCGTTCGAGTAGCGCTGCCGCTCCTCGAGCAGATGCGAAACAGATTGCGGCAGTTGCGCTTCGAAATCCTTGACCGGCAGCAGCAGCCCGGTGCGGTACGGCGTGACCAGGTCACGCGGGCCGCCGGCGTCGGGGGCGATCACCGGCAGCCCGGATGCCAGCGCCTCCTGCACCACCTGGCAGAACGTCTCGTGCTCACCGGCGTGGACGAAGACGTCCATGCTGGCGTACGCCGCGGCGAGCTCCCCGCCGTACAGTGCGCCGGTGAAAACCGCTGTGGGCATTGCCGATTGCAGCTTGGACCGGTCGACCCCGTCGCCCACGATGACGACCTGCACGTCGCCGGACGCGGCCAGCGCGGTGAGCCGCTCGACGTGCTTCTCCGGTGCCAACCGGCCGACGAAGCCGACGATCGGCTTGCCGTCCGGCGACCAGTGCTGACGCAGGGCTTCGTCGCGGGCCGAGGGTGCGTAACCGATCATGTCGACACCGCGAGCCCACTTGTGTACGCGCGGAATACCATGAGCGACAAGCGATTCCATCGTCGCGGTGGACGGGGCCAGGGTCCGGTCGGCGAGCTTGTGCAGGTGGCGGAACCACGCCCAGGCGGCCCGTTCGCCTGCGCCGATGCCGTAGCTGGCGGCGAAGCCGGGCACGTCGGTCTGGTAGACCGCAACGGTCGGCACGCCCAGACGCCGGGCGGCCTTCACCCCGCCCCAGCCGAGCAGAGCGGGTGAGGCCAGGTGCACGACGTCGGGCTCGAATCCGCGCAGCACGCGCAGGATTCGCGGCAGCGGCAGTCCCAAGGGCAGGGTGGTGACCTTCGGAAACATCCAGGACGGCACCCGGTGGATCCGGATGCCGTCGTAGATCCGATCCGCGGGCTGCTCACCGTGCGGAGTATCGGGAGCGATGACCAGCGCTTCGTGGCCGGTGCGGCGCAGATGCTCGAGGGTTCGGATGACGGAGTTGCTCACGCCGTTGACGTGCGGGAGAAAGGATTCCGCGACAATCGCTACTCGCACACCAACACGGTGACAGTGCCGGCTGTCGATATGGTTACCGACTGGCGTACGCGACACGAACTCTGACGCAAAGGGGAGTCTGGCTATGCGGTCCTACCTGGGCGTTTTGGCAGTCACGCTGGGTCTGGTGATGTTGACCACCGAGACCGCGCGCGCCGATGTGCCGCGAACCCTGGACGGTGACGGTGTGCTGGTCGGGTCGTGGATCGCCCCGGTGCAGCTCGAGATCTTCTGCGAGCCGCAGTGCCCGTACTGCGCGGAGATGGAAGCGACCGACGGGGACAAGCTGGGCGCCGCCCTGGCCAGCGGCCGACTGGCGATCACCTACCGGTGGCTGACGTTCTTGAACGCCCGGCATCACAACGACGTGTCGACCCGACTGGTCAACGCTCTGTTTGTGGCCGCCGACCCGGCAACGGCACCGACGGCGTATCAAGCCTTCGTGCAAGACCTTTACCGCCACCAGAGCAAGGACGGACCGAGTAACGACGCGGTCGCGGCCATGGCCCGCGAAAGCGGGTTGCCCGACGTGGTGGCCGACCGGATCGCGGCCGGGGACAACGCCGTCGATGCCAACGCGGTCGGCGACGCGAACAAGGCGCGGCTGGAGGACGAAAATACGGAGAACCCGGGCACCCCGACGATCTACAACCTGAACACCAGAAGCGTTGTCGACACTCAAGATCCGGGCTGGCTCGACGCGCTGACCAACTGACGGTCCAGCCGCTTGTCGACCCACGCCAAACCGGTCAGCACCCCCGCGGCGACCAGCCAGCCCAGCACCGCGATGGAGCCGGCCGGGATGATCGCCAGTTTGGCGTTACGGTGTTGCACCCGAACCAGATTGGGGTTGCGCTTATCGTATTCGACGTAAATCCGCATGCCCGTTGCCAACTCGGACGGATACAGCACGCCGAGCTCGGGCCGGTAGGTGACCCGGTCCGGCGTGACGAACTCGATGGTCGAGCGCCGCGGGCCCGCGTCGAGCACCTCGGCCTCCGCAACGCCCACGTTGTGTTTGATCGCGAAGTCGTTGCGGACGGCCCCGGCCACCAATAACGCCGACTGCAGCGTCACCAGGCCCGCGATGATCAGCGCCGTGATCCGAGCCACGCGGACCACGTGGTGCCCGCGGGTGTCGGGGAATTCGCCACTGCGGCCGTGAATGAGTATGCGGGTCCACGTCTTCAGCGCAGCGATAGCGCCGGCCAGACGTGTCACAGAGCGGCCTTGATGGCGGCGTGTAGCTGCCGCAGCGACGACCGGTCCGCCTTGACCTCCAGCACCCGCATCCCGGCGTCCGGCTCGTCGAGCGCGTCGCCGAGGTCATCGAGCTCGATCTGGCGGCTGTCGATGTGGTAGGCCCGGCACAGCGCGCCGACGTCGACGTCGTGCGGGGTGCCGAACACCCGGGCGGACACGTCGGAGAACCGCGGGTCGCCTTGTTCGAGCAATTCGAAGATGCCGCCGCCGTTGTCGTTGGACACCACAATGGTCAGGTTCGCGGGCACCGGCTCGGTCGGTCCGATCAGCAGGCCGGAGCTGTCGTGGACGAACGTGAGGTCGCCGATCAGTGCGATGGTGCGGCCGCCGGTCGCATCGTGCGCGAGCGCGGCGCCGATCGCGGTGGACACCGTGCCGTCGATACCGGCGACGCCGCGGTTCGAACGCACAGTGATCTCTCCGCGATGCGTCGCGGAACCCAGCCCGACCAGCGCGACGTCGCGGACCGGGTTCGACGCTCCCAGCACCAGCTGGTCGCCGGGGCGCAGCGCGTCGGTGACCGCCGCTGCCACGTGCAGGCCGGTGGTCAACGGGTGCGCCGCGAGCTGCTCGCGCACCGCGGCGACGGCATGGCGGTTGAGCTCGCTGCAGCGGGTCAGCCAGTCGCGGCTCGGCGTGCCGGTGGTGACGGCGCGGGTGCCGGTGGCCTGCGAGTTGCCCGAGACGTCGGGCCAGCGCGGCCCGGTGGTCAGCGCGTAGACCGGCAGTGACGAGTCGGCAAGCAGCGCCGACACCGGCCGGTGCAGGGTGGGCCGGCCCAGCATGATCACCTGCCGTGGGCGCAACCCCGGTAGCGCGAGCGGGTGCAGCGGGTTGGCGGCCGGGGGCGCGGTCGGCTCGGCGACGGTCGGCAGGGCGGCCAGTTCGGGCCGCACGCCGGCGCCGTGACCGGCAATGACCACGGTGTCCAGGCTCAGGTCGATGTCCAGCGGCTGATCGAAGGTGACCGCCGGGGTGTAGGTCCACGGCCGGCCGTCGGGCCGTCCCGGCGGGATGTCGCCAGGGTCGAGGTCGGGCACCAGCGGCTCGCGCAGCGGGATGTCGAACTGCACCGGGCCGGCGTTGGCGGTGCGGGAGCCGGTGGCGGCCACCAGCACGCGGCAGGTGACCGAGCGCCACGTCGCATTGAACTCGGCCATCTTCTCGGGGGACTCCTCGGCGAGCCCAAGACTGATTGTGGCGCGGACCTGGGTGCCGAAGTAGCCCAGCTGTTCCATGGTCTGGTTGGCGCCGGTGCCGAGCATCTCGTAGGGCCGGTTGGCGGACAGCACGATCAGCGGCACCCGCGCGTAGTTGGCCTCGACCACCGCGGGGCCGAGGTTGGCCACCGCGGTGCCGGACGTCATCGCCACGCAGACCGGAGCGCCCGCGGCGATCGCCAACCCGACCGCCAGGAATCCGGCGGTCCGCTCGTCGATACGGACGTGCAACCGGATCCGGCCTTCACGGTCGGCGGCTTGCAGGGCAAACGCCAGCGGGGCATTGCGCGAGCCCGGACACAGCACCACATCACGGACGCCGCCGCGAATCAGTTCGTCGACGACGACGCGGGCCTGGGCCGTCGAGGGATTCACCAGATCAGCCTACGTGGCGACGAATAAGCCACCTGGGCGTCAGAACCCCATGCTCTTGAAGAACTTCAGGATCGCGGCGTTGACCGTCTCGGGCCGCTCCAGGAATCCGAGGTGTCCGGTGTCGGCAATCAGCTGGTACTTGGCGCCCGGGATGGCGTCGGCGACCTCTTTGCCCAGGTGCGGCGGCGTCACCACGTCGTCGGCGAAGCCGAGCACCAGCGTCGGCGTGTGGATGCCCTGGTAGGAGGGCAGATGGTTGCCCTGCGGCGAGATCCAGCCCTGGCGAACGATGCCCGGGGTGATCTTGATCGGCCAGATGGTGAACATGCTGATCCACTCGGCGACCGCTTCGTCATTGCTGAGCGTCTTCGGGGAAAAGCTCTCCAGCAAACGAATTTTCGCGTCATAGGAGGTCGGGATCTGCACCCCGGAGGCGGCGAGCTCGTCCTCGGCGGTGCGAAAGAAGTCGCGCGCCTTGTCCAGTCGGCCGCGGGTGGCCATCAACGCCGCCTGGGTCACCAGCTCGGGACGGGCCAGCATCAGTTCCTGGGCGATGAACGAACCCATCGACACGGCGACGATCCGTACCGGTCCGACGCCGAGCGACTCGATCAGCGCTGCGGTGTCGGCGACCATGCTCTCGGTGGTGAAACCGTCGGCGCTCGCCGTCGCGCCCACCCCGCGGTTGTCGAACGTGATGACGCGGTAGCCGGCATCCAGAAACGGCTTGACCTGATGCAGATGCCAGGTACGTCCCAGCCCGCCGCGGCCGGCGATGAAGAGGACGGGCTCCCCTGTCCCGGTGTCGTCATAAGCCAGGTTGATCACGACGACGAAACTACGCGACAGCGGCGCGTTGGCAGTATTTGGCAGCCCGCTGCGTCGAGCTGGCAGCGGGTTTGCCGATTGACTGGCCGCATGACACAGCTGGCACTGAAGCAGGCAACCATCGAATACCGCGAATACGGACCACAGGACTCGGCGCATCCGCCGGTGTTCTTCGTCCACGGGGTGTTGGTCGACGGCGAGATCTGGCGCGAGGTCGCCGAGAAGCTGGGCCGCCTCGGTTACCGCTGCATCGTTCCGACGCTGCCGCTGGGCTCACACACCATCCCAGTCAACGACTCCCGTGCGCTGTCGCTGGAGTACGTGGCCGGGATCGTCAACGACGCGATCGAGGCCCTGGATCTGACCGAGGTGACGCTGGTCGGCAGCGACACCGGCGGCGGCATCTGCCAACTCGCGGTCGACGCCCGCTCGGATCGGATCGGGCGACTGGTGCTGACCAATTGCGACGCCTTCGACCAGTGCCCGCCGTTTCCGTTCAATGCGGTGTTCGGCTTGCTGCGCGGCCCGATCACGATCAAGGCGATGATGGAGCCGATGCGCCTCGGCGCGCTGCGCAACTCGGCGGCCGGCTTCGGCCTGCTGATCAGCCGGCCCGACAAGCGGGTGACGGCCGCGTGGATCAAGCCCTGCCTGAACGACTCTCGAATCTGTCGCGACCTGGCCGCGCTGCTGCGCCAGATCGCCGTTGCCGACCTGACCGATGTGGCGAACCGGCTGACCCGGTTCGACAAGCCCGTCACGCTGGTCTGGGGTCAGGGCGACGTGGTGTTCAAGCCAGGCCTGGGACGGCGGCTGGCCGCGGTGTTCAGCAACGCCAAGCTGATCGAGGTGCCGGGTTCGCGGACATTCGTGTCGATGGACCAGCCCGACGCGGTGGTCGACGCCATCGCGGGCTAACGCTGTACCTTTGCCCGCACCGCAGCCAGCGCGCGGTCCCACAGCAGTTGCGAGCCGGCCTTGAGGGTCGCCGGCAGTTTGACTTCCCGGGCGAGCAGCGTGGCGGCGGCCGCCTTGGTTTTCGCGGAGGCCTTCGACATGTGACCAGAGTCGAACGGCGGCTCCGGGTCGTATTCGATCGACAGCTGAATGGCTTTCGCGCGGTCCTCACCGGCGATCTGGCCGGCCAGCCACAACGCCAGGTCGATGCCGGCCGACACCCCGGCGCTGCTGACGATGTCGCCTTCGTGCACTACCCGCTCGTCGCCAACGGCGTTGACGCCCAACGTCTTCAGTAGGCCTAGGACGCTCCAGTGCGAGGTGGCGCGCTTCCCGTCGAGCAGCCCGGCGGCGGCCAAAATCACCGAACCCGAGCACACCGAAGTCGTCCAGGTCGCGGTCCGGTGCGCGGTACGCAGCCAGTCGAGGAGCTTCTCGTCGCGGGCGTGTTCGACGGTGGTCAGCCCGCCCGGCACCAGAATCACGTCTGGCGAGGGGGTTTCGTCGAACGAGTGGGTGGCCCCGATGAGCAGGACGCCGGATTCGGCGGCGATCGGGCCCGGCTCGTGCCAGACGAAGCGGATCTCGGCCTCGGGCAGCCGTTGCAGCACCTCGTAGGGCCCGATGAAGTCCAGTGCGGTGAATCCCGGGTAGACGACGATCGCGATCTGGGTCATGCGAATGCCTTTCTGTATTGGTCGGGTGAGACGCCGACACGTCGAATGAAGTTGCGGCGCATGGTTTCCGCAGTGCCAAAGCCACAGCGGGACGCGATCCTCACCACGGTGTCGTCGGTCTGCTCGAGTTGCCGACGGGCGGCCTCGGTGCGCACCCGCTCGACGTAAGCGCCCGGCGCCTCGCCGACCTCGTCGGTGAACACCCGGGTGAAGTGCCGGGGGCTCATCGCGGCGAGCCGGGCCAGGTCGGTGATGCTGTGCGCGCCACCGGGTTCCGACTCGACCGCGTCCTGAACCGCGCGGATTGGCTCGCGTTTGGCGCGGGCCACCCACACCGGGGCGGCGAACTGGGTCTGCCCGCCGGGCCGGCGCAGGTGCAGCACCAGCCAGCGCGCGACCGTCTGCGCGACCTCGGTCCCGTGGTCCTCCTCGACCAGAGCCAGCGCCAGATCGATGCCGGCGCTGACGCCCGCCGCCGTCCACATGGTCGGCGAGCTGCGGATGAAGATCGGATCGGGATCGACCACGACGGCCGGGAATTCGCGGGCAAGCTTGTCGGCGTAGGCCCAATGCGTGGTGGCCCGGCACCCGTCGAGCAGACCCGCCTGCGCGGCCAGGAAGGCGCCGGTGCAGACGCTGACCACACGGCGCGCGTGCGGTGCCGCGGCGGCGATCCAGTCGACCAGGCGCGGATCGCGCCGGTCGCCGCGCGCACCGCTGCCGCCCGGCAACAGCAGGGTGTCGATATTTCCGCAGGCTTCCGCGGCGTCGGGCAGCGGTGCCGCCCCGAAGCTCAGCCCGGTGTCGGTGGCCACCGACAGCCCGTCCAGCGTCGCCACCTCCGGCGCGTAGCCGTCCTTGGCCTGCGCCGCCAGCACCCGCGTCGCCGCGGCGAAAACCTCGAACGGGCCGACCAAGTCCAGCGCTTGCAGGCCGGGGAAGCCGACGATCAGGACCTTCTGCGTCATGTAAGTCAGTGTTGGCGATCAGACCCCATGTCGTCTACGCCATGTACCCCACAGATCAGGACATCAGCGGATAGCAGGCCCTGACCCGGTCGATCCACCACTGTCGCCGGTCCGGCGCAGCGGCCAGCGCCTGCAGTCGCGCCGGGTCGGGCGTGACCGGTCCGACCGGCAGGTAGCCGTCGACGGCCGCGATGGGTTCGGCCACGTCCTCGACGAACAACCGGCCGGTGCCCAGCCCGCAGGCATGGTCGAGGGTCGGCAGGGCCGAGGCAGCGGCCAGGCCGATGGCGATGCCCACCGCGGAGTCAAGTGCGCTGGAGACCACGACGGGGATGTCGATCTGCCCGGCGATCGTCAACAACGCCGAAATACCGCCCAGCGGGGCGACTTTCAGCACCGCGATGTCGGCAGCGCCGGCCCGGACGACGGCCAGCGGGTCGCTGGCCTTGCGGATGCTCTCGTCGGCGGCCACCGGTACGTCGACTTGGCGACGGACCTGCGCGAGTTCGTCGACGGTGGCGCAGGGCTGTTCGATGTACTCGAGCGGGCCCAGCGCTTTCGCGGCCTCGACGGCCTGGGCGACGGTCCAGGCGCCGTTGGCGTCGACCCGCACGGTCGGCACCAGGGCGCGCACGGCGTCGACGCGGGCGACGTCGTCGTCGAGGGTCTGGCCGGGTTCGGCGACCTTCACCTTGGCGGTCCGCGCGCCCGGGAAGCGGGCCACGATCTCGGGCACCTGCGCCGCGGGGACGGCCGGGACGGTCGCGTTGACGTCGATGCGCGTCCGCAGCGGCGGCGGGGGCATCCGGTAGGCGGAGTCGAGCGCGGCGGCCAGCCAGTGCGCGGCCTCGGCGTCGTCGTATTCGAGAAAGGCGCCGAATTCGCCCCAGCCCTGCGGCCCGTCGATGAGTGCCAGCTCGCGAGTCGTGATGCCGCGGAAGCGAACTCGCATCGGCAACGATACGACGTGCAGGCGCTCGAGGATATCGTCGAGGGTGGCGGTCATGGCGCGTAGACCGGGCGGCCGGCCAGGAAGGTCGCGCGCACCTCGAGGTCGGCGATGTCTTCCGGTGGCACCGCCCGCGGATCTGCCGACAGCACAACGAGATCAGCGTATTTGCCGACTTCCAGCGAGCCGATGATGTCGTCGGCGAACAGCTGCCAGGCCGCGTCGATGGTCTGCGCCCGGATCGCCTGCTCGACGGTCAGCCGCTCCTCGGGTCCGAGCACCCGACCGCTGGGCGCCCTGCGGGTGACGGCCACGCTGATGTTGCGCAGCGGCTCCTCGGGTGTCACCGGCGGGTCGTTGTGCAGCGAAATCCGCATGCCGGTGGCTACCGCGGAACCCGCTGGCATCCAACGGTTTCCGCGTTCGGGTCCGAACAGCCCGTCGACGATGACGTCACCCCAGTAGTGGATCTGGTCGACGAAGATGCTGCAGGTGACGCCCAGATCGTGGGCGCGCTGCAACTGCTCGGGCCGGATCGCGCCGACGTGCTCGAGGCGCAGCCGGTGGTCGTCACGCGGATTGCGCTCGAGGGCCTCCTGGTAGACGTCGAGGATGGTGTCCACTCCGGCGTCGCCCTGCACATGACACGCCATCGGCCAGCCCAGCGGGTAGTAGGCCCCGACGATCTCGGTGAGCTGTTCGCGGGTGTAGTTCGCACATCCGCAGGAGCCGGGCGTCACGCCGATCGTGCGGGTGGCCGCGGTGTCGAGGTAGGGAAAGGACAGCGCGATGTTGCCGATCCACGGCGAGCCGTCCACCCAGATCTTGATGCCGACCTGACGCAGCATGTCGTCGCCCTCACCGGGGGTGGCGGTGGTCGTCATCTGCGGGTTGGACATTTCGTAGGTGCGCAGCCGCACCGTGATCGCTTGGCGCAGCCCTTCGACGAGGGGCCGCAGCGAGGGATCGAACGCCATCTCCGAGCAGGTGGTCAGCCCGGCCTTGTTGAGGCGGGCGCATTCGGTCAGCAGCATCGCCGGGTAGTCGCTGGGCGAGATGGCGCCGTTGAGCAGCGGGAACACCGCGCCGGTTTCCTCGGCGGTGCCGTCGAGGTCGCCGCCTGCGTCGCGGCCGTACTTGGCCCCCTTGGGATCCGCGGTGTCGCGGGTGAGGCCGGCCCGCCCGGCCGCTCGCGAGTTGAAGTACGCCTTGTGCCCGGAGTTGTGGATGATGACCAGCGGATGCTCGGGCGCGACCTCGTCCAGCCAGGCCAGCGTCGGCGCCGGTAGCCCGTCCTGCAGCAGCGGGTCCCAGCCGTTGAGGTAGGCACCGTCGGCCCCGCGCCGGCCCACCTCGCGGCGGATCGCCTCGACCACCTGGTCGGCGTCGCGCATGGTGACCGGCCGGATGTCGACCAGCCGATCGGACAACGCGATGGCCTCCATCAGCGGATGGCCATGCGCCTCAACGAATCCCGGCATGATGCAGCCGTCATCGACGTCGATCGTCTGGGTCGACGGCCCTACCAGCGAGGCCACCTCGGACCGGTCGCCCACCGCAACGATCCGGCCGTCGGCGATGGCCAGCGCCTCGGCGGTGGGCCGGGCGTCGTCCACGGTCAGAACGGTTCCGTACATGACGACATCTGCGGCGGCCATGCCCAGGAATGCTAGTGATTTATGGGGGCTGCTGACACGAATTGGAACACGTTCTAGTCTGACCTTCATGAGTGATGAGCTGCTGCGCAATCCGACCCACAACGGCCACCTCCTTGTCGGCGCACTCAAGCGCCACAAGAACCGCCCGGTGTTGTTCCTCGGCGACACCACGCTCACCGGCGGCCAGCTTGCCGAGCGGATCAGCCAATACATCCAGGCGTTCGATGCGCTGAACGCCGGCTCTGGCGTCACGGTCGGCCTGCTCTCGCTTAACCGGCCCGAGGTGCTGATGATCCTCGGCGCCAGCCAGACTCAGGGCTACCGCCGCACCGCGCTGCACCCGCTCGGCTCGCTCGACGACCACGCCTACGTGCTGTCCGACGCCGGCGCCACCGCGCTGATCATCGACCCCAACCCGATGTTCGTCGAGCGCGCGCTGGGCCTGCTGGACAAGGTCGACTCGCTCACGCAGATCCTGACCATCGGCCCGGTGCCGGATCAGCTCAAGGGTGTAGCGGTCGACCTGAACGCCGAGGCCGCCAAATACTCGCCGCAGCCGATCACCGTCGCCGACCTTCCGCCCAATCACGTCGGCGGCCTGACCTACACCGGCGGCACGACGGGGAAGCCCAAGGGCGTCATCGGCACCACCGGCAACATCGCCACGATGACCCAGATTCAGCTCGCCGAATGGGAATGGCCGGAGCACCCGCGGTTTTTGATGTGCACGCCGCTGTCGCATGCCGGGGCCGCGTTCTTCACCCCGACCGTCGTCAAGGGCGGCGAGATGGTGGTGCTGAGCAAGTTCGACCCGGCCGAGGTGCTGAAAGTCATTGAGGAACAGCGCATTACCGCGACCATGCTGGTGCCGTCGATGCTGTACGCGCTGATGGACCACCCGGACTCCAAGACCCGGGACCTCTCGTCGCTGGAGACCGTCTACTACGGCGCCTCGGCGATCAACCCGGTGCGACTGGCCGAGGCGATCAAAAGGTTCGGCCCGATCTTCGCGCAGTACTACGGCCAGTCCGAAGCCCCGATGGTCATCACCTACCTGGCCAAGGCTGACCACGACGAGAAGCGGCTGACCTCTTGCGGGCGCCCGACGCTGTTCGCCCGGGTGGCGCTGCTGGGTGAGGACGGCAAGCCGGTGCCGCAGGGTGAACCCGGCGAAATCTGTGTCGCTGGACCACTTTTGGCGGGCGGCTACTGGCATCTGCCAGAGGCGACGGCCGACACGTTCAAGGACGGCTGGCTGCACACCGGCGACATGGCCCGCGAGGACGACGACGGCTTCTACTTCATCGTCGACCGGGTCAAGGACATGATCGTCACCGGCGGCTTCAACGTCTTCCCCCGCGAGGTCGAGGACGTGATTGCCGAGCATCCGTCGGTGGCGCAGGTGTGTGTGGTCGGCGCGCCGGACGACAAGTGGGGCGAGGCCGTCACCGCGGTGGTGGTGCTGCGCGAGGATGCCGCCCGCGACGAGGCCGCGATCGAGGCGATGACCGCCGACGTGCAAGCCGCGGTCAAGGAGCGCAAGGGTTCGGTGCAGTCGCCCAAGCGAGTCGTGATCGTCGACGCGCTACCGCTGACCGGGCTGGGCAAGCCGGACAAGAAGGCCGTGCGCGCCCAGTTCTGGGAAGGCGCCGGCCGCGCCGTCGGCTAGTTTCCGCGCCGAGCGCCCGGTCAGCCGAGCGCTGGCATCCCGATGCCCGGCTGGCCGGGCGCTCGGGCGCTGCTCAGCTCCAGGGGCCGACGCCGCCCACCTTCTCGATGCGGACGTGGGTGACGAATCCCGGCGGCGCGTCCTTGGGGGGAAACTGATTGGGATCCAGAAGGGCCTCCGACAGCTCGGTCAAAAGCTCTGGGGCGCCGCCCTCTTCGATGTACGCGGTGCCCTCGACCGAGAGATAGTTGCGCAGCGTCTTGCCGGTGTCGCCCGGTTGCGCGATCGTCACCGCGACCCGGGGGTCCTTGCGGATGTTGCGGACCTTCTTGTGCTCGGACAGATGTCCGGTCACCAGCTCGTCGCCCTCAGGCGTCGACCGGAACGCCACCCAGACCAGGCTGACCTGTGGGCTGCCGTCGGGGTTGAGCGTGATCAGCGTCGCGTCGGCGCCGTCTCCGATGAATTCGCGTGCTGAGTCGTTGAGTTTCATGCCTGCTCCAATCGTTTTCACCGACCGGCTATTCCGGCGACCAGCAGATCCAGCATTCGACCGGTCTGCTCGGGCGAACCGCTGGCCAGAAAGATGCCGATGAGGCTGGTCACGATGTCGTCGGCCTGGACGTCGGAGCGCAGGCTGCCATCGTCGGCACCGGCGCGCAGTAGCAGGTCGACGGCGCCGGTGATGCTCGCGCGCGTCTCGTTGGGTTGCATGGCGCCGGAGTCGAACATCGCGTGCAGCGACTCGGCCATGCCGCGCTTGGCGGCGACGAAGCTCGCGTAACGGTCCATCCAGCGGCGCAACGCCGTCGTGGGCGGATACCGCTTGAGCAGCGTCGCGGCGGCCTCGGCCACTTCGGCAAGCTCGGTCCGGTAGATCGCCTCGACCAGCGCCTCGCGATTGGGGAAATGACGGTAGAGCGTGCCGATCCCCACCCCGGCCTCACGCGCGATCGACTCCAGCGTGACCGGCTTCCCGTCGGCAGCGGTGAACGCCGCCGTCGCCACTTCCAGCAATTTGTCCCGATTACGCCGCGCATCGGAGCGCAAAATCTCGACCAAAGCGGAGGATCCTCCGTTTCTGCTACAGTCGGACGAAGCGGAGGGACCTCCGCATTGCTACCAGTGTCGCACGATTAGAGGAGCACCATGACTGACAAGCAGGCGCCCGGCGGAACGGGCCGCATCGGCACCCACGAGGTCGCCCGCGTCGGCTACGGCGCCATGCAGCTGGACGCGCCGTCACACGACGAGGCGGTCGCCGTGTTGCGTCGCGCAATTGAATTGGGCGTCAACCACATCGACACTGCATCGTTCTATGGACCGGGCGAGGTGAACCGCCGGATTCATGCGGCGCTGGCGCCCTACCCGGACGACCTGGTGATCGTCAGCAAGGTCGGTGCGCGCTTCACCGGCGACAAGCCGATCCCACTGGGCCCGGCGCAGCGCCCGGCCGAATTGCGCGCCGCCGTCGAAAACGACCTGAGCCAACTCGGCCTCGAGCAGGTCGCCGTGGTGAACCTGCGGCGCCTGGACCTGGGGCCCGGAATGCGGGCCGAGGGCGATCAGGTCGTCGACCTCGACGACCAACTGGCCGAGATGATCGCGCTGCGCGACGAGGGCAAGATCGGTGGAATCGGGGTCAGCAGCGTGCCTTTGGAGGTTTTGCAGCGGGCGCTGCCCGCCGGCATCGTGTGCGTGCAGAACTCCTACAGCCTGCTGGACCGCTCGCAGGAGGCGATGCTCGACGTCTGCACCGCCGAGGGAATCGCGTGGGTGCCGTACTTCCCGCTCGGCTCGGCGTTCCCCGGTTTCCCCAGGGTGTCGAATCACCCCGTGGTGATCGAGATCGCCGGTGAACTCGGCGTCACACCGTCACAGGTCGGGCTGGCGTGGCTGTTGGCGCACGCGCCGACGACACTGCTGATCCCCGGCACCAAGTCGATCGGCCACCTCGAAGAAAACCTCGGCACCGGCGATGTGACCCTGAGCGCCGACGCCCTCGCCCGCCTCGACGCCATCACCGCGCCGGGAAACAGCGCCATGCCCGAAGACTTTGAGGGCTTCGACCACGACTAGCCGATCGCGGCACCGACCAGATGACCGATCACGTAGGTGACGGCGAGCGCCAGTCCTCCCCCGATGAAATTGCGAAGCGCCGCACGATGTTTCGGGGCACCGCCCAGACCCGCCGACACCACTCCGGTGACGAGTAGTGCGAGGAGCACGGCCGCCACCGTCACGGGAATGCGCAGGGCGACGGGCGCGGCCAGAATGGCGATCAGCGGCAGCAATGCGCCGACGCTGAACGCGCCCGCCGACGACAGCGCCGCCTGCCACGGGTTGGTCAGCTGATCGGGGTCAAAGCCCAGCTCGATGTCGGCGTGCGCGGCCATCGGGTCGTGGTCGGTGAGTTCCTCGGCGGCGGTGCGCGCGGTCGCCGGTGACAATCCCTTGCCTTCGAGCAGCGTGGCGAGTTCGTCCAACTCGGCGGCGGGATCGGTGCGCAATTCGTGGGATTCCTTGTGCAGCAGCGCCTGTTCGGTGTCGCGCTGCGCGCTGACCGACACGTATTCGCCCAACGCCATCGACACCGCGCCGGCGGCCAACCCGGCGATGCCCGCGGTCATGATCGGACCCCGCGCCGCGGTCGCCGCAGCGACGCCGACGACGATGCCCGCCGTCGACACGATCCCGTCGTTGGCGCCGAGGACTCCCGCCCGAAGCCAATTCAGGCGCGCGGAAACCGAACCCAGGTGCGGCTCATGTGGATGGGACACGGGCAAAGAGTAGACCCGCGGGCGGGTACCGTCGCCGTATGAGCGGTAGCAAAGCGGTTCGACCACCGTGGTGGCTCAAGCCGGCCAATAAGGTGTTCATCCGAATGTCGCGGCTGGGCCTGAGTTTCGGCGGCGAGAGCCCGGTGGTGCTGACGGTGCCCGGCCGCAAAACGGGCCGCGACCGATCGACCCCCGTGACGCCGATGGACGTCGACGGCACGGAATACGTGGTGGCCGGTTTCCCCGGCGCCGACTGGGTGGCCAACGTCCGCGCCGCCGGTGAGGTGACGGTTTCCCGCGGCCGCCACGTCCGGCGGGTCAGCATGGTCGAGTTGTCCGCCGACGATGCCCGACCCGTGCTGCGGCTGTTCCCGGAAAAGGTCCCCACCGGAGTCGGCTTCATGAAGCGGGCCGGCCTGGTCGCCGACGGCCTGCCGGAAGAATTCGAAGCCCTGGCCGGCCGCATTGCGGTCTTTCGACTAGACGGAGTCCAATAACCTTGACCGACAATCCTTTTCACGCTGATCAGTGGAGACCCGTCGACGGTTTCGGCGAGCTGACCGATATCACCTACCACCGGCACCTGACCGACGCGACCGTGCGGGTCGCGTTCGACCGCCCCGAGGTGCGCAACGCGTTCCGCCCGCACACCGTCGATGAGTTGTACCGCGTGCTCGACCACGCCCGAATGTCGTCGGACGTCGGCGTGGTGCTGCTGACCGGTAACGGCCCGTCGCCGAAGGACGGCGGCTGGGCGTTCTGCTCCGGCGGCGATCAGCGTATCCGCGGCCGCAGCGGCTACCAGTACGCCGCAGGCGAGACCGCCGACACCGTCGACGCCGCCCGGGCCGGCCGGCTGCACATCCTGGAGGTGCAGCGGCTTATCCGCTTCATGCCCAAGGTGGTGATCTGTCTGGTCAACGGCTGGGCAGCCGGCGGCGGGCACAGCCTGCACGTGGTGTGCGACCTCACCCTGGCCAGCCGCGAGCACGCCCGGTTCAAGCAGACCGACGCCGACGTCGGCAGTTTCGACGGCGGCTACGGCAGCGCGTATCTGGCCCGGCAGGTCGGCCAGAAGTTCGCGCGCGAGATCTTCTTCCTGGGCCGGCCCTACACCGCCGAGCAGATGCATCACATGGGTGCGGTCAACGCCGTCGTCGACCACGCCGAGCTGGAGTCCGAAGCGATCCAGTGGGCCACCGAGATCAACGCGAAATCGCCTCAGGCGCAACGGATGCTGAAGTACGCCTTCAACCTGCTCGACGACGGGCTGGTGGGCCAGCAGCTGTTCGCCGGCGAGGCCACCCGGCTGGCGTACATGACCGACGAAGCCGTCGAGGGCCGCGACGCGTTCCTGGAGAAGCGGCCACCCGACTGGACCCCGTTCCCGCGCTACTTCTAGGTATTTCGCGCCGCCTAGACTCCCGACTTGTGAGTTGGAACCCGATTCGAGCCCTGGCCGAGCAGATCACGTTGACCTCGATGCGTCCGCCGCTGCTGCCCCGCCTGCTACCCAACCCCGGCGCTACCCGGATCGAGCTGGCCGGCAAGCGCGTCCTGCTCACCGGGGCGTCCTCCGGAATCGGCGAATGCGCCGCCGAGCAGTTCGCCCGCCGCGGCGCGAAGGTGGTGGCGGTGGCCCGCCGCCAAGACTTGCTCGACGAGCTCGTCGGCCGGATCACCGCGAACGGCGGCGACGCGATCGCGATCCCCTGCGACCTGTCCGACCTGGACGCCGTCGACGCGCTGGTCGCCGACGTCGACAAACGCCTCGGCGGTGTCGACATCCTGGTCAACAATGCCGGACGGTCCATCCGCCGTCCGCTGGCAGAGTCGCTGGAGCGCTGGCACGACGTCGACCGGACCATGGTGCTCAACTACTACTCGCCGCTGCGGCTGATCCGCGGCATCGCGCCCGGAATGATGGAACGCGGCGACGGGCACATCATCAACGTCGCGACCTGGGGTGTGTTCAGCGAGCCATCCCCGCTGTTCGCGGTCTACAACGCATCGAAGGCGGCACTGTCGGCGGTCAGCCGGGTGATCGAAACCGAGTGGGCGACAAAGGGTGTGCACTCGACCACGCTGTACTACCCGCTGGTGGCCACCCCGATGATCGCGCCGACCAAGGAGTACGCAGGGCTGCCGGCACTGACCTCGGAGGAAGCGGCGGGCTGGATGATCGACGCCGCGCGCAATCGCCCGGTGCGGATCGCGCCCCGGATGGCGATCGCGGCGCAGGCCATCGACACGGTCCTGCCGGGTATCGCCACGACGGCGATCCGGCGTCAGCGTCTTCAGCCCAACAAGCCCGACGCGTGATAGACACGAGGGCATGGAGATTCTCGCCAGCCGGATACTGTTCCGGCCGGTGGACTACCAGCGGTCGCTGAGCTTCTACCGGGATCAGATCGGTCTGGCGACCTTCCGCGACTACGGCGCGGGCACCGTCTTCTATGCCGGCCAGTCGTTGATCGAGTTGGCCGACCATGGCGCCCCCGAACAACTCGCCGGACCGTTTCCGGGCGCGCTGTGGCTCCAGGTCCGCGATGTCGCCGCCACCCAAGCCGAATTGGAGACCCGGGGCGTGGTGATCGCCCGCGAAGCCCGCCAGGAACCGTGGGGGCTGCACGAGATGCATGTCGTCGATCCCGATGGCGTTCTACTGATCTTCGTCCAGATTCCGCCCGAGCACCCGCTGCGCCGCGATACCCGCGGTTAACGCCGCTAGCTGCGAGGTTAACCCCAGACGAACATCTGACAACTAGTGCAAAATACCTTGGTTTAAGGACACCGTTCTTTCGACAACGACGCCCCCCTACCCCAGAATTAGGCCCGTGAACCTTCAGTTGTTCCTTCTGATCATTGTCGTGATCACCGCCCTCGCTTTCGATTTCACGAACGGCTTCCACGACACTGCCAACGCCATGGCCACCTCCATCGCGAGTGGAGCGCTCAAGCCGAAGGCCGCGGTAACGCTCTCGGCCGTGCTGAACCTCCTCGGAGCGTTCCTGTCCACCGCGGTCGCCGGAACCATTGCCAAGAACCTCGTCGACGGCCACCTGGTCAAGCCCGACCTGATCTTCGCCGGGTTGGTCGGCGGGATCGTCTGGAACCTATTGACCTGGCTGCTGGGCATCCCGTCCAGCTCGTCGCACGCCCTGGTCGGCGGCATCATCGGCGCAATGATCGCCGCGGTCGGCGGGCACGGTGTGATCTGGACCGGCGTGGTGTCGCTGGTGCTGATCCCCGCCCTGGTCTCGGTGGTCCTGGCCGGCGTCGTCGGCGCGGTCGGCACCTGGCTGGTCTACCGGTTCAACCGCGGCGTACCCGAGCAGCGCAGCGAAACCGCCTTCCGTCGCGGCCAGATCTTTTCTGCGTCCCTGGTTTCGCTGGCACACGGCACGAACGACGCGCAGAAGACCATGGGCGTGATCTTCCTCGCGCTGATCTCCTACGGGGCCGTAAGCCGTACCGAGCATGTGCCCCCGTTCTGGGTGATCCTGGCCTGCGCGTGCGCCATGGCCCTCGGGACGTACACCGGCGGCTGGCGGATCATCCGCACGATGGGCAAGGGCATCGTGGAGATCAGGTCTCCGCAGGGCATGGCCGCCGAATCGTCTTCGGCCGTCATCATTTTGCTGTCGGCCCACTTCGGTTACGCGCTGTCCACCACGCAGGTGGTCACCGGTTCGGTGCTCGGCAGTGGGGTCGGCAAGCCCGGCGCCGAGGTGCGCTGGAGCGTTGCGGGCCGGATGGCCGCGGCCTGGCTGATCACCCTGCCGTCCGCCGGCGCGGTCGGCGCCGTCACCTACTTCGTGGTGCACGGGATCGGTGGCTACCCCGGCGCGATCGTCGGCTTCCTGCTGCTGGTCGCGGTGGCCGGGGTGATCTACTTGCAGTCGCGCAAGACCAAGGTCGACCACACCAACGTCAACGCGGAGTGGAAGGGTGACCTGACCGCTGGGCTCGATGAGCACGGCCACCCGGGCCTCGCCGGCGCCCCGTTCAGCAACGGCGACGCCCCGGGCGTTTCTGCCCAGACCCCCGAGCCCAAGAAGGCAGGCACGCTGTGAATCACTGGTTCAACTACGAAGCCTCGCTGAAGATCCTGGTGTTCGGCCTGGTGCTCGGGAGCGGACTGCCCGCCCTGTTCGCGCTCGCCGTGAAGGTGGGTGCGGTCGGTGCCGGCATCCCGGCCGGCGACGGCGCGGCGGTCGCGCACAAGAACCCGGCGCTGACCGCGATCAGCTACGCGATCTACGCCCTGGCGCTGGCCGCGGTCGCCGTCGGCGTGCTGTACGTCGCTCGCGACGCCATCGGGGCGTGGACGGGCGTTTACATTCTCGGAGCCAAGCCCGCGTAGCATCGGAATTCAGTTCCGAATCTAGGCATACTGACGGCCCAGCGGGGGAAGTGGACACACCTGTGAACCGATTCCTGAACTCGGTGGTGGCGTGGCTGCGCGCGGGCTACCCGGAAGGCATCCCGTCCACCGACTACTTCCCGGTGCTCGCCCTGCTGTCGCGTCGGCTGAGCAACGACGAGGTCAAGACCGTGACGCGCGAGTTGATTGACCGAGGCGACTTCGATCACGTCGATATCGGCGTGCTGATCACCCGGCTCACCGACGAACTGCCGGCCCCCGAGGATGTCGAGCGGGTGCGAGAACGGTTGGCCGCCAAAGGTTGGCCACTCGAAGACGCCCGCGACGGCGAGGACAGCGGATAGCCGCCCTCCGCGCGTTCGCCGTGGCGCAGGGCTCCTCGGTCGGCCCGCTACTGGCGGCGCTGGAGCAGGCGCTGCAGGGCGGCGCACACGCATTGGTTCCGGTTGCCAGCGGTATCGAACGCTCGGCACTCGAAGCCCTGCGGGTGGACGAAGCCATCGACGACGACGTGGCGCTGGTGGCGACCACCTCGGGAACCACCGGCGCGCCCAAGGGGGCGTTGCTCACCGCCGCCGCCTTGACCGCCAGCGCGGAGGCCACCCACGACCGACTGGGCGGGCCGGGCCGTTGGCTGCTGGCGTTGCCGCCGTACCACATCGCGGGCATCCAGGTGCTGGTGCGCAGCCTGCTGGCCGGCACCTACCCCATCGAACTCGACGTGTCGACCGGCTTCGACGTCGGCCAGTTACCCTCTGCCATAAGCGAACTCGGCTCAGGTCGGCGTTACACCTCGCTGGTCGCCACGCAGCTGATCAAGGCGCTGGACGATCCCGCCGCGACCGCCGCGCTGGCCGAGCTGGACGCGGTGCTGATCGGCGGCGGCCCGGCGCCACGACCGGTGCTCGACGCCGCCGCGAGCGCCGGGGTGAACGTGGTGCGCACCTACGGCATGAGCGAGACCGCCGGGGGCTGCGTCTACGACGGCGTACCGCTGGACGGCGTCACGCTGCGCATCGACGACGGCCGGATCGTGATCGGCGGATCGACACTCGCCAAGGGTTACCGCAACCCGCCGGACCCCGACCCGTTCGCCGAAGCCGGCTGGTTTCGCACCGACGACCTTGGCGTGGTTGACGATTCGGGCGTGCTCAGCGTGCTGGGCCGGGCCGACGACGCGATCAGCACCGGCGGGTTGACGGTGTTGCCGCAGCCGGTCGAGGCCGCGCTGCGGACCCATCCCGCGGTGGCCGACTGCGCGGTGTTCGGGCTGGCCGACGAGCGACTGGGCCAGCGGGTGGTGGCCGCAGTGGTGGTCGCCGAGGGGGCCACCGCACCCACCCTGGACGAGTTGCGGGCGCATGTGCAGCCGACCCTGGACCACACTGCCGCGCCGCGCGAATTGCTCGTCGTGGACGCGCTGCCACTGCGCGGCATCGGCAAAGTCGACCGTCCGGCGCTGGTGCGCCTGGCCACCGAGGGCCTGCCCTAGCGATGCGGATGCGCATCACCGGTCACACCGGGTGACATAATGCCCTGGTGAACCGGCCCGTCGTCGTCGCGCGCTCGACGTCGATTGAGCCACTGAGCAACGGACGAGGCCATGCAGCGCCACATCATTGTCAGCGGTGACGATGCGTTGGCGACCACGATCGCCGACGAGCTGAAAAATGCTGGGGCGATGGTGGTCAGGATTGTCAGTTCCGACCAGACCGAGGCCGGCGTGGCCCGCGAACTCACCCTCGCCGACGTCTCCCAGGCGATAGCCGTCGTCTGCGCCGGCGACGACGACGCGGTGAACCTCGAAATCGCTTTGCTGGCAAGGAAAGCCAATCCCAATGTGCGCGTGGTGTCCCGGGTGGCCAACGACGTGCTGCGCGAGGCCGTCGCCAGTGACAACGGTCCCGGTGCGATCCTCGACGTCGCCGACCTCGCCGCACCTGCGATCGTCGAGGCCTGCCTGTCGCAGGCCACCCACGACTTCGAGGCGGCGGGGCTGAGATTCGTCGTCTCCGGCAAGACCGCCTCCCGCGAAGCCACGCTGCGCGAGCTCTACGGCGACCTGGCGCCGGTGGCCGTCATCCGCAGCCCCGACTCATCCGACTCCGGCGAGGTCGAGGTGTGCCCCGGCCGGGATCAGCGGGTGCACGCCGGTGACTGGACGATGATGATCGGCACCGCCGAGGAGCTGGCCGCCCAGGGCATCAAGGTCCCCAGCACCTCCAGGTCACGCTCGCGCCGCAACCTGTTCCGGCGCATGATCGACTCGATCCGGGGCGTCGTCAACGACGTCAACCCCACGTTCTATCCGGTCGCCTGCGCCACGTTGGTGGTTCTGATCAGTGCCACCTTCATTCTGCGGTTCGGCTACCGACCCCCACCCAAGATGGGCTGGGTGGACGCGTTCTACTTCACCGTCGAGACGATGACCACCACCGGGTACGGCGACTTCAGCTTCGTCAACCAGCCCACCTGGCTGCGCACGTTCTCGACGCTGTTGATGTTCAGCGGGGTCACCACCACCGCGCTGCTGGTCTCGTTCGTCGCCGACGTATTGCTCTCGCGCCGTTTTGTTTTCGCGTCCGCACGCCCCCGGGTGGGACATCTGCGCAACCACATCGTGGTGGTCGGGCTCAGTGGGCTCGGCATGCGGGTGGTCCAGGATCTGACCACCGCGGGATACGACGTCGCGGTGATCGAGCAGAACGAGGAGAACCGCTTCCTGTCCGCGGTCCGCGACCTCGACGTGCCGGTGATCTTCGGCGACGCCACCCTGCGCCAGACGCTCCAGTCCGCGCGCGTCGACCGCGCCCGCGCCGTCGCGGTGCTGACCCGCGACGACATCATCAACATCGAGACCGGCATCGTGCTGGCCGAGATGCTCGGCGTCAAGACCGCGACGCGGGAGCACTGGACGGAGATCCCGCTGGTGTTGCGGGTCTACGACCGCACGCTGGGGTTCGCGGTGGCGCAGCGGTTCGGCTTCGAGAACGTCCGCTCCACCGTCGAGCTGGCGGTGCCGTATTTCATCGGTGCCGCGATCGGCCTGCAGGTGCTGGGCACCTTCTCGGTGGGCCAGAGCTCGTTCGTGGTCGGCGGCATGCAGGTCGCCGCCGGCAGCGAGCTGGACGGGCTGCGGATGTTCGAGCTGTCCACCCAGGCGCGGGTCATCGCGATCGTCACGTCCAACGGGCTGCTCAAGCTGCACCCCCGCCGCGACGCCCGGTTGCACGCCGACGACACCGTGTATCTGGTCGGCCCGTATCGCGAGCTGATCGACACGCTGCGCCGAGGACGCCAGCCCGGGCAGGCTGACGCGAAAGCCGGCTGATTCGCTAGGTCTCGTCGAACGGGAGCGGCATCCCGGTGTGCGACAGGCACTCGGTGCAGGTGCGCTCGGCGTCGACCCGCAGGACCGCTTCGCGGACCAGCTTCTTGAACGGCTCGATGTTCTTGGCGAATTCGTCGATCACGTTCTCGACCGTCACCCCCTCGCCCGATTCGATGCCCGCGTCCAGGTCGGTCACCAAAGCGATTGCCGCATAGCATATTTCGAGTTCACGCGCCAGCACGGCCTCGGGATAGCCGGTCATGTTGATCAAGGTGAACCCCGCGGAGGCGAACCAGCGACTTTCGGCGCGGGTGGAAAACCGCGGGCCCTCGATGACGACCATCGTGCCGCCGTCGACCACCTCAGGCAGCCCGGTGGCCGCCGCGCGCAGCGTCGGGCAGTACGGGTCGGCGAAGGCCACGTGCGCCGCGCCGGAGTCGAAGTAGGTGTCGGCGCGGCGGCGCGTGCGGTCGACCAGTTGATCGGGAACGACGATCGAGCCGGGGCCGTGCTCGACGGTCAGGCTGCCTACCGCGCACGGCGCGAAAATCTGCCGGACGCCGAGCGCGCGCAGCGCCCACATGTTGGCCCGGTACGGCACTTCGTGCGCAGGATAGCGATGGTCGACACCGTGGCGCGGCAGGAAGGCCACCTCGTGCTCCCCGATCGCGCCGACCGTGACGGGCCCTGCGGGCTCACCGAACGGTGTGTCCAGGCTGACGCTGCGGGCGGCCGAATCGAAAAAGCTGTAGAAGCCGCTGCCGCCGATCACTCCGATCACCTATGCATTGTCGCCGACCGGCATGGAACGATTGACGGGTGGCCAGTCTTGCGCAGTGGATCGCCGGTGCGCGACCACGTACCCTTCCCAACGCCATCGCCCCGGTGATCGCCGGTACCGGCGGCGCGGCCTGGCTGCACGCCGCCGTCTGGTGGAAGGCGCTGCTGGCCTTGGCGGTCGCGATGGCGCTGATCATCGGCGTCAACTTCGCCAACGACTATTCCGACGGCATCCGCGGCACCGACGACAACCGGGCCGGGCCGCTGCGTCTGGTCGGCTCGCGGCTGGCGGCGCCCCGCGCGGTGCTGGCGGTGGCGCTGTCCAGTTTGGCGGTCGGCGCGGTGGCCGGGTTGGCGCTCGCGCTGACCAGCGCGCCGTGGTTGATCGCGGTCGGCGCCCTGTGTATCGCCGGGGCCTGGCTGTACACCGGCGGCTCGAGGCCGTACGGCTACGCGGGCTTCGGCGAGGTCGCGGTGTTCCTGTTCTTCGGCCTGGTCGCGGTGTTGGGCACCCAGTACACCCAGGCGCTGCGGGTTGACTGGGTCGGCGGGGCGCTGGCGGTGGCGACGGGTGCGTTGTCGTCAGCGGTGTTGGTGGCCAACAACTTACGAGACATTCCGACCGACGCCGAGTCCGGCAAGATCACGCTGGCAGTTCGGCTGGGCGACAAGCGAACACGCGTCTTCTATCAGCTGCTGCTGGCCTGCGCCGGAGCGTTGACGCTGGCGCTGACCGCGGCCACGCCGTGGTGCTTGGTGGGCCTGCTGGCGACTCCGTTGGCGCTGCGGGCCGCGAAGCCGGTACGCACCGGGCAGACCGGACCCGCGCTGATTCCGGTGCTGCGCGACACCGGCCTGACGATGCTGGTCTGGTCGATCGCGGTGGCAGCCGCATTGGCTTTTGGTCGCTGACGCCGTAGGGGCCACATCGACTGTGCAGCTTGTTGGTGCGATTTTCGACGTATCGCGCTCACGACCTGCACAGTCGGCACCCTGTGCTCAGTCGCCAGGTGGTTCCTC
Source organism: uncultured Actinomycetota bacterium (assembly GCA_963750755.1). Taxonomy (GTDB): domain Bacteria; phylum Actinomycetota; class Actinomycetes; order Mycobacteriales; family Mycobacteriaceae; genus Mycobacterium. Next base: position 662,292 of record CAVVRW010000007.1, read on the forward strand.
GCCGCGCAGCCGGGCCCGCAGCTGTTCACGGTCGCGCCGGCGGCGGGCGGTGGCTTCTTCGAGTCCGGCGGTGGCCCGCCGGCGCAGCGGGGCGAACAACCACATCCCCAGCGGCATGGCGATGATCAACGCGAACAGCAGCGCGACGACGATCGGGAATTCATGCACGCCCAGCGCGCGGCCTATTCCGTAGATCGCGGCGGTCAGCGCGCCCACCAGTGCCAGCCGGGCGACGGCGTACAGCACGACGCTTGCGACCGCGCGGCCGACTGAGCTCTGTCCGTTTGACACACTGCGAGCCTAGGTCGCCGCGTATATTCGGACCAAGGAGGTGTTGAGTGCTGTACCTGCTCCTGGTCTTCATTCTCGGATCGTTGGTGTACCTCGGCGTGCGCGTGGCTCGCGCTCAGATCAACCGCCCCAAGAGCCGCGTCATCGGACCCGACGACGATCCGGACTTCTTGTGGCGCCTGAGCCACGGTGACAACAATCCGCGTTAGCTAGATGAAGTGCTCGTTGGACCGACGCTGATCGCTCGGAAAGCCGTCGGCGACAACGGCTGCCAGCTCGATGAGCGCTTCGCGGGTCTCCCGCCTCAGCAGGTCCAGGTTGATCTCGGCGCCCTCTTCGAGATGCGGGTCGAACGGCACCAAACGCACCGCGCGGCAACGCCTCGAGAAGTGGTCCACCACTTTCTGCATGTCGACCTTGCCCGACCGTGGCCGCACCGCGTTGATCACCGCGATCGAGTTGCTGACCAAGTCCTCGTGACCGTGCGCATCGAGCCAGTCCAACGTCGCTGAGGCACTGCGGGCGCCGTCGATCGACCCGGAGCTGACCACGACGAGCGCATCGGCCTTCTCCAGCACCGCCGTCATCGCGGAGTGCAAAAGCCCGGTGCCGCAATCGGTGAGCACCAGACCGTAGAACCGCTCGAGAATGTCCAGCGTCTTGGCGTAGTCGTCGGCGCTGAACGCGTCCGACATTGCCGGATCACTGTCCGAGGCAAGCACTTCCAGCCTGCTGCGGCCCTGCGAGGTATAGCTGCGGACATCGCCGTAGCGCTCGATGCCCTGGGCATCGCGCAGCAGATGGCGCACGGTGGCCGGCGTCTCCAGCGGCACCTTCTGGCTCAGCGTCCCGCGGTCGGGGTTGGCGTCGACGGCCACCACCCGGTCGCCGCGGATCGAGGCGAACGTCGCACCCAGCGTCGCGGTGATGGTGGTCTTGCCGACGCCGCCCTTCAGCGACAGCATCGCGATGCGATAGCAACCGCGCAGCGGCCGGTTCACCTGGACGGTGAGGTCGTTGTAGCGGATCGTCCGCGGGCTCTCGCCGACGTTGATCAGCTGGCCGGACAGTTTGTACAGCCAGCGGCGCCAGCCCTCCGTCGGCGCCGGCTTGACCTGACGCAGCAGGGTGCTGGTGGACAACTCCGGATACCGCGACGGCGGCAGGTGTCCCTGAGCGTCGCCTGGCAGGGGTGACGACGGTCCGCCGTAGTTGCCGTAGACGCGGCGTGGGGCATTGGGCGCCTCGACCACGCGGGGCATCCCCTGGTACGGCGTCTCCGCCCACGCGCGCGGCTCGACGTGGGTTTCCGGGAGCGGCGCGTTCTGGGTGGCGTGGTCGCCGAATCGGCGTTCGGTGCGGAATCCGGCAAACGCCCGGGTGGCCGGCTCATCGGCCGGGGGCGGCGGCGCGTGCGGCGGCATTTCAGTCGTCGGATGGTCGCCGCGACGGCCGGCGTCCGCATCGTGCGGCGGATAGTCAGACACGTGAAAAATCCCCTCGTTGCAACACTCGGGTCGCTAGTCGACGAACAGTTGTCCTGACCGAACATAGCCCAGCGCCCTTAGAAGGCCCTGAGCTGCGCTTATCCAACTCCTGCGTAGGAATGCAGCCCGACGGTGACCAGGTTGACGAAGAACAGGTTGAACACCATGGCCACGAAACCGACCACGTTGATCCAGGCCGCTTTCCGGTCCCGCCACCCGGCGGTCGACCGGGCGTGCAGGTAGGCGGCGTAAACCACCCATGCGATGAACGCGACAGTCTCCTTGGGGTCCCAGCCCCAGTAGCGGCCCCAGGCTTCCTCGGCCCAGATGGCGCCGAAGATCACGCCGAACCCGAAGACCGGGAATCCGAAGACGGTGGTCCGGTAGGCGATGCGGTCGAGTGTCTGCGCGTCGGGCAGACGCTGCACCAGCGGGGCAAACCTGCCCGTGGCGTCGGGCTCCCCCAGCCGCGAGGTGCGCAGCAGGAACAGGATGCTGGCGACGCCGGCGACCATGAACACCCCGGAACCGAGGCTGACCACCGAGACGTGGATGGGCAGCCAGTAGGACTGCAGCGCGGGCATCACGGGCGCGGCGTTGGTGTAGAGCCAGCGACCCGACACCGTCAGCAAGATCAGCACCGGCAGCAGCAGAAAGACCCACAGCGGGCGGTATTGCGGGCGGCGCAGCACGATGGCACCGGCGACCAGCCCGCAGAAGCAGGTCAGGTTGATGAACTCGTACATGTTGCCCCACGGCACCCGCTGGGTGGCCAGGCCACGCAACACGATGCACGAAAACAGCATGCCGATTCCCGCGTAGACCAAGATCAGCCCGGCCCGCCCGACGCGTTCGTCAACCGGGCGGCGCGGGGCCTCGGTCACCACGCCGGGGGTCGCGCTGTCGGCACCAACCCCGACCAACTCACGCTCGGTCTGGCGGCTGCGGGTGTAGGCGAGTTCGACGGCCAGCAGCAGCAGCGCGACGACCATGATCACCACCGCCGACGTGAACGCCCAATCGGAGTTGCGCGCCAGCCCGAGGTGGATGTGGGTGGTATTCACTCAGGTGCTCCTTCCGGTCGCGATCGGCTCGGCCCGCGACGTGCTCATGGGTGCCGGCTACGCCGGCGTCATCGTCGTCGGCGCGGCGAGCCCGTCCTCGAGGCGCTCGACGAGCCGCTCGAATTCGTCTCCCCAGCCGGCGTTGTCGGTCCGTGCCAAACCGCCTACCTGGACATTCACGGTACCCGGCGCCTCGGTCTGCAACCGAACCCAGATCCGTCGCCGCCGCACGAGCAACGACACCACCAGCCCGGCCATCATCGCCATCGCCGAGATCAGCACCCAGATCTGCCCCGGGTCGTGGGAGACCTGCAGGTTGACGAACGGCACGGCGCCGTCGAACCGCACGACGGTGCCGGCCGCGGGCCCCTGGTCGATCCGCACGGACTGTCCGACGCGCAGGTTGACGCGCTTGGCTTTGGTAATCCGGTGCTGGTCGATCAGTCGCGGGTCGAGGGTGTACAGCGATTGCGGACGGCCACTGTCCAGGCCGGTGTCGCCGGTGTAGATGTCGACGGCGACCGCGGGCGCGATCAGCGCGGGAAAGGCCGACGAAAGCAATTTGCCGTCTAGTTGCTCGGTCGGTGCGAGCAGGCCGGTGATGGCGATCTGATGTTGGCGACGCTCGGCGGCATTGGGGTAGGTCCCGGCGGGCGGGTCGACGCGCGCGACGCCGGAGGACAGCAGCGTCCGCGCGTTGTCGGGCCGCCACTGCACGGTCGAGGTGCGGACCTGTCCATCGGGGAAGATGACGCTGAACGTCGGCGCGTAGCCATGACCCTGCAGATAAACCCGGTCGCCGCCGACTCGCAGCGGGTGGTTCACCTCGAGCCGGTAGGGCCGCCAGCTGCCACCGGTGAGGTCGCGGCCGGACTGGTAGTCGATGTTGGCGGCGAATGAAGTGGCCTGACCGGACGGCAGGTATTTGGCCTTGAAGTCGTTGACGCGCACACAAATTGGATGCAGCGAGGTGCCGTCGACGGTGTTTCCGGCCCGGAACGAGTCGAACGCCGCCGGCGATGCCGAGCAGAAACCCGGTCCCCCGTCGGCGATCACGACCACGTTGCCCTCGTAGCCGAACAGTTTGCCGGCGGCGACCGCGACGAGCAGGCCGAGCAGCGAGAAGTGGAAGACCAGGTTGCCGAATTCGCGCAGATAGCCCTTCTCGGCGGAGATTTCGATGGTGTCACCGCGGCGGACGGTCGTGCGCCAACCGCGCAGCCGCTGCGTCATCGTGGCGCTGATCTCGTCGGCGTCGCCGGCGATGGTCGCGACGGCGTGCTTGGGGAGCCGGGTCAGGTTGCGCGGCGCGGGCACCGGCGTCGCCCGCATGCTGCGGGCGTGCTCGATCATCCGGGGCGTCAGGCAACCCAGCAGCGAAATGAAAAGCAGCGTGTAGATCGCGGTGAACCAGAAGCTGCCAAAGACGTTGAACGCCTGCACTTTATCCAGCAGCGGCCCGATCTTCGGGTGGGTGGCCAGGTAGTCGTCGACCTTGCCGGCGTTGAGGCTGCGCTGCGGCAGCAGCGCACCGGGTATCGCGCCCAGCGCCAGCAGGAACAGCAGCACCAGCGCGGTGCCCATCGATGTCAGCGCCCGCCACGTGTTGCGGGCGTAGGCGAATACGCGGCTCAAATCGGCAACCTCACATCCGAGACGAGCCCGTCACGCAGCCACCCCACGAAGTCGTTCCATCCGCCGCTGACCAGCGCGACACCGACCGCGATCAGCAGCACGCCACCGAAGATCTGCAGCGCCCGGGTGTGCCGGCGCAACCACCCCAGGCCCGCGACCGCCGATGCCGACCCAAAGGCCAACAGCACGAACGGAATTCCCAAACCAAGACAGTAGGCGATCACCAGCACGATGCCGCGGGCCACGCTAGCGCCGTCGGTCGCCGACGCGACCGTCACGACGCCGGCCAGCGTCGGGCCCAGGCACGGCGTCCAGCCGAGTGCGAACACCGCGCCCAGCAGTGGCGCGCCGGCCACCGTCGACAACTGCTTTGGCGCGAACCGGAACTGGCGTTGCAGGGCCGGGACGTAGCCCACGAACACCAGGCCCATCACAATCGTGATGACGCCGCCGACTCGTTGCAGCACAAGCTGATTGGTGATCAATGAGGTGGTCATGCCCAGCACGGCGACGGTGCCGAGGAGAAACACAACGGTGAACCCGGCGACGAACAGCGCGGCCGAACCGGCCACCCGCCACCGCGCATTTGGTGCAGATTGATCGGATTCGTCGACGCCGACCACCGCGGCCAGATACGACAGGTAGCCCGGCACCAACGGCACCACACACGGCGACGCGAACGACACCAGGCCGGCCAGCACCGACACCGCCAGCGCGAGCAGAAGCGGTCCGGCGGCAGCGGTTTCGGTGAAACTCATTTCTCTGCTGCGATCCGTTGCACGACCGGCTGCAGATCCTCGGCGAGCAGCTCGCGCAGGAAGACCGCAGCGACGCGGTGCTGGCGGTCCAGCATCACCGTCGACGGGATGACGGAGGTGGGGTATTTCCCGCCGAAGGCAAGCATCGTGCGCATTGCCGGGTCGTAGATCGACGGGTAGGTCACCTTGCGGTCTTTGACGAAATCCTGCGCGGCCTCGCGGTTGTTGTCACGCACGTCGATGCCGAGCATCTCGACCCCGGCGGCGCGGGTCGCCTCGTACACCTGCTGCAGCGCCGACGTTTCGGTGCGGCACGGTCCACACCACTGGCCCCAGACATTGACAACGACGACCTTGCCGACGAAGTCGTCGGCTGACACCGTGCGAGTCGGGTCCATCAGGTCGGGGCCGGAGATCAGCCCGGGCTTGCCGCGGCGGTCGGGCGGATTGTAGAAGATGTCGGTTTTGCCGCCGGGAGAGACGAATTCGAAGGTGCCGCCCTGCGCGACGGCGTCGTCGCCGGTGGAGCAGCCGGCCGTCAGGCCGACCACCACGAGGACGACGAACGCCAGCCTGGTCAATGGAGTGTCGGTTCCATGTACTGCACGTCGACCAGCTGATCGCCGTCATAGACCAGCGAGGTCACCGAACCCACCGCGCACTCGCGGCGGCGCGGGTCGTGCCAGAGCCGCTTGCCGGTGACCGCGAGGCGGCTCGTCCACACCGGAAGTTGGTGGCTGACGCAGACGGCTTCATGCCCGGCGGCCCGAGCGCGCGCCTTATCGATCGCCGTGGTCATGCGCGCCGCGATCTGCTTGTACGGCTCGCCCCACGACGGGGTGAACGGGTTACGCAGTTGCCACCAGAATCGCGGGTCGCGCCACGCGCCGTCGCCGGGGCCGACCCGTTTGCCCTCGAAGAAGTTCGCCGACTCGATCAGGTCGGCATCCGTGTCGACGGTGAGGTTGTGCCGGGCCGCGATCGGCGCGGCGGTCTCCTGCGCACGCTGCAGCGGCGAGGCGATGACCGCGACGATGTCGCGACCGGCCAGCGCGTCGGCGGCCGCCTGCGCCTGTTGAATTCCCTTGTCGGACAACCGGAATCCGGGCAGCCGACCGTAAAGCACGCCGTCGGGGTTGTATACCTCGCCGTGACGGATCAGGTGGATGCGGGTCTGTTCGGCCATCAGGGCTTGGTCTCCTTGGCTGCCGCCTCGGCTGCGGCGGGCAGAGCGTCGGCGATCCGGGCGAACGCCGCATCGTCGAGCGCCGCCGAGACGAACCAGGCTTCGAAGGCGCTGCAGGGCGGGTAGACCCCGCGGTCAAGCAGTGCGTGGAAGAACGGGGCGAAGCGCCAGGTTTCGCTGGCGCGCGCCGAGGCGAAGTCGGTCACCGGTGTGTCGCCGAAGAACACGCTGAGCATGTTGCCGGCCCGCGGAATCTGATGTGGCACACCTGCTTCGGTGAGTGCCAGCGACAGCAAGGCGGCCAGCCGGTCGGCGTTGGCGTCGAGCGCGGCGTAGACGGCGTCGTCGGCGGCCCGCAAGGTGGCCAACCCGGCGGCGACCGCGACCGGGTTACCGGACAGCGTGCCGGCCTGATACACCGGACCAAGCGGCGCGAGTCGTTGCATCACCTCGGCGCGACCACCGAAGGCCGCGGCGGGCAGGCCGCCGCTCATCACCTTGCCGAAGGTGAACAGGTCGGCATCGACGGGATCGATTCCATACCAACCACTTCGGCTGATCCGAAAGCCGGTCATCACCTCGTCGATGATCAGCAGGGCGCCGTGGTCGGCCGTGATCTCGCGCAGCCCGGCGTTGTAGCCCACCGCGGGCGGGACCACGCCCATGTTGCCGGGGCTGGCCTCGGTGATCACCGCGGCGATCTGATCGCCGAACTCCGCGAAGGTCTGCCGCACGGCGTCGATGTCGTTGTAGGGCAGCACAATCGTGTCGGCGGCGGTCGCGCCGGTGACGCCCGGCGTGGACGGCAGGCCCAGTGTCGCGACCCCGGAGCCGGCGTCGGCCAGCAGTGCGTCGACATGGCCGTGATAGCAGCCGGAGAACTTCACGATCTTGGAGCGGCCGGTGAATCCGCGGGCCAACCGAACCGCGCTCATGGTGGCTTCGGTGCCGGAATTGACCAACCGGATCAGGTCGACGGGTGCGACCCGGTCGATGATCTCGGCGGCGAGTTCGCTTTCGGCCGGGGTCGGCGCCCCGAACGACAGCCCGCCGCGCGCGGCCCTGGTGACGGCGTCCACGACCGCCGGGTGCGCGTGGCCGAGAATCATCGGGCCCCACGAGCAGACCAGATCGATGTAGCGGTTGCCGTCGGCGTCGGTGAGCCAGTAGCCGTTGGCCTCTGTAATGAAGCGTGGTGTGCCGCCGACGGCCTTGAAGGCGCGAACAGGCGAGTTCACCCCGCCCGGGATGACCGCGCTGGCAGCCTCGAACAGCTTCGACGAGACCTCGGTGCGCTGCGACGATGCAGGCCGAGTAACGGCCTGAGGAGGAGCCGCGCGATCTTGTCCATGCACGGCTTCCAGTGTCCCAGCCGCCGAGACGTCGTCGACTACAGGGTGTAGTTGTTCAGCCCATCACCCGTTCGAGCTCCTCGACGTGCGGGTAATCGTCCTCGGGTAACGGCACGAGCTGATGCTGGTCGGCCCAGTCCAGCGGGTCGACTTCGACGGGTAGTGCGTCGGGTTCCACGGCGGTCCTCCCTTTCTCGTTTCGCCGATATCGATCAGACGCGTTACGTCTATGCACGTGAGGGAGCCGGCCCGTCGCGGGAAAGCCCTGGGCAGGGCAGGGGCGCGAGCTTCCATCGCGCCACTATTCACACCCGCGACGACCGGCCTCGGTTTACTGCGATGACATCACCTCCTCGGGTCGGCTTGCACAAAGCTCTTTTCCGGAGGGCTGCGCTGGACGGCTGACACCGACCGCGGCGGTACGAGCCACCGTCCGCGCGCCTCCACCGAAGCCCAACCAGCGGACCGGGGCCCGCGCAGGGCACGCCCGGTCGCTGGTGGTGCCGGCCGCTGACGACGGCAGGGCACCCCCGCCGCTGCCGCGCACAAGATAGCGTCGACCTCGATGAACAGCGCGATTTCCTCGGGCGGAGGGAATGGACTATCGGTATGTTCGCTGTCCACCGGCGCCGCCGTGTGCGTCCACGGCATCAGAACTGGCTCACTCACCGTCAGCATCTGACCGGCCGATCAGGCGTAAAGGGCCTGCAGTCTGTTGAATCGGTGGGACTTATCCCCACACCGGAAAATCGTGCAATTCGCCAACATGGTCGCCACCTCCCACAACGTCGATCCTTAGCAATCTAGCCATAAGATCTATGCCTGAAGACACATGTTTTATACAACGTCCGCCATGGCTCTGGCAACAACTGTGCGGACTTTTTTTCGGGAAGTGTGAGCCCTCGCGGAGTCTGCTTCAGGTCGCCTAGCGGGTCGACCCGGCTCGTGACTAGACGGCCGATTGCGGCGACACCACGCGAACGGCGGGCGCTGTCCGCATCCGGCAGGCGATCCGTCGTTCCTCCGCCACGATCGCCTCTGCCTTGGCGTCGATCGCCGCCTGCTCCAGCTCGCGTCGGCAGAGGTCGGCGATAATGAGGCCGTTCATTCGGGTGCACCAAGCGACCACCGACTCGTCTTCGCTGGCTTCAGAGCCGGCCAGCATCAGCGCGTGCAGACCTTCCAGCTCCGCGGCCGCAAGCGTTTTCAGCGGGCGGGGTTGACTGGAGCAACCACCGACGTCGACACCGGTGGTCACCGCCACCAAGCGGACCAGCAGCGCGTCGGAGACCGAAGCCGCCCACCGCGCCAACCCCGGATGCCGCGATTGCGACAACTGCGCGCAGACACCAAGCAACGTGGACGTGGCCTCTTCGGGCAGATCGTCGACGGTGGGATAGGTCATCGTGATCCTCCTCATGCTTGTGCAGAGAGATTCGGTGCCGACCTCGGCGTGGTTGGGTCGAAGTTTCAGGGTTGAGGTCGGCGGTGCCGTAGAGGTTGGATAGCGGTATGCAACTACCGCAGCGACTCGCCCGGTTCAACCGGCACGTGACCAACCCCATTCAGCGGATGTGGGCCGGCTGGGCCCCATCCTTCGGCATCCTCGAGCACGTCGGTCGTCGCTCCGGCAAGCCATACCGCACCCCGTTGACGGTGTTCAACGCCGAAGTCGACGGCAAACCCGGCGTGGCGATCCTGCTGAGCTACGGCCCGGACCGCGACTGGCTGAAGAATCTCAACGCGGCCGGCGGCGGGAAGATGCGCCGTCACGGCAAAACGTTCGGGGTCAGCAATCCGCAAACCGTCACCAAGGAACAGGCGGCCCCACACGTCACCGGTGCGGGGCGGCGAGTTTTTCCGAGGATCCCGTTCGAGCAGGCGGTCCTGCTGACCAAGACGGGCTAAGCAGCCCGGGCCGCAACGCGTTTGGTGACGAAGTACAGCGCGGCGGTGATGGCCCACGACAGCAGGCTCAGCCAGAACTGCGTTCGGGCGCTGGCGTCGAACGCCATCTGGACCAGAACCGCGGCGATCCCGGCCACGGTGAGGAGCGACAGCGCGGGAAAGAACCACATCTTGACGCGTAACTTCTCCGGCGGTGTCCTACGTCGTAACACGATCTGCGACAACGCAATCAGCAGATAGACCAGTAGCACGATCGCGCCTGACGAGTTGAGCAGGAACTGGAACACGGTGTTCGGCGCCAGGGCTGCCATGATGACGCAGAGAAAGCCCACCACCGAGGAGGCGATGATCGCGAGGTACGGCACGCCACTCTCGCTGACCCTCAACATCCGGGCCGGCGCCTCGCGCTGACCGGCGAGCACGAACAGCACCCGCGACGCGCTGTAGAGGCCTGAGTTCAGGCACGACAGCACCGCGGTGAGCACGACCGCGTTCATGACATGGTCAGCGCCGGGAATCCCTATCTGCTTCAGCGCGCCGACAAAGGGCGAGGAGCCGGATTGCACTGTGTTCCAAGGCATGACGACCGTGAGCAGAAAGACTGAGCCGACGAAGAAGATCGCGATGCGGGCGGCCACCGCGTTAGTGGCCCGCTGAACGGCTTTTTCCGGGTCGGGGGTCTCGGCGGCGGCGATGGTGGCGATCTCCGCGCCGACCATCGAGAAGATCACCGTCACGATGGCGCCGAAGGCGCCGTGCAATCCATTGGGAAAGAATCCGCCATGCGCGTATAGGTTGGAGAAGTCCGCATGCCGGTGTGGCCACAACCCGAAGGCGAACATCGTGCCGAGTAGCAGGAATACCACGATGCTCGCGACTTTGATTCCGGCGAACCAGAATTCGAACTCACCGTACGACGACACCGAGAACAGATTCGTCGCCGTCATCAATAGCATCAGGATCAGCGACAGCAGCCACAGCGGTGCGTGGAACCAATAGGTGATGACCTTCGCCCCGGCGACCGCTTCGAACCCGACGACGATCACCCAGTAGTACCAATAGAGCCAGCCGACCGAGAACCCCGCCCAACCGCCGAGGGCCTCTCGGGCGTACTCGGCGAAGGAGCCAGTCGACGGGTTTGCCGCCGCCATCTCCCCGAGCATCCGCATCACCAGGATGATCAGCACGCCGCACAGGGCATACGTCAGGAACGCCGCGGGTCCGGCTCTACCGATAACGACACCCGAGCCGACGAAGAAACCGGCGCCGATGATCCCGCCGATCGCGATCATCATCAGTTGACGCTGCGAGAGCCCTTGGCTGAGTTGCGGTGTGGCGCTCTCCGGCATGACGGGACGCTAACAGACCACCCGCCGGCCGCGCTCGATTAGACCGGTACGGCGCGCAGCGCAGCGGGCAGGCTGGGCAGGAAATGCGCGGTGGCGAACGCGCGTATGTCGTCGTCGTCGAGGATCGGCTGGCGGGCCGGCAACAACAACAGCATCGCCGCGTAGCGCAGGATGGTGTCGGCGAGTTCGTCGACGGCGTCCGCACCGATTCGCTCGGCGAACCCGTCGGGGAAGATGATCCGCAGAGCGGCCGCCATCCGCTCGACCGCGGCTCCCCAGTGTTGGTGAGCCAGCTCGATCATCAGCCCGGGCTCGTCGGCGAGCATCCGGGTCAGCACCCGGTGCTGCCGGAACCGCACCATCGCGCACGTGAACGCCTCGACGTAGTAATTCGATTGCGGCCTGCGGCTTTTCAGTTCTTCGGCGATGTTGGCGAATAGGACGGCGTTCTCGCGGTCGATGACCGCGGAAACCAACTCGTCGCGGTTCGTGAAGCGCCGGTAGATCGTGGTGCGGCTGACTCCGGCGCGGCGGGCCACGTCGTCGAGAGCAACCCGGCGAAAGCCATGCTGCTGAAACTCGACGACGGCCGCGTCGAGGATCGCGTTGGTGGCCGCCTCAGCCCCTGGCATAACCGCCACGCGCAAAGCCGTTGTAGCGCAGGCGCATTGGTAGATGATCCCACAGCCAATTGACTGGCCGCGACCGCCACATCGCGGCGAACCGCTGATAACGGCGCTCTTGGCGGTCAGTCCAGGGCAACCCGAGCAGTTCGCGGCCGCGCGGCGGCATTCCGCCCGTGGTGAGGAACGCTGCGAGCGGGTTGAACACCGGAGACAGCAGCCGCCACGCCAGCGGCGACACGCCCTTTGGTCGTGGGAATCCTTTAGTCACATATCCCACACCGTATTTCGCGGTCGGGTGGGCCACCATGACCTCGTTCATCATATGATCCCAGTACTTTTCGAACTCCTGGTAGTCGGCGGGCATCGGCCGCTCGCTGACGCCGTAGCGGCGATACCAGGTCTTCGACTCGAGGTAGATCTGTTCTTTCTCCGCCTCGGTCAGCCGCTTGACGAACGTGTCGGCGAAGTAGAGCACCTGCTCGACGAAGGTGGCGTGCGCCCAGAAGTACGTGTCGGGGTCGAGCGCGTGATACCGCTCCCCGCTGGGCATTTCGCCTTTGATCTGGTGGTGGAAGTCGCGGACCTGCTGACCGGTGTTGTCGTCGTCGGAGCCGTAGACCGTCTTGAAGATCGGCGGCAGCGAACGCTTGATCCGCGCCGAGGTGTCGCTGAAGAACACCGAATGGTCGAGCACTCCCTGCCCGAGTTCGGCCAGCATGTTTTGCAGCACCGCGGGCCGCGGCCCGATCAGGAACATCCGGTTGTCGCCGAAGTAGCGCCACACCAGCGATTGCGGCCCCAGCGGTAGGGCGTCGGCGGTCGCATCGACGTCAGACGGCTCGCGCAACTCGGTCATAGGAACAGTGTTACATAATTTGCACTTTGTACCAAGCGCGGGTTCGGGGTCAGTGACCGCGCACCGCGACAACCGCCTTATTCAGCAGGTCCGGGAGACGAGCGGGGTCGCCTTTGCCGCCGACGGCTATCTCCACGCGGTCGCTGAGCTCGGCGCGCAAGGTCGTCTCGTCGACCGTCTTCGGGCCTTCCGATGTAGTCAGGTCCATGTGCGTCTTGGTGCCGGTGGTCTTGATTCCGGCGATCGCTGGACCAGGAATGCGTTCGGCGGTTCCCTTCACTTCGTCGGGCACCGTGAACGTCACGCGATCGCAGCCGGCAATGGCCGGGGGATCCGTGACGGGCGCCGGCGATTCCACGATCAGGATCACGATCTGATCGGGCTTGCGGACGGTAACGCCTTGAATCTGGCTACCCGCGACAAGATGCGCCGACTTCGACAGCAACGTTCCGCACTGCGGCGGATTGTAGTTGAAGTCTTTGCGCATACCAGCCAGGGTTTTGGCCTCTTCCTCGTTCACCACAGTGTGTGGAATCGGGGTGGCCTCAGCCTCCGGCGGGAGTTGAAGTCCAACCTGGTCGATCCGGGAAATGTCGAAGCCGCCGGGCGCCTCCGACGTCGTGGCGGATGACGACGCGCTCCGGCTCGCGGATTTGTTGTCGGACCCGCAGCCGGCCACGCCGCTACAAGCTGTCAGGACAACGACTGAGGCGGCACATATCCGGCTTGCGCAAGCGATTGAAAGCATTGCCCGACCCTAGCAACCGGCCGTTGTTGCCGGAATGTTGTCAGACCGTTGCCGTCGAGCGTCAGTTGCCTTGGCACGATTCGCTGGTGGACTCAATGAGCCGCCGTGCTGCGCTGCGCCTGGGGGCTCGAGCCTTTGCCGGCGCGTCGGGCGCCTGGGCACTCGGCGCGCTGGTGGATCCGACTCTGGTGCCAGCCGACCCAGGCCCGGTTCAACCCGCCGCGCCGATGCCCCCGCCGGCACCCGTCGCCGCGCCAACTCCGTTGCCGACCAAAGTGTCCGGCTCGTTTGTGTCGCCGGCGCGCGGGGGCGTGGTGACCAACTACATCATCGCCAGGCCGCCCGGGATCATCGGTCCGCTGCGTCCGGTGATTGCGTTACACGGCATCCGCGGCAGCGCCAAGCAGGTGATGAGCTTCGGCGTCGAGCAGACGCTTGCGGATCTCGTGAATGCGGGCCACCCGCCCTTCGCGGTGGTAGCGGTCGACGGCGGCGACACCTACTGGCACCGGCGCGCCGGCGGCGAGGACGCGGGTTCGATGGTGCTCAACGAGCTGATCCCGATGTTGTCGACGATGAGCCTGGACATCACGCGGATCGGTTTCATCGGGTGGTCGATGGGCGGATACGGCGCGCTGCTGCTCGGCGCTCGGCTTGGCGCCGCGCGCACCGCCGGGATCTGCGCGGTCAGCCCGGCGCTGTATCAGTCCTACACCGCCAGCACGCTCGGCGCGTTCGACAGCTACGACGATTGGACGCACAACACAGTCTTCGGATTGCCTGCGCTGGCGTCGATTCCGCTGCGCATCGACTGCGGCAATGACGACCGGTTCGCGCCGGCCACCTCCCAGTTCATCGGCCAACTCCGGGTGCCGCCCGCCGGCGGCTTCACCCCCGGTGGACACGACGAGGCATACTGGCGTCAGCAGCTGCCCGGCGAGCTGGCCTGGCTGGCATCCTGAAACTGCTTGAGCCGCAAGCTGTTTGTCACGACCAGCAGTGACGAGCAAGCCATCGCCGCGCCGGAGATCATCGGGTTCAGCCAGCCCAGCGCCGCCAGCGGGATAGCCGCCGCGTTGTAGGCGAACGCCCAGAACAGGTTCATCCGGATCGTCCGCAGGGTGCGCGCCGACAGCCGCAGGGCGGTCGGCACGGTGTGCACCTCGGTGCGCATCAGGGTCAGATCACCCGCGTCGATCGCCGCGTCGGCGCCACTGCCCATCGCCATGCCGATGTCGGCGACCGCGAGCGCCACCGAGTCGTTGACGCCGTCACCGACCATGGCGACAGTTCGGCCGCGGGCCTGCAAATCCTTGATGACGTCGGACTTTTCGGTGGGCAGCACGCCGGCGATCACATTGTCGGCGGTGATGCCCACTTGTTCGGCGACGTGCCGGGCCACAGTCACGCTGTCACCGGTGAGCAGCATCGGGGTGATGCCCATCGCGGCCAGTTCGGCAATCGCCGTGGCGCTGTCGGGCTTCACCTGGTCGGCGAGCGTGATCACGCCGCGAACCTGCCCGTGCCACGTCACCTGGACGGCCGTCTGCCGGGCCGGCGCCAGTAGATCGACGCCGGCCAGCGATCCGGCCCGCGACACCGCCACCTCGACCCCGTCGACCACACCGACGACTCCGGTGCCGGGGTCGTTGACGAAATGGTCTGGGCTGCAGCCGATCTCCAGCCCACGGCGACGGGCGGCCGCGACGATCGCCGCCGCCACCGGATGCTCGGACGCCGACTCGACCGCGGCTGCGCGAGCCAGCACCACGTCGGCGTCCTCACCGGGCCGGGTCTCGATGTCGTGGACGGTCATCGCGCCGGTGGTCAGGGTCCCGGTCTTGTCGAAGACGACGGTGTCGACGCCCTCGATGGTCTCTAGCAACTTCGGGTCCTTGATCAGGATGCCCAGCTGCGCGCCGCGGCCGGTGCCCACCAAAATCGCGGTCGGGGTGGCCAATCCGAGCGCGCACGGGCAGGCGACGATCAGCACCGCCACGGCCGCGGTGAACGCCGACGCGGCCGGTTGTCCGGCCAGCAGCCAGCCCACCATGGTCACCGCGGCGACCAGCAGCACCGCGGGCACGAAGATCGCCGCTACCCGGTCGGCCATCCGCTGGACGGGCGCCTTGCTGTTCTGGGCGTCGCTGACCAGCTTGGCCATCCGGGCCAGCTGGGTGTCGGCGCCAACCCTGGTGGCGCGGACCAGCAGTCGGCCGTAAGTGTTCAGCGAACCACCGATCACGGTGTCACCGGCGGCCACGTCGACGGGAACCGGCTCGCCGGTCATCGCGGATGTGTCCAAAGCCGTTGAGCCATCCGCGATCACGCCGTCGGTTGCGACCCGCTCCCCCGGTCGCACCACCACAACGTCGCCCACCTGGAGCTGCGAGACCGGCACCGGCACCTCGTCGCCGTCGCGCAGCACCACGGCGGCCTTGGCGCCCAGGCTGAGCAGCGAGCGCAGCGCCGCCCCGGACGCGCGCTTGGCCCGCGCCTCGGCGTAGCGGCCGGCGAGCTGGAAGACGGTGACGGCGGCCGCGACTTCGAAGTAGACCGGGCCCACTCCACGCAGCACCGCCGCCGTCGACCAGAGGTAGGCGGCCAGCGTGCCCAGCGAAACCAGGGTGTCCATTGTCGAGGTGCGATGCCGGAGGCCGAGCAGCGCCGCACGATGGAACGGGTAGCCGCCCCACGCCACCACAGGGGTGGTCAGCGCCAACGCCAGCCACTGCCAGCCGGCGAACTGCCATCCCATCACCATCGACACCGCGACAACCGGGATCGCCAGCAGCGTCGACCCGATCAGCCGCGGACGCAGCTCGTCGTGCGGGGCGTCGTCGGACGGTCCGAAGGGGTCGACGACTACCGAGGCCTGATAGCCCGTCGACTCCACCGCGCGAATCAGTTCACTGGCCGACACCGCGGACTCATGTTGGACATGGGCGCGCTCAAGCGCGAAGTTCACCGCCGCGTGCACGCCGTCGAGCCGGTTCAGCGCGCCCTCGATGCGCACGGCACACGACCCGCAGCTCATGCCGCGCAGGTCGAGATCGGTGACGGTCATTCCGCTGCGGCGCGGCCGGTTCGTCGCAGCCGTGCGACGGCGATCACCGCGAGCATCCCGGCGGCCGCTGCCAGGAGCAACGTGACCAGCAGCATCGACGGGTCATAGACCACCGAGGTGTTCACCGGCTGATCTTTCAACACGGGCGCCACGAGGATGGTGCTCCGCACCGATGACCAGCTCGCCGCGCAGCCGGCTGCCGCGGCGCAGGCCAGCAGCAGCTCGAAGATCGCGCGCAGACGTCCCATCACCAGCGTGGACTCTCGTCGCCGTCATCGGCAGCGTCGTTGAGCCCGACCCGCTCCTCGACCAGCGGGGTCAGCAGAATGCGCAGGTGGCGGTGACGCCGCGCCCACGCCTGCGCGGTCCGGCCATTGGTCAGCCGCAGGCCGATGCCCGTTCGGCCCTTGGGCACCCCGACCAGCTCACCAAGCGCGCGAGCGGACTGCCACCGCTCCAGGTCTTTCTGGGCCGCCGACGGGCTTTGGGGTTCGGGGTACACCTTGACGATCTCGGATACCTTGATCGTCTCGGTGCCCTGGCGCAGGGTCTGCGGGGTCAGCACCACCGAGGTGTGGATCCGGGCCGCCTTGACTTGCAGCGCAATGAAACTCGACAACACGACCAGGAAGAACAGCGGGACCGAAAGCTGCCAGCCGTTGCCGCTTCTTTTCTCGATCCACAGCATGATCGCGGCCGAGATGGGACCGGCCAGCACCCAGTACCAGGTCGCGCCGACCTCGCGAAAGATCGGCGCTGCGTCGGTGTCCGTGCCGGCAGTCACGCCATCCATCATCCCCTGCCCAAACGGCGGCCAAACCACCTGGGGTCCTGACCGCCAGGCGGTTCTAAGGCGTCGGAGTCGGTGGCGTGTCCCAGGGGCCCGGACCGGGCGCGGTGTGGTGGCAACCGGTCTGGCCCTCGACCGTCATCAGCGGGGGCGCCGGCGTCGTCGGCGTGCCGATCGTGAGCCGGGGGTAGCCGTGGTCGCGCGGCAGTTCTCCGCTCACCGACTGGCCCCTGGTCACATCGATTTTTCCGGCGTGGTGGGCTCGCAGCACATCGGCCGCGGCGGCAACGACGGCCTCACGATCGGCCGGCAACGACGGCGCAGGGGTGTCGTAGTGCGGTATCTGGTAGACGGCTCCGCTGAGGAAGGTGAATGGGGCGTCGCAGCCCGCCTGACCGCCGTGAGTCACGGCCGACCATTGCGCCCGCGGGTAGACCCGTTGCACCGCGTCCCGGATTTCGGCGGCGACACCGATCAGCTCGTTGGCGGCGTCCTGCAGTGAATCACGTTGACCGAGTTGGTTTTCCAGCGGAGTGGCGGACGGCTGACCCGGTCGGGGCCACGGGTACGGGTCGTAGTGACAACCCGAGAGGACGGCCGCGGCAACGACCGCGACGGTCGTGCACGACCGGCGAAACGTCATCTCAGTTCCCTGCCTTGGCCGCATGCGGCACACCCGACAACACGGCCGCCAAGTTATATCCCGACATCCGCAGCGTGCCATCGACCGCGCGGGGATAGTCGGCGTGCACGTCGGCCGCGGCACGACTGATCCCAAGAATCGGGTCGACCCCGGCCGACGTCGACAGCGGAACGATGCCGGCGACCTGGTTCGGGGTGTTGCCGAACCACTGGTCGTTGACGCCGCTGCCGCCGAGCACGTCGACAAGGCCAAGCACGCCGAACGGCAGCAGCGGCGGCACGGCGAGCGCGGGGAGCAGCGCCTCACCGATCTGCGGGGCCTTTTGCACCAGCGCGATGGGATCGTGGGCCGCCTGCTCGAAGAACGCGTGCCCGCCCGGGGCCAGGTGCAGGTCGCCGACGTTGTTGAGCTCCAGGCCCGGAGACCCGTAGAAGACGACGTCGTGAACGTGGCTGTCGCCCTGTTGCAGCGCCAGGCTGGTGAGCAGCGAGCCGTAGGAGTGACCGAACGCGGTGATCTGCTGCGACGGGTTCTCGCTGGTTGCCGCCAGCCCCTGCCAGAAGCTGTTGAGATGCGGTGCGGCCGCCTTGGCGCCGGCGTCGGTGGCGACGCTGAGGTCGGTCATCGACGCGGGCGGCTCGTAGCCCACCCAGGCGACGGTGGCCACCGAGTTCGGGTTGAGATCTCCCGACTGCTGCAGGATTTGAAGCGTGGTGTGCCGCAGGTTGGTGGCCTCGTCGACCATGCTGGGCAGGCTGGTGGCGTTGGTGCCGACCCCGCCGGTGGTGACTCCCAGGTGCGCGGCGTTGTCGACGTCGCCGACACCGATGGCGGCGAGCACGTGGTTCTGGTTGGACGTGGTGTCGAGCGTGATCAGGCTGCGACGGTCGGCGGGATCGATCGCCCGCGGCGTCCCGTTCGAGTTGATCGGATACATCACGCTCTGAATGGCCTGCAGGTCGTTGTAGCGGGTCTGCGCTCTAGCGAGCGCTTCCGCGTTGGCGAATCCGGTCCCGTCGGTGGAATGCATGGCGTCGTCGTGTGCCCGGTCAAGCGTCTGTTTGGCCACCCCGAGTTCGTGTGGCAGCCGGATGCGATTGCCGGCGTCACGAACTTGGGGCGGGATGCCGTCCCGGTCGAGCGCGGCCGGGTCATTGGCCAGGTAGTCGGACTGTTGCTGCGGTGTGAGGCCGTCCCACCACTTCTTGACGTCGGTCGGCTTCGCCGATTTGTCCGGCGGCTGAGGCAGATTCGGCTTGGGACCGGCCGGAGCCGGTCCGGCCGCCGCGCCGTCGGCGGTTTTGATGGCGGTCGCGAGATCGCGGTCGACGCCGTCGGCGTCGGCGATCAGTTGCCGGACCCGGCTTTCGACGTCCGCCTTGACCGCGTCCTGCTGTCTTTTCATCTCGACGGTCATCACGGTGACCTTGGACGTGACCGCGCCGGTCTGCTCGTTGATGCTGAGTTGCGCCGCGTTGGCTTCGGCCTTGATCGTCGACAGCCGGTACTTCAGGTCGGCGACTTCCGCGGACGCCTTGTGCGCCGCCGTCGCGACCCGCTTGCACTCGTCGGCATGGTCGGTCAGCGTGACTTTGATGCGATTGGCCGACTCGCGGGCCGCTTCGGCCGTCTCGCCATGCCAGTTGACGAACGTCAGCAGGTCGCCGACGGTGTTCCCAGTGGTCTCGGCGCCTTCGGCCCGCAGCGTCGCCGCCAAGAACACCTGCTCGATCGCGGCGTCATCCCACGCCTCGATGTCGGCCAGCGACAGCGTCATTCGATGAGTTTCAACCGCTGGCCGGCGTGTTTGTCCATCTCGGTGAAGGTCGTCGCCGCCGCGTCCAGTCCGTCGTGGTGGTCGTTGAGCATCCTATGGTGGTCGCCGGCATGCGACTGCCAGCGATCCAGCAGCCCCGACAGCGCCGCACCTGAGGAGCCGACCCACCCGGACTGGGCGTCCCAGCCCTGAGACTGCGTCGACGCGTAGGTGCCGGCCAGTTCCTCGTGGTGGTCGCGCCCGACCGTCGCGGCGTGAAAGACCTCTTCAGGCTGGATCGTGAGGTTGTCCACAGCCACCCCCGTTATCGACTCGACTAACTGGTCAAAATCGTATATCGCACCCGGTGGCCTGACACTTCACCTTTTTGCGGGCTCACCTGGTGAAGTAGTTGTGCGCGTCGCTGCGGTGCAGCAGGAACATCCCGCCCGCAATCAGCACCGATCCGACGATGCCGGCGGCGCCACACGCGACGGCGTAGATCGGCGGCCACGTCGCGGTGAACAAGCGGATAACGACGAAGACGACGGTGGCGATCGCCCCGCCCGTCAATGTCGTTCGAGCCCAACGGTATCCGGCCCGCATCAGGATCAGGAACGTCACAACGATCGCGCACAGCACCGCGGTGAACAACCCGGATGCGACGAGCAGTGGCGTGGCGCTGTGACTGTCCGACGAGCCGAGGACATCCGCGCCGTAGCCGATCACCATCAACGGAAGCGCGACCAACCACAGCCAGAAACCGGTGTCGACGTCGACCGGCCGACTCGGCCGCTCGGGGCTCACCGGGGGCCCTTGGCCCCACCCCGGCTCGACGGGACCCGTCACGACAACCAGTTGGCCACGCTCGCGGCCCAGTAGGTGAGCACGATGTCGGCGCCGGCGCGCCGGATGCTCATCAGCGATTCGAGCGCGGCCGCACGTTCGTCGATCCAGCCGTTGGCGGCCGCCGCCGCGATCATCGCGTACTCCCCCGAAACCTGATAGGCGGCGACGGGGACGGGCGATATCGCGGCCGCCGCGGCCACCACGTCGAGGTAGCTCATCGCGGGCTTGACCATCACGATGTCGGCGCCCTCGGCGAGGTCGAGTTGCACCTCGCGCAGCGCTTCGCGAGCGTTGCCCGGCTCCTGCTGATAGGTGCGCCGGTCGCCAATCAGGCTGGAGCTCACCGCTTCCCGGAACGGCCCGTAAAACGCCGACGCGAACTTGGCCGCGTAGGCCAGGATGACGACTTGCGCGTGACCGGCGGCGTCCAGTCCGTCGCGAATCACCTCGACCTGACCGTCCATCATGCCGCTCGGGCCCACCACGTGGGCTCCTGAATCCGCCTGTGCGACAGCGAGTTCGACGTAGCGCTGCAAAGTGGTGTCGTTGTCGACCCGGCCGCGCTCGTCGAGCACGCCGCAGTGGCCGTGGTCTGTGAATTCGTCCAGGCAGGTGTCGGCCATCAGCACGGTCGAGTCGCCGAGGTCCTTGGTCAGGTCGCGCAGCGCGACGTTGAGGATGCCGTCGGGATCCGACCCCGCTGACCCGAGGGCGTCCTTGTCCTCGGGCCGGGGCACACCGAAGAGCATCAGCCCACCCACCCCGGCGGCGACAGCGTCGGCCGCGGCCGCTCGCAGCGAGTCGCGGGTGTGTTGCACCACGCCGGGCATCGAGGAGATCGGAGCGGGCTCGTCGATGCCGTCCGCGACGAACATCGGCAACACCAAATGCCTTGGCTCCAGCGACGTCTGCGCGACCAGCCGGCGCATCGCCGGGGTCGACCGGAGCCGACGCGGACGCTGCCGCAGGTGATCACCCATGCTGGCTTCTGTCGCCGCGAGCGTGCGCGGAATGCCGGTCCCGACGGCGTGTCGGTGTACAAACACGCTCCCCCGCAAGCGGGAGGTGCCCCCAGCTCGCCGCTGCGGGCTTCATTAGCGCCTGCGGCTCTTCTTACGCGGCGGCGGCAGCGCACCCTCGGCGCGCAGTCGCGCGGCATGCTCGGCCAGCGCCTCGATCAGCGGCCCGACCGCCGCGGTCTCGGGCTGCACGTCGACACGCAGGCCGAATTCGGCTGCCGTCTCAGCGGTTTTCGGCCCGATGCAGGCAACGATCGTGCGGGCGTGCGGCTTGCCCGCGATGCCGACCAGGTTGCGCACCGTCGAGCTGGAAGTGAAGCACACCGCGTCGAAGCCACCGGTCTTGATCATTTCGCGGGTGGCCGCCGGCGGCGGGGCAGCCCGCACGGTCCGGTACGCGGTGACATCCTCAATCTCCCAGCCACGTTCGCGCAGACCCTCGGCCAGCGTCTCGGTGGCGATGTCGGCACGCGGCAGCAGCACCCGGTTCACCGGGTCGAAAATGCTGTCGTAGTCCGGGAATTCGTCCAGCAGACCCAGCGACGACTGCTCGCCGGAGGGCACCAGCTCGGGACTGATCCCGAACGCGCGGACCCGGTCGGCGGTCGATTCGCCGACGCAAGCGATCTTCACGCCGGAGAACGCGCGGGCGTCCAGACCGAACTCGCCGAACTTCTCCCACACCGCGCGCACCGCGTTGGTCGAGGTGAACACCACCCACTGGTAGCGCCCGTCGACCAGACCCTTGACCGCGCGCTCCATCTGCGCGGGGCTACGCGGCGGCTCGACGGCGATGGTCGGCACCTCGATCGGCAGCGCGCCGTGCGCGGTCAGCCGCTCGCTCATCTCGCCGGCCTGGTCTTTGGTCCGCGGCACCAGCACGGTCCAGCCGTACAGCGCGCGGCTCTCCCACCAGTTCAGCCTGGCCCGGTTGGCGACCGTCTTCCCGATCGTCACGATCACCGGTGACGGCGCGGCGCCGTCCGCGGCAAGCAGCAGCGTCGAATCGGTCAGCCCGCCCAGCGTCGACTCCACCGAGCGTTGCTGGCAGGTGGTGCCCGACGACGTGACCACGCAGGGCGTGGTGTCGGCCAGGCCGTACTCGATCAGCGTGCGCGCCGCGTCGGCGACATGCGACGAGGTGGCCTGCAGGATCAGCGGACCAGGCCCAGCGGCCAGCGCACCCCAGTCGACGTCGCCCCGGACGTCGGCGACCGTGTGCGACGAGCCCAGCGGCAGCCCCGCGTAAGTCGGCACCGCGTCGCTGGCGGCCAGGCCCGGCACGATCTCGAAGTGCAGGTGGCTGCGGGCCACGGTGTTGACCTCGGTGATCACCGAGTCCACCGAGAGCGGGTCACCGGAGACCAGCCGAACCACGTCGGCGCCGGTGCGGGCCTCGGCGACCAGCGTCTTGGCGACCTCGGCGGGATCGCCCAGAGCGGGTCGCACGTCGGGTCCCACCGACACCACGGCGGTGGACTGGTCTCCCGCGTCGGCACCCGCGGCGTCACCGTTGTCCGACGGCGCGGCTGGCTCAGCCCGCGCAGGACCGGAGACTGGCGGCAGATCTCTGCCGATCAACGCCAGCACCGGCTCGGGCACGTCGGGATCAATGAACACCAGGGGGGCATTGGCCAGCACCGCTGCGGCCCGCGTCGTCAGCAGGGCCGGGTCGCCTGGACCCGAGCCCACGAACATGATGCGGCCGGGCCTCGGCTTGCGCCCTCGCGTCGTCATCGTCGCTCCTACCTACCTACCTTGTTGGCGCGCTTGCCTTACCGCGCGCTCGACATGACTTCCCGTGCGCCCAAGTCGAACAGCTCGGCGGCCACCGAGAGCCCTAGCTCTCGTGCCCGATCCGGACTGCCGATCCCGGACGCGCGGATCACGTCGGATCCGTCCAGCGCCGCCACACAGCTGCGCAGCGATAGTTCCTCGAAGATGTGGCCGTCCTCGTCGATGGACTCGACCACTTCCGCGATCGCTCCCACCGGCGCGGAACAACCCGCCTCCAGTTCGGCGAGCAGGGCACGCTCGGCGGTGACGGCCGCGCGGGAGTCGGCGTCGTCCAGCTCTGCCAGCAGTGTCGCGAGCCGGGAATCCCCTGCTCGGCACTCAACGGCGAGAGCTCCTTGAGCCGGCGCCGGCAACATCTGCACCGGCTCCAGCGTCTCGGTGACGGCGTCGAGACGTCCCAGCCGGGTCAGACCCGCCCGGGCAACCACGATCGCGTCCAGATCACCACTGCTTACCCTGTTCAACCTGGTGTCTAGGTTGCCTCGTAGGGGGCGAATTTCCAAACCGAGACCCAGTGCTCTAAGCTGCGCGGCCCGCCGCGGCGACGAGGTGCCCACGATTGCACCGCTCGGCAGCTCTCCCAGCACTAACCCGTCGCGGGCCACCAGCGCATCGCGGGCGTCTTCCCTCGGCGGGATGGCCGCGATCAGGAATCTCTCGTCCTGCGCGGTCGGCAGGTCTTTGTACGAATGCACCGCCATGTCGACCTCGCCGGCGGCAATGGCTTCGCGCAGCGCGGCGGTGAAGACGCCGACGCCGATGTCGGCGATCGGCTCTTGCGATTGGTCGCCCGCGGTGCTGATGATCACCAGCTCGGCCTGGTGGCCATTGGCCAGCAGAGCATCGCGGATGCCGCCGGCCTGAGTGGTGGCCAGCAAGCTGCCACGGGTACCTATCCGGATCACGTCGGACAAGCGGCTACTCAGCTAAATCCGTTGTGGCAGAGGGTAATTCAATGATATTGGCGACGGCGTCGACGGCGGTCTGGTCGAGCTCGAACAGCTCCCTGAGCGCCTCGGCGTAGCTGTCGCCGCCGGGAGCGCTGGCCAGTTGCTTGATCCGCACAGTAGGCGCGTGCAGCAACTTGTCGACGACGCGACGAACCGTCCGGGCGACCTCGTCCTTGTGGGCGGCGTCAAGGCCGGGTAGCCGGCTGTCCAGACGCAGCAGTTCGGCCTCGACGACGTCGGCGGCCCGCTGTCGCAGCGCGGTGACGGTCGGAGTGACTTCGGCCATCCGCTGGCCAGCCAGGTAGGTGGCGACCTCGGCGGCGACCATGTGGCGGGCGGCGTCGGCGTCGGCCGCGGCGGCCTTGGCGGACGGCTCACGCTGGATGCGGTCCATGTCGACGACCCAGACGCCGGGCAACCCGGACACCGCCGGATCGACGTCGCGCGGCATCCCGAGGTCGCAGATCACCAACGGCTGTTCGTCGCGGCGGGTGGCGGCCAGGGCGTTGTGCACGTCGGCCAGCGACACCACCGGGCGTACCGCGCCCGTACAGCTGACCACGACGTGGGCGTCGGCCAGCGCGGTCGACAGATTCTCCAGGCTCAATGCCTCAGCGGCGGTGCCGGATTCGCGAAGCTTGCGGGCCAGCCGCTGCGCACGGGGCAGCGAGCGGTTGACGACGTAGATGTGCCCGATGCCGGCCCGGGTCAGATGGGCGACCGACAGGGCGCCCATCGCTCCGGCGCCGACGACGACGGCGGTCTTATCCTGCAGGCCGCCCAGTTTGGTATCGGCCATGCCGAGGGCGACGGAAACCACGGATGCGCCGGCGGCGTCGATGCCGGTTTCGGCGTGCACCCGCTTGCCGACCGCGAGCGCGCGCTGGGACAGCTCGTGCAACGTCCGCCCGACTGTGCGGTTGACCTCGGCGGCGGCGTAGGCGCGGCGGACCTGGCCGAGTACCTGCTGTTCGCCGACGACGGCCGAATCCAGGCCGCTGGCCACGGCGAACAGGTGCTCGACGGCGGCCTCGCTGTAGCGGACGTAGGCGTACTTGGTGAGGTCAGACACCGACATGCCAGCTTGGTCGGCGAGGACCTGGCCAATGGCCGACAGGCCGCCGTGGAAGGCGTCGACGACGGCGTAGACCTCAACACGGTTGCAGGTGGAGAGCACCATCGCCTCGGTTACCAGCGAGGATTGCATGATTCGGTCGACGAGCTTGATTTGCTCGGACTCATCGGTGCTGAGCTGCTCCAGAACGGAGACCGGCGCGCTGCGGTGCGAAACACCGAAGAGCAGGACGCTCACGGCTGGATCACCTGGCCTGCTCCCTTGCTAACACCGGTGAATTGACTGGTATCCACCGTAGTCGGTCATTTGATAGGCCACCAAATTTGTGTGGTGTTTAACTCTTGGCCAGGTCGCGACGCAGGCGAGGTTCGTCGAGCTCCCAGTAGCTGTGCTCGCGACCGTCGAGCAGGACGACCGGCAGCCGGTCGCCGAATTCGGCCCGGAGTGACGTGTCGCCTCTCGACGCCTCGGCGTCGACGTCGGTGGTTGTGAGGTCGAAATCGAGTTCTGCGGCGAGCTGGGTGAGTTGCGCGTGGACTCCGTCGCAGATCGTGCAGCCCGCGCGGGTCAACAGCTGGACTTGGCGACGGCTCATGGGCCAAGTGTGTCAGGGCGGCTCGCCGGAGGAAAAACGCTGAAAAGCGTATGCGGCGACGATGTTCGGCAGCAAAAAGCTGAATACCGGAAACGTTGATCAGCGATAACATCAGCACCATGTCGGAAAATCCGCCGAGCGGGGCTATGCACGGGCACGGAGCCAGTGGGTTTCCGCCTGCGCCGACCGGATTTCAGCCGGGGCCGCCAGCGTGGCAACCCGCACCTCCCAAGGGCCAGTCACGCGGATTGACCTACGTCGCGCTCGCGGTGGCTGTGGTCGCGACCGTTCTAGCGATTGTCGGGTGGTTCCGGCCGACACCACCGCCCGCGCCGGCGCAGGCCGCCGCTCCGACCTACTCCGAGCAGCAGATTGCCGACGCGAAGACGAAGGCGTGCACGGCTTTTGAACTGGTCGATAAAGGAGTGGTGTTGCAAACAGGAGGGGAAACCCGCGCCCGAGCAAACCAACGATCCCGCGATGGCCGAAGCGCAGGCGGCGGATGCGCGGCTTTCGCTGGTCGCGGGATCGTTGGTACTTGCGAGACCATATTGATCCTGCGGCGACTCCGAAATTGGCGTCCGCAATCAGCAACTTCGCGAACTATCATGTCGAAACCTGGCGCAGAACTACTTGGCTGGCGCCAAGGATGCGGACCCGCCCAGGCAGCTCTTATAAAGGAGGGCGACGCGAGCCTTCGCTCGGCTACACTGAGATGTGCAAATAGTGGCAGCGCCCATCGGTGATCCATGGTTCCAACTCATGGTTGGTCAATGGTGGACGCCAGGACTCGATTTGGGCGTCGTTGAGCGCCGCGGCGACTAAGCGTCAGGTGACATCTGCTTCATGGCAGAGCTTTTCCGATCAGTTGCGACAGCAAATGACGAGGTTCGTTGAGCCCAGATCTCCAGAAAGGCATTACCGCCGACAATCTTCGTGAAACGTTCAAATGGGGCGCCGAGCAGGCCGGCGATGTCGCGAAAACAAATGGCGTCATTAGCGAATCGCATTCTCAGCCCATCAGATATGTCGAGTGAGCTGAACTCGCGACTTGGAAACAATCGCCGACGAAGGAAAGGCGGAGATTGACCAGATACAGCAGTCCAAAGATTTGCCGCCGGTCAAGCTCGGCAAAATCGTTGAACGTCGTCATGCAATGCCAACAGACGCGAATACTGCTGCGGCACCAAGCACCCAGAATGTCTTCGAAGCTATGCAGAAGATCCTTGACCAGCGGGACATTACCATCAGTGCGCGGCAATTCGCTCAGCAACACGGCATCGACACCACGCGGATGCTCGGTTCCCCCAATAAAGAGACCATCACACAGCAGGTAAAAGGCTTGCTCGGCCAAGGTGGCCCCCCGGACAGCTCCGGCGCCGAGAGATCCAGCCTCATCACCTCGGCGGCAGCAACCGACATGGGCTGCAGCCGAGTTGCTCCGCCGAATCCAACGGTCCGGCAGAACATCCTGCATGGCGACGCCGGAGGCAATGGCGCCGCTAACCGTTTGCCTCGGCAGGTTCTCAACCTGGTCGTGCCGGCCCGCGGCCGACATTACGGCGAGCCCGATATCGTAGGGTTCCGGCAACCGTCGCCCGGTCCGATGGCCCCTGGCGGCTGCGACATCCGGGACGCGGCCCCGCGACCGGCCTGCCCGCTACGAGCTCGCCTCTCCCCATGACCGGACTATCAAACGGCTTGCCCGCCAACGCCTTTAACCCCTCGGCCATGGGATCGGTCCCGCAGCCCAGCGGCCTCATGCAAGGGTTGAATCCGGGATTGGGTCAAGGCGCACCGATGCCTGGCGCGCTGAACAACGTGCCGCCGGTGACTAGCCCGGTCCAACCGCAACTGCCAACTCAGGCGATGTCGGATCTCCCGGCATCGACCATGCCGTCGGCAGCCCACGCACCTGCGTTCGATGCACCGCCGCCGCCCGCCGCGCCACCGGTCAGCAGTACCCCGAGCCCGGCAATGGATTCGGGCGCAACGTATATGGCCGGTCCTGCCGCCGCGCAGTCTGCCGCGGCGCCACCTGTCGGACCTCTGCCAAGCTACGGCTCAGACATTCGGCCGCCCACGCCAATCGCGTCGACACCGACGATGCCGTCCAGTCCCGTCACGACGCCGTCCGGCCCGTCGACCTACTCCCCCACCTCAGCGCCGGTTGGTTCCTCCGCTGGGACGAGCGGGCTTTCACAGCCCGCGGTGATCCGCCAGCCCGCCAGTGCGCCAGGACGCGCACCCGGCACCGGCCAGCGTCGGCGAGCAGGCCGTCGTCGCGACTGCCGGCGGCGCCGCTGCCGGTACCGCCTCGGCGCAGGCAACCGCCAAAGCCCGTCTCCAGCGGATCGTCGACTTCGTCGCCCGCCAAGAACCGCGGCTCCAATGGGTCGCCGGGGAACGCGCGGACGGAACGACAGTGCTGATAACCGATCTCGCGCGCGGCTGGATTCCGCCTGGCATTTCGATCCCGTCCGTCGTGACTCTGCTCGAACCGGGCGATCGTCGTGGCGACATCGAGGCGTTGCTCGGACAGGTGGAGACCTCGGCCAGCTACACCCCGCTGCACTACCTCCCAGAACCCGACGAGGAACTCGAGCCTACGCCAACATCGTTGCGGCCCCGGCGAGTTCGCGCTGTCGAAGACCTGGGCTGGGAGCTTGGGCAGGCAACCAATTACCGCGACGGGTTGCCGCAAATGGCACACACGATCGCGAGAGCGGCATTCGCCGACACCGGTGTCTTGGATATCGAAATGCAGCTTCTCAATGAACATCTCACCAAGCTTCGCGAGGACGTCATCAGCTCCTACCCTGAGAACGTCGATGCTGCGGCGCTGTCGAACTGGCAGCTGCTCGCTGCAATCGACGCCCTCGTCGTGAAAGACGCGATCGGCGCCAACTACCACTTCGCCTGGTTCCAGGCACTGAATCGCGTTCCGTAGGAAGAGGATTCAATGGACCCGGAGCAGTTGCAGATCGTTCTCGGTCAGCTCGCGCGTGCGTATGGCATGCCACCGCCGCCGCCACTGACGCCCGATCAGATCGCCTCGGGTAGCTCGCTGATGAGTCAGCTGCTCGCGACATTGGGCCTTGCCGGCAACTCAGGTGACCCGGCCGATTTGGCGGCCGCGCAGGCTCAACATGCACAGCGCGGCCAACAGACCGGTGATGCATCTGACGAAATTCCCTGCCAACGAGGAGAATTCGAGCAAAGAACTCGAGCAGCTGATGGGCACCGTCCAGCAGATGCCACAGCAGGTGATGCAGACCTTCAGCGGGCTCTTGCAGGGACTGACCCAACCACTCAACCAAGCCATGCAACAGGTCTCGCAGATCAGCTCCCAGCTGACCAGCACCCTCGGCAAGGCGGGTCAGGGCACGGGCCTGGGTGCATCGGTGCCGGCCGACGCGCTCGGCGACGCGCTCGGTGCAGGCGGCGCGGGCCTGGGCGCCGGTGGAGCCGGGGCGGGGGCAGCGCTCGCTGGTGGCACGACCCCGGCGGGAACCCTTGGGCCCCCGCCGACTCCGTCGGCCGGAACGGTGCCCGCCTCGTCGCAGATGCCCGTCGCACCGCCGAGCACACCGGATTCCGCCGCTGGAGCGCGTGGGACGATGGGCGGCGGCATGCCGATGATGCCGCCCGGGGCAGCCCATGGCGCGGCGGGCGGAAGCGACAGCAAGGCGGAGACCAAACGTGTCGTTCCTCCAACGGTGAAGAACGGCGCGCCCGTCCAAGGGCCGTATCACGACGCCGCAGGCCGCACCCGAGGTCGTGAAACGCGTTGCCGGCAAGCCGGTCGCCAGCCGACGCCTGCTCGTCCCTGAGGACAAGCGCGACGACGAGGACGAAAAGGCCGGCAAGCAGCAGTCGTAGCGCCTTTCGGCCAAGGGTGAATTGTGCCCGTTGCCTGAGGCCTCTAGCTTTACGGCTATGGCCGAGCGTCCCGACCTCCGGGTTCAACCCGAGGCCATGCACGTTGCGTCACAAGCGTTGTCGAGCGCGGCAAAGGATCTGCGCAGCCGACTCGCGGAACTCGATGGCCAGGTCCGCGAACTACTAGACGGATGGCAGGGCAGTTCGGGCAGCGCCTATGCCGCAGTCTGGGACTCGTGGCATCGCGGCGCTGGTGAGGTCCAGCTGGGGTTATCAACTCTGGCTAAGGCTATCGGCGTGACGGGTGCCGAATTCGACTCCGAGGAGGACGCGTCGGCCATGGAATTGGATGGCGTCTACCGTGGCTGATGCATACAGCATAAATCCCGAGGCACTCGCCGACGCGATCCAGCGAATGGATGAGTACGTGCGGCACACCGAGAGCCTCGTCGCTGAAATCGATTCGCTGGTAACGCATCTACACCAGGGCTGGTCGGGCCAAGCGGCGACAGCCCATGCCGAGGCGCATCGCCATTGGTCGCACGGCGAGACGACGATGCGGGAGGCACTGAACCAGCTGAAGACGGCGGGCGGCGGCGCACATCACAACTACACCCAAGCCATGGCGACGAATTCTGCCATGTGGTCATAAGCGATGGCGCCGCTCGCGGTTGATCCGAGGGCGCTGGATGGTGCCGGCGCCGCAGTGATTTCGGTGGGTGAAGGTTTGGACTCCACCGTTTCGACGTTGACAGCGACGCTCACCGGATGCCACGGCATGTCGGGCGATGACCCGGCGGGTGCGGCATTCGGCCACAGTTACGACAACTCGGCGTCCAAGCTGCTCGAGGCGATGGCGACCACCCGTAATGGGTTGTGCCGCTTGGGTGATGGCGTCAGGATATCGGCACACAACTACTCCGTCGCCGAGGTGAATTCGAACATTTCGGGTCACGGCCAACCGCTCCCAGGCCCCCATCCAACCGATGCCATCGCGGCGGGCTCGTCGCCGTCCTCCGTCGGCCGTGGGGTCGGCGTTCCAGCGGGCTGGGGCTGGGTGGCCAACTACATCGGGATGATCTGGCCGACGGGGAATTCAGCCAAGCTGCGTGGCGCGGCGGCGGCCTGGACAACCGCGGGTACGCATTTCGAGGTCGGCGAAATAGTCGGTTCGGCCGGTCCTATGAGTGTCATTGCTGCTCAACAGATTCCAGAAGGACCGGCTATCGCTGCGGCGTTTGCCGAAACCCATCGCTGTGCGGCCGGAATCTTGCAACAGTGCGGGACGGTCGCCACACACCTCACGTCCTACGCAACCAAGATCGACACGGTCCACGCCGCGGTCATCGATTTGTTGTCACGCATCTGCAATCCCCTGACCGGGATCAAAGAAGTCTGGGAATTTCTCACTGACGAAGACGAAGACGAGATCAAGAAGATCGCGAACGACATTCGCATCGTCATCGACCAGTTCACCGCAGAAGTCGACGCGCTCGGTAAACAAATCGCCACCGCGCTCACCGAGGCGCAGACGATCCTTTCCACGATGGCCCACTACGCCGCGAAGGAGTGGGACCACTTCTTGCATGCCACCGACGTCGGTCGCGCGCTGGACCATTTCGGGCGGACGTGCGGCGGCTTCCTGCGAGAAGCGGAAAGCACCGTCAAGGGCATGTGGACCCTCAACCCGCTCCGAGCCGTCGTGGATCCAAAAGGTTTCTGGCAGTCCGTATCTGGCGCGGTCGAAAAGTTGGAAGCGCTTACCGGAGCAGATGGCGAGCAAAAGGCGGAGGAATCCTGGAAAGAGCTCGGCAAAGGTATCGTCCATTGGGACGAATGGAGCACGGACCCGTTCACGGCAACGGGCGAGACGCTTTTCGACGTTGCAACCGTGGCGCTTCCCGGCGGCGCCCTATCAAAACTATCCAAGTTTGGCCGCCTCGCCGAAGACGCTGCCGAGGCGCCCAAGGGATTTCACGTACCCACCCCGGGACGGCTGCCTAATCCCGCACCGCACGACAACCCGCCGCCGCGAAACGAACCGCCGCGAAGCGAACCACCAAAAGGCGGGCAGGCCGAGCCCTGCGCCTACCACCAAGGGCCCGCTGCCGCCCTACGGGCTCACCGAATCGAAGAGCCCCACTACTCAGAAGCCGGCCACGGACACTGGGTCAAAGCCCACGAGCGAACCGGCGACTGAGGCCGCGCACGCACACGTCAGCGGCGCATATCCCGCCACGCCGGGGTGAACGGGGTGCCGTCGACACGCAGTTCCTGATAGCCCGACGACCGCGCACCCGCACGGCGGCGCACCGAGTCCGCACGCACCCAAGTTACAAATCCTTGACCATCACGGGCCTGTAGCTCCACACTCCGGACGCGCATTCAGTCTGAGGACCTAACGGCACTAAGTGATTACACTGGCCTGGGACACGAGGACCTAAACGATGCGTTGAGGAACGACACCATGGACGCATCCCAGCAAGCTCGTGTTGACGCGCTGAATCAAGCGCTGCAAAAATTGACCGCCACACCGCGGTCTCGGTCTTTCGTGGCGCGTAACTTGCCGCCGAAGTGCTGGCGCAATACCACCGGGCGCTGTCAGTCACCGAAAGCGCATTCATCAGCACACAATGGATCCCGCTGTCGCGCGGTCCCCGGCGTTCGCAGGGAACGTTGAGTTCAGGATCCTGTCGAAGACGGGACGGGACATCTCATCATTCTCGCGTTTCCCAGCGAAAGGAAGTCTTGTTTCCAACTGGTACGAAGTTCTACGTGGTAGATCGGAAAACCGACCCTTCAGGCAGGACAATTATCGAAATGATCGAGCGATAGGAGAGCGTGTGTAATGGCCGAGGAAATTGCCGGAAGAATCTTCTCTACACCCGAAGAGGCAGGTGTCACTCGACCGAGTGCTGAAGAAATTGCCAACGCACGCAAGCTTTTTGACGAATTCCAAGAACAGATTGACCGCGTTTCGGACGCAGACGTTCCCAAGGAGGTTTCGTCGAAGTTTTTCGACGATGTCTCGGGTACGGAGTATGCCGACCGCCCACGGAATTAGACCCTCGCCGGTTCCGGCTCTACAGAGACGAGTTCGCAAACTATGGCCGAAAGAATCGCCGGGAAGATCTTCTCGACTCCCGAAGAAGCCGGCGTCACCCCGCCGACAGAGGAAGAGTTGGCGCGCGCACGAAAGTTATTCGATGAAGCCCAAGAGAAGATAGACCGTCTGACCGAAGCTGACCTCTGGACGGAGGTTTCGCCAAAGTTTTGGAACGATACCTCTGGCACCGAGTATGAAGGCTGGCAAGACAAGTAGGCTAAGAGTGCCGTAAGTCTTCAGCTACTTCTCCGACAAGCACGACTACCGGCTTGCCACGGATCTTATTCAATAGCGGCCCCCCTTCGCAGATGCCGTCGCAGGCGCGAGAACGACGATCTACTCACCCACGGACCGGGCAGATAGCGCGGAACGCCCAGAGCGCCAAGACCCGCCAGCCACACCTGTCCACCAACCCCGACCCCGCGCAGCGCGGACGGATAATGTGAAGCCGTGACCGCTCCCGGCGGCCCGGGCACTGTCGAACCCGGCCCGAACGCAGAACCCGACCCCGCTGAGCAGCAATTCGAGACGGTGGCCGCCAACGCCAGCGCCGAGCAGGCGCTGGAAGGCGCTGCGGCCGACCAGGAACCCGGCCCCGAGCAGCCGCCCGTCGACCTGACCGCAGCGGCGTTCTTCGACGTCGACAACACCCTGGTGCAGGGCTCGTCGCTGATCCACTTCGGTCGCGGCCTGGCCGCCCGCAAGTACTTCACCTATCGCGACGTTCTCGGATTCGTCTACGCGCAGGCCAAGTTTCAGGTCCTCGGCAAAGAGAACAGCAACGACGTCGCCGCCGGCCGACGCAAAGCGTTGGCGTTCATCGAAGGCCGGTCGACCGCCGAACTGACCCAGCTGGGCGAGGAGGTTTTCGACGAGATCATCGCCGACAAGATCTGGGAGGGCACCCGCGCTCTCGCGCAGATGCACCTCGACGCCGGCCAGCAGGTCTGGCTGGTCACCGCCACGCCGTACGAGCTGGCGATCACCATCGCCCGCCGCCTGGGACTGACCGGCGCACTGGGCACCGTCACCGAATCGGTCGATGGAATCTTCACCGGCCGTCTGGTTGGCGACATCCTGCACGGACCCGGCAAGGCCCACGCGGTGCGCTCGCTGGCCATCCGCGAGGGACTCAACCTCAAGCGCTGCACCGCCTACTCCGACAGCTACAACGACATACCGCTGCTGTCGCTGGTCGGCACCGCCGTAGCGATCAATCCCGACGCCGCTTTGCGTGATTACGCGCGCAAACGCGGGTGGGAAATTCGGGACTTCCGGACCGCCCGCAAGGCCGCCCGCATCGGCGTACCGTCGGCGTTGGCACTGGGCGCGGCCGGCGGCGCACTGGCTGCCGTGGCATCTAGGCGGCAATCTCGCTGATAGGCTGCGCCGCTGAGCAACCATCAGAGTGGAGAGCAGCGCATGTCATTGCCCGCAGGCGCCGAAGGCCTGATCGGCACGCATTATCGGTACCCCGACTACTTCGATGTCGGTCGCGAGAAGATTCGCGAGTTTGCCGAGTCCATCAGCAACGATCACCCCGCTCATCACTCCGAGGAGTCGGCCGCCGAATACGGCTATGACGCCACCGTGGCGCCGTTGACATTCCTCGCGGTCGCCGGTCGACGCGTCCAGATGGACGTCTTCACCAAGTTCGACATCCCGATCAACATGGCCCGGGTGCTGCACCGCGACCAGAAATTCGTCTTCCACCGCCCGATCAAAACCGGTGACCGGCTGTATTTCGACACCTACCTGGACTCGGTCATCGAGTCCCACGGCACGGTGATCGCCGAAATCCGCAGCGAAGTCACAGACGTCGACGGCGAACCGATCATCACCAGCGTCGTAACTATGCTGGGCGAGTCGTCGAACCCCGACGCCAACGCCGAGGCGACGATCGCGGCAATTGCTTCTATCCGCGCCGGCGCTTAATGTCAGCCGGAAACTTCTAGGGGGAATCCCAATCAATGAGCGCCGATCTCACACCGAACTTCGAGGACGTCCAGTCGCATTACGACCTGTCGGACGACTTCTACCGACTCTTTCTCGACCCTAGCCAGACATACAGCTGCGCATACTTCGAGCGCGACGACATGACGCTCGAAGAGGCTCAGCTGGCCAAGGTCGATCTGTCATTGGGCAAATTGGGCCTGGAGCCCGGCATGACCCTGCTCGACGTGGGCTGTGGCTGGGGGGCCACGCTGCGCCGCGCGATCGAGAAGTACGACGTCAACGTGATCGGTCTGACGCTGTCCAAGAACCAAGCCGAGCACGTGCAGAAATCGTTCGACGCCCTGGACACCTCGCGCTCGCGGAAGGTGTTACTCAACGGCTGGGAGCAGTTTCACGAAAAAGTCGATCGGATCGTCTCGATCGGCGCCTTCGAGCACTTCGGTTTCGAGCGCTACGACGACTTCTTCAAGATGGCGTGGGACGCTCTGCCGGCCGGCGGAACCATGATGTTGCACACCATCATCGTCCCGACCGACCAAGAATTGGCAGATCGCGGCATCAAGATGACCATGACGAGGGCACGGTTCGCCCTGTTCATGATGCAACGAGATCTTCCCCGGCGGCCGCCTGCCGACGGTCGAGATCGTCGAGGACCACGCAACCAAGGCCGGCTTCGAGGTCACTCGCGTCCAGCCGCTGCGGGAGCACTACGCGAGGACCCTGGATTTCTGGGCGGAGGCGTTGAAGAGCCGCAAGGACGAGGCCATCGCGATCCAGTCCGAAGAGGTCTACGAGCGCTACATGAAATACCTCACCGGCTGCGCCGAACTGTTCCGCGAGGGTGCCTGCGATGTCGCACAGTTCACCCTGGTCAAGCCGGCTGCTTAACTAGCCGAAGAACATGTTGCGGCGGCCGGCCAGCAGCTGATACAGCGTCTGCTGAATGGTTTCCCGCACCTGGTCGGTCAGCTCGAAGGTCACCATCGGGTCCTCGGCGTCGGCGCCCTCGTAATGCGCGGTGTCGATCGGCTCGCCAAACGCGATGTGCCACTTCGACGGCAACGGCACCAACCCGGCCGGTCCGGCCAGCGGGAACAGCGGCGTGATAGGGAAGTACGGCAGCCCCAACAGTCGCGCCAGCAACCGCACGTCGGTCAGCATCGGGTAGATCTCCTCTGACCCGACGATCGAACACGGGATGATCGGCGCCTTGGCGCGTAGCGCGGCGGC
This sequence comes from uncultured Actinomycetota bacterium, assembly GCA_963750755.1. GTDB lineage: Bacteria > Actinomycetota > Actinomycetes > Mycobacteriales > Mycobacteriaceae > Mycobacterium. Next base: position 698,267 of record CAVVRW010000007.1, read on the forward strand.
CACGAATCCGCCGCGACCGAATCGCTGCAGCTTGTAACGATCTTTGAAGCGCTTACCCAGACCCTTGTAGCCCTCGGGGAACACCGCGGTCAGCTCGCCCGCGGCCAGCAGGCGGTGTGCGTCGGCGGTACACGCCATGGTGTGCCCGGCCTTACGGGCGGCCGAGCTGACCAACGGCAGGTCGAACACCATGTCCGCGGCCAGCAGGCGCAGATCCCGGTGCGCGGGATGCTCGTCGTGCACCGCGACCGAGGCCATCAGCCCGTCGAACGGCAGCACTCCGGCATGGTTGGCCACCACCAGGCCCGCGCCGGTGTCGGGCAGGTGCTCGATACCGCTGACCTCCACGCGGAACCACGACCTGAAGAAGAACCTCAGCAAAGGCCGCACGATGGCGTCGTTGAAATGCGGGTCGAAGCCGAATTCGTCGACCTGGTAGTCACCGGCCAACCGTTGCCGAAAAAAGTCGGCAACGGCGCTGACCTTCTGCGCAAGTTCGTTGGTGGGCTGCTCGACAGCCGATCGGCTACTCGCACCGCGTCGGTGCTCGTCGATTTCGCGGACCACCGCGGCGATATCGTCGGCGGAGGCCCGGGAATCGGGCTCGTGAAGCAGGGAGGGATGTTGGCGAGCGCTCTGGGCACGTTGACCGGCACGCCGCTGAGCCGCCGCCCGGCCGGAATTGCCGTGCAGCTGAATGACTTTAGCCTTCGAATCGCCCACCATAGAAGTACCGCCCACTGCCCTACTTGATTTTGGCTCGGCCACCAAAGCGCTGCACTGCGGCTACGGCCCGACCTTCGATTGAGCGTACCCATTCGGGGTCAATAATGGGAGTCAAAGCCCGGCCGCGAACGTAATCGTCAAAAGCCTCCGCAGTGGACCACTTCGGGTGGTATTCGAGTTCGTGTTCCATTCGTGTCGTGTCCATCACTCGGCCATAGCTCAGGTAGTCGAGTTGCTCGCGGTTGATATCCAGGTAGCGGTTGGCGCGGCGCAGCGAATCCAGCGCCGCCAACCCAAAACCCGGTACGGGCAATGCAACTCGCCCCGCGCGTCGGATCGCTTGTGACAACATGATGATTCCGCTGGCGCCGATGTTGAATGTGCCGGGCTTGCCGGCCATCACCGCGCGTTCCAGCGCGCCGAGCGCGTCCTGCTCGTGTAACAGTTGCAAGCGCGCGTCGCGGCCGAACACCGTCGGGACCAGCGGCCCGGCCAGGTAGCGCGACAGCGTGGTTTCCATCGCCGGACCGATCATGTTCGCCAGCCGCAGAATCGTCACCGCGATGTCCGGCCGGCGCCGGCCGAGCCCACGTGTGTAGCCCTCGATGTCGAGGCTGTCCTTCGGGAAGCCCTCACGGAATGGACGACGACTGCTGCTGTCCTCGGTGAACATCACCGGATCGTGCGGGCTGGACCCGTAGACCTCCGAGGTCGACTTCAGCACGACGCGACGCACCGACGGCGCCTTCTGGCAGGCCGCAAACAACTGCATCGCGCCGAGCACGTTGATTTCCTTCAACGCTGCTCCACCGCCGGACCGCGGCGCGAACGACGCCGCGGCCGCATGCACGACGGTATCGACGTCGCCGTTGCGGATCACTTTGGCGACAAAGGGATTGCGGATGTCGGCGCGCACGAACTCTGCGCGGCCCATCCGTCGCAGCATGTCTTTGCTGGGCGCGACGGCGTCTACGGCGATGACCCGGTTGATCATCGGGTTCTGCGCGAGTCGCGCCGTCAGGTACCCGCCCAGAAATCGGCACGCGCCGGTGACCAGCACGACTTTCGGGTAGTGCACGGTATCGGTGCCAGAACCTGACTGACCGTCAGACGAGTCCACCTGATTAGCCTAACGATCTCGCGCTAGCGCGCCACTGGCTGCAAACGACAACAGGACGCAGCAGACGGGTTACTTACCGAGTTTTCTGCGCTGCACCCGGGTGCGCCGAAGCAGCTTACGGTGCTTCTTCTTCGACATCCGCTTACGCCGCTTCTTGATTACTGAACCCATAACTCCGCTATCTGTGCTGGATTGCCCGACTTCTCCTCAGGACGCTGCGCGTCCCGCGTCGTCGTCGCGCGGTGTGGCGGCCCGAGTCCGCCATGGCCGGGCATATGCAATAACCCGTGCACTCTACCCGGCAGAGCAGGTCGAACACCAAAGCCGGTGCCGGTAGGCCCAAATGGCTCACCGGTGCGCCAGAGAAGCCGCGAAACTCAGCCCGCTGCGATGCGGCGTGTCCTCGCGACGGTGTACGTGCCCAGGCCGAGGAGTGCCGACCGCTAGCCGGCGTCGAAGTACGAGCTCTCCAGCATGTCGTGCACGGCCTTCGCGTGTACGCGGAAGGACCGGCCGACGCGGACCGCGGGCAGTTCGCCGTTGTGAACCAACCGGTAGACCGTCATCTTGCTGACCCGCATCAGTGCTGCCACCTCTGCAACGGTCAGGAATTGCGTCCGGGGCTGCTGGCCGTCGACGGAACCCGTGTCTCGTCCCGATTTACCGCCAGCCGATGGCCCGTTAATAGACGTCATCGCAACCCAATCGTCAGGCTCCTGCAGTTCCAGCGGCTTCCCCTCCGCTGGCACCAACAGATGCATACCAACAAGGAGAATAGCGGGACTAGTGTGGTTATTGCGACGGGTGGTGGCAAATAAATAAAATTCTATAAATTACTCAGATGTAATTCTCAGCTGCTCAGAGCGTGTTTTTGCGGCCTGCACCGCTTCGTCGACGGCCGTTCGCAAACCACCCTTTTCCAATTCGCGCAGCGCAGCGGCGGTAGTGCCGCCCGGCGAGGTAACAATGGCCCGCAGCCGCGCCGCAGTGGTGTCCAGCGACAGGTCGCGACGCGAATCGGGGCCCGTTCCGCGGTCCTGCTCCATACGGTCCAGCAACAGCGCCGCTGAGCCAGCAACCGTCTGGGCGACCAGCTCGGTCGAGACGGCCCGGCTGAGCCCGGCGCCGACGCCCGCGTCGACCAACGCCTCGATCATCAAGAAGAAGTACGCCGGCCCCGAACCAGAGACCGCCGTGACGGCGTCCATGTGCTCCTCAGAGACCGTCAGCACCGCCCCTACCGAGTCGAACAGCGCGGCGACCTCCTTGAGCTGCTCAGGGGTCGCGAAGCGGCCTGCGGCCATGGCGCTGATCCCGGCGCCGACCAACGCCGGCGCATTGGGCATCACCCGCACCACGGGCGTCCCGGCCAGCAGCTTGGACTCCAGGTAGGCCGTCGTAACCCCGGCCGCGACCGTGATGAACACCTGATCGGGGCTGTCATGCGCGGCGTCCGCGGCGACCTTGCCGATCTCCCCGATCACCGAGGCCACATCCGAGGGCTTGACGGCGATGATGACGAACGTCGCGTTTTCCACCGCGTCGGGCAGCGAAGTCACCAGCACCCCGTACGTGTCGGCGAGGTAGCGGGCCCGGTCGGGCATCTTCTCCGCCACCACCAGGTCTTTGACTTGGCGCCCGGCTCGCAGCAAGCCCGACAGCAGGGCCTCGCCCATGCTTCCCCCACCAACGAGCGCGATTCTGGCCATGAAACTCAGCATGGCAGACGGGGGTGACTTTCGTCGTTAAGGAGCGGGCACCATCGCCAGTTGACGGCTCTGCACGATGATGCGGCCTTCGCTGTCGACGACGGTGTGGTCTTCGTCGAACCAGTCCTGGCCGATCTGCACGCAGCTACACACCACGCGCAGCCATCCGTCGGCCGGCAGGCCCCGTAGGTAGGCGGTCAGCTGCACCGTCGGCGCCCAGCCGGTGCGGTTGACGGCGAAGCTCACCGGCGCCGAGATGTCGCCGCACATCAATGCGAACAGCACGTCGGGCGCCGCGTCGCGCGGACGGACCCAGTTCTGGATCACCGGTGGGCGGCCGTCGGTGGAGATGGCCAGCGTCGAGTCGAGCGTGCGGATGTCGCAGCCCTCGGCCAGATTGACCAGCCCGCGCAGCCGGTGGCCCGGCTCAACCGGCACGATCTCGGCGGGCGGGTCGGGATCCATCAGGCCCACCGCCGGATTGGCCGACAGCAGCGGCGGCGCCAGGTGCTCCGGCTCGCCCAGGGTGACGACCGCATGCACCGCGGCGCGCTCGCCCTGGATCAGCTCGACGTCGACCACGCTGACCCGGCGGCCGCGTTTACGCATCGACGTCATCAGCCTCATCGGGCCCGGGTCGGGTGCCGACAGGAAGCTGGCCGAAATCGCAACGGGCTCAACGGGTCCGCCATGTGCGGTGCGAGCGGCGTTGGCGCACAACGCAACCATGGCGCCGCCGTGCACCTTGGGCCCGATGGTCCAGACCTTGTTCAGCTCGCCCTCATAGACGTTGTGGACGCCGTCGGACTCGATCTCGCGAAGCTCCATCGCCTCGGTGAATAACGCAGTCATTGGCGCCGCTCCTCCTCATCACATCGCTCTGCATCGTCGCCGGGGCAGTCAACCAATTCCCTTGTCTGTCAACGCAACAGGTGCGTACGAGCGAATTGCAGCGACTCGGTCAGCATGGCTTCACGCTCGTGGACCGAGCGCGCCGACGAGGTGGACACCTCCAGCACAACGTGGCCGGCGAAGTCGCCGCCGGCGAGCATCTGACATACCTCGACGACCGGCTGGCTGCCCTGGCCCGGCGGCAGATGCTCGTCGGCAGGCTGGCCGGTGCCGTCGCACAGGTGCAGGTGCACCAATCCCTCACCCATCCGCTCGGCCATGTCAATCGCGTCGGTGCCCGCCGTCGCCGAATGCGACAGGTCAAGTGTGTAGTGCGCGTGATTGCCGTCCAGCGGGTCGTAGGACGGCGCGAACGCCGAGATACCGGCTCCGGGTCCCCCGCCGCGGCGGCGCATCCGCTCCATCGTCTGTCCCGGGAAGAACCGGTCGGTACGGAACGGGAACATGTTCTCGACGGCGACCAGCACGTCGCTGGACTCCTCCAGCTCCGCGACCTGCTCGGTGAAGCCTTCGACGTAGCGCCGCTGCCAGCGGAACGGCGGATGTACGACGACCGTCTGCGCGCCGAGTTTCTCGGCGGCCCGCACGCTGCGGTCGAGCTTGGAGATCGGGTTGGCCCCCCACACGCGCTGCGAGATCAGCAGGCACGGCGCATGCACCGACAGCACCGGCATCCGGTACTTGCGCGAGAGCTTGGCCACCGCGTCAACGTCCTGGCTGACCGGTTCGCCCCACACCATCAACTCGACGCCGTCGTAGCCGAGGTTGGCCGCGAACTCGAAAGCGGCCTCGGTCTTCATCGGATAGACCGAGGCCGTCGACAGACCGACCTTGATTGCTGGGCGCACGTGGATTCTGTTGCGGCTTAGCCGGATTGCAGCAACGCCAGGGGCCCCAACGTGACCAGTGCCCCCACCGCCACCGCGATCAACGTGCTGCCGATGTCCTCGGTCTTGCGCACCACCCGCACACCGATCACCAGGCCGAGGATGACGAGCACCGCGAGGACCAGCGCGACGATGTTGTTCCAGCGCCACAGCTGGTCGAACGCGATGAACAGTCCCGCGCCGAACCCGACGGCCAGAAGCGACTGCAGCACAACCGTTCCGCCGAACTTGATGCTATCCGCGCGCGACCAGGTGTGCGGCTCGTCGGAGTCGCCGTCCTCGGGGTAGTCCTCCTCCTCGGCGACGTCATCGATGTCGTGATAGCGCCGCTCGCCCTTACCCGCCGACGATCGCAGGTATGAGCGCACGTAAGCCGAGTCTTCGATGGCCGGTTCGGCGTCGCGCACGTCGGTGTCCATCACGTCCAGCGACATGCCCGCGTAGTCCTCGAGCGGGTCGGGAATCATTCCTTCGGCGCCAGCCCGGTCTTGCGACTTGTCGTCGCGCGATTCGGAGCGGTCCGCCTCCGGGCGGACCTTGTTGCGCACCGGACGCGGGTAGGCGCTGCGCTGCGGACGGGACTCGCGCGCCTGCGCGGCCGCTTCACGCGGGCGGGGCGGCGCGGACGCCGGCCATCGCGGCTCGGGCTCGGACCAGAACTTCTCGGCCGGCGTCACTTCGGTGGGCGCCTCGACGACCTCGTGCTCGACGCGGGCCCGCCCATTGGCGCGATGCGCCCGCGCTTCCGCGGCCGGGTGCTCTTCGGCAGGGGGCTCGGTCTCGTCGGTGATGACGGGAATCTCGCCGGTCAGTTCAGCGACGGTCACCGCGTCGGAGTTTCCCCGACGGCGGCGACGGCGTGCCGGGGCCGGGGCGCCGTGAGTGCCGTTTTTGGCAAGCAGCTCGGCAACCGAAATGGGTCGGGTGGTGTCGTTGGGTCCGGTCATTTCTTGCCACCATTCCGATTGGCTCGCTGGCTTCCAGCATCCCGCACGGACGTCTCTACGAAGGCGGTTCCGTCGGCTTCGCTATCGAGTTTGCGCAAAATAAGACCTTCTCGTAGCGCCCAGGGGCAAATGTCCACCGTTTCTATCGACAGCGCTCGCATACTCGCCTCTGCGACCAGAGCTCCCGCCACGATTTGCGGCGCTCGCTCGGCGCTCACCCCTTCCAGTTCTGCACGGTCAGCGGTCGTCATCCTAGAGATGAAAGATATGAGTTGTCTGAGGCCATTCGCGGTGAGCGTCCTCTTCACGCGGGGCCCCGCAGCCGACGGCGCCGCGCCGGTGAGCCGGGCCAGCGAACGAAATGTCTTCGACGTCGCCACGGCCAAGTCGGGGCTGCCGGCCTCCAGCATTTTTGCGGCCGCATCGGCCATTTCGGCGTCTAGCCAGTCCCGCAGCATGCCGACGCGCCGTCGGCCGGGGGGGTCGTCGGTGAGCCACTCGCGGGTCAGCCGACCGGCGCCCAGCGGCAGCGACATGGCGACCTCGGGCTCTTCGTCGACGCCGTTGGACAGCTCCAGCGAGCCGCCACCGATGTCGAGGTTGATGATCCGGCCCGCGCTCCAGCCGTACCAGCGGCGAACCGCGAGGAATGTCAGCCGCGACTCGTCGACGCCGCGCAGCACCTGCAGCTGAACACCGGTCTCCTTGCGAACCCGGGACAGCAGGTCGTCGGAGTTCTTGGCGTCGCGCACCGCCGAGGTGGCGAAGGCCATCAACTCGGAGCAGCCGGAGCTGTCGGCGATCTTCTCGAATTCCTCGATCGTCTCGATCAGCTTGTCGGCACCCTTGCGGGTGATCTTGCCGGAGTTGTCGATCGACTCGGCCAGCCGCAGGGTGGCTTTGGTCGAACTCATCGGCGTCGGGTGGCCGCCGCGGCGAGCATCCACCACGAGCAGGTTCACCGTGTTGCTGCCGACGTCGAGAACACCTAATCGCACGAGACACAACCTTACGTGTGAGCAGCCTGGCCACTGATTGGTCTACCGTTAAAACTGTGGCAAGTGCGCACCCTGACCATCCCGGTGAAGTCGAATTGGACTTTGCCCGTGAGTGGGTCGAGTTCTACGACCCCGACAACCCCGAACACCTGATCGCCGCGGACCTGACCTGGTTGCTGTCGCGGTGGACGTGTGTGTTCGGCACACCGGCGTGTCAGGGCACGGTCGAAGAACGTCCCGACGACGGCTGCTGCTCGCACGGCGCTTTCCTGTCCGACGATGACGATCGGGCGCGTCTGGACGACGCCGTGTCTACGCTCACCGACGCCGACTGGCAGTTCCGGGAAAAAGGCTTGGGCCGCAAGGGCTACCTCGAACTCGACGAGCACGAGGGCGAAGAGCAGTTCCGCACCCGCAAGTACCGGGGTGCCTGCATCTTCCTGAACCGTCCGGACTTCGCCGGCGGGCAGGGCTGTGCGCTGCATTCCAAAGCCCTGAAGATCGGCGTGCAGCCGCTGACGATGAAGCCGGACGTCTGCTGGCAGTTGCCGATACGCCGCAGCCAGGAATGGGTGACGCGCCCGGATGGCAGCGAGATCCTGAAAACCACCGTCACCGAATACGATCGGCGCGGCTGGGGCGCCGGTGGCGCCGATCTGCACTGGTATTGCACCGGTGATCCGGCCGCCCATGTCGGCACCGATCCGGTGTGGGTGAGCATGGGCCCCGAACTCACCGAGCTGCTCGGCGAGAAGGCCTACGCCGAGCTCGCGGCAATGTGCAAGCGGCGCAGCGGATTAGGGCTAATCGCCGTGCACCCCGCGACGCGGGCCGCCGAGTAGCGGCCCGCCGGCCGCCTCAGCCCTCCAGCTTGTATCCCAGCCCGCGCACCGTCACCAGGTGGATCGGGTTGGCCGGGTCGGACTCGATCTTCGAGCGCAACCGCTTGACGTGAACGTCGAGCGTCTTGGTGTCGCCGACATAGTCGGCACCCCACACCCGGTCGATCAGCTGTCCACGCGTCAGCACCCGGCCGCTGTTGCGCATCAGGTACTCGAGCAGGTCGAACTCCTTGAGCGGCAACGTAATTGCCTCGCCGTTGACAGAGACGACGTGACGCTCGACGTCCATCCGCACCGGGCCGGACTCCAGCACACCGTCGGTGACTTCCGAGTCGTCATCGCCGCCGCGGCGCAACACCGCGCGGATCCGCGCGATCAGCTCGCGGGCCGAATACGGCTTGGTGACATAGTCATCCGCGCCCAGCTCGAGCCCGACGACCTTGTCGATCTCGCTGTCGCGAGCGGTCACCATGATCACCGGCACGCTGGATCGCGACCGCAGCTGCTTGCACACGTCGGTGCCCGACATGCCGGGCAGCATCAGGTCGAGCAGCACGATGTCGGCGCCGGCCCGGTCGAATTCGGCCAAGGCGGCCTGGCCGTCGGTCACCACGGTGGCTTCGAAGCCCTCCTTGCGGAGCAGGAACGCCAGCGGGTCGGCCAGCGATTCTTCGTCCTCCACGATCAGCACACTTGTCATCAGTGCTTTTCCTCAGTGCTCATCGGTGTAGTTCTTCCTCTCGTTGGGGCTCCCGTAGGGGCTTCATGGGGCGCGATTCGCGCTCGGATGGCAGGTCTGCGGGCTCGAGTTCGCCGGCGTAGGCGGGGATCGACAGCGTGAACGTCGACCCGGTTCCCAGCTGGCTCCACAATCCGATGCTGCCGCCGTGGTTGGCGGCGACGTGCTTGACGATGGCCAGCCCGAGTCCGGTGCCGCCGGTGGCTCGCGAGCGGGCCTTGTCGGCGCGGAAGAAGCGCTCGAAGACGCGCTCCTGGTCTTTGCGGTCGATGCCGATGCCGCGGTCGGTGACCGCGATCTCGATGTTCTCGCCGCGCCGGCGCCGGCTGATAGACACCAGCGAACCGCGCGGCGAGTAGGCGATGGCGTTGGAGACCAAGTTGGCCAGCGCGGTGACCAGCAAGGCTTGTTCGCCGTGCATCCGCAGGCCGCTGGCGTCGTCGGTCCGCACGATGATGTCGGCGTTCTCGGCGGCGACCTTGTGCCGCGAAATCGCCTCGGCGACAACGGAGTCGACGTCGACGGCGCCCATGTCCGGCATGCGCTCGGCGCCCTGCAACCGGGACAGCTCGATCAGCTCGCTGACCATGTTGCCCAGCCGGGTCGCTTCCACGAGCACCTTCTCCCCGAACCGTCGCACGGTTTCGGGATCGTCGGCCGACGACAGCAGCGCCTCGGCGAGCACCGACATCGCGCCCACCGGCGTCTTGAGCTCGTGGCTGACGTTGGCCACAAAGTCGCGCCGGGTCGCCTCCATGCGGGCGTATTCGGAATGGTCGTAGACGAAGACCACCGCGAACCGGCGATCTTCCTCGCTGAGCAGCCGCGCCTGGCCGTGCACCGACAGTCCCGCCCGGCCCGGAGCCTGTCGCTTGCCCGGCAAAACGTCGAACTCGACGTCGGCACCGTCGGCCAGGGTCTTGCGGGCCGCCTTCCACGCCTCGTCGTCGAGCTGCCGCTCGCGGACCAGACCCAGCTCTCGGGCCCGGCCGTTGTGATAGACGACGTCGCGGTGCCGGTCGACGACGGCGGCGCCCAGGGGCATCAGCGAGACGATGCAGTCGAGCATCTGCGCGACGGTGATTCCGGCCGCTTCGACGGCCACGCGTTGCCGTCGCTCGATCGCCCTCGGCGCATATCGCGCGCCGACGGTGATCCCGACGGCCAGGGCCGCAAGAAACAAAACCCCGGCCAGTGACAGGGCCGAGAACACGGTCACGTAAAAAGCTTACGATTCCGGTGAACGCCAACCCAGCAGCACAAGGCCAAAATCGGTCATGTCACAGGTGACAAGACAGGTGTTCGGTGGCCGTTTACCCCGCGTTTGCCGAGTTGCTGCGATCAGCCGATTATTTCGCCCCTTGGCTGGCCACCGCGGCCGCACCGGCCGCCGCCGCATCCGGATCGAGGTAGCTGCCGCCGGGGACCAGGGGGCGCATATCGGCGTCCAAGTCATAGCGCAACGGAATTCCGGTCGGGATGTTCAAACCGGTCACATCCGCGTCGGACATGCCGTCGAGGTATTTCACCAACGCGCGCAGCGAGTTGCCGTGCGCGGCGATCAACACCGTCTTGCCGACCCGTAGGTCCGGCACGATGACGTCGGTGAAGTACGGCAGGAAGCGGACCACCACGTCGGCCAGGCATTCGGTCAGCGGGCCGCCGCCGATGTCGACGTAGCGCGGGTCGGCGTCCTGGCTGTATTCGCTGCCTTTCTCGATGGGCGGCGGGGGGGTGTCGTAGCTGCGCCGCCAGGTCATGAACTGCTCGTCGCCGTAGCGGTCCCGGATCTCGGCCTTGTCCAGGCCCTGCAGCGCGCCGTAATGCCGCTCGTTGAGCCGCCAGGTGCGGTGCACCGGGATCCACAGCCGATCGGCGGTGTCCAGGGCCAAATGCGCGGTGGTGATCGCGCGGCGCAGCAGCGACGTGTACAGCACGTCGGGCAGCAGGTCGTGTTCGGCGAGCAGTTCGCCGCCGCGGACCGCTTCCCGGCGGCCCTTGTCGGTCAGGTTGACGTCCACCCAGCCGGTGAACTGGTTACTGGCGTTCCATTCGCTCTCGCCGTGGCGGAGCAGAACCAGCGTGGCAGCAGCGTCTCCCATGGCGGAAAGTATTTCACGCGCCCATTGGACGGCTTACTCGTCGCGCTCTAGTCCTGGTCGTCCGAGCCCTACGCTCGACTTCTCCTCATCGCGCTTCGCGCTCTGCATCGTCGTCTTCGATCAGATGCGCGAACGCTTCCAGGTTCTTCAGGGACTCGCCGCGCGACACCCGCCACTCCCATTCCTTCTGGATCGACGAGCGAAAACCCAACTCCAACAACGTATTGAAGTCGTTGTCGACGGCCTCGAGCACTTGACCGAGCACGCGGTCGATTTCGGCGGCGTCGACCGACGCCAGGGCCATCCGGCCAACCAGGTAGATGTCGCCGACATTGTCGAGGGTGTAGGCGACACCGTACAGCCGGCGGTTGCGCTTGAGCAGGAACTTGTAGACGCCCTCGTGGTTTTCGTCGGGTTTGCGGCAGACGAACGCCTCGACGCGCACCGAGTGTTCGCCGATGCTCAGGATCGTGTTGGTCTTGAGCCGCCGCTCCCCGGGCAGGGCGACGATCAGCCCCGGCAAGCCGCCGTGCGCACCTTCGTGGCGGCTGTACTCCAGGTCATTGCTTTCCAGGGTGTCCTCGATCAACCGCTGGACGTGGGTGATCGGCGCGCCGCTGTCGCCGTTGGTTGAGGTCATTGTCGCCACTCCTTTACGTCGGCTACGCCGGCGTCATCGTCGTCGGCGGTCATGCCCATGCCTTGCGCCGCGACGCGCGGCGTCCGGCTTGCGCCGTCCGGCGCGTCGAGGACAGCCCGCGCACCCCGCGCCGGGCGGTGAAGTCGCCGATCGCGCGGCGGTAGCTGGCCAGCTGCGAGTCGACGGTGTTATCCCACGAGAAGGCCGCCGCATGCTCGACAGCGGCCGCGCCCAACGCTTCTGGGCCGAGTTTCAGCGTCTCGTCGATCGCGACTGCCCACCGGTCGGCGTCGTGACCCGCCACCAGCGTGCCGGTCACCCCGTCGCGCACCGCCACCGGCAGACCGCCGACCGCGGCGGCCGCCACCGGTGTGCCGCACGCCTGCGCCTCCAGCGCCACCAGGCCGAACGATTCCGAGTAGCTCGGCACGGCCACCAGATCGACGGCCCGGAAGACGGTAGCGAGGTTTCCCCGCGACTGCGGGGGCAAGAACGTCACCCGGTCGGAGATACCCAGTTCGGCCGCGAGCCGAACCAGGCCGTCCGGAACGGCCAGCCCGCTCCCGGACGGTCCGCCGGCCACCAGCACGTGCACCCGCGGCAGCTTGGCGGCCGCCCGCAGCAACACGTCGGGACCCTTCAGCGGCTGAATGCGACCGACGAACGCCACCACATCCCGGTCGGCGGGCAGGCCGAGTTCGGAACGGGCGGCGCGGCGGTCACCGGGACGAAACACCTCGAGGTCGACGCCGGGATGGGCGATGTCGATCCGGGACGGGTCGGCGTTGTGCAGCGAAACCAGTTGCGCCGCTTCGTCATCGGTGTTGACAATCAACCGGTCGGCCTCGTCGACCACCTGCTGCTCGCCAACCGTGCGCAGCGGCGGCTCGGGGGTGTCGCCCTGGGCCAGTGCCGCGTTCTTCACCGCGGCCAGGGTGTGCGCGGTGTGCACCAGCGGCACCGACCAACGGTCGCGGGCCAGCCAGCCGACCTGACCGGACAACCAGTAATGCGAGTGCACGATGTCGTAGTAGCCGGGCTCGTGGGCGGCCTCGGCTCGCAGCACGCCGGCGGCGAACGCGCACAGCTGCGTCGGCAGGTCGTACTTGTCCAGGCCTTCGAACGGCCCGGCCACGACGTTGCGCACCAGCACGCCGGGGGCCACCCGCGCGACGGGCGGATCGGTCGACGCGGTCGCCCGGGTGAAGATCTCCACCTCGACGCCGCGGCGGGCCAGGTGCAGCGCGCTCTGCAGCACGTACACGTTCATCCCGCCGGCATCGCCGACGCCGGGCTGCGCCAGCGGCGACGTGTGCACCGCGAGCACCGCAACACGGCGCGGATCGGTCAGATCAGAGGAACCCACTCGGTCATCTTTGCAGCACCCGTTCCAGGCGCAGGTCAGGCGGGTGTCTCGACGTCAACTCCGTAGACGGGTGCCGGCGGAGCGGCGCGGCGCATGGCGCCCAGCGGGTCGGCGTACAGCCCGGCCAGCGACACGATTCCGGCACCAGATTCCTGCACCCGGTTGCCGAAGGCCGTCATCCGAATGTCACGCGCCGGCAGCACCAGGCGGGCCTTGTAGGCCTCCTCGACCCGCTTCATGCCCTCGGGGTATTCGGTGAAGGCCTGTCCGCCGACCACCAGGTCATCCGGGTTGAGTAGGTCACGCAGCAGCGCGACCGATTCACCAAGCACTCGGGCCCGCTCGTTCAGCAGCTCCTGGGCCTGCTGGTTACCGCCGCGGGCGGCCTTGAGGACCTCGGTCACGCCACCGTTCGACGCGCCATTGTGGGCCGGCAGGATGCGCAGCCGACGCGCAGCGGCCAGCACCGCCTCGTCGCTCACGGTGGATTCCAGCAGCCCCGAGCCGCCGAGCAGCTCGGAGTGCGCGGGCAGGTTGGTGATCGTGCCCGGGCCGCTGGCCGGGCTGTGCACCCGCCCGTCGATCATCAGCGCATAGCCGACCGTCTCGCGGGCGTAGACGTACAGGCTGGTCGACGAGTTCGGCCCGAACCGGCGCATGCCCAGCAGCAATTCGGCCGCGGCCATCGCGTCGACGTGCGAGGCCACCGAACCCGGCAGCTCCAACGCCTCGGCGATCACCGGACCCACCGGCGCGTCGCGCCACCCCAGCCGAGCGTGATCGACATGACCGCTGGAGGCGTCGACCGTGCCACCGATCGCGACGCCGACCCATAGCGCCCGCCGGCGATGCCAACGCCGCAGGTAGCGCTTGGCGCCATCGGCCAACGCGGCCAGCGCCGGACCTTGCGCGGTGCGCGGGGTCGGGGTTTCGACGGCGTCCAGCGTGCGGCCGAACAGGTCGGTGGCCACGATGCTGGTGGTCCGGGCGCCGACGTGGATGCCGAGCGTCAGGAACGGCTCGTGATTGACCTCGACGGGCACCCGGGGACGCCCGATCGCGCCGGAGACGGCCAAATCGGCGCGTTCCCGCAGGATCCCGGCGTCCAATAGGGCGATGACCTGGCGGTTTACCGTCGCGATCGACAGCGAGGTGATCTGGGCGATGACGTCGCGACCGATCGGGCCGCGCAGCCGCACGGCCCGGAACACCGATGACGCGGCGGCGTCGGAGAGTTGCAGCGAGGGCGCCACCACGCGGTGACGTCCGGGGCCTCGGCGGCGAGCAGCCGCCGGCGGGTTGTGTTGATGAGCGGTGAAAGTTGTTGAGCGCATTTGCGATTCCTTGTCCGAGTTCCGATGGCGGTCTGTGCCGCACACCGTCGCGAGCGCTAAGCGCTTAGCTCAGGAGCGGCTAATTGCGCGGCAACAACACGCGCAGCCCGCGCAACAACACGCGGACAGACAACCGAACAAGGTGCTCGAGTACACACAGGGAATTTAGCACGGTTACTAATGTCGTTCAGATGAGTTCGCGTGATCCGCATCCGACGTCAGCTGACCACCCTCCCGGCGGGCAACCCGTCGCGGTCGTTACGGGCGCCAGCGCCGGCATCGGGGAGGCGACCGCAAGGACCCTTGCGGCTCAAGGCTTTCACGTCGTCGCGGTCGCGCGGCGGGCCGACCGGATCGAGGCGCTCGCCGCTGAGATCGGCGGCACCGCGGTTGTGGCCGACGTCACCGACGACGCGGCCGTCGGCGCGTTGGCCGATGGGCTGAAGCGGGTCGATGTGCTGATCAACAACGCCGGCGGCGCCAAGGGCCTGGCACCGGTGGCCGACGCCGATCTCGACCACTGGCGCTGGATGTGGGAGACCAATGTGCTGGGCACGCTTCGGGTCACCCGGGCGCTGGTGCCCAAGCTGATCGATTCCGGCGACGGCCTGATCGTCACCATCACGTCTATCGCCGCGCTGGAGACCTACGACAACGGATCGGGCTACACGTCGGCGAAGCACGCGCAGGGGGCGCTGCACCGCACGCTGCGCGGCGAGCTACTCGGAAAGCCGGTGCGGCTCACCGAGATTGCACCCGGAGCCGTCGAGACCGAGTTCTCGCTGGTGCGTTTCGACGGCGACCAGGACCGCGCCGACGCGGTCTATCAGGGGATCACACCGTTAACCGCGGGCGACGTCGCCGAGGTGATCGGGTTCGTGGCGTCGCGGCCGTCGCACGTCGACCTCGACCTGATCGTGATCCGGCCACGCGATCAGGCGCCGGGCAGCCGGTTCAACCGCCGGGCCCCGCAGGACTAGTCGTAGTCGTCGGGGTGCCCGAGAGCGACGGAGCATCGCGCGGAGTGGCCGGCGCGCTGCGCGGAATCGACACCGGCGCCGGCTTGGCGCCGCTCGGCGCCGGCAGCGCTGACATGCCGACCCAGGTGTCCCAGTCGACGGCCCAGTCCCAGATGTCGCCGTCGGAGTAGGACAACTCGATCCGGCTGCCGGTCACTTCGACCGGATCCCCATAGATCGCGCTGGCGAAGTACTGCTCGGCGTCGGCGGTCGACAGGTTGACACAGCCGTTGGTGACGTTGCTGTTGCCCTGCGCGCCGGCGCTCGACGGGTTGGCGTGGATGAACTCGCCGTTGTTGGAGATTCTCACCGCCCAGCGTTCATGGATGTGGCTGTATCCGGCCGCCGGGTTGGACATGTAGAAGTCGGAGTACTTCTCGCTGACCACGTGGATGCCGTTGCGAGTGACGTTGCGGGCTTTGTCGCCCTCGCCGTAGCTGCAGGGGAAGTCCATGATCACGCCCTCGTCGCGGACCACCTGGATGCGGTGCGACGTGACCTCGGCCTTCACCACCTGGCGACGGCCGATGTCGAACTTCAGGCTCATGTCCTGCTTGCCGTAGGCGCCGTCGCCGAACGCAAGCCCGTAGAGCTTGGCGTCGACGCTCACCTTGGTGCCCGCCGGGTAGTACTCGCGGCTACGCCAGTGCACGCGGGCGCCCTCCGCCTCGTCCGGGAGCCACGCCCAACCGCCCTCGACGGGCGGTTCGGTCGTGATCTTCAGCGCCCGCTCGACGGCGGCCTTGTCGGCGATCGGGGCGTCGAACTGAATGATGATCGGCGCCGCGACGCCGACGGTTTGGCCGTCGGCCAGCTGGAATCCCCCATCGACCACCTTGGTGGGCGCGATCGTGGTGATCTCGCCCTTGACCGGGACTGGCTTGCCGTCACGGCCGACCGCCGACCCGTTCCAGCTGTAGGTCCCGTCGTAGCCCAGCGGCTCGGTGATGGTGTAGATCGTCCGATCGCGATTCAGGGCGCCGGCAATCACCTTGCCGTCCGCGTTGGTCAGGGAGACGTGCTGAAACCAGCCGTCGCGCACCTCGACGCTGATCGGGGCGGTCGGCAGCACCTTGGTGGCCTTATCGGCGGGACGGAACGTCAGCGCGGCCTGCGCCGGGGGCTTGGCTTTCTCGGCCTCCGTGGCCGACTTTCCCCCGCAAGCGGCGAGCACGCTGGGCGCGAAGACGCTGACCGCCAAAGTCGTCAGGGCCCGGCGGCGGGTCACCGGCGAGTCGCCGCGCTCTGTGGTCACGACATCAAGATACCGGCGAAAACCGCTCGATATCTTCGCGTGTGATCTACAGGGAGCAGCCGACCAGCACCGGTTCGGGTACCAGTGTGACGCCAAACACATCGCGCACGCCGTCGCGCACCCTGCGGGCCAGCGCCAGCACGTCGGCGGTGCCGGCCTCGCCCCGGTTGGTCAGGGCAAGTGCGTGCTTGGTGGACAGCCGGCAGCGCGCGCCGGCATCGGCGTGCGGGTAGCCCTTGCCGAAGCCGGCCTGCTCGACGAGCCAGCCCGCGGCCAGCTTGACGCCGTCCGGCGCCGGGTAGTGCGGCACCGGACGATCGGTTCGGTCCGCGAGCTCGTGGTAGAGCTGTTGGCTGACAACGGGATTGGTGAAGAAGGAGCCGACGCTCCAGGTGTCGTGGTCGGCGGCGTCGAGCACCATGCCCTTGCCGGCCCGCAGTGCGAGCACCGCCTGGCGCACCTCGGCCGGGTCGGCGCGCTCACCGGCCGTGGTTTTCAGCGCGGTGACCAGCTCGCCGTAGCGTAACGGCGCGCTGCGGCCCGTCGCGTCCAAGGCGAACTCCACCTCAAGAACCGTGGCGGCGTCGGAGTGCTTCAACACACTGGTCCGGTAGCCGAACGCGAGTTCGTCCGGGGACGCCCAGCGAACCTCGCCGCTGCGACGGTCCAGCAGCCGCACCCGGGTGATGGTGTCGGCGACCTCGACCCCGTAGGCCCCGACGTTCTGCACCGGGGTGGCCCCGACGGACCCGGGGATTCCCGACAGGCACTCCAGCCCGCCGAGCCCGGCGTCGATCGCCGCAACCACGACGTCGTCCCAGACCGCGCCCGCCTCCGCCCGCAGCGTGCTGCCCTCGATACGAATGTCGTTGTTGGCCAACCGAATTACGCTCAAAGCGGTCAGAGTGTCGGAGATGACCAGGTTCGAGCCGCCCGCCAGCACCAGCATTGGACCCGCGTCCAGCCCGTCGAAGTGACGCAGCGACGCGACCACCTGCTCGGTGCTCGTGCACGTCACGACCCGCGACGCAACCGGGCCGACCCGCAGCGTGGTCAACGGCGCCAGCGGCACGTTCTCCTCGACGCGCGCACCGGCGAAAACCGTTCCCACGTCACGCGGTTTCATGACTCTTGACGGTAGCCTGACCTGCTATGCCGCGTTCGTTCGACATGTCCACCGACTATCCGGCATCCGTCGAAGCGGTGCTCCAGGCGTTCAGTGACGAGCAGTACTGGCTGGCCCGGCTGGACGATTCCGGTGCCGATTACTCGACGCTGGATTCGATGGACGTGACCGACGACGGCACCATCGACGTGATCACCACCCAGGTGCTGCGGTCCGACCGGATGCCGGCCGTCGTCACACAGTTTCACCGCGGCGATCTGCGCATCCGACGCGAAGAGCGTTGGGAGCCAATCGTGGACGGCTCCGCGACAGCGACCGTCACCGGCTCGATCCTGGACTCGCCGGCCTCGCTGAGCGGCACCGCCGTGCTCGAGCCGGTCGATGGAGGCGGCGCGACGCTGAAGTTCCGGGCCACCGTGGAGGTGAAGATCCCGCTGGTCGGCGGCAAGCTGGAGAACTTCATCGGCAGCCAACTGGTCGAGTTGCTGATCCGCGAGCAGCGCTTCACCACGACGTGGATCGGCGAAACCGCCTAGCCGCGACGTTCGGCGCCGTCGACGGCACCGTTGAGTAGTTCGCCGATGACCCGCTTGAGCACCGGCGTCAGCAGCCAGTTGAGGCCGGGGATCTTGGGCTTGGACGTCAGGTGCCAGTTCACCTCGGTTCCGCTGCCGGCCGGGCGCAGGGTGACCGTGCCGACGTGATCGCGGACGGGCGCACCGGAGATCAGCTTGTAGGCGTAGCGGGTGGGTCGCTCGTACTCGATGATCTCTTCGACGATCGCGGGACCGACGGCCTCGATGCGCCGCAGGGCGCCCACACCATTGGGAGCCGGGGTGCCCTCGCGGTCCAGCGTGCTGCGCCGGGCCGCCTTGACGTAGTTGGCGATGCCGCGGTGATCGGTCAGCGAGTCGAACACCGCCTCGATCGGCGCCGACGTGGTGCGCGTCAGAGTGAACTCGACCATCAGCTGTTCCTCTCCTCGGTTTGCTCCGCTGATTCTGACATCCGGGCAAACGGGCGGGGCTTTAGGCTGGCGTTCATGCGAATCGCGGTGGCACAGATCCTCAGTGGCACCGACCCGGACGCCAACCTGCAGATCGTGCGCGACTACACCGGGCGGGCCGCCGAAGCCGGTGCGTCGCTGGTGGTGTTCCCGGAGGCCACCATGTGCCGCTTCGGGGTTCCGCTGGCCCCGATCGCGGAACCGGTCGACGGGCCGTGGGCCGACGGCGTGCGCCGGATCGCGGCCGACGCCGGCATCACTGCGGTCGTCGGCATGTTCTGCCCCGCCGGCGACGGCCGGGTTTACAACACGCTTCTGGCGACCGGCCCGGGCGCCGACGCCCACTACGACAAGATCCATCTCTATGACGCGTTCGGGTTCACCGAGTCGACCACGGTCGCGCCGGGCCGCGAACCGGTGACGGTCGCGGTCGACGGTGTCGAGGTGGGCCTGACCACCTGCTACGACCTTCGCTTCCCCCAGCTGTTCACTACGCTGGCCGGTCGCGGGGCCCAGCTGGTCGTGGTCAGTGCGTCGTGGGCGGCCGGACCCGGGAAGCTCGAGCAGTGGACGCTGCTGGCCCGGGCCCGCGCCCTGGACTCCACCAGCTACATCGTCGCGGCCGGGCAGGCCGACCCGGGCGAGCCGCTGGCCTCCAGCGCGCCGACCGGGGTGGGAGGCAGCGTGGTGGTCTCGCCGTTCGGCAAGGTGGTGGCCTCGGCCGACGGGGATCCGCAACTGCTGATCGCCGACGCCGACCTCGAGCAGGTCGCCAAGGCCCGCGAGACCATCGCGGTGCTGCGCAACTACACAGCGTTCGCTCATGGTGATAAGGCAGAATCACGCGGGTGACGAATCCTCAGGGGCCTCCACACCAGGACCCGTCCTCGCCATGGTCGCGTCAGGGGGAGCAGAATTCGCTCACCCAGCCGGGGCCGCAGACGGAGCACACCTACCAGTCGCCGACCACGCCGTCGTACTCGCCGCCGGTCCAGGACTACCCGGGAACCGCCACCTTTGAGCAGCCGCCGCAGGATGCCGCCGAGCCCGGCGCGCCCAAGCGCCGCTTCCGCTTCCGCGGCGATCCGGTATCGATCGTCCTGGTGCTGGTTATCGTCGCCGCCCTGGCCATCGCCGGTTTGGTCGGTGGCGAGCTGTATGCCCGCCACCGGGCCGACAGCGTCGTCGCCGCGGCCACCCAGTGCGTCGTCCAGGACGGTGTCAACGTGTCCTTCGGGCCGAGCCCGTTCCTGTTGCAGCACGTGATGGGGCACTACAAGGACATCACCATCCACACCGCCGGACACAACATCCGCGACGCCAAGGGCATGAAGGCCGACATTGAGATCGACGACGTCGACCTGCACGGCAACGCCGACTCCAAGGGCACCATCGGCAAGCTCAACGCCAACATCACCTGGACCTCGGACGGCATCCAGCAGACCATCCAGAACTCGTTGCCGTTCATCGGCGGGCTGGTCAACGGCGTCACCACCGACCCCAGTGCCGGCACCATCGAGCTGAGCGGCGCGATGGGCCTCGGGGGCGTCACCGTCAAGCCGCAGGTCACCGACGGCCAGCTCACACTGCAGGTCTCCAAGGTCAGCGCGCTCGGCGTCCTCATCCCGCACGAGACCGCGCAGACAGCGCTGAACACTTTCACCGCGGCGCTGCTCAAGCAGTACCCGCTGGGCATCAAGGCCGACAGCGTCCAGGTCACCAATGACGGTGTGGTGGCGCACTTCTCGACTCACAACGCCTCGATTCCCCCTGGCGGCAGCGACCCCTGTTTCGCCCATGTCTAATCCCCCGGTCCCCCCGAACAACGACCCGCAGCGAGGCCGCCCGGCCGGGCCGCCCAACCGCGGCTTCCCGCCACGCCGCGTGCCGCCGCCGCCGTCGGAATCGCCGACCCGGAACATCCCGCAGCCGGGCCGCCCTCAGCAGCCGTCCGCGCGCGACGTGCCGCGGCCGCAGCAACCCGGGCGCCCGCCGGGCCGCCCGCCGCAACAGCCGGCGCCTCCGACAAATCGGCCACCGCAGCAACCCAATCCGCCGCAACAACCGGGCCCACCGCCACCGCAACCGGGTCTGCCGCCCAACCCGCGGGCGCAGCAGCCTGGCCCCCCGCCAGCCGCGCATGAGGGTCTGACCACCCGGATCTCGATACCGACTCCTCCCCCGCCGACGGGTGAGACCACGGCCGAGGGTGGGCGACGCTTCTTCGCCAATCGCACGTCGCTGCTGTTGATCCTGGTGATCGTCGCGCTGGTGGTGATCGCGATTCCGGTCGGCGGCGAGTTGTACGCGCGTCATGTCGCCAGCACCAAGGTGGCCAACGCCGTGCAGTGCGAGGTGCAGGACAATGCCAAGGTGTCGTTCTCGCCGGTCCCACCGGTGCTGTGGCAGTACCTGAACAAGAACTACAGCGACATCTCCGTGCAGACCGCCGGTAATCAGGTACGCCAGGCCAAAGGCATGACGGTCAAGTTCGACGTCCGCGACATCAAGCTGAACAACACTGCCAACTCGCAGGGCACCATCGGGTCGATCCACGGCACGGTCGACTGGTCGACCGACGGCATCAAGCAGTCGATCCAGGACGCCGTGCCGGTGCTCGGGGAATTCGTCACCAGCGGGGTCACCACCAACCCGGCGACGGGACGATCGAGCTCAAAGGCATGCTCGAACACTGCCACCCTCAAGCCGCAGATCGTCAACAACGGGCTGTCGCTGCAGGTGGTCAACGTGACCGCGCTCGGCGCCTCGATCTCGACGGACTACCGCGCAGAAATACCTCGACGATCTGATGGCGAAGGCCACAAAGAACTATCCGCTGGGTCTACACGCCGACAGCTTCAAGGTCACCGACAGCGGGGTGGAGGCGACGTTCTCCAGCAGCAACGCGACCATTCCGGCCGGCGGCGGTGGTAGCCAGGACCCCTGCCTGGGCAACCTCTAGTGCCGTGAGTCAGCACGACGCGTCCGTCGACTGTGTAGGCGATAGGCGCTGAATTCTCCACGCAGCGCGCCCAACCTACACACTCGGCGCCGAGGAGCCGACCTCTAGCCCAGCGCGTCGAGCACGGCGCGGGTACCGGACAGCCCCAGCCGGGTGGCCCCGGCGTCGAGCATCGCCAGCGCCGTCTCGGCGGTCCGGATGCCGCCGCTTGCCTTGACGCCCAGCCGGTCGCCGACGGTGTCAGCCATCAGCGTGACGGCAGCCACCGACGCACCGCCGGTGGGATGGAAACCCGTTGAGGTCTTGACGAAGTCGGCGCCCGCGTCCTCCGCGGCGCGGCAGACGTCGACCAGCGTCTGGTCTCCGGCGAGCGTCAGCAGCGCCGCCGACTCCACGATGACCTTGAGCACCGCGGTGGGAATCGCAGCGCGCACGGCGGCGATCTCCGAACGCACGGCGTCGAAATCGCCGGCGATCGCGGCGCCGACGTCGATCACCATGTCGACTTCGGCGGCGCCGAACGTCACGGCCAGCGTCGCCTCCCCCGCCTTGACCTCGGCCACGTGCTTGCCAGACGGAAATCCCACGACCGTGGCGACCGGAATGCCGGCCGCGACAGCGTGCGGCACCATCGAGGGTGAGACGCAGACGGCGTAAACGCCCAGTGCCGCAGCCTCTTCCGCGACCGCGACAACCTCAGCGACGGTCGCCTCGGGCTTGAGCAGCGTGTGGTCGACCAGTCCGGCAACCTGTTCGCGGGTCCACGGCATCAGAACGGCTCGCGGGCGCCGCCGGGATTGCAGCCGCTGGTGACCATCGTCGCGTCGTCGACGGCGGGCCGCCACGGCTCCAGATTCCAACTGGTCTTGCCGGGCTGAGCATTCTCCGCGAAATCCCAGTGGCAGCGGAACTGTTCGCGCATCCCGGCGCTGTCGGCCTGTGGCGACAAACGCAGCACCTCGGCCCAGGCCTCGTCGGCCTCCGGGCCCGACGATCCCAGCTGTTTGGCGGCCGCGCGGCCCGACGCCGTCGGGAAGACCCGAAGGCTGGACAACTGGCTCCAGTGCGCCCACTGCACATGATCGACGTACGGCGGCGAGTAGCCGCGCGCGCTCACCGGGCCCGGATCGGCGGATACCGGAGCGGCCGCGCACACCACGCTGAGCAGCGCCACCGCGAGGGCTCGCATGCCGCTAGCGCGACTTGCCTTGAATCTCAAGGAGTTTGGGCCGTACGTCGACCCAGTAGACGCCGGCGGCACAGGCGGCCGCCACCGCGCCCATCACATTGAGGATCCACGCGAGCGGGATGGCCAGACCCAAGATCACCAGCCACACCGGCTTGGTCAGCTTGTCGGCGGCCGTGTAGGCATCGGGCCGCTGCATCGCCGCGTGCACAAACGCGTAAAGCGTCATCAGCATTACGCCGATTTGTAGGTAGAAAACGACGATATTCACCAAGTCCACGTACTAAGCGTAAGCGGGGGCCGTCAGAAACGTCGACTCCGAGTCACCCATGCGGGCGACTCGGAGTCGAGTGGTGCGACGAACTTACTTCTGGGTGACCTTCTTGGCGGGAGCCTTCTTGGCCGGAGCCTTCTTGGCCGGAGCCTTCTTGGCGGGGACCTTCTTGGCCGGAACTGCAGCGGCCTTCTGCGCCTTCTTGGCGGCACCGTCGGTCTTCTTCGGCAGCTCGATACCGACCAGCTTGGCGGCACGCTCGCCGACCGCGCGGGTCTGCGACGCCACGCTGCCCAGCGCCTCCTGGGTCAGCTCGACCGCCTGGTCGACGTAGCCCTGTGCGTTGGCCGACGCGTCTTCCAGGCCGGACTGGCTGCGCAGGCGATCCAGGGCGGCCTCGCCGCGCTCGACCAGCTCGTTGTAGCGCGAGGTCGCGGCCTCGACGTAGCCCTCAGCGGCGCTACGCAGTTCGTCAGCGGTGAAGCGGTCGCGCAGGTCGCGCAGCTGCTCGGGCAGGTCGTCCTGCAGCTTGGTCAGGCGAGCGCGGCTTTCCTCGACACGGCTGCGGGTGTCGGTGCGGGTCTCTTCGGCACGGTCACGCAGCTCGGCGAGCAGGTCGTTGACAGTGGCCAGGGCCAGGTCGGCGGCGCCCAGCGCGGCAAGCAGCGGGGCCTTCAGGTCGTCGATCGACGGGTTGTTTTCTGCCATGGTGGTTCCTTTCGTCATTCTTGTTGTGCGTCAATGGTTTTAGGCGTCCGGGTTTAGGCAGTGGTCTCCTCCCGGGCAGCCTCGTTTTGCTGCACGAAGGACGTGTAGATGTCCAGCAGGACTTGCTTCTGCCCTTCGGTGATCGTCGCGTCAGCCACGATGGCGTCGCGTATTTCGCTCCTCGGACCGGGCTCGAGCATCCCGGCCTGGACGTAGAGCACCTCGGCGGAGACTCGCAGTGCTTTGGCGAGTTGGTTGAGCACGCCGGCCGAAGGTTTGCGCAATCCTCGTTCGATCTGACTGAGGTACGGATTGCTGACGCCGGCTTTTTCGGCCAGCTGTCGCACCGATACTTGAGCCGCTTCGCGCTGCGCTTTGATGAAGCTGCCGATATCCGAGGCAGCAGTTGTCACCACTGCAGCAAGGTTCTCGTCTTGCGACATCGACGGTATTCCTCCAGTCCTTGCGTCGGCTCGATTGGTACGAACGCGCCAACCGTAGCTAACAGGTGCTAACTTTTGCAAGCACTGTTAGCAGACCGAAGAACTTTTGCAAGCACTCTCAGAACAGCAGCTGGGCAATCGCGTAGATAATCAGCCCCGCCAGCGACCCCACAACGGTCCCGTTTATCCGGATAAACTGCAGGTCACGCCCCACATGCAATTCGATCCGCCGACTCGCCTCTTCGGCGTCCCAGCGTTCAATGGTGTCGGTAATAATCGCTGTGATCTCGACCCCATATTGGGCGACCAAATGCTCGGCGCCGCGCGCGATCCAGTTATCGACCTTGTCGCGCAATTCCGCGTCATCGCGTAGCGATTCACCGATTCCGACTACCGCGTCAGCAATGCGAGTGCGCAAGGCGCTGGACGGGTCGTCGACGCCTTCCAGAACCAGACGCTTGAGCGTTTTCCAGGCGGTGCCGGCGGCGTTGGTGACTTCCTCGCGCGACATCAGTTGCTCTTTGACGGTCTCCGCACGGGCGATAGTGGCATCGTCGTTCTGCAGGTCGTCGGCGAACTCGAACAGGAACTTGGTCGCCGAGCGGCGCAGTTCGTGCTCCGGGTTGCGGCGAACCTTGTCGGTGAAGTCCATCAGCTCGCGGTGAATGCGGTCGCCGACGAGGTGGTCGATGAATCGCGGCGACCACGTAGGCGAGTCGCGCTCGATCACTCGCTGGATCACCTCGCCGGCGTTCAGCGACCACTGGAAGGCCCGGTCGGCCAGCAGCTGGATCAAGGCTTCCTGCCGGTTCTCGGCGAGCAGCGTGGACAGCACCCGCCCCACCGGCGGTCCCCACTGCGGCTCGGCGATGCGGCGGACGATCAGCCGGTCGATCAGCTGCTGGACGTCGTCGTCGCGCAGCAGTTCCACCAAAACCCTGAGCACGGTTGCCGATTCGGCGGCGACGCGCTCGGCGTGCGACTGCTCCGAAAGCCACTTGCCCAGCCTGCTCGGGACCTGCGCGTCGCGGATCTTGGTGCTGACGATCTCCGGTGACAGGAAGTTCTCCCGCACGAAGTTGCCGAGACCCTCGCCGAGTTGGTCTTTCTTGCGCTTGATGATCGCGGTGTGCGGGATCGGGATGCCCAACGGATGCTTGAACAGCGCGGTCACCGCGAACCAGTCCGCGAGTGCGCCGACCATCCCGGCTTCGCCCGCGGCCCCGAGATAGCCGATCCAGGTGGCTGTCATCCCGCCGGCCTGCGCCCACCGACAGCCGAGGAATATGACGGTGGCGCCGACCAGGAAGCTCAGCGCCACGACCTTCATCCGGCGCAGCGCCCGCTGCCGCTCCGCGTCGGCTTGCGGGTCGGCCCCGACGAATGACTCGGCCAACGACGCCGGCTTGTCCGGGTCGCCGAGCGGCGGCGGCACCAGGTCCGCACGCCCCGACGGGCGCTGCGGATCCGCTCGGTGCTTGGGTCCCGGGGCGGATATCCCGTTCAGTCCGACTGCCACTCCACCATCATTCCCGATCGGCGTCGCAGTCCGGTGAAGACCTGCTTCGTTTTATGGACGGTAACTGTTACCGACTTCACCGCCTCGCGCCGTTGACAGTGGTCCAGACAGGAAATTGACCGAGATAACCCTTACTATGTAAAACAACGAGAGGATAGGAACCGGCATAGTGGCAAAGCAGATCCCGGCCGGGACGGTCAAAACCGATGGTCGGAAGCGGCGTTGGCACCAGCACAAGGTGGAACGCCGCAACGAGCTGATCGACGGGACGCTCGAGGCGATCCGGCGGTGTGGCCAGTACGTCAGCATGGACGAGATCGCCGGTGAGATCGGTGTGTCCAAGACCGTGCTTTACCGCTACTTCGTCGACAAGAACGACCTGACCACCGCGGTGATGATGCGGTTCACGCAGACCACCTTGATCCCCAACATGACCAAGGCCCTGTCGTCGAACCTCGACGGCTTCGAGCTGACCCGGGAAATCATCCACGTCTACGTGGACACCGTCGCTTCCGAGCCCGAGCCTTACCGGTTCCTGATGGCCAACAACTCCGCCGGCAAGAACAAGGTCGTCGCCGACTCTGAGCGGATCATCGCCCGCATGCTCGCGGTGATGCTGCGCCGACGGATGCGGGCAGCGGGCATGGACCTCGGCGGCGTCGAAACGTGGGCCTACCACATCGTCGGCGGCGTCCAGCTGGCCACGCACTCCTGGCTGCTGGATCCGCGCATGAGCTCCGACGAGCTGATCGACTACCTGACGATGCTGAGCTGGAGCGCGCTGTGCGGCATTGTCGAGGTCGGCGGATCGCTGGAGACGTTCCGCGACCGGTCGCATCCCTCGCCGATTGTGCCGCGGCTGACCGACTAGCCGGACTACGTTGCGGACATGACGCGCGCCGCGACGATGCAGAGCGCGGCGATGAGGAGGAGCGGCGCCCATGACTAACGCAACGACGCGTTCGCGCTTCAGCTCGTGGGCGTACGCCCTGCGCACCACCAATCCGCCGCCGGACCGGCCGGTCGACGGCGTCACCCGATGGCTGGTCGTCACCCGCGCGGCCGTGTTGCCGATGACGCTGTTCGCCGGGCTCGTCGCCGCGCTGCTGGCGGTGGGCCAACCCGGATTGGATTGGCGCTGGCTGACCCTCGCCATCGTCGGAATCCTGTTGGCGCACACCGCCAACAACCTGATGAACGATCTTTACGACACCCAGACCGGCCTGGACAGCGAGAGCTATCCGCGCGCGCTCTACGCCCCGCACCCGGTGCTCTCCGGACTGGTCACCCGGCGCACGCTGCTCGTCGCGATCGGCCTGGTGAACCTGGCCGACCTGGTCATCCTGATCGTGCTGACCTGGGCGCGTGGCTGGCCCGTGGTGGCGTTCGCCCTGTCAGGGTTCGTGCTGAGCTTCGCCTACACCGCTCCCCCGCTGCGATTGAAGAAGCGCGGCCTGGGCGAGCCCGACGTGTTGGTGGTGTGGGGGCCGATGATGGTCTGCGGCACGTACTACTCCGCCGTCGGCCACGTGGGCTGGCCGGTGCTGCTCGCGTCGCTGCCCTACGGCCTGCTCTGCACGACCGTGCTGATGGGCAAGCACACCGACAAGATCCCCTTCGACCAACCGCTGGGCATCCACACTCTGCCGGTGCTGTTCGGTGAAAGACGTGCCCGCGCAGTGACACTCGCGATGATGGTCGGGTTCTACGTGCTGGTGGTCGGCGCGGTGCTGGCGAAGGCGATGCCGTGGCCGGCACTGCTCGTGGTGCTGGCGCTGCCCCGGCTGGTCAAGGTGTGGCCGTATTTCCGGCGCCCACCGCCCGACGAGCCGCCGGCCAATTTCCCGGTGTGGCCGCTGTGGTACGCGGCGCTGGCCTGGCTGCACGTCCGCCAGGCGGGCGCGCTGCTGGTGGTGGGACTGGCGATCGGCGCGTTCGTGCCCGGGCTAGGTCGTTAGCTCTTCACAAGAGTGAATTGACCGACCTCAGAGACGTTGCGCTGGAAGAAATCTGAGCACCCGATCAGGTAACGCATGTAGCGGTCGTACACCTCCTGGGAAGTCGCGGCGATGGCTTCCTCGCGCGAGGCTTCCAGCTTGGTCGTCCAGGTGTCGAGCGTCCGGACGTAGTGCGGGGTCATCTTCTGCAGGCGTTCCACCGAAAAGCCGGCGTTGGCGGAGTACTCGACGACGTCTTCGTCGCACGGTACCGCGCCGCCGGGGAAGATCTCCGCCGCAATGAAGCGCATGAACCGCAGGTCGCTCATCGTGATCGGAATGCCCATCTCCGGCCAGCGCTTGAGCGGGTGCCCCATGATCGTCTGCAACACCATGCGGCCGTCGTCGGGCATGATGCGGTAGCACAAATCGAAGAACGCCTTATAGCGCGACTTCGGGAACGCCTCGAAGGCCTCGATGCTGACGATCCGGTCCACCGGCTCGTCGAATTCTTCCCAGCCGCGCAGCAATACGCGCCGCGAACGGCTGCTGTCGACCCGATCGAGAATCTGCTGCCCCAGCGAGTGCTGGTTCTTGCTCAGCGTGAGCCCGACAACGTTGACGTCATAGGTCTCGACGGCACGTTTCATCATCGCGGCCCAACCGCAGCCGACGTCGAGCAGCGTCATGCCGGGCTGCAGGCCCAACTTGCCGAGCGCGAGGTCGATCTTGGCGATCTGCGCCTCTTCCAGCGTCATGTCGTCGCGCTCGTAGTACGCGCAGCTATAGGTCCGCGTCGGATCCTGGAACAGGCCGAAGAATTCGTTGGAGGTGTCGTAGTGGGCTTGGACGTCCTCGTAAGCCGGCCGCAAATTCGACGGGTCCTCCGACCCGCTGTCGGTCATCTGAGATGAGCCTTTCACAATGAATCTCGTTCAGATCGTTAGGTTCTGATGTTTCGAACGAACTGTATAACGCAATTTTGCGACATCTTCTACGCGGGCGCTTTTTCGCAGGTGAACTGGCAGACGTCGGTATAGCCCTGGCGGAACAGATCGGCGCAACCGGTCAAGTACTTCAAAAAGCGCTCGTAGATCTCTTCGGACGTGATCTCGATGGCCTCGTCCTTCTTCGCCTCCAGGTTGCTGGCCCAGGTGTCGAGCGTGCGCGCGTAGTGCGGCCGCAGCTTCTGCTTGAGTGTCACCGTATAACCGGCGTTGACCGCGGCGTTCTCGACCTGAGCGGCAAGCGGAAGGCGACCGCCGGGGTAGATCTCGTCCATGATGAATTTGATGAATCGCACCCGCGACATCGTCAAAGGCAGTTGACGCTCTTTGATCTCCTCATCGCTGGGAATGATGATTGTGTGCAGCATCATCACGCCGTCGTCGGGCATCAAGTTGAACGTCTTCTTGAAGTAGTCGTCGTACTTGTTGAAGCCGAAGTGCTCAAATGCGCCAATTGACACGACGCGGTCGATCGGCTCGTCGAAGTCCTCCCACGGCTGCAGACGTACTTCCATGCTGCGGTTGGTGTCGATATTCGGGAACCGGTTCTGCTCGATGTGCTGCTTCTGGTTTTCCGAGAGGGTCAGGCCGATGACGTTGACGTCGTACTTTTCCACTGCGCGCTGGATGGTGGATCCCCATCCACAGCCGATGTCGAGCAGGGTCATGCCCGGCTTCAGACCGAGCTTCCCGAGCGACAGGTCGACCTTGGCCAACTGGGCCTGCTCGAGGGTGTAGTCGTCCTTCTCGAAGTACGCACAGCTGTAGGTCTGCGACGGGTCCTGCCACAACCGGAAAAAGTCGTTGGAGATGTCGTAGTGGAACTGCACTTCCTTCTTGTCCGAGCCGCGGGTCTGCGACGCCGACTTGGACAACCACTTGGACTGGGCAGTGGGCGTTGCGCTTGAGGTATCTGACACCGTTCGTCCTGACAATCGAGAATGAATTTTCGTACGGGCGTGCCGTGAACTCGACACATGGGCCGAGGCTACGCCCTACAACCGGGAAACGAGCCTAACCGCTGACGCAAGTCTAATGCGGGTATCAATACCTTCCGATGGCGAGTGCGACGTTGTGGCCGCCGAATGCGAACGAGTTGCTGCCTGCGTACTGGTAGTCGCCCGCCCTCGGCGCGCCGGTGACGACATCCAAGTCGACCTCCGGGTCGAGCGTGTGCATGTTCAGTGTCGGGGGGATGACACCGTCTCGGAACGCCAGCACGGTCAGGATCACCTCCACGGCGCCAGCCGCACCAAACGAATGGCCCAGTGCCGCCTTCGGGGCGTAGACGCCCGGCTGGCGGGTCCCCAGCGCCCGACGAATCGCTATCGCCTCAGCGCGGTCGCCGGCAACGGTCCCGTTTGCGTGCGCGTTGACGTGGTCGATGTCGCCCGGGCTGAGTCCGGCAAGCTGGAGCGCCCGCGTCATCGCGTGAGCGGCCCGCTCACCGGACGGATCATTCAGCACGGCCTGATACCCGTCCGACGTGATGCCGGCGCCCATGACCCGTCCAATGATGTTGGCGCCGCGGGCCTTTGCGTGCTCTTCGGTCTCGAGCGTCAGCAGCGCTCCGGCTTCGCCGAACACGAAACCGTCGCGCTCCTTATCGAACGGACGGCAGGCGGCGGCCGGGTCGTCGTTGTTGGACGACAGCAGCCCCTGATTGGCGAACGCCGCGAGGGGCACCGCTTCGATCTTGGTCTCGACGCCGCCACAGATTGCCATGTCCGCCTCACCAAGCACGATGTTCCGCCACGCGCATCAGGCTGACGCTGAGGCGTTCGCCGAAATGGACTCTCTCCGAACGAAGGACGTCCGTGCCGGTGGTTCAGTACGAGTAGAACCCCTTGCCGGATTTTTTGCCGAGCTGACCGGCCTCGACCATCCGTTGCAGCAACGGCGGAGGCGCGTAGTGGGCGTCCTTGAGTTCGTCGTACATCGCGTCGGCGATCAGCTTCATGGTGTCGAGGCCGATCAGGTCGGACAGTCGCAGCGGCCCCATCGGGTGCGACAGCCCGGCGACGATCGCGGTGTCGACGTCTTCGATCGACGCGACCCCCGACTCGACCATCCGGATAGCCGACAACAGGTAGGGCACCAGCAGTGCGTTGACGACGAAGCCGGAGTGGTCGCCGCAGCGGACCACCTTCTTGCCGAGCACCTCGCTCGCGAAGTGCTCGACGCGCTGCAGCGCTTCATCGTTGGTCACCAACGTGTTGATCAACTCGACAAGCGGCAGCACGGGCACCGGGTTGAAGAAGTGCAGACCGAGCACGCGGCCCGGATTCTTGGTTGCCGCTGCGATTTTCATGATCGGGATGCTCGACGTGTTGGAGGCAAGCACGGCTGCGGGATCGGTGACGATCTCGTCGAGCTCAGCGAACAGCTTCGCCTTGACGGCCTCGTTCTCGACGATCGCCTCGATGGTCAGCTGACGGTCGGCGAGGTCGGACAGCGTGCTGGTGTAGCGGAGCCGCGCGTTCGTCGCGTCGCGGTCATCGGCGGACAGCTTGCCCTTGCCGACGGCCCGCTCCAACGAAGCTTCGATGCGGGCCTTACCCGCGGCGGCGAGTTCCTCGGTCGGCTCGTAGACCACCACGTCGACGCCGGCCTTGGCCGACACCTCGGCGATGCCCGCGCCCATCTGTCCGGCGCCGATAACACCTACGCGCTCAATCGCACTGCTCACGTCCAGGTTTTCCTCTCGATATGCGTCAGGCCCCGCCCAGGGTTTCCGGGCGGGGCCTGCGCTGTCAAGCCGATCGCTTATGGCTACGGCCTGGTCTCAGTGGCTGAACCTTCGGCTCAGTGACTGAACCTTCGGCTCAGTGGCTCCGGCTGTCGGTTCCACTTCCTCCTCGCGGCCAAGAGCCGCGCATCGTCAGTGAAACTGACCCTCTTCGGTCGAGCCGGCCAGAGCGGTCGTCGACGAGGTCGGGTCCACCGTGGTGGCGATCCGGTCGAAGTAGCCGGCGCCGACCTCGCGCTGGTGCTTGGTGGCGGTGTAGCCGCGCTCCTCGGCGGCGAACTCGCGCTCCTGCAGCTCGACGTAGGCGCTCATCTGGTTGCGGGCGTAGCCGTAGGCCAGATCGAACATCGAGTAGTTCAGGGCGTGGAAGCCGGCCAGCGTGATGAACTGGAACTTGAAGCCCATCGCGCCGAGTTCCTTCTGGAACTTCGCGATGGTCGAGTCGTCCAGGTGCTGCTTCCAGTTGAACGACGGCGAGCAGTTGTAGGCCAGCAGCTGGTCCGGGAACTCGCTCTTGACGCCCTCGGCGAACTTCGCCGCCAGCTCCAGGTCCGGGGTGCCTGTCTCCATCCAGATCAGGTCGGAGTACGGCGCGTAGGCCTTCGCGCGGGCGATGCACGGCTCGAGACCGTTGCGCACCCGGTAGAAGCCCTCGGAGGTGCGCTCGCCGGTGATGAACGGCTGGTCGCGCTCGTCGACGTCGGAGGTGATCAGCGTGGCGGCCTCGGCGTCGGTACGGGCGATGACGACGGTCGGCACGTCGGCGACGTCGGCCGCGAGGCGAGCCGAGGTCAGGGTGCGGATGTGCTGCTGGGTCGGGATCAACACCTTGCCACCCAGGTGGCCACACTTCTTCTCCGACGCGAGCTGGTCTTCCCAGTGCGAACCCGCGACACCAGCGGCGATCATGGCCTTCTGCAGCTCGTAGACGTTGAGGGCGCCACCGAATCCGGCCTCACCGTCGGCGACGATCGGGGCCAACCAGTTCTCGACCGAGGTGTCGCCCTCGACCCTGGCGATCTCGTCGGCGCGCAGCAGTGCGTTGTTGATCCGACGGACCACCTGCGGCACCGAGTTGGCCGGGTAGAGGCTCTGGTCGGGGTAGGTGTGGCCGGACAGGTTGGCGTCACCGGCGACCTGCCAACCGGAGAGGTAGATGGCCTTCAGGCCGGCGCGGACCTGCTGGACGGCCATGTTTCCGGTCAGCGCGCCCAGCGCGTTGACGAACTCGAGGTCGTGCAACTGGGTCCACAGCACCTCGGCACCGCGGCGGGCCAGCGTGGCCTCCTCGACGACCGAGCCCTGCAGCGCCACCACGTCGGCGGGTGTGTAGGTGCGGGTGATGCCCTCCCAGCGGGGGTTGGTGTCCCAGTCCTTCTGGATCTCTTCGGGGCTCTTCGGCTGGCCAACGCTCGACATAGCGCTCTCCTCAAAAGTTATTGACCTGAGGACCCGAGATTTCCATGCTTGCTAAGGACCCCAGCATCGTTGCTGACTTGCTAACACGAAGATGGCACAGGTCAGCGGTGCAGGTCCACCGAATTTCGTGCCAAGTTTGGCTAGGAGTCAGCCGCTTTTTGCAAAGATTGCGAAGATACTCCGCAATCGAAACGGATTAGCCGTTACCCGCTGGTAACTTAAATCCGCAGGTCAGCCCGGCGGTTTGCATAACGCTCGTACGGTTAGAGCGGGAAGATCGCGGCGAGCGCTTTGACCTCGTCACCGACGGCATATGTGAGCGTTCTAACAGTGCGCTCCGAGAGGTTTTCGCCGAACCGGTCGGTGGAGCCGGCCGGGTGCACATGCGAGATGATCTCGAGCTTGTCCCCCAGAGCGACCGGCGCGTCGTGCTCGATGACCACCCGTAGCGGCGCCCTGAGCAACTCGGGGAACGACGAGAGGTAGTCCTCGATCACGCTCCAGTAGACCGAGTTGTTCATGTGGTCGAACAGGTCGATGTCGGTGACGCGCACCGGAAACTCGTAGATTGCGGCGGCGTCCTCGCGACTGTCCGGCTTGAGGTAGCCCTTCCACCGCAGCCGGTTGACGTCGGTGGTCGTGCGCAAGCCAGCGAGGAAGTCGTCGGAGATGCGTGACGGCATCTGGGTCTCGCGGTTGATGTTGATCCAAAACGCCTCGGACTCCATCAGGCCGCCCTTGCGGCCGTCGAGGCGGACGCGCATTTCGCACCATCGGTTGGAGGTGCCCGAACACCAGCGACGCATCCGGAGCATGTCGGCGAACTCGATCGGGCGAATCAGGTCGATCATCGTGCGGCGCACGATCCACAACGGGTGGGTCTCCTCAAAACCCATCTCGCGCAACTGATCCTGGCCGATGTCCTGGATGTGACGGGCGCTCGCGTCGAACCGCAGCCGGCCCTCCCGGTCGATGTCGGCAACGCGTAGCGGCCACTCCCGGTCGAACACGTCGGGATGCCCATCCGGTACCGGCATCATCAGTTTGTCCAAGCCCACGGCGTTACTCCCCGCTCCCCGGCACGCCGGGCCAGCTGTCTGTGCGACGCGACGAGATCCTCAGCGCCAGGCGGCCTTGCCCGTACGGTCGCTTCGGCCGCCATGATGCCAAATGACCTTGCCGCGGCGCCATTGTCGGGCGTCTTGCAAACTTTGCTAACCACGTCTTCGCAATGCGGGTACGCTGGCCGGATGGCCAAGACATTCGTTGGCTCGCGGGTCCGGCAACTGCGCGGCGAGCGCGGGTTCAGTCAGGCCGCACTCGCGCAGATGCTCGACATCTCCCCCAGCTACCTCAACCAGATCGAGCACGACGTCCGGCCGCTGACCGTCGCCGTGCTGCTGCGCATCACTGACGTGTTCGGGGTCGACGCGACGTTCTTCGCCTCGGAAGACGACACCCGGCTGCTCGCCGAACTGCGCGAGGTCACCCTCGACCACGACCTCGGCGTCGAGGTGGACCAATCGGAACTGGCCGACGTGGTGAACTCCCACCCCGCGCTGGCGCGGGCCCTGGTCAACCTGCACCGGCGTTATCGGCTCACCACAACGCAGCTCGCCGCCGCCACCGAGGACCGCTTCTCCGACGGCAGCGGCAGCGGGTCGATCACCATGCCGCACGAGGAGGTGCGCGACTACTTCTACGAGCGGCAGAACTATCTGCACGAGCTGGACACCGCTGCCGAAGAACTCACCGTGCGAATGCGCATGCATCGCGCCGATCTGGTTCGCGACCTGTCCGACCGGCTGACCTCGGTTCATGACGTCCGCATCAAGCGAATCGACTTGGGTGACAACGTCCTTCACCGCTTCGACCAGGAAAGCCGGACGCTGGAGATCGGCGGGCATCTGCCGTCGGGCCAGTACGCCTTCAAACTCGCGGCCGAGCTGGCCTACCTGGAGCACGGCGCGCTGATCGACCGCCTGGTCGACGAGGGCAGTTTCACCAGCGACGAGTCCCGCAAGCTGGCCCGGCTCGGGCTGGCCAACTACTTCGCCGCCGCGACAGTGCTGCCGTATCGGCAGTTCCACGAGATCGCCGAGAACTTCCGCTACGACGTCGAGCGGCTGTCGGCGTTCTACGCGGTGAGCTATGAGACCATCGCCCACCGGCTGTCCACGTTGCAGCGGCCCTCGATGCGCGGGGTTCCGCTGTCGTTCGTTCGCGTCGACCGGGCCGGCAACATGTCGAAACGTCAGTCCGCCACAGGTTTTCATTTCTCGTCGGCGGGCGGCACCTGCCCGCTGTGGAACGTTTACGAGACCTTCGCCACCCCGGGCAAGATTTTGGTTCAGATCGCTCAGATGCCGGACGGACGCAGTTACATGTGGGTGGCCCGCACCATCGAGCGCCGCGCCTCGCGATATGGTCAGCCAGGTAAAACCTTCGCGATCGGGCTGGGCTGCGAGCTTCGCCACGCCCACCGGCTCGTCTACTCGGAAGGACTCGACTTGGCCGGCGACCCCGCCTTGTTAGCCACCCCGATCGGCGCGGGCTGCCGGGTCTGCGAGCGCGACACCTGCCCGCAGCGGGCATTCCCGGCGCTGGGCCGGGCACTCGACCTCGACGAGCACCGCAGCACGGTGTCGCCCTATCTAGTGAGGCATGCATGACCGACCAGGTAGGCCGTATCCCGCCCGGCCGATTCCGCGAGCTCGGGGCCGTCAACTGGGTGCTCGCCAAGTTGGGCGCCCGCACGGTGAACGCTCCGGAGATGCACCTGTTCACCACGCTCGGTCAGCGCCGATTCCTGTTCTGGGCCTGGGCTGTTTACGGCGCTCGGCTGTTACGAGGCCGTCTACCGCAGGTCGACACCGAACTGGTGATTTTGCGGGTCGCGCATCTGCGCAAGTCGGAATACGAACTGCAACACCATCGCTGGATCGGACGCCGCCGTGGTCTCGACGACCCGACGCAGGAATTCATCTTCGGGTGGCCCGAATCAGCGCACGACGCAACGCTGACCGATCGGCAGCGAGCGCTGCTCAGCGCGACCGATGAATTCGTCTTGCAACGATCGATCAGCGACGCGGTCTGGCAGCGGCTGTCCCAGCATCTCGACCGGCGCCAACTCATCGAATTCTGTTTGCTGGCAGGGCAATACGATGCCCTCGCCGCGACGATGTCGGCTCTGGAGATCCCGCTGGACAATCCGGGAAGTCACAAGTAGCTGTCGGCCACCACGAGTAGCGACAGCAGCACCGGCAGCACCGGCATCGCGAACGCGAACGCCGACGCGGTGCGATTTCCCCGGCCACGCATTCGTCGTCCCCACAGCGTGGCGACCAGCGCGAGGGCTGCCGAGACCGCCAGGATGATCGGCCCCCACACGCCCGCCGTGGTGAAGTGGTCGCCGATCGACATCGCGATCAGCCACAGCACATAACCGACGAGTACACCGCCGAGCGCGGCCCACACCGAATCGGCTCGCACCGGTTTCATCGTCGCCACGTCGGCCTCCAAGCAGTCGGCGTCAGAAATTGATCATGTGCCCGGTCAGGCCGTGGAAGCACTCCTGCATCGCCTCGGACATGGTCGGGTGGGTGTGGACGTTGCGCGCCAACTCATTCGCGGTCAGGTCCCACTTCTGGGCCAACGTCAGCTCGGGCAGCAGCTCCGAGACGTCGTGTCCGACGAGGTGTCCGCCCAGCAACTCAAGATGTTTGGCGTCGGCAACCAGTTTCACGAACCCGCTCGGATCGCCGACGCCGTGCGCTTTCCCGTTGGCGGTGAAGGGGAACTTTGCGACGACGACGTCGTACCCCTCGTCGCGGGCCTGCTGTTCGGTGAGCCCGAAGCTCGCCACGTTCGGCTGGCAGAACGTCGCGCGCGGTTGCATGCGGATATCGCCGAGCGCCATCGTCTCTGCGCCGGCGATGGTTTCGGCCGCGACCACGCCCTGCGCCTCGGCGACGTGAGCCAGCTGCAGCAGGCCGGTGACATCGCCGATCGCATAGACATGGTCGACGTTGGTGCGGAGGTAGTCGGTGACACCGATGGCCTTGCGGTCGGTCAGCGCGACGCCGACCTTGTCCAGGCCGAACCCGTCGACGTTCGGGGCAAAACCGATGGCCTGCAACACTTTCGCGGCCTTGAGCTCCTCGGTCTTGCCGTCCTTGCTGACGGTCACGGTGACCACCGAGCCGTCGTCTTCGATCGACTCGACCTTGGTGGCGGTAAGGATCTTGACGCCGAGCTTTTTGTACTGCTTCTCGATTTCCTTGGAGACATCGACGTCTTCGTTGGGCAGCGCGCGCGGCAGGAACTCGACGATGGTCACGTCGACGCCGTAATTCTTGAGCACGTAGGCGAACTCGATGCCGATGGCACCAGCACCGGCGATGATGATCGACTCGGGCAGCTCGCGGGTCAGGATCAGTTCTTCGTAAGTGACCACGTTCTTGGACAGCGAGGTGCCCGGGACCAACCGGGTGCTGCTGCCGGTGGCGATGATGACGTTGTCGAACGTGACCGTCTCGGTGCCGCCCTCGTTGAGGTCGACCGTGACGGTGTGGGCGTCGGTGAACTTGCCGTAGCCGTGGATCTCGGTGATCTTGTTCTTCTTCATCAAGAAGTGCACACCGGCCACCCGGCCCTCGGCCACCTTGCGGCTGCGGTCGAAGGCGGCGCCGAAGTCGAACGTCACCTCGCCGCTGATGCCGAAGGTTTTGGCTTCTTTGGTGAAGATGTGCGCGAGCTCGGCATTGCGCAGCAGCGCCTTCGACGGGATGCAGCCGACGTTGAGGCAGACTCCGCCCCAGTATTTCGGTTCAACGATCGCAGTATTGCGCCCCAGCTGCGCGGCACGGATGGCCGCAACGTATCCGCCGGGTCCGGCGCCGAGCACGACAACGTCATAGTGGGTCACGGAAACCACCCTAGTGGCTGCCGCCAAACAGGACTGAGGGTCGTGGTGTCAGCACGATCGCGGCCGAGGCTTCTGTTTCGCGGCGATCAGTAGGGCAGAACGCCGGCCGCGCAGTGGCGGTGGCTGTGCTCACAATAGAACTTGCCGTACACCGGCGCCGCGCCGACAACGGCGGCGAATACCGCCGAGATCATCGCGATCGACAGCGCCGACACCAGCGGCCGGTCGGAGATCATCGCCAGGATCAGGCCGGCGACCGTCGTCACGACTACGTAGGCCAGCACCACGAAGACGACGGTGGTCTTGTGCTTGGAGGCGTCGTGACTCCACCAATAGAACAAGCCTGCGCCGGCCGCGCCGGCCGGTACCCAGACCACGAGCAGCATCAGGACGAACTTCCACCACGTCACGTACAGGTAGGTGACCGCTGGAAGTGCCTCAGAGGGGGGTGCTTCGGTCTCGGCGTAGGCCGTCGGAATGACCCCGCTGTCCGGTCGATCGGTCGCCGCAACCGACTTTCGCCGCAACCATCCGCGCCGGGGAGGCGGCGGCTCAGGCTCGATGAAGGCCGGTTCGGCCTTGGGCTGCATGCCGGTATCGAACGACGGCGTGTACCGCTCGGTCAGCGGCATCGACTCGGTCTCTACGCGTTCGGAGTTAGCCACGGGTCACCACCTCGACCAGGGCCAGCACCCCGAACCATCCCGGGGCCAGCGCCAGGATGAACGCCCCCAGCGCGGTCAGCCACCGGCGTCGGGCCAGCAGAACCACCAGCAGCCCGACCAGGCTGGGGAAACCGACCACCAAGGCAATCGCGATGTCGGGACGCATGCGGGCATGCTCCACAGTCAGCGCGGCCGTGCCGCACAGCAACCCGGCCGCGATGCCGAGCAGCATCGCGCTGGCCAAAAACCAGGGCCGCGGCAGCGGAATCACGGTTTAAAGATACTGCCGCAGCGGCCGGCTACGGCTTTACCGGCGCGGCGCGCCTCGCTGGGACTGCGCACGCGTCGACGGCGGCCGCGATCACCGGCACACGCCCGGGCGGTCGGTCGCCGCGCTCGTAGTCGGCCCCGGTGACCAACGCCGTCGCAGTGAGCTCAGCGTTCTCGCGGTCGGTGAAGGCACGCCCGCGGGACAGAAAACGCTTACCTTCGGGCGCTTCCAGACTGAACCCGCCGCCACGGCCGGGCACCACGTCGATGACGAGTTGGGTGTGTTTCCACGCCTCGAACTGCGGCCCCGAGATCCACACCGGCACACCGTCGGCGCCGACATCGAGCACGCCCAGCAGCACGTCACGGTCACCGACGATGAACTCGCCGAGTGCGTAGCACATCGGCGACGACCCATCGCAGCAGCCGCCCGATTGGTGAAACATCAACGGGCCGTGCTGTTCTCGCAATTGGTCGAGCAGAGCGGCCGCGTCAGCGGTGACGACCACCCGGCTGGTCACCATCAGAAAAACCCTTGCGCTTTCTGCGAATACGACACCAGCAGGTTCTTGGTCTGCTGGTAGTGATCCAGCATCATCTTGTGGTTCTCCCGGCCGATTCCGGATTGCTTGTAGCCACCGAAGGCGGCGTGCGCCGGGTAGACGTGGTAGCAGTTGACCCACACACGGCCCGCCTGGATGTCGCGACCGGCGCGGTAGGCGGTGTTGCCGTCGCGGCTCCACACCCCCGCACCGAGGCCGTAGAGGGTGTCGTTGGCTATCGCGATGGCGTCGTCGTAATCCCGGAACGACGCGACCGACACCACCGGTCCGAAGATCTCCTCCTGGAAGATCCGCATCTTGTTGTTGCCGGCGAAGATGGTGGGCTGCATGTAGTAGCCGCCGGACAGGTCGCCGCCCAACTCGGCGCGCTCACCGCCGGTGATCACCGTGGCGCCTTCGTCCTTGCCAATCTCGATGTAGGACAACACTTTTTCCAGCTGGTCGTTGGAGGCCTGCGAGCCGACCATAGTCTCGGTGTCCAGCGGATCGCCTTGGCGCACGGCCTTGGTGCGGATCGCCGCCAGTTCCAGGAACTCGTCGTAGATGTCGGTTTGCACCAGACTGCGCGACGGGCAGGTGCACACCTCGCCCTGGTTGAGCGCGAACATCGTGAAGCCTTCGAGCGCCTTGTCCTGAAAGTCATCGTGCGCGGCCATCACGTCGCTGAAGAAGATGTTGGGGCTCTTGCCGCCCAGTTCCAGGGTGACCGGAATCAGGTTCTGGCTGGCGTACTGCATGATCAGCCGCCCGGTGGTGGTCTCGCCGGTGAAAGCGACCTTGGCGATCCGGTTGCTCGATGCCAGCGGCTTGCCGGCTTCGGCGCCGAATCCGTTGACCACGTTGACCACTCCGGCCGGCAGCAGGTCGCCGATCAGCGACATCAGGTAGAGCACCGAGACCGGCGTCTGCTCGGCCGGCTTGAGCACCACGCAGTTGCCCGCCGCCAGCGCCGGCGCCACCTTCCAGGTGGCCATCAAGATGGGGAAGTTCCACGGGATGATCTGGCCGACCACGCCCAGCGGCTCATGGAAGTGGTAGGCGACGGTGTCGTCGTCGACCTGCGACAGCGACCCTTCCTGGGCCCGGATGGCGCCGGCGAAATAGCGGAAATGGTCGGCGGCCAGCGGAATGTCGGCGGCCAGCGTCTCGCGGATCGGCTTGCCGTTATCCCAGACTTCGGCCAGCGCCAGTGACTCTTGGTTCGCGTCTATCCGGTCGGCGATCTTGTTCAGGATCGCCGCACGCTCGGCCGGCGCGGTTTTGCCCCACTTCGGAGCCGCCGCGTGCGCGGCGTCGAGCGCCTTGTCGACGTCGGCCGCGTCCGAACGGGCCACCTCGCAGAACGGCTGCCCGATGACCGGTGTCAGGTTTTCGAAGTAGCGACCGGCGGCTGGGGCCACCCACTCACCGCCGATGAAGTTGTCGTATCGCGACTGAAAGGACATGAGTGCGCCTGCGGCGCCCGGACGTGCGTAAACAGTCATCAGCATCAGCTCCTCGGTCGTGCGTGACACAACTCACAGTACCGTCCGCGCCGGTCGTACGGCGGGCAGGCGCACAGCTCGCGGAGAGGGATCAAAGTGTCTGACGACGAGGTCCTGCGGCACTGGAGCACGGTCGCCGCGGCGCCCTGGAAATCCCGTGGACGGCGACCGTTACCGGCATGGCCTGACACCCTGATCGCCGGCGGCAAGCAGAATGGCGGTCATGACTGACGACCCCTATCTGTGGTTGGAGGACGTCCTCGGCGACGAGCAACTCAACTGGGTGCGCAACCGCAACGATCCAACGGTCGCCCGCTTCGGCGGCGACGAGTTCGAGCGGATGCGGGCCGAGGCCCTCGAGGTGCTCGACACCGACGCCCGCATCCCGTACGTCCGCCGCCGCGGGGAGTTCCTCTACAACTTCTGGCGCGACGCCGCCAATCCCCGTGGGCTGTGGCAGCGCACCACGCTGGACAGCTACCGAGGTGACGACGTCGAATGGGACGTGCTCATCGACGTCGACCAGCTGGCTCGCGACGATGACGAGAATTGGGTGTGGTCGGGCGCCATCGTCATCGAACCCGAATTCGACCGTGCCCTGGTCAATCTCTCCCGCGGCGGCGCGGACGCCGTCGTCGTGCGCGAATTCGACATGGCGACACGCAAATTCGTCGACGGCGGGTTCGAGCTGCCGGAGGCCAAGACGCAGATCGGCTGGCACGACCCCGACACGGTCCTGGTGGGCACCGACTTCGGGCCCGACTCGCTGACCGAGTCCGGCTACCCGCGAATCGTCAAGCGATGGCGGCGCGGCACGCCGCTCGAGCAGGCCGAGCTGGTCTTCGAAGGCGCCCGCACCGACATCAGCGCCGGCGGATCCACGGACCGGACACCAGGTTTCGAGCGCACTTTCGTCTCACGCGCCACCGATTTCTGGAACAGCGACCGGTACGAGCTGCGCGGTTCGGAACTGATCCGCATCGACATTCCCTCCGACGCCAGCAGCGTCTCGATCCACCGTGAATGGCTGTTGATCGAACCGCGCACCGACTGGGAGTTCGGCACCAACACATATCGCGCCGGCTCGTTGCTGGCTGCGAGGTATGACGAATTCCTCGACGGTGCACGCGAATTGACCGTCGTCTTCGAACCCGACGCACACACCTGCCTGCACCAGTACGCCTGGACCCGCGACCGGCTGTTGTTGGTCACGCTGGCCGATGTGGCCAGCCGGGTCGAAATCGTCACGCCGGGCAGCTGGGAGCGTGCATCGCTCGCGGGCATTCCCCCGGCGACCGAGAGCGTGATCGTCGCCGCCGACGACACCGGCGACGAGTTCTTCCTGGACTCCAGTGGCTTCGACAGTCCGTCGCGTCTGCTGCGCGGCACCGGCAACAGCCCACTCGAGCAGGTCAAGGCCGCTCCCGGTTTCTTTGATGCCGAAAACCTCTCCATCGCACAATATTTCGCCACATCGAAGGACGGCACCGCGATCCCGTATTTCGTCGTTCGGCCAGGCGACGCCAAGGGGCCGGGTCCGACGCTGCTCTACGGCTACGGCGGGTTCGAGAATTCCTACACCCCTGGCTACAGCCCGGTGATGGGCCGACTCTGGTTGGCCCGCGGCGGCACCTACGTGCTGGCCAACATCCGGGGCGGCGGCGAATACGGGCCGACGTGGCATACCCAGGCGATGCGTGAATACCGCCACC
Organism: uncultured Actinomycetota bacterium; assembly: GCA_963750755.1. Taxonomy (GTDB): domain Bacteria; phylum Actinomycetota; class Actinomycetes; order Mycobacteriales; family Mycobacteriaceae; genus Mycobacterium. The sequence goes on from CAVVRW010000007.1 coordinate 740,820, forward strand.
TCGTCGCCGAGGACTTCGCAGCTGTGGCAACGGATCTGGTGGATCGCGGGATCACCACGGTGGCGCAGCTCGGCGCGCAGGGTGGCAGCAACGGCGGACTGTTGATGGGCATCATGCTGACCAAGTACCCGCAACTGTTCGGCGCGCTGGTCTGCCAGGTGCCGCTGCTGGACATGCGCCGCTTCCATCTGCTGCTCGCGGGCGCGTCGTGGGTCGCCGAGTACGGCAATCCCGACGACCCCGACGACTGGAAATTCATTGCCGAGTACTCGCCGTATCAGAACATTTCGGCCGGCACCGACTACCCGCCGGTGCTGATTACCACGTCCACCCGTGACGACCGGGTGCACCCCGGGCACGCCCGCAAGATGACCGCGGCGCTTGAGGCCACCGGCCATCGGGTCTGGTACTACGAGAACATCGAGGGCGGCCACGCCGGCGCCGCCGACAACGCCCAGAGCGCGTTCAAGACGGCGCTGGCATTTTCGTTCCTGTGGCAGATGCTGGGTACTCCACAGCAAAACTGATGAAAGTGTGGTGTGGTGCAATGCGCGTGCCGTACATGCTGGGTGCGTCGGTCGTCGCAGTGACGTTGCTGGCGGTGCCGGGTTGCTCGAAGGTGGTGCCCGGAAACGCGACCCGGGCTGCACACGTGCAGACGCGCAAATCGTCTGACTGCGAGCAGGTTTCGGCACCCCTGACGCTCATCGACCCGCGCGGGACGGGCGAGCCGCAGCTGAAGATTCCGCAGCCGCCCGGCTGGGAGCGCGCGTCGATGCTCGACTCCGACGTCATCCGCTTCACGATGCGAAACAAGGATCTTGCCGCCGACGAGTTCATGCCCACCGCGGTCGTGACACTCGAATCCATACCTGGCGACGACGCCGACAGCAAGTCGATCTTCGACCAGGAACGTGCCGCGTTGGTGGGCCGACTGGGCGCCACGGGTCTGCAGATCTCTGAGACAACCCGTTGCGGCGCGCAGGCAGAGCTGGTCGACTACGACGCACCCCGCATGGGCCGGATTCCCCCGCGCAAGATCAAAACACTGATGGTGGCCGGCGCCTTCAACGGCACCACCTACGTCGCGACCGTCACCGTTCAGTCCACCGACCCCGGCAACGCCGTGTACGCGCGTGACACCGGGACCGTCCTGACCGGATTTCAGATGCTTCCGCCGGTGCCGAGTTAGGCGCTTTGCGCTCCCACCACGACAGCGGCTTTCGCCGGCGGCTCGCGCTTCTCTTTCGTAACACCGATTCCGAGACCTGTCGACGCCTACGCTTCGCCCATGCCGACAACAGATTTCGAGACGTTGCTGTACTCCACGGCCGGGTCCGTCGCGACCATCACGCTGAACCGGCCCGACCAGCTCAACACCATCGTTCCGCCGATGCCGGACGAGATCGAGGCCGCCGTCGGCAGGGCCGAGCGCGACCCGGCGGTGAAGGTGATCGTGCTGCGTGGAGCCGGTCGGGCGTTCTCCGGCGGCTACAACTTCGGCGACGGCTTCCAGTCAGTGGGGCGAAGCGATGAACACCGACGGTCGCTGGGATCCGGGCAAGGATTTCGCCATGGTCAGCGCCCGCGAGACGGGTCCGACGCAGAAGTTCATGGCGATCTGGCGGGCCTCCAAACCGGTGATCGCGCAGGTGCACGGCTGGTGTGTCGGCGGTGCGAGCGATTACGCGCTGTGCGCGGACATCGTCATCGCCAGCGAGGACGCGGTGATCGGCACCCCGTACAGCCGGATGTGGGGCGCCTACCTGACCGGAATGTGGCTCTACCGGCTGAGCCTGGCCAAGGTCAAATGGCATTCATTGACTGGCCGGCCGCTGACCGGCGTGCAGGCCGCAGAGGTCGAACTGATCAACGAAGCGGTCCCGTTCGAACGGCTGGAAGCCCGAGTCGCCGACATCGCCACCGAGCTGTCACGAATCCCGTTGTCGCAGTTGCAAGCTCAGAAGCTGATCGTCAACCAGGCCTACGAGAACATGGGCTTGGCGTCGACCCAGACGCTGGGTGGCATCCTCGACGGCCTGATGCGCAACACCCCGGAGGCGCTCGGCTTCATCGAGACCGCCGCCAGCAAGGGGGTTCGTGCCGCCGTCGAAGGGCGCGACGGGCCGTTCGGCGACTACAGCCAGGCGCCGCCGGAATTGCGTCCCGACCCGTCGCACATCATCACGCCGTAACGATCCCGAGGGTGGACGTCGCTATGCGGGCGGCATCAGCACCGTGTCGATCATGTACACCGTGGCGTTGGCCGTGGGCACGCCACCGCAGACCAGGCCCGCATCGTTGACTTTGAGGCCCTTACCGCCGCCGGTCACGTTTACCGCCGCACCCTGCACGGAGTTATGTGAACCGTCGACCTGCGCCGGGCTCAGCTGGCCGGAAACGACGTGGTACGTCAGGATGCTCTTCAGCATGTTCGAATCGGTTTTCAGATGATCGATTGTGCTGGCCGGCAGCTTGTTGAAGGCCGCGTCGGTCGGTGCGAACACGGTGTACTGACCGTTGTTGAGCGTGTCGACGAGGTTCACGTCCGGGTTGAGCTTGCCGGATACCGCAGCGGTCAATGTGGTGAGTTCGGGGTTGTTCGACGCGGCCACCGCGACCGGGTCCTGCGACATACCGGTCACCGACGCGGGGCCGTTCGGGTGCATTGCTGCGTAGTCGGCGCATCCGGCGCCGATCAGGTTCGGCGCGGCCACCGCGGGCGCGCAGGTGGACAGGGCGATACCCATCGCGGCGGCCACTGCCGGCACGACCTTGTTCTGAATGCTGCTCACGTTTCAGGCTCCTCAGTGTTTTTGCGGACACAGGTTGTTCGGAGCCGCGCGCACAGCGGATGGGTTGTACCGCGCATCAGCCGTAGGTGAAGGAAAATACTTGCAGGCCTTTGCTGACGCCGATGTCGAGCGTTCCACCGACCACCTGAGCCGTCGTCGCGATCTCGTGCGAGGTGGGCGGTCCGCTGACCGGTACCGTCGTCGTCTTACCGTCCCGCGTGACGTTCACGCTGCCGGTACCGCCGACGACCATGTAGACGTGCTTCGCGTGGTAGTTCAGTTTGATGTTCGAGGCGTCACCGTCTGCGGTCGCGCCCTGGTAGTCCAGCGCCCAAGGTCCTTGCAGCGCAAAGGTATTGGGTGGCAGCGTCGGCGGGTAGGAGAACGTCGCCGGCCCCTGGTCGTACACCCCGATGCCGGCGTAGTTGGACATCTTGCCGACCCCGAAGTACGTCTCGGGGGTCAGATCCCCCGCGGGCGTGGTGTCGGGCGCGTCCGCCGGCGGCGGCAACGACACTCCGGACCGCGCCGCCGCGAGCAGCTGCCGGATCAGCTTTTCGGTTCCGTCGTAATCGCCCTCGCCGAATTTCACGTGCCGCACAGTGCCGTTGGCGTCGATCAGGTATTCGGCCGGCCAGTATCGGTTCCGGTAATTGGTCCACGTCGAATAGCTGTTGTCCTGGGCGATGGGGTAGGTGATGCCCAGGTCGGCGGCGCCCTTGCGCACGTTGTCGGTGACCTTTTCGAAGGCGTACTCGGGGGTGTGCACACCGATCACCTCGAAACCGCTGTCGTGATAGGCCTTGTACCAGCCTTCGACGTGCGGGATGGCGCGCTGGCAGTTGATGCAGGAGTAGGCCCAGAAGTCGATCAACACCACCTTGCCGCGCAACTCGTGCAGGTCGATCGGCTTGTTGCCGGGGGTGTTCAGCCAGCCCACGATGCCCTTGAGGTCGGGTGCCTGCCCGCAACTCTGCAATTGTTCCGACGGCTTGGCGCAATTCGACAACTCTTTGTTCTGATCGTTGACGATGCCACCGAGTTGTTGCTGAATCTGCTTGTCGTCAGCCAGCTTGCCCTGCAGTGTCGACGTGTAGTCGGGTAGCGCCCGTTGCAACGCGGCCGGCAGGTTGAACACCAGCGCGACCGCCAGCAAGATCGTCACTATCCCAGCCGCCACCCGGATTGCGCGCTGACGCCGCCGAAATACGCTCACCCGGTGAGCGATTCGCTCGCCGGCTACCGCGAAGCACAACAGCGGCACCGCGGTGCCCACCGCGAACGCCAGCGTGAGCACGATGATGGGCAGGCCAATCTGCGCGGTCGCGCCTGCCACGACTATCGCCGCCAACACCGGGCCCGCGCAGGGGACATACAGCACGCCCAGCGCCAAGCCGAGGCCGAATCCGTTGGCGCGTTGCATGATCCGCTTCTGCGGAATGCGGGAAAACGGCTTCTCCAGTAGCTCTTCGACACGCGGGAAGATCAAACCGAGGCCGATCGCCACCAGCGCGATTAGCGCAACCCAGCGAATGGCGTCCTGCGGGAGGTGCAGCAATGACAATAACGCCGAGCCAAGCAAAGCCACCAGGCTGAAACTCAGCACCAGCCCTGCGATGACGCGATACGGCCGCGACACATCGCGTTTGGTTTCGACCGCCCCGTCCTCGGAGTTGGTGGTTCCGGAGAAGAAGACCACCGGTAGCACCGGAAGGATGCACGGCGAGATGCCGGTGATGAGGCCCCCGATGAGACCGATCAATGCGAGCGACACCATGATCATTATTCGCCACCGCGGCGGTCTCGGATTGGTAAGGGCTCCTCACGCGCGTTAGGGCAGTCCGGAAACCGGACTGCCCTAACGTGGGACGTACTGCGACCGCTACTGGCTGGGAGGCACCAGGACAGTGTCGATCATGTACACCGTCGCGTTAGCGGTGTGCACCCCTCCGCACACCAAGCCCGCGTCGTTGACCTTCAGGCCGTTGCCCTGGCCGGTCACGTTCACCTCTGCGCCCTGGAGCGTCTTGTGCATGCCGTCGACCTTGGCCGGGCTCGACTGTCCTTGCACCACATGGAAAGTCAGAATGCTCTTCAACTTTTCGGCGTTGGTCTTGAGCTCGTCGATGGTGCTCGCCGGCAACTTGGCGAATGCGTCGTTGGTCGGCGCGAACACGGTGTACTGGCCGTTGTTCAGCGTGTCGACGAGATTCACCTGCGGGTTCAACTTGCCCGACAGCGCTTCGGTCAGCGTCGACAGCATCGGGTTGTTCGATGCGGCCGTCGCCACAGGGTCCTGGGCCATTCCGGCCACCGAGGCCGGGCCGTTCGGGTGCAGCGCAGCGTAATCCGAGCAACCGGGTCCGATCAGGTCACTCGACGGGGCCGCCTCCCCGGTCATTGCCGGCGCCGCCGAGCTACTCGTCGGCTGTGCGCTGGACTGTTGTGCGGAGTCCGACTTGTTGCTCGAACACGCCGACATCCCCACCGCCGCGAGTGCCGCTAGGCTCACCGCGAACGTTTTGCTGTGACCGATTCTCATTCGCATAACTCCTTTGTCAGGACGTAACGCGAGGCATTCGGAGCTATCGGCGCTACGGATGGGTCGTGTCGCGTCGCTCGGTGTTTCGCACCGTCATCCAGACGGCCGTCCGCTCCGAATATGGGGTGTGCACCAGCCATCCCATCTGTCGGTTGTCGACGACGTCGCGGACATCGCGTTCGAGCGTCCGGCGTTCAACTCCGGCAGCTCCCTTCAACCGCCGAGCGCGGATTCGGCTCTGTGGCCGGAGGTTTTCACCGTGCCGTCCGGGGCGGTCGCCGCCGCGTCTGCGATCGTCGCCGATCGGCTGCTGCGCCGCGCGGTGGCTTCCCTGCCGATCCGACTGGTGTATCCCGACGGACCCGCGATCGGCGCGGGTGGCGCCACCGCACCGACCCTCGTGGTCAACGAACCGGACCGGCTGGCCCGCCGGCTGGGACGGCACGGCCTGATCGGCTTCGGCGAGTCCTACATGGCCGGCGAATGGGAGTCCTCGGATCTCGTCGGAGTGCTGACCGCGCTGACACCCGCATTCAACGAGATGGTTCCGAGCGGCCTACGCTGGCTGAAGCCCATTATCGCTGCGGCGCAACCACGTTCGCCATATACACGCCGGGAACAGGTGCTGCGGAATATCGCCGCACACTTCGACGACCTGTCCAGCGATCTATTCGTCGAGTTTCTCGACGAGACCATGACGTATTCGGGCGCGCTGTTCGACCGGTTGCCGGCGTCATGGGCCGACCTGGCCGGGGCGCAGCGCCGCAAGATCGACCGACTACTCGACGCGGCCGGGGTGGGACCCGGTACCCGCCTGCTGGAACTCGGCAGCGGGTGGGGCGAGCTGTCCATTCGCGCAGCAGCGCGCGGCGCCGAGGTTCACTCCGTCACCCCCTCGGAGCGCCAGATGTGGCTGGCCCGCCAACGGGTCGTCGCGGCAGGGCAATCCCGCCGGGTGCACGTCGAAGTGTGCGATTATCGCGACATCGACGGACGCTATGACGCCGTGATTTCGGTGGAGATGATCGAGGCCGTGGGGCATCGCTCGTGGCCGGAATTCCTGCGCACCGTCGGACGGCTGGTCAGACCCGGCGGCAATGTGGTGATCCAGGCGATCGTGTGCTCCCATGCCCAGATGCTCGCCACTCGCGACCGGTTGACGTGGCAGCAGAAGTACATCTTTCCCGGCGGAGTCATCCCGTCGACCAAGGCGCTGCTCGACATCAGCCAGCGCGAAAGCAATCTAGCGCTGTTCGACATGGTTTCCTTGTCCGAGCATAATGCGGAAACTTTGCGCTTGTGGCGGGAGCGGTTCCTGCAGCGTCGGAAGACGTTGGCGCACATCGGTTTCGACGAGGTGTTCGCCCGGATGTGGGAGCTCTACCTGGCCGACCGCGAAGCCGGGTTCCGATCGGGCAACCTCAACGTCTACCAATGGACGTTCGTCAATTCAGCCGCCCCATGATCACCGGCTTCGCCACGGTGTCCGCCGCGTCGGCAGTCGCACTGCTGGCACTGCACGCGATCACGCTGCGCATCGGTCACCGGATCGGGCGCTACAACGTCGTCGACGTCGCCTGGGGGCTGGGCTTCCTCGTCGTCGCGACCGTCGGGGCAGCGCTGATGACCTACTTCCTGGTCCACGCCACCGGCGCCCGCCTCACCGAGAAGTACATGCGGGGCCGCCCGGGCTTCGGTGAATACCAGCAACGGACATCGTTTTTCATCCCGCGACGACCCGGATCGGCCCGATCATGACGACCGCCGTACTCGAGCCGTTAGGCTACCGAGCGATGACCGCTCCAAGCCACGGCACCGAACTAGACTCGTTGCTGCGCCGGGTGGCGCGTGGCGACGCCGACGCGTTCGCCGGGTTCTACGACCACACCAGGTCCCGGGTCTACGGGCTGATCACCCGCGTCCTGCGTGACTCCGGCTACAGCGAGGAGACCACCCAAGAGGTCTTCCTCGAGGTGTGGCGGACCGCCGGCGCCTACGACTCGTCCAAGGGCTCCGCGCTGTCCTGGCTGATGACCATGGCGCACCGCCGCGCCGTCGACCGGGTCCGCGCCGAGCAATCCGCCGGCCAGCGGGAGTCGCGATACGGTGCCGCGACCGTCGAGCGACCTGGGGATCTGGTTGCCGACTCGGCGATCGCCGCCGACGAGCGCCGCCGGGTGACGGCGTGCTTGGACTCGTTGACCGACATGCAGCGCCAGTGCATCGAAATGGCGTACTACGGCGGGTTGACCTACGCCGAAGTCTCACAGCGGTTGTCGGCCAACCTGTCGACGATCAAATCGCGAATGCGCGACGCGCTGCGCGGACTGCGCGGCTGCCTGGGGGTGTCATGACCGGGCCCGCCGACTTCGACCTGCTGGAACTGGCCACGCCGTACGCGTTGAACGCCATCTCCGAAGCAGAACGCGTCGCCATCGACCGCCAGCTCGCGACGGCACCGGGAGCGGTCGCGGCCGCCTTCAACGACGAGGTGCGCACGGTGCGAGAGGCGATGGCCATCGTGTCGGCGGCGACCGCGGCCGAACCGCCCGACCGTCTGCGCGGTGCGGTCTTGGCTGGTGTTCAGCGGGACTCGACGCGGCCATCCCGTTGGCGCACTGCGCTTTTGGCGGCAGCCGCGGCGATCGTGGTGGCGTTGGCCGCCTTCGGCGCGGGCATCGCCCTGCGGCCGAGCCATCCTCCGACAATGGCCGAACAGATCATGGCGGCTCCCGATGTACGAACCGCGTCCACGCCGATCGCCGGTGGAACGGCAACCGTGGTCTTCTCGCGGGACCGCAACGGCGCTGTGCTGCTGATGAACAACGTGCCGCCGCCGTCGCATGGCACCGTCTACCAAATGTGGTTGGTCGGCGACACCGGCCCGCAATCGGCGGGCACGATGAACACCGAGGCCGTTCTGCCGTCGACTACCCACACCTTCGTCAGCCTGAAGAACTCCAGCGTGCTGGCGTTCACCGTCGAGCCGGGCGACGGATCGCCGCAGCCGACCGGGAAGATTTTTGCGAAACTTCCGCTGACGTAACGACGTACGCCACCAAGGGGGGATCTGGCGTGACAACGATCGACACCGACTATCTGGTCGTCGGCGCCGGCGCGATGGGGATGGCGTTTACCGACACGTTGGTGACGGAGTCCGACGCGCGGGTGGTGATCGTCGACCGCGGGCACTCGCCCGGTGGCCATTGGAACAGCGCGTATCCCTTTGTCCGGCTGCACCAGCCGTCGGCCTACTACGGCGTCAACTCCCGCGGACTGGGCAGCGACAGCATTGACCAACTAGGTTGGAATGAGGGGCTTTACGAGCTGGCCACCGTCGGCGAGATCTGCGCCTACTTCGAAAAGGTGATGCATCAGGACCTGTTGCCGAGCGGGCGGGTGTCATATTTTCCGATGGCGGAGTATCTGGGCGACGGCCGTTTTCGCTCGTTGGCGGGCGGCGACCACACCGTCAACGTACGCACCCGGATCGTCGACGCGACCTATCTGCAGACCACGGTGCCGTCGATGCGCCCGCCGGCTTACGCGGTCGCCGGGGGTGTCGACTGCGTGCCGCCCAACGGCATGCCGGCCAACGCCGTCGGCCGCGAACGTTTCGTCATCATAGGCGCCGGCAAGACCGGCATCGACGCGTGTTTGTGGTTGCTGCGCAACGGTATTCCGCCCGAGCGTCTGATCTGGATCATGCCGCGCGATTCGTGGCTGATGGATCGCGCGAACATTCAGCCCGGTCCGCAGTTTCTGGAGCGGTTCCAGGGCGGGTTCGCCCAGCGACTGGTCGCGATCGAGGCTGCCACCGACGTGGCCGACCTGTTCGAGCGACTGGAGGACTGTGGGAACCTGCTACGGCTGGACCCAGCGGTGCAGCCGAGCATGTATCGCTGTGCGAACGTGACGAAGACCGAACTAGAGCAGCTGCGCCGGATCGGCGACGTGGTGCGATTGGGTCGGGTGCGCAGTATCGAACCCGGCAAGGTCGTGCTGGACGACGGGGAGATCACCGTGGAAGGCTCGGCGCTATACGTCGACTGCAGCGCCGACGGCCTGGAAAAGCGCCCGGCGGCAACGGTATTTCATGGCGACCGGATCACGCTGCAGAGCATCCGCGGCTGCCAACAGGTGTTCAGCTCCGGCATGATCGCGCATGTCGAAACGTCCTACGACGACGACGAGACGCGAAACCGGCTGTGCCAGCCGGTGCCTCACCCCAACACCGACGTCGACTGGCTCACCACGACTCTCGCCGAGCAGCGCAACCAGATCACCTGGTTTTCCGATCCCGAGCTGATGAACTGGCTCTCCGAGGCGCGTCTGGACCTGATGCGGCATATGTACGCGCCGCTGATCGGCCAGTCGGAGAAGGTGCGTAACAAGGTGTTCGGGCTGATCATCGGTGGGTTGCGCTCGGCTAACGAGAAGCTGGAAACGCTATTGAGCGAACACCTTTCAGCCCTTCCGCAGGCTGCGCAAGCCAGCCGCTAGCACGCCGAGAAGCACCAGCCCGATACCCGCCGCCAAAGTGATGTCGAGCCAGTCGTGCAGGCTGCTCTCGGCCTGACCCACCATCACGTCGGCGATTCCGCGGATACCGCCGGTGGTGTTGTTCAGCGTGTCGTTCAGCGGGTGGCGAGCCAGCTCGATGGCGACCCAGCCCGCGGCGCCGACGATGAGCGCGGAGACTCCGAGGGCGGCCAGCCCGCGCCCGCGGCTTCGCACGGCGGCCAGAGTCAGCAGGCCGAAGAACCCGGTCAACGCCACCACGCCGACGCAAGCCCACAGACCCCACCTCGCCAGCGGCCGCAATTCGCCCGGCCGCAACACCTTTGGTGTCGACACCGTCACCGGAACTCGGACCGTGTCGGGCACCTTGACGTTGTTGTTGGCCAGCAGCGTGTCGAAGGCGGAGTCCTTGAGCATGCCGGCCAGGTCGACCACCCATTCATTGCCCTCGGATTGGGTGTGCTCGCCGGTGAACATCCAATCGTGTGCCATACGGTTGGCATCGGCGAACTGGGCCGGAAAGTCGGGGCCGGCGGTGTAGCCGGCCGCGACGCCGTGAATTTTCGCCGGGTCGGCGTGGCCACTGTGCTGGTTGATCAGAACCGTTGCCCTGGTGGCGAGTTCAGCCGCGACGGCGGCCTGCAGCGCCTTGTCGCCGGCCGCTTTGCGTGCCATGGCCGTGTAGCCGTTGACGTCGACCACGTGAGTCTGCGCCCACACCGCCGGCAGGGCGACCGCCAACACCACTGTGGTGCACAACCACAGCAGCGCCGCCAGCGCGAACCGCACTACTTGGCGACGCGGCGCGGGCGCGACAGCGCCATCTTGGTCATCATCTTGTTCGTCCGCTTCAGCGCCTTCAGCGAATTGTTGTAGAAGTTCCCGCCCGCACCGACATTCGTGCGCGGGGTGACCACGGTCTCGACCCGGCAGAACTTGCGCAAACCGTCGGCGCCGCCGAACCGGGCGCCGATGCCTGAGGTCTTCCAGCCACCCATCGGCGCCGTCGTGCACATCAGGTTGGTGATCACGTCATTGATGTTGACTGCACCGCAATCAAGTTGCAGCGCGATCTCTTTGGCCCGTTCGAAGTCCTTGGAGAATACCGAGGCACTCAGTCCGTAGTCGCTGTCGTTGGCGAGCCGGATCGCTTCGGCGACCGAGGCGACCTTCATGATCGGCAGCGTCGGGCCGAACGTCTCCTCGGTCATGCAGGTCATCGAGTGGTCGACGTCGACCAGCACGGTAGGCGGGTAGAAGCTGCCCGAGGTGGTGGTGCGCTTGCCGCCCGTCAGGGCTTTGGCGCCGGCCGCTACAGCCTCGCGAACGTGGCGTTCGGTGACCGCTAGCTGCTGTTCGTCGATCAACGCCCCGACCGTGTTCCCCGCCCCGGCCCCTACCTGCAACGCCCGCACGTCGCGCACCACGGCGTCGACGAACTGGTCGTAGATCGAGTCGAGCACGTAGACACGCTCCACCGAGACGCAGGTCTGCCCGGCGTTGAACATCGCGCCCCACACTGCCGCGTGCGCGGCGAGTTCGACGTCGGCGTCCTCGAGGACGATCATCGGGTCCTTGCCGCCGAGTTCCAGGCTGACCGGCGTCAGCCGCCGCGCGGCGCGCTCCATCACCTTGCTGCCGGTGGCGCACGATCCGGTGAACTGGATGTAGTCGGCGTTGTCGATCACGGCCTCGGACACCGCGCGAGCGCCCTGGACCACCGCGAACACATCGGGTGCGCCGGATTCCAGCCAGCCGCGACGCAGCACTTCGGCGGTCAGCGGGGTGCGCTCGGACGGTTTCAACAGCACCGCACAGCCTGCGGCCAGCGCACCGATGCCGTCCATCAGCGCGTTGGCCACCGGGTAGTTCCACGGCGCGATGATGCCTACGACGGGCCGCGGCCGGTAGTGCACGGACACCTTCTTGATCGCCATGAAAGGCAGTGCAGCCGGCCGCTTTTCGGGTGCCAGCGCCTTGGCGGCCGTCCTGATGTAGTACGACAGGATCATGATCAGCATCGGCACCTCTTGTGCCGCGTCGACGGCCGATTTGCCGGTTTCGGCGATCAGCAGCTCTTCGATGTCGTTGCGGTGGTCGGCCAGCCAGATCGCGAACCGGGCGAGCACCTTGCCGCGACCCTCGGGCCCGCGCTGCTCCCATTCGCGCTGAGCGGCGCGCAGTCCAGCGGCGATGGTGGGCACGTCGGCGGGATTGGTCCATTCCACCTGGCCGGCGACGGCGCCGGTGGCGGGGTTGTGAATGGTGCCGGTGCCGGAAAACTCGGTGATGCTAGGCGCGGTTTCGGGTGGCTTGATGGCGGTCATAGGGGCCATCGTAGACGCGTCAGTGTGACGTGGGTCGCACGGGTTCGACAGGTGTCAAGTTTGCCGGGTCAGGGGGCGATGCCGCGCAGATATGCCGCCTGACCGAGATGCTGGGCGCAGTCGTCGATGATGCTGACGATCCGGGCGCTCGCCGTCACCGGCGGATCCCAGTTGCGGTCGACGATGCGCAACAAGTCCTCGGCCGTGACGCCCGCGACGAACTCCAGCGTCACCTCGTGCAGGGCGTGGTAGTAGCCGGCCAGCAGCTCGATCGGTGCCCGCACCTTGGCCACCTCCTCCGGCCCGTGTCCGTAGCCGGAGTCGTTGCGCGGCAGGTCGAGTCCGAACCGGTCCACCCATCCACCGGCCGTCCACACCTGGTCGAAGCCGGCGATCGGAGCGAGCTGGAGATCTTGCACCCGCGCGCTGTGCCAGATCAGCCACGCGATGCTGTTGGCCTGCGGGGTCGGCCGGTAATCGGCCTGCTCTTCGCTGAGCCCGTCGGTGATCTCGTCGACGTGCTCGATCAGCCGGGTGAACGAATCGCGGAGCAATTCCCGGGCAGCGGCGTCGGGGTCAGACATACCCGCCGACCCTACGCGTGGCAGACGGCTTCGACATTGTTGCCGTCGGGGTCGCGGACGAAGGCAGCGAAATAGCCTTCGCCGTATTCCGGCCAGAGTCTTGGTGCGTGCAGCGACTCGGCGCCGAACTCGACAGCGGCCCGATGAAACGCGTGCACCGCGTCGTGGTCGGCCGCGGTGAACGCGAAGTGCGTCTCGCGGTTGGGCCCCATGCCTTCACCCTCGGCGATCCAGAAGTCAGGGCTGCCGTCCGGTCCGTAGCCGACGGCCTCACCGAAATCCAGCTGCCGCGCATAACCCAGCACGCTCAGCACCTGGTCGTAGAACTCCTGCGAGCGGCCGTAGTCCTTGCAGTTGATTCCGAAGTGATCGATCACGCTTTGATCCTGGCATCTAGCACCGACACGGTCGTAGATTATTTAGATGACCTACGACCTGATCATCCGCAACGGCACCATCGTGGACGGGCTGGGCGGCGAGCCGTTCGCCGGCGACGTCGCGGTGCGCGACGGCGTCATCGCCGCGCTCGGCGAGCTGAACGGCGCGGACTCCGCGCGGGAGATCGACGCGTCCGGGCTGCTTGTCACGCCCGGCTTCGTCGATCTGCACACCCACTACGACGGCCAGTCGATCTGGTCAGAGCGACTCACGCCGTCGTCGGCGCACGGCGTGACCACCGTGGTGATGGGCAACTGCGGCGTGGGCTTCGCCCCCTGTCGGCAGGAAGACCACGACGTGCTGGTGGACGTGATGGCCGGGGTGGAGGACATCCCCGGTGTCGTGATGACCGACGGCCTGCCCTGGAACTGGGAGACCTTCCCGCAGTACATGGACGCCCTGGACGCGGGCAAGCGCGACATCGATGTCGCGGCCTACCTCCCGCACTCGCCGCTGCGGGTCTACGTGATGGGCCAGCGCGGCGCCAACCGCGAGGCGGCCACCGCCGAGGACCTGGCGCTGATGCGGAAGCTGGCCAAGGAGGCGATCGAGGTCGGCGCGCTGGGCTTCGCCACCTCCCGTTTCACCATTCACAAGACCGAAAGTGGTTCGCCGATACCGAGTTACGACGCGGCCCGCGAGGAGATCGAGGAGATCGCGCGCGGCGTGGTCGACGGCGGCGGTGGGCTGCTGCAGTTCGTTCCCGACATCCCGGCGGGCGGCTACCAGCCGGTGCTGCAAACGGTGTTCGACGTCGCCGAGGACGTCGGGCTGCCGGTGACGTTCACCTTGGTCGTGGGTAATAGCGGCGACCCGACCTGGCCGGACGCCATCACGATGATCGAGAAGGCCAATTCGAGGGCCGGCGCGGACGGCCCCCAAATCACCGCGCAGTTGCTGCCACGCCCGATCGGGCTGATCATCGGGCTGCAGTTGAGCGCCAACCCATTCGTGCTCTACCCCAGCTACCGCGAGATCGCCCACCTGCCGCTGGCCGAGCGGGTCGCCGAGATGCGTAAGCCGGAGGTCCGCGCCCGCATTCTCGCCGACAAGCCCGGCCACGGCCATCCGATCCTCTACGTCGCGCAAATGTGGGACTGGATCTTCCCGCTGACCGACAACCCCAACTACGAGCCGAATCCCGCCGACAGCATCGGCGCACGGGCCCGCGCCAAGGGCGTCAACCCGATGGAAGAGGCCTACGACCGGTTGCTCGACGACGAGGGCCACGCCATGTTGCTGGTCGCCACCAGCAACCTGCAGGACCAGTCACTGGACACCGTAGGCGAGCTGCTGCACCGCGACGACGTGGTGCTCGGATTGGGTGACGGCGGCGCACACTACGGGATGATCTGCGACGCAAGCTATTCGACGTACTTCCTGACGCACTGGGCGCGTGACCGCAATTCCGGCCGTTTCGAGGTCGCGGAGGCCGTGCGCCGACTGACCTCGGTGCCGGCCCGGGTCGCCGGGCTGGCCGACCGCGGCCGGATCGCCGTCGGATACAAAGCCGACCTGAACGTGATCGACCATGCGGCGCTGCGGCTGCACAAGCCGGTGATCATTCACGACCTGCCCGCCGGTGGGCGTCGGCTCGACCAGACCGCCGAGGGCTACGTCGCGACGATCGTCACCGGTGAGGTGATCGCCGAAAACGGGGTGCCCACCGATGCGCGGCCCGGCAAGCTCATCCGGGGCCGTCAGCCCGTACCCGCCTGATCTGTTCGCCCACCGTGCAGGTTATGGGTGCGAAAGCGGTGAGTTAGCGGTCGTAACCTGCACGCCCGGGGCTAAGCGGGGTAGCCCGCCGCGCGTAACTTGCCAAGTACCCGCTCGACGATGACGTTCGGCCGTGACAGCATCTCGGCGCTCACCCTGACAACCGCCCATCCCATCGCCTCGAGAATCGCGATTCGATCGATATCCCACGACCGCTGATACCGGTCGGACCAGTGCTGCGCACCGTCGTACTCGACGGCCACTCGCCATTCCCGCCAGCCCATATCGACCCGGATTCGCGCCACGCCGAACTTGTCGGTGAACTCGATTTGCGTCTCGGGCGACGGTAGACCGGAATCGACCAGCAAGAGCCGAACCCGGCTCTCCTGCGGCGACTCGGCCCCGCCATCCACCAGCTTCAACACCGAACGCAGGTGTCGTACACCGCGGGTCCCAGGCTTTTCTGCGGCGAGGGACTCGACGTCGGCGACCTTGAAATTCGTCGCGTTCGCCAGCGCATCAAGAACAGGTATCGCGCGGTTCGCCGCCGAAAATCGTCCGATGTCGAATGCGGTCCGCTCGGGTGTGGTGATGCGAATTCCGTTGCGTATGATGGTTTCTCGGGCGGACAAATCGTGTGAACGCACCGTGATTCCAGCCGGGACGTGTCGATTGGGACGGCACAACTCGGCGGGCTCGCTCGGGTCCAGCCATTTGGTGCCAAGTACAGCCGCAGCAGATAGTCCCGTCAGCGTTGAGTCGCCACCGGACCACAGCCACGCCGCGCGAGCTCGGGTTAACGCCGTCAGCGTCGCTTGCTTTGATAGATAGACGTTGCGGTATATCGGCCGATAATCGCGCTGAAGCTTCCAAGACGAGAGCTCACCTCGCCGCACTGCTTGCCGCCCGAGAAATGGCCACTCATCCTCGCCCACGGCCGACATCTTCGATCAATGCGGTCGACGCCGCGCACAACAATGCACAGGCCGTCGAGTGTGCAGCTTATGGGCGCGGATACCGCACAATCACGCGCAGAACCTGCACAGTCGGCGCAGGAAAGCTAGTTCGCGGACAGCGCGTCGAACAGCGCGGCCAACTGGTCGGGCGACACCGACGTGTTGCACCGGCCGCGCAGGTCGAGCAGCGGCTGGGCAATGCCCTTCAATTCCAACGCCTGGCCGGGGTGGCCAACGAAGTAACCCCGCACCGACGACTTCGCGTCGGCCGGCGACTGGTTGACCGCGCTGGTCAGCACAGTGTTGGCATCCGGGTGGGCATCGAGGTATCCGCTCGCCGAGTTCAGCACTCCGCTGGCGGTGGCGGCCACCCCACTGGCCGAGCACGGGTCGGGTGCGGCGCCGGCGGTCGGCGCGAGGACCAGGCCTGCGGCGCAGCTGAGGACGACTCCAAAGAGTGTGCGCCGTAATGAGTTTCCCATCGTGTCGTCCCTTCGTTCCCAACTGTTCGAATGTTCAGTAGAACAGTTACCCACAAATAAGACCGAGTCCGACCCCTATCCTCAGGACATGAGCGCCGCGAGCCGCGTCGAGCCCCTTGCCCCGCCGTGGAGCGAGGAAGACGCGGCAGGCATCAACAGCTGGGGTCACCCGGACCGGAGCTACGAACCGCTGTTGCTGGTTCGCTGCATTCAGCGCCACCCGGTGCTGGCCGGCCGGCTGCGCAAGCTCGGCGAATCCCTTTACACGGCCGCGCTGTTGCCGCCCCGCACGCGGACCATCGCCATCCTTCGGATCTGCGCGTTAGTCGGCTGCCGGTACGAGTGGGGTGGGCAGGCGGCGTTCTGGGGTCCGATCGCGGGGGTCGGTGACGACGAGTGCGACGCGCTGGTGGCGGCCGGCCCGGACGACCCGCGGTGGAGTTCGACCGATCGAACGGTGATCGAGGCGGTCGACGAGCTGGAACGGACGGGCTCGTGGTCGGACCAGACGTGGGCCGCGCTCGGCCACGACCTCGACGACGAGCAGCGGATCGAACTGCTCACGGCCGTAGGTTGGTATCGCACGATCTGCACGCTGTGCAATGCGCTCGCGCTGCCGGTGGAGGGCTGGATGCGGGACTGGCCGGAGTCAGCCCGCTGACCGGTCTCGGCGCAAGCCCGGGTGCTGGTTTTTCAGCACCGGCATCAGCAGCCGCCGCGGCATGAACTGCAACAACCGGGTGCTCAGCTGACTGGGCAGCCCAGCGATCACCGTGCCACGGTCGCCGTCGAGGGCGTCCACGCCGATGCGTGCTACATCTCGCGACGCCATCCACATGAACTTCGGAAATGCGGCAGCGAAGGCTCGCTCGTCCATGCCTGCGCTCTGCAGGAACTCGGTACGCACCGGACCCGGGCAGAGCAACGCCACGGTGACGCCGGTGCCGGCAAGTTCACCGTGCAGTCCCTCGGTGTAGGACTTCACGAACGCCTTGGTGCCGCTGTAGCCGACTTGCCCCGGGAACGGATGAAAGCCTGCGGTGGATCCGACGTTCAGGATCGCGCCGCGTCCGCGCGGCACCATCAGCTGGACGGCGCGGGTCGTCAGGTCGATGACAGCCTCGACGTTCACCCGCACCTGGGCTATCTCCTCGTCGACGGATGTCTTCGTCACCGACCCGATGGTGCCGATACCGGCATTGTTGACCAGGATGTCGACGGTCAGGCCTCTGCTGTCCACCTCGTCGAAAAGTCGGGCGCGGGCTTGCGCATCTGCGACGTCGCAGACGATCGTCTCGATGCGAACACGGCCCTCGAGTTCATCGGCCAGTTTGCGGAGCTTGTCCTCGCGGCGGGCCACGAGCGTGACGCCGTGCCCACGTTCGACCAGGTCGCGGGCGATGTCGGCGCCGATGCCCGACGACGCACCCGAGACGACGGCGGTGCTGGTGGGCGACGGAATCGGGAGGGACATTTCTCCTACGTACCCAAAAAATACGAAAAACCCGGCCCCACGCAGGGACCGGGTTTTCCGAAAGAGCGGACTAGAAGTCCATACCGCCCATGCCACCGGTCGGGTCGCCGGCGGGAGCGGCGGCCTTCTCCGGCTTGTCGGCCACGACGGCCTCGGTGGTCAGGAACAGCGCCGCGATGGACGCCGCGTTCTGCAGCGCCGAACGCGTCACCTTGACCGGGTCGGCGACGCCCGCCTTGAGCAGGTCCTCGTACTCACCGGTCGCGGCGTTGAGGCCGACGCCGGGCTTCGAGTTCTGGACCTTCTCCGCGACGACGCCGGGCTCGAGTCCGCCGTTGAACGCGATCTGCTTCAGCGGAGCCGAGAGCGCCACGCGCACGATGTTCGCGCCCGTCGCCTCGTCACCGGTCAGCTTCAGGTCGTCCAGCGCGGGAGCCGACTGCAGCAGGGCCACGCCACCACCGGCGACGATGCCCTCTTCGACGGCCGCCTTGGCGTTACGCACGGCGTCCTCGATGCGGTGCTTGCGCTCCTTGAGCTCCACCTCGGTGGCAGCACCGGCCTTGATCACCGCAACACCGCCGGCCAGCTTGGCCAAGCGCTCCTGCAGCTTCTCGCGGTCGTAGTCGGAGTCGCTGTTCTCGATCTCGGCGCGGATCTGGGACACCCGTCCGGCGATGGCGTCGGAGTCACCGGCGCCCTCGACGATGGTGGTCTCGTCCTTGTTGATGACCACCTTGCGGGCCTGGCCCAGCAGCGAGATGTCAGCGGTCTCCAGCGAGAGGCCGACCTCTTCGCTGACGACCTGGCCACCGGTCAGGATCGCGATGTCCTGCAGCATGGCCTTGCGGCGGTCACCGAAGCCCGGGGCCTTGACGGCGACGGACTTGAAGGTGCCGCGGATCTTGTTGACCACCAGGGTCGACAGGGCTTCGCCCTCGACGTCCTCGGCGATGATCAGCAACGGCTTGCCCGACTGAATGACCTTCTCCAGCAGCGGCAGCAGGTCCTTGACCGTCGACACCTTCGACGAGACCAGCAGGATGTAGGGGTCCTCGAGGACCGCTTCCTGACGCTCGGCGTCGGTCACGAAGTAACCCGAGATGTAGCCCTTGTCGAAGCGCATACCCTCGGTGAGCTCGAGCTGCAGGCCGAAGGTGTTCGACTCCTCGACGGTGATGACACCCTCGTTGCCGACCTTGTCCATGGCCTCGGCGATCAGCTCGCCGATCTGGACGTCACCGGCCGAGATCGCGGCGGTAGCAGCGATCTGCTCCTTGGTTTCGACCTCTTTGGCCGACTTCAGCAAGGTCTCGGTGATCTTCTCGACGGCCTTCTCGATGCCGCGCTTGAGGCCCAACGGGTTGGCGCCGGCCGCAACGTTGCGCAGCCCTTCCTTGACGAGCGCCTGCGCGAGCACGGTCGCCGTGGTGGTGCCGTCACCGGCAACGTCGTCAGTCTTCTTGGCGACTTCCTTGACCAGCTCGGCGCCGATCTTCTCGTAGGGGTCCTCCAGCTCGATCTCCTTGGCGATGGACACGCCATCGTTGGTGATCGTGGGAGCGCCCCACTTCTTCTCCAGGACGACGTTGCGGCCCTTGGGGCCCAACGTCACCTTTACCGCGTCGGCAAGGGCGTTCAGGCCCCGCTCGAGGCCGCGACGGGCCTCTTCGTCGTACGCAATTATCTTGGACATTGCGAAGTGATTCCTCCGATTAGGGGGTGACACGTTCTTGGGCCGGGCGCAGTGCCCGCGACGGACGACCGCAGTTGTGTACTGACTGTGGTCTCACCGTCCCGACCTAGCACTCACCGGTCGGGAGTGCCAATGTCATTTTTAGCACTCGCCTATACCGAGTGCAAGATCGGCCCCGGGCCTATCGCGACGGGCGTAAACCATCGATGACCACGTTGGTCACCCGCTCGGCGCGCTCCTTGTCGTAACCCTGCATCGCCTGGCAGCCCACCAGCAGCGCCTTGACCTCGGGCACGTCGACGTCGGCCCGCACGGTCTTGGCACGTTGCGCGGCTGCCAGCAGTTCGCCGAGGAGTGCGCGAAAGGCGTCTTCGGCGTCGGGCGCCACCGAATCGATGTCGATACCCATCCCACCGAGCGCATCGACCAGGCCCTGGTCGGTGGCACCGAAGTCGAGGACCATCGACCGCAGGAACATGAACAGCGCCTCCCCGGGACCAGGATCATCGAGCAGCGCGTGACCCGCGTCGATGATGTGACGCAGCCGGCTCTCGACGACCGCCCGGAACAGGTCCTCCTTGGTCGGGAAGTGGCGGTAGACCGTTCCGGCGCCGACGCCGGCCCGCCGGGCGATCTCGTCGATTGGCACCGACAGTCCTTCGGCCGCGAACGTGTCATAGGCGGTCTCCAGCACTCGCGCGCGGTTGCGGGCCGCGTCGGCGCGCAGCGGCTTAGCGGGTACTGACATTTCACCCCCTGGCGGGTTGACAAAGCGGGGCGTACGTTCCGTATAGTCATGGCATAACCGGGGCGCACGCCCCGTTTACTTTACAGCGTAAGGAGCTTTCCATGTCGAAATGGACGACCGCCGACATTCCCGACCAAACCGGTCGCGTCGCCGTCATCACCGGATCCAACACCGGACTCGGATTCGAGACCGCGGCGGCGCTCGCCGAAAAGGGTGCGCATGTCGTCCTCGCGGTGCGCAATCTCGACAAAGGCAAGGACGCCGAACTGCTGATCCGGAAGCGCTCCCCCAACGCCGACGTCGCCCTGCAGGAACTCGACCTCACGTCGCTCGAGTCCATCCGTACCGCCGCGCAGCAACTGCGCGCCGCCCACGACCGCATCGACCTGCTGATCAACAACGCCGGGGTGATGTACACGCCGAAGGGCACCACCAAGGACGGCTTCGAAATGCAGTTCGGCACCAACCATCTGGGCCACTTCGCCTTCACCGGCCTACTGCTGGACCGCCTGCTGCCGGTCGCCGGATCGCGGGTCGTGACGGTCAGCAGCGTCGGCCACCGCATCATGGCCGACATTCACTTCGACGACCTGCAATGGGAACGCAGCTACAACCGGGTCGCGGCCTATGGCCAGGCCAAGCTGTCCAACCTGCTCTTCACCTACGAACTACAACGGCGGCTCGCCTCGCACGGCACCACAATCGCCGCCGCCGCTCACCCCGGCTTCTCGGACACCGAGCTGATGCGTCATCTGCCCGGACCGGTGGAATCCGTCTTCCGGCTGGCCGCACCCCTCGTCACTCAAGGCGCGGCCGCCGGCGCGCTGCCGCAGCTGCGCGCGGCCACCGATCCATCGGTGCAGGGTGGGCAGTACTACGGCCCTTCTGGTTTCGCGCAATCACAGGGCTCCCCCAAGGTCGTCGGCTCGAGCAAGAAGTCGCACGACGCCGAGCTCCAGCGCAAGCTGTGGGCCGTCTCCGAAGAACTGACCGGGGTGGCCTATCCCGTTTAGGCCGCGTCAGGCCCAATGTCGAGCAGCTGCTCGTAGAACCCGCCGATGCGCTCGACCGGGTCGTTCAGATGGATCTCCAGGATCCAGTGGCAGACCCGGCCCTGCGGATCGAGCCGGCGCATCGGCTTGGTCGACCCCGGCGTGACGTACCACTGAGCGTCGTTTCCGACGACCTTCTTGTGCGGAAACTCCCCGAGCAGGTGCCCGGCGATCGGACTACCGAACTCGAAGCCCTCAGCGTGGGCCAATTCGACTGCGTGGTCGTATAACTCGGCGCCGGTGACGTCGGAATGGCTGTCGAAGTACTCACGCGCGGCCTGCCACACCCGCGGCAGGGCGTCGCGCACGGCGAGCTTGTGCGGGTCATCACCGAGCACGAAGGTGCGACCGAAGTCGGCCTCCCATTCCTCGAAGATCGGCCCGAGGTCGCAGAACGCGATGTCGCCGTCGGCGATCACCCGGTCCGGCGGACGCTCCTTGAACGGCTGCAGGGTGTTCTCACCGGCCCGCACGATGCGCCGATGCCAGTGCGCCTTCACCCCGAGCAGGTCGGCGGCCAGGTCGCGGATCTCGTCGGACAGTTGCTTTTCGCCCACTCCCGGGCGGATCAGACCGCGACGCTCAATCTCGTCGAACAGCTGCGCTGCCTTCGCCTGCGCGTCGAGTAACCGCTGGGCGCGGGCGTTTTCGTCGACGATCGGCTTGGTCATCACATCGATGCTACGGACGGGAGCAGACTGGACTGATGTCGCTCGTCGTACCGCCCTACCCCGAACCGCGATACCTCAAAGACGAGCCGGAAGTCAGCGCCTGGATCAAGCGCGCCGACCAGCCGGCGGACTACGAGTCCTTCGGCGTCAAGTACCACTACCTGGCCAACCAGCAGGCGACCGGCGGCGACTACGGGCTGTATCGCGTCGACATCGCCCCGGCCGGCGGCGGACCCGGCCCGCATTTCCACCGGGCCATGTCCGAGGCGTTCTTCGTGCTGTCCGGAACGATGAAGCTCTACGACGGCAACGACTGGGTCGACGGCCACCCGCACGACTTCCTCTTCGTGCCGCCGGGCGGCATCCACGGCTTCCGCAATGAGGCCGACGAACCCGCGTCGATCCTGATGCTGTTCGCGCCGGGCGCGCCGCGGGAGGCCTACTTCGAGGGGTTCACCGCACTGGCCGACATGACCGACGACGAGCGCCGCGAATGGTTCATCCTCAACGACAACTTCTTCGTCTAGCCGTCAGCCCCACTGCGCGAAGTAGGGCCGCCCGGGCTTGCTCTTCTCGACGAGGATGAACACCACGCCCCACGGGTCGACGAACCACGTCGTGCGGACCCGCGCCACGTCGGCGATGCCGTCGACCAGAAAGCGCACCCCGCTGGCCTCGAGTTCGGCGCGGGTGGCGTCGATGTCCTCGCAGACCAGTCCCACGTGCGACAAGCCGTGGTCGGTCAGGGCTGCGGCGTTTCGCTCGTCGCTGCCGGCGACGCCGAGATATTCGATGACCTCGAGGACCCGATCGCCGTCGTCGTCGTATCCGACGATGGCCGCCTTCATGGTCGGGTCGGCGACCAACTGGCCCATGTCGTCGCGGATGGCGTCGTCGGCCATCACGTACGGCGGCGAGAGCACCTGCATGCCGAGCACGTCCCGGTAGAACGCGACCGCGGCGTCGCAGTCCGGCACGCACACCCCGCTATGAGCCAGTCCGGTGATCATCGACCTGACGATGTCAAAAGAGTGCTCGTCGCGCCAGCGGCTTGCCGCGACTCGCCGCCGTCCTGCAGAGATGCATGGCCCGATGTCCTTGCCCTAGACTGCATCTCGATCAGATTGGAGTCTCGGGTGCGGGCAGTTGAAGCGCCCAGCACCCGGGCTTTGCGGGGCTGGCAACGTCGGGCGTTGGTGCGTTATCTGAGCGCCAAACCGCGCGACTATCTGCTGGTCGCCACCCCCGGGGCCGGTAAGACCGCATTTGCTCTGCGCATCGCCGGGGAGTTGCTGGCCGACCGCACCATCGACGCCATCACCGTCGTGGTCCCCACCGAACACTTGAAGGTGCAGTGGGCAACGGCCGCCGCCATCGACGGCATTGCGCTCGATCCGAAGTTCAGCAACAGCGCGGCACACACCTCGGCGGAGTATCACGGCGTCGTCGTCACCTACGCGCAGGTGGCCAGCCACCCGACCCGGCACCGGGTGCGCACCGAGGGCCGACGCACGCTGGTGGTCTTCGACGAGATCCACCACGGGGGTGAGGCCAAGAGCTGGGGTGACGCGCTGCTGGAAGCGTTCGGCGACGCCACCCGCCGGCTTGCCCTGACCGGCACGCCGTTCCGCAGCGACGACTCCCCGATTCCGTTCGTGCGCTACGAACCGGACGCCGGCGGACTGATGCGGTCGCACGCCGACCACACCTACGGCTACACCGATGCACTCGCCGACGGCGTAGTGCGCCCGGTGGTGTTCATGGCCTACTCCGGCGAGACCCGGTGGCGGGACAGCGCGGGCGCGGAGTACGCCGCGCGGCTCGGTGAGCCGGCCAGCGCCGAGCACACCGCCCGGGCCTGGCGTACCGCGCTGGACCCGGCCGGCGAGTGGATGCCCGCGGTCGTCACCGCCGCGGACACCCGGCTGCGGCAGCTGCGCGCCGGCGGAGTCCCGGACGCCGGCGGCATGGTGATCGCGTCCGATCAGCAAGCTGCCCGGGCGTATGCCGTTCTGCTGAAACGGATTACGGGCGAAGAGCCGACGGTGGTGCTGTCGGACGATCCGGGCGCATCCAAGCGCATCGCGCAGTTCTCCGCGGGTAACGGCCGCTGGCTGGTCGCGGTGCGGATGGTGTCCGAAGGTGTCGACGTGCCCCGGCTGGCGGTCGGGGTCTACGCCACCAGCGCCTCGACGCCGCTGTTCTTCGCTCAGGCCATCGGGCGGTTCGTCCGGTCCAGGCGGCCCGGTGAGACCGCGAGCGTCTTCCTGCCGTCGGTGCCGTCCCTGCTGCTGCTGGCCAGCGAGCTGGAAGCACAGCGCAATCACGTTCTCGGACAACCACATCGAGAGAACGAGATCGACGAACTCGCCGAGGCGCAGCGGCGCCGGGACGAGCCGTCCGAGACCGACAACAAGTTCGAGTCGCTGGGTGCCGACGCGGAATTGGACCAGGTGATCTTCGACGGCTCGTCGTTCGGCACCGCGACACCCGCCGGTAGCGACGAGGAGGCCGATTACCTCGGCATCCCGGGCCTGCTGGACGCCGGGCAGATGCGAGAGTTGTTGCGCCGTCAGCAAGAAGAGCAATTCGACCGTCGTACCCGCGACGGCGTCGCCACGGCCGAGCCGGTCACGCGACACGGCCAACTCCGCGATCTCCGTCGCGAGCTGAACGCCTTGGTGTCGGCGGCGCACTATCGACTTGGCAAGCCGCACGGCTGGATTCACAACGAACTGCGTCGACTCTGTGGTGGGCCACCGGTCGCGGCGGCCACCAGCGAGCAGCTCGCGGCCCGCATCATCGCGGTACGCGGGCTGACCGCTTAGCCCGCCCGGCGGGCCCAGATGCTATCGGCCACCCAGGGCGACGCCTCGGCCGCGATCGACCACACCACGTCGTCCGGCACGTCGATCAACGGGTAGCGCTTGACCCCGGCGGCGGTGGCCGCGACCAGAGTCGCAACTTTGGCCCGGCGCTGAAACGGCGTCTGGCGCACCGTCCAGCTGATGATGCCCGCGGTCGCGAGGCAGTCGCGCCGTCGTTCCACGCTGCCCGACCTCATCACCAGCCAGCCGTCCTGAACCCGGTGTCCGAGCGCGCCGATCCGGTCGACCGCCAGCAGCGCGCACCATGCCGTCACCGCGATCCAGGCGGGCCACACCCACACCGGCACAGCATCTTTCGAGCCAAGCATCGCGATCAACGCCAGGCAGATACCGGCCAGTGCGGGCAGCCCGAGCGCACGTGTCCATCGCCGGCTCGCGGCCCGACGACCATGACCACGCAATGGCCCGGCGACGACTTCGCGGTCACCGACCAACTCGGTCAGCACCGACTCCGCGGTCGACGCCGGACACGGCGGTAACAGCACCGACGCCTCGCCGGCGCCGTGCACCCCGGTCATCACCGCGTCCAGCCGGGCGCCGCCGAACATCCGCACCAACACCGGCTGGCGCAGGGTTGCGCCCCGCAGCCTGCTCATGTCGTAGGAACGCTCGCGCAGCCGCAGCAGGCCGTGCCGCAGGTGCAGGACGTCGGCTTGGCGCAGCAGCACCAGGTTGCCCCAGGTGAGCAGCGAACGCAGCACCGCGAGCAACACCGATGCGACCAGGATCACACCGCTGATCACCGCGAGCGTCGTGGCCGTCCCCAGCGTCTGCGCCTCCTTCAGCCCTGCCTCGAAGATTCGCGAATGTTGCAGCGGCCCAACGAATCCGCTCTCATAGACCACGGCGGCGGCGGCGGCCAGCGACAGCAGCCCGGACACACTCAACGGCGAATACCGCAGCCATGCCGGCTGCCAGCGGGCCAGCACATCGTCCGGCGGCGTTGCCGTCTCGTCGTCCAACTCAGCCAGGTCGGCCAGCAGGATCGCCTTCAGCTGCGGCACCTGGCCGGCCTCGACCGCGTTCAACTCGAAGACGCCGGATCCGCTGTCGCCCTTGGCTTCCTGGCCGGTGCTCACCCGCACCACGGCCAGGCCCAGCAGCCGGTGAAGCAGCCGAGCATCACTACTCACGCTACGAATCCTGTTGAGCGGCAACGACAATACCTTGCGCTGCAACACGCCCGTCCGCAGCTGCAGTTGGCCGGCGTCGATGCGATAGCTGGTGGTGATCCAGCGCGCCACGCCGATCACCACGGTGTAGGCCACCACCCCGACCGTCCACAACTGGTTACCGGTCGTGGTGCCCACCACGATGGCGCCGATCAGAAACGGCAGCTCGCGCAGCAGCTCGTGCACCGGGTGGACGAGCAGCATCCTGGGACTCAGCCGCTGCCAAGCCGTCTGGGTCACGTGGCGTCCTCGGCGCCGATCGCCGCGATGTCGGTCAGTTGCGCGACGAGACGATCGGCGACGTCGTTGTCGAGCGCGACGATGTGCACCGCCCCGGCCGACGACGCCGTGGTGACGGTGACGTTGGCCAGCCCGAACAACCGGTCGACCGGGCCGCGGTAGGTGTCGACGGTCTGCACCCGGGAGATCGGCGCGATGCGGCGTTCCTGGACCAGCCACCCGGTGCGGGTGAACACCGCCTGAGGGCCGAGTTCCCAGCGATGCACCCGGTAACGCCAGACCGGCACGACGGCCGTCGAGATCACCATGCCGATCAGGGTCGCGACGGCGATCACGATGTGCAGCCACGGCGTTCGCTTGTCGAACTCGAACCAGACGATCTGACCGACGGCCAGCAGCAGCCACGGGATGACACCGCCGACCGCCCATCGCAGCGGCGCCCGCCGGCTCGGCAGATGCGCGGGTTCGACCATGCCCGCTACCAGCGGGCCAGGCATGCGGTTGTCCACGCCTTCAGAGGATGCCACCGCGACGAAAACGAATCGCACCGACACGGCGACATCAAGGCTGGATGGGTATCGTCGTCTCCGATGAGCTCCGACGGCGAGTGGACTACGGGCGACATCCCCGACCAGAGCGGCCGAGTGGCCATCATCACCGGCGCGAATACCGGCCTCGGCTACCACGCCGCCGCCGCGCTGGCGCAGGCCGGAGCGCACGTCGTCCTCGCGGTGCGCAACCTGGAAAAGGGCAATCTGGCGCTGGCGCGCGTCGTCGCCGCCTATCCCGACGCCGACGTGACGCTGCAGGAACTCGACCTCAGCTCACTGACTTCGGTGCGCGCTGCCGCGAATGCTCTGCGCAAGAGATATCCGCGGATTGATCTGCTGATCAACAACGCGGGTGTGATGTGGACGCCCAAACAGATCACCGCGGACGGCTTCGAGATGCAGTTCGGCACCAACCATCTGGGCCACTTCGCGCTGACCGGGCTACTACTGGACAACCTGCTGCCGGTCCGGGGCTCGCGGGTGGTGACGGTCAGCAGCTCGGGCCACCGGCTGCGCGCGGCGATCCACTTCGACGATCTGCAGTGGGACCGCAGCTACGACCGGTACGCCGCCTACGGCCAGTCCAAGTTGGCCAATTTGCTCTTCACCTACGAATTGCAGCACCGCCTGACCGAACATCACGGGAGCACCATTGCCGTCGCGGCGCATCCCGGCGCCTCCAGCACGGAGCTGGGCCGCAGCGCGCCAACGTGGATGAAACCGCTGATGGCTGTGGTCGGCGCGGTCCTCTTCCAAGGTGCGGCGATGGGCGCGCTGCCCACGCTGCGCGCCGCGACCGATCCGGACGTCGAGGGGGGCCAGTACTACGGCCCCGACGGCCTGGGCGAGCTGCGCGGCCACCCGAAGCTGGTGTCCTCGAGCGCCCAGTCGCACGACGAGGACCTGCAACACCGGCTATGGACGGTCTCCGAGGAACTGACCGGCGTCACGTATCCGTTCTGACAGCGGTCGCGGCTCTTCTAAGATAACCGCGTGGCACGACGTCCCCGCTCGACGGCCGAGAACCCGACCATCAGCCCGCAGCACATGCTGATGCTGCTGCGGGAGACCGTTCCACCCGTGCATCCCGCGGGCCTGCCGTTCATTTCGGCCGGCCTCGGACTGGCTCTGGTCGGCCGCCGCTCCCGCTGGCTGCGCCGAACGGGCCTGCTTGCCGCCGGTGCCTGCGCCGGCTTTTTCCGGCATCCGCCGCGCGTCCCGCCGACCCGGCCCGGCGTCGTCGTCGCACCCGCCGACGGCCAGGTGTGCCTCATCGAGTCGGCCGCGCCGCCTCCCGAACTGGAAATGGGCGACGCGGAGATGCTGCGGGTCAGCATCTTCCTGTCGGTCTTCGACGCGCATGTGCAACGGGCCCCGGTGAGCGGCGAGGTTGTCGACGTGCTGCACCGGCCCGGCCTTTTCGGCTCGGCCGACCTTCCCGTGGCGAGCGACAGCAACGAACGCAACAGTGTGCGGATCCGCACCGCGGACGGGGTGGACATCGTGGCCGTGCAGATCGCCGGCCTGGTGGCCCGGCGCATCGTCTGCAATGTCCGCGTGGGCGAGAAACTCTCGATGGGTGACACCTACGGGCTGATCCGGTTCGGGTCGCGACTGGACACCTACCTGCCCGCCGGCTCCGAGCTGCTGGTCAGCCTCGGCCAGCGGGCGGTTGCGGGCGAGACGGTGCTGGCGCAGCTGCCGTGATCACGTCCAAGCCGCGGAGCCGACCTGGTGGGAAGCGGAACGTCCCCCTGCGCATCCTGCCCAGCTCGATGAGCGTGCTGGCCATCTGCGCCGGGCTGACCTCGATCCGGTTCGCGCTGGAAGGCCAGGCGTACGTGGCGATCGCGCTGATCGCCGCGGCCGCGATCCTCGACGGGCTCGACGGCCGGGTGGCCCGCGCGCTGGACGCCGAGTCGCGGATGGGCGAGGAGATCGACTCGCTGGCCGACGCGGTGAATTTCGGGGTGGCCCCGGCGGTGGTGATGTACGTGTCGATGCTGCCCGGACAGCCGGCCGGCTGGGTCGTGGTGATGCTGTACGCGGTCTCAATTGTATTGCGGCTGGCGAGGTTCAATGCATTGCTCGACGACGTCACCCAACCGTCGTTCGCACGGGAGTTCTTCGTCGGCGTGCCGGCGCCGGCCGGTGCGATCTGCGCGCTCGGTCCGCTGGCCGCCAAGCTGCAGTTCGGCGCGGGCTGGTGGACGTCGCTGTGGTTCGTCTGCGCGTGGATGGTGGCGTGCTCGATGCTGTTGGTGAGCCGGATCCCGATGCGCAAGATGCACGCGGTCTCGGTGCCGCCGAACCTGGCCGCGCTGCTGCTGGCCGGCCTGACCATCGTCGCCGCCGCCGCGTTCCTGTTCCCCTACGTGCTGATCATGGTGGTGATCGCGGCCTACATCTGCTACATCCCGTTCTCGGTCCGCAGCCACCACTGGCTCGCCGCGCATCCCGAGGCCTGGGGTGAGAAACCCAAGCAGCGGCGTGCGATCCGCCGGGCACAGCCCAATCGCCGGTCGATGGCGCGGCTCGGGCTGCGCCGGCCGACCGGTCGCCCATGACCTCTCCGGCTCAGCTGACCCTGACCGCCCGGCTGAACACCTCGGCCGTGGACTCCCGGCGAGGGGTCATCCGGCTGCATCCCAATGCGATAGCCGCGCTGGGCATTCGGGAGTGGGACGCGGTGTCGCTCACCGGTTCGCGAACCACGACGGCGGTGGCCGGTATGGCCGGACCGCAGGTGCCGGTCGGCACCGTGCTGCTCGACGACGTGACGCTGTCCAACGCGGGGCTGAGCGAGGACGCGGCAGTCATCGTCGCCGCGACCACGGTGTACGGCGCGCGGTCGGTGACGTTGAGCGGCTCGACTTTTACCTCTCAATCCGTGCCGCCGGTTACCCTGCGACAAGCATTGCTGGGCAAGGTGTTGACCGTCGGCGATGCGGTCTCGTTGCTGCCGCGGGATCTGGGGCCGGGCACCTCCACGTCCGCGGCGACGCGCGCGCTGGCCTCCGCGGTGGGCATCAGTTGGACCTCGGAGCTGTTGACGGTCACCGGCGTCGACCCCACCGGACCGGTGAGCGTGCAACCGAATTCATTGGTCACGTGGGGCAACGGCGTCACGGCCGAACCGGTCGAGGCACCGGTCACGGTAAAGGCGCCGCGGCTCACCGTCAGCGACCTCAAAGGCGTCAGCGCCCAGGCGGCGAAGTTGACCGAGTGGCTGAAGCTGGCGCTCGACGAGCCGCATCTGCTCCAAACGCTGGGCGCGACAACCAATTTGGGCGTCCTGATCTCGGGTCCCGCCGGTGTCGGTAAGACGACATTGGTACGGGCGGTCTGCGCCGGCCGTCGGCTGGTCGAACTCGACAGTCCCGAGGTCGGCGCGCTGGCCGCCGACGACCGCCTGCAACGGGTCACGGCGTCGGTGGCCAAGGTGTGTGACGGCGGCGGCGTCCTGCTCGTCGCCGACATCGACGCGCTGCTGCCCGCGACCACCGAACCGGTTGCGACGCTGATTCTCTCGGAGCTGCGCAGAGCGGTCGCCGCCGCCCGGGTCGCGGTGATCGTGACGTCGTCGGTTCCGGACAACCTCGACCCGCGACTGCGCGCTCCCGATCTGTGCGACCGGGAACTGGTGCTCAGCCTGCCCGATGCGCCCACCCGCACGTCGCTGCTGCAGGGCCTGCTCTATCACGTGCCCACCGAAGACCTCAACCTCAACGAAATCGCCGAGCGGACACCCGGTTTCGTGGTCGCGGATCTGGCCGCGCTGGTCCGCGAGGCCGCGCTGCGTGCCGCGGCACGGGCCAGCGCCGACGGCAAACCCCCGACGCTCACCCAGTCCGACCTGGTCGGCGCGCTGAGCGTGATCCGGCCGTTGTCACGCTCGGCCACGATGGAGGTCGCCGTCGGCTCGATCACGCTCGACGACGTCGGCGACATGGTCGAGACCAAGCAGGCGTTGACCGAAGCGGTGTTGTGGCCGTTGCAGCATCCCGATACCTTCGCCCGGCTCGGTGTCCAGCCGCCGCGCGGCGTGCTGCTGTACGGGCCACCGGGCTGCGGCAAGACCTTCGTGGTCCGCGCACTGGCCAGCACCGGACGGCTGTCGGTGCACGCCGTCAAAGGCTCGGAGCTGATGGACAAGTGGGTCGGCTCCTCGGAGAAGGCGGTGCGCGAATTGTTCAGTCGCGCCCGCGATTCCGCACCGTCGCTGGTGTTCCTCGACGAGGTCGACGCGCTGGCACCGCGACGCGGGCAGAGCTTCGACTCCGGCGTCACCGACCGGGTGGTGGCGGCGCTGCTCACCGAACTCGACGGTATCGAGCCGATGCGAGACGTCGTGGTGGTCGGGGCGACCAACCGGCCGGACTTGATCGATCCGGGTCTGCTGCGGCCCGGACGGCTGGAGAAGCTGGTGTTCGTCGAGCCACCCGATGCGGACGCGCGGGCGGACATCCTGCGGGCCGCCGGTAAGTCGATTCCGCTGCACGACGTGGATCTCGACGCCCTGGCCGCCGACCTGGACGGCTACAGCGCCGCCGACTGCGTGGCGCTGTTGCGCGAGGCCGCCCTCGCCGCCATGCGCCGCTCGGTCGACGCCGCCGAGATCACCGCCGCCGACGTCGCGACGGCACGCGAAAACGTCCGTCCGTCATTGGATTCCGCGCAGTTGGCCGACCTGCGGGCGTTCGCCGCGCAACGCTAGTCGGCTCGGCGCAGCAAGAACGCCTGGGGCTCGATCACCGAGTCCTTCAACAGCTGCGCGATCCGATCCGACTGCTGCTCGGCCACCTGCCACTCGTGGTCGTCGCCATACCTGCGCTCCAACTCGGCCTCGACGGCTTTGACGCGCTGCTGCCAGTGTTCCGGCGGCTGCCAGATGTCAGCGACGCTGCGATGCGCCTCGATACGCAAGCCCGCCTCATTCAGCAACGAGCCCAACGACTCTCGGGTCGGGAAGAAACTGTCCTCAGGCTCCCCGGGCGGTGACAGTTCCCGGGCCACCAGGACCAGTAGCCCGATGCGACCCGGAGCCCGGACCACGCGACGCAGCTCACGCAGCAACTCCACCTGCGACTCGGTGGTGCACAGCACGCCCAGCGCCCAGGTCGCGTCGAACGCCTCGTCGGGGAAAGGCAGGTCCGACGCGTCGGCCTGCAACGCGGGGAAGCCGAAGAGCTCGCGCGATGCCGCGCAGCCGCCGGCCTGCGGTTCCACGAGTATCGGTTGGACACCTCGTTGCTGCGCCGCGTAGGCGGCCGGTCCACCGACCCCGGCACCGCAATCCAACAGCGTCTCACCGGCTTTGAGATCCAGCCGGTCGATCAACCAGTCCAGGACGTCCGGACTTCCACTGCCGCGACATCCCGCAGGAATGTAGAACTCCTCACCCAGGTCTTTGGCGACCTGCGCCGTCCACTCGGCAAGTGTGTGGAATTCGGCTGCTGCCGGTTCACTCATGATGCCTCCGCTCGAATCCGTGCGCCGACCTCGGCCTTGATCGCCGCGCCGCGCCGTGTGCCCGACGCGGACGCCGAGCCCGACAGGTTGACTCCGTCAATACCGTTGATAGTCAGCAACTCTCGCGCCTGAGCGACGGCCGCCTCGATTCCGGCCTCGATCGGGTCGGCCGCATTGACCACGCTCTCGACCACTACCGGGTCCAACTCCAACCCGGGCAACCCCTGCAGGACGGCGGCCGACACCACATCGGTGAACACCGCGACCGCGGCCAGCACCGGCATGCGTAGTCCCGCCGCTCGCGCGTCGTCCATGAATGCCGACAGCGCCGACGTCGACGTCACGTGGTTGAGAACCGCGAGGCTCGCCCCGGCCCGCTGCTTCTCGACCAACCGCGCGGCCCGGGCGTGAGTCGGCGGCGCAGTGGGTGTCTCGGGCACGGCAGCGACCATGCCGAGTGACGCGGCCAGCGCCACCAGCCGCGGGCCGTCCAGGTCGAAGGTCTGCGTGACGTCGGGGCGCACATCGTATCCGCGGCCATCACCGGTCACGCAGAACACCGTCGTGGCTCCGGTGAATCGGAGGCCGCGCAATTCCTGTTCCAGCACAATACGATTGCGGTCCCGACAGGACAGCGTGATCCACGGCGTCACGCCTTCATCGAGGATCAATCGGCTCATCAGTGTCGGCGGAAAATCGGGTCGGTTCTGGTGCTCGCCGACCAACACCGCGTCGCAACTCGACGCGAGCATGGCGGCGGTGGCGGCGACGTCGCCGGCATCGAACGGCGCGCAACTGAAGTCGGTGAGGATCAGCGGCGCCGCGGCCGGAGGTACCTGCGCCGGAGCGCCCCGCCACGGCACGGCATCACTGAAAGAACAGGGGCCGGGCCGCATTTCGCATTCGCCGTCGGGTCTGACGCCGCCGCACGGCCCGTACTGCATGCGTTTAGGACAGTCGTGGTCGACCAATGATTCACCACCCGTCCAAGCCGCTCCCCGCTTCGGACCAGGTACCCGATCACACCGGCCGAAAAACGCGACCTCGGAGTCGCCCGTCGGCTACACGTCTTCTGACGCCGGGACGAAGTTGGTCAGCAATGCCCGAGCGGCCGTGCTGACATCGTCCTCTAGCCAGTCCGGGATGGGCCTGGAGTTGGCGTGGCGGCGCACGACCGCGTATGGCAGATCGACGATCGCTCGCGCGACCGCGTCGATGTTGCGGGGATCGCTGCTGCCGTACAGCTCGCCCGCGAACGTGGTGAGCCGGTCGATCAGCGGCGCATTCTGCGCGGCCAGCCGCTGCGTCAACTCGTCGTCCGGCTCGCCGTCGAGCAGATCGCTGGGTCGCAACGCCACCAGCAATCGGGCGTCGTCCGGCACCTCACGCATGAAATCGATTGCCGCAACGGCGGTCGCGACCGCGGACTCGAGAACAGTGTCGGCAGTCGCCGCGAGCGCCCGGCGCTGAAACCGGCCGAGAGCCCGCAGCCACGCCGCGGCCAAAATCCCGTCCCGATTCGAGAACCGGTGATAGAGCGTCCCCGCGGGCGCCCCGCTGGCTCTGGCGATGGCGCCAACGCTGGCGGCGCGGGGCCCGTCGGCGAGCACCAGCGCGCGCGCCGCGTCGAGGATCACATCGGTCTGATGCTTCCGCGGAGGTGCCATGATCTAGTACGATCCTTCTATATGGAACGATTACCCTATATCGATGAGCATGCCATAACCGTCGCCGCCAGCCGGGCCGAGACATGGGCCGCGGTGCTGCGAACCATCTGTCGCGATCCGCACGATCCCTCGACGGTTCCGACCGGCTTCTTGCTCGACGAGGCCCGGCCACCCGAACGATTGGCACTCAAGGGCCGGCATCTCTTCGCGAGGTACCTGTGGGCGTTCGAGTTGGACGCCGAGGGACCGCAATGCACTCGCGTGCGGTCGGCGACGTGGGCGGATTTTCCCGGCGTGCACGGCAAGGTCTACCGCGCGCTGGTGATCGGCACCGGCGCACACCGGGTGGTGGTCCGGGCGACGCTGAGACGCATTGCCTCCCGGGCGCTTGCCGGCCGAACGCAGATTGGCGAGGACGCCGCTGACTACGTCGACGTGTTCGAGGTTCCGATCCAATCGAACGACTCACGCACGGCCGAGGAAGCACTGCGCGACGCGCTCAGACAGAACCCGGGCGTCCTAGGCGCCGCAGTGTTGTGGATCCACCGCCGGATACTCGGGTTTCGGCTCGGGCCGGCCATCTCGGGTGAACACATCATCGGCTGGTCGATCATGCGCTCGGACACCGATGAGATTGTGCTGGCCGCCAACGGCCCACTTATGCACGGCGAACTCGATCTGCGTCGGCAAGCCGGGCGGCGTGCCGTGCTGACGACCCGCCTGCACTACCGGCACCAACTCGCCGGCCGGGCGGTCTGGCTGGTGATCGGACCCTTGCACCGGGTGATCGCGCCTGCGCTGATGAAACGCACTGCGCGCGTCACCGGCGCATAAGCGGTCGGTTTCAATTTTCATTAGCCTGGTGCTGTCCGACAACGTTGTCGTATTCAGCACTGCCGCAGAAGCGAGATGGGCGATGGTTATGGCACGGACCGACGACGACAGCTGGGACATCACCGAGAGCGTCGGTGCGACGGCTTTGGGAGTGGCCATGGCGCGGGCTGCCGAAACCGATTGCGGCTGCCCGCTGTTCATCGACCGGTACGCACAGCTGTTTGTCGACGCCGCGGTTGCGCGCGGCTGGGACTCCTCGGACGTCGGCAGGCACTTGCCGCTGGTGCAGAATTACGCCTCCGCGCGAACCAAATGGTTCGACGAGTACTTCATCGCCGCCGGCGCCAATGGTATCGACCAGGCCGTCATTCTGGCCGCCGGCTTGGACGCCCGCGCCTGGCGGCTGCCCTGGGTGAGCGACACCATTGTCTACGAGATCGACCAGCCGCAGGTGCTGGCATTCAAGGCGGAGGCGCTGGACGCCGGTAACGCCCGCCTCGCCGTGGGGTATCGCGCCGTGCCGATCGATCTGCGGGCCGATTGGCCGACGGCATTGCAGGAAGCCGGGTTTGACCCTTCGACGCCCACCGCATGGTCGGCCGAGGGGCTGATGCCCTACCTACCGCCGACCGCCCAGGATCTGTTGTTCGAGCGCATCCTCGAGCTCAGCGCGAGCGGCAGCCGGATCGCGGTAGAAACGTTGAGCCCGAGCGCCTTCGATCCCGATTACCTGAAGCGGGGTCGTGAGTTCCTGGGCGACGGCGGGCAGGACATTCCCGGCCTGCTCTTCACCGAGGAGCGTGCCGACCTTCGGCAATGGCTGACGGACCGCGAATGGTCGGTCACCTCGATCGAGGGGCTGGACCTGATGCGGCGCTTCGACCGGATGCCGGACGAGCATCTGATGGATCTGGCACCGCGCAGCGTTTTCATCGAGGGACGCCTGCACGTGGTCCCGCCGCTGCGCTACTGCGAGAGCTGAAATTCGATCACAGCGGCGACGGACTCCACCGCCTCGCTGAGCGCCGTCAGACGCGCGTGCGCGCTCGGCGCGGACAACACGGAGTAACGGTCGGCCGGTCCGATCGGAATGCGAGATGCCAACGCGTACAACCGTTCTCCCGCATCAGTGAAGTCGAGGCCGGAGCCGAGCACTTCCTCCCGATCCGGCACCGGCAGGTCGCGTGCGTTGGCGATTCGCTCGAACAGCCCCATCATCCGATCCTCGAGCTGCTCGAGCTGCGCCGCGCCCACCGACTCCCCCGGCTCGTCCGGCCACTCCTCCACGACCGCCCGCGGATACGGGTCGTCCGGCAGCCACTCGCATACCTTGATCCGTTCGGCCGTCTCGCAGCGCAGCATGAACCGGCCCGAGCCGGCGATCTCCACGCACTCGGCAATCTTGGCCACCGTTCCGACATCGCAGCGAACGTCACCGCCACCTACCTCGCCACCCCGGGAGATCAACACCGTCCCAAACCGAGGGGCATTGTCCTGCAAGCAATCTCGAATCATCTGGGCGTAGCGCGGTTCGAAGATCTGCAATGGCAGGTCCTCGCCGGGCAGAAACGCCGACTGCAACGGAAACATTGCCAAACGACCGAATTCGGTTGCGGACTCCATCAGATCTCCAACTCGTCGACCAAAGCGTCAACGACGGCACGCAGATCGCCGTCGTGCTCCTCGGCAACCCGTCGCTGTCGTTGGTACGACGCGCCACGCCGTGGAATGTCGGCCACCGCGGCCAGCTCGTCGGCGCAATCGAGAGACGCGGCAACGGGTTCCAGACGAGTCAGCAAATCGTCAAGGTCCTCGGTGACCAGCCGCTCGTTGCTGTCGGCGTCGAGGATGATGATCGAATCCAAGCCGTAACGCGCTGCGCGCCACTTGTTTTCCTGGTTGTGCCACGGCGGCATCGACGGCAATGTCTCGCC
This sequence comes from uncultured Actinomycetota bacterium, assembly GCA_963750755.1. Classification (GTDB taxonomy): domain Bacteria; phylum Actinomycetota; class Actinomycetes; order Mycobacteriales; family Mycobacteriaceae; genus Mycobacterium. The sequence goes on from CAVVRW010000007.1 coordinate 777,583, forward strand.
GTCATCCAGCCGGCGTTCGAGATCGACCACCAGACAATGCGTCAACGCCACCAGCGCGCCGAGCTCGGCCATGTTGGAGACGCCGTCGCAAACGCGCACCTCGAGCGTCCCGTTGCGCGGCGACGGCCTGACGTCCCAGCGGACCTCATTGACGTCCTCGATGATCCCGGTCTTCTTCTGATCGTGGACGAAACCCTCGAACTGAGACCACTTTTCGAATTGGAACGGCAGACCGGCGGTGGGGAGTTGCTGGAACATCATCGCCCGGTTGCTGGCGTACCCGGTGTCGTCGCCTACCCACCACGGCGACGACGCCGACAGCGCAAGCAGATGCGGATACCAGTTCAGCAGTGCTGACATCACCGGTAACACCTTGTCCGGCGAGGAAACTCCGACGTGGACGTGCACTCCCCAGATGAGCATCTGCCGGCCCCACCACTGGGTGCGCTTGATCAACTCCGCATACCGCGGCGCATCGGTCAGCTTCTGTGTCGACCAGCTCGCGAATGGGTGGGTGCCCGCGCCGAACAGCTCCATTCCCCGCTGCCGGACGACGGGCAGAACGGACTTCAGCGTGGATTGAAGATCGTCCATCGCCTGCGCGGTGTTGTCGCATACTCCGGTGACGACCTCAACGGTGTTTCGCAGCAATTCCTGATGCACACGCGGGTTTTCGCCGATCTCGACGAACACCGCAGTCGCTTCGTTGCTCAAGTCGCGCGTCTGCGCGTCGACAAGAGCGAACTCCCATTCGACTCCCAGCGTCGGGCGGGGTGAGGACGCGAAATCCACCTTGATATCCGTACCCCTGTCCGAGAAGGAATTAACCGGTGCCGATCACGCCGCAGGCCACCCGCTTCCCGGCGTCGCCAGTCGACATCGTCGTCTGGTCGGGTCCGGGTGCACCGTTGACCTGGTTGTAGCGGTCCGCCGGGATGTTGCCGAAGTTGTCGGCGCCGGCGTGAATGACGATCGAGGTTCCCGCACCGCCCAGCAGGTCGGCCTTGGTGAACCCGTCGGTGGTGGTCTCGAGCAGCGCGGCGCCGTCTTTCCGGACCTGCAGCGCGGTCAGGTCGCCTCCCCCGTGCTGGCCGCGGGGCATCAAATGCCCACCCGCGGAAAGGAAGTCGCCCGGCTCGCCGCCGGTCGGGGCCACCGAGTGGGCCTCACATTTGCCCACCGAATGGATGTGCACGCCATGGAAGCCGGGGCTCAGCTGGCCGGTCCCGGTGGTCTCGATGGTGATGGTCACGTAGCCCTGATTGAACTCGAACTTCGCGGTGGCGATCTTGGTGCCGCCTGCGTCGTTCAATTGAGTGGTCAGGCTGTCGGTTCCACCCTGCGAGCCCGTCGGCTTGGCACTCGACGGCGCCGGTGAGCCGGTCCAGATGGGCGGCTGCGTGCCAGGCGACGTCGCCGGGTATTGCGGCGCCCTGCAAGCGCTCATCAACGCGGCCGAGGCTAAGACGGGGACGAGTGCGGCTGCGGCGGTGAATGTGCGGGCGCGGGCTGGCGTGAGCATGAAAGGAGCCTATCCCGATAGCCGTTGAGGCGAGTTGACGGCTCGGCCCACGGTTGATGTCGATGCGCTTCGGTATAATCGAACACATGTTCGAACAGGCCGAATCGAAGCGACCCTCGCCGGAGGCGATCGCGCGGTTTGACGAGCTGTTCGAGCGGCGTCATCCAAGCCGCACACCAGAGTCTGCCGCTTTGCTGGATCGGATCAGCGCCTCGTGGCGCGAGCAGAACCGTGGCGCCGCCGCGACTCTGGCGGCCGTCGGCGAATTGTTCGCGTACCGGTTGACCCGTTGTTCTGACACCGAAGATTGGGCCGTCGACACCGAGGCGGCGGTAAGCGCTGAGGTGGCAGCGGCTCTGCGGATGAGCCAGGGATTGGCGGCAAGCCAATTACGTTATGCCCGCGCGATGCGCGAGCGATTGCCGAAGTTGGCCGAAGTCTTCGCGGCCGGCGACATCGACCAACGGACGTTCGCCACGATTGTTTATCGCACCGACCTGATCAACGACTCCGACGTGCTCGCGGCTGTCGATGAGCAACTGGCCGTCACGGTGCCGCGGTGGCCATCGATGACGCGCGGCCGACTGACCGGAAAGATCGACAAGATCGTCGCCACATCCGACGCCGATGCCGTTCGTCGCCGAACCGAACGACGCACCGAACGTGAGGTGTGGTTCGCCGAGCTCGGCGAAGGCCTGTCGCAGATCTACGGCAGCATGCTGACCCCCGAGGCGCACGCCCTTGACAAGCGTCTCACCGCGTTGGCCCGCACGGTGTGCGAGCAGGATCCGCGCACTCATGACCAGCGCCGAGCTGACGCGCTGGGGGCACTCGCGGCCGGTGCCGATCGACTGTGCTGTCGCTGCGAACGTGACGACTGTACGGCCGAAAAGCGGCCTGCCGCAGCATCTGTCGTAGTCCATGTGATCACTGGACAAGCCGTGACTGGCGCTGTCGCGTCCGAGGTGTGTGCCGACGGCCTGATTGGACCCGAGCTCGTCGCCGAGCTCGCGGCAACGGCGAAGCTGGTGCCGCTGGTCCATCCGCTCGATGCGGCACCCGAGCCCGGATACCTGCCCTCGAGAAAGCTTGCCGACTTCGTCAGGTGCCGGGACATGACCTGTCGCTGGCCCGGTTGCGATCACCCGGCCTTCGACTGCGATGTCGACCACACCGTCCCGTTCGCCGACGGTGGACTGACTCACGCGTCGAACCTGAAGTGTTATTGCCGTACCCATCACCTCGTCAAGACGTTCTGGGGTTGGCGCGATCAGCAGTTACCTGATGGCACAGTCATTCTCGCGTCGCCCGCGGGCAAGACCTACGTCACCACACCGGGCAGCGCCTTGCTGTTTCCCGGCCTGTGCCGGCCAACCGGCGACGTGCAAGCACCGGAATACCATCGGCCGGTTGACCGCTGCGGCGAGCGGACCGAGATGATGCCCAAACGCCGCCGCACGCGCGCCCAAGACCGCGCCAAGCGCGTCGCTGCCGAACGCCGACAAAACCACCAGGCCCGCACGGTCCACCGCGCCGAGTCGATGAGCTACCTCGGACCAGCCCCACCCGGCACCGACACCGACGACGAACCACCGCCATTCTGACGGCAGGCCAAGGGTTTACGCAGAAGCAACGGCGAAGAGGTGCCACTCGCCGGGCACGCCCTTGAGCTGGTGAGCGCCGCGATCCTCGAACTCGAGTCCTGACCCGATCACGAGGTCGCGCAGCGTGCTGGATACCAGCACCTCGTTCGCCCTCGCCACTGCGCTCACCCGCGCGCCGATGTGCACACCGATCCCACCGATATCTTTGCCGCGCACCTCGCACTCGCCGGTGTGCAACCCTGCGCGCACCTCGATACCCAGCGACCGCACCGCGTCGCGGATCGACATCGCACAGCGGATCGCCCGCTGAGGGCCGTCAAACATCGCGAGGAAGCCGTCTCCGGATGTGTTCACCTCGCGACCGCGAAACCGAACAAGCTGAGACCGGACCACGGCATCGTGTGCATCAAGCACAGCATGCCAGTCACGGTCGCCGATCTCCGCCGCGCGCCGTGTCGAGTCCACGATATCGGTGAACAGCACCGTGGCCAGAACTCGATCATCGGCCACCTCGGCCTGCTGCCCCGTGAGGAACTCAGCAATCTCGCGGAAGGATGTGCGCCATCCCGGTTCGACGAAGTGGTTGACGTTGCGGCCCGGAAACTCAACGTAGCGCGCTCCCGGTATGCGATCAGCGACGTCCTTGCCCCACTCCGGCGGGATCATGACGTCGTCGGTGTGGTGGAGGACGAGTGTCGGGACGCGGACTGTCGGAAGGACTGGGCGCACGTCCATGTCGGCTATGAGAGGCATCGTGAGGGCGATGGTTGCTGGGCTCGCCGCCAGGCGTTCGTACCGTGCCCACATTGCCCGGATCTCCTCGTTCCACGGCATGTCTGGGTTCGAGAGATGCTGCCACTTCCCCGTGCCCCACATGGCGACGTAGGCAGCGGTATTTTCCTCGAGGGCTGCTCCTTCTGTGCGTTCAGCCATCGGATCCGCGAAGCCTTCCAGCACGACCAGCGCGGATGTCCGCGACGGATGTGTTGCCGCAAACAGCGCCGCTGCCGCGAATGCGCCATTGTTTGCGACGAGGACCGCTTCGCTGCTCCCGAGATCATCGAGTACCGCGGTGATGCTGTCGGCCCATTGCTCCAAGGTTGGCAGTGCGCCCGATGTGAAGGGATCGGACACTCCCGTGCCGGGCTGGTCGAAGAAGATGAGCCGACCAAGCGATGTCATCGCCTCGACCCACCCTTGAAGCGACGCCAACTCCGGAAAGACCTCACAGTTTGTGGAGGGAAAGACGAACACAATGTCGCGCGGGCCTTGACGCGACGCGCGATAGGCGATGCGCAAGTCACCGTCCATCGCGTAGCGCGTCTCCGAGAACATTGCGAAAGTCTAAGCCGCAGAGCGGGTGATGTTTCGGTGTCAGGCGGAAGCGTCTACAAGCCGAGGGCGCGTCGTGTTTGACGTGTTCTTCAGCCAGTCGATGCCATCATTTAGTGAAAACGTTCTGGGGGTGGCGTGATCAGCAGTTGCCCGACGGCACAGTAATTCTCAACTCACCCGCGGGAAAGATCAGGCCAACCGGTGATGTGCAAGCACCGGAATACGATCGGCCAATTGACCGCTGCGGCGAGCGGACCGCGATGATGCCCAAACGCCGCCGCACGCGCGCTCAAGACCGCGCCAAGCGCGTCGCTGCCGAACGCCGACAAAATCACCAGGCCCGCTTGGTCCACCGCGCCGAGTCGATGAGCTACTTCGGACCAGCCCCACTGGGCGCCGATACCGACGACGAACCACCGCCGTTCTGACCGCGTATTGCGGTGTTCGTCGGCAGCGGGCCGCGCACGAGCGATTCGTGCGAATCGCGTGTTTAGCTGGGCTCCCGTAGTACGTTTCAGCAGCATGAATGGGTCTTTGTCATGCCGGGTCGAACATCTGTCGATCGCGAAGCCCGAAGCGATATATGACGTACTGATGGATGTCGAGCGCTGGCCGGAATTCATGCCGACGGTGTCGGCGGCGTCATGGGAGCGACGCGGAGAGCCTGACACAGCAAAGGGTGGCGTCAGGCGGATGCGCATCGGGCTCAGTGACGTACGCGACCTGATCGTCGATGGCACCCGACCGCATCACCACGCCTACGCCGCATCGCTCCCGTGGTACATGCTGCTCAAGAATTACCGGGGCGATATCCGGATTGAAGAGGATCCGAACGGGTCCCGCATCATATGGGCGGTGACGTGCGTGTCGCGCATCCTCCCGAAGAACTCAGTGAAGTCGCGGCTCGAAGCGTCCTATGCACGCCTAGCGACGGCGCTGGCGCACGAAGCAGAGGGGCGTCACACGAAAAAGTAAGGTGCCCATTGAATGTTGTTCGGCAAACCGTACCCATCACCTCGTCAAAACGTTCTGGTGTTGGCGCGATCAGCAGTTACCTGATGGCACAGCCATTCTCGCGTCGCCCCCAGGCAAGACCTACGTCACCACACCGGGCAGCGCCTTACTGTTTCCCGGTCTCTGCTTGCCGACAGGAGACCTGCATACCCCCATCCCCGTCAACAATCCAGAGATCGGATCGCGATGATGCCGCGTCGGCGCCACACACGTAGGCAAGACCGTGCCCGCCGCCTCAATGCCGAACGGCGGCAGAACCACGCTGCGCGGAGGCGGGGACTTCAGCGACCTCTTATGCTTCCCGACATGACGACGAGAGTATCGATGGCCAAAGTCGGTGGCGCAGCGGCAGCTTTGGCGGCTGCGATCATGTGGACGGCGCCATCGGCCATGGCCGGTAGCGACTTCTGCAATTCGCTTCCGCCTGCACAGATGCGCGACTGCACCTGCGGTTCCGACAACGTCCCCGGTACGCAGGAGTATCAGGATTGCCTGCACGGAAATGCGGCCCCCAAAGCACCGCCGGCCGAGGCACCCGCCCCTAGTCCGTAGAAACGTCAGCTCACAGCAAGCACGATCACGCCGGGCGGCAGGTCGACGACGTCCTTGGTCCGCGGTGCGACAGGCGCTTTGAGTAGCTGACCGACCGCGTCGGCGGTTTCATGCTCGCCCGGCGCATCGGTGAAGTACACCGTGGTCTTCGAGACGTCCGGCATCGACAGGTTGTCGACCTTGGTGACGTTGAATCCGCCCTGCTTGAGCTGGTCGGCAGTCCGCTTCGCGACACCGGTTGAGTTGGAGACGTTGAAGACGAGCACGTCAGCCTTGGGCGCCGGTTTGGCCGAGGTCTTCGACGCCGCCGCGCTGGTCGTCGCGCGCGACACCGCCGAGTCGTCGTCGGTGTTGCTGCCCGATCCCATTGCCTGAAATCCGACCAGCAAAAAGATGACACCTAGGAACAACAGCACCATCACCATGGCCCGCAGGGGGAGACCGGTCGAGTCGGGAACACGCTCATTCATCGAAGTCACTGTATCCAGGAGTGCGGGAAAACCCACACCGACGCCCAGTGAGCAGGCAAAATTCTCAGGTGAGCTCGAAGCCCAGCCGTCGAGCGGCCCGCGCTTTCTGCCGGCTGGCCCGCAGCCGGCGGAGTCGCTTCACCAGCATCGGATCGGCGGCCAGCGCCTCGGGTCGGTCGACCAACGCATTCAGCACTCGGTAATAAGCGGTAGCTGACATTGCGAACAAATCCTTGATGGCTTCTTCTTTAGCTCCGGCGTATTTCCACCACTGGCGCTCGAAGGCCAAGATGTCGTGTTCGCGGCGAGTCAACCCATCGGCGAGTCCAGAGTCGTTCCCCGATCGATTAGCCCGCGCCATAGCGCTGTCCATATCGCTTCCTCGACCCTTTCGGCGAAATCTCGAATGCTCGCTGCTCCGGCGATTATTCAACCACGTCGACAACTGTTGACCTGGAAGCCTGCCCGCGAGTCGGCTGACTAAGGTGAGGTTGCCTTTCGCCCCCCGAGTCCGCAACTCGGAGCCGAGGGAGCCGGGCTTAAGATTTTCGGTCATGGCAGTCGTACCCATCCGCATCGTGGGAGATCCCGTCCTGCACACTCCCACCATGCCGGTGCCCGTCGCGGCGGACGGATCACTGCCGGCCGATCTGGCCGATCTGATCACGAATCTCTACGAGACCATGGACGCCGCCTACGGGGTCGGGTTGGCCGCCAACCAGATCGGGGTCAACCTCCGCCTCTTCGTCTACGACTGCCCCGACGAGCGCGGGCAGGCGGCGCGGCAACGCGGCGTGGTGATCAACCCAGTGCTGGAGACCTCCGAAGTACCCGAGACCATGCCCGACCCCGACGATGACGACGAGGGTTGCCTGTCGGTGCCCGGCGAGTCATTCCCCACCGGCCGGGCGAAGTGGGCCAAAGTCACCGGACTCGATGCCGACGGCAACCCGATAACCCTTGAGGGCACTGGGCTTTTCGCACGCATGCTGCAGCACGAGACCGGGCACTTGGACGGCTTTCTCTACCTGGATCGACTGGTCGGGCGTCACGCGCGCTCGGCCAAGCGCGCGGTCAAATCACACGGCTGGGGCGTTCCCGGGCTGTCGTGGACACCTGGCGAGGGCCCGGACCCCTTCGGCCACTGATGGTTTCGTGGCCAGAGCTCGGCGCCCGGGTGACGCTGCGTTACCGCCTGCCGGCCGGGTCGGTTCCGCCGTTGACCGATGTGATCGGCAATGTGCTCGCGACCGGCCCGACGGTTCGTATCGAGACGAAGTCAGGCGAGGTCGTGGAGGTCGCCCCGGACGACGTGGTCGCCGCGCGCTTGCTCAGCGATAAACCGGTGCGCGCCTCGGAGATTCGCGCGCTCGAGCATGCGGACGCGCTGGCGTGGCCGGCAGTCGAGCGGCAGTGGCTCGACGGTTGGCTGCTGCGCGCCGGCCCCGATGACACGTATGCGGCCAATTCTGCTGTGCCACTGGATATGTCGGCGACACAGTCGGCGATACCGGCGATCGTCGAGTGGTATCGCGGCCGCGACCTCGTTCCGCGGCTGGCCGTTCCTGAGCGCTTACTCCGACTCCCTGACAGGGGCGAGCAGGCCAATCGGGTAATGGTGTGCGATGTGCGCCCCGGCTCCGACGTCGAGCGGGCCGACGCCGTGGTGGCCGACGCCCCGGACGGCACGCGCTGGGTAGGCCTGTCGCGGATCGGGGACAACTGCGACGCGCAGTTGGCCTGGGGCGCGTCGCAGGGGGCCACCCGCGGTTATGTCCGGCTCGCCGAGGACGATCGCGCCGCCGCCGAACTGGCCCGGTCGCTGGGCTTCGCGCTGCACCATCACGCGCGCTACATCACGCTCACGTAGGGTCTGAGCCATGCCCGACGGCATGATTCGCCTCGCCACGTGGAACGTGAACTCCATTCGCACCCGGCTGCCCCGGGTGCTCGACTGGCTGGAGCGCGGTGAGGTCGACGTGCTCGCCATGCAGGAGACCAAGTGCTCCGATGCCCAGTTCCCGACCATGCCGTTTCTCGAGCTCGGCTACGAGGTGGCGCACTGCGGCGTCAACCAGTGGAACGGCGTGGCGATCGCATCGCGGGTCGGCCTGGACAACGTCGAGGTCGGTTTCGACGGTCAGCCGACCTGGAGCAGTAAGCCCGAGCTGGCCGCCGCGGCCGAGGCGCGCGCGCTGGCCGCCACCTGTGCAGGGATCCGGGTGTGGAGCCTTTACGTGCCCAACGGCCGCGCCCTGGACGACCCGCATTACTCCTACAAGTTGAATTGGCTTGCCGCACTGCGTGATACCGCCGCAGGTTGGCTGCGTGACGACCCGTCGGCCCCGATCGCGCTCGTCGGCGACTGGAACATCGCCCCGACCGACGACGACGTCTGGGACGTGGACTTCTTCCAGGGCTCCACGCACGTCTCCGAGCCGGAGCGCAAAGCGTTCGAGGCCATCGTCGACACCCAATTCTCAGACGTGGTAAGGCCTTTCGCACCTGGCCCCGGTGTCTACACCTACTGGGACTACACCCAGCTACGTTTCCCGAAGAAACAGGGGATGCGTATCGACTTCATCCTCGCCTCCCCCGCGCTCGCCGCGCGGGTCGTCGACGCACAAATCGTCCGCGAAGAACGGAAAGGCAAAGCCCCCAGCGACCATGCGCCGGTCGTGGTGGACGTTCGCGCCGGTTGACGCGTAAAAAAACGGCCGGGCGGGTATTCATCCGCTGTTCATTTACCAACCAAGGTCATAGGATTGCGGGCATCAGATCTCGCGCTCACCGAGTATCAGGGAGACATCATGGGTGTCGTTGACGGCGCCGTACGCAATGTAAGTCGAACGGTCAGCCGCGCCGCCTCGGCAACCACCGCCACCGCGGGAGCCGTTGGGGGTGCCGCCGTCAACGGCGTCGTCGGCGCCGTGACCGGCGCTGCCGCGGGCGTGCAGAAGGGCATCGACAGCGGCAGCCACTCCACGCCGGCGGCGGCATTGACGCTGGGTGCGCTCGGCGTCGCCGGGCTCGTCGAATGGCCGATCCTGCTGGCCGTCGGCGGCGGCGCGTTGTTGCTGCGGCGACTCACCAACTCGCGCAACGACGGTGGCCACATCGCATCGGTGACCGCGGTCAAGGCGGCTCCCGTGAAGTCGACCAGCTCCGCACGGCCACGCAAGACGCCGGCGAAGCGGACGGCGGCGCGGCAGTCCGGTGGCGCGCAGTCGCGCACCCGCCGCTGACTGAAGACGAGTAGATAGCGTCGCGTTGGTGCGAGCACCTTTTCCGCTTCGTGCGGTCACCTTGGGTTTTGCGGCGACCTCCGCACTGGTCGAATCGCTGGGCACGGCGGCCTCAACCGGTCTGACGATGGCGGCCATCCCGGTCCGGGAAGGCGCCAGGGCCCTGTCGGCGGGCGTGCCCGCACCCACGTTGAGCCGGCACAGCTGGCGCGGGCGCGGCAGGGCGTGGGTCGAGGTCCGCGGACTCGACGGCTTGGACGGCGCCGAACTCGGACGCTTCGTGGTCGACGCCGTTCAAGCCCGGCCGGGCGTGAAATCTGTCAGCGTCAACCGACCGCTGTCGCGCATCGTGGTCACCCTGGCCGGCGACATCTCGCTGCGGGATCTCTGCCGCGACGTTGATGATGCCGAAAAGCGTTGGCTAGCAAGCGGTACCGTCGACAAGAAGCGCAACGACACGCGTCCCGAGCCGCTGCCCGGCGACGGCCTATTGCTGGTCACCAACGCGCTGGGCGTGGGCGCCACCGCGGTCGGTCTCAGCGCCGCCGTCGTCGGCCGGGTGCTGCGGTGGCCACACCTGTTCGACGGCGTCGAGGCGCTGGTCGTCACCGTCGACTACCAGCCACGGGTGCGCAAGCTGCTGGAAGACAGGATCGGCCCCTCGGCGACCGAGGCAGTGGTCTCGGTGGCGATGGTGGTGGCGCATGTCCTCGAGTTGTCACCGACGGCGCTGGCCGTCGACCTCGTGATCGAGATGCTGAAGGCCTCCGAATATCAGGCCGAGGCGCGGGCCTGGAACCGTCACGAACCGGCGCTGGCCCGCCACGCCGAACATCCCGAGATCTACCCGCCGTCGCGTCCGGTGCCGCCGACCGATGGGCCGGTTGAGCGGTATGCGCGACGTAGCGCTTGGATTCAGTCGATTGGAAGCGCGACCGTCGGAGCGTTCACCCGCAATCTGGCGATGGCCTCGACCGCGACGCTGGTCACCACGCCGAAGGCCTCCCGCACCACCCGTGAGTCGTTTGCCGCCGCGTTGGGGCAGGGACTGGCCGAACAGCACAAGGTGCTGCCTCTGCGGCCCGAGAAGCTGCGGTGGCTGGACCGCATCGACGCGGTGCTGGTCGACCCCCGGGTGCTGTGTACCAACACCCTGCGCGTGGTCCGGGTTCGCGGCGCGGACACCGACGAGCTGACGCCCGCGTGGAACCGTGCCCAGTTGCTGCTGGAGAAGAGGGGACTAACCGTCGGCTGGCATCCGGTCGACGCGAAGATCGAGGCGCTGATCGGCCCCACCCACGACCCCCTCTCTTCGGCCGTGCTGGCGGAGGCCAGGCGTGCCGGTCTCGAGCTGATCTCCGTCGACATCGACGACCTCGGCGAGCTGCAGCCCGCGTTCGATGAGCTGCGCCCCCTGCACCGGGTATCGATGGACATTGCACTGGCCACCACGCTGGCCGACCTGCAGGAGGCCGGCCACACCGTCGCGGTGATCTCATCGGCTGCGGCGCAAGCACTTTCGTCGGCCGATATCGGACTGGGCCTGATGCCGAACTCGGACTCCGAGCCGCCACCGTGGACCGCGGACCTGATCCTGAGTGACCTGGACGGAGTATGGCGGTTGCTGCATGCCGTCCCGGCAGCCAAGTCGGCGAGTCGGCGCGGCATCGAAATAGCCACTGGGGCAACGGCATTGGGCGCACTGCTGATGGTACCTGGTGTTCGCGGGCGCGGGCCCGGCCCGGTGACGACGGGTGCGGCGGCCGGTCTGCTGTCGGGCTATCTGATGGCCCGCCGCGTGTTGCGCGAATCTACGCCGCTTCCGGCTCCGACCCACGAGTGGCATGCGATGTCGATTGAGCAGGTCCGTAAGATGTTGCCGCCGCCGGAGGTTCAGCAGTCGGTTGAGTCTCGGCACGGCATTGCCTCCCGGGCAGATGGAAACGGCGTACCGCGGCGCGGAGTTGACCGATCGTCCACGCCAGGCGGTCTGGCAGTTCCTCAAAGCGGTTCGCGCCGAGTTGTCCGACCCCCTGACCCCGGTGCTTGCGCTCGGTTCGGCGGCCAGCGCGATACTCGGCTCGCCGGTTGACGCCGTCCTGGTCGGCTCGGTGCTGACCGGCAACTCGATGCTGGCGGCCAGCCAGCGGCTGCGGGCCGAAAGTCGACTCAACGAGCTACTGGCCCAACAGATTCCGCCGGCCCGCAAGGTGGCATTCGCATCCGACGGCTCGCCGGTCTACACCGACGTGCTGGCTGCCGACCTGCGCCCCGGCGATGTGATCGAGCTGCGCACCCACGAGGTGGTGCCCGCGGACGCCCGGCTGATCGACGAGGAAGACCTCGAGGTCGACGAGTCGACGCTGACCGGCGAATCGCTGCCGGTGGAAAAGCAGATCGACGCCACGCCCGGCGCCGAACTGGCCGAACGGCGTTGCATGCTCTACGGCGGAACCACGATCGTCGCGGGCACCGCGGTCGCGCTGGTGACCGCCGTCGGCGCCGACACCCAGGCGCGCCGCGCCGCCGAACTGGTCTCCAGTGAGCTGCCGCAGATCGGCCTGGAACATCAGCTCAGCCAACTCACCAATCGGGCCTTCCCGGTCAGCGTCACCGGCGGGCTTCTGGTCAGCGGCCTTGGCCTGTTGCGCGCCAGAGGGATTCGTCAGGCGGTGGCCAGCGGAATCGCGATCACCGTGGCGGCCGTCCCCGAGGGCATGCCGCTGGTGGCGACCCTCGCGCAGGCGGCGTCGGCCCGGCGACTGACGAACTTCGGTGCGGTGGTGCGGGTTCCGCGGTCGGTGGAGGCGCTGGGCCGCATCGACGTCGTCTGCTTCGACAAGACCGGGACGCTGTCGGAGAACCGGCTGCGGGTGTCGCAGGTGCATCCCGCCGATGGCTTCGACCGCGAGGACGTCCTGCGCTGCGCGGCGAGCGCCGCACCGGACGCCAACGGCGGGCCGCAGGTGCACGCGACCGACCGGGCGATCATCGAGGCGGCTCGGCCGGTTGCCGACGACATCGAAGTCTTAGCGCACCTACCGTTCCGGTCGGGCAGGTCGTTCTCGGCGTCGGTGTTCGGCGACGAGCTGACCGTCAAGGGCGCACCCGAGGTCGTCCTGGCCGCGTGCAACGGCGTCGGACCCGAAGTCGACGGGAAGGTCCGCGGGCTGGCGGCCGAGGGCCTGCGCGTGATCGCGGTCGCGCGACGGCGGCTGACCCCGCGACAGGCCCGGCTGGTCGCCGAGGATGAGGACGCCATCGCCGACCTGGCCGGCGGCGGGTTGTTGCTGGTCGGCTTCCTCGGGTTGTCCGACACCCCGCGGGCCGAGGCGCCCGCTCTGCTGGCGGCGCTCACCGAGCGGGAGGTCGGGATTCGGCTGATCACCGGCGACCACCCGATCACCGCTGCGGCGATCGCGCGCGAGATGGGCATGTCGATCACGGCGGACCAGGTGATCAGCGGCGCGGAGTGGGACGTCCTGTCCCGCAAGGACCAGGAACGGGTGGTCGGCGAGCGGGTGATCTTCGCCCGCATGTCACCCGAAAACAAGGTCCAGGTCGTCCAGACGCTGGAGCGCGCCGGCAAGGTCTGCGCGATGGTCGGCGACGGCGCCAACGACGCCGCCGCGATCCGGGCGGCCACCGTCGGCATCGGCGTCGTCGCCCGCGGCAGCGACTCGTCCAGCGTTGCGGCCGACGTGGTGCTGCTCGATGCACGCATCGAGGCGCTGCTGAACGCGATCGACGAGGGCCGAGAGCTGTGGCGGCGGGTGCAGGCCGCGGTGTCGGTGCTGCTCGGCGGCAACGCCGGCGAGGTCGCGTTCGCGGTCATCGGCAGCGCGATCACGGGCGATTCACCGCTCAACACCCGTCAGCTGCTGCTGGTCAACATCTTTACCGACGCGCTGCCCGCGGCGGCGCTGGCGGTCAGCAAGCCGAGCGGGCCGGTGCGGACCGAAGGCCGCGGACCCGATCAGCAGGCCTTATGGCAGGCCGTCGCCATCCGCGGCGCCACCACCGCGGCGGCTGCGACGGCGGCCTGGACGATGGCCGGATTCACCGGCCGGCCGCAACGGGCGTCGACGGTGGCACTGGTGGCACTCGTGTCGGCGCAGCTGGGTCAGACGCTGCTGGACTCACGGACCCCGCTGGTCGTGCTGACCGCGGGCGGCTCGCTGGCCGTGATGGGGACGCTGATCAGCATCCCCGGCGTCAGCCAGCTGCTTGGCTGCACTCCCCTGGGCCCGCTCGCCTGGGCGCAGGCGCTGGGCTCAGCTGGGGCTGCGACCGCCGCGGTGGCCGTCGCGACCCGTGTCTTTCGCAGAGAAGCGGCCCGTGGAGCTGGAGGTTGACGATCCGACTCCGACCGAGTCCCCACGACCTCCACAGCGCCGAGGCGCCACAGAACGGCGTACAACTGGGTCAGCGGAACGGTCAGCAGGCCAGCCACAGCTCCGCCTAGTGGGTCGGCGAGAGCATCGGTCGTCGACATAACCCCAAGAGTGACCGCATCACCAGTCACAATGGCAACGCTGAAGTTACTGAAAGGCAAATGATGGCCGAAAAGAATGCGCGCCGCGAAACATCGCAGGCAGAAGCCGTTGCGCATATCCGTGAAGGCGAGACTTTCGCGATAAACCTTCCGATTATCGGACAGGTCGACATTCCGCGACCCGAGGCCCTTGCCTATTACGGCGGTCTTGCCGCGCTGGCCGCGTTCGAGCTCATCGATTGGCCGGTCGCGGTGGTCATCGCCGCGGGTCACCTGCTGGCCAGCAACCACCACAACAAGCTCCTCGAGGAACTCGGCGAGGCCATCGAGGACGCCGAGTAGCGAATTCAGCCGGCGCCGTTGCGCAGGGTACGGCGCGCGGCCAATTCTGGCCACCGCGTTGCAGAGGTCGTCGGGTAATTTCTCGGTGGCGGCAGGATCCGCTGCTCGCCCTAATTTCGCGGTGCGGCGGGTGGTGTTGACGAATCTCTTGATGCTCCAACCTGATTGGTGCTCGCCGAACTAAGGGCTGACCTCGGTAGATCACTCGATCGGGAATGCCTCGAACTGGGCTTGCATAGAAGTCGGCTCGATGGCTCCCATTTGCCACCGGGGATGGCGCATTGAGCGTAGATTCAAATTTGGGGTTGGAGTAACAGCCTTTGCGGTGGGGCTCTCTAAAGGCGTCTGAGTTTTAAGTTCTCCCTTGTATGCCCGGCCGTTCAGCCGTACCGGCAAAACTGGCGAGGCCTTGCACATGATTTTTGTAAATAAGACGATTCACCGATCACATTCAAACGGCGCAGCACGCACTGGTCGCCTGAACCCCTGTATTTGGATCCGCCCCGACGCCGAACTCACCGTGGTCACCATCAGCGGCGAGATCGACGCGTCCGACATCGACAATTTGAGCCCGTACGCACGCCGGCTGGTACGCGACTGCGGCGTGTTGGTCGTCGACCTAGGCAGTAGCGACTTCATTGCCATCGACGGGCTGTGCGCCCTCTTAACGCTGTGGTCGGCAGACGCTACTGCAGCCGAACGACCTCGCTTACGTGAAGTGCGGATCCGTTCCGAAGGCTTCACGGTCGTGCTCCGCGGCGGATGACGATGGCCTGAATGCGCGGATGACACCACGCCGATGCGACGGATGTGAAGCATTGCCCTCTAGGCCCCGATAGGTCGCGACGGCGCGGTGCGCTCTCACCCGGGCATCCCGACATGGCCAGACGCGTGTCGTTTGGTAATTCAGAGTCTCCGGGACGTCAGGGTGACTCCGGCAAGGTGCGGCTTACGTCGGCACTACAAGCCAGCACCGGAGTGTAAAGCTACTCAGCGCACGCACAGTTGTTGTTCGGCTCAAAAGTTACGCGCCTTGCCCTAAGCCGTCGCAAGATGCACAGCGCTGGCGCCGAGTAAAAGGCCGTTGAACAGCAGTGATGCTGCTCAGCCAAAAAGCCTGACGAGTTTTCAAAAACTTTTTAAAAACTTTTGCCCAGTTTCTCTTCCCCGCTCGCAACTTAAGGGTTAGCTTAGCGAGACCTGAGATTTCAGAAGTTCTACCGAGGGGGACGACGATGGCCGCTCGACACAACAGCAAGCGGAACCGGCATTCGCGCAACACCAAGGCCCGCCGTCGTCGGGTGCTTGGTGCGGGCACGACAGCGGGCGCGTTCCTGACGTTCGGCATGGCCCCCCTGGCCGCCTCACCAGCTGCCCACGCCGACGCGTTTGACGTGATCATCGATCCCGTCATCAACTCCCTCCTGGGTTCCATTACGAGCCTGGATGCCCTCGCTGGTATCGACCCTTCCTCGGCCTTGGATCTGGGCAGCCTGGCCATGCCTGCCACTGATGTGGCTTTGGCTGCTGAGCCATTGGCTGCTCTCGGGTCATCCACAGATGCACTCTCAGCTGCTGCCTCATCGGCTGAAGCGGCAACCGCTGCTGCGCCAGCCGCCACTCCAACACTTGCGGATCTGTTTCAAACGGACTTCTATCAACCGCTCCACGTGGCCGAACAGGCCTGGATCAACAGCCAAACAGGTGAAGCATTCGACAACGCGATCAACCCGTATTTCGCGACCGGTGAGTTCTGTGGCCTTATCTGCAACGGCGATCCTGGGACGTTGGCAGACCCCACTGGCGATAACGGCGGGCTCTTCTTCGGTGACGGTGGCGCTGGCTACGACGCGGCCGGTGATCCCGGCATGGCCGGTGGTGCTGGCGGCGACGCGGGGGGAATCGGTAACGGCGGGGCTGGCGGGGACGGTGGGCTCAGCGCCGACGGCGGGGCCGGCGGCGCCGGCGGCGAGATGTTTGGCAACGGCGGCCTCGGTGGAGCCGGTGGAGCCGGTGTGACGGGCGTCAACGGCGGCGCCGGCGGGGACGGCGGGGCAGGCGGCGGTACCGGCCAAACCCAAGACCTCTTCGGTTTTGGTGCGCTCGGCAACGGCGGTGACGGTGGCAACGGTGGTAACGGCGCCATGGGTGCCAACGGCATCAATACGGACACCCCGGGCGCATCGGCAAACGGCATGGCTGGCGGGGCCGGCGGCAACGGCGGCGCCGGCGGTACTGGCTCGCAGTTCATCGGCAATGGCGGGACCGGCGGCAACGGCGGCACCGGTGCCGACGGCGGCAACGGCGCTGTCGCCGGTGCCGGCGCCACCGGTGTGTCGGGCGTCAACGACGGCGCCGGCGGGGCCGGCGGTAACGCCAACGGCGGTGCCGGCGGCAACGGCGGCAACGGCGGGATCGGCGGGAATGGCGGTCTGCTTAGCGGCACCGCGGGCGCGACCGGCAACGGCGGCAACGCCGGTGACGGCGGGAACGGCGGAACCCCCGGCGCTGGCGGCAACGGCGCGCTCGGTGTGATCACCGTGGCAGGTTCCGGCGGCAGCCTTGGAGCCGGCGGCGACGGCGGCAACGGCGGCGTCGCTAACGGCGGCGCCGGCGGGGTCGGCGGCAACGGCGGCGCGGTGGCGGGTAACGGCGGCGACGGCGGCAATGGCGGCAACGGTGCCGCCGGCGGGCTCGGTGGGGACGGCGCAGTCGGCAGCTTCGCCAACGGAGGCAGTGGTGAGGGCGGCTTCGGTGGGATCGGTGGTGACGGCAGTGCGGCTGGTACCGCTGGTCCCGGTGGGGCAGGCGGCACGGCCCTCCTCGCCGCCAACGACGGCACTCACGGCACGGCTGGCACAGCTGGCACCTTGGCCGGGGCCGGCGGGAACGGCGGTGACGGCGGCGTCGGCGCTGCGACCGTGGTCGGCGATCCCGGCACGGCGACGGTGACCGCTGGCGCCGCGGGGGCAGGCGGCGCAGGCGGCGCGGCCACCGGCGCCACGCCTGGCTTTGGCGGTGGCGGCGGTGGCGGTGGCGGTGGCGCGGAAGTTTCCGTCACCAACGGTGGGGTCGTCACCACCGGCACCGCCACTGGCGGGGTCGGCGGGGCCGGCGGGGCCGGCACCGGCACCTCGGCTGGTGGCGACGGTGGCAGCGGTGGCAACGGCGTTGTCTCAGCCAATGGCGGCACCATCACCACTGGCACTGTCACCGGCGGGGCTGGCGGGGCTGGCAGCACCGACGGCGGAGTCGGGGCTGACGGCGGCAACGCCGACGTGACCGCCTCCGGCGGCGGCACGATCACCACCGGCACGGTCACCGGCGGGGTCGGCGGGGCTGCCAGCAACGGCGCCGACGGCGGCATTGGGGGCACCGGAACCGTTACGGCCACCGCTGGTAGCACCATCACCACCGGTACCGCCGTGGGTGGTGCCGGCGGGGCTGCCGGTGGCGGCCTTGACGGCGGCGCCGGCGGGAACGGCGGCGACGCCAGCGTTAACGCCTCTGGTGGCGGCACCATCACCACCGGTACCCCAACGGGCGGGGGCGGCGGCGCCGGTGGCGCGAGCGGCACCAACGGCGGCGCCGGCGGTGCCGGCGGAACCGGCGGCGAAGCCTCGGTGACGACGACCGGCCAGACCATCGGCACCGCCACCAGCACTGGCGGCATCGGTGGCGTCGGTGGCGCCGGCGGCATCGGCACCAACGGCACCGACGGCGGCGCCGGCGGTCCCGCGGACCTCATCGCCACCGGCACTCTCACCGGCACGCCCGGCACGCCCGGCGCGCCCGGCTAACGGTCGGCCACCAGCGGGATACGTAACCACGGCCGGAGATATCCGGCCGTGGTTGCCGTCTGCGCAGCCGCATAAAGCAGGGCATCGCGAAGGAGCTACCGCGCCGCACAATTCGGGGGATCGTCGCATGGGGTGGCGCAGAGCAAAGGCGCGCAGCTGGGCAGCGCCAGTAACGTTGAGAATTCCGGCCGCAAGCTATCTCACACGCTGTGGCGGCTTCCATTCGTTGCAATTGCGCTATAGCTGCACCGCAGGCCGCGCGGCATCCGAAAATCGTAGGAATTCGTTGCCCGGCTAGGCATCTTATTGCAATTTCGGTATTACACAATCACAAACGGTATCGAGCGATATTATCTTTGAATGTCGGATACACAATTGACTGAGTCGGAGGTCGAGACCAAGCCTAAAAAACCGCTCCCCTCCCCGCGCTGGTGGAGGTCGTCGCGCTGGCCCCCGTTTGTGGCGCTGGTGATCGCAGTGATCGCCACAGCCGTCGCTATTGCGGCATGGTTTCGACCTGCCCCCCAAAGCGCTTCACCAGCTTTTACCGATCAGCAAACCGCCCAAGCGCAAACGAACGTTTGCTCGGCCTATGCCGCCGTACGCCAAGGCGTGCTAAAGAACACCCACCTAGCAGTTCCGAACCCGAACGACCAAGTCGGTCAACTTGCGATCGCAGCGAACGCTCGCCTGGCATTGTTAGGAGGCGGCGCATATCTGCGTGACCGCGTCGCTGCCCAACCCGCGACCCCTGCCGATCTAGCGCGAGCCGTGAATTCGATGGGCACGACGATCGAACAGCTGGGCGTCGGCTATCTAGAGGCTGCCAGCAATATCGTGCTGGAGCCGTTACGGCACGATCTCGATTCGCAGATCACGCAAATCAACAAGCTGTGCTGATCGAGGTCCCTCGTACGGCGGCTCAAATTTTCGATTCCTCTTAGGGATCGATTGACCGTCCAAATATCAGCCGCTGATGGTCGGCACATTGACGCGAGCTGCGAAATTTAGGCGCACAGGAAAGCGAATTTGACGGTCGTGCGCTTACCGCATAAAAACGCTGATCGCTCTAGTCCGCCGGGCGAGTCTGCGCTTTGTTGTTGCGCTTACGTCGGCATTGAGCTGAACAGGTGAGCGGGGGCCTGCCCATCCGCTCGTAGGTGAAGGTCTTGCCGCAGGCAACACACTGGGTCTCATTGATCCGATCGTCCATCTGCAGCCACGCCTCGCAGAACTGCGCGAACCGCTCAGGCGTTAAGGACTTGAAGTCCTCACGCTGGGCACCGCTTGAGACCAAGCTGTCAATCATGGCGAGCTGGTCGCTTGACAATGAGGACGATCCCGACACTCGTGCTGCCATCCCCCGCAGCAGTGCGCGCTCGTCATCGGTGCGCCCGGCCTCTGATGACTTCCCGTCCCGGGTCGAGTTAGTTTCAAGTGCCCCAGCCAGGGCGACTAACACCTTGCCCAGCTTCCCGGCGTTCTCCACATCCATGCGCAGATGGTTCGCGGTCTCGTCGGTCAACTCTCCATCGGAGATGGTGATCATGCCGTCGTCAATCAAGACCAATATCGCACAGCCACTATCTGCGCCGCTGTCCACTGTCCGAATCGCGTCTTCGGTCATCCTTCTTCTCCCTCAAGGTCGAAGAAACCTGCTGTGTCGTCGAGCAGCTCAACCAGAAGGGAGTGCCTGCTCCCAGACATCCTCAGCACGCGCATAGGCTGAGTCTAGGTTCTCGTCCGCCCGTGGCTCGCTACAAGGTGAGTGCGCCGTAGAGACAGGTCTCGACACGTCGGTGCATCATTTTACCGTCAACGACCTCGGCCGGCGCGGTTTTGGTCAAGTTTGTTAGCGTAAGTGAATTGTTGTAGCCGCTGGGGACTGCCGCATGAACGTCTCCGAGTGGCGCCGCGCGTGCTTCGAGGGCGCAAAGGGCTTCGTTTGCAGGCGAGGCCATCGAGGACGCCGAGTAGCGAATTCAGCCGGCGCCGTTGCGCAGGGCACGGCGCGCGGCCTTCGCGTCATGGTGGATCGGCATGCACATCAACTCCGCGACGCGATACATGAAGCTCTTCGGCGCCATTACGATCACGATCTCGTCGTCCCCGAGCAGCCGATCCAGAGCCGAGAAACCGGCGCTGTCCAGGTACTTCATCTTGCTCAGGTGAAGGATCATCGGCCGCTCGCCGGGCAGGTCGCGCACCGATCGGTTGAACTCGACGACGTTGGAGGCGTCGACCTCGCCCGTCACCGTCACCTCGATCGGCGTCGACTCCAACACCGTCTGCAGCTGAAACTCCGCGCGGCTCACGACGTAACGCCTTCCACAAGACCATCCTCCGGCAGCACTGCCCTCTCGAACGTCAGGGTGACCCGCGTGCCCGCCGCGCAGCGAACGGTTTTCGCGTCGTCGGCCAGACCGTTGATCATCGTCAGCCCGCGGCCGCGCTCCCGACTCCGCTGACTGGCCGACGAATCGCCGGACCACTGGCCCGCATCGGTCACCGTCGCGATGACGGTCCGGCCGCGCACGAACGCTTCGATCGAGACCGTCTTGGTATCGTCGCCGCCGCTGCCGTGCTCGATCGCGTTGGTCACCGCCTCACCGGTGGCCAACAGGACGTCGGATTCCCGTCGTGGATCGATATCGACACCGGAAAGCCAGTCGCGCAACCGATGTCGCGCTTCGGCGATGTTGTCCAGCGATGCGGACACGACGGTGGCGAAGCTGCACGCAGAGCTGTGACACGGACGCACCGCCAGCAGCACGACGTCGTCGGTGTAGCCGCCGGGCGGAGCCATCCGCTCGAGCAGCTCGTCGCACAGGTCTCCGACCGGGAGGTCGGCACGATAGGCCGCCGCACCCTGCAACCGGGCAAAGCCGTCGTCGAGGGCTTCGCCCGGTCGCTCGATCAGCCCGTCGGTGTAAAGCAGAATGACGCTGCCTGTGGGCAATTCGTGCACCGCGGTGTTCGGTTTCAGCGGGGTTTCCCAGGCAGCCACCGGAGGGCGTCGGCCCTCCGACAGGAACACCGGCGGCTGGTCAGGCGTCACCAGCAGCGGATAGGGATGTCCCGCACAGGAATAGCTGACGCGAGCGACACCGTCGCCGGTGTTCGGATCCGTGCCATCGTCGATCACCGCGTAACTCACCGTCGCGCAGCGCGCCCCCGGCACCTTGGCCGCATATAGGTCCAGGTTCGCCAGCACGGCTCCCGGGTCGGCGTCGGTCAGCGCGCTGGCCGCCACCCCCGCCCGCAGCCGGCTCATCGCAATCGCGGCGGGCAGACCGTGCCCGACCACGTCACCGACCGAAATCGCAAGCTGGCCCGGCTGTTCCAGCGGCATGACCAGGTACCAGTCTCCACCGACCCGCATTGCCTCACCACCGGGCTGATACACCGCGGCGACCACTGCCGCCGTCGAGCCGTGGTCCAGGTCGAGCAGATGGTCCTGGAAGTCGATAGCGATCCGGTGTTCCCGTTGCACATTGCGGATACGGTCGATCGCCGACTCGGTGATTCTGGCAACCTGTGTGGCCCAATCGATTTCAGCGGGTTCGAATTCTCGCGGCCGAGACCAGAGCATGCCCAGCGATCCGACGATCTTGCCGTCCATGCCCCGCAGCGGCTGGCTGATACACGACCGCACCGCTTCGGCGGTCTCGCCCACCACATGCCGATAGCGCGAGCCGAGATTGAGCGTGTCGGTGATGACCATCGGCTGACCGGATTTGATCACGTCCACCGGCACGATCGGGGTGTCCATGGAGGCGATGTGATAGCGGTCGCGTATTTCTGGCGGCACCGGAGCGCCGTAATCGAAGCGGACGTTCTTCGCGTCGACGTCGAGCAGCCCGACGCAAATGATCGGCGGCTCACCGGTGACGAATTCAGCGCCCTGCAGCGCCTGCACGATCGACATACTCGTATCGGCCGCTTGTAGAGCGGCCTCAAGTTGCGCGAAACCCAGCGCCTGCTGCGCCCGGGCATCAATGGTTCGCCGGCTGGCGCGTTCGCGCGCCTTGGCCGACAGCCGCGCGGCGACCCGGTCGATCAGGTCCTGGGACCTGAACGGCTTGGGCAGATAGTCGTCGGCGCCGCCGGCGAATCCCTCGCTGACGGCGTCCGCCCCGGCCCGCGCCGACAGCATCAGCACCGGGGTGGCTGTCAGCGTGGGATCGGCACGGATCTCCTCGACCAGTTCGAAGCCGTCCAGTCGCGGCATCATCACGTCGGTGACGACGACGTCGGGGCGGAGTTTGCGAATCGCTTCGATGGCTGCTAGCCCATCGTTGACGAGCACCGTTCGCCATCGCGCCGACAGCACGCGCTCCAAATGTGCTCGCATATCAGCGTTGTCGTCGGCGATCAGCACCAACTCGCGACCGTCCGCCGCGGGCTCCGCGTCGCTCGCTGCCGCCGTTCGGGGTGCTACCCACTGGTCCGCCTCGATCACGTACGGATTCTCCAGCAGGCCTGCGGGTGAATGGGCGACGGGCTTGCCGCCCGCCGATCGGGGCAATCGGATGGTGACCGCGGTACCTCGGCCGAGTTCGCTCTCGAACTCCACGGTGCCGTGTTGCAATTCAACGAGGCCGCGCACCAACGACAGCCCGATCCCGGTGCCCTCGACGCTGCGCCCGTCCGTGCCGTCAGCGCGAAAGAATCTCTCTCCCAACCGTTTCAGGTCCGCCTCGGAGATACCGACGCCGGTGTCGCGAACCATGGTGCGGCAGAACGCTTTATCGTTGTGGGTGGTAACCGTGATGGAGCCGGCCAGGGTGTACTTCACCGCGTTGGACATCAGGTTGAGCACGATGGTTTCCCACAGGCCCGGGTCGACGTCGGCCAGGGCCGGACGACAGTCGAGCACCAGGTCGAGGTCGGCGCGCTGGCACAACTCGGAGAACGACGAAGCGATGTGCGACGTCAACGCGCCGACGTCGGTGCACACCAATTCGGCGGTGACACGACCCGCTTCGATGCGGGAGAAGTCCAACAGCGAATCGACCAGCCGCTGCAGCCGACCCGCGTTGCGCCGGGCGGTGGTCAGGCGGTTCGCCATCACACTGTCGGGGGTGGTGGCCGACAACGCATCTTCGAGCGGTCCCAACAGCAGCGTGAGCGGGGTGCGCAGTTCGTGACTCACATTGGTGAGAAACGCCGTCTTGGCGTGGTCCAGTTCGGTGAGGGCTTCGGCCCGCCGACGCTGCTGCTCGTAGGACACCGCCGAAGCCATCGCCGAGGACAACTGGTCGGCAAGGAGCTGACAGAACCCCACGTATTGGTCGTCCAACAAGCACAGCGGGTTCGTTCCGACTAGCAGAGCCCCCGCAGCCGGCCCCTCGCCCAGCGGTATCAGCAGCGCATGATCGGGACAGTCACCGCCCAATGCCTCATCGACACCGTCAATCAGTGCCGCGACATTGTCGATGACCCGCATTTCGGCTCGGGTCTGCGGCACCGCGCTGGACGTGGTCAACGCTGCCAGCGTCGGCGGAAGCAGCGGGAGCACGGAGGGTGTCGCCGCGCGCAGCGTGACGTCGGATACCTCCGGGTCACCGACGTACATGGCGACGAACGGCACGTCGGGCCGCTCGGCGCAGGCCGCGACGGCGGCCTGCACTGCATCGTCAATCGTGTTGGTGTCCATCACCGCCGAGGCGACGTCGTTGAGCAATTGCAGTCGCCGCTGGCTGAGCACTCGGTCGGTGGTTTCGAACGACGGGCAGATCAACCCGAACGTCGTGCCGTCTTCGCTCACCAGTGGGCTGTAGGTGAAGGTGAAGTAGCGCTCGCGGCGTCGGCCCCCGGTCACGATCGGCAGCATCAAGTCGTACGACCAGGTGGCTTCGCCGGTGGCGATGACGCTGGCAAGCATCGGGCGGACCGGTTCCCACACGTCCCACCACGCGTACTGCCCCCGCTGGCCCAGGGCGGCCGGGTGCCGGTCGGCGAGGATCGGTATGTAGGCGTCGTTGTAGATCAAAAACAGCTCTTCGGTGTCGAGCCACAACACGATCGGGAAGCTCGACGTCAGCATCATCGCGACCGCCGACCGCATTTCCGTCGGCCATGCCTGCGGAGGCCCGAGAGGGTGTGCGGTCCAATCGAATTCAGCGAACCTGCGGCCCATTTCGCCGCCGAGTGCGACGGCGGCGGCCAGGTCAGGTGGCAAGAGCTTTGGATCGCGTGGCCAGCCGCGCCGTTCGTGCCCGCTCACGACCCCTGCTCGGACTCACGGCCTTCCAACGCATCCGGCAACGTGGGGTACAGATCGAGCAAGCTGTCGAGATTGGTCACCTCGATCGGGCGAACCACCAAGCCGTTGTCGGCGACCAGCCGAACAATTGTGCCGACGCGCAGACCCTGTTTGTGGACGTCGAGCACCGCGTTGAGCCCCGCGCTGCCGAAGTACGTGACCTCGTTGAGATCCACGACGAGCAGACGGGATTCGTGATTGCCGGCCTGCTGCAGCGCGACCTCCAACTGCGACCTCAGTTCGCCGGCCGTGCTGGAGTCGATCTCCCCCGAGGCATGCACCACCACCGCTTCCGGTCCAACCTCAGAGCCGACCACCAACAGTTTCATCTCGTTCACCTGCTTCGACGGCCTGCCATCCGCCGTTCGGACGAGCCTATCTGGCATGACACCTAGCCGGTCGACTCACCCGGAATGCGTTGGTGCACGGTCAGCAGCAGATGGTCGAACGCGGCCTGGGTCTCCGCCGACGGCGGTGGCTGCGTAGCGATTTCGGTGATGAGTTGCTTGGCCAGCGAACGCAGCTTGGTGTTCGTCTCCTGCGACCGCCACTTCAACACTCCGAAGGCCTGCTCGGGGCTGACCCGGTAGATCGCCACCAAAATGCCCTTGGCCTGCTCGATGATGGCGCGCGCCTCGAACAGATCGGGCAGTGCCTCGTCGAGAGCGTTCTGTCGGTTCTCGACGAAGGTCGCGGTGAGGTCCAGGTAGTAGCCGGCGGTCCCCACCACCGCACCGTTGTCGTCGGACACCCGGTCGGCCACCACGATCGCGTCGTGCACGTTCCCGGTTGTGTCGATAAAACGGTGCCGGCCGGAAAACGAGGTCTTGGACAGCAACGCCCGGTCGAGCATGTCCTGGACGTGGGGCAGGTCGTCGGGGTGCTTGTGCGAGAGCAGCAGCTCCGTCGTCGGCTCGACCGTGCCCGGTTGATAGCCGTGCATCCGGGCCAACTCATCAGACCATTCCCAATGCTGGCCGACAAACCAGAAGCGGAACCAGCCGACGCCCGGCTTCTCGTTGTCGACGGCCGGCCAACGGGCGGGCCAGGCATCGGTTCCGATGCTCGGTTCGCCCGCTTCTCGCACGCCGACCATCCTTCCACCGATGCCCTGGCTTGCCTACCGATCAGCCAGCAACCGATCCGCATCCCTGCGCGCCAGGGCGGCCCTGCGCTAGCGTGGACACTGCTCACCAAGCGGGAGCGCACGCCCGGTGCGCTGAGAGGACGGCTCGGGGCCGTCGACCGTCCGAACCTGATCGGGTAATGCCGACGTAGGGAGAGAAAATGACCGATTTAGCAGTCGAACCGACCGTCACCACCGGCCCCATCGCCGGCAGCAGCAAGATCTACCGGGACGTCCCCGGAGTGCCCGATGCGAGAGTCCCGTTCCGGCGGGTGAACCTGTCCAACGGCGAGCACCTCGACCTGTACGACACGTCGGGCACGTACACCGACCCCGATGCGGTGATCGACGTGCACGCGGGCCTGCCGGCCCGCTCGGGCGTGGTGCGTGATCGCGGCACCCAGCTGCAGCGGGCCCGCGCCGGTGAGATCACCGCCGAGATGGCGTTCATCGCGGCCCGCGAGCAGATGCCGGCCGAGTTGGTGCGCGACGAGGTTGCGGTGGGCCGCGCGGTGATTCCGGCCAACCACAACCACCCCGAGAGCGAGCCGATGATCATCGGCAAGGCGTTCGCGGTGAAGGTCAACGCCAACATCGGCAACTCGGCGGTGACATCGTCGATCGCCGAAGAGGTCGACAAGATGGTGTGGGCCACCCGGTGGGGCGCCGACACCATCATGGACCTGTCGACCGGCAAGGACATTCACGCCACCCGCGAGTGGATCATGCGCAACTCGCCCGTTCCGGTGGGCACGGTTCCGATCTATCAGGCGCTGGAGAAGGTCAACGGCGATCCGACCGAGCTGACTTGGGAGCTGTACCGCGACACCGTAATCGAGCAGTGCGAGCAGGGCGTCGACTACATGACCGTGCACGCCGGGGTGCTGCTTCGCTACGTGCCGCTGACCGCCAAGCGGGTGACGGGCATCGTCTCGCGCGGCGGCTCGATCATGGCCGCGTGGTGTCTGGCGCATCACCGGGAATCGTTCCTGTACACCAACTTTCCCGAACTGTGCGACATCTTCGCCCAGTACGACGTGACGTTCTCGTTGGGCGACGGGCTGCGGCCCGGGTCGATCGCCGACGCCAACGACGCCGCCCAGTTCGCCGAGCTGCGGACGCTGGGCGAGCTGACCAAGATCGCCAAAGCCCATGGCGCACAGGTGATGATCGAGGGCCCGGGTCACGTCCCGATGCACAAGATCGTCGAGAACGTGCGGCTGGAGGAGGAGCTGTGCGAGGAGGCGCCGTTCTACACGCTCGGGCCGCTGACCACCGACATCGCACCGGCCTACGACCACATCACCTCCGCGATCGGCGCCGCGATCATCGCGCAGGCCGGCACGGCGATGCTGTGTTACGTCACCCCCAAGGAGCACCTCGGGCTGCCGGACCGCAAGGACGTCAAGGACGGTGTGATCGCCTACAAGATCGCCGCGCACGCCGGCGACCTGGCCAAGGGGCACCCGCACGCGCAGCAGCGCGATAATGCGTTGTCGCAGGCGCGTTTCGAGTTCCGCTGGCACGACCAGTTCGCGCTCTCGCTGGACCCCGACACCGCGCGGGAGTACCACGACGAGACGCTGCCGGCCGAGCCTGCCAAGACCGCGCACTTCTGCTCGATGTGCGGACCGAAGTTCTGCTCGATGCGCATCACGCAGGACGTCCGGGACTACGCCGCCAAGCACGGACTCGACAGTGAGGAAGCCATCGAGGCGGCCATGGCGGAGAAGTCGGTCGAGTTCGCCGAGCACGGCAACCGGGTGTATCTGCCGCTCGCCCAGGCGTGAAATACCTTCCGCTGGCGCCGCCCGGCGGGACGCCACCGCGGGTGCTGACGATCGCCGGGTCCGACTCCGGCGGCGGTGCGGGCATGCAGGCCGACATCCGCACCTGCACGCTGCTGGGGGTCCATACCCTGTGCGCGGTCACCGCGGTGACGGTACAGAACACAGTGGGCGTCAAGGACTTTCACCCGATCCCGCCGGACGTGGTGGCGGCCCAGATCGCCGCGGTGTGCGACGACATCGGGCTGCAGGCCGCGAAGACGGGAATGCTCGCGTCGGCCGAGATCATCTCTGCCATCGCGCGGAGTTGGCGCGAACACGGCGCGGGCGTGCCGTTGGTCGTCGACCCGGTGTGCGCGTCGATGCACGGCGATCAGTTGCTCGACCACGCCGCACTGGATTCGCTTCGTACCGAACTGTTTCCGCTTGCGACGCTGGTAACGCCAAACCTGCACGAGGTGCGACTGCTGGTTGACATCGACGTCATCGACTCGACGACGCAGGCCGAGGCGGCCCGGGCGCTGCATGCGTTGGGTCCGCAATGGGCGATGGTCAAGGGCGGACACCTGCAGGGGTCGGCCAGCAGCACCGATCTGCTGTTCGACGGCAACGACTTTCACGAATTCTCCTCGCCGCGGGTGAACACCACCCACGACCACGGCGCCGGCGACACCCTGGCCGCAGCTACGGCGTGCGCGCTGGCGCACGGCTATTCCCTGCTCGATGCCGTCGCGTTCGCGAAGGACTGGGTGACCGAAGGGTTGCGTGCGGCATATCCGCTCGGACACGGCCACGGCCCGGTCTCGCCGTTGTTCAGGCTGCAGTCGTGACAGACCTGGAGCAGATCGCGGGCGTTGTCCACGAACCCGACGGGACACCGGCCGGCGTGGTCGTGTTGACTCACGGTGCCGGCGGCAATCGGGAATCGCCGATGCTGCAACGACTTTGCGACGAATGGGCCCGGCGCGGCTGGCTGGCCGTCCGCTACGACCTGCCGTACCGGCGGAAGCGGCCCAAGGGTCCGCCGTCGGGTTCGGCGGCCGGCGACCGTGCGGGGATCGTCGAGGCCATCGCCGTATGCCGCGGCCTCGCCGATGGTCCGCTGATCGCCGGTGGTCATTCCTACGGCGGCCGGATGACGTCGATGGTGGTGGCCGCGAAAGAAGTAGATGTCGATGTGCTGACGCTGTTTTCCTACCCGGTTCATCCCCCCGGCAAGCCGGAGCGCGCCCGCACCGAACACCTGCCCGATATCGCGGTGCCGACAGTGTTCACCCACGGCACGTCGGATCCCTTCGGTTCCCCGGAGGAGGTGCGCGACGCCGCGGCGCTGATCACCGCGCCGACCCAGATCGTCGAAATCGCCGGGGCGCGGCACGATCTCGGCTCCAAGACGCTCGACGTGGCCAGGCTGGCGGTCGCGGCCGCGCTACGCCTGCTCGGCCGCGAATAGCGCGGTCGCTACCAAGATGGGATCGATGGGCGGCAGCGCGGTGGCGCCGGCGGCTGCCGCCCATCGAGCGATCACGCGTTGATCACCTCGCGCGGTTTGGTGCCGTTCTTCAGCGATTGCTGTCCACTCCCGCGACCGATCGTGATCTTGCGTGGCTTGGCCCGTTCGGACACCGGGATCCGCAGGCGAAGGACGCCTTCCTCGTAGGACGCCTCGATCCGTTCGGTGTCGAGATTGTCGCCGAGGACCAGTTGGCGGCTGAAGACGCCGCGCGGCCGTTCGGTGGCGAGCATGTCGCGGTTCGGGTCGAGGGCGGGACGCTCCGCGCGAACGGTCACAACGTTGCGTTCGATGTCGAGGTCGAGCGAGTCCGGGTCGATGCCGGGAAGGTCGAACTCCACGACGAAGGCCTCTCCCTCGCGCCAGGCATCCATGGGCATAACTGCTGGTCGTGCGGCCGTCCCCAGCACCTGCTGGGCGAAACGGTCCAGCTCCCGGAACGGGTCGGTACGCATCAGCATGGTGGTCACCTCTGATCTCCAATCCTTCTGAACTGCCATGTATAACCTGTGCCGATTGGCACAGATTTGATATAGCACTTCAGAAAGATATCCGCAAGTATGGTACAAATATTTTCTGTAGGAAGAGCCAAGGATGCGTATGATGGTCGATCGATCCGACAGCCAAGGAACACCGTCAGCGGATCGCGGCGTCTACGGAATCTCGGTAGCCGCTGAGCTTTCCGGCGTCGCGGTCCAGTCGTTGCGTCTCTACGAGCGCCACGGCCTGCTCAGCCCGGCCCGCAGTGGCGGCGGAACGCGCCGCTACAGCGCCGACGACATAGCCCGGCTCCGCCGCATCAGCGAGCTGGTCGATGCCGGGGTCAACCTCGCCGGCATCGGGCGCATCCTCGATCTCCAGGACGACAACGCTGAATTGCAGGCCGCGAACCAGGCGATGGGAGCCGGGAAGAAGTCAGCCTCCTAGTACGGCGGTTTAACGGTACCGGTGGTACTGCGTATATTGTCGTGCCATGACTTCGGAGCACTTCGAGGCCCTCATCGTCGGGGCCGGCTTCGGCGGTATCGGCGCGGCCATCCAGCTGAAGCGCATGGGTATCGACGATTTCGTCATCCTCGACCGCGAGGACGACCTCGGCGGAACCTGGCACGTCAACCACTACCCAGGCCTCGCTGTCGACGTCCCCACGACCACGTACTCGTACTTCTTCGAGCCGAATCCCAATTGGTCGCGGCTGTTCACCCCGGGCCCGGAGATCAAGCAGTACGCCGCGGGCGTGGCCGACAAGTACGACGTCCGCCGGCACATGCGGTTCAACACCGTCGTGGAAAGCGCCCGCTGGGACGAGGAGACCCGTCGCTGGCAGGTGGCGCTGTCCGGCGGCGACGTGCTCTCGGTGCGCTACCTGATCACCGCGACCGGATTCTTGTCCCAGCCGAAGACCCCCGACATTCCCGGGATCACGGCGTTCGAGGGCAAGGTCATCCACACCACCGAGTGGGAGGACGACTTCGATCCCACCGGCCACCGGGTCGCGATCATCGGGACCGGTGCCACGGCGGTTCAGCTCATTCCCAAACTCGCGGAGAAGGCTGCCGAGCTCACCGTCTATCAGCGCACCCCGATCTGGGTCGCACCGAAGGTCGACCTACAGTTCTCCGATCGCGCCAAACGGCTGTTCGCTCGCCTGCCGTGGACGCAGCGGATGATCCGGTCCATCACCGACACCATCTACGAGATGATGATCACCGTCGGTCTGGTGCGCTACCGAGTTCCACTGTTCAAGCGGCTCAACATCTCTGCGATGGACTTGTGCAAGATCAATCAGTTCATCGCTATTCGCGACAAGGAATTGCGTCGCAAGCTCACTCCCGACTACGACCTCGGATGCAAGCGGCCGACGTTCTCCAATACCTACTTTCGCAGTTTCACCAAGCCGCACGTGCACCTGCAGGCCGACGGGATCGAACGTATCGAGGCCGACGGCATCGTCAACACCGACGGATCCAAGACCCGCGTCGACACACTCGTTCTCGCCACCGGATTTGATTTGTGGGAGGCCAACTTCCCCGCCATCGAAGTGATCGGTCGCGACGGCCGCAACCTCGGAAAGTGGTGGCGCGATACGCGTTTCCAGGCCTATCAGGGTGTGTCGATGCCCTATTTCCCGAACTACCTGAGCCTGGCCAGCCCGTTCGCGTTCCTGGGTTTGAACTTCTTCAACACCATGGAGTACCAGATGCGGTTGATGGACCGGCTTTTCGCCGAGCTCAAGCGTCAGGGCGCCGACACGTTCGAGGTGACCGAAGAGGCCAACGCACGCTACCTCGACCGGATGACCGAGCTACTCGGCGATTCGCTGTGGGTTCTCGGCAACTGCGCCACGTCGCGGTCGTACTACTTCAACCCGAGCGGAGAACCCTCGCTACTGCGCCCAATGGCCACCGCGACGGCGATCGACGAGGCGTCGAACTTTCCGTTGAGTGACTACGCGATCAGCTAAGGAGCAGCCATGTCGCTCGGCGACGCTATCCGTCAGTCCCAAAAAGGGTAGCCTGCATAAGCTTTCGCACACATGCCTGCGGGTAAGCGGAGTTGTTCGCGGAATCCTCGTAGTGCACCAGCCGCCCGACGTCGACCACCAGCGCCATCGCCGCATGCACCAGGACCCGCGCCTTGGTCTCGGTCAGCGCTGGCCGCGCCGCCGCCAGCAGCCGCATCCAGGCGTCGATCGTCGAACGCTGCACATTCCGGAGCAACTCCTGATCCACCCGCGTCAGGTTCATCCGCTCGGTGTAGTAGATCGCAGCCAGGTCCGGATTGGCGAATGACGTTGCGACGTATGCCTCGATCAGCATGGTGAGCATGGGACGGGGTTCGGTGAGTCCGTCCATGATGGTCGACAGGCGGCCGGACACCCGATCGGCCGCGCGGCGCAAACCCGTCGCGAGGATGTCACCCTTGCCGGGGAAGTACCGGTAGATCCCCGAGACCGGAATGCCGACGGCCGAAGCGATCTCGGCCATGCTGGTCTCGGGATAGCCCTTGGCGTTGAAAAGCACCATCGACGCCTGCAGCAGTGCTTCGTAAACCCCGGTGTCGACGTCGAAGATCCGCCAGGTAGCGGGACGGTCGACGGCGTCCTCCGGTGTCGGCAGGTCGGCGCCGATCACGGCCGAGGCGGCATCGCGCAGCAGCGTGCCGATCTCGTCGGCGGGTAGCGCAACCCGGTGGTCGACAGCGCTGCCGATCACGCTGAGCATCCCGGCCGACAGCATCCAGCGCTGCGCGGACGACAGGGCCGGACGAATGGCCATGAGCGGCTGCTGAATTCGCCGGTTGACCAGCCGAAGTTGATCGCCCAGCGCGGCTTGGTCCTCGCCGTGCAGATACCGGGCCTGCCACCGGTACAGCCCGCCCGAATCCCGGTTGGCCAGGGTCACGTCGATCAACGCGTCGATCAGCCGTTTCAGCGTCTCCTTCGGGTCGCCGTCATCGGTGTCGGCGAAATCGGTGCAGTCCACCAGGTGCTGACCGAGCGCCAGCACCGCGTCGCGGAACAGTTCGTACTTGCTCGCGCTGTGGCGGTAGAGGGCCGGCGCGGAGATTCCGACTTTGGCCGCGATCGCTTCCATGCTGACGGCGTGGTACCCCTGCGCGCTGAACGCCTCGGCCGATGCCCGCGCGATCTGGTCCTTGCGGTCCTTGGGCCGTCGGCGTACCACGGCGGCGCTCTGAGCTCGCGCTGTCGTCATCCGCAACACCCTAACCGTCACACGGCGGTCAAAAAACCTACCGCGGAGTCAGAATCACCATTAACATAAACGCCACGCGATGCGCTCATGCGCTCGCCCAGGGGCAGCGGTCGGAGGTAAACCGCCCATGTTGGAGACGATGCGCCGGATTCTCGGCTACCAGGTCACGATCGCGCAGCTGATCGCGCTCGGGTTGATCCTCGGCACACCATATTTGGTAATCGGCGCGATCTGGTCGACCACCCACACCGCTCACCTGCAGAACATGCACGGCGCCGACCTGGTCGTGTCCTTCCTCGGGTCGATCGTGTCGTGGCCGGTGCTGCTGTTCTCGAACGTCTGCATGACGTAACCCGTATTCACATGCGCGACCCGACGTGAGAGGAGAACCGTGAGCAATCGCCAGGTAATGCTTGGCATTTTAGGGGCCGTCCTGGTGGTCGCCGGGCTGTCGGCGCTGTGGATTCCGGTGCATTTGGGCCAGTACGACCGGTGGGGCATGCAGGTCAGCTGCGGGCGGGGTTTCAGCGCGAGCCTGCCGCTGCCGGCCGACACCAACGGCACCGACTACGCCGGGCAGTGCGGCACCGCACTACTAGTGCGCCGGCTCTGGGCGATCCCGGTCGCCACCGTCGGCTGGGTGATCGTCATGCTCACCGCGGCGATCTGGGTCCGCAGCGCACCCGACGAGCCGGAAGAGAGCACTCGTTTCTGGGAGATACGGGGCGACGCGACCTAATTTACACAGTTCCAACTGTACAGTTTCAACTGTCTAATGTACGGTGGGTTGCGTGGACGGAATCAGCGAGTCTGCGGTATCCGCCGCCCGAGATCTACGGGTGCTCTTCAGTCGGTTGCGTCGTCGACTCAAAGCCGTCGCGACCGGCGGCGGCCTGACGCCATCGCAGACCGCGGTGCTCAATCGGCTGTGGAAGGACGGCGCATCCTCGACAAGCGCGTTGGCCACCGCCGAACAGGTGCGGCCGCAATCGATGGCCACCATCATGACCGCGCTGGACCAACACGGTCTCATTCACCGCGCACCTGACCCGAATGATGGCCGGCGACAGGTTATTTCGCTGACCACCGCCGGACGCCGACGCGCGGAAAGCGACCGCCAGGCCCGCGAGGAATGGCTGGCCCGTGCCATGCAGGAGCGCTACACGGAGCGAGAACGCCGCGTGATCAATGACGCGTTGTCGCTGCTCGAGCGCTTGACCGACTGATACGAGGAGACACCTTTGGAATTGGGCATACACTTCATCGATTTTCTGCCGGGCGACGCGGCCGCGTTGACGCCGACTCTGCTGGCCACCGCCACGGCCGCGGAGGACATCGGCGCAACGATGTTCACCCTCGCGGACCACTTCTTCCAAATGGAAGCCGTCGGCCGCGCGGAAGACCCGTTCCTGGAAGGCTATACGTCCCTGGGATATCTGGCGGGTCGCACCACCGACATCGCCTTGGCGTTGTTGGTGACCGGCGTGACCTACCGTCATCCGGGCCTGCTGGCCAAGACGGTGACCACCCTCGACGTGCTCTCCGGAGGACGGTCGATGCTCGGTATCGGCGCCGCCTGGTATGAGCGTGAGCACCGTGCGCTCGGAGTTCCGTATCCGTCGTTGAGCACGCGGTTCGAGATGCTGGAGGAGACGTTGCAGATCTGCCGGCAGATGTGGAGCGACAACGACGGGTCTTATGACGGCAAGCACTACCAACTGGCCGAGACGATTTGTGTGCCACAGCCGATTCGGCGTCCACCGGTCTTGATCGGTGGTGGCGGTGAGAAAAAGACGCTGCGATTGGTCGCGCAGTACGCCGACGTGTGGAACTCCACGGATTCCGAGATTGACGTGTTGACCCACAAGATCGACGTGTTGACGCGGCACTGCGACACCGTGGGTCGCGATGTCGCGGAGATCCGTAAAACGGTCGGCTTCTTTGCGGACCCATTCACCGATGTCGACGGGTATTTGAAGACCCTCGAGCAGATGGCCGGGCTCGGTGTCGACTTGATCAACACCGGCCCGGTCCCAGGCACACCGGATCCTGCCGGCTTCGTGAAGCGGTTCGGCGACGAGGTCATGCCGCGGATGTCTGAGATCGGTTGAGCCACCGCGGGTTCAGATGCTCGCGATGATGCGAGCCCGCTCGGCGTTGTACTCGTCCTCGGACATCGCCCCGCCGGCGTGCAGGTGCTCGATCTCCTGCAGGCGCTGGGAGGTCGTCGGGTCGGGCGCAGCGACCGGCGCGACGGCGCTGAAACCATGACTCACGTTGTTGAGCAGGCCGAGCCGTAGCACGAGGATGAGCAGTCCGATGCCTCCGGCCGGCACGCCGAACATCAGCATCCAGCCGCCGGGCAGGCCGAGTTGGCTGAGCGCGACGAAGCGCACGGCGAATGAGATCGCGAACAGGGTGGCGATGGCGCCGGCCAGGATCAGGACGGGCTTGTTGTTGTCGATTTTCATGGGAAGTTCCTTTCGTAGGGCCCGAATGCCGTTCGGCCAGCGAATTCCGCTGGCCGAACGGAGTCGGGGTCAGGGGCAGGTGACGTCGAGTTCGAACGACTTGTTGACCTGGCCGCCCATCGGGTTGGCCATGTCCACGCCGGTGGCGGAGCCGCTGATCTTGTACGAGTTGCCGTCCTTGGTGGCGTCGGCCTTGCCGGTGGTGCCGCCGACGCCGAGCGTGACGCCGTTGACGTTGCCCAGCGCAACGGATTTCACGACGGGCGGGGCGGCATCGGTCAGCACCGCGCCGATGCCGGTGGCACTAGCGCCGGTCCCGCCACCGATGGCGATGTTGACGGTGCCGGCAACCTTGGTGCAGGCCACCTGGCCGGTGACGTGTTGATCCTTGCCGTCGACGACCACCTTGGTGTTGGACGCACCGGCGGGTGCTACCGCGGCGTTGCCTACGCTGACCGCCTTGTCGCTGTGTGAGCAACCCACCATCACGGTGGCGAGGGTCGCCGCCGTGCCGGCCATGATCAGAACGTTGCGCTTCATTGAGGGACTCCTTGTTTGCGTTGTTGATGTCGTGCGTAATCACTGTGCGGGAGTGGCCTTTATGGATCCTTAACGCCCGGCCGGGCCAACGTCGTCACGTCGACGCATCGCCGGCCATGTCCAGGTACATCGACTGAAGTCCGACGCGACCGGGACCGGTGAACCGATTGAAGACGAGATTGCCTGCACCGCCGAACATTCCGGTGCGAAGCCCGTAGACCTTCGGATCCATCGAGACACTCTCGTCGCGGTAGATCCAGCTGCCGGGCTCCACGTCGATCTGCTCACCGGGCGCAAGCACCTTTTCGAAAACGTTGCCGTAGCCGTGCAGCCACACCACGCCCTCGGACTGGGTTGCGGCGAACCGGTCCACGAAGAATCCGCGTCGCACCGAACAGCATGTTCCGGATTCCCTTCTGGCGGGTGTAGCCATACTCCAGATTGCCGGTGGCCGCGAGGTATTGGTGCTCACGCACCTCGACCGCGGCACCGGGACGCAGGTGCAATGGAAAGACGTGTCCGCTGCCGTCGCGGGAGAAGGCGACCTGACCCGGTCCCCGCGCTTCGGTCATCAGCAGCTGCATGCCGCCGATCATCCGTTTCAGCGCGCCCTTGCCCCTGAGCCCGATGTCGAGCGCCGGGGTCCTTCCACAAGATGACGTGGTGCTCGAAGAACACCGGCACGCTGCCGTCGAGCCAGATGTGTAGTACCGGCACCAGCTCTCCGTCGATGCGGTAGTAGACGCCCGGGGCGCGTCCGTCGGACACGTTGGTGGGCAGCAACTGTGGCGGCTCGGGTCGATAGGAGGACGTGGTCATCGTCCCGGCTCAGGGACGCTTGGCGTAGCGAGTGAGAAAGCCGAACGCGGCGATCCCGGCGACGACGCCGATCACACCCCACAAGACGATGGAGAACACGAGCGAACCGAACAGGAAGTCATAGGTCAGTGAAAGGTAGATCGACCAGAAAACCCGGTAGAGGCTCCAGAACGCGATCAGTGCCGTGCTGAGCCCGACGATCAGGCTGCGGTTGCGGTCGACGCGGTCGATCTGTTCCTCGATGCCGGCCGGGAGAATCTTCATCTGCGTTGTCCTTTCGTGAGGTTGCGGTGCCGCCTCGCGGCACCTGTGCTCGCTCACTGTCCGGGACAGCGCTTACTGGATCCTTAATGCTCCGGCGTGCCAGAGTCGAGGATGAAGTCCTCGTCACCGATCCGGACGCTGTCACCGTGGTGCAGTTCTGCGCTGGGATCGATTCGCTTGCCGCACAACCGGACTCCGTTCGCGGATCCCAGGTCGGTGATGAGCAGCATCCGACCGTCGTCCGCGATCACCGCGTGGTGGCGACTGACCTTGGCGTCGCCGAGCACGATGTCGTTGTCGGGGCTGCGACCGATCCGGGTGGCCGAGCCGGTCAGCGCATAACGCCGCCCGTCCGCACCGACCAATGCGGCGGCAGCGGGCCCCCGGACTCGGATTGCGTTGTCCGACTGGGCGACAATGGTGTCTTCGGCATGCGACTGTGCGACCTTGCGCGCATCCAGCGGTTCCTGTCGCAAGATTCGTTCGTACAGCTCGCGGATGGTCCACCCCGGGTCGATGCCGAGGTCCTCCGCCAGCAGGGCTTTCAGCCGCAGGTACGCGTCGAGCGCGTCCGATTGGCGGTCGGCCAAGTAGTAGGCGGTGATCAGCTGCGCCCACAACGGTTCTCGGTAGCCATATCTGGCGGTCAGCGCCTCGAGTTCGGAGATCACGTTTTCTGGTCTACCACAGGCGATTTCGGCTTCGGCGCGGGCGATGTAGACCAGCACCCGCTCCTCGTCGAGTGCTGCGGCGAGGGTCTCGACGAACTGGAAGTCGCTCAGGTCCTCCAGAACTGGGCCGCGCCACTGGCCGAGCGCGGCAAGCAGATGCCGGCTGGCCTGCTCGAATTGCGCGTCGGCGGCGGCCCGCACGCCGGCGTTTTTCTCGGCGATGAAGCGGCCGAAGTCGTAGTGGTCGTCGCTGATCGACAGCTGGTAGCCCGGCGGTCTACTGGCCAGCACGGCACGGTCGATGCCCGCATCACCCATCACCCGGCGCAGATTGGAGATGTAGGCATGCAACGTCGCCCGCGCTCCCTGGGGCGGCCGTTGGTCCCAGGCGGCTCCGATGAGCGAGTCGATGCTCACCGGTCGATTCGCGTTGACGACCAGCATCGCCAACACCGCACGTTGCTTCGGCGTACCCAGCGGCACCGACACATCGCCGGTGCGGACCTGCAACGGTCCCAGCACGCCAAATTGGGCCGCCGCAAAGGACTGCCCCGAACCCAACCCATCGATCATCATGATGTTTCTACGCCCACCAGGTTCGCCAGCTAAACAATCCCAGCTTAGCTTCCGGTTAAGATCTGCCCATGCCGGTTTCGGTGGGTGAGACTTTCGCGGGTTTCACAATTCTGCGCGTGCTGGGCGCCGGCGGCATGGGCACGGTGTACCTGGCCGCGCATCCACGATTGCCACGTCAGGATGCGCTGAAGGTCCTGCCCCCGCTATGGACCGCCGACCCGGAATATCGGGAGCGGTTTCTGCGCGAAGCGAATCTCTCCGCCAGTTTGTCGCATCCCAACATCCTGGGGGTCCACGACCGCGGCGAGTACGACGGACAGCTGTGGATTTCGATGGACTATGTCGGGGGCACCGACGCGTCCAAGCTGGTGCGCGAGCAGCACCCGGAGGGCTTACCCGTCGGTCAAGCGCTCGAGATCGTCACCGCCGTCGCGTCGGCGCTGGATTACGCACACGGTCAGGGATTGCTGCACCGCGACATCAAACCCGCCAACATCTTGCTGGACCCGAAGGCCAAGCGAATCTTTTTGGCGGACTTCGGTATTGCGCGCCTCATCGACGACCCGGCCGGGCTGACCGCGACCAACATGGCGGTGGGCACGATGGCCTACGCCGCGCCCGAGCAGCTGAGAGGTGAATCGCTCGACGGTCGCACCGATCAGTACGCGTTGGCCTGTACCGCTTTTGACCTGCTGACCGGATCACCGCCTTATATCGACTCCAATCCGGCCGTGGTGATCACCAAACACGTTGCGGCGGCCATACCGTCGCTCAGTGAGCGCCGGCCGGAGTTGGCCGCGCTGGACCCGGTGCTGGCCAAAGCGATGGCCAAGACGCCCGGCGACCGGTATGCCACTTGCGGAGAATTCGCCCGGGAGTTGAACTACGCGCTGCATCCGCCGTCCGGTCATGTACGCCGGACTCCCCCACCGCCACCGAGTCCGCCCGGCGCCGGCGCCCACCCTGATGACCAAGACACGACGCGCACCGCGGCCGAAAATGGTTGCGGCACTTGCGGGGAGCGTCGTGATCCTTGCGGCGGCCGTGTTCGCCGGTGTCACCCTCGTCGGGCGCCACGATCGCACGCCGGACCCGCCGCCGGCCGCCCCGCACGCTTTTTCCGGCACCTACCGTGCCGACTATGGCCCGGGCACCGACCTCGAGGGAAAACCGGCCCTCGGTGCACCCGCGATGACCGGCACCTGGGATGTGCGCTCCAACTGCGGCGCGGCCGGCTGCATCGCCACGGCGTCCTACACCGGCGGCAGCGGCATCGTCCTCGTCTCGAACCTGGTGTTCGATCAGATCGGCGCCAATTGGGTTGCGGTGGGGCTCGGTTCGACCCCCTGCAACGACGCGCCCACCGAAGTCTGGGTGGTGTTCACCCTGCAACCGCAGCCCGACGGCACGCTGACCGGTGAAACCACCCGGTCGACCATCAACAGTTGCAGCGCCGCCAAACGCACCGTGACCTTCACCCGCACGGGCGATCCCGATCTCACCAAGGTTCCCGACCCGGCGACCTTGCCGCCGCGCGCGGCGTCACCGTCCACCGCGCTGCGCGGCCGCTACCACGAGACGATCACCTACGCGAACGGCGGTTCGGCACCGGGGCAAGACGATCTGGCGGTGCGTACCGTGTGCCTGCGCAGCGGCGACCGGTGCATGAGCCTGTTCCATGCGGTCGACGGAGTGGTCCCGCTGGTATTCAGCGGCAACAAGTGGACACGCGAAGACGAGGGCACCGTCCCGTGCAATCTCGGCGGGACCGTGCACATCAAACTCAGCGCGGAGTATCCGCTGCCCGATCCGCTGCAGGACCCCATTGCTCTGCTCACCGGCCACGGCCGCAATGAGACGACCGGAAGCGGTTGCGCCGGAGGGGATTTCGAGGACAAGTTCGAGCGTACCGGGGACTGAGTCGCGGCAGCCGATCTCTATTCAGAATTCATTCAGTGGCGCTGCTTAGAGTGAGCACCATGAACATCACGCACAATTCGAAGCGGACCCTCGCCGCTGCACTGCTGTCGGGCGGCGTCGCGGTGGCCGCATTGGCGACCGGTGCTGCCCAGGCTGCACCCGGGGACAACTTCTCGCAACCCCACCAATGGTGTCCGGGACAGTCCTTACCCATGGACGACGTCCACTGGGACAACAACATCTGCCACACGTGGTTCTGGGTTCCGGTCGGCGGAATGGGCAATGCCGGCCAGTTCGTCTGGGACGGAGCGACTCCCCCACCGCACGGCCCGCCGCCCTGCTACGGTGCCCCGATCTGTCTGCCCGGGCTGTAGCGGTAACTCACTTCTTGGTGAGCTGGTGGCGGGTCCGGTCTTCCC
Source organism: uncultured Actinomycetota bacterium (assembly GCA_963750755.1). Lineage (GTDB taxonomy): Bacteria > Actinomycetota > Actinomycetes > Mycobacteriales > Mycobacteriaceae > Mycobacterium. Next base: position 818,052 of record CAVVRW010000007.1, read on the forward strand.
GGACCGGGACGCCGTTACGACCACTGAGATCCTGGGCGTAAAAGCCTGTCGCATAAGCAACTCCGCCACCGTTGATACCCAACTCGGCGCGGTCGATGTGATCCAACGTGTCCGTGCTCTTGTGATAGTTGGGGTCGAACGGCTCGTCCGCGGGGCCACCCCACAGCTTCGCCTCGTCCGCCGACTTCTTGTTCTCAGCACCCGAGAACAGCCCACCCGCCGGGACACCGGCCTGGGTGAAGCCGTCGTAGTCGGACCTGCCGTCGAACGAGGTGTCCTGGGGCGTCTTTCCCGCGGAGTTGAGGTAGGCGGCCAGCGACCGCTCGATGCCGGCGGAGCCCTCAGGCACCACCGGGCTGCCGCGCCTGTCGGACGGTAGTGACTGGTCGCCGTCGTAGGTGAAGTAACCCGGGTTCGGCGAAGCGAGCATATCGAAATTCAGGTACAGCGCAATGTCCTTGAGCGCGTTGAGGTCTAACGACTCGACATACTTTCGCGACCCGATCAGTCCGAGTTCCTCGGCACCCCAGAAGCCGAATCGCACCGCGTTGTGAATGCCGGGCGAGGGGCCCAGCTGCAGCGCGGTCTCGAGCACCGCGGCCACCCCGGAGCCGTTGTCGTTGATGCCGGGTCCTTCGGGGACGCTGTCGAGGTGCGCCCCGGCCATCACCACGTCACGGGCCGAGCCGGTCTTGGTCTGCGCGACGACGTTTCGGGCCTTGATCGTTTTGGTGTCGGCGGACAGGTGCACCGTCGCCGGTCCGACACTCGAGCGGAGCGCGGCCCCATCGGGTTTGGTGATGCCCACCACCGGAATCTTGACGTTGGTGGACTCGCCGAGGGTGCCGGCGATGTGCTCCTCGACCACGTTGTCGGCCACGACCATCGCCAACGCGCCTCGCTGCGCCGCGGCGGACGCCTTCTGCGCGAACGGACAGGTGCCCCGGTCCACCAACACGACGGCACCGTTGACCTGGAGGTGGTCGTAGTCGGTGGCGGCGCAGCCCGGGCTTCCGTCGGCTGGGAAAGCGACCAGCGGGCCGGTCACTCCTTCCGCCGGGGTGCCGATGCTGTACTCCAGCGCTCCCGCCTCGTACTTTTTGTCGGCGACCGTCACAGTCCCCGGGTCGGCGTGGAAGACGTGCGCGTCGAAATCCATGGTCTGAACGTCAAAACCCTTGTCCCGCAACTTACCTACCACATAATCGACGCTCGCGTCGTAGCCCGGGGTGCCCACCGCGCGAGTGTTGTTGTTGGCGTTGGCGATGTCCTGCAACTTCTTCAGGTGCGTCATCATCGCGTCGGTCGTGACCCGGCCCTTCACGGACGCGGCGAAGTCTGAGGCCGATGACCGTTTGCCCGAACCGGCGGTGTCCGACGATGCGCATCCGCCGGTCGCCAGCAGCAGAGTCGCGGCAGCGACAAGTACCACTCTTGAATTGATAGCCATTGCGCCCCAGGTTAGACGCACTCGACCTCTTCTGAGGGATCGTCACGAAGCAGGTAGGCGTGGATCGTGGTTCCAGCCGATGTCGCGTGTGTGCGCAGCAGATCAGCGATCGCGTTCACCACGAACAGACCATAAGCTCCGGCACTTCCGCCACTGGGGCGTCGCCGGCCGGCGAGTGGGTCCGCCCAGTGCCCGATGTCGCGCGCCTCGCAGACCACGAATCCGCTGTCGAACCAGAACGCGAGGCGGCACGGTCCGCCGGCGTGATCGAGACTGTTGGTGGCCAACTCCGTGGTGACCAGCAGAAGGTCGGCGATGCGGTCCGCGGACATTCCGACCAGACGTCCGTAGCGTTGCGCGCATCGGCGGGCCCCAGCCAGGTCGAGCGACTGCTCGACGACGTGCTTGATCGCGGCTTGGTGAGTCTCCAGCGGCTGGTTGCAATGATCGAGCGCGGCGTCGACGCCGAATTCGGGGCAGTGTCTGCGCGCTCCGCCCTGCCAAACTTGGGGATGTGTAAGCCGGACGTGACCCAACACGGTGTCGTCGAGACCTGAGGCGTCGTACGGGCACAATCCGGTGACGTTCGAATCTGCGAACGCGATGTTGCTCAGGGCCTCGTGCTGAAGGCAGGCCAGGTACTCGTGTTCGGTTCGACCCGTCCAAGCGGGCTCGGCGATGACGCGGACGTGCCGGTCGGGGTGCGCATCGATGAAAGCGTGTTGAGCCGCGATGATTCGGCCGGGATTGCGGCCGAAGTCGGTGATGTCGGCCATGGTCACGTCATCGGCCGCATCCCCCAATGCGTCGCGAACCAATCGCAGCTTGGTGCCCGGGACCGCGAGCATCACGGGTTGTTCGTGCTCAAGCCCGTCCTCGATGAAGTCAACCAGCGAGTCGACATACTCGCGCTCCGATTGATAAAGGAGCGCCGAATGGTCGAAACTCCGACGGTGCACGTGTGCTCTCAGTGTCTATAGGTGTAAATCCTTAACCGTGCTGCGTAGAAACGCAACGAATTTAGATCTACCCACGCGCCTAAAAGCTAATCAAGCCGGGTTGATCTGCCCGACGATCAAATCGGCAACTGCGCTCATCCCGACAGCGTTGGGATGAAACGGCGCGGGGCGCCAGGGCACCGGCCAGCCCGCGCCCACGGTCCAGGGATCGGCCGACCACGGGTGATGGTCGCGGCTGGCCCGACCGGCGCGAACGACCTCGCATCCGGTGGCCGCAGCGGCCGCCGCGGTGGCTTCCTCCAACCGGTCCGCGACGAAGCGGCCCAAGTCGGCGTGCGCCGCCGACAGCGGTGGGGCCGGCGCGCCTGGTCCGGGCAACAGTGTGAGGTAGTCGACAAAGATCACCCTGGCCCGCGGCGACCGCTGACGGACCGCCGTTCCGACGGCCTGCAGTGCGTCACCGACTCCGACGAGGGCGTCTTCGCGGGCCCCGCGGTCCAGGAGCTCGCGTATCGAAGGCAGCTTTCGGATCAGCGACGGCAGTGCGGCCGCCATCAACAACGGCACGTAGCCGACGTCGTTGCCGCCGATCGTGATCGTCACGATCTCCTCTGAGCCGTCCAGCGCGTCGATCTGCGGCGGGGCGCTGCGCTGTCGTTCGGCGAGAACGTTGGCCGTGGTGGCACCGGAGAAGGTGACGTCGACCAGGTCGAGGTCCAGCCGCTCGGCGACCAGATGGGCGTAGTTGCGCACCGACCGGCCCGCACCGAACGGCGCGCCCGGGGCGGCCGGCCTGATGCCAGGTCCGGCTGCCATCGAACTGCCCAGCGCTACGTAGCGACTCACAGGTCGGGACTTGAAGCCTGGGCCCAGAACCGCTTGGGGATGCGGCCTGCACGCCGGGCGAGATACCCCGCGGTGACGGCGGCGGCCATCGCGGTGGCCATCGCGGGCGGGTCGGCAGCGCGGGTCACCGCGGTGGCCAACAGCACTGCGTCGCAACCCAATTCCATCGCCAGTGCTGCGTCGCTGGCGGTGCCGATGCCGGCGTCGAGCACGACGGGAACATTGGATTGGGCCACGATCATCTCGATGTTGTGCGGGTTGGCGATCCCCAAACCGGTGCCGATCGGCGAGCCGAGCGGCATCACCGCCACGCATCCGGTGTCTTCCAGACGTTTGGCCAGCACCGGATCGTCGTTGGTATAGGGCAATATGACGAAGCCGTCATCCACCAGTTGCTCTGCCGCGCGGACCAATTCGATGGCGTCAGGCAGTAGCGTGCGTTCGTCGGCGATCACTTCCAGCTTGACCCATTCGGTGCCGAGTGCCTCACGGGCGAGTTGCGCGGTGAGCACCGCTTCGGCGGCGCTGCGGCAGCCCGCGGTGTTGGGCAGCGGCGTGATGCCCAAGCGGCTCAGCAGATCGAGCATGCCGGTGCCACCCTCGGCGTCGACGCGGCGCATGGCGACGGTGGTCAGTTCGGTGCCGGAGGCGATCAGCGCTTCTTCGAGGACGGCAAGGTTGGACGCTCCCCCGGTGCCCATGATCAGCCGGGAGCCGAAGCTGCGCCCGGCGATGGTCAGTTTCTGTTCAGCCACCTTGCACCGCCGTCACAACCTCGATGCTCGAACCGTCGGAAAGCGTTGTGGCCCAGCGTGATCGCGGGAGTACTGCCTGGTCGACGGCGACCGCGATGCCACGGTCCGGGTAACCCAACGACTGCATCAGCGCGGCGACCGTCATGTGCTCGTCGACCACGACGTCGCTGGAATTCACCTTGATGATCACGTAGCGGCTCCCACCGGAATGAGTTCGGAGACAATCTGTTCAGCCGTCCACGGCGCCAGCAGAAAACCCGATCGGCCGTGCCCGGCGGCGATCAGCGTCCGGTCGTCCAACCGTCCCACCAGCGGCAGGTTGTCCGGCGTCATCGGGCGCAGACCGGCCATGCATTCCGCGAACTCGTACTCGCCGAGCGCCGGCATCACCGCGCACGCGTCGTCGAGCAGGTCACGCACACCCGACACCGTCGGCACGGTATCGCGTCCGTGCTCATACTGGGTGGCACCGACCACCACCCCGTCGGCGCGCGGGACCACGTACACCGCGCGCCCGTGCACACGAGCCCGAATGACCCGCTGCGGCAACGGCATACATCCCTTCCGCCAGCGCAATCTCAGCACCTCGCCCTTTACCGGCCGAATCGCCAGGCCCGGCCACAGCGAAGGCGCGTCGATGCCGTTGGCGATCACGACCGTGTCGGCACGCACAGCACCCAGGTCGGTCACCGGATCGTCCCACTCGACCCCGAGTTGCTCGCAGGCAGTCGACAGCGCGTCCAGCAGGGCGCGGTTGTCGACCGCAAGTTCGGTGGGCGCCCGGAAGCCGTGCCGAATGCCTTGCGCCAGCATCGGTTCCACGTCGCGGGCCGCCGACTCCCACACCACCGGGTGCCCCTGCCCGGAGAGCCAGTCGGCGACGGTACGCAGGTCGGCCACGTCGGCGCGGTCGACGGCGACCACCAGCGACTCGTGCGCGGTGATCACATCGGAGGGCAGCCCGTCGGTGAATCCCTGCTGCCAGAGCCGCAGCGACTCCAGGCCCAGCTGCAGTAGGCGCTCCTCGCCCGGCCAGCCTTCGCTGTGCGGCGCCAGCATGCCCGCGGCCACCCAGGACGCGCCGGGTTGCGCCGAGCGATGCACCCGCACCTGCCACCCGGCTTGGGCTGCGCGTCGTGCCACGGACAGCCCGATGACGCCACCGCCAATGACGGCTAGCGATCCCGAGTCCGGCGGCATCTCACTCCCTTCGCCGGCATGGTCCGGATCAGGTTTGACGGTAAGGACAGGCTTGCTGTGTCCACTCTCAGTCCCGCTCCGGGGACTCCCGTGTCGGCTACCCACGCTAGTCGTTAGCGTCGCGGTGTGCACCAACCCTCCGCGAGGCTCGCGCGCGCCCGGCTGTACCTCTGCACCGATGCCCGGCGCGACACCGGTGACCTGGCCGAATTCGCCGATGCCGCGCTGGCCGGTGGGGTCGACATCATTCAGCTGCGCGACAAGGGTTCGGCCGGTGAACAGCGACTGGGCCCGCTGGAGGCCCGCGACGAGTTGACGGCGCTTCAGGTGCTGGCCGACGCGGCGCGCCGGCACGGCGCGCTGCTCGCCGTCAACGACCGCGCCGATATCGCCCGCGCCGCCGGAGCCGACGTCCTGCACCTGGGGCAGGACGACCTGCCGCTGAGCGTGGCGCGCGACATCGTCGGGCCCGGCCGGCTGATCGGCCGCTCGGCCCACGATGCCGCGCAGGTTGCGAAAGCGGTCGCCGAGGCCGTCGACTACTTCTGCGTCGGGCCGTGCTGGCCGACGCCCACCAAGCCCGGACGTCCGGCGCCGGGCCTGGAGCTGGTCCGGTCGACCGCCGGACTGGGCTGCGACAAGCCGTGGTTCGCGATCGGCGGTATCGACGCGGCGCGACTGCCGGAGGTGTTGGAAGCGGGTGCGCGCCGGATCGTCGTGGTCCGGGCGATCACCGCCGCCGAGGATCCGCGCGCCGCGGCCGCAGGACTCAGTTCGGCACTTGCAGCAGCAAGCTGATCCGCGAGCTCAGCCGCGACGGCTCCTGATCGGGATGGCCCGCCGTGCACCACACGAAGACGCCGTCGGAGATTTCGATCGTGCGAGGCAGGCTGTCGCGCAGCAGATCGTCGTGGCTCAGCGGCAAGACCTCCGAGGCGGTACGCAAACGTTGCCAGCTGGCCGCGAAGCCGGGGTGCAGGGGTAAGGCGTCGACCTCGTCCTCGCCGACCCAGCGCATCTCCGCGCTCTCGAAGTTCGCCACGGTCGGCAGTTGTTCGGACGCGTCGGCGACGACGGTGGTGTAGGTCCAGTTGGTGCCGCTGGCTTTCGCCGTGACCACGCTGCCCCTTACCGACACGAGCCGGCTGACAAGGCCGGCTTCCTCGTGCGCCTCCCGGACCGCGGCCTCCTCAGGGCTCTCATGGCTGTCGCGGGCACCGCCCGGAAGACCCCATGTCCCGCCCTGATGGCTCCACGGCGCCCGGTGTTGCAGCAACACTGCTGGTGAACCATCGGATCGCGGAGCCCGAAGCAGCAGACCTGCCGCGCCGAACCGACCCCAATGTGGGCTGCCGGTGTCAGACACCACCCATCCGTCACCGTCACCGCGCACGCGTTCATGTTAAGCACGCCTCGGCGACGACGCGGTTCGCGTCTGCGGGCCGGTAACGAGTCGGGAAATCTGAGTGAGCAGGTCCCCGCATCTGGAGGAAAAGCCTCTTAGACTTCACTTAAGACCGTTCGTGACATCCACGCCCGAAAGATAAGGTCCGAACCGACGTGACTGTTGAGTTGGCGCACCCGTCGACTGAACCGCTGGGTTCGCGGTCGCCGATCGAGCCCGCCCACCCCCGCTGGTGGTTCGTGGCGACGACGCCGGGGCGGATCCTGTCCATCGGATTGGTGCTGGCCATCCTCGGCGGGCTCACCGCATTCGCCACGTCGACCACGATCAATCAGCGACAGCACGCGCTGACGACGGTGCTCAGCCACACCGAGCCGCTGGCCTTCGCCGCCGGGCGGCTCTACACCACGCTCTCGGTCGCCGACGCGGCCGCCGCGACCGCGTTCATCGCCCGGGCCGAGCCGCGAACGGTGCGTCAGCGCTATGAGCAGGCGATCACCGACGCCGCGGTGGCGGTCACCCGGGCGTCGAGCGGACTGACCGACGAGCCGTTGGTCCAGTTGCTGGGCCGGGTCAACGCCGAATTGGCCGTCTACACCGGGCTGATCGAGATCGCGCGGACCAACAACCGGGCCGGCAATCCCGTCGGCTCGTCGTACCTGTCCGAGGCGTCCACGCTGATGCAGTCGACGATCCTGCCCGACGCGGCGCGGCTGTACGCCCAGACCTCGGAGCGGGTGGACACCGAAACCACGGCGTCGACTCAAGTTCCGGCACCGGTGATTCTGGTGGTGCTCACCACGGCGATCTTCGGCGCGTTCTCGCACCGGTGGTTGGCCCGTCGGACCAAACGGCGGATCAATCCCGGTCTTGTCGCCGGTGCGCTGGCGATTCTCGTTATGGTGGTCTGGGTCGGCACGGCGCTCGCGATCTCCACCAGCGGCAGCCGCAGCGCCAAAAACACAGCGGCGGAGTCACTGAAAACGATCACCAATCTGTCCATCAGTGCGCAGCAGGCACGGGCCGACGAGACCTTGTCCCTGATTCGACGCGGGGACGAGGAGGTCCGCAGGAAGACCTTCTATCAGCGCATCGATGCCATGCACAAACAACTCGACGAATATCTGGCTCGCAGCGACGCCGTCGACAAGAACGATCTGCAGGGTGCCGATAAGGTGCTGGACCAATGGCGTCGCGCCAACGACCGGATCAACTCCTACATCGCGGTCGGTAACTACCGTGCCGCCACCCAGGTGGCGCTGGGCAACGGCGAGGACGACTCCACGCCCGCCTTCGACAAACTCGACCACGCGTTGGTGCGGGCGATGGAGCAGAGTCGCCACGAATTGCGCGACGACGTTCTCAACGCGCGGGCGGGTCTGGCCGGTGCGACGGTCGGCGGCATCGTGCTGAGTTTGGGCGCGGCCGTCGCGGTGACGCTCGGGCTGTGGCCGCGTTTGATGGAGTACCGATGAGTTTTCGGATGTTGTGCGTCGCCGCAACGACGGTGTGGGAGCGATGGCGACCCGCTGCGCACGGCTTCGCCGCGCTGGCGATCGCCACGGTGCTGCTGGCCGGCTGCGGCGAGTCGGCGTCGATGGTGGTGGCGCCCGCGCCGACGTTGCCGCCGCCCATGCCCGCCGGGATGCAGGAGATGCCGCCGCAGCCACCTCTGCCCGCCGACGAGACCGGTGACGACTGCAACGCCACGGCGAGCCTGCGTCCGTTCGACAACCCGGCCGACGCCGACGCCGCGGTGGCCAACATCCGCGCCCGCGGCAGGCTGATTGTCGGCTTGGACATCGGCAGCAACCTGTTCAGCTTCCGCGATCCGATCACCGGCGAGATCGTCGGCTTCGACGTCGATGTCGCCGGCGAGGTGGCGCGCGACATCTTCGGGAATCCGGCGCAGGTGGAATACCGGATCCTGTCGTCGGCCGAGCGGATCACCGCGCTGCAGAAGCGGCGAAGTCGACGTCGTAGTCAAGACGATGACCATCAACTGCGACCGGCGCAAGCTGGTCAACTTCTCGACTGTCTATCTCGATGCCGCGCAACGTATTCTGGCTCCGCGCGACTCCCCGATCACCAAGCCGGCCGATCTATCCGGTAAGCGGGTCTGCGTGGCCAGGGGCACCACGTCGTTGAACCGGATCCGCGAGATCGCGCCACCGCCGATCGTGGTGGAGGTGGTCAACTGGGCCGACTGCCTGGTGACACTGCAGCAGCGGCAGGTGGACGCGGTCAGCACCGACGACTCGATTCTGGCCGGGCTGGTGTCGCAGGACCCGTATCTGCACATCGTCGGACCGAACATGGGCACCCAGCCCTACGGCATCGGCGTCCAGTTGGACAACACCGGGCTGGTGCGGTTCGTCAACGGCACCCTGGAGCGGATTCGCCGGGACGGCACATGGAATACGTTGTACCGTAAATGGTTAACGGTGCTCGGCCCCGCGCCCGCGCCGCCCAACCCGAGGTACGTGGACTGATGGCCGAGGATCCGGTGGAACCCGACACCCAGGACGCCGACGACTTCGGTCCGGGTACCGAGTCAGCCGACTCGACGGTGGACACGTCCGCGCAAAACCGACCGGTTGCCACCCAGGCGATCTTCCGGCCCGATTTCGACGACGATGACGACGACTTTCTGATCCACATCGGCGACACCGCGCCCACGGATCGAACGAAGTCCGCGACGCGGGCGCCGGTTCGCCGGCTGGGCGGCGGACTGGTCGAGATCCCGCGGGTGCCGGACATCGACCCGCTCGAAGCGTTGATGCCGAATCCGGTTGTGCCGGAATCGAGGCGGTTCTGCTGGAACTGTGGACGGCCGGTGGGCCGGTCCAGCAAAGAGGAGACGGCGCAGTCCGAGGGCGACTGCCCGTACTGCGGAAGCCCGTATTCGTTCCTGCCGCAACTCAATCCGGGCGCGGTGGTCGCCGGACAGTACGAGATCAAGGGCTGCATCGCGCACGGCGGGCTGGGCTGGGTGTACCTGGCGCTGGACCGCAACGTCAACGACCGCCCAGTGGTGCTCAAGGGTCTGGTGCATTCGGGCGATGCCGAGGCGCAAGCGATCGCGATGGCCGAGCGGCGCTTCCTCGCCGAGGTGGTCCACCCCTCGATCGTGCAGATCTTCAACTTCGTCGAGCACACCGACCAGCATGGCGAACCCGTCGGCTACATCGTCATGGAATACGTCGGTGGCCAGTCGCTCAAGCGGCGCAAGGGCGACAGGCTGCCCGTCGCCGAAGCGATCGCCTACGTGATGGAAATCCTTCCGGCCCTGAGCTACCTGCATTCGATCGGCCTGGTGTACAACGACCTCAAGCCGGAGAACATCATGCTCACCGAGGAGCAGCTGAAGCTGATCGACCTCGGGGCGGTGTCGCGGGTCAACTCGTTCGGCTACCTGTACGGCACACCGGGTTACCAGGCCCCGGAGATCGTGCGGACCGGCCCGACGGTGGCCAGCGACATCTACACCGTCGGACGCACGTTGGCGGCCCTGACGCTGAAGCTGCGGGCCCGCGGTGGCCGGTACGTCGACGGGCTTCCCGAGGACGATCCGGTGCTGGCGCAATACGACTCGTTCGGCCGCTTGTTGCGCCGCGCCATCGATCCGGACCCGAGGCGGCGATTCGCCAGCGCCGAGGAGATGTCCGGCCAGCTGTCCGGTGTGCTGCGCGAGGTGGTGGCGCGCGACACCGGTGTGCGGCGGCCGAGCCTGTCGACCATTTTCTCGCGCAGCCGTTCGACATTCGGCGAGGCCCTGTTGGTCGCCCACACCGACGTGTACCTCGACGGTCACGTGCACTCGGAAAAGCTGACCGCGAAGGAGATTGTCACCGCGCTGCAGGTGCCGTTGGTGGATCCGGCTGACGTCGCCGCGCCGCTGTTGCAGGCGACCGTGCTGTCGCAGCCGGTGCAGACCCTGGATTCGCTGCGCGCATTCCGGCACGGCGCCATGGATTCCGACGACATCGACCTGTCGGAATCTGTTGAGCTGCCGTTGATGGAAGTTCGCGCGTTGCTCGACCTCGGCGACGTCGCCAAGGCCACCCGCAAGCTCGACGACCTGGCCGAGCGGGTCGGCTGGCGCTGGCGGCTGGTGTGGTACCGCGCCGTGTCCGAGTTGCTCACCGGTGACTACGATTCCGCGAGCAAGCATTTCAGCGAGGTGCTCGACACCTTCCCCGGTGAGTTGGCCCCGAAGATGGCGCTGGCCGCGACGGCCGAATTGGCGGGCAGCTCAGACGAACACAAGTACTACGAAGAGGTGTGGAAGACCGACGACGGGGTGATCTCGGCGGCTTTCGGGTTGGCCCGGGCGCAGTCGGTCGAGGGTGATCGCGGCGGGGCGGTGCGCACGCTCGACGAAGTCCCGGCCACGTCACGGTATTTCACCACCGCGCGGTTGACCAGCGCGGTGACGCTGCTGTCCGGCCGGTCGGCCATTGACATCACCGAGGACCAGATCCGCGACGCCGCACGGCGGGTCGAGGCGCTGCCGCCGACCGAGCCGCGGGTGTTGCAGATCCGCGCGCTGGTGTTGGGCAGCGCGCTGGACTGGCTGGGTGACCACGAGGCCAGCACCAACCACATCCTCGGCTTCCCGTTCACCGAGCATGGTCTGCGGCTCGGCGTCGAGGCGTCGCTGCGCGGGCTGGCCCGGGCGGCGCCGACGCAGGCGCACCGCTACAAGCTGATCGACATGGCCAACCGGGTGCGGCCCACGTCGACGTTCTGACTGCGCCTCAAGCGAGGCCAACGCGGTTGTGGCATAACAAAATTCGACCGGCCCGCCCGGGCCGGTCGAATTTTGTGGATTGGTGCGGACAGGTTAACCGGAGGGGCCGGTCGGACCGGTCGGACCGGTCGGGCCGGTCGGGCCCATCAGGCCGGGCTCACCGTTGTCGCCGAAGATCCCGCCTTGGCCACCGGGGCCGCCGGGGCCGCCGAACCCGCCGTACCCGCCGTACCCGCCGAGGCCACCGTCGGGGCCACCGGCGCCGCCGGCGCCGCCGGGGCCGCCGGCGCCGCCGTTGCCGCCGTCGCCGCCGTTGCCGATCAGGAACGCGCCGCTGCCGCCCGCGCCGCCGGCGCCGCCGTCACCGCCGGTGCCGCCGGTTCCGCCCATCTCTCCGGGGAGGGTCGCGGGAGTTCCCGCAGAGCCGACCGCGCCGGAGCCGCCCATACCGCCGTCGCCGCCGTTGCCGAAGAAGAAGCCGAGCCCGCTGCCACCCGCGCCGCCGTTGCCGCCGTCAGTGCCGATTGCCGTGGCGTCGCCGCCATCACCGCCGTTACCGGCGAAGCCGTAGAAGGTGTCACCACCGGCGCCACCAGCCATGCCGTTGGTCGCGTCGCCGCCCATGCCGCCGTTGCCGTCGAACGCGAGACCGCCGGCGCCGCCCTGACCGAGCAGATCGGTACCGCCCGCCCCGCCGTCGCCGAACCACAATCCGCCAGCACCGCCATTGGCCTCCGCCAATGTTCCGCCGTCGATACCGTTAGCGCCGTTGCCGATCAAATCGCCATGGCCGCCGATGTCACCCCAGAACGTGTTTAGCGCGTTATCCCACTGAACCGTCTGGGGGCCCAGGAAGGTTGTGCCGTTTATCCACTCCTGGTCCCAGGTGTGACCCGCCAAATACCACGGGCCGTACAGATCAGCAAGCGTTGTCGAGTCCGGCGGTTCGGCCGCCGGGACGGTGGCGCTTGAAGCCGCGGACAACGCGGAGTCGAAGTCGGGCGTCGCGCTGGTCACGGTCGACGGGTCAACGACGCTCGAAGGGTCGAGGGCGCCAGCCACACTTGACGGGTCGAAGATGCTCGACGGGTCGAAAACGCTTGACGGGTCAACGGCGCCGGCCACGCTCGAGGGGTCGAAGGCGGCTGACGGGTCAAGGGCGCCGGCCCAAGTCGACGGGTCAAGGACGCCGTCCAAACTCGAGGGGTCGAAGTTCGCCGCGCCTTGCAAGGCGGCGTCGAGGCTGGAGAGCCAGCTGCTCATGTCCAAAGCCGCGGTGGGGTCCACGGCGGACAGGGAATTGATGATCTGATCGATGATGACGTCTTCGCCGTCAGCCCTTGCCACCGGCATCATGGCCAGCGGCGACAGGCTGATGGTTAGGAACGTGCCGGCCGCGGCGCTGAGCCTGATAAGACGCTTGGCGTCTTTACGCGATTGAGGGTCTTGCTTCCCCGAACGCCGATCCGCCATCGGTCTTGCCTTCCCCTGGCAGTTCCTGTGGTCTTGCGAGTTTGTCTAAGTGCCGACTTAGATTCACTATCTATATTTCTGAGAGCTTCTCAGGTCTCGCTAAGGTAGCGCTTGGATGCCCATAAGGGAAGTGTTTTCTCCAAAAAATCGGAATAATTTTTTCCATGATTCGAAAGATCGACGTTTAACACCTGCTCAAGAGATGTTTTCGAGCGATCCGTGAGGCTGCGACAATTCGACACTTGCTTCTGCGACGCCGATGCGTGGTATAAGCGGGTCTTCAGGGTCGTCCTTTGCCCGGCCTTAGGGTTCGTTCGAGCGGTTACTGAGTGGATTCTGAGACCGTCGGAAGCAACGGTTAAGGGCGAGCCGACGCTCCTGGCACGCCGACATCGGCTCTCAGAGTCGGTGCGTGTGCCGTATCGGGAGCCCGCGATCAAGCGGACGAAACGCGCCCGTCGACGCCTCCTAACGAGGCCAAATCCCATCGCTCCGTAAGCTATTAGGGGTCTGACCATCGAGGTTTCGTCGACCCTTGGTTTGCCGGTTTTCTTGAATCATCAATACAACGACGGGTGGGCCCGGTGCACGAATTTGACGATGCGACCAACTCGTTCCGCATGCTCGGCGAGCCTTACCTCGACTTCCTTGCCGCGCTGCACACACATCTGACGCCGCGCACATACTTGGAGGTCGGCACAGAGACTGGGTCTTCGCTGGAGTTCGTGGGTTGCGACGCGATCGCGGTCGACCCTCAGTTCCAGCTGGAAATCAACCCCACCGGCAATCGCGGCCGCACATTCTTCTTTCAGATGAAGTCGGACAGTTTCTTTGCGAGCGAAAATGTTCGGAAATTTGCTGGGACGGCCGGTGGATATGGCCTTCCTGGATGGCATGCACCGGTTCGAATACCTGCTACGCGATCTGATCGGGACAGAGGCTGCCTGTCATCCCCGCTCCATGATCCTGCTGCATGATTGCGTGCCGTTGAATCCGCGGATGGCGTTGCGGCAGTGGTTGCCTGGCGGTCCCTGCTGAGACATGGACTGCTCCCTTCTGGACGGGCGATGTGTGGAAGTTGTTGCCAATTCTGAAGAAGTACCGCCCGGATCTGCGGCTACACGTGCTCGACTGTCCGCCGACAGGCCTGGTCGCTATCACCCGTGTTGACCCGGCATCGCACGTTTTGGCCGATCGCTACTACGACATCATCGATGAGCATGCCGCAACTGTTATGGACGACGGTCGGCTGCGGTCGTTTTGGGAGGAACTCGAAATGACCGACTCGCGCCCGCTCTGCGAGGAACCCGACCGCCTCACCGAGCTATTCAGCCTCGACTGAGCGTGCATGAAGACCGTGACAAGAATGTCAGGCTCATAGGGCAACAACCTGTGCGTCTCAAGGCGATTCGCTCTACCCCGTGCATCCGTGAGTGCCGTGGATGCGCATTCCGCGCGGTCTGCCCACGCCAGTGCTTGTTCGGCTCTCCCGAAATGAGTGTCTATCGGTGGTTGGCGAATCCACGGGTTGGGTCGTGTCGTTGACCTGGTGTGGGGCGTCGGTCGCGATACCTCGATATCGGCGCGACACGCCCAACTGAGGGCAGGTGGTGTTCAATCGGGATCTCGGCAAGTTGGCTGCACCGCGATCAGCCACGACTCGTCGGTGTGCCCGGTATGTGTTGCGGCGGTTGATGCCGGCCGCACTACGGTCTCGGCGATCGCCGTCGAGCTTAGCGTCTCCTGTCACACCTTTGAACAATCGCTATGGGCGCCACCGCCGACCTGAGCGGTCGCAGCACCGGATCGGTTACAAACCGCAACAACAGCAGATCGATCGGAGCCTCTAATCGGTCCGAAGGGTTAGATAGCGACGTGAGATCGTGCCCTTCGTCGCGTCAGTCGCGATCGAGTTCGATCAACCGCGCGTCACTTGATCCCGAAGTAATGCGCAAGCTCGTGGAGCACGACGTGTCTGACCTCGCGGCGTAGACGATCGGCGTCGCCGGCAGCGAGTCGCGTGATCGGCCCGCGGAAGATGCTGACCTTGGCGGGAAACATTCCGCGGGACCTCCATCCCCTTGCGCCAGCGGCACACCGTGGTACAGGCCGAGCAGCTCCCGCCCGTCGGGAGGCTCGTCCTCGACGACGATCGCAACGTTGCTGATCGCCGCACGGAGATCGGCCGGCAAGGAGCTCAGCGCCTCGTCAATCGCCTCTTCGAACAGATCGTCGAGATCCGGGTCCCAACGCGCATCCATCTGCGCAACGATGCCACAATCGGCGCTGGGATAGTGGCGGCTTATTCCAACTGGAGAAGATCGCCCAACTCGGCCGCACCCTGTGGCGCCGCCGCGTCGACATCCTTGCCTTCTTCGACCACCACGCCTCTAACGGACCCACCGAAGCCATCAACGGACGGCGAGAAGCTCTGCGCCGCAACGCCCTCGGATTCCGCAACCCTCACCCACTACCGCTGGCGTTCACTGCTGCACAGCGAGCGCTCCACCAACTTGTCAAGGCACTCTGAATTACGAAGAGCCCGTTAAGTCAGGAACACCTCAGTTCTTGCGGTACTTTGCTACCCATGCGATTCGCCGTCGCGATTGTGTCACCTCCGAATTTTCAGCACAGCAGAGCATTTGACGAAGTTGCGGAGGGATTGCACCTCGCTCTTCTGGCGCTTGGCCATGACTCGGTGGTGACCAACCGTCTCGACCTCGACGATCGCCGGACCATCGTGCTCGGCGGAAATCTCCTCGTCCGACACGGCTTGCAGCCGCCGAAAAACCCCATCTTCTACAACCTCGAGCAATTGGGCGACGACTTGCCATCGATGACGTTGCCCGCATTCTTCGACCTTTTCCGGCGCTACCCGACTTGGGATTACAGCCAAGCCAACATCGAGCGGCTCGCTGCCATGGGACTGCCCCGGCCCACTTACGTTCCGATCGGATACGTCCCCGAGCTGACACGGATCGCCCCAGCCCCTGAGGACATCGACGTACTTTTCTACGGCGCGTCCTACGAGCGCCGATACGCCATTCTTCGGGACCTGCACGACCGAGGCCTTCGGGTCAAATGGCTATCGGGCGTCTACGGCGCGAGCCGCGATGCCTGGATCGCACGCTCGAAAATCGTCCTCAACATCCATTACTGGGAAGCGAAAATCTTCGAAATCACCCGCGTCTCCTATCTGCTCGCCAACAGACGCGCGGTGGTCTCCGAGCGTGGTGCCGATCCGACATTGGAGCGCGACCTGGAGTCCGGCGTCGCGTTCGCGGACTACGACGGACTGGTCGATCGCTGCGTGGAGCTCGTCGGCGACGAGCGCGCGCGACGCGAACTCGCCGAGCGGGGCTACCAGGCTTTCTCCGCCCGCAGCCAGGCTGACATTCTGCACCGCGCGCTGGCAGACCTCGAGGGTGTCACCCACCATACCGCTGCGCGGGACGACCTGTACGTCGATGTGCGCCTCGAGGGCAAAGACCACAGCGTGGATCATCAGCTCCGCGAACGCCAACTGTTCAGGCATAAGTTTGCCCCGACCGCGATCTGTGGCTAGCCAAGGTCGAACGCAATCCCGAGGATGCGCGGTCGGTCTTTTTCCTAGCCGAAACCTCCTTCCAATTGGACGATTTCGTCGATGCGCGTAAGTGGTATGCGCGGCGGGTCGAGATGGGCGGCTCCGAGGAGGAGGTCTACTGGGCGATGTACCGGCTCGCGGCCTCGATGGCAGAACAAGGTGAACCGTGGCCGGACGTTCAGGAGGCCTACCTCAAGGCGTGGAAGTTTCGACCGAGCCGCGCAGAAGCATTGTATGCCATCGCTTTTCGGTGTCGCGCCGAGCAGCGCTACCAGGTGGGTTATCAGTTTGCTCGGCGTGCTGCCGAAATCCCATTTCCCGAAGAGGACCTCTTTGTCCTCGGGTACTTCGCAGAGATTTATGCATGGCGCGCAACCGATGAGCAGGCGACTTGCGCATTCTGGATCGGCAAGCATGTCGAGGCGTTCACGGTGTGCCGGCACCTGCTGGCCTGCTCCGACATCCCCGAGCCCGATCGGCAACGGATTGCGGCCAACCGCGACTTTTCGGTGCCAGCCATGATGGAGGCGGCGGCACCGTATCCCGAAGCCCTCGTGCAGTCCCTGGTCGCTGGCACCGGTGAGTCCGAGATCACCGTCAGCATGATCGCCGGACCGGACAGCCAGACCACTGAGCAAACCATCGACTCTTTCCTGAACTGCTGCCTCGATGTTTCACGGGTCGGGCGCTTCCTGGCGCTCGACACCGGCCTGATCGCCCCCGACCGCGCGAAGCTGCAGCAGCGCTACGGGTTCCTCGAGTTCGCCCGTCCGCAGATCCGGCGACAAACCCGCAGCCCAGCTGGCGCAGTTGCGCGCGCAGATCGGCGGGCGGTTCTGGCTGCACCTGGGCGAAGGCTGGCGATTTTTCGCTCCCGAGAACTACATCACCCGCCTCACCGCGGTGCTCGACGCCGAACCGCAGGTGTTTCAAGCGGGCATCAACTTCACCGACGCGGTCAAACTCACCGGCGCCAGCGCCGCCGAGGAGGCGATACGCCGGGCACCCAACACCGGCCGCTACCTTCTGACCAAGGCGATGGCCACCGGCCCGGCGATGTTCGACACCGCACGCCTGGATCGGGCCCTCGGCATGCACAACAGCGACCCCACTCCACCCACCCAACCTGGGCGACCGGCCGCCAGCACCGGGTTACGCACCGCCAGCCTCGACGAAGT